>NZ_JBRJHM010000001.1:1852500-6800911 GCF_053629015.1 Pseudomonas sp. F-14 TE3623 | reverse complement strand
GTATGCAGGTAGGGGTTTTGTTTTGTCCGCAGGAAAATCTCGCTTGTAGGGTTTCTATGCAACAGCCCGGGGCATGGCTATCATGCGGGCCTCATTGTGAGGCGAGGCTTGCATGCTGACCTTGTTAAAGCTTCTTAAGGATGGTCGATTCCATTCGGGCCAAGCCCTGGGTGCTGCCTTGGGCGTCAGTCGTAGCGCTGTATGGAAGCAGCTTCAGCACTTGGAGGCTGAGCTCGGTTTATCCATTCATAAAGTGCGCGGTCGTGGCTATCAACTGGCTGCGCCGTTGACACTGCTTGATCCTGCGGAAATAAGCGCGCGGGCGCCTTCTTGCGAGTGGCCCATTCTAGTCTTCGATTCAATTGACTCTACCAACGCTGAAGCCTTGCGGGCTATCGAGCGTGGCCAGCCTGCGCCATTTCTGGTGCTCGCTGAGCGGCAGACGGCTGGTCGTGGGCGGCGTGGACGCAAATGGGTGAGCCCGTTCGCGGAAAACATCTATTACAGCCTGGTACTGCGCATTGATGGTGGGATGCGGCAGCTGGAAGGCTTGAGTCTTGTTGTCGGGCTTGCCGTAATGCAAGCCTTGCGAGGGCTTGGTATTTCAGGTGTGGGGTTGAAGTGGCCGAATGATGTTCTGGTGGGTCAGCAAAAGATTGCAGGAATACTGCTCGAATTGGTGGGGGATCCTGCTGATGTGTGTCACGTGGTGATCGGTGTCGGAATAAATGTGAACATGCAGATGACCGATGAGGTTGATCAGCAATGGACGTCCATGCGCCTCGAGTCGGGTAAGGCTGTTGATCGCAATCATCTGGTTGCGGAGTTAGGGTTGATGCTCCAGGCCTATTTAGATCGCCACCAGGCCGGCGGATTTCCGGCAATCCAGGCGGAGTGGGAGCAAAATCATCTATGGCAGGGGCGGGCGGTATCGTTGATTGCCGGTGTTAGTCAGATAGATGGTGAGGTGCTGGGTATCGATGGCCAGGGTGCCTTGCGCTTGAAGGTGAATGGTGTGGAGAAGGTCTTTAGTGGTGGCGAGCTCAGTCTGAGGTTACGTGATGATTCTTGAGCTCGATTGTGGAAACAGTTTCATCAAGTGGCGTGTGCTCGGCGAGGATGTCAGGCGGGTGATTGGCGAGGGGGTCGTTGATTCAGATCTCGCATTGCTGGAGAGCTTGAAAGGCCTCAAGGGGCTCGCTCTCATGCATTGTCGCTTAGTCAGTGTCAGAACCGCCGAAGAAACAAGTGCGCTGATTTCTCTGCTGACCGAGGCTTTCGGCGTTTCCGTAGTGTGCGCGACACCGGCTCGGGAGATGTCCGGGGTTCGAAATGGCTATGAGGAGTTCGAGCGGCTAGGGCTTGATCGCTGGCTTGCAATGCTCGGAGGATTTCATCTGGCTTCGGGTGCTTGTCTGGTGCTCGACTTTGGTACGGCGGTTACGGCTGACTTTATTGCAGGGGATGGTGAGCATCTCGGAGGATTTATCTGTCCGGGGATGCCTTTGATGCGCAACCAGCTGCGTACCCATACCCGTAGAATTCGCTATGGAGATCTTGCTGCCGAGCGCGCTTTGGAGAGTCTTGTTCCTGGACGTACAACCGTCGAGGCGGTCGAGCGTGGTTGTTTGCTAATGTTGAGAGGGTTTGTCCTGACTCAGCTAGAGTTGGCGCGCAGCTATTGGGGAGATGATTTCGCAGTCTTTCTGACTGGCGGGGATGCTGATCTGGTCTCCGAGATTGTGCCCGAAGCCAGGGTGGTTCCAGATCTGGTATTTGTAGGTTTGGCGATGGCGTGTCCCTTGTCCTGAGGTTTTTATGCGTTGGTTGTTTCTGCTGCTGCTTGTTCTCAATGTGTTCTATTACATCTGGCACCAACAAGAGGCTCCTCTGCGCGCAAAGGATGTAACCCCTTTGAGTTTGTATCGGGGTTCGCAGCAGGACATTCGCTTGTTGAGTGAAACGACTGACGCGGCTCGTGATAAAGGAAAGCCTGCCCAGGCAGACGATGGATGCCTCTATCTTGGCGGTTTTTCTCGTCAGGAAGCGGCTCAGGCGGTTGAGCGGCGATTGAGTAGCATGGAAATCAAGTTCGAGTCCTTGCTGAGGGCTCCCGCCGAGTCTGATGGTTACTGGGTGCGTGTGGCACCAGAAAGCCGGCGTTTGCTGGGTGACTCGCAGTTGCAAAACCTTTCTAAAGAATTCAATGGGTTAAAACATAAAATAATGCCGTGCGAGGGGGTTGCACCCGTCGAATAGTTTGCATAGAATGGCGCCCGCTTCGCAGTGAAGACCTTTAACAGTCAGCAGTGTGAAGCGAGGTCAACGCAGCTAACCTCAGGTTTTTAATGAGAAAATGCTTGACAGAAGGCTGGCATGATATAGAATGCCGGCTCGCTTAGGAGGGGTTCCCGAGCGGCCAAAGGGATCAGACTGTAAATCTGACGTCTACGACTTCGAAGGTTCGAATCCTTCCCCCTCCACCATTTTTAGCGAGAGCTGCAAGCTCCGCGGGTATAGTTTAGTGGTAGAACCTCAGCCTTCCAAGCTGATGATGCGGGTTCGATTCCCGCTACCCGCTCCAAGTTTGCAGGTCCTGCAAAGTGTTACGCTCTTGTAGCTCAGTTGGTAGAGCACACCCTTGGTAAGGGTGAGGTCAGCGGTTCAAATCCGCTCAAGAGCTCCATATAACAAGGCAGATATGAAAATATCTGCCTTTGTTTTAATGGCTGATAGTACTTGCTTAATTCTTCTGCTAGGGGTGATTTCGATGGCTAAGGAAAAGTTCGAACGTAACAAGCCGCACGTCAACGTTGGAACCATTGGTCACGTAGACCATGGCAAGACAACTCTGACCGCCGCTTTGACCCGCGTCTGCTCCGAAGTGTTCGGTTCGGCAAAGGTTGACTTCGACAAGATCGATAGCGCCCCAGAAGAAAAAGCTCGTGGTATCACCATTAATACTGCTCACGTTGAATACGATTCGGCTGTGCGTCACTACGCACACGTTGACTGTCCAGGTCACGCCGACTACGTAAAAAACATGATTACCGGTGCTGCACAGATGGATGGTGCGATTCTGGTTTGCTCGGCCGCTGATGGTCCGATGCCGCAAACCCGTGAGCACATCCTGTTGTCCCGTCAGGTTGGCGTTCCGTACATCGTTGTCTTCCTGAACAAGGCTGACATGGTTGACGACGCTGAGCTGCTGGAGCTGGTTGAGATGGAAGTGCGCGACCTGCTGAGTACTTACGATTTCCCAGGTGACGACACGCCGATCATCATTGGTTCGGCGCTGATGGCGCTAAATGGTCAAGACGACAACGAGATGGGCACTACCGCCGTCAAGAAGTTGGTCGAGACTCTGGATAGCTATATTCCGCAGCCTGAGCGTGCTATCGATAAGCCGTTCCTGATGCCGATCGAGGATGTGTTCTCGATCTCCGGTCGCGGTACTGTTGTGACTGGTCGTGTTGAGCGTGGCATTGTCCGCATTCAGGAAGAAGTTGAGATTGTTGGTCTTCGTGACACTGTCAAAACTACTTGCACTGGTGTTGAGATGTTCCGCAAGCTGCTCGACGAAGGTCGTGCGGGTGAGAACTGCGGCGTTCTGCTGCGTGGTACCAAGCGTGATGATGTTGAGCGTGGCCAGGTTCTGGTTAAGCCCGGCACCGTCAAGCCGCATACCAAGTTCACTGCTGAGGTTTACGTTCTGAGCAAGGAGGAAGGTGGTCGTCATACGCCATTCTTCAAGGGCTACCGTCCACAGTTCTACTTCCGTACAACTGACGTGACTGGTAACTGCGAGCTGCCGGAAGGTGTTGAAATGGTGATGCCGGGTGACAACGTTCAAATGACCGTTACCCTGATCAAAACCATCGCGATGGAAGATGGTCTGCGTTTCGCTATCCGTGAGGGCGGTCGTACCGTCGGCGCTGGTGTCGTAGCAAAAGTCATCGAGTAAGTTGTTGTAATGTCTTTTTCGGGCCGGCATAATGGTCGGCCTGATTTTGTTTTAGGTCAGTAGCTCAATTGGCAGAGCGACGGTCTCCAAAACCGTAGGTTGGGGGTTCGATTCCCTCCTGACCTGCCAGATTCACTTGGTGTGTCTGGCTTTCTTTTCACAGGATCTTCATAGATGACTCCTAAAGCTGAAGCTCAAGGCTCTCGCTTCGATCTGCTCAAGTGGCTAGTAGTAGTCGCTTTGGTGGTTGTTGGCGTTGTTGGCAATCAGTATTACTCTGCTTCGCCGATCCTGTACCGCGTACTCGCTTTGCTTGTCATTGCTGCTGTAGCTGCCTTTGTAGGCCTGCAGACAGTCAAGGGCAAGTCTTTCTTTGTACTGGTTAAGGAAGCTCGCACCGAGATTCGTAAAGTCGTATGGCCAACTCGCCAAGAAACCACGCAGACCACGCTGATTGTTGTGGCTGTTGTTCTGGTTATGGCGTTGCTGTTGTGGGGGCTTGATTCCCTGCTCGGCTGGCTTGTTTCCTTGATTGTCGGCTAAGGGTGTCCCGTGGCTAAGCGTTGGTACGTTGTGCATGCTTACTCCGGTTACGAGAAGCATGTCATGCGCTCGTTGGTAGAGCGCGTAAAGCTGGCTGGCATGGAAGATGGCTTTGGCGAAATTCTGGTTCCCACTGAAGAAGTGGTTGAAATGCGTAATGGCCAGAAACGCAAAAGCGAGCGCAAGTTCTTCCCAGGTTATGTGCTGGTCCAGATGGACATGAACGAGGGTACTTGGCACTTGGTCAAGGATACTCCTCGGGTGATGGGTTTCATCGGCGGTACTGCTGATAAGCCTGCACCGATCACTGATAAAGAGGCAGAAGCGATTCTGCGTCGCGTTGCTGATGGTAGCGACAAGCCGAAGCCGAAGACGTTGTTCGAGCCAGGCGAGTCGGTACGTGTCAATGACGGACCGTTTGCTGATTTTACTGGCACGGTTGAAGAAGTTAACTACGAGAAGAGCCGGATCCAAGTGGCAGTGCTCATTTTCGGTCGCTCTACTCCGGTAGAGCTAGAGTTCAGCCAGGTCGAAAAGGTCTAGTTGAGCAAGCATCCCAACCCCGCAGCCCTAGGCTGTGGGGTTTTGTCGTCACTGGGATAAACGCGCAAGTAACCGGGGAGCCTTTCGAGGCGTTCGAACCCGTAATTGGAGTGCCTCATGGCCAAGAAGATTACCGCTTACATCAAGCTGCAAGTGAAGGCCGCTCAGGCTAACCCAAGCCCACCTGTTGGTCCTGCTTTGGGTCAGCACGGCGTGAACATCATGGAATTCTGCAAGGCTTTCAACGCCCGTACTCAGGGTATTGAGCCAGGTCTGCCGACTCCAGTGATCATCACTGTCTACAGCGACCGTAGCTTCACTTTCGAAACCAAATCCACACCTGCTTCGGTTCTGCTGAAGAAGGCTGCTGGTCTGACTAGCGGTTCTGCTCGTCCGAACACCGTTAAGGTTGGCACCGTGACCCGTGCTCAGCTGGAAGAAATCGCGAAAACCAAAAACGCGGATCTGACTGCAGCTGATATGGAAGCAGCCGTGCGTACTATCGCCGGTTCTGCTCGTAGCATGGGCCTTAACGTGGAGGGTGTGTAATGGCTAAGTTGACCAAGCGTCAAAAGGCTATCGCCGGCAAAATCGAAGCAGGCAAGTCCTACAACTTTGTAGACGCTGCTGCTCTGCTGGCTGAGCTGTCGACTGTCAAGTTCAGCGAGTCGTTCGACGTTGCTGTGAACCTGGGTGTTGACCCGCGTAAATCCGACCAGGTCGTTCGTAGCGCTACCGTGCTGCCACACGGCACTGGCAAGACTGTTCGCGTTGCTGTGTTCACCCAGGGTCCAGCTGCCGAGGCTGCTCTGGCTGCCGGCGCTGACCGTGTAGGTATGGACGACCTGGCTGCCGAAATGAAAGGCGGCGACCTGAACTATGACGTGGTTATCGCATCCCCGGATGCCATGCGCGTTGTTGGTCAGTTGGGTCAGATCCTGGGCCCACGCGGCCTGATGCCTAACCCTAAAGTCGGCACTGTAACTCCAGACGTAGCTACCGCGGTTAAAAACGCCAAGGCTGGTCAGGTTCGTTATCGCACCGACAAAAACGGCATCATCCACACCTCCGTTGGCAAAGTCGGCTTCGATGCCGTCAAGCTGAAGGAAAACGTTGAAGCCCTGATCGCTGATCTGAAGCGTATCAAGCCAGCTTCCTCGAAAGGTATTTACGTCAAGCGCGTTACCCTGAGCACCACCATGGGTCCAGGTCTGGTCATCGACCAAGGCTCGCTCGACGCGTAAGACACAGGTTGGCGCAAGCGATTGCGCCAATTGAAAGATTGGGGTCCCTGCCTGGCGGGGGCTATCCAAGACCGTAGGCGACGCAAGTCTTAAACCTCAAGCCTACGCAGATGGTGCTCCCGGTTCCTTACCGAATCAGACACCAAAACGACATCCGGCTTCGGTTGGATGAAACGGTAACAAGCAGGAGTTAAACCCGTGGCAATTAAACTCGAAGACAAGAAGGCCATCGTCGCTGAAGTCAACGAGGCTGCCAATGTTGCCCTGTCTGCTGTTGTGGCTGATGCCCGCGGCGTGACAGTTGGCGCTATGACCGGACTCCGTAAAGAGGCTCGTGAAGCTGGCGTTTACGTACGTGTTGTACGTAACACCCTGCTCAAGCGCGCCGTTGCTGGCACTCAATATGACGTGCTCAACGACGTGTTCACTGGCCCGACCTTGATTGCATTTTCGAAAGAACATCCGGGCGCTGCTGCTCGTATCTTCAAAGAATTCGCAAAAGGTCAGGATAAGTTCGAGATCAAGGCAGCTGCGTTCGAGGGCAAGTTCCTCGCAGCTAATCAGATCGACGTACTGGCAAGTCTGCCGACCCGCGACGAAGCAATTTCTCAGCTGATGAGCGTGATTCAAGGCGCAACCAGCAAATTGGCTCGTACTCTGGCGGCCCTTCGCGACCAGAAAGAAGCTGCCGCAGCCTAAGGCTGAGCGACTCCTTTCAGCGTTTATTGTTTATTTCGATGGCCGCGTAGGCTGTCACCCCAATACAGGAATTTATAGTCATGTCTCTGACTAACGACCAAATCATCGAAGCAATCGGCGAAAAATCCGTTCTGGAAATCGTTGAGCTGATCAAGGCCATGGAAGAGAAGTTCGGCGTTTCCGCTGCCGCTGCTTCCGCTGGTCCAGCTGCTGTTGCTGCCGTTGTTGAAGAACAAACTGAATTCAACGTCATGCTGACCGAAGCTGGCGAGAAGAAAGTTAACGTGATCAAGGCAGTACGTGAACTGACCGGTCTGGGCCTGAAAGAAGCCAAGGCTGTAGTTGACGGCGCTCCTGCCATGGTTCTGGAAGCTGTTTCGAAAGACGCAGCTGACAAAGCCAAAGCTACTCTGGAAGAAGCAGGCGCTAAAGTCGAGCTGAAGTAAGCATCGACTTTGCACCTCCAGCCCGAGCGTTAAGCGAAAGGCTGATGGCTGGTGGCTCTTGCCACCGGCCTTTTTCCGTTATTGGCAGCCGACTGGGTCGGTGCTGGTAACGAGCTGTAACCACCCGATGCGGTGGCGCAAACCATGGGGTTTGCACGATTTTCTGGCTGCTCCCGTCGGGAGGGGCCAAACAAGCAGGTGACCAAGCTGGGGAACGCTGATGGCTTACTCATATACTGAGAAAAAACGTATCCGCAAGGACTTTAGCAAGTTGCCGGACGTCATGGATGTGCCGTACCTCCTGGCCATCCAGCTGGATTCGTATCGTGAATTCTTGCAAGCGGGAGCGACTAAAGATCAGTTCCGCGACGTGGGCCTGCATGCGGCCTTCAAATCCGTTTTCCCGATCATCAGCTACTCCGGCAATGCTGCGCTGGAGTACGTCGGTTATCGCCTGGGCGAACCGGCATTTGATGTCAAAGAATGCGTATTGCGCGGTGTAACTTACGCCGTACCTTTGCGGGTAAAAGTGCGCCTGATCATTTTCGACAAAGAATCGTCGAACAAAGCGATCAAGGACATCAAAGAGCAAGAAGTCTACATGGGTGAAATCCCCCTGATGACTGAAAACGGTACCTTCGTAATCAACGGTACCGAGCGTGTAATCGTTTCCCAGCTGCACCGTTCCCCGGGCGTGTTCTTCGACCACGACCGTGGCAAGACGCACAGCTCCGGCAAACTGCTGTACTCCGCGCGCATCATTCCTTACCGCGGTTCGTGGCTGGACTTCGAGTTCGACCCGAAAGACTGCGTGTTCGTGCGTATCGACCGTCGTCGCAAGCTGCCTGCATCGGTACTGCTGCGCGCGCTGGGCTATACCACTGAAGAAGTGCTGGACGCGTTCTACACCACCAACGTCTTCCACGTGCAAGGTGAAAACCTCAGCCTGGAACTCGTGCCTCAGCGCCTGCGTGGTGAAATTGCTGTCCTGGATATCCTGGATGACAAAGGCAAGGTTATTGTCGAGCAAGGTCGTCGTATCACTGCTCGCCACATCAACCAGCTGGAAAAAGCAGGGATCAAAGAGCTGCAAGTGCCTCTGGACTACGTCCTGGGTCGCACTACCGCCAAGGTCATCGTGCATCCGGCAACCGGCGAAATCCTGGCAGAGTGCAACACCGAGCTGAACACCGAGATCCTGGCGAAAATCGCCAAGGCTCAGGTTGTTCGCATCGAAACTCTGTACACCAACGATATCGACTGCGGTCCGTTCGTCTCCGACACTCTGAAGATCGACTCCACCAGCAACCAATTGGAAGCGCTGGTCGAGATCTATCGCATGATGCGTCCTGGCGAGCCGCCAACCAAAGACGCTGCCGAGACTCTGTTCAACAACCTGTTCTTCAGCCCGGAGCGCTATGACCTGTCTGCGGTCGGCCGGATGAAGTTCAACCGTCGTATCGGTCGTACCGAGATCGAAGGTTCGGGCGTGTTGTGCAAAGAAGACATCGTCGCGGTATTGAAGACTCTGGTCGACATCCGTAACGGTAAAGGCATCGTCGATGACATCGACCACCTGGGTAACCGTCGTGTTCGCTGCGTAGGCGAAATGGCCGAGAACCAGTTCCGCGTTGGCCTGGTACGTGTTGAGCGTGCGGTCAAAGAGCGTCTGTCGATGGCTGAAAGCGAAGGCCTGATGCCGCAAGACCTGATCAACGCCAAGCCAGTGGCTGCGGCGGTGAAAGAGTTCTTCGGTTCCAGCCAGCTCTCCCAGTTCATGGACCAGAACAACCCGCTGTCCGAGATCACCCACAAGCGTCGTGTCTCTGCACTCGGCCCTGGCGGTTTGACTCGTGAGCGTGCTGGCTTTGAAGTGCGTGACGTACACCCGACTCACTACGGTCGTGTATGCCCGATTGAAACGCCGGAAGGTCCGAACATCGGTCTGATCAACTCCTTGGCTGCTTATGCGCGCACCAACCAGTACGGCTTCCTCGAGAGCCCGTACCGTGTGGTGAAAGACGCTCTGGTCACCGACGAGATCGTGTTCCTGTCCGCCATCGAAGAAGCTGATCACGTGATCGCTCAGGCTTCGGCCACGATGAACGACAAGAAAGTCCTGATCGACGAGCTGGTAGCTGTTCGTCACTTGAACGAGTTCACCGTCAAGGCGCCGGAAGACGTCACCTTGATGGACGTATCGCCGAAGCAGGTAGTTTCGGTTGCCGCGTCGCTGATCCCGTTCCTCGAGCACGACGACGCCAACCGTGCGTTGATGGGTTCGAACATGCAGCGTCAAGCTGTACCAACCCTGCGCGCTGACAAGCCGCTGGTCGGTACCGGCATGGAGCGTAACGTAGCCCGTGACTCCGGCGTTTGCGTCGTGGCTCGTCGTGGTGGCGTGATCGATTCCGTCGACGCCAGCCGTATCGTGGTTCGTGTTGCTGATGATGAAGTTGAAACCGGTGAAGCTGGTGTCGACATCTACAACCTGACCAAGTACACCCGCTCCAACCAGAACACCTGCATCAACCAGCGTCCGCTGGTGAGCAAGGGTGATCGGGTTCAGCGCAGCGACATCATGGCCGACGGTCCGTCCACCGATATGGGTGAACTGGCTCTGGGTCAGAACATGCGCATCGCGTTCATGGCATGGAACGGCTTCAACTTCGAAGACTCCATCTGCCTGTCCGAGCGTGTTGTTCAGGAAGACCGTTTCACCACGATCCACATTCAGGAACTGACCTGTGTGGCGCGTGACACCAAGCTTGGGCCTGAGGAAATCACTGCAGACATCCCGAACGTGGGTGAAGCTGCACTGAACAAACTGGACGAAGCCGGTATCGTTTACGTAGGTGCTGAAGTTGGCGCAGGCGACATCCTGGTTGGTAAGGTCACTCCGAAAGGCGAGACCCAACTGACTCCGGAAGAAAAACTGCTGCGTGCCATCTTCGGTGAAAAAGCCAGCGACGTTAAAGACACTTCCCTGCGTGTGCCTACCGGCACCAAGGGTACTGTCATCGACGTACAGGTCTTCACCCGTGACGGCGTTGAGCGTGATGCTCGTGCACTGTCGATCGAGAAGACTCAACTCGACGAGATCCGCAAGGATCTGAACGAAGAGTTCCGTATCGTTGAAGGCGCCACTTTCGAACGTCTGCGTTCCGCTCTGGTCGGCCACAAAGCCGAAGGCGGCGCCGGTCTGAAGAAAGGTCAGGAAATCACCGACGAAGTTCTCGACGGTCTTGAGCATGGTCAGTGGTTCAAGCTGCGCATGGCTGAAGATGCTCTGAACGAGCAGCTCGAGAAGGCTCAGGCCTACATCGTTGATCGCCGCCGTCTGCTGGACGACAAGTTCGAAGACAAGAAGCGCAAACTGCAGCAGGGCGATGACCTGGCTCCAGGCGTGCTGAAAATCGTCAAGGTTTACCTGGCAATCCGTCGTCGCATCCAGCCGGGCGACAAGATGGCCGGTCGTCACGGTAACAAAGGTGTGGTCTCCGTGATCATGCCGGTTGAAGACATGCCGCACGATGCCAATGGCACCCCGGTCGACGTCGTCCTCAACCCGTTGGGCGTACCTTCGCGTATGAACGTTGGTCAGATCCTTGAAACCCACCTGGGCCTCGCGGCCAAAGGTCTGGGCGAGAAGATCAACCGGATGGTAGAAGAGCAGCGTAAAGTTGCTGAACTTCGCACCTTCCTGGACGAGATCTACAACCAGATCGGCGGTCGTAACGAAGATCTGGATAGCTTCTCCGACCAGGAAATCCTGGATCTGGCGAAGAACCTGCGTGGTGGCGTACCAATGGCCACTCCAGTGTTCGACGGCGCCAAGGAAAGCGAAATCAAGGCCATGCTGAAACTGGCAGACCTGCCAGAAAGCGGCCAGATGCAGCTGACCGACGGTCGTACCGGCAACAAGTTCGAGCGCCCGGTTACTGTTGGCTACATGTACATGCTGAAGCTGAACCACTTGGTAGACGACAAGATGCACGCTCGTTCTACCGGTTCGTACAGCCTGGTTACCCAGCAGCCGCTGGGTGGTAAGGCGCAGTTCGGTGGTCAGCGTTTCGGGGAGATGGAGGTCTGGGCACTGGAAGCATACGGTGCTGCTTACACTCTGCAAGAAATGCTCACAGTGAAGTCGGACGATGTGAACGGCCGGACCAAGATGTACAAAAACATCGTGGACGGCGATCACCGTATGGAGCCGGGCATGCCCGAGTCCTTCAACGTGTTGATCAAAGAAATTCGTTCCCTCGGCATCGATATCGATCTGGAAACCGAATAACACGTGACGCGAATCGAGAGCGGGGCAGGATTGCCCGCTCTCTGCTCCGCCAGGAGGAAAGGCCTTGAAAGACCTACTGAATTTGCTGAAAAACCAGGGTCAAGTCGAAGAGTTCGATGCCATCCGTATTGGATTGGCATCGCCTGAGATGATCCGTTCGTGGTCGTTCGGTGAAGTTAAAAAGCCGGAAACCATTAACTACCGTACGTTCAAACCTGAGCGTGACGGCCTGTTCTGCGCCAAGATCTTTGGCCCGGTAAAGGATTACGAGTGCCTGTGCGGTAAGTACAAGCGCTTGAAGCACCGTGGTGTGATCTGCGAAAAGTGCGGCGTTGAAGTCGCGCTGGCAAAGGTTCGTCGTGAGCGCATGGCGCACATCGAGCTGGCCTCGCCAGTTGCCCACATCTGGTTCCTGAAATCGCTGCCGTCCCGTATCGGCTTGCTGATGGACATGACCCTGCGTGATATCGAACGCGTTCTCTACTTCGAGAGCTATGTCGTTATCGATCCAGGCATGACCACCCTTGAAAAAGGTCAGCTGCTCAACGACGAGCAGTACTTCGAAGCGCTGGAAGAGTTCGGCGACGATTTCGATGCCCGCATGGGTGCCGAAGCTGTCCGCGAACTGCTGCACGCTATCGACCTGGAACACGAGATTGGCCGCCTGCGTGAAGAAATTCCGCAAACCAACTCCGAAACCAAGATCAAGAAGCTGTCCAAGCGTCTGAAGTTGATGGAAGCCTTCCAGGGTTCCGGCAACCTGCCAGAGTGGATGGTGCTGACCGTTCTGCCGGTTCTGCCGCCAGATCTGCGTCCACTGGTCCCGCTGGACGGCGGTCGCTTCGCGACTTCCGACCTCAACGATCTGTATCGTCGAGTGATCAACCGTAACAACCGCTTGAAGCGTCTGCTCGATCTGTCCGCTCCGGACATCATCGTGCGCAACGAAAAGCGTATGTTGCAGGAAGCTGTCGATGCACTGCTCGACAACGGTCGTCGTGGTCGCGCTATCACCGGTTCCAACAAGCGTCCTCTGAAATCCCTGGCTGACATGATCAAGGGTAAGCAGGGTCGTTTCCGTCAGAACTTGCTCGGTAAGCGTGTTGACTACTCCGGTCGTTCGGTAATTACCGTTGGCCCGACCCTGCGTCTGCACCAGTGCGGTCTGCCGAAGAAGATGGCTCTCGAGCTGTTCAAGCCGTTCATTTTCGGCAAGCTGGAAATGCGTGGTCTTGCTACCACCATCAAAGCTGCCAAGAAGATGGTTGAGCGCGAGCTGCCAGAGGTTTGGGACGTTCTTGCTGAAGTGATTCGCGAACACCCGGTTCTCCTCAACCGTGCACCGACCCTTCACCGTCTGGGTATCCAGGCGTTTGAACCGGTACTGATCGAAGGTAAGGCTATCCAGCTGCACCCTCTGGTCTGTGCTGCGTACAACGCCGACTTCGACGGCGACCAAATGGCCGTGCACGTACCGCTGACACTGGAAGCCCAGTTGGAAGCGCGTGCGTTGATGATGTCGACCAACAACATTCTGTCGCCAGCCAACGGTGAGCCAATCATCGTTCCGTCGCAGGACGTTGTATTGGGTCTGTACTACATGACTCGTGAAGCGATCAACGCCAAGGGCGAAGGTCGTGTGTTCGCGGATCTGCAGGAAGTTGACCGTGTGTTCCGTGCCGGCGAAGCCGCACTGCACGCCAAGGTCAAAGTGCGGATCAACGAAACCGTCAACGATCGTGATGGTGGCAGCGTCAAGAACACCCGTATTGTCGACACCACTGTCGGCCGTGCGCTGTTGTTCCAGGTTGTTCCACCTGGCCTGTCGTACGACGTCGTCAACCAGCCGATGAAGAAAAAGGCGATCTCCAAGCTGATCAACCAGTGCTACCGCGTGGTTGGTTTGAAAGAGACTGTGATCTTCGCTGACCAGTTGATGTACACCGGTTTTGCTTATTCGACCATCTCCGGCGTTTCCATCGGTGTTAACGACTTCGTTATCCCGGATGAAAAAGCTCGCATCATCGGTGCAGCCACCGACGAAGTGAAAGAGATTGAAAGTCAGTACGCCTCCGGCCTGGTAACCCAGGGCGAGAAGTACAACAAAGTGATCGACCTTTGGTCCAAGGCGAACGACGAAGTTTCCAAGGCGATGATGGCCAACCTCTCGAAAGAGAAAGTCATTGACCGTCATGGCGTCGAAGTCGACCAAGAGTCTTTCAACTCGATGTACATGATGGCCGACTCGGGCGCACGGGGTTCTGCTGCGCAGATCCGTCAGCTCGCCGGTATGCGTGGCCTGATGGCCAAGCCGGACGGTTCCATCATCGAAACGCCGATTACTGCGAACTTCCGTGAAGGTTTGAGCGTACTTCAGTACTTCATCTCCACTCACGGTGCTCGTAAAGGTTTGGCGGATACCGCGTTGAAAACTGCGAACTCCGGTTACCTGACTCGTCGTCTGGTAGACGTGGCGCAGGATCTGGTTGTGACCGAGATCGATTGCGGCACCGAACATGGCCTGGTAATGACTCCGCACATTGAAGGCGGTGACGTTGTTGAGCCGTTGGGTGAGCGCGTATTGGGTCGTGTCATTGCCCGTGACGTATTCAAGCCAGGTACCGAGGAAATTATCGTTCCTGCCGGCACTCTGGTAGACGAGAAGTGGGTCGAGTTCATCGAGCTGAACAGCATCGACGAAGTGATCGTGCGTTCGCCGATCAGCTGCGAAACCCGCTACGGCATTTGCGCCAAGTGCTACGGCCGTGACTTGGCTCGTGGTCACCAGGTGAACATCGGTGAAGCGGTCGGCGTTATCGCTGCCCAGTCCATCGGTGAGCCGGGTACCCAGCTGACCATGCGTACGTTCCACATCGGTGGTGCGGCAAGCCGGACCTCCGCAGCCGACAGCGTTCAGGTGAAGAATGGCGGTACCGTCCGTCTGCATAACCTGAAGCACGTTGAGCGAGTGGATGGTTGCCTGGTTGCTGTGTCCCGTTCCGGTGAGCTGGCGATCGCTGATGACTTCGGTCGTGAGCGCGAGCGTTACAAGCTGCCGTACGGTGCTGTGATTTCGGTTAAAGAAGGTGACAAGGTCGACGCTGGCGCAATCGTGGCCAAGTGGGATCCGCACACTCACCCAATCGTTACCGAAATGAAAGGTACCGTGACCTACGTGGGCATGGAAGAAGGCATCACGATCAAGCGTCAGACTGACGAATTGACCGGTATGACCAACATTGAAGTACTCGACGCCAAAGACCGTCCAGCTGCCGGTAAAGATATCCGTCCTGCTGTGAAGATGGTTGATGACAACGGCAAGGATCTCTTGCTGCCGGGTACCGACGTAATTGCTCAGTACTTCCTGCCTGCTAACGCCCTGGTCGGTGTAGCGGACGGTGCGAAAATCGCGATCGGTGATGTTATCGCTCGTATTCCGCAAGAGACTTCGAAGACCCGTGACATCACCGGTGGTCTGCCGCGCGTTGCCGACTTGTTCGAAGCCCGTCGTCCGAAAGAAGCCTCGATTCTGGCTGAAGTCAGCGGCACCATCGCGTTCGGTAAAGAGACCAAAGGCAAGCGCCGTCTGGTTATCACCCCGAACGACGGTAGCGATCCGTACGAAGAGCTGATTCCGAAGTGGCGTCACCTGAACGTCTTCGAAGGTGAACAGGTAAACCGCGGCGAAGTTATCTCCGACGGCCCGAGCGATCCACACGACATCCTGCGTCTGCTGGGTGTGAGTGCGCTGGCCAAGTACATCGTGAACGAGATCCAGGACGTTTACCGTCTACAAGGCGTGAAGATCAACGATAAGCACATCGAGACCATCCTGCGTCAGATGCTGCGTAAAGTTGAAATCGCTGAATCCGGCGATTCCAGTTTCATCAAGGGCGACCAGATGGAATTGACTCACGTTCTGGTAGAGAACGAGCGTCTGGCTGGCGACGAGAAATTCGTTTCCAAGTTCACTCGCGTACTGCTGGGTATCACCAAGGCGTCGTTGTCCACCGAATCGTTCATCTCGGCGGCTTCCTTCCAGGAAACCACTCGCGTACTGACCGAAGCGGCGGTAACCGGCAAGCGCGATTACCTGCGCGGCCTGAAAGAAAACGTAGTCGTGGGTCGTCTGATCCCGGCCGGTACCGGTCTGGCTTATCACAGCGAGCGCAAGCGCCGCCGTGATGCTGACAAACCGTTGCGCGTAAGCGCCAGTGAAGTGGAAGCTGCACTGACCGAAGCGCTGAACTCAAGCGGTAACTGAGTTCTGCGATAAATGAGCGTAAGGCCCTGGCCGTTCCGTTCATCGAATCGAGACAATTTGTCGAGGTTGGATGAGCGGGGAGGTCGGGGCCTTGCCTTGACTGGGGGCAAGATCCTCTTTAGACTCTTGTACCCCTAAATTTGGCGGGAATTCGTTCCTGCCATTTTGCTTTTCTTGCAAGACAATAGCGTCGCAAGACAACAGTGGAGCTAGTAGATGGCAACTATCAACCAGCTGGTACGTCAGCCGCGTAAGCGTATCGTCGAGAAATCCGACGTGCCTGCGCTGCAGAACTGCCCGCAACGTCGTGGCGTATGCACCCGTGTGTATACCACCACGCCGAAAAAACCTAACTCGGCACTGCGTAAAGTATGCCGTGTGCGTCTGACCAACGGTTTCGAGGTTTCCTCGTACATCGGCGGTGAAGGCCACAACCTGCAAGAGCACAGCGTGGTACTGATCCGCGGCGGTCGTGTAAAAGACTTGCCAGGTGTTCGTTACCACACCGTACGCGGTTCTTTGGATACTTCCGGCGTTAAAGGTCGTAACCAGGGTCGTTCGAAGTACGGTACCAAGAAGCCTAAGTAGTAGTGGCTTTTTGTAAAAACTGATTTTCTATTTTTCTGAGTCGATAAGAGTAAGGTCGGAGGCGTCCCGAAAGGGCACCGATTCCGAGCGAACCTGAAGACCGTTTGAGGGCTTATCCATGCCAAGAAGACGCGTAGCAGCCAAGCGCGAAGTGCTTGACGATCCAAAATACGGCAGCCAGATCCTGGCCAAGTTCATGAACCACGTAATGGAAAGCGGCAAGAAAGCCGTTGCCGAGCGTATCGTTTATGGCGCGCTGGAAAAGGTTAAAGAACGCAAGAACAGCGATCCCCTGGAAATCTTCGAGAAAGCTCTCGACGCCATCGCTCCGCTGGTCGAAGTAAAGTCGCGCCGTGTAGGCGGTGCTACTTACCAGGTTCCGGTCGAAGTTCGTCCGTCCCGTCGTAACGCTCTGGCAATGCGCTGGTTGGTAGACTTCGCCCGTAAGCGCGGCGAGAAGTCTATGGCTCTGCGTTTGGCTGGCGAACTGTTGGACGCTGCCGAAGGCAAAGGTGCTGCAGTTAAGAAGCGTGAAGACGTGCACCGTATGGCTGAAGCCAACAAGGCTTTCTCGCACTACCGCTTCTAATTTTAGCGTCACTAATTTTGCGAGGGCTTTATGGCTCGTACTACACCGATTAACCGCTACCGTAACATTGGTATCGTTGCTCACGTGGATGCTGGTAAAACCACCACCACCGAGCGCGTCCTTTTTTACACTGGCAAAAGTCACAAAATGGGCGAGGTGCATGACGGCGCCGCGACCACAGACTGGATGGTGCAGGAGCAGGAGCGTGGTATTACCATTACTTCTGCTGCTATTACCGCCTTCTGGCAGGGTTCCGAGAAGCAGCACAAGGACCAATACCGCTTCAACGTCATCGACACCCCGGGCCACGTTGACTTCACTATTGAAGTTGAGCGTTCCCTGCGTGTTCTCGACGGCGCGGTCGTTGTGTTCTGCGGCACCTCGGGTGTTGAGCCTCAGTCGGAAACCGTATGGCGTCAAGCCAACAAATACGGCGTTCCACGTCTTGTTTACGTAAACAAGATGGACCGTGCTGGTGCCAACTTCCTGCGCGTGATCGGTCAGATCAAGCAGCGTCTGGGTCACACTCCGGTGCCAATCCAGTTGGCCATCGGTTCCGAAGACAACTTCCAGGGTCAGATCGATCTGATGGCCATGGAAGCTGTTTACTGGAATGACTCTGACAAAGGCATGGTTCCAGTTCGCAAGCCTATCCCTGCTGAACTGCAGGAACTGGCTGACGAGTGGCGCGGCAATATGGTTGAGGCTGCGGCCGAAGCCAGCGAAGAGCTGATGAACAAGTACCTCGAAGGTGAAGAGCTCACCAACGCGGAAATCAAGGCCGCTCTGCGTCAGCGTACTATCGCTGGTGAGATCGTTCTGGCTGTTTGCGGTTCTTCCTTCAAGAACAAGGGTGTTCCCCTGGTTCTCGACGCCGTTATCGACTACCTGCCTGCTCCTACCGACATTCCTGCCATCAAGGGTACTGACCCGGATGACGAGACCAAGGAAATGGAGCGTCACGCAGACGACAGCGAGCCGTTCTCGGCTCTGGCGTTCAAGATCGCTACCGACCCATTCGTGGGTACCTTGACCTTCGTTCGAGTTTACTCGGGCGTGTTGGCCTCCGGCGACGGCGTGATCAACTCGGTTAAAGGCAAGAAAGAGCGCGTGGGTCGTATGGTGCAAATGCACGCAAACGCCCGTGAAGAAATCAAGGAAGTACGCGCTGGTGACATCGCGGCCTTGATCGGCATGAAGGACGTCACCACTGGTGAAACTTTGTGCAACGCTGACAAGCCAATCATCCTGGTTCGCATGGACTTCCCGGAGCCGGTTATTTCGGTTGCCGTAGAGCCTAAGACCAAGGACGACCAGGAAAAAATGGGTATCGCTCTGGGCAAACTTGCTCAGGAAGACCCGTCTTTCCGCGTCAAGACTGATGAAGAGACTGGTCAAACGATCATCTCCGGCATGGGCGAGTTGCACCTGGACATCCTGGTTGACCGGATGCGCCGTGAGTTCAACGTCGAAGCCAACATCGGTAAGCCTCAGGTTTCCTATCGTGAGCGCATCACGAAGAACTGTGAAATCGAAGGTAAGTTCGTTCGTCAATCCGGCGGTCGTGGCCAGTTTGGTCACTGCTGGATTCGTTTTGCGCCGGCTGATGAAGGTCAGGAAGGTCTGCAATTCGTGAACGAAGTAGTGGGTGGTGTGGTTCCTAAGGAATACATCCCGGCTATCCAGAAGGGTATCGAAGAGCAGATGAAGAACGGCGTTGTTGCCGGCTATCCGCTGATCGGCCTGAAGGCTACCGTGTTTGATGGTTCCTACCACGACGTCGACTCCAACGAGATGGCGTTTAAAGTGGCTGCTTCCATGGCAACCAAGCAACTGGCCCAGAAGGGCGGTGGTGAGTTGCTTGAGCCGATCATGGCGGTAGAGGTTGTTACGCCTGAAGACTATATGGGTGACGTGATGGGCGACCTTAACCGTCGTCGCGGCATGATCCTGGGTATGGAAGACACGGTCTCCGGCAAAGTGATTCGCGCCGAAGTTCCGCTGGGTGAGATGTTCGGTTATGCGACCGACGTCCGTTCCATGTCCCAAGGTCGCGCAAGCTACTCTATGGAATTCAAAAAATACAATACAGCTCCGTCGCATATCGTCGAAACTGTTACCAAAAAACAAGGCTGATTCAGCCCCTTTAGGCTAGGAGTTAATTGTCGTGGCTAAAGAAAAATTTGACCGTACCCTCCCGCACGTCAACGTTGGCACCATCGGTCACGTCGACCACGGTAAAACCACGCTGACCGCTGCTCTGACTCGCGTCTGCTCCGAAGTTTTCGGTTCGGCCGTTGTTGCTTTCGACAAAATCGACAGCGCTCCGGAAGAAAAGGCTCGTGGTATCACCATCAACACCGCGCACGTTGAATACAACTCGCTGATCCGTCACTACGCTCACGTTGACTGCCCAGGTCACGCTGACTATGTGAAGAACATGATCACCGGTGCTGCTCAGATGGACGGCGCTATCCTGGTTTGCTCGGCCGCTGATGGTCCGATGCCACAAACCCGTGAGCACATCCTGTTGTCCCGTCAGGTTGGCGTTCCGTACATCGTTGTCTTCCTGAACAAGGCTGACATGGTTGACGACGCTGAGCTGTTGGAACTGGTTGAGATGGAAGTGCGCGATCTGCTGAGCACTTACGACTTCCCAGGTGACGACACTCCGATCATCATCGGTTCGGCTCTGATGGCTCTGAACGGCCAAGACGACAACGAAATGGGCACCACTGCCGTTCGTAAACTGGTTGAGACTCTGGACAGCTACATCCCAGATCCAGTCCGTGTTATCGACAAGCCGTTCCTGATGCCAATCGAAGACGTATTCTCGATCTCCGGTCGCGGTACTGTTGTAACTGGCCGTATCGAGCGCGGTATCGTCAAGGTTCAGGATCCACTGGAAATCGTTGGTCTGCGTGACACTACCGTCACCACCTGCACCGGTGTTGAAATGTTCCGTAAGCTGCTCGACGAAGGTCGTGCTGGCGAGAACTGCGGCGTTCTGCTGCGTGGTACCAAGCGTGACGACGTTGAGCGTGGTCAGGTTCTGGTTAAGCCAGGTTCGGTTAAGCCGCACACCAAGTTCGAAGCTGAAGTCTACGTTCTGAGCAAAGAAGAAGGCGGTCGTCACACTCCGTTCTTCAAAGGCTACCGTCCACAGTTCTACTTCCGTACTACTGACGTGACTGGTAACTGCGAACTGCCGGAAGGCGTTGAAATGGTAATGCCAGGCGACAACATCAAAATGGTTGTCACCCTGATCAAGACCATCGCAATGGAAGACGGTCTGCGTTTCGCTATCCGTGAAGGCGGTCGTACCGTCGGCGCTGGCGTCGTAGCCAAAATCATCGAGTAAGCTCTTTTTTGAGTAAGCTTCGATGAGTTGAAAAAGCCCCCGCTTAGCGGGGGCTTTTTTATTGGGTTGACACCTATATGGGGCGTCTATAGAATTGCGCCTCCTTTTAACGGGCGTATTGCGCTCGGTGGGAATAGCAGCCGGAGTCTGAAATCCAATGCAAAATCAGCAAATCCGTATCAGGTTGAAGGCTTTTGACCATCGCCTGATCGACCAATCCACCCAGGAAATCGTGGAAACCGCGAAACGTACTGGTGCTCAAGTGCGTGGTCCAATTCCACTGCCTACCCGTAAAGAGCGGTTCACCGTTCTGGTCTCCCCGCACGTCAACAAAGACGCGCGTGACCAGTATGAGATCCGTACTCATAAGCGCGTTCTGGACATCGTCCAGCCAACGGATAAAACCGTTGATGCACTTATGAAGCTTGATCTTGCGGCCGGTGTGGAAGTGCAGATCAGCCTCGGCTAAGACTCGGTCTTAGTCGTGTAACGCTCTGAAATGGGCGGCCATAGCGGGTGAAAGCCCCGTACACTCATGAGGTTTACAACATGACTATTGGTGTAGTCGGTCGTAAATGCGGTATGACCCGTATTTTCACCGAAGAAGGTGTCTCCATTCCGGTCACGGTCATTGAGATCGAGCCGAATCGCGTCACCCAGTTCAAAACTGAAGAGACCGATGGCTATCGTGCAGTGCAAGTCACTGTAGGCGAGCGTCGTGCTTCGCGTGTTACAGCTGCTCAGGCTGGCCACTTCGCTAAAGCGAACGTTGCCGCTGGTCGTACCGTAATGGAATTCCGCCTTGAAGAAGGCGAGTACCAGGCCGGCGATCTGATCAACGCTGAAATCTTCGCTGCTGGTCAACTGGTTGATGTAACCGGTCAGTCCAAAGGTAAAGGCTTCCAGGGTACGATCAAGCGTTGGAACTTCCGCGGGCAAGATAATACCCACGGTAACTCCGTGTCCCACCGCGTTCCAGGCTCTATCGGCCAGTGCCAGACTCCTGGTCGTGTATTCAAGGGCAAAAAAATGTCCGGTCATATGGGCGCTGAGCGCGTGACCGTGCAGTCCCTCGAAGTAGTGCGCGTGGACGCTGAACGCAATCTGTTGTTGGTCAAGGGTGCTGTTCCTGGCGCTACTGGCGGCAACTTGGTTGTACGTCCAGCAGCCAAGGCTCGCGGTTAAGGGGAAGCTGACATGCAATTAAATGTAAATGACGCTCAAGCGATCGAAGTTTCCGAACTGACATTTGGCGGCGAATTCAACGAGACGCTGGTTCACCAAGCAGTCGTGGCCTACATGGCCGGCGGCCGTCAAGGTAGCAAGCAGCAAAAGACCCGTTCCGACGTTCGTGGTGGCGGTAAGCGCCCATGGCGTCAGAAAGGTACTGGCCGTGCTCGTGCCGGTACTATCCGTAGCCCAATCTGGCGTGGCGGCGGTACCACTTTCGCAGCTCGTCCTCAGGATCACACCCAGAAGCTGAACAAGAAGATGTATCGCGCAGCAATGCGTTCCATCCTTGCTGAGCTGGTGCGTACTGATCGTCTGGTTGTGGTTCAGGACTTCGCTGTTGATGCACCGAAGACCAAAGATCTGCTGAACAAACTGACCGGCATGGGCCTGACTGACGTCTTGATCGTGTCTGAAGTGGTTGATCAGAACCTGTACCTGGCTGCTCGCAACCTGCCACACGTTGATGTACGTGACGTGCAAGGTTCCGATCCAGTTAGTCTGATCGCATACGACAAGGTGTTGATCACCGTGTCGGCCGTGAAGAAATTCGAGGAGCTGCTGGGATGAACCAGGAACGCGTATTTAAAGTTCTGCTTGGCCCGCACGTTTCCGAGAAGGCTACGGTTCTGGCTGACAAGAAAGGCCAGTTCGTTTTCAAGGTTGCGACTGACGCAACCAAGCTGGAAATCAAGAAGGCCGTCGAAAGCCTGTTCAGCGTGAAAGTAGAGCGTGTTACTACCCTGAATGTTCTGGGTAAGAGCAAGCGCACTGCTCGCGGTCTGGGCAAGCGTAATGACTGGAAGAAGGCAGTTATCTCCCTTCAGCCAGGCCAAGATCTCGATTTCAGCAGCAGTGCTGAGTAAGGAAGGGGTGCATCATGGCAATCGTTAAATGCAAACCGACTTCCCCTGGCCGCCGTTTTGTGGTCAAGGTGGTCAACCAGGAGCTGCATAAAGGCGCTCCTCACGCACCGCTGCTCGAGAAAAAATCGAAGACTGGTGGTCGTAACAACAATGGTCGTATTACCACTCGTCACATCGGTGGTGGCCATAAGCAGCATTATCGTCTGGTCGATTTCCGTCGCAACGACAAAGATGGCATCTCTGCCACTGTCGAGCGTATCGAATACGATCCAAACCGTACTGCTCACATCGCTCTGCTGCTGTACGCAGATGGCGAGCGTCGCTACATCATCGCCCCTAAAGGCGTGAGTGCTGGTGACCAGCTGATCGCAGGTGCTTTGGCACCGATCAAGCCGGGCAACGCTCTGCAACTGCGTAACATTCCAGTTGGTAGCACCGTACACGGCATCGAATTGAAGCCAGGTAAAGGCGCGCAAATCGCTCGTTCCGCTGGTGCTTCGGCTCAGCTGATCGCTCGTGAAGGTGTCTACGTGACCCTGCGTCTGCGTTCTGGTGAGATGCGTAAAGTGCTGGCTGAATGCCGCGCGACCCTGGGTGAAGTCTCGAACTCCGAGCACAGCCTGCGTTCGCTGGGTAAAGCTGGTGCCAAACGCTGGCGTGGCGTTCGCCCAACCGTTCGTGGTGTTGCCATGAACCCGGTTGACCACCCACATGGTGGTGGTGAAGGTCGTACCTCTGGTGGTCGTCATCCGGTATCGCCATGGGGCTTCCCGACTAAGGGCGCGAAGACTCGTGGTAATAAGCGTACCGACAAAATGATCGTCCGTCGTCGCAAGTAAATAGAGGGATACGACAGTGCCACGTTCTCTGAAAAAAGGTCCTTTTATTGATCTTCACCTACTGAAGAAGATCGAAGTGGCGGCGGAAAAGAACGATCGCAAACCAGTTAAAACCTGGTCGCGTCGTTCGATGATCCTGCCACAAATGGTCGGTCTGACCATTGCAGTGCATAACGGTCGTCAACATGTTCCAGTTCTCGTGAACGAAGACATGGTCGGCCACAAACTGGGCGAGTTTGCCGGTACCCGCACATATCGTGGGCACGTGGCAGACAAGAAAGCCAAGCGTTAAGGGGTAAGGAACGATGGAAGTAGCCGCTAAGTTGTCGGGCGCTCGAATCTCCGCCCAGAAAGCCCGCTTGGTCGCCGACCAGATCCGCGGGAAGAAGGTGGGCGAAGCGCTCAACCTGTTGGCTTTCAGCAGTAAGAAAGCCGCCGAGATCATGAAGAAAGTGCTGGAGTCGGCCGTAGCCAACGCCGAGCATAACGAAGGCGCAGACGTTGATGACCTGAAGGTCAGCACCGTTTTCGTCAACGAAGGGCGTTCGCTGAAGCGAATCATGCCACGTGCCAAAGGCCGTGCTGATCGCATCGTCAAGCGGTCTTGCCATATCACTGTCAAGGTTGCTGACAAGTAACGGAGTCGAAGAGATGGGTCAGAAAGTACATCCCATTGGCATTCGCCTGGGAATCGTCAAGGAGCACACCTCCGTCTGGTACGCAGACGGTCGGACTTATGCGGACTATTTGTTCGCTGATCTGAAGGTGCGTGAGTATCTCCAAGACAAACTAAAAAGCGCGTCCGTAAGCCGTATCGATATCCATCGTCCGGCTCAGACTGCACGTATCACCATCCACACCGCTCGTCCAGGTATCGTTATCGGGAAGAAAGGTGAAGATGTTGAGAAACTGCGTCAGGACCTGACCAAGCAAATGGGTGTGCCTGTGCACATCAATATCGAAGAGATCCGCAAGCCGGAGCTCGACGGTATGCTGGTTGCGCAGAGCGTAGCTCAGCAGCTGGAGCGTCGCGTAATGTTCCGTCGCGCTATGAAGCGCGCTGTTCAGAACGCCATGCGCATTGGTGCCAAAGGCATCAAAATCCAAGTGAGCGGTCGTCTCGGCGGTGCTGAAATCGCACGTACTGAATGGTATCGCGAAGGTCGTGTGCCACTGCACACCCTGCGTGCCGACATCGACTATGCCAACTACGAAGCTCACACCACTTACGGTGTGATCGGTGTAAAGGTTTGGATCTTCAAAGGCGAAGTAATTGGTGGTCGCCAAGAAGAACTGAAACCACAAGCACCAGCGCCTCGTAAAAAAGCTGCTAAGTAAGGGGTACGCCAAATGTTGCAACCAAAGCGTACGAAGTTCCGCAAGCAGATGACAGGCCACAACCGTGGTCTGGCTCAGCGCGGTAGCAAAGTCAGCTTCGGCGAGTTCGCGCTGAAGTCTGTAGCTCGTGGTCGTCTCACCGCTCGTCAGATCGAGTCAGCGCGTCGTGCTCTGACCCGTCACGTTAAACGTGGCGGCAAGATCTGGATCCGTGTATTCCCGGACAAGCCTATTTCCAAAAAGCCTCTCGAAGTTCGGATGGGTAAAGGTAAGGGTAGTGTGGAGTACTGGGTTGCCCAGATTCAGCCAGGCAAAGTCCTGTATGAAATCGAGGGTGTTTCTGAAGAGCTGGCGCGTGAGGCTTTTGCCCTGGCTGCTGCAAAGCTGCCGCTCGCCACCGCCTTTGTTAAACGGACGGTGATGTGATGAAAGCGAATGAACTTCGTGAAAAATCCGCACAGCAGCTGAACGAGCAACTGCTCGGCTTGCTGCGCGACCAGTTCAATCTGCGTATGCAGAAAGCAACTGGCCAGTTGGGGCAGTCTCATCTGCTCTCGCAAGTTAAGCGTGACATCGCTCGCGTGAAGACTGTGCTCAACCAGCAGGCAGGTAAGTAATCATGGCTGAAGCCGAAAAAACTGTCCGTACGCTGACTGGCCGTGTTGTCAGCGACAAGATGGACAAAACCATCACCGTTCTGATCGAGCGTCGCGTTAAGCACCCGATCTACGGTAAATACGTTAAGCGTTCGACTAAGCTGCACGCGCACGACGAAACCAATCAGTGCCACATCGGCGACAAAGTCACTATTCGTGAAACTCGTCCTTTGGCCAAGACCAAGTCTTGGGCGCTGGTTGATGTTCTCGAACGCGCTGTGGAAGTCTAAGGACTAGGGGTCGGAGAAATTATATGATTCAGACTCAATCCATGCTCGATGTGGCCGATAACAGCGGCGCTCGCCGTGTTATGTGCATCAAGGTGCTGGGTGGCTCCCATCGTCGTTACGCTGGTATCGGTGACATCATCAAAGTTACCGTGAAGGAAGCAATTCCTCGCGGTAAAGTGAAAAAAGGCCAAGTGATGACTGCTGTTGTAGTCCGCACTCGTCACGGCGTACGTCGTGCTGATGGCTCCATTATCCGCTTTGATGGCAACGCTGCTGTTCTTCTGAACAACAAGCAAGAGCCGATCGGCACCCGTATCTTTGGGCCAGTGACCCGTGAACTTCGTACTGAGAAGTTCATGAAGATCGTCTCGCTCGCCCCAGAAGTGCTGTAAGGAGATCCGACATGCAAAAGATTCGTCGTGACGACGAGATCATCGTGATCGCCGGCAAAGACAAAGGTAAGCGCGGTAAGGTGCTTAAGGTTCTCGCTAACAACCGTTTGGTTATTGGCGGTCTGAACCTGGTTAAGCGTCATACCAAGCCTAACCCGATGTCGGGCGTGCAGGGCGGTATCGTCGAAAAAGAAGCTCCGCTGGATGCTTCTAACGTCGCCATTTTCAACGGCGAAACCAACAAGGCTGACCGCGTTGGTTTTAAAGTAGAAGACGGCAAGAAAATTCGTGTCTTCAAGTCGACCCAAAAAGCGGTTGATGCTTGAACACTGCTAGGTAGAAGACCATGGCACGACTAAAAGAGATTTACTGGAAGGAAATCGCACCGAAGCTTAAGGAAGAACTTAAGCTTTCGAACGTGATGGAAGTTCCACGCGTTACCAAAATCACCCTGAACATGGGTCTGGGCGAAGCGGTCGGTGACAAAAAAGTCATCGAGCACGCTGTTGCCGACCTGGAAAAGATCACCGGTCAGAAAGTCGTTGTGACTTACGCTCGGAAATCCATCGCTGGCTTTAAAGTCCGTGAAGGTTGGCCGATCGGCGTCAAAGTGACTCTGCGCCGTGAGCGTATGTACGAATTCCTGGATCGTCTGCTGTCGATCTCCCTGCCTCGGGTTCGCGACTTCCGCGGCCTGAATGCCAAGTCCTTCGATGGTCGTGGTAACTACAGCATGGGCGTTAAAGAGCAGATCATCTTCCCGGAAATCGACTACGACAAGATCGATGCTCTCCGCGGTCTGGACATTACCCTGACCACCACTGCCAAGAACGATGATGAAGGTCGCGCTCTGCTGCGCGCTTTCAAATTCCCGTTCCGCAACTGATTGGAGTAGGAAAATGGCCAAGATGAGCATGAAAAACCGCGAGCTGAAGCGTCAGCTCACGGTTGCCAAGTACGCCAAAAAGCGTGCAGCACTGAAAGCTATCATCGTTGATCTGAACGCAAGTCCAGAAGCGCGTTGGGAAGCTACAGTAGCTCTGCAGAAGCAGCCACGTGACGCAAGCGCTTCGCGCATGCGTAACCGCTGCCGCCTGACCGGTCGTCCACACGGCGTTTACCGCAAGTTCGGCCTCGGCCGTAACAAACTGCGTGAAGCTGCTATGCGTGGTGACGTACCTGGTCTGGTTAAAGCCAGCTGGTAAGCACTATCAAAGTCTCGGTGCTCGGGATCGCAAGATCCTGACCATCGGTGACCTTGAACTTGAATCAAGCCCCTATTGGGGCTTGATTCATTTGTGGGGTGTGTCTAGAATACCCGGCTCGCCTGAGCCCGTGCTTTTTTTGCATGGATGTCCTCGGCGACAAGTAGTAGCCGCAAGGCTAATTTTTTTGTATTAGGAGCGTCTAGCCCATGAGTATGCAGGACCCGTTAGCGGACATGCTAACTCGAATCCGTAATGCCCAGATGGCTGAAAAGTCCGTCGTAAGCATGCCATCTTCTACTTTGAAGGTAGCTGTTGCCAAAGTCCTGAAGGACGAAGGTTACATTGCGGGTTATCAGATCAGCAGCGAAATCAAACCACTGCTGTCCATCGAGCTGAAGTACTTCGAAGGCCGTCCGGTCATCGAAGAAGTGAAGCGCGTTAGCCGTCCAGGCCTGCGTCAGTACAAGTCCGTCGATGATCTGCCAAAAGTTCGTGGCGGTCTCGGTGTGTCTATCGTCTCCACCAACAAAGGTGTGATGACGGATCGTGCTGCGCGCGCTGCCGGTGTCGGCGGCGAAGTTCTTTGCACTGTGTTCTAAGGGGGGATAAGCATGTCACGCGTCGCTAAGAACCCCGTTAAGCTGCCAGCCGGTGTCGAAGTCAAATTCGCAGGCCAACAGCTTTCGGTGAAGGGTGCCAAGGGTACTCTCGAACTGAACATCCATTCGTCCGTTGAGATTGTTGAAGAAGCTGGTGAGCTGCGTTTTGCTGCTCGCAATGGCGATCAACAGACTCGCGCAATGGCTGGTACCACTCGTGCGTTGGTTAACAACATGGTCCAAGGCGTAAGCCAAGGCTTCGAGCGCAAGCTCCAGCTGGTCGGTGTTGGTTACAAAGCGCAAGCAAAAGGCACAGTGCTGAACCTGGCTCTTGGCTTCTCGCACCCAGTGGATTATGAACTGCCGGAAGGCATCACCGCTGAGACTCCTAGCCAGACCGATATCCTGATCAAGGGCATCGATAAGCAGCTGGTAGGTCAAGTGGCCGCCGAGATCCGCGACTTCCGTCCACCAGAGCCGTACAAAGGCAAAGGTGTGCGCTACGCGGACGAAGTCGTCCGTCGTAAAGAAGCCAAGAAGAAGTAGGGCATAGCAAATGACCGACAAAAAAGTTACTCGACTGCGTCGCGCTCGCAAAGCACGCCTGAAAATGCACGAACTCGAAGTCGTGCGTCTCTGCGTGTTCCGCTCGTCGCAGCACATCTACGCCCAGGTCATTTCGGCCGACGGCAACAAAGTCCTGGCAAGTGCCTCGACTTTGGATAAAGAACTGCGTGATGGGGCCACTGGCAACATCGACGCGGCCACTAAGGTTGGCCAGCTGGTCGCTACGCGTGCTAAAGCCGCTGGCGTCTCGCAGGTGGCTTTCGACCGCTCTGGCTTCAAGTACCACGGCCGCGTCAAGGCGCTGGCTGATGCTGCTCGTGAAGCTGGGCTGGAGTTCTAAGTTATGTCAAATAACGACCAAAAGCGCGACGAAGGCTACATCGAGAAGCTGGTTCAAGTTAACCGCGTAGCCAAAACCGTTAAAGGCGGCCGTATCTTCACTTTCACCGCGTTGACCGTGGTTGGTGATGGTAAAGGGCGTGTTGGCTTCGGCCGTGGCAAGTCGCGTGAAGTGCCTGCTGCGATCCAGAAGGCAATGGAAGCTGCTCGCCGCAACATGATCCAAGTTGATCTGAACGGCACCACTCTGCAGTACGCAATGAAGTCCGCCCATGGCGCTTCGAAGGTGTACATGCAGCCTGCTTCTGAAGGTACCGGTATCATCGCTGGCGGCGCTATGCGTGCTGTCCTCGAAGTTGCTGGCGTTCAGAACGTTCTGGCCAAGTGCTACGGCTCGACTAACCCGGTAAACGTGGTTCACGCCACTTTCAAAGGTTTGAAAGCTATGCAGTCTCCTGAATCCATTGCCGCCAAGCGTGGCAAAAGCGTCAAGGAGATCTTCTGATCATGGCTACCGTTAAAGTTACGCTGATCAAAAGCATGACCGGCCGCATCCCTAACCACAAACTGTGCGTTAAGGGTCTGGGTCTGCGTCGCATCGGTCACACTGTAGAAGTACTTGATACTCCCGAGAATCGCGGGATGATCAACAAGGCTTACTACATGCTGCGTGTCGAGGGTTAATCGATGAAACTCAATGATCTGAGTCCAGCGCCGGGTTCCCGTCGCGAAAAGCATCGTCCGGGCCGTGGTATCGGTAGTGGTTTGGGCAAGACCGGTGGCCGTGGCCACAAAGGTCAGTCCTCCCGCTCCGGTGGCACCATTGCTCCAGGCTTTGAAGGCGGTCAACAGCCGCTGCATCGTCGCCTGCCGAAGTTCGGTTTCGTTTCCCTGAAAGCCATGGATCGCGCAGAAGTGCGTTTGTCCGAACTGGCTAAAGTGGAAGGCGACATCGTCACCGTGCAGTCCCTGAAAGATGCCAACGTGATCAACGTCAACGTACAGCGTGTGAAAATCATGCTGTCCGGCGAAGTTACTCGCGCTGTTACCATCGGAAAGGGAATCGGCGCCACCAAAGGTGCGCGTGCGGCTATCGAAGCAGCTGGCGGCAAGTTCGAGGAATAAATGGCTAAGCAAGGTGCTCTCTCTGCGCTCGGCAAAGGCGGTATGTCTGAACTCTGGGCTCGTCTGCGTTTTCTATTCTTGGCGATTATCGTCTACCGAATAGGCGCACACATCCCGGTTCCAGGTATCAACCCGGACCGACTCGCGGACCTGTTTCGACAGAATGAGGGGACCATTCTTAGCTTGTTCAACATGTTTTCCGGCGGCGCGCTGGAACGGATGAGCATCTTTGCACTGGGGATCATGCCGTACATTTCGGCATCGATCATCATGCAGCTGATGACCGCCGTCAGCCCGCAGCTGGAACAGTTGAAGAAGGAAGGTGAAGCTGGGCGTCGCAAGATCGCTCAGTACACCCGCTACGGCACTGTCGTCCTCGCTCTCGTTCAGGCAATTGGCATGTCCATTGGTCTGGCGGGGCAGGGCGTTTCGTTCACTGGTGACTTTGGCTTCCATTTCGTCGCGGTATCCACTTTTGTGGCTGGTGCGATGTTCATGATGTGGCTGGGTGAGCAGATTACTGAGCGTGGTGTTGGCAACGGTATCTCGATGTTGATATTCGCAGGTATCGTCGCCGGTCTTCCGAGAGCGATCGGGCAGTCTTTCGAGTCTGCGCGTCAGGGTGATATCAACATTTTTGCCTTGGTTGCCATCGGTTTGCTGGCAGTAGCGATTATCGGTTTCGTGGTGTTCATTGAGCGTGGTCAGCGTCGTATTGCTGTTCATTACGCCAAGCGTCAGCAAGGCCGTAAGGTCTTTGCTGCGCAGACTAGCCACTTGCCGTTGAAGGTGAATATGGCCGGTGTTATTCCAGCCATTTTCGCGAGCAGCATTTTGCTGTTCCCGGCTTCGTTGGGTACCTGGTTTGGTCAGTCTGAAGGTATGGGCTGGCTGCAGGACATCTCGCAGTCGATCGCTCCTGGTCAGCCGTTGAATATTCTGCTGTTTAGTGCAGGGATTATTTTCTTCTGCTTCTTCTATACGGCGTTGATGTTCAATCCGAAAGACGTAGCGGAAAACCTGAAGAAGTCCGGTGCCTTTATTCCGGGCATCCGTCCAGGTGAGCAGTCTGCGCGCTACATTGATGGCGTTCTGACTCGTTTGACCCTGTTCGGTGCTCTATATATGACGGCCGTGTGCCTGCTGCCCCAGTTCCTGGTGGTTGCAGCAAACGTTCCGTTCTACCTTGGCGGGACCTCGTTGCTGATCGTGGTCGTGGTTGTGATGGACTTCATGTCTCAAGTACAATCGCACCTCGTTTCGCACCAGTACGAATCCCTGATGAAGAAAGCCAACCTGAAGGGTTACGGCAGCGGCATGTTGCGCTGAGTACCCATAAGGTTCGAGGAGTTGGTGATGAAAGTTCGTGCATCGGTGAAAAAGCTGTGCCGTAACTGCAAGATTATTCGCCGCGAAGGTGTTGTTCGAGTAATTTGCAGCGCGGAACCGCGTCACAAACAGCGCCAAGGCTGAGTGTGATTGTGCTTCAAGCCCGGCAGCTAGTGCGCTGCCGGGTTGATTATTTGTTATTACAGCGATATTATCTCGCGCCCTATTTCTTGGCTTCCGGGGCGTAGGTAGCTGTCAATTGGAGTCCCACTGAATGGCCCGTATTGCAGGCGTTAACATTCCAGATAACAAGCATACTGTTATCTCGCTGACCTACATCTATGGTGTTGGTCGCACTACTGCACAGAAAATTTGTGCAGTGACTGGGGTAAACCCAGCCGCAAAGATCAAAGATCTGAGCGACGAGCAGATTGAACAGCTGCGTGGCGAAGTGGCGAAGTTCACCACTGAAGGTGACCTGCGTCGCGAAATCAACATGAAAATCAAGCGTTTGATGGACCTCGGTTGCTATCGCGGTCTGCGTCATCGTCGTGGTCTTCCAGTGCGCGGTCAGCGTACCAAGACTAACGCGCGTACCCGTAAAGGTCCGCGTAAGCCGATCCGCAAGTAATCGCCCCAGCGAATCGACAGGAAATTAATCATGGCTAAACCTGCTGCTCGTCCTCGTAAAAAAGTTAAAAAGACAGTGGTTGATGGCATCGCCCACATCCATGCTTCTTTTAACAACACAATCGTGACCATCACCGACCGTCAAGGCAACGCTCTTTCCTGGGCTACCTCCGGTGGTTCGGGTTTCCGCGGTTCCCGCAAGTCCACCCCGTTTGCTGCTCAAGTAGCTGCTGAACGTGCTGGTCAAGCTGCGCTGGAATACGGCCTGAAAAACCTCGACGTTAACGTCAAAGGTCCAGGCCCAGGTCGTGAATCTGCAGTCCGCGCTTTGAACGGCTGTGGCTACAAGATCGCCAGCATCACCGACGTGACGCCAATCCCGCACAACGGGTGCCGTCCGCCGAAGAAGCGCCGCGTGTAATCCAGGAGATTGTAAAGAATGGCTCGTTACATTGGTCCAAAATGCAAACTCGCTCGTCGCGAAGGCACCGATCTCTTTCTGAAGAGCGGCGTGCGCGCGATCGAATCGAAGTGCAACATCGAAGCAGCACCTGGTATCCACGGCCAACGCCGCGGTCGCCAGTCCGATTACGGCACCCAACTGCGTGAAAAGCAGAAGGTCCGTCGTATCTACGGCGTTCTCGAGCGTCAATTCAGCGGCTACTACAAAGAAGCTGCTGGCAAGAAAGGTGCAACTGGCGAAAACCTGTTGCAACTGCTCGAATGCCGTCTGGACAACGTTGTATACCGTATGGGTTTTGGCTCTACTCGTGCCGAATCCCGTCAGCTGGTATCGCACAAGTCGATCAGCGTTAACGGTCAGACCGTAAACGTTCCGTCTTACCAGGTTCGTGCTGGTGACGTGGTCGCAGTTCGCGAGAAAGCAAAGAACCAACTTCGCATTGTCCAAGCTCTCGATCTGTGTGCCCAACGTGGCCGCGTAGAATGGGTAGAAGTAGACACTGAGAAGAAGTCGGGCGTTTTCAAGAACGTTCCAGCTCGCAGTGATCTGTCCGCCGACATCAACGAAAGCCTGATTGTCGAGCTCTACTCCAAGTAAGGGCTAGAAAATAGGTGCATCCATGCAGATTTCGGTAAATGAGTTCCTGACACCCCGCCATATTGATGTGCAGGTTGTCAGTCCAACCCGCGCCAAGATCACTCTCGAGCCTCTCGAGCGTGGTTTCGGCCACACCCTGGGCAACGCGCTGCGCCGCATCCTGTTGTCCTCAATGCCCGGCTGTGCAGTAGTCGAGGCCGAGATTGACGGTGTGCTCCACGAGTACAGCGCCATCGAAGGTGTACAGGAAGACGTAATTGAAATCCTGTTGAACCTTAAAGGTCTGGCTATCAAGCTGCACGGTCGAGACGAAGTTACGCTGGCCTTGTCGAAGAAGGGTTCGGGGGTGGTTACCGCTGCCGATATTCAGCTGGATCATGATGTCGAGATCGTTAACCCCGATCACGTAATCGCTAACCTGGCGTCTAACGGCGCCCTGAACATGAAGCTCACCGTAGCTCGTGGTCGTGGTTATGAACCGGCAGACTCGCGTCAGAGCGATGAAGACGAAAGCCGCAGCATCGGTCGCTTGCAGCTTGACTCTTCGTTCAGCCCGGTTCGCCGTATCGCATACGTGGTGGAAAACGCCCGTGTCGAACAGCGTACTAACCTGGACAAGCTGGTTATTGATCTGGAAACCAACGGTACCCTGGATCCTGAAGAGGCTATCCGCCGTGCTGCAACCATTCTGCAACAGCAGTTGGCTGCGTTCGTCGATCTCAAAGGTGACAGTGAGCCAGTGGTTGTCGAGCAGGAAGACGAGATCGATCCGATCCTGCTTCGCCCGGTTGACGATCTGGAACTGACTGTACGTTCGGCTAACTGCCTTAAGGCGGAAAACATCTACTACATCGGTGACCTGATTCAGCGTACCGAAGTAGAGCTGTTGAAGACTCCGAACCTTGGCAAGAAATCCTTGACTGAAATCAAGGACGTTCTGGCCTCCCGCGGTCTGTCCCTCGGCATGCGCCTCGACAACTGGCCGCCTGCAAGTCTTAAGAAGGACGACAAGGCGACTGCCTGATCGTCGTAATCACCGAACGTTGTGTTTGGTAAGGAATGAACCATGCGTCATCGTAAAAGTGGTCGTCACCTGAGCCGCACCAGCTCGCACCGCAAGGCCATGTTTCAAAACATGGCGGTGTCGCTGTTCGAGCACGAGCTGATCAAAACTACACTGCCAAAAGCCAAAGAACTGCGCCGCGTTGCTGAGCCGCTGATCACTTTGGCCAAGACAGACAGCCTGGCTAACCGCCGTCTGGCTTTCGACCGTACTCGTTCGAAGGCTATCGTTGGTAAGCTCTTCAACGACCTGGGCAAGCGTTACGCTACCCGTGAGGGTGGCTATCTGCGCATCCTCAAGTGCGGCTTCCGCACTGGCGACAACGCGCCTATGGCGTACGTCGAGTTGGTTGATCGTCCTGTCGGCGGTGAAGCTGTATCCGCTGAGTAAGACGTCAGTCTGAAACAAAGAACCGGGCCTAGTGCCCGGTTTTTTGTGCGTGTAAGAAATGCACTGTTTGTACAAGCTTCCTTGCGGTTCATGCCTTCAGTATATGAGGGGGGATTGTTGGTAGTATTTTTCTATTGATGTCTGCAAATTAATGAATTTGTAGGTGTCATGATTGATGGTCAATACTCCCTCCCACGCCGATTAGCCGGCAGTTCCAAAACTGACAGAGGATGAGATCGCATGAGCCAGAACAGCACGCTTACGACCGCCAGTGGCGCTCCTGTCGCCGACAACCAGAATTCCCGCTCCGCCGGCCCTCGTGGCCCTTTGCTGCTCGACGATTTTCACCTGATCGAGAAGCTTGCTCATTTCAACCGTGAAAACATCCCTGAGCGTCGTGTGCACGCCAAAGGTTCGGGTGCCTACGGTACGTTCACCGTGACTCGCGACATCACTCAGTACACCAGTGCCAAGCTGTTTGAGTCCGTCGGCAAACAAACCCCGACCTTCCTGCGGTTCTCTACTGTGGGCGGCGAACGCGGTTCGGCCGACACCGAGCGTGATCCACGCGGTTTTGCCCTGAAGTTCTACACAGAGGAAGGCAACTGGGACATCGTCGGTAACAACACGCCGGTGTTCTTCATCCGTGATCCGCTGAAATTCCCTGACTTTATTCATACCCAGAAGCGCCTGCCGCAAAGCAACCTGAAAAGCGCGCAGATGATGTGGGATTTCTGGTCGCATTCGCCTGAGGCGTTGCACCAGGTCACCATTCTGTTCTCGGACCGTGGCATCCCTGACGGCTATCGCCACATGCACGGCTTTGGTAGCCACACCTACAGCCTGATTAACGCCAATGGCGAGCGTCACTGGGTGAAGTGGCACTACAAAACCAAGCAAGGGATCAAGAACCTCGCTCCGGCAGAAGCAGCGCGCCTGGCGGGTACCGATCCGGACTACGCGCAACGTGACCTGTTCGGCGCCATTGAGCGCGGTGATTTCCCGAAATGGAGTGTCAATATCCAAATCATGACCGAGGCCCAAGCCGAGGCTCATTACGAGAACCCGTTTGACGTGACCAAAACCTGGTCGCAGAAAGAGTTCCCATTGATCGAGGTGGGTGAGCTTGAACTCAACCGCAATCCGCTGAACTACTTCGCTGAAGTCGAGCAGGCGGCGTTCGGTCCGAGCAATATGGTCCCGGGTGTCGGTCTGTCGCCTGACCGCATGCTCCAAGGTCGTGTATTCGCTTACGCTGATGCCCACCGGTACCGTGTGGGGACCAATCACCAGCAACTGCCGGTGAACGCGCCTCGCAGCCCGGTCAACACTTACCAGCGCGACGGCTCCATGGCGTTTGGCGCCAATGGCGGCGCAGCGCCGAACTATGAGCCGAACAGTTACGTAGAATCACCGAAACAGGCACCGCGCTACGCGGAACCTGCTTTGGCCTTGAGCGGCGCGGCTGATCGTTACGATCATCGCGAAGACACCGACTACTACAGCCACGCCGGTGCGTTGTTCCGTTTGATGAGCGAGGAGCAGAAAAACCTGCTGATCAACAACATTGCCGGCGCAATGGCAGGAGTTTCCAGCGATGTGGTTGATCGCCAATTGCAGCATTTCTTCAAGGCCGACCCGGCGTATGGAGAAGCAATCGCAAAGGCACTCAACGTACAGCTTAACTAAGTCTAAACGATAAGCAGAACCGCCCTCATTTGGGCGGTTTTTGCGTTATTTAAGCTGCTTTTCTAAGAATATCTTCGCTTTTATAGCGTCGGGCGAGTGACCTTCCGGTCAGGTTGGTTCAAACTACAGACTTTAAAGCAGGGAGATGTAGGGCGATGCAAGGTCACCCAGACGTAATCGATTACCTCAACACGTTGCTGACAGGCGAACTGGCAGCCCGTGATCAATATTTCATCCATTCGCGGATGTACGAGGACTGGGGTTTCACCGAGCTCTACGAACGTATCAACCACGAGATGGAAGAAGAGGCGCAACACGCTGACGCCCTGATGCGTCGGATCCTCATGCTCGAAGGCACCCCGCGTATGCGTCCGGACGATCTGGATGTCGGCACCACCGTGCCTGACATGCTCGCCGCTGACCTGCGTCTGGAATACAAAGTTCGTGCAGCTCTCTGCAAAGGCATCGAGCTTTGCGAACTGCACAAGGATTACGTCAGCCGCGAGATCCTGCGTATTCAGCTGGCCGATACCGAAGAAGATCACACCTACTGGCTCGAGAAGCAGCTGGGTCTGATCAAGCTGATTGGTCTGGAAAATTACCTGCAATCGCAGTTCTGATGCTGTTGTAGGCGCGTACGAAAAAGCCCCTGTCACCGATGAAGTGACAGGGGCTTTTTCGTGGCCCTGATTCAGGCTCTGTCGCGAGCCAGCAATGGTTTGAGATAGAAGCCAGTGTGAGACTGCTTCATCTCCGACACTTCCTCCGGTGTACCGACGGCAATGATCTGGCCGCCTTTGGAACCACCTTCCGGCCCCAGGTCCACCAACCAGTCGGCGGTCTTGATCACATCAAGGTTGTGCTCGATCACCACCACGGTATTGCCGTGGTCGCGCAGACGATGCAACACGTCGAGCAGCTGTTGGATATCCGCAAAGTGCAGGCCGGTGGTCGGCTCATCGAGGATGTACAGGGTCTTGCCGGTATCGCGCTTGGACAGCTCGCGAGACAGTTTCACCCGCTGGGCTTCACCGCCGGACAGCGTCGTCGCCGATTGCCCCAGCTTGATGTAGGAAAGGCCTACGTCCATCAGCGTCTGAAGCTTGCGCGCCAAGGCTGGAACCGCGTCGAAGAACACCCGGGCTTCCTCGATGGTCATCTCGAGGGTTTCGTGGATGCTCTTGCCCTTGTACTTGATCTCCAGCGTCTCGCGGTTGTAGCGCTTGCTCTTGCAGACGTCGCAAGGGACATAAATGTCCGGCAGGAAGTGCATTTCCACCTTGATCAGGCCATCGCCCTGACAGGCTTCGCAGCGTCCGCCCTTCACGTTGAAGGAGAAACGCCCCGGCCCATAACCGCGGGAGCGGGATTCCGGCACACCGGCGAACAGTTCGCGTATCGGCGTGAACAGCCCGGTGTAGGTCGCCGGGTTGGAGCGCGGCGTACGACCGATCGGGCTCTGGTCAATGTCGACGACTTTATCCAGATGTTCCAGGCCTTTGATGCTCTCGTGAGCTGCAGCTTCCAGGGTTGTTGCCCCATTGAGTGCGGTAGCGCTCAAAGGAAACAGTGTGTTGTTGATCAGCGTCGATTTGCCTGAGCCGGACACACCGGTCACGCAGGTCAGCAGACCGATCGGAATCTCCAGATCGACATTGCGCAAATTGTTACCGCGAGCGCCTTTGAGGGCCAACGACAGCTTCTTGTTACGCGGCGTGCGTTTGGCTGGAACTGCGATCTTTACCCGACCCGAAAGGTACTTGCCGGTCAGCGAATCAGGGTGAGCCATAACCTCGGCCGGGGTACCTTCGGCGACGATATGTCCACCGTGCACACCTGCGCCCGGGCCGATATCCACCACATAATCGGCCAGACGAATCGCGTCTTCGTCGTGCTCGACCACGATCACCGTGTTGCCAATGTCCCGCAGGTGCTTGAGGGTGCCCAGCAACCGGTCGTTGTCCCTTTGATGCAGACCGATCGATGGCTCATCGAGGATGTACAGAACCCCCACCAGGCCGGCGCCAATCTGACTGGCCAGGCGAATCCGCTGGGCTTCGCCGCCGGACAGCGTGTCGGCACTGCGATCCAGTGACAGATAGTCCAGGCCGACGTTGACCAGGAACTGCAGCCGCTCGCGGATTTCCTTGAGAATCTTGTCGGCGATCTCGCCACGGCGACCAGTCAGTTTCAGCACGCCGAAATATTCACAGGCGTCGCCGATCGGCAGATTAGTCACCGCCGGCAAAGTCTTCTCGCCAACCCATACGTGCCGCGCCTCGCGACGCAGACGGGTGCCGCGGCAATCCGGGCAGGGCTGGGTGCTGAGGAATTTGGCCAGCTCTTCACGGACCGAAGCCGATTCGGTTTCGCGGTAGCGGCGTTCCAGGTTCGGCACGATGCCTTCGAACGGGTGCGAACGTTTGACGATGTCGCCACGGTCGTTCAGGTATTTGAAGTCGACGTTCTGCGAGCCACTGCCATGCAGGATGAATTTCTGCTGATCGGCCGGCAGGTCGTTGAACGGCACTTCAAGGCTGAACTTGTAGTGCGAGGCCAGCGACCCGAGCATCTGGAAGTAATAGACGTTGCGCCTGTCCCAGCCGCGAATAGCGCCTTCCGCCAGCGTCAGTTCGCCATTCACCAATCGCTTGATATCGAAAAACTGCTTAACACCCAAGCCATCGCACGTCGGGCAAGCGCCAGCCGGGTTGTTGAAGGAAAACAGCTTGGGTTCCAGCTCGCTGATGGCATGACCGCAGATCGGGCAGGCGAAGCGCGCGGAGAAGATGATTTCTTCGCCGGGCTCGTCGTCCATTGGCGCCACCAGAGCGATACCGTCCGCCAGTTTCAACGCAGTCTCGAACGACTCAGCCAAACGCTGTTGCAGATCGGCGCGGACCTTGAAGCGGTCGACCATGACATCGATCGAGTGCTTCTTCTGTTTATCCAGCTTCGGCAACTCGTCCAGCTCGCAGAGCCTGCCGTTGACCCTGGCCCGCACAAAACCCTGGGCGCGCAGCTCTTCGAAGACCGAAAGATGTTCGCCTTTGCGCTCGCGAATCACCGGGGCCAGCAGCATCAGTTTGCTGCCCTCCGGTTGTGCCAGCACCAGGTCGACCATCTGGCTGACGGTCTGGGCTTCCAGCGGAATGTCGTGGTCCGGGCAGCGCGGAATACCGACGCGAGCGTAGAGCAGGCGCAGGTAGTCGTAGATTTCGGTAATGGTGCCAACCGTCGAGCGGGGGTTGTGCGAGGTCGACTTCTGTTCGATGGAGATCGCTGGCGACAGACCTTCAATGGTGTCGACGTCAGGTTTTTCCATCATCGACAGGAACTGCCGGGCGTAGGCCGACAGCGATTCGACATAACGGCGCTGGCCTTCGGCGTACAGCGTGTCAAAGGCCAGGGACGACTTGCCGGATCCGGACAGGCCGGTGATAACGATCAGTTTGTCCCGTGGCAGGGTCAGGTCGATGTTCTTCAGGTTGTGGGTTCGGGCCCCACGAATCAGGATCTTGTCCAAAGTGGCCTCGCTCGGCGGGCGTCGAAAACGTAGGAGTATACGGCCAAATACTGGATGGATGCACACTATCAAATGCGGGGCGCGCAGCCTTGCATGAAGACTGCGTCATCTGTGCGCGTCATAGCGTCGCGATATACCCCGTCAATCGATGGGACTGGTAGAATCGCCGCCGGTTCACATGAGGTTTTTCCATGCACGATCCCCACAGCGAACGCATGAGTGGCAGTGAGACCCGCGCAGCAAGCGGTCTGGCCCTGGTGTTCGCCTTCCGTATGCTTGGCATGTTCATGGTGTTGCCGGTTCTGGCGACCTATGGGATGGACCTGGCAGGAGCGACCCCGGCCCTCATCGGGTTGGCGATTGGCGCTTACGGCCTGACCCAGGCGATCTTTCAGATTCCTTTTGGCTTCATTTCCGACCGCATCGGTCGTCGTCCGGTGATTTACCTGGGGCTGATCATCTTCGCCCTGGGGAGCGTGCTGGCGGCCAATGCCGATTCGATCTGGGGCGTCATTGCCGGACGCATCCTGCAAGGCGCAGGGGCGATTTCCGCGGCGGTCATGGCGTTGCTGTCAGACCTGACCCGGGAACAGCATCGGACCAAAGCCATGGCCATGATCGGCATGACGATTGGTCTGTCGTTCGCTGTCGCCATGGTTGTAGGACCATTGCTGACCCGTGTCTTCGGTCTGTCCGGGTTGTTCTTCGCCACCGGAGGCATGGCGCTGGTCGGCATCGTCATTGTGATGTTCATGGTGCCGCGCGCAACCGGGCCGTTGCAGCACCGCGAGTCCGGCGTCGCGCGCCAGGCGCTGATACCGACGCTCAAGCACCCGGACCTGCTGCGCCTGGACCTGGGCATTTTTGTGTTGCACGCGATGTTGATGTCGAGCTTCGTTGCATTGCCCCTGGCCCTGGTCGAAAAAGCCGGGCTGCCTAAAGAGCAGCACTGGTGGGTGTACCTGACCGCGTTGCTGATTTCCTTCTTCGCCATGATCCCGTTCATTATCTACGGCGAGAAGAGACGCAAAATGAAACGAGTTTTATTGGGCGCAGTGCTGACGCTGATGCTCACTGAGCTATTCTTCTGGCAGTTCGGCGATAGCTTGCGGGCTCTGGTGATTGGTACGGTAGTGTTCTTCACCGCGTTCAATCTGCTGGAAGCCTCTTTGCCGTCGCTGATCAGCAAAGTTTCACCGGCAGGCGGCAAGGGCACAGCGATGGGGGTTTATTCCACCAGTCAGTTCCTCGGTTCGGCACTGGGCGGGATCCTCGGCGGCTGGATGTTCCAGCACGGCGGTTTGTCGGTTGTATTCCTCGGATGCGCCGGCCTGGCTGCCCTCTGGCTGGCCTTTGCTGTTACCATGCGCGAACCACCTTACGTCACGAGCCTGCGCTTGCCGTTGTCGCCCGAGGCGATCCGCGAAGCGGGTCTGGTCGAGCGCCTGAAGGCCGTCGTAGGGGTAACAGATGCAGTGATCGTCGAAGATGAAGCGGCGATTTACATCAAATTGGACACAGAACTATTGGATCGCACCACCCTTGAGCGCCTGGTGAACAACCCGGCCGGGGCAGCGTGCGTAGCCTAGGAGAACGTTATGGCCCGTGGGGTTAACAAAGTCATATTGGTCGGCACTTGCGGCCAGGATCCCGAAGTTCGCTACTTGCCTAACGGTAACGCCGTGACCAACCTGAGTCTGGCGACCAGCGAACAGTGGACCGACAAGCAAACCGGTCAGAAGGTCGAGAAGACCGAATGGCACCGTGTGTCGATGTTCGGCAAGGTTGCCGAAATTGCCGGCGAATACCTGCGCAAAGGTTCGCAGGTGTACATCGAAGGCAAGCTGCAAACCCGCGAGTGGGAAAAAGACGGTATCAAGCGTTACACCACTGAAATCGTGGTCGACATGCAAGGCACCATGCAATTGTTGGGCGGCCGTCCACAGCAGGGTGACCAACAAGGCGGGGGCAATAACTACCAGCAGTCCGCCCCGGCCCCACGCCAACAGGCTCCGCGTCCACAGCAGTCGGCACCGCAACAGTCGCGCCAGGCACCAGCTCCACAGCAGGCCGCTCCGCAGCCGGCTCCGGATTTCGACAGCTTTGATGACGATATCCCGTTCTAAAAAAGCTGCTGTCCAGTAAGTAATAAAAAAAAGCGAAGCCCGTAATCTGGCTTCGCTTTTTTGTGGGCGCTGTTAACTGAATAAAGTGGTCACATTGGCCCGTGCCGAGTGCAGTTTCTTGTAGCTATCGATCAACCGCAGGTGCCTGTCGAGCCCCTCCAGTTTCATGCTGGTCGGCGTCAAGCCATGGAAACGCACGCTGCCGTCCACCGATCCGATTGCTGCATCCATCCGCTCGCTGCCAAACATCCGGCGGAAATTGGCCTCGTAGTCTTCCAGCTCCAGGTCTTCGTCCAGCTTCATCTCCAGCACCACGTTGACGGCCTGGTAGAACAAGCCACGCTCAACCGTGTTGTCGTTGTACTGCAGGAACATTTCCACCGCCTCTTTCGCCTCTTCAAACTGTTGCAAGGCGAGATAAATCAGCAACTTCAACTCCAGGATCGTCAGCTGACCCCAAGCCGTATTGTCGTCAAATTCGATGCCGATCAAGGAGGTGATGTCGGTGTAGTCGTCCAGCTCACTTTCCACCAGGCGCTCAACCAGCGCTTGCAGTTCGTCTTCGTCCAGACGATGCAGGTTCAGGATGTCGGCGCGGAAGAACAGCGCTTTGTTGGTGTTATCCCAGATCAGATCGTCCACGGGATAGATTTCCGAATAGTTCGGCACCAGGATACGGCACGCCTTCGCGCCGATATGCTCGTAGACCGCCATGTACACTTCCTTGCCCATGCCTTCGAGAATGCCGAACAAGGTCGCGGCTTCCTCGGCATTCGAGTTTTCGCCCTGGCCGGAGAAGTCCCACTCCACGAATTCGTAATCCGATTTGGCACTGAAGAAGCGCCACGACACCACGCCGCTGGAGTCGATAAAGTGCTCGACGAAGTTATTCGGCTCGGTCACTGCGTGACCTTCAAACGTCGGCTGGGGCAAGTCGTTGAGGCCTTCGAAGCTGCGGCCCTGCAGCAATTCGGTCAGGCTGCGTTCCAGCGCCACTTCCAGGCTCGGATGCGCGCCGAACGAGGCGAACACGCCGCCGGTACGCGGGTTCATCAACGTGACGCACATCACCGGGAATTCACCACCCAGGGACGCATCCTTCACCAACACGGGGAATCCCTGTTCTTCCAGCGCCTGAATGCCGGCCAGTATCCCGGGGTACTTCGCCAGCACGTGGGCCGGCACATCCGGCAGTGCAAATTCACCTTCGATGATTTCGCGTTTTACCGCGCGCTCGAAAATCTCCGACAAGCACTGCACCTGGGCTTCTGCCAGCGTGTTACCGGCACTCATGCCGTTGCTCAGGAAAAGGTTTTCAATCAGGTTGGATGGGAAATACACCACTTCGCCGTCCGACTGGCGCACGTATGGTAGCGAGCAGATGCCGCGCTCTTCATTGCCCGAGTTGGTATCGATCAGATGGGAGCCACGCAGCTCGCCGTCGCGGTTGTAAATCTTCAGGCAGTACTCGTCGAGAATTTCAGTTGGCAGCTCATCTTTTCGACCAGGCTTGAACCAGCGTTCGTCCGGATAGTGCACAAACGCTGCGTTGGCGATGTCTTCGCCCCAGAACTGGTCGTTGTAGAAGAAGTTGCAGTTGAGTCGCTCGATAAACTCGCCCAATGCCGACGCCAGCGCGCCTTCCTTGGTCGTACCCTTGCCGTTGGTAAAGCACATCGGCGAGTGCGCATCGCGGATATGCAGCGACCACACATTGGGCACGATATTGCGCCACGAGGCGATTTCAATCTTCATGCCCAGGTCCGCCAGAATGGCTGACATATTGGCGATGGTTTGCTCCAGCGGCAGATCCTTGCCCGCGATATAGGTGCCCGTCCCGGAATTGGATGCAGGCATCAACAACGCCTGGGCATCGGCGTCGAGGTTTTCCACCTCTTCGATCACAAACTCAGGTCCGGCTTGCACCACTTTTTTCACGGTGCAACGGTCGATGGAACGCAGGATGCCCTGGCGGTCCTTGTCGGAGATGTCCGCCGGCAACTCGACCTGGATCTTGAAAATCTGGTTGTAGCGGTTTTCCGGATCAACAATGTTGTTCTGCGACAGGCGGATGTTATCCGTGGGAATACTGCGGGTGTCGCAGTACAACTTCACGAAATAAGCCGCACACAACGCCGACGAAGCCAGGAAGTAGTCGAATGGGCCAGGTGCCGAGCCATCGCCCTTGTAGCGGATAGGTTGATCGGCCACCACCGTGAAGTCATCGAACTTGGCTTCAAGTCGAAGGTTGTCGAGAAAGTTGACCTTTATTTCCATGGGGGATTACCAGAATAACGGGCTAGACGATTTGGCCGCCATTATCCGGTATTTCAGCCGTAAGTCTTGCGGGCATCTTACTTATGTCCACACCGGCGATGGATGGGTCAGTCGAGTATCAGGTGCGGCAAAAACCGGCTTGAATCCTTGGTGATCAAACTGTTGTCTTCCCGCACGCCAATACCGGCCGCCTGATCGCCGATCACCCAGGAGCCAACCAGCGTAAAGCTGTCGCCAAACTTCGGCAGCGGGGCGAATTCCTGAAGGATAAACGGCGCGTCGGTGTAGGGCCCGTCCTCTTTCACGATCAGACCGTCAGCGGTTTGCAGTTCAATGTTGGCGCCTTCCCGGGAGAAGAACGGCTTGCGCACCCAGCCTTTTGGCACCGCTTTGCTTGGGTCTGGATCCAGGTGCGCCGCGAGCAGGTTCGGGTGACCTTTGTTGAACTCCCACAGCAGTGGCAGGATACCCTTGTTGGAAATGATCGATTTCCAGGCGGGCTCGAAAAACTGTGTGTCACTCTGGGCAATCGCCGAGCCGAAGGGTTCGTGGAAGATGAACTCCCAGGCATGCAGCTTGAACAGATGAGGAATCCAGCGATCTTCTAAGTCGACGAAACGTCCTTCATGGGTGAGGCCGATGTCTTCGATGTCGATGTGCCGCGATTCGATGCCGACCTTTTCCGCGATCAGGCGCAAGTAGTCGGTGGTGCCTTTGTCTTCGACCGAGTCTTTCATCGAGGCGAAATAGAAGGGCTGTTTGAGCTGCAGCTGGGCAAAGGCCTGATGCAGCTTGGTGTCGATGCTGTTGAACTGGTCGGCATGCTTGGGCAGCAAGCCGCGTTCGATGCATTGCTCCAGCCAGCCCCACTGAAACGCCGCCGCCTCATACAGGCTGGTCGGCGTGTCGTAGTTGAGTTCCAGCAACTTGGCCGGCCCGCTGCCGTCGTAGGAAAAATCCATGCGTCCATACAGGTGCGGGTGGCCTTCGAGCCATGAAGTGCGAACCATGTCGAAGAATGGCGCTGGAATGCTCAGGCGCTCCAGCAACTCCTCGCTCTGAACCACGCGGGCCACCAGGTCCATGCACATCTCATGAATCTCGGTGGTCGGGTCTTCGAGATCGTTCTCGATCTGCTTGAGCGTGAACTGGTAATACGCGCTTTCGTCCCAATAGGGTTCGTCGTCGATGGTATGGAACAGAAAGCCAAGACTTTCGGCGGTCTGTTTCCAGTCATGACGCTCTGCGCAGAGGATCTTCTTCATGGCGTTTGTTCCTTAACTGCTCGATCGGCCAGCGCTGCTCGAACCGCCCCAACCGCTGCGGGCGCTGGCTTTGCTGCCGAAGCCGCCACGAGACGTGGATGAGGCAACGGATATCGGCTTGCTGCCTGAACGGATTGAGTCGGTGTAGCTGCTGCTGCCGTACCTTGCCTGATTGGACTTGGTAAAGGTTGAGCCTTTGGAAATCCGCTGGTTGAGCGTTGAGGAGCCGTAGTTGCCGCGATCATCGCGGTAGCGGTAGACCGGCTCGGAGAAGTAGCTATTGCGATTGCTACTCAGCATGTTGCCGATCAGCAGGCCGGTCAGCAGGCTGGTGCCGGAGAACCCGGAGCCTCCGCTGTTCGCTTCCGAGGCCGGCAGTTGAGCCTTGGCCGCGTCCACCTGGGATTGCGTCACCTCGCCATCGGCGGTCAGTTCGAAACCGCCCAGCTTGGGGATGAACTTGCCGGCGGAATCCTGCTGGCACCAGTCGGCGACAAAGTCGGCATCGCAATCGGCCTGGTTGTCGTACACCGGCGCGATACGGCGATGCTCTGCCATGGCGGTCATGTAGGCGTCAGAGCAGACGTCTACCGGGAGTTTTTCATCGGCACACTGCTGAACAGACTGGAAGTTGTACTTCTTCTGCACCGGGTAGGTTTTTTCTGTCGGCCCGCAACCTGATATCGCCATGGCGACCGACGCTGCCAGCGAGAGCTGAACGTACTTGCTTCGTTTCATCGGAATCTCCGTGGCGCAATCAGTTCGAGGAAGGGGTCATGCACGCGGCGTTCAACATGCCGACGCTGATGGCCACTGCCGCGATATAGATACCCGCAGCGATTTCACCTTTTTTAATGCGTTCAGAGGCGCCTTTGAGCACCAGACTGGTCACCAGAAACGCCAGCAATTGTACGAAAGCGGCGATCACTGCCCAGACGACGAAGTCCAGAATGCTGATCGAGTAGGCAATCACATTACTGGCCGGAATGGCGAAACCGATGATGGCGCCACCCAGCGCGATCGCGGCCGCAACGTTACCCGAGCGGATCAGTTCGAATTCTTTGTGCGGGGTGATTCGGGTGTAGATGAACTGGAACAGCGCGAACAGCACGGCGGCGCCGAGGATGTACAAAACAAACCCGAGCACGGCGGCTTTATTCAGGGAGATGGAGAGCGCTTCAAGCATGGACTTCTTCCTTTTTAAAAAGTGTTCAGGTCAGTGGTGTACAGCGAAATGCCCAGCGAAGTACTCAAGCTGATAGTGCCTTCGGCGTCTTCTTCGACGGAAAACAGCAGGAATTCCCGGCGATCGGTCAGGCCGGTTTCGCGGGCGTACAGCATCGAACGGTGCTCGATGCTGTAGGACTCATCCGGGTTTTTCAGGTGTTCGCTCAGCCCCACCAGTTCTGTCTGGCCACTCTCGGTGCCCCATTCGCGGGTGTATTCGACACCGTTATGGGTATAAGTCGGCAGCCCGATCAGGCTTTGAGGGCCGGCCAGACGACTCAGCTCCGCTTCACTGTTGATGGTGACGTAACTGAGGTAATTGAACAGGATCACTGACTCGACCTGTCCGGCGATGTCACCGGTGGTGTGCACTTGCAGCCAGTAGTCTTCGTCGTTCATGTAATAGCGTGACAGCCAGTTCGACTGCCCGAGATCAACAGTGCCAGCGCTCCAGATCTGTTGGGCGCCAGGGATGACCACGGTGGTGTTACCGTCGAGCAACAACTTCAGGGTGGTGTCGAACATCACCTCTTTACCCAATGCCAGGCCCAGCGGACCGATGGCGGGCAGGGTTTCGTTGGCTGTCCATTTCGATTCCGTATTCGCTTTCGGGGCCTCAAGCCCCATCAACTGTTTAAACCATCCCATTGGTGATTTCCTTGAGGCGAGTGGAGGCGATGTAGAAGAGTTCGCCGCCCTCAACGCGGGTGGCGCCGGGCGGGTTGATCGAAGGCTGTCGGGCGCCTTTGGCGCGGTAGCCGATCAGGGTCGCGTTGTGGCGCTCTTTCATCTGTGCGTACAGATCGCCGAACGTTGCTTCAAAAGTATCGGGCAGTCTCATCAGGTATTGGGTAGCGCCTTGACCCACGCACAGCAATTCATTGATGACCACTGATGAGCCCGGATCCTGAGAGGCACGCACCAACATCTCGATGGCCATGCTCGAGGTGCATTCCAGGCTGGGCGCGTAGGCGCTGGCGAGCGCAGCGATTTCACTTTCATTGAAGTGGGCGACCACATGCCCGACAGGGCTCAGTCGATTGACCGCCAGCACGGTGGCCAGGGTCAGATCGTCTGAATGGGTTCGCACCAGGACGCGTTCGGCACCGGGAACGCCGGCCCGCAGCAAAAGCGCGGCAGAGGACAGGCTTTCGCCTTTGATAAAGTCTGCTTTGCCCGGCATGGGATTTTCTTCGAGGTCGCAATCGCAAATGACGATCAGGTTGTCATTGGAGGTTTCGTCCTGCAGCAATAATTCAATGACCCGCTCGCTGGACGCGCCTTCCCAGCCGATGAGAACAGTGTGGCCGACCTTACCGGTGAAATCGCCTTTGCCCTTCATGCCTTTTCTCCATACATCGATGACACTGCTGGTGGTTTTGCCGATGGCTGCCGTCAGCAGCGCAATGCCCCCGAGCATGACCCAGGTAGCCACGAAAATTCGTCCCGCCGATGTCTGTGGCGCGAGATCGCCATAGCCGACGGTGAGCGTGGTGGTGAGATAGAAGTAGGTAAACGTGGCGGGGGCGGTGAGGTGTTGTTCGCCCAGAAGCACCAGGCCGATATAGGCCGTGCTCAGGTGTATGCCCAGCGCAATGGCCAGGCCTGCCCAGCCGAACCGATGGAAGAAGGACGAAGCGTACGTGCGCAATAAAAGGAAAATCGACATTACATCCCTGACTCCGTGGGGCTCATTCCTGGCGATGTAATCGCTCTGGCGTCTGAGTGCTCAGTGCGGTTACCGGGCGGCATTAAACCTGCTGCGCGGCGTAGATAACAGTACCTTGGCTGCAATAAATCCGGCGATCGCACCAAAGATGTGCCCTTCGAAGGACATGCCTTGGCGAGGAAAGAAGCCAAAAATCAGGCCGCCATAGAGCAGGACCACGACACTGGCCGTGATCAGGTTACTCCAGCTCCTCTGGAACCAGGCGCGCGACAGGAGGTACGCCCACAGCCCGAATACCCATCCACTGGCACCAATGTGTACGCCTGCAAATCCGAACAGCCAGACCAGCGAACCGCCCAATAGAATGATGATGGCGCTGACGGCCATGAACCGGCCGAGCCCTTCGACAATGACCAGGGTGCCGAGGATCAAAAAGGCAATCAGGTTGGTACTCAGATGCGCAAAGGACCCGTGCAAGAAAGGCGAGGTGATGATGCCGACCAGTCCCTGCAGTGTTCTCGGCACCAGGCCGAAGGCAATAAGGCTGTAGCCAGTCGCCACATTGAGCAGTTGCAGCGCAACCATGAAGAGGGCCACGCCTGCGATTGTCTTGAAACCCTTCAGGGCATCCATCCTTGACCTCGACTCGAAGGGCAGTGAATGCCCGTTACTTAAGCGCAACCCATGTGGGAGCGGGCTTGCTCGCGAAGGCAGTGTGTCAGGCAACATTGATGTCGACTGACACTCCCTCTTCGCGAGCAAGCCCGCTCCCACAGGTTCCGCAGCTCGGCATCAGGGAAAAAATGCCCTTCCTGCTGCGCTGTTGCTTACTCAGCCGATTTTTTCTTCAGGCGTTCCAGAATCGCATTGGCGCTGCCTTCGTTCGGCGTGATGCCGGCTTCGCGCAGCTTGCGCTCCAGGTCGGTGCCGGTCGACGCATCGGCCAGTTGGTCCTGAGCTTCCAGTTCAGCGGCGCGTTGCTGCTGTTTGGCTTGCAGGCGGTTCAGCGTACCGACGGCGGTTTCCAGCTTGCCGTTGGCGCCGCCACTGGCGATCGAAGCACTGACCTGGGCTTTCTGTACGCTTTCACGCGCCTTGGCCATGTCCACTTGCTGACGCAGGCTTTTGATGCGGCTTTCAGCCTTGGTGATGTCTTTACGCATGTTGTCCGCGTAACCGCCGAATTCGGTGGCCTGCTTTTGCTCGACATCCAGTTCGTTGGTCAGGGTAGAAATGGCTTCGGCCACTTCCAGTGCCAGGTCTTCGCGATTGGCCTGGATCGCGGCCAGGGCCTTGGATTCCAGGTCCTTGATCTTGGCGTTGTGCTCGCTGACGCGATCAGCCGACAGTTTGTGCTTGGCCATGATGGTGACCAGCTCACGCTTGGCGTTGGCCAGCGCGCTGTCAGCATCACGAATTTCCTGGTCGAGGATGCGCAGGGCCTGTTGGTCGACGATCGATTCGCCGACTTCGTTGGCACCGCCACGCAGCGCGGTGAACAATTTGCTCCAGATGGACTGAGTCATTGGATATTTCCTGTTCCCGAAAAATTAGATGAAGAAACGTTCAAAGGCTTCGCTGGCGCGCTGGACGTTGTCGACGAGGGTTTTGACCTCGGTCACGACGTTGGTCAGGCTGGAGTCGGAGCTCAGTGCGCCGAACATGTTGTAAACGACCTGCCCGTTGGGCATCGACTCGATACCGATCGAGGACAGCGGGAACATTTCCCGGCTACGCAGAACGGCGTCATTGAATGCCGGTACGTCGTTGATGGACTCGACATCGACCAGAACGGTATCCACGATGACCTGATCGCCAACCACCGCGATGTAAATCGGCAAGCCACCGAAATCGTTCATTTCCAGCTTGATGCTGGACTCGGAGCCTTGAACGAGGGAGAGGGTGATGTCGTTCGAAACCACTTCGTCGAGGGCCTGAAGGGCGCTGTAGAGGCGATCGATATTCCAGTTATTACCTGCGCTCATGTAATTCTCCGACATGAATGAGCCAGCCAGAATCGGTTGGCGTAGCTGTTTCTCCATCTGCTTGAGCAGGCTTCGGTTTTCGGGAAGCACCCAAGTCTCGTGTTTCACATACCCGGCGGCACCCAGGCCCGCGCGCATCTGCTTCATGTAGAAGCTGGATGGTTTTTTTGCGGACGGTTTCGAGCGCTCTCCCTTTTGGCTCGCTGAATCGGTGACAGATCCGGTAGGCGGATCTGATGGAGAGCTGCTTTTCATGATGCTGACCCCGTTGTGAAAAACTCACGCGTGAGAAACACTACAGGCAATTTTTGCGGACCTCAATAGCTCACGCGTGAGATTTTTTCGACTGTTGCACAGGTGTATGACGATAGAAGGTCATGTGGGAGATTCTATGGTTGAAGGGAAGCCCTCAACCAGCTTTGGGTTGATATTCGCTCTGTCCTTTCAGTAGAGCGAATACGATCCGAGCAAGCTTGCGAGCCAGTATCACCAGCGCCTGAGTGGTGCTGAAACCTCGAGCTCTTTGCTCTTCATAAAAGCCTTTCCAGGCTGGCGTACGGCTGGCCGACATAGCTGCATTGTGCAGAAGCCGGCGAGCTTCCGGGTCACCTCGCTTGGTCAAGCTCCGGCGCCCGTCTTTTTGCCCTGACTTCGCCACCCGCAAATCCATTCCCAGAAAGGCAATAAAGGCATCTGCGTTTCTGAAGTCGCCCCGCTGAAACGCCGTGAGCAAGCGGGCTCCGGTCAGAAATCCAATGCCTTCAACTTTCAGGCAACGCTTCAACTGACCGAGCAAACCGGCTTCTTTCAGATGATCATTAATCGTCTTTTCGACCAGCGTTTCAAGCTGCTGCATGGCTTTCACTTGCGCGGCGAAAGCAGATTTCAGCAGCGGTTCATTCGCCCAACTTTGCACCAGGCCGACCCGCGCCTGAACCAAGGCTGCGCGACGACGAAAAAGGCTCAAGAGCTGGCGGTACAGCGGTGATGGCGGGGTCCAAGGATGAAGATCATCACCTTCGTTCTTCAGATAGCGGGCGAGCAGTCTGGCATCCAACGCATCGGTTTTGGCGCGGATATTCACCCCTTTTCGGTAATGGCTGAGTTCATAGCCACCCACCATGTAAATCACGCAGCCAGCCTCATAGGCCAGATCGGCGAACTCCAGGTGATAGATATTGGTCGACTCAATGGCTACCGCGACTGTCCCCGACAAGGCTTTCAACCACTGCTTGATGGCAGCCTTGTTGTTGGGAATCTCTTCAAGCAGGTCAAGTTCGGCGTGATAGATCACCAGTTCGTTCTTGGCGACATCCACGCCTACGATTGGCTTTGTGACAGAAACCGGCATTGCCATTGGATTTCCTCCGGGATATGTTTTGAGCACTTGAAGGGCTCACCCAGAGGCGCAGGCTTGTTCCTATCGTCGGTCCTAGCCAGATGCATTCTTTATCGGCGCTTGGGTGAAAGGAGGAGGGGCGAAATCTCCCACGGATCTGTACTGCGTCAACAGTCAGAATCGGGCTTTGTCCCTCCTCCTCCCTTCAAGTCCTACCATACAAGCGGGCTTGCTCGCGAAGGGGCCCTAAAGCCGACAGAGGACTTGAGCGGTACTTGCAACTTCCCGCCCCCACCCGCATAAATTACCCCATGAATCTGCCCATCCCCACGGACGCTGCTCTGGCAGGCTTTCACCCCGCCGTCAGCGCCTGGTTCAGCAACACCTTCGCGACGGCCACCGCCGCCCAAGCCCGGGCGTGGCCGTTGATCCGCCAGCGCCGCTCTACCCTGATCGCTGCGCCCACCGGTTCCGGCAAGACCCTCACCGCGTTTCTGGCCGTGCTCGACGATCTGGTCCATCGTGGCCTGGAGAGTCCGGACGGCCTGCCGGACGAAACCCTGGTGGTCTACGTTTCGCCGCTCAAGGCGCTGTCCAACGACATCCGGATCAACCTGCAAAACCCGCTGGCCGGCATTACCGAACAGTTGCGGGTGATGGGCCTGCCCGACGTACCGATCAGCACCGCCGTGCGCACCGGCGATACGCCGCAAAAAGAGCGCTCGGCCATGCGCAAAACCGCGCCGCACATTCTGGTGACCACCCCGGAATCTCTTTACGTGCTGCTCGGCTCCGACTCCGGCCGGCAAATGCTCGGCACCACCCACACGGTGATCGTTGACGAAATCCACGCCATTGCCGCCAGCAAACGTGGCAGTCATCTGGCCCTGAGCCTGGAACGTCTGCAAGCACTCTGCTCGCAACCGCTGGTGCGTATCGGCTTGTCCGCCACGCAGAAACCCATCGAAGCGGTTTCGCGCTTTTTGGTCGGCCGTGATCGCGACTGCGACATCATCGACATCGGCCACGCCCGCCCACGGGACCTCGATATAGAGGTGCCGCCCGTGCCCTTGTCGGCGGTGATGGCCAATGACGTCTGGGAACTGGTCTATGACCGACTCGCCGCCCTCGCCCGTGAACACCGGACCACGCTGATTTTCGTCAACACCCGGCGTCTGGCCGAACGCCTGAGTCGACACTTGAGCGAGCGCCTCGGCAAGGACGCGGTGGCGGCCCACCATGGCAGCCTGGCCAAAGAGTTTCGCCTGGACGCCGAGCAACGCCTCAAGCGCGGCGAGCTGCAAGTGCTGATCGCCACGGCTTCGCTGGAATTGGGGATTGATATCGGCGATGTCGACCTGGTGTGCCAGATCGCTTCGCCACGCTCGATTGCCGGGTTTCTGCAACGAGTCGGCCGCTCCGGGCACCAGGTCGGCGGCACGCCCAAGGGCCGGTTGTTTGCCACCACCCGCGACGACCTGATCGAATGCGCCGCCCTGCTCGATTGCGTCCGCCGTGGTGAACTCGACACGTTGCAGATCCCCGAAGCGCCGCTGGACGTGCTGGCCCAGCAGATCATCGCCGAGGTCAGCTGCCAGGAATGGCAGGAACAGGCGCTGCTGGACATGCTGCGCAACGCCTCGCCTTACGCCTCGCTCGACGAAAAACACTATCAGGCACTGCTGCAAATGCTCGCCGAGGGCTACAACGGGCGTCTGGGTATTCGTAGCGCTTACCTGCACCGGGACGCCGTGAGCCGCACCCTGCGCGGTCGCCGGGGCGCCAAGCTGACCGCCGTGACCAGTGGCGGGACGATTCCGGACAACGCCGACTACAGCGTTTTGCTGGAGCCTCAAGGGCTGAACATCGGCAGCGTCAACGAAGACTTCGCGGTGGAAAGCATCGCCAGGGATATCTTTCAGCTGGGCAATACGTCGTATCGAATCCTGCGGGTCGAAACCGGCAAGGTCCGGGTCGAAGACGCTCAGGGGCAACCGCCGACCATTCCGTTCTGGCTCGGTGAAGCACCCGGGCGCAGTGATGAACTGTCGTTCGCGGTGGCACGCCTGCAAGCGCAACTCGATGAGCGGCTCGGCGCCACACCCGGCAACTTGCAACCGGCCGTCGACTGGCTGACCGACACCCTCGGCCTGAACCTCGCCAGCGCCGAGCAATTGGTCGATTACCTGGCCCGGGCACGCCAGACCCTCGGCGCCTTACCGTCGCAAGACACGCTGCTGATGGAGCGGTTTTTCGACGAGTCCGGCGGTACGCAACTGATCATCCATTCGCCGTTCGGCAGCCGCATCAACCGCGCCTGGGGCCTGGCCCTGCGCAAGCGTTTCTGCCGCACCTTCAACTTCGAATTGCAAGCCGCCGCCAGCGAGGACGCCATCGTGCTGTCGCTGTCCACCGGTCATAGCTTCGAGCTGGAGGATGTCTGGCGTTATCTGCACAGCAACAGTGCCGAACATACCTTGATTCAAGCGGTGCTTGAGGCGCCGCTGTTCGGTGTGCGCTGGCGCTGGAACGCCGGGGTCGCCCTGGCGCTGCCGCGCTACAGCGGTGGACGCAAAGTACCGCCGCAGATCCAGCGGATGAAAAGCGAAGACCTGATCGCCAGCGTGTTTCCCGATCAGATCGCCTGTGTGGAAAACCTCGCTGGCGAGCGCGAGATTCCTGATCATCCGCTGGTGGAACAAACCCTCGATGATTGCCTGCACGAAGCCATGGACAGCGAAGGCTGGCTGGCATTATTGCGGCGCATGGAACAGGGCGACATCCGCCTGGTCAGCCGCGATTTGCCGGCGCCCTCGCCACTGGCGGCGGAGATTCTCAGCGCTCGCCCCTACACCTTTCTCGACGATGCGCCGCTGGAAGAGCGCCGCACTCAGGCAGTGCTCAACCGCCGCTGGAGCGATCCGCAATCCACCGACGATCTCGGTGCGCTGGACGCCGAGGCAATTACTGCGGTGCGTGAAGAGGCCTGGCCAACGCCAACCGGCATTGATGAAATGCATGAAGCGCTGATGAGCCTGGCGTGCATCTCCGATACCGAGGCCCTGGCCAATCCGAATTGGCTCGAGTGGCTGAACACCTTGGCCGACCGTGGCCGCGCCAGCCGTTTGCAAATCAATACCGAACAATCGCTATGGTTCGCGCTGGAGCGACTGACTTGCCTGCGGGCGATTTATCCACAAGCCACATTGGTTCCACCGCTGGAGGCGTTGCCCGGTTTCGATGAAACCTGGGAGCCGGACGAAGCGGTGCTGGAAGTGATCCGCGCACGGCTCAGCGCGTTTGGTCCGTTGCCGCTGAAGGCGATTGCTGAACCTCTCGGTCTACCGGCGATTCAAGTCACTCAGGCCCTGGCGCAACTGGAGCGCGAAGGCTATGTACTGCGCGGGCAATTCACCCCTGGCGCCCCTGATGACGAGTGGTGTGAGCGGCATCTGCTGGCGCGGATTCATCGCTACACGGTCAAACGACTGCGACGGGAAATCGAGCCGGTTGCGTTGCAGGACTTCATGCGTTTTCTGTTCGACTGGCAGCATCTTTCCAGCGCGAGCCAAGCCCAGGGCCGCGCGGTGTTGCCGGCGATCATCAGCCAGTTCGAAGGCTACCCCGCCGCTGCTTCGGCGTGGGACAGCGACATTCTGCCGGCGCGTATCAAAGACTACTCGGCGAGCTGGCTGGATGAGTTATGCCGCAGCGGCAAACTGATCTGGACCCGACTGACCACGCGCAACAAGAGCGCCAGCACGGCATTGCGCAGCACGCCGATTCTGTTGCTGCCGCGTAGTCAGGTCGGATTGTGGAGCGGCTTGACCGAGCAGACGCCGGTCAGCGAACTGTCGCCCAAAACACAGAAAGTCCATGAAGCGCTCAGCCAGCATGGCGCACTGTTTTTCGATGAGCTGATTCACGAAGCCCATCTGCTGCGCTCGGAACTGGAAATCGCCTTGCAGGAACTGGTCGGTGCCGGGCTGGTAAACGCCGACAGCTTCGCCGGCCTGCGGGCGCTGATTACCCCGGCCAGCAAACGCCAGAATCGCAGCAGCCGACACGGGCGCGGAGCATTTGTCGGCGGCATGGACGATGCCGGACGCTGGGCCTTGCTGCGCCGCGGTGCTGCTGCCCCGGTTGTGGATAAACAACGACCAGCGCCTACGCCCAGCGAAACCCTGGAACACATTGCCATGACCTTGCTGCGCCGTTATGGCGTGGTGTTCTGGCGCTTGCTGGAGCGTGAGGCGGATTGGTTGCCGAGTTGGCGGGAATTGCTGCGCACATTCCATCGGCTCGAGGCCCGGGGCGAGATTCGTGGCGGGCGGTTTGTCAGTGGTCTGGCGGGGGAGCAATTTGCGCTCCCTGAGGCGATTCCGTTGCTGCGCGAAGTCCGGCGGCGACCGCACGACGGAAGTCTGATCGCGGTGTGTGGGGTGGATCCGCTGAACCTTGCCGGCACCTTGTTGCCAGGCGCGAAAGTACCGGCGCTGGCGAGCAATCGACTGGTGTACCGCGACGGCATACCGGCCGCCGCCGAGATCGCTGGCAAGCAGCAGTTCTGGCTGGAGCTGGATCAGCAGGCCAGTGGCGAGGTGCGTAACAAACTGATCCGGCATTGATGTTGTCTGGCCTGGCGCCTTCGCGAGCAAGCCCGCTCCCACGGGGGATGTTGTGTCGATCACAAAACCGCGCTCCGACACAGATCAAATGTGGGAGCGGGCTTGCTCGCGAAGAGGCCATCACAACCAACAAGATCATTGGGTTCGCGGTTGATCCGGCAACAACACCGGCGATTCCTCCAGCGTCGGCCCATCATCTTCTGGCTCATCCACATGCCTTTTGGGGATCAAAACCTGCTGTGGATAAGTCTGCGCGAAATGCACCCATGGGCTGTTATCCACAAGCTTTTTCAAACGCTGATTGAACGCCCGGCTCACCGCATATTGCCCACCCGACACGGTACGAAACTGCGCCGTCAACACCACGCCGTTAAGGTCCATTTTGTCGACACCGAACACATCCAGCGGCCCTTGCAGGTTGTACTTGAGAAACGCATCGTCACGAATCGAATCCCCGGCCTCGCGGATCAGTTCTATGGCCTTGTCGACATCGGTGTCGTAAGTGAACTGCACCGAGAAAAATGCAAATGCAAACTGCCGCGATTGATTGGTCACGGCCTTGATCTGGCCGAACGGCACCGAGTGCACAAAGCCCTTGCCGTCGCGCAGACGCAGGGTGCGAATGGTCAGGCCTTCGACAGTGCCGGCGTGGCCGGAATCGAGCACCACCCAATCGCCGATCGACAAGGTGTCCTCAATGATGATGAACAACCCGGTGATTACGTCCTGCACCAGTTGCTGGGAACCGAAACCAATCGCCAGACCGACCACCCCGGCACCGGCTAGCAGCGGCGCGACGTTGATCCCCAGGTTGGCCATGGTGGTGATCGCGCAAATCACCACCAAGATGATTTTGATCGCATTGCGCAGCAGCGGCAGGATGGTTTTCACCCGCGTGCTCGGCTGACGCGCCGAGCGCTTGCTGACCGGCGGTTTCAAGGCTTCCTGAATCGCGGTGTCGAGCACCACCCAGAGCAACCACGTCACCAGAAAGATCATGCCGATACTGCTTAACGAATTACTGATCGCTCGGCCCACGGAGTTGCGTTCAGCAAACTCGAACAGCGACACGCCCCAGATTCGCCCGAGGATTTCGATGAACGCCACGGCCATGACGATGCGCAGCAAGGCATGAAGCAAGCTGAGAAAACGCTCCTTGTAAGCACTGCTGCGCTGGATCGCTTCGGCCCGGCGAGTCTTGAACAAGTGCTGGAAAATCGTGCTGAGAAACACCATCGCGATCAGCAACACGGTGGTGAATAACGCACAGCGCAGGGCCTTTTGATTGTCCTCGCCGACGCCGATCAGGTTGATCGCCGAGACCAGCACCATCAGCAGGATCGGCCAGTACCAGAGCCCGGAAAAGATTCGCAGGGACTCTTGCAATGAGGGCTGTTTGAGGCGCTGAGTCAATGGGCGGTTACGGATCAGATGCGCCACCGGACGACGCAGGTGAATCACCAGCAAACCGAAGATGATCGACGCGAACAGCCCAGTGAAGACCGCGATGCTGCTGGTGATGTTGCCGCCCAATTGCCGGGCGATCTGCGGGCTGGTCAAGGCATCGCTCAGCGCAGCGAGGAAGCCAATCATGAACAGCGGTCTGGGGCAGTAGTCACGGATGATCTGCACCGCCGGGCGCTTATGACCGGTATTGAACATGACGATTACGCAGAGCAGCATCGAGGTCGAGAAAATGCCGCTGCTGGTGGCGTAGGCGAAACACAGCGCGAGGGCGCGACCGACCGAAGCCTGCAGGAAATGGCTGACGTAGAGGGTCAGCGGCAGACAGATCACGGCGGGCAAGGTGAAAGGCATCAAATACTTGAGCAGGTCCTGGCTGCGCTCGCGCGTTCGCAACCAACGGCCCAGGTTCAAATGCCTGGCCAGAATGCCGCCGAGCACCGTGAGCAAGGCAAACGTGCCGAGCCACACACCGGACAACAACAGGAAGTCAGCGGCTACGCCCCAGGAAGAACGGGACGAGGGCTGATTCACCAGTTTGTCCACTTCATCCGCCGCCCGATCAGCGCGCAGACGCCAGGCATCCACCAGATTTTGGTTGAGATCGAGTTTGTCCTGAACGTCGTCGATGCTGGAGCTGATGGCCCCGAGCAGGCCTCCCTGGACCAGCGGCTCAGCCTTGGCGGGCTCTTCAGCTGCAGTGGGAACGCCTGACAACGCGGCGGCTTCCAGTTCGTTGCTGCCCACAAACAGCAACGCCCCCAGTAGTATCGCGGTCTTGAACTTGAACAAAACGCGGAGCTCCTTCACAAGGGTCTGTAAGGAACTGATTGGCAAATGGCGGCCAAGTTCGGTTTTGGCCGCAAGATAGCCCGCCGATGCGGTTCACTGTGGAGAGAGAGCTTGCCCCCGCTGGGGTGCGAAGCGCCCCCAAAACCTGCGAACCGATTTCTCTCAGATATTTCATTCGCCACTCGATATTTGACCTCCGCGCAAATATCAAATGCCCATCCCTGTATTTTTCCGCACGGCCCAAACCCCGACACTGCGCTCCATCAATCAATCCCACCGGAGTGCAGCCATGCCCATTGCCTTGCTCGCGCTGACCCTCAGCGCTTTCGCCATCGGGACGACGGAGTTCGTCATCGTTGGCTTGTTACCTACCATCGGCGCCGATCTCGGTGTCAGCCTGCCGTCCGCCGGTCTGCTAGTCAGTCTGTATGCACTCGGTGTGGCCATCGGCGCGCCGGTGCTGACCGCCCTCACCGGTAAAGTCCCACGCAAATTGCTGCTGTTGTCGTTGATGGTGCTGTTCACCCTCGGCAACTTGCTGGCCTGGAAAGCGCCGAGCTACGAGTCGCTGATCATTGCGCGGATCGTCACGGGCCTGGCCCACGGGGTGTTTTTCTCGATTGGCTCGATCATCGCCACCAGCCTGGTGCCGAAGGAGAAAGCCGCCAGCGCGATTGCCATCATGTTCACCGGCCTGACCGTGGCGCTGGTCACTGGCGTACCGTTGGGGACGTTTATCGGTCAGCATTTCGGCTGGCGTGAAACCTTCCTCGCGGTGTCTGCATTGGGTGTGATCGCCTTCCTCGGCAGCCTGCTCTATGTGCCGAAAAACATCGCCCACAGCAAACCGGCTTCGCTGATGCAGCAATTGCAGGTGCTCAAGCAACCGCGCCTACTGTTGGTGTATGCCATGACAGCGGTCGGTTACGGCGGCTCGTTCATTGCCTTCACCTTTCTGGCGCCGATTCTTCAGGACATTTCCGGCTTCAGCGCCAGCACCGTCAGCCTGGTGCTGCTGGTGTACGGCATCTCGGTGGCCGTCGGCAACATCTGGGGCGGCAAACTGGCGGACAAACACGGCCCGATCAGCGCTCTGAAAATCATCTTCGCCCTGCTCGCCGCCGTGCTGTTCGTGCTGACTTTCACGGCTGGCAATCCATGGCTGGCCCTGGCCACCGTGCTGGTTTGGGGCGCCGTCGCTTTCGGCAACGTGCCGGGCCTGCAGGTGTATGTGGTGCGTCAGGCCGAACATCACACCCCGAATGCGGTGGACGTGGCTTCGGGCCTGAACATTGCGGCATTCAACCTCGGCATTGCCGGTGGGGCGTGGGGCGGTGGTTTGATCGTGGCGCACATGGGTCTGATTCATACCGCGTGGATCGGCGGCCTGGTGGTCTTGGTCGCACTGGCACTGACCGCCTGGAGTGGGCGTCTTGACCGGTTGGGCCCTGTGTATGCCGAATCGGCTGAAGGCTCGGCCCGGATCGTCGTCGGGCATTGATCAACCTATGGGAGCGGGCTTGCTCGCGAAAGCGGTGTGTCAGTGACATCAATACTGGATGTGCCGCCGCTTTCGCGAGCAAGCCCGCTCCCACATTTGATTTATGGTGTTTTTGAGTTTTACCGTCCGTAGCCCCGTCGAAACTTTCTCGCCCCCCCGGCAGTCATCAAAAGACAGAGGCTGTCCGAGGGCTACATAGACGGGAGGCGACATGGCGGCGATTCATATTGGTATTTCAGGCTGGCGCTACACGCCTTGGCGGGGGGAGTTCTACCCGAAGGGGCTGACCCAGAAGCGCGAATTGCAATTCGCTTCACGGGCAGTGAACAGCATCGAAATCAATGGATCGTTTTACGCCCTGCAACGGCCCGAGCGTTATGCCCAGTGGTACGACGAAACCCCGGCGGGCTTTGTGTTCAGCGTCAAGGCGCCGCGTTTCATCACCCATATCAAGCGCTTGCGAGACATTCATAAGCCGCTGGCGAATTTCTTTGCCTCCGGGGTGCTGGAACTCAAGGAAAAACTCGGCCCGATCCTCTGGCAGTTTCCACCCAACTTCAAATTCGACCCGGAATTGTTCGAAAGCTTTCTCGAACAATTACCCCACGACACGGAACAAGCCGCCGCCCTCGCCCGCCAGCATGAGCCGCGTTTGAACGGTCACGCCAGCATGAAGGCCTACGGCAAGAAACCGCTGCGCCATGCCGTGGAAATTCGCCACGAAAGCTTTGTCGATCCCGCCTTCGTCCGGCTGCTCAAACGCTACAACACCGCGCTGGTCATCGCTGATACCGCCGGCAAATGGCCGTATCGCGAAGACCTCACCAGCGATTTCGTCTATCTGCGCCTGCACGGTGCCGAAGAACTCTACGCCAGCGGTTACACCCCACAAGCGCTGAAACGCTGGGGCGACCGGATCGATGCCTGGTATCACGGACAGCAACCGGCAGATCCGCAATTGATCGCGCCCCGGCAAAAACCCAAGACACGCAGATCCCGGGAAGTGTTCTGCTATTTCGATAACGACATCAAAGTCCGGGCGCCCTTCGATGCCCGCCGCCTGCTTGAGCGTTTCCATCTCGACAAGGACCTTGCCACCGTCCCCGGTGAGCCAGTTGCCGAAGGAGTGCTGCCATGAGCGTTCCCGAACCGGTCGGCACAACGGATGAACAGCAACCCATCATCAGCGCCGTGAGCCGTTTCACCGTGCTGACGGTCAACACCCACAAGGGTTTCACCGCGCTCAACCGACGCTTCATCCTGCCCGAGTTGCGCGAAGCAGTACGCAGTGTGTCCGCCGATGTGGTGTTTTTGCAGGAAGTGCATGGCACTCACGAATATCACCCGCAGCGCTACCTCAATTGGCCGGCGATGCCTCAGTACGAATTCCTTGCCGATACCTTGTGGCCGCAGTTTGCCTATGGGCGCAACGCGGTCTATCCAGCGGGCGATCACGGCAATGCGCTGTTGTCGAAATTCCAGATCATTCGCCACGACAACCTCGACGTTTCCATCCACGGCCATGAGAACCGTGGAATCCTGCATTGCGTGTTACGGATGCCCGGCGATGGCCGGGAAGTGCATGCCATTTGCGTCCATCTGGGGCTTCGCGAAAGTCACCGCACGGCACAACTCAAGCTGCTGACCCAACGTTTGGAAGAGTTGCCGGAGGATGCCCCGGTGGTGATCGCCGGCGACTTCAATGATTGGCGCCTGCGCGCTGATGCGCTGCTCAAGCCCTGCGGCTTGCGTGAAGTCTTTGCCGAGCTGCATGGCAAACCGGCGCGTAGTTTCCCGGCGCGTTTGCCGGCGTTGCGCCTGGACCGCATCTACGTGCGCAACCTCAAGGCCAGCCATCCGCAAGTACTGGCGGCACGGCCCTGGTCACACCTTTCCGACCATGCACCGCTATCGGTGGAGATCGAGCTATGACCGGCCCATTGATGGAAAAAACCACGATCGAACACGTCTCCGCACCTCCGCCCGTGCGTGAGCCGGCGGTCGTTAATATCGAATACGGTTGGCACCGTAACAACCGGGTCCAATTGCTGGAGAACGGTGAGGAATACTTTCCACGGGTATTTGAAGTGCTGCGCCAGGCCCAGAGTGAAATCCTGCTGGAAACCTTCATTGTGTTCGAGGACAAGGTCGGTAATGAGCTGCAAAAAATCCTGATTGAAGCGGCTCAACGCGGCGTGCGCATCACCGTCAGCCTCGACGGTTTTGGTTGTGGCGAATTGAGTACGGAGTTCCTCGCGGCCCTGAGCAATGCAGGTGTGCGCCTGCAAATATTTGACCCCGCCCCGCGTCACTTTGGCATCCGCACCAACTGGTTCCGCCGCCTGCACCGCAAGATTGTGGTGGTCGACGGCACGATTGCGTTCCTCGGCGGAATCAACTTTTCCGCCGACCATTTGGCCGACTTCGGCCCTGAAGCCAAACAGGATTATTCGGTTGAAGTGCAAGGCCCGGCGGTGGCCGATATTCATCATTTCGCCTTGCTGCAAAGCGGTCGCCCGGCCCGGGCCAAATACTGGTGGCAACGCCGCAGACAGAGGCGCGCGGAACTGGCGGTCAGCGATCATGATGGTCAGGTACGGCTGGTGTATCGCGACAATGCCGAACACCAGGGCGATATCGAAGAGGTGTACTTGCGAGTACTGCGCGGCGCCCGGCATCGCGTGATCATCGCCAACGCCTACTTCTTTCCAGGCTATCGGCTGCTGCGGGAGATCCGCAACGCGGCGAGGCGAGGGGTCGAGGTGCGCCTGATTCTTCAGGGCCAGCCGGATTTGCGCGTGGCCAGGCTCGCCGCGCGCATGACCTACGATTATCTACTGCGGGCCGGGGTAGCGATTTACGAATATTGCGACCGTCCCCTGCATGGCAAAGTCGCCTTGGTCGACGAGGACTGGAGCACCGTCGGTTCAAGTAACCTCGACCCGCTGAGCCTGTCCCTGAACCTGGAGGCCAACGTGTTGATCCGCGACCGCGCCTTCAACCGTGACCTGTTCGAGCGTCTCGACGAATTGAGCAGCAACCACTGCAAGGTCATGTCGACGGACAAGGCGCCTCGCGGGCGGATCTGGCACATGACTATCGGTTTTCTGGTGTTTCACGTCCTGCGGCATTTCCCGGCCTGGGCCGGTTGGCTGCCGGCGCATAAACCGCGCCTGAAACCCTTCATCCATCCGACCGGGAGCGATAAGGCATGAGGCATTCTGAAGCGCAGCCTGCGCCTCACTCCGACACGCCGCGAAAATCCCACTGGCACCGCTGGAAAAAGCCGCTGACGATGCTGTTTTTTCTGGCGTTGATTGTGCTGTTCACGATGCTTGCCCAACGCATCGAGTGGGGCGAAGTGTTCGATACGTTGGCCGACTTTAAAGTGCGCACACTGATCATCGCGTCCGGGCTGACGCTGCTGAGTTTTCTGGTGTACGCCTGTTTCGACCTGATCGGTCGCACCTATATTCGACAGGACCTGACCTGGCGGCAGATCCTGCCAGTGGGCATCATCAGCTATGCCTTCAACCTTAACCTGAGCGCCTGGGTCGGCGGGGTCGCCATGCGTTATCGGTTGTATTCGCGGCTCGGCGTGAGCAAAAGCAACATCGCGAAAATCCTCGGGCTGAGCCTGGCGACCAATTGGTTCGGCTACATGGTGATTGCCGGCACAGTGTTCAGCAGCGGACTGGTGCGAATGCCCCCAGGCTGGAAATTGAGCAGCGGCGCCCTGCAAGGCGTGGGCGTGTTATTACTGCTGATAAGCGCGGGCTATCTGGCAGCCTGTCGATTTTCCAGGCGACGGCAATGGTCAATTCGCGGCGTGGAAATCAATCTGCCGTCGCTGCACATGGCGGTCCTGCAACTGGCCCTCGGCGCGCTCAACTGGTCGCTGATGGCGGCGGTAATCTTCACCCTGCTGCCGAGCAAGCTGGACTATCCGCTGGTGCTTGGCGTGTTGCTGATCAGCGCCTTTGCCGGAGTTATTACCCACATTCCGGCCGGGCTCGGCGTGCTGGAGGCGGTGTTCGTGGCGTTGCTGCAACACGAGGCCTCACGAGGAAGCCTGGTGGCGGGGTTGCTCGCTTATCGGGCGATCTATTTCCTCCTGCCGCTGCTGATTACCGTGGTGATGTACCTGGTGGTGGAAGCCAAGGCGAAGTCGTTGCGGATCCAGAAGAAACCTTCTTGAGAGATTGGTTGAAACGGATGCCGCTTTCGCGAGCAAGCCCGCTCCCACATTGATAGCGCTTAGACAGGCAGTGCGGATCAAATGTGGGAGCGGGCTTGCTCGCGAATGATCGCAAGAACACTGCAAATCTAACTCGACTGAATAATGCTCAACCGCTCGCCCACCACCATTTCCGTGATCCAGCCCACCAGAATGCTGGTATACGCCTGTTGTGAGACAGGCTCGCTCAAGGCGTGATCGGCACCGTCGATAATCCGGTGAGTCAGCGAGTGGGTCTGCTGACACGCCGCGCGGTAACTCATGATGGTCGCGTGGGGCACATAGGCGTCCGTCTCGGACTCCACCAGCAACACATCCCCGGTAAATTGCGAACAGGCATGCAGCGCGCGATTGCTGTCGGCGCTGACCCGCGTGCTGCGGTAATCGCGCAAATCGAGCTTGTCCAGCTCACGCTTGGGTGTGTGCCAAAAGTCGTCTCGATACAACGCCGGCACCCGCAACGCCAGCCAGCGCACCGGTCGCAACGACGTCAGGATCGAGGCCAGATAACCGCCATAACTGGTGCCGACCACGGCGATCGCCGACGTGTCGAGCGCCGGATGGGCGAGCAAGCGGTCGTAGGCCGCCAACAGGTCACGCAGATTGTCTTCGCGGGTTACCCGAGATAACGGAATACCGGTCCCGCCAGTATGGCCGCGCAAGTCGAATGTCAGGCACACGCAACCCAACCCGGCGATGCCTTTGGCGCGCTCCAGGTCGCGCTCCTGACTACCACCCCAGCCATGAACAAAAAGCACACCCGGGACTTTCGATTTGGGGCTGAGGAAGGTTCCGCTCATCTGTTCATCGTCGATGTCGATCTGAATGGTTTCGCTTCTAGCCGTCATAGGATTTGACCGTTACGTACTTGAGAAGAAAGTCACTGTGTTCCGCTGGCCCGCGGTAGACCTCAATGGCGTTGGCCGGCAGAGGTTGATCGGTATAGGTTTCGATCGACGACACGCGAATCGCGCGCAAGCCGGGGTTGTTGACGAAGCTCTGCAGTGCCGCGACTTCAGCACTGCTGGCACCGCCCAGGCGCCAGGATTGTTCGAGCACGCCACTGCGTTGTTTGCCATCGCAATCCAGCCCTTGGGCGATGTCGTAGTTGCGCCGCGAGGCGTAGAAACCGGGGTAGGCTTCATCGGCCGCGCTGTCGAATACCTGCGCTTGCTGGATCGCCAGCCTCGTGTCTTCCGGTAGTTCCAGCGCCAGCAGGTCCTCGTAATAACCCTGCACCACCAACAGATTGGACCCTCCATAAACCTGCTCGCCCTGACCGTCTTCGGTCAAGTATTGATCACCGCAATAACTCAGCACTTTGTCGCCGATAAAACTCTGACCGACACTATGGGTGACCACCTCGATCAAGTCTTGTTCCAGCACCACACCTTCGGTGAACAATGTTTTGGCATCGGGGCGAGCAAGGATGGCGTCGAACTGATCGAGGCTTTTGATTACTTCCTGACCGCGTCCGGCGCAGGCATGAATAGGTTTCATGCGGATCGGACCGCTGTAGAGCAGGTGCTCCGCCGCCGGGCGAGCATCCTCCAGGGAGAACACGCTGAGGCCATCGAGCACGACGCTGCGTACCCGTTCGGAAAACAACGACGACCAGCCTTCGGGCGCGAACGCATAGCGATTCAACAATCCATGGCTGATGGCTTTGGTGCAGATGAAATCGTGGTCGACGTAACCGCCCCATAAGTCCTCCGGCCCTTTGACGCCCAGCTGCCGGGCGGCAGCAACGCCCACCAGCGTTTGGGTCGGCAACAGATAAATATCCCGGCCGCGATGCAGCTGCGGGTCGTAACTGCCGCCGTATTCGAGCCCCACAACCTGCGCCAGCCAACGGGCCAACGCGCGATTGGTTTCGACTTCGTGAAGCGAGGCACTGGGTCGCACTGAATGGGCGAGTACCAGTTTGTTGCGATTTGTTGGGGTCATGCGTTCCCCTTCAATCTGCGTTTGATAAATGTAGCTCAAGGAGGTGCAGAGATCAGGCCAATGGCGGCTGGAGAAAAACAGTCTTTAAATCAGCCAATTGCGAAATGTGCGGTGGCACAAGGCCTGTTTTATTCTGCACGACACCTTTCAATGCTCCCGGCATTTTGCACGACTCAAACCTGCCACCTAACTCATGTGGGAGCGAGCCTGCTCGCGATGGCGGCCTGACATTCCATATTTGTGTTGAATGACACACCGCTATCGCGAGCAGGCTCGCTCCCACATTTTTAGATCTGTGGTGATGCTCGCTACCGAGCCACGGCCGCGGTCGCAGACACACCAAACCGCCCCCGGTAATCACTCGGCGCCAGCCCGGTAATCTTCTTGAACGTTGCCCGAAACGCACTCGGGTCCTGGTAACCCACGGTCCAGGCAATATGATCAATAGTGCCGTTGGTGAATTCGAGCATTTCCCGCGCTTTGCCGACACGCAGGTGCTGGCAGTACTCGGTGGGTTTCAACCCGGTTGCAGCACGAAAACGCCGCAGGAAAGTGCGTTCTTCCAGCCCCGCCCGCTCGGCCATTGCCGTCAACGAGACATCGGTCGCCCCAGTGCTTTGCAGCCAATGCTGGACCTTGAGAATCGACGCATCGCCATGGTTGAGAATCGGTGAAAAATTACTGCCGCACGCACTCGCGCTGTCGCTGTGTTCCACCACCAGAAACCGCGCCGTGCCAGTGGCAATGCTCGGCCCGAGCAAGCGGTTCACCAATCGCAATCCCAGCTCTGACCAGGCCATCAACCCGGCGGTGGTGATCAGGTCGCCATCGTCGACAATGGGCGTATCGGCCTTGAGCTTGATCGCCGGATAACGCTCGGCGAAAGCCTTGGCCGAGGTCCAGTGGGTAGTCGCGCTACGGCCATCGAGCAGGCCGCTTTCGGCCAACAGTATAGAACCCACGCAGACCCCGCCGAGGGTCGCACCGTTGGCATGTTGCTGACGAAGCCAGCGAATCAACCCTTGGGGCGCCTGCCCCTCGGAAAAACCTCCGATCGAGGGCGGGATCAACACGGCGACCAATGCGCCGGCCGGGCCGGGATGAGTGTCATAGACCCGCTCGGGCACTTGATCGCCATCGACCTGCCAGTGACTGACCCGCAGCAACGGCAGCTGCGCCGCCTGATGCTCGGCGGCGATCCGGTTGGCCACGCCGAACAGGTCCGTCAGCCCATGCACCGCCGCCATCTGCGCACCGGGATAGATCAGCACTCCCAGTTCGGCGACTGCCCTTTCTACACCCATTGTCAGTTTTCCCCCTTCTATTGTCGGTGCGGCCAATCCTCGAACGGAGGGCCAGCGCCAATACTTAATTCCACACCCAACACACACTTCGAGGAAACAGTCATGGCCAAGCAAGCACTCATCGTAGTCGATATCCAAAACGACTACTTCCCTCAGGGCAAGTGGCCGCTGGTGGGCGCCGACGCCGCAGCGGACAACGCCGCACGGTTGATTCAGGCATTTCGCGAGGCCGGCGATCAGGTGGTGCACATCCGCCACGAATTCACCTCCGACGCCGCACCGTTCTTCGCGCCGGGCTCCGACGGCGCGAAGCTGCACCCCAAAGTCCTCAACCGCGCTGACGAACCGGTGGTGCTCAAACATTTCGTCAACTCGTTCCGCGAGACCGAACTGGAAGCCATCCTCGACCAGCAAGGCATCGAGCACTTGGTGGTGGTCGGGAGCATGAGTCACATGTGCATCGACGGTATCGCCCGAGCCGCGGCCGACTTGGGTTACACCGTCACGGTGATTCACGACGCCTGCGCCACCCGAGACCTGGAATTCAACGGCATCACCGTCCCGGCCGACCACGTTCACGCCGCCTTCATGTCGGCCTTGGGTTTTGCTTATGCAAGTGTGGTGTCCACTGACGATTTTCTGGCTGATTAAGATGAGGAACCTGTGGGAGCGGGCTTGCTTGCAAAAGCGGTGTATCAGGCAACATCAATGTTGACTGTGCCGCCGCCTTCGCGAGCAAGCCCGCTTGTATGGTAGGACTTGAAGGGAGGAGGAGGGACAAAGCCCGATTCTGACTGTTGACGCAGTACAGATCCGTGGGAGATTTCGCCCCTCCTCCTTTCACCCAAGCGCCGATAAAGAATGCATCTGGCTAGGACCGACGATAGGAACAAGCCTGCGCCTCTGGGTGAGCCCTTCAAGTGCTCAAAACATATCCCGGAGGAAATCCAATGGCAATGCCGGTTTCTGTCACAAAGCCAATCGTAGGCGTGGATGTCGCCAAGAACGAACTGGTGATCTATCACGCCGAACTTGACCTGCTTGAAGAGATTCCCAACAACAAGGCTGCCATCAAGCAGTGGTTGAAAGCCTTGTCGGGGACAGTCGCGGTAGCCATTGAGTCGACCAATATCTATCACCTGGAGTTCGCCGATCTGGCCTATGAGGCTGGCTGCGTGATTTACATGGTGGGTGGCTATGAACTCAGCCATTACCGAAAAGGGGTGAATATCCGCGCCAAAACCGATGCGTTGGATGCCAGACTGCTCGCCCGCTATCTGAAGAACGAAGGTGATGATCTTCATCCTTGGACCCCGCCATCACCGCTGTACCGCCAGCTCTTGAGCCTTTTTCGTCGTCGCGCAGCCTTGGTTCAGGCGCGGGTCGGCCTGGTGCAAAGTTGGGCGAATGAACCGCTGCTGAAATCTGCTTTCGCCGCGCAAGTGAAAGCCATGCAGCAGCTTGAAACGCTGGTCGAAAAGACGATTAATGATCATCTGAAAGAAGCCGGTTTGCTCGGTCAGTTGAAGCGTTGCCTGAAAGTTGAAGGCATTGGATTTCTGACCGGAGCCCGCTTGCTCACGGCGTTTCAGCGGGGCGACTTCAGAAACGCAGATGCCTTTATTGCCTTTCTGGGAATGGATTTGCGGGTGGCGAAGTCAGGGCAAAAAGACGGGCGCCGGAGCTTGACCAAGCGAGGTGACCCGGAAGCTCGCCGGCTTCTGCACAATGCAGCTATGTCGGCCAGCCGTACGCCAGCCTGGAAAGGCTTTTATGAAGAGCAAAGAGCTCGAGGTTTCAGCACCACTCAGGCGCTGGTGATACTGGCTCGCAAGCTTGCTCGGATCGTATTCGCTCTACTGAAAGGACAGAGCGAATATCAACCCAAAGCTGGTTGAGGGCTTCCCTTCAACCATAGAATCTCCCACAGTTGAACAGTGTCGGTCACAAAATGTGAGTACACAGGAGATCCAATGTGGGAGCGGGCTTGCTCGCGAAGGGGCCAGCAGGGTCAACCCAATCCGACGGAACTACACTTTACGGATGACGGTTGCGCACTAAACCCGCAAAATGCAACGATTCCGGCAACTATTGACGAAATCGCCTGCGGGCGCTGTCGATAAAGCCATCGTTCCAATCAGACTGGGCCTGCTGACTCTATGCGAATGCGCCTTATGTTACTGGGCGGCGGAAATGCCCTTGGGCAGGCGCTGATTCGCCTCGGTGCGGAGGAAGACATCGGTTTCCTCGCCCCCCGCCCACCGCAAGACGGCTGGGACGCCGCGAGCCTGACGCAACTGCTCGACGATACCCGTCCGGATGCGTTGATCAATCTCGCCTACTATTTTGACTGGTTCCAGGCGGAGACCGTCAGCGAACAGCGTCTGGCCGGGCAGGAGCGAGCCGTCGAACGGCTGGCCGAGCTGTGCCAGCATCACAACATTGTGCTGCTGCAACCGTCGAGTTATCGCGTGTTCGATGGCTCCCGGGCGACCGCCTACAGCGAAAAAGACGAACCGGTACCGCTGGGCCTGCGCGGCCAGGCCTTGTGGCGAATCGAGCAAAGCGTGCGCGCCACTTGTCCGCAGCACGTACTGCTGCGTTTCGGCTGGCTGCTCGATGACAGCCCCGACGGCACCCTCGGGCGATTCCTGAGCCGGGCCGAGAAAGCTGAAGAACTGTTGATGGCCGATGATCGTCGCGGTAATCCGACGCCGGTGGACGATGCCGCCCGGGTGATCATTTCGGTGCTCAAGCAACTCGATTGCTCCGCGCCGCTGTGGGGCACTTACCACTACGCCGGGCATGAGGCGACCACGCCGCTGGCACTGGGGCAGGCGATTCTCACCGAAGCACGCGCCCTGCATCCGCTGGCCATTGAGGCACCGACCGCCCAGGCTCACGCCGCACGGCCCGACGCCGCTGAAGAGCCGCAACACGCGGTGCTGGCCTGCAAGAAAATTCTGCACACTTTCGGGATCAAGCCCCGCGCCTGGCGCGCGGCACTCCCGGGCTTACTGGATAGGTTTTATCGCCATGGCTGACGGCCCTGTTTTAATCACCGGCGGCGCCGGTTTCATCGGTTCGCACCTGACCGACGCCTTGCTCGCCAAGGGTCACTCGGTGCGCATTCTCGATGACCTCTCCACCGGCAAACGCAGCAACCTGCCGCTGGACAATCCCCTCATCGAACTGATCGTGGGCGACGTCGCCGATGCCGCACTGGTGGCGCAGGCGATGGTTGGCTGCAGCGCTGTGGCGCACCTGGCTGCGGTGGCCTCGGTGCAGGCTTCGGTGGATGACCCGGTGAAGACCCATCAGAGCAATTTCATCGGCTCGCTGAATGTCTGTGAAGCCATGCGTCAGACCGGCGTCAAACGAGTGCTGTACGCGTCCAGCGCAGCGGTCTATGGCAACAATGGCGAAGGCGAGTCGATCGACGAAGACACGCCCAAGGCACCGTTAACGCCATACGCGGCAGACAAGTTGGCGAGCGAGCATTACTTCGATTTCTATCGTCGCCAGCATGGTCTGGAACCGGTGGTTTTCCGCTTCTTCAACATCTTCGGCCCGCGCCAGGATCCGTCCTCGCCGTATTCCGGGGTGATCAGTATTTTCAGCGAGCGCGCGCAGAAAGGCTTGCCGATCACCGTGTTCGGCGATGGCGAGCAGACTCGGGATTTTGTCTATGTCGAGGACCTGGTGGACGTGTTGGTGCAAGCCATCGAGAAGCCACAGGTCGAAGTCGGCGCGGTGAATGTCGGCTGGAATCAGGCGACGACCCTCAAGCAAATGCTTGCAGCCCTTGAAGCGGTGGTCGGCAAGCTGCCGCCCGTGAGCTACGGCCCGGCGCGCTCCGGTGACATCCGCCATTCACGCGCGAATAATCGGCGTTTACTGGAGCGGTTTACCTACCCGGAGCAAACACCGATGAGCGTCGGCCTGGCGCGGTTGCTGGGACGATAGATCGTTCCCATGCGGAGCGTGGGAACGATCAATGAAAAAGGCGCCTGTCGAGGCGCCTTTTTTTTGCAGCGGGTTTAGAACTTGTAACCCAAACCCACCATGTAAATGAACGGGTCCACATCAACGTCGACCTTGGCCCGGGTGCCCGGTGCGACGGCGTTGTTTTCCACGGTCGCGGTGGTGTCGATGTCGATGTAGCGGACCTGGGCGTTGATCATTACGTTGTCGGTCAGCATGTAGTCGGCACCGACCTGCCAGGCCAGACCCCAGGAGTTATCCGCCTTGAAGTTGCTGAAGCCATTGGCGGCGGCTTCGCTGCCGACGTGCTCGTCGTAGATCCAGGTGTAATTGATACCGCCGCCGATGTACGGCTGGAACGCGGACTTGGCGTCCAGCGGGTAGTAGACCAGGCTCAGGGTTGGCGGCAGGTGTTTCAGGGTGCCGAGTTTGCCGTTGGCGGCGCCGAGGGCGGTGCCTTTGAGCTTCACGTCATGCTCGAACGGCGAGGCCGCGAGCAATTCGATCCCCAGGTTGTTGGTGATCATGTAGGCGAAGTTCAAGCCCAGTTGCGTGTCGCTGCTCATGGTGGCCTTGCCACCCAGATCGGCGCCCTTCAACGGGCCTTGATCGACCTTGACGCTGGAGCTGTCGGCTTCCGGGTTAACGGTGATCGCACCGGCCCGAACGATGATGTCACCGGCGGTGTGAGCATGGGCGAGCGGGGCTGCGAGCGCGAGGGCGAACAGCGAAGCGCAGAGCAAGGACTTGTGCATGGGAGCTCCAAAGGACGTTAAAAATGTTCGATGTCCAATGGTAGGGATCCAACTGATACGGTCTTTTGACTCAGCTCAATGAAACAGTGATGGCCCTGTTTTTTGCGCAGCCTTCGAAGGCCCCTTCGCGAGCAAGCCCGCTCCCACAGGGATCTTCTGTGAATGCAATATTTGTGAACAACAGAGAACACTGTGGGAGCGGGCTTGCCCGCGATGGCGATTGAACAGACAACACAGAACTGCCGGATCATTCCGGCAATTCATACACATAAATCTTGTCCGCCTCCATCTGATACCCGGCATCCGCCAACTCGCTGGTGGACGCTTTCACCTGTAATGCACCTTCGATCCAGTACGGCTGATACAGCTCATCAAGCTTCACGCCGACTTCGCTTTTGACATGCACGATCTGGTTCGACGGAGGCGGCGGTACGTGGATGCAGGCGCCGAAATACGGCACCAGCAGAAACTCCGTGGTGCGGCCTTCTTCACTGACTTCCAGCGGCACGATGTACCCCGGTAAACGAATATTCTGGCCGTCGAGGCTCTTCACCACCGGCGCGTTCGGCATGTCCTGCTTGGCCGCTGGAGCCGATTCTGCGGATAACGCATCGCTCATCTTCGACAGGTCATGCAGCGGCGTCATGTTCGGCACTTCTGGCGCAGCATCCGGCGGGATCATTTCCGACCAGGTCAGGTCCTTCGGCTCGGCCGCCCACAACGGAAGGGCAACCAGCATCAATAGCGCAAGCACAGCGCGGGGCATCATTAATGTCCTCATAGTCGGATCGACAGGCCATCGGCCAAGGATTGGCGATACGCGCGCCAGGCCGGCACGCTGCCCATCAGCAGCGCGGCGATCAGGATGCCACCGAGCAGCGTCCATTCATATTCGCTCGGCCAGGCCAGTGGCAAGTACAAGCCGTAATTCGCCTGCACGTAACCCTGAGCTGCGGCAATGCACACATACAGCAACGCCACACCGGCAATCACTCCGGACAACGCCAGGGCAAAGGCTTCCAGCACCAGCAAGGTCGCGATGTGCCACGGCCGAGCGCCGACCGAGCGCAGAATCGCCATCTCGCGGCGCCGTTCATTGAGGCTGGTGAGGATCGCCGTGAGCATGCCGATCAACCCGGTCAGCACCACGAACAGAGAGACGACGAACAAGGCTTTTTCCGCCGTGCTCATCAAACTCCACAGCTCTTGCAATGCCACGCCCGGCAGGATCGCCAGCATCGGCTCGCCACGGAATTCATTGATCTCCCGTTGCAGCGCAAACGTCGAAATCTTGCTGTTGAGGCCGAGCATGAACGCAGTGATCGCTTGTGGCGTCAGGTCCATGTTGCGCGCCTGATCGGCACTGATCCGACCATTACCGCGCGCCGGCACGCCGTTGTGCCAGTCGACGTGAATCGCCTCCATGCCGCCGAGACTGATGTGCAGCGTGCGGTCCACCGGGGTGCCGGTGCGTTTGAGAATGCCGACCACGGTGAACGGTTTGTCGTCGTGTTTGACCAGGCTGATCACCGCCACGCCATGGGCCAGCACCAGTTTGTCGCCGAGCTTGTAATGCAGTGCATCGGCCACTTCGGCGCCGAGCACCACTTCGAACGGATCGCTGGCGAAGGCGCGACCGTCGGCCAGTTCGAGGTGCTGTTGATGGCCGTACTGGTAATGCTCGAAGTACGCCTCGGTGGTGCCCATCACCCGGTATCCGCGATGAGAATCGCCGAGGGACATCGGGATCGCCCACTTCACTTTCGGGTTGTTGGCGAAATGTTCAAAGCTGTCCCAGCGGATGTTGTTGGTGGCGTTGCCGATGCGGAACACCGAATACAACAGCAGGTTCACCGAACCGGAACGCGCGCCAACGATCAGGTCGGTGCCGCTGATGGTGCTGGCGAAACTGGCCTTGGCTTCGGTGCGCACCCGCTCCACGGCCAGCAACAGGCAGACCGACAGGGCGATGGCGAATGCGGTGAGGATCGCGGTGAAGCGACGGTTAGCCAGGCTGGCCATGGCTAGACGAAACAAATACATCTCAGACCTCGGACGGGGTGGCGGCGCGATTGAGATCGGCCAGCGACAGGTGGCGATCGAACAGCGGCGCGAGACTCTGGTCATGGCTGACAAACAACAGGCTCGACCCGGCTTCGCGGCATTCGGCGAACAGCAGGCGAATGAAGTTCTCGCGGGCGTCGTAGTCCAGCGCCGAGGTCGGTTCGTCGGCGATCACCAGTTCCGGCTGACCGATCAACGCACGCGCGGCGGCGACCCGTTGCTGCTGGCCGATGGAAAGCGAATCGGCGCGGCGGCTGAGCAGGCTTTGATCGGTCAAACCCAGGTGGGCGAGCAGGGTGGCTGCCGCCTGATCGACACTGCCGTGACGCTGTTTCGCCCGTTCGGCCCGCAGCTTGGAGAAGTGACAGGGCAGCTCAACGTTCTCACGCACCGAGAGAAATGGCAGCAAGTTGAACTGCTGGAAGATGTAGCCGGTGTGATCGACGCGGAAGTGGTCGCGCGCGCCGGCAGAAAGCTCGGTCAGTTCCTGGCCGAGCAGGCGAATGCTGCCGTGATCAGGCTTTTGCACGCCACCGAGCAGGCCCAGCAGGGTGGTCTTGCCGCTGCCGCTGGGGCCTTTGAGGAACAGGGTTTCACCCGGCATGAGGCGAAACGCCGGGATGTCCAGCAGCGGCGGATGACCGGGCCAACTGAAGCCCAGGTCGGACAGTTCGATGAGTGCTTGGGTCATGTGAAACCGGTCAGGTTGGTGGTGAACCCTGTGGGAGCGGGCTTGCTCGCGAAAGCGGTATTTCAGTCACATCATTGCTATATGTGCTGCCGTCTTCGCGAGCAAGCCTGCTCCCACATTGGATTGGTGTCGGATCAGAATTTCAGGGCGGCAGCCTTGGCCGTCACTTCAACCCCTTGCTGCCCGCTCGGGCTGATCAGTTGTACCTGAATTTTCTGGGTGGCCGGGAATGTGTTGAAGATATTCGCCAAATCCAGGGTCTTCAGCGCGCCCGGGGCCGAGCAGCTGAATTGGTAATGGGCATGGATCTCGCTGTGATCTTGGTGATGTTCGTGACCGTCCTTGGCGTCTTCTTCGTCATGGTCATCGGCATCCGGCTTGTCACCGAACAGCGGGCTTTCCAGTTCCTGAGTCGCGACCACGCAACCGGCGGCTTTCGGCAGGTTGAACAGCACCAACGGTTTTTCCAGCTGCGCGCGGACGGCGGCGACTTTGGCCTTGTCGGCGTCGGTGGTGGCGGCGTGTTCGAAACCCACCAGGTTCATCGCCGGGCTTTCCAGTTCAAGCTCCAGAGTCTGGCCATCCAGCGCCGCGTTCAGGCGACCGACGCCATGTTCGTGGGCGCTGAGGCTGCCATGTTCATCATGATCGTGATCATGCTCGACCGCCGCATGGGCGACAGCCAGCGGCAACAAGGCAAACGGCAAAGCGAGCAGCAGACGGCGCATGGCGGGTCTCCGAAAAGTAAAATGAAAAATTTGTTATGTAATCTTATAACGAAATCGCCGAGAGTTTGACCGTCTGCTTGGCGTTGCGCAAGACCCATGGGAGCATGCGAGTCAGGTATGTGCAGGAGCAGACTTATGTTGCGAATACGCGGAAGCATCGGCGACTGGCCGGTGGGTTTGACCCTGGAACTGGATGAGGGCGACTGGGCACAGCTCGGTGCGCAGTTGCAGGCAGCAAAACCCGAGGCGAGTGTTGCGCCCGCCAAACCGGTGAATCAGGACGATGCGCTGTGGCAGATCGCCCAAGAGTTGCTGCGCAAGGCCGGGCAATTGAGCGGGCCGGATTTGCTGGAGCAACTGGAAGGGCTGACCGGCAGCGCTGCGGCGGGCAAACGCTTGTTGGTGCGCTTGCGCCACTGCGCAAACGTCAAAGTGGTGAGCGGCGGGGATACGCCGCTGTACCACTGGATCGAACCAGCGTAGGAATCGGGTTCACACGGCTGGATCGAGTAAGCCACAAAAAAGATCGCAGCCTTCGCCAGCTCCTACACGGGATTTGTATTCCCCCTGTAGGAGCTGGCGAAGGCTGCGATCTTTTGATTTTAATAAAGCGCAGCAAACAACTTGCGACGGTACGTGGTCACCAGCGGGTGATCGTTGCCCAGCAGGTCGAACACCTGCAGCAAGGTCTTGTGCGGCAAGCCTTCGCTGTAGCTGCGATTGCGGATGAACAGTTTCAGCAAGGCATCCAGCGCAGCGTCGTATTGTTGGCGGGCCAGTTGCTGGATCGCCAGTTGATAGACCGCCTCATCGTCCTGCGGATTTTTCGCCAGACGCGCTTTCAGGTCTGCCGCATCCGGCAAATCCCTGGCCTGACCGAGAAACTGGATCTGCGCCTTGGCGCCGGCCAGCGCAGCCTTGTGCTCATCAGTCTTGACCGCGTCGAGTACGATTTGCGCTTCACCCAGTTCGCCGCGCTCAGTGAGGCAGCGGGCATATAGAATCAGCGCCTTGGCGTTGGTGTTGTCTTCCGCCAGCAGCACTTTGAGCGTGGCTTCAGCGTCGGCGTAACGGCCTTCATCAAACAGCGCCTGAGCCTGTTCGAACGGGTCGGCCGCAGCGGGCGGCGGCATTTGCACGTGGGGTTCGAGCATCGTGCGCACAGCCGATTCCGGTTGTGCACCGGCAAAACCGTCCACTGGCTGACCGTCCTTGAACAGCACCACAGTCGGCAGGCTGCGAATGCCGAAGCGCGCAACAATGTCCTGCTCGATGTCGCAATTGACCTTGGCCAGCAGCAACTCGCCCTGATAGCTCTCGGCGATGGTTTGCAGCATCGGCATCAAGGCCTTGCACGGCGCACACCATTCGGCCCAGAAATCCACCAGCACCGGTTTGTGAAAAGAGTTCTCGATCACCGACTGGTCGAAATCGGCAGTCGTGGCGTCGAAAATGTACGGCGTTTCCTGACTCATGGGGGATCTCGTAAAAGCGTGAATGTGGTCACTATAAGGCTTGGCGGGGGGCTGCTGAAAGTCGTAACGTTGATCGTTCCCACGCTCTGCGTGGGAATGCCTCAATGGACGCTCTGCGTCCGCTTTGGGACGCGGAGCGTCCCGGGCTGCATTCCCCACGCGGAGCGTGGGAACGATCATGTCCGGGTGGAATGGTAAAGGCTCACATACCGAAACTCTTCAGGTTCGGCCAGATCCGGCAAGGTCATCGCTTCCAGCATTTCAATGCGCCGATACAACGGATGGCGAAAATCCCTCACGCGCGAATCCGCCACCAATGCTTCCCAGCCACGGCTGAGAAACTCGTCGAGCAACGGCAGGTTTGCCCGGTCGTACAACACATCGGCCACCAGAATAAGATCAAACCGATCAGCCTCGGCGAAAAAGTCCGTCGAGTAGCTGAGTTGCACGCCATTGAGTTCGGCATTCGCCCGACACGCGGCAATCGCCAGCGGGTCCAGGTCACAGGCCACCACTTCCAGTGCCCCGGCTTTCACCGCCGCAATCCCGGCCACCCCGGAGCCGGAGCCGAAATCCAGCACCCGTTTACCTTCGACCCATTGCGGGTGCTCGGCGAGATAACGAGCCACGGCCAGCCCACTGGCCCAGCAGAAACTCCAATACGGCGGCTCGTGGAGAATCCGCCGGGTTTCTTCCGGGCTGAAGGCACGGTCCATGTTGTCGCCGTCGATCAGCCAGAGTTTCAGCTCGGTGCCGGGTAACTCACAGGCTACAAGCTGTGCATCGCCGAGCAGTTCACTTAACGCCTGTTGCAGGTCGAGCGGTGCAATCATGGCGCTTTGACGAACTGCAGCTGACCCAATGCCTGGGTGGTTGGCTGTGTGATCATTTGCGCCGGCAGATGCAGAATCAACTGCCCGGACTGGCTGGCGCGGCCGCGAAGCTCGACGCGGGCGCCGGCCGGAAAGGATTCAGGGTTGAAACGCAGGCGAAACGGCAACACTTGATTGGTACCGATCAGGTTGGAACTGGCGAGCAATAGTTGCGGACGATCCTTTTCGTCGATCACCAGCAACGCCAGTTCGACTTCGGCACCGGCCGGCACGCCCTGCAGGGTGCCGCTCAATTCACGTTGATATGCCGGCAGGGGGCCGAGCTCGGCCGACGCCTTGGCTTTCTTCTGCGCCTGTTGCGGTGCAGGGCCGGGCGTTGGCGGCTGGGGCTTGGGCGCATCGCTGCCACAGGCCACCAACAGGCTGAAAAGACTGAGCAAAATGAGTGGTCGTAAAGACATTGGCGGCTCCAGCAAGCGAAATCCATATACAGCCAGTCTGTATACCGCAAACCCTATGGCTTGTCTTGCCACGGGGATGCGCTACCATGGCCCTCCCATTTTTTGTTGCCTGCCACCATGCACTGTCCCTTCTGCGGTGCCAACGACACCAAGGTCATCGACTCGCGTCTGGTCGCCGAGGGCGAACAGGTGCGCCGCCGGCGTGAATGCCTGGCCTGCGGCGAACGTTTCACGACGTTCGAAACCGCTGAACTGGTGTTGCCGCGCCTGATCAAAACCGACGGCAGTCGCCAGCCGTTCGACGAAGAAAAACTCCGTGCCGGTATGCAGCGGGCGCTGGAGAAGCGCCCGGTGAGTGTCGAGCGCCTCGAATCGTCGCTGGTGCACATCAAACACAAGCTGCGCGCCACCGGCGAGCGCGAGGTCAAATCCCTCGTGGTTGGCGAACTGGTGATGGCCGAGCTGAAGAAGCTTGATGAAGTCGCCTATATTCGCTTCGCTTCGGTGTACCGACGCTTCCAGGACCTCAACGAGTTCCGCGAAGAGATCGATCGCCTCGCCCGTGAGCCGGTGAAAGAATGACCACACCTCCCGAACAAGCCATCCTCGACGCGCATTACATGGCCCGGGCCCTGGAGCTGGCGCGCAAAGGTCATTACACGACGCATCCCAACCCTCGTGTTGGCTGCGTGGTGGTGCGTGACGGGCAGATTGTCGGCGAAGGCTGGCATGTGCGCACCGGCGAGCCCCATGCCGAAGTCCACGCCCTGCGCGCCGCTGGCGACAAGGCGCGGGGCGCCACGGCTTACGTGACCCTCGAACCTTGCAGCCACCACGGCCGCACGCCGCCTTGCGCCGATGCGCTGGTGAATGCCGGTGTGGCACGCGTCGTTGCGGCGATGCAGGACCCGAACCCGGAAGTCGCCGGTCGCGGTCTGCAACGTCTGGCCCAGGCCGGTATCGCCACTGAAAGCGGTGTGCTGGAAGGCGAGGCGCGCAAACTCAATCAAGGCTTCCTCAAACGCATGGAACACGGCTTGCCGTTCGTGCGGGTCAAGTTGGCGATGAGCCTGGACGGTCGCACGGCGATGGAAAGCGGCGAGAGCCAGTGGATCACCGGGCCGGCGGCGCGTTCGGCGGTACAGCGTTTGCGCGCCGAGGCCAGCGTGGTGCTGACCGGTGCCGACACGGTACTGGCGGACAATGCGCGCTTGACCGTACGTGCCGACGAGTTGGGTCTGGACGCTGAACAAACCGCGTTGGCCATGAGCCGTCCGCCGCTTCGCGTGCTGATCGACGGTCGCCTGCGGGTGCCGCTGAATGCACCGTTCTTCAAGGCGGGGCCGGCACTGGTCGCCACGTGTGTCGCGGTGGAAGAACAGTACGCCAACGGCCCGGAATGCCTGATCGTGCCGGGCGACGATGGCCAGGTCGATCTGCATCAGTTGCTGGTCGAACTCGCCAACCGTGGCGTCAATGACGTGCTGGTCGAGGCCGGCCCGCGATTGGCTGGCGCCTTTGCCCAGCTGGGGCTGGTGGACGAATTCCAGATCTTCATCGCCGGCAAGTTTCTCGGCTCCTCGGCCCGTCCCTTACTGGACTGGCCACTGGCGCAGATGAAAGACGCGCCTGAGCTCAAAATCACCGAAATCCGTGCGGTTGGCGATGACTGGCGAGTCACTGCCATCCCTGCGCCATCGGCGAGCGTATAATTCCCGGCCATTGCTCTAGCGCTGGCTCTGTTCTCGAGGAGGACTCCATGTTTACCGGCATCATCGAATCCATCGGCAGTATTCGCGCATTGACCCCAAAAGGCGGAGATGTGCGGGTTTACGTAGAAACCGGCAAGCTCGACCTGAGCGATGTAAAGCTGGGCGACAGCATTGCCGTCAATGGCGTGTGCCTGACGGCGGTTGAACTGCCGGGCAATGGCTTTGCGGCGGACGTCAGTCGCGAAACCCTCGACTGCACCGCAATGAATGACCTCAAAAGCGGCAGCCCGGTCAACCTGGAAAAAGCCCTGACCCCGACCACCCGCCTCGGTGGGCATCTGGTCAGCGGTCACGTCGATGGCGTGGGCGAAGTGGTTGCCCGCACGGAAAATGCCCGCGCCGTGGAATTTCGCATCCGTGCCCCGAAAGACCTGGCCAAGTACATTGCCCATAAAGGCTCGATCACCGTCGACGGCACCAGCCTGACCGTGAACGCAGTCGATGGCGCCGAATTCTTGCTGACCATCATTCCGCACACCCTGAGTGAAACCATCATGGCGTCGTACCAGCCTGGTCGCCGGGTGAATCTGGAAGTCGACTTGCTGGCACGTTATCTGGAGCGCCTGTTGTTGGGCGATAAGGCCGCAGAGCCGACGTCTGGAAACATCACCGAAAGCTTTCTGGCCCAAAACGGCTACCTCAAATCCTGAAGCTCAAATTTCGAAAGAAGGGGGGTGCCTTGTGGCGCTCAATAGCATCGAAGAACTGGTTGAAGACATCCGCCAAGGCAAGATGGTCATCCTCATGGATGACGAAGACCGCGAGAACGAAGGCGACCTGATCATGGCGGCCGAGTGCTGCCAGCCTGAACACATCAACTTCATGGCCAAGCACGCCCGTGGCCTGATCTGCATGCCGATGAGCCGCGAGCGCTGCGAACTGCTCAAGCTGCCGTTGATGGCGCCACGCAACGGTTCCGGTTTCGGCACCAAGTTCACCGTGTCCATCGAAGCCGCCGAAGGCGTTACCACCGGTATCTCCGCAGCCGACCGTGCGCGCACCGTGCAAGCCGCTGCCGCCAAAGACGCCAAGGCTGAAGACATCGTCAGCCCCGGCCACATCTTCCCGCTGATGGCCCAGGCCGGCGGTACGTTGGCCCGCGCCGGCCACACCGAAGCTGCCTGCGACCTGGCGCGCATGGCCGGTTTCGAGCCGAGCGGTGTGATCTGCGAAGTGATGAACGACGACGGCACCATGTCCCGTCGCGCTGAACTCGAAGCGTTTGCCGCCGAACACAACATCAAGATCGGCACCATTGCCGACTTGATTCACTACCGGATGATCCATGAACGTACCGTTCAGCGGATTGCCGAGCAGCCGCTGGACAGCGAATTGGGCCAGTTCAACCTGGTGACCTATCGTGATTCGGTAGAAGGCGACGTGCACATGGCCCTGACCCTGGGCACCGTGTGCGCCGAAGAGCCGACGCTGGTCCGGGTGCACAACATGGACCCGCTGCGTGACCTGTTGATGGTCAAGCAACCGGGCCGCTGGAGCCTGCGCGCCGCCATGGCTGCGGTTGCCGAGGCTGGCAGCGGCGTGGTGCTGTTGCTCGGTCACCCGCTCGATGGTGACGTGTTGCTGGCGCACATTCGCGAAACCGCCGACCACACCGCGGTGAAAAAACCGACCACCTACAGCATCGTCGGTGCCGGTTCGCAGATCCTTCGGGATCTGGGCGTGCGTAAAATGCGCCTGATGAGCGCGCCGATGAAATTTAATGCGATATCCGGTTTCGATCTGGAAGTTGTAGAATACGTGCCCTCCGAATAATGACCGGCAATTTGCGGGCCTGTATTCGCGGTTAACACATCACTGAGGGACGCGTAGAAAACGCGTCCCGGCTCTTTAAGAGATCTAACGAATGACCCTGAAGACCATCGAAGGTACCTTCATCGCCCCTAAAGGCCGCTACGCTTTGGTAGTGGGCCGTTTCAACAGCTTCGTGGTTGAAAGCCTGGTCAGCGGTGCAGTTGATGCCCTGGTTCGCCATGGCGTGAGCGAAAGCGACATCACCATCATCCGTGCGCCTGGCGCCTTCGAAATCCCGCTGGTTGCGCAGAAAGTCGCTCAGAAAGGCGAGTTCGCGGCAATCATCGCCCTGGGCGCAGTCATTCGTGGCGGTACTCCGCACTTCGAATACGTGGCGGGCGAATGCACCAAGGGCCTGGCCCAGGTGTCCATGGAGTTCGGCGTACCGGTCGCTTTCGGCGTACTGACCGTTGATTCCATCGAACAAGCCATCGAACGTTCCGGCACCAAGGCCGGTAACAAAGGTGCTGAAGCTGCCCTGTCCGCTCTGGAAATGGTCAGCCTGCTGGCGCAGTTGGAGGCCAAGTGATTAGCGACGATAGCGATCGTTTCAACCCGCGCGATCCAAAGCCTGCGGATGCCGGCAAGCCATCGAAAAGCGTCAAGCGTCGCGAAGCCCGTCAGCTCGCGACTCAGGCGCTGTACCAATGGCATATGGCCAAGCAGTCGCTGAACGAGATCGAAGCGCAGTTTCGGGTCGATAACGATTTCAGCGATGTCGACGGCGCCTACTTCCGTGAAATCCTGCATGGGGTTCCGGCTCAAAAGGACCGGATCGACGCCGCACTGGCGCCATGCCTGGACATCACCATCGAAGAGCTGGACCCGGTTGAACTGGCGGTTCTGCGCCTGTCTACCTGGGAGCTGCTCGAGCGCGTTGATGTGCCGTACCGCGTTGTGATCAACGAAGGTATCGAACTGGCCAAGGTCTTTGGTTCCACCGACGGCCACAAGTTCGTCAACGGTGTGCTCGACAAGCTAGCCCCGCGTCTGCGTGAAGCTGAAGTGAAGGCGTTCAAGCGCTAACCAGCGCTTGAATTTGCGATGGGCGAGTTTGAGCTGATCCGCAATTTCTTCGCCGCCGCGCCTTGTGCGCAGGGCGGCGAAGGCGTTGCTCTGGGGATCGGCGACGACTGCGCCTTGCTGGCTGTTCCCCCAGGGGAGCAGTTGGCAATTTCCACTGACACGCTCGTGGCCGGTGTGCATTTCGCAGACCCCTGCGATTCGTTTCTGCTCGGTCAGCGCTCGCTGGCTGTGGCTGTCAGTGATCTGGCCGCCATGGGCGCCACCCCCATTGCCTTTACCCTTGCCCTGACTTTGCCGACGGTGACCACCGATTGGCTGGAAGCCTTCGCCCGTGGTTTGAACCTCATGGCGCAACATTGCGGTGTGGCGCTGGTGGGTGGCGATACCACCCGCGGGCCGCTGAGCCTGACCATGACCGTATTCGGTCGGGTGCCGGCCGGTCTGGCGTTGACCCGCAGCGGCGCACAGCCGGGCGATTTGCTCTGCGTGGGCGGAGAGCTGGGTAACGGCGCGGGCGCGTTGCCGCTGGTGCTCGGCCAGCGGATGGCTGACGCGGCCATCGCTGATCCGTTGCGTGCCCATTACTGGTCGCCGCAACCGCAGCTGGGTCTGGGCATGGCGTTGCGCGGCAGAGCCACAGCGACGCTGGACATCTCCGACGGCCTGCTCGCCGACTGCGGGCACATTGCCCTGGCATCGAAAGTCGGGATTCAGGTAGAGCGCAGTAAGCTGCCATTGTCGAAGGCGCTGCTGGCCTTCCTCGGTCAGTCTGGCGCTGAGCAAGCCGCCCTGAGCGGCGGTGACGATTACGTGCTGGCCTTCACCTTGCCGCCCGCCGAGTTGCCATCGTTGCTGGCGGACGGCTGGCCAATCCACGTGCTTGGGCGAGTTGTAGCGGGGCAGGGCGTGACACTGCTGGACGCCGACGGACACGACATCATCCCGCCAATCCGGGGTTATCAACATTTTCGGGAGACACCGTGACAGATCATCCCAAACAGGTCCCGGCGGAGTTCGTACCGCCGTCGGTCTGGCGCAACCCTTGGCATTTCCTGGCGTTCGGCTTCGGCTCGGGCACCCTGCCAAAAGCGCCGGGCACCTGGGGTTCGTTAGTGGCGTTACCCTTCATTCCGTTGTGGCAGATGCTGCCCGACTGGGGCTACTGGCTGATGCTCGGCATCACCATGCTGTTCGGCTTCTGGCTGTGCGGCAAGGTCGCCGATGATTTGCGCGTGCACGATCACGAAGGCATCGTCTGGGACGAAATGGTCGGGATGTGGATCACCCTGTGGCTGGTGCCGGAAGGTTGGTATTGGTTGCTGGCGGGGTTCCTGATGTTCCGCTTCTTCGACATCCTCAAGCCTTGGCCGATTCACTGGATCGACCGGCATGTGCACGGTGGCGTCGGGATCATGCTCGACGACGTGCTGGCCGGCGTGTTTGCGTGGTTGGCGATGCAAGGGCTGGTGTGGTTTTTCGTCTGAGGCGTCAAGTGAGAGAGCTGAGGATGGCGCAACGCGGGTTGCTGCTGATGGTTTTCGCAGTGTTTTGCTCCCTCGCCCGGGCGGAGGATGCACCGACGATGCCATCGGTGATTCATCTGGCCAGCGAAGCCTGGGAAGACTACACCGCCGCCGATGGTCAGGGTTTGGGCTGGGACGTGTTGCGCAAAGTGTTCGAGCCGGCGGGCGTGAAACTGGATATTCGAACCGAGCCGTATACGCGCGCCATAGGCCTGGCGCAGCGTGGCGAAGTGGACGCTTGTGTCGGTTCTTATCGGGAGGAGGCGAGCGACCTGCTTTATCCTCGCTGGAATTTCGATACCGATCATATCTACGCATTGGGCTTGGCCAGCAATCCGGCGCCGACCCTGGATACCTTGGGCATCTACCGATTGGCCTGGGTACGCGGCTACAAATACCAGTCGTATCTGCCCAATGTGCAGCGCTATAACGAAGTCATACGGCGTACAGGTATTTTGTCGATGCTGACTCACAATCGCGCCGACTACTACATCGATGCGCTGACCGAAGTCGATTACGTCGTTAGCCGAGCCAAGGACCCGTCGCAGTTTCGTCGCACGCATATTGCGGAATTGCCGCTTTACCTGTGCTTCGCCGATACACCTCGGGCTCGCACGTTGATGGCGCTGTTCGATCAGCGTATGGAAGTGCTGGTAAAAAACGGCCAGCTGAAACCGATTTTCGCAAAGTGGAAACAGCCGTACCCGTTTGGCACAGACTGAATACGGTCAATGTGGGAGCGGGCTTGCTCGCGAAAGCGATATATCAGGCTACTCATATGTTGAATGTGAGTCCGCTTTCGCGAGCAAGCCCGCTCCCACAGGGTCGTTGGCTTGGTCTCTTGATCAAACATTTTGATCGTTATGCCCCATAATTCAGCCTAAGCGTCTGCAGGAACGTGCTGTTACAATGCCGCCTCTGCGAATCTTCAGTACATATAGATCAGGAGCACACCGGTGCCTGTCGTTTTTGTCGCCGCTTCCAAGCTGCCAACGCCTTTTGCGCAATTCACCATGCATGGCTTTCTCGATGAAGAGAACGGGCGCGAGCACGTAGTACTGAGCCTGGGTGAGTTCGCCGATGGTGCTCCGGTACTCGGCCGGTTGCACTCCGAATGCCTGACGGGTGATGCCTTGTTCAGCCAGCGCTGCGACTGCGGTTCGCAACTCGAGGCCGCCTTGCAGGCGATCGCCCGTGAAGGCCGTGGCGTGTTGCTCTACTTGCGTCAGGAAGGTCGCGGCATTGGTCTGCTGAACAAGATCCGCGCCTATGAATTGCAGGATGGCGGTGCCGACACCGTTGAAGCCAACGAGCGTCTGGGTTTCGCCGCCGACCAGCGCGACTACGCTATGTGCCTGCCGATGCTGGAGCACCTGGGCGTGAAGGCCCTGCGTCTGATGACCAACAACCCACGCAAGGTCAAAGCCTTGACCGACATGGGCATCGTGGTTGCCGAGCGCGTGCCGTTGCACACCGGGCACAACCCGCACAACAAACTCTACCTGGCGACCAAGGCCAGCAAGCTCGACCATATGATGGGCAACGAACATCAGGGCGAGGTTGACCGGGCGTGACCCGCGGTCAGGTACGGCGGCGACTCTCCGTCAACTGGTGGCAATACCTGGCGCTGGCCTTGGTGCCGCTGTTCGTGATCAATGGTGTATTCGGTCAAAGCGAGGCGATTCTGCCGGTGCTGGCCATGCCATTGTTCATCGCCGGTGTGGCCTCGATGTTTGTCAGCCTGAAGTTCTTTGGCGGCTACAAGCACGCACTGATCGGCACCCAGAAAGCCCTCGACACCCCTGAAGAACCCGATGCCTGGATCGCCCTGGCCGCAAAACGCCGCACAGCGTTTCTGGCTGCCGGCCTGCCCGCCTGGATCGGTGCGCTGGCGGTATTCGTCGGTCTTGAAGCCGTTCCATTGGTGCTGCTGGCGCTGTCGACCACGGTGCTGTTCTATCTCTACCGTATCCCGCGTCAACTCGGCTGATGCGCAGTGTCTGGCTGGCGGTGTTGCTGCTGGCCGTCAGCGGCTCGGCGACTGCGGTCGAGCGGGTTGTCAGTCTGGCGCCGTCGCTTTCTGAAATTGTCGTTGAGCTGAACTCGGCTGACCTTTTGGTCGGTGTGCTGGATGCCGGCGAACGTCCCGCTGAACTCAAGGACATTCCTTCCGTTGGCAGCTACGGCCAGTTGGACATGGAACGACTGCTCAGCCTCAAACCCGATCTGTTGCTGCTCTGGCCGGGCAGTGTGGGGCCGGCCCAGCGTGAGCAGCTCAAGCGGCTGAACATTCCCACCTTTGTCGCCGAACCCCACAACCTCGAACAACTTACCGCCCAGATTGAAGTGATCGCTACGCAACTCGGCAGAGCGGAGCGTGGCGTTTCATTGGCCGAAAATCTGCGTCAACGACTCGATTCCCTGCGCCAGCGCTATCGAAGGGACGAGCCCTTACGGGTGTTTTACCAAGTCTGGGACCGGCCGCTGTACACCGTGGGCGGTGGGCAGATTATCAGCGATGCGCTGGAGGTGTGCGGGGCGCGCAATGTGTTTGCCGACCTGACGCAGCCTGCACCGCAGATCAGTGTGGAGGCGGTGTTGCAGCGCAATCCCGAGGTGATCCTGGCCAGTGACCAGGCGCAGCTCGATGCTTGGAAAGCCTGGCCTCAGGTGACGGCGGTGGCGCTGGGGCAATTGCTGCTGGTGACGGACAAAGGCCTGGAGCGGCCGAGTGGGCAGATGATCGAAGCGACTGCCAAGTTGTGCCGAGTGATCGCGCCGGACCGTTGAGACCGAGGTGTCTGCTTCGCGAGCAAGCCCGCTCCCACAATGATCTGTGTCATGCACAAAATGTATGTCTGCACGCGATTAACTGTGGGAGCGGGCTTGCTCGCGAAGAGGCCAGATCAAACACAGCAAGTTTCAGCTTAGAGCTCCGGCGTCCAGGTCACCCCGAACATCCACGCCCGGCCTTCCTCGCGATACCCATACTGACTGCCGTCATGGCTGTACAACGTCCGGCTGTAGCCTTTGTCCAGCAGGTTATCGACCTTCAATTCCAGCTTGATCTCGCGATTCAGCGCCCAACTGCTACGCAACCCCAACAACGCATACCCGCCCAATGGCTGCTGGTTGTTTTCGTCGTCATAACTGCTGCTCACCGCTTGCCAACTGGCGCCGAGGCCGAGCTGATCAAACTGCCGATCAAGGTCCAGGCTCAAAGTCCGCCGTGCACGACGGGCCAGGGTGTGGCCACTGTCGCGATCCCGTGGGTCGATGATCGCTACGCCGAGGTTGCTCTGCCAGCCGAACAGCTCTTGTTTCAAAGCCGCTTCAAAACCGTTGATCCGCGCCGAAGCGACGTTCGCCGGGCGGTTGTTGCTGCCGAAAATAATCGCGTCTTCCAGATCGGTGCGGTACAGCGAGGCTTCCAGGCGACTGTTCTGCGTCAGCTGACTGCGCCATTGCAGCTCATAACTTTTCGAGGTTTCGGGCTTCAAGTCCGGGTTGCTGAAATCCGGGTAGTACAGGTCGTTGAAGGTCGGCGCGCGGAAGCCTTCGCTGTAGGTGAACAGCACATCGTTGTCCGGGTTCAGCGGCAGGGTGAACGTGCCGCTCCAGCTGTTCTGGCTGCCGAACTGCTGGTTCTGGTCGCGACGCAGGCCCAGTTCGGTAGAGAAACTGTCGGCCTGATAGCGATGCTGGATAAACGCTGCGCGGTTCCAGCGGCTGTCTTCGTCGAACGCTGTGCTGCTGTTGATTCTGTCTTCGTACCAGTCGCCGCCGAGGATCAGGCTGTTGCGCTCATCCACGGTCAGGTCGTTCTGCCAGTTCACCGAATCGCGATAGGTATTGAACACGCTGCGCTCGTCGCTGAGCTTGTCGAGTGTCTTCTCACGGTTTTCGCTGTGGCCGAGCTCGACGCGGGCTTTCCACCGGTCATTGATCCGCGCGTCGACGTAACTGCTGACGCTGCTCACAGAAAACTCGCTGTAGGGCTGCTGCTGGACCGATTCGAAGGTGTTCATGTCGAAGCGGCCGAACGGGTTGTCGAATGCGCTTTTGCCCTGATTATCCTGTAGATTGGCGCCGACTTCGATGTCGTCGGTGAGGGCGTGACTCAGGCTTAAACTGACCGACTTATTGCGGTATTCATCGTGATCGCCGTCGCTAGGATAGGACTCATGGGTGCGATTGATGCCTGCCGTTTCATCAAGGCTGGTACCGAGATTGAAGCGGGTCTGCGCGTCGCCGCCGGACAATCCGAGGCTGCGCTCCCAGGTCTGGTTGCTGCCAACCCCAACGTGCATGCGTGGTTGCAGGCCTTGTTCGTCGCCACGGCGGGTGAAGATCTGGATCACCCCGCCAATCGCATCGCTGCCGTAAATTACCGAGCGCGAACCACGCAGCACTTCCACGCGCTCGACCTGTTCGATGTTGATGTGCTGCAGGTTGCTGTCGCCGGAGGTCGAGTTGCCGATGCGCTGGCCGTCGACCAGCACCAGACTTTGCGCCGACTTGGTACCGCGAATGTAGACCCCCGGCAGACTGCCGCGCCCGCCGGTTTGCCCGACCTGTACGCCCGGTACGCGGCGCAGCAAGTCAGTGACGTTGCTCGGTTGCAGACGATCGATGTCGTCGCGGGTGAACACCGTGTTGGCAGCGCTGCTGTTGTTGCGCGCTTCGACCTGACGGTTGGCGCTGATCAGCACGTCCGGCAGTTTCAGGGCCTGGTCGCGTTCGAAGGTGTCGGCCAAAAGTTGGCCGGCCGGCAGGAGGGTCAGTGCCAGGGCGAGGCGGGGGAGTTTCATGGGCAGTCCGTTGGCGCTTTAAAGCGAATACATTTTTGAAGGTTGCACAAACCAATGTGGGAGCGGGCTTGCTCGCGAATGCGGTGTGTCAGTCAACATTGATACCGACTGATACACCACATTCGCGAGCAAGCCCGCTCCCACAGGGTTTTGCATGTAGCTAGAGGATTAGATGTTCAGCAGCTGCAGGCGTTGACGCACCGCTTCTTCGATCCCAACCTCATCCAGCCCACACTCCGCCAGCATTTGCGCAGGCTTGGCGTGTTCGACGTAGATGTCCGGCAAGCCCAGGTGCAGCACCGACTTGAGGATGTTTTCGCGGGCGAGGAACTCGCTGACCGCGCCACCGGCACCGCCCATGATGGCGTTCTCTTCGATGGTCACCAGCAACTCGTGGCTGCCGGCGATTTCGCGAACCAGTGCTTCGTCGAGCGGTTTGACGAAACGCATGTCGACCACCGTCGCATCCAGCTTCTCGGCGACTTTCAGTGCCTCGGCCAATTGCACGCCGAACACCAGCAGGGCGACTTTGCTGCCCTGACGGCGGACGACACCCTTGCCGATTTCAATCGGTTCGAGGTCTTTCGCGATCGGCGCATTCGGGCCGGTGCCGCGCGGATAGCGCACCGCCGCCGGGCCGTTGTACAGGTGGCCGGTGCTGAGCATTTTGCGCAGTTCGTTTTCGTCGCTCGGGGTCATCACCAGCATGCCGGGGATGCAGCGCAGGAACGACAGGTCGAAGCTACCCGCGTGCGTCGGGCCGTCTTCGCCCACCAGGCCCGCGCGGTCGATGGCGAACAGCACGTCGAGGTTTTGCACCGCCACATCATGCACAAGCTGGTCGTAAGCGCGCTGCAGGAAGGTCGAATAGATCGCCACCACCGGTTTGGCGCCTTCGCAGGCCATGCCGGCCGCGAGGGTCACGGCGTGTTGCTCGGCAATCGCCACGTCGAAATAGCGTTCCGGGAAGCGCTCGCTGAACGCCACCAGATCGGAGCCTTCCTTCATCGCCGGGGTAATCCCGACCAGACGCGGATCGACTGCGGCCATGTCGCACAGCCATTCACCGAACACACCGGAATACTTCGGCCCGCCGGCTTTCTTCGGCGCGGTGGCCGGAGCATCCACAGGTTCGAGTTTGGTGATGGCGTGGTAACCGATCGGGTCGACTTCCGCCGGGGCGAAGCCTTTGCCTTTCTTGGTGACCACGTGCAGGAATTGCGGGCCTTTCAGATCGCGCATGTTGCGCAGGGTGGCGATCAGGGTCGGCAGGTCGTGGCCATCGATCGGGCCGATATAGTTCCAGCCCAGCTCTTCGAACAGCGTGCCGGGGACCAGCATGCCTTTGGCATATTCTTCGGTACGACGGGCGATTTCCCAGGCGCCAGGCAGGCGCGACAGGACCTTTTTGCTGCCTTCGCGCATGCTCGCGTAAGTGCGGCTGGAAAGGATTTTCGCCAGATAGTTCGACAGCCCGCCGACGTTGCGCGAGATCGACATGTCGTTGTCGTTGAGGATCACCAGCATGTTGGCGTCCACTTCCGGCGCGTGGTTCAGCGCCTCGAAGGCCATGCCCGCGGTCAGTGCGCCGTCGCCGATCACCGCGATCGCCTTGCGATCACTGTGTTGCAGGCGGGCGGCAATTGCCATACCCAGCGCAGCGCTGATCGAGGTGCTGGAGTGGCCGACGCCAAAGGTGTCGTACTCGCTCTCGGAACGACGCGGGAAGGCGGCAACGCCGTCCTTCTGGCGCAGGGTGCCCATGCGCTCGCGACGGCCAGTGAGGATTTTGTGCGGGTAGGCCTGATGACCCACGTCCCACACCAGCCGGTCGTCCGGGGTGTCGAAGACGTAATGCAACGCGATGGTCAGCTCGATGACGCCCAGGCCGGCACCGAAATGCCCACCGGTCTGACCGACCGTGTAGAGCAATTCCAGGCGCAATTCATCGGCCAGGGTTTCCAGCTCGGCTTCGCCTAACCGGCGCAGGCCGTCCGGCGTGTTGGCACGGTCGAGCAGGGGCGTGGTCGGGCGCTTGCGGGGAATCTCATGAAACGTCGTGGGCATCAGGCGAATCGTTATAGGTATAAAAGATGCGGCAGTTTACCTGATGCATCGCCCCCTGCCCACGCGTTGGTTTTTTTTGGCGGATACGCCGTCAGCTGCGGCGATCGACGATGTACCGGGCCAGATCGCGCAATGGCTCGGCCGCCGCGTCAAACGGTCGCAGCGCATGCAGGGCCTGGTCGCGCAGTTCCAGGGCGTAGGCCTTGGCCGCATCAAGACCGAGCAGGGCCGGGTAGGTCGGCTTGTCCCGGGCGATATCGGCGCCCTGGCGTTTGCCGAGGGTTTCTGTGTCACTTTCGACGTCAAGAATGTCGTCTTGGACCTGAAATGCCAGGCCAATGGCCTGTGCATAACTCTGCAGGGACTTCAGTTCGTCCTTCGCGGCATGACCGCTGGCCAGGGCGCCGAGCTTGACGCTGACTTCGATCAACGCGCCAGTCTTGTGCCGATGCATGTATTCAAGGGCTTTTTGATCGAGCTTCAGGCCCACTGAGCCGAGATCGATGGCTTGCCCGCCGACCATGCCCGCCGGGCCTGCCGCCAACGCCAGGGCGCTGACCATCTGCAGACGGGTGTCGGCGTCGCAACTGCTCAGGCGCGGGTCGAGCAGGGCGCTGAAGGCCAGGCTCTGCAAACCGTCACCGGCGAGGATTGCACAGGCTTCATCGAATTTTTTATGCGTAGTCGGCTGGCCGCGACGCAGATCGTCGTCGTCCATGGCCGGCAAATCATCGTGCACCAGCGAATAGGCGTGGATCAGCTCCACCGCACAGGCCGCGCCGTTGGCTTGCTCGGCCTTGCCGCCCAGCGCTTCACATGCGGCATAAGCCAGCAACGGGCGCACACGCTTGCCGCCGTTCATCACGCTGTAGCGCATGGCTTCGTAGAGGCGGGCGAGTTCAGGGCTCGGAGGGCTGAACAGGGTTTCCAGTGCAGCATTGACGCGAGCCTGGCTGGTCGCCGAATACGCCGCAATCATTCTGGCTGATCCGCGTCGAAGGGTTCCTCGGCCAGCTCACCATCACGCTCGAGCAGCACTTGAACCTTCTGCTCGGCCTGAGCCAGCGCCGCCTGGCAATCGCGGGTCAGACCGATGCCCTGCTCGAAAGCGGTCAGCGAGTCTTCCAGCGACAATTCGCCGTTCTCCAGACGCTCCACCAGCGTTTGCAGGTCAGCGAGAGATTGTTCGAAATCCAGTGCAGCTTTTTTGCGGGCCATGGCGGCTATTTCCGGTTGACGTTAAACCGGCGCGACACTAGCAGACATAGGGGTTATGGGCAAATGAGCGGGGCGTTTCGGCCAATGAGTTTTGGGAGTCAATGCAACCTCTGTGGCGAGGGGGGGCTTGCCCCCGTTGGGGTGCGAAGCGACCCCTAAACCAGACGACGTGTTTCTTCAGGCAAACCGCATTTAGCAATTTGCGACTGCTTCGCAGCCGAACGGGGCGATGCAGCGTTCCGACAAGCCCCCCTCGCCACAGGACTGCGTCGATCATGATTAATGTGTTGAGTCATCGGGATAGTTGAACTGGGATGAGCCGATTAAAAATGTTATTCGGCTCACCGGCCAGCCATCGACAGGGTGTCGCCCCACGTCCGGGTGCGACTGAATTGCGCAATATCGCGGTCTGGGCTCGACCCCATTTGCAATGGGCTGCCGGTCAAAGCATATTCAGGATTTATTTTCAGGCATTAAAAAGCCGGCTTGTGGCCGGCTTCTCGGGGACTGGCTTGGTTTATTTTTGGTAAACCGCGCCAGCCTTCAAAACGTACACCCGGATCTTGCGTCCGGCTGTGGGACTTGGCGAGAAAGTCATCTGCCTTGTCGGTGCGATCTGAGCCTGAAGAAGGGTCGATGCGCAAATGTGGGGCGCAGCATACTGATTTTTTTGAGAAATTCCCAGCTTGGCATGCGGGGTAGGGCGATTGCGCTCAGGTGTAGCAGCTGCCGAACCCACAGTGAATGGTTTGCGACTGCTGCGCAGTCGAACGGGGCGATGCGGCGTTCCGACAAGCTCCCTCGCCACAGTGGATCACAGGGTTGCGTGCTTACAGGAAGGGCACGGAAGGTCTGCGTTTATTGAGCGTCGACCACCAGAAAACCCACCCCAATACCCTGATGTTTTGCTTGTCGATCTGCTCGGCACTGAAGATCTCGTCTGGATACTCGGCTTTGTTATAGCTGCGCAATCGCAGCGCATTCCCCGGCATTCGATGCAGGTATTTGATCCGCAACATCCCGTCGTGCTCGATCGCATAAATCTCTCCATCAATTACCTGAGTCAGTCCGCGGTCGATCGCAAGCGTCGAACCGTCTTCTATCTTGTCGCCCATGCTGTTGCCGATCATTTGGGTACAAATAGCGTCGGCGTGGTTGATTTCCAGGGAGTCCAGATGGCTGCGGGGCAGGCGGATGGATTGGCTGGGGTCTTTGACGACGTGGGTTTTGTTGGAGCCCGGGGCGGTGGCTGTTTCTTTGTAGAAGGGCAGCTCAACGTCGATGGGCTCGATCACCGTGTAGATGCCGCGAATGGCTTGGGCGTCGAAGGTGTTGCCGGCCTCGTCGAGTACGCGCAGACGAGAGGACTCTTTCGGGCCTTCGCCGGTTTTCAGCCAGTCGCTGTTTACAGACAGTAGTCTGGCGACCTCTTCCATGCGGTAGGCGGGCACACCGCGGGTGTACCAGTTATGGATATTTTGCGCTTCCGTGTCGAAGAAAGCGGCAAATCCTGTGGTTGTGATTTTCGCTGCTTCAAGGAGCGCTTTAAACCGTGGGCCGCTAGTGTTCTTTTTCATAAACACGAGTTTACTGGCGCAGGATGGGGGTTTGAATAAACGACCTGTTCAAATTTCGAGGGAAATTTAAGACTGGATGTAAGACGCTTTTAGTGGAATTTAAACAGGCAAAAACCAGAGCCAATAAGCGTTCCACGTACCGTTAAAGGTGAGTGTCTGAGCGGAGCGCCCACAAAAAACCCCGGATCAACCGGGGTTCTTCTTCAAACGTCGCAGCTAGAAGCTTACTGCGGCTTCTCAGCCTTTATAGGCAGCAACCGACTTGGTGATCGCGTCGCGGGCGGCATCTGCGCCGGCCCAGCCTTCGATCTTCACCCATTTGCCTTTTTCGAGATCTTTGTAGTTCGCGAAGAAGTGCTCGATCTGCTGAATCAGCAGCGCAGGCAAATCGGTGTATTCCTTCACATCGACGTACAGCTGGGACAGCTTGTCGTGTGGAACCGCGATCACTTTGGCATCGCCGCCGCCGTCGTCGGTCATGTTCAGGATGCCGACTGGACGCGCGCGGATTACCGAACCTGGAGCAACAGGGTAAGGGGTCACGACCAGCACGTCGAGGGGATCACCGTCGTCGGCCAGGGTGTTCGGGATGTAACCGTAGTTGGCCGGGTAGAACATCGGGGTGGCCATGAAACGGTCAACGAACAGGCAGTCGCTGTCTTTGTCGATTTCGTATTTGATCGGCGCGTGGTTGGCCGGGATCTCGATCGCGACGTAGATGTCGTTCGGCAGGTCTTTGCCAGCCGGAATCTTGCTGTAGCTCATTGGGCGGTGCCCCCGTTAGTTGACCAAAAACACTTGGCCGGATTGACCAAAAAGTGGCGGCGATTATAGGCATATTCCGCCTTCGACGCTATGGACCAGAGGTCGTGTAGACCTTAGTCGTGTGCCTGATAGACCGGATCTTCGGCCTGAAGTTGCCGCAACCTGCTCAAAGGATCCTGACGATAAAACAGCTTCAGCTGCTCATAGACCTGTGGATAAGCCTTGTGCAGCAAATCCGGGGCGCTAAAGAAGTATTCGCTGGTGACCGCGAAGAACTCGGCGGGGTTTTCCGCTGCGTACGGGTCGATGGCGGTCTGCGCGTCAGGGTTGCGGTCCAGTTGCCGGTCGAGGTCGTCATAGGCTTCTTGCATGACCTTGGCCCAGTCGCTGACGCGCATATCGGCATGCAGCGGTGGCAGGCCATTGGCGTCGCCGTTGAGCATGTCGAGTTTGTGCGCGAGTTCGTGGATGACCAGGTTGTAGCCTTCCCAGCCACCGCTGGCCATTACGCCGGGCCAGGCGAGGATGATCGGGCCTTGCTGCCACGCTTCGCCGCTGTGTTCGCCGTCCCATTCGTGTTCAACGCCGCTGGCATCGCGATGGCGCTGGGGGCTGAGGAAATCGTCGGGGTAGAGGATGATTTCGTGAAAGCCCTGATACCAGTTCAGATCGCCCAGATGCAGCAGCGGCAATTGGGCCTGGGCGGCGAGTAGCAGGCGTTGTTCCTGGTGAAGCTCGACGCCGGGCAGGGCGGTCAGGTGCTTGTCTTGCAGGAACAGCACGCAGGCTTTGCGCAGCCACTGGTCTTCGGCTGCGCTGAGGCCATCGAGAAAGCTCAGGTGATGGCGCACCCGTTGCCACATGTCGTCGGCAATCGGATGCCTGGCCAGGGTGCGCTGGCGTCGCCAGGCGCTAAGGGACCACATCGTGAGTCAGCGGGGTTCGGCTTTGGACGCGGCATGACCGAGGCGGCTGCGGATCACGCCGATGATCATCGGTAGCAGCGACAGGATGATGATGCCCAGCACTAGCAGCGACAGGTTCTGCTTGATGAACGGTACGTTACCGAAGAAATAGCCGAGGGTGACCAGACCGCCCACCCAGAGAATGGTGCCGAGGATGCTGAAGGCAAAGAAACGCGGATAAGGCATTTTGCCAACGCCGGCGACGAACGGGGCAAAGGTGCGGATGATTGGCAGGAAGCGCGCCAGGGTCACGGTCTTGCCGCCGTGTTTGTCGTAGAAGTCATGGGTTTGTTGCAGGTAGTCGCGGCGGAAAATTTTCGAGTTCGGGTTGCTGAACAGCCGTTCGCCAACGGTTCGGCCAATCAGGTAGTTGGTGCTATCGCCGAGAATCGCCGCCAGCATCAGCAGACCGCCCAGCAGCACCGGGTCCATGCCGCCACCGGCCGCCACGGCGCCCGCAATGAAAAGCAGAGAATCGCCTGGCAGGAATGGCATCACCACCAGACCGGTTTCGCAGAAGATCACCAGAAACAGAATGGCGTAAATCCATGCCCCGTAGTTGGTCACCAGCAAGTCGAGGTAAACATCGAGATGCAGGATAAGGTCGATAGGGTTGAAATCCATGGAAAGCACCTGTGGTGATGGCCCGACTCTGCAGGCCTGTGCGGATGGCTTCGCGTAAGACTACAGCTAAGTGTGATTTTTCTTACGAGCCGGAAGAATGGGCATTATACGGGGTGACAAGTGAAAAACGCGTCGAGTTTGTAGCGGGGAATGTCGATGGCTCGATCAGAGGTATTTTGCCCTTGCGCATTACCTCGTGGCGAGGGGGCTCGCCCCCGTTGGGTTGCGAAGCGACCCCTGACCAGACGGCGCGTTTCTTCAGGCATACCGAATTCAGCAATTTGCGACTGCTGCGCAGCCGAACGGGGCGATCCGGCGTTCCGACAAGCCCCCTCACCACAAAAGCCCGCAGCTTCAAGCTGTGTTACAGCTCCTCACTGATCGGCAACACGTAGTTCTTGAACTCGGTGTCTTCCTTGAACCCGATGGATTCGTAGGTTTTCTGCGCGACGTCGTTATTGCTGCTGGTGGAAACACGCATGCGCACGGCATTGGTTTCCTTGGCCATTTTTTTCGCGGTGCGGATCAGGTTGTCGGCCACCAACTGGCGGCGGGCGTCTTCGGCGACGTAGATGTCGTTGAGGATCCACACGCGTTTAAGCGAAAGAGACGAAAAGCTGGGGTACAACTGACAAAAACCCATCAGTTTTTTGTCGTCGTCATCGGCCAGGGCCAGGTAGATCACCGATTCCTTGCGCCGCAGGCGTTTCTCGAGGAACGCCCGGGACGAGTCCGGATACGGCAGGGAACCGTAAAACTCACGATATTTGACGAACAACGGGGTCAGCAGGTCGAGGTGTTCGAGGGTCGCTTGAATAATCCGCATGGTAGGTCTCGTCTTCAAGTGGCTGTCTTACGTGGTGACGGCGACGGGAAACCCTGGCGGCCGTGCATCGATCCTGCCTGAAACCTGAATAGAAACGCAATGCGGAAACGGTTCAGGTATCCGACGGGCTCAGTAGAAAATTACCTTTCATATCTGCACCAATGTCCGACTCCAGCGTCTGAACCTGGGCTTCGTCCTTCAGACTGACCCCTGATAACTGCCGCCGACAGGCTTCGCGCATCAAATACAGCAAACGGTGTGCCGCCATGCCGTAACTCAAGCCTTCGAGCCGAACATTCGAGATGCAGTTGCGATAGGCATCTGTCAGTCCGACTTTGGGATTATAGGTGAAATACAACCCCAGGCTGTCTGGCGAGCTCAAGCCGGGGCGTTCGCCGATCAATATGACCACCATCTTCGCGCCCAGCAGCTCGCCGATCTCGTCGGCCACCGCGACTCGGCCCTGTTCCACCAGAATCACCGGCGACAGGGACCAACCCTCAGCGGCTGTCTGTTCTTCCATGCGCGCCAGAAACGGTAAGGTGTGGCGATGAACGGCCAATGCCGAGAGGCCATCGGCCACCACAACGGCCAAATCGATCCCGCCAGGATGGCTCAGCGCGTAGTCGCGCAGGGTCTGCGCCGACTGATCACTCAGCTTGCGCCCCAAATCGGGGCGCTGCAGATAGCTGTTCCGGTCCGTGGCGGCGCTGTGCAGCAGCAAACTCTCACGTCCACGCTCGGCCAGTTGCGAACTGAGCCCCATGTGATCGAATGGCAGGTGCACCGCATCCCGGGCCTGTGCATGGGCGTACTGAAAATCCAGCTGCGCGCTGGTCGGCATGCTGGTGCCTGTACGACCGAGGGCAATACGTGCCGGGGTCAGGCGACGCAGTTCCAGCAATGGGTTTTGCGGATCGACAGGTGGTTTATCCATCTCAATACTCATCCCAGTTGCGCCATGGCCTGACGGAAGGCCGGCGGCAGGTTGTCGCCGAAGTGAATTTTGCCGTCTGCCTGGGTGAAGATGCCCATGTTCGCCAGCCACTGTTCAAACTCCGGCGCCGGTTTCAGGCCCAAGGTTTTCCGGGCGTAGAGGGCGTCGTGGAACGATGTGGTCTGGTAATTGAGCATGATGTCGTCGGAACCGGGAATGCCCATGATGAAGTTGATCCCGGCCACGCCCAGCAGGGTCAGCAGGGTGTCCATGTCGTCCTGATCGGCCTCGGCGTGATTGGTGTAACAGATGTCGCAACCCATGGGCACGCCCAGCAGCTTGCCGCAGAAGTGGTCTTCGAGACCGGCGCGGATGATCTGTTTGCCGTTGTAGAGGTATTCCGGGCCGATGAAGCCTACGACGGTGTTCACCAGAAACGGTTTGAAATGGCGTGCCACGGCGTAGGCGCGGGTTTCGCAGGTCTGTTGATCGATGCCGTGGTGGGCGTTGGCCGACAAGGCGCTGCCCTGGCCGGTCTCGAAATACATCAGATTCTGGCCCAACGTGCCGCGATTCAGGCTCAAGCCCGCGTCATAGCCTTCCTGCAAGACGTTGAGGTTGATGCCGAAACTGGCGTTGGCCGCTTCCGTGCCGGCGATCGACTGGAACACCAGGTCCAGCGGAACGCCGCGATTCACCGCCTCGATGGAGGTAGTGACGTGGGTCAGCACGCAGGCCTGTGTCGGAATTTCGTAGCGCTGGATGATCGCATCAAGCATTTCCAGCATGGCGCAGATCGACGCAATGCTGTCGGTGGCCGGGTTGATGCCGATCATTGCGTCACCGTTGCCGTACAGCAGACCGTCGAGAATGCTCGCGGCGATGCCGGCCGGTTCGTCGGTGGGGTGATTGGGTTGCAGGCGTGTCGAGAGCCGGCCGCGCAGGCCCAGAGTGCCGCGAAATTTCGTGACCACGCGGATTTTTTGCGCCACCAGCACCAGGTCCTGCACGCGCATGATCTTTGACACGGCCGCAGCCATTTCCGGGGTCAGGCCCGGAGCGAGGGCGCGCAGGCTCTGTTCGTCGGCGGCGTCGCTGAGCAGCCAGTCGCGAAAACCGCCAACCGTGAGGTGGCTGACCGCTTTAAAAGCCTGTTTATCGTGAGTGTCGATGATTAGTCGGGTGACTTCATCGGCCTCGTAAGGAATCAGTACTTCCTGCAGGAAGTGAGTCAGCGGGATGTCAGCCAGGGCCATCTGTGCAGCCACTCGCTCGCCATCGTTGAGGGCGGCAACGCCGGCCAGAAAGTCCCCGGAGCGCGCCGGGCTGGCTTTGGCCATGACGTCCTTGAGGCTGTCGAAGCGGTAGGTCTGGGCGCCGACCGTGTGAGCAAAACTCGCCATACAGATTCTCCGTGACGGCGCAGACAGGGCCTGCGCCGTGATTTGCGGCCGTTAATGCAAGGCTTCTTCAGCTTTCTGAATGGCCGCGAACTCTTCTTCGGGCGTGCCTGCTACCAAGTGATGCCGACTGTAGAAAGCAAAGTAAGCAATTAACACTCCATAGATGATCGCGGCGCCAATCACCACCCGCGTATCCACCAGAAAACCCGCCACCACGGCGATGCAAGCCAACACCAGTGCCACGCCTGAGGTGAAGATACCGCCGGGCGTGCGGTACGGCCGATCCATTTTGGGGCGACGGATACGCAAGGTGATGTGCGCGGCCATCATCAGCACATAGGAGATGGTCGCGCCGAATACCGCCACCAGAATCAGCAGGTCGCCCTGGCCGGTCAGTGACAGACCAAAGCCGATGATGCCGGGAATGATCAACGCCAGTACCGGCGCCTTGCTCTTGTTGGTTTCGGACAATTTGCGCGGCAGATAGCCGGCACGGGACAAGGCAAAGATCTGCCGCGAATAGGCATAGATGATCGAGAAGAAACTGGCGATCAGCCCGGCCAGGCCCACAAGGTTGACGAAACTGCCCATCCAGGTCGAGCCGCCATAGGCTTTGGTCAGCGCTTCGACCAACGGGTTACCGGAGGTCAGCAGCGCGTTTGAGCCGGCACCGCCAGGGCCGATGACCAGAATCAGCAAGGCAAAACTCACCAGCACCAGCATGGCGCCGATCAGCCCGCGCGGCAGATCGCGTTTCGGGTTTTTGGTTTCTTCTGCCGCCAGTGGCACACCTTCGACGGCCAGGAAGAACCAGATTGCGTAAGGAATGGCTGCCCAGACACCGACATAGCCGAAGGGCAGGAAACTGCTGGCGCCCTTGGCCTCGGTCACCGGGATGTCCAGCAAATTGGCGACGTTGAAGTGCGGCACCATCGCGATCAGAAATACTGCCAATGCCAAGGCTGCGACGGCGGTGATGACGAACATCAGCTTCAGGGCTTCGCCGACACCGAAAATGTGAATGGCGATAAAGATGATGTAGAACGCCAGGTAAATCATCCAGCCGCCAATGCCGAACAGCGACTCGCAATACGCCCCGATAAACACCGCGATCGCCGCTGGGGCGATCGCGTACTCGATCAGGATCGCGGTTCCGGTAAGGAACCCGCCCCACGGCCCGAATGCACTACGGGCAAATCCGTAGCCACCGCCGGCGGTCGGGATCATGGAAGACAATTCGGCCAGGGAGAAGCACATGCACAAGTACATGGTGGCCATCAGCAACGTGGCGAGAAACATGCCGCCCCATCCGCCTTGGGCCAAACCGAAGTTCCACCCGGCGTAATCACCTGAGATGACATAGGCCACACCCAAGCCCACCAGCAGGACCCAGCCCGCTGCACCTTTTTTCAGTTCACGTTGTTGGAAATAATCGGAGCCGACTTTTTCGAAGTCGACCGAGGAGATTGCCGGCTGCGCGCTGGCTTGATCGCTAGGCATAGGGGTTCACCTGTTCTTATTGTTTTTTAGTCGGCGTTTTTGCCGGGGTGGCGCTAGACATTTTTGCTGAATGTTCAACCGCTTCGCGAGCAAGCCCGTTCCCTCAGGGGAAGTGGCTTGCTCGCGACAGGCGTTTAGAAGAAGCCCAACGGATTGATGTCGTAGCTCACCAGCAGGTTTTTGGTCTGCTGATAGTGGTCGAGCATCATTTTGTGGGTTTCACGGCCGACGCCGGACTTTTTGTAACCACCGAACGCGGCGTGCGCCGGGTACAGGTGGTAGCAGTTGGTCCATACGCGACCGGCCTTGATGGCGCGGCCCATGCGATAGGCGCGGTTGATGTCGCGGGTCCAGAGGCCGGCGCCCAGGCCGAACTCGGTGTCGTTGGCGATGGCCAGGGCTTCGGCTTCGTCCTTGAAGGTGGTAATGCTCACCACCGGGCCAAAGATTTCTTCCTGGAACACGCGCATTTTGTTGGTGCCCTTGAGCAGGGTCGGCTGGATGTAATACCCGGTCGCCAGGCTGCCCTCGAGTTTCTCTACCTTGCCGCCGGTCAACAGCTCGGCGCCTTCGCCCTTGGCGATTTCCAGGTACGAAAGGATTTTGTCGAATTGCTGCTCGGACGCCTGGGCGCCGACCATGGTGTCGGTGTCCAGCGGGTCGCCACGCTTGATTTGCAGGACTTTGTTCATGACCACTTTCATGAACTCGTCGTAGATCGACTCTTGCACCAAGGCGCGGGACGGGCAGGTGCAGACTTCGCCCTGGTTGAAGAACGCCAGCACCAGGCCTTCGGCGGCTTTCTCGATGAAGGTCGGTTCGGCTTGCATGATGTCTTCGAAGAAGATGTTCGGCGACTTGCCACCCAGCTCCACGGTGGACGGAATGATGTTTTCAGCGGCGCATTTCATGATGTGCGAGCCGACCGGGGTCGAGCCGGTGAAGGCGATCTTGGCGATGCGCTTGCTGGTGGCCAGGGCTTCCCCGGCTTCTTTGCCGAAGCCTTGCACCACGTTGAGCACGCCGGGTGGCAGCAGGTCGCCAATCAGTTCCATCAGCACGGTGATGCCCAGCGGGGTTTGCTCGGCAGGTTTGAGGACCACGCAGTTACCGGCGGCCAGGGCCGGGGCAAGTTTCCAGGCGGCCATCAGAATCGGGAAGTTCCACGGAATGATCTGCCCGACCACGCCCAGCGGTTCATGGATGTGATAGGCCACGGTGTTGCCGTCGATCTCGGCGGCGCTGCCTTCCTGGGCGCGGATGCAGCCGGCGAAGTAGCGGAAATGGTCGGCGGCCAGCGGGATGTCGGCGTTGAGGGTTTCGCGAACGGCTTTACCGTTGTCCCAGGATTCGGTGATCGCCAGCACTTCCAGGTTCTGTTCGATGCGATCGGCGATTTTCAGCAGGACCAGCGAGCGTGCCTGGGCGGACGTGGCGCCCCAGGCATCGGCGGCGGCATGGGCAGCGTCCAGGGCCTTTTCGATGTCTTCGGCTGTGGAACGCGGGAATTCGGCAATAGGTTGGCCGTTGACCGGCGATGTATTGGTGAAGTACTGACCTTTGACAGGCGCGACGAACTCGCCGCCGATGTAGTTACCGTATTTGCTCTTGAACGAAACGATAGCGCCTTCAGTACCGGGGTGAGCGTAACGCATGATGGGTTTCTCCTTGGCTTTTGTGCTTATAAGGGAGGACGCGCTAAAGCGCTGCATTAAGCGTAGAGCAAAGGTCGGGCCAGCGCCTTGCAGGTCAGGTAAATCAAGGCCTTGCGTGTTTTTTGTCGGACGGATGGGCAGCGTTTGTGACGCTTGCGGTACAGCCCCTGTGACACTTTGTACCGTTTATGGCGCAGGCTGTGACTGGCGGGTCTTGCCAGCATTGCAATGCGTCGATGGCTGGAGGATGCTGGGCCTCAAATTGCCACACAGGTAATCCTCTGTGGTGAGGGAGCTTGTGTGGCGAGGGAGCTTGCTCCCGCTGGGCTGCGAAGCAGCCCCAAAATGTCTGCCGGTCATGATTTTTGGCGAGCGCTTCGCACTCGAGCGGGAGCAAGCTCCCTCGCCACAAGGTGTGTGCCAGCCTCTTAATGGGGCAGCACAGCTATCGGGGAGAATAATAAGAAATGCACGACAACCATTTGAGTCGCCATGCCCAGCAAGTGTTGACCGTGACCCAGGGTAAATCCCACCTTCACGGTCCCGGCAGCGATCCGTCCATTGCCCGTTCCTGGCTGCGTTGTCTTGAGGACTATCACCTCGACCCGGCCCTGACCATGGCGCCGACGGTGCTGGAACATGGCCGCGTGCTGGAAAGCCGCGAACGCTTGCAGCAAGTGCTGCAGATCGCCGGCAACGAAATGACCAGCCTCCACCAGCAACTTTCCGGCGCCGGCCACGCGGTGCTGCTGACCGATGCCCGCGGGGTGATCCTCAACTGCGTCACCGCGCCCGCCGAACGGAAGATTTTCGAGCGCGCCGGCCTTTGGCTGGGCGCCGACTGGAGCGAAGCCTGCGAAGGCACCAATGGCATCGGCACCTGCCTGGTGGAGCGCCAGTCCCTGACCATCCATCAGGACGAACATTTTCGGGGGCGTCATACCGGCCTGACTTGCTCGGCGAGCCCGGTGTTCGATCCTCATGGCGAGCTGCTGGCGGTACTCGACGTGTCTTCGGCGCGTCATGAGGTTTCGCGTCAGAGCCAGTTCCACACCATGGCCCTGGTCAATCTGTCGGCGAAGATGATCGAGAGCTGCTATTTCCTGCGTTACTTCGATAATCAATGGTTGCTGCGTTTTCACTTGCAGGCTGAATCCGTCGGGCTGTTCAGTGAAGGGTTGCTGGCGTTCGACGGGGAAGGGCGGATCAGTGCGGTGAACCAGAGTGCGCTGAATTTGCTGGGGCATATTCGTGGCGGGCTGTTGGGTAAACCGGTGGAGGCGTTTTTCGACTGCTCGCTGGATGAATTGCTCGGCCGCGCGAGCCCTAGTGCCAGCGCCAGTTGGCCGCTGCGCACCCGTGACGGGCGGCGGCTGTTTGCCGTGTTGCGCGGGCAGCCGCGCAGTATTCCGGTGCCGGTGGTGCAAAGCCCGATGGTTGCCGAGCGTCCGCGCTTGTCAGGCATTTGCCTGGGCGATGCTGCGTTGCAGGAGGATTTCCGCAAGGCCTTGCGCGTGTTTGAACGGGACGTGCCGTTGCTGATCAACGGCGAAACCGGCTCAGGTAAGGAGGCCTTCGCCAAAGCTGTGCATCAGGCCAGTCAACGGGCAGCAAAATCTTTCGTTGCACTCAATTGCGCGGCGATTCCCGAAAGCCTGATCGAAAGCGAGCTGTTCGGCTATCGCGGCGGTAGCTTCACCGGTGCCCGCAAGGAAGGCATGCGTGGCAAGTTACAGCAGGCGGATGGCGGGACGTTGTTCCTTGATGAAATCGGTGACATGCCGCTGAGCATGCAGACCCGTCTATTAAGGGTGCTGGAAGACCGTCAGGTGGTGCCGATTGGCGGTGAGCCGGAATCGGTCAATGTGCGGATCATTAGCGCCACTCACCGCAATCTGCTTGAAAGGGTGCAGGACGGCAGTTTCCGCGAGGATTTGTATTACCGGCTCAATGGGCTGGAGGTTGCATTGCCGGCGCTGCGTGAGCGCGCTGACAGATCACAGTTGCTCGACTTTTTGCTGGCCGAAGAGGCGGGCGCAGAGACGGTATTGATCGACGGGCCGGCGCGGCAGGCCTTGCTGGATTTTACCTGGCCGGGGAATGTGCGGCAGTTGCGCAATGTGCTGCGAACCCTGGCGGCGCTATGTGACGACGGCCGGATCGGGCTGGAGGATTTGCCGGCGATGATTCGCCAGGCCCGGCCGGTGCCGGCGTCGGCGGTTGAAGAGCCGTCCGAGTATCCGCTGGACGATGCCGAGCGGCTGGCGTTGCTGACGGTGCTGGAGCAGCAGCGCTGGCACATGACGCACACGGCCGAACAGCTGGGCGTCAGCCGCAATACCCTCTACAGAAAGCTGCGCAAACACGGTATCGCCCGGTAAACCGAGTCGCGACCATTCGCGAGCAAGCCCGCTCCCACATTGGATTTGTGAACGACACAGATCTAATGTGGGAGCGGGCTTGCTCGCGAAGGCGTCCTCAAGTCAGAAACAAAGGTGCGATTTTCCCCTCCCTACGCTAACCTGCGGCCATGTTTTACGAGGTCGACTATGCACATTCATATTCTTGGTATTTGCGGCACTTTCATGGGTTCGATGGCGGTTTTGGCCAAAGAGCTGGGCCATCACGTGACGGGCTCCGATGCCAACGTCTATCCGCCAATGAGCACTCAACTGCAAGCCCAGGGCATTGAGTTGACCCAAGGTTACGACCCGGCGCAGCTCGATCCGGCCCCGGACCTGGTGGTGATCGGCAATGCGATGTCGCGCGGCAACCCGGCCGTCGAATATGTGCTGAACAAAGGCCTGCCGTACGTCTCCGGCCCGCAATGGCTGGCGGATCACGTATTGCAAGGCCGTTGGGTGCTGGCGGTTGCCGGCACTCACGGCAAAACCACCACCAGCAGCATGCTCGCTTGGGTTCTGGAGCACGCCGGCATGAGCCCGGGTTTCCTGATCGGCGGCGTGCCGCAGAATTTCTCGGTGTCGGCGCGTCTGGGCGGCACGCCGTTCTTCGTGATCGAAGCCGACGAATACGACAGCGCGTTCTTCGACAAGCGCTCCAAGTTTGTTCACTACCGTCCCCGCACGGCGATTCTGAACAATCTTGAGTTCGATCACGCCGACATCTTCCCCGATTTGCCGGCGATCGAGCGTCAATTCCACCATTTGGTGCGGACCATCCCGAGCGAAGGCCTGGTGATCCATCCGACCACCGAACCGGCATTGCTGCGCGTCATCGAAATGGGCTGCTGGACCCCGGTGCAAACCACCGGTGCCGGCGGTCAGTGGCAAGTCAAACTGCTCAGTGAAGACGGCTCGAAATTCGAAGTGATGTTCGAAGGCGCCGTTCAAGGCGTGGTCGAGTGGGACATGACCGGTCAGCACAACGTCGCCAACGCCTTGGCCACCTTGGCCGCTGCGCGTCACGTCGGCGTAGTACCGTCGATGGGCATTGCGGCACTGAGCGCGTTCAAAAGCGTGAAGCGGCGGATGGAAAAAGTCGCGGAAGTGCGCGGTATCACCATTTACGATGATTTCGCTCACCATCCGACCGCTATCGCCACCACCCTCGACGGTCTGCGCAAACGCATTGGCGACGCGCCGTTGATCGCGATCATCGAGCCGCGCTCCAACTCCATGAAGCTCGGCGCTCACCGCGATGGCTTGCCGGAAAGTGTGGTCGATGCCGATCAGGTGATCTGGTATTCGCCAGCCAACCTCGGTTGGGATCTGGGTGCCACAGCAGCGTTGTGCACCGTGCCGTCGATTGTCAGCGACTCGCTGGAAGGCATCATCGAGCGCGTGAAGAGCCAGGCCCAGCCAGGCACTCACGTGGTGATCATGAGCAACGGCGGCTTCGGCGGCCTGCATGGCAAACTGGCTGAGGCGCTGCAATGAACAACGGCCCGGAACGCATCACGCTGGCGATGACAGGCGCTTCGGGCGCCCAGTACGGCTTGCGCCTGCTCGACTGCCTGGTGCGTGAAGACCGCGAGGTGCACTTCCTGATTTCCAAGGCTGCGCAACTGGTGATGGCTACCGAGACTGATGTCTCTCTGCCGTCGAAACCGCAGATGATGCAAGCCTTCCTCACTGAATACACCGGCGCCGCCGCCGGGCAGATTCGGGTGTATGGCAAGGAAGACTGGATGTCGCCGGTGGCTTCGGGCTCTGGCTCGCCAGCGGCGATGGTGGTGGTGCCGTGTTCCACCGGGACCTTGTCGGCTATCGCGACCGGGGCCTGCAACAACTTGATCGAACGGGCTGCCGATGTGACGTTAAAGGAGCGCCGGCAGCTGATTCTGGTGCCGCGCGAGGCGCCGTATTCGAGCATTCATCTGGAGAACATGCTCAAGCTGTCGAACATGGGCGTGACGATTTTGCCGGCATCGCCGGGCTTCTATCACCAGCCGCAGACCATCGATGACTTGATCGACTTCGTCGTGGCGCGAATTCTCAACTGTTTAAACATCCCGCAAGACATGCTGCCGCGTTGGGGCGAACACCATTTGAGCAGCGATGAATAAGCTGCTGATTATCCTGCTGGCTTTGCAATTGGCGGGCTGCGCCACGGCGCGCACGCTCGATGCCGCCAAGCCTGGAGCGCCGGTGGTGTATTCGGGGACGCGTCTGGATTTGTATGCGATGAATGGCGGGTGCTGCGCTATGGACCGATTCGGCGCAGAAGCGCCGAGCTATCCGGGTGTTGACCTGCCGGCCAGTGCGTTGCTCGACACGTTGCTGTTGCCGCTGTCGTTGTTGACGGTGATTGGCGTAAGTTTTCAAGCGACCGGTGGGTTGTAGCGTTCGGCTGTGAATCGGTGTTGCGCCCTTCGCGAGCAAGCCCGCTCCCACATTTGATCTGTGTCGTTCACAAATCCAATGTGGGAGCGGGCTTGCTCGCGAAGGCGTCCGTTTGGGCGCCGCAGAATCATTTGCCCAACTTGCGCAACTCATCCGACTCGACAATCCGCACGCCATCCTGCTCTTCCAGCGCCAGGCGCCACATGGCACGGGCCAGTTGGCAGGCTTCGATGCCGTGGTACTTGCCCGGAATCAATCGCGACAACGGACCGGCGACTTTCTCGCCCAGTCGTGGCTCGACGCGATCGCCCAGCAACAGCGAAGGCCGGCAAATGGTCAGCTGCGGCCAATTCTGCGCGCGCAATGCGTGTTCCATCTCGCCTTTAACCCGGTTGTAGAAAATCGAGGATCGCCGATCGGCACCCAGAGCGCTGATCACGATCAAGTGCCGTGCGCCCATTTCCCGCGCACGTTTGGCGAAGGCCACCACCATGTCCAGGTCTACCGCGCGAAACGCTTGCTCGGAGCCTGCCTGTTTGATCGTGGTGCCGAGGCAGCAGTAGGCAATGTCGACGCGACCGTTCAATTGCGGCAAAAACACCGCCGGGTCGCCGACCGGGTTTTCCAAGTGAGGATGCTCTGCCAGTGGCCGGCGTGAGGGGGCCAATACTCGTGTAATCGTTGGCTCGTTGAGTAGACGGTCAAGCAAATGTTCACCGGTTAACCCGGTAGCTCCGGCAAGCAATACATGCTGAGGCGTCAAGTACATAGTAATTCCCCCTTGATACTATTCAGCTTAGTTGCTCTTTTCATCCTTGCTGATAGAGACACTTTGCAGTGCCTTTCGTGCCTGTTGTTTGCGCAACAGTTGCCAGTGGCTGAGAACGGTTTTCGGTGCCCAGATCTGTGGCTCGGAAGCTTCGAAGCTGTCGGCCAGTTCACGCTCGGCCACGGTGGCGCTGGCCAGTTTGAAGGCTTGCTCCAGATCGTCGGTCTGGTTCAGCGCCTGGGCGAACAGCGCGTCGCCGAAATACGTGAAGTTGGCTTCTTCCGAACACCCAAAGGACACTCGATCGGCGCGCGAGGCGGTCATGATCAGGGTGCGTTCATCCTTGAGGGCGGGGATGAAACCACCGGAATAGCAGGACGAAATCACGATGATTTTGTCACGCTTCTTCAGGGGCGCGAGGACGGCGGCGAGTTCGTCGGCCGGCAAATCGGCCAGTTCCATGCGCGGCTGGTCGAGCACCAGTTCGTGTTCACTGGAGCCATGGCTGGTCAGGTAAATGAACAGCAAGTCTTCCGGACCGCTGCGTTCGGCCAGGGTCTGGGCGGCGCGGCGCAGGTTTTCCCGGGTGGCCATCGGCCGGTCGCCGAGGTGATCGCGATGGTTGACCAGGCGGATCTGGCCGAAGGCGCCGAAACGGCTGGCGAGCATGTTGGCGACGTAGTCGGACTCGCGCAGGAACACGCTCTGCTTGCCATCGCCGCCCAGGGTCAAGGTGTACAGTTCGACCGCCGGGGTCGAGGCCGGCACGTTGGCCAGTGCATCGTCGAGCAAGCGCCCTTGGGCCAGCAAGCCGAGTTCAAGAGGGTCGGGCAGCAGCTTGCCGTCGGCGTCGCGCACGCGCTGACTATTGACCCAGGTGCCGCTCTGCACCGTGCCATCGGTCAGCACCAAAGTACCTTTGCCCTGATAGTTGTCGCCATCGAACTGGCCGATATAGAAGCTGCCATCGGCCAGGTTCAAGCGGCCCTGACCGGTGAAACGCCAGTCGCTGAACTGACCGATATAGTGACTGCCGTCGGCGCCGATCAACTCGCCCTTGCCGCTGAGCACGCCTTCCTTGAAGTGACCCAGCCAGACATCGCCATCGGCGTTTTCGTAGCGGCCCTTGCCATGCAGTTGATTGTTCTTGAAACCGCCGACATAGATATCGCCATCGGCGCTGTTGAAGGTGCCATTGCCTTCCAGCTGGCCATTGGCGAAATGCCCGGTGAACTGATTGCCGCTGGCATCGCTGCGCTGGCCTTCGCCGTTGGGTTTGCCGTGGGCAAATTGACCCTGGTATTGACTGCCGTCTGCGAGTTCCAGACGACCGAGCCCTGAATATTGATCGGCCTTGAATTCGCCGCGGTAGGTCATGGCGTTTTCTTTGAGGGTGCCTTCACCATCGCGTCTACCCGCCTTGAAACCGCCGGTATAGCTGCTGCCAGTGGTGGTCAGGGAGCCTTGGCCGTCGAATAGCCCTTGCTGGAATTGTCCGCGATAGACCTCGCCGTTGCTGCCATGCCATTCGCCTTGGCCATGCCATTGGCCTTTGTCGAACTGGCCGGCGTACCAGCTGCCGTTCGGGTAATCGATGCGGCCTTCACCTTGCAGCAAGCCATTGACCAGATCACCGCGATAGCGTCCGCCGTCCGGCAGGCGGGCGTCGGGGGGCAACAGCGATTCGCCATCGCCGCAAGCGGTGAGCAACAGGGTCAGAGCAAGGAGTGCAAGTGGGCGCATAGCGGGATCCGGGCAATTAGACGACCGAGTATGCCGCAGCTATGTGTCGCATTTATAGGGACACGGCAGAGACACGGCGCGAAACAGCGTGGCTGCTTCGCATCCGGGATGCTTTACACGAAGCAGAGGGACAGTGGCTCGGCGATATACGCCGGTTTGTCCGACCCTTCGATTTCAAGCGTGGCGGTGGCTTTGAGCAACCATTGGCCGGGTTTCTTCTCGATGACCTCGTTCATGTCGACCTTGAGTCGCACCCTGGAATTGACCTTCACAGGCTGGATGAAACGCACGCTGTCCAGACCGTAGTTGACCACCATCTTCGCGCCTTCGGGCAGGATGAGGATGTCTTCCATCAGTTTGGGGATCAGTGACAACGACAGGAAACCATGGGCAATGGTGCTGCCAAAAGGTGTTTGCGCAGCTTTGACTGGATCGACATGGATGAACTGATAATCGCCTGTGGCTTCTGCGAACAGGTTGATACGTTCCTGGTCGATGGTGAGCCACTGGGAACGTCCGAGTTCCTTGCCGACATAATCTTTGAGCTCCGCAACTGGAACATAGGGCATTGAGACTCTCCTTGGGTTCATCGGTTTTTAGTTTTTCGAGCGGGGGGATGACCTCCCTTGCGAACCACTTTAGATCAACATGACAAATTGTTCCGGTCAACTATCCATGCTTTTGGCGAATGCCGATTCATAGCGTTGGCGTGCTTATAATGTCGGGCCCCTTCTTTGTGGGGAGAGCGCGTGGGAGATGATGGATGTTGTTACGTGGCCTGACCTGGCTGGTGCTTTTTCAATTGCTCGGCACCGCCCTCAATCATCTGTTTTTGCCGGTACTGCCGGGGCCGATCATTGGCCTGCTGTTGCTGCTGGGGTATCTGATTATTCGCGGGCAAGTCGGCGAGCCCCTGAACCTCGCCGCCAGCAGCTTGCTGCGTTACCTGCCGTTGCTGCTGGTGCCGCCGGCGGTGGGGGTGATGGTTTACGCCGCCGACATTGCCGCGGATTTCTGGGCGATCACCGGTGCGCTGGTGCTGTCGCTGCTGTTGTCGATGGCCTTCGCCGGCGTGTTGATGCAGCGCATGGTCAAGCCTCACGCTCATCGCGAGGACGGCCAATGATTTTCGATTGGCACGGCGCCTGGGCGTCGGTAATTCATCATCCATTGTTCGGTATTGGTATTACGCTGGGGGCGTATCAGTTGGTGCTGGCAGCGTTCGAGAAAACCCGCTGGGTTTTTCTGCAGCCGGTACTGGTTTCCATGTTGCTGGTCATCGCTGTGCTGGTCGGTTGCGGCCTGAGTTACGCCGAGTACCGCAAGAGCACCGAGATCCTCAGTATCTTGCTCGGGCCGGCCACTGTTGCGCTGGCGGTACCGCTGTACCTCAACCTGCGGCGGATCCGGCAGTTGTTCTGGCCGATATTTACTACGCTGGTGATAGGTGGTGTGGTCGCCACGGGCATGGGTGTGCTGCTGGGCTGGTGGTTCGGCGCCGAACACATGATCCTGATGACCATGGCACCCAAATCGGTGACTTCGCCGATTGCCATGCTGGTGGCGGAGCAGATCGGTGGTGTCGCGGCATTGGCGGCGGTGTTCGTATTGATTACCGGGGTGATCGGGGCGATCTTCGGGCCGAGTCTTTTGACCCGTCTCGGTGTCCACAGCCCAGAGGCCCGCGGCATGGCTCTGGGCATGACCGCTCATGCGGTCGGCACTTCGGTGGCCTTGCAGGAAAGTGAAGAGTGCGGTGCCTTCGCGGCACTGGCGATGAGTCTGATGGGCGTGGCCACGGCGGTGTTCCTGCCGTTGGCGGTGTCGATGGTGGTGTAAGGAAATGTCTATGAGTCTGCCGCTTTTTCCGCTGAACACGGTGCTGTTTCCGGACTGCATCCTCGACTTGCAGATCTTCGAGGCGCGTTATCTGGACATGATCGGTCGCTGCATGAAACAGGGCGGCGGCTTCGGCGTGGTGTGCATCCTCGACGGTGAAGAAGTCGGCATCGCCCCCGAAGGCTACGCACGGGTGGGGTGCGAGGCGCTGATCACCGACTTCCACCAGCAGGACAATGGCCTGCTGGGTATTCGGGTGAAGGGCGGGCGGCGTTTCCACGTTGTGCGCACCGAGGTGCAGCGCAACCAGTTGATCGTCGCCGAAGTCGAGTGGCTGGAAGACGAGCCCGAGCAACCGCTGCAGGATGAGGATGCCGACCTGGTCGCACTGCTCAAGGCTTTGGCGGAACACCCGATGGTCGAAGCGCTGAGCATGGGCACCGAAGCGACGGGGCAACAGTCGCTGGCTAATCAGCTGGCCTACCTGTTGCCGTTTGCCGAGGTGGACAAGATAGACCTGCTGCAACTTGATGATCCGCAGCAGCGGCTGGATGCGATTCAGGCGTTGCTGGATGAGTTGCAGGGTGAGTTGTTTGCCTGACGTCCGCTAAAAGATCGCAGTCTGCGGCAGCTCCTACATTAAATTGGCGTACTCCCTGTAGGAGCTGCCGAAGGCTGCGATCTTTTGATCTTCAGTACGCATACCTCAACATCGCATGCGGCATGTGCCTCAACACAAAGAAACCGAACAATGCCACCAATGAAGGCAACACCAGCCACCAGATTTTCTGCGGCATGGCGTTGAGCGACGTCTGGCGTTGAGTCAGCCAAAGGCTGGCCGCACACACGCATGCCGCCAGCATCGCGCCGGCCAGTACATCGGTCGGCCAGTGCGCGCCCAGGTACACCCGTGAAAAGGAAATCGTCAGCGCCGGCAAGCAGCCCACCAATAACCAGGTCAGGCGCATGCGCGGCGGTTGTCCGCGACCCGCCAGCACCGCCAGCGTCAAGAACAGCGCGAAAGAGCCCGAGGCATGGCCGCTGGGCATGCTGTAGCTGGTCAGTGGGTCGCTCAGCACTTCCGGGCGCACGCGGGCGAAAAAGTGCTTGGTCGCGGTGTTGCCCAGCGCGGTGAACAGCAGGGTGCCGCCGGCGAAGATCGCGTGCCGCCATTGTCGTGTCAGCAACAGCAAGACTGTCAGCAGCGCGCTGATCATGAACATGTTGCGGAATTCACCGATCAGCGTGAACACCACAGCCGCTTCATCAAGCACCGGGCTGCGGTGCTCCTGTATCAGGGTCATCAATCCCTGGTCGAGGGCGGTCAGGTGCGGGTAGCCGATGAACAGCCCGATCAGGATCAACAGGCTCATGCTGCTGATCCAGATGGTCGCCCGGCGATGGCGGCGAAGGCTGCTGTTTGCGCTCAGACCGACCATCACCGCAATGCTGCCGGCGACAATCCCGGCTTCAGGCCAGAAACCTTCCGGCAATGGCAAGCGAATCGCCGCCCCGGTGGCCCAGCCCGGCAGGAGATAGGCGAGGCTCCAGCCCGCGGCAGCCAACAGGCTGACGACGGCGAAGCGCGGGAATGGCATGTCGAACATCCCGGCGACCATTGGCAGCATTGGCCGCAGCGGGCCGATAAAGCGTCCGACCAACAGGCTGGCGATGCCATAACGCTGGAAATAAGCCTCGGCCCCGGCCATCCATTCCGGATGATGGCGCAACCCTGGCAGGCGACGGATGTTCTGGTGGAAATGTCGCCCTAAAAAGTACGAAACGATGTCGCCCAGTACACCGCCGAGGAAACCCAGCAGCAGCGTTTCACCCAATGACAACGCGCCACTGCCGGCCAGCACCGCCACGGCAAACAGCAACACTGTGCCGGGCACGATCAGCCCGGCAATTGCCAGGCATTCAACGCAAGCCACTATGAACACTGCTGCGGCCAGCCACTGCGGATTGACCGTCAACCAACCGGTCACGCTATCGAGCCATGGGCCCATAAAAACAACTCCATCGAATAATCAATCGGTCCCAAAGGACGAACGCAATCTTCAAAACACTACAGGTCTCATGTGGGAGCGAGCCTGCTCGCGATAGCGGAGTGTCAGACGACATCTACTTCGACGATCAGTCTGCTATCGCGAGCAGGCTCGCTCCCACAAGGGATTTCCCAATATTCAGGACAACAAAAAATAATCGCGACCTTCGACTTGCCCCCGGCGCAGCGGGTTACGCGTGCAGTAAAGTGCGTAAGCCGCATCAACAAAACGGTACATCAAATGTTCGTCGCGCCCGTGGGGGATGCCCAGGCGTGTGGTCTGGATGATATGGCCGGGCGCGGGCCCGACATCTTCCACCAGCAGCACTTCATGGTCGAAGCGCTTGGCATCCCAGACCGGCACCTTCAGTCCCAGCGCTTTGCAGAGCAGCGTCTGCCCGGCACACAGTTTTTGCGAGGGGCGAGGGCGGCCCTGAGCATCGGGATTGTTCAATAGCATCTGCGCCAGGCTCGCCGGCCCGCTCAGTTCGTCGACCCATGGATAGGCGGATTTGATCAGCACTGCATTGCCTGGCCCCTGAGCGCTGAAGTTCAGGGAATCGCCGCCGCGGGCGTAATACATATAGATGTGGCCGCCATCCAGAAACAAAGCCTTACGCTTTTCTGTGTAGCCAAGTGAGGCGTGGCTGCCTTTTTCTTCGCAGTAATAGGCTTCGGTCTCGATAATCCGCGCACTGAGCCACAGATCGCCGACCCGATGACGGATGATTTTGCCCAGTAAATCCCGGGCCAGCGTTTGCGCATCGCGGTCGAAAAATGCATCCGGCAGCCCCTTGGGCTGGTGCGTAGTGGATGCAGAAACAGGCAGATTGGTCATGATGAACAGCGTTTATCAGGGCTGATTGAGTCGTGATGATAACAATATGCAGCTTAATCCCGGCTGAACGTCGGCAAATTGCGCTCCATTTCGACCATCCGCCTGTCACCGCTGTTAGTCCCGGGACGCGACAGCTATAATCTGCCGCTTTACTCTTTACCAAGACTTTAGCAAAGACCATTGCAGACCATGACTGAGTCCGTTCTTGACTACATGACCCGTTTGGGTCGCGCCGCCCGCGAAGCTTCCCGCGTGATCGGCCGTGCCAGCACCGCGCAGAAAAACCGCGCCTTGCAGGCAGCTGCCAATGCGCTGGACGCTGCACGCGCCGAGCTGACCGCAGCCAATGAACGGGATTTGGCCGGCGGCCGCGCCAACGGTCTTGAGCCTGCTCTGCTGGAACGTCTGGCACTGACCCCGGAACGCATCGACGGCATGATCGTCGGTTTACGCCAGGTCGCGGCCTTGCCGGACCCGGTGGGTGCGATCCGCGACATGAGTTATCGCCCGTCTGGCATCCAGGTCGGCAAGATGCGCGTGCCATTGGGCGTGATCGGGATTATCTACGAATCACGGCCGAACGTGACCATCGATGCCGCCAGCCTGTGCCTTAAGTCCGGCAACGCGACCATTTTGCGTGGCGGCTCCGAGGCGATTCATTCCAACCGTGCGATTGCTGCCTGCATCCAGCGCGGTCTGGCCGAGGCCGGTCTGCCGGCCGCCGTGGTGCAAGTGGTCGAAACCACCGACCGTGCCGCCGTTGGCGCGCTGATCACCATGCCTGAATACGTCGACGTTATCGTGCCCCGTGGCGGTCGTGGCCTGATCGAGCGGGTCAGTCGCGATGCCCGCGTGCCCGTCATCAAGCACCTGGATGGCATCTGTCACGTCTACGTCAGTGCCCACGCCGATCTGCCGAAAGCCCAGCGCATTGCATTCAATGCCAAGACTTATCGCTATGGCATCTGTGGTGCCATGGAAACCTTGCTGGTGGATCAATCGGTTGCCAAGGAGTTCCTGCCGTCGATGGCTGCCCAGTTCCGCGAAAAAGGCGTCGAACTGCGCGGTTGCGAGCGCACCCGGGCGATCATCGAGGCCGTTGCGGCCACTGAAGAAGACTGGCACACCGAATATCTGGCTCCGATCCTTTCGATCCGTGTGGTCGACGGTCTGGATCAGGCCATCGAGCATATTAATAAGTACGGCTCCCATCACACCGATTCAATCGTCAGCGAAAACCTGGCCGACACCCGGCGTTTCGTGGCTGAAGTCGATTCGTCTTCGGTCATGATCAACACCCCGACGTGCTTCGCCGATGGCTTCGAATACGGATTGGGTGCCGAGATTGGCATTTCTACTGATAAGCTGCACGCCCGCGGTCCGGTGGGCCTCGAAGGGCTGACCTGCGAGAAGTACATCGTGGTCGGTGACGGTCAGTTGCGCGGCCAGGAGTCGGTCTGACTTGGGCGACTTCGACCCGTCAGCCCAAGTGACCGCCAGCGAGCCCCAGCCTCGACGCATTGGCGTACTGGGCGGGACCTTCGACCCGGTGCACATCGGCCATTTGCGCGGTGCGCTGGAAGTCGCCGAATCGCTGGCGCTTGATGAGTTGCGTCTGACACCCAGTGCCAGGCCGCCTCATCGCGGTACGCCGCAAGTGTCGGCGAAGGACCGTCTGGCGATGGTCAAGTGCGCGGTGGCCGGTGTGCCACCGTTGGTGGTGGACGCTCGCGAATTGCAGCGGGACAAACCGTCCTACACTATCGATACCCTGGAACTGATGCGTGCCGAACTGGCCGCCCCAGACCAGGTTTTTCTACTTTTGGGCTGGGACGCATTTTGCGGCCTGCCCACTTGGCACCGCTGGGAAGAGTTGCTCCAGCATTGCCACATCCTGGTGCTGCAACGCCCGGATGCCGACAGCGAACCGCCGGATGCCTTGCGCAACCTGCTGGCAGCGCGCTCGGTGAGCGACCCGCTGGCCCTCAAAGGGCCGAGCGGACAGATTGCATTCGTCTGGCAGACGCCGCTCGCGGTATCCGCCACCCAGATCCGTCAACTGCTGGCCAGCGGTAAGTCGGTACGTTTCCTGGTGCCCGACGCGGTCCTGGCCTACATCGATGCGCACGGGCTTTACCGTGCGTCGAACTGAAAAAGGGCGCGCTTCAAGGCACGTGAATGCGTGTATCGAAGCGCCCGAACATACGAGCAAAACGAGTTTTATATGACTGACAAAGACGTAAACAAAGTAAAGCGCAAGGGCACGTTCAAGAGCGCTCCACTGCCAGTAGTGGCCAATACCGGCCCGGAGTTGCGCGGCGAAGAGCTGGTCAAGGTCGCCGTAGCGGCCCTGGAAGACGTCAAGGCCCAGGATGTTCTGGTGATCGACGTTCGTGAAAAGCAGAGCATCACTGATTTCATGATCATCGCTACCGGTACTTCCAACCGCCAGATCGGCGCGATGCTGGATAAGGTCCGCGAGGCGGTCAAGGCCCAAGGCGTCAAACCGTTGGGTGAAGAAGGCAAGGGCGACAGCGACTGGGTATTGCTGGATATGGACGATGTCATCGTGCACATGATGACTGCCAGCGCTCGCCAGTTCTATGACCTGGAGCGTTTGTGGCAGGGTGCCGAGCAGAGCCGTGCCGGCAGCGCCGCGCACCACAGCCCGGAAAACACCCATGAGCATTTCATCAAGCTCAACAAAGACCAGCAATAAGGGACCGCTGTGCGACTGCGACTGATCGCCGTCGGTTCACGCATGCCCAAATGGGTGGAAGAAGGCTGGCATGAATATGCCAAGCGTCTTCCGTCCGAGCTGGCGCTGGAACTGGTGGAAATTCCGCTCAACACCCGCGGCAAGAACGCCGACGTGGCGCGCTTTATCCGTCAGGAAGGCGAAGCCATGCTGGCCAAGGTCGGGCCGAACGAGCGCGTTGTCACCCTCGAAGTCCACGGCAAGCCCTGGAGCACCGAGCAACTCGCGGTCGAACTCGATCGCTGGCGGCTGGACTCGCGCACGGTGAATTTCATGGTCGGTGGCCCCGAGGGGCTGGCGCCGGAGGTCTGTGCCCGGGCGGATCAACGCTGGTCGTTGTCGCCGTTGACGTTGCCGCACCCATTGGTGCGGATTCTGATCGGCGAACAGCTGTATCGTGCCTGGACAGTCCTGTCCGGCCACCCTTACCACAAGTAGTTCTGCCCTCATGCCCCAGCCGATCCGCATCAAGGACCACGAAAAAGACGCCCGTCTAGTGCGTGGCCGCGTCGTGTTCGGGGCCATTGCAGTGGTGGCGCTGATTGGCGTGCTGATCGCGCGGCTGTATTTCCTTCAGGTGATCCAGTACGAGTACCACTCGACCCTGTCGGAAAACAACCGCGTCCATGTTCAGCCGATTCCGCCGACTCGCGGGTTGATCTTCGACCGCAATGGCGTCGTAGTGGCCGACAACCGGCCGAGCTTCAGCCTGAGCATGACCCGCGAACGCTCCGGCAACTGGCAGCAAGTGCTCGACGTGATCGTCGAGGTGCTGGAGCTGACGCCCGAGGACCGGGTGATCTTCGAGAAACGCATGCGTCAGGGGCGCCGGCCGTTTGAGCCGGTGCCAATCCTGTTCGAACTGACCGAAGAGCAGATCGCCCGCATCGCGGTGAACCAGTTCCGCCTGCCTGGTGTGGAAGTGGTCGCGCAGCTGGTGCGGCATTACCCGCAGGGCGCGCACTTTGCGCACTCGGTGGGTTACATGGGGCGGATCAACGAGAAAGAGCTGAAGACGCTCGATCCGGTCAACTACAGCGGCACCCACCACATTGGCAAGACCGGCATCGAGCGTTTTTATGAGCCCGAATTGCACGGCCAGGTGGGTTACGAGGAAGTCGAAACCAACGCACGAGGCCGTGTATTGCGCGTGCTCAAGCGTACTGATCCGATTCCCGGCAAGGACATAGTCCTGAGCCTGGACATCAAATTGCAGGAAGCCGCCGAAGCCGCACTGGGCGGTCGCCGTGGTGCGGTGGTGGCGCTGGACCCGAAAACCGGCGAAGTGCTGGCGATGGTCAGTCAGCCGAGTTTCGACCCGAACCTGTTCGTCACCGGCATCAGCTTCAAAGCCTATTCCGAGTTGCGCGATTCCATCGACCGGCCACTGTTCAACCGCGTGTTGCGCGGTCTGTACCCGCCGGGCTCGACGATTAAACCGGCGGTGGCGATTGCCGGTCTGGATGCGGGCGTGGTTACGGCGTCGAGCCGGGTCTACGATCCCGGTTACTACCAATTGCCCAACTACGATCACAAATACCGTAACTGGAACCGTACCGGCGACGGGTACGTGGATCTGGACACGGCGATCATGCGTTCCAATGACACCTACTTCTATGACCTGGCCCACAAGCTGGGGATCGATCGGTTATCGGCGTACATGAGCAAATTCGGCATTGGCCAGAAGGTCTCCCTGGACATGTTCGAAGAGTCGCCGGGGCTGATGCCGACCCGGGAATGGAAGCGCGCGACCCGTCGTCAGGCCTGGTTCCCGGGCGAGACGCTGATTCTGGGGATCGGTCAAGGCTATATGCAATCGACTCCGTTGCAACTGGCGCAGGCCACAGCGCTGGTGGCCAACAAAGGCGTCTGGAACCGTCCGCACCTGGCGAAGACTGTCGAAGGCGAGCGGCCGAAGGACGAAAACCCCATGCCGGACATCGTCCTGCGTGACCCGTCGGACTGGACCAAGGTCAACCACGGCATGCAGCAGGTGATGCACGGTGCCCGCGGTACGGCGCGCAAGGCCTCCATCGGTGCTCAATACCGGATTGCCGGCAAGAGTGGTACGGCTCAGGTGGTCGCGATCAAGCAGGGTGAAAAGTACGACCGCTCCAAGGTTCAGGAGCGTCACCGCGACCACGCCTTGTTCGTCGGCTTCGCGCCGGCCGACAACCCGCAAATCGTAGTGTCGGTGATGGTCGAGAACGGCGAGTCCGGTTCCGGCGTCGCCGCACCAGTGGTGCGTCAAATCATGGACGCCTGGCTCCTGGACCAGGACGGCCGACTGAAAGCCGAATACGCCAGCCCTATCAGTGCGGAGGCTACGGCCCGTGAAGAGTAATTTCGATCGCATCCTCTCCAGCGAGGATGTGATGCGTCGCCGTGCGACGCTGCTGCAACGCATGCACATCGACGGCCCGTTGCTGATTCTGCTGCTGACCCTGGCTGCCGGCAGCCTGTTCGTGCTGTATTCGGCCAGTGGCAAAAGCTGGGATCTGCTGGCCAAACAAGCCACTTCCTTCGGCATCGGTCTGGTATCGATGATCGTCATCGCCCAGTTCGAGCCGCGCTTCATGGCCCGTTGGGTGCCGGTCGGTTATGTGATCGGCGTGCTGTTGCTGGTGGTGGTGGATGTCATGGGCCACAACGCCATGGGCGCCACGCGCTGGATCAACATTCCGGGGGTGATCCGCTTCCAGCCTTCGGAATTCATGAAGATCCTGATGCCGGCAACCATCGCCTGGTACCTGGCCAAGCGCTCCTTGCCGCCACAGCTCAAGCATGTGGGCATCAGCCTGTTTCTGATCGGATTGCCGTTCATTCTGATCGTGCGTCAGCCCGACCTTGGCACTTCGTTGTTGATCCTGGCGGGTGGCGCGTTCGTACTGTTCATGGGCGGCCTGCGCTGGCGCTGGATTCTCAGTGTGATTGCTGCCGCCGTGCCGGTGTCTGTGGCCATGTGGTACTTCGTGATGCACGACTACCAGAAGCAGCGCGTCCTGACGTTCCTCGACCCGGAGAGCGATCCGCTGGGTACCGGCTGGAACATCATTCAGTCGAAAGCCGCCATCGGTTCCGGCGGCGTGTTTGGTAAAGGCTGGTTGCTCGGCACTCAGTCGCACCTGGACTTCCTGCCGGAAAGCCACACCGACTTCATTATTGCGGTGCTGGGCGAAGAGTTCGGCCTGGTGGGCATTTGCGCACTGTTGCTGATTTACCTGCTGTTGATCGGTCGCGGGCTGGTGATTACCGCCCAGGCGCAGACATTATTCGGCAAATTGCTCGCGGGCAGCCTGACCATGACGTTTTTTGTTTACGTTTTCGTCAACATCGGTATGGTCAGTGGCCTGTTGCCGGTTGTGGGGGTGCCGTTGCCGTTCATTAGCTACGGAGGAACTTCGCTGGTGACGCTACTGTCAGCGTTTGGGGTTTTGATGTCGATCCATACCCATCGTAAGTGGATCGCACAGGTTTGAATAAGGTGAAGATTTCAATGCAAGTAATGCGTGGCTGGGCGACTCGATACGCACCGTGGGTCGGCCTGGTAAGCATCCTTGGTACCGCGCAGCAAGCGTGGGCCGGCGATTATGAAGGCTCACCCCAAGTGGCCGAGTTCGTCGGTGAAATGACCCGCGACTATGGCTTTGCCGGCGAACAGCTGATGGGCGTGTTCCGCGAAGCCGAGCGCAAACAGTCGATTCTGGACGCGATCTCCAAGCCCGCCGAACGGGTTAAGCAGTGGAAAGAATATCGTCCGATGTTCATCACCGATGCGCGCATCGCTCGTGGTGTGGACTTCTGGCGTCAGCACGAAGCGGTCCTGGCTCGTGCCGAGCAGGAATACGGCGTGCCGGCGCAGGTGATTGTCTCGATCATCGGCGTCGAGACCTTTTTTGGTCGAAATACCGGAAATTTCCGGGTGATCGATGCCTTGTCGACCCTGGGTTTCGACTATCCTCCCCGTGCCGAATTCTTCCGCAAGGAATTGCGTGAATTCCTGCTGCTGGCCCGTGAAGAGCAGGTGGACCCGTTGACCCTCAAAGGCTCCTACGCCGGGGCCATGGGCTTGCCGCAGTTCATGCCGAGCAGTTTTCGCGCCTATGCTGTGGATTTCGACGGTGACGGCCACATTAATATCTGGAACAACCCGGACGATGCCATCGGCAGCGTCGCCAGTTATTTCAAGCGTCACGGCTGGGTCGCCGGCGAACCTGTGGTCAGCCGCGCCGATGTGCGTGGCGATCAGGTAGACGAGGGTTTGACCGCAGGCATTGAACCGACGAAAACCGTCGGGGAGTTGCGGGCGCTGGGCTGGTCGAGTCATGATGCGCTGCGCGATGATATGCCGGTCACGGCTTTCCGTCTGGAAGGTGACAATGGCCCCGAATACTGGATGGGCCTGACGAATTTTTACGCGATCACGCGTTATAACCGCAGCGTGATGTACGCCATGGCCGTACATCAACTGTCTGAACAGCTGGTCCAAGCACGGGGCGTCAAGTAATGCGGGCATTGCCTATGAATAAACCCCTGAAGCTCATGGCATTCGCCGCGTTGACGGTTCTGGTCGCCAGTTGTTCGACCAGCCGTGCGCCGGCTCAGAAGTCTCCGACCGCCGTTCGTTCGGCACCTGGCCTGGATATCAACCGGGCTCACAAGGATGGCGCACCCTGGTGGGACGTCGACGTATCGCGCATCCCGGATGCCACGCCGACTCTGCACAGCGGTCCTTATAAAGCCAACCCGTACACCGTGCTGGGCAAGACTTATTTCCCGTTGCAAGAGTCCAAGACCTACGTGGCCTCGGGTACTGCGTCCTGGTACGGCACCAAGTTCCATGGTCAGAACACCGCCAACGGCGAGGTGTATGACTTGTATGGCATGAGCGCCGCGCACAAGACCTTGCCATTGCCAAGTTACGTTCGGGTGACCAACCTGGACAACAACAAGAGCGTGATTCTGCGGGTCAACGATCGTGGGCCGTTCTACTCGGACCGGATCATCGACTTGTCCTATGCAGCGGCCAAGAAGCTCGGCTATGCCGAAACCGGTACCGCGCGGGTCAAGGTCGAAGGCATCGACCCGCAGCAATGGTGGGCACAGAAGGGCCGTCCGGCGCCGTTGATGCTTAATGAACCGCAAGTGGCGCAAAATGCCGCGCCGACTGTGACGGCCTCCACCGGCACCGTCGAGCAGTGGACGCCACCGCCGCAGCAGCACGCCGCGGCCGTTGTGCCTGTGCAGATCGATGCAAAAAAAAACGCTTCTGTACCAGCCTCTGGCCAGTATCTGCAGGTGGGCGCGTTCGCCAACCCGGACGCTGCAGAACTCCTGAGATCGAAGCTCAGCGGGATGGTGAGCGCTCCGGTGTTCATCAGCTCGATCGTGCGTAACCAGCAGACCCTGCATCGGGTGCGCCTGGGGCCGATCGGTTCGCCGGGTGAAATCCAGCAGGTGCAGAACAGCGTGCGGCTGGCCAACCTCGGTTCGCCGAGCCTGGTCAGCGCCGAGTAGTACCTGGTACTTGATTGACGGTTCGCCTGCGGTTTGGGGGGGCGAACCGGGTTGTTGGCTCGTTGAAGAATAAAAGCCCGGCAAGGGTTGCAGAGTGAGCAACTGAACACGCGACAACTTTTTAGAGAGTTGTCTGATTAGTTTTGCCCTAGGGCAGTTTCCATTAGCGATTTCGAGAGACGGATGAATATCACCACCTTTGCCAAACGCCTGTGCCTGCTAGTCCCGCTGCTCCTCTCGCCTGCCGCTTTTGCGGTCGAGATGATGCCGTCGCCACCGCAACTGGCCGCCAAAGCCTACGTACTCATGGACGCCAGCAGCGGCAACGTGCTGGTAGAGAACAACGGTGACCAGCGTCTGCCGCCGGCCAGCCTGACCAAGCTGATGACCGCTTACATCGCGACCCTGGAAATCCGTCGCGGCCAAATCGGCGAGAACGACCCGGTGACCGTCAGCGAGAACGCCTGGCGTACCGGCGGTTCGCGGATGTTCATCAAGGTGGGTTCGCAAGTCACCGTCAGTGATCTGTTGCACGGCATCATCATTCAGTCGGGTAACGACGCCAGTGTTGCGCTCGCCGAGCATATCGCCGGCAGCGAGGATGCCTTCGCCGATCTGATGAACAAAACCGGCGCCGAACTGGGCCTGACCAACACCCACTTCATGAACCCGACCGGCCTGCCAAACCCTGAGCACTACTCGTCGGCTCACGACATGGCGGTGCTGGCTCGCGCGATCATCCACGAAGACCCGGCTCACTACGCGATCTACTCGCAGAAAGAGTTCTTCTGGAACGGCATCAAGCAGCCTAACCGCAACCTGCTGCTGTGGCGCGACAAGACCGTCGACGGTCTGAAAACCGGTCACACCGACGAAGCCGGCTACTGCATGGTGTCTTCGGCCGTACGTGATGGCATGCGCCTGATCGCCGTGGTGTTCGGCACTAACAGCGATGTAGCCCGCGCTGCTGAAACCCAGAAGCTGCTGACTTACGGTTTCCGCTTCTTCGAAACCCAGACCTTCTATCAGAAAGGCGCCGAGCTGGCTCAGGCACCTGTCTGGAAAGGCACTACCAATCAAGTCAAGGCCGGCCTGGCTCAAGACCTGACCATGACCCTGCCAAAAGGCCAGCTGAAAAAGCTCGCCGCCAGCATGACCATGACCCCGCAACTGGTCGCGCCAATCGCCAAGGGCGATGTGATCGGTAAAGTCGAAGTGAAACTGGATGACAAGGTGGTGCACAGCGCCGACCTGATCGCTCTGGACGCGGTCGACGAGGGTGGTATCTTCCGCCGCATGTGGGATAGCATCCGTCTATTCTTCTACGGCTTGTTCAACTGAATTAGTGTGGACCTGCATGGCCCCGTTCCAATCCGGAGCGGGGCCATGTCCGTTGCCACGGCTTACGAGGCCGTTACGCCATGACAGACACTGAAGTAAAGGCGCCAAAAATCGAATTCCCCTGCGCGGATTACCCGATCAAGGTAATCGGCGACACCGGCGTGGGTTTCAAGGACAAGATCATCGCGATCCTTGAGAAACACGCCACCGTTGACCACAACACCTTTGCCGAACGGCAGAGTACCAACGGCAAATACACGACCATCCAGTTGCACATCATCGCCACCGGCCAGGAACAGCTGTACGACATCAACAGCGAGTTGCGGGCTACCGGTTTCGTGCACATGGTGCTGTGATGTCTGGCACGCTGGGCTTTCGCGAACTTGGTCAGATGGCTTACGAGCCGGTCTGGCATGCCATGCAGCGCTTCACCAACGAACGCGGCAGCGATGCCGCCGACGAAATCTGGCTGGTGGAACATCCGCCGGTATTCACCCAGGGCCAGGCCGGCAAGGCTGAGCATCTGTTGCTGCCGGGGGATATTCCGGTGGTGAAGGTCGATCGCGGTGGTCAGGTGACTTACCACGGTCCCGGCCAATTGGTGGCCTACCTGTTGCTGGACGTGCGCAAGCTGGGGTTCGGCGTGCGTGACCTGGTCAGCCGCATGGAGCGATGCCTGATCGAGCTGCTGGCCAGCTACGGCGTGACCGCAGTGGCCAAGCCGGATGCGCCGGGTGTCTATGTCGATGGCGCGAAAATCGCTTCTCTGGGTCTGCGGATCCGCCACGGTTGCTCCTTTCATGGCCTGGCCTTGAATGTGGATATGAACCTGGAACCGTTTCGACGGATTAATCCCTGCGGCTACGCCGGGCTGGCAATGACCCAGCTGCGCGATCACGCAGGATCGATTGAATTTGCCGAGGTAAGTGCCCGGCTGCGCGCGCAGCTCGTCAAACACCTCGACTATGCTGAGCAGACGACCCTAACGGGCGGAATCGACTGATATGACTACTGATGCAGTGCAAACCATGATCCCGACGCTCGATGTCACCGAGCGTCCGGCCCCGCGTGCCAAGGTTGAAGCCGGCGTCAAGCTGCGCGGCGCCGAGAAGGTTGCACGCATCCCGGTGAAGATCATCCCGACCACTGAACTGCCGAAGAAACCCGATTGGATTCGCGTGCGCATCCCGGTTTCCCCGGAGGTCGACCGCATCAAGGCCCTGCTGCGTAAACACAAGCTGCACAGCGTGTGCGAAGAGGCGTCTTGCCCGAACCTGGGCGAGTGCTTCTCCGGTGGCACCGCAACCTTCATGATCATGGGGGACATCTGCACCCGTCGCTGCCCATTCTGCGACGTCGGCCATGGTCGTCCGAAGCCACTGGACGTCAACGAGCCGGAAAGCCTGGCCATCGCCATCGCCGACCTGAAACTCAAATACGTGGTAATCACCTCGGTAGACCGCGACGACCTGCGTGACGGCGGTGCCCAGCACTTTGCCGACTGCATCCGCGAAATCCGCAAGCTGTCGCCGAACGTGCAGCTCGAGACCCTGGTCCCGGACTACCGTGGCCGCATGGACGTCGCACTGGAAATCACCGCCGCCGAGCCACCGGATGTGTTCAACCACAACCTGGAAACCGTGCCGCGCCTGTACAAGGCTGCGCGTCCGGGTTCGGATTACCAGTGGTCGCTGACCCTGCTGCAACGCTTCAAGCAGATGATGCCGCACATTCCGACCAAGTCCGGCCTGATGCTGGGTCTGGGCGAGACCGACGAAGAAGTCATCGAAGTCATGAAGCGCATGCGCGAACACGACATCGACATGCTGACCCTGGGCCAATACCTGCAACCGTCCCGCAGCCACTTGCCGGTCCAGCGCTTCGTGCACCCGGATACCTTCGCCTGGTTTGCCGAGGAAGGTTACAAGATGGGCTTCAAGAACGTCGCTTCCGGCCCGTTGGTACGTTCCTCGTACCACGCTGACGAGCAGGCGAAACTGGTCAAGGCCGAGCTGATGTCGTCCTGATCCCGTTTTGAGAGCAAAAAAGGCCCGCAAGGCTTCTCAGGCCTTGCGGGCCTTTTTTTAGCAGTGCCCACGGCGATTACAGTCTTTTCCTGCAAACCGTGGTGCGATTGACCCTCTTCTGTTTATTCCCGTTCCTGACTACTGTGTGCTTAAGCGTTCACAGGGAGAATCATGGATGACTGCTCGACCGACCCACACCCTTTGTCCTCATGCTCCCGTTTCGGCCTTGCCACCTGCAGGGCTGATCGGTGTGATTGCGCCCGCCGGCCCCGCAGCGCTGGACACCGATAAAGCCATTGCCTGGATGCGCGCTCGCGGCTATTCGCTGCGCGTGTTTCCCGGCGTTTATGAGCAAGAGGGTTATCTGGCCGGCAGCGATGATGTGCGGCTCAATGACTTGCATGGCGCATTCGCCGACAGCGAGGTCGATGCCATCATCTGTCTGCGTGGTGGTTACGGTACGCCGCGTTTGCTCGATCGCATCGATTACGAATTACTGCGCAACAACGCCAAGCCGTTTATCGGCTACAGCGACGTCACTGCACTGCACTCGGCCATCAGTCGTTATGCCGGGTTCGTGACCTTCCATGGCCCGATGCTCAACGCTGACCTGCTGGGTGACAAGCAGCAACCCACCGAGTTCTCGTTTTTCAACATGCTGCGTGGGCAGGTGAAGGCGGGCAGTGTGCTTTCTCACCCGGTGGCCTGGCCGTTGACCACAATCGAGCCCGGCATCGCTCACGGGCGTTTGCTGGGGGGCAATCTGTCGATGATCGCCGCAACCATGGGCACGCCTTACGAGATCGATGCCGAGGGCGTCATCCTGTTCATAGAGGACATCAACGAGCCGCTGTATCGCATCGACCGGCTGCTGACTCATTTGCGTCTGGCCGGCACGCTGCACAAGCTGCGCGGGGTTCTGGTTGGGGATGTGGCAGGGGTTGATGCAATTGCGCTGGAGAGGTTGCTCAAGCAGACCTTTGCTCCTTTGCGGATACCGGCGCTGTCCGGATGGCGTAGCGGGCATTGTGATCCGAATTTGACGCTGCCGATGGGCGCGCTGGTCAGGCTGGATGCGGGGAACAAGGTGTTGGTGTTGGAGCAGGATGTGGTGATCGAGCGGTAGTTCGTTAGCGTCTGTTAGTCAGTCTTCGCGGGCAAGCCTGCTCCCACAGGATCAAGGTGTACGCAAATGTCGCCTTCACCTTTGAACTTGTGGGAGCGGGCTTGCCCGCGATGCTTTTAGCGGTTACGCAACCCTTCCAGCAACTTGTGCGTCGGATAACCATCCGCCGGCCAGCCAAACGACTGCTGGGCGCTGCGGATCGCTTTGCGGGTATTGGCGCCGATAATTCCGTCGGCGGTCCCTGCGTCGTAGTTCTGGGCGCTCAGCAGGTTTTGCAGTTCGATTCGCTCGGTACGGCTCAGCGGCAAGTCATCTTTCGGCCATAGACCGCTGATCAAACCGCCGCCATTGAAGCGCTCGGACAGCAGGCTCACGGCCAAGGCGTAGGACGAAGAGTTGTTGTACTTGAGAATCGCGCGGAAGTTATCGAGGACCAGGAACGCCGGGCCGCGATAGCCTGCCGGCAGCAGCAGGGCGGCCGACAGGTGTTCGGAACCTGCTGGAACCTGGCCGCCATTGGGCAGGGTCACCCCCAGTTGCCGCCACTCGGCAACGCTCTTGCGAATCGTGCCATCGGCCAGGGCGTAATTGAAGCCGCTCGGCAATTGCGCTTCGAAGCCCCAGGGCTGGCCTTTCTGCCAGCCGGAGCTTTGCAGGTAGTGCGCGGTCGAGGCCAATGCATCTGCGGAGCTGTTCCAGATATCGCGGCGGCCATCGCCGTCGAAGTCCACAGCGTGGGTATTGTAGGTGGTCGGAATGAACTGGGTCTGGCCCATGGCGCCGGCCCAGGAGCCGAGCATTTTCTCAGGTTCGATATCGCCCTGTTGCAGGATTTGCAGGGCAGCGATCAATTGCGCATGGGCAAAGCCTGGACGTCGACCTTCATAAGCCAAGGTCGCCAGGGAATTGATCACCGACTTGGTGCCCTGGAACTGACCGAAGTTACTTTCCATGCCCCACACCGCGACCAATGCCTGACGGTCGACGCCGTAGCGTTGCTCGATGCTTTGCAGGATGTCGGCGTACTGGCTGACCAGTGCCTGACCTTTGCGCACCCGCAACGGCGACAGCGCGCCATCGAGGTATTCCCACACCGGGCGAGTAAATTCCGGTTGGCTGCGATCGGCACGGATCACGCTGTCGTCCATGCTGACATTGGCAAAAGCACGATCGAACAGGTCGGCGCGAACACCGGCGGCGAGGGCGTCTTTACGGAAACCCGCCTGCCATTCGGCAAAGGTCTGGGTAGGCTGGATATCGAGATTTTCACCGGTTGGAACCACCGGCGGAATGACCGCAGGGGCCGTCGCAACGGTGCGGGTCTGAAGCGGTTGGGCGTCGGCGGCAGTGGGTTTTTCCGCGCAGGCGACAAGCAGAACGAGGCTGGAGGCAGCTATCAGTTGGCGAAGAGGCCAACGACGGGAAAGACAAAGGGGCATGCACAGGTCCAGAGGATACGAATCAGGTGCAGACCTTAACATGTTGAGCGATGGCTTGCCTTTCAGGCCGCCAGAAAGTAAGAAGCCTCCCAGCTATTAGACTGGAAGGCTTCGCGGCGGTAGCTGCCTTTGCCCTTGCCGGCTCGTTCCTGACGGCTGCGGAACAGTGGCTGGGCGATGATGGATTTGGCCTTGTTTGGGCCATTTTTGGATGGCTTTTTGCTCATGATGATCTCTCGCAAGTGAGTGGGTTTTGCGGGGGGAATAATCTGCCGAAGTAGGGATTCTGTCTAGTCCCTACATTGTGTAGGACCTTTCGGACGCCTTCGCGGGCAAATATTACTCGGCAGGCAACGACAATCTCTGACCGGCCATCAACAGCGTCAACCGACTAAGGCTCATCCACGGCGAACCCGCCGCCTGGCCTTTGATTTGCGCGTCGATGCGCTGTGCTTCGAGCAGCAATTGCGCCCAGCGTTGCGCAGAGTAACGTTGCAGCGCCTTGCTCATCAGCGGTTTGCGTTTGTCCCAGATCGGCGGTCGGGCCTGGCTGAAGGCTTTGTCCAGCGGCACGCCCTGGCTGTATTGCAGCGACAGGTTGGCCAGCAGACGCAGCTCCCGGGCCAGCGCCCAGAGAATCACCGGCGGTTCGACACCTTCGCCACGCAATCCTTCGAGCATGCGCAGGGCGTGAGCCGCTTCGCCATTAAGGATTGCATCGGTCAGGCCGAAGACATCGAAACGCGCGCTGTCGGCCACCGCCGCCTGCACGGTTTCGACGGTGATCTGGCCACCCTCGGCCATCAGCTTGAGCTTTTCGATTTCCTGGGCGGCAGCCAGCAGGTTGCCCTCGACCCGAGCGGCGATCAGTTCGACGGCGTCCTGACTGGCGGAAAGCCCGGCCTGGGACAGGCGTTGACGGATCCAGCTCGGTAATTGGTTGGTGTCCACGGGCCAGATCTGCACGAACTGGGTTTGCGGACCTTCGATCAGTGCCTTGCCCCACTTGGTCTTCTGCGCGCTGCCGTCAAGCTTGGGCAGGCTGATCAATAGCACCGTGTCTTCGGCTGGGCGCGAGCAATACTCAATGAATGCCGCGGCGCCTTTGTCTCCGGGTTTGCCGGAGGGCAGACGCAGTTCCAGAAGACGCTTTTCGGCGAACAGCGACATGCTGGCGCCGGCCTGCAGTAGCGTACCCCAGTCGAAACTGGCGTCGGCGGCAAAGACCTGGCGTTCATCGAAACCTTGCTGGCGGGCAGCCGCACGAATGGCGTCGGCGGCTTCCTGACACAGCAGTGGGTCATCGCCACTGATGACGTAAACCGGCGCGAGGGCGCCTTGCAGGTGTTTACCGAGTTGGGCGGGGGCGAGTTTCATAAGAAGAGGCAAACGGGGCGCCTGAGCGCCCCGTAAGGCTTATTGCTGCGGCAGTGCGACAGGCGACTGACGCGGCGTCTGCGCTTCAGCCTTCTGCGCCGCCTCCAGTGCGTCGGCTTCAGCCTTGGCCCTGGCGTCAGCGGTCTGTTGCAGCTGTTCCAACTGCGTCGGGGTCAGCTGTTGCAGGCGCAGCATCATGCGTTGAATCAGCTCACGACGCATTTCCTTGCGGGCATCGTTGGCTTCCTGGTCGGAGCCCACCAGGTTGTTGCCATCATGAATGAAGACTTTCTGTACTTCGAGCTTGTCGCTCAGCAGTTGCAGGTTGCCCTGACCCCGGATGTCGTAGCTCAGCACCGTGCTCATCTGGTACTCGCCAGTACGACCGGCGCCCGCGTAACTGAGGATGCGCTGGCTTTCCTGCTCATCGGCCAGAAACAGCTTGTAAGGCGCGCTGCTGTAGACCTTGACGCCACTGCTTTCCAGCACCTGACGCAGTTGCGTCACGGTTTCGCCGTAGGCATTGCGGGCACTCAGATCGAGTTCCTTGATTGCCAGTTCAGTGGTGCCGGTGCCGCGCAGCTGGAAACCGCAGGCGCTCAGCAGGACTGCAAGGCCCATCACCAGCAAATTGCGTTTGATCATCTTGTTGCTCCCCTTGAAACCATGTGGGCCGGTCAAGCGGCCCGAAAGGTTTTACTCGGCGCCAGGCATGACCTGGCGCCCGATCCAATTTAGCTGGCGACGATATTGACCAGTTTCCCGGGCACTACGATCACTTTGCGAATAGTCAGGCCATCGACGAAGCGCAGGACGTTTTCGTTGGCCCGTGCGGCAGCTTCGACTTCTTCGCGGCTGGCACTGGCCGGCATTTCGAGGTGGCCGCGCAGTTTGCCATTCACTTGAATGACAAGCTGCAGGCTGTCCTGCACCAGGGCGTTTTCGTCTAGTACCGGCCAACCGGCATCGATTACCGGGTCAGCATGGCCCAGTCGATGCCACAGTTCGTGGCTGATGTGCGGGGTGATCGGTGCCAGCAGCAGGACTACGGTTTCCAGACCTTCGTGAATCAGTGCGCGATCCTGTTCGGTGCCTTGCGCGGCTTTTTCCAGCACGTTCATCAGCGTCATCACTTGGGCGATGGCGGTGTTGAATTTGTGGTTCTGGCCGACGTCGTGGCTGGCCTGCTTGATGGCCTGGTGGATCGAACGGCGAATGGCTTTCTGCTCGTCGTTCAGGCTGGCGACGTCCAGTTTGCCCGGAAGGCCCTGAGTGACGTGCGCTTGAGCCAGACGCCAGACGCGTTTGAGGAAGCGGTGCGAACCCTCTACTCCGGAGTCGGACCATTCCGCGCTCATGTCAGGTGGCGAGGCGAACATCATGAACAGGCGGCAGGTGTCTGCGCCGAACTGGTCAATCATCGACTGTGGGTCAACGCCGTTGTTTTTCGACTTGGCCATCTTCTCGGTGCCACCGATTTCCACCGGCAGGCCGTCTGCGATCAGCTTGGCGCTAATGACCTTGGCCTTGCTGTCGCGTTCGAGTTCGACGTCCGCCGGGTTGAACCATGTGTAAGCACCATTGGCTTCGCGACGATAGTAAGTCTCGGCGATCACCATGCCCTGAGTCAGCAGGTTCTTGAACGGCTCGTTGGAGCTCACCAGGCCTTCGTCGCGCATCAGCTTGTGGAAGAAGCGCGCGTAGAGCAGGTGAAGAATCGCGTGTTCGATGCCGCCGATGTACTGATCCACCGGCAACCAATGGTCGGCCGCCGCTTTTTCCACCAGACCACCTTCATAGTGTGGCGAGGCGTAGCGGGCGTAGTACCACGAGGACTCGACGAAGGTGTCCATGGTGTCGGTTTCACGCTTGGCCGCAGCGCCGCATTTCGGGCAGGTGCACTCGTAGAATTCGGGCATGCGCGCCAGCGGCGAACCGGCACCGTCCGGTACGACGTCTTCCGGCAATACCACAGGCAATTGATCTTCCGGGACCGGCACATCACCGCAGGTGTCGCAGTGGATGATCGGGATCGGGCAGCCCCAGTAGCGCTGGCGGCTGATGCCCCAGTCACGCAGGCGGAACTGGGTGCGCGAGGCGCCGAGGTTTTTCTTGATCAGCGCCACTTCTATGGCGTCGAAGGCGCCTGCGAAGTCGAGGCCGTCGAATTCGCCGGAGTTGATCAGCGTGCCGTGCTCGCCGTACGCATCCTGCCAAGGGGCCGGGTTGGTGTCACCAGAACTTGTGCGCACCACGGATTTGATCGGCAGGTTGTACTTGGTGGCGAACTCGAAATCACGTTCATCGTGAGCCGGAACAGCCATCACCGCGCCATCGCCGTAATGCATCAGCACGTAGTTGGCGACCCATACCGGGAGTTTCTCACCGGTCAGCGGATGCTCGACGAACAGCGAGGTCGGCAGACCTTTTTTCTCTTGCGTGGCGACGTCGGCTTCGGCGACGCTGCCGCCCTTGCATTCAGCGATGAACGCTTGCAGCTCAGGGTTGTTCTGCGCGGCCAGGGCAGCCAAATGGTGTTCGGCGGCCACCGCAACGTAGGTTGCGCCCATCAGGGTGTCCGGACGGGTGGTGAATACTTTCAGTGCGCCGGTTTCGCCGATGGAGGCGACGTCGAACGGGAACTGCACTTCCATGCCGCGGGATTTGCCGATCCAGTTGCGCTGCATGGTCTTGACCTGCTCAGGCCAGCCCGTCAGTTCGTCGAGGCTTTCCAGCAGCTCATCCGCGTAGGCGGTGATCTTGAAGTAGTACATCGGGATTTCGCGCTTTTCGATCAGCGCGCCGGAACGCCAGCCGCGACCGTCGATCACTTGCTCGTTGGCCAGAACGGTCTGGTCGACCGGGTCCCAGTTCACGGTGCCGCTTTTTTTGTAGATCACGCCTTTTTCGAACAGGCGGGTGAACAGCCATTGTTCCCAGCGGTAGTAATCCGGCTTGCAGGTGGTCACTTCACGCGACCAGTCCACCGCCAGGCCCAGGCTGCGCAGCTGGGATTTCATGTAGGCGATGTTTTCGTACGTCCACTTGGCGGGCGCTACGTTGTTCTTCATCGCGGCGTTTTCTGCCGGCATGCCGAAGGCGTCCCAACCCATGGGTTGCAGGACGTTCTTGCCTTGCATGCGCTGATAGCGGGAGATCACGTCGCCGATGGTGTAGTTGCGCACGTGCCCCATGTGTAGCTTGCCGCTGGGGTAAGGGAACATCGACAGGCAGTAGAACGTCTCCTTGCCTGGCTGTTCACTGACTTCAAAGGACTTTTGCTCGTCCCAGAACGACTGGGCGTCGGCTTCGATTTCACGGGGCTGATATTGTTCGTGCATGGCTACTTTTGAACTGAATAGGGGTGGCCTAATCCTCTTCAATGCAACGCTGGACGGTGATAACGCCAAATCGACGTTCCGGTGCCCAGACGAGCTGGAAGTGGAGTTACAGGAAGCGCCGTAGCATACATGACCGCACTCTACCGAGGGAAACCCTGATTACACGCAAGGAGGCGGCCAATACCCGCTCCGAGGGCCGTTGGTCGCGGCACTCAGCCGGTTTTTTCAGCGAGGCTAAGCTCTAAAAGGGGAGTGAGTCTTATCTTCAATGAGGTGATGGATGGTTGAGTCACAGCAAAAAGTTACAAAACCGGAGCTGTACGAAAAACTGATAGACCGTCTCGCGATGGCCCTGGATACGGCCAAAACAGCCGGACGGCTGCGTGATGAGCGTCCCCTGGAGCTGGAACTGCGTGGCTTGAGCCCCGCAGAGTTTGAACTGGTCAAGGCCTATCTGGATCGTAGTGAACGTGAAACGCACGGATGCTTGTCAGCAGCAGTGAAGCAACTCGAGGCACCACGTTCGGCCAAGATCATCTGGCTCAAGGATAAGGCACCCGGCAAAGGCGCGGTAAAGGTCCGGTCGTTGCAATTCAAGTAAGGGCACTTGAAGCCATGGGCTATGGTTTTTTGAAGCAAAGTCCTTCCACATTTGTTGTCGCAATGCGTCAACCCACCTAGGCTTCGGGCATCTATGGAGATGCCCGATGCCTTTTCGTTATTTCATTAAACAACTTCTACTGCCGCCCGGCATTTTATTGCTACTGCTGGTGCTTGCCTGGTGGTGGCGCCGCTCAAGGCCGAGGCTGGCGGGGTTGTGTTTCATCCTTGGCGTGGGCGGCTTTTGGTTGATGAGCCTGCCGGTGGTGGTGGAGTGGAGTGCCAAGGCCCTGGAGCGAGAGCCGCCGCTGGCGCGCGAGGAATGGGCAACTTTGGGCCAGCGCGCCGATGCGATCGTGGTGCTGGGTTCAGGGCGTGAGCGTGGCGATCCGGCCTGGGGCGTCGACCAGCCGACTGGCGTAGGCCTGGGGCGCGAGCGCTATGCCGCGCGCCTGGCCAAGGCGTCCGGCTTGCCGATTCTGACCAGTGGCGGCCTGCATTACGGCACGCCACCTACCGAAGCGAAGCTGATGGCGGACTCATTGCTCGATGATTTTGGTGTGACGGTGCGCTGGCAGGAAGGGCGCAGCCGCACGACCTGGGAAAACGCGCAACTCAGCGCCCAGGTGTTGTTGCCGGAGGGGATCAAGCGGGTGGTGGTCGTGACTCAAGCCTGGCACATGCCGCGAGCGGTCTGGAGTTTCCAGCAGGCCGGGTTTGAGGTGGTGCCCGCGCCAGTGGGGTTTTTAGGCGTGGACAATGCCCGGCCGCTGGGCGGCTGGATGCCGGAATTCAAATCGATCTGGCAGAGCGGGCAGTTGATGAATGAGGCGGTGGGGCAGCTCGGGTATTCGTTGTTTTATCGAGGCGATGTTGAGGTTAATTGATATCGTGCCTGTGACGCCGCCTTCGCGAGCAAGCCCGCTCCCACATTTAAACTCTGTCGTTCACACATTATGTGTTCACAGAGGATCAAATGTGGGAGCGGGCTTGCTCGCGAAGCTTTTAAACGGTTTTCGCCATCCGGTTGGCCACGAGCGCCCAACCAAATAACAACACGCAAACGATGATCAACGGCCACGAACGCCATTGCAGGTACGGCGTCAGGTTGTGCATCGGCACCACTTCGCCATACAGAATGCCTTGTTCGAACTGCGGGATCTGCGCAGTGATCTGACCAAACGGGTTGATCAGGCCGGTCACGCCGTTGTTGGTGGCGCGGATCATCCAGCGGCCGGCTTCAAGTGCGCGCATCTGTGCCATCTGCAAATGTTGCAGAGGGCCGATCGAGGTCCCGAACCAGGTGTCATTGCTGATGGTCAGCAGCAAATCGCTGCGGGCGGCGAGGCCGGCGGCGAATTCCGGGTAGACCACTTCGTAGCAGATGAACGGCGCAATCTGATAACCCTTGGCTTGCAGCAGCGCCTGATCGGCCGGCCCACGGGCAAAGTCGGACATCGGCAGGTCGAAGAAAGCGATCAGGCCGCGCAACACTTCCTGCAATGGAACGTATTCGCCGAACGGCACCAGTTTCTGCTTCAGATAAGTGCCATCGCCTTCACCAACAACGGTAATGCCGTTGAAAAAGCGCTTCTCATGATGGACTTCCTGGCGAATCGGTACGCCGGTAATCAGCGCCGATTTACGCTCGGCGGCGAAGCTTCCCATCATGTTCAGGTAGCCCTCGGCGGACTCCTTGAGCACCGGGACCGCCGTCTCCGGCCAGATCAGCAGGTCGACGCGTTTGGAGCTGAAACTCATATCGCGGTACAGCGCCAACTGCGCATTGAGCTGCGAGGGGTCCCACTTCATGCTTTGTTCGATATTGCCCTGAATCGCCGCGACGCTCAGGGGGTCGCCCGCCGGGCTGGTCCAGGCATGTTCCTTGAGCGCCATGCCGGCCACCCATGGGCCAGCCAGCAGTAGCACGCCGACAGCGATGAAGCCTTTACGGCCAGTGCGCACCAATCGTGCAGCGTTGTAGATCAGCGCAGCCGTCAGGGCCAGGGTGAAGGAAATCAGCCACATGCCGCCGACAGGCGCGAGCCCGGTCAGTGGACCATTGAGCTGGCTATAACCGGAATAGAGCCATGGGAAACCGGTAAGGAACCAGCCGCGAAAGGCTTCCTGACCCACCCACAACGCCGCAAATGCCAAGGCATCGGCCAGCGGCGCTTCGTTACGGCGCAGCCAGCGCGCCCAAATCCAGGCGGGCAGGGCAAAGAACCAGGCAATTGCGGCGGTGAAGAGCAGCATCAAGAAGCCGGCCAGCAGCACCGAGGCGCCGCCGAAGTTGTGAATGCTGTAGTAGATCCAGCTGGTGCCTGCGGCAAACAGGCCGAAACCGAAACACCAGCCACGGCCCAAGGCCTGGCGGGGGCTCAGTTCGCGCAGCCCGGCGTAAAAGAAACCGACCGCCAGCAATGCCAGCGGCCAGATATCGAACGGCGCCAGGGCCAGGGTGGTGAGTGCACCGGCTGCCACGGCCAGCAGGTTACCGGGCCAGCCGGGGCGGGTTACGCGAAGCATGTCAATCCTTAACGGGCAATGGGCGACAGACGCAGCAAATGAATACGACGGCTATCGGCATTGAGGATGCGGAAGCGGTAGGCGCCGATTTCAGTGATTTCGTTGCGTTTTGGCAAGTGTCCGAACGCGCTCATCACCAGGCCGCCGACGGTGTCGAATTCGTCGTCGGAGAATTCGCTGTCGAAGAACTCGTTGAAGTTATCGATCGGCGTCAGGGCCTTGATCAGGAAGTCACCGCTGGGCAGCGGCTTGATGTAGCTGTCTTCTTCGACGTCGTGCTCGTCTTCAATGTCGCCGACGATCTGTTCCAGCACGTCTTCGATGGTCACCAGGCCAGCCACGCCACCGTATTCGTCAATGACGATGGCCATGTGGTTATGGTTGGCGCGAAACTCGCGCAGCAGCACATTCAGGCGCTTGGACTCGGGCACGAACGTGGCCGGGCGCAGCAGATCCTTTATGTTGAAGCTGTCGCCGTTTTCCTTGAGGATCAACGGCAGCAAGTCCTTGGCCAGCAACACGCCCATCACGTCATCGTGGCTTTCGCCGATCACCGGGTAGCGGGAGTGGGCCGAGTCGACCACGGCCGGCAGGAACTCGCGAGGTGTCTGGGTCGCCTTGATGCTGATCATCTGCGAGCGCGGGACCATGATGTCCCGCACTTGCAGGTCTGCAACCTGGATGGCGCCTTCGACGATGGCCAGCGCTTCGCTGTCCAGCAACTTGTTTTGATGTGCATCGCGCAGCAGCTCCAGCAGCTCCTGGCGGTTCTTCGGCTCGTGGGCAAAAGCCTGGGTGAGCTTACCCAGCCATGACTTCTGCCCGTTGCTCGATCGATCTTCGCTCATAGCGATTACTCTGAATCCTTTGTTGTTACGATTGGGGATGTGTCTGTTTCGTCGTCCGCATAAGGGTCCGGATGACCCAGCTCTGCAAGCAACGTTCGTTCCAGTGCTTCCATTTCTTCGGCTTCGTCATCATCTATATGGTCGTAACCAAGCAGATGCAAGCAGCCGTGAATGACCAGATGCGCCCAGTGGGCCGTTAATTCCTTGCCTTGTTCCGCCGCTTCGCGCTCGACCACTGCTACGCAGATCACCAGATCGCCAAGCAAGGGAATGTCGAGAAATTCATCGGGAACATCGGCCGGGAACGACAAAACGTTGGTGGCGTAGTCTTTCTGCCGCCAGGTGAAGTTCAGTTCGCGGGCTTCCTCCGCGTCGACCAAACGGATGGTCATTTCGGAGTCGGCAGTACGCTGGCGCAGGGCCAGTTCGCACCATTGACGGAATTCGGCTTCGCTTGGGGCAGACGCTTCGGTAGCCAGTTGCAGATCAAGCTCAAGCATCGGGGCGAGTGTCCTTGGGAGAGAACTTCGCCGGTTCGTCGGCTGTGCGATTTTCGAAGCGCTCGTAGGCTTCGACGATGCGCTGCACCAGCGGATGGCGCACCACGTCCTTGGGCATGAAGTGCGTGAAGCTGATACCCGGTACGTCTTTCAACACCTCGATCACGTGATGCAGCCCGGACTTGGTGCCTTTCGGCAGGTCGACCTGGGTGATGTCACCAGTGATGACGGCGGTGGAACCGAAGCCGATCCGGGTCAGGAACATCTTCATCTGCTCGACGGTGGTGTTCTGGCTTTCGTCGAGGATGATGAAACTGTTGTTCAGCGTACGACCGCGCATGTAGGCCAGCGGCGCGACTTCGATCACTTGACGCTCGATCAGCTTGGCGACGTATTCGAAACCGAGCATTTCGTAGAGTGCGTCATAGAGCGGGCGCAGGTACGGGTCGATTTTCTGGGACAGGTCGCCGGGCAGGAAGCCGAGCTTTTCGCCCGCTTCAACCGCCGGACGGACCAGCAGAATGCGGCGAATCTGCTCACGCTCCAGCGCGTCTACCGCGCAGGCAACGGCCAGATAGGTCTTGCCGGTACCGGCCGGGCCGATGCCGAAGTTGATATCGTTACCGAGGATTTCCTTCACATAGCGCAGCTGATTCAAGCCGCGAGGGCGAATCATGCCTTTCTTGGTGCGCAAGGCGACGGACGGTTCGGCGGGGGAGTGGTTGTCCAGTTCCTCGACGGCCGATTCCTGCAGGAACAGGTGAACCATGTCCGGCGACAGCTCGGTACCTTTGGTTTCCCGGTACAGGCGGCGCAGCAGGTTTTCCGCGGAGGTGGTGTGCTTGGGTTCACCGATCAGTTCGAACTGATTTCCGCGGTTGCGGATCTCGATCGCGAGGCGCTGTTCGATCAAGCGCAGATGCTCGTCGAATTGCCCGCACAGATTGGCGAAGCGGCGAGCTTCAAAAGGCTCGAGGATGAAACGATGTGGTTCTATGGGTGCGTTCAAGGTCGTATTTAGCCGCCCAGGGGCAATTATGATGAATCAAGGATAGCGCCAGTCGCCTGGGTGCGAAAGCTCTTAAATAAGATGCCGGTTGGCGCTTGATCTGTGGCGAGGGGGCTTGCCCCCGTTCGGCTGCGAAGCAGTCGCGAAATATTCGGGATCGCTTCGCGATCCAACGGGGGCAGCCCCCTCGCCACAAAAGCCCGGCTCCCACAGATGACGAGGTGTTATTGGATCAGCGAGCCCCGCAGCGAGTGCGGTTGCGCGGCATCGATGTGCACATCGGCGAACTGGCCGATCAGGGTCGGATTGTCGCAGCGGAAGTTGACGATACGATTATTCTCGGTCCGGCCTTGCAGTTCACCGGGGTCTTTTTTCGAATAATCGGTTACCAGAATCCGCTGAATGGAGCCCACCATTTGTCGGCTGATCTCGAAACCTTGCTGGTTCAGGCGATGTTGCAGGGCGTTCAGGCGTTCTTTTTTCAGCGCTTCCGGCGTTTCGTCAGCCAGATCGGCGGCCGGAGTACCCGGGCGCTGGCTATAAACGAACGAGTAGGAGAAGTCGAAACCGACGTCTTCGATCAGCCTCATGGTCTGTTCGAAGTCTTTCTCGGTCTCGCCCGGGAAGCCCACGATAAAGTCAGAGCTGATGCAGATCCCCGGCACGGCGGCCCGCAACTTGCGCAGTTTGGATTTGTACTCCAGCGCGGTGTGGTTGCGCTTCATCGCCGCGAGGATCCGGTCGGAACCGGATTGCACCGGCAAATGCAGGTGTTTCACCAGTTCCGGTACGTCGGCGTGGGCCTGGATCAGGCTGTCGGAGAATTCCAGCGGGTGCGAGGTGGTGTAGCGAATCCGGTCGATGCCATCGACGGCGGCCACTACGCGGATCAGTTCTGCCAGATCGGCCAGGCGACCGTCGTGAGTGGTGCCGCGATAACCGTTGACGTTCTGCCCCAGCAAGGTCACTTCGCGCACGCCGTTTTCGGCCAGGTGAATGATCTCGGCAATCACGTCGTCGAATGGTCGGCTGACTTCTTCACCGCGCGTATATGGCACTACGCAGAAGGTGCAGTACTTGCTGCAGCCTTCCATGACCGACACGTAAGCGCTCGGCCCGTCGATGCGTGGCTCGGGCAAGTGGTCGAATTTTTCGATTTCCGGGAACGAGACGTCGACTTGCGGCAGCTTGGTCAGGCGCGCGGCGTCGATCATTTCCGGCAGGCGATGCAGGGTCTGCGGGCCGAATACCACGTCCACGTACGGAGCGCGATCACGGATGGCCGCGCCTTCCTGGCTGGCCACGCAACCGCCGACAGCGATGACCATGTCAGGGTTGGCCAGCTTCAATTCGCGCCAGCGGCCCAGCTGGGAATACACCCGGTCCTGGGCGCGTTCGCGGATCGAGCACGTGTTGAGCAGGATCACGTCGGCATCTTCAGCACGAGCGGTGACTTCCAGGGCCTGATGTTCACCCAGCAGATCGACCATGCGCGAGCTGTCGTACTCGTTCATCTGGCAACCGTGGGTTTCGATGTAAAGCTTCTTGGCCATGGACAGAGTCATCACGTGATTCAAAGAACCGCGCATTATAGGGAACATGCACCAAGGTTCCTACCGTTGCGCGTCCGACGGCTATGCTATAGTTCGCGCCCTCATTTTTATCCCCGATGTGTTACCCGCCCACCATGACCAAACGTGAAGCTCCAATCTACAAGGTGATTTTCCTCAATCAGGGCCAGGTGTACGAAATGTATGCCAAGCAGATCTATCAAAGTGATCTGTGGGGCTTCCTGGAAGTGGAAGAGTTCGTCTTTGGCGAGCGCACGCAAGTGGTCGTCGATCCGAGCGAAGAGAAGCTCAAGGCTCAGTTCGAAGGCGTTGTGCGCAGTTTTGTGCCGATGCATTCGATCGTGCGCATCGACGAGGTCGAACGCCTCGGCACCCCGAAAATCAGCGAAGCCCGCGGTGCGGTCGGCAATGTCATGCCGTTTCCGATGCCGATGCCTGAGAAGTAGTCTTCGAGACCGGGTGGCTCACTTCGCGGGCAAGCCTCGCTCCTACAGGCCAGCGCTGCCCTTGTAGGAGCGAGGCTTGCCCGCGAAGAGGCCAGAAAGACCAACGCAGAATTTAAGGCAGTGGCGAAAACGGCGTGCGCCCATCGGCGCTCTGCAATTCCATCAGGTATTTACGGAAAATTTGCCCCAGCACCTGGGTAGCGACTTCCAGATCTTCGCGGGGCATTTTTTCGGCGACTTCGTCGGCGGTGTCCAGCGCCTCTTCGGCACCGTTGACGGCGGCCATTTTCAGCACGATATACGCCTGAACATTATTGGCCGGTACGCCTTCACCGTGGAAGAACATGGTGCCGAGTTTGAATTGCGCCTGGGCGTGGCCTTGCAGCGAGGCCTTTTCGAAGTAACTCAGGGCTTGATTGAGGTCGCGGGGCGCGTTTTTGCCGTCGTAGTAGAACTCACCCAACTCGTATTGCGCTTGCGCATCCCCTTCATCCGACGCTTTCTGACAGGCGGCGAGCGCTTGCGTCAGGTCTTGCGGCTGAGTATTGAGGGTGCAGCGACCCATCGCCGGGATCAACAACGAGTTGCCGCCTGCTTGTGCGAGCGCGAGCAGGGGCTGAAGGAGCAACAGGCAGCCCAATGCAAGGGTGCGGCCGGTGCGGTTCATGGGAATCGACTTACCTCTGAGGGGCGCGTGGACCCATCGAGGGATCCAATAAGCGCGCATTATGAAATAAGCAGGGCCAACCTTACAAAGTCTTTACTCGTTTTTCTGCTGCACGGGGAATATATCGCCCACTTTGCGGGGGATTATTGGCAGATGAGTAGGAAAAAGGACGCGAATGTAGGTGAAAGCTGACGCTGGCAATAGCCAACGTCAGCGTCGCAGCTTTATTTCAGTGCGGCGAATGCACGCTCGGCGGCGTCCAGTGTCAGTTTCAACTCGGTTTCGCCGTGGGCGATCGAGGTGAAACCGGCTTCAAAGGCGCTTGGCGCCAGGTACACACCGCCTTCGAGCATCAGGTGGAAGAAACGCCCGAACAGGCCGGCATCGCTGGCCATCACATCTTCAAAGGTCACGATGTCGTCGGCGCCGCTGAAGTACAGGCCGAACATGCCACCCGCCTGAGTGGTCACGAACGGAATGCCGGCGGCGTCGGCGCGCTGTTGCAGGCCATCGAGCAGACGGCTGGTGTAGTCGCTCAGCTCGGCGTGGAAACCAGGACGACTGATCAGGCGCAGAGTGGTCAGGCCCGCCGCCATCGCCAGCGGGTTACCCGACAACGTGCCAGCCTGGTAGACCGGCCCCAGTGGCGCGATTTGCTCCATGATCTTGCGTTTGCCACCGAAGCAGCCAACCGGCATGCCGCCACCGATGATCTTGCCGAAGGTGCTCAGGTCCGGCGTGACGCCGTAATGGGCTTGGGCGCCACCGAGGGCGACACGGAAACCGGTCATCACTTCGTCGAAAATCAGCACCACGCCGTGCTTGTCGCACAGGGTCCGCAGGCCTTCGAGGAAGCCCGGTGCCGGCGGTACGCAGTTCATGTTGCCGGCCACTGGCTCGACGATGATGCAGGCCACGTCCTGGCCGACTTCGGCGAGCATGGTTTCTACCGCGTCGATGTCGTTGAACGGCAGGGTCAGGGTGTGTTTGGCGAACGCCGCCGGTACACCGGCAGAACTCGGCACGCCTTGGGTCAGGGCGCCGGAACCGGCCTTGACCAGCAGGCTGTCGGAGTGACCGTGGTAGCAACCTTCGAATTTGATGATGCTGTCACGGCCGGTGAAGCCACGGGCCAGGCGGATGGCGCTCATCGTCGCTTCGGTGCCGGAGCTGACCATGCGCACCATTTCCATCGACGGCACGATCGAGCAGACCAGATCGGCCATTTCGGTTTCCATCGCGGTCGGGGCGCCGTAGGACAGGCCGTGTTCCAACTGTTTGCGCACCGCGTCCAGCACGTCCGGATGGCTGTGGCCGAGAATCATCGGCCCCCAGGAACCCACGTAATCCACATAACGCTTGTCGTCTTCGTCGGTGACGTAGGCGCCTTCGGCGTGTTTGAAGAACAGCGGCGTGCCGCCAACACTCTTGAACGCACGAACAGGCGAGTTCACGCCTCCGGGAATGTGTTTCTGGGCATTGGCAAACAGGGTTTCGGAACGAGACATGATCGGGCTCTCAGAAAATCAGGATTTGAATAATTCATTAAAGGCGCGGGCGCGGCGCGTTACTTCAGCCGTGTTCTCGGCGCCAAACAGACCATGCACCACCGCCAGCAAGTCGACCCCGTGGGCCACCAGTGGCGTAGCGTTGTCCAGAGTAATGCCGCCGATCGCGCAGATTGGCAGGTGCAGTTTGCCGCGAGCCTGATCGAGCAGATCGAGGCTGCAGGCCGGTGCGCCGGGCTTGGTGTTGGAGTTGAAGAAGCGGCCGAAGGCGACGTAGCTGGCGCCTTCTTTGGCGGCTTGTTCGGCGAGTTCGAGTTGCGCGTGGCAGGTCGAACCGATGATCGCCTGACGACCGAGCAGTGCGCGAACCGGCATCAGCGGGCCATCGGTCTGGCCCAGGTGCACGCCGACATTCAAGCGTGCGGCCAGTTCGGCGTCGTCGTTGATGATCAGATGGGTCTTGTAGCGTTCGCACAGATCGCGCAGGGCTTCGGCCTCACGCAGGCGACGGGCCTCGTCGCTGCTCTTGTCGCGGTATTGCAGCAGGGTGACGCCGCCTTCAAGCGCCGCCTCCACGTACGAAAGAAATTTCCCGGCCAGTAACTGGCTGTCGGTAATGGCGTACAGGCCACGTAGTTTCATCGGACAAGCCTCACCGCAATACTAATAAAAAGTTACGAACAGAAGTCCAGTGGCAAGCGGCGCGGCACGAACTGGCCTTTGCCCAGCTGCTCCGCATCACGCAAGGTGCGCCAAGTGTAGTCAAGCGCGCTCTGTACGGCACTGGCAAGGTGTTCACCCTGGGCCAGGCGACCGGCGAGGGCGCTGGCCAGCGTGCAACCGGAACCGTGATAGCTGCCGGGCAAGCGCTGGCAGGTAAAGGTTTCGCGGCGACCGTCGCGGCTGTACAGGCGATTGTGTATCTCGTGTTCGTCGCCATGACCGCCGGTGATCAGCAGGTGTTTGACGAACGGCAGGAGTTTTTCAGCGCACTCGTCCGCGGTGCCTTCGGGCAGTTCTGCGAGGATGCGGGCTTCGGGAAGGTTGGGGGTGGCAATGATCGACAGCGGCAACAGGCGTTCGCGCATGGCGTAGCCGACCTCGTCCTTGCCCAGTCGTCCACCGCCACCGGCGCGCAGCACCGGGTCGCAGACCACCGGCAAATGCGGGTGCGCTGAAAGCAGTTCGACCACGGTGTCGACCATTTCCAGGGAACCGAGCATGCCCAGTTTGACGGCGGCGACTTCGGAGTCGTTGAGCACGGCGTTGGCTTGGGCCAGCACCCACTCGCGATCGAGAACGCGGAAGTCAGTGACGTTGACGGTGTCTTGCACGGTCAGGGCGGTGACGGCCGGAGCCGCATGACAGCCCTGAGCGAGCAGGGCTTCGATATCTGCCTGCAAGCCGGCGCCACCACTTGGGTCGTGGCCGGAGAGACAGAGGACAACGGGGCGAGAGCTGTAGATATTCATGGTGCGCGAGCTTACCACCAAACATGTTTTTTCGGGTGTTGTGGCCGCCATCGCGGCCGATACATTGTGGTGGGGGGCTTGCCCTCGTTCGGCTGCGAAGCGGTCGTAAACCGGCCGATGCGGTGTTCCTGGCAGAAGGCAAAGGGGGCGCTTCGCACCCCAACAGGGGCAAGCCCCCTCGCCACAAGTAATCGCTACGCGCTGAGGCATTGTCACAACCTGACCAAGCCAACAGCTCTAACTCAATGCATAGAGCTGGAACGCTTGTTCTAGAGCCTTTGCAGGAAAAATTTCAATGGTGTTCAATGGCCATCAACGGCTATGCTAGAGTGGATCCAAACCAATAACAGGTAATACCGGTTTTACGTCTACTCAAAAGGAATGGGGGGCTTCCTGACAGAACCGGACAGGCCACGCTGGGGCTTAAATGCGCTATTTGCTGATGTTGCTGTTGTGCTTGCCCCTCCTGGCGAGCGCCGTCGAATTCGACGAGTTCACCCAGAGCCTTCCCCTGGGCCGAACGATGCAGGTTTATGAAGACGCGGGCGGTCAGGCGACCATCGCCGATGTCCGTGCGCAAGCGGCGGCCGGGCAGTTCAACCCTCACGATAAAGCCACCCTCAACGCCGGTTATTCGCGTTCGGTGTTCTGGCTGAAAATCGACTTGCAGTACCGCCCGACCAACCCGTCGGCACAACAGACCTGGTTGCTGGAGTTGGCCTATCCGCCCCTCGATCACCTCGATCTCTACTTGCCCGATGCTGGCGGTGACTATCAATTGGTCCGACAGACTGGCGATGCATTGCCGTTTACCACTCGCGAGATCCGCCAGAACAACTATCTGTTCGATCTGAACTTCGCGCCTGGGCAGGCGCAAACCGTGTACCTGCGTCTGCAAAGCGAAGGGTCGGTTCAGGCGCCCGTCACTTTGTGGTCGAGCACCGCTTACCTCGAACAGCAGCCGACCCGGCTCTATGTGCTGGGGCTGATTTACGGTGTGTTGCTGGGGATGCTGGTCTACAACCTGTTCATCTATCTCAGCGTGCGCGACACCAGCTACCTCTATTACATCGTCTATATCGCCTCGTTCGGCTTGTATCAGCTGTCGGTGAATGGCGCGGCCGTGGAGTATTTCTGGCCAAACAATCCGTGGTGGGCCAACGCTGCGACGCCGTTCTTCATCGGCTGTTCAGGATTGTTCGGCAGCCAGTTCGCCCGCAGCTTCTTGCAGACGGCCACCCACAGTCGCTGGCTCGACCGTTTGCTGCTGGTGTTGATTGCGTTCAGCGCGCTGGTGGTCGGGTTGTCATTGATGACCAGTTACGCCCTGGCCCTGCGTCTGGCGACATTGCTGGCATTGGTCTTTACCGTGGTGATTTTCGCCGCCGGGATTTTCGCCTGGTGGCGTGGCCTGCGGGTCGCGCGGTATTTCATCATTGCCTGGTCGGCGTTCCTGCTTGGGGGCATCGTCAATACCCTGATGGTGCTGGGTTATTTGCCCAACGTATTCCTGACCATGTACGCCAGTCAGATCGGCTCGGCGATCGAAGTGGCGCTGCTGTCCCTGGCCCTGGCCGATCGCATCAATGCCATGCGTGAGCAACAGGCTCAAACGCTGTTCGATGCCGGCCAGAAGCTCGAAGTGCTGAACCAGCAACTGGCTCACAGTAACAAGCTCAAGGACGAATTCCTCGCCACCCTGACCCACGAACTGCGCACGCCCATGAACGGTGTTATCGGTTCGCTGGAGTTGATGCAGACCGTCGAGATGAACCCTGAGCTGGAGCAATATCAGCAAACGGCTGCCGGTTCGGCGCGGGACATGATGCGCATGGTCAATGGCATCCTCACACTGACCGAATTACAGGCCGGCAAGCTCAAGGTCTACCCGGACACATTCAGTTTGCGCGGTGTGGTCGAGGCCTTGCGCCTGCAGTTCGATGGCAATGCATCGAGCAAGTCGCTGGACTTCAAGGTCGAGGTTGCACCGGGGCTGCCGGATCGCTTGCACGGCGACAGCGGCAAGCTGACGCAATGCCTGGAATGCCTGCTGGATAACGCGATCAAATTCACCCGGATCGGCGGATTGGCGCTGCGGGTGACGGGCAAACCTGTGGCGCCCGATCGGCTGGCGCTGTCCTTTGCGGTGATCGACACCGGCATTGGTTTTACCGATTTGGACGAGGCAACGCTGTATCAACGCTTCTTCCAGCTCGACGGCTCGATGACCCGTGAATACGGTGGTTTGGGCGTTGGCCTGGCCATTTGTCGGCAACTGGTCGAATTGCTCGGCGGGCGCCTGAGCCACCGCTCGGAACCGGGACGCGGCAGTCGCTTCCAGCTGGACGTCGAATTCGAGCTGCCGATGGAATCTGCGCCTTCGATTATCCGGCAAACCTCCCACCTGCGTTTGCCCCAGGACTGCACGGTGTTGCTGGTCGACGACAACAGCATCAATCAATTGGTGATGCGTGGCATGTTGCTCAAGCTTGGGTTCCGCGTGCGCACCGCCGACAGTGGCATCGCTGCGCTTGATCACTTGCAGCGTGAAACCGTTGATGCGGTGCTGCTCGATTGTCAGCTGCCGCCACTGGATGGCGCCTCGATCTGCAGCCGGATCCGCGCCTTGCCGGGTTGCGCCGAATTACCCGTGTTCATGATTGCCCTGAGTGCGGACCGGGCCTATTGCCCGAGCGACACCTTGGTCGACTACCTGAGCAAACCGGTGAAATTCGCGGATCTGCAGGCGGCGCTTTATCGGCGGGTGCTCTGTCCGGGGCAAGGCGAAAGCGCCGACAGTTAGGCAGATATGCCACTTTGTTCAACCTCGGGGCGGTGCTTAACTGAAAGTCCCTTGGCTGACCAAAGGAGCCCCGTCATGAACCTGCATCAGTTCGCCGAAACCCACGAAGTCACCAACCAGCCTCCATCGCTGGACGGCACCAACCTCTATCGCATCGACCTGCCGTTGCAGGAGTGGTCGCGGCGTTTCGATGCCGGTTGGGCCGAGTCGCGGATCGACGCTTACGGCGCATTGGCCGGCGGGCCGCTGATGGAGGCGGGGTTTGCGGCCAATCAGAACAAACCGGTGTTCGTCAGCCATGACCGCTACGGCTATCGCATCGATTTGGTGGAATTTCACCCGGCTTACCACGAGTTGATGCGCACGGCGGTGGAGCATGGCCTGACAGGCTTGCCCTGGACCGATCCCCAACCGGGCGCCCACGTTGCCCGCGCGTCCATGACCTATTTGCACAGTCAGGCTGAAGCCGGCAGCGGTTGCCCGCTGACCATGACCTTCGCCAGTGTCCCGGCGATGCGCCTGCAACCGGATCTGGCCGAACAATGGCTGCCGAAAATCCTCGCCACCGAATACGACCCGCGCAACGTCGGCATGGCCCACAAGGCCGGGGTCACCATCGGCATGGCCATGACCGAGAAACAGGGCGGCACCGACGTGCGAGCCAACACCACCAAGGCTTATCCGGTCGGCGCCAGTGGGCCCGGTCAGGCGTATGAACTGGTGGGCCACAAGTGGTTCTGCTCGGCGCCGATGTGCGACGCCTTCCTGACCCTGGCCCAGACCGACAAAGGCTTGACCTGTTTCCTGCTGCCGCGTCATCGACCAGACGACACACGCAATCAGTTCTACATCCAGCGGCTGAAGAACAAACTCGGCAACTGGTCCAATGCCTCCAGCGAGGTGGAATTCCGTGGCGCCCTGGCCTGGATGGTCGGCGAAGAGGGGCGAGGTGTTCCAACCATCATCGAAATGGTTGCCATGACCCGCTTCGATTGCATGGTCGGCTCCAGCGCGCTGATGCGCCAGGCGTTGACCCAGGCCAGCCATCACTGCGCCCACCGCAAGGTCGGTGGCAAGTTGCTGAGCGAGCAACCCTTGATGCAAAACGTACTGGCCGACCTGGCCCTGGAAAGCGAAGCGGCGTTGGCCTTGAGTTTGCGCATGGGCCGGTCGCTGGATCATCTGGATGACGAGCACGAAGCAAAATTCGCCCGACTGGTGACGGCGGTGGGCAAGTACTGGATCTGCAAACGCGCGCCCGCGATGATCAATGAGGCTGCCGAATGCATGGGCGGCGCCGGTTATGTCGAAGAAAGCATCTTGCCGCGTTTGTATCGTGAGGCCCCGGTTAACTCGACGTGGGAAGGTTCCGGCAACGTGCAATGCCTCGACGTGTTGCGCGCATTGTCGAAAGAGCCGGGCGTGCTTGATGTGCTGTTCAGCGAATTGGGCGACGGTCATGGCGACAAACGTCTGGCCGCGCATATCAGCCAATTGCAGGCGGCGTTCAAGGACACCGCCGAAATTCAATACCGCGCCCGCCAGCTCACCGAAGACATCGCCTTGGGGCTTCAGGCCAAGCTGTTGCTGGAGGCGGGGAATGCGGCGGTCAGTGATGCCTTCATCGCCAGTCGCCTCGGGTCGGCCGGTCGGGTGTATGGAACGTTGCCGCGCGGGCTGGATGTGGAAGCGATTGTGGCCCGGTCGACCCCGCAAGGGTTCTGACCACAATTTGATCAACAGCACTGAAACCTGTGGGAGCGGGCTTGCCCGCTCCCACAGGGTTTATCTGTATCTCAGAATTGATGTGCAGCCAACACGCCACTGTTCCCGTGAAGCGACGATGCAGGCAAGATGAAGGTCTGCAAGTCAGAACACAGGAAGCTGATCGTGACCGAAGCGTTTATTGTCGTTCAAACCGCCGAGCAAGCCGTGGATCGGCTTGCTGCCTTGCACGAGCGTGCAACCACAGCGCTGAATCAGGCGCTCAAGCGTTATCTCAAGGATCGCGTCGAGCCGGACGCAGAGCAGCGTGCTCTGTTTCGTTATCCCGAGTTGCGTCTGACCTACCTTTGCCAGGGCGAAGTCCCACAGACCACTCGCGCCTATGCCAAGGTTCAACTGCCGGGAACCTACAGCGTCACCGTCACTCATCCCCGCGCTTTCCGCAAATACCTGCTGGAACAACTTGTCCCGTTGATGCACGACTTCACCGTGACCGTGGAAGTCGGCGTCAGTCAGCAGAACATTCCGTATCCGTATGTGGTCGAGCAGGGCGATGAGCTGGCCGGCTCCGGCGTCACGGCGGCGGTGCTGGCGCGCGTGTTCCCGAGTACGGATTTGTCGGCCGCCACCGATGGCATTGCCGATGGTTTGTACGATTGGGAAAACACCGACCCGTTGCCCCTGGCCCTGTTCGACGCCGCGCGAGTGGATTTCTCCCTGCGCCGACTGGTGCATTACACCGGCAGCGACTGGCGCCATGTGCAGCCGTGGATTCTGCTGACCAACTACCACCGCTACGTCGACCAGTTCATCGTTCATGGCCTTGAGCAACTGCGCAACGATCCGCGTTTTGTGCGCATGGTGTTGCCGGGCAACGTGATCATCGAAAAGAGCATGGACCACGGCGAAGCGTCGGCGATTGCCGCGGGCGTGGTCTGGCATCGTTACCAGATGCCGGCCTATCACCTGATCGCCAGCGACGGCCATGGCGTGACCCTGGTGAACATCGGCGTCGGCCCGTCCAACGCCAAGAACATCACCGACCACCTGGCCGTGCTGCGTCCGCATTGCTGGCTGATGATTGGTCACTGTGGCGGCTTGCGTCAGTCGCAGACCATTGGCGACTACGTGCTGGCCCACGCTTACATGCGCCGCGACGGGATTCTCGACCGGGTCGTGCCGCCGAACATTCCGATTCCGGCCCTGGCCGAAGTGCAGATGGCGTTGCAGCAAGCGGCGGCCAACATCACCGGTGAGAAGGGCGACGAGCTGAAGAAACGCCTGCGTACCGGAACCGTATTGACCTACGACGACCGTAACTGGGAACTGCGCTGGGCGCAGGAACGTCCGCTGATCAACCTGTCTCGCGCCGTGGCGGTGGACATGGAAAGCGGCACCATCGCCGCGCAGGGTTACCGCTTGCGGGTGCCATACGGCACATTGCTCTGCGTATCGGACAAACCGTTGCACAGCGAAATCAAACTGCCGGGTTCGGCCAACGCCTTCTATGAACGCGCGGTCAGCCAGCACTTGAAGATCGGCATCGAAGCGGTGGATCTGTTGCGCACCGAGCTCAACTCGCTGCACTCGCGCAAACTGCGCAGCTTCGACGAGCCGCCGTTCCGCTGATTGTTCTCATGGTCATTTAGCGGTTGGGGCACTAGCATTAGCAGCCCTGACCGTTAGATGTTCTTCTCGCCATGTCTCGTCCTCCACGTCCCGTTTCCCGTCGCCCTGGCGTGAAGCCTGCGCCATCCTCTTCAGCCCCGCGCCGTGTCGCCAAAGCGCCGCCGGCCGAGCCGAAGCTGATTCTGTTCAACAAACCTTTCGATGTGCTGACGCAATTCAGCGACGGCGAAGGGCGGGCGACGCTCAAGGATTTTATCGAGATTCCGGGAATTTATCCGGCAGGGCGGCTGGACCGTGACAGCGAAGGCTTGCTGTTGCTGACCAATGACGGTCAGCTTCAGGCGCGAATTGCCGACCCGAAACACAAACTGGCCAAGACTTACTGGGTGCAAGTGGAAGGTGAGCCAACCGCTGTGCAGTTGCAGCGATTGCGCGATGGCGTCGAACTGAACGACGGCATGACATTGCCGGCCGAAGCGCGACAGCTGGATGAGCCCGAACTGTGGCCGCGCAACCCGCCAGTGCGCTTTCGTAAAAGCGTGCCGACCAGTTGGCTGGAGCTGGTGATTCGCGAAGGGCGCAACCGTCAGGTACGACGCATGACCGCGGCGGTCGGCTTGCCGACGTTGCGTCTGGTGCGGGTCAGAATCGGCGACTGGTCGATCGAAGGGCTCGATCAGGGCCAGTGGAAGGAAGTGCCGGCGCGCTTATAGAGTGCCGGATTCGATCAGGCCGATCACCACGCTTTTGATCACGAACGCGGCCACGCCCAGCCCCAGTACGAAGAACAGAATAAACGAGCCGAAGCGCCCGGCCTTGGATTTTTTCGCCAGATCCCAGACGATGAAACCCATGAAAATGATCAGGATGCTGACCAGGCCAGTCATCATCCACTCTTCGAGTACTGCAGGATCCATCGAACATCTCCAGCGCGGGTGGGGCTAAAAGGCGCTGGAGTATACGCCATGGCGGATTGGCGGGGCATTGACCTGCGTCGGTGTGTCGCAGCTATTCGTCGCCCAGAGCACTCTTGTAGGAGCTGTCGAGTGAAACGAGGCTGCGATCTTTTGATCTTGTTTTTAAAAAGCAAAATCAAAAGATCGCAGCCTCGTTTCACTCGACAGCTCCTACAGAAGCGGGTTTCAGCTGCGCAAATGAGTCAGCGGCAACTCGGTGCTGTTGAGCACCTGATTCAACACAAAACTTGACCGCACACTCGTCACCCCTTCAATCCGGGTCAGATGCCCCAGCAGCAGTTTCTGATAGTGGTCCATGTCCGGCACCACTACCTTGAGCTGATAATCCGCATCCATTCCCGTCACCAGGCTGCATTCCAGCACTTGCGGCAAGGTGCGAATGGCGGCTTCGAAGTTCTCGAAACGCTCGGGTGTATGGCGGTCCATGCCGATCAGCACGTAGGCGGTCAGGCTCAGGCCGAGCATCTTGCGGTCCAGCAAGGCGACCTGGCGGGTGATGTAACCGTCGTCTTCCAGTTGCTTGACCCGCCGCGAGCAAGGCGAAGGCGACAGGCCTATGCGTTCGGCCAACTCCTGATTGGAGATGCGCGCGTCGCGCTGTAATTCCGCCAAAATGCTCAAGTCGTATCGGTCGAGTTTGCTCATCAATCTGGCCTTTGTCATAACTATTGCGGCGGATTATCTATCCTGAGTTAAAAATTGCGCAAGTGATGTTTATTTGAGCAATCTTCGCAATCCTCTGTCGTCGCTCCGGGCCTATTCTTATCACCAGAATCACTGCTCGGACAAACAGTCCAATGCGGCTCGCCCAATCAGGCCAGCTGCGGTCGCCACCCCCACCGGGGATGTGTTGGCCCCCGAGCTACACACTGTCCAGAAGACGGCGTGAGGTGAGCCGACGTCATAAGCGTCGAGCACGGACGAAGTTCTCAAAGGGAGGCCGACGGGTCTCCCTTTTTTATTGCCCGGAATTCATGGGCGACCCTCAATAAATAAGTTGCGTGACTGATAACCTGTTGCAGAACCGGCCTGTGCTTTCCCAGTCTTACGTACAGGCCCTAACCCGCAGTGAGGAAAAGCATGAAGTCGCGCATCTGGCGTTTGGCCGGTGTTGGTTTGCTGTGTGTGAGTGTCACTGCGCAATCGCTTGCCGACGAGCCGCAAATCCGTGGGCCCGATGGCGGCCAGCGCGGACCGGATCATCAAGGAAAGGGCCAGGGCCATGACGGTAACAACCAGCCCCGGCCGCAGAACAACGAAATCATTCGTGGCGACAACAGCCGCAAGTTCGAACTCCACGACCAGAATCAGGGCGGCGAGCGGCAGAACCGTCCCTCGCACGATCCCAATACTCAGGGCCGACCGCCGCAACAACCCAGTAACAATCTGCCGATTCAGGGCCGGCCCGACACCGTGCGCCAGACCCAGGAACCCCGGCGTGGCTACTATCAGGACGAACCACGGCGCAACAATGACAACCGGAATTGGCAGACTGGCGGTCAGGGCTCACGTCATGATGATCGTCGCTGGCCCGGTCGCCCGGATGGGCGCGGCAATGGCTGGGGCCCCGGCCCGCAGTATCGTCCGGGGTACGTGATCGACCGCTTCCCGGAGCGCAACTACCGCGTGCCGTATCGTGGCCAGGATTATTTCTATTCCGGTGGTTACTGGTATCGCCCGCACGGCCCACGTTACGTGGTGGTTCAGCCGCCTCGCGGGATTCGGGTCAGCTACTTGCCCGATTACGCGCGTGAAGTGTGGATCGGCGGTGCGTTGTTGTTCCTGGCGGCCGGTGCGTATTACGCCTATCAGGAGAGCACTCGGGATTACGTCGTGGTCGAACCACCCGTGCAGCCGCAACCGGTGAACACTGGTTATGACGTGGTGGCGTATCCGGCCAACGGCCAGTCGCCAGAGGAGGTCAGTCGGGACGGTTACGAGTGCTATCGCTGGGCCATGGAGCAGAGCGGTTTCGATCCGCGCGCCGTCACCTATCAACCGGATCCGTCGGTGGTGCAAGCCTACCGACAGGCCCAGGGCAACTGTCTGAGTAGTCGCGGTTATCAGGTGAGTTACTGAGCCCTGGCGGCGTTCACCACTTCCTGTGGGTCGGCGTGCACCAGCACTTCGGCTCGCGGGTAGGCGGAGTGAATCGCCTCGGCGGCTTGATCGCTGATGCCGTGGGCAACTGACAGAGTCAGCTCCCCCGGCAATTCCAGATGTAACTGTACGAACCACTGGTTGCCGGAGATTCGTGTGCGCAGGTCATGTGCGCCCAAAACCCCCGGTACGCTGCAGGCCAGTTCAAGCATGTGCTGGCTGACATCCGGCGGCAGCTCTTCATCCATCAGCACTGCAAAACTTTCCCGGGCGATATGAATGGCGCTCCAGAGGATGTAGGCCGCGATCCCCAATCCGAACCAGGGGTCGACTTGATGCCAGCCAAACCCGGCCAGCACCAGCGCCACCAGAATGCTGCCGTTGAGCAGCAGGTCCGAGCGGTAATGCAAGGAGTCGGCACTCACGGCGTTGGAACCGGTTGCCTTGATCACCCGATGCTGCAACATCAGCAGGGCCACGGTCAGGGCGAGGGAGAACACAATCACTCCGATGCTGAGCCACGCTGCGCCTATCGGCTCCGGATGTTTCAATCGTTCAATCGCCTGCAAGGCGATCAGCACCGCACTGCCGCCAATGAACAGCGCCTGAGCCATACCCGCCAATGATTCGGCCTTGCCATGCCCGTAACGATGATCGTCGTCGGCCGGGCGCAAGGCGTAATGCACGGCCAGCAGATTGAGCAGCGAGCTGACGCCATCGAGTGCCGAGTCGGTCAGCCCGGCGAGCATGCTCACCGAGCCGCTCAGCCACCAGGCGATGGCTTTGGCGACGATCAGCGTGCACGCCACCGCCACCGAGGCGCGCGTCGCCAGCCGCAGCAGGCGGGCGTGTTCGGTACTGGTGGTCATAGGTGTGGCTGTTCCTTTAAGTGTCCTTTCGAACGCATGAATTATGCGGCCGGTTGCAGGCCGAACATGGCCAGTTGCTGGGCGCTGCCCTTGTGCTGGATCAGGCGTGGATCGTCCAGCGGGAAGCTGCGGCCCAACTCAGTTTCGAGAATAGTCTGCAACTTGTGGTTATCGACCTTGCCATCGACACCGATGGCTTCCTTGAGTTTTTCCGGAGCCACCTGAGCAGTCCGGCCTGGCTCGAAGTAAATGGCGCCCGTGGCGAAGTCCACCGCAAAGGCGATCAGGCCTGGGATGATGTAAAACAGCAGACCCACGGCATCCAGCGCGGCGATGGCCGGGTCGATCTTGCCGTCGATCTGACCGCGACGATCCGGGTAGAAAATCGAGCCGCAGGCCGTTACCTGGGTCAGCAAGGTCGCGACCAATACACCGCCGATCAAGCGAAAGGGAGCACGCATATGAAATCTCCTGGGTTATTACAAAACGAAGGGGTGCCTGTATGAATTAGGACCGTGATAAACACCAAGCAGTTCGCCGTTATACTCGCCGCTCTGTTTGGGAGCCAGCATGATTTCTTTGCCGATTGATGAAGTTTTACCCGCCCTGCGTGAAGCCCTCGCTACACGCCACGAAGCCGTGCTCGAAGCACCGCCCGGCGCCGGTAAAACCACCCGCGTGCCCTTGGCCTTGCTCGATGAGTCGTGGCTGGCCGGGCAGACCATTCTGATGCTCGAACCGCGCCGATTAGCCGCGCGGGCGGCGGCGGAGCGGTTGGCCAGTGAACTGGGCGAGAAGGTTGGTGAAACCGTTGGCTACCGGATTCGTCTCGACAGCAAAGTCGGCCCCAACACCCGCATCGAAGTGGTCACCGAAGGCATCCTCACCCGGCGCTTGCAGGATGACCCGGCGCTGGAAGGCGTGGGCTTGCTGATTTTCGATGAGTTCCACGAACGCAGTCTCGATGCCGACCTGGCGTTGGCCCTGAGCCTCAATGGCCGGGAGCTGTTTCGTGACGATCAGCCACTGAAAATCCTTCTGATGTCGGCAACCCTGGAAGGCGAGCGCCTGGCCGGGTTGCTGGACGATGCGCCGATCCTGCGCAGCGAAGGTCGCATGTACCCGGTGGCAATGCGTTGGGGTCGGCCGTTTCAGCCCGGTGAATTTATCGAGCCGAGGGTGGTGCAGACCATCCTCGACGCGCTGAACGATGAGACCGGTAGCCTGCTGGTGTTCCTGCCGGGGCAGGCCGAGATCCGTCGGGTGCATCAACAATTGGTCGATGCGCTGGGCGAGGGCACGCCTGTGTTGCTCTGCCCGTTACACGGCGAACTGGATCTGACGGCGCAGCGTGCGGCGATCGATCCGGCGCCTGCGGGTAAACGCAAAGTGGTGCTGGCCACCAACATCGCCGAGACCAGCCTGACCATCAACGGTGTGCGCGTGGTGATCGATGCCGGGCTGGCGCGAGTGCCGCGTTTCGACCCCGGCAGCGGCATGACTCGCCTGGATACTCAGCGCATTTCCAAAGCGAGTGCCACGCAGCGCGCGGGCCGGGCAGGGCGCCTGGAGCCCGGCGTGTGTTATCGGTTGTGGTCGCAGGATCAGCACGAGCAACTGGCGGCTTACGCCAGTGCGGAAATTCTCTCGGCGGACCTCGCCGGGCTGGCCTTGCAACTGGGGCGTTGGGGCGTGACGCCGAGTCAATTGGTGTGGCTCGATGTCCCTCCGGCAGCGGCTTATGCACAGGCTCAAGATCTGCTTGAACGTTTGGGCGCGCTGGAGGGCGAGGCGCTGACCCGTCATGGTCAGGCGATGGCTGAACTGCCGGCTCATCCTCGCATCGCGCATTTGCTGTTACGCGGTCAGGCGCTAGGCTTGGCCGACATGGCCTGTGATGTCGCGGCACTGCTCGGCGAGCGGGATATCTTGCGTGGCGCTGGCGCGGATCTGCACAGCCGATTGGTGCTGTTGTCCGGCGAAGAACGGGCCGCACGCGGCGCTCAGGGTGGCGTGCAACGTGCCCGGCAACTGGCGCGGCAGTATCGCGGTTACCTGCGGGGTAAAGCGTCGGAACCGGTCGGCGATCCGGATCATCCGCGCTGGCTCGGTGCGCTGTTGGCGTTGGCCTATCCCGACCGCGTAGCCCAGCAGCGGCGGGCCGGTGGCGCTGAATATCGATTGGCCAACGGTCGTGCGGCGCTGTTTGCTGAAGCGGACAGCTTGATGAAGCAACCGTGGCTGGTGATCGCCGATCTGGGCAGTCGCCAAGGCCAGCGTGAGGAGCGGATTTATCTGGCGACGGATTTCGATCCAGCGTTGTTCGATTCAGTGCTGGCCGAGCAGGTGCGTTGCGTCGATCAACTGGATTGGGATGAGCGCGAAGGCGTGCTGCGGGCCGAGCGTCAGCGCAAGGTTGGCGAATTGATTCTTAGCCGTGAGCCGCTAACCGGGCTCGACGAAAGCGCCCGCTGTCAGGCGCTGGTGAACCTGGTGCGGCGCAAAGGTCTGGAACTATTGCCGTGGACTCCGGAACTGCGTCAGTGGCAGGCACGAGTTGCGTTATTGCGGCAGTTGGACCTTGGCAGCAAGGGTGAGAGTGAGTGGCCGGATGTCAGCGACACCGCTCTGCTCAAAAGTCTCGAACACTGGTTGATGCCCTATCTGGGGAAAGTCTCGCGCCTCAGTCACTTCGCTAACCTGGACTTGTCGAGCATTGTTCACAACTTGTTGCCGTGGCCGCTGCCGCAACGGCTCGACGAACTGGCGCCGCATCACCTGAGCGTGCCTTCGGGTTCATCGATCCGTTTGGATTACAGCGAACAGCCGCCGATTCTCGCGGTGCGCTTGCAAGAACTGTTCGGCTTGGCCGAGACGCCGCGCATTGCCGGTGGGCGGCAAGTGGTGAAACTGCATCTGCTGTCTCCGGCGCGGCGACCGGTGCAGGTGACTCAGGACCTGGCGAACTTCTGGCGCAGTACGTATGCCGAGGTGAAGAAGGATTTGAAGGGGCGCTATCCGAAGCATTACTGGCCGGATGATCCGCTGGTGGCCGAGGCGACCGCGCGGATCAAGCCTCGTAAATAGTCAGTCGCATCGGTGGTGCGGCATTCGCGAGCAAGCCCGCTCCCACATTAAATCTTCAGTGAGCACAGCATTTGTGTACCACCGAGATTCAGTGTGGGAGCGGGCTTGCTCGCGAAGCTTTTGACCTAAGGCGCTGCCGGCAACAGAAACCGCGCAATCACCGGCAAGTGATCGGAAATCCGTAACGTATCGTCCTGTCTCACCCTCGCCTCAACCCGTTTGATGTGCGGGCTGTAAAACAGGTAATCGACGGTCCGGTCCGGGCCGTTCAAGCCTGGGTCATTCGGGTAATGGGTCAGCCATTGCGCCCGGTCGATACCGCTGGCTTCGTTGTTGGTGGGGATCATCGGGTATTTGTCCCACAGCACATGCAGCGCGCTGTCGGCGGAATAGGGCGTGCGTTGTTCAGCGGGCAGGCGTCGATACTGGCCCAGCGGCAACAGGTTGAAGTCGCCACCGATCAGCCACGGCGTGCCGCGGCTTTCATACTTGTCGAGGACCTTGGCCACGGCTGTCACCTGGCTTTGCAAGGTTTCGTCGAGCGCGGTGGTGGCACGGTCCAGATGGGTGTTGAACACGGCCATTTGGCCGCCATTGCTCAATGGCAGGTGAGTGACCAGCAAGGCGTTTTTCGGCTTGAACAGACGGCTGATGAAATTGGTCGGTGCGACCGGTAATTGCAGGCGTTCGGCGTGTTCGATCTGGTAGCGGCTCAGGGTTGCCAATTGCCGGCCAACGCTGCCGTAGATGTGCGGTTCAGGCACGAAGTCGGCTTTCCAGTCGAAGGCCTGCGCGCTGCACGGATACAGGTCGGTGACTCGATCCTGAAGCAATTTGAACTGGTTCTGGTAGTCACTGGCCTTGGCGCCGTCATCGAGTTCCTGCAACAGCACGATGTCCGGTTGCTCGTCGCGAATCACCCGCGCCACTTCGTCGAGGCTGAAGGCCATGTCTTCAGGTGTAGGGCTCTCGTCGTTCCCTGCGGCCAGGTCGTTCCAGAACACGTAGCGCTTGCCTGCCAGATATTGGACGTTCCAGGTCATCACCTTCAGCGCCTGGCCGGGCACCAGCGTCGGCGCTTGGGCGTTGCAACTGACTGGCAACACTTCCTTGGCTTCGGGGCGCCAGGTCAGGCTGTAGATCAGCAATGCAATCAGGCCAATGGCAATCAGCAGGCACAGCAGGGTGTAGCGCAGTAGACGGGTCATGGCTCGGCTTATAGCGTTACAAAATTGACCCCGAGCATAACCGAGAGCAGCGCCCAAGCCCAAGGGTAGAGCGCTTAGAGCGCTCCGTCAGCTTTCTCGGGCGCATCGGCGATCAGCATGAACAAACGGAACACCACCACGCTGGTGAACAGTTGCAGAAAGCTGTGGGCGCTGTCGATCAGCAGTGATATCACCGGGTTCTGCGGATCAGGGTAAACCGCCAGCGTCGCCCCCTTGAGTACCCACAGCGGGCCCATCACGCACAGAATGCACACCAGAATGCGCAGGAAATTCCCGCGGGTCAGGCGCAGGCTTTCCTTCATCGCCGCCAGCGGTGCCAGGCCGCGCAGCACCAGCAGGTACTCGCCGAACGCCAGTGTCACCATCAACCAGATGCCCGGCAGGAAATACAGCGACAGGCCGATCAGGATCAGCAGCGTATTGAGGGCGGTCAGCAGGGCGAAGCGCGGCCACAGGGTCGCGGAGGTTGCCAGCAAGTCGCGGGTGCGCGGCGATTCGCCACGGCTGCGGGCATCGAGAAACAGGATCAGTGCGGCGGTGTACAGCGGATACACCAGCAGGCCGACCAATACACTGATGCCGGGGAAACTGTCCGGCTCGGTGGAGTGGTCGACCACTTGTTGCAGCAGTGCCTCGACAATCACCAGCGGCAGGCACAGCTGCACGATCTGGCGCAGATTGCGCTTGAAGAAATACAGAGAGTCACGCAGTACGTCGAACGGATTCATCAGTCGGTATCGCAGGTTGAAAGCAGTGCCTCACTTTAACCGATGAAACCCTTTAGGGCGCAAACGTAAACGTTCGGTAAAGGTCATTGAAACATCCTGTATCAGCCCCATTACTGGTGAGCACCTTATCCACAGTGGATGAGGACGACGATTTTCCCGGCAATCTATGAGGTCGCCATGAACAGCGAAGAACAAACCCTGATCGATGGACTGTTTTCCCGGCTGCAACAGGCCGAAACGGATTCAGCCCCGCGCGACGCCCAGGCCGAAGCGCGGATCAAGGAACACCTGACTCGCCAGCCAGCGGCGGGCTATTTCATGACCCAGGCGATTCTGGTGCAAGAGGCAGCCATCAAGAGCCTCGACGAACAGAACAAGCAACTCACCCGACAAGTCCAGCAATTGCAGGCTGAACTGCAATCGGCCAAGGCTCAGACGGCGGCTCCGGCGCCGAGCAGCGGTGGCTTTTTGTCGAGTATCTTCGGTGGTGGCTCCCGTGATCCGCAGCCTGCACCGACTCAAAGCGCAGCCCCGTCGAATGGCGGCTGGCGTGAACCGGGGCGGCCATCGTTCAATGCCCAGCCGCCACAGCAGAATTTCGGTGCCGCACCGCAGCCAAATTACGCACCACAACAGGCGGCCGGCAGCGGTTTCCTCGGCGGTGCATTGAAAACGGCAGCGGGCGTGGCCGGTGGCGTGATGCTCGCGCAGGGCATCAGCAGCCTGTTCCAGCACAATCAGCAGCCGGAAGTGGTTGAAGTCATCAAGGAAGAACCGGCTCAGGTCAACGATCAGAGCGACAGCAGCAATGATCAGCGCGTGGCTGACAACTCCAGCGATCAAGGCGGATTCGCCGACGCCGACTATAGCGATGACAGCTCATCGTTCTTCGGTGGCGACGACGACTCCTTCGTCTGATACATCTGTGGCGAGGGAGCAAGCCCCCTCGCCACACGGCCGATTATTCGCGGAACAATCCTTCGGGCTGGCATACTGGGCAACTTTTCGGGCCCTGGTGCCTGATCCTGCCCGCGCTTTGGCACGCTAATGAGGATGTACGGTGAAAAAAATCGCAGTGTTCGCCGATGTCCAGAACCTCTATTACACCGTGCGTCAGGCTTATGGTTGCCACTTCAACTACGCCGCGCTGTGGGCTGACGTCAGTAAAGAAGGGCAGATCGTCGAGGCCTATGCCTATGCGATCGATCGTGGCGACAGCAAGCAGCAGCAGTTTCAGCAGATCCTGCGCAATCTCGGTTTCATCGTGAAGCTCAAGCCCTACATCCAGCGCAGCGACGGTTCGGCCAAAGGCGACTGGGACGTGGGCATCACCCTCGACATCATGGACGCCGCCGATCATGTCGACGAAGTGGTGCTGGCCTCCGGCGACGGTGATTTCGACATGCTGCTGGAGCGCATCATCAGCAAGCACGGTGTGCAAGCGGTGGCCTATGGCGTACCCGGTCTCACCGCCAATTCGCTGATCCGCGCCGCCAGTCGTTATGTGCCGATCGAAGGCGCGTTGCTGCTCAAGAATTGATTTTTACGGAGTTGAAACAGGTTTGGAACGCATAGCAGTCATCGACTTTGAAACCACCGGACTCTCCCCGAGCAGCAGCTGCCGGGCCACGGAAATTGCCGTGGTGATTCTTGAACAGGGGCGCATCGTCGAGCGTTATCAAAGCCTGATGAACGCCGGCGTGCGGGTGCCGGCCTTCATTGAGCAACTCACCGGCATCAGCAACGCCATGCTGCGCACCGCGCCCTCGGCCGAGCAGGTGATGAACGAGGTCAATGAATTCGTCGGCATCACACCGCTGCTGGCGCACAACGCTGCGTTTGACCAGAAGTTCTGGGACTACGAACTCGGGCGAATCAAACGCACACGATTGCAGAACTTTGCCTGCTCGCTGTTACTCGCCCGCCGCCTGATGCCCGCCGCGCCAGACCACAAACTCGGCACCCTCACCACGTTCGCCAGCCTGCCCAATACCGGCAAGGCTCACCGGGCCATGGCCGATGCCGAAATGGCGGCCAACCTGACGGCGCACTTGGCCGAAGAGTTGCGGCGCAAGCATGGGCTGCGGGAGTTGTCCCATGATCTGCTGGTCAGTTTGCAGAAAGTGCCGGCGGCGAAGATTAATGAGCATTTGAAGCGGTATCGTGGGTTCTGAGTACGCCGCAGATTGAGTGTGGGAGCGGGCTTGCTCGCGAAAACGGTGTGTCAGTCGACATTAATGTTGAATGATAAATCGCTTTCGCGAGCAAGCCCGCTCCCACATTGGGTCTGCGGTGACATTAGATCTACTTCCCTTCCAACTGCCCCAACGGCACGCGCTTCTCGATGGCGCTGGACAGCACGATCGAGGTCTTGCTGAACCCGAACGTGGCGATCCGGTTGATCAACTCTTCCAGCTCCGGCATCGAGCCCACCGCCGCTTGCATGATCACGCACGGGTCGCCGGTGACGCGATGGCATTCGGTGAGCTGTGGGATTTTGATCAGTTCGTCGTAGGTTTTCTGGTTGCCGTGCTGATTCAGGCGCAGTTCGATGACGCACTGGATCGGCAGACCGAGTTTGGCCATGTCGACTTTCGCCTGGTAGCCGGTGATCACCCCGCAGGCCTCAAGTTTGGCCACGCGCTCGGCCACCGCCGGAGCGGACAGGTTCACCTTGCGCGCCAGTTCGGCGTAGGACGCACGACCGTTTTCCAACAGGGCGCTGAGGAGCATGCGGTCGTATTTGTCCATCATGGCATTCCTGAAAAAAGGCTGACTTTCGAAAGCACGGTTTATAGCGCTGAACTCCGTGTTTTGAAAAGTGTACCGGTGCGATAAACAGGTTTTGTAACTTATTTTCTGCCGTTGGCCTTTCTAGAATAGCTGCTCTCTTTGTCTTGTTCTCGAGCTGCCCATGCCTGGCATACGCCGTTTTTCCTTACCGCTGATCGCTGCTTTTTTCGCGCTGTACGTGATTTGGGGATCGACCTACCTGGTGATTCGCATCGGCGTGCAGTACTGGCCGCCGTTGTTGCTCGCCGGTATTCGCTTCGTGATCGCCGGTACGTTGATGTACGCGTTCCTGCGATGGCGCGGGGCGCCGGCACCGACGTGGGCGCAGTGGAAAGCGGCGGGGATCATCGGGATTTTGCTGCTCACGTGCGGCAACGGTGCAGTGAGCGTGGCTGAACACACCGGTGTCGCCTCCGGCGTTGCCGCGTTGGCGGTGGCGACGGTGCCACTGTTCACTTTGTTGTGTGGATATTTCTGGGGCGCGCGTAATACCCGTCTCGAATGGGCCGGGATTGTGCTCGGGCTGATCGGTATCGCCATGCTCAACCTCGGTTCCAATTTGCAATCGAGCCCGTTGGGCGCGGCATTGCTGGTGTTCGCGGCAGCGTCCTGGGCTTTCGGTTCGGTGTGGAGCAAACACTTGCCGTTACCGCAGGGTGCGATGGCCAGTGCGGTGGAAATGCTGGTGGGCGGCGTGGTGTTGTTGATCGGCAGCGCGGTGAGCGGTGAGCATCTTGAGGCCATGCCGCCGATCGAAGGCTGGGCGGCGCTGGCGTACCTGACCATCTTCGGTTCGATCATCGCCTTCAACGCCTACATGTACCTGTTGAAACATGTGCGTCCGGCGGCGGCCACCAGTTATGCCTACGTCAACCCGGCGGTGGCGGTGTTGCTGGGTATCGTATTTGTTGGCGAGACCATTGGTATTGAAGAAGCGCTGGCCATGACAGTGATCATCAGTGCCGTGGTGTTGATCGGGTTGCCGCAGTGGCGTCGAGGTGCCGATCGGCCTGCGGTAGTTGTGCCGACAGAATCCCGAGCGAATTAGGGTAAACTGCGCGCCATTGCACACTCGTTTTGCACAACCGCGCTGAATTTTCCTACGGTACTCCCATGACTTTCGCCACCCTTGGCCTGATCGAACCCTTGCTGCGCGCTCTCGAGACGCTCGGCTACCAGACCCCTACGCCGGTGCAGACACAAGCGATTCCGGCGGTGCTGGCCGGTCGTGACCTGATGGCAGCAGCCCAGACCGGCACCGGCAAGACCGCCGGTTTCGCCTTGCCGCTGCTGCAATTGCTGGCCATGGAAGGTCCGAAAGTCAGCGCCAACTCCGTGCGCGCACTGATCCTGGTGCCGACCCGCGAACTGGCCGAGCAGGTTCACGAAAGCGTGCGTCAGTACGCAGAGAACCTGCCGTTGAGCACGTACGCGGTGTACGGTGGCGTCAGCATCAACCCGCAAATGATGAAGCTGCGCAAAGGCGTCGACCTGTTGGTGGCGACTCCGGGCCGCTTGCTCGACCTGTTTCGCCAGAACGCGCTCAAGTTCAACCAGTTGCAAACCCTGGTGCTGGACGAAGCCGATCGTATGCTCGATCTGGGCTTTTCCGAAGAGCTGGGGAATATCTACAAAGCGCTGCCGAAGAAACGTCAGACGCTGTTGTTCTCCGCGACTTTCTCCGACGCCATCCGCACGCTGGCCGGGCAAATGCTCAACGACCCGCTGAGCATCGAAGTCAGCCCGCGCAACGTCGCTGCCAACACCGTCAAGCAATGGGTGGTGACGGTGGACAAGAAGCGCAAGTCGGAGCTGTTCGTTCATTTGATGCGCAAAGGCAAGTGGAAGCAGGTGCTGGTATTCGCCAAGACCCGTAACGGCGTAGACGCGTTGGTGGAAAAACTCCAGGGCCTGGGCATCAATGCCGACGGCATCCACGGCGACAAACCTCAGGCGACCCGTCAGCGGGCACTGGATCGTTTCAAGGCCAGTGAAGTGCAGATCCTTGTAGCCACCGACGTGGCAGCGCGTGGTCTGGATATCGAAGATTTGCCATTGGTGGTCAATTTCGACCTGCCGATCGTGGCGGAGGACTACATCCACCGCATCGGTCGTACTGGTCGTGCGGGTGCAACCGGGCAGGCTATTTCGCTGGTGTGCGCCGATGAAGTGAATCAGCTGTCAGCCATCGAGATGTTGACCCGTCAGACGTTGACTCGCCAGATGGAACAGGACTTCGAGCCTGAGCACCGCGTACCGGATACCGATGCCAGCGGTCAGGTTGTCAAGAAGCCGAAAAAACCGAAGAAGCCCAAGACCTCCAGTGGCGGCAAGCGCAACCTGGGTAAATGGGTTGAGAGCGGTGATGCCTCGGCGCCGGAGCCTTCGATCAAGCCTGTGCGTAAAGTACCGGTGTTCAATACCGGGCCGCGTAAGCGTAAGCCTTGATTAAACGCTGCGCCGGTTAGACCGCTTTCGCGAGCAAGCCCGCTCCCACATTAATCGCATTCTTCCTGAAAGAACTCGGTCAAATGTGGGAGCGGGCTTGCTCGCGAAGGGCGCACCTCGGTCTCAATCCTTGTGTTTCAACCACTCCACCATCCCCAACCCCGCCGCACGCCCACTGGCGAAACACGCGGTCAGCAGATAGCCGCCGGTCGGCGCTTCCCAATCGAGCATTTCCCCCGCGCAGAACACGCCAGGCAGTTGCTTGAGCATCAAACGTTCATTCATCGACTCGAACATCACGCCCCCCGCGCTGCTGATGGCCTCGTCCAATGGCCGGGTTTTCACCAGCGTCAGTGGCAATGCCTTGATCGCCTTGGCCAGCAATGCCGGATCGGTAAAGTAGTCGGCCGGTGTCAGTTCGCGCAGCAACGCCGCTTTCACGCCATCAAGTCCAAGCTGACTGTGCAGGTGTTTGGACATGGAACGGGAGCCCCGCGGTTTGCTCAGCGCAGACTGGATTTTATCCACAGGCTTGCCCGGCAACAGATCGAGGTGAATGGTTGCCGAGCCGTGTTGATTGATCGCTTCGCGGATCGGTGCCGACAGGGCGTAGATCAAACTGCCTTCAATTCCCGTGGCAGTGATCACGCATTCTCCGAGTCGCGGCACATCGTCATTGAGGCCAATGGCGATGTTTTTCAGCGGGCTGCCAGCGAATTTGCTGACCATCAATTCGCTCCAGGCCTGCACCTCGAAGCCGCAATTGCTCGGTTGCAACGGCGCCAGTCCTACACCGCGCTGTTCCAGCGGCAGCATCCAGGCACCGTCCGAACCGAGACGCGACCAACTGCCGCCGCCGAGCGCCAACAGGGTCGCGTCGGGTTGAACAGTTTTTTCGCCTTCGGGACTGTCGATGCGCAAGTCACCGTTGCCATCCCAGCCGAGCCAGCGATGGCGGGTGTGGATAACTACGCCGGCATCGCGCAGGCGTTTGAGCCAGGCGCGCAACAGGGGCGCGGCTTTCATGTCGGTAGGAAACACCCGGCCGGAACTGCCGACAAAGGTTTCGATGCCCAGGTCATGAATCCATTGGCACAACGCTTCGGCGCCGAAGGACCGTAACAGCGGCGCAATCTGCGGTGCCCGTTCGGCATAGCGTGAGAGGAACGCCGGGTAGGCCTCGGAGTGGGTGATGTTCATGCCGCCGACCCCGGCGAGGAGGAATTTTCGCCCCACTGAAGGCATGCCGTCGTACAGGTCGACTTTGATCCCGGCCTGGCTCAGCACTTCAGCCGCCATCAAACCGGCGGGGCCACCGCCGATGATGGCGACGTGAGGGGGGAGGGAAGTGGAGGGCTGGGTCATGGAATGCGCTGCGGTCTGGCGGAGTAAGCGCCGCATTCTAGCAGCCCCGACCAATGTGGGAGCGGGCTTGCTCGCGAAAGCGGTGGGTCAGTCGATATCAATGTTGATTGTTAAATCGCCTTCGCGAGCAAGCCCGCTCCCACATTTGATCTTCGGTGTTCTCAAATGGGTGGTTAAAAAACAACCACCGTTCTGAAGCCTACACCCCACATGGCCTGCAGACCCTTTCACTCAGGTTATCCACAGGCGGTTCCACAGGCATTGTGGGTAAAGACCCATAGATCAATGACAGCCTGATGACTGCCAGACCCGTTGGGCGCTGTGATGGAGGATTCCATGGCGGCGCGCCAGGGCTTTGCGGTCCTTGCTGTAACCGCCACCGATCACGCCGACCACCGGAATATCCCGGCCCAGGCAATGGCGCATTACGCTTTCATCGCGAGCGGCGACGCCTTCGTCTGTCAGCTTCAGATAACCCAGTGCGTCGTCCTTATGCACATCGACGCCAGCGTCGTACAGCACCAGGTCCGGTTGGTAGAGCGGCAGCAAATAGTTGAGTGCGTCGTCCACCACCTTCAGGTAATCGGCATCGCCCATGCCCATCGGCAACGGAATGTCCCAATCACTTTCGGCTTTGCGTGCAGGAAAATTCTTTTCGCAGTGCAGGGAAACGGTCACTGCCTCCGGAGTGTTGTGCAGAATCCGTGCAGTCCCGTCACCCTGATGCACATCGCAGTCGAAGATCAACACGCGATTCACTCGGCCACTTTCCAGAAGGTAATGGCTGATCACCGCCAGGTCATTGAAGATGCAGAACCCGGCGGGATGATCGTAATGCGCGTGATGAGTGCCACCGGCCAGGTGACAGGCCAAACCATGCTCCAGTGCCTGTTCCGCCGCCAACAGCGAACCGCCGACCGCTCGCACCGTGCGCCGGGCCAGCGCTTCGCTCCAGGGCAAGCCGAGGCGTCGCTGATCTTCGCGGGACAATTCGCCGTCCATGTAGCGTTCGATATACGCAGGGTCATGAGCGAGGGCGAGAATCTCCACTGGGCAGAGGTCCGGGTGCAGCAAGTCGGTGTCGCGGGTCAGGCCACTGTCCACCAAGTGATCGCGCAGCAGGCGAAACTTGTCCATGGGGAAGCGGTGATCCGCCGGGAACTCGGGACTGTAGTCTTCGTGGTAGATCAATGGCAGGGGCATGGCTGATTTATACAGGAAGGCATGTAGGAATGAGTGAAGGATCCTAGGGGCTGTATGAAAACTCGCCGAGCGGCGATCAGGCAAGGCAAAAACAGGCGAGGACGCGGAGTTTAGGGGACCTAAATGAGCATTCCGAGCCTGTTTTTAACGCAGCATGATCGTCGCGCAGGCAGTTTTCGTGCAGTGCCTACCAGCGATGTAGACTTGCGGGATAGGAAAGGGGGACGAGATGGAGCCGATACTGGAACTCGAAAGCGCACGACTGTTGTTACGGCAGTGGCGTGACGAGGATTTACCGGCGTTTGCGGCGATGTGCGCCGATCCACAGGTGATGCGTTATTTTCCGGCACCCTTGAGTCGACTGGAAAGTGCCTCGTTGATCGGGCGGATTCGCGGGCATTTTGCCGAGCACGGTTTCGGCCTCTGGGCGTTGGAGCGCAAGGGCACCGGGGCGTTCATCGGGTTTACCGGGCTGGGTGTGGTCGGCTTCGATGCGCCATTCACGCCGGCCATCGAAATCGGCTGGCGCCTGGCGCGCGAGCACTGGGGGCTGGGTTATGCCGGCGAAGCGGCGTGGACCGCTCTGCGCTGCGGGTTTGACCGGTTGGCGCTGCAAGAGGTCGTCGCCTTCACCACCAAGACCAATCTGCCATCCGAGAAAGTCATGCAAGCGATCGGCATGCACCATGCTCCCGCCGATGACTTCGAGCACCCGCGGCTTGCAGCCGATCATCCGCTGCGTCCGCACGTGTTGTACCGCATCACCCGTGAGCAATGGCTGCAAACCTTGCATGGATAAGCAGGCGCGGACGTTTACAATGGCCCTCATGTTGAACCGGGCCATAAACTGAATCGACCGCCGCAGCCAAGACTGCGCGGCATTGCGTTGTGTGAGGAGAGTCTGAATGAGCCAAGTGTTGGAAGATCTGGTAGACCTGCTGACCCTGGAACCGATTGAAGAAAACCTGTTCCGTGGCCGCAGCCAGGACCTGGGTTTTCGTCAGTTGTTCGGCGGCCAGGTACTCGGCCAGTCCCTGTCGGCGGCGAGTCAGACGGTCGAGCCGGCGCGCCATGTGCATTCGATGCACGGTTATTTCCTGCGCCCGGGCGATGCCAAATTGCCGGTGGTGTATCAGGTCGATCGGGTGCGTGATGGCGGCAGTTTCAGCACGCGCCGGGTGACGGCGATCCAGAAAGGTAATCCGATTTTCACCTGCAGTGCCTCGTTCCAGTACGACGAAGAAGGCTTTCAGCACCAGACCGAGATGCCGCAAGTGGTCGGCCCGGAAAACCTGCCGTCGGAGCTGGAACTCACCCAACAGCGCGCGCACCTGATCCCTGAGCACATGCGCGAAAAACTGCTGTGCCCGAAACCGATCGAAGTCCGGCCGGTGACCGAAAAAGACCCCTACAACCCTCAACCTGCCGATCCAATCAAATACGTCTGGTTCCGCGCCGACGGTGCCTTGGCCGACACCCCGGCGCTGCACAAATACCTGCTGGCCTACGCGTCGGACTTCGGCCTGCTGACCACCTCGATGCTGCCCCACGGCAAATCGGTCTGGCAGAAAGACATGCAGGTCGCCAGCCTTGATCACGCCTTGTGGTTCCACGCCGACCTGCGCGCCGATGACTGGTTGCTGTATGCCATGGACAGCCCGTGGGCCGGCAATTCGCGCGGATTCTCCCGCGGTAGCGTGTTCAACCGTGCCGGGCAACTGGTGGCTTCGGTCACTCAGGAAGGCCTGATTCGTCATCGCAAGGATTGGGCATGAGCCTGGCTGAGGTGCGGCACTGGGTGTTCGACATGGACGGCACCCTGACGGTGGCCGTGCATGACTTCGCGGCGATTCGCGTGGCGTTGGCGATTCCCGCCGAAGACGACATCCTCACCCACCTCGCGGCACTGCCGGCCGATGAAGCTGCGGCCAAACACGCGTGGCTGCTGGAGCACGAGCGGGATCTGGCGTTGGGTTCGAAGCCGGCGCCGGGCGCGGTGGAACTGGTGCGTGAGTTGGCTGGGCGCGGTTATCGTCTGGGCATTCTCACGCGCAATGCTCGCGAGCTGGCGCATGTCACGCTGGAGGCCATCGGCCTGGCCGACTGCTTTGCGGCAGAGGATGTACTGGGCCGCGATGAAGCACCGCCCAAGCCGCATCCTGGTGGGTTGCTGAAACTGGCTGAAGCCTGGAAAGTGCCGGCGAGCGAAATGGTGATGGTCGGTGATTACCGCTTCGATCTGGATTGCGGCCGGGCGGCGGGGGCGCGGACGGTGTTGGTGAATCTGCTGGATAATCCATGGCCGGAATTGACGGATTGGCATGCTGCCGATTGCGTAGCGTTGCGAGAAATGTTGCTGGCTTGAAGGCCCCATCGCGAGCAGGCTCGCTCCCACATTTTAATCACCATGAAATGCAAATTTGCATCCGGCGCAGATCTACTGTGGGAGCGGGCTTGCCCGCGCTAGCGTCAGATCAGGCCCCACAAAAACTCACTGACCAAACAACACCTTCTGCCCCTCTGGCGACATAAACATCCCATCACCATCATGCCCGACCCCGGGCACTTCGATCAGTTGCTGGCTCAATCCTTGAGAATGGCGTCGCTTCAGATAATTGAAATAGTGGCGCCCACGAATCAATCGAGAAGCACCCTGGGCTTTAGCCTCACAACTTTTATCCAGCGCCGGATGATTCGGGTCGATGTCCTGCTGCCCGAGTAAGTAAACGATGTCACGTTTGACGTATTTTTCTTCAAGTTGCGCAGGTGTTTGTCCATCGGCGTAAGCAGGCAGATTCGCCAGTCCATACTTCCATCGATTGAAATTCGGACACCCCGCGTGACTGAACGCCACTGGCCGTTGCTCATTGAAGTAGGCGTACGACGAAGGATTGGCGATCACATAGCGCACTTTTATGCCCTCGGTATCGAGGGCTGGCTGAGGGTGGCCCAGCAAGGCATAACGCTGAACCACCTGAGCGCCGCCGGAGTGACCGGCGATGACGATTTGCTTCACGTCCGGAAACTGTCGCCGATCACCCAGTCGAGCGATGATTTCGTCGAGCGCCGCATAGGAGCTCAGCGTAAACGGCTCAGTGGATAAGCCGCCGGCCATCCAGTCATTGCCTTGCCAGCGTAAAACGCTGTCAGACACCGGATGGCTCGCAATGTCGGTTTCGTTGAGAAACTGCGGGGCGAGTACCAACGTGTTCGCGCTTTGCCCGGCCTGCTCGGCTGCCTTTTCGGCGCTTTGGCGGTAGGTTTCCGCATTGCGTAATCGACCATGGACGATGATCAGCACGCGTTCGATTTTCGCCGGCGACGGGCCAATGCTCACTGCAATTTCCCCGGCACTCAACAGCAAGCGCCCGGAACTGATCGCCTTGACCCCTTGCTCGGCAGCCTGGGTGCTTGCGCAGGTGATTAACAGAGCCAGCAGCCACTTACGCATCACAGATTCTTCGCGGCAAAGGTATCGCACTCGCCAACTTGGCCTTGTGCGAATCCGGCCTTGAACCAGCGCACTCGCTGGGCCGAAGTGCCATGGGTGAAGGAGTCCGGCACCACGCGGCCCTGACCTTGCTGTTGCAAGCGATCGTCGCCGATGGCGTTGGCGGCGTTCAAGGCTTCTTCGATGTCACCGGGTTCCAGCCAGTTCAGACGTTTTTGCGCATGGTTGGCCCAGACCCCGGCCAGACAATCGGCCTGCAATTCCTGGCGCACCAGCAAACCATTGTCGCCTTCCATCTGCCGGCCCTGTTGGCGAGCGGTCTGAATTTTCTGGGAAACGCCGAGCAAGGTCTGCACGTGGTGCCCGATTTCGTGAGCGATCACGTAGGCCTGAGCGAAGTCGCCCGCGGCGGAAAAGCGTTGGGACATCTCTTGAAAGAAACTCATGTCCAGGTAGACCTTCTGGTCAGCCGGGCAATAGAAGGGACCGGTTGCTGAAGTCGCCAGGCCGCAGGCCGAATTGACGCGGTTGCTGAACAGTACCAGGGTCGGGTCCTTATATTGCCGATCGGCCTGCTGGAAAATCTGGCGCCAGGTGTCTTCGGTATCGCCGAGGATCGAGCGCACGAATTCGGCCCCTTCATCATTGGCCGGCGGCGCCTTGCGGGTTTGGGTGGGGGCCGGAGCTGATTGCTCGCTCATCTGTCCGGTCAGTTGGCCGAGGATCTGCATCGGGTCCTGGCCGGTGATCCAGCCGATCCCGACGATCAACAGGATTGCCGTCAGGCTCAGGCCCTTGCCTCCACCGAAGCGCATTCCACCGCCCCCACCACCGACATCATCGCCACGTGCATCGACCACGTTGTCGCTGCGTCGGCCTTTTTTCCAAAGCATGGGGGATCCTCTTTTTTACCTGATGAAGGCGCATGGTGATGAGTGTTGCCGGTGAGTAGGTATGGCGCCAGTCCGGTCGTCTGACAGCCCTTGGCGATATGGGTTCTCCGAAGTGGCGACATTAGCGGTTTCATGGACGGACGGGTACTGCAGATCGGTCAAGACAACTGCCGGACAGGTTCCAGATTTTGCTTACCTGGAGTTGTCTTTTAGAATCAGCCAAATTTCATTTTGGAATCTCCCATGGCAGGCAGTCAGATCGAACGTGTTTTCAGCGTGCTGGAAAGCCTTACCGGTGAACCCCAAGGTCTACCGATGCAGACCCTGGCCGAGCAACTGGACATTCCCAAGAGCGCGACCCACCGTCTGCTCGCCGAACTGATTCGTCTGGGGTATGTGCGGCAGAATCCGGAAAACCTGCGTTATCACTTATCGACCAAACTGGTCGCCATGGGCTTTCGTTACTTGTCCGGCAGTGGTGCGGATATTGTGCAGCCAGTACTCGATCGGCTGGCCCGGGAGACCGGTGAGCTGGTACGCCTGGGGGTGATCGAAGGGGAGCGCCAGACCTGGATCGCCAAATCCCAGGGCGCCCGATCCGGCTTGCGTTATGACCCGGACATGGGTCGCGATGCACCGTTGTTTTACACCGCGTCGGGGCATGCGTGGCTGGCGTGCATGAGCGATGCCGAGGCCTTGTCGCTGGTGGAACGCCAAGGCATTGAGCGGCCCAAGGACCTCGGGCCGAATGCACCGCGCTCCAACATCGAATTGCTCGAGCGCCTGCGTCTGGCCAGGGAGCAGGGCTATGCCTGGGTCGAGGAAAGTTCGGCGGTAGGCACGTCGGCGATTGCAGCAGTGGTGCGGCATCCGGGTGATGGCCGGGTGATCGGCGTACTCAGCATCGCCGGGCCGAGTGCGCGGATGCCGGGGGCGCGGTTGCATGAACTGGCGCCACTGTTGTTGAAGTTTGCGGAGGAGTTGTCGGCGGCGAGTCTGGCGTCGGAGTTGTTCGTTTAATTCAGCCTGCACAGAAAAACAGTGTGGGAGCGAACTATGCGAATCTGTGCGCTGATCGAACACAATTTGCCGTTACTCCTGTGAGAATCTGGAACCAGGTTCTAAATTATTGGAACCCATCCCGGCAACAATAAATCACAAGAGACCACGCCTTGACTTCAGTCCCTTCGCATTGCCCTGATCGGTGCTGACAATAATGGGCCAACAGCATTACCAGCATCTGCAATCCATGGCTGACGGTGCTGGAGTTATCGCCGCTTTTGATCTCAAGACACCAAGGGATACCCCATGACCCTCAGCACTCCGCTTTCCGGTGTCAATCAGCCCTTCAAAGGGATTCTGCTGATCGTCGTTGCCACCTTCCTGTTTTCCAGTCACGACGCTTTGTCGAAATACCTCTCGGGGTTCTATCCGGTGATCATGGTGGTCTGGGCCCGTTATGTGGTTCACACGTTACTAATGGCGGGGATTTTTCTGCCGCAGTCCGGGTTGCGTGTTCTACGGACCAAACGGCCATTGCTGCAACTGTTGCGGGCGTTGTGCCTGCTGGGGACCAGTTTGCTGTTCACCACCGGGTTGCTGTTCATCCCGTTGGCCGAAGCCACGGCGGTCAATTTTCTCGCACCGGTATTGGTAACGGCGCTGTCAGTGCCACTGCTCGGTGAACAGGTGACGCGCGGGCAATGGCTGGCGGTGATTTGCGGGTTCATCGGGGTGTTGATCATCGTCCATCCCGGCGGCGAACTCTTCACGCCTGCAGTGTTGCTGCCGTTCTGCTCAGCCCTGTTTTTCTGCTTCTATCAACTGCTCACCCGCAAGCTCAGCGAAATCGACAGCCCGACCACCAGTAACTTTTTCGCCGGGCTCTGCAATACCTTGGTAATGAGCGCGCTGGTGCCGTTCTTCTGGCAAGTCCCCAGCCTGGGTCATGGGTTTTTGATGGTGGCGCTGGGGGCGTGCGGGATGACGGCGCATCTGTTTCTGACCCAGGCCTTCCGTCACGCCGCGCCCGCGTTGTTGGCGCCGTTCGGCTATTGCCAGATTGTCTTTGCCGGTTTGCTGGGCTGGTTGCTGTTTTCACACACACCGACCCTGACCACGGTGATCGGGATCGCGGTGATTTGTTGCAGCGGGTTGGCAGCGGCGTGGCAACAACGGCGCCGACAAGAGGAGGGAGGCAGGCCTGGAATCAGGCCTGCCGGAGGAAGGGAGTTTACTCGGTGACGGTAGGAATCTTGCGCGGTGCCATGAAGTACATCCAGGTCAGCGCGATGAAGTACATCGCGGGGATCATGGTGAACAGCACGGTGTAGTTGTTGTTGGTGATCGTCAGAATGTGGCCGACCAACTGAGTCATGAACATCCCGCCGATTGCCGCGCACATCCCGCCGAAGCCGAACACCGTACTCATCATGTGCTTGGGCGTGTAGTCCATCACCAAGCTCCAGATGTTCGCGGTCCAGGCCTGGTGCGCACCGATGGCCAGGGAGATGGCAAACACTGCGAGCCACAGGCTGCTTGAGCCGGCGGCCATGACCACGCCGATGATGCAGCAGGCGAACAGGAACATGGACATCAGTCGTGCCTTGATCGGGTTGACCCCGCGACCGATCAGGAACGAGGACAGAATCCCGCCGCCGACACTGCCGAAGTCCGCGGTGAGGTAGATGATGATCAGCGGGATACCCATCTGGGTCACGTTGATCCCCAGGTTGTATTGCTGATTGAGAAACGGCGGCAGCCAGTACAGGTAAAACCAGAACACCGGCGCGGTGATCGAGTAGGCCAGGGCGAAGGCCCAGGTGCCACGCATGCGCAGGATTCGTGAGAACGGCACGCGGGATTGTTCCGGCTCGACTTCCTTCTGGATGTAGTCCAGTTCCGATTGTTTAACGCTCGGGTGATCTTCCGGGTTGAAGTACTTCAGGCCCCAGAACAACAACCAGATGCCGCCCAGTGCCGCCATGCACAGGAACGCGGCTTGCCAGCCCCAAGCGTGGAGGATCAGCGGCAACAGCATCGGCGTGAACATCGCGCCAACGTTGGTGCCGGCGTTGAAGATGCCGGTGGCCACGGCACGCTCACCGGCGGGGAACCACAACCGGGTGGTTTTCACGCAGGCCGGGTAATTCGCCGCTTCGGTCAAACCGAGAATGAACCGGCAGACCATGAAGCCCACCGCCGAAGTGGCCAGGCCGTGAGCACCGGTGGCCAGGCTCCAGAGCAGCACCGCGCAGAAGAACACGCGTTTAACGCCGACCCGGTCGATCAACCGGCCCTGCAGCACAAAGCCGATGGCGTAGCCGACCTGAAACCAGAAGTTGATGTTGGCGTAGTCCATCGCCGTCCAGCTCATTTCCTTGGCCAGGATCGGCTGCATGACGCCTAGGGCGGCGCGGTCGATGTAGTTCAGAGTGGTGGCGAAAAACACCAGCGCCAGCATCCCCCAACGGGTTTTGCCGACCGCTATGGCGCCGCGGATTTTGTCGCCGATACTGCCAGTGGCGACGCCCATGGCCGGAGCCACGCGAGAGCTTTGAGAAGGAAACATGTATGTGCCATCCGTTCAATGACTGACAAGCGAGGCTTGTCGGGACTTCAAGGGCGCGTGATCAATCGACGGCGACAGGCGCGGGTGTGATTGATCGGCTGAGGTGTTTTCGTCGAACTGACGACAACGGTTATTCAGCGAGCGGCACGGTTCGGCCGAGGGGGCGCAAGGTTCGGATGGATGCCAGGTACGGCGGGAGGGCGATGGAGCAAGCAAACAAGGCGTTGAATGAGCGCATGAGCGTGTACCCGTTTTTTGAAATTTTTATGTGGTGTTCAGGGTCTTTGGTAACCGAGTCCATGGGGGCGTGACCGGACTCAATGTGGTGTCGATGTTGCGCAGTGGACGAAAAATCGTCAATTCGCCAACCGCCATTGTGTTCGATAATCGCCCGCAAAACTAACCGGGTAGTACACTTTGAATTGCTGTGTGGATTCGTCAAGCCAATAATTTGCCCAACAAGAATGTCCCCACCACCGGGAGTCGACACATGCAGCGTTCCATTGCCACCGTTTCCTTGAGCGGCACCCTGCCGGAAAAACTCGAAGCCATCGCCGCCGCCGGTTTTGACGGGGTGGAGATTTTCGAGAATGACCTTCTCTACTACGACGGCAGCCCACGGGAAATCAGACAGATGTGCGCCGATCTCGGGATCGCGATTACGCTGTTTCAACCCTTTCGGGATTTCGAAGGTTGCCGCCGCGATCGTCTGCCACGCAATCTGGAGCGGGCCGAGCGCAAGTTCGATTTGATGCAGGAACTGGGCACCGACCTGGTGCTGGTATGCAGTAACGCCTCGGCCGATTCGATCGGCGATGAGCAGATTCTGGTTGATGATTTGCACCAGCTCGCAGAGCGGGCCAGCATTCGTGGCCTGCGGATCGGCTATGAAGCGCTGGCCTGGGGCCGGCATGTGAACACCTGGCAACAGGTGTGGAACATCGTTCGCCAGGCCGATCATCCGAGCCTCGGCGTGTTGCTGGACAGTTTTCATACGCTGTCGCTCCAGGGCGACCCGAGCGCCATCGCCGAGATTCCCGGCGACAAGATCTTCTTCGTGCAAATGGCCGACGCACCGATCCTGGCCATGGATGTGCTGGAGTGGAGCCGACACTTCCGCTGTTTCCCGGGCCAGGGTGAATTTGATCTGCCGGGCTTCCTCGCTCCGATCATCAAGAGTGGCTACACCGGGCCGCTGTCGCTGGAGATCTTCAACGACGGCTTCCGCGCCGCACCGCCACGGGCCAACGCCGCCGACGGTTTGCGTTCGTTGCTGTATCTGGAAGAGAAAACCCGCCAACGTCTGGAACAGGAAGCCACGCCCGCAGCCAATCGCGACATTCTGTTCGACACCCCCAGCGCCAGCGAATACAACGGCATCGAGTTTCTTGAATTCGCAGTAGATGAAAGCCTCGGTGCCAAGCTGTCCCATTGGCTGGAGCGGCTGGGTTTCGTCAAGGCCGGGCAACACTGTTCCAAGAGTGTCAGCCTGTTGCGTCAGGGCGATATCAACCTGATCCTCAACTCTGAGCCTTATTCCTTCGCCCACAGTTTTTTCGAGGCTCACGGCCCATCACTGTGCGCCACCGCCGTGCGGGTCAAGGACAGCGCCAGTGCGCTGGCCCGTGCCATTGCGTACAAAGGCCAGCCCTATCGCGGACTCGTAGGCCCCAATGAGCTGGAACTGGCAGCGGTGCGTGCGCCGGATGGCAGCCTGATTTACCTGGTGGACAAGAATGCTGACGTCTACGGCACCGACTTCAACCTGCAACCGACGGCCGTGACCAGCGGTGGCCTCAAGCGCATCGACCATATGGCGATGGCGCTACCGGCCGACAGCCTCGACAGTTGGGTGCTGTTCTATAAAAGCCTGCTGGATTTCGAAGCCGACGATGAAGTGGTGTTGCCTGATCCGTATGGTTTGGTGAAGAGCCGCGCATTGCGCAGTCGTTGCAGTTCGATCCGCCTGCCGCTGAACATTTCCGAGAACCGCAACACCGCCATCTCACACGCACTGTCGAGTTATCGCGGTTCCGGCGTGCATCACATCGCGTTCGATTGCGACGACATCTTTGCCGAAGTCAGCCGCGCCAAGGAGGCGGGTGTACCGCTGCTGGATATCCCGCTCAACTACTACGATGACCTCGCCGCGCGGTTCGATTTCGACGATGAGTTCCTCAGCGAGCTGGCCTATTTCAACGTGCTCTATGATCGCGATGCTCAGGGCGGCGAGCTGTTTCATGTGTACACCGAGCCGTTCGAAGGGCGGTTCTTCTTTGAAATCATCCAGCGCAAAAACGGCTACGCGGGTTACGGCGCGGCCAACGTGGCAGTGCGACTGGCGGCCATGGCTAAATCGCGAAGTGGTGGCGTACGTCAGGCAAAGTTGTAGGAAAATCGTAAACACGGGTACAAAACCGCTGCCTCGCGGCTTCCTTCACTGCGCGCGGCAGCCCATAATCGCCTGCTTGTGCAGTGATGGCCGTGAGCCCGCAATGACAATAATTACAGAACTCTCCGTAGCGCCCGAAAAGCCAATTGCCGAGCCTCGCAAGAGTCGCAAGAACAATCCGGAAAAGACCCGCGAGAACATCCTTCAAGAGGCCATTGTCGAGTTCGTTCAGCAGGGGCTTTCCGGTGCGCGCGTTGATGCGATCGCCGAACGCATCCACACCTCCAAACGCATGATCTATTACTACTTCGGCAGTAAGGAACAGCTCTACGTCGAGGTGCTGGAGAAACTCTACGGGGATATCCGCAGCACCGAAAACCGTCTGCACCTGGCCGAACTGGCGCCGGTGGAAGCGATTCGGCGGCTGGTGGAATTCACCTTTGATCACCATGATCGCAACGTCGATTTCGTGCGTATCGTCAGCATCGAGAACATTCACAACGCCGAGTACGTGAAGCGCTCCGATGCGATCAAGGCGATGAACAACACCATCCTCGATTCACTGGGCGAGATTTTGCGTCGTGGCTCCGAAGAAGGTGTATTCCGCACCGAGCTCGATCCATTGGATGTGCATCTGCTTATCAGCTCGTTTTGCTTCTATCGGGTGTCGAACCGCCATACCTTCGGTGAGATCTTTCAGATCGACTTGCCGGACGAAAGTATCAAACAGCGTCATCGAGAGATGATTTGCGAGTCGGTTTTGCGATACCTGCAGGCCTGATTTGTAGGTCCCTTAAAAGATCGCCGCCTGCGGCAGCTCCTACAAGGTAATCGGCGTTTAACCAATCCTGTAGGAGCTGCCGAAGGCTGCGATCTTTTGATCTTCAACCATTCATGCTCTGAAAATGCGCCAGCATCCGCTGAGCATCCGGCACCACCCCGCTGAACAGTTCAAACGCCTTCACCGCCTGAAACACTGCCATGTTGCCGCCATCCAGCGTTCGGCAACCCAACGCACGAGCGTTGCGCAGCAGTTCGGTTTCCAGCGGGAAGTAAACGATCTCCGCGACCCACAACTGCGCCCGAAGCAGCTCCACTGGCACGGGCATGCCCGGCAGTTTTTTCATGCCCATCGGCGTGGTATTCACCAAACCGTCAGCCTGACCCAGCGTGCCTGGCAAATCATGCCCGGCCACGGCGCGACCGAAGCCGAAATGCTGATTGAGGTTGTTCGCCAGCGACTGAGCACGACTTTGATCCACATCGAAAATGCTCAGCAGCTGTACGCCTTCGCTCAATAGCGCGTGGGCCACTGCCGCGCCTGCGCCACCGGCGCCCATTTGCACCACACGCTCACGGGCAACGTCCTTCAAACCACGGCGAAACCCTTCGGCAAAACCCAGGCAATCGGTGTTGTGGCCGATGCGTTTACCGTCCTTCAGCACCACCGTATTCACCGCGCCAATACCGCGGGCTTCCGGCGACAATTCGTCAAGCAACGGGATGATCGTCTGCTTGCACGGGAAGGTGATGTTCAGCCCGGTGAAGTTCATTCGTTCGGCGGCCATCAGCAGGTCGGGCAGGGCGCTGCTGTCGAGTTTCAATTGATCCAGATCGATCAACCGATACAGGTAACGCAAACCCTGCGCATCGCCTTCATGCTCGTGCAGCGCCGGAGTGCGGGAAGCCTGAATGCCGGCACCGATCAGCCCGGCCAATACCACGGTGTTGTGTGTCATGACGCTAAACCTTCCAAACGTTGGCTGAAATGCTCCAGCGCCAAACGATAGCCGTGGCTGCCGAAACCGCACATGACCGCGGTGGCGATGGACGAAACAAAGGAGTGATGCCGGAAGGGTTCGCGGGCATGGACGTTGGACAGGTGTACTTCGATCACCGGCAGTTCGCTGGCGACCAAGGCATCGCGAATGGCAACCGAGGTGTGAGTCCAGGCGGCCGGGTTGATGACGATCCCGGCGCAACGGCCACGGGCGGCGTGAATCCAGTCGAGCAGTTCGCCTTCATGGTTGGTCTGGCGAAATTCCACGGTCAGGCCGAACTCTTCGGCAGCACGACCGCACAGCGCTGAAATGTCCGCCAAGGTTTCGTGGCCGTAAGTCGCCGGTTCACGGGTACCGAGCAGGTTCAGGTTCGGGCCGTTGAGCACCAGAACGATAGGGGACATCGGGTCTCTCCACATATTATTTTTGGCATTGGCCGAGGGTTTCAGCCTGTGGGGAGAAATTGTACCAACTGGTTAATAAGGTCAATTGAAGAGGGCGTCAGGCCTGGATTATTTGTGCGGTGATCGGACAGATGCAAAAGATCGTAGCCTTCGGCAGCGCCTACAGGTGCGATCTTTTCAGCGCGGCAAATGCTCAACCAGAAAATCGATAAACGCTCTTAGCCGCAACGGCACATGGCGGCTTTGCGGGTACAGCAGAGTGAAAGGGCGGGAGCGTCCGCCGTAGGGCTTGAGCACTTCCACCAGCGAACCGTCCGCCAGTTGGTTTTCGACGATGAAGCGATAGGTTTGAAAGATCCCGGCGCCGCTTTTTGCCAGCGTCACGCCACCCAATACGTCATCGGAACAGCAGTAGTTGCCCTCGGCCAGAATCTCCAGCGGCACACCGTTGTCGTTGAACAGCCAGGCAATCCGCCGGCCGCTGCTGGGCAGTTCGTACTGAATGCATTCGTGCTGAGCCAAGTCATCCAGTGTTTGCGGGGTGCCGGCGCGCTTCAGGTAATCAGGGCTGGCAATCATCACCAGCCCGGCGTCTTCCAATGGCCGTGCGATCAGCCCTGAGTCGGGAATGGCCCGCACACGGATTGCCATGTCATAGCCTTCGCCGACGAAATCGATGTTGCGATTGCTGATGTGCGCCTCGACCTTCACGGCAGGGAAGCGAGCCCGAAACGCAGGCAGCAAGGGCAGGATCCGATGATGGGCATAGGTCGTGGGAATGCTGATGCGCAAGGTGCCGGAAGGTTCTTGCTGCTGCCCCATCACCTCGCGCTGGGCCTCGACCAGCTGGGCAAGAGCCTCGCGACACTCCTCGAAATAACGCCGGCCACTATCAGTCAGCTTGACGCTGCGGGTGGTACGCGCAAATAGCCGTACACCCAAACGTTCTTCCATGCGCGACACCGAGCGGCTGACGGCGGCCGGGGTCACGCCCGCTACAAGTGCTGCTGCGGTAAAGCTGCCGGCCTCTGCGGCCAGGCAAAACAGTTCGATGCTGCCCAATTGAAGATCGTCGAAATGTCGCTGCATGATTGATTACACCGGGAATCAAATGAAGTGCCAGTGGCTGTATTTATCAAATCAGGACGCACAAATACAGGGCGTTTCAATCGCCCACAAAAAAGCCGTCCTGTGGACGGCTGATTTGTATATGGAGGCTGCAATCAACGACGGGTCAACAACACTCCGGATTCCATGTGATGGGTCCACGGAAACTGGTCGAACATCGCGCATTGAGTAATGCGGTGGGTGTCGTGCAGTTGGGCGATGTTGGCCGCGAGGGTTTCCGGGTTGCAGGAAATGTAGAGGATGTTGTCGAAGCGCCGGGTCAGTTCGCAAGTGTCCGGGTCCATGCCGGCGCGGGGCGGGTCGACGAACACGCTACCGAATTCGTAGCTCTTGAGATCGATGCCATGCAGGCGGCGGAACGGGCGAACTTCGTTCAGGGCTTCGGTCAGTTCTTCGGCAGACAAACGCACCAGCGTGACGTTATCCACCGCGTTTTCACTCAGGTTGCTGAGTGCTGCGTTGACCGAGGTCTTGCTGATTTCGGTGGCCAGCGCTTTGCGCACGCGGGTCGCGAGCGGCAGGGTGAAGTTGCCGTTGCCGCAATAAAGCTCCAGCAAATCGTCGGAGCGATCGCCGAGGGCGTCGTACGCCCAGTTGAGCATTTTCTGGTTCACCGTGCCGTTGGGTTGGGTGAACGCGCCTTCCGGCTGGCGATAGCTGAAAGTGCGGCCGCCAACTTCGAGTTTCTCGACCACGTAATCGTGACCGATCACTTCGCGTTTGCCCTTCGAGCGACCGATGATGCTGACGTTCAGGTCGGCTGCCAGTTTCGACGCCGCTGCGTGCCAGTGCTCGTCCAGCGGGCGGTGATAGCACAGGGTGATCATCGCATCGCCAGCCAGCGTGGTGAGGAACTCCACCTGAAACAGCTTGTGGCTCAGCGCCGCACTCGCTTGCCAGGCCGCCTTGAGTTGCGGCATCAACTGGTTGATGCGCAGGCTTGCGATCGGGAATTCTTCGATCAGGATCGGCGTGCGTTTGTCTTCCTGGGAAAACATCGCGTAATGGCGCTCGCCGGCTTCGCGCCACAGGCGGAATTCGGCACGCAGGCGGAAGTTTTTCAGCGGCGAATCGAACACCGCAGGTTCGGGCGCACCGAACGGGGCCAGCAGGTCGCGCAGGCGCGTGACCTTTTCTTCGAGCTGAACGGCGTAAGCCTGGGAATCAAAAGTCATGCGTTGAACCAACCCAACTTGATCACGAACAGGATCGACAGAATCACCAGCGCCGAATTCAACTCACGGCCGCGACCGGACAACAACTTGATGGCAGTCCAGGAGATGAAACCGAAGGCGATGCCGTTGGCGATGGAATAAGTGAATGGCATGGCCAGGGCGGTGACCACGACCGGTGCGGCGACGGTGATGTCATCCCAGTCTATTTCGGCCAGGCCGGATGTCATCAGTACGGCGACGAACAGCAAAGCAGGCGCGGTGGCAAAGGCCGGAACACTGGCCGCCAATGGCGAGAAGAACAGCGCCAGCAGGAACAGAATCGCGACCACGATGGCAGTCAAGCCGGTGCGGCCACCGGCACTCACGCCGGCTGCGGATTCGATGTAGCTGGTGGTGGTCGAGGTGCCCAACAAAGAACCGGCCATGGCCGCGGTGCTGTCGGCGATCAGGGCGCGGCCCATTTTCGGCATGTGGCCGTCCTTGCCCATCAGGCCGGCACGCTTGGCGACGCCGATCAGGGTGCCGGAGTTGTCGAACAGATCGACAAACAGGAAGGCGAAGATCACGCTGACCAGACCGATGTCCAGTGCGCCTTTGATGTCCAGTTGCAGGAAGGTCGGTGCCAGCGACGGCGGCATCGACATCACGCCACCGAACGGGGTGAAGCCCATCACGATCGAAACGATGGTCACCGCCAGAATGCCGATCAGCACGGCGCCGCGCACTTTCAGCGCTTCAAGGGCCACGATCAGGGCAAAACCGAGGGTCGCTAGAATCGGCGCCGGTTGCTTCAGGTCGCCGAGGCCGACCATGGTCGCCGGGTTGCTGACCACGATGCCGGCGTTGTGCAGGGCGATCAGTGCCAGGAACAGGCCGATACCGGCAGCAATCGCCGAGCGTAGCGCCAGCGGGATGCTGTTGATGATCCATTCGCGGATGCGGAAGATCGACAGCAGGAAAAACATCACCGCCGAGATGAACACCGCGCCCAGCGCCACTTGCCAGGTGTGGCCCATGTGCAGGACCACGGTGTAAGTAAAGAAGGCGTTCAAGCCCATGCCCGGCGCGAGGGCGATCGGGTAGTTGGCGATCAGGCCCATGGTCGCCGAGCCGATGGCGGCTGCCAGACAGGTGGCGACAAACACCGCACCCTTGTCCATGCCGGTCTCGCCGAGAATACTCGGGTTGACGAACAGAATGTAGGCCATGGCCAAAAAGGTCGTGACGCCCGCCAGAATCTCGGTCCGCACGTTGGTGTTGTGTGCCTTGAGTTGAAACAGCCTTTCCAGCATGTCTGCTCCCCGTGGCGCGCCCGGCGCCGTGAATGTATCGACCTCAACAGCAAAGCACAGACCGCTGCAGGCGCCTGGGAATTTTCTGTGGGTCGGAAAAAGCCGCGCATCATACCAGCAGCGTGGGGCTATGGCTGCTTATGGCTGCGATCGTCGTCGATGTTTTGCACAAAAGGGAACTGCGCCATACTGCGCGCTGTTTTTTTGGGGGAGGGAGGGGGTAGATATGTATTGCATTAATAAGCGTGTGATTGCGGCATTTGGATTGCTGTTCACCTGTTTCGTCGGAGCGCAAACAGCCATTGCAGCCACGGCGCCACCGTTGAGCCAGGTGAAGGTGCTCAAGGTAGAATCGCCAGGCTGTGGCTTTGAAAATATCGCGGACGGCCAGGCGCAAACCCGTTGCGACCACAAAGGGCCAAACATCAAGGTGTACGTGCTGGAAGTCGGCTACGGCCGTGCAGCCCATGTCGCACTGGACGGTTTCGAGGTGAACGGCACGCGAACCCCTGTCTGTGCTTTTGATACCGGCAACCTGACCGAGTGTTCCGCCGGGAAAAAAACCGTTGGCTATCTGTACATCTTCAACCTGGCAGGCAAGCAGGACGGCACCTTCACGTTTAGCAACACCTCGATCAACGCACCCGGCAATACGATGTCGACGCAGCTTTACATCAAGTAACGGCTGGGCTCGAACAAGGGTCAGGAAAGCTGACTACGCTTTAAAGATTATCCTGTGGACCGCACCCATGACCTTTAGAGCCCTGATTACCCTCGCCGAGGGCATCGACGATCTGCAAACCGTGACCCTGATCGATGTGCTGCGCCGCGCCAAGGTTGAAGTGGTGGTGGCCAGCATCGAGGCACGGCGCATGCTTACCTGCGCTCGCGGCACCCGTTTGACCGCCGATGCGATGTTGGTGGATTTGCTCGCCCAACCCTTCGACCTGATCGTGCTGCCTGGCGGTGCCGTAGGGGCGCAGCATTTGGCGGCCCACCAACCCCTGCAACAATTGATCAAGGACCAGTCCGCCGCCGGGCGTCTGTTCGCCGGTATTGCTGAATCTCCGGCGCTGGCGCTGCAAACCTTTGGCGTTTTGCGTCAGCGACGCATGACTTGCCTGCCCATGGTCAGCAATCAACTGTCGGGCTGTAACTTCATCGATCAACCGGTGGTGGTCGATGGCAACTGCATCACCGCCCAGGGTTCAGGCTCCGCGCTGGCGTTTGCGCTGACGCTGGTGGAGCAACTCTGCGGCAAAGCCACGCGGTCGACGGTGGCGGGGGAATTGGTGGTCTAGTGAATGTCAGGCGTGGATAGCAATCGGTTCGATAAAGGGTTGCTCACGCTGCTCCGCTTGCCAGAGATCGTAGTCGGTCTGAACCCCTAACCACATCCGGGCCTTACCGATTCCAGCCCGCTCCAGACGTACCGCCAAGTCCGGACTGATGGGCGCATGGCCGTGCAGCACTCGCGAAAGATGCGGGCGGGCGAATCCAAGGTGCCTGGCCAATTCGGTGACGCTGATACCAAGCTCGGGCAATACATCCATCAAGAGTGTTTCACCAGGGTGTGGCGGGTTGTGCATGGGCATGGTCCTGCCTCCTGTCAGTGGTAATCCAGATAGTCGACCAGTTCGATATCCGAACCAATAAAACGAAAAATCACCCGCCAGTTCCCCGAAACGCTGAGTGACCAATATTCGGTCAGCTCGCCCTTGAGCGGATGTAACCGCCATCCCGGAAGGTCGAGGTCGTCGGGCGCCACTGCACGATCCATGAACTGCAGCATGCGAGCCAGACGTTTCGCATGATCTGCTCGAATCCCACGAGTCGAACCGGTTTCGTAGAAGCCACGAAGGCCTTTGTGCTGAAAGGATTTGATCATGCTCGAAGTGTAAGGCGATACATTACACTTGATGCACTATCTATGTATTGCACTTGGTCGGAGAATTTATGCTTTGTGCTGATTTCCGGTCTTTTGGAAGCAGGTACGGGACCTCCGTATCCTGAGTTACGTCAGGCCCTGACCTCTTCCACCGGCACATGCATGCGGTCGCGGTTGGCCAGGGTCGGGAACAGTTTGATCCAGGTCCCGGTCACCATCAGCGTGCCGATGCCGCCCATGACCACTGCCGGCACGGTGCCGAACCAGTGGGCCGTCAGACCTGATTCGAACTCGCCGAGCTGATTCGAAGCGCCGATGAACAAGCCATTCACAGCACTGACCCGGCCGCGCATTTCGTCGGGGGTTTCCAGTTGCACGAATGAGGCGCGGATCACCATGCTGATCATGTCCGCTGCGCCCAATACCACCAGCACGGCGAGAGAGAACCAGAACGAAGTCGACAGGCCGAAAGCGATGGTCGCCACGCCGAATACACCCACGGCCGTGAACATGACCCGCCCGACGTTGCGCTCCACGGCAAATCGCGCCAGGAATAGCGACATCAGCAGCGCACCGACTGCCGGAGCTGAGCGCAGCAGGCCCAGACCCCAGGGGCCGGTCAACAGAATATCTTTGGCGAACACCGGCAGCAGCGCGGTCGCGCCACCCAGCAGGACAGCAAACAGATCCAGGGAAATCGCCCCGAGAATGTCCGGGCGACTGCGAATGAAGCGGATGCCCGCCAGCAGCGAATCCAGGGTCGCCTTGCCTTTGTTCAGAGGTGTCTGCCGGGCCGGGAGGTTGAGCATCAGCGCACAAGCGATGAGGTAAAGGATCACCGTCGGGCCATACACCCACACGCTGCCGAAGGCATAGAGCAAACCGCCCAGCGCCGGGGCGACGATGGTCGCTGATTGTTGCGCAGATTGCGCGGCGGCAACGGCACGGGGAAATAACGCGCTGGGCACGATGCTTGGCAGCAAGGCCTGGGTGGTCGGCATTTCGAAGGAGCGGGCGGCGCCGAGCAGGAACGCGAGGATGAAGATCATCTCTCGGGTGACATGGTCGGTCGCGCTACCGATGGCCAGCGACAGGGCGATCAGCGCTTGCAGGAACTGACAGGTCGCCGCGACCTTGCGCCGGTCATAGCGGTCTGCGACATGCCCGGTGTGCAGCATGAACAACACTCGAGGGGCAAATTCCACCAGCCCCACCAGGCCCAGATCGAGCACATTGCCGGTCAGTTGATACAGATTCCAGCCAATGGCCACGGTCAACATCTGAAAACCGCTGGCGGTAAACACCCGCGCCAGCCAGAACGCGATAAACGGGCGGTGATGACGTAACAGCAGGGGCGCTTGGCTGGGCATCTGAAGGCAGGTCTGGGCAAGGGAAGGGCGAGATTATCACCAACCTGTAACTAGAAGTTGCAAGGCTGGGAAATTTAGTTAGCTAGACACCGATCTATGGAACATACGAAATCCCTGTGGCGAGGGGGCTTGCCCCCGTTGGGCTGCGAAGCGGCCCCAGACCTAGGCAACTCATTTCTGCCAAGTACACCGCAGTAACCGGATTTACGACTGCTGCGCAGCCGAACGGGGGCAAGCCCCCTCGCCACAGTTAGTCCACCCATAAAAATGTATTGCAGCCTATGACCAAACCTATGAGGCAACCTGTCACGCGGCAAAAGACCACACCGTCCATCGGCAAAAATGCGACTACTCTTTCAACGTTGCTTGATCCAGATCAAGACCCTTCGTGGAATTGATCCGGTGGCCAGATGGCCAGACTCCCTACGTTTGTGATGATGGTACAAAAAGAACGAATTCGAATTCGCCACACTCCATATCCGTGGGGGCAGTGGGTGTAGGCCGCAAGCCTTCAGCCGGTATTACCTGACAGAGGAAGACTTATGTTCGGTTTGGAGGCACTTGATCTCGCCCGGATTCAGTTCGCATTTACCATTTCGTTCCACATCCTGTTCCCGGCTATCACCATTGGCCTGGCGAGTTACCTGGCGGTGCTCGAAGGCCTGTGGCTGAAGACGCACAACGACACTTACCGCGATCTGTACCATTTCTGGTCGAAGATCTTTGCCGTCAACTTCGGCATGGGCGTGGTTTCCGGCTTGGTCATGGCCTATCAGTTCGGCACCAACTGGAGCCGTTTCTCGGACTTCGCCGGTTCGGTGACCGGGCCATTGCTGACCTATGAAGTGCTCACTGCCTTCTTCCTTGAGGCCGGTTTCCTCGGCGTCATGCTGTTCGGCTGGAACAAGGTCGGGCGCAAGCTGCACTTTTTCTCGACGGTCATGGTAGCCATCGGCACCCTTATTTCGACCTTCTGGATTCTGGCCTCCAACAGCTGGATGCAGACCCCGCAAGGTTACGAAATCGTCAATGGCCAGGTTATTCCGGTGGACTGGCTGGCGATTATCTTCAACCCGTCGTTCCCCTACCGCCTGATGCACATGGCCACGGCGGCGTTCGTTGCGACGGCCTTCTTCGTCGGTTCGTCGGCGGCCTGGCACTTGCTGCGCGGCAAGGACAACCCGGCGATCCGCACCATGCTTTCGATGGCGATGTGGATGGCCCTGATCGTGGCGCCGATTCAGGCGGTTATCGGTGACTTCCACGGCCTCAATACCCTCAAGCATCAGCCGGCGAAAATCGCTGCGATCGAAGGCCACTGGGAAAACCACGGTGATGAACCGACCCCGCTGATCCTGTTCGGCTGGCCGGACATGAAAGCCGAAAAGACCAAATTCGCCGTCGAGATTCCATACCTGGGCAGCCTGATCCTGACCCACTCCCTGGACAAACAGGTGCCGGCGCTCAAGGAGTTCGCGCCTGAAGACCGGCCGAATTCGACCATCGTCTTCTGGTCGTTCCGGATCATGGTCGGTCTGGGCATGCTGATGATCTTCACTGGTTTGTGGAGCCTGTGGCTGCGCAAACGCGACAAGCTGTATACCTCGCGGCCGTTCCTGTACCTGGCGCTGTGGATGGGCCCGTCTGGCCTGATCGCAATCCTCGCCGGCTGGTTCACCACTGAAATCGGCCGTCAGCCATGGGTGGTTTATGGGCTGATGCGCACGGCAGACGCGTCCTCCGGGCACAGCTTCGTGCAGATGAGCATCACCTTGATCATGTTCGTCGTGGTCTATTTCGCGCTGTTCGGTGCCGGTCTTGGCTACATGATGCGCCTGGTGCGCAAAGGGCCGAAGATCGACGAAGGCAAGGAAACCAACGAAGGTGGTCCTGGCCAGAAACGCACACCGGCCCGTCCGCTGTCTGCAGCCGATGACGATGGTACCGAAGCTGATAACAGCCCCAGCCTGACCAAGGAGATTTGAATCATGGGTATTGATCTTCCGCTGATCTGGGCCGTGATCATCATCTTCGGCATCATGATGTACGTGGTTATGGACGGCTTCGACCTGGGGATCGGGATTCTCTTCCCGTTCATCAAGGGCAAGAGCGACCGTGACGTGATGATGAACACCGTCGCCCCAGTCTGGGACGGCAACGAAACGTGGTTGGTATTGGGTGGCGCGGCATTGTTCGGCGCCTTCCCGCTGGCTTATTCGGTGGTGCTCTCAGCGTTGTACTTGCCGCTGATCTTTATGCTGATCGGGTTGATTTTTCGCGGTGTGGCCTTCGAGTTCCGCTTCAAGGCCAAGGACGAAAAGCGCCATCTCTGGGACAAGGCATTCATTGGTGGCTCGATCGCCGCAACCTTCTTCCAGGGCGTGGCATTGGGGGCGTTCATCGATGGGCTACCGGTAGTCAATCGTCAGTTTGCCGGCGGTTCACTCGACTGGCTGACACCGTTCACGATGTTCTGCGGTGCGGCGCTGGTGGTGGCTTACGCACTGCTCGGTTGCACCTGGCTGATCATGAAAACCGAAGGTAAATTGCAGGAGCAAATGCATGACCTGGCGCGGCCATTGGCCTTCGTGTTACTGGCGGTGATTGGCATCGTCAGTATCTGGACGCCGTTGGCCCATGCTGAAATCGCTGCACGCTGGTTCTCCCTGCCGAACCTGTTCTGGTTCTTGCCGGTGCCGATTCTGGTGCTGGTGACCCTGTACGGTTTGATTCGCGCGGTGGCCCGCAATGCGCATTACACGCCATTCCTGCTGACCCTGGTGCTGATCTTCCTCGGCTACAGCGGTCTGGGTATCAGCCTGTGGCCGAACATCGTACCGCCGTCGATTTCGATCTGGGACGCCGCAGCACCGCCGCAAAGCCAAGGCTTCATGCTGGTGGGCACGCTGTTCATCATCCCGTTCATCCTGGGTTACACCTTCTGGAGCTACTACGTGTTCCGCGGCAAGGTCACCCACGAAGATGGTTACCACTAGCCCATATGACTACGGCGCGGGATTGATACCTGCGCCGTTCCAGAGGAGATCACGATGATGGCTGGTAAACCTGATTTGCAGGAAATCGAAGCTGCCGAGAAAAAGCCGCTCTGGCAGCGACTCGGCTGGCTCGCGATGATCTGGACCGGCAGTGTCGTGGCACTGTTTATTGTGGCCTCGCTGATGCGCATGTTCATGAATGCCGCCGGTTTGAGCACCCACTGAAATTCCCATCCCGTTGCCTTGCGGCACGGATTTATAACCCTCCCGATGGAGGGTTTTTTTTCGCTTTTATTTACGTGCTTTGAGAATGACGAACTTGGGGGTGGCCGCTACTTGCTCGACGCCGCGGAACAACCGCGCCAGCTTGCTGTGATAACCCAAGTGACGGTTGCCGACGATGTACAGCGCGCCCCCCACCACCAACGATTCACGCGCCTGCTGGAACATCCGCCAAGCCAGGAAATCGCCGACCACTTGCTGTTGGTGAAATGGCGGATTGCACAGCACTACGTCCAGGGATTGAGGCTCCTGCTCTGCCAAGCCATCGCCGGCCCGCACGATCACGTCACGATCACCCAGCGCCGCGCGCCAGTTTTCAGCGGCCGATTGCACGGCCATGAACGATTCGTCCACCAGCGTGTAGTGGGCCTCAGGGTTTTGCAGGGCACTGGCAATCGCCAACACACCGTTGCCACATCCGAGGTCGGCAACTCGCGCTGCGCCGAGGTTCTTCGGCAAGTGCGGCAAAAAGGCCCGCGTACCGATATCCAGCCCTTCGCGGCAGAACACGTTTGCGTGATTGAGCAGTTCGATTGCAGGGGCGTCGAGTCGATAGCGGGTCGGGTAGGGGGAGACCGCAGGGGCTTTGGCTTCGGCTGTGGCGATCAGCAGTCGAGCCTTTTTCACTGCCAGCGAGGCTTGCACCGGGCCGATGTAACGCTCCAGCAGATCGCCCGCAGCGCGTGGCAAATGCTTCACCATCGCGGCCGCAATCACTTGAGCGCCGGGAGCCAGTTGCCCTTGTAGCCGGATCAGTTGCTCTTCCAGCAGGGCCAGGGTTTTCGGTACCCGGATCAATACCCGGTCGAACGGCCCGATGAACGCTTCGCTGGCAGGCACCTTCGGCACTGCATCAAACGCCTGGCCGTTGCGTATCAGGTTTTTTTCCAGCCCCTGAAAAGCCAGAAACGAATCGCCGCTGCTGGTCACCCGAACCTTGCCCACCAGGCTGGCTGCCAAAGCACCGAAGCTGTCGTTGAGCACCAGCACTCGGGTATCGGCTGCCGGTTGTTGCTCGGCCAGATGAGTCAGCAGGTATTCGTCTGCGGCATCAAACGCTTGTAATGGTTCGTTCTGCTGTTCTGGCTGGCGGATAAGATCGAGTTGAGCGAAGGGGGTTTCGAGCAGAGGCATGAGGCGGGGGCTCTGGGTAGTCAACGGAAGATGAACAACGAGTGGCCCGGCGCTCAGGGGCGTTGTAGCGGGCGGAACCATCCGAGCGAACTGCGTCGTGGAACTTCACACGGCATCACTCAGGATGGATCGCAGATGGTACGTTTTTTTGGTCTGGATTACTCGCAGGGATTACCTGATTCGAGCAGTTTCAGATAATGCCCGCTCTCGCTGCTTTGATCACTGCGGACATTTTGTTGTTGGCGCCGAATTTGTGGATGGCGCCCCGTATATGGAACTGTACCGTGCTTTCACTCAGGCTGAGGATGATCGCGATCTCGCCTGCGGTCTTGCCGTCGGCTGAATATTTCAATACCTCGACTTCTCGGGTTGATAAATGCACTGTGCCCGGTTTCGGGGGGGTAGGCAGATCTTTCGCGACAAGCCCGTGCAGGTGGCGGCTAATGAACAACGCGTAGCCCAGATTTTTGTACAGATCATGCGTAGTAACCGGGCAGTGGCTTCTGGCCAGGCTCAGCATACTGCAAAGCCCATTCTGATCATGAACGGATTGGGACCAGCCATAGCGCAAACCTTGCTGTTTTTGTGCTTGCCACAATATCGGTGTCTTGGAGAAGAGCTCTTCCTGCCAAAGAATCGGCAGTTCGCAATGATTGCAATGGGCTAGTATCGGGTCGACTTCACTGAAATGCTCTTGTTCATATTTCGTGTTCCATTCGATGGGATAATTATTCAGGCTGATCGTATGGCGATGTATCCCTCTTGTTTGGGAGGTTATTGAAAATGCACAGAAATTAAAGCCAAGATTTTTAACGAGATTGAGAGAAATCTCGTACGCGGTCTCTATTTTCTGAGCGTAAGAAAGCTGCGTTAACTGTGATTCCTTCCACACTTTCATTGGGTGGCTCCATGCGGACTTACTTGTTTGGCGTTGATTGGATCCAAGATCCGGCACGCCACGAGTGTAGGAGAATTCCTACTTGTATGCTGGATTTTTTTGCTCTTGAAAAAGCTTGCAACTGCATAGCCGGTTCTTAGGTTTGTTACTAGCGGAGAAACAGAATTGTATGGGTACTGTTAATGATAGGGGCAAAAGCCATTACAAATCACCGGTGTTTATGTCATCTGCTTTGCGGGACACTGGGGTTATCTGTTGAATGGAGCGACCCATGACCGCCAGTGCAGAAAAATTCACGCGCCAGACGCTGCTTGATGTCCAGACGTTGACGCCAAACCTGTTCACCCTGCGTACCACCAGGGATCCGGGCTTTCGTTTTCGCGCAGGGCAATTCGCCCGGCTGGGCGTTACCAAGACGGACGGCAGTACGGTATGGCGGGCTTATTCCATGGTCTCGTCTCCCTATGACGAGTTTCTGGAGTTCTTCTCCATTGTCGTGCCGGAAGGGGAATTCACCAGTGAACTGAGTCGGCTGGAAGTCGGCGATACGCTGCTGGTCGACCGGCAGGCCTTTGGCTATCTGACGCTGGATCGCTTCGTCGATGGCCGTGACCTCTGGTTGTTATCCACAGGCACTGGGCTGGCGCCGTTTCTGTCGATCTTGCAGGACTTCGAGGTTTGGGAAAAATTCGAGCGAATCATCCTGGTCTACAGCGTGCGCGAAGCGCGGGAGCTGGCGTATCAGGAGCTGATTGCAGGGCTGGCACAGCGCGACTATCTGGCTGAGTACGCGTACAAGCTGCAGTTCATCGCCACCGTTACCCGCGAGCAGCATCCGAGTGCCCTGAATGGGCGGATCACGACACTCATTGAAAGTGGTGAGCTAGAGCGGACGGCCGGTGTAGCGCTGACAGCCGAGCATTCGCGGGTGATGCTCTGCGGTAATCCACAGATGATCGATGACACGCGCAAGTTGCTCAAACAACGGGACATGCACCTGAGCCTTAGTCGACGACCCGCCCAGGTGGCAGTGGAAAACTACTGGTAAACAAACGGCGCCCAAAGGCGCCGTTTCTTGGGGCAATCAGTCATCAGGGCTGATTGTTCTGAGCCTTGAGCAGATCGCGAATCTCCTCCAGCAGCTCTTCTTCCTTGGTCGGAACCGGCGGCAGGGTTGGCGCAACGGCCTCTTCACGTTTCAGGCGGTTGATGGCTTTGACGCCCATGAAGATCGCGAAGGCGACGATGATGAAGTCGATCAAGCTCTGGATGAACTTACCGTAAGCCAGCGCCACCGCCGGGACGTCACCGTTGGCGTCCTTGAGCGTAATGGCCAGGTCACTGAAGTCGACCCCACCGATCAGCAAGCCGATTGGCGGCATCACCACGTCACCGACAAACGACGAAACGATTTTGCCGAAGGCCGCGCCGATGATAATACCCACGGCCATGTCGACCACATTCCCTTTGACCGCGAAGGCCTTGAACTCACTTATCACGCCCATAGGTTATTTCCTTGTTACAGATGAGGTTGGTGAGCGCAGTGTAAATCAGCAAAACGGCTCGTGCTCGAAACACCGTCTTACAATGCTCGCTCTTATCGACACATCTTCCGGCAATTAGTTTACAAAGTGCCACCAGTCGCGCGCGACTACCCGCTCTAGACCGGGCTTTCCAGAACCTTTTCGCTATCGGCTCGGTACGGGATTTCTATTTATGTTTTGGCCTTTGGGTCACTAGCCTCTGAGGGGCGCACCTGGATGCGCCTTATAAAACCAGAGGAAACTTCCATGACAACTCCCCTCGGCCTCGGGGCTTTGCCCCTCCGTCGTACGTTTGGCGTTCTGACCGCCAGCCTGCTGTCCTTCTCCGTCAGCGCGGCGACGTTGACCCGCGATAACGGCGCTGCCGTCGGCGACAACCAGAACTCGCAAACCGCTGGCGCGACCGGGCCGGTGCTGTTGCAAGACATACAACTGATCCAGAAACTCCAGCGTTTTGACCGCGAACGCATTCCCGAACGCGTGGTGCATGCCCGTGGCACTGGCGCCCATGGCACGTTCACCGTGACCGACGATCTCAGTGACCTGACCAAGGCCAAGGTTTTCGCCGGCGGCCAGAGCACGCCGGTATTTGTACGTTTCTCCGCTGTGGTCCATGGCAACCATTCGCCGGAAACCTTGCGTGATCCGCGGGGATTCGCCACCAAGTTCTACACCGCAGACGGCAACTGGGACCTGGTTGGCAACAATTTTCCGACCTTTTTCATCCGTGACGCGATCAAGTTTCCAGACATGGTCCACGCCTTCAAGCCGGACCCGCGCACCAACCTTGACGACGATTCCCGTCGTTTCGACTTTTTTTCCCATGTTCCGGAAGCCACTCGTACCTTGACCGAGTTGTATTCCAACTCCGGCACGCCAGCCAGTTATCGGGAAATGGACGGCAATGGTGTACATGCCTACAAGTTAGTTAACGCCAAAGGTGATGTGCACTATGTAAAGTTTCACTGGAAAAGTTTGCAGGGGATAAAAAATCTTGACCCTAAAGAAGTGACGGGTGTTCAAGGTCAAGACTACAGTCATATGACTAACGACTTGGTTTCACATATTAACAAGGGTGACTTCCCGAAATGGGACTTGTACATCCAGGTTCTAAATCCTCAAGACTTGTCCAAGTTTGATTTCGATCCATTGGACGCGACCAAAATCTGGCCAGGTGTGCCAGAGCGAAAAGTTGGACAAATGGTGTTGAACCGTAATCCAGCGAATGTTTTCCAGGAAACCGAACAAGTGGCCATGGCCCCGGCCAATTTAGTTCCGGGTATCGAACCTTCGGAAGATCGCTTATTGCAAGGACGAGTGTTCTCGTATGCCGATACCCAACTGTATCGTCTGGGGGCCAACGCTCTGCAGTTGCCGATCAACGCACCCAAAGTCGCCGTGAATAACGGTAATCAGGATGGCGCAATGAACATCGGCGCCAGCAGCACAGGCGTGAATTACCAGCCGAGTCGCCTGCTGGCCCGTGAAGAGCCGCAAACCGCGCGTTACAGCCAGTCGACCCTGTCGGGCAGCACGCAGCAGGCGAAGATTCAGCGTGAGCAGAACTTCAAGCAGGCCGGTGATCTGTATCGCTCGTTCAACCCAAAGGAACGTCAGGACCTGATCGACAGCTTTGGTGGCTCACTGGCCACCACCGATGACGAGAGCAAGCACATCATCCTGTCCTTCCTTTACAAAGCCGATCCGGAATACGGGACCGGGGTGGCCAAAGTAGCCAAGGGTGATCTGGCTCGGGTCAAGGCGCTGGCGGCCAAACTGGTCGACTGATCCATCCGCCTGAAGCGGGACCTCATGCGAGGTCCCGTCTGATCAAGGAGTTGCGCCATGCGTTTTTATCTGTCTGTGTTTCTGGCGTGCTGGTCGCTCAGTGTGTTCGCTGGGCCCGACGTGCAAACCTCGAAGAACCCCCAGGCGCTGAAAGTCCAATTACAGGATTTCTACTTCGATGCCGCTCGACGCGGTGATGTGCCCATGCTCGATACCTTCATCGAGGCCGGCTATTCCCTCGATACCCGCGACAGCAAGGGTTACACCGCACTGATTCTGGCCGCCTATCACGGCCAGAGCGCCGCAGTGGAGCGTTTGCTCGCTGCCGGGGCGGACGCCTGCGCTCAGGATCAACGTGGCAACACGGCGTTGATGGGGGCGATTTTCAAAGGCGAAGTGCAGATTGCCAGAACGCTGCTGGCCGCCCAGTGCAACCCCGACCAACGCAACGGCGCGGGACAGACTGCCGCGATGTATGCCGGGTTGTTCAAGCGCGTTGAGTTGCTGGACGCACTCAAGGCCAACGGGGCGGACATGAACGCCGAAGATCCGCTGGGCAATAGTGCCGCGCGTCTGGCCAGCGGTGAAATCCGTACGGTGGCGCCGCGCTGATCCGCGCGAGCTGAGCTATCATCGCGGTTTTTGCCGGGAGTTCAGATGGCCAAGGCCAAGCGCATGTACGGCTGCACCGAGTGTGGCTCAACCTTCCCCAAGTGGGCCGGCCAGTGCGGCGAATGCGGGGCCTGGAACACGCTGACCGAAACCATGGTCGAGAGCGGCGGCGCCGCAGCCCCCAGCGGGCGCACCGGTTGGACCGGCCAGCAGGCGCAGATCAAAACCCTGGCCGAAGTCAGCGTTGAAGAGATTCCGCGTTTCTCCACGGCATCCAGCGAGCTGGATCGGGTTCTGGGCGGCGGCTTGGTGGATGGCTCGGTGGTGTTGATCGGTGGTGATCCCGGCATCGGCAAGTCGACCATTTTGTTGCAAACCTTGTGCAACCTCGCCAAGAGCATGCCGGCGCTGTATGTCACCGGCGAAGAATCCCAGCAACAAGTGGCCATGCGCGCCCGGCGCTTGGGCTTGCCACAGGATCAGCTGCGGGTGATGACCGAAACCTGCATCGAAACCATCATCGCCACCGCCCGGCAGGAAAAGCCCAAGGTGATGGTGATCGACTCGATTCAGACGATTTTCACCGAGCAACTGCAATCGGCACCGGGGGGCGTTTCCCAGGTGCGCGAAAGTGCGGCGTTGCTGGTGCGTTATGCCAAACAAAGCGGCACGGCGATTTTCCTCGTGGGCCATGTCACCAAAGAAGGCGCGCTGGCTGGCCCCCGAGTGCTGGAGCATATGGTCGACACCGTTCTGTACTTCGAAGGCGAATCCGATGGGCGCCTGCGCCTGCTGCGAGCGGTGAAAAACCGTTTCGGCGCGGTGAATGAATTGGGCGTGTTCGGCATGACCGACAAGGGCCTGAAAGAAGTCTCTAACCCTTCGGCGATTTTTCTGACTCGCGCCCAGGAAGAAGTCCCGGGCAGCGTGGTCATGGCCACGTGGGAAGGCACCCGGCCAATGCTGGTGGAAGTCCAGGCGTTGGTGGACGACAGCCATCTGGCCAACCCCCGCCGGGTGACGCTCGGTCTGGATCAGAATCGCTTGGCCATGTTGTTGGCGGTGTTGCATCGCCACGGCGGCATTCCGACTCACGATCAGGATGTATTCCTCAACGTGGTCGGCGGGGTGAAGGTGCTGGAAACCGCTTCCGACCTGGCGCTGATGGCGGCGGTCATGTCCAGTTTGCGCAACCGGCCGCTGCCCCATGATCTGCTGGTGTTCGGCGAAGTCGGCTTGTCGGGTGAAGTGCGCCCGGTGCCCAGCGGCCAGGAACGCTTGAAAGAAGCAGCCAAGCACGGCTTCAAGCGCGCTATCGTGCCTAAGGGCAACGCGCCGAAAGAGGCGCCGCCGGGATTGCAGATTATTGCTGTGACGCGTCTGGAGCAGGCGCTCGACGCGTTGTTTGAGTAGTTTTCAATGTTTGCACATTCCCTGTGGGAGCGGGCTTGCTCGCGAAAGCGGTCTGACAGTCAGCATTGATGTTGAATGTTGAGCTGCCTTCGCGAGCAAGCCCGCTCCCACATTAGAATGGGATTGGCCTTCAGATTTCGATCAGCGCTCCCAGTTCACGCTCCAGCTCTTGCGGATCGCCCAGGTTGAACTCGATCAACCGCCGCAGCCGTTCAATCGATTCCAGGCTGATGTGTTTGCAGACAAACCCGAGTTGACCATGGTCATCGTGGGTCAACATCACATCCATCTTGATCTCGACGTCTTCGTTAAGGTGGATATCAACCAGGAAATGCCAGTCTGGATTACCCAGCCACGGCTCGGGCTTCTCGATAAGCAGCCCCTTGAGCGACAGGTCGATCAACTTCACTGGCCAGATGTATTCCCCTTGGCTCAGCTCGGTTCGGGCATCGAACGCAATACGTTTGAAGCGGCGGCGATCAGCAGGGAGGTCACTCATGGCGCAATCCTCTGAATGTCCGCTGACTATAGACCCGCATCGTTAAAGCCCGCCAGCAAAGACAGGCTCTGGATCAATGTCGGGGTATGGCCTTTGCCGTCAGTAGCGCTAAACTCCGGATGGCTGTCTTTCTTGTCCACTCTGGCTGGAATCATAAAATGAAAAATAATAATAGCCTGCTACGCCACCTACCTTGGCTGCTGCTGGCAATCCTGGGAGCGTGCGCCCTGGGCGTAGTGGCATTGCGCCGAGGCGAGGCGATCAACGCCTTGTGGATTGTGGTCGCCGCCGTGGCCATTTATCTGGTCGCGTACCGTTACTACAGCCTGTTCATCGCTAACAATGTGATGCAACTCGATCCGCGTCGGGCTACACCTGCCGTACTCAACAATGACGGTCTGGACTATGTGCCGACCAACAAACATATCCTTTTCGGTCACCACTTCGCAGCCATCGCTGGCGCTGGGCCGCTGGTCGGCCCGGTATTGGCGGCGCAGATGGGCTACCTGCCTGGTACGCTGTGGCTGATTGCCGGGGTGGTGCTGGCCGGTGCGGTTCAGGACTTTATGGTCCTGTTCATGTCCACCCGCCGCAACGGTCGCTCCCTGGGCGATATGGTCCGTGAAGAAATGGGCCGCATCCCCGGGACCATCGCGCTGTTTGGCTGCTTCCTGATCATGATCATCATCCTCGCGGTGCTGGCGCTGATCGTGGTCAAGGCCCTGGCCGAAAGCCCGTGGGGTATTTTCACGGTGATGGCGACCATCCCGATCGCGATGTTCATGGGCATCTACATGCGCTACATCCGCCCGGGTCGCATCGGTGAAATCTCGGTGATCGGCGTGGCATTGCTGCTGGGTTCGATCTGGCTGGGCGGGCAGATTGCCGCTGATCCAGTGTGGGCCAAGGCGTTCAGCTTTACCGGGGTTCAGATCACCTGGATGCTGATCGGCTACGGTTTTGTCGCGGCGGTGTTGCCGGTGTGGCTGATTCTGGCGCCGCGTGACTACCTGTCGACCTTCCTTAAAATCGGCACCATCGTTGCGCTGGCGATCGGCATCCTGATCACCATGCCCGAGCTGAAAATGCCGGCATTGACCCAGTTCATCGACGGCACCGGGCCAGTGTGGAAGGGCGGGCTGTTCCCATTCCTGTTCATCACCATTGCCTGTGGCGCGGTGTCGGGTTTCCACGCGCTGATCTCCTCCGGCACCACGCCGAAGTTGCTGGATAACGAGGTTAACGCCCGTTACATCGGTTACGGCGGCATGTTGATGGAATCCTTCGTCGCGATCATGGCCATGGTGGCTGCGTCGGTGATCGAGCCAGGCGTGTACTTCGCCATGAACAGCCCGGCGGCGGTCGTCGGTGGTGACGTGGTGGCTGTGGCACAAGCTGTCAGCGGCTGGGGTTTTGCAATTACCCCGGAAGCGCTGCAAGCGGTGGCCAAGGACATCGGTGAAACCACCATCCTGGCTCGTGCCGGCGGTGCGCCGACCCTGGCGGTCGGTATCGCGCAGATCCTGCACAGTGTGCTGCCGGGTGAAAACACCATGGCGTTCTGGTACCACTTCGCGATCCTGTTCGAAGCGTTGTTCATCCTGACCGCGGTCGACGCCGGCACCCGTGCCGGGCGCTTCATGCTGCAGGACTTGCTTGGCTCCTTCGTGCCAGCGCTCAAGCGCACCGAATCCTGGACCGCCAACCTGATCGCAACCGCCGGTTGCGTGGCGATGTGGGGTTATCTGCTGTACCAAGGCGTGATCGACCCGCTGGGTGGCATCAACACCTTGTGGCCGCTGTTCGGCATCTCCAACCAGATGCTGGCTGGTATCGCGCTGATGCTGGCGACCGTTGTGCTGATCAAAATGAAACGCCAACGCTACGTCTGGGTCACCATGCTGCCCGCGGTGTGGCTACTGATCTGTACCACCACCGCAGGCTTCATCAAGCTGTTCGACGCCAACCCGGCGATCGGCTTCCTGTCGTTGGCGAAGAAATACAGCGATGCGTTGGCCAACGGGCAGATTCTGGCCCCGGCCAAGAGCATCGAGCAGATGCAGCATGTAATCTATAACGCCTACACCAACGCAACGCTGACGGCGCTGTTTTTGCTCGTGGTGTTCAGCATCCTGTTCTATGCGCTCAAGGTCGGCATTGCCGCCTGGGGCACCAAAGAACGTACGGATAAAGAATCGCCGTTCCAGGCTCAGCCGGATGCGTAATCGAGGATTGCACCATGTTCAATGACCTGAGTCGCCTCGGTAAATACCTCGGTCAGGCCGCGCGCCTGATGGTCGGCATGCCCGACTACGACAACTACGTCGAGCATATGCAAACCAAACACCCGGACAAACCGGTGATGAGCTACGAGATGTTCTTTCGCGAACGTCAGGAAGCCCGTTATGGTGGCAAGGGTGGGCCGAAGTGCTGTTGATGCAACAGCCTGGCTGATGCAATCCCTGTGGGAGCGGGCTCGCTCGCGAAAGCGGTGTGTCATTCAACATTAATGTCGACTGACACGACCTCTTCGCGAGCAAGCCCGCTCCCACATTTGTTTTGTGTTGTTTCTTAACTTTGTGAAAAACAGGAGAACCCGTTTGTCCTCTCCCATTCCAGTAACAATCCTCAGTGGCTTTCTCGGCGCGGGAAAAACCACGCTGCTACGCTACCTGCTCAAAGCCGAGCACGGCCTGAAAATAGCCGTGATCGAAAACGAATTCAGTGACGCCGGTATCGACACCCAATTGTTGGGCGACGAGCCGGTGCAAGTGATGACGCTGTCCAACGGCTGCGTCTGCTGCACCATCCACACCGATTTGACCAAGGCGCTGTACCTGCTGCTCGAACGCCTGGACAGCGGCGAAATCGCCTTCGATCGTCTGGTGATCGAGTGCACCGGTCTGGCCGATCCGGCCCCGGTGGCGCAAACCTTCTTCATCGACGAAGAACTGCGTGAGCGCTACATCCTCGATGGCATCATCACCCTGGTGGACGCGGCTCACGCCGACCTGCACCTGACTCAGACCATCGCCCAGGCGCAGATCGGTTTCGCCGACCGTCTACTGGTGAGCAAGCGGGATCTGGTGGACGAACCGACCTTCACCGCCCTCAGCGAACGCCTGACCCGCATCAACCGTCGCGCGCCGATTCGCATGGTTGATCACGGCAAGATTGATCTGGCCGAACTGCTCGACGTGCGCGGCTTCAACCTCAATGCTGATCTCGGCGGTGGCGTGAGTCTGCGTCCAGTGAGCAAGGCGCCGTCCATCGACCGTATCTCCAGCCTGGTATTGCGCACCGACAAGCCGTTGGATATCGACAAACTCAGTGAGTTCATGAACGAACTACTGGAAGAACATGGCAAGCAACTGCTGCGCTACAAAGGTGTTTTGAACATCCGTGGCGAACCGCGGCGCATGGTGTTTCAAGGCGTGCTGAAGTTGTACGGTTTCGACTGGGATACCGAGTGGGCCGATGATGAAGTGCGGGAAAGCGTGATCGTGTTCATTGCCGATGATTTGCCGGAAGAGAAGATTCGTGAGGGGTTTGCGCGGGTTGCAGCCGGGTAAGGTCGGATATCTTCAGCGTGTTTGAGGCCGCTTTCGCGAGCAAGCCCGCTCCCACATTGGCTTTGTGTCGTCCCGGATAGAGTGGGCAACATGGATCAAATGTGGAAGCGGGCTTGCTCGCGAAGGCGATCTACCCGGCAGCACAGTTTCGAATGGTCGATGGTCCAGAGTTCAGCAATCTTTCTTCAAGATGATCCAGACGCCGGGTCATCAACCTCTCGGCCGCCGTAACATCCCCACGCTCCACTGCATCGACAATCTCCGCGTGCTTCTGCCACGCGCAATCACCGCCTACCTGCGCATCACACTGCGCAATCGCCAGCGAAGTCAGCGGCACCAGACTACCGAGAAAATGCACCAACGGTGCGTTCCCCGCCATTTCGGCCAGTTGCAGATGAAACTCCCCTGACAATCGAATGGCCGGACCACGCGCCGTGCATTGGCGTTCGCTGTCGATCAAGGCGCGCAGGCGTTTCAGGTCCTGCGGGCGAGGTTGCTGGCAGGCCAGTCGAACCAGCGTGATTTCGGTCAGTCGTCGGGCATGCAGCGTCTGCCGAGTCTGCTCGACATCGGGCGCGGTGACTCGGGGACGATGATTGGTCCGAAGGATAATGATCTGCTGATGGGACAACTGCGTCAGTACGCCACGAATGTCACTGCGTCGAGCGCTGAACATCTGCGCCAGGCTGTCTTCGGTAAAACGACTGGCTGCATGGATGCGCTGTTCGAGAATGGCGTCGAAGATCCGTGAATAGAGATCATCCGCTGGCGGTTTCCCGGTGTTGGTTCGGGAGAAGGGCAGGGCAGTGAATATCTGTGGTGAGGCGAAGCTGTTCATGGCCTGTCTCCAGTTCGAAGAGGGGGTCAACTGCCGAGATGGTCGTCCGGGATGTTCAATTCGATGCCCATCCGCTGGCCTTCCCGAAGGATGTGCCGACGCATTTCGGCGCTGGCCTGGGCGCTGTTCTTGCTGCGGATGGCACGCACCACGGCTTCGTTTTCTTCTAGGCGTTCAGCCAGATGCTCCGGCGAATTGCGCAGCACGTCGGCGCTTTGCTTGAGGGCGTTGCTGGTCTGCTGCACCACGCTCTGGAAAATCGGGTTCGAGGTCAGGGCGAACAGTTCCTCGTGGAATGCGATGTAGGCATTCACGCCAGCCTCGCTGTCGTTGGCCTCAAGGGCTTCGCGCATGTCCATCAAGGTCAGACGCAGTTGCCCGACTTCCTTACTGCTGATGGACTGCGCCACCAGGCCGACGATGAACGGTTCGAGGGTGTAGCGCAGTTGCAGCACGTCTTCCAGGCTGGCCCCGGCAACCGCGCTGTCGTGGCTTTGGCTGTCGCTGAGATTGGCCTCTAGCACCACCACGCCTTTACCCGGCATGGAACGCACCAGCCCGAGGGTTTCCAGCACGATGACCGCTTCGCGCAGGCTCGGGCGGCTGATGCCCAGTTGTTCAGCCAGTTCACGCTGGCCCGGCAGCATTTCGCCGGAACGCCACTGGCCACGGGCCAGTGCGGCCCGAAGTTTTTCTACGACTGAATTTACAACGGTTGACGAGGTAATCACGGTTCGCTCCATGAGCATCCATAACGATTGATGACCGTGCCTGCCCTCGGGCAGGCACGGCGATTATTCAAAACTCTTGCTGGTGCGCCGGGGCAACCGGTTTTCTCGGCTGGAAGGTATAACCCTGCTGGCCGGACAGCACCTTGTTTGCCCGTTGGATATCGATGTCTTTTTCCCAACGGGCGATGGCCACGGTGGCGACGCAGTTGCCGATCAGGTTGGTCAGCGCCCGGCCGATGCCCATGAACCAGTCCACTGCCAATACGAGCACCAGGCCGACTACCGGAATCGCCGGGATCGCCGTCAGTGTCGCCGCGAGAATCACCAGCGCCGAACCGGGAATCCCGTGGGCACCTTTGGAGGTGATCAGCGACACCAGCAGAATCGTCAGCAGGTCTGTCATGGCCAGTGGCGTACCGGTGGCATTGGCGATGAACACGATGGCCAGGGTCAGGTAGATCGAAAAACCATCAAGGTTGAACGAGTACCCGGTCGGAATCACCAGCCCGACCGTGGAGCTGCCGATGCCCAGATGCTCAAGCTTGCGCATGATTTGTGGCAGCACGGCGTCGGAAGACGCGGTGCCCATGACGATCAGCAGTTCTTCGCGCAGGTACTTGAGCAACGGCCACATCTTCAGGCCAGAAAGGCGCATCACCAGGCCGAGAATCAATGTCACGAAGGCCACACATGTCATGTAGAAAAGACCAACCAGGCTACCCAAGTGCTGCAGCGAATCCAGGCCATATTTACTGGTGGTGAAAGCGATGGCGCCGAACACGCCGATTGGCGCCAGGCGCACAATCATGCCCATGATGCGGAAGATCACGTGGCTCAGCTCATTGATCAACCGGGAAATACCCGACGCCGCTTCGCCCACCAGATTCAGCGCACTGCCGAACAGCACCGAAAACAGCAGGACTTGCAGAATGTTGTTTTCCGCGAAGGCGCCGATCACCGAAGTCGGGATCAGGTTCATCAGGAACTGGGTGGTGGTTTGCATGTGCTGACCGCGCTGCGCGATGTCGCCGATATCGGCGGCGGAGAGCTGGTCCAGATGAATGTTCGCGCCGCTGCCGATGCCGGTCGTGAAGGCAAACACCAGGCCGATCACCAAGGCGATGGTGGTCAGGATTTCGAAGTAGATCACCGATTTCAGGCCGATGCGTCCGACCTTCTTCAAGTCGCCGGCACCGCTGATGCCGCTGACCACTACGCAGAACACGATCAAGCCAATGAGCATCTTGATCAGTTTGATGAAACCGTCGCCGAGGGGGTTGAGTTGCGCGGAGTATTCAGGAAGGGCCAGCCCACAGACGATGCCGAGCACCAGTCCGAGAACCACTTGGAGGAAGATTGAACGCGAGCACCATCTGAGCATGGGAGGAATCCTGGTCGGTGTCCTGGCTGCCGTGCGCGAGGCGCATCAGATTCAGGACTTAATTATTGTGGTCTTACCGGTATGTCCAGTGCAGGCGCAGTCTACGCTGGGGTTTTTCAGGATTACAAGTGGAAATAGAAAAATTGGCATGACCGGTCTGACCGGTTGAGCCGATTTCTTTGAGAATCAAAAGATCGCAGCCTTTATGGCGGACGAAAAAAAACCGGCCATCACTGGCCGGTTTTTCATTGCTGCGGTTTAGCGGGGCTTGATCAAGCGCCGTATACCGGCAGTTTCTTGCAGATGGCCTTGACCTTCTCACGAACGGCGTCGATCACCGCTTCGTTGTTCAGGTCCGCCAGGATGTCGCAGATCCAGCCGGCCAGCTCTTTGCACTCAGCTTCCTTGAAGCCACGAGTGGTCACTGCCGGCGTACCGAAACGCAGACCGGAGGTGACGAACGGGGAGCGTGGATCGTTCGGTACCGAGTTCTTGTTCACGGTGATGAACGCTTTGCCCAGTGCGGCGTCGGCGTCTTTACCGGAGATTTCCTGCTTGATCAGCGACAGCAGGAACAGGTGGTTCTGAGTACCGCCCGACACCACGTCGAAACCGCGCTCGATGAACACGCCGGCCATGGCCTGGGCGTTTTTCACCACTTGTTGCTGGTAGGTCTTGAACTCAGGCTGCAGCGCTTCTTTGAAGCAGATCGCCTTGGCAGCGATCACGTGCTCCAGCGGGCCACCTTGGGCGCCCGGGAATACCGCGGAGTTCAGCTTCTTCTCAATGTCGGCGTTGGCGCGAGCCAGGATCAGGCCGCCACGTGGACCGCGCAGGGTCTTGTGCGTGGTGGTGGTCACGACGTCAGCGAATGGAACCGGGTTCGGGTAGACGCCAGCGGCGACCAGACCGGCCACGTGAGCCATGTCGACGAACAGGTAGGCACCGACTTTGTCAGCGATTTCGCGGAAACGCGGGAAGTCGAGGATCTGCGAGTAGGCAGAGAAACCGGCCACGATCATTTTTGGCTTGTGCTCAACCGCCAGACGCTCGACTTCGTCGTAGTCGATCAGGCCGTTGGCGTCGATGCCGTACTGAACAGCGTTGTACAGTTTGCCGGAGGACGAAACGCTGGCACCGTGGGTCAAGTGACCGCCGTGGGCCAGGCTCATGCCCAGGATGGTGTCGCCCGCTTGCAGCAGGGCCAGGTAAACGGCGCTGTTGGCTTGGGAGCCGGCGTGTGGCTGAACGTTGGCGTAATCGGCGCCGAACAGTTCTTTAGCTCGATCAATTGCAAGCTGCTCAACCACGTCGACGAACTCGCAACCACCGTAGTAGCGCTTGCCCGGGTAACCTTCGGCGTACTTGTTGGTCAGTACCGAGCCTTGAGCTTCCATCACCGCAGGGCTGGTGTAGTTTTCCGAAGCGATCAGCTCGATGTGTTCTTCCTGGCGCTGAGCTTCTTGCTCCATGGCGGCAAAAAGGTCGGCGTCGTACTTGGCAATAGTCAAATCACGGCTGAACATGGCGGTCCTCAAGGATCGGGGCAGAAAAGGGGGCATTCTAACTCAATGGGTTTTAGATGGCATATGAAAGGACATCATGTCGCAGACAAGTGGTGTTCATGCGCGGGATTTGCGGTGTCTGAGTGGGCCTCTTCGCGAGCAAGCCCGCTCCCACAGGGGAACGCATTCCAAATGTGGGAGCGGGCTTGCTCGCGAAGAGGCCATCAGCTACACCCGAAAGCTTCAGTCCAGCATGAACAAAGCATCATTGCTGAACTGCGCCTCAAACCGACTCGCCGGCATTGGCCGACCAAACAAATACCCCTGAACCTCATCACAACCATGCTCACGCAGGAAGTCGAGCTGCTCGTGGGTTTCCACGCCTTCAGCGATCACCGCCAGATTGAGGCTGTGGGCCATGGCGATGATCGCCCGGGCAATTTGCGCATCCTGTTCGCCCGAGGGCAGGCCATCGACGAAAGTGCGGTCGATTTTCAGCACATCGATCGGGAATTGCTTGAGGTAGTTGAGCGATGAATAACCGGTGCCGAAGTCGTCGACCGCAATGCTCAGACCGAGGTTCTTCAACCCGGCGAGAATCTGCATCGCCTCGCTGACTTCGCGCATCAGGATACTTTCAGTCAGTTCAAGCTCCAGGCACGCCGGTGGCAGGCCGGTTTCCTTCAGGATGTTGGCGATCCGCGTGCCCAGTTGCCCGTCGGAGAACTGCCGGGCCGAAATGTTCACCGAAACCTTCGGCACCCGCACCTTGGCTTGATGCCAGGTCTTGAGTTGACGGCAGGCTTCGCTGATCACCCAGTCGCCGACATCCACCACCAGCCCGAGCTCTTCGAGCACCGGAATGAAATCCCCCGGCGGCACCAGACCGCGTCGCGGGTGGCGCCAGCGCAGCAGGGCTTCGGCACCGGTCAGGCGTTTGCCGTCGCCGCTGAATTGTGGCTGGTAGTACAGGACGAATTCGTTTTGCTCCAGGGCATGGCGCAAGTCGCTTTCCAGCTCCAGACGCTCCAGGGCGCTGGCGTTCATGTCGGCCTGATAGAACTGGAAGTTGTTCTTGCCGCGCTCCTTGGCGTGGTACATCGCGGTGTCGGCGTTCTTCATCAATTGACTGAGTTCGCTGCCGTCCTGAGGGCTCAGGGCGATGCCGATACTGGCAGTGACAAAGAACTCGCGGCCTTCCAGTACGAACGGTTTCACCAGGCTGGCGAGGATCTGTTCGGCCACGTGAATCGCCCGGTTCAGCGCGATCTCCCGATTGACCCGCGGTTGCAGCAGCAACGTGAACTCATCGCCGCCCATGCGCGCCACGGTGTCGTCATTGTCGACGCAACCGAGCAGGCGCGTGGCCATTTCCTTGAGCATGCGGTCGCCGGCGGCGTGGCCCAGGGAGTCGTTGATCGGCTTGAAACGGTCGAGGTCGAGGAACATCAGCACCACCCACGACTTCTGCCGTTCGGCCGATTGCAGCGCGGTGTGCAGGCGATCCTGGAACAGCGTGCGGTTGGGCAGGTGGGTCAGGGCGTCGTAATAGGCGAGACGGTGAATCCGTTGCTCACTGGCCTTGCGCTCGCTGATGTCGCTGAAGAAACACACGTAGCTGGCCAGATCGCCTTCATCGTCGAGCACCGCGGTAATCCCGACCCAGGCCGGGTAATGCTCGCCATTGCGTCGCTTGAGCCAGACTTCGCCTTCCCAAGTGCTGTGTTGATGCAATTGCTTGAGCACATAGCGCAGATGGGCTTCCTGCTGCTCGTCGACAGTGAGCATGTTCGGCAACTGGTCGAGGACCTGGGCCACCGCATAGCCGCTGACGCGACTGAAAGCTTCGTTGGCCTGGACGATGTAGCCCGCCGGGTCAGTGATCAGAATCGCCGAGGTCGAGTGCTCGAATACCGTAGCCGCCATGCGCAGGTCTTTCTCGGCTCGACGTTGCTGGCTGATGTCGCGGCCAACCCCGAGCACGCCTTCGAAGGCACCGTGTTCGTCCCAGACCAGTACCAGACGCAGCTCGATGGGAATCTTGCGTCCGTCGGCCCGCAGGCAGTCGAACAGAAACAGCTGGGTCTGCACCTGATTGCGCAGCAGTGCCAGTTGTTCGGGTTTATCCAGCGCTTTGCTGACCCGGTCCATCAGGCTGTAGATGCCGGTCAGTTGTTGCGGGTTGGCGATGGTCGATTGCCAGCCGTTCTGGAATATCCAGTCGGCGTCGAAACCCAGCACGGCTTGCACCGAGGGGCTGACGTAGTTGAGCGACATCTTGCTGTCGGTGGAGAAAATCACGTCGCTGATGCTTTCGGCGAGCATCCGGTAACGCTGCTCGCTGTCGCGCAGGGACTCACTGGCTTCGATCTGCTCGGTGATGTCCTTGGCCACGCCGATGATGCGCGTGACCTGATCGTGTTTGTCCCGCGCCAGGGCCTGTTCGCGAATGTCGAAACGCCGCCATTTACCATCACGATGGCGGAAACGCAGCTGGCATTGCATCAGTTGGGTGTAACCCGCGTGACGTTGGGACTGGCGTGATCGGTGGTAGTAGTCGGCATCCTCGGGGTGCAACAGGATTTCCCAGAAATACTCGCCCATCTGGTGCAGTTCGGTGCGGTTGTAACCCAGTGTTTGCCCCAGGTGATGGTTGCTGAAGATCATCCGCTGGCTGACCACATCCTGCACATACAGATGATCCGGCACGGTGCGCACCACGTCGGACCAGAACCCTTCACGCTCCAGCAGCGACAGCTCGATGAGCTTGCGACTGGTGATATCGCTGATGCTCAGGATCACCGCTTTGTAGTCGGCCTGATCTTCCGGCAGACGCAGCACCAGCCACAGGTGCTGATCACGGCCATTGGCATCCTGGAGCTTGATTTCCAGCTCAAGCTGTTTCTGCTGGTGGAGCACCGCTTCGAGCACTTGATTGCCGATGGCCGTGCAGTCCAATGGGCAGCCGTCGATCAGCAGTTTCCAGGCTTGATCGCAGGAATTGACATTGAGCAGTTGCAGGGCGACCTGGTTGACCTCGGTGATGCGCAGTTCCTGCAGCAGTTGCTGGCGTTGCTCCGGTGTCTCGAGCCAGGCCTTCAACTGCTCGCTGCTGTTGAGTTGGGCCCTGTCGAAGATACTTTTGAGCCCGGACAGGTCGAGCACGCACAACGCAACGCCGGTGCCTTCGAAAATGTCCTGATAGCGTCGGCGACCCTCATGCAGTTGACGTTGACGGCGACGAATGTTCAGCAGAGCGATGAACGGCAACAAGGAGAGGGCCAGACCCAGCAAGCATTTGCCGATGAACGCCGGCAGCAGTTGTTCGATCACCCGTTGCCGGTCGAACAGCCCGCGCAGTTGCCAATCGCTGCTACTCAAGGGGATTGTCAGCACGCTGTTGGCCAGTTCGTCGGCGGTCAGCACGGCCGGTTTGGCCGAGGGCTGGGCGTCATCGCGACTGATGATCTGATGATTGATGCGGTTCTCCACCAGCCACTGGGGGCGGATGCCAACGTCGCCCTGTTTGGTCAGTGAGGAGAAAAACGTTGGCGTCAGGCGCAGGACCCAATAGCCGCGGCTGCTGCCGCTGGCCTGATGCAGGAGCAGGTGCACCACCGAACCGTCGTCGGCATTGCTGAAATAGTGGGCCTGGGCGCGGCTGCGCTGGACCAGTTCGCTCAGGTAATGGGCGTCTGGGCTGTCGGCGGCACTGTCGCTGAGGATTTTTCCGGAGGGACTGAGCAGCGCCAGGCTGCGCAGGTCGGGCAGTGATTGCTGCAGTTTGCGCAGCAACGCCTGCTGTTCGTCGGGACTTTGTGGTTGTTCGATGATCGGTAGCAGATTAAGCGCGATCTGGGCATTGAGCGCCATGTTGAGGCTGACTTGCGCAGCCAGATCAGCGGAGTAGTCGATGGTGTACTGGCGCTGGTTTTTCTGGGTTTCGCGAAGCTGATCCAGCAGTTGCCAGAACAGCAGTGCGAGCAGCAACAGCACGAGGGTCGCCAGCGCGCCCTTCAAGGTTCCGCGCAGGGGCGAGCCGGTCGCAGGATTGAGTGCGCTCACGGACGATGGCGGAGAGACATTAGACAAACTGTAATCCTGCGGTTTGGCTGGACTGGCGCGACGTGCACTATAAGCCGGACGCCCGAAGGGCGGCTAGCATGCCTTGAGTTGTGGCTAAGTGCCAGTCCCACTCGGCTGGACTGCCTTCTATCAATAAGGTAGCTTTGCCGGTTACGCGGGAGCGTTCCAGCTCCTAGAATCAGGTTTTTTTCAGCGCGCACGGCTTGATACCCATCAAACGAACGACGCGCATGGCCTGGCCGGGCATCGCCTGCGCTCCAATCATTCATCAGTCACTGACCCAAGGTTCTCCATGGCTCAATACGTCTTCACCATGCATCGGCTGGGCAAAGTTGTTCCGCCGAAGCGGGAAATCCTGAAAAACATTTCGCTGTCGTTCTTCCCAGGCGCCAAGATCGGCGTACTCGGTCTCAACGGTTCGGGTAAATCCACGCTGCTGAAAATCATGGCGGGCGTCGATACCGAGTTCGACGGTGAAGCCCGTCCGATGCCGGACCTGAACATTGGCTACCTGCCACAAGAACCGATCCTGGACCCGACCAAGACCGTTCGTGAAGTGGTCGAGGAAGCAGTCAGCGTAATCAAGGACGCTCAGGCGCGCCTGGACGAGGTTTATGCGGCCTACGCTGAACCGGATGCAGACTTCGACAAGCTGGCGGCAGAACAGGCCAAGCTTGAATCCATCCTGCAAGCCAGCGACGGTCACAACCTGGATCGCCAACTGGAAGTCGCCGCCGATGCGCTGCGTTTGCCAGCGTGGGATGCCAAGGTCGAATTCCTGTCCGGTGGTGAAAAGCGTCGTGTGGCCCTGTGCCGCCTGCTGCTGTCCGCACCAGACATGCTGCTGCTCGACGAACCGACCAACCACCTGGACGCCGATTCCGTCGCCTGGCTGGAGCACTTCCTGCACGATTTCCCGGGCACCGTGGTTGCGATCACGCACGACCGTTACTTCCTGGACAACGTCGCCGGCTGGATCCTCGAACTCGACCGCGGCGCCGGTATCCCGTACGAGGGCAACTATTCGGGTTGGCTCGAAGCCAAGTCCGATCGTCTGGCGGCCGAATCCAAGCAGCAGTCGGCTCACGAAAAGGCCATGAAGGAAGAGCTGGAGTGGGTGCGCAAAGGCGCCAAGGCCCGCCAGTCAAAATCCAAGGCTCGTCTGCAACGCTTCGAAGAAATGCAATCGCAGGAATTCCAGAAGCGCAGCGAAACCAACGAGATCTACATCCCGGCCGGTCCGCGCCTGGGCGACAAAGTCATCGAGTTCAAGAACGTCAGCAAGGGCTACGGCGATCGCGTGCTGATCGACAACCTGTCGTTCTCCATGCCTAAAGGCGCCATCGTTGGCGTGATCGGCGGTAACGGTGCCGGTAAATCGACCCTGTTCCGCATGCTGATGGGCAAGGAAACACCGGATTCGGGCTCCATCGAAGTCGGCGAAACCGTGCAACTGGCGTGCGTCGATCAGAGCCGTGAAGACCTGGATGGCAGCAAGACCGTGTTCCAGCAAATCTCCGACGGTTCCGATCAGATTCGCATCGGCAACTACGAGATCCCGTCGCGCACCTACGTGGGTCGCTTCAACTTCAAGGGCGGCGATCAGCAGAAGTTCGTCAAGGACCTGTCCGGTGGTGAGCGTGGTCGCTTGCACCTGGCCCTGACCCTGAAAGAGGGCGGCAACGTCTTGCTGCTCGACGAACCGTCCAACGACCTCGACGTTGAAACCCTGCGTTCCCTGGAAGAAGCCTTGCTGGACTTCCCGGGCGCCGCCATTGTGATCTCTCACGATCGGTGGTTCCTTGACCGCGTCGCGACTCACATCCTGGCGTATGAAGACGACTCGCAAGCGGTGTTCTTCGAAGGCAACTACACCGAGTACGAAGCCGATCGCAAGAAACGCCTCGGCGAAGCGGCTTCCCAGCCACACCGCGTACGGCACAAGAAACTGGCCTGATTTCAGGTTGGCTGGATAAAAAAACGGAGCCTCTCAAGGCTCCGTTTTTTATGTGCATTCGGTAAGACCGCAGTGCGGCCTTCGCGAGCAAGCCCGCTCCCACAGGGATCTGTTTCAGGCTCGGATTTTGAGAGCGCTCGAGATACCCTGTGGGAGCGGGCTTGCTCGCGAAGGCGTCATCGAATTCACCCGATCTCTATGGCCATAACCTCAATCACCAAATCCCCCGCCGGTCGCTTCCATAACACTTCATCGCCCACCTGCGCCCCGAGCAACGCCCGCCCCAGCGGCGAGCTCCAATTGATCAAGCCATGGGCGGCATCCGCCTGGTCTTCTCCGACCAATTGCACACGCTGCTGATGATCGTGTTCGTCGGCAAAGGTCACCCAGTTGCCGATCTGCACTTTATCGGCCGAGGAGGCCTGTGCGACCACTTGGGCGCTTTGCAAGCGCTGCTTGAAGTAGCGCCAGTCGCGATCGAGGTCGGCCTGGCGCTGCTTATCGGCCAGTTCGCCTTTGGCGCTTTCCTCATCAAGCAGTTTTTGCAGTTCGGCGACTTTCGCCTGAAGCTGCGCCAGGCCCACTGGCGTGACGTAATTGGGCTGCGCGCTGACCTGCCGTTCGACTGGCTGATCGGCTTGCGCGGCGGCGTTATCTTCATTGACGAAGGCGCGACTCATGCTGGTCTCCCGTTATAGGGTTTGGGCCATGGTCGCAGGCTTTAAGTTTCGACGAATGTCTGTAAACGACTTATTGCGAGCGATAGGCTCGCGCGGCGTCCCTGTCTTTCTCTTGTTGCCAGGCCCGTTCGCGCTCGTCCCAATGGCGGTCCTTGTACTCGTTACGATCCTCGTTTTCACGCATGGCCTGGCACTGACGGAAGCCATCGGTCCAGCCTTCGGCGTATTGCTTGTCCTTGAGGTAACGCGGGACATTCTTGCGAAACTCGCCGGTGATCGCCCCGGCGGCTTGCCGGCCACTGATGCAACCGTCATCGAAGCCATCAGCGAACGCCGGCGGATAGCCCTTGGCGATCAGATCCTCGTGGGTCGACTGGCACCCCGTGATCACTACCAACAACCCCAACACACCCAAGCAACGCCACATCTCGGACTCCGGACCGTTCAACGGCCTATAAGGGAAGTCTAGAAGCGGATTTGTCGGGTGTATGTGAAAGGCGTGTGATTAATCTGTGGGGTAGCGCAAATCCCTTGTGGGAGCGAGCCTGCTCGCGATGGCTGTGGAACAGGCAGCATGGATGTTGAATGTGATGGCCTTATCGCGAGCAGGCTCGCTCCCACAGAGGGCAGATCAATAGTGATACCACTTCACCTCAAGCATCACTTCGTTTTCGGGCGAAGCCAGGTGGCTGAATTCCCGTTGAGCACTCAGGCGCACACCCAGATTGCGCGACAGTTCCCACTGCTGATTCAGGCTCACGCTGCGGCGCACTTCGCCGTTGGTGAAGTAATCACCCTTGGCTTCCAGGCTGAAATTGCCCAGCGGGTTTTTCCACAGCAGGCCGCTGTTGAAGCCCGCCGCCGGGGCGACGAAGGCCGCGAAGTCGTTGTTATGCTCCACACGCACGGTGCCCAAGGCGAAACCGAGCATGTCCTCACCCAGTTGCCAGGTCCCGCCGCCACCGCCGTTGACATGGCTGACCAGGGTTTCGTCATCATGCTTGCCCGGTACGCGCTCCAGGCCGCCGGTGACTTGCCATGACAGCGGCTGCAACAACTCATTGCGAGGCGTCAGCGAGCGGATGGTCGCCAGGTCCAGTTGCTGTAACTGCCAGTCATTGCCTTCGTATTGGCGCAGCTTTATCTGCAGAATTTCGATCTGCGCGCCGAGGGGGAAGCTTTCCATGTTGTCATTGAGGTCGTGATAGGCCATGCGCAGGCCATAATCGCCGAAGGCGCGATCGCCCCGGGTGCCGATGCCAGCCTGCCAGGTGCGCGATTCGTGACCGTCCTCGGGCAAGCCGGGTTGTGGAATTTCCAGCTCCGGGGGCGGGTTTTGATTGATTGCGCGTAGCAATTCGAAACTGCGTTGAGCCCGTTGCGGGTCACGCTCCTGACCATTGGCGCGATAACGCTCCAGACGATAAGCCCCATCGATGATCAACGCCTGACGGTCGCGAGGTAGAGCCTTGAACGCCGGGGTCTGCAATTGCTTCTGATCGGCGCTGACTTTCAGCACCCACTCCTGCTCTTCGGAGGTTAATGGCTCGGCACGGCTGAGCAGTTCACGCTCACGGGACGGGCGATACTCGATCGACTCCACCAACCCGGCTTCTTTCACCGCTTTGACCGTGTCGGTAGGGATAGCGGTCAACGGGAATTGCTCGGTCAGCTGCAGGTTCGGCCGCGCCACTTGCAGCAGTTCAAGCAGGCGGTAGGAGCAGTTTTCGTCGAAGAAGAAGTAGTCGAACTGGATCTGCTTGAGTTCCCAGACGTGTTCGACCATGCGTTCAGTTTCCTGCTGGGTCAGGTTCAGGCGGTATTCCCACAGGTCGCGGTTCTCGAGGCTGCGGTATTCCGAGAGTTTTTCCTGATACGGCACCAGTGCGAACAACCCTGGATAGCCGCCCATCAAGCCTTTCCAGGCGTACAGAATGCTGTTGTCCGAACCTTCGATGTAGGCGCCGAAGTTGATCGCGTAACTGAGCAGCGACGTCTTGTCGCTCTGCACATTGGCCTGATCGATACGCAGCAATGTGTGGCCAAACATCGACGATGGGCTGTTCAGGTAAGCCGCCGGGAAAATCATCACCGCGCTGTGGGGTGAAACATCCTTGAACCATTGCTTGAACTCGGCACAGTCCGGTGTCGGCAGATCGCTCAGCTCAAGTTGCGCCTTGAGCCAGCGGGTGCGGGCCGGATAGACGCATTGTGCATGCTGCTCGCCGGCACTGGCCGGGGCATACAGTGCCTGCACGGTCGCCGCCAGTTCGCGGTCGGGGTGTTCGTTGCCATCGGGGGCGAGAAAGAATTTCTTGTCGCTGACATAGCTGCGCCAGCCACCGAGCTTGGCGGTTTCGTAATGCCCCAGGGAAATCCAGAAGGGGTCGTTGGCCAGTTGCTGCAAACGTTGATTGTCGATATGTGGCGCGGCGGACAGCGGGGCGCAGACACAGAGCGCCAGCCAGGCAAGGCGTTTGAACATAGTGAGCAACTTAAGCCGAAAGAAACAAAGACCCAAAGGGGCAGGCCAAAAGGGCCAGGTTCAAAAAATAAAACCCGCTCCCCAAAGAGAGCGGGCCGGTCGAGCTTAAGCTTGAGTAGCGTACTTGGCCAGACGAGGGTCGCTTTTCAGCACGGCCAGGGTGTTGGTATGCACGTCATCAGCGGTCACGTCAGCTTTGCTGAAGATCTGCTGGAAGTGCTGATGAGTCACAGCGGCGAAGTGCGCACGGTCTTCCGGCGCCACGCCCAGTACCACGGCGTAAGTGGTCAGCGCTTCGCCCTGACCTTTCGCCATGTCTTCGGACAGCTCATTCATCATGCCATTCATGGCGATCCAGGATTTGCCGCCATAGGTCAGCGACGCATTGGTCGAGCAACCGTTGGTGCCGGAGGTCATACCGAATGTTGCGTTACCGGAAGTGCCGTTGGTGGTGGATGCCAGGAAGTGTGCCGGGGTGCCACGCTGACCTTCGAACAGCATGTTGCCCCAACCGCAGTCCGGACCGCCTGGCGCCTGTGCCATGGCGTTGATGGATACAGCGGTGAAGAGAGTACCGAGAAGAATCCGTTTCATAGCTATGTTCTCTTTGTGTGCATACCAATGGACAGGGTGCTGGCCCCTAATGGTGCCAGTGGGCCGGTTATTCGTTCCAGCCGCGCAGTTTGGAGTTTAGGCACGTTCCGGGGGTTCCGTTACTTTTTGCGAAACATTCGTTGAAAAACCCTGATTTTGAGCGGCTCGGCCCCAGGCGGAGGGTTTGTCTGAGCTTTGGCTTGAGGCGCGCCTTGCCAGTGAGGTACGGGCAGCGCCAGAATGCCGCTATCTGCCCCGCCTGATGTAAGGAAGCCCGATGCCTGATCCTGTTGCTGCCAGCTTGCGTCTAGCGCCTGAAGCGCTGACCCGTCCGTTTTCCGCTGAACAGTTCAGCTTCTCTACCACCAATGATCTGGAGCCCTTCCGCGGTGTGCTTGGCCAGGAACGCGCGGTCGAAGCCTTGCAGTTCGGTGTGGCCATGCCACGCCCCGGTTACAACGTATTTGTCATGGGTGAGCCTGGCACTGGCCGGTTTTCGTTCGTCAAACGCTACCTCAAGGCCGAAGGCAAACGCCTGCAAACCCCGGCGGACTGGGTCTACGTCAATAATTTCGATGAACCGCGCGAGCCTCGTGCGTTGGAGTTGCCGTCGGGCACCGCCGGTGCTTTCATCGGTGACATCAATGGTTTGATCGACAACCTGCTGGCAACCTTTCCGGCCGTGTTCGAGCACCCGTCCTATCAGCAGAAGAAAAGCGCCATCGACCGCGCTTTCAACCAGCGTTATGACCGTGCACTGGATGTGATCGAGCGTCTGGCGCTGGAGAAAGAGGTCGCGCTCTACCGCGACAGCAGCAACATCGCTTTCACGCCGATGAGCGAAGGCAAGGCACTGGATGAGGCTGAGTTCGCCCAGTTGCCGGAAGCCGAGCGCGAACGCTTTCATGACGACATTTCCGGGCTGGAAGAGCGGCTGAACGAAGAACTCGCCAGCCTGCCGCAATGGAAGCGCGAGTCGAGCAATCAACTGCGTCAGCTCAACGAAGAAACCATCACCCTGGCCTTGCAGCCATTGCTCGCTCCGCTGTCGGAAAAGTACGCGGAAAACGCAGGCGTTTGCGGTTACCTGCAAGCGATGCAGGTGTACCTGCTCAAGACGGTGGTCGAGCAACTGGTGGACGACGGCAAGACCGACGCCATCGCCCGTAAAATGCTCGAAGAGCAATACGCCCCGAGTCTGGTGGTCGGTCATCCGGCCAACGGCGGCGCGCCCGTGGTGTTCGAGCCGCACCCGACCTACGACAACCTGTTCGGCCGCATCGAATACAGCACCGATCAGGGCGCGCTCTACACCACCTATCGACAGCTGCGACCGGGTGCGTTGCACCGGGCCAACGGCGGTTTCCTGATCCTCGAAGCGGAAAAAATGCTCAGTGAGCCGTTCGTGTGGGATGCGCTCAAGCGCGCCTTGCAATCGCGCAAGCTGAAAATGGAATCGCCGCTGGGTGAGTTGGGCCGTCTGGCCACTGTGACGCTGACACCGCAACACATTCCGTTGCAGGTCAAAGTCGTCATCATCGGTGCCCGGCAGCTCTACTACACGTTGCAAGACCTCGATCCAGACTTCCAGGAGATGTTCCGTGTCCTGGTGGATTTCGACGAAGACATCCCGATGGTCGACGAGAGCCTGGAGCAGTTCGCCCAGTTGCTCAAAACCCGTACATCCGAGGAAGGCATGGCGCCGCTGACCGCCGATGCGGTGGCGCGTCTGGCAACTTACAGCGCGCGTCTGGCTGAACATCAGGGACGTTTGTCGGCGCGGATCGGCGATCTGTTCCAACTGGTCAGCGAGGCGGATTTCATTCGCGATCTGGCGGGTGACGAGATGACCGACGCCGGGCACATCGAGCGTGCGCTCAAAGCCAAGGCGACCCGTACCGGGCGCGTTTCGGCGCGGATTCTCGATGACATGCTGGCCGGAATCATTCTGATCGACACCGATGGCGCAGCTGTCGGCAAGTGCAACGGGCTGACAGTATTGGAAGTCGGCGATTCGGCTTTCGGCGTGCCGGCGCGGATTTCCGCTACGGTTTATCCGGGCGGCAGCGGCATCGTCGACATCGAGCGCGAGGTCAACCTCGGCCAGCCGATCCACTCCAAAGGCGTGATGATCCTCACCGGGTATCTGGGCAGCCGTTATGCACAGGAATTCCCGTTGGCGATTTCCGCGAGCATCGCCCTGGAGCAGTCCTACGGTTATGTCGACGGTGACAGCGCGTCTCTGGGTGAGGCGTGCACGCTGATCTCGGCCTTGTCGAAAACCCCGCTCAAGCAGTGCTTTGCGATTACCGGTTCGATCAATCAGTTCGGTGAAGTGCAGGCGGTGGGTGGGGTCAACGAGAAGATCGAAGGTTTCTTCCGACTCTGCGAAGCCCGTGGTCTGACGGGGGAGCAAGGGGCGATCATTCCTCAGGCCAACGTCGCCACGCTAATGCTCGACGAGAAGGTACTGGCGGCGGTGCGGGCGGGGCAGTTCCATGTCTACGCAGTGCGCCAGGCCGACGAGGCCCTGAGCCTGTTGGTCGGCGAGCCGGCCGGTGCGCCGAATGAGAATGGCGAATTCCCTGAAGGCAGCATCAATGCGCGGGTAGTGGAACGCTTGCGGGTGATCGCGGAAATGATCAGCGAGGAAGACCTCAAGGAAGCCGAAAAGGAGTTGGCGCAGGAAGCAATGCTGGAAATCAAACCGGCCTGACGCACCCCTCATGTGGGAGCGGGCTTGCTCGCGAAGACTGACTAACATTCAACATCAATGTCGACTGTTATGCCGCCTTCGCGAGCAAGCCCGCTCCCACAGGGTTTTGTGTTCAATGCAAAATAAAAAAGCGCCGTCAAAATGGCGTCAATATTCACACAGTGACCACTCGGCACCTTCTGGTCTTGGTTCGCGTGCGAGCCAGACTTTTCTTCTATTATCTGCTCAAGGATATCGACAGTAATCACTGGATCGAGACAGCCTTCCCGTGGAGGCTGAAGACCGGATCTACCGAGGGTCGCCGCCATGTCGCGCAACCTCTGCCTCACCCGTCAATGCCTGGGTCTTGTGACCCGTATCGAATGTGCTATCCGCCCGCTGGCGGGAGATACGGGCATGTGGACCTTACTCTTCGCCGCCGGAATGGCCGGCGAGCAGCCTTCTGCTATCAAAGCCCAAGGCCCGTTCCGTGGACCTGTCGTGGCTGAATCGATCCTCGACACTATTGTTGAAAGTCTGACTTTGCATGGTTACGAACTGGCCGACGACCCGCAAATCTGGTGTCTGCATCTGCAAGCCCAATTGCGAGAGATCAATGGCGGTCGTTATCGCAACCTTAGCGGTCCCGAGTTTCGTCCCGAGCACTGAACAGACTATTGATCAAGGTTGCCTGACTCAGCCTTGTCGAGTTTGACCTCAAACCCATATTGCACAGTGGTGAGGTTGGTTCGCTGATAAGTTTCCAGACGTGTGGGCTGGCCATAGAGGTAATGCACTGCAAATAACGCCGGGCCTTGCGCGCTGGCGTCGTGACTGACCGAAAGAATCTCTTTCAAATAGTTGCCACTGTCGTCCTTGGCGAAAAAACGCCAGTCCTGGGCTGGAAACAGCTTCAAATCCACCACCAACGCATTCCCTTTGAGCTCAAGGCCTTTGGGCAATTGGCGGGCGTCGTACGATTGCTGGTCGACAGTCGCCAGGAACTGCGGCATAGAGCCCACGGCGTAGGCCGGTGTTTCCGGAAACAGGTTCAGATCATAGGTGATGGCGCCGCGTATCGGATCGACCTGATACGCCTCCGGCGGCAGCTCTATCGGCCCGTCGCGCTGACCATTGCGATCTTGGGTGAAGAACGTCACCGGGCTTTCGCCGGGATTGAAAGAGGTGCCGAGCAGTTCGTCATTGAAGCTTCTGGGGTGATCGAATTCGATGCGCGCGGCACTCGGGTCATCCACCGACTGACTGATGCTGATGCTTTTTTTCAGTTGTTCCTCGCCCAGCGTTGCGCCTTTGAGCCAGGTCGCGGCCTGGTCGTCATACACCACCACCGGCAAGGTCAGTGGCTGGATGGTTTTTTCCGTGGTGTGCGGGTCGAAGCGGAGTATCGGCAGGTTCAGGTCCTTGTGGGTCACCGTGACCGCCGAGAAGTCCAGCAGGCTGACTTCGACGGTGTCGATCGGCCCGTTGAAGTAGACCTTGGTGTAATGCCGGGTTTGTTGCTTTTCGAACGCGCGCTGCTCGTCATCAAGCTGTTTTTCGAACGCTTCGCTCCAGGCCTTCTGCTGTTGCATCTGTGTCAGTTGTTTTTGATAAAACGCAATTTGCGCGGCGGTTTCGTTGATCGCCCCTGAGCGAGAGATGAATTGCCCGGTGGCGTCCCTGGCCTGAACGATCAATGGGTTGAGTGATATGTCACGTATCTCGGGGGCCAGCGGTGCGCTGTTATTGAATTCGATTTCGGCGTAGTTATTGTCCAATTTCAATAAGGTGACACTGAGATTGTCGTTAGTGCGAGTCTGGCCGACGTCCTTTTTCGTCAGGTCGAAGCTGTAGAGCCTGCGTGGGGCGATGACTTCCACCTTGCCTTGCAGGCTCACCGGTTGTGGCTGGCTCTTCTTATCCACATCCAGGCCTTCGATGAAGGGGTAGGTCACCGTCAAATCATCGGGGTTGGTCAGGTTGGAGCTCGACGGGCTCAGCTGAATGCCGGGATCGGTTTCCGACCATTCCGGCTGGAACGGGATGACGCGCTTGTTACTCAGGGTCACCGATTGCCATTCCAGGCCATGAGGAAAAAGGAACGCGCCAGGAATGTTGAAGTTGAAGGGGAATACCGGCTGCAGGTCGGTCAGGTAATCCGAGCTGGACTCCTTGTGCAGCACGAACAGGCCGTTGATGTAGGTGTCGACCAGCGCCTGGGGCGTGGGGTAGTGCTTGAGCACGGCGAGAGCGTCTTCGCCGTATTCGGTGACTACTGGTTTGGTGTCGAGCTTCAGTTGCGCGCGCTCGAGTAATAACAGCGAACCGCCTAGCTCAGCCACGGCATCCTTGAGTTTTGGATCCTCGATCGTCTCCAGGGACTGTTCGAACTGTGCGATCTTTTCTTCGAGGCTGACCTGACGTTTCTCATCGCTGGGTGAACAACCACCCAGCAACAACGTGAGGCAAAGTCCGGCACTCGTTAAAGGCAATCGCACATCCATTTCCAGTTTTCCTGTCCGACGTTGCTGACCGTTCAATGATCTGGACACTAGCAGAAAAACTTTGTCACACACACGCAGGTTGCGGATTTTCCGGCGGTTTCTGGGTGTAACAGGTGGCTGTTATACTCGCCGCCATTTCCAGCCCCTTGTGTGAGATTCAATGGAACGCTTTATCGAAAATGCAATGTACGCCTCCCGCTGGTTACTGGCGCCGATCTATTTCGGTTTGTCCCTGGGCTTGCTGGCGTTGGCACTGAAATTCTTCCAGGAAGTCTTCCACGTCATTCCTAACGTGTTCTCGATGGCCGAGTCGGATCTGATTCTGGTCCTGCTGTCGCTGATCGACATGGCGCTGGTGGGCGGCTTGTTGGTGATGGTGATGATCTCCGGTTACGAGAACTTCGTTTCTCAGCTGGATATCGACGACAGCAAGGAAAAGCTCAACTGGCTGGGCACCATGGATTCGTCTTCGTTGAAGATGAAGGTCGCGGCGTCCATCGTGGCGATTTCGTCCATCCACTTGCTACGGATCTTCATGGACGCCAAGAACGTCGATCCCGAGCATTTGAAGTGGTACGTGGTCATCCACATGACCTTCGTGGTGTCGGCGTTTGCCATGGGTTATCTGGACAAGCTGACCAAGCACTGATCGACTGATCCCTGTGGGCGCGTGGCTTGCCCGCGATGGCATCACTGCGGTTTATTGTCAGACCGAGGTGATGTCATCGCGGGCAAGCCACGCTCCCACAGAATTGCCAAAACAGACGGGCGGTGTTGTTTGTAGCTTGTACTTTGGCCCGTCGAGGCCTATCCATGTAGAGATCCTGGCTCGCCACTGCGTGAGGTGCGTTCATGAACCTGCAAGAGTTGAATGCGTATGCCATCGCCGGAAAGGTCGATGAGCTGAACCTGATCTCGGTAGATGGCGTGATCTACGTGCTGGAGGCTCGTATGCATGGTTCGGCGTATCCATTGCGCGATACCCACGGCGAAATAATGCATCTGCGCTCGGTCGAGCATGCGCGTGACATGCTTCATGCCTTTCCCAAGTTGTCGTTCAACGTTATGCATGCGTCGGTCCATGACGAAATGTGCGGTGCCAGCACCGAGGAAAGCCTGAAAGTACCGATCACCTTCCGTTCTGTGTGACAGCGCTGGCGCCGCTCATCAACGACGGCATCTGTGCTAGTCTGCTCGCCCTTTTGATTCCGGGCGCGTTCCGGGACGCGCTGTGCACGCACGGCAAGTTCCAGGGCCGTCCGCACAGCGGAGCAGTGTCATGTCCGAAGTAAATCTGTCCACCGACGAAACCCGGGTCAGCTACGGCATTGGCCGTCAGTTGGGCGACCAGCTGCGTGACAACCCGCCACCGGGCGTTAGCCTGGACGCGATTCTGGCTGGTCTGACCGACGCGTTCGCCGGCAAGCCAAGCCGTGTGGGTCAGGAAGAAATGTCTGCCAGCTTCAAGGTGATCCGCGAAATCATGCAAGCCGAAGCTGCAGCCAAGGCTGAAGCCGCTGCGGGCGAAGGTCTGGCTTTCCTGGCTGAAAACGCCAAGCGCGAAGGCATCACCACGCTGGCTTCCGGCCTGCAATTCGAAGTGCTGACTCAAGGTGAAGGCGCCAAGCCAACCCGTGAAGATCAAGTGCGCACTCACTACCACGGCACCCTGATCGACGGCACTGTGTTCGACAGCTCCTACGATCGCGGTCAGCCTGCCGAATTCCCGGTTGGCGGCGTCATCGCTGGCTGGACCGAAGCCCTGCAACTGATGAATGCCGGCAGCAAATGGCGTCTGTACGTGCCGAGCGAACTGGCTTACGGCGCTCAAGGCGTTGGCAGCATTCCGCCGCACAGCGTACTGGTATTCGACGTCGAACTGCTCGACGTTCTGTAATGCCCGGTCTGTCGTTATGACGGGCTAATGTGGGAGCGAGCAGGCTCGCTCCCACAGCTTTTTACGTTGTCTCATAGTTCGATCTTATGGTTCAGATCGCTGGTCGGGCGCAATGCCCGGGCATAGCAGAACAGAAACAGATTGCGCACCAGCTCCTTGAGCACCACCGGCTCGCTGGAACTCAGGCCGTTGACGTCCAGATCACCCTGATCCTGTAGCTCGTTCAAGGCTTCTTCTTCAAGCACTGCACAGACTTCCCCGGTTTCCCGATGCAGGATCCTGAGGTAGGGGTGTGGGCGGTCCAGCCAGGCATCGATCAAATAAGTCATGGGTCTCATCTCCATTGATGGGTTTCAATGAGAATAATTCTTATTCATCAAATAGCAAGGGTCTATTGGCGGTTTGTGTTTTTTTCTGCAGGGAAATTGCTGAGCATCAAAACGACTGGCGTTTGGCTACTGCGCGGGAATGCTGGGTGATGCGGGGAAGGGCGAAGCACCATCCCACGCCGGGCGCGGGATGGAATACAGCAGATTCAGACTTTTCTGACGAACTCGGATTTGAGTTTCATCGGGCCGATGCCATCGATCTTGCAGTCGATGTCGTGGTCGCCATTGCACAGGCGGATGTTCTTGACCTTGGTACCGACCTTGACCACCAGCGACGTGCCTTTGACCTTGAGGTCCTTGATCACGGTGATGGTATCGCCGTCCTGCAGGACATTGCCGACCGAATCCTTTTTCACGGTGTCATCGGAGGCCACTTCGGCTTCGCCACTGGCGGACCACTCGTGGGCGCACTCCGGGCAGATCAGCTGTGCGCCGTCTTCATAGGTGTATTCGGAATTGCATTTCGGGCAGGGTGGCAACGTGCTCACTAAAGCTCCTTGGATTCAGGATGGCTAAAAAGCGCACATTATATAGGGTTTTGTTGCAGGAGGGGGCTGACAGCAAAAGATCGCAGCCTTCGGCAGCTCCTACGGGGGTTTGTATACACCTGTAGGAGCTGCCGAAGGCTGCGATCTTTTGATCTTGCCGTGAATGTCAGTGCGTACGGGCGACCGCAAACTCGCTCAATTCCACCAACGCATCGCGGTATTCGCTGGCGGGCAGGGCGTCGAGGCACTTGATCGCACGGGCCACGTAGTCGCGGGCCAGTTGCGCGGTGTAGTCCAGCGAGCCGGAAGCTTCAACGGCTTCGCGAATGCTTTCCAGGTCTTCGATGCCACCTTTCTGGATCGCCTGACGAACCAGTGCGGCCTGCTCCGGAGTGCCTTCGCGCATGGTGTAGATCAGCGGCAGAGTCGGTTTACCTTCGGCCAGATCGTCGCCGACGTTCTTGCCCAGGGTTTCGGCGTCGCCACGGTAATCCAGCAGGTCGTCGACCAATTGGAAGGCTACCCCCAGGTGATCGCCGAAGGTGCGCAGTGCTTCGCTCTGTTCCGGCGAGGCACCGGCCAGAGCGGCGGCACTGTGGGTCGAGGCTTCGAAGAGCATCGCGGTTTTGCCGCGGATGACTTCCATGTAGGTTTCTTCGGTGGTGCTGGCGTCGCGGACCTTCGACAGCTGCAACACTTCGCCTTCGGCGATGATGCGCGTGGCTTGCGAAAGGATTTTCATCACCGGCATGGAGCCCAGTTCGACCATCATTTCGAAAGAACGCGAATACAGGAAGTCGCCCACCAGCACGCTCGGTGCGTTGCCCCACATGGCGTTGGCGGTCGAGCGGCCTCGGCGCATGCCGGACATATCGACGACGTCGTCGTGCAGCAGGGTGGCGGTGTGCAGGAACTCGATGGTCGCGGCCAACAGGCGCAGGTCATCGCCTTCGCGGCCGAGTGCCTTGCCGCACAGCAGCACGAGCAACGGGCGCAGGCGTTTACCGCCAGCCGAGGTAATGTAGTCGCCGATTTTCGATACCAGCGGCACTCGGGAAGTCAGCTGTTTCTTGATGATGCCGTCGACGGCGCTAAAATCGTCCGCCACCGCGCGGTAGAAAGCTTGGGGTTGCATCAGCGACAGTTGCTCCAGAAGGGTTGCGCGGCATGCTAGGACCCACGTCCGGGCCTGTCAAGGCACGATGGACAGCCTCTTGCATCGCCCCGGCAGCTTGCGTACAATCGCGCACCCTGAACTTCCTGGGCAGCACCTGCCTTACGCAATTGCAAAAAGGCCTTCCAGCCTTATGCAGCCATGCCAGCCAATACCTCTTCTTATAAAGAGCTGGGTGAGCAGGATTATCGGAGAAATACCATGTCTTATGCAGTAATCGTTACTGGTGGCAAGCAGTACAAAGTTGCTCCAGGTGAATACCTGAAGATCGAAAAACTGGAAATCGCTACCGGCGAATCCGTTACTTTTGATCGCGTTCTGTTGGTTGCCAATGGCGACGACGTGAATATCGGCGCTCCAGTTGTTCCTGGCGCTACCGTTGTGGCTGAAGTGATCTCCCAAGGTCGTCACGATAAAGTCCGCATCATCAAGTTCCGTCGCCGTAAGCACCACATGAAGCGTATGGGCCACCGCCAGTGGTACACCGAGATCAAAATCACCGGTATTCAGGCTTAATTTCAGCCTAATTCCTCACTAGGAGAATTGAACTCATGGCACACAAAAAAGCTGGTGGTAGTACCCGTAACGGTCGCGACTCAGAAGCCAAACGCCTTGGCGTGAAGATGTATGGCGGCCAGGTTATCATTCCGGGCAACATCATCGTGCGTCAGCGCGGCACCCAATTCCACGCTGGCTACGGCGTTGGCATGGGCAAAGATCACACTCTGTTCGCTAAAATCGACGGCGTGATCAAGTTCGAAGTAAAAGGCGCCTTCGGTCGTCGTTACGTAAGCATTGTCCCGAAGACTGACGTCGTCGCGGCATAATTACGTAGTTGCTGGAAAAGCCCTGTCTTGCGACGGGGCTTTTTCGTTTGTGGGGTGAGTCTCTTGCAAAGCTGTTTGTGATGGGCTCCAGCGCTGTATTGGCGGTCGTTGATTGAGGTCGCTGCGCTCATTTTTGCAAGAGTCTTATGTCTAGGTTTTTTCGGCTCGTCCGTATGGCGAGAGGCGTTTTGTTATGAAGTTTGTTGATGAAGTATCGATTCGAGTAAAGGCCGGGGACGGCGGCAACGGTTGCATGAGCTTCCGTCGCGAAAAATTCATTGAAAACGGCGGCCCGAACGGCGGTGATGGTGGTGATGGTGGCTCGGTCTACATGGTCGCCGACGAAAACCTTAACACCCTGGTGGACTACCGTTACACCCGGCACTTCGATGCCGAGCGCGGTTCCAACGGTGGCAGCACTGACTGCACCGGCAAGAAAGGTGAGGAGCTGGTGCTGCGCGTTCCGGTCGGTACTACCGTCATCGATTCCGCGACTCAGGAAGTGATCGGCGACCTGACCAAGGCCGGCCAGCGTCTGCTGGTGGCTCATGGCGGCTGGCACGGTCTGGGTAACACTCGTTTCAAATCCAGCACCAACCGGGCGCCGCGCCAGACCACGCCGGGCAAGCCGGGTGAGCAGCGCGACCTGAAGCTGGAAATGAAGGTGTTGGCGGACGTCGGTCTGCTTGGTTTGCCGAACGCCGGCAAAAGTACCTTTATTCGCTCGGTATCGGCCGCCAAGCCGAAAGTCGCCGATTATCCGTTCACTACCTTGGTGCCGAACCTGGGTGTGGTCAGCGTCGATCGCTGGAAGAGCTTCGTGGTGGCGGACATTCCGGGCCTGATCGAAGGTGCTTCCGAGGGCGCGGGCCTGGGGATTCGTTTCCTCAAGCACTTGTCGCGTACCCGTCTGCTGCTGCACCTTGTCGACATGGCGCCGCTGGATGACACCAGTGCTCCGGATGCTGCTGAAGTGATCGTCAGCGAGCTGACCAAGTTCAGCCCGTCCCTGGCTGAGCGTGATCGCTGGCTGGTGCTGAACAAGTGCGACCAGATCCTTGAAGAAGAGCACGACGCTCGCGTCAAGGAAATCGTTGATCGTCTGGAGTGGACCGGTCCGGTCTACGTGATCTCCGCGATCGCCAAGCAAGGCACTGAGCGTCTTTGTCATGACATCATGCGTTACCTGGAAGATCGTGCCGATCGTCTGGCTAACGATCCGGCCTACAAGGAAGAGTTGGCCGAACTCGATCAGTGCATCGAAGATGAGGCGCGCGCTCAGTTGCAGGCGCTGGATGATCAGCGTGCCCTGCGTCGCAGTGGCGTGAAGTCGGTCCATGACATCGGTGACGATGATTGGGACGAAGAAGATGTGGATGACGAAGACGGTCCGGAAATCATTTACGTGCGTGACTGATTCGTTGCGATAAACTTAAACGCCGCTCACTGGAGCGGCGTTTTAGTATCTGGAAATCGGTAGTCACGAATAACGTTACGGGCAGCGCTGGGTCGTGCTGTCCTCAAGCTAAGGTTGAAGATGATGCGGAGCAAGGTGACAGGTGCGCAGCGTTGGGTCGTGAAGATCGGCAGCGCTTTGCTGACGGCGGACGGCAAGGGCCTGGATCGCGCGGCAATGGGTGTCTGGGTTGAGCAGATGGTTGCCCTGCACGAGGCGGGTGTTGAGCTGGTGCTGGTGTCCTCCGGGGCAGTGGCGGCGGGTATGAGCCGTCTGGGTTGGACTGTACGACCCAGTGCAATGCACGAGTTGCAGGCCGCTGCCGCCATCGGTCAGATGGGGTTGGTGCAGGCCTGGGAGTCGAGCTTTGCCGAGCATGGTCGGCACACCGCGCAGATTCTCCTGACGCACGACGATTTGTCCGACCGCAAGCGCTACCTGAACGCTCGCAGTACGCTGCGCGCGCTGGTCGAGCTCAAGGTGATCCCGGTGATCAACGAGAACGACACCGTGGTCACTGATGAAATCCGTTTCGGCGACAACGACACGTTGGCGGCGCTGGTGGCGAACCTGGTCGAAGCCGATTTGCTGGTGATCCTCACCGATCGCGATGGCATGTTCGATGCCGATCCGCGCAACAATCCCGACGCCAAGCTGATTTACGAGGCGCGTGCCGATGACCCGGCGCTGGATGCGGTGGCTGGCAGCACGGGCGGTGCGCTGGGTCGTGGCGGTATGCAGACCAAGTTGCGCGCTGCGCGTCTGGCGGCGCGTTCCGGTGCGCACACCATTATTGTCGGTGGGCGCATCGAGCGAGTGCTGGATCGTCTCAAGGCGGGCGAGCGCATCGGCACCTTGTTGTCACCTGAGCGCGGCATGCTGGCGGCGCGCAAGCAGTGGCTGGCCGGGCATCTGCAAACCCGTGGCACGCTGGTGCTGGATGCAGGTGCGGTGACGGCATTGTCCCAGGGCAACAAAAGTTTGCTGCCGGTGGGCGTCAAACTTGTCCAGGGCAGTTTCCGTCGTGGCGAAATGGTGGTCTGCGTGGCGCCGGACGGTCGTGAAATCGCCCGTGGCCTGGCCAATTACAGTGCTCTGGAAGCACAAAAAATCATCGGTCAGTCGTCTGAGGCGATTGTCGGTCTGTTGGGTTACATGGCTGAACCGGAACTGGTTCACCGCGATAACCTGATTCTGGTCTGAAGGAATACCTGAATGCGTGTGGCAAAAGGATTATTGGGCTTGTTGTTGGCGATGCCGCTGCTGGCCTCGGCCGATGAAATTGGCCAAGTGTCGACGGTGTTCAAATTTGTTGGCCCGAACGACCGTATCGTTGTCGAGGCGTTTGATGATCCGAAAGTGGATGGCGTGACTTGCTACCTGTCGCGCGCCAAGACCGGCGGCGTAAAGGGTGGGTTAGGTCTGGCCGAGGATCGCGCAGAAGCATCTATTGCGTGTCGTCAGGTCGGGCCGATCAACTTCAAAGGTGAGCTCAAGGATGGCGAGGAGGTGTTCAAGGAGCGCACGTCCTTGGTGTTCAAGACCATGCAGGTGGTGCGATTCCTCGACAAGAAGCGTAATACGCTGGTGTACCTGGTTTATAGCGATCGTTTGATCGAGGGCAGTCCGCAGAATGCGGTGACGGCGATTCCGATTCTGCCGTGGGCGCACGCTCAATAAGCTAGCGAAGATCCAAATGTGGGAGCGGGCTTGCTCGCGAAGACTGACTGGCATTCAGCGCCTGTGCTGACTGTTGCGACGCCTTCGCGAGCAAGCCCGCTCCCACATTTTTTTGTGTGGCGTTTGCCAAATCGCAGGCAATAAAAAACCGACCCTGAGGTCGGTTTTTTAATGAGCGTGTCGCTTAGGCAGCAGCGGCAACGTTCAGGGCCTTTACGTGGCCATTCAGGCGGCTCTTATGACGAGCAGCTTTGTTCTTGTGGATGATGCCTTTATCGGCCATACGGTCGATAACTGGCACAGCCAGAACGTAAGCAGCTTGAGCTTTTTCAGCGTCTTTTGCGTCAATGGCTTTAACTACATTCTTGATGTAGGTACGAACCATGGAACGCAGGCTGGCGTTGTGGCTGCGACGCTTCTCAGCCTGTTTTGCACGTTTTTTGGCGGAAGGTGTGTTGGCCACCGTCGAGCTCCTCGAAAGACTTTTTAGGAAATAGCAAACAAAATAGGCCGCGAATCATGCCGATGAGTTGATGTCTTGTCAAGGGCGGTTGAGACGATCCGCTAAGTGGCAGGTATAGAACGTCGGGATATTTCTTTCCGGCGTGCGACCTGTAAACTCGCGAGCTTTGGCTCTGTGCTGTTGCGGCGCGGAGTATCGCATAAGTGGGCGCGTTGTTCGCCTGCTGTTTATCGACAGGCAAAAACTCTTTCAATGAATCTGCTCAAATCGTTGGCCGCTGTCAGCTCTATCACGATGCTCTCCCGGGTTTTGGGGTTTGTTCGCGACACCCTTATCGCTCGCGCATTTGGTGCGGGAATGGCGACCGACGCCTTCTTTATCGCCTTCAAACTGCCCAATCTGCTGAGGCGGATCTTCGCCGAGGGAGCATTTTCGCAAGCTTTCGTGCCGATTCTCGCCGAATACAAAAGCCAGCAGGGCGAGGAGGCGACGCGAACCTTCATTGCTTATGTCTCGGGCCTGCTGACGCTGGTTCTGGCGCTGGTCACTGCGCTGGGCATGCTCGCCGCGCCATGGGTGATCTGGGCAACGGCACCGGGTTTCGTCACTACCCCGGAAAAATTCGAGCTGACCACCGATCTGCTGCGGGTCACTTTTCCTTATATATTGCTGATCTCCCTGTCTTCATTGGCCGGAGCGATCCTCAATACCTGGAACCGCTTCTCGGTGCCAGCCTTCGTGCCGACCCTGCTCAATGTCAGCATGATCATCTTTGCCGTGTTCCTGACGCCGTATTTCGATCCGCCGGTAATGGCGCTGGGCTGGGCCGTTCTGGTGGGCGGTCTGGCGCAATTGCTGTTTCAGCTGCCGCACCTGAAGAAAATCGGCATGCTGGTGCTGCCGCGCCTGAATCTGCGCGATAGCGGCGTCTGGCGGGTCATGAAACAGATGCTGCCAGCGATCATCGGCGTTTCGGTGAGTCAGATTTCGCTGATCATCAACACCATATTTGCTTCGTTTCTGGTGGCGGGTTCCGTTTCCTGGATGTATTACGCCGATCGCCTGATGGAATTGCCGTCCGGTGTGCTGGGTGTAGCGCTGGGCACGATTCTGCTGCCGACGCTAGCCAGGACCTATGCCAGCCAGGATCGCCACGAATACTCGCGGATCCTCGATTGGGGGCTGCGTCTGTGCTTCATGCTGGTGTTGCCGTGCGCCCTGGCGCTGGGGATTCTGTCTGAGCCGCTGACGGTTTCGCTGTTCCAGTACGGTCAGTTCAGCGCTTTCGATGCGGCCATGACCCAGCGCGCGTTGATTGCTTATTCCGTCGGCTTGCTGGGGATTATCGTGATCAAAGTGCTGGCGCCGGGCTTTTATGCGCAACAAAACATCCGCACCCCGGTAAAAATCGCGATTTTCACCCTCATCGTCACTCAGCTGTTCAACCTGGTGCTGATCGGTCCGTTGGCTCACGCTGGTCTGGCCTTGGCCATCAGTGCGGGTGCCTGCATCAATGCCGGGCTGTTGTTTTATCAGCTGCGCAAGCAGCAGATGTATCAACCGCAACCGGGCTGGGCGAAGTTCGGGCTCAAACTGCTGGTGGCGGTGGCGGTAATGTCCGCGGTATTGCTGGGCGCAATGCACTTTATGCCCGCCTGGGGGGAAGGGCATATGCTGGAGCGTTTGCTGCGTCTGGGCGAATTGGTGATCGCCGGCGTGGTGGTCTATTTCGGCATGTTGCTGTTGATGGGCTTCCGTTTGCGCGACTTCAATCGCAAGGCCTTGAACTGAGGCTTATGTCTCGATAAACACGGGCGGGCCGGCGGTTTTGTCGGCTCGATCACTTTGGGTTACGGTGTTGCCTGTCGTCGGCCGCCGGGTGTGGTTATAATCGACCACTTTATGAGCAAGAAGCGCGTTATGCAGCTGGTTCGAGGCCTCCACAACCTGCGCCCCCAGCATCGGGGCTGTGTCGCCACTATTGGCAACTTTGACGGTGTTCACCGTGGTCACCAGGCTATCCTGGTCCGGCTGCGTGAACGTGCGCTCGAGTTGGGCGTGCCCAGCTGCGTGGTGATTTTCGAGCCGCAGCCGCGAGAATTCTTCGCCCCGGACACCGCCCCGGCCCGTCTGGCCCGCCTGCGGGACAAACTGCAGTTGCTGGCCGAAGAAGGCGTCGATCGGGTGCTGTGCCTGGCTTTCAATCAGCGCCTGAGCAAGCTCAGCGCGAGCGAATTCGTCGATACCATTCTGGTGGACGGCCTCGGCGTGCAGCACCTGGAAGTCGGTGACGATTTCCGTTTTGGCTGTGATCGGCTAGGGGATTTCGATTTTCTGCAACAGGCCGGCGTCCTTCAGGGGTTTACCGTCGAAGCGGCGCAGACCGTCGAGCTGGACGGCATTCGTGTCAGTAGCACTCAGGTGCGTAATGCACTGGCCGCTGCCGATTTCGCCTTGGCCGAGCGGCTGCTCGGGCGTCCGTACCGGATTGCCGGGCGAGTCCTGCATGGCCAGAAGCTGGCGCGCCAGCTCGGTACGCCGACCGCCAACATACAACTCAAGCGTCGTCGTGTGCCGCTGAGCGGGGTTTACCTGGTCAACGTCGACATCGACGGCAAGACCTGGCCAGGCGTCGCCAATATCGGCGTGCGGCCAACGGTCGAAGGGGATGGCAAAGCCCACCTCGAAGTACACCTTTTAGATTTTGCCGGCGATCTGTATGACCGGCGTTTGACGGTGGTCTTCCACCACAAGCTGCGTGAAGAGCAGCGTTTCGCCTCTCTGGAGGCGCTTAAGACGGCGATCAATGCGGATGTCGCCGCCGCCCGTGCCCTGTCGCACCTAGCGCCAATCGCTAATGAAGAGCCTTAAATGACCGACTATAAAGCCACGCTAAACCTTCCGGACACCGCCTTCCCAATGAAGGCCGGCCTGCCTCAGCGCGAACCGCAGATTCTGCAGCGCTGGGACAGCATTGGCCTGTACGGTAAGTTGCGCGAGATTGGCAAGGATCGTCCGAAGTTCGTACTTCACGACGGTCCTCCGTACGCCAACGGCACGATTCACATCGGTCATGCGCTGAACAAGATTCTCAAGGACATGATCATCCGCTCGAAAACCCTGTCGGGTTTCGACGCGCCTTATGTGCCGGGCTGGGACTGCCACGGTCTGCCGATCGAGCACAAAGTCGAAGTGACCCACGGCAAGAACCTGGGCGCGGACAAGACCCGCGAACTGTGCCGTGCCTACGCCACCGAACAGATCGAAGGCCAGAAGTCCGAATTCATTCGTCTGGGCGTGTTGGGCGACTTCGCCAACCCGTACAAGACCATGGACTTCAAAAACGAGGCCGGTGAAATCCGTGCCCTGGCGGAAATCGTCAAGGGTGGCTTCGTGTTCAAGGGCCTGAAGCCTGTGAACTGGTGCTTTGACTGCGGTTCGGCTCTGGCTGAAGCGGAAGTCGAGTACGAGAACAAAAAGTCCGCGACCATCGACGTGGCCTTCCCGATCGCCGACGAAGCCAAACTGGCTGCCGCGTTCGGTCTGCCATCGCTGGGCAAACCCGCCTCGATCGTGATCTGGACCACCACCCCGTGGACCATCCCGGCCAACCAGGCGTTGAACGTTCACCCGGAATTCAACTACGCCCTGGTCGACGTCGGCGACAAACTGCTGGTGCTGGCTGAAGAGCTGGTCGAGTCGTGCCTTGCCCGCTATAGCCTGGAAGGTTCGGTCATTGCGACCACCACCGGTAAAGAACTGGAACTGATCAACTTCTGTCACCCGTTCTACGATCGTCTGTCGCCGGTTTACCTGGCCGAGTACGTTGAGCTGGGCGCTGGCACCGGCGTGGTTCACTCCTCGCCAGCCTACGGCGTAGACGACTTCGTGACCTGCAAAGCCTATGGCATGGTCAACGACGACATCCTCAATCCGGTGCAAAGCAATGGCGTGTACGCGACATCGCTGGAGTTCTTTGGCGGCCAGTTCATCTGGAAGGCCAACCCGGCCATTGTCGACAAATTGTCGGAAGTCGGCGCGCTGCTGCACACCGAAACCATTGAACACAGCTACATGCATTGCTGGCGTCACAAGACTCCGCTGATCTACCGTGCCACCGCGCAGTGGTTCATCGGCATGGACAAAGAGCCTGCGACCGGCGAAACCCTGCGCAAGCGGGCGATCAAAGCCATCGAAGAGACCAAGTTCGTTCCGGCCTGGGGTCAGGCGCGGCTGCACTCGATGATCGCCAACCGTCCTGACTGGTGCATCTCCCGTCAGCGCAACTGGGGCGTGCCGATCCCGTTCTTCCTGAACAAGGAAAGCGGTGAGCTGCACCCGCGCACTGTCGAGCTGATGGAAGTCGTCGCCCAGCGCGTCGAAGTCGAAGGCATCGAAGCCTGGTTCAAGATGGACGCCGCCGAGTTGCTCGGTGAAGAGGCGCCGCTGTACGACAAGATCAGCGACACCCTGGACGTCTGGTTCGACTCGGGCACCACGCACTGGCACGTCCTGCGCGGCTCGCACTCGATGGGTCACGAGACCGGTCCACGTGCCGATCTGTACCTGGAAGGTTCGGACCAACACCGCGGCTGGTTCCACTCGTCGTTGCTGACCGGTTGCGCCATCGACGACCACGCCCCGTACCGCGAGCTGCTGACCCACGGTTTCACCGTTGACGAGTCCGGTCGCAAAATGTCCAAGTCTTTGGGCAACGTCATCGCGCCGCAGAAGGTCAACGACACCCTGGGCGCCGATATCATGCGTCTGTGGGTCGCTTCTACCGACTACTCGGGTGAAATGGCGGTTTCCGAGCAGATCCTGCAACGCAGCGCGGACGCCTACCGGCGCATCCGTAACACCGCGCGCTTCCTGCTTTCCAACCTGACCGGTTTCAACCCGGCCACCGACATCCTGCCGGCCGAAGAAATGCTGGCGCTGGACCGTTGGGCCGTGGATCGCACCCTGCTGCTGCAACGCGAGTTGCAAGAGCACTACGGCGAATACCGCTTCTGGAATGTCTACTCCAAGATCCACAACTTCTGCGTGCAGGAGCTGGGCGGTTTCTACCTCGACATCATCAAGGACCGTCAGTACACCACTGGCGCCAACAGCAAGGCCCGTCGTTCGGCGCAAACCGCGCTGTACCACATCAGCGAAGCGCTGGTGCGCTGGATCGCGCCGATCCTGGCGTTCACCGCCGACGAGCTGTGGCAGTACCTGCCGGGCGAGCGTAACGAGTCTGTGATGCTCAACACCTGGTACGAAGGCCTGACCGAATTGCCGGAAGGCTTCGAGCTGGACCGCGCCTACTGGGAGCGGATCATGGCGGTGAAGGTGGCGGTCAACAAGGAAATGGAAATCCAGCGCGCGGCGAAGGCCGTCGGTGGCAACCTGCAAGCCGAAGTGACGCTGTTCGCCGAAGACGCGCTGAGCGCCGACCTGGCCAAGCTGAGCAACGAACTGCGCTTCGTGTTGATCACCTCGACTGCTACTGTTGCACCATTCGTGCAGGCTCCGGCCGATGCAGTGGTCACCGAAGTCGGCGGTTTGAAACTGCAAGTGGTCAAGTCGAGCCATGCCAAGTGCGCCCGTTGCTGGCACTGCCGTGAAGACGTCGGCGTGAACCCGGAGCATCCGGAAATCTGCGGTCGTTGCGTCGACAACATCAGCGGCGCTGGCGAGGTTCGTCACTATGCCTAATGCCGTTGGCCGTTTCGGACGGCTGAGCTGGCTCTGGTTGAGTTTGCTGGTCCTGGTCATCGACCAGGCCAGCAAGTTCTACTTCGAAGGCTCGCTGAGCATGTACCAGCAAATCGTGGTGATCCCCGATTACTTCAGCTGGACCCTGGCCTACAACACCGGCGCGGCGTTCAGTTTCCTGGCTGACAGCTCGGGCTGGCAGCGCTGGCTGTTCGCCCTGATCGCGGTGGTGGTTAGTGCGGTGCTGGTGGTTTGGCTCAAGCGCCTGGGGCGCAACGAAACCTGGTTGGCAGTCGCCTTGGCGCTGGTGCTGGGTGGCGCGTTGGGTAACCTGTACGACCGCATTGCCTTGGGCCATGTGATCGATTTCATTCTGGTGCATTGGCAGAACCGCTGGTATTTCCCGGCGTTCAACTTTGCCGACAGTGCAATTTCTGTCGGCGCCGTGATGCTTGCACTGGATATGTTCAAAAGTAAAAAGACCGGAGAAACCGTTCATGACTGAACAGGTATTGGCTGAGCAACGCATTGGCCAGAACACGGAAGTCACCTTGCACTTTGCATTGCGTCTGGAGAACGGCGACACCGTCGACAGTACCTTCGACAAAGCCCCGGCGACCTTCAAGGTTGGCGACGGCAGCCTGTTGCCAGGTTTCGAAGCAGCGCTGTTCGGCTTCAAGGCCGGCGACAAACGCACCCTGACCATCGAGCCGGAAAACGCTTTTGGTCAACCGAACCCGCAAAATGTGCAGATCATCCCGCGCTCGCAGTTCAAGGATATGGAACTGTCGCCTGGCTTGCTGGTGATCTTCAACGATGCGGCCAATACTGAGCTGCCCGGTGTGGTGAAAGAGTTCGATGACGCCCAGGTGACCATCGACTTCAACCACCCGCTGGCCGGTAAAACCTTGACCTTTGACGTCGAGATCTTCAACGTCAAAGCGTTGTAACTGACCGAATTCGGTCCAATGTGGGAGCGGGCTTGCTCGCGAAAGCGTCATCACATGTAACATCAATGTCGACTGACACACCGCTTTCGCGAGCAAGCCCGCTCCCACATTAAGATTTCACTGTTTTCGAGGCCGGTGTTCGAATGACAGGTGGCATTACTATTTCTTGCGCGCAAGACACGAGGCACAGCATGCAAATCAAACTCGCCAATCCCCGTGGCTTCTGCGCCGGTGTGGACCGGGCGATCGAAATCGTCAACCGCGCCCTGGAAGTCTTCGGGCCGCCGATCTACGTGCGCCACGAAGTGGTCCACAATAAATTCGTCGTCGAAGACCTGCGCGCCCGTGGGGCGATCTTCGTCGAAGAGCTGGATCAGGTGCCGGATGACGTGATCGTGATCTTCAGCGCCCATGGCGTTTCCCAGGCCGTGCGCACCGAAGCCGCTGGCCGTGGCCTGAAGGTGTTCGACGCTACCTGCCCGCTGGTGACCAAGGTACACATCGAAGTCGCGCGCTACAGCCGCGACGGCCGTGAATGCATCCTCATCGGCCACGCCGGTCACCCGGAAGTCGAAGGCACCATGGGCCAGTACGATGGCAGCAATGGTGGCGCGATCTATCTGGTCGAGGACGAGAAAGACGTCGCCGCGTTGCAAGTAAACAACCCTGAAAAACTGGCCTTCGTCACCCAGACCACCCTGTCCATGGACGACACCAGTCGTGTGATCGACGCCCTGCGTACTCGGTTCCCGGCGATCGGCGGTCCGCGCAAGGACGATATCTGCTACGCCACGCAAAACCGTCAGGACGCCGTCAAACAGCTGGCAGACGAATGCGACGTGGTGCTGGTGGTCGGCAGCCCGAACAGTTCCAACTCCAATCGCCTGCGTGAACTGGCTGAACGCATGGCCACCCCGGCCTATCTGATCGACGGCGCCGAAGACCTGCAAAAGAGCTGGTTCGACGGTGTCGAGCGGATTGGCATCACGGCCGGTGCCTCCGCTCCGGAAGTACTGGTGCGTGGTGTGATCCAGCAATTGCAGGCCTGGGGCGCCACCGGGGCCGATGAACTGGCCGGCCGCGAGGAGAACATCACGTTCTCCATGCCTAAAGAATTGCGCGTGCGTTCGTTGCTTTAACGTTTTTCGCCTTTCGACACAGCGCCTGCTCAGCCTTTTCGCTGGTCAGGCGCACTCGGCCACTTCGTGCCAGTACAACCTGGAGGTGGCTGACTGGCTCACGAGCCGCGCAAATGTGTAGTCTCCCTGCCTGAAATGTCCCCTCGGGCATCTGCGGTTCCCCTAGATTGCTGAACCGCACAAAACGTCTGACCCACCAATTACCGACAATCGGCGTCCGAGCATCGCTCGCGCGCTCCACTAGCAGTGGATTGCTGCTGTCCTCCGGCCCTTTGCCGCTGATGTCCAGAATGATCCGCCAGCCTTGGCTCCAGTCGCCGTTGATGCCATGAATGACCACGCTCTGGTTGAGGGTGATGGCCTGGGTTCTGGCGTGCCGGATCCCGCTGATCAGCGACTCGGCTGCCTGCTCCCGATGGTTCGATTCTGTGAATGCAGCGAACGCCGGGCTGACCAGTTGCAGAACAATCCCGACAATTGTCAGTCCCATGAGCAGTTCGATCAGGCTGAAACCTTGCTGATGCATGTCATTTCCTTCCCTGGAGTGCTGCGGCCCGCACGATCCCTGCGCGAGTAATGGCAAAAACAACCGTACATCCGGCGGTCGAATGTTCTAGCGTGTAGAAGCAGGTATAGCCGACGGCAACGGAGGGCACTGATGGATCATCGTACAAAAGGTTTCACGCTGATCGAGCTGCTGATCACGCTCGCCGTGTTTCTGATCCTGATCAGCCTGGCTGTTCCGGCGTTTACCCGCTCGGTGCAAAGCACCAAGGCCGACACCGAGATCGGCGACCTGCAACGCGCACTCAATTACGCCCGGCTTGAGGCGATCGACCGGGGCATTACCACCCGGGTTCGCCCGACAGCAGGCGGGAGTGTCTGGACCGGCGATCTGACCGTTTATGACGGTACCGGCAACCCAGCCAATGTATTGCGGGTTGTTCCAGCGATGAGCAGTGGTGCAACTCTGACGCTAACCTCAGGAGTGACCGCTATTGATTTCAACAATCTGGGCGGTTTGTCGGCACCGTCTACGGCAGTCGTGATCAGTTATGTACTGGGGGCGCAGAGCCGGACGCTGAATGTGTGTTTGAACGGACGAATTCTATTGGGTGGAAGTTGCGGATGAGGGGTTGGAGCAAGCGTGCACAGGAGGGCATGACGCTGATCGAGGTACTGGTCGCGTTATTGGTTCTGGCCGTGGGGTTGTTGGGCGCGGCGGCGATTCAGCTCAATGCGCTGAAGTACACCGATAGCTCGCGGATGACCAGTCAGGCGAGTTTTATCGCCTACGACATGATGGACCGCATACGCGCCAACTCCGGCGCCGATTACACCGTCACGCCACCGACCTCGGGCAACCTGAGCGTGGCCCGGGATCAGGATCTTTACGATTTCACCACCAACATCGTCAATTTCGGCGGCGCCACAGCGACCGGTAGCATCACCCGCAACCAGCGGGTGTACACCATCACCATTACCTGGGACGACTCGCGGGCCGCCAATACCGCCGACTCGCGCCGCAGTTTTGTCCTCACCAGTCGCGCCACCGTTGATCCGGCGACGACACCATGATCAGAGCCAATAGAGGGTTCGGCCTGATCGAATTGCTGATCGCCCTGGCGTTGAGTCTGGTCGTGGTTCTTGGCGTGGCGCAGATCTTCATCGCAGCTAAAAATACCTACGTCAGTCAGAACACCGCCGCCGGCATGCAGGAAGATGCGCGGTTCGTCCTGAGCAAAATGATTCAAGAAATCCGCATGGTCGGCATGTTCGGTTGCCTGGGCACGATCATCGACGGCAGCTCGGCAGGGAATTTCAATGCCAGTCAGATCACGCCAATCAGTTGGGACAATGCCAACCTCAAATTAACGCTTGTCACCGCCGATGTCGGCGGCAGTGGCGGGGTGCCGACCTGGACGGTCATTTCCGATTGCCGCAATATCGCGACGGCCTACACCGGTGCACGCATCCCGGCATCGGGGCAGTTGGCATTTCCGATCCGGCGATTGGTCTACAGCTTCAGCAACAACCAGCTGCTGATGGGCTCCGGTGCCGGCACTCCGACGCAGCAGGTGCTGGTGAACAACGTCAGTGCCTTCAATGTGAGCTTCGGCCTCGCCAGTTCGGCCACGGATACGGCCGCCTCCACCTACAGCAGTAACCCATCTGACCCGGCACGAATCCGCAGTGTGCGACTGACGCTGACGCTAACCGACCCGAACGGCCGGGTACACGAACAAACCTTCAACGTGGTTGCCGCCTTGCGCAACCGGTTGCCATGAGGGAGGGCCGATGAGTATTGCTCCCATGACCCCTCACGCCCAGCGCGGCATGGCGCTGTTGGTCAGCCTGGTGTTTCTTCTGGTGCTGACGTTGATCGGCCTTTCGTCGATGCAGAGCGCGACGTTGCAGGAAAAAATGGCCGGCAGCGTGATCCTGCGTAATCAGTCGTTCCAGGGCGCAGAAGCGGCATTGCGTGTCGGTGAAAGCGCGGTGCAACTGGACACCTATTCATTGCCGGTTTGCAGCGGTACCAGCCAATGTGTGCCGCCGGCCGAGGTGTCGGTCATTACCACCGCCGGGTTCAACTCCACCTCGGGGGTGACCTGGATCGCCTCCGGCAGCGGCTTTTACGGGGTGCAGAACATCGGCACCACCCTGACGGCCGTGAACGTGCCGAGCAACACGTCGGCAACGCTGTACCGGGTGACCGCCGTGGGCATCGCGGGCAATTCGCGCAGTGTGGTGGAGAGTATCTATGCGAAGTACTGAGACCCGTACAGGCTGGCGCCGTTGGTTGTTGCAATTGTTCTGCGGCGCGGCGTTGAGTCTTTATCTGGCAGCGCCGACTTACGCCTTCACGCCCTCGGATTCGCCGCTGTTGAACGCCGCCGCCGTGGCGCCCAATGTAATGCTGTTACTCGACGACTCGAAGAGTATGAACAGCATTATCTGGGCGACAGGCTTCGACCCGACGGTCGCGCGCGCCCCGGTGACTATTTGCCTCTCCAATGGTTCGTGCAAGAAAGGCCGCGAGCTTGACATGACCGATACCAATATTGCTTTGTCGAGTTTGACTCGAGGAACATGTTCGAAGGATTGGTACGGTTTTTATAACAACAGCTCTACCGGTCTGGAGTCGCTTTGCCTCAAGCTTCCCGATCCGGTGGGGAGCGAGGACACGCTATATACGGCGAATTACCTGTCCTATCTGATAAGCCTGGCGAACAATGCCGACCGGGATTTCACCGATGGCTCGATCCCCAATGATTACCGGATGAATGTGGCGCGCAACGTTTCCAAGACGTTGGTGGCCAGCAACCGCTCGCTGCGCATCGGCCTCGCGACGTTCAACCTGGCGGTCGGCAACCATAAGAATGACGGCGGTTACATCGTCCGTTCGGTCAGTGATTTGTCGGCAGTCAGCGGCACCGTGACCCAGGCTCAGGCCGATACCAACTACAACGCATTGATCGCCGGAATCGACGAACTGAGCGCGGAGGCCAATACGCCCCTGGCGGAAGCCTATTACGAGATCACCCGCTATTTCCGTGGCATGGCGCCGTACAACAACTCGACGCCCACCACCTACACCAGTCCGATTCAGTATCGCTGCCAGAGAAATTACGGCGTGGTAATCACCGGTGGTCTGCCGACCTACGACCGAACCTTTCCGACCGACGATCCGCTGGGTGGTAGCCAGTTACCGAACTGGGACGGTATCAGCAATAACGATGGCGCCAACCTCTTCGGCGATGATCAGGGCGACACCCTGTTCCTGGATGACATCGCCAAGTTCGCTTTCGACATCGACATGCGCTCCACGGGAACCGATGCTACGGGCAAAAGCTGGGACGCCCTGGACTTTCCCAGGCAGAACATGAATACCTACACCGTGGGTTTCACCGCGGCAAACCAGATGCTGGCGGACGCCGCGACCTACGGACAGGGAAGGTACTACCAGGCGACTGATGGCACGGGACTGAACAGCGCACTTTCTTCGGCTTTGAGCGACATCACCTCCAAGGCCGGATCAGGTGGCAGCGGCGTTGCCAGCGGCACAACCCTGACCAGCAACTCAGCCTACTTCCAGACCACCTACGACCCCAAGGACTGGCGGGGCACCATCAAGTCTTTTGGCTTCACATCGGCGGGCGCGGTGAACACGGCGGCGGTGCTGTGGACGACCGATACCACCATCGTGCCCGGTGCTACCGCGCCGACCTACCAGTCCTGGAATACCCTGACCAAAGCTGCTGTCACTCTGGCCTACAGCAACTTCTCCCCGGTCCAGCAGGATTCTCTCAACCAGGGGCTGCCCGTCGGCATCACCGGTAGCGATCTGGTGGAGTGGAGCAAGGGCACCAATAAAACCGGCTTGAAAACGCGCAGTGTATTGCTCGGCGATATCATCAATTCGCCTCTCGTGCTGGCCGCGCCCACGGACAAAACCGCGTCCGATCTGGTGGGTGACACCACCTACAGCACCTACCTCGCCACCAAAGCCGCCAACATGAACTCCAGCTTGGTGGTGAACGCCAACGACGGTTTTGTAAACGTCATCAACTCGACCAACGGTGTCAGACGCTACGGCTATATGCCCTCCAGTGTGCTGCCATCATTGCGCTACATCGCTGACCTCACTTACATCAACGGTGTAAGCCACAAGTTTTTGGTCGACGGTCAGGTCGGTGTGTTCGATGCTCAACTCGATAGCGCCTGGAAAACCCTGGCGATTGGTGGAACAGGGGCGGGCGGCAAAACGTTTTATGCCCTGCAACTGTTCGACGCCTCGGCCGGTAATGTGACTAACGCGTTGTGGGAAATCAGTGCGCCAGCCACGGCTGATGCGGCGAACGTTTTCAATGATCTGGGTTATGCCTATGCGCGCCCCGAAGTGGCACGCTTGGCCGATGGTCGCTGGGCGGCGTTCATTTCCAACGGTTATGGCAGTCACTCCGGAGTGGCAGCGCTGTATGTGGTGGATATCCGCGACGGCTCACTGATCAAGAAGATCGTGGTCGACAGTACAGACACCACCAACGGCTTGTCGTCGGTGAAGCTCAGGGTCAATTCGCAGAACGTGGTGCAGGCCGCCTATGGGGGCGACTTGAAGGGGCGGTTGTGGAAGTTCGATTTGAGTGGCACCACCACAGACACCTGGGGCGTGGCGTTTTCCGGCAAGCCGTTGTTCACCACGGCGGGAGGGGCGACCCAACCGATCACTGTGCAGCCACTGCTTGCCGATCACGCATTGGGCGGTAAGCAAGTGTTGTTCGGTACCGGCAAATTAAATGAGGCCGCCGACAAGACCAACAAGGATCTCCAGGCGTTCTACGCGGTATGGGATGCGGAGGGTGGCGCGGGGCAAATCACCACTTCCAGCTTGCAGGCGCAGGCGGTGACCGGCGTTTTTTCGGGCAGCTCCGGGCAATTCATCACCACCAGCCAGAACGAAGTGACCTACCCGGCAAAGAAAGGCTGGTACTTGCCGTTGGTGTACAACAATGTGCTGACGGGAGAGCGAGTGATCAATCAGGCCACTCTGGTATCGGGGCGAATCGTGTTTAGCACGGCCAGTATGGATACCACGGACCCCTGTGCCGGCTTCGGCAGCGGCAAACTGATCGAACTCGATGCGTTCAGCGGTAAGATGCTCAATTACGCGGTGCTCGACACCAATGCCGACGGGACGGTCGACAGCACTGACACAATTTCCAGTGGGGTGATCTTCACTGGCGGCATCCCGACCCTGAACGCGGTCGTCAACGACGCCTCCCGCAAGATTGTGAACGACTCCGGTGGCGGCATCAGCACACTGGTGGAAAAATCCGGTGGCGGCAGCGGCCGTCGCATCATGTGGCGACAAATACAGTAAGTGAGAGTTGAGGCATGCGCAGATCCAACCGAGGTTTTACCCTGATCGAAATCATGATCGTGATTGCGATCATCGGGATCGTCATCACTATCGGCTATCCGAGCCTCACCGAGTATGTAAAAAAGGGGCGCCGTACTGAAGTGGCCGGGCTGCTTTCCGAGCAGGCACAGATCCTTGAGCGCTTCTATTCGAAGAATAATGTCTACACCAATGCCACCGGTCTGAGCGCCGGCAATGATTTCTATACCATCACCCCGACCCTGACCGATCAGACCTTCCTGCTGACGGCAACACGCAAGGCCGGATCGAGCATGGCGAGCGACAAGTGTGGTGACTTCACGCTCACCAACACGGGCGTCAGAAGCATGGTCAATGCGACGGCCGGCCAGACCACCAAGAGTTGCTGGGGTCGCTGAGTTTATTTTTCGGGCGCCCTTTACGCCCTCTGTCTATTGAACGGTTGGATCAGAACATGAGCAGGCAGCAGCAAGTGGTGATTGTCGGCGGCGGGGTGATTGGCCTGCTGACGGCGTTCAATCTCGCGTCCGAAGTGCAGAGCGTCGTGCTGCTGGACCGCTCGAATGTCGGTCAGGAGTCGTCCTGGGCCGGTGGCGGGATCGTCTCGCCCCTCTACCCGTGGCGTTACAGCCCGGCGGTCACTGCGTTGGCTCATTGGTCCCAGGATTTTTATCCACAGCTGGCGGAGCATTTGTTTGCCACCACTGGTGTCGATCCTGAAGTGCACACCACCGGATTGTACTGGCTGGACCTGGATGACGAAGCCGAAGCGCTCGCCTGGGCCACACGGGAAAACCGCCCGCTGCGGGCTGTGGATATCTCTGCGGCACACGATGCGGTGCCGGTATTGGGCGCCGGTTTTTCGCGGGCGATCTACATGGCCGATGTGGCCAATGTGCGTAATCCACGGCTGGTGAAATCCCTCAAGGCAGCCTTGCTGGCGCTGCCGAATGTGACGATTCATGAGCAGTGCGAGGTCAGCGGGTTTATCCGTGAAGGCGCTGCGGTGGTCGGGGTTCAGACTTCGATGGGGGCCATTGCGGGTGATCAGGTGGTTTTGACGGCCGGAGCCTGGAGCGGTGACTTGCTGAAAAGCCTGGGCCTGGAGTTGCCGGTCGAGCCGGTCAAAGGCCAGATGATTCTCTACAAGTGCGCGGCGGACTTCCTTCCAAGCATGGTCCTGGCCAAGGGGCGTTATGCCATTCCGCGGCGCGACGGGCACATTCTGATCGGCAGTACGCTGGAGCATGAAGGCTTCGACAAGACGCCGACCGACACCGCACTGGAAAGCCTGAAGGCCTCGGCGGTGGAGTTGATTCCGGCGCTGGCGGATGCCGAGGTGGTGGGGCATTGGGCCGGGTTGCGGCCGGGGTCACCGGAAGGGATTCCCTATATTGGCCGGGTGCCGGGTTTTGACGGGCTCTGGCTCAACTGCGGGCACTACCGTAATGGACTGGTGCTGGCGCCGGCGTCGTGTCAGTTGTTTGCGGATGTGATGCTGGGTAGGGCGCCGATTATCGATCCTGCGCCGTATGCACCAGTCGGACGAATCTGACAGAAGATCAAAAGATCGCAGCCTTCGGCAGCTCCTACATTGAATTATGTTTGACCGCGATATCGATATGGCGGCGAACACCGAATCTGTAGGAGCTGCGGAAGGCTTGCGATCTTTTAACGGTTCAATCCAACCCCAATTTCTTGAGCCTGTAACGCATCGACCGAAACGACAGATTCAACCGCTGAGCCGCTGCCGTGCGGTTCCAGCGGGTTTCTTCCAGGGCCTGGAGGATGAGTTTGCGTTCGACGTTTTCCAGATAGGCCTCCAGGTTGTCGATCTGCGTCAGGTCCGGCACGTCGCCGTCCGGGTTGCAGTTGCCTTCGGCCAGCCGCAGGTCGCTGGCTTCGATTTGTTTGTTCTCGCACAAGGTGTGCGCCCGCTCAAGCATGTTCTCCAATTCCCGCACGTTTCCTGGAAAACGATAGCTTTTCAGTGCGTCGAGGGCTTGCGGGTGGAGTTTTGCAGCGGGTTGGCCAGTGCCGGTCGCCAGCCGCTTGAGCATATTGTTGGCCAGAAGCTCAATGTCGTCGCGGCGTTCGCGCAAGGGCGGCACCCGCAGCTCGATCACGTTCAGACGGTAGTACAAGTCCTGGCGAAAGCGTTCGGCGGCGACTTCGGTATCGAGGTCTTTGTGGGTGGCGCAGAGTATGCGCACATCGACCACGGTTTCCTGCTGCCCACCGATGCTGCGCACGGCTTTCTCTTGAATGGCCCGCAATAGTTTGACCTGCATCGCCAGCGGCAGGTCTGCCACCTCATCGAGGAACAAAGTGCCGCCCTGTGCGGCCTGGAACAGCCCGGGTTTGTCTTCGATGGCGCCGCTGAAGCTGCCTTTGCGATGGCCGAAAAATTCGCTTTCCATCAATTCCGACGGGATAGCCCCGCAGTTCACCGGCACGAACGGTCGGTTGGCGCGTGGGCCTTGATCGTGGATCAGTCGGGCGACCAACTCTTTGCCGCTGCCAGACTCGCCGCTGATGTACACCGGGGCCTGACTGCGGGCTAGTTTGTCGATTTGTTTGCGCAGGCTGCGCATGGGCAGTGAGTCACCCAGCAGTCGACGGTCGATGGCACTGCTGGCGCCGCCTGGCGCAGGCAAACTCAGCGCGCTGGTGACCAGTTCGCGCAGGCGGGTGAGGTCGACCGGTTTGGTCAGAAAATCGAAGGCTCCAGCCTTGAGGGCGTTGATTGCCGTCTCCAGGCTGCCATAGGCCGTGATCATCGCTACCGGCACTTGCGCATAGCGCTGCTGGATGTGCTGCACCAGCGCCAGACCGGTGCCGTCGGGCAGGCGCATGTCGGTCAGGCACAGGTCGAATGTCTCCCGTGCCAGCATTGCTTGCGCTTCTGCGAGATTGCGGGCGCTGAAGGTGTCGAGTTTCATCCGCCCCAGGGTTATTTCCAGGAGTTCGCGAATATCCGGCTCGTCGTCGACGATCAGGATTTTTTGCCGTGGGCTCATGTTCAACTTTGTTTCCGTCCGTGAGCAAAAGTGATGCGAAAGCAGCCGCCGCCTTGGCGTGGTTTGAAGTCTAGGCGGGCCTGATTGCTTTCGCACAGCTCACGGGACAGATAAAGCCCCAGGCCAGTACCCTGGCTGCTGGTGGTGAAGAACGGTTCGAACAAGTGCGAGCGCTGCTCCGGCGCCACGCCGGGGCCATCGTCCAGGACTTCAAGGGTCGGCAACTGGCTCTCCGGGTCGAGGTGCAACTCAAGCCAGGCTTGAGCCTGAGCGTGCTTCAGTGCGCTATGGCGCCAGGCGTTGCGCAGCAGATTGTCGAGAATCTGGGTCAGCTGATTCGGGTCCATCAGGGTTTTGAAGTTTCCCGAACCGATGCGCAGGTGAATTTGCTGACGTTCGGTCGCCCCTTCGCGAGTTTCAGCGACAAAGTGCTCCAGCCACGGCCGTAGATCCAGCCGTTGCGGCACGGTTTGCTGGCGACGAGACAGTTGCAGGACGTTTTCGATTACCCGATTCATTCGCTGAGAGTGGTCTTGAATAATCTGTGTCAGACGCCGATCCGCGCCGTTCAGTTCCTCGGATTCCTGCAGTAACTGCGCGGCATGACTAATGGCACCCAGTGGATTGCGGATCTCATGGGCAATACCGGCGGTCAGGCGACCGAGGGCGGCGAGTTTAAGTTGCTGGGCCTGTTGGGCGATTTGGGCGAGGTCTTCGAGAAAAACCAGCGTCTGGTGGTGCGGGCTATGGTTCAGGGCAATGAAACTCGGTTGCAGCTCAAGACCATTGCTGGCGATTTTCAGGCTTTGTGGGCGCAAAGTCGGATTGTTGAACCACAGTTGGAGCCGCTCGACCAACGGCATCGAATAGTCGTCGATCAACTGGCCATCGAGTTTTTCCTGCCCCAGCAAGGTCAAGGCGCTGTGATTGGCCAGTTGCACATGCCGTTGGTCGTCCAGCACCAGAATGCCCGTGCGCATGCGTTGCAGGATCAGTGCGTTGAGGGCTTCGAGGCTGAGCACTTCGCTGGCCCGCTGCTCGGCCAGGGTTTCGCTGACTTCCAGTCTTCGGATCAAGCCTTGCACCAGCAATGCTGCGGCAAAACACAGGGCCCCAAGAGTGCCAATTTGCAGGTAATCGTTGGGGCTGGTGGGATGGCTGAAGCTCAGAAGGAAGCTCAAGCCCACGATGCCGAGGGCGCCAACTGCCGCAATCAACAGGCCGATGCGCCCGCGCAGCAGGGTGTTGCTGATGACCACCGACACGATCAACAGGTTGCCGATGGCGCTGGGCATGCCGCCAGCGGCATAGAACAGGCCGCATAGCAGCAGCACATCGACCAGCGCCAGGCTGAACAACTGCGCCGGGCGCCGGGTGTTCCCCTGAAAGACCACCAGCAGGATATTCAGCACCAGGTACAACCAGCTGCCGTTACGCAGCAAGTCATCATTGGCGAACGTCAGCAACTGGTTGTCCATGTTGCTGGAGATCAACAGCACCAAGGTGATGCCGATGCTTAAACGGTAGAGGTGATAGAGGCGCAGCAGTCGCTGGGCCTGTTTGTTGCCGGGACTGGACGTCTCAGCGATCACTGGAACCCGGGCCTTGCTCAAGGTGAGCCTGGCTGCAATACCACTGTTGTTGAAGGCTCAGCGCGCGGTCGCGGGGCAGGTGTACACCGCAATGAGCACAGCGGACCATGGGTGGAGCATCTTGCTCGCGCGGCGTGTTGGTGCCCGAAGCCGGGCCCTTGAACTTGCGCCAGAACCATATCGCAGCGGCAATCAGGGCGATCCAGAACAATAAACGAAGCATGGTGAGCTGCTTTTTGAGTAGTGAATTGGCAGTTTAGCCAAGGACGGGTCAGGCGCACAGCGCAATACGCTCACCCCTGAAATCCGGTAATAAAAAAGGCGCCTCGAAAGGCGCCTTCTCGGCACAACACCCCAGCGTCAGTCGAACACGCCGAAGGTCATGTAGCTGAACCACGAGCGATCGGTATTGTTGGCTTCGGACTCGTGCTGCTCTTCTTCGATCACATCGCCGTTTTCATCTTTAGGCTTGAGCTCGTTCGGAATCGAGTCCTTGGCATCCTGGAACTGCCTCTGTACGTCCTGGTTGGCGCGGGTTTCACCCGGCGGCAGCGGCGGACGGGATTCGATCAGGCCCAAGGTGGCCTTGCTCAGCCACGAACGGTTGTCGGCTTCGTCCTTCGAAGGCACGAACTGACCGTCCACCAGGCTTGGGTGGTTCGGGTAGTTGAGCTTCAGGGTTTCGAGGGTGGTCGCGGCCAGTTCGTCCAGGTGCAGACGCTGGTAGGCTTCAGTCATCACCGCCAGGCCGTCACCGACCGAAGGGGTTTCCTGGAAGTTTTCCACCACGTAACGACCACGGTTCGCGGCGGCGACATAGGCCTGACGAGTCAGGTAATAGTCGGCAACGTGAATCTCGTAGGAAGCCAGCAGGTTGCGCAGGTAGATCATGCGCTGCTTGGCATCCGGTGAGTAGCGGCTGTTCGGGAAGCGGCTGGTCAGCTGCGCGAACTCGTTGTAGGAGTCGCGAGCGGCGCCCGGGTCACGCTTGGTCATGTCCAGCGGCAAGAAGCGCGCCAGCAGGCCGACGTCCTGGTCGAAAGAGGTCAGGCCCTTGAGGTAGTAGGCGTAATCCACGTTCGGGTGCTGCGGGTGCAGACGAATGAAACGCTCGGCGGCGGACTTCGCAGCCTCAGGCTCGGCATTCTTGTAGTTGGCGTAGATGAGCTCGAGTTGAGCCTGATCGGCGTAGCGACCGAACGGATAACGCGACTCCAGGGCCTTCAGCTTGGCTGTGGCGCTGGTGTAACTATTATTGTCCAGGTCGGTCTGCGCCTGCTGGTACAGCTCGACTTCGCTCAGGTTTTCGTCTACGACTTCCTTCGATGAGCAAGCAGCGGTCAATGCGAGGATGGCGATCAGCAGCAGGTGTTTCACTTGCATGGCGGCTTGCGTCCCTATGACGGCCGCTGTCTTGGGCGGGGCCGTCCTGTTATGATGAGCGCCCCGTTGAAAAGCCTCGGGGCAAAAGACGCCGTATTTAACCACAAGCGCGCAGCCGAAACCAAAGGCTGTGCCGACGCCTAGTCTGAGCATGTCCGATAAAATTGAACTTCGCGCAGAGGTGCCGTCCGAATTGGGCGGCCAACGCCTCGATCAAGTCGCCGCACAATTATTCGCTGAGCACTCGCGCTCGCGCCTTTCCGCCTGGATCAAAGACGGCCGCCTGACTGTGGATGGGGCGGTTATCCGCCCGCGAGACATCGTTCATGGTGGCGCCATTCTTGAACTGACTGCCGAGCAGGAAGCTCAGGGCGAATGGATCGCTCAAGACATCGAGCTGGACATCGTCTATGAAGACGACGACATCCTGGTGATCAACAAGCCTGCGGGCCTGGTGGTGCATCCGGCTGCCGGTCACGCTGATGGCACTTTGCTCAACGCCTTGCTGCACCACGTGCCGGACATTATCAATGTGCCCCGCGCCGGTATTGTGCATCGCCTGGACAAGGACACCACCGGTCTGATGGTGGTAGCCAAGACCATTCAAGCGCAGACGCAGCTTGTCACGCAATTGCAGAGCCGCAGCGTAAGCCGGATCTACGAGTGTATCGTGATCGGTGTGGTGACAGCCGGCGGCAAGATCAATGCGCCGATCGGTCGTCACGGCCAGCAACGCCAGCGCATGGCCGTGATGGAAGGTGGCAAGCAGGCCGTCAGCCATTACCGCGTGCTCGAGCGTTTCCGCTCCCACACTCACGTGCGGGTGAAGCTGGAAACCGGTCGTACTCACCAGATTCGCGTGCACATGGCGCACATCAACTACCCGTTGGTCGGAGATCCTGCCTATGGCGGTCGTTTCCGTATTCCGCCGGCCGCCAGTGTGACCATGGTCGAATCCCTGAAGAATTTCCCGCGTCAGGCGCTGCATGCGCGGTTCCTGGAGCTGGACCATCCGACCACCGGAAAACGCATGAGCTGGGAATCGCCACTGCCGGATGACTTCGTCTGGTTGCTGTCGCTGCTCAAGCAAGACCGTGAGGCGTTCATCGGATGAGTGACTGGCTGATTCCCGACTGGCCTGCGCCTGCCGGGGTGAAAGCCTGCGTCACCACCCGTGCGGGCGGCGTCAGTCTGGCGCCGTTTGACAGCCTCAATTTGGGCGATCATGTCGACGACAGCCCCGAAGCTGTCGCCGAAAACCGCCGTCGCCTCACCGATCATTTCTCTATTCAACCGGCCTGGTTAAAGCAGGTTCACGGCATTGTCGTGGCCCAAGCAGATCCAAGCCTGGTAGCCACTGCCGACGCCAGCTGGACGGCAACACCCGGTATCGCCTGCACCGCGATGACCGCTGATTGCCTTCCGGCGCTGTTTTGCGACCGTGCCGGCACCCGCGTCGCTGCCGCCCATGCCGGTTGGCGCGGGTTGGCGGCGGGTGTGCTGGAAGCTACCCTCGACAGTCTGGCCGTGCCGCCTGAAGACGTGCTGGTCTGGCTCGGCCCGGCCATTGGCCCGCAAGCCTTTGAAGTCGGCCCGGAAGTGCGCGAAACCTTCGTCCAGCAATTGCCTGAAGCCGCCAAAGCCTTCGTGCCGAGCCAGAATGCCGGCAAGTTCATGGCCGACATCTATGAGCTGGCGCGTTTACGTCTGGCCGCTCGCGGCGTTACCGCTGTTTATGGTGGCGGTTTCTGCACCGTGACCGACCCTCGCTTCTTTTCTTACCGCCGCAGTCCACGCACCGGTCGGTTTGCTTCCCTGATCTGGCTCGAACGCTAGACTTCTCTGATCTGCATCAACGTCACGACGCTTGAATCTCCCAGAATCGACCACATCTAGTGAGGTATCTGGCAGGTTTCTTCATTCAGGATGTTTATAGGTCCGGCCTGCTCAAAAGGAAGGTGACCCATGCGTATAGACCGTTTAACCAGCAAGTTGCAGTTAGCCTTGTCCGACGCCCAATCCCTGGCTGTCGGCCTCGATCATCCGGCGATTGAGCCGGCGCATTTGATGCAGGCCATGCTTGAACAGCAGGGTGGTTCGATCAAACCCCTGCTGATGCAGGTGGGTTTTGACGTCAACAGCTTGCGTAAAGAACTGACCAAAGTCCTCGATCAGCTGCCGAAAATCCAGAATCCCACCGGCGATGTGAACATGTCGCAGGATCTGGCGCGCCTGCTCAACCAGGCTGACCGCCTGGCTCAGCAGAAGGGTGATCAATTCATCTCCAGCGAACTGGTGCTGCTCGCTGCCATGGACGAGAACAGCAAGCTCGGCAAATTGTTGCTGGGCCAGGGCGTGAGCAAGAAAGCCCTGGAAAACGCGATCAATAACCTGCGCGGCGGTGAGGCAGTCAATGATGCCAACCATGAAGAATCCCGTCAGGCGCTCGACAAATACACCATCGACCTGACCAAGCGCGCCGAAGAAGGCAAGCTCGATCCAGTGATCGGCCGCGACGACGAAATTCGTCGCACCATTCAGGTCCTGCAACGCCGCACCAAGAACAACCCGGTGCTGATCGGTGAGCCTGGGGTGGGTAAAACCGCCATCGCCGAAGGCCTGGCCCAGCGCATCATCAACGGCGAAGTACCGGATGGCCTGAGAGGCAAGCGTCTGTTGTCTCTGGACATGGGGGCTTTGATTGCCGGTGCCAAATACCGCGGCGAGTTCGAAGAACGCCTCAAATCCCTGCTCAACGAACTGTCGAAGCAGGAAGGGCAGATCATTCTGTTCATCGACGAACTGCATACCATGGTCGGCGCCGGTAAAGGCGAAGGCTCGATGGATGCGGGCAATATGCTCAAGCCTGCGTTGGCTCGTGGTGAACTGCACTGCGTGGGCGCGACCACGCTCAACGAGTACCGCCAATATATAGAGAAGGATGCGGCCCTTGAGCGGCGCTTCCAGAAAGTCTTGGTGGATGAGCCGAGCGAAGAAGACACCATCGCCATCCTGCGTGGCCTGAAGGAGCGTTACGAGGTTCACCACAAGGTGGCGATCACCGACGGTGCGATCATCGCCGCGGCCAAGCTCAGTCATCGCTACATCACCGACCGTCAGCTGCCGGACAAAGCCATCGACCTGATCGACGAAGCCGCCAGCCGCATCCGTATGGAGATCGACTCCAAGCCGGAAGTGCTGGACCGTCTGGAACGTCGTCTGATTCAGCTGAAGGTGGAATCCCAGGCGCTGAAGAAAGAAAGCGACGACGCGGCGAAGAAACGTCTGGAAAAACTGCAGGAAGAAATCGTTCGTCACGAGCGTGAATACTCGGACCTCGAAGAAATCTGGAACTCGGAAAAAGCCGAAGTCCAGGGTTCGGCACAGATCCAGCAGAAGATCGAACAGTCCCGTCAGGAACTGGAAGCCGCGCGCCGTAAGGGCGACTTGAACCGCATGGCCGAGTTGCAATACGGGGTGATCCCGGACCTGGAGCGCAGCCTGCAAATGGTCGATCAGCACGGTAAAAGCGAAAACCAGTTGCTGCGCAGCAAGGTGACTGAAGAAGAGATCGCCGAAGTCGTGTCGAAGTGGACCGGCATTCCTGTGTCGAAAATGCTCGAGGGCGAGCGCGAAAAACTGATGAAGATGGAAAGCCTGTTGCACCAGCGTGTGATCGGTCAGGACGAAGCGGTGATCGCCGTTTCCAATGCCGTGCGGCGTTCCCGCGCCGGGTTGTCCGACCCGAATCGCCCGAGCGGTTCGTTCATGTTCCTCGGCCCGACCGGTGTCGGTAAAACCGAGTTGTGCAAGGCGCTGGCCGAGTTCCTGTTCGATACCGAAGAGGCGATGGTGCGGATCGACATGTCCGAGTTCATGGAGAAACATTCCGTGGCTCGACTGATTGGAGCGCCACCGGGCTACGTGGGCTATGAAGAGGGTGGTTACCTGACCGAGGCGGTGCGTCGCAAGCCTTATTCGGTGATTCTCCTGGACGAGGTCGAGAAGGCCCACCCGGACGTGTTCAACATTTTGCTGCAAGTGCTCGAAGATGGCCGTTTGACCGACAGCCATGGTCGCACGGTGGATTTCAGAAATACCGTGATCGTCATGACCTCCAACCTCGGATCGGTGCAGATTCAGGAACTGGTGGGTGATCGCGAGGCGCAGCGCGCGGCGGTGATGGATGCGATTTCCACGCACTTCCGGCCGGAGTTCATCAACCGGGTCGACGAAGTGGTGATTTTCGAGCCGCTGGCTCGGGATCAGATCGCCGGCATTACCGAGATCCAGTTGGGTCGCCTGCGTAGCCGCCTGACCGAGCGCGAGCTGAAGCTTGAGCTGAGTCCGGAAGCGATGGATAAGCTGATCGCTGTCGGTTACGACCCGGTGTATGGCGCACGGCCGCTCAAACGGGCGATCCAGCGCTGGATCGAGAACCCATTGGCACAGTTGATTCTGTCGGGCCGATTCATGCCTGGCGACACCGCCAAAGGTGTGGTGGAGAACGACGAAATCGTTTTCGTCTGACGCTCGGCGGCAGTGCAATAAAAGAAGGCCTCGCATTGCGAGGCCTTTTTTTCGCCAGGCTGTTGAACTTAAAGGAAAAGGCTTGTAAAGTGCGCCCCGCAGTAAGTCACCCCAAAGGGGTTTCTGCTCCCCAAGCAGGAATCTGAAATAAGTTGCAAATCATTAACTTGAAAGCAATTTAGGGGGTTGACAGAGGTGCTTAAGATTGTAGAATAGCGCGCCTCAGACACACGAACGCAGCGATGCGAACGGGTCGAAGAGGTGAAGCAAGCTTCACAGTTGTAAATTGAAATATGTAGTTCCGTGATAGCTCAGTCGGTAGAGCAAATGACTGTTAATCATTGGGTCCCAGGTTCGAGTCCTGGTCACGGAGCCAATTTCAAACCGGGGTATAGCGCAGTCCGGTAGCGCGCCTGCTTTGGGAGCAGGATGTCAGGAGTTCGAATCCCCTTACCCCGACCATTTTTGGGTCGTTAGCTCAGTTGGTAGAGCAGTTGGCTTTTAACCAATTGGTCGTAGGTTCGAATCCCACACGACCCACCATTTTTGAAACCAGTTAGCGCTGGAATCGAATCTTAAGATCAGAGGCCAAAAGCGCTGATCGAAGAAGGCGCCTTTAAAAGGTGCCTTTTTTTTACCGGGGTATAGCGCAGTCCGGTAGCGCGCCTGCTTTGGGAGCAGGATGTCAGGAGTTCGAATCCCCTTACCCCGACCATATTAAAAATCCTCGTATCGAAAGATACGGGGATTTTTTTTGTCTGCGGCAAATGCAAAAAAGCCCTGCTTCTCGTTGGAGAAGCAGGGCCTGGTCTTCAGCGACTTAGCTATTGTCTTTCAGGTGCTCGAACAAGCCCTTCGGCATTTTTTTGCCATTGGTTTCGTAGTTGGCTTTTACGTTATCAAAAGCCTCTTGTTCGTCGATCTGGTCGTCATGGTTGGTGTCGATCTTGTCGAAGTCAGCCTTGGGCGCCACTTTCAAAAATTCCGCGCGGGATACCTTGCCGTCATCATCGGTGTCAGTCTTGGCCATCGAGGCGTCACCGCACTTGCCTTCACCACATTTGCCTTCAGGCGTCTTCACGACCTGTTCCGCCGAGGCCAGCAGGTAGCCCTGAGTCAGCGGCTGCGAAGCGAAGACAGAACCGGACAACATTATGCCTCCGGCAAGAACAGCGCCGAGCAGGCCAACGGTGTTTTTACTGAGAGTACGGGGCATTACAAATCTCCTTGGTTGCACAACACAACCGCTCGATAAAGGACGCCACGTGAGTGCGGCGATGACCGAAGCAGGCAGTGCCTTGCTCGGGTGTGGCCATTTAGCGGGCGTGGTGTATCGCTACTGTGTCGCGCAAGGGGGGCTTTGTAAGCGAAGGAATGGAATCAGGGGGGAGATACAGTGAGACACAGATCTCTAAGTTGATAGAGCTAATGTGGGAGCGAGCCTGCTCGCGATGAGGGATTAACATTCAACAAAGGTGCTGGATGTCAGACCGCTATCGCGAGCAGGCTCGCTCCCACAGTGTTTAGTGCAGCTTCAACCGCGGCTCAGTCCCGCGCCCAATCTTGCTACCCAGCATCAACATCGCTGTGCGAAACGCGCCGTATAGCGCCATCTGGTGCATGCGATATAGCGACACGTAAAACATCCGCGCCAGCCAGCCTTCGAGCATCACGCTACCGGTGAGGTTGCCCATCAAGTTACCCACAGCCGAAAAACGCGACAGCGAAATCAGCGAACCATAGTCGGTGTACTTGTACTCCGGCAGGGCTTTGCCTTCGATCCGCAGTTTCAGCGATTTAGCCAGCAACGAAGCTTGCTGGTGCGCAGCCTGGGCGCGCGGCGGCACATTGCGATCAGTGCCCGGTTGTGGGCAGGCCGCACAGTCACCGAAGGCGAAGATGTTCTCGTCGCGGGTGGTTTGCAGGGTCGGCAACACTTGCAGCTGATTGATGCGGTTGGTTTCCAGGCCATCGATATCCTTGAGGAAACCCGGCGCACGAATCCCGGCGGCCCAGACTTTCAGGCTGGCATTGATCACTTTGCCATCGACGGTAATCAAGCTGTCTGCCGTCACTTCGCTGACCGCGGCATTGGTCATGACGTTGACCCCGAGTTTCTCCAGGGTCTTATGCACAGGCCCGCCGATTCGTTCCGGCAGGGCTGGCAGCACTCGGGGTCCGGCTTCGATCAGGGTGATGTGCATGTTTTCCGGTTTGATCCGGTCCAGGCCGTAGGCCGCGAGTTCATGGGCGGCGTTGTGCAGTTCTGCCGCCAGTTCCACCCCGGTGGCACCGGCGCCGACGATCGCGACGCTGATCTGTTGCACCGTATCAGTTTGCCCGGCGTGGGCGCGCAGGTAGTGATTGAGCAGTTGTTGATGGAAGCGCTCGGCCTGTTTGCGGGTGTCGAGGAACAGGCAGTGTTGCGCCGCGCCCTGCGTGCCGAAATCGTTGGTGGTACTGCCGACGGCAATCACCAGCGAGTCGTAAGGCACTTCGCGCGCCGGCACCAGTTCCAGACCGGCCTCGTCGTAGGTGGCGGCCAGCTGGATTTTCTTCTGCGTGCGATCGAGCCCGCTCATGCGCCCCAGCTGGAACTCGAAGTGGTTCCATTTTGCCTGGGCAACATAGTTGAGTTCGTCTTCGGAAGAGTTCAGGGAACCTGCCGCCACTTCGTGCAACAACGGTTTCCAGATGTGGGTCAGGTTCGCGTCGACCAGCATCACACTGGCCGTGCCGCGCTTGCCCAGAGTCTTACCCAGACGGGTAGCCAACTCCAGACCGCCGGCGCCGCCGCCAACGATGACAATACGATGAGTCATGGGGATATCTCGCAAGGCTAAAAGAAATCGGTGCAGTTACCCGAGCGAGCGCGATGCTGCTCATAGCGTCAGGTAACTGATAAGTCGGCTCAACAGGCCTAGACCAATGGTCACTGCCAACACCAGCACCAGGAGCATCCACGGCCGGAAAGGCCGGCGCTCGACTTGGTGCTGGGACAGGCGCAGGTACTCTTCGACATGCTTTTGGTCGTCCGGGTTCAGGCGGCTGGTCATATTGGGCCTCGTCAGATAGACGTTGCTGAATGTTTAGAAGCTACAGGGCTTTTATCCTGGGTTGAACGGAGCATAGCCGCTGTCCGGAATCGGCTCGACATTCACCCTGTCGTCCAGGCGAATGATGCCACTTTGTAACACTCGGGCAGTGATTCCACCATGTCCGCGAACGGCCTGAAAGGTCCCGGGGCCGAGGTTGTTTTCGAGACGTGCGCAGGGCTGGCACCAGCCGCTGGTTTCAAAAATCGCCTGGCCGATCCTGAAACGCCGACCTTTGAGGCTGAACAGGTTGATGCCGCTGACGACGATATTGCGCCGCAGATCCTGAGGTCGTACCGGTTGATCGTCCGGGCGGCCCATCAGCGAATTGATTACGGCCAGGTGTTCCCACTGAATCAACGTCACCTGCCGCGCATTGCGCACACCGGGACGGGCATGATCACCGGTCAACCCGGCCTCAAGTCGTGCTTCCACGGCATCGAGTTCGATCATCGGCGAGCGGGATTGCGGCCGCACACCGATCCAGCGCACACGTCCTTGTTGCGGTACTTCGGCGATCAACTCCTGCAATGGACTCACAGACTGATTCCGACATCGAAAACGATGCTGCGACCCAGGTTGCTGCGCAAGAAGTCCGGAGCATCCGGATGGGCGAATAGCACTCGGGCGAAGGTCGGACCGACCAGCGACAACGAGCGCCAGCCCTGACGCAAGTATTCGGTAGGTGGCGGAAAGTGGCTGTTGAGGTCCAGCACTTCGCGCTTGAGGCTGGCGAAGGCGATGATGTCCAGCTCTCCCAAATCCATGCCCCGTTCTTGGTAGTTGTGGGCTTTTTTACGCAAGGTCGGCGCCAGTCTCAGCAGAAATTCATTGGCCGGGATGCGCCGGGGCTTGGCCTCGCGGCGCACCAGTTGGCTCAGGGAAAACGCGCTGCGCCGACGTTGCAGCTCGTCGCGCCATTCGTCGTTGAGGCGCCGGCCTTCGTCGAGCACGAAAAACACCTCGAAATTCGCGTCGCGGAACAACACGTCCGGCGGCTCCCCGGCAGGGGCAAATTCGTCGGCGCGATAGGGAATGTTCAGGCCTTGCAGCAGGCGCTGGCAAACCCAACGCTCACGCTCCCATTTGCGGGCATTGGACAGGAACGTGTTGGCTTGCTCGGCCGCAATGGTCAGCAGGCGTAAATAATCTGAGTCATCCATAGGCCCAAGCTTAGCGTTCATTTGCGACAAGCAGAAAGCGTGAAACGGTAAACGGGGGCACTGAGCACTCGGAACGGGTGGTGTAGACTGATGGCCATTACGCATATGCGCTCGAACAAGGAGTAGAACTTGAAATATTGGCCGGTGTTATTGCTCAGTCTTCTGCCTCTTTGGGCCCAGGCGCTGGAGGTTGGCGAGCGCCTGGCGCCGTGGACCTTACTTGATCAGTTCGATCAGGCTTTCACGCTCGATAGTCAGACTCAAACGCTACTGGTGGCGCGCAGCATGGATGCCGCCAAACTGGTCGGCGCCGCTCTGCAGGACGAGCCCAAGGGCTACCTGGAGGCTCGGCACACGGTATTTGTCGCGGACATCCAGCGCATGCCTCGACTGATCGCGAAAATGTTCGCAGTACCGGCTATGCGCGATTATTCCTATCGAGTGATGCTTGACCGTGATGGTCGCGTGGCGCCGCGCTACCCCGGGGCCGAGGATAAAGTGCTGTGGCTGCAGCTCAAGGACGGCCAATTGGTGGAGCAGCACGAATACGCCACGGCGGCACAATTGCGTGAGGCGCTGGAGAAGGCCCTACCATGATCGGCGCATGCCTATGGGCGTTCACGCTGCTTTAGCCTGTCCATGTTGTGCTTTATGACATCCATCACCGCAGCGGTCATCACCGCGGTGGAGACACCAAACATCAGGATTCCGTTGGCGGCCTCCAATGGGCCAAGCAGACGCCAGCGAGAGGACATGACGATGTCGCCGTAGCCCAGCGTGGCGAAGTTGACCGCCGAGTGGTACAGCGCGGTGGCGAATTGGTCGAATTCGTTGAGCAGCATGAATAGCGTGGCCCAGATGGCGATCTGCACGAAATTACCGAGCATCATCAGCAGCATCACCATCGACAACAACAGGATATTCAGCCATTGCGTTTCAGGCGGTTTGGAATGCCTGAAATGCACGTATTGACGCAGGCATATGGTCACGAAAATGGCTTGCAGTACCAGGCAGAGCAACATCACGGGAAGGCCGGCCAGTAAATTCGACAACATGGGAATATCCTCGGCCGCCGTGTCAGGTCTGTCCCTGGTTGTCTGGCCCCGGCTCTTGCACTTGATCCACCCATTCCCAGAACAGCTGATAGCCGACCGCGAGTATCACAGGGCCGATAAACAGGCCGAGGATACCGCCCGTGACCATGCCGCCCAAGGCACCGATCAGCACCACCGGCATCGGTACATCGACCCCACGACCCAGCAGCAGCGGTTTGAGGACGTTATCGACCAATCCGGCGATGAAGACATAGATGGCAAACACAATGGTCGCCGTACTGGCACCTTCGCTCATGAAAACAAAGACGATGACCGGAAGGGTAATCAGGGTCGCCGGTAATTGCATGATGCCAAGCAGCAGCACCGCCAAGGCGAGAAGACCGGCGCCGGGAACGCCCATGAACACAAAGCCGATGCCCACCAACAGCATCTGGATGAACGCGATGCCGACCACCCCCAACGCCACTGCCCGGATGGTGGCGGTGCACAGATCGGCGATTTTCGGCCCGTTGATCGGACCGCTGAAGCGCGTAACGATTCGCACCGCGCTGCGGTGGCCGCTTTCTCCATAGGCTAAAAAAATACCGGCAATAATCAGGGCGACGATGAATAAAAGGAGCCCCATGCTGACACCCGCAAGCTTGCTCAGCAGGGAGAGGCTCACGCCTTTGATCTGCGGTATGAACTTCTGAGCCAGATGAGGCAAGTCAGTGGTGGCTTGTGCCCATAAGTTATAAAGAGGCTCTCCCACCAGTGGCCAACTGGCTACCGTGGCGGACGGTGGCGGAATATGGAAACTGTCGGTTTTGACCATGGTCATGACCCTTTCCACGGACTCCGCAAGCGAGGCTCCCAACAAATAGACAGGCACCATAAGAATACTGATGACGATCAATACGATCAGCGTCGCGGTGATCCCGTCTTTGTTTCCCAGCTTGCCTTTGAACCTGACTTGCAAGGGGTAGAGGGTGATTGCCAGGATCACCGACCACAGCATCAGGTCGAGGAACGGGCTGAATATCTGAAAGCAGAACATCACCAGAACGGCAATCACTCCGGCACGAATCAGTACATCGAGCAGGTCTCGGGAAAAAACCTTTTCGAGAGTGGGTATGGGAACCATTGATTACCTCCTGTAGAGAGTGGCAAAGGCATGCGCTCGATAAGCCGCGGGCGAGCCGGTAAACATGGAAACATTGATAAAACCCGTCGCTGAGTGCCTCCATGCCACTCAGCGATCCTCCTCCTCCCAATCCACCGGATGAATCATCAGATAGCTGTCGACTGCAGTGCCTATTGTTGGAAAGAACGCCGTTTCGCCAAGCCGCGCGAAAAGCCCGAATCGCTTCAGCTTGTCCTTGACCGGGTCCTTCATCTCGGCCACGCACAACTTGATGCCCGCGGCGTTCAAGGTTTCGTCCAGCTCAGCCAACATGTCGGCCGAGGTCACGTCCACGCTGGTGACGGGTTCCGCCGCAACGACCAACCAGCGCACTGGCGTAGGCGACGCCGCCACGGCGTCGAGCACTCGGTCATGGAACAACTCGGCGTTGGCGAAAAACAACGGCGCATCCCAGCGAAACAGCACCAGACCGGGTACAAGGCGCGCGTCGGGATAGCGCTTGATGTCGTGATAACCCTTGACGCCTTCCGCGCGTCCCAGAACGGCAGAATAAGGGCGCCAGCCATCCCACAGAAATTCGATAACGGCGATCACGATGGCCAGGCCGATGCCTTCAATCGCGCCCAGTACGGCCACGCCGACGGTGCAGACGATTGACAGCCAGAACTCCCAACGCTGGATTCGATAAATTCGTCGCAGGTCGGTGACCTCAATCAGGCCGATGGCGGAGGCGATCACCACCGCAGCCAGTGCGCTGGTGGGTAAATCCTTCAACAGGTCCGGCGCCACCACTAGCAATAAGGCAACAGCAATCGCGCCGATGACTCCGGTCAACTGGGTTTTGGCGCCTGCAGCCTCGGCCACGGGCGTACGTGACGAGCTGCTGCTGATCGCAAAACCCTGAAAAAATCCGGCGGCCAGGTTGGCGACGCCCAGGCCCACCATTTCCTGGTTCGGGTCCACATAGGTGCGTGTCCGCGCCGCATAGACACGCGAGAGCACGCTGGTATCGGCGAACGAAACCAGGGCAACGGCGCAACCGCCGATCAGGACAGGGACGATATCGGCGCGAGTGATCCAGGGGATGTCGAACGCAGGCAAGCCTTGTGGAAGAGAGCCGAGGACTGATATTCCAGCGCGCTCTGCAAGGTCCAGCACACCCACGGCGACAGTCGCTCCTGCCACGGCGATCAGAATGCCCGGCACGCGCTTGTTGCCCTTGAGCAGCAGAATCACGGCCAAGGTGGCTGCGCCGACCATGAAGGCGGTCCAGTTGGTTTTCCCCTCCATTACCGCTGTAGCGATCGCCCACAGGTTTCTCAGCGGACCGTCGGACTCAATCGAAAAACCGAAAAACTTGGGCAGTTGGCTGATCAATACCGTCAGCGCGATCCCGTTCATGTACCCGTAGCGGATCGGTTTGGAAAGAAGCTCCGTGACAAAGCCCAGGCGCGCTATGCCGGCCAGGATGCACACCACCCCCGATACGATCGCCATCATGCTCGCAAGGGCGATGGCACGACGCGGATCACCGCCGGACAGTGGCAGCACGACGGCGAGAATAACGGCAGCCAGCGAGGAATCCGGCCCCAGCACCAGAATTCGGCTGGGTCCGAACAGCGCATAAGCGAGCAGCGGAACGATGGTCGCGTAAAGGCCATAGATGCCGGGTACGCCCGATGCCACTGCGTAGGCGATGCCGACAGGCACCAGCATCGTGGTCAGCACCAGTCCGGCCACGAGGTCGTGCCGCAACCAGGCGATTTTGTATCCACGTAGTGTGCGCAGCCCCGGCAGCCAGCGGCTCCAACCGGTGTCGCCGTCGGTATCCCGATGGACAATCCGGCCGGGTTCCGGGACGGGAGGCGAAACATCCGAATCGCTCATAGGACTGTGGCCCTTTGGTGTACAGCGCAGATCCGCTTGGACGTGCCGGTCAGAATTTTTCTGGAATTCGCCGCAGCGGATAATTCGGTTCACGATAGCCACCTGATTTCTGCCGTTTGGGCAAAATCACCTTCTCGCGCGGTACATTCTTGTACGGAATGCGGCTGAGCAAATCAGAGATGATGTTGAGGCGGGCCCGCTTCTTGTCGTTCGAGTTGGCCACAAGCCACGGAGCATGGTCGGTGTCGGTCGCCTTGAACATGTCGTCACGTGCACGCGAGTATTCATACCAGCGGCTGTATGACTTGAGATCCATTGGCGTCAGTTTCCAGATTTTGCGGCCATCCTTGATCCTCGCCTCGAGCCGGCGGGTTTGCTCCTCTTCGCTGACTTCCAGCCAATACTTGAACAGCATGACACCCGAGTCGACCATCATGCGTTCCATGAGGGGGGCCAGGCTCAGGAAACGGGTCACTTGCTGATCGGTACAAAATCCCATCACACGCTCGACCCCTGCGCGGTTGTACCAACTGCGATCGAAGATCACCACTTCGCCAGCCGCTGGCATGTGCGCCATGTAGCGCTGCATATACATCTGGCTCTTCTCGCGCTCGGTCGGTGCCGGCAATGCCACGACCCGAAAGACACGCGGGCTCACCCTCTCGGTGAGCGCCTTGATCGTCCCGCCCTTGCCGGCACCGTCGCGCCCCTCGAAGACGATACAAATCTTGATGCCTTTGTGTTTCACCCATTCCTGCAACTTGACCATTTCGACATGCAGTCGGCGTAACTGCTCAAGATAGGCTTTGTTCGTCAGTCTCAAGGGTTCAGCGGCGTTTCTTTTAACAGCGGGTTTCTTCTTGTCCTTTGCCATGACCAAAGCCTCACCTATGCCAGTCGCTGACTACCGATAGATAGACCCTGCAGGTGCCACTATCAGCTTGCAGATCGCGCATTGCTTCGAGCAAACCTGGCGTCGGTCGTGGACGGCCCTCTGCTCTTGACGTTCATTACCACCGCGTGAGTCTAGTCCATGAATCAACCCTCTACAGGGTTGCTACAGGCTCTTGGAGCGCGCCTCACCCCACGCCCGGTTCAGGGCATTGCACAAAACGGATAGCGATCTGCGCAAAGCGGCTATTGCCCCGTGCCCGGCGTCTTTACCCTCGGCTGTACGGACGTTAGCCGCGTTACCGACTCTTAAAAAAACAACAACAAGAGATAGATGCCATGCGCAAGATCAACGTACATGAGGTTATCGACAACGCTCGATTCAACCGCTTTCACTGGATGGTGCTGTTCTGGTGCGCCCTGATCATCATTTTCGACGGATACGATTTGGTGATTTACGGCGTGGTGTTGCCGATGCTGATGAAAGAGTGGGGGCTCAGTCCCCTGCAAGCCGGCGCGCTGGGAAGTTACGCGCTGTTCGGGATGATGTTCGGCGCGCTGTTTTTTGGCCCGTTGTCGGACAAGATCGGCCGCAAAAAAGCCATCACCCTGTGCGTGATGCTCTTCAGCGGTTTTACCGTGCTCAATGGTTTTACCCGTAACCCCACCGAGTTTGGCCTCTGCCGGTTCGTTGCCGGGCTGGGTATTGGCGGGGTGATGCCCAATGTCGTGGCGCTGATGAACGAGTACGCGCCGAAGAAAATCCGCAGCACGCTGGTGGCGATCATGTTCAGCGGTTATTCGGTGGGCGGCATGCTCTCGGCGGGGCTCGGCATCGTGCTGATCCCCAGTTTCGGCTGGCAGTCAGTGTTTTACGTGGCGGTGCTGCCATTGCTGTTGTTGCCGTTGATCATGTATTTCCTGCCCGAATCGGTGGGTTTCATGCTGCGTCAGGGGCGCAATGAAGAGGCGCGCAACGTTCTGGAGCGGGTTGACCCGGCTTACGTTGCACTCGCCAGCGATCAGTTGCACATGAGCGAAGTGAAGGGCACTGGCACCCCGGTGTTGCAACTGTTCCGCGAGGGTCGTGCGCTGCGCACGCTGATGCTGTGGCTGGCATTTTTCTGCTGCTTGCTGATGGTCTACGCCTTGAGTTCCTGTGCTGCCGAAACTGATGGCTAACGCCGGTTACAGCCTGGGCTCGAGTCTGTCATTCCTGCTGGTGCTCAACTTCGGTGCCATTTTCGGTGCGGTCGGCGGCGGGGTACTGGGCGACAAGCTCAACCTGCCGCGCGTGCTGGCGGTGTTCTTCGTCGTTGCTGCGGTATCGATCACCTTGCTGGGCTTCAACAGCCCGATGCCGGTGTTGTACCTGCTGATCGCCCTTGCCGGCGCCACCACCATCGGTTCGCAGATCCTGCTGTACGCCTGCGCCGCGCAGTTCTACTCCATGACCATTCGCTCCACCGGTTTGGGTTGGGCGTCGGGCATCGGCCGCAACGGCGCGATTGTCGGTCCGCTGCTGGGCGGTGCCTTGCTGGGGATCAGCCTGCCGCTGCAACTGAACTTCATGGCGTTTGCCTTGCCCGGTGCGGTGGCCGCCCTCGCCATGACCGTGTTCGCCATCAGCAGCCAGCGCAGCGCCAAGGGTGCCGCCCAGACGCTGGCGCCGACCAGCGCTTGAGCCAGGCAGCGGTCGGCACGGCGTCATGCCGTGTCGCCTGCCTGGTCACCCACACTTTTTTCCGAACAAGAGCGGCCGGGCTTGTGCCACGGATCGCCTGACGCGTCTTGCGGCGAGGTTTCATGAAAGCGTTATTTCAGGACTTTTCCCTGTCTGCTGCAGTCGCCGGATTTATCGCCACGGTGATTTCCTACGCAGGCCCCTTGGTGATCATCTTTCAGGCCGCCGAGACCGCGCACCTCTCGCGGGAAGTGTTGTCGTCCTGGGTCTGGGCGATTTCCATCGGCAGCGCCGTGCTTGGCATCGGTTTGAGCCTGCGTTATCGCGTCCCGGTGATCATCGCGTGGTCGGCACCGGGCTCGGCGTTGCTGGTGGCGCTGTTGCCGGGGATCTCCATGCCGGAGGCGGTGGGCGCTTATCTGGTCAGCAGCCTGATTATTTTCCTGGTCGGGGTGTCGGGGGCTTTTGACCGGATTATCGGCAAACTGCCCGCGGCGATTGCGGCGGCGATGCTGGCGGGGATTCTGTTCAGCTTCGGCACGGGGTTGTTCGTCTCGCTGCAAGGCAAGCCATTGCTGGTGCTGGCGATGTTTGCCACGTACCTGATCTGTAAGCGGGTGATGCCGCGCTATGCGGTGTTGATGGTGCTGCTGGTGGGTTGTTCGATTGCGTTTCTCGCCGGTGATTTGCACCGCGAAGCACTGGTGATTGGCTTGGCGACGCCGGTGTGGATCACCCCCGCGTTCAGCCTGAGTGCGACCCTGAATGTCGCCTTGCCGCTGGTGATGGTGGCGCTGACCGGCCAGTTTGTTCCCGGCATGGCGGTGCTGCGTGCCAGCGGCTACACAACGCCGGCCGGCCCGATCATCGCCAGCAGCGCGTTGGGCACTGCACTGTTGGCACCGTTCGGTTGTCACGGGTTGAATCTGGCGGCGATTACCGCAGCCATTTGTACCGGTCGCGAGGCCCATGAAAATCCGCGCAAACGCTATGTGGCCGGAGTGGTGGGCGGGCTGTGTTACCTGGTGCTGGGGATCTTCGGTGCGACGCTGGTTTCGTTGTTTTCGGCGTTCCCCAAGGAACTGATCGCAGCCTTGGCCGGGCTGGCGCTGTTTGCGGCGATAGCTGGAGCGTTGGCCGGCGCAATGGCGGTGCCGAGTGATCGCGAAGCCGCGTTGGTGACCTTTCTCACCACCGCCTCGGGCATGTCGCTGTTTGGTTTGTCCGCCGCTTTTTGGGGGCTGATTTTCGGCATGGTCACGCACGTGCTGTTGAGTGCCGGGCGTCCCGCGCCTCAGGTTACGCCCGCACAGGAGGTAGCGCGCTGACCGCGTAATCGCAACCCCGATCCTTATCCGTTTTCACCATCCCCCGCGGCGAATCCGCCACGGGTGGAGCACTTCAACCTGTCGATCAATAACAATAAGAGAACAGCGATGAAACAGACTTTTCCAGCAACCGGTTCAGTGTTGTCCCTGGCGGTCGTCTTGGGTTTTTCCAGTGGCGTGATGGCCGCGGAGGGCGGCTTCATCGAAGACACCACGGCCACCTTGCAGGCGCGTAACTATTACTTCAGCCGGGACTTCTCGGACATCGTCGGGGCCAATCAACAGTCGAAGGCCGAAGAGTGGGCGCAGGGCTTCATCCTCAACGTCAAATCCGGTTATACCCAAGGCCCGGTCGGTTTTGGCGTGGATGTCATCGGCCTGCTCGGCCTCAAACTCGACAGTAGTCCGGACCGGGTCAATACCGGTTTGCTGCCGGTGCACGATGATGGGCGCGCGGCAAATGATTACAGCCGTCTGGAAGGTGCGCTGAAGATGCGTTACTCCAAGACCGAGTTGAAAGTGGGTGAGTTGCAACCCAACCTGCCGGTGCTGGCCTTCAGCGATATCCGCCTGCTGCCGCCCAGCTATCAGGGCGCGAGCATCAGCTCCAATGAGATCGATGGCCTGACCTTGCAAGGTGGCCACTTGAATTCAACCAGCCTGCGCAACGAGGCCGGCGACGAAAAGATGCAAGCCATGCTCGGTCATGTACCGCAGCGTCAGGTCAGCAGCGATGGTTTTAACTTTGCTGGCGCCGATTACGCCTTCAATGACAAACGCAGTTCGGTCAGTGCCTGGTTCGGGCAACTGGAAGATATCTACAACCAGCGCTTTCTCGGCTTCAAGCACAGCGAGCCAATGGGCGACTGGACCCTGGGCGCCAACCTTGGCTATTACGATTCGCGTGAAGACGGCAAAAAGTTGCTGGGCAATATCGACAACCAGGCGTTCTTCTCCTTGCTGTCGGCCAAGCGCGGCGGCCACACGTTTTATGTCGGCTATCAGGGCATGTTCGGCGACAGCGCCTTCCCGCGAGTCTTTGCCAACATCTCGCCACTGGGCAATGAAGTGCCGACCTATGAGTTCGCCTACACCGATGAACGTTCCTGGCAGGCGCGCTACGACTACGACTTCGCGGCCCTCGGCATACCCGGCCTGACCAGCACCGTGCGCTACATCACCGGCAATAACGTCGACACCGGCAAGGGCTTTGAAGGCAAGGACCGCGAGCGCGATCTGGATATCGGCTATGTGCTGCAGAGCGGGAGTCTCAAAGGCCTCGGCATCCGTGTGCGCAACGTCATGGCGCGCTCCAACTACCGCAGCGATATCGACGAAAACCGCCTGATCCTCAGCTACACGTGGAAGTTGTTATGAGCCTCGTCAGCCCGGGCAAGACCTCTCAGTGCAACGTCGCCGAATCAATGATCAAGGCGTCGGAGGCCGGCATGGGGATCAGCCTGATTCCGTTCTATACCGCGACACGACCCTTGAGCGACTGCACGTTACTGCGCTTGCTGCCGGCCTCTCGTTTACGTCATCCCCAACGAGTTCGGCAGGACCAGAGAAATCCACGGTACATAAGTAATCAATATCAGGAACAGGAACAGGATGATCAGCCAAGGCATTGCTGCACGTATGGTGGCGGTCAGTGACATGCCGGTCACCGCCGAGGTGACGAACAGGTTCAGGCCCACGGGCGGGGTGATCAGGCCGATCTCCAGGTTCACCACCATGATGATCCCCAAATGAATCGGGTCGATTCCCAACTTCATGGCAATCGGGAACATGATCGGCGCCAGGATCAGGATGATTGCCGAGGGTTCCATGAAGGCGCCAGCCACCAATAACACGATGTTCACCACGAGCAGGAATGTCACCGGTGTCAGGCCCGCGCCGATGACCCAGGCGGTGATTTGTTGGGGCAATTGCTCGGTGGTCAGTACGTGGGCAAAAAGCATGGCATTGGCGATGATAAACATCAGCATGATGCTCAGCTTGGCGGATTCGAGCAGTACCTTCGGTATCTCGCGGAACGACATGTCCTTGTAGACGAATAGCGCAATGAATGCCGCGTAGACCGCCGCCACTGCTGCCGCCTCGGTCGGGGTGAACATTCCGGTGTAGATGCCGCCCAGGATGATGAACATGAGCAGCAAGCCCCAAACGGCCTTGCGTGCCGCACTCAACCATTCACGAACGGTCGCCCGCGGCATGGCGGGCAGGTTTTTCCTGACGGCGACGACGTAGATAGCCACCATCAGCGCTGTACCCAGCAGCAGGCCGGGCACCACACCGGCCATGAACAGCTTGCCGACCGAGGTTTCCGTCGCCGCGGCATACACCACCATCACGATGGATGGAGGAATAAGGATGCCCAACGTGCCGGCGTTGCACACAATACCGGCACCGAATGCCTGTGGATAACCGGAGCGGACCATCCCCGCGATGGCGATGGAGCCCACGGCGGCTACCGTCGCAGGGCTTGAGCCGGACAACGCAGCGAACAACATGCACGCCAGCACCGCCGCAATGGCCAGGCCGCCGCGAATATGCCCAACGCAAGCGTTGGCAAAGTCGATCAAGCGCCGTGCCACACCGCCTGTGGTCATGAAGGCACCGGCCAGCAAAAAGAACGGGATGGCCAGCAGCGTGTAGTGCTCGGAGGTCTCGAACAGCTTGATGGCCAGTGAGCGCACGGAGTCGGGGCTGAAAAAGATGATCGTCAGCGAACCGGCCAGGCCAAGGGAAATGGCGATCGGTACGCCGATAAACATCAGCGCGAACAGAGCAACAAAGAGAAAAAGAATGGTCATTTCTTGTCATCCTCATGCTCGGTCAGTTTCAGCACCTCCGCGGCCTCGTCGGCCAGGCCCAGGCCCGTTTGACGATTTTGCACAATGCGCACCAGGATCTCGGCAAAGCGGATGAACACCAAGGCAAAACCCACCGGCACAATCAGCCCGATGTGCCATTGCATGATGCCGTAATGACCGAGGTCCTCGGCACCGATGCCGGCGATGAACAACGTCTGAATCCATTCGAAACTGGCGACGCTAAGCAGGCCCGCATAGGCCAGACTGCAGAGGCAGGCAATGATGCCAATGATTCGCTGAACCGGTTTACTGGCCAGTTTCACCAAGGCATCGACACCGATGTGTCCGGCCGTGCGCACGCCATAGGACAAGCCGAAAAAGATCAACCAGGCGAACAAGGCTTTGGTCAGCGAGATGCTCCACGTCATGGCTTGGGCCATCCCCATGACGCTGTCGCCAATGGCGAACAAGGGTTCACTGGCGCTCTGCCACTGCTCGGCGAGGCTGTAGAAAACGCTATAGAGGTTGTTAAGGATGACGTAAACGAACGTTACCAGCGTCATTGCCGCCAGCAGGAAGACGATAAAACCTTCTTCGAAGTGATCCCAAATGCGCCGTAAGGCATTCATGAGTGGCATCTCCCGATCGAGTGACGACTATGAAACAGGGGTCGCCCTTTCGGGCGGCGCCCGCCGGCAGATTACTGAGCCTGGTTGGCAGCTTCGGCGGCCTTGATCAGGTCGGCACCGATATCACCTTCGAACTTCTTCCAGACCGGTTTCATTGCTTCACGCCACTTGCCACGTTGCTCTGGGGTCAGGGTAATGATTTCAGTGGTCTTGGCGTTGATGATGTTCTGTTTCGCATCCTGGTTCAGTTTCTCTGCATCTTTGTTCACCTGAGTGGTGACCTCGACGATGATCTTGTCCAGTTCGGTTTTTATATCCGGCGGCAGGCCAGTCCAGAACTTCGTATTGGTGATCAACATGTAATCGAGCAAGCCATGATCGGACTCAGTGATGAACTTCTGCACTTCGTGCATTTTCTGGCTGTAGATGTTCGAGTAAGGGTTTTCCGCGCCATTGACGACGCCGGTCTGCAAGCCCTGATACACCTCGGCGAAACTCATCTTCCGAGGGTTGGCGCGTACCGCCTTGAATTGCTCTTCGAGCACGGCTGAAGCCTGCACGCGGAATTTCAAACCGCGGGCATCGCCCGGTTCACGCAGCGCCTTGTTGGCGGACAATTGCTTCATGCCGTTGTGCCAATAGGCAAGTCCGGTGATGTTCTTGCTTTCCATTGCCTTGAGAAGCCCCTGGCCGTCAGGGCTTCGCTGGAAGCGGTCGACTGCCGAGATGTCGTTGAACAGGAACGGCAGATCGAACAATTGCAGCTTGGGTGTGTATTGCTCGAACTTGGCCAGCGACGGCGCAATCATCTGCACATCGCCCGACAGCAGCGCCTCCATTTCCTTACCGTCACCGAACAGCGAAGAGTTTGGATAAACCTCTACCTTGACCTTGCCGGGCAAACGTTCTTCGACGAGTTTCTTGAACAGCAGGGCGCCCTGGCCTTTAGGCGTTTGTTCGGCAACTACGTGAGAAAACTTGATAACGACTGGATCAGCCGCCAGCGCCAGGCTCGACGCGCCCAGCGCGAGTGCGCAGACGGCAGCGCTCCACAATGATTTGAGCATTTAGATGTTCCTCTTGTTTTAGTTCTCGTGCTGTTCATGTCTGAAACGCGTTTGCACGGTGGACAAGAGGAGTCTAGGCAATAAATCACCATTGGTCGTTGGGGTAGGGGGCGTTCTCAATTAGCTTCCCCGCCGCGGTGAAACTAATTGAGAACGCCCCCTAATATTTCCAGAAAACCGGGATGAACAGCACCAGAACGGTGAGGATCTCCAGTCTTCCCAGCAGCATGCCGATGGTCAGCAGCCATTTGGCCGAATCGGGCAGTGTCGAGAAGTTACCTGCCGGGCCAATGATCGAACCAAGGCCAGGCCCCACGTTGCAGACGGCAGTGGCCGCGCCACTCAATGCCGTGGTCCAGTCCAGGCCGATGAGCGCCAAGCCCATGGCGATCGCCCCGATGGTGATGGTGAAAAAGAAAGAAAACGTCAGGAGCGAGCGGGCGATATCCTCGTCGATGGGGTGATTGTTGTATTTTTTCCGGATGATGGCTCGAGGATGGATCAGTTGTTTCAGGCTGCCCATGAGCAGTGCGCCAGCCACTTGAAAACGGAAGATTTTAAGGCCGCCAGCGGTGGAGCCGGAGCAGCCGCCGACAAAGGTCAGATAAAAAAACAGCAACACGGAGAAACTGCCCCATAACGTGTAATCCCCCAGCGCCACGCCGGTCGTCGTGACCACCGACGTCACGTTGACCGCCACGATTCGAAACGCCTCCCACCATCCGAAATCGCTGTGCAAGCACAACCAGGTACCGAACAGCAGCCAGGTGATGAGCAAAAAGCCAATGAACCCGCGTACCTGATGATCTTTGAACAAGGCCCGTTTATTCCCGCGCAACATGCTCACATACAGCGTAAAAGGCAGGCTACCCAGAATCATGACAACCACCGACACCCAATGAATGGCCGGTTGCGTCCAGTGCGCCAGGGAAGCATCGGAGGTGGAAAATCCTCCCGTGGAAATCAACGCCATTGCATGATTGACGGCTTCGAACGGCGTCATCCCGGCTATCCACAGGGCCAGCGTGGAAACAGCGGTAAGCCCGATATACAGCCCAAGAATATATTTGGCGGCTACGTGGGAGCGTGGTGTGACCTTCTCTGACCAGTCGGATGATTCGGTCTGAAACAGCCGCATGCCCCCGACCCGCAATAGCGGCAGGATGGCCACGGCCATGCCGATGAAACCGATCCCGCCCAGCCAATGCAGCATTGAACGCCAGATCAGCAATCCGGGAGAGGCGGTGTCCAGACCGGTCAGGATGGTCGATCCGGTGGTGGTGATGCCGGACATCGTTTCAAAAAACGCGTCGGTGTAGCTGATGTGCTGGATCAGGACCATGGGCAATGCGGCGAACATGCAGACGACTACCCAACTGGCGGTCGTCAGCATGTACATATCGCGGGGGCGCAACTGAGCGTCCTCAGGACGTCCCTTGTTGATCAACAGCAGCCCGGACACCGCCGTGATCAGACTCGACCACAGAAAGGCCGACATATCATCGTTGCGTTCATAGATCACCAGCGTGAGCATTGGTATCGCCATGCTCACTGCCAGTGTGATCAAAAAAATACCCAGGATGAAGCCGATAAGCCGCAGTACCGCAATGGACATAAATAACGCCTGTCTTGTTAGCGCCGCGCAGTATCGACCGGCTTGTCGTTTTGTCTCGTAAAGTTTGTGTAACTTTTTTCCTTTGCCCCTGATTTTCTGTACGCCGGGGTAAAAGAGCGACACGGGCGGTCAGAATCGCCGGTATAGACTGAGAGCTATCACGACAGGAGAGACGCGTGAAATATAGAACAGTGTTGCTGCTCAGTCTTTTGCTTTTATGGGCTCAGGCGCCGAAGAAGGCACGCCCATGATTGGCGCCGAACTGTTGTCATCGCAAAGCCTCACAGTTGGCTGGCTGATTTACGTGCCGGTAGTGATCTGGGCTGTCTGTCGAACGCCTTGGGTTGAATTGTTCAGCGATAGCCGCCGTCAGCATCTGTTGTTCGGCACGGTGTTCGCACTGTTCATGCTCTGGCTGGTGCGACGAGACTTCGACACTGGCGTGTCCTATCACTTCATCGGCATGACGGCAGTGACGCTACTGCTGGATTGGCCGTTGGCGATTGTTGGCGGGTTGGTCGCGCAAACGGGATTGGTGCTGCTGGGGCGGCAGGACATGGCGGCCATGGGGGTCAACGGCGCGCTGCTGATTCTGCTGCCGGTGCTGGTCACCGAGTGCTGCGCAATCCTGGTCGAGCGCGCGCAGCCGCGTAATCCCTTTGTGTACATCTTCTGTTCCGGTTTTTTTGCCGCTGCGTTGTCGGCCCTGTTGTGCCTGATTCTGGCGCTTACATTGCTGTGGTACGACGAACGTTTTGCCATGCCGTATTGGCTGGAAGATTTTGTCGGCTATCTGTGGCTGCTCATTTTCCCGGAAGCATTTATCAACGGCATGGTGGTCAGCGCATTGGTGGTGTTCTGCCCCGAATGGCTGGAGACGTTCAATCGCACGCGCTACCTTTCGGCGCCCTGGAAGGACGACGATCCCAAATCTTGATCCACATCAAATCCAAAAAACGTTGCCGAATCCATGCTCTGGAAAACCTTCAGGAGCAATGGCATGAGTGTGTATGAGTGGGCCCGGCAGGAGTTGCGTCAGAGTCTGGATGTGGCGCAAGAGGTGGGCTTCGATCCGGGGTTGAGCCTGCGCGCCTTGCTCAGTGCGGTGGTGCAGCAGAGCAAGGCGGTACGCAATATAGAAGACCTGGCCGATGAGTTGCGGTTTCTCGCCGAGAACCTCGACGAGGGCCAGGACTATGGCTTTATGCGGCCCTGAGGGGCGGGATCAGTGACGCGGGTCGAAGTCTTCGCTGAACATTTCGTCTTCGGCATCCGGGCTCACCGGAATCTTGTGTTCTTCCGACGCCCAGGCGCCCAGGTCGATCAGTTTGCAACGGTCTGAACAGAACGGCCGGAACTTGTTTTCGGGGCTCCATTCGACAGGGGCGCCACAGGTTGGGCAATCGACGGTTGGGGTTTGGCTCATGACTGGCCTCCACGCAAAGTAAGGTAAAAGTGATGCAGGCGTTCGACCTCGCTGTGCAGCCAGGCGAGGTCGCGGTCGTTGACTACCACATCATCGGCATGGCTCACGCGGTCCTGTCGGCTGGACTGGGCCTTGAGGATCGCCTGGACCTGCTGTTCGCTGGTCTGGTCACGCTGCAGGGTGCGTTCGATCTGTAACTGTTCCGGGGCATCGATCACCAAAACCCGTTGGGTCATGGCGTACTGCCCGGACTCGATCAGCAGAGGCGAAACCAGAATCGCGTAAGGCGATTGTGCCTTGGCCAGATGGTGGGCGATCTCTTCGGCGATCAGCGGATGCAGCAGCGCTTCGAGCCAGCGGCGTTCATCCGGCACTTCGAAGATCAGCTTGCGCAGCGCCGCGCGATCCAGTTGGCCATCGGCTTGCAGCACGCCGGGGCCAAAGTGCTCGGCGATCTTCGCCAGTGCCGGGCGACCGGGTTCGACCACCCAGCGAGCCGCATGATCGGCGTCCACCACGTGCACGCCCAAGTCGATGAAGTGCTGGGCGGCCGCGCTTTTGCCGCTGCCGATGCCGCCGGTCAGGCCGAGAATCCAGGGTTTTTCCACAGGGGTATTCATTTCAAACCGACAAACTGCCAATAGAAGCCGGTTATTTGACCACCCCAGAGCAAGGCAATCCAGCCGGCAATGGCCAGATAGGGGCCAAAGGGCAGCGGAGTCGAGGTTTTTGCGTCCCGCAGGCGCAGCAAAATCACCCCGATGATGGCGCCCAGCAGCGATGACAGCAGGATGGTCAGCGGCAGGATCTGCCAGCCGCCCCAGGCGCCGAGCATCGCCAAGAGCTTGAAGTCGCCGTAGCCGATGCCGTCCTTGCCGGTGATCAGCTTGAACAGCCAGAACACCGTCCACAACGCCATGTAGCCGGCCACCGCGCCCCAGAGCGCGTCATGCAGTGACACGAAGAGCCCGAAGCTGTTGACGATCAACCCCAGCCATATCAACGGCAGCACTAGCACGTCCGGCAACAGCTGGTGTTCGGCGTCGATCAGGCTCATCGCCAACAGACCCCAGCTCAGGACCAGCACCATGCAGGCCTGCCAACCGAAACCGAAATGCCAGGCGACGAACGCCGACAGCACGCCGCAGGCCAGTTCGGTGAGCGGGTAACGTTTGCTGATCGGCGTCGCGCAGTTCGAGCATCGCCCACGTAAAAACAGATAACTGAGCACGGGAATGTTTTCCCAGGCTCGAATCCGATGGCCGCAGTCGGGGCACTCGGAGTGAGGCAGTATCAGGTTGTAAGCCGGGCCGGGGGCTTCGGGTGGTAAATCCAGGACGTCATGGGCCTGCAGGCGCCATTCACGCTCAAGCATTTTCGGCAGGCGCCAGACCACCACGTTGAGAAAACTGCCGATCAGCAAGCCGATCACCGATGCGGTGATCACGAAGGCCAGCGGGTTGAGACTCAGAAATTCGTTCAGGGACATATCAGATCGCTGAGCCAAGTTGGAAGATGGGCAGGTACATCGCAACCACCAGGCCGCCGACGATAACCCCCAGCACCACCATGATGAAAGGCTCCATCAGACTGGTCAGGTTGTCGACCATGTTATCCACTTCGTCCTCATAGAAACTCGCGACTTTGTCGAGCATGTCGTCCAGTGCGCCGGACTCTTCGCCGATGGCCGTCATCTGGATTGCCATGTTCGGAAAGATACCGGAGGTGCGCATGGCAAAATTCAGCTGCATGCCTGTGGAAACATCCTGCTTGATGCGTAACACCGCTCGCTTGAACACGATGTTGCCGGTCGCGCCTGCCACTGAATCCAGGGCTTCGACCAGTGGCACCCCGGCGGCAAATGTCGTCGACAAGGTGCGGGCGTAACGGGCCACGGCGGACTTGTACATGAGCGCGCCAACCAACGGCAGTTTCAGCAGCCAGGTGTCCATCCGGTCCCGAAAGCCCGGGGACTTTTTAAAGGCATGGCGGACGCCGAAGACCACCGCGCCCAGCATGCCGAGCACCATCCACCACCAGGCCTGCAGGAACTCCGACAAGCCGATGACCATCACGGTGAACCCTGGCAGCTCGGCGCCAAACCCCGAGAACACCGACTCGAACTGCGGCACAACCTTGACCAGCAGAATACCGGTCACAATGATCGCGACGAACACCACCGCCAGCGGGTAGGTCATGGCTTTCTTGATTTTGGCCTTGAGGCTTTCGCTCTTTTCCTTGTAGGTCGCCACCCGTTCCAGCAGGGTATCCAGAGCCCCGGCCTGTTCGCCGGCATCCACCAGGTTGCAGTACAGCTCATCGAAGTACTGGGGTTTTTTGCGCAGGGCTGCGGCGAAGCTGTTACCAGCCGCGACTTCCTGTTTCACCTCGTCCACCAGCTTGCGCATGTTCGGGTTATCGAAGCCTTCGCCGATAATGTCGAACGATTGCAGCAGCGGTACGCCGGCTTTCATCATGGTCGCCATCTGCCGGGTAAACAGGGCAATGTCCAGGGCCTTGATGCGTTTGCCGGCACTGAAAATGGACGCGGTTTTTTTCCGCACCTTGCCCGGGTTGATCCCTTGCTTGCGTAACTGGGCCTTGATCAGCGCGGGATTCTGACCGGTCAATTCACCGGTCATTTTGGTGCCTTTTTTGTCTGTGCCTTCCCAGGCATATACGCTGATTTTCGCTGCTTTGACCGCCATGTTCAGTCCTTGGTGACCCGATTGATTTCTTCAAGGCTGGTGATGCCTTGCATGGCCTTGAGCAGGCCCGAAGTACGCAGGTCGTTGAAGCCGTCCTTACGCATCTGGATGTCGATTTCCAGTGAATTGCCTTCGGCCATGATCAGCCGTTGCAGGTCTGGGGTGTTCTTTACCACTTCATAAATCCCTACTCGCCCTTTGTAACCGCTGTTGCACTGATCGCAACCGACCGGTTCATAGATCGTGAACGAGCCAATGCGTTCCTCGGGAAAGCCTTCCTTGAGCAAAGCCTCGCGGGGAATCTCGATCGGCTTTTTGCAATGGCTGCACAGTTTACGCGCCAGGCGCTGGGCGATTATCAGGCTGACCGAGGTCGCGATGTTGAACCCCTGAATCCCCATGTTGTGCAAGCGGGTCAGGGTTTGCGCGGCGCTGTTGGTGTGCAGTGTGGAAAGCACCATGTGCCCGGTCTGGGCGGCCTTGATGGCGATTTCGGCGGTTTCGAGGTCGCGGATTTCACCGACCATGATCACGTCCGGGTCCTGACGCAGAAACGAGCGCAGCGCCTGGGCGAAATCCATTCCCTGCCTGGGATTGACGTTGACCTGGTTGATGCCTTCCATGTTGATTTCTACCGGGTCTTCGGCGGTGGAAATATTGATGTCGACGGTGTTGAGGATGTTCAGGCCGGTATAGAGCGACACGGTCTTGCCCGAGCCGGTGGGGCCGGTCACCAGGATCATTCCCTGTGGCTGCTTGAGAGCGGCCATGTACAGGTCTTTCTGGTCGGGTTCGTAGCCGAGGGCATCGATGCCCATTTGGGCACTGGATGGGTCGAGGATCCGGATCACCACTTTCTCGCCCCACAGGGTTGGCAGCGTGTTGACCCGGAAGTCGATGGACTTGCTTTTGGACAGGCGCATTTTGATTCGCCCGTCCTGGGGTTTGCGCCGCTCGGAGATGTCGAGACTGGCCATGACCTTCAGCCGCGAAGCAATGCGGTTGGCCAGTTGTGTCGGTGGCCTGGCGACCTCCCGCAGCATGCCGTCGGTGCGCATCCGCACGCGGTAGATTTTTTCATAGGGTTCGAAATGCAGGTCGGAAGAGCCGCTCTTGATCGCGTCGAGCAACATCTTGTGGACGAAGCGCACCACCGGCGCGTCATCGGCATCCTGGCCTACGATAGAGTCCTGTTTCTGCTCGTCGACCGACTCGATATCCAGCCCATCGAGATCGACGTCGGCCATGTCTTCCAGGCCGGTGGAGTGGTTGTCGAAGAATTTTTCGATGGCGTCGCTGAGCTTGTCTTCCTCCACCAGAATGGCTTCAGTACTCAGCCCGGTGCTGAACTGGATGTCGTTGATGGCTTGATGATTGGTCGGGTCGGAAATCCCCACGAACAGCTTGTTGCCGCGCCGCCAGAGGGGCAGGGCGTGGTGCTGACGGATCAGCTTCTCACTGACCAGCCCTCGGGGTTGGGTGTCCTTGTCCAGGCAGTTGAGGTCCAGCAGGGCCATGCCGAAATGCTCCGAGGCCACCTCGGCGACCTGCCAGCTTTTCAGCAGTTTGTTTTGCACCAGATAGCTGACCAGCGAGATTCGATTGCGTTGGGCTTGTTGATACGCCTGTTGCGCACTTTGATCAGTGATCAGCTCGGCCAGCACCAATTGCTTGGCCAGACCGCTAAGGGCAATGTCATTCATTGGGATACCGGACGCAGACAGTTAATGACTTATAGCCTAGTCAAGCAGTGGAACCAAACCAGCCGGGGTGAGGTGACAAAAAGTGTCAGATAATGCGAATCCTTGGAGTAGGAAAGGTCTTTGCCTCGATCTCGCGCCTAGCAGGCAGGGGCGCGCGTGGCTTGGCATGACCTGTGCTGTGCCTTGTTCAGATCATGAGATTTCGACTCATGCATGGAGCCTGTCTATGAAAAATCAAAAAGGTTTTACCCTGATCGAGCTGCTGATCGTGGTGGCGATCATCGGGATTCTGGCGACGTTTGCGTTGCCGCAGTATTCGAAGTACCAGGCGCGGGCGAAAGTAACCGCTGCTCTTGCAGAAATCTCGGCACTGAAGGTGCCTTTCGAAGACATCATCAACCAAGGCACTAACCCTACCCTCGATCTGATCGGCGGTAAGCTGACCACAGGTAATTGCACGATTTCAGCAACGGGTACCGCCGCTGACGGTGCAGGTACTATTGGCTGCATCATTCTTAATGCCCCAGGGCCGGTGCTTAGCAAAACCATCACGCTTACGCGCACGCTCGCTGGCGGCTGGACTTGCGCCACGACGGTTGAACAGGAATATGCGCCCAAAGGCTGCACTGGCGCTGCCGCTGCTGGCGCCTGATCCATAGTCATCCTGCCAATGCCCCGCGTTTCACGACGCGGGGCAGTTTTTTACTCGTCATTTGTGGGTCGATTCAATAATCAAGAAAATCCCCGACAATTCATGGCCTTAGGCCTGCGCTAAAACCCGCATGTTGCATGTAGATAATTTCGCAGTCATGCAATTTACATGATTTCGAAAATTGCCGTTGTTTTTAACTAATTGATTTATAAGCATTTATTTTTTATCGGGCAGTTGGCACAACGTTCGCACTATCTCCTGTAACCCTGCTGACAAGACACGCAGCAGACTTTCCAGAAATACAGGAGTTACTCGTATGAAGAAGTTCGCTATCGCTGCCGCTACTGCTACCGCGCTGACCCTGACCATGGCCAACGCTGCATTTGCACAGACCACCCAAGCGACTCAGGCACCTATGATGCTGGCCGCCGGTGAAGTTACTGAAGCGAAAGAGGATGTTTCCGATACCTGGATCACAACCAAAGTCAAAGCAGACTTGGTCACCGAAAAAGGCATCCCAGGCACCGACATTAAAGTCGAAACCAACAAAGGCGTTGTTTCCCTGTCTTCCATGACTGTTCTGACAGACGCTCAGAAAACAACCGCCGTGGCTATCGCCAAGAAAATCAAAGGCGTCAAAGATGTGTCCGCTGACGGCCTGAAATCCGAGTAAGGCAAGGCTTCTCGCCTGGACCGGGAGAAGGTGCGGTAGACGGGCCGAGTCATACGTCTGCCGCGACTTGAGAGTTCATGCGAAGGCCACAAGGACGTGGCCATTACAGGCCCCGGCATTCGTGTCGGGGCCTGTTCTATTGCGGGCTACGCAAAAACAACTGTGGGAGCGGGCTTGCTCGCGAATGCGGTGTATCAGTCAACATTGATGCCGACTGACACACCGCATTCGCGAGCAAGCCCGCTCCCACATTGACTGGCACCCACATTGGTTTGTGGTGGATTTAATTGCCGCGCTTGCTGGTGATTCGAACCAACCGGTTGCCTTCAAAGCGCAGGTACTGGTACATCCCGCTGTTGGGCCCGTAGGTCCATTCCTCGACCTGAAACTCTTCCCGCCGATTGGCGCTGCGCTTGTAGCCCAACACGTCGCGGGCAATGGGCTCTCCGCATTTTTGCAGCACTTCGCCGGACCTGTCCCCGACGCTGATCAATTGACTGCCGCATCGCAAGGTATCGGCCGCCGCAGCCTGACCGACAGCCAACCCCAGGGCCAGGCTCAGAAGCCAGCGAGCGCCCATCACTCGGCATCCAGATGCATGGGGGTGATAACGCGGCCATCGCTTTCTGCCTCACCGAGGCTGGCGTCGATGAAGTACACGCGGTCATCGGCCAACTGACCCTTGTCCACCAGATAATCCTTGATGCTGCTGGCCCGTTCTTGCCCCAGTTGACGCAACAGCACCTCGCTGGAACTCCAGAACGCGATCACGCCTTCACGCATTTTTTTGCTGCGTTCTTCCTTGCCCAGATCCTTCCATTCGGCGGGCGGCTGAGTCTTGAGGCGTGTTCGGTAGATCCCTTCAAGCAGCGGGCCTTTCTCGTTGTCCGGCACTTTCAGCAACGACGCCTGAGCCGGCACTTTGTCACCGCGGCGCTGGAGCATTTTGTAGTAGTTGTACTGGTATTCCCGTTCCAGACGTTGCTCGGCAATCAGCGGGCCATCGCTGGTCTTGGCGGCGGTTCCTTCGATTTCCAGGCGCAGGGCCGGACGTTCCTTGAGCGCCTGGGACAATTTGACCAGCGCTGTTTCAGCGTCTTTGCTCAGGTCGCTTGAACCCGGTGCAAATGCCACGGTGCCCAAGTCTTCCGAACCACCGCCGCTCACCAGCCCGCCAATCATTTTGAATGGCGCTGCGGCTGCTTTCACGATCAGGTTGCGCAGGGTCTGCCAGATAATAGGCATGACACTGAACTGTGGGTTGTTCAGGTCGCCGCTTACCGGCAGTTCGATGGAAATCTTGCCGTCGACATCCTTGAGCAAGGCAATTGCCAGTTTCAGCGGCAGGCTCACCGCGTCCGGGCTGTCGACCTTTTCACCCAGTTGCAACTGCTCGACCACCACTTTGTTTTCGGCCAGGAGCTGGCCGTTGGTGATCTTGTAATGCAGGTCGAGATTGAGCCGGCCCTTGCGGATACGGTAACCGGCGAACTTGCCGGAGTAGGGCGTCAAGGTCGTCAATTCCACCCGTTTGAAACTGGTGGCGATGTCCAGGCTGGCCATCGGGTCGAACGGGTTGACCGAACCCTTGATGGTCACCGGTGCATAGCGGTCGACCTTGCCTTTGACGTCGACACTGGCCGGTTTTGCCTGGCGGCTGTCGATGGTGCCGATCTTCCCGTTGAGCTGTTGAACAGCTGTGGCGAAGTTCGGGGTCAGGCTGAAGTCGGCGAAGTTTGCCGAACCGTCATTGATGGCAATGCCGCCAATGTGGATGCCCAGCGGTTTTTCTTTTCCGGCTGCCGGTTTGGCCGCGGTGGCTGTGGTGCCGGAATCGGCCGGTTGCGGGATCAGCAGGTCATCGATGTTGGTGGTGCGGTCATCGTTGATCATGAAGCGCGCATAAGGCTGGAACAGGTTGACCTTGTCGATCGACAGGCTGTCGCCATGTTGATAATTCACACCTTCGAGCACCAACTGTTGCCACTTGAGGAAGTCGCGGGTTTTCAGGGTGTCGAGGGTGTGCAGTTGATCGACCTGGGCGCGGCCGGTGACGTTGAACGCCAGCGGCTCAGTGCTTTTCAGGTCGACGGCCAGATCACTGCCAAGCATGCCGCTGCGCAGCTCGAGACGAATGAACGGGTTGATGTAGGACTGGGCGACGCGCAGGTCGATGTCCTTGGTCTGCACGTTCAGTTTGGCGCTGATCGGAGCCAGATTGACCACGCCATCCGCGGTGATCTTGCCTTGCTTGCCCACACCGGTGTCGAGCTTGAGGTTGAAAGGTGAGCCATTGAGGCTGTCGAAATTTTGCAGGTCCAGGTTCAGTGGGCCAAGCTCCAGCGCCACCTCCGGTTGTGCCTTGCGGTCGGCCAGGTGCACCTGATAATCACGCAGCTGCACGTCTTTGAGCAGCACCTGCCAAGGCTTGTTCGGCGCAGGCTTTGGCGAATCGGCAGCCGCTGGTGCGCTGATTGGCTCGGCATTGGCTTTGGCGGCCGCCTTGGACGGCTGATTGGCGAACAGTTTTTGCCAATCGAGTTGCCCATCGGCCTCAAGGGCGGCCCAGGTTTCCAGTTTCTGACTGCGAATTTTGCCGACCACTACTTGCTGTTTGGCCAGGTCTACGGTGGTTTCACTGATGTCCAGCCGCTCGAGCTTCGCCAGCGGTCGACCGTCCGGAGTCTTGATAGCGAAAGGCGCGACGCTGACGGCAACGTTGCTCAGCAGCAGTTCGGTTTCCTTGGCCAGGTTGAGTTTGTAGTCGGTGCTGAGGCTGACGACGCCGTCTTCGAGCGCGAGTGGCACAGCATCGCGCACATAGGGCCAAAAGGATTTCATCTTGCCATCGGTGATTTTCAGCTTACCTTCGGAGGCGATCGGGATCAGGCTGAAGTTACCGGTCCAGTCGATCTGTCCACCTGCCGGGCCGACGGCCACCAACGTCATGTCGGCGCTGTCTTCGGGCAGGGTGCTGAGGTTTTTCAGTTCGAAATCGAGTTTGTCGTAGAGAAATTCGATGGGTTCGCTGGGCCGTGCATCCTCGAAATGGACGGAGCCGCTGGCCAGTTTGATCCGCTCCACGCGCAGCGGGAATGGTTTGGCGTCCGGATCGGCCGGAGTCGGCTCGCTGGCGGGGATTTTGAACAGGCCGAGCAGGTTGAGTTTGCCGTCCTTGCCGAAAAGGATTTCGGTCTTGGGTTTGTCCAGTTCGATATCGGACAAGTGCAGCGCCTTGGTCCAGAGACTATCGATCTGCAGGTTGGCGTACAGACGTTCGAAGCCCACTTGCTCCTTGCCCGGCTCGCCGATGACCAGCCCCCAAAGAGTGACTTCAAGGCTGAACGGGTTGAGTTCGATCCGCGAAATCGTGGCGGGCGTCGTGGCGTAGTTGGCCAATTGTTGGTTGGCAATCCGCAACGCGATACCCGGCAGAATCAGAAACCCCAGCAGGCTGTAAAGAGCCAGGGCAGTCAACAAGGCGCCGATAGCGCGAATCAATCCTTTGGGCATGTGCGGCTTCATTTGTCGGAATCGGAGTGCCTTGGAGTATGGCATGCGTTTGCGGTTCCGAAGCAACCAGGCTTTATAGGATTTATCTGATTATCGGTGCGGATTTTCAGAGCTGCAGGATCAGTGTTTTCAGTGGCGGCTGCTGATCCATCGACGGGAAATCGCTGCCCGGCGTCAGCACGCTCCACTCACGCACCGGGCGCCCGGCCTTCTCTGCGCAGCGCAAAACCTGCTCGCGCCAATCATCCATGCTGACCTTCGCCAGGTTGTTGCAGCAGATCAGCACGCCATCGTCAGCGGTGGTCAGCAGCGCCGGTTTGAGCAGGCTCTGGTAGTCACGCAACAGGTCGACTGTGCCGAAAGCACTCTTGGCCCAGGCCGGAGGATCAAGCAGCACCAGATCGTACTGACGTGGGTCCAGACGTTGATAGCTCGGCAGTTTCTGGCCGCGACGCTGGCTGATCGGCAGACCGGCCAATTGACGAATCGCCGGGAAATAATCGGACTGGATGAATTCCATCGTCGGCAATTGCGGGTTGAGCAGACCGTTCTCGCGGCCGACCGCCAGATTGCCTTCGGCAAAATCCAGGTTGCATACCTCACTCGCTCCACCCGCTGCGGCGCTGAGGCCGACGCCACAGGTGTAGGCAAACAGGTTCAGTACACTTTTGTTTTTGCTGTGCGCCTTGACCCAGCCGCGAGCGTTGCGCAGGTCGATAAACAGCAATGGGTCCTGGCCGGCGTGGCGCCCGCGAACCCGGTAGTTCAGTCCCCATTCGTGACCGATCAAATCTTGCAGGGCGGCTTCGTCGGCGCGGTAGACGGTGTCTTCGCGGTCGATGCGCGAGTTGCCACGGGAACGGTCGTTGTAGACCAGCAGGGTGTCGAGGCCTAGCTGCTGATTGACGATCTCATGCAGTTGCAGCAGGGCGTCACGCTCCAGTGCCTGATGAAAACTCTGCACCAACAGTTGCGGACCGTAGCGGTCGATGGTCAGGCCGCCGGCGCCTTCCTGGCTGCCGTGGAACAGGCGATAGCAATCGGTGCCCTGCTGATGCAACTCGGCAAGCAGGTCCTGACGATGATCGAGGGCGGCGCGCAGCGCCTGATTCAAGGAAGACATGCTAAGCGCCTTGCAGGAGGGAATTGGGGGCGCGGGAGTTTAACAGCTATGGGCTTTGAGTTTTGTGGGCAAATGTGTGGGATGTGGTGGCTGTGAGGGCGTCTTCGCGAGCAAGCCCGCTCCCACACAGGATTGATGAACGACACAAATTCACTGTGGGAGCGGGCTTGCTCGCGAAGCTTTTAAGCTCTTTCGATGGCCAATGCACAACACGGGCTCATTGGTTCAGCCGCTGATCGATCAACCCTTGCACCACACTCGGGTCGGCGAGGGTCGAGGTATCGCCCAGGCTGTCCAGTTCGTTGCAGGCGATCTTGCGCAGAATCCTGCGCATGATTTTGCCCGAGCGGGTTTTCGGCAGGGCCGGAGCCCATTGGATCAAGTCCGGTTTGGCGAAGCTGCCGATTTCCTTGCTGACATGCGCCAGCAATTGTTTCTTCAGTTCGTCGTTGGGTTCGGTGCCATTCATGGGCGTGACGAAGGCATAGATGCCCTGGCCTTTGACGTCGTGGGGGTAACCGACCACGGCGGCCTCGGCGATGCTGTCGTGCAGCACCAGCGCGCTTTCAACTTCGGCCGTACCGATGCGGTGCCCGGAGACGTTGATCACGTCGTCGATGCGCCCGGTGATCCAGTAGTCGCCGTCCTCGTCGCGACGTGCACCATCGCCGGTGAAGTAATAGCCGGGGTAGGGCTTGAAGTAGGTTTCGATCATCCGTTTAGGGTCGCCGTAGACGCTGCGGATCTGCGCCGGCCAGCTGGACTTGATGGCCAGTATGCCGCTGCCAGCGCCTTTGATTTCCTTGCCGTGTTCGTCGAGCAGTACCGGTTGCACGCCGAACATCGGTTGAGTAGCGCAACCGGGTTTGATCCGTTGGGTGCTGACCAGCGGGCTGAGCATAATGCCGCCGGTTTCGGTCTGCCACCAAGTATCGACAATCGGGCAGCGCTGCTCGCCGACCGTATTGAAATACCACTCCCAGGCTTCCGGGTTGATCGGCTCACCGACGGTGCCGAGTAACCGCAGGCTCTCGCGGGACGTTTCCTTTAACGGTTCGGGGCCTTCGCGCATCAGCGCACGCAGGGCGGTTGGAGCGGTGTAGAAGATGTTCACATGGTGCTTGTCGATCACCTGCCAGAAGCGCGAGGTGCTGGGGTAGCTCGGCACGCCTTCGAAGATCAGCGTGGTCGCCCCGTTGGCCAGCGGCCCGTAGACAATGTAGCTGTGGCCGGTGACCCAGCCGACATCGGCGGTGCACCAGAAAACTTCACCGTCGCGATAGTCGAGCACGTACTTGAAGGTCATGGCAGCTTGCAGCAAGTAGCCGCCGGTGGTGTGCAGCACGCCTTTGGGTTTACCGGTGCTGCCGGAGGTGTAGAGAATGAACAGCGGGTCTTCGGCGTCCATCGGCTCTGGCGGGCAGTCGTCGCTGACGTCGCGCAAAGCCTGGTGGTACCAGATGTCCCGATCGTCGACCCAGTTAACCTGGCCTTGGGTACGTTCGACCACGATCACGGTGTTCACGTCGGGGCAGCTTTGCACCGCCGTGTCGACGTTCTGTTTGAGCGGCACGAATTTACCGCCGCGCACGCCTTCGTCGGCAGTGATCACGGTGCGGCAATCGGCGTCGAGGATCCGGTCACGCAGCGAGTCCGGGGAGAAGCCGCCGAACACCACCGAATGAATCGCGCCGATCCGCGCACAGGCGAGCATGGCGTAGGCGGCTTCGGGGATCATCGGCATGTAGATGCACACGCGGTCGCCTTTCTTCACGCCACGGCTTTTGAGCACGTTGGCCAGTCGGCAGACGTTGTAATGGAGTTTTTTGTAGGTGATCTGGGCGGATTCGGCGGGGTCATCGCCTTCCCAGATGATCGCGATTTGATCGCCGCGTTTTTCCAGGTGACGGTCGATGCAATTGTAACTGACGTTTAACTGTCCACCAGCGAACCAGCTCGCCTCACCGGTTTTCAGGTCGTAACGCTGGACGGTTTGCCACGGTGCGCTCCAGTCGAGAAAGCGTGTGGCCTGTTCGGCCCAGAAGGTGCTGGGGTGCTCGATGGATTGGCGGTACAGGCGTTGGTAGTCGTCTTGACTTAACTGTGCAGCCCGGCGGACGGCATCGGCTTTGGGGAACGTGCTGATATCGAACATGACGGTTCCTTATTCTTGTTACGACAAGTAATAAAGATGCGCCCTGTGAATTTTGAGTTCAAGTGTACGTAGAACCAATGTGGGAGCGGGCTTGCTCGCGAAAGCGGTGTGTCATTCAACATTGGTGTCGACTGATACACCGCTTTCGCGAGCAAGCCCGCTCCCACAGGGTCAGTGATGACCTGTGGGAAAGAGTCTCAAATCACCCGCGGTGACGACCGCGGAAGTAGTTGATCAAGCCTTGGGTGGAGGCATCGTCGGCCGGGCTTTCTTCGCTGCCGACCAGGCGGTTGTAGACGCCTTTGCCCAGTTCCTTGCCCAGCTCCACACCCCACTGGTCGAAGGCGTTGATGCCCCAGACCACGCTTTGCACGAAGACTTTGTGTTCGTACAGCGCCACCAGTGCGCCAAGACGACGCGGGCTGATGCGTTCGACCACCAACGTGTTACTCGGACGGTTGCCCGGGATCACCTTGTGCGACGCCAGCTTCTGCACTTCGTCCTCGCTCATGCCCTTGTCACGCAGCTCGGCTTCGGCCTCGGCGCGGGTCTTGCCCAGCATCAGTGCCTGGCTTTGCGACAGACAGTTGGCGTACAGCCACTGGTGGTGGTCGGACACCGGGTTGAAGCTGACGATCGGCACGATAAAGTCGGCCGGAATCAGCTGGGTGCCCTGGTGCAGCAACTGGTGGTAAGCGTGCTGACCGTTGCAGCCGACGCCGCCCCAGATCACCGGGCCGGTATCGGTGGACACTGGCGTGCCGTCCTGACGCACGCTCTTGCCGTTGGATTCCATGTCCAGCTGTTGCAAGTGTTTGGTGATGTTGCGCAGGTAGTGGTCGTACGGCAGGATCGCGTGGCTTTGCGCGCCCCAGAAGTTGCCGTACCAGACGCCGAGCAACGCCAGCAGCACCGGCATGTTCTGGTCGAATGGAGCGCTCTGGAAGTGCTGGTCCATGGTGTAGGCACCGGACAGCAGTTCCTTGAAGTTCGACATGCCGATGGCCAATGCAATCGGCAAACCGATAGCCGACCACAGCGAATAACGCCCGCCGACCCAGTCCCACATCGGGAAGATGTTTTCTTCGCGAATACCGAACGCTACCGCTGCCGCGTTGTTGCTGGAAACGGCGATGAAGTGACGGTACAGCTCGGCTTCCGAACCGCCCTGAGCCAGGTACCAGGCGCGTGCGGCCTGGGCGTTTTTCAGGGTTTCGAGGGTGTTGAAGGATTTCGACGAGACGATAAACAGCGTGGTCTCGGCGCGCAGCTTCATGGTCAGTTCGTGGAACTCACTGCCGTCGATGTTCGCCAGGTAATGGCAGCGCACGCCTTTCTGGGCGTAGGACAGCAGCGCTTCGGATACCAACTCAGGGCCGAGGAACGAGCCACCGATGCCGATATTCACCACGTCAGTGATCGGCTTCTCGGTGTAACCGCGCCACAAACCATCGTGGATGCGGCCCACGAGGTCGGTGATCTGGTTCAGCACCTTGTGCACATCGGGCATCACGTTGACGCCGTTGACCGACAGCTTGTCGCCCACCGGGCGGCGCAGTGCGGTGTGCAGCGCGGGGCGGCCTTCGGAAGAGTTGACGATTTCGCCATCGAACAGCGCTTTGATCGCGCCTTTGAGGTCGACCTCGTTGGCGAGGCCCACCAGCAGATTGCGGGTCTCGGCGTTGATCAGGTTTTTCGAGTAGTCGAGAAACAGGCCGCAGCTGCTAAGGGTGAATTGAGTAAAGCGCTGCGGATCGGCATTAAAGGCTTCGCGCATGCTGAAATCCTGCATGGCTTGGCGGTGGTCATTCAGCGCTTGCCAGGCGGGCAGAGCGGTAACGTCGTGAGGAGTGCGGTAATACGCCATCGCTGCGGTTTTCCTTTTTACTTGAACGGCCTTTTGAACACTAAAATCCCGGAGCGCTGCGGGTGGGCGTCCGGTCAACTGCGTCGACACGATTTCATGGCGCAGGGCGAATACAGTAAACCTCGCGCTGCAATCTGTCTTGACTTTGTCTGACCTGCTCCCGGTACTTTTTTAACATTTAAACAGGGAGCGGTCCGACAAACGGAAGGCTGACAGGGGGAGGGACTCGATCAGGCGACCTGAACCGGAATGGCATTACTGGTGTGGCTCAACTCGTTACCCGGCGCCATGTAGAGCATGCGCGGTTTGAAGTTGAGCAGCTCGGCTTCGCTGTAGTGGGCGTAAGCGCAGATGATCACGCGGTCGCCGACCTTGGCTTTGTGCGCCGCGGCACCGTTGACCGAAATCATGCGCGAACCTTCTTCGCCACGAATCGCGTAGGTGGTGAAGCGTTCGCCATTGTCGATGTTGTAGATCTGGATCTGTTCGTACTCACGGATGCCGGACAGGTCCAGCCATTCGCCGTCGATGGCGCAAGAGCCTTCGTAATCGAGTACAGCGTGGGTGACTTCGGCGCGATGCAGCTTGGCCTTGAGCATGATGGCGTGCATGAGTGTTTCCCCAGGTCGGAATCGAACGGCGGGCAGTTTGCCCGAAGGCTTTGTGAGCGGCAATACAGTCTGGACACGACGTAGATCCAATGTGGGAGCGGGCTTGCTCGCGAAGAGGCCATCACATTCAACATCATCGTTGACTGTCAGACCGCTTTCGCGAGCAAGCCCGCTCCCACATTGGTTTTGCGGTGCTCAGGCTGGCGCGTCGAGGTTCAGATGCAGGTTGTCGATCAACCGCGTCGTGCCCAGGAACGCCGCCACCAGAATCACCAGATCCCGATCTTCGGCCGTCGCCGGACGCAAGGTCAGCGCATGGCGAATTTCCAGATAATCCGTACGCAGGCCAGCGGCTTCAAGCTGTTTGATCTGCTCATTGATCAAGGTCGGGTAATCCCGCTCACCCTGTTTGATTGCATCGGCAATATGGGTCAGGGTGCGATAGACCACTGGCGCGACGGCACGCTGTTCTTCGCTGAGGAAGCCATTGCGCGACGACAGCGCCAGACCGTCGGCGGCACGCACGGTGGGTTCGCCGATGATCTGAATCGGCATGTTCAGGTCATGCACCAGGGCGCGAATCACCGCCAGTTGCTGGAAGTCTTTCTGGCCGAAGATCGCCAAGTCCGGCTGGACCATGTTGAACAGCTTGCTGACTACCGTCGCCACGCCTTCGAAATGCCCCGGACGGCTGGCGCCGCACAGTCCTTCGGACAGTTGCGGAACGCTGACGCGGGTCTGGCCGGCCATGCCGTCGGGATACATTTCTTCGACGGTGGGGGCGAACAGCAGATGGCAACCGGCCTGGAGCAGTTTCTCCTGATCGGCGGCCAGGGTTCGTGGGTACTTGTCGAGGTCTTCGCCGGCACCGAACTGTAGCGGGTTGACGAAAATGCTCGCGACCACGAAATCCACCCGTTGGGTGGCTTTGGTAATCAGCGCGATATGCCCGCTGTGCAGGTTGCCCATGGTCGGCACGAAGCCGATGCGCTTGCCTTCGCTACGGGCACGGGCCACGGCGGCCCGCAGTTCGCGTGCGGTTTTTACGGTGTTCATGCAGAGAATCCGTGTTCGATGCCAGGGAAAGTCGCCGCTTTGACTTCAGTGACGTAAGCGCTCAAGGCGGCTTGAATGCTGGTTTGGCCAGTCATGAAGTTCTTCACGAATTTTGGTACGCGGCCGGTAATGGACAAGCCCAGCATGTCGTGCAGGACCAGTACCTGGCCGTCGGTGCCACTACCGGCGCCGATGCCGATCACCGGGATCTTCACCGCCTGGGTGATTTCTTCGGCGAGTTCGCTAGGCACGCATTCGAGCAGCAGCATGGCCGCGCCGGCCTGTTCCAGGGAGATGGCGTCGGCACGCATTTGCCGCGCCTGGTTCTCGTTGCGGCCCTGGACTTTATAGCCGCCGAGGATGTTGACCGATTGCGGTGTCAGCCCCATGTGCGCGCACACCGGGATGCCACGTTCGGCCAGCAGACGGATCGAGTCCGCGAGCCACAATGCGCCTTCAACCTTGACCATGTGCGCACCGGCCTGCATCAACAGGGCGCTGTTGGTCATGGTTTGTTCAATGGTGGCGTAGGCCATGAAGGGCAGGTCGGCGAGGATCAGGGCATCGGCGTTGCCGCGTTTGACGGCCGCTACGTGGTAGGCCATTTCAGCGGTGGTCACCGGCAGAGTGCTGTCGTGACCTTGCAAGACCATGCCGAGGGAGTCGCCCACCAGCAGCACTTCAACCCCAGCCTCATTGCAGGCATGGGCGAAGGTCGCGTCATAGCAGGTCAGCATGGTGATCTTTTCACCTTTCTGCTTGAGGCTCTGGAGCGTGGTCAGGGTGATGGCTGGCATGAAAAAATCCTCATTACAGGCGCTATGGAAACTACTGCGAGTAACGCGCGTGATTCGTCATTTATACAGGCGCACCTTCTTTCGTGGTGCTTGTAAGGCCTGGATTGCGCCCTTTAGCGCCGCGTTGGCGGCAGCGGGACGCCTATAGTCGTGAGGAGAACCCGGGAAGTCAATTGCGTGTGTTACCGCATTGTTACGCGTGGGGTGTTACCGGCGTTACTGATGCGATTCAGCAGATTTTATGGGAGGGGTGTGCTGCAGATTTGGTGTTCGGCACCAAACCAATGTGGGAGCGGGCTTGCTCGCGAAGGCTGATTCACATTCAATACATTTACTGACTATCAGACCGCTTTCGCGAGCAAGCCCGCTCCCACAGGGGGATTTGCGTTAAATCGGCGGGTGCCGTTCCAACCCGACGAACGGGCAGGCGGCGAGCAATGCTGTGAGGGTCCGGCCATCGGCGAGGCGCAGATCAACCGGTGCCAGCTCGGCCAGCGGATAGAGCACAAAGGCCCGTTCCTGCAGGTGATAGTGGGGGACTTTGAGGCGCGGTTCGTCGATCAGTCGATCGCCGAACAGCACGATGTCCAGATCCAGCGTGCGCGGGCCCCAGCGTTCAAGGCGCTCGCGGCCCTGGCCATTCTCGATGGCTTGCAGCGCATCCAGCAGGTCCAGTGGCGCGAGGCTACTGTCGAGCGCGGCGACGGCGTTGGTGTAACGCGGTTGGCCGGGCAGCAGCGAGTCGCTTTGATAAAACCCGGAAACCCCGACCAGTTCGGTCTGCGGCAATTGCGCCAGCGCTTCGACAGCGCTGCGCAACTGTTCGGCGGGGTCAGCCAGATTGCTGCCCATGCCGATGTAGATGCGTTCCATGGCTTATTCGCCTGTAGCGCTCGGTGCGCCGGCAGCGCGCTTGCGCTTGGCACCGCCGCTACGGCGACGTTTGCGTGGAGCACCGGTACCGTCGTCCTTACCGCTGAGGTCGCGGATCATGTCCCGGCGTTCGCTGTCGTTGGCGTCCTGATAGTCGGTCCACCATTCGCCCAGGCCATCGGTCTGCTCACCGGCGCTTTCACGCAGCAGCAGGAAGTCGTAACCGGCGCGGAACCGCGGGTTGTCCAGCAACAGGTCGGCGCGTTTGCCGCTGCGCCGCGGCAGACGCTCCTGCATGTCCCAGATCTCGCGGATCGGCATGGTGAAGCGTTTTGGAATGGCGATGCGCTGGCACTGTTCGGCGATCAACTCGTGAGCGGCTTCCTGCATCGCCGGAATCGGCGGCATGCCGCGTTCTTGCAGACGCAACACACGGGCCGGCAGGGCAGGCCAGAGCAGGGCGGCAAACAGGAATGCCGGGGTGACCGGTTTGTTCTGCTTGATTCGCAGGTCCGTGTTGATCAGCGCTTCACTGATCAGCGTGTGCGTGTAGGTCGGGTTGTACTCCAACGCTGCCGCACTGGCCGGGAACAGCGGATCGAACAACTGCAGATCGACCAGCATTTCGAAGGTGTCCGCGGCATAGCCGGAGAGGAACAACTTGAGCACTTCTTCGAACAGACGAGCCGACGGGATCTCGCGCAGCAACGGCGCCAGTTCGCGGATCGGCGTGGCGCTGTGTTTTTCGATGCCGAAATTCAGCTTGGCGGCGAAACGCACGGCCCGCAACATCCGCACCGGGTCTTCCTGGTAGCGTTGCTTTGGATCACCGATCAGGCGGATCAGATGATTGCGGATGTCGTGTACGCCGTTGGCGTAGTCGAGAATGCGCTCGCTGACCGGATCGTAATACAAGGCGTTGATGGTGAAGTCGCGGCGTTGCGCGTCTTCTTCCAGGGTGCCGTAGACGTTGTCGCGCAGAATGCGCCCGCTTTCGTTACGAGACGATTGATTGCTGTCTTCGTCCTCGTCGTTTTGCGGGTGATTGGCGCGGAAGGTCGCGACTTCAATGATTTCGCGGCCAAAGTGGATATGCACCAGTTTGAAACGCCGACCGATAATCCGCGCGTTGCGGAATTCGGCGCGTACCTGTTCAGGCGTGGCGCTGGTGGCGACGTCGAAATCTTTCGGCGTGATGCCGAGCAGCATGTCACGCACACAGCCGCCGACCAGGTAAGCCTGGTAACCGGCGTTCTGCAGGCGTTCGACGATATTCACCGCGTAACGGCTGAATTGAGCCTTTTGCAGCGAATGTTGGCCGCTATTGAGCACTTCAGGCGTACTGCGAATGTGTTGCGTATGACGCTTGGGAGAACGGAATGACTGGAACAACTTCTTCAGCATGGGATGCACTGTTTGAAGGAATGTTCGGCCATAACGAAGAATGACCGCATGATGGGCCGGGATTCTAGCATTTAGTCGGGGGATGGTGTAGGAAGCTGCGCAAGTGCTTGAAGGGGATGTCTGGCATGGGGTTTTGTAGCAACTGCCGTGTGGCGAGGGGGCTTGCCCCCGTTCCAGTGCGCAGCACTGGCATGATTTCGGAAACGCTCAAGAGCTTGGGGCTGCTTCGCAACCCAACGGGGGCGAGCCCCCTCGCCACAGGCCAAACGCCAGAAACCACAAGGGGAGCCGAAGCTCCCCAAGAAGTAGTTGCATGCTCTATTTTTATTATTGGTTTCGGGCTTCTTGTTTTTGTTAAGCGCCCTCGCCATGAAGTTTTCCTTCATGACCCTCCCAATCGGGAGCCAAGAGCAAACGGATTGCTTTGGTCGCTGTGTTGCTGTGATCGTTCGATCCAACCAGTTCAGGCACTGTCTTGGGACAGTTTTTTATTATTCTCGGCCTGGTCGTGGGGCAAGCCCCAAATGCAACGCCTCTCCAAAAGAATCAGTTAGCTACGCCTCTCGCCGTCTTGTTTTTATTGTGCGTGAGTCGATACGTCTTATTTTTATTGTCTTGTGCATTGCTTGTTATTGTTGTTGTACCAAACATATAGCAGGGGGCGTGCCAACTTTTGTGAGGCCCAGTAAAACAAGGGGTTAGGCGGGCTGATGGTGTTTTTCGAGGCCCAAAAAAACCGGGGCTTCGTTACCGTAAGCCCCGGCTTCTGTTACGCGAAAAAGCTGAGGTAACAGTTTTTTCACAATGTCATGTGTTACCCGCACATCCGACAGGTGCGGTTCAGCTCTCGCTGGCCACTCCTGTCTTGCGTCGCGGAATGCCCAGGCGCTGACGGCGTTCCCACAGGCATTTGCGGCTGACCCCGAGTTTGCGGGCCAGTTCGGTTTCGGTCATGTGGTCTTGATGCTCGAGAACGAAATGCTGGAAGTAGTCTTCCAGGGACAAATCTTCGGTCGGTTCGTGGCTGGTGTTACCGGCGCCGTTGCCCTGCTGGGGCGCCAGGCCGATGAAGTCGTCGTCATCCAGATCACTCAGTTCGATATCGATGCCCAGCAGCTCGGCGGAAATCTCCGGGCTTTCGCACAGGATCACCGCGCGTTCGACCGCATTTTCCAGCTCGCGAACGTTACCCGGCCAGGAGTAATGACGAATCGCCTGCTCGGCATCCAGGGCGAATTTCAGATCGGTGCGGTTGACCCGAGCGCTCTGCCGCGCGAGGAATGCAGTGGCAATTTCATTGACGTCCGCGCCGCGCTCACGCAAGGCCGGCAGTTTCAGGGCGATCACGTGCAGGCGGTAATACAAGTCTTCACGGAACTGACCAATCTTCGCCAGGCTCTTGAGGTCGCGGTGGGTCGCGGCGATCAAGCGTACATCGACCTTCTGCGACTGCACCGAACCGACCCGGCGGATTTCCCCTTCCTGCAACACACGCAGCAGGCGGGCCTGGGCTTCCAGTGGCAGTTCGCCGATTTCATCGAGGAACAAGGTGCCGCCGTCCGCCGCTTCCACCAACCCGGCACGCCCGGCACTGGCGCCGGTAAACGCGCCTTTTTCGTGGCCGAATAGCTCGGACTCGATCAGGCTTTCCGGAATGGCCGCGCAGTTCACCGAAATCATCGGCGCCTTGGCGCGTTTGGACAGGTTATGCAGGGCGCGTGCTACCAGTTCTTTACCGGTACCGGATTCACCCTGGATCAGGACGTTGGAATCGGTTGGCGCGACTTTACGGATCTTGCTGTACAGGTCCTGCATCGGCGGACACGAGCCGATAATGCCGATTTCGCCGTTGCTGTTGTCGACACCGCTTTTCGCGGCGCCATTGGTCGTTTTGCCGACGACCGGTTCACCGCTGGCTTGCGCCGATTGCCGGTCACGCAAGATTCGCGCGACGGCCTGGAGCATTTCGTCGTGATCGAAAGGCTTGGCGATGTAATCCACCGCGCCCATCTTCATGGAGTCGACGGCCGAACGCAGGCTGGCGTAACTGGTCATGATCAGCACCGGAGTGCCCTGGCCAAGTTTGATCAACTCGGTACCGGGGGCGCCCGGCAGACGCAGGTCGCTGACGATCAGGTCAAATGTGGGGATGCTGAAACGCTCTTGTGCTTCCTGCACGGATCCGGCTTCGCTGACCTGGTACTGGTTACGTTCCAGCAGACGGCGCAAGGCGGAGCGGATAATTGTTTCGTCTTCGACGATCAAAATGTGCGGCATTGATTCGATACTCTCGACGGTCTCAGTTCACAGCGGACGTCGCTTCGACATGACGTGGCAAAGTTACCCGGATACGGGTGCCGCGTTGGCTTTGAACATCAGCCGGGCTGTCGATGGTGATTTGTCCATAATGCTCTTCAACGATGGAATAGACCAGTGCAAGGCCCAGACCGGTGCCTTCGCCAGGGTCTTTGGTGGTGAAGAAAGGTTCGAACAATCGGTCCATGATGCTCGAGGGTATACCGCTGCCTTCGTCTTCGACGATCAGATCGACCGTGTGTTCGCCGGCTTCGCTTTTGACTCGTACCGCACTGCCCGGAGGCGAGGCGTCGCGGGCGTTTGAGAGCAGGTTGATCAATACCTGGGCGAGCCGCTGCGGGTCACCTTCGACCCAATGGTCGGGATCGCACAGGTTATAGAACTGTACTTCGAAATTGCGCCGGTTCAAGGCCAGCAGGCCGATGGCATCCTGGGCCACTTCCGCCAGACAGACGGGCTCGTCAGTGTGCTGATAACTGCCGGCATGGGCGAAGCTCATCAGCGACTGAACAATGCGTGACACGCGTTTGGTCTGCTCGAGGATCTGCCCGCTGATTTCCGTGAGTTCGGCGTCTTCTTCACGCTCTTCGCGCAAGTTTTGCGCGAGACAGGCAATGCCGGTGATCGGGTTGCCAATTTCATGGGCCACGCCGGCCGCCAGTCGGCCGATGCTGGCCAGGCGTTCGGAGTGCACCAGTTTGTCTTCGAGCATCTGGGTGTCGGTCAAATCTTCCACCAGCAGCACCAGGCCGCTGTTACCCGGCGCCAGCGGTTCATCGATCGCCGCTTTGTGCAGGTTCAGCCAACGCGTCTGACCGTCGAGGGCCAGGTGCTGTTTGTGCAAATGCTCGTCCGGCAGATTGATGAAGCCTTGCAGCAGTTCTCTCCACGGATCGCCAATGGTGCTCAGACGCGAACCGACCACACGCTGCGCGGCAATCCCGGTCAGTTCCTCCATGGCTTTGTTCCACATGAGGATTTCCTGATCCTTGGCCAGCGAGCACACGCCCATCGGCAATTCCTGCAAGGTCTGGCGGTGGTAGCGGCGCAGGGCATCGAGCTCGGCGGCAAGACCGGTGAGGCGCGAGTGGTAGTCCTCAAGGCGGCTTTCGATGAAGTGGATGTCTTCGGTGACGTAGTTTTCGCCGCCAGCCTTGTAGGGCAGGAAGGTTTCGACCATGTCCTGCGCCACGCTCGGCCCCATCAGGCCGGAAAGGTTGGCTTCGATACGATCACGCAGACGGCGCAAGGCGTATGGCCGGCGTTCATCGAACGGCAGATAGAGGTCACGCAGCGCCTGTTCGACTTCTTTCTGCGCTGCCTTGGCGCCCAATGGTTTTGCAAGCTGTGTGGCAAATTCCTGGGGCGAGGCGGCATGCAGTTCGCGACGTTGCGGGCGGCGAACGTTGTCCACCGCGCAGGCTTCGGCGGCGCTGGCCTCTTCGGGGCTGGCGTTGGTGAACAACGAGATCAGCGTGAACATCAGCACGTTGGCGGCCAGCGAGGCAATCGCTGCCATGTGCCAGCTGGTGTCGTCCAGCACGTAAATCATGTTCAGCAGTGGAATGTAGAAGCCCTGCAGATTGCCGACCAGCGGCAGCAGCATGGTCACCAGCCACACCAGAATCCCCGCCAGCAGGCCGGCGATGAAGCCGCGACGGTTGGCAGTCGGCCAGTACAGCACCGACAACACCCCCGGCAGGAACTGCAACGTGGCGACGAAGGCGACGATGCCTAGGTTAGCCAGATCCTGCTCGGCGCCCAGCATCAGGTAGAAACCGTAACCGGCCATGATGATTGCGACGATCAGCGCCCGGCGGGTCCATTTCAGCCAACGGTAAATATTGCCTTCGGCCGGCGGCTGATAGAGCGGCAGCACCAGATGGTTCAGCGCCATCCCGGACAGCGCCAGCGTGGTGACGATGATAAGGCCGCTGGCCGCCGACAATCCGCCGACATACGCCAGTAGCGCCAGGGCTTTGCTGTTGGCGGCGATGCCGATGCCCAGGGTGAAGTATTCCGGATTGGTCGTGGCGCCGAGTTTCAGCCCGGCCCAGAGAATCAGCGGCACCGCGAGGCTCATCAACAGCAGAAACAGCGGCAGACCCCAGCTCGCACTGACCAGCGAGCGCGGGTTGAGGTTTTCGGTAAAGGTCATGTGGTACATGTGCGGCATCACGATCGCCGAAGCGAAGAACACCAGCAGCAGCGTGCGCCACGGGCCTTCCTGCAAGGGCGTGTGCAGGGCGGCGAGGGCGGTCTGATTTTGCAGCAGCCACAGTTCCAGCTGCTGCGGGCCGTCGAACACGCCATACAGCGCATACAGACCGACACCGCCAATCGCGATCAGTTTGATCACCGACTCGAAGGCAATCGCAAACACCAGGCCTTCATGTTTCTCGCGGGTAGCGATGTGGCGTGAGCCGAAGAAAATCGTGAACAGCGTAATCAGTGCGCAGAAGCTCAAGGCCACGCGATGCTGCACCGGCTCGCGGGTGAGGATGCTGATGGAGTCGGCCACTGCCTGAATCTGCAACGCCAGCAACGGCAACACGCCGATCAGCATGAAAATGGTCGTCAGTGCGCCGGCCCAAGTGCTGCGGAAACGAAACGCGAACAAGTCGGCCAGGGACGAGAGCTGATAAGTGCGGGTGATTTTCAGGATCGGGTACAAAAGTACCGGTGCCAGCAGAAAGGCCCCGGAAACCCCGAGGTAGCTGGACAGAAAACCGTAGCCGTACTGATAGGCCAGGCCCACCGTGCCGTAAAACGCCCAGGCACTGGCGTAAACGCCCAGCGACAGGGTGTACGTCAGCGGGTGGCGAATGATCGCCCGGGGGATCATGCCCCGTTCGCTGATCCAGGCCACGCCGAACAGCACCGCCAGGTACGCGGCGCTGATCAGGATCATCTGGGTCAGGCTAAAGCTCATCGGCATCTTTTTGGCTCTGCAGAATGAAGGTCACGACAATCAGAATCAGCCAGAGCAAATAAGGGCGATACCAGGCGCCCGTGGCGTCGATCCACCAATCCATGATGGCCGGGGAGAACAGATAAATCCCCACTACCAGGAGCAGGACCAAGCGATAGATGTACATCCCGGCCTCTCTTTTTTATGCGCGTGCCCGAAAACGTGCGGCGATGGTAACGGATGGGCGCGCCACTGCAAGTGGCATCACTGCAGTTGCGCTTCAGGCAACGTTAGTGTGCGCGGGATCAGCGATGCATCCCAGTGGGCAATGCCCCAGTTCAGCACGTCCCGTGGCGTGGCGTCATTCAGTTCGGTCGCAGGTTTGTGCCCCAGCGCCCGCAATGCACGCAGCAACAGCGGCGTGGCCTGATCTTCGGTCAGCGGCGGCGAGCGATAGGATTTGCCGAGTTTGTGGCCGTCCGGCTGGGTAATCAGCGGGATGTGCAGGTAGCGTGGCTGCGGCAGGCCGAGCAGCTCTTGCAGATAGAGCTGGCGCGGCGTGGAATCCAGCAAATCGGCACCGCGCACGATATCGGTGATGCCTTGCCAGGCGTCGTCCAGCACCACCGCCAATTGATAGGCGTAGAGCCCATCTCGACGGCGGATCACAAAATCGCCGACCTCCCGGCCGAGATGTTGACGGAATTCGCCCTGCACCCGGTCGATGAAGTGGTATTCCAGCTCCGGTACACGCAGGCGGATCGCTGCGTTTTCGGTGCCGTGCCCCGCGTTGCGGCAGAACCCGGGATAGATGCCGTGATACGGCTCCAATTGTTTGCGCGAACAGGTACAAGCGTAGGCCAGGCCCTGATTGAACAGGCGATTGATGACTTCGTCGTAGGCCGCGTGCCGCTCACTCTGTCGGACCATGTCGCCATCCCACTCGAAACCGTAGCTTTCCAGTGCCTTGAGAATCGCCGCTTGAGCGCCGGGTTCTTCGCGCGGCGGATCGAGATCCTCCATGCGCACCAGCCAACGGCCGCCGACCGAACGGGCGTCGAGGTACGAGGCCAGTGCGGCGACCAGTGAACCGAAATGCAGATGCCCGCTGGGTGTGGGAGCGAAACGCCCGATGTAGCGAGGGGAAGTCGTGGCAGTCATGGACGAATGTTACTTTCTCTGGTCGTGCGCAAGTCCCTGTGGGAGCGAGCCTGCTCGCGAAGGGGCCATCAGCTCCAACATTAGTGTTGCCTGATACACCGCATTCGCGAGCAGGCTCGCTCCCACAGGTTTTCTGCCGAGGCGAAATTCAGAAACAAAAAACGGAGCGTTCGCACGCTCCGTTCTTCGTTCAAGTCGCAAAGATTACTTGCCGACTTGTTTTTCCTTGATTTCCGCCAGGGTCTTGCAGTCAACGCACATGTCGGCGGTAGGACGGGCTTCCAGTCGCTTGACGCCGATTTCGACGCCGCAGGACTCACACCAGCCGTATTCTTCGTCTTCGATCAATTGCAGGGTTTTGTCGATTTTCTTGATCAGCTTGCGCTCGCGGTCGCGAGCGCGCAATTCGAGGCTGAATTCTTCTTCCTGGCTGGCACGATCTGCCGGGTCAGGGAAGTTGGCCGCTTCGTCTTTCATGTGATCAACAGTACGGTCGACTTCCTGCATCAAGTCCTGTTTCCACTTGTTCAGGATCTTGGTGAAGTGAGCGCGCATGGGCTTGCCCATGTACTCTTCGCCCTTCACTTCTTTGTAGGGTTCGAAGCCGCTGATCGACTGGTTCTGCTGTTGCTTTGCTTGGGTGGGCATGAAATGGACCGCCTCTACTCTTGTAATCCATTGCGCAGGATTGCTCCATCACCGACACCTGCCGGCCCTGCGGCTGCAAGCGGGCGAACTTACCAGATCAAATCGGACCGCGCTACTCCCGGATGTCGAGCCCGCGGCCCGTGGGCCTTGCAAAAGATTGCAAAGCCTTGCCTGGTGGCTCTGGAGACCTGATCAATTATTGATTTTAGTCAAACCTGGAGCATACGCTTGAACTGTTTGAGACCCGCGTTATATGGGCTCTGACTGCTTTAGGTTCTCGCTCGTTCCTGCGCTTGGGTAGAATCGATTCTTTTCCCCGTTGTAAGGAAGGCTAATGGCTCTGTCCTACAGTGCGCGCAGTCGCGCTATCGAACCGTTTCACGTTATGGCCCTGCTGGCGCGGGCCAACGAGCTGCAAGCAGCCGGCCACGACGTGATTCACCTGGAAATCGGCGAGCCGGACTTCACCACCGCCGAGCCGATCATCCAGGCCGGCCAAGCCGCGCTGACGGCGGGGAAGACTCGTTACACCGCTGCCCGCGGTATTCCCGAGCTGCGCGAGGCCATTTCGGGTTTTTATCAGCAGCGTTACGGGCTGAACATTGATCCGCAACGAATTCTTATCACACCCGGCGGTTCAGGCGCGTTGCTGTTGGCCAGTGCCTTGCTGGTGGACCCAGGCAAGCATTGGCTGCTGGCAGACCCGGGTTACCCGTGCAACCGGCACTTCTTGCGGTTGGTGGAAGGCGCGGCGCAACTGGTGCCGGTCGGCCCGGACGTGCGTTATCAACTGACCCCGGACCTGGTCGCACGTCACTGGGATCATGACAGCGTCGGTGCCCTGGTTGCATCGCCGGCCAACCCGACCGGAACCATCCTGACCCGCGACGAGTTGGCCGGGCTCTCTGCAGCGATCAAGGCCCGCCACGGCCATTTGGTGGTCGACGAGATCTACCATGGTCTGACTTACGGCACGGATGCGGCTAGCGTGCTGGAAGTCGATGACAGCGCCTTCGTCCTCAATAGTTTTTCCAAGTATTTCGGCATGACCGGCTGGCGCCTCGGTTGGCTGGTAGCGCCAGAAGCCGCGGTCGGTGAGCTGGAGAAGCTCGCCCAAAACCTCTACATCAGCGCGCCGAGCATGGCCCAGCACGCTGCATTGGCTTGCTTCGAACCCGCCACCATCCAGATTTTCGAGGAGCGCCGCGCCGAGTTCGGCCGACGTCGTGATTTCCTGCTGCCAGCCTTGAGGGAGTTGGGCTTCGGTATCGCTGTAGAGCCGGAAGGTGCGTTCTATTTGTACGCCGATATCAGCAAGTTCGGCGGCGATGCCTTCGCGTTCTGCCGACATTTTCTCGAAACCGAACACGTTGCGATCACCCCAGGCCTGGACTTCGGGCGCTATCAGGCCGGGCATCATGTGCGGTTTGCCTACACCCAAAGTCTTCCACGCTTGCAGGAAGCGGTTGAGCGGATCGCTCGTGGTTTACGGAGCTGGCAAGGCTGATGCGTTTTCATCCTCCCCTCGAAGAAGGTCGCCTGATTCGTCGTTACAAACGTTTCCTTGCCGATATCGAAACCGTTAGCGGCGAGTTGCTGACTATTCACTGCCCTAACACCGGATCGATGCTTAATTGCCAGGTCGAAGGCGGGCAGGTCTGGTTCAGTCGTTCCAACGACCCCAAACGCAAGTTGCCCGGCACTTGGGAAGTCGGCGAAACCCCGCAGGGACGGCTGTTCTGCGTAAACACCGGCCGGGCCAACGGTTTGATTGAGGAGGCGTTGCGGGCCAATGTCATCACCGAGCTGAACGGCTTTACCGAACTGAAGCGCGAAGTAGCCTACGGTCAGGAAAGCAGCCGCATCGATTTCCGTCTCGATTACCCGAGCGGGCCCGCGTATGTGGAAGTCAAAAGCGTCACCCTGGGCTTCGATGGCTCGTTGGTGGCGGCGTTTCCCGATGCGGTGACCCAGCGCGGGGCCAAGCATTTGCGCGAGTTGGCGCATTTGGCCCGGGACGGGATTCGTGCGGTGCAGTTGTATTGCGTGAACCTGACCGGCATCGACTCCGTGCGTCCTGCTGAAGAAATTGATTCGGCCTACGCGGCGGCGTTACGCGAAGCGGTGGCGTGTGGGGTCGAAGTACTGGCGTATGGCGTGCACCTGACCCACGAAGAGATGGTGGTCGATCGGCGGCTGGAAGTGCTGCTTTAGAGCGTGACCCAGATCCCTTGCGCGTCTTCGCGGCAGGGGATGGTGGTCAGTGATTGCCCGGCGCACGGGCCCGCGACGCATTCGCCGTCTTCGATCAGAAACAACGCGCCGTGGGTGGCGCACTGGATCAGGCTGTTGCTGGGGTCAAGAAACTGGTCGGGCTTCCATTCCAGTCCGACGCCCCGATGCGGGCAGCGATTTTCATACACATACACCCGGCCGCCCCGGCGTACGGCCAGGAGCTTCTGACCGTCGACGTCGAAACCGCGACTGCTGGCGTCAGCCAATTCGGCGCCTGTGCAAAGAAGCTTCATGTCTATCCTCAAGTCTCGCTCGTGACCAGATATGTCCGAGCTTGACGTTCAAATGCAAACAAATATCAAATTGCCGTTCGCCCACAGGGGCGATTGCCGGATGCCGAGGATACTTGGCTTGTCCTCTCGATGCCCGGGAAAACCTTTAAAGGAAGCTGTTTATGCGCCTGAGTACCCGCGTTGCTGCGCTCTGTGCGTTCTATCCCGGTACGACCGGCCAATGATCCTTCTGGTTAAACCCCGTGTATTATTCATTGGCCTGAGCTTGCTGTGTTTGCTGGCGATCTGGTTGTCGCTGGCGTTGGGGCCGGTGAGTTTGCCGTTGTTCGATACCTTGCGCGCGGCGTTGCGGCTGATCGGGTTGCCAATCGCGCCCGACGGGCTGGAGCAGGCCGAACTGATCCTCGGGCAGATTCGATTGCCACGAACCTTGCTCGGCTTGGCGGTGGGCGGCGTGCTGGCGCTGTCCGGCGTGGCGATGCAGGGCTTGTTTCGCAACCCTCTGGCCGATCCGGGATTGGTGGGGGTCTCCAGTGGCGCGGCATTGGGCGCCGCCATCGCGATTGTCGGCGGCTCGGTGTTCGGTGGCCTGCCTGAATCCTTCGGCCCTTATTTGTTGTCGGTGTGTGCGTTTCTCGGCGGGCTGGGTGTAACGGCGCTGGTGTATCGATTGGGGCGACGCAATGGCCAGACCAACGTCGCCACTATGCTGCTGGCCGGTATTGCATTGACTGCCCTGGCCGGTTCGGCGGTAGGACTGTTCACCTATCTGGCGGATGACGCGACCCTGCGCACCCTGACGTTCTGGAATCTGGGCAGCCTTAACGGCGCCAGTTATTCGCGACTTTGGCCGTTGCTGCTGGTGAGCACCGGTGTGGCGCTGTGGTTGCCGCGTCGGGCCAAGGCCTTGAATGCATTGTTGCTGGGGGAGTCGGAGGCCGGTCACCTGGGCATCGACGTCGAAGGCCTCAAGCGCGAACTGGTGTTCTGCACGGCGCTGGGCGTCGGCGCGGCGGTAGCGGCAGCGGGGATGATCGGGTTTGTCGGCCTGGTGGTGCCGCATCTGGTGCGATTGCTGGCCGGCCCCGATCATCGTGTACTGTTGCCGGCGTCGGTATTGGCGGGCGCCAGTCTCTTATTGTTTGCCGATCTGGTGGCGCGACTGGCCCTGGCGCCGGCCGAGTTGCCGATCGGGATCGTCACAGCCTTCATCGGCGCACCGTTCTTTCTGTATCTACTGGTCAGAGGGCGTGCCTGATGTTGCGAACGCAGAATCTGCAAATCCGGCGCGGTCGAAAGATTGTTCTCACGGACATCACCCTTGAACTCAAGCCGGGCGAAGTCCTCGGCGTGCTTGGCCCCAATGGTGCCGGCAAAAGCACATTGCTCGGCGCCCTGTGTAGCGAATTGCATGCGGACCATGGCAGTGTCTGGCTCGATGAGCGCGAGCTGAGTCATTGGGCCGGGGCGCAGCGAGCCCAGCGTTTGGCGGTGTTGCCGCAGGTGTCGACCCTGGACTTTGCCTTTCGCGTCGAAGAAGTGGTCGGCATGGGGCGTCTGCCTTATCAAAGCGGCCGGGTCCGGGATGACGAGATCGTTGCCGCCGCGCTGCACGCGGCCGATGCGCGGCACCTGAGTGGACGCAGCTATCTGGCGTTGTCTGGTGGCGAGCGTCAGCGGGTGCACTTGGCGCGGGTGCTGGCGCAGCTATGGCCGGGGGAAGCGGGGCAAACGTTGTTGCTCGATGAACCGACGTCGATGCTCGACCCGCTGCATCAACACACTACTCTGCAAGCGGTGCGCGAGTTCGCCGATCGTGGTGCGGCGGTGCTGGTGATCCTGCATGATCTGAACCTGGCGGCACGCTATTGTGATCGTCTGTTACTGCTCGAAGGAGGGCGGCCCGTGGCGCTGGATACGCCGGAGCAGGTGCTGCGCCCGGAACCGCTCAAGGCCGTGTTCGGGCTGGAAGTACTGGTGCAACCGCACCCGGAGCGTGGGCATCCGCTGATCATCGCCCGCTGAGCATTTCATCGAGGTGAGAACATGCGTGTGATGGTGATCCTGGCTGTGCTGTTACTGAGTGCCTGTCAGCATGTGCCGGTGGTGCCGCCACCCGTCAGCGGCGAGATCCGGGACCTGCACAGCGGCCAAACCCTGACAGCGCAGGAACTGCTTGCACGGTTAGCCAAGCCTTCGCGGTTGATCGTCGGCGAGCAGCATGACAATCGTGATCACCATCAACTGCAATTGTGGTTATTACAGGCGCTGGGTGAGCGGCGGCCCCAAGGCAGTTTGCTGCTGGAAATGCTCACGCCGGATCAGCAAGCGCGCGTCGATCACGTTAGGCATGCTTCACCGCTACCTGCTGACTTGCCCAATGCATTGGCCTGGCAATCGGGTTGGGACTGGAATCTGTATGGGCCAATCGTTGGTTTTGCCCTGACTCAGCCGTACCCGTTGCTGGCGGCTAATCTGGATACGCTTGAAGTCCGTACTGTCTATGCCAAACCGCCGACATTGAGCGGTTCGCGCTCCAACGCCCCGATGGTCAAGGAGACGTTGCTGGCACAAATCAGCGATTCCCACTGCGGCTTGCTGCCTACATCGCAAATGCCCGCGATGCTGGCCGTCCAGCAGCAGCGTGACCGGCGGATGGCCGAGCGATTACTGGCCGCACCGACGCCTTCACTGCTGTTTGCTGGCGCGTACCACGCACGCAAGGATGTCGGGGTGCCGATCCATGTGCGGGATCTGGATGAGCCTGAAGCGCCAACGGTATTGATGCTGGCAGAGCAGGGCGCTGAGGTCACACCGGCCATGGCCGATTACGTCTGGTATACGCCCGCCACGCCACCGCAGGATTACTGCGCGCAAATGCGTAAACAGTTCGGCAAGTAGTCAGGGCAGTAAAACCTGGCGAGTTTTGCGCAGGCAAAAAAAGACCCGGCAAGAGCCGGGTCAAATAACCGTGATTAGCCTGATGAGGAGATAATCTGAGAGTCCGAACCAAGGGCTTTTCAGAATATCGACCAGTCTCGCGACCAGTTGTGATAATCATAGCGATTCTCATTACCAAGTCAACCGCTGATTTTTAATTTCTGTGGATCTCACCAGTTCCCTTGGTGAGGGCCCTGCAATCATTGGTCTTCAGGCTGTGTGCGTAAGCGTAATTACCCGTTCAAATCTTGTGGCGTGACGAAATAGCGTCCAGCTGTTTGTTCAAGGCTTCCTTGCGTTCGGCGGGAATGTCGTTCCAGTGAACATCCATCAATGCGCCTTCGATCGCATACAACAACACCTTGGAAGCCCGAAAACCGCGCGTGCGCACGGCCCGATAAGCATCCACAGCTCCCAGCCGACGCAAGTCCGATGCACTGTGGATGCCCACGGCATGCAGCCATTGCGCCGACGTCTTGCCAAGATTTTTCAGGTGTTGCAGTTCATCATTCATCAAGCCTCCTTGCGACAGCCGAACGGTGCGTGGGCGAGCCTCTCAGCAGTGTAGCCATCAGTAGGAAAAGCGTGATTGTTTGGTCGGTTTCGACGCAAAAGCTTCTAAGAGGTGGACACAAGAAGCGGCGTGAAAAGGCTGCGAGGGCAGTCGGAAGGCGTGAGTTTCAGGGGTAAAAAAAATTACAGAGTCCAGCGCAAAGCAGAGACGCCGGACCTGGTAGAAACGTCGCTTTTAGCGGGTGCGATAACGCAGTCGCGTGCCGAAATTCATCGACATCAGAATCTCATCGGCACTCAGCTCTGGCGGGAAGTAGGCGCCGGAGATCTGCGCGTGGGCCAGGCTTGCACCTTCCAGGGACGAGTTTCGAAAGTCGATGCCGCGCAAATCGGCAGAACGAAAATAGGCATCGGTGAAGTCGACGCCGTCGGCATTTAGTTCACGCAGATCGAGACCACGGAAGTCGCCACCGACCATGTCGATAGGTCCATCTTTCGGGCGTTCATTGTTAAAGCCTGTGATGTCGTCTTTGTGCAGCAAGGCATAAAGCGGGGTGTCGAGAAGTTTCGGCTGGCTCATGTCACATCACCTGATGGTTTTATGACGCCATTATAGTGCCACTATTTGGCAGCCGTGAAGCCGGTGAAGGCTTCACGGTTGAAATAGTTTTTTACAGGCCTGGCAGGCGTTGGCGAATCTGCGCAACGACGGTATCGAGCGTGCCACTTTCATTGGTCTGGACGCGTTTGCTGCACAGAATTTCTGCTGGCGTCAGGGCCTCGCGGCTGGCTTGCTGGGCGGCGATAACGGTCAGGTTGGCGTCGGATGGATCGTTATTGTCTGCCTGACGTTGCTTCAACCAGCTCTCGATTACCGCTTGCGGTGCGTCGCAGTCGAGGATCAGGAATGGTGCACCCGTGGCTTCGGCGATTTTTGCCGCGCCGTCGCGTTGGTCGCGCTTGAGGTACGTGGCATCGACCACTACCGGGAAACCGGCATGCAAAATTACCTCGGCAATTTCATGCAGACGGCTGTAGGTGGCAGCGCTGGCGTCGGCGCTATAAATACCGGCCTGCAGGTCGTTCGGTACGGCTTGCTCGCCGAACATACGCTTGCGCTCGACATCGGAACGCAGGCGGATGGCGCCCAGCGCTTCCACCAGGCGCATGGCCACGTGGCTTTTACCAACAGCGGAAACGCCGTGGGTGATCGCCAGGAAGCGCGAAGGAATGGTGCTGTAGCTTTCCGCCAGGTTGGCGTAGTTGCGGTACTGGCGCAGGGTGGTGGCGCGCTGCACCGGATCGGCCTCTGCGGGCATGCTGAACAGGCTGACCTTGGCGCGAACCAGTGCGCGGTAGGCTTTGTAGAAGTTCAGCAGCTCAAGGCCCTGATAGTCGCCGGTCAGCTCCAGGTATTGGCTGATGAAACGGCGTGCCAGGCTCTTTAGGCCACGGTCTTCCAGGTCCATCGCCAGAAAGCCGGTGTCGGCGTAAACGTCGGTGAAGCGGAACGGTTCGTTGAACTCGATGCAGTCGAAGATCACCACGTTGCCGTCGATCACGGTGGCATTGCCCAAGTGAATGTCACCGTGGCATTCACGAATGAAGCCGTCGGCCTTGCGCTGGGCGAACAGTGGCTTGAGGCGCTCGAAGCTGCTTTCGGCCCAGGCTTGCAGCGCTTCGAGTTGCAGAAGATCGGCCTTGTCGCTGAGGAACGGACGGATTTGTTCGAAGTTCTGCCGTACCGGCGCCATCACGCTGTCCGGCGTGCCAGCTTCGTGTTCGGCAGGCACTTTCGGTGCGCTGAGGTGGAATTGAGCGATTTGCGCGGCCATCTCGTCGATGTGCGTAGTGGTCAGCTCGCCGTTGGCTTGCAGGGTGCTGAGCAATTGGCTTTGCGGGAACTGACGCATTTTCAGGGCGTAATCGACGACCGGGCCTTCGCCGCCCAGTTGTGGTGCCTCGGCGCTGCCAGTGATCGGCAACACTTCAAGATACAAATCATGGGTCAAGCGCTGGTTCAGGCGCAGCTCTTCAGCGCAGAAATGCTTGCGAGCTTCAAGACTGGTGAAGTCGAGGAAGCCGAAATTCACTGGCTTCTTCACTTTATAAGCATAGGGCCCGGTGAGCAGCACCCAGGAAATATGGGTCTCGATGACCTGGAACCCTTCTACGGGATGCGGGTAGAGGGCCGGGTTTTGCAGGGCAGCGATCAGGGACTGGCTCACAGGCGATCCTTCAGAGTCTGGGGGAAATTCAAGGCCGTCATTATGGCCGCAAGTCCGCCCGACGCAAACCTCGGCGGGCTTCTGTTGAGGATGAATAAAGTGCGTATAATCCGCCGCCATGACTCGTACTCGATCCCCCCGCACTCCTAAAAAACCACCTTCCAAGGGCATGCGCCCCTGGCTGGGCTGGGCCCTTAAACTCAGCCTGGTCGGCCTCGTGGTGCTCGCCGGGTTCGCGGTTTACCTCGACGCTGTGGTCCAGGAGAAGTTCTCCGGCAAGCGCTGGACCATCCCGGCCAAGGTGTATGCGCGCCCGCTTGAGCTGTTCACTGGCCAAAAACTGAGCAAGGAAGACTTCCTCACCGAGCTCGATGCCTTGGGCTACCGACGTGAAGCCGTCAGCAACGGCCCCGGCGCGGCGGCGGTCAATGGCAATACCGTCGACCTGAATACCCGCGGCTTCCAGTTCTATGAAGGCATGGAGACGGCTCAGCCTGTGCGCGTGCGCTTCTCCGGCGATTACGTGGCCGAGCTTTCGGCGACCAACGGTTCGAAGCTTTCTGTGGTGCGACTGGAGCCATTGCTGATCGGCGGGATTTACCCGAAAAACCTTGAAGACCGCATCCTGATCAAGATCGATCAGGTTCCGCCGTATCTGCTCGAAACCCTGATTGCCGTAGAAGATCGGGATTTCTACAGCCACTGGGGCGTGTCGCCGAAATCGATTGCCCGAGCCATCTACATCAACACCTCGGGTGGCAAGATGACCCAGGGCGGCAGTACGCTGACGCAACAGTTGGTCAAGAACTTCTACCTCACCAGCGAGCGCAGCCTGACCCGTAAGCTCACCGAAGCCATGATGGCGATGTTGCTTGAGCTGCATTACGACAAGCGCGAAATTCTTGAGGCTTACCTCAATGAAGTGTTCGTCGGCCAGGATGGTCAGCGCGCGGTGCACGGTTTCGGCCTGGCCAGCCAGTTCTTCTTCGGGCAGCCATTGTCCGAGCTGAAACTGCATCAAGTCGCTTTGTTGGTGGGCATGGTCAAGGGGCCGTCCTATTACAACCCGCGTCGCAACCCTGAGCGGGCGCTGGAGCGGCGCAATCTGGTGCTCGATGTTCTGGGGGAACAAGGCGTTGCTACCGCCGAGCAGGTTGAGGCGGCGAAGAAAATGCCTCTGGGTGTGACCACTCGCGGCAAGTTGGCTGACAGCTCGTTTCCGGGCTTCCTCGACCTGGTTAAACGTCAGTTGCGCGAAGACTACCGCGACGAAGACTTGACCGAAGAGGGGCTGCGGATTTTCACCAGTTTCGACCCGATCCTGCAGATGAAAGCCGAAGCCTCGGTCAACGACACGTTCAAGCGTCTGGCCGGGCGCAAGGGTTCCGATGAAGTTGAGGCGGCCATGGTCGTGACCAACCCGGAAACCGGAGAAGTCCAGGCGATGATTGGCAGCCGTCAGGCGGGTTTTGCCGGTTTCAACCGGGCGCTCGACGCGGTACGACCGATCGGCTCGTTGATCAAACCAGCGGTTTATCTGACAGCCCTTGAGAAGCCGAGCCAGTACACGTTGACCAGTTGGCTGTCGGACGAATCCTTCTCGGTCAAAGGCGCGGACGGTCAGGTCTGGAAACCGCAGAACTATGATCGTCGTTCCCACGGTACAGTGTTCCTTTATCAAGGGCTGGCGCATTCCTACAACCTGTCGACCGCGCGTCTCGGCTTGGCGGTGGGTGTACCCAATGTCCTCAAAACCCTGGCACGCCTTGGGGTGAGTCGCGAGTTCCCCGCGTTCCCGTCGATGTTGCTGGGTGCCGGTGGCTTGACCCCGATCGAAGTGGCGACCATGTACCAGACACTGGCCAACGGCGGATTCAATACGCCGATGCGCGGGATTCGTAGCGTGCTGACGGCCGAGGGCGAGCCGCTCAAGCGTTATCCGTTCCAGATTCAGCAGCAATTCGATCCGGCGTCCATTTACCTGGTTCAGAGCGCCATGCAACGAGTCATGCGTGAAGGCACCGGTAGCTCGGTTTATAACGTGTTGCCGAAAACCCTGACTCTGGCCGGCAAGACCGGTACCAGTAACGATTCGCGGGACAGCTGGTTCGCCGGTTTCAGTCAGGATCTGCTGGCAGTGGTCTGGCTGGGGCGCGATGATAACGGCAAGACGCCGTTCACCGGTGCCACCGGTGCATTGCAGGTCTGGACCAGTTTCATGCGCAAGGCCGATCCGCTGCCGCTGGACATGCCGCAGCCGGACAACATTGTTCAGGCTTGGGTCGATTCGCGCACCGGGCAAGGTTCTGAAGGCAGCTGCCCAGGTGCGGTGCAGATGCCGTATATTCGCGGCAGCGAACCGCCTCCCGGTCCCGCTTGCGGTGGCGAAGGCCCTGCTTCCGGCGAATCGGTGATGGATTGGGTCAAGGGCTGGATGAATTAAGCAAAGAGGGTTTCAAGTGAACAAGTGGTTGATTCCAGCAGTGACCGCCGTGGCTTTGCTCAGCGGCTGCTCCACCGTACAGCGTGGTTCGATTCCGGTTGTGGATTCCGGCAGCGCCGTTTCGAACAGTGAACGGATACAGGCCAATGGCGGTTACCGTCAGACGACGGTAAAACGTCCTGTGCAAGGCCAGACTCAGGCAATCCCGCAAGGTGACACTGGCGTTGTCGTGATGGTGCCGGGTGGTGGCGCGGTTTCCTCGGCCCCGATCAGCACTTCGCCGATTACCCCAGGCCCGATCACTCCGGGGCCGATCGATACCTCGCCGGTCCAGTCGGCACCGGTCAACCAGGGCAGCTACAGCATGCCATCGACGCCGAGCGGAATTCCTTCGGCGAGCTCCGGCGGCCTGTCTGCCGATGAGCAACTGGACGGTCCGGTCCTGGCATTGTTGACCACTGCCCAGCAGCAACAGGCCAGCGGCGACCTTAATGGCGCGTCGTCCAGTCTCGAGCGCGCCCAGCGTGTCGCACCGCGTGAGCCGCAAGTACTTTATCGCCTGGCCCAGGTGCGTATGGCTCAAGGTGATGCGGCACAGGCCGAGCAATTCGCTCGTCGTGGTCTGACGTTCGCCAATGGTCGTCCGGCTCTTCAGGCCAGCTTGTGGGGATTGATCGCTCAGGCTCGTGAGAAGCAGGGTGACTCCGCCGGTGCGGCGTTGGCGCGTCAGAAGGCCAAGGTCTCGCTGTGATGGATGCACGCTTCCCGAAGATTGCCGAGCAGTTGCTGTTGATCGAACGCGAACTGCGTGTCCAGGGCTGGTGGGACGAAGTCGCGCCGTCCGCTGAAGCGCTATCCAGTGTCGAGCCATTTTCGGTGGATACGCTGGATTTCGAGCAATGGCTGCAATGGATCTTCCTGCCGCGGATGAAGACCATCCTTGAACAGGATCTGCCGCTGCCCAACGCGTCGGGAATCCAGGAGATGGCCGAAATGGTCTTCGCCGCCCGCAACGTCCAGGGCAAGGATCGGCAGCTTCAGGTCTTGCTCAAAGAGTTCGACCTGTTGATCACCGCTTCTCGCTAACTACTGGCAGTTTTTCGCAATCTGTTTCTGTGCTTCGGTGATGCGCTCCTGACGTTGTTGGTCGGTCAGGCGGCGCATCTCACCGTCGACATCCTCCCGTAGTCGCGGATTATTCTGCAGTTGAGCCAGGTTCGTTCGGGCCTGTTCGCAGAATACTTTTAGCTGGGCTTGCTGCTCGGCGACCTGCTTTTTCACTTTGTTGTCGATGGCCCGTTGATCGCCTATGACGTTACTGCGCGCTGGCGTACTCGGTTTGCCGACGGGCGGGGCGGGCGTCACCACGAGGGTGGGCTCCTGGCCTGGGGGCGGTTGCGCATCAAAATGGGTAACGCCCTGGGCATCGACCCATTTATAGATCTGACCCGCCATGCACAAAGGGCTCAGGCTGATCAGCAAGCCGGCGGTGAAGAAGAACGTTCGCATGCCATTTCCTTGTCATGGGTGCGCAATCGAAGCTAACACAGTTGCGGTTTAAAGGTTTTTTCTTGCGTTCTCATGCGCTTAGTTCGAATAAAGCACATTGACGGCTTGACTTGCGATGGGCGAAACAGAAGAATCCAAAGTCCGCTGTAGAGGGACTGCCAGAAGCAGACCCACTCGGTAGATCATGAGGCGCACATCCGCGCCGACCTGTTACACCCGCAACGCGTTACCTCGCGCTGGGTGGGAAAGGCCCGCAACACTTGGGACGATCCCAATACTTGCTCAGTCAGTGCTGACGTAGTCGGCGACCACCGTCGCTCATGCTCTGCCGAGAAGTAAACCTATTAAGACCCGTCCTCTTTGTATGTGGGCGGTATTCTGGCGTTTTAGAGGTGAACAACGTGGAGCTTTTATCTGGCGGTGAGATGCTCGTCCGCTTTTTGCGTGACGAAGGCGTCAAATATATCTACGGGTACCCGGGTGGTGCTCTTCTTCATGTCTATGATGCCCTGTTCAAAGAACCGGAAGTGACCCACATTCTGGTTCGTCACGAACAGGCTGCGACCCATATGGCTGACGGCTATGCCCGTGCCACCGGTAAAGCCGGTGTGGTACTGGTAACCTCCGGCCCGGGTGCAACCAACGCCATCACCGGTATTGCCACGGCCTACATGGACTCCATTCCGATGGTGGTCATTTCCGGCCAGGTGCCTAGCACCATGGTAGGTACCGATGCATTCCAGGAAACCGACATGATCGGTATCTCCCGGCCAATCGTGAAGCACAGCTTCATGATCAAGCATGCGTCGGAAATCCCGGAAGTCATGAAGAAGGCGTTCTACCTGGCGCAATCCGGTCGTCCTGGTCCGGTCGTTGTCGATATTCCGAAAGACATGACCAACCCGGCCGAGAAGTTCGAATACATCTTCCCGAAAAAAGCCAAGCTGCGTTCCTACAGCCCGGCCGTTCGCGGTCACTCCGGGCAAATCCGCAAGGCAGCTGAAATGCTCCTGGCGGCCAAGCGTCCTGTGCTTTATGCAGGTGGCGGCGTGATTCTCGGTGGTGGCTCCGCGCCGCTGACCGAGCTGGCAAAGATGCTCAACCTGCCAGTGACTAATACCCTGATGGGCCTGGGTGCCTACCCTGGCACCGACCGTCAGTTCATCGGCATGCTCGGCATGCACGGCAGCTACACCGCCAACCTGGCGATGCACCATGCCGATGTGATCCTTGCAGTCGGCGCGCGCTTCGATGACCGCGTGATCAACGGCCCGGCCAAGTTCTGTCCGAATGCCAAGATCATTCACATCGACATCGACCCGGCTTCGATCTCCAAGACCATCAAGGCAGACGTGCCTATCGTCGGTCCGGTCGAGAGTGTCCTGACCGAAATGGTCGCGATTCTCAAGGAAATCGGCGAGACCCCGAACAAGGAGTCCGTTGCCAGCTGGTGGAAGCAAGTCGATGAGTGGCGTGGTGACCGTGGTCTGTTCCCTTACGACAAGGGTGACGGCAGCGTAATCAAGCCGCAGACCGTGATCGAAACCCTGTGCGAAGTGACCAAGGGCGACGCCTTTGTGACCTCCGACGTGGGCCAGCACCAAATGTTTGCCGCTCAGTACTACACGTTCAACAAGCCGAACCGCTGGATCAACTCCGGTGGCCTGGGCACCATGGGCTTCGGTTTTCCGGCGGCCATGGGCATCAAGCTGAGCTTCCCGGATGATGACGTCGCCTGCGTAACGGGCGAGGGCAGCATCCAGATGAACATTCAGGAACTGTCGACCTGCCTGCAATACGGTTTGCCGGTGAAGATCGTCATTCTGAATAACGGTGTACTGGGTATGGTTCGCCAGTGGCAGGACATGAGTTATGGCAGCCGCCACTCGCACTCCTACATGGAATCGTTGCCTGACTTCGTCAAGCTGGCCGAGGCCTATGGTCACGTTGGCGTGCGCATCACCGAATCGAAAGATTTGAAGTCGAAGATGGAAGAGGCGTTCGCCATGAAAGATCGCCTGGTGGTTATCGATATTTCGGTCGACACCAGCGAGCACGTCTACCCGATGCAGATCAAAGACGGCTCCATGCGCGATATGTGGCTGAGCAAGACGGAGCGTACTTAATCATGCGGCACATTATTTCCTTGCTTCTGGAAAACGAACCGGGCGCTCTGTCTCGTGTAGTCGGCCTGTTCTCGCAGCGCAACTACAACATCGAAAGCCTGACCGTGGCACCAACCGAAGACCCGACCCTGTCGCGTCTGACGCTGACCACTGTCGGCCATGATGAAGTCATCGAACAGATCACCAAGAACCTGAACAAGCTGATCGAAGTGGTAAAACTGGTCGACCTGTCGGAGAGTGCTCACATCGAGCGCGAACTGATGCTGGTCAAGGTCAAGGCCACCGGCGCCCAGCGCGCCGAGATCAAGCGCACCACCGATATTTATCGTGGGCAGATCGTTGATGTCAGCGCCAGCGTGTATACCGTTCAATTGACCGGTACCAGCGACAAGCTCGACAGCTTCATTCAATCGATCGGCACTGCCTCGATTCTGGAAACCGTACGCAGTGGCGTCACCGGGATTGCCCGCGGCGACAAAGTACTGAGCATCTAAACCAAATTAGCGAATGGCCTGAACGGCCAGGATATAGAGGGGAAATTCATGAACGTTTTCTACGATAAAGACTGCGACCTGTCGATCATCCAGGGCAAGAAAGTTGCCATCATCGGTTACGGTTCCCAGGGCCACGCTCAAGCGTGCAACCTGAAAGACTCCGGCGTTGACGTTACTGTTGGTCTGCGTAAAGGTTCGGCTACTGTTGCCAAAGCTGAAGCCCACGGCCTGAAAGTGACTGACGTTGCTTCCGCCGTAGCGGCTGCCGACCTGGTCATGATCCTGACCCCGGACGAGTTCCAGTCTGCCCTGTACAAGAACGAAATCGAGCCGAACATCAAGAAAGGCGCCACCCTGGCCTTCTCCCACGGTTTCGCGATTCACTACAACCAGGTTGTGCCACGTGCTGACCTCGACGTGATCATGATCGCCCCGAAAGCTCCGGGCCACACCGTGCGTTCCGAGTTCGTCAAAGGCGGCGGTATCCCTGACCTGATCGCTATCTACCAGGATGCTTCGGGCAATGCCAAAAACGTTGCACTGTCCTACGCCGCTGGCGTTGGTGGCGGTCGTACCGGCATCATCGAAACCACCTTCAAGGACGAGACCGAAACCGACCTGTTCGGCGAACAAGCCGTTCTGTGCGGCGGTACCGTTGAGTTGGTAAAAGCCGGTTTCGAAACTCTGGTTGAAGCTGGCTACGCGCCGGAAATGGCCTACTTCGAATGCCTGCACGAACTGAAGCTGATCGTTGACCTCATGTACGAAGGCGGTATCGCCAACATGAACTACTCGATCTCCAACAACGCTGAGTACGGCGAGTACGTGACCGGTCCGGAAGTGATCAACGCCGAATCCCGTCAGGCCATGCGCAACGCCCTGAAACGTATTCAGGACGGCGAATACGCCAAGATGTTCATCAGCGAAGGCGCCACCGGCTATCCTTCGATGACCGCCAAGCGTCGTAACAACGCCGCTCACGGTATCGAAATCATCGGTGAGCAACTGCGCTCCATGATGCCGTGGATCGGTGCCAACAAGATCGTCGACAAAGCCAAGAACTAAGTCCCGAGCTTGTACGGAAAACGCGGCCTAGGCCGCGTTTTTTCGTTTGGATCCGCCGGTTCTGGTATAAAGCTGCATTGTTTGTGGCCGAGCCGTCGTCCCAGACACCTGTCGAAACTTTCCACCCCGTTGCAAGGTAAATGTCCATGAGCGAACGTCCCGAAGAGCCAAAGCAGGCTTCTGACGCCGAAAGCCTTCTGCCTATCGATGAACACATCGAAGAAGGGCATGATGCTGAAGGCCGTAAAGTCCGGCATCGTGGTATCTATCTTCTGCCGAATCTGTTCACCACTGCGAACCTCTTCGCAGGGTTCTATTCCATCATCAACTCGATGAGCGCCCAGAGTGCCTTGAGTGCCGGTGATGCCATCGGCGCGAGCAAATATTTTGCGTTCGCCGCGATCGCCATTTTCGTCGCCATGGTGCTCGACGGTCTCGACGGTCGCGTTGCCCGTATGACCAATACCCAAAGTGCTTTCGGTGCCGAGTACGACTCGCTGTCGGACATGGTTGCCTTTGGTGTGGCGCCGGCATTGCTGGCATTCGGCTGGGCCCTGGGCGATATGGGCAAGGTCGGCTGGATGGTCGCCTTCATCTATGTAGCGGGGGCGGCGTTACGTCTGGCGCGTTTCAACACTCAGGTCGGCACCGCAGACAAACGTTACTTCATCGGTCTGGCCAGCCCGGCCGCCGCCGGTGTGGTCGCGGGCATTGTCTGGGCATTCAGCGACTACGGCATTCAGGGTTCCAAGATGTCGTTCCTGGTTGCGCTGATGGTTGCCGCCGCTGGCATGCTGATGGTCAGTAACATCAAGTACAACAGCTTCAAGGAGCTGGACTTGAAAGGGCGCGTTCCCTTTGTCGCGATCCTCGCAGTGGTATTGGTATTCGCCGTAGTGTTCAGTGATCCGCCGCGCATCCTGCTGCTGGTTTTCCTTGCTTATGCGGCTTCCGGGCCGGTGCAGTACCTGCTGCGCCTTCGTCGGCACAAAAAAGCCGAGTGATGTAATTTCCCTCATACTCCGCAGTCTATGGGTGCATCTGTCCTCCAAAGCTGCGGAGTTGTCATGCTGATCAAAGTCCCCAAAGCGTCTGACTGTCATGAGTCGGACGTCACGCCTGAATCCCTCTACCTTTCTCGTCGCAGTGTATTAGGTGCCGCCGTCGCCGGTTTGGCGGTGAGCAGTCTGCCGCGTTGGGCGAGTGCCGACGATGTTGCACGTTATGCTGATGTCGAGCCTGGCAAGGCGCCGTCCTGGTTTGCCGAAAAGCTTCCTTCTGTTAAATGGGGGGCGATCAACGTCAAAGACGAGGCGATCACACCTTTCAAGGACGCGACCCACTACAACAACTTCTATGAGTTCGGTACCGATAAAGGCGATCCCGCGGCCAACGCCGGTGCGCTGAAAACCGAACCCTGGAGCGTGGTGGTGGACGGGGAGGTGGGGAAGCCGGGGCGGTATGCGCTGGAAGACTTCATGAAGCCTTATCAGCTGGAAGAGCGTATTTATCGCCTTCGCTGTGTGGAGGCCTGGTCGATGGTCATTCCGTGGATCGGTTTTCCTGTTTCGGCCTTGCTCAAGGAGGTCGAGCCAACCTCCAAAGCCAAGTTCATTCGCTTCGAAACCTTGCAGGATCCCAAAACTATGCCCGGGCAGCGTTCCGGTTTTGCCCTGATTGACTGGCCTTATGTAGAAGGGCTGCGTCTGGATGAGGCGATGAATCCGTTGGCGATTCTTGCTGTGGGCATGTACGGGCGTGAGCTGCCGAATCAGAACGGTGCGCCGCTGCGTCTGGTGGTGCCTTGGAAGTACGGCTTCAAGAGCATTAAATCCATCGTGCGGATCAGCTTGGTCAGCGAGCAGCCGAAAACTACCTGGCAGAGTATCGCCTCGGATGAGTATGGTTTTTATGCGAACGTGAACCCGACAGTCGATCACCCGCGCTGGACCCAGGCACGGGAAAGGCGTTTGCCGAGTGGGCTGTTCAAGCCCAATGTGCGGGACACGCAAATGTTCAATGGTTATTCGGATGAAGTCGCTTCTCTATATACAGGGCTCGATCTGCGGAAGAATTACTGATGCGATATCCGTTCTGGCGTATTGGCGTCTTCATCGCCGCAGCGATTTGGCCGCTGCTTTGGTTGTATCAGGCCTGGGCGGATGTGCTGGGGCCTGATCCAGGCAAGGTATTGGTTGACCGTCTGGGGCAGGGGGCGCTTGTGCTGCTGCTCATTACATTAAGCATGACGCCTTTGCAAAAGCTCACCGGTTGGGCGGGGTGGATTGCTGTTCGACGGCAGCTGGGTTTGTGGTGTTTCGCTTATGTGGTTCTGCATTTGAGCGGTTACACAGCGTTCATCCTTGGTTTTGATTGGTCGCAGTTGGGGGTTGAGTTGCGTAAGCGGCCGTACATTATTGTCGGAGTCCTGGGATTTCTCTGTTTGTTGGCATTGGCGGTTACCTCCAATCGCTACAGTCAGCGGCGTTTGGGTTCTCGCTGGAGGAAGTTGCATCGGTTGGTCTATGTGGTTCTCGGGTTTGGATTGCTGCATATGTTGTGGATCGTGCGTGCCGATCTGAAGGAGTGGGTAATCTATGCTTCTATAGGTGCGTTGTTGTTGGTGTTGAGATTGCCGCCTGTAACCCGCCGGATTCCACGTTTAGCAGCCAAAAAGGCACCTTCTGAAAGAAAGGCGTAATTAGAGGTTGACGGCAGATTCTGGAAGTCTATAATTCGCCCCACTTCCGGCGCAGTCGAAACGGAAAACTCCTTGGTAAACAAAGAGTTGCGCAGTTTTCGACAGCGGTTACGCTTCAGTTCATCGAAGCCAGAAGGAGTTGGTAAGGCAGTGTGTTTTCGCTTTATTGACGGTTCGATCATCTCGGTCGAAAGCGGAGAAAAAGAGGTGTTGACAGCAGCGAGTAACGCTGTAGAATTCGCCTCCCGCTAACGAGAGATCGGAAGCGCAAGTGGTTGAAGTTACAAAGGAAACTTTGAAAACTTCTGAAAATAACCGCTTGACAGCAACAGAGGCTGCTGTAGAATGCGCGCCTCGGTTGAGACGAAAGATCTTAACCAATCGCTCTTTAACAACTGAATCAAGCAATTCGTGTGGGTGCTTGTGGAGTCAGACTGATAGTCAACAAGATTATCAGCATCACAAGTTACTCCGCGAGAAATCAAAGATGTAACCAACGATTGCTGAGCCAAGTTTAGGGTTTCTTAAAAACCCAAAGATGTTTGAACTGAAGAGTTTGATCATGGCTCAGATTGAACGCTGGCGGCAGGCCTAACACATGCAAGTCGAGCGGCAGCACGGGTACTTGTACCTGGTGGCGAGCGGCGGACGGGTGAGTAATGCCTAGGAATCTGCCTGGTAGTGGGGGATAACGCTCGGAAACGGACGCTAATACCGCATACGTCCTACGGGAGAAAGCAGGGGACCTTCGGGCCTTGCGCTATCAGATGAGCCTAGGTCGGATTAGCTAGTTGGTGAGGTAATGGCTCACCAAGGCGACGATCCGTAACTGGTCTGAGAGGATGATCAGTCACACTGGAACTGAGACACGGTCCAGACTCCTACGGGAGGCAGCAGTGGGGAATATTGGACAATGGGCGAAAGCCTGATCCAGCCATGCCGCGTGTGTGAAGAAGGTCTTCGGATTGTAAAGCACTTTAAGTTGGGAGGAAGGGCAGTTACCTAATACGTAATTGTTTTGACGTTACCGACAGAATAAGCACCGGCTAACTCTGTGCCAGCAGCCGCGGTAATACAGAGGGTGCAAGCGTTAATCGGAATTACTGGGCGTAAAGCGCGCGTAGGTGGTTCGTTAAGTTGGATGTGAAATCCCCGGGCTCAACCTGGGAACTGCATTCAAAACTGACGAGCTAGAGTATGGTAGAGGGTGGTGGAATTTCCTGTGTAGCGGTGAAATGCGTAGATATAGGAAGGAACACCAGTGGCGAAGGCGACCACCTGGACTGATACTGACACTGAGGTGCGAAAGCGTGGGGAGCAAACAGGATTAGATACCCTGGTAGTCCACGCCGTAAACGATGTCAACTAGCCGTTGGGAGCCTTGAGCTCTTAGTGGCGCAGCTAACGCATTAAGTTGACCGCCTGGGGAGTACGGCCGCAAGGTTAAAACTCAAATGAATTGACGGGGGCCCGCACAAGCGGTGGAGCATGTGGTTTAATTCGAAGCAACGCGAAGAACCTTACCAGGCCTTGACATCCAATGAACTTTCCAGAGATGGATTGGTGCCTTCGGGAACATTGAGACAGGTGCTGCATGGCTGTCGTCAGCTCGTGTCGTGAGATGTTGGGTTAAGTCCCGTAACGAGCGCAACCCTTGTCCTTAGTTACCAGCACGTTATGGTGGGCACTCTAAGGAGACTGCCGGTGACAAACCGGAGGAAGGTGGGGATGACGTCAAGTCATCATGGCCCTTACGGCCTGGGCTACACACGTGCTACAATGGTCGGTACAGAGGGTTGCCAAGCCGCGAGGTGGAGCTAATCCCAGAAAACCGATCGTAGTCCGGATCGCAGTCTGCAACTCGACTGCGTGAAGTCGGAATCGCTAGTAATCGCGAATCAGAATGTCGCGGTGAATACGTTCCCGGGCCTTGTACACACCGCCCGTCACACCATGGGAGTGGGTTGCACCAGAAGTAGCTAGTCTAACCTTCGGGAGGACGGTTACCACGGTGTGATTCATGACTGGGGTGAAGTCGTAACAAGGTAGCCGTAGGGGAACCTGCGGCTGGATCACCTCCTTAATCGACGACATCAGCTGCTCCATAAGTTCCCACACGAATTGCTTGATTCATTGAAGAAGACGATAGAAGCAGCTTTAAGCTCCAAGCTGATAGCTCAACGCTAACAGTTACGCGCTCGAAATTGGGTCTGTAGCTCAGTTGGTTAGAGCGCACCCCTGATAAGGGTGAGGTCGGCAGTTCGAATCTGCCCAGACCCACCAATTTTGTATGGGGCCATAGCTCAGCTGGGAGAGCGCCTGCCTTGCACGCAGGAGGTCAACGGTTCGATCCCGTTTGGCTCCACCATTAACTGCTTCGAAACGTTTGAGAGTTTAGAAATGAATATTCCGCTGTGAATATTGATTTCTAGTCTTTTGATTAGATCGTTCTTTAAAAATTTGGGTATGTGATAGAAAGATAGACTGATGGCCACTTTCACTGGTGGTGATCAGGCTAAGGTAAAATTTGTGAGTTTAATCGCGAATTTTCGGCGAATGTCGTCTTCACAGTATAACCAGATTGCTTGGGGTTATATGGTCAAGTGAAGAAGCGCATACGGTGGATGCCTTGGCAGTCAGAGGCGATGAAAGACGTGGTAGCCTGCGAAAAGCTTCGGGGAGTCGGCAAACAGACTTTGATCCGGAGATGTCTGAATGGGGGAACCCACCTAACATAAGTTAGGTATCTTAAGCTGAATACATAGGCTTAAGAAGCGAACCAGGGGAACTGAAACATCTAAGTACCCTGAGGAAAAGAAATCAACCGAGATTCCCTTAGTAGTGGCGAGCGAACGGGGACTAGCCCTTAAGTGGCTTTGAGATTAGCGGAACGCTCTGGAAAGTGCGGCCATAGTGGGTGATAGCCCTGTACGCGAAAATCTCTTGGTCATGAAATCGAGTAGGACGGAGCACGAGAAACTTTGTCTGAATATGGGGGGACCATCCTCCAAGGCTAAATACTACTGACTGACCGATAGTGAACTAGTACCGTGAGGGAAAGGCGAAAAGAACCCCGGAGAGGGGAGTGAAATAGATCCTGAAACCGTATGCGTACAAGCAGTGGGAGCCCACTTTGTTGGGTGACTGCGTACCTTTTGTATAATGGGTCAGCGACTTATTTTCAGTGGCGAGCTTAACCGAATAGGGGAGGCGTAGCGAAAGCGAGTCTTAATAGGGCGTCTAGTCGCTGGGAATAGACCCGAAACCGGGCGATCTATCCATGGGCAGGTTGAAGGTTGGGTAACACTAACTGGAGGACCGAACCGACTACCGTTGAAAAGTTAGCGGATGACCTGTGGATCGGAGTGAAAGGCTAATCAAGCTCGGAGATAGCTGGTTCTCCTCGAAAGCTATTTAGGTAGCGCCTCATGTATCACTGTAGGGGGTAGAGCACTGTTTCGGCTAGGGGGTCATCCCGACTTACCAAACCGATGCAAACTCCGAATACCTACAAGTGCCGAGCATGGGAGACACACGGCGGGTGCTAACGTCCGTCGTGAAAAGGGAAACAACCCAGACCGTCAGCTAAGGTCCCAAAGTTATGGTTAAGTGGGAAACGATGTGGGAAGGCTTAGACAGCTAGGAGGTTGGCTTAGAAGCAGCCACCCTTTAAAGAAAGCGTAATAGCTCACTAGTCGAGTCGGCCTGCGCGGAAGATGTAACGGGGCTCAAACCATACACCGAAGCTACGGGTATCACTTAGGTGATGCGGTAGAGGAGCGTTCTGTAAGCCTGTGAAGGTGAGTTGAGAAGCTTGCTGGAGGTATCAGAAGTGCGAATGCTGACATGAGTAACGACAATGGGTGTGAAAAACACCCACGCCGAAAGACCAAGGTTTCCTGCGCAACGTTAATCGACGCAGGGTTAGTCGGTCCCTAAGGCGAGGCTGAAAAGCGTAGTCGATGGAAAACAGGTTAATATTCCTGTACTTCTGGTTATTGCGATGGAGGGACGGAGAAGGCTAGGCCAGCTTGGCGTTGGTTGTCCAAGTTTAAGGTGGTAGGCTGAGATCTTAGGTAAATCCGGGATCTTAAGGCCGAGAGCTGATGACGAGTGTTCTTTTAGAACACGAAGTGGTTGATGCCATGCTTCCAAGAAAAGCTTCTAAGCTTCAGGTAACCAGGAACCGTACCCCAAACCGACACAGGTGGTTGGGTAGAGAATACCAAGGCGCTTGAGAGAACTCGGGTGAAGGAACTAGGCAAAATGGCACCGTAACTTCGGGAGAAGGTGCGCCGGTGAGGGTGAAGCATTTACTGCGTAAGCCCACGCCGGTCGAAGATACCAGGCCGCTGCGACTGTTTATTAAAAACACAGCACTCTGCAAACACGAAAGTGGACGTATAGGGTGTGACGCCTGCCCGGTGCCGGAAGGTTAATTGATGGGGTTAGCTAACGCGAAGCTCTTGATCGAAGCCCCGGTAAACGGCGGCCGTAACTATAACGGTCCTAAGGTAGCGAAATTCCTTGTCGGGTAAGTTCCGACCTGCACGAATGGCGTAACGATGGCGGCGCTGTCTCCACCCGAGACTCAGTGAAATTGAAATCGCTGTGAAGATGCAGTGTATCCGCGGCTAGACGGAAAGACCCCGTGAACCTTTACTATAGCTTTGCACTGGACTTTGAATTTGCTTGTGTAGGATAGGTGGGAGGCTTTGAAGCGTGGACGCCAGTTCGCGTGGAGCCAACCTTGAAATACCACCCTGGCAACTTTGAGGTTCTAACTCAGGTCCGTTATCCGGATCGAGGACAGTGTATGGTGGGTAGTTTGACTGGGGCGGTCTCCTCCTAAAGAGTAACGGAGGAGTACGAAGGTGCGCTCAGACCGGTCGGAAATCGGTCGTAGAGTATAAAGGCAAAAGCGCGCTTGACTGCGAGACAGACACGTCGAGCAGGTACGAAAGTAGGTCTTAGTGATCCGGTGGTTCTGTATGGAAGGGCCATCGCTCAACGGATAAAAGGTACTCCGGGGATAACAGGCTGATACCGCCCAAGAGTTCATATCGACGGCGGTGTTTGGCACCTCGATGTCGGCTCATCACATCCTGGGGCTGAAGCCGGTCCCAAGGGTATGGCTGTTCGCCATTTAAAGTGGTACGCGAGCTGGGTTTAGAACGTCGTGAGACAGTTCGGTCCCTATCTGCCGTGGACGTTTGAGATTTGAGAGGGGCTGCTCCTAGTACGAGAGGACCGGAGTGGACGAACCTCTGGTGTTCCGGTTGTCACGCCAGTGGCATTGCCGGGTAGCTATGTTCGGAATAGATAACCGCTGAAAGCATCTAAGCGGGAAACTAGCCTCAAGATGAGATCTCACTGGGACCTTGAGTCCCCTGAAGGGCCGTCGAAGACTACGACGTTGATAGGTTGGGTGTGTAAGCGCTGTGAGGCGTTGAGCTAACCAATACTAATTGCCCGTGAGGCTTGACCATATAACACCCAAGCAATTTGCTGACCTGAAAAGGCACCAGATTGCGGTGTGTGAAGACGAAACGAACCGAAAGTTCGAGATACTCACAAACACCAAACTATCGCATACCCATTCGCTGGAGCGTGAGCCGCAAGGCAAACGAGCTGGCTACCGAATTTCTTGACGACCATAGAGCATTGGAACCACCTGATCCCATCCCGAACTCAGCAGTGAAACGATGCATCGCCGATGGTAGTGTGGGGTTTCCCCATGTGAGAGTAGGTCATCGTCAAGATTAAATTCCGAAACCCCTATCTGCATATGCAGGTAGGGGTTTTGTTTTGTCCGCAGGAAAAGAGCACTCTGGCGACAATACAAAATTGCACAGTTATTTTTGAGTCAGGACACTAGAATAGGTCCAACTTTTTTGGAGCCAGAGCCTTTATGCCAGATCCGGTTGACGCCCCAGGGCTGTCAGATTTACCGCTGGACGACTTGGTAGCGTGTCATGAGTGCGACTTGCTGATGCGCAAGCCTGAGCTTGCTCATGGTGAGAAAGCCATCTGTGTACGCTGCGGTTATGAGCTGTATGCCCATCGACACAATGTCGTGCAGCGCAGTCTCGCCTTGGTCATTGCCGCGCTGTTGTTGTTCATCCCGGCGAACTTTTTACCCATCATGCAGCTCCATCTACTCGGACAGTCGTCGCACGATACCGTCTGGAGTGGCGTTGTCGGTCTGTTCGATACCGGTATGCGAGGCGTAGCGGCAGTGGTATTCCTTTGTAGCATGGGGATTCCGCTACTCAAGCTGCTTTGCCAGCTGTTCGTGTTGCTGAGTATTCGCTTCGATATCGGACGCAGTTACGGCTTGCTGCTCTACCGCATTTATCACCATCTACGGGACTGGGGGATGCTCGAGGTTTACCTCATGGGCGTACTGGTTGCGATCGTCAAATTGGCCGATATGGCGGCGATCACCGTAGGTCTTGGTCTGGTGTGCTTCATCAGTTTGTTGTTGGTTCAGGTCTGGCTGGAAGTAGTGATGTCACCGCACCAGATCTGGCAGGCTCTATCAGGAGAAGATGCCCATGCGGGCGATTGATGCAGGCATTCTGATTTGTGCCGAATGCCACGAGTTGAATAAGCAGGAAGCCGATACCGACGAGCAGGTTTGCACTCGCTGCGGTGCGCTGGTTCACGCCCGCCGCCCGAACAGTCTGATGCGTACTTGGGCGTTATTAATCACGGGCGCGATTCTCTACATCCCGGCCAATGTGCTACCGATCATGACCGTCAATTCCCTGGGGCAGGGCGATCCGAGCACCATTATGTCCGGTGTGATCCAACTGGTTCAGCACGGCATGATTCCTATCGCTGCCGTGGTTTTTATCGCCAGCATCCTGGTACCCACGTTCAAGCTGGTAGGCATCGCATTGCTGCTGTTTTCGGTGCAGCGCCGTCAGCCGCTCTCGGCACGCCAGCGCATTCTGATGTACCGCTTTATCGAGTTCATCGGCCGCTGGTCGATGCTGGATATCTTTGTAATCGCCATCCTGGTGGCGGTTGTGAATTTTGGACGGCTTGCCAGCATCGAAGCCAATCTTGGCGCCATCGCATTCGCCAGTGTGGTGATTCTGACGATGCTTGCCGCAGTAACTTTCGATCCCCGACTGATTTGGGATAACACGGAGTCGGACGACGACCATGACTGATTTGCCTAAAGCGAAAACCCGACCGGCCTCAAACTGGTCAGCCATTTGGGTATTGCCTCTGATCGCCTTGATCATCGGCGGCTGGCTCGGCTGGCGTGCCTACAGCGAGACGGGCATCGAGATTCAGGTGCGCTTCGAAAGCGGTGAAGGCATTCAGGCCAACAAGACCGAAGTCGTCTACAAAGGCATGTCGGTCGGTAAGGTGAAAGCCCTCAAACTCGATGACGAAGGCAACTCTAAAGGAGTGATCGCTACCATCGAGATGAACAAAGACGTGGAGCAATACCTCAGGACCAGCACGCGTTTCTGGCTGGTCAAACCGAGCGTGAGCCTGGCCGGTATCACTGGCCTGGAGACGCTGGTCTCGGGTAACTACGTGGCTGTGAGCCCGGGTGAAGGCGAGCCGACCCGCAAGTTCAAGGCCCTGGCCCAAGAGCCGCCGCTATCGGACGCCCAACCCGGCCTGCACCTGACCATCAAGGCTGATCGCCTTGGCTCGCTGAATCGCGGCAGCCCGGTGTTCTACAAGCAGATCCAGGTCGGTCAGATCAAAAGCTACGTTCTCTCCACAGACCAGAGTACTGTCGAACTCAAAGTCTTCATCGAGCCGACCTACGCCAACCTGGTGCGTAAACACACGCGTTTCTGGAATGCCAGCGGCATCAGTATCGACGCCAACCTGTCAGGTGTGAAAGTGCGTAGCGAGTCCCTCGCGAGCATCGTCGCCGGTGGTATTGCATTTGCCACTCCGGAGAACCGCAAGGACAGTCCGCCCACCGATCCAAGCTTGCCGTTCCGTCTCTATGAGGATTTCGATGCGGCCGCAGCGGGTATTCGGGTCAAGGTCAAACTCAGCGATTTCGAAGGACTGCAGGCCGGTCGCACGCCGGTAATGTACAAAGGCATCCAGGTCGGTAATCTGAAAACGCTCAAGATTGACCCGGACCTGTCCAGTGCTAGCGCCGAGTTGACTCTCGACCCACTGGCCGAGGATTACCTGGTCACTGGCACCCAGTTCTGGGTGGTCAAACCATCGATTTCGCTCGCCGGTATTACGGGTCTGGAAGCGCTGGTCAAAGGTAACTACATCGCCGTGCGCCCAGGCGACAAGGGCGGTGCACCGCAGCGCGAGTTCGAAGCACGGCCCAAGGCGCCGCCGCTGGATCTGCGTTCGCCAGGCCTGCACTTGGTGTTGTTCACCGACAACCTTGGTTCTCTGGAAGTCGGCAGTCCGATTCTCTACAAACAGGTCAAGGTCGGTTCGGTTCAGAGCTATCAATTCTCCCGCACCAAAAAGCAGCTGGTGATCGGGGTGCATATCGAGAAGGAATACGAAGGGCTGGTCAACGCCTCGACGCGCTTCTGGAATGCCAGCGGCATCACGCTCACCGGTGGGTTGACCGGCGGTATCCAGGTCAAAAGTGAGTCGTTGCAAAGCCTGATGGCTGGTGGCATCGCCTTCGAAACCCCGGAAGCCAAAGCACCGTTGCAAAAGCGTATTCCACGTTTCCGCCTGCATGCCAACCATGATGAGGCAACGCAGAAAGGCACTATGGTGACGATCAAGGTCGATCGCGCCGATGGTCTGCGCAGTGGCACGCCGGTTCGATTCAAAGGCCTGGACGTTGGGAAGATTGAGGACGTCGACCTCAGTGATGACCTTCAATCAGTACTGCTGACCGCGCGGATCACAGAAGTGCCGGAGCGTATCGCTCGGGTTGGCAGTCAGTTCTGGGTGGTCAAACCTGAGCTTGGCCTGATGAAAACCTCGAACCTCGAAACGTTGGTCACCGGGCAATACATTGAAGTGCAACCGTCGCCGAAGAACCTGGGCCCGCAGAAGACTTTCGAGGCCTTGACCAATCCTCCGGAAACCGCCAAGGAAGAGGCTGGTTTAAGTTTGGTGTTGAGCGCTGCTCGTCGGGGTTCGCTGAAGACTGGCGTCCCCGTCACCTATCGCGAAATAACGGTAGGCAAGGTGACCGGTTATGAGCTGGGCCAGACGGCTGATCGAGTATTGGTGCACATCCTGATCGAGCCGAAGTACGCACCCCTGGTGCGCAGTGGCACGCGGTTCTGGAACACCAGTGGTTTCGGTTTTGACTACGGCTTGTTCAAAGGCGCGACAATACGCACCGAGTCACTGGAGACGCTGGTTCAGGGCGGTATCGCCTTTGCCACACCGGATGGCGACCGCATGGGTGTCCCGGCGCGGCCTGAGCAAACCTTCCCGTTGTTCGATCAGTTTGAAGATGAGTGGCTGACCTGGGCGCCGAAGATCGCAATCGGCAAGTAATTTATCGGCGCCTGTGATCTGCCTTCGCGGGCAAACCTCGCTCCTACAATGAAAAGATAAAAAAAGGCCGCGATCCATTTGGATCGCGGCCTTTTTGTTGGCTTGGATTAAGTCAAATCAGACCGCATCCAGCTCTGGCTCATCAGCTTGTACAACAACGGTTGCCTTCACTTCATCGTGGCGACGAATGTACTTCCAGTCCGCCTCGTCAATGTAGATGCCGTTCGGGCCGCTGCCGCCTTCCAGGTCGATGGCGACACTGGCGCAAACTTGCGGCTTCACACTCGCCAGAATCGGCACGAAGCCCAGTTGCAGGCTGGTTTCCAGCAGCGCGGCCTGGTTCTTCTCGTCGATGTCCGCCGCCTCGTCGAGGTAGTACGGCAGGCGCACGCGCCCGGCCTGGTCGCGGTCCATCAAGTGCAGCAACAAGTACATGTTGGTCAGCGCCTTGATAGTCATGGTGGTGCCATTGGATGCCGCACCGTCGATGTCGGTGTGGATCACCGGCTGGCCGTTGACCTTGGTGATCTCGAACGCCAGCTCGAACAGATCCTTGAGACCGAGTTGGTTGTGGTTCGCCGCCACCAGCCGCGCCAGGTATTCCTTGGCTTCTTCGTTCTTGTTGTCCTGATCGGCGCTTTGGCTCAGGTCGAAGACGGAAAGGGTTTCGCCTTCTTCGTACTGACCGGCGCTGTGGATGATCTGGTCAATGTGCTTGAGCGCTTCCTTGTTCGGCGCGAGCACGATGCGGAAGCTTTGCAGGTTGGAGACCTGACGCTTGTTGATCTCGCGGTTGAACAGCGCCAGTTGGTGTTCGAGGCTGTCATAGTCGCTGCGGATGTTACGCAGGGTCCGGGCGATGTCGGTAACCGCCGCACGGCGCGCCTTGCCGAGGGTCAGGGCTTCATCGGTGCGGTGTGCATAGGCGTTGATCAGCAGTTGCAGGCGACGTTCCATGTCGTCTTCGCTGTCAAACTTGGCCACGCCTTTCAGGCGAACCTGAGCGTACAGCGCGTCGATCTGCCCGTCGCTGCGCAGCAATCCTTGCCAGCTGTCCTGATAGTCATTGAGCAACGGCAGCAGGTTATCCATGGAATCGTCGATCGGGTCCATGAACGGCGTGCCGAATGGCAGGTCCGCTGGCAACAGCTGACGACGGCGCAGGGCGTCGTCGAGGGTGCGTTGCTTGGCTTCCATGTCGCCGATCTGCCGGCCGACCAGTTGCAGCTTGGCCGACAGTTGCTGGACGCGCTCGGTGAAGGCATCGCTGGAACGTTTCAATTCGTCCTGAGCGGCTTCCATCTGCGCCAGTTGTTCCAGCTTGTCGCCTTCCTCGGCGCTCAGGGTTTGCGCGCGGCGGAAGTCTTCCAGGGCTTTCTGCGCATCCAGCACTTGCTGGTACAGGGCTTCGGTCTGGGTCTTGCTGGCCGCACGGTCGGCTGCCACGGCAGCTTGAGTTTTCAGCTGCTTGAGTTCTTTTTCCAAACGGTCTTTCTGATCGCGCAATGCCGCGCGGTCGGCTAGGGCTTGCAGGGCCGGCGGCTCGATGTGCGAGATGTCGATGGACAGGCCCGGCACTTCGAAGCGCTCACCTTTGAAGCCATCAAGGATCAGCTCCATGGATTTGACCCACTGACCATCCTCGTCCAGCGTAATGCCATGCTCGCCCAGCGGGAGGCTGAACAACGCGCTGTTGAACAGGCGCATCAGGCGCTCGACGTCCTGCTGCGAGAATTCTTCGCGCAAACGGGCGTAGCTGTTGTTGTCGGCATGATCGAGTTGTTGCTTGACCGACTTCAGGCGTTTTTCCAGATCCCGCAGGCGCTCTTCCAGGTCTTCGGCGCTGAACTGCCGCGACTGGGCCAGTGCACCGGCCAGTTCGTCGTGCGCGTCCTTGGCGGCCAGCAGTTGCTGCTCGAGGACTTTGACGTCATCGACCAGCGCGAAGCGATGCTTGAGCACCGACAACTCGCCGAGCCATCGCTGGATACCGGTGATTTCCCGCTCCAGACGCATCAGCTCCTGAGTGCCACCACGCTGATCGTTTTGCAGCGCGTCCTGCTCGTTGCGGTAGTGCTCGGCCTGAATCGTCAGTTCTTCCTTGCGCGCACTGGCGTAGTCCGACCAGGTGCCGAGCAAGGAATCGAGCAGCGGCGAGATCCGGTGCAGTTTACCGCGCAGGATATTGCGCTGGGCCACGCCAGCGGCCAGTGCTTCAACCAGCGGGCCAGCGGTGACCAGCGAGTTGTAATCCTGCTCCATGCGACGTACATCGCGGAACGCTTCTTCACACGCTGCGATGTAATCGACGCTACCGGAACGCAGGCTGTGTTCGAAAGCATCGAGGAACAACTGCTTGAGTTTGGCCGCGGTGATTTCGCGCATGTGCAGCAAGTTGATAAACAGGGCCCGGAAGGTCTTCAGGCTCTGCTCGCTGGTGGAGCGCAGCGGGATCAACGTCAGGTCCAGCGGAATCGAAGTGTGGCCGCCAACCAGCAAACGACGCAGTTCATCCGGCTTGAGTTCGTAGGCTTTCAGGCCTTCGCGTTCGAGGTTGTTGAACAGCTCTTTCTGCCGCAGGCAGGTGTCGTCTTTCTGGTAATGGGCCAGATCGAGTTTGCCGGCATAGGCAAAGAACTGGTGACCGAAACCGCCGCCCGGGCCGCGGCCGACCACGCCGATTACGTGCGGGCCGTGGGGCAGGGAGACTTCCACCAGGATGTAACTGGTGTCCGAAGCGAAGTAGAACCGACGGGATTGCTCCAGGCTGTACTTGCCGAAACTCATGTCCGACATGCGCGCCAGAATCGGGAACTGCAAGGCGTTGATCGAAGCGGATTTACCGAGGTTGTTCGCGCCGTAAACCGACAGCGGCTCTTCCAGCGGGAACAGGCCGAGGCTGTAACCGGCGGTGTTCAAAAGGGCAAAGCGGCGAATGCCGTAGCGTTCCTTGCTCATGCGTCAGTCTCCTGTTCTTCGGCAATGGCGCGGGCCATGGCGTCTTCTTCGCTTTCTTCCTCGAAGTCGCTGAGGTCTAGCGGATCATCGGTTTGCAGCAGCTTCTCGTCGCTGTCGTCATCGATCAATACCGGAACTGGCAATGGCAGCACGCTGTGCAGGCTGGCCGCCAGATCGCGGTCCTGCTGAACCGACAGGCAAACATCGAGGAAGCGGTGCATCGGCGGCAGGAAGCGGTAGATGCCAGGCTCTTCGCTGGCGAAACCGAGTTGGGTCATGCGACGCATGATCTTTTCTTCCAGTTCGTCCTGAGTCTGGACCTCGGCCTGGATGAACAGGTCGCGGTACTTTTCCAGCAACGATGGCAGTTCATCTCGGCCGAGACTGCCGCCGTCGAGCACGGAGATCGGGTCGCGGCCCTGGTCGGCCAAGTGCTCGACAAGGATGAAGGTGAACAGCGCCAGACGTTGCGCGGTCTTGTTTACTGCCGCAGCAGCCAGGTCTGGTACGAAGTAGTAGAAACCCCGGGTGTCGCAGACCAGTTCAAAGCCCAGTGCCTTGAACAGCGTGCGGTACTGGTCCTGGAAGTTCGACAGTTGCGCGTACAGCTCCGGATCGCGGCGGCTGACGTGGTAGCCCTTGAACAGCTCGCGAAAGATCGGTGCCAGATGGGACAGTTCGGATAGATCAAGATGCATTTGGAATGCTCGCAGAATTCTCGGCGGCGGTGTCACCGGACGAGAGCAGGGCGAAGGAGCGCAGGCTGACCTGATGCTCGTGAGTGTGGTAATCGCGGCGTTCCAGACGCTCGCGTTTGAAGCGTTTTTCCCGCGACAGACGCGAGAACCAGTAGAGCAATTCGTCGGTGGCGCCGTCCGGCTCCTGCTCCAGCAGCCAGGTCATCAGGTCCGGCATCGGCAGGGCGTCTTCGCAGCGTTCGAGCATTTCCCGAACCGTGCGTGGCGCGCGTGGGGCTTCGCCTTTCTGGGTCTTGTGAGCCTTGGGGAAACGCGCAGGTTTCGGCTCGAAACGGGCCAAGGCGTACACGTAGGCTTCGACCTGACTGGCGCTGCCGAGGAAGGTGCTTTGAGGCCGGGTGAACATCGGCATCGCGGCTTGCGGTACCGCATCGATACCTTTACGACGAATGGCCGACAAGGCCAGCGCCGCGCCACGGGTCACGGCGTTGTGCCGGCGCGCTTCTTCACGCAACGGCAGCAGCAGTTCACGGGCATGACGCAAGGTCAGTTGGGCACTGGTCTGCATTTCGAGAATGCGCGCGTGGGTGCGCAGCAGCATATCGTCGTCGACCAGATGGCCGAGGCGCTGCTGTTCAGTGAGCATCTTCAGCAGGACGTTTTCGACCTTGCGCACGCCTTGTTCGAAGGCGCCGTCAGCGTTCACCAACTGGATCATCGGCTCGACGTATTCATCCCAGGTCGCCAGTACTTCAGCGTAGCGTTGACGCAATGGGATCTGCCGGTCGCTGGTCTTGGCCCGCTCGGCGACGGCCACCAGGGCCTGTTCGTCGTTGGCAAGCTTCTTCAAAACGTCTCGCACGCGCATGTCGAGCAGACGCAACTGGCGCGCCAGATCGTTGCCGTCGCGAATCTCGAAGGCGTCCTGAATGTAACCGGCCAGGCGCTCGAGATGGCGCAAATAGGCTTCGATTTCCAGACACAGGCCCAGACGGTGCTCACGGCGCAGGTAAGCGAGGAAATCGTGGATCTGCGCATTGAGCTCGAAACGGTTCGGGCTTTTCGCCACGGGAACCAGAATATCGAGGCGGATCCACACGTCCAGAAGGCTGGTGATGTCCTGCGGTGTACTGTCGAGTTGCTGGGCGGCCAGTTGCGTGCGCAGTTCGTTGAGGCTCAGGGTGCCTTGGTCGAAGTGCTCGCACAGTGGCTCCAGAAGTGCCCAGTGTTCAGCGAGGGCGCGCAAGACGCGCTTGGGTTCGATCATCGGAATGGCCGGCTGGTTGGCGATTAAAAGCCGCGATTGTACTGCATCGCAGCCGTGTCGATTCACTCTCGGGATGGGCTGTCGCCATTTTTCATAGGTGGAAAGACTATCGGTGAAGTCTATCGATCAACAGCGCGGGCGATCTTGAGCGAAGGGCGGTAGAATCACTGCACTTTAGTTATCCACAAGTGGCCGACCTTTGCTTATCGAGTCCCGTCGCCGCGCTTATTTGACCGCCATGCAGGTGGTCAACTGGCTGCCGCGCACCGAATTGCCCTTTGCTGCGCCCTCGCGGCCTGAACTGCTGGAGATGCCCGAGCCGTTGGTCATCGCCAAGGTTGTACAGGCTCCTGTGGCTGAGACGCCCGTGGAACCGGTGGTCAAACCTGCTGAACGGGTAAAGATCGAGGTGCCACGGCCATCGTTGGCCAGCACGCGCACGAACGCCAAGGTCGAAGAAGAGGAAGCCCCGGTCGCGGTTAGGGCGCCGGTCGTTCCGCCACCGCGCTTCGCCCTGCAATTACTGCGTGCAGGTCGTTGCCTGTTGCTGGTGGAGTTACCCACAGGCGAAAGCTTCCAGACCCGCGATCCGGCCTATCTGTTGCTCAAAGACATGCTGCGCGCCGCCGGCCTGCCAGACAGCCCGCAAATCATCGGCGAGCCGGTGCGCTGGCCGCTGCTGGCACGCGGCACCATGGATCAAGGGCCGGAAGCGGCTCGGGATTTCGTACAAGGCTTTCTGTCGGCCCGTCTGGAAGACGCTCCATGCGTCTGCCTGTGGCTGATCGGACTGCCGGCGGTGCGTTTTGCCGGTGAGGCCAACGCCGAATCCTTCAACCGTGAACTTCAGGTCGAAGGCCTGGGGTCGGTCTGGGCCCTGCCGGGTCTGGAATTATTAATGGAAGAGCCACAGCGTAAGGCTGATGTCTGGCAAGCCATGCGTCGGCTGATGGCGCGCTGGAAAGAATCGAATGAGTGACGCTGTATCGTTCCGCCCGATGATCGAGGCGGACCTGGACACTGTACTGAAAATTGAATACGCGGCTTACAGCCATCCCTGGACCCGCGGGATTTTTCTCGATGGCCTGGGCAAGTACCAGATCTGGCTGATGTTCGAAGGGCAGCAACAGGTCGGTCATGGCGTGGTGCAGATCATTCTTGATGAGGCGCATCTGCTGAACATCACCGTCAAACCGGAAAATCAGGGCCGAGGCCTGGGTTTGACGCTTCTGGAGCATTTGATGTCGATTGCCTACAAGGCAGAGGCGCGGGAATGTTTTCTGGAAGTGCGCGACAGCAACCGGGCGGCGTTTCGGTTGTATGAGCGGTATGGGTTCAACGAAATCGGACGTCGGCGGGATTACTACCCGGCGGTTGGCGGGCGCGAAGATGCCGTGGTAATGGCCTGCACTTTGGTTGACTGAAACGCCCGTAGGAGCTGCCGAAGGCTGCGATCTTTAGATCTTTCTATGTCGCGGCAATAAAAAATCAAAAGATCGCAGCCTTCGGCAGCCCCTACGTTGGAATCCGGGCAGACCTGTAGATCAACGCTTGCCATCCATCGGATCGCGTCGCGCCAATTCCTCCTCATCCAGCCCATTGCCCCCGCCGATGTCGTCTTCATCGACAATGCTCAAATCCCAATCCGCCTGGTCGCCTTCACCCTCTTCGCGGCTGTCCCGTGCGCCGTCTTCACGGATCAAGGTTTCCGGGCTCATGTCATCGTCGGTGGACTCATGGTCATCGGTCGAGCCGCCGGTCATGCCAGCCTCACGGATGCGTTCGTCGGGCATCTTCTGCGCACGCTCGTGTTCGGGGATCAAGTCGCCGATTCTGGCGCTCGGTTCTTCCTCGTCGAAATCCAGCTCATGCACTGAGCCCATGCGGTCTTCGTTGTCGTCGATGGGCTCGGGTTGCGCTTCATCGAACGGACGTCGTGAATCAGTCATGGCATTCCCTCATACTGTAGGCCTTACTACAGTGGACCCACTGGGCTTGCGAGAATTCCACCGGCAGGGAGCACCGGACAGCCATTTAATGCATCAGGGGAATCTGCATCTCGCGCGTGACCCCGACACAGGGTTGTCTGTCAAAGCAGCAAATCATTCTTGAGGCTTCATTGCATGAACGAATTACAAGATCTGATTGATAACAATGAGCGCTGGGCCGACGCGATCACCCAGGAAGATCCTGATTTCTTCGCCAAGCTGGCCCGTCAACAAACCCCGGAATACCTGTGGATCGGTTGCTCCGATGCCCGCGTGCCGGCCAATGAAATCGTCGGCATGCTGCCGGGTGATCTGTTCGTGCACCGCAACGTGGCCAACGTTGTACTGCACACCGACCTCAACTGCCTGTCAGTGATTCAGTACGCGGTCGACGTGCTCAAGGTCAAACACATCCTGGTCACCGGCCACTATGGTTGCGGCGGTGTACGCGCCTCGATGCAGGACCGTCAGTTGGGCCTGATCGATGGTTGGCTGCGCTCTATTCGCGATCTCTATTATGAAAAGCGCGACGAACTGGCCAAGTTGTCCACCGAAGAAGAAAGGGTCGACCGCCTCTGCGAACTCAATGTGATCCAGCAGGTGGCGAACGTCGGTCATACCAGCATTGTGCAAAACGCCTGGCATCGTGGGCAGAGCCTGTCGATTCATGGTTGCATCTATGGCATCAAGGATGGACGCTGGAAAAGCCTGAACGCCACCATCAGCGGTTTCGAACAGTTGCCGCCGCAATACCGTTTGCGCCCGGTCGAGGCGTTGTAAAAGCTTTTCAGCCGAGACTTCGTCGACGCCGGTGTTGAAAAAACTGTTCTCCATTGGCATTCGGCGACTCGTCGTAGCCGATGATCCAGCCACGGCAGCAGGAACAACCGCAACGGCAGGCGAACTGTCGCTGCAGCTTGTCTTCTGTCGCGGCGAAATCCATCGTCAGCCGGTCACCCTTTTTGATGTCTTTGAGCGACCATAACCACAGCTCGCTCATGTCGAGAAAGACGTTGGGGTCGCAGGAGTGGCTTAGCAAGCCGCAGAAGCGCGGATCGTAGACGTGGATACCTGGCGCTAGCTGTCGGGTGTGTCGGCAGCGATAGGGCAACAGATGTCCGGAAACCCTGCAGATTCGGCTGATGCGGGGGAACTCGCGCAACGCCGTGACAGCTATTGCCGATCCCTCAGCGTTGTAGATGATTTCAAAGTCGTCCTTGGAGGGGAATCCAAGGCGAAGGGGCAACTCTTCAAAGGGATAGATGCCATTGGATGGCGGTGGGGGTATTTCTTGGTGGGCATGGGCTCTCATCACAATCCTTGTCAGCTGGGTGCTACAACCTCCGTCAGCTGATATCCGGTCAGCTCTGCAGCACATGGGTATGCCCCAAGCCTCTCGCAAATGAAACATTTGATCTACTGTCAGATATGACAGGCGAAAAAGGCTCTTTCCCGCGTCAGCCATGGCTCACGCGGGAAAGACTTTCATCGTTTACAAGTGTGGAGCAGGAGCAGAGGTCGCAAGAGACGGGCTCTTCAGCTGTTTCAGCTGAGATTTGACCGTCGTTGTTGCGCATTTGGCCACGGCCTGTTCGGGCGTCAGGTTGCGGATCGAGGTGTAGAACAGTTCGCAGGTTTTTTCTTTCTGGGTGACTTGCCAGGTCTGAGTACAGCTTTTCAGCTGAACGGTAGGGTCAGTGCCCGGTTTGCTGCCCATCCCGGCCTGCCAGCACGCGGCGCTCAGATCCTGCCCCATGACTTTCAGCCCCGCGGCGTCAGCCTTGGCCTGGGCATCGCTGCCGCTATAGGCCTCGGGATCGGCGGCGTACCAGATGTAGCTCGGGTGGTTGGAACCCAGTACTGGCACCTTCACACCCTCGCTCGGGCTGATGGTTGCCAGGCCCAGCACGTCCACGGTCGGCCCGTATTGTTGCTTGATCCAGTTACGCACCGGTGCACCGAAGGCAACCATTGGCAACGCAGCGCCACTGGCGTTCTGGCTGACTTCCTTGACCATGGTGGTCTGGTAATCCTTGAAGTAGTTATAGACGCCTTCGAGGTCCTTGCCGGCGCTGGACGGCGCGGCAATCGGTGCGATGTCGATGATGGTCTGATAGCCCGGTGTCTGGTCGTCAGGGATGCCATTGGCGGTCAGCAGCGTGGCCCAGCGATCGGTTGTCTTGGACTCCAGATAGTCCTGAGCCTGGGTCAGCGAGTAATCCGGCGGGAAGTGCAGCAGTTCGACGCTTTTACGGTTTTCCAGTGCCATGCCCAGCGGCAGGAACAGATACCAGTTATAGGTCCATTTACCATCGGCACTCAACTTGCTGGCGCCGTTGTAAGCCAAATCCCCAGCCTTGAGCAATGCGGTCAATGGTTTGTCATAACCTTTGGGCACACCGCTGATATTGGCGTAGAGCTGCTCATTGTCGGTTTTGACCACCACTTTTGCGGTTTTGTAGCCATCGCGTTGTACGCTCTGGGTCAGGTAGTGCTCGACTGTCTGTTCCAGTGTCCAGTTGCGATAGCAGATGACGTTGCAGTTGTTGGGGTAGGCGAACAGCCGGGTAACACGTTCGGTACTGCCCAGATTCAGATCGACATCGGCGTGAGCGGCGGCACTCAGGGTGAGGGCTGCGAGGGTGAGTCCTGTGAGTTTTAACATGCTCAGATCCTTTTCAGCGTGGTCCCGATGATGGGATGCATGCCATATTGGATCAGCGGCGTTACATATAAAAGCGGGTTCTCATGGTTTTTTTCACAGGATTGCCCCTGCCTATTTAGGCCGGCCGGGGCGAGAGCCCGGCCCCCAAGTAAATGTCCGGAGCCGGGTGAATATTAAGTATTACAACAAATGCAAAGCCAAATGGCCGCCAGCGCGCAGGTATTCTATTTGCGCAACAACAGCATCTTTGACGATGGCTTCGCCTGTATCGGTCAACTTGGCTTTTTTTGCATCGATGATGGACGATTGCATTAATTGCATGACCACATCCATTGCTTTCTGGAACGCTGTCAGATTGTTGTGCAGGCCAAACTCGCGAACGACAGCGTCCATGCGGCGATCTGCATCGTCACGCAACTTCCTATATTCAACGACTGAAACTCTGCCGTCCTGGTAAATTTCATTGATCATTTCTTCCAGCGTTTTTGATACTAAAGACATCTGACTTGTTCATCCTTGGAGTGGTGTTGTTTTTAACTTTAAAAATCAGGTTGTGAGATGCCGAAGTTTAACCCGCTGATTTATATATTTGAGATAGGAACTGGCTGGATTTAATGTCAGGCGCAATCGAGCCTGTATGTAGGAGAAGTCTTGGTCGTTGTCGATTAGCCTGATGGCGAGGCCATCTCGGTTGGTACCAACAATCAACCAATCGCTCCGTTGCAGTGATGCTGTTTGGGATGATGGTCTGACGGGTTGTCCACAAGCGCATTTGCGTAGACCATGGGCGCCTTGGTTTTTTGCCTGCCAGAGTTTTTTCCATGACTACCAATAACGATGCGCGCCCGGCGCCCTTCACCCGCTCGGACTACAAGACACTGGGGCTTGCAGCCCTTGGCGGCGCGCTGGAAATCTACGACTTCATCATTTTCGTATTTTTCGCGCTGACCCTCAGCCAGCTGTTCTTTCCGCCAGAAATGCCCGAGTGGCTGCGTCTGCTGCAAAGCTTCGGGATCTTCGTTACCGGCTACCTTGCGCGGCCTCTGGGCGGGATCCTGATGGCGCATTTCGCCGATAAATTGGGACGCAAGAAGGTTTTCAGCCTGAGCATCCTGATGATGGCGTTGCCATGCCTGCTGATCGGGATCATGCCGACCTACGCCCAGATCGGTTATTTCGCTCCACTGCTGTTGTTGGCCCTGAGGGTCCTGCAAGGCGCGGCGGTAGGCGGTGAAGTGCCGAGTGCCTGGGTGTTCGTCGCCGAGCATGCACCGGTCGGGCATCGCGGCTATGCCCTCGGTTTCCTGCAGGCGGGGCTGACCTTCGGCTACTTGATCGGAGCTCTGACGGCGACATTTCTGGCACAGACGTTCACCCCGGCGCAAATCCTTGATTACGCCTGGCGCTACCCGTTTCTCCTGGGCGGTGTGTTTGGCGTCATCGGTGTCTGGCTGCGTCGCTGGCTCAGTGAAACCCCGGTATTCATGGCTATGCAGGCCCAGCGCGAGGCTACTGTCGAACTGCCGCTGCGCACGGTCCTGCGCGAGCACCGCCTGGCGATGCTGCCGGCGATGATTCTCACCTGCGTGCTGACCTCGGCCGTGGTGGTGTTCGTAGTCATCACCCCGACCATGATGCAAAAAACCTTCGGCATGACCGCCAGCCATACTTTCGCCCTGAGTGCTTTGGGCATCGTGTTTCTGAACATCGGCTGCGTACTCGCGGGGCTACTTGTCGACCGCATTGGCGCCTGGCGCACGGTGATGCTGTATAGCTTGCTGCTGCCTTTGGGCATCGGCGTGCTTTATACCTGCCTGATCATTGAAGGCCAGTGGATCGGTTTGGCCTATGCGGTGGCCGGCCTCGGTTGCGGGGTAGTTGGCGCGGTGCCGTCGGTGATGGTCAACCTGTTTCCGGCGCGAATTCGCGTCTCGGGGATTTCCTTTACCTACAACATTGCCTACGCCGCCTGGGCCAGTATCACGCCGCTGTTGTTGATCGGTCTGATGCCGTGGAGTCCATGGATTTGTGTGATTTTCTGCGCAGTGATGGGGGCGGTGGGCGTCAGCAGCGCAGCGTATTTCGGCGCGCGAGTACCGCGAGTTGGGCGCTGTTCGGTAGCTGGCGCGGTATAAAGGTGATCGTGTTGCCACTATTTTTGTAGGACAATCCCGAAACACCCTTCAGAAAATATTCCCAAGGCCGATGGCTAGGCTGTATGCAGCTTTTATCCCTGTCCATCGGTGCTTTCCATGTTCAACAAACGCTTGAAGCAGGAGCTGTCGGCTCTTCGCGAAGAACTCTCCAGCCTTCAGCAAGTCAAGGAGAGCCTGGACAGCGAGATGTTGGCCCTGACTCTTGATTCCGATGGCAGGATTCAATCGGTCAACCAGAACTTCATGGGTGAGATGCTCTACAAGGGCAACGATCTGGTCGGCCGACACATCGAAGACATCGTCCCCGTCCATGTGAAATCGGACGAATTCCACCGCCGCTTCAAGACTGCGCTGACCCGTGGCGAGCACTTTGCCGGCACGGTTCGTTTATTGCGGGGCAATGGTGCCGAAGCCTGGCTGCGGTCGATCATGCAGCCGGTGCGGTCCTCGGATGGCCGGATCAAACACTTCTCGATTTACTCCAGCGACCTGACCCGCACCATTGAGGCGTCCCGTGAACATGAGAACCTGATCGGTGCGCTGGTGCGTTCGACCGCGCTCATCGAGTTCGACCTCAATGGCAATGTGCTGTCGGCAAACGAGCGGTTTCTCAATGGCATGGGCTACAACCTGGCGCAGGTCCAGGGCAAACATCACCGCACCTTCTGTGAGCCAGAGGAATATAACAGCGCCGAGTATCAGAACTTCTGGCGCCGCCTGAATGCCGGTGAGTTCGTGGCCGATCGTTTCAAGCGTATCGACAGCCACGGTCGCGTGGTCTGGCTGGAGGCTTCCTACAACCCGGTGGTCGACGCGAACAACAAACTCTACAAAGTGGTGAAATTCGCCACGGTGATTACCGATCAGGTCAATCAGGAGCAGGCCGTCGCCGAAGCGGCCAACATCGCCTACAGCACCTCGTTGCAAACTGACAGCAGTGCCCAGCGCGGTACCACTGTGGTGACTCAAGCGGTGGACGTCATGCGTGACTTGGCCAGGCACATGCAAACCGCTGGCGAAGGCATCGAAGCGCTGAACGCACAATCATTGGTGATCGGCACCATCGTCAAAACCATCAGTGGTATCGCCGAACAAACCAACCTGCTGGCGCTCAACGCAGCCATTGAAGCGGCCCGTGCAGGTGAACAGGGTCGAGGTTTTGCCGTGGTGGCTGACGAAGTCCGGCAACTGGCCTCGCGCACCAGCCAGGCGACCGATGAAATTGTCGGCGTCGTTCGCCAGAACCAGGACATGGCACGCAACGCCGTGGCCCTGATGACCGATGGCAAACTCCAGGCCGAACAGGGGCTGGCGCTGGCGGCGGAGGCGGGCACAGTGATCGTCGAGATCCAGGATGGGGCGCAGAAAGTGGTAAGCGCGGTCGGGCAGTTTGCCAATCAGTTATCGACTTGATGCTATCTGTGCGGCATGAATAGCGCTAAAAAGGGCAGGCCTGCTTTTGCGGCTTGATCAGGCTAGGATTCTTCGCTGACAAAAAAAGGCCTACCTCGCGGTAAGCCTTTTCTTATTCGTGTGTACGACTCAATCCCCCAACGCTTGCCCCTCACGCCGCGGATCGGCACCACCGGCCAACGCCGCATTCCCTTGTGCGTCCTTGACCCGAACAATCGCCTGAGTCCCGCTGGTCATGTCGATCTCGTTCACGTTGTGCCCTTTGTCCTTCAGTACCTGAATCAGCTCTGTGCTGAACTGCCCCTGTTCCAGTTCGGTCGGGCCGTTGCGGCTGCCGAAGTTGGGCAGGTTGATAGCCGCTTGCGGGTCGAGGTTCCAGTCGAGCAGGCCGATGGTGGACTTGGCCACGTACTCAATGATCTGCGAGCCGCCGGGGGAGCCGACGGTGGCCAGGAATTCGCCGTTCTGGCGATCGAAGATCAGAGTGGGCGCCATGGATGAGCGGGGGCGTTTACCGGGCTCGACGCGGTTGGCGACTTTTTGCCCGTTCTCTTCGGGGATGAACGAGAAGTCGGTCATTTGGTTGTTGAGCAGAAAACCCTGGACCATCAGGTGCGAGCCAAACGCTGCTTCCACGGTGGTGGTCATGGACACCGCGCCACCTTCGTCATCGACCGCCACCACTTGCGAGGTAGAGATGCGCAGTGGCGAGCGGTCCGGCGCATAGGCAATCTGAATCCCCGGCGGGGTGCCGGGTTTGGCCTGCCTCATGCTGCGGTCACCAATCAGCGCGGCGCGGCTGGCCAGATAAGTCGGGTCGATCAGACCTTTTATCGGCACGGGTACGAAGTCGGTGTCGGCGACATACTGTGCTCGGTCGGCGTAAGCCAGGCGCTCGGCTTCAGCGATCAGGTGCACAGCTTCTGGGGCTGGTTCGATGCCCGCCGGTTGGCTGGTCTTGACCGGTTTGAGTGGTGCCAGGGCAAAACGCGGGTCGCGGGATTCCAGCGCCTGCAAGGTGCCGAGAATTTGCGCCACTGCGATCCCGCCCGACGATGGAGGTGGCATGCCGCAGACCTGCCAGCGTTTGTAGTCGGTGCAAAGCGGCCCGCGTTCCTTGGCCTTGTAGCCTTGGAGATCGTTTAGCGACAGGCTGCCGGGGTTGGCGTGACCCTGAACCTTGGCGACGATCTCTTTCGCGATTGGCCCTTTGTACAGGGCGTCGGGACCTTCCTTGGCGATGCGCTTGAACACCGCGGCGAGTGCCGGGTTCTTCAACTGTGTACCGATGGCTTTCGGGCTGCCATCGGCGTTCAGGAAGTAGGCGGCCATGTCGGGTGAACGCTGTATGAACGCGTCTGCCGCGATCAACTGATGCAGTCGTGGCGAAATGGCGAAGCCTTGTTCCGCGAGTTTGATGGCGGGTTCGAACAACTTCGCCCACGGCAGTCGACCATGCTTTTGATGGGCCAATTCCAGTGCCCGCAACACACCCGGCGTCCCCACTGAGCGTCCGCCGATCTGTGCCTGGGTGAACGGCATCGGTTTGCCGTCGGCTTGCAGAAACAGTTTCTCGGTGGCGCCGGCCGGAGCGGTTTCGCGACCGTCGTAGGTGCGCACAACCTTGCCATCCCACAGCACAATCAACGCGCCACCGCCGATACCCGACGATTGTGGCTCGACCAGTGTCAACACCGCTTGCATGGCAATGGCCGCATCAATCGCCGAGCCGCCCTCACGCATCATCTGCCGTCCGGCTTCGGCTGCCAGCGGGTTGGCGGCTGCGGCCATGTGTTTGGAGGCGTATCGGGTCTGCAGGTCGGTGCGATAACCAGAGGCGATTTCTGGCGCGACTGGCAGGGTTGAGACTGACGGCGAAGAGGGCGGGGCACTGCACGCGGCGAGGGTTAAAGCGGTTGCGATCAGCGAAAAGGCTGACAGGCGATAGCGACTCAAGTGGAAGGCTGAGAACACGCGGAGCACTCCGTCCATGGGATAAAAGGTCCGGGGACTTTATCGAGCGAGGGCGTGGTGTGCAAATCAGAGGGCTCTCGCCACATTTCTCGAGGCATAAAAAAAACGGTCTACCTTTCGGTAAGCCGTTTCAGTACTTGGTGGAGCACAGTCATTTGAACTCGACCGTTAATCTAAAGACTTACAAGCGGTTTTTTTTTGAACAATCCAAGTCATACACGTGGGCATCGAGATCATCCAAATGTATCTGGGGGATAATGTCGGCGGGAATTCTTGAGGAACTGGAAAGGTTGTAGACGTGGAATTGATCACTGATTACTTTTCTCGCCACTATTTTGAATGACGGTAAAATCCTGGTGTGAAAATGCTGATCCAGTCCGCAAGGAGAAACTACGGTGTTCTTCTCTTCATAGAATCGACTGACAGCTTGATTTAGGTCAACCCCCACCATCACCACCTTATTGAAACCGGCGTGATAAGCGATTTGCAGAGCCGCATAGGCAACAGTGCGCGCGTCGAAAAAACCTCGCTTCAGATTTTTGCTGAAACCGATGCGCCGATTGCGACGCTTAAGAAAGTTACGATTTCTTATCAGGTCTTTATCTACACCAATAAGTTCGCCCCAAGAAAGCTTTGGCGCCTTGCTCAGCAAAAACACTTCCCCTTTTGGCGCAACCGACAGGTTTTGAACCTGGTCCTCCCATAAGGCAACTCGCTCACTAAGAAGTAAGGCTTGGGAGAACAGTTCCGGCTGCTGCTCGGGAAAATTCTTATCGGTACAGGCATAGAAAAAAGGCTTAACGCCAGTCCCGATAAACTTTGAGATAGCCCCATTCATTGTGATCATGGGGACATCTGCGAATTGTTCAGGATGAAAGTCTTTGGCAGACCCTCCCGAGGCTACAATAAAAACAGCGCCTTTATGAATATTGCGACACTCATCAAAGTCACGAATATTAATCCTAGCGCTCATTCTTGGTTAGTCCTGTTGTTAGGATCATTTGATGCGATATCGGCACCAAACAATATTGCTGAAGCATGGTTTGTGAAGCGGTAAATTGTATCAAGTTATGTCTTGAGGCATTTTGCGGATGAGGTTTACATTTTATAAAGCTACCGGTGCAAGGTCCAGTGTGCCATCACGGCATTTCATATGGCAAAAAAACATACTGATGTCGTCGAACTCCGCAGTGAGAGGAGGGTGGTGAATGTCCTGAATTTCGGCTGAGAAGAAAAAACGGCATATCTGCGACGAATCTTCATGCGTTCGGGCGGTATCGTCCAGAGTTTTTTACTGAGGTGGAAGATACCAGGCGTAGACAAAGCCGAGCATCTGGCAGTCCGCTGAGGAAGTATGTGCGAAATTGGAGCTCTTGCTGGTTTGCAGGAGTTTACGCAGGCCTTCAATGCGCTAGTGTATGGCGCGACCCGGTACGTGGGAGAGAAGCAAAACGAATGCTCCAGACACAAGAAAGCCCGCACTAGGCGGGCTTCTTGTGTGGCTTATAGACTTCACTAGATGTCTGTAAACCGGTACTTGGTGGCTACACAGGGACTTGAACCCCGGACCCCAGCATTATGAATGCTATGCTCTAACCAACTGAGCTATGTAGCCAAGTGGCGCGCATTATTCACCTGGAACGAAGATGCGTCAAGCGTAAATTTAAAATATTTCTCCACACTTTCAACCGCTTATCCCGCTGACCCGAAAAACCGGGCCAAGGGAGGGCGTCAACCGAGCTGAAATTTCCCGGTATTCGCACTCAAAGCCTTGCTGCCCTGGCTCAAGGTGTCCGCAGCCAGATTCACCGCCCGCGCGCCTTCAAGCAAGCGTACCGCCGCCTGATCGACTTGCTGGATGTTGCCGCTGACTTCATCGGCGGTGCTCGCTTGCTCGTCAACAGCGGTGGCGATCTGCGCCAAGGTGTCGGTGACACTCTGCACCGCGTTGGCGATTTCCCCCAGGCGCTCGCCCAGACCGGTGACGGCCTGCGCATCCGATTGCGCCTGGCCGCAGGCCGCTTCCATCAGGCTCACGGCTTCGTTGACGGTGCTGCGCAGGCTGTCGACGGTGCCGGCGATTTGCGCGGTGGACGATTGGGTGCGTTGTGACAGGCTGCGCACTTCATCGGCCACTACGGCAAAGCCACGACCTTGCTCGCCGGCCCGTGCGGCCTCGATGGCGGCGTTGAGGGCTAGCAGGTTGGTCTGCTCGGCGACGCCGCGAATGGTATCGACCACCAATTGAATTTGCTGTCCTTGCTCGCTGACCCGGCCCAGTGCCGCCGCAGTGTCGTTCAAGCGCTGATTGAGCTGCTGAATACTCGCTGTCGTGCGTTGGCTGTCACGGCTGCTGTCGGCGGCGATGCGCTGGGTGTGCTGAGCGCTGCCAGATGCCTGTTCGCAACTCTGGGCGACCCCTTGAGAGGTCGCGGCCAATTGTGTGGCCGCAGCGGCGATCTGGCTGATCTGCAACTGCTGAGCTTCGACTTCCCCAAGGGCACCACTCGAGTGATGGTTGAGGGTGCGCACCGCGTTGCTGAGCTGCAAGGTCTCGTGATCGACCCCCAGCAGGCTGTTGCGCAGTTGCACTACAGCGACGTTGAGGGCGGTGCTGATAGCAGCCAGTTCGTCGCGGCCCTGCACCGGTACTTGCAGGCTCAGGTTGCCGTCACGCAACGCTTCGGCCAGTAGCGTGATGCCGCTGGCGCTGCGACGGATCGAGGCCTGCAAACAGATGAACAGGTACAACGCGGCCAGCAGCAGGCAGCCAAAAACTGTCGCCACCAGGATGAACTGGCGTATGGCCGAGCCGTGGTAGTAATCCAGCCGTTGATCCAGAGAAACCAACGATTGCTGGCGCAACGAGGCGAGGTCGCCGAGGAGGGCGTCGAGGCTGCGTTCAAAGTCTTCCGGCTTGAGGTTGATGCTGCCGCCGAAAACGCCCTCGTCCAGCACTTTCAAACCGGCGTCCAGGTGCTTGAGGCTGTCGTGGTATTGCCCGGCCCAGGTTTGCAAGGCGCTGGGCAGGCGCGCTTCCAGCAGGCCGGCGGTTTTCACCAGCTGCTCCCGGGCATCGCCGATGCGGCTGCGCAAGTCCCGCAGTTGCAGGCGGCTTTGCAGGGTGAACTGCCCGGATACTACTGAGGCCTGACCGACGGCGGCGAGACGACCGACCCGTTCGATCAGGTCCGGCGCGTGTTGAATGGAGATCTGCGTCAGTAGCCAGGTTTCCAGCCATGGCGCGAGGGTCAGGCGATTGTCCATCGCGATTTGTTCGCGCAAGGCTTGCAGAGCACCCAAGGCATTGGTGAAGCGATCGTAACCGTCCGGCCACCAACCGACGCTGCTCAGGCTTTTCGAGTCCAGGCCGGTGAGTGCGGTTTGCAGGGCTTGATAGCGGGTGAGGATTTGGCCCTCGGCGCCTTCGGTTTTCAAGGCGTTGCCCAGGTCCATGGTGGCTTGGGCGACGGCCGGCTGAACCGCGTCGAACGCTGCCATCGCCGCGATGGTTGCGGGTGTCGGCTGGCGATTGGTTTCGGTGGCGCGCCAACGCGCGGCGCGGTCACGCTGGGCGGTGAGCAGATTGTCGAGCGCATCAAGTGCGAGCAATTGACGAACTCCGGCGCGTTCACCGGAGATCAGGTTCAACTTGTCACGATAATCCTGACCGATCATCCACAGACTGCCCCCGAGTGGCAGGATGAACAGCAGAAACAGCAGCTGAAATTTGCGTGCGAAGCCGAAACGCCCCAGCAGCCCGATCCCCGGTGATAAAAAAGCCTGCATGCCCCATGACTCCTCTGGACACCACGCACCATTGGCGTGCGTCGAGGTCATTGCGACCGCGACTCGTGCCCTGCTAAAAGGCCTCGAAAGTTCACCCTTGGTCCGCTCTGTAGGCCGACTCTGTAGCGAAACTTCCCATTCTCGGTTCCCTTTGTAAGGGGCCGCGTTGAACGGATAAACAAGGCAAGATTCAGACCATGGCTTTGCGCTATCACCTTCTTTTTTGAAGTCGTTAGCAGGCTAAGGGGATGGCGCTACTGTACCGAAAAATGGCACATTGACCGGCCTGCCAGTGCGCACCCATCCGCAGTACGGAAACTCTCATGGCTATCAGCAACACTCAGTCCGCCGCGACCTCGGCGCCTACCACTTCACAAAGCAGTCCGCTGGTCATGCGCATCATTGGCGCGGTGGCGCTGGCGCATTTGATCAACGACCTGATTCAGGCGGTATTGCCGTCGATCTATCCGATGCTCAAGGCCAGCTATGGCCTGACCTTCACTCAGATCGGTCTGATCACCCTGACCTTTCAACTGACGGCCTCGCTGTTGCAGCCATGGGTCGGTTACCACACTGATCGTCATCCCAAACCCTGGCTGTTGCCGGCCGGTACTGTCTGCACATTGATCGGTATTCTGATGATGTCGGTGGTCGGTAGCTTCCCGATGATTCTGCTGGCGGCGGGGTTGATCGGTGTCGGTTCATCGACCTTTCACCCGGAAGCTTCCCGGGTGGCGAGATTGGCCTCGGGCGGGCGGTTCGGCTTGGCGCAGTCGACGTTTCAGGTCGGCGGTAATGCGGGCTCGGCTTTCGGGCCGTTGTTGGCGGCGGCGATCATCATTCCCTACGGTCAGGGTCATGTGGCGTGGTTCGGATTGTTCGCGCTGTTTGCGCTGTTCGTGCTGTATCGGATCAGTCGTTGGTACGCCAACCACCTGAACCTGTTCAAGCTCAAACAAGGTCAGGCAGCGACTCACGGCTTGTCGAAAGGCCGGGTGATCAGTGCACTGGTGGTACTCGGGTTGCTGGTGTTCTCCAAGTATTTCTACATGGCCAGCCTCACCAGCTACTTCACGTTCTATCTGATTGAAAAATTCGACCTGTCGGTGGCCAGTTCGCAGTTGCACCTGTTCCTGTTTCTCGGTGCGGTAGCGGCGGGGACCTTCTTCGGCGGGCCGATCGGCGACAAGATCGGGCGCAAGGCGGTGATCTGGTTCTCGATCCTTGGCGTCGCACCGTTCACCCTAATGCTGCCCCACGTCGATCTGTTCTGGACCAGCGTCCTGAGCGTGGTGATCGGTTTCATCCTCGCCTCGGCATTCTCGGCCATTGTGGTGTATGCGCAAGAACTGGTGCCGGGGAATGTCGGGATGATTGCCGGGGTGTTCTTCGGCCTGATGTTCGGCTTCGGTGGGATTGGCGCAGCGTTGCTTGGGCATCTGGCGGATGTCCACGGCATCGAGTACGTGTACTTCCTGTGTTCGTTCTTGCCGCTGCTTGGGGTGTTGGCGATCCTTCTGCCACGAACCAAAAAAGTCTGACCCGTACCGACCGGTATAGAGATTTGTAGTATTAAAGCGCGCCTGCAGCCGTGATTGCCGTTTGCGCAAATCACTATCCTGATGGAAACTTCGCGCCTTTCTGGACTCGATAAGGATGCGAGCAGTGGAGTTTGACAGGAATCAATTTATGACTCTCTACAGTCAGTATGCGTTGGCCTGCGTGGGGATGATGCTGCTGCACACTTGCGTAAGGAGCTATGTACTCAGGAAATGGCTGGGTGTTGGTCTGGTTGGTTTGGGCTTTTGCGTGATATTTGTGCTGCCGCCCTACATTGGCAGCATCGATGTCGGGATCTTTGCAATCGCGATAGTGGGGGCGGGGGCTTCGATGTTCTTCAATCGGAGTAAGTACCGAGTGTGAACATAACGGTGGCAGCGCCTGAAAAAGGAGCCGCCGTAGCCTTTGTTGTGCTGGTTTTATACGCGAAAAAAGAGGCACAAAAAAGCCGCGTCTAAACGCGGCTTTTTCTTGAGCGGGTGTTTTACACGTTGAAACGGAAGTGCATCACGTCACCGTCTTTAACGATGTAGTCCTTGCCTTCCAGGCGCCATTTACCAGCTTCTTTGGCGCCGGCTTCGCCCTTGTACTGAATGAAGTCTTCGTAGGCGATGACTTCGGCGCGGATGAAGCCTTTTTCGAAGTCGGTGTGGATCACGCCGGCGGCTTGTGGCGCGGTAGCACCGACGCGGACGGTCCAGGCGCGGACTTCTTCGACACCGGCGGTGAAGTAGGTCTGCAGGTGCAGCATCTCGTAGCCGGCACGAATCACGCGGTTCAGGCCAGGCTCTTCGAGGCCCAGGGCTTCGAGGAACATGTCTTTCTCTTCGCCGTCTTCCAGTTCGGCGATTTCGGCTTCGATCTTGTTGCAGACCGGAACCACCATGGCGCCTTCTTCTTCGGCGATGGCTTTGACGATGTCCAGCAGTGGGTTGTTCTCGAAACCGTCTTCAGCGACGTTGGCGATGTACATGACCGGCTTGGTGGTCAACAGGTGGAAGCCACGAATCACCGCTTTGTCGTCGGCGCCCATGTTCTTCATCAGCGTGCGCGCTGGCTTGCCGAGGGTGAAGTGAGCGATCAGTTGCTCCAGCAGGCCTTTTTGGACCACGGCGTCCTTGTCGCCACCCTTGGCGTTGCGGGCGACTTTCTGCAGTTGCTTCTCGCAGCTGTCGAGGTCGGCGAAGATCAGCTCCAGGTCGATGATCTCGATGTCGCGTTTCGGGTCGACGCTGTTGGAGACGTGAATCACGTTCTCGTCTTCGAAGCAGCGGACCACGTGAGCGATAGCATCGGTCTCGCGGATGTTGGCGAGGAATTTGTTGCCCAGGCCTTCACCTTTCGAGGCGCCGGCAACCAGGCCCGCGATGTCGACGAATTCCATGGTGGTCGGCAGGATGCGCTTTGGATTGACGATGGCTGCCAGGGCTTCCAGACGCGGATCCGGCATCGGCACGATACCGGTGTTCGGCTCGATGGTGCAGAAGGGGAAGTTCTCGGCCGCGATCCCGGATTTGGTCAGGGCGTTAAACAGGGTGGACTTGCCGACGTTAGGCAGGCCGACGATGCCGCAATTGAATCCCATGGTGTTTCCCCGAGGAGTTAGAGTCAGGCCTTCTGGCTGTGCAGGTTTTTCATCGCGCGGTTCCATTCACCGGCGAGGATATCCGGCAGCACGCCGAGGGCAAAGTCGATGCTGGCATCGAGTTTTTCCTGTTCGGCGCGTGGCGCACGACCGAGGACGAAATTTGAAACCATACTGGCAACGCCCGGGTGGCCAATGCCAAGCCGCAAGCGGTGAAAGGTATTCTGATTGCCCAGTTGCGCGATGATGTCGCGCAACCCGTTGTGACCGCCATGGCCGCCGCCCTGTTTGAGCTTGGCAACGCCCGGCGGCAGATCGAGTTCGTCATGCGCCACCAGGATTTCTTCAGGCTTGATGCGGAAGAAGCCGGCAAGTGCCGCGACGGCCTGGCCGCTGCGGTTCATGTAGGTGGTGGGAATCAGCAGACGAACATCCTGACCCTGATGCGAGTAGCGCCCGGTCAGGCCGAAATATTTGCGATCGGCTACAAGGTTGACACCCTGCGCGTGCGCGATGCGCTCAACAAAAAGGGCCCCTGCGTTATGCCGGGTCTGTTCGTATTCAGCGCCTGGATTTCCCAGGCCAACGATCAGTTTAATGGCAGTCACGATAGGGGCCCTTCCTTGAAGTGGTGGATAACATCGCCGCCATCAGGGCGTGCGGCGAAAGTGGACGACAAGTGCTCATTTACCATTATGTAAACTCCGCGTTCTCGCCCGCTTTCTCGCTACGCTCTAGTCCGCGATGTTTCCGGTCACTCCGGCGAACAGAGTGAAATTACTCTGCTGCGCCTTCTTCAGTAGCTTCTGGAGCAACACGTGGAGCGTGGACGTTGGCAACAGCCTTGTCATCGCCGTGTGCCAGAGCAACAAACTCAACGCCTTTAGGGGCTTTGAGGTCGGACAGGTGAATGATCGAACCGACTTCGGCGTTAGCCAGGTCGACTTCGATGAATTCAGGCAGGTCTTTTGGCAGGCAGGTCACTTCGATTTCCGAAACAACGTGCGAAACTTCGCCGCCTTTCTTGATCGGAGCTTCTTCACCAACAAAGTGTACAGGCACGATAGCGGTCAGTTTCTGGCCAGCTACAACGCGTACGAAGTCAGCGTGCAGTACGTGGCCTTTGGCCGGGTGACGCTGCAGAGCCTTGATGATTACGTTTTGCTTGGTGCCGCCAACGTTCAGCTCGATGATGTGGCTGTAAGCCGCTTCGTTTTCGAGCAGTTTGGCAACTTCTTTAGCCAGCATGCTGATGGATTCAGGGGCTTTGTCGCCGCCGTAAACTACAGCTGGAACCAGGCTTGCGAGACGACGCAGGCGGCGGCTCGCACCTTTCCCCAGGTCGGAACGCACTTCAGCATTCAGAGTAAAATCGTTCATGTTGTATCTCCAAAATAACCACATTCGCCCCAGCGTTTGCGACCAGCGCTTAAGGGCGATATGGGCAAAAAAGCCCCGCCCCGACAGGAATGCCGGGGCGGGGCGCTTTTCGTCAACGAGATGTAATGAAAAGGGCAGGGCCCTTAACGGAACATCGCGCTGATCGATTCTTCATTGCTGATGCGGCGAACCGCCTCGGCAACTACCGGTGCGATATCCAGTTGACGGATACGCGCACAGGCTTGTGCTGCAGCGGACAGCGGAATGGTGTTTGTTACCACCAGCTCGTCCAGCACGGAATTTTCAATGTTTTCGATCGCCCGACCCGACAGCACAGGGTGCGTGCAGTAGGCGAAAACCTTGGCAGCGCCATGCTCTTTCAAGGCCTTGGCCGCGTGGCACAGAGTGCCGGCGGTATCGACCATGTCATCGACCAGAATACAGGTACGCCCTTCGACATCACCGATGATATGCATCACTTCAGAGTGATTGGCTTTCTCACGGCGTTTGTCGATGATCCCGAGGTCCACGCCCAAGGATTTGGCAACAGCCCGTGCACGCACGACGCCGCCAATGTCCGGGGACACGATCATCAGGTTTTCGAAGCGCTGATCTTCAATGTCATCCACCAGTACCGGGGAGCCGTAGATGTTATCTACCGGAATATCGAAGAAGCCCTGAATCTGGTCAGCATGCAGATCAACCGTGAGAACACGGTCGATGCCGACTACGGTAAGCATGTCAGCAACGACTTTCGCGCTGATAGCCACACGTGCGGAACGCGGACGGCGATCCTGACGGGCATAACCAAAGTAAGGAATAACAGCAGTGATACGAGTAGCCGAGGAGCGGCGGAAGGCATCAGCCATCACTACCAGTTCCATCAGGTTATCGTTGGTCGGAGCGCAAGTCGGCTGAATAATGAAAACGTCTTTACCGCGAACGTTTTCATTGATCTCGGCAGTAATTTCGCCGTCGGAGAACTTACCGACAGAGATGTCACCGAGAGGGATATGCAGCTGACGTACAACACGCCGAGCCAGATCGGGGTTAGCGTTCCCCGTAAAGACCATCATCTTGGACACGCGCAGTACCTGAAGGCTGAGGGTAACCTGGATGAGTATAGGAAAATGGCAGGGGCGGCTGGATTCGAACCAACGCATGGCAGGATCAAAACCTGCTGCCTTACCGCTTGGCGACGCCCCTGTATCTGTTGCAACGAGTACCCAGTACTCGATTCCTTTTAGAGCAGACTTTGCAGCTTGCGATGCAACATCGAAACGTTGCTTCCTTTTGCTACAAACCCTGTAAGGGTCTCTGTCAGAAGGGCCGAGACTTTATCAGCTTCAGCTTTGCTTGGGAAGCCCCCAAACACACAACTTCCAGTTCCGGTGAGTTTTGCTTCGGTAAATTTACCTAACAAATTCAATGCGTTACGTACATCTGGGTAACGCCTTGCTACCACCGGGTAAGCAGTCATTTCGACTGTTTCCCTTGGGAACGGGGCGCACTTTAATGGGAGGAGTGTTACGTGTCAACAGTGGATCTGAAAAAATTTCTGCTGTACTTACAGATACTTGCGGCACCAGCACGAGATACCACGGTTCTTCGGGCTCTACAGGGGTGAGTTTCTCCCCTACGCCCTCGGCGAAAGCCGCGTGGCCACGAACGAAAACCGGGACGTCGGCGCCAAGCGTAAGGCCCAGTGCGGCCAGCCGATCTTCATCCCAACCCAGTTGCCAAAGATGATTGAGGCCCAGCAATGTGGTCGCCGCATTCGAACTGCCGCCACCGATTCCACCACCCATGGGCAGGATTTTTTCGATCCAGATGTCGACACCCAGCGAACAGCCGGATTGCTCCTGAAGTTTTTTTGCGGCTTTGACGATCAGGTTACTGTCGTGAGGGACGTCGGCGAATTCGGTGTGCAACCGAATCACGCCATCGTCGCGAACGGCGAAGGTGATTTCATCGCCGTAATCGAGGAACTGAAAAATCGTCTGCAACTCGTGGTAGCCGTCTTCACGGCGACCGAGGATGTGCAGCATCAGGTTGAGCTTGGCGGGCGAGGGCAATGTCAGGCGCGGTGCAGTCATGTTCACTGCCCCAGTTTGCGTGGTTGCCATTCCTTGATCACCAGCGTGACATCAAGGTCGGTGCCGTGCAGTTTGATCCGCTCGGGCAGCCAGTAGCCGTTTTGCTCGGCATAACTGAGGTATTCGACCTGCCAGCCATCCTGTTCGAGATTGGCCAGGCGGCTGTCGACGTCGAGGGTCAGGCGACTTTTGCTGTCCGGGGCCGGGAGCCCGCGAACCCACCAGGCCAGATGGGATACCGGCAATTTCCAGCCCAGTTGTTCTTCAACCAGGGCTTCCGGTGTCTGTGCGTCATAGCGGCCCTGATTGGCCACTTCCAGCGAGACTTTGCCCGGGCGACCGGTCAAGCGGGCTGCACCACGACCCAGCGGGCCGGAGAGACGGATGTCGTAGTAATCCTGGCGTTGCAGCCAGAACAGCGTGCCGCTACCCGAATCTTTTGGCGCGCGGATGCCGATTTTGCCGTTGATCTGCCAGCCGTCGAGGCCGGTCAGTTGCTGTTTGTGCTCGCGCCATTGGGCCTTGTTGCCTTGACCCTGGACCGATTCGCGGGCAACGAAGCCCGCGCAACCGGCGAGCAGGGCGATGAAGCTGAAAACGATGATGTGGCGCAAAAACATAACTTAAAGAGTCTCTGATCCGGTCAGGCGCTTGATGGTGCCGCGCAGGGTAGGGCTGTCGGGCTGTTTCTTGAGGAACTTGCTCCAGATTTGCTTGGCTTCGCGTTGTTTACCGTTGGCCCACAGCACTTCGCCCAAGTGAGCGGCGACTTCCTGATCGGGGAAGCGCTCCAGCGCCTGGCGCAAATACCGCTCGGCTTCATCGAGGTTACCCAGGCGGAAATTGACCCATCCGAGGCTGTCGAGGACTGCCGGGTCTTCCGGGTTGATCTGGTGCGCCTGTTCGATCAAGGCCTTGGCTTCGGCGTAGCGTGTGGTGCGGTCGGACAGGGTGTAGCCGAGGGCGTTCAACGCCATCGCATTGTTCGGGTCGCGCTTGATGATCAGTCGCAGATCTTTTTCCATCTGCGCCAGGTCATTGCGTTTTTCTGCCAGCATGGCCCGGGTATACAGCAGATTCAGATCATCGGGGTATTGCTGCAGCGCCTGCTGCAAGACTTTCCAGGCCTTGTCGCCCTGTTTGTTGGCAGACAAGGTTTCGGCTTCGATCAGGTACAACTGGATCGCGTAATCGGGTTGCTCGCCGCGTTCGGCTGCCAGACGGCTTTGGGCTTCGGCGGTCTTGCCGTTGCTCATCAGAATATCGGCCTGACGCAATTGCGCCGGCAGGTAATCGTTGCCCGCCCCGACCTGAGCGTATTCGATCAATGCGCCCTGCGGGTCGTTACGCTCTTCAGCAATGCGCCCCAGGTTCAGGTGTGCCGAGTCGACATGGCTTTCCCGAGCGATCAAATCTTCCAGGTAACCTTTGGCCTCGTCCCACGCCTTGGCTTCAAGGCAGACCAGCGCCAGGGAATAACGCAGTTCGTCGTCTTCGGGGTATTGCTGCACCAGGCTCGAGAACTCGGCCTTGGCATCTTCCATGCGGTCCTGCTCAACCAGCATGCGCGCATAGGTCAGGCGCAGGCGTTTGTCGTCCGGGTATTTCTTGATGCTTTTTTGCAGCAGTGGCAGGGCTTCATCGCCACGGTTGAGCCCTTGCAGCAGGCGTGCGCGCAGCAGGATCGGGGCTATTTCGCCCTCGTCCGGCGGGTTGTCTTCGAGCAGGGTCAGGGCGCCCTTGGTATCGCCGTCCTGTTGCAGCAGCAAGGCCTTGCCGAAAATCAGCTGGTTATTGTGCGGATGGCGCTGCAACAGGCGATCAAAACCCTTCATCAGACCGTTGCGGGTTTCCTGGTCGGTATCGGCCGCGGACAGGGCGAGGAAGTCGAAATGTGTGTCGCCTTTGCCTTGCAGGACCTTCTCCATATAGACCATGGAGTCGTCGTAACGCCCGGCGCGGGCAAGTTGCACGGCAGCCGCCCGTTGCGCTTCGAGATCGTCCGGGGCGTTTTTGGCCCAGACCAGTGCGGTGTCGAGGGCGGCCTGATCGGCACCCAGATACTCGGCAATGCGAAATGCCCGCTCGGAGATGCCCGGATCCTGGGTGTTGATGGCTTGGGTCACGTAGTTGTCCAGGGCAATGTCGTAACGATTGCGCTGGCCAGCCAGTTCGGCGCTCAACAGGCTGAAGACGGTTTCTTCACTGAACGAGCTGTAAACCTTGGGCTTTTCAGGGGCCGGAGTGCTGTCTTCGACTGGCGGCGTACCGTCCGATGAAACGGGAGCCAAGGCCTGGCAGCCGCTGAGGAAGACAAAAGCGAGGAGCAACGCGGAAGATCTATTCATATAGGAAAAGGACGACTAACCTGCGGTCGGATCATCATGACACAAGCCTTCGGCCAAACATAACCGCCCGGCCAATTTACCCGCGCGGGCAATCCCCGCAGGCCCGGCGCCCTTGTAAACGAGAACGGATCGCAGCCTTCGGCAGCTCTTACATGAGCGATAGATATCGAGTGGTTGTTCTGGCTCTGTCGAAGTAGGACAATTGTCGGCTTCACGTCACCATCAGCGACCTTGAATGGCCTTCCTTGCACTCGGTATTAACCACAAGACTGCTTCAGTAGACGTCCGCGAGCGCGTGGCCTTTACCCCTGAGCAGCTGGTTGAGGCCTTGCAGCAGCTCTGCCGACTCACCGACAGCCGCGAAGCTGCGATCCTCTCCACCTGCAATCGCAGTGAACTGTATATAGAACAGGATCACCTTTCGGCTGACGTCATATTGCGCTGGCTGGCCGATTATCATCATCTGAGCCTCGATGAGCTGCGCGCGAGCGCTTATGTGCATGAAGATGATGCGGCAGTTCGTCACATGATGCGGGTTGCTTCCGGGCTCGATTCGCTGGTGTTGGGTGAACCGCAGATTCTCGGTCAGATGAAATCGGCCTACGCTGTGGCTCGCGAGGCTGGCACCATCGGTCCGCTGCTCGGGCGGCTGTTCCAGGCCACGTTCAATGCGGCCAAACAGGTGCGAACCGATACCGCCATCGGCGAAAACCCGGTATCCGTGGCGTTTGCCGCGGTCAGCCTGGCGAAACAGATTTTCAGTGATTTGCAACGCAGCCAGGCTTTGCTGATCGGCGCCGGCGAAACCATCACCTTGGTCGCCCGTCATCTGCATGAGCTGGGGGTGAAGCGAATCGTGGTCGCCAACCGCACCCTGGAGCGTGCGAGCATTCTGGCTGAACAGTTCGGCGCCCACGCCGTGCTGCTCTCGGACATCCCGGCAGAACTGGTGCGCAGCGACATCGTCATCAGTTCCACCGCCAGCCAGTTGCCGATTCTCGGTAAAGGCGCGGTGGAAAGTGCCTTGAAATTGCGCAAGCACAAGCCGATTTTCATGGTGGATATCGCCGTTCCTCGGGATATCGAACCGGAAGTCGGCGAGTTGGACGACGTATACCTATATAGCGTCGACGATCTCCACGAAGTGGTCGCCGAAAACCTCAAGAGCCGTCAGGGCGCAGCCCAGGCCGCCGAAGAGATGGTGTCGATCGGTGCCGAAGATTTCATGGTTCGCCTGCGCGAACTCGCGGCGGTGGATGTGCTCAAGGCCTATCGTCAACAAAGCGAGCGCATGCGCGACGAAGAATTGCAGAAAGCCCAGCGCATGCTCGCCAATGGCAGCAGCGCCGAAGACGTGCTGGTGCAACTGGCCCGCGGCCTGACCAACAAACTCTTGCATGCCCCAAGCGTGCAATTGAAAAAGCTCTCTGCCGAAGGCCGCCTCGATGCGCTGGCCATGGCCCAGGAACTCTTTGCCCTCGGTGAGGGCTCATCGGATAGCTTTTCGGATAAGAAACCGCAATGAAAGCGTCACTGCTCAATAAGCTGGACATCCTCCAGGACCGTTTCGAGGAATTGACCGCCCTGCTTGGCGACGGCGAGGTCATTTCCGATCAAAACAAGTTCCGCACCTATTCCAAGGAATACGCGGAAGTCGAGCCGATCGTGGGCACCTATAAACAGCTGCTTAAAGTGCAGGGCGACCTCGAAGGCGCTCAGGCGCTGCTCAAGGACAGCGACCCGGACATGCGCGAAATGGCCGTGGAAGAGGTCCGCGAAGCCAAAGAGCAGCTGATCGAAATCGAAGCCCAACTGCAACGCATGCTGCTGCCCAAAGATCCCAACGACGGGCGCAACGTATTCCTCGAAATCCGTGCCGGCACTGGCGGTGACGAAGCAGCGATTTTCTCCGGCGATCTATTCCGCATGTATTCGCGTTACGCCGAGCGGCGTGGCTGGCGGGTAGAGATTCTCTCGGAGAACGAAGGTGAACACGGCGGCTATAAAGAAGTCATTGCCCGGGTCGAAGGCGAGAACGTTTACGGCAAGCTGAAGTTCGAGTCCGGTGCGCACCGCGTACAGCGGGTTCCGGCCACTGAATCCCAGGGCCGCATCCACACGTCAGCCTGCACCGTGGCCGTGCTGCCCGAGCCGGACGAGCAGGAAGCGATCGAGATCAACCCGGCGGATCTGCGGGTCGACACCTATCGCTCCTCCGGTGCCGGTGGTCAGCACGTCAACAAGACCGATTCGGCGATTCGTATCACACACTTGCCGTCCGGTATTGTCGTCGAGTGCCAGGAAGAACGTTCCCAGCACAAGAACCGTGCCCGGGCGATGTCCTGGCTGTCGGCCAAGCTTAACGATCAGCAGACCAGCGCCGCCGCGAACGCAATCGCTAGCGAGCGTAAATTGCTGGTAGGTTCCGGTGACCGTTCCGAGCGTATTCGCACCTATAACTTTGCCCAGGGCCGGGTCACCGACCACCGGGTCAACCTGACGCTGTATTCGCTCGACGAAATCCTCGCCGGTGGCGTGGATGCGGTGATCGAACCGCTGCTGGCCGAGTACCAGGCCGACCAATTGGCAGCGATAGGTGAGTAAATGACGATCATTGCCAGTTTGTTGCGCGCCGCTGATTTGCCCGACTCGCCCACCGCGCGTCTGGATGCCGAATTGCTGCTGGCGGCTGCCTTGGGCAAGTCCCGCAGTTTTCTGCACACCTGGCCTGAACGTATCGTCCCGAGCGAAGCAGCACTGAAGTTTGCCGAGTATCTGCAGCGCCGCCGTAGCGGTGAGCCGGTGGCCTACATTCTGGGGCAGCAAGGTTTCTGGAAACTCGATCTGGAAGTCGCGCCTCACACGCTGATTCCACGTCCCGACACCGAATTGCTGGTAGAAGCCGCGCTGGAACTGTTGCCGGCCAAACCGGCCAAGGTGCTCGACTTGGGCACTGGCAGTGGTGCCATCGCCCTGGCGCTGGCCAGTGAGCGTCCGGCCTGGAGCGTCACCGCCGTGGATCGCGTGCTGGAAGCCGTGGCCCTGGCCGAGCGCAATCGCCAGCGCTTGAGCCTGAGCAATGCCACCGTGCTGAGCAGCCATTGGTTCAGCGCCCTGGAAGGCCAGCGTTTCCAACTGATCATCAGCAATCCGCCCTATATCGCTTCGAGCGATCCGCATTTGGTGGAGGGCGATGTGCGCTTCGAACCGGCCAGTGCACTGGTGGCCGGCGTCGATGGGCTCGACGATTTGCGTCTGATCGTCGCCCAGGCACCGGATCACCTCGAGGCGGGTGGCTGGTTGATGCTCGAACATGGTTACGATCAAGCCGAGGCCGTGCGCGATTTGCTGCTGACCTGCGGCTTTGAAGAGGTCCATAGCCGCACCGATCTGGGCGGTCACCAACGCATCAGTCTGGGGCGCTTGCCGTGCTGAATGATCAGGAATTACTGCGCTATAGCCGGCAGATTCTGCTGCAACACGTCGACATCGACGGCCAGTTACGGCTCAAAGAAAGCCGCGTGCTGATTGTCGGCCTCGGCGGTCTCGGTTCACCGGTTGCGCTGTACCTGGCGGCGGCCGGTATCGGTGAGTTGCATCTGGCGGACTTCGACACGGTCGACCTGACCAATCTGCAACGCCAGATCGTTCACGACACCGACAGCGTCGGCCTGAGCAAAGTCGATTCGGCGATCCGTCGCCTGACCGCGATCAATCCCCAGATTCAGCTGATTGCCCATCGCACCGCCCTGGATGAAGATTCCCTGGCAGCGGCCGTTGCGGGGGTGGATCTGGTGCTGGACTGTTCCGATAATTTTTCCACCCGCGAAGCGGTCAACGCCGCGTGTGTGGCTGCGCGCAAACCGCTGGTCAGCGGTGCGGCGATTCGGCTGGAAGGGCAATTGTCGGTCTTCGACTCCCGTCGTCCGGAAAGCCCGTGCTACCACTGTTTATACGGGCACGGCAGCGAGGCCGAGCTGACCTGCAGCGAGGCCGGCGTACTCGGTCCACTGGTAGGCCTGGTCGGTAGCCTGCAAGCCCTTGAAGCGCTGAAATTGCTGGTGGGGTTCGGTGAACCGCTGGTGGGGCGTCTGTTATTGATCGATGCCTTGGGCACGCGCTTCCGTGAGTTGCGGGTCAAGCGTGATCCGGGCTGCAGTGTCTGCGGGTCAAGCCATGCGTGAAGCACCGATTGGAGTGTTCGATTCCGGTGTCGGTGGGCTGTCGGTGTTGGCCGAGATCCAGCAGTTGCTGCCCAACGAATCTCTGTTGTACCTCGGCGATTGCGGGAATATTCCCTACGGTGAGAAATCCCCGGCATTCATCAGTCAGCGTTGCAGTGTCATGGCGCAGTTTTTTCAGCAGCAGGGCGCCAAGGCGCTGGTGCTCGCTTGCAACACCGCGACCGTCGCGGGTGTTGCGGACTTGCGGCGCGATTTCCCTGAGTGGCCCATCGTCGGCATGGAGCCCGCGGTCAAACCGGCTGCAGCGGCGACGCGCAGCGGTGTAGTTGGCGTACTCGCCACCACCGGTACTTTACAGAGTGCCAAGTTCGCCGCCTTGCTCGACCGTTTCGCCGCCGATGTGCGAGTCATCACTCAGCCATGCCCCGGGTTGGTGGAGCTGATTGAAAATGGCGATTTGCATAGCGAGGCATTGCGTCAGTTGCTGCAAGGGTATGTTGATCCGCTGCTGGCTGCAGGTGCAGACACGATCATTCTTGGCTGCACGCATTATCCCTTTCTAAAGCCGCTGCTTAAGCAGATGCTCCCCCAGAGCATCAGCCTGATCGATACCGGTGCCGCTGTAGCACGGCAGCTTCAACGATTGTTGGCCGAGCGTGAGTTGCTGGCCGAGGGACCTGCTCGCGCTGCCCGGTTCTGGACGAGTGCGGATCCGGAGCATTTCAGAAATATCTTGCCGGTTTTGTGGCATTCGACGGGCGTTGTGCAAAGCTTCGACTTGTAGATAAAAAAAGAGATCACACGAATAATTGAGCTGAACTTCTGATCAAGCTTCAACTTCTATAGCTTTGTCTGTTGGGCAGCATAAAAACCATACGAAATTGTTCGGAAAAGGATGTTTCTAATGAAGCGACTATTCTGCTTGGCCGCGATTGCGACCGCATTGATGGGGCACAGTTTTACCGCGCAGGCAGCAGGGGTGGAATTCGGGGTCGGCCAGACCAGCGATTCGACCATGACCTACCGATTGGGCATGCAATTCGACTGGGACAAGAGCTGGTTGCAGAGTGATATCGGTCGCTTGACCGGCTACTGGAGCGGCGCTTACACCTATTGGGATGGCGATGAAACGTCGAGCAATCACAGTTTGTCATTCTCGCCGGTGCTGGTGTACGAGTTTGCCGGTCAGACCATCAAACCCTACGTTGAAGCGGGTATCGGCATCGCGGTGTTTGCCAACACCGAAGTCGAAGACAACAAACTGGGTAGTGCCTTTCAGTTCGAAGACCGTTTCGGGTTTGGTCTGCGCTTTGCCGGAGGACATGAAGTCGGGATTCGCGCTACGCACTATTCCAATGGCGGGATCAGTAGCCCGAACGATGGCGTAGAGAGTTACTCGCTGCATTACACGATGCCGTTGTAAGCAGTACTGCACCTTTAATGTGGGAGCGGGCTTGCTCGCGAATGCGATTTAACATTCAACACTGATGTTGACTGACAATCCGCTTTCGCGAGCAAGCCCGCTCCCACATTGGATTTTCGGTAGCCTGTTGTGTTCGCTCACCGATACGCCGTCGCAATCCCTTGGCGTTCGGTGATGCATTCCGGTGCGCCCATTTCGAACTCCCGGCAGATCAGCGGACGTTTTTCGTAGATGGTGCACATCATGCTGTTGCGATCCAGCGCGGCGCACCAGCCGTCATCCAGTCGCAGCATGACTTCCCCGCCCCAATCATCGGTATCGATAAAACGCTCGGGCACGCCGGTGTCGGTGATCAACATGACTTCAAGCTGGCAACAGCAGGCCGCGCAGGTTGAGCAGGTGACCGCAGGTTCGGCAATTTGCGTGTGGGGAATGGTTTTCATGGCACGCAGTGTAAGGCAGTGGGCCCACGCTGTGTGAAAGGCCTGACGGACGCTCAGGCTTCACGGCAGATCCTCGACCGGCGGATTGTTTCGCTCCACGTGCTTGCCGATTTCCAGTCCCGTCTGGTCGGGTTTTTGCGGCAGAGGCCAAAGGACAGGCATGACCAGTTCCGGTAAGGAGAGCTCCAGTGGACGATGCTTGAGCATGTCGAAGAGGTATTGCGCAGCTTTTTCCGCCGACCAGTCGAGGTGTTCTGGAACGTCGTTGCTCAGGGGAATATCGATAAGTCCTGGGCTGACTATGGTCATTTCGATGTTTTCCGGCGCCACGTCGAGGCGCAAGGACTCGAAAAGGTGACGCAACCCGGGTTTTGAATCGCCATAGGATTCGGCCCGCGGCAGAGGCAGATAGGTCACCGAGCTGGCCATGCCCACCAGATGCGGTGCAGTGCCCGCCTGCAGCAGAGGCCGGGCGGCTTCGATGCAATAGCTGCTGGCAAGCAGGTTGGTACGCACGATGTGCTCGATGATTGACGAGTCGAACTGATTGGTGTCGACGTATTCGCAGGTGCCCGCGTTGAGGATCATGGTGTCCAGAGAACCCCATTCCTTGGCAATCTGCTCACCGATTTCGCGCACCCGTTGGCCATTGGTCAAATCACCCGCGACCACCAGCACTTGTCCGGGATAACGCTGAGACAGGGCTTCCAATGGCGCCAGTGAGCGGGAGCTGACAGCCAGGTGGGCACCGGTTTTCAGTATTTCTTCGGCCAGCGCGGCACCAATACCGTTGCTGACACCGGTCAACCAGTAGCGCCTTGGAGGTGTGCGACTCATTCCAATTCCCTTTTTATAATTTTCCGGATCAATTGCGTATTTTATAACGCAATGCTGCGGCATCAAACTAATTCCAGGGGTGATAAGCCATGTCGGGATGGCAGGTTCTTGAACGCGGCCAAGGCCCGTTCGCGGGAAGTGCTCAGGTTGACGATCGGCGATGGATAATTGCTTACGCCGAATAATCCGTCGAAATTTGCCGGGTTGTGCAGGTCTTTTTTGTTCATTCCATTGATCTGCGGCAACCAATGCTTGATGAAAACCCCCTCGGCGTCGAACTTTTCCGACTGGCTCAGTGGGTTGAAAATCCGGAAGTAGGGCGCCGAATCGGTGCCGGTGGACGAACTCCACTGCCAGCCACCGTTGTTCGCCGCCAGATCGCCGTCAATCAGATGCCGCATGAAGAAACGCTCGCCTTCACGCCAGTCGATCAGCAGGTTTTTGGTCAGGAACATTGCCACGACCATGCGTAAACGGTTGTGCATCCAGCCGGTCTCCAGCAATTGGCGCATGGCGGCATCAATGATCGGCAGGCCGGTACGGCCTTGTTGCCAGGCCTTGAGGTCTTCCGGGGCGTCACGCCAGGCGAGGGCTTCGGTTTCCTGGCGAAAGGCGCGGTGCCGGGAGACCCGTGGGTAGCCCACCAGAATGTGCTTGTAGAATTCGCGCCACAGCAACTCGTTGATCCAGGTGACCGCACCGATCTTGCCGCTTTCGAGTTCCCCCTGATTGCTTTGCAATGCGGCGTGCAGACACTGACGAGGGGAGATGACCCCAGCGGTCAGATAGGCCGAGAGCCGGCTGGTGCCGGGTTTTGCCGGGAAATCGCGCTCGCTGTGGTAATTGTCGATCTGCGCGTCGGTAAAGGTCTCGAGGCGGCGTCGGGCCTCGGCTTCGCCGGCCGGCCAGAGAGCACGCAAACTGTCGCTGGGCGTGTCGAAACCCTCGACATGAGAGGGCGGTTTGTCGCTGGCGATACCCAGTGGCGCCTGAATGGCGGGGGCGGTAACCAATCTCGGCAATGATGCATGCAAGCGTTCGTAGCAGACCTTGCGGAACTGGCTGAAGACCTGGAAATAGGTGCCGGTTCTGGTCAGCACAGTGCCAGGCTTGAACAGCAGTTGATCGAGGTAGCAGTAAAAGTCGATGCCTTGGGCTTTCAGGGCTTGAGCCACCGCGGCATCACGACGGGTTTCATGAATGCCGTATTCCTCGTTGGCGTGCACTGCGTTGATCTTCAATTGCTGGCACAACTCGAGCAGGACCTTCGGTGCCTCATCCCAACGGGGCGCCTTGCGAATCAGCAGCGGGATGTTCAGGGCGCCCAGCGCATGACGTAATTCGCTCAGGTTGCGCAGCCAGAAATCCACTTTGCACGGCGCATCGTCATGCGCCAGCCATTGCTGTGGACTCAGCAAATACACCGCCACACTCGGGCCCCGCGCTGCGGCGGCCGAGAGGGCGGTGTTGTCATGTAGACGCAAGTCGCTGCGCAGCCAGATCAATTGCATGGTGGTATCCGCGCGATCCATTAAAAATCCGATTTAAATGAGCCCACGCTGAATCAGGCCCTGATGGGCCGACAACGGGTCTTCGGCCAGGGACAAGTCAGCAATGGCGGCGGTTCTTGCGGATAACTCGGTGTGGTGAATACGCACCGTTGATCCGGCAATCATTTTTGGGCAGCTGACGCCATTCAAAAGTTTCGTCAGCTGCGAAAGATTCATGGCTTTGCTGGAATACAGCAGTACGCCGCGGGCTTGCAGGTGATCGACCGCCAGCGCAAGTTCGCCAGCGGGGAGCGGCCAGTCGAAGACTTCCACCGGGCAATCGACGCTGCTGATCAGCCAGGCCGTGAGCCACAGATAAGGCTCCAGCGGCAGGTCCGAGTGATTGATCAGCAGCAGCGGCGCGGTGCGTAACTGACGGTTGTTATGGTAGATCCTCGCGCCGAATTTGCTGCGCAACCAGGAATAAACAAACACCCGCTCCATCTGCGCGCCGAACTGGCCTTGCCAGCGTTGTTCCAGTTCCGCCAGCAACGGCATCAACAATTTTTCACACAAGGTGCGTGGCGGATACAGCGCCATCGCCTGATTCACCGTGTCATCAAGGGTGCGTTCGGCCAGCTGAGTGACCGCTTGCAGCAACGTCTGGCGTAGCACCAGCCAATCGTTCCCGATGGGATCGGTAAGCCCCTGAGGCGTGTCGAGCAGTTGTTTGACCTGGCTGACAGCCACGCCGCGATTGAGCCAAGTGAGGATCGTCAGGATCCGTTGAACATGTTCGGCACAGAACAGCCGATGTCCCTTGGGCGTACGCTGAGGCACGATCAACCCATAGCGCCGTTCCCAGGCGCGCAAGGTGACGGCATTGACCCCGGTCTGCCGGGCCACTTCACGAATGGGCAGCCAACCAGCGTCCAGGGCTTTCTTGAAGTCGCTGCCAAGGTCTTCGCTGGCGCTGGTGTCCGGTGGATTTTTCATTAAATCGCGTTTCGCAGGCTGAGGTTTTCCGGGTGCGGTTGCAGGTAAACCTGTTGCGCAATGTATGGATCCGGGTGTTGGCGAAAGTAGTGTTTGAGCAACGTCAATGGCACCACCAGCGGCACGATTCCCTGGCGATACTGGCCGATGAGGTGCTGCACTTCCTGTTTGTCTTCAGGGCTGATGACTTGTTTGAGATAGCCGCTGAGGTGCTGCAGCACATTGGTGTGGGTGCGGCGTGTGGCGCATTTTTTCAGGGCCGCCATCAGCTCGCTGAAATAGCGCGGGCCGAGCTCTTCGAGATCGGACTGACCCATGTTGCCCAGCAAGTTGCCCAGGGTTTTGTATTGCACTGGGTTGTGGGCCATCAACAGGTATTTGTAGCGCGAGTGAAAGTCAGTGAGGCTGCGCCGGGTCAGGCCTGTGTGCAGCAACTGCTGCCAGGCGCTGTAGGCGAACACGCGGGTGAGGAAGTTTTCCCGCAGCACCGGGTCGTTGAGGCGGCCGTCTTCTTCCACCGGTAGATCAGGGTGCAGCGCACAGAAGGCTTGGGCGTAGATACCACGGCTACCGCCGTCCACTGGCGCGCCATTGTCGTGGTAGACCTTGACCCGTTCCAGCCCGCACGAAGGGGATTTCTGCATGAAGATATAGCCACAGATGTCGCCCAGCTCCATCGCCATTTTTTGACCGTACTCGGCCAGCGGCTGGGTGACGTTGATCTGCGGGTTGATCGTACCGACAGCCTCCGGATGTGCAGGGTTGCCGACCAGACGGATTGGTTGGCGAGGGATACCCAGGCCAATGGCGACTTCCGGGCACACCGGGAGGAAATCGAAATAATCGGTGAGGGTAATGCTGCACAGCTGTGATGCTTTGTGCCCGCCGTTGTAACGCACTTCGGCTCCCATCAGGCAGGCGCTGATGGCGATTTTGGGTTTCATGACTGTAGGGGGCATCGGAGCGCCTCGAATCCAGATCTGTACAGATTATTAGGTCTGTACAACATGACTTCATCATAGATTCAAAGGTGTACAAGTCAAATTTTTTGTATAGGTTTTTGCGGGGCTGCTGCCCATGTCGACAGCAGCGATAGGCTGGACTTGATTCAATTCACTGCAGGTGTTCATGCAGCCGGCGGGCTGCTTCCTGACCACTGAGCCAGGCACCTTCGACACGGCCAGACAGGCACCAGTCACCGCACACATAAAGGCCCAGATCGGCATCGGCCAAGGCCCCCCATTCATGGCTGCTGGCCGGCCGGGCATACAGCCAACGGTGAGCGAGGCTGAAGGTTGGAGCAGGCATGGCGTCGTGCAGCAGTTCGGCAAAGGCACCGTGCAATTGCTCGATCACGGCTTCCCTGGGAAGGTCGATATGCTGCCGGCTCCAGGCGCTCGTGGCGTGCAGCACCCAAGTGTCGAGAGTCGTGTCGCGTCCCGGTTTGCTGCGGTTGCGCGCCAGCCAGTCGAGGGGGCTGTCCTGTACGAAGCAGCCTTCGATCGGGGTTTCCAACGGTATTTCGAACGCCAGCGCGACGGCCCAGGTGGGTTCCATTTTGACCCCGGCGGCAGCCCCGGCGAGTTTCGGTGCAGTCGCCAGCAGTGCGGTTGCCTGAGGGGCGGGTGTGGCGATGACGACATGGCTGAACGGACCGTGAGTGAAACCCTCGGCGTCTTGCAGGTGCCAATGTTCTTCACCGCGATAGACCTCGGTGATGCGGCAAGCGAAATGCGCCTCCAGATCACCGAGCAGGCCGCGCGTGATCGCGCTCATGCGTGGCGTGCCGACCCAGCGGGTCTGTTCGTCCGGCGAAGGCCTGAGCTGGCCGCCGTGAAAGGTATAGAGCTGCGGCGTCCATACGGCGACCCAGTCGTTGGCTTGCCAGCGCTGGACTTCAGTGACGAAGCGGCGGTCGCGGGCAGTGAAATATTGCGCGCCCATGTCCAGAGCACCCGCATCGCTGCGCTTGCTCGACATGCGTCCGCCACTGCCGCGGCTTTTATCGAAAAGTTGAACGACATGCCCGGCCTCCGTAAGGGCCTGGGCGGCTGAGAGTCCGGCGATGCCGGTGCCGATGATTGCGATAGGTACAGTCATAGGGGCCTCGTTTACCTTTCTGTACAGACTACGCCGTGGTTCAAACCTGTACAATATTGTTTTTTGGTATAACTTTTAGCGTTCTCGTTCTGACAGCTTGGCCTATTGTTAAGCACAGAGCCTGCCCGATACCAAAGATCCCTGCTTATAAAAATAGACTAGTGATCAGGGTAAAACGCCACGCGAGGAAGATGTCATGCACATATTGCTGACCGGCGGTACTGGTTTGATAGGACGTCAACTCTGCCGACACTGGTTGAGCCAGGGACATCGCCTGACGATCTGGAGTCGCACGCCTGCCAAAGTCGCCAAAGTCTGTGGCACTCAGGTTCGTGGAATCGCACGGCTTGAGGACTTGGGTCAAGAACCGGTGGATGCCATTATCAATCTCGCGGGGGCACCGATTGCCGATCGGCTCTGGACTCATAAACGCAAAGCGTTGTTGTGGAGCAGCCGGATCACCCTGACCGAAACTCTACTTTCTTGGCTCGAAAGCCGCGAGCAGAAACCGCAGGTATTGATTTCTGGCTCCGCGATCGGTTGGTACGGCGACGGTGGTGAGCGGGAGTTGACCGAAGAATCTCCACCGGTCATTGATGATTTCGCCAGCCAGTTGTGCGTCGCCTGGGAGGAAACCGCGCAGCGCGCCGAAGCCTTGGGCATTCGCGTGATCCTCATTCGTACCGGGTTGGTGCTGTCTGCCGAGGGCGGCTTTTTGTCGCGGCTGCTCTTGCCGTTCAAACTGGGGCTGGGCGGGCCGCTCGGCAGTGGTCGGCAGTGGATGTCGTGGATTCATATCAAGGATCAAATCGCCCTGATTGATTTTCTTCTGCACCGCAATGAGGCCAGCGGTCCATATAATGCCTGCGCGCCCAAGCCGGTGCGCAATCGCGAATTCGCCCAAACGTTGGGTAGCGTGTTGCATCGTCCGGCGTTCATGCCGATGCCGACTCTCGTGTTGAAGGTGGGCCTGGGCGAGTTGTCATTGTTGCTGCTGGGTGGCCAGAAGGCCATGCCGGCTCGCTTGCTGGAAGCGGGCTTCACTTTCCAGTTCACCGATTTGCGCGCGGCGTTGGACGATCTGTCCAGCCGCCTTAAGAAATAGGACGTTGCATGACCGATCACGCGTTGCTTCTGGTCAACCTGGGTTCACCCGCTTCCACCTCGGTGGCGGATGTGCGCAGCTACCTCAATCAATTTCTGATGGACCCGTATGTGATCGACCTGCCGTGGCCGGTGCGGCGTTTGCTGGTGTCGCTAATCCTGATCAAGCGGCCAGAGCAATCGGCTCACGCTTACGCGTCGATCTGGTGGGCGGACGGCTCGCCACTGGTGGTACTCAGCCGTCGTCTGCAACGGGCCATGACCGCGCAGTGGACCCACGGGCCGGTGGAACTGGCGATGCGTTACGGCGAGCCGTCTATTGAATCCGCGCTGGTGCGGCTGGCTGCCCAAGGGCACAAAAAAGTGACTTTGGCGCCGCTCTATCCGCAGTTCGCCGACAGCACTGTGACCACGGTGATCGAAGAAGCCAAGCGGGTGGTGCGGGAGAAGAAACTCGACGTGCAGTTCTCGATTCTCCAGCCGTTCTACGATCAGCCGGAATACCTCGACGCCCTGATGGCCAGCGCTACGCCGTATTTGCAGCTGGATTACGATCACCTGCTGCTGAGCTTTCATGGTTTGCCGGAACGGCACCTGACCAAGATCGACCCCACCGGTCACCATTGCTTCAAAAGCGATAATTGCTGTCAGAACGCGTCATCGGAAGTATTAGCCACCTGCTACCGCGCTCAATGCCTGCGCACTGCGTCAGAGTTTGCCCGGCTCCTGGGCCTGCCGGACGGCAAATGGTCGGTGTCGTTCCAGTCGCGTCTGGGGCGAGCCAAGTGGATCGAACCCTACACCGAAGCGCGCCTTGATGAGCTGGCCAAAAGTGGCGTGAAGAAAGTCCTGGTGATGTGCCCGGCGTTCGTTGCCGATTGCATCGAAACTCTGGAAGAGATTGGTGATCGCGGGAAGGAGCAGTTCCTCGAAGCGGGAGGGGAGGAGTTGGTGCTGGTGCCGTGCCTCAACGATGATCCGCAATGGGCCAAGGCGTTGAACGCATTGTGTGAAAGAGCGCCGTTGGCGCTTTAAAAGCATCGCGGGCAAGCCCGCTCCCACAGGTATTACGCTGACCTTGTGGGAGCGGCGGTGCGGCGGTCCGACTTGCCCGCGATGGCGTTCTTGAGACCTGCTTAGATCAGCGGCTCTTCCGCCTTCTTGTGCTTCCAGCTGTCATGGCCCGGCAGCAACAGGTTCAGCGCAATCGCCACCACCGCGCACAGCGCGATGCCTTTGAGGCCGAAATCGTCCGGGCCGGTTCCTGTGCCGACCAGCACGCCACCAATCCCGAACACCAGCGTCACCGAAACAATCACCAGATTGCGTGCTTCGGCCAGGTCGATCTTGTGGCGAATCATTGTGTTCATCCCCACCGCCGCAATCGAACCGAACAGCAGACACAGAATCCCGCCCATCACCGGCACCGGTATGCTTTGCAGCAGGGCGCCGAACTTGCCGATGAACGCCAGGCTGATCGCAAAGATAGCCGCCCAGGTCATGATTTTCGGGTTGTAGTTTTTGGTCAGCATCACCGCGCCAGTCACCTCGGCGTAGGTGGTGTTGGGTGGGCCGCCAAACAGTCCGGCGGCGGTGGTGGCAATGCCATCGCCGAGCAGGGTGCGGTGCAGGCCGGGTTTTTTCAGGTAATCGCGACCGGTCACGCTACCGACCGCGATCACGCCGCCGATGTGCTCGATGGCCGGGGCCAGGGCTACCGGAACGATGAACAGAATCGCCTGCCAGTTGAATTCCGGCGCCGTGAACTGTGGAATCGCGAACCACGGTGCAGCAGCAATCTTTGCGGTGTCGACTACCCCGAAATAGAACGCCATGGCAAAACCCACCAGCACACCGGAGATGATCGGCACCAGGCGGAATATACCTTTGCCGAACACCGCGACAATCAGGGTGGTCAGCAGCGCCGGCATCGAGATCAACATCGCCGTCTGATAAGGAATCAGCTCGGTGCCGTCACCGGCCTTGCCCATCGCCATGTTGGCGGCGATCGGCGCCATGGCCAGACCGATGGCGATGATCACCGGGCCAATCACCACCGGTGGCAGCAGGCGGTCGATGAAGCCGGTGCCTTTGATCTTCACGGCAAGGCCGAGGAAGGTGTAGACGAAACCAGCCGCCATCACACCGCCCATGGTCGCCGCCAGGCCAAACTGGCCCTTGGCGAGAATGATCGGCGTGATGAAGGCAAAGCTCGAGGCGAGAAATACCGGCACCTGACGCCCGGTGACGATCTGGAACAGAATCGTCCCAAGGCCTGCGGTGAACAGCGCCACATTCGGGTCGAGGCCGGTAATCAACGGCATCAACACCAGCGCGCCAAAGGCCACGAACAGCATCTGCGCACCCGATAGCACTGTGCGCCAGAGCGGATCGTTGAACGCTTGCTGCATGCTCAAGCGTCCTTCTGCTTGGTGCCGAAGATCTTGTCACCGGCATCGCCCAAGCCCGGGATGATGTAACCGTGTTCGTTCAGTTTCTGGTCAATGGAGGCGGTGTAGATGGTCACGTCCGGGTGAGCCTTCCCCACAGCGGCGATGCCTTCAGGGGCGGCCACCAGGACCATCGCGCGGATGTCCTTGCAGCCGGCCTTTTTCAGCAAATCAATGGTGGCGACCATGGAGCTGCCGGTGGCGAGCATCGGGTCGATGATCATCGCCAGGCGTTCGTCGATTTCCGGCACCAGTTTTTCCAGGTAGGTGTGGGCCTGCAGGGTTTGTTCGTTGCGGGCTACGCCCACGGCGCTGACTTTGGCGCCCGGGATCAGGCTCAGCACGCCTTCGAGCATGCCGATACCGGCACGCAGGATCGGCACCACGGTAATTTTCTTGCCGGCGATTTTCTCCACCGACACCGTGCCGCACCAGCCTTCGATGTCGTAGCTTTCCAGTGGCAGGTCTTTGGTGGCTTCATAGGTCAGCAGGGCACCGACTTCCTGAGCGAGCTCACGGAAATTCTTCGTGCTAATGTCGGCGCGGCGCATAAGGCCAAGTTTGTGACGGATCAGCGGATGGCGGATCTCGAAAATGGGCATGGGAAAGGCTCCGGCGGCGGGCAAAAAAACCGGCCTAGATTAATCTATCCGAGGGTGTTGTCCTATAGACATTCAGAACGTTAGTCCACAAACGCTTGATCTGGCCTCGCTTGATGCGTACCTTTGCCCGCTTTTCCTCACTTAGTCCCCCCGTTACCACCCCCAGGAGAGCGCCATGTCCGCTGATCTCGAGCATATCCGTCAAATCATGCGAGAGGCTGACTGCCTGTACACCGAAGCTGAAGTCGAGGCGGCCATCGCCCGCGTCGGTGCACAAATCAACGATCAGCTGGCTGAACGTAACCCGGTGGTGTTCTGCGTGATGAACGGCGGGCTGATTTTCTCCGGCAAGCTGCTGACGCATCTGAACTTCCCGCTGGAAGCGTCCTACCTGCACGCCACCCGTTATCGCAACGAAACCAGCGGCGGCGACCTGTTCTGGAAAGCCAAGCCGGAAGTCTCGTTCATTGACCGTGACGTACTGATCATCGATGACATCCTCGATGAAGGTCACACCCTGGGCGCGATCATCGACTTCTGCAAACACGCCGGCGCCCGCGCTGTGCACACCGCCGTGCTGATCGACAAGGACCACGACCGCAAGGCTCGTCCGGACCTGAAAGCCGATTTCGTCGGCCTGCCGTGCATCGACCGTTACATCTTCGGTTACGGTATGGACTACAAAGGCTACTGGCGTAACGCCAACGGGATTTTTGCCGTTAAAGGCATGTAAACAGGATGACGGTCTGGGGGCGATTTGCCGTCAGGCGCGTTGAGGCTTGAATATAAGGCCTCACATCAGGATGCGTGCGCAGTTTGCTTGAACTGCGCGCTCAGTCCTGTCCGGCAAGCCAGCGTTCGCTTTTGCGTCGAGCCTGTTCCAGATTATTCACGTAGGCCAATTTGCGCTGTTCCCGATGGATGCCCGCGCGTCTGAGTTTCAGGCGTACCCGTGGAGCAGTTCCGACCAGAATCAGGCCGATGCCGTCGGTGCGGTAATCCCTGAGGATATTGTCGAAGGCCGCCAGCGCCGTCATGTCCAGCATGGGCACGGCACTCATCTCGACGATCACCACTTTGACCTCCGGGCTGAATTTGCGCAGCACGCCCAGGGCTTTTTCCGCCGCGCCGAAAAACAGCGGCCCGCGTATCGCATAGCAACGAACATGCTCCGGCATATCCTGCAAGGCTTGATGGAACTCGCGAGGCAGTTCGGCGGTGTCCGTGAGGTCGCTCATGCGTTTGATGAACAAACCGGCGGCCAGCAGCAGGCCGACGGCGACGGCCAGCACCATGTCGAACAGCACCGTCAGGCTCAGGCAGGTCAGCAAGACCAGCACATCGCTGCGTGGTGCAATGCGCAAGGTGTGCACGACGTGCCGGGCTTCGCTCATGTTCCACGCCACCATCACCAGCAGTGCCGCCAGCGCCGCCATCGGCAAGTAGCTGAACAGGGGAGCGAGGACGAGTATCGCCAGCAACACCACCGCACTGTGGATAATCGCCGCTAATGGCGAAAAAGCCCCGCTGCGCACGTTGGTGGCGCTACGGGCGATCGCCGCGGTGGCGGTAATGCCGCCGAACAGCGGTGCGACCAGGTTACCCAGACCTTGACCCAGAAGCTCGGCATTGGGGTCGTGTTTGCTGCCCGTCATGCCGTCGGCCACCACCGCGCACAACAATGATTCGATGGCACCGAGCATGGCGATGGCAAAGGCAGGCGCCATTAATTGGCGGATCAGGTCGTAAGACAGGTGCAGCGGCTGGCCGTAGGGCCCCGGCAGATTCCACGGCCAATCGAAGCTCGGTAGAAACGGCGGTATGCCGGGATGGCTGACGCCATCGACGATATAGCTGAAGCGCTCCCCCAGCGTCGCAACCGGTAACCCGCCGCTTTCCAGTGCCACCCCCAGCAATGCGCCGACGGCCAGCGCCACTAAATGCCCCGGAATCCTCGGCACAAAACGCGGCCAGACGATCAGCACCGCCAGGCACATGACACCGATGATCCCGTCCCCTAGACGAGCGCTGGGTAACGCCTGGAGCAGCCCGCCTAATTGCTCGATGTAATGTTCGGCATGCCCGGTGGTACTCAGGCCCAGCAAATCCTTTAATTGAAGGGTGGCGATGACAATGCCGATCCCGGCGGTAAAGCCCAGGGTCACTGGATAAGGGATGTACTGAATCAGCCGTCCGGCCCGAATCAGCCCCAAGGCAATCAGGATTGCCCCGGCTAGCATGGTGCAGAGCAGTAGGCCACCCAGGCCATATTGTTGCGTGATCGGCAGCAGTATCACCACGAATGCGGCAGTTGGCCCGCTGACATTGAAGCGCGAACCTCCCGTCAGAGCGATCAGGGGCGCGGCGATCAGCACCGTATACAGACCTTGCTGGGGCGCTACCCCCACCGCAATCGCCAGGGCCATGGCCAGAGGGATGGCGATAATCCCGACCGTCACCCCGGCGCTGATATCGCCGCGCAAACGTCTGAGGCTATAACCTGCGCGCCAAGTCTGACGCCAGGCGGCGAATAACGGGGGCATGGAGAATGACATAGGTACTCCACAACAGAGGGTGCACTGTCGAAATGGGGCTGAAAGCTCTTTCAGTATGCCCAGCCTTGTCTTCCAGAGTATTGACCTGGATCGGTGATTCGCCGGGTAGATCCTCATGCTAGAGTGCTCGGCCCCGCCCCCGGAGCCATCCATGAGCCTTTTGATCCGCAGCTGCGCCGCCCTGTTGCTGACCGTCAGCCTGCCCCTGGCCGCCACCCCGTCGCCGATGCATGCGCAGTTTTTGCCCCCGGACGACCTGACTCTGCGTGACGCCGAACCCGAGCAGCAGCAACTGTTGCAGATCACTGAGTATTCGGTAGTGATCGGCAGTCAGCGCCAGTCCAACCAACAGCCGATCCCGGTCACATCGCCATTGCTGATCCGCCTCAAGGGCAAATCCTTGAACAAGGGCGCGACCATCAGCCAGGTGCTGGTCAACTTCGATGGCGAAAGCAAAAGCCTGAAAAAACCGATCTACGATGAAAAAAGCAAAACCCTGACGCTCTATTACCCGTTGGCTCAGTACCGGGTGGTGATCGACTTGTTGCGCAATGACACGGTGTATTGCCAGTTCCTCAGTTACGCCAACGGCCATATCTGGGCCGATTTGCACACAGGCAGCGTTCGTCCGCGTTGAGCCTGGCGCCTGCGCAGGGGTAAACTGCCCGCCCCGTGAAATGTCTGCGAGCTGGAGTCGGCAATGCGTAAAGATAAGAAGCAAGTGATTGGTGACGAGATCGGCGATGAGCAGATCAAGCTGTTCCTCGATTTTGAGCCGGTCGACGCCACTTCACCGTCGCTGCACAAACTGATCAAGGCGTACCGTGGCCTGCGCATCGATGACTTCGAGCGTTTTCTGACATTCTTTGTTGAAGCCGGCTATGACCTGGATGGCAAGGATGAGCACGGCAATGACTTCGTCGCCCTGATCAAGGATCAGCGCAACGCGGCGGAATACATCGAGCTGATCAACAAGGCTCGCGGTTAGATCAAAAGACCAGGATCAAAAGATCGCAGCCTGCGATCTTTTTCCAAGACTGACGAAGATCCATAAAAAAACGCCCCGCCTTCAATGAGGACGGGGCGTTTTTTATGCGGCCGAATCAAGCGTAGCTTTCGGTCTCGTTACTGGCTTCAACCAGTTCCAGCGCGACGTTGTTGTGCGCATTGATCTTGCGATACAGCGCAGCGTCGGTTTCCAGAACCTTTTCCCGAGCCGGGAAGATTTCTGCCAGCTTGGCAGCCCATTCACTGGACGCTTTGTTCGGGAAACATTTTTCGATCAGCTCAAGCATGATCGAAACAGTCACCGAAGCGCCTGGTGAAGCGCCGAGCAGGGCGGCAAGAGAACCGTCCTTGGCTGCGACCAGTTCGGTACCGAACTGCAGAACGCCGCCTTTCTTCGGGTCTTTCTTGATGATCTGCACCCGTTGGCCGGCCACTTCCAGGCGCCAGTCTTCGGCTTTCGCCAGCGGATAGAAGCGACGCAGGGATTCCAGGCGCTGTTCCATCGACTGCATCACTTCGCTGACCAGGTACTTGGTCAGGTCCATGTTGTTTTTGGCCACGGCCAGCATCGGGCCGATGTTGCCGGCGCGGACTGACATCGGCAGGTCCATGAACGAACCGTGCTTGAGGAACTTGGTGGTGAAACCGGCGTAAGGTCCGAACAGCAGGGACTTCTTGCCATCGACCACGCGGGTGTCCAGGTGCGGCACGGACATCGGTGGCGAACCTACCGCAGCCTGGCTGTAGACCTTGGCCTGGTGGTGCTTGACCACTTCCGGGTTATCGCAACGCAGCCATTGGCCGCTAATCGGGAAACCGCCGAAGCCTTTGCTTTCTTCGATACCCGAAGCTTGCAACAGTGGCAGTGCCGCACCACCAGCGCCGAGGAACACGAATTTCGCATCGACGTCACGGCTATTGCCGCTGTTGACGTCCTTGATGCTGACGGTCCAGCCACCGTTGTTACGCTTCAGGCCAGTCACGCGCTTGCAGTACTTGACCTGGGCATCGGGTGCGCTGGTCAGGTGCTTGAGCAATTGGTTGGTCAGGGCGCCGAAGTTGACGTCGGTGCCGTTCATCACGCGGGTGGCGGCGACGACTTCGTCAGCCGGGCGGCCCGGCATCATCAACGGCATCCACTCGGCCATGGTGGCCTTGTCTTCGGTGTATTCCATGTCCGAGAAGGCGTGGTGCTTGCTCAGCGTCTTGAAACGTTCCTTGAGGAAGGAGACGCCGTCGTCGCCCTGCACGAAGCTCAGGTGCGGCACCGGGCTGATGAATGACTTGCACGAGCCGAATGTGCCTTTCTTGGTCAGGTAGGACCAGAACTGCTTCGACACCTCGAACTGGGTGTTGATGTGCACGGCTTTCTTGATGTCGACGGTGCCGTCGGCGGCCTGTGGCGTGTAGTTCAGCTCACACAGCCCGGCGTGACCGGTACCGGCGTTGTTCCACGGATTGGAACTTTCCGCGGCACCGGAATCCATCAGCTCGACGACTTCCAGCTTGATCGCGGGGTCGAGCTCTTTGAGCAGTACCGCAAGGGTGGCACTCATGATGCCGGCCCCAACCAGTACTACGTCGACTGCTTCGTTATGCGCCATTTAACGCGTCTCCAAAATCTGCAGCACCAAATTGTCGGCATAGCTGCCAGGAGTGACGGGGCGTGTCAGTGATGCCCCAGGTACCCATGGCCAGGATCGCCATGTCCGAATCTTCGCAATTTTTCGCAACTTCGACGGATGCATGCGGCCTGGCCTCAAGAGTCACATGAACTCATTTCGGCGCGCGGCTGGCAATTCGACTTATGGTCGAGACATCCGTTTGTGCAACCAAATCCGTAGCGGACAGGCTTCAGGCTCCGGTGTTCGAGGAATACTCGGTCCTGTGTCGTTGGGCTGTTGTAGACGCTAATGGTGCATGTTCAGACGCAAAACTATTCATTTGCTCGCCACACTCTTGTGAAGTTGTGAAAACCCGTTTTTTTCACGCTCTTTTGAAGACGTGAACCTCAAAAAAGGGCTGTCCCAGCCTGGCACCGTGCCCGGATGGATTGCCGCCATGGGATACATGACAAGCAAAACGGGCAAACAGCTCAGTGACCGAGCGTAATGACAGCTCTGCAGATTCGCGAAAAGTGGTGTTTTTGCTTAGGGAACAGCAAGCGCGCCAGCTTCACTCGATCTGTGTGGGCGGCTCTCTGTGGGCGGTGCGGGGGTGTCAATACCGAGGCATTAACGATGCTGCGAGGCCCGATCAGGAGACGTCCTTATAATCGGGGGGAGATTGTAACGAAGAAACGCAGGGAAATGGTCGTGTTTAATGACTTTTATTAGGCGTCCGGTCAGGTGGTCAACAGTTGTTGCGCCCGCGCACGTGGCTGGCGCTGGCTGACACGGGCGCTGGCGGGCAGGGGATGGTGCAGCCAGTTGAGGCGGATTTCTTCGATTTCGACCCAGCCATCGCCCATGGGCTGAAGGCTGCACTGTTTGAATGCCTGGCAACGGCCATCGCGGTCGAGCAGGGCAAAACAGCGATGCAGTGGACGTGGCGCGAACATCGAGATGAGAAAACGCATGGCAAAGTACCTTGTGGGGTGACTGCTGTGAAGGTTGCCAGTGAGCCATGACGTACATGTGTAAGGTCGGTGACAGATGTGTGACAGGAACCGCGCTGTGCCGGGTTTGTCAGAGATTTCAGTAATCGTTGCTGGACGCTAGTTCGCCGCAGTGGCGCACCGCTATACTGCGGGCCTGTTTGTGCCTGATTCTGGAGAGAAGAGCATGTTGCAACGCCTGTTGTTCGGTTTGATCACTGTGACCAGTTTGACCCTCGTCGGCTGCGCCCACAGCCCGCAACAACTGAACCCGGAACCCAAGCTGACGGCTCAGCTGGCGCCGGTCGGCCGTGGACAACCGGTGGTGGTGCGTGTGGTGGACGGTCGTCCGTCGCCAACGCTGGGGACTCGTGGTGGTCTGTATCCGGAGACCAGTGCGATCACTGTGCAGGGCGCGCAGATTCTGCCGAAGTTGCAGGCTCAGGCTGAAGCCGCCGTGCGCTTGCTGGGCTTTACCCCGACGGCCAATGCGCTGAATGCACCGCAATTGACCGTGACACTGGCCGAGCTGAAGTATCAGTCGCCCAAGGAAGGCCTGTATGTGACTGAGGCAACGATTGGCGCGACGTTCCGTTCGGATGTGCAGAATGCCAACCGCCGTTACAGCGGTCGTTACGGTGCGTCGCTGGATCAGCGTTTTGGCATGGCGCCGAATCAGGAAACCAATACCAAGCTGGTCAGTGATGTATTGAGTGATGCGTTGACCCGCTTGTTCAAGGACCCGACGATTGGTCAGGTGCTTGCCGAGTAACGGTTTGCGGCTTGTTTAAAGAACCCGGTGTCAGTGATGGCGCCGGGTTTTTTTGTGTTCGCAGATTCATTGTGGAGCGAACCTGCTCGCTCAGGAATCAGGCGCGTGGCGCAGGCTTCGACACGACGCTCAAGCCGCCTCCGAATAAAAATCCAGAACACTCACCCCCGTCAGCAAATCCGTCTCCGGCAAATCCGCATGTTGATGCCCGCCCAGCGCGCAATACACCAGCCAATGCCGGTCCTGTACGTTGAAGGCGAGGCTGCCGACTAAAGTTTGTTGTTCGTCGCTTTGGGCAATGAGGTAGAGGCGGTCCTGGTTTTCGGCGTGGAGCATGACGGGGTCCGTGTCGGTTTCGAGGGGCGACAGACTGGCGGATTCAGATGACGGCGCCGTGACACAGGACAGTAATCGGCTAAATGGTTTCGTTATTTGTCGGAAAGCCGGGGCAGGTCGGAGCGCTTTCGGTAGAATCCGCGCCGTGGTCGTCGGTCCGGCGTCTGCTACACCGGTTTGCCTGAGGTTTGTGATGTCGCTGCAATTGATTTCGCTCTTTACTGCTCATCCCGCCAAATTGATCAATTTGCTGGCCTTGCTGTTCGCCTTCCCGGGCGGCTGGTTACTGCACGCCACGCGTCGTCGCGAACAGCGCGCCTTGGCCAGTATCGAAGCGCAACGCCAAAGTCGTCCCAGTGAAGAGCCAACGCTGGATTGGGCGACCTTGCGCATGAACCGTTTTTTCTACCGCTTCGGTTTCGCCTGCCTCGGGATGGCGTTGCTGGTGTCGTGGATCAGCACTCGCGTCTAAAGATCTGACATGACCCCTGTGGCGAGGGAGCTTGCTCCCGCTGGGCTGCGAAGCGGCCCCACCCACCCCTTGTTGTGTCCGACACATCGCGAGCACTGACTTTACGACTGCTATGCAGCCGGGCGGGAGCAAGCTCCCTCGCCACAGGTGCCTGACTGTCCTGTCGCATCAAGACAAACAAAAACGGCACCCGAAGGCGCCGTTGTCGTATCCAACCAAAATCGCTTACAGCGGCAACCCGGCCTTCACCCGATACTGATTGCGCACCGGCGTCGCATATTGCAGCACCAGATACGGACGATGCTCCTCAGGGCAGGCATCCAGCCGACGCTGCCATTCTTCCTGAGCCTTGGCCAGTTCGTCCGCCGCAAACACCTCGGCCGCTTTCGGCACCTGCAGTTGCGGGTCGGCGTCTTTCCACTGCGCATACGCCAGGTAGTGCGCCGGGAACAACCGGTAACCGCTGAGGATCTGCTTGTCCATTTCGATCGCCAATTGCTTGGTGTCTTCGAACAGTTCAGTGATCGGCGCGGCGAAGTTCACGTGGACCCGGCCTTTGTAACCGGTGATGCCTTTGGCGATGCTGACGTCATCCTCGCCCGGCACCTTGGAGTAGCTGCCGGTGGTGGCGCGGATGTACAGCTCGCGGGCCTTGGCCTGGTCGCACGGGTCGTATTCGTAGCTGATCGACACCGGGGTGAGGTTCAGCGAGCGGATGACTTCGCCAAACGGCTCGTCCTTGCGGCTCATGTGGAACATCTTGAGGATCGCCGACTCGGTGCGGTCGTCGCCGTCCTTGGCTCGGCCTTCAGCCTGGGCGATCCAGATCGAGGCGCAGTCGTTGCGGATCGAGTGGTTGATGTACGCCGACAACAGCTGATACGCCGCCATTTTTTCCCGGCGACCGGTGATCGAGCGGTGCACGATGAAGCTCTTGTTCAGGCGCATCAAATCGCTGACAAAAGGCTTTTGCAGCAGGTTGTCGCCAATGGCAATGCGCGGGGTCGGCAGGCCGGCGTGGTACACGGCGTAGTTGACGAAGGCCGGGTCCATCACAATGTCGCGGTGGTTGGCGATGAACAGGTAGGCGCTGCCGGACTTGAATTGCTCCACGCCGGTGTAGGTCACCCCGTCCGTGGCGCGCTCGATGGTGTGGTCGACGTAAAACTCGACTTTGTCCTGCAAGGTGGCCACCGACGTGATGCCGGCGAACTCACGGCGCAGCCGATGCGCTATAAGAGGTTTGAGCATCCAGCCGAAGGCACCGGCATAGCGCGGGAAGCGGAAGTGGATGAGGATATCTAGAAACGCCTTGTCACCAAGTAACCGGTTCAGTACTGCCGGGACTTCGCTGTCGTCGTAAGGTCGGATGGCATCGAATTCGCCCATCATGCTCTCTTGTTAGAAACGGCTAGGGTAAGTAAAGGTTTTGATAAAAAACCAACGGGGCACGGTCTGAAAAGGTAGCCAGACGAAAATAGCCCTGCAAATAGACCGGCGATTATACGCACAAGTCACCCGGGAGACCGCGATGCTGGAAACCGAGCGCTATGAATGTCCATATTGCGGTGAAGAGGTCGAGGCTGTTCTGGACTTGTCCGGCGGCGATCAGACCTATATCGAAGATTGTCCTGTGTGTTGCCGTCCCATTACTTTTGTTTTGCAGACTGACGGTCATGAATGGTTGCTCGAAGTTCACAGCGAAAACGAGTGAGGGTCTATGCAGCGCATCTACGAACCGGAAAACCTGATGGAGGGCGAGTTGCTGCAAGGCATGCTCGCCAGTGAGGGCATCGAGGCGCACCTGGTTGGGCGTGATTTGGTCGGCGGCACCGGGGAGTTGCCGATGTTCGGCCTGCTGGGCTTATCGGTCGATAATGATCAGGCCGAATACGCCCGGGAGCTGATCACCGCGTACAATGCCGCGCTGCCGCTGTCCGGTGATGAACCGGACAGTTTTCCCGGCACGCTGGTCTGTTAGGCTGACGTTCGTTTGATCAAGAGTCGTATTGCCCCATGTGTGGACGTTATGCCCTGTTTCGCTGGAACCCCGCTTTCGCGGCCCTGCCCGGATTCCCCGCCGATCAGCAGGCCCAGTGGAATATCTCCCCCAACGATTCGGTGTTGATGCTGCGTGCCGGCGCTGACGGGCAACGTGAGTTGGCCCGCGCCCGCTGGGGCCTGACGCCGCCGTGGCTGACCGACCTGTCCCGCACTCCGGCCCATGCCCGCGCCGAAACCGTTGCCGAACAACCGATGTTTCGCGAAGCCTTGCGCCTGCGTCGTTGCCTGCTGCCAGCCAATGGTTTCTACGAGTGGCGCGGCACCACCCGTAAACGTCCGTACTGGTTGACCCCGGGGGAGGGTTCGGCGCTGTTCTTCGCGGCGATTTGGGAGGCGTATCCGGTGCAGGAGCAGGTGTGGTTGAGCACGGCGGTGATCACCCAGCCGGCTTCGAGTCAGCGTCGACCGTTGATTCTCGATGCGGCGGGGCAGGAAGCCTGGCTCAACCCCGAAACCCCGTTGCATGCCTTGCAGGCGTTGCTGGCCAGTGAGCCCGCGGCGTTGCGTGAGCGGGTGTTGGCGAACCTGGTGAATGATCCGAAGCTCAATGGGCCGGAGTGTTTGACGCCCGGCTGATCTGTTGTCTGGGCTGACGTCATCGCGGGCAAGCCAGCTCCCACAGGGATTTGTGGCGTTCACAAAACTTGAATGAGTCATTGCGGACCTATGTTCGGCCGTGGCGTGCTGTGAAATTTATCTTGGGTTGAAGAGTCTTATACGAAAGTGCGTGCTACACGTCCGTTGTATCTGGCGCCGATACAAATCCCCACCTAGGATACCCGGCATGTTTCCAGGGAGCTTCTTGATGAATAAGACATTGGTTTTGTGTGCACTGAGCGCAGGTTTGCTGCTCGCCGGTTGTCAGTCGGTCAACACCACCAGCGGTGGCGCCGTAGGGGTTGAGCGCAAGCAGTACATGTTCAGCATGTTGTCGACCTCCGAGGTCAATCAGATGTACGCCCAGTCTTATCAAAAGACCGTCGGGGAGGCGAACAGCAAAGGGGTGCTGGACAAAACCAGTAACGATGCGAAGCGCGTTCAGGCGATCTCCAAGCGGCTGATTGCCCAGGCGCCGGTGTTCCGGCCGGATTCGGCCCAGTGGCAATGGGAAGTGAACCTGATCAAGAGCGACGAGCTGAATGCCTCCTGCGGGCCTGGCGGCAAGATCATTTTCTACTCCGGGCTGATCGACAAGCTGCAACTCACCGACGACGAAATCGCCGCCATCATCGGCCATGAAATTGCTCACGCCTTGCGCGAGCACGGTCGTGAAGCGATGTCCAAGGCTTATGGTATCGAAATGGCCAAGCAGGGCGCCGGTGCGTTGTTCGGTCTGGGCGAGGGCAGCCTGGCCCTGGCGGACACCGTAGCCCAATACGGCATGACCTTGCCCAACAGTCGCAGCAATGAAAACGAAGCAGACTTGATCGGCCTCGAATTGGCTGCCCGCGCCGGGTACAACCCGAACGCCGCGATCACCCTGTGGAACAAGATGAGCAAAGCCTCGAATGGCGCGCCGCCAGAATTCTTGAGCACTCACCCGGCGTCGGCCAGTCGGATTTCTGCCTTGCAGGCGGCGATTCCGAAGGTGATGCCGTTGTACGAGAAAGCACCGAAATCCTGATAATTATCGGGTGAGGTTACTGACGCCTTCGCGAGCAAGCCCGCTCCCACAGTGAGTTTTTGGTGTACACAAAACTTGTGTTCACACCGATCAAATGTGGGAGCGGGCTTGCTCGCGAAGAACGATGACACGGTCTAATGACTTACGGCGTCAAACCCACCCACTGCTCTCCATCGCCTTGTACACCGCAACAATCGCCAGGATCAGGAACGCCGACGCCGCCAGGCGACGGATCAGGGTCAAGGGCAGTTTGTCCGCCGCAAAGTTACCTGCCAGTACCACCGGCACGTTGGCAATCAACATCCCGACGGTAGTGCCGATGATCACCAGCCACAGGTCCGGGTATTGCGCGGCGAGCATCACCGTTGCGACTTGGGTCTTGTCGCCCATCTCCGCGAGGAAGAACGCAATCAACGTAGTCAGGAACGGCCCGAATTTGCGGGCGGTGCTGGCTTCGTCTTCGTCCATTTTGTCCGGCACCAGCGTCCACAGGGCCGTAGCGGTGAAGCTCGCGGCGAGGATCCAGTGCAACGTCGCATTCGAGAAGAAACTGCCGAACCAGGCGCCTACCGCACCGGCTGCCGCATGGTTGGCCAGGGTCGCGGCGACGATGCCGGCGATGATTGGCCAGGGCTTGCGAAAGCGGGCAGCGAGAATGAGCGCGAGCAGTTGCGTCTTGTCGCCGATTTCGGCCAAGGCAACGATTGCGGTGGGAACGAGCAGGGAATCCAACATCATCAGGGTTTTCCTAAGGGGCGGGTCGACACGGCTATGACACGTACAGCCTTCCCGCCCCGGGTAAGGTGTTCGTGTCATAGGTCTTGTCAAACCCTGCGATCCGTCTGATGCGGACGCTTGGGTCGCATACGCCATGGTCTGAGGACCAAGTATGTTGACGTATGCCGGACGAGCATGGCGCTCGTGGGAGACTACTCCCCTAGGACGGAGCGGATTCTGCCTAGGCAGAATCCGTTAGGCAAGCACTTATTATCAGCCGCGCTTGGCCCGGTAGATTCGGAAACCCTGTCCTTCAGCCTTGATCGCACACACGCCCAAGTGCTCTTCGATCAGCGGTTGATACTTCAGGAAGCTGTTCGCTACCAGTCGAAGTTCGCCGCCGTTTTTCAGATGTTTAGCCGCTTTTCGCAGCAAGTTCTCGGTGGCGAAGTAATCGGTGTGTACGCCGACATGGAACGGTGGGTTGCTCAGGATCGCGCTCAAACCCATGGGCGCGGCATCGATGCCGTCACCGGTCATCACCTCAGCATCCAGGCCGTTGGCGGCCAGGGTCAGGCGACTGCTGGCGGCGGCAAACGCATCTACATCAAGCAGAGTGACCTGGTTGTGCGGATAACGCCGCTTGACCGCCGCCCCCAACACACCCGCGCCGCAACCGAAGTCCAGCAAGTGGCCGCTCGGCAGTTTGTCCAGGTGCTCCAGCAGCAGGGCGCTGCCGCGATCCAGGCGACCGTGGCTGAACACGCCCGGCAGGCTGATGACTTTCAATGGGCCTTCGGCCAACGGCAGTTCGTAGGTCTGTGCCAGGCTTTCCAGCGACTTGGCTTCTGGTGCATTGGTCACGGTGACTTGCCAGAGTTGGCAATGCCGTGCGCTGTCGAGCTTACGGGGTTTGCCGAAGGGATTCAGTTGCTTGGCCGCGCCTTCGATGCCGCTGCGTTTTTCGCCTACCAAATACAACTCACGGCCGGCCAAACGAGAGGCGAGGGCGTTGAGGATGTAGTCGGTCAGGTCTTTGGACTTAGGCAGAAACACCACGGCGCTGTCGAACTCGCGCTCCGGCGCATTCACGCCGAAATGGCTGCGCTCGGCGAAACGGGCGTTCAGTGCCGTTTGATCACCAGCATGCCAGCACCAACCGTGGGCATCGGGCAGCCGGCCCAGCAAATCATCGGCGGGCAAACCGGCCAGCAGCACCGAACCCTGGAATAACTCAGCCTGACGAAGCAGTACTTCACTGCGCGGATCCATACTCTGCTCCTGGAAAAAAAGTGCCGCAGTTTATCAACTGACGACCCGCAGCGCTTGACCGCTGAAGTAGCCTTGGGCGTTTTCGGTCAACTGGCCAACGATTCGCTGCCGCGCCTCGCGACTGCCCCAAGCGTTGTGCGGGGTGACGATCAATCGTGGGATATCGTGGGCCAACAACGGATTGCCCGCGGTGGGTGGTTCGATGCTCAACACATCAGTGGCCGCACCGCCCAAGTGACCGTTGCGCAGGGCATCAGCCAATGCTTGTTCGTCAATCAAACCGCCGCGCGCGGTGTTGACCACGAAAGCACCGGGTTTCATCGAGGCCAGTTCACGGGCGCCGATAAAGTGGCGAGTGTGTTCGTTGAGCGGGCAGTGCAGGGTCAGGGCGTCGATTTGCGGCAGCAGTTCATTCAGCGGCAAACGATCCGGCCGGGCAGGGCGCCCCGGAATCTGCCCCAGCAACACGCGCATACCGAACGCCTCGGCCAACCGCGCCACGGCACTGCCCAGTTCACCGTGGCCAAGCAGGCCGAGGGTTTTGCCTTCGAGTTCGACGATCGGGTAATCAAGCAGGCAGAATTGTTTCGCCTGCTGCCAGCGACCTTCGGCGACCGCCTTCTGATAATCGGCCAGGCGCGTCGCCAGATTCAGCAGCAACATGATCGTGTGCTGAGCCACCGACGGCGTGCCATAACCCTGGCAGTTACAGACAGTGATTCCGTGAGCACGGGCGGCGGCGAGGTCGACGTTATTGGTGCCGGTGGCGGTGATCAGGATCAACTTCAATTCTGGGCTGGCCGCCATGGCCGCCGCATCGATCAGGATTTTGTTGCTGATGGCGACGGTGGCGCCTTTGAGGCGTTCGACCACCTGATCAGGCGTGGTTTGCGCGAACAGCTGCAAGTCGCTGAAGCACTCGCGTAGCGGACTGAGGTCGAGATCGCCGAGGTCCAGGGACGGATGGTCGAGGAAAACGGCGCGGCGAGAGTTCGTCATCAACTGTACCTTTTGTGCATTGAACTGAAGGCGTAATCTGACGAGCCTACCAGATGAAACAAACAGTTACGCTGGCCCAAAAGGAGCCCCCATGTATTGGACAGAGTTCTTGACCGTTGCCCTGATTCACCTGCTGGCCGTCGCCAGTCCCGGCCCGGACTTTGCCGTGGTTGTGCGTGAGAGCGTGACCCATGGTCGCCGTGCCGGAACCTGGACCGCGCTGGGCGTCGGCTCGGCGATTTTCCTGCACGTCGGCTATTCGCTGTTGGGTATCGGGTTGATCGTGTCTCAGTCGATCGTGCTGTTCAACGCCTTGAAATGGGCCGCCGCCGCGTACCTGCTGTACATCGGTTTCAAGGCCTTGCGCGCGCAACCGGCCCCACCTGTGGCTGACGACCTGCATCAGGAGGCCGGCGAACGTACCGCGCGTGGCGCTTTCACCTCGGGATTCGTGACCAATGGCCTGAACCCGAAAGCCACGTTGTTTTTCCTGTCGCTGTTCACCGTGGTGATCAGCCCGCACACACCATTGGCGGTACAGGCCGGTTACGGGATTTATCTGGCCGCGGCGACGGCAGTCTGGTTCTGCCTGGTGGCGATGCTGTTCAGTCAACAGCGCGTGCGCGCCGGTTTCTCCCGCATGGGCCACTGGTTCGACCGGACCATGGGCGCGGTGTTGATCGCGATCGGCGTGAAACTCGCGTTCACCGAGATGCACTGATTCCCGACCCTCTGTAGGAGCTGCCGAAGGCTGCGATCTTTTGATCTTGACGATTTTCGATACCGCCAAAGATCAAAAGGTCGCAGCCTGCGGCAGCTCCTACGCCGGGTTCAGCTGCACGTTCGTACCTATAAATGCTGGCGCAAAGCTAGCATTTATACGGTTGTGCAAATCATCCCTTTGGCTGATTTGGCTGGCGTTCAAGGGCTCTAGAGTGCTTAGCTTTAAAAGCCAAGACCGTGCAGTCAGAAAAGGGACTCTTATGTTGCAGACTCGCGTTATCCCCCCAGCCGAGGGCGCTTACCAGTATCCGCTGTTGATTAAACGGCTGCTGATGTCCGGTGCCCGTTACGAAAAAACCCGCGAGATCATCTACCGCGATCAATTGCGCTACAGCTATCCGACTCTGATCGAACGGGTCGCGCGGCTGGCCAACGTGCTGACGGCCGCTGGCGTGAAGGCCGGAGATACCGTGGCGGTGATGGACTGGGACAGCCATCGCTACCTGGAATGCATGTTTGCCATCCCGATGATCGGCGCGGTGATCCACACCATCAACGTGCGCCTGTCGCCAGAACAGATTCTCTACACCATGAACCACGCCGAGGACCGCTTCGTGCTGGTCAACAGCGAGTTCGTCGGGCTGTATAAGGCGATTGCCGGGCACCTGACTACTGTGGAGAAAACCCTGCTGCTGACCGACTTGCCGGAAAAAACCGCCGACCTGCCAAACCTGATTGGCGAGTACGAGCAATTGCTGGCCGCTGCGAGCCCGCAGTACGACTTTGAAGATTTCGACGAAAACTCGGTCGCCACCACGTTCTACACCACCGGCACCACCGGTAACCCCAAAGGCGTGTATTTCACCCATCGCCAGCTGGTGCTGCACACCATGGGCGTGTCGACCATCATGGGTTCCATCGACAGCGTGCGCCTGCTGGGCACCAACGACGTGTACATGCCGATCACCCCGATGTTCCATGTGCATGCCTGGGGCTTGCCATATGTAGCAACCATGCTCGGGCTCAAGCAGGTCTACCCCGGCCGTTACGATCCCGAGTATCTGGTGGAACTGTGGCGCAAGGAGAAGGTGAGCTTTTCCCACTGCGTGCCGACCATTCTGCAAATGGTCCTCAATGCCAAGGCGGCGCAAAACATCGATTTCGGTGGCTGGAAAATCGTCATCGGCGGCAGTGCGCTCAACCGTGCGCTGTATGAAGCGGCCAAGGCCAAGGGCATTCAGTTGACCGCCGCTTACGGCATGTCGGAAACCGGGCCATTGGTATCGTGCGCGCACCTCAACGAAGAGCTGATGGCCGGCACCGAAGACGAACGCACCACCTACCGGATCAAGGCCGGTGTACCGGGGCCATTGGTCGAGGCGGCGATCGTCGACACCGACGGCAACTTCCTGCCTGCCGATGGCGAGACCCAGGGCGAATTGGTGTTGCGTGCGCCGTGGCTCACCGAGGGTTATTTCAACGAGCCGCAGAAAGGTGCCGAGCTCTGGGCCGGAGGCTGGTTGCACACCGGCGACGTGGCGACGCTGGACAGCATGGGCGTGATCGACATTCGCGACCGGATCAAGGACGTGATCAAGACCGGCGGCGAGTGGATCTCCTCCCTGGACCTGGAAGACCTGATCAGCCGCCACCCCGCGGTACGCGAAGTAGCAGTGGTGGGCATCGCCGATCCGCAGTGGGGCGAGCGGCCGTTTGCGCTGCTGGTGGTCCGCGACGGGCATGAGATCGGGGCCAAGGATCTCAAGGAACACCTCAAGCCGTTCGTTGAGCAGGGGCACCTGAGCAAGTGGGCTATCCCGAGCCAGATCGCCATTGTTACTGAAATTCCCAAGACCAGTGTCGGTAAGCTCGACAAGAAGCGCATCCGCGTCGACATCACCGAATGGCAGGCCAACAACAGTACCTTCCTCTCGACGCTTTAAGCGTCATCTGGCGCGCCGAAAACGGCGCGCCAGACCCACCAAGCAAGCGCTTGGCTTGTGAAATCCGAATTTTCAGCCATCCTTGCCGTGCCGACATGTGTCGGACTGGCGAAAGGACTGTTCCAGAGTGGCCGGCAGCTGCAAATCACACTTTAGAGGGATCAAGCACTACTACCTGCTGGCTATAGTCCGCTCAAGGAATTTTTAAGAACGGAGCGCGCACAAAACGGGGCGATGCAACTTTGGAGTGACGTCGGAACCGCTTGGCTTCCGGTCACCCACAACGTTTTTAAAAGTACTTAGCCATAACAATAATGCACATGGAGTAGCGTCGATGACATCAGTAAACCAGTTCTGGCGCCGGGCGAAACTGCCCCTGGCGGTCAGTCTCGCCTCTTCGCTCGCCGGGCCTGCATTCGGCGTCAGTTTCAACGTCGGTGAGATCGAAGGTCAATTTGACTCATCCCTGTCGATCGGAGCCAGTTGGTCTACTCAGAGCCCCAACAAGAATCTTATCGGCGTCAATAACGGGGGCCACGGCCTGTCCCAGACGTCCGATGACGGTCACAACAACTTCAAGAGCGGCGAAACTTTTTCGAAGATCTTCAAGGGCATCCATGACCTTGAATTGAAATACGGCGACACCGGTGTCTTCGTCCGGGGCAAATACTGGTACGACTTCGAACTCAAGGATGAAAGCCGCGAGTTCAAGGACATCAGCGACAGCAACCGTAAAGAAGGCGCCAAGTCCGCTGGCGGCCAGATCCTCGACGCCTTCGTCTACCACAACTACGCCATTGCCGATCAGCCGGGTTCCGTGCGTCTGGGCAAGCAGGTCGTGAGCTGGGGTGAAAGTACTTTCATCGGCGGCGGCATCAACTCGATCAACCCGATCGACGTGTCCGCGTTCCGTCGTCCCGGTGCCGAGGTCAAGGAAGGTCTGATCCCGGTCAACATGTTCTACGTGTCCCAGAGCCTCACCGACAATCTGTCGGCCGAAGCCTTCTATCAGCTGGAATGGGACCAGACGGTTGTCGATAACTGTGGCACCTTTTTCTCCCAGCCAGACATCATTGCCGACGGTTGCGACAACAACCTGCGCGTGCTGAACAAGCGCTCGACCATTCCGGCCGCGGCCCTGCCTACATTGACCAGGCTGGGCGTCGACGTGAACGATGAAGGTGTGCTGGTGCGTCGTGGGGCGGATCGCGATGCGCGGGACAGCGGCCAGTGGGGCGCGTCCCTCAAATACATGTTCGAGCCGCTAGACACCGAGTTCGGTGCCTATTTCATGAATTATCACAGTCGTGCGCCGATCTTCAGCGCCACCGGTGCTCCAGCGGCGGCCTACGCCCGGGCAGCGGCTTTGCCAGGGGCGCTTCGTGCTCTGGCGCCGTTGGTGGTCGCAGGTAATTCCGAGTACTTCGTCGAGTACCCGGAAGATATCCGCCTCTACGGTCTGAGCTTCTCCACTACCCTGCCTACTGGTACGGCGTGGAGCGGTGAGATCAGCTATCGTCCGAACGCGCCGGTGCAACTCAACTCCACCGACATCCTGTTTGCCGGCGTACGCCCATTGGGTGGCGCCCTGACCAATGCTTCGCTGCTCCCCGGTGTACCGGGTCAGGATCTGCACGGCTATCGCCGCAAGGAAATCACCCAGTTCCAGACCACCCTGACGCACTTCTTCGATCAGGTCATGGGCGCCAGCCGTCTGACCCTGGTGGGCGAAGTGGGCGTGACCCATGTTGGCGGTCTGGAAAGCAGCTCTGATGTCCGTTACGGCCGTGACCCGGTCTACGGTCCTGGTGAACTGCCCAATACCGGCGGCCTCAACACCTGCTCGGCGATCCTTAACACCAGCACCATCAACGGTGCCGGCGCGGGTGCCGCTACCAACAACCGCAGCCGCAACTGCAACAACGAGGGCTTTACCACATCGATGTCGTGGGGTTATCGCGGTCGCGCCATCTGGGATTACAACGACGTGTTCGCCGGTGTGAACCTCAAGCCGAACGTGGCCTGGTCCCATGACGTGAGCGGTTACTCGCCTGGCCCTGGCGGTAACTTCGAGGAAGGTCGTAAAGCGGTGAGCCTGGGTGTCGATGCCGAATACCAGAACACCTACACCGCGAGCCTGGCGTACACCAACTTCTTCGACGGCAAGTACACCACCGTGGATGATCGCGACTTCGTTGCGCTCAGCTTCGGCGTGAACTTCTAAGCACTGTATTTTCAGGACGAACACATTTATGAAAATAACAAAGAGTCTGTTCCACGTTGGCGTTCTGGGGCTGTCGCTGCTGGCAACCGGTGTCATGGCGGCGGTCCCTGCGGCCGAAGCGGACAAGCTGGGCAAGAGCCTGACCCCGATGGGCGCCGAGATGGCGGGCAACGCCGACGGCTCGATCCCGGCCTGGAAACCCATGCCGAAAAACGCCGGTAGCGTGGATAGCAAGGGTTTTCTGTCTGATCCGTTCGCGAGTGAAAAACCGCAGTTCACCATCACCGCGCAGAACGTCGACCAGTACAAGGACAAGCTCGCGCCGGGCCAGTACGCAATGTTCAAGCGCTACCCGGAAACCTTCAAGATGCTGGTCTACCCGTCCCATCGCGGTGCCACCGTGCCGGATGACGTGTTCGCCTCCATCAAGAAAAACGCCACCAACACTAACCTGGTGTCCGGCGGCAACGGTCTGGAAAACTTCGAAACCGCGATCCCGTTCCCGATTCCGAAAAGTGGCGTTGAAGTCATCTGGAACCACATCACCCGTTATCGCGGCGGCAGTGTGACCCGTCTGATAACCCAGGCCACGCCGCAGCCGAACGGCTCGTTCAGCCTCGTGTACTTCGAGGACCAGTTCGTGTTCCGCGACAAGATGAAGGATTACGACCCGAAAAATCCGGGAAACATCCTGTTCTACTTCAAGCAGAAAGTGACCGCGCCGGCGCGTCTGGCCGGTGGTGTGCTGCTGGTACACGAAACCCTCGACCAGGTTAAAGAACCGCGTTCGGCGTGGGTCTACAACGCCGGGCAGCGCCGTGTACGTCGTGCGCCGCAAGTGTCCTATGACGGGCCGGGTACCGCTGCCGATGGCCTGCGTACCTCCGACAACCTGGACATGTACAACGGTGCGCCGGATCGCTATGACTGGAAGCTCGAAGGCAAGAAAGAGATGTACATCGCCTCCGACAGCTACAAGCTCGATGATCCTAAACTGAAGTACGCCGACATCATCAAGGCCGGTCACATCAATCAGGACCTGGCTCGTTATGAACTGCGTCGGGTCTGGCATGTGGTCGCGACCCTGAAGGAAGGTCAGCGTCATATCTACGCCAAACGTGACTTCTACATCGACGAAGACACCTGGCAGGCGGCTGTGGTCGACCACTACGACGGTCGCGGGCAACTGTGGCGTGTCGCTGAGGCTCACTCCGAGAACTACTACGACAAGCAAGTGCCGTGGTACGCCCTCGAAACCTTGTACGACCTACAATCGGGCCGTTACCTGGCCCTGGGCATGAAGAACGAAGAGAAGTCGGCCTATAACTTCGGCTTCACTGCCAGCACCGCAGACTTCACGCCGGCAGCTTTGCGTCAGGAAGGCGTTCGCTAATACGATGTAAACCGAGGCCGCATCCTCGAAAAAACGCCCCGACTGGTTCGGGGCTTTTTTTATCGGAGTTTTGTATCAGGGCGCACTTGTTAACGCGGGGGGGGCTCGCGGAACGTCGGTGACTGTGATGGCCCTTTCGCGAGCAAGCCCGCTCCCACATTGGATCTTCGGTGGACAGACAATCTGTGAGCAATGGAGATCCAGTGTGGGAGCGGGCTTGCTCGCGAAGGGAGCGATACGGTCTGTCGAAAAAACTGCACCTCAGGCTTGGCAACTTCTGTTCGTAGTCTTTTTGTAGCCATTTGTAGCAATAACCTTCAATAGCTCTTCGTTTACCGCTAGGCTGCGGACATCTGTAACGCCGCCATCAGCCTTTCAAACAAGAGCCGGCCATGACTGATCTGTCCCCACTTCCGGGCCCTGCAAGCGTTGCCGTCGCCGCATTGGACGGGCGCTTTTTCCGGCCTCCGCTGCCCGACGGCCATGTGCTGCGGCCGCGTTTGTGCGAGCGCCTGAGCGCCGGCCTCGGTGGCAGGCTGTTGCTGGTGAGCGCGCCGGCGGGGTTCGGCAAGAGTTCATTGGCGGTGGAGTTTTGCCAGGGGTTGCCGGATCACTGGCAAAGCCTGTGGCTGGGGTTGAGTCCTCGGGACAGCGATCCCGGTCGTTTTCTTGAACGCCTGCTTGAAGGTCTTCAGGAGTATTTTCCGCAACTGGGCAGCCAGGCACTGGGGCTGCTGAAAATGCGCCAACGTCATCAGCCGTTCGCCTTCGAAGAATGGCTGGACGGTTTACTCGATGAACTGGCTGTGCACCTTTCACCCGTTACACCGCTGTTGCTGGTACTTGATGATTATCATCTGGCCCAGGGCCCGGTGCTTGATCGTTGCCTGCAGTTTTTCCTCAATCATTTACCCGATGGCCTGCTGGTCATGGTCACCAGCCGGCAACGTCCCGACTGGCATCTGGCACGCCTGCGACTGTCGCGGCAACTGCTCGAGTTGCATGAGCAGGATCTTCGACTGACCCACGATGAAGCCCTGAGTCTGCTTGATCGGCACAGCATTTCATTGCGTGGCGAAGCGCTGGAGAGTTTGATTCAGCGTAGCGAAGGCTGGGTGGCCGGGCTGCGCTTCTGGTTGCTGGCGGCCTCCGAGGCGGGCAGCGAGGGCGCATTGCCCCAATCGCTGTACGGTGGGGAAGGGCTGATTCGCGATTACCTGCTCGAAGAGGTCATCGATTGCTTGCCCGCCGAGGTGCAGTCATTCCTGTACGAGACCGCGCCTCAAGAGCGCTTTTGCAGTGAGTTGTGTGACGCCGTGCGCGAAGCCCATGATAGCGCCGAGATCCTGCGCTTCCTGCTGGCGCATCAGGTGTTTCTGGTGCCGCTGGACGAACACGGTCACTGGTATCGCTATCACCACCTGTTCTCCGACCTGCTGCGCAGCCGGCCCACTGCTCAAGCGATGGTGCCGACGGCCAGCCTGCATCTGCGTGCCTGCCGCTGGTTCAACGCCCAAGGGTTACTCGATGAGGCGGTGGAGCAGGCGTTGCGTGCCGGGCATCTGGATGTTGCGGCGAATCTGGTACAAAACCTCTCTGAAGAACAGCTGCTGGCCGAGCAGAACGTCGGCATGCTGCTGCGCTGGAAAATGGACTTGCCCGACAGCCTGCTAATCAGCACACCACGGCTGATCGTGCTCTACAGCTGGGCGTTGGGGCTGGCCTGCCAACTGGACGCCGCTGAGGAACTGGCCAGCCACTTGAGCCGCTTCCTGCCGGCCCCGTCGGCCACTGCGCAGAAATCCATGCTGGCGCAATGGCTGGCCCTGAGCGGCATCATTGCCCGGGGGCGAGGCAATCGCGAGCTGACGTTGCTCTATTGCACCGAAGCGCTGGAGAGCCTGCCGGCCAAACGCTATGGGCAGCGCCTGATGTGCCTCTCGACATTGTCTAACCTGGCCATTGCCGACAGCGACCTCTGGCGTGCCCGGGGGCTGAATCGTGAATCCCTTGAACTGGCACAACGGGTGGGCAATCCGCTGTTCGAGGCGCTGGCCCATTACGACCGCGCTCGTGTGCTGCAAGCGCGCGGGGAGATTCTTCGCTCACTGGATGAAGTCCGCCAAGGGCTGCAACGCCTGCAAGGCCTATCCCCGCAACGGCTGTATGCGGTGCGCGCGCGCCTGACCCTATACGAGGGTTTTTTGCTGGCGCTGCGCTTGCAACCCCAGGCCGCGCGGGCACGTTTGCTCGCGGGATTGGCCGAAGCGCGGGCCTGTCGCGACATCAGTGTGCTGATCGGCCACTGCGTGATTGCCCGTCTGGAGGGCAGCAGCGGCGAGTTCGCCAAAGCCTTCGCCGAACTCGCCGAGGCCGAGCGCCTGATGCACATCTGGGACGTCCCGCCGATTTACTACCTGGCGATGATCACCCTGGTCAAATGCGAACTCTGGCTGGCCCAGGGCCGTACCGACCTCGCCGAAGCCTGGCTTGCGCGATTGGGCCAGACCTACAACGGCGAGCATCCGGCGGCCCCTCCAGAATTCCATCCGCAATTGCCGCTGCACATTGAACTGCAACAGGCGGTGCTGGACATGATGAAAGGCCAGTCCATGCTTGCCGAAGGGCGCTTGAACGCGTTGCATGAACACGGTCAGCACAGCGGCCGGCAGATGCTCAGCGTGATGGCGCTGAGTCAGAAAATTACTCTGTTGCTGGCGGGCGGGCGTGAATCTGAGGCCCGCAAGGCGCTGGCCCAGGCTTTGGAAGCGGCCGCCGGTGGCGTCCTGCAACCGTTTGACCCATTGTTGACCGCACACCCGGACTGGCTGCGCGGGCAACTTCAACTCTGTGCGCCGACGGCCGTTTCGCAGAGTCTCTCGGAAAAACTTCCGGCCCTGGCCTCCCGGCCGGTGGTGGAGCCATCACCTGCTGCCGAACAACTCAGTACGCGTGAACTGGCCGTTCTGCGACTGATCGCCCAAGGGTGTTCGAACCAGGAAATCAGCGATCAGTTGTTTATTTCGCTGCACACGGTGAAAACCCATGCCAGTCATATCAACAGTAAGTTGGGGGTTGAGCGGCGCACGCAGGCGGTGGCACGGGCGAAGGAGTTGGGGGTGTTGGCGTAACGCATTTTTACGATGGACATGGGGTCAATGGATCAGGGCAAATCTGTGCCAAAATTGGTCATTCCTGTTTCCCGAGCGTGCCCCGATGTCCCAGCAACCCACCCTCATCCGCGAAACCTTCCCCGTCGGCCCTTTGCAGTGCAACTGCACAATCATCGGCGACCCGATCACCAAAAAAGCCATCGTGGTCGACCCGTGCGGCAATCATGAACTGATCCTCGCGCGTCTCGACGCCTTGGGCCTGAAGGTGGTCAGCATCATTCACACCCACGCGCACCTGGATCATTTTCTGGCTTCCGGGCAGCTCAAGGAGAAAACCGGCGCGACGCTGCACCTGCATAAAGAAGATCAATTCCTCTGGGACAACCTGGAGATGCAGTGCCAGATGTTTGGTGTGCCTTACACCCCTGTGCCATCACCAGATCGCTGGTTGGCCGACGATGAGGAGCTGGCTTGCGGTTGTGGCGTTGCGCTGCATACGCCGGGTCATACACCCGGTTCCATGAGCTTTTGGTTTTCAGAGGCTAAGCTGCTGATTGCCGGTGATACGCTTTTCAAGCGTGGGGTAGGGCGCACGGATTTATGGGGAGGCGATCAGGCGACTCTCGTGCGGTCGATCAAGCAACGGTTGTATACCCTCGACGAAGAGGCGACGGTGGTGACCGGTCATGGTCCGGATACTCGTCTGGGCGATGAAATGCGCGGTAACCCCTTTGTACGAGCCTGAAGATGCAGTTGTGAAAGGCACAACGGAATTTTTGGCGTTGGCCATGATCCAACGCCCGCAAAGGTTCATTGCTTAAGTCCGCTGCACCACAGAATGCAAAAAAAAGTAGGAGCTCTCCATGTTCACCTCGCGTCGTTTGATTATTGTCGCTACTGCTGTGGCTTTGTTGTCCGGTTGCGCATCGCAGAACCCTTATGACAACCAGGGTCAGGCTGATGGCGGTTCTACGGGCATGAGCAAAACCGCCAAATACGGTGGCCTCGGCGCCTTGGCTGGTGCACTGGCCGGTGCTGCCATCGGTCACGATAACCGTGGCAAGGGCGCGCTGATTGGCGCCGCCGTGGTGGGGGCTTCTGCCGCCGGTTACGGTTACTACGCCGACCAGCAGGAGAAAAAACTGCGGGCCAGCATGGCCAACACTGGGGTTGAAGTGCAGCGTCAGGGCGATCAGATCAAGCTGATCATGCCGGGCAACATCACCTTCGCCACCGATTCGGCGAACATCGCGTCGGGCTTCTACCAGCCGCTGAACAACCTGGCGGGCTCGCTCAAGGAGTTCAACCAGAACCAGATCGAGATCGTCGGCTACACCGACAGTACCGGCAGCCGTCAGCACAACATGGACTTGTCCCAACGTCGTGCCCAGAGCGTGGCGACTTACCTGACCTCCCAGGGTGTCAGCGGCGCCAACCTGTCGGCGCGTGGTGCCGGGCCGGATAACCCGATTGCCAGCAATGGTGATGTGAATGGCCGGGCTCAGAACCGTCGCGTCGAGGTCAACCTGAAGGCGATTCCGGGTCAGGAATATCAGCAGCAGGGCCAAGGCCAGGTACAGCAGTATCCATAACATCTGTCCATAAAAACTGTGGGAGCGGGCTTGCTCGCGAAGGCGGTGTATCAGTCGACATTAATATCGACTGGCACGCCCCCTTCGCGAGCAAGCCCGCTCCCACATTAAGAATTGTGTTTCCCCTTCTTTCCTAGTTCGCCTCTTTCACCGCGCTGAGAAACGCGCAGGTACGTTCCTGTTGCGGATGTTCGAAGATCTGCGCCGGCGTGCCTTGCTCGTGAATCTGACCCTTGTAGAAGAAACACACGCGATCGGCGAACTCCCGGGCAAACCCCATCTGGTGCGTGACCATCAGCATGGTCAGGTTGTGCTCGGTGCCAAGCTTGCGGATCACGTTGAGCACTTCGCCGCACAGTTCCGGATCGAGCGCCGAGGTCACTTCGTCGAACAGCATGACTTTGGGCCGCATGGCCAAGGCCCGGGCAATCGCCACCCGTTGTTGCTGGCCGCCCGATAGCTGCGAAGGGTAGTGCCCCAGCTTGCTGCCCAACCCCACCAACTCCAGCAGGTCCGCGGCGCGCTCGCGTGCTTCAGCGGGTTTCATTCCGAGCACTTGAACCGGGGCTTCGATGACGTTTTGCAACGCCGTCATGTGCGGGAACAGGTTGAAGCTCTGGAACACCATGCCGATCTTGCCGCGCACCCGACGGATATGCCGATCGTTGGCCGGCACCAGCACGCCGTTGCGATTGGGCATGTGGGTCAGCAGGTCGTCCTCGATGCGGATCAGCCCGTCATCAATACCTTCAAGCGTCATCAATACTCGCAGCAGCGTGGATTTGCCCGAGCCGCTAGGGCCGATGATCGCGACTTTTTCGCCCGGCGTGACGTCCAGGTTCAAGTGGTCGAGCACGGTGAAGTTGCCGTAGCTCTTGGTGACGTCCTGGAAGCTGACAATCGGCTTGACCGGGTCAGGTGTTTGCATGGCCGTGCCCTCCTGCGAGTGCAGCTCTGTCAGATTGCTGCGCCGGGAAAGGTCGCTGGATGTCGAGAGTGGAGAAGTCATTAGCGTAGCTCCAGGCGCACTTCAAGGCGCCGTACCAGATAAGCCAAAGCGATGCTCAGGGCGAGGAAAAACAGGCCGACCATGGTGATCGGTTCCAGATAGCGGAAGTTCTCGGAGCCAATGTTCTTGGCCTGTTGCATGATTTCCACCACGGTAATCGCCGACAGCACAGGCGTGTCCTTGAGCATCGCCACCAGGTAGTTGCCCAATGGCGGCAGGATCGGCCGCAGGGCCTGGGGCAGAATGATATTGCGGTAGGCGCTGTACGGAGCGATGTTCAGCGCGGTGACCGCCTCCCATTGCGCTCGCGGCACGGCGTCGAGGCCGCTGCGATAAACCTCGGCGATGTAGCAGGCGTAATGCAGGCCGATGCCCAGGATCCCCACTTGCATGGCGGTCATGCTGACGCCGTAGTTGGGCAGCACGTAGTAGAGGAAGTACACCTGGATCAGCAACGGTGTACTGCGAATGAACTCGATCACCGCGGTGGCCGGCCACGACAGCCAGATGCTGCGGCTGCGTCGGCCGATGGCCAGAAACAATCCCAGCACAATCGCGATCAAAAAGCCGATCAGGGTAATCCCGACGGTATTGAGCGAGGCGCGCAGCAAATCGGGGAGGATTTGCCAGGCATAGGTCCAGTCGAACAGGGTCATGACAGACCTCCGCGCATCCGCCCGCGAGCCAGATGGCGCTCGATGCGGCGCATGCCGATGTTGATCGCTTGCGCGAGGACGAAATACATCACCAGCGCCAGGCTGAAAATTTCCAGGGTCTGGAAGGTCGCCTGATCCAGTTGACGAGCCCGGAAGCTCAGGTCGGACAAGGTGATCAGCGACACCAGTGAGGTGTTTTTCAGCAATTCGATCAGCAGGTTAGTGCCCGGCGGGATCGCCGCCAGCAACGCCTGGGGCAAGATGATTCGCCGAAAGCGTTTGTACTTGCTGAAATTCAGCGCCGTGGACGCTTCGTATTGCCCCTTGGCGACCGAGCTGATCGCACCGCGCATCACCTCCGCGCCGTAAGCGCCGATGTGCAATCCGAGGCCGACGATGGCCACGCTGTAGGGACTCAGTTCAAGATTGAACGGCGGCAGCGGCAGCACGAAAAACAGCCAGAACAATTGCACCAGCAACGACGTGCCCCGGAACACTTCAATGTAGGCAATGGAAAACCAGCGCAACGGCCGCCATGGCGACATGCGCCCCAGCGCCGCGAGAACCGCCGCGACAATCGCCAGCAGCGAACCGAAGATCGTCACCTGGAGCGTGACCCAGGCGCCTTGTATCAATAGCGGAAGTAATTCACCCATGGTTTAAACCTGGCCATCCGGATTAAGCAGGGAAATAGGCATCGCGCCAGAGCGCCATGCCTGTTTCGGCTATTGAGCGCAGAGCTCTGCAGCCGTTTTGCTTGTCACGTTGGATTTGTCGAAGCCGAAAGGTGCGACAGCCTTCAGGTGCTCTTCGGAACCCAGCCACTTCTTCAGTTCGGCGTTGACCGCATCACGCAGGTCTTTGTCTTCCGGACGGAAGGCGAGGGCGCCGTAACCGATGTGCGACGGGTCGTCCTTGAACTCGGTGACTGCTTCGACTTTTTCGCCCCCCTTGGCCGCCAGGCCTTTCATGGTCAGCTGGGTGCCCACTGCGGCATCGGCGCGACCGGCGCGTACGGCTTGCAACTGCGCGGTGGTGTCCGGCACCTGAAGAATTTGCGCATCCTTGACCCCGGAATCCCGCGCATACGCCAGGTTCACTGTGCCGGACATGATCGCCAGTTTCACATCGGGGTTTTTGGCGATGTCTTCATAGCTGTGCAGGTTCTTCGGGTTGCCCTTGGCCGTGAGCAGCGCGTCCGGCAGTTGATACTGCGGATCGGTGAACAGCACCTGTTTGCAGCGAGCCGGGGTGATGTACATGCCGGCGGCAATCACATCGAAACGCCCGGCGCGCAGGCCCGGAATCAACGAACCCCACTCGGTCAATACGCCATCGACCTTGGTAATGCCCATTTTGGCGAAGATGGCTTTGGCGATTTCCGGTGATTCACCGGTGACCTTGCCGTCGGTTTCGGTAAACGCGAACGGGGTTTCGTTGGCGTAACCGATGCGGATACTGCTGTTCTGTTTGACGGTTTCCAGCGTGGTGGCGGCGTGGGCGCTGGCGGCCAGGCCGAACATCGCGCAAGCCACGAACAGGCGACGCAAAGCATGAGTGGTGCTGGAGGGGAAATTGCTCATCGATAAAATCTCCTGTTTCTTGTGGACCCGTCGTTGACGGCTCTGTGATAGGAGGCAGTGTGACAAGAGCAAAGCGTACAAGGGCTGATCCCAAGAACAGGGACACAGTTCCGGTACAGGTCGATTGGTTTTGTTGTGGGGGCTTGAAACATTGCCCGGGTATCGACCTTGAACCGAGCATACAAAAGCCCTGAGCATCATTGCATTGCACTAGGACAATTGCTTTGCGCGGATTCTCGCGGGATGCTGTCCGCACTGGCACCTGCGCGGGTTTGAGCGGCGATGGAGAAGTGGAAAGCAGCATTGGAAATCGCCCGTAGCGGTGAGTCCAAATACAAGATTCTGGTGCAGGCGATTGCCGATGATATCGAGCAAGGCGTACTGGCCAACGATCAACGCCTGCCACCCCAACGGCATGTCGCCGATGCCATGGGCATCAGCGTGCAGACGGTCACCAACGCCTATAAAGAGCTGGAGCGTCAGGGGCTGGTGCGTTGCGAAGTCGGGCGCGGCAGCTTTGTCTCACGGCGCATGAGTGATCGGGTCGCGAGTTACATTCTCGACAGCCCCGAACGGGCGCTGGTAGATTTTTCCATCACGCGGATCCTGCACACCCGCGAGCATGACCAGTTCTGGCGCGATACCTGTCGTGAGCTCAGCACTGAAGAGGATCAGCCGTGGATTCATGCCTTTCGTCCGATCGCCGGTTTTGAATCGCACCGCGAAGCCGCCATGCACTGGATCGGTCGACAGGGCCTGCGGGTCGAACGCGATGACATCTTGATCACCAACGGCGCAGCCCACGGCATCTTCCTCGCCTTAGCGTCGCTGGCCGGTCCTGATGATGTGGTGCTTTGCGAAGGCGTGACCGACCACGGCGTGATCGGCAATTCCCAGGTATTGGGGTTTACCCTCAAGGGCCTGGAGATGGACCGTTATGGTATCGACCCGGAACACTTTGAAGACATGTGCAGCAACGAGCGCATCACCGCGCTGGTGTGCACGCCGAACCTGAACAACCCCACCACCAGCCTGATGCCGGACAGCCGCCGTCGCGAGATCGCCGACATCGCCCGGCGCTTTGGTGTGCATATTATTGAAGACGATGTTTATGGGCCGCTGCTGGATGAGCGTCGCGCACCGCCGATCAGCCATTACCTGCCGGAGCTGTCGTTCTATTGCACCAGCATGACCAAGTCGGTGCTGACCGGTTTGCGTATTGGCTATCTGGTAGTACCCAAGCGGCTGGCCTTGCGTACCGAAAGCATTTTGCGCGTGAATAGCTGGATGGCCACGCCCATGGTTTCGGAAATTGCAGCGCGCTGGATTCGCGATGGTCGCGCTGACACGCTGGTGAGCTTGCAACGCAAATTGTTGGCCGGGCGCCAGGCGATGGTCACTGAATACCTGGATGAATACCTGCTGGGCCAGCATCCCCACGCATTGAATGCCTGGGTCGGCATTCCAGCCCATTGGGAGCTCGACAGCCTGGTGCGGGCGTTGCGTCACAAGCACATTGCGGTCACTTCACCCGACCCGTTCACCGTGCGCGGCACGCCTCGGCCACGGGCGGTGCGGGTGTGTGTCGGCGCCGAATGCAGCGACGACGAAATGCGCGATGCGCTGATCGGCATGCGCGAAATCTTCGGCCAGTACCCGCAAATCCATGACTTTTGAGCGGGAAAAAATCCGCAAAAAGTTTGTCGGCTAAATTGCCCTAGTACATTCATCGCGACAATCCAGCCCTCTTAGACTGCGCCCAACACCTCAATCGGGATGCGGTCATGTCAGCGCTGCAGCTAAACGATATTTACCTCGCTCGCCAGCGAATCGAATCGCTGGTGCGGCGTACCCCCATGGAGTATTCGCCGAGCCTTTCGCAGCGATTGGGCGTGGCGGTGTACCTCAAACTCGAATCCCAGCAAATCACCGGCAGCTTCAAACTGCGCGGCGCGAGCAATGCCGTGGCGCAGCTCAGCGTCGAAGAAAAAGCGCGTGGCGTGGTAGCGGCGTCGACCGGTAATCACGGTCGCGCACTGGCGTATGCCGCGTCTCGGCAAGGGGTGAAGGCGACGATTTGTTTGTCGCATCTGGTGCCGATGAACAAGGTTCAAGCCATTCGCGAACTCGGCGCAGAGGTACGCATCGTCGGCCAGTCTCAGGACGACGCCCAACGCGAAGCCGAACGAATCGCCCGCGAGCACGGCGCGACATTGCTGCCGCCATTCGATCACCCGGCCATCATCGCCGGCCAAGGCACCCTCGGGCTGGAAATCCTCGAACAGCAACCGGACGTGGCGCAAATTCTCGTGCCGCTATCTGGCGGCGGTCTGTTTGCCGGCGTGGCGCTGGCGATCAAAAGCGCCAGCTCAAGCATCGTCACCCATGGCATCAGCATGCAGCGTGGCGCGGCGATGCACGCCAGCCTCGCGGTCGGGCATCCGCTGGAAGTCGAAGAGCTGCCGACCCTGGCTGATTCGCTCGGCGGCGGCATCGGGCTGGACAACCGTTACACCTTCAGCATGACCCGCGACCTCTGTGATCACCTGCATCTGCTCAGTGAAGCCTCCATCGCCAATGCCATCCGCCATGCCTATCGCGAAGAGCGTCTGGTGCTGGAAGGCGCGGCGGCGGTCGGGATTGCCGCGTTGCTCGATGGCCTGATCGAACCGCGCGGGCCGATCGTGGTGGTGGTCAGCGGTCGCAACGTCGACATCGATCAGCATCTGCGTGTACTCGCTGGCGCTGATGCCTGAACCCCAACAATAACGACTGACTGGAGTGCTGCGCTGATGACTGCCATTACCTTATTGAGCGAAGCGGATCTGCATGCCTGTGTCGCGCTGGATCTGCCGAGCATCGACGCCATCGAACAGGCCTTTGTGCTGCTGGCCACGGCGGCGGTGGCGATGCCGCCGATCCTGCGACTGGACATCCCCGAGCACAACGGCGAAGTGGACGTGAAGACTGCGTACCTGCCGGGTCTGGAACGCTTTGCGATCAAAGTCAGCCCGGGTTTTTTCGACAACCCGAAACTGGGGCTGCCGAGCCTCAACGGCATGATGATGCTGTTGTCGGCCCGCACCGGTTTGCTGGATGCCTTGTTGCTGGATAACGGTTACCTGACCGCCGTGCGCACGGCGGCGGCGGGCGCGGTTGCTGCTCGCGCCCTGTCGCGGGCCGACAGTCGTAGTGTGGCGTTGATCGGTGCCGGCGAGCAGGCCGCGTTGCAGCTTCAGGCATTGCGTCTGGTGCGGCCGATTGAATCCGTGCGGGTCTGGGCACGTGACAGCGCCAAGGCCGCAGCCTTCAGCGCCGAGCTGGCGCGCGACAGCGGTCTGCAGGTCACGACGTGCGCGAGTATCGAAGAGGCCATGGCCGATGTCGACATCGCAGTCACCTGCACACCGAGCCGCGAGCCTTTAATCGAAGCGCGCCATCTGCATCCCGGCCTGCACATCACAGCCATGGGCTCAGACGCCGAACACAAAAACGAAATTTCCCCGAAGGCCCTGGTCAAGGTCGACCGCTACGTGGCGGATCGCTTGAGCCAGACCCGCATCCTTGGCGAGTTGCATCACGCCTTGGCAGCCGGCGTCATCGCTGACGAATCGGCGCTGGCGGAACTCGGTCAGGTGCTGGCCGGCCAGCGCCCCGGTCGTACCAGCGAGGCGCAGATCACTTTGTGCGACCTCACCGGCACCGGCGCCCAGGACACGGCCATGGCCAATCTGGCATTCGAGCGCGCGCGCTCGGCGGGCAAGGGTTTCCAGTTCGGCAGCTAATCCGTTTTTTCATCCGTGCGTCATTTATCAGAGGGCATGTGTATGTCTCAGATAGTCGTCAATCTTCCGTTCGAACGGGAGGAATACGCCCAGCGTCTGGCTAAGGTTCGAGCGGCCATGCAGGCACAGGGCATCGAGCTGTTGCTGGTCACCGATCCGTCGAACATGGCTTGGCTGACTGGCTATGACGGTTGGTCGTTTTATGTTCATCAATGCGTGCTGCTGGCGCTCGACGGTGAGCCGGTCTGGTTTGGTCGCGGGCAAGATGCCAACGGCGCCAAGCGCACGGTGTTCATGCAGCACGAAAACATCGTCGGTTACCCGGACATTTATGTGCAGTCCCGGGAACGCCATCCCATGGATTACTTGTCGCGAGAAGTCATCAATGCTCGCGGCTGGGACGCGCTGACCATCGGTGTGGAAATGGACAACTATTACTTCAGCGCCGCCGCGTATTTGTCGCTGAAAAAGAATCTGCCGAAGGCCAATCTGATCGATGCGGTCGGGCTGGTGAACTGGCAGCGGGCGATCAAGTCGCCACAGGAAATTGCCTACATGCGCATCGCCGCGCGCATCGTCGAAAACATGCACGGGCGGATCCTCGAACGCATCGAACCGGGCATGCGCAAAAACGAACTGGTGGCCGAGATCTACAGCAGCGGCATCCTCGGGGCCGACGGTCATGGCGGCGATTACCCGGCCATCGTGCCGCTGTTGCCCACGGGGGCGGATGCCAGCGCGCCGCACCTGACCTGGGACGATTCACCGTTTGAAAAGGGCGCCGGCACGTTCTTCGAAATCGCCGGTTGCTACAAGCGCTATCACTGCCCGTTGTCGCGCACGATCTACCTGGGCAAACCGCCGCAGCATTTTCTCGATGGTGAAAAAGCCGTGGTCGAAGGCATCGCCGCGGGGCTTGAAGCGGCCAAACCGGGCAACACCACCGGTGACATCGCCGTAGCATTTTTCAAAGTGCTGGAGAAGTTCGGCATCCACAAGGACAGTCGCTGCGGCTATCCGATCGGGATCAGTTATCCCCCAGACTGGGGCGAGCGCACCATGAGCCTGCGTCCCGGCGACACCAGTGTGTTGCAGCCGGGCATGACTTTCCACTTCATGCCGGGCCTGTGGATGGACGATTGGGGGCTGGAAATCACCGAAAGCATTCTGATCACCGACACGGGCGTCGAGACGCTGTGCGACGTGCCACGCCAACTGTTCGTGAAGGATTGAGCCATGAGCGAATTGCCTGACAACCCCATCAGCGCCACGGTGGATTTCGCCCGCGAAGGCGTGCAGCACGGGTTTCTCAAATTGCCGTATTCGCGGGACGACTCGGCTTGGGGGGCGGTGATGATTCCGGTCACAGTGATTCAGCGCGGTCAGGGTCCGACCGCGCTGCTCACCGGTGGCAACCACGGTGACGAATACGAAGGCCCGGTAGCGCTGAGCAAACTGGCGCAGGGGCTGACGGCCGTCGAGGTAAGGGGGCGGGTGATTATCATCCCGTTCATGAACACCCCGGCGTTCCATGCCGGGCGGCGCACGTCACCCATCGACAAGGGCAACCTCAACCGCAGCTTCCCGGGCAAGCCGGACGGTACGGTGACCGAGAAAATCGCCGACTATTTCAACCGGACCTTGTTGCCGCTGGCCGATATCGTGCTGGATATTCATTCCGGCGGTCGCACCCTGGATTTCCTGCCGTTCGCGGCGTGCCACGTGCTGCCCGATAAAGATCAGCAGGCGCAATGCGAGGCGGGCATGCGCGCGTTCAATGCGCCGTACAGCATGCGCATGCTGGAGCTGGATGCCGGGGCGATGTACGACACCGCCGCCGAGCGTCAGGGCAAAGTATTCGTCACCACCGAATTGGGTGGCGGCGGCACGTCCAGCGCACGCAGCGTGGCGATTGCCGAGCGCGGGGTGCGCAATTTGTTGGTGCATGCCGGGATTCTTGTAGGCGAGGTTCAGGCCGCGGAGTCGATCATGCTCGACATGCCTGACGCCGATTGTTTCATCGCCAGCGAACACAATGGCTTGCTGGAAATGTGCCGCGATCTGGGCGACAACGTGAACAAAGGCGAAGTCATCGCCCGCATTTACGACGCCACCCGCAGCGGCGTCGCCCCGGTGGAATATCGCGCCGCCCGCAGCGGCCTGTTGGCAGCGCGGCATTTTCCCGGTTTGGTGCAATGCGGCGATACCGTGGCAGTCATCGCGGATGTTTTGGCATAACACAATCCCTGTGGGAGCGGGCTTGCCCGCGATGTCGGCGGCACATCCAACATTGATGTGACTGACATACCGCAATCGCGGGCAAGCCCGCTCCCACAGGTTCCTAATCGCACAGGAGATCCTCGGCCCATGCACAAACTCGATCGCTACGACCTGAAAATCCTGCGGATCCTCGCTGAAGACGGGCGGATCACCAAATCGAGCCTGGCCGAGGCGATCAATCTCTCGGTGACCCCAGCGTGGGAGCGGGTTCGCAAGCTGGAGGCGCTGGGATTGATCAAGGGTTACCGGGCGCAGATCGATTGGAACGCAGTGTTCAAAAGTCAGCAGGTGCTGGTGGAAATCACCCTGGCCCGACACACCGCCCAGGACATGCGGCGTTTCGAGCAACGCATGAATGAGGCCGTCGAAGTGGCGTTCTGTTACGCCACCGGAGGTGGTGTCGATTACATGGCAATGATCCAGGCGCCGGACATCGACCACTACCAGCGCTTTATTGATCAGCTGTTGCTGGATGACTTGGGCATCGAACGCTACTTCACCTACATCGTGACCAAAACCATCAAGACGGCGGGGGCGTTGCCTGCCGAGCTTGCGCAGGAACCCTGAAAACACCACAGATCCAATGTGGGAGCGGGCTTGCTCGCGAAAGCGGTGTATCAGGCAACATCAATGTTGACTGACACTGCCTCTTCGCGAGCAAGCCCGCTCCCACATTGGATCTGCGTTGGTTTTTGAACTGCGCTTTCTTGACCGATATCGAGGCAAATCCCACACCGCAAAAATCTTTGTTTATCGTCGTTCAATCAGAAAAAACCACCTGCCAAGCCCCCGCCAAACCCCAAATCACCCACACCAATCTGCCCTAGCATGACTCCACACACACGGTTTGGAGTGAACGCCATGACATACAAACATCCGCTGTTGTTCAAAGCACTTTGCTACGTCGACGGGCATTGGGTCCACAGCGACAGCGGCCACAGCGTCGCCGTGCATAACCCGGCCGATCAGGCGTTGATCGGCCATGTGCCGATGCTCGATCAGCCTCAGATCGTCACCGCGGTTGATGCGGCGCATCGTGCCTTTGCAGGCTGGCGCGAACAAAGTATCGATGCCCGTGGGGCGATTCTGCGGCGTTGGGCGGCCTTGATGCTTGAGCACCAGGAAGACCTGGCGCGCATCCTCAGTCAGGAGCAAGGCAAACCGCTGGCTGAGTCCCGAGGCGAAATCGCCTACGCCGCCAGCTTCATTCCGTGGTTCGCCGAAGAAGCGCGACGCCTGTATGGGCAGAACATCCCCAGTCATATTCCCGGCGCGCATCTGGGCACGGTCAAGGAACCGGTCGGCGTCTGTGCGTTGCTGACCCCGTGGAATTTTCCGTCAGCGATGATCACTCGCAAAGCGGCCGCCGCATTGGCCGCAGGCTGTACCGTAGTGATCAAACCGGCCCATGAAACGCCGTTTTCGGCATTGGCCCTGGCGCAACTGGCGGAGGAGGCAGGCTTCCCGGCTGGCGTCTTCAACGTGGTGCTGGGCGAGCCGCAAATGACCATGGAAACCCTGGTGCAGGACAACCGTGTGCGTTCGGTCAGTTTCACCGGCTCGACCCGCGTCGGTAAGTTGGTCCTGCAAGCGGCCGCTCAGGATGTGAAGAAGGTCTCGCTGGAACTGGGTGGCAACGCGCCGTTCATTGTCTGCGCCGATGCCGATCTGGAACTGGCGGTGAAAGTCGCGGTGGAGGCCAAGTTCCAGACCTCCGGCCAGGATTGCTGCGCGGCCAATCGGATCATGGTGCAGCGCTCGATCTACCCGGCGTTTCTCAATCGCTTCACCGCTGCGGTGCGCGAACTGCGGGTTGCCCCGGCGCTGGTGGGCAATCAAGAGCAAAGTGTTGACATCGGCCCGCTGATGCATCAAGCCGCGTTCGATGTCACCGCCGAGCGTGTTGAAGACGCGCTGCAACGCGGTGCGCAACGGCTGGTCGGCGGCGAGGCCCATGCCCTTGGCGGGTTGTTTTACCAACCGACGGTGCTGGCCGATGTCACGCCGCAGATGCGTATCTACCGCGAAGAGAACTTCGCGCCGATTGCCGGGGTGATGCCTTTCGACACCCTTGAGCAGGCCATCGAAATGGCCAACGACACCGAATACGGTCTGGCAGCCTACATTTGTTCCAACCGTCTGGACCTGATCTACCCCCTGATTCGCCGGCTCGACCACGCGATGATCGCGGTCAACGGCGTCAAGTTCACCGGCCACCCGATCCCGTTCGGTGGCATGAAAGCCTCGGGGCTGGGCCGTGAAGGCGGCACCGAGGGCTTCGAAGCCTTTGTCGAAACCAAATACTTTTGCCTGCACCATCAAGGCCAGTTCTAAGGCCAGTTCTCAGGAGACATGCCATGAACCAAGAACTCGATACGCTGTTCGAACAAGACCGCGCGCACTTCATGCACCCCTCGACCCACGCCCATGACCACGCCAGCGGGGCGCTCAAGGGGCGCATCATCAAGAGCGCGTCGGGCATCCGTATTCGCGACCATGAAGGCCGGGAATTCATCGACGCCTTCGCCGGGCTGTATTGCGTGAACATCGGCTACGGTCGCACCGAAGTCGCCGACGCAATCTACAAACAGGCCAAGGAACTGGCCTACTACCACACCTACGTCGGCCACTCGACCGAGGCGATCATCGAGCTGTCCAGTCGCATCATGGATTGGGCGCCGCAAGGGATGAAAAAGGTTTACTACGGCCTGTCCGGTTCCGACGCCAACGAAACCCAGGTCAAACTGGTGCGTTACTACAACAATGTGCTGGGCCGCCCGCAGAAGAAGAAAATCATCTCCCGTGATCGCGGTTATCACGGCTCGGGCATCATGACCGGCAGCCTGACTGGCCTGCCGACCTTCCATCAGCATTTCGATTTGCCGGCCGATGGCGTCAAACACACCGTTTGCCCGCACTGGTATCGCAAGGCTCCCGCCGGAATGGATGAAGCCGCGTTCGTGCGCTACTGCGCGAATGAGCTGGAAAAAATGATCCTGGCCGAAGGCCCGGACACCGTGGCCGCGTTCATCGGCGAGCCGTTGATGGGCACCGGCGGCATCATCGTGCCGCCAGCCGGTTATTGGGCAGCGATTCAAGCGGTGCTGAATAAATACGATGTATTGCTGATCGCCGATGAAGTGGTCTGCGCCTTCGGTCGCCTGGGTTCGAAGATGGGCAGTCAGCGTTACGGCATGCGCCCGGACCTGATCACCACGGCCAAAGGCCTGACCAGCGCCTATGCGCCACTGTCGGCGGTGATCGTCGGCGAAAAGGTTTGGGACGTGATCGAAAAAGCCTCCGAATCCCAAGGTGCAATGGGCCATGGCTGGACGTATTCCGGGCATCCGATCTGTGCCGCGGCTGCTTTGGCTAACCTTGATATTCTCGAGCGGGAAAACCTGACGGCCAACGCCGAGAAGGTCGGCAGCTACCTCAATCGCCGTTTGCGCGAAACCCTGGAAGGTCACCCGTTGGTGGGTGAAGTGCGGGGCGACGGCATGCTCGCTGCCGTCGAGTTCATGGCCGATCGTGAGCAGCGCACGCCGTTCGATGCGGCGTTGAAGGTCGGCCCGAAAGTGTCGGCGGCTTGTCTCGAGCGCGGCATGATTGCCCGGGCGATGCCCCATGGCGACATTCTCGGCTTCGCCCCGCCATTGATCCTGACCGAGGAAGAGGCCGACCTGATTGTTGATATCACCAAGGGTGCGATTGATCAGGTGGCCAGTGAGGTGTTGGGCTAAATCCCTGGACCTGTTGAGATCAGATGGGCTTTCTGCGTCGCCTGTTCAGGCCTCATCGCGGGCAAGCCCGCTCCCACAGGATTTGTGTTTGACCGCTATTTTGTGATCGACGAAGAACACTGTGGGAGCGGGCTTGCCCGCGAAGAGGTCCTGACAGGCACCAGAGATATCGGATCAGAAACAAAAAAGCCCTCGAACGATCACTCATCCGAGGGCTTTTTCATGTCGCGCGAAACCTGATTACTTCTTCAGGCCGTAATGCTCATCGAGCATGCCCGGCGCGTTCGGGGCTTTGGGGGCGTAGTCGCGAGGCGGTTCCTGATCGCGCGGTGGCGTCAGACGTTCCCGTGGAGCCTGCGCCGCGTCGGCGTGCAGGGCAGCCAGCAAGCGTTGGCGAGTCTGCTCGTCCAGGGCCAGACGGTTGGCGCCCTCGGCGAGGTGATCTTGCACTTCCTGATAGCTCTGAGTCAGTTTCTTGACCAGTGTTGCAGTGCTGTTGAAGTGGGTGACCACTTCGTTCTGATAATTGTCAAAACGTTCCTGAATATCATCCAGCTGACGTTGCGTGCGGTTAGGCGCGGCATTCGGCACCAGGCGAGCGATCAGGAATCCAATGGCGACACCCACAACCAGGGCAAGAGTCGGCAACAACCAAACTAAGAGCGAGTGTTCCACGAGTCCTTCCTCTATAAACGGCTTTGCTTTACGTTAACGGCTCGAACCTGCGCTGTATACCGCGATTCACTCGCAATAGAATTGGCACAGACAATTGGCTAGACGAGTCGACCCGATTCGAGGTCACGGAGTTCCTTCCTTGCTTATGCGCGAAACCCCTGTAGTGATTGATGGCCCGGTCGGTCAACTGGAAAGTTTGTACCTGGATAACGAGCAGCCGCGCGGCATTGCGCTGATCTGCCACCCGAACCCGGTGCAGGGCGGCACCATGCTCAACAAAGTCGTCTCGACCTTGCAGCGCACCGCGCGCGACGCCGGTTTGATTACTTTGCGTTTCAACTACCGTGGCGTCGGCGCCAGTGAAGGCACGCACGACATGGGCACTGGCGAAGTCGACGATGCCCAGGCGGCGGCCGAGTGGCTGAGAGCCAGACATCCTGACGTGCCCCTGACCCTGTTCGGTTTCTCCTTCGGCGGATTTGTTGCAGCAAGTCTCGGCGGACGCCTGGAAGCTAAGGGCGAACAACTCAAGCATTTGTTCATGGTCGCGCCCGCCGTCATGCGTTTGGGCGATCAGGATCAACTGCCGCAACAAGGTACATTGACCCTGATTCAGCCGGAAACCGACGAAGTCATCGATCCACAGCTCGTTTACGATTGGTCCGACGCACTCGATCGCCCCCATGAGCTGCTGAAAGTGGCAGAATGCGGACACTTTTTTCATGGCAAGCTGACCGATCTCAAGGATCTGATCCTGCCGCGTCTTTCGAATTGATTGCAGTCTGACAAGCGATTACCCATGACGACTCGTACCCGTATCCTCACCGGCATCACCACCACCGGAACGCCGCACCTGGGCAACTACGCCGGCGCTATCCGCCCGGCGATCATCGCCAGCCGTGACAGCAATGCCGATTCGTTCTACTTCCTGGCCGACTACCACGCCCTGATCAAATGCGATGACCCGCTGCGCATCCAGCGCTCGCGTCTGGAAATCGCCGCGACCTGGCTGGCCGGTGGCTTGGACGTGGACCGCGTGACGTTCTATCGCCAGTCCGACATCCCGGAAATCCCTGAACTGACCTGGCTGCTGACCTGCGTGGCCGCCAAGGGCCTGCTCAACCGCGCTCACGCCTACAAGGCCTCGGTGGACAAGAACGTCGAAAATGGCGAAGACCCGGATGCCGGCATCACCATGGGCCTGTACAGCTACCCGGTGTTGATGGCTGCGGACATTCTGATGTTCAACGCCCACAAGGTGCCGGTCGGTCGTGACCAGATCCAGCACGTGGAAATGGCGCGGGATATTGGTCAGCGCTTCAACCACTTGTTCGGCCAGGGCAAAGAGTTCTTCACCATGCCCGAAGCGCTGATCGAGGAGAGCGTCGCCACCTTGCCAGGGCTCGACGGTCGCAAGATGTCGAAGAGCTACGACAACACCATTCCGTTGTTCAGCAGCGCCAAAGAGATGAAAGACGCGATTTCGCGGATCGTCACCGACTCCCGTGCCCCGGGCGAAGCCAAGGATCCGGACAATTCGCACCTGTTCACCTTGTTCCAGGCCTTCGCTACGCCGGCACAATCCGACGAATTCCGCAGCGAATTGCTTCAGGGCCTAAGTTGGGGCGAGGCGAAGAATCGTCTGTTCCAACTGCTCGACAGCGAATTGGGCGAATCCCGCGAGCGTTATCACCAGCTGATCGAACGCCCGGCGGATCTGGAAGACATGCTGCAGATCGGCGCCAAAAAGGCCCGTTCGGTGGCGACGCCGTTCCTCCACGAACTGCGTGAGGCGGTTGGCCTGCGTTCTTTCGTCGCTCAGACCCAAGTCGCAGCGACCACCAAGAAGAAGGCTGCGAAAGCCGCGCGCTTCGTCAGCTTCCGTGAAGACGACGGCAGTTTTCGCTTCCGTCTGCTGGCGGCCGATGGCGAACAACTGCTGCTGTCGCGCAACTTCGCCGACGGTAAAACCGCAGGCCAAGTGACCAAGCAACTGCAATCCGGTCAAGCCTTGGACGTGCGCAGTGAAGACCTGAGCTTCAGCGTCTGGCTGGAAGGCGAGTGCGTTGCCGACAGTCCGGCCTTCGCCGACAGCGCTGCTCGCGATGCTGCCATCGGTGCTTTGCGCGTTGCCCTGACACCGGTTCAGGAATAATCAACGGCTCGGTCCGACCAAGGGCCGATTGCCATTCCCACGGGCCGTCGCTACAGTGACGGCCCGTTTTTGTTGCCTTGCTAACGAATTATGACGCCCCTAGAACGATATCAAGCTGATCTGAAACGCCCGGAATTCTTCCACGATGCTGCCCAGGAAACGGCGGTGCGTCATTTGCAGCGTCTGTACGACGATCTGGTCGCGGCCTCGCAGAACAAGCCGGGCCTGCTCGGCAAACTGTTTGGCAAGAAAGACCAGGTGCCGGTCAAGGGCCTGTACTTCTGGGGCGGCGTTGGTCGCGGCAAGACTTACCTGGTCGATACCTTCTTCGAAGCGCTGCCGTTCAAGGAAAAGACTCGCACTCACTTCCACCGCTTCATGAAGCGCGTGCATGAAGAGATGAAGACCCTCGGCGGCGAGAAAAACCCGCTGACCATCATCGCCAAGCGTTTCTCCGACGAGTCGCGAGTGATTTGTTTCGATGAGTTCTTCGTCTCCGACATCACCGACGCGATGATCCTTGGCACGTTGATGGAAGAGTTGTTCAAGAACGGCGTGACCCTGGTCGCGACGTCGAACATCGTGCCGGACGGCCTGTACAAGGACGGCTTGCAGCGTGCGCGTTTCCTGCCGGCCATTGCGCTGATCAAGCAGAACACCGAGATCGTCAACGTCGACAGCGGCGTCGATTACCGTCTGCGCCACCTCGAGCAAGCGGAGCTGTTCCACTTTCCGCTGGATGATGCTGCCCAGGAAAGCCTGCGCAAGAGCTTCCGGGCCTTGACGCCGGAATGCACGGCAGCCATCGAGAACGACGTGCTGGTGATCGAGAACCGTGAAATCCGTGCCGTGCGCACTTGCGATGACGTGGCCTGGTTCGACTTCCGCGAACTCTGCGACGGCCCACGCAGCCAGAACGATTACATCGAACTGGGTAAAATCTTCCACGCCGTATTGCTCAGCAATGTCGAGCAGATGAGCGTCACCACCGACGACATCGCCCGCCGCTTTATCAACATGGTCGACGAGTTCTACGACCGTAACGTGAAGCTGATCATTTCCGCCGAAGTCGAGCTCAAAGACCTCTACACCGGCGGTCGCCTGAACTTCGAGTTCCAGCGCACGCTTAGTCGTTTGCTGGAAATGCAGTCACACGAATTCCTGTCTCGGGCGCATAAGCCGTAGGAATTTTCTGACAATAAAAAGGGCCTGCATATGCAGGCCCTTTTTTGTGCGCGCCGAAGAACCCATGTGGGTGCGGGCTTGCTCGCGAAAGCGGTGTGTCAGTCGACATCAAGTTTGAATGTCAGACCGCTTTCGCGAGCAAGCCCGCTCCCACAGTTGATTTGTGTTGTTCTCTAGGGCTACGCCGCTTGCTGAAACTGCTGCCGATACTGGTTCGGCGACAACTCCGTGTGCTGGCGGAACAGCCGCGCGAAGAAGCTCGCATCGTCGTAACCAACTTCATAGCTGATGGTCTTGATGCTCTTGCGGCTGCCGGACAACAAGCCCTTGGCGGTTTCGATGCGCAGTCGCTGCAGGTAATGCAGCGGTTTGTCGCCGGTAGCGGTCTGGAAGCGCCGCATGAAGTTGCGGATGCTCATGCCGTGTTCGCGGGCCACGTCTTCGAAGCGGAACTTGTCGGCGAAGTGTTCTTCGAGCCAATGCTGGATCTGCAGAATGATCACGTCCTGGTGCAGCTTCTGCCCGCCGAAACCGATCCGCCCCGGCGCATAGCTGCGCTGCACTTCGTAAAGAATGTCACGGGCCACAGCCTGAGCCACGTTGGCGCCGCAAAAACGCTCGATCAGGTAAATGTAGAGATCGCAGGCCGAGGTGGTGCCGCCGGCGCAATACAGGTTGTCGGCGTCGGTCAGGTGTTTGTCCTGATTGAGCTGCACCTGCGGGAAGCGCTCGGCAAACGCATTGAAGAAACGCCAGTAGGTCGTTGCTTCCTTGCCATCGAGCAGCCCGGCCTCGGCCAGCCAGAACACACCGGTGGCCTCGCCACACAACACGGCACCGCGTGCATGCTGCTGACGCAACCACGGCAGGACCTGTGGATAACGTTTGCAGAGCGTGTCGAAATCGTCCCAGAAGGCGGGAAGGATGATGACGTCGGCATTTTCCAGGCCGCCGTCTACCGGCATGATCACGTCGCTGAAGCTATTCACCGGTTTGCCGTCGGGGCTGACCAGCCGGGTTTCAAACGCCGGTGTCAGGCCGTGGCCCAGTTGTTTGCCATAGCGCAGGCTGGCCAGATGGAAGAAATCCTTGGCTTGCATGAGGGTGGAAGCGAAAACCCGGTCGATAGCCAGGATGCTGACGCGCCGTAAGGGCGTGGAGACTTGGTTAGACATAATTCAACTTTATTCTTATAGGGGAAAGTGGTCACCAGACGGCTGGATCGTCTTATTTTTTGTCGGATGTGTCCAGTGTCCTGTATCGGAAGCGAGGCTTAGTCTCTAAAGGTCAATTCCGGCTAACAATAACCACAGGTGCCGCATGATCCCCAGAACCTTGTTCAGCTCCGAGCACGAACTTTTTCGCGACAGCGTGCGAACGTTCCTCGAAAAAGAGGCCGTGCCGTTCCATGGGCAATGGGAAAAACAAGGCTATATCGACCGCAAACTCTGGAACAAGGCGGGGGAGGCGGGAATGCTCTGTTCGCATTTGCCGGAAGAATACGGCGGGCTGGGGGCGGACTTTCTCTACAGTGCGGTGGTGATCGAAGAGGTCGGCCGCCTGGGTCTGACCGGCATCGGTTTTTCACTTCATTCGGACATTGTCGCGCCTTACATCCTGCATTACGGCAGTGAAGCGCTGAAACACAAATACCTGCCCAAACTGGTGTCTGGCGAGATGGTCACCGCGATTGCCATGACCGAGCCGGGTGCCGGTTCCGACCTGCAAGGGGTAAAAACCACTGCTGTGCTGGATGGCGACGAATACGTGATCAACGGTTCGAAGACCTTCATCACCAATGGCTTTCTGGCGGACCTGGTGATCGTCGTGGCCAAGACCGATCCGAAGGCGGGGGCGAAGGGCACCAGTCTGTTTCTGGTGGAGGCCAATACGCCGGGCTTCGCCAAGGGCAAGCGTCTGGAAAAGGTCGGCATGAAGGCTCAGGACACCTCGGAGCTGTTCTTCCAGGACGTTCGGGTGCCCAAGGAAAATCTGCTGGGCCAGGCCGGGATGGGTTTCGCTTACCTGATGCAGGAACTGCCGCAGGAGCGTCTGACGGTCGCGGTAGGTGGCTTGGCGTCAGCCGAAGCAGCGTTGCAATGGACGCTGGATTACACCCGTGAGCGCAAGGCGTTCGGCAAGGCCATCGCCGACTTCCAGAACACTCGCTTCAAACTCGCTGAAATGGCGACCGAAATCCAGATCGGCAGGGTTTTCGTCGATCGCTGCCTGGAACTGCATCTGCAAGGCAAACTCGACGTGCCGACCGCGGCAATGGCCAAGTACTGGGGCACCGACCTGCAATGCAAGGTGCTCGATGAATGCGTGCAGTTGCATGGCGGTTACGGGTTCATGTGGGAATACCCGATCGCCCGGGCGTGGGCGGATGCGCGGGTGCAGCGGATCTATGCCGGGACCAATGAGATCATGAAGGAGATTATTGCGCGGTCGCTTTGATGGCGTGGTGAGTTCGAGATCGCCTTCGCGAGCAAGCCCGCTCCCACATGAGGTCTGTGTCGATCACAAATATGTGTATCAACACTGATCAACTGTGGGAGCGGGCTTGCTCGCGAAGGCTTTTCACCTATCAATCAAGGAGCAGGATTCGGATGATCCTGGTGAATCGCCTCGATCCCAGCCAACACTTCGTCGGAAAGTTTCAGCTCGAAGCTGGCAATGTTGCTGTCCAGTTGCTCAAGCGTGGTGGCGCCAATGATGTTGCTGGTGACGAACGGTTGCTGGGTGACGAATGCCAGTGCCATCTGCGCCGGATCCAGGCCGTGTTCACGAGCCAGTGCCACATATCGGCTGCACGCCGCTTCCGATTGAGGATTGAAATAGCGGCTGAAGCGGCTGTAGAGGCTCAAGCGACCTTTGGGCGGACGCGCGCCACCTTCGTATTTGCCCGACAGGAAGCCAAACGCCAGCGGCGAGTAGGCGAGCAAACCACACTGTTCACGGATGGCGATTTCCGCCAGGCCGACTTCGAAGCTGCGATTGAGCAGGTTGTAGGGGTTCTGGATCGATACGGCGCGCGGCCAGCCACGGGCTTCGGCGAGGGCGAGGAAACGCATGGTGCCCCACGGGGTTTCGTTGGACAGGCCGATGTGGCGGATCTTGCCGGCCTTGACCTGTTCGTCCAGTGCTTCGAGGGTGTCTTCCAATGGCGTGAGGTTGACTTCGCTCGTGTGCTTGTAGCCCAGTTGCCCGAAGAAATTGGTGCTGCGTTCTGGCCAGTGCAACTGATAGAGGTCGATGTAGTCGGTCTGCAAGCGTTTGAGGCTCGCATCCACGGCCTGGACGATGTGCTCGCGGTTGTGCTTGAGGTTTTTGTCGCGGATGTAGTCGATGGTGTTGCCGGGGCCGGCGATCTTGCTCGCCAGGATCCAGTCGGCGCGATCGCCACGACTTTTAAAGTAATTGCCGATGTAGCGCTCGGTGGTGGCGTAGGTTTCGGCCTTGGGCGGCACCGGGTACATTTCGGCGGTGTCGATGAAATTGATCCCGGCGCTCTTGGCCCGTTCGATCTGGGCGAAGGCTTCAGCCTCGCTGTTTTGCTCACCCCAGGTCATGGTGCCGAGGCAGATTGCACTCACGTTCAGATCGGTACGGCCTAGCTGGCGATAGTCCATCGGGTGCTCCTTGGGCAAAACAATCATAAAAGCAGGTTGAAATATTTTTCGCAATCTGCATAATTGCGCACCTCTTTCTGCAGTGGAAGTGATGCGCCGCCGCCGAAGAATCTTGCCGTTGAACGGACGCGCCGACCCGAGCCCCCGAAAGCGTCTGTATCCGGCTGCCTTTGACTTGTCAAAGTACGCACTATTCAGTAAGATCCGCCGTCTAATTTACAGGGCGGCCCCTGAGGCTATAAAGAATGAAAACTTTTACTGCTAAACCGGAAACAGTACAGCGCGACTGGTTTGTCGTCGACGCTGCAGGTCAGACCCTGGGTCGTCTGGCCACCGAAATCGCGAGCCGTCTGCGTGGCAAGCATAAAGCTGAGTACACTCCTCACGTTGACACCGGCGATTACATCGTCGTTATCAATGCCGAGCAGATTCGTGTAACCGGTGCTAAAACCACCGACAAAATCTACTACTCCCACTCCGGTTTCCCGGGCGGCATCAAGTCGATCAACTTCGAAAAGCTGATCGCTAAAGCCCCTGAGCGCGTGATCGAGACCGCGGTCAAAGGCATGCTGCCTAAGAACCCGCTGGGTCGCGACATGTATCGTAAGCTGAAAGTCTATGCGGGCGCTGTACACCCTCATACTGCTCAGCAGCCCCAAGAACTGAAGTTTTAACGGAATAGTTCATTATGTCGGCGACTCAAAATTACGGCACTGGCCGTCGCAAGACCGCAACCGCACGCGTTTTCCTGCGTCCGGGTACTGGTAACATCTCCATCAACAACCGTTCGCTGGATAATTTCTTCGGCCGCGAAACTGCCCGCATGGTAGTTCGTCAGCCGCTGGAATTGACTGAGACTGTCGAGAAGTTCGACATCTACGTCACCGTGATCGGCGGTGGTGTAAGTGGTCAAGCTGGCGCAATCCGCCACGGTATCACTCGCGCACTGATGCAGTACGACGAAACCCTGCGTGGCGCTCTGCGCAAAGCTGGCTTCGTTACTCGCGATGCTCGTGAAGTTGAACGTAAGAAAGTTGGTCTGCGTAAAGCGCGTAAGCGTCCGCAGTACTCGAAGCGTTAATTCGCTTTCGCGTTCAAAAAGAACGCCCAGTTTCCTCGCGAAGCTGGGCGTTTTTTTATGGGCGCGATTTATCAGTGAATTGCGCTGTGACAACTTGCCACATCCGCAGAAGCCCTATACTGCAAGGCTTGGCAGTGGAGCCCCTCGGTAATTACCTTGTCAGAATTGGGGCTTTTCATTACCATTCGGCAAAATTTTTATAAGTTCAGATTTTTACTTAGTAGACGCCTGATTTAACAGGCCACAAAGCTGATGGGAGAGGACTGAATGAGCAATGACGGCGTGAATGCAGGCCGGCGTCGCTTCTTGGTAGCAGCCACATCCGTGGTGGGTGCTGCAGGAGCGGTGGGGGCTGCGGTCCCGTTCGTGGGGTCATGGTTTCCCAGTGCCAAGGCGAAAGCTGCAGGTGCACCGGTGAAAGTGAATGTCAGCAAAATCGAGCCAGGTCAGCAAATGATTGCTGAGTGGCGCGGCCAGCCGGTGTTCATTGTCCGCCGTACGGAGGAAATCCTGGGGAATCTGAAAAAGATCGAGGGCCAGCTGTCTGACCCGACCTCCAAGAACTCTACGCAACCGACCTATGTCGACCCGGAGACGCGTTCGATCAAGCCAGAAGTTCTGCTGCTGATCGGTATCTGCACTCACCTGGGTTGCTCTCCGACCTTCCGCCCGGAAGTGGCGCCTGCCGACCTGGGCAAGGATTGGGTAGGTGGTTATTTCTGCCCTTGCCACGGTTCCCATTACGATTTGGCTGGCCGCGTCTACAAGTCGCAACCTGCGCCTTTGAACCTGCCAGTTCCCCCGCATTCCTATGAGACCGATGACGTCATTGTCATTGGCGTCGATACGGAGAAAGCGTGATGAGCAAGTTCATGGATTGGGTTGATGCGCGCTTCCCCGCGACCAAAATGTGGGAAGACCATCTCAGCAAGTACTACGCCCCGAAGAACTTCAATTTCTTCTATTTCTTTGGCTCCCTGGCGCTGCTCGTTCTGGTCAACCAGATCGTTACCGGTGTCTGGCTGACCATGAGCTACACCCCGTCGGCGGAAGAAGCGTTTGCTTCCGTCGAGTACATCATGCGCGACGTCGAGCACGGCTCGATCCTGCGCATGTTGCACGCAGTCGGTGCTTCGATGTTCTTCATCGTCGTTTACCTGCATATGTTCCGTGGCCTGCTTTACGGTTCGTACCAGAAGCCGCGTGAGCTGGTGTGGGTGTTCGGCATGCTGATCTACCTGGCGTTGATGGCTGAGGCCTTCATGGGTTATCTGCTGCCGTGGGGCCAGATGTCCTACTGGGGCGCCCAGGTGATCATCTCGCTGTTCGGTGCGATCCCAGTCATCGGTAACGACCTGACCCAGTGGATTCGTGGTGACTACCTGATTTCCGGTATTACCCTGAACCGCTTCTTCGCCTTGCATGTGGTTGCGCTGCCGATCGTGATCCTCGGTCTGGTGGTGGTGCACATTCTGGCGCTGCACGAAGTCGGTTCGAACAACCCGGATGGCGTCGACATCAAGAAGCACAAAGACGAAAACGGCGTACCGCTGGACGGCATTGCCTTCCACCCGTACTACACCGTGAAAGATATCGTCGGCGTGGTGGTGTTCCTGTTCATCTTCTGCTCGATCGTATTCTTCTTCCCGGAAATGGGCGGCTACTTCCTCGAGAAGCCGAACTTTGAAGTGGCGAACGCCTTCAAGACCCCTGAGCACATCGCTCCGGTCTGGTACTTCACACCGTTCTACGCGATTCTGCGGGCGGTTCCGGACAAGCTCCTGGGCGTAATCGCCATGGGCGCTGCCATCGCTGTGCTGTTCGTCCTGCCATGGCTGGATCGCAGCCCGGTCAAGTCGATGCGCTACAAAGGCTGGCTGAGCAAGATCTGGCTCTGGGTGTTCTGCATCTCGTTCGTGATCCTGGGTGTGTTGGGTGTTCTGGCGCCAACGCCAGGCCGTACGTTGCTGTCGCAGGTATGTACCTTCCTGTACTTCGCCTACTTCATTCTGATGCCGTTCTACACCAGGCTCGAGAAGACCAAACCGGTTCCGGAAAGGGTGACTGGCTGATGAAAAAGCTATTTGCTGTACTGATTCTTGCGGCGATGCCTGTACTGTCTTTCGCATCGACATCGAGTGGCCCGGAGCTGGAAAAGGTCGATATCGACGTTTCTGACAAGGCTGCCATGCAGGACGGCGCACGTACGTTCGCCAACTATTGCATGGGCTGCCACAGCGCCAAGTTCCAGCGCTACGAGCGTGTTGCCGATGACCTAGGGATTCCTCACGAGCTGATGCTTGAGAAGCTGGTGTTCACCGGCGCCAAGATCGGTGACCACATGAACATCGGCATGCAGCCGGCTGACGCCAAGACATGGTTCGGTGCGGCGCCGCCCGACCTGACGTTGGTGGCTCGTGTTCGTGGCACAGACTGGCTCTACGGCTACCTGCGTTCGTTCTATGAAGACCCGTCGCGTCCTTGGGGCGTGAACAACAAGGTGTTCCCGAACGTCGGCATGCCTAACGTTCTGGTCGGCCTACAGGGTCGTCAAGTGGTAGGCTGTAAGCAAGTTCAAATCGTCGAAGACGGCAAGAAGCAATACGATCCGCTGACCGGCACCGCTTTGACCCATGAAGCCTGCGATCAACTGACTGTATTGCCGAAAACCGGCACGCTGAACGAAGAGCAGTTCGACGAGAAGGTCAAGAACCTGGTGACCTTCCTGGCCTACTCGGCCAACCCGGTGAAGCTGCAGCATCAGCGCATCGGTACCTATGTGTTGCTGTACCTGGCGTTCTTCTTCGTATTCGCTTACTTGCTCAAGCGTGAATACTGGAAAGACGTCCATTGATAAAGCTGTAAGCCATTGCTGTTAATCGCGCGCGCCCAGGGGCGTCTCTGAAGGTGTAACGAGTCTGGTGATCCAGGCGTTACGGGAGGCGCCCTCTGGGCGCGCGTGTTTTTCCGTTTCCGATAATTTCAACAAGCGAGGAGGACCGCCATGGGCGTGACCAATCGGTTGGCCTGTTACTCCGACCCCGCCGACCACTATTCCCACCGAGTGCGCATCGTACTTGCAGAGAAGGGTGTCAGCGCCGAGATCATTTACGTGGAAGCTGGTCGCCAGCCGCCTAAACTGATTGAAGTGAACCCTTACGGAAGTCTACCCACCCTGGTCGATCGTGACCTGGCGTTGTGGGAGTCGACCGTGGTGATGGAATATCTGGATGAGCGTTACCCGCACCCGCCATTGCTGCCGGTTTATCCTGTGGCACGTGCCAACAGTCGTCTGCTGATTCATCGCATTCAACGTGACTGGTGTGGTCTGGTGGATTTGATTCTGGATTCGCGGACCAAGGAAGCAGCCCGTGTCGTGGCTCGTAAAGAGCTGCGCGAAAGCCTGACAGGCGTGTCGCCGTTGTTTGCCGACAAGCCGTTTTTCCTCAGTGAGGAACAAAGTCTGGTGGATTGCTGCCTATTACCAATACTCTGGCGATTGCCGATTCTGGGTATTGAACTGCCGCGGCCTGCCAAGCCGCTGCTTGATTATATGGAGCGCTCGTTTGCGCGTGAGGCTTTCCAGGCGAGTCTGTCTGGTGTCGAACGCGATATGCGCTAAGGCTTAAGGAGCCGCTATGAACTCCAGTCGACCTTATCTGGTCCGCGCGCTCTACGAGTGGATTGTGGACAACGATTGCACCCCGCACATGCTGGTTAATTCCGAGTATCCATCGGTGCAGGTGCCTCAGGGTTTTGCCAGTGACGGACAGATTGTCCTGAACGTTTCCCCGGCAGCCGTGCGTCATCTGCACATGGACAACGAGGCAGTCAGTTTCGAGGGGCGCTTCGGTGGCGTGCCGCACACCCTGTACGTGCCTATCGCATCGATCCTGGGCATTTACGCTCGGGAGAACGGTCAGGGCATGGTGTTCGATATGGAATCGCCTCTGGAAGACGAGGAAGATATCGAGCCGGATGATGATGTTCCGCCACCCGACAGCGAGCCGCCGCGTCCCAGCGGTCGACCGAGTTTGAAGGTGGTGAAATAAAAAAAGGCGATCCGAAAGGATCGCCTTTTTTATTACTTCTGTAGGAGCCAGGCTTGCCGGCGAAGGCGATCTCAAGGGCGCCATCGCCAGCAAGCTGTGCTCCTACAGAACGGTGGCGATCTCGAGGACGCCATCGCCGGTAAGCAAGTATCAGTCGATGTACTCAAACAACTTCACGATCTTCTGCACGCCGGAAACGCCTTGTACCAGGTTGGTCGCCTGGGCTGCTTCCTGCTTGGTCAGAAGACCTAGCAAATAGACGATGCCGTTTTCGGTAACAACCTTGATGCGCGACCCCGGGATGGAGGCGTCGGTGAGCATCTGGGTCTTGATCTTGGTGGTTAGCCAGGTGTCGTTCTGGCGCGCCAGCAGCGAGGAGGGCGCCAGTACTTGCAGCTCGTTGTGCACCTTCTTTACCCGCTGAACGGCCGAGGCAACCTGTTCGGCCTTGGCCTTGAGGTCGGCGCGAGGGGTTTGCCCGGCGAGCAACACCACGCCGTTGAAGCTGGTGACGACGATGTGCGAATTGTTGTCCAGGTCTGGATCGGCCTTGGCGATGTTTACACCGGCCTTGGTTTCGATCAGGGAGTCGTCGATCTTGCTACCGAAGGTGCGGGTGCCGCGGTCATCATCGATCGGCGCTTCACGGCTGGCGTTAACCACCGAGGTGCAGCCGCTGATGCCAAGACACAGGGTCAAGGCCAGAAGGCCTAGGCGATTAGGGGTCATTCTTCACTCCCGAACAGTTGGCTGTCGATCAAATCGCAAAGGCAATGGATCGCCAGCAGGTGGACTTCCTGAATACGTGCGGTGACGTTGGCCGGTACGCGAATCTCGACGTCCTCAGGCAAAAGCAGTGACGCCATGCCGCCGCCATCACGACCGGTCAATGCTACGACAATCATTTCGCGATCATGTGCGGCCTGGATCGCTTGAATTATGTTTGCCGAGTTGCCGCTGGTGGAAATCGCCAGCAAAACATCACCCGGCTGGCCGAGGGCACGAATCTGTTTGGAGAAGATTTCGTTGTAGCTGTAATCGTTGGCGATCGAGGTGATCGTCGAGCTGTCGGTGGTCAGCGCGATGGCGGGCAGGCTCGGGCGCTCGCGCTCGAAGCGGTTGAGCAGCTCGGACGAGAAGTGCTGTGCGTCACCGGCGGAACCGCCGTTGCCGCAGGACAGCATTTTGCCCTCGTTGAGCAGGGCGTTGACCATGACCTGGCTGGCTTGCTCGATGTGCGGTGCAAGTACGTCCATCGCCTGTTGCTTGGTGTCGATACTGGCCTGAAAAAGCTGGCGAATTCGCGATTGCATGTCCATCTGTGTGACCTTAATTAGCGCGGCTACTCGGCACATGAATGTGCAGCCCGCAAAGCAAAGAGCAAAAGTGTTGGGTGAAGGTGTCCGGTTCGGGGCGCACGCGATCAGCTGTCGAAGGCATTCTGCAACCAGTTCAACTGATCAAGGTTGCTGTCGATGGCAACCACGTCGAAGCGGCAGGGGGAATTGGCCCAACGCGACTCGCGCTGAAGAAAATACTGCGCGGCGAAAATCAGTTTCTGCCGTTTGCGCCCATCGATGCTATCGAGCGCGCCACCCCATTGGGTGTTTTTTCTGTAGCGGACTTCGACGAATACTACTGTATCGCCATCAAGCATGACCAGATCAAGCTCGCCGCGTTTACACAACCAGTTCTGCGCCAGCAGGCGCAGACCTTGTTGTTGAAGATGCTCGAGCGCATGACGCTCGGCATCTTTACCGCTTTGCTGGCGTGACCTGTCAGGCATCAGCGCGAGGTATCCGGCAGGCGTTGAATCTGACCGTTGGTGAACTCTGCCCATGGCAACTGACGCTCGACCCGTTGATTCTGAGTCATGCCCAGGCTGCCCGATTGACCCTGGATGCGGCTGTCCGGCAAGGCCTTGAGTTGCCCCAGGCGCGGTGCCAGACGATAGGCGTCAACGCCCATCGCATACAGGCGGCCCAGGCTGCCACCGGCTTGTGGCCATTGTGCAGTGACTTGTTTACGCAGCGGGTCGTTGGCATCCAGCAACCATGGGGTTTCGCAGAAGCGAATACCGTTCATGTCGTTGTACTGGTTCTGATCGCCGCTGGCGCTGAACACGTGGGAGGTGGCATAAACCGGCACGTCACCCGCGTACTGGAAGTTCAGGGTCGGTTTGATCTGCTGAGCCTGTTGCGGCGTCGCGGCCAGGAAGATGAACTCGATGTCCTGGCGACGCGAAGGTTGTGCGGCAACCTGCGAGCCAACGGTGCTTTGCAGGCTCTTGGCGCGGCCTTCGCTCTGGCGCAGCTGGAACATGTCGGCAATCTGCTGGGCCAGTTGCACTGGCTGGTCGACGCGTTCGGTGGCGACGATGCTGCCACCGTTGGCTTGCCAGTCCTGGCTGAACGCCCGGAGTACGCGATCACCCCATTCGCCTTTCGGCACCATGATGGCGGCGCGGTGCAGGCCATCGGCGCGCGCACGACGGGACACTTCGCGGGCTTCATCTTCAGCAGCAAGGCCGAACTGAAACAGTTGGGCCGGACCTTGTTCGCCTTCGCTGTAGTTCAGCGCCAGGGTGGTGATCGGCAGTTGTGGGCGTGCGCTGAGCTGTTTGACCAGCGGCTTCTCCAGCGGGCCGACTACCAGTTGCACGCCATCAGCCTGGGCCTTGCGATAGAACTCGTCGAGGGAGGTCAGGCGCGAGCTGTCATAGAACTCGATGGCTGGCGGCTTCTGCCCGGCTTGTTGCGCCTGGTAGTGAGCGGCCATGAAGCCTTCGCGTAGTGCTCTGCCAACCGAACCCAGTGGGCCGTCTTGCGGCAGCAGCAGGGCGATCTTGCTCAGGGGCTGGCTGGCCAGCTCCTTGAGTTTGGTCAGTGGCAGCGGCAGCTGGATGGCAGCCGGGTGCTTTGGATTCTTTTCGCGCCAGTTGTCGATCGCCGCTTGCTGCTGTTCCAGGGTGCCGGCTGTTTTCACTGCCAGCGCCAGACGTATCCAGCCGCCGAGGTCGTCGTCGGTAGTCGGCTGCAATTGATCGGTCGGCAGCGAAGCGATCAAGGTCCAGATCGCTTCGTGGTTTTTGCTGGCTGCTTCACCTTCAAGCATCGGGGCAATAAAGATGCGCTCCCGTGCGGCGGCCAGGGTCTGGCCGTCGGCCTCAAGGGCGCGGGCATGTACGGTGCCGGTGCGAACTTGTTGTTCGACGGGCAGTTCGCCCAGACGTTGCAGGCTCGGATGGCTCAGGGCAGTCAGCGCCGCTTTGGGCTGATTGCGGGCCATGGCCAGTTCAGCCGCCAGGGTGCTGGCGAAGACTTGTTGGCCAGGCTTGAGTTGTTCCACCGGGACCTGTTGCAGGATTTGCGCGGACTGGCCGGCATTGCCCTGACGATAAGCCAGGTCTGCTGCGCTCAAGCGCAATAGGGCGGCTTTTTCCGGATCTTTGCTTTTAGTGGCCTGTTCGAGCAGTTGCTCGATACTGGCGTCCGGGGTCCGTGGAAGTTCGCCAAGGCTGGAAGAGGGCGAGCTGGCGCAAGCCGCCAGCAAGGCAGCGAGGCAGAGGGCAGTGAGCAGCCGCAGGCAAGCGATCATGTAAGTGTTCCTGATACTCGATCAAATTAGCGTGGAATTGTACCCAAGCACTGGCCGGGGCGCGATGTTACTGGCGTGAATCGATCAATTTAGCTCGTGCAAATGTTGCAGCTCTGCACAAAAGGCTGGAAAACCCGGGGAGGGCAAGGCGTATCGCACGCGCTACAATGTCGCCTTTTACCGATCATGAGGTGTGCGCTTTGACTGCTCCAGGTGCTTTGAATTCCGCTGCTGGCTCGCTTTATGTGGTGGCGACGCCCATCGGCAACCTGGACGATATCAGTGCGCGTGCGCTGAAGATCCTGCGCGAGGTCGCCTTGATCGCGGCCGAAGATACTCGCCATTCCCAGCGATTGATGCAGCATTTCGGTATTCCTACGCCGCTGGCGGCCTGCCATGAGCACAACGAGCGGGAGGAGGGTAACCGCTTTATCACGCGTCTGCTGGCGGGCGACGATGTGGCGTTGATTTCCGACGCCGGGACGCCGCTGATTTCCGATCCGGGTTATCACCTCGTGCGTCAGGCCCGTGCCGCGGGAATCAATGTGGTGCCGGTTCCGGGTGCATGTGCATTAATTGCAGCGTTGTCGGCGGCGGGGCTGCCGTCCGACCGTTTCATCTTCGAAGGTTTTTTGCCGGCCAAGGCTGTCGGCCGACGTGCTCGTCTGGAACTCGTGAAAGAAGAACCGCGCACGCTGATTTTCTATGAAGCACCGCACCGCATCCTCGAATGCCTGCAAGACATGGAGCTGGTATTCGGTGCCGAGCGTCCGGCGTTGCTGGCTCGTGAGCTGACCAAGACCTTCGAAACCCTTAAAGGCTTGCCGTTGGCTGAGTTGCGCGAGTTCGTCGAATCGGACAGTAATCAGCAGCGTGGCGAGTGTGTGGTGCTGGTGGCGGGTTGGTCTGCCCCTGAGACCGAAGACGCTGTCAGCAGTGAAGCCATGCGTATCCTCAATCTGTTACTCGAAGAGATGCCGCTCAAGCGTGCGGCGGCATTGGCCGCGCAAATTACCGGCGAACGCAAGAATGTGCTCTATCAGGTCGCGCTGGATAAACAGAAGGGCGAGTAAACCGACATGCAGCGCCGGCCAGAGGCTTTTAGCGCTTGTTCTTCGGCCGCTCTGCCGTTAATCTTCGCGGCGGAGAGTCGATCGGACAGTCGCTGCCCTCTATGAAAATTAGGGGGGGGAGGAAAGTCCGGGCTCCATAGGGCGAAGTGCCAGGTAATGCCTGGGAGGCGTGAGCCTACGGAAAGTGCCACAGAAAATAACCGCCTAAGCGCTTCGGCGCCGGTAAGGGTGAAAAGGTGCGGTAAGAGCGCACCGCACGTCTGGCAACAGTTCGTGGCTAGGTAAACCCCACTTGGAGCAAGACCAAATAGGGTCCCAAGGCGTGGCCCGCGCTGGGACCGGGTAGGTTGCTAAAGATGTCCAGTGATGGCCATCGTAGACGAATGACTGTTCAAGACAGAACCCGGCTTACAGATCGACTCTCCACCTTTTTTCCTCTCTGCCGAGTCATTGGCAGCGATGTGTGTAATGGCAATTTCCCTCCCTGCTGAATCAATAGCAGAAGCGCTTTTGTAATACCGAAAAAATCTTACTCTTAACAAACTACTTTAACTTCTGAACGCAGCCTTCTGTGCTGATTCAAGTTATTGAGCGAATTCATCCGTCAGATTCTCGTTAACCCTCCTTTTACGCTCCTAAATCTCCGTTCTGTAAGGCTTTTCCTTTAATCCGCGCCTTGACGGTGTGGTGGGCGCATTCCTATAGTGTGCGCAAGTGGCGGAAAGTGGCATGAAGTGGGTTTTTTGAGCGTAAAACGCTAATATTTGGAGAAACGCTGACGTGTTTCGCGGAGCTAACGCTATCAGTCTCGATGCAAAGGGCCGTCTCGCAATGCCGAGCCGGTACCGTGACGAGCTGGTTTCGCGTAGTTCCGGTCAATTAATCGTCACCATCGATGCCGTTGATCCGTGTTTGTGTGTTTATCCCCTCGATGAGTGGGAAATTATCGAAACCAAACTGCGCGCACTGCCTTCGCTTCGCGAAGAGAACCGCCGCCTGCAACGTTTACTGATTGGTAATGCCGTCGACCTCGAGCTCGATGGCAGTGGTCGTTTTCTGGTTCCGCCACGTCTTCGCGAATATGCCAAGTTGGATAAGCGCGCAATGTTGGTAGGCCAACTGAACAAGTTCCAATTGTGGGACGAGGATGCCTGGAATGCGGTTTCTGCCGCTGACCTGGCTGCTATTCAACAACCGGGCGCTATGCCTGATGAACTGCGTGATTTAATCCTGTGACTATTGATAGCGGCTTTAACCACATCACCGTACTGCTTGACGAAGCCGTCGAGGCTCTCGCCGTACGTCCTGATGGCTGCTATCTGGACGGTACGTTCGGACGTGGCGGGCACAGTCGGTTGATCCTCAGCCAGCTCGGGCCTGATGGCCGGTTGCTCGGATTCGACAAAGATCCTCAAGCGATTGCCACCGGGCAAACGCTAGCGGCCGAAGACGGCCGCTTTGTCGTTGTGCAGCGCAGCTTTGCCGAGCTCGGTTCGGAAGTCGCAGAACGCGGTCTGGCCGGCAAGGTCAGCGGCGTTCTGCTCGACCTCGGCGTGTCTTCGCCGCAACTCGACGACCCGGAGCGCGGTTTCAGTTTTCTCAATGACGGTCCGTTGGACATGCGCATGGACCCGTCCCGCGGGATCAGCGCCGCCGAGTTCGTCAACACCGCGCCAGTGGAAGAAATCGCCCGGGTGTTCAAGCAATACGGCGAAGAACGTTTCTCCGGTCGCATGGCCCGTGCCGTGGCCGAGCGTCGCGACATCAAGCCGTTCGAGCGCACTGGCGATCTGGCTGAAGTGCTGAAAGTCGCCAACCCGGCATGGGAAAAGGGCAAGAACCCGGCCACCCGTGCATTCCAGGGCCTGCGTATTCACGTCAACAACGAACTGGGCGATCTGGAAGCCGGCCTCGAAGCCGCGCTGGAATGCCTGGAAGTGGGCGGCCGTCTGGTCGTCATCAGCTTCCACTCGCTGGAAGACCGCATCGTCAAACTGTTCATGCGCAAACTGGTGAAAGGCGAAGCCGACAACCTGCCGCGCAACCTGCCGGTCCGTCACGTCGCTTTCGAACCGAAAATCAAAATCCATGGCAAAGCGCAGTCCGCCTCCGAGGCCGAACTCAAAGCCAACCCACGTTCCCGTAGCGCCATCATGCGTGTCGCGGAGAAGTTGCGGTGAGCAAGCTTTTCGCCAAGCCACTTCCCGGCGGAAGCTTTTTCATGCTGCTGCTGTTTGTCGGCGTGCTGGTGTCGGCCATCGGCGTGTCCTATAGCGCGCACTGGAACCGTCAGCTGCTGAATTCTCTGTACGGCGAATTGAGTGTGCGCGACAAGGCGCAGGCGGAGTGGGGCCGGTTGATTCTCGAGCAGAGCACCTGGACCGCCCATAGCCGTATCGAAGTCCTGGCCACCGAGCAGCTGAAGATGCGCATTCCCGGTGCCGCTGAAGTGCAGATGGTGGCGCCATGATGAAACTCGAAGGCGCGCTCTTTCCCTGGCGGTTCCGTCTGGTGGTCGGGTTGCTCGGCATCATGGTGGCGGCGATTGCCTGGCGCATCATCGATTTGCAAGTGGTCGACCGTGCCTTCCTTAAAGGTCAGGGCGATGCGCGCAGTGTTCGTCATATTCCAATTCCGGCTCACCGTGGTCTGATTACCGACCGTAACGGCGAGCCGTTGGCCGTGAGTACCCCGGTCACCACCCTGTGGGCCAACGCCAAGGAAATGCAAACGGCCAAAGAGAAGTGGCCGGCACTGGCGGCTGCCTTGGGGCAGGACCCGAAAGCCCTGGCAGAACGTCTCGAAGCCCAGGCCAATAAAGAATTCATTTATCTGGTGCGCGGGCTGACCCCCGAGCAAGGCCAGGCTGTGCTCGATCTGAAAGTGCCGGGCGTTTATGGCATCGAAGAGTTCCGGCGTTTCTACCCGGCCGGTGAAGTCACCGCCCACATGGTCGGCTTTACCGACATCGATGACCACGGGCGCGAAGGCGTCGAGCTGGCCTACGACGAATGGCTGGCTGGCGTCCCCGGCAAACGACAAGTGATCAAGGACCGGCGCGGCCGGCTGATCAAAGATGTCCAGGTCACCAAAAACGCCAAGGCCGGCAAGCCCTTGGCGTTGTCCATTGACCTGCGTCTGCAATACCTGGCCAACCGTGAACTGCGCAACGCGATCATCGAGAACGGCGCCAAGGCTGGCAGCCTGGTGATCATGGACGTGAAGACCGGCGAGATCCTGGCCATGGTCAACCAGCCGACCTACAACCCGAACAACCGTCGCAACCTGCAGCCGGCGATGATGCGTAACCGTGCGATGATCGACGTCTTCGAACCAGGTTCGACCATGAAGGCGATTTCCATGAGCGCCGCGATTGAAACCGGGCGCTGGAAGCCGACCGATACCGTCGAGGTGTATCCAGGTACCTTGCAGATTGGTAAGTACACCATCAAGGACGTATCCAAGAGTGAAGGCCCGGTACTCGACCTGACCGGTATCCTGATCAATTCCAGTAACGTCGGCATGAGTAAGGTCGCGTTCGATATTGGCGGCGAAACGATTTTCCGCCTGGCGCAAAAAGTCGGCCTCGGCCAGGACACCGGTCTCGGCTTCCCGGGCGAGCGCGTCGGCAACCTGCCGAACTACCGCGAATGGCGCAAAGCTGAAACTGCGACGCTGTCCTATGGCTACGGTATTTCCGTGACCGCGATCCAATTGGTCCACGCCTTCTCGGCCCTGGCCAACAATGGTCGCCTCGCGCCGCTGACCCTGATCAAAACCGACAAGGCGCCGCAAACCACACAGGTATTGCCGGAAGCCGTCGCGAAAACCATGCAAACCATGCTGCAACAAGTGATCGAAGCCCCGCGCGGTGTATTCCGTGCGCAGGTGCCGGCGTATCACGTGGGCGGCAAGTCGGGTACTGCACGTAAAACGTCGGTCGGCACCAAGGGCTACGCCGAGAATTCCTACCGCTCTCTGTTCGCCGGCTTCGGCCCGATGAGCGATCCGCGCTACGCAATCGTGGTGGTGATCGATGAACCGACCAAGGCCGGTTACTTCGGTGGTCTGGTATCGGCGCCGGTGTTCAGTAAAGTGATGTCCGGGACCCTCCGTCTGATGAACATCACCCCGGACAATTTGCCTGCCACTCAACAAGCGAACGCCGCACCGGTTGTTCCGCTGAAAGCTAATGGAGGGCGCGGCTGATGTCGCTGAGCCTGAACAAGATTTTCGCCCACGCCGGCCGCGATCTGTTGATCCGCGAATTGGCGCTGGACAGCCGCAACGTACGGGCAGGCGATCTGTTTCTCGCGGTTCCTGGTGGCAAGTTCGACGGGCGTGCGCACATCGCCGACGCCTTGCAACGCGGCGCTGCTGCCGTGGCTTATGAAGTCGAAGGCGCGACCGTGCTGCCGATTACCGACGTGCCATTGATTCCGGTCAAAGGCCTGGCGGCGCAGCTGTCGGACATCGCCGGGCGCTTTTATGGCGACCCGAGCCGTCATTTGAACCTGATCGGCGTGACCGGCACCAACGGTAAAACCAGCGTGACCCAATTGGTTGCCCAAGCGCTCGACCTGCTTGGTCAGCACTGCGGCATCGTCGGCACCCTGGGCTCCGGTTTTTACGGCGCGCTGGAAAGCGGTCTGCACACCACACCGAACCCGATTGCGGTGCAAGCGACCCTCGCCGACCTGAAAAAGGCCGGCGCCAAAGCCGTGGCCATGGAAGTCTCTTCCCACGGCCTGGATCAGGGCCGCGTGACTGCGTTGGCGTTCGATGTGGCGGTGATGACCAACCTGTCGCGCGATCATCTGGATTACCACGGCACCATGCAGGTTTATGGCGAAACCAAGGCCAAGTTGTTTGCCTGGAATGATCTGAAGTGCCGGGTGGTCAACCTGGACGACGATTTCGGTCGGCAACTGGCTGCCGATAAAGGCGAGTCGCGATTGATCACTTACAGCCTGGAAGATTCCAGCGCCTACCTGTATTGCCGCGAAGCGCAGTTCGACGACGAAGGCGTGCGCGCCACGCTGGTCACGCCGCAAGGCGAGCACCATTTGCGCAGCACCTTGCTCGGTCGTTTCAACTTGAGCAACGTGTTGGCCGCGATCGGCGCCTTGCTCGGGCTGGACTACGCGCTGGACGAAATCCTCAAAGTGCTGCCGAAACTCGAAGGCCCGGCCGGTCGCATGCAGCGCCTGGGCGGCGGTACTCAGCCGTTGGTGGTGGTCGATTACGCCCACACACCGGATGCGCTGGAGAAAGTCTTGATGGCCCTGCGTCCTCACGCCAAAGGGCGGTTGCTGTGCCTGTTCGGTTGCGGTGGTGATCGCGATCGCGGCAAGCGTCCGCTGATGGCGGAAGTGGTCGAGCGTCTGGCCGATGGCGTACTGGTCACCGATGACAATCCACGCACCGAAGACCCTACCGTGATTTTCGACGACATCCGCGCCGGTTTCACCGCTGTGGATAAAGTTGCCTTCGTCGCCGGCCGTGGCCAGGCGATTGCCCAATTGATCGGCAGTGCTTCGGCGGATGATGTGGTTGTCCTGGCCGGTAAAGGTCACGAGGACTATCAGGAAATCAACGGCGAGCGCCACGCTTTCTCCGATCTGGTCGAGGCCGATCACGCCCTGACCGCGTGGGAGGTGGCCCATGCTTAAAGCCTTGAAACTGAGCGAACTGACCAGCGCGTTGAATGGCCGTCTGATTGCCAGCGACGCCAGCTTCGACGGCGTTAGCATCGACAGCCGTGCGATCACGCCCGGCCAGTTGTTTATTGCTCTGGCCGGCCCGCGTTTCGATGGTCATGACTACCTCAATGATGTCGCCGCCAAAGGTGCCGTGGGTGCCTTGGTCGAGCGCGAAGTCGCCGACAGCGCGCTGCCGCAACTGCTGGTCAAGGACACCCGCCAGGCCCTCGGCCAATTGGGCGCGATGAACCGTGCGGCATTCACTCAGCCGGTGGTGGCCATCACCGGTTCCAGCGGCAAGACCACGGTCAAGGAAATGCTCGCGAGCATCCTGCGCACGCGCGGTCCGGTGCTGGCGACCCGTGGCAACCTGAACAATGACCTGGGCGCTCCGCTGACCCTGCTCGAACTGGCACCGGAACACATCGCTGCCGTGATCGAACTCGGCGCTTCGCGGCTCGGCGAAATCGCTTACACCGTCGGCATGACCAAGCCCCACGTGGCTGTCATCAACAACGCCGGGACCGCCCACGTCGGCGAGTTCGGCGGGCCGGAAAAAATCGTTGAAGCCAAGGGCGAGATTCTTGAAGGGCTGGATGCCGATGGCGTCGCCGTGCTGAATCTTGACGATAAGGCTTTTGAAATCTGGAAAACCCGAGCCGCCGGTCGCAAAGTGCTGACGTTTGCCCTGAGCAATATCAGCGCCGACTTCTACGCCAGCGATCTGGACCGCGATGCCCGCGGTTGCCCGGCGTTCAATCTGCACAGCCCTGAAGGTGTGGAACGGGTTCAGCTGAACCTGCTCGGCACCCATAACGTCGCCAATGCCATGGCCGCCGCCGCTGCAGCCCATGCCTTGGGCGTGTCGCTGTTCGGCATCGCCACCGGTCTCGGCGCGGTGCAACCGGTCAAGGGCCGCACCGTCGCGCAATTGGCGACCAACGGCATGCGCGTGATCGATGATTCATACAACGCAAACCCCACCTCCATGTGCGCCGCCGTTGATATACTCGCCGGCTTTTCCGGTCGCACCGTTTTGGTGCTCGGAGATATCGGCGAGTTGGGCGATTGGGCGGAGCAGGGGCACCGCGATGTGGGCGAGTACGCCCGCGGCAAGGTTTCCGCGCTTTACGCGGTCGGGCCAATGATGACCCACGCCGTAAACGCTTTCGGCGAGCAGGCTTTTCACTTCAGCACACAGGCTGAGCTGATCAAGGCCCTGGAAGCCGAGCAGGACACAAACACCACCATATTGATCAAGGGCTCGCGCAGCGCCGCGATGGAAAACATCGTCGCCGCTTTGTGCGGGACCCGTCTGGAGAAACATTAATGCTGCTGCTGCTAGCGGAGTATCTGCAACAGTTCTACAAAGGCTTCGCGGTCTTTCAGTACCTGACCCTGCGCGGGATTCTCGGTGTGCTGACTGCGCTGGTCTTGTCGCTGTGCTATGGCCCGTGGATGATCCGCACCTTGCAGAACCGTCAGATCGGTCAATCCGTTCGTAACGACGGCCCGCAATCGCACCTGTCCAAATCCGGCACCCCGACCATGGGCGGTGCGCTGATTCTTTCGTCCATCGGCGTTAGCACCTTGCTCTGGGCTGACCTGGCCAACCGTTACGTTTGGGTGGTGTTGTTGGTGACCCTGCTGTTCGGCGCCATCGGCTGGGTCGACGATTACCGCAAAGTCATCGAGAAAAACTCCCGCGGCCTTCCGAGCCGCTGGAAGTATTTCTGGCAGTCGGTGTTCGGCCTGGGCGCGGCGATCTTCCTTTATATGACTGCCGCGACGCCGGTAGAAACCACCCTGATCCTGCCGATGCTCAAGGACTACAGCATTCCGCTGGGCGCGGGCTTCATCGTCCTGACCTATTTCGTGATTGTCGGCTCGAGCAACGCGGTCAACCTGACCGATGGCCTCGACGGTCTGGCGATCATGCCTACCGTGATGGTCGGCGGCGGCTTGGGGATCTTCTGCTACCTGTCGGGTAACGTGAAGTTCGCTGAATACCTGCTGATTCCTTACGTACCGGGCGCGGGTGAGTTGATCGTGTTCTGCGGCGCGCTGATCGGCGCGGGCCTGGGGTTCCTCTGGTTCAACACCTATCCGGCCCAAGTATTCATGGGCGACGTCGGCGCACTGGCGCTGGGCGCGGCCTTGGGCACCATCGCGGTGATCGTCCGTCAGGAAATCGTCCTGTTCATCATGGGCGGCGTGTTCGTGATGGAGACCCTGTCGGTTGTCATCCAGGTTGCCTCCTTTAAGTTGACCGGTCGCCGTGTATTCCGCATGGCACCGATACACCACCACTTTGAACTCAAGGGCTGGCCCGAGCCGCGTGTGATCGTCCGTTTCTGGATCATCACCGTGATTCTGGTACTGGTCGGCCTTGCCACCCTGAAGCTGAGGTAGAACGAGTGTCTCTGATCGCTTCTGACCACTTCCGCATCGTTGTCGGCCTCGGCAAGAGCGGCATGTCCCTGGTTCGCTTCCTGGCGAACCGGGGCGTGTCGTTTGCTGTCGCCGATACGCGGGAAAATCCACCGGAACTGGCCACGCTCAAGCGTGACTATCCGCACGTGGAAGTGCGTTGTGGCGAGCTGGATGTCGAATTCCTGTGCCGTGCCGACGAGCTCTACGTGAGCCCCGGCCTGGCGCCGGCGACCCCGGCCCTGCAGGCTGCCGCCGCCCGTGGCGTGAAGTTGTCCGGCGACATCGAGCTGTTCGCGCGTAACGCGAAGGCGCCGATTGTCGCCATCAGCGGTTCCAACGCCAAAAGCACTGTCACCACCCTGGTCGGCGAGATGGCGGCTGCGGCCGGCAAACGTGTTGCCGTCGGCGGCAACCTTGGTACGCCGGCGCTGGATTTGCTCAGCGACGATGTCGAGCTGTACGTGATGGAACTGTCGAGCTTCCAGCTCGAAACCACCGATCACCTCGGTGCCGAAGTGGCAACCGTGCTCAACATCAGCGAAGACCACATGGACCGCTACAGCGGTCTGCCGGCTTATCACTTGGCCAAGCACCGGATCTTCCGGGGCGCCAAGCAATTTGTGGTCAACCGTCAGGACGCCCTGAGCCGTCCGCTGATGGGCGAAGGCCAACCGTGCTGGACCTTCGGTTTGAGCAAACCCGACTTCAAGGCCTTTGGTATCCGGGAAGAGAATGGCGAGAAATACCTAGCCTTCGAATTCCAGAACCTGATGCCAGTGCGCGAGTTGAAAATTCGTGGCGCGCATAACCAGTCCAACGCCCTGGCGGCCTTGGCGCTGGGCCACGCCGTGGGGCTGCCGTTCGACGCCATGCTCTCGAGCCTGCGCACCTTCGCCGGCCTCGAGCATCGCTGCCAATGGGTTCGCGACCTGAACGGCGTGAGCTACTACAACGATTCCAAAGCCACTAACGTCGGCGCCGCACTGGCCGCCATCGAAGGTCTGGGGGCAGACATCGACGGCAAACTCGTGCTGATCGCCGGTGGCGATGGCAAGGGTGCCGAGTTCAAGGACCTGCGTGATCCGGTCGCGGCCAACTGCCGTGCCGTGGTGCTGATGGGCCGGGATTCCGAGTTGATCGCCCAGGCCATCGGCGATGGCGTACCACTGATTCGCGTCAACTCGCTGGACGAAGCTGTCGCGCAATGCCGCGCCATCGCCGAACCGGGCGACGCGGTGCTGCTGTCGCCGGCCTGCGCCAGTTTCGACATGTTCAAGAACTACGAAGATCGCGGTCACCAGTTCGTCCGCGCGGTGGAGGACTTGGCATGAGCCTCCTGAATATCATCAAGCCGTATCCGTCGCCGATCATCACCGGGCGCGGCATCGACCTCGACTTCCCGATGCTCGCCGGTTGCCTGGCGCTGTTGGGCCTGGGGCTGGTGATGATTGCGTCGGCATCGACCGAAGTGGCGGCGGTGCAGTCGGGCAGTGCCCTGTATTACATGATTCGCCACCTTATCTACGTGGTGCTGGGCCTTGGTGCCTGCATCGTTACCATGATGATTCCGATCGCTACCTGGCAACGCCTGGGCTGGCTGATGCTGATTGGTGCGTTCGGTTTGCTGGTGCTGGTGATAATCCCCGGGATCGGTCGTGAAGTGAACGGTTCGATGCGCTGGATCGGCTTCAGTTTCTTCAACGTCCAGCCTTCCGAGATCGCCAAGGTATTCGTGGTGATCTACCTCGCCGGTTATCTGGTGCGTCGCCAGAAAGAAGTGCGTGAAAGCTGGATGGGCTTCTTCAAGCCGTTCATCGTTCTGCTGCCGATGGCGGGTCTGTTGCTGATGGAACCGGACTTCGGTGCCACCGTCGTGATGATGGGGGCTGCGGCGGCGATGCTGTTCCTCGGCGGGGTCGGGCTGTTCCGTTTTTCCTTGATGGTCGTCCTGGCTGTCGGTGCGGTGGTGTTGTTGATTCAAATGCAGCCGTATCGAATGGCGCGACTGACCAACTTTGCGGATCCGTGGGCCGACCAGTTCGGCGCTGGCTATCAGTTGTCTCAAGCCTTGATCGCTTTCGGTCGCGGCGAATGGCTGGGCGTTGGCCTGGGCAACAGCGTGCAGAAACAGTTCTACCTGCCGGAAGCCCACACTGACTTCGTGTTCTCGGTCCTGGCCGAAGAGCTGGGTGCTGTGGGTTCTTTGTGCACCGTAGCGCTGTTCGTCTTTGTCTGTATTCGTGGCATGTACATCGGTTATTGGGCGGAGAAGGCTAAGCAATTTTTCGCCGCCTACATCGCGTACGGCTTGTCGTTCCTGTGGATTGGTCAGTTCCTGATCAACATCGGGGTGAACGTCGGCCTGCTGCCAACCAAGGGTCTGACCCTGCCATTCCTCAGTTATGGCGGCAGTTCGTTGGTGATCTGCTGTGCCTGTCTTGGCTTGTTGCTGCGCATCGAGTGGGAGAGTCGAACCCACTTGGGCAGTGAAGAGATGGAGTTCCATGAGAGCGACTTCGCCGAGGAGCCGAACCATGGGCGCTAACGTATTGATCATGGCTGGCGGCACTGGGGGCCACGTGTTCCCGGCGTTGGCCTGCGCTCGAGAGTTCCAGGCCCGCGGTTACACCGTGCACTGGCTCGGCACGCCGCGCGGGATCGAAAACGATCTGGTGCCGGCGGCCGGTCTTGAATTGCATCGGATCAACGCCAGCGGTTTGCGCGGCAAGGGCAAATTGTCCCTGCTCAAGGCACCGTTCATGTTGCTCAAGTCGATCTGGCAGGCGCGGGCGATTATTCGTCAGTTGCGGCCGGTGTGTGTGGTCGGCTTCGGTGGTTACGTGACCGGCCCCGGCGGCGTTGCAGCCAAACTGGCCGGCGTGCCAGTGATTGTTCATGAGCAGAACGCTGTGGCAGGTACCGCCAATCGGTTGCTGGTGCCGTTGGCCGCCCGAGTCTGTGAAGCGTTCCCTGACACCTTTACCCTGTCGAGCAGCCGTCGCACCACCGGTAACCCGGTGCGCACCGAGCTGTTCCTCGAAACACCGCGACCTGCCCTGGCCGGTCGCAAGGCGCGTTTGCTGATCCTGGGCGGAAGCCTGGGCGCAGAGCCGTTGAACAAGTTGCTGCCTGAAGCCCTGTCGCAAGTCGCCCCCGACCTGCGCCCGGACGTGTTTCATCAGGCCGGCAAAAACCACGATGAAGTGACTGCAGAGCGCTATCGCGCAGCTGGCGTCGAGGCGCAAGTGCAGCCTTTCATCAAAGACATGGCCCAAGCCTATGGCTGGGCCGACCTGGTGGTGTGCCGCGCAGGCGCATTGACCATCAGTGAACTGGCGGCTGCCGGTCTGCCCTCGATGCTGGTGCCTTTGCCCCACGCGATCGACGATCACCAGACCCGCAACGCCGATTATTTGGCCCGTGAAGGCGCTGCCTTCCTGATGCCGCAAAGAACGACTGGCGCAGCGGATCTTGCCGCTCGCCTGACAGAGGTCTTGATGCAACCGCAACGACTCAACGACATGGCCACCGCGGCACGCCGCCTGGCCAAACCCGATGCCACTCGTAACGTGGTCGATACCTGCCTGGAGGTGGCCCATGGTTGAGAACAAGAAAGCCATGCCGCACCCGGAAATGCGCCGGATCCGTCGCATCCACTTCGTCGGTATCGGCGGCGTGGGCATGTGCGGCATTGCCGAAGTGTTGCTGAACCTGGGCTATGAAGTATCCGGTTCCGACCTCAAAGCATCGCCGGTGACTGAGCGCCTGGAATCCTTCGGTGCCCACATCTATATCGGCCACCGTGCCGAGAACACCGCGAACGCCGATGTGCTGGTCACCTCCAGCGCCGTGAACACTTCCAACCCGGAAGTGGCCACGGCCCTGGAGCGCCGGATTCCGGTGGTGCCGCGTGCCGAGATGCTGGCCGAACTGATGCGCTACCGTCACGGTATCGCCGTCGCCGGTACCCATGGCAAAACCACCACCACCAGCCTGATCGCTTCGGTGTTCGCCGCCGGTGGCCTGGACCCGACGTTCGTCATCGGTGGTCGTCTGAATGCCGCGGGCACCAATGCCCAGCTCGGCACCAGCCGTTACCTGATTGCCGAAGCCGACGAAAGCGATGCCAGCTTCCTGCACTTGCAGCCGCTGGTGGCTGTGGTCACCAACATCGACGCCGACCACATGGCGACCTACGACGGCGACTTCAACAAACTGAAGAAAACCTTCGTCGAGTTCCTGCACAACCTGCCGTTCTATGGTCTGGCCGTGGTGTGCCTGGACGATCCGGTGGTGCGTGAAATCCTCCCGCAGGTGAAACGTCCGACGGTCACTTATGGCTTTGGCGACGATGCCGACGTGCGCGCCATCAATGTGCGTCAACAGGGCATGCAGACCTTCTTTACCGTGCTGCGCCCGGATCGTGAGCCGCTGGATGTCTCGGTGAACATGCCGGGCAACCACAACGTGCTGAACGCGCTGGCGACCATTTGCATCGCCACCGACGAAGGCGTCAGCGATGAAGCGATCGTCCAGGGCCTGTCCGGGTTCCAGGGTGTCGGTCGCCGCTTCCAGGTGTACGGCGAACTGCCGGTTGAAGGCGGCAACGTGATGCTGGTGGACGACTACGGTCACCACCCGACCGAAGTCGCGGCCGTGATCAAAGCCGTGCGCGGTGGCTGGCCGGAGCGCCGTCTGGTGATGGTTTACCAGCCGCACCGTTACAGCCGCACCCGAGATCTGTACGACGATTTCGTCAATGTGCTGGCCGACGCCAACGTGCTGCTGCTGATGGAAGTCTATCCGGCCGGCGAAGAGCCGATCCCGGGCGCTGACAGCCGCAAGCTGTGCAACAGCATTCGCCAGCGCGGTCAGCTCGACCCGATCTACATCGAGCGCGGCATCGACCTCGCACCGATCGTCAAGCCGCTGCTGCGTGCCGGCGACATTCTGTTGTGCCAGGGCGCCGGTGATATCGGCGGTCTCGCACCGAAACTGTTGAATAGTCCGTTGTTCGCTGGCGCGGTTGCCGCGCCAAGCGTGGGGAAGTTGAAATGACTGCTGCTTACGCCAACCTCGTCTCCACTGTCGCGCCGAAAGATTTCGGCCGTGTCGCCGTACTGTTCGGCGGCAAGAGTGCCGAGCGTGAGGTCTCCCTGAAGTCCGGTAACGCGGTGCTCGAAGCACTGCAAAGCGCCGGTGTGGACGCCTTCGGTCTTGATGTGGGCGATGACCTGCTGCAGCGTCTGCTGAACGAAAAAATCGACCGCGCCTTCATCATCCTCCACGGTCGTGGCGGTGAAGACGGCAGCATGCAGGGTTTGCTCGAATGCCTGGGCATTCCATACACCGGCAGCGGCATTCTGGCCTCGGCACTGGCCATGGACAAACTGCGCACCAAACAGGTCTGGCACAGCCTTGGTATTCCGACGCCACGCCATGCGGTACTGAGCTGCGAGGCCGATTGTATTTCGGCGGCCACGGAACTGGGCTTCCCTTTGATCGTCAAACCGGCCCATGAAGGTTCCAGTATCGGGATGGCCAAAGTGACCTCCGCGTCTGAATTGATCGACGCGTGGAAAGCGGCCAGTACCTACGATTCGCAAGTGTTGGTCGAGCAATGGATTCAAGGTCCGGAGTTCACCATCGCCACCCTGCGTGACCAGGTGTTGCCACCGATTGCCTTGGGCACGACGCACAGTTTCTACGACTACGACGCCAAGTACGTGGCTTCCGATACCCAGTACCGGATCCCGTGTGGCCTGGACAGCAACAAAGAAAAAGAACTCATGGACCTCACGGCCAAAGCCTGTGAGGCGCTGGGTATCGCCGGTTGGGGCAGGGCAGACGTGATGCAGGACGCCGACGGGCAGTTCTGGTTCCTGGAAGTCAATACCGCACCGGGCATGACCGATCACAGTCTGGTGCCGATGGCTGCCCGTGCCGCTGGCCTGGATTTCCAGCAACTGGTTCTGGCGATTTTGGCCGCTAGCGTTGCCGGTAATGCTGCTGGCAATAACGAGCCGCGAGGTTAAGACCATGCAAGGCGCTCAGCTACGTCATCAGCCCTCCGCACCCGGCCGCAAGCCGGTGCCGCGGGGTGCCAGCCGAATGGTTGCCAAAGAGCCGATGTCCGCGCGCCTGCCGAAAGCCAACTTTGGTTTTCTGAAAAGCCTGTTCTGGCCCGTGCTGCTGGTTGCGTTGGGGTTCGGCACTTATGAAGGCGCACAGCGTTTGCTGCCGTACGCCGACCGGCCGATCACCAAGGTCGCGGTGCAGGGCGACTTGAGTTACATCAGCCAGCAAGCGGTGCAGCAGCGAATCGCCCCCTACGTGGCGTCGAGCTTCTTCACCATCGACCTGGAGAGTATGCGTACCGAGCTTGAAACGATGCCATGGATTGCCCACGCCGAAGTGCGCAGGGTATGGCCGGATCAAGTAGTGATTCGTCTGGAAGAACAGCTGCCGGTGGCCCGTTGGGGCGACGAATCGCTGTTGAACAACCAGGGGCAGGCGTTCACCCCGCGTGAGCTGGCGAACTACGAACACTTGCCACAGCTGTTCGGCCCACAGCGGGCCCAGCAGCAAGTGATGCAGCAATACCAGGTGCTGAGCCAGATGCTCAGGCCATTGGGCTTCTCGATTGCACGCCTGGAACTGCGTGAACGAGGCAGTTGGTTCCTGACCACCGGCGCCGGCAGCGCGGGCCCGGGAATCGAACTGCTGCTGGGACGCGGCAAGCTGGTGGAAAAGATGCGCCGCTTCATTGCCATCTATGACAAGACGCTCAAAGAGCAGATTACGAACATTGCGCGCATCGATCTGCGCTACGCCAACGGCCTCGCTGTTGGCTGGCGGGAACCTGTAGCGCCCACGACAGCCCAACCCGCTGTCGCGAAGAATTAAGAAGAGGCAGGACCCATGGCAAACGTGCAAAGCGGCAAAATGATCGTCGGTCTCGATATCGGCACCTCCAAGGTGGTGGCGCTGGTAGGCGAGGTCTCGGACGACGGCACGCTCGAAATCGTCGGAATCGGTACTCATCCGTCCCGCGGCCTGAAAAAAGGCGTAGTGGTGAACATCGAGTCCACCGTCCAGTCGATCCAGCGCGCGATCGAAGAAGCGCAGCTGATGGCCGGTTGCCGGATCCACTCGGCGTTCGTCGGCGTGGCCGGCAATCACATCCGCAGCCTGAATTCCCACGGCATCGTGGCGATTCGTGATCGCGAAGTCAGCTCCGCCGACCTTGAGCGCGTCCTCGACGCCGCCCAGGCTGTGGCGATCCCGGCTGACCAGCGTGTGCTGCACACCCTGCCGCAGGATTACGTGATCGATAACCAGGAAGGCGTTCGCGAGCCGCTGGGCATGTCGGGCGTGCGTCTGGAAGCCAAGGTTCACGTGGTCACCTGCGCCGTCAACGCCGCACAGAACATTGAAAAATGCGTGCGCCGCTGCGGTCTGGAAATCGACGACATCATTCTCGAGCAACTGGCCTCGGCCTACTCGGTCCTGACCGACGACGAGAAAGAGCTGGGCGTTTGCCTGGTGGACATCGGCGGCGGTACCACCGACATCGCGATCTTCACCGAAGGCGCGATCCGTCACACCGCGGTGATCCCGATTGCGGGCGATCAGGTGACCAACGACATCGCCATGGCGCTGCGCACCCCGACCCAGTACGCCGAAGAAATCAAGATTCGCTACGCCTGCGCCCTGGCCAAACTGGCCGGTGCCGGTGAAACCATCAAGGTGCCGAGCGTCGGCGACCGTCCACCGCGCGAGCTGTCCCGTCAGGCCCTGGCCGAAGTGGTCGAGCCGCGTTACGACGAGCTGTTCACCCTGATCCAGGCCGAACTGCGTCGCAGCGGCTACGAAGACCTGATCCCGGCCGGCATCGTGCTGACCGGCGGTACGTCGAAGATGGAAGGCGCGGTGGAACTGGCCGAAGAGATCTTCCACATGCCGGTTCGCCTGGGCGTGCCGCATGGTGTCAAGGGCCTGGACGACGTGGTCCGCAACCCGATTTATTCCACCGGCGTTGGCCTGTTGATGTACGGCCTGCAGAAGCAGTCCGACGGGATTTCGTTCTCGGGCATCGGCAGCCGCGACAGCTACAGCAATGACGAACCGAAAGTTGCCTTGCTCGATCGCTTCAAGAGCTGGGTGCAAGGCAATTTCTAAAGCTTTACCGCAACACCGCTTCAAACAGCAGTAGGCGAAAAAACTAGAGAATGTAAGGAGAGGGAAAATGTTCGAACTCGTAGACAACATCCCCGCAAGCCCGGTAATTAAAGTTATCGGTGTTGGCGGTGGCGGCGGCAACGCTGTCAATCACATGGTCAAGAGCAACATTGAAGGCGTTGAATTCATCTGCGCCAACACTGATGCCCAAGCGCTGAAAAGTATCGGCGCGCGGACCATCCTGCAACTGGGCACCGGCGTGACCAAAGGCCTGGGCGCCGGCGCCAACCCTGAAGTAGGTCGTCAGGCCGCTCTCGAAGACCGCGAGCGCATTGCCGAAGTCCTGCAGGGCACCAATATGGTGTTCATCACAACCGGCATGGGCGGTGGTACCGGTACCGGTGCTGCGCCGATCATTGCCGAAGTGGCCAAGGAAATGGGGATCCTCACCGTTGCGGTGGTGACCCGTCCGTTCCCGTTCGAAGGTCGCAAGCGTATGCAGATCGCCGACGAAGGTATTCGTCTGCTGTCTGAAAGCGTCGACTCGTTGATCACCATTCCCAACGAGAAGCTGCTGACCATCCTCGGTAAAGACGCGAGCCTGCTGTCGGCTTTCGCCAAGGCCGACGATGTACTGGCCGGTGCCGTTCGCGGTATCTCCGACATCATCAAGCGTCCGGGCATGATCAACGTCGACTTTGCCGACGTGCGTACCGTGATGAGCGAAATGGGCATGGCGATGATGGGCACTGGCTGCGCCAGCGGTCCGAACCGTGCACGCGAGGCCACCGAAGCGGCCATTCGCAACCCGTTGCTCGAAGACGTGAACCTGCAAGGCGCACGCGGCATCCTGGTGAACATCACCGCCGGTCCTGACCTGTCCCTGGGTGAGTACTCCGACGTGGGTAGCATCATTGAAGCCTTCGCTTCCGAGCACGCGATGGTCAAGGTCGGTACCGTTATCGATCCGGACATGCGCGACGAGCTGCACGTGACTGTTGTTGCCACCGGTTTAGGCGCTAAAATCGAGAAGCCTGTGAAGGTCATCGACAATACCGTTCACACCTCGATGGCTTCCCAGCCACAACAACAAGCCCCTGTTCGTCAGGAACAGCCTGCGGTGAACTACCGTGACCTGGACCGTCCGACCGTCATGCGCAACCAGGCTCAGGCCGGTGCTGCGACTGCCGCGAAGATGAACCCGCAAGATGACTTGGACTACCTGGACATCCCGGCTTTCCTGCGTCGTCAGGCCGATTGATGAAATGTATCAGGGGTATTAGGGTGATTGGTGTTCAGCAAAGGTCTGGTCTGCTATCATCGCCAGCCTTTGTTGATACCAGTTCGCAATTTGCGCTGAAGCGGCCCATGCCATGATAAAACAACGCACCCTGAAGAATATTATCCGTGCCACAGGTGTCGGCCTGCACTCCGGGGAGAAGGTCTACCTGACCCTCAAGCCAGCGCCCGTCGACACCGGCATTGTGTTTTGTCGTGCTGACCTCGACCCTGTGGTGCAGATTCCTGCCCGCGCGGAAAACGTTGGCGAAACCACTATGTCGACCACGCTTGTTAACGGTGACGTCAAAGTGGACACGGTGGAGCACCTGCTCTCGGCCATGGCTGGCCTGGGCATCGATAACGCCTACGTCGAGCTCTCCGCGTCCGAAGTCCCGATCATGGATGGTAGCGCTGGACCCTTCGTATTCCTGATTCAATCGGCCGGCCTGGAAGAGCAGGACGCCGCCAAGAAGTTCATCCGGATCCTGCGGGAAGTGACAGTGGAAGACGGCGACAAGCGCGCCACTTTCGTCCCTTTTGAAGGTTTCAAAGTGAGCTTCGAGATCGATTTCGATCACCCGGTTTTCCGTGACCGCACACAAAGTGCAAGCGTGGATTTTTCCAGCACTTCGTTCGTAAAAGAAGTCAGCCGCGCCCGTACCTTTGGTTTCATGAGTGATATCGAGTACCTGCGCAAGCACAACCTCGCACTCGGCGGCAGCGTTGAAAACGCTATTGTGGTCGACGCGGATGGTGTACTGAACGAAGACGGCCTTCGCTATGAAGACGAATTCGTGAAGCACAAGATCCTCGATGCAATTGGTGACCTCTACCTGCTGGGCAATAGCCTGATTGGTGAGTTCAAGGGCTTCAAGTCCGGACATGCATTGAACAACCAGCTGCTGCGCAAGTTGATTGAGCAGACAGATGCTTGGGAAGTCGTGACTTTCGAAGACGCCAGCACTGCACCGATCTCTTACATGCGTCCTGTTGCGGCCGTGTAAGCAAAAAACCTCTCTAGTTTTTAAAGGCTACCTTCGGGTGGCCTTTTTTTATGATCCGGTTTTTTGTGGCGTCTGGGCTGACCCCTTCGCGAGCAAGCCCGCTCCCACAGTAGACCGCGTACCCATGTGGGAGCGGGCTTGCTCGCGAAGAGGCCAGTAGATCCACTACAAATGGTCAGTCGGCAACCACCCGATTCCGCCCACTTTCCTTGGCCTGATACAGCGCCTTGTCCGCCGCAAACAGCAACTGCTCCAAGCTGATGTCGGACGCCGTCGTCCAAGTGCTGATACCAATACTGACAGTAATCGGCGACGTATCACTCCCCACCAACGGCAACTGCTCCACCGCTGCGCGGATGTTGTCGGCAATCTGTTGCGCGCCGGCGCTGTCGGTTTCAGCCAGGATCACCGAAAACTCCTCGCCACCGTAACGGGCGACCAGGTCCGCGGGCCGTCGAACATGAGTGCTGATCACCTTGGCCACCCAGCGCAAGGCATCGTCGCCGCCTTGGTGGCCATGGCGATCGTTGAACGCCTTGAAGTGATCGACATCAATCATCAACAACGACAGTGGCAGACCGGAGCGTTGGGCGCGGAACCATTCATGGCGCAGGGCCTGATCCAGGCTTCGACGGTTGGCCAGACCGGTCAGGGGATCGGTGGCGGCCAGTTGCGCCAATTCCTGCTCGGCACTTTGGCGCCGACGCAATTCCCGGCAGAGCAACCAGGTCAACCACAACAGGCTCACGCAGAGGGCAATGGTCGCAAAGCTGACCACCACCGCAGTGCGCTTCCAGGCCGCAAAGACTTCCTCGCTCGAGAGCGCAACGATGACGATCAACGGCAAGTTCCCGACCTTGGAGAAGGTGTACAAACGCTTGGCCTGGTATCGATCGGACATGCTTGTGAAGCTGCCGTTGCCTTCTTTGACGATGCGCTGGAAATTGGGGCGGTTACTGAAGTTCTTGCCGATCAGCTCTTCGGCAAGGCGTGGTTGCTGAGCCAGAAGAGTCCCATCCTTGCTGATCAGATTGACCGTGCTATCACGACCGATGTTCAAGCTGTTGAACAACTGATCGAAGTAACTCAACCGCATGGCAGCTTCGGCCACGCCCAGGAACTCACCCTGGGAGCCGTTCACCCGTCGGCTGAAACTGATCCGCCAATCCTGTTCGGGGGACCTGGCTCGGAAGGGGGGACTGATGAACATGCCCGGGTCTGGGTTATTCACGTGAGACTGAAAGTATTCGCGATCGGCATAGTTACCCTGCCTGGGCTCCACCGAGGCCGAGTCGGCGATCACATCGCCCTTGTTGTCGAGCAACAAAATGTTGCCCTTGTACGGCGCGGCGGTGGCGCGGTCGAAATAGGCCAGATGGCGAATGGCTGGAGAAACGCTCTTGAGGTCTTCTCGCTGGGAGGCAGCGATCAAACCCAGCAGGGACACATCATAGAGTTCGACATTGCGCAGCACGTCGGCGTCGATCAATTGCACGATATTGTTGGCGGCGCGAGCAGCGGACAATTCGGCATTGGCGCGTTCACGGATCAGCAGAAAGGTCACGATGCTGAGTATCGCAATCACCAACAACAAACTGCCGAGAACCAGAAGCCGCTCCGATCGTGTCGAACGGATCGGATGTTGAGATTTCGCACTGCTCACACTCATGGTTCTGACTTCTGCAAATAAGGCGTTATGAAAGTTCTTTTACAAGAATCGGGCAGAGTCCCAGAAACCGGTCGCGTCCAGAGCGCCTATATAAATGCCGGATAAAAAAAAGGCCAGCAAAACATGCTGGCCTTTTGCTAATTGAAGCTTAGAAGACATTCATCGGGTCGTCGACAATTACCGAAAACCGACGGAGCAGGTTCAACACCACAACAAAAAAAAGCCGCTGATAGCAGCGGCTTTGAAAACAACTTTTCAAAGGGAAGAGCCGATGAAAAGTGTCGAGGGAAACAGAGCGATACGTAAAAGTCAGCTGTCTTAATCAACCCGTGGCTGGGCTTGAGTGCTCGATGCTTGAGGGGTTTGCGCAGCTTCCTGGGCCTTGGCCGTCAGTTCGCTTTGATACTGTTCGTAAGCCTTGGCTCGCACCGCGTTTTGCGCAACGAATGTCTGCGACTCTTCAGCCATGGCGAACGGGGACAGAAACAGGGAAGACATACAAGGAGCTGCCGAAGGCTGCGATCTTTTGAGGTCTGTCAGACCGGTAGATGAATCCCGAACGTATTCATCCCATGATCACTGCGCACAAACACATCCCCGCCATGCATCAGCGCAAACGCCTTGACGATTGCCAACCCCAGACCGTGGTTGTTGCCACTGTTGCTGCTCGACGCATCGACCCGGTAGAAGCGCTCGAACAATCGCGGCAGATGCTCATTGGCAATCGGCGATCCCGGGTTGGCGACGCCGATGCTGACCTGATGCTCTTCGACTTCGATCCGTACCTGAATCACTTGCCCGGGCTCGGTGTGCTGCACCGCGTTGCTCAGCAAGTTGATCAACGCCCGGCGCAGATGGGCGATCTCGATTCGTACCTGCGCATCGCCACTGACCTCGACCTGAACCTGCGCATCCTCAAGAATGAAATCCAGATACTCCAACGTCGTCGCCACTTCGTCGGCCAATGAGGTGGACGTCAGTTTAGTGGCCTTGCTGCCCTGGTCGGCGCTGGCGAGGAACAGCATGTCGTTGATGATCGAGCGCAGCCGCTCGAGTTCTTCGAGGTTCGATTACAGCACTTCAAAATAGTGTTCGGCCGAACGCCCACGGGTCAGCGCAGCCTGGGTCTGGCCGATCAGGTTGGTCAGGGGCGAGCGCAGTTCATGGGCCACGTCGGCGTTGAACGATTCCAGGCGCGAATAGGCCTGTGCGACCCGTTCCAGAGTGGCGTTGAACGAGCTGACGAACTGACCCCGCCTCAGTCTGTGGTCGCCAGCGCCGTTAGCGGTGCTGATGCTGGTGGGAGAGAGTGCCGATGGAATAGCCGCTCAAGCCACAAGTATATGACCGGCGTGGTGAACAGTGTCAGCGCCTGGCTCACCAACAAACCGCCGACCACCGCGATGCCCAGCGGCTGGCGCAGTTCGGCGCCGGTGCCGTAGCCGAGCATCAGCGGCAGGGCGCCGAGCAGGGCGGCGAGGGTGGTCATGATGATCGGCCGGAACCGCGTCATACAGGCCTCATAGATCGCCTCTTCCGGCGGCAAGCCACGGTTGCGTTGGGCTTCCAGTGCGAAGTCGATCATCAGAATGCCGTTCTTCTTGACGACGCCGATCAACAACACCAGCCCGATCAGCGCCATGATCGAAAAGTCCTGGCCGCAGATCCACAGCATGATCACCGCCCCGAGCCCCGCCGAGGGCAGGGTCGAGATGATCGTCAGCGGGTGCACGAAGCTCTCGTACAGAACGCCAAGAATGATGTACACCGCCACCAGCGCCGCCAGAATCAGCCACGGCTGGCTGGCCAGCGAACTCTGGAACGCCTGGGCCGCGCCCTGGAAATTACCGCTGATGGCCGTCGGCATGCCGATGTCGGTCTTGGCCTGATTGAGCATGATCACCGCATCGCCCAACGCGACGCCGGGCGCCAGGTTGAACGACAGGTTGGCCGCCGGGAACATCCCGTCGTGAGCGATAGACAACGGACCGATAGTTGGCGCATCGAATTTCGCCAGGGCCGACAGCGGCACCATTTCCCCGCTCAGCGGCGAACGCAGGTAGAAATAGTTGAGGCTTTCCGCCTTGCCGCGCTGTTTGGTGTCCAGTTCCAGAATCACGTTGTACTGGTTGGTCTGGGTCTGGAACTCGTTGATCTGCCGCTGACCGAAGGCGTCGTACAGCGCTTCATCGACATCGCTGGCGGTCAGGCCGAAACGCGCTGCCGCACTGCGGTCGATGCTGATGTGGGTGATGCTGCCGCCCAGTTGCAGGTCGTTGGAAATGTCGCGGAACGCCGGGTTGCTGCGCAGTTTTTCCGTCAGGCGCTGGGTCCAGGTGCTCAGGAGTGCACCGTCGTTGCTCTTGAGCACGTATTGGTACTGCGCACGGCTCGGGCCGGAGCTGAGGTTGATGTCTTGCCCGGCGCGCAGGTACAGCACGATGCCCGGGACCTTCATCAGCTGCGGACGAATCCGGTCGATGAATTGGCTGGCCGATACGTCACGGTCGCCACGTTTTTTCAGCGAAATCCAGAACCGTCCGTTGGCGATAGTCTGGTTGCTGCCCGAAACGCCGACCGAATGGGAGAACGTCTCGACGGCAGGATCGGCGGCGACGATTTCAGCCATCGCCAAGTGTTTTTTCACCATGTCGCCGTAGGAAATATCGGCGGCTGCTTCGGTGGTGCCCAGGACGAAACCGGTGTCCTGCACCGGGAAGAAACCCTTCGGAATGAAAATGTACCCGGCGACCGCCAAGCCGAGGGATAGGCCGAACACACCGATCATCAATTTCTGATGGGCGAGGGCGCGGCGCAGGCCTTTTTCGTACAGCGCCAGCAAGCTTTCGCCGAAACCCGGTTTGTCGTGGGCGTGATGCACCGGCGCGCGCATAAATAGCGCAGCCAAGGTCGGCGCCAGCGTCAGGGACACCACCACGGAAATCATGATGGTCGAGGTGGCGGTCAGGGCGAATTCCTTGAACAACCGCCCGACCACGCCGCCCATGAACAGCAACGGAATGAACGCCGCCACCAGCGAGAAGCTGATTGAGACCACGGTAAAACCGATCTCGCCGGCGCCCTTGATCGCCGCCTCGCGCATGCCATCGCCGGCCTCCAGATGGCGGTGAATGTTTTCCACCACCACAATCGCATCGTCCACCACAAACCCGACGGACACCACGATCGCCACCAGCGTCAGGTTATTCAGGCTGAAGCCCATGATGTACATCAGGGCAAAACTGGCGATCAGCGACACACCGAGCACCGACGCCACGATCAGGGTCGCCGACAACTGCCGCAGGAACAGCGCCATCACCGCCACCACCAGCAGGATCGCGATCAGCAGGGTGACTTCCACTTCATGCAATGAAGCGCGGATGGTCTGGGTGCGGTCGACCAACACCTTGACCTGCACCGAGGCCGGCAGCATGGCCTCCAGCGTCGGCAGGGCCGCTTGAATACGGTCGACGGTCGCGACGATGTTGGCCCCCGGCTGCCGGAAAATCACCAGGTTCACCCCCGGCTGACCATCAGCCCAAGCCTGGATGTAGGCGTCTTCCGAACCGTTGACGACTTTGGCCACATCCTTGAGATGAACCGGTGCGCCGTCCTTGTAGGAAACAATAAGCTGACCGTATTCCTGGGGGTGGAACAATTGGTCGTTGGTGGACAAGGTCGAAATGCTCGACTCGCCGTACAACGCACCCTTGGCCAGGTTGAGGCTGGTCTGCTGGATCGCCAGGCGAATGTCCGCCAGGGTCAGGCCAATGGCGGCGAGTTTGTCCGCCGACGCCTGCACGCGGATTGCGGGACGTTGCTGACCGGTGATGTTTATATTGCCTACGCCGTCGATCTGGCTGATCTGACGGGCGAGCAGGGTTTCCACCAGGTCACTGACTTCGGTGCCCGGCATTTGCGGCGAGTTGATGCTGAGGATCAGCACCGGGCTGTCGGCCGGGTTGACCTTTCTCCAGTTCGGCAGGTTCGGCATGTCTTTGGGCAGTTTGCCGGCGGCGGTATTGATCGCGGCCTGGACTTCCTGCGCGGCGGTGTCGATGCTTTTGTCGAGGGTGAATTGCAGGGTCAGAATGGTCGAGCCCAAGGCGCTGCTCGAGGTCATCTGGGTCACGCCGGGGATGGCACTGAATTGCACTTCAAGCGGCGTAGCCACCGACGAGGCCATGGTTTCGGGGTTGGCGCCGGGCAGCTGCGCGGCCACCTGGATGGTCGGGAATTCCGCTTCTGGCAGCGGGGCAATTGGCAGTCGCGGAAAGGCAATAACACCGAGCAGCACCAAGGCAAAAGTCAGCAGGACCGTCGCCACCGGATGATCGATGCACCACGCGGAAACCGAGCCATGGCCCTTCATGGTTTCGGCTCCGATTGCACCACTTGCGGCGGGTCGGTCACTACCTGCACGGTCGAGCCAGGTTTGAGCCGCGACTGGCCGTCGCTGACCAGCACATCGCCCGGTTTCACGCCTTTGATGATGTCCTGGCCGCTGCCTTGATAAACCATCTGCACCTGAACGGCTTCGACCTTGTCGCCGTTGACCCGGTAGACGAAATGTTGATCGAGGCCACGTTGTACGACGGTGGGCGGCACCACCAGCGCATTTTTATCCAGCGCTGTCTGAATCTTTACCGTAACCAGCAGGCCCGGCCAGAGTTTCTGTGCGGGGTTGGCGAACTCGGCCTTGGCGCGGATGGTCCCGGTGTTGGCGTTGATCTGGTTGTCGATCAGGGTCAGGCGGCCTTCGCCCAGCAGGTTGCCGGTTTCGCCGTCGGTGTCGGCACCGATGTAGGCCTTGACCGGCGTGTGCTGGGGATCGTTGATCAGGCCTTGCAGGGTCGGCAGCATTTGTTGCGGCAGGGAAAACGCCACGGCGATCGGGTCGATCTGGGTCACGGTGAACAAGCCTTGGGTGTCAGTCATGCGCAGGAAGTTGCCTTCATCCACTGTGCGAATACCGACGCGACCGGTGACCGGGGAGCGAATCTGTGTGTAGGAAAGCTGCACCAGAGCGGCGTCGATCGAGGCCTGATTGCCTTGGGCAGTGGCTTTGAGTTGGTTGACCAAGGCTTGTTGCTGGTCATAGGTTTGCTTGGACACGCCGTCGTCGACGCTCAGCAGTTTGTAGCGTTTGAGGTTGACCTGAGCCACTTGCAGTTGCGCCTGACTTTCGCCCAGTTGCGCCCGGGCCTGGTCGAGGCTGGCGCGGATCGAGCGGTCGTCGATGGTGGCCAACAGATCGCCTTTGTTCACCAGTTGGCCTTCCTTGACCAGCAGCTTGGTGAGGATGCCGTCGATCTGCGGGCGCACGACCACGCTGTGCAACGACAGCACCGAGCCGATGCCGCTGATGTAGCGGGGCACATCTTTTTCAGCGACGCTGACTACTCGCACGGGGATGGCGGTGGAGGTGGCCAGTTTGGTCGTGGCGGGTTTGGTGGCGTACCACACGCCCAGCGCTGCCAGGACGATCAGAAGGGCGGCGAACAGGGCGGTTTTTTTCTGAATTCGCATGCGAGTGGGGCGCCGGGCAGAGTGGTCGGAGTTTTGTCAGGTTTATACCTTCCTTTATAAACCTGTTCGCCCGTCAGGAGAGTGACTGGTAACTGACGGCGCTGTCAGTTTGGACCTTTTTGGGTTGATGCTGATTCCCCGTGATCAAAAGCGGCAGGCGAGCTAATGAGTGGCGAGGGCGGGTGCACACCGCTCCACTGTGGGAGCGGGCTTGCTCGCGAAGGCGGCCTGACAGCCGACCAATCTCTCGCGGGTGTACGCAACCCCACGGAGCTGCCAAAGGCTGCGATCTTTTGATGTGGATTTTCAAGATCAAAAGATCGCAGCCTCGTTTCACTCGACAGCTCCTACAGCAATGAGTGTCAGACGTGGGATTGGTGGGTGAGTGCTGTTTTTGAATGTTTAATCGATGTGTCGGAACGCAGATCTTTCCCACGCATTTTTCAGGTTGTCCGTCGGAAGCAGGCTCTTTAGTCTTTGGCTGTCGCTGCACATTCAGCGACCGGGCGTGAGATCCCCGAAACGAGTAGGCGAAAGCCTCACGACCATAACGGCAAGTGATGGCTCCAATTGAGATTAGGAGCTACAAATGGAAAACGATAATTCTGATTCGAAATTCAACAAAGCCAACCCCGACACCCTGTGCACCGAAGAATTACTCAAAGACCGCGAAGCCATAAAACGCGCCCTCGACTACTACCTCGATCCCCCGGCGCCATACACCGAAAAGCCCCGTCGCCCCAGCACGATGTTCATGGTCGCCCCGGGTGCCGGCACCGAAAGCCTGCTGGCCCACGCCTACGAATCGTTGGCCTCAGCGAGTGTCCTGGCCACCGATTTCGCCAACAATCTGATCGGCCCGCAGCGCCATACGGCGATGGCGATTCAGCAGATCATCATGGTGGCGGAATTGGCGGTGAACCGGGCACTGGATAACGTCGATCCGGCGTAGACACACCGCAAACAATGTGGGAGCGGGCTTGCTCGCGAAGACGGCGGTACATCCAACATCGCAGTGACTGACACACCGCTTTCGCGAGCAAGCCCGCTCCCACAGGATTTGTGCTGATTTGAAATTGGCGCATGACCTTGTGGGAGCGGCGGTGCGACGATTCGACTTGCCCGCGATGGCGGCAGGTCGGTCAGCACAAAACCCGACGGACTCGCTTGCGGCGTGAAGCTTGCGGCTCCCGACACAGGTATACTGCCGCCTTTCGCGGCTCGCCTACCGGGCCCGACTCTTTGAGCATCACCCGGAGCTTTCATGACTTCCCCGACACAACCGCCGGTTGCCGACGCTTTGAGCGACGACCAGGCAGACCTGCCAGACAGCGTCGACTCCAGCGCAGACAGCGAAACCAAAGCGGCGATTCCAGCGTTCAAGTTTCCGTTCAAGCCGGGTGAATTGGCCGCGGCGAAGAATGCCAGCCAGCCTTGGTACAAGAACGGCGCCAAGAATGGTCACACCAAGACCCCGGGTGCAGCGCCTCCTGGCACTCGTCGTTCGATGGGTAAGCGCTGATCGTTGATCTTCTGCCATAGACGGCGGTGCCTGATCTGCCGTCTTCGCGAGCAAGCCCGCTCCCACAGTGGTTCATCGTCGTTCACAGATTCGGTGTACGACACAAATCCACTGTGGGAGCGGGCTTGCTCGCGAAAGGGCCAGCACAAACACCACAGATCTTGGTCTCACGCCGCCCGCAACGAAATAAACGCATAGTTCAGCGGCGCTTCAGTCGCCACTTGCGCCCCGGCTGCCAGCACTTGCCCGGCGATATCGTCGCCTGATACATGAAAGACCCATTCACCGCCCGACCCCGCCAACGGCTGTTGCGCCACCTGATCAATGACCATGGCAAACGCCGTCATGTCCGGCAGATAAGCAGTAAATCCATCGCCCTTCAGCGCTGTCGTCCGAATCCCCAATAACGCGCAAATCGCATCCTTGGTCTGAATCTCATCGCGATCCGCCTGACGGGAACGTTGGATCAATCCCGCAAGCTCCTGATCCACCAGCTCACCACCGATGATCAAATCCGGCCCTGTTTCCCAGGACTCGGGCGGGCATTCTTTGATCGCCGGGTTGAGCGGGATGTGCGGATTGATTTCCATCGGGTAGATGCGGCACACCAGCGGTCGGCGTTCGTAGATGCGGCAGAGGTTGTCTTCGTCAAGATTCCGGCAGGGACCGACGTTATAGGCGGCGAAGGTGATCGCCACGTACGCCTCGCAGGCGCCGCTTCGAACCACCAACGAGCGGCGTTCGGCGTGTTCGCGTTGCTGCACGGGCAGGCCCAGGCCATTGGCGAGAAAGGCCTCCGCCAGCACGATCACCTGACCGCCATCGGCCGCCCACATCCGGGCTTCGGCCAGTGTCAGGGGCACGTGGTGGTCGTTGCAGCATTTGCCACAACCTACGCAGGAAAACGTTGTATTCATCGGACGGCCAGTCACCTGTGGGGGCATGAAATGGCGACAAAAAGCCACCGCAAAGGCCTGTGCCGAAGCAAGTTATGCGCCATTCACTGCGCTTTTGCTGTTGGGCGGATGGAGTCCCACTCGGTCACGTAGGCGGTTTTGCTTTTCTTGTTGTAGAGGCACAGCTCGGTGCCTTGCTGGCCTTTCATGTGTTTTTGCGGGTACTGGCCTTGCAGAAGGAGCGCGGTATAACCGACTCGGTCATCGAACTGCGCGGCGTTGCCGACGGGTTTGACGTTCTTCAGGCCGCTGGCTTTGGTGCAACTGGCGAGTACGGCTTTGTCGTAGGCGGCCCAGGCGTCGGGGCTGGAGGCGTGGGCTTGGGTGGCGAGGGTGGTGAGGCAGAGGAAGGTCAGGGTGGTGGCTTTCATGGTTTTGGCATCCTTGGCGTGTAGTGGCCGAGGTCGGAGTATGCCTGATGGTTTTGGGTGGTTGTGCGGGCCTCTTCGCGAGCAAGCCCGCTCCCACAGTGGTTCATCTGTCGTTCACAGATTTGGTGTACGACACAAATCAACTGTGGGAGCGGGCTTGCTCGCGAAAGCGGTGTGTCAGACAGGCACGGGCTCCCGGCGGACCACATACATCCCGGCACTTTCATACAAACGCTGGGCCCGAAGGTTGTTTTCCAAGACCTTCAAATCCACAAAGCCTTCGCGGCGTTGCTGAAACACGTTGAAAGCATTCAGCAGCAGCGCACGGCCAAGTCCGAGGCCTTGAGCGCGCGGGTGCACGACCAGGCTCTTGATGTAAGCGCTGGTCCAGCACTGGGCGACGCCGACGATTCCTTCGGCATCCAGGGCAATGAAGCACAGGGACGGATCATATTCAGGATCGGTTTCAAAACGCTGTTGCCAGACCTCCAGAGCCGGTACGCGACCGCTACCTTCCCGATAGCCCAGTTCCATCAGGTGATGAACGGCTTCGGCCAGTTCGGGACGGTACTCAGTCAACTCAATGCCATTTGGCCAAGTGAAAGGCGGCACATCCTCAGCCAGGTTGCGCCGCATCAGAAAACAAAAAATCTCGGCCAAAACTCAGTGACCTTGTTCGGCGACGGCCCTGGCCGCCGCGATCAGGCATTTGGTCAGTTCCGGTGAGGAGAATTTGGTCAGCACCGCGTTGGCCCCGGCCAGTCGAGCCTTCTCACTATTCATCGCGCTGTCCAGCGAGGTATGCAGCAACACATAGAGGTGCGAGAAGTCCGGCGTTTCGCGCAATGTGCGGGTGAGGGCATAGCCGTCCATTTCCGACATTTCGATGTCCGAGACAATCAGGTTGATTTGCTGGGAGGTGCCTTGCAGGTCCAGCAGGCAGTCGATGGCTTCCTTGGCGCTGCGAGCGGTGTGGCATTGCAGGCCGAGGTTGCGCAGGGTATGCACCGATTGTTGCAGGGCGACCTGGCTGTCATCGACCACCAGAATCCGCGCGTTGCCGAGTACTTCGGCGTCTTCCATGCTCAGTTCGGTCGGGGCCGTTTCGATCTGCGCCGGAGCGATGCCGTGGATGACCTTTTCGATGTCCAGCACTTGCACCAGCGTGCCGTCGACCGAGGTCACGCCAGTGATGTACGAGCGCACGCCACCGGAGCCGAAGGGTGGTGGGCGGATGTCGGTGGTCAGGCAATGGACGATTTTGCTCACCGCCTGAACGTGCAGGCCCTGCTTGGAGCGGCTGACGTCGGTGACGATCAGGCAGCCACCGTTCGGGTCTTCCAGCGGTCGCTCGCCGATGGCGCGGCTCAGGTCGATCACTGACAACGATGCGCCGCGCAGGGTGGCGATGCCTTTGACGTGGGGGTGCGACTCCGGCAGCCTGGTCAGCGGCGGGCAGGGGATGATTTCGCTGACTTTCAGCAGGTTGATCGCCATCAGCTTGCCGCTGCGCAAGGTAAACAGCAGAAGCGAAAGTGAATCTGCGCGGGCTTTGTTGGAAGACATAAAAACCTTCTGTGGAAAAAGGTGATGGGCGATTGTGAAGATCGCCAACAGCTATCGATGCCGGGTTATCGACTTGATAGAGGCAGGCTTTAGCAATTTGGGTGAATGGTAGGGCCCCATCGCGAGCAGGCTCGCTCCCACAGCGGGTTTTCGACGAACGCAATATGCGTGTCTCATGAAGATCAAATGTGGGAGCGAGCCTGCTCGCGATGAGGACGTCACTTCATTCCAAGCCGCTTGGCCATCCGTCCAAGGTTCGCCCGATCCAGACCCAGCTCCCGCGCCGCACTAGCCCAGTTATTCTGGTGCCGTTCCAGGCAAGTGCTGATCAGTTGGCGCTGATAATGCTCGGTGGCTTCACGCAAATCCCCTGAAACCAACACCGCCGCCGGTGCAGCATCCACCGGTTCTGGCGCGGGTTCAACGCTGCCATTGGGCAAGTCCAGATCCGCCGCGCTCAAGCTGAGAATCTTCGGCCGTTGCTTGCAGTTGCCCAAGGCCTTCAGCGCACTACGACCAATCAAATGCTCCAACTCCCGCACGTTCCCCGGCCAGTCATACGCCAATAGTGCCGCTTGCGCATCGCTGGTCAGGCGCAGGCTATCGAGGCCCATGCGTGAGCGGTTTTGTTCCAGAAAGTAGCCGCTGAGCAACAGCACATCCCGACCGCGGTCCCTCAGTGCAGGCACCAGCAGCGGGTAAACGCTCAGGCGATGATAAAAATCGGCACGGTAGCGACCACTGCGCACTTCTTCGGCCAGGTCGCGGTTGGTTGCTGCGATCAATCGCACGTCGACCTGATGTTCCTTGTCTGAGCCCAGGCGCTGCAATTGTCCGCTCTGCAGCACCCTCAATAATTTGGCTTGCACCGTCAGTGACAGTTCGCCCACTTCATCAAGGAACAACGTGCCGCCATTGGCCAGTTCGAACTTGCCGCGCCGATCATTCGTTGCGCCGGTGAAAGCACCGCGCACATGGCCGAACAATTCGCTCTCCACCAGCGTGTCTGGCAGGGCGGCGCAATTGAGGCTGATGATCGGTTTGTCGGCCCGTGGGGATGCCGCGTGGATGGCTTGGGCCACCAGTTCTTTGCCGACTCCGGTTTCGCCGGTGATCAGCACCGTCAGGTCGCTGCCGCCCACCAGGCTGATCTCTTCCACCAGTCGTTTGTAAGTCTTGCTCTGGCCGATCATGTCGCGGTTCTGTTGGCCGCTGGCCTGACGGTAAACCTCGGCGCGCTGATGTTCGTCCTCGACGCGATTGGCCAGCCGTTCGATGCGCTCGGCGGCGTTGACCGTGGCGGCGGCGAGGCTGGCGAAGGCTTGCAGGGCGTCCAGTTCAATCGGCTCGAAACGTTCAGGGGAGAGCGCATCGAGGGTCAGCAAACCCCATGGGCGCTCGTCGATAAACAGCGGGCAGCCCATGCAGTCGTGGACTTCCAGGTGATCGTGCAGGCCATCGATCAAGCCGTCATAAGGATCGGGCAAATCGCTGTCGGCGGCGAAGCGAGTCGGGCCGGGACTGCTGAGCAACGCTTCGAAGCGCGGATGTTCACTGATCTTGAAACGTCGACCGAGGGTGTCGGTGCTCAATCCATCCACCGCCAGCGGCACCAGCCATTCGCCATCGAGTCGCAGCAGGGCCGCGGCGTCGCAAGGGAGCAGGGCGCGCATGGCTTCGAGCAGGCGTCGGTAGCGCTCGCCTTCGGGCAATTCGCGGGACAGGTCGGAGACCAGGGGCAGCAGGGTCGTGAGCAGTAATTTTGCAGTCATAATGACTCCGTGTAGTCGGTGTGACTATAAGGCCTAGGGTGTCGATATGACTACTGTGATTTCAATTGACTGATTTATAAGGATTTAATTGTTGGCATGGAAACTGATACGTAAAGGTCATTCATATAAAGCCCAGGAGTTGCTCTTATGCTTAGCGTTCAAGACCGTGCAATCATCAAATCCACCGTGCCGTTGCTGGAAAGCGGTGGCGAAGCGCTGATCACGCACTTCTACCGCATGATGCTCTCCGAATACCCGGAAGTCCGCCCGCTGTTCAACCAGGCCCACCAGGCCAGCGGCGATCAGCCGCGCGCCTTGGCCAACGGTGTATTGATGTATGCGCGGCACATTGATCAGCTCGATCAGTTGGGCGACCTGGTGGCCAAGATCATCAACAAGCACGTGGCACTGCAAATCCTCCCGGAACATTACCCGATTGTAGGTAGCTGCCTGTTGCGAGCAATCTCCGAAGTACTGGGCGACGAGATTGCCACGCCTGAAGTGATGAGCGCCTGGGGCGCTGCCTACAATCAACTGGCTGATATCTTGATCGGTGCCGAAGCCAGCATCTACGACCAGAAAGCGCAGGCGCCGGGCGGCTGGCGTGGCGCGCGGGAATTCATCGTGGCGGCCAAGGTCGAGGAAAGCGCGGAAATCACCTCGTTCTACTTCGAACCGGCGGACAAGGGCCCGATTCTCGCGGCAGAGCCTGGCCAGTACATCGGCATGAAACTGATCCTCGATGGCGAAGAAATTCGGCGTAACTATTCGTTGTCGGCGCTGGCCAACAAGGGCCAGTACCGCATCAGCGTCAAGCGCGAAACCGGCGGCCGCGCGTCCAACCATTTGCACGATCAACTGCACGTCGGCGCGAGCATCATGCTATTCCCGCCTGCGGGCGATTTCACCCTGACCGCCAGCGACAAACCGCTGGTGCTGATCAGTGGCGGCGTTGGCATCACCCCGACGCTGGCGATGCTCGAAGCGGCGCTGGCGACCGAGCGGCCGGTGCACTTTATTCACTGCGCGCGCAACGGTAGCGTGCATGCTTTCCGTGACTGGATCGATGGCCTGGCCGAACGTCATCCGCAGCTCAAGCGTTTTTATTGCTACGCCGAAGACGATGGCGTCAGCCCGGCGGCGGACAAAGTTGGCCTGTTGAGCCAGGAGCAACTCGGCGAGTGGATGCCGGAACAGCGTGATGTGGATGCGTATTTCCTGGGGCCTAAAGGCTTCATGGCGGCGATCAAGCGTCACCTCAAGGCCTTGGGTGTGCCTGAGAAGCAGAGCCGTTACGAGTTCTTCGGGCCGGCTGCCGCACTGGAATAACTGCCCCGGGCGGTTCCTGAGGGCCGGGTCGGTGTTTCGCTTGTTTGCGAAGCACCGACCCGGCCTTTTTTGCATTCGGTTAGTACCCGACCAGAGGCCGGGTATAAGGCTGTCTGCCCGATTGACGGATAATACGTAAAAGTCCAGTATGGAATTATAAGTACAAAAAAGTGCTTTTCTGTTTCAGCTTCTTCTGTCTTGCCAAACCAACAACAACCCGCGAGAGAACGAATATGAAGAAATTCCCCCTCATCACCGGTCTGGCCCTGAGCCTGTTGGCGTGCAGTAGCTTGTTTGCCGCCGAGAAAAACCTGCGTATCGGCATCGAAGCGGCTTATCCGCCGTTCGCGTCCAAAACCCAAGAAGGCAAAATAGTCGGTTTCGACTACGAGATCGGCAATGCCTTGTGCGCGCAGATGAAGGTCAAGTGTGAGTGGGTCGAAGGCGAGTTCGACGGTCTGATTCCTTCCCTGAAAGTGAAGAAAATCGACATGGCGCTGTCGTCCATGACCATCAACGAAGACCGTAAGAAATCGGTGGATTTCACTCACAAGTATTACTTTACCTCATCGCGTCTGGTGATGAAGGACGGCGCAGTGGTGGATGACCAGTACGCCAGCCTCAAGGGCAAGAATGTCGGCGTGCAACGCGCAACCACCACCGACCGTTACGCTACCGAGGTTTTCGAACCCAAGGGCATCAACGTCAAGCGCTACGGTAACAACGAAGAGATCTACATGGATCTGGCCGCCGGCCGCCTCGATGCGATTTTTGCCGACACCATCCCCTTGAGTGACTTCCTGTCGATGCCGCGTGGCGCCGGTTACGCTTTTGTCGGGCCGGAACTCAAGGATCCGAAATACGTGGGCGAGGGCGCCGGGATTGCCGTGCGCAAGGGCAACACGCAGTTGGTGGCGGATCTGAACAAGGCGATCGACGAGATTCGCGCCAATGGCGAGTATCAGAAGATTTCGCAGAAGTACTTCAAGTCCGATATCTACGGCGACTGATAAATCGCTTTCGCGAGCAAGCCCGCTCCCACATTCGATCGCATTTCTTCAGGAAGAACTCGATCAACTGTGGGAGCGGGCTTGCTCGCGAAGGGGCCCTATCAGGCTGTACACATCTTAGGGCTCAACCCTTCAATTCCTTCAAATGCTTGTACACCGTCGCTCGCCCCATGTTCAGCACATTGGCCACATAGTTGGAGGCGCTTTTGCCTTTGAAGGCGCCTTCGGCGTGCAGCGCCAGCACCAGTTCGCGTTTGTGGTCGCGGGTCAGCACGTTCAGGCTCAACTGACGCTCGCGCAGCCAGGCATGCAGAAAGGTGTTGATCCGTTCCTGCCAGTCATCGCGAAACAGTGAGTCCGGTTGCGGGATCAGCTTGGTCGGCGACAGGAACAAATCCAGCGCCGCTTTCGCGTTCTCGAACAACGAGATATTCAAGTTGATGCACAGCACCGCCAACGGACGACCCTCGCTGTCGCGCAGTACGCTGCTAAGGCTGCGAATCTTTTGGCCGTCCCAGTTGAGCTTTTCATACGGCCCGATGTTTCGTTCGCTGACCTCTTCGCTGAGCATGTCTTCCAGCGACGAGTCGTCACCGATTTCCCGTTTGGACAGGTTGTTGGCGATGTAATCGACCTTTTGCGTGCGCAAGTCATGCAGCACCACCTCGGCGTGAGGGAAGAACAACGTGGCGATCGCGTCGGCAATCGCGCGGAAGTTGTCCATGGACGTAGCGTCCAGGGCCGAGTCTTTTTCAGGTGCGTTCATACAGTGGAACTCCAGGCAGCGTCAGCGCCCCGTTAAAAAAGGGACGCTGGAAGTTTGCCGCAATCGTGTGGACACGTCACCTGAGGGGCAGGATCAGGATCAGCTCAGGCGGGCGGGGGAGAGCATCTCGGCGTCCAGGCCGAAACGGCTGAGCTGCTCGGGCAAGGCTTCACCGCGTACCAGGGCAGCGCTGGCCTGGCCCATGGCTGGCGACGTCTGGATACCGTAGCCGCCTTGTGCCGCGACCCAGAACAGCCCCGGCACCTGCTGATCGAAGCCGGACAGCAAATCCCCGTCGCGCACGAAACTGCGCAGGCCGGCCCAGGTGCGGGTCGGGCGGCGGATGGTCAGGGTGGTGGCTTCTTCAATCTGGTAAATGCCCATGGCGATGTCCAGCTCTTCGGGCTGCACGTCGTGCGGTTCCACCGGGTCGGCGTTGGCGGGTGAGCCGAGGAACATGCCGGCGTCGGGCTTCATATAGAACGACTCATCGAGGCTGACCAGCATTGGCCAGTCATGGATATCCAGACCTTCGGGGCCGGCGAAGATAAAAGCTGCCCGGCGCTTGGGTTGCACGCCCAGAGGTTGGGCGCCGGCCAGCTCGCCAATCTTGTCGGCCCAGGCGCCGGCGGCATTGATGATGATCGGGGCGCTGAAGGTCTGAGTGTTGGTTTGAACCTGCCATTGCCCTTCGGCATCACGGCTCAGGCTCAACACCTCGCTGTCGGTATGCACTTCACCTTTATTGCGTCGGATACCGCGCAGATAGCCCTGATGCAGAGCATCGGTATCGATGTCGCTGGCGGTCGGATCGTAGATCGCTCCATGAACTTTTTCCCGACGCAGGATCGGCAGACGCGCACAGGCTTCGTCGGCGCTGAGCCATTGCATTTGCGGCACCGTGGCTTTGGCGCTCAGGTATTGATTGCTCAGCTCGGCCGGATCTCCGGTGAAGTCGACGGTCATCTCGCCGCGCGGGGTCAGCAGCGGGTGTTCGCAGAAACCGGGTGGCGGTGCGTCGAAGAAGTCGCGGCTGGCCTGGGTCAATGCCCGAACCTGCGGTGTGCCGTAGGCGGCGGTGAACAGCGCCGCCGAGCGTCCGGTGGAGTGATAGGCCGGATGGGATTCGCGTTCGAGCACAATCACCCGCCCGTGCTGCGACAGCCAGAAACCGGTGGAAGCGCCGGCAATCCCGCCGCCGATGATGATGAAATCTGCCTGGTTCATGAACGTCTCCTGTGGGGGCGCAAATGCCGAAATTGTTAGAGGCCCCCTGTGGGAGCGGGCTTGCTCGCGAATGCGGTCTGACATTCACAAGGATGTCGACTGACCCACCGCTTTCGCGAGCAAGCCCGCTCCCACAGGGTTTGTGGTGTTAGCGCTGTAGTTGGTAAAGGGCATTGGCCAGTGCGATGTCTTCCAGGCCCAGGCCGATGGAGCGGAAGAACACCGTGCGATCGTATTCGGGGCGCTGGACTTTTTCGCTGAGCAAGTCGGGCAGGTCGCCGACAATCGAACGCTTGTCCCAGCCATGCTGCTCACCGGCGATCAGCATTTCACCGGCCGAGCCCGGGGTGGTTTGACGATAGTCACAGAACACCTGCATGTCATTGAGGCTCTGCGGCGGCACTTCATGGGCGCGTGGGGCGTTAGTGCTGATGGAGGTGATCAGCGCCGGTTTGCTTAAGTTCGACGGGTCGATCACCGGGCCGGCGGACGAGGTGCAGAGCATGATCACGTCGGCATCCTGAATCGCAGCTTCGCAACTGTCGGCGGGGGTCAGCCGTGGATCGAGGCTTTTGAGCTGTGCCAGCGCTTCGGGGCTCTTGCCATTCAGGCTCGGCGAATAAAGGCTGATGCTTTGCCAGTCCCGCAGGTCCTTGACGTAGTGCAGGTGCGCCTGAGCCACCTTGCCGCTGCCGATGATCGCCAGACGTTGGGCCTTCAACGGCGCGAGGGCATCGACCGCCACCGCCGTCGTCGCGGCGGTGCGAGCCGTGGTCAATTCACCGGCATCGCAGAGCAGCAGCGGCTGGCCGGTCTGCATCGACATCAGCAGCGTCCAGGCGGTTACCAGCGGGCCTTGCTCGCGCACAATGTAAGGCGAGGTCTTGACGCCATATACCCCGTCTTCGCCCAGCACACCCAAGTAGTTGATGAAGTCCCCGGCACCCTGCGGGAATTCCACCAGCTGTTGCGCCGGCTGCACGGCTTGCCCGGCGGCCAAGTCGCGGAACAGCTTGCGCAGGATCTGCGGCACGTCAACGTGTGCCAACAGTTCGCGGGCTTGAGGTTGGGTGATCACGTAAGGCGTGCTGGGCATGGTCGGCTCCGGGCGCTAGAAGTAAACTAATTTGTCCATTATGGACTTTTAGTTGTCTCTAGCAAGTCCTGTTGAAAAAAGCCGGACGAAAAAAAAGCGCAGTCCGTTGCCGGCTGCGCCTCTTTCTGAATGGCCCGAGTTACGGGCGCTTGCGCTCAACCGCCCGCAGCAGATGCGTCGGTGGCGTTTCACAACTGATCTTGCGACCCAGCAGCGCCTCGATGGACGGTAGCTGGTAGGAGTCGTCTTCACCGGCAAAGCTGATGGACACGCCATCCGCGCCGGCACGGCCAGTACGACCGATGCGGTGCACGTAGTCGTCCGGGACTTCCGGCAGGGTGAAGTTGATCACGTGGCTGATGCCGTCGATGTGAATGCCGCGACCGGCAACATCGGTGGCCACCAGCACGCGGATCTTGCCTTCGCGGAAACCTTCCAGGGTCTTGATGCGCTTGTGCTGCGGCACATCGCCAGACAGTTGCGCCGCGTTGACGCCATCGCGTACCAGGCGTTCTTCGATGCGCCGCACTTCGTCCTTGCGGTTGGCGAAGACCATCACCCGCTCCCAGCCGTTATCGTTGACCAAGTTGTAGAGCAATTTGTATTTGTCGGCACCGGCCACCGCGTAGATGTGTTGCTCGACGTTTTCGCTGGCCACGTTCTGCGCTTCGATCTCGACGATCGACGGGTCGGTGGTCCATTGCTTGGCGAGGTTCATCACGTCTTCGGTGAAGGTTGCGGAGAACAGCAGCGTCTGACGCTCGTTCTTCGGCGGAGTCTGGCGAATGATCTGACGCACTTGTGGGATGAAACCCATGTCGAGCATCCGGTCGGCTTCGTCCAGCACCATCACTTCGACCATGTCCAGGTGCACATCGCCGCGCTGGTTGAAGTCGAGCAAGCGGCCCGGAGTGGCCACCAGGATGTCGCAGTGACGGGCTTCGAGGTGCTTGAGTTGCTTGTCGAAGTCCATGCCGCCGACAAATGTCATGACGTTGAGGCCGGTGTACTTGGTCAGGTCGGCTGCGTCCTTGGCGATCTGCACCACCAGTTCCCGGGTCGGGGCGATGATCAGTGCCCGCGGTTCACCCATGTAGCGCTCTTTGGGCGGCGGGGTTTGCAGCAGCTGAGTGATGATCGAAATCAGGAAGGCAGCGGTCTTGCCGGTGCCGGTCTGGGCGCGACCGATGGCGTCTTTGCCCGCGAGGGTGAAGCCAAGCACCTGCGCCTGGATCGGCGTGCAATACGGAAAGCCCAGGTCCTGAATGGCGTGCATCAGTTCGGGGGCGAGTTTGAAATCGTGGAAGCGGGTTTTGCCTTCCTGGGGTTCGACGACGAAGTCTTCGAGTTTCCAGGGAATAACCGGCGCTTTTGGCTTTGGTTCGCGACGCGGTTTTGCCGGTTTCGGGGCTTCGCTGCGCGGCTGCTCAGAGGCGATGGCCGGGGCTGCGGGGGCGGTCGGTGTGGTCACCGGCTCGTGTTTCGGTGCCGCTACGGTTGCGGTCCGGCCAGGCTGATTACCGTCGGTGCGGTGGCTGGGAGTATGAGAAGGAGCGCTGGAGACTGGCGCGAGCTGCTCAGTCTCGCTTTTACCGAACATTTTCTTGAGTGCTTTGAGCACGGTCATCTCATCAATTGGTTAAGGAATATACGCCGGCCAGTGTAATGCAAGAATCGGGCGCGGCGTAGTGGGATGGATCAATGGGTAGCTTTTAGCGCAAACGCTCGGCGAGCCAAACGCCAATGTCGCGGATTTCTTCGGGTAACACTTCGTGGCCCATTGGGTATTCCTGCCATGTCACGGTGACACCATGTTGCTTTAAATACTCGTAGGCGGTCCGGCCCATGGAGTTTTGCACAACGTCATCGTACTGGCCGTGCAAAGACAGCACCGGAATGCGCTGCTGGCTGGCGGAAAGCTCCAGTTCATCGCTGAAGGTCGGCGCATAAGTAGAGAGGGCAAGTACGCCACCCAACGGACCCTGCCATTTCAAAAAGGCCGTGTGCAATACCACGGCGCCACCTTGGGAAAACCCGGCGAGAAAAATGCGCGAGGCGTCTATTCCGCTGGCCTTCTGCTCTTCGATCAAATCAAAGACCCGTTGCGCGGACGCTTCCAGCTGCTCGCGGCTGATCGCGCGCGCCGGGCTCATAGCCAATATGTCGTACCAGCTCGGCATTTCGTAGCCACCATTAATGGTGACGGCGCGAGTCGGTGCCTGGGGCAGGACGAAGCGAGTGGTCAGCAAGCTTTCCTGCAGCGCTTCAGCCACCGGCAAGAAGTCGTAGCGGTCGGCGCCCAGCCCGTGTAGCCAGATAACGCAGGCGTCTGCGGGCTTGACGGGTTGAAGAATCAAGGGCTCGGTCATGGGTGCTCCATATTTGTGCATGCGCTCTCATTTAAGTGCGAGGTTGGAGTGCGCAACGGGTTGATCAGTTAAGAAGATGTCGCAAGGCTACAAGTTTTGCTATTGACCTGCCGCTGAATCGCTTTAGCGAGCGGTCTGGTACGGGCTTTGCTATAGGGAAGCCTGTGCAACCAATCTCATGCTTGGCGGTAACACTATCAGTGTACGGCTGGTCATGGGATAGCAAAGAATCCGGTGATGGATGTTCGCCAAAGGCCGCTACGGGCTTCGCGAACGTGAAAGGGCTACCGCCCGTTCGGCCGATTGGTGAGAAGGGAGTTATCCATAACGTGGATTTTCTCCTACTAGACTCATAGCGACGGTCCTGCGTCGGTTGACCCTAAAAAAAGCCAACACGGGTCAACAACGCCTCATAAGGGTGCGACAGGGCTCAAGCTCCGACACAACAAGAGCAAAACTGGAGGTTTGAATGAAGTTATTGAAATCCACCCTGGCCATCGTGACTGCAGCCGCAGTGCTCGGTGTCAGTGGGTTCGCTCAGGCGGGTGCAACCCTGGATGCAGTGCAAAAGAAAGGTTTCGTACAGTGTGGTGTGAGTGACGGTCTGCCGGGTTTCTCGGTTCCGGACTCTACCGGCAAGATCGTTGGTATCGATGCTGACTTCTGCCGCGCTGTGGCCGCTGCCGTTTTCGGCGATGCGACCAAGGTCAAATTCAGCCAGTTGAACGCCAAGGAGCGCTTCACCGCGCTGCAGTCCGGTGAAATCGACATTCTGTCGCGTAACACCACCATGACCAGTTCCCGTGACGCGGGCATGGGCCTGAAGTTTCCTGGCTTCATCACCTACTACGACGGCATCGGCTTCCTGGTGAACAACAAGCTGGGTGTCAAGAGCGCCAAAGAGCTGGATGGCGCGACCATCTGCATCCAGGCCGGTACCACCACCGAGCTGAACGTTTCCGACTACTTCCGCGGCAATGGTCTGAAATACACCCCGATCACTTTCGACACCTCCGATGAAAGCGCCAAGTCGCTGGAATCCGGTCGTTGCGACGTGCTGACCTCCGACAAGTCCCAGTTGTTTGCCCAGCGCAGCAAGCTGGCCTCGCCGAAGGACTACGTAGTTCTGCCGGAAACCATCTCCAAAGAGCCGCTGGGTCCGGTCGTGCGTAATGGCGACGACGAGTGGCTGGCCATCGTGCGCTGGACTGGTTATGCCATGCTCAACGCTGAAGAAGCAGGCATCACTTCGGCGAACGTCGAAGCAGAAGCCAAAGCCACCAAGAACCCGGACGTCGCTCGTCTGCTGGGTTCGGACGGTGAGTACGGTAAAGACTTGAAAGTGAAGAAAGACTGGGTCGTCCAGATCATCAAACAAGTCGGTAACTACGGCGAAGTGTTCGAGAAGAACCTCGGCAAGAAAACTCCGCTGGAAATCGACCGCGGGCTGAACGCTCTGTGGAACGCTGGCGGCATTCAATACGCACCACCAGTGCGCTGATGGTTCTATCACCCGGTGGGCCAACCACCGGGTGATGTTCTGTTCCATTATTTCCGGGGCACTTCATGCAAAATTCAATCGGCGCACCAAAGCAGAGGCTCAGCCTCAGCGATCCACGAGTGCGTGCGTGGGTATTCCAGATCATCACCATTGTGGCGGTGGTCTCGCTGGGCTGGTTTCTGTTCGATAACACGCAAACCAACCTCCAGCACCGGGGCATCACCTCGGGTTTCGACTTCCTTGAGCGCAGTGCCGGTTTCGGCATCGCTCAGCACCTGATCGACTACACCGAATCGGACAGCTATGCCCGGGTGTTTGTCATTGGTCTGCTCAACACACTGCTGGTCACCTTTATCGGTGTGATCCTGGCGACGATCCTCGGTTTCATCGTCGGTGTGGCACGGCTGTCGAAGAACTGGATCATTGCCAAGCTGGCAACGGTTTATGTAGAAGTCTTCCGTAACATTCCGCCGCTGCTGCAAATCCTGTTCTGGTACTTCGCGGTGTTCCTGACCATGCCAGGGCCGCGCAACAGCCATAACTTCGGCGACACCTTCTTCGTCAGCAGCCGCGGCCTGAACATGCCCGCAGCGTTGGCGGCGGACGGTTTCTGGCCGTTTGTGGTGAGCATCGTCGTGGCCATCGTGGCCATCGTGCTGATGTGCCGTTGGGCCAACAAGCGTTTCGAAGCGACCGGCGTACCGTTCCACAAGTTCTGGGTGGGCCTGGCGCTGTTCCTGGTGATCCCTGCGCTGTGCGCATTGATCTTCGGCGCGCCATTGCACTGGGAAATGCCAGAGCTCAAGGGTTTCAACTTCGTCGGTGGCTGGGTATTGATCCCGGAACTGCTGGCGCTGACCCTGGCCTTGACGGTGTACACCGCGGCGTTTATCGCCGAAATCGTGCGTTCGGGCATCAAGTCGGTTAGCCACGGCCAGACCGAAGCGGCCCACTCGTTGGGGCTGCGCAACGGTCCGACCCTGCGCAAGGTGATCATCCCGCAAGCCCTGCGCGTGATCATTCCACCGCTGACCAGCCAATACCTGAACCTGGCGAAAAACTCCTCGCTGGCGGCCGGTATCGGTTATCCGGAGATGGTGTCGTTGTTTGCCGGTACGGTGCTGAACCAGACCGGGCAGGCGATCGAAGTCATTGCCATCACCATGAGCGTGTACCTGGCGATCAGTATCAGCATTTCCTTGCTGATGAACTGGTACAACAAGCGCATTGCGCTGATCGAGCGGTAAGGAAAAGCGCATGACGACTCATACTTTCAAACCCGACATGCCACCACCGAGCAGTAGCATCGGTATCGTGGCGTGGATGCGGGCGCACATGTTCTCCAGCTGGATCAACACCCTGCTGACGTTGTTCGCGTTCTATCTGATTTACTTGATAGTTCCACCTATCGTGAGCTGGGCGATTCTCGATGCCAACTGGGTCGGTACCACCCGCGCCGACTGCACCAAGGAGGGCGCCTGCTGGGTGTTCATCCAGCAGCGCTTTGGCCAGTTCATGTATGGCTACTACCCGGTGGACTTGCGCTGGCGCGTGGATCTGACCGTGTGGCTGGCGGTGATTGGCGTGGCGCCGCTGTTCGTCGCACGCGTTCCACACAAGGCAATCTACGGCCTGAGCTTTTTGGTGCTCTATCCGATCATTTCCTACACCTTGTTGCACGGTGGCTGGTTTGGTCTGACCGAAGTGCCGACCAGCCAGTGGGGCGGCCTGATGCTGACCCTGGTGATCGCTACCGTCGGTATCGTCGGCGCATTGCCGCTGGGTATCGTTCTGGCCTTGGGCCGGCGTTCGAACATGCCGGCGATTCGTGTGGTCTGCGTGACCTTCATCGAATTCTGGCGCGGCGTGCCGTTGATCACGGTGCTGTTCATGTCTTCGGTGATGTTGCCGTTGTTCCTGCCCGAAGGCATGAACTTCGACAAACTGCTGCGGGCGCTGATCGGCGTGATCCTGTTCCAGTCGGCCTACATCGCTGAAGTGGTGCGTGGCGGTCTGCAAGCGATCCCCAAAGGTCAGTACGAAGCGGCTGCAGCGATGGGCCTCGGTTACTGGCGCAGCATGGGCCTGGTGATTCTGCCGCAAGCCCTGAAGCTGGTGATCCCTGGCATCGTCAACACCTTCATTGCGCTGTTCAAGGACACGAGCCTGGTGATCATCATCGGCCTGTTCGACTTGCTCAACAGCGTCAAGCAAGCCGCCGCCGACCCGAAATGGCTGGGCATGGCCACTGAAGGCTATGTGTTCGCGGCCTTGGTGTTCTGGATTTTCTGTTTTGGTATGTCCCGCTACTCCATGCATTTGGAACGTAAGCTGGACACTGGCCACAAGCGTTAGGAGCGTAGTTTATGAGTGAAGCGATCAAACAGCCTGTGAGCCCTGAAGGCATTATTCAGATGCAGGGCGTGAACAAGTGGTACGGCCAGTTCCACGTGTTGAAAGACATCAACCTGAACGTCAAGCAAGGCGAGCGTATCGTTTTGTGCGGCCCATCGGGTTCCGGCAAATCCACCACCATCCGTTGCCTCAATCGTCTGGAAGAACACCAGCAGGGCCGCATCGTGGTCGATGGCGTGGAACTGACCAACGACCTCAAGCAGATCGAATCGGTCCGCCGCGAAGTCGGCATGGTGTTCCAGCACTTCAACCTGTTCCCGCACCTGACCATCCTGCAGAACTGCACCCTGGCGCCGATGTGGGTACGCAAGATGCCCAAGCGCAAGGCCGAAGAAATCGCCATGCATTACCTGGAGCGCGTACGCATTCCGGAGCAGGCGCATAAATACCCGGGGCAACTGTCCGGCGGTCAGCAACAGCGTGTGGCGATTGCCCGTGCCCTGTGCATGAAACCGAAAATCATGCTGTTCGACGAACCGACTTCGGCACTCGACCCAGAGATGGTGAAAGAGGTTCTGGACACCATGATCGGCCTGGCCGAAGACGGCATGACCATGCTCTGCGTGACCCACGAAATGGGCTTCGCCCGTACCGTGGCCAACCGCGTGATCTTCATGGACAAGGGCGAGATCGTTGAACAGGCGGCGCCGAATGACTTCTTCGACAATCCGCAGAACGAGCGTACGAAGCTGTTCCTGAGCCAGATTTTGCATTGATCGAAGCCAGGCAGTGAAATAAACCCGGACAGTGTTCCGGGTTTATTTTTGTCTGGATTTCGAGGTCAGGACGCCAGTGTTGTTTCCTGTTCCGGGAATCGTGCAGCGAGCAATCGCCTCAAGTCAGTGCCTTCGTTCATTGCTTGTATTTCAGCAAGTAAATGCGGATGACGATCCAACAGGCGCATTAGCGTGAACAAAGCTTGAGGTGGGGGAATTTCGCCGCGCTCGTATCGTGAGAACGCATTGTGGCCAGCGCCGGAAAGCAATTTCACTGCTTCCTTCTGCGTGAGATGCATTTTGCGGCGGATACGCTTCATCTCGGTGCCCATGATTTGAAAGCAGTCTTCGAGCAATTTGTCGCCGGCGTCGGAGTAGCGCTCGGCGCTGTCAGTATCATTATCGAAAATGATCTCACCACAGACCGTGCACTCCCAGCCGGCAATGTCGTGCACCCAGCGTGATACGTTCTTGTAGTCGACACTGAGGCTGCGACCTTCAAAATGTTGCATGGTATGTTGAGTGCCACAACTCATGCATTGCCGCGTATTCATACGTTCTGCTCCTTGAAAGAGATCACCGGGGGCCCACCTTTGGGGCAGTAGGTCACTTTGATGTAGAGCTCCATTTCATGAAATGTAGTGTGGTAAACGTCCTGCCAGCTTCGGTGATCGGTGTAGCCCGTCATCGACTTGTAGAGCATCCGGCGTTCCAGCGAGCAAATGACTAACTCCATATCTCGCAGGTTCAATCCCATGCGCTTGCCGGACCTCAATGCGACTTGAGTAAACGCTTTGGCTCCTTGCCTTCTGACCTCATCCTTGACGACTGACAAGGCGTAGTGGGGTGTGTTCTTTTCCATAAGAAACCGTGAACCCTATCCCTGAAATTACCCTTAAAGGGTAATTTTGACTAATCGAAAATCCCGCTCCATTCCCTCTCTCTGACCGTAGGCGGTTGTCGTCCTACATGAAGCTGACTAACATGTCAGAAAATTCATCCTATGATTGGATGAAAGGGCGAATCCTATGTCAGACATTTCTCCATTAATTAAACGATCCTTGGTCGATCAGGCCCTGGACCAGTTACGCCTGCGCATCAATCAAGGCATCTGGACGGTCGGCCAGCGTTTGCCCACCGAGCCGGAGCTGGCGACTGAACTGGGCATCAGCCGCAACACCGTGCGTGAAGCCATGCGCGTGCTGGCGTTTTCCGGGTTGATCGAGATTCGCCAGGGCGACGGCAGCTATCTGCGGGCGGTGATCGATCCACTGGACACCATGAAGGCGCTGTCCCGTTGCACTCAGGAACAGGCTCGGGAAACCCGGCACATTCTGGAAGTCGAAGCCATCGGTCTGGCCGCATTACGCCGCACTGATGAAGACCTGGTGGCATTGCGCGAAGCGCTAGGTGTCAGCGGCAGTCACTACCATGGCGATCTCGACACCTACATCGCCTGCGATCTGGTGTTTCACCGTCGACTGGTGGAGGCGGCGCACAACCCGACACTCAGCGAGCTGTATCGCTACTTCTCCAGCATCGTCGGCGCGCACTTGCGCCAGACCCTGAACATCTCACCTCGGCGGCAAGCGGTGTTCGACCTACATGTCGAACTGCTCGATGCCGTCGAGCAACGCGACCCGGAACGGGCCAAAGCCCTGTCGAGGCAGTTGATCAATGAACCTTGAAACCGAGAACCCCATGTCCACCCAGCAGGCCAGCAACAGCAGCATCACTGAGCTCAAGCGCAAGGCGGAGCTCGAAGAGCTGTTGATCGACGCCGAGGCCGATGACGAACAGGTTCAGCAAGCTCACCCGGTCCTTCAGCGACCATGGTTGCTGTTGCTCGGCCTGATTCTGGTGGCGCTGAATTTACGTCCGGCGTTGTCGAGCATGGCGCCGATGCTCAGCGAGATCTCGAAGACGCTGGGGCTATCGGCCGCCCAAGCCGGGTTGCTGACGACCTTGCCGGTACTTTGCCTCGGTCTGTTCGCACCGTTGGCGCCGGTGCTGGCGCGACGTTTTGGGGCCGAGCGGGTGGTGTTGGGGATTCTTCTGATGCTGGCAGGCGGGATCATTTTGCGCAGTTCGTTCGGTGAGATCGGTCTGTTCGCCGGCAGTGTGCTGGCCGGCGCCAGCATTGGGGTGATCGGCGTGCTGCTGCCCGGCATTGTCAAACGCGACTTCCCGAAACAGGCCGGGACCATGACTGGCGTCTACACCATGGCCCTATGCCTGGGCGCGGCCATGGCGGCTGGCGCGACCGTGCCGTTGAGCGAACATTTCGACAAAAGCTGGGCCTTGGGTCTCGGTTTCTGGGTGGTTCCAGCGTTGGTCGCGGCGATTTTCTGGTTGCCGCAAGTCGGTCAGAAACACGGCGCGCATCATGTTGCCTATCGGGTCCGAGGTCTATTGCGTGATCCACTGGCCTGGCAAGTGACCTTGTACATGGGCCTGCAATCGTCTTTGGCCTACATCGTGTTCGGTTGGCTACCGTCGATTCTGATCGGCCGCGGTCTGACGCCGACCCAGGCCGGTCTGGTGTTGTCGGGTTCGGTGATTGTCCAGTTGATCAGCTCGCTGGCAGCACCCTGGTTGGCGACGCGTGGCAAGGATCAGCGGCTGGCAATCGTGATCGTCATGGCAATGACCCTCGGCGGTTTGTTCGGTTGCCTCTATGCGCCGATCGATGGCTTGTGGGGCTGGGCGATCCTGCTGGGATTGGGGCAGGGCGCCACGTTCAGCCTGGCGTTGACCCTGATCGTGCTGCGCTCGCGGGATGCCCATGTCGCGGCCAACCTGTCGAGCATGGCCCAGGGTTTCGGTTACACCCTGGCGTCCATGGGGCCGTTCGCGGTCGGCGTGGTGCATGACTGGACCGGCGGCTGGAGCGCCGTGGGCTGGATCTTTGGCGTTATTGGCCTCGGCGCGATTATCGCGGGCCTCGGTGCCGGACGTTCGTTGTACGTTCAGGTTCAAAGCGAGAGAGTCTGACGTTCTGCGCACTGTCGGTATTCGGGCCACGAATGCCGATAGTGTTCTGCGCATTTGTTGACTATCGTGCAGGCAATCTTTCGACGCCACTTTGTGCATCTATTTGCACATCCAGAGGGAACCTGTCCATGAGTGATGCCCACAACGCCTTGATCACCCGGTTCTACCAAGCCTTCCAGCGGCTCGATGCCGAGGCCATGAGTGTCTGCTACACCGACGACGTGGTGTTCAGTGATCCGGCGTTCGGCGAACTGCGCGGGCGCGATGCCGGCGACATGTGGCGCATGCTCACCACCCGCGCCAAGGACTTCTCCCTGACCTTCGATAACGTGCGCAGTGATGAGCGCACCGGCGGTGCCCATTGGGTGGCGACGTACCTGTTCAGCCAGACCGGCAATACCGTGGTCAACGATATCCAGGCGCGTTTCGTGTTTCGCGACGGCAAGATCTGCGAGCATCACGACAGCTTTGATCTGTGGCACTGGTCGCGTCAGGCGCTGGGTTTCAAAGGGCTGTTGTTGGGCTGGACGCCGGTGGTGAAAAACGCCGTGCGCGCTCAGGCCTTGAAGGGGCTGAAGGCATTTCAGGCCAGTCGCTGATAAGATCGCGGCTTGTTTCCTACAAGCCTTGATCGTCACGTGAACACCTCGAGCGAATCTTCCGTCATTGCCGCCGAACCGCCGCTGCCTGTCAGCAAGCCCTGGTTCGTCTACCTCGTTCGCGCGGCCAATGGTTCGCTCTACTGCGGGATCAGCGACGACCCCGTCCGCCGTTTCGCCACCCACCAAAGTGGCAAAGGCGCGCGCTTCTTCCTGTCGAGCCCGGCCGTGGCATTGGTCTACACCGAAATCTGCCGCGATAAAAGCGAAGCACTGCGCCAGGAACGATTGATCAAAAAACTCAAGAAAAGCGCCAAGGAATGTCTGGTGGCGAGCGCGGCTGCGGGTTTATCAATCTGACTGATAAGCGCTCATCAGGCAGATGGGTAGGCCGCGTGCGGATTGCGCGCTAAGCTGCTGGCTCCTTATCCGAGCGGCGGAGCCGAGCATGTCCGAGTTGATTCTTCATCACTACCCGACGTCCCCTTTTGCCGAAAAGGCCCGCTTGCTGCTGGGCTTCAAGGGGCTGTCCTGGCGCTCGGTGAACATCTCGCCGGTGATGCCAAAACCCGATCTGACAGCCCTGACCGGCGGCTACCGCAAGACGCCGGTATTGCAGATTGGCGCGGATATCTATTGCGACACCGCGCTGATGGCTCGTCGTCTGGAGCAGGAAAAAGCCTTGCCGGCGTTCTTCCCGGAAGGCCAGGAAATGATCACCGCAACCTTCGCGGCGTGGGTCGATTCGGTGGTGTTCCAGCATGCGGTCAGCCTGGTGTTCCAGCCGGCGTCGGTGGCGGTGCGCTTTGGCAAGTTGTCGCCGGAAGCGATCAAGGGGTTCCTGGCCGATCGCGCCGGCTTGTTCAGCGGTGGCAGCGCTACTCGGTTGTCCGCCGAGCAGGCTCGGCACCAGTGGCCAACGATCATGGCGCGTCTGGAGCAGCAGCTTCAGCGCGAACAGGGTGACTTCCTGTTCGGCGAGCCGTCGATTGCCGACTTTGCCTTGGCCCACTCACTGTGGTTCCTCAAAGCGACGCACGTGACGTCACCGTTGGTGGATGCTTATCCGGCTGTTTTGGCGTGGTTTGGTCGTGTGATGGGCTTTGGTCATGGCGCGTTCAGCGAGATGACGGCTGAGGAAGCGCTGGAGATAGCCCGCAATGCCACACCGGCTGCGTTGCCGGATGAGCAGTTTGAGGAGCCAAACGGGTTCGAGGTTGGCCAGCAAGTGGTGATCGCTGCGACCGATTACGGCGTTGATCCGGTGACGGGTGAGTTGTTGTTTGCGGGTAGCGAAGAATTGATTTTGCGTCGAGAAGACGAGCGGGCCGGCGTTGTGCATGTGCACTTCCCGCGATTCGGGTTTCGCATCGAAGCGCATTAGGCGCTGGCCATGCACTAACTTGTGGGAGCTGGCTTGCTTGCGATGAGGTCAGCCCAGCAATATTGATGTTGCCTGACACTCCGCTATCGCAGCGGTGCGGCGATCCGACAAGCCAGCTCCCACAAGGGACGGCGTCGGTCTGAAGAGCTATTTCAGCGCCGCAAGAACCTTGTCCGGGTCATACCCGCGTATCAACGTTCCGTTCACATCGATCAGCGGAATTCCGCGTCCTCCGAGCGCCTCGTAGGCTTTGCGCGCCTGAGCATCTTTCTCGATATCGAATTCCTTGTACGGAATGCCCTTCTGGTCGAGAAAGCGCCGGGTCAGCTTGCAGTAGCCGCACCAATCGGTGGCGTAGAGCACGACATTGGCCTTGGCCTGGGTCCGCTCGGACACCACCTGCGAGGGGTGAAACACCCGCTCGATCTTGCCCCAGTTCTGGTAAACCACGACCACCAGCAAGATCAGCAGGCATTTCTTCAATACGCCGCCGAGCATCAGTTGCGTCGCTTGAGCTGGTCGGTCAATTGGGTCGGCAGGCCCTTGATGATCAGCGTACCGGCTTCTTCGTCGTATTCGATCTTCGAGCCCAGCAGGTGCGCTTCGAAGCTGATGGACAAGCCCTCGGCGCGGCCGGTGAAGCGGCGGAACTGGTTCAGGGTGCGCTTATCCGCAGGGATCTCGGGCGACAGGCCGTAGTCCTTGTTGCGGATGTGATCGTAGAAAGCTTTCGGGCGCTCTTCGTCGATCAGTTCGGACAGTTCTTCCAGACCCATGGGCTCGCCCATTTTTGCCTGGCTGCTGGCGTAATCCACCAGGGTCTTGGTCTTCTCGCGTGCGGACTCTTCCGGCAGGTCTTCGCTTTCGACGAAGTCACTGAAAGCCTTGAGCAGGGTGCGGGTTTCGCCGGGGCCGTCGACGCCTTCCTGGCAGCCGATGAAGTCGCGGAAATACTCCGAAACTTTTTTGCCGTTCTTGCCTTTGATGAACGAAATGTACTGCTTGGACTGTTTGTTGTTCTGCCACTCGGAGACGTTGATCCGCGCTGCCAGGTGCAACTGGCCAAGGTCCAGGTGTCGCGAAGGCGTCACGTCCAGCTGATCGGTCACTGCCACGCCTTCGCTGTGGTGCAGCAGGGCGATGGCGAGGTAATCGGTCATGCCCTGCTGGTAATGAGCAAACAGCACGTGGCCGCCCACAGAGAGGTTCGACTCTTCCATCAGCTTTTGCAGATGTTCCACCGCCACCCGGCTGAAGGCTGTGAAGTCCTTGCCGCCGTCGAGGTATTCCTTCAGCCAGCCGCTGAACGGATGCGCCCCGGACTCGGCATGGAAGAAACCCCAGGCCTTGCCTTGTTTGGCGTTGTAGCTCTCGTTGAGGTCGGCAAGCATGTACTCGATGGCGCTGGACTCGGCCAGTTCGGAATCGCGGGCATGAAGAACTGCGGGTGTGCCGTCGGGTTTTTTGTCGATCAGGTGGACGATGCAATGACGGATCGGCATGGGCTTCTCGGCTGATTGAAGAGAGGAGGGCGTGCTCCCCCGAAAAAGCGCTCAGTGTACCGCAACCACTGGTTTTGGCGTGGTGCCAAGGGCAATTTGCAGCTGTCCACCGGCCCTTATGCAGTTTTTTGCCGATTTAGAGCAATAAAGCTGACCAAATGGGTAGCTAGAGGCGGATATTTCCCCGTCTCTGTGCTAGTTTTGCCCGGTCTTACGCGAAGTCACTGCGTTAAGCGTGCATTCAGCATTTGTCAGGTCGAACCAAACCCTGATTTCGGTATCTATAACCCCGACTCGTCGTGGTTATGGCCGAGGGTGCCAGATCCAGAAGATCGGGCTCGATGGCTGACACTGCACTCTGCAATCCATATGAATTTGATAGGGAAGGAACATTACATGGCTCTTACTAAAGACCAACTGATCGCCGACATCGCTGAAGCTATCGACGCGCCAAAAACCACCGCGCGTAACGCTCTGGACCAACTGGGCCAAATCGTTGCTGATCAGCTGGAAAACGGCGGCGAAATCACCCTGCCAGGTATCGGCAAGCTGAAAGTGACTGAGCGTCCTGCCCGTACCGGCCGCAACCCTTCGACTGGCGCAGCCATCGAAATCGCTGCCAAGAAAGTTATCAAGCTGGTTGTGGCCAAAGGCCTGACCGACGCTGTTAACAAGTAAGACTTGTTAAAAAAAACCGTGCGCCGGAGCAATCCGGGCACGGTTTTTTTGTGTCTGCGATTTACCCGCCAACACTGTATGACCGATGTGGGAGCGGGCTTGCTCGCGAAGGCGGTGTGTCAGTCACCATTGAATTTGACTGACACACCGCCTTCGCGAGCAAGCCCGCTTGTATGGTAGGACTTGAAGGGAGGAGGAGGGACAAAGCCCGATTCTGACTGTTGACGCAGTACAGATCCGTGGGAGATTTCGCCCCTCCTCCTTTCACCCAAGCGCCGATAAAGAATGCATCTGGCTAGGACCGACGATAGGAACAAGCCTGCGCCTCTGGGTGAGCCCTTCAAGTGCTCAAAACATATCCCGGAGGAAATCCAATGGCAATGCCGGTTTCTGTCACAAAGCCAATCGTAGGCGTGGATGTCGCCAAGAACGAACTGGTGATCTATCACGCCGAACTTGACCTGCTTGAAGAGATTCCCAACAACAAGGCTGCCATCAAGCAGTGGTTGAAAGCCTTGTCGGGGACAGTCGCGGTAGCCATTGAGTCGACCAATATCTATCACCTGGAGTTCGCCGATCTGGCCTATGAGGCTGGCTGCGTGATTTACATGGTGGGTGGCTATGAACTCAGCCATTACCGAAAAGGGGTGAATATCCGCGCCAAAACCGATGCGTTGGATGCCAGACTGCTCGCCCGCTATCTGAAGAACGAAGGTGATGATCTTCATCCTTGGACCCCGCCATCACCGCTGTACCGCCAGCTCTTGAGCCTTTTTCGTCGTCGCGCAGCCTTGGTTCAGGCGCGGGTCGGCCTGGTGCAAAGTTGGGCGAATGAACCGCTGCTGAAATCTGCTTTCGCCGCGCAAGTGAAAGCCATGCAGCAGCTTGAAACGCTGGTCGAAAAGACGATTAATGATCATCTGAAAGAAGCCGGTTTGCTCGGTCAGTTGAAGCGTTGCCTGAAAGTTGAAGGCATTGGATTTCTGACCGGAGCCCGCTTGCTCACGGCGTTTCAGCGGGGCGACTTCAGAAACGCAGATGCCTTTATTGCCTTTCTGGGAATGGATTTGCGGGTGGCGAAGTCAGGGCAAAAAGACGGGCGCCGGAGCTTGACCAAGCGAGGTGACCCGGAAGCTCGCCGGCTTCTGCACAATGCAGCTATGTCGGCCAGCCGTACGCCAGCCTGGAAAGGCTTTTATGAAGAGCAAAGAGCTCGAGGTTTCAGCACCACTCAGGCGCTGGTGATACTGGCTCGCAAGCTTGCTCGGATCGTATTCGCTCTACTGAAAGGACAGAGCGAATATCAACCCAAAGCTGGTTGAGGGCTTCCCTTCAACCATAGAATCTCCCACCGTTGATCTACGTCGGTCAGCTAATCAGCTTTTACGCGCCCAACGTTCGCGCCAGACCTGCTGTTCGGATTTGGTCTGGAAGGTCCAGGCGACGAATCGGCTTTGCTTCTGCCCTTGCGACATTTCCACGACCTGGCTTTCCAACACACCGGCCTTTTTCAGCGCTGTCTGGATCGCAGGCAGGTTCGAGGCTTTCGAGACCAGGGTGCTGAACCAAAGCACTTTGTGTTGAAAATGCGCGCTCTCGGCGATCAGTTGCGTCACAAACCGTGCTTCGCCACCTTCACACCACAGTTCGGCCGATTGACCGCCAAAGTTCAGCACCGGCAGTTTGCGTTTTGGGTCGGCGCGGCCCAGTGCGCGCCATTTACGCTCGCTGCCTTTGGTTGCCTCGTCCATCGAGGCGTGGAACGGCGGGTTGCACATAGTCAGGTCAAAGCGTTCGCCGGGTTCGAGCAGGCCCAGCAGAATGTGCTTGGGATTGCTTTGCTGACGCAGCTGGATGGCTTTGTTCAGCCCGTTGGACTGCACGATGGCTTTAGCGGCGGCCACGGCCGTCGGGTCGATTTCCGAGCCGAGGAAGTGCCAGCGGTAGTCGCTGTAGCCGATCAACGGATAGACGCAGTTGGCGCCCATGCCGATATCGAGGACCTTGACCGGCGCACCGCGAGGGATCTCGCCGTCATTGACGCTGGCCAGCAGGTCAGCCAGGAAGTGCACGTAGTCAGCACGACCTGGCACCGGTGGGCACAGGTAATCGGCCGGGATGTCCCAATGGGCGATGCCGTAGAACGACTTGAGCAGGGCCCGGTTGAACACCCGAACCCCGTCCGGGCTGGCGAAGTCGATGCTTTCCTTGCCATACGGATTGATGATCACGAACTTCGCCAGTTCCGGCGTGGTTTTGATCAGCGCCGGGAAGTCGTAACGACCCTGATGGCGATTGCGCGGATGCAGGCTGGCCTTCTCGCGGGGTTCCACGGCTTTGGCCGGGGTAGCTGAGTCAGGCTTCTTGCGCGCAGGTCTTGGTGTGCGGGGGGCGTTCATGGGCGTTGTCGATTCGGGTATGGCTAAAAGTGGCGGGTATTGTCCCACATCCAGTGTGGGAGTGGTGTCGATCGCCCATCGTGCTGGGCACACTGATCAAATGTGGGAGCGGGCTTGCTCGCGAAAGCGGTCATTCATTCAACATTGATGCTGACTGACTTATCGCCTTCGCGAGCAAGCCCGCTCCCACAGGGGGATTTGCGGTGTTTGGGGGAAGGGGGCGGGCATAAAAAAGGGAGGCCGCTGCGGGCCTCCCTTTTTCATTGCATCTTGCCGTTACAGGCTGGCAATCCGCGCATGTTGCTCGGCCAGCTTGCCCAAAGCCTGTTCAGCTTCAGCCAGTTTGGCGCGTTCCTTCTCGATGACTTCGGCCGGGGCCTTATCAACGAAACCGGCGTTGGACAGCTTGCCGCCGACACGCTGAACTTCGCCCTGCAGACGCTGGATTTCCTTGTCCAGACGAGCCAGTTCGGCGTCCTTGTCGATCAGGCCAGCCATTGGTACCAGCACTTCCATCTCGCCGACCAGTGCGGTGGCGGACAGCGGTGCTTCTTCGCCGGCCTTCAGAACGGTGATCGATTCCAGACGCGCCAGCTTCTTCAGCAGCGCTTCGTTTTCGGTGAGACGGCGCTGATCTTCGGCGCTGACGTTTTTCAGGAACAGGTTCAGCGGCTTGCCCGGACCGATGTTCATTTCGCCACGGATGTTGCGCGTGCCGAGCATCAGGCCCTTGAGCCATTCGATGTCGTCTTCGGCGCCTTGATCGATGCGTGCTTCGTTGGCCACTGGCCAAGGTTGCAGCATGATCGTCTTGCCTTCGATACCGGCCAGCGGCGCGACGCGCTGCCAGATTTCTTCGGTGATGAACGGCATGAACGGGTGCGCCAGGCGCAACGCGACTTCCAGCACTCGAACCAGCGTGCGACGGGTGCCGCGCTGACGTTCAACCGGTGCATTTTCATCCCACAGCACAGGCTTGGACAGTTCCAGGTACCAGTCGCAATACTGGTTCCAGATGAACTCGTACAAGGCTTGTGCGGCCAGGTCGAAACGGAACTGATCGAGCTGACGAGTCACTTCGGCTTCGGTGCGTTGAAGCTGCGAAATGATCCAGCGATCTGCCAGGGACAACTCGTACGCTTCGCCGTTCTGACCGCAGTCTTCGCCCTTGTCCAGCACGTAGCGCGCAGCGTTCCAGATTTTGTTGCAGAAGTTGCGATAGCCTTCGACGCGGCCCATGTCGAACTTGATGTCGCGACCGGTCGATGCCAGCGAGCAGAACGTGAAGCGCAGGGCGTCGGTGCCATAGCTGGCGATGCCGTCAGCGAACTCGTCGCGGGTCTGCTTCTCGATCTTCTTCGCCAGTTTCGGCTGCATCATGCCGGAGGTGCGTTTCTGCACCAGTTCTTCCAGCTCGATGCCGTCGATGATGTCCAGCGGGTCCAGGACGTTGCCCTTGGACTTGGACATCTTCTGGCCCTGGCCATCACGTACCAGACCGTGCACATAAACGGTCTTGAACGGAACCTGCGGCGTGCCGTCTTCGTTTTTCACCAGGTGCATGGTGAGCATGATCATCCGGGCAACCCAGAAGAAAATGATGTCAAAACCGGTCACCAGCACGTCGGTGGAGTGGAATTTCTTCAGGAACTCGGTCTGCTCCGGCCAGCCGAGCGTGGAGAAAGTCCACAGGCCCGAACTGAACCAGGTATCCAGAACGTCGTTGTCCTGTTGCAGCGCAACGTCCGGGCCGAGGTTGTGCTTGGCACGCACTTCGGCTTCGTCGCGACCGACGTAGACCTTGCCCGACTCGTCGTACCAGGCCGGAATCCGGTGGCCCCACCACAGCTGACGGCTGATGCACCAATCCTGAATGTCGCGCATCCATGAGAAGTACATGTTTTCGTACTGTTTTGGCACGAACTGAATGCGGCCGTCTTCAACCGCAGCGATGGCCGGCTCGGCCAATGGCTTGGTGGAGACGTACCACTGGTCGGTCAGCCACGGCTCGATGATGGTCCCGGAGCGGTCGCCTTTCGGCACTTTCAGGGCGTGATCGTCGACGCTGACCAGCAGGCCGGCGGCTTCGAACGCTGCCACGATCTGCTTGCGCGCTTCGAAGCGGTCGAGGCCGGCGTATTCGGCCGGGATCTTGCCGTCGATGCTTTCGTTAAGCGTGCCGTCGAGGTTGAACACCTGACAAGCCGGCAGCACGTGGGCATTTTTGTCGAAGATGTTCAGCAGCGGCAGGTTGTGGCGCTTGCCGACTTCGTAGTCGTTGAAATCGTGGGCCGGGGTGATTTTCACGCAACCGGTGCCGAATTCAGGATCGCAGTAATCGTCGGCGATGATCGGGATGCGGCGGCCAACCAGCGGCAGCTCGACAAATTTGCCGATCAGGGCTTTGTAGCGTTCGTCGTTCGGGTTAACCGCCACGGCGGCGTCGCCGAGCATGGTTTCCGGGCGAGTGGTCGCGACGATCAGGTAGTCGTTGCCTTCAGCAGTTTTGGCGCCGTCGGCCAGCGGGTACTTCAGGTTCCACAGGAAACCTTTCTCGTCGTGGTTTTCCACTTCGAGGTCGGAAATCGCCGTGTGCAGCTTGGTGTCCCAGTTGACCAGACGCTTGCCGCGGTAGATCAGACCGTCTTCGTGCAGGCGCACGAACGCTTCTTTAACCGCTTCCGAGAGGCCGTCATCCATGGTGAAGCGCTCACGGCTCCAATCCACGGACGAGCCGAGGCGGCGGATCTGACGGCTGATGTTGCCGCCGGACTGATCCTTCCATTCCCAGACTTTCTCGAGGAATTTTTCGCGGCCCAGATCGTGGCGATTCTGGCCTTGGGCTTCGAGTTGGCGCTCCACCAGCATTTGCGTGGCGATACCGGCGTGGTCGGTACCCGGCTGCCACAGGGTGTTGCGACCCTGCATGCGGCGGAAACGGATCAGGGCGTCCATGATCGCGTTGTTGAAACCGTGACCCATGTGCAGGCTGCCGGTGACGTTCGGCGGCGGGATCATGATGGTGTAGGACTCGCCCGCGCCTTGCGGGGCGAAGTAATTCTCAGACTCCCAAGTGTTGTACCAGGAAGTTTCAATGGCGTGCGGCTGGTAGGTCTTATCCATGCGCGGCGGGACCCTATTGGCATTTATTCAGGAAAAGCCGGCAAGTATAGCGAGGCATGGGGCGTAGGGCGAGCGGGTGCAGACAGGGCGCTTGATCAATTACAGCTCAGATGAAATGTGGGAGCGAGCCTGCTCGCGATGCAGGCGCCGCGGTCTATCAGGAAACCGAGGTGATGCTATCGCGAGCAGGCTCGCTCCCACAGGGGGGGTTATTCGTACTGGCTGAGCAACCGTTCCATCCGCGCATCAAGACGGCGTTTGATTTCGGTTTCGATGTGCGGGGCGAAGTCGTCGATCACGTCTTGCATGATCAATAGCGCGGCGGCACGCAGTTCGCTGTCCAGGTGCAGCAGGGCGTCGGGGCCTTTGCTGGCGGCAGGCGACGGTTGCGCGGCTGGGGCGGGTGGCGGTGTCGCTTCGACCGGCTGCGGCGCATTGCCGACCGTGTCGAACAGCATGGGGATCTGTTCCTGATCACCTTCAATGACCGTGTCGGTCAGCAAGGGCGGTTGCAGGTTGTCATCACCGAGCAGTTGGCGGATCGACTCGAGGTCATCCAGCAGATGCGCGGAATTTTGCTGCGGTTTTGGAGTGTCCATCGGAATGCTCAGAGTCGCTGTAAACGGTGATCTTGCAGAGGATAGCCCTGTTCGCGGTAGAAACGGAAACTCTCCCGCGCAGCCGAACGAATCGTCGGATCTTCCACCACCACTTCCGCCACGCGGGCGAACTGTTTGGCAAATACCGGGACTTTCAGGTCCAGATTGACCAGCAGATCCTGATGCTGACCGCAGTCATCGCCAAGGCCCAGGACAATCAAACCCTCCGGCTCGCTTTCGGCGGGACCGTGGGGCACGAAGCTTTCGCCCTTGAAGGCCCACAAGCGCGCGTCGAGGTCATCACGCTGGGCGGCATCGCTGCAGTGCAGGTAAATGCGGTGGCCCATGCGCCAGGCTTTTTCGGTGAGCTTGCAGGCGAAATCCAGCCGTGCCGAAGGATCGGCGCTGGGCAGGATATAGAAGTCGACTTTGGTCATTGCGGTTCCTGAGCCCTGAGGGCATCACTGGAAAGTGACGCCCTCAGGGTCATCGGTTTCAGGCTTTGGCGCGGTCCAGCAGGTATTGGGTCAGCAGGGGAACCGGGCGGCCAGTGGCGCCCTTGTCCTTACCGCCGCTGGTCCAGGCCGTGCCGGCGATGTCCAGGTGCGCCCAGTTCAGGTTCTTGGTGAAGCGCGACAGGAAGCAGGCAGCGGTGATGGTGCCGGCTTTCGGGCCGCCAATGTTGGCGATGTCGGCGAACGGGCTGTCCAGCTGCTCTTGATATTCATCGAACAGCGGCAGTTGCCAGGCGCGGTCGTCGGCGGATTGGCCGGCGCTCAGCAGTTGACCGATCAGCTCGTCGTTGTTGCCCAGCAGGCCCGAGGTGTGAGAACCCAGTGCGACGACACACGCGCCGGTCAGGGTGGCGATGTCGATCACCGCTTGCGGCTTGAAGCGTTCGGAGTAGGTCAGAGCATCGCACAGCACCAGGCGGCCTTCGGCATCGGTGTTGAGGATTTCCACGGTCTGGCCGCTCATGGTGGTGACGATGTCGCCCGGGCGCGAAGCGTTGCCGCTCGGCATGTTCTCGGCGCAGGCCAGGATGCACACCAGGTTGATCGGCAGTTTCAGCTCAAGCACGGCACGCAGGGTACCGAACACGCTGGCGGCGCCGCCCATGTCGTACTTCATTTCATCCATGCCGGCGCCCGGCTTGAGGCTGATGCCGCCGGTGTCGAAGGTGATGCCTTTGCCGACCAGTGCGTACGGCTTCTCGGATTTCTTGCCGCCGTTGTATTGCATGACGATCAAGCGCGGCGGCTGGGCGCTGCCTTGGCCAACGGCGTAGAAAGAGCCCATGCCCAGGTCCTTGATCTTCTTCTCATCGAGGACTTCGACTTTCAGGCTCTTGAATTCTTTGCCCAGGTTCTTGGCTTGTTCGCCCAGGAATGTCGGGTGGCAGATGTTTGGCGGCAGGTTGCCCAGATTGCGGGTGAAGGCCATGCCATTGGCGATCGCAGTGGCGTGGGCCACGGCGCGTTCGACTTCAGCCTGTGCTGCCTTGATGGTCACCAGGGTGACTTTCTTCAAGGAGAGCGGGTCGGCTTTCTGGCTCTTGAACTGGTCGAAGGTGTACTCGCCATCCACCAGGGTTTCGGCCAACAGACGAGTCTTGCCATAGCTGTCGCGGCCTTTGACCACGACTTCGTCCAGGGCCAGCACTGCATCGCTGCCGCCCAGGCCTTTAAGGGTGTTGAGGATACCGGCGATGATTTTGCGGAACGGGCGATCGCCCAGCTCTTCATCCTTGCCCACGCCCACCAGCAACACGCGCTCGGCCTTGAGGTTAGGCAGGCTGTGCAGCAACAGGCTCTGGCCGACTTTGCCGGCCAGGTCGCCGCGCTTGAGCACGGCACTGATGGTGCCACCGCTCAGCTCGTCGAGTTGTTTGGCAACGGCGCCGAGTTTGCGGCCCTCGCCGACGGCGACCACCAGCGTGGCGGTCTTCAACGTTTCCGGGCTAACGCTTTTTACAACCAGTTCCATGTCTGGGTCCCTGAATTAATGGTCAAAGTGCGCGACGCGCAGAGTCTTGCTTATAAGTAGAAAGACGCAGGTGCAGTGCCAGCGACAAAGGCCGCAGTTTGAACCTCGCTACCGGCGCCTGACAACCCTCGGTCGTGCGAACTTCGGTGGTTCAGGTGTCTGCTTGAGCGTGCGCAGTGACAGGCGCACCCAATCACAGGATAATGCGCCATCTTTTTCGGCGGCTCTGCTCTGCGGGCCGACCGATACGTTTGTTTGTTTGGCCGCTTAGCCTGACAACCCTGGAGTGTCTGGTTTGATTGTCTTCCGTTATCTATCCCGCGAAGTCCTGTTGACCTTGAGCGCCGTCAGCGCCGTGCTGCTGGTCATCATCATGAGCGGACGCTTCATCAAGTACCTCGCCCAAGCGGCCTCTGGCCTTCTGGATCCGGGTTCGCTGTTCCTGATCATGGGTTTCCGTCTGCCGGGTTTCCTGCAGTTGATTCTGCCTTTGGGGCTGTTTCTCGGCATCCTGCTGGCCTACGGTCGTCTGTACCTCGACAGCGAAATGACCGTGCTGTCCGCCACTGGCATGAGCCAGCAGCGACTGTTTCGCATCACCCTGTTTCCGGCCACGCTGGTTGCTCTGGTGGTGGCATGGTTGAGCCTGAGCCTGGCGCCACAGGGTGCCAACCAGTTCCAGTTGCTGCTGAACAAACAGGACGCACTGACTGAATTCGATACCCTTGAGCCAGGCCGCTTCCAGGCCTTGCGCGACGGTACTCGGGTGACCTATACCGAAACGCTGTCGGATGACCGCATCAACCTCGGCGGCGTATTCATTTCGCAGAAGAACATCAATTCCGATAAGAAGGATCGTGGAATTTCCGTGTTGGTGGCCGAGAAAGGGCGCCAGGAAATTCGCCCCGACGGTAACCGCTATCTGATTCTCGACAACGGCTACCGCTACGACGGTAATCCGGGGCAGGCCGACTACCGTGCCATCAAGTACGACGAGTACGGCGTATTGCTGCCTAAGCCGGACGTCAGTGACGAAGTCACCGATCGTGACGCGATGACCACCCGCTCCCTGTTGGGCAGCGATGACATCCGCTCGCGCACCGAACTGCAATGGCGTCTGTCTCTGCCGTTGCTGGTCTTCATCGTGACCCTGATGGCGGTGCCGCTGTCGCGGGTCAACCCGCGTCAGGGCCGTTTCCTCAAGCTGCTGCCGGCGATTCTTCTTTATATGGCTTACCTGACCATCCTGATTGCCGCTCGCGGCGCCCTCGAAAAGGGCAAGATCCCGGCGGCATTGGGCTTGTGGTGGGTGCATGCGATCTTCCTGGCCATTGGCCTTGGCTTGCTGTATTGGGAGCCGTTGCGCTTGAAGATGGCGAGTCGCCGCAGTGCGCTGGAGGTGGCCCGTGGATAAGCTCGATCGCTACATCGGTAGCAGCGTGTTCGTCGCGATCCTGGCAGTGCTGGGGATCATCCTCGGTCTGGCAACGCTGTTTGCCTTCATCGATGAAATGAGTGAGGTCAGCGATACCTACACGCTGATGGATGTCCTGAGCTACGTGCTGCTGACCGCTCCACGCCGTCTGTACGACATGTTGCCGATGGCGGCGCTGATCGGTTGCCTGATCGGCCTCGGCAGCCTGGCCAGCCACAGCGAACTGACCATCATGCGCGCTGCGGGCGTGTCGTTGGGGCGGATCGTCTGGGCTGTCATGAAGCCGATGCTGCTTTTGATGGTGGTGGGGTTGGTGATTGGTGAATACGTCGCGCCGGCCACGGAAGTTACCGCTCAGGCCAATCGCTCGCTGGCCCAGGGCAGTGGCGACGCGCAAAGCGCCAAGCACGGTCTCTGGCACCGTCAGGGTGACGAGTTCATTCATGTCAACTCTGTGCAACCCAATGGTCTGCTGTACGGCGTGACCCGTTATCGCTTCGACGATCAACGCCACATGCTGTCTTCGAGCTTCGCCAAGCGCGCGGAATTTGACACGGATCACTGGCAACTGAGCGATGTCACGACCACGTTGTTCCATGAAAAGAACACCGAAGTGGTGACGACCCCGGTGGAGCGTTGGGAAGTAGCCCTGAGCCCGCAACTGCTGAGCACCGTGGTGATGGCGCCTGAATCACTGTCGATCACCGGTCTGTGGAGTTACATCCACTACCTGGCTGATCAGGGCCTGAGCAACGGTCGGTACTGGCTGGCATTTTGGGTCAAGGTGTTGCAGCCGCTGGTGACCGCCGCATTGGTGCTGATGGCGATTTCCTTCATCTTCGGCCCGCTGCGTTCGGTGACCCTCGGTCAGCGGGTGTTTACCGGTGTGCTGGTGGGCTTCACCTTCCGCATCGTCCAGGATTTGTTGGGGCCTTCGAGCCTGGTATTCGGTTTCTCGCCGCTGTTTGCGGTGCTGGTACCGGCCGGTGTCTGTGCCCTGGCCGGGGTATGGTTGTTGCGCCGGGCCGGTTGATCGCGGGTTATTCCCGACATTGCTTGTCACTCAAAACGCCCCTGTCGCAAGACCGGGGCGTTTTTGTACGCGCCGTCTGACCTGCGAACGTGACGCTTGCGCCGTGGATCAGGTACAATTCCCGGCTATTTTTCGGCGGGCTATGCCTGCAGCCTTTTTGAGTGTTGATCCGTGAGTGATTTGAGTCATATCCGCAATTTCTCCATCATCGCCCACATTGACCATGGCAAGTCGACGCTGGCCGATCGCTTCATCCAGATGTGCGGCGGCCTTGCCGAGCGTGAAATGGAAGCCCAGGTACTGGACTCCATGGACCTGGAGCGTGAACGCGGGATCACCATCAAGGCCCATAGCGTCACCCTTTATTACACCGCTCGCGATGGCATCAAGTACCAGCTGAACTTCATTGACACCCCGGGCCACGTTGACTTCACCTACGAAGTCAGCCGGTCGCTGGCGGCCTGTGAAGGTGCATTGCTGGTGGTCGATGCCGGTCAGGGCGTTGAGGCGCAGTCGGTTGCCAACTGCTATACGGCGATCGAGCAGGGCCTGGAAGTCATGCCAGTCCTGAACAAGATCGACCTGCCACAGGCCGATCCGGACCGCGTCAAAGAAGAAATCGAAAAAATCATCGGCATCGATGCCACCGATGCGGTCGAGTGCTCTGCCAAGACTGGCCTGGGCGTCGACGAAGTGCTCGAGCGTCTGGTAACCACGATTCCTGCGCCGACCGGCAACTACGAAGATCCGCTGCAAGCGTTGATCATCGACTCCTGGTTCGACAACTACCTGGGCGTTGTGTCCCTGGTACGCGTGCGTCACGGTCGTGTGAAGAAGGGCGACAAGATTCTCGTTAAATCCACCGGCAAGATCCACCTGGTGGACAGCGTCGGTGTCTTCAACCCGAAACACACCGCCACCGTTGACCTGAAGGCCGGCGAAGTGGGCTTCATCATTGCCGGTATCAAGGACATTCACGGTGCACCGGTCGGTGACACCCTGACCTTGAGCTCCACGCCAGACGTTGACGTGCTGCCAGGCTTCAAACGCATTCAGCCGCAGGTGTACGCCGGTCTGTTCCCGGTCAGCTCCGACGACTTCGAAGATTTCCGTGAAGCCCTGCAAAAGCTCACCCTCAACGACTCGTCCCTGCAGTACACCCCGGAAAGCTCCGACGCCCTGGGCTTCGGCTTCCGTTGCGGGTTCCTCGGCATGCTGCACATGGAAATCATCCAGGAGCGCCTGGAGCGCGAGTACGACCTGGACCTGATTACCACGGCGCCGACGGTAATTTTCGAGCTGTTGCTGAAAACCGGCGAAACGATTTACGTCGATAACCCGTCGAAGCTCCCGGACCTGTCGTCGATCGAAGACATGCGTGAACCGATCGTGCGGGCCAATATCCTTGTGCCGCAAGAGCACCTGGGTAACGTCATTACCCTGTGTATCGAAAAGCGTGGCGTGCAGCACGACATGCTGTTCCTCGGCACTCAGGTCCAGGTGACCTACGATTTGCCGATGAACGAAGTGGTTCTGGACTTCTTCGATCGTCTGAAATCCACCAGCCGTGGCTATGCTTCGCTGGATTACCATTTCGACCGTTATCAATCAGCTAATCTGGTGAAACTGGATGTGCTGATTAACGGTGACAAGGTCGACGCCCTGGCGCTGATCGTGCACCGCGACAATGCGCACTACAAAGGTCGCCAGTTGACCGAGAAGATGAAAGAACTGATTCCGCGCCAGATGTTCGACGTCGCGATCCAGGCCGCCATCGGCGGGCAGATCATTGCGCGGACTTCCGTCAAGGCACTCAGAAAGAACGTATTGGCCAAATGCTACGGTGGCGACGTCAGCCGTAAGCGCAAGCTGTTGGAAAAGCAGAAGGCCGGTAAAAAACGCATGAAGCAGGTCGGTAACGTGGAGATTCCACAAGAAGCCTTCCTTGCAGTGCTCAGGTTGGATAGTTAGGTCCTATGTCACTAAATTTCCCGCTGTTGCTGGTCATCGCCGTGTTCGTCTGCGGCCTGTTGGCGTTGCTCGATCTGCTGTTCCTGGCGCCACGGCGCCGGGCTGCCATTAACTCTTACCAGGGTAGCGTCAGCCAGGCTGACATGGTGGTGGTCGAGAAACTGAACAAAGAGCCGCTGCTGGTCGAATACGGCAAGTCGTTCTTCCCGGTGTTGTTCATCGTGCTGGTGCTGCGTTCGTTCCTGGTGGAACCGTTCCAGATTCCTTCCGGCTCGATGAAACCGACCCTGGACGTCGGCGACTTCATTCTGGTGAATAAATTTTCTTACGGGATCCGCCTGCCGGTGATCGACAAGAAAGTCATCGAAGTCGGTGATCCGCAGCGCGGCGATGTGATGGTGTTCCGCTACCCGAGCGACCCGAACGTCAATTACATCAAGCGTGTGGTGGGCCTGCCGGGTGACCAGATTCGCTACACCGCGGACAAGCGTCTGTTCGTCAACGGTGAGTCGGTTGCCGAACAACTGGTCGGCTCCGAGCCGGGCACGTTGGGCAGCGCCGAACTCTACAAGGAAAAACTCGGCATCGCCGAGCACCTTATCCGCAAGGAAATGAGCCGCTACCGCGCAGCGCCGGATCGTTCGTGGACCGTGCCTGCCGGGCACTACTTCATGATGGGCGACAACCGCGACAACTCCAACGACAGTCGCTACTGGGATGATCCGAGTATTCCCAAGGATCTGCTGGGCATGGTTCCCGACAAGAATATTGTCGGCAAGGCCTTCGCAGTCTGGATGAGCTGGCCGGAACCCAAACTCAGTCACCTGCCGAATTTCTCGCGGGTTGGCCTGATCAAGTAATCACACGCGGCGCTGTTGAACACAGCGCCGAATGCATTTCTGGAGTCGGCATAATCGGCGACAGAAGCATGAAAACAACGATATTCAGGACGTTATTTTTGAACACAGCGTTAATTGTCCCAAGCCTGCGCCGCACCACGGCGATGGCGGTGGAATCCAGCCACGAACTCAGCGTGGGTAAACCGTGAGCGTCTCCTTAAGCCGTCTAGAGCGTCAGCTCGGCTACACCTTCAAAGACCAGGAGCTGATGGTCCTGGCCCTGACTCACCGCAGCTTTGCCGGGCGCAACAACGAACGCCTGGAGTTCCTCGGTGATGCCATCCTCAACTTCGTCGCTGGCGAGGCGCTGTTCGATCGCTTCCCGTTGGCCCGCGAAGGCCAGTTGTCGCGTTTGCGCGCCCGCTTGGTGAAAGGTGAGACCCTGGCCGTGCTGGCCCGTGGTTTCGACCTGGGCGAATACCTGCGCCTGGGCTCTGGCGAATTGAAAAGCGGTGGTTTCCGTCGCGAGTCGATTCTGGCCGATGCCCTGGAAGCCCTGATCGGTGCGATCTATCTGGACGCCGGCATGGACATGGCGCGCGAGCGCGTGCTGGCTTGGCTGGCCGGGGAGTTCGAAGGCCTGACGCTGGTCGACACCAACAAAGATCCGAAAACCCGCCTGCAGGAATTCCTGCAGTCCCGTGGTTGTGAGCTGCCGCGTTACGAAGTGGTGGATATCCAGGGTGAGCCGCATTGCCGGACGTTCTTCGTCGAATGTGAAATCATCTTACTGAATGAAAAAAGCCGAGGTCAGGGTGTGAGCCGTCGTATTGCCGAACAGGTAGCGGCCGCCGCAGCACTGATTGCCCTGGGCGTGGAGAATGGCCATGACTGATTCAACCGCAACTCGCTGTGGCTATGTTGCCATCGTCGGCCGTCCCAACGTGGGCAAGTCCACGCTGCTGAACCACATTCTGGGTCAGAAGCTGGCGATCACCTCGCGCAAGCCGCAGACCACCCGTCACAACATGCTCGGCATCAAGACCGAAGGCGCCGTTCAGGCGATCTATGTCGACACCCCTGGCATGCACAAGGGGGGCGAAAAGGCCCTGAACCGTTACATGAACAAGACCGCTTCGGCGGCGTTGAAAGACGTCGACGTGGTGATCTTCGTGGTTGACCGCACCAAGTGGACCGACGAAGACCAGATGGTCCTCGAGCGCGTACAGTACGTGACCGGCCCGCTGATCGTGGCGCTGAACAAGACTGACCGTATCGAAGACAAATCCGAGCTGATGCCGCACCTGAGCTGGTTGCAGGAGCAGCTGCCGAACGCGCAGATCATGCCGATCTCGGCCCAGCACGGGCACAACCTGGACGCACTGGAACGAGTGATCGCCGAGCACCTGCCGGAAAACGATCACTTCTTCCCGGAAGATCAGATCACTGACCGTAGCAGCCGCTTCCTCGCCGCCGAATTGGTGCGCGAGAAAATCATGCGCCAGTTGGGTGCCGAGCTGCCGTACCAGATCACCGTGGAAATCGAAGAGTTCAAGCAGCAGGGCAAAACCCTGCACATTCATGCGTTGATCCTCGTCGAACGTGACGGCCAGAAGAAAATCATCATTGGCGACAAGGGCGAGCGCATCAAGCGCATCGGCACCGAGGCGCGCAAGGACATGGAGCTGCTGTTCGACTCCAAGATCATGCTCAACCTGTGGGTCAAGGTTAAGGGCGGCTGGTCCGATGACGAGCGTGCATTGCGTTCGCTGGGTTATGGCGACCTGTAAACCGTTTGGCAGCACATAGATCTACTGTGGGAGCGGGCTTGCTCGCGAAGAGGATGTAACATTCAGCATTGATGTTGACTGTTACACCGCTTTCGCGAGCAAGCCCGCTCCCACATTGGTTTTGGGTTGTTTTTAAAACTGCGCTCCGTCATTGAGAACCCTGACTCCATGTCTCAAGCCCCCATCGGCCAAGCCGCCTACGTCCTCCACAGCCGCGCCTACCGCGAAAGCAGTGCGCTGGTGGATTTCCTTACGCCGCAAGGTCGGCTGCGGGCGGTGTTGCGTAGCGCGCGGGGCAAGGCCGGGACATTGGCGCGGCCGTTCGTGCCGCTCGAAGTCGAGTTTCGGGGGCGGGGTGAACTGAAAAACGTCGGCCGCATGGAAAGTGCCGGTGTTTCTACCTGGCTCAACGGCGAGGCGCTGTTCAGCGGCCTCTACCTCAACGAACTGCTGATCCGTCTGCTGCCCGCCGAAGACCCTCATCCCGCAGTTTTCGATCACTACGCCGCGACCTTGCTCGCCCTGGCGGAAGGCCGTCCGCTGGAGCCTTTGCTGCGCTCCTTCGAATGGCGTTTGCTCGACGACCTCGGCTACGGCTTTGCGTTGAATACCGACATCCATGACGACCCCATCGCGCCGGACGGCCTCTATCGCTTGCAAGTGGATGCGGGTCTGGAGCGGGTCTATCTGCTGCAACCGGGTCTGTTCAACGGCACCGAACTGCTGGCCATGGCCGATGCCGACTGGTCCGCACCCGGAGCGCTGTCCGCTGCCAAGCGCCTAATGCGTCAGGCATTGGCCGTTCATCTGGGCGGTCGTCCTCTGGTCAGTCGCGAGTTGTTTCGCAAGCCATAGTTTCGCAAGCCACAGGAACTGTTGATGCTTGCGTCAACAGACCCAAGCTCCCCGTGTATGCTGTGCACCGAACTTTCCCTTATTTCAGGAGCGCTTCCGTGACCACCAGCAATCGCATTCTTCTTGGCGTGAACATCGACCACGTTGCCACCCTGCGTCAGGCCCGGGGTACTCGTTACCCGGATCCGGTCAAGGCAGCGCTGGACGCGGAAGAGGCGGGCGCTGATGGCATCACCGTGCACCTGCGCGAAGACCGCCGGCACATTCAGGAGCGCGATGTGCTGCTGCTCAAGGATGTGCTGCAAACCCGCATGAACTTCGAAATGGGCGTCACCGAAGAAATGATGGCGTTCGCCGAACGCATCCGCCCGGCACATATTTGCCTGGTTCCGGAAACCCGTCAGGAGCTGACCACCGAAGGCGGTCTGGACGTGGCAGGGCAGGAGGCCCGGATCAAGGCAGCGGTGGATCGCCTGACGAAGATCGGCTGTGAAGTGTCGCTGTTCATCGACGCAGACGAGCGGCAGATCGAAGCGTCCCGCCGTGTCGGTGCACCGGCCATTGAATTGCACACCGGGCGTTATGCGGACGCCGAGACGCCAACCGAAGTCGCTGAAGAGCTCAAGCGCGTGGTCGATGGCGTGGCATTCGGTCTGGCCCAGGGGCTGATCGTCAACGCCGGTCACGGCCTGCACTATCACAACGTCGAAGCTGTTGCGGCGATCAAGGGCATCAACGAGTTGAACATCGGCCATGCGCTGGTGGCCCACGCGTTGTTCGTCGGGTTCAAGTCGGCGGTGTCGGAGATGAAGGCGCTGATTCTGGCTGCTGCAAAAGCCTAAACCGAACACAAACTCCCACATTTGATGGGTGGTAGCTGTTAGAGCGGCGGGGTTTCCTGGCTCGGCTTGGTCTTGTCGACCCCCGGCACATGCAGGTTGCCCTCGGCGACCTGATTGCCTTCCAACTGCGGCTGCGTGACCCATGTCAGGATGTCGTAGTAACGACGAATGTTCGCCACGAAGTGCACCGGCTCGCCGCCCCGGGCGTAGCCGTAACGGGTTTTGCTGAACCATTTCTTCTCGGACAGGCGCGGCAGGATTTTCTTCACGTCCAGCCACTTGTCCGGGTTCAACCCTTCCTTGGCCGCCAGTTTGCGCGCGTCATCCAGGTGACCGCTGCCGACGTTGTAGGCTGCGAGCGCGAACCACGTACGATCCGGCTCCTGGATCGACTCGTCCAGTTGCTCCTTCATATAAGCCAGGTACTTTGCGCCGCCCATGATGCTTTGCTTGGGGTCGAGGCGATTGGACACGCCCATGGCTTGCGCCGTGTTCTGGGTCAGCATCATCAATCCGCGCACGCCGGTCTTGGACGTGACCGCCGCTTGCCACAGCGATTCCTGATAACCGATCGCCGCCAACAAGCGCCAGTCGACTTTCTCTTTCTTGGCGTACGTCTTGAAATGCTGTTCGTACTTGGGCAAGCGCTGCTGCAGATGCTGGGCGAAGGTGTAGGCGCCCATGTAACCCAGTACGTCGACGTGCCCGTAATAGCGGTCTTTGAGGCGTTGCAGGGTGCCGTTTTTCTTCACCTTATCAAGGTAGGTGTTGATCTCGTTTAGCAGGCTGTTGTCTTCGCCGGCGGCCACGGCCCAGCTCTGATTGCTGGCGTCACCGAGATCGAAGGCGACCCGCACTTTGGGGAAGTACACCTGGTTCATCGCGACTTCGTTGGAGTCGACCAGGGTCAGATCGATCTGGGCTTCGTCGACCATGCGCAGCAAGTCGACGACTTCAACCGCGTCGGACTCTTCGTATTCAATGCCGGGATATTTCTTTTTCAGCTCTGCCAATTGCTCGGCGTGGGTGCTGCCCTTGAGCACCATGATCTTCTTGCCGACCAGATCGCCTGCGTCGGTCGGCCGTGACTGGCCGTTGCGGTAGATGATCTGTGGGGTGACTTCGAGGTAAGAGTGGGAAAACCGCACCTGCTGTTTGCGTTGCTCGCTGCTGACCAAGCCGGCAGCAGCCAGCACCGGGCCATTGGGCTTGCCCACCTGACTGAACAGGTCATCGAGGTTGTCGGCGGTTTCGATCTTGAGTTCGACCCCCAGATCGTCGGCGAAGCGCTTCACCAGCTCGTATTCGAAGCCGGTTTCACCGTTGCGATCCTGAAAGTAGGTGGCGGGACTGTTACGGGTAACCACCCGCAGCACGCCATCCTCCTTTACGCGCTCCAGCGTGTTGGGTTTATCAACACAGCCACTGAGCACCAGGAAGAGTCCGGTTGCGATCAGCCATTTGGCATACCGCGGACGCAAAGCCGTTGGGGAAAACATCTGCGCAGTATACGCAAAGGACCACGAGCGCCATATCTCGACAGCGAAGGGCTTGTCTGCTAGAGAGTCTAAAACCCGCTTGGAGCCCGCAGGAATGGGCCCGAACAGCATTTTGTGACAGAAAAAATAACCCGCGGCGCGCGCCTGTTTCGGGCTCGAATACCCGGCCCGACGTTCGGGTGCAGCCGTGCGTACCGTTTCGGGTGCTGTCGCGGGCGGTTTAGGCTAGAATGCACGGCCTCAAAGCACACCCCTTCCCGAGGCTGTCCCGAAGATGTTGATCCTGCGCGGCGCTCCTGCCCTTTCTGCCTTTCGCCACAGCAAACTCCTTGAGCAACTGAGCCAGAAGGTTCCGGCTGTCAGCGGCTTGTATGCTGAATTCGCTCACTTCGCCGAAGTTACCGGCGTCCTGACCGGCGACGAACAGCAGGTGCTCGCGCGCCTTCTGAAGTACGGCCCAAGCGTTCCAGTACAAGAGCCAACCGGTCGTCTGTTTCTGGTGTTGCCACGTTTTGGCACTATCTCGCCGTGGTCCAGTAAAGCCAGCGACATCGCTCGCAACTGCGGCCTGACCAAGATCCAGCGCCTGGAGCGCGGTATCGCGTTCTACGTCGCCGGCCAGTTCAGCGATGCCGAAGCGCAGCTGATCGCAGGCGCGCTGCATGACCGCATGACCCAGATCGTATTGGACAACCTTGAACAAGCCGCCGGCCTGTTCAGCCACGCCGAACCCAAGCCCCTGACCGCGATCGACGTGTTGGGCGGCGGCCGCGCCGCGCTGGAAAAAGCCAACACCGAACTGGGCCTGGCCCTGGCCGAAGACGAGATCGACTACTTGGTCAACGCCTTCATCGGCTTGAAGCGCAACCCGCATGACATCGAACTGATGATGTTCGCCCAGGCGAACTCCGAGCACTGCCGTCACAAGATCTTCAACGCCAGTTGGGACATCGACGGTCAGAGCCAGGAAAAAAGCCTGTTCGGCATGATCAAGAACACCTATCAGATGCACAGCGAAGGTGTTCTGTCGGCTTATAAGGACAACGCCTCGGTAATCGTCGGCTCCGTTGCCGGCCGTTTCTTCCCGGACCCTGAAACCCGTCAGTACGGCGCGGTGCAGGAACCGGTGCACATCCTGATGAAAGTCGAAACTCACAACCACCCGACCGCGATTGCCCCGTTCCCGGGCGCGTCCACCGGTAGCGGCGGTGAGATTCGCGACGAAGGTGCAACCGGTCGCGGCGCCAAGCCAAAGGCTGGCCTGACCGGTTTCACCGTGTCCAACCTGCAAATCCCGGGCTTCGAACAGCCGTGGGAAGTGCCGTACGGCAAGCCTGAGCGCATCGTTACCGCGCTGGACATCATGATCGAAGGCCCACTGGGTGGCGCCGCGTTCAACAACGAATTCGGCCGTCCGGCCCTGACCGGCTACTTCCGTACCTTCGAACAATCGATCACCACCCCGCGTGGCGACGAAGTTCGCGGTTACCACAAGCCAATCATGCTGGCTGGCGGCATGGGTAACATACGTGCCGAACACGTGCAGAAAGGCGAGATCACCGTTGGCTCCAAGCTGATCGTGCTCGGCGGCCCGGCAATGCTCATTGGCCTGGGCGGCGGCGCTGCCTCTTCCATGGCCACCGGCACCAGCTCGGCGGATCTGGACTTTGCATCCGTACAGCGCGAAAACCCGGAAATGGAGCGTCGCTGCCAGGAAGTTATCGACCGTTGCTGGCAGTTGGGTGACAAAAACCCGATCAGCTTCATCCACGATGTCGGCGCGGGCGGTCTGTCCAACGCCTTCCCGGAATTGGTCAACGACGGCAACCGTGGCGGTCGCTTCGAACTGCGCAACATTCCAAACGATGAGCCGGGCATGGCCCCGCACGAAATCTGGAGTAACGAATCCCAGGAACGCTACGTCCTGGCAGTTGGCCCGGCGGACTTCGAACGCTTCCAGGCGATCTGCGAACGTGAGCGTTGCCCGTTTGCCGTGGTCGGCGAAGCCACTGCTGAACCGCAACTGACCGTGACCGACAGCCACTTCGGCAATAGCCCGGTGGACATGCCGCTCGAAGTGCTGCTGGGCAAAGCCCCGCGCATGCACCGTTCGGCCGTTCGCGAAAACGAGCAGGGCGACGATTTCGATCCGTCGACCCTCGAGATCGCCGACTGCGTCGAGCGCGTTCTGCATCACCCGGCCGTGGCCAGCAAAAGCTTCCTGATCACCATCGGCGACCGCACCATCACTGGCCTCGTGGCCCGTGATCAGATGGTCGGCCCGTGGCAGGTTCCGGTGGCCGACGTTGCCGTCACCGCCACCAGCTTCGACGTCTACACCGGTGAAGCCATGGCCATGGGCGAGCGTACTCCGCTGGCTCTGCTGGACGCTCCGGCGTCGGGCCGCATGGCCATCGGCGAAACCCTGACCAACATCGCGGCGTCGCGCATCGCCAAAATCTCCGACATCAAACTGTCGGCCAACTGGATGTCCGCCGCCGGTCACCCGGGTGAAGACGCGCGTCTGTACGACACCGTGAAAGCAGTCGGCATGGAATTGTGCCCGGACCTCGGCATCACCATTCCGGTAGGCAAGGACTCCATGTCCATGGCCACCCGCTGGAACGACGAAGGCGTCGACAAGACTGTCACTTCGCCGATGTCGCTGATCGTGACCGGTTTCGCGCCTGTGGCTGACATCCGTCAGACCATGACCCCGCAGCTGCGCATGGACAAGGGCACCACCGACCTGATCCTGATCGACCTCGGTCGCGGTCAGAACCGCATGGGCGCTTCGATCCTCGCTCAGGTTCACGGCAAACTCGGCAAGCAGGCACCGGACGTCGATGACGCCGAAGACCTGAAAGCCTTCTTCGCCGTAATCCAGGGTCTCAACGCCGACGGTCACTTGCTGGCTTACCACGACCGTTCCGACGGTGGTTTGCTGACCAGCGTGGTGGAAATGGCCTTTGCCGGCCACTGCGGCCTGAGCCTGAACCTCGACGGTCTGGCAGAAACCTCCGCCGACATCGCCGCGATCCTGTTCAACGAAGAACTGGGCGCTGTGATCCAGGTTCGCCAGGACGCCACTCCAGACATCCTCGCGCAGTTCAGTGCTGCTGGCCTGGGTGACTGCGTGTCGGTGATCGGTCAGCCGATGAACAACGGCCAGATCAGCATCACTTTCAACGGCGACACCGTGTTCGAAGGTCAGCGTCGTCTGCTGCAACGTCAGTGGGCTGAAACCAGCTACCAGATCCAGCGTCTGCGTGATAACGCCGACTGCGCCGAACAAGAGTTCGACGTGCTGCTGGAAGAAGACAACCCGGGCCTGAGCGTCAAGCTCAGCTACGACGTCAATCAGGACGTCGCCGCGCCTTACATCAAGAAAGGCATCCGCCCACAGGTTGCCGTACTGCGTGAGCAGGGCGTCAACGGTCAGGTGGAAATGGCGGCCGCGTTCGACCGCGCCGGTTTCAACGCGATCGACGTGCACATGAGCGACATTCTGGCCGGCCGTGTCGACCTGAACGAGTTCAAAGGTCTGGTGGCTTGTGGCGGTTTCTCCTACGGCGACGTATTGGGTGCCGGCGAAGGCTGGGCCAAGTCCGCGCTGTTCAACAGCCGCGCTCGCGATGCCTTCCAGGGCTTCTTCGAACGTAACGACAGCTTCACCCTCGGCGTGTGCAATGGTTGCCAGATGATGTCCAACCTGCACGAGCTGATCCCGGGCAGCGAGTTCTGGCCGCACTTCGTGCGTAACCGTTCCGAACAGTTCGAAGCTCGCGTGGCGATGGTACAGATCCAGGAGTCGAACTCGATCTTCCTGCAGGGCATGGCCGGTTCGCGCATGCCGATCGCCATCGCGCACGGCGAAGGCCATGCCGAATTCGCCAGCGAAGAAGCGTTGCTGGAAGCCGATCTGTCGGGTTGCGTGGCAATGCGTTTCGTCGACAACCACGGCAAGGTCACCGAAAACTACCCGGCCAACCCGAACGGCTCGCCGCGCGGGATCACCGGTTTGACCAGCCGTGACGGTCGCGTGACCATCATGATGCCGCACCCGGAGCGTGTATTCCGCGCCGTGCAGAACTCGTGGCGTTCGGAAGACTGGAACGAAGACGCACCTTGGATGCGTATGTTCCGTAATGCTCGCGTCTGGGTTAACTAAGCGCCGTGTACAAGCTCAGTTTTTTTGTTCCGGCCAGTCATGTCGAGGTGGTCAAGAGTGCTGTGTTCGCTGCCGGTGGCGGGCGAATCGGGGCTTATGATCACTGTGCGTGGCAGGTGTTTGGGTTGGGTCAGTTTCGTCCACTGGATGGCAGTCAGCCGTTTATTGGCGAAGCGGGGCAGGTCGAGCAGGTTGAGGAATGGAAGGTTGAGCTTGTGGTCAGCGATGAGTTGATTCGGGCGGTGGTGGTGGCTCTGAAAGAGAGCCATCCCTATGAGACGCCGGCTTACGAGGTATGGCGGTTGGAGGATTTCTGATCTTCCTGACTGCTGAAATGAGAAACCCGCTGAAAGTGATTTCAGCGGGTTTTTTGTTGGCTGCGATTTAGAGCGTGGCGGCCTTAAAGCCGACCAATCTCTCTCAGACATACGCCGGCTCACTTGTAGGAGCGAGGCTTGCCCGCGAAGACGGCCTCACAGCCGATCAATCTCCCCCAGATGTACGCCTACCCACTGTGGGAGCGAGCCTGCTCGCGATGGCGGCCTCACAAGCAACGATGTTTATCGGTCAGCCAAAACATCAGAACCTTCCCACAAGTCTTTCAGGTTGTGCGTCGGAAGTGGGCTCTCTAACCTTTAGCTGTCGCTGCCAATTCAGCGACCGGGACTGCAAGCCCGCCGATAGTTTGTTAGGCACCTCTAAGCGCACCTATAATCGTTGCGCTTAGATTAATGGTCATCGATTTATGGTGGCTGTGTGCGGGAGATCTCCGGGTCTGCCGAGGTTGCCTAATGACTTTGGTCTTGCAGGCCCGCACACAGCTGCCACCCATCATCTGCAAGTGATGCTGGTAGCTCCGACTTTTCATTAGGAGTTACACAATGATCAAAGACAGCCCAAATCCTCCAGAAACAGACGTAGAAACAGACGTAGAAACAGACGTAAAAGATGTAGAAACAGACGTAAAAGATGTAGAAACAGACGTAAAAGATGTAGAAGCAAACATGGAAAACGAATCCGTTTCCCCCTACGCCTGCCTCAATTCCAAAAAGCTCCACGACGCCGCAATCCGTGCACTCGATCACTATCTCGCGCCACCTTCCCGAAAGAAGGCCAAAGCCGGCCAGCGTCCAAGCACGATCTTCGTCGTCGCGCCCAACGTAGATTCCGAAACCCTGCTGGCCCATGCCTGTGAAACCCTGGCTTCAGCGAATGTCATGGCTAGCGAGTTGGCGTTCGATCTGACCGGGCCGGCGTGCAATCTGGCATTGGGGATTCAGCAGATGATTTCTCTGGCGGAGTTGTCGGTGAATCGTGTGCTGGATCATCTGGACCCGCAGGTGTAGCACGATAAAAAAAGCCCGCTGGACCTGTGACGGTCAGCGGGCTTTGAGATTTGTGGTGTTCGTGAGGGCCTCTTCGCGAGCAAGCCCGCTCCCACATTTTGACCGAGTTGGTCACAATAATTACGAACGCCGCCGATTTACTGTGGGAGCGGGCTTGCTCGCGAAAGCCGACTCTCAGCCGCCAAAAATCTAAACCCTGGCACTCACCTCATTGCGATTAACCAATGCTTCCAGCGCACAACTCAAACTCGCTGCCTTGTCGCCAATCAGCAAATGCCAAACCCCACCGTCCAACTGACTGACCCCCAGGCAACCAAGTACTTTCAACTGACCCTCCGACAACGCCTTGCCATCCGCCAGTTGCAGCCGAATCCGGGTCATGGCCACGCAATCCATTTGCAGCACATTGTCGCCACCGCCCAGTGCCTTCAGCCATTGCTGGGCTTCTGTATCTGCCACGGCGGCAGGTTCTGGTACGTCGACAACGGCAGCGGGGGAGGCGATAACCGCTCGCCCCAACGCCGGCATCGCCAACCGGATTTCATCGGCAATGCTGTCGGCCATCGGCCCGACCACCACTTGCAAACTCCCGCCTTTACCTGGGCGCACAACCGCCATCGCACCCAGCGCTTTCAAATCAACGTCGGACACTTTGTTGCGATCCACCATATCCAGCCGCAACCGAGTGGTGCAGGCGCCCACGGTGATCAAATTATCCGCACCACCCAGCGCCTTGATGTAAGCCCCGGCGCGCTCATTCTCGGCGACCACCACTTTGTCGCCGGTCGGCACATCTTCACGTCCCGGCGTCTTCAAGTTGAATCGACGAATACAGAAATCAAACACAACGTAGTAAATCACCGCATACGCCAACCCCACCGGAACCACTCGCCAACCATTGGTGGATTCACCCCAGCCCAGAACCATGTCGATGAAGCCGCCTGAGAACGTAAAGCCCAGGTGAATGTTCAGCAAATTGGTGACGGCCATCGACAACCCCGTCAGCAGCGCGTGAAGCAAAAACAGCATCGGCGCGAGGAACATGAAAGCGAATTCGATTGGTTCGGTCACGCCCGTCAGAAACGAGGTGAGGGCCATGGACAGAAATATCCCGCCCATGACTTTGCGCCGTTCCGGCAGGGCGTTGCGGTACATCGCCAGGCAGGCGGCGGGCAGGCCGAAGATCATCATCGGGAACATGCCGGTCATGAACTGGCCACCTTTAGGATCGCCGGCAAAGTAGCGCGACAGGTCGCCTGTCACTAGAGCTCCCGTGGTCGGGTCGGTGAAGTTGCCGAACACGAACCACGCCATGTTGTTGAGAATGTGGTGCAGGCCGGTGACGATCAGCAGGCGGTTGAACACGCCGAAGACGAAAGCACCGAAGCTGCCGCTCTCCATCATCAATGCGCCGAAGCCATTGATGCCGTGCTGGATCGGCGGCCAGATGAACCCAAACACGACGCCCAGGCCGACGGCGGCGAACCCGGTGACGATCGGTACAAAACGCCGTCCGCCGAAGAACGCCAGGTACTCCGGCAACTTGATGTCTTTGAAGCGGTTGTACAGTGCGCCGGCCATCAGGCCGCTGACGATCCCGGCGAGCATGCCCATGTTGATGCTCGCATCGAGCACTTTGAGGGTGGAGATCATCACCAGATAGCCAATAACCCCGGCCAGGCCTGCGGTGCCGTTGTTGTCTTTGGCGAAACCGACCGCGATGCCGATGGCGAAGATCAATGCCAGGTTGGCGAAGATCACCTGACCTGCGTCGTGGATGATCGCGATGTTCAGCAGGTCGGTGTCGCCGAGGCGCAGCAGTAACCCGGCAATCGGCAGGATCGCGATCGGCAGCATCAGCGCACGACCGAGGCGCTGCAGGCCTTCGATGAAGTATTGGTACATGGCGGATCTCCCAGGGTTCTTGTTGTTTTTAGTGGCTGTTGTTCAGCTCAGCGGCCATTGCTGGTGACAAGCGTGACGCACCGCGCTGGCGCTGCTCAGCTTGAGCAGGTCCTGGCTGATGCGTCGGCATTGGGTAGCATCGAGGTGGCGGACGCGGTCCTTGATTTCCCCGATTTGCACCGGGCTCACTGACAACTCGCTGACCCCCAGGCCAATCAATACGGGCGTGGCCAACGGATCGGAAGCGAGGGCGCCGCAGACGCCGACCCAACGGTTATGCACCGCCGCACCGGTGCAGGTTTGGGCGATCAGTCGCAGCAATGCCGGGTGCAGCGCATCGACCCGCGAGGCGAGGCCGGCGTGGTCGCGGTCCATGGCCAGGGTGTATTGGGACAAATCGTTGGTGCCGATCGACAAGAAGTCCGCGTGTTCGGCCAGTTGCTCGGCCAGCAATGCGGCGGCCGGGACTTCGATCATCACGCCCAGCTCCGGGCGTTGGATCAGGCCGAGTTCGTCGCACAACGCATCGAGACGCTGGCGGATGTGCAGCAGTTCGTCGACTTCGGTGACCATCGGCAGCAGAATCCGACAGCGCGACAGCGGGCTGACCTGCAGGAGCGCGCGCAGTTGCTGATCCAGCAGTTCCGGGCGGACTTGAGCCAGACGAATGCCGCGTAATCCGAGCACCGGATTCGCTTCGACCGGAAGCGGTAAATAGTCGAGTTGCTTGTCGCCGCCGACGTCGATGGTGCGGATGATCACCGACTTATCACCCATGGCATCGAGCACAGCTTGATAGGCGACGCGTTGTTCCTGTTCGTCCGGCGCTGTGTTGCGGTCCACAAACAGAAATTCGGTGCGCAGCAGGCCGACGCCGTCCGCACCATTGGCCAGAGCATCGGCCGCTTCAGCACTGGAAGCGACATTGGCGGCGACTTCGATTTGCAAACCATCAAGTGTCAGTGCCGGGGTATGAGCCTGAGACTGTTGAAGCGCACGACGTTGTTGATGATCGAGTTGCGCCTGATGCACCTCGGCCAGGCGCTCGGCGTTGGGCGTCAGTTCGAGACGTCCGCCGTCGGCATCCAGCACCACCGCTTGACCTTGCACCTGATCCAGCAGCGTCGAACCCAGTGCAACCATGCACGGCAAGCCTTTCCCGCGAGCGAGAATTGCCACATGGGAAGTCGCGCCGCCCTCGGCCATGCACAACCCGGCCACACCTTGCTGGCTCAGTTGCAGCAGGTCGGACGGGGTCAGTTCATGGGCCGCGACGATGGCGCCGGCCGGCACGTCGTACTGCCAGGTTTCACCGAGCAGGGCGCGCAACACGCGCTGTTTGAGATCGCGCAGGTCGTTGGCGCGTTCGGCCAACAACGGGCTGCCGAGTTGTTGAAGGACTTCGCACTGCACGTCGATGGATTGGCTCCAGGCGTGAGTCGCGGCGATGCCTTGGTCGATGGACTGATAAGCCGCATCAAGCAGCGCAGGGTCTTCGAGCAGCGCCAGGTGCGCGGCGAAGATGGCTTCTTCGTCGGTATTCTTGTACTTCTTCGCTTGGGCCAGAGTGGCGTCGATGTCGCTGCGCACCCCAGTCAGTACGGTGTCCAGACTTTGCCGTTGTTGCTCGGGATCATGATTGCCGGCATCCATCGGCAGGCTGATCGAGTTCAGACGAAACAACGACCCAGCCACCAGACCGGGAGCTGCGCACACGCCATGCAACACACCCGCTTCGGCAGGGCGATTGCGTTGGACCATCGGTGCTGGCGCAGCGGCGTGGCTGTCTTCGGCCAGGGCTGTGGATAACGCCGCCAACAGGGCTTGCAGCGCGGCCTCGGCGTCCGGTCCCTGGCAGCTGACCCTGATTTCATCCTGCTCACCGACGGCTAGCGCCATCAGGCCGATCAAACTGTCGCAGGCCGCCGATTTGCCGGCGAAGTGCAGCCGGGATTTGCTCTTGAACTGTTGGGCGGTCTGGCGGATCAGCGCGGCAGGCCGGGCGTGCAGGCCGCCGCGATGGGCGACATGAATATGCCCCTGAACCTCGATGCCGACGACCTCAATGTCGATCTGCACACCGTTGGCCACTTTCGGCACGATGTGCAGCAGCGGATCGCCAACCTTCACCGATTTCAGCGTTATCGGCCGCGCCTGAAAGTCCTGGCTGTTGGTCAGGATCATCAGGCTGACCAGGCTTTTGCACTGCTGCGCGACCTGGTCCAGGTCATAACGCAACAGCGGCTGGCCATTGCTGACGCGCGCACCTTCCTTGACCAGCATCGAGAAACCGACGCCCTGTAACTCGACCGTATCGAGGCCCAAGTGCAGCAGCAACTCGGCGCCGTTATCGGCGCGCAAGGTGATGGCGTGGCCAGTGCGGGCGACGTGGGTCACGACCGCTTCACAAGGCGAGTACAGGGTGTCGTTCAGCGGATCGATGGCGATCCCGTCGCCCATCGCGCCGCTGGCGAACACCGGGTCCGGGACTTTGGCAAGTGTGAGCACCGGGCCGCTGAGCGGGGCGCTGAGGGTCAGCTCTTTATTGTTGTTGTGCATGGCTCGGTCTCATCAATAAAAACTACGGTTCAGACTTGTCATTGGGCTTAGTGCGTGCGCGTCACTTTGCTCAAATGACGCGGCTGGTCCGGGTCCATGCCTCGGGCGACGGCCAAGCCTGCGGCCATGACGTAGAAACTCTGGATCGCCAGAATCGGGTCCAGGGCCGGGTGTTCGGCGCGACTCAGGGTCAGATCGCGTTCGGCGACGTCATCCGGCGCGGCCAGTAGCACGCGGGCGCCGCGCTGGCGCATGTCCGCCGCCAGGCTCAGCAACCCGGCCTGCTCGGCGCCGCGCGGGGCGAAGATCAGTAGGGGATAGTTCTCGTCGATCAACGCCATCGGGCCGTGCCGGACTTCGGCGCTGCTGAAGGCTTCGGCCTGAATCGCTGAGGTTTCCTTGAATTTGAGGGCCGCTTCCTGGGCGATGGCGAAACCGGCGCCACGGCCGATCACCATCAAGCGCTGACAATCGCGCAACGCATCAATGGCCAGGCTCCAGTCTTGTTTTGCCGCTTCGCGCAGTCCTTCCGGCAGGGCAAGGCCTGCTTCCAGCAACCCCACGTCTTCTTTCCAGTGGGCGATCAGGCGGACGCTGGCGGTGAGGGTGGCGATAAAACTTTTGGTCGCGGCGACGCTGCTTTCAGTGCCAGCGCACAGCGGCAGGCTGAATTCGCAGGCGGCTTCCAAAGGCGAGTTCTCGGCGTTGACCATGGAGATGCTCAGGGCACCGCGCTTGCGCAGCAGACGCAGGCTGTTCACCAGATCCGGGCTTTGCCCCGACTGCGAGAAGGCGAACGCGACCTGGCCGCTGACCTTCAGCGGCGCTTGCTGCATGGTCACCACCGACATCGGCAATGACGCCACCGGAATGCCCAGTTGCTGCATGGTCAGGTAGGCAAAGTAGCTCGCGGCATGGTCGGAGCTGCCGCGAGCGACAGTCATCGCCACTTGCGGCGGCTGACGGCGCAGGCGCCCGGCGATCTCGATCATCTGCGGGTCGAGTTGCTGCAATTGGGCGTGCACGGCCTCGAACGAGGACAACGCCTCTTCAAGCATTTTTGAAGTCAATGTCTTCTCCTTCGACCATGACGGCGGTCAGTGTGAGTGAGCGGTCCAGCTGCACGCAGTCGGCCCAGGCGCCGGGTTGCAGGCGTCCGCGTTCTTGAAGGCCGAGGTAGTCGGCGGGGAATTGCGAAAGTCGTTGCGAGGCTTCGGCAATCGGCAAACCAATCTTCACCAGGTTGCGCAGGGCTTGATCCATGGTCAGGGTGCTGCCGGCCAGCGTGCCGTCGGGCAGGCGCACGCCGCCCAGGCATTTGGTCACCGTGTGGCTGCCGAGCTTGTATTCACCGTCGGGCATGCCGGCGGCAGCGGTGGAATCGGTGACGCAATACAGGCACGGGATCGAGCGCAAGGCCACGCGGATCGCGCCGGGGTGCACGTGCAGCAAGTCCGGAATCAGCTCGGCGTACTTGGCGTGGGCCAGCGCCGCGCCGACGATGCCCGGCTCGCGGTGATGCAGCGGGCTCATGGCGTTGTAGAGGTGAGTGAAACTGCTGGCCCCGGCCGCAAGCGCGGCGACGCCCTCCTCGTAACTGCCCAGCGTATGGCCGATTTGCATGCGCACGCCGCGAGCGCTGAGGGCACGGATCAAACCGTCGTGGCCGGCGATTTCCGGGGCGATGGTAATCACCCTGATCGGCGCCAGCGCCAGGTATTCTTCGACTTCGGCCATCAACGCGGTGTGGGCGAAATTCGGCTGAGCGCCGAGTTTGCCGGGGTTGATGTATGGGCCTTCCAGATGCACGCCGAGGACCCGGGCGCTGCCTTTGGGTCGCTGCTCGCAGAACTCGCCGACGTCCTTGAGCACTCGCGAGATTTCTTCGTTCGGCGCAGTCATGGTGGTCGCCAGCAGCGACGTGGTGCCGAAGCGCACGTGGGTTTTGGTGATGGTTTCGAAGGCGGGCGCACCTTCCATGATGTCTTTACCACCGCCGCCGTGAACGTGCAGGTCGATGAAACCCGGCAGCAGGTAAGGCAAGTCGTTGTCCGCCGGATCGCACGGCAGGCCTTCGATGGACACGACCTTGCCGTGTTCGTGGATCAGCCGGCCGCGAACCCAGCCGTGGGCGGTGAGGATGTTGTCTTCGGACATGATCGGTTCTCGTTTGCTCGTTTTGGCAACGAAGCTCTTTATCGAGGGAGCTCTTTATCTGCGGAGCTCTTTATCTACGGAGCTCTTCATCTACGGAGCTCTGCGACAAAGTCGTAGTAGTCGTTGCGGCAATAGGTGTCGGTGACTTCGATTGGCGTGTTGTCTTCCATGTAGCCGACCCGGGTCATCAGCAGCATGGCGGTGCCGGGAGCGATGCCCACCAGGGCGGCGAATTCGTCCGAGGCGTTGATCGCCTGAATGTGTTGCAGGGCGCGGACTACGGGTTTGCCGATGCCGTCGAGGTATTCATAAAGGGAATCGCCCACCGCTTGTGGCTTGGGAATGATCGAGGCGGGCAAGGTGCTCATCTCGATCGCCATCACTGTGTCGTCGGCTTTGCGCAAGCGTTTGAGTCGCGCGACCTTGTCGTTGGGCGACAGGCCGAGGCGGATCAATTCTTCGTGGGTCGGCGGGGTGATTTCCCGTTCCAGCCATTGCGAACCAGGGACGAAGCCTTTGAGCCGGAGCATTTCACTGAAGCCCGAGAGGCGCGACAGCGGTTGTTCCAGGCGTGGCGTGATGAACGTGCCAGAGCCTTGATTGCGCCGGATCAGGCCTTGCTCGAACAGCACTTCCAGTGCTTTGCGCGCGGTGACGCGAGAGATGCCCAGCAGTTCACTGAGGTTGCGTTCCGATGGCATCGCCTGTTCGGCTTTCCACTGGCCGGCATGGATTGCGGCTTCCAGATTGCGCGCCAGTTGCAGGTACAGCGGCGTGGGCTGGGTGTCGTCAGGGCGTAGGGCCTGTAGGTCATTCATGTAGGTTTGGTCCGATGCGGATGTAGGATTGTTGTCGCCCGGTTGTGGGGAAAAACTAATACCACTTAAATACCATGTCAATGCCAGTACTTAGCTGTGGGCGCAGCAAGGCCGGGCTTACTGGAGGCTATTAATGGGGGAAGGTTCTAAGTGGTATTAGAGGCGGGGATTTTGAAAGCAAAGATCGCAGCCTTCGGCAGCGCCTACAGGGGGAATTGGTATCTACCCTGTAGGCGCTGCAGAAAGCTGCGATCTTTTGAAATTATTTTTCGATGCCGACCGAAGGTAGCGGTCAGAACTTATGTTGGAGTTCGCTCGATCCCTTGTGGTGAGGGGGCTTGCCCCCGTTCGGCTGCGAAGCAGTCGCAAAATCAGCAAACGCGGTGAGCCAGACAGGATGCGATGGCAGGTTTTAGCACTGCTTCGCAGCGCAACGGGGGCAAGCCCCCTCGCCACAGGCAAGCCCCTTTGCCACAAAAGCGCTGCACAAGTCAGGGAGATTTTAAGATTACGGACGAATCTCAATCATCGTGCCATCCGGCACCAGACCCCACACCTCGCGCATGTCCATGTTGCGCATGGCGATGCAGCCGTCGGTCCAGTCCAGCGTATGGAACAGGTCTTCGGGGTTGTCTTCGGTGTCCGGGGTGCCATGGATCATGATCATGCCACCAGGCTCAACGCCTTCGCGCCGGGCGCGGGCGGCGTCGCTGATATTAGGGTAGGAGATGTGCATCGCCAGGTTGAAGCGATCGCTGATCTTGCGCCAGTCGACCCAATAAAAGCCTTCGGGGGTGCGTTTGTCGCCCTCCATCAGCTTCGGCCCCTTGGGGCGTTTACCCAGGGAAATGCGATAGGTCTTGATCGGCTTGCCGTCATTGATCAATTGCAACTGGTGGGCAGATTTGAGAACCAGAACTTTTTCGATGACTTTGCCGTCCAGCGTTTCCGTGGAGGAAGCCTGGCTGACAGCGACGAACGACAAGCAAAAAACGGCAAGCAACCAGCGCATTGAAACGATATCCCTAAGAGGTGTCGCGATTATTGATTTTATAGATGCTTTTACGTGTAAGTGCGTTAAATGATGGCAGGCTGGACGAGCGGTGGGATCGATTCGGACCGCACGGGGTAGATCTCGGTCCGCCGGTCAGCGAAGAAGCATTCTAAGGTACGCCCCACCGTGCGGAAAGCCAGTTCGCCCCAAGGGATGTCGGCTTCTTCGAACAGTTGCACTTCCAGGCTCTCGGGACCCGCGGAAAAATCCAGGTCCACCAGCTCGGCGCGAAAGAAAACATGCACCTGGCTGATGTGTGGCACGTCGATCAGCGTATAGATGCTCAGGTTGCGCACCCGGGCACAGGCTTCTTCGGCGGTCTCGCGAATGGCGGCCTGTTCGATGGTCTCACCGTTTTCCATGAAGCCGGCGGGCAGGGTCCAGTAACCGAGCCGTGGCTCGATGGCGCGACGGCATAGCAACACCTTCGAACCCCAGGTCGGCACGCAACCGGCAACAATATTGGGGTTCTGGTAATGGATGGTATGACAGCTATCGCAGACAAAACGCAGGCGCGAATCGCCTTCGGGAATGCGCTGGGTTACCGGGTTGCCGCATTGGCTGCAAAATTTCATGCTTGGGTTCCTGAATGCTGCGCCTATCTTGGCGTGCAGCGGTGTCGGTCGGCAAGTTGTCGTTTCGCGACATGAGGCTGTTCGGGGCTTGGGCGGCCGGTGCGATTGGTGCATGATGCAGGGTAAGGCACAGATCGAGAAGACTCATGCTGGACGAGCTACTGCACCGGGTAAGTAATCACACGCCGCGTACGCTGGAAACCGACCTGCGTTTCCCTGAAGCCGCGGTATTGGTGCCTATCACGCGCAGTGACGAACCGGAACTGGTCCTGACCCTTCGCGCCAGTGGGCTCTCGACCCATGGCGGTGAAGTTGCCTTCCCCGGCGGTCGACGCGACCCCGAAGACCCAGATCTGATTTTTACCGCCCTGCGCGAAGCTGAAGAAGAAATCGGCCTGCCACCGGGGTTGGTTGAAGTGATCGGCCCGCTGAGCCCACTAATCTCCCTACACGGTATCAAGGTCACGCCCTATGTCGGCGTGATTCCGGATTTCGTCGAATACCTGGCCAACGATGCCGAGATTGCTGCCGTGTTCAGCGTGCCGCTGGAGTTCTTCCGCAAAGACCCGCGCGAGCACACCCACCGCATCGACTATCAGGGCCACAGTTGGTACGTGCCGAGCTACCGTTATGGCGAGTACAAGATCTGGGGGCTGACGGCGATCATGATCGTCGAGTTGATCAACCTGCTCTATGACGCGAAAATCAGCCTGCATCAACCACCCAAGAGTTTTATCAAAACCTGAAGTCATCGTTCGCATGGCATGAGTCTGCGGCTGCCTGAGCCTTTGAGGACAACAAGATGAAATACCGCCTGGGCGACGCCCGTGTCGACACCCATCCGCAGAGCTGGGTCGCCCCCAATGCCGTTTTGGTGGGCAAGGTCAAACTGGAAGAGGGCGCCAACGTCTGGTTCAACGCCGTGTTGCGTGGCGACAACGAATTGATCCTGATCGGCAAGAACAGCAACGTGCAGGACGGCACCGTGATGCACACCGACATGGGCTACCCGCTGACCATTGGCACCGGCGTGACCATCGGCCACAACGCCATGCTCCACGGCTGCACGGTGGGCGATTACAGCCTGATCGGCATCAACGCGGTGATTCTCAACGGCGCGAAAATCGGCAAGAACTGCATCATCGGCGCCAACTCGCTGATCGGTGAGGGCAAGGAAATTCCGGACGGTTCACTGGTCATGGGCTCACCGGGCAAAGTCGTACGCGAGTTGACCGAGCCGCAAAAGAAGATGCTCGAAGCCAGCGCCGCCCACTATGTGCATAACTCGCAGCGTTATGCCCGCGATCTGGTCGAGCAGGAAGAATGAGCACCATTGAACGACCGGTTCCATCGCCGTGCGTGAGCATTTGTGCGCTGGATGAGGATGACATTTGCACCGGGTGTCAGCGCACGGTGGAAGAAATCACTCGCTGGAGCCGGATGGACAACGCAGAGCGGCGCAAGGTGTTGGGGTTGTGCCATGAGCGGGCGAAGTCGAGTGGGTTGATCTGGATGTTGCCCTCCAAGTCTGACTCGTGAATTTTTTGTGGTTAGAGTGGCTTTTGTGGCGAGGGGGCTTGCCCCCGTTCGGCTGCGCAGCAGTCGTAAAGTCGGTACGCGCGGTGATTCAGGTAGAAAACAGTTGCAGGTTTTAGCACTGCTACGCAGTGCAACGGGGGCAAGCCCCCTCGCCACAGGTGATCTGTGCGCTGAAGATGAAGTACCCTGTGCACCAAATTGACAGGTATCCCCCCGCCCCATGCTCTTCCTGATCGCCTACATCAGCAGCGTCGTGCTGATCAATTGCGCCTTTTCCAGCGCCCCGCACCTGGACATCATCTGGTCGGCCTGGGGTGGGCTGGTGTTCGTGCTGCGTGACATGGTGCAAACCCGCTTCGGTCACGGCGCGATCGCGGCGATGCTGGTGGCGTTGGTACTGTCCTACGTCACTTCCGACCCATCCATCGCACTGGCCAGCGCCATCGCATTCGCCGTGTCGGAGTGCATCGACTGGCTGGTATTCAGCATCACCAAGCGTCCATTGCACGATCGCCTGTGGATAAGTTCGGCGCTGAGCATCCCGCTGGACACCTTCATCTTCTTCGGCATGATCGATGCCTTCACTCCGGCCGTGATCCTCACCGCCATGGGCTCGAAGTTCGCAGGTGTGACAGTCGTGTGGCTGATCATGGCCTGGCGCTTGCGTAATCAGGCCGTTGTCAGCTGAAGCCAAACCCTCAGGTTCATGTAAAATGCCGCGCTTTCTCCCCATGGGAAGCGTGCCAGGCACCGCATCCCTCGATGATCCGCTTCTTGAGGACCTGAGATGACCCGTATCGGAACTCCATTGTCGCCAACCGCGACCCGCGTATTGCTGTGTGGCTGTGGTGAGTTGGGCAAGGAAGTGGTGATCGAGCTGCAACGCCTGGGCGTTGAAGTGATTGCCGTCGATCGCTACGCCAATGCGCCGGCCATGCAAGTCGCCCATCGCAGCCATGTGATCAACATGCTCGACGGCGCCGCCCTGCGTGCAGTGATCGAAGCCGAGAAGCCGGACTTCATCGTGCCGGAAATCGAAGCCATCGCCACCGCGACCCTGGTAGAGCTGGAGTCCGAAGGCTTCACCGTGATCCCGACCGCTCGCGCCGCACAGCTGACCATGAACCGCGAAGGCATCCGTCGCCTGGCCGCTGAAGAGCTGGGCCTGCCGACGTCGCCGTACTACTTCGCCGACACCTTCGAGGACTACAACAAGGCTGTCGAAGATCTGGGGTTCCCATGCGTGGTCAAACCGGTCATGAGTTCCTCGGGCAAAGGCCAGAGCCTGCTGCGCAGTGTCGATGACGTGCAGAAGGCCTGGGATTACGCTCAAGAAGGTGGCCGCGCCGGTAAAGGTCGCGTGATCATCGAAGGCTTCATCGATTTCGACTACGAAATCACCCTGCTGACCGTGCGTCACGTTGGCGGCACTACGTTCTGTGCGCCGGTTGGCCACCGTCAGGAGAAAGGCGACTACCAGGAATCCTGGCAGCCACAAGCCATGAGCCCGGTTGCTCTGGCTGAATCCGAGCGCGTTGCTAAAGCGGTGACCGAAGCCTTGGGTGGCCGTGGTTTGTTTGGCGTCGAGTTGTTCATCAAGGGTGATCAGGTCTGGTTCAGCGAAGTCTCGCCGCGCCCGCATGACACCGGTCTGGTGACCCTTATTTCCCAGGACCTGTCGCAGTTCGCGCTGCATGCACGGGCGATCCTGGGCCTGCCGATTCCATTGATCCGTCAGTTCGGGCCTTCGGCTTCGGCGGTGATTCTGGTGGAAGGGCAGTCGACTCAAACCGCATTCGCCAATTTGGGCGCTGCGTTGAGCGAACCGGATACTGCGTTGCGTCTGTTCGGCAAGCCAGAGGTCAATGGCCAGCGCCGGATGGGTGTGGCGTTGGCGCGTGATGAATCGATCGAGGCTGCCCGGGCTAAAGCGACCCGTGCTTCTCAGGCTGTTGGTGTAGAGCTCTAAACCGAGTCGCGCCATTCGCGAGCAAGCCCGCTCCCACACTTGATCGGTGTGAATACAGATTTTGTATACATCCAAAATCTAATGTGGGAGCGGGCTTGCTCGCGAAGCTTTTGCTTTTTCTTCAGGCCACCCGATTCAAATCGTTATGCCGCGTCTCCTTCAGGCACAGCACCGCAATCAGGCTCAGCACCGCCGCCCCCGACACATACCCGCCGACATAACTCAAACCGCCCATCGCCACCAGTTTTTGCGCAAAGAACGGTGCCGCCGAGGCTCCGACAATCCCGCCCAGGTTGTACGCCGCCGATGCGCCGGTATAGCGCACGTGGGTCGGAAACAGCTCTGGCAGCAGCGCGCCCATCGGCGCAAACGTCACGCCCATCAGAAACAGCTCGATGCACAGGAACAGCGCCACGCCCCAGGTCGAGCCTTGGGTCAGCAGCGGCTCCATCAGGAATCCGGACAGAATCGCCAGCACACCGCCGATGATCAGCACCGGTTTGCGCCCGAAACGATCACTCGCCCAGGCCGACAGCGGTGTCGCGGCCGCCATGAACAACACAGCGAAACACAGCAGGCCGAGGAAGGTTTCTCGGGTGTAGCCGAGCGTCGACACGCCATAGCTCAGCGAAAACACTGTCGAGATGTAGAACAGCGCATAGCACACCACCATCGCCCCGGCACCTAGCAGCATCGGCGCCCAGTATTGGCTGAACAGCTCGACCAATGGGATCTTCACCCGCTCCTGGCGAGCCATGGCGTTGGCGAACACCGGGGTTTCGTGGAGCTTGAGGCGCACATACAGGCCGACCATCACCAGCGCGGCACTGAGCAGGAACGGAATCCGCCAGCCCCACGAACGGAACTGCTCGTCGTTGAGGCTCATGGCCAGGGTCAGGAACAGGCCGTTGGCCGCGAGAAACCCGATCGATGGACCGAGTTGCGGGAACATGCCGTACCAGGCGCGCTTGCCTTTGGGCGCGTTCTCCGTGGCCAGCAATGCGGCGCCGCCCCATTCGCCGCCCAGCCCCAGACCCTGGCCGAAACGCAGCACGCAAAGCAGGATCGGCGCCCAGGCGCCAATGCTGTCGTAACCCGGTAGCACGCCAATCAGCGTGGTACACACGCCCATCAGCAGCAGGGAGGCGACCAGTGTCGATTTGCGCCCGATGCGGTCACCGAAATGGCCGAACAGCGCCGAACCCAGTGGCCGCGCAAGGAAGGCGATCCCGAAGGTGAGGAACGCCGACAGCATCTGGGCGGTGCCGGAGGTTTGCGGAAAGAACACCGGCCCGATCACCAGCGCTGCTGCGGTGGCATAGACGTAGAAGTCGTAGAACTCGATGGCCGTGCCGATGAAACTCGCGGTGGCTACTCGGGTGGCGGAATTGGTTGGTTGCGCAGGCGCGGTGTCGCTGAACGTTGTGCTGGTCGTCATGCGGTAATCCCTGACAGTCATGTGCCCCAGTGGAGCGAATTATTATGGTCGAATACCCAGGGATGTGGGTGGAGGCACGGTCGCTGTTCAAGGTAGGAACAGTCGTCGCAGTGGTGCGGATATCGTCGATGATCTGGCCGGAACCTGCTGCGTGCGGGGTAAGCACGTGGTTCGGCGGGGGCTTGGGTAAGCGGCTTGATTATAGGAAGGCGGCTAACGATCTAACAAGGGCATAGATCTTTTAACTATCTAACGGATAGAGGCAATCGCAGGCGTCGAACTGGTATGCCAGATCAGCACGCGCGTGACGCGATTGTCTTCCGTTTCCAGAATCTCCAGCCGATAACGCCCGATCTTCAGGCAAACCGCGCTGTCCGGAATCGTTTCCAGTGCCTCTGTCACCAGTCCATTGAGCGTTTTCGGGCCATCGCTGGGCAGGTGCCAGCCAAGGCTCTTGTTCAATTCGCGAATCGACGCTGCACCTTCGATTACCAGGCGACCATCGGCCTGCGGGTGGATGTGCGGATTATCCAGGCTGTGCTGGCTTTCGAATTCACCGACGATTTCTTCGAGAATGTCTTCCAGGGTCACGATGCCCAGCACTTCTCCATATTCGTCGACCACCATGCCCAAACGCCGCTGCTGCTTGTGGAAATTCAGCAATTGCAACTGCAGCGGGGTGCTTTCCGGTACGAAGTACGGTTCGTGACTGGCTGCCTGCAGCGCTTCCATGGTCAGGCTTGAATCCGGCAGCAAATGACGGATCTGCCGGGTGTTGAGCACCGCTTCGACCTGGTTGATGTCGCTGTGGAATACCGGTAGGCGGGTGCGCCTGTTATGGCGCAGTTGTTCGATGATTTCTTCGAGGGGATCGTCCAGGTTGATTCCGTCGACCTCACTGCGCGGCACCAGAATATCGTTGACCGTGATGTTATCCAGCGCGTGGATACCTGATAGCGGATGCGGGCGACTGGCGGCGTGTTCGTGATCGTCATGCCGGTCGGCTGGCACCTCGTCTCCGCTTTGTTGCACCACATTGATTTTGCGGGCGAATGGTCGCGTCAGCAGCTGGCTGATGCCATTGAGGAGCCAGGCAGCCGGGTAGACGATCTTCAAAGGTATGCCGAGCAATGTGTTGCCCAGGGACAGGACGGCATCCGGATAGCGCATGGCAAGGGTGCGCGGCAGGTAGTCGGCGAACACCAGCAGCACCGCGCTGGCACCGAGGCAGGCAATCCATGGGCCGTTTTGTGCCCAGGTGAAAATCGCCAGCAAGGTGCTGATGACCACCACCAATGCGCGGCACAGGGTGTTGCAGAGGATCAGGCTGTTGAGTGGGAAACTCAGCTTGGCCACCGGTTTGTCGCTCGAGCGCGAGGCCGTTCGCTGGGCCAGCAAGTGCTGTTGTGCAATTTCGATGGCGGTAAACAGCCCCGACCATAAAACCAGCAGGGCCAGCACCGCGAGCATCGGCCCTATGGGCAAGTCGTCCATTAATGCCGCCCGTCAGATATGCAGAATGTATTCGCGGACCAGCTTGCTACCGAAGTACGCCAGCATCAGCAGGCAAAAACCGGCAAGGGTCCAGCGGATGGCTTTGTGTCCGCGCCAGCCGAGGCGGTTGCGCCCCCAAAGCAGCACGCTGAAAACGATCCAGGCCAGGCACGCCAGCAGGGTTTTATGCACCAGGTGCTGGGCGAACAGGTTCTCGACAAACAGCCAGCCGGAGATCAGCGACAGCGACAGCAGGCTCCAGCCGGCCCAAAGGAAACCAAACAGCAGGCTTTCCATGGTTTGCAGCGGCGGGAAATTTTTGATCAGACCGGACGGATGCTTGTGTTTGAGCTGATGGTCCTGAACCAGCAGCAGCAAAGCCTGGAAGACCGCGATGGTGAACATGCCGTAAGCGAGGATCGACAAGAGGATGTGGGCGAGGATGCCTGGCTCTTCGTCAATGATCTGCACCGTGCCGGCGGGGGCAAACTGTGCCAGCAGCACGGTGGCGGCGCCTAGCGGAAACAGCAATAGCAGCAGGTTTTCTACCGGAATACGCGAGCAGGCCAACAGAGTCAGGGCAATAACCGCTGCGGCAATCAGGCTGGCGGCGCTGAAGAAGTCCAGGGCCAGGCCGATCGGTGTCAGCAGATAGGTGATCAGGCTGACGCTGTGGGCCAGCACGGCCAGCACACCGAACGTGACCAGCAGGCGCTTGTTCGCCTTGGCGCCGGTGGCCAGACGAGTGCCCTGATAGAGGGTCGCAGCGGCATATAAGCAGGCGGCGGCGAGGGTGGTAAGCAAACTGGGTGACAAGGGGAGCATAAATCCTGTTAGGCAAGCCCGAAAGGCGCTGAGTTTGGCATAGAACCCCCACAGCACGAAAGACCATGCAACCTGACGGCGAGGTGTCCGCCAGACGCAGTCTTCGCTATAATCCGCGACCTGCCCACGCCGCAGGCTCGCCGAGCACATGTTTATTCCGGTCTGGGCCGCCATTATCCCGGTCTACACAGGGCCTGAAAGGATCGCGCAATGTTTGAAAACTTAACCGACCGTCTCTCGCAGACGCTGCGCCATGTCACCGGCAAAGCCAAGCTGACCGAAGACAACATCAAAGACACCCTGCGCGAAGTGCGCATGGCGTTGCTTGAAGCCGACGTCGCCTTGCCGGTGGTCAAAGACTTCGTCAACTCGGTCAAGGAACGCGCTGTTGGCACCGAGGTGTCGCGCAGCCTGACGCCGGGCCAGGCCTTCGTGAAAATCGTCCAGGCCGAACTCGAAAGCCTGATGGGCGCGGCCAACGAAGACTTGAACCTGAGCGCCGTTCCTCCTGCCGTCGTGTTGATGGCCGGTTTGCAGGGTGCGGGTAAAACCACCACCGCCGGCAAACTCGCGCGCTTCCTTAAAGAGCGCAAGAAGAAGTCGGTCATGGTCGTGTCCGCGGACGTTTACCGTCCGGCGGCGATCAAGCAGCTGGAAATGCTCGCGGGTGAAGTTGGTGTTACCTTCTTCCCGTCCGACCTGAGCCAGAAGCCGGTCGACATCGCGCAAGCAGCTATTAAAGAAGCAAAACTGAAATTCATCGACGTGGTCATCGTCGATACCGCCGGTCGTCTGCACATCGACGAAGAGATGATGGGCGAGATCAAGGCGCTGCACGCCGCGATCAACCCGGTCGAAACCCTGTTCGTGGTCGATGCCATGACCGGCCAGGACGCCGCCAACACGGCCAAGGCCTTCGGCGATGCACTGCCGCTGACCGGTGTGATCCTGACCAAGGTCGACGGCGATGCCCGTGGCGGTGCCGCGCTGTCGGTACGTGCCATCACTGGCAAGCCGATCAAGTTCATCGGTATGGGCGAGAAGAGCGAAGCGCTCGAACCGTTCCATCCTGAGCGTATCGCTTCGCGCATCCTCGGCATGGGCGACGTGCTCAGCCTGATCGAGCAGGCCGAACAGACCCTCGACAAAGACAAGGCCGATAAACTGGCCAAGAAGCTGAAGAAGGGCAAGGGCTTCGACCTTGAAGACTTCCGCGATCAGCTGCAACAGATGAAGAACATGGGCGGCCTCGGCGGCCTCATGGACAAACTGCCGAACATCGGCGGTGTGAATCTGGCGCAAATGGGTAATGCCCAGGGCGCGGCAGAGAAGCAGTTCAAGCAGATGGAAGCCATCATCAACTCCATGACCCCGGCCGAGCGCCGCGACCCTGAGCTGATCAGCGGTTCGCGCAAGCGCCGGATCGCCATGGGTTCCGGCACTCAGGTGCAGGACATCGGTCGCTTGATCAAGCAGCACAAGCAGATGCAGAAGATGATGAAGAAGTTCTCCGCGAAAGGCGGAATGGCCAAAATGATGCGCGGCATGGGCGGTATGTTGCCCGGCGGCGGCATGCCGAAAATGTAAAAAATTCGCGCCGGCAGTCATGTCGGCGCTGCCCACATGGAAGTGGGATCTCCAGCAAACCCGCACTTGGCGGGAGCTGACTGGCCGTTTTCAACGACGGCTCTATAGCAAATCTGCATGGCGACCGATAGGCCGCCGGAAAAAGACATTTGCAAAAGTCCGGATATTCCTTAGAATATGCGGCCTTTCGGGCACCTATGCCCGCTGTGCCTTTAGATTTGCAGCACCGACTACAGGAACGATGTTCACATGCTAACAATCCGTCTTGCCCTTGGCGGCTCCAAAAAGCGCCCGTTTTACCACTTGACCGTAACCGACAGCCGCAACCCGCGCGACGGTTCGCACAAGGAACAGGTTGGTTTCTTCAACCCTGTTGCTCGTGGTCAAGAAGTTCGTCTGTCCGTGAACCAAGAGCGCGTAGCCTACTGGCTGAGCGTTGGTGCACAACCTTCTGAGCGCGTTGCTCAGTTGCTGAAGGAATCTGCTAAGGCTGCGGCCTGAGCAATATGAACGCGACGCCAGCTGTTGCCGATGATTTGATCGTTATTGGCAAAATTTATTCTGTTCATGGCGTTCGCGGCGAAGTGAAGGTGTATTCCTTTACTGATCCGACTGAAAACCTGTTGCAGTACAAAACCTGGACGCTCAAGCGCGAAGGCAATGTGAAACAGGTCGAGCTGGTCAGCGGACGTGGGAACGACAAGTTCCTGGTCGCAAAGCTCAAGGGTCTTGATGATCGTGAAGAAGCACGTCTTCTGGCTGGTTATGAGATCTGTGTGCCGCGCAACCTGTTCCCTGAATTGACCGACGGCGAGTACTACTGGTACCAGCTGGAAGGTCTGAAGGTTATTGATCAACTTGGGCAATTGCTCGGGAAAATCGATCATCTTCTGGAAACCGGCGCCAATGATGTAATGGTGGTCAAGCCTTGCGCTGGCAGCCTGGATGATCGCGAACGCCTGTTGCCCTATACGGAGCAATGCGTGTTGGTTGTCGACCTTGCCGCAGGCGAGATGAAGGTGGAATGGGATGCGGACTTCTAAACGTGGCTAACCTGCGCGTAGAAGTGATCAGTTTGTTTCCCGAGATGTTCTCCGCCATCAGCGAGTACGGCATCACCAGTCGGGCGGTGAAGCAGGGGCTGTTGCAGCTTACCTGTTGGAATCCGCGAGACTACACGACGGATCGACATCACACTGTGGATGATCGCCCATTTGGCGGTGGTCCGGGCATGGTGATGAAGATCAAGCCCCTGGAAGATGCGTTGGTTCAGGCCAAGGCAGCAGCCGGGGAGGCGGCGAAGGTGATTTACCTGTCCCCCCAAGGCCGTCAACTGACTCAGTCGGCGGTGCGCGAGTTGGCGAATCTGGATGCATTGATCCTGATTGCTGGCCGCTATGAAGGCATTGACGAGCGTTTTATTGATGCTCATGTCGATGAAGAGTGGTCGATTGGCGACTATGTACTGTCTGGCGGTGAGCTGCCGGCGATGGTCCTGATCGATGCGGTTACACGACTGCTGCCTGGAGCTTTAGGGCATGCGGACTCCGCCGAGGAAGATTCCTTTACGGATGGTTTGCTGGATTGCCCGCACTACACCCGACCGGAGGTGTATGCGGATCAGCGTGTTCCCGACGTATTGCTAAGTGGCAATCACGCGCATATCCGGCGTTGGCGTTTACAGCAGTCCCTTGGTAGGACCTTTGAACGACGCGCCGATCTTCTGGAAAGCCGCTCGCTTTCTGGAGAAGAGAAGAAGCTGCTCGAGGAATACATCCGCGAGCGGGACGATAGTTAACAACGTATCGATGGTAGATCCGACGATTTACCTTAGGAGCACAGCATGACTAACAAAATCATCCTTGCACTCGAAGCAGAGCAGATGACCAAAGAGATCCCTACCTTTGCCCCGGGCGACACCATTGTCGTTCAGGTGAAAGTGAAGGAAGGCGATCGTTCGCGTCTGCAAGCGTTCGAAGGCGTAGTTATCGCCAAGCGTAACCGCGGCGTAAACAGTGCTTTCACCGTTCGTAAAATCTCCAATGGTGTTGGCGTAGAGCGTACTTTCCAGACCTACAGCCCGCAAATCGACAGCATGGCCGTTAAGCGTCGCGGTGACGTACGTAAAGCCAAGCTGTACTACCTGCGTGACCTGTCCGGTAAAGCAGCTCGCATCAAGGAAAAACTGGCTTAAGTCCAGCTTCCGATGCCGAAACGCCAGCCTGTTCAGGCTGGCGATTCAAGAAAATGCCTCGTATCGAAAGATACGGGGCATTTTTCGTTATGGGTGCTTCTAAAGTGGTCACACAGTCCAGTGCCAATCAGTTAGGTGCAATCCCTGTGGGAGCGGGCTTGCTCGCGAAGAGGCAGTATCAGTCGACATCAATGTTGCCTGGCATATCGCCTTCGCGAGCAAGCCCGCTCCCACAATTGGCTGACTGGCGTTAGTTGTTCGGCCTATTCCCGGTCTCGTGTTGGTGGGAAAAGTCTTTTTCGTCTTTTTCTGCGCAAAAAAAACGCCCCGAACAAGTCGGGGCGTTTTCTTGAGGTGCTTTTGCGTTTAGCGCTTAAGCGAAGCTGGCAGGTGCGGCTGGATCGCCGTCAATACTGCCTTGAAGCACTTGGTGTTACCGGCAACGATGTGGCCTTTCTCAAGGAAGTCGTGACCGCCGGTGAAGTCGCTCACCAAGCCGCCAGCTTCCTGGATCAGCAGGGCGCCTGCAGCCATGTCCCATTCGGACAGGCCCGACTCCCAGAATGCATCGAAACGGCCGGCAGCCACGTAGGCCAGGTCCAGACTCGCTGCGCCAGCGCGGCGGATGCCGGCGGTCTGGCCTACCAGGGCGCGGAACATGCCCAGGTAGTTGTCGAGGTTGTCCATTTGCTCGTCGCGGAACGGGAAGCCGGTACCCAGCAGGGCGCCGTCCAGGCTGGTGCGGCCGCTGACGCGCAGGCGACGACCGTTCAGTTGGGCGCCGCGACCACGGCTGGCGGTGAATTCTTCCTGGCGAACCGGGTCCAGAACAACGGCGTGTTCCAGGCGACCGCGGTATTTGCAGGCGATGCTGACAGCGAAGTGAGGAATGCCGCGCAGGAAGTTGGTGGTGCCATCCAGTGGATCGATAATCCACAGGTACTCTTCGCCTTCGATGCCGCTACCGGCGTGCATGCCGGTTTCTTCACCCATGATCGAGTGATTAGGGTAGGCCTTGCGCAGCGCATCGATGATTTTCTGTTCGGCGGCGCGATCCACTTCGGATACATAATCCTTGGCGTCTTTTTCGTCGACCTTGATGGTATCCAGGCGCTCGATGGAGCGGAAAATCAATTCACTGGCGCTGCGGGCGGCGCGCAGCGCGATATTCAGCATGGGCTGCATGGATGTGTCACCTAAGGTTGTTAAAGAAAGCCGGGCATTCTATCAGAAAGTTTCTACAGGTGAAGGTCGGTGTTCGCTTTCGTAGCTTAACGGTAGGATGAACTGTAAGATTCTGCTCCCTAATTCTGTGTTCGAGAGCGCCTCCCTTGCTGCAAAACATTCGTGTCGTCCTGGTCAATACCAGTCACCCCGGGAATATCGGCGGGGCTGCGCGTGCCATGAAGAACATGGGCCTGTCGCGGCTGGTGCTGGTCGAACCGCGGTTGTTCCCGCATCACGAGGCCGATGCACGTGCGTCCGGCGCCGGTGACATCCTTGAAAATGCTCAGGTCGTCGCCACCCTGGAAGATGCCTTGGTCGGCTGCAATCTGGTGCTCGGTACCAGTGCTCGTGATCGTCGCATTCCCTGGCCGTTACTCGATCCCCGCGAATGTGGTGTGAAGGTGGTCGAGGAGGCGGAGCAGGGTGCCGAGATCGCATTGGTGTTCGGTCGTGAAGATTCCGGCCTGACCAATGAGGAGCTGCAGCGATGTCATTATCACGTGCACATCCCATCAGACCCTGAGTTCAGTTCGCTGAACCTTGGGGCGGCGGTGCAGGTGCTGAGCTATGAAGTGCGCATGTCCTGGTTGGCGGCTGCTGGTCAGCCGAGCAAGGTCGAGAAGGATGAAGTGGCATCCACCAAAAGTGGTGAGCTGGCGACCATGGATGAGCTGGAGCGATTCTATGAACACCTGGAGCAGACGCTGGTGGCCATCGAATTTCTCGACCCGGAAAAACCACGGCACTTGATGGCGCGTCTGCGCCGGTTGTACGGACGCAGCTCGGTCAGTCGGGCGGAAATGAATATATTGCGTGGCATCCTCACGGAAACCCAGAAGGCGGCCCGTGGTGAGCTTCTAAAGCGGAAGGATTAATGATGTTCGAGCGTTTGCGTGAAGATATCCAAAGTGTTTTCCATCGTGACCCAGCGGCGCGTAATGCTTTTGAGGTTCTGACGTGCTACCCGGGCATGCATGCCATCTGGATCCATCGCCTGTCGTCAGCGTTGTGGGGCATGGGCTGGAAATGGCTGGCGCGGCTGGTATCGAACTTCGGTCGCTGGTTGACCGGGATCGAGATTCATCCGGGTGCCAAGGTCGGTCGTCGCTTCTTTATCGACCATGGCATGGGCATTGTTATCGGTGAGACCGCTGAGATCGGCAACGATGTCACCCTGTATCAAGGCGTGACCCTTGGCGGCACCAGCTGGAACAAGGGCAAGCGTCACCCGACTCTGGAAGACGGCGTGGTGGTCGGGGCGGGCGCCAAGGTGCTCGGCCCGTTTACGGTGGGTGCCGGAGCCAAGGTGGGTTCCAATGCCGTGGTCACCAAGGCGGTTCCGCCCGGGGCGACGGTGGTAGGGATTCCGGGGCGGATCATCGTCAAGTCAGATGAAGAGCAGGACGCCAAGCGCAAGGCCATGGCCGAGAAGATCGGTTTCGATGCCTACGGTGTTGGTGAAGACATGCCGGACCCGGTGGCCCGAGCCATTAACCAGTTGCTCGATCATCTGCAGGCTGTAGATGGTCGACTTGAAGGGATGTGCGGGGCGCTGAAGGACCTGGGCAGCAATTACTGTGCGAAAGATCTGCCTGAACTGCGCGAAGAAGACTTTGCCTGTGTGAAGGACAAGGATCAGAGCCAGGCCAGCTAGACCGTGTCAGTGTCTTCGCGGGCAAGCCTCGCTCCTACAGGATTCGCGCAACCCATGTAGGAGCGAGGCTTGCCCGCGAAGAACGATAGCGCGCAATTGCTGGCTGTACGCGGTCAGCCTTTGCTATGATGCGCGCGCTCTTTTGCGGGTAAACCTGAGTAAAGTACTAGGTCTTATAGTTGACTTAAATACTCGGGAATTGCATACTCGCCCCATTCCGAACTCCGTGGTAATTGTCCATGCGACTGACTACAAAAGGCCGATACGCCGTGACCGCCATGCTTGACCTGGCGTTGCACGCGCAGCACGGGCCGGTGTCCCTGGCCGATATCTCCGAGCGCCAAGGCATCTCCCTGTCCTACCTCGAGCAGCTTTTTGCCAAATTGCGCCGCAGCAATCTGGTTTCCAGTGTTCGCGGTCCAGGCGGTGGTTACCAGCTGTCCCGAGACATGCAGGGCATCCAGGTCGCCCAGGTGATCGATGCGGTTAACGAATCGGTCGATGCAACCAAATGCCAGGGCCAAGGTGATTGCCATCAAGGCGACACCTGCTTGACCCACCACTTGTGGTGCGATCTGAGCCTGCAGATTCACGAATTTCTGAGCGGTATCAGCTTGGCTGACCTTGTAACTCGCCGTGAGGTGCAAGAAGTAGCCCAGCGTCAGGACCAGCGTCGTTGCAACAGCAAGGCGCCACGCCTGGACAAGATTGAAGCGTCCGCCGTCGAATGACAGCCAAAGAGCTAGCGGCACGCCAGCCAGCCTGATTTAGGAGATAGTCCATGAAATTGCCGATTTACCTTGATTACTCTGCGACGACCCCGGTTGATCCACGTGTCGCGCAAAAGATGAGTGAATGCCTGCTGGTCGACGGAAACTTCGGTAACCCGGCGTCCCGTTCCCACGTGTTCGGCTGGAAAGCTGAAGAGTCCGTCGAGAACGCTCGTCGTCAGGTCGCTGACCTGGTTAACGCCGACCCGCGTGAAATCGTCTGGACCTCCGGTGCCACCGAGTCCGACAACCTGGCAATCAAGGGTGCGGCGCATTTCTACTCCACCAAAGGCAAGCACCTGATCACCACCAAGATTGAGCACAAGGCTGTCCTCGACACCATGCGCCAACTGGAGCGTGAAGGTTTCGAAGTGACCTACCTCGATCCTCGCGAAGATGGTCTGGTTACTCCAGAGATGGTTGAAGCTGCCCTGCGCGACGACACCATCCTGGTGTCGATCATGCATGTGAACAACGAAATCGGCACCATCAACGACATCGCGGCCATCGGCGAACTGACCCGCTCCAAGGGGATTCTGTTCCACGTCGACGCTGCTCAGTCCACCGGCAAGGTCGAGATCGATCTGTCGAAACTGAAAGTCGACATGATGTCGTTCTCTGCCCACAAAACCTACGGCCCTAAAGGCATCGGCGCACTGTACGTCAGCCGCAAGCCGCGTGTTCGCATCGAAGCGACCATGCACGGCGGCGGTCACGAACGTGGCATGCGTTCCGGCACCCTGGCGACCCACCAGATCGTGGGCATGGGCGAAGCTTTCCGTGTAGCCAAGGAAGACATGGCTGCCGAGAACGTACGCATCAAAGCCCTGAGCGACCGTTTCTTCAAGCAGGTCGAAGGCCTCGAAGAGCTGTACGTCAATGGCAGCATGACCGCCCGCGTACCGCACAACCTGAACCTGAGCTTCAACTACGTTGAAGGCGAGTCGCTGATCATGGCGCTCAAGGATCTGGCGGTTTCGTCCGGTTCGGCCTGCACCTCGGCATCGCTTGAGCCTTCGTATGTACTGCGCGCCCTGGGCCGCAACGACGAACTGGCACACAGCTCGATTCGCTTTACCTTCGGCCGTTTCACCACCGAAGAAGAAATCGACTACGCCGCGCAGAAAGTCTGCGAGGCCGTTACCAAGCTGCGCACTCTGTCGCCGCTGTGGGACATGTACAAAGACGGTGTCGACATTTCGAAAATCGAGTGGGCGGCACACTGATTTCAAGTCGCCGCAAACCGGCCCTGTAAAACTACGGTTCGCAGGGCTTAAGAGCGACTCTCTGATGAGTGAGGATTAAGAATCATGGCTTACAGCGAAAAGGTCATCGACCACTACGAGAACCCGCGCAACGTCGGCAAGATGGACGCGGAAGATCCTGATGTCGGCACCGGCATGGTCGGCGCTCCGGCGTGCGGCGACGTGATGCGCCTGCAGATCAAGGTCAACGAACAAGGCATCATCGAAGACGCCAAGTTCAAGACTTACGGTTGCGGTTCGGCGATCGCCTCCAGCTCCCTGGCAACCGAGTGGATGAAAGGCAAGACTCTGGATGAAGCAGAGACCATCAAAAACACTCAGCTGGCCGAAGAACTGGCTCTGCCGCCAGTAAAAATTCACTGCTCCGTACTTGCTGAAGACGCTATCAAAGCGGCCGTTCGCGACTACAAGCAGAAGAAAGGCTTGATCTGACTTTCAAGATTTGGCGACGAGTAAGGAGTCACCGATGGCTATCAGCATGACAGAAGCGGCTGCTCAACACGTGCGACGCTCCCTCAACGGGCGCGGCAAAGGTGAAGGGATTCGTCTGGGTGTTCGCACCACAGGCTGTTCCGGCCTTGCCTACGTGCTGGAGTTTGTCGACGAGGTAGTGGCAGAGGATCAAGTGTTCGAAAGTCACGGCGAGAAAGTGATCATCGACCCGAAAAGCCTCGCCTACCTGGACGGCACCGAACTCGATTTCGTCAAGGAAGGGTTGAACGAAGGCTTCAAGTTCAACAACCCCAACGTGCGCGGTGAATGTGGCTGCGGCGAAAGCTTCAACATCTGAGGCTGCTTGTGGGAACTCCTTGTCATTTCGCTTTATTTGAACTGCAGCCGAGCTTCCGTCTGGATCTTGAGCAGTTGGCCACGCGCTACCGTGAGTTGGCGCGCGGTGTTCATCCGGACCGCTTTGCAGACGCTTCCGAGCGTGAGCAGCGGCTGGCGCTCGAGCAATCCGCGAGTCTCAACGAGGCCTACCAGACGCTCAAAAGCCCCCCCAAACGCGCGCGCTACTTGCTCGCCATGGGCGGTCGCGAGCTGCCGCTGGAGGTCACGGTGCATGATCCGGAGTTTCTTCTGCAACAGATGGAGTTGCGTGAAGAGCTCGAAGACCTGCAAGACAGCGCCGACCTGGCGGGTGTTGCAGTGTTCAAGCGTCGCCTGAAGACCGCGCAGGATGAACTGAACGAAAGCTTCGCAGCCTGTTGGGATGATGCAGCGCAACGTGAACAGGCCGAACGCCTGATGCGGCGCATGCAGTTCCTCGACAAGCTCACCTACGAAGTGCGCCAGTTAGAAGAGCGCCTCGACGATTAACCCAGTGCCGCTCCGGTCGCACGCCTGATATACAGATAAGTCCTGATAACGATGGCCCTACTGCAGATCGCCGAACCCGGCCAAAGTCCTCAACCGCACCAGCGTCGTCTGGCTGTGGGGATCGACTTGGGCACTACCAATTCGCTGGTCGCTGCGTTGCGCAGTGGTCTTTCCGAGCCTCTGGCCGACGCGCAAGGGCAGGTCATCCTGCCGTCTGCCGTGCGCTATCACGCCGATCACGTCGAAGTCGGCGAGTCGGCCAAACTGGCCGCCGCGTCCGATCCTTTGAACACCGTGCTGTCGGTCAAGCGCTTGATGGGTCGTGGTCTGTCCGACGTCAAGCAATTGGGCGATCAGCTGCCGTACCGTTTTGTCGACGGCGAGTCGCACATGCCGTTCATCGACACGGTGCAAGGCCCGAAAAGCCCGGTCGAAGTTTCCGCCGATATCCTCAAGGTGCTGCGTCAGCGTGCTGAAGCGACTTTGGGTGGCGAATTGGTTGGCGCGGTGATCACCGTTCCGGCCTATTTCGATGATGCTCAGCGTCAAGCCACCAAGGATGCGGCCAAGCTGGCCGGTCTGAACGTGCTGCGTTTGCTCAATGAGCCAACCGCCGCCGCGGTCGCTTACGGTCTGGATCAGCACGCCGAAGGCCTGGTCGCGATTTATGACCTGGGCGGCGGTACTTTCGATATTTCGATTCTGCGCCTGACCGGCGGTGTGTTCGAAGTGCTGGCTACCGGCGGCGACAGCGCCCTGGGTGGTGATGACTTCGATCATGCTATTGCTGGCTGGATCATCGAGAGCGCCGGTCTGTCGGCCGATCTCGATCCGGGTACGCAACGTAATCTGCTGCAAACCGCGTGTGCGGCCAAAGAAGCCCTGACCAATTGCTCGTCCGTCGAAGTCGCTTATGGTGACTGGAAGGCCGAGTTGACCCGCGAAGCCTTCAATGCGCTGATCGAGCCGATGGTCGCTCGCAGCTTGAAAGCCTGCCGCCGCGCGGTGCGTGATTCCGGCATCGAGCTGGAGGACGTTCACGCTGTGGTCATGGTCGGCGGCTCGACCCGCGTGCCTCGCGTCCGTGAAGCTGTTGCGCACGCCTTCGGTCGCGAACCGCTGACCGAAATCGATCCGGATCAAGTCGTCGCCATCGGTGCCGCGATCCAGGCCGATACCCTGGCCGGCAACAAGCGTGACGGCGGCGAACTGCTGTTGCTCGACGTGATTCCGTTGTCCCTGGGGCTGGAAACCATGGGCGGCCTGATGGAGAAGGTGATTCCGCGCAACACCACCATCCCCGTCGCCCGCGCCCAGGACTTCACGACTTATAAAGATGGCCAGTCGGCCATGGCGATCCACGTATTGCAGGGCGAGCGCGAGCTGATCAGCGACTGCCGCTCCCTGGCACGCTTCGAATTGCGCGGTATTCCGGCGATGGTGGCCGGTGCGGCGAAGATTCGCGTGACCTTCCAGGTCGACGCCGACGGTCTGCTCAGTGTCTCGGCCCGCGAATTGGGTTCGGGCGTCGAAGCCAGCATCCAGGTCAAGCCGTCCTACGGCCTGACCGACGGCGAAATCGCCAAAATGCTCAAGGATTCGTTCCAGCACGCCAACGACGATAAAGTCGCCCGCGTATTGCGTGAGCAGCAGGTCGATGCCCAGCGCCTGATCGAAGCGGTGCAGGGTGCTCTGGAGGTTGACGGCGAACGCCTGCTCGACGCCGAAGAGCGCATGGTCATCGAATTGCAAATGCAGGAACTGACCGAATTGATGAAAGGCACCGATGGTTACGCCATCGAGCAGCAGACCAAGCGTCTGTCGCAGGTGACCGATGCCTTTGCTGCCCGCCGCCTGGATTCGACGGTGAAAGCCGCTCTGGCGGGGCGCAACCTGAATGAAATCGAGGATAACTGATGCCGCAGGTCATTTTTCTGCCACACGAGAAGTTCTGCCCGGAAGGCATGGTTGTAGAGGCTGAGCCCGGTATTTCCATTCTCGAACTGGCCCACGAACACCATATTGAGATGGAAAGCGCCTGTGGCGGCGTCTGCGCTTGCACTACCTGCCATTGCATCATCCGCGAAGGCTTTGACTCGCTGGAAGAGGCTGACGAGCTGGAGGAAGACTTTCTTGATCGGGCCTGGGGTCTGGAAGCGCAATCGCGTCTAGGCTGTCAGGCGATCGTCGGGACTGAAGACCTGACTGTCGAAATTCCGAAATACTCGCTCAACCATGCAGCCGAAGCGCCGCACTGATTCAAGGAACCGACATGAGTCTGAAATGGGTTGATGTGCTTGAAATCGCGATCCAGCTGGCTGAAGCCAAGCCGGAAGTGGATCCGCGTTACGTGAACTTCGTCGATCTGCACAAATGGGTGCTGGCATTGCCGGAGTTCAGTGATGATCCAACCCGCGGTGGCGAGAAGGTGCTTGAAGCCATTCAGGCCGCCTGGATCGAAGAAGCAGACTGAATCTGCACCGTACGCAGTTAGGCAATACCAAAGAACCCGCGTATAATTCGCGGGTTTAATTTTTCGCAAATTACCGTTTCTGGAGTTACACCATGGCTGTTCAACGTACTTTCTCCATCATCAAGCCTGACGCTGTTGCAAAAAACGTTATCGGCGAGATCACCACTCGTTTCGAAAAAGCTGGCCTGCGCGTTGTAGCTTCGAAACTGAAGCAACTGTCCAAAGCTGAAGCTGAAGGCTTCTACGCTGAGCACAGCGCTCGTGGTTTCTTCGGCGACCTGGTTGCTTTCATGATCTCCGGTCCGGTTGTCGTTCAGGTTCTGGAAGGCGAAAACGCTATCGCTCTGAACCGTGAGCTGATGGGCGCTACCAACCCTAAAGAAGCTGCTGCCGGCACCATCCGCGCTGACTTCGCTGATTCCATCGACGCCAACGCTGTACACGGTTCGGACTCCGAAGCCGCTGCTGCTCGCGAAATCTCGTACTTCTTCGCAGCTACTGAAGTAACCACTCGCTAAGCATTGGCTTAAGAGTGAAGGTGAATCCATGACTACATCGACTGTAAAAACCAACCTGCTGGGTCTGACTCAACAGGAAATGGAAAAATTCTTCGACTCAATCGGGGAGAAGCGTTTCCGTGCCGGTCAGGTAATGAAATGGATTCACCACCTTGGCGTTGATGATTTCGACGCCATGACGAACGTCAGCAAGGCCTTGCGCGACAAGCTCAAGGCCATTGCTGAAGTCCGCGGCCCCGAAGTGGTCAGCGAGGACATCTCCACCGATGGCACCCGTAAGTGGGTGGTGCGCGTGGCGTCCGGTAGCTGCGTCGAGACCGTGTACATTCCCCAGGGCAAACGCGGCACTCTGTGCGTTTCGTCCCAGGCAGGCTGTGCCCTGGATTGCAGTTTCTGCTCCACCGGCAAGCAAGGTTTCAACAGCAACCTCACCGCCGCCGAAGTGATCGGTCAGGTGTGGATTGCCAATAAATCGTTCGGCAGCATCCCGGCGACCGCCGACCGTGCCATCACCAACGTGGTGATGATGGGCATGGGTGAGCCGCTGCTGAACTTCGACAACGTCGTGGCCGCCATGCATCTGATGATGGATGACCTGGGCTACGGGATCTCCAAGCGCCGCGTAACCCTGTCCACTTCGGGCGTGGTGCCGATGATCGATGAGCTGTCCAAGCACATCGATGTGTCCCTGGCGTTGTCGCTGCACGCACCAAACGACGCATTGCGTAACCAATTGGTGCCGATCAACAAGAAGTATCCGCTTAAGATGCTGCTCGAGTCGTGCCAGCGCTACATGTCGTCCCTGGGCGAAAAGCGCGTGCTGACCATCGAGTACACCTTGCTCAAGGACATCAATGACAAGGTTGAACATGCCGTTGAGATGATCGAGTTGCTCAAGAACATCCCGTGCAAGATCAACCTGATTCCGTTCAACCCGTTCCCGCATTCCGGTTACGAGCGCCCGAGCAACAACGCGATTCGCCGTTTCCAGGATCAGCTTCACCATGCAGGCTTCAACGTCACCGTACGCACCACCCGCGGTGAAGACATCGATGCCGCGTGTGGCCAATTGGTAGGGCAGGTGCTGGATCGCACCCGTCGCAGCGAACGTTATATCGCCGTGCGCGAATTGAGCGCCGAAAACGATATCGCAACAAACGCCGCGAACAATAATTAAGAGAGGATCTCTATGTCCCTGCGCTTCGCGCTGCTTGTGCTGTTGGCCAGCCTCTGTGCTGGTTGTGTCCTGTCGGGCGATTTCAACCCGATGAAGACCAGCAAGGGCCGTGATGAAGCGCGTGCCGCCTACGTGCAGCTGGGCCTGGGGTATCTGCAGCAGGGCATGACCGAGCGCGCCAAAGTCCCGTTGAAGAAGGCTTTGGACCTGGATAGCTCGGATCCTGACGCCAACGCGGCCCTGGGGCTGGTGTTCCAGGCCGAGATGGAGCCGGAACTGGCCGATCAGCATTTTCGCAAGGCACTGTCTTCTCGTCCCGCCGATGCGCGAATCCTGAATAACTACGGCAGTTTTCTTTTCGAAGAGAAACGTTACAAAGAGGCTTACGAACGCTTCGAACAGGCCGCCGCCGATACCCTGTATCCTGAGCGTTCACGGGTTTTCGAAAACCTGGGCATGACCGCTTCAAAGCTTGGCCAGCGTGATCTGGCCCGTCAGCAACTGGAAAAAGCCCTGCGTTTGAATCGCCAACAGCCACGTGCATTGCTGGAAATGGCTGAGTTGTCTTACGAAGACAGGCATTATGTGCCCGCGCGTGACTATTACGACCGTTTTAGCCTGCTCACCGAACAAAATGCACGTAGTCTATTGCTCGGCGTTCGGCTGGCAAAAGTGTTCGAAGATCGCGACAAGGCCGCCAGTTTTGGCCTGCAATTAAAACGACTCTATCCCGGTACGCCGGAATATCAGCAATACCTGTCGGAGCAATGATGAAAGCGGCGCATCCCGAAGTTGTAGCAGCGAATCGCGTTAACCCCGGTGAGACTTTGCGCCAGGCCCGCGAAAGCAATGGCTGGTCGCTGGCCGAAGTGGCCCTCAAGCTCAACCTCACCGTCAATTCCCTGAGTAATCTGGAAGCCGGCGCTTTCGACAAGCTGCCTGGGCACACCTTTGCCCGTGGCTATATTCGCGCGTATGCCAAATTGCTCGGCATGGACCAAACCATTCTGGTCCAGCAGTTCGACCAATCCACCGGTACCGATTCCCAAGGCAGCAACGTCCATAGCCTGGGGCGTATCGAAGAGCCGGTTCGGGTTTCCCACACCATTTTGCGAATTGTCAGCCTGCTGTTGCTGCTCGCGGTGATTGGCGGTGGTTTTGTCTGGTGGCAGGATCAAACCTCATTGCGCACCAAGGACCTGACCGGCCTGGCTCCGGAACACGTTGAAGTCGAAGGCGCCGATGGCACCACCCAGATCCATCCACTGGACGAGCCGGAAGACCAGGCCGTTGCACAAGGTCAGGTTGAAGGTGAAACGCCTCTTGCGCTGCCTCAGTCCGAGACTTCGGCCGAGGAGCCAGTCAGTGCCGAAACGAGCGCAGCGGTTCCAGCGCCAGCGGCTCCAGCAGTAACACCTGCGGCTGCAACCCACAGCACTGCTCCGGTTGTCGCGACACCGACGACGCCGGCGACACCAGCCCCCGCTGTTCCCGCTGTACCGGCACCGGTTGTTACTGCACCGATTGCTCCGACGGCCCCGGCTCCAGCAGCCGCGGTGGCCGGCCAAGGCCAGGTTCAACTGCAATTCACCGCCGATTGCTGGACGCAAGTAACCGATGGCACGGGTAAGGTGCTGTTGAGTGGTCTCAAGCGTAAAGGCGAAAATGTTACTGTCAGCGGCAAACCGCCTTTTACCGTGCGTCTGGGCTTCGCCCGTGGTGCGCAGGTCAGCTACAACGGGCAGGTGGTCGATGTCGCTCCGTTCACCAGTGGCGAGACTGCTCGCCTGAAGTTGGGTCAATAAGTCATGCACGGCGAATCTCCAATCAAACGTCGCGAATCCCGCAAGATCTGGGTCGGCAACGTGCCCGTGGGCGGCGATGCGCCTATCGCTGTGCAGAGCATGACCAACAGCGACACCAATGACGTGGCCGCCACCGTGGCCCAGATCAATCGTCTGGAAGCCGCTGGCGTCGATATCGTGCGGGTTTCCGTGCCGGACATGGACGCCGCCGAAGCCTTCGGCAAGATCAAGCAGTTGGTCAAAGTGCCATTGGTGGCCGACATCCACTTCGACTACAAGATCGCTTTGCGCGTAGCCGAACTGGGCGTGGATTGCCTGCGGATCAACCCGGGCAATATCGGTCGTGAAGACCGCGTGCGTGCGGTGGTCGATGCTGCCCGTGATCGCGGGATTCCGATCCGCATCGGCGTCAACGCCGGCTCCCTGGAAAAAGACCTGCAAAAGAAATATGGCGAGCCGACTCCAGCTGCGCTGGTCGAGTCCGCCTTGCGTCACGTTGAGCACCTCGAGCGCCTGAATTTCCAGGACTTCAAGGTCAGCGTGAAAGCCTCCGACGTGTTCATGGCTGTCGCCGCCTACCGCTTGCTGGCCAAGGAAATCGTCCAGCCGCTGCACTTGGGGATTACCGAAGCCGGTGGTTTGCGTTCAGGCACGGTGAAATCCGCCGTGGGCCTCGGTATGCTGCTCGCCGAAGGGATTGGCGATACTATTCGCATCTCGTTGGCGGCCGACCCGGTCGAGGAAGTGAAAGTCGGCTACGACATTCTCAAATCCCTGCACCTGCGTTCCCGTGGCATCAACTTCATCGCCTGCCCGAGCTGCTCGCGGCAGAACTTCGATGTGGTCAAAACCATGAACGAGCTGGAAGGGCGTCTCGAAGACCTGCTGGTGCCGCTGGATGTCGCGGTGATCGGTTGCGTGGTCAACGGGCCGGGCGAAGCCAAGGAAGCCCATATCGGCTTGACCGGCGGCACGCCAAACCTGATTTACATCGACGGCAAGCCGTCGCAGAAACTGACTAATGACAATCTGGTGGATGAGCTTGAACGCTTGATCCGCCAGAAAGCGGCCGAAAAGGTCGAAGCCGACGCAGCTGTAATCGCTCGCGGCTGACCCTGACTAAAGAGCCGAACGAATTTAAGGATTTTAAGTGAGCAAGTCTCTGCAAGCCATTCGTGGCATGAACGACATCCTGCCCGAACAGACTCCCCTGTGGCGTCATTTCGAGGGCACCGTCTCGCGTTTGCTGGATAACTACGGTTACAAGCAGATTCGCATGCCGATCGTCGAGTTCACCGAGCTGTTCAAACGCTCCATCGGTGAAGTGACCGACATCGTCGAAAAAGAGATGTACACCTTCGATGACCGCAACGGCGATTCCCTGACCCTGCGCCCTGAAGGCACGGCGGCCTGCGTGCGTGCGGTGCTCGAGCACGGCATCACCGGCGGCGGTCAGGTGCAGAAACTTTGGTACATCGGCCCGATGTTCCGTCACGAACGTCCACAGAAAGGTCGTTATCGCCAGTTCCACCAGATCGGTTGCGAAGTCTTCAACCTCGACGGTCCGGACATCGACGCTGAGTTGATCGTGCTGACCTGGCGCCTGTGGGGCGAGCTGGGTATCCGCGATGCGGTCAAGCTCGAACTCAACAGCCTGGGTACCAGCGAGTCCCGTGGTCGTTATCGTGAAGCACTGGTCGAATACCTGTCCGCTCGCCTGGATCAACTGGACGAAGACAGCCAGCGCCGTCTGAAGACCAACCCGCTGCGGGTTCTGGATACCAAGAATCCTGACACTCAAGCGGCGTTGGCCGACGCGCCAAAAATGGCCGACTACCTCGACGAAGAGTCCCGCGTGCACTTCGAGGGCCTCAAGGCTCGTCTGGACGCCGCCGGCATTCCTTATGTAATCAACCCGAAGCTGGTTCGCGGGCTGGATTACTACAGCAAGACCGTTTTCGAATGGGTCACCGACAAGTTGGGCGCCCAAGGCACTGTGTGTGCCGGTGGTCGTTACGACGGTCTGGTGGAGCAGATGGGCGGCAAGCCGACCACGGGCGTTGGCTTCGCCATGGGCATCGAGCGTCTGGTGCTGCTGCTTGAAACCCTGGAGCAGATTCCTGAAGAAATCTCCCGTCAGGTCGATGTCTACCTCTGCGCCTTCGGTGAAGCCGCCGAGCTGGCCGGTCTGGCCCTGAGCGAACGTGTTCGTGATCAATTGCCCAACCTGCGCCTGCAAGTCAATGCCGGCGCCGGCAGCTTCAAAAGCCAGTTCAAGAAAGCCGACAAGAGCGGTGCGCTGTACGCATTGATTCTCGGTGAGGACGAAATGGCCCAGCAAGTGGTAGGTTTCAAACCCCTGCGTGGCCAGGGCGAACAACAAAGCATTGCCTGGGATGCGCTTGCTGCACACCTGGCCACCTGCGTCGTGCAGGGTTGAAGCTGTCAAACAGCCGATTTAGCGATTAAGGAGTATTGGGGTGTCGAGTACCGAAGACGAACATCTGGCGGAGTTGAAGGACTGGTGGACACGCAACGGCAAGCCCCTGGTCACTGGCGGCCTGTTGGCGCTGGTCATCGTGTTCGGCTGGCAGGCCTTTCAGAAGTATCAGAGCAATCAGTCGCAAGGCGCCTCGATTCTCTATCAGCAATTGCTTGAAACCACGCTGACGCCTGATGGCAAGCCTGATGCTGCACGTGTTTCGGATCTGGCCGGCAAGCTCAACGCTGAGTTCGGCGGCACCGCTTACGCGCAATACGGCAGCCTGTTCGTGGCGAAAGTCGCGGTCGACAGCGGCAAGCTGGACGACGCAGCCAGCGAACTGAAAGCCATTGTCGCTAAACCGGCCAATCCGGCACTCGGCGAAATTGCTCGTCAGCGCCTGGCGCAGGTACTGGCCGCGCAGAACAAGGTCGATGAAGCCCTGAAACTGCTCGAAGGCGATGCCGACAAAGCCTTCCTGGCCACTCGCGAAGAACTCAAAGGCGACCTGCTGGTGCAGTTGGGTCGTACCGACGAAGCGAACACGGCGTATCAAAAAGCCAAGGCGGCACTGTCGGATGAAGCGGCGGTCGGTGGCCTACAAATCAAGCTGGACGACCTGGCCAAAGGGGATGCGTGACGTGATCCGTTGGAAACATGCAGCATTGCTGGCTCTGGCCATATTGGCCGCGGGTTGCAGCAGCAACAGCAAAAAAGAATTGCCACCGGCCGAGTTGACCGACTTCAAAGAAGAAGTGGTTCTGCAAAAGCAGTGGAGTCGTTCGATCGGTGACGGTCAGGGCGAAACCTACAACATGCTGGTTCCGGCGATCGATGGCGATACCATCTATGCCGCCGACGTCACCGGTGTGGTGATGGCGATGGATCGCAGCAATGGCGACGTCAAATGGAAGAAAGATCTCGAACTGCCTGTCTCCGGCGCCGTTGGCGTGGGTTACGGTCTGGTCATGATCGGCACGCTCAAGGGCGAAATCGTTGCTCTGGACGCCAGCAGCGGTGAAGAGAAATGGCGCGCTCGCGTGACCAGTGAAGTGCTCGCGCCGCCGGCCACCAACGGTGACGTTGTTGTGGTTCAGACCCAGGATGACCGTCTGATCGGTCTGGATGCCGCTACCGGCAACCAGCGCTGGTTGTATGACAGCACGCCGGCGGTTCTGACCCTGCGCGGCACCAGCGCACCGATCGTCACCAACCGCCTCGCGGTGGCTGGCCTGTCGACCGGTAAAGTGGTCGCTCTGGATGTTTCCAACGGCGTGCCGGTATGGGAACAACGCGTAGCGATTCCACAAGGTCGTTCGGAACTGGAGCGTGTGGTCGATATCGACGGTGGCTTGCTGTTGTCCGGCGGTACACTGTATGTCGCCAGCTACCAGGGTCGTGTCGCGGCACTGGACCTGGAAAGCGGTCGTCAGCTCTGGCAGCGTGATGCTTCCAGCTATGCCGGCGTTGCTCAGGGTTTTGGCAGCGTCTACGTGAGCCTGTCCGCAGGCACCGTTGAAGGCGTCGACGAACGTTCTACCACGGCTTTGTGGAGCAACGATTCGCTGGCCCGCCGTCAACTGTCGGCTCCGGAAGTGTTCTCCAGCTATGTTGCAGTCGGTGATATGGAAGGTTACCTGCACCTGCTGAGTCAGGTGGATGGTCGTTTCGTCGGCCGCGAGCGCATCGACAGTGACGGCCTGCGTGCCCGTCCGCTGGTGGTGGGTGACACGATTTATCTGTATGGCAACAGTGGCAAACTGGAAGCCCTGACCATTAAGTAAAGACTATGCTTGGGGTTTAACCCCCAAGCGGCCCCGTTCTGCGGGGCTCGCAGCGCTAACAGGCGCTGCCCCGAGCACCAGCCGCTGCCTCGCAGCGGCTTTTGTATTTTCTGAAATAACGAAGTGGAGAGCCGCATGGTTCCCGTAATCGCCCTGGTGGGCCGACCGAACGTCGGCAAGTCCACCTTGTTCAACCGCCTGACCAGGACTCGTGACGCCATCGTCGGCGACTTGTCCGGTCTGACCCGTGATCGCCAGTACGGTGAGGCCAAGTGGCAAGGGCGTTCCTACATTCTGGTCGACACCGGCGGTATCTCCGGTGACGAGCACGGTATGGACGAAAAAATGGCCGAGCAGTCGCTGCTGGCCATTGAAGAAGCGGATGTCGTTCTATTCCTGGTAGATGCCAAGGCCGGTTTCACCGCGGCCGACCAGATGATCGCCGAGCACTTGCGCAAGCGTAACAAGCGTTCTTACGTGGTTGCCAACAAGGTCGACAACATCGACCCTGAAATGGCCCGCGCCGAATTCGCCCCGTTGGGCATGGGCCACGCGATTCCGATCGCCGGTGCTCATGGTCGTGGCATCACCCAGATGCTGGAAATCGCCCTGAGCGACTTCCCGAAAGACGACGAAGAACCGGAAGAAGGCGAAGAAGAGATCGTTGCCGAAGGTGAGGAAGCCAAGCGCATTCCTGGCCCAAGCGAAAAAGACGGTATCAAGATCGCCATCATCGGCCGTCCGAACGTTGGCAAGTCGACCCTGGTCAACCGCATGCTCGGTGAAGACCGGGTCATCGTTTATGACCAGCCCGGCACTACCCGCGACAGCATCTACATCCCGTTCGAACGTAACGAAGAGAAGTACACGCTGATCGACACCGCCGGTGTGCGCAAGCGCGGCAAGATCCACGAAGAAGTCGAAAAGTTCTCCGTGGTCAAAACCCTGCAAGCGATCAAAGACGCCAACGTGGTGATCTTCGTGATGGACGCCCGCGAAGGCGTGGTGGACCACGACCTCAACCTGCTGGGCTTTGCCCTTGAAGCCGGTCGTGCGTTGGTCATCGCGATCAACAAGTGGGACGGCATGACGCCGAGCGAGCGCGACTTCGTGAAGGTCGAGCTGCAACGTCGACTGTTCTTCGTCGACTTCGCCGACATCCACTTCATCTCGGCCCTGCACGGCACTGGCGTAGGCAACCTCTACGCCTCGGTACAGAACTCGTTCAAGTCCGCGGTCACCCGCTGGCCGACCAACCGCCTGACCCAGATTCTGGAAGATGCGGTTGGCGAGCACGCGCCACCGATGGTCAACAACCGCCGGATCAAGCTGCGTTATGCCCACTTGGGTGGTGCAAACCCGCCGATCATCGTGATTCACGGTAACCAGATCGAGAAGGTGCCGAAGTCTTACGTCCGTTACCTGGAAAACACCTACCGTCGCGTGCTCAAACTGGTCGGTACTCCGATCCGCATCGAGTTCAAGGGCGGTGAGAACCCGTATGAAGGCAACAAGAACTCGCTGACCGACCGTCAGGTCAACAAGAAGCGTCGGATGATGTCGCACCACAAGAAAGCCGACAAGAAGCGCCGCGACAAGCGTTGATTTATGGCTAACCCGGTTCCTGTGGGAGCGGGCTTGCCCGCGATGAACGATAACGCGGGGTACCTGTGACACCGCGGCATGACTATCGCGGGCAAGCCACGCTCCCACAGGATCGGGTTACAGAAAGGGCGCTTTATGCGCCTTTTTTTATGGGCGCCGTTTGGGCTATTCTCGAGCTCTCCCGTGCCGTCGTAGAGCCGGGTGTAGAGCCAGGGAATCACCGATGATCACCAGTAAGCTGCCGAATGTCGGCGTCACTATCTTCACGCAGATGTCTCAGCTCGCGGCGCAAACCGGGGCGATCAATCTGTCTCAAGGGTTTCCCGATTTCGACGGCCCGCAGGCCCTGCGCGATGCAGTCGGTCGGCATATCGCCATTGGCCACAACCAGTATTCGCCGATGACTGGCTTGCCGGTGTTGCGTCAGCAGATTGCGGCGAAGATCGCCCGCAGCTACGGCGCCCATGTCGATGCTGACAATGAAGTGACGGTCACCCCCGGCGCGACTCAGGCAATCTTCTGCGCCATTCAGGCGGTGATCCACAGCGGTGATGAAGTCATCGTGTTTGATCCGGCCTACGACAGTTATGAACCTTCGGTGGAGCTGGCCGGTGGCCGTTGCGTGCATGTGCAACTGGGCCTGAAAGACTTTGCCATCGACTTCCAGAAGCTCGCTGAGGCCATTACGCCGCGCACGCGGATGATTATCCTCAATACCCCGCACAACCCCAGCGGAGCACTGATCAGCCGTGCCGAGCTGGATCAACTGGCGGCGTTGATCCGCGACCGCGACATCTATGTGATCAGCGACGAAGTCTACGAGCACCTGGTATTCGACGGCGTGCCTCACGTCAGCGTATTGGCCCACGAAGAGCTCTATCAACGCGCATTTGTGGTCAGTTCGTTCGGCAAGACCTACCACGTCACCGGTTGGAAAACCGGTTATGTAGTGGCACCGCCAGCCCTTACCGCGGAGCTGCGCAAGGTTCACCAGTACGTCAGTTTCTGCGGCGTGACGCCGTTGCAATATGCCTTGGCCGATTACATGGCCGAGCACCCGGAACACGTCGAAGAATTACCGGATTTCTATCAGGCCAAGCGCGATCTGTTCTGCGATCTGCTGACACCGTCGCGCTTCAGTTTCACCCGCGTGGCCGGTACTTACTTCCAGCTGGTCGATTACTCGCAGATTCGCCCGGACCTCAATGACGTCGAGATGGCGCTGTGGATGACCCGCGAGCATGGCGTCGCGAGCATCCCGATCTCGGTGTTCTACCAGACTCCACCGGTCGGCCAGCGCCTGGTGCGCCTGTGCTTTGCCAAACGCGAGGAGACCCTGCGTGAAGCAGCGGCAAAACTATGCGTGATCTGAGTGCTCTGCCTAATCTGAATGTTGCGCTGATCCAGACCACCCTGGCCTGGCATGATCGTCAGGCCAATCTGCAGCATTTCGAACCCTTGCTGGAACAGGCTCGCGGCGCTGACCTGATCATCCTGCCGGAGATGTTCACCACCGGTTTCTCCATGGAATCGGAAACCCTCGCCGAGCCGGAAAATGGCCCTACCAGTAAATGGCTGCGGGTTCAGGCGGCGAAACTGGATGCGGTGATCACCGGCAGCATCATCGTCCAGGTGGCTGACGGCAGCCATCGCAATCGTCTGTTGTGGGCGCGGCCGGATGGGGAGGTGTGGCACTACGACAAGCGCCACCTGTTCCGCATGGCGGGCGAGCACAACCATTTCACTCCGGGCGAGCGTCAGGTGCAGTTCGAATTGAAGGGCTGGCGTGTGCGGCCGCTGATTTGCTACGACCTGCGTTTTCCGGTCTGGAGCCGCGACCCTCAAGACACCGACTTATTGCTATACACCGCCAATTGGCCGGGCGCCCGGCGCCAGCACTGGAACCGTTTGCTGCCGGCACGGGGGATCGAAAACCTTTGCTATGTGGCGGCGGTGAACCGCATCGGTACCGATGGCAAAGGCTTTGCGTATACCGGTGACAGTCAGGTGCTGGATTTTCAGGGCGAGACGTTGCTCAGCGCAGGCGATGCCGATGGGGTCTTCAAGGTCGTTCTGGACGCGGCGGAGCTGGCGGCTTATCGCGCACGGTTTCCGGCGAATCTGGATGCGGATACCTTCGAGTTCACCTGAGACTTTCGCTGCCTGACCGTCCGTCTTCGCGAGCAAGCCCGCTCCCACACTTGATCGGTGTGAACACAGATTTTGTGTACACCAAAAATCCACTGTGGGAGCGGGCTTGCTCGCGAAGAGGCCAGAACAGGCAACACAAAAATCCCAGGCAAACAAAAAGGCCCCGAGGTTCACACCCCGGGGCCTTTTGCGTTGCAGCGCAAACTTACGCCGCTTTCGCTTCCGGCTGGCTCAGGGAGCGGTTCAGCGCGCTGAACAGGGCCTTGAAGCTGGCGGTAGTGATGTTTTCATCGATACCGACGCCGTGCACCGCACGCTCACCATTCACCCGCAGTTCAATGTAGGCCGCAGCCTTGGCATTGGTACCCGCGCCGATCGCGTGTTCGTTGTAGTCCATGATTTCCACCGGGATCGGCAGACCGGCCACCAGCGCTTCCAGAGCGCCGTTACCTTTGCCACGCCAGTGCAGGTTGGTTTCACCCTGACCTTTGCTGGAGACTTCCACTTCCACGGCGCTGTGACCGTTTTCTTCCTGCAAGCGATGGCTGACCAGCGCGTACGGAGTGTTGGCCTGCAAGTACTCGCTGTGCAACAGCGCGTGGATCTGTTGGGCTGTCATCTCCAGGCCCAGACGATCGGTTTCACGCTGCACCACCTGGCTGAACTCGATCTGCATGCGGCGCGGCAAGTTGATGCCGTATTCCTGTTCCAGCAGGTAAGCGATACCGCCCTTGCCCGACTGGCTGTTGACGCGGATCACCGCCTCGTAGCTGCGGCCGATGTCGGCCGGGTCGATCGGCAAGTACGGCACTTCCCACAGGGCGTCCGGTTTTTGCTGGGAGAAGCCCTTGCGGATCGCATCCTGGTGCGAGCCGGAGAACGCGGTGTGAACCAGGTCGCCGACATACGGGTGACGTGGGTGCACCTGGATCTGGTTGCATTCTTCGACGACTTTGCGCACGCCGTCGATATCGGAAAAGTCCAGTTCAGGGTGGATGCCCTGGGTGTAGAGGTTCAATGCCACGGTCACCAGGTCGACGTTACCGGTCCGCTCGCCGTTGCCGAACAGGCAACCTTCGACACGGTCGGCGCCGGCCATCAGGCCCAGCTCGGTGGCGGCTACGCCAGTGCCACGGTCGTTGTGGGTGTGCAGGCTGATGATCACGCTGTCACGACGGTTGATGTGGCGGCCGAACCATTCGATCTGGTCGGCATAGATGTTCGGGGTGGCGCATTCGACGGTGGCAGGCAGGTTGAGGATCACCTTGTGCTCAGGCGTCGGGTTCCACACTTCGATGACCGCGTCACAGACTTCCTTGGCGAATTCCAGTTCGGTGGCGCTGAAGGTTTCTGGCGAGTACTCGAAGGTCCACTCGGTTTCCGGCTGCTGGGCGGCGTATTTGACGAACAGCTTGGCGGCGTTCACAGCGATGGCCTTGATCCCGTCCTTGTCCTGGTTGAAGACAATGCGGCGGAAGGAAGGGGAGGTCGCGTTGTACAGGTGAACGATGGCTTTCTTGGCACCGCGCAGGGATTCGAAGGTACGTGCGATCAAGTCTTCACGGCCCTGGGTCAGCACCTGAATGGTGGTGTCGTCCGGGATGTGGCCGTCTTCGATCAGGGTACGCACGAAGTCGAAGTCGGTTTGCGAAGCGGCCGGGAACGAGGCTTCGATTTCTTTCACGCCGACTTGCACCAGGGTTTTCCAGAAACGCAGCTTCTTGACCGCGTCCATGGGCTCGATCAGCGACTGGTTGCCGTCACGAAGGTCCGAGCTGCACCAGATCGGCGCTGCGGTGATGGTCTTCGATGGCCAGGTGCGGTCCGGGATATCGATAGTCGGGAACGCACGGTATTTCGAAGACGGGTCTTTGAGCATGCTCATCGGAAAATCCTTATTGTGTGGGCCGAAAAAAGGCGGCCTGCCGGTGGATCAAATGTTCTGGGGGTAAAGCGTAAGACGAGGCACCGCAATTCAGCCCGGCAGTCGTGCGCTGACGAGGCACAGGCTGCGGTGCTGGCGAAGCTGAATGAGGGTGTGAGAGGTTTTCATGCCTTCAACCCTAACCGCGGGGGGAAAGGATGGCAAGCAGTCGAAAAAAATTGAGAGGAATACTCGAAAAGTGGAGTTTATTGAGATTTTGTTGCGGTGAATGGCAGAGATTGTATTGATGTTTGCGCGAGGTTTGAGCGATGCGCAATTGAAGGTTGGCGATTGCAGTTCGGTCGACGCAGCTATTCTTAAAGCCTCAACCAGACGACCAGAAAGCAGGAGTTGGCAATGAACGAGTCGGATTGGAAGCTCTATAGCGCACTGCGTCCGGTAGCCCATGAGCGGATGTGTATCCGGATCATGGAGGAGGTCGAGCGCACGGTGCTGGATAAAAGCCTGGCGCCTTATGAGCGTATTGAAGCCAGTGAAGAAAGGCTGAAGGCCGGTCAGCAGGAGCTGTATTGGGCGTTTGGCGTTTTCAGTCACTCACGCAATGAGGCGCCTGCTCACTTGCTGGGGCTGTGTACTCATGAGCTGATCACATCTGAAGAATTGGCTGGTTTCTCGGAGGAGACTCAGACCTGGATCAAAGAGCGTCTGGCGCACAGGGAGGTCCACGGGATTGAGGATATGGAGGCGGAATAAGTGGTGCCAATGAGGCCGCCTTCGCGAGCAAGCCCGCTCCCACATTTGATCGGCGTGAACACATATTCTGTGCACGCCGAAAATCTAATGTGGGAGCGGGCTTGCTCGCGAAGAGGCCGGTAGTCTTAACAACTATTTAGGGCTGAAACGCCCCAATAAAAATCGCCGGATCCACCCGCGCATCATTCAGGCTGATGTTCCAGTGCATATGCGGCCCGGTCGCGCGCCCCGTGGCGCCGACTTTCCCGACCACGCCACCACGCGCCAATTGCTGCCCAACTTTTACGTCGATCTTCGACATGTGACAGAACATGCTGATGAAGCCTTGCCCGTGGTCGACGAACACCGTATTGCCGTTGAAGAAGTAGTTACCGATCAGAATCACCTTGCCGGCGGCCGGGGTTTTGATCGGCGTGCCGGCAGGCACCGCGAAGTCGAGGCCCGCGTGGGGATTGCGCTCTTCGCCATTGAAAAAGCGGCGCACGCCGAACTTGCTCGACAGCGGTCCGTTGACCGGTTTGTCCAGCAGCAGATTGCTCGGGGTGTTCGGGCTGAAGCTGCGGTAGGCCTGGATCTGCTCCGCCAGCTCACCCTCGATGCGCTTGAGATTCTCCGGGTTCGGATTGACCTGCTGAGTGTTTTTCAGAGTGATGTGCTGTTCAGGGTATTTCTTGCTGCCGACGGTGAAGTTCAGGTTACGACCGCCGCTGCTAAGCGACTGGCTGCCCGGTTTGACGGTCAGCGGCACGCCGACGATGGCCAGCCAGTTGTTCTGTTCCTTGACCACCAATACCGGTTTGCCTTGATAGCTGGCTTTGGGTGCCTGGGCGGAGCTGCCCAGATCCACCACCGCCACGCCACCCGGCACCGGTTTGTTCAACAGGCGGGTGATGTAACTGTCGGCGTGGGCGTTGAAGGTCAGGCACAGCAACAGCAGCGGAGCTAAAAAACGCGGCATGGATCAATCCAGTAAAGAAAGGGTGACAGGCGTCAGGTGATTGTCTTCGACGCGCACTTGCAGCTCGCCTTCGCCGAGTTTGGCTTTCAGGCGCTGGCCGGTATGGGTCTGCGCGGCGCTACGAATCGCGTTGCCGCGCTCGTCCAGCAGAATGCTGTAGCCACGCGCGAGGGTCGCCAAGGGGCTGACCACGTGCAGCGTCTGCATCTGACTTTGCAGTTGCAGCCGGCGGGATTTAAGCCCTTCACGCATGGCTCGGGGCAGGCGCTCGGCGAGGCTATCGAGGCGCTGGCGAAGCATCGCCAGTTGTCGACCCGGATGTTGCCCGGCGAGGCGGGTTTCCAGGCGGATCAAACGTTCGCGACGGGTATTGAGGCTGCGTTCGAACGCGCGGCGCATGCGCATGTCCAGGTCATCCAGACGTTGTGCTTGCTGACGCAGTCGTTCGCCGGGATGACGCAGGCGCCGGGCCATGCCTTCCAGACGCAGCCGGTCGCGCATCAAACGGTCGCGGATGCGCATCACCAGGCGTCGGTGCAGGCTTTCGACGCGTCGAACCAGATCGCTGGAATCCGGCGCGAGCAGTTCGGCCGCGGCGGACGGTGTCGGGGCGCGGACGTCGGCGACGAAGTCACTGATCGACACGTCGGTTTCGTGGCCGACGGCGCTGACAATCGGCGTCACGCAGGCATCCACGGCGCGGGCCACGGCTTCTTCGTTGAAACACCAAAGGTCTTCCAGCGAACCGCCGCCACGGGCCAGGATCAACGCGTCGAAACCGCGGGCATCCGCCAGTTTCAGCGCGCGGACAATCTGCGCGGTAGCTTCGCGGCCTTGCACGGCGGTGGGGATCAGCGTCAGTTGGATCTGCGGCGCGCGGCGGCGAAACACACTGATGATGTCGCGGATCACCGCGCCCGTGGGCGAGCTGATGATGCCGATGCGTTGCGGGTGCGCCGGCAGCGGCACTTTGCGCTCGGCACTGAACAGGCCTTCGGCGCTGAGCTTTTCCTTCAACGCATCGAAAGCCAGACGCAGGGCGCCGTCACCGGCCGGTTCCACGGTGTCGAGAATCAGTTGGTAGTCACCACGGCCTTCAAACAGCGAAACCTTGCCGCGTACCTTGACCGCCAAGCCGTCCTTCAGCGCCTGACGAACCCGCGCGGCGTTCTGCCGGAACAACGCACAACGCACTTGGGCGCCGCTGTCCTTGAGGGTGAAATACACATGGCCGGACGCCGGGCGGGCGAGGTTGGAAATTTCGCCTTCGACCCAGATGTTGCTGAACACGTCTTCGAGCAACACCCGCGCGCGGCCGTTGAGCTGGCTGACAGTCAGGACTTCCCGGTCCAGGCCGAGTCTTGCAAAGGGATCTTTAATCATGGGGCGCATGATAAAGGCATTCGTCCATCAATCTCCATGAATCAACACAAATCCCCTGTGGGAGCGGCGGTGCGGCGATCCGACTTGCTCGCGAAGAGGTCATGTCAGTCGCCATCATTGTTGAATGACCCACCGCTTTCGTGAGCAAGTCGGATCGCCGCACCGCCGCTCCCACAGTGGGTTGTGCAGGTATTGATGAAGTGTTGAACCAGTGCCGCGGGATGCTGCCGATAGGCGAGGGCAACAGTGCTGTGGCAATCCGGGTCGGCCAAGGGCAGAAAGTGGATATCCGGCGGCGCGATGTCTTGCATCGATTCCGGTAACAGTGCGATGCCGAACCCGGCCTGGATCAATTGCAGTTGCGTGGTTTTGCGTGACACCACTCGAGCCGCCCGGGGAAAGAACCCCTGGCGCATGCACAACTCGGCGGATAAATAGCTCAGGCCGCCCCGCTGTGGATGAGGGATGGAAATAAACGCTTCATGCTTCAACTGCGCCAGATCGATGCCTTGCGCGGACTGATCCACAGCCAGCCGATGATTTGGCGGCACCGCCAGCAACAGGCGCTCGCTGTACAGCGGAACAATCTGCACCCCTTCACGCTGACGCAGCACCGGCAGGCGCAACAGCCCCACATCAAGGCGCCCTTCGGCCAATTCTTCCAGTTGCGCCTCGGAGGACAGCTTGACGATGTCCATCGACACACCGGCGTGCCGATCCAGATAGACGCTGATGCCTCGCAGCAGCCGACCGCTCATGGGCACCGTACTGGAGTGACTCAGACGCAATACACCCAGTTGACCGTTTCCCACCTGAGTGGCCATTTCGCTGGCCTTGGTCAGTTCGTTCAGCAGGTTTCTCGCCCGAGGCAAAAAGGCTTCACCCGCCGCCGTCAAACGGGGTTGGCGTGCGGTGCGTTCGAACAGCGGCGTTTGCAGTCGGGTTTCCATGTCCTTGATCTGCCGGCTCAAGGCCGATTGAGCAATAAACAGTCGTTCGGCTGCGGCGCTGAAGCTGCCACTCTCGGCTATTTCCACGAAGTAGCGCAATTGACGGGTTGAAAGCACGAGGCATGCCTTTTCGAGATGGGTAGTCGACATTGAAGATATTAGTCGCAACGCTCGGCGCTGGCTAAAGTCATCACAGGAATTAAAGGAAGCCGTGACGATGAGTGTGCTGGAGTTGTTAAACCAATGGCCGTGGGGTGCGGTGGATTGGCTGGTGATCGGGTTGGGCGTTGCGCTGGCCTACATCGTGTTCGGCATCGCCGGTTTTGGCACCGCGCTGGTGGCCGGGCCGATTCTGATCCTGTTCATGCCGCTGTCGAAAATCGTGCCGCTGCTGGTGCTGCTGGATTTCGTCGCGGCGTTCGGCAATCTGCTGCCCTCGCGACGGGATGTGGCGAGGCCCGAATTGCTGCGGCTGCTGCCGTGCATGGCGGTGGGCTGCACGTTGGGGGTGATTTTTCTGCTGAACCTTAAATCCGATGTTTTGTTGCTGTTGATGGGGCTGTTTATCAGCGCCTATGCGATTTACAGCCTGTGGATTAAAACCCGTCCGGCGCAATTGTCCGCCGGGTGGGCGGTGCCGATGGGCACGGTGGGCGGGATGTTCGGGGCGCTGTTTGGCAGTGGCGGCTTTTTATATGCGATCTATTTGAACAGTCGGCTGCCCAAGGACGCAGCCCGGGCAACCCAGAGTGCGCTGATCAGTTGCAGCACCGTGGTGCGTTTGAGCCTGTTTGCCGTCGCCGGTGTGTATGCCGAGCTACCCTTGTTGGTATTGGCACTGTGTTTGTTGCCAGCGATGGCGCTGGGGTTGTGGATCGGTCGGCGGTTGATCATGAAATTGTCCCGCGAGGCATTCGTGCGGCTGGTGACCTGGCTGGTGCTGGCCAGCGGGATTGCCTTGGTCGGGCGCTATTTGAGTACTTGACCGGATTTCGTCAGGGATTAAGCTGCCGGCCGCAAATCCTGTGGGAGCGAGCCTGCTCGCGATGGCGGTGGGTCAGGCAACAACAATGTTGACTGCAATGGCCTCATCGCGAGCAGGCTCGCTCCCACAAGGGTGGACTCATTCAGCATTTGTAGGCTTGCACCATGAATTCCCAAAGCATCATCGTCCCGAAAATCTCCACCCTGCCGGTACACGAACCCCGGGCCCGGGCGGTCGTGCGTTGGCTGGTGCGCAAGAACATCATTAAAGAACAACTGACCACCTGTGGCCGCACCGGCAATCGCATGGCCCACGCCCTCGCCGACGGTGCCCGCGCCGTGGTCCTGCACCCTGACGCGCTGCCGTTCGGCGAGCCGATCAATGGCCTGGAAATCATCACCAAGCGCTGCATCTATACACCGGCCAAGGGGTTTCTCGAAGAAGCCGGCTGCGCCGAGTGCCGCAAGGAAATCGGCGAAGCGCTGTTCGAAAGCCTGGAAGAGTGGATGCCGGGGCGCACCGATAACTTCACGTGCCCTGAGTGCGGGCATGAGGACGATATCAACGGGTTTCTGTTCTTGCAGGAATGCGGCTTTTCCAACCTGGGCTTCATCTTCAACAACTGGCTCGAGGCCGGGTTCAAGCAGAGCTTTATCGACGAATTTGCCGATTGGCTGGATCAGCCCGTGAGCTGGGTCAAAGTCGAACTGTAGGAGCGAGGCTTGCCCGCGAAGACATCGATTCGGTCTACCTGATGTACCGCGGTGATGCCTTCGCGGGCAAGCCTCGCTCCTACGGGATTTGTGTGCCAAAACCTCCGTCGATCACTGCGTCGATAATAGACAGAGTTTTACATTGAACCCGAGGGGGTGTCTGACTATAATGGCGCGCTTCCATTTTCCCGCTCGGGAGCCCCCGCGATGCTGCGTATCAGCCAAGAAGCTCTGACCTTCGACGACATTCTTTTAGTGCCCGGTTATTCCGAGGTTCTTCCTAACGAAGTCAGTCTCAAGACCCGCCTTACCCGTGGCATCGAGCTGAATATTCCACTGGTTTCTGCTGCCATGGACACCGTTACTGAAGCCCGTTTGGCAATTGCCATGGCTCAGGAAGGTGGCATCGGTATCATCCACAAGAACATGACCATCGAGCAGCAAGCTGCCGAAGTGCGTAAGGTCAAACGGTACGAGGCCGGCGTGGTCAAGGACCCGATCACCATCGAGGCTGACGCCACGGTTCGTGAACTGTTCGAACTCACCCGCCTGCACAACATCTCCGGCGTTCCGGTACTGCACGATGGCGACCTGGTCGGCATCGTCACTTCCCGTGACGTGCGTTTCGAAAACCGCATGGACGCCAGCGTCCGTGAAGTGATGACGCCTAAAGAGCGTCTGGTCACGGTCAAGGAAGGCGCCGACAAGAACGACGTCCGTGAGCTGTTGCACAAGCACCGTATCGAACGCGTGCTGATCGTCGACGACAAATTCGCCCTCAAAGGCATGATGACCGTCAACGACATCGAAAAAGCCAAGGCTTACCCGCTGGCCAGCAAGGACGATCAAGGTCGTCTGCGCGTTGGCGCTGCAGTCGGTACCGGTAAAGACACCGGTGACCGCGTAGCTGCCCTGGTCCACGCGGGTGTTGACGTGGTAGTGGTCGACACTGCTCACGGTCACTCCAAAGGCGTGATCGACCGCGTTCGCTGGGTCAAGCAGAACTTCCCTGAAGTGCAGGTCATCGGCGGCAACATCGCCACCGGCGCTGCCGCCAAGGCCTTGGCCGAAGCTGGCGCTGACGCAGTCAAGGTCGGTATCGGTCCTGGCTCGATCTGCACCACCCGTATCGTCGCCGGTGTCGGCGTCCCGCAAATCAGTGCCATCGCCAACGTCGCCGCTGCCCTTGAAGGCACAGGCGTTCCGTTGATCGCCGACGGCGGCATCCGTTTCTCCGGTGACCTGTCCAAGGCCATCGTTGCCGGTGCTTCCTGCGTGATGATGGGCTCGATGTTCGCCGGTACTGAAGAAGCGCCGGGCGAGATCGAACTGTTCCAGGGCCGTTCGTACAAGGCTTACCGCGGCATGGGTTCGCTGGGCGCCATGTCCCAGGCTCAAGGTTCCTCCGACCGTTACTTCCAGGACTCCTCGGCAGGCGCCGAGAAACTGGTTCCGGAAGGCATCGAAGGGCGTGTTCCGTACAAGGGCACCCTGAGCGCCATCATCCATCAACTGATGGGCGGCCTGCGTTCTTCCATGGGCTACACCGGTAGCGCCGATATCGAAGAAATGCGCACCAAGCCTGAGTTCGTGCGGATCACCGGCGCTGGCATGGCCGAGTCCCACGTTCATGACGTGCAAATCACCAAAGAAGCACCAAACTACCGCGTAGGTTGAGGCTTCCAGCAATAAGTTAAGTAACCGGGGCTGTTTTCAGCCCCGAGTTGTTTCTGATTCTCTTCACCGAACTGCATAGACGAGACTGACCACATGGCCCTCGACATTCACGCCCACCGCATCCTGATCCTCGACTTCGGTTCCCAGTACACCCAGCTGATTGCCCGCCGCGTGCGTGAAATCGGCGTGTACTGCGAACTGCATCCGTTCGACATGGACGACGAAGCGATTCGCGAATTCGCTCCAAAAGGCGTCATTCTCGCCGGCGGCCCCGAGTCCGTGCACGTAGCCGACAGCCCGCGCTGCCCGCAAGCGGTGTTTGACCTGGGCGTACCGGTCTTCGGTATCTGCTACGGCATGCAAACCATGGCTGAACAGCTGGGTGGCAAGGTCGAAGGTTCCGAGCTGCGTGAGTTCGGTTATGCCCGCGTTGACGTGGTTGGCAAGAGCCGTCTGCTCGATGGCATCGAAGACCATATCGACGCCGATGGCCTGTTCGGCCTCGACGTATGGATGAGCCACGGTGACAAGGTCACCAAGATGCCGGAAGACTTCCACATCCTGGCCAGCACCCCGAGCTGCCCGATTGCCGGCATGTTCAACGATGCTCGCGGCTACTACGGCGTGCAGTTCCACCCGGAAGTGACCCACACCAAGCAGGGCGGTCGCATCCTCTCGCGCTTCATCCTCGACATCTGCGGCTGCGAAGCGCTGTGGACACCTTCGAAGATTGCTGAAGACGCCATCGCCCAGGTCCGCGCCCAGGTTGGTACCGACAACGTATTGCTCGGCCTGTCCGGCGGCGTTGACTCCTCGGTGGTTGCCGCGCTGCTGCACAAGGCCATCGGCGACCAGTTGACCTGCGTCTTCGTCGACAACGGCCTGCTGCGCCTGCACGAAGGCGAGCAAGTGATGGCCATGTTCGCCGAGAACATGGGCGTCAAGGTGATTCGCGCCAACGCCGAGGACCAGTTCCTCGACAATCTGGCAGGCGAAAGCGACCCAGAGAAGAAGCGCAAGATCATCGGTCGTACCTTCATCGACGTGTTCGATGCCCAGTCCAACAAACTGGATAACATCAAATACCTCGCCCAAGGCACCATTTACCCGGACGTGATCGAGTCGGCTGGCGCCAAAAGCGGCAAGGCGCACGTGATCAAGTCGCACCACAACGTGGGTGGCCTGCCGGAAGAAATGAACCTCAAGCTGGTTGAACCCCTGCGCGAGCTGTTCAAGGACGAAGTCCGTCGTCTGGGCCTGGAACTCGGCCTGCCGTACGACATGGTCTACCGTCATCCGTTCCCGGGCCCGGGCCTGGGTGTGCGGATCCTCGGTGAAGTGAAGAAGGAATACGCCGACCTGCTGCGTCGCGCCGACCACATCTTCATCGAAGAGCTGCGCAAGGCCGACTGGTACCACAAAGTCAGCCAGGCATTCGTGGTGTTCCAGCCGGTGAAATCGGTTGGCGTTGTCGGCGATGGCCGTCGTTACGCCTGGGTCGTGGCCCTGCGTGCCGTGGAAACCATCGACTTCATGACCGCGCGTTGGGCACACCTGCCTTACGAACTGCTGGAAACCGTCAGCGGCCGCATCATCAATGAAATCGAAGGCATCTCCCGCGTCACCTACGACGTGTCGAGCAAGCCGCCAGCGACCATTGAGTGGGAGTAGGGTTGATCCGCAACTATCTGTTTTGTAAGTAAAAAATCAGAGTGTTTGCGATTTCTTCCACGTCATCAATGGCTTGGTTCATGGTACGTGGTGCCGGTCTCATCAGAAACGAATATCGACACCATGTTCGGTAGAGCAATGCCGACATGGTATCGATAGCGCTTTTCTGCGCAGAGACAGTTACTGCCTGGGGCGGTTTTGATTCAGTGCCCAGACGCTTACGGGCTTTACCATCAGCCTCAAACAACAAAACCCGCATTGGCGGGTTTTGTTGTTTCAGACGAAGACGTTGATCAGAAGTCGTAACGCACGTTCGCAGTGAAGGTGTCGGCGTCGAAACCACTGCTGGTCAGGTAGTTGTACGTCCCTCCCACGCTCCACGCGCCTACGCGGTAGTTCGCACCCAGTCCCAGCTCGTAGCTGTCGCGCGCCGGTGTCGCCCCTGTGGTGGTGAATGGGGTACCGCCAAGCACGAAGGTGGAGGTGGTGCCGGCCTTGTCGCCGATGAAATCGTGCCAGGCCATCAGCTTGGCTTCCGGTTCCAGGCTGCCCACACCTATGTCAAAAGCGGCCGCCAGACGAGCGCCCAGGCCCATTTCGCCGATTTCATAGCGCTGGCTGCCGACGTTGAGGGCGGCTGAGCTACCTTTTTCACGGTACGAATCCATCGATACGTTGGCATAGCGCGCACCGACCTGGGGTTCCAGCAGCCACTGCTTGTCGAGCTGGAAAGTGTAGCCTGCCAGTGCGTTGACGCCGAAGATCTCACTGTCGTAGTCGGCCTTGGCGCGGGTACCAGCTATGTAGCGTTTGGACTCGTTGTCGTTCCAGCCATACATCAGCGAGGTGTCGACAAAGAAGTTGTCACGGGCCCAGTTGCCGTACAGGGTCAGTGCATGGCCGCTGACGTCGGTTTTTTTGCCCAAGTCGGATTTGACGTCGCTGGTCAGGTAGCTGTAAGCCAGGCCCACGGTGGTATCGGCGTTGAGTTTGCCGTCGGCACCCACGGCGATGCCGTTGGTGTTGGCGTCGTAGCCGTCGATACCGTGGCGGCTGTCCTGGTTGGCATCGCTGGACAGCGCTTGCAGCCATACGCCTTGTTCTGCCAGGACGTCACCGGAGGACAGACCGCTACGGGCTTTGCTGGCGCGGCGGTTGATGGCACTTGCGACCAGGTTCTGGCTGTTGGTGGCGGCGTTGATCGCCCCACGGCTGACGTCAGGGGTCAGGGTTTCGGAAAGTTTGGCCAGATCTTCACTGGTGGCGGCGTTGGCGAAACGCTGGAATACCGGGTCGCTTTCGTCCATCTGGCCCAAGACCGTGTTCTTGAACGGCTTGATGGCGTTCACCGCGTTGCGCGAACCACGGGCACCCAGCAGGTCTTGCGTGATCACCTCATCACTGCGGGTGGCAACCAGTGCTTTTACGTCCTGGCCTTCAATGCCGAAGTTCCTCACCTCAAGCAGCGCCGAGGAGGAAACCACGGACAGGTTCTGCGAGTCTTCCCACGTGCCAGAGTTGATGAGGGTGTAGCGGGTGCCCTGGGCCGACGTGCGGAAGTCGTCGGAGCGAGCCTGCAGTTCGATCTGGCTGCCTGGAGAGAAGAAGGTATTGCCGGTGACTTTCAGGATCGGCGTGTTGGGCAGAGTGTTGTTATCCAGCAGCAAGCGCAAGCGCGCAGTGTCGCTGTCCATGTCGAGGTCGCCCACAATCGTAGTCTGCGGGCGAAGCAGAGTCAGGCGGCCACCGTCGATATCGACGAAACCGGCGCGGATGGTCGAGCCATCGAACATCGCGTCCCCTTGCACCAGCACACCACTCAGGCCCAGCAGGTCACCCTTGACCTGACCACCTTGCCAGTAGAAATACGAAGGGGAGGCATTGTCGTCCGCTAGAATTGCTGCGGTGCCGCCTTCGATCAGGCCACCTGTCTGCCTGATGGAGAGGGTGTCGAAACCGCCGGAGGTGTCGAGGCTGCGAAAGTGGATACCGACTCCGTCGGCGGAGATAGTCCCGCTGTTGTTGATATCACTCTTGAAGGGAGCGCCTGTCATCTGACCGGTAAAGCGAGCGTTCTCGATCTCGATACCCGCAGAGTCGATGCCGCGAGCGGTGATAGTGCCCGAGTTATTGATGCGCGACTGGGTCGAGGTGATCATCATGCCATTGGCATCTTCACCAGTCACAGTGATGTTGCCGTTGTTGTTCACTTCACCAGCGATATTCGCCAGATACAGGTCCAGCCCCATGGCGCCGTTGCCGCTCACCGTAATGTCGCCATTATTTACCAGATCGCCAGCGACGGTGGAATTGAGGGTCATGGAGATACCGGCCGGGATGTCGCTGGGGTTCGCAGCCGTCAGGTTGATTTTGCCCTGGTTGACCAGGTTGCCCGCCAGGGTCACGTCGGTCAGCTCTACACCTGCGTTTTGCGACGTCCCGGTGAAGGTGGCGTTATTGAAAACATCGCCGGAGCTGCTGTATGCCCCTGTGCTCAGGTCGTGGTTGAGGTCGGGTGCGGGTGCGGCATGGACCGTGGCAGTGGTAGCCGCGACGGACAGCGCCAACAACGAGCGGCGCAGGTGGGAAATGTTCAAGGCAGTATCCTTACAGGGCAGAAACTGACAGGGAACAACCTGCGCGTCAGCGTCTGTTTTAGGCATCCCTGCCAGCTTGTCAGTGAAGTGCTGATTCAAGCGCGTGCAAATCTACACGATGCTTGTAGGACAATTCATCATAAAAATAATCAATGACGAAAAAAAAAGCTAAAAAATGCGACGCTACAGTTGTTTTTTGAGGATTTACGGAGTTATTCAGCAATAAGCGGAACTTTAGGGTGTTATTGCGGTCAGGCCCGGGTCCGGCACTAGGGGGAATAGTATTCGAATGTTTTTAAACGGACCTGCCCACCCTTAATCTCAGGATTTTCATGTACCAACGGTGTTTTAACCCATCGGCTCCATGTCGCTTCCCACCCCCTGTCATGGCTTGCTCCTGGTACATGGACGCATTGGGAGAGGGGCGAGCCAAGCGCCTGTTGGTAACTATCAACTAAACTACCTGGAATAATCAGGTCTGCTTCTCCGATGAGATGACGCTGGGGTATTAAGGCGAGTCGATTACGATAGTCCAGCGGATCCAGTGAACCGTCGAGTGGCGACAATCCTTTCATCGTCGCCCACAGAGGTGGACTGAGATTGCCAGCAAGGGTTTGCACCTGGGTAACATCATTGCGCTGCGCCGCTAACAATAATGCGAGAGCGGCTCCACCTGAATACCCCACCAGTTCGAACTCCCTATTGCCATATCGCTGTTTTAATTGGTCCAGCGCCTGGCTGAGGCGGGTGACCACTTCCTGAGAAAATCGTCGATTGGTCCAGAGTGCTGATTGACAGGCTGCGACCATGACGAACTGGCAGGGGCGTGCCAGGTACGCATTCGGTGTCGGATCATCGACCGCCAGCCGTGGCACTAACAGATTGTGCGGGCTCGGATCCAGGCTGGGTTGAGTGGCCGTCGCCCAGGAATGGCCATCGCCTTCCAGGTAGACACGCAGGCGAGTCATCTTTTCTGCAGTTTGCGGCGCAAGTATGAAGAGGGGGAAGCCGTGTCCCGGCAGGACCTCCAATTGTCGGCCGTGCTCTTCAGCCAGTTGTTGCAGTGCCTCGCGCGGCGATTGGCAGGCGATGAGAAGCGCGCTGACCATCACCATCCAGGCTTTATAGAAGCCGGCCAATGTCCGACGACAGGGAAAGTATCTACTCATCATATGTCATAACACACCTTGGCAATGGAGGTATCGGCATTGAAGTCGGCATTGGCGGTGTAGTTCTAGGTTAAGTTAGGGCAGCAATGGCAGGATGTGGCGACCCTGTGGGAGGGCCACAAAACCATTACCCAATAAACGAACAGGTGCTTCAATTTCAGTTTATGCAACGTCTCGGTTTTACTCGTAATGATGGGTTTAAATACTGTGAACTAATGAGGAATATTCCGGCCTGCGTCGAAGAAAGACAGGGCCATCCGCTTAGCCTATCCCAGCTCGAAGCGCTGCCATTTATGGAAGATGAAGCCTTCTTTCCAATAAATCCTAATTCTGGCCGAGATGAAGACATGCAGGTCTCTTGGAGTAGAGTGTATTTGGATAGGTCAAAGAGTTCCTGCCGCCTGGGTCAAAATCTGATCAGCGCCAACACCTTTTGGGACTTGTTCGGAGAAATCTTAGGTTGTTTATCAATCATGGTATTTTCCATGGTTTTGGATGATTTTGTTTATCTTGGGGCCATTATTTAAAGGGTGAAATTGTCTAGTTGATAATAGAGTGGGAATGATCGTTTTGAGCCTGTGAACTCAGGCTCAAAACGATAGTGACAAAAGAAGCCCCCGATCGCGAGATCGGGGGCTTCTTGCGTTTCAGGGGATGTGTACCTTGTAGAAAAGAATGATGAGTTAAAGCGGCAAGCGGCCTTCGAGGTCCATGCCCATACGGCTCAGGGCCCAGGACAGTTCGACGATGTCGGCATAAGGCACCTGGTGCACTTCGGTCCATGAGGGGCGATTGATCAGATACTTGCCGTCAACTGTACGCTCGACCAGTGTTCGTGCAATTCGGCCATCCCTTCCGCGATGAATCAGCGTCCAACCGCCGTCCGACTTCTCGAAAGTGAACATGCCTTGGCGGAACAGCAGTCGCTCGAGCTCCTCCGGTGTCCTTTCGAGCAAGGGCAGTGGCGTCTGCAGACTCAGGTCGGCAAACAGGGTGTCGGAATCTCCCCTAATGGATTCGTGTTGCGAGCCAAAACCGCGTCCTATCTCAATCCCCCGATCCGTTTCGATCAGCAAGTTTTCTTCCGGTAGCACCTCTTCAATGCGCAAACCAATACCACCCTGCATTTCACTGATGCCAGGCATGCTGCGAAACGTGTTCAAGTTTTCCTGATCCGTCAGCACCACCCATTTTCCAGCCCCGTTGAGCGATTTGTCGGCCTGCATGATGGTGTGGGTGAGGTAGGTTTTTATGGCTTGTTCATGCATGTCGGGAAGTGGCGAGGCGGGGTAGCGGTAACTCGCCAGACAGTCCGTTGCCTGTATTCGAATGCGGTTGTGTTGAGCGACCTTGACCACTTCAAGCGGCGTGAACCGTCCGGAAGGATCGCTTTGCAGCTGTCGTAGAGACTTTTCCAGGTCGTCGGACATTTCCCCACTTCTGAAAAACTGATTGAGATCCAGTTGACTGAAATCGTTGAGCAGGCGATGGAAATAGAGCGTCTTGACCTCCTTTTGGGCCAGGATCGGCATGTTCTCGATAAGAAACCGCATGCTGGCAATGCGATCCTGGCTTTCGCCGATGACCAAGCCTGGTGCGGCGTTAAAAATCTCCGGAATCAGTTCTGCGGCGGTGGTCGATGGTGTCACGACAGGAAGCACCGGGCGTGGGGGTAATGAACCGGTGAACTCACTACGGGAAAAGAACTGTCGGGCGTCCCGTGACAGGTTTGCGCGATGGGCTGCGACGTATTCGTCGTAAGTGGACATCCCGCGCAGATGTCCATCGGGCTGGCGCATGATTTTGATGTGAGTTTCTCTTATGCCCAGAGCCAGTTTTCTGAGACGGAGTCCGCCCGATGTATCGTACTGAGTGGCGGGACGGTTCAGGGTGGCCAACGGTGGATTTTGAACAGTGACCTGGGACGTTCCTGGCTGCGTGTTGCCGCCGCCCTTGAGTTCGGCTCGGGGTGCCAGTTCCCATTCGCCCTGGGCATTGAGGCGTACCGGTAGAGATCCTGAAAACGCGTTCGGTCGTTCAGGATCAATGATGGCCCAAGTGCCGCCGCCATTGACGTCGGCTTCGTAGCGCACGTAATAGGCCGTGTCATCCAGCATGATGGCAGTTGAAGGGTTGGCGTCGAGTTGATAGATGCCCTGGAATTTTCCGGAATCGGTGCCGGGTGTTTTGTCCTCCAGCAGTTCGTTGGCCTGCCAGTTGTCTGGAATGCCCGATCGCTGGATTTCAGGCAGCGACCGAGGAGGGTTTTCGATCAGCGATGCTGCTCCGTCAACCTCGTCAACCTCGCCAGCCACTTCCGGCCAGCCCATGGGCTTCATCTTCTTTGCAATCAATGCCTCTTTGAGTTCATCGAGGTTATCCACAGTCATGGATTCATAGGCTGGCCGAAGCGGGGTATCCAGGTTGAGCCTTCCACCGGGTGTCGACCTGATGGCGCTCTCTACAATTTCGTTATCGGCGTTGCGATAAACCACCAGCACGCTGCTTCTGAAGCGCTGAAAGGTGAACATTCCCGACTCCGGCAACAGTGCTCTCAGATCCTGCGGGGTCCGGTAGGCCCATGGGGTTTCCATTTGAACGCGCCAGTCGCCTTTGATCAGGTCATGGATGCTGTCGAAATCAGTTCCGTCTGACACGTCATAAACAGGGGAGTCCGGATAGTCTGCATATTCCACTGCTAGCCCGGGATCGGAGCCGATGGGTTGCGCCTGCCCCGGCACTACATCATCGATACGAAGGCTGAAGGCATCGGTCTGTTCGCTGATGCCCCGGTAGCCTCTGAACGTCGCCATGTTCTCCTGATTGACCAGGGCAATCCATTTGGCCGGCTCTTTCAGTTCTTCATTGAAGTAGATGACCTCGCTGGCAAAAAAACTCCTGGCCATCTGGTAATCCGATTCCCAGTTAAAAGCATCTTTATTGATGTTGTAGGTCGTCGACATGTCGATAGCTTGAACCCGAATGTGCTGGGCATTGGCGGCTTTCACCAGCGTGAGCAAATTGTATTTGCCATCGGGATCGTTGCCGGTCTTGATGTCGAGTTTCCTCAAGTAGTTTTCCAGTTCTTCCGGCATTTCGCCGGTTCGCGCGAAGGCATCCAGTTCAAGTTGGTTGGCGTTCGCCAGCAGCTCCTGCAAGTACAGGGTTTTCACCCCGCGCTGGGCCAGCGCGGGCATGTTATCGATCAGGAACTGTTTGCTGCCGATGCTGCCTTGGCTCTCACCGACGACTAACCCCGGCTTTCCCGCGAATGCAGCATCGAGCAGATCGGTGGACGTTTCGATCAGTTGTGCCGTAGGTATCGGTAGACGAGGACTGGGTGGATTAAGCTCGTAATACGCCTTTGCGTCACTGACCAGGTTGCTGCGAGGTTCTTCCTGAGCCAGGTCAAATTCGCTCAAGGAGCCTGTGAGTTCGTCCATAGGGGACATGAATACACTACGGGCGCCGACTGTATCTACATCGGACATGAGCACACTGCGCACGTCTATTGAGCCGATTGTCCATACCCTTCTGAACAGGCCGCGAACGTCTGCCCCACCGAGTGCCCAGGCCCTCATCTCAGGGTCGTCGAGCCCGGGCACATGAATGCCTGGCGTTCGTGCCCATTCTTCGACAACGGGTTCAGCGGATGGGCCAGCGGTCGCAATGGGCGTTACGTTCATGCCGCCCCTCAGCCCCAGTCGCGGGATGATTTGCCACTTGCCTTCGGCGTCCAGGCGCACGGGAATCGTGCCCGAGAATGCATCGGGCTTGGCCGGGTCGACAATGGCCCAGCTACCACGGCCGTTTATGTTGGTTTCATAGCGCACGTAATAAGCATTGTCGTTGAGCTTGATGGCGCTCGAAGGGTTGGACGCGAGTCGATAGGTCCCTTGAAACTTGCCCGGTTCACGAACCAGCGCATTGTCATCGAGTGACACATCGATCTTGAAAGTCTCTGGCATCTTCACAGCAGGCTCGGTCTCGCCCGCTGCTTCAACGGTGACCTCGGTCGGCGTCAGTCCCGGGCTTTTGACGGGTAGTGTCGATTCCTTCAGATCGGCCATTTCTTTCGCTTCGGCAGCGTCGATTTCCGGGCCGACTTCCTCCAGTGAGCCCGGACCTTTGAGGGCTAAAAGGTTGAACAGCAAATCTATGCTGCTGAGCACCGCGCCTAGGACTCCGGCCTTGCGTTCCTCGGCGGTTTTTCCATTGACCGCCTGATCGATGTTCAAGCCCAGGCTGGCGATGCTGGCGCCGACCACTGGCAGTGCAATCGGCCAGCCGACGACCGCCATCGGACCGAGCACTCTCACCCCCGCGCTGAGGTAGCCGATCCAGAGTTTTTTGCGCAGATCGCCATTGGACGTCAGCGAGAGTTCGGCTTCGGCGAACATCGCGGCTTTGGTCGAGTCGCCCAACCAACTGAACGCGTCGCCAGTGACAGCCTGGTTCTTTTGATTGATCAGGTGATGGTCGTACTTGCCCCAGGTGCTGACCAGCCGGTTCATGATATCGGTGATGTTCTGGGCGATGGTCTGGCGATCGGCCAGGGAAAAATGCGTCATGAACGTCTGGCGCGCATCTTCCGTGTTCATCCGCTGCAACATCCAGTAGTGCATGTCTATCGCGGTTTCCAGCACCTGAAAGGCGTCGGTTTCACCGGGCAGGTAAACAATCTGCCGGCCCTTGGGCGCGACAAAACGAAGAATGTTGTTGGCCATGTAGCCATCGACATCCAGGGTTCGAACGCTGTCAGCGCAGGGGTGTTGTGATTGCAGCAACTGCAGGCTGACAGGCCAGGTAATCGGGCCAATGACCGCATTGGTGACGAACTGGAAGTCCTTTTCACTCAACTGGCGTTTATCACGCGCCTGCAGGGCTTTGATAAGAAAATTGCACTTGGCCAGGGTGCGGAAGTCGGTGCCGGAATCGTTCCAGAACGCGGTTAGCTTATCGGTATAGCGCGTGCTGAAATCAATGCTCCAGAAGTCCTTCAAAACCTCATTGCCATGCAGGCGCACTTCGTTGGTTTCATTGAAATCGCCCGTTTTCGGGCCGACGGTATAGAAGCCCGCATAGACATCCAGCAAGTCGGCGTTGTCCTGGTCGGCGGTGCGGAAGCGATGGATCACCAGCTGCGTCAGGGTCATGGAACTGGTGGGCGTAGCCTTGACGTGTTCCCAACCGGTGAAGGCTTTCGAGCTGCTTTGGGACGCGTCGAATCGGTGGAAGTACACCTGATCCGGATCGAGGCCGACGATGTCATATTTTTTCAGCAGGTCACTGGCAACTTCGTGCGCCGTGTCTTGCAGGCTGGGGCACGTCTGGATGACGCTGGTGGCGATTGCCTTGAGCGCTGCCTTGTCGGCGGCATTGGGCAGTGGGCGGGTTTCGATCGGGTTCATGCTCTCTATCCTTGAGAAATGGGCATCGAGGATGACCCGTTCGCTCAAGAAATGTGCACTACATAGTTATGCCCATTGTCGATTCAGTACCGTGTAGTGTCAGCGCCGGGCCACATCCGAAAAGTAGAACTTGTCCAGGGTATGTCGCGACTCGGTGTACTCGAATTGTCGACCGTCCTGCAGGAAGGTCTGGTTGCTGACCACGATCACATGGCTCTGGCCGTCGAGGTCCAGGTGTTGTTGGTCATCCTTGCTGCGCGGCACCGCTTCGATGGTGCGCTGGGCGTAGGCGATTTGCAGTTGCAGGGTTTGCTCGATGAAGGCGTAAATCGATTGTTCGGCGATGTCGCGGGACAGGCCGGGAATCACGTCGCTGACGAAATGGTTGATGTCGAGGATCACCCGTTTACCGTCGATCCGTCGCACTCGCTTGATTCGTGTGATCAGGCTGCCTTCTTTGGCCTTGATGTGTTCAAGCAGCGAGCCTTCGAGGGGTATTTGTGCGAATTCGACCACCTCGGTGCTGACGTCATTGCCCAGTCGTGGGTAGGTTTCCTGGAAGCTGACGATGCCGCCGAGTTGAAATTCGATCGGGTTGGTCGACAGCACGAAGGTGCCTTTGCCGTGGACTTTCTGGGCGAAACCGCGCTCCTGCAATTGCTCGATGGCCTTGCGCACAGTGCCGCGACTGGCCTGATAGCTGTCCATCAGCTCGGTTTCGGAAGGCAGTCGTGCGCCGCGTTCCAGACGTTCGGTCGTGATGCTGGCAAGCAGATCGCTGTAGATCTGGTTGTATTTACTCATGGGGATGGCTCTGTGCCGCGCTGTGCTCAAGGTTTTGAACCTTAAGGGCAGGGTAGGGGTTTGTCCATGCGGCTTTGGGTTTCTTTGACTTCGGAGGTAGGAAATGTCGCCGCCTGTCGGGTTTGGGAGAAACCAAATCAAACTCGTCTGTACGAGTTGTTGCAATAACTCGTACAGACGAGTACTTTTCGCTTCGGCGTGCTGCCAATAACAAAAAACTACAGCGGAAGAAAAAAGCATGAGCCACGACTATCCGAATATCGCCTCCGAGCTGCTGCACAGCCTCGGTGGCAGCGACAACATCGAGCAGGCCGCGCATTGCGTCACACGGCTGCGCCTGGCCCTCAAAGACCCGAAACTGGTCAACAGTGCCACGCTGAACCAGATCGATCTGGTCAAAGGTTCATTCTTTACCGGCGGCCTGTTCCAGGTGGTGATCGGCCCCGGCGAAGTGGAAAAGGTCTACGCCGAACTGCGCCGTCAAACCGGTCTCGCCGCCTCGACCATCGCCGACGTCAAACAGAAAAGCGCCGACAAGATCAACCCGATGCAGCGATTGGTGCGGGTATTTTCGGACGTGTTCATGCCGATCCTGCCGGCGCTGATCATTGCCGGCCTGTTGATGGGCATCAACAACCTGATCGGCGCCAAGGGCATGTTCATTGAGGGCAAGACCCTGCTGGACGCCTACCCCAAGCTTGACGGGCTCTGGAGCCTGGTCAACCTGATGGCCAATACCTCGTTCGTGTTTCTCCCGGCGTTGGTGGGCTGGTCGGCGGCGAAGCGCTTTGGCGGCAGCGAAATCCTCGGCATCGTGCTCGGCCTGATGCTGGTGCACCCGGATCTGCTCAACGTCTGGAACTACGGCAAAGCGGTGGCGGGGCTGGAGGGGCAGAGCCTGCCGTACTTTGACATCCTCGGTTTGTTTCAGATCGAGAAGGTCGGTTATCAGGGGCAAATCCTGCCGATCCTGCTGGCGGCTTATGTGATGAGCGTCATCGAAAAGTGGCTGCGGGCGCGGGTGCCTAATGCGGTGCAATTGCTGGTGGTGCCGATCACCACCATCGTTGTCACCGGTGTGCTGGCGCTGGCAGTGATTGGCCCGGTGACTCGCCATCTGGGGATTCTCATCACCGAAGGCATGGTCACCCTGTTCGACCTGGCGCCCATGATTGGCGGCGCGATTTTCGGCCTGCTTTACGCACCGCTGGTGATCACCGGCATGCACCACATGTTTCTCGCGGTCGACCTGCAACTGATCTCCACCCAGGGCGGCACTTTCATCTGGCCGATGATTGTCATGTCCAACCTCGCCCAAGGCAGCGCGGCCCTGGCGGTGTTCTACACGACCCGCAGTGTGCGGGACAAAAGCATGGCCTCGACCTCGGCGATTTCTGCCTACTTCGGCATCACCGAACCGGCCATGTTCGGGGTCAATCTGCGCTACAAGTTTCCGTTCTATGCGGCTCTGATCGGCTCGGCGCTGGGCTGCATCTTCCTGTCGCTGAACAAGGTCCAGGCCTCGGCAATCGGCGTCGGCGGCTTGCCCGGTTTCATCTCGATCATTCCGCAGTTCATTCCGATGTTCGTGGTCGGGATGGTGATTGCCATGGTCGTGCCGTTTGTTCTGACCTGCGGGTTGAGCATGAGGATTGTCCGGCCCGGGTATCGGGTCGCTTGATAGATCCATTCGCGAGCAAGCCCGCTCCCACAGTTGACCGCATTCCAATGTGGGAGCGGGCTTGCTCGCGAAGGGGCCAGAACAGTCACCGCCCAATTTATTGAAGGAATCCCGCCATGCAAGACTGGCAACGTTCGGTGATCTACCAGATCTACCCGAAGAGTTTTCACAGCCACGCCGGCAACCCCACGGGGGATTTGCTCGGCGTCGTGGCCAAGCTCGACTACCTGCACTGGCTGGGTGTCGATTGCCTGTGGATTACGCCGTTCCTGCGTTCGCCCCAGCGCGACAACGGTTACGACATCAGCGACTACTATGCCATCGACCCGAGCTACGGAACCATGGCCGACTGCGAGTTGCTGATCGCCGAAGCCGGCAAGCGCGGGATTAAATTGATGCTCGACATCGTGGTCAATCACACCTCGATCGAGCACACCTGGTTTCAGCAGGCCCGCAGCAGCCTCGACAACCCTTACCGCGATTTCTACATCTGGCGCGATCAGCCGAACAACTGGGAATCCAAGTTCGGCGGTTCAGCCTGGGAGTACGAGGCCCAGACCGGTCAGTATTACCTGCACTTGTTCGACCACACGCAGGCCGACCTGAACTGGGACAACCCCCAGGTGCGCGCCGAAGTCTTCAAGATGATGCGTTTCTGGCGCGATAAAGGCGTGGGCGGTTTCCGACTGGACGTGATCAACCTGATCTCCAAACCGGCGGATTTCCCCGAGGACAACACCGATGGTCGGCGCTTCTACACCGACGGCCCGCACGTCCACGACTACTTGCAGCAGATGCACCGTGAAGTGTTCGAAGGCCATGACCTGATCAACGTCGGCGAGATGTCGTCCACCAGTCTGGAACACTGCATCCGCTATTCACGGCCAGAGTCGAAAGAGCTGTCGATGACCTTCAACTTTCATCACCTGAAGGTTGATTACCCGAACCTGCAAAAGTGGGTTCGCGCCGATTTCGACTTCCTCGCACTCAAGCGCATTCTCTCCGACTGGCAAACCGGGATGCAGGCTGGCGGCGGCTGGAACGCGCTGTTCTGGTGTAACCATGATCAGCCGCGGGTGGTCTCGCGTTTTGGGCATGACGGCGAGCATCGGGTGGTGTCGGCGAAGATGCTCGGCACGGCGCTGCATTTTCTGCAGGGCACGCCGTTCGTGTACCAGGGTGAAGAGCTGGGCATGACCAATCCGGGCTTCGATCACATCGATCAATACCGCGATGTCGAAACCCTGAACATCTTCCGGCTCAAGCGCGAAGCCGGTAGCAGCGACGCCGACAACATGGCGGCAATCATGCAGAAGTCCCGGGACAACGGTCGCACGCCGATGCACTGGAACGCTGAGCCGAACGCTGGTTTCAGCGCTGCCGAACCATGGATCGGCGTGCCGGCCAACGCGGCACAGATCAACGTCGCTCACCAGCTCGACGATCCGGATTCGGTGCTGCATCACTACCGTCAGCTGATTGCCCTGCGCCGCAGTGAAACGCTGATGTCCGACGGCGTGTATCGGCAGTTATTGCCTGAGCACACGAAAATCTGGGCGTACGTGCGTGAAGGCCATGGCGAGCGTTTGCTGGTGCTGAACAACTTCTATGGCGCGCCGTGCGAAGTCGAACTGCCGGATGAGGTGATCAGCGAAGCGATGACTCAACGTCTGGTCATCAGCAACTATCCGGACTGTCCGCTGCGCAATCAGCAGGTGTTTTTACGGCCGTTTGAGTCGTTCGTGCTGCACCTGACTAACCACTAGCCCTTAACCAATAAAAGCACCGTTTTAAAAAACACGCAGAACGCTGCGCGGGGGAGTTTTGCGCGCCGATTTTGCTGCATCACACAATAAAAATAATGAGGTGGTTCTTGAAAACAACAATAAATCGCAGCCTTGTAGCGGCGGGTGTATGTCTGGCATTACCACTGTCAGCCCAGGCGCTGGAGTTCGCCGGTTACTTGCGCAGCGGCGTCGGGACCTCGGTTAATAGCGGTAAACAGCAGTGTTTCCAGCTACCGGGAGCGCAGACTAAATACCGCTTGGGTAACGAATGTGAGCAATACGCCGAACTTGAGTTGCGCCAGGATCTGTACACCCTGGACGATGGTTCGGTGCTCAGCGTCGACGGCATGGCATCGCTGTATAACCAGTACGACAAGGACCTGACGTTCAACGGTGACAACGGCTCGGTGCGCCTGCCGCAGCTGTATGCGCAATGGTCGAACATGCCCAGCCTCAACGGCGGTTCGCTGTGGGCCGGTCGGCGTTACTACAAACGGAACGATATCCACATTTCCGACTTCTACTACTGGAACCAGAGCGCCACCGGCGGCGGTATCGAAGATGTGCTGATCGGTGATCTGAAGTACAGCTACGCCTTCTCGCGCAAGGACAACCTGTACCAGAAGGACTACATCAACCGTCACGATTTCAACGTCGCTGGCTTCAACACCAACCCTGGCGGTGAGCTGGAGTTCGGCTTGAGCTACATCGACAAACCCGACAGCCGCGACGCTCACCACGGTTGGGCGATAACCACCCAGCATGTGCAGAAGGGCTTTCTGGGCGGCAAGAATAAACTGGCCTTTCAGTACGGCGAAGGTCCGGGCACCGGGTTGGGCTATACCGGTAACGTGAAGCTGGATGACAGCAGCAAAAGCTACCGAGTGGTGGAGTTTTTCGACTGGCAAGTGACGCCGCGTTTCGGCGGGCAAGTCGAAGCGGTCTACCAGAAAGACATTCGCCAGGACGGTGCCGACCAGAACTGGATTTCCCTAGGGATTCGCCCTGCGTATGCGATCACCGAGCAGTTCAAACTGGTGACCGAACTGGGCCACGATCAGGTTGAAGCCACGGGTGGGACGCGCAAGTTGAGCAAGTTCACCTTCGCCCCGACGTGGTCGCCCAAGGGCCCGGAATTCTGGGCGCGCCCCGAGGTGCGTCTGTATTACACCTATGCCAGCTGGAACGAGGCGGCCAAACGGGCGGCCAATGAACTGGCGGCGGGTTCGGCGTTGTCTGACACCGGCGCCTTCGGCACAGCGCGACACGGTGCGAACGTCGGATTGCAGGTCGAGTATTGGTGGAAATAAGCGATGCTGTCGGAGCCTCGCGCTCCATCGGCACTTCAAAGAACAAAACAGCAGGTGACGTCATGGCCACACCCCAACAATTGCAACTGCTGGCACCTTTGTCCGGCGTGCTGATGCCGCTGGACCAAGTGCCCGATCAGGTGTTTTCCAGTCGTGTGATCGGCGACGGTCTGTGCATCGATCCGACCTCGCAAACCTTGTGCGCACCGCTGGCCGGGGTGATCAGTAATGTGCAGGTCAGTGGGCATGCCGTCAGCATCACCGACGACAATGGCGTGCAGGTGCTGATGCACATCGGCCTCGATACCGTGAACCTGGCTGGAAAGGGTTTCACCCGGTTGGTGGAGGAAGGTCAGCGGGTAGTAGTGGGGCAGGCGCTGATCGAGTTCGATGCCGATTACATTGCCTTGAACACCCGCAGTTTGTTGACCTTGATGCTGGTGGTCAGCGGCGAGCCGTTCACCTGGCTGACGCCCGAAACGGGTGTAGTGGAAAGCGGTCAGCCGCTGCTGAGTCTGAATCCATCCGAAGTGGCGGTCGATGAGCCGATGCCGGAGAAGGGCGAAGCGCTGTTCTCCAAACCGGTGACCCTGCCCAATGCCAACGGCTTGCACGCTCGACCTGCGGCAGTGTTTGCCCAAGCAGCGAAAAGCTTTTCGGCGAGCATTTGCCTGCATAAACAGCAGGACAGCGCGAACGCCAAATCCCTGGTGGCGATCATGGCTTTGCAGACCGCCCATGGTGATGTCCTGCAGGTCAGCGCGGCGGGCGCGGATGCCGAAGTGGCGATCAAGACGCTGGCCGAGTTGCTGGCCGCCGGTTGCGGGGAAGCCGTCACGGTGATGGCAGAAGTTGAGACGGTTGTGGTCGAGACCTCATCGCTGAAGGTGCTGCGCGGCGTCTGCGCCTCGCCGGGGTCGGCGTTTGGCCAAGTGGTGCAGATTGCCGAGCAGACCCTCGAGGTGAGCGAATCAGGCGTTAGTCCTCAGGTTGAGCGTGAGCACCTGTCCCGGGCGTTGGCGGCGGCGGTTCTGGCCTTACAGCAGTTGCGAGACAAGGCCACGGGTGACGCCCAGGCAGACATCTTCAAGGCTCATCAGGAACTGCTCGAAGACCCAGGCCTGCTGGATCAGGCCCTGGCACTGATCGATGCAGGCAAAAGCGCCGCTTTCGCCTGGCGTGCGGCCACCGAGTCGACGGCAACCTTGTTCAGAAGCCTGGGCAATGCCTTGCTGGCCGAACGGGCGGCGGATTTGGCCGACGTCGGTCAACGGGTACTCAAGCTGATTCTCGGCGTAGAGGATCGTGCGATGGAGTTGCCGGACGGGGCGATTCTGATTGCCGAGCAACTGACGCCCTCCCAAACGGCTGGCCTGGACACGCGCAAGGTGCTGGGGTTCGCGACGGTCGGCGGTGGTGCCACCAGCCACGTGGCAATTCTCGCGCGGGCCTTCGGTTTGCCGGCGATCTGCGGCTTGCCGGTTCAGGTGCTGACATTGATCAATGGCACCCGGGTTTTGCTTGATGCCGACAAGGGTGAGTTGCAGCTGGATCCCGAGCTGGCCGCTATTGAGCAGTTGCAAGCCAATCGTCAGCGACAAAAGAAACGCCAACAATACGAGCTGGAAAATGCAGGCCTGGCCGCCTGTACCCGAGATGGGCATCACGTTGAAATCACCGCCAATATCGCGTCGCTGACCGAAGCCGAACAGGCCATGACGCTGGGCGGCGAGGGCGTCGGTCTGTTGCGTTCGGAGTTTCTTTATCTGGATCGCAATCACGCGCCAAGCCATGACGAGCAGGCATCCACTTACAGCGCCATCGCCCGAGCCTTGGGCCCGGCGCGCAATCTGGTGGTGCGGACCCTGGATGTCGGCGGTGACAAACCGTTGGCCTATGTGCCGATGGAGCGTGAAACCAACCCATTCCTGGGCATGCGCGGAATTCGTTTGTGCCTGGAACGTCCGCAGCTGTTGCGCGATCAGTTCAAGGCGATTTTGAGCAGCGCCGGGCTGGCGCGCCTGCACATCATGCTGCCGATGGTCGCGCAGCTGTCGGAGTTGCGGCTGGCCCGTCAGCTGCTTGAAGAAGAGGCGCTGGCATTGGGCCTCACTGAATTGCCGAAACTGGGGATCATGATCGAAGTGCCGGCGGCGGCGCTGATGGCTGATCTGTTTGCGCCCGAGGTGGATTTCTTCTCCATTGGCACTAACGATCTGACCCAGTACACCCTGGCCATGGATCGCGATCACCCACGGCTGGCCAGTCAGGCCGACAGTTTTCATCCCTCGGTGCTGCGCCTGATCGCCAACACTGTGAAAGCCGCTCATGCCCATGGCAAATGGGTCGGAGTGTGCGGCGCCATGGCTTCGGAAAAACTGGCGGTGCCGCTGTTGCTCGGGCTTGGGGTGGATGAACTGTCGGTGAGCGTGCCGTTGATTCCGGCAATCAAAGCGGCGGTTCGCGAAGTGGATCTGCTGGACTGCCAGGCCATCGCCCTGCAGGTGCTGGGGCTGGAAAGTGCCGAGCAGGTACGCGAGGCATTGCTGCTGCACCACGAGGCGACGGTCGATACTTCATTAATTCTGGAGAACTGAGCATGTTCGAGAAAATGCAGCGAGCGTTCTGGAAAGCGTTGACGCCGGATTTGGTGGTGGATGAGCCGAAACTGGAGGCTCAGCCTGTTTTCGGTTTGGCCGCGAATGTCGTGGCCGCGCTTGGCGGAGTGGATAACCTCAAGTCGCAACAGCCGGTGGCGCTGACCCGGGTGCGGGTGGAATTGCGGGATATGACGCAGATGGATCGGCAGGCGTTGACGGTGGCAGGGGTGCCGGGAGTGATGATGCTGGAGGATGGAGTGGTTCATCTGATCACCGGCCTTCAGCCATAACCGGACCTTTGTGGTGAGGGGCTTGCCCTAATGCCGGTAAGTTAAGACGCAGAACCTGTGGGAGCGTGGCTTGCCCGCGAAGACGGCGGCACAGTCAACATTGATGTTGCCTGATACAACGCTTTCGCGAGCAAGCCCGCTCCCACAGGTTCCGCGGCTTAACTGGATGGCATTAAGGCTTGCCTGCGAAGACGCCGGATCAGAAGCCCGAAATCTCTGAAACTAATCCGCTGCTGACCGAGCCCGCAACCGCCGCCCAATCACATCCAGCACATCACACCCATCGCGCAATGGAATGGTGCAGAGCAAAGCGAAGTCACTGAGAATGAAGGATTCGCACTCGACCGAACCGCGCATCGAAATGTTTTCGAGCACTTGGGTGACTGCACGAATTCGATAGCTGGCAGCGTCATACAAAACATCGATCGGCGCGTGGGTATCGACGAACAGGGTGGGCATGTCGTTACAGTTGCCGGTGAGGGCCATGAAGCGGTTGTCGGGGTGGGGAATTGGTTCTTCGTAGGGTGGGTCTGGCGTTAGCGTCGTCATTTGTAATTTCCATGAGTATGAATATGAGCTGCCAACGCACCCTCCTACAGGTTTGGGTGGCAGCCATGCGCAGGAGTAGGAGTACCGAGCACTCATGAACCTCGGCCACGCCGAAGCGTGTCCCGCGCACAGCCGCCGCGAACGATCTTACGGACACGAATTAAGCGCCGCAATCAAACGACAAAGCTGTTGCACCATGAGAGAGGGCTCCTACACCCTGCCACTGCATTTGCAGTGACCACTAAAGACTATCGTTTTACGACTGTTGCGCAGCCGAACGGGGGCAAGCCCCCTCGCCACAGGGTTTCATTTCAATCAATTAGCTGAGGTTGAACACAGGTGCATTGCCAGCCGTGCCTGTGACCATCCGCCGCGCTGCCCTTACTGTTTCTCATCCGCAGGTGTATCGTATTCGCCTTTTGCAGGCCTCCGCGCCTGTGGCTGATACGTGAGGTAGTTGAGTTCATGTCCTTTACCCGTCGACAAATACTCGGTGGTCTGGCCGGTCTTGTGGTGGTTGGCGTGGGGGCCGGTGGCGTGTCGCGTTACTGGCTGGGCAAAATGGCCGACGCTGACGCCGGCCACGACTATGAGCTGATCGCCGCACCGCTGGACGTCGAACTGGTGGCCGGGCACACAACCCAGGCTTGGGCGTTCGGCCCATCGGCGCCGGGCACTGAGTTGCGCGTGCGTCAGGGCGAATGGCTGCGGGTGCGCTTCATCAACCATCTGCCGGTGGCGACCACCATTCACTGGCACGGCATCCGCCTGCCGCTGGAAATGGATGGCGTGCCGTACGTGTCGCAGTTGCCGGTGCTGCCGGGCGAGTACTTCGACTATAAATTCCGCGTACCCGACGCCGGCAGCTACTGGTATCACCCGCACGTGAACAGCAGCGAAGAGCTCGGTCGCGGATTGGTCGGCCCATTGATCATCGAAGAGCGCGAGCCCACCGGTTTCAAATACGAAAAGACCTTGAGCCTCAAGAGCTGGCACGTCGATGAAGAGGGTGCTTTTGTAGCGTTCAGCATTCCTCGCGAAGCGGCCCGTGGCGGCACGGCGGGGGGCTTGTCGACCATCAACGGCGTCTCACAAGCGGTGATCGACTTGCCCGCCGGGCAGATCACTCGTGTACGCCTGCTCAACCTCGACAACACGTTGACGTACCGCCTGAACATTCCTGGCGTCGAAGCGCAGATCTACGCGTTGGACGGCAATCCGATTGAACCGCGCCCATTGGGCAAGGAATACTGGCTGGGTCCTGGCATGCGCATTTGCCTGGCGATCAAGGCACCGCCGGCTGGTGAAGAACTGTCCCTGCGCAACGGCCCGGTACGCCTGGGCACCTTTCGCTCAGTGGCCAATACCGATGCGCCAACTGAGTGGCCACCGGCACTGCCCGCCAACCCGGTGGCCGAGCCGGACCTGGCCAATGCCCAGAAACTCAACTTCAATTTTGAATGGGTGGGCTCGGTGTCGGTCAATGTCGAAAACGGCAAGCCGCCAAGCCTCTGGCAGATCAACGGCAAGGCCTGGGACATCACCGACAAGACCTGCGCCGATCGACCGATTGCCAAGCTCGAAAAGGGCAAAAGCTATATTTTCGAATTGAAGAACATGACCCAGTATCAACATCCGATCCATTTGCACGGCATGAGCTTCAAGGTCATTGCCTCGAACCGGCACAAGGTCATCCCGTACTTCACCGACACGTACCTGTTGGGCAAGAACGAGCGTGCGCAAGTGGCGCTGGTGGCGGATAACCCTGGGGTCTGGATGTTCCACTGCCATGTGATCGACCACATGGAAACCGGCCTGATGGCCGCCATCGAGGTGGCGTGATGCGTCAGATTCGCCCCGCAGCGATTATCGACCGCAGCCGTGATCGCGACTTCATGCGCGAAGCCCTGGCCCTCGCTGCTCAAGGCGCGGCCCTTGGCGAAGTGCCGGTGGGCGCGGTGCTGGTGCAGGACGGTGAAATCATTGGGCGCGGTTTCAATTGCCCGATCAGCGGCAACGACCCCAGTGCCCACGCCGAGATGGTCGCGATCCGCGCTGCGGCCCAGGCTGCCAGCAACTATCGCCTGCCGGGCAGTACGCTCTACGTGACCCTGGAGCCGTGCAGCATGTGCGCCGGGCTGATCGTGCACTCGCGGATCGCGCGGGTGGTGTATGGCGCGCTGGAGCCCAAGGCCGGGATTGTGCAGAGCCAGGGGCAGTTCTTTACCCAGGGCTTTTTGAATCATCGGGTGTTGTATGAGGGTGGGGTATTGGCGGAAGAATGCAGCGCGGTGTTGACTGAGTTTTTCAAGGCCCGTAGAGCCAAGCCAGCAGACTAAAACACACATCAAATGTGGGAGCGGGCTTGCTCGCGAAAGCGGTGGATCAGTCAACATCTCTGTTGAATGTTAGTCCGTATTCGCGAGCAAGCCCGCTCCCACATTTTGATCTCCTTGGGGAGGGAGATCGGTGTTTTACTTGCGGGCAACGATGACGGCACGCATCGGCGCCGGCAGCCCTTCGATCGTTTTGCTGTGATCTTGCGGGTCAAGGAAGTCGCTCAACGATTGATACTTCATCCACTCCGTCCCGCGTTGTTCCTCGACCGTGGTCACGCTCACATCCACGCAACGCACATCGCTGAAACCGGCGCGGCGCAGCCACAGTTCCAGCGCCGGCACCGACGGCAAAAACCACACGTTACGCATCTGCGCGTAGCGGTCTTCCGGCACCAACACCTGCTGTTGATCGCCTTCGATCACCAGCGTCTCCAGCACCAGTTCTCCGCCCTTGACCAGGCAATCCTTCAGCGCCAGCAAATGCTCGATCGGCGAACGGCGGTGATAGAACACACCCATGGAAAACACCGTGTCGAAGCCTTCCAGATTGGGAGGGAGATCCTCAAAGGGAAACGGCAAGTGCCAGGCATTGGGCTCGGACAGGTAACGCTGCACGGCCTGGAACTGGCAGAAGAACAGCCAGTTGGGGTCGATGCCGATCACGCTGTCGGCACCCGCGCCGAGCATGCGCCACATGTAATAACCGTTGCCGCAGCCGACATCGAGGATGCGTTTGCCTTTCAGGTCCAGGTGCGGAGCCACCCGGGACCACTTCCAGTCCGAACGCCATTCAGTGTCGACATGCACGCCGAACAGGTCGAACGGGCCTTTGCGCCATGGCGACAACCCCATCAGCGCGCTGCGCATTTGCGCGCGGGTCTCAAAGTCGCAATCGGTGTCCAGTTTCAAGCCATTCAACAAATCGACTTCGCTTGGCTGAATCTTCGGTAGCGCGTCCAGCGCACTCTGCCAGCGTTCCAGGTCGCCGTGACCTTTTTCCATTTTCTTGTCGAGTTGACGCTGCAGGGTGTTGGCCCATTCGGCCAGCGGGGTGCCAGCCAGACGGCGGGCGAGGGGAGACAGATCAATCATGGCAAGGCAATCAACGAGGCAAAGTTAAGACACTGGAACCACGGCACGACTTTCGAGAACCCGGCGGCCAGCAGGCGTTCGCGATGTTCTTCGAGGCTGTCGGGCTTCATGACATTTTCGATGGCGCTGCGCTTCTGGGCGATTTCCAGTTCGCTGTAGCCGTTGGCGCGTTTGAAGGCCACATGCAGGTCGGTGAGCAGCGCGTGTTCTTCGGGGTCGTTGAAGCGCAGCTTCTCCGAGAGGATCAGCGCGCCACCGGGCAACAACGATTGGCGGATGCGCGAGAGCAGCGCGGTGCGCTGGTCCGGGGCGATGAATTGCAAGGTGAAGTTCAGCGCCACCACCGAGGCAGGCTGAAATTCCAGGGCCAGGATGTCGCCTTCGATCACTTCCACCGGCAGCAACTCCTGGAACATCGAGTCCTGGCCGTTGAGGTATTCGCGGCAACGCTCGACCATGGCGGCGGAGTTATCCACAGCGACTACCCGGCAGCCATCGGTGCGCACATGACGGCGCAGAGCCTGGGTCACCGCGCCGAGGGAGGAGCCCAGATCGTAGAGCACGCTGTTGGGTTGGGAGAACTGCGCGGCGAGCACGCCGAGGTTTTCCACGATGGTCGGATAACCCGGCACCGAGCGCTTGATCATGTCCGGGAACACCCGAACCACGTCCTCGTTAAAGGCGAAGTCAGGCACCTGGGTCAAAGGCTGGGCGAAAAGGCGATCGGATTCTTTGCTCACGGCGGTTCCAGCGGCGTAGGTGGAAAAGGCTGGCATTTTAGCCAAATTGACGGGGGGATGCGCGGGTTGTCTGATAAAGCGTGGGGAATTTGCGAAGGGGGCAGATGGGGCCTTGGCTGCAGAGAGCATTTGGAAAAGACAAATGAATGACCAGGTCGAGAAGCAAGACTTGGTCATTCATTGTTTAGAGCGAGATCATAAAGGACGCATGAACACGTTGAGTTCGGCTTTGCCAGTGATGTGCAGCTCTTCGGTCCTGCTGTCTTTGCCTTTGAAGTCAAAGTTGATGATGTAGCGGGATGCCTCGGAGTTGCTCTCGACTACTTCGACGTTAATAGTGCCGATTTCGGGTTTGTAGTTGTAAAAAGTCGTAAAATCGTCGTTAGCTCCAGATTCATAATAATTTAATGTCTCAAATGGAAAGTTTGAGTCTTTGGGTGAATAGGTGCCGGACTGAATGTCACTGGAAAAAATAAACATCATCCCTTTTTTGGAATCATTAAAGCCGTTTTCATAGGATCGACCGATAAAAGCAACCGAATTGCTGTTAATGTCTTTTTCGAACTGGATGTTTTGAGTATGAAACTTTACGCGGCCTGAAACCTTGGCTTCAATATCGCAGTTGACGCTGATAAAGGGGTCTAAAGAAAGTGTCGAATTTTTGCTTTTAAAAAGACTCATGATTTTCTTCCTTGGTTTACGTTCGTGGTTGGATAACGCCACTGGAATAGTAAGTAGGCTAGAAAATCTGAGCTACTGTCAGATCTGACAGGTTTTTATAACGTTTCGAGATGGCTCATTGGTTTTATGGTTATGAAAATCTGGCTAAGTTGCTATTTGTCTTTTATTAAATGCCGAGGCTGCGATACCCCATTGTCCCAACCAGTAACTGAGGATGATGATATATGGCGCGGCGGCGAATGGTGATACGAAACGGTTAATGCCAATCACACTGTCAGAAAACACAAACGCCACCGCGCCCGCCGCCGCCAACAGCGCCGAGCGTTTGGGCACGTCGGTGCCGAGTCGGGCCAGGGCGCGCCAGAGCATGGCGCTGATGGCCAGCCCGTAGACGATCACCGGGATCAGCAGCGGTCCCAGGCCATTGGAAATCAGAATCCCCAGCAGTACCGCGCCGACGCTCAACGCGAGGATCAACGGCAACAGTGCCAGACGCCGGCAATCGCTCAAATAAGCCTTCAGATACGCCAAATGCGCGACCAGAAACGCCCCAAGGCCAAACACGAACAAATCCCCCGGCCATGCCAGCAACACGTCGCCGATCAGGGAGAAAATCAAACCCAGGCTGATCCAGCGCCGATAGTCACTGGGCGGTGCATCGTGCAACCAACCAAGCAGGGCCAACACTGGCAACGGTTTGACCAGCAAGCACAGCAACGCGGCATGCACGCTCAGGCCATACAGAAAGGTCACCGCGCCCATCAGCGCCAGAATCAGCCAGCCCACGATCAGTTAACCGCGATGGCGCAGTCGAAGGTTTTCACCGCCGGTACTTCGGGTGCCCACGGCTGTGAATAAGTCAGCCGCAAGCGGCCAGTACCGGTGGCAAAGGCTTGGAAGCGCCAGGTCGAAAGGCCGGCACTGCCGACGACACCGGCGTCTTCCGGGTTGCTGTAAACCTCGGGGCTGAGCCCGCGCAACACGCCACCGGCCGAATCCTGAATCGTCCAGCGGTAACCCGTGGTCGGGTTGCTGGGCAGGGTCAGGATCAGGTTCTGCCCGTTGTTCAGTTGCACCGGGCATTCGCTTTGTTTTTCCACGGTCACGTTCTGTTTCGATTGCGTGGCGCAAGCGCTCAGCAGGGCGAGGGCGAGGGGGATCAACAGGCGGGTGGGGGACATAAGATCAGCAGCTCCGGCATTCACGACGAACGGCGAGCATAACTGAAGATGAGACAAAGTGTGACGGTCGAACCGGGGGGCAGGCGAAGGTTTGGAGGCGTTAGTACCGACGCCTTCGCGAGCAAGCCCGCTCCCACAGGTTCATCGCAATCCTTGTGAGAGCGGGCTTGCTCGCGAAAGCGGCTGCATGAGCACTACTTCATTATCAGAAGAGAATCTTCGCCACATCCGCAAAGCGCTTGGCAAAGTGCACGGTAATCCCTTCCTTCAGATAATCCGGCAACTCTTCAAAGCTTCCACGGTTTGGTTCCGGCAGAATCAACTCGAAAATCTTCTGCCGCCGCGCTGCAATCACCTTCTCGCGCACGCCACCAATCGGCAGTACATGGCCGGTCAGCGTCAGTTCACCGGTCATGGCCACGCCTTTTTTCGGCGACTGGTTGCGGGCGAGCGAGAGCAGGGCGCTGGCCATGGTCACGCCGGCGCTCGGGCCGTCTTTCGGCGTGGCGCCTTCCGGTACGTGGAGGTGGACGAAGGCTTCGTCGAAGAACGTCGGATCACCGCCAAATTGCTTCAGATTGGAGCTGACGTAGCTGTAGGCAATTTCTGCCGACTCCTTCATCACTTCTCCCAGTTGCCCGGTGAGTTTGAAGCCACGGTTGAGGGTGTGAATGCGAGTAGCTTCGATCGGCAGGGTCGCGCCGCCCATGCTGGTCCAGGCCAGCCCGGTGATCACGCCAATGCCGGACAGCACTTGTTCATTGCGGAACACTGGTCGGCCGAGTGAGGCTTCCAGGTCTTTCGGGCCGAGTTTGATCACTGCTTTCGGTTCGTCGAGCAGCTTCATCACGGCTTTGCGCACCAGTTTGCCGAGGTTTTTTTCCAGCTGCCGCACCCCGGCTTCCCGGGCATAGCCGTCGATCAGGGCTTTCAATGCGTTGTCACTGATGCTCAGGCTACCCTTGGACACGCCGGCTTTCTCAAGCTGCTTCGGCCACAGGTGACGCTTGGCGATCGCGACTTTCTCTTCGGTGATGTAACCCGACAGACGAATCACTTCCATCCGGTCCAGCAACGGGCCGGGAATCGAGTCCAGAGTGTTGGCGGTGCAGACAAACAATACTTTCGACAGGTCCAGGCGCAAATCCAGGTAGTGGTCGAGGAATTCGACGTTCTGTTCCGGATCGAGGGTTTCCAGCAGCGCCGAGGCGGGGTCGCCCTGGTAGCTCTGGCCCATTTTGTCGATCTCGTCGAGCATGATCACCGGGTTCATCACTTCGACGTCTTTTAACGCATGGACGAGTTTGCCCGGTTGCGCGCCGATGTAAGTACGGCGATGGCCCTTGATCTCGGCTTCGTCGCGCATGCCGCCAACGCTGAAGCGATAGAACGGCCGGCCCAGGGTTTCGGCGATGGATTTGCCGACGCTGGTCTTGCCCACGCCCGGCGGGCCCACCAGCAACACGATGGAGCCGCTGATCTCGCCTTTATAAGCGCCGACCGCGAGGAATTCGAGGATGCGGTCCTTGATGTCATCGAGGCCAGCATGGTGTTTGTCCAGCACCTTGCGCGCGTGTTTGAGGTCGAGTTTGTCCTCGCCGTACACGCCCCACGGCACTGAGGTCGCCCAGTCGAGGTAGTTGCGGGTCACCGCGTATTCCGGTGAACCGGTCTCGAGGATCGACAGCTTGTTCATTTCCTCTTCGATGCGTTTCTGCGCTTGCGGCGGCAACACCTTGCCCGTCAGACGTTGCTCGAACTGCTCGATGTCGGCGCTGCGATCGTCCTTGGTCAGGCCCAGCTCTTGCTGGATGACCTTGAGCTGTTCCTTGAGGAAGAACTCACGCTGATGCTCGCCGATCTTGCGGTTAACTTCGGCGGAGATTTCTTTCTGCAGGCGCGCGACTTCGACTTCCTTGCGCAGCATCGGCAGGACTTTTTCCATGCGCTTGAGCATAGGCACGCAGTCGAGCACTTCTTGCAGCTCGCTGCCAGTGGCCGAGGTCAGCGCGGCGGCGAAGTCGGTCAGCGGCGACGGATCGTTGGGACTGAAGCGGTTGAGGTAATTCTTCAGCTCTTCGCTGTACAGCGGGTTAAGCGGCAGCAGTTCCTTGATCGCATTGATCAGCGCCATGCCGTAGGCCTTGACCTCATCGGTCGGCTCGGTGGGCTGATGCGGGTATTTGACTTCCACCAGGTACGGTGGGCGATGGTGTTTGAGCCAGGTTTTGATGCGCACCCGGGTCAGGCCCTGGGCGACGAATTGCAGTTTGCCGTTTTCGCGACTGGCGTGGTGCACTTTGACCAGGGTGCCGTATTCCGGCAGGGCTTTGGTGTCGAAGTGGCGCGGGTCTTCCTGGGGGGCGTCCATGAAGAACAGGGCCAGGGAGTGATGATCGGATTGGCTGACCAGTTCTAGGGTTTCGGCCCACGGCTCTTCGTTGACGATGACCGGCAGTACTTGCGCCGGGAAGAAGGGCCGGTTGTGGATCGGGATGATGTAGACCTTGTCCGGCAGGTTCTGGCCAGGCAGGGCGAGGCCTTTGCCGGTGGAGTGGTGTTCGACGTTGTCTGTTTCGGCGTATTCGCTCGTGTCTTCGGGGAATTCTTGCTGGTCGGTCATGGGGCACCTGCGCAATAGGGTATGGGTCTTAGATGGGGCAGGTGGGGGGTGGTTTCAATGGCTCTGGATATTTCAGTGTGTGTGTTCAGGGTTTTGACAGGTCTTGGCGGCCTTAGGGCCGACCATGCTTTGGTTGGGTTGTGTACATATCCGTTGCTGCGGTAACGGCGGCTTATGGTTTCGCCCTTACGGCGAGTCCCTTTTGGCAAACGCCCCAAAAGGAACCAAAAGGTCTCGCCCCAAGCGTACGGCCCCTCGCTAAGGCTCGGCGTTCCTTCGCTCCGGTATCCATCTGGGGGCATCGCCCTACGGTTGGCTTCGCTTCAACCTACATGCGATGAGTTCGACTGCGTCGAACGGCGCTGCGCGCCAATCCCCAGATGAACACCTCCACTCAGCCTCCCGAAGGGGCGGGCAGATCAAGATCAAAAGCGGCAGGCGAGCTAACGCTCGGCCTGTTGAGTGGTGAGGGGCGGGTGCACGCCGCTCCACTGTGGGAGCGGGCTTGCTCGCGAAGGCGGCCTGACAGCCGACCAATTTCTCTCAGACATACGCCGCCCCATTTGTAGGAGCGAGGCTTGCCCGCGAAGGCGGCCTGACAGCCAACCAATCTCTCGCAGATGCACACGGTTCAATTGTGGGAGCGAGCCTGCTCGCGATGGCGGCGTGTCAGGCGATCTCAATGTTGAATGTCAGACCGTCTTCGCGGGCAAGCCTCGCTCCTACAGGGGATTAGCTGTGTGGCGCAGGTTTTGAGATGGCAACGTTATTCAGCATCCGGTTTACCGCCAGTTCTGCCAGCATGACGATCTGTTGAATCGCCATTGCCGTGTGCCGGTGCGGCCCCTCCAGATACCCTGCAAAATCACTCGCCATCACACTGGCCTGGGCCAATGACTCACAGGTATGAACCAACAGGTCTTCGTCTTTGATATCCGGCGCAACCATATACATCGTGCTCGGTTTGCGGGCCACGGGGGATTTGAGGGCGGACGGATTGAGGTAGTGATCGAGCGCGCGGTTAGCGGCGTCGTGGAATTTTTTTGAATCGTTGGATTCGTAGGGCGAAACGTTCTCGGTTTCAGGGGGATTCGGTGTTTCTTTGAACATGATGAAGCTCCAAGTAAGTAATGGAGCTGCCACTGATCGCCGCGACGCGATGGAGGGTGGCAGCTGTACGCAGGTTCGCGGACCGAGCTACTTGGAAACTCGGCATACCCGAAGGTATCCCGCGCACAGCCACCATGAGACCAAACGACAGGAACGTCGATTGGGGCCGGTGATTATGCACCAAGTAAGCTAATTCAGGCCGCGACGCCCGGTCGCTGATTTGCAGCGACCCCCAAAGCCTATACACCGCTCTTCCGAGCGACAACCGTCAAAACCTGTCGGAAAGTTCTCAAAAAATCACCACATCTGTAGGACCTGCGCGGATATCTCTGACGACCACAATCAACTGTAGGAGCGAACTGTGACGAGGGGGCTTGCCCCCGTTGGGCTATGAAATAGCCCCAAAATCACTGATGTACCAAAGATCTGGTGAGTGCTACGCACTCAAATGGGGCAAGCCCCCTCGCCACAGTTCGCTCCTACAGGGATTTTTGGATATGGCGGGGATTGCAGCGCCCACAAAAAAAGGCGACCCCCTCACAGGAGTCGCCTTTGCTTTAACTGCCGCTACCGCTTATTCCGACAGTTTGTACGCAATCACATAGTCACCTTGCTTGGTGCCCAGCGATCCGTGACCGCCAGCAACAACGAGTACGTATTGCTTGCCGTCTTTACCGGTGTAGGTCATCGGTGTGGTTTGCGCGCCGGCTGGCAGGCGGCCTTCCCACAGTTGCTTGCCGTTTTTCACGTCGTAGGCGCGCAGGTACTGGTCGAGGGTGCCGCTCAGGAAGGCCACGCCACTGGCAGTGGTGAAGGCCCCGCCCAGGCTTGGTACGCCCATGCTCAGAGGGATTGGAACCGGCGAACTGTCGCGCACGGTGCCGTTCTTGTGCATCCAGATGGTTTTGTTGGTGGTCAAATCGACCGCGGCCACGTAACCCCAGGCCGGTGCCTGGCACGGCAGGCCCATTGGCGACAGCAGGGCTTCGAGGATCACGCCGTAAGGCGCGCCTTTGTTGGGCTGCACGCCTTCGGTTTCGCTGACACGAGGGCCTTGTTTGGCGATTTCGGCGGCCGGGATCAGTTTCGATTTGAACGCCATGTAGCTCGGGTTCACGAAAGCAATCTGACGAACTGGGTCAACCGAAATTCCGCCCCAGTCGAACACGCCGAAGTTACCGGGATAAACGAGCGAGCCTTGCAGCGATGGCGGGGTGAACATGCCGTCGTAACGCAGGGATTTGAAGTCGATCCGGCACAGCATCTGATCGAACGGGGTCACGCCCCACATGTCGCGTTCCTTGAGGGTCGGCGGCACGAAGTTCAGGTCGGACATCGGTTGGGTCGGCGAAGTGTGGTCGCCTTCCACCGCGCCTTGCGGCACCGGGATTTCCTTGATCGGCACGATCGGCTGACCATTGCTGCGGTCCAGCACGTAAATGCTGCCTTGCTTGGTGGACGCCAGCACCGCCGGTTTCACACCGTCTGCGGTTTTCAGGTCCATCAGGGTTGGCTGGCCACCGACGTCCATGTCCCACAGGTCATGGTGAGTGAACTGGAAGTGCCAGCGCACTTTGCCGGTGGCGATGTCCAGAGCGGTCAGGCCGGCGGCGTGCAGTTCCGATTCAGGGGTGCGCGCGCCACCGAACTGATCCGGGGTCTGGTTGCCCATCGGCAGGTAGATCATGCCGAGTTTTTCGTCGACGCTGAAGATGGACCACATGTTCGGCGAGTTGCGGGTGTAGACCTTGCCTTCGGCAATCGGCGTGGTGTCGTCCGGGTTGCCGCTGTCCCAGTTCCACACCAGTTTGCCGGTGTGCACGTCGAACGCGCGGATCACACCGCTTGGCTCGTCGATCGAAACGTTGTCGGTCACGTGGCCGCCAATCACCACCAGGTCTTTGGTGACCGCCGGTGGCGAAGTGGAGTAGTAACCGCCAGCGGTGAATTCACCGATGTTGGTCGTCAGGTCAACCTGGCCACCGTTGCCGAAGTCTTCGCACATTTTGCCGGTGTCGGCGTTCAGGGCGATCAGGCGGGTGTCGGCGGTCGGCAGGAAGATCCGGCGCGGGCAGACGCTGGTCACTGGCGCGTTGGCCGTGCCGGTCGGGCTCTGCTCGGACGCGTAGGCGGCGTCATCGTGATAGGTCACGCCACGGCAGGTCATGTGCGCCCAACCCTTGAAGTTCGCCGCGTTCTGCGTGGAGAGCTTCGGATCGAAACGCCAGAGTTCCTTGCCGGTGTCCGGGTCCAGCGCGATCACCTGGCTGTGCGGCGTGCAGACATAGAGCATGCCGTTGGCTTTGAGCGGGGTGTTTTCGGCGGTGGTTTCGCCCGGATCGTTCGGGCCAGGCAGGTCGCCGGTGCGGTAGGTCCAGGCGGGAACCAGTTTGCTGATGTTCTGCGGCGTGATCTGCGCCAGTGGCGAGTAACGATCGCCATGGGCGCTGCGGCCGTAGGAGTTCCAGTCGCCATCGGGCATGGCCGGGGCGGTGTTGGTCATGCCAGGTACGGCGTCGCGATCCAGTTCGCCTTTGATTTCACCGGGGTTGGTGAACAGGCTGGCCAGCGCGGCGATACCGGCGATGACCACGGCAGCGCTCAGTACACCGGTGCCGATCGGGTTGAATTCGCCGGTACGCAATGGGCGACGAAACCATGGCAGCAGCATGACGATACCAAGGGCAAAGAGCAGCGCCAGACGTGGCACCAGTTGCCACCAGTCCAGGCCGACTTCCCACAGTGCCCAGACCGTACTGGCGAACAGCACCACCGCATACAGGCTCAGCGCCGCATAACGGTCGGCCAGCAGCAGCCCCCCGGTCAGCATCAGGCCGATACCGGCCAGCAGGTAATACAGCGAGCCGCCGAGCATGCTCAGCTTGATCCCCCCGGCCAGCAAGGCCAGGCCCATTAGTAGAAGCACGATACCGAGCAAGCTCGGCAGCAGACGGCTTCGACTGAAAGCACCATCAGCGCTCATAGTGTGGTTCTCCGTGACGTTTTAAGTAGTCCTGCGCAAGTTCACTGTAGATGACGATCTGGCGCGGGCATGGTTCAGGTTAAAAAGTGTTCAGTTGAGTCTTTGAGCCGCAATCCCTGTGGGAGCGGGCTTGCTCGCGAAGAGGTCATCACATTCAACATCCTGGTTGGCTGAAAGATCGCTTTCGCGAGCAAGCCCGCTCCCACATTTTTGTGCGTCTAATCAGAACGACGACTGGATCTTGATCCCGCCAATCAGCGCGTCATCGACCTTGTCCACGCCACCGGGGTGGCGGATGTATTGCAGGTTCGGGCGCACGGTCAGCCAGTTCGTGACGTGCACGCCGTAATAGAGTTCGGCGCTGTATTCGGTGTCTTGTGGCGGCAGGAACGACGGGTCGTTGTAGTCATAGACGGCGCGGGCCTGATTGGTCGCTTCGGCGTTCTTGCGGTAGGCCGGGTTGACGTGGACACGGGCCAGGGCAAAACCGATGTCGTCTCGGGCGCGGGCATCGAACAAGCCTTTGTAGACGACGCCAGCCTGGACGTAGTTGTCGATGGCGTTGGTCTTCTTGTCGTGCATCGTGCCGTTGGCGAACACGCTCAGGCCCCGAGAGTGGTCACTGGCGCGGCTGGTCAACTGCTGCTGAATACCGAGCCACACACCATGCTTGCTCGATGCGCTGCGATAAGCCTCGCCACTCAGGGCTGCAGGCTGGCCGTTGCTGTCCTTGTAGACGTCGGTGGCCTTGGCATTGCTGTAGTAATAACCGGCACGGTATTCACCCGGCAGGCCATTGAATTTTGGAGTCCAGACCAGTTCCACCGGCAGGATCGCGCCCTGGGTGCCGCTGCCGCTGAGCTTGAAGCCGTTGTCGCGATCAAGGTTGGACGGGTTTTGCTCGTAAGCCCCGACTTGCGCGTAGAGATCCGGCGTCAGGTGATATTTGACGCGCATCGCCCACTGGCTGACCGGCCAGTTGTACCAGATGTCGCCAACCCAGTTGCCGACCTGGGAGCCGCAAAACGCCAGGTTCTGGAAGTCGCAGGGGAAGCTATTGAAGTCTTCGCCCTCGCCGAAGCGGCCGACTTTGATATCGAGCTTCTGATCGAAGAATTTCTGCTGATACCACATCTGCGTCAGGCGCCAGGTCTGGCCGCGGCCCCAGACTTCCTGAGCCGAGGTGAAACCGCCGACCCGCGGATCGTTGATCCGGTCGTTGCTGATGTTGTTGCCATTGCGCTCGGTGATGGTCAGCTGAAATTCAGCGTCGTCCCAGCCGAGAATCTTCTGCAAGTCCAGGTGGGTACCAAAGCCGAACTGGTCGCTGTAGCGAGCGGTGCGGTCATGGTCGTAGCCGCCGTGCAGGTTGCTGCCCATTTCACCGGTGTAATCGACCTTGAAGTCGTAGCCCTTTTCCGAAAGTTCGGTGCGCGTGCCGTTCCAGTCACCGAGCATCCACGGCGAATCGCTATCGAAGGCCGGCGCAGCCTGGGTGCAGGTGGCGAGGCTCAACGCGGTGAAACCGCCGATCAGGTTCAGGGCTTTTCGATTGGCCACAGGGGATAAGACAGCGCTGTCTCGCGGAGTTTGAAAATCAGGCATAGAGAAGAAATTCTTGGTCTTTTTCTAAAGGGGGTGAACTGAACGCAGCAGGGATGAAGCAGGGGAGAAGCGTTTCAGCTGGACGGGCGTAAGGATAATGATCTGTTACCCATAGAGAAAGGGCTTTTACTGACATGGATCATTTCGGATTTGGTAATAGTGTGCAGAAACACATCGCTGCGTAGGAGCTGCCGAAGGCTGCGATCTTCTCAAGGTCACCTACATTTAACAGAGAGCACACAGATAGCTTCCCCCCAACGAAGCCCTCGGCTAAGGTGCGCGGCTTCCAATTCCCACTTCGCTCGAAGGCCCGGCATGACCGAACAGAACACCAACCCGCTGCACGGCGTAACGCTGGAACAGATCCTCAACGCGCTGGTTGAACACTATGAATGGTCGGGGCTGGCCGAGCGCATCGATATCCGCTGCTTCAAGAGTGACCCGAGCATCAAGTCGAGCCTGACTTTCTTGCGCAAAACCCCGTGGGCGCGGGAGAAGGTCGAACGCCTGTACGTGAAGTTGATGCGCACCAAGCGACCGGTCTGAGCATGGTCATACCCTCGGCGCCAGGTTCTGCCGCGAGGCGTCGTTGTGTTGCCGTGGCGGCGATTCTGGGCTGGGCGGGATTAACCATTCAGCTGTACCTGATTCTCTACTTACGCTGGAGTGTTGCGGCCAGTCTGCTGGGCGGGCTGATGAGTTTTTTCAGTTTTTTCACCGTGCTGACCAATACGCTGGTGGCGGTGGTTCTGACCTGTGAACTGACGTCCCGCGAATCGGCGGCGCGGCGCTGGTTTTTGCAGCCGTGGGTAAGCAGTGGAATTGCGGTGAGCATCGCCGTGGTCGGTGTGGCGTACAGCCTGTTATTACGCCATTTGTGGCATCCCGAAGGCTGGCAATGGCTGGCCGATGAGCTGATGCATGACGTCATGCCGCTGCTGTTTCTGGTTTATTGGTGGCTCTGTGTGCCCAAAGGCACGTTGCGGCTGCGGCACATTGCGCTATGGGTGATCTATCCGTTGGTGTACTTCGGCTATGCGTTATGGCGTGGGCATCTGCTGGCGGTTTATCCGTATCCATTCATTGATGTGGATAAGCTGGGTTATCCACAGGTGTTTGTGAATGCGGGAGGATTGTTGGCGGGGTTTGTGCTGATTGCGCTGCTGGTGGTTGGGCTGGATCGGTGGCGCACGGGGCGGAAGTGAACACTGACTGTGGCGAGGGAGCTTTGTGGCGAGGGGGCTTGCCCCGTTGCGCTGCGTAGCGGCGCTAAACCTGCAACGGAGTTTTAACCGGCACACCGAGTTTGCTGATTTTGCGACTGCTTCGCAGCCGAACGGGGCGGTGCGGCGTTCCGACAAGCCCCCTCGCCACATTTCGATTTGTGGTTACTCCTCGTCACTGTCGTCCAGTCGCCAGTAACCGACAGCCTTCACAAACTGCTCGTCCAGGCCATGCTCATCGAGCAATACCCGGCGGATCTGCCGCGATACTTTGGACTCAGTCGCCACCCACGCATACAGATTGCCATCGGGTACCTCGATCTGTTGCACGGTGGTCAGCAGGTTATTCCTGCCACCTTCTCGCAATACCCAGATCACATCGACCTGTGCTGCGCTTTCCAGGCGTTGTTGTTCGGCGCCGTTTTCCACTTCCACGATCACCAGTGCACGCCGATTGGCGGCCAGGCCTTCAAGGCGGCGGGCGATGGCGGGCAGGGCGGTTTCGTCGCCGATCAGCAGGTAGCTGTCGAAGATGTCCGGCACGATCATCGAGCCCCGAGGCCCGCCGATGTGCAGGAACTGGCCGGGTTTGGCCTGCTCGGCCCAGGTCGAGGCAGGGCCATCGCCGTGCAGTACGAAGTCGATGTCCAATTCCAGGGTATCCAGATCGTAACGACGAGGCGTGTAGTCGCGCATTGCGGGCATGGGCCCGTTGTCTTTGCCAGCCCCAAGAACCAGCGTTTCCAATGCCGCTTGTTCCGCTGCGTTTTGGGGGAACAGCAGTTTGACGTGGTCGTCCGTTCCGAGGCTGACGAAGCCAGCCAGCTCTGGGCCACCCAGGGTAATCCTGCGCATACGCGGGGTCAGGTCGACCACTCGCAGTACTTCCAGACGACGGCGTTTGATCTCGTGGCTGACACGGTGAATGGATTGGGATGGCACGATAACGTCGGTCATTCGGCGTTCTCCTGAACGGGTTGAACGGGTTGAACGGCGGGGCCGTCGACGATGGCTTTGGCCGTGTTGTTGAGCAGGTCGCGTACCCGCAGGATTTCTTCCGGGCTCCAGCGACCATGGTGCATTTGCAAGGCATGGCGCAGGTTGTGCACCGCTTCGTGAATTTCGGCCGGGCGGTCATGGCCGCGCAACGAGCGCTTGCTGACCTCGATGCGCATGCGCACGCCATCCAGGGCAATCGCTTGTTCACTTAAAGACAGACGTCCGGCGTCGGTGATGCTGTAGCGTTTTTTTCCGCCTTCGGCATCGCCCAGGATCATTTCGCTTTCTTCAAGGAAGGTCAGGGTCGGGTAGATCACGCCGGGGCTGGGGCTGTAGGCGCCGTCGAACATGCTTTCGATCTGGCGGATCAGGTCATAGCCATGACACGGCTGCTCGGCGATCAGCGCCAGCAGCAACAATTTCAGGTCACCGGGGGCGAACACCCGTGGTCCGCGTCCACCGCGCTCGCGGCCGGGTCCCGGACGTTTCTCGAAGCCGTCGCGGCCGTCGCCGTGTTCGCGGTGGGGGGAATGATGGTCTCTCATTTTTGCTTTCTCTCGTCGTGTTTAGATACAACTTAAGATATATCTTATGGCGCGAGCAAGACGTCTTTTGGGAGCCGTTCAGTCGGCCGACAAGCGGTGCATGGGTTGGCAACCTGACTTTTTCTTCCGGAAACAGGACTTGAAAGTTAAAGTTATCGATCTATTAGTGTCGTACCCTCTATTCTAAAAGCCCTGAAGTCCCGTGTTGTATAGTTAAAACTGCTGTATGGTTTTTTTAATAAAACTGTATGTAGGGCATAACTTACAGTCGATGTTTTGTATTTTGATTTTTTGTTCTTTTTTCTTGCTTGTCATGAGGGTGTTTAACTACGTGATCATCGGAAGTTACTTGCTTACTTTCCAGAGCGAACAGCCGATCATGCCTCGGCGTTGAAAGTTCAAATCAACACGAGCCCTTACCGGTGTGCGTTGTGTGGATTTTCAATGAATCGATCCTTTCAAGAAGACAGGTACTGAATGATGTTCAAAAAATTCGCGATTGCCGCTCCACTGGCTGTTTTGGCTCTGAGTTCTTCCGCCGTGTTTGCCGCGGGTGAAGCCCGTCACTCGATCAGCTTGGTGGCTGATGTGCCGAGCAACGGCTTCTATGTGGTCCCGTCCGATCCGGACCTGGTCAACAAGGATCAGGACATGAGCTATAGACCCACCACCGGCAAAATGGGTGAAGTCAACGGCTACTTTGACATGATCAACAATAATGGGTCTGTGCACGCCAGCCTTGAAAGCGTACCGCAGCTGTACTCTGGTTCTAGCGCGATCAATCTGCAAGTGGCGGTTAATGGTGTAGTCCTCTCCACGACTCCGCAAATGGTGGTTGGCGAGACCGAGTCGAACGTCAACTTCCGTGCCCCACTCAATATCAAGGCTATTAGCCCCAATATTGCGCCAGGGTATTACACCGGCGCAGTCACCATGACGTTCGACGCTGTTCCCCCTGTTGCTCTTTGAACTTGATCAGGAGTCATAAGCGCTTACTTGCTTAAGTAACGTGACCGGCCGGCATGCTTCCATCTGTCGGTCGGGATTCAACTTCTTCGTAATCAGAGTACCTGTTCATGTTCCCGATGACGCCCATCGCGGCAGCGCTTGCGTTGCTGTTATGTAGCAGTGCATTTGCGGCGCCCACTTCCGTTGATACGCCGCGAAGTTTGCTGGCTCAGGCCAAAGGCTTGCCGGCAGAGTTTGAGGAGCATTTCTTTGATGTTCCGCTGGCGGTTCGGGTAGAGCTCGATCAACAACCGCTCGGCGAGGCAATGGTTGTGTTGTCCCGTGATGACCGCGTGACGTTGCTCGATTTCACCGATACCAGCGAAAGCCGATTCGGCGCAAGTGAGCGCGAGACCTGGGCCGATATCCTCAAACCCGGTGTGGCGCTGGGCAGCTGCACAGGTCAATGCCCGGAGCAAATGCTGGCGGTTCACTACAACCTCGAAAATTCATTGGTATCGATCGTCACCGAAAACGCTGAGCGCGATCTGGAGGCCAAGCGTTACTACGACCAACCCGAAGGTGGCAGCAGCGGCCTGATGGTGCGCAACCAGCTCAACCTCAATGGGGGGCAGGATCAGGATCTGGGCGGTCGTTTCGGCCTCGAAGCCAGCGCCAGCCTGGGCAGCTGGAGCCAGACGTTCAACATGCAACTGGCTCGCCTCGGCGGGCCGGACGAGAAGCTTTATCACGCAGTTCACGAGCTCTACACCCAGCGTGAATTGCCCGGCAGTTTCGTTCGCCTGGGCTACTTCACCCCCAATTCCGAAGGCCTGACGCGCCAGCCCCGTTCGTTCGGCACCAGTCCCGACACAGCCGTCGGCTTGATGTACGGCAGTTCCGACAGCCTGGCGATCGACAGTTCCCGGCCCAGCGTGTACCCGGTTTATGTGACGGCGAACCGTCAGGCGTCCGTGGAGATTTTCCGCGATGGCCTGTTGATCAATACCCAATCGGTGCCTGCCGGTTTGCAAACCCTCGACACTCGCCCGTTGCCCGGTGGCATTTACGAGGTGGAAGTGCGGCTGATCGAGGACGGTCAAACCACCTCGAGTACTCAGGAGCTGATCTACAAACCGAACAACTGGCGCAACCTTGATGAGCGCTGGCGCTACAACCTGTTCGCCGGGCAGGAAACCAAACTGCTCAGCAACTGGGATCAACAGGCCAGCGGCGATTCGACTGCTGGCGCGTCGCTCAACTACCTGCTGCACCCGAGAGTGATTCTCGGGCTGTCGGCCCGTCAGGTGCGCGAAAAACTGCAATACGGCAGTTCCATCGACTGGACGTTGGCGAACAGCACCAGCCTCTATGCCAATCTTTACCAGACCGAAGATCACGGCACCGGCGCCGATCTGCAGGGGCTCTACAACTATGGCTCCGGCAGCCTGGTGATCAGCCACAACCGCAGTTGGCTCGACACCCGCAACAGTTACGACACGCTGCCTGATGGTACTCGGGTACGTCAGCGCAATGTGTTCACCGGCCAGACCAGCAATTCATCGCTGGCGCTGAACCATCGCATCAGCCGCAAGAGTTCACTCAATGCCCGGGTGTCCCACAGTGACGGCAACACCGAAGGCGTGGGGGTGGATCTGGGCTGGTCGCAACGCACTGTGATGTTCGGCAGCGACGCCAACTGGCGCCTGTCGCTGTTTGATCGTCCTGGCAGTTACAGCAGTGGCGATGCGCGCAATCGCGGGGTCGACCTGAGTATCAACATGGCGCTGGGCGGGCCGGACCAGCAGGTCTCCGGCAGCATCGGCACCCGCACTGCCCGGAATGGCAGCCGCGACAACAACGCCTCGATCGGTTACCGCAAGACCCTGCGGGACCACGTTTTGCAGAACGTCTCGGTGACGGCGCTCACCGACACTTACGGCATTGGTCTGTCGAGCCTGGCGAACTTTCGTACTGACGCGGTCAATGGCGATGGCTTCGTCCAGCGCTCGTCTTATAACGGCAACTTCACCGGTGGCCTGAATCTGGACAGCACGCTGATCGTTGGAGGCCAACGCATGACGTTGACCAGCCAGCATCAGGGTCGTGGCGCCGGGATGATCGTCGATGTCGAGTCCGATATCGATGGCATTGCCTTGCGCGCCGATGATTTGAGCGGTGGCAGCGCCGCGTTGCGCCCAGGGCGCAACTTCATTCCGATTACCGCCTACAGAAACGGCTCGGTGAGCTTCGACTTCGAAGGCAATCACGCGCCGGCGGCCAGCATCGAACCGGCGCGTACCCGCTATCACCTGAACAAGGGCGGCGTCGAGTACCGCAAGGTGCGAGTGATGAAAACCCTCACCGTGCTGGGCCGTCTGCTCGACGCACAAGGCCAGCCGCTAAAGGGCTACCACGTGATCAACCACGCCAGCCGTGGGGTCAGTGAGGTCGATGGGTTCTTCTCGATGGAAATGAATGCCGGCTCTCCCACCCTGGACGTTCGTTATGCCGACCAGTTGCTGTGTCAGTTCCGACTCGATGTGGATAAGCACCGCAGTGAAAACGATGTGCTGATGATCGGTGATTTGCGTTGTTCACCGGACACCTTGGCAGACGCTACTTTCAAGGACGCTACGGCGAGCTGACTGACATGAAGATATTGACCAGGCTTGGAAAAAACCTCAGTCGCGCGATGCCGCTGGCAGCGTTGTGTGGATTGAGTTCATTACCGGCGAATGCCGCTGTCTTGAACATTGACGCTACGTTTTCGCCGGACTCGGCGGCTCCGCATAAAAATGAATTCGTGAATAAGACGCCGTCTCAGGGTTTCTGTCTTCAGGTGCCAAGGGCCTGTGAGTCGGAGGGTCTATTCAGTTTGATTGCGCCGATTTCATTTACTGCTAATGCACCGATCCGTGCCAATCATGTCGATCCTCGGCAAGGTGGAATGGCCAAAGTGCCCTCGGACTGGCGGGATGTGCAGGTTACCCACTCATCCGGAGAAGTCCAGACCGTCAAGGTCCGGATTGCGGGAATCGGACATGAGTCGCAGCTACCGGTGTCGGTCGCCGAATTGACCGGGGTGGCGGGCGGGCCTGGATGGGACAGGCTTTGGAACGGCGGATCCTGGATGTATGCCCCTCCACCCTGTCAGGGAGTCGGGTGGTCGACCGTGGGTAATATTGGTTTCAACAGCTTCTGGAAAGTGCCCCTCGGCGCGGGGGTGTGTTCAAAGCAACCTTTGTTCGAGATACCACTGTCCTTTCGATACCTGTACTTCGTGTTCGGTTATCAATTGATAACGCCGAACCCACTGACTATGCAGAGTGGGTCTTACAACGGATCGATTACCTTTGGCGTCGGGCCGAATCAGGATTTCGACATGGGTGATGTAATGCAACCCGATGATTCTGCATTGACCCTGAACTTCAATCTCGACGTGCAGCACACCCTGAAGGTCGATATCCCTCCCGGTGGCGAAAAAATCGATCTGGTACCGGCCGGTGGCTGGCAAAGCTGGCTGCAAGCCGGGCGCCGGCCCGTGCGTTTGTTCCGCGATCAGACCTTCAATATCTCGGCGTCTTCGCGCTTCAAGATGCAGTTGGAGTGTGAGATTGCGGGGTTCTCTTACGACTGCATGATTAAAGACCCGGTCTCGAAAAAATCGGTTGAGTTGCAGGTCAGTGTCAGCCTGCCCAATGGCCTGACCGATTTTGCCGGACTACCCGTCAAGCGCCAGCGCCTGAGAGCGGGAGCGGCCAATGCACAACAGTTTCAACCCGGCTTCTATGTCGATAGAGCACCCGGAGTTCTGCATTTCGAAATTCCGCAAAACCAGATGGAGTTCATGCTGGAGCCCGGCAGCGGCGGCAGCTATTCGGGCAGGGTGACGGTGATCTGGGACTCGGAAATCTGATGGGCTGCGCATCGATTATTCGAGCCAGCGTTGTGTTCAATAGTATGAGGTTCAAGGGTATGAAACGTCTGTGGGCACTGTTGGGTTTGGGCGGATTTTCTCTGGCGATTCAGGCCGGGCCGCAAATCAATGTGGGAACGGTTTACGACTATCTGGATGGCGATAAGAGCACGTACCTCAAGCGCGTATTCAACAGCGGCGACAGCACGGCCTTCGTCAAGGTCAATATTCTGGAAATCATCTACGACGCGGATGGCACGCCTCGCGAAGTGCCGGTCAAGGCTCAGGCCGATGCCAGCGCTCGCGACGGGCTGATGGCCAGCCCGGCGCGTTTGATCATCCCGGCCACCGGCATGCAGGGCACGCGTCTGTTGGCCATGGGAGAGCGGGAAACCGAGCGCTATTTTCGTGTGCGTTTCGTGCCAGTGGTGCCGGAAAAGGAAGACGAGTTCGCGATGTCCAGCGAGGAGCGCGAGGACTACAAAAAGACCCTGTCGGCAGGCGTTAACGTTATGACCGGTTTCGGCACGGTGTTCTTCGTCCGGCCGCAGAACAGTCGCTATGACAGTGTGGTCGACGACAGCGCCGAACGTTACAGGCTGCGCAATAACGGCAACACGGTGGTGGTGATCGATGAGTTCCGTAACTGCTCGCGCAAAAACGAAACCGACTGCGAGCCCACTACCAAGCACCACGTGCTGGCGGGCAAGACGTTTGAGTTCGACAAGAAACCGGGGCGTGAGTACCGCTTCAACCTGATCGAGGGCGGCTCGAAAAAGGCGTTGCACATCGCCGGCCGGTGACCTTCGACCACGCGGGTAGCCGCTGGCGCTCGTGGCCTTTTTTTGACGCAACAGGTATCTGACATGATCAAGCAAGCGGCCATCGTCCTGTGGATGGGCAGCGTGGCACTGATGAGTGCGTCGGCGTTCGCGGCGCGGGAAGAACACACGTTCGAAGTGTCGGTGAATATTCCGACGCTGGGGTTCTACGTGATCCCGGCCGAGACGGACTGGATTCATCGGGAGCAGATTCTGGCCTGGAACATCCACACTTCAACCCTGGGCGGGCTGCGCAAAAACTTCGATGTCAAACACGACACCAGTGCCATTGAGGCACGACTGGAGAGCGAACCCTATTTGTCCAATGGGCATGACGATCAGAACATCTACTTGCGGGTCAGCTTCAACGGCCAGGAGTTGAGCCACGATCCGCAATCCCGGGAAGTGGTATCGGCGGCGCAAGCGATGGCGGGCGGCCGCTTTCCCCTGGAGATACGACCGAAAGTGCCTGCCGGTGGCTACAAACCGGGCACTTACTATGGAAATGTCCAGCTGATTTTCAATGCTGTCGCGCCCTGATCTCGAATATGTCCCACGAATGACACCAACACGTATTCGCCTTGTTCGAGATGGGTAATGAGGGGTTCGTTGAAGAATGGGGTCGGTAGATGGTTAACGTCAGTCTGACGGCGGTTCCGCCGTCAGACTTCATCTTGCAACTTGAAGCGTGGCCGTTTTACTGCCCGGCTCTTCTCAATGCTTCGCGGGTCAGACGCCTCGACAGTTCTTTTTCCTCATCGCCCATGTCGACCAGCCACCGGTCGAAGATGACATCGCTTATCGGCTCATCGGCAAACACTACAGTCTCTGGCACCGATAGATCGTTCATCAGTTCCTTGAGCCGGTTTCTCAGCACGGCACGCTGGGTGTCGCTCAACTGTGTGGCGTCGGCCCATTCCCGCTGGACACTGCGCAACGACACAAACTGTTCGGATTTATTCAGGTACAGGCGCTTGTTGGTTTCAATCCGCACCGGCCAGGTTTCGTGCAAATACTGTTCCCAGAAATCCTGTTCAAGCATTTTGTTCACCAGACCATCGCCTTCCTCCAGTTCCAATACCGTGTCACCGGCCTGGTCGATCATGGCATCGGTGACGCCGGACATGCCAGACCCGTCTGGTAAGCCAGATAGACTTCGACATCGTCAGGGTTGCTGTCGCGACCGCCAATATCGGCCCGGGCAATATCGTTGACCCACTCCAGGCGCGCGGCGCCTTTGGCCAGGGTTACCAGCGATCGTTCCAGTTGCGGGGTATCGGTGGAATACGAATACGCCTCGGAGGCGAGCACATTGATGCCCATGTGATTGAACAACTGTGCACCGGCATCGGCGCAATCGACCGGGGCGATGGCCATGGTGAACAGCTTCTCCCTGAGCCGGGCATCGATATGCACGGCGTCGAGCATCCGCCATACGCGCTGCAACAGTTGCGCCTGAGCCTGGCCGCCCACCCGATAGTCGGCCGAGTTTTGGGTGTCGATCAGCACGGCCATGAACCGTTGGGCATCGGGTTCGTCGAGCAGCTCAGACCATAAGGTGGCTCGATCCACCCCCCAGCCTGGCACGTCGTTCCAGTGCGAGGCGCTGTAAGTCGAACTGATCATCGGTGGGACCAGCGTGCTTGAGGGTTCGACAGGTTCGGCAGGCAACTGCACGGATCGGCGCAGTGCCTGATAAGTTACCTGATGCACCTCGTTCAATTGGCCGACATCCAGACGTGTACGCGCCACCACCCATGCATCCGGCGAGCCGGATACCACGTCGGGGAGCTGATCGATCGGGTTTTCGCGCAGGTCCATAAAGAAACCGCGCGGGCGGGGTTTGGCCAATGTGCCTTCCGGCCAAGTGCTGAGCCCGGTATTTTTCAGGGCCACGACCTTCAGTCTGGGCATGCGTCCGATGTCCGGCAGCCTGCCCAGGGGATTATCCTCAAGCCTGAGGATCTCCAGGTAGGTCAGATTTCTCAGCTGCTCAACCGCCGGCGCGTCCAGCACGATGCGGTTGCTGCTCAGTCGCAGACGTTCCAGCCTGCGCAACTGGCCGATGCCGTAGGGCAGTTGAGTCAGTTCACAGTTTTCGGCGCTGAGTTCTCGAAGGTTGGGGAAGTCTTTCAACAGGCCATTCGGCTCGCTGCCGAACCGCGTGTTATCGAGCTTCAGGACCGTGATTCGATTGAGAAACTTCTTCAGTTCCGGGCGTTTCGACCACCAGGTTTCCAGATCCACCGGCCACAATTCTCGGGAAAGGTCGAGGGCATAATGGGCAGGGTCGGTGCGGTTGCCGAGCTCCAGGTTTTTGCGCTCGAAACACTCAATGAGGCGTCGGGAAATGTGCTGCCCGCCACCGTTCATGAAACCCTGGCGATCCGGGCCCCAGTATTGTGGTTGCTGGTATTCCCAACGGTTCAGGATCACCCGCAGTTCATCAAGATCGTCTTCTTCCTGCTCCATGGCTTTCAGCGGCTCACCCTTTTCGATCAGCGCGTTGGCGAACATATCGACCTCGCGCTCACTGAAATGCGGGTACTGATCGCGAATACGATCATGCACCGTTTCGCCATCCTTGCTCAGTCCGCCGCCGCGTACCAGCAACAGCGTTTCGTGCTCGGCAACGGGGCGAACGGGGGGGCGGGCGAGCAACGTCCGACGCTCGCTGGGCGGGGCGGTCTTGGCAATGACCCACTGCCTGAAGGACTCGGCGCCACCCGGTTTATAGCCCAACGCATTTTGTCGATCCCTGCCCATGGCATGGAGGATCGCTTCAAGAAAGCCCTCGTCCTCATGGATCGGTTGATCCGAGGCATCCCGTACCCGGTACTTTCCGGCCTCGTTTCGAATCAATACCCGAACCTGCGTCGCATCCTCGGGGCCCGCACTGCAACGAAGCTCCCCATCAAATGCACCCTCACGAATTTCAATGCGCAAGTCGCCGAATGTGTCGGTGTAGGTTCGCAACGTCCCCAGCAGCAGGCGTTCGGTATCAATGTTGATCAAAGCATCCTGGTACAGACCCTGGGCAGCCCGAACCGATTGCGTCTCGAACTGAAGCTCCCGTGCCCGGGTTTTCAGGCGCAACGGCAGACGTCGTTGTTGCGTCATCTGTTGTTGTTCTTGGAGTGTGGCGCCCTTGATGATTTTTTCCGCAACAGGTGTGGGGAGGTCGGGGAAGTCGATGAGCAGCAGGGTGACGTCGGGGGATACTACTTCGGCGACTTTTGCGGATGCGCCGAGGCGCTGCAAGGTATCGGTCAGCAGTGCGGGGGACGGGGCGTGTTCAACGTGTACCCTGCGCAACACGGTTTCATCGGTACCGCTGATCTGGCGAATCTGTTCCAGCTGCGTGTCGGTAAACGTGTCGACGCGGTGACCGATGCGACGCATCAATGTCGTGCCTTCCCAACCGCGCGGGTTTTCCGTTTCGCTGATCCAGGCGCCTTCACCGTTGTGGGTGAGCGCCGGTGCATAAGCATCGGGGCGTTGCGGATGCTTGATGCGGTGCTGGTCGCTGTCCGGGGCTTTTTCCACCTCAAACAATTGACCATCCAGCGGTAGCAGGCGCTTGCCCTGGTGTTGATACAGGCCGAGCGTATCCGGCCGGGTGTCGCTGGGCAAAGCCACTCTGGGTGGTTGTTGATAGGGCGCGAGATCCGGGTTCCACAAGCGGGTCTTGCCATCGGCCAGTTGCACCGGTTTCAGCCCTTCGACAAACGACGAAAGCTGGTGGTTCGCCAGCTTGCCCACTGCTGCACCCGCGGCGAAAGCGCCCAGCTGAACAATGCTTTCAAGCACGCCGATGGCTTGTTCACCGGCTTCGGCCAAATGGCCTTCGGCCAGGTCGACAATGCCCTCGACCACTTCATCCGTCAGTTGATATGCCGTGTACGCCAGCATCAGTTCGCCCAGGCCGGGCACCAAGGGAGTCGCCACCAGCAACGCGACATTGAGAATATCCGAGAGCATTTTTTCCAGATTGTCCCACCAGGCCCAGCGCGCCATGCGATCGGCATAGTCGGTGGAAATCACGATGTCTCGCGCGTCATTGAGAATCTTGTTCAGCTTCTCCTGGTAGAGGTACTTCCACAGCTCGCCGTCGAAGCGGGTCTGGCGATCATCCTCGATCTTCGACAGGCTGAACTGCAGGTTCGGGTTGTCCACCGGTGTCTCTCGCCAGCTCGGCGTGTTCGGGCCGGGGGCAGCCTGGTGCCATTTCACTTGGCTCAAACGTGCGTTCAGCCTGGCGAAAAAAGCACCGCGCTGCGAGTGAGCAATGAACTGACTGAAAAATGTTTGATAGCGTCCTGATCCCGGTGTTGGCGAGGCTGGATCATCCCGTAACTGGCGAGTCAGCTCGGCCATGAATTCGATGGATGAAGGGTATTCCTTGAGCGGATGTTCGGGGTCGTTGGGGACATAGGCAATCAGTGGCTCGGGGACTTTGCTGGTGAGCACATCGGCTGTGATCAACACGATGCCGGTCAGGGCAACGTCCATCATCGCCAGGTTGTAGTAGCTGACGGCTTTACCGTTCCATGTCGGTTTTTTTTGCTCATTGAGCATGCCCTGTACAACGGCGTAGGCGTGTTGGCTGAGGTCTTTTTTCATCAGTGCCATGCGCGCGGCAGCTTTTAATGCACTTTTCTGGCTTTGAGTGACCCGGTAGCGCAGTAGATTGCTGGCCAGCCTGTCGGCCGGTAGCAGAAACGATTTGAGATGTCCTTCGTATTGAGCACCGAGGTTCAGATCGCGACAGAGTGTCTTGAACTGATCGATGCGCATTTTGTGCTTGATGGGTTTTGTTCTGAAATGCCCCCGGTTGTCGGGCCGGGTAATGAACTCTGAATCCGCGGTGAAGGTTTCACTGCTCGAAAAGTTGTGCAGCGCCGCATCGAGCAGGGACACCGTGCGGCTTTGAGTGCCGGACGCGAAGTCATGCACCCACCAAGACGTTTTCACTGGCGCATACAGGCGTAGCCAGGTTTCCTTCACATCTTCTTCCAGGCCGAATCGGTCTTTCAGGGCTTTTTTCAGAATCGGTTCAGCGAAGGCGTAAACGTCTTGCAGTTCGCTGAGTGCCTTGTCCACGCTGTTCTGCGCGACCCAATGATCTTTGATGTCTTCCTTCAAGCGCTGGTGTTCGGCTGCCGAGGCGGATCTGTGCCAGTCGGGAAGATTCAGCCTGACAGTTTTCAGCGCACTGACGCGTTGCAATGATGCATCGGTGAGCCACGGTGGGATGGCATTGCGGATTAATTCGTGATGAGTACTTTCAGGTGTAAGCGGGGTAATCGGCATGGGTTTATCGTCCAGTCATCCATGATGGGACGACCAGACTAGGCAAGGGGGAGCGCTGAAAAAAGCGCAAATATAAGCAGGATTCAGGCAGCGTTTACGACGCGATGCTTTCAATAATCAAGAGCGAAAAATACATAGTTAACACCACGCTTGAAACAGCGGCTGAAACGCCCCGTTAGCGTTCAGCCGTTGTCACCGTGCCCTGGCACAACGTATGAGTGCCGGGTTGCAGGTAAGGCGAAAGAATCGGCGCCATGCCCTTGAGCACTTGCGTAGGTAACGCCGAAGTGAATTTGAAATTCTCGGCCGTGCGCCCGGGGACATAGGCGGTGAGGGTACCGAAATGCCGGTCGCCAATGTAGAACACGAAAGTCGCTGTGCGGTTGATCGATTTCGAGCTGAGAATCCGCCCGCCGGAACCGATGGCCTCAATGCGGTTGTCGCCAGTACCGGTTTTGCCGCCCATGGCCAACGGGCTACCGTCAGCCAGTTTGAAACTGCCCGCCACGCGTTTGGCCGTGCCGGCATCCACCACTTGCGACAAAGCCTCGCGCATGGCCGTTGCCACCTCGGAAGGCATTACCCGTTTGCCGACATCCGGGTCATTGATCAGTTTGGTTTCGTACGGTGTATTTTCCGCAAAGTGCAGGCTGTCGATACGCAGTGTCGGCATGCGCACACCGTCGTTGAGGATGGTGCCGATCAGTTCAGCCAATGCCGCCGGACGGTCACCGGAGCTGCCGATGGCGGTGGCCAGCGAGGGCACCAGATGATCGAACGGATAACCGACCTTCTGCCAGCGCTGGTGAATGTCGAGGAACGCCTCGATCTCCAGCATGGTGCGGATTCGGCTGTCGCGGGCACCCTTGTGCCGACTCTTGAACAGCCAGCTGTAGACTTCCTGGCGCTCGAACTGGCTGGCTTTGACAATCTGGCTGAACTTGGCGTCGGGGTTGTTCAGCAAGTAGCCGATCAACCACAGATCCAGCGGGTGAACCTTGGCGATGAAGCCCTGGTCTGGCAGGTCATAGCTGCCAGGGCCATAACTCAGGTAGAGGCGTTCGAGGCGTTCGTCAGTCAGTTTTTCATTGAGCTTGGCGCCTTTGAGGTGCGAGCGCACGAAGGTGTTGAAGCTTTCCTGGTCGGCCTGGGGGAATAGATAACGATGCACGGCGGCCATGCGAATCGGCGTCGGGCGCATGCCGTCGAGAAAGGTCTCGAGCCGCGCCTGGGTGTCCTTGTTGCGGTATTTCTTCCAGAACTTCAGCAGGAACGAGGTGCCTTCTTTGTCGGCGAATGAGGCCAGGTATTCCTGACGCCGAGGGTCGCGATCATCTTTGAGCAATTCGGCGCTGTTGTTGGGACCGGAATAGGTGGTGTAGCGCACCAGGTCACGCATCAGCCGAATGAACGGCAGGTTGATCGACTCACGAATGGCATCGCGCAGGGTCGGCAGGCGGCCGTTGTCTTCCTTGCGAAAGTTATTAAAGGTATGCAGCCCGCCACCGGTGAAAAAGGCCTCGCCAGGGCTGGCGGAGTATTTGCGATCCAGCGCGGCATTCAGCATGTTCGGCAGATTGCGGTCTTTGTTCTGCATCAGGTAATCGACGGCCCAGCGGCTCAGACGGTCCTGGTCCGGGACCTCGACTTTTTTCAATTCAGGGACGGTCATCGCTGCGTACTTATCGTGCAGCTCGGCGATGATTTGCAGGTATGTGGTGAGCACGCGCATTTTTGCCGTGGAGCCCAGTTCCAGCTTGCTGCCTTCATTGATGTCGAACGGCTGGTCGGTGCTATCGGTCTGCACCCGCACCCGCGAGCCGTCCGGCGTCAGTTCGAACAGGGTGAAGCTGTAGCGCACCTGCGCGGTGCTGGTGGGCGTGAGCAGGCGTTCGCCAATCAGGCCGATTTCCGCTGCATAAGTGGGGTCGGCCAGATGCTTGAGGTACGCGGTGGCCTGGGTTTGCAACTCGCCTTGCAGCGTACTGGTGGCTGACAGGTCGAGGCGGTCGAGGTCATACAGCGGACGGTTGAGCAATCCGCCCAGACGGCTGCGCGCCACACTGATGCCCTTGTTGGTTTCGATGGGTTGAATGGTGGGCTGGGTGGCCCAGTCGCGGTAAGTCACTTTACTGGCCAATGCCGCCGTCGCGAGTGGTGCATCGATCACGCCATTCTGAGCCAGAAGCCGAATATGGCTGTCGGTGAGACTGGCCAATTCATCACGGCCCTTGGTCAAGTAATGGGAAGGGCGACGTTGAGCGATCATCAGTGACAGCATTTCACGCAGGGCCAGGCCTTTTTCCGACAGACTTTTCGGATCCGTGTCCGGGCTGGCCAGCCGTTCATTGGCCTTGTTGAAGTCGGCGCCGTACCAGACGCGCAAGCCTTCAGCCATGCCATGCACTTCACCGTGGCCTGGCACCGCCGACAGCGGAACACTGTTGAGGTAATCGCGAATCACATTTTGCCGGGCCTGGAGGGTCTCCGGGCCCGCCTGGTAGGCCCGCACGCTGGCGGAAATCATTTGCCGGATCTTTTCCGCGCCCGACACCGTCAAGCCATCGGGCGAGTGTCGATATTTCTCCAGCTGAGTGGCCAGCGTGCTGCCGCCCGCCGACTGGCCTGGCAGGCGCAACAACTTGGCCACCTGGGACCACGCCGCCATGCCGAACCGTGGCCAGTCAACGGCCGGGTTGGCCAAAGGCTGGCGGGGATCGAGCAAAAAGCGGTTTTCGATGAAGAGTAAGCTGCTGACCACTACCGGAGGGATCGCCGCAAAGCTCGAATAGAGTTGTTGTGGGTATTTGAACTGGTACAGCGGTGCCGCGCGGCAATCGGTGATCGACAGCCCGGCCTGGATTTTTTCTGCATAAGGCACGAAAAAGCCTCTGTCGCTGTACTTCATCAGCGCCGGGGAAAAGCGGGTTTGTGCCGACACCACGTAGTTGCGCTTGAGCAGGCGCGGCAGAAATTCATCCAGGGTGCTGTAACCCAAACGCTGATCGAACGGGCCCGCGCCAGGGTAGCGAATCGCATCGCTAGGGCCGGGCTGCAGCTCGTACTTCAGCGAGGCGGCATATTTACTGAGTTCCCGGGCCTGAAACTTGGAAGTGCGCATTTCCTTGGCCGCGGCGAGGCCGAGGACAATCAGAATAATCAACAGCAGCAACCAGAAAGCCCCCCAGCCGTGTCGGGAACGACGGGGTTTCTCAGGTAAAGGCGCTTCATCCACTCGTTCAGTCGGAACCACAGTTTTACTCGAATCGGTTTGCCACAAAGCGCCCATAGTCGACTGATCCATTCACGCAGATTGATCGGACTTGTCTGAAGCTTAGACGGTGGTTGGCGTTGGTGAAAAAATTGTGAAGTAGTAAGTGATGCATGGACGGACCGATATTTGTAGTGAGGGGGGGCTTGCAGTGGCGAGGGGGCTTGCCCCCGTTGGACTGCGCAGCAGTCCCCCGAAACTTGAACCCTCGATGTTGTGTCAGGCATGCCGCGTGTATCGGATTTGCGACTGCTTCGCAGCCGAACGGGGGCAAGCCCCCTCGCCACAACAGCTCCCCTCACCAAGAGGGGGTCGTCGTCTGAAATAGCCGAGCTAGACGCATCAAAGAGGTAAATGCTGCCTAGGTAGGGGCATGACGATGCACCATTGCTGTGCAATACTCCGCGCCGTTTCAGTGGCGAATAATCCTACATAAGTCAGGTAATGCCACTCCGTAAACCCCGCTTTTGCCGAGAGTTATGGCTGAATGTTGTGGTTTATAGAGTGAAAAACCCTGCTGGAAGCTTTTTATACTGCATGCCCGCTGATCTTGCAGGTTTGGTCCTGCAAGACGTGTCTGCCCATGAAGCAGGCCCGGTTTCGCAGAAGCGCTGGCCTATCGGTCGGTGCTTCGACACTCGGTGGTCACATCCAATAACAAGACGAGGTTGTACCTATGCCAGTCGGCAATCACCTGCCTCACGGCGAGACCGCTCAGGGCGGCCCGCTTAAACGCGAACTCGGCGAACGGCATATTCGCTTGATGGCGCTCGGTGCCTGTATCGGCGTCGGCCTGTTCCTGGGTTCGGCCAAGGCCATTGAAATGGCCGGCCCGGCCATCATGCTCTCCTACATCATTGGCGGTCTGGCGATCCTGGTGATCATGCGCGCCCTCGGCGAGATGGCCGTGCACAACCCGGTCGCCGGCTCGTTCAGCCGTTATGCACAAGACTACCTTGGCCCATTGGCAGGCTTTCTGACCGGCTGGAACTACTGGTTCCTGTGGCTGGTGACCTGCGTCGCGGAAATCACCGCGGTGGCGGTGTACATGGGCGTCTGGTTCCCCGACGTGCCGCGCTGGATCTGGGCTCTGGCGGCGTTGATCAGCATGGGCTCGATCAACCTGATCGCGGTGAAAGCCTTCGGTGAGTTCGAGTTCTGGTTCGCCCTGATCAAGATCGTTACCATCATTGCGATGGTGGTCGGCGGCATTGGCGTGATCGCTTTTGGCTTCGGTAATGACGGCGTCGCCTTGGGGATTTCTAATCTCTGGGCTCACGGCGGCTTCATGCCCAATGGCGTGCAAGGCGTGTTGATGTCCCTGCAAATGGTGATGTTCGCCTACCTCGGCGTCGAGATGATCGGCCTCACTGCCGGTGAAGCGAAGAACCCGCAGAAGACCATCCCCAATGCGATCGGCTCGGTGTTCTGGCGGATTCTGCTGTTCTACGTCGGCGCCTTGTTCGTGATCCTGTCGATCTACCCATGGAATGAAATCGGCACCCAGGGCAGCCCGTTTGTGATGACCTTCGAGCGTCTGGGCATCAAGACCGCCGCCGGCATCATCAACTTCGTGGTGATCACCGCTGCGCTGTCGTCTTGCAACGGCGGCATCTTCAGCACCGGGCGCATGCTCTACAGCCTGGCGCAGAACGGCCAGGCCCCGGCCGGTTTCGCCAAGACCTCGAACAACGGCGTGCCGCGTCGTGCGCTGCTGCTGTCGATCGGTGCCTTGCTGTTGGGCGTGTTGCTTAACTATCTGGTGCCGGAGAAGGTCTTCGTCTGGGTCACCGCGATTGCCACTTTCGGCGCGATCTGGACCTGGGTGATGATCCTGCTGGCCCAGCTCAAGTTCCGCAAAGGCCTGAGCGCCAGCGAACGGGCCGGTCTGAAATACCGCATGTGGCTGTACCCGGTCAGTTCTTACCTGGCACTGGCCTTTTTGGTGCTGGTGGTCGGCCTGATGGCGTACTTCCCGGACACTCGCGTGGCACTGTATGTCGGGCCTGCTTTCCTGGTGCTGCTGACGGTGTTGTTCTACGTGTTCAAGCTGCAACCGACCAATGTGTCGCAAGGTGCGGTGCGTTCGGCTTCTTGAGTCTGTAACGCCAGAAATACAAAAAGCCCCGGTCGAGATGACCGGGGCTTTTGATCTTAAGCTGCCGTCACCACAATCGAGCGATTCAACCGCTTGTTGAACTCCAGCCAGACCCCCAGCAATGCCATCAACCCGACCCCCAGCAGTGCACTGAATATCTGTATCGCCAGTGTGTTCCCGCCCAAGGCGTTGAGCATGTCTGCCAATGGCGCCAGCAACACGCCAAAGCAGAATATTTCCAACGAATAACGACCCATGCGACAGCTTTGTTGCGCCAGCCAGTGTCGCGTCCAGCCCGTGTCCGGCAACAATCTCGCGGTGACGTAGGCGAGGGCGAGGAAATGCAGCAGGCGTGCCGGCGAGAGGTTGGTCTTGCTGATCGGATAGAGCGATTCGCCGAGCCATTGGGGCATGAAGGCGTCATGTACGCTCGGCCATTTCCACGACAGTGCGATCAGCCCTGTCACCATCAGATAGGTCAGCGCTGCAATGAAAACCGGCTGCCGAGTCAGCGCTCGAGGTTGCGACACCAGAGGCCTTTGCCCGTGAATCGCCACCGCGCCACCGAGAATAAACAGTAGCTGCCACGCCATAGGATTGAAAAACCACACTCCACCGTCGGTGCCCGCCAGGTTCCACTGAAGCCATGGCGCCAGCAGGTACAAAACCACCGACAACCCCACCACATATTTAGCCTTGCGCAGCAGCATCGGCAGCACCAGCGGCAGGCCAAGCAGCAACAAAATATACAGCGGCAACGGGTCCATCAGGTTCGGCTTGAAGCGCAGCAACAACTCATCCATCAACGCCTGCTGCGGATTGCTGAGGAAATACTGCAAGCCCATTTCCTGCACCAGATCACGGGTTTCCACGTGACTGTTGGCGAAAAACACGATGCCCATCAATAGCGCCAGCAAAAAGATATGCACCACATAAAGCACCCAGGCGCGACGCAGGATTTTTACCGTGGCGACCATGAAACCGTCGCGCCGGGCGATCTTTCCGTAGGCCAGTACTGCCGCGTACCCGGCCAGAAACACGAAAATCTCCGCCGCATCGCTGAACCCGAAATTGCGCACCGTGAACTGGGCGAGCGGGTTTTGCGGCACGTGATCCCAGAAAATGAAGATCAGGGCCAGGCCACGAAAAAAGTCGATTCGGTGATCGCGTTCAAACGTCATGACGGTGGCTCTTGAACGGGTTGTGGATAAGAAGTGGCCGGCGAGCAAAAGATTCGCCGCACATTGGCGGCGCGCAGGGTGGCGTGATTCGCGGGCAATTGCAAAAGACGGATATTACTGAATGTCTCAGTTGCCTATAGCGAACGAATTGGGACGGCATGTCCGTTGGTCTGCCGGGCAGTTCGCGCGCCAGAACGCCCCCTGATGGCGGCCTGACGAACATCTACACTTCGTTTTTCAGGAGTGTGAAACGTGAAAGTTTCGCTGATTGTTCCGGTATTCAACGAAGAGCAGGCGATCAATCTGTTCCATCAGGCGGTGCGTCGCGAATTGAAACTCGACCCGTGTGAGGTCGAGATCGTGTTCATCAACGATGGCAGTACCGACCGGACAGCTGAGCAGGCCAAGGCGCTGGCACAGGTCGATGAACAAGTATTGCTGATCAACTTCTCGCGCAACTTCGGTAAGGAGCCGGCATTGTTTGCCGGGCTGGAATACGCCACAGGCGATGCGGTAATTCCCATGGACGTGGACCTGCAGGATCCGATCAGCGTCATCCCGCAGTTGATTGCCGAGTGGCAAAAGGGCGCCGATGTGGTGCTCGCCAAACGCCGGAATCGTGACAGTGACAGTTATTTGAAACGCCACAGCGCATCGCTTTTCTATCATTTGCTGAACAGAATTTCCTACACCCGGATTGAAGAAAACGTCGGGGATTTCCGGCTCATGGACCGCAAGGTGGTCAATGTGATTCGCGCGCTTCCCGAGCACCAGTTGTTCATGAAAGGCGTTCTGTCCTGGGCCGGGTTCACCACGGCGGTGGTGGAATACGAACGGGCCCGGCGAGTGGCAGGACGCAGCAAGTTCAATGGCTGGAAGCTGTGGAACCTGGCGCTGGAAGGCATTACCTCGTTCAGCACCGTGCCGTTGCGATTGTGGACTTACATCGGTGGCGGCATTTCGATCTTCGCGGTGCTGTACGCGGTGTACATGGTGCTGGACAAGATTTTCTTCGGTAACAGTGTTCCCGGTTATCCGTCGCTGATGACGGCCATTCTGTTTCTCGGCGGCGTACAGCTGATCGGCATCGGCATCCTCGGTGAGTATGTCGGTCGCATCTACATCGAAGCCAAGCACCGTCCCCGTTATGTGGTCAAAGACGTCATTGGCGGCAAAGACCGGATCGGGCTTTAGCATGGGCAGACTGGGCGACTTTTTCAGCAAAGAACTCGGGCGTCGCCGGGTCTGGTTGTTTTTTTTTATCGCGACGCTGGTTTATGTTTTTCCGCTGATCCTCGCGGACTATCCCTACATCGATGACAACTGGCGCTCGCTGTCGGCGGGTACTGCCTGGGCAGGGCAGGGGCGATTGTTCACCGAGCTGTTCTACAACCTGCTGACGTTCAGCGACGGCGCACCAAACATCTTTCCGTTGCCGCTGTTGATCGCCACGCTGGCCATGGCTTTTGCGTTGACCAGCCTGACATTCCATTACTACCCGCAGCCGACGATTTCCTGCTGCCTGGTGCTGTTGCCGCTCTGGTACAACCCGTTCTTCCTGCAGAACCTGTCTTATCAATACGACGGGCCGGCCAATGCCTTGAGTCTGGTGGCAGTGATCTACGCGATCACTTTTCGTCATCCCTCGCGTATTCTGCAATGGCTGGTGCCGGCCTTCCTGATTGCGCTGGCGCTGGGGTTCTATCAGGTGAGCCTGAATGTGTTTTTGGGCCTGTGTTGCCTGGAACTGCTCAGGGGCGTGAATGACAGATGGGTCTGGCGGCAATGGTACGAATTGATCGGCTGGAAACTCGCGCAGGTGGGGCTCGGCGGGTTGATCTACAGCGTCACGGCTTATCCCTACATGAATCACGATCGCGCCTTATTGCTGAACTGGGCAACGGGGCCTTTGCTGCAACTTGAAATCAACATCGGTCGGGTGCTGGAAAAAGTCGCGCTACTGTTTCACGGAGGATTTACTTGGGTGTTCGCCGTGCTGCTGTTGTGTGCCCTTGTGGGCGGCGCACAGTTAGCCCGGAACGTGATTGAACGCCACGACACTGGGCTGAGAAAAATCGTGATGGGCTTGGTGTGCGTGCTGACGGTGCCGGTCGTGACTTTACTGGTGTCGGGGGCTGCGCTGTTTTTCCGCGACTTCAATGAAGGCGCCAGAACCTTGATGGGTTTCGCGGTGTTGCTGGTCCTGTTGTTCTATTTGAGTCATCTGGCGCTGGCCCCCATCCATGAGCGGCTGACGCTGCTGTTGGCGGTGCCTCTGTTGGCCATGCTTTCGTTGTCTTACGCCTATGGCCGCGTGCTGACGGTGCAGAACACCTTTGCGTCCAGCGCGTTGTTTTCCCTGGGGCATGACATTGCGGCCCATCGGCAACTGCACGAGGCCAAGCGCATTTACCTGGCGGTGAGTTATTCCGATTACTGGCTGGTGGGGGCCGCGGGTTCGTTCAAGCAGATGCCGGTTTTGCATTATCTGCTGAACATCAACTTCTTCATGCTGGCTGAAAACCTGCCGAAGGCGGGCATCACCAACGTGGAGGTGGAGAGGGAACGGCGTAACGCCACCCTGATGGGTTACCAGGGTTATCCGCCGCTGGTGGAGAGCAAGTTCTATCGCCTCTATCTGCTGGGCGATTACGGTTTTATCGTCATGAAAGAACCGACCCCAATCACCACGCTGCAGTGGTGAGCCTGGTGATTACCTCTTCGATCCCTCCCGAAAGTTTTCCATCCCGGATGGCTGACAGGGCAGGTCTGGTGGCGGTGATCGTCCTCGCGTTATTCGCAAGGTTTCACTCCATCACCGTGCCGGTCATCTGGTATGACGAGGCCTACAGCCTGCTGCTGGCCGAGGGTTCGCCTGCGTATATCTGGGCCACGACAGCGCGGGATGTTCATCCGCCGCTTTATTACGTTTTGCTGCATTTCTGGATGTTGCTGTTCGGCAATGGCGTGCTGGCTGCACGATCCCTGAGTGCATTGGCCGATGTCGGCACGCTGTTGCTGTGCATTAAATTGATGAGCCTGGTGACGACGCGAAAGGCGACCTGGATAGCGGCGGTGTTGTTGGCGTTGCTGCCGATGTCGGTGCGCTATAGCCAGGAAGTGCGAATGTACACCTTGCTCGGCTTTTGGCTGATGGGCGCGACCGTGGCGCTGGTGTGCTGGATCAAGGCACCGGATCAAAAACGCTATCCGTTTTTTTACGTACTGCTGATGGCAGCTGCTTTCTATACGCATTACTTCGCTGCGCTGTGCGTTTTGGTTCATTGGCTTTGTTGGTGGCGAGTGCGAGATGGCGGTCGACCCACGGCAATATCGTTTCGTGCGTGGCTCGTGGCCAACAGCGCAATCGTTGTGTTGTACCTGCCCTGGATTCCTCATTTCATCGATCAATTGCTGCGAATGGACGGGCTCGAATGGATACCGCCGCTCACTTGGCAAACAGCGCTGACCTTCGTTTGGCAACTGGTGATGATGGGGGATTCGGCCAGTTACTCATCCTTATGGCGTGCGTTGCCCTCGGTGTTGATCGTCGTTTGCGCCGCTGCGGTGCTGCTCAAAACACGCAATGAGCGACCTTTCAGCGTCTTGCTGGTGGGCTATTTCTTTGTGCCGGTGCTGACCGTTTTTCTGGTGTCGCTGATCGTGCCGGTATTCAACGCCAGGTACCTGGTGTTCGCTGCCGCCGCGTTACCCCTTATCGTTGCGCTCGCGCTAGATACATGGAGCCAACGCCACACCGTTCTTGCCGCTGTCGGCATGGCTTTGGTTTTATTGGCAGAAGTCCATGGGCTTTCGGCGGTCTATGCACAAACGGATGAGATGAACGGGACAAGCATTCGCAAAGACGCAAGGCTGGACGCGGTGGTCGAAGGTCTTGGCCACGAAGCCCGTCCGGGTGACGAAATCATCGTCGATAACCTGTATTGGTACTTGCCGTTCACGTACTACAACTCGACCGGTATTCAGCCGAGGCTATACGCCTTCAAAACACCGACAGGCGCCCTGTGGGGAACCGCCGAATACGGTGGCTGGGCACTCATCCCCCGTCACCTGCACTCGATTCTCTTCAACGATTTTTCAACCTTGAAACTCAATACCAGGCGGATCTGGTGGGTAACGGGCTACGCGCGCCCTGAACATGACGCATTGTTTCCCAAACACTGGAAACATGTGCTGACGCTAAAGGCAGGGGACAGTGAAGCCCGCTTGTTCATTCTTGATGTAACGCCAACCACCCTTGAGGCTGGCGTCAGAACGCATCCATCAGCACAACAATACAATCCCTCGCCTGGTAACCGTTGATCTGCGGCACCAGACGCCGAAAATGCTCAGACTGGCAATGAGCATCCAGCGCCGCCTTATTCGGCCATTGTTCGACGAAGATAAAGTGCCCCGGGTCTTTTTGATCGATGAACAGGTCGTAAGCAATGCAATCAGGCTCCAATCGAGTCTTCTCGACCAGTTCGGCGTACCACGGGCGAACGGTTTCAACGTATTCGGGTTTGATGAAATCTTGAGCGATTACTTTCAGCATCGTGTCCTTCCTTGGTGTTAAGCCAACCATCCGATGAGGTTGGCGTTCGCTTGCCCCCGTTGGACTGCGCAGCAGTCCCAAACGATTCACTGCATTCTTCCTGACAGATCTCATTTGCAGGTTTTACGGCTGCTTCGCAGCCGAACGGGGGCAAGCCCCCTCGCCACAGAGATCTCCTGTGTTAGAAACAGGATGTCAGGCATTCTGCGCCTGGAGAAAAAACGAAAACAGCCCGGATTGAGATTTGATCCCTTGTTCGGCTGGTCAGACAGCCGCTTTCGATTGCCGCACCGGCAATTCGACCCGAAAGGTGCTGCCTACCCCGACTTCGCTACGTACCGAAATATCGCCCCGGTGTTTTTTCACGATGCCATAGGACAGGGATAACCCGAGCCCTGTCCCCTGGCCCACCGGTTTGGTGGTGTAGAACGGGTCGAATATTTTTTGCAGGTTGTCCGGCTCGATGCCTATTCCCGTGTCCACGACCTCGATCGACACCGTTTCACCTTCCAGCCCGGTGCGTAGCGTGATGGTGCCCCGTTCCGGCCCTATCGCCTGAGAGGCATTGACGATCAGGTTCATGATTACCTGATTGATTTGCGACGGCAGGCATTCGATATCGGGTAGCTTTTGAAACTCCTTCACAACATCGGCCTTGTACTTGAGTTCATTGGCGACGATGTTCAGGGTTGACTCGATGCCTTGTTGCAGATTGGTCCACTGCCATTCCTGATTGGAGTCGACGCGGGAGAATTCCTTCAGGTCTTTGACGATTTGCCCGACCCGGCCGATGCCTTCCTTGGATTCCTTGATCAGCAGCGGAATGTCTTCGCGCAGAAAGTCCAGTTCCACCCGTTCACGTACTTGACCGAGTCGTTCGATGACCTCGTTTGAGCCAATGGCGTTTTCCGCCTCCCGATAGGCATCGAGCATGTCCTGCAGTTGCTTGAAGTAGCCATCGAGGGCGCCAAGGTTGGAGGAAATGAAGCCGATGGGATTATTGATTTCATGGGCGACGCCCGCCGCCAGTTGCCCCAGCGAAGCGAGTTTCTCCGACTGCACCAATTGGCTTTCCAGTTGTTTGCGCTCGTCGATTTCCCGCTGCAACGCCTCGCTGGCCTGCTTGAACTGGGCCGTGCGTTGATCCACCAGATGCTCCAGATGGCTCATCTGAATGGACGCCCGTTCGGTCATTTCCCATTTGGTGAGCAGGGTGTTGGCCATCTGCTGGACTTCAATGTTGTCGAACGGCTTTTTCAGAATCAGCAGGCGGTCGTGGGCGTGCAAGCGTTCCAGCAGTTCATCCCAGGAATAGTCGGAATAGGCGGTACACACCACCACTTGCAGTTGCGGGTCTTGCTGCCACAGGTGTTCGATAGTTTGCGCGCCATCCCAGCCTTCAGGCATGCGCATGTCGACGAAAGCCAGCGCGTAGGGGCGGTTTTCCTGTAATGCCTGGATGAGTTTGCCCAGACCCTCCTGACCGCCATAGGCAGAGTCCAGTTCGAACAAGGCGCTGGCGGACTTCACTTCGTTGCCGAACAGCGCGGCCTCCATTTCGTCCAGTTCTACATGCTGCTCCGATGCAGGGGTGAGGATCTTGCGAAAGTCTTCATGGATGGACGGCGTGTCGTCGATCAGCAGAATGCGTCGGTTCGAAAGATCGCTCATGCTTTCTCCATGACGGGTTTCAACGGGATCTGCAAAGTGAACAGTGCACCTTTGCCTGGCCCGTCACTGTGGGCGGTGAGATGGCCGTTCATCTCGATCGCGGCCAGGGCACAGCTGTGCAGGCCGAAGCCGTGACCTTCCTTGCGGGTGGTAAAACCGTGGGCAAAGATCCGTGTCATGTTTTCCGGGTCGATGCCTTCGCCATCATCCTTGACGCTGATTTGCAGGATCGTGTCCTCGACGACTTTCACCCCAAGGGTCATTTGCCGGGGGCGATTGCTGAGGTCGGTCATGGCGTATTTGGCGTTGCTGATCAGGTTGATCAGGATCAGCAACAACCGGTGTTTGTCGCCCATGACTTGCGGTACGTCGCCGTACTCCTTGACCACCGTGACGTGATGCCGGGTCAGGGCGCCGGCGTTCATCCGTAGGGCGTCCTCCAGCAGTTCGCTGATGTACAGCGGTTCCACCAGGCTGTTGGCACCGGCATAAGACTGCTGGGTGGCGACGATGTCCTTGATGTGGTCGACGCTTTTGCTCAACTGAGCGAGTTCGTCGGTCATGCCCTGTTGTTCAAGGGCAATGGCGTCCACCAGTTGGTTCAGGTAACCGGGCAGCAGTTTTCCTTTCTCGTCCTGAGTCAAAAAGGTGCCCAGGTCGCCTTGATGCTCGTTGATCAGATGCATCGCCTTGGCCAATCCCTGGGCCTTGCTGCTCCGCAGTTTGCGGGTGACCAGGTCAGCCGAGATGTTTACGCTGTTGAGCACATTGCCGACGTTGTGCAGCACGTTAGTGGCGATTTCAGCCATGCCGGCCTGGCGTGCGGTGTCGAGCAATTCGCTCTGAGTATCCTTGAGTTCGCGGGTGCGCTCTTCGACCCGTTGTTCGAGTACGTCGTTGGCAGTTTGCAGTTCTTTGTTGACCCGGTTGATCTCCCCGAAGCTGCGCATCAGGCGAATTGCCATGTACACCAGCACCAGTACCAGCAGCGTCGAAAACACCAGCATGTAGAGGTGGTAGCGCCGGTTGGCCGCCTCGGTTTGCTGCTGATCCTTGTTCAGCAGAGCAGTAATGTCGTCCAGCCGTGCGGCTACAGGAACGGCTTCGATGTTTTGCAGCAGCCGATTGACCACGGGTTGTTCCCGCAGGATCAGCGCGATGTGATTGCTCAAGACATCGATCGGGCTATGAAACTGCTCCGGTAATCGTTCCTTGTTCACCTTCAGTTTGTTCAGCCCGACCAGGATATCGGCCGCTTTGTCGTCGGAGGTGACCTGGGCGAACTCCAGGCTGCTGAGCAGCAAGTCGTAGGTGTCGGTGGCAATGTTCTGGAGTTGCAGTTTGTCTTCGTCGAGCAGTCGGGTAAGCGGTTCCTGAATGTCGTCTTCGGCAGTGGGCAAAAACGCCAGTGAGTTGCGCAGCACCGCGTTATGGGATTTGAACTGCTCCACCAGCCGGGTTTTTTCCTGAATGGCGGCGTGGTAGGCATCATGGCTGGCACGCCAGGTCGGCGAGTCATTGCGGCCATGAGTGGATTCCATGGTCTCGAACCGCTCCCACAGGTGTGTTATCTCGGTCAGCGGTGCCACCAGCGGATCGTAATTGTGGCTGATGGCAATTCGGGATTTGAGAATCTCGGTTTCCCACTGCGCGTTGAACTGTTTGATCTGGCCGATCAGGCCCCGGGACTCGGCGTACGTCGAGGTCTGGTCGGAGCTTGATTTGAGGTACAGAAACAGCAATGTCGAAGCCAATAGCAAGGCCACGCCACTGAGCAATGCCAGGTTGCGACGGTGGTATGTTTTCATAAAGGTTTGCCTCCCCACTCACCGGTCAGGGTCTTGAGGAATTTGATAATCAAGGTCTTGTCCTGGTCAGAGGGCACGCGACCGAGCTGGAACTTGAACATCACATCTACCGCGTCTTCGAGCGTCTTGGCCGAGCCGTCATGAAAGTATGGCGCGGTCACGGCGACGTTACGCAGGCTCGGAACCTTGAACACGTTGCGGTCCTCTTCAGCCTTGGTGACCAGATAGCGGCCCAGATCGGCTTCGGTGGGGTTGCCCCGCACCTGGAAGTAATCGCCCATGACTCCGAATTTCTGGAACATGTTGCCGCCGATGTTCACCCCCTGATGGCAGGCGATGCAGCCATAGTCCTTGAAGCGTTGGTAACCGTATTTCTCCTCGGTCGTCAGAATCTCGGTATTGCCCAGCAGGTATTGATCGAAACGTGAGTTGGCGCTGATCAGCGTGCGCTCATAGGTGGCCAGGGCTTTTTGCACATTGTTCATGGTCACGCCGTCCGGGTAGGCCTGGGCGAAAGCGCTTTTGTAAGCCGGGTCAGAGGTGAGTGTCCTAACAACATGCTCCCAATGACTGCCCATTTCGCTGGGGCTCTGCACCACTTCGTGAACTTGTGTTTCCAGCGTGTCGGCGCGACCGTTCCAGAATTGGCGAAAATTCAGACTTGAGTTGAAGACGGTGGGGGTGTTGATCGTCAAGGGGGCGCCGTTGAAGCCGATGGAAAATGCCTTGGCGTCAGCCCCCCCGGCTTCCAGACGATGGCAACTGGCGCACGACAGGGTGTTGTTGACCGACAGGCGTGGCTCGTTGAACAACCGACGCCCCAGTTCGACTTGCAAGGGATTCAGCTCGGGCACCGTGGGCAAGGGCTTGAGCGGTTCGTCCAGCGGTGCGCCGTTGGCTATCAGACAACATCCGAGTAGAGGTGCAAGAAGCAGGTAGTAGAAGGGGCTCGACATCTTATGATTCCTTGGCGCAGGGCCCTGGGTGTCGTTGCTTATCGTTCATGTGGCGGCGGATGGAGCGTGCTGCACAGACATCAAGTATTGCACGAAGGCGTCCGGCTCCACGGCTTTGCTGAAGTAATAACCCTGGCCTTCCTCGCACTGCAGGCCCTTGAGAAAATTCAGTTGCTCAAGGGTTTCCACCCCTTCGGCAATGATGGTCAGTTTGAGGCTTTTGCCCAGGCTGATGATAGCGCTGACCAGGGCCGCGTCATTGCTGTCCTGGCTCAGGCCACGAATGAATGACTGGTCGATTTTCAACACATCGATGGGAAACCGTTGCAAGTAACTCAGGCTGGAATAGCCGGTGCCGAAATCATCAATAGCCAGCCGCACGCCCAATGCCTTGAGGCGATTCAGCGAGACCATCGTGGCATCGATATTCTGCATCAATACGCCTTCGGTAATTTCCAGCTCCAGTAAGGTGGGGTCCATACCGGTTTGCTTGAGTATCTGTTCGACACCTTCGACAAAGTCCCGCTGGCGGAAATCGATGGCCGATACGTTCACCGACATGCAGAGCTTCGGCAGGCCTTTCGCCTGCCAGGCACGGGCTTGTTGGCAGGCCTGGGCAAGTACCCATTTGCTCAACGGTACGATCAAGCCGCTGTCTTCGGCCACACCGATGAAATCTGTCGGGTAAATCCAGCCGTGCCCCGGCTTTTGCCAGCGGATCAATGCCTCGGCGCCGACCACCTTCCCGCTGCCCAGGTCGAGTTTGGGCTGGTAGTGCAGGACAAACTCGTTGCGTTCCAGCGCCAGGCGAATGCCCGATTCGATACTCTGCTGTTCCCGGGCGCGTTGGTTCATCTCATCGATGAAAAAGCTGAAATCGTTCGGGCCGCTTTCCTTGACGTTGCGCATGGCGGTTTCGGCTTTTTTGATCAGTGCGATGGCATCGAAACCGTCCTCGGGATAGATGCTGATGCCCAGGCTGGCTGTCACGCTCAGGTCGTGGCCGGCAATGTGTTGAGGCGCACGTATGGCGTTCAGGAGCTTTTCGGCGATGCCCTTGGTCTGTTGGGGATGGTGGATGTCAGCCAGGATCACCACAAACTCATCGGAGCCGTAGCGAAACACCGAGTCGGACGCGCGCACGCAGGCCACCAGGTTGTGCCCGACACGTTTGAGCATCTCGTCACCGGTCGGGTGACCCAAGGCATTATTGATGCGCTTGAAGCGATCGAGCCCCAGAAACATCACGGCCAGTTGTTTGTCATGGCGTCTGGACAGGGCCAGTGACTGGTTCAGCCGATCGCCCAGCAAGGTGCTGTTGGGCAATTCGGTCAATACGTCGTACTGCAACAAGTGCGACACCTTGAGCAGCTCATGGACCCGGGCCTCGATGGTTTGCTCCAGGGTCTGCACTTTCATGGCCGCGTCCTGCGCCATCTGCCACTTCCAGGTCAGGGCGCTGGCCATCTGGCGGATTTCCAGGCTGTCGAAGGGCTTTTTCAGCACCAGCAACTGATCGCCGAACTCTAGTCGTTCGGCCATGGCTTCCCAGGTGTAATCGGAGAAGGCCGTGCACAGCGCGATTTGCAGGTGAGGATCCGCCTTCCAGAGCCGTTCGATGGTTTCCAGGCCATCCCAGCCCGGGGGCATGCGCATGTCGGTGAACGCCATGGCGTAAGGGCGACCTTGTGCCTGGGCGCGCTTGACCAGTTCGAGCGCTTCCTCGCCCTGATAGGCGGAGTCGAGCTGGAACACCAGCCGTGAGGACTGCGGGCTGCCGAACAGCGCTGCTTCAGTGCCGGCGAGGGTTTGTTCGTCGTCGGTATCCGGGCCGAGAATCTTGCGAAAGTCCTGATGGATCGAAGGCGTGTCGTCGATGATCAGAATGCGCCGGTTAGCCTGGACGAACGGAGTTTTCATTCCTTGTCCTCCGTGGCACGCCGCGGGTCGTCGGGTATCGCTCCGGTTCCGTGGTTGGCGTGCACGATGCTCCCGGCCTTCAGCAACTCGGCGGCTTGTTGGCTGCTGACCGCTTGGCTGAAGTAGTGACCCTGGGCGTTCATCGGTGAGCCGGTGGCCATCAGCGAACTGCGTTGCTCCTGGGTTTCGACGCCCTCGGCGATAATGCCGATCCCTACTTCGCGGGCGAAATTGATGATGGCCCGCAAGGTGGTCGCACTGGCCGGGTCGCGTGCGGCCATGTCGATGAAGGTCTGGGCGAGTTTCAGGTGATTGACCTGATAAGTCTTGAGGTAATCGAACGAGGAGTATTCGGTGCCGAAGTCGTCGATGGCGATTTTCACCCCGAGTTCACGCAGGCGCGGCAGTACATCGTTGTGCGTCCACTTGGTCTGGGCCAGGGTTGCTTCGGTGACGTCGAAGCGCAGGTCCCACGGGCACAGTTCCCAACGCGCGGTGGTGCGTAACACGTCATAGATCAGCTCGGGACCGCTCTTGAGCTGAGCCAGGGACAGTTTTATCGCCACCACCGGTGGCGCCATGCCTTCGTCACGCCACTGGCGCATTTGCCGACAGGCGCGCTCCAGCACCCAGTGACCGAGGGCGACGATGGTGCCGGTTTTTTCCGCCGCGGGCAGAAACGCCTGGGCTTCCAGCAACCCGCGCTGAGGGTGGTTCCAGCTGACCTGCGCTTCCATGCCGAGGATCTTGCCACTGCTCAGGTCTACTTCCGGCCAGTAACGCAGTTCGAGTTCGTCGTGTTCGATGGCGGTTTTCAAGTCGTTGGCGATGGTCATGCGCTCGACCACTTCCTGATTGATCTCCTCGGAATGAAAGTGGTACTGGTTGCGGCCCTTTTCCTTGGAGCGATACAGCGCCATGTCGGCCTGGGTCAACAGGCTGTCGGCGCTGAGGCTGACCGGGGCGTAGCTGCTGATGCCGATGCTGACCGAGACCCGTACATCATTGCCGGCCAGAGAGTAGGGCAGCACCAGTGCATCGCGGACCTTGGCGGCCAGGGCCGCTGATTGGGTCGGATCGCCGACATCCAGCTGCAGTATCGCGAACTCGTCGCCACCCAGGCGGGCAACCACGTCGTTTTCGCGCACGCAGTTTTTGATGCGCCTGGCGACCTCCTGCAACAGCAGGTCACCCACTGGGTGGCCCAGGGTGTCATTGATGCGTTTGAAGTGATCCAGGTCCAGGTAAAACATGGCGAACGGTGTGGCCCCGCGCCGGGCGGCGGCGAATGCCTGGTGCAATCGCTCGATCAGCGTCGCGCGGTTGGCCAGCCCGGTCAGCCCGTCGGTACGGGCCAGCAGGGCGATTTTTTCCTCGGCCAGTTTGCGTTCGGTGACGTCGATGATGATGCCTTCGACTTCCAGCAAGCGGCCTTCATCGTCGCGCACCGGGATATAGCGGTTTTCGACCCAGCGCCAGTCACCGTCGCCGGTGCGCATCCGGAATTCGATGGAAGCGCCTGCCGCATGGCGGTCCAGCACCCGGGCCATGGCCGTATCGACTTTCGATTGATCGTCGGGATGGATCAGCTCCTGCGCCCAGTTGGACGAGGCCACCAGGGCCGCCGCGATATGGCCGTATTTGGTGATGTTGTGGGAGATGTACATCAACGGAAACGACGGTTCGCCCCGCAGCCGATACAGAATGGTCGGGCTGTTCTGCACGATGATGTTGGCGTCGGACAGCTCCCGGGTACGCTCTTCGACCGCGAGCTCCAGCAAGGACATTTTCAGCGCCGCGTCTTCGGTCATTTGCCACTTGGCGGTCAATGCGCTGGCCATCTGGCGAATTTCGATGGCATCGAAAGGCTTTTTCAGGATAAGCAGGCGATCGCCCAGTTCCAGACGCTCGGCGATGTCTTCCCAGGAATAGTCGGAATACGCGGTGCAGAGCGCCACCTGCAACTTGGGATCGACTTGCCACAAACGTTCGATGGTTTCCAGGCCGTCCCAGCCCGGCGGCATGCGCATGTCGATGAAGGCCATCGCGTAGGGCGAGTCATTCGCCAGCGCGCTCTCGACCTTGTCCAGCGCTTCGCGGCCCTGAAACGCGGAATCGATGACGAAACTTTGCAACGATACCGACGCCGTGGTACCGAACAGGGCGTTTTCGGCGCTGATCAGGCTGTCGTCTTCGATCGATGGCGGGCTGAGAATCTTGGCGAAATCCTCATGGATCGACGCGGTGTCATCGACAATGAGAATCCGACGATTAATGCGCGCAAGTAGCGTGTTCACTGACATGCGCCTGTACTGACAGCAGGTTGGTGCAATGAGCTCATAGAGGGTATCCCTTCCCTGATCGCTGGATGGAGCGAGTATCGTTCTGGATCCGAGTGATCTGAGCATAGTCGCCAGGCCGGCACTTCGCCCGGTTGACTGAAACGAATCATTTCCGGGGTCGGGCTGAAAATCATCTAGCCTGTAGGTCAGGCTCGGGAACGTCAGGACGTTCGCCCCGCGCGCGACATTAAAGACACACGATTTCTTGAGGTAATGCCATGGAAGAGCAACTCCCCACGACTATGACCTATAAACCCAAGTTATTGCTGGTCGACGATGAGGAGTCGATTCTCAACAGCCTGCGCCGCCTGTTGCGCGGCCAACCCTACGAGGTGCTGCTGGCCACCAGCGGTGCCCAGGCTCTGGAGATCATGGCGCAGCAGCCGATCGATCTGGTGATGAGTGACGCGCGGATGCCCAATATGGACGGCGCTACACTGCTGGCGTACATCCATCAGCATTACCCCGACACTACCCGGATCATGCTGACCGGTTATGCCGATCCGTCGGCCATTATCAAAGCCATCAATGAAGGGCAGATTCATCGTTACATCAGCAAACCCTGGCACGATGAGGAAATGCTGCTGACCCTGCGACAATCACTTGCCTATCAGCATTCCGAGCGTGAACGCTTGCGTCTGGTGCAGGAGGCGTGGGATCAGAACGAGAAACTGAAGCAGCTTAACGCCACACTGGAAAAACACGTCGCGGCCCGCACCAGCGAGCTGCAGCAGACCGCCGACATGCTGGACCTGGCCTATGAAGAACTCAAACGCAGCTATGTCACTGGCACCGAAGTGTTTTCGTTGCTGGCCAACCTGCGCCTGCCGCCCGCCAAACAGACCAACCGGCAGATCATCGAACTGGTGCGGGTGTACTGCAAACTCCATGGCCTGGACGAAGGCACCAGTCGTGACCTGACCATGGCAGCGGCGCTCTACAACATCGGTAAATTGAGCTGGACCGACAGCATGATGAGCACGCCTTCGGATTTGCTGCATCACAATGACCGCGAGCGCTATCGGGGTTATCCAAAGCAGAGTGAGTCGCTGCTGATGACGCTCGACCCCATGAAGGATGCCGTTCGGCTGATCCTGCATCACCAGGAGCGTTGGGACGGCAGCGGTTTTCCTGATCGGCTCAAGGGCGCAGCGATTCCGTTCGGTTCGCGGTTGCTGAAACTGGCGGTGGATTTCATCGAGTTGCAGCGCGGGTTGATCCTTGAACGACAGATGAACAGCGATGAAGCCCTGGTGTATATCCGCCAGTACGCCGGTCGCCTCTACGACCCGGAACTGGTGGAGGATTTCATTCAGGTCTGCGCGGCTTATCTGAGCGACGTGACGCTGGCCGATCCGACGGTCAAGGTACTGACCACCCGGGATCTGGTGGCGGGCATGATCCTGGCGCGCAATCTCAATGCCGACAATGGCATGCTGCTGCTCAATGCCGGCAAGGTGTTGAATGGGCCGCTGGTGGAGAAGTTGATCGCTTTCGAGGCGATGGAAAGTGCCAAGTACAGCATTTTCGTGAAAGTACCGGAGGAGGTGGAGGGCGCGCTTCTCGAGACGAGTTGAGCTTCCTGGCCTTTGCACAGATCCAATGTGGGAGCGGGCTTGCTCGCGAAGACGGTTTTATATTCAACATTAATGTTGGCTGATACACCGCTTTCGCGAGCAAGCCCGCTCCCACAGTTTGGCGCTAGGCAAATGCTTTTTCGGCGTGACGAAGAACCGGCATGCATGTGATCCTTGCTGCTTTTACCCAAGGCCAATCCTGATTCATGACGCATTCATCCGCTGCTTCGCCCCGCCTCATCCGCATTGCCGCTGCCCTGCTGATCGGCCCCGACGGTCGCACCCTGCTGGTGCGCAAGCGCGGCACCCAGGCGTTCATGCAGCCGGGGGGCAAGATCGAGGCCCATGAGCAACCGGTCCATGCCCTCGCCCGTGAGCTGGAAGAGGAACTGGGGTTGGTCATCGATCCGGCGCACGCTGCCTACCTGGGGCAATTCTCGGCACCGGCCGCCAATGAGCCGGGTTATGTCGTACAGGCCGAACTCTATCAACTGACCATCGATTCGCACGTTTCCCCAGCGGCGGAGATCGAAGAGGTGCGCTGGATCGATCCGGCCACCGACGGCGATGTCACGCTGGCGCCATTGACACGGGACCTGATCTTGCCGTTTTATCGAGCCTCACTGATCGAAACTGCCTGATCGTCCAAGGACGGAGGATGCCCATGATCCCGCTTCAAGACTTGCTGATTTTCGCCGCCGCGGCGCTGTTGATGGTGCTCACGCCCGGGCCGAACATGATCTACCTGATCTCTCGTTCAATCTGCCAGGGCCGCAAGGCCGGGGTGACTTCGTTGCTCGGCGTGGTCGCGGGGTTTTTAGTGCACCTGTTCGCGGCCGCCGCGGGTTTGACCGCGGTGTTCGTGGCAGTGCCGATGGCTTATGAAGTGTTGAAGTGGGCCGGCGCGCTGTACTTGCTGTGGCTGGCCTGGCAGGCGGTCAAGCCCGGTGCGCGCTCGCCGTTCGAGGCGCAGCAGTTGCCGGCGGATTCGTCGCGCAAGTTGATCACCATGGGCTTTCTCACCAGCGCGCTGAACCCGAAGATCGCGGTGTTTTACCTGTCGGTGTTTCCGCAGTTCATTACCCCTGAGCACGGTTCGGTGTTTACCCAGAGCATCATCCTCGGCCTGACCCAGATCAGCGTGAGCTTCAGCGTCAACCTGCTGATCGCGCTGTTTGCCGCGGGCATCGCGTCTTGGTTCGTCAACAACCCGAACTGGCTGGCGATGCAACGTTACTTCATGGGCTTCGTGCTGTCCGGGTTGGCGGTGCGCTTGATGCTTGAGCAACGGCGAGCGGCCTGAAGATGTGGATTCAACGGCTTGATGCCAGTCATGCCCTGGATTATCGGGCGCTGATGCTTGAGGCCTATGACTTGCATCCTCAGGCGTTTACTTCCAGCGTGCGCGAGCGCGCGGTGATGCCGCTGAGTTGGTGGGAATCGCGCCTGACCAGCAAGCTGGACCGGGTACTTGGTGCGTTCGAGGAGGGCAAGTTGGCGGGCATCGTCGGCCTGGCGTTCGAACCTCGGGAAAAGGCCCGGCACAAGGCGACGCTGTTTGGCATGTACGTTTCGGGTGCGGTTCGCCAGCGAGGACTCGGCTATCAATTGGTTCAGGCCGCGTTGGTTGAAGCGCAGACCCATCAGGGCCTGAGGCTGATCCAGTTGACCGTCACCGCCGGTAATGAAGCCGCCTTCAAGCTGTATCAGCGTTGCGGCTTCGTGCAGTTCGGGCTTGAGCCGCTGGCAGTGCGGGTCGGCGAAGACTACTTCGACAAGATCCATATGTGGCGCGAACTCTAAAACCACCCCGATCCCTTGTAGGAGCGAGGCTTGCCCGCGAAGACGGTTTCAAATCGAGCATTGATGTCGGCTGACACACCGCTTTCGCGGGCAAGCCCGCTCCCACAGTAATCGATGTCGTTCACAAATTTTCTGGTCAAAGTAGATATTTGTGGGAGCGGGCTTGCCCGCGATGAGGCCTGAACAATCACCCTTCAACTTTGATCAGAATCGACAGGGTTTCAGCGAACAGCACTAACCCCATCCAGCGTCGAAAACGACGTGTCCTTGGCCGTCAGCAAAAAGTCGCGCATGTATGGAGCATCAAGCATGTCGGCGCGAATCCCGGCGTAGAGCGTCGCGAACAAGCCTTTTTCCCCCAGCCGTTTAGCCTTCACATAACCCCGTGAGCTGTATTCATGCAGCGCCCAATGAGGCATGCCGCAGACACCGCGACCGCTGGCCACCAGTTGCATCATCATCACCGTCAGTTCCGACGTGCGCACCTGGGCTGGTTCGATGTCAGCCGGTTCGAGGAAGCGGGTGAAGATGTCCAGCCGATCACGCTCTACCGGGTAGGTGATCAAGGTTTCCGTGAGCAAATCTTCGGGCACGATGTACGGTTTGCTCGCCAAACGATGCTGATTAGCCACTGCAAGCATGGCTTCGTAGGTGAACAACGGCACGTAAGTGATCCCGACCAGTTCCAGCGGGTCGGAGGTCACCACCAGGTCCAGGTCGCCCCGGGCCAGCGCCGGCAGCGGGGCGAAGGAGAAGCCCGAGGCCAGGTCCAGCTCGACTTCCGGCCAGGCATCGCGGAACTGGTCGATGGTCGGCATCAGCCACTGAAAGCAACTGTGGCACTCGATCGCCATGTGTAAACGCCCCGCAGTGCCGCCGGCCAGCCGCGCAATGTCACGCTCGGCGCCGCGCAGCAATGGCAGGGTGGCGTCGGCCAGTTGCAGCAGGCGCAAGCCGGCACTGGTGAAACGCACCGGTTTGGTCTTGCGCACGAACAGCTGCATGCCCATTCGCTCTTCCAGCTCCTTGAACTGGTGGGACAGTGCCGACTGGGTCAGGTGCAAGCGGTCGGCCGCATCCACCAGGCTATCGGCGTCGCGCAGGGCGTGCAGGGTTTTCAGGTGACGGATTTCAAGCACCGGGGGCTCCATGAGGAAAACTTGTGATCAACACGAAAAGGTTGAGTTTGTCTCATGCTGGGTGGGCTGTCGACAATAGCACCATGTTTTATAGCGTCCTTTATAGAGAGAACTCTTACCATGGCCTTGGCCCACACACTCGGTTTTCCGCGCATCGGCGCCGACCGCGAACTGAAAAAAGCCCTCGAATCCTACTGGAAGGGTGACCTCGATCAGGACGCATTGAAAAGCGTCGGCCATCAATTGCGTGCTACCCACTGGCAATTGCAAAAAGACGCTGGCATCGACCTGCTGCCCGTGGGCGACTTCGCCTGGTACGACCAGGTGCTGACTCACTCCCTGACCTTCGGTGTCATCCCCGAGCGTTTCGACAGTGCCAAGGATTCCCGTGGCCTGCCGACACTCGACACCTTGTTCGCCATGGCCCGTGGCGCTAGCGCGGCTTGCTGCGGCGGTGATCATGGCAAGGCGCAATATGCTCAAGAACTGACCAAGTGGTTCGACACCAACTACCACTACCTGGTCCCGGAGTTCAGCGCTGATCAACAGTTCAAACTGAGCTGGGAACAGCTGTTCGACGAAGTCGAAGAAGCCAAGGCCCTTGGCCACAACGTCAAACCGGTGATCATCGGCCCGTTGACTTACCTGTGGCTGGGCAAGGCGAAGGGTGATGGCTTCGACAAACTCGACCTGCTGGAGCGCCTGCTGCCGATCTACGGCGAAATCCTCGGTCGCCTTGCTGCCCAAGGCGTGGAGTGGGTGCAGATCGACGAACCGATCCTGACCCTCGACCTGCCACAGGCCTGGAAAAATGCCTTCGAGCGCGCTTATCACATCCTCCAATACTCGCCGCTGAAAAAACTCGTGGCGACCTACTTCAGTGGCCTGGAAGACAACCTTGGCCTGGCTGTCAGCCTGCCAGTGCAAGGCTTGCACATCGACGCGGTGCGCGCGCCGGATCAACTTGGCCAAGTGCTGGATCGCCTGCCGACCTACAAGATTCTCTCGGTAGGTCTGGTTAACGGCCGCAACGTCTGGCGCTGCGAGCTGGAGCAAGTCCTCGCGCAACTGCAGCCGGCTCAGGAGCGTTTTGGCGATAACTTGTGGGTCAGCAGTTCCTGCTCGCTGCTGCACAGCCCGGTGGACCTGGATCGTGAAGACCAACTCGATCCGGAACTGAAAAGCTGGCTGGCGTTTGCCGTGCAGAAGTGCGGTGAAATCGCCGTGCTGCGTGATGCCCTCAACGACCCGCAAGCGCCCAAAGTACAAACCGCCCTGGCGGAAAGCCGCGCCATTGCGGCCAGTCGCGCCCAATCTTCGCGTATCCACAAAGAGGATGTTCAAGCCCGAATCAACGCCATCGGCGCAGCGGACAGCCAACGTCACTCGCCGTTTGCCAAACGCATCGAACAACAACAGGCACGGTTGAAACTGCCGGCGTTCCCGACCACCACCATTGGCTCGTTTCCGCAGACGGGTTCGATCCGTCTGGCGCGCCAGGCCTTCAAGCAAGGCAAGCTGTCGGCCAACGATTACACCGATGCCATGCACAGCGAAATCCGCCACGCCGTGCAAATCCAGGAACGCCTGGGCCTGGACGTATTGGTACACGGTGAAGCCGAGCGCAACGACATGGTCGAGTACTTCGCCGAACAACTGGACGGCTACTTGTTCACCCGCTTCGGCTGGGTCCAGAGCTACGGTTCGCGCTGCGTCAAACCGGCGATAATTTATGGCGACCTGAGCCGTCCGAAGCCGATGACGGTCGACTGGATCACCTATGCCCAGAGCCTGACCGACAAGGTCATGAAAGGCATGCTCACCGGTCCCGTGACCATGCTGATGTGGTCGTTCCCGCGCGAAGACGTCTCGCGCAAAATTCAGGCGCAGCAACTGGCCCTGGCCTTGCGCGATGAAGTGGTGGACCTGGAAAACGCCGGCATCAAAATCGTCCAGATCGACGAAGCCGCGTTCCGTGAAGGGCTGCCGCTACGCCGGGCGCAATGGCAGGAATACCTCGACTGGGCGGTGGAAGCCTTCCGTCTGAGTGCATCGGGCGTGCGCGACGAAACCCAGATCCACACCCACATGTGCTACAGCGAATTCAACGACGTGATCCAGTCCATCGCCGCCATGGATGCCGACGTGATCACCATCGAAACCTCGCGCTCGGACATGGAACTGCTGGAAGCCTTCGAAGCGTTCGACTACCCGAACGACATTGGCCCGGGCGTCTATGACATCCACTCACCACGGGTGCCGGACACCGCGGAGATGGTGAAGTTGATGAGCAAAGCGGTGAAGCGAATTCCGGCCGAGCGGTTGTGGGTCAATCCCGATTGCGGGTTGAAGACCCGTGCCTGGCCGGAGACTGAGGCGGCGTTGGTCAACATGGTGGCGGCGGCGCGGCAGTTGCGCAGTCAACGGGCTTGATTGGAGAACTGGCAAACAAACCGCCTCTGGCATCAGAGGCGGTTTTGTTTTGTGCGGCATAACTCTTGTGAGCCCGAATGGTTCATGCCTGTGTACCGTTGCCGATCTGTTTGACTTGCAGATGGTCGAGGTAGAAATCGTTGCCGATGTTCTGATTTTCAAGGTTGAAGATTCTGAAGATCGTCATGCCACTTGTGACGGCGACAAAGCTACCCTCTATCAGCTTCCATGTTCTCTTAGGCACTGGAATAGGACCAATATCCAGGTTGGCGTCCACTCGTAAGCGTAGCTTCGGATCTGTGTCGTAACTGTTGATCGCAAAGTTATACACGTAACAGGAAAAGTGATATCTCGCGCCTTTGATCAAAGGATGGTGTTTTAACAGCAACTCACCGGCGTGATTGCCTGGGTGCGTAGTATTGACCACGTACATATTTTGGAGGACCCGCCCGGATAGTCGGCCCGCCTCGCCTATGGCCCATCCGTTGGTATCATGCTCAAAACCGGTGAAGTGAACATAGTCCTGAATCACTGTCACCACCCACGGGGCGGAGACCTCTGCCGGATTGCTGCCTTCGACTGTGGCGGTCAGCGTGTGTTTGCCCAAGCCCAGATTCACTTTCTCATTCCAGATACCGTTGGGGTCAACTGTGAGGGTGACCAGAGTAACGCTGTTCTTTTTCAGGATGACTTTGCTGCCCGGCGTACCTGTGCCAATTAACCGCGGCCTTGTATCGTCGGTGCTGCCGCCGTTGACGACCTGACCAAGAATAGGGGGGGCTTCATCGATCAGTTGGGTTATCACCGGCTTGGCCGGCATTTCGGTTTTGATCGTCAGTTCCCGCATGGGGAAGAACGTATCGGCACCACCCCTGTCGCTGAAGTTGGCCACCGACAAACCGAACACTTGCGTACCGTCCTTGTACTGTTTGAGTTGCGCCCGGTCGATGACACCGCTTAGTCCAGCGTTGACATGATTGGCGTTGATGACGCCGTCGAACAGCATGATCACGTACTCGCTGCCGTCCTGTTTCTGGCCGCTCAGGGCTACGCGCATTAGGGTCCCAACGGCAATGAACAGCCAAGGGATCAGCGTCCAGTGAGCGTCACCTGTGAACTTGTTGAGATTGAGCACCTTGTGATCCGGTGCCTCGGCAATGCTCATGCGCGGGTAGTTGATTTCGGGAGCGGGAATGGAGGTGACTTCATACTTGGTGACCGGGGAGCTTTGGTCATGTATCCCTTCCTGAGTCACGACATACCGAAAGGACATGAATGTCCGCATATTGGCGGGTATTGCGGTAAGAAGCAGCGTGAAGAACAACAATCCACTGGCGCTTCCTTGAAGTGTCGCAAGGATTGGGCTGCCAAAACCCTCGCGCCCTATGACGAAGAGGGTGACGCGATGGCTGGGGTCCATTCCGGTATAGCTGACTTCAACCGTGGCATTTTTCTGAGTGTTCTGCGGGTTGATGATATTGCCAGGCGAAGCCTGCACTAGCTTGGGTGGCGGCAGTACCAACGCCTTGGATCCGATTCGCAACACCAGTTCGGGTGCTGTCAGCGGCAGTTCCCCGGGGCGTTTGATAAACCAGTACACACGGATCACTAGATTGAACAGTGACTTGATGAGTTCCAGCGAGAACCGAAATTCAAGGTCTTTGCCGACGTTGTCTGCGGTAACCGGCAATGAGTCCATAAATACGAGGGTGCCGTCGTCTCTTCGGACCTGGATCTCCGCTTCATGGCCAATCCGCGTGTGGGCCGTCGCCGGGCAAATGGCCGGAGTGCCGTAGGGAGTGTCTTTCGGATCGAGTACCCCGTTTTCATCCTTGCCGACATCGACGACGCCCAGGGTATGTGTCACTTGAGCGATGCGCAGCCAACTGACGTAGGATTCCAGGGCTGTGGCATGTCCGATGCCGGTGACCGTATAGGACAGCTTGGCCGAACCGTTCTGAAAGGTATCAAGATGTGTGGTTTCCCAATCGAATGGCACCACGATCCCTACCCCTGGAATCTCCATTGACGAGGTGACAAACCGTTCGTAGGTTTGCAGGCGAGTGGTGCCGCCGGCGCTTGTACTCAAGCAGGTCAGTCTCACCTTGTCACCGACCACCAAACCTTCAATTCCCGGCCCGGCGTAGACAACGGTTTCTGGCAAGTCTGACGATAAGACTGCTCCGTGAGCTTGCGGGGCAGTGGGGGCGGGAGCGCGGTACTTTTCGCCGATCAGCTCCAGAAAACAGGAGTAGGACGGGGTTCGTTCCTCTATGCCCGCCGATACTCTTATGCGTTCGTAGTCGAGTTTGATTATCGCCAGAGCCTTCACTGTTTCGTAAGGCACCTCGAACGTGACGATGCCTCTTTGGTAATCCATCGGACCATAGGACTGAGTGAGTCCGGTGGTGGAGTCGTAAAGGGTCAATACCACCTTGTCTCCAGCGATGGCGTCGGCACGCTCCACGAAGACTTCAACTTTCATGGGTTCGCCATTGAGATCGTCGATTTTGAGCACATTGTTGACTGAGCCAGGAACTGAAGGTGCTTCAAGGTAGGTGACATCCGGAACCAGTTTTCCTTCACCTGTTTTGGACGTAAGGCTGCTGTTGTGTACTTGGTCACGGATCTGGTATTTCGCCAACAACGGGTCAGCGGGACCGATCAACTTGAGGATGGCAGACGCCACAAATATCACGATGTCCCGACCGACCTCTTCACTCTTGAGGATGTATTCGATGATTTGATTGCCAAACCAGAGGGTAATAACGTCACCAACGGTCATGATTAGCCAAGCGGGAATAACGACATCAACACCAGCCTCTACCATCGCCTCATCGATAATGGCCGGAAACACTGGCGCCCGCAAAGTAACGCGTTCATCGGATTTTCCGGTCGGATCAAGGCTGTCCGGGTAAGTCGTCTTGAACCACACGGTTATCTCATCCGAACGTTCCAGATTCCCACTGGTGCGCTCGATGGTGTACCACATCAGATGGATACCCGGTCTTTCGATAAAGCGTTCATGAATGAAACTGAAGATATCTTCGTTGTTGTGGTTTTGCGGGACGATCGTAGTCTTGATCAATGTGCCTTGATCTGCCGGGTCTGGAAGCTGACCGGGTTCCAGTCGCTTACCCATATACAGGTTAATTGTGTCGCCTTCCTCCATCAATAAATAGGAAGGGATCAGTGCCCACCATCCCGGCCCAGGATTTGCGGTCTTGTCGGCATTGATCCCGTGCGATGCCGCAGGATAGTCAACCACATGCCAGCCGGGAATCAGAATGGGGAATAGTCTGAGTATTCCATTCTCCGTGAACAGGCCACCCGACCTGACCTCGGCAAACAAGTCGACCCGGTGTTGCGGGCTTTCTTGCTTCAGGACCGCGAGTTGCTCTGGGGGGTAAATGAAAAAGGCAGTCATGGCGTTCTCCGATTCACGTGAGGGCGCGCGAACCGGTGCGGTAACTGCGCGTCAGACCCATTGAGCGGGAAAAACCATAAAGGTGCTACTGTCAGAAATAACAGGTGCAAACGGTTTTCTGACCAGCGGCTGGCTTGAGGTCATGTCTGACCACTCGGTAATCCTCATCGCAGTCAGCTGGCCTGACATCTCCAGTTATTGGCTGGCAACGGAGCGCTTCGGGCGCTCCGTTGTCGTTCTTCACAGCTGTGGAAAATGTTTGAGCGCCAGCGGTTTGCCGATGTCGCCCCGCCAGATTGACTCCACCTGAGCGCCGCTGTTGGCTTGAGCCTGTTGCCATTGCAGGCCCAGGTTGCGTTGTTCAGGCAATTTCAGATGACCTTTGACGAACTCGTTGAACGGTGATTTCGCCGAGGTGTAATGAAAGTGCGCATACCACAGCGGTTGCGGCGGCTGTCGGGTCAAATCGCGAACTTCATACTCCTGCAGAAAATCCCGTCGACCGTCCGGGCGCTTGCCGATATCGCGCAATGCGCCTTCCTTGCGAATGTCCACCACCCGTTGCTCCAGCAGGTAGTCCAGATAACCCTCGGTGGGGGTTTTGCTGTTCATGGACTGTTCGATGCGCAGGGTGCGTCCCGCACGCGCAAGATCCCGCGCCTTCTCCTTCAATTGCACGATGATCGGATCGGTGGGTGACAGTCCTTCGATGTCCCGCGCCCGCATGATGAGTTCGTCAGCTTCGCTGTTCATCATGTGCTCAAGGTCGACCGGCAGCATGCCCTGATCGGCATATCCTTTGACCTTGCTCTGGTAGTTTTCTATGGCAGCAAGCCGTGTTCGGGACTCCGCCAGTAACGGCCGAACATCTGTCTGCTGCGGACGTTGTACGGCGACAGATTGCTCGCTGAGGTGATATTTGCCGCTTGAGCGCGGCAGCCAGGTTTCCGTGTGCCCATCGACCCCCTCGATGGTGAACCGCTTCTGCTGAGTCACCGCATCGGTTTTTTCGACGCCGATCAGTAACTGGTTGTCTTCGGTCTCAAAAAACTTTTTACCGGATGCGACTTCATTCGGTGAGGTGGAGGCGCGGTTACCCAAGACTTTTTGAGCAGATGTCTCGAGATTCGCCAGGTTATCCAGAAACCGGGTGACTTGTTCCTTATCCAGGTGTTGCGGATAGCCCAGTACCCAGGCATTCAGGTCGCGGCGGAATTTGGAGTAAGTCTCCAGACCGTCTTTCAGCACTCTGTGGCGTTGTGTCACGTTGGCGTGCACGGTCGGAAGGTTGTGCTGGGTGACCATGGCACGATCCACTTTGATCCTGGCGTTTTTCAACTGCACATGAAAATACAACCAGGACTGGTCGTGGACGGCGTCGTATCGGGTAATGATTTCGAGGCTGTGTGCGGCTTTCAGGTAACGGTAGCTTGTCCCGCTGAACGCCTTGTTTACCTTCGCCAGATCATCGGCCATTTCCAGTTTTTGGTTTTTAAGGGTGATTCGACCATTCCACAGGTTGGCCTGTTCGGTCGCGGTGTAAGCGTATTCGAGGTCCTGAAGAAAAGCTTTACGGACCGCCGTGCGTTGCGCCATCAAGTCCAGGTGTTTGCGGATATCGCTCGCGGGTGTGGTGTTGGAAAGTTCATTGAATTCATCGATCCGGTCGAGGCAGCCCTGTAGTCGCTGATTGGCCAGGTCGATCCGGCACAGGGTGCGATCAACCACTAAAAAGGCGCATTTGTTTTTAACCTCAGCAATTTCCCGGGCTTGTCGTCGCCCGCCCAAACTGCGCAGTTCTTCCAGATTGGCGTATTGGTTCTGGGCGATGTCGATGTCTTTGGCACAGGCAGCGTCGACGGAAGGTTGCAGTTTTATGCGTTGTTCCGTGCCGGCTTCATAGTATTCCATGAGGTCGATTTTAGTTTTTTTGGACTGCGTCGTGAGCTGCCGGGTACTCGCGTCGATGGTGTGTTTCAATGTCCCCAGACGACGCGCAGTCCGATCAGCCCACCAGCGGGGCAGCCAACGCCTGATGACCGCTGGCCAGAGCGGATCCATGCCGTCGGCAAGATGCCCGAGCACCGCACCGCCGCCCACGCCACCGCCCTCCATCAATGTGCCGTACACCGCATAGTGGGTGTTCCAGTTGCCGGTCTCATCAAGGGCGATCGGCTGTTTATAGGCGCGGGCCCGAGTGCCGTGCAAGCGCCAGCCACGAGGAGCATCGCTCAGCTCGATCCGGTAGATACGCCCCTGGCTGATCATGAAGTCGCCCTCGGCATGCCGATAGACATTGCGATAGATGCCGTGTGTAGCAGGTTGCAGATCAGCCAGAGAAATTTCGTGTTCGTATTCGTAGCCGTAGAAGTAATCACGGACGCGACGGGCCTGTTGGCGCGAGGGCATCTGCAAGGCACCGGCCTTTCTGGCCACTGTGCGTAACTGACGATGGCGCGTTATTGCACGGGCAGCACCCGGAGCCGCGTTGGCACCCGGAAGCACATCCATGGCAGCGTCGATCAACGACAACAACACCGCCTCCACTTCGGCCAGACCATGACCGACATCGCCACGCAAGAACGCAGCGACCGCCAGATTGGCGCTGCCCCAAGCGTCATACAAGGCAATGGCCGAGCCCACGAATGGCACCATGCCAAAGGCCATTTTCAGATAGTTGAACATCGCGCCGGACTTCAGTGCGCAGTGCTCCAGGTACAAGGCGTCATTGGAGCGTGAGGTACTTCGATGGGCTTCCAGTAAACGCCCCATATGCACATTGAGCAGATGCGCCGCCAGCGACGTGGTGGCCGGCCACGCCATGCCGACGCCGATCAGCGAATTGAAGTTTCGCAGCAATGCCTCATTGATCCGACTGACGTGAAGGGCGAAGTCGCCTTGCAAGGCACGCCCGGCCAAATAGTTGACCATGCTGTTGTGCAGGCACAGGTTGAACAGGCTTTGGCGTGCCTGCTCAAGGGTGTCGTATTGGCGCAGGTGGATACCGTCCGGGCTGTCCGGCAGGTAGAGCAGCGTCAGGCCACTGACCTGTTCCTCGATGAAAGTGACCCCAGACAAAGTGCTCGGGCCCTGATGCGGCGTGTCTTCACCGCCCACTGTCAGGTGGGCCGGCAGCAGCACGATACGCGTGCCTTGGGCAGCAAAGGCTTGTGAGGTATGGGCTCAATCGCGATATTCAGCACTTGCCGTCCATGGGCGTCGATCTGTTGTTGCAACAGGGCAAACTCGCCTTGCAGTTTCAGCATCTGGCGCCATGGCTCGGTCAGGCTTTCACGGCGATATTCAAGGTCGAAGGCCGAAGCGGTGGGGGCGCCCAGAAAAGCGTGGCGGATCTGTGTCTCGTAATGTCCGGCCAGATCCATCTCGGTGATCAGTTTGCGCAGATAGGGTTGTGTGATGCCGGTTTTCAGCTTCTGGCGTTCTGCCTCGTCATCCGTAGAAATCTCGACCTGCATGAGCGACAGTCGCCACCATAATTCCTGATCGATATTGGTTTGGGCCAGATCGGCGAGGGACAGCTTGCTGCGGTTTTTACTGGCTATCAGCACATTCTTTTGCGGCGTTCCCGGCGCGGCGCCATCGGTTATGACCTTCTGCCAGGTGGTTGAATCGGGCAGGTCCAGCATCACCTCAAAGTCTTGCTTGAGGGCAAAGTCTTTACGCAGGCGAGTGTCGATGCGTTTTTTGCTGAAATCATCCCGGGGCGGCAGATCCCGCTCGAGTAATTCATGGGAGCGTTTCATCGCCGCAATGTACGTCTTGAACAGATGCTTGAACTGCGAGCGCCGAGCATCGGATAGCGTGCCGAGCCACTGCGGCAGTGCTTTAGCCAGGACGCTACTGTGGTTTTGCTCGAGGAGTTGCGCGAAGGCCAGTTCCCGCGCGGCGGGCATCGGCACTGTCAGACGGGGGAGGGTGTGTTCGCGCAGTTTTTCCAGCGCCACGGTACGTTGCTGGGTTTTGGCCGGTACGGGGTTGTCGGCAATCAGTCGTGTCGCCTGCTGTACACAGCGGTAAAGCTGATTTTGCAGGGCATATTCGAACGGGTCGCCGCTCAACTCGCTCAGGTGCAAGGCCAATACCTCGTCGTTGGCGCTCAGTTTGAACAGTGCTTGTTCCAATGCTCGCCGAGAGGCGAAATGCTGCAAGCCACCGAACCGGCCGGGCCAGTACAGCAACAAACTGTGTCGCGCGACACCGCGCAGCACGGATGGATGCGTGATCAACAGCACGCCGTCCAGTTCCTCGCTTTGAGTGCCGCCGTCGCCTTCAGTGGTCGACAAAGTCAGCCGCGCCACCGCGACATCTGCATTGCGCGGCGCAGTGGGAGCATCGAGAAGCGCTTGAACCCAGCGGTGTTCTTCAGGGCTGAGCTGGTTCAGGGTCAGTTGAATCTCTGCCTCGCTGCGCAACCCCGCTAGCCGTGCCTGATACAGCGCGGTGTAATGCGGATTCGATGCATGGCGCAGTTCCAGCATCTTCAGCGCGTCGCGGCTGTCCAGCAATGCGGAGGCGGCGGTTTGGCTGGCTTGTTCTGCTGCCGCCAGGGCGTCGAGGTGTTTTTTCAGGTTCTGCAGGCGCGAGTCATTCAGCCCCCCCGCGAAGTCTTTGCCAAGCAGGGTTTCGAGCGCTGCGCAGTGATACGCCAAGGCACTCTGGCGGGTGTCCAGCGCAATGTCGGGGGTGAGCAAGCCGAACTGCGGAACGCTGTCGCCGGTCTCTTCCTCGCTGAGGGTATCCGCCGGCCATTCGGCAGGCTCGGCAAAAACAGCTTCTTGCCGGCGTTGCCGATCCAGTCGGTCAGCGGCGTCCAGCGCGGTGGCGCCGTGCTCGGCGATATCACTGCCGTTGCCCTGACGAATGCTGTTCATCCAGGCGACCGATACACGTGCAATCAGCTGCTCGGCGTCGACTGCCAGCGGTGTGGTTACGATGCGGGTGTATTCGAGGCTGATGCCGTCGAGTGGAGGCATTCCGGCAGTATTGTGCGGGTGTGTGGTCAGCCAGTTTTCCACCTCATGACGGTGCCGGAAGTGCCTCCATGCCGGTTGCTGCTCTGGCAAGTACAGCAATTGCGCGGCCGGTTGTTCGGTGCTGATGAGCAGAACCCCGGGCAACTCGACACGGCGACTGTCAGCGAACCTGAGCGCCAGTTGCTTGATCGTCATTGGAGGGGCGTCGACAAGCGTACTGTCGCTGGGGGCATCGATCAGCGTCAGCAGGGACTTCATCTGTTCGGCCGTCAAAGTGCGCTGGGCATGGGCCACTTGGCTGGAGGCTTCGAAGTGCTGGCGATACAGCTGGATGGCCAGCGCTCTGCGCGATACCGCCGTCCCGGGCGCCCGGCCATTCCACCAACGCTCCCAGTCGTGATTGAGCAGGTGCTCCGGGTTCAGGTTTTTCAGCTGTTCGAGCAATTCGGAAGGGGGCTTGCCGAAGAGGCGGTGTTCCCGTGCAAGACCGGTCACCGCGCAACGTGCGTCGAGTGAAACCTCGATCGCAGGCTGTTGCAGCACAAAGGCGCAGGCGTGGGTCAGGCTGACAAAATGTTCCGGCCGGTTGCCGGCGGCGAAGAAGCCCAGACCGACCCGGTTGCCATCCAGATCCCAATGGTCTTTGAGCAAACGCGTAATCGAGGCGCGTGCCTGCGGGCTTTGCTCCATGAGTTCGAGCCATTGTCGGTGACAGTCGCGCCAGCGTTCCGAAGCTGTCAGTAACAGGTTCTGATCGGGGCTGGGTGCAAGCAGGTGGGAAAAGCCGAAATCGGCCTGTAAGGGCTTGGTGGCGTCGGACATGGCGACTGGTCTCCAAAGGGCAAGAGGGCCGGGTGTTCCGGCATCGGGGCCATTAGAGGTCAGTTGTGAGGGGGGCTGGTGGTACATAGTTATAGGATTGTGCGTTTATCAAACGCCTGGTTACGTCCACGCTACGCCCCATTTTTATAGCGATGACCGACGGTCGAACGCGCTCGGCCGTACCGCTCGGCAATCTTCATCAAACTGTCACGTAACTGTGGCAGCGCGCTTGAACAAACTTCATCAGACTCGCGCTCTACTGGAGTTCTGCGTTTCGGTGTTTTTCATGCGTGCTTTATTTTTATCGGCGGCCACTTTTCTGGCCGCTTTATTGTTCAGCCTGTCGTCCCTGGCGGCTTCGCGGTGCGATGTCAATGTTCCGACCGAGCGGGTCGATCTGGAACAGGTGAGCCTGGCGTACCAGAGCATTGGCCGTGCCTCGGACCCGGCGTTGTTGCTGGTGATGGGCCTGGGCGGGCAATTGATTCACTGGCCGGACGAGGTGGTGATTGCGCTGTGTCAGCAGGGTTTTCGGGTGATCCGCTATGACAATCGCGATGTGGGTCTCTCCACTTGGCGGCAGACGCCTGTCGACGCCAACCTGACCTTCGAAGTGCTGCGCTACAAACTCGGTTTGCCGGTATCGGCGCCATACACCCTGACCGACATGGCTGATGATGCCTTTGGGCTGATGGATGCCTTGCACGTCAAGCAATTCCACGTACTGGGCGCCAGCATGGGCGGGATGATCGCCCAACATATGGCGGCGATGGCACCGCAGCGTATCGAGAGCCTGACGTTGTTGATGACCAGCTCGGGTGCCGAAGGTTTGCCGGCACCGAGTGCGGCGCTGGTGCAGTTACTCGCGCGACGCGGTGCACCGAATCGCGAAGTGGCGCTGGAGCAACAGGCCGATTTGCTCGCGGCGCTGGGTAGCCCGACGGTGAGCGATGACCGGCAGGCGTTGTTGCAGCAAGCGGCGCAATCCTATGACCGGGCGTTTAACCCGGAGGGCGTGAAGCGCCAGATCATGGCAATCCTCGCCGAACGGAGCCGCGTGGCGCTGCTCAACCAACTGAGGGTGCCGACGCTGGTGGTGCACGGTACCGCCGATCCGTTGTTGCCGGTGATGCATGGCGTGCACTTGGCGGCGCACATTCGCGGCAGTCAGTTGAAGTTGATTCCGGGTCTGGCTCATCGTTTTCAAGAGGCGTTCAAGGCGCCGTTGTTGGCGGCAGTGTTGCCGTATTTGCAGGCCCATCGCGAGGATACTTCGCATTGGGCACAGATCGATCCAGTGGCCGAACGCAATCTTCTGTAACCCCAGATCCAAACTGTGGGAGCGGGCTTGCTCGCGAAGGCGGTGTATCAGTCAAAGCAGATGTCGACTGACACACCGCCTTCGCGAGCAAGCCCGCTCCCACATTTGATCTTCTGTGTCAGTGGAACCTCATTGGTCAGTAGGTCGCCAATTACGTTGGAACGAAGTTATCAAGCATCCGGTTCACCGCCAGTTCACCCAGCATGACCGAGTTCTGAATGCCAAGCACGGTGTTGCGCTGCGAGCCATTCAGCAGCCCCGCGAAATCACTCAACATCACGCTCGCCGCCGCCAGCGATTCGCAGGCGCTGACCAGCAGGGTTTCGTTATCGGCTTCGGGGCGACGGAGTAAAGGGTGCTGGGTTTGCGTGGGGTGTCTTTGGGAATGACCGGTTTGAGGTAGTAATCGAGGGCGCGGTCGGCGGCTTCGTTGAGCTTTTTGGAGCTTGGGGTTTCGTACGGGGAAACGTCGTCGCAAGGCGCTGTAGCTTTCAGGAAGTAACGCTAAACGGAACTAAACACGCCCTCCCAAACACCCCAAAACCTGTGGGAGCGGGCTTGCTCGCGAATGCGGTGCTTCAGTCAAAGCAGATATCGACTGACACGACGCCTTCGCGAGCAAGCCCGCTCCCACAGGTGGAATAGTGGAATGGCTGCCACTTCGGACTGTCAGGTGTATCGTTCAAACTTTCCGGCGCGACCCAAGCCTGCGAGGTGTGTGATGAGTACCCCCTTGAAAATAGATTTCGTCAGCGACGTGTCCTGCCCCTGGTGCGTCGTCGGCCTGTACGGCCTGACCCGTGCCCTGGATATGCTCGGCGACGAAGTGCAGGCCGAGATCCGTTTCCAGCCGTTCGAACTGAACCCGAAGATGGGCCCCGAAGGCCAGAACATCACCGAACACATCAGCGAAAAATACGGCTCGACGCCTGAGCAATCGCAGAAGAATCGCGAAATGATCCGCGCGCGTGGCGCCGAGGTCGGGTTTGCCTTCCGCACGGACGGCAACAGCCGTATCTACAACACTTTCGATGCTCATCGCTTGCTGCATTGGGCGGGGCTGAAAGGGTTGCAGTTCAACCTGAAAGACGCACTGTTCAAGGCGTATTTCACCGAGGGCGGTAATCCGTCCGATCACGGGCAATTGGCGCAGATCGCCGAAAGCGTGGGGCTGAATCGGCAGCGAGCCGAGGCGATCCTGGCGTCCGATGAATTCGCCAAAGAGGTTCGCGAGGAAGAACAGTTGTGGCTAACGCGCGGCGTGAGTTCAGTGCCGACGGTGGTGTTCAACGGGCAGTACGCCGTCAGTGGCGGGCAGCCGGTGGAGACGTTTGTCGGTGCGATTCGCCAGATCATGAGTGAAGCCAAGGGCGGTACGGTCAACTAGCGATTGCTGGTCGAAAATATATCAATGTGCCACTATGGTTTTTGCCGATGCTGCCGACATAGGCAGCATCACTAATAATCATAGGGACTTGATCCATGAATCTTCACGCTCTACGCACCTGGGCAGCACTGATGTTGCTCGCCTGCCTGACCCTCACTGGCTGTGCTCACGTGCAACCTCCAGTACCGCTGGACCACCAATTCTGGGATGCCAAAGAGCCGACTATCGGCGTGGCGATGACTGTGGTGCCGGAACCGGTGCTGGCGTTGACCGGCAATCAGGGGCTTCTCGATTACGCCATCAACAAGGGCGTTAACAACAATCTCAGTGACAGCGTCGAAAAATGGCAAGTGGGTGACCTCAACACCTTGCCGGATGTCCTTGTCGCCAAGCTGCAGGCCAAGGGTTACAAAGCCAAGCGGATCAACGAGCCGGTCGACCTGAAGGTTTATAAGGAAACCAGTTTCCGCGAAGGCTACATGACCCGTGACATGACGCCGGTCAAGGCCACCTACGGCGTCGATCGTCTGCTGCTGGTGAATGTCTACGCCACCGGCGCTACCCGCAGCTACTACAGCATCGTGCCGACCAGCGTGCCGATGGCGCAGGTGGGCGGGCAGGGCATGGTGATCGATCTGGCAGACAACAAACTGCTGTGGTTCAAACCCTTTGTCGCGACACAAGCCGCCCAGGGCGAGTGGGACGAGCCGACCTACACCAACCTGTCTAACGCGTTCTATCAGGCTGTGGACAATAGCCGTCAGCAAATGATCACCCCGTTCGCGCAATGAAGCGTCTGCCTATAGTGGCTGGTGCGCTGGCCCTGCTGATGCTGCCGGGGTGTGCGCAAAAACCGGCCCCTGAGGCCGGTTTCAAGGACCAGAGTGCCTTGCCTTATGTCCAGACCCACGGGCTTAAGGTCGATGTGCAGTTGCCGCAATCCTTTGTGGGTGCGAGCACCGTGATTGACTCCCAAGCGGCCTTGAAGGCTGCATCGTCGAGTCATAATCTGGTGGCAAGCTCGGGCAACACTGCCGGGCTTGCCGGTTTGCTGGTCGCCAGCCTGATCAACACCCAGATGGGCAGCGGCAGCTTGCAGCGCGATGCGGAAAAAACCGCGCTCAACGAGGCGCGACCGATGGCCGACTTGCTCGCTGGCGTTGCGTTGCAGGAGCGTCTGCAAAAGCGCTATCAACAGGCTTCGCAAGTGGCCGGGTTCAAGCAAGGAGAAGGGCAGGTCACCGCGCGCTTGGTGATTGAACCCAAACTGATGCTTACCCCCGATCGCGGCAGTTTCGTGCTGGTCAATCAGGTGCAAGTCCAGGACATTGCCGGTTCGGCGCTGTATCGCATGCGGATCGAAGTCGTCAGCCAGCCGATTCGGCGCTGTGGCAAGCAGTGCATCGATGACGGCGGCCTCGATTTGGCAAAGGTCACGGCCGTGCTCGACGAGTGTGTCGACGAGTCGATGCGCGTTCTGTCCACCGACCTGATGCAGCCGACACCGCCAGCGGCCGCCCAGGAAACCTTGCGTTATATCCTTGATGGCCAGCGAGTGGTCGAGCGTGGTTATCAACTGGCCAACAACGGTAACTATTGGCGTTATCGCAACCTCTACGGGGCGGTGAAATCGGTGCCGGTGCCGTTTGAAGATGCGTTGACACAAGCGCAGTTGCAGAAGGTTTACGGGCAGTAATGCGACCCTGTGGGAGCGAGCCTGCTCGCGATGATGGCGGCACAGTCAGTATTGATGTGACCTGACACACCGTCATCGCGAGCAGGCTCGCTCCCACAGGGAATTGTGTTCAGGATTGAAAGCGCATCCACACCGTCACCAACACCGTCGCCGCCATCAACCATGCCACCGCAGCCACCGCCAACGAAGCCTCCAGCCGCATCCGGTCGACCATCACATACAGGGTCGCCAGATAGACGAAGTACGGAATGATCGACCACATGCCAAACACGATAGTGGTCTTCAGATCATCCAGCGAACGCCCCTTGCCGACGATGTAATGGGCGATCAGCGCAAAGGTCGGAAACAGCGGGACCAAGCCTGCGATGTAATAGTTTTTGGTCTTGGCCAACATGGCGAGGATCACCACCACCGCCGCGCCCAGGGTTGCTTTGAAAATCAGGTCCATCAGTGACTCAGCCCGTATTTCTTCACTTTGTCGAACAGCGTGGTCTTGGCCATCCCCAGTTCCTGGCTGGCCTGGGTCAGGTTGCCGCCGCTGCGCTGCAAGGCGTCGCTGAGCAAGTTGCGCTCGAAGGCTTCCACCGCTTCGGCGAAGGCCAGGCCCTGATTGCTGCCATTGGTACCGGATTTTTTGAAGGCCGGCAGGCCCAATGCGAAACGCTCGGCGACGTTACGCAGTTCGCGCACGTTGCCCGGCCAGTCGTGGCTCATCAGGGTCGACAGGGTCTGGTTATCCAGTTCCGGCACCGCACGGTCGAAGCGCAGGGATGACTGCTGCAAAAAGTGTTCGAACAATTGCAGGATGTCTTCGCGGCGTTCGCGCAGCGGCGGCAGCTCCAGGGTCACCACGTTCAGGCGGTAATACAGGTCGCTGCGAAACTCGCCGGCCTTGCTCGATTGATCCAGATCGGACTTGGTCGCGGCGATCACCCGGCAATCCACCGCCACGCTCTGGTTTGAGCCGAGGCGTTCGAGGGTGCGTTCCTGCAACACCCGCAGCAGTTTGATCTGCAACGGCAGCGGCATGCTTTCCACTTCATCGAGGAACAGCGTGCCGCCGTCGGCGTGTTCGATCTTGCCGATCCGCCGCTTGCCGGCCCCGGTGAAGGCGTTGGCCTCGTGGCCGAAGATTTCACTTTCGAACAGGTTCTCCGGCAGGCCACCGCAGTTCAGCGCGACGAACTGTTTGGTGTGCCGACGGCTGAAGTCGTGCAGGCAGCGCGCAACCAATTCTTTACCGGTACCGGTCTCGCCTTCGATCAGCACGTTGGCCGAGGTATCAGCGACGTTGGCGATCAATTCCCGCAGGTTTTGCATGGCCGGCGAGCGTCCGATGATCCGGCCTTCGAGCGAATCCCGCTCGAACAGTTGTCGACGTAACGACGACACTTCCCGCGCCAGGCTGCGTTGCTCCAGCGCGCGGCGGGCTACGTCCACCAGACGTTCCGGGGAGAAGGGTTTCTCCATGAAATCGTAGGCGCCTTTCTGCATCGCGCCGACAGCCATGGAGATGTCGCCGTGACCGGTAATCAGCACCACTGGCAGGCTGCGATCACGGGCCTTGAGCCGGGTCAGCAGTTCCAGGCCATCGATGCCCGGCAGGCGGATGTCGCTGATGACGATGCCGGCGAAGTTGTCGCCGACTCGCTCCAGCGCTTCTTCGGCGCTGCCGACGCCCACGCAGGGAATATCTTCCAGGGTCAGCGCCTGTTGGCAACCGAGCAGGACATGGGGGTCGTCTTCGACGATCAGCACACTAAGGTCGTTGTTCATATTGGCTCGGCGGGAGTGGGGCTTACCAACGGTAAACTGAGGACGAAGGTGGTACCACCGCTGGCCGGGTGCTCGACACCCAGATGCCCGCCGGTGGCGGCGGCCAGGCTGGCTGAAAGGGTCAGGCCGAGGCCCAGGCCTTGTTCGCCGGGTTTGGTGGTGAAGAACGGTTCGAACAGATGCTTGCGCGCTTCGGCATCGATGCCGTGACCGTTGTCGCGCACCCGCAGACGATACTTGCCGTCGAATTCCTCGCCTTCGAGCCACAATGCCGGTTGAGGCTGCGACTGCATGGCGTCGAGCGCGTTGCCGATCAGGTTGACCAGAATCTGCTCCAGCCGGGTCTGGTCGATCTGCACCTGCACGTCTTTGAAGTCGCGGTGCAATTGCAGGTGCGCGCTTTCCATCCGACTGCCCAGCAATTGCAGGGCGGCGTCTACGGCTTTGCCAAAGCTGGCCTGGCCCTTGTCATCACCGCGCCGGGCGAAGGAGCGCAGGCTCGCGGTGATCCGGCCCATGCGGTCGATCAGCTCATTGATGGTCTTGAGGTTGGTGCTGGCCACATCCAGCTGACCGCGTTCCAAAAAGCGCACGGTATTGCCGGACAAGGTCCGCAAGGCTGCCAGCGGCTGGTTCAATTCGTGAGCGATGCTGGTGGACATCTGACCGATGGCCGCCAGTTTACCGGCCTGGACCAGTTCATCCTGGGCACGGCGCAACGTCTCTTCCGCCTGCCGCCGTTCGCGGATCTGACCCTTGAGCCGTTCGTTACTGGCGCGCAGGTCAGTGGTGCGTTCGGTAATCCGACGCTCCAGTTGATTGTTGGCTTCCTGCAAGGCTTCCCGCGCCGCGAGGCGGGTGGCGATCACCTTGCGCCGTTCGTTCCAGGCGATCAGCAGAAACGCCACCAGGGCAAACGCCACCGCCACCAGAATCCCCTGATTGATCGCTTCACGCCGCAAATCCTGCAGGGGGGTGAGGAGGGTGAAATTCCATGGTGTGTCGCTCAGCGGCCGGGTTTGCGAGAGGTAGCTGATGTTCTCTTCATCGGACATCAATTCGCTGTTGGCGGGGAAGGTCAGTTTTTCCTCGCCTTCGGCCAGTTTCTCCCGCGCCAGCGGTTGCAGTTCGTTCAGTGGAAACCAGTAGTACTGCAGGCTACGGGCCAGTTTTTCCTTGGTTTCCTCGCTCAATGGCACAACCGATTTAAGCCGCCGCGCCGGATCGCTGGAGAGAATGATGATGCCGTTCTCGTCGCTGACGAAGGCTTCCAGGCGCGCACGCTGCCAGCGTTCTTCCATGGCTTCGAGGCGAACCTTGACCACGGCGACGCCGATGATCTTGCCGTGCTCTTCCAGACCATGCGCCAGGTAATAGCCGGGTTCGCCGCTGGTGCTGCCGATGCCGTAGAAACGCCCCGGCTGACCGCGCACTGCATTCTGGAAATAGGCGCGGAAGGACAGGTCTTCACCCAGATAACTGTCGACATCGCGCCAGTTGCTGGTGGCCAGTACGCGACCGGTGGTGTCCATCACATAAATGGCCCGACTGCGGCTGCGCCGGTTCAGGCCTTCAAGGTATTCGTTGACCGTCTGCCGGTGTTCCGGTGACGTGTCGGCCAGCAGCTTGGAAACACTGGATTCGAGTTCCAGCAGGCTGGGCAGGTAGGTGTACTTGCTGATCTCGCTCTCGACGGCGCGGGCGTGCAGTTCCAACTGACGCTGGCCATTCTCGCTGAGGCCGCGAATTCCGTAGTGTTCACTGACCCAGAAGCCGATGTAACCCAATCCGATCATCAGGGCGATGACCAGCGGCGGCAGGAACAGATGGCGAATCAAACGGGGTTTCACGGCGAGTGATGGCGGCGCGGCGCGATAGAGAGTGGAGTCGCATTTCATCACAGATGCCTTGGGTCAACCACAACACAAATATCCATATACCCACAGATCCTTGTGGGAGTTGGCTCTGTGGCGAGGGGGCTTGCCCCCGTTCGGCTGCGAAGCAGTCGTAAACCCGTTGCATGCGGTTTGACTTCGAAATGCCGGGGCCGCTTCGCGACCTAACGGGGCGATGCGGCGTTCCGACAAGCCCCCTCACCACACAAGCCCGCTCCCACAGGGGGAGCGGCGTCCGATGCTTAGTGCTGCAAAATTTTCGCGAGGAAGTGCTGTGTACGCTCGGCACGGGCGTTGATGTCGCCGAAGAACTCTTCTTTCTTGCAGTCTTCGATGATCTTGCCCTGGTCCATGAAAATCACCCGGTCCGCTACCTTTCGGGCGAAGCCCATTTCGTGGGTCACGCACATCATGGTCATGCCTTCGTGGGCCAGTTGCACCATCACGTCGAGTACTTCGTTGACCATTTCCGGGTCCAGCGCCGAGGTCGGTTCGTCGAACAGCATGACGATCGGGTCCATCGCCAGCGCACGGGCAATCGCCACACGCTGTTGCTGACCACCAGAAAGCTGGCCCGGGTGCTTTTTGGCGTGGGCGGTGAGGCCGACGCGCTCAAGCAATTGCAGGGCTTTTTTGCTGGCTTCTTCCTTGCTGCGGCCCAGCACCTTGATTTGCGCGATGGTCAGGTTATCCATGATGCTCAGGTGCGGGAACAGTTCGAAATGCTGGAACACCATGCCGACGCGCGAACGCAGTTTCGGCAGGTTGGTTTTCGGGTCGGCGATGGACGTGCCATCGACGATCACGTCGCCTTTCTGGAACGGTTCCAGCGCGTTGACGCATTTGATCAGGGTGGATTTGCCGGAACCGGATGGCCCGCACACCACGATCACTTCGCCTTTTTTGACCTCGGTGCTGCAGTCAGTCAGTACCTGGAAGTCGCCATACCACTTGTTGACATTCTTGATAGAGATCATACGGCAAACCTTTTTTGCAGACGCTTGACCAGCTGCGAGGCGGCAAAGCTGATGATGAAGTATGTGAAACCGGCGAAGATCAGGAACTCATTGGAGCGGCCGATGATGTCGCCACTGGCGCGCGAGGCATTGAGGAAGTCCACCAGACCCACCGCGTAAACCAGCGAGGTGTCCTGAAACAGGATGATGCTCTGTTGCAGCAACAGCGGGGTCATCTTGCGGAACGCTTGCGGCAGGATGATCAAACGCATCATCTGGCTGTAAGTCATGCCCATGGCCTGGGCAGCAGCCATCTGGCCCTTGGGAATCGACTGCACGCCGGCCCGGACGATTTCGCAGAAGTACGCCGCTTCGAACATCATGAAGGCTACGATGCACGAGGCGAACGCGCCGATCGGAGTATCTTCGCCGGTGATCCAGCGTAGTACGAACGGCACCGCCAGGTAGAACCAGGTGATGACCAGCAGCAATGGAATCGAACGGAAGTAGTTAACGTAGGCGCCGGCGATGTTCGACAGCAGTTTGCTGTGGGACAGGCGCATCAGTGCCAGGATCGTGCCGAGGATGATCCCGCCGACGACGCCCAGAGCCATCAGTTTGAGGGTCATGACCATGCCGTTCCACAAACCCGGCAGGGACGGAATGATGCCCGTGAAGTCGAATTCCATCATTTACCCCCTACGGAGATCAGGCCCGGTACGGCGACTTTTTTCTCGACCGCGCGCATCACCAGCATCAGGCCCATGTTCAGCGTGAAGTAGATCAACGTGGCCAGGGTGAAAGCTTCGAACAGGTTGGCGGAGAACTCGGCGGTCTGTTTGGTCTGCGCGAGCAGCTCCATCAGGCCGATCAGCGAGGCCACGGAGGAGTTCTTGAATACGTTCAGGAATTCCGAGGTAAGCGGCGGAATGATGATGCGGTAAGCCTGGGGCAGCAGCACATTCCAGTAGATCTGTGGCAGCTTGAAACCCATGGCACGGGCAGCGGATTCCTGGCCGCGAGGCAGCGCCTGGATACCGGTGCGCACTTGTTCGCAAACCCGAGCGGTGGTGAACAGGCCCAGGCACACGACGACGCTGAGGAAGGCCGAGGTGGTCGGGTTGAGATCCTGCTTGTACCACTCCTGGATGTCCGCAGGCAGCAGGTCGGGCACCAGGAAGTACCAGATGAACAGCTGAACCAGTAGCGGCACGTTACGGAAGAGTTCGACGTAGCAGGTCGCGATGCCCGATACGATGCGGTTAGGCACCGTGCGCATGACGCCCAGAATCGAGCCCAGCAGCAGCGCGATGATCCAGGCTGCGATGGCGATGGCAATGGTCCAGCCCAAACCGGAGAGGTACCAGTCGAAATAAATCTCGCTGCCCACGCCGGTGGACTTGAAGAACACGCCCCAGTCCCAGTTGTAATTCATTAGGGTCTCCCCTCGGATTCGTTCGATTTACAATGCCCGCCTGGGGAATCTCCGTTCCCGCCCGACCATGACGTCAGGCACACACGAGCGGCTCGACAACCACCGGTTCGAGTGTTTCCAAAAATGCCAGCAGGGAGTGACAAATCCCTGAAAGGGCGCAGGCCCTCTCAGGAAATAAGGTTAGTCAGAAATCAGGATTTCTTTTCGTCAGCCGCTTTGTCGGTCGGATTGGCGATCAGGGCCTTGAGCTCTTCGCTCATCGGGAACATCAGGTTCAGGCCTTTTGGCGGAATTGGCTGCATGAACCATTTTTCGTAGATCTTGTTGATCTCGCCGGACTTGTAGGTCGCGGTGATGGCGTCGTCGACAGCTTTCTTGAACGGTGCGTCGCCCTTGCGAACCATGCAGCCGTAAATTTCGTTGGACTGCGCAGTCCCGGTCACGGCCCAATCGGTCGGTTTCTTGGCCTTGGCCATTTCACCGGCCAGCAAGGCGTCGTCCATCATGAAAGCCACGGCGCGGCCGGTTTCCAGCATCTGGAAGGACTCGCCATGGTCTTTGGCGGAGATCACGTTCATGCCCATCTGCTTGTCGGCGTTCATCGACTTGAGGATGCGCTCGGACGTGGTGCCCGCGGTGGTCACGACGTTCTTGCCTTTGAGGTCGGCGAAGTCTTTGTACGGGGAATCTTTCTTGGACAGCAGCTTGGTGCCGATTTCGAAGATGCCGACGGAGAAGTCAACTTGCTGCTGGCGTTCGACGTTGTTGGTGGTGGAGCCGCACTCGAGGTCCACGGTGCCGTTCTGTACCAGCGGAATACGGGTTTGCGAGGTCACCAGGTTGTATTTGACCTGCAGGTTTGGCAAGTCCAGATCTTTTTTCAGGGCTTCAACGACTTTCAGCTGGATATCGTGGGAGTAGCCAACCGGTTTGCCGGAAGCGTCCGCGATGTAGGAAAACGGAATGGAAGCGTCACGATGCCCGAGGGTGATGGTGCCGGACTCTTTGATCTTCTTCAGTGTGCCGGTGAGTTCGGCAGCGAAAACTGGAGTGCTAATCAGAGCGGCAGCAATGGCTGCGCCCAGGATATGGGGAACGATGCGCATCAAATTTTCCTCGACATTGTTTTTTTTATGGAGCCAGTTCATCGGCCTTTTGGTGCTTCTAATGCCTGACGGCTCCTGAAGTGTTGGCACAACAGGCATTCGTCCAAGAGTGTAGAGCATGACTCGTGCCAGGCCAGGCGATATAGATCAAGTTGTTGATTTATAACGTTATTAAATATTTATGGCGTTGAGTTTTCTATCGGGAGATCCGGTTTACCGAATCGACTGGCAAGTCGCGTTCGGAAAACCGAATGCAATTCCATGACTTGCACGTACCCTGTGGGAGCGGGCTTGCTCGCGAAAGCGGTCTATCAGCCGACGGATATGTTGAATGTTAGTCAGTCTTCGCGAGCAAGCCCGCTCCCACAGTTGATCAATGGTGTTCTCTAGAATGCAAAAAGCCCCTGAACCTTTCGATTCAGGGGCTTGGGCTCAACCGGCTTCCCGATCAGGCCGCTTGGATCTTGCTGCGGTTCTGTTCGACCTTGTTCAGGTAATCCTTGAGCTTTTGCTGTTCCGCCGGGGTGGTGAACAGCCCAAGCTTGCTGCGGCGCCACAGAATGTCGTGGGCGGTGGTCGCCCATTCTTCGCTGCACAGGTAATCGACTTCGCGGGTGTAGAGACCACCGCCGATGTGTTCGCCCAGATCACTGAGGCTTTCCACACCTTCGAGCATGCGCCAGGTGCGGCTGCCGTAAGTGGTGGCCCAACGACGGGCGATCTCGGTGGGCACCCAATCGAATCGGTCGCGGATCCGCGAGCTCAAGGCCTGCGGCGTGGTCATGTCTTCGCCGCCAGGCAGGGTGGCGCTGGCGGTCCAGCTTGGCTTGATGTGCGTGAAGTACGGGGCCAGTTGCGCCAGCGCCGACTCGGCGAGTTTGCGGTAAGTCGTCAGTTTGCCGCCGAACACCGATAGCAGCGGCGCCTCTTCGCCACTGCCCGACAATGCCAGGGTGTAGTCGCGGGTGACGGCCGACGGGTTGTCGGATTCGTCGTTGCAAAGCGGACGAACGCCGGAATAGCTGTGCAGGATATCGTCGCGGCTGATTTGCTTCTTGAAGTGGGCGTTGACCACTTTCAGCAGGTAATCAGTTTCGCTTTCAGTGATCGCTACTTTCGCCGGGTCGCCGGTGTATTCGCGGTCGGTGGTGCCGATCAGGGTGAAGTGATTCAGGTACGGAATGGTGAACACGATGCGCTGATCTTCGTTTTGCAGAATGTGCGCGTGTTCGCCTTCATACAGCTTCGGCACGATCAGGTGGCTGCCCTGGATCAGACGGATGCCGTACGGCGACTCCATCTTCAGGTCGTCACGGATGAACTTGGCAACCCATGGGCCGGCCGCGTTCACCAGCGCTTTGGCGCGGATCGAAAACAGGCTGCCATCGGCGCGTTCCAGGTGCAGGTGCCACAGGCCTTTGGTGCGACGGGCGCTGACGCAACGGGTTTGGGTATGAACGTGAGCGCCTTTCTCGCGGGCGGCCATGGCGTTCAGTACGACCAGGCGTGCGTCATCGACCCAGCAATCGGAATATTCGAAGCCTTTGGTGATTTCGCTTTTCAGCGGGCTGTCCGGGCCAAACTTCAGGCTTTTCGAGCCTTCGAGTTTTTCCCGTTTGCCGAGGTGATCATAAAGGAACAGGCCGGCGCGGATCATCCAGGCCGGGCGCAGGTGCGGGCGGTGCGGCAGCACGAAGCGCATCTGTTTGACGATGTGGGGTGCCTTGGCCAGCAGCACTTCGCGTTCGGCGAGGGCTTCGCGCACCAGGCGGAATTCGTAATGTTCGAGGTAGCGCAGGCCGCCGTGGATCAGCTTGCTGCTGGCGGACGAGGTGTGGCTGGCCAAGTCATCCTTTTCGCAAAGGAATACCGAAAGACCGCGACCGGCGGCATCCGCTGCGATCCCCACGCCATTGATCCCACCACCGATGACGGCGATATCGTAGACCTCGGCGAGAGGGGGCGTAGGCAAGGTAGAAGTGGGCATCGGCTGGCCTCGGGCTTTTGATTTTCTATATTGGAATTCGAACATTAATGTTCATTTGCGAAAATATTAGCCCATAAAGACGCCCGCAGCCAGTCAACTTCGATTGAAAATACTGATCGAAGGGCGGTTAAAGGAAAATTTACGAACATTTAGACGCGGTTTTGTGGCGAGGGGGCTTGCCCCCGTTCGACTGCGCAGCAGTCGCAGAGCGGGTTGCGATGTTTAACTGAGGGATTGGCGGTGAATGGTTTTGGGGCCGCTTCGCGGCCCAACGGGGCAAGCCCCCTCGCCACAGGGGGCCGATGTGCTTACACGACCTCCAACCGAATCTTGTGCTGGCTCAACAACTGCGCCAAGGCTGGCGAGGGCTGCTGATCGGTGACCAGGCAATCGATCAGGCTGATCGGCCCCAGGCGAATCATGGCATTGCGCCCGAATTTGCTGGAGTCCGCTGCGAGGATTACCTGTCGGGCATTGGCAATGATCGCCTGGGACACCCGCACTTCCTGATAATCGAAGTCCAGCAAACTGCCGTCTTCATCGATGCCGCTGATGCCGACCAGGGCGAAGTCGACCTTGAACTGATTAATGAAGTCGACACTCGCCTGACCCACCACGCCACCGTCACGCCGCACGTTGCCACCGGTCAGCAAAACGTCGAAGTCGTCCTTGGCGCTGAGCATCGAAGCGACGTGCAGGTTGTTGGTGATGATCTTCAGGTGGTTGTGGTTGAGCAGCGCCCGAGCGATGGATTCGGTGGTGGTACCGATATTGATGAACAGCGAGGCGTGATCGGGAATCTGAGCGGCAATGGCTTCGCCGATACGCTGCTTTTCATCGCGCATCTGATCGGCGCGCATGGCGTAGGCGGTGTTTTCGACGCTGGAATCATAGGCTGCGCCGCCGTGGTAGCGACGCAGCAGATTGACTTCCGCCAGTTGATTGATATCGCGGCGGATGGTTTGCGGTGTAACGACGAACAGCTGAGCCATTTCCTCGATGCTGACATAGCCGCGTTCGCGGACCAGTTCGAGGATTTGCTGCTGACGGGGAGGCAGATTCATGGGGCTTCCTTTGGGCTGCCGTGCAAAATTTGCCCATGATGCCGCAGGAATCTGCTCCCTACCAGTTAGAACCCCATCCTTGGCTTATTCAGCGCCTTCGTGCGGTTCCCAATCACGAGTGCGGCTGACGGCTTTTTTCCAGCCAGCGTAGAGTTTTTCCTTCGCGGTTTCGTCCAGCGTCGGTTCGAACTCGCGCTCGATCACTGCCTTGCCGCGCAACTCGTCCAGGCTGCCCCAGAAGCCACAAGCCAAGCCAGCCAGGTAAGCCGCGCCCAACGCGGTAGTTTCGCGCATTTGCGGGCGCTCGACCTGAGTGCCGAGGATGTCGGCCTGGAATTGCATCAGGAAGTTGTTCGCGACTGCACCGCCGTCCACGCGCAGTGACTTGAGGCGTTCGCCGGAGTCCTGTTGCATGGCGTCCAGAACGTCGCGGGTCTGGTAGGCAATCGACTCCAGCGCGGCACGAATGATGTGATCCACGCGTACGCCGCGAGTCAGGCCGAACAGCGCGCCGCGGGCATACGGGTCCCAATACGGAGCGCCCAGGCCGGTGAAGGCCGGCACCAGGTACACACCGTTGCTGTCCTTGACCTTGTTGGCGAAGTATTCGGTGTCGTGGGCATCGTTGATGATTTTCAACTCGTCACGCAGCCACTGCACGGTGGAGCCACCGTTGAATACCGCGCCTTCGAGGGCGTAGGCCACTTCGCCACGCGGGCCGCAAGCGATGGTGGTGAGCATGCCGTGCTTGGATTTCACTGCTTTGTCGCCGGTGTTCATCAGCAGGAAGCAACCGGTGCCGTAGGTGTTTTTCGCCTGGCCTGGCTCGACGCACATCTGGCCGAAGAGGGCCGCCTGTTGGTCGCCAGCGATACCACCAATGGCAATGCCGCTTTTGGTGTGGCCGTAGATTTCGGACGAGGACTTAACTTCCGGGAGCATCTCGCGCGGGATGTCGAGGACTTCCAGCATCTTCGCGTCCCACTCCAGCGTGTGGATGTTGAAGAGCATGGTGCGCGAGGCGTTGGTGTAGTCGGTGACGTGCACTTTGCCGCCGGTAAATTTCCAGATCAGCCAGCTATCGATGGTGCCGAACAGCAGTTCACCCTTGCGCGCACGCTCACGGCTGCCTTCGACGTTGTCGAGGATCCACTTGAGTTTGGTGCCGGAGAAGTACGGGTCGGTGACCAGGCCAGTGGTGTCGCTGATGTATTGCTCGTGGCCATCGCGCTTGAGCTGCTGGCAGATTTCGGTGCTGCGGCGGCACTGCCAGACGATCGCGTTGTAGATCGGGCGGCCGGTGGTCTTGTCCCAGACCACGGTGGTTTCGCGCTGGTTGGTGATGCCGATGGCCGCGACTTGGTCGTGGTGCAGGCCGGCTTGCGCCAGGGCCTCGACCATCACGGCGCTTTGGGTGGCGAAGATTTCCATCGGGTCATGTTCGACCCAGCCGGCTTGCGGGTAATGCTGCGCGAATTCGCGCTGGGCGGTGCAGACCACGTTCGCGTCACGGTCGAAAATGATCGCGCGGGAGCTGGTCGTACCCTGATCGAGGGCAATGATGTAGTTCTTATTCTGTATGTCGGTCATGTCGATTGCCTTGGACGAAAATTAGGAAGTGAGGTCAGGCGCGGGACCACATGGGCAGGATCACGCGCCAACGGTTTCAAGACGTTCTTGGTTTGCCGTCAATGGCCGGTGCTGCATCCTTTGTAGCAGGTATGGCGCTGGGCAGATGACGGGCAATCAGCCCGCGATAAGCTGCAGCACCAAGGCAGGCACCGACAATCGGTGCAAAAATCGGGATCAGGAAGTACGGGATATCGCGTCCGCCAGTGAAGGAAATTTCACCCCAGCCGGCGAAGAAAGTCATTAGTTTAGGACCGAAGTCGCGGGCCGGGTTCATCGCGAAACCGGTCAGCGGGCCCATCGAGCTACCGATCACGGCAATCAGCAGGCCGATCAGCAACGGCGCCAGCGGCCCTTTGGGCAGGCCATTGTTGTCGTCGGTCAGCGACATGATCACGCCCATCAGGATGGCGGTGATGATCACTTCAACCAGAAAGGCCTGGGCTGTGGACAGGGCAGGGTTCGGGAAAGTGGAGAACACCGAAGCCAATTCAAGGCTGGCCTGGGTGCCACGAACCATTTGGTGAGTTTGTTCGAAATCGAAGAAAAGGTTGCTGTACAGCGTGTAAACCAACAAGGCCCCGCAGAAGGCGCCGGCCACCTGGGAGAGGATATAGAACGGCAGTTTGCGCTTTTCGAAGTCAGCGAAAATGCTCAGCGCGATACTCACGGCAGGATTGAGGTGCGCGCCGGAAACGCCGGCGGTGAGGTAGATCGCCATGCTGACGCCAACCCCCCAGATGATGCTGATTTCCCACAGTCCGAAGCTGGCACCCGCCACCTTGAGCGCGGCAACGCAGCCGGTACCGAAAAAGATTAGCAGTGCAGTACCCAGAAACTCGGCCATGCATTGGCTCGAGAGCGACGGTTGTTGTAAAGCAGTTGTCATTGAAAACCTCGTTTTTGTTGTTGTCTGGCGCTTTTTCATCAAGGTCAAAAGCGCGATTTTCACCAAGGCAGGATCCCCATCCTGTGCTCGGCTTACTGCTGGGTGCTGCGGTGAGACATTCGTACAGTATTCAGATTCGAAAAAATATAGACAAGAAACGCTGCTGTCAAAGGTCGAAAGTGAACTGTCGGTCACATTTCAACTATTAGTCACGTGAATGACCACATCGTTCATCAGGCAGGCCGACCGTGGACGAACGGCACAGAAGCCCGGCCAAGCTATTGAAATGGCGTTGTAATAGAGCCTTTTATCGATCAATGACCTAGAATCCTGCGCAGTATTTTTCTTCTGCCGCCAAGCTTGGAGCTGCCATGACCCCCGCATTGGATTTGTTGAAAAAAGTTCGTGCCGAACATCGCGTGCACAGTTACGAACATGATCCGAAGGCAGCGTCCTATGGTCTGGAGGCCGCGGAAAAACTGGGGTTGGACCCGGCGCAGGTGTTCAAGACATTGCTGGCGGCCAGCGAGAAGGGAGAATTGTTGGTGGCGGTGGTGCCGGTCGTCGGAAGTCTGGATTTGAAGGCGCTGGCGCAGGCCGCTGGGGTGAAAAAAGTCGAAATGGCCGACCCCGCGGCTGCACAGCGTTCGACGGGGTATCTGTTGGGCGGCATCAGCCCGCTCGGGCAGAAGAAGCGCCTGCGTACCTTTATTGACAGTTCAGCTCAGCCTTTTTCTAGCATCTTCGTCAGCGCCGGACGGCGCGGTCTGGAAGTTGAACTGGCGCCTGCCGTGTTGGCCGAACACACCCAAGCGAAGTTCGCCGATATCGGTCGCACCTGAGTAGAGGGGCTCGGGCGTTCAGCCCGGCCCTGTATGGTGGAAATTGATTGGTTCTGTCACTGGTGAAGGGCTCTTCGTGGCTTCATGCTCGTCGACCTAAAAAAGGGAGAATTGGCATGCAGCTAGAGTTTCATCAGGTCGACGCGTTCAGTGATCGGCCGTTCAGTGGCAATCCGGCAATGGTGTACCGGCTCGATACTTGGCTCGACGATGAGTTGATGCAAAAAATCGCCGCCGAACACAACCTCGCCGAAACTGCATTTCTGGTGCGTGAGGGTGCTGTCTGGCACATCCGCTGGTTTACCCCGACCACCGAAGTCCCGTTATGCGGCCATGCGACCTTGGCCAGCGCTTATGTTCTGTTTGAAATCTATAAGGAACCGGTCGAACGGCTGGATTTCATCTGCAAGTCCGGCCCGCTGAGTGTCAGCCGTGAAGGCAAGCGCTTGTGGCTGGATTTCCCGGCCATCGTGCCGACAGAAGTGGGCGTGACCCTGGATGTCGAGCGCGCCTTGGGTGTGAAAACAGTCGATGTGTTGGGTTCGAAAGAACTGTTCGTGGTGCTGGAGTCCGAGCAAGCGGTGCTCGATTGTCAGCCGGACATGGTTGCGCTGGCAAAACTGCCGTGGCTGGGCGCCATTGTGACGGCCAAGGGCAGCAAGCATGATTTTGTGTCGCGATACTTTGCCCCGGCAATCGGCATCAACGAAGATCCGGTGACCGGGTCGACCCATTGCAGCCTGATTCCGTATTGGTCGGAACGCTTGAGCAAGTTGAGTCTGACGGCTTATCAGTGCTCGGCGCGGGGCGGGGAGTTGTTCTGCCAGCTTGAAGGGGATCGAGTGAGTATTGGTGGGAATGCAACGCTGGTCGCTAGCGGAACACTAATGTTGGGTTAACCAAAATCCAATGTGGGAGCGGCACCGCCGCTCCCACATGTATCCGCGTTGTTCAACTGGCGGTGCTGTACCGCCGAACACCGGATTCGATCACCGGAATCTGCGCCGCCGTGCTGCCGTTCGCCTGGAACAACACCAGGTGTTCAGCCGCCACCCGAATGCCTACTTCAGCACCGACCAGATGATCGGCATGACTTGGGAAAATCGACTCCAACTGCGCGCCCGTAGGCAACTGCAAGCGGTACAGGGTTGATGCCCCCTGGAAGCTCTTGCCAACAATCTGCGTCCTCAGTGGGCTGTCTGGCGCATAGACGATATCGTCCGGACGCAACAACACATCCACGGCACAACCGATTGGCCAGGTGTAGGCACGGTTGCCGCGCAATTCACCCAACTCGGTCTGTACCGACTCCGGGCTGCTCAACTGACCGCGAATGAAATAACCCTGGCCAATGAAACTGGCCACGAATGGCGTCAGGGGTTCGTGATAGAGGTTATAGGGCGTATCCCACTGTTCCAGGCGACCTTCCTTGAAAACACCCACGTGGTCGCTGACCGCGAAGGCTTCTTCCTGATCGTGGGTCACCAGAATCGCACTGGTGCCGCGAGCCTTGAGAATGCCGCGTACTTCATGGCTGAGCTTGCGTCGCAATTCGCCGTCGAGGTTGGAGAACGGTTCGTCGAGCAACAGCAGTTGCGGTTCCGGCGCCAAGGCACGGGCCAATGCCACGCGTTGTTGCTGGCCGCCGGACAACTCATGGGGGAAGCGCTTGCCAAGGTTTTTCAGGTTGACCAGTTCGAGCAGTTCTTCGGTGATGCGATCCTTTTGCGGGTGCTTGCGGATCCCGAAGGCGATGTTCTCGGCCACGCTCAAATGCGGAAACAGTGCGTAATCCTGGAACACCATGCCGATCCGGCGTTTCTCCGGGGCGAGGGTGAAGCCGGCGCTGGAAATGGTCTCGCCCGCCAACTGTATTTCACCTTCGTGCACCGGTTCAAAACCGGCAATCGCCCGCAGGGTGGTGGTTTTGCCGCAGCCCGAAGACCCCAGCAGGCAACCGATATCGCCGGCATTCAAATGCAGGTTGAGGTTCTGCACAACCCGCTGGTTTTGATAACCGCAGGCCAGGTTGCGCAGGTTCAGCAGTAATGGCTGGCTCATGCGTGGTGGTACGAAGGCGGGACGAGGAATTCGAGCAAGGCCTTTTGTGCGTGAAGACGGTTTTCGGCTTGATCCCAGGCCACCGAACGCGAATCGTCGAGCAGGTCGAGGCTGATTTCCTCGCCACGGTGGGCCGGCAGGCAATGCATGAACAGCACATCCGGCGCGGCGAGGTCGAGCAGGGCACGGTTGACCTGGAACGGCGCGAACAACTTCAGACGCTTGGCGGTTTCCTCTTCCTGACCCATGGAGGTCCAGACGTCGGTGCTCACCAGGTGCGCGCCGCGCACAGCTTCCTGCGGATCGCGGACGATGGTCACTCGATCGCCGGCTTTAGCCAGGAATTCAGGGTTGGGTTCGTAACCTTCCGGGCAGGCGATGCGCAACTGGAAGTCGAACTGGATCGCCGCTTCTATATAGCTGTTGCACATGTTGTTGCCATCGCCGATCCAGGCCACGGACTTGCCTTGAATCGAACCGCGGTGTTCGAGGAAGGTTTGCATGTCGGCCAGCAACTGGCAGGGGTGCAGGTCATCGGACAGGCCGTTGATCACCGGTACGCGGGAGTTGGCGGCGAATTCGGTCAGGGTGCTGTGGGCAAAGGTACGGATCATCACCGCATCGAGCATGCTCGACATGACGATGGCGCCGTCGCCGATCGGCTCGCCGCGACCCAGTTGGGTATCGCGTGGCGACAGGAAGATCGCCTGCCCACCAAGCTGGATCATGCCGGCTTCGAACGAAATACGGGTGCGAGTCGACGATTTCTCGAAAATCATCCCGAGCACGCGGTTTTTCAGAGGCTCGAACAGTACGCCGCGGTTACGCAGGTCTTTGAGCTCAACGCCTCGACGGATCACGCTGACCAGCTCTTCGGGCGTGCAATCCATCAGGGAGAGAAAGTGCCTTGCGCTCATCATTGACTACCTTTTTGCAACAGACCGCAGATACTCAAAGCCTTGTTTAACTGAAAAACGGGCGAGACCTGCGGCGTAAGCCGCACGGGGCGACGAAATAGGGGAAGGCGCGATATTGACATTAAATGTCGCGTTTTTCCAATAGGCTACGGTGTTTAGAGGATTTCAGAGGGGCTACGGGGTGACCGCAGTAGCGCTTTTGAAGCCTGTTTCCTGACAGCAGCTAACCATTTGTACACCGGGCTCGCCGGGCTTGGCAATCAAACAGGGCGCGGGCGACACGCTGGCGGTCGGTTTTTGACCTGTCATTCGGGCCTTTGGCGGGCAATGTGTCTTGTCCGAAACATTTGCTAAAGCAAAGTGCTGGGTTATAACTAGAGCACGAGCGACGCAGGAAGCCTCAGGAATGGAATCGAAAGAACAACTGTTGATGGAGCTACTCGGCCTTACGGCCCGCTCCCTGACTCACCTCACCGCTTCCATGACCTCGATGTCTTTCGAGCTGATGCGTAGTGAAGACGAAGTCACGAAGGTGGCCGGCCGGCGCATGATCGACCGCATGGCCACCATCAGCGCCGGGCTCGACGAGCATTGGCGACTGATCGGCGAGCTCACCGGCGTGCATGTTGCCCACGAGCAGATCGAAACCATCGAGGAGATCCAGTTGCAGGCGCCGCCGAGTCTGCCGTCCAACTGATCCCTTGCTGTCATCGGCTGGCCTGATGGTCGCCGATTCACAAGACGAACGTCGCTGGCAAAGGGGCGAGTCGCGCGCCATAGTTTTGTTCCCGCGGCCGATATTGCCCGCCCAGAACAAAACAGAGACTGGCCATGACCAAGACTCTCCATCACCGTGCGTGCCACCTGTGTGAAGCCATCTGCGGCCTGACCATCGAAACCACTGAGGTCGAAGGCAGCGGCGTACAGATTACCTCAATCAAGGGTGACCCCCAAGACACCTTCAGCCGCGGGCACATCTGCCCCAAAGCGGTTGCCCTGCAAGACATCCAGAACGATCCGGATCGCCTGCGTCAGCCGATGCAGCGAGTAGGCAGCGAATGGCAGCCTATCGAGTGGGAAGATGCCTTCAGTCTTGTGGCCGAACGCCTGGCGGCGATTCAGGAGCGTCACGGGCAGAACGCGGTGGCGGTTTATCAGGGCAACCCCAGCGTGCACAACTACGGGTTGATGACCCACAGCAATTATTTTCTCGGCCTGCTGAAAACCCGTAACCGGTTTTCAGCGACATCGGTCGATCAGTTGCCCCATCACCTGACGAGTCACTTGATGTACGGCCACGGCTTGCTGTTGCCGATCCCGGACATCGATCACACCGATTTCATGCTGATCCTGGGCGGCAATCCACTGGCCTCCAACGGCAGCATCATGACCGTGCCGGATGTGGAAAAGCGCCTCAAGGCGATTCAGGCCAGGGGCGGCAAAGTGGTGGTGGTCGATCCGCGTCGCAGCGAAACGGCGGCGATTGCCGATCAGCATCTGTTCGTGCGCCCCGGTGGCGATGCGGCGCTGTTGTTCGGGCTGCTCAATACCTTGTTTGCCGAAGGCTTGACCCGCGACAGCCATTTGCCCGTCGATGGTCTGGATGAGGTGCGTGAGGCGATCGCAGGTTTCACCGCCGAGGCCATGAGCCCGCTATGCGCAGTGCCCGCCGAGCAGATTCGCCAACTGGCACGGGACTTCGCGGCAGCGCCGACAGCGGTCTGCTACGGCCGCATGGGCGTTTCGACTCAGGCTTTCGGCACCCTGTGCCATTGGCTGGTGCAATTGATCAATCTGGTCACCGGCAACCTCGATCGGGTGGGCGGTGCGCTGTGCACCGAGCCTGCGGTGGATCTGGTGGCATCGACCTCGGGCGGGCATTTCAACCGGTGGCAGAGTCGCGTGTCCGGACGTCCGGAATACGCGGGAGAACTGCCGGTATCGACACTGGCCGAAGAGATGCTCACCGAAGGGGAAGGGCAGGTCCGCGCCCTGATCACCGTGGCGGGTAATCCGGTGCTGTCCACGCCCAATGGCCGACAACTGGAGCAGGCGCTGGATGGATTGGAGTTCATGGTCAGTGTCGACCTGTACATCAATGAAACCACGCGTTATGCCGACCTGATCCTGCCGTCGACTTCTGCGCTGGAAAACGATCATTACGACACCACGTTCAACATGTTCGCGGTGCGCAACGTCACCCGCTTCAACCGGGCGATCCTCGCCAAGCCGGAAGGCGCGCTGCATGACTGGGAAATCTTCGTGGGGCTGGCCAAAGCCTTTGCGGCGAAGACCGGCAAGGAACTGAAACCGACCATCGCGCCGGCGCAGATGATCGACCGAGGGCTGCGGATGGGCCTGTATGGCGACGCTTCGGAACACAAGTTGTCGCTGGCGACCTTGTTCGATCATCCTCACGGTATCGATCTGGGCGCGCTTAAACCCAACCTGACGCCACGCCTGAAAACCGCCAATCAGCGAGTCCAGGCAGCACCTGTCGAGATCCTCGCCGACCTGGCGCGCTTCGCGGCACTGCAAGCACCGGCCGCCGATGAGCTGCTGATGATCGGCCGCCGTCATGTGCGTAGTAACAACTCATGGATGCACAATTATCACCGTCTGGTGAAGGGCAAACCGCGCCATCAACTGCTGATGAACCCGGACGATTTGGCCAGCCGGGGGCTCAGCGATGGGCAGCGGGTGCGCGTCAGTTCGCGGGTCGGCGTGATCGAGGTTGAAGTGGTTGCCAGCCTGGATATGATGAAAGGTGTGGTCAGCCTTCCTCACGGTTGGGGGCATGCGCGACCGGGTGTGCAGATGACGATTGCCAGCGGTCAACCCGGCTCCAGCGCCAATGACCTGACTGACGAATGTCAGCTCGATGAGTTGTCGGGCAACGCGGCGTTGAACGGCGTACCGGTGACCGTGGCGGCGGCGTGAACATGACTGTCGGGGAGGCCGAGCATGGCGCTCGGGTTTCCGTTACAATGCGCCACCGTGCCGACCACTGAGTCGGAAAGTTCAGCCGAGGTGCTCCATGGATATCATCGAAACGATTAAAGAGCAGATTGCCAACAACACCATTCTGCTTTACATGAAAGGCTCGCCGAATGCCCCACAGTGTGGGTTCTCCGCGAAAGCCGCTCAGGCTGTTATGGCCTGTGGCGAAAAGTTTGCCTATGTGGACATCCTGCAGAACCCGGAAATCCGCGCCAACCTGCCAAAGTACGCCAACTGGCCAACCTTCCCGCAACTGTGGGTCGGCGGCGAACTGGTCGGCGGTAGCGACATCATGACTGAAATGGCTGCCGACGGTTCGTTGCAAGCGACGATCAAAGCCGCTGTTGAAGCTGCTGCTGCCAACAAGACCGACGCCTGATTCACTGTGTGTGGGAGCGGGCTTGCTCGCGAAGGCGGTATAACATTCAACAGATAAGTTGACTGATCTACCGTTTTCGCGAGCAAGCCCGCTCCCACATTTGTTCTAGGGTGAACCTGAAATTCGGTCATAAAAAAGCCCCGCCTCTTTAAAAGAGAGCGGGGCTTTTTATTGCATCGCGATTAGCTGCGTAGCATTTACTCTTCGCCCATCTGCGATTGCAGATAGTTCTCAAGACCGACTTTATCGATCAGGCCCAGTTGGGTTTCCAGCCAGTCGATATGTTCTTCTTCGGATTCCAGAATGTCTTCGAGCAGTTCACGGCTACCGAAGTCGCCGACGGTTTCGCAATGAGCGATAGCGACTTTCAGATCGGCATGGCCGTCGCGTTCGATCTTCAGGTCACACTCAAGCATTTCCTTGGTGTGTTCGCCGATGTGCAGTTTGCCCAGGTCCTGGACGTTCGGCAGGCCTTCAAGGAACAGGATGCGCTTGATCAGCTTGTCCGCGTGCTTCATCTCGTCGATGGATTCGTGGTACTCGTGCTTGCCGAGCTTGTTCAAGCCCCAATCTTCATACATGCGTGCATGCAAAAAGTATTGATTGATCGCGACCAGCTCATTGGCAAGGATCTTGTTGAGATGCTGGATGACTGTAACGTCGCCTTTCATGATGGGGTCCTGCCCTGAGTAGCTGTCTATAAGGCAGAGTTTGAGCCGCGTAATTAAGAGTGTCAAACCTAAGTTATTGAAACTTAAATGAAAATTAATCGGAATAAGAATGTTTTTGTTCCGCGTCTGGCATCTAAGCGATTGATTTGCAGACATAAAAAAACCGGACATCAAGTCCGGTTCTTTGAAATACGGTAGTTATGCGGCGGTAAATTCTACGGGGTAGGGGATCGCCGCCTGGGCTGATTGCACTTTCCCCAAGGTGTCACGGACCACTTCCTTGGCAAGGCAGGCGCATTTGCCGCATTGGCTGGCAACGCCGGTGGCCTGACGTACTTCCCGATAGCTGCAGCAACCTTCATAGATTGCATCGCGGATTTGACCGTCGGTGACGCCAGTGCAGAGGCAGACATACATAAGTGAGAACCGTCGCTGGTTGTGACTCAATTGCGATGGATCTTAATGTTAACGAGAATGATTGTCAAAGTGGTTTCTGAAGGTTTTCGTCATAAGGGCGTGTGACTGACGAACGGCTTCTTCTCACACCTTCCATAAGGAAAATATAGCAGCGGCCTTTCACCTGGCAGAAAAAACCGTTGAGGACAGGTCAAAAACGCGGTGTATGATGGTCGGCCTTTGCGAAGGGGGATCGTGTCACAGGGCTGTCGCCTGAGGGTGGCAGGCTGATACGAACCCTGTACTTCACCGTTATTACACCAGGAGATATCCAATGAGCGTACTCGTAGGCAAACAAGCCCCTGACTTCACCGTACCGGCCGTACTCGGCAATGGCGAAATCGTAGACAGCTTCACCCTGTCCTCGGCCATCAAAGGCAAATACGGCCTGGTGTTCTTCTACCCACTGGACTTCACCTTCGTTTGCCCGTCCGAGCTGATCGCTCTGGACAACCGCATGTCTGACTTCAAGGCACGCAACGTGGAAGTGGTAGCCGTTTCGATCGACTCGCACTTCACCCACAACGCCTGGCGCAACACCCCGGTCAACAATGGTGGCATCGGCGAAGTTCGCTACACCATGGCGGCCGACCTGAAGCACGAAATCGCCAAGGCCTACGACGTTGAGTCCGAAGGCGGCGTGGCTTTCCGTGGCGCGTTCCTGATCGACGACAAAGGTGTTGTCCGCTCGCAGATCATCAACGACCTGCCGCTGGGCCGTAACATCGAAGAGCTGATCCGTCTGGTCGACGCTCTGCAATTCCACGAAGAGCACGGCGAAGTTTGCCCTGCCAACTGGAAAAAAGGCGACAAAGGCATGACCGCTTCCACCGAAGGTGTTGCGGCTTACCTGACCGAGAACGCTGCTGCGCTGTAAGGCACGTTCGAGGCATAAAAAAACCGGCTGATAAGGCCGGTTTTTTTATGGGCGGGATAAACCCATGCTGTTCACTTGTGGTGAGGGAGCAAGCTCCCTCGCCACAGATCAGTGACGGATCAGTCGTTGTAGTCTTCCCAGCCGCCCATTTGTTTCCAGCGATTGACGATGCCGCAGAACAGATCAGCCGTCTTCTCGGTGTCGTAGCGGGCCGAGTGGGCCTCGCGACCGTCGAAGTCGATATCCGCTGCCTGGCAGGCCTTGGCCAATACGGTTTGACCGTAAGCCAGACCGGCGAGGGTCGCCGTGTCGAAGCTGGAGAACGGGTGAAACGGGTTGCGTTTCATGTCCAGGCGCGCAACCGCGGCGTTGAGAAAGCCCAGGTCGAAGCTGCTGTTGTGCCCGACCAGAATCGCCCGTTTGCAGCCGTTGGCTTTCAGAGCCTTGCGCACGCCGCGGAAGATATCGGTCAGGGCCGCTTCTTCACTCACCGCCATGCGCAACGGGTGATCGAGCTTGATCCCGGTGAATTCCAGGGCTGCCGCTTCGATGTTCGCGCCTTCGAAAGGCTCGACCCGGAAGAAATAGGTGTGCTCAGGGTACACAAAGCCTTTTTCATCCATGCCGATCACGGTGGCGGCGATTTCCAGCAGGGCATCGGTGGCCGAGTTGAAGCCACCGGTTTCTACGTCGACAACGACCGGCAGGTAACCACGGAACCTGGCTGCCATTGGGTGGCGGGAACCGCCTCCGCCGCCATTACCGTCCTGTTCGTCGTCGAAATGGTCTTCACTCACGCGTGTTCCTCCAGCAGGCGCCAGCGCAGTTTTTCACCGGCGCGCAGCGGGATTACGGTCAGCTCGCCAAACGGCAGGCTGGTTGGGGCGGTCCACTCGTCGCGGACCAGGGTGATGCGATCGGTGTTCACCGGCAGGCCGTAGAAGCGCGGGCCATTGAGGCTGGCGAAAGCTTCGAGCTTGTCCAGCGCGTTGCGCTGTTCGAAGGCTTCGGCATACATCTCGATCGCGGCATAAGCGGTGTAGCAACCGGCACAGCCGCAAGCCGCTTCTTTGGCGTGCTGGGCATGGGGCGCCGAGTCGGTGCCGAGGAAGAACTTGTCGCTGCCACTGGTGGCGGCGTCGAGCAGGGCTTCCTGATGGGTATTGCGCTTGAGGATCGGCAGGCAATAGAAGTGCGGCCGAATCCCGCCCACCAGCATGTGGTTGCGGTTGTACAGCAGGTGATGCGCGGTGATGGTTGCGCCAACGTTGGCCGAAGCCTCGTTGACGAACTGCACGGCGTCAGCGGTGGTGATGTGTTCGAACACCACTTTGAGGGTCGGGAAACGCTCGACCACCCGGCGCATGTGTTCGTCGATGAAGATTTTTTCGCGATCGAAAACGTCGACATCGCCACGGGTGACTTCACCGTGAACCAACAAGGGCATCCCGATTTCGGCCATGGCCTCGAGTGCGGGGAAAATCTTGTCGATGCTGGTGACGCCAGAGTCCGAGTTGGTGGTCGCGCCGGCCGGGTACAGCTTGGCGGCGTAGACGAAACCGCTGGCCTTGGCTTCACGAATTTCTTCGGGTTGAGTGCGGTCGGTCAGGTACAGAACCATCAGCGGTTCGAAACGGCTGCCGGCAGGGCGTGCGGCGAGAATCCGCTGGCGATAGCCATTGGCTTCAGCCGCGTTGCGCACCGGCGGTACCAGGTTGGGCATGATGATGGCGCGACCAAAGGTGCGCGCGACATCCGCGACGGTATTGGTCAATACAGCACCATCGCGAAGATGAATATGCCAGTCGTCGGGACGCAGCAGGGTCAGGCGGTCGGACATGAGGGGATTCCAGGCGGGTCAAACTCATGGGAATGCTACCGGAAAAGACTCTTCCAGGCACTCGCTATCAAGTTTTGCGACAAGCTTCCGATATCCAACAGGTACGCCGTAAATATGTGTGTCGGTCTTTTTGTTGCAGAAGCCAGTGGAGCCTCCCGTGCGCCAGCGTTATTTAGCCTTGCTCAGTGTGTTTGCCAGCCTTCCTGCGATGGCGCTCACTTTCCAGACCCGTCTGGAGAGCATCGAGTGGACGGTCGAAGGTGACAAGTTCGAATGCCGCCTGACTCAACCGATCACTGATTTCGGTTCGGGTGAGTTCGTGCGTCGTGCCGGCGAGCAGGCGACATTTCGCTTGAAGGCCTACAACTCGATGATCGGTGGCGGTTCCGCGACCTTGCTGGCGGCCGCTGCGCCATGGCAGCCGGGGCGTGGCGACATCAACCTGGGCTCGGTGCGCATCGGCAATGGCAACGTGCTGTTCAACAGCTCGCAAGTTCAGGCCGGGCGCCTGATCAGTGGGTTGATGGACGGTCGCAGCCCGGTCGTTCGACACTCCTCAGGCGACGGTCGGGTATCTGAAGTCCGTCTGCTGCCGGTCAAATTCAGCAAGGCCTACAGTGACTATCAGGGTTGCGTGGCCAAGTTGCTGCCGCAGAATTTCGAGCAGGTGAAGCAATCCGAAGTCGGCTTTCCGGGGGAGGGCATCGATCTCGATGCCCAAGCCAAGGCCCATTTGCAGGTCATGCTGGAATTCATGAAAGCCGATCCGACGGTCAACCACATCGAACTTGACGGCCATTCCGACAATAGCGGCAACCGCCTGACCAACCGTGAACTGTCACGACGCAGGGCGCTGGCCGTGATGGACTTCTTCAAGGCCAATGGTATTCAGGAATCGCAGATCACCCTGCGTTTTCATGGTGAGCGCTATCCTCTGGCGCCCAACAAAAACGCCGCCAATCGGGCGAAGAACCGCCGGGTTGCCGTACGCCTTGAACGGGTAGCGCCGACCGAGCAACCAGCGCCTCAAGCCACCGCTTCCACGGGCAGCACACCGAAGTCCTGAGCTTGCCGGAATCGTCGCTCGTTCGACATAATCTGTCGCTTCGTCGTCATAAGCTGTCGCGCCTCTGTAAATTATTCTGCATGAGCGTTAGACTTGACGGCTTTCCGTAGAACCCCGTGGAGTGATGGCATGGCGGACGTAAACAAGGTCGTTCTGGCGTATTCCGGCGGCCTGGACACTTCGGTGATCCTCAAGTGGCTGCAGGATACTTATAACTGTGAAGTAGTGACCTTCACCGCTGACCTGGGTCAGGGCGAAGAGGTCGAACCGGCCCGCGCCAAGGCTCAGGCCATGGGCGTAAAAGAAATCTACATCGACGATCTGCGCGAAGAATTCGTGCGCGATTTCGTGTTCCCGATGTTCCGCGCCAACACCGTTTACGAAGGTGAGTACCTGCTGGGTACTTCCATCGCTCGTCCGTTGATCGCCAAGCGCTTGATCGAAATCGCCAACGAAACCGGCGCTGACGCCATTTCCCACGGCGCGACCGGCAAGGGCAACGACCAGGTTCGTTTCGAACTGGGCGCCTACGCCTTGAAGCCAGGCGTGAAAGTGATCGCTCCGTGGCGCGAATGGGATCTGCTCTCCCGTGAAAAGCTGATGGATTATGCTGAAAAGCACAACATCCCGATCGAGCGTCACGGCAAGAAGAAATCCCCGTACTCGATGGATGCCAACCTGCTGCACATCTCCTATGAAGGCGGCGTGCTGGAAGACACCTGGACCGAGCACGAAGAAGACATGTGGAAATGGACCGTCTCCCCGGAGAAGGCTCCAGACAAGCCGCAATACCTGGAACTGACCTACCGCAACGGCGACATCGTCGCGCTGGACGGCGTCGAAATGACCCCGGCCACCGTGCTGGCGACCTTGAACCGTATCGGTGGCGAACACGGTATCGGCCGTCTCGACATCGTCGAGAACCGTTACGTGGGCATGAAGTCCCGTGGCTGCTACGAAACCCCTGGTGGCACCATCATGCTGCGCGCTCACCGTGCGATCGAATCGATCACCCTGGACCGCGAAGTGGCTCACCTCAAAGACGAGCTGATGCCTAAATACGCCAGCTTGATCTACACCGGTTACTGGTGGAGCCCTGAGCGTCTGATGCTGCAACAGATGATCGACGCTTCCCAGGCCCACGTGAACGGCGTAGTGCGCCTGAAGCTGTACAAGGGCAACGTGATCGTCACCGGCCGCAAGTCCGACGAGTCGTTGTTCGACGCCAACATCGCGACCTTCGAGGAAGATGGCGGCGCCTACAACCAGGCCGATGCGGCGGGCTTCATCAAGCTCAACGCCTTGCGCATGCGTATCGCGGCGAACAAAGGCCGGAAGCTTTTCTGAGACCTTTGAGTCGGTAATGGATATGTGGCCTCGTTGAGGCCACATATCTGAAAGAGGGATACCCTGTCGTACACTGTGTGTTCAGCTTTTCTTCTTGTCTCTGTTAATTCCTTTCTTCGCTTCCTTCCCCTACCCCTATGGCTCTTCAAGAGCTGGCTGCTGTGTGCCTGTAAAGATTTTGACCAATCATCGTCAGGCCGTGTGAATTCAAATTGTAAGCAATGCAGAACGTTGCGCCGTTGCGTTTCCTTGTGTGCTTTGAAAGCCGGAGCGCACTTTCCTTCAGCAGCGTCTCTGACTTGGCACAGGTGAGAAATACGACCACCTGCGCAGGATTGTCCTGTGATTGCTGAATTCTCTGCACCAAGGTGCTGAATGCCATTTTGTTGTTCATCCAGCGTGCATCAATGATATGCAGGTCTTTTAAGTGCTCGGGCAAGCGTACGTGGTGTTGGGTCGAGCTTTCTGGCGGTACCCAGGAAGGGTCGTCTCCTGACCGGTTAGCGTTGTCCATGACTTTCATGAAGTGCTTCCCTTTATTGAAATCAGAGGGCGCGTAAAGTGATCGATAGTTGAAGTTTAGTGTGACGTAAAAAAGGAAAAGCAAATAAAATGGGAAACTAATCAAAAACCAGACATAGAGTTCTCTCTCCTTGTTATCGAGGAAGGGGAGGGATACAGCAGCCGATGTTTCAGACAGTACTGCAAATATTGCAATGATTGTCATGGGGTTGGTGATTCTTTTTTTGAGTTTTATCATGTCTTCTGCTCATGAGATATTATTTCTTCTCGATTTGTTTATGGGTATTGAACTCGGGGTGATAATGAGTGAATGAGGTTTTCTTTGTTGTTATGTTGTGCTCCTTTCTTGTTGAGTGATATTGGTTGTTATAGTAACTGTATTGTTCTTGGTTTAGGTGTGGCTGTTTGTTTGTTTTAAGGTTATATGGGTTTATTTCGCTGGTTAAATGTTGCTGTATGTGAAGGTTTATAAGTCGTTCAAGTCGACTTGCAGGGGCTGGCAAATGCTCGTTACTTTTAAGGGTAGCTCAATAGTCGAAGTCTGTTGGATTACTAGTATCAAACCCTGTTTTTGTGTTTTTCTGGTTGTAAGTCGATACAAAAAGATTGTCGAAGTACTGAGCAGCGTTCGGCTAGTAGCAATCTCATGACTCATGATGTGCAATGATTTTTTGTAGGAATTATCCGTGTTGTTTGTAGGCCATGTCTCTCGCTGCGAGTGGCCGGGGGGGACGGCATGCCATGGGTGAAACGACTAGGCTATGGTGCGGGCTCTAAAAATTCGAACAGCGAAAATTGGACTTGCCCATGAATAAAGTGCTGATCGTGGATGATCACCCCGTCATTCGTCTTGCGGTGCGTATGCTAATGGAGCGTCATGGCTACGAAGTCATTGCAGAAACAGATAATGGTGTGGACGCATTGCAACTTGCCCGTGATCTTATGCCGGATATTGTCATATTGGATATTGGGATACCGAAGCTGGATGGGTTAGAAGTTATCGCGCGCCTGACGTCGACGGCGATGCCTCTTAAAGTACTGATATTGACGTCCCAGGCGCCAGGGCACTTTTCCATGCGTTGCATGCAATCGGGGGCCGCCGGATATGTCTGCAAACAACAGGATCTCACTGAATTGCTCAGTGCAATAAAAGCCGTGTTATCAGGCTACAGCTACTTTCCTAATCAGGCTCTGCATACCGTGCGTTCCAGTCTTGGGAACGCCAGTGAGGCCGATATGGTGGATCGTTTGTCCGGGCGGGAAATGATGGTCCTGCAACAGTTGGCCCGAGGCAAGACAAACAAGGAGATCGCCGATGGAATGTTCCTCAGCAATAAAACTGTCAGTACTTACAAAACCCGTTTGCTGTTAAAGCTTAATGCTCGCTCACTGGTTGACCTGATCGAATTGGCTCAGCGCAATGGTCTGGTATGAAGCTGTCAGCGTTTGACGAGGTGCGATGAACGGGCGTTTATCAGGGGGCGGCACTTAGTAAAAAGCCTCCGTTTCGGGAGGCTTTTAAGTGTCATAAGTCAAAATCGTAATCGGCCAATTGCTTCTGCAGTCGGCGCTCCTCCAGCAGATTGTCGATGGTGCGGCGTTTGCTCAGGTTGGTCTTTGCCACCTCCACTACCGGCTCTGCGTCATCGGCCTCAACGGGGGTGAAGTCGTCCTCTACGTCCAATTGCTCTTTGCCAGTGCTCATAAGGTTAACTCCAGGCTAAGGCTGCCCTTTGGCGCTCCTTATATCGACAATTTCCCGGCGGGTAAAAAAGATTTTTTCAATCGATCAATCAAAAAAACTAATAGCGCCTCAATCGTCCGAGGTCTTTTGCTTGTATTCGCACAAATCCTCGATCCGGCAACTGCCACAACGGGGCTTGCGGGCCAGGCAAACGTAGCGCCCATGAAGAATCAGCCAGTGATGAGCGTCGAGCAGATATTCCTTCGGCACGAATTTCATCAGTTTTTGCTCCACCTCGACCACGTTCTTGCCCGGAGCAATGCCGGTACGGTTACTGACCCGGAAAATGTGAGTGTCCACGGCCATGGTCAGCTGACGAAAGGCGGTATTAAGCACCACGTTGGCGGTCTTGCGACCGACGCCGGGTAATGCCTCCAGTGCCACGCGGGTCTGCGGTACTTCACCGCCATGGAGCTCCACCAGCATGCGACAGGTTTCGATCACGTTTTTCGCTTTGCTGTTGAACAGGCCGATGGTCTTGATGTACTCCGACAGCCCTTCGACGCCCAAGGCATGGATCGCCGCTGGCGTGTTGGCCACCGGGAACAGTTTGGCGGTGGCCTTGTTCACGCCGACATCGGTCGACTGCGCGGAGAGAATCACGGCGATCAGCAATTCGAACGGTGAGGAGTAGGCCAGTTCGGTCTTCGGTTCAGGATTGTCTTCGTGAAACCTGCGGAAAATTTCAAGACGTTTTGCGGCATTCATGGGCGATGCGTTTCCTCGAAGGCGGTCAATGTGGGGCCGCCGGGCGGCGGGTCCAGGCTTGATGTGCGGCGATCAACAGTCCCAGCAGAATAAACCCGCCAGGGGCCAGCGTGGCCAGATGCAGGCCTCCGTCGGCGATCAGCGTCCAGCCTTGCCAGTCCGGTTGCGTGGCACCGGCCATCCAGGACAGATGGCTAGCGAGTGTCCCGTTGCCGATGAGCTCCCGCAGCAGCCCCAGGCCCACCATCAAGGCGCCGAACAGGCCACACAGACGCAGTCGATCACGCCGTGGGCTCTGGAAAAAACCGTTATGTTCCAGCACAACGCATTGCAGGGCGATCAATCCTGCATAGAAACCCAGATGCTGGTGCCATTGGAGCGACCAGGCTTGCGTGGCGAGTTCTGCGCAACTGGTCAGCGTGGCAGCCAGCAGCAGGCATGCCAGCAAATGTGTTGCCGGAATCAGTCGCGAGCGCAAGACGCCCATGCTCACACCGTAAGCACTGAGTACCAGCGCAAACATCAGCCACAGGCCCAGGGCCGTTACCAATGAATCAGTGACGCCGATCAACGGCGTAAGCATCAGCGAGTTCTGCAGGGTCGATGACTTATTCATGAGCGCTGCTCCCGATCAGCGGTTGCCGGTGTTCATCGAAGTAGCGCAGCGCGTCATGGGTGGCATTGATCACCGCTCTTGAGGTGATGGTCGCGCCCGCGATCTGATCGAATTGACCTTGGTCTTTTTTCAAGGCCCAGCCATTGTCATCGGGGTCGGTTAGCGACTTGCCGGTAAACACCTGAAGCCAAGTATTGGGCCATTCGGCAAGCTTGCCGCCCAGCCCCGGGGTTTCCGATTGCTTGAGGGTTTTGACCCCCACTAACTTGCCTTGGGGGTCGATGGCGATCAGCAAGTCGATGGCGCCAGCGTAGCCCAGTGTCTGGCTGCGCAGCAACACAGCGCTCGGTTGGCCGGCCTTGGACGCCAGGTAGCCCCCCAACAGTGTGCTGTTGGCCAGGCGAGTGCTTTCGAGGCTGAGGGGGTGTTCCAGCGGCTGATTGTCGTAGCTGTCGGGCGGTAGTAGATCCAGTAACTGGCGGCTGTCGATCAGGCGTTGTTCGGCGGCAATGCGCGCGGCGCTGGTGTGCTGCACGAGGTAAGTCGCGCCCATCCCCAGGCTTGCCAGCACTACCAGGCTCACAACGCTCGTCGCTCGGTTCATGGGGCAACCTGTTCCTGTCTGGACGCGGCAAACCGTTCCAACGCCGGTACACAGAGGTTCATCAGCAAAACCGCAAAGGCCACGCCGTCCGGATACCCGCCCCACGTCCGAATCAGGTAAGTCAGTAACCCCACGCCTGCGCCGAACAGTAATCGGGCAGTGGGGCTTTTCGCGCCGGATATTGGTTCCGTTACGATGAAGAAGGCACCGAGCATGCTCGCGCCGGTGAGCAGATGAAACAGTGGCGAGCCATTTGAGTCGGAGCCCGTACCGTTCCAGCACAACAGGCTGATGATGAACAGGCTGGCGAGCATGCCGACCGGCGCATGCCAGCTGAATACCCGCCGTTGCAGCAGAAACACACCGCCGGCCAGAAACGCCAGGTTGACCCATTCCACGCCTCGGCCGCCAAAACGGCCGAACGCCGGATTGTCGGCGAACAGTTCTTCCATGGTCAGGCTTTTGTTGATTCGCAGACTGTCCAGCGCCGTGGCCTGGGCCCATGCATCGGGCGCCTGGCCGGAGCTGAAGCCGAACACCTGTTGCAACCCACCGAACAAATCCATGCCGTGGGACGCTGGCCAATGGGTCATTTGCTGAGGAAACATCACCAGGACCAGCGCGAAACCGAGCATCGCCGGATTGAACGGATTCTTGCCGACACCGCCATACAAGTGCTTGCCGAAAAACAGTCCGAACGCCGCAGCACTGACTGTCAGCCACCACGGGCAATAAGGCGGCAAGGCCAGCGCCAACAGCGTCGCACTGACCAGCGCACTGCCATCGCTCAATGTCGGTTTTACCGGTTGCTTGCGCAGCTGCAACACCGCCGCCTCAACGGCCAACGCGGTGGCAGCCGCCAGAATCAGGTTGATCAACACCCCCCAACCGTACAGCCAGAACAACATCAGCATCCCCGGCACGGTGGCCAGCAATACCAGCTTCATGGCTTGCTGAAGGCGTTCGTCCACTGATTCAAGGGGTGACATAGGCATCCACCTGACGCTCGGCTTCGCTGAGCGCATGTTGCAACGCTTCGATCTGTTCGGCCGGCGCCTCGCTTGTTTGAGCTTTCTTGAGTTCGGCACGGCGCATGGCCAGCTGGATCTTCGCTCGTTTCAACTCGGCATCTTTTGCCGGGGCAGGTGGCGCAGAAACCGGCGGTGCGCTGCTTTCCAGTTGCGCCAGTGCCTGTTCGGCGGCTTCGAACTGCTGTTGCAGCACGATCAGTTGCGATTGCTGTTCGAAGGTCGGTGGATGCCCGAAAGCCTTGAGCGATTTGTTCAGCTGCGCCCGACTCATCGCCAGATCGACCTTGGCCTTTTTCAGTGCCGCATCGGCATTGGCGGCCTTCTGTGCGCGGACACGCTCGAGTGCAGCCTGAACCGGGTCGAGCGTCACTTCGCTGTGCTGCACGGCGCGTTGGGCGCGGGCCTGGCGTTCGGCGAGTTTCTGTTCTTCTTCGCGATGCAAACGGGCATTGCGCTGTTCGAAACGGCGTCGCGCATGATTGCGCTTGGCGGCCCGAGCCTGTTGTTCCTCCAGACTGAACGCCAGCCCGCCAACAATCGGCAGCACCGTGGCCAGCGGTAACGGATGCATCTCGATGCAGTCCACTGGGCAGGGCGCCACGCAGAGGTCGCAACCGGTGCATTCGTCGACGATGACCGTGTGCATGAATTTCGCCGCGCCGACAATGGCGTCGACCGGGCAGGCCTGGATGCACTTGGTGCAGCCGATGCATTCGGCTTCGCGGATGTAAGCGATCTGCGCGGGTGCCGAACCGCGACTGACGTCCAGTTCCAGCACCGGCACTTTCAGCAGGTCGGCCAGGGCCGCGATGGTTTCGCTGCCGCCCGGTGGGCACTTGTTGATCGGCTCGCCGCTGGCGATGCCTTCGGCGTAGGGTTTGCATCCGGGATGGCCACACTTGCCGCATTGGGTCTGCGGCAAGAGGGCGTCGATGCGTTGAATCAGACTCATGTTTTGATCAGCCCGCTGAATCCGAGAAAAACCACCGCGATCAATCCGGCGCCGATCAACTCGATCGGCAGGCCGCGAAAGGGCAGGGGGATATCGTTATCGAGTGTGCGCTGGCGCAAGTCGCTGAACAGACTCAGTACCAGCCAGAAACCCAGCCCGGCACCAAGGCTCAGGGCTATGGCGTGGAAAATGCCCTTGTCGTCTTGAGCATTGAGCAATGTCAGCCCCAGCACGCCGGCATTCCCCAGCAGCAGGGGCCAGAGGCCATCGAATGACAGCTTCGCCAATAACCGGGAAAGCAGTTTCAGCAGCGGGCCGATCAGCAGAACGCTCAACGGCAGGAACACGAATAAACGCAGCGACGTCAGCCCTAACGGCACCAGTAGCCAATGATAGAGCGCATAGCCGAATGTGCCGACGATCAGCATCAGACACGTTGTCGCGATGCCCAGCGCGTGGACCTGCGGCCGCTCGCTGCCCAGCACCGAATCGACGCCCAGCGGCCAGTGCAACACGAGGTTGTTGATCAGGGCAGCGCTGATAAGCGTTAAAAGCAGTTCGGTCATGATCGTGCCGGCAAAAGGAGTCCTGTCTAACAAGGTTAGGCATTATCCGGCAAGGAAGGAGGGTGGGCCAGACATGAAAATCCCACAGTCGCGCCGGGCACGACTGTGGGATCGATTTACCGCAGAACTTTACTTGATGCGCTGACCCGGCTTGGCGCCGCTGTCGGGGCTCAGCAGGTAGATTTCTTCACCGCCAGGGCCGGCTGCCATCACCATGCCTTCGGAGATCCCGAATTTCATTTTGCGGGGCTTGAGGTTGGCGATCATCATGGTCAGGCGACCATTGAGCTTGGACGGGTCCGGGTAAGCGCTCTTGATCCCGGAGAACACGTTGCGTTGCTCGTCACCGATGTCCAGGGTCAGGCGCAGCAGCTTGTCGGCACCTTCCACGGCTTCGGCCTTGACGATCAGCGCCACGCGCAGGTCTACGGCGGCAAAGGCGTCGAACTCGATCTCTGGCGACAGCGGATCCTTGGCCAGTTCACCGTTGCCGGCGGGTGCAGCTTCGCCGGTGTCGGTTGCGCTGGCGGTCAGGTCTTCTTTCGAGGCGTCGGTCATGGCTTGTACTTTTACCGGGTCGATGCGGGTCATCAACGGTTTGAACTCGTTCAGCTGATGATTGCTGAGCAAGGTGGCGTGGTCGTTCCAGGTCAGCGGGGCGACATTCAGGAATGCCTCGGCATCGGCGGCCAGCAGCGGCAGTACCGGTTTGAGGAAAATCACCAGCTGGCGGAACAGGTTGATGCCCAAGGCGCAAATGGCCTGGACTTCATCTTGCTTGCCTTCCTGTTTGTTCAGCGACCACGGCGCCTTGTCGGCGATCCAGGCGTTGGCGCGGTCGGCCAGGCCCATGATTTCGCGCATGGCACGTGCGAAGTCGCGAGCTTCATAGGCTTCGGCAATGCTTGGCGCTGCCGCCAGGAAGGCGTCGGTCAGTTCCGGCGCGGCGTTGCCGGCTACCAGTACACCGGCGTTGCCTTTATGGATGAAACCGGCGCAACGGCTGGCGATGTTGACGACTTTGCCGACCAGGTCGGAGTTGACCTTCTGCACGAAGTCTTCGAGGTTCAGGTCCAGGTCGTCGACGCCACGGCTCAGCTTGGCGGCGTAGTAGTAGCGCAGGTATTCCGGCGACAGGTGATCCAGGTAAGTCCGTGCCTTGACGAACGTGCCGCGAGACTTGGACATCTTCTGGCCGTTGACGGTCAGGTAGCCGTGTACGTTGATGCCGGTCGGTTTGCGGAAACCGGCGCCTTCAAGCATGGCTGGCCAGAACAGCGCGTGGAAGTTAACGATGTCCTTGCCGATGAAATGGTACAGCTCGGCGGTGGAATCCTTGCTCCAGAACGCGTCGAAGTCCAGGTCCGGACGGCGGGCGCAGAGGTTCTTGAAGCTGGCCATGTAGCCGATTGGCGCGTCCAGCCACACGTAGAAATACTTGCCCGGCTCGTCGGGAATCTCGAAGCCGAAGTACGGCGCATCGCGGGAAATGTCCCACTGTTGCAGGCCGGCATCCAGCCATTCGGCGATCTTGTTGGCGACGGCCTCTTGCAACGTGCCGCTGCGAGTCCAGGCTTGCAGCATTTCCTGGAAGTCCGGCAGCTTGAAGAAGAAGTGCTGGGAGTCCTTGAGCACCGGGGTGGCGCCGGAGATTGCCGACTTCGGATCTTTGAGGTCGGTCGGCGCGTAGGTCGCACCGCATTTTTCGCAGTTGTCGCCGTATTGGTCCTCGGTGCCGCATTTCGGGCAGGTGCCCTTGATGAAGCGGTCGGCCAGGAACATTTTCTTTTCCGGGTCGAAGTACTGAGTGATCGAGCGCGTGGCGATGTGCCCGGCGTCGCGCAGCTTCAGGTAGATCTGGCTCGACAGCTCACGGTTTTCTTCAGCGTGAGTGGAGTGGAAGTTGTCGAAGTCCACCAGGAACTCGGCAAAGTCGGCGCTGTGTTCAGCCTGGACATTGGCGATCAGTTGTTCCGGGGTGATGCCTTCCTTTTCCGCGCGCAGCATGATGGCCGAACCGTGGGCGTCGTCGGCGCAGACATAAATGCATTGATTACCGCGATGCTTCTGGAAGCGCACCCACATATCGGTCTGGATGTACTCCAGCATATGGCCGAGGTGGATCGAACCATTGGCATAGGGCAGGGCGCTGGTGACGAGGATCTTGCGTGGCTCGGACATGGGGCTCGGCTACTTGATGAAACGGAGGTCGGCCACTATAAAGCGCCGGCGCATATTTTTCACCCCTGCGACCTGAAGGCTTATTGTTGCAAAAGAGCTTTTGTGGCGAGGGGGCTTGCCTGTGGCGAGGGGGCTTGCCCCCGTTCGGCTGCGAAGCAGTCGTAAAAAACCGATCACTACGGTATTCCTGACAGAAAACACCAGGGGCGCTTCGCACCCCAACGGGGGCAAGCCCCCTCGCCACGGTATTCTGTTCGCCACAAATGTGTGTCCGGCGTACGATACCCGCCTGATTTTCCAGTCTTGCTATCGGAGTTGCCCATGAGCGCCGTCAATCGCGCAGCGGTGGAAGCCGTCCTTCGCCAATACACCGACCCTTACCTGAACCAGGACCCGGTCAGCGCCGGGTGCGTGCGCAGCATCGACATCCAGGGTGATTGCGTCAGCGTCCAACTGGAGCTGGGTTACGCCGCCGGTCTGTTCAAGAGCGGTTGGGCGCAGTTGCTGCAACTGGCCATCGAAGGCCTGGACGGCGTCGTCACCGCGCGCGTCGAGATCACCAGTGTGATTTCCGCACACAAGGCCCAGGCACAGATTCCGGGGCTGGCCAACGTCAAGAACGTCGTGGCCGTGGCGTCCGGCAAGGGGGGCGTGGGCAAATCCACCACCGCTGCCAACCTGGCCCTCGCGCTGGCCCGTGAAGGCGCCAAAGTCGGGATTCTCGACGCGGATATCTACGGCCCGAGCCAGGGCATCATGTTCGGCATCCCTGAAGGCACCCGACCAAAGGTCAAGGATCAGAAGTGGTTCATTCCGATTGAATCCCATGGCGTCGAAGTGATGTCCATGGCCTTCCTGACCGACGACAACACGCCGATGGTCTGGCGTGGGCCGATGGTTTCCGGCGCCCTGTTGCAACTGGTCACGCAAACGGCCTGGGGCGACCTGGATTATCTGGTTATCGACATGCCGCCGGGCACCGGCGATATCCAGTTGACCCTGGCGCAGAAAGTCCCGGTGGCCGGTGCGGTAATCGTGACCACCCCACAAGATCTGGCATTGCTGGACGCGCGCAAGGGCGTGGAGATGTTCCGCAAGGTCAACATCCCTGTGCTGGGCGTGGTGGAAAACATGGCCGTGCACATCTGCTCCAACTGCGGGCATGCCGAGCATCTGTTCGGTGAGGGGGGCGGTGTGAAGCTGGCCAACCAGTACGGTGTCGAACTGTTGGCTTCGTTGCCACTGTCGATGCTGATCCGCGAACAGGCCGATGGCGGCAAGCCAACGGTGATCGCCGAGCCGGACAGTCAGATTGCGATGGTTTACCAGGAACTGGCCCGCCATGTCGGCGCGCGGATTGTGTTGCAGGAAGCGGTAACGCCGGCGATGCCGAACATTACCGTCAGCGACGACTAATTCGCTGAAGAAATGCGATCCAATGTGGGAGCGGGCTTGCTCGCGAATGCGGTGTGTCATTCAACAGATAAGTTGACTGATCTACCGCCTTCGCGAGCAAGCCCGCTCCCACATTTGGTTTGTGTTGACCCTAGATCCGCAACCCGCCATCCAATTCCAGAATCCGACCGGTGTAGTAGTCGTTTTCGAAAATGTAGGCCGCCGACTGGGCGATTTCTTCAGGTTTACCCATGCGTTTGAGCGGAATCCCGGAGGTCATTTTCTCCAGCGCTTCCGGCTTCATGCTCAGGGTCATCTCGGTCTCGATGAAACCCGGCGCAATGCCCGCCACGCGAATGCCGTAACGTGCCAGTTCCTTGGCCCAGGTCACGGTCGCCGCAGCGACACCGGCCTTGGCGGCGGAGTAGTTGGTCTGGCCAACGTTGCCGGCGCGCGAAATCGACGAGATATTGATGATCGCGCCGCTGTTGTTCAGCTCGACCATTTTTGCCGCGACTTCACGGGTGCACAGGAACACACCGGTCAGATTGACATCGATGACTGCCTGCCATTGGGCCAGGCTAATCTTGGTCATTTCGCCATCCTTGACCTTCAACAGCAGGCCGTCGCGCAGAATGCCGGCGTTGTTGATCAGGCCATGGATCGCGCCGAAATCGTCAGCCACCTGGGCAGCCATGTGGGTCACTTGCTCTTCATCGGCGACGTTGCACAGGTAGGCGCGGGCCTCGACACCCTTGGCTTTGCACGCCGCGACGGTGGCGTCGAGTTTTTCCTGATTCAGGTCCACCAGCGCCAGTTTCGCGCCTTTGCCTGCGAGATACTCGGCCATGGAGCGACCTAAACCCTGGCAACCGCCGGTGATAATGATTACTTTGTCAGTGAGTTGCATTCGCATAGCCCCATAGCAGATCGGAGTGGTTTTCCTTCTAGAGGGCCTCTCGATCTGAGCCTGATGTGGCCTGGCTGCACATGAGAACTGCCCCTGTGGCGTGCTGGAACTTTACCCAGATGCCTGTCCGTTTTTTTGACGGATTCTATATAAGGAGTCATAAATTGAGCGTTGTAGTGGCTAAGCATGCCCGAGAATTGCTTCTCAAGGAATACCGTGGAGTGCTCTCGACGCACTCCAAATCGATGCCCGGTTTTCCGTTTGGCTCCGTGGTTCCTTACTGTCTGGACGAGCAGGGCCGACCGCTGATCCTTATCAGCCGCATCGCTCAGCACACTCACAACCTGCAGAAAGATCCGAAATGTTCGCTGCTGGTGGGTGAGCGTGAAGCCGAAGACGTACAAGCCGTTGGTCGCCTGACTTACCTCGCCGAGGCAGAAAAGCTTCAAGACCCCGCTGCTATCGAAGCGGCCGCCGAGCGTTACTACCGCTATTTCCCCGATTCGCAGAACTATCACAAGGCCCATGATTTCGATTTCTGGGTGCTCAACGAGGTACGTCACCGCTACATCGGTGGCTTCGGCGCGATCCACTGGATCGATCAGTTGACCCTCGCCAACCCGTTCTCCGGCAAGGCCGAAGTGAGCATGGTCGAGCACATGAATGCCGATCACGCTAAAGCCATTGCGCACTACGTCGAGCTGGCGGGGCTGCCGAAAACCGCTCGGGCGCAATTGGCCGGCATCGACACCGAAGGCATGCACTTGCGCATCGGTCAGGGACTCTACTGGCTGCCGTTTCAAATGCCCTGTAATACGCCGACACAAGTCCGGGAAGCCTTGGTTTCCCTGGCTCACGCCGAGCATTGGCCGAAAAATGAAGTGGCCGACGCTTGAATTCACGAAACGGCGACGTCATCTAAGGAAAACTGGCAAGGTATTCTTGCGTTGAGGAACCATTTGATGCGCCCTTTTTTATTGCTCTTTGTACTGTTCCCGGTGTTGGAGCTGTTCGTATTCGTCAAGGTTAGCGGGGCGATCGGGTTTTTCCCGGCCCTGCTGCTGATCATTCTCGGCTCGATGCTCGGCGTGTTCGTGCTGCGTATCGCCGGTCTGGCTACTGCGCTGCGCGCCCGTGAAAGCCTGAATCGCGGCGAACTGCCGGCTCAGACCATGCTCGAAGGCCTGATGCTGGCTCTGGCTGGCGGTCTGTTGATTCTGCCGGGCTTCGTCACCGACGTGCTGGGTCTGATCATGTTGCTGCCGATCTCTCGTCGACTGCTGGCCAACAAAATGCGTCTGCGCGCCGAGGAACAAGCGATACGTCAGCGTGCGTTCGCCGATGACCTTCAGCCACGGGGCGGTCCTGCTCCGCAGCAGCCATTGGGCCGTGAGCCCAATGTGATTGAAGGCGAGTTCGAACACCGCGATTCCAAGTAACACTTCCATCGACACGGCACCCTCGGGTGCCGTGTTCGTTTTCAGGGCATTGAGGTAAAAATTTTTCGCTCCACGCCCTTGAAATAAGCTTGTGCGCCCTTATGTAACGGTCACCGCAAGGTTTCTGGCAATTGCGCCAGACAGACTTCCGCGGTTCGCTTGACGAACCGCACCCGGCTCCGCCGGATTTGTTAAACCCGCCGGGACTACACCGGCCGATGAAAACCACAATTAGGAGAGATCGACAATGAAGCTTCGTCCTCTGCATGACCGCGTCGTCGTCCGTCGCAGCGAAGAAGAAAAGAAAACCGCTGGCGGTATCGTCCTGCCAGGTTCGGCTGCTGAAAAGCCAAACCAGGGTGAAGTCCTCGCTGTAGGCCCAGGCAAAGTGCTGGACAACGGCGAAGTGCGTGCGCTGGCCGTGAAAGTGGGTGACAAGGTTGTGTTCGGCCCTTACTCCGGCAGCAACACTGTGAAAGTTGACGGCGAAGACCTGCTGGTCATCGGCGAGAGCGAAATCCTCGCTGTTGTCGAAGGCTGATTCCCCGCTCATTTTCCCGTTACTACAAAGTATTTAAGGAATATCGATCATGGCTGCTAAAGAAGTTAAATTCGGCGATTCCGCCCGCAAGAAAATGCTCGCCGGTGTCAACGTCCTGGCTGACGCAGTAAAAGCGACCCTGGGCCCTAAAGGCCGTAACGTGATCATCGAGAAGAGCTTCGGCGCTCCGACCATCACCAAGGACGGCGTTTCCGTTGCCAAAGAAATCGAGCTGAAAGATCGCTTCGAAAACATGGGCGCGCAGCTGGTCAAAGACGTTGCCTCCCGTGCCAACGATGACGCAGGCGACGGCACCACCACCGCTACCGTTCTGGCTCAATCGATCGTCAACGAAGGCCTGAAAGCCGTCGCTGCCGGCATGAACCCGATGGACCTGAAGCGTGGTATCGACAAAGCGACCATCGCGATCGTCAAAGAGCTGAAAGCCCTGTCCAAGCCTTGCGCTGACACCAAGGCCATCGCTCAGGTCGGCACCATCTCGGCCAACTCCGACAGCTCCATCGGCGACATCATTGCCGAAGCCATGGAAAAAGTCGGTAAAGAAGGCGTGATCACCGTTGAAGAAGGCTCGGGCCTGGAAAACGAACTGTCGGTTGTTGAAGGCATGCAGTTCGACCGTGGCTACCTGTCCCCGTACTTCGTCAACAAGCCAGAGACCATGACTGCCGAACTGGACGGTCCGCTGATCCTGCTGGTCGACAAAAAAATCTCGAACATCCGCGAAATGCTGCCAGTACTGGAAGCCGTTGCCAAAGCCGGCCGTCCACTGCTGATCGTTGCCGAAGACGTTGAAGGCGAAGCCCTGGCGACTCTGGTTGTGAACAACATGCGTGGCATCGTTAAAGTCGCAGCCGTCAAGGCTCCAGGCTTCGGCGACCGTCGCAAGGCCATGCTGCAGGACATCGCTGTTCTGACTGGCGGTACCGTTATTTCCGAAGAGATCGGTCTGAGCCTGGAAAGCACTACCCTGGAACACCTGGGTAATGCCAAGCGCGTGATCCTGTCCAAAGAAAACACCACCGTGATCGACGGTGCCGGCGTTGAGGCTGACATCCAGGCTCGCGTTCTGCAGATCCGTCAGCAAGTGGCTGATACTTCGTCCGACTACGACCGTGAAAAACTGCAAGAGCGTCTGGCCAAACTGTCCGGCGGCGTTGCAGTGATCAAGGTTGGCGCTGGTTCCGAAGTTGAAATGAAAGAGAAGAAAGCCCGCGTTGAAGACGCCCTGCACGCTACCCGTGCAGCCGTTGAAGAAGGCGTGGTACCTGGCGGCGGCGTGGCACTGGTTCGCGCTCTGCAGGCTATCTCCGAGCTGAAAGGCGACAACGATGACCAGAACGTTGGCATCCAGTTGCTGCGTCGCGCCGTTGAAGCGCCACTGCGTCAGATCGTTGCCAACTCCGGCGACGAGCCAAGCGTAGTAGTCGACAAGGTCAAGCAGGGTTCGGGTAACTACGGTTACAACGCTGCTACCGGCGAATACGGCGACATGATCGAAATGGGTATCCTGGACCCGGCTAAAGTGACTCGTTCGGCTCTGCAAGCGGCTTCGTCGATTGCCAGCCTGATGATCACCACCGAAGCCATGATCGCCGAGATCAAGGAAGACGGTCCAGCTGGCGGCGGCATGCCAGACATGGGCGGTATGGGCGGCATGGGCGGCATGATGTAAGCCAGCCTTACCCCGTACATAAAAACCCCGCCTGCGTTGAGCCGGCGGGGTTTTTTATTACCCGGAGTTTGTCCCAATCGTGGGATCTTCATCGGCCTCCTGTGGGAGCGGGCTTGCTCGCGAAAGCGGTCCGACATTCAACATCTTCGGTGAATGTTAAGCCGCCTTCGCGAGCAAGCCCGCTCCCACATTGGATTTGTGTTTCAGGTACTGACTGGTTGTGCCTTGGTGACTAGCTCAGCTTTGGAAGCCGGTCGATAAAGGATGCAGTAATACGCCCCCAGACAAATCAGCCAGCAGAAAATCGCCGTCCATACGTTGTGCGAAAAGAAGTGCGCCCCCTGCATCATCCGGCTGAGGGAAAACACTGAGCCCAACGTGAAGGCCAGGACAAACGCCTTGCGTGCCAGTCGCGGACGACGGTCGCGTAATACGAAAAACAGCGCAAATAACGTGAAGCCAGTCGCCGCATGACCACCCGGCCAGCAGCGGCCCGGCTTGTCGGTGTGGGGGCGAGGGCTGAGCAGTTCGCTGTAGGTTTCGTGCCCGCCGAATTGCTCCAGGCTCCATGGACATTGCACCGCCGTCACCGCTTTGACTGGAGTGACAAACGAGGTTGCCAGTGCCAGAGACAACACCAGGCAACCCAGTTCACGCTTGAACGGTTTGAGCCTTTCCATGAAAAAGGAGCCGATGAAGCCCAGGATGGCGAACACCGAAAAGGCGATGACCACTTGCTTGGCCCGGTCATGCAGGATGTTTTCCAGGAAGTAACTGTGCCGTCCGATGAACTCGCCTGCCACCGGGTCATAGAACCGCTTGGCAAGGTCCATGTCCAGGGAGGTCAGTTCGAGCAACAGCAGGGTGATCGCCGCAATGGCGGGCACTCCCAGGCATAGCCAGGCATTCAGTGGCCTGGAATCGGGGCGGGCAGCGGTCGAAGCCATGGCAAATCCTTTGTGAGTGAAATGTTCTGAAGAGCACAACCGCGGGAGTCTGAACACGCCTCTGTCGTCAGCCTGTGAATCGATGGTGAAAAAGTTGTTAAGGCCGTTTCAGGTTTTTTTTGTCGGATTTACCCCTGCACGCCACCCTATCCCTGAGCCACACTTGGCCTTAAGCTGCGCGCCAAGACAGCCGTTACTGTGTACGGAGGAGGTGCCGATGCGAATTCTATTGGTTGAAGACAACCGCGATATCCTGGCCAATCTGGCCGATTATCTTGGGCTCAAGGGTTACACCGTGGATTGTGCGCAGGACGGTTTGTCGGGCCTGCACCTGGCCGCCACCGAGCATTACGATTTGATCGTGCTCGACATCATGCTGCCCGGCATCGACGGCTACACCCTGTGCAAACGCCTGCGCGAAGACGCTCGCCGTGACACGCCAGTGATCATGCTTACTGCGCGCGATCAACTGGATGACCGTTTGCAAGGCTTCAAGTCTGGTGCCGACGATTACCTGATCAAACCCTTTGCCCTGTCTGAACTGGCCGCGCGGATAGAGGCGGTCATGCGCCGTGCCCAAGGGGGCGGTCGCCGAGCCTTGCAAGTCGGTGATCTGAGCTACGACCTCGATACCCTGGAAGTGACGCGCGAAGGCCGTCTGCTGAAACTCAATCCGGTGGGCCTGAAGTTGCTGGCCGTGTTGATGCAGAAAAGCCCTCATGTGTTACGCCGCGAGGTTCTCGAAGAGGCCCTGTGGGGCGATGATTGCCCGGACAGCGACAGCCTGCGTAGCCACGTCCATCAACTGCGTCAGGTGATCGACAAGCCTTTCGACAAGCCCTTGTTGCACACGGTGCATGGCGTCGGTTATCGCTTGGCCGAGGGCCGTGATGGAGTTTAAACAGAGCCTTGCTCAACGGATCATCATCGCCTTTGCGTTGATGAGTGCACTGGTGGCGGGAGCCTTCGCCATGGGCATTGTGGCGACCGTGCACCTGGTGGAAGAAAAGCTTATTTCGGCAGGTCTGGGCGGCGATTTGCAACGCCTGTTGCTGATGGACAGCGTGTCGGACTGGAGCCACCGTCCCGAGCCGGACCAGCTATTCTATTTCAGCGGTGGGCCGGGCGACTTTGAATTGCCCAAGGATTTGCGGCACCTGGACTCAGGCTTTCATGAGGTCTTTCGCGAGCAGCTGTCGTATCACGCAATGGTCGAAATCGTCGACGGTCGGCGTTACGTGCTGTTGCAGGACCAGAGCGATTTCGAAGAGCGCGAGCGGGTGCTGTTTGCCGTGGTGCTGGTGGGTTTCGTCCTGAGCCTGGCATTGGCGGTATTTCTTGGCTGGGTGTTGGCGCGCAAGGTCATGGCGCCGGTGGTGCGACTGGCCCGTCAGGTGCGTCATCGCGATCAGTTGCTGGGCCTGGCGCCGCCGCTGGCGCCGGATTATGCCGCCGATGAAGTGGGCGAACTGGCCGTGGCCTTCGACGCTACCCTGGGGCGCTTGCGTCAGGCGTTGACCCGTGAGCGATTGTTCACCAGTGATGTCAGCCACGAACTGCGCACACCGTTGATGGTGTTGGCCAGTTCCTGTGAGCTGTTGCTGGAAAACCCCGGTATCGATCAGCGCGGCCGTGCTCAGGTCGAGCGAATCGCTCGTGCGTGCGCTGAGATGCGCGAGCTGGTGCAAACCTTCCTCATGCTGGCTCGTGCTCAACATGAAGACGCCAGCATGGCCCCCCAGCAGACCCTGAGCCAGGTAGCTGACGGGCTGCTCTCTCAATGGCGCGAGCCGATCGAAGCCAAGGGTCTGACGCTGAACTTTGAGCCGGGCAATCCGCCGGACACCCGCTATAACGCGACCCTTTTGCATGCGGTGATGGGCAACCTGTTGCGTAATGCGCTGCATTACACCGAGCACGGTTACATTCGCCTCGCCCTGACGGATACAGGGTTCGTGGTCGAGGACAGTGGTGTCGGCATTCCCGAGGAAAAACGCGAGGCGATGTTCGAGCCTTTCGTGCGCGGCAACGAAAAACGCGGCGAGGGCCTGGGGCTGGGACTGTCGCTGGTGCAGCGGATTTGCGAGAACCAGGGCTGGAACGTCAGCTTGACCAACATGGAACCCAATGGCTGCCGTTTTCAGGTGGAGCTGAGTCCGTCCCGAATCTGATCGGGGGCCGAAAAGACCGCATTCGGCCTTGTAAAACCTCGTAATAATTCCGGGTTTTACATGACAGTTTTTTCACAAACGCATGACCTGACGCTGACACTGCGCTATCTAAGGTGGTGGTCATCAGAGGTTCAGGAGACTGCAGTGATGGCTGGTCCGATCAAACTCGATTTTTCCGAAAAGTACGACGATCAACACGCCCAGAAATATTTGCGCAAGCATCAGGAGGGACTCGGCCGCCGACTGTCCCACTGGCGTGACGAACAATTGGCACGAAAAGCGCTGACGCTGGCCGGTGAGCCAGGATTGGTCCTCGATTTGCCGTGCGGCGCGGGGCGTTTCTGGCCGCTGCTGGCGGAAAAACACAACCGTGTCATCATCGGGGCCGACAACTCGGAGTCCATGTTGAAGACTGCCATGCAGGCGCAACCCGCCGACGTGGTAAAACGGGTACAACCCTTGCACACTTCTGCATTCGACATTGCCTTGCCCGATAATGCCGTCGATAGCATTTTCTGTATGCGTTTGCTCCATCACATCGGTGAAGCCGAGCATCGACTGGCCATCCTGCGCGAATTCGAGCGCGTCACCCGTGACAGCGTGATTATTTCGTTGTGGGTAGACGGAAATTTCAAGGCCTGGAAACGCAAGCGCACCGAGAAAAAGCGTGGACATAAGGGTTACCAAAATCGATTTGTGTTACCGGCTGCCACGGTTGAAAAAGAATTCGATCAGGCGGGTTTTCGGATCCAGGAACAACTGGATTTTTTACCGCTCTACGCCATGTGGCGGGTCTACGTATTACGCAAGAGGTAACAAGATGGCAGTGCAGTATGCAGCACAAACGGAAGTTGCTTCTCAGGACCGCTTCGACTACTTCTGGAACCTGCGCGGTGAATGGGTAGAAGAACCCAACGTCCGTCGTGGTGGCGAAAGTGGCGTGCAGCGCGTCATGGGCAGTGATGGACAGCTGCTCTACACCAAGCGTCAAACCGGGCATATCTATCGCAGCGCGTTACACCCGTTCGGCCGGCCGACAGTGTTGCGCGAGCGCGATGCGCTCATTGGCCTGCGCCTGCTCGACGTTCGTGTTCCGGAAATCGTTTTTTGCGGGGCACAGCGCGATCCCGTGCATAAATGGCGCGCATTGCTGGTGACCAAGTCCCTGGATGGCTTCGAGGAAATCGAACACTGGTACGCGGCTGGCGGTCGCGAGCGTTACGGTGAGGCGGTGCATGATCGCGTATTGAAGGATCTGGCCGACAACCTGGCCCGCATGCACAAAGGCCGTTGGCAGCACAGCTGCCTCTACATCAAGCACGTATTCGTGCGGGTCGCCGGCGAGGGCGAGTCAGCCAAGGTCGAAACTGCCTTGATTGATCTGGAGAAATGTCGGCAGCGTTTGACCGCTCGTCAAGCGGCGGCCCATGACCTTAAACAACTGCGTCGCCACTCGTCGTTCAGCGATACAGACTGGAAAAAACTCGTCTATTTTTATGAGACGGCGTTTGGCAGCGCTATCAAAGGCTTATAACAATGAAACTCGAAATTGCACGAGGTTTGTTTTTAGCCGGAGCCTTGGCAGTTGCTTCATTGGCGGTGGCGGCCTGGGAGCAGCCCCGCACTCAAGTCCTGAGCTCCGTGCACGGTGACGCGCATTGTCCATTGCCCCGGGTTGCCAAAGCACCCGTGGGGACTCAACCCGATCATGACTTGTTGCTGTTCATGTTCGGACTTTCTCAGGGACTGAGGCCACAGAGTTGAACAGATTAAAGCCCAAATAAAAGGCCTCGCAGATGCGAGGCCTTTTTTGTGTCCGATGGCTCAAGTCTTGCGCGATCCATTGTGGGAGCGAGCCTGCTCGCGATAGCGGTGTGTCAGTCACCTCAATGCTGGCTGTGCCATTGCTATCGCGAGCAGGCTCGCTCCCACAGGGATATGTTGTGTTCTTCAGGGCTTATCAGGCTTGGCCAGCAACGTGTAGATGCACGGCAACACGAACAAAGTGAACAGCGTCCCGATCGACATCCCCGTCGCGATCACCGTGCCGATGTCGAACCGGCTGACCGCCCCCGCGCCCGTGGCGATGATCAACGGCACCATGCCGAACACCATCGCCGCCGTGGTCATCAACACCGGACGCAGGCGAATGGCCGCCGCTTCCTCCACCGCTTCGCGAGGCGACAGCCCCTTCTCGTTGCGTAACTGGTTGGCGAACTGAACGATCAGAATCCCGTGCTTGCTGATCAGCCCGATCAACGTCACCAATCCCACCTGGGTATAGATGTTCATGCTCGACCAGCCAAGGAACAGCGGGATCAACGCGCCGCAGATCGACAGCGGCACGGTCACCAGAATCACCAGTGGGTCGCGGAAGCTTTCGAACTGGGCCGCCAGCACCAGGAAGATGATCGCCAGCGCCAGGGCAAAGGTGACCCACAGCGCGCTGCCTTCCTGAACGTATTGCCGTGACGCACCGGCATAGTCGACGGCATAACCCGCCGGCGCTTCTTCCCGGGCGATCTGGCGCACGATGTCGATGGCTTCACCCATGCTGACCAGCGGGACCCCGGAAAGAATCGCCGAATTGAGTTGCTGGAACTGGTTCAACTGACGAGGTCGCGCCCGGTCGGTCACGGTGATCAGGGTCGATAGGGGCAGCAATTCGCCCTTGGTGTTCTTGACGTAGTAATGGTTCAGCCAGTCGGGGTTATCCCGGAAGGGTCGTTCCACCTGCGCAATGACTTTGTAGCTGCGGCCTTCGATGGTGAAACGGTTGATCTCCGCTTCACCCAGCAACGTTGCGAGGGTGCCGCCCAGGTCCTGCATTGATACACCCATCTGTGCAGCCTTGGCGCGATCGATATCCACCACGACTTCAGGCTTGTCGAAGGCCAGGTCGACGTCGACAAAGGCAAACTTGCCGGACTCCATCGCTCTTTTTTTCACCCGATCCATCACTTCCAACAATGACTCATAAGTGTTGGCCGAGTTGATCACGAATTGAAATGGCAAACCTTCGCCGGTGCCCGGCAGGGAAGGCAGATTGAAGCCGAAGATTTGCAATCCGGGAATGTTCTCCAGCTTGCTTTGGACCTCGGGCAGGATCTGCATCTGTGTCCGGTCGCGTTCGTTCCAGGGTTTGAGCAGGAAGCCGCCGATCCCCGATTGCACGCCGTTGAAACCGTTGATCTGGAACGAGGAGTAATACTCGGGGAACTCCTTGAAAATCGCGAGGAACTCGTCGGTGTAGGTGTTCAGGTAGTCGAGGTTGGCCGGTTGCGGGGCACTGGCCATCATGAAGATGACGCCCTGGTCCTCGTCCGGCGCCAGTTCCGACTGGGTGAATTTGAGCAGCACCGGAATCAGGCAGAGCACGATCACCGCGAACACCAGCACCACCGGCCGGGTGTTGAGGGTGCCATGAAGCACACTCTGGTAACGGCGCTTGAGGCCTTCGAAGATCACGTCCAGGCGATGGGCAAGGCCGGTAGGGTTTTCATCGTGGCGCAACAGCAGGGCGCACATCATCGGCGACAGCGTCAGGGCTACGACGCCGGAAATCACCACCGCCCCGGCCAGGGTCAGGGCGAACTCCTTGAATAGCGCCCCCGTCAGGCCGGTCAGGAAGCCGATCGGCGCATAGACCGCCGCCAGGGTAATGGTCATCGACACCACTGGCATGGCGATTTCGGCAGCGCCTTCAAGCGCGGCATCCAGCGGTGTCTTGCCTTCTTCAACGTGCCGATGGATGTTTTCCACCACCACGATGGCGTCGTCCACCACCAGCCCGATGGCCAATACCATCGCCAGCAAGGTCAGCAGATTGATCGAGTAGCCCATCATCTGCATGAAGAACATCACGCCGATCATCGACAGCGGAATGGTGACCACCGGGATCACCACCGAGCGCAGGGCGCCGAGGAACAGGAACACCACCACGATCACGATCAGCACCGCTTCGAACAGGGTTTTCACCACTTCGTCGATGGAGGCCTGGATAAACAGCGTGGCGTCGTAGGCGATTTCACCTTTCAGGTTCGGCGGCAGCTGGGCTTCCAGCTCTGGCATGATCTTGCGCACTTCCCTGATCACGTCCAGCGGGTTGGCGCCTGGGGTAGCCTTGATGCCGATGTACACCGAGGGCGTGCCGCCGAAGGAACTGATGGTGTTGTAGTTCTCCGCGCCCATCTCGACCCGCGCCACGTCCCGCAGCAGTACGCGACTGTCGCCCTCTACCTTGAGCGGGATCGCGCCAAAGGCCTCGGCGGATTTGAGTTCGGTGTTGGCGTTGATACTGGTGACCACATACTCGCCTTTCACTTCGCCGGCGGCGGAGAGGAAGTTGTACTGGCGCACGGCATTGGTCACGTCGCTGGCGCTCAGGCCGAAACCGGCGAGTTTCACCGGGTCCAGCCATAGGCGCATGGCGAACACCTGGTTGCCGAGAATCTCGGCTTCGGCCATGCCCGGCAGGGTCGCCAGTTTCGGCTGGATGACCCGTGACAGGTAATCGGTGATCTGCGGATTGCTCAGCTCGTCGCTGAAGAAACTGATGTACATCAGCGCTGAAGCGTCGGCAGCTTCCTTGCTCAGCACCGGGTCTTCGGCGTCTTGGGGCAGCTGGTTCTTGACCTCGTTGGCCTTGGCCAGCAGTTCGGTGAACAAGCGGTCGCTGTTGGAGCCGATGCGCGCGTAGATCGAGATCACCGAGAAGTTCTGGCGACTGACCGAGGTCATGTAGTCGATGCCTTCGGCACTGGCCAGGCTCTGCTGCATCGGTTGGGTGATGTAACCCTGGATGGTTTCGGCGTTGGCCCCGGGGTAAGCGGTGGTCACCGTGATCAGGGCGTTTTCCATTTGCGGGTATTGGCGCAGCGGCAATTTGCTCCAGGCCTGGAAGCCCAGCAGCACAATCAACAGGCTGACCACGGTGGCGAGCACCGGGCGGCGGATGAACGGGTCGGTAAAAGCCATGGGGATTCCTTGATCAGTCAGCGCGCGGCTGACTGCTCTTCTCGGCTAGGGTCTTGTCGTCGCTGATGGCAATGTGCGCGCCGTGGTCCAGTTTGATCTGGCCCCCCGTGACCACTTTTTCGCCGTTCTGCACGCCTTTGGTGATCATGACCATTGCGTCGCGGCGCTCACCGGTTTCGATGAAGCGCCGCTCGGCGATCAGAATCGGCTCACCCTTGTCGTCTTTTTCGAGGCTGCCGTCTTCGGCCTTTTTCTGCGCAACGACGTACAGCGAGTTGCCATAAAGGGTGTAGGTGATCGCGCTTTCCGGCACGACGATGCGTGGTTGCGGATCGGGCAACAGCACCTGCAGGCTGGCGAACATTCCCGGCAGCAACTTGCCATCGGGGTTGGCCAGGGTGGCGCGTACCATCACGTTGCGGGTGCTGTTCTCGACTTTCGGGTTGATCGCGCTGATGGTGCCGGGGAAGTGCTCTGTCGGGTAGGCTGAGACAATGACCTGTACCGGTTGGCCAAGGGCGATTTTCGGCACGGCCTGTTCGGGTACAAAGAAGTCGACGTAGAGGCTGCTGAGGTCTTGCAGGGTGGCGATCATCGTGCCGCTGGCCACGTAGTCGCCGACGTCTACCTGACGAATGCCGATGGTCCCGCTGAACGGAGCGAGGATGCGTTTTCTTTCCAGTGCCGCCTTGAGTTGATTGACCGTGGCCCGGCTCTTTTGCAACACCGCCGAGAGTCGGTCGAACTCGCCTTTGGAAATAGCCTGGCTGCCCACCAATTGGCTGCCGCGTCCGTAATCCAGTTGCGCCAGTCCCAGGTCGGCTTGAGCGGTTGCCAGCAGGGCAGTTTCAACGGCGGTATCGAGTTGCAGGATTGGCTGACCGGCCTTGACCTTCTGCCCCGACTCGAACTGCACCTCCTTGACGGTACCGGCGATCTCCAGGCTCAGGTCGACCCCTTGCAGCGCCGTGAGGGTGCCGACCGTTGGCAAACGGCTTTGCCACGGACGTTCGGTGGCGGTGGCCACGGCGACGCTTATCGGCGGTTTCGGCGCGGAGAAGCCCTGCATCATCGTATAGATGGAGAAGGCTTTGTAACCGGCCAGGACCAGCACGATTAGCAGAACAACACCCAACATGATCAGCATGCGGCGACGCAGCATATTTCCAGTTCCTTGGAGAAAATCAGGTGAGACAGGCGGGAACATTACTCCGAGTGTGAGGGGGATTCCAATGGATGTTTTTTGCGTGATCTTACGAAAAAGATCGCCGCCTGCGGCAGCTCCTGCAGGTACGCATTCCCCTGTAGGAGCTGCCACAGGCGGCGATCTTTTAAACCATCAGATGAAGATGGTTGTCCCAGAGCCCGGCAGGCAACTCCAGAGGTTTTGCGACAAGAGTTGTCTGGCGGCAATCGTAGTACCGGCATCGTCCTTGACCGGAGGTCACGACAAAACCATCGGCCACGGCCCCGACACCTGCGCAATCGGGAAGTGGCGCATCCAGGCGTACTTCACCGCTATCCAGGTCCCAGATAAAAAAGCGGTTGCCCCGCGGCGCGGTCAGGGCGACCAGACGCAGTTCACTGTGTATGGCGACGCTGGCGGTGTAATGCCCCATGGCCTGCAACTGATGCTCGGGCACCGGGAACGCCACGAACGGTTGGCCGGGCCGCTTGATCGCCAGCAGCTCCGATGACTCGTGGGCAGCGCCCATGAACTGCTGGCCGGCGACGATGGTGCCATCGCTGGCGACGCCCAAGTGCCGCACGCTGTTCATCTGCTGGGCCAGTGTTTCCTTGCTCAACAATGTGCCATCGCGCTGCATCAACACCAGGCTCGGTTCCATCGCGTTGAGGTTCATCTCGACCCGGCTTTCGGCCTCGGTGCGAATGCCACCGTTGGCCACAATCAGCGTCTCGCCATCGGGCATCCACGACACCTGATGCGGGCCGACACCGTGGGTGGAAAGCTCGCCGCTGTGCACCAGTCGCTCACCTTCGAACTTATACACACCGAGCAGGCCACGGCCCGGATCGGAGGTGTCGTTTTCGGTGGCGTACAACCAGTCGCCGCTCTGATGAATCACCGCGTGACCGTAGAAGTGCCGGTTCGGCTGCGACACCACGGTTTGCAGCAACGTGCCGTCGCGCAGATCGATCAGGTAACTCTCGGTGCCGGGACGTCGAGCGACGAACAGCGCTATCGGCAGCGTCGGGTGGTTGATGATGTCGTGGCAACGCTGGCCGACCTGGGTGGCAAACACCCGGGTACCGTCCAGCCGATAACCGACGGCGTAATGCTTGCCGTCACCATCGTCCCGCGCCGAGAGCAGCAGCGGGCTTTTGTCCTTTTGCTTGAACAGCGTCCAGCCGCCCAGTGTCACCGCACCCAGCAGCAAACTCCCTAACGTCAGAGCCTGGCGTCGCAGCATGGCACTTGCCCTCATCAGTCACCGTCGTTGGCGTTGAAGCCCAGTTGGATGCCCAGCGCCTTGGCCAGTTCGCCTTCGTGCAGGCGATGGACAACGTTGAGGCTGTCGTAGATCGCGTTGAGCTGCTGGCGCCCGGCATCGTCGGTGAGCATGTCGGTCAGCGAGCGCTGGTTGCTGGCGAACAATTTCAGGGACGTTGCATAGGCCGCGTCGATCTTGTCGGCCAAGGGTTTCTGCTCGCTCGGCAAGAGACCGCGCAAGCCTTTGTTGTCGACACCGACCCAAACGGTTTGCGCCGCGCTCAGGCTCGCTTGCAGGCCTTGCAGCGACGATTGGCTGCGCCACGCATCGGCCTGGAACGGCTGTGGAGTACCCTTACTCTGACGGCCCATCGGCGTGCCGAGTTTTTTCTTCAGGGTGTCCAGCGCCGTCACTTGCACGCGCAGCAGATCGGCGATCGCTTCGTGGGAGTCGGCGTAGCGCTGGTTGGGGAACTTGCTCATCTGCGCGAGCATGCCGTCGTTGGTATTCCAGCCTGACAGGATCTCTTCGGCCAGTTGCTTCTGGCGTTCGCCAATGGCGGTCAGCAGTGGGCAGTATTTGGCTTTCTGCGCGCTGTCGGCCATGTCGATCTTGCTGTCGAACAGGATGTATTCATAGGCCGAGAGCCCCTGAACCACAACGCTGGACTTGGTCAGGGCGGCGGCATCGATCTGCGGTTGCGCGGTCACCAATTGCTCGACCTGACGGCCCACGAGGTTTTTCTTGTCCGGCCAGAACTGCACCTGCCACGAACGGTTGCCCTCGGCCAATGGCCCGATCAGCAGCGGTTGCAACTCGGCCCAGGCTTTCTGCGCGTGCAGGAAGTCGGCGCGGGCGGTGTCCAGGGTTTCCTTGCCTTGGCAGAACGCCAGGGCGCTGACCGCCAATTGACGGTCGGCCTCGACCCAGCGGCTGTAGGTCGGCAGGATTACTTGCTTGGCGATGGCCGCCGACGTGACCGCTTGCGGATCCTGAGGCGAACAGGCGCCCAGGGCGAGGGCGGCAAGGCTGGTGAACAACAATTTGGGACGGAACATGTCGGGCTCCCGCTGAAGGAAAACGTATTAAAGGGAATTCAAAAACGCCAGCAATGCCGCGCGCTGCTCGGCATTGAAAGACATAACCTGTTGCTGCGCCGCCTTTGCCTCGCCGCCATGCCAGAGCACGGCCTCGAGCAGGTTACGGGCGCGGCCGTCATGCAAAAACTGGGTGTGGCCGCTGACTGCCTGCGTCAAGCCGATGCCCCACAACGGCGGCGTACGCCAGTCGCGGCCACCGGCCTGGAACTCGGTGCGGTTGTCGGCCAGTCCGTCGCCCATGTCATGCAGCAGCAGGTCGCTGTAAGGGCGAATCACTTGATTGGCCAATTCAGGTTCCGCGGCGTTGGCGGCGGTGGTGTATTTCGGGGTGTGGCAGGACTGGCATCCCGCCTGGAAAAACAGATTCTTGCCGGCCAGCACTTGCGGCGTGCCGACATCGCGCCGGGCCGGTACCGCGAGGTTACGGCTGTAGAACAGCACCAGACGCAGGATGTTATCGCTGACTTCCGGCTCACCATCCGGGCCATTGCCGTTGGGTGCCTGCTTGCAAGCGGTTTGCGCGTCGGTGCAGTCATCAACGGTTCTCAGGCTGGTCGTGAGGCCCATATCACCAGAGAACGCGTGAACGTTTTGTTGATTGAGGTTCGGTTGCCCGGCCTTCCAGCCAAATCGCCCGAGGACGGTTTTCTGTTGTGCGTCGTCCCAGACCCGGTTCGGTCGTCCGGCGATGCCGTTCTTCTCGCGCGCCTGAGCCTCAGCGTTGGCCAGAATGGCCTCGTCGGGGATCGCTTCAAGCAAGCCCAGGCCAATCATCGGTGGTGCGATGCGCGCCGAGAAACGCGTGTCGGGGTGCATCGGGCCGTAGCCGAGTTGGGTGATCTGCAGGGTCGGCTTACGCAACTCGATTTCGCTGCCGTCCTTGAAACGCACCGGGACCGGGGTGTAATCGACGCGCACCTTGCCTTCCGGGACGACGCCGGGTACCGACATGTCCTGGAACTGCCCGCCGTAGACCGGCTCCGGAACCACACCCAGTTGTTCGATGACTTTGGCGTAGGCCGGCGCATCAGGGATCGACAGACGCACCAGCATCGACACCGCATTCGGTGCATCGGGCGCGGGCGGGTGACCGCGCCCGTCCTTGATGTGGCAGTTCTGGCAGGCGTTGGTATTGAACAACGGGCCGAGGCCATCGCGGGCGGTGGTGGTCGATGGGGCAATCACCCAAGGGCTGCGAAAGAAACTGTTGCCGACGCTGAAATCAACGCGCCGTGACGGTGGCAGATTGGCGGAGGGCAGGGAGAATGAGTTCTGATCGGTCTTGCGCACCGTTGCGCTGCCGCCGGAGCGGGCTTCACCGGGTTCGGCCTGGGTAAAGCGGGGGGCGTCATCGCAGGCACTCAGACCCAGGGCCAGCAACAGTGCAGACAAGCGAAGAGGCAGCGAGGGCATCAGACATCCTGCAAGACGAGCAAAACAAGGGCGCAAAGTCTAACAGGGCAGGGGAGTTTGAATAAGAGGAATTATCGTTTGGTTGATCTGAGGCAGGATTTGACTTGAGACCGAGTCGCGGCCATCGCGGGCAAGCCACGCTCCCACAGGTTCAGTGCAAGACCCTGTGGGAGCGGGCTTGCTCGCGAAAGCGGATTTACATTCAACATCGATGTTGGCTGACAGTCCGCCTTCGCGAGCAAGCCCGCTCCCACATTTTGATCTGCGTTCGGGCTAACAGAAAGGCGACCCGAAGGTCGCCTTTCTGTTCATTCAGCCAGCGTTGATCAGAACTCGTGATCAGCGTTGTCCGGGTTCAGGTCGCTGATGCCCAGTTTGCCGGCGGCAGCTTCGATTGAACCGGTCTGCTTGACCAGCGAGGCGATGGCGTCGCGCACGATCTGGTTGCCAGCAGTGTTGCCCGCAGCGATCAGTTGGTCGTAGTGCTCACCCTTGTTGGCGTGATCGACCATGACCTGAAGCTTGGCTTCGGTGGTAGCCAGGTCGGCTTTCAGCGCGGTGTCGGCTGCCGGGTCGGCTTTGGCGACCAGCGACGACAGGCTGGCGCCGGTCATTTTGGTGCCATCGACGCGGGTGTATTCGCCCAGGTACACGTTACGCACGCCTTTGGCATCGTAGAAGTGCGAGTTGTGGGTGTTGTCGCTGAAGCAATCCTGTTCGTCTTCCGGGGAGTTGGCTTCCAGGGAAACCTTCATGCGCTCGCCCGCCAGTTCGCCCAAGGACAGGCTGCCCATGCCGAACAGCATTTTGCGCAGGCCGGTTTCAGCCGGTTCCGCTTCCAGGGTGGCGCGGTAGTTGTCGGCCACGTTCGGCTTCCAGTTACCGACCATTTCTTGCAGATCGTTGACCAGCAATTGGGTCACGGATTTCAGGTAAGCGCGACGACGATCGTTGTGACCGCCGGTGGCGCCTTTGCCTTCCAGGAAGTCGGAAGCAGGACGGTTGCCGGCGCCAGGGCCGGTGCCGTTCAGGTCCTGGCCCCAGAGCAGGAATTCGATGGCGTGGTAGCCGGTGGCGACGTTGGCCTCGGAACCGCCCAGCTCGTTCAGGCTGGCGAGTTTTTCCGGGGTGATGTCTTTCACGTCGACCTTGTCTTCGCCGACCTGAACCTGAGTGTTGGCGATGATGTTGGCGGTGGCACCCGGGTTACCCAATGCGTGTTCGTAGGATTTGTCGACGTAGTCGATCAGGCCTTCGTCCAGTGGCCAGGCGTTCACCTGACCTTCCCAGTCGTCGATGATGGTGTTGCCGAAGCGGAACACTTCGCTCTGCAGGTAAGGCACGCGGGCCGCGACCCAGGCAGCCTTGGCGGCTTTCAGGGTGTCGGCGTTCGGCTTGGCGAGGAATGCGTCGACGGCGGTTTGCAGGGTTTTCGCGGTGGATTCGGCATCGCTGTAAACGGCGAAGACGATGTCGGCGTAGTGCGCAACCACAGCCTTGGCGGCGGCTTCATCGACTTTACCGGTAGCAGCAGGTGCAGCCGGGGCAGCGGTGCTGGCGGCCGGGGTCGGCGCTTGTGGGGCGGCAGCCTTGTCTTTGCCTTCGCCGCAACCGGCGAGGGAAATAGCGATGGCCAGCAGACTGGCGGTGGCCAGAGGCATACGAATCATGGCGAACATCCTGCTTCGGTGATTAATGGACGCGCGTGGAGGGCGCGCAAAACTGCGACATAATGCAAATCTTTCGCATTATGTGTAAAGGGTTGTGCTTGTAAATATTTCTTATTCGCGCGGAAGTTGTGTCATAGATCAAGAGATCGCAGCCTCGTTTCACTCGACAGCCCCTACACAAGCACGCGGTTCATGTAGGCGCTGTCGAGTGAAACGAGGCTGCGATCTTTTGATCTTCTACAAAATAGCCGCGTTACTGCGCTGGGCTTGCTTGAGGTAGGCGCTCAATTCCCGCGCCGGCAGTGGTTTGCTGTAGTGATAACCCTGACCTTCGTGGCAGCCTTCGGAGATGATGTAGGCCTCTTGCTCGGCGGTTTCCACCCCTTCGGCGATCACCTGCATGCCCAGGCTCTTGCCCAGCTGGATGATGGCGCGAACGATGGTCGCATCGTCGTCGTCATCGAGCAGGTCCTGAACGAAGCTCTTGTCGATCTTGATCTTGTCCAGCGGCAGGCTTTTCAAATAGCTCAGTGATGAATAACCGGTGCCGAAGTCGTCAATGGCGATCAGCGCGCCGGAGCGACGCAGGCTCAGCAGATGCTGGGCGGCGGTGCTGATGTCTTCCATCAGGCCGGTTTCGGTGACTTCCAGCTCCAGGCTGCGCGGTGGCAGGCGATACATCTGCAGCAGGTTATTGACCACCCGCGGCAATTCGGCGTGATGCAATTGCACGGTGGACAGGTTCACCGCCATGCGCAGGTCGAAACCCTGATCGTGCCATTCGCGCAATTGTTTGCAGGCCTGATCCAGCACCCATTCGCCGATGGCGATGATGGTGCCGTTCTGCTCGGCCAGCGGGATAAACAGGTCCGGCGGCACCAGCCCGTGTTCGGGATGCTGCCAGCGAATCAACGCCTCGACGCCCACCACGCGATGATCGCGGTAACTGATCTGCGGTTGATAGACGAGGTAGAACTGGTCGCGGATCAAGGCATCGCGCAGGTCTTTTTCCAGCTCGCGGCGCCGACGCATTTCCGTGTCGACGCTGGCGATATAGAACTGATAGCGGTTGCGCGAGCGAGTCTTGGCCAGGGTCATGGTCTGCTCGGCTTTTTGCAGCAACTTCTCGGTGCTGTCACCGTCCTCGGGGAACAAGGTGATGCCGATGGTGGCGCGCAGGCGAATTTCCTGATGATCGAGGGCGAATGCCGCTTCCAGGTCATCAAGAATGCTTTGGGCCAGTTCGGCCGCTTCATAGGGTTGTTCGATGTCGGCCTGGACCAGTGCGAACTGGTCGCCACCCAAACGGGCGAGGGCGCCGAGGCGACCGCTGTGAGCCCGCAGGCGATCGGCCAGGGCCAGCAGCAATTGGTCGCCAGTCTGATAGCTGAACTGTTCGTTGATGCCTTTGAAATCATCGAGCCCGACACACAGCACCGCTACCCGGCGCTGCAATTTGCCGGCGTCGACGAGGATTTTGTCCAGTTGTTGCTGCAATTGCTGGCGGTTCGGCAAACCGGTGAGGAAGTCGTACTGGGCCATGCGCAGCAGGCTGTTTTCTGCTTCGTGGCGCAGGTGAGTATTGCGCTCGATGGATTCGAGCAACTGGTTGGCGGTATTGATCCAGACACCCAACTCGTTTCTCTCATGCCCCTTGAGCTGCGGAATCTTGTGGGCGCTGGGTCGGTCCGGGTTGATTTCGGTCAGGTGTTCGATAATCCGCGACAGCGGTTTGGTCAGCAGCCAGTGATAGACCAGATACAGCACCAGAGCCATGGCCAGGGCGCGCAATACGCCAGAGATGAAGATGATCACCGAGCTGACAATGAAGCCCTTGCCGTAGGTGGCCGTGTCGAGGGTAATGCTCAGGTCGCCGTAGTACTCGCTGTAGGGCCCGCGGCCCACCAGTTGGGTGGTGAAGGTGCGTTCGTTGCCGAGGATCAGGTCAGTCAGCCAGCGGCTGTTGGAGTGCTGCAGTTCACGGGTTTTTTGCGCAAGCATGGCTTCATTAGGATGGCCGATGGAGGCCATGCGCACGGCGTCGTCCTGAAACAGGCCTTCGATCACCTGCATACCCATTTCCCGGTCCAGGCTGTAGACGGCCTGGGTCGAGGGGTCACGGAACATATCGAGGATGCGCTGAGCATCGTTGGCCACGGCCTGGCGTGTTTTATAGGCATCGAAAACGATCTGCGCGCAGCTCAAGACCACGCCGACGATCAATGCCGACAGGAGCACGACCCGGAGCAACTTCACCGACAAGCTGTTCTTGAGTTCCAGCTTCAAAGGGTTATTCCTTGTTCCGTGCGGGTAGCGTCAAGTTGCCATGAGTATTGGCAATCCCGTGATGTCAGTCAAAGGGACAATCCAACCCAGGGGATTTTGCCGGTAGCTTGGCCGATATGCTGTTGTTTGGAGTATTTGCCCTATTAGCACTGTGTCGGTTGTTGAGGCCCTCAACTTGAGGGGAACGGGACAATTTTTCCTTGTGGTTGATGTTAGACGGCTGTGATGTGGGGGCAAGAGGGCAAATGCCACTCGCGTTGTGGGAATGTTCCCTCCAACTGTAGGCGCGAGACTTGACCGCGAAGGCGGCTATAGGAATGTACCCATTTCCCCAGCCCATAAAAAAACCCGGCAAAAGCCGGGTTTTTTGACTGGCGCGAAGCTTAAGCGGTGAAGGTTTTGCCTTCGAACTGCTCAGCGACGAATTTCCAGTTGACCAGGTTCCAGAACGCTTCGACGTATTTCGGACGAAGGTTGCGGTAGTCGATGTAGTAAGCGTGTTCCCAGACGTCGCAGGTCAGCAGCGGGGTGTCGCCGCTGGTCAGCGGGTTGCCGGCGCCGATGGTGCTGGCCAGGGCCAGGGAACCGTCAGCCTTTTTCACCAGCCAGCCCCAACCGGAACCGAAGGTACCGATGGAGGTTTTGCTGAACTCTTCCTTGAACTTGTCGAACGAACCGAACGCTGCGTTGATGGCATCAGCCAGCGCGCCGGTTGGTTGACCGCCGGCGTTTGGCGCCAGGCAGTTCCAGTAGAAAGTGTGGTTCCAGACCTGAGCGGCGTTGTTGAAGATACCGCCCGAGGAAGTCTTGACGATTTCTTCCAGGGTCTTGCCTTCGAACTCGGTGCCTGGCACCAGGTTGTTCAGGTTCACGACATAGGTGTTGTGGTGCTTGTCGTGGTGGTATTGCAGAGTTTCCTCTGAAATGTGCGGCTGCAGGGCATCGTGTGCGTAAGGCAGCGGCGGCAATTCGAAAGCCATGATGATTCTCCTAATCAGGTCAGTTGCGGTGAGCGCAAGGCCGATCACGGGCGGCCAGACATGCGCCGGGGAGTTTGTACTCTTTGCGGCGCAGGGATCGGATCATAGCACCGGGGGTGCGGCATAACCACGCAACAACTGTGTGGAATAGAGGTTCCAGAGCCTTTTGGAATAAATCACCCGGCGCTGATTAACTGGAACGCTACGGTGAACATCATCACGGCGACCAACAGGTCGAGAATTCGCCAGGTGCTCGGCCGTGCCAGCCACGGCGCCAGCCATGCCGCGCCAAGGGCTAAAGTGAAAAACCACAGCAATGACGCACTGGCCGCGCCCACCACATAAGCGCCGGGCTCGGTTTGTTGAGCGCCGAGGGAGCCGATCAGCAACACGGTGTCCAGATACACATGCGGGTTGAGCAGTGTCACTGCCAAAGCACTGAGCAGCACCGCCCGCAGCGAGCGTACTGTCTGATTTTCACCCTGTTGCAGGCTTTGTTTCGAGCAGGCTCGACGCAGCGCCAGGCTGCCGTACCACAGCAAAAATGCCGCGCCACCCCAACGGGCGATGGCCAGCAGGGTCGGGTTTTGCGCCAGCACTGTCGCCAGCCCGAACACTCCGGCGGCCACCAGCAACGCATCGCAGGTCACGCAAAGCGCCGCCACCGGCAGGTGATGTTCACGCCGAAGGCTCTGCGCCAACACAAATGCATTCTGGGTGCCGATTGCCATAATCAGCCCCGCGGCCACCAACAGGCCGTTCACATAGCTTTGCCACATATGTATTACTCCGCGTTGGACGCCAGATCCCGCAGTACCTGCAGGGCGCGTTCGGCATCGGCCTGGCCGACGAACAAATGGTCGTGGTAATACCCGGCGATCACGTTGCAACTGATGCCGGCCTTGCCCAGTGCCGTGGCGAACGCGGCGGTCAGGCCGACGGCTTCGAGGGCTGAGTGCACGTTCAAGGTGATCCAGGCGGCGACGTAATCGAAGCTGAAACCGGCCTTCTCAGCGTGGGAACGTTCCAGAATCACCGTCAGGCCTTCCCGTTCACGAAAACTGCCGACAATCTCAAGGCCGGTGGGCAACTTGCCGTTGCGCAACGTGCAGAACACGTATTCGCCGTCGTTGAGTTGCGGGCTCATGCTGCGCAGCAGGGTTGCCAATGACGTTTCGCCAGCCATGTCGGTGATCCTTGTTCAAGAGTTCTTGCTGGCCATTCTCCGGTTGAAGGCTGTATAAGAAAAACCAATAGTCCTGATCGCCCATTAGGAGAACTGATGTTCGACTACAAATTACTTTCCGCGCTCGCCACCGTGATCGAACAGGCCGGATTCGAACGCGCCGCGCAGGTGTTGGGTTTGTCCCAATCGGCCATCTCCCAACGGATCAAACTGCTGGAGGCACGGGTCGGCCAACCGGTGCTGGTGCGGGTCACACCCCCGGCGCCGACGGAGATTGGCCGGCGATTGCTTAACCATGTGCAGCAGGTGCGATTACTTGAGCGCGATCTACAAACGTTGGTCCCGGCGCTGGACGAAGAAGGCCTGCCAGAACGCCTGCGTATCGCTCTGAATGCCGACAGCCTTGCCACTTGGTGGGCCGAGGCGGTGGGGGACTTTTGCGCGGAACAACATCTGTTGCTCGACTTGGTGGTAGAAGACCAGACCGTCGGCCTCAAACGCATGCGCGCAGGCGAAGTGGCGGGGTGTGTCTGTGCCAGTGAGCGGCCAGTGGCTGGTGCGCGCAGCGTTCTGTTGGGGGCGATGCGCTACCGTGCGATGGCGAGCCCGGCGTTCATTGCCCGGCATTTTCCCGAAGGTGTGCGCGCCGATCAATTGGCCAAAACCCCGGCCCTGGTGTTTGGCCCGGATGATTTTCTACAGCATCGCTACCTCGCATCCCTCGGTGTGGATGGCGGTTTCGAACACCATTTATGCCCATCGTCCGAAGGCTTTCTTCGTCTCACCGAAGCAGGGCTTGGCTGGGGCCTGGTGCCTGAATTGCAGGTGCGCGAGCAACTGGAACGCGGCCAATTGCAGGAGCTTTTGCCAGATAAGCCGATCGATGTGCCGCTGTACTGGCATCATTGGCGCAATGGCGGTCAGCTTTTGGGGTTACTCACCGATCAATTGGTGCGCTCGTCGAAGCAATGGCTGGTGCCGTTGGACTGACGGGCAGCGTCAAGACCTCACGCCCTACGCCCTACGCAATATGCAAAGCGCAAAACGCAAAACGAAATATTCGGAGCAATTCATGAAGATTCTGGTCACCGGCGCAAGCGGCTTCATTGGCGGACGCTTTGCGCGTTTCGCCCTGGAGCAGGGCCTGGACGTGCGGGTCAACGGTCGCCGGGCCGAAAGCGTCGAGCATCTGGTGCGCCGTGGCGCCGAGTTCATTCAGGGCGACTTGAGCGACCCGCAACTGGCACGCGACCTGTGTTCAGACGTTGAAGCCGTGGTGCATTGCGCCGGCGCTGTCGGTTTGTGGGGGCGGTATCAGGACTTTCATCAAGGCAACGTCGAAGTCACCGAGAACGTGGTCGAGGCCTGTCTGAAACAGCGGGTCCGGCGTCTGGTGCACTTGTCGTCGCCGTCGATCTACTTCGATGGCCGCGATCATCTGGGGTTGACTGAAGAGCAGGTGCCCAAGCGCTTCAAACATCCCTATGCCGCGACCAAATACCTGGCTGAGCAAAAAGTTTTCGGTGCGCAGGAATTCGGCCTCGAAACCCTGGCCCTGCGCCCGCGCTTCGTGACGGGTGCCGGCGACATGAGCATTTTCCCCAGACTGCTGAAGATGCAGCGCAAAGGGCGCTTGGCAATTATCGGCAACGGCCTGAACAAGGTCGATTTCACCAGCGTGCAAAACCTCAATGAAGCGTTGCTCAGCAGCTTGCAGGCCAGCGGTTCGGCTCTGGGCAAGGCCTACAACATCAGCAACGGAGCACCGGTTCCATTGTGGGATGTGGTCAATTACGTGATGCGCCAAATGGATGTCCCACAGGTTACCCGCTACCGTTCCTACGGTTTGGCCTACAGCCTTGCCGCGCTCAACGAGGGTGTGTGCAAGCTGTGGCCAGGTCGTCCCGAGCCGACGCTATCGCGGCTGGGCATGCAGGTCATGAACAAAAACTTCACCCTGGACATCAGTCGCGCACGGCATTATCTGGACTACGATCCGAAAGTCAGCCTCTGGACCGCCCTCGATGAATTCTGCGGCTGGTGGAAGGCTCAGGACATTCGCTGACACACAAGGGTGACCCCTTACTGAACCGAGTTCGGGGTTCAGGGTCAACCGGTGCGGCAGCGGGGGTTATACTTCGCCGCATCAAGCCATCACCGCGTTCCACAAAGGTTGACCCTAATGCCCATGCGTAACGATGCCAACGACGACTTCGACGATGTCCCGAGCCTGCGCGCCGACAGCCTCGATGACGATGATTTTCCGACCACCGCTCGCACTGCCGTGCATTCGCGCACCACACCGGTGGTCAAGGTCAAAGGCCCGAGCACTGGCCCTCTGTGGGCATTGGTCGGCGCGTTGTTCTTTGCCTTCGCCGGCCTTGCCTGGTGGAGTTTTCAGCAGATCTCGCTGATGGAACAGCAACTGGTGGCGACCCAGGAAAGTTTTGCGCGCATCAGTGAGGAAGCGGCGGGGCGCTTGCAGGACATTTCCGGCAAGGTCGTGGCCAGCCAGTCCAACGTCAGCACTGGCAGTGAAGCGTTGAAGCTGCAAATCAAACAGCTCGAAAGCAAACTACAGGACCAGAGCAAACAGCTGGAAAGCAAGCTTCAGGATCAGAGCAAGCAGCAGCAAGGCGTACTCGGCCAGACCTCCGATCTGGACAAGCGCCTGGCGCAAATGACCGCGCAAGCCACCGAACAACAAACCGCCAATGCTCAGTTGCAGGCTCAGGTCAAAGCCTTGAGCGGTGAACTGGCCGCGTTGAAGAACGCGTCGGACGATACCAGCAAATTCGACGCCCAACTCAAAAGCCTGGGCGCTGACATCGTCGCGCTGAAGAAACAAAGCAACCCGAGCGCCGCCATCGAACGCCTGGAGCAAGACATGATCGTGCTCAAAAGCCAACAGGACAACCGCCCGGCCGCCGCACAAGGTGGCACCAACACCGCCGAGTTCGACGCCTTCCGCGGCCAGGTCACCCGCAACATCAACACCCTGCAGGCGCAGATTCAGAATCTGCAGCAACAACTGCGCACCCGGTCTCAATAGCCCGATGCAGTGATGGGGCCTGTGGAGTGGGGCTTTTGTAGAATGGGTTTTGTGGTTAGGGGCTTGCTGTGGCTAGGGGCTTTTTGTGGCGAGGGGGCTTGTCGGAACGCCGCATCGCCCCGTTGGAGTGCGAAGCGCTCCCCTACATTCTTCCAGCTGCACCGCATGCTCAGGTTTTACGACTGCTGCGCAGCCGAACGGGGGCAAGCCCCCTCGCCACAAAAAGCCCCTCCCTAAAGAGAGTCCCCTGGCCACACAAAGCCTCTTCAAAGCACAGACCTTCCCACCGTTTCCTGAATATTCATACATAGCCCCAAGCCGTCTACGCTCTTGAAACACTAACAAGAACGGGGAATACGCGATGGGGGTTCTTCACAAGTTTGCCTGGCTGGGCGGGTTGCTTTTACTGTGCCTGGGGCCGATTCACGCCGCCACGACGGAAAAGGATGACAGCCAGGCCGCCAAAGCCTTGCTGGAAAAAGCCCTGGCCTATTACCACGAGCAGGGTGACAAGGCTTTCGCGGCGTTCAGCCGTCAGGGCGAGTTTGTCGACAAGGATCGCTATGTCTTCGTGGTCGACACCAAGGGCGTGATGCTCGCCAGCGGCGGACCATCTTCGGCGTTGATCGGTCGTGATGTGTCCGAGGTACTCGGACCGGAGGTGCAAAAAGCCTTCAAGGACGCCTTGAAAGTGCCGGAGGGCAACGGCATTCAGCAAGCCGAATACCGCTGGCAGAACTGGGCCGACGGTAAGGTTGAACGTAAGCATGTATTCTATCAGCGCATCGGCCAGCGGATTCTGGCGGTCGGTTACTATCTGCCACGAGCCTCGCCGCAACAGGCGCAAGCGTTGCTCGATAAAGCAGCGGTCGATCTGGCCAAAAACGAAAAGGGCACGCTCACAGCGATCAACTCCCTCAAGGGCGGTTACTTGCAGGATGACCTGTACGTGTTTGTCGTCGACCTGGATACCCAGCGTTATGTCGCCCACGGCACCAATCTGCGACTGATCAATACCGACTTCGGCAAGATCAAGGACCCGGAAGGCAAACCGGTGGGCGAGCCGATTCTGGCGCTGATGGCCAAACAGGATGACGGCGAATACGAATACCGCTGGAAAAACCCTGTGACTGGCAAAGTGGAAGACAAGCATGCCTACCTGAAAAAGGTCGGGCATTTTCTGGTGGCGGTGGGGTATTACAGCCCTTGAATGGCGGTGAGTGACAGACCGCTTTCGCGAGCAAACCCGCTCCCACACTGGACCGTATTTCATCTGGAAGAACTCGGTCCACTGTGGGAGCGGGCTTGCTCGCGAATGCAGGCGACTCGATTGGCCTATCGAACCTTGTCCTCCCGCCCCCGCAACACCCTGTTCGGCATGGCAATCGCCGCCGCCAGCCCCAGCAGCGACACCGCCGCGCTGACCATCAGCAAATGCCGGAAGGTCAGCAGCAGCTCAGCGCGCAGGGCGTTTTGCGCATCACCCGGCGCGGCGTTCAAACCATCGAGCAAGACATTCCCCGAGTGACCCTCGGCAATCAGCGACGAGCCGGCCAAGTGCGCGAAACTCGAATCCTGTAACAACGCCAACAACAGCGCCGACATTAACGCCACACCCACCGCGCCACCCAGGGAACGGAACAGATTGGTGGTGCTGGTGGCGACGCCGATGTCCCGTTGTTCCACCGAGTTTTGCGTACCCACCAACGACGTCGGAAACTGCATACCGCTGGCGATGCCGCTGAGCAACATGAACAGGCTGCTTAGCACAAACGCCTGAGGCGCACTGAACGCCATGCCGAGAATCGAGAACGGCATCAGCAAGGCGCCGGTCAGGATCATCGGTTTGTAACGACCGGTCACCGAGGTCTGGCGTCCGGCGAAATACGCGCCTATCGGCAAGCCCATGGCCAGCGGCAACAGATGCAACGCGGCGCTATCGGCCCCGGCGCCGGTGACGCTCTGGAAGCGCAGCGGCATCAGCACGATCAAGGAAATCGCCTGGAAACTGGTGAAGAAAATCGTGCACCAGCAAAGAATCGCGCTGCGGTTGGTGAACAAGTGCATCGGAAGCAACGGTTCCCGCGCCCGCCGTTCATGCCAGACGAACACGGCCAGCACCACCACCGCACAACCGAGCAAACCCGACACTTCGGTGCTGCGCCACGAATGGCCTTGGCCGACCTGAGTGATGCCCAGCAACAACGCCGTCAGGCCGATGATCATCAGCACGGTGCCGAAGTAGTCGATGATCGGCTTGCGCTGCGGCACTGGCAACCCCACCAGCGTGCGGTGGGCCACGAGCCAGGCACCTAGGCCCAATGGAAGATTGATCAGGAACACCCAGCGCCAAGACAGGTATTCGGTCATGTAGCCACCGAGAACCGGGCCGGCCACGCTGGCCACCGCGTACATGCTGCTGAAGTAACCCTGATAGCGACCGCGCTCGCGGGGCGGAACGATGTCGCCGATGATCGCCTGGCTCACCGAAATCATCCCGCCGGCACCGATGCCCTGAAGGATCCGCGCCAGCACCAGTTGCTCCATGCTTTGCGCCATGCCGCAGAACAACGACGCCAGGGTGAACAAGCCCATGCCGAACAGCATCAACTTGCGGCGGCCATAGAGATCGCCGAGTTTGCCGTAGATCGGTACCGCCACGGTCATCGCCACCATGTATCCGGAAATCACCCAGGCCAACAGGCTGACATCCTTGAATTGCGCGGAAATGGCCGGCATCGACACGGCGACGATGGTCTGGTCCAGCGCGCCCAGAAAGATCGCCAGCATCAAGGCGATCAGCACGCTGCGAATAGCCGGTTTGGGCGTTTCAGGCTGGTTGAGATTGGTCACGGGTAAAACCTGCGGGCAGTGATGGACCCGCAGCAGGCAAGGCGAGCGGGATGCTCGCCAGTGTAAGTCGATAGGAGGCTATTCGATAGCCTCATATGGAAGCCCGACGTAATTTTCGGCAATGGTTTTGCGACCGGCCTCGGAGTCCACGAAATAGGCCAGCTCCGATTCGCTGATGCGCTGGCTGAACGCGTCGTGCTCGTCGAAGCGATGCAACATCGAGGTCATCCACCAGGAAAACCGCTCGGCTTTCCACACCCGCCGCAAGCAGACTTCGGAATACTTCTCCAGCAAATCCACACGGCCTTCACGGTAAACCTTCAGCAGAATGTTGAACAACGTACTGACGTCGCTAGCCGCCAGGTTCAGGCCCTTGGCGCCGGTGGGCGGGACGATGTGCGCGGCGTCGCCGACCAGGAACATCCGCCCGTACTGCATCGGCTCGACCACGAAACTGCGCAGCGGCGCGATACTTTTTTCGATTGACGGGCCGGTCACCAGCGCGTCGGCGAGGGCGGTCGGCAGACGGGATTTGAGCTCATCCCAGAAGCGCTGATCGGACCAGTCCTCGACTTTGTCCTGGGCCGGTACCTGGAGGTAATAACGGGTGCGTGTCGGCGAACGCATGCTGCACAGCGCAAAACCCCGTTCATGCCGCGCATAGACCAACTCTTCATGCACCGGCGGCGTGTCGGCGAGAATCCCCAGCCAGCCGAACGGATAAACCCGCTCGAACACCTTCAGGCAGTCCGTAGGAATCGACTGCCGCGCCACGCCATGGAAACCGTCGCAGCCGGCGATGTAGTCACAATCGAGTCGATATGTTTCGCCGTCCTTGTCGAAGGTGACAAAGGGTTCGGCGGTTTTCATGCCGTGGGGGACGACATTGCTGGCTTCATAGATCGTCTGCGCACCGGCGTCCCGACGAGCGGCCATCAGATCGCGGGTGACCTCGGTCTGGCCATAGATCGTTACGGTTTTGCCGCCCGTCAGCGCCTGCAAATCGATGTGTACCCGGCGCCCATCGAGGGCCAGTTCGAAGCCTGCATGCACCAGCCCTTCGGCGTCCATGCGCTGACCCACTCCAGCCTGACGCAACAGCTCTACCATGCCTTGTTCGAGGACACCGGCGCGGATGCGTCCGAGCACGTAGTCCGGGGGCTGGCGTTCGAGGATCAGGGTGTCGATGCCGGCGTTATGCAGCAATTGGCCGAGTAGCAGACCAGAGGGGCCGGCACCGATGATCGCGACTTGGGTTTTCAGTGTTTTCATTGTTTTTATGACTCGCAAGCTCCACACGGCCAAGACCGGTGAATGATTTTTATGGATCGAGTACTTGCATTTTTCACTTGCGAGTCTGTCAATTGAAGGGGAAAACTGAGCCGATACCTGTACATTCTGCCAATCGGTGCGATTATCGCCCCGTTACCTTCGAGGCCTGGATTGAAGTGATGAACAAGCCTGACCTGCCATCGATTCCGGTGTTCAAACTCTACGGTGAAAGCCTGGACTGGCCGACCCCTGACTTGTTGCACTGTGAAACCATTTCCAAACGCAGCCGCGAACATCAATGGGAAATCAAACCTCACCGCCACGCGGATTTGTGTCAGTTGCTCTTCGTCTTCAAAGGTCAGGCAGAGCTTGAGATCGAAGGCAAACGCTCACAATTGACCGAACCGGCAATCCTGATTCTGCCGCCGTTATCGGTGCATGGTTATCGGTTTTCCGAGGACGTCGAGGGTTTCGTCGTCACGCTGGCCGCGCCGCTGATCGCCCACCTGCAAGCACAACTGGGCAATTCGGTGAACGCTCTGGCACAGGCCGAAAGCTACCCGGCGGGCAAGGACAGCGAGTACCTCAACAGCCTGTTTTCGGCGCTGAAAAGCGAGTACACCGGCCATCAACCGGCGCGGGAAATGCTCATGCATTCGCTGGTCAGCGTGATTATGGTGTGGATCAGCCGCCAGGTGATTCAGCGCCAAACCGCCACTCAGCGTCCGCAGCGGGCTCGGGAATACCTCAACGGCTTTATTCAACTGGTGGAAGAGACTTATCGCCAGCACGTCAAGGTCGAGGACCTGGCTCATCGGCTGGGGATTTCCGTGTCCCACCTCAACGGCACGTGCCGTGAGCTGGCGGGGCAACCGGCGTTGCAGATCATGCACGAGCGTCAATTGCTGGAGGCCAAGCGCTTGCTGACCTACACCAGCATGACCATTTATGAAATGTCCGACGTGTTGGGGTTTTCCGATCCGACCAACTTCACACGCCTGTTCAGGCGTCGCGTGGGGATTTCGCCCAAGGCTTTTCGCGACCGCTTGAAGGCCGATCAGGACCATGCCGATCAGGACAACGAGGCCTGAACCTGTACCGAGGGGGCTTGCCCCCGTTGGGTCGCGAAGCGGCCCCAGCATTTCAATGAGAACACCGCATTCACCGAATTACGACTGCTGCGCAGCCGAACGGGGGCAAGCCCCCTCGCCACAGGTGTTCGTTACCGGAGGGCGTTGAGGGTCGCGTTGTGGGGAATGCAGCGCTCGAAGTTGCAGCTCGCGTATTCACGGGGCACTTGTCGCAACTGCTCGACACGCCAGGCGGCTGTGCCATACAGCGCTAGTGTCGCCGCGCAAGTGATGAAAATGGCGAGGTATCTTTTTGTTTTGATGTTCATGGCGTTGACCTCTGAACGAATACCTTTCGGTACTGCTTTGAGCATAGGTCAGCGCGGATGAGTTGCCAGCAAAGCCGCTTTCGCGGTTAACGCGATATTCAGAACAATGATGAGCCAATGTGGGAGCGGGCTTGCTCGCGAATGCGGTGGATCAGTCGACATCATTGTTGAATGTCACACCGCTTTCGCGAGCAAGCCCGCTCCCACATTTTGATCCGTTTACAACCCAACATCCCACTCCGGTTCTTCGGGAAATCTAAGCACCAAAAAATCCAGCATGCTGCGCAACGCCGCCGGCATGTGTTTGCGTGAGGCGTACACCGCATAGATGTTCAGCTGCCGAGGCTTGGCCTGGGGCAACAGGCGGATCAGTTCGCCGCTGTGGATATGCACGCCGGCCAGGTAACTGGGCAGCATCACCACGCCAGCCCCGGCCATCGTCGCGCGCAACAGCGTGCTGGCTTCGTTGGCGCTGATGTTGCCCTCCACCGGCACCGAGACGGGCTCGCCGTCCTGTTCGAAATGCCAGAGGCTTTTGCCGAAGTAGGAGTGGGTCAGGCAGTTGTGCAGGCTGAGGTCCTCGACCCGTTGCGGTGTCGGGTGCTCGCGCAGGTACGCGGGGGAAGCGCAGATCACTGAACGGCAGACCGTCAGCCGCCGGGCGATCAGGTTCGGGTCCAGGTCGTTGCTGGTGCGGATGGCCAGGTCGATGCGTTCATCCACCAGGTTCACCGTGCGGTCGAGCATTTGCATATCGATGCTGACGCCGGGGTAACGTTTGACGTAGGCCGCCATGGCGTCCGCCAGTTGCGCTTGGCCGAATGAGGTGCTGACGCTGATCCGCAACAGGCCTCGCGGTGCGTCGTCCGGTTCGCTGACGGCGGCTTGCATGTCGGTGGACAAATCGAGCATCTGCCGACAGCGAGGCAGGATCTCACTGCCGGCGGCGGTCAGACTCAATTTGCGCGTGGTGCGATGCATCAGGCGCGCGCCGACCCAATCCTCCAACTCCGCCAGATAGCGTGAAACCACCGGCCGTGAGAGGTCCAAGTGATCGGCGGCGGCCGATTGGCTGCCCAGGTCCACCACCGTGACGAATACCCGCATTGCTTGTAGACGATCCATGATTTGCCCGCTTTCAGAAACAAACTATGTTCAAGCATCGCATTTTTTGTATCGAACCAGGCAACTAAGCTCTGTCCCATCGCCAAGCATGGCATTCGGACAACGGAGCAACAGATGATCGGCTTCACTTCAATCAAACGCATTCTTCTGGCAACCGCTACGCTCGGCTTCGCGGCCCATGCCGCTGCGGCATCCACCCTGACGCTGGACGTCTACAACCCTGGCATCAACGCGATCTTCCCGGTGACCTCGGTGCTGGTCAGCGGCGAGAAGGAAGCGATTCTGGTGGACGCGCAATTCGGCAAAGCCCAGGCCGAACAAGTGGTAGAAAAAATCCGCGCCAGCGGCAAGCAACTGACCACCATCTACATCAGCCACGGTGACCCGGATTACTACTTCGGCCTCGACACCGTCACCCAAGCGTTCCCGAAAGCCAAAGTGCTGGCCTCGCAACCGACTGTCGATCACATCAAAAAAACCGTCGACGGCAAACTGGCGTTCTGGGGCCCGAAAATGGGTGCTGACGTACCGAACAAAACCATCGTGCCGCAGGTGCTCAAGGGCGATAGCCTGATGCTGGAAGGGCAGAAATTGCAGGTGATCGGCCTGGACGGCAAGCAGCCGGATCGCAGTTTTGTGTGGATCCCGTCGATCAAGGCAGTGGTTGGTGGCGTGGTGGTCGCGGAAAACATTCACGTGTGGATGGCCGACACCCAGACCCCGCAATCCCATGCCGATTGGCTGACGACGCTGCAGGCGATCGAAGCGCTGAAGCCCACCACCATTGTGCCGGGTCACTACCTCGGTGAGAGCGCGCGTTCTCTGTCGGCGGTGCAATTCACCGCCGATTACATCAAGGCTTTCGACGAAGAAACCGCCAAGGCGAAAGACGCTGCCGAACTGATCGGCGCAATGAAAAAACGCTACCCGACCCTGGGTGAAGAAAGCTCGCTGGAGCTGAGCGCCAAAGTCGCCAAGGGCGAGATGAAGTGGTAATCCGCCGCAGCTGAAACTGCTTACCTGTGGCGAGGGTTGTGGCGAGGGGGCTTGCCCCCGTTGGAGTGCGAAGCGCTCCCCTACATTCTTCCCGCCGCACCGCATGCTCAGGTTTTACGACTGCTTCGCAGCCGAGCGGGAGCAAGCTCCCTCGCCACACTGATCAATGCAAACCAAGTAACTTCGCGTACACCCAAACCAACTGGAGAAACGTCATGAGCAACATCGCAATCATCGGTGCCACCGGTCGTGCCGGTAGCCAACTGTTGGAAGAAGCCCTGCGTCGCGGTCACAGCGTCACTGCCATCGCCCGCGACACTTCGAAAATCGCCCCGCGTGCCGGGGTCGTGAGCAAAAACGTGGACGTGCTCGACGCTGCTGCATTGCAAGCCGCCGTGGCCGGGCATGATGCGGTGATCAGCGCTGCGCATTTCTCGACCATCCCTGCCAGCGCGATCATCGAGCCAGTGAAGAAGGCCGGGGTCAAGCGTCTGTTGGTGGTGGGCGGTGCGGGTTCGCTGTTGCTGCCGGGCGGCTCTCGGGTGATCGATAGCGAAGGTTTCCCGGAGGAATACAAGGCCGAGGCTAGCGCCGGTGCTGCGTTCCTGAATACTTTGCGTCAGGAAAAAGACTTGGACTGGACGTTCCTGTCGCCGTCGGCAGAGTTTGTCGAAGGTGAGCGCACCAGCGCGTTTCGAGTCGGCAAGGATGACTTGCTGGTGAGTGCCGAAGGCCGCAGCTGGATTACCTTTGCTGACTTCGCGATTGCGCTGCTTGATGAACTGAAAACGCCGAAGCATTCAAGGCAGCGGTTTACTGTCGGGTATTGATCCACGAAACACCGCACGCCAGCGTTGATCGTTCCCACGCTCTGCGTGGGAATGCCTCATCGGACGCTCCGCGTTCGGCTCTTGATGGGACGCGGAGCGTCCCGGGCTGCATTCCCACGCAGAGCGTGGGAACGATCATCTCTCAGCGGCTCTGAGCCTGCTCCACCAACCACCCCATCAATTCACGCAACTTCGGCGAGGGCGCAGGTTTTTCAGGGAACACCAGGTAATACGCCAACCCGGTTTTCACCTTCAAGTCAAAGGGCATGACCAGCCGTCCGGCACTCAGGTCATCGCCGATCAACGACCAATCGCCAATCGCAACCCCCGTTCCCTGAGACGCCATCGACATCGCCAGGTCCAGGGTTTCGAAATGCTGACCTTTGCCGACATTGCTCAGCCGAATATCCGCAGCCTTCAGCCAGGCGTTCCAGTCCCGTTCATCGCGGGTGGGGTGCAGCAACAAGTGCTGCTGCAGATCGGCCGGAGTCTGCAAAGCCATCGGCCCTTCAAGCATCGGTCGGGAACACACGGGCGTCAGTTGCTCATCGAACAGATGCTGGGAGGCCAGTGAGCTGTCCGGCGGTGGGCCATACATCACTGCCGCATCGAACTGCTCGCGATGAAAATCCACGCCGTGTTTCACCGTGGTGGTCAATTCCACCGGCACATCCGGGCGTTCCTTTTGCCACTGCAACAGACGCGGCAACAGCCAGCGCATCACGCAGGTCGGGGCTTTCAGTTGCAGGGTTTCGCGCTTCTCGCCGATCTGCTCCACCGCCTCGTCGATCAGGCTGAAAATCTGCTGCACCCGTGGCAGCCACTCCCGTCCTTCGGCGGTCAGGCTCAAGCCCCGCGCCTGGCGAATAAACAGCTCATAACCCAGATGATCTTCCAGCCCGGCGATCTGCCGGCTTACCGCGCCTTGGGTGATGTGCAGCTGTTCGGCGGCCCGGGTGAAGTTGCAGCACTGCGCGGTGATCAGAAAAGTGTGCAGCGCCGGCAGGGGAGGCAATCGTTTCATTGGGATCCAAGGTATGACGTGAAGACATGGCTAGTATGACTTTTTATCCATTGTTGCGGCTACGCGTCGCCCGTTCCAATGAGGCCATCCCTGGACCTGCCAACCCATCATAAACACTGCGCAGGCCCGGCGTCTCAAACGAACAAAAAGGGCAAAGACATGGCGACGTGCGGCGAAGTATTGGTCAAGTTACTCGAAGATTACGGGGTCGAGCAGGTGTTCGGCATTCCCGGGGTGCATACCGTGGAGCTGTATCGCGGGCTGGCCCGTTCGAGCATCAACCACGTCACTCCGCGTCACGAACAGGGCGCCGGTTTCATGGCCGACGGTTATGCGCGCACCAGCGGCAAACCGGGTGTGTGCTTCATCATCACCGGCCCTGGCATGACCAACATCACCACCGCCATGGGCCAGGCTTATGCCGACTCGATCCCGATGCTGGTGATTTCCAGCGTGCAATCGCGCAGCCAATTGGGCGGCGGTCGCGGCAAGTTGCATGAACTGCCGAACCAAAGCGCACTGGTCGGCGGCGTGGCAGCGTTCTCTCACACCTTGATGTCGGCGGCTGAATTGCCGGGCGTGTTGGCCCGCGCCTTCGCGCTGTTCCAGGCTGGCCGTCCGCGTCCGGTGCACATCGAAATTCCGTTGGACGTGTTGGTCGAAGAGGCCGATGACTTGCTCGCCAGCGTGCCGGTGAACATTGATCGAGCCGGTGCTTCGCCAAGCGCGATCAGCCGCATGACCGACTTGCTGGCCGGTGCCAAGCGCCCATTGATTCTCGCCGGTGGCGGCGCCATCGATGCCGCGGCCGAGCTGACCGAATTGGCGGAACTGCTGGATGCGCCAGTGGCCCTGACCATCAATGCCAAGGGCATGCTCGAGTCCAGTCATCCGCTGCTGATCGGCTCGACCCAAAGCCTGGTAGCCACTCGCGCGCTGGTCGCCGAGGCCGACGTGGTGCTGGCCATCGGCACCGAACTGGCCGAAACCGATTACGACGTCACCTTCGCCGGCGGCTTCGACATTCCCGGCGTGTTGCTGCGCGTGGACATCGACCCCGACCAGACCGTGCGTAATTACCCGCCGAAAGTCGCGTTGGTGGCCGACTCGCGCAACGCCGCTCAGGCCTTGCTGAGTGCGCTGTCCCACCAGTCGCTGGCCGAGCGTCGCAACGATTGGGGGCAGGTGCGTGCCGCGCGTTTGCGCGATGAACTGGCCGCATCCTGGGACGCCCCGACGCTGGCCCAGACCCGTTTCCTGGAAACCGTTTTGCACGAATTGCCGAGCGCGGTATTCGTCGGCGATTCGACCCAACCGGTGTACACCGGCAACCTCACCTTCAACCCGGAACGCCCGCGCCGCTGGTTCAACTCGTCCACCGGCTACGGCACCCTCGGTTACGCCTTGCCGGCGGCGATAGGCGCCTGGCTCGGTGGCAGCATCGAAGGCGGCGTGCGACCTCCGGTGGTGTGCCTGATCGGCGATGGTGGTCTGCAATTCACCCTGCCGGAACTGGCCAGTGCGGTTGAAGCACGCACCCCGGTGATCGTACTGTTGTGGAATAACCAAGGCTACGAAGAGATCAAGAAATACATGGTCAACCGCGCCATCGAGCCGGTGGGCGTGGACATCTACACCCCGGACTTCATCGGTGTGGCCAAGGCGCTGGGTTGCGCAGCCGAGGCGGTCAGCGGTGTCGAAGAACTGCGCAGCGCGCTGCGTCTCGCCACCGATCGCCAGGGTCCGACCCTGATTGAAATCGATCAGACCCAGTGGATGAAGGCGGTGTCGAAATGAGTTTTCCTATTACTCTGGATGGCCTGTACATCGATGGCCAATGGTTGGCTGGCAACGAACATTTACGCGTGATCAACCCGGCGACCGAAGCGCTGCTGACAACCGTCAACGGCGGCGATGAACACGCTGTCGATCAGGCCGTCACGGCGGCGACCCATGCTTTCAAACAGTGGTCGAAAACCACCGGCGCCGAGCGCGGGGCGATCCTGCGCAGAATCGCCGCTGGCGTACAGGCCGGTCGTGAACAGTTGATGAAGTTGCAGTCGAGCAACAACGGTAAACCGCTGTTTGAAGCGGCCATTGATGTCGACGATGTAATCGCCACGTTCGAGTACTATGCCGATCTGGCCGAAGGCCTGGACGGTAAACAGGACAGCGCCGTGGCGTTGCCGAGCGACGATTTCAGCGCCCGTTTGCGCCGCGAGCCATGCGGTGTGGTGGGGCTGATCGTGCCGTGGAATTTCCCGATGGTCACCACCGCCTGGAAGCTCGCCCCAGCGCTGGCCGCCGGTTGCTGCGTGGTGCTTAAACCGTCTGAAGTGACGCCGCTGCCGGAGCTGGAACTGGCGACGATCATTGCCGAAGCCGGTCTGCCAAACGGTGTGTTCAATCTGGTCTGCGGCACCGGCCTGGCCGTTGGTGCGCCGCTGTCGGCTGATCCGCGCATCGCCAAGATTTCCTTCACCGGCAGCAACGCGGTGGGCGTGCAGGTGATGCAGCGGGCAGCGGAAACCGTGAAGGGTGTGAGCCTGGAACTGGGCGGCAAATCCTCGCTGCTGGTACTCGCCGATGCCGACATCGAATTGGCCGTGGAAGTGGCCTGTGGCGGTGGTTTCTTCAACGCCGGGCAGATGTGTTCCGCCACCAGCCGCGTGCTGGTTGCCGATGAACTGGCGGAAAAATTTGTAGCGCGATTGAAGGCGCGCGCCGAAGCCATTCGCGTGGCCGACCCGTTCGACCCGAACGTGGAAATGGGCGCACTGGTCAATCAGGCGCAATACCAACGGGTGCTGGGCCACATCGATCGCGGTTTGAGCGCAGGCGCGAAGCTGATCTGCGGCGGTAATCGCCCGGCAGACCTGCCACGCGGCTATTTTTTGCAGCCGACCATTTTCATCGACGTGCCCCTCGACAGTGCGCTGTGGTGCGAAGAGATTTTCGGCCCGGTGATCTGCGTGCGCAGTTTCAGCTCTGAAGCCGAGGCGATTGCCTTGGCCAACGACAGCCAGTTTGGTCTGGTGGCCAGCGTGGTCACGCGCGACGCAGAAGCCGCCGATCGGGTCGCCAACGCTTTGCAGGCGGGGCTTGTGTGGATCAACGCGCCGCAAGTGATCTTCCCGCAGACCGCTTGGGGTGGCTACAAACAGAGCAGCATCGGCCGCGAATTGGGGCCGTGGGGCTTGCAGGCTTTCCAGGAAATCAAACACGTGATTCGGGCCGTCTGACAGCACGAAAAAGGTGAGCGCATGCCTCGCGATGAGGCATGCGCCAGCGTCATGGCTTCAATGAGTTTTTATCGATAGTCAGGTGTTTTGCACGACCTCAGGATGAACCCGCTGGCATCGCCAAGGCCCATTGAAACCGGGGGCTTGAAGCTGATCTGGCCGCGCGGATGCAACGGTTGCGACCAACCTCATACTTAAAAAAACAAAGGGAGTCCTTCATGGGCGAGCACGATCTGAACAGACGTCAATTCATCAAAACCGTGGGCGTGGCGTCCGTGGCTGCGGCGGCCATGAGCATGCCGTTCATCAAGGCCAATGCCAGCGACACACGTTTCCAGGGCAAGATCCTGCGCTTGCTGACCTGGTCCGATGACACCGGCCTTGCCGCATTGCGCAACATCGCCGCGACTTTCGAAGCCAAGTACGGCTGCAAGGTCATCGCTGACCGCACCGGCAGCACCTCGGAAATGGTCGCCAAACTCAAGGCCGGCGGTGATCGTCCGCAGTACGACATCATCACTCTGGCCGGCGTCGGCGCTGAAGGTCTGGCCGCCGCCAACCTGCTGGAAAAACCCGATCTCAACCGCATCCCCAACCTGGTCGACGTGCCGGAGCAATACCGCACTGGCGCCAATGGTCATGGCATCGGTTACCTGCTGTGGTGCAACAGCCTGGTCTACAGCACCCGCACCATCAAAGAAGCGCCGGACAGCTACGCCGCCCTGTGGGACGCAGAGCTGTCGCCGAACATCTTCCTGCCGCCGCCGAACTGGACCGAGGCCATGGACCTGATCATCATCGCCGCCAAACTGGCCGGTGGTGACGAACACAACATCGAGCCGGGCTTCAAGAAACTCGCCGAGCTGAAAGATCGCGTCGTGACCTTGGGCGAAAACCCGAACCAGATCGCCGAGCTGTTCCGCACCGGTTCCCTGGACATGGGTGGCTTGTACGCGCCGGCGTTTTTCCCGAAACAGATTCGCGATCCGGCCTACGGCCTGGGCGCCACGTTTGGCATGAAGGAAGGCTTCTACACCGACCTGATGTTGTCGGTGATGCCGAAGAATCGCCCGGGCGATATCGACTTGGCCTACGCCTTCATCAACCACTCTCTGGACCCGCTGGTGCAGGGCAAGATGGCCGAAGACATCTACAACGGCCCGGTTAACGCCAAGGCGATCATCTCCGCCGAAGCGCGCAAAAGCCCGTACATCCTCACGCCGGAGCAGATTGCCGAGAAGGCGATCATGCACGACAACGCCTTCCTGGCCACCGTGCATGACCAATGGATTCGTCGTTACACGGAAATCTTTTCTTCCTGATCGAGTGGCGAACACAGTTCCTTTGAAACACCACAAATCCAATGTGGGAGCGGGCTTGCTCGCGAATGCGGTGTGACATTCAACATTGATGTCGACTGACATGGCCTCTTCGCGAGCAAGCCCGCTCCCACAGGGTTCAACGTGGTTTTAAGGCCTGTGCTCGCTCAGCTGCTTTCCATTGACGAGACCCTTGCTATGGAACACCAACCTCTGACCCATCCGGTAAGCGCCGCACCCGTGCGCCTCAATCGGGGTGTCTCACCGACGGCGCGTGCCTGGTTTTTCCTCTCGCCGTCGATGCTGTTTCTCGGCGTGCTGATTGCCGCCAGCCTGCTGGTGCTGCGCATGAGCGTCGGCACCAAAGGCGCGGAGTGGACCGGGTTCAGCCTGGCCAGTTACGCCCAATTGCTGGAACCCTATTACCTCAAATCGTTGCTGCTGACGTTGCGCCTGGCGCTGATCAGCGCGGTGATTGCGGTGCTGCTGGCGATCCCGGTCGCCTACACCATGTCACGGCTGACCTCGCCGTTTGTGCGGCGGATCTTCCTCGCGGCGGTGCTGCTGCCCTTGCTGGTCAACCTGCTGCTGCAAAGCTACGGCTGGCTGGTGATCCTCGGGCCGGGCGGGATGCTCAATCAGGCGCTGATGGGCCTGGGCCTGATCAAGCGCCCGATCATGCTGCTCTACAACCAGAATGGCGTGTTGATGGGCCTGGTGCAAACCGCGTTCCCGTTGGCCGTGCTGCCGATTGCCAGCGCCATGCGCGGCGTTGCCCGCACTTACGAAGAGGCCGCTGCCACCCTCGGCGCCAGTCGCTTGCAGGTGTTTCGCCAGGTGGTGTTGCCGATGAGTTTGCCGGGGATTATCACTGGCGCGACATTGGTGTTTGCCTATAACGCCAGCAGTTTTGTGGTGCCGCTGCTGCTCGGTGGTCGGCGCGTGCCGATGCTGGCGGTGATGGTGCATGACCAGATCGCCCCGCTGATGAACTGGCCCGCCGCGTCTGCTGCCGGTGTGGTGCTGATCGTTACCACCCTGGCGATCATGACCTTGTCCGAATACATCACCGGCCGTCGTCGGCGCATGCTGGAGGCTTCCCAATGAGCACCCTGATCAAGAAGCGCCACTCGCTGCTGCCAGGCGATACCGGCAAGTTCGCCGGCATCCTGTCGGGCTTCATTCTGCTGCTGGCGGTGCTGCCGATTTTGACCATGATCGTCATGTCGTTCAGCGGTGCGTCGAACCTCGACTTCCCGCCCAGCAGCTACAGCCTGCAATGGTACGAGGCCGCCTGGAACACCTTCGTGTCGCCAGACGCCAGCGATGTGCTGAGCCTCGGCAAAGCCATGACCACCAGCCTGATGGTGGCCTGTCTGACCATGGTTTTCGCCACGATTATCGCGGTGCCGGCAGCCTACGCCCTGACCCGTTGCGAGTTCCGCGGCAAGGCTGTGGCGCTGCAATTGATGTCGCTGCCACTGGTGTTCCCGATGGTGGTGTTGGGCCTGGCTTTGCTGCTGGTGTTCGACAGCCTGCCGTTCCACATCACCACCTCGCGGCTGGTGATTGCCCACGTGATTCTGGCGCTGCCGTTCGTGGTGAAAAACTGTACCGCGGCGATGCTCTCCATCGGCAGCGAAGTCGAAGAGGCCGCGCAAATGCTCGGCGCTTCACCGCTGCGGGCGATTGTCGATGTGGTGGTGCCGCTGATGAAGTCGGGGATTCTGGCGGGCATGCTGCTGGCGTTCATCGTCTCGTTCAACGAATTCACCGTGACCTATTTCCTCTACACCATCGACGTCATGACCGTGCCGATCTGGATGTACAGCCGCACCGTGTCTTCGCTCGACCCTACCGTTTTCTCGTTTGCCGTGCTGATCGTGCTGATCGACTTCGTCCTGATCTGGGCGTTGGAGAAGCTGGTCGGTGAAGGTGGCGTTTCGTTCTGATTCTTGAGGTGCAACATGACTGGTCTGATTCTGGAAAACGTCGAGAAACATTACGGCTCGGCCTGCGCGGTAAAAGATGTGAACCTGCATTTGCCTGAGGGCAAACTGGTGTGTTTCCTCGGCCCTTCGGGCTGCGGCAAAACCACTTTGCTGCGGATGATTGCCGGGCTTGAAACCCTGACTGGCGGCGAGATTCGCCTGGACGGTGAAGACATCGGCCATACGCCGGCGCATCAGCGTAATTTCGGCATGGTGTTTCAATCGCTGGCGCTGTTTCCGCACATGACGGTGGGGGAGAACATCGCCTATCCGCTGAAACTGCGCGGGGTCAGCAAGACTGATCAACAGGCGCGGGTGGTGGAGTTGCTGGAGCTGATTCAGCTGCAGGAAATGATTGATCGTCCGGTGGCGAAACTCTCCGGCGGGCAACGTCAGCGCGTAGCAATTGCCCGGGCGATTGCTTCGCGGCCGAAAATCCTCCTGCTTGATGAACCGTTGTCGGCGCTGGACGCCAAGCTGCGTGAGTCGATGCAGGTGGAAATCCGTCAGCTGCAACAGCGTTTGAACATCACCACCATCATGGTCACCCACGACCAGCGCGAAGCCATGACCATGGCCGATATCGTGGTGGTGCTGGGTGAGCATCGGGTGCAGCAGGTCGGTACGCCGATTGAAATCTATCGGCATCCGGCCAATGAATTCGTCGCGGACTTTATTGGCTCGGGGAACATTTTCCCGGCCACGGCGCTGGGCAACGGCAAGGTCAGCTTGCCCGGTGGCGATGCGCTGCAAGTGCCTATTTGCAGCAGCATTGTGGTGGGGGAGAAAGTGAAAATGCTGATTCGCCCGGAGGATCTGCAACTGTCGCAACCCCAGGCGACGGCGGGGAATCGCTTGCTCGGCAAGGTGACGTTTGTGCGGGATATCGGGGCGACGATTGAAACGACCGTCGAGTGTTCCGGGGTGTCGTTTACCGCGTTGAGTACGCCGTGTCAGGGGGGGGGGTTGAGCATTGGCAATCCGGTGTCGGTGACCTTGCCGGCTGAGGCTTGCCGCGTGTTGAGCGCCTGACTTTAGAGGTGGGTCGCCTTTGCCGGCCTCTTCGCGAGCAAGCCCGCTCCCACATTGGATCTGCGGTGTTCACTTAATTTGTGTCCACCACAAATCCCCTGTGGGAGCGGGCTTGCTCGCGAAGGCGTCAGTAGCCGCACCGAAAAAGTCAGATCAAACCGACAACCGCAACCGCGCCAAATCCCGGAGCGGCGGCGCTCCGAACAATCGGCTGTACTCCCGGCTGAACTGGGAGGGGCTTTCATACCCCACCCGATAACCCGCCGCCGAAGCTTCCAACCCTTCAGCCAGCATCAACCGCCGCGCCTCTTGCAGGCGCAATTGCTTCTGATACTGCAGCGGACTCATCGCCGTCATCGCCTTGAACCGGTGATGCAATGTTGACACGCTCAGGTTCACTTCCCGCGCCAGATCATCAATGCGCAGCGGTTGCTCATAATTGCCGTTGAGCCATTTGATCGCCTGGCTGATGCGATGGCTCTGGCTGTTGGCAATGGCAATCTCATACAGCCGATGACCCTGCTGGCTGCGCAACAGCCGATACAGAATCTCTCGACGAATCAGCGGCGCCAGCATGGCGATGTCTTTCGGTGTGTCCAGCAAACGCGCCAGACGCAGCACGGCATCGAGCATTGCCGTGTCGATCTGCTCGACATACAGGCCACGGCCAGTGGGCCGTGTGGGTACGCCGATGGGGCCGGCGTCGGCAATCAGCGCGCTGATTTCTGCCGGATCGATATCCAGTCGTACGGCGAGGATCGGTTCCTCGGGCGAGACATTCACCACCCGCCCGCTCAATGGCATCGAGACCGACACCACCAGGTAATTCAGCGGGTCGTAATTGAAGTATTCATCTGCCAGCCGCACTTCCTTGCGCCCCTGGGCCATGATGCACAGGGCCGGTTGCGCCAGCACTGGAGCGAAGTCATGGTTTTTACTGTGGCGCGACATGAACAGCGAACCGACGGAGGTGGCATAAGTGCCATCCTCCATCGTGTTACGACGGATGAGGGCGGCCAGTTCCGCGCGCTGTTTTTCCATGTCGGCATCCAGCGGGGCTTGAAAATGATCGAGCGACGACATGCTGGGCATCCTCGGTGACGCGTTGGTGATGGGCTGAGCTTAAATTTGTGCAAGGGACAGCGGTAGACACATCCTGCCAAAAGCTTGCCTGATTCTGCACGAGGTAAATACGCGAGGCTGCTATGGCAGGTCAGCGCCGGGAAAACTTGCTTGAAAGTCGTGTTGCAGCGATGTGACAGTGGTTTACATGTTGTTACAGACGTTTTTTGCAGTCGCGCAGGATTGTGCAACAAGCCGGCAGGAATCGACTAACGACGACCAGGGCGCGCCGCCTAATCTTGGATCCTGTCGCAGCCCGTCCCCGGCTGCCACTGGATGACCTGGGAGGGTTGAACATGTCTACGCAGATCCCCGTCAGTCATATGGCCTTCGTCCGCGCCCGCGCCCGGCGTTCGGCAGAACTCGGTGCACGCCTGAGCGCCTTGATCGAGCCGTCGCGCAACGCACCGGGTTGCCTGAGCTTCGCCCTGCAGCACTCGCAATGCGATCCCGAGCTGTGGCTGGTGTCCGGTTTCTGGGCCAACCAACAGGCCATGACCGCTTACTTCGGCAGCCCGGCGATGCAGATCTTTGCCGAGCTGGTGCAAGAGCTGGTGGTCAATAGCCTGGATTTCCATACCTTCAAGGATGTCTCGGCGGCCCAGGCGCTTGGCCAGTCTCAGGCGGCGGTACACAAACTCGCCGGTTGAGGGTTTAATGGCGCAACTCTCCATTAGCCAGGATCCGCGACATGGCACGCAAAGCCTTTGAACACTTCGAAGCCGTTTCAGCAGTAGTACCGGGCGAGGGCGGTTACCACGCCGCGATTGCCGTCAAAGCCCTCGGCGGTTCCGGTGCCCCGCGTTTTCACAAAGTGCTGGAAAGCCAGACCTTCAAAACCGCCCATGAAGCCGACGAGGCCGCTGCCAAAGAGCTGACCCGCCTCAAAGACGTTAAAGAAGACACCGACCTGCTCTGGTAATTACTTGACCGCCCCCGGGCGGAACATCTTGAACAATGCCTCTGGCCCCAGCTGAAAGTAATCCGCCGGCCCGCCGCCGCGCAGAATCGGTTCTGCCGCGGCGGTGTCGTACACCCCATCTTTCAACAGCCACTTGGCGATATGCACGGCGACCACTTCGCCGAGAATCAGCCAGCTCGGCACCACTTCCTTGTTTGCACGTTGCAACTGAATGATCTGCGTGACCTTGCACTCAAAGGACACCGGACTTTCGGCAACCCGTGGCACCTGAATGATTTTCGACGCGGCGGTGGTCAGCCCGGACAGTTCAAACTCATCGACCTGCGGCCCGACCATGGCGCAGCTCTGGTTCATCTGCTCGGCCAGCGGCCGGGTCGCCAGGTTCCAGGCGAATTCGCCTGTCTGCTCGATATTATTCAGGCTGTCTTTGCGCCCGACGCTGGAAAAACCAATGATCGGCGGGATGTAGTTGAAGGCATTGAAAAAACTGTAGGGCGCCAGGTTCAAGCGACCGTTGGCGTCCTGGGAGGAAATCCAGCCGATAGGGCGCGGGCCGACGATGGCGTTGAACGGGTCATGCGGCAGGCCGTGGCCGTTGGCGGGTTCGTAGAAATGGATGTCGTCGGGCATGGACGGAGGTTCCTGAGGGCTTTGTTTCGGGATCGATCATAGTGCAAGGACGAGCGGGTTATTTCCAGCGATGAGATCTAATGTGGGAGCGGGCTTGCTCGCGAAGGCGGTGTATCAGTCAGCATCCTTGTTGAATGTTAAGCCGCTTTCGCGAGCAAGCCCGCTCCCACATTTTTTGTGTCGAGCCTGGAGTTTTGTTTACCCCCAGAAATGACTAAGCCCGGCCAAGGCCGGGCTGTGGTGTTGCGTTCAGGGAGGCCATAACAGCCTCCATCAATGTTGCTATTAGTCCGTCTCGATCCGCGAATGCTTGCGGGTATCTTTCATGGTCACGTACACCAGCAACGACACCGCGATGCACGCCGTGACATACCAGTAGTAACCGGTTTCCATGCCGATGCTCTTGAACCACAGCGCGATGTATTCAGCGGTGCCGCCGAAGATCGACACGGTCAGCGCGTAGGGCAGGCCGACGCCCAGCGCACGGATTTCGGTCGGGAACAGTTCGGCTTTAACCACCGCGTTGATCGAGGTGTAGCCGCTGACGATGATCAGCGCCGCCATGATCAGGAAGAACGCGCCCCACCAGGTCTGGATGGTGTGCAGGGTGGTCAGGATCGGCACGGTGAACAGTGTCCCGAGAATACCGAAGGCGATCAGGATCGGCCGACGACCGACTTTATCCGACAGCCCACCGATGATCGGTTGCAGGCACATGAACAGGAACAGCGTGGCTGCGGAAATCGTAGTGGAGTCGGAGATGCTCATGCCGACGGTGTTCACCAGGTATTTCTGCATGTACGTGGTGTAGGTGTAGAACGCCAGCGTGCCGCCCATGGTCAGGCCGACCACGGTCATCAGTTCTTTCGGATGGCGCATCAAGGTGCGCATCGCGCTTTCCTTGGCTTTCTCTTTCTTGGTGAACGACTCGGTTTCTTCCATGCCACGACGCAGGTAGAGCGCGACCACGGCACACAGTGCGCCGATGGCGAACGGAATGCGCCAGCCCCAGGCGTACAGCTCTTCAGTGGTCAGGGTCTGTTGCAGCACGATCAGCACTGCCAAAGCGATGAGCTGGCCGGAGATCAGGGTCACGTACTGGAAGCTGGAGTAGAAGCCGCGACGATCCTTGGTCGCCATCTCGCTGAGGTAAGTCGCCGAGGTGCCGTACTCGCCACCGACCGACAGGCCTTGCAGCAAACGGGCGAAAATCAGCAGGATCGGTGCGCCGATACCAATGGTTTCATAACCCGGGCTCAGGGCGATCAGCAGCGAGCCGAAACACATCAGGTACACCGAAGCCATCAGCGCTTTCTTGCGACCGGCCTTGTCGGCGTAGAGGCCCATCAACCAGCCACCGATCGGGCGCATCAAAAAGCCCACGGCGAAGATCGCGGCGGTGTTGAGCAGTTGTGCGGTGGTGTCGCCTTTAGGGAAGAAGGCTTTGGCGAAGTACAGGGAGAAGGCGGCGTAGACGTACCAGTCGTACCACTCGACCATATTGCCGACAGAGCCGCTGAAGATCGATTTGATCCGGCTAGCGGTGGTTCTTTCTTTGGCCGGCGCGGCAGCCGACCCAAGGGGCAGGGCGTTGGAGTTATCCATTGAAGGATCCTTCATTTAATTGTTTTTGTGGAGCGCGTTGAAACGCAGCCTGCTGGAGCTATAGCAGGAGCTGTGCCAAGGGGAGGAGGGCCGGTTTAGAGGGGGTAGCGGGTTTTGTTGAGCGGAAATCCGCTTATTCAGGGGCGGGTTCGAGCGGAAAACCGCTTATTCACGAGTGGTATTGCTTCGTCAGTGCTGGCCCCTTCGCGAGCAAGCCCGCTCCCACAGTTGATTTGTGGTGTAGGCGAATTTTGTGTTCGCCATAGATCCAATGTGGGAGCGGGCTTGCTCGCGAAGGGACCAGTTCAGGCACCACAAAAATCAGCTGTCCTGCAAAAACATCTCGCGCGTCAGTCCATGCCGCTGCATCTTTTCATTAAAGGTACGGCGCGGCAGTTGCAGCTCTTCCAGCACCGCTTTCACATCACCTTTATGCCGGGTCAAGGCCGCCCGCAAGCAATGCGCTTCAAAGGCTTCCTGCTGCGCCGCCAATGACTGGCCGGGGTCGATCCCCGCCGGTTCCGGTTCGCCAAGGCCCAGCACTTGTCGCTCGGCGACGTTCGCCAGTTCGCGCACATTGCCCGGCCAGTCGTGGCTCAGCAGATGGCTCAGTTGCGGCCCGCTCAAGGGTGCAAAGGTGCGGCCCAAACGCTCGGCGGCACTCTGCGCGAAGAACTCGAACAGCAGGGGAATGTCTTCACGCCGGTCACGCAACGGCGGCAGACGCAATTCGGCGACGTTCAATCGATAGGCCAGATCTTCGCGAAAACGTCCGGCCCGGGCTTCATCCAGCAAGTCGGGTTTGGTCGCGGCAATGATCCGCAAGTCCACGTGGATGCTCTGGTTGGAACCCAATCGCTCAAGCTTCTGCTCCTGCAACACCCGCAGCAGTTTCACCTGTTGGGCAAGCGGCATACTTTCGATTTCATCGAGAAATAGTGTGCCGCCGTCGGCGTATTCGAGCTTGCCGATGCGTTTACCCTGGGCGCCCGTGAACGCGCCGCTCTCATGGCCGAACAGTTCGGCCTCGAACAACTGCTCGGGAATCGCCGCGCAGTTCAGCGCCACAAAGGGCTTGTCTGCGCGGGGACCGAAGTCGTGCAGGCAACGGGCAACCAATTCCTTGCCGCTGCCGGTTTCGCCACGGATCAGCACATTGACCGGCAACGTCGCCAAGTCCAGCACCTGCCGACGCAACGTCTGCAAGCCACGGGAAACCCCCAGCAGGGTGGCATCGAGTTTGGCGCGATTGTCCGCTTGCTCGTGCAAGGCACGGTTTTCCAGCACCAGCCGACGCTTGTCCAGCGCACGGCGCAAGCTGCTCAACAGGGTTTCCGGGCTGAAGGGTTTTTCGAGGAAATCGTAGGCGCCATCGCGCATCGCTTCGACGGCCATCGGCACATCGCCGTGACCGGTCAGCAGGATCACCGGCAAGTCGGCATCGCGGCGCTGGACTTCGGCCAGCAGCTCCAGCCCGGTCATGCCAGGCATGCGCACGTCGCTGAGAATCACCCCGGGGAAATGTTTCGGCAGTTGCGCCAGACACTCGTCGGCGCGACTGAACAGCTGCACCTCGAACCCTGACAGGCTCAGCCACTGTTCGACGGCGCTGCGGATGCTGCTTTCGTCATCGACCACCATCACCGAATTGAGCATCAAGCAGGCACCTCCAGATCAATGGGCAACGTCAGGGTGAACACCGCGCCGTTATCACCATTATCGGCACTCAGGCGGCCGCCTGCTTCGTGAGCGATGGCGAACGAGACGGCCAGCCCGAGGCCCAGGCCATCGCCCACCGGTTTGGTGGTGAAGAACGGATCGAACACTTTACCCAGGTTCTCTTCGGCAATGCCGCCACCGTTGTCGGAAACGCTCAGGCGCCACAATTGTTCATCGGCTTCGAGGCGAATTTCCAGACGCTTGCAAGGTTTGTCATGCATCGCATCCAGCGCATTGCGCAGCAGGTTGATCAGCACCTGTTCCAGACGAATCGCATCGCCACGCACCCAGGCCGGGCGAGTCAGATGCAGCACGGTGCTAACGTGCTCGTCACGCAGGCGCGCATCCAGCAACTGCAGGGATTGATCGACCACCGCCGCCAGGTCCAGCCGTTCGCGCAGACCGCTGGGGCTTTTGCGGGCGAAGGTTTTCAGGTGGCCGGTGAGGGCGGCCATGCGCGTGAGCATGTCGTCCACCGGTTTGAGCGCCTTGTAGGCGTCCTCGACCCGACCGTGATCGAGCAACAGCCTCAGAGTAGCAAGCTGCATACGCTGGGCGGTCAGCGGTTGATTGATTTCATGGGCCAGCGCCGCAGACATCTGGCCGAGGGCCGCGAGTTTGGCCGATTGCACCAGCCCGTCCTGAGCGGTGCGCAAATCCCGGGTGCGTTCTTCCACCAGTCGCTCGAGTTCTTCACGGCTGCGCTGACGCATCTTGGCCAGGCGCCAACGCTGGTTGAGGAACAGCAACAGAAACACGATGGCCAGCCACAACCCGGCCGCGGCGAGCCCGGCGTTGCGGCGGTCTTCGAACGCGACTTGCGGGCGACGCAATAGATGCAGCGTCCAGCCTTCGGCGGCCAGCGGCAGCGATTCCCAGAGGTAATCCGCCGTCCCGTCGGGACCAACGACCCGGGTCAGCGCACTGTTGTCGTCGAAGCGTCGCAGCGATTGATAGTCAAGCGGGGTCAGCGGCTGTTTATCGTATTGGCGGGTGGCTTTGAGCTCGGCGCGGTCGCTGTCGCTCAGCGGTTTCAATTGGCGATAGCGCCAGCCGGGCTGATTGGCGATGAAGATAATTCCCCGGGCATCGCTGACCAGCAACGTGTCACTGCCCTGGCGCCATTCGCGCTCAAGTTCCGGGAATTCGAGTTTGACCACCATGGCCCCGAGGAACTCACCACCGTCGCTGGTCACCGCGCTGGACAGGAAATAGCCGGGAATGCCGCTGGTCACACCCACCGCGTAAAAGCGGCCGGTGCCTTGGGTGCGGGTCTGGCTGAAGTAGGGGCGAAAGCCGTAGTTGTGGCCGACGTAACTGCTGGGCAAGCGCCAGTTGCTGGCGGCCACGGCCAGGCCAGTGCGGTCGAGCAACTCCAGGGTCGAGGAGTGTGCAGCGCCGTTGATTTTTTCCAGTTTGCGATTCAACGCAAGCTGCTCTTCGGGGCTCACTTCACCGTTTAGCGCGGCGCGCAATTCCGGGTCCAGCGCCAATACGGCGGGCAGGGCGCGGTAGCGGTCAATCAGGGTGTGCAGGGAGTTGGCGTACAGCGCCAGTTGCTGATTGGCCCGCGCGGCATCTTCCACCAACGCTTGGCGTTCGGTGTGGCGGATGGCCAAGGTGGCGGCGAGCACTGCACCGGCGATGATCAGCAAGGAGTACAACGACAGGCGCAGGGTACGGGAAGTCGGCGGCATGCTGTAGGAAACAGGTTGAAGGATGGGCTGGCACCATACCATGAGGCCGAGCATCCTTCGTCCCGGCATGACGTGTTCAGACGGTAGTAAATTTACTCGATCGAGAGCGCAACATGGTCTGTGTATACGCCAATTCGTTAGTGACCTCTTTTGTAGCCTGCCAAAGGCTCTGGATAGAGTCGCCAGCGCTTTCTCCAAAAAGACTGAACGTATGCATCGCGGTGACGCCTGTCGCGTTGAAACCTTCTTCGATCTCAACCATGTTGGCGTTTATGGCATTGATCAGGTTCGACAGATTGTTGTCAGCCTTGTTTATTTTTTCCTGGGAAAGCTCAGTGCCCGCCCCGACGGTTTCGTGAATGATTTCCATGGCTCCAACGACAGCGCTGACAGTAGCGCTGAGTTCGCTGGCCGTCTGCGGCACTGTTGCTTTCAGGATTAAACCCGTGCCGGTCGTCGTCACTTCCTTGGCCCCTTTGAGCAGCCCTTTTTGGGAGCCTATGTTCATGTTCTGGTATTTCTGTTGAATGTAGTCCGGCAGGGCCATTGTCTTGTATTCGGCTTTCTGGATTATTTTTTCCGGGGACAACTTACTGCCTTTTAGATTGACAGAGGCACTGGCTCCCGTTCGTTCTGCAATGTAATCCACCGCCAGGCTCACCGCTTTTTTTGCACCGAAACCGATGGCGACGCCGACCACATTGCCGACGCCAGGCGCGACAATCCCCAGAGCCTGGGCGCCAATTCCGATCCCGATCCCTGCACCGTAACTCAAGGCCTGGCCCGTCAGATGGACGGCTGTTCGACGAGCACTGGAGGTGGCGTGTTGTGAGAACGAGCGGTGGTTCAGAATCTGTTGTTGTGCATCCAGTGCCCGACGTTTCGACAGCCCAAGAATATTCAGGTGTCGGTCGATACTATTGGAAAGCTCCCGCCTCACTATGCGTGGAGCATTGCGCTCCCGGGCTTTTTGAGAACTGGCGATGTTCATGGCCACGATTCTGTCGACACCCTTAAATGAAAGGTGGCCGCGTTTGGTTTCGCCCTCCCAGTCGACGTAACCGATCGGATTGCTTCCCACCATCTCGTACAGATTCATGCCATCGACATAGCCCGCCGGATCGACACTGATCCAGCGCTGCAGCCACGGTGCGTAATAACGCGCGCCGTAGTAATACAAACCACTGGCATCCATTTCCTTGCCCGAATAACGGATGGTTTTGTAACCGGCCTCCAGCACTGAGCGTGTCGCCCACCAAGCGGTACCACCGTAAGGGTAATAGAACTCGTGGGTGATCAAGTCGCCATCGCGATCCAGTTCCAGCGTACATGAGCCAAGGTGATCATCGAGGCTATAGCGCAATTGATCGTCCTTGATGCCGTCGGGCCTTGCACTGATCCAGTGCAGGCAACGGGCGCCGGGCAAAACGATAACGTGCAAGTGCTGGCCATCGCTGCGCCGATGAATTTCCAGCCCCGGCAGGTAGAGCACTTCACGACGGTGAGTGACGGATGGGGTATGACTCACGTGGCTCTTGTAGACCCGCTCACCTTGGCTATAGCGGTAGGTTTCTTCGTCGTCGGGCAGGCCACTACTGTGTTGCAACAAGGTAACTTTGGTCAGTTGATCGCGAGCGTTCCAGTTGAGGGCTTGGGTGCCGGGTTGCAGTTGCAGCTGATTGCCGTGAGGGTCGAAAAGCTCGTCGAATACCGGTTCCGGGTCGCCTTCCTCCCAACGCACCCCACGGTTGCTGGCGGGGTCGATACGCATCCGGCGCGTGAAGGTATTGCCATCGCGAACGTGGCGCAACTTGATCAGGTTGTTGCCCGAATCATATTCATAGTGCTCGGTGTAGCGGTAACGACGGCCCGGATCAATGGGCTGGATCAGCTCCGGCAGTCCGGGTTGCAGGTGGGGTGTTTGCGCCTCGAACCCGCTGGCGCTGTGCAATCGGTACAGCGAGTCATAGGTGAAGTCACGGTGCCCGTCGACCTGCTGGTTAGCGAAGTACACCGTACTGAGGGTGTGATCTTCTATGCGCAGCACATTGCCCATCCGGTCGTAACAATACGTGAGGTTTTGTCGTAACGCTTCGCCGGGTTTGCCGGCCTTGAGGGTGATCAGGCGACCGTCGGCCGGGTCGTACGTCGAGCGGCTGACTACGCCGTTGCCCGCCCATTGTTCGATGACCTGGCCGGCGGCGTTGTACCGGATATCGATCATGACGGGATCCGGCTCGCTGCTCTCGGCCAGTTGCAAAGACACCTGTTCGAGCTGCCCGGCAATATCGTAGCCTGACTGTTTTCGATGGCCGCCGGCGTCGGTCTGGCTCAGTACCGCACCGAGGGGGCTCCAGTTTTGGTGGCTGGTGTAGGTTTGAGCATCATCGATGTAGGTGCGGGTTTCACGCCGTGACTCCCCGTGCAGGCTGTAACTGGCAATGTGCTGCGTACCAGATGGATCGGTATGTTCAAGTAACTGACCTCGCAGATTATGGCCGGGGTCATCCGAAGCGTTGGCATAGGTGAAGCGTTCGACGTTCGGTTGAGCATTTTCCTCGATGGCGGCCACCCGCAGCTGCTCGTCGTAAGTCGTGCGCCAATGATTGCCGCGTTGATCCCAGCGTTGCAGTTCTTCACCGGCCAGCCCCGACAGGCTCAGGCGCCAACCGGCATCGACGCTATCGACTTTCAAGGGAGCGCCGCCCAACCCATAAACGGTGGTGAGGTTGGGTTTGGACAGACGCGGATCCCATTGCGCCACCAGGCGTCCGGCCGCATCGTGTTGCTGGCAGGTAATCAGGGCGGTCGCCGTTTCATCGGCGATGGTGCGCAGATACGCGATCTGGCGAATCGGCAGGCCCCGGCCGTCAATCACATTGAGCGAAGGCGTGCGGCGATGAATGGATGAAGTCATATTCACGACTTCGGTCCAGTCATGAGCATTGACTTACGCCGCATGCTGTTTTTCCACTAAATATTGCGACACCCTGACGAGCAGGCTTCTCGATTGCCTGATAGCACTTCGGGCCACCTTCATCTGTTGTTGGAGGGTCGGCAGGTCATTGTCCGATGGCATCGGCATTTGGGCTGCGCCGACCAATTGCCCAGGCGCGGGTGCCGCGTTTGCCAAGGTTTCAAAGCTCTCCAGTGCCTGGGTTTCTTTGCTGTCGAGAAAGGTCGTCAGTTCATCAAGTTTGGCGCTGATTTGATCAAGATCGCCCTGGCCCCAGGCGCCATTGAGTGCTTCGGTCAATTGGGCTGCTTGTCGTGCGATGGCGAGCCCCTGTTTCAGGTAGGACACTTTGAGGTGTTTGCCCATGGTTCTGGCGGTGGTTTCGATCACCGTTTTGGTCAGGCCTTCAGACGTCTGTGGATTGAAACTGTTGACCACCGCTTTGACGCTGAAGGGGGTGGCCGATGCCTTGCTTTTCAGCCGGCTCACCGACAGTGCCGAGGGATCGGGCTTGATGGTGTAACCCAGCGTGGTTTCTTCGCCCAGTTTCTCCATGACTTTATTAGCCGCGTCCGCAGCGAAAATACCACCGACCGCAGCAGCCACCGGTACCAAAACGGGGGCCGCAGGCCCGGTGACACTGGCGGCTCCGCCCCCGATCACAGCACCGAACGCTCCGGCTTTGATCGTGACGGCGAACGTCGCCACACTGAATAACAGTTTCTTGCCTGCCGTTTTGTAAATGTCCCGGGTACGGGTGAGGTTATAGAGTTGATAGTTGAGTTTTTTCACCTCGCTGTTCACTTGCGACAGCAGGTTCGAATACTCGGTGATCTGTTGGCGGGCCGCACTTTCTTCCTGATTCGCGCCGTTGGGGTCGATGTAGCGCAATGGATTGTCATTGACCATCGAATACAGATTCAGGCCATCGACATCGCCCGCCGGATCGGCGCTCATCCAGCGCCATAGCCATGGCGCGTAGTAACGCGCGCCGAAGTAATACAGGCCACTGAGGTCCATTTCTTTGCCGGAGTAGCGAATGGTCTTGTAATCGGCCTCCACTGCACTGCGCGCCGCCCACCACGCCGTGCCGCCAAATGGGTAATAAGCCTCAAGGCTCATCAGCGCGCCATTACCGTCCAGTTCTACAGCGCACGACCCCAAGTGGTCATCGTAGTGGTAGCGCAACTGGTCAGGTTCGATATCGGCAGGTTGACCGGCGACCCAATGCAGGCAGCGAGAACTGCTCAGCCCCATTGCCAGGGTGATGACATGCAGCGTCTGACCGTCGCTGCAGACATGAATTTCCAGCCCCGGCAAATAACGGACCTCACGACTGTGAGTCGCCGAGGGCGTATGGCTAACGTGGCGTTTGTACACCCGTTCACCTTGGCTGTAGCGATAGGTTTCTTCATCGTCTGGCAGGCCGTTGCTGTGCGTAAGCAACGTCACTTTGGCCAGTTGATCCCGGGCATTCCAGATCAGCGGCTGGGCGCCTGTTTGCAGGTAGTACTGGTTGCCATGCCGGTCGAAGCGTTCGTCGAAAATCGGCTCCGGATCACCTTCCTCCCAGCGCAGGCCACGGTTGCTATGGGGATCGATGCGCATCCGCCGGGTGTAGGTATTGCCTTCGCGAATATGCCGCAGTTCGGTCAGATTGTTGCCTGCGTCGTAGTCGTACTGTTCGCGGTAATGGTAGCGACGACCCGGGTCGATGGGGCTGATCAGCTCTGGCAAACCGGGTTGAAGGTTGGGCACTTGCGCCTCGAAACCGCTGGCGCCGGTCAGTCGGTACAGTGAGTCGTAAGTGAAGTCGCGATGGCCATCCACCCGCTGGTTGGCGAAGTACACCGTTGTCAGGCTGTGGTCTTCGATGCGCAACACATTGCCCATTGGGTCATAGTGATAGGCGAGGTTTTGCCGTAGCGTTTCGCCAGGTTTGCCGCTCTTGAGCGTCATCAGGCGGCCGTCGGCAGGATCATAACTCCAGGTGCTGACCACACCGTTGGCGGTCGTCTGCGTTTCGATTTGCGCGGCGGCGTTGTACCGGGCCTCCTGCAGAATCGGCTTTGGCTGGCTTTGATCCGAGAGTTGCAGGAAAACCTGCTTGAGTTGTCCGGCGACGGTGTAGCGCATCTGTTGTTGATGGCCGCCAGCGTCGGTCTGAGTGATCAGCGAGCCCATGGGGCTATAGGTGCGGCTGCTGACAAACCCTTTTGCATCGTCAAAGGTGCGGGTTTCGTGCAGCGATTGACCGAGCAGGCCATAGCTATCGAGGTATAAGCTGCCAGACGGATCCACTTGTTCCAGCAACTGGCCGCGCAGGTTATGACCCGCGTCGGCCGAGGCATCGGCGTAAGTGAAGGTTTCGACGTCTGGCTGTGCATCTTCCTCGACGGTCACTACGCGTAGTTGGTCATCGTAGGCCGTGCGCCAATGACTGCCGCGTGCGTCCCAGCGCTCAAGTGCTTCCCCGGCCAGGCCCGGCAGGCTCACACGCCAGCCGGCATCGACGCTGGTTATTTTAAGTGCCATGCCGTCAAGGCGATGGATGGTTTGCTGATTGGCCGGTAAGGGGGCTTCGGCCAGCCGTGGATCGCGTTGTTCGACCAGATGGCCGGCGGCGTTGTGCGACTGACGGGAAATCAGTGACCGCACTGGGCCATCGTCTGCGTTGCGAAAGTAGGCGACATGGCGCACCGGTAAACCGCGAGGGTCGTTGGCTGTGATTTGCGGGGTGTGCCAATGCATCCGTGGACTCATGTCGCAACCTTTTGTTCAAGGACTGTGGCTCGATCAATGACGCTGGTGCGTGTGTTTGCGCTCTTGTGCATTTTTCATCAGGTACTGGTTGTCCGTGGTACCCATTTCCTTGTACCAGTTCACGATTTGTTGGGTCCGGTCGATCAAGCCCAGCACAGTCTTGCTTTGTTGTTGCAAGGTACTGCGGCGGATTGGCTGGTAATTTGACATGTCGGTCATGTGCGTCACATTGGGAATCAGGTCGATTGGATTCACCGTTTCCTGCTTCAAGTTGCCATACGCCATTTCGACGCCTGTCGAGCGTTTTTCGATGGTTTGTTTCCAGCTTTCAAGCATCGTTTCGATTTTCTGGATCTTGACCGGGTCCAGGCGATTCTTGATGTCCTCGGCTTCCTGCACCCGAGAGCCCATGTTGAGCGCCACACTGACGGCCGGCACCACTGACCCGACGACACGGTTCAGGAAAAAACCGACACTTTCCTGCCCCCAGTCCGTCGAATCGTCTGATGTGCTGATGCCTGCCTCTCGATCAATGGCTTGTATGGTCATCGCCGATGTTTGTGGAATCAGTGGCCTGATCAGGCTTGCGGCCGGAGTGAAGGCACCGATTGTCCCTCCCGCAATATCACCGCCGATATTCCCGCCAACCACACCTTGCGAATACATGGGTTTGCTCTGCAGGGTGAAGTTGGCCACATGCAGGTTATCGGGCAGGAGAAAGTCGAAATTCTGGCTGCCGTAATAGCCGCCGACAAAACCGATCCCGGCATTGATGGATTCTCCCGCCAGGTTTTTCAGCAGTTCCTTACCGATATTCTGCTGATGGGCAACGTTGTGCATCTGGTCCAGTGTGGTGGCGGCATAGCCACCGAGTACGGTAATGAACTTTGAGTAATCGACGATTTCACGCTTCTCTTTCTGGCTGCCGTCCGGATCCACGTACGACAACGGATTGTTACCGACAAACCTGTACAGGTTCAGCCCGTCCACATCCCCCGCCGGGTCGGCACTGACCCAACGCTGCAACCACGGTGCGTAATAACGTGCCCCGTAGTAATACAAGCCGCTGACATCCATTTCCTTGCCCGAATAGCGCACGGTCTTGTAACTGACCTCCAGCGCAGAGTGCGCCGCCATCCATGCCGTGGCGCCGAACGGGTAATAACCTTCGTGGCTGATCAGCCGGGCCTGTTGATCCAGCTCCATCAGGCAAGAGCCCAAGTGGTCATCGAGGCTGAAACGCAGTTGATCGGCGTCGATGCCCGGCGGTTTGCCGGCGAGCCAATGCAAGCAACGGATGCCGCCCAGGATAATCACGTGCAGCACCTCGCCGTTGTCTTTGGCGCGGATCTCCAGCCCCGGTAAATAGCGCACTTCGTGAAAATGGCTGGTGGCGGCGGTATGGGTTTCATGGCGTTTGTAGACCCGCGCGCCCTGGCTGTAGCGGTACTGCTCTTCGTCGTTGGGGCCGTTGTCGCGCTGGACCAGCGTCACCGAGGCCAGTTGATCGCGGGCGTTCCAGCGCAGGCCTTGCCCCGGCTGCAAGGCCTGGAGGTTGCCGTGGCGGTCGAACAGAGTGTCGAACTGCGGATCGGGATCACCCTCAATCCAGCGCACGCCACGGTTGCTGGCAGGGTCAATGAACATCCGGCGGGTGTGAGTGGCGCCTTCGCGCACATGGCTGAGCTTGATCAGGTTGTCGCTGTGATCGTATTCGTACGTCTGGGTGTAGTTGCGCCGATCCTGAGGATCGGTCGGCTGCGGCAGGCCCGGGATGTCCGAGGGCGGGCCGTCGTCATAACCGCTGGCGCTGTGCAGTCGATACAGCGAGTCGTAGCTGAACTCGCGATGGCCGTCGACCCGCTGATTGGCGAAATGGCTCGGCGTGAAAACATGGTCGAGGATGCGGGTGATATTACCCACCGGATCGTAAACGTATTCAAAGTCCTGAAGGGCCGGCTGCTGATCTTTTTGCCCGCGTTGGCGCAGCAGGCGTACATCGGCCGGGTCATAGCTCCAGCGGCTGATCACACCGTTACCCGCTCGTTGTTCGATGATTTTCCCGGCGGCGTTGTACTGCATCTCTTGCAGCACCGGCTGCCAGTCGGGTTGCCCGTTGATCTGCAACTGCACCTGTTTGAGTTGTCCGGCGAGGTCGTAGCGTGACTGTTGCCGGTGATCGCCGGCATCGATCTGTTCCAGCACGGTGCCCAACGGGCTGTAGGTACGGCGGCTGACAAAGGCCTGAGCATCGTGAAAGGTACGGGTTTCGCGCAACGACTGGCCGAGCAGGCCGTAGCTGTCCAGGCGCAAAGTGCCCGACGGGTCCACTTGTTCGAGCAACTGGCCGCGCAGGTTGTGGCCGGCGTCGGTCTCGGCGTCGGCGTAGGTGAACGTTTCGACGTCAGGTTGGGCGTTTTCCTCGACCGTCAGCATCCGCAACTGGTTATCGTAAGTGGTGCGCCAATGACTGCCGCGGGCGTCCCAGCGCTGCCGTGCCTCTCCGGCCAGCCCCGGCAGGCTCAGGCGCCAGCCGGCATCGACGCTGTCGACTTTCAAGGGTTCGCCGCCCAACCCATAAACGGTTGCGAGGTTGGGCCTGGACAGACGCGGATCCCATTGCGCCACCAGGTGTCCCGCAGCATCGTGCTGGTGGCGGGTAATCAGGGCGGTCGCCGTTTCGCTGGCGACGGTGCGCAGATACGCGACCTGGCGAATGGGCAGGCCGCGACTGTCACTCGCTGTGAGCGAGGGCGTGCGTCGATGGACATTGGCAGTCATGGGCGCGACGCCTGCGGTTGCGTGGACAGCGGCGACTCATCAGTGTCATTAAAGTCTTCGCTGGTGTGGTACCACGGATGATAGGTCTCGCGGGAAAAATACTGTTTGGCGTTGATCAGTTTGATCTGCCGGCCCAGCACGTCATAGAACAGTTGATCGAAATAGCCGAGTTCACGCAGGGAATGGTCGTCGACGTAGCCATGGGTGTTGGCGAAAAACGGCCGGTACTGTCGAGTCGGCAGACCTTTATTGTTGTATTCAACCCGTTCGCTGATGCGCCAGCGCCGGTCGGCGTGCACTTCGAGAAACTGGTCATTCTCGATGATCAGCTTGCCGTCGGCATCCACTGCGTAGGCCATGCCGGGCTCGACCAATTGTTGGGTTTGCAACGCCCGGCCGAAGCCATCCACGCAGGCTTTGACGATCTGGATCTGTGCCGGAACAGGATCGTCGGGGTAGCGGTCGGCGCTGAGGACGACGCTGTGCACCGGCTCGCGGTGAACTGTCGCGATGATCTCGCGCAACGCTTGTTCCGACACGGTCAGGTCGGTGCCCTGCTGCAACCGCTGGCGGGCGCTGGCGCAGATGTGCCCACTGGGCAGGACATAACCCTTCGCGATCCATTCGGGGAATTGTTCGGGGCTGACGGTAAGTGGCAGTTGCCCCATCCAGCTGAACAAGTCCTTGCGCAACGTGCTAGCGGCTTTTTGCACGGCCGCAGCCGGGTCGTCGATCGCCGGATCCGGGTGATGATTCGCCGGGCGTACGTATTCACTTAGCGGGTTGAAGCCAGCTACGATGTCATTCTCGGTACCGTGAGAACTGATGGCCAGAGATTGTCCGGAGGGTCCGTAAATGGCTTCCTGAGTATTTTCGTTGGCATCGATGATGCTCACGGGTTGCAGTGCGTGATAGTCGTATTTGACCCGGGTCGTACAGCTATCGGGTAGTTCGACGCTCTCGATCGCCAGACCGTAGGTATCGTATTTGGCTTTGGTCACGCCGTGGCTGGGGGTCTCGTGGTATTCACGTACCTTGTAAAAACCGTCGAGACCGTCGTACCTGGCGAAACCGTAGTGGGCCGACCACAAGTTGTCTGTCGGGGGTGGTGTTTCGAACAGCCATGGCATCAGCGTGTAACCGATTTTCGCCAGTTCGGCCTGGATATTGAAGGGCGGCGGCAGGATGCTGTAAGCGTCCTGCGCCTTCTTGTCCATTTGTGCCACTTCCAGCGGGCCGGCCAAGGCTTCGAATTCGGCCTTGCCATCGGGCAGCAGCGACTGATCGGCAGTCTTGAGGTAACGCTGCACCGACTGCATCGTCAGCACTCGCTGGGCATTCCACTCGGATGAGCCCTGATGCTGCGTCAGTTGCTCATATGAAACCTGATTCGGCGCGAGGCCCTCGGGGAGTGAACCTTTGGGCAGCAGCAACGCATTGCTGCGTTGCTGCCACGGCAGCGCCAGCCGCCAGTGCTGCGGATCCTTATCCAGATCAATGAACCGGGCGCGGCTTTCGCTCAGGTAATAAACCTGTTGCGCATCGTCATGGGCGTCGCGCCACCACTGTTGTTCATCGGGGTCAGTAAAGGGCGGCGTGTCCGACTCGGTGCGGCGGCGTGCATGGTTGACGGTCACGGCATGGGTGGGCACACCGTATCCGTTCCAGCACAGGGTCACGTCATGCTGGCACATCGGGTCGTCGATAAAACGCTCGTACTGGTAAGCGATCTTCTCCAGCGCCAATGGCAGCAGCACCGCAGCGGCATATTGATCTCTGGGCCGTACTTCGCGAACCAGGTAGCGGTGTTCCTCTACCGTGTACGGCTGAGCCGTGGCCGGGTCGTCCCCGGCAGCCCAGATTTCGGCCCTGGCGATCGAGCCGACCAGCGCTCGGGCGATTTCGTACTCCGTGGCGGCGTCGGGGGGCGTAATCGTCTGATCGCACTCATCATTGGCGTGATAGCGGCTGAATAACGTGTCGCCCAGCGGGCAGGCCTCTGCGTCGCGATTGAAATAGCCATCCCGTGACCTGTCCATGGACTGACCCGTGTGGAACCAGGTACACACCCGTACTGGCGCCGTGAAGCCGGGATCGTCGTTGCCGGTGGCGGTTTCACTGTCGGTGTGCTGCAGCTGACCGAAACCGCGGAATTCGCGTTCCTGACCGTCGTAAACACCTTGGCGATAGTTGAACGATTGAGTCAGGCAGTTGCCCGTGACTTCGTCCAGCTGCAGCTGTTCGCTGACGACCTGGACGGGGAATGGTAAGTAAGAAATCGGGAAGCGTTTGAGTTTGAGTATTCGATTCTTTTCATCCAGCCATTCCTGCGCCGAACTGCGATAGACCACCCGGGCACTGCACCCCATGTTGTTGTTGCTGGCCGTCAACAGATAGGGTTTGGCCGGCACAAAATCGTAACGCCAATGCTGCGGCTGCATGTGCGGCACGGTCAGAATCAGGCTGGCACAGCCCAGGCCTTGCAGGTCGGTGAAGGTGACCTGGCACAGCCGGTCGTAGCGCACGCCCTCGGGCCACGGCACGATCACCGGAATCTGTTCCAGGCCCTTACCGCCACGGTTCAGGTAAATCTCGAACGCGTCGGATTTCAGATAGATCAGGGCCGGCGCGCCGGAACCGTTGAGGTCGGCGATCCGCACCCGTGTGGAATCGAACTCGCCGTATTCGAACGGCAGGGCGCTGATCACTCGACCCTCACCGAACCTGCCGTGCCCCAGGTTGGGCCAGCATTTGATTTCGTTATGCCGGATGCGGCACAGCTCGCTCATGTCGCTGCCCAACAGATTGCCCAGCAACACCAGTTCGCAGGGGGAATTGCTGAACAGCGGTAATCGGTCATCCACCGGCTTATGCTCGACTTCTTCGCCCCGGGCAAAACCTTCCTCGCGAAGATTGGCGTAGATGCGCACGGAGCTCGGGCCGATCAATGCCAGCGAACTGAGTCCATCGCCAGACAGATCGCCCAGCTGCGAAAGGGTATTCAAAAACTCTACCGGGAACGCGGTAAACGGTATGAACTCGGCGAAACTGCGGTCCGCGTTCAACGTGCGAAAACCGCTCATACCTGGTTGCACGGTGATCCAGTCCAAGCGGCCGTCGCCGGTCAGATCGGTCAGTATCTGTTGCACTGATGTGTTGCGGTTCGCGACGGGAATTTTGTTCAGTGCTGCCCAGGGGCTGTAGCCGATGTCATCAGGCCCCGATGCGGCGCGTAGCGGTTCACGGTAATACCAGCTCTGGTCATAACGGCAGAGGAAACCCGGCACACCCTCACCGTACAGGTCGACACACTGGTAATACTGGCCATCCTCAATGCCTGGCATGTTGTCCAGTTCGAGCAGTCGTGCGGGCGTTTTATTGATCACGAAGGATGAATAATCGAACTCCACCGGTGGGGTGTTTTCCACGAAACCGCTAGCGTCGTACGCTTGGTAGTGCGCCGCGGTTATCTGGCTGAAGGTCCATGCCGGGGCATTCTTCGAGTACTCGAGCAGCAGGCGTCGCACCAGCACCGGCTCGACGCCCAGCTCGTCAGGAAAATAGTGAAACATCAACACTTGCTGGCAGAGTCGGCGTGTGCCCACCTCAAAGCCCTGCCTATAGGTCGAAAAGGGATCGGGGCGAGTCAGCCAGGGTTGCAGCGTGGCACCGTCGCACATGGGCTTTTCTGTCAGCGACCGGGTGCGCTCGCCATAGTCGAACAGCAGATGAAAATGCCAATCCAGCTCGGCCGGGTTTTCCACTGTCCAGGCGTATAGATTCTGGTTGGCCGTGAAGTTGCCGTAGAACACCTGGTGCAGGTAACACTGGGCGCGGTAGTCATGGATGGGGTCGGGATCCTGGTCATCGATTTTGTAATCGAAGCAAATGTGTTCGCCGTGGGCATTCATGCTTTCGCAGAGCCGCCAGGAGCCGACGCGTAGCGGATTGTCGGGATCCGCCCGGCGCGAAGCCGCGGTTTTGCCATAGATATGTAACGAGCCGTCACTGCCATGCACCAACCAGAATGGCGGCTCATCACCTTGGGGTTGCCAGCGTTCGCGCAGGGCAAAATCGCTTTCGACTCGTGGCCAGTAACGCACCACCGTGTGCTCGCCGACGCCCACTCCGTTGTAGGTGCTTTCGAAGCGCGACTTGATCGTACCGTCGTCGGCAAGCTCGGGCATCCAGACTTCGCCGTCGTGGCCGATGATCTCGTCATGATCGGTATAACGCGGCACGCCTTTGTTGGTGCGGCGGCTGATCTGGCCGAGTCCCAGGCTCCAACCGATGCCGAACGGCCCATTGCCGGCCTGACTGCTGTAAGTCAATGACAGTCGCGGACCCCAACCTCGCCCGGGGGAAGCCGGTATCGGCAACACGAACGACGCCACGCCTGTCGGGCCCACGGCACCCCAACTCTTGCCGATCGTGGCGATCGATGAGCTTTTCGCGATGGACGGCGTCGTGATGCTGAGGTCTTGATCGGCCATGGTTTCATCCAGTGCGCACGCGGTGGGGCGTGGGTGGATTAACGCTATCAAGATGGGCGCGCAACGTAACCTGTCAGATCTGACAGGTAGGGCCGTTTTTTCTAGACCGAATGGATTGGTCTGAGTGGCTGCTTAGATCGAAGGACTAAGTCGTTATCCAAAAAAAGGCCGGGTCGTCTGGGAAGACGGCCCGGCCTTTTTTGGTAGCAGGGGAGGCGCTTACTGCACTTCTACCGCCAGGCTTTCACTGATCTTTTTCTGCCAGATCGCAGGACCGGTGATGTGTACAGACTCGCCTTTGCTGTCGACCGCAACGGTCACAGGCATGTCTTTGACGTCGAACTCGTAGATCGCTTCCATACCCAGTTCGGCGAAAGCTACCACGCGGGATTTCTTGATGGCTTGCGCCACCAGGTAAGCCGCGCCGCCGACAGCCATCAGGTAAACGGCTTTGTGGTCCTTGATCGCTTCGATTGCGGTCGGGCCGCGCTCGGATTTGCCGATCATGCCCAACAGGCCGGTTTGCTCGAGGATCTGACGGGTGAACTTGTCCATCCGCGTCGCGGTGGTAGGACCAGCAGGGCCAACCACTTCGTCACCGACCGGATCGACCGGGCCGACGTAGTAGATGAAGCGACCTTTCAGATCTACCGGCAGGGTTTCACCCTTGTTCAGCATCTCGACCATGCGCTTGTGCGCAGCGTCGCGACCGGTGAGCATTTTGCCGTTGAGCAGGACGGTTTCGCCCGGCTTCCAGCTCTGCACTTCTTCCGGTGTCAGGGTATCGAGGTTGACGCGACGGGCCGATGGACCGGCTTCCCAGACGATTTCCGGGTAGGCGTCCAGCGGTGGCGCTTCCAGCGAGGCCGGGCCGGAACCGTCGAGCACGAAGTGTGCGTGACGGGTGGCGGCGCAGTTGGGGATCATGCACACCGGCAACGAAGCGGCGTGGGTCGGGTAATCCATGATCTTCACGTCGAGCACGGTGGTCAGGCCACCCAGGCCCTGGGCGCCGATGCCCAGTTGGTTGACCTTCTCGAACAGCTCCAGACGCATCTCTTCGATACGGTTGGACGGGCCGCGCTTCTTCAGCTCGTGAATGTCGATGGACTCCATCAACACTTCCTTGGCCATGACGGCGGCTTTCTCGGCGGTGCCGCCGATGCCGATGCCGAGCATGCCCGGTGGGCACCAGCCGGCGCCCATTTCCGGAACGGTCTTCAGCACCCAGTCGACGATCGAGTCGGACGGGTTGAGCATGGCCATTTTCGACTTGTTCTCGGAACCGCCACCCTTGGCCGCGACGTCCACTTCCACGGTGTTACCCGGAACGATGGAGTAGTGAATAACGGCCGGGGTGTTGTCCTTGGTGTTTTTACGAGCGCCCGCCGGGTCGGCGAGGATCGAGGCACGCAGGACGTTTTCCGGCAGGTTGTAAGCCCGGCGCACGCCTTCGTTGATCATGTCGTCCAGGCCCATGGTGGCGCCATCCCAACGAACGTCCATGCCCACGCGCACGAACACGGTAACGATACCGGTGTCCTGGCAGATCGGGCGGTGGCCGGTAGCGCACATGCGCGAGTTGATCAGGATCTGCGCCATGGAATCGCGGGCTGCTGGCGATTCTTCACGCAGGTAGGCCTCGTGCATCGCCTGGATGAAATCCACGGGGTGGTAGTAGGAAATGAATTGCAGGGCGTCGGCAACGCTCTGAATCAGGTCGTCTTGCTTGATCACGGTCATGAGTCGCGCTCCTCTAAAAGACGGGAACATTCAATAAGGTGCTTGCAGCTTGGGTGCATCGGTCGGTTGCAAGCACCTTTCAAGGCACGCCGGGCATGCTGGCGCGACGCTAAAAAGGCGCGGCAGTATACCGCGCCTCGATGGCGGGCACATCCGTTGACAGTCAAACGTTGGTCGCATACCGCCCACAGATGAATATGGGTGAAGGGCTTTTGTGGCGTGGGAGCTTGCCTATGGGGGGCTTGCCTGTGGCGAGGGGGCTTGCCCCCGTTGGAGTGCGAAGCGCTCCCCGACATTTTTCAGAAACATACCGCATCGGCAGATTTTACGACTGCTGCGCAGCCGAACGGGGGCAAGCCCCCTCGCCACAGTAAAAGGTGTACTTGCTACAAATTTGGGTCATGGCTTTGACGCCAGTTTTCTGCCCTGAAAATTGAATGGTCATTTATCAGACACGCCACTAAAGTGGCATCCGGCCTGTAGAGTAGGACACTCCAACAGCCCCCTTTCCCACGGTGAATCAACGATTGACCCATAACGCCATCCAGCGGCTTTTGCTCAAACGTTTTGCCCTCGCAGCTGGCACCTACGCCCTGGCTTTGCTGCTGCTGTGGCTGGCGTTTTTCACCGGTCACTACCAAGAATCCGTCACCGGAATGGCGATCGGCAGCGCGTTGGTGGTATTCAGCCAGGCGGTGTTGTTCGCGGTGTTCTCCAGCGGCCGCAACCTGCGCTTTTCCGACCCGAGCCTGACCGAAGTGCAAATACTGCTGGGGCTGGGTTGGCAAACCTGGCTGATCGCTCATCTGGACGAGGCGCGCGGCGCGTTTCTGGTGTTTTACCTGCTGATTCTGTTGTTCGGGTTGTTTCATCTTTCGCGCACGGCTTTCGCCCGTTGCGCGTTTTTGGTGTTTTTCAGTTTCAGCGCCATCACCTTGTGGGAGGGCTACCACTTCCAGCTACCCGACCCGACGCTGGCACTGTTGCAGGTGTGCGTGCTGTTTGTGGTGCTCGTGTGGCTGATGCTTTATGCCCGTTACGTCCAGATGTCGCGCCAGCGTATGCGTCAGCGGCGGTTTGCCTTGCAGGCGCATCAGGACACCCTGCGCGGAATGATGCGCCAGCTCGAAGGCCTGGTGGCGACCGACGAACTCACCGGGCTGTTCAACCGCCGGCATTTCCTGCGCCTGGCCTCCCGCGAATTGAACGCCATGGAAGCCGACGTGGTGCATGGCCTGGCGTTGATCGACCTCGACCACTTCAAACGCATCAACGATGTTCACGGCCATGCCGCCGGCGATCAGGTGCTGCAAGCGTTTGCCGGAGTGGCCACCGCCTGCCTGCGCGATGGCGATATTCTGGCCCGCTATGGCGGTGAAGAGTTCGTGGTGCTGTTGCCCGATTGTGATCCCGAACGCCTGACCGCTTGCTGCGAACGGTTGCGCGTTGCCTTTATGGATGTGGAGATGATCGGCCTCAATGTGCGCAACCTCAGCCTGTCGGCGGGCATGACGTTATTGACGCTTGGCGACGATTTGGATGACGCCTTGCACCGCGCCGATCAGGCGCTGTATCGCGCCAAGCGTGACGGCCGTAACCGTTGCGCGGCGGCCTGGGAGAATGTCGATGCCTGAGTTACGGGTCGGCGAACGCCAATGGACGGTGGCGGCGGGCAGCAATCTGCTCGATGCCTTGAATCAGAACGGCGTGTCGGTGCCCTATAGTTGCCGCGCCGGCAGTTGCCATGCGTGCCTGGTTAAATGTGTCGAGGGCTTGCCCAGCGACAGCCGTCCAGATGCCTTGAGCAATGAGCAGCGTCAGCAGGGTTGGCGGCTGGCCTGTCAGTGCCAGGTGGTCGACGATCTGCAAGTCGAAACCTTTGATCCGCTGCGTGATGGGCTTGCCGCCCAAGTGACCGCCAGCGATTGGCTGAGCCCCAGCGTTTTGCGTTTACGCCTGACCAGCGAGCGACCGTTGCGCTATCAGGCGGGGCAGCATCTGGTGTTGTGGGCGGGCCAGGTAGCGCGGCCGTATTCCCTGGCCAGTCTGCCGGAAGAAGATCGCTTTCTGGAGTTCCACCTCGATTGCCGCCAACCGGGGGAATTCAGTGATGCGGCGCGCTGCTTGAAAATCGGCGATCCGCTCCGCCTTGGCGAGTTGCGCGGCGGGGCACTGCATTACGACCCGGACTGGTATACCCGACCGCTCTGGTTGCTGGCAGCCGGCACCGGTCTGGGGCCGTTGTTCGGTATTTTGCGCGAAGCATTGCGTCAGGATCACCAAGGCGCCATCCGTGTCATTCACCTGGCCCATGATGCGGGTGAGCATTATCTGGCCAAACCCCTGCAAGCCATGGCCGATGGCCGTGAAAACCTGACGGTCGAGTTGTGGACGGCGGCCGAGTTGCCCGCGGCTTTGGCGCAACTGCGCCTTGTTTCACGGCAAACCCTGGCCTTAGTCTGCGGGGCCCCCGACAGCGTCGACGCCTTTGCCCGGCGCTTGTACCTGGCCGGTTTGCCGCGCAATCAACTGCTGGCGGATGTCTTTCTACCCCGTGGTTGAGCGCTGATCGTTTAACGACGCGAGACTCACCATGCCCGATACCATCCGATTTGAACGCGAGCGCGGTCTGCTGACCCTGCGCATCAATCGCCCCGAGAAGAAAAACGCCCTGACTCGCGCCATGTACAGCCACTTGGCCGAGGCCCTGAAGCAAGCCGATACCGACCCCCAAATCAATGCGGTGCTGATCACCGGTGGCGCTGAGTGTTTCACCGCCGGCAACGACATCCTTGATTTCCTTCAGCAACCCCCGAGCAACCTCGACAGCCCCGTGTTCCACTTCATGCTCAATTTGCTGGAGTGCCGTAAACCGGTGATCGCCGCCGTGGCCGGTGCGGCGGTGGGGATCGGCACGACGATGCTGCTGCATTGCGACCTAGTTTACGTCAGCACCGACGCCCGGTTGCGTATGCCGTTCGTCAACCTCGGGTTGTGCCCGGAGTTCGGTTCCAGCCTGATCCTGCCGCGCTTGCTCGGCCATGCCAAAGCGGCGCAGTTGTTGCTGCTCGGCGAAGCGTTCAGTGGTGAACAGGCGGCGGCGTGGGGGATAGCGACAGAAGCCTTGGACAGTGGCGAAACGGTGTTGGCCAAGGCGCGGGAGATGGCGTTGCGATTTGAATCGCTGCCAGCAGAGGCGGTGCGCATCAGCAAGCAATTGATGAAAGCCCCGGATCGGGAACATTTGCGCAAGGTGATCGAAGAAGAGGGGGCGTTGTTCACCCAGCGGCTGCGTTCGCCGGAAGCGATGGTGGCGTTGAGCGGATTCATCAAACGCCATTGAGTTTTTCGTTGTCTGGGCCGGCCTCTTCACGAGCAAGCCCGCTCCCACAGGGGATTTGTGGGTGACACAAAACCTGTGAACACTGCAGATCCAATGTGGGAGCGGGCTTGCTCGCGAAGAGGCCAGACCGAACAACATCTCTTTTGGACCAAAAACCAAAAAACCCCGCCATTCACATGGCGGGGCTTTTGTTTTTCAGCGCTCGATCACTCAGACCATCGGGTCGCCAACGTGCAGGATTTTCATCCCGTTGGTGCCGCCGGTGGTGTGGTAGCTGTCGCCCTTGGTCAGGATGACCCAGTCGCCTTTCTCCACAACGCCGCGTTTGAGCAACTCGTCGATCGCGGCCTGGCTGACTTGCTCAGCCGGCAGCGATGCCGGGTCGAACGGTACGGTGTAGACGCCACGGAACATGGCCGCGCGGGCCTGGGTTTCGCGGTGCGGGGAGAACGCGTAGATCGGCACCGAGGAACGAATGCGCGACATGATCAACGGCGTGTAGCCACTTTCGGTCAGCGCGATGATCGCCTTCACACCCGGGAAGTGGTTGGCGGTGTACATCGTTGCCAGTGCGATGCTCTCGTCGCAACGTTCGAACGTTTTGCCGATGCGGTGGCTGGAGGTCTTGCTGGTCGGGTGCTTTTCAGCGCCGATGCAGATGCGCGCCATGGCCTGTACGGCTTCCAGCGGGTACAAACCGGCAGCACTTTCGGCCGAAAGCATCACGGCGTCTGTGTAGTCGAGTACGGCGTTGGCTACGTCGGACACTTCGGCGCGGGTTGGCATCGGGTTCTGGATCATCGACTCCATCATCTGGGTCGCGACGATCACAGCTTTGTTGTGGCGGCGTGCGTGCAGAATGATTTTCTTCTGAATGCCCACCAGCTCGGCGTCGCCGATTTCCACACCCAAGTCACCACGGGCAACCATCACCGCGTCGGAGGCTTTGATCAGGCCGTCGAGGGTTTCGTCGTCGGCCACGGCTTCAGCGCGTTCGATCTTCGCCACCAGCCAGGCAGTACCGCCGGCTTCGTCGCGCAGTTGACGGGCGTATTCCATGTCGGCGGCGTCTCGCGGGAAGGATACCGCGAGGTAGTCGACTTCCATTTCGGCTGCGAGCTTGATGTCGGCCTTGTCTTTCTCGGTCAGGGCCGGTGCGGTCAGGCCGCCACCGCGACGGTTGATACCTTTGTGGTCCGACAGCGGGCCGCCGATGGTCACGGTGCAATGCAGCTCGGTGGCGGTGGCGGTATCGACGCGCATTACCACGCGGCCGTCGTCGAGCAGCAGCTCGTCGCCCACGCCGCAGTCTTTCACCAGGTCCGGGTAGTCGATGCCGACCACTTGCTGGTTGCCTTCGGTCAACGGATGGCTGGTAGAGAAGGTGAATTGATCACCGATCTTCAGCTCGATCTTCTTGTTGGCGAATTTGGCGATACGAATTTTCGGGCCTTGCAGGTCACCCAGCAGGGCGACGAAGCGGCCGTGCTTGGCAGCGAGGTCACGCACCAGCTTCGCGCGAGCCTTGTGCTCGTCGGGGGTGCCGTGGGAGAAGTTCAGACGGGCGACGTCCAGGCCAGCCAGAATCAACTGTTCGAGAACTTCCGGCGAGTTACTGGCCGGGCCAAGGGTAGCGACGATTTTGGTACGACGGACGGACATGCAAAGACTCCTGAGTTCAAGCGCTAGCAGAGGCTACTATGGTCTTTGGGTGTAGTCATTGTTCGTTTGCACTACTTATTGGTTTCTTTATTGAACGTTATGTCGACCGTTTGTCTGGACTGTCATTTCTGTCAGGTAGTCTTGGGCAGGTGGGGATGTTGGAATTCTCTGGAGTGTCGTCAACAGGTGACGCACCAAGGAGATGAAGATGACAACACAAACTTTGATTTCCGTTCCGGTCATCGTACTACCGGAAGAAGGATCGACGGGTTCCGATCCAGTCAGTATTTCAGGTACGGCAGTACCTAACGCTACTGTTGAGGTAGCAGCCTCAGGCGCCTTGGTGCTTTCGGTGAGCGTGGATCCCTCTGGCAGATGGCAGGGGCAGGCCAAATTGGCGAAAGGTGTGCACCAGATTAATGCGCGTCAGCAGTTTAATGGTTCCACTTCGGTATGGTCACCCGTTCGAACATTCACTGTCGATTGATCAGGCGTTTTGTTGCGTTGAACATGCGCCGACCCAGGTCGGCGTTTTTATTCACACGTTTTGGCTCAGTGCTTTTTTCAATCCGGGTTTCCTGAAGATTTCCGCCAAGGGGTCGATACAGAGCGCAAGACAGGAGATCCCCCCATGCGATTCGTGCTCATTGCCGTTCTTGCCCTCAGTGTTGTGGGCTGCACCCGTTGGTCGATGAACCATCATTTGAATAATGCCTACAGCGCCTATGAGCGCGGCAACTGCGAGCAAGTGATGCTCGAACTGTCCAAGGTCGAGCGCGCCAGCCGCGCGCGACCTTATGTGTGGCCGGAAGTGTCGATGATGCGCGGCCAGTGCCTGGAACGACAAAAGCTGTTTATTGATGCGGCGCAGACTTACGAGTTCATCATCGCGTCCTACCCGCAAAGCGAGTACGCCTATCGCGCCCGTGCCCGCCTGGAAACCTTGCAAAGTCTGGGGCATTACCCGATCCGCAGCGCGGCGGCCGTGCGTCCGACCCGGTTCTGATTGAAGCGGCTGGCTGACCGGCGGCGGTGAGCTATAGTCGAATAGATCGGTTTAGAACCTGGTTTCTAATCGACGTAACACCTGTGATCGGCAGCAGTAAGCGGCAGCGGTTGGATGGACTGTCGCACCAGGATCGGGGAGAGCGCGGCTTATGCCTATAAAACAATAGAGCAGGCCCGTTCCGAAGCATTAGTGCGGCCCTGCTTAAGGGCCTTGCGTAGCGAAATCAGCATGTTCACTGACCGCCGGATCGAGCGGCATCAACTGCCGTATTTTCTCAAAGTGTTCAATAGCGTTACCGACAAGCCCATTGGCTTTCTGGGCAATCTGTCCGAGGACGGGCTGATGTTGATCAGCCAGTTGCCGATGATGGTGGGCGCCGATTTTAATCTGCGCCTGAAAATCCCCATGGAGGGCCATTGTCAGCAGGTGATCGACCTCAACGCCTGCTGTCTGTGGTGCCACGAGGACGAAACCCCTCACCACTATGACGCCGGCTTCAGCCTGCAACAGGCACCGCCGGAATATGGGCAATTGGTCGAGGCACTGAAGCAGTACTTCAGTTTTCAGCCTTTGCCAGCTTCGGCCTGAAGGCTGCTGCGCTTTCACAATCGCCATCGCGGGCAAGCCCGCTCCCACAGTGGTCAGCGTCGTTCGCAAAAAGTATGTTCACCGAAGATCCCTGTGGGAGCGGGCTCGCCCGCGATGGCGTCAGACCAGACGGCCAATACTTAAAGGCTAGGCCGGGCTGATCGCCCGCTCAATATCCAGCGACCGCTCCGCCAGCATCAACCCCATCTCACTCATCTGATAAATCGCCATCGCCAGATGCCGCTGCTTGTCATCCAGGCTTTCCGCCAGGTCGAGCAGCAAAATGCTGACCGAGGAAAAGGTTTCATAGGTCTGGATGACGAGGGCTTCGGGGTTTGCATCAGGTACGACGGTGAACATTTTCATGGCACGGTCCTGGGATGAGCGCAGCGATTCGATGTCGGGTTTGAGGTAGTGGTCGAGGGCCTTTTCGGCGGCGGCGTGGAGCTTTTTTGAATCGAGGGAGGCGTAGGGGGAAACCGGGTCGGTTTCGGGTGGATTGGGTGTTGGTTTGAACATAAACGTGAATCCTCTAATGGGGCTACCACCGTCTCGCGACTAAACGAGGGGGTGGCGGCTGTACGCAGGTTAGTCGACCGGGAGGATCACGAAAAAACCGGCGCGCCCGAGGGCGCCCTGCGCACAGCCACCATCGAGTGCGGGGATAGGGATTACCCGACTGGATGACGCTTATGCACCTTCCGCAATACCTACCCGGGCGACTAAACCCGGTCGCTGATTGGCAGCGACGCGGATCAAGTTACGGGGCAATACCAAAGCGCACAAGCCGGCGGATTCTGAGGGATCTGTAGGCAAAGGCGCAAGACGTTGTAGTTTGCGACCGATGTCCGAAACGCAGGCTGACGCGGATTAAAAAGAAACGAATGCTTTCAAATTTAGAATTAAATTATTTAATTTTATTCCGTTTTGGTCTTTGTAACTGTCAGTTCTGATAGTAGTCGACAACTCGCGAGGTGGGATATGTTTTGTTCGTGATTTCTAAGTTTGATTTTTGTGGGGGTGGGTGAAATGAATGACAAACTTGATAATGCAATACTATGCGAAGACTATTCTCGCATCAAAAAGCTCGCCGACGGTTCATTTCAAGAAAAAGGTGAAGGCGAACAATTCTCTAAGATTTTTTGGGAGAGCGCCAAAACCGCCACTTACCATCATCAGCATCTTCGTGTGCCAGAGCTGCGGACTGAGTTGACATATCAATATAAGCTTGATGTTGGCCGGGTATGGCTAAGAACCTTGCAATATAAAATGACCACTCGACCGGCTGGCAGGTATTGGTATAGGGCAAATATCGATGTCGCCGTTATTTCCCGTGAAATACATCGTGTGAACTCACCTGATGCAATGTGGCAAGACGAAAAGTGGCACTCCTACGTTACGAACTTTATGGTTCCATTTAGTGGCGTCTCCGGGGCATCTGTTTTGGTTCGAGTTGAATATGACGGAACAAATAACGGTGTCGGCGAACAAGATAGCTGGGGAGAATCGGTACAACTGATTTTTTAAAAATACAGTTGCCCGGATTGTTGTGCCAACGAGTCAGTTTTGATTTTCGCTGCCAAGGAGCCTTTCAATGAATCAGGTGTATGAAGAGGATAACGAACCCACTAATGTAGTGATTGGTTCTCCTCTGAATAATGCGAAGATTCCTCCCGTTGCTATTCCGGTCAGTGGAAGCACATCCCTTGGTGGCACGTTACCTATCGTACTGCGCTTGTATAGCGGTGCGTCGTTAGTTGACCAGGCCACTGCTACCATATCGGGAAATGCGTGGTCTGCCACGTTGACTAAATCGCAGGCTCCTGGCACCTATAAGCTAGAGGTGACACAGGCCGCACCGACCAGTATTACGCTCATTCTTGAAGTGCCCGCACCGGTCATAGACAGTCCTTCCGGAGAAATACCAGCGCCTCAGTTCACGGTACAAGGAAGTGCTGGTGTGGTGACTCACGGCACTATCACCCTCCACAACGCCGCGAACGGCGGGGTGCTTGGCAATGCAGTGATTCAGTCGAATGGCAGCTGGAGCGCGGTTGTCACACTGCCCGATCAGGCTCTCCCCCTGACGTTCTATGCCAGGCAAAAAATCGGAAGCTACTTTTCCGTCAACTCCAATCAAAAGACGGTGACCTTGCTGAGGGTGGCCCCGGTCATCGACTCCCCGAAACCGGGTGAGGTTGTGGTGGTGGGTAGTCAGCTTCTGATAAGTGGACGGGGCACGCCGGGTAAAACAATTGACGTCATGACACCCGGTGGGGCGATTCTGCACGCAACGGCAACGGTTGAAGCTGATCGCACGTGGGAGGCGGTGTTCAATCTGGCCAACTACCCCAATGGCGGTACCGTTGAGATGCAGGCGGGTCATCGCGGTATGGATGATTGGTCACCGCCACAATCATTTATTTTGCTTGCCTCGCCAATGATTACCACCCCGGGTAATGGCGCTGTTACCGATCCGGGGGGGCCGATATCTGGAAGTGGCCATTCGGGTGCAATTGTCGAGGTGTTAAAGGATCTCGATCATTCGTTCAAGGTCGGAGAGGGAACCGTAGGCACTAGCGGACAGTGGAGCATGACGAGGCTCATCCGAGAAATGCCCCCCGGTCCGTTTTCGATTGTCGCGCGACAAACTTTACAAAGTGTCCCATCCAGTATCAGTGACCCTCGAGCGGTCAAGGTTCGCCCACCTGCCTTGACGGCCCCCAGCGTTACCTTCCCGACCGGAACCGCCGTGAAGTTTTCAGGTGCCGGCCATACCGGCGCGACAGTGGAGATCACCGTGGTCAGCGGGCCAGGTGGAACGGCGCCGCCCCCCGTGCCTGTATCAGGAGGGCGATGGGAAACGACAGCAACCAACTGGCCTTTTGGCAATTATCAGCTGACGGCGACGCAGAAGGTTTCCGACAATGCCGGTGGCTGGATTGTTTCACAACCGGTCTCCTTCGCCGTCACGAGGGAAATGCCGGATGTGAGCGATGTGATATTCACAACCGACTATCAGCCGACCTTTTCGGGCAAAGGTTTTACCGGTGCCACGGTGAGGTTTTTTGATGATGGCGGTACCACCTTTCCCGCCCCGGATGCGCCGGTGACCGGCGACCAGTGGTCGAGCAGGGCATTAGTGGAGTGGGGCCCTACGTTTGAACGCCCTGTCCATATCAAGCAGTTCATAGGCAATCAAGGGTCACCGAACTATGTCACCGTCAAAGTCACCATCCCTCCGTTGGCACCGACCATCAATGCACCTGTAGAGAACGGCCTGTCGCCACAGCTCAGCGGTACTTGCTGGCCAGGCGCTGGGGTGAATATTCAATACAGTGACAGCGTCACGGTGCATCGTCCTTCCGGCAACAACGGCACCTGGACATTTCGACGCGATATACCCTTTGCACCGGATATCACCCATACCGTCACCGTCACCCAGACTATGGCCGGGCAGACTTCCCCGACAGCGTCCCAAACCTTCGTGGTGTATGCACCCATTCCCCAACCCGTGATCACCTACCCCACCGCCAACTCGGAGGTGGGTCGTGACGTGACCGTTCGGGGACGGGATGGCATGGCCGGAGCGACGATGCAATTGCGGGATGCTCAGTTCGGCAAGGATTTGGGCTCGCCCAAGACCCTCACGAGCAACGGCGAATGGTCGATTGACCTCAGGACTCTGGATTTTCGGGGGTACACCATCGATGCGAAACAGGTGCGCAATGGTCGGGGGGCCGAGCGCAGTGCCCCTTGCGTTTTTGAGGTGGTGCTTTTGCCGCCGGTCATCGAAGTGCCGCAGCAGGGCGGAAAACTGCCGCGAACCTCGAAGCTGTCAGGGACAGCGATGCCGGGCGGGCGGGTCGAAGTCCTGCTGGAGGGCGTGACTGAGTCTTTGCTCAGGGATATTCCAGTGGACGCCGATGCTCGCTGGGAAGGCCAAGTGACGTTGCCGGTCGGCAGCAAAACCCTGCGGGCCCGGCAAACCTTTGAAACCCAGCGTTCCCAAGACAGCCTTCCACGGACCTATAGCGTCGTGCCGGCTGCACCGTTTATCGAAACCCCGGCCACGGACGAGCATATCGGTCGGCGGGCGGTGATTTCAGGCTTCGGTGTGCCGGGTGATTCGGTCGCGGTGAAGCTGGCCGGCGCCGGGCGCATGGTGCTGGGGCAAAGCCCGGTGCTTGAGGACCGTACCTGGTCGGTGACGCTGGACATCGATCTGCCCGGTGGTCGCTATAGTGTGGTGGTCGTGGCCTCGTATGGCGAATTCGACTCAGAAGATTCTCCCGAGCGTCCCGTTCTGTTGGGGACGTTTATGCCTGTTTTTGACCTGCCTGCAGCCGGACACTGGGCCGGCCATCCGGTCAGCTTTACAGGCCAGGGCAGGCTGGGCAGCGGGCAAGTGGTGAGTTGGTACAACGCTGACCAAACGTGGACGCATCCTGTGTCCGTCACTGCAGGACGCTGGCAAGGCGAGGCATCGCAGACGCTGCCCCACGGCGGCAATTGGTGCCGGTTCAAGCAAACCATTACCGATAACGCGGATGGTGCAACGATTTCCGACTGGGCGGACAGCAGGCGTTTCGACGTGTCGCCGGAATCGGAGCCCTGAATCCGGATTTCCTGATGAGCGGTCATCATTACTGTCAGTTCTGACAGTAGACGGTGGCCGACATCTGGCGCCAAATCTCATTGACAGAACGTATGGCCTGACAGGATCGCCAGGCTATTCAGGATCGTTATCGACCCAAGGAACCTGATCATGGCTGACTCTAGCGACCGCGACTCTAACGACCATCCTGTCTTGGAACTGTTTCAGCAGGTGTTTGAGGATGAAAAACCTGTCGAGCTGGAGGTTTACCTTAAAGAGGGTGGTTCAATCTTTCCTTTGGTGGAAAAGGGTCTCCAGGCACTGATCAGCGAATACGGGGTGAACGATAAAGATGCCCGGCAGTTTTTGCGCCGGGCCAATAGCCTGGCCACTTATCTGCGCCGCCAGTTCATCGAGCACAGGCTGACGGGCAATCGACAGCACGCAGCAGGGCCGTCGAGCGGGTTGCTGTCGATGGTTGCCGGGCCCAGTTATGAGCGGTTGTTCGCCACACCTTTTGATCAACTGTGCCCGCCGGATGCCTTGGAGCCCTGCGCTTCGCCAGTGGCCTATCTGATCGAGCTGTTGCGCTGGATCCGCGACCGTATCGAGCCTTATGGCGTCGCGGCGGAAAAATACCCGCTGCATGACCGCCGCAAAGACTTGAAGCTGTTGCAAGTGGACTTCAACGCGGTGCATCAAGCAGTGTCCTCGGTCGACATCATCGTTGCGGTGCTGGAAAAATTCATCACCGAGCATGGACCGAATCAAGATCTTGAAGAGGCCTTGATCCAGGCGCGTTATCCGAACGGACTGCCTTATTACCAGCATTGGGTATCCATTGACGCTGTCGCACGCCACCACGGTCTGTCGGTCGGCAACTTTGCGCACATGGTCGACTTGTCTTCCCCTTATTTTCTGCAAGCCGGAGCCTGGGATATCGATGCGGGGCGTGCTCTGGCCCATGCATCGCGGCTGGGGCCCTATCAGCGCCAGTTGCTGACGGAAGATCCTGCACCGTTTGAGGGGCTGGAGGACTTTTACCTGAAAAACTACGGTGCCGAAGGCTGTCGTGGCAGAACGTCAACCAGGTGCCGTTCTTTGGTGAACGCACGAAACTCGTCACCCCGGACATCGAGGCCTTGCTGTCGGTTCGTGGTTTTGCTCCCGTACGTTCAGCCAATGTGACGTATGCCGGGGTTGCACCCGCAGACCCGGAAAGCGAGCGCTCCGGTTCGGTTTACCTCAATGCCAATGCGGCACCCGCTGTCAGCATTACGGGAAAGGAAGAGGACCAAACGTTCCTTCATCGATTATCGGAGGATCCGAGATTCGAAGAAAGTCTTGCCCGTTACGACCGGATGAACCGCAAGATACGTCTGGATGCCTGGCTGGAACTGCCCAGCGATCACGTGGATGCATTGCTGGTCGCGGCCATCAGGGCTGAAGTGCGCGGCGGGGCGAAGGCTGGCGAATGGTGGATTTCAGACAACGTAGTGCATGCATTGGGGCTATTCCAGTCACTGCGCGAGCGCTATGGCTGTACGGCTCCGGACTTCGCAGCGTTTATCGACGAGCTGTCGGTTTACGGTCGTGGGGAAACGCTTTCGCAGTTTGATCAGGTTTTCAATAACCTGGGCGACTATCGCCAACCGTTGAAGCTGGATGACCAGCCGTTCCCGGTGTTGCCCGCCGAGGGGGCGACCGACTTGACAGTCAACCAACTGTGCAGCGGTCTGGGGATTGATCCACAGACTTATCGTTACCTGGCTTTGGCGATTGCCCAGGCGCATGGTCTGGACGCAACGCTCAAACGCAGCTCGGCGATCATTTCCAGTTTTTACCGTCTGGTGAAGCTGCCGCGATTGCTGGGAATCACCCCGGTGGAAGGCGTGTTGATGTTGAGCTTGCTGGGAGGGGAGGACTGGCTCAAAGGCTTGGCCGGCGCACCGCGAATCAACACGACCCCGGGTGGCATGCCGGATGTGCTGAACCTTATCTATGCCCTGCATTCCTGCGTGGGCTGGTGCCGGGATCGCGACCTGCCGGTGCTGTGGATGCTGCAACAAGTCTCTGAGCCGCAACCACTGGGCGCGGCCTCTGAACCTGAACTCCAATTGTTCGAGCAGGTTCGCAATCTGCTGCCGGTTGCACTGTTTACCAACGCGGGGCTGTTAATGGCAGCCGTACCCCCCCTGCCGGCTGCCGACTGGCTGGATCTGTTGAGTGTCTTGGTCGATGCCGATGGTCTGGTGCTGGCATCGTCCAGAACGGAGACCGAGTATCTGGCCTTTGCCCGCGAACAATTGGACAGGGCGGTCAAGGATGGTCTCGGTGACATCGATGCCGCGTTACGGGCTGCGATTGTCGAACAAATGCTTGGCGTGCTCTTGCAGGCCAGGGAGGCCCAGGTGTCGGTGGTCAAGGAATGCCTGGCGGTGTACGCCGGCGTCGATGCAGAACAGGCGATACGGGTGCTGAACTGGGCAGACGCCACAGTTCACCTGCTGTTACGGCAAGTGCTTGAGCGAACCGGTTTCACAGCTGACGAATCCGTTCGCAGACGCAATGAACAGCCCGATCCGTTACTCACGCTGCTGGCCGATGTAAAACGCCGCAGCGCAGTCGTGGCGAAGCTGGGCCTGAGTGCCGTCCTGTTACAGGACTATCTGGATTACGGCCACAAGGCCTGGCTGGATCAGGATGACAAACACGCGTTCTCGGTGAAAACCCTCTACCACCTCTCGACGCTCACCCGGGCGTTTGAACTGAGCGAACAACCGGCGCAGAAACTGCTCGACTACCTGCGTCAGGTCAACGCGTTGCCTGACGTTTCGGGAGATGCGTTGTGGCTGGCGCAGCAGGCGGCGTCCATCAAGTTGGCCGAGTTTTTTGGCTGGAGCGTTCAGGAAGTGCGCGAGTGTGTCAGCCGCATTGATTCATCCAGCCTCAAAATACTGAAAAACCTGACTCAACTGGATCTGTTGATGCGCATTCGTGTGCTGTCGGCGCACAGCGGCATGGACGCCCTGACGATTTTCCTGATCGGTACTTTGCCGGAGGTGGTGGAGAAGCAGGCTTATGCCGACGCCGCCGAGCATGCGTTGCTGAGTCTGTCCGAAGTCCGTGCGCCCGTTGTCCAGCTCCCCAGCGACCTGAAGCAACTCGTCCAGATGACCTGCGTCGTCGATAAAACCGAGGTGGTGGCCAACAAACCGGGGGAAAAAATCACGTTTACGGTGACCCTCAAGGACGCCGCAGGAAAGCCTTTGAGTGGGGTCAATGTTTACTGGAACACCAAGCTGGGCAGCATCGATACCACAGCGACCTGGACTGATGGAACGGTCGAGGCGGAATTTATTCCAGGCAAGGTGATGGGCACGGACACCCCGACCTTCTGGCTGGATCTGTTTGAGGAGGAGCACGCCGTCACCGTCCACGTTGTCTCTGAGACCACATCGCTGATGTTTCCGCGTCCGCTCATGTCGCCGGTGCCGCTGGGCGTCGTGGCGCGAAGTGATGAAGTCGAGCTCTATGCCACGCTGATGGACACGTATTCAAACCTGGGAAAAAACAGGCTGGTGCGCTGGTCTGTCGAATCCGATGAGGCAGGCAAACGGGCATCGGTGGTGATCCGGCCTGAACAGGCGTTCACCAATCAACAAGGGCAAACACAGGTGTTTGTCTCCAGCACTACCGGCGGAACATTCACGTTGAGTGTTTTCAGCGAGGGCAGTGAAAACAAAGCGCTCTTCGAACCCATTACGTTCGCCTAGTGACTTCTGTCTGAAAGCACTTACTTGCTGGACTTGCGTGCGCGGCTCATACACTCAGGAGAAAGGATCGTGGAACTGAACACTATTGGCGGGCTGCTTGAAAAACGCCGTTCGGCGCTGGTCGAGTATTGCATCGGACAAGTCAACGAATCAGGCGGCAGGGATTACAACTTTCTGAGAACCCCGACCGACTTGTTCGAACTGTTGCGCATGGATCCGCTGGACAGCTATCCGGTGCAGAGCTCCTGGGTTGCCGAAGCGACGAGTTGCGCCCAGCAGTACATCCACGCGGTGTATCGCAAGCTGGAACCAGGGTTTGAGAAGCATCTGTTTGACAAGCGGGATTTGGCCACCTGGGAACTCTACAGCAACTATCCAGACTGGGCGGCGCTGCAACTGATCGCGCTCTACCCGGAAAACTTCATCAACCCCTTCGTACGGCAGCGTAAGACGAGCCTGTTCAAAGCGCTTGAAAACAACCTCAATCAGACGCGCTTGAACACGGACACCGTTCAGGCCGCTCTGCAGGGCTATCTGCAAACGTTCGAGCAGACCTGCAATCTGGACGTCATCAGTTGTTACATGGATGGTACGTCGCCCGCTCAGGCGGATTACTACTTTGTCGGTCGCCAGCGCATTGCCCCCTATCAATACTTCTGGCGTAGGGCACAGGTTGAACTCTCCCCCACATGCGTCGCGATCAATCCAGCGGCATGGGATGAATGGCAACCCGTGGAGATTCCCGTCGGCGCGAAGGTGCTGGATATTCGCCCGGTGTTCTGGAGCGGGCGGTTGTGCCTGGTCTGGGCCGAGTGGCGTGACAAGGTGGCCGGTCAGCAGGCGGGGGAATTCCTGCCGCACAAACTGGACATCAACCTGGCCTTCATGACGCAGAACGGTCAGTGGTCGGCTCCCCTGAACATGCACAGTTCCGAACACGACGAGGATAAATCCCTGGGAGCCCGGCTGATTGCAACCGTGTGGGCTGATCGGCATCACCCCAAGGGCAAACTGGGCGTTTTGCTGACTGACGGCAAGGCTGGCGAGCAATCGCTCAAGGCGATCTCGGTGCGCGATGTGCTGTTCCGCCCTGTGGTCGAAGATGATGGCGACTGGCTGGAGCACGCGGCGAACCATCGATTTGTCGACGCCGGGACGGTTCAACACCCGCTGATGAATCAGCCGGTCGTAGTCGCCACGGTAGAAACGTCCGGCAGCCTGACGCCTTATCTGGATCTGCAAGCCGTGGCGTTTCGTGATGGCAACGATGATGTATTGGTTGTTCAGGGGCTTTGCAGGGCAACGGGGTTGAGCGGAAATACCGCAGCGCTGGAGTTGATCCTGATCCATAAAACCGAGACAGACCCGGAGCCGATCAAGGCTAGCTTTCCGATTGCCGGCGACTGGAGCACCGAATGGCAAGTCTTCAGACGCGCCAAAGGTTCATGGGCGCAGCCGACCACCTTCACCTTCGGAGGGGCTGCAACCTACGGACTCAAAAAATTTGAGCTGACCATCAGTAACGTCACGGGCTTCACCCCAGCAGCGCTGCTTAAAAATACCGTTGATGCGGCTCAATTTCTCTCTCTCAACCAGCCGGGGCTGGCACTCGAATATGCCCGTTTGAACTCGTTGTTCGGCCCCGAGTTGGTGCAGCGATCCAATATTTCCGTCGATGCCGTTCTCGACTGGGACACGCAATTCCTGGCTGAGCCGCCGCCCGCCTCGGGGCCGATCAATGAGCCGAATGGTGCGTTCAACGGCGCCAACGGTTTGTTTTTCTGGGAGCTGTTTTTTCACCTGCCGCACCTGGTGGCCACACGCTTGCGCGCCGAAGACCGCTTTGCCGAGGCGCAGAACTGGCTGCATTACCTGTTTGACCCGCAGGCGCCGGCCGACCCTGAAATACCTGTCAAGGACAATCCAAAACCATTGTACTGGCGCTGTCGGCCACTGAATGGTCCCGGAAATCTGGGGTGTGAAGTCGAGGCGCCGACCGATCCCGACGCTATAGGCTATTCGGCGCCCAGGCATTTTCAGATTCTGGTGTTCACCGAATACGTCAACAACCTGATGGCCTGGGGGGACTGGTATTACCGCCAGCTCACCCGTGACAGCCTGGTGGCGGCCAAGTTGTGTTACGTGCAGGCCGAGTTTTTGATGGGCAAGGCGCCTTCGGCGCGGACGGTGAACCGTTGGCAGACAGACACTGTCGGCAGCCTATTGAACAAGAGCGTCCTACGCCCGGCCCTTGAGCAGTTTGAACAAAACTTTGAATTCAGCCTGGCGGATGTACCTGCCGGCTCCGATACCGCGGCACCGCTTGGGCTGTTGGCAAGCGAGCCTTTTGAGTTGCCGATCAATCAGCAGTTGCTCGACCGTTTCGAGTTGCCCAGCCTGCGTCTGCACAACTTGCGCAACAACCTTACGCTCGACGGCAAACCGCTGCAGATTCCACTCTTCAGCCCGCCCACAGACCCCAATCAGTTGCTGCGTGACTTGGCAAGCGGTGGGGTCGGTACCGCGCGGCCGATGGGGGGGCGACTGGTGGTTGGCGCTTTCCGCTGGCGCGTTACGTTTGAGGCCGCTTTGCGCGCCGTACAGACCCTGCAGGAGTACGGCAATCAGGTACTGAATCTGCTTGATCGGCGGGATCGGGCCGAACAGGAAGAAATGCAGCAAAACCATCTGGTGAAACTGGGAACGTACGCCCAGACCGTGCAGGAGCAGACCATCACCCAACTGGAAGCGAATGTGACTGCACTGGGGCAGAGCCGGATCATGGCGCAGGAGCGGGCCGAGGCGTATGCACGACTCTATGACGAAAACGTGTCGGCGGTTGAATACGACGTTATGGAGAGCCTGCAACAGTCAAAAATAATGGCGCTCACGTCCGCAAGTATCAAACCCGCAGGCGCGGTGCTTGCCTCTTTACCCAACATTTTTGGCCTGGCCAATGGTGGGCATCGTCTGGATAAAATTGTCGATGCAGTGTGCTTCGGATTGGACATCGCCTCGGCGGTGATGCAACTGGATGCGGATAAACAAGCCACCACCGAAGCTTACCGTCGTCGTCGCGCCAAATGGGAGCTGCAACGCAATCAGGCCATGGCGGAGATCCGCGCCATTGATGAGCAAATCACGGCGCAGACTCATGCGGTAACCGCGGCCCGATCAAGCCTTGCACAAACCCTCAGGGCCAACAGTCAGGCATTGACCGTTTACAACTTCCTGAAAAAACGGGCGACCAATGCCGAGTTGTATGGCTGGTTGCTGGGCCAGCTCAAGGCATTGCACTACCAGGCTTACGATGCGGTGGTCAGCCTGTGCCTCAATGCCCAGGCGTCGCTGAGTGCCGAAACCGGCGATTACGATTCGACCATTCCCTTGCCCCAGGTCTGGCTGGACAACCGCCACGGTTTGACGGCAGGCGAGCACCTGCGCGGGCATTTGCTGCGCATGGAACGTGAATACCTGCAGCGGCATGAACGGCGGCTGGAGTTGGTCAAAACCATTTCTCTGCGGCAGTTGTTTGAAGACAAGGTCGATCCGCAGGCGGGCATCGACAGTTGGGAGTCCGCGCTAGGGCAGTTGCTGGACAGGGGGACTCTGGAATTCAACTTCTCCCAGTTGCTGTTCGATCGCGATCATCCGGGGCACTACTGTCGTCAGATCAGTTCGGTGGAGGTCGATCTGCCGGTGCTGACCGGGCCTTACGAAGACGTGCGGGCCACGCTGCTGCAGATCAGCAGCATGACCGCGACCAAGGCAACGGCCCAGTCAGTGAAGTACTTGCACCAACCGCAGGCCGGCGTTGCGCCTGCCGATGTGCAAGTCAATCTGCGCAGCGGCCAGCAAGTGGCCCTGTCGATGGGAATTGCCGACAACGGCATGACCGCGATGAAGCCGGATGAAGGTTTGCTCAACCCTTTTGAATGCACAGGCGTGGTTTCTCGCTGGGCCCTGAACTTCCCATGGCCGAAAAAAGAGCCGCAATGGTCCATGTTGCTTTCTTTGACGGACATCATCGTGCGCCTTCGTTACACGGCCAAAGCAGGCGAGCCGACTTTCACTCGCAGGGTACAGGACATGGTCACTCAGGCCGAAACCGCCGCGCAAAACAAAACGGTCAAGGGAGTAGGCAACCATGCGTGAACCGATCATTCAGGCCAACCAGAGTCTGGTGCTCAATGGTGATTTCTACCAGGCGTTCAGCCAATGGGCCAAAGGCCCGGTGAACCCGGACTGGCTCGGCGTAGACGTAGAAATGTATGAGGGGGAAATGACACGTTTCCTGGTGGCCGGCAATGAGTCTTCGGTCAGGCAGGACATTATCGTTCCCAAGAATCTTGATGCGAAGGCGCGCTATTTCCTGAGCTTTCTGTGCGAGACGCGACATACCGAAGCGGGTCTGCTGCGCATCGGCATCAATGGGTCCGACGATACGTTGGAGATCAGGCTATTACCGGGCAAGCAGCGCGATCCTGAGCAAGATCAGAGACGTCTTGCCGCCAAGCAGCCGCTGGAGTTCCTGCCAACGGTGTACAACGTCGAGCTGCAACTGCCGCTAAAAAGTCAGGACACAATTCAGGTCAATATTTCCAGCCCGAAAAACGATACTTCGGACTATGTCTCGAAAATCTGCATTACCCGCATCAAGCTCCATTTGCATCTGGAACCTGTAGTAATGCAAACGTTGATGCTCGACGAGGAATCGGTGCCACTGTCCGGGCCCTTGCACCTGTGTCTGGGAGCCTCGGCGAGCCTGACTCACCGTCTGAAATTCGTACCCGAGCCTGACAATGCATGGCTGGGCACCCGAGCTTCTATCGTCAGCGACAACAACCCGGACGGGGCAATTGTCGCAACGCCTGCCTGGGGCGTCGACCATCCACTGGAAGATCACTGGCTGCTTGATTGCCCATGGATCGGCGATCAGGAACCCTATCTCTTTTCGATGGAGCTGCTTAACCAGTACACCGCCGACGCTTATCCGGTGAACGTATCGTTGGGGCATCACCGATTGGTGTTTCGGGAAGTGCTCGAGGCGGCTTATTACCCGGTGCTGGAATACGGCCAGAGTGTTCGTCTGGGCGTTAAGGTGGCTTCGTATTACACCGGGCAATCACTGAGTGGGCGTACCGTGACCTGGACCGTTGCAGGTCAGCAGGTTGAAGGGGCGGCCGTGACCAATGAAGATGGTTGGGCCTACTTTGACTATCAGCCCACCGAGGACGGTAGTTTCCTCATCTATGCCTCGGTCGAAAGTCGCTATTACGCCGCGGGCGTAGTGACAGAAACGCTGGCGGTGCGGGTGCTGGCGACGGATCCGTGGAAGGAGGTCCTGGCGATCGTCGACAGCGTTGGGGCGCGTTGGGAGGAGAAAACCGGTTACCCCAATCGGGGCACGGACTATCCCCTCCACTTGGAACTGCCCGCAGGGAGTCCGCTTTCGGGCACGGAGCTGTCGCTGCACTGGAGCGGCGACTCCCATGAGCAATTGGGTGTGGCCGTCAGCCCGGCGCTTGAAGTCCCGGTGCCGGTGGCTGGTGTGGGACTTGGCTGGGTACTGACAAGCGAAGATCGATTGGACGGTCGGTTCGAACTGTCGCTGATCTGCTCGAAATTGTTGCTGCCCTCACCCAAAAAACGCATGTCCCTGGCGCGGAATCTGGTCAGGGTCGGCGAAGTGCGAGAGGCCAACAAGTTTCCGGTGGTGGACGAAAACGAAAGCGTTTTGTTGCGGCTACAGGTGGTGCATCAACTGGTCAGCGGCGATGGCGATCCGGTCGTCAATGCGCTGATTGACTGGATAACCCCTGAAGGCAGAGTCGCGACCCGCTCGGGAGCCGATGGCTGGGCCAGTGTGCTGTTTACGCCGAATACTGAGGGGGATTGGGTGGTCACCGCCCGCATCAAAGCCCATGCGGACGCCGTCGCGTTTGAGCGGCCGTTCAACGTGAAGGCGTTGGCGACCAGTCCCTGGAAAAACGAGGTCAGGATCCTGCTTGATGATGTGGAAGTCGATCGGGTCACGCTGGGTGTGCTCTGTCGCCGCGGCCAAACCCATACGATGAAGGTTGTCCCGGTTCCCGGTAGTCCGTGGATCGGCAAAGCCATCAGTCTGCACTGGCGCGGTGCAGCGCCTGATATCGGACTGCTACCCAGTGACCTTGGAACGCCGAAGCCTCTGTTGGCAGTCGGTGTGGAATGGAAACTCGTCTCACAGGTGAACTCCAGCACCAGCAGTCTGTTTGAACTGGAGCTGCGTCTTGACGGCGTTTCAGCTGTACGAGAGCTGTCCGGGCGATTGCTCTCGGTGGATCTGACAGAAGAGATGAGCCTGGTGCTGGATCAGATTCGGGCACAGCTCGATGGTCAAACGCTGTATCCGTGCCTGGGCGCACTTCACCGCTTTAACGTTTTGCCCAATGCACTGAGCCCACTCGTGGGGTTGATGTCATCGCTGATCTGGTCGGGGACGCCAGCCAATCAGTTGGGGGCAACCATCAAGCCGGCGTTGAACCTCCCTCAAACCCTCAGCGACGCGGGCGCGCTGTGGGAGTTGGACTTTACCGCCAGTCAGCAATCCGGCCAGTTTGCCTTGGCATTGGCGCTGCCTCAGTTGGCGTTTGTAGCCGATGTCAATCCTATGGTGCTGGCGCATAACAAAGTCAGGATCGAGGCGGTGCGTGAATCGCCGGTGGATGCGGTTGTCGGGCAGGATCCTGCCTGGCAATGGGTTCGGGTGTTCTCCCATTTCACAGGGCGTGCAGTTGATCAGGTTCCGGTGACATGGCTGGCGTCGCAGAGCCCGAGTGTGGTGAAAACCGATGCTGATGGCTGGTCCGGTTTCGCATTTGCGCCCGCTGCCGCTCACTCGGAGCATCAGGTAGAAGCCTTGGTGACAAGTCCCTACGATACCTATCAAGACAAACGTGTCATGAAGGTCACTGCGTTAGCGAGCGACCCATGGGCAGGGCTGATGGTCAGTTTCGACAAGCAATCGCCTCAGCCCTGGGGCCAGAAAACCTGCTTCCCACGGCGCAAGGGTGAGCACTCTATTGATCTGGAGGCGCCAAGTAACAGTCCATTGTTCGGCAAGGACTTGACGTTGGGGATGACCGGTACCGGCCCCGACGAACTGGGGATCACCTTTTTGACCCAGGGGCTCGGTGTGCCAAGACCGTTCTACGACACCGGGTTGCAGTACCTTTTCAAGGTGGGGGACCTGAAGGCCGGAAGTTTTGCGTTGCGCCTGTCGTCGGAGCGGCTGGCGAGTCTGTCGCCGGCCAATGCGATGTCTTTGGGCTCAGGGGAGCAGGTACTGAAAATCCTCATCCGAGACCGTGTCCATCAAATACTGGATTGGGGGCAGGTACTGGAAGAACAGGTCACAGTGGTATCGGCCATCAGCGGTAAACCGATGGTGGGCTGGAGGGTAAGCTGGCAAAGCGCTGATCTTGGCGTTGTGACTTCGGTGACCGACTATTACGGCGTGGCGAAAATACGTTTTATCCCCACCACGCCTGGCGCGGCAAACGTGATCGCGACAGTGGGGGATCAGCTCAATTCAGATTCAATAGCCCTGACCTTCACGCTCAATGAACCGCGCAAAGTCATTGAGTTGTATGAGCCGACCGGATCCAGAGAGCCTCCTCAAGAGTCTGAAGCCTACGCCAAGGCCAAGGTGGTTTCTGCATTGACCGGATTGCCATTGGCTGGAGTCGAAGTTTGGTGGGATTTCGCCGGACGTGCGTTGGCGCCTTCGCTGACCGATGCTGATGGTATCGCAAGTTTGACCTTTACGTTCTCTGCGGAGGGGGATGGCATTTTATCGGCCACGGTGAAAGGCGGTTTGGGGGGCTGGGACACTGTGCAGTTGTTGTATGGCGGAGTGGTGCCGGTGATTGAGTCGTTGACGAGCCTTCATACGGATATTGATTTGGGGAGGGAAGCCGATGCGGTCGTGAAGGTTGTATCCCGTACTGACGGGAGGCCGTTGGAGGGAGTGAAAATCGCATGGATACTTTCCGGGCAGTTGTTGCCAGCAACGACGACCAATGCTGACGGTAAAGCGACAATAACTGTCAAACCGGTTGAGCTGGGAGAGAACAGGCTTGTAGCGAGTGCCGGTTGGGGAGAGTCGGCATCGTTGATCTTTTATGTATTCGATCCAGCGAACACTCCACTGATCGAACGCATCACCAATCGTTCACCGCAAAACGCTGTGGGTAAGGAGGCGCGTATAGAAGTCAGGGTCGTCGGTCAGCAAACGAGACTTCCTTTGGAGCATGTGCGGGTAGCGTGGAACTATTTGAATCTGTCACTTGCCTCAGTGCGAACGAATGCCGAAGGGATTGCCGAGGTCAGGTTTACATTCCCGAGAGCGGGTAGCGCGCTGTTTCAGGCATTGGCTCGCTCCTCGCTCAAAGAATTGACCCTTGTCGTTGCGCCATAGCCTGAGAGAGGATCTGAGCGGTATTAGAGCACCCCTGCTTTCTTCCAGCTCAAGTACCGCGTCACAAGCCCCGCGCCCAGCTCCCCCGGCCGCGTATCCAGCACCGATACTCCATGAGCACTCAACCGCTCATGGAGTTCAGCCCGGGCGTTCAGATAATCCACCGTGCCGCAGTAGACCAACGTCTCGGGCAGGGTTTGCGCCGGCGTATGGCGCAAGTGGTCAAGAGCCTCTTCGTGAAGGCTGACCACCAGTACTTGATGCTGCTTGCTCAGACGTTTAACGGCAGTGAGCAATTCTTCGTCGTCTTCATCGCGCAGGTTGGTCACCAACACCACCAGTGCTCGGCGTTTCTGTCGGGCCAATAGCTGGTTTGCAGCGGTCTGGTAGTCGGCCGGGCGCTGGCTGCTATCGAGGTCGTAGACGGTGTTAAGCAGTACCTTGAGTTGCCCTGAGCCTTTGATCGGGGCGAGGTAGCGCGGTTGATCGCTGGCGAAAGTGCACAGACCCACAGCATCTCCCTGGCGCAAAGCCGCATAACTCAGCAGCAAACAGGCATTGAGTGCATGGTCGAAGTGCGACAACTCATCATCCTGGCTACGCATGCGCCGACCGCAATCAAGCATGAAAATGATCTGCTGATCACGCTCGTCCTGATACTCACGGGCAATCGGTGTGCGCTGGCGTGCCGTGGCTTTCCAGTCGATCTGGCGCAGGCTGTCGCCTTCTCTGAATTCGCGCAGTTGATGAAACTCCAGACCCAGACCGCGGCGTTGACGTTGGCGCACCCCGAGTTGGCTGAGCCAGTTATCCACTGCCAGCAGTTGGCCGCCGTAGAGGCGGGCGAAGTCGGGGTAGACGCGGGTGTTGTCGACTACGTTCAGTAGGCGTTTGCCAGACCATAGGCCCATTGGGCTCGGCAGGCTGATTTCGCAGTGGTCGAAGGTGAAGTGGCCGCGCTTGAGTGGGCGCAGGCGATAGCCGATCTGGCTCTGTTGGCCGGGTTGCAGTTCGACCGACAGGGGAAGGAATTCGAAGTCAAGGCCGTGCGGCACATGATCGTAGATGTGTACGTTCAGCGGTTGAGCAAAATCGTGCTCGACCTCCAGTCGCACTTCGCCCCATCGACCGAGCGCCAGGCTGCCGGGCATTTGCCGTTGCACGCGGGGCGAGGGCAGGCGTTTGAGGCGGATGGCGTCGATGATCGCCAATGCCAGCAGTGCTAACAGTAATCCCCAGTTGATCGCCAAAAGGCTCGATGGAACTGCGATGTCCAGTGCCCGTAATGCGCCGAGCACGATGCCGATGGCCAGCAGTGCTGCGAGCCAGATCAGCAGCAGGCGCGTGGGTTTCATTGCGTCGCGATTCCTTGGTAAGGGCTACATTCAACCATCGGGCACAGCACCTTTGTGGCGAGCGGGCTTGCCCGCGTTCGGCTGCGAAGCAGTCGTAAAACGGCTTGAAAGTTTTTGGAAGCGCTTCGCACTCCAACGGGGGCAAGCCCCCTCGCCACAAGGTTGGTCTGCATGAGGGTGTTCACAGCCGCGGCGCCGGCACTTGATCGAGCAGTTGCTTGAGCACTTGATCGACTTCCAGCCCTTCGATGTCCAGCTCCGGGGCAATTCGCACGCGGTGACGCAGAACGGCCAGCGCGCAGCCTTTGATGTCATCGGGAATCACAAATTCGCCGCCACGCAACAAGGCCCGAGCGCGGGCGCAACGTACGAGGGCGATTGATGCGCGCGGCCCGGCGCCCAGGGTCAACCCCGGCCAGGTCCGGGTGGTGCGAGCCAGGCGCACCGCGTAATCGAGTACCTGATCGTCCATTGGCAGGTCACTGGCAATGCGTTGCAAGGCCAGCACGTCCTTGGCTTGCAACACGGTGCGCAACGGTTGCACGTCGAGCATGTCGGCCCGGGTCGAGCGGCTGACCTGGCGCACCATGTTCAACTCCTGCTCGGCATCGGGGTAGTCCATGCGCACCTTGAGCATGAAGCGGTCGAGTTCGGCTTCCGGCAACGGGTAAGTGCCTTCCTGTTCGATGGGGTTTTGCGTGGCGAGCACCATGAACGGCTGCGCGATGGGCAGGGCGCGGCCTTCGAGGGTGACTTGGCGTTCCTGCATGGCTTCGAGCAGCGCCGCCTGGGTTTTCGCCGGGGCGCGGTTGATCTCGTCGGCCAGCAGCAGGTTGGTGAATAGCGGGCCTTTGCGCAGTTTGAATTGCTCGGTTTGCAAGTCGTACACCGCGTGCCCGGTGACGTCGCTGGGCATCAGGTCCGGGGTGAACTGGATGCGTGCGAACTCACCACCGAAGCAGCGAGCGAGGGCGCGCACCAACAACGTCTTGCCCAACCCCGGCACGCCTTCGAGCAGCACATGGCCGCCGGCGATCAGGGCGGTGAGCACATCGTCGATCACGATGTTCTGGCCGATCACGGCTTTTTGCAGTTCCGTCCTTATCGCTTGGGCCAACTGGCTGGCGCGCTGGCGTTGCTGGACGGCGTGGGTCTGTGTGCCTGGCTCGATCTGTTCACTCATAAGGCGTTCCTCAAGGTTTGCAGGTGGGCGACCTGACGGCTGAATTCAGCGCTGGGCAGCCGCTGCTTCGGTCGCGGGCTCATGGCCTGGCTGATGGCGCGTGTGGGTTGGCCGGTCAGGCGTGCGAGCACCAGCCATTGTTCGGCAACGCCGAGTTGTTCAAAACCGGGATGACGGTGACGGACACGACGCAGGATGTCTTGTTGCAAGGCTTGCAGCAGGCTGTGCTGACCGTTGTGGCGGAGCATGAAATCGGCGCTGGCACGCAGGTGTTCCTGAAGCTGGCGGCGGGCTCTCGTGGCCGGCTCCAGCAACGGGCCGTTACGCACGCCCACATGCCAGAACCCGAAAACGATCAGGGCGATCAGGGCCACCAAGGCTTGTGGAAAGTAGCGCCACAGCAAGGTCAGCAAGTTGTCGTGATCGGTATTGAACAGCAGGGTCACGTCTGTGTCGGCCGTCAGGTACCACAGCAGCCAGGCGTTGTCGTACTGGTCGATGGCCGGGGTTTTCCAGAGGTCGGCGTCGGTGACCACGGTGATCGAACCGAGCCCGTGGCTCAGCTGCATCATGTGCGTGGCTTTGCCGCTGTTGGCCCAAGCCTGGGCGAGGTTCTTCGGGTCGTCGAGGTGGAACGCGGTATCGAAGCTGAAGTAGGCCGGCGCCTCTTCGTTTTCCAGATAGAGCTTGGTCAGTTTGGGGTAAGGATCGTCGACAGGATCGGGCGGCGGTTCTTTGAGGTCTTTGCTCAGGGATTGGTGCAACTGCACACGGTCGAGCAACAGGTCGTTGCTCTGACCGGTCTTTTCATCCCACAGGGCTTCGGCGACGAATAAAAGACGTCCACCGGCCCGGGTCCAGTTCAACACCTGATTCACCTGTCGCGGCGACATGTTCGACCGATCGCCGAGCAACAACAAACTGCGCTGATGAGGCTCGAGAGTCGGCAAGATGTCGAGGCTGTTGGCATGGCTGACGGTCAGGCCCTGTTTGCGCAGAAAGTGCTCGGCCGCCAGATAGGGGTTGGCTTGGGCTTCGGGCGATGGGCCGTGATCGATTTCTGCTGAATAGGGTATGGCCTTGAAATACAGGTAAACACTCAGCGCACACACTAGCAGGGCGATGAACGCACCGACTGAAAGCCACAAGCGCCGGTTCAACGGACCGCTCCCGGGCCGAACAACGCGCGCCAGCCATCACAGAGTTCCTGTTGCAAATGCGCGGGGGGCAATCGATGCCCATACGCCATGTTTTGCCAGTGCCCGGTGAGGTTTTTACTGAAGGCCAGCAAGGCAGGTTGTTGCAATTGTTCAACGCGCTGAAGCACTTCGCCTTCGGTGTCGGCGGGTTTGAGCGTCATGTTGAAGTCGTGCAGCAAGTGGCTGAGCAGGGCGCGATAGAGCAGTCCGAGGGCTTCACGGGGATGGGTCTGCCAGAGGCTTTCGGCGCTGGCTGCGATGTCGGCGGGCAGGGTTTCGCGGTTGAGGTCCAGGCCGAACGCCTGCTGCGGTAATGGCCGCGCGACTTTGCGATTTAACGTGGGTCGGCGGCTGACGAAGGCCTGCAGCCAGTCGCGGTAACGCCAGATCAATAGCCCAATAGCGCCGATCACTGTGCCCCACAGCAACACTTCGATCAGGTTGGCCAATACGCCAAAGCGCTGGCTGTCCAGCAAGCTGAACAACGCCTTCAGCCAGGCGGGTGTTTGACTATCATCGGCAGTGTTGGAGGCGGGTTTGTCTTCGCCAAAACGATAGCGCGTTACTGTTTCCTTATTCTTGAAGGGGGGCTGATCGAGGATGGCCTTGATGCTGTCCCGGGACGCCTGGCTGGTCAGTGGCTGGTCCAGCAGACGCGCAGAGTCCGGTGAAATAACCGGTTCGGCGGCCCAGACGCTTTGTGTCGTCGGCACCAGCAGGATCGCGGCCAGCAGCAGCGTGACGACCACGCTGGTCATGCGTTGGCGCAATCGGCGAAAGACCAGCTCGATATCCCAAGCCTCCAGCCGCGTGCGCCGGTTCAGATAAAGGCTGAAACCGCAGGCCACATAAATCGGTTCCCAGACAATCAGCACCAGAACGTAAAAGGTATTGGTCAGGTGTTCCAGCCAGAGCCAGTCTTGGGTGGCGGCGGTAATCAAGGTCTGCCAGCCCCAGTCGAGTTCGACCTGCTGCGGCAAGAGCATGTAGAACAGCACCATCAAGCCGATCCACAGCGCAGTTTCCAGATGCACGCCGATGATCGTCAGCCACTGGGCGGCGCCCGCGTTGCGTTGCAGCAACACGCGCAAACGTTGTTGGCGTTCTTCGCCCCCCAGACCTTCGAGTTGCACCACCGGCATCAGAAAACTGCGGCTCAGACTCAGGCGGCGCCAGGTCAGGCTGGCCAGCAGTTGCGGTTTGAGCAGGCGTGGCCATTGGCGCAGGGCCTGTTTCAGCGTGGGGGTTTCGCCGAACATGGCTTTGGACAGGATGTACAGCGGCAGCCGATCGAACGCCGGTTTGAGCCACCAGAACAGGAACACGGCGAGGGAGGGCGAATCCCACAGCAGCAAGCTGAGCAGGGCAAAGATCGGCAAGGTCACGATCGCCCAACTGGTCATCAACAGGCGTCGATGGCGCTGACTCAGCAGCACTCCCAGGTCCATGGCTTCCCAGGTTGTGCGCGGGCGGATCACAACACTGGCATCACTCAGGCGCATGACGGGTCCGTCCGGCAAACAGCAGATAAGTCGCCACCAAGCACCAGAGCGCCGCGCCGACCAGGTATTTGGTCAGCGGCGTGAGCCCGGTCCGCGACGACCAATAGGCTTCTATAAATGCTGCAATCAGCAGAAACAGCATGACCCCGCAAATCAGCAACACGCTCTTGCGCGCAGCCAGTTGCAGGGCTTCGGCGCGGGGCAAACGCCCCGGAGCGATCAAGGCCCAGCCCAGTTGCAGGCCTGCGGCACCGGCCAGGGCAATGGCACTCAGTTCGAAGGCGCCATGGCCGATCACGAACGACCAGAAGGTCTGCCCGTAACCAATGTGCGTCAGGTGCCCGGCCACCGCGCCGATCATCAACCCGTTGTAGAACAGGAAAAACGCGCTGCCCAGGCCAAACAGCAAACCGCTGGCGAAGGTCTGAAAGGCGATGCCGATGTTGTGCATGATGTAGTAACCGAACATCACCCAGTCTTCGCTGGCTGCCCGATCTGCCAAGCGCCCCAGATGACCGGCGGCGGGGTCGTACATGCTTTGCATCTCACTGACCTGCTCGGCCGGGATCAGGTTGTAGATCAGTTCCGGGAACAGATACACCAACAGCGCGAAGCCGATCAGGCTGCCAAAAAAAATCAGGCTGGCGGCAAGGACGAAACGCCACTGCTCACGCACCAGTCGCGGGAAGTCGGCGAGGATGAAACTCAACACGTTGGCACCCAGTCGACTGCGATGCCGATAAAGCTGTTGATGCCCGCGCAGAACCTGTTGCTGCAATGAGTCGATCAGGAAACTGCTGTAACCGCGCTCCCGAGCGAGGGCCAGGTGGTGACAGATCCGTCGATAGTCGTTGGGGAAACTGGCGATCCCAGAGGCGTCCTTGCCTCGTTCCAGCCGTCCAAGCATGAGTGCAAACTGCTCCCATTCGGCTTGGTGGCGACTTTCGAAAAGGCTTTGCTTCATGTGGGGCCCAACAGTCCGCGGGCGATACCGTTGAGTTCGGCTCTGGCCTGTGGCTTCGATACCTGCAACGGTTGCGCGAGTATCGAGGCGAGTTCGTTGGCCCGTGCCTCGGAGAGCTCACCCTGACGTTCGGCAAACCCGAGGATGGCGCGTTGCTCGGTCAGCGTCAGCGCGAAGGCTGCGCGTCGCGGCGGGACGTCGGGCAGTTGCGGTCGGGTGAGCGGTTGTTCGCGGTAGATCACCAGCGTACCGGCGGCCAGGTCGCCAAGGCGTTTGAAGGTGGGATGTTGCAGGCAGCTGATTGCTCCGAGAAAGTAGCCAAACGGCAACATGTCGACAAATCGCAGCAGGTTACGCAGCAAGGACGCGGACCAGCCGATCGGCGTGCCATCGTCATGCACTACGCGCAACCCCATCCATTGCTTGCCCGGAGAGCGGCCCTGGTTGAGCACCTCGAACAGCACCATGTACCACCAACTCACCACGAACAGCAGAATCGAACCCAGCCCGGCGCCGAGTTTTCCCAGAAACGCCAACATAATAAATAGCAGGCCCAGAATCACCCCGCGCAGGCCCAGGTCGATGGCGAACGCCAGCGCACGTACCATCAACCCGGCCGGGCGCAGCGGCAAGTCGATGCCTTCGGGCGTTTCGACGTGATACCGCGTGTCCAGTGGCGGGGCCAGCGTCGCTTTCCCTGGCAGTGCTGTGGTTTTGAGCATGGGCAACCTTGATGTGGCCTGGTTCGTCGGATGCTAGCAGCCTCTCGGGGGAAAACGACATAACTATGTATTGCATGGTGCGTGGTCAGAGATGTTTGAATAACAAGATTGCTGGTCGGGGCGCCGTGTGTGCGCCTAGACTTCGCCGGTCTTCAGTTCAGGAACAGCCCGTGACCTCGATCTTCTGGTACGACTATGAAACCACTGGCATCAACCCCCGTTGCGACCGTCCGCTGCAAGTGGCGGGGATTCGCACCGACTTCGATCTCAATGAAATAGACGAGCCGGTCAATCTTTACTGCCAGCCCAGTGACGACATACTTCCGCATCCGGCGGCGTGCGCGATCACCGGGATTACGCCTGGCCGCTTGGCCGAACAAGGTTTGATCGAAGCCGATTTCATGACCCGGGTTCATGCCCAGCTCGCGGCGCCCGGCACTTGTGGGGCAGGGTACAACACCCTGCGTTTCGACGACGAGATGACCCGTTACAGCCTGTATCGAAATTTCTTCGACCCTTACGCACGGGAGTGGCAGGGTGGCAACAGCCGCTGGGACCTGATCGATGTTGTGCGCGCGGCCTATGCCTTGCGTCCCGATGGCCTCGTCTGGCCCAAGGACGACGAAGGGCGAGTCACGCTCAAACTCGAACGTCTGACCGCCGCCAATGGCATCGATCACGGGCATGCACACGAGGCGCTGTCGGATGTTCGCGCCACCATCGCCCTGGCGCGCCTGATTCGGGAAAAACAGCCGAAGTTATATGACTGGCTGTTTCAATTGCGCAGCAAACAAAAGGTCATGGATCAAATTCGGCTGTTGCAGCCGATGGTGCATATTTCCGGGCGCTTCTCGGCGGCCCGCAACTATGTGGGTGTGGTGCTGCCGCTGGCCTGGCATCCGCGTAATCGCAACGCGCTGATTGTCTGTGACCTGCATCTGGACCCTCTGGGGCTGCTCGATCTGGATGCCGAGACCTTGCGTCAGCGACTTTATACCCGCCGCGATGACTTGGCCGAAGGCGAACTGCCGGTGCCGCTCAAGCTCATACACATTAATAAGTGCCCGGTAGTGGCGCCGTTATCGGTACTTCGTCCTGTAGATCAGCAACGTTTGGGGCTGGATATGGCGCTTTATCAGGAGCGTGCGCTGCGGCTAAGTGACGCACAACAAGTTTGGCGAGACAAAGTGTCGGGCATTTACGCCAACGACGATTTTTCCCCGAGCCTGGATCCCGAGCAACAGTTATACGACGGTTTTATTGGTGATCGGGATCGGCGGCTATGCGAGCAAGTCAGAACCGCTGACCCTGAGCAATTAGCACAAGAACAGTGGCCTTTCGATGATGAGCGTTTGCCGGAATTATTGTTTCGTTATCGCGCACGCAACTTCCCTGATACGTTGAGTTTCGAAGAGCAAGAGCGCTGGCGAATATTCTGTCAGAAACGTTTGTCTGCACCCCAGTGGGGCGCGCCCAATACTCTGGAAAGTTTTCTGACAGATGCTGCCCAATTGATGATTAGTGCTACATCGTTTCAGCGAGAGGTTCTGGACGAATGGAAAAATCATGTCCAGGCATTACGCAAACGTTTGAGTCTTTGAAAACGAAAATAATCTGCGCTTGAATTCCAGGCATAAAAAAACGCCAGCATTTGCTGGCGTTCTTTTGGTCGCGGATCAGTCTGCGACACGCTTGCGGCTTAGCCCAGCAGGGTAGCCCAGCTTTCAACCACGTCACCGCCCCACTTGGCTTTCCACTCTTTCAGAGTCTTGTGGTTGCCACCTTTGGTTTCGATGACTTCGCCGTTGTGCGGGTTTTTGTATTGTTTAACTTTGCGAGCACGCTTGGTGCCGGTAGTTTTTACTGCGCCGCCACGTGGAGCCTTGGTTTTGGACTCTGGATCCAACAGCGCGATGATGTCGCGCAGGGATTTGGAGTATTCGCCCATCAGGGTGCGCAGTTTGCCTTCGAATTCCAGCTCGGTTTGCAGTTTGTCGTCTTGGGACAGATTCTTCAAACGGGCTTGCAGCTCTTTGATAGCTTCTTCGGTGGCGCGATATTCGTTGATCAAGGACATGGGGACTACCTTATGTTAGGCGCTGGATGGCAGGGTGACAGTGCGACAATAATAGTCAGGGTGTTTCATCAAGTAAACATTTAACCGGAGTTTTATTTAAATTAGTTGCGGAATAGGACACACATTGGAGGGGCAGTTAAATAGCGTCACAAATATTCACAGTTGACCTCTTGAAGATTGCCCGCAAGAACACCATCGCGTGGGCCAGCCTGGTGCTTGCAGAACCTGTATCGGACCTGCGGGCAAAGCCATGCGTCATCAATACTGCAGTTTTGCTGCGCAATCGCTAGAATAGCGGCCTTTGCGAAGTTCTGGAGTTTCCCCCTCATGCGCACTTTTCGGCTGGTGATTGCTTGCCCGGACCGCGTCGGCATCGTTGCTAAAGTCAGTAACTTTCTGGCGTCACATAACGGCTGGATCACTGAAGCGAGCCATCACTCGGATAATCTCAGTGGCTGGTTCTTCATGCGTCACGAAATTCGTGCCGATTCGCTGCCTTTCGGTATCGAAGCCTTTCGCGAAGCGTTTGCACCGATTGCCGAAGAGTTCTCGATGGACTGGCGCATCACCGACACCGAGCAGAAGAAACGCGTGGTGTTGATGGCCAGCCGCGAATCCCACTGCCTGGCCGACTTGCTGCACCGCTGGCACAGTGACGAACTGGACTGTGAAATCGCCTGCGTGATCTCCAACCATGATGATTTGCGCAGCATGGTCGAGTGGCACGGTATTCCTTACTACCATGTCCCGGTCAACCCACAGAATAAGGAGCCGGCCTTCGCCGAAGTCTCGCGTCTGGTCAAACAGCACGAGGCCGAAGTGGTGGTACTTGCCCGTTATATGCAGATTCTGCCGCCTGAGTTGTGCAGCGAATATGCCCATAAAGTCATCAATATTCATCACAGCTTCTTGCCGTCGTTTGTTGGCGCCAAGCCGTATCACCAAGCTTCGATGCGCGGTGTGAAGTTGATCGGCGCTACTTGCCACTATGTCACCGAAGAGCTGGATGCCGGTCCGATCATTGAGCAAGACGTAGTGCGCGTGAGTCACAGCGACAGCATTGAAGACATGGTGCGCTTCGGCCGTGACGTCGAGAAAATGGTGCTGGCCCGTGGTCTGCGTTATCACCTGGAAGACCGGGTGCTGGTGCATGGCAACAAAACCGTCGTGTTCTGATAGCCATACAGTTGAAATTCGAAGGGCCTGGGCGTTCAATCGCTGCAGGCCCTTCGCCGTTTTTGCACTGAGAACATAACCATGGCCGATCCATTGGACAAAGCTACTTCCAAGGCACCCGCCACGCAGGGTGAGGGCTGTTTGAGTCGCTATGACCCGGATGACCTGAGCCCCGAAGACGGCACGGAATTTCCCGGTGCCGCCGAGTTGTGGGAGCAGTTGCAGAATGATTCAGAGGATGAATCCGGGGACTCCTGAAAAAGATCACCCTGTGGCGATCTTTAAGCCTGCTTGAGCTTCATCAACTTCCTGAGCAATGGCCGCCCAAGCATCAGCAAAAACACCGGCCCACCGACCACCAGATAGAAGTAATAGGTCACTGTCCGCCAGATCAGAATCGCCGCCGCCGCGGTGGATTTCCCGACCATGGGCGCCAGCAGCGCCGCCGATGTCAGTTCCGCCGCCCCGGCACCGCCCGGCAACAGGCTGAACTGCCCTGCACTCAGCGACAGCATCTGGATCAGAAAACACCAGGCCCACTGCAAATCCACACCCAGCCCACGTAACGCCAGATACAACACGCTATAGCGCAAGAGCCAATGCAGGCAGGTCAGTGCAAACACCGTGATTAACGTCTGAAAAGGCAACTTCAATGTGTCAGTAAAGGCCGCCAGGAAGTGCAGGAGCTTTCGCGCCCAACGCATCCGGGTGGTGCCTTTGACATTGAGACGAGCGAGCAACCGACCACTCAGGCGAATCAGCGAACGGTGGTAGCGAGCCGCCAACACGCAACTGAACAGCCCACCGAACATTGAGACGGCGCTGACGGTCAACAGCCATTCCATGCGCTGACTGAGGTGCTGGAACAGTGCATAAATCAGAATCCCGCTTAGCGCGCAGAGAAAAAACAGCAGATCGCTCAACTGGTCCATGGCGAACACAGCGCTGCCCCTGGCCGGTCGTACGCCATGGCGTGCCAGCAGGGCCATGATGGTCAGCGGTCCGCCACTGCCGCCGGGGGTGGCGCAGTAGGCGAACTCGGCGGACATCACCACCCCAAGGCTTTTGAAGCGACTGACCTTGCCGCACTGATCCCCCAGCAGCAGGCGCAAGCGTAGGGTGTTGAGCATCCAGCAGAGCAGGATCATGCCGAACATGATCAGCAGCCATTTCAGCGGAAAGCTTTGCAATCGCGACCATGTCTCTCCGCCACCCAGCAACGACGGGATGAGCACCGCAGCGAGCAGGGCGACGACCAGCAGAATCCCGCGGCTCATGCGGCGCGACCGACGACGTCGCGTTGCTGTGCCAGCCAGTTGGCCTTGGTCATCGGAACACGTCCCTCGTCGAGCAAGCGCTTGAGGGTTTGCAGCCAGTACTGACGCGAGAACTCATGGCGCATGTCTACCGGGTGCAGGCCGAGACGAATCACCGGCGCCTGGCGCCAACGTTGTTCGCGCTGATCGCTGACAATTTTCGACAGGCCCCGACGCCAGGCGCTGCGCGCGCTCCAGACCAGGCATGGGGCATCGATCGCGGTGAAGTCCGGCAATCGATACAGATGCTGCGAGTCGCTGGTGTAGCGCAGCGGTACCTGGCGCAAGGCTTGACGGGTGCCTTCGCTCATCAACCAGGCTGGAGCGACGAAACCTTCCAATGGCCAGTTGTAACGGTGGAACACCTCGATTCCGGCACGCAGGCGGGTGAGGGCGGCCTCCTGTGACAGGTCGTAGAACTCGCCTTCATGGGTGTAGATTCGACGCATGAACCAGTCTCGGGGAGTGATGGGGATCGGTCCTTCATCGCAATGGAAGTAACCGTGCAGTGCCAGTTCGTCGCCGCGAGCGACCCGGCGGGTCAGCAAACGTCGAAACGCCGGATACGCGGCCAGGTCATTATGTTTGTGGAAATTCGGCACCACCAGCCAGGTGATAGGCACCTCACCCAACGCGTCGACGGCTTCGACGAAGGCTTGGTAATCGGGCCAGGTTTTCGGCGCAACGTCGTGCAATACCAGTAACAGGCTGGGCGCGTTCATGGGCTCAACCATTGGCGGTTAGCGGCCATTGAGTGCCGAGTACAGCGTGATAGTGCCCCAACAGGCTGTCGACCACGATATCCCAGGCGTAATGCTGTTCGACATGGCTGCGGGCTTGTTTGCCCAGCGCGGCGCTGCCCTGACTGAACAATTCACGCACAGCGTTGGCCATCGCCGCTGGATTATTCGGCGTGCAAAGCAGGCCGCATTGATCGGTGACAATTTCCTGAAAAGCCCCGGCGGCTACGGCCACCACCGGAATGCCGCTGGCCATGGCTTCAAGGACCACCAGGCCAAAGGTTTCCTGATCACCTGCATGCACCAGCGCATCGGCACTGGCCATCAAGCGCGCGACTTGCGCCGCCGGGTAGAACTCATTGAGGACGGTGACATTGCGCGGTACCAGGGTCGGCATCGACGAGCCCACCAGTAACAGGTGATAGCGACGGCCCAGGCGTTTCATGCATTTGAGCAGCACCGGCAGGTTTTTTTCCTTGGATCCACGGCCGGCGAAGATCAGCAGATGAGTGTTTTCATCGATGCCCAATTCGGCCCGCAAACCTGTATCCCGTTTACTGGGGTTGAACGTTTGCAGGTCGACGCCCAGCGGTTGTACGAAAACGTTTTTCACCCCCAACCCGATCAGTTTATCGGCCATGATTTGACTCGGCGCCAAAACCCGGTCGAAGTTGCCATAGAGCTTGCTGACATAAGCTTCGACATTGGGTGTAACCCAGTTGCCCATGCGATTGCTGACCAGCAGCGGCAGGTCTGAGTGATAAAAACCGATCACTGGCACATCGAGTTGCCGCTTGGCGTCCAAAGCAGCCCAGGCAGTCAGGTAAGGATCGCCGACTTCAATCAGATCGGGCTGCAAATCCTGCAGGACATTGCGCCAAGGCGCGAGACGGAGGGGAAAGCGATATCCCTTGCCAAAGGGCAGGGCAGGGGCCGGAACCGTGTAAACGCCATCCTGTTCACTCAAATGAGCCCCAGGGATCAGCAAACTGTGACGAATGCCTGGCTTGCTGCCCAGGCGACGGTGTTTGGCATCCAGATAAGTGCGCACGCCACCGCTGGCAGGGGCGTAGAACATGGTTATGTCAGCGATATGCACGATGAACATTCCTCCGGTCCGTTTGTTCTCCCTTGGTTGACCTATATGAAGGATAGATGTTCGGTCGGGGTTTTGCGGCGCGGGGTGTCAGCGGGGTTTTGCGGGGCTTTACAGACCGCTATCGCGAGCAGGCTCGCTCCCACACTGGATCTGTTGTAAACACATTATTTGTGAGCAACGGAGATCAAATGTGGGAGCGAGCCTGCTCGCGATTGGGGCCTGTCAAACGTTCTAGATGCGGAAACTGCCTACCAATTGCTTCAATCGCGAAGCCTGCTGCTCAAGGTCCGAGCACGCACGCAACGTCGATTGCAGGTTTTCCACGCCTTCCTGGTTGAGCGTGTTGATCTCGGTAATGTCGACGTTGATCGACTCAACCACTGCCGTCTGTTCCTCGGTCGCTGTGGCCACCGACTGGTTCATGCCGTCGATTTCGCCGATGCGCAGTGTCACGCTGTTCAGGCGTTCGCCTGCCAGGTTGGCGATTTCCACGCTGTCCTGGCTGTGGCGCTGGCTTTCGCTCATGGTGCTGACCGATTCGCGGGCGCCGACTTGCAGTTCTTCGATCATGGTTTGCACCTGTTGCGCGGACTCTTGTGTGCGGTGCGCCAGGTTGCGCACCTCGTCGGCCACCACGGCAAAACCGCGCCCGGCTTCACCGGCCCGCGCCGCTTCAATGGCGGCGTTCAGCGCCAGCAGGTTGGTTTGCTGGGAGATGCTGGTGATCACTTCGAGAATCTGCCCGATGTTCACGGTTTTGCTGTTCAGCGATTCGATGTTGGTACTCGAGGCGCTAAGCATGCTCGACAGCTGGTTCATCGCGGCAATGCTGCGATCCACTACTTGCTGGCCATCTTCGGCCAGGCTGCGCGCGTCGCTGGCCTGATTCGACGCTTGCGCGGCGTTTCGGGCGATTTCCTGGGCGGCGGCGCCGAGTTGGTTGATCGCCGCGGCGACGCTGCTGGTGCGCGAGGCTTGCTGGTCGGAATTGAACATCGACGAGTTCGAAGCCGCCACTACACGCAAGGCCACTTCGTTGACTTGCCCGGTGGCCGAGGACACTTCGCGGATCGACGTATGAATCCGCTCCACGAAGCGGTTGAACGCCGTGCCAAGGATGCCGAATTCGTCCTGATTCTGAATGGTCAGGCGTTTGGTGAGGTCGCCTTCACCGTCTGCGATGTCTTCCATGGCGCGGGTCATGACGTGCAGCGGCTGGATCAGGATGCGGATCAGCATGCCGAGCAGGGCGATGATGATTGCCACGGCAATCAGGGTGGCGACGACCGCCGAGGCGCGGAATTCGCTGAGCATCGAGAAGGCTTTGTCTTTATCCACCGACAGGCCGATGTACCAATTGACCGAGGACAGGCCTTTGATCGGGGTGAACGTGACGATGCGGGGCTTGCCGTCGACGTCGATTTCACTGAGTTCGCTGCTGATGCGCGGGGTGTTTTTCGGATACGCCTCGCTCAGGGACTTCATCGCCAGGGATTTATCCGGGTGAACCAGGATCTTGCCATCGGCGCTGATCAGAAAGGCATAACCCATGCCGTCGAAGTCCAGCGCGTTGAGGCTGTCGGCGATCACCTGCAAGCTCAGGTCGCCACCGACCACGCCGATGCTTTGACCGTCCTTGAGCACACTGTTGACGATGGAAATGACCAGCTGGCCGGACGCGAGATCGATGTACGGTTCGGTCAGTGCCGAGCCGCCGGTGCTTTGGGCGCTCTTGTACCAAGGCCGGACGCGAGGGTCATAGCCGTCGGGCATCTTGCTGTCAGGGCGGATGATGAAGGTGCCATCCTTGTTGCCCAGATAGGCGCCCATGAAAGTCGAGGTCACGGCCTTCTGCTCAAGTAGTTTGGAGACATTGCCGGTGTCAGCGTTCAGGGCGACGTTTTGTGACAGGTTTTCTATCAGCAGGCTGCGTCCGGCCAGCCAGGTCTGGATATTGTTGGCCGTCACGCTGCCCATTTCTTGCAGATAGTTGTCTAGATCGTTGCGTATCGCATTGCGCTGCAAATAGTCGTTGTACAGTGTGAACGAGGCGAAGGCAGCAATGACGATGAGGGCGGCGGCAAGCAGTATTTTATGGCTGAAGCGCAGATTTTTATTCATGGCTTGGGGTCCGCTAAAGTCTTAATGTCCAGGGCGTGCTTTTATAAAGGCGCGCAAAATGGGCAGTGTTGAAAGTAAGCTGATATTTCCACCTCTCCTTAGGGAATTACCGACGCTATTTTTCAGTCTGGTCTCACGCTTGTTATCGGCCATGAAGGATCAAAGATTAACCATGGGTGACAAAATGCCTGACTCATCGCAACTCGTTATCGGCGCCGACCTCGCGGGCCAGTCCATCGCCCAGGCTATGCGCCTGGCCAACCGTCACGGCCTGGTGGCGGGCGCTACCGGGACCGGTAAAACCGTCACCTTGCAGCGCCTGGCCGAAGCCTTCAGCGATGCCGGCGTGGCGGTGTTTGCGGCAGACATCAAAGGCGACCTGTGCGGCCTGGGCGCCGCCGGCAACCCTCAAGGCAAGGTCGCGGAGCGGATCGCCGGGATGCCCTGGCTGAACCATAAGCCTCAGGCGTATCCGGTGACCTTGTGGGACATTAACGGTCAGTCCGGTCATCCATTGCGCACAACCTTGAGCGAAATGGGCCCGTTGCTGCTCGGCAGCCTGCTGGAACTGACCGACAGTCAGCAGTCGGCGTTGTATGCCGCGTTCAAGGTGGCCGACCGCGAAGGGTTGTTGCTGCTGGATTTGAAGGATTTGAAGGCGCTGCTCAATCACCTGCGCGACAACCCCGAATTGCTGGGGGATGACGCCGCGTTGATGACCACCGGTTCCAGCCAGGCGCTGTTGCGCCGTTTGGCGACGCTGGAACAGCAGGGCGCTGAAGCGTTGTTCGGCGAACCGGCGCTGCAACTGGAAGATATGTTGCAACCGGCCGTGGATGGGCGCGGGCGCATTCACTTGCTAGATGCCAGTCGACTGGTGCATGAAGCGCCGAAGGTCTATGCGACGTTCCTGCTCTGGCTGCTGGCCGAACTGTTCGAGCAACTGCCGGAGCGCGGCGATGCCGAGAAACCGCTGCTGGCGCTGTTTTTCGACGAAGCGCACTTGTTGTTCGCCGGTACGCCCAAGGCGTTGCAGGAGCGTCTGGAACAAGTGGTGCGACTGATTCGCTCGAAAGGCGTGGGGGTGTATTTCGTCACCCAATCGCCGGGCGACTTGCCGGATGATGTGCTGGCGCAACTGGGCCTGCGTATTCAGCATGGGTTGCGTGCGTTTACCGCCAAAGAACAGAAATCCCTGCGCGCGGTGGCCGACGGTTTCCGGCCGAACCCGGCATTTGAAGCCTTGTCGGTGTTGACGGAGTTGGGGATCGGCGAGGCGCTGGTCGGCACCCTGCAAGACAAGGGTACGCCGGGGATGGTCCAGCGTGTATTGGTTGCACCGCCGCAATCGCGGATCGGGCCGCTGACCGAGACCGAACGCACCGTGCTGATCGCCGGTTCGCCGTTCAAGGGGCGTTACGACAAACCGGTCGATCGTGAATCGGCTTATGAAGTGCTGATGGGGCGTAAAGGGCTGGCGCCGGATCCTGAAGCCGCGCCGGGCAAACCTGCACCTGAAGAGCCGAGTTTCACCGAACAGGCCGGGGAATTCCTCGGTACGGCGGCGGGACAGGCATTGAAATCAGCCATGCGACAGGCGGCGAATCAATTGGGCCGACAATTGGTACGCGGGTTGATGGGGTCTTTGCTTGGCGGCAGCAAACGCCGATAGCGAGCAGGCACAGTAAAAATGTGGGAGCGGGCTTGCTCGCGAAAGCGGTCTGACAGTCAATATTGATGTTGAATGTGATGGCCCCTTCGCGAGCAAGCCCGCTCCCACATTGGTTTTATGTCAGGTTTTGGGTTTGGCGTGCGCCGCCAGGCGTTCGAGGGCCGCCCGCAGATTCGGGTCGGTAATCCCGTCAGCCGTCGCCTGAATGGTCGCCGCAGCATCGGTCGACAAATTTATCGTATGCCCCGCCGCCCCTTGCTGAACGGTAGGCGGCTGAACCTTGAACAGAATTCGCGTCAGGCTGGCGAACTCGTCGAACAACTGTAACTGCCGTTGCAGACGCTTTTGTTGATAGCGCAGGCGGGTGGCCCAGTGACCGTCGGTGACAATCAGCAATAAACTGCCTTCACGCCACGACGCCACATGGCAATGCTCGCGGGCAGCCGGCTGCAGCTGGCTTTCCACCAGACGTTGTAAATGACCCAGGCGTTGAGCGTGGCCAAAGATGGCTTTCAGCGGTTTGGCTTCGCGAAGCAGAACGGCGGGTGCTCTGGCCGTGAGAGGGCGAAATGCCATGATCGAACACCTGAAGTAACAGAGTGGCCATGGTAACAGAAAGCACCCGTTGCCCCCGACCCATTGCTTTGCGAGCGCTTTACCCATTAAATCAACGAGTAACTTGTGCCCTCGATGGGTTGAAGTTCAGCAAAAAGCCCTTATTTTAAGTGAGCCCCGTCACAGCGCAGTGCATGCATCGTGGAATAACGCCACTTTCCTCACCATCGTTTCCGGGTAGAATACTCGTTCGCATGCGGCCATGAGGGCTGCACGGGCGACTCTCGGGGCCGCCCTCCATCCCTTTAGTGTGGAAGATCCTGCCGATATGTTTGCGCCTTTGTTAAAGAAACTTTTTGGAAGCAAGAACGAGCGTGAAGTCAAACGCATGCTCAAGACGGTGCAGCTCGTCAATGCCTTCGAAGAGCAAATGGTGGCCCTTTCGGACGATCAATTGCGTGCCAAGACCGACGAGTTCAAGGCCCGCCTCGCCAAAGGGGAAACCCTCGACAAACTGCTGCCCGAAGCCTTTGCGGTCGCCCGCGAAGCCGGTAAGCGCGTCATGGGTATGCGCCACTTCGATGTCCAGCTGATCGGCGGCATGACCTTGCATGAAGGCATGATCGCGGAAATGCGTACCGGTGAAGGCAAGACCCTGGTGGCAACACTGGGCGTTTACCTCAACGCGCTGTCCGGCAAGGGCGTGCACGTTGTGACGGTGAACGACTACCTGGCCCGCCGTGACGCCAACTGGATGCGTCCGCTCTACGAATTCCTCGGCATGACGGTCGGCGTGGTCACCCCATTCCAGCCGCCGGAAGAGAAGCGCGCCGCTTACGCCGCCGACATCACCTACGGCACCAACAACGAATTCGGTTTCGACTACCTGCGCGACAATATGGCGTTCAGCATGGAAGAAAAATTCCAGCGCGAACTCAATTTTGCCGTGATCGACGAAGTCGACTCCATCCTCATCGACGAAGCCCGTACCCCGCTGATCATCTCCGGTCAGGCCGAGGACAGCTCCAAGCTGTACATCGAGATCAACAAACTGATCCCGCAGCTGGAATTGCACGTCGAAGAAGTCGAAGGCGAAGTCACCAAGGCTGGCCACTACACCGTGGACGAGAAGACCCGTCAGGTCGAACTCAACGAAGCCGGTCACCAGTTCATCGAAGACATGCTGACCCGTGTCGGCCTGCTGGCTGAAGGCGAGAGCCTGTATTCGGCGCATAACCTCGGTCTGCTGACCCACGTTTATGCCGGCCTGCGCGCGCACAAGCTGTTTAACCGCAACGTCGAATACATCGTGCAAGACGGCCAGGTCGTGCTGGTCGACGAACACACCGGCCGTACCATGCCGGGTCGCCGTTTGTCCGAAGGTTTGCACCAGGCCATCGAAGCCAAGGAAAACCTGAACATTCAGGCCGAGAGCCAGACCCTGGCGTCGACCACGTTCCAGAACTACTTCCGTCTGTACAACAAGCTGTCCGGCATGACCGGTACCGCAGACACCGAAGCGTTCGAATTCCACCAGATCTATGGCCTGCAGGTCATGGTGATTCCGCCAAACAAACCGTTGGCACGTAAAGACTACAACGACCTGGTGTTCCTGACCGCCGAAGAGAAATACGCGGCGATCATCAACGACATCAAGGAGTGCATGACTCAGGGCCGTCCGGTGTTGGTGGGTACCGCCACCATCGAAACGTCCGAGCATATGTCCAGCCTGCTCGTGAAGGAAGGCATCGAACACAAGGTTCTGAACGCCAAGTTCCACGAAAAAGAAGCCGAAATCATTGCTCAGGCCGGTCGTCCGGGCGCACTGACCATCGCCACCAACATGGCCGGTCGTGGTACCGACATCCTGTTGGGCGGTAACTGGGAAGTGGAAGTGGCTTCGCTGGAAGACCCGACCCCTGAGCAGATTGCCCAGATCAAGGCCGACTGGCAGAAACGCCACCAGCAAGTGCTGGAGTCGGGCGGTTTGCAGGTGATCGCTTCCGAGCGTCACGAATCGCGCCGTATCGACAACCAGTTGCGCGGTCGTGCCGGTCGTCAGGGCGACGCCGGTTCCAGCCGTTTCTACCTGTCGCTGGAAGACAGCCTGATGCGCATCTTCGCCTCTGACCGGGTGAAGAACTTCATGAAGGCGCTGGGCATGCAGTCCGGTGAAGCGATCGAGCACCGCATGGTGACCAACGCCATCGAGAAGGCTCAGCGCAAGGTTGAAGGCCGTAACTTCGATATCCGTAAACAACTGCTCGAGTTCGACGACGTCAACAACGAACAACGTAAAGTGATCTATCACATGCGTAACAGTTTGTTGGCCGCTGACAACATTGGCGAAACCATCGCCGATTTCCGTCAGGACGTGCTCAACGCAACCGTCAGCGCACACATTCCACCGCAATCGCTGCCAGAGCAGTGGGACGTGGCCGGTCTGGAAGCAGCGCTGCAGAGCGACTTCGGCGTGGCGTTGCCGATCCAGCAATGGCTGGACGAAGACGATCACCTCTACGAGGAGACCCTGCGCGAGAAGCTGATGAACGAGCTGATCGCCGCGTACAACGAGAAAGAAGACCAGGCCGGTGCCGAAGCACTGCGCACCTTCGAGAAGCAAATCGTTCTGCGCGTACTGGACGATCTGTGGAAAGACCACCTGTCGACCATGGACCACCTGCGTCACGGCATCCACTTGCGTGGTTATGCGCAGAAGAACCCGAAGCAGGAATACAAGCGCGAGTCCTTCACCTTGTTCTCCGAGTTGCTGGATTCGATCAAACGCGACTCAATCCGTGTGTTGTCGCACGTTCAGGTTCGCCGCGAAGACCCGATCGAAGAAGAAGCTCGCCTGCGCCAGGAAGCCGAGGCACTGGCTGCGCGCATGCAGTTCCAGCACGACGAAGCACCTGGCCTGGAGCAACCGGAAGTGTTGGGTGAAGAGGTCGATGTAGCCCTCGCCACCGCACCGGTACGCAACGAGCAGAAGCTGGGCCGTAACGAGCTGTGCTACTGCGGTTCGGGCAAGAAGTACAAGCATTGCCACGGGCAGATCCAGTAAACCCGTTTCATACGCTGAAATACCCGCGCCGCGACCGGCTTATGCCGTCGCGGCGTTTTGCCATTTAAACCACCGCGCCACGTTAAAAGAACGGGGTAATGACGGTGCAGACACTACTTTTTAAGGAGCGCATTCATGGCTGTTGGTCTTGGTCCTTTGCCAACGTTGCACCCGGTTGCCGGTTTTGAACTCGGTATCGCCTCGGCCGGTATCAAGCGCCCGGGGCGCAAGGATGTCGTGGTCATGCGCTGTGCCGAAGGTTCCACAGTGGCGGGCGTGTTCACCCTGAACGCCTTTTGCGCCGCTCCCGTAATCCTGGCCAAACAACGTGTGCAAGGCCCGGTACGTTACCTGCTGACCAACACCGGCAATGCCAACGCCGGCACCGGCGAGCCAGGCCTTGCTGCCGCCGAGCGCACTTGCGCCAAACTGGCTGAGCTGACCGGTGTCGATGCAAGCCTGGTGCTGCCGTACTCCACCGGTGTGATCGGCGAGCCGCTGCCGGTCGAAAAAATCGAAGGCGCGCTGCAAGCCGCCCTCGACGACCTGTCGGTCAACAACTGGGAAGCCGCCGCTACCGGCATCATGACCACTGACACCCTGCCAAAGGGCGCCAGCCGCCAGTTCCAGCATGACGGCGTGACCATCACCGTCACCGGCATCAGCAAAGGCGCGGGCATGATCCGCCCGAACATGGCGACCATGCTTGGCTACATCGCCACCGACGCCAAAGTCTCCCGCGACGTGCTGCAAAACCTGCTGCTGGACGGCGCCAACAAGTCGTTCAACCGCATCACCATCGACGGCGACACCTCGACCAACGACTGCTGCATGCTGATCGCCACCGGTCAGGCAGCACTGCCGGAAATCACCGAAGCCAGCGGTTCGCTGTTCGCTTTGCTGAAGCAAGCGGTGTTCGAAGTCTGCATGGACGTGGCCCAGGCCATCGTGCGCGACGGCGAAGGCGCGACCAAGTTTGTCACCGTGGAAGTCAACGGCGGCGGCAATCACCAGGAGTGCCTGGACGTCGGTTACACCGTGGCCCACTCGCCGCTGATCAAGACCGCGTTGTTCGCCTCCGACCCGAACTGGGGTCGCATTCTGGCCGCCGTGGGCCGTGCCGGCGTACCGAACCTGGACGTGAGCAAGATCGACGTGTTCCTCGGCGACGTGTGCATCGCCAGCCGTGGCGCTCGCTCTGCCACCTACACCGAAGCCCAGGGCGCGGCGGTGATGCAGCAGGAAGAAATCACCATCCGCATCGAGCTGGGTCGCGGCGATTGCAGCGAAACCATCTGGACCACTGACCTGTCCCACGAATACGTGAAGATCAACGCTGAGTACCGTACGTAAATAAGGTCCGGACCGAGTCGCGTCCTTCGCGAGCAAGCCCGCTCCCACATTCGATTGCATTTCTTCCGGAAGAACTCGGTCAACTGTGGGAGCGGGCTTGCTCGCGAAGGCGGCCGACCAGACACCAAAGATTCTGGTCCATCCCCCTATCAAAAGGTCCCGAATATGAGCCTCCACCTGATCATCGGCGACAAACTGTATTCCTCCTGGTCCCTGCGCGCCGCACTGGCCCTCGACCTGACCGGCGTGTCCTACACCGAAGAACTGATCAAGCTGAACCAGCCGGACACTCGCGAGCGCGTGCTCAAGCATTCGCCGACCGGGAAAGTCCCGCTGCTGAAAACCGAACACGGCACCGTCGCCGATTCTCTGGCGATTGCCGAATACCTGGCCGAACAATTTCCCGATGCCGGCCTGTGGCCTAAAGACACTGCCGCCCGTGCCCAGGCGCGTTCGGCGTGCGCGCAGATGCACAGCGGTTTTTTCGCCATGCGCAGCAATATGCCGTTCGACCTGAGCCACGATGCGCCACTGTCGCCGACCCCGCCTGAGGTTCAGGCTGAAATCGAGCGCATGCTGGCATTGTGGGCTGAATGTCGTGCCGTCGCGACTGAAACCGGCCCGTTCCTGTTTGGCGGCGCGACCCTGGCCGATGCGTTTTTTGCACCGATCGCCGTACGCCTGCGCACCTATCAGGTGAAGCTACCCGAGGCCGATGCGGCCTATGTCGAAACCATCTACCAATGGCCAGCCTTCAAGGCTTGGCGGAAGGCGGGTCTGGAGGAAATAGAGCGGTGAAACGAGTCCATGTAGCAGCCGCGGTTATCCGCGATAGCAGCGGCAAGATCCTCATTGCCCGCCGTGCCGACACCCAGCATCAGGGCGGTTTGTGGGAGTTCCCCGGGGGCAAGGTCGAGGATGACGAGTCCGTCGAAACGGCCCTGGCCCGCGAGCTTCACGAAGAGTTGGGCATTGTGGTCAACACCGCGCGGCCGATGATCAAGGTCCGCCACGATTACCCGGACAAGCAGGTGTTGCTGGATGTCTGGGAAGTCTCGGCGTTTACCGGCGAACCCCATGGCGCCGAAGGTCAGCCTTTGGCTTGGGTGACCGCACGGGAGCTGGTGGATTACGAATTTCCGGCCGCCAACCAGCCGATCGTCGCCGCTGCACGCTTGCCCGGCGACTACCTGATCACCCCGGAGGGCCTGGAAACCCCGGCCTTGCTGCGCGGTATCCAGAAAGCCATCGCTGGCGGCATCAAGCTGATTCAATTGCGCGCACCCAACGGCTACGACCCGCAATACCGCGATCTGGCGGTGGACGCGGCGGGGCTGTGTGCCGGCAAGGCGCAGTTGATGATCAAAGGGCCGTTTGAATGGCTGGGGGATTTCCCGTCTGCCGGTTGGCACATCACGTCGGCGCAGTTGCGCAAGTACGCGGCAGCGGGGCGACCGCTACCGGCGTCGCGCTGGTTGGCAGCGTCCTGCCACAATGCTGAGGAACTGGCGCTGGCCGAGCAGATGGGCGTGGACTTCGTGACCCTGTCGCCGGTACAGCCGACACAGACTCATCCGGATGCGTTGCCATTGGGTTGGGAGCAGGCTTCGACTTTGATCGAGGGCTTTAGCAAACCGGTGTTTTTGCTTGGTGGGGTTGGCCCGGCGGAGCGGCAGAAAGCCTGGGAAGCGGGGGCGCAGGGTGTGGCGGGGATTCGGGCGTTTTGGCCTGATTCTTCTGTGTAGCCACTGGCCCCTTCGCGAGCAAGCCCGCTCCCACAGTTGACCGAGTTCTTCCTGAAGAAATGCGATCGAATGTGGGAGCGGGCTTGCTCGCGAAGGCTGCTGATCAGACGAAAAACATCTTCCTGATTAAACCCCGGGTTTCGCTGCCGCTTGCCACAAAATCTCGGTAATCCCCTGACGCTTGGCAATCAACCGTGCCGCCACAAACAACAAATCCGACAACCGATTGATATACGCCAAGCCAACCCCGGCCAACGGCTCGATCGCATTCAACTGCTGACAGCGCCGCTCGGCGCTACGTGCCAGGCAGCGGCATACATGAGCCTGGGCAATCAGCGCCGAACCGCCCGGCAGAATGAAATTCTCCAGTGGTCCCAACTCTTCATTCCACACATCGATCGCCGCTTCCAGTCGCTCGACTTCTGCCGTGTTCAGTGCCTGATAAACCGGCATCGCCAGTTCGCCACCCAGGTCGAACAACCGATGTTGGCAGGGCGCCAACACCTCGATTACTTCGTTCAACCCCGGATACGTATCACTTTGCGCCGCCAACCCGGCCAACAGCACACCCACCTGGCTGTTCAGCGTATCGACCTCGCCAATGGCCTCGATGCGCGGATGGTCCTTGGGCACCCGGCGGCCATCGCCGAGCCCGGTTTCGCCTTTGTCGCCAGTGCGGGTGTAAATCTTCGACAAGCGAAAGCCCATGGTTACCTCGACAGCTGATTGAGTTCTTGAGAAACCACCGGAGTGCCCGACAACGGCAGGCGCAAGGTGAAACAGGTACCTTGGCCCGGCGTCGATTGCACTTCCATCTGGCCTTTGTGGTTGTTGGTGATGATGAAATACGAGACCGAGAGGCCAAGGCCGGTGCCCTGACCGATTTCCTTGGTGGTGAAGAACGGCTCGAACGTGCGTTTGCGCACGTTCTCGCTCATGCCGATGCCGTTGTCCTCGACCTGAATTTCCGCCCACGGAGGATTCAGTTTTGTACGCAGAATGATCCGCCCCGGTTCGCGATCGTCGGTACGCTGGTGAATGGCTTGCGCGGCGTTTTTCAGCAGGTTGAGCAGCACTTGTTCCAGTTCGTTGGCGGTGCCGGGCACCGGGCCCAGTGCTGGATCGAACTGCCGAATGATCGCCTGACCCTTGAAGTCGAAACCGATGGCCAGGTCGAAGTCGTTGCCGGCGATTTCCACCGCTTGATCGATCAGCGCCGGCAAATCGCAGGGAGCCATCTGCCGGGTACTGCGGCGGCTGAAGCTGAGCATGTGGGTCACGATTTTTGCCGCCCGGGCGCCAGCCTGTTGAATGCCATCGAGTAACTGCGGCACTTCGCGAGCTTTCAAGTACTGGTTGACCGTTTCCAGCTCAATGCCCAGTTGCTCGGCTTGCTCGAGGTTTTTCGGCAGATCGGGTGACAGGCGCCGACGTATGTTCTGCACGTTGTGCAGGATTGCGCCCAGTGGATTATTGATCTCGTGAGCCATGCCGGCGGCGAGGCCGCCGACCGAGAGCATTTTTTCCGACTGCACCATCATTTCTTCCAGGGACAGACGCTGAGTGATGTCATCGATCCGGATTACCACGCCGCGCCCGGCCCCCCCCATCAACGGGTAGAACGTCAGGGCGTAATGCCGGGGCTCTTCGTCCTTGAGCCAGGTAACACGTTCGATCTTCGCCACTGTGTGCTGCTCGACGGTTTGCCTGAGTTGCGGCAGGAACGGTTTGAGCGGTTCGAAGGCGAGGAAGATCGGCTGGTTCAAGGCTTCGTCGAGACGCGTACCGGACAGGGCGCTGGCTTCCTGATTCCACTGAGTCACGTAGAGCTGCTCGTCGAGGGCGATCAGTGCCGACGGCATGGAGTCGATGATGCTGTTGAGGTAGTTCTGGAAACCGGTGAGTTTTTTCTCGATCTTGCTGCGCACCTGAACTTCCAGTTCCAGCTTGCGGTTGGTGTGACGGGTCTCTTCGGCCAGCCCCTGGGCCTGATCGTAAGCGGCTTGGGAATCGTCGCGGGCGCGCTTGAGTTGTTGCTCCCGAGCCTCGATGCGCGAGAGCATGGTGTTGAACGCTTCGGCGAGGCTACCGATTTCGTCGTGGTTGCCGCGAGAGGCGCGCAAGGCATAGTTCTCTTCCCGGGTGACTTGCCGGGACAACTCTTCGAGCTGATGGATCGGCCGGGTAATCAGGCGTTTGATCTGCCGGGCAATCACCAGCCATAACAGCACGCTGAAGATCAGAATCCCCAGGCTGGCGGTCAGGGTCCCGGTGTAGAACGCCATCGGCAACTCGCTGCTGGCCACCAGCAGCAAGTGCCCCGGCGCAACGCCGGGACGGGGCAGGGTAATCACTTGATTGCTGCGAAACTCCGTGGCTTGCCACGCTTCGAGGTGCCGGTAGTGCTCCGGCAGGTTCAGCTTGTCGCCGTGTTGCAATTGCGCCAGACGCACGCCTTTACCGTCATAGAGCGCTGCTGCACGCAGCGGCGTATAGCTGCTGAGTTCGTTGAGCAGGCGCTCGGCGGTTTGCGGCGACTTCAGGGCTTCGGAGATCAGGCTCGGGTTGGACACCAGTCGGCCGATGGTCTGCAAGGCCTGGGGGGCCATGCTTTCCTGGGAGATGTAATAAGCGGCGCTGATAAAGGTCAGGTTGGCGACCAGTAAAACGGTGGTCAACAGCACCAGCAGGGCGGCCAGCAGTTTCTGGCCGACTGGAAGGTTTTCAAGGCGCTGGCGCAATGGCATCAGGTTCATCGCTGAAAAGGAACAAGTGGCCAGCGTAGCCGCTGCTCAGTCGCTGGGCAATCCAAGGCTGCGCAGATGGGCGATCAAGCGCTGCTGTAATTGATTGAGGTGGGGCAAGTTCAACTGATGCCGCGACGCGACTTTGCAGGCATGGCCCAACAGGTAGCTGATTTCGGTGCGGCGCTGATTCGCGACGTCCTGGTACATCGAGGAGAAATTGGCCGCGGTGGCCTGGATCACCCGTTCGACTTCCTCCCGGAGATTTTCCGCCGCTGCCGGTTGGCCGCAGTGCTCAAGCAGCTCGGTGAGCTCGGCGCACAGGGTGGCGACTTCGCAATGGTGTTGCTGCAAACCGCCGTTGCGGCATTCGTGCAGCACGGTCAGCGGGTTGATCGCACAATTGAGCGCCAGTTTTCGCCACAGCCTTGTGAGGATGTCCGTGCTCCATTCATGGGGAATACCGGCGGCGCTCAAGTCCTCCAGCCAGATCGGTGCCACTGGATGGCCGACGTCCCCCAGCCAGGTGTAGCCGTGGCCGGCGAACACTACCCGCCAGTCGCCATCGCGAAACGCGCCTTCGGTGCTGGAGGCGAAGATGCAGCGCGCCTGAGGCACCAGCGCGGCAACCGCGTCCTGACTGCCAAGGCCATTCTGCAACAGGATCAGTTCGGCGTTGGGTGTCAGACGGTGGGCGAGTTGGGCGACGGCTTTCTCGGCATCGTAGGCTTTGCAGGCCACCAGCAGACGGCTGATGGGCTCGCCGCTGTCGGCCGTTTCGCCGGGCACCGGATACAGCTGCGCTTCGCCATGTTCGACCAGCGTCAGCCCGCCAGCCGTCTGATAGGCCTGTAAGCGTGTCGCGTCCCGCACGATCAGCCTGACCGGCACGTCAGCCCGTGCCAGACGTGTGGCCCAAAGGGTGCCGAGGCTGCCGGCGCCGAGAATATGCCAAGGGGTAGACATCAGCTTTTTGCCCGGTTTGTCGCTGGCATGTGAGGCTCGCAGTATCGGTTGGAAAAGACCCGTTATAATGAGCCCGATTTTAACCGCAAGCCAAGCGCGCTCCATCGTTATCGAGCGTGCCTTTTTATTGGAGAGATTACATGCCGTCGTTCGACGTGGTATCCGAACTGGACAAACACGAAGTCACCAACGCGGTCGAGAACGCCGTCAAGGAACTCGATCGTCGTTATGACCTGAAAGGCAAAGGCACCTTCGAGTTCAAGGAAAAGGACCTGACCGTCAACCTGACCGCGGAAGCCGATTTCCAGCTCGAAGCGATGATCGAGATCCTCAAGCTGGCCTTGGTCAAGCGCAAGATCGACGTGCAATGCCTTGAAGTCAAGGATGCCTACGCATCGGGCAAGTTGATGAAGCAGGAAGCGGTCCTCAAGGAAGGCATCGACAAAGAGCTGGCGAAGAAAATCGTCGCTCACGTCAAAGACGCCAAGCTCAAGGTCCAGGCCGCCATTCAGGGCGAGCAAGTGCGCATCACCGGCAAGAAACGTGACGATTTGCAGGAAGCGATTGCCGCCCTGCGCGCCAAGACGTTCGACATGCCGCTGCAGTTCAACAACTTCCGCGACTGACTTTTCAAGCGGGAACCTCTTGGCGTTTTCGACGTCCGAGGCCCAAGCAACGGCAGAAACGATTGAATCCCCCACGGGTTCGGTCTTTCTGCCGCTCATTTTTTGCGTGCCGGGTAGCCGGAAATCAGGAGAAAAAAGATGGATTTGAATGCTGAAGTGGACAACCTGGTCAAGGCATCCCAAGCCTGGATTCCGATGATCATGGAATACGGCAGCCGCGTGCTGCTGGCGGTGATTACCCTGGCCATCGGCTGGTGGCTGATCAACAAAGTCACGCAAAAGCTTGGCGGCCTGCTGGCGTTGCGTAATGCCGACCTGGCGCTGCAAGGTTTCATCAGCAGCCTGGCGAACATCATCCTCAAGGTTCTGCTGATCGTCAGCGTAGCGTCGATGATCGGTGTGGAAACTACTTCGTTCGTCGCAGCCATCGGTGCAGCCGGCCTGGCGATCGGTCTGGCCTTGCAGGGTAGCCTGGCGAACTTCGCTGGCGGCGTGCTGATTCTGTTGTTCCGCCCGTTCCGTATTGGTGACTGGATCGAAGCTCAAGGTGTTGCCGGTACTGTCGACAGCATCCAGATCTTCCACACCGTACTGCGTACCGGCGATAACAAAACCATCATCGTGCCTAACGGCAATCTGTCGAACGGCATTATCACCAACACCAACCGTCAGCCGACCCGCAAGGTGGTATTTGATGTAGGTGTGGCTTACGAGGCGGATTTGCAAAAGGCCCGTGAAGTATTGCTGGAATTGGCCAAGGACCCGCGTGTATTGGCTGATCCGGCACCGGAAGCCGTGATTTCCACGCTGGGCGACAGTTCGATTACTGTTTCCCTGCGGGTGTGGGTGAAGACCGCTGACTATTGGAATGTGATGTTCATGTTTAACGAACAATCGCGTGACCGTTTGAAAACAGCCGGTATCGATATTCCGTTTCCGCAGCGAGTTATTCGTATGGTTCAGGAAACTGTGCCGCAATAACGTCTCGGATATAACCTGGCGATGAGGTCAGGTTTAAACTAGTTAGCTTGCTATTTAAGAAGTTGTGTTGGCGCTGGTATGTAGTGGATACAAAAAAACCGCTCACCTGGAATCAGGTAAGCGGTTTTTGTTTGTTGCTGGTGTAGCTATCGTACTCCCGCTGAATTACAAAATGCTCAGTGGGTACTCGATGATTACACGGGTGTCGTAGTTGTCAGATGCATAGCCGCTGTAAGCGCCGTTCGAGCGATAGTTGGCGAAACGTACGCGGAACGACAGGTCTTTGGCTGGACCTTCCTGCATAACGTACTTGGACTCAACGTTCCACTCGTTTTCTTTGCCTTCGCCCAGACCGTTGGTGGTGATGTGATCACCCATTACGTAACGGGTCATGAAGCTCAGGCCCGGTACACCGTAGGTCTTCATGTTCAGGTCGTAGCGAGCCTGCCAGGAGCGCTCGTCGCGACCTACGAAGTCGGAGATCTGAATGGAGTTGGCTACAAAGATAGTGCTGTTGCCGTCAACGCCATAGTAGTAAGCGTTGTCGCCGCTGGAGCGTTGGTGAGCAACGGTGAACTTGTGGGCACCGATGCTATAGGCAGCGGCCAGGGACCACAGATTGTTGTCTACGCCGAGGGTGCCGTCGCCAATGGCGTCAACCTGATCGCCGCGGTCATCGCCTTTGGTTTTATAACCGTTGAAGTCGAAGTTCAGGGACTGATCGTCGTTGATTGGCAGGGTGTAGTTCAGGTTGACGTAGTATTTTTTGAAGTAGTCTTCAGCATCCGACGCAGCCACAGCACCGGTGAAGTTATCAGTGAAAGAGTAGCTGGCACCGAAGATGTTGATGCCGTTGCTCAGGCCTTTGCCGTGATTACCATCTTCATCTGGCAGGCCGCCGATGCTGTCGCGAGCCATGCCGGTTTGTTTGCTCAGAGCGGTGAAGCGACCGGCGGTCAGTTCCAGGCCTTTGATCTCTTTGGAAGTGATCAGGGTACCGGTAGCAACTTCTGGCAGCATACGGCTGTCGTCAGTAGCGAATACTGGGCTGGCAACAAACTGCTGGCCGTATTTCAGCACGGTGTCGGAAAGACGCAGTTTTACTGCACCGCCAATCTTGCCCTGGGATTTTTCAGGGTTGTTATCGCTATCGACTGCGAACAGACCGGTACCACGGTGGCCCGAACCGCCATCAAGTTTGACCGCGCCCATTGCCATGGCATCGAGACCGAAGCCTACTGTGCCTTGAGTGAAGCCCGACTCGTAAGTGAGCAACTGGCTGATACCGGACTCCTGACGATAGCCGGAGTCTGCGTTGTTACGTGCACCGTTCTTGAAATCACGGTTCATGTACTCAAAACGGGTTTTGAGTTTCAAGCTCTGGTCGCCGAAGAAACCCTTGGAGTCATCTTGAGAAGACGCCACTGCGAACTGAGAGGTACCAGCTGCAACAGCCAGTGCGATCATGCTCCACTTCATCACGCGCATCGTGATTTGCTCCTTTGGTTTTTAGAAGAGTACTGCCGTCCCGCCTGTTTTATTATCCGGGCGGCTCTTTCTTTTTGTGTCGGCGCAAACTTATATCACGCCGACCATGTTGGCGATACTTGCGCATCTAACCTTTCAGCTTCTTTATGACCCTGTCGCAAATGGCTGGGTAGATGTCGCAAATTCACAATCCCGACGCAATCGGACTGACAACTTTAGCGCTGTTTTCCATCGCTTGAGCATCGGTAAAAAAGAGTCCCTGGTCCTGCACTTGAATCTCCATCGGGCAATCCTGCCACTGTTTTTATTGGCCTTAAGGCTTCCACTTCCAGCGGACGCCTTATAGACGATATAGGTGTGAATGCAACAAGCGTGCACAAATCGAAATTCTGTTGCTGTTTTTTTCCAAAGGCCTGCCTGCTGCTGTAAAAACCCCATAAAACCGGGGGGCTCAAGCTCGTTTTTCTTGAGCTTGACGCCATGCTTCGCATCGTGTTTACCACATCGAACCAGTGGGGGCGACAACCAAAAACGTTACCGGTTCACCCCGTCAGTGAGTAGTTAGCGGATGCTGACGCACTGAGCGTAGACGCGTTGTGCGGTTTTGGTGCAAAAAATTTCAATTGCTGTACCGAATTCACACAGTGTCGCTTTGTGATCGAATCGAGCAGTCCGTTGTTTATCGGTCATTTCGGCATTTTTTGTGCGGGGGCTGGTTCTGTCATGGTGCATGCCGGATCAAAATGGCTCATGTCGGGGCGTCCGGAGGACGCTGCAGGTGGCAGTTCGTCGTGAAGCGCATGGCGTTCGCAGGTATGCTGCCGTCCTGTCGCTTGGCGCGCCGTCTTTTGGTATGGGCGCTAAGCTGAAAAAAGATCACCAGAGGGGAGTGCGCGCTGTGTTCGCTTTAGATCCACGACTTCAACAAGACACGTTGCCGATTGGCGATTTCCCGCTCTGCCGGTTGCTATTGTCCAATGATTCGAACTACCCATGGTTCATCCTCGTGCCACGCCGCGAGGATATCAGTGAGATATTTCAGTTAGATGTCGCAGATCAACAGCAGCTGTGGCAAGAAACAACCGCGCTGGCGGAAATGCTCAAGGACTCGTTCGATGCGGATAAGTTGAACGTCGCGGCCTTGGGTAATGTAGTCAGTCAGCTGCACATGCATGTGATTGTGCGCAAGCGTGAGGACGCTGCCTGGCCAGCCCCGGTCTGGGGCAAGCAGCAGGCTTTACCCTACAATCCAGAGCAGATCGCGACGATTCGCGAACGGCTGCGTCTGGTGTTGACCGATGACTTCACGTTTCTGGAGGGTTGAGTCATGAGCCTGGAAGAACGCGTTACCGATCTGGAAAGCCAGTTGGCATTTCAGGATGACACCATCCAGGCATTGAGTGATGTGCTGGCGACGCAGCAGCGCGCAGTGGAACGCCTGCAACTGCAAATGGCCGCATTGCTCAAGCGGCAAGAGGAAATGGCCGGTCAGTTCGAGTCCTTCGAAGAAGAGGCGCCACCGCCGCATTACTGAGCCGCATTAGTGAAAAGCCGGCCATAAAAAAACCGCGAACAGCCTGGGCTGTTCGCGGTTTTTTTTAGCCTTGGAGTCAGCGACGCGGCAGGGCGGCGATCACATCTTCGGCTTGCAGGCCTTTGTCACGGTTCATGACAGAGAACTCCACGCGCTGGCCTTCGACCAGAACACGGTGGCCTTCACCGCGAATTGCCCGGAAGTGCACAAAAATATCATCACCGGAATCACGGGAAATAAAGCCGAAGCCTTTGGAGGTGTTGAACCATTTAACGGTGCCAGTATCGCGGTTGCTCATGTCATAGCTTGGCGAAGCGGCGGCCGGTGAAGATTTGTAGAAGCTGACGGCCAGGTGCAGAAAAATGGCGATCAGGGCAACGATCAGACTGAACAGAACGGCAGGTTGACCGGCGATGACAGGCATCGGGGCGATCAGCGTCAGGGTTTGCAGCACGACAGCCAGAACCAGCAGGGCACTGACCAGGTTTTGCAGTTGATGACGCGGGCCTTTGTTCCAGTAAGGGATAACAGGTGCAAGGGTGAGGTTGAGCAGGCCGAAAAAGGCCAGGTACAGCGCATCAGGTTGTTGCAGGTAAGGTACCGCTTCGGATCGCAGGCTAGGGATGAAGGACAGCAGCAGGGCTGCTGCGCCCATTAGCAGGTGGACGATTTTCAACATTTTGATTAACTCACGTTAAGACGGATCACAAGGAAGAGCTGATGGAGCACGGTTCGCTTCAGAACAATAAGAGGCGTTGGACACGTACCCGGTATCAGCCTATGCGCAACCCCCGGAAAATAGGCGGTAGCGACACACTGCCTATTTAACAGCAAAGCCCGCGGCTACTCAAATCAGGCAGTCCAGCGGTGCTTTCCACTGGCCGGTGGGCGAATGACGCTTGCTGAGTGTTGTTCGCGCGCAGTGTTCCTCGGATCTATTGCCTTTTCCTTGAGTGATGTTGCGTCAGTACCTGTGGGAAAACGTCCGGCCTAGGACGTGCTCCATGATCTCCCCTCCGTTGTTGGCTTATCCTACGTTGATGGTCATAAAGTCATCTGGATATGCCGGTGCGCCTGCGCTTTTATAAGGAAACGGAATATGACTCTTATAAGCAGCAAGGATGGCAAAGGAGTGTCAACGGTATGGTTCATGAAGACAGGCGAAACGAGGGGAGGGTCGGTCCACTCAAGGAGGTAAGGATTGATTCATTAGTCAGCGAATTCGATATGGGCCTGGCCCAGCCATTGTCCCGGTCAGTGCGTTTGAATGGCTTTGCGACCTGTTTGCGGCTGGAGCAGGTCTATTGGGATATTTTGGGTGATATGGCCAAGGTCAATTGCTGCTCGGTCAGTGCGCTGTTGTCCCACGTGGATCGCGAAGTGCATCTGCGTCATGGCGGGGTGAAGAACTTCACCGGGCTGGTGCGCGTGGTCTGCGTCGTGCACAGCCTGAAGGAGGGAAGTTGCCTCGTCATTGCTTAGCGGTTGGTGGTTGATCGGGTCGAGTGTCGGTCTGTGCAGTCTTACGGCTGCACAGGCTGCATTTAATGGATATAATCCCGCCCTTTGCCGCAAAGCCCAGCATGCGCGGTAGCAATCTGATCGCCGAGACAACCCCCATGCCGATGTACGACTATCAATGTGCTTCCTGTGGTCATCAGTTGGAAGCCATTCAAAAGATCAGCGCAGCACCGCTGGTCGACTGCCCTGCCTGCCAGGCGCCAGAGCTTAAAAAGATGCTGTCCATGCCGGGCTTCCGCCTCAGCGGCACCGGCTGGTACGAAACCGACTTCAAGACCGGTTCCAAGAAGAATCTGGCCGGTGGCGACAAAGCTGACTAGGGTCTAGCGCCCGGGCTGAATGACACGCGTGAGCTCTTGCATCATCTGGCACCTTATTTAAGTGTGGGGGTGCGGCAAGACCTCCAACCGAATTTCGAATTACGAGAAGTGAAACCACTACCATGATGCGCAGCCATTATTGCGGCCAACTGAACGAAAGCCTGGAAGGCCAGGAAATTACCCTTTGCGGATGGGTTCACCGTCGCCGTGACCACGGTGGGGTGATTTTCCTCGATATCCGTGATCGTGACGGTCTGGCCCAGGTGGTGTTCGACCCGGACCGCGCTGAATCCTTCGCCGCCGCTGATCGCGTGCGCAGCGAATACGTGGTCAAGATCACCGGCAAGGTTCGCCTGCGTCCGGCCGGTGCCACCAACGCCAACATGGCGTCGGGCATGATCGAAGTGCTGGGCTACGAGCTGGAAGTATTGAACGAAGCGGAAACCCCGCCGTTCCCGCTCAACGAGTTCTCCGACGTCGGCGAAGAAACCCGCCTGCGTTATCGCTTCCTTGACCTGCGTCGCCCGGAAATGCTCGAGAAGCTGCGTCTGCGTTCGCGCATGACCACCAGCATCCGTCGCTTCCTGGACGAGAACGGCTTCCTCGATGTCGAGACGCCGATTCTGACCCGCGCCACGCCAGAAGGCGCTCGCGACTACCTGGTGCCGAGCCGTACTCACGCAGGTAGCTTCTTCGCCTTGCCGCAATCGCCACAGCTGTTCAAGCAGCTGCTGATGGTCGCCGGCTTCGACCGTTACTACCAGATCGCCAAGTGCTTCCGCGACGAAGATCTGCGCGCCGACCGTCAGCCGGAATTCACCCAGATCGACATCGAGACCAGCTTCCTCGATGAAAAAGAGATCATGGGCATCACCGAACAAATGATCCGCAACCTGTTCAAGGAGGTGCTGGACCTGGAGTTCGGCGACTTCCCGCACATGACCTTCGAAGAGGCCATGCGTCGTTACGGTTCCGACAAGCCGGACCTGCGTAACCCGCTGGAACTGGTTGACGTTGCCGATCAACTGAAAGAAGTCGACTTCAAGGTGTTCAGCGGCCCTGCCAACGACCCGAAATGCCGTGTTGCCGCCTTGCGCGTTCCCGGCGCGGCAAGCATGCCGCGCAAGCAGATCGACGACTACACCAAGTTCGTCGGCATCTACGGTGCCAAGGGCCTGGCGTACATCAAGGTCAACGATCGTGCTGCCGGTGTTGAAGGCCTGCAGTCGCCGATCGTGAAGAACATTCCGGAAGCCAACCTCAACGTGATCCTCGATCGCGTCGGTGCAGTCGATGGCGACATCGTGTTCTTTGGCGCCGACAAAGCCAAGATCGTCAGCGAAGCCCTGGGCGCGCTGCGGATCAAGGTGGGTCACGATCTGAACCTGCTGACCTGCGAGTGGGCACCGATGTGGGTCGTCGACTTCCCGATGTTCGAAGAAAACGACGACGGCAGCTTCACCGCGTTGCACCACCCGTTCACCGCGCCGAAGTGCACGCCGGAAGAATTGGAAGCCAACCCGGCAGCCGCGCTGTCCCGTGCCTACGACATGGTCCTGAACGGCACCGAGCTGGGTGGCGGTTCGATCCGTATCCACCGCAAGGAAATGCAACAGTCGGTGTTCCGTCTGCTGGGTATCAGCGAAGCGGAACAGGAAGAGAAGTTCGGCTTCCTGCTCGACGCCCTGAAATACGGTGCGCCGCCGCACGGTGGTCTGGCCTTCGGTCTGGACCGTCTGGTGATGCTGATGACCGGCGCCCAGTCGATCCGTGAAGTGATCGCCTTCCCGAAAACCCAGAGCGCTGCCTGTGTCATGACTCAGGCACCAGGTCTGGTGGATGCCAAGGCACTGCGCGAACTGCACATTCGTCTGCGCGAAACGCCTAAAGCTGAGTAAGGCTGACCAGAAGGGCGCATCTTCGGATGCGCCCTTTCTTTATACAATGGTCGAGATTTTTATTTGCTGGCTGGCGCATCATGGCGTGGCGGGCAATGTTTCAAAGAGAATTCGGAGCGAGTTATGGCGGGTCATTCCAAGTGGGCGAACATCAAGCACCGCAAAGAACGTCAGGATGCCAAGAAGGGCAAGATTTTCACCAAGTGGATTCGTGAACTGACGGTTGCTGCTCGTCAGGGTGGCGGTGATCCCGGCTCCAACCCGCGTTTGCGTCTGGCGCTGGATAAAGCGCTGGGTGCGAACATGAGCCGCGACATCATCGATCGCGCGGTTGCTCGTGGTGCCGGTGCCGCCGATACCGACGACATGGTCGAACTGACCTACGAAGGTTACGGCCCGGGCGGTGTGGCGGTGATGGTCGAATGCATGACCGACAACCGCAACCGCACCGCAGCGGCTGTTCGCCATGCGTTCAGCAAGTGCGGCGGCAACCTCGGCACCGACGGTTCGGTGGCTTATCTGTTCGAACGCAAGGGGCAGATTTCCTTCGCGCCTGGCGTTGATGAAGATGCATTGATGGAAGCGGCCATGGAGGCCGACGCCGATGACGTGGTGACCCACGAAGACGGCTCGATCGACGTGTTTACCTCGTTCGCCGGCTTCTATTCCGTGCGCAACGCTTTGGAGGCTGCCGGCTTCAAGGGCGATGATGCGGAAATCGTCATGCTGCCGACCACCAGTGCCGAACTGGACCTGGAAGGCGCCGAGAAGGTTCTGAAGCTGATCGACATGCTTGAAGACCTGGATGACGTGCAAAACGTGTATTCCAACGCCGACATTCCAGAGTCGGTCGCCGCTCAGCTCGGATAAGGGCGACTAAGATTCAGTGTGGGAGCTGGCTTGCCTGCGATGGCGGCGTGTCAGGCTACATCATTGTTTGATGTGCCTACGCCATCGCAGGCAAGCCAGCTCCCACATTTGTTATTCGCTGTGTTGAATATCGTGCTCTTACCTAACCCGCAGGCGTTATGACTTTAATTCTTGGAATCGACCCCGGTTCGCGTATCACCGGTTATGGCGTGGTACGTGATACCGGGCGTGGCTGCGTGTACGTGGCGTCGGGCTGTATTCGCACGGGCTCCGGCGAGTTGCACGAGCGTCTGCAAATCGTCTATCGGGGTGTGCGTGAAGTGATCCAGACCTATGGCCCGGTGACCATGGGCATTGAAAAAGTCTTCATGGCCCGCAATGCCGACTCCGCCCTCAAGCTCGGCCAGGCGCGCGGCGCAGCCATCGTGGCCGGTGCCGAGGAAAGCCTGGAAATCGCCGAATACACCGCGACCCAGGTCAAACAGGCGGTGACCGGCACCGGCGGGGCGAACAAAGAACAAGTGCAAATGATGGTCATGCACATGCTGAAATTGACCAGCAAGCCGCAAATCGATGCTTCGGATGCCCTGGCCATCGCGATTTGCCACGCTCACACCCGTTCCAGCCTGTTGCCTCATGGTCTGGGTACAGCACGCAGTCGTGGCGGGCGCCTGCGTCTCTGATAGCATCAGCAATCATTTTTTATGGAATGAGGTTTTGCGCCTGTGTTGTCGGCGCAAAACTCTTGTTCTGTCAGTCGCCAGCCCTGATCTGGCCAAGGCTCAAGGATCTGAAACGTGATTGGACGCTTGCGCGGCACTTTGGCTGAGAAACAGCCGCCGCACCTGATTCTGGATGTAAATGGTCTGGGGTATGAGCTGGAAGTGCCCATGACCACGCTTTATCGCTTGCCGTCGGTCGGTGAACCACTGACCTTGCACACCCATTTGGTCGTACGCGAAGACGCGCAGTTACTCTATGGCTTCTTTGGCAAGCGCGAGCGAGACTTTTTCCGCGAGTTGATCCGTCTCAATGGTGTGGGGCCGAAACTGGCGCTGGCCTTGATGTCGAGCCTGGAGGTCGACGAACTGGTTCGTTGCGTGCAGTCCCAGGACACTTCGGCGCTGACCAAGGTGCCGGGCGTGGGCAAGAAGACGGCTGAGCGTTTGTTGGTGGAACTCAAGGATCGCTTCAAGGCTTGGGAAACCGTGCCAGCGATGTTCGCATTGGTGCCAAACCAGCCGGGTGGGCCAGATGCGCCTCCGGTCGCCACCGCCGAAAATGACGCGGTCAGTGCGCTGATTTCCCTGGGCTACAAGCCGCAGGAGGCCAGCAAGGCGATTTCCGCGATCAAGGAGAAAGGTTTGAGCAGTGAAGACATGATTCGTCGTGCCCTTAAGGGAATGATCTAAGTGATTGAAGCTGATCGTCTGATCGCCGCCACGGGAGGTCCCCGTGACCGCGAGGAAGTCCAGGACCGGGCGATTCGTCCCGTCAGCCTGGCCGAATACATTGGCCAGCCGACCGTTCGCGAGCAAATGGAGTTGTTCATCCAGGCCGCGCGCGGGCGCAATGAGTCACTGGATCACACGCTGATTTTCGGTCCTCCGGGTTTGGGTAAAACCACCCTGGCCAACATCATTGCCCAGGAAATGGGTGTGTCGATCAAAAGCACTTCGGGGCCGGTCCTTGAGCGTCCGGGTGATTTGGCGGCGTTGCTGACCAACCTTGAACCCCATGACGTGCTGTTCATCGACGAGATCCATCGGTTGTCGCCGATCGTCGAAGAAGTGCTGTACCCGGCCATGGAAGATTTCCAGCTCGACATCATGATTGGCGAAGGGCCGGCCGCGCGCTCGATCAAACTCGATCTGCCGCCGTTCACCCTGGTCGGCGCAACCACCCGGGCCGGCATGCTGACCAACCCGTTGCGCGACCGTTTCGGGATCGTCCAGCGCCTGGAGTTCTACAACAACGCCGACCTGGCAACGATTGTCAGCCGTTCGGCGAACATTCTCGGTTTGCCGCTGGACCCGGAAGGCGCCTTCGAAATCGCCCGCCGTGCCCGTGGCACGCCGCGGATCGCCAACCGCTTGCTGCGTCGGGTCCGGGATTTTGCCGAGGTCCGCGCCAAGGGCCACATCACCAAGCCGATCGCCGACCTGGCGCTGAACCTGCTGGATGTCGACGAGCGAGGCTTCGACCATCAGGACCGACGCCTGCTGCTGACCATGATCGAGAAGTTCGACGGTGGGCCGGTGGGGGTGGACAGTCTGGCGGCGGCAATCAGCGAAGAACGCCACACCATTGAAGACGTGCTGGAGCCATATTTGATCCAGCAGGGCTATATCATGCGCACTCCGCGGGGGCGGGTGGTCACTCGGCATGCGTACCTGCACTTCGGTTTAAACATCCCGTCACGATTAGGCGAGATGCCCGTGGTAGACGAGTTCCTCGATGCCGTGGACGATTAGTCACCTTTGCGCGCTGATTTATTCGGGGTTTGTGCTGTCCCAGGACCGTACTTTCGCCAGAAAGCCGCGAATCAATGAAAAACAGTTGCCTGGCCGGATTGGCAACCTGAGGAGTAAGCACTAGAGTATGCGCGCGCAAAACGGGCTTGAGCCTTTCGCACATCGTTGTCGCGTTTATTACGAGGACACCGATGCGGGCGGCATCGTGTATTACGTCAATTACCTCAAGTTTATGGAACGGGCTCGAACCGAGCGGCTCCGAGAGCTGGGCTTTGCCCAGTCGGCGCTGGCAGGGGAGGACCTGTTGTTTGTCGTGCATTCCAGCGAAGCGCGTTACCACGCGCCGGCGCGACTGGACGACGAACTGCTGGTAAGCGCTGAAGTAATTGAATTGAACCGGGTCAGCCTGCGCTTCAAGCAGCAAGTCAGGCGGGCTACGGATAATGCGCTGCTCTGCGAAGGGCAGTTTCTGGTGGCCTGTGTGCGCACCAACAGTTTAAAACCCCGGGCCATTCCCGAAGCTCTACGTGCGGCCTTTGCCGACGTGAGCGGCGCGGGTACACACTCAAAGCAGGAGATAAAGCGTGGAAGCTAACGTCGTCGACCATTCCTCCATGTGGAGCCTGGTCAGCAATGCCAGTATCGTGGTGCAACTGGTAATGCTGATCCTGGTAGCCGCATCGGTGACCTCATGGATCATGATTTTTCAGCGCAGCAACTTGCTGCGCGCCGGTCGACGTGCCCTGGAGAGCTTTGAAGAGCGCTTCTGGTCTGGCATCGACCTGTCCAAACTCTACCGTCAGGCCGGTAGCAACCCTGATCCGGATTCGGGCGTCGAGCAGATCTTCCGTGCCGGCTTCAAGGAGTTCTCCCGTCTGCGTCAGCAGGCAGGCGTTGACCCGGAAGCAGTCATGGAAGGCGTGGCCCGTGCCATGCGCGTGGCCATCTCCCGTGAGGAAGAAAAGCTCGAGCAGAGCCTGCCATTCCTCGCCACCGTCGGTTCCGTCAGCCCGTACATCGGTCTGTTCGGTACGGTCTGGGGCATCATGAACTCCTTCCGTGGTCTGGCAACTGCCCAGCAAGCGACCCTGGCCACTGTGGCCCCGGGTATTGCCGAAGCACTGATTGCTACCGCGATCGGTCTGTTCGCCGCCATCCCGGCCGTTATCGCTTACAACCGTTTTGCTGCTCGCAGCGAAACCCTGCTGGGCCGTTACTACACCTTCGCCGACGAATTCCAGGCGATCCTGCACCGCAAAGTGCACACCAGCGAAGAATAAGCAGGTAATTTCCAATGGCTTTAATCGCTCGAGCTCGCAAAAAGCGCAAGCCGGTTGCCGAGATGAACGTGGTGCCTTACATCGACGTGATGTTGGTACTGCTGGTCATCTTCATGGTGACCGCGCCGATGCTCAATCAGGGCGTGAAAGTTGATCTGCCCAAGGTTTCCAGCGAAGCCTTGCCGCAGGACAACAACACTCAGGTCCTGACCATTTCGATCAAGTCTGACAAGACCTACTACTGGAACCTTGGCAGCGAAGTCGACACCGAAAAGCAGCAGGACAAGGCCATGACCTTGCCGCAAATGACTGACGCGGTGACCAAGATCATTCGCGCCGGTACTGAAGGCGGCAAGCGTACCCAGGTATTCATTCGCGGCGACAAGACTGTCGATTACGGCTCCGTCATGGGCGCGATGGGCGGGTTGCAGAAAGCCGGGGTCGGTAATGTTGGCTTGATTACCGAGGCACCCTGATGCAGCAAATGCGAGAGCCGTCCGCCTCGGAAAGCTACTTCTGGCCTAGTGTCTGGGCGATTGTCTTGCACGTGCTGGTTTTCGGCATGCTGTTTGTCAGTTTCGCCTTCACACCGGAGCTGCCGCCGGCCAAGCCCATTGTCCAGGCGACCTTGTACCAGCTGAAATCGAAAAGTCAGGCGACCACCCAGACCAATCAGAAGATTGCGGGTGAGGCGAAGAAATCTGCCGCGCGCCAGACCGAAGTCGAACAGATGGAACAGAAAAAGATCGAGCAGGAAGCGATCAAGGCCGCGGAACAAAAGAAGGAAGATGCGGCTCAAAAAGCCGAAGAATCCAAGAAGGCCGACGAGACGAAGAAAGCGGAAGAGGCAAAAAAGGCTGATGAAGCCAAGAAAGCCGATGAAGCCAAGAAGACCGCCGAAGCCAAAAAGGCCGAAGAGAAACAATTGGCTGATATAGCCAAGAAGAAATCTGAAGAAGAAGCCAAGAAAGCTGCTGAAGAAGAGGCCAAGAAAGCGGCCGCTGAAGAAGCGAAGAAAAAGATCGTCGAAGACGCGAAGAAGAAAGCCGCCGAAGACGCCAAGAAGAAATCTGAAGCTGAAGAGGCGAAAAAGAAAGTCGCCGAAGACGCGAAGAAGAAAGCTGCTGCCGATGCCGCGAAGAAAAAATCGCAGGAAGCGGCACGTAAATCCGTCGATGAGAAAAAGGCTCAGGCCCTGGCAGATTTGCTTTCCGACACGCCGCAGCGTCAGCAGGCCTTGGCCGATGAGCAGGGTGACGAAGTCGCCGGCAACTTCGATGACCTGATTCGCTCGCGTGCTTCTGAAGGTTGGGCGCAGCCACCGTCGGCCCGCAAGGGCATGAAAGTGATCCTGCAAATCAACATGCTGCCTGACGGAACGATCTCCGGCGTATCGGTTGCCCGTTCCAGTGGTGATGTGCCGTTCGACAGTTCAGCGGTAGCGGCGGTAAAAAATATTGGTCGATTGACCGAAATGCAGGGTCTGAAGCCAGCTGATTTCGCACCCTATCGTTCATTCAAGATGACATTCACACCTGAGGATCTAGCCTTGTGAGAAACCTTCTTCGAGGACTGCTTGTAGTCATGTTCTGCTTTGCGGGACTGGCCACGGCAGATGAAAAAAATATCCTGGTCAGCAGTGGTAGCTCCCAGGCAACTCCAATTGCCGTAGTGCCATTCGGTTTCCAGGGTGGCACCGTGCTGCCGGATGACATGGCCGAGATCATCGGTAACGACCTGCGTAACTCGGGTTACTACGCACCGATTCCAAAGCAGAACATGATCAGCCAGCCAAGCCAGGCGAGCGAAATCATTTTCCGTGACTGGAAGGCTGTTGGCGCCCAGTACATTATGGTCGGCAGTATCGTTCCAGCGGGCGGTCGCCTGCAGGTTCAATACGCACTGTTCAACGTCGCCACCGAGCAGCAAGTGCTGACCGGCAGCGTGTCGGGCAGCGTCGATCAACTGCGCGACATGGCGCACTACATCTCCGACCAGTCGTTCGAGAAACTCACCGGTATCAAAGGTGCGTTCTCGACTCGTCTGCTGTACGTGACGGCCGAGCGGTTCTCCGAGAAGAACACTCGCTACACGCTGCAACGTTCGGACTATGATGGCGCCCGTGCCGTGACCCTGCTGCAATCGCGCGAGCCAATCCTGTCGCCGCGTTTTGCACCGGATGGCAAGCGTATTGCCTACGTGTCGTTCGAGCAGAAGCGTCCGCGCATTTTCATGCAGAACATCGACACCGGTCGCCGTGAGCAGATCACCAACTTCGAAGGCCTGAATGGTGCGCCAGCATGGTCGCCGGATGGTCAGCGTTTGGCATTCGTGCTGTCGAAAGACGGTAACCCGGACATTTATGTAATGAACCTGGGTTCGCGTCAGATCAGTCGCGTTACCAACGGTCAAGGCATCAACACCGAACCGTTCTGGGGTAAAGATGGTTCGACCATCTACTTCACCTCCGACCGTGGCGGCAAGCCACAGATCTACAAAACCAGCGCAAGCGGTGGTGGTGCGGAGCGTGTGACCTTCATTGGTAACTACAACGCCAACCCTAAACTGTCGGCCGATGAAAAGACCCTGGTGATGATCCATCGTCAGGAAGGCTTCACCAATTTCAAGGTGGCGGCCCAGGATCTGCAGCGAGGTAGTGTAAAGATCCTCACTGATAGCACTCTGGACGAGTCACCTACTGTTGCGCCCAACGGCACCATGGTAATCTACGCCACCCGCCAGCAGGGCCGGGGAGTCTTGATGCTCGTGTCCATTAATGGACGCGTAAGGCTCCCGCTTCCTACCGCACAAGGCGAAGTCAGAGAACCTTCCTGGTCCCCTTACCTGAACTGACGCGGCGCTACACGTTGTACTTAACACACTGGGGTTCATTAGGAGTTTCACGATGGAAATGCTGAAGTTTGGTAAATTTGCTGCGCTGGCTCTGGCCATGGCTGTAGCTGTAGGTTGCTCGTCCAAAGGCGGCGACAATGCCGGTGAAGGCGCTGTTGATCCAAACGCTGGTTACGGCGCAAACACTGGTGCTGTTGACGGCTCCCTGAGCGAAGAAGCTGCTCTGCGCGCAATCACCACCTTCTACTTCGAATACGACAGCTCGGACCTGAAGCCAGAAGCCATGCGCGCTCTGGACGTTCACGCCAAAGACCTGAAAGCAAACGGCGCTCGCGTTGTTCTGGAAGGCAACACCGACGAACGTGGTACTCGTGAGTACAACATGGCACTGGGCGAGCGTCGTGCGAAAGCCGTTCAGCGCTACCTGGTACTGCAAGGTGTTTCCCCAGCTCAGCTGGAACTGGTTTCCTACGGCGAAGAGCGTCCAGTTGCTACCGGCAACGACGAGCAGTCCTGGGCTCAAAACCGTCGCGTCGAACTGCGTAAGTAATTCGTCATGCGAACGTGCCGTCGTGCTGTAACTGTTTTGGCTCTCAGCCTCGCACCGTTTGCGGTGTGGGCTGCGGTTCCTGTGGTCGAGGACAACTCCGGCTATAACAATAGCGGGAGTAGTTATCCGCCTGCGGGTTACGGTACGAACGGCGCCTATGCCGGGGGAGGGGTTTCGGCCCCTGTCTCGGCACAGGGCGAGCTGTTCAACCAACTGCAATCGATGCAGGAGCAGATCTCACGCCAACAGGGTGTGATCGAAGTTCTGCAAAATGATGTAGCGCGCATGAAGCAAGAGAACCTGGAGCGATATCAGGATCTTGATCGGCGCATAGGAACCGGCGTTGCACCAGCCGCGACTCCTGATAATTCTTCCACCGGTGGCAATTTGAATGCCCCCGGTGCAGCAGCAGCCGGCGCAGGTGCCGGAGCGGCAGCCGCTGCCACACAAGCGCCTGCCGCGGGTAGCGAACCGGCTGATCCGGCGAAGGAAAAACTGTATTACGATGCAGCCTTCGACCTGATCAAGGCCAAGGATTTCGACAAGGCCAGCCAGGCTTTCGCCGCATTCCTGCGCAAATACCCGAACAGCCAATACGCGGGCAACGCCCAGTACTGGTTGGGTGAAGTGAACCTGGCCAAAGGCGATCTGCAGGGTGCAGGTCAGGCATTTGCCAAGGTTTCGCAGCTGTACCCCAAGCACCCCAAAGTGCCTGATTCGCTGTACAAGCTCGCTGATGTAGAGCGCCGCCTCGGTCATACCGACAGGGTCAAAGGCATTCTGCAGCAGGTTGTGTCCCAATATCCGGGTACTTCCGCCGCTCAGTTGGCCCAGCGTGATCTGCAAAAAATGTAAGGGCTGCTTGACCCGTTTCGAAGAAACCCGCGCTTGTCGCGGGTTTTTTCGTTAGAATTCACGCCCTTTTTATGAAACACGCTTTTTGGGATCTGCGCGTTGGCGAGGTTCCTTGAAGTGCCTGACGGAGGCGGACAGCCTGTTTAGCTGTTACGCCCGTGGCGACTATGCAAGACACATTGAGAATCACCGAAGTTTTCTACTCGTTGCAGGGTGAAACGCGGACTGCCGGGCTGCCCACTGTTTTTGTGCGCCTGACCGGTTGCCCATTGCGTTGCCAATACTGCGACAGCGCCTACGCGTTCACTGGCGGCACCATTCGCACGCTCGACGACATCCTCGAGCAAGTGGCCGGTTTTCGTCCGCGTTATGTTTGTGTCACGGGTGGCGAACCCCTGGCGCAACCGAATGCCATTCCCTTGCTCAAGCAGTTATGTGACGCCGGCTACGAAGTGTCCCTGGAAACCAGTGGCGCGCTGGATATCTCGGCGGTCGATCCACGAGTCAGTCGCGTCGTCGATCTGAAAACCCCGGGTTCGAAAGAAGCGCACCGCAACCGCTACGAGAACATCGAGCTGCTCACGCCTAACGATCAGGTAAAGTTTGTCATCTGCTCGCGGGAAGACTACGACTGGGCCGTGTCCAAGCTGATTCAATACGGTCTGGATCAGCGTGCCGGCGAAGTCCTGTTCTCGCCGAGCCACCATGACCTGAACGCGCGTGATCTGGCGGACTGGGTGGTGGCGGACAATCTGCCTGTGCGTCTGCAATTGCAGCTGCATAAATATCTTTGGAATGACGAGCCGGGGCGCTGAAATGACTGAACAAACGAACACTGCAGAAAAACGTGCGGTCATCTTGCTGTCCGGCGGTCTCGACTCCGCGACAGTCGTGGCCATGGCCCGTGCTGAAGGCTACCGCTGCTACACCATGAGCTTCGATTATGGTCAGCGGTCACACGCCGAATTGCACGCCGCCGCACGTGTCGCCCAAGACTTGGGTGTGGTCGAGCACAAGGTGATCGGCCTGAACCTGAACGGTATCGGCGGTTCGGCCCTGACCGACACTAGCATCGATGTGCCGGAAACACCGGGTGAAGGTATCCCGGTGACTTACGTGCCAGCGCGAAACACCGTGTTTCTGTCCCTGGCCCTGGGTTGGGCCGAAGTGCTGGGCGCACGTGACATCTTTATCGGTGTCAACGCGGTGGATTACTCCGGTTATCCGGATTGCCGTCCCGAGTTCATCGAAGCCTTTGAGCGCATGGCCAACCTGGCGACCAAGACCGGGGTAGAAGGGCAGGGCTTCCGTATCCAGGCGCCACTGCAGAACCTGAGCAAGGCCCAGATCGTTCAGGCCGGCGTGAAGCTTGGCGTCGATTACGGGCTGACCGTTTCCTGCTATCAGGCAGACGATAATGGCCGCGCCTGCGGTAAATGCGACAGCTGCCGCCTGCGTGCAGAAGGCTTCGCGGCGGCCGGTGTGACTGACCCAACACCTTATTTTTGATTTATTTCAAATTAGGTGTTGAATAGTCCTTAAAAATCAGTATTATACGCGCCACCACACAGCGGGTCGTTAGCTCAGTTGGTAGAGCAGTTGGCTTTTAACCAATTGGTCGTAGGTTCGAATCCCACACGACCCACCATTTTAAAAAATCTGGAAGGCCCACGTAAGTGAGGATTTCCGGGTTTTTTTTTGCCCGCGATTTGAGGTCGACTCAGTCCGGGTGACGCAGGTCAGAATCATCTTTTGCATCCACGGGATATTCTGTAGCCTTGCGCAGCTTCAACGCTATCCACGCCTGATGAATACTCACTCTCCCGGCGGTACCCCGAAGGGTCCGGAGCCGGGTGTATACTCGACTTTCGCGCGAAAGCGCCTGCAGGTCTTGCGAACATGACGCAGATTTCCGAACGCCTTCTGGTTCAAGCCCACCTCGACGCCAAGCAGCCCAAACCGCTGACCGCCGAGGAAGAGGCTTATTACCGTACTGCCATCGCTGCCGAGCTCAAGGCTCAGGACGCGGTGCTGGTTGCCCACTTCTATTGCGATCCGGTCATTCAGGCCCTTGCCGAAGAAACCGGTGGCTGCGTCTCCGACTCTCTGGAGATGGCCCGCTTCGGCAATGCCCACCCGGCCAAGACCGTGGTGGTCGCCGGCGTGAAGTTCATGGGCGAAACCGCGAAAATCCTCAACCCTGAAAAACGCATACTGATGCCGACCCTGGAAGCGACTTGCTCGCTGGACCTGGGTTGCCCGGTAGACGAGTTCTCGGCGTTCTGCGATCAGCATCCGGAACGTACGGTGGTGGTGTATGCCAACACTTCGGCGGCGGTCAAAGCGCGGGCGGACTGGGTGGTGACTTCCAGCTGTGCGCTGGAAATCGTCGAAAGCCTGATGGATAACGGCGAAACCATCATCTGGGCTCCGGACAAGCACCTGGGCACTTACATCCAGCGCAAGACCGGCGCCGACATGCTGCTGTGGGACGGTGCCTGCATCGTCCACGAAGAGTTCAAGGCCAAGCAGCTCGAAGACATGAAGGCGCTGTACCCGGATGCGGCCATTCTGGTGCACCCGGAGTCGCCGACCGCCGTCATCGAGTTGGCCGACGCGGTGGGTTCCACCAGTCAGCTGATCGCTGCTGCGCAAAGTCTGCCGAACAAGACCCTGATCGTCGCCACCGACCGCGGCATCTTCTACAAGATGCAGCAGCTATGCCCGGACAAGGTCTTTATCGAAGCGCCAACTGCCGGTAACGGCGCAGCGTGCCGCAGTTGCGCGCATTGCCCGTGGATGGCGATGAATACGCTTGAGCGCACGCTGAAGAGCTTGCGTGAAGGGACCAACGAGATCTTCGTTGATCCGGCGTTGATTCCACAGGCGGTGCGGCCGTTGAAGCGGATGCTTGATTTCACTCAGGCGGCGCGGATGAAGTTGGCCGGCAACGCTTAAGGTCTGTCAGTCAAACCGCAAAAACTGTGGGAGCGGGCTTGCTCGCGAAGAGGGCGTATCAGTCAACATTGATGTTGTCTGACACACCGATTTCGCGAGCAAGCCCGCTCCCACAGTGATTTTCATACGGCAAAATTACTTGGTTTTCTTCGGGATCCGCACGAGCTGGGTATTGGAATAGATGTCATGCCAGCTGCGCTTCTGCTTGTCGAACAGCGACCAGAAGAATCCCAGCCCGAGGCATAGCCAGGACGCGATCGACACCACAAAGCGCAGCAGCGCCTGCCACAGGCTGATGGATGAGCCATCGGCGTTTTGCACGCGGATGCCCCAGACCTGCATCCCCAGAGTCTGCCCCGACCAAGTCCAGAACTTGGCAAAGAAACCGAACAGCACGAACAACAGCACCGTCGATAACAGCGGATCACCGTCCAGTGCGCCAGCGTCGGTCATAGCTCGCATTTGGCCTTCGCCGATGATCGCCATCTGGATCATCTTGTAAATGCCGCTGGTGACGATCAGCAGGGCAGTGCATAACAGAAAGTCGTAGAACATCGCTGCCAGGCGACGACCCAGGCCGACGGCGGGGAAGTCGCCCTGTGGGTTGAGCAGGTGTTTCGACATGGCAGCCTCTGAACGGAAAAAAGAAGCCATTTTACGGATTTACGCGCACAAAAAAGCCCCTGATATCAGTATCAGGGGCTTTTTCGTTACAGAAGATCAGGCTTCTGCTTGTACTTCGTCAGCCTGCATGCCTTTCTGGCCTTGCACAGCAACGAAAGTCACTTTCTGGCCTTCTTTCAGGCTTTTGAAGCCGTTACCCTGAATAGCGCGGAAATGTACGAACAGATCCGGACCGCTTTCTGGAGTGATAAAACCAAAACCTTTCTCGTCGTTAAACCACTTGACGGTACCGCTCTGACGTTGGGACATTTCTTATTTCCTTTGACGCAAAAATGAATGACAGTCTCCTTCTCGTGAAAGAGTACTGGGGCTGGTTGCAGGAGAGTAAGAAGACGTCGAACGGGATGTAGCTAACTTGTAGGCTACTGCCCAGGTCACGATTCCAAGCGACCCATGCAAACACAGTGAACAAACTCTACGCCAACTACGGGAGAAAAAACAAGCCCTGCGAAGGCCCGGGTTTCCTCGGGTTGGGACAATCAGGGGCGACACTAACGCAGGCTTATTCGATAGAGTTGTTCAGTTGTTTTCGATCGTTATAAGTAACGTTCATAAACGAAACGTTCGCACTGTTTTATGGCGGCTGCGTTACAGATTAGTGCACTGTTAACGCAACCGCGTTACTTATAGAAACAGTCAATCAACCGCGATAGTAGCGTTGTGGAACAAATGGCATTTTGCTTACAAGCAAAGGCACCTTTTTCCCACGAACAATTGCCCAAACCGGCGTATCCAAAGCGATGTAAGCGCTGTCGAGGTAACCCATGGCCAAAGGACCGCCAAGGGTCGGACCGAAACCGCCGCTGCACACGCTGCCGATGATTTCGCCGGCTTCGTTGACGATTTCCGCACCTTCGCGCACTGGCGTACGTTCCTGCGGCAACAGGCCAACGCGTTTGCGGCTGACACCCGCTTGCTGCTGGGCGAACACCGTTTCAGCGCCAGGGAAGCCACCGGCCCGAGCGCCATCGGCACGACGAGGCTTGGAGATAGCCCACAGCAGGCTCGCTTCGATTGGGGTGGTTTCGGTGTTCATGTCGTGGCCGTAGAGGCACAGGCCGGCTTCCAGGCGCAGGGAGTCGCGAGCGCCGAGGCCGATGGCCGCGACTTCCGGTTCGGCCAGCAGGGCGCGAGCCAGGGCTTCGGCGTTGGCCGCTGGTACGGAGATTTCGAAACCGTCTTCGCCGGTGTAGCCTGAACGGCTGACAAAGCAGTCCACGCCCAACAGCTTCACGCGGGCGAACTGCATGAAGGTCATCTTCGCCACTTCAGGCGCCAGGCGTGCGAGCACCGTGACAGCGGCCGGACCTTGCAGAGCCAGCAACGCGCGCTCTTCGAACAATGGCTCGATCGTGCACTGATCGCCGATGTGCTTGCGCAGGTGCGCCAGGTCCTGATCCTTGCAGGCCGCGTTGACCACCAGGAACAGTTCGTCGTTACCGAGGTTGGCGACCATCAGATCGTCGAGGATGCCGCCGGTCTCGTTGGTGAACATCGCGTAGCGCTGCATGCCCACCGGCAGGTCGATGATGTCCACCGGCACCAGCGTTTCCAGGGCTTTGGCCGCGTTGGCGCCGGTCAGGCGGATCTGGCCCATGTGCGAGACATCGAACAGCCCGGCCTGATCACGGGTGTGCTGGTGTTCTTTCATCACGCCCAACGGGTATTGCACCGGCATGTCGTAGCCGGCAAACGGCACCATGCGGGCGCCGAGTTCGAGGTGCAGTGCGTGCAACGGGGTTTTCAACAATTGTTCGGTGGACATATCCAGCTCCTGAAAATAGTGCAGATGCGCGCATCAGCACTCGATAATGTTGACCGCCAAACCGCCACGGGCGGTTTCCTTGTATTTGCTTTTCATGTCGGCGCCGGTCTGGCGCATGGTGCGAATGACTTTGTCGAGGGAGACGAAGTGCTGACCGTCGCCGCGCAGGGCCATACGCACCGCATTGATGGCCTTGACCGAACCCATGGCGTTGCGCTCGATGCAAGGCACTTGCACCAACCCGCCAATCGGGTCGCAGGTCAGGCCGAGGTTGTGTTCCATGCCGATTTCGGCGGCGTTTTCCACCTGCTGCACCGTGCCGCCCAGCACTTCACACAAGGCGCCGGCGGCCATGGAACAGGCGACGCCAACCTCTCCCTGACAGCCGACTTCGGCGCCGGAGATCGAGGCGTTTTCCTTGTACAGAATGCCGATCGCGGCGGCCGTCAGTAGAAAGCGCACGACGCCATCTTCGTTGGCCCCGGGGATGAAGCGCATGTAGTAATGCAGCACCGCCGGGATGATTCCGGCCGCGCCATTGGTGGGTGCGGTAACCACGCGCCCACCGTTAGCGTTTTCTTCGTTGACTGCCAGGGCGTACAGGTTGACCCAGTCCAGCACCGACAGCGGATCGCGCAGCGATGATTCCGGGTTGTTGCACAGTTGCCGATGCAGCGCCGCGGCCCGACGTTTGACCTTCAGTCCACCAGGAAGGATGCCTTCATTGCGGCAACCAGCCGTGACGCAGTCCTGCATCACTTGCCAGATCTTCAGCAAACCGGCACGGGTTTCCGCTTCGGGGCGCCAGGCGCTTTCATTGGTCAGCATCACCTGACTGATTGATAAACCATAGGTGGTGCAATGACCGAGCAGGTCCTTGGCGCTTTTGAACGGGAAGGTCAGGGGAGTCGCGTCTTCGACGATCCGGTCGGCGCCAGCGGCGTCTTCATCGACGACGAACCCGCCACCGACCGAGTAGTACTCGCGGCTGCGGATTTGTATGCCCGCCGCATCGAATGCGCGAAAGATCATGCCGTTGGGGTGATAGGCCAACGGTTTGCGAATCATCGCCAGGTGTTCTTTCTCGTTGAACGCAATGCTGTGTTCGCCGAGCAGGTTCAGGCGACCGTTGCCACGAATTTCTTGCAGGCGAGCGGCGACGGTTTCGGTGTCTACGGTATCCGGGTGTTCGCCTTCCAGGCCCAGCAACACAGCCTTGTCGCTGCCGTGGCCTTTGCCGGTGGCGCCGAGCGAGCCGTAGAGCTCGACTTTGACGCAGGAGGTTGCGGCCAGCAGCCCTTCACGGCGCAGACCTTCGGCGAAACGCGCAGCGGCACGCATCGGGCCGACGGTGTGGGAGCTGGAGGGGCCGATGCCAATCTTGAACAGGTCGAACACGCTTAACGACATGGTTGTTCTCCGGTTTCTTGTTATAGGAATTGGCGGAACTTGAGGCTTGGCACAAATCCTTGTGGGAGCGGGCTTGCTCGCTCCCACAAGGGGATATGCGCTGTTCTTGAGTGGGGCGGATCAACCGCCCCACACTGGTTTAAGCGTAGCTTTCGATCGACGGGCAGGCGCAGACCAGGTTGCGATCGCCGAAGACGTTGTCGACGCGACCGACCGGTGGCCAGTACTTGCCTTCGATCAGCGACGCTACCGGGTAAACCGCTTGCTCGCGGCTGTACGGATGCGTCCACTCGCCGACGATTTCCGCGGCGGTGTGTGGCGCGTTTTTCAGCGGGTTGTCGTCCTTGTCCAGCGTGCCGTTTTCCACCGCGCGGATTTCTTCGCGGATACGGATCATGGCGTCGCAGAAGCGGTCCAGTTCTTCCTTGGATTCGCTTTCGGTCGGCTCGATCATCAACGTGCCGGCCACTGGGAACGACATGGTCGGGGCGTGGAAGCCGAAGTCGATCAGGCGCTTGGCGACGTCATCGACACTGATGCCGCTGCTGTCTTTCAACGGACGCAGGTCGAGGATGCATTCGTGCGCCACCAGGCCATTGCTGCCGGTGTACAACACTGGGTAATGCTCTTCGAGGCGACGGGAAATGTAGTTGGCATTCAGGATCGCCAATTGCGAAGCACGCTGGAGACCCGCGCCCCCCATCATTCGAATGTACATCCAAGTGATCGGCAGAATGCTCGCGCTGCCGAACGGTGCCGCGCAGACCGCGCCTTCCTTGCGTTCCATCTGGGCGTGGCCCGGCAGGAATGGGGTCAGGTGCGACTTGACGCCAATCGGGCCGACGCCCGGGCCGCCACCGCCATGGGGAATGCAGAAGGTTTTGTGCAGGTTCAGGTGGGACACGTCGCCGCCGAACTTGCCCGGTGCGCAGAGGCCGACCATGGCGTTCATGTTGGCGCCGTCGATGTACACCTGGCCGCCGTTGTCGTGAATGATGCCGCAGATTTCGCGGATGCCTTCTTCGAACACGCCGTGGGTCGACGGGTAGGTGATCATCAGCGCAGCGAGGTGTTCGCGGTGCTCGATGGCCTTGGCGCGCAGGTCTTCGATGTCGACGTTGCCTCGGGCATCGCACGCGGTCACGACTACACGCATGCCAGCCATGTTGGCGGTGGCCGGGTTGGTGCCGTGGGCGGACGACGGGATCAGGCAGATGTCGCGACGGTCTTCGCCACGGCTCTGGTGGTACGCACGAATCGCCAGCAGGCCAGCGTATTCACCTTGGGAACCGGCGTTCGGTTGCAGGGAGATCGAGTCGTAACCGGTGGCGGCGCAGAGCATCGCTTCCAGTTCATCCGTCAGCTGCTGATAACCGGCGCTTTGCTCGGCCGGGGCGAACGGGTGCAGGGCACCGAATTCAGCCCAGGTCACCGGGATCATTTCGCTGGCGGCGTTGAGTTTCATGGTGCAGGAACCCAGCGGGATCATGGTGCGATCCAGGGCCAGGTCCTTGTCGGCGAGCTTGCGCAGGTAGCGCATCAGCTCGGTTTCCGAATGATAACGGTTGAACACCGGGTGGCTGAGGATCGGCGATTGGCGAACCAGAGCGGCCGGGAGGGTGCTTTCGACCGAGGCGGCGAGGGCGGCGAAGTCTGGCAGCGCCTTGCCGTCGGCCAGCACGCTCCACAGGGTTTCAACGTCAGCCTGGCTGGTGGTTTCGTCCAGGGACAGGCCCAGACGCTCGCCATCTACAACACGCAGGTTGATCTTCTGAGCACGCGCCTTGTCGTGCAAAGCAGCTGTTTGCGCGCCGGTCTTGAGCGTCAGCGTGTCGAAGAAGCTGGTTTGCTCGACGGTCAGGCCCAATGCGCTCAAGCCTTTGGCGAGGATCGCGGTCAGGTGATGTATGCGCTTGGCGATCTGCGTCAGTCCTTTCGGACCGTGGTACACGGCGTACATGCTGGCGATGTTGGCCAGCAGCACTTGGGCGGTGCAGATGTTGCTGGTGGCTTTCTCGCGGCGGATATGTTGCTCGCGGGTCTGCATGGCCAGGCGCAGGGCCGGCTTGCCGAAACGGTCCACGGACACGCCAACCAGACGGCCTGGCATGTCGCGTTTGAACGCATCACGGGTGGAGAAGTAGGCCGCGTGCGGACCACCGAAGCCCAGCGGCACGCCGAAGCGTTGCGCACTGCCGATGGCCACGTCAGCGCCGAATTCGCCCGGCGGGGTCAGCACGGTCAGGGCCAGCAGGTCAGCCGCGACTGCGACCAGCGCATTAGCCGCGTGGAAACGCTCGGTCAGTTCGCGGTAGTCGAACACGTCACCGTTGCTGGCCGGGTATTGCAGCAGGGCGCCGAAGAACGGCGTCACGTCAGTCAGTTCGCGCTCGTCGCCGACCACCACGTCGATGCCCAACGGCTCGGCACGGGTGCGCAAAACGTCGAGGGTTTGCGGGTGGCAATGCACCGATGCGAAGAACGCGTGGCTGCCTTTGTTCTTGCTCAGGCGTTTGCAGAAGGTCATGGCTTCGGCAGCGGCGGTGGCTTCGTCGAGCAGCGAGGCGTTGGCGATCGGCAGGCCGGTGAGGTCGCTGATCAGGGTCTGGAAGTTCAGCAGCGCTTCGAGACGGCCTTGGGAAATTTCTGGTTGGTACGGGGTGTAAGCGGTGTACCAGGCCGGGTTTTCCAGCAGGTTGCGCAGGATCGGCGACGGCGTGTGAGTGCCGTAGTAGCCCTGGCCGATGTAGGTCTTGAACAGCTGGTTTTTGCCGGCGATGGATTTGATCAGCGTCAGGGCATCCGCTTCACTCAGGCCGTCTTCCAGGCCGAGGACGCTGGTGCCCTTGATGCTGTCGGGAATGACGCTGGCGCTCAGGGCTTCCAGCGAATCAAAGCCCAGGCTGTTGAGCATGGCTTGCTCGTCGCCCGAACGCGGGCCGATATGGCGCGCGATGAATTCGTTGGCGGTGCTGACATTTACAGAAACAGGAAGTACTTGAGTCATGTCAGCGCTCCTCAGGCTTCAGCGTTGGCTTTGATCAGACGGTCGTAAGCGTCTTGATCCAGCAGTTGGCCGACAGCCGAGGCGTCGGTTGGCTGGAAGCGGAAGAACCAGCCTTCGCCCAGCGGATCTTCGTTGACCAGTTCAGGGCTGCTGTCCAGCGCCGGGTTCACTTCCAGCACTTCTCCGTCGAGTGGCATGTACACGCCGCTGGCGGCTTTTACCGATTCCACAGTGGCGGCTTCAGCGCCTTTGTCGTAGGACTGCAGCTCAGGCAGTTGTACGAAAACCACGTCGCCCAGGGCGTTCTGTGCGAAAGCAGTGATGCCGACGGTGACGGTGCCGTCAGCTTCGGTGCGCAGCCATTCGTGATCTTCAGTAAAACGCAACTCGCTCATGGAAACTCCTAAGGGGGGCCAGACTCGTCTGGTGGACGCGATTGAATGCTCGGGCAATGCCCTGATTTATGAAGGGTTACTTAGCAAAATCGCGGCCAATGTTATTTTTTCTTTATAAATCAATTAGTTGTTGGTTTTTACGAAAGACTGAAAAGGACTGGCTGTAGCGAAATCGCTACAGCACAGACTGAAGAAAAAAGCTGAGGTGGATCAAAGCCTTGCGCAGCGGTGTTCAGGAGAGGGTGTATCGATATCGTTCCGCTGTAGCGCTTTCAGTACAGATGGAGGTCGTTTTTGAAAACGATTTTGAAAACAGCGCAGACCCCTGTGGGAGCGGGCTTGCTCGCGAAAGCGGTGGGTCAGACAACATTGATGGTGACTGACCCACCGCTTTCGCGAGCAAGCCCGCTCCCACAGTTGACCGAGTGATGCGTTAAGGTTTGTTGGGTATGCCGTACTTACGCAACCGATGGGCAATCGCGGTGTGGGAGGTTTGCAGGCGGCTGGCCAATTGACGAGTCGAGGGGTAGCTGACGTAGAGCTTTTCCAGCAGGGTTTTCTCGAACTCTTCCATGGCCTGTTCGAGACTATCGACCTCGCTGTCGCTCTGGCGCGCCACGGAGGTGCCGGCGATATCGAGGTCGCCGATGTCCACCAGGCTGCTTTCGCAAATCGCCGCGGCACGGAAGATAACGTTCTGCAGTTGCCGCACATTACCCGGCCAACGGTTGCCCAGCAGCGCGGGATAAGTGCCCGGCGCAAGGCGACAGACCGTTCGCTGGATCTGCGCGCAGGCCTGCTGCATGAAGTAGCGTGCCAGCAGCAGAATGTCCTGGCCGCGCTCGCGCAACGGCGGCACTTCAACATTCAGCACGTTGAGGCGATAGAACAGGTCTTCGCGGAAGGTGCCTTCACTGACCATTTTTTCCAGATCGCGGTGGGTCGCGCTGAGGATCCGCACATTGACCTTCACTTCGCGATCGCCACCGACCCGACGGAAGCTGCCATCGTTGAGAAAACGCAGCAATTTCGCCTGCAAGTACGGCGACATTTCACCGATCTCGTCGAGAAATACCGTGCCCTGGTTGGCCAGTTCCATCAGCCCCGGTTTGCCGCCTCGCTGCGCGCCGGTGAAGGCGCCGGGGGCATAGCCGAATAGCTCACTTTCGGCGAGGTTTTCCGGCAGTGCGGCGCAGTTCAAGGCCAGGAACGGCGAACTGTGGCGGGCGCTGATGGCGTGGCAGGCGCGGGCCACCAGTTCTTTTCCGGTGCCGGTTTCGCCCTGGATCAGCAACGGTGCATCAAGGGCTGCGACCCGTTGAGCGCGCGCCTTGAGTGTACGAATCGCCGGGGATTCGCCGAGCAGGGCATCGAAGCCTTCGGCGTGATCGTGGTGCAGCGCCGAAAGACGTTCACCGATGCGGTTCGGTTGGTACAGGGTCAGCAGCGCACCGGCGTCGGTGATTGGCGTGGCGTCCAACAGCAGGGTCTGACCGTTGACGGTGATCTCGCGCAGCGGCAGGCGGAAGCCGTTTTCCAGCAACGTGTCGAGCAGTGCCGGATCGGCAAACAGCTCGCTGATGCTTTCACCTGCAGGTTCGCGGCCGTACAGGGCAATAAGCGCCGGGTTGGCCAGCAGCACCTTGCCAGCGCTGTCGAGGGCCAATACCGGGTCGGTCATGGCGGCGAGTAACGCATCGAGCTGCAAGTGACGGCGCTGGCCGGGAAGGATGTCGACCACCGTCACCGCTTGCACGCCGCGCACGCTGAACAGCGCGTCGCGCAGCTCTTCGAGCACTGCCGGGCTCAAGGTCGGGGCGTCGATGTAGACGTTGGGCGGCACCATTTCCACCGCATCCAGATTGAGATTGCGCCCACCGAGCAGGGCCAGGACTTCCTGGGTGATGCCGACGCGGTCGATGAAACTGACGTGGATGCGCATGGGGCGGTTGGGTTCTGGAGTGCGGAGGGTGGCAAGTATGCCTTGGGGCGGGCCAATGGTGAAATCCTGCGCAGGACTTCAGGGCAACGATGATCCCTGTGGGAGCGGCGGTGCGGCGCTCCCACAGGTACAGCGTTCATCCAGGGGAATAGGGGTTATTCGAAGTTCTCGAGGTTTACCGGGTCGCCGGATTTCATATCCAACTGCTTGCGGATGTCTTCAAACATTAAATCGTAATGCTTGTGAATCGAGCCGATCTGGCTGTGTGTCTTCGGGATTCCGTACTTCTCGGCGATTTTCGTCACGTTGTTGGCGAAGTTGTAAGCCTCCTCCTTGGGTAGAAAGAAGGTCTCCGTCATCTCCTTTCCCTGCATGCTGCCGTGCATGGTGAACAGCATCCCCTTGCCTTTCTTGGGATCCTGCGTGACCTCATAGTCGAGGTGCACGTTGTAGTTGACATCATCCGGGGTCAGCGCGTGGCGCTCGATGTGCAGATGACCGGGCTCAAACGTTGCCATTGACGTCTCTCCTTACAAGTAAGTTATGCCAGGTGTCGCCGTACTGATGCGGGTGCCGGCCTTGCCCTGGACGATCGCTTCGATGTCCGAGAGTGAACCGATCACCGCGGTTTTTCCAGTATGGCGGGCGAACTCGCAGGCCGCCTGGACCTTTGGTCCCATGGAGCCGGCCGCGAAGCCGAGTTTTTCCATCTCGTCGGGGTGAGCCTGGGCGATGGCTTTCTGGGTGGGTTTGCCGAAGTCGATGAACGCGGCGCTGACGTCGGTGGCGATCACCAATAGATCGCTTTCAAGTTGTTCGGCCAGCAGCGCCGAGCACAGGTCTTTGTCGATCACCGCTTCCACGCCCTGCAGTTTGCCGCTGGCGTCGTACATCGTCGGGATGCCCCCGCCACCGGCGCAGATCACGATGCTGCCTTTTTCCAGCAACCACTTGATCGGGCGGATTTCGAAGATGCGTTTCGGTCTCGGGCTGGCCACCACGCGGCGGAATTTGTCGCCGTCCGGAGCAATCGCCCAGCCTTTCTCGGCGGCGAGTTTCTCCGCTTCGGCCTTGGTATAGACCGGGCCGATGGGTTTGCTGGGCTTCTGGAACGCCGGATCGTTGGGGTCGACTTCGACCTGGGTCAACAGGGTGGCGAACGGGACTTCGAAGTCCAGCAGGTTGCCCAGTTCCTGTTCGATGATGTAGCCGATCATGCCTTCGGTTTCGGCACCCAGCACGTCCAGCGGATAAGCGGAAACCTGGGTGTAGGCCGCCGCTTGCAGCGACAGCAGCCCGACCTGCGGACCATTACCGTGAGCGATCACCAGTTGATTGCCGGGATGGACCTTGGCGATTTGTTCGGTGGCGACCCGGATGTTGATGCGCTGGTTGTCCGCGGTCATGGGTTCACCCCGGCGGAGCAGGGCGTTACCGCCCAGAGCAACGACGATACGCATAATGCAGTCCTTCTAAATAGAGGGCGGGTAACTCGATCTCCCTGTGGGAACCGGGTTTGTGTGGGAGCGGGCTTGCTCGCGAAGGCGGCGTGTCAGTCGACATCAATGTTCCCTGTCAGACCGCTTTCGCGAGCAAGCCCGCTCCCACATTGACCGTGTTTCGTCAGGGAGACCCGAGTGAGCCGTTAGATATCCGCCAGCGCCGACACCAGAATCGCCTTGATGGTGTGCATGCGGTTTTCCGCTTGCTCAAAGGCGATGTTGGCCGGCGATTCGAAGACGTCTTCGGTCACTTCAACCCCGTTGGCCAGGTGCGGATAGCGCGCGGCGATGTCTTTGCCGACCTTGGTTTCGCTGTTGTGGAACGCCGGCAGGCAGTGCATGAATTTCACGCGCGGATTGCCCGAGGCCTTCATCATGTCGGCGTTGACCTGGTACGGCAGCAGTTGCTCGATGCGCTCGTCCCACGCTTCCACCGGCTCACCCATCGATACCCAGATGTCGGTGTGGATGAAGTCCACGCCCTTGACCGCTTCTTTCGGGTCTTCGGTGATGGTGATGCGCGCGCCGCTTTCCTCGGCGAAGGCTTTGCACTGATCGATGAAGTCCTGATGTGGCCATAGCGCTTTCGGTGCGGCGATGCGCACGTCCATGCCGAGTTTGGCGCCAATCATCAACAACGAGTTGCCCATGTTGTAGCGCGCGTCGCCGAGGTAGGCGTAGCTGATATCGTGCAGCGGTTTGTCGCTGTGTTCACGCATGGTCAAGGTGTCGGCAATCATTTGCGTCGGGTGGAATTCAGCGGTCAGGCCGTTGAACACCGGCACGCCGGCGAACTTCGCCAGCTCTTCGACGATTTCCTGTTCGAAGCCGCGGTACTCGATGGCATCGAACATCCGCCCGAGCACGCGGGCGGTGTCTTTCATGCTTTCCTTGTGGCCGATCTGTGACGACACCGGGTCGATGTAGGTGACGTGAGCGCCCTGGTCATGGGCCGCGACTTCGAAGGCGCACCGGGTGCGGGTCGAGGTTTTTTCGAAGATCAGCGCGATGTTTTTGCCTTGCAGGTGTGGACGCTCGGTGCCGGTGTACTTGGCGCGTTTGAGGTCACGGGACAGGTCCAGCAGGTAGTTCAGCTCGCGAGTGGTGTGGTGCATCAAACTCAGCAGGCTGCGGTTACGCATATTAAAAGCCATGATTGGATCTCCTTGGGTATCGGTTATCCCCCGGGCCGCGCTGGATAAGCGGCGGCCAGGGTTTGAAAGTTAATAGTCGATAGGGTCGCGAATGATCGGGCAGGTCATGCAGTGGCCACCGCCACGCCCGCGACCGAGTTCACCGGCGCTGATGGTGATGACTTCCACACCGGCCTTGCGCAGCAGGGTGTTGGTGTAGGTGTTGCGGTCGTAGCCGATCACCACACCTGGTTCCACCGCCACCACGTTGTTGCCGTCGTCCCATTGCTCGCGTTCGGCGGCGAAGCTGTTGCCGCCGGTTTCGACGACGCGCAGCGCTTTCAGGTTGAGGGCCTTGGCCACGGTATCGAGGAAGCTGGTTTCTTCGCGGCGGATATCGACGCCGCCCGGTTTGCTTTCATCAGGGCGCACGCTGAAGGCGACGATTTGGTTCACCACTTCCGGGAAAATGGTCACGAGGTCGCGGTCGCAGAAGCTGAACACGGTGTCCAGGTGCATCGCTGCGCGGGACTTCGGCAGGCCGGCGACAATCACACGTTCGACAGCCTTGTTCTTGAACAGGTTGACCGCCAATTGGCCAATAGCCTGGCGGGACGAACGCTCGCCCATGCCGATCAACACCACGCCGTTGCCGATCGGCATCACGTCGCCGCCCTCAAGGGTGGCACTGCCATGGTCCTGATCCGGATCGCCGTACCAGATCTGGAAGTCGGCGTTGGTGAACTGCGGGTGAAATTTGTAGATGGCGGTGGTCAGCAACGTTTCCTGACGGCGCGCCGGCCAGTACATCGGGTTCAACGTCACGCCGCCGTAGATCCAGCAAGTGGTATCGCGGGTGAACTGGGTGTTGGGCAGCGGCGGCAGAATGAAGCTGGAGTGACCGAGAAATTCGCGGAACATCTGAATGGTTTTGCCGCCGAAGCTGTCCGGCAGGTCATCGGCGGAGACGCCGCCAATCAGGAATTCAGCGATCTTGCGCGGCTCCAGGCTACGCAGCCAGGATGCGGTTTCATTGACCAGACCCAAGCCCACCGAATTCGCGGTGATCTTGCGCTCCAGGATCCAGTCGAGGGCTTCAGGAATTGCAACGATGTCGGTCAGCAGGTTGTGCATTTCCAGCACGTCGACGTTGCGCTCGCGCATTTTGGTGACGAAGTCGAAATGGTCACGCTTGGCTTGAGCAACCCACAGCACATCATCGAAAAGCAGTTCGTCACAGTTGTTCGGGGTCAGCCGCTGGTGGGCCAGGCCGGGGGAGCAAACCATGACTTTGCGCAGTTTGCCGGCTTCGGAATGGACGCCGTACTTAACTTTTTCGGTGGTCATTACAGTGATCCTCCAGATGACAAATGAGAGTCGGGTGTTACAGAGTCAGGAAGCCGTCATACAGCCCGTAAGCTGCCACCAGGGCGCCCACGACAACCGCTGCGAAAATCAGCTTCTCGACGTTGGTGAAAACCGGTTTGTTGACTTCAAGTTTGGCCTTGGCGAACAGGATCACGCCGGGCGCATAGAGCAGGGCGGAGAGCAGCAGGTATTTGACCCCGCCGGCATAGATCAACCAGACCGCATAGATCAACGCGACGGCGCCGATGAACAGGTCTTTCCTGCGCTCGGCTATAGCGTTCTCATAACTCTCGCCGCGCACCGCCAGCAGCAGCGCGTAAGCCGCCGACCACAGGTACGGCACCAGAATCATTGAGGTGGCGAGGTAGATCAGCGACAGATAAGTGCTGGCCGAGAACAGCGTGACGATCAGGAACAACTGGACCATGACGTTGGTCAGCCACAAGGCGTTGGCCGGTACATGGTTGGCGTTTTCCTTGCGCAAAAACGCCGGCATGGTGTGGTCCTTGGCGGCAGCGAACATGATCTCCGCACATAGCAACACCCATGACAGCAACGCACCGAGCAACGAGATGATCAGGCCGACGCTGATCAGCACCGCGCCCCAATGACCGACCACATGTTCCAGCACGGCGGCCATGGACGGGTTCTGCAGTTTGGCCAGTTCCGGTTGGGTCATGATGCCCAGCGACAGCACGTTCACCAGCACCAGGAACAGCAGCACGGTGATGAACCCGATGACGGTGGCTTTACCCACGTCGCTGCGTTTTTCCGCACGGGCTGAGAAAATGCTCGCGCCTTCGATACCGATGAATACCCACACGGTGACCAGCATCATGTTGCGCACCTGGTTCATCACACTGCCCAGGTCCGGGTTTTTCAGGCCCCAGATGTCAGCGGTGAAGATGTCCAGTTTGAACGCGAACACCGCGATCAGGACGAACAGCAGCAGCGGCACGACCTTGGCGATGGTGGTCACCAGGTTGATGAACGCTGCTTCCTTGATGCCGCGCAGCACGAGGAAATGCACACCCCAGAGCAGCACAGACGCGCCGATCACGGCAGCAACCGTGTTGCCTTCGCCGAAGATCGGAAAGAAGTAACCGAGGGTGCTGAACAACAGAACGAAGTAACCAACGTTACCCAGCCAGGCACTGATCCAGTAACCCCAGGCGGACGAAAAACCCATGTAGTCGCCGAAACCGGCTTTGGCGTAGGCGTAAACACCGCCGTCCAGATCAGGTTTTCGATTAGCGAGGGTCTGGAAGACGAAGGCCAGGGTCAACATGCCGACTGCGGTAATTGCCCAACCGATAAGAACGGCACCGACGTCTGCACTGGCGGCCATGTTCTGGGGCAAAGAGAAGATCCCGCCACCAATCATTGAGCCGACAACCAATGCAACCAGGGCGCCGAGTTTCAGTTTTCCGGGGGATTCAGACATTGCATGACTCCAGTGCAGGAGAAGAGAGAAAACAGGTTAGTTTTGTTCGCTGTTCAATCATCTGACTTAGATCAATGCATGGTCACATTCCATTGTTAAGTAAAGACTTATGGGTCTTTTGCAGGCATAAGGCTAATGCCCGGAAAGCCCTGTGCAAAGGCCTCGGATAAAAGTGAAAGAAATAGAGCGTATCAGTTGAGGTTTAGACGCTAGTTTGTTTTTTTGTTTTGGCAAGTATTGGTCATTGGGTTTTGCAGTGATATTGATTTATTAGGGGCTACCGACAAAAACCGCTATTTCCGGACTGCTGCAATAGCGTGATCAGTTATAAATAAAGACAAGATTGGCATTAATTGATAAACGTTATTACGCTTTATCTATTTAGTTAAAAACCGACTATGTGACGGTCTCGAAGCCATAGCGCGCCAGGGAAATGGAGATGCACGAATGTCGCAACCGACGCAAAAGCTTCGCCTGAGTGCGCTGATCGCTTTGGTGGTGGGATCGATGATTGGCGGCGGGATTTTTTCCTTACCGCAAAACATGGCGGCGCGTGCCGATGCCGGGGCGATATTGATTGGTTGGGCGATCACTGCCGTCGGCATGCTGACCCTGGCCTTCGTCTTTCAGACCCTGGCCAATCGCAAACCGGAACTGGACTCCGGGGTGTACGCCTACGCCAAGGCCGGGTTTGGCGATTACATGGGGTTCTCGTCTGCCTGGGGATACTGGATCAGCGCCTGGCTGGGCAACGTCGGTTATTTCGTGTTGCTGTTCAGTACGCTCGGTTATTTCTTTCCGGTGTTTGGCCAAGGCAACACGCCGATTGCCATCGGCTGCGCGTCGGTGCTGCTGTGGGCGGTACATTTTCTGGTGCTACGCGGAATCAAGGAAGCGGCGTTCATCAATCAACTGACCACCGTGGCCAAGATCGTGCCGCTGATCATGTTCATCGTCATCGCCGCTGTGGCCTTCAAGGCGGACATCTTCACCCGTGACATCTGGGGCCGCAGTAACCCGAATTTCGGCGGCGTGATGGATCAGGTGCGCAACATGATGCTGGTTACCGTGTTCGTCTTCATCGGCATTGAAGGCGCCAGTGTGTATTCGGCGAAGGCGCAGAAGCGTTCGGACGTGGGCCGAGCGACAGTCATCGGTTTTATCGGTGTGTTGGCGCTGCTGGTGCTGGTGAACGTGTTGTCCCTTGGAATCATGAGCCAGCCGGAATTGGCCACGTTGCAGAACCCGTCGCTGGCGGCGGTGCTGGAACATATCGTCGGCCCTTGGGGCGCGCTGTTGATCAGCATCGGCCTGGCTATTTCGCTGTTGGGAGCATTACTGTCCTGGGCGCTGCTGTGCGCCGAAATCCTCTTCGCCACCGCGAAAGACAAGACCATGCCAGCGTTCCTGACAAAGGAAAACGCCAATCATGTGCCGGTCAATGCACTGTGGCTGACCAACGCGATGGTCCAGATTTTTCTGCTGATCACGCTGTTTTCCGCCGGTACCTACACCAGCCTGATTTACCTCGCTTCATCGATGATTCTGGTGCCCTACCTGTGGTCGGCGGCGTACGCGGTGTTGCTGAGCGGGCGAGGGGAAACCTATGAGCATGCGTCGGCCGAGCGCACGAAAGACTTGCTGATCGGTGGCATTGCCCTGTGTTACGCGATTTGGTTGTTGTATGCCGGCGGCGTGAAATACCTGCTGCTCTCGGCGTTGTTGTATGCGCCGGGGGTGATTCTGTTTGCCCAGGCCAAACGGGAACAGGGCGAGCCATTGTTTACCTCAGTGGAGAAGGGGATTTTCAGCTGTGTGGTCGCCGGGGCGGGGTTGGCGGCGTACGGGCTGTACAGTGGGTTACTGTCGTTGTGAGGTTATTGCTGGCGTATCAACGGCCTTATGACTGGTCGGCAATACTGGGTTTTTTGTCGGCGCGGGCGGTGGTCGGGATGGAAACGGTGGTCGATGGCGTGTATTCGCGCAGCATCGGGTTGAACGGCGTTCACGGTGTGATGAGGGTATGCGGCGCAGGTGCTTTGGACACTCTGAGCCGACCAGACTGAATACAGTTCCAGCAATTGTGTTGAGTTTTTCGTCCCTATCGCGAGCAGGCTCGCTCCCACAGTTGACCGAGCCGCATTGGAGAAATGTGATCACCTGCGGGAGCGAGCCTGCTCGCGATAGCTATCTGATGGTCACCACCACTGCGCGCGATGGGAACCCAACTCCCCGGCCGGCAGCGCCCACTGCAACGGTGTCCCGGTGATCTTCAACGGTACCTGCAACCGATGGGCCGGTCCCCAAGGTGTCTGCTCAACCAACATCCCTTGATCGCTTTGATCCTCCGCCCGCAACGCCTCATCTGTCCCCGCGCCATGCTCAATCAGCAACTTGGCGGTCCGCGCCAACGACAATCTGGCTGACCCGCCACGTCCCAATAACGTGATCGCCGCAGCCGCCATCAAATACCCGGTGGCGTGATCAAGCGCCTGCACCGGTAGCGGTGTCGGCTTGTTCGCTTTCTTCCACTGCATCCCCGCTTCGGCAATTCCGCTGCTCATCTGAACCAAACTGTCGAACCCTCGACGGTTCTGCCAGGGGCCGCTCCAACCGTAGGCGTTGAGGCACACATCAATCAGGCCCGGTGCCAGTTTTTGCCGCGCGGCGACACCGTAACCCAACCTTTCCAAGGCATCGGCGCGGTAGCCGTGGAGCAAGATATCGGCGTCCTTGAGCAGGTTTTCGAACACTGCTCGATCCGTCTTGTCGTGCAGGTCCAGGCGTGCGCAGCGTTTGCCCAAAGTGACTTCCGGCACCACGCCCGGTTCGTTCCAGGTCGGTGGGTCGATGCGCAAAACATCGGCGCCGAGCCCTGCGAGGAAGCGGCTGGCGATCGGGCCGGCGAGTACCCGTGTGAGATCCAGCACTTTGATCCCGGCCAGCGGTTGCGCCACTGAACCTTGCCACGGTTTGGGGTTTTGGCCGTTGTCGGCGCTGAACTGAATCAGCGGTTCGGCGTTCACAGCCTGACCTTGGGGGTGGACCTGCCATTGCTTCCAGCTTCGCATTTCCGCCGCGCAACCACCGGCATCAACGACGGCTTGTTCCAGATCACTTTTCCCCCATTGCGCAACCTTGCTCGCCATGGCTGCGCGGTCGACACAGGCGCCGAGCACGCTTTCAGCCGCGCTACGATGATGAGGCGCGTTGGTGTGCAGGCGGATCCAGCCGTCCTTGGTCGCGTAATCACCGGCAACCGGGTCCCACAACGGTGGAACGCTCCAGCCCACAGGGCGGATCGACGTCGCGAACCAGAACGACGCCAGGCGCCGGTCGACTTCAAGAGTAGGCAAACGGCCGGTGTGTTGTTGCAGCAATTCACTGACAGCCTGACCGGCAGCGGCAATGCTCGCGCAGGCAAGGTCGGTGACGGCAAACGCCGAGGGCAGGGCGCCGCTCGAGGTGAACGGGATTGAGGTGTGATGCAAGCCGAGTGCGGCTTGAATGGACGTGAGTAAACCAGTCATCGAAGGCCCTCCGGAACGAGAGCCCGAGCATAGATCAAAAATCTTCCAAGCCGGATGAAATCCCCCTGTGGGAGCGAGCCTGCTCGCGATAGCGGTTTTACAGTCGACATCATGGTGAATGTCATTCCGTCATCGCGAGCAGGCTCGCTCCCACAGGAGATTTGTGTCAGGAGGGTGTCGCGAGTGATTCCGGCCGTGACCAGATCCATATATTCCCCAGACCCATGCCCGCGATGGCCAGGTAAATCGGCCAGCCATGATCAAGCATCACCAGCATCAACCCTGCGCACAGCAGCATGCTGACGGTGGCGCTGACCTTGGCGCGACGGGCGATGATTTTGCCGTTGCGCCAGTTGCACAGGATCGGCCCGAACAGCCGATGGTTTTCCAGCCAGGCACTCAGGCGCGGCGAACTTTTGGTCGCGGCCCAGGCAGCCAGCAGGATGAACTCGGTGGTCGGCAGGCCGGGGATGACGATGGCGATCAGACCGATGCCCAGGCTGATGTAAGCCAGCAGGGCGAAGAGGATTCGGGTGAGTTTTGAGGTGGTTGGGTGAGACATGGGGCTCAAGGTAGATCGTGAGGCTTGCGGTAATGCACATACCCTGTGGGAGCGGGGCTTGCTCGCGAATGGGGTCTGACATTCAACAGAGAAGTCGACTGTTACACCGCTTTCGCGAGCAAGCCCGCTCCCACAGGACCGTATTTCAGGCAAGTTCGGGGGTGGTGGCGTAAGCCTGTTCCAGCAACACGGTAAAGCGGTTGAACGCATCGATTGCGCCTTTATCCAGCTCGGCTTCTTCCTGCTCGCTGAACGTCAACCCATCGAGCGTCTTGACGAAGCTTTTCCAGCCTTCAGCGCGGCCGCCAGCTGGTTCGGCGAGATGACGAGCACCAAAGGTTTCACTCAAGCCAAGACCCACGGCACGCTTGATCAGGAAAGCCGCACCGAGCTTCGAGCCTTCCGAAACAAACAACCAGCCCAAGGCCTCGGCTTTGGCTGGATTGTTGACTGCACCCGCAACCGGGGCCGGAACTTCAGTGTCCAGATCCGCCAGGTCAGCCTTGGCCGCTTCAGCACGGCAGCGGGCCGGTAAGTCCGCAATGATGGCAGCCAGTTGCGCATCGTTGTACAGCGACACCAGTTCCGACTGGAACAAGTACTGCGCAACCACGAAACGCGCGAAGTTGGCCTGGGTTTCGAACGGTGCGTGGGCTTTGACCAACGCGTCGAGTTTGCTGTGAGGTTCGTGAGTGATCTGATTCAAACGTTGCGAACGCAGAGCAGGGCGTTGAGCAGTGTCCTGGGAAGTCATGAGAAGTCCTTGAGAAAAAGAGGCGCTTGGTAACGAGACGAACGGGGCGGCGCCAGACAGTAAAAAATCCCCGCGCTCCTGTGAAAGAGCGCAGGGAGGACACTGGGTCAGATATCCCAGACCAGATTGACCGCGAAGTTGCGACCCGGTTGGGTCAGGCGATCGAGGTTGGCCGGTTGCGTAACCGAGGCTTCGCCGACGCTGTCGTAACCGCGCACGTCATCCCACTGCCAGTATTTCTTGTCGGTCAGGTTGTACAGGCCGGCGTTGAGGGTCAGATCGTCGGTCACCTTGTAGAAGCCCGCCAGGTCGAGCACGCCATAACCTGGGGTCTTGAACTGGGTGCTGGTGCCGTCCGGAGTATTGAAGCTGGTGCTGTCGACGCGGGTCTTGCGTTTGACCAGGGTCCAGCTCAACAGGCCACCGTAGGTGTCCTGGTCATAACCCAGACCGAACACGCCGGTCAGCGGGTTGATGCTGTTAAGCGGCTGGCCGCTGTCATCGTTGCGACCATACAAGTAGGACACCGAGCCTTGGGTGTAGAGGCCGTTCGGCGCACCGAAGCTGTCCAGGTTCAGGCGACCCTTGAGCTCCAGGCCCTTGATGGTGGCGTGCTTGATGTTGTTGCTCTGGAACGTGGTCTCGGTGTAACCGGGGGTGATAGCGTTTTCGTCGATGAAGTCGCGGTACTTGTTGTAGAACACCGCCACATCGAAGGTACCCGCCTCGAACTGGCCGCGCAGGCCGGTTTCATAGCTCTTGCTCTTTTCCGGTTTAAGGTCGGGATTGGGCTCGACCTGATAGCCGCCGGACAGGTTTTCGAAGCGGCCATACAAGGCTTTGGCGGTCGGCGTACGGAAGCCTTCGGCGTACTGGCCGTACCAGGTGTAGTTGTCGTTGAAGCTGTAGGTGGTACCGAATTTGGGTGACAGCCGATGCCAGGTCTTGGTGTCGTCGCTGACCACGCCGTTGCCGCTCTGGTCGGCGGTGACCAGGAACTCGTCGGTGATGTGCGGCTTGAGCTGGGTGTAGTCATAGCGTGCGCCGGGCAGGAAGGTCCAGTTGTTCCAGCTGATCTCATCCTGGGCGAACAGGCTGTAGGTGTTGATGGTCGGATCCGGGAAATCGCTGGCCGGGGTCAGGGTGTCGGTGGCGCTGGCGGCGCCGATGGTGCGGCAGCTGCCGGCCACGGTCAGGCAAGTGCCGCTACCGGTACGCAGTCCGGTGACTTTGTTCTGTTTGAGGGTGGTGCCATAGGTGACGCGGTGGTCGGTGTTGGCGATGGCGAACGACTTGTCGGCCTGGGCATCGAACACCCATTGGCGATCCTTGTAGGTGGTTTCGCGGGTACGCAGCACCGTGCGCGACGGCGCGTAGATTTCTTCGGTGCTCTGGTCGGTCTTGGCGATCTGGTAGTTCAGCGTCCACTTGATGTGATCGGCCAAGGCGCTGTCCAGGCCGAAGCTGTGCTCCAGACCGAAGCGTTCACGGGTGATGGTGTCGTTGCCGGTACGCGATTTATAGAAACCGAAACCGCGTCCCGCGTTGAATGGGCCGCCCAGCGCGCTCAGTTGGTTGGTGTCGCGGTCATCCTTGTAGTGCTCGTAAGTCAGCCCGAAGCGCGAGTCGTCGGCGTAGTTCCAGCCCAGTTTTGCCAGCACGTTGGTGGTGCGTACGTCCTCGGGGTTGGCCTCGGAGCGGTTCAGGCCGATGCCGCCGGTTTCGCCATAGGATTCTGTTTCATGACCATTGCGCTGGCTCAGGTGCAGCAGGCCGTCGAACTCGCCGGTGCGGCCGGCCACGGTGCCGGAGGTCAGCCAGCTGTCATCGGCCGAGCTGTAGCCAGTCTTCAGGCGTGCGCCGACGTCTTTGCCGGGCTTGATGATGTCGTCCGGGTCGAGGGTGTAGTAGCTGACCGCGCCGCCGATGGCGCTGCTGCCATACAGCACTGAAGCCGGGCCGCGGAGGATTTCCACGCGCTTGACGATTTCCGGGTCGACATAGTTGCGGTTGGTCTGGGCATACGGGCCGTTGAAGAAACCGTCGGGCACCTGCACCCCATCGACCTGAGTCAACACGCGGTCACCGTCGATGCCGCGGATGTTGTAGCCGGTGAGGCCGCTGCGCTGACCGGCACCCCCCACCGAAACACCGGGCTCGTAACGCACCAGATCCTTGATGCTATTGACGTTGTTGCGGTCCAGTTCTTCGCGGGTTTGGACAGTGACAGTGCTCGGCACGCTGGCCACGTCTTGTTCCTGACGGGTGGCGCTGATGGTCACCTGTTGCAGATTGAGGGCGCCGCTGGTGCTGCGTTTTTCCAGCACGATGTTGTTATTGCCCAGTTTGCGATAGCTCAAGTTGGTCCCCACCAACAGGCGATCCAGGGCTTTTTCCGGCGGCAGCGAACCCTGCACACCCGGCGAGGCCACGCCTTCAGCCAGTTCGGCCGGCAAGCCGACTTGCCAGCCGGTGATGGCGGTAAACGCATTGAGCGCCGACACCAGCGGCTGCTGCGCAATGGCGAACGAATAGTCGCCCATGTTGCGGCTCGGTTGCTCGGCGGCGGTGGCGGCCATGAGCGATGCGCTGCCGGCCATCAGGATGGCGGCGGTCAGCAGCGACAATACGCGTGAAGGTGAAGAGGACTGGCGGGTAAGGCGAGAGGACATCGATAGAGCTCCGTGTCGCACGAATCTTTATAGGTGCTGATGGGCATCGCGAGATGCGAATCAATTGCATTGGCTATAACGAGACGAACGAGCTTCAGCTATCGAGTAAAAATAATTCTCATTTAGTTCAGGATCACCAGCGCGGGGAATTCCTGAAGTCTGGCGGAAGTGATGTGCGCGAGGGAGCGGACCACGTCCAGTGGCTGGTCAAGCCGGTAATTACCGGTGACGGCAACATCGGCCAACTGCTCGTTGGTGTTGATGATCCAGCCTGGATAATAACGGCGCAGTTCCGCCAGCACCTGGCTCAGTGGGCAGTTCTCGAACACCAGCCGACCCTGGACCCAGGCCAGATCGGTGGCCGCATCGAGCCTGGCCGGATGATCGAAGCCGTTGGGACCGATGCGGATGCTTTCGCCGGCGGAGAGCCGCACTCGCGCGTCATTACGCGTGGCGCGCAAATCGACATCGCCGCGCTGCACCCGAACCTGGGCCACGCCGTCCAGATAGCGCACGGCAAACGCGGTATCGCGCACACTGGCCTTGACCGGCCCGGCGTCGATCTCCAGCGGTTCGGCGCGATTGGCCGGTACTTCGAAAAACGCCTCGCCCTGATACAAGCGGGCGACGCGTTGCTGATCGTTGATGGTGCTGGAAAACGCCGAATTGGTGTTCAGCAGGACTTTCGAGCCGTCCTCCAGTTGCAGGCGCTGGCGTTCACCGATTACGGTCAGATGATCCGCCTGAAGGCGCATCGGCAGATTGCTGAAACTGAACAACCCGAGAATCAGCACTGCCGCCGTGGCCAACGGTCTCCAGTGCGGACGAAGACGCGACAGGACGGTCACTTTCGGTGGCTGGGCGGCCAGGTTTTGCGCACATTGCGTGACCTGCGGGCCGTCCCAGATCGCCTGCGCCTTGGCAAACGCCTCGGCATGCAACGGGTCGGCGTCGAGCCAGTCATGGAATTGTCGGGTCTGTTCTTCGCTCGGACTGCCCAACACGATGAGCCAGTCCAGCGCCTGGTCCATTGCACTGGCGGAGTCCCGCGCCGGGGAGGGCGGAGGGGAGCGATGAGTGTCCGTCACGGTGTTTCCTCGGCAGTGTCTGTGCACGGCTGTTTTTTTAGTGAAGCTCGAAGTGGAGCAAGAGTAGCAAAGCCTGCGCGCGTAAATCTGCGCTCTCAGTCGCCGTTTAGCCGCTGCGCGATGCCGATGCAGATCGCCATGATCAGCTTCAGCTCCTTTTGCACGGTGCTCAACGACACGCCGAGCTTCTCGGCAATCTCCAGATAGCTGTGCCCATGCAGGCGACTGAGGATGAAAATCTTCTGCTGACGCGGGCTGAGTTCACTGAGGCTCACGTTCAAGCGTTCGAGCAACTGTTCGGCATGAGCGGCATCTTCGGCGCTACTGACGGGTGAGGCGACCGCCTGCACCACGTCCGGCGGCACATTGTCGAGCATGGTGCGGGACTGGATGCGTCGCGCACGCAGATGGTCCAGCGCCAGGTTGCGGGCGGTCTGGAACACGAAGGGTTCAAGGTGATCGATGGCCCGCTCGCTGAGCGCTCGGGTCACGCGCAGGTAGGTTTCCTGCAAGAGGTCTTCGGCGGTGCTGTGATTGTTGACCATCCGCTCCAGCGTACGCAGCAGCGAGACGCGCTGGGCGATGAAGAGGTGATTGAAGCGCGATTGACTCACGGGAGGACCTGATCCATTTCGAGCAAATGATAATGCTTATCATCCGCTCGAATGGTCAAGTGCTGATTTGTGACGCTTTACCCACGACCCAGCAGATAGGTCGCGTAATCCGGGATGCGGTGTTCGTGAGCCTGATCCATCAACGGGCTGCTGAGCAGGTAATCGGCGCTGCACTCGTTGCAGGCCACCGGGATGTTCCACACCGCCGCGACCCGCAGCAGCGCCTTGATGTCCGGGTCGTGGGGTTGCGGTTCAAACGGATCCCAGAAGAACACGAGCATATCGACCCGCTGCTCGGCGATTCGCGCGCCGAGTTGTTGGTCGCCGCCCAGCGGACCGCTGATCATGCTTTCCACCGGCAGGTCGAGGCGTTGTTGTAACAACAACCCCGTCGTGCCGGTGGCGACCAGTTCATGTTGCGCGAGCTTGTCTTTCTGCCGCTCGGCCCAATCCAGCAAAAATACTTTGCAGTGGTCGTGGGCAACCAGGGCGATACGCTTGCGCGCTGCCAGGGTTTTTTGCGTAAAACTGATACCGATCATCGCTTGCTTCTCCAGACGAGAATGCGCCTGGGACGACGCATTTTTCGGCGTTTCACCGCGTTCAACGTAGAGTGAGACGCTTACTCGGCGTTGCAGAGCGCCAGGCAGTTATCGAGCATGCGGTTGGAGAAGCCCCATTCGTTGTCGTACCAGGCCAGCACTTTGAGCAGCTTGCCGCTGGACTTGGTGTGGTTGGCGTCGAAAATCGAGGACAGCGGGTTGTGGTTGAAGTCGCTGGAAACCAGCGGCAGGGTGTTGTAACCGAGAATCTTCGAGTGCAGGCTGGCTTGTTTGAGCATCGCGTTGACTTCATCGGCCGATGCTTCACGCTTGAGCTGCACGGTCAGGTCCACCAGCGACACGTTGATCACTGGAACACGCACCGCCATGCCGGTCAGTTTGCCCGCCAGTTCCGGCAGCACCAGGCCCACTGCTTCAGCGGCGCCGGTCTTGCTCGGGATCATGTTCTGGGTGGCGGAACGGGCGCGGTACGGGTCGGTGTGGTAGACGTCGGTGAGGTTCTGGTCGTTGGTATAGGCATGGATAGTGGTCATCAGACCGCTTTCGATGCCCAACTCGCGGTGCAGCACCTGAGCCACCGGGGCCAGGCAGTTGGTGGTGCACGAAGCGTTGGAAATGATCTGGTGCGATTGGCGCAGAATGTCGTGGTTAACCCCATAAACCACAGTGGCGTCGGCGCCTTTGGCCGGGGCCGAGATAATCACTTTGCGCGCGCCGGCCGTAATATGCGCGGCGGCTTTGGCACGGTCGGTGAACAGACCGGTGCACTCGAACACGACGTCGACCTTTTCCGCGGCCCAAGGCAATTCGGCCGGGTTGCGAATGGCGCTGACCGAAATACGGTCGCCGTTGACGGTCAGGCTTTCCTGATCGTGCTGGACATCGGCATCGAATGTGCCGTGAACAGTGTCGTACTTGAGCAGATGGGCATTCATCGAGCTGTCGCCCAGGTCGTTGATCGCTACGATCTGCAGATCCTGACGATAACCTTGGGTATACAGTGCCCGCAGGACATTACGGCCGATACGGCCAAAACCATTGATTGCGATTCGAAGAGTCATTTACAGCGCCGCCGTCGTTTTGTTGTTGGAATTACAAGATTATTCGCAAAAAAATAGAAAACAAGCCTTTTTAGTGGCAATATTTTGTTTTATCTACAACGAGTGACCTGAATCAACTGGTCCGAATGATCAAGAAAACCGTCTGTCATCCCAATCACAGCGGTGCTTGATCAGCATAGACAATCAGGTCGCCACATCCGTTAGCCTGGAGTTCTACACATGCATCCCCGCGTCCTTGAGGTCACCGAACGGCTTATCGCCCGCAGCCGCACCACGCGTGAGGCTTACCTTGCATTGATCCGCGGCGCCGCCAGCGACGGCCCTATGCGCGGCAAGCTGCAATGCGCCAACTTCGCCCATGGCGTAGCCGGGTGTGGCAGCGACGACAAGCACAGCCTGCGGATGATGAACTCCGCCAACATCGCCATAGTTTCGTCATATAACGACATGCTGTCGGCGCACCAGCCGTACGAAGTCTTCCCGGAACAGATCAAAAAAGCCCTGCGCGAAATCGGCTCCGTCGGCCAGTTCGCCGGTGGCACCCCCGCCATGTGCGATGGCGTGACCCAAGGCGAGCCGGGCATGGAACTGAGCCTGCCGAGCCGCGAAGTGATCGCGCTGTCCACTGCGGTAGCGCTTTCCCACAACATGTTCGACGGCGCGCTGATGCTCGGCATCTGCGACAAGATTGTGCCGGGCTTGATGATGGGCGCGTTGCGGTTCGGTCATCTGCCGACGATTTTCGTGCCGGGCGGGCCGATGGTTTCGGGCATCTCCAACAAGCAGAAAGCCGATGTGCGTCAGCGCTACGCCGAAGGCAAGGCGACGCGCGAAGAGCTGCTGGAATCGGAGATGAAGTCCTATCACAGCCCTGGCACCTGCACCTTCTACGGCACCGCCAACACTAACCAGTTGTTGATGGAAGTCATGGGCCTGCACTTGCCGGGCGCCTCGTTCGTCAACCCGAACACCCCGTTGCGCGATGCCCTGACCCGCGAAGCAGCGCACCAGGTCACGCGCCTGACCAAGCAGAACGGCGACTTCATGCCGATCGGCGAAATCGTCGACGAGCGTTCGCTGGTCAACTCCATCGTGGCCCTGCACGCCACCGGCGGCTCGACCAACCACACCCTGCACATGCCGGCCATCGCCATGGCTGCGGGCATCCAGTTGACCTGGCAGGACATGGCCGACCTCTCCGAGGTGGTGCCGACCCTGAGCCACGTGTACCCGAACGGCAAAGCCGACATCAATCACTTCCAGGCGGCGGGCGGCATGTCGTTCCTGATCCGCGAACTGCTGGAAGCCGGCCTGCTTCACGAAAACGTCAACACCGTGCTCGGCCATGGCCTGAGCCGCTACACCAAGGAACCGTTCCTCGATAACGGCGAACTGGTCTGGCGCGAAGGCCCGATCGAAAGCCTCGACGAAAATATCCTGCGTCCGGTCGCTCGCGCATTCTCGGCAGAGGGTGGCTTGCGCGTGATGGAAGGTAACCTCGGCCGTGGCGTGATGAAGGTCTCGGCGGTCGCGCTGGAAAACCAGGTTGTCGAAGCGCCAGCCATGGTGTTCCAGGATCAGCAGGACCTGGCCGATGCGTTCAAGGCCGGTTTGCTGGAGAAGGATTTTGTCGCTGTGATGCGCTTCCAGGGCCCGCGTTCCAACGGCATGCCGGAACTGCATAAGATGACGCCGTTCCTCGGCGTGCTGCAGGATCGCGGCTTCAAAGTCGCGTTGGTGACTGACGGGCGTATGTCCGGCGCCTCGGGGAAAATCCCGGCGGCGATCCACGTCAGCCCCGAAGCTTATGTGGGCGGCGCTTTGGCACGGGTGCAAGAGGGCGATATCATCCGCGTCGATGGCGTCAAAGGCACTCTGGAGCTTAAGGTGGACGCCGAAGAATTCGCAGCGCGCGAACCTGCCAAGGGTCTGTTGGGCAACAACATTGGCAGCGGTCGCGAACTGTTTGGTTTCATGCGCATGGCCTTCAGCTCCGCAGAGCAAGGCGCCAGCGCCTTTACTTCTGCCCTGGAGACGCTTAATTGAAACTGGCTCTGGTCGGTGACATCGGTGGCACCAACGCACGTTTCGCGTTGTGGAAAAACCAGCAGCTGGAATCAGTCCAGGTGCTGGCGACGGCAGACCACGCCAGCCCGGAGGAGGCCATTGCGCTCTACCTGAGCGGGCTCGGTCTGGCGCCGGGTTCGATCGGTTCGGTGTGCCTCTCGGTGGCAGGCCCCGTGAGCGGTGATGAATTCAAGTTCACCAACAATCACTGGCGGCTCAGTCGCAAGGGGTTCTGCAAGACCTTGCAGGTGGATCAACTGCTGTTGATCAACGACTTCTCGGCGATGGCGCTGGGCATGACCCGCTTGCAACCGGGCGAGTTTCGGGTGGTCTGCGAAGGCACGCCGGAACCGTTGCGGCCGGCGGTGGTGATCGGTCCGGGCACTGGCTTGGGCGTGGGCACGTTGCTCGATCTGGGCGCGGGCCGTTTTGCCCCGTTGCCGGGGGAGGGCGGTCACGTCGACCTGCCGCTGAGCAGCCCGCGAGAAACCCAGCTGTGGCAGCACATCTTCAACGAGATCGGCCATGTCAGTGCTGAAACGGCGTTGAGCGGCAGTGGTTTGCCGCGGGTCTACCGGGCGATCTGCGCGGTGGATGGGCACACGCCGGTGCTCGACACGCCTGAGTCGATTACGGCGGCCGGACTGGCGGGCGATCCGATTGCCCTGGAAGTGCTCGAGCAGTTCTGCTGCTGGCTCGGTCGCGTGGCCGGCAACAACGTGCTGACCACCGGGGCGCGCGGCGGTGTTTACATCGTTGGCGGGGTAATTCCACGGTTTGCCGACTTCTTCATCAAAAGCGGTTTCGCCCGGTGCTTCGCCGACAAGGGGTGCATGAGCGATTACTTCAAAGGCATTCCGGTGTGGCTGGTGACGGCGCCGTATTCCGGCCTTGTTGGCGCGGGTGTGGCGCTGGATCAATCCATTCCAGCCTGAAATGCAATCAAATGTGGGAGCGGGCTTGCTCGCGAAGGCGGTGTGTCAGTCAACCAAGATGTTGAATGTGATGGCCCCTTCGCGAGCAAGCCCGCTCCCACATTGGTTCTGCGGTGTTTGTAGATTTCGTGCTTAAGGCATAATCCACCTAATTCAAACAACAAGGACGCCGCCCCGTGAGCTCAGTCAACAAGTCGATTTTGTTGGTCGATGACGATCAAGAGATACGCGAGTTGCTGGACACCTACCTGACCCGCGCCGGTTTCCAGGTCCGCACCACGCCCGATGGTGCAGGTTTTCGTCAGGCCCTGAACGAGGCGCCGAGCGATCTGGTGATTCTCGACGTGATGCTGCCGGACGAAGACGGTTTCAGCCTCTGCCGCTGGATCCGCCAGCACCCGCGTCAGGCCCATGTACCGATCATCATGCTCACCGCCAGCTCCGACGAGGCCGACCGCGTCATCGGTTTGGAACTGGGCGCCGACGACTACCTTGGCAAACCCTTCAGCCCCCGTGAATTGCAGGCGCGCATCAAAGCCTTGTTGCGCCGCGCGCAGTTCGGTCAGGAACGTTCCGGCAGCGAAGTGCTGGCCTTCGATGATTGGCGGCTGGACATGGTCAGCCATCGACTGTTCCACATCGACGGCGAGGAAGTGATTCTCTCGGGCGCCGATTTTGCGCTGCTGAAACTGTTCCTCGATCACCCTCAGGAAATCCTCGATCGCGACACCATCGGCAACGCTACCCGTGGCCGTGACCTGATGCCGCTGGATCGCATCGTCGACATGGCCGTCAGCCGTTTGCGCCAGCGCCTGCGCGACACCGAAAAACCGCCACGGCTGATCCGTACCGTGCGCGGCAGTGGCTACCAACTGGCAGCCAACGTGGTTGCCAGCAATGGTCACTGAGTTCCTGCGCAAGCTCGCCGGGCGGGTGCCGGTGCCGCGCTCGTTGCTCGGGCGCATGTTGTTGCTGACCCTGCTGGCGGTATTGTTCGCCCAGACGCTGTCGAGCGTGATCTGGGTCTCGCAATTGCGCGCCACGCAGCTTGAAGGCCTGGTCACCAGTGCCCGCAGCCTGGCCCATTCGATGACGGCCAGCGTCAGTTATTTCCGCTCGTTGCCGGTGGCGTTTCGGCCGCTGGTGCTCGATCAATTGCGCAGCATGGGCGGCACCCGGTTCGTGGTGACGCTCAACGACAAACCCTTAGGGATGGAAGTGCTGCCAATCACCCCGCGCAAAGAAGCGGTGCTCAAAGCGGTGGACGAAGTGCTGCGCCAGTCGCTGGGCCAGGACACCGACATCTCGGTGACCTTCGTCAGCCCCGAAGACCTGCGGATTTTCAACGGCGGCTTGAAGCTCGATGAGTTGCCGCGTTCCTGGGCGCACTACGCGTTGACCCTGGAGCCGGTGAATCCGCCGGTGCTGGTCACGCAAATCCAGATGGCACCGGGCGAATGGCTGTACATCGCCTCCCTGTTGCCCGAGCCCTACACCAGTCTTGAAGAACAAGGCCTGCCGGCGCAGCAGGTCTGGTTCATCGTGCTCACCAGCGGTTTCCTGTTGCTGTTCATCGGTCTTTTGGTGCACTGGCAGAGCCGACCGCTCAAGCGATTGGCGCGGGCGGCGCGGGACATGTCTCTGGGTGCCGAAGTCGAACCGGTGGCCGAGGGCGGCGGCAGCGAAGTGGTGGAAGTGGGTCGCGCCTTCAATGCGATGCGCGAACGTATCAGCCGTTACCTGACCGAACGCAGCCAATTGTTCAGCGCGATTTCCCATGACTTGCGCACGCCGATCACCCGCTTGCGATTGCGGGTGGAATTGCTTGAAGACGAAAAACTGCAAGCCAAATTCGGTCGTGATCTGGATGAGCTGGAGTTGCTGGTCAAAGGCGCGTTGCAATGCGTGAAAGACACCGACATCCACGAAAACATCGAGCCGGTGGACCTCAACCATGTGCTCGACTGTCTGGTGGAACCGTATCTGGCGCCCAACGGCAATGGCCGTGTGACTCAACATGGCCGGGCGTTGGCGCCGTATCCCGGCAAGCCGTTGGCGCTCAAGCGTTGCATCGGCAACCTGATCGACAACGCCTTGAAATATGGGCAGAACGCGCATCTGCATATCGATGATGACGAGAGCGCGTTTGTCCTGCATGTCGACGATGAAGGGCCGGGTGTGCCGGAGCAGCGGTTGGAGCAGGTGTTCGAGCCGCACTTCCGCTTGGCCGGGCAGCAGCAGGGTTATGGCCTGGGGCTGGGGATTGCACGCAACATTGCCCATAGCCATGGCGGTGAAGTCAGCCTGCAAAACCTGCGTGAAGGCGGGTTACGGGTGACGTTGCAGTTGCCGCGTAGTGTTGATTAGGAAGACCGCGTTATCGTTCTTCGCGAGCAAGCCCGCTCCCACAGTGGTTCTGCGTCGTACACAAATCCAATATGGGAGCGGGCTTGCTCGCGAAGGCGTCAGTCCCTTCAATACATCCCTCAAGGCAAATGTCACAACTCGGTGACATAACTCGCCCCCTTCGTTACCTGCCCGCCACCGCCCGTTGTTTAGACTGCCCCCAGTCATAACAACAAAAAAGGGACTCCCATGGACACCTTCCAACCTGCCTTCAGCAGTTGGCTGAACGCGCCTGCCCATCAGCAATGGCTCGCCGCCGAAGGCCTGCGCCTGCTGGCATTTGCCAAGGCTTCAAAGCTTGCCGAAGGCTTTGGCAATCTCGATGAAAAGGGTCGCCTCCCGGCCAACGCGCAAGCTGAAACCATGAACACCGCGCGCATGACCCACAGCTTCGCCATGGCCCACATCCAGGGCCTGCCGGGTTTTGCCGAGCTGGTGGATCACGGCATCCAAGCCCTCAGCGGGCCGCTGCGTGATGCCGAACACGGAGGCTGGTTCGCCACGCCCGAACACCGCGACGGCAATACCGACAAAGCCGCTTACCTGCATGCTTTCGTGGCGTTGGCCGCGAGTTCTGCGGTGGTCGCTCAGCGTCCTGGTGCACAAGCCTTGCTCGACGATGCGATCCATATCATCGACATGCATTTCTGGTGCGAGGAGGAGGGCGCCATGCGCGAATCCTTCAACCGCGATTGGAGTGAAGAGGAAGCCTATCGCGGCGCCAACAGCAACATGCACGCCACCGAAGCCTTTCTCGCCCTGGCCGATGTCACCGAGGACAACCGCTGGCTGATTCGCGCCCAGCGCATCGTCGAGCGCGTCATTCACGATCACGCCGCGGCCAATGACTATCTGGTGGTCGAGCATTTCGACCGCGACTGGCAGCCGCTACGCGACTACAACCACGACAACCCGGCTGACGGATTCCGCCCTTACGGCACCACGCCGGGCCATGGTTTTGAATGGGCGCGGCTGTTGCTGCATCTTGAAGCGGCGCGGGTACAGGCCGGGATACTCACGCCGGGCTGGCTCGCCACCGATGCGCAAAAACTGTTCGACCACAATTGCCGTCACGGCTGGGACGTCGACGGTGCGCCGGGCATTGTCTACACCCTCGACTGGGACAATCGCGCAGTGGTTCGCCATCGGCTGCACTGGACGCACGCCGAAGCCAGTGCCGCCGCCAGTGCGCTGCTGAAACGCACCGGGGATGAGCAATACGAGCACTGGTACCGGCTGTTCTGGGAATTCTGTGACAGTCATTTCATCGACCGTTGCGATGGCAGTTGGCATCACGAACTCGATCCACTGAACCGTCCGAGCGCCGATATCTGGGCCGGCAAACCCGACCTGTATCACGCCTGGCAAGCCGTTTTGATCCCGCGCCTGCCGCTGGCGCCGAGCATGGCCACTGCGCTGGCGCAATTGTCCCAGAGCGTTGCTGTGTAATCAGTTGTGTAACCATATGGTGACATTCGCGCGTCCCTTCGTTACCTGCGAAGGGGCATCCCCTGTTTAGAATCCTATGCAGCGCAAGCACCAGACTTGCATGCATAACAACAAGAAAGGTACTACTAGATGAATGCGATTTCTCGCCTCGCTACTGTCATTTCTCTCGCTTCACTGCTTCCCGTTGCTGCATTCCCTGTCAGTGCCCTTGCCGCCGATGCCAAAGGTTCGGTGGAAGTCGTTCACTGGTGGACGTCTGGTGGTGAAAAAGCGGCCGTCGATGTGCTCAAGGCCCAAGTCGAAAAAGACGGCTTCACCTGGAAAGACGGCGCAGTCGCCGGCGGTGGCGGTTCCACGGCCATGACCGTACTCAAAAGCCGCGCCGTGGCCGGTAACCCGCCGGGCGTTGCCCAGATCAAAGGTCCGGATATCCAGGAGTGGGGCAGCACAGGTCTGCTCAGCACCGACACCCTCAAAGACGTTTCCAAGTCCGAAGGCTGGGATAACCTGCTGATCAAGAAAGTCTCCGACACCGTGAAATACGAAGGCGATTACGTCGCCGTGCCGGTGAACATCCACCGCGTCAACTGGCTGTGGATCAACCCGGAAGTCTTCAAGAAAGCCGGGATCGAAAAAGCGCCGACCACCCTCGAAGAATTCTATGCCGCTGGCGACAAACTGAAAGCCGCCGGCTTCATCGCGCTCGCTCACGGTGGCCAGCCTTGGCAGGACAGCACCGTGTTTGAAGACGTGGTGCTCTCGGTCATGGGCGCCGACGGTTACAAGAAAGCCCTGGTCGATCTGGATCAGAAAACCCTCTCCGGGCCGGAGATGGCCAAGGCCTTCACCGAGCTGAAAAAAATCACCGGCTACATGGACCCGAACCGCGCTGGTCGTGACTGGAACATCGCGGCCGCCGACGTCATCAATGGCAAGGCCGGCATGCAGATGATGGGCGACTGGGCCAAGAGCGAATGGACCGCCGCGAAGAAAGTCGCGGGCAAGGACTACCAGTGCGTGCCGTTCCCGGGCACCGAAAAAGCCTTCACCTACAACATCGACTCGATGGCTGTATTCAAGCTCAAAGCCGATCGCAAAGGCGACATCGCCGCCCAACAAGACCTGGCCAAGGTCGCTCTGGGCAAAGACTTCCAGAAAGTCTTCAGCATCAACAAAGGCTCGATCCCGGTGCGTACCGACATGCTTAACGACATGAGCGCGCTGGGCTTCGATTCTTGCGCTCAAGCGTCCGCCAAGGATTTCCTGGCTGACGAGAAGACGGGCGGCCTGCAACCGAGCATGGCGCACAACATGGCCACGTCCCTGGCCGTGCAGGGCGCGATCTTCGATGTGGTCACCAACTTCATGAACGACAAGAACGCTGATCCGGCCAAGGCCAGCGCACAACTGGCATCGGCTGTTAAAGCTGCCCAGTAATCCCTGACGCCGCTTGACCCCTGTGGGAGCGAGCCTGCTCGCGATAGCTGACTGACATTCAACATCGATGTCGACTGATACACCGCTATCGCGAGCAGGCTCGCTCCCACAAGGGATCGCCGTGCCGATTTCTTTCCTCTTCACCTGGATTATCCCGATGAGCTCTGTGGCGGTTTTCAGCAAAGCCTCACCGTTCGACGCACTGCAGCGCTGGCTCCCCAAGCTGGTTTTGGCGCCAAGCATGCTGATCGTCCTGGTTGGTTTTTACGGTTACATCATCTGGACATTCGTACTGTCCTTCACCAATTCCAGCTTCATGCCGAGCTACAAGTGGGTCGGCCTGCAGCAATACATTCGCCTGATGGACAACGATCGCTGGTGGGTCGCGAGCAAAAACCTCGCGGTGTTCGGCGGCATGTTCATCGGCATCAGCCTGGTGCTGGGTGTGTTCCTCGCCGTGCTGCTGGACCAGCGCATTCGCAAGGAAGGCTTCATCCGCACTGTTTACCTGTACCCGATGGCGCTCTCGATGATCGTCACCGGTACCGCGTGGAAATGGCTGCTTAACCCAGGCCTGGGTCTGGACAAAATGCTGCGCGACTGGGGCTGGGAAGGCTTCCGTCTCGACTGGCTGGTGGATCAGGATCGCGTGGTGTATTGCCTGGTGATCGCCGCCGTGTGGCAAGCCTCCGGGTTTGTGATGGCGATGTTCCTGGCCGGCCTTCGTGGTGTCGATCAATCGATCATCCGCGCAGCGCAAGTCGACGGGGCGAGCCTGCCGACCATCTACCTGAAGATCGTATTGCCGAGCCTGCGCCCGGTGTTCTTCAGCGCTTTCATGATCCTGGCGCACATCGCGATCAAGAGCTTCGACCTGGTGGCGGCGATGACCGCGGGTGGCCCGGGCTACTCGTCTGACCTGCCGGCGATGTTCATGTACTCCTTCACTTTCAGCCGTGGCCAGATGGGCATTGGTTCGGCGAGCGCCATGATGATGCTCGGCGCGATCCTGGCGATTCTGGTGCCGTACCTGTACTCCGAATTGCGAGGCAAACGCCATGAGTAATCAACTCGGAAAACCGGCCATCAGCTTCAGCCGTATAGCCATCTACGCAACCCTGTTGCTGGCCGCCGCGATCTATTTGGTCCCGCTGGTGGTGATGCTGCTGACCAGTTTCAAATCGCCGGAAGACATCCGCACCGGCAACCTGTTGAGCTGGCCGCAAGTGATTGACGGCATCGGCTGGATCAAGGCCTGGGACAGTGTCGGCAGCTACTTCTGGAACTCGGTGAAAATCACCGTCCCGGCAGTGCTGATCTCTACGTTCATCGGTGCCATGAACGGCTATGTGCTGTCGATGTGGCGCTTCCGTGGTTCGCAACTGTTCTTCGGTCTGCTGTTGTTCGGCTGCTTCCTGCCGTTCCAGACCGTGCTGCTGCCAGCCTCGTTCACCCTCGGCAAGATCGGCCTGGCCAACACCACCACGGGCCTGGTGCTGGTGCACGTGGTCTACGGCCTGGCGTTTACCACGCTGTTCTTCCGCAACTACTACGTGAGCATTCCGGATGCGCTGGTCAAGGCGGCGCGGCTGGATGGCGCGGGCTTCTTCACGATTTTCTGGAAGATCCTGCTGCCGATGTCGATCCCGATCGTGATGGTCTGCCTGATCTGGCAGTTCACGCAAATCTGGAATGACTTCCTGTTCGGTGTGGTCTTCGCCAGTGGCGATGCCCAGCCGATTACCGTGGCCCTGAACAACCTGGTCAACACCAGCACCGGGGCCAAGGAATACAACGTTGATATGGCCGCCGCGATGATCGCCGGGCTGCCGACACTGCTGGTCTACATATTCGCTGGCAAGTATTTCCTGCGTGGGCTGACGTCCGGCGCGGTCAAGGGGTAGAACATGGCAACTCTCGAATTACGTAACGTCAACAAAACCTACGGCGCCGGTCTGCCGGACACCCTGAAAAACATCGAACTGAAGATCGATGACGGGGAGTTCCTGATCCTGGTCGGCCCATCGGGCTGCGGTAAATCCACGCTGATGAACTGCATCGCCGGTCTGGAAAACATCAGCGGCGGGGCGATCCTGGTGGACGACGCCGACATCAGCGGCATGAGCCCGAAAGATCGCGACATCGCCATGGTGTTCCAGTCCTACGCGCTGTACCCGACCATGAGCGTGCGCGACAACATCGCGTTCGGCCTGAAGATTCGCAAAATGCCCACCGCCGAAATCGACGAAGAAGTCGCTCGCGTGGCCAAGTTGCTGCAAATCGAACACCTGCTGAGCCGCAAGCCCGGTCAGCTCTCCGGTGGTCAACAACAGCGCGTGGCCATGGGCCGGGCGCTGGCGCGGCGGCCGAAGATTTACCTGTTCGATGAACCGCTGTCCAACCTCGACGCCAAGCTGCGGGTCGAGATGCGCACCGAAATGAAACTGATGCACCAGCGCCTGAAAACCACCACGGTCTACGTGACCCACGACCAGATTGAAGCCATGACCCTGGGCGACAAAGTGGCGGTGATGAAGGACGGGATCATTCAGCAATTCGGCACGCCGAAAGACATCTACAACAACCCGGCCAACCTGTTCGTGGCGAGCTTCATCGGTTCGCCGCCGATGAACTTCATCCCCCTGCGTTTGCAGCGTAAGGAAGGTCGGTTGGTAGCGCTGCTCGACAGCGGTCAGGCGCGCTGCGAATTGCCGCTGGGCATGCAGGACGCCGGGCTCGAAGACCGTGAAGTGATCCTCGGCATGCGCCCGGAGCAGATCGTTCTGGCGGGCAGCGAGCCGAATGGTTTGCCGACCATTCGTGCCGAAGTGCAGGTCACCGAACCGACCGGTCCCGACACCCTGGTGTTCGTCAATCTCAACGACACCAAAGTCTGCTGCCGCCTGGCACCGGATGTCGCGCCGGCCGTGGGCGAGACCCTGACCCTGCAATTCGATCCATCGAAAGTGCTGTTGTTCGATGCCAAGACCGGTGAACGCCTGGGGGTGGCCGGCCTGCCGAAAGCTGAAGCTCACAGCGCCAACGTAGCCCAATTCAAAGGCCGCTGAAGATCAAAAATGTGGGAGCGGGCTTGCTCGCGAAAGCGGTCTGACATTCAACAGATGTCGACTGACACACCGCCTTCGCGAGCAAGCCCGCTCCCACAGGGGGATTCGCGGCAGATGGGGACATCCGTCGCAATCGATGTAAACCGCGTTAGATAAAAACAGTTAATAACAATAAAGACGAGGATGTAGGGATGAAGAAGAAGAACAACGCTCAGCTTATCTGCCAGTTGTCAGCGATTGCGGCAATGATGCTGGCCGGTAGCGTGCAAGCGGCTGACGCGTTCAGTGCCGACTCGCAGTGGATGACCGGGGATTGGGGCGGCGAGCGGACCAAGCTGATCGAACAAGGTATCGACATCAAGGCCGACTACGTCGGTGAAGTGGGCGCCAACCTGCATGGCGGCTACAACGACGACAAGACGGCGCGTTACGCCGACCAGTTTGGCCTGGGCGTGGCACTGGACCTGGAAAAGCTGTGGGGCTGGGATAACACACAAGCCAAGATCCAGCTCACCAACCGTAACGGTGAGAACATCTCCAATGACCGTGTCGGCGACCCGCGTGCCGGCACCTTGAGTTCTTCCCAGGAAGTCTACGGCCGTGGCCACATGGTCCGTCTGACCCAGTTGTGGATCAAGCACCAGTTCCTCGACGGTAAACTGGACGTCAAGGCCGGTTACTTCGGCGAAGGCGAAGATTTCAACACCTTCCCTTGCGAGTTCCAGAACCTGGCGTTCTGCGGTTCCCAAGCGGGTAACTGGGCTACCAACATCTGGTACAACTGGCCGGTCATGCAGGCGGCGGTTCGCGTGAAGTACAACATCACGCCTGAGTTCTATGCGCAGATCGGCGCGTACAATCAGAACCCGTCGCAACTGGAGCACGGTAACGGCTTCAAGCTCAGCGGCAGTGGTACCAAGGGCACCGTCTTGCCGGTCGAACTGGTCTGGTCACCGAAGGTCAACAACCTGCCGGGCGAATACCGTGTGGGTTACTACAAGAGCACGGCCGATGCCGATGACGTCCGTAAAGACGACAACGACAATGACGCAGCGACCACAGGTAACTCCTATCGCAGCCACGACAGCAAGCATGGCTACTGGTTTGTGGCGCAGCAACAACTCACCACCCACAACGGTGATGCTTCACGCGGTCTGAACATCGCGGCCAACGCCACCTTCCACGACAAGGACACCAACATCGTCGATAACTACCAGTCGCTGATGTTTGTGTACAAGGGCCCATTCGACGCACGTCCAAAAGATGACGTCGGGATCGGTTTTGCCCGTATCCATGTCAATGATGACGTGAAGAAAAACGCCGAATTGGTCAACGCCGCCAATGGTGTCAGCGACTACAACGATCCGCTGTTCGCGCCGTTGCGTTCCACCGAGTACAACTACGAAATCAACTACGGCTTCCACGTTACCAACTGGCTGACCGTCCGTCCTAACCTGCAATACATCACTCACCCGGGCGGTGTGGATGAAGTCGACAATGCTCTGGTGGCCGGTCTGAAAATTCAGTCGGTGTTCTAACGCTGTTGCGATAAGCTCCTCTCTATGTGCGCATTTTTGCGGACGGCCATGGCTGTCCGCTTTTTTTTGGGGGCAGCACACCCCTTGGACAGATCGTTCCCACGCTCTGCGTGGTAACGCCGCTCTGGACGCTCTGCGTCCATCGTATGTGACGCAGAGCGTCACGGGATGCATTCCCACGCAAAGCGTGGGAACGATCAGGTAGAAAAATGATTTTCAGGACCGTGGCACATGCTTGAGCATCCGCTACAACGCTTCTTCAAATCCTTGCGCGAACGTCCGGTGTTCGCGTGGGAGCGCTACCAGATGCGCGACGTGCTGGTGATCGACCATCCGCTGTGTCAGGCGGTGTTCAGTCGGCAGGGCGCGCAGTTGCTGCACTTCCAGCCAAAGGGTCAGAAACCCTGGCTGTGGTGCGCGGCGAAGTGGCCACATGTCGGTGCGATTCGCGGCGGTGTGCCGGTGTGCTGGCCGTGGTACGGCCGTCATCCGAGCGAAAACGCCTGGCCGTCCCATGGTTGGGCGCGTTTGCTCGACTGGAAACTGCTCGACAGCAGCAGTGATGACGATGGCGTGCGCCTGCACTGGCAGTTACAGCTGTGCGACTGGCAAGTGGACTTGCATGCGCACCTGGGCGAACGCATGGATTTGCACCTGAGCACCGAGCATCAGGACGACATGCCGTGCCAGTTGAGCCAGGCGTTGCACGCCTATTGGCGTATTGGTGACGTGGGTGAGGTAGCGCTGTCTGGGCTCGACGGCGCGCAAGGTTACGACCAGTTGAGCCGCCAGGTTTGCCAGCAGGAAGGCGAGTTGAGGGTCGACGGGGGTTGTCAGCGAGTGTTCCAGCATGACGGCGAATTGCAGCTCATGGACCACGCCTGGCAGCGGCAGCTGTGCATCGATACCGGTGACCATGCGGACACGGTGGTCTGGCATCCCGGCTCGCGGCCGTTGCTGGGGGTGAGCTGGAATGAGGTTTTAGAGTTCGTCTGTGTGGAGGCAGCCAGCGGCGGGACCGACAGCCTGTGCCTGGCACCGGGAGAAAGGGCGCATTTGAGTTTGCAGGCGCGGGTTGGGGCTTAGCTCAAGATCCAGGGTGTTGCGGGTATCGCCTTCGCGAGCAAGCCCGCTCCCACAGTGGATCTGCTTTGAACACAAATACTGTGTCCACTGAAGATCTAATGTGGGAGCGGGCTTGCTCGCGAAGGCGGCTTGTCAGGCGATATAAAACTCAGATTGGGTTAATTAAACTCATCCCCAATCGGATACCGACTGGCATTCAGGCTTTCCTTGATCTTGCGCAAATGCGGCTGGAAATCCACGCCCCGGCGCAGGGTCATGCCGGTGGCGAGCACATCGAGCACGGTCAACTGAATGATCCGCGACGTCATCGGCATATAGATGTCGGTGTCTTCCGGCAGCGGAATGTTCAGGCTCAAGGTACTGGCCTTGGCCAGCGGCGACCCCTCGGCCGTCAAACCCAGCACTGAAGCGCCGTTTTCCCGGGCGATGCGCGCCACTTCCACCAGTTCGCGGGTGCGGCCGGTGTAGGAAATGATCACGAACAACTCACCGGTATGGGCCACCGAAGCAATCATGCGTTGCATCAGCACGTCGGCATGGGCAGTCACCGCCAGGTTGAAGCGGAAGAACTTGTGCTGCGCATCCAGCGCCACCGGGGCCGAGGCGCCGAGGCCGAAGAAGTGGATCTGCCGGGCCTGGATCAACAGGTCGACGGCGCGACTGATCAGGTTCGGGTCAAGCGCCTGCAACGCACTGTCCAAAGAGGCGATGGCGCTGCCGAAAATCTTTTTCGTATACGCTTCCGGATTGTCATCGGCTTCAACCGCCCGGCTGACATACGCCGCGCCACTGGCCAGGCTCTGGGCCAGCTGCAGTTTCAGTTCCGGGTAGCCGCTGACACCGAACGAACGGCAGAAACGGTTGACCGTCGGCTCGCTGACCTTAGAGGCTTGGGCGAGGGCGGCGATGCTGAACCGGGTGGCCTGCTCTGGGTTGAGCAGGATCACTTCGGCGACTTTGCGTTCTGCCTTGTTCAGGTCTTCAAGGCGATTCTGGATCTGTTCCAGTAAATTTCGCACGCGGTCCATTACATGTTCCTTAGGTCAGCAGCGCAAATAAGCGTTCGGCTAATGCAAATTGGGCCTTTGATACGACCCATAAAGGTGGCCTATCCTACTGATGGCTCCGATCGACCACCACTCGGAATCTGTATTTTGCGAAAATGTTGTGGTTATTACTACATTTTCCCTTGAGTGATGCCTTGAAAAAAGGTATTTGTAGCTTAACTTGATAAAAGAACAAACATCATGCCTTCGATTACGGTTGAACCGTGCACCTTTGCCTTGTTCGGCGCTCTCGGCGATCTAGCCCTGCGCAAGCTGTTTCCTGCCCTCTATCAACTCGATGGTGCCGGCCTGCTTCATGAGGATACGCGTATTATCGCGCTGGCCCGTGAACCCGGCAGCGAGCAACAGCATCTGGCATTCATCGCCACTGAGCTGCGCCGTTACGTGGGCGCCAAAGAGCTGGATGAAGCGGTGGTCGAGCGCTTCCTGGCCCGTTTGAGCTACCTGCACGTCGACTTCCTCAAGGCTGACGATTACGTCGCCCTGGCCGAGCAGGCTGGCAGCGCCCAGCGAGTGATTGCCTACTTCGCCACTCCGGCAGCGGTTTATGGCGCTATTTGCGAGAACCTGTCGAAGGTCGGCCTGACCGAAAACACCCGTGTAGTGCTGGAAAAACCCATCGGTTCGGACCTGGAATCCTCGCGCAAGGTCAACGACGCCGTGGCGCAGTTCTTCCCGGAGAACCGCACTTACCGCATCGACCACTATCTGGGCAAAGAGACCGTACAAAACCTGATCGCCCTGCGTTTCGCCAACAGCCTGTTCGAAACCCAGTGGAACCAGAATTACATCTCCCACGTGGAAATCACCGTGGCCGAGAAGGTCGGGATCGAAGGCCGTTGGGGCTATTTCGACAAGGCCGGCCAGCTGCGGGACATGATCCAGAATCACCTGCTGCAACTGCTCTGCCTGATCGCCATGGACCCACCGGCCGACTTGTCCGCCGACAGCATTCGCGACGAGAAAGTCAAAGTCCTCAAGGCCCTGGCGCCGATCAGCCCGGAAGGCCTGACCACTCAAGTGGTGCGCGGCCAGTACATCGCCGGTCACAGCGAAGGCAAATCGGTACCCGGGTATCTGGAGGAGCCTAACTCCAACACCCAGAGCGACACCGAAACCTTCGTCGCCCTGCGCGCCGATATTCGTAACTGGCGCTGGGCCGGCGTGCCGTTTTACCTGCGGACCGGCAAGCGTATGCCGCAAAAACTGTCGCAGATCGTCATCCACTTCAAGGAACCGTCGCACTACATCTTCGCCCCCGAGCAGCGCTTGCAGATCAGCAACAAACTGATCATCCGCCTGCAACCGGACGAAGGTATTTCCTTGCGCGTGATGACAAAAGAACAAGGCCTGGACAAGGGCATGCAGCTGCGCAGCGGTCCGTTGCAGCTGAATTTTTCCGACACCTATCGCAGCGCGCGGATTCCCGACGCCTACGAGCGGTTGTTGCTGGAAGTGATGCGCGGCAATCAGAACTTGTTTGTCCGTAAAGATGAAATCGAAGCCGCGTGGAAGTGGTGTGACCAGTTGATCGCCGGGTGGAAAAAATCCGGTGATGCGCCCAAGCCGTACGCGGCCGGGTCGTGGGGGCCGATGAGCTCCATTGCACTGATTACGCGGGACGGGAGGTCGTGGTATGGCGATATCTGAATTGAAACTGCCTCAGGGCGTTAGCGCTCATGAGTTCAAAAGCCCGGTGCTGCTGGCCGAAGGCCTGGCATTGACAGTGGCCAAGCAACTGAGCGACGCGATTGCCGCACAAGGCGCCGCGACGCTGGTGGTGTCTGGAGGACGTAGTCCGGTGGCGTTTTTCCAGCACCTGGCCAAGCAGGCACTGGACTGGTCGAAAGTGGTGGTCAGCCTGGCTGACGAGCGCTGGGTGCCGGTAGAACATGCCGACAGCAATGCCGGTCTGCTCAAGCGTTATCTGTTGCAAGGCCCGGCGGCCAAGGCCCAGTTCCTGAGCCTCTACAGTGCCACCGCCAACCTGGAACAGGCCGCCGAGCAGGCTGATCGCTTGCTCGCCGAATTACCGTCGATCGACGTGCTGGTGCTGGGCATGGGTGACGACGGTCATACCGCGTCGCTGTTCCCCAACAGCCCGAACCTGGCCGACGCCTTGAAAGTCGACGGCACCCGTCGTTGCTGGCCGATGCTGGCGCCGACCGTGCCCCATCAACGCCTGACCATGAGTCGCGCGCTGCTGGCTTCGGCGAAGCACACCGTTCTATCGATTTCCGGTCAGTCCAAGCTGACCACCCTGAATGCCGCACTGGCCGGTGACGATGTCGCCGCCATGCCGATTCGGGCGTTTCTGCAACCTACGTTAGAGATTTACTGGTGCCCATGAACCAAGGATCAGCCGCTATGACAAACACATCCCCGACCGTTTCCATGGCGGACAAAGTTGCCCTGATCGACAGCCTCTGCGCCAAGGCGCGGATCCTGCCGGTGATCACCATCGCTCGTGAACAGGACGTACTGCCGTTGGCCGACGCCCTGGCGGCCGGTGGCCTGACGGCGCTGGAAGTGACCCTGCGTTCGCAGTTCGGTCTCAAGGCGATCCAGATCCTGCGCGAGCAGCGTCCGGAACTGGTGACCGGTGCCGGCACCGTGCTTGATCGCAGCATGCTGGTCGCTGCCGAAGCGGCCGGTTCGCAATTCATCGTCACGCCGGGTATCACCCGTGACCTGCTTGAAGCCAGTGTCGGTAGCCCGATCCCGCTGTTGCCGGGCATCAGCAACGCTTCCGGCATCATGGAAGGCTATAGCCTGGGTTATCGCCGCTTCAAGCTGTTCCCGGCGGAAGTCAGCGGCGGCGTCGCGGCCATCAAGGCCTTGGGCGGCCCGTTCGGCGAAGTAAAATTCTGCCCGACCGGTGGCGTCAGCCCGGCCAATATCAAAAGCTACATGGCGTTGAAAAACGTGATGTGCGTGGGCGGTAGCTGGATGCTTGACCCCGAGTGGATCAAGAACGGTGACTGGGCCCGCATCCAGGAGTGCACCGCCGAGGCGTTGGCCCTGCTGGACTGATTTACCGAATTTTTACCAAACACTTCGTTGTGTGTTCTACGGCTTTACGGTGCGCTTGGTCAGTGCACCGTTTTTTTTTGCCTGAAATAACCCCCCCTGTGGGAGCTGTCAGACCGCTTTCGCGGGCAAGTCGGATCGCCGCACCGCCGCTCCCACAGGACATCATGCGATACATAGTTACCGCATCTCGTCGCTCGTCCAGCGTTAACCTGCGTTCATCTTATGGAAGAGAGAACGTCATGGAAGACAACACTGCAATTACATTCCCGCCACCGGCTTGCCAACTGTCACCCGAACAGATCGACGGCCCGTATTTTCGAAACCCGAAACTGATCAGACGAAACATCAGCGAAGGCATGGATGGCATCCCCTTGGTGCTGCGACTGACGATCGTCGATGCGATGACCGGTCAACCGGTCACGGGGGCGGTGGTTGATATCTGGCATTGCAATGCGCGCGGGGCGTATTCGGGCTGGAGCAAGATCGACCCGGACAAGGAAGTCGACGTCGATGCCATCGGTTCAATCCCGCGCACCGATGACGATACCTACCTGCGCGGCGGGCAATTTACCGATCACCAGGGCGTGGTGCGATTTACCACCATTTACCCGGGTTTTTATGCCGGCCGCGCCCTGCATATTCATGTGGCGGTACGAATCACGGCCGGCAACAACTACCTGGAAGAGCGGCATGTCGCCTGGGTTGGGCAGCTGTACTTTCCCGAGGTGGTTTCGCGGTCGGTACTCAAGGCCCGCGAGTACCGTGGGCGTGGCATCTGCGCGCTGAACAACGAGCAGGATGAGTTCTATCAGGGCATGGGCGGTGAAGCCTCGACCTTGAATGTTCATGCCATCGGTCGAGACTCGAACGACGACGGCTTTTTCGGCCACATGACCATCGGTGTCGACACGTTTGCGGTGTCATCGCAAATCAAGCCCGAGGACTTCGACAAGTACACCGTGTGACGTCAGCGCAATTCGGTCAGCGCCCGGGCCAGCAGATCCATGTCGGCTGCGGTGGTGGTGAGTCCCGGCGTAATGCGGATGCACGGGCCACACGCCGCACCGCTGCGCGCCACGGTAAACAGGTTGTAGTCGTTGAGCAGTCGCTCGACCATCACCTGCTGATCGGCATGCCGGGTAAAGCGCATCGCGGTGATGCCGCAATACAGGCGCGGGTCATTCGGGGTCATGACTTCGATTCCCGGTAACCCCCGAACGGCATCGACCCATCGGTTGCGCAGGTAATTGAGTCGCGTGCCCTTGGCGACGGAACCGCCCATCGCGTGATGTTCTTCGAACACCAGCGGCAGGGTTAGCAGGGCCGGGATATTCGGGGTGCTGTACGGCGTGCGGGCGCGAATGTCGGTGACCGGGAAATGCATCTCGCCCATGTCCGGGTCGATGTCGGCCAGCCGCTGAGGGGCGATGTAAATGAAACCCAGGGTCAGCGGCGCACCGATCCATTTATGCAGGTTGTAGCCGGCAAAGGCGATGCCCAGTTCATCGAGATTGAATTCGATCTGACCGAGGGCATGGGCGCCGTCGAGAATCACATCGATGCCGTGTTCCCTGGCGGCGGCGGCAATCGCCTGCACCGGCATCACCAGTCCGGTGCGATGGGTGACGTGGGTCAGGGCCATCAGCTTCAGTCGCGGATAACGCATGAAAGCTTCGCGGTAAGTGGCCAGTAAACTGTCGAAACTGGCGGGGTGGCGGTGTTCGATCTCGATCACTTCCACGCCTCGATAGCGCGCGAGCCAACGCATCGCGCCCTTGACCGTGTCGTACTCCAGATCGCCTATCAGCACCTGATCGCCTGGCTCCAGGCGGTTGTAGTTTCGGATCAGCGATTGCAGGCCGTCCGAGGCGTTGCGGGTGAGGGCGACGGCTTCGGCGGGGGCTCCGATCAGCTCGGCCAATTGCGCACGAATCTTGACGCTTTCGCCCTGTTCGAAGCGCTGGCGCACATGCACCGAGTTGCCGCGGTTGATCAGCTCGATGTTGCGCTGATACTCCTCGACCACGGTGCGCGACATGCGCCCGAAGTAACCGTTCTCCAGGTTCAGGGGGCCGGGTTCAACAGCATAACGGTCGGCAAAGGTCTGCCAAAAGGCTTCATCGCGGGAACGGCGGGTGTTATCGGGCATGAGCAACTCGGTGAGGTAGGGCGGGTCAGTGGCGAGGGGCGGGTTTGCCGTGTTTGGCGCGTAGCGGTTCAAGCAGCTCCGACAAGCCGTTGTGGTCGATTTCCTGCATTAAAGCCAGCAAACCGCCCAGTTCACCGTGGGGGAAACCTTCGCGAGCGAACCAGTTCAGGTACTGGCCGGGCAGGTCAGCGATGATGCGACCCTTGTATTTGCCGAAGGGCATTTCGCGGGTAATCAGCAGTTCGAGCTTTTCGGGATTCATCATCAGTCGTCTTGATTCGAAACAGTCTGGAAAATACAGGCATTCTGCATGCAGGCCAAATGACAGTTCATGCAAAAAAAGCGGATACAGATCTCTCGTTAAAAGCCAACCGATTGAAATATAAGTAAAAAGTAATCAATTCAAAGCTGGCATGCAGGGTGCAACTACTTATTGCATCTTTCATCAACCGCAAGGAATTGAAAAATGACCGACATTAATAAAGACGCGATCTCTGTACTCAACGACCTGATTGAAACCAGTAAAGACGGTCAGGAAGGGTTCAAGACTTGCGCTGAAGACATCAAGCATCCAGAACTTAAAAACCTGTTCATTCAGCGCTCCGCCGACTGCGCTGCTGCCGCTGCCGAGCTGCAGGCTGCCGTGCGTTCCCTGGGCGGTGATCCGGAAACCTCCACCAGCGTCAGCGGCGATTTGCACCGTCGCTGGGTCGACGTGAAGGCGATGTTCACCGGCAAGGACGAAGAGGCCGTGCTGAACGAGGCCGAACGCGGTGAAGACCATGCGCTGAAGGCTTACAAGGAAGCCCTGGAAAAAATCAACAAGGACAACCTGGTGAGCATTCGTGACATCGTTGAACGCCAGTATCACGGCGTGCAACGCAATCACGATCAGGTGAAAGCTCTACGTAACCAGGCTCGCGCACGCTCATAAGCGTTCGTTATCTGTCAAAACGCCAGCAAGTCTGGCGTTTTTTTATGTTCGGGATTTAACGCTGGACGGGATATAGCTAGCTAGTAATTTGCTTTTCAAGTGATCTTGCCTGTCTTACGTGTCCATCACTTTGCAGGCCTTGTTCGCGCCTGACCGCCACGCCTTGGATTTCGCGATCAAGACTTTGATCGGCGGCGACCTGGCGCTGCGAAGTGTCATTAGTGGTGGTGAATTCTGGAAAGTCTAGTGGCTAATTAGTGGCGTCCTCCGCATACGGATCTTTCTCCTGCACGTCCGATCGACGTGGGTCATCAAGGAATCGAAATGCACAACTTCACCCATGGCGATAAAACCGTTTCTTTCACTGTCTTGAGCGGTGAAGTGGTGGGTAGCGAAAAAGTCAGCGAGACCCGTGTGACATCCACGGGCGGCGTTCATGTGAACGGTAACGACGGTGATGTGACGCCTGTGCGCATCAGTTCTGTTTCGATCATCAATCATGAGTTCTGGGTCAAAACCCCGGACGGCGTCGAGCATGATGTAAAGCTGCGCGGCGTGGACATTCCTTTGCGCACAGGTCAGGAAATCTCTTTGATCAGTGCCTTGAACAAGGATGGTTCGCCGCTGCACACCATTTTGCAGAACCACACGGCGTCCAAGCGCTGGGTGCTGCGTGACGCGAATGTGCTGAATACCGAGCTGGAGCTGTCGCCCTTTAACTGGAAGACAGTGCTGATCGTGCTTGGATTGTGCGTCGCCGGTCTTGCTACAGCCGGGCTAGGCTTCCTGGCGGCGACGGGCTATTTTTGCTACGCGTGGTATCAGGGCTCCCTGCGCAAGAAACTGCTGATTAGCGATTTGAACGCCTACATTGAGAAGCTGGGCAATCAGGTCGCCAGTCGCGGTCAGGCGCCAAGCCCTGTTCAAGTTGAAAGCCCGGTCCAGTCTGAAATCTCTTTCCAGGCCGAAAGTCCTGCACCGGCACACCCCCCTGCCGAGACTGAACGCCCTGCGCTGAACAGTGAGAGCGTGCGCAGGGCGTTATCGCGCAATCTCTGATTTGTCTCAGAGGCAGGCACAGCAAGGGGGAGCACGCTCCCCCTTCAGTTTTCCCGGACACCAGTGACGTGTGGGAGCGATCAGCGGACTTGCAAATCAGCCGATGCTGATCGCCGGCAGGGTAGGCAATGTCACAGTCTGTTGCTTGCGTGGCGCCAGAATCTCCGCCTCGCCATCCACCACCAACTCATCGCGCTGGTTGAACACTCGCGTGGCGATGCGTACACGAAACTTCGGTAGTTTCTCGAGAATCTCCAGGCGCACCGTCAGCGTGTCGCCAATTTTCACTGGCTTCTGAAAGCTCATCGTCTGACCGATATAGATAGTCCCCGGCCCAGGCAACTCGCAAGCGACCGCCGCGCTGATCAACGCGCCGCTGAACATGCCGTGGGCGATACGCTCCTTGAACATGCTGGCGGCGGCGAATTCGGCGTCCAGGTGCACCGGGTTGTGATCGCCGGACATGGCGGCGAACAACTGAATGTCACGCTCTTCGACGGTTTTGCTGTAGCTGGCCGTCTGGCCGACTTCGAGGGCTTCGTAAGGGGTGTTGGTAACCTGGGTCATCTGTCTCGATTCCTGTGACGAATTAAAAAAATCCACAAAAAAACTATTCGGTTCTGGGTGGCCGGCGAGTGCTCAAGGCCTGGGCGATCCAGTTCAGCACGTCGGCCGTCACTTCGTCGCGGTTGCTCTCGTTGAACAGTTCATGCCGGGCCTGCGGGTAAATAGTCAGCTGCAGGCTCTGGCAGCCAGCGTCGCGTAGCGCATGGGCCAGATCTTTCAGACGTTTACCTTCGCTCACCGGATCACATTCGCCGCCAATCACCAGCAGCGGCAGGCCCGGATCGATCTGGGCGAGATTGGACGCTTTGCTGATTTGCTGCAAGCCGCCGAGCAAATCGACCCACAGTTGATTGGTGCAACGAAAGCCGCAGAGCGGGTCATTGGCGTATTTGTCGACTTCGGCCGGGTCGCGGCTCAGCCAGTCGAACGGCGTGCGCGCCGGTTTGAATTTTTTGTTGAACGAGCCGAATGACAGCCATTCGATCAGCGCACTGCACCCCTTGGGCCCTTGGCGCAGGCGTTCCAGACGAGCAATCTGTCGCGCTGCGCGATAGAGCGCCACGGGCTGGAAGTTCGAGCCACTGAGAATCGCCCCATGCAGGCTGGCGCTGTGGTGCAGCAAGTAAGCCTGGGCGATGTAGCTGCCCATGCTGTGGCCCAGCAATACGATCGGCACGCCGGGATGCTGTTGGCCGATATGTTGGTTAAGGCTGGCGAGGTCGCCGACCACTTTGCACCAGCCATCATCGTCGGCGAAATAGCCCAGCGTGCCGTTTTCGGCAGATTTGCCATGTCCACGCAGGTCCGGCGCATAAACGCCGTAATCCTGATCACAGCAGGCTTGCGCCAGACGGGCGTAGCGACCGCTGTGTTCCGCCATGCCGTGGGCCAGGAGGATCACCGCCTTGAGCGGCGCGGCCGGCAGCCACTGGTTGACGAAGAGGCGGCTGCGGTCACTCGCGGTCAGCCAGAAAGTGTCGTGGATCATGGCGATTCCTTTGCATTGGGCTGCATGATGGGAAAACAGCCCCGCTGCATTGTATAGCGCATCCGTCGTCTACCGTCTGATCAGGCCACGGCGGGGCAGCAAGATTCACGCGATCTATGACGCCCGTGCGCATATTTGCCTGATTCACCATAGCTGCTAGTGTCCGGGAAGCACCGCTTTTTCAGAAGTGACAGAAAGCGGCCCCCGGATAGGCTCAGGTAAAGAGGACAAAAATAATGCAACCTGATTTCTGGAATGACAAACGCCCGGCCGGCGTGCCCCTGGATATTGATCTTGGAGCCTATAAGTCGGTGATCGAGGTGTTCGAGCGTTCCTGCAAGAAATTTGCTGACCGCCCGGCATTCAGCAACATGGGCGTGACCCTGACCTACGCCGAACTGGAACGCTACAGCGCCGCGTTCGCCGGTTACCTGCAAGCCCACACCGACCTGGTGCCGGGGGATCGCATTGCGGTGCAGATGCCCAATGTCCTGCATTATCCGATTGCCGTGTTCGGTGCCTTGCGCGCCGGGCTGATCGTGGTCAATACCAACCCGTTGTACACCGCGCGGGAAATGCGTCATCAGTTCAAGGACTCCGGTGCCCGGGCGCTGGTTTACCTTAACGTGTTCGGGCAGAAGGTCCAGGAGGTGCTGCCCGACACCGATATCCAGTACCTGATCGAAGCGAAGATGGGCGACTTGATGCCCACCGCCAAGGGCTGGCTGGTCAATACCCTGGTGAGCAAAGTCAAGAAGATGGTCCCGGACTATTCCTTGCCGCAGGCCATTTCCTTCAAGAGCGCGCTGCGTCTGGGTCGGGGCTTGGGCATCAAACCGCTGAACGTCGGCCTCGACGATATCGCCGTGCTGCAATACACCGGTGGCACCACCGGGCTGGCCAAGGGCGCCATGCTGACCCACGGCAATCTGGTGGCGAACATGCAGCAGGCGCGCGCGGTTTTGGGGCAATTCGGTGCAGACGGTCAACCACTGCTGCGCGAAGGTCAGGAAGTGATGATCGCGCCGCTGCCGCTGTACCATATCTATGCGTTCACGGCGAACTGCATGTGCATGATGGTGACCGGCAACCACAACGTGCTGATCACCAATCCACGGGATATTGGTAACTTCATCAAGGAACTGAAAAACTGGCGGTTTTCGGCGCTGCTGGGGCTCAACACGCTGTTCGTCGCACTGATGGACCATCCCGACTTCAAGACCCTGGATTTCTCCAGCCTCAAACTAACCAACTCTGGCGGTACCGCGCTGGTCAAGGCCACGGCCGAGCGCTGGGAACAGCTCACCGGTTGCCGGATCACCGAGGGTTACGGCCTGACCGAAACCTCGCCGGTGGCCTGCACCAATCCCTACGGCGACCAGTCGCGCATCGGCACGGTCGGCCTGCCGGTGCCGGGCACGACCCTGAAAATAATCGACGATGAAGGCGTCGAGCAGCCGCTGGGCGAGCGTGGTGAACTGTGCATCAAGGGCCCACAGATCATGAAGGGCTACTGGCAGAAACCCGAAGCCACCGCCGAAGTGCTGGACGACGACGGCTGGTTCAAGTCGGGCGACATTGCGGTGATCGACCCGGACGGTTTCGTGCGTATCGTCGATCGTAAAAAAGACATGATCATCGTCTCGGGCTTCAACGTGTACCCGAACGAGATCGAAGACGTGGTGATGGCCCATCCGAAAGTCGCCAACTGCGCGGTGATCGGCGTGCCGGACGAGCGTTCGGGGGAGGCGGTAAAGTTGTTTGTAGTAGCTCGTGAATCCGGGGTCAGCCTTGAAGAGCTGAAGGCCTACTGCAAAGAAAACTTTACGGCGTACAAAGTGCCCAAGCACATCGTATTGCGTGAGTCGTTGCCGATGACGCCGGTGGGCAAGATTCTGCGGCGGGAGTTGCGAGAGATCGCCTGATCGTTGAATGGCCGCGCTTCGCGCGATTCGCGGGCAAGCCTCGCTCTCACGGGTTTGGTGTTGTGCACAAAGAATGTGTACGACGCGGACCTTATGGGAGCGGGCTTGCCCGCGATGCTTTTGAGGGAAGAGGCCAAAAATACGGGGCTTTTAAGGCTTTATAGAATTTTTGCTCTAAAATGACTGCTTGTTAATCTTGAGTCATTAAAGTGACTGTAGAGCCCGATTTTGGCTCTAGTCGGCCCTTGGCAAAGCTGCTACTCTCGGCGCGCTTTGTGACTTCTCGGCCTTGTTAAAAGCCAGACTCACCAATAATTAAACACCAATAATAATCGCATCAAATGCGGTATTTGAATTCGCGTTGCTGAGGAGTGGGCTTCCATGATCGAAGACTTTTGGAAGGATAAGTACCCAGCTGGAATTGCTGCCGAGATCAATCCAGACGAGTATCCGAATATTCAGGCAGTGTTGAAGCAATCCTGCCAACGCTTCGCTGACAAACCGGCATTCAGCAACCTGGGCAAGACAATCACCTACGGTGAGCTGTATGAATTGTCCGGTGCCTTTGCCGCTTACCTGCAACAGCATACCGATTTGCAGCCAGGCGATCGAATCGCCGTGCAACTGCCCAACGTGTTGCAGTACCCGGTCGCCGTTTTCGGTGCCATCCGCGCCGGGCTGATCGTGGTCAACACCAACCCGTTGTACACCGCGCGGGAAATGGAACACCAATTCAACGATTCCGGTGCCAAAGCCCTGGTTTGCCTGGCCAACATGGCGCATCTGGCCGAGCTCGTCGTGCCGAAAACCGGCGTCAAGCACGTGATCGTCACTGAAGTGGCCGACCTGCTGCCGCCGCTCAAGCGTCTGCTGATCAACAGCGTCATCAAGTACGTGAAGAAGATGGTCCCGGCGTATCACTTGCCCAAGGCCATCAAATTCAATGACGTGCTGAGCAAGGGCCATGGCCAGCCAGTGGCTGAAGCCAACCCGGCCAGCAGCGACGTTGCCGTGCTGCAATACACCGGCGGCACCACCGGCGTGGCCAAGGGCGCGATGCTGACCCACCGCAACCTGGTGGCGAACATGCTGCAGTGCAAGGCGCTGATGGGCTCCAACCTTAACGAAGGTTGCGAGATTCTGATCACGCCGCTGCCGCTGTACCACATCTATGCCTTCACCTTTCATTGCATGGCGATGATGTTGATCGGCAACCACAACATCCTGATCAGCAACCCGCGCGACCTGACGGCGATGGTCAAGGAACTGTCGAAGTGGAAGTTCAGCGGTTTCGTCGGCCTGAACACGCTGTTCGTCGCGTTGTGCAACAACGAAGCGTTCCGCAAGCTGGATTTCTCCAGCCTGAAAATCACCCTGTCCGGCGGCATGGCCTTGCAACTGGCCGCAGCCGAGCGCTGGAAAGCGGTCACCGGTTGCCCGATCTGCGAAGGTTACGGCATGACCGAAACCAGCCCGGTGGCCACGGTGAACCCGAGCCAGAACATCCAGATCGGCACCATCGGTATTCCGGTGCCCTCGACCCTGTGCAAAATCATCGACGATGCCGGCGTTGAACAGCCGTTGGGCGCCATCGGTGAGCTGTGTGTGAAAGGTCCGCAAGTCATGAAGGGCTACTGGCAGCGCCAGGACGCCACCGATGAAATACTCGACAGCGAAGGCTGGCTGAAGACCGGTGACATTGCGCTGATCCAGCCAGACGGCTACATGCGTATTGTCGATCGCAAGAAAGACATGATCCTGGTCTCCGGTTTCAACGTGTACCCCAATGAGCTTGAAGACGTGCTGGCGACCCTGCCGGGCGTGCTGCAATGCGCGGCCATCGGCGTGCCGGACGAGAAGTCGGGGGAGGCGATCAAGATTTTCATCGTCGTCAAACCGGGCGTGACCCTGACCAAGGAACAGGTGATGGAGCACATGCGCGCCAACGTCACCGGCTACAAAGTACCGAAAGCCGTGGAGTTCCGCGACGCGCTGCCGACCACCAACGTCGGCAAGATCCTGCGCCGCGAACTGCGCGACGAAGAGCTGAAGAAACTGGGCGTGAAGAAAGTCAGCGCCTAGCCAAAGCCCCGCAGATGCGGGGCTTTTGTTTCTGGTCAGGTTATTTTAGGCGCCTGTCAGACCGCCTTCGAGCAAGCCCGCTCCCACATGAGATCGCATTCTTTCTGAATGAACTCGGTTAAATGTGGGAGCGGGCTTGCTCGCGAAGCTTTTAGCTTTTGCTGTTACTGACGGAACTGCGCGAAATTGACGTTGGTACCGGCCGGGCGCATGTCCTGCAGGTAGGAGTCCTTGTCGGCGCTCAGTTCCAGGCTCAAGGCAGCTTTGCGCTTGCCCTGGTTGCGCACCACCAGTCCTTCGAGTTTCTCGCGCAGGAACACCGTCGGCACTTTCAAGTGCAGCAGTTCGTCGGTTTCCGGGGTGTGCATCAGCAAGTGAATCCATTCGTACTGACCAACGGCCAGACGCGCGACCGGAATATCGAACCAGAAGATATTGCGGTTGCGATTCAATTCGGTGAAATGGCAGTTGTTGACGCCAAGCACAGCACCGCCGAGTTCCTGGTTTCTGCGGGCAATGGCCTGCTTTTTATCGAGTTTCATAACGTTCCTACGGGATTGGATCTTCAGCGCCACGGCCTGAATACGTTGCGCATTCTCGGGGCAAAGCCTGCAAACATAAAGCCTAACCTGCGAAATGTCCGGTTAATAAATAAATGAAACTCCGCGCAAAGGCCCCCGGTCAATCCTTGTGTAACCACTTTCCCCGTTGAATGTTCACAGGAGAAATACCATGGGCAGCACTGGCGATAAAGTTAAAGGCATGGCAAACGAAGCGGCCGGCAACGTCAAGCAAGGCGTCGGCAAGGCCACCGGCAACGAAAAACTGCGCTCCGAAGGCGTGGCGCAGGAGAGGAAAGGCGAAACCCAGCAAGCAGTCGGCAAAGCCAAGGATGCTCTTAAAAAAGGCATCGACAAGGCGTAACCCGGGCTTTGACGAGTAATAGAAACGGCCATCCGCGGATGGCCGTTTCTGTGTCAGCTTGAACTTGAGGAAGGAAATTGTTTCAAAGTCGCCAAGTAGGCTACTTTGTTGTAGAAAACGGCCCCTGAGTCGCCATGACTTCAACCTTTTTGCGGCGAAAGGAGACGCTAATGTTTTTTCCGACCATGAAAGGTTTGCCCCTGCATCGGGTGATGATGCGCACGGTCACCGAGTTCGTTGACGACGAGATGTCGACCTATGCCTCGGCGCTGGCCTATCAAATGCTGTTCTCGCTGTTCCCTTTCATTCTGTTCCTGATCGCCCTGATCGGTTTCCTGCATTTGCCCGATTTTTTCTCCTGGCTGCGCCTGCAATCGGAACTGGTTCTGCCACCCCAGGCGCTGGAACAGGTGAACCCGGTGATTGACCAGCTCCAGCAATCCAAGGGGGGGTTATTGTCGGTAGGTATCGTGATCGCCCTGTGGACCGCGTCCGCCGGTGTGCGGCTGATGATGAGCGCGATGAATGCCGCGTATGACGTGGTCGAAGGCCGTCCTGTCTGGAAACGTTTTCCGCTGTCGATTTTCTACACCATCGGCATCGCCGGCATGTTGCTGATCGCTGCCGCGCTGATGGTGCTCGGGCCGCAGGTGATGGGCTGGATTGCCGCGCAAGTGGGCCTTGAAGATTTTATCGTGACCGTCTGGACCATCGTCCGCTGGCCGGTGATCGTGATTTTGCTAATGATGGCGGTGGCGCTGATTTACTACGTCATGCCAGACGTCAGACAAGAGTTTCGCTTTATCACTCCGGGTGCGGTGTTGTCCGTGGTGGTCTGGATCATCGCCTCGCTGGGCTTCGGTCTCTACGTCAAAACCTTCGCCAACTACAACGCCATGTATGGCAGTATCGGCGCGATCATCGTGTTGCTGCTGTACTTCTATATTTCCGCCGCGGTGCTGTTGCTCGGCGCGGAAATGAATGCGGTGATCGAGCACATGTCGCGCGAAGGCAAAGACCCAGGCGAGAAGGTCCCTGGCGAGCATGGTCCCGGCCATGAAGAAAAACACCACGTTTCGGGACTGGGGCGTGACCACTCAAAGCCGACCACTGACGAAGTCATAAAATGATCCGTGAAATTCTGAAAATGGGCGATGAGCGCCTGCTGCGTATCGCCCCACCGGTACCGGCAGAAATGTTCGACAGCCCCGAGTTGTGGCAATTGGTCGACGACATGTTCCAGACCATGGAAAGCGTCGGCGGAGTCGGCCTGGCCGCGCCGCAGATCGGTGTCGACCTGCAACTGGTGATCTTTGGTTTTGAACACAGCGAACGCTACCCGGACGCCGAAGCGGTGCCGCAGACGATTCTGATCAATCCGCTGATCACGCCATTGAGCCCAGTCCTTGAAGAGGGTTTCGAAGGCTGCCTGTCCGTGCCGGGCCTGCGCGGGGCGGTGGATCGTTATCAGCAGATTCGTTATGAAGGCTTCGATCCCAAGGGCGAGCCGATCGTGCGCGTTGCCTCGGGATTTCACGCGCGGGTGGTGCAGCATGAATGCGATCACCTGATCGGCCGGCTATACCCGTCGCGCATCATTGATTTCAGCAAGTTCGGGTTTACCGAGGTGATGTTCCCGGATCTGGATCCAGCGGCAGACGACTGATACCGCCCTTCCAATCCAACACAAAACCAATGTGGAAGCGGGCTTGCTCGCGAAAGCGGAGTGTCAGTCGACAGAAATGTCGGATGTGACGCCCTCTTCGCGAGCAAGCCCGCTCCGACATTTAATCTTCACTGGTCTCTAGTGCTTCGGTTCCATACCCATCGCAATCATCGGTTTGCTGCGCGCATAACGGCTCAACCGTTCAGCCATGGCGTAGGGCAGGGGCGGGTCGAACGTAAAACCGCGGCGCTCATAAAAGCCGCGCAAATCCGGATGGCAGAACAACCAGACCGGCTCTTCGAGATGCTTGACGGCGTGGTCGATCAACGCCGCGGCGATCCCTTGTTCGCGACAGCGCGGGTCGACGAACAGCCCGGTCAGCCAATGCCCGCCGGCCACTGGCCGCAAACATAGCGCCGCAATGATCTCGTCGCGTTTTGCGACCCACAGCTGTGCGTCGCGGACTGCTTTCATCGACGATTGGTGGGCGCGGTAAAACTTGTTCATCAACGGCCATAACGGCTCGTCGAGCAAGGTGTACTGGGTGTTGGGCATGGGCCTGGACTGTCGGTGCGCAAAGCGGGTGATTATAAAAGAACGCGGGCGCCGCGATAGGTGTATACCTGATCTCACGTCCCGTATGAGTGGAGTATGTATCATGGCCAAAGGCATGGATTCAAAGAAAGCGGCAAAGAAGAAACCGGCTAAAACCGCCGATGAAAAACGTGCGGACAAGAAGGCCAAGAAGGTGGGCGTGTTCGGCCACTGATCCCGCGTCAACGGAGCCCGAGTTCTCGGGCTCCTTGTTTTTCAGGCCTATCGAAATAACCAGATAATCTGCAAGAAATCCCTGCGCCATTGCACAGAGGGGGACTGGTTCCCGTTCTGAGCAAAGCCATGCCCCATTATTTTGATGCTGCCCACCGTGAAGAAATCGAAACCCTGCGCCAACGCTTCACCGCTCGCACCGAGTGGCCGACCTGGCTACTGTTGGTCGGCGTGTACGTCGGCTGGTTCAGCATTGTCCTGGGCAGCGACCGATTGGGGTTTTGGTGGAGCACGCTGTTGCTGATTCCACTGCTGGTGTTGTGGTTGTCGGTGCAGCACGAATTGCTGCACGGCCATCCCACCCGTTGGCAAACGCTGAACAAAGTCCTCGGTTATGCGCCGTTCGCGGTCTGGTATCCCTACACCCTGTACCGCGACAGTCATTTGCTGCATCACCGCGACGAGGACCTGACCGTCCCCGGTCGCGATCCGGAAAGCCGTTACCTGAGCGCTGAACAGTGGCAGCGCAGTTCGCCGTTCGAACAGGGCCTGCACTGGTTGAACAAAACCGTGCTCGGTCGCTTCGTTCTCGGTGCGCCACTGGCCTTGCTGGCGCTGGCCCGGGAAGAGCTGAAACGGCTAAAAGCGGGTGAGCGCCAGGCCTGGTTGATGTGGTTGACCCACGGCGCGCTGACGCTGCTGATGCTGACGTTCATCGCGCGCTACAGCGTGTTGCCGGTCTGGCATTACCTGTTGCTGATCAGCGTGCCGGCGCTGTCGATTGCGATGATCCGCTCCTACTATGAACACCGTCCCCACGTGCAACCCGAGCAACGCACCGTCATCAATGAAGCAGCATGGCCGTGGCGCTGGCTGTTCCTGAACCTCAACCTGCACTTGGTGCACCACGACTTGCCGGGCCTGCCCTGGTACGACCTGCCACGGGCCTATCGCGCACGTCGCGAGCAATGGCTGGCGCGCAGTGGCGGGTTTGTGGTGCAGGGTTATGCTCAGTTGATGCGTCAGAACGGGGTGAAGGCCATCGACAGTCCCAGGCACCCGTTCCACTGATTGCGAATGAATACCCCTGTGGGAGCGGGCTTGCTCGCGAAGGGGTCATGTCAGTCAATATTGATGTTGCATGACACACCGCCTTCGCGAGCAAGCCCGCTCCCACAGGGGGGTTTTGTTGCATGGGAGATTTTGATGACTCAACACCTCGCTGAATTACTGATGTACATCGCCCCCGAGCCGATCCGCCAAGCCAACGAGCGTTGGTTGGCGCGGATTCTCGAACGGCTCGGCAGCACTCGCCTTGATACCGAAGGGCTGTCGCTGATGGACCTTTGGCTGTCTCCGCACCTGCTGCTGACCCAGACCTGCGGCTATCCCTTGATGACGGCTTTGCGCGGTCGCGTCCGGGTCATCGGTCGTCCTCGTTACGAACTCCCGGACAGCAATGGCGGTAATCATTGCAGTCTGTTGCTGACTCGCGCCGATGATCCTCGATGGACCTTGTCGGCCTTTCGGGGCAGTCGCGGTGTGATCAACGGCGATGACTCCAACAGTGGCATGAATCTATTGCGCCACCGACTGGCACCGCTGCAGCGCGATGGAGAATTTTTTGCCACTGTCGCCATCAGCGGCAGCCACCGCGAAAGCCTGCGCTGGCTGCGTGATGACCGGGCGGATCTGGCCGCCATCGACAGCGTGACCTTCGCTTATCTCGCGCAATATGCGCAGGCAGAGGTCGAAGGCCTGCGCGTGTTGGCGCGCACGGCGTTCAGCCCGACGCTGCCCTACATCGCAGCCGCTGGCACCACCGATGAGCAGGCTGAACAGCTTCGACGGGTGATGAATCAGGCGTTGAAGGAGCTACCCGACGTCGCCGAGATTTTGGGCCTGCAAGAAGTGCTGCCGGCCACCGAGAGCGACTATCAAGTCATTCTCGATTATCAGCAGGAGGCCGAAGCGCTGGGGTACGGGCGATTGCGATGAGGCTTGAGACTTGTACCGACAGTTCCATCACTCGCGGGCAAGCCACGCTCCCACAGGATTTCGGTGGACTTGTGGGAGCGTGGCTTGCCCGCGATAGCGATGTATCAGGCGCCGCTTATTTAAATTCATTTATGGAATATAAAAATTCGTTTTAAGTATTATTAATGAATAAGGCTCTTTGCTAGGATCGCGCCACCGGATCACCGGACATTCAGCGACCCCTAACCCATGGAGCCTCTATGTCCGGCGCCGACTTTTCCCATCGCAACGACGTGGGCGGATTGTTCCGCGCCCACTACGCCTGGCTGTGCGCACGGCTGCGCCGATACCTGGGGGCCAGTCCCAGCGTCGAAGACATCGCTGCCGAGACCTTCATGCAGTTGCTCGAATCGCCAGGCCTGACGCCAATTCGCGAACCTCGCGCCTTGCTCACCACCATTGCCCATCGGTTGATTTATCAGCTGTGGCGTCGTCGTAATCTGGAACGCCAACACCTCGATCAGCTACCGGCGATTGACCCGCTCGGTGGGCCATCGCCTGAAGATCTGGCGCAGTTTTCCCAGGCCCTGACACACCTTGATCGAACCCTCGACCGCCTGCCGGGCAAGGTCAGGGCAACCTTCCTGCTGTCGAGAGTCGGCGGCCTGACCTACCCACAAATCGCCGCCGAACTGGGCATTTCCCAGCGTTCGGTCAGCGTCTACATGACCCGCTCCCAGGCACTGTGCGCCCAGCACAGCGCCAACGAACCCTTGAACCGATTACCCCTGAGCCGATTCCCACTGAACCAGAGGTCCGCATGAGATCGATCAAAACCCTGCTCGGCAGTTCGCTGCTGGCCCTGAGCCTTGTGGCTGGACACGTTCCGGCCGCAGAAAAAACCACGCCCATCCACTTCGGTGACATCACTTGGGAAAGCGGCAGCCTGATCACCGAAATCCTGCGGTTGATCGTCGAGAAAGGTTACGGCTACCCGACCGACACCTTGCCGGGCAGTACCGTCAGCCTCGAAGCAGCCTTGGCGAAGAACGATATTCAAGTGATTGGCGAAGAGTGGGCGGGGCGTAGTCCGGCCTGGGTCAAGGCGGCGTCGGAGGGCAAAGTGTTTGGTTTGGGCGACACGGTCAAAGGCGCCACCGAAGGTTGGTGGGTGCCGGAATATGTGATCAAGGGCGACCCGGAACGCGGCATTAAACCTTTGGCGCCGGAGCTGAAATCCGTCGCCGACCTGGCGCGCTACAAGGACGTGTTCCGCGACCCGGAAGACCCAAGCCGCGGACGTTTCCTCAACAGCCCGACCGGCTGGACGTCGGAGATCGTCAACAGCCAGAAACTCAAGGCCTATGACCTGAGCGCCAGCTACGTCAACTTCCGCACCGGTTCCGGCGCGGCGCTGGATGCCGAGGTCGCTTCATCGATCCGCCGTGGCAAACCGGTGCTGTTTTACTACTGGTCGCCGACGCCACTGTTGGGCCGCTTCAAACTGGTGAAACTCGAAGAACCGCCGTTCGATGCTGAAGCCTGGAAGACCCTGGCCGATGCCAACAACCCGAACCCCAAGGGCACACGTTCGATGCCGGCCAGCCTGGCTATCGGTGTGTCGGCACCGTTCAAGGCGCAGTACCCGGACCTGGTGGCGTTCTTCGAAAAGGTCGATTTGCCGATCGATCTGCTGAACCAGACCCTCGGGCAAATGAGCGAAAAACGCCAGCCACCGCGGCAGGTCGCCGAAGCGTTTTTGCGCGATCAGCCGCAGGTGTGGAAGGCCTGGGTGCCGGGGGAGGTGGCAACGAAGGTGAGTGGGAGTTTGTAGTTTCTGTCTTGTGTTTTTTAGTGCCTGAACTACCGCTTTCGCGAGCAAGCCCGCTCCCACATTTCGATTGTCGGTGTTCACAAATACTGTATTCACAGCAGATTCACTGTGGGAGCGGGCTTACTCGCGAATGATCTCAAGCCTTACACCAACTCCGCAGCCAACGCCGCCTTCACCGCAGGCCGCGAATCAACCCTGGCCTGAAACCGTGCCAACGCCGGCCACCGATTCAAATCGATGTCAAACACCTGCGTCCAGCGCAATACCGTAAATAGATATGCATCAGCAATACTGAATCCGCCAGCCATCAAATAATCCTGCCCCTCCAACGTCTGACTCAACACGACAAAACGCTTGAACAGCTTCTCTTTGATGAGCGCTTTCACATCATCCGGAAACTGCGAATTGAACAGCCAACCCAGCCCGCCATGAATCTCTGTCGAAACGAAATTCAGCCATTCCTGCAAACGCACCCGCTCGAACGTCCCGTTCGCCGGTGCCAGGTTCGCCTCGGGCCGTAGATCCGCCAGGTACTGGAGGATTGCCGGGCCTTCGGTCAGCACATCGCCATTTTCCAGCTGCAATGCCGCAACGTAACCTTTGGGGTTGATGGCAAGAAAGTCCTCGCCGCTGACGGTTTGCTTGGTGCTGTTGTCGACGTGGACCAACTCGAACGGCAAATCCAGTTCGCGCAGCACAATGTGCGGCGCCAATGAGCAGGCTTGCGGGGCGTAATACAACTTCATGGGCAGGGCTCTGGTTGCGGATTTGCGCCAGTGTCATAGTGCGCGGCACGCTCGGTAAAATTAATCTTTCAGAAAACTGCCATTAGGAAAGCTACTGCCATGATGAACCTGATGCACTGGCGAATGGTGGTGGCGGTGGCCGATACCGGCAACATTACCCGGGCCGCCGAGCGGGTCGGAATGACCCAGTCCGGTGCCAGTCAGGCGCTGGCACTGATCGAAGAAACCCTGGGCGTTCAGCTGTTCAGCCGGGAAAACCGTCAGACCTTGCCGACCGCCATCGGCTTGCCTGTGATCGAACAGGCGCGAACCATGCTCGGTGCTCTGGAGAACATTCGCAGTACTGTCGATGCCACTAAAGATATCCAGCGCGGGACGATTCGCCTGGCCAGTTTCCCATTGGTGCTGGCGACCTTTCTGCCGCCGCTGCTGCGCCAGTTCAATCGGCTTTACCCCGGCATTCAAGTGGTGGCGCTGGAAGTCAGCGACGATGAAGTGGAAACGTTGCTCAGTGACGGGCTGGTGGATGTCGGTGTGGTGTTGAACCCGGCACCCGCGCGCAATGCCGGCCGTTTGGGACGCGATGCCTGGGTGGCGGTTCTGCCCGGTGGCCACCCCTTGGCGCGCCGCTCGAATGAAGAGGGCGTCTCACTGGCGGAACTGGCGGAGCAACCCTTCGTGCTGGCCACAGGCGGTTGTTCGACCAATGCCCGCAGCCTGGCCGCCAATGCCGGGCTGCAACTGCTGGATGTGCGGGCCGAGGTGCGAGAGTGGAGCAGTGCATTCACTCTGGTGCGGGAAAATATCGGTGTGACCCTGGTGCCGGAAATGACCTTGCCGGCCAATCGTCAGGGCCTGCGGGTAGTGCCTGTGACGCCGCGTATCGATCGGGAATTTGCGTTGGTAGTCGCGCCCAACACGGAGCCTTCGGCGGCGGTAAAGGCGCTGTTGGGTATGCTTGTTATATAACGAGTTTCAACAGGGGATATGGCGTGGAGGAATTCGATCAGACTGTTGAACCTGACTTTACAGATCAATTGTCGTATCCCAAGAAAGAGTCCTATGAGGACCCTTTCTTCGAAACGTCTGTGGTCACCATTATTGGAGGGAATACTGACCGTCAAATTCTCCTTTGAACAGGATGTGACGACCAATAGCGTCAAAGTAGGTGGCGTCGAATGTTCCAACTTGTTGAGACAGATCACTACTCACCGTCCCTTCTGGACGGAGAATTTTACCTCCAACTCTGTACTCTAGTTTCGCCTCTTTCTCTGGTCCTACCATCAGCTCATGATCGCCCGCTTCGAGGTTTTCTCCGTAGAAGATTTGAACGAAATCTTGCCCCTTCTGAGCGGCGTAGAAGTTCATGGAAAAGTGAATCTCTTCTGTGAAGAAATCTGTACCCACCGGATTACCGTTGAAATAAGACTTACCACTGCATTTGCCGACAAATTGATTCGTCTTCATGATGAACTCCTGTTCAACGTGATAAAAAACAGTGAACACGGATGTGTTCACAAGTCTGATTAAACAAATCGTATCGGAAGTCTGGCTACTGTCATATTTGACAGGTTTAGCGTTTTTCTGATGAGTGGTAACGGGAAGGGGGAGAAAATCAAGGCACACCATTACAGGCATGCGTCATAAACCCCGGCCGCAACGCCAGTCGTTGGCAATAGGCGTCGACGGCAGGGTAGTCCGGGCGCTCCATCGGTGTCATGCGCCAGCGGTTGACCGACAGCCCGATGAGGATATCGGCCAGTGTGAAGTGTGGTCCGGCAACATATGCATCGGTTGTCGCGAGTTGCTGTTCGAGGATGCCCATTTTCGCGTTCCAGCCGCGAACGCCATCAGCAATCCGCTGCGAGTCCTGGAAGTTCGGCAATTGCCGGACCAGTGCAAAAAATGCGTAACCCCACGACGGGTTGAGTTCGGTGGCTTGCCAGTCCATCCACTGCTCCACGCGAGCGCGCGCCACCGGTTCGATGGGCAACAGGTCAGTGTTTTGGTGTTTGCCGGCCAGGTACCGGCAAATGGTATTGGACTCCCACAGCACGCCGGCTTCATCGATGAGGACCGGCACTTGTGCGTTGGGGTTGAGCTGGAGAAATTCCGGGCTCTGGGTCGATGCGAAACCGCTGCCCCAGTCTTCGCGTTCGTATGAAACGCCCAGTTCGTCGCAAGTCCACAGGACTTTTCTGACGTTGATTGACGAGGCCCGACCCAAAATCTTCAGCGTATGTCCCATTGAGCTTCTCCGTTTGCTGTTCCAGGTATCGGAATCTAGCACGCGGAGCGTGGGAATGGTCGTGCGTCAGGTGCTCTCGCGCACCTTCAATTCAAACCCCATATCCTGCACCGGTTTGGTCACTGAATTGCCGGCCAGCAAGGTCAGCATCAGCTCCGCGGAGCGACGGCCAATGGCTTCTCGTGGGGTGCTGATGCTGCTCAGGCGCGGGACCATGTGTTCGGACATGGGCAAGTCGTTGAAGCCGAGAATCGCCACTTGTTCGGGGATCTTGATGCCGCAGCGCAGGGCTTCGAGCAATGCGCCCTGGGCCAGGTCGTCGTTACCGAAGAAGATCGCATCGAGGTCCGGATGCGCGGCTAGCAGTTGCAGGAACAGTTCGCCTCCTAGGCCGACCGATGAGGCCCGTGGCGTCAACACTTCCAGATCCGGGTCGTAACGCCCGGCTTTTTGCAGCGCACGGCGGAAACCTTCACCCCGCAACAACGTGCGCTGATCCAGTTGCGCGCCGATGTAGGCCAGGCGTTTGCGACCGCGTGACAGCAAATGCTCGGCCGCGGTTTCGCCGGCAGCGACTTGCGAAAAGCCGACACAATTGAGCCCGGCCGCGCTGTCCAGTTCCATCATGTAGACGCAGGGAATGTTGCTGGCCTCGATCATTCGCCGCGAACTTTCGGTGCGGTCGAAACCGGTCAGCAGCAAGCCGCGAGGCTGATAAGCCATGTAATTGCGCAGCAGGTTTTCTTCTTCATCACGCGAATAATGGAAGTTGCCGATCAGCACTTCGAAGCCCTTTGGTCGCAAAACCTGATGAATGGCTTCCAGTGTGTCGATGAACAGCAGGTTGGACAGCGAGGGCACCAAAACCACCACGGAATGGCTCTGGGCCGAGGCTAATGCGCGGGCGGCGGGGTTGACCACGTAGTTCAGGTCGAGGGCGGCCTTCTGGACTTTTTCCACCAGTTCGGTGGCCACCGTGCTGACGCCGCGCAGGGCGCGGGACGCGGTAATCGGGCTAACACCGGCCAGGCGCGCGACTTCATTCAGGGTAGGGCGGCCAGTGGTGCGAGTATTTTTATCGTTTTTAGGGGTATTCATCGGACGGCTTGCCAAACAAAATTCAAGGCACTAAGGTAGCGCTGTCTCGATGCAGCTGCAAACGCGTGAACGAGGTTTGCCTGATCCTCGTTTTTTGGCCTTGAGAACGAACATGCTGCAACCCACAAAAATGACAAGAAGGCGTCGGCAACTTCTGCTTTTGCACTTGAGTCTTACGTAGCAAAGGTAGCGCTGTCTGCGCGCTGAGGTGTTACATGAATCATCCCATCACCGCCCTGGTCATCATGGGCGTTGCCGGTTGCGGCAAGACCTGCGTCAGCCAGTCCCTGTGCCATCTTAGCGGCGCGACCGCCATTGAAGGCGACACTTTTCACCCTGCCGCCAATATCGAAAAGATGAGCGCGGGTATCCCCCTGAATGACGAAGACCGTGCCGGCTGGCTCGACAGCCTGTGCGATGAACTGCGCCGCATCGATGCCAAGGGCGAACGCCCGGTGCTGACCTGCTCGGCCCTCAAACACAGTTACCGCGAACGCTTGCGCAGTGCCTTGCCGGGCCTGGGCTTCGTTTTCCTTGAGCTAACCCCCGAAGTCGCCGCCGATCGTGTGTCTCATCGGCCGGGCCACTTCATGCCGTCGACCCTGATCGACAGCCAGTTCGCCACACTTGAATCCCCCGTTGGTGAGCCCCTGACCCTGGCTCTGGATGCGTCCAGCCATAGCGTCGATGAATTGGCGAAGCAGGCTCATGCCTGGTGGCTCGATCATGGCTTGAAACTCGCCAGTTGAGTTTTACTCCAAAAGATAGCGCTGTCCTGACGACTTCTGATTAACCGCTTTAATAACAACAACAAACAGGAGACACCCCTAATGTTTGGCATGTCCCACGAGACGTTTCTGCTGCTAGATGCAGTGGTCACGGTAATCGGGCTTATCGTCCTGATCACCAAGTTCAAGTTGCACCCATTCCTCGCACTGATTATCGCCGCCGCCTTCCTCGGGCTGACGTCCGGCATGCCGATCGGCACCATCATCAAGGCGTTCCAGGACGGCTTCGGTGGCGTGCTTGGTTTCGTCGGCATCATTCTGGCGCTGGGCACCATGCTCGGCAAAATGATGGCCGAATCAGGCGGTGCGGATCAGATTGCGCAGACGTTGATCCGCGCTTTCGGCAAGGACAAGGTGCAGTGGGCGATGATGTTCGCCGCGTTCCTGGTCGGTATTCCCCTGTTCTTCGAAATCGGCTTCGTGCTGCTGATTCCGCTGGTGTTCATCGTGGCCCGTCGCACTGGCGTGTCGATCATCAAGATCGGGATCCCGCTGTTGGCTGGTCTGTCCGCGGTACACGGTCTGGTGCCGCCGCACCCGGGTCCGCTGCTGGCCATCGGTGTGTTTGGTGCCGACATCGGTAAAACCATTCTGTACGGTCTGATCGTTGCGTTGCCGACCGCTATTATCGCCGGTCCGATCTACGGCACGTTCATTGCCAAGCACATTCCCGGTCATCCGAATCAGGAGCTGGTGGATCAACTGGTGCGCGATGAGGATGCAGGCGATCTGCCTAGCTTCGGCATTACCTTGGTCACCGTGCTGTCGCCCGTGTTCCTGATGCTGCTCAAGACCTTTGCCGATGTGGCGCTGCCGGACGGCAACTTCTTCCGCACCTTCATGGACCTGATCGGTCACCCGATCTCGGCGCTGCTGCTGGCGTTGCTGCTGTCGCTGTACACCTTCGGCTACAAGCAGGGCATCGGTTCGCAACAGATGCTCAAATGGCTGGACGCGAGCCTTGCACCAACCGCCGCGATCATCCTGATCATCGGTGCCGGTGGCGGCTTCAAACAGATGCTGGTGACCAGCGGTGTGGGTAATGTCATCGGCAACATGGCGGTGGAAGCGCAGATCTCGCCAATCCTTCTGGCCTGGCTGGTGGCGGCGGTGATTCGCATCGCGACCGGTTCGGCAACCGTGGCAACCATTACTGGCGCGGGCATCGTGGTGCCGGTGGTGGGGATGATTCCGGGTGTGAACCGTGAGTTGCTGGTGTTGGCCACCGGTGCCGGTTCGTTGATCCTGTCTCACGTCAACGACGCCGGTTTCTGGCTGGTGAAGCAGTACTTCAACATGACCGTGGCGGAAACCTTCAAGACCTGGACCGCGATGGAAACCATCCTGTCCGTGGTGGCCCTGGGCTTCATCCTGCTGTTGTCGTTGTTCGTTTAAGCACACCGCAAAACAAATGTGGGAGCGGGCTTGCTCGCGAAGGGGACATAACATTCAAAGTAGATGTTGAATGTAAGTCCGCTTTCGCGAGCAAGCCCGCTCCCACAGTTATTTGTGTCAGGCGTTGGTTTTGGTAACCAGCCCATCCGCCCGGAACATCCCGCGAATCCCGCGCACGGCCTGACGAATCCGGTCCTGGTTTTCGATCAGCGCGAAGCGCACATGATCATCCCCATACTCGCCAAATCCCACACCCGGCGAGACGCAAACCTTGGCCTCGGCCAGCAATTTCTTGGCGAATTCCAGCGAGCCCATGTGTGCGTAAGCCTCGGGAATCTTGGCCCAGACATACATCGAGGCTTTCGGGTTTTCGACCATCCAGCCCAGTTCATGCAGGCCTTTGACCAGTACGTTGCGACGCTGCCGATACTGATCGGCAATGTCTTTGACGCATTGCTGATCGCCTTCCAGCGCCGCGATGGCCGCGACTTGCAGCGGAGTGAACGTGCCGTAGTCGTGATAGCTCTTGATCCGCGCCAAGGCGTTAACCAGCTCCGGGTTGCCGACCATGAAACCGATGCGCCAGCCCGCCATGTTGTAGCTCTTGGACAGGGTGAAAAACTCCACCGCGATGTCCTTGGCGCCGGGCACTTGCATGATCGACGGGGCTTTCCAGCCGTCGTAGACGATGTCGGCGTAGGCCAGGTCGTGCACCACCAAAACGTCGTACTGTTTGGCGAGGGCGATCACCCGCTCGAAGAAATCCAGCTCCACGCACTGGGCGGTGGGGTTGGACGGGAAGCCGAGGATCATCATTTTCGGTTTAGGGATCGAGCCACGAATCGCCCGTTCCAGCTCGGCGAAGAAGTCCACGCCAGGGATCAACGGCACCGAGCGCACCTGGGCACCAGCAATCACGGCACCGTAGATGTGAATCGGGTAGCTCGGGTTCGGTACCAGCACGGTGTCGCCCTGGTCGAGGGTGGCCAGCATCAAATGCGCCAGGCCTTCCTTGGAACCGATGGTGACGATGGCTTCGGTTTCCGGGTCGATGTCGACTTCGTAGCGATCCTTGTACCAATTGGAGATCGCCCGGCGCAGGCGCGGAATCCCTTTGGACGTGGAGTAGCCGTGGGTGTCTTCACGTTGGGCGACGGTGACGAGTTTTTCGACAATGTGCGGCGGCGTGGCGCCATCGGGGTTGCCCATGCTCAAGTCGATGATGTCTTCGCCACGACGACGGGCGGCCATCTTCAGCTCGGCAGTGATGTTGAAAACGTAAGGAGGGAGTCGATCTATGCGCGCAAAGCGGCGCGGCGAACCTTGTTCGGCCATTGTTGCCTCGGATAACGTAAGCGCCCGGAACCGTCCGAGCGACGCTGGCCACTGCGGTGGCCTGTGGCGGAATGTAAGGGCAGTCATGGCAAACTGTCTAGCCTGCGCATCAATAAATTTTCCCCAAGGATATGGTCGATGGAATTTACCAGTGGCTTCTTGTTGAGCCTTTCGCTGTGCCTGGACATCGGCGTGGCCAATATCGCGATGATCACGCTGGCGATGCAGCGCGGCTATTTTCAAGGCTTTGCGCTGGGGTTGGGGACGTGTGTCGGCGACCTGATATACGCCGTGCTGGCATTGGCCGGCATGACCGTATTGCTGCAGTACGAGACCGTGCGCTGGGTGTTGTGGATTGGCGGGTCGGCGTTGCTGGTGTATTTCGCGGCGAAGATGATTTATTCGGCGATCCACCATGAAGCGCTGTTGGCGCAAACCCCTGAGGTGGGGCACAACTCGCACCGGCGCGAGTTTTTCCGCGGGATTTTTCTCGCCATGTCATCGCCCAGTGCCATTCTCTGGTTTGCCGCGGTAGGCGGCACGCTGATCGCCCGTTCCGGCGGCGGTGGCACGCTCAGCTCGGCACTGTTTCTCAGCGGCTTCTTGTGCGCCGGAGTGCTCTGGTGTGTCGGTCTGTGCTTCGCTGCGAGCCACGGCGGCAAATTGCTCGGTGACAAATTACTGCGTTATTCCTATATGGCATCGGCAGCGATCTTCTGCTATTTCGCGGTCTACGTGATTCTATCGGGTTATAACGAGTTCATCGGTCCAGGCGCCATCGAACAGTTGCACGCACTGTAATTGGGCGAATCGGGTTTGGCTTCTATACTCCCTGCCGAACCCACCTTTTGTACCAGGAGTTGAGTCATGGATGAGCAAACAGGCGTCGAAACGGCCGAGCCACGCTTCGAAAACGGGCACTTCATGCTCATAGCGGGGCTTGGTGGACGATTTACGGCGGATACGACCAAAGCGATCCCCGACCTATGGGAGAAGTTCATTCCCGAGATTGGCAAAATTCCCGGTCAGAAAAGCGAAGTAACCTACGGCATCTGCTGCAATCCGGATGGCAAGGGTGGTTTCGAATACATAGCCGGTGTCGAAATCAGCAAGCTCGACGACCTGCCCGAAAAGTACCGCTGGATCGAAGTTCAGCCTCAGAAGTATGCAGTCTTCGAACACAAGGGCTCTCTGGATACCTTGCCCCAGACCTTTCAATACATCTGGAAAACCTGGTTGCCGAAGTCCGGCCATGAAGCGGCGGACGCTCCGGAGTTCGAACGTTATAGCGACGATTTCAACCCGAAGCTCAATACCGGCGTGCTGGAAATCTGGCTGCCGCTCAAAGCGTAATGAGCGGGTCGAGCGGCGGATCGGTGATTCGCCTCTCGATGTCGTGTTGATGCTGATTTATGATCCCCAACCTTTCCCACGCCGATTCCGAGCTGCCATGAACACCGTCATCCGCCACGTCAGCCCCGCTGACCTGGACCGTTGCTACGCCATCGAAACCGTTGCCTATGAAGGCGACGAAGCCGCCACCCGAGAGAAAATCGCCACCCGCATCGCCACTTGGCCCGACGGCTTCATCGTTGCTGAAGTGGATGGTGTTGTCGCCGGTTTCATCAATTCCGGTGCGGCGTTTGAGGTGGAAATGTCGGACGAGGCGTTCAAGGAACTGATCGGCCACGACCCGGCCGGCCCGCACGTGGTGATCATGTCAGTGGTGGTGCATCCGGACTACCAAGGGCAGGGTCTGGCGAAACGCTTGCTGGATGAGTTCATCCAGCGCATGCGTACACTGAACAAGGCCAGCATCCATCTGATGTGCAAAGAGCGGCACATTGCGCTGTATGCCGGGTTTGGTTTTGCCTACATCAAGCCTTCGGCGTCGGACCATGGCGGGATGGCGTGGCATGAGATGGTGTTGACGCTGTAACCCGCGGGTACTGGAGATCCAGTGTGGGAGCGGGCTTGCTCGCGAAGAGGGAGTGTCAGTCAATATCGATGTTGCCTGACACACCGCATTCGCGAGCAAGCCCGCTCCCACAGGGCCGGTGTTGATCACAAGCCTCAATCGATTCCGACAAACCCCCCGGTCTGGTGTTGCCACAACCGCGCATACAAACCACCATGGGCCAGCAGTTCGGCGTGGCTGCCGGTTTCGGCGATCTTGCCCTTTTCCAGCACCACCAAGCGGTCCATCCGCGCGATGGTCGAGAGGCGGTGGGCAATGGCAATCACGGTCTTGCCCTGCATCAGGGTTTCGAGGCTCTCCTGAATCGCCGCTTCGACTTCCGAGTCCAGCGCCGAGGTGGCTTCGTCCATGATCAGAATCGGCGCATCCTTGAGCAGCACCCGGGCGATGGCAATCCGCTGACGCTGGCCACCGGAGAGCTTCACTCCGCGTTCACCGACGTGAGCATCGAAACCGGTGCGGCCTTCGGAGTCCGATAGCAACGGGATGAATTCGTCGGCGCGGGCCTTGTGCACTGCTTCCCAGAGTTCGGCGTCGGTGGCGTCGGGTTTGCCATACAGCAAATTGTCGCGAATCGAACGGTGCAGCAGCGAGGTGTCCTGGGTGATCATGCCGATGCGTTCACGCAGGCTTTCCTGGCCGACTTCGGCGATGTTCTGGCCGTCGATGAGAATCCGCCCGCCCTGCACGTCATAGAGGCGCAGCAGCAGATTGACCAGCGTCGATTTGCCGGCACCGGACGGGCCGATCAGGCCGATTTTCTCGCCAGGTTTGATGGTCAGATTGAGGTCGCCGATGATCCCGCTTTTCTTACCGTAGTGAAAATCGACGTGATCGAAACGCACCTCGCCACGCGCCACATTCAAAGGCTTGGCCTGCTCACGGTCGGTGATGCTGACTGGCTGGGAAATGGTCTGCAAACCGTCCTGAACCATGCCGATGTTTTCGAAGATGCCAGTGACCACCCACATGATCCAGCCAGACATGTTGACGATGCGGATCACCAGGCCTGTGGCGAGGGCGATGGCGCCCACCGTGATCAGCGATTGCGTCCACAGCCACAGCGCGAGGCCAGTGGTGCTGACGATCAGCAGGCCGTTCATGCTGGTAATGGCTACGTCCATGCTGGTGACCACCCGGCCGGCCAGTTGGGCTTTTTCGGTTTGTTCCTTGATCGCTTCGCGGGCGTATTGCTGCTCGAAGTTGGTGTGGGCGAACAGCTTCAGGGTGGTGATGTTGGTGTAGCCATCGACGATCCGCCCCATGAGTTTGGAGCGCGCATCGGACGACACCACCGAGCGTTCCTTGACCCGTGGCACGAAGTAGTAGAGGGCGCCGATGAAGGCGGCGATCCAGGTCAGCAGCGGGATCATCAGGCGCCAGTCGGCTTCGGCGAACAGCACCAGCGAACTGATCGCGTAGATCAGCACGTGCCATAGCGCGTCCACCGCTTGCACAGCCGAATCGCGCAACGAGTTGCCGGTCTGCATGATGCGTTGGGCGATGCGCCCGGCGAAGTCGTTCTGGAAGAAATTGAGGCTCTGTTTGAGCACGTAACTGTGGTTTTGCCAGCGGATCAGGCTGGTCAGGCTGGGGCTCAAGGTCTGGTGCACCAGCAAGTCATGCAAGCCGACGAATATCGGGCGCAGGACCAGCGCAACCACCGCCATCCAGGCCAATTCGATGCCGTGTTCCTTGAAAAAATTGACGTTGGGCGTGCCTTGGGCGAGGTCGATGATGCGGCTCAGGTAGCTGAACAGCGCCACTTCGATCAGTGCGCCGAACAGGCCGACGATCAGCAGGACGGCGAAACTCGGCCAGACCTGCTTCAGGTAATAGGTATAGAAGGGGAGAACCCGATCCGGCGGAGCCGCCGTCGGTGCATCGCGGAAAATGTCGATCAGTTTTTCAAAACGGCGATAAAGCATCAGTTCTTCGCCCGCGCACGGGCTCTCCTTTAAACGATATGAGCGGCGCCGGAAGCACCGGCGGCCGCTCAAAACTCCCTGTTCAGCTTAGTCTCAGTCGATGCGCTTGGCCGACTTGATGAACACGGGATCGGCTGGCACGTCTTTCATGCCGCTTTTGGTGGTGGTCTGGGAGTTGACGATGACATCGACGACATCCATGCCTTTAACGACTTTACCGAACACGGCATAACCGTCGCCCTGGTCCAGGAAATCGTTGTCTTTGACGTTGATGAAGAACTGGCTGGTGGCCGAATCCGGGACGGAAGTACGGGCCATGGACAGCGTGCCACGCACGTTATGCAGGCCGTTTTTGGATTCGTTCTTGATTGGCGCCTTGGTTTCTTTTTGCTGCATCTGTTGAGTGAAACCACCGCCCTGGACCATGAACCCAGGAATCACACGGTGAAAAATCGTGTTGTTGTAGAAGCCGCTGTCGACGTACTCAAGGAAGTTCTTGGTACTGATCGGCGCCTTGACCGGGTCCAGTTCGATTTCGATCTGGCCGTTGGTGGTTTCCAGCAGCACGTGCGGCGCCTTGGCGGGCGTGGCGGCCATCAGGTTGGCGGCAAACAGAACAGAGCCGGCGACGAGGGCGATTTTTTTCAGCATAAGTCAGTGATCCTGAGTGGTGGTGTCGACTGCGGTGAGAAACTCGAGCAGCGTTTGGTTGAAACGTTCGGGTTGATCCAGCGGGGTGGCGTGGCGCGAGTCGGCGATCACCACCAGCCGCGCATCGGGCAGCAGTTTTACATAGGTTTCTTTCAACGCGACCGGGGTGTAGTCACGGTCGGCGCTGACGATGAGGGTTGGACAGGAGACCTTGGAAAGTCGTTCCTGAACCCCCCAGCCGACGATGGCATCGAAGCTGGCGAGATAAGCACGTTTGTCGTTTTTTGCCCAGCGCGCCGCTATTTTTTGTCGTAACGAAGCTTGTTCGGGCTTGGGAAACAGCTTGGCACCCAGGGCCTTGCCGATGGTGCCCATGCTCAGCGCGCGCATCAGACTCCAGCGCTTGAACCACTGCCAGTAATCGTTGCGGCTGCGCCGTTTGACTTCGGGCGCGCTGTTGACGATGCACAGGCTCTTGAGCAGTTGCGGCTGGTCCACCGCCAGTTGAAAAGCGATCATGCCACCCATCGAAAGCCCGACAAGATGCGCAGGGCCAAGATTCAAGTGTTCCATCAACGCAATCAGGTCGGCGCTGAACCCGGCGATGCTGTAGCGCTCGCGGGGTTTGTCGGAGCGCCCGTGGCCGCGCACATCCGGGACAATCACCCGATGATGGGCTGAGAGCGCCGGGATCTGCATTTCCCAGTCCAGGGTGCTGGAACCCAGCCCGTGAACCAGCAGCAACGGCGTGCCGTGGCCATATTCCTCATAGTGCAGGTTGCAACCTTCATGTTCGAAATAGGCCATGGGTACACTCCGTGTCAGGCTTGTTCAGGGGCGGCGAAGGGCGCATCCAGCGGCGCGGTATCGAAGGTGCGCAGCAGTTCGATGAGAATCTGCGTGGCCGGGCCCAAGGGTTTGTCCTTGTTTGAATACAGATAGAAGCTCGGGTTGCGGCTGCCACCCTGGTCCAACGGTAGCACTTTGAGCGTCCCTTCCTTGAGTTCGCGCTCGATCATGTGCCGAGGCAACCACGCGAAGCCCAGGCCGCTGCTGACGAAGGTCGCGGCGGTGGCCAGGCTGCCAACGGTCCAGCGCTGTTCGGCGCCGAGCCAGCCGACATCTCGCGGTTGCTGACGGCCGGAGTCGCGGATCACCACTTGCATCTGGCTTTCCAGGTCCTGGAAGTTCAGTTCGCGGTTCAAGCGATGCAAGGAATGCTCGGGGTGGGCGACCGCGATAAATTCGACGTCGCTCAATTCTGCGCCCAGGTACCCGGGAATGCTGAAACCGGTGATGGCCAGATCGGCCACGCCTTCAAGCAACACTTCCTCTACACCTGACAACACTTCTTCGCGCAGACGCACCCGGCAGCCACGGCTTTGCGGCATGAACGCGGTCAGTGCGCGGACGAGGCGGGCGCTGGGGTAGGCGGCGTCGACCACCAGCCGCACTTCCGCTTCCCAGCCTTGTTCCATGTGATGGGCCAGGTCTTCCAGTTGGCTGGCCTGTTTCACCAGTTGCCGGGAGCGGCGCAGCAGCACGCCGCCGGCTTCGGTGAGCACCGCTTTGCGGCCGTCGATGCGCAGCAATGGCACACCGAGTTGGTCCTGCATGCGCGCTACGGTATAGCTGACCGACGATTGCGAGCGGTGCAGCGCTTCGGCGGCCTGGGCGAAACCGCCGTGATCGACCACGGCCTGCAATGTTCGCCATTGATCAAGGGTCACGCGGGGCGCTTTCATGTTGAGCTCCTCTTGTCCTAAGCTGGCAGTCCTTATTGGAGGCTGCTGAATGAAAAAACTTTGTAGTGTGATGGCGGGTTGTGCGGTGTTGGCAATGCTGCCGCTGACTGCGTTTGCTTATCCGATCGACGTTCAAAAGCAATTGAACGGCTTGAGCATCGACTACAACTCGTACGACACGGATAACGACATCGCCTCCATTCAAGTGAACAACTACGGCAGTACTGATGCGATCTGCAGGGTGGTTTTCAACAATGGCCCGGAGTCGCCGCGTACCCGCACCATCGAAGTGCCCGCCGGTAAACACAAAAACGCCACCGCCAAGTTCACCCGGACCATCATCAAGATGCGTATCAACCTGACCTGCACCCCGAAATGACTTTACAACCCTGTGGGAGCGGGCTTGCTCGCGAAGAGGGAGTATCAGTCGACATCAATGTTGCCTGACACACCGCCTTCGCGAGCAAGCCCGCTCCCACAGGGCACGCTCCGCTTATAAACGAATTTATCGATGCTTTATAGCAGTTATTTGCGCTTTTTCATCGATATGACTCTGTTTAACCTTCACTCCATCGACCTACAGCATTCTCAGATGGAGGCTACATCCCATGTCCCGCGTTCTGATCATCGAAAGCAGCGCCCGTCAGCAAGACTCGGTTTCCCGCCAGCTGACCCAGACCTTCATCAGCCAATGGAAAGCCGCCCACCCGGCCGACCAGATCACCGTCCGTGACTTGGCCAGCACCCCGGTGCCGCACCTGGACATCAACTTGCTGGGCGGCTGGATGAAACCTGCCGAACAACGCAACGACATCGAACAAGCCTCGCTGGAACGCTCCAACCTGCTGACCGATGAACTGCTGGCCGCCGACGTACTGGTGATGGCCGCGCCGATGTACAACTTCGCCATTCCGAGCACCCTTAAAGCCTGGCTTGACCACGTGCTGCGTGCCGGTGTGACCTTCAAGTACACCGAAACCGGCCCTCAAGGTTTGCTCAGCGGCAAGCGTGCTTATGTGCTGACCGCGCGGGGCGGGATCTACGCCGGCAGCACCGCGGATCACCAGGAACCGTACCTGCGCCAGGTCATGGGCTTCATCGGCATCCACGACGTAACGTTCATTCACGCCGAAGGCATGAACCTGGGCGGCGACTTCCAGGAGAAAGGCTTGAACCAGGCCAACGCCAAGCTTTCCCAGGTCGCCTGATCCGTTAATCGCCAGATAATCGCTGGATGGTCTAGTGACCTGGCGCAACCCTTCAAGCCTGTACGCGCATCGAACCTCCCTTTGCACTTGTTGCTCCTGAGTGCTCTAGCCCGATTGAACGCATTAGCGAGATCGGGCTTTTTTTTGCCTGCGATTTAGTGAATGAGCACACACCCCCTGTGGGAGATTCTATGGTTGAAGGGAAGCCCTCAACCAGCTTTGGGTTGATATTCGCTCTGTCCTTTCAGTAGAGCGAATACGATCCGAGCAAGCTTGCGAGCCAGTATCACCAGCGCCTGAGTGGTGCTGAAACCTCGAGCTCTTTGCTCTTCATAAAAGCCTTTCCAGGCTGGCGTACGGCTGGCCGACATAGCTGCATTGTGCAGAAGCCGGCGAGCTTCCGGGTCACCTCGCTTGGTCAAGCTCCGGCGCCCGTCTTTTTGCCCTGACTTCGCCACCCGCAAATCCATTCCCAGAAAGGCAATAAAGGCATCTGCGTTTCTGAAGTCGCCCCGCTGAAACGCCGTGAGCAAGCGGGCTCCGGTCAGAAATCCAATGCCTTCAACTTTCAGGCAACGCTTCAACTGACCGAGCAAACCGGCTTCTTTCAGATGATCATTAATCGTCTTTTCGACCAGCGTTTCAAGCTGCTGCATGGCTTTCACTTGCGCGGCGAAAGCAGATTTCAGCAGCGGTTCATTCGCCCAACTTTGCACCAGGCCGACCCGCGCCTGAACCAAGGCTGCGCGACGACGAAAAAGGCTCAAGAGCTGGCGGTACAGCGGTGATGGCGGGGTCCAAGGATGAAGATCATCACCTTCGTTCTTCAGATAGCGGGCGAGCAGTCTGGCATCCAACGCATCGGTTTTGGCGCGGATATTCACCCCTTTTCGGTAATGGCTGAGTTCATAGCCACCCACCATGTAAATCACGCAGCCAGCCTCATAGGCCAGATCGGCGAACTCCAGGTGATAGATATTGGTCGACTCAATGGCTACCGCGACTGTCCCCGACAAGGCTTTCAACCACTGCTTGATGGCAGCCTTGTTGTTGGGAATCTCTTCAAGCAGGTCAAGTTCGGCGTGATAGATCACCAGTTCGTTCTTGGCGACATCCACGCCTACGATTGGCTTTGTGACAGAAACCGGCATTGCCATTGGATTTCCTCCGGGATATGTTTTGAGCACTTGAAGGGCTCACCCAGAGGCGCAGGCTTGTTCCTATCGTCGGTCCTAGCCAGATGCATTCTTTATCGGCGCTTGGGTGAAAGGAGGAGGGGCGAAATCTCCCACGGATCTGTACTGCGTCAACAGTCAGAATCGGGCTTTGTCCCTCCTCCTCCCTTCAAGTCCTACCATACAAGCGGGCTTGCTCGCGAAGAGGGCGTGTCAGTGGATATTAATGTTGACTGACCCACCGCATTCGCGAGCAAGCCCGCTCCCACAGTAGATTTGTGTATTGCCTGACTGTTCGCGATCAAGGGCAAAACCCGCTATCGTCGCCGCCATTCGAAATGAGGCGACCATGGGCTATCTACTTTTTGTCACGCTGATCCAGGCGTTTTCCTTCAGTTTGATCGGCGAATACCTGGCCGGGCATGTCGACAGTTACTTCGCGGTGCTGGTGCGGGTGCTGCTGGCGGGGCTGGTGTTCATTCCGCTGACACGCTGGCGTCAGGTTGAGCCGGCGTTCATGCGCGGCATGTTGCTGATCGGCGCGTTGCAGTTCGGCGTGACTTACGTCTGCCTGTACCTGAGCTTCCGGGTGCTGACGGTGCCGGAAGTATTGCTGTTCACCATCCTCACGCCGCTGCACGTGACCCTGATCGAAGACGCGCTGAACCGGCGCTTCAACCCGTGGGCATTGATCGCGGCACTGGTGGCGGTCGCGGGTGCGGCAGTGATTCGTTATGACCGGATCAACCCGGATTTCTTCATGGGCTTTTTGTTGCTGCAACTGGCCAACTTCACCTACGCCGCCGGGCAGGTGCTCTACAAACATCTGGTGGCCCGACATCCGAGCGATCTGCCGCATTACCGACGCTTCGGCTACTTCTACCTGGGCGCGTTAGCGGTGGCATTGCCGGCGTTTCTGCTGTTCGGCAAACAGAACTTCCTGCCCGAAGCGCCGCTGCAATGGGGCGTGCTGCTGTTCCTCGGCCTGGTCTCGACCGCGCTGGGTTTGTACTGGTGGAACAAGGGCGCGTGCCTGGTGAACGGCGGGACGCTGGCGGTGATGAACAATCTGCATGTGCCGGTGGGGTTGCTGATCAACTTGCTGATCTGGAATCAGCATGAAGAGCTGGGACGGTTGTTGTTTGGTGGGTCGGTGATTCTGATGGCGGTGTGGATTAGTCGGTTGGGTGTACGCCAGCCGGCGGTTGCACACTAATCCCTTGTGGGAGCGGGCTTGCTCGCGAATGCGGTATGACATTCAACATAGATGTCGGCTGACACTCCGCCTTCGCGAGCAAGCCCGCTCCCACAAAGGGATATGTGGTGCTACATGACGTGTTTTTCAGACTCGGGAATGTGGCTCGCGCCCAACACCGCCGGGAGCAACCCCGACCGCAAATCACCACCGCTCGGCTGCTGATAAAGGCTCAAGCCAAACTCCGGCAGCACCGCCAGCAGGTAATCGAAAATATCCCCCTGAATCCGCTCGTAATCGGCCCACACGGTAGTGCGGGTGAAGCAGTAGATTTCCAGCGGAATGCCCTGGGCCGTGGTTTGCATTTGCCGAACCATGCAGGTCATGTTCGGCTGAATCTCCGGGTGACTCTTCAGATACGCCAACGCATAGGCGCGAAAGGTGCCGATGTTGGTCATCCGTCGACGGTTGGCCGACATCGCCGCGACGTTGCCCTGAGCTTCGTTCCAGGCCTTGAGCTCGGCTTTCTTGCGGCTCATGTAGTCGGTCAGCAGATGCACCTGAGCCAGTTTCAGCTCTTCGTCATCGCGAATAAACCGCACGCCGCTGGCGTCGATGAACAGGCTGCGCTTGATTCGGCGCCCACCGGACTGCTGCATGCCGCGCCAGTTCTTGAACGACTCGGACATCAGGCGCCAGGTCGGGATCGACACAATGGTCTTGTCGAAATTCTGCACCTTGACCGTGTGCAAGGTGATGTCCACCACGTCACCGTCGGCACCGACTTGCGGCATCTCGATCCAGTCGCCGACCCGCAGCATGTCGTTGCTGGTCAGTTGCACACTGGCAACGAACGACAGCAGGGTGTCTTTGTAGACCAACAGAATCACCGCCGACATGGCGCCCAGACCCGACAGCAGCAACAGCGGCGAACGGTCGATCAGCGTGGCGACGATGATGATCGCGCCAAACACGAACAGCACCATTTTCGCCAGTTGCACGTAGCCTTTGATCGAGCGGGTGCGGGCATGTTCGGTGCGGGCGTAGATGTCCAGCAGGGCATTGAGCAATGCGCTGACGGCCAGCACCAGGAACAGAATGGTGAACGCCAGCGCCACGTTGCCGAGGAAGTTCAGGCTGGTCTTGCCCAACTCCGGCACCAGGTGCAGGCCGAACTGGATCACCAGCGAGGGCGTCATCTGTGCCAGGCGATGAAACACTTTGTTGTGGCGAAAATCGGTGATCCAGTGCAATGACGGCTGGCGACCGAGGATTTTGGTCGCGTGAAGAATGAGGTAACGCGCCACTCGTCCGAGCATCAGCGCCACCACCAGCAGCAACATCAGCGCGAGCGTGGAATGCAGGAGCGGGTGCTGATCGAGAGCACCCCAGAGGTCTTGGGCGTTGAGCCAGAGCTGTTTGATATCCATGGGCGAAAACGGTTCTTCTGTAGGACGCGACGGGGCGATTAGAGCATTTAAGACGTTCCGGATGACGTTTAGGGACAAATCAGGCAACAAAAAAACCACTGTTTGCAGCCGTTTGTATAAAGAAACTCGGCCTTCGCGCTCGAAACCGTTACCCTATGCAGCTGTTTTTTTGTATTTCTTCGAGGTAGCACCCGTGTTTTCCCAATTCGCCCTGCACGAACGCCTGCTCAAAGCCGTGGCCGAGCTTAAATTTGTCGAGCCAACGCCTGTGCAAGCAGCGGCTATCCCGCTCGCGCTCCAGGGGCGTGACCTGCGGGTGACAGCGCAAACCGGTAGCGGCAAAACCGCTGCATTCGTTTTGCCGATCCTCAACCGCTTGATCGGCCCGGCTAAAGTCCGCGTCAGCATCAAGACCCTGATCCTGCTACCGACCCGCGAGCTGGCCCAGCAGACCATCAAGGAAGTCGAGCGCTTCGCTCAGTTCACCTTCATCAAGTCCGGCCTGATCACCGGCGGTGAAGACTTCAAGGTCCAGGCCGCCATGCTGCGCAAGGTGCCGGACATCCTGATCGGTACGCCGGGCCGGATGATCGAGCAACTGAACGCCGGTAACCTCGACCTCAAAGAAGTCGAAGTGCTGGTGCTCGACGAAGCCGACCGCATGCTCGACATGGGCTTTGCCGAAGACGTGCAGCGTCTGGTGGAAGAGTGCACCAACCGTCAGCAGACCATGCTGTTCTCCGCCACCACCGGCGGTTCGGGCCTGCGCGAGATGGTCGCCAAAGTCCTGAACAACCCTGAACACTTGCAACTGAACAACGTCAGCGATCTGAACGCCACCACTCGTCAGCAGATCATCACCGCCGACCACAATCAGCACAAAGAACAGATCGTGAACTGGCTGCTGGCCAACGAGACCTATCAGAAGGCCATCGTGTTCACCAATACCCGGGCCATGGCCGACCGTATTTACGGCCGTCTGGTGGCGCAGGAATACAAAGCGTTCGTGCTGCACGGTGACAAAGACCAGAAAGACCGCAAACTGGCCATCGACCGTCTGAAGCAGGGCGGCGTGAAGATCCTTGTGGCCACCGACGTCGCGGCCCGTGGCCTGGACGTGGAAGGCCTGGACCTGGTGATCAACTTCGACATGCCGCGCAGCGGCGACGAATACGTTCACCGCATCGGTCGCACCGGCCGCGCCGGCAACGATGGCTTGGCCATCTCGCTGATCTGCCATGGCGACTGGAACCTGATGTCGAGCGTCGAGCGCTACCTCAAGCAGAGCTTCGAGCGCCGCACCATCAAGGAAGTCAAAGGCACCTACGGCGGACCGAAAAAGGTCAAGGCCTCGGGCAAAGCCGTTGGCGTGAAGAAGAAAAAGGTCGACGCCAAAGGCGACAAGAAGAAAACCGGCGCCAAGGCTCCGACCAAACGCAAGATCGCCAACCGCCCGAAGACCGACGCCCTGTCGCTGGTCAGCAAGGACGGCATGGCCCCGCTCAAGCGCCGCAAACCGGAAGCGCCGGCTGCTGAATAAAGCGCGGTAGCGATCCAATAAAAAACCCGGACAGTGTCCGGGTTTTTTTACGTCAAAAAATCGCAGAAACCCGTGTAGGAGCTGCCGAAGGCTGCGATCTTTTGATCTCGCCGTTTCAGCTCTCGGCTTTCTTCTCTGCCGACTGCAACTCCTTGAGACGCTGATCAATCAACTGGCACTTGTCCGGCAAATCCGCGCTGGCCGTTTCCAGGTCCATCTTCTGCAACTCGTCATTGATCTCCTTGGCCTTGGCCGGGTTCTGCTCAGTGATCTTGGCGACTTCCTTGGCCAGTAGTTCGCGCTTGGCGGTGGCTTCGTCGGGCGGGCAGGCCCAAACGGGGAGGGCACAGGCGAGAGTGGCGGCGAAGGTCAGTTTCAGCAGGGTGGTTTTCATCAGTGAGCCTCACTTATCAATGTCACGGCGTTATTGAGTGGAGGGTTTTTCCACTCGGAAAGTTCAGGCCATGAACCAAAACCCGCGCGCTAGAGCGTCCAACCAAAAACATCCTGAACGGCTTATTGACGCCAGAGTGATGGCAACTTAAATATCGTGCCATCACATTGATATCGCTTCGCCGTTTCGAGGGACCGAACAGACCATTCGCACGCCGATGCAATGGTCGTTTACGCCACGCTTTGGACCTTCTGACCCAAGCGCGCACTTACCCCCTTATGACGTATTCGCTCTGCAAACGCCCTCAGCGTTTGCCGTGTCGGGGCGGCGTCGAGCCTTTTGGGGGGCAGCTATCTTCAATCATTTGTTCGTAATTTTTTGAAGTTTTTCCTGCTTTTTTTAGATTGGGAGTTTGTTTTTTATGGGGCTCGGAAAAGATTGGGCGATATGCTCGCTTCAACAGTAGTGATCAACGCGAAATAGTGTCGTGCCAAACACTAACTCCGTTCCCCGTCAGCTAAAATATACGACTCTAAGGATATTTATACATGAAGCAATACGCACTACTATTACTGCCTCTGATTCTGGCATTACCAGGCTGTCACTCCAACACCAGAGACTCCTCACCCAGTTTTCTAAAAGACGGCGTCCAGCTTCGTCAGAACACGGTGACGGTGGATGCGCAGCACGCCAAGGTCATCATGAGAGCCTCCGGTTATACGCACCCGGTAGAGTTTTCGATCAGGCGCGCAGCAGATCCCGACCAGCGCATGGAGGTGCTTGGAACGGTGGTGGACTCGGGTCGTGAGAAGGTGTTCGGCTGGATCGCTAAACTCAACGAAGTGGCCAATAGTGCGACGGTGAAACGATTCCCGCAGTTGGAAGCACAGGCTGATGTCGATCAGCCCTTCCACGTATCGGGTTATTCAACGGATGGGAGAGCCGGGAATATTTATAGCTGCGGTCCGCTCAAGAGCACCTTTACTCCGGAAAAAAGTAGAGTCTATCTGGTGGAGTTCCAGTTTATTGGTGATCGCTGCGAGCAGCATGTTTACGACATTACTCAGCCTCAGCAGCGCATTCCTGTGAGTAGCTTACCTGGAGCGTAAACGTCATTCGTTTAGTTGGACTCACTATTTAAATTGGGCGACCTACAGGTCGCCCGTTTTCATTTCACTCCACAACCTGCGCCCGCAACCGCCTGCCAATCATATCCATCAAATTACAACCATCCCGCAACGGTATGGCCAGCAGTTTGGAAAAGTCGGACAGCACCGCCGTGTCGCAACCGATCTAGGCACGAAAGGCTATGTTTTCCAGCACCTGGGTGGCGGTGCGGATTCGGTAGTCGGCCATGGCTTGCAGGACGTCTTGGGTGCGGACCATAAGCCTCGTTCCAACGGTGTAAGGCGCCTGATTCCAAGGTTGTTGTAGCCGTTTTCCTGGTGGCGGTCAGGCGCGCGGATGCAATCTACAGCGGATGCAATCTACAGAGGACGACGGAACCTTGTGGGAACGAGCTTGATCGCTCCTGGGGATTGATTTCCGATAAGCGGCTGACGTAGGCTATTTCCGTTTGTCGTGTCAGTTGTTTCTCAAGGTTGAGTCAATAACGACACGGATCAGTACCAGATCAGGACGCTTCATTTTTACAAGGGTTGGTGGGCGACAGGTTGTTCGGACCGTTTTGTTGCCTGCCTGTAATCGAACACTGCAAGTGCGTTGGTAAAAGCGTTTGCGAATATCTGGTTATTGATACTTCCATGTTTCCTTCCGTATTGAGTTCACATCGATTCATTGTGCGTGTCCGCCCGGACGTCGCCCTTTTCGATAGCCATGTTGCGAACAGCCGTCGTCGCAGCATTTTGTTTGCTTTTACTTTCTCTCCTCCCCTCCAAAAACGCTAAGTCGTTATTGAACCCATTGCCTTCCTGATATTGGGCCGGGCGTTTTGCCCTGTCAGTCAGCGATTGCCTGAGCCTTTTTTAACGGGGACGTCCTCTTGGGTGGGGCGGGTCTATTGATGCATCAAACAGGGAGTTCACTGCATGTGGTGGAAGAGTCTTGCTCGGCAAATTCAGGAAAGAACTGCCGATAACAATGGGGTCGTCGCGTTTGGCGCGGGTTTCGGACCCTCTGGGCTTCCCCATATCGGAACGTTGTGTGAGGTGTTGCGCGTCAGCATCGTCAAAACAGCATTTGAAAAAATATCCAGCAAAGAAACCCGGCTGTTTATTGTTTCCGACGATCTGGACGCGCTGAGAAAAGTACCTGGAACATTCCCTCAGCCGCAGCGCCTGCAAGATTGTCTGGGGCTGCCGTTGTGCGATATCCCCGACCCTTTCGAACAGGCGGGAAGTCTGTCGGCAGGCATTAACGCTCGACTTGATCAGGCACTGATGCCCTATGCGCTGGACTATCAGTTGATTGAAAACAGTGCGCTCTATCGATCCGGTTACTACAACTCGACCATCAAGCAGTTTCTCTCTCGAATGGAGGCGATCAATCAGGTTGTAGCCTCACGCCTGGGAATTACCCGCAGAAAGAGCTACAGCATGTTCATGCCTGTTTCGCGTTTTTCCGGGCGGGTCATCGAGCATCTGGTGGTCCGGCACGTTGATCTGCAGCGTGGGGAGATTGTCTATCAGATTCCGCCAGACCTACTGATCAATCGACCGGGCGAGGAGTACAGCATCACCTCCCAGGAGTACTACGCCGATGAGCCGATTGGCGAAGATATCACCACGTCGGTGTTGGACGGTCACTGCAAGTTGCAATGGAAGGCCGATTGGGCAATGCGCCTGATTCACCGCAATATTGCTTTTGAAATGCATGGCGAAGACCTGACTGACTCGGCGAATACGGTACGCGATATCTGCCAGGTACTGGATGTGCGGGCACCAATCCTGATGAAGTACGGGCTGTTTACCGACATCGCCGGCAAGAAAATATCCAAAAGCAAAGGCAACGGTTTTTCTCTGGAACAAGTCAGCAAGTACATGCCCGAAGGGGCGTTGCAGCATTTCATGTTCAACAATCCTTATCGCACCACTCGTTTCCACCCTCAAGTGTCAATCAAGGCTTATGACGATTATCGGGCCGACCATGCGCGCATGGTCGAGGGAGACGCTGACAACCCCGTCGGTTATTTCCATCGCCCACCGACCCATGGCAAGCGTTGCTCCAGCTACCAGCGGATGCTGAACATCTTCACTGCCTGCCATCCAGGTGACATTGATGCGGCTTACCACTACCTGCTCAAACACGACAAAACCCGGCAGGACATCCTTGCGGATGACGCCTTTACCGACGTGGTACAGAAAGCCTTTACCTATTTCCAGGAACGGGTTGCCCCGCGTTTCCAGCCGCGGTTGCTCAACGAGCGTGCGGAGTCGGTACTGTATCGGATTTCAGAGCAGTTCAAACAACTGTCGGTTCACCGCAGACCGGTTGCTCGCGAACAGATCACGCAAGTCTTCGATCAGGTTGGTGTTTCCAGTCACAGCGCTGCTTATCGGATGCTTTATGCCTGCCTGTTCGGCGACGAGAGCGGGCCGCGACTGGACGGGTACATCAATCGTCTGGGAGTGCAGGCTTTTTGTATGGAACTCGAATCACGAATCAAACAGGCTGTTCATTACAGGGAAAGTGAAACCATGAGCGTTGCGCAGGTCAATCAAGTCACTACCGAGTCTTCCGAGGCTCCGCGCCCGATAGCTATGATCGAACCGCCTCGGGAGGCCGGGCGAGTGCTGGAGGCCATCGATTTCGAGGAGGTAAAAGCCCGTGCCGCGGCGTTTGCACAGCATCTTCGAAGCAACAGTGAGACGATCGCCGAGAGCCTTTCGGGGTTCGAGTGCTACAACGTCGCGGTGGATGAGATCGAGCGGTGTGTCGAGTTTCTGAAGTGCCTGGAGCTCAACAGTCCGTTCTTTGAACGCAGGGTGCATTGCGTCACCAGTTACCTGCCGCTCAATCAGCCGATCTACGCCACGACTTGCTTTGGCATTATTCCTTCATTGCTGGCCGACTCAGCCTGGCTTCGGCCTCCGACGGCGATGCACTCGCACTATAAAAAGTTGCTGGAGTCGTTGCAGCTGGAGCGTTTCTTTCCGAACCTGAATATCTCTTTTGCCGATAAAGAGACGTTCGTCAGCCAGACCGCGGCGATGTCCGATGTGGTGATTTTTACCGGTACACCGGAAAACGCGACCAAGGTCAGAAAGTCCTACCTCAAGCGCACCTTGTTCATTCTCAACGGGGCAGGTCATAACCCATTGGTGGTGTCCGCTGATGCATCGATCGACACCGCTATCGAAAGTGCCCTGCGGGTGGTGTTGTACAACCAGGGGCAGGATTGTGCCGGTCCCAATAGCATCCTGGTGCATCGACAGGTCTACGGTGAGTTCATCCGTCGGTTGCGCGAGGAGCTGGTCAAGTGCGAGGGCTATGTGGGCGATTACGCGTGCAAAGAGAACATCGTCGGGCCTAACAGCGACCCTGACCACACGTTGAAAGTGGTGAAGATGTTCAAGGAGTATCGCGAACACTGCACTTATGGGGGCGAGATCAATCCGATCAGCGGATTGATCCGTCCGACCGTGTTCGAGCGGCCATTGTCGCTGGGCGGCAACTACAAAGAGTTCTTTGCTCCGGTGTTCTTTGTTCAACCCTATGCCGAAGACGCAGAGTTGGCGGGCTATTTCGAACATCCGCTCTATGCACCCAACTCCATGTACGTGTCGTTGTTTGGCAGCAGTGGCTACACGACGGCCTGGTGGCGTCCGGCAAACATGACGTGGACACGGTGCTGAATAACACCGATCTGCATGTCGTGGAGAAGGGTTACAACCCTTACGGCGGGCATGGGGTCGCGGCGTCCTGCCTGTACGTGAACGGTGTGCGGATTGCCAAACCGACGTTGCCTCAACGGGACATCCACGAGCATCTCGTTGCGGTTTGAACGTGAGTGGGGCGGCTATCGACGGGCAGTAAGCCTGAGGTGTGATTAATGAATAAATTATTGTTGGCGGCGCTGATACTCGGGGTTTCCATTGTCGGGTTGAGTATCGGTTCGACCGTGCCAGTGGTCGCGCTGCGCTTGTACGAGGCGGGCGCTTCGAATGTGCACATCGGCGTGATGTCTGCACTGCCGGCGGCCGGCATGATGCTGTCGGCCTTTGTGGTGGACTGGATCTGCCAGCGATTGAGCCGCCGACATATTTATTTGGGGTGTTTCACGCTGTCGGCCCTGAGTATTGCCGCCGTCGAGGTCTTTGCCTCGACGTTGTACAGCCTCGCCTTGGCCAGGTTGGTGATGGGGCTGGCCGCGGGAATCATCATTATTCTGGGGGAGTCCTGGGTGAATGAAATCGCCGAGGACTCCCACAGGGGGCGGGTTGTTGCGATCTACACCACCTGCTTTACGATTTTCCAGCTGCTCGGGCCGGGGATGGTGGCCCTGTTCGGCACCGCTGGGCCACAGGTGATCGGTGTGGTGATTGCCGGGCATCTTTTGGCGCTAGGGATGATCTGGTTCACCTTGCCCAAACAGATGAGCTATCACGGACACTCTGAAAGCAAGACGTTCTCGGTGCTGGGCTTCATTCAAGTGGCTCCGGCGCTGTGCATGGGCATCATCTTCTTCTCGTTCTTTGATAGTGTGATTCTGTCGATGTTTCCGGTTTTCGCCGCCGATCACGGCTATGCCATCAAATTCGCTGCGCTCATGGTGACGGTGATCCTGCTCGGTGACGCGGCCTTCCAGTTTCCGTTGGGCTGGCTCTCGGACAAAGTCGCCAGGCCGACAATCTACCTGGGGTGCGGTGTGCTTTCTCTGGCAATCGGTGTGTGCCTGCCGTGGCTGATGAACTATCCCTTCTTGCTCTGGCCAAGCCTGGTGTTGCTCGGGGCCGTCGCCGGTGGGGTCTACACCCTGGCGATCATTTTGATCGGCGAAGGGTTCAAGGGCCCGGACCTGGTCACGGCGAATGCCAGCGCCGGGTTCTTATGGGGGGTAGGCAGTTTGCTCGGGCCGCTGGTCAGCGGCGCGGCGATGACAACCAGCGCCCACGGCCTGCCGTTGGCGCTGTCTGCTGCGGCTGCGCTGTTTGTGTTGTTTGCGCTGCCGCTGTTCAGGAGGACGGTCGGGGTGAAGGTGCTGGATTGAACGGATGAGTCCTCCCTTCAAGTCTAAACATGCAAGCGGGCTTGCTCGCGTAAGCCGCGACCCGGGCTCTGAGCGCTATCCCCCATGGCAGCAGCCCGCTGAGGCCTTGTCCTCATACCGATCGTGATGCCTCACCCAATCCATGATCTCCTCTTCATTACGGCCCTTAGGCGTGAGGTCGAGGTAGTTATAGGCGCCGACCAGCAGGTCCAAACCTCGGGCATAAGTTGAATAGGTATGGAAAATCTCCCCCGCTTCATTGCGATAAAACACGCTGAGTCCTGGGAGTTCTTCCTCGGCGCCGTCAGTTTTTTCGTAGTTGTAGGTAGCTTTTCCCGCGGCGACGTCTTCGGCTCGAGCCGAGACGCCAAAGTCGTAGTTGAAGTCGCAGCCTTCGGACGACACCCAGTCGAATTTCCAGCCCATGCGCTGTTTGAAGGATTGAAACTCGGCAAACGGTGCGTGGGAAACCGCGACCACGGCCACGTCGTGGTGGGCCAGGTGTTGGTTGGCGCCGTCGATGTGGTCGGACAGGAACGAGCAACCCGGGCAGCCTTCGTCCCAGCCAGCGGCGAACATGAAGTGATAGATGATCAATTGGCTGCGACCGTCGAACAGGTCGGCCAGGCTCAGTTCGCCGTTGGGGCCCTGGAAGCGGTAGGGTTTGTCGATTTTCACCCAGGGCAGGGCGCGGCGTTCGGCGCTGAGTTTGTCTCGTTCCTTGGTGAAGGCTTTTTCGTGGGCCAGGTGTTGTTTGCGGGCGGCGAGCCATTCTTCCCGGGATACGACCGGATGATTCTGAATGTTCATGGTGATTTCTCCTGCATGCTTTGGCGAAAGTCGATCCGTGCAGAGGGGTAAACCGTCTTACATAGCCTAGTCGTTTGGCCTGTGCCCTATTCGACATACCGCCGGTCGGTAGGGCGAAATAACCAGGCTGAACGGCCGCCCTCCCTGTCGGTCACAACCTATGAAGGCCATTTCACTCACGGGCTCTGGAGGTTGATCAGGATGACGACTTATAACTGGGATTTGCTTGAACGCTTGCTGCATGAAGTGCAGAACGGCGCTGGCCACAGTTTCACCCCACGACCCTATGCCGAGCAGTATGCGGTAGAGCAAGCGTCGAAAGGTGAGCCGTTTGAGAATCTGGATCACCTGAAAACGGTGGCTGGCGAGTACGAAAAGTTACTGTTGCTACGGGGCTATATCGAGCCTCGCCCAGAAGATCAGGGTGGCAATGGCGAGAACTACATTTTGACGCCTAGGGGCTCGAGTTTATTGAGCCTGATCGACAGCAGCATTCCGGGGAATGAACATCCGCGGCAGGTGCTGGATGAACAGGAGGATGCGCTGGAAGAGTTGACGTTTGATGAGGTGGCGTCGAAGGCGCAGATTGCCTGAAGATCGCGTTTACCCCCTGTGGGAGCGGGCTTGCTCGCGAATGCGGTGTGACAGTCGACATGGCTTTTGAATGTTAAATCCATTCGCGAGCAAGCCCGCTCCCACATTGGATTGTGGTGGTCCGCTTAATCCTGCCGCGCCGCTTTCAGGCATTGCAAATCAGTGAAATCCTTGCGTACGCCTTCAATCTTCTGCAGCAACCGTTCACGCTGAACCGGCGTACTCTCGGCCATCACGTCCACCAGCAACGCCCGAGCCTGGGCTTCGGTGTTGGCGAAGGCCTCGCGGTAAGCGGGCGTCCACAAACTCTCGCGATTCACCAGAAGTGTCTCGATTTGTTGTGGGAATTCTGGGCTCTGCCGTTGCGCAACTGCTGCGCTGAATTGCTGCTGCCAATGGGCACGGTTGGCAATCCATTGTTTGTTCTGATCACCCAAGGCATTCGACCAGGCCACTACCCGTTGCTGTTGGCTCGGGCTTAGCGGTCCGAGCCAGACATTCAGGCGTTTCTCCATGCGCTTGCTCCGCTCTCTGATCTGTTGCTCCAGAGACGGTTTGAGGTAGGCCTCCTGACGTTTGCGCTGGTCCTTGGCGAAGGCATCGTTCATTTCCGCGACTTGCTTGTCATCAAGGCCCTGCAACAACTCGATGGCCGACGGGGTGATTTGCCGGGCGGTTTCGGCGATGGCCTGTTTGGCTTCCTGGGTGCGGGTTTGCAGCGCGGCGTCGGTGATCTGGTTGGCTTCGACCATAGCCTGTAAACGATCCAGCCAGTCGAGGTAACCGGGCAATTGCGTGGTGCAGTGCCAGCTTAGGTGTTCTTTGAGGCGCTCGTTGAACCAGTCTTTTTGCTCGTGGTTCATTTCCAGATAGTCGCTGAGCGTCCAGGGAATGATCACGTCGAGATTGCGGTAAGCCAGGCCCACGCGGCTGCACGCGGCGACGGTGAGACTGAGGGTGATGATGACGCCGATCTGTTTCAACCAGTGCGACATGGCGAGTCCTTGCGAAGACCTGGTTTCTTTAAGGGTTCTCTTGTGTGATCGCGGGATGAGCCCGGCGGTTCAGCCGATTAATAGAAACTGTGTGCAGCCTTGAGCGTGACCAGGCCGTCGCACTCGGTATTGTGGCCGGAATAAGCGGAGCAATCGCTGCCGCTCAGGCTTGAATCACTGTAGATCAAGTCCAGATCGATGCCCATGAACGGCCGAGACAATTTCACTGACCAGTCGGTAAAACTGCCTACATACCCATCGTCGACGGATACCGGTGTATTGAGTTGGTGGGTGGTGTATTTCAGGCTGATCCCGATGCCGAACGGCTGATTGCCACTGAGGTCGGCGAAAAGGGTGCTGTTCTGTTTGTCCGGGTCGTTGCTGAAAGCCGCGCCGAAGCGACTGCCCAGCAGGGTCAGGCCGCCGAACAACTCCTGGCTGTCGAGGGTGTCCACTTTCGGGTAGCTGTATTGGATCATGCCCACTTCGTAACCGAGGGATTGATCGAAAGGCTGTTTAAAGCCCATGTAGGAATCGACTTCAAGGTTGCTCGACGGGCTCAGTCCCATGCTGGGGGACCATTGACCCACGTAGAAGCCGCTGTCGTGGCTCAGGTCGAGGCCACCATGGAACGAGCCGGTCGTCGAGGGCTTGACCAGACCTTGGGCCATGCTGCGGCTGGGGGTGGTGGCGAGCTTGAGATCGAAGTCGCCCAGTTCGCGCTGGAAGACTTGTGCAGGGGCGACCGAACACCACAGCAGGCTGCCGAGCAGGAAATAAGAGGGCTTGAACATGCGTCACTCCATGAACAGCGAGGAGCAGGTACGGAAAACCTGCTGAAACGCTTGATCCAGACACGTGCAAGCATACCGGCGAATGTTCGGCATCGAGGGCCGTTCGTCGATTTTTGAAATATTGATTTGTTTGATTGGGTATTGCGGGAGGGTTCCAGTCCAAGCGCTTCGAAGCTCAAAGCGCTTACGGACCAGTTAACGCGGGGGGAATTACTTTTTGCCCAGCGTGATCTGCTTGGACGGGCCGAACGTCTGGCCGCTGACGCCTTTGGCAATTTGCTGGATCTCTCCGCCGGACTTGAGGAACGCAGCGATCTGGTTGTTGATCGATTCGCTGGTTTCAACGGCTGGAGCTGGCTTTGCTTTGCTGTTGGATGCTTTTACACGCATGGCGGCCATTAACCTGTAGAAATTAACTTGGCCAGGCATCGTACAGGAAATACTTGACAATTGCTTGGTAAATATCCTCCCGAAATACACATTGGAGCAGCACGATTTATCGCAAGTTATTATTCGCAATGTTCCCCTAAGCTGCTGTTTTAACTAAGAACCCAAGTGAAGAAAAAGCGTTTTTCGGATGGGCTGGCGAGGGGGAAGAACAGCCGAACGGCCTGACGAGCGGCCAAACGCGCACGGCAAAACCCAGGAAAATTAAGGCCTTCGACGGATTTTCTTGCGCCACCGGGCCGGCCGCCGAACGCGGCCCGCAAAACCGGGTAGAATGCCGCCCACGCAATGAGGGTATTGGACATGGCTTTAGTCGGGCGCTACAACAGTTTGCAAGTGGTTAAACACACTAACTTCGGTTTATATCTGGACGGTGGCGCGGATGGTGAAATCCTCCTGCCTAATCGTTATATCCCCAAAGATATTCCCAGCGAAGATGAAGATTGGCTCAACGTTTTTATTTATCTGGACAGCGATGACAAACTTATCGCTACGACCGAAAAGCCAAAAGTTCAGGTCGGTGAATTCGCCAGTTTGAAAGTCGTTGAAGTCAACAGCATCGGCGTGTTCCTGGATTGGGGTTTGCCGAAGGATCTGCTGCTGCCGTATTCCGAAGAAAAGCGCCAGATGACGGCCGGCGAGTATGTCGTGGTGCACGTCTACCTCGACAAACACACGCGACGCATCACCGCGACGGCGCGTCTGGATCGCTACCTGGACAAGACTCCGGCCAATTACACCCCGGGTCAGGAAGTTGATTTGCTGGTGGCCGAAGCGACCGATATGGGCTTCAAGGCAATCATCAACAACAAGCACTGGGGCCTGATCCACAAGAACGAAATCTTCAAGTTCATGCGTGCCGGTAAAGAAGAGAAGGGCTTTATCAAAGAAGTCCGCGCCGACGGCAAGATCAGCCTGAGCCTGCAACCGGTGGGCGAAGAAGCTGCCACCAGTCTGAACTCGAAGATTCTTGCCAAGTTGCGCGACAACAACGGCACCCTGCCAGTCAGCGACAAGAGCGACCCGACGCTGATCAGCAGCATGTTCGGCGTCAGCAAGGGCAACTTCAAAAAGGCCATCGGTGCGTTGTACAAGAACGGCCAGATCGTCATTCACGCTGATCGTATCGAACTCAGCTGACCTTACGCCGGCCCCTGTAGGAGCTGCCGCAGGCTGCGATCTTTTGATCTTGATCTTTTACAGGCAAAAGATCGCAGCCTGCGGCAGCGCCTACAGAGAGGACGCGACCGCCATATGACGCAAGCGGCGATTTAAAGGTCTTTTGCAGACACCTTTTTCTGTCCATCTGGTTAATAATCGGCAGCATAATTTTTCGCCTCGGCACCTCTGTTCAGCCAGAAGTCCGGGGCTTTGCTTTTACTGTCGAGTCACTGCCATGGATTGTGTTGTCGAGGTGTTCCGGTGAGCGCCACCCGGCGTAGCGCCGATGGGTTTGCCCTGCAAGTAATGGTCGGGTTGTGCCTGATCTGGGGTGTGCAACAGGTGATGATCAAGTGGGCCGCGCCCGACATTGCGCCGGTCATGCAGGCGGCGGGGCGGTCGGGTATTTCCGCGTTGCTCGTAGGATTGTTGATCTGCTGGAAGGGCGGTTGGGATCAGGTCGGTAATACCTGGCGCGGCGGTTTGCTGGCGGGTGCGTTGTTTAGCCTGGAGTTCTTCTTCATTTCCGAAGGCTTGCAACTGACCACGGCGGCGCACATGTCGGTGTTCCTCTACACCGCGCCGATCTTCACCGCGTTGGGCGTGCATTGGCTGCTGCCGAGTGAGCGTTTAAGACCGGTGCAGTGGCTGGGGATTTTTCTTGCCTTCGTCGGCATTGCCATTGCGTTTGCCGGTGGCGTGTCGTGGGACAACCTCGATCAACGCATGCTGATGGGTGATGCGTTGGGCGTGCTGGCCGGCGCGTCGTGGGGCGCGACCACTGTGGTGGTGCGCGCCTCGCGTCTGTCGGAAGCACCGGTGACCCTGACGCTGTTTTATCAACTGATCGTCGGCTTTGTTGGCCTGCTGTTGATCGCGATCCTCAGCGGGCAGGTCGCCCATGTCAGCCTGACCACCGTTGCCGTGGCCAGCGTGTTGTTCCAGGGATTGGTGGTGTCGTTTTTCAGTTACCTGACCTGGTTCTGGTTGCTGCGTCGTTATCTGGCAGCGAACCTGGCGGTGTTTTCGTTCATGACGCCATTGTTCGGCGTCACGTTCGGCGTGGTGCTGCTGGGCGAAGAACTGAGCCTCAACTTTGTGATCGGCGCGGTGCTGGTTCTGCTCGGGATCACTTTTGTGAGCGCAGAACAGTGGGTCCGCCGTCGTTTGCGCAAAGCACTTGGGCAACCCTGACCGGGCTCAGCAACAGGCCTCCTGCGATGAGCAAACCGCTACCGGCGATTACCAGCGCCGGTTGCAATCCACCGCTGAAATGGCTGCTCAGCGCTGCCAGCAACGGCCCGCTGAGCTGGCCCACGGCGAAGCACGCGGTCAGCAGCCCGGCGTTGCGCTGGGTGGCATGGGGCGCCAGTTCCCGGGAGCGCTGCATCACCAGTTGCATGCAGGCCAGGAACGGCCCGCCACACAGGATCACCCCCAACGCCAGGCCGGCACCGCTGCCCAACAGGCAGGCGAAGACCCCGGCCGCCTGCAACCACAACGTTGCCATCAGCCAATGGCGGGTGGCGTTCGGGTTGTGCCGACGCAGGCTCACCAAGACCACCCCGATTGCTGCCGCCAGGCCGAAGCATGGCCAGAACAGATCGGCTTGCCATTGGCCATGGAACTGCGCGCTGGCCATCTGTGAGAGGAAAGTGGCCGGGATGATGTAGCCCAAACCGTACAACCCATAGATCACCGGTAAACGTCCGACATCTTGGGGGCCCGATGTAACGGCAGGCGGTGTCGCAGTGGAAGGGCTGGCCGGTTGCGGCAGGAACGGCAGAATCCCCAGCAGCATCACCAGTCCGACACCGGCATACACCAGCCACAAGGTCGCGGACGTCTGACCCAGCAGGTTCGAGCCCAAGGCCAATAATCCTGTCAGAAAAATCCCCAGCCCCGGCCCGGCAAATACCAGTGCGCCGAGCCGCGGACGACCGGCCGCCGCTGCCAGCGGTTGGCTCAATGCGGTAATCATCACCAACACCCAGGCGCTGGCCACGCCCGTGCCGAAACGCAGCACCAGATGCGCCCAGAACCCGTCGGCCCAGAACGAGGCAAGGGTCAGCAAAACACAGAGCCACAAACCGCCGAGCAGGCGCCGGCGAACCTGGTCGGGGCGACGGGCGAACATCGCGTCCACCGCGCCGACGAAGTAGCCGAGGTAGTTGGCGGCGGCAATCAGACCGGCGGCGGTCAGGTCGATCTGGCCTTCGCTGAGCAAGTGCGGCAGTTGCGGGGTCAGGGCGAAACGCCCGATGCCCATGGCCATCATCAGCGCGATGAAACTGGCGGTTAAGCGAATCAGAGGGGACATAGTCTGAGTTCCGTTTCGAGGATCAATGACCGTCAGGCTAGGACTGATTGACTTTCTTTAAAAATGAATAATAGTGAGCAACTTGTTCTGATTTGGAGAATGGAGTGGAATTCAGCCAATTGCGGATTTTCCAGGCGGTGGCGGAGGAGGGCTCCATTACCCGCGCTGCTGAACGCCTGCATCGTGTGCCGTCCAACCTGTCGACCCGGCTCAAGCAGCTCGAAGAGCAACTCGGTGTCGAATTGTTCGTACGCGAGCGTCAGCGTTTGCAGTTGTCACCTGCGGGAAAAGTCCTCTTGGACTACACCGCCAAACTGTTCGCCTTGCACGACGAAGCCCACGCGGCGGTGCAGGGCGGGCAACCGGCCGGGGATTTCGTGCTTGGCACCATGTACAGCACCGCTGCCATTCACTTGCCAGAGCTGTTGGCGCGCTATCACCGCAGCTATCCGGCGGTAAACCTGCAAGTGCAGTCGGGGCCCAGCGGCGAATTGCTCGAAGGTCTGCTCACCGGACGCCTCGATGCGGCGCTGGTGGACGGCCCGCTGGAACTGGCCGGGCTCGACGGCGTGCCGTTGTGCGACGAACGGCTGGTGTTGATCAGCGAGGCCGATCATTCGCCAGTACGCAGCGCGCTGGATGTCGAAGGGCGTTCGGTGTTTACGTTTCGGCAGGGCTGTTCCTACCGGATGCGTCTGGAAGCCTGGTTCGCCCATGATCACGCGGCCATGGGCCGGGCCATGGAGATCGAGTCTTATCCGGGAATGCTCGCCTGCGTGATCGCCGGCTCCGGCGTGGCGCTGATGTCGGAGTCGATGCTTGCCAGCCTGCCGGGGCGCGAAAGCGTGGCAGTGCACCCGTTGGCCGAGCCGTTCGCCAGCGCGACCACCTGGTTGATGTGGCGCAAGGGCATGGTCGGCGCCAACCTGAATGCGTGGATCGAGCAGCAGCAGGCGGTGTATCCGTCGGCAGCGATTCAGGCCCAGGCATTTGCTTGAACGGGCGTGCAAGGATTTGGATCAATTCAGTAACAGATCATTGCGATGTTGGACGAGCATTGCGTAGGACTTCGGACTATTATCAGTGCGAAGGGGCTACAGAACTTCGGCCGCTCGGCACTACCCTGAAGGGGGCACCATGAAAGAGAAAATCCAAAACTGGCTGCATGACCTGGGCGTCGCACTCGGTTTGATCGAACCGCCTCTGCAACCCGTGCCTATTCGCACTGACGACGAACAACGTCGCAGCCAGCAGCAACGCCGCCGGTAAGCCTGGATCTATTTGGCAAACGGGCTTGCCGTGGCGAGGGGGCTTGCCCCCGTTCGGCTGCGAAGCAGTCGTAGAATCTGCTGACGAGGTCTATCTGATTCAACCAGGCTGAATGGTTTTGGGGTCGCTCCGCGGCCCAACGGGGACAAGCCCCCTCGCCACAGGTAACTGCATCTGCCGCAAAAGATGCATGTGGCAACCCATCTCAATACCGCCCAATCTCAATCAAAAACCGGCTCAAGTCGTCGACGGTTGTCGCAGTCTTGAGCATCCGGTCTTCTTCGGCGGTAAACGCTGTCAATCCCAGCTGATCTTCCAGATGGAAGACCAGCTCTTGGATATCCTCTTTATCCAGCCCCAACTGCACCAGGTTGGAGTTGTCGTCGAAATCATCCTGATTTTCCAGCAGGCGGCTGATAAGGCGATGCACGGCTGTACGAACGGCGTCTTTGGTCATGGTTGTTCTTCGAGGGCGTTATTGTTGTTGTCCCTGGCGCTGAGTACAGCAGGCTTCAGGCGTGTCAGCGCTGCCACTCGTCTCATCGTAGCCAGCGTGCAAACGATCGAACCCGTCGCCTCACCTCCAACCACCGATCGCGGCTGACGATCTTCGCGGATAGATTCCTTCAGGCGAAAAAAACGGGTGTGGCAACCGACGCCGCACCCGTCGAAGAAAGCATCAAGTCGTTATAGAAAGCTTAGATCGCGCGCGCCACCGCAGCCGGGCGACGGGACAGCAAGCTGACCGCCACGAAACTCACCAGGCCCACGCCGAGGCTGTAGTAGATCGGGGTGTTGGCGTCCATTCCATCCTTGAACATGAACACCAGCGCGGTGATGAAGCCCAGCGCCATACTGGTGATCGCACCAGCGGTCGTGGCGCGTTTCCAGTAGATCGCCCCCATCAGCGGGATCAGCATGCCGCCCACCAACAGGTTGTAGGCCAGGGTCAGTGCGCTGATCACATCATTGACCACCAGCGCGATGCCCAGTACCGCGATGCCAGTCAACAGGGTAAACAGGCGATTGACGCTCACGTTCGATTGTTTGCCGCCACGCAGTTTCGGCAGCAGGTCTTCGGTCAGGGTGGTGGATGCGGCGAGCAGGCCGGCGCTGGCGGTGGACATCATGGCCGCCAGTGCAGCAGCGATCACCAGGCCGCGGATACCGTCCGGCAGGGACACTTTGACGATGGCGGCAAAGGCATTGTTGACGTTGTCCAGATCCGGAATCAGCACATGAGCAGCCATGCCGATCAGCGCGCACACCAGGCCATAGACAATGCAGTAGATCCCGGCAGACGTACCGGCGTACCTGGCGACTTTCTCGCTTCGTGCGGTGAACACTCGTTGCCAGATGTCTTGACCGATCAGGATGCCAAAGAAGTAGATCAGGAAGTAGGTGATGATGGTGTCCCAGCCGATGCTGGTGAAGTTGAAGCTGGCGGCCGGCAATTGCGCAACCAGTTGATCCCAGCCACCGACCCGGTACAGGCAGATCGGCAGCAACAGGAACATCAGACCCACGGTCTGGATACCGAACTGGACGATGTCGGTCAGGGTCAGGGACCACATGCCACCGATGGTCGAGTAAATCACCACCACACCGCCACCCAGCAGCACCGAGAGCCAGAACGGCAGACCGAAAAGCACTTGCAGTACGGTGCCGATCGCCAGGATCGAGGTCACACCGATCATCAATGCATAAGCCAGCATGATGGTTGCGCTCGCGGTACGCGCCATTGGGTTGTAGCGCTTTTCCAGCACCTGGGTAACGGTGAATACCTTCAGCTTCAGCAGCGGTTTGGCGAGGAACAGGTTCAGCGCCACGATGCCGCAGCCCAGTGCAGCACACAGCCAGAAACCGGAGATGCCATGAACATAGCCCAGGCGCACGGTGCCGACGGTGGATGCGCCACCCAGAACGGTAGCGGCCATGGTGCCCATGTAGAGACCAGGGCCGAGGTTACGACCGGCGACCAAATAGTCTTCGTGGGTCTTGGCCTTGCGCATGCCGTAGTAGCCGAGCACCAGCATTGCGGCGGCGTAAATGAGAACGACGAATAAATCCAAAGCCATGATGGCGTGTCTCCGATTGTCTTTTTATTGTGAAACAAAGTCGATTCTGTGGGGCAAACTCTCTGTGGGAGCGGGCTTGCTCGCGAAAGCGGTCTGTCAGTCACATCATTGTTGGATGTACCGCAGTCTTCGCGAGCAAGCCCGCTCCCACAGGTGGATCAGTGTCAGGCGGGCTGACGTAGCTCAGGCTTCGCCGTGGTGCTGGCGCCGTGGCTACGAACATCCTCCAGGCCAAACACTTCCCGCGGTTCCGGGAACAGGTTCAGCAGCGTCAGGTACACCAGCGAGGCCAGGCCGAGGGTCACCGGCAGGCTGATGTCGATCCCGCCCGCCAGATTCCCGAGTGGCCCGACAAACTGCCCCGGCAGGTTCACAAAGCACAAACCCACCAGCGCGCTCGGGATCCAGGCACCCAGGCCACGCCAGTTCCAGCCGTGAGTGAACCAGTAACGGCCACCTTTCTCGCCACGGGTGAACACTTGCAGGTCATCCGGGCAGTAGAAACCGCGACGTACCAGCAGGCCGATGATCATGATCACCATCCACGGGGTGGTGCAGGTGATGATCAGCACGGCGAAGGTCGACACGCTCTGCACCAGATTCGCCGCAAAGCGCCCGATGAAGATGAAGGCAATCGACATCACGCCGATCAGCAGTGTTGCCTTGACCCGCGACAGCACCCGCGGAAACACGCTGGACATGTCCAGCCCGGTGCCATACAGCGAGGTGGTGCCGGTGGACATGCCGCCGATCACCGCAATCAGGCACACCGGCAGGAAGAACCAGCTCGGCGACACTGCCAGCAGACCGCCGACGTAGTTGTTGGCCGCGATGTAGTCCGGTGCCTTGATCGCCACGATGGTGGCCGTGGCGAGGCCGAACAGGAACGGGATCAACGTGGCAAGTTGCGCAGCAATCACCGCCAGCATGATGCGACCCTTCGGGGTTTCACGCGGGATGTACCGCGACCAGTCGCCAAGGAATGCACCGAAGGAAATCGGGTTGCTCATGGCGACCAGCGCGGCACCGATGAAGGCGGCCCAGAAACCGGCCTGCCCTATGGCGACGGTACCGGCGAACTGGCTGTCGAAGGTCGGGGCGAACGCGAAGATGCCGAGCAGGAACAGCAGGCTGGCGGCCCACACAGCGATGCGATTGACCCACAGCATGAAGCGGAAGCCGTAGATGCACACGGTCAGTACCAGGATCGCGAACAGACCGTAAGCCAGGCCCAGTGTCAGGTCGGTTTCCGGGATGCCGATCAGGCGTTTCGCGCCACCGATCAACGCATCGCCCGAACTCCATACCGAGAGCGAGAAGAAGGCAATGGCGGTCAGCAGCGACAGAAACGAACCGACGATCCGTCCGTGCACGCCGAAGTGGGCGCCGGAGGACACAGCGTTATTGGTGCCATTGATCGGCCCGAACAGGCCCATCGGCGCTAGGATCAGCGCCCCGATTACCACGCCCAGCACAATCGCCCACACGCCCGCCTGGAAGGACAGGCCGAACAGCACGGGAAAACTGCCGAGCACCGCTGTGGCAAAGGTATTGGCGCCGCCGAAGATCAGGCGAAACAGGTCGCTGGGTCTGGCGTCGCGCTCATGATCCGGGATCTGTTCGACCCCGTTTGTTTCGATGCTGCTAAGGCTTTTTTCTTTGTTGTTGTTATTCATGATCTGCTCCGATCATAAAGGCGCGCTCATCGTGCGTGAGCGTCACCTGTTTGGCTAAGGGGGTGGCAGCCCTTCCGGCATTGCGGACAAATGTTCGTGGCAGGCCAGCCATAGGCCTTGTTGTTCTTGGCCAGACGTCTGTTTTTTGAAAACAATCGTCTCGCGCTCCTGGCTGAAGTGTTGCTCCCCTTGCATGCGCAGCTCGGTGGCCACGTCATGGATGAAAATCGCCACGTCACCCTGCAGGCTGACGAAGGCGTTGCTCGAGGTGCATGACAGCACCTCGAAGCCGTCCTCGGCGCGCCAGGTGTCCCACAACGCCTGATAGGCATCGCGCGACAGCAGGGGCTGCTCGAGGGTGTAGAACACGAAGCTGGCATCAACGCTGAATGCGCCGAAGTAAGCTTCGCGATCGTTACGGGCAAAGGCCGACACCAGTTCTGCGGCGGCGTTGAGTACCTGATCACGTTCGTTCATGACCGATCCTCAGCGATGGACCACACCCGGCAGTACGCAGAGCATTTCGTACAGCAGGTTGGCGCCCAACAGCGAGGTGTTACCGGTGGTGTCGTACGCTGGCGAGACTTCTACCAGATCGCAACCGACCAGATCGAGGCCTTGGCAGCCGCGCACGATTTCGATCGCCTGAATGGTCGTCAGACCGCCAATTTCCGGGGTGCCAGTGCCTGGTGCCCAGGCCGGGTCGATTCCGTCGATATCGAAACTCAAATACACCGGACCGCCGCCGACTTTCTCGCGCACTTCGGCCATCAGCGGTGCCAGGGATTTGTGCCAGCATTCTTCCGCCTGAACCACACGGAAGCCTTGATTGCGGCTCCAGTTGAAGTCATCAGCGGTGTAACCCTGAGCGCGCAGGCCAATTTGCACCACACGGTCGCAATCCAGAAGGCCTTCTTCTACGGCGCGACGGAAGGTGGTGCCATGGGCGATTTTCTCGCCGAACATGTGATCGTTCACATCGGCGTGGGCGTCGATGTGCACCAGGCCGACCTTGCCGTGCTTTTTATGGATGGCACGCAGAATCGGCAGGGTGATGGTGTGATCGCCGCCGAGGGTCAGGGGGATCACGTCGTGTTCGAGGATATTGTCGTAGGCCTCTTCGATGATCCGCACGGCGTCCAGCAGGTTGAACGTGTTGATCGCCACGTCACCGATGTCGGCAACCGACAGCGAATCGAACGGTGCGGCGCCGGTGGCCATGTTGTACGGGCGGATCATCACCGATTCAGCGCGGATTTCACGCGGCCCAAAACGGGTGCCGGGGCGCAGGGAAGTGCCGATGTCCAGCGGGATGCCGATAAAGGCAGCGTCCAGGCCAGCAGCAGATGGCAAATGGGGGAGTCGCAGCATGGTGGCGATGCCGCCGAAGCGCGGCATTTCGTTGCCGCCCAGTGGTTGGTGAAGAATCTTGTCCACGGGTAAGGCCTCATCGTCGTTGTTTTATTTATGTCGGCTGCACGCTCGGGGAGAGACGGGCACCGCTGTGGGCCGATTCTGCGAAATGTAGTGACCGGGAAGAATCGCTACGGGCAAATACTTAGTTCAGATTTTTCTAAACTAATGACGAGGGCGGAGATAGACTTGCCGTAATACAGAACCCCTGTGGTGAGGGAGCTTTTGTGGTGAGGGGGCTTGTCGGACCGCCGCACCGCCCCGTTCGGCTGCGCAGCAGTCGTAAACCGGCGCGCTGCGTTCTGTCTGATACACCGGGGGTGAATGGTTTTGGGGCTGCTGCGCAACTCAACGGGGGCAAGCCCCCTCGCCACAGTGATCTCCCATAGTCACCAAAAAACCGCGTTCCCTGGCACTTCGGAGCATCCAATGGCCAACGCTTTACCCGACCTGAAACTATTGCGCATCTTCGTCAGCGTGGTCCGCCATCAGGGGTTCGCCAACGCCCAGCAAGAACTCAACCTCTCGACCTCGGCCATCAGCACTTACATGAGCCAGCTCGAAGCGGCCCTGGGCCTGGTGCTTTGCCATCGCGGTCGCGGTGGTTTCAGCCTGACCAGCAAGGGCGAGCTGTTCCATCAGGAAACCCTGCGTCTATTGGCGGAACTCGAAGGTTTTGAACAATACGCCGCCGCCCTCAAGGGCGAGCTGCGCGGAACCTTGAACCTCGGCGTGATCGACTCCACCGTCAGCGACAAGGCCTTGCCGTTCGCCGAAGCCATCGGTGCCTACACTCAGGAACACCCGGCGGTGCACTTGCATCTGTCGGTCATGAGCCCCTACGAACTGCAACTCGGCGTGCAGGACAACCGCCTCGACCTGGCCATCGGTGCCTTTTCCACGCGCATGAGCGGTCTGGTCTACATGCCGCTGTACCGTGAGCAACACTGGCTGTATTGCAGCAGTCGCCACCCGCTGTTCACCGAGCGGCGCATCCCCGAGCAAGTCATCACCCAACAGCGCATGGTCGGTCGCGGCTATTGGAGCCAGGCCGAACTGGCGCGCCATGGTTTCAAACACAGCGCGGCGACGGTGGAAAGTATGGAGGCCCAGCTGATTCTGGTGCTGTCCGGCGCCTACATCGGTTACCTGCCGGAACACTACGCCCAGGCTTGGGCCGACAAAGGTGATTTACGCGTGCTACTGCCAGCGACATTCGGTTATCAGGCACCGTTCTCGATGATCGTGCGCCGTGGCCGCAGCCGCGAACCGCTGATCCAGACCTTTCGCGACCTGCTCAAAGCGCAGCTCAATCAGGCTTAAGAAAATGTCCAGAATCCAATGCCCACGCTGTCTACGCCCGCAAACCCATTGTCTGTGCCCGCTGATCCCGAGCCTCGACAGTCGCACTCGGGTGTTGCTGCTTCAGCATCCAAGCGAAGTGAACCACGCGCTGAACACAGCGCGATTGGCTGCGCTGGGGTTGAAGAATGCCGAGTTGATTGTGGGTGAGGTGTTCGAGGATTTGCCGACGCTGTTGAATCAGCCGGGCTATCAAGCGCGGCTACTGTTTCCCGGTGAGGAGGCGCAGCCAATGCAGGCCTACACCGCTAATGATGAGCCGCTGCTGCTGGTGGTTCCGGACGGCACCTGGCGCAAGGCGCGTAAAATGCTGCACCTCAATCCGTTGTTGGCGGCGTTGCCCAGAGTGACATTGGCCGAGGGCGGGGTGTCGCGTTATCGCCTGCGCAAGGCTCCGGGGCCGGGGGCGTTGTCGACGGTGGAGGCGATTGTGCAGGCGTTGCAGACGCTTGAGTCATCGGTCAGTTTTGAGCTGTTGTTGAAGCCATTCGAGGCGTTGATCGAGGGGCAGATTGCGGCGATGGGGGAGGAGGTTTTTCAGCGTAATCATGGGCCGAAATAGTTGTTGTTTATGCCGGCCTCTTCGCGAGCAAGCCCGCTCCCACATTGGACCGGGTTTCTTCAGGAGAAAAGCGATCAAATGTGGGAGCGGGCTTGCTCGCGAAAGCGGTAGATCAATCACAGATAATCCCAACAAAGACTACCTTTCCCGCATCGCCTCAGTCCGCGCTTTCAATACCGGTTTAAGCAAATAATCCAGCACGCTTTTCTCCCCGGTAATAATGTCCACCGTCGCCACCATCCCCGGAATGATCAGCAGCGGTTTCGCATCCCCGCCCAAGTGATTCTTGTCGGTGCGCACCTGAATCAGATAAAAGCTGTTGCCCTTGTCATCGGTGATGGTGTCCGCGCCAATCAACTCCAGCTTCGCACTCAACCCGCCGTAAATCGTGTAGTCGTAAGCGCTGAACTTGACCATGGCTTTCTGGCCCGGGTGCAGGAACGCCACGTCTTGAGGACGGACCTTGGCTTCGATCAGCAGGTTGTCTTCCAGCGGCACGATTTCCACCATGTCGTTGCCCGGCTGGACCACGCCGCCGATGGTGTTGACCTTCAGCATTTTGATAATGCCGTGAACCGGCGACACCACGGTGGTGCGCGTCACCCGGTCGTCGATAGCGATGCTCGAGGCAGTGATTTTCGACAGGTCAGTGCGTTTCTCATTCAGCTCTTTTGCCGCGTCTGAACGGAAGGATTGTTCGGATTCGTCGATCTTGCTTTTGATCTCATTGATTGCCGATTCCGCCCGGGGAATCGCCAGGGTCGTGGCGTTCAGCGAACCGCGGATTTCCACCGCGCTGCGTTTGAGCCGCAGGATCTCCACCGGCGAAACCGCCCCGGTGCCCACCAGCGGCGCAGACATGTTCATCTCTTGTTGCAGCAGGGCCAGGCTGGAACTGAACTGCCCCTGTTTGGAGCGGAATTCCGCCAGCTCCTGGGTTTTCTGTCGAAGTTGTTCGGTCAGCGTGCGCTGTTCGCTGGCCAGTCGGCGCTGACGTTGTTCGTACAGCGAGCGTTCGTCCTCGGCCACTTGCGGCGCCTTGGCGATGACTTCCGCGGACAGCTTGAACGGCCGGCCTTCCGCTTCGGCCGACAGCCGTTCGACCTGCGCGGTCAGTGCATAACGGTCCGCTTCGCTTTCACCTTTGTTCGACAGAAAACGCGTGTCATCCAGGCGCAGCAAGGTGTCGCCCTTGTTCACCATTTGCCCTTCGCGCACGAAGATTTCGGTGACGATGCCGCCCTCCAGGTTCTGGATCACCTGAATCTTGCTCGACGGAATCGCCTTGCCTTCACCCGTGGTGACTTCCTGCAACACGGCGAATTTGGCCCAGACCAGCGAGGTGATCAGCAGCGCCGCCGCCAGCCACACGGTGATCCGCGACCAGCGCGGCGAATCCTGCAACGAGGCGCCGGCGGTTTCCGGCATGAATTCGCTTTCGGCACTTTTGCTGAAACTGCCGAGGTAGCTTCGGGCCGCAGAATCCGGGGTTTGAGCAGACATGGGCAATACCCGTCAGTTAGAGAAATAAAGCCGAATACAAACCTGTGGCGAGGGCATCGAGTGGGTGCCCCTAAGCCGTCGCAGAGCCGACACGGCCCTTGCGCAACGCATCGATGACCGCTTCTTTCGGGCCGTCGGCGACGATCCGTCCGTTGTCCAGCACCACCAACCGGTCCACCAGGCTGAGCATCGACGTGCGGTGAGTGACCAGCAGCAGGGTTTTGCCCTGAATCCAGCCGTGGAGTTTTTGCCGCAGGACGTCTTCGCTGCTGTTGTCCATGGCGCTGGTGGGTTCGTCGAGCAGCATGATCGGCGGGTCGAGCAACAAGGCCCGCGCCAGCAACACCGCTTGGCGTTGACCGCCCGACAGCAACTGACCGCGTTCACCCACCGGCCGGTCGAAGCCCTGGGGATGTTGGCGAGCCAGTTCGGTGACGCCAGTCAGTTCGGCGACTTCAAGCATCCGGGCATCGTTGATGTAGCGCGCGCCGAGGGTCAGGTTGTCGCGCAGGCTGCCGGCCAGCAATGGCAGGTCGTGGGCGACGTAGCCGATCTGTTGACGCAGGTCGGCGACGTCCAGTTGTCGCAGGTCCAGGCCATCGAGCAGCAACTGGCCTTCTTCCGGTGCATAGAATCCCATCACCAGCCGCGCCAACGTGCTTTTGCCCGAGCCGCTGCGGCCGATGATGCCGATCCGTTCGCCGGGTTTCATGCTGAAGCTGACGTTGGCCAGGGCCGGAGCATTCTGGCCGTTGTAGTGAAACGTCACGCCGCTGACGTCGAGCGCGCCTTGCAGTTGCGTACGCTCCAGTGGCCGCTGTTTGGCGTCACGTTCTTGCGGCAACGACATCAGCGCATCGGTGCTTTTCATGGTCAGTTGCGCTTGTTGATAACGGGTGATCAGCCCGGCGATTTGCCCCAGCGGCGCGAGCACGCGGCTGCCGAGCATGTAGGTCGCCACCAGCGCACCAACGCTGAGGTTGCCGGCGATGATGCTGTAGACCCCGGCGACGATGGTCGCCATGCCGGAGAATTGCTGAATGAACAGCGTGCCGTTGGTGGCCAGCGCCGAGAGGTTGCGTGCATGGCTGTCGAGGCGGGTGAGGGCGCCGTGGGTGCTTTCCCATTTGTGTTGGCGTTCGCTTTCGGCGCTGCACGCCTTGAGGGTTTCCAGACCGCCGAGGGTTTCGATCAGCAGGGCCTGGCGTTCGGCGCCGAGGCTCAGACTCTTCTGCACGGTGTCGCGCAGACGTGCCTGAATCACCATGGCAAAGATGATCGTGATGGGGAAGGCCAACAGCGGAATCACCACCAACCAGCCACCGAGCAAGCCGATCACCACCAGCATCAATACTGCGAAGGGCAGGTCGATCAGGCTGGTCAGCGTGACGGCGGTGAGAAACTCCCGCAGGCCCTGAAAATCATGAATGCTCTGGGCGAAACCACCGATGGTCGCTGGTCGCGCTTTCATTGCCATGCCGGTGATGCGTTCGAACAAGGTCGCCGAAAGAATCACGTCGGTTTTCTTCCCGGCGGTGTCCAGCAGGTGCGCGCGAACCACCCGCAGCACCAGTTCGAAGCCGGTGCCGATCAGCAAGCCGATCGACAACACCCACAACGTTGAAGTGGCCTGGTTCGGCACCACCCGGTCGTAGGTCTGCATCACGAACAGCGGCACCATCAGCCCCAGCAGGTTGATCAGAAAACTCGCCAGAATCGCATCGCTGTACAGCCACTTCGACAACTTCAACGTGTCGCGAAACCACGCTTCCACTCGTGGCACCAGCGGTGCGCGCAGGTCTTCGAGTTCATGCCGCGGCCGGGCGAACAACGCCTGGCCGCTGTAGTTGGCGGCCAGCTCGTCCGTGCTGACCCATTGTTCTCCGCCGTCGGCTTCGCTCGGCAGAATCAGCGCCTGACCGTCATCGCCGAAGCGACGCAAGACCGCGCAGCGGCCATGGTTGAGGAGCAGCATCACAGGCAGGTTGAGCGCGGAAATCTCCCCCAGTTCACGGCGCAACACACGCGCCTGCAAACTGGCCCGGGCCGCTGCGCGCGGCAGCAGGTCCAGGCTCAAACGTTGGTGTGCCATTGGCAGCCCGGCACTCAGGCTGGCGCGACTGACCGTCGCGCCATGAAGTTTGCAGAGGATCAACAGACCGTCCAGAAGCGGGTCATCGAAGCTCAGACGCGGATCGACGCCAATGTTGCCGGGTTCCATGCTGGTCACTTGATCGCTCCCGTTGCGCTGCGGCAATTGGCATAAATATCTACATATCTCCCTGTAGGAGCTGCCGAAGGCTGCTCCTACAGGGGTTATTTCATTTCAGTTCAGGCAAGCGAGCTTCGTTTTTCACTTCGGTGGAGGCGATCGCATCGGCGGGCAGCACCACCCGTTGTTTGCTCAGCAACTGACCCATGTTCGCCAGCACGCGGTACATCGAAAACTCCTCGGTGTAGCGCACTTCGGTGTAGCGGCGGTTGGCGTTGTAGAGTTCGTTTTCACTGTCGAGCAAGTCGAGCAAGGTCCGTTGACCAAGGCCGAACTGATCCTGATACGCGGCCCGCACACGGGTGGTGGTTTCGGCGTATTCACGGGCAGTCGGGGTTTGTTTCTTGGCGTTGAGCATGGCGTTCCAGGCCAGGTGGATGTTCTCGTTGAGTTGGCGCAGGGCGTTGTTGCGGATGTCCAGCGCCTGGTTGATCTGGTGCGCATTGGAGGCCAGCCGGGCCTTGTCGCTGCCGCCGCGGAACAGGTTGTAGTTCATCACCACACCCACTCGCCATTCGTTGTCGTGGCCTTCGTCGCCCTGAATATTGTTATTCGCGCCCACCGCCGCTTCAGCGTCAAAACGCGGGTAAAACGGCGACTTGGAGACTTCGTACTGGCTTTCGGCCGATTGCACATCGGCCTGGGCGGATTTCAGGTACGGGTTGTTTTCCACCATGCTCTGCTGGGCTTCCGGCAGGGTGGCGGGCAATTCGCCGCGGGTCGATGGCGGCGCTTCGAGTTCATCGGGCATGCGCCCCACGACGCTGTAGAAGTTCGTCTCGGCATCGGCCAGATCGACTTCGGCGGTGTCGAGGTTGTTTTGCGCCAGCGCCCGGCGAGCGGTGGATTGGTCGGAGTCGGCGTTACTGCCGACTCCGCGTTCGGTGCGCAGGCCGATCTGATCGTTGACTCGCATGTGCGCTTGCAGGTTGTTCTTGGCCAGGGTCACCAGTTCGCGGCGCTTGAGCACTTCGAGGTACACCTCGATGGTGCGCAGGGCCAGATCCTGGGCGGTGCCCTGTGCGTAATAGGCGCGCGAGTTGGCCACGCCTTTGGTGCGCGCGACCTCGTTGGAGGTGTTGAAGCCGTCGAACAGCATCTGCCGCAGGCGCAGTTCCGACTGGGTGTAGGTGAGGATTTCGGTGTGGTGATTGCCCTGCGCCCGAGTGGTGGTGTTATCGCTGTACCCGCGCCCGTAGCCGGCGTTCAAATCCACCGATGGATAGAAGCCCCCTTTGGCGACTTTAATCTGCTCGTCGGCCGAGAGCCGGGCATCGACCCGCGACGACAGTTCCGGGTGGGTCGCAATGGTGCTCTGGATCGCCTCGGTCAATGACATCGCCTGAGCCTGAGAAGTGCAGGCCATGGCCAGCAAAATCGCGCTGCAGAGGGGGGTTAAAACGCGCATGGATGCCTCTCCCTGATTCCTGATGGTACTTAGTGAGTCGCCAAATATTTGACGTTATTTTTAAGTGAAACCGTCTCACGCTTGTTACATCAGAGCTAAGAACATCCTGACGCGAAGCTAAGAAGGATTTCTCATAAGACTTATGCCGAAAAAAACTTATGCGCTCTGAAAAATCCAGCACATTGTTCAATGCGAAAGCCTTTGTTTATGAGCTCTGAGGAGCATCGAAGGGCTTGAGGAAAGTTCAATTCACTTTTCGACACAGAGCGAAGAAGTGCTGGAGGGGAGGGAAGCGAGACGGTTTAGAGGCGACAATTTTTTGTCACTCGAGTGATTCAAAACCGTTACGCATCGTTAGCAGGGCGGTTATTTTGGAAGTGGACCCCGATGCCGTTGATTGCACAGGGTTTTATCCCGATCCAGAAATTCCCCTTGCGAGCGACACGCCTGGCGAGAGTGTCGGGAGGCAGTGGTTTACGTCAGGTAAACGCTTTCTCGGCAAACGATCCGCCAGGCCAACCTGCTTGAACCATGAGCAACTTCTTCGCGCAAACAGGATGCCGACAGCAGTTGGCAGCGGAGGAAATGCACATGGCAACGCTCATCGGTATCGTCAGTAAGGTCATCGGTCAGGTGTACGCAGTGGCGGGTGATGGCACCCGACGCACCCTGGTCGAGGGCGATCGGCTGTTTGCCGGCGAGCAACTGGTCACTGGGGCCGAAGGCGCGGTGGCGGTGCAATTGAAAAATGGCCAGGAGCTGACTCTGGGGCGTGACAGCAGCCTGCAGATGACAGCCCAGTTACTGGCGCATCAGGCCCCGCACGTGGAGACCGCCGAGGCGGTGACGCCGAGTCAGGCGCAACTGACCGATGTCGAGCAACTGCAAAAAGCTATTGCCGCCGGTGCAGACCCGACTCAGACCGGTGAAGCCACCGCCGCCGGGCCGGGCGCCTCGGGCGCGCCGGGTGGATTGGGCGGCGGTCACAGTTTTGTGTTGCTGGAGGAAGTGGCGGGTCGGGTCGATCCCATCATTGGTTTCCCTACTGCGGGCTTCAACGGCATTCCCGAATTCCCCCTGGAGCGCCGGGACCCGGACAACGGCGACAACGGCGCAGGCGGTGCAGGTGGGACCGGCGCGCTGAACAACCCGGTCATCCTCATTGGCTTGTCGGGGGCGGGAGGCGAACTGACCCTCAATGAAGCCCACCTGGCGGACGGTTCGGCCAGCAACCCCGGAGCGCTGATTCAAAACGGCACCTTCACAATCATTGCGGCTGACGGGCTGACCAGCCTGAACATCGGCGGAATCAACGTGATTAGCGGCGGTGTGCCCGCCGGTTTTCCGCAATCGATCACCACTCAACTGGGCAACACCCTGACGATCACCGGCTACAACCCGGCCACCGGCGTGGTGAGTTACAGCTACACCCTGGTCGGCAACGAAACCCACTCGGCTGGCGACGGCACCAACAACCTCAGCGAACAGTTCACCGTCGTCGCGAGTGACAGCAACGGCGATACCGCCACCGGTTCGCTGGACGTCAACATCACTGACGATGTGCCCAAAGCCATCGACGACACCAATGCCAATAGCGCCTCGGAAACCCTGCTAACCCTGACTGGCAGCGTGCTGCCCAACGACCTCCAGGGCGCCGATCGCATAGCTACCGGCCCCGACAGCGGGCCGATCATCGGCGGCACGTTCAACGGGACTTACGGCACGCTGGTACTCAACGCCAACGGCACATACACCTACACCCTGAACACCAGCGATGCCGACTTCAAAGCCCTGAACGGTGGTGGCAATGCCACGGAAACCTTCACCTACACCCTGACGGATGCCGACGGCGATACCAGCACCGCGAACCTGGTGTTGGAGATACACAACAACGATGATCCGGTGATCATCGATGGGCTGAATGCCGAAGGCGGCGAGCTGACTGTCCACGAGAAAAACCTTTCGGACGGCAGCAACCCCGATGCACCGGCGCTGACCCAAAGCGGCACCTTCACCCTCACTGCGCTGGACGGCGTGCAGACCCTGACCATCGGCGGCATCGCCGTGGTCACTGGTGGTGTGGCCGCAGGTTTCCCGCAATCGATTGTCACCCCGCTCGGCAGCACGCTGACCATCACCGGGTTCGACAGCACGACCGGCGTGGTCAGTTACAGCTACACCCTCACCGATAACGAAACCCATCCGAATGCCAACGGCGCCAACAGTATCTCCGAGCAGTTCGCGGTAACCGTGGTGGACGACAACGGCACCACCGCCAACGGCAATCTCGATGTGAACATCGTCGATGACCTGCCCCAGGCCGTGAACGACAGCAACGCCAATACCGCCTCGGAAACCCTGCTGACCCTGACCGGCAGCGTACTGCCCAACGACATCCAGGGCGCTGACCGCATTGCCACCGGCTCCGACAGCGGGCCGGTCATCGGCGGCACGTTCAACGGGACGTACGGCACGCTGGTGCTCAACCCCAACGGCACGTACACCTACACCCTGAACACCAGCGACGCCGACTTCAAAGCCTTGAACGGCGGTGGCAACGCTACCGAGAATTTCGTCTACACCCTCACCGATTCCGATGGCGATACCAGCACCGCCACGCTGGTGCTGAACATCCAGAACAACGATGACCCAGTGACCCTCGATGGCCTGAACGTCAACGGCGGTGAACTCAACGTTTATGAGAAAAACCTCAGCGACGGCACCAGCCCCAACACGCCAGCCTTGACTCAAAGCGGCACCTTCACCGTCACCGCCCTCGACGGTTTGCAAACCCTGACCGTGGGCGGCATCGCGGTAGTCACCGGTGGCGTGGCCGCAGGCTTTCCACAATCGATCGTCACTGCGCTCGGCAATACGTTGACCATCACTGGTTTCAACAGCACGACCGGCGTGGTCAGCTACAGCTACACCCTGACGGATAACGAAACCCACCCGAACGCCGACGGCACCAATAGCATCACCGAGAACCTCAACGTCGTCGCCACCGACGTCGATGGCAGCACGGCATTGGGTCAGATCAACGTCAACATCGTCGATGACTTGCCCACCGCCAACCCTGATCAAGCGACGATAGCCGAAGGCGCAACGGCCTCGGGCAACGTGCTGAACAATGACGTCGGAGGTGCCGACGGCCCGGCACTTAGTGGTGCGGTGGTTGGCGTGCGCGCCGGCAGCGACACGTCGACTTCGGCCATCGGTGGCCTGAATACGCAAATCAACGGCGCCTATGGCTACCTGACCCTGGATGCCAACGGCAACGCCGTGTACCACAGCAACCCGAACTCGGTCAGCGCGCCGGGGGCCACGGATGTGTTTACCTACACCGTGCGTGATGCCGACGGCGATGAAAGCACCACGACCATCACCATTAACGTGGCGGACTGCACCCTCGTAGCGGCCAGCGATAGCGACGTGACGGTTAACGAAAAAGCCCTGGATTTGACCCAGGATGGCCAGGATCTGGCGGCAGGCACGGTCACCGGCAGCGAGCCGGGCAACACCGGTGAAACCGGCTCCGGTACGCTGGTCGGTTCGGTCACTGGCACCACTGGCACGATCACTTACACCTTGGTCGGCAGCGCCACCGGGACTTATGGGCAAATCGTGCTCAACCCCGACGGCAGCTACACCTACACCCTGACCTCTGCACCAACGACCACCCCCCACGCCAACGACGGGCCGAATACCCTGAGCGAAAGTTTCACCTATCAAGCCACCGATCCCTTGGGTAACAGCGTCACCAGTACCATCGTGATCAACATCGTCGATGACGTACCCACCGCTCATGCCGATGCGGTCGCGGTGGCGGAGGGTGGAACGGTCAGCGGTAATGTGTTGGGCAATGATGTGCTCGGCGCTGATGGCCCTGCATCGGGTGGTGCAGTGGTTGGCGTGCGCGCCGGCAACGACACTTCGACGTCTGCCATTGGCGGTCTGAATACGCAAATCAACGGCACCTACGGCTATCTGACCCTGAATGCCAATGGCAACACCGTGTACCACAGCAATCCGAATTCGGTCAGCGCGCCGGGCGCCACGGATGTGTTTACCTACACCGTGCGCGATGCCGACGGCGATGAAAGCACCACGACTATTACCATTAACGTGGCCGACTGCTCCCTCGTAGTGGTCCCCGATAATGACGTAACGGTTCACGAAAAAGCGCTGGATTTGACCAAGGATGGCCAGGATCTGGCGGCAGGCACGGTTACCGGCAGTGAACCTGGCAACACTGGTGAAACCGCCTCCGGCACGCTGGTCGGCTCCATCACTGGCGCTATTGGCGCAATCACTTACACCTTGGTCGGAAGCACCACTGGGACCTACGGGCAAATCCTGCTCAATCCGGATGGCAGCTACACCTACACCTTGACGTCCGCACCAGCGACCACGCCCAACGCTAACGACGGGCCGAATACTCTGAGCGAAGGCTTCACCTATCAGGCCACCGATTCTTTAGGCAACAGCGTCACCAGCACCATCGTGATCAACATCGTCGATGACGTGCCGACTGCGCACTGCGATTCAGTCGCGGTGGTAGAGGGCGGGACAGTCAGCGGTAATGTGCTGGACAACGATGTGCTCGGTGCTGACGGTCCGGCAGTGGGAGGTGCAGTAGTCGGCGTGCGTGCCGGCAGCGACACCTCGACTTCGGCCATCGGCGGCTTGAACAGCCAAATCAACGGCACCTACGGCTATCTCACACTGGATGCCAACGGTAATGCCGTGTACCACAGCAACCCCAACTCGGTTGGTGAGCCGGGCGCCACGGACGTGTTCACCTATACCGTGCGCGATGCCGACGGCGATGAAAGCACCACGACCCTAACCATCGACGTGTCCAACAACTGCCTCGTAACGGTCACCGATACCGACGTGACGGTCTACGAAAAAGCCCTGGACTTGACCCAGAACGGTCAGGACCTGGCAGCGGGCACCGTCACTGGCAGCGAGCCGGGCAACACCGGTGAAACCGGCTCCGGTACGCTGGTCGGTGCGGTCACCGGCGCCAGCGGTGCGATCACTTACACCTTGGTCGGCAGTGCCACCGGAACCTACGGGCAGATCCTGCTCAACCCCGACGGCAGCTACACCTACACCCTGACCTCGGCGCCGAAAACTTCGCCCACCGCCAACGACGGCGCGAACACCCTGAACGAAAGCTTCACCTACACCGCCACCGATGCCGTGGGCAACAGCACCACCGGCACCCTTGTGGTGAGCATCGTCGATGACGTGCCCAAAGCCGTCGCCTCGGACCGATCGGTGCCCGCGGTGCAGATTGACTCCAACCTACTGCTGGTGATCGATGTGTCCGGGAGCATGGTCGACCCTTCCGGTGTGTCGGGTCTGTCGCGGCTGGACCTGGCCAAGCAGGCGATCAGCGCATTGCTCGACAAGTATGACGACCTCGGCGATGTGAAAGTGCAGATCGTCACCTTCAGCAGCAGCGCCACGGACCAGACTTCGGTGTGGGTCGATGTGGCGACCGCCAAGTTGATCATCGCTACGCTGACGGCGGGCGGCGGGACCAACTACGACGCGGCCGTGGCGACCATGCAAACCGCGTTTGACACCTCGGGCAAACTCACCGGGGCGCAGAACGTCGGCTACTTCTTCTCCGATGGCAAACCCAACGAAGGCGACATCGGCCCCGCGGACGAGGCCGCGCTCAAAGCCTTCCTCGACGCCAATGACATCAAGAACTACGCCATCGGCCTGGGCAGTGGCGTCAGTAACGCCAGCCTCGATCCAGTGGCCTATGACGGCAGCACGCACACCGACACCGACGCCGTGATAGTGACCGACCTCAATCAGCTCAACTCGGTACTCTCGGGCACCGTGCAAGGCGCGCCGGTCACCGGTTCGCTGCTGGGCGAGGGCGGTACATTTGGCGCCGATGGTGGCTTCATCAAATCCATCACGATCGACGGCACCACTTATACCTATGATCCGAAAGCCAACAGCAATCAGGGTTCGCTGAGCTTCAGCGGCGGCGCCAACCACGGCACCTTCAACACCGCCAACAACACCCTGAGCATCGCCACCAATGACAGCGGCACCCTGGTGGTGAACCTCGATACCGGCGAGTACACCTACCTCTCGCAGAAAACCACGGCCGCGGTGATCACCGAAAACATCGGCTTCACCGTCAGCGACAACGACGGCGACCAGGCCAGCTCCACGCTGGTGATCAACGTGATTCCGAACACGCCACCGGTGGCGGTCGATGACCATGTCATCACCAACATTCTGTCGGGCAGCATTGTGCTGCCGGGCGAACTGCTGCTGGCCAACGACAGCGACGTCAATGGCGACACGCTCACGGCATCGCCGACCACCTTCAACACTGGCTGGACGGCCAGGGGCGGGGACTTTACCGGCACCAATCCGAACTTCAGTTTCACCGCCAATAACACCCAGGCAGTGACCATCGCCCGCAGCGCATTCGTCGCCAACACAGCCGCCATGACGGCGATGTTGGTGGTCAGCGGGGCGCTCGGGGCGGTCAGCGCCAACAATACCAATGATGAGGACCGGATCACCGTCACCCTCAAACAAGGTGAAACCCTCAACCTGGACCACAACCTGGCGGCCGGCCACGTCACGATGGAGTACTCGGTCAACGGCGGTGCTTTCACTGCCATCGCCGACGGCCAGACCATCACCGCCACAGCGGACGGCACGTACCAGATCCACATCACCAACATCGACGACGGTGGCCCGGGCAACAGCGGGAAGGGGGCGGAAAACTACCAGCTGACCATGACCGTCAACTACGCTGGAGCCCACGATGCCACGCCGGACTTTCACGGCACCTACACCGCCAACGACAACCACGGCGGCAGCGACTCGGCCAATGTGACCATCAGCTATCAGGATGGCCATACGCTGACCGGCACTTCTGGGGACGACGTACTGGTGGCGGGCGCTGGCAACAACCTCATCAATGCCGGCGACGGCAATGATGTGCTCACCGCCGGTTCCGGCAACAACGAGATGCATGGCGGCGCCGGCAACGACTTGCTGTTCAGCGGCGCGGGCAACGACCTGCTCGACGGCGGCACCGGCAATGACACCGCGAGCTCTGCGCACGCCACCGCCGGCGTCACCGCCAACCTGAGCCTGCCTACCGCGCAAAACACCCTTGGCGCGGGCACCGACACCCTGACCGGCATCGAAAACCTCACCGGCTCAAACTTTAACGACAGCCTCATGGGCGACAACAACAGCAACATCATCAACGGCGGTTTGGGCAACGATGTGCTCAACGGCGGGGGCGGTGACGACTTCCTCATCGGCGGCCTCGGTAACAACACCCTCACCGGCGGCAGCGGCGCCGACACCTTCCAGTGGCTCAAAGGCAACAGCGGCCACGACGTCATCACCGACTTCACCCCAGGCACCGACAAACTCGACCTGTCGCAACTGCTGCAAGGCGAAAACGGCACCGCGGCTTCGCTGGATGACTACCTGCACTTCACTGTCAGCGGCAGTGGTGCATCGGTGATTACCAGCATCGACGTCAGCGCCATGGCCGGCGCCACGCCGAACCAGACCATCGACTTGGCGGGCGTAAACCTGGCCAGCCACTACGGCGTCACGCCGGGGGCGGATGGGGTGATTGCCGGCGGTCACGATACCGCGACGATCATCAGCGGCATGCTCAATGATCATTCGTTGAAGGTGGATACCGTGTGATCTGAAAGTACAAAACCCGCCATCCCGGTGAAAGGGGATGGCGGGTTTGTCACGTACAGCCGTAGGAGCGAGCGGTGCGGCGATCCGTCTTGCCCGCGAAGCTTTTGACTCAGGTCGCCTCGTTCAGGTATTTGCCCACGGTCGCCACATTGTCGAGCGAGTACTGTTTGCTCAGGTTGGCGATCATTTTGTTCAGGGCTTCGGTCACGTTGAACTGATTGGTGGAGCTGTCAGTGTTCTGCCCGCGACCGGCTTGCAGGGCGGCTTTCAGTTCATCGCTGCTGACGCCACCGCTGCTGTCGCTATCCAGGATCTTGGGCAATGCAGCGCTGTCGGCCGTGCTGCCGGCGCTGGTCAGGCCGTTGCTCAGTTCATCGCTGCTGATGGCGCCGTCACCGTCAGTGTCCAGAGCGCTGATCAGCGCATCGGCCAGTTCGGTGCTCGGCGCCTGATCGCGCGGTGGCGGCGGAGGGGCCATCGCGGCCATTTCCTCGCTGCTCAGGCTGCCGCTTTCGTCGCTGTCCAGATCGCTGAAGTTCTTACTCAGGCTGACCAGCAGACCGTCATCGGTTTTCTGCGACAGGGCGCTCGTGAGCTCGTCCTGATCCACCGCACCGTCGCTGTTGCTGTCGAGTTTGGCGAGCAGTTCTTTCTGGAATTGCTGGCTGCGGGCACTGTTGGTGGAGGTGCTGCTGGTGCTGGTATAGCTCGTGTAGTTACTGACGCTACCGATCATTGTGCTCACTCCTTGGAATGGGAAACCGGTGAGTGCACCGGCTTATGCAGCCTCAAGGGGTGAGTTGTCGTGGGTATGTGGGGTTTGTACCGTCCGGTACACAAACACAAATATCAGGCCCGCCTACGATCCTGTGGGAGCGGGCTTGCTCGCGAAAGCGGTGTGTCAGGCGACATCAATGTTGACTGGACTGCCGTCTTCGCGAGCAAGCCCGCTCCCACATTGGATGGGGGTGTGGCTTAGAGGCGGGGCAGGCGGATGACTGCGGTTAAACCACCACCGGAAGTTTCTTCCAGGCTCAACTGCCCACCCAGACGCTCCGCTGCTTCTCGGGCGATGGTCATGCCCAGGCCGACGCCGCCGGAGTTGCGATTACGTGAACCTTCCAGGCGAAAGAACGGTTCGAACACCGCTTCACGTTTATCCGCTGCGATACCCGGGCCATGGTCGATGACCCGGATCACCAGCTCCTCGCGGCTGTCCTCAAGCGTGATCAGCGCGTCCCCGGCATAACGCAGGGCGTTGTCCAGCAGGTTATTGATGCACGAGCGCAAGGCCATCGGCTGAACCTGCAACGGCGCGCAATGGCCGCTGGCCTGGACATTGGAGCCCTGGTCCTGGGCGTTTTCGCTCAGGGATTCCACCAGCGCCTGCACGTCCATCCACTGTGGCGCCTCGCTGGTGCGTTGTTCGTGCAGGTAGGTGAGGGTGGAATCGAGCATGCTGATCATGTCGTCCAGGTCCTGACGCATCTGGCCTTGCAGCTTGTCGTCATCGATCTGCTCCAGCCGTAGCTTGAGTCGCGACAGCGGCGTGCGCAGGTCATGGGACACCGCGCCAAGCATCCGTGAGCGTTGCTGCACTTGCTGCAGAATGCGTTGCTGCATCAAATTGAAGGTGTGGGCCGCTTGCCGCGCTTCCCGTGGGCCGGACTCATCCAGCGGTGGACTGTCGAGATTTTCACTCAGGCGCTCGGCGGCGTCGCTCAGGCGTTGAATCGGACGGGTCAGCAGCTTGGCGCCGTACCAGGCGGCGATGATCAGCGAGACAAACTGAAAGGTCAGCGGCACCAGCGGCCCGCCGAACCACGGCCGTGGTGGCCGGTTGCCGAAGCGCGGGTCCGGTGGTGGGCGTTGTCCGTCGAAGCGCTCGGAAAATTCCGACGGCGGCGGAGGGGGAGGCGGTGGACCGTAATGCTTGAACCAGAAGAACGCCAACAAATGCGCCAGTACGATCGCCAGCAGCAGCACGCCAAACAGGCGACCGAACAGCGTATCGAAGCGCGCACGCATCAGCCGATGTCTCGTGCGTCGAACAGATAACCCTCGCCGCGAACAGTCTTGATCAGTTGTGGTGCTTTTGGGTCGTCACCGAGTTTCTGGCGCAGGCGCGAGACGAGCAAGTCGATGCTGCGATCAAAGGCTTCGATCGAGCGACCACGGGCGGCGTCCAGCAGTTGTTCGCGGCTGAGTACCCGGCGCGGACGTTCGATGAACACCCAGAGCAAACGGAATTCGGCGTTGGACAACGGCACCACCAGGCCATCGGCGGCGATCAACTGGCGCAGCACACTGTTGAGGCGCCAGGTGTCGAAGCGAATATTCGCACGCTGTTCGGTGCGGTCGTCGCGCACCCGACGCAGAATGGTCTGAATCCGTGCGACCAGCTCCCGCGGCTCGAATGGCTTGGCCATGTAGTCGTCGGCGCCCAGTTCCAGGCCGATGATCCGGTCGGTGGGTTCGCAACGGGCGGTGAGCATCAGGATCGGGATGTCCGATTCGGCGCGCAACCAGCGGCACAGCGACAAACCGTCTTCGCCCGGCAGCATCAGGTCGAGCACCACCACGTCGAAATGCTCGGCTTGCAGGGCCTGACGCATGGCGGCGCCATCGGTGACGCCGCTGGCGTGGATACTGAATCGGGCCAGGTAGTCGATCATTAATTCACAGATCGGGACGTCATCGTCTACGATCAGGGCGCGAATGCTCCAGCGTTTATCGTCGGCCGGCGCTTTTTGATCGTCGTTCTGGGGTGCTGGGGAGTTGTGCATGCGTGCGTTCATCTGCCAGATAGGCTGCCAACCACAAAGATAGGCTGCGAGGTTGTGGCTTCAGCATAGGCGTCCGGCCGTGAGGCGGGAAGTGCTGTAGGACCTGTTGCGGCTGCCGAGGGTAGCGTTGAAGGGTGTTGTGGGCGTGTCATGTATGTACCGAGCTCGACACAATTGCTGCAGTAGCTAGTCTTGTATTAACCGCGACGACGAATTACCGATCATCGGGTCCCGCAGCGGCGCTGGTTCCGCTACAATGCGCGCCGATTTCGACTTGCCTGAGAGCCCACTCATGTCCGCCTGCCAGACGCCTATTATCGTCGCCCTGGATTTCCCTACCCGTGACGCCGCACTGAAGCTGGCCGATCAATTGGACCCGAAGCTGTGCCGGGTCAAAGTCGGTAAAGAACTGTTCACCAGTTGCGCCTCGGAAATCGTCGGCACCCTGCGCGACAAGGGTTTTGAAGTGTTCCTGGACCTCAAATTCCACGACATTCCGAACACCACCGCCATGGCCGTCAAGGCCGCTGCGGAAATGGGCGTGTGGATGGTCAACGTGCACTGCTCCGGCGGTCTGCGCATGATGGCTGCCTGCCGTGAAGTGCTCGATCAGCGCAGCGGCCCGAAACCGCTGCTGATCGGCGTGACCGTGCTGACCAGCATGGAACGTGAGGATCTGGCGGGTATCGGTCTGGACATCGAGCCACAGGAGCAGGTGTTGCGCCTGGCCGCGCTGGCGGAAAAAGCCGGGCTGGACGGTCTGGTCTGCTCGGCCCTGGAAGCCCGGGCCCTGAAAACCGCTCACCCGTCGTTGCAACTGGTAACCCCGGGGATTCGTCCGGCGGGCAGCGCCCAGGACGATCAACGCCGCATCCTGACCCCGCGTCAGGCGCTAGAGGCTGGTTCCGATTACCTGGTGATCGGCCGTCCGATCAGCCAGGCGGCGGATCCGGCGAAGGCGTTGGCGGCCGTAGTGGCCGAACTCGCTTAACCAAACGCCGCAGATCCAAATGTGGGAGCGGGCTTGCTCGCGAAGGCGGCATATCAGTCGACATCATCGTTGACTGACACACCGCTTTCGCGAGCAAGCCCGCTCCCACATTTGTTTGTGGTCGTTTCAGATATCGGGTTAAACCTTCAACACCAACTTCCCGAAATTCTCGCCGCTGAACAATTTCATCAGCGTCTCCGGGAATGTTTCCAGTCCTTCGACAATATCTTCCTTGCTCTTGAGCTGCCCCTTGGCCATCCAGCCGGCCATTTCCTGCCCGGCAGCGGCGAACTGTGCGGCGTAATCCATCACCACAAAGCCTTCCATCCGCGCGCGGTTGACCAGCAACGACAGGTAGTTGGCCGGGCCTTTGACCGCTTCCTTGTTGTTGTACTGGCTGATGGCGCCGCAAATCACCACCCGCGCCTTCATGTTCAGGCGGCTCAGCACGGCATCGAGAATATCGCCGCCGACGTTATCGAAATACACGTCGACGCCTTTCGGGCATTCGCGCTTGAGGCCGGCCTGCACGTCTTCGTTTTTGTAGTCGATGGCACCGTCAAAACCCAGCTCGTCGATCAGGAACTTGCACTTATCCGCGCCGCCGGCGATGCCGATCACCCGGCAACCTTTGATCTTGGCAATCTGCCCGGCAATGCTGCCCACCGCACCGGCCGCGCCCGACAACACTACGGTGTCGCCGGCTTTCGGCGCGCCGACATCGAGCAGGGCGAAGTAGGCGGTCATCCCGGTCATGCCCAGCGCGGATAAATAGCGCGGCAGCGGTGCCAGTGTCGGATCGACTTTATAGAAACCTCGCGGCTCGCCGAGGAAGTAATCCTGCACGCCGAGGGCGCCGTTGACGTAGTCCCCCACGGCGAAACCCGGATTGTTCGAGGCAATGACTTTGCCTACACCCAATGCACGCATGACTTCGCCAATGCCGACCGGAGGGATGTAGGACTTGCCCTCGTTCATCCAGCCACGCATGGCCGGGTCCAGGGATAGGTATTCGTTCTTGACCAGGATCTGACCCGCCGCCGGCTCGCCGACCGGTACTTCTTGATACGTGAACGTCTCACGGGTGGCTGCCCCTACGGGGCGTTTGGCGAGCAGGAACTGGCGATTGGTCTGGGTAGTCATGACAGGCACTCAAGATGAATGAAGTCTTGTTGATAGACCTTCATTGGCGATGCTGCAAGGTTGGCTGACACTGCGAATGCACATCGATCCAGTGCAGTGATAGTCAGGGCGCCCGTTCTATCACTGCAACTCATGGGTGCCCAACCGGCCTTCTGATAGTGCTGCCGTGCCATACGCCCCTGTGACTAGACTGGGCACACGCGATCCCCCGCATTCTTCCCTCCGAGGACATAACAATGAGCATGACGTTTTCCGGCCAGGTCGCCGTTGTGACAGGCGCGGCCAATGGTATTGGCCGCGCGACCGCTTTGGCGTTTGCCGCTGAAGGTTTGAAAGTGGTGGTGGCCGATCTGGACGCGGCCGGTGGTGAAGGCACTGTGGCGCTGATTCGCACCGCGGGCGGTGAAGCGACCTTCGTGCGCTGCAACGTCACTCTGGAAGGCGATGTAAAAAATCTGATGGACGAGGTCGTGAATACCTACGGCCGTCTCGACTATGCCTTCAACAACGCTGGTATCGAAATAGAGAAAGGCAAACTGGCCGACGGCACGATCGATGAGTTCGACGCGATCATGGGCGTCAACGTCAAAGGCGTCTGGTTGTGCATGAAGTATCAGTTGCCGTTGCTGCTGGCCCAGGGCGGCGGCGCGATCATCAACACCGCTTCGGTCGCCGGCCTGGGCGCTGCGCCGAAGATGAGCATCTACGCTGCCTCGAAACACGCGGTGATCGGCCTGACCAAATCGGCGGCCATCGAATACGCCAAGAAAAAGATTCGCGTGAATGCCGTGTGTCCTGCGGTGATCGACACCGACATGTTCCGTCGAGCCTATGAAGCGGACCCGAAAAAGGGCGAGTTCGCCAACGCCATGCACCCGGTCGGGCGTATTGGCAAAGTCGAAGAAATTGCCAGCGCGGTGCTCTACCTGTGCAGCGATGGCGCGGCATTCACCACCGGTCATTCGCTGGCGGTGGATGGTGGGGTTACGGCGTTTTAAAGTTTTAGGCTGCGATGGTGCGGAGCGTGTGAGAGCGGGCTTGTGTGGCGAGGGAGCTTGCCCCCGTTGGGTCGCGAAGCGGCCCCCGGCGCCCGTCCAGACAGACCGAGTTGTCTGGATTTACGACTGCTTCGCAGCCGAACGGGGGCAAGCCCCCTCGCCACACAAGCCCGCTCCCACATTTTTTATTGTTCGGCGTTGATTCCATGAAGACGCCGATCAATGTGTTTCAAATGGTTAGAACCGAGGGTTTTGGCGGCGTTGTCGCACATCCCCCGGAGCGCTCCTGTGATTAACTGCTTCCCGCAAAACGGACAGGAGTTTGCTTGCTCATGGAGTTGAGAATCGATCGACAGGCATTGGTGCCTGTCGTGCAGCAAATCGTCGACGCATTGGCCGACTGGCTCCGTCGCGGCGAGGTGTCGCCGGGGACGCGTTTGCCTTCTGTGCGGCAAATCGCGCGAATCAATCTGCTCAGTCAGTCCAGTGTCGTCGAGGCCTGTGAACGGCTTGTGGCTCAAGGTGTACTGACGACGCGCAACGGGGCGGGTTTCTTTGTCGCGGCCACGGCGCTGGCCGCTCAGGGGCAACGGGATCTTCCCTGGTCCGAAGGGGTTGAGCAGCAGAGCGGCCTCGTCGGTGAACTGAACCTGGGTTGCGGCGGATTACCCGAAAGCTGGCGCGAGACTGACGACCTGAGCTACGCCATACGCCAGGTCAGCCGCACCGACATGGCCGGGTTGTTCAACTACAGCACGCCACTGGGCCTGCCTGCTTTACGCCAGCAGATCCTCAAACGGTTGAAGCAGCTGAGTATCGAGGTGGATGAAAGTAGAATACTGACCACGGCGGGGGCCAGTCATGGGCTCGATCTGATTGTGCGTACTCTATTCAAACCGGGCGATTGCGTGGTGGTAGAGAGTCCCGGCTATTCGATGCTGTTCGATCTGCTCAGGCTGCACGGGGTTTGCATGATCGAGGTACCACGAACCCCTCGCGGGCCCGATACCGAAGCACTCGAGGCATTGTTGTTGAAGTACAAACCCCGTGGCTTGTTCATCAACAGCTTTTATCACAACCCTACCGGCAGCAGTTTGACCCCGGGGGTGGCTCAGCAGGTCCTGCAACTGGCCAAAAACCATGGCGTGCTGGTGATCGAAGATGACGTCTATGCGGATCTTCACAGCGGTCCCGGCACGCGCCTCGCGGCACTGGGCATCGATGACAACGTGATCTACGTCGGCAGCTACTCCAAAACCCTCAGCAGTTCGTTGCGGATTGGCTTTGTAGTGGGCAGTGCCGATGTAATTTCGCGACTGGCGCAGGTCAAAATGATCAGCAGCATGGGGGCTTCTCGGTTTAGCGAGTCGGTGCTGGCTTGCCTGTTGGCCGGTGGTGCCTATCGCAAATTGGTGCAGCGTCAGCGCCAGCGTTTAAGCACTGGCAGGGAAGCGGCCTTGCAGGTGCTCGAAGACGCGGAGTGGGAGGTTTTCGGCAAACCGGCGGGTGGCCTGTTCATCTGGGCGCGATCGCGCAAGTCTGACTACGTCCAGGTGCGAACTCAGGCGCGGCGCTTCGGTGTTCTGCTGTCTTGCCCGACGGCGTTCAGTCCGACCGGACAAGCTTATGACTGGCAGCGGATCAACGTTGCTTATGCCTGTGATCCTCGCGCCCGGGCATTTTTTCAGGCTACCGCTCGGGATCGACCTCAAACGTTCTGAAAGCGACGCGGGCGTAGCTTTTTGCCATTATTCCGACGCCCGAGACTTGTGTTGGCACAAGCCCGTTGCGAATCTGCATCAACAGACAATGGCAGGGGACTAAGCGCAATGATTTCGGCCGTGCAAGGACGTTTTGCCAACCTCGGTATGGCGAAAAAACTGGGTGTCGGGTTTGTACTGGTACTGCTGTTGACAGCCTTGGTGGCGGCCATCGGCGTATGGTCCTTGCAAACCATTAGTCAGCGCTTCGACGGGCTCAAGCAGATGTCGTCGCTCAACAGCGGTTTGCTCAAGGTGCGTTTGCTTGAGCAGGAATACGCCTTGCACGGTAATCCGAAAACCGCGGACGCCTTGCGCGCCGGGGTGGATGCGCTGATCGCTCTGGCGACCCAGCTCAAGGCCCAGTCAACGGCCAACGTGCCAGTCATGAACGACGTCGAGCAGTCGCTGGGAGCCTATCGCAAGGCGTTCGACGAGTTCGTCTCGCTGAGTCAGGCCAAGGACCTGGCGCTGGAAATGGCCAGTTGGTCGGTGTCCAGCGTGGCCAATAACCTCGATGTGCTGCAGGCCGGGCTCACCGATGATGGTGCCTATACCTTGAAGGAATCCGAGGGCAAGGACGGCGCGCAATTCATCGAGCAGGCCAATCAGGTCAGCCAGGTTTCGCGGCTGATGTTGCAGGCCATGAACGAAGCGCGCGTACGCCTGGACCAGAGCCGCAAGGGCGACGACAGCGGCGGGCAGGGCAAGATTGAGCAAGCCGATCAGGCACTGACCCAGGCCGAGCAACTGAAAACCACGATCAAGGATGAGGGTTACCAGACTGTCCTCAATGAAGTGGCCGGTCATATTGCCGGTTTCAGTGAAAAACTCGCCGAGTACACCGGGTTATTGGCACAGGAAAAAACCGTCTATGAGCAACTCCACCAGCGCGCCGCTCAAGTGGTGGAGCGGGTGGATCAGGCCTACGTTGCCGAAGACCAGTCGATGCAGGCAGAGCTGAAAAAGAACTCGCTGTTGATCATCGGCTCCTCGGCACTGGCCTTGCTGGTGGGGCTAATTGCTGCTTGGGTGATCACTCGGTTGATCGTCGCGCCGCTGCGCAGTGTGATTCGTGTGGCTCAGCAGATCGCCGCGGGCGATTTGAGTGCAACGATTGAAGTGACCCGTCGTGACGAGATCGGCCAGTTGATGCAAGCCATGCAGCAAATGGGCGCAGGGCTCAGCAATATCGTCAGTGGTTTGCAGGCCGGTATCGAACAGCTGGCAAGCTCTGCTCAATCGCTGTCGGCGGTGACCGAGCAGACCAACCTTGAAGTCAGCAGCCAGAAGGAAGAAACCGAGCAGGTCGCCACCGCAATGAACCAGATGACAGCCACGGTGCACGACGTGGCACGTAACGCGGAGGAGGCTGCCCAGGCGGCGCAGACTGCGGATGGCAAGGTCGAAAGCGGTCAGCAGGTGGTGCGTCAGAGCATGGCGCGGATCGAACAATTGGCGGACTCAGCCACCTCGGCCAGCTCCAGTATCGAAAGCCTCAGTGCGGAAATCCAGAACATTGGCACGGTGCTCAGTGTGATCAAAAGCGTTGCCGAGCAGACTAACCTGTTGGCGCTCAATGCGGCCATCGAGGCGGCGCGGGCCGGCGAGCAGGGCAGGGGCTTTGCGGTGGTGGCCGATGAAGTTCGGGCGCTGGCCAAGCGAACCCAGCAATCGACTGAAGAAATCGAACGGCTGGTCAGTGCCTTGCGCTCGGCGGCGCATTCGTCGGTACAGCAGATTCAGAACAGTGGCGAGTTGGTGAAGCTGGCGGTGAGCGATGCGTTGCAGACCGAGAGCGCCTTGGGGAGCATTGCGGCAGCGGTGTCGTTGATTCAGCAGATGAACCAGCAGATTGCGGCGGCTGCGGAGGAGCAGAGTTCAGTGGCCGAGGAGATCAATCGCAGCGTCACCAGTATCCGCGCCAGTGCGGATCAGTCGTCGTTGGCGATGCGGGGCAATGCGGCGTCGAGTATTGAGTTGGCGCAGCTGGGAGTTGAGCTGAAGGGGATGGTGGGGCACTTCAGGCTGTAAGCGCTGCCCTTCCATCAATCCCAACGCAAAAAAAAGCCACCTGACCCGGTGGCTTTTCAGCATTTACATGATCAGTCGTAGAGCGCTTTTTTCTTCCAGTCGGCATCAGCCTCGACGTCTTTGAGGCCTTCGGTCAATTGGTTCACCTCGCCTTCAACCGGGGCGATGGTGTCCATGACTTGGGCGTTGGCGCGGGCCAGGAGTTTCTCCAGGTATTCCAGCTGTTCAGCGTAAACCTGCGGTTCCTGTTGTTTGCGCAGGTATTGCACGCCGCGTTCAAAGGCCAGGCGAGCCTGGCCGGGCTGGTTCTGTTGCAGGGAATGCTGGCCCAGGTTGTTGAAGAATTCGATGTGCAGCAGCACCAGGATGTGACGGACCTCGCGGATCCAGCGCTTGGCTTCGTTGGTTGGCAGGAAACCGTCCTGTGCGGCCCGGGTGATCTGGCCATGCAGGGCTTCGAGCAAGAAACGCACGTCTTTGGCTTTGGCTTCGGTCTGGATCGGTGCCGGTGGGTTGTTGACCGGGATCGATTCGCCTTGCGCGACCAAGGCACTCAGCTCGGTAATCCGTGCCTTCAACGTGGCGTTGGTTTTTTCCAGGTTCAGCAGGCGCTGGCAGACGTTCAGCTCCAGACGGGTCAACAGCAACTTGAGCGTCGGTGTCATCAACTGACCGGGGAAGGTCTCGGTGATTTCACCGCAACGACGCAGACGGTCGTTGAGTTCAACCTTGGTGCGGGCCTTTTCCAGCTTATTGTTTTCCACCACATGGTTCATGTAGCCAATGGCGATCAATAGTGCGATCCCGGCTACGACTAGCAGGGTGATCATGAGTGGTGTCACCGGTAAGACCTCTTATAGGGTTCGCGTGCGAGTCGAGTGTAGTAGCTTGGCATTTGGGCGCCTAGAGCCGCTCGACGAGTTGAATCGGCAGTGGCTCTGCTTATATCGGCCGTAACGCTGCAGATATAAGTAAATAGCGTGTGAGGTGCACATTGCCATCATCTCGACGCGGACTATAGCGCCTTGGTGGATGCCAGAATATAGGCGCCAAAGGTCAGTCGACGGAAAAGCCTGAATCGCTGCTGAAAGCAGGGCGAAGTCATTGATTTAAATAAATTTATATCTGGGGGTTGACGACCCCTCAATCCATCCATAGAATGCGCGCCACTTACAGCGTAAAGCACACAGCGAAACGCGGTAGGGAGTGAATGTTGTACGTGTGTCCCCTTCGTCTAGTGGCCTAGGACACCGCCCTTTCACGGCGGTAACAGGGGTTCGAGTCCCCTAGGGGACGCCAATGCGGGAATAGCTCAGTTGGTAGAGCACGACCTTGCCAAGGTCGGGGTCGCGAGTTCGAGTCTCGTTTCCCGCTCCAGTTTTAAACGGCTTTGCTTTCGGGCAGGGCTGAGTGAAACCAGAACCAAATCTTCGGATGCGGATCTGGGCACCGAAACACACACCATGTGTTCCGGGCAGCGTGTCCCCTTCGTCTAGTGGCCTAGGACACCGCCCTTTCACGGCGGTAACAGGGGTTCGAGTCCCCTAGGGGACGCCATTTGCGGGAATAGCTCAGTTGGTAGAGCACGACCTTGCCAAGGTCGGGGTCGCGAGTTCGAGTCTCGTTTCCCGCTCCAAATTCAAAGAAAACGCCGCTCATTGAGCGGCGTTTTTTTGTGCGCGTGAAAAAAGCTGCCTCAACTTCCGAGGCTCTGCACCAGGCTTTCGAGCACTTCAGCGGTTGTATCCTCCAGCGCGGGTTGCGCGGCTACCGCTCTGAGTTGGCATGTCAAACGGTATTCGCTGGGCGTGCAGTTGACGAACTGCTTGAAGGCGCGAGCGAAGTAGGACGGATCCTTGAAGCCAGCCTCATAGCCGATGCTGGTAATAGGCATCTGGCTATTGTCGAGCAGTTGCTTGGCGAAGTTCATGCGTTTGTCCAGGATGTAATCGGTGAAGCCAACGCCATTGGCTTCCTTGAACAGGCGGCTGAAGCGAAAGGTCGTCATGCCGCAGCGCTTCGCCAAATCCCTCTGATCGATGCTGTCCCGAAAGTGCTGATCGATGTACAGCATAACGCTGCTCAGTGCCTGGTGTTTTTGGTGCCCTGAGGTCAGCCGGATGCTGTCCGGCAGGGTCGGGGAGTGATCGATCAGCGATGTCTGGCCCAGACCGTTGGCATTTCGGCGCAACTCGCACAGCTGCACCACTGCTGTCAGATAGCGCTTTCTCTCAGTGCCTGAGAGCGGGAGCACCATGTATTCCCAGACGCTGGAACGCATGGCCCAGACAGCCAGTTCTTCCGAGTGCTGCACGGTGAACATGGTGATCGGGATGGTGGGGGTGGTGCGTTTGATCTCCAGCAACAGCCTCAAGCCTGGTGTGTCGGGGCGATCAAAATGGATGCAGATCATGTCTGCCTGTTCCCCGTGGGGCAACACGGAGTTTTTCGCCAATTTGCAGTCGCAGGTACCCTCGAACTGCGCGATGAGTTCCTTTGTGGAATGATCGTGGGTCTGATCGAACCACAGTAGCGATGGCCTTTTGGTCAAATTGGACGTCATGTCTCTACTCTGCGGTTCTTCGTGCCGTTCTCGGTGAGTAGTATTGCTAACGTGCTATCACTTTGCAGACTAAATGCTGATAAGAAAGGCGAAAGTTAGTTCTATTTGCTCTATGTGTTGTCCGAAGTCGGTCTAGGGCAACTGTTTGTTGACGTGGTTTGGTACACACGGCGTCAACCGCTCGTCGCTTGTGAATCAATGGCAACCACCTTTGCCTGCCACCCCTCGTTTTGCCCCCTCTTAATACCTCTTCAAAGGCCAATGGCCCGTATTTGGCCCACCCGCAAAAAAGTCCTAGTGATGTGCAAAATCCTCCTAACGCACATGCCTTGCCCCTGACTAGTGTTGCATCCAGGCAGAGCAGAACGCACTGCCTCCGAAAAAACAACATTCGAGTGAGGTGGGCAAAATGATCATGCAAACAATCAAGGCTTCAGTAGTGAAGTTCGCCAAAGACGAAGACGGCCTGACCATTGTGGAATACGCGGTGGCCGGCGGGTTAATTACGGTCGCTGTTGTTGCAACGTTCACGCTTCTTGGCGGAGCCGTAAACACCAGGATGATAGCTCTTTGCAACGCCGTTCTTCCTGGTACTTGCTAATAACAACTCTAATAGGGAGATGTGCGATGTCCATGGAACAGCTGGTTGCTACCGTTGTGCTGATAGGACTGCTGGGCGTGGCGGTGGTGAGCGACTTGCGTCGCCACCGCATTCCCAACCTGCTGATCCTGGTGGGTCTGGCCTTGGGATTGGCCGGCCAGACTTACTCAGGCGGAGTCAGTGGGATGGGGGACGGCCTGATGGGCCTCCTGATCGGTTTTGCGCTGTTCCTGCCCATGTATGCCTTGGGCGGCATGGCTGCCGGCGACGTCAAGCTGATGGCCATGGCTGGCAGTTTTCTACCTCCCCATTACGCCTTGTGGGCTGTGTTCTTCAGTCTGCTATGGGGAGGCTTGTGCGGTTTCCTGATCGTGCTGGTGCGCGGTCAATTGTTGCAGACCCTGGGGCGCTATCGGTTGATGCTTCGGGCGCGGGCCTATATGGCACCGAGCTCGGACGACGTGGCCAGCAAGCCCTTTCCTTATTCGGTTGCGATCTTGCTCGGGACGTTGAATAGCGTCTACTGGCTACTCGTTGCCGGTGGATTTGGAGGTTAGTCATGCACGTCATCGTCGATAGTGATGCCTACCCCAGCGAACGGGAAGCGGTGCAGCGACTGGCTCCTCAGCCCTGCACTATTCGCGAAACTGGTCTGACCGACAGCTTTCTCGGCGAGTTGGTGTGCAAGCATCTGCATGACGCCGGTGTGCTCGACATGACGCGGCTGGTGGAGCGCCTGGCACTGACCGGCGCCGTACTTGAAGAGGTCCTGGCGTTTCTGCGCAAGGACGGCCGTGTCGAAGTGCTTGGCCAGATGGGGCAATCCGGTGGGCAGATGCTGCGTTATGGCCTGACCGAACGTGGTCGCAGTGCCGCTCGCGACGCCTTATCGCGCAGTGGCTACATCGGCGCGGCACCTCTCCCGGTGAGTACTTACCGTTCCCTGATCAAAATCCAGACCATCCACCATGGTCGTATCAACTCCAACGATATGCACAACGCCCTGGCTGGCGTGGTGCTTACCGAAGGGATGCTCGATCAGTTGGGTGTGGCGCTGAACTCCGGGCGCGCAATCATGATTTATGGCCCTGCGGGTACCGGCAAGACTTATGTCAGCAGTCGGCTGATTCGTCTGTTCGCCGAGGCCATCTGGGTGCCTCACGCTATCGTCATCAACGAGTCGGTGATCGAGATCTATGACCCGCAGGTGCATCAGCGCCTGGATGACAACAGCCAACAAAACAATCTGATGCTCAACGAAGGGATCGACCGTCGACTGCTGTGCTGCAAACGCCCCATCGTTATTACGGGTGGTGAGTTGAGCATGGAGCAGTTGGACGTTCGCTTTGACCCCTCCACCCGTCAGTACCAGGCCGCCTTGCAACTCAAGGCCAGCAATGGCCTGTTCATCATCGATGACATGGGACGCCAGCGCATGGCCCCCGCCGAACTGTTGAACCGCTGGATCGTACCGATGGAAGAGAAGCGCGATTTCATCAATCTGGGCGGTGGTCGGCATTGCGAGCTGCCGTTCGATCTGATTCTGGTGTTTTCCACCAACCTCAATCCCCTGGAGCTGGCCGATGAGGCCTTCCTTCGCCGGATTGGCTACAAGCTGCAATTCGGTTACCTGAAGCCCGAGGAGTACGAAAAGATCTGGCGTCAGGAATGCGAGCGTCTGGGCATTCCTTTCGACCCGCTGCTGCTGCGTTACGTACTGCAAAGGCTTTATGCAAGCGAAGGCATGCCCCTGGTGCCTTGCCATCCCCGAGATCTCCTGAACATGGCGCTCGATCGTCAGCGTTATATGGGCGGTTCCGGACCATTGTCACCGCAAGAGTTGGAATGGGCATGGCACAACTATTTCGTCCAGCTCGACTTTCTTTGATACGGAGATACTGACATGAGCTCTCGTACTCTTTCCCTGATAGGCGTTTCCCTGGTCATGGGCCTTGGTGCTGCATGGATGGCCGACTCCTGGCTGAGCTCACGGCTCAATGCCAGCCCTGATGACCACCTCCGAAACGTGGTGGTCGCCACGGTGGAAATCCCCTTCGGGCAGATGGTCGAGGCTCAGCAGGTCACGACCCTGCGCATGCCCATGGACACGATCCCGGCCGATGCCTTCGACTCCACCGACAAAGCAGTGGGCAAGATCGCAACGTTCGACATCCTGAAGGGCGACATCATGCGCGGCGCGCGTCTGAGTGAGCATTTGGGGGGCAGTACCCTGGCTTCTCTGATTGCGACAGACAAACGTGCCATCTCGGTACGGGTAGACGATGTGGTCGGTGTGGGCGGGTTCCTGTTACCCGGTAACCGGGTCGATGTGCTGGCGACTAAAAAAACTGATGGCGCCGGCAATAACGCCGTGTCCAAGACCATCCTCGAGAACTTGCGAGTACTGGCAGTGGACCAGACAGCAGGTACCGATAAGACCCAACCGGTAGTGGTACGTGCAGTGACGCTAGAAATGACGACTGCAGAGGCTGAAACCCTGGTAACGGCGCAAACGGAAGGAAAATTGCAACTGACCCTACGCAATCCGCTGAATGACCAGAAGAAAATCGCGACCGTTGCGCCTGCGGCACCGGTCATGGCGATGGCCGCTGCCCCGGCGCCAAAACGCGTGGTGCGTCGCGGCAATGGCGAGGGTGGTGGGGCTATCACCATTATCCGTGGGACCCAAGCCAGTGTAGTCAAACGTTGACACGGCGGTAAGGGTGCCTGGGCACCAAGGTATTGGCGGAGCCGATCCGGATCAGTTTCGGTAAATGAGGGCTTGATGATGAATCTTCGAATTCAGCAGCCGTTCACTGCGACGCCAAGGCGCCAGGAAGGTTCGGTGAGCGTATTGATGGTGATCGCATTGGCGGCGATCTTAATGATGGCGGGTCTGACGCTCGACATGGGCCACATGTTGTTGAACAAAACGCGCCTGCAGAATGCGGTAGACGCCGCCGCCCTGAGTGGCGCCAAAACCCTCAGTCAGGTGATGGGGGGGATCAACTCTGCCAGCACAACGCAGGCTGCGGCGCTCAATACTCTGGCGCAGAATGCCAATGCAGCGGGCAATAACGAACTGGCCACGGCAGTCGCCGGCAGCCCAGGCACCTTTGCGGTGGTGGAACTGTCCAGCAGTGTCTATGGCCCGTTCTCCTTTCCCGGGCCGGCGGATGCCAAATACGTTCGGGTATCGGTACCGAACTATAGTCTGACGGGTTTTTTCTGGAGCTTCGTCCAGACATTCGGCACCAGCGGCTTGGGGAACAAAAGAGTGGCGGCGATCGCCACCGCTGGACCCAGCCCTACCAGCCCGTGTGACCTTGCCCCGTTGATGATCTGTGGCGACGCGACCCAATACGACCCTGACGCCGGTATGTTCTGGGGCTTCCAGTTTGGTGATTTGCAGGTATTGAAGTCGGCTGCCGGCAATTCGTCAGCCATTGGCCCAGGCAACTTCCAGTTGCTCGATTTCGGCTCGGGCGGCAGTACGGTCAGGCAGGATCTGGCTGGAGGTGGCTCGGTCTGCCGCAATGTGGGAGACAACGTCCAGACCTCTCCCGGCAACATGGTCGGCCCTACCTCCCAAGGCCTGAATACGCGCTTTGGCATCTACAACGGTCCGGTCAGCGCTTCGAACTATCCGCCAGACCTGGTGACTGCGTCTAGCAACCCTCGAATTACTTACGACGATTCAGTTACCCCGGCACAAGCGCAATACAAGGGGCAGCCTGTCGCATCGAACGATGGCGATCTTACGGCGGGTGGCGAGGCGATAATGGATTACAACGACTGGCGTACCAGCGTGGCCGCGTGCGTGGCAGGGACCGGCAGTGGCTGTGAGAGCAATGGGGTGTTCGAGCGCCGGATGTTGAAAATCGTGGTGGGTGAATGCACCGGGAAACAGGGCGGTTCAACCTCGATCCCCGTCCTGGGTTTTGGCTGCTATTTCGTGGTGCAGCCCATGAGCGGGGGCGGCACTGAAGCGCAGATCTTCGGACAGTTTGTGAAGGAGTGCGAAGGCGACAACGTGCCCAGTCCTACACCGGTGAACGATTCCGGCCCGAATATCATTCAGCTCTACAAAACATATCTCAACGGCAGCGGCACTCCGAGCACCGACTCGTAGGAGGGAACGTCATGAGACTTCACACGTTTAAACAGTCGCAGCGCCAGCAAGGCCTGGCCCTGGTGGAATTCACCCTCGTGCTGCCGTTATTGCTCCTGCTGTTGCTGGCTTTCGGCGAGTTCGGCCGCATGCTCTACCAGTACAACGTGTTATTGCAGGCCAGCCGTGATGCCGACCGTTTCGTTGCCAGCCAGGCCTGGAACTCGACGCTTGGCGCTGTCGCTCTGAGCGATGCGCTGAAGGCCCAGACGAGAAATGTCGCGGTCTATGGCGTGCCTGCAAATACCGGGACGGCGGTGGTGTCAGGGTTGACGACCAGCATGGTGGAGGTCGCCGCGGTGGGCATCGACCATGTGCGGGTCACCATCACTTATACGTTCTGCCCGGTGATTGGCAGTGGCAACTGCACTGGAGCGATTCCGGGTTTCTTCGGTAATCCGATTGCGCTGAGCATTCCGCTAGTCGCCACCACCGTCATGAGGGCACTGTGATGAATCGCAAACGCATGCGCGGCACCTATGTCGTGGAGTTCGCCATCATTGGCGCGCTGATATTTACCCTGTTGTTCGGTACGTTGGAATTCGGTCGCCTGTACTACACGATCAATACGCTGGATGAAGTCGTGCGCCGTGGTGTGCGTCTGGCATCGGTGTGCAATATCAGCGACCCGGTGGTGTTGCGGCGGGCGATCTTCAACGCAGCGACCGACGCCGGCGCGAGCCAGATCATTACCGATCTGGCCACCACCCACTTGACGTTGACCTATCTGGATGCCAACGGTGCTCAGGTGGGAAATCCCGCCGATACGAGTGGAGCTAACGGCTTTCGTGCCATCCGCTATGTCCAGCTGAGCCTGCAAAACTTCGTTTTCAATCTGTTCATTCCCGGGTTCGGCGTGCCCATTACCTTGCCCACATTCAGGGCAACGTTGCCACGCGAAAGCCTCGGGCGTCATTCCGATTCCGGGGAGATCACACCATGCTGAATACCAAGGAAACGCCAGTCGCCAGCTCGACTGGCAAAACCGGGCTCCGGTTGCTGATCAGCAGCCGTGATGCCACCTCTTTGCGCGATCTGCAGAGCGTTTGCCAACGCATGCCCAGCCTGGAGGTGAGCACTCGCCTGGTGAGTAATGGGCATGTCGACCCGCTCTACGGTCTGGACCGGATGCCCGATCTGTTGCTGTTGCGCGTCAGCCACCTGTGGCGCGAGGAGCTGGCGGCGCTGTTGCTGCATCCGGCCCATGAGCGTCCGCCGATGTTGGTCTGCGGCCTGCTAAGCGATCAGGAAGGCATGCGTATGGCGATGCAGGCCGGTGCCCGTGACGTGCTGCCGGAGCCCATCGCCGAGGCAGAACTGGTCGCCGCCTTGAATCGGCTGGTCATGGAGGTTCGGACCGGCAGTGGGGCGGAAGGGAAATTGATCGCCGTGATGAGCGCCAAGGGTGGCTCCGGCGGAACACTGGTGGCCTGTAACCTGGCTCAGCAGCTCAGCGCCAGGGGCGGCAGTACCCTGTTGCTCGATATGGATTTGCAATTTGGAAGCGTCACGCATTATCTGGATGTGGCGCAGACGCACAGCCATCTGGAGGTATTGCACCAGATCGATGGCATGGACAGCGTCGCATTACGCGGTTTTTGCAGTCACTTCAGCCCGACCTTGCATGTGCTGGGTGGTCGGGCCGGTGAGCTGTGTCTGCCACAGGATGCCCAACCCGAGCAACTCGACGCCCTGTTGAAGTTGGCCCGCGCCAGCTACGACTGGGTGGTGATCGACCTGCCGCGGCAAATCGACCACCTCACCGGCTCCGTGCTGGAACAGGTGGATCGGGTGTACGTGGTGGTGCAGCAAAGTGTTAGCCATCTGCGGGATGCCAGCTCCCTGGTGCGGATCCTTCGCGATGACCTGGGCGTGCGCGGCGATCAATTGCAGATCGTGGTCAACCGCTTTGACAAGGCGGCACCGATCAGCCTCAAAGACATCGGTGAGGCATTGCGCTGCACCAATCTGTCGAAATTACCCAACGACTTCAACCTGGTCAGCCAGAGTCAGAACACTGGCGTGCCGTTGGGTCTGCATGCGCCGAGGGCAGCGATCACTGCCGCACTGCGCGACATGACCGAGGACCTGGTCGGTCAACAGGTAGCCGGGAACAAAGGCTTACTCAAACGCGCCTTCAACCGTTTTTTCGGGGGATGACCCATGATCAGCGACTTTCGTAACCGCTTGCGCAAACAGTCCGGTAAACCCGCCTCTTCGTCGGCGACTCAGTTGGGCGATGATCTGCCGGATCCGGCAGATGAAATGATGGCGTGGGAGCACATAGTCCCGGACGTTCTGTATGAAACCAGAAGCCAGGTCACCCCGGTTGAGGCCGAGTGGCGGGAAAAGATCTACCAGCAGTTGCTCAAGGTCATGGACCTGTCCTTGCTGGACTCCCTTGAACAGGCCGAGGCCACGCGGCAGATTCGCGATATTTGCCAGCGCCTGCTCGATGAACATTCGGCGCCAGTGAGTTCCGTCAGCCGCCAGTTGATCATCAAGCAAATCACTGACGAAGTGCTTGGCTTGGGTCCCCTGGAACCGTTGCTGGCCGATCACAGCGTGTCCGACATTCTGGTCAACGGCCATGCCTCGGTCTATGTCGAGCGCTTCGGCAAACTGCAACGGACCGATGTGCGCTTTCGCGATGATCAGCATTTGCTGAACATCATCGACCGCATCGTTTCCAGCCTGGGTCGTCGTATCGACGAGTCCTCGCCATTGGTGGACGCCCGACTCAAGGACGGTTCGCGGGTCAACGCAATTATCCCGCCGCTGGCCATCGATGGCCCGAGCATGTCGATTCGCCGCTTTGCGGTGGACCTGCTCAACACCGACAGCCTGATCTCGGTGGGGACGTTAACCCCGGCCATTGCCCTGCTGCTCAAGGCGATTGTCCGTGGACGCTTGAACGTGTTGATTTCTGGCGGTACCGGCAGCGGCAAGACCACCATGCTCAATGTGCTGTCCAGTTTCATTCCGCAAAATGAGCGGATCGTCACCATCGAAGACTCGGCTGAACTGCAACTGCAGCAACCCCACGTGGTGCGCCTGGAAACCCGGCCTTCCAACATCGAAGGGCGCGGCGAGGTGAGCCAGCGGGAATTGGTGCGCAACAGTCTGCGGATGCGTCCGGACCGCATTGTCATCGGTGAAGTGCGCGGCGCCGAAGCGCTGGACATGCTGACGGCCATGAACACTGGCCACGACGGCTCCTTGACCACCATCCACGCCAACACCGCACGCGATGCGTTGGGGCGTATCGAGAACATGGTGTCGATGACCGGCGCCACCTTCCCGATCAAGGCCATGCGGCAGCAGATCGCGTCGGCCATTGATGTGGTGATCCAGCTGGAACGTCAGGAGGACGGCAAGCGCCGCCTGGTCAGCGTGCAGGAGATCAACGGCATGGAGGGCGAGATCATCACTATGACCGAAATCTTCTCCTTTGCGCGCCAAGGCATGGGCGAAAACGGTGAAGTGCTCGGCGACTATCGCCCCAGCGGCATGATCCCGGCCTTCCGCGATGTACTGGCCAAGCGCGGCATCGAGTTGCCGCTGACGATGTTCAGGCCTGAATGGATGGAGGCACGGCAGTCATGAACAATATTCCTGGTGAATTTATTCTGATGTTCCTCGGCATGGTGTTTGTTGCCGTGTTCCTCCTGTCCCAAGGCGTGGTGGTGCCGGTGTTCGGCGAGGCCGGCAAGATGCGCAAGCGCATCCGCGGCCGCTTGAATGTGATGGAGAAGGCCAACAATCTGCCCAACATGCAAACGGTTTTGCGGCAGAAATACCTGACGCGCTTGTCGCCACTGGAGGCCATGCTCGAACAGTTGCCCTTTATGGCGAATCTGACACAGGTGATCGAGCAAGGCGGACACGAATATCGGGCCTATCGGGTGCTATTGCTCGGACTGTTCCTGGGCGCCTGCGCGGGTATCTCGGTCTGGATGATCTCGGCAGTCTGGTGGATGGCGCTGTTGGCGGGCTTCGGGGTGTTCTGGTTACCCGTGCTGAAAATTTCTCGTGACCGTGGCAAACGTTTCGCTGAGTTTGAGGAAGGCCTGCCGGATGCGCTGGATGCCATGTGCCGTGCCCTGCGCGCCGGGCACCCGTTCAACGAAACCTTGCGCCTGGTCGCCGAAGAGCACAAGGGGGCAGTCGCCCATGAGTTCGGTCTGACCTTCGCCGACATCAACTATGGCAATGATGTGCGCCGCGCCATGCTCGGCCTGCTCGAGCGTATGCCGAGCATGACGGTGATGATGCTGGTGACCTCGATCCTCATCCATCGCGAGACCGGCGGCAATCTTACAGAAGTGCTGGAGCGTCTGAGTCGCCTGATTCGTGGGCGTTACCGCTTTCAGCGCAAGATCAAAACCCTGTCGGCCGAAGGACGGATGTCCGCTTGGATACTGGTGGCCATTCCCTTCGTGCTGGCGATCGCGATCATAGTTACAAGCCCCACCTACATGCCTGTGCTGCTCAATGATCCCATAGGCCATAAGCTGATCATCGGGGCTTTCTGCGCCATGTTGATCGGGATTTTCTGGATAAAAAAAATCATCCGGATTCAGGTTTAAAGCGGTATTTGCTACCGGGAGGTATAGGTCATGGACTTTTTACTCGGGTTGTTCAGTCGGGTCACGGGGAACGAGGAGATGGGGCGTCTGTTGTTTCTCGGCGCCATTGGTATCAGTACGGTGCTTGCGGTGGTCGCCGTGATCTTGCTGATGCTGGGTCTTCAAGACCCGGTGCAGCGTCGCCTGGCGCTGATCAAGCGTGGTCATTTAGGCAATACGACCGGGCAGGATGCTCCAGGTAATCTGCAACTGTTGCTGGAACGGGTCGGCCAGCGCTTTGCTTCCGCCGAATCGGCTCAGGCATCCGCCACCCAGACCCTGTTGACGCATGCGGGTTACCGTTCTGCTTCGGCGGTGCAAATGTACTGGGCGGTGCGTTTGATGTTACCGCTGTTGCTGGTTGGCGTTGCATTGCTGCTATTGCCTTTGATCCCCAAGGTTTCGCTGAGCATCGGTCTGCTGTTTGTGGTCTTGATGGCTGGTATTGGATGGCTGCTGCCGGCCCTGTATGTCGGCAAGCGCAAGCAGGCACGGCAAGGTAGGCTGCGCGCCGCGTTTCCGGATGCGCTGGACCTGATGGTGGTGTGCGTGGAGTCAGGCTTGGCCCTGCCCACGACCATCGAGCGGGTGGCTGAAGAAATGTCGGTCAGTCAGGTTGAACTGGCTGAAGAACTGGCCCTGGTCAATGCGCAAATCCGCGCGGGCATTTCCAGTACCGAGGCGCTCAAGCAGCTGGCCGTACGCACTGGGCTGGATGATGTACAAGGGTTGGTCAGCCTGTTGGCGCAGAGTATTCGCTTCGGTACCAGCGTGGCCGATACCCTGCGCATCTATGCCCATGAGTTCCGTGACCGGCGTATGCAGGCTGCCGAAGAGGCAGGGGCGAAAATCGGTACCAAACTGATTTTCCCGCTGATTTTCTGCCTGTGGCCGAGCTTCTTTCTGATAGCCATTGGCCCAGCCATGATCGGAGTAATGAAAGCATTCGGGTGAGGTAAACAGGTAGGGCTATCGAGCGCGATAGCCCTACCACCCGAGCCTGATCTGCACTTTCCTTCCATAGGTTTACAAATCTCTGTAGGAGCTGCCGAGCCTGCGATCTTTTTTATTTTTATGCCAGGCAATTCGTTGCCCAGGCCTCTGAAATCAAAAGATCGCAGCCTTCGGCAGCTCCTACAGAGATTTGCTTACATCTGTTAATCACGCTCTGGCGCTGATTGTCGTGACAGGCGCCTCTTTAAGGAACATCGACGCGGTCAAGCGTAGGAGCCGGCGAAGCCTGCGATCTTTTGATGTTGATGGCCGAGGGGAATCGCTGAAGAGCAAAAGATCGCAGCCTGCGGCCGTTCCTACAGGGTAATCCGGCCTGGCTTGGATAATGTGTAGATACCAATGCTTTCTTGCAGACGACGTCTAGCCCGGCTTTTCAGCCAGGCCACTCTGGGCTCCGCCAGAGGTTGATTACCCGTTGAGGTCTCAGTTACTGCCAGGAATCTCACCCGCCATATCCTGATCAAAAAACTCCGGAATCGGGTAGTTGAAGCTGTTCAGCCAACGCTGCATGGCCAGGTCACGTTCGGTGGCCGAAGCGGTTTGCAGTTTTGGCGAAGCAACGATGCCGCGAATCTGTAGCTGCATCCACTGCTCGGTGCCTTTTTGCTCCTTCGAAGAGGGACCCGGTTCAATAGCCCAGGCACTGGTGGACAGGCAAGCCATGCACACAATCAACAGCCTCTTGGTATTCATCTCGACTCCTCGTACGTTTTACTTGGTCGCACTGGATGAGGCAGCGGCTACCTCAGTTCTGCGATTCCCCTCGGATGCCACTGCTTTTTTAGCAGAAGCCTTGAGTTTTTCCGCGCGGCTCTGAGCCTCTGCGACTTGCTGAGGACTCAAGCTGGCGCGGGTCACGAGTTCGGAAGCTGCCTTCCAGTTATCCTGATAGATCAACAGCGTCACCATATTCAGTGCCGCCAGTGAATTGGACTGTTTGAGCTCCATGGCAGTCATGAACTCAAAGCGTGCTTCAGGGATCCGTCGCTGATTGAGGTAGACCACCCCCAGGTCATTGCGCATCCTGTCGTCGGTGGGGGCCATCTTCACCGCGCGCTCAAGGTGAGTGGTAGCGTTGGCGTAATCATTTTTGGCCGCGGCCAACTGGCCCAAGCCATGTTCCCCGTCAGCGGCCATACAGGTGCCGAGCAAGCTTTGATACAACGGCCCCGCCTCGTTACGCCCCATCAAGCGCAGCACCCGAGCCTTGCGCAGGCGAACCTGAACCAGGTTGTCGGGCAAACCTTCAAGATTCGCCAGGCTGGCATACAAACGGCCCTCATTGACCATGTTATCGGCCAAGCTCAGGGCCAGCTCTTGATCCGAAGCGGGCTTGGCACACTCAGCCGGTCGCGACGACAAGCCATTGCTGGCACAACCTGTGAGCATGATTGTCGCCGCTATTGCAATGACTGCTTTCATCGAGTGTCCTCTGGCTACAACACGTTGAACGCCTGGCCAATGGCAATAAAGCTGGCTTGGCAAGCGTTCAAGATCACCGTTACGAGTGAGGTCGAGGCAAGTCTGATTCAGGCTCATTGCGAGAGCCCGGAGCGACTGTCGAAATCGCCATTTTCGAGGAAGAACATGCGGTAGAAGTTCGGGTCGTAATTGCGCAGCTGTTCGCCAGGCAACGACGGTAGTTGTGCGTTGGCAGCCAGTGGCTGGACCAGGTGTGGGGTGACGATCATCAGCAGTTCGCGCTCTTCACGGTTGATGGTGTTATCGCGAAAGAACGCCCCCAGAATCGGGATATCGCCCAGCCCCGGAAATTTGTTCACCTGGGAATTGTTACGGGTGCTGATCAGGCCGCTGATGACGAAGCTTTCGCCGTCGGCCAGGGAGATGCTGGTGTCGGTACGTCGAATGGTCAGCGCCGGAACGATGGTGCCGGCGATGCTTACGGCGTTGGTGAAGTCCAGTTCACTGACTTCCGGCGCCACCTTCAGCGCGATACGGTTTTTCCCGATGATGGTCGGCGTCAGGGTCAGGCGAATACCGAATTCCTTGTACTCGATGGACACGTTATCGCTGCCGGAACTGGGCACTGGAATCGGTACTTCACCACCGGCCAGGAAGCTCGCACTCTGCCCGCTGAGCGCGACCAGGCTTGGTCGTGCCAGGGTGTAGGCGAAACCGCTGCCTTCCAGCGCGTTGATCGACACTAGAGTATCGCTGGACGCAAAAGCGAAGTTGAACATGCCGTTGTTCACCGGCACCGACGGCGTGACAATGCCGCCGACGGTGGGCAAGGTTCTCGGTGAGCCGAACAGGAAGTTGCCTTGGCGGCCAAAAATCGAGGCATTGGCTTCCTTGAGTTTGGTCCGGCTGACTTCAACGAAGCGGATGTCAGTTTGCACCTGGATCGGCAACAGCGGGTCTTCGGAAGGCACTGTCGACACGCTGGTCAGCGCTGCCGTGGCCTTGCCCTTGACGAACACCATGCTTTGGCGCGGCGTTGTCGAACAGGCGGTCCAGACCATCAGGCTGGTGGTCCCCGGCGCCATACCGGTGAGCAAGAAGGCGTTGGGGTTGTTGCCGCTGGGTTGCACGTCGGCGATTTTCGGATCGCCGACTGCCAGCTGTGTCACCGGGACGGGGACGCGCAGTTCATTCTGGAGCCCCTGACCGACCTCAAACGTTGTCGGCATATTATCCAGTTGTGAACAATTGGCCGGCGCGGCCTGAGCCGCATTCACGCTGAGGCCCGTCCAGAACAGGCCATGGATAATTCGCTTGAAAGCGGGCACGGTACGATAGCTCATTAAGTGCATCCTCGCTGAATAGGCCATCTTTGAGGCTAACTAGGTTGCCTCGGATCACTACAAGGGGCCTTGGTCGGCCCTCTACCCCGCCAGACCCCTGACTAATGGCCCCGGCAATATTCCGTGGTGCTACATGCAAGCAACTGCAATACGCTGTTCTGACGGAACAACGAGCGACCTTCGCTATAACGGTTTTTAGTGATCCAGATACCTGAGCTGTCGAGCCGAGCGATAGGCTCAGACTCGAAAGCAACTGCAGCTAAAGACGGCACTTTGCGCCGACCTGACTCCCCTAAAAAGCAACCGGCAATCAAAGCAAAGAGCCGGAAAATGCTTGCCAGGATCATAGTGAGGTAACTCCTTTTGCCATTCCGCTATCTGATCGCTGAACCTAACGTGGCATTTCGAACCGTTATGTCTTCTTCTTGTTTGAAAGGTAGTTCAACCAAGGCAAAGCGCCATGCTTTGAACGAAAACTTTCGATACATATGCCGGTTTTTTTCTGACAGCCACGGTCAGGCCACGCAATCATTGGTATTGCGCCGGATGCTGATGGAATAAGGGGTGCTTTACGGTCCCGCGAGTTTTTCTTTGGGGTTTGCGCTGCATATTTCACAAAAACGCCACTCATTGAGTGGCGTTCTCAGGCGTGCCGGTTTGTACATTCTCGAATGCAGACCAATAGTAACAACGGCATCTGGCGGGATATGACAAGGAAGCTGAATACGACTGATTGTGTAGCTCTACACCTGCGAAGTGCAGGTCGGAGTATTGGCCGCAAGGTACTGGATCACCTCTTCAAGCGTGTCGATGTCAGGAACATTGTTCACTAACGCTTGCGAACTGCACCATGGGTAGTCCAGTTGCGATACCCACTCCATGATGCAGTGCAGATCAGTCGCCGGCAGGGTTTTCATGTGTTCAATGGTGATAGTGAGCCTCTCGACAAGTCTCGACTCGGGGCTGAACTGCCACTCATACAGACCGCAACCGACTCGGGCTTCACCGGAGCTCTTGTCGGACATGCCGACCAGCCATTTGCACTGGAATGTTTTGGCCTGCGGTTCAGGTGGGAGTCCCAGGCAAAAGGTATAGACGTTTTCGAAGGTCTGGCCGAATCGCCTGACCAGCACATCGCCAATAGGTCCAATGCCTTCAACGTGGGGTGGAAACGAGATAGACCCGGTGTGCACGACCATGTCCAGGATCGCGTCTGGCGCAAAGGCCTGGGGTAACAAATGTGGGCGGTTACCGTCCTTGGCGTTTATGTACTGTCGAATCGATTGTTGAGCAGTGTTCATTGTTTGTCCGTGGCATCCATATCAGGTTGAAAACAGTCCAATCCAAGGCTCACGTTACTATTTCACGCGAGCCCGCACTCATTTACAAAGCACTATTCAAAACATCCGTTACCAGCATGCAGCCGGGGGCGTGGGTGATGCACAGTGGCGGACGCGAAGTTTGCACCACCGATTGCGGGGTCACACCGCAGGCCCAGAATACCGGGATTTCATCGGCTTCGACTGGCACGGCATCGCCGTAGTCCGGGCTGCTGAGTGAATCGATGCCGATCAGCGCCGGATCACCGATGTGCACAGGTGCGCCGTGGACGTTGGGCATGCGTGCGGTGATCTGGATCGCCTGGATCGCCGCGGCGGCCTTCATCGGGCGCATGCTCACCACCAGCTTGCCGCTCAGGCGCGCGGTAGGGCGGGTGTCTATGTTCGTTCGGTACATGGCGACATTGCGCCCCAGATCGATGTGCCTGAGGGCGATGCCGGCATCCAGCAGCGGTTGTTCGAAGGAGAACGAGCAACCGATGGCGAAGGCCACCAGATCGTCCTGCCACAAATGCTCGATATCCGACGGCTCTTCTCTCAGTTCGCCATGGCGATAGACCCTGTATCGGGACACCTCGTGGCGGATATCGATGGCTGTGCCGAGATTGCGAAAATACGGATCACCCGGTTCGGTAACGTCGAGCACCGGGCAAGCCTGCCGATTGAGCGTGCAATAGCGGAGAAACTCGTTAGCCCAATCATTGGGCAGAATCACGATATTGGCTTGCACCCGACCTTGGGCCAAGCCGCTGGTGTGGCCCCGATATTGTCCGGCAGCGATGCATTGGCGCAGGGCCAGTGGAACGCTGTGCCTTAGTTGTTCGAAAGACAGAGTGGGTTGGCTCATCACGGCATCTCTTCAGGTTCGATGACCCTTTTTAGAAAACCATGACGATGGCGTCCAACCAGGAATGTTGTTACCCCCGGACAACAAAAAGTTATTCAAGAGTCCGTCGGCTGTTGAGACTGGGTGCCGGAACCATTCGAAGCGGGCCGACATCCGCAGCGTATTGGGAGACTACTTGGCGGCTCATGTCGACGATGCTTTCGATCAATTCCAGGCCGACGCCGGCGCGCCATGAAGCCACGACATCCAACTGCGGCAAGCGAGTGCCTGGTTCCAGCTGAATCAGCTCGCCGCTGGCCAAGGGCTTGGCCACCAGCGCGGCCGGCAAGGCGCCAATACCGAAGCCGTCACGAATCAGCCGGGTCATGGCCGACACCGAGTTGACGCAACTGACGCGTGGCGTGCTGATGCCGTGAGCGTGCAGCAGGTTGAGTACATCCTGATGCGGCCGGGAGTTTTTGACGAAGGTGATGATGCGCTCACTGGCCATTTCGGCCAATGAGGCATAGGGGCGGGCATAGATTGAGTTACTGGCGGCGATCCAGTGCATGGGGTAGTGCGCCAGTTCGAGGTTGCGCACACTTTCGTGGCGGATCAGATCCGTCTGGAACACGATGTCCAAATAGCCCTTTTGCAGCTGATCGCACAGATTGCGTGCGGCGTCGGCGGTGATCTCGATTTCCACGGCGGGGAAGGTCTGCATCAAGGTCGACATCAACGGGCTGAGCCAGGTGTGGATCACCGTATCCATCACACCGATGCGCACCAGGCCCTGTTGCGGGTTGGTGTTATCCAGCGAGTGTTTCAACGCTCGCTGAACCTCGAGCATCTGCTCGGCGTAGTCGAGCACCTTGAGACCTTCGAGCGTTAGCGACACACCGCGCGAATCGCGCACGAACAAACGCAGGCCCAACTCTTCTTCCAGCGAGGCAATCCGGCTGGAGATAGCCGCCTGAGTGCTGAACATTTTCTCGGCGGTAAGGCTGAAGCTTTGCAGGCGTGCGACCCAGACGAAGGTTTCGAGAAATTTGAGGTTCATGGCGGTTCTCGTGGTGGGGCGTTCACTGTTTTTCCACAGAGAACCGTGGTGGGGGTGCAGTAATTGTTACTCCAGAGTTCGTCGCCGGGGGTATCAAATTTTCTTATGCATAACCTCGTTTTTTTCCCGTTTGACGCCGTTTGGCCTTGGCGCGAAGAATCCGCTCCACGACGCAGCCACTGCGTCTGCCCCCCACGACAACGCCTTCACAAAAAAATAATGAGGCGTGTCCGTCATCTTCGCTTGCTGCCGCAGGAACTCCCATGGAAAAGACCATGACTGACCACGTGCTTTCAGGTTCGGGCCGCACCGGCCCGTTCAGTTGGTACGGCCCCCTGTCGAAAAATGAAAAGCGTACCTTCTGGAGTTGCAAGATCGGCTATGCCCTGGATGGCATGGACACACAGATGCTGAGTTTCGTCATTCCGACCCTGATCGCAACCTGGGGCATCTCCAAGGGCGATGCCGGGATGATTGGCACTTGTACGCTGCTGGCCTCGGCGGCGGGTGGCTGGATCGCCGGAATACTGTCCGACCGCATCGGTCGGGTGCGCACCTTGCAACTGACGGTGCTGTGGTTCGCCTTCTTCACCTTCCTCTGCGGACTGGCACAGAACTACGAGCAATTGCTGGTGGCCCGGACTTTGATGGGCTTTGGTTTCGGCGGTGAATGGACTGCGGGTGCGGTGCTGATTGGCGAGGTGATTCGCTCTCAGGATCGCGGCAAGGCAGTGGGCATGGTGCAGGCCGGATGGGCGCTGGGGTGGGGACTTACGGCATTGCTCTATGCCGGATTATTCAGCTTTCTGCCGCCGGAAGAGGCCTGGCGGGCGCTATTCATGATCGGGTTGGTGCCAGCGCTATTCGTATTGGTGATCCGCCGACTGGTCAAGGAGTCGGACACCTTCGAACAGGCCTGCATTGAGCGCAAGGCCAAGCCTGAAAAGGATTCGCGTTGGGCCTTCTTTGAAATCTTCGCACCTCGGATGCTCAGTACCACCTTGCGCGCTTCGTTGCTGACCACTGGCGCGCTGGGCGGTTATTACGCGATCACCACGTGGTTGCCGACCTACCTGAAAACCGAGCGCGGCCTGAGCGTGCTCGGGACTGGCGGCTATCTGGCGATGGTGATCGTCGGCTCTTACATCGGCTATGTGACCAGCGCGTTGCTGACCGATGCCATCGGCCGAAAGAAGAACTTCATCCTGTTTGCCGTCGGCTCCATGGCGATCGTCCTGGCTTACACCCAACTGCCCATCGACAACACCTGGATGCTCTGGCTGGGCTTTCCGTTGGGTTTCTTCGCTTCGGGCATTTTTGCCGGCATGGGCGCTTTTCTGACCGAGTTGTTTCCGACCCGCATGCGCGGTTCGGGCCAGGGCTTTTGCTATAACGCCGGGCGCTCCATCGCCGCGCTGTTTCCGTTGTTCATCGGTGCGCTGAGCGAAACGTTGCCGATTGGTACGGGGATCGGAATCTTCGCTGCCGGTGCCTATGGCGTGGTGATTCTGGCCGCGTTAAGCCTGCCGGAAACCCGCGGTCGCCAACTCGAATCCTGAACCCCGACACGTCTGGGCAATTGTGCCCAGACGTCGCTGATCCATTGCTAATCGACAAACATCGGTCGCGATCGCAACGCCCCCGAGAGGGCTCGCTCGCGTCCGAAACAGGAGCACGGCATGCACTATTCGCTTTCCACCCAACGGTTGTACCTCCCGGTCGGCACATTGCTCGGTTTGAGCTTGTTTGGCGCACCAGCCGCTCAGGCGGATTTCATTGCCGACAGTAAAGGCAGCCTGGAAGCACGCAACTTTTACTTCAATCGCGATTTCCGTCAGGGCGGCTCGCGAGACAAAGCCGAGGAATGGGCACAGGGTTTTCTGTTGCGGATGGAGTCCGGGTATACCGCCGGCACGCTGGGTTTTGGTCTGGATGCGCTGGGCATGGCCGGTTTTAAACTGGACTCCGGCGGCGGCACAGCGGGCACTAATCTGTTGCCGCCGGATCTGTCGGGCGGCTCACAAGATCGCTATGGCGAGTTGGGCCTGACAGCTAAAGCACGCTGGTCCAAGAGCACCCTGAAGCTGGGGACGTTGCAGATCAAGGATCCGGTGGTGAACTCCAACGACACTCGCCTGTTGCCGTCAACTTTCAAGGGCGGCCTGGTCAACGTGCAGGAAATCGACCGTTTGAAGCTCACCGCCGGTCAACTCACGCAGATCAACTTTGTTGATTCCACTGACTACCAGGACATGACTGCCAATCGCATCGGCGGGCAAAGCGACAAGTTCCAGTTCGCCGGGGCTGACTATCAATTCCTGCCGAACCTGACAGCGCAGTACCGCTACGGCAAGCTGGAAAATATCTATCAGCAGAACTACCTCGGATTGGTCCACCTGTTGGATCTGGGGGCCGGTCAGTCGCTCAAGAGCGACGTGCGCTATGCGCGCAGCATTGAAGATGGCAACTTTCCTGACCTCGACAACCAGGCTCTCGGTGCGATGTTTACCTACAGTCTCGGCGGTCACGCGCTGGGCTTCGGCTACCAGCGCATGAGCGGCGATGATCCGTTTCCGTACATTGGACGCAGCGACCCGTACTTGGTCAACTTCGTGCAGATCAATGACTTTGCCAACGTTGACGAACACTCCTGGCAAACGCGCTATGACTATAATTTCGCCGCATTGGGTGTACCGGGGTTGAGCTTTATGACCCGCTACATCTCGGGGGATAACGTGCAGCGCAGTGCTGCGGGTGAAGGCAAGGAGTGGGAGCGCGACACCGATATCGCTTACGTGGTGCAGGACGGTACGTTGAAAGGCCTGGGCTTGAAATGGCGCAACGCGTCGGTGCGTTCGAACTTTGGCAATGATCTGGATGAGAATCGCTTGATCGTCAGCTATACCCTGGCGCTTTGGTAAATGTCTGGGCTATCAAGCAAGCAATGAATCGACGGCCCGCCAGTCAGACTGGCGGGCCGTTTGTTTTACATCGACAGAATCAACCGGCCAGCGAACAGAATCAGGATCACCCCCATGGTTCGTTCGAACCAGTGCCCCATACGCATGAACAGCAATCGCACCCGGGCGCTGGAAAAAAACAGCGCCACGATCACGAACCACAAGGCATTCACGAAACACATCCACAGCCCGTACAGCGCCTGAATCTGCAACGGTGTAGTGGCGCTGATGATGGTCGTGAAGATTGCCAGAAAGAACAGGGTGGCCTTGGGGTTGGTGGCATTGGTCAGAAACCCCGTGCTGAAGGCCTTGAACAAGGTCTGCCGTTCAGCTGACGCTTCTGCACCCTTGTCGCCTTCAATTGCCGATTTGGGTTTGCTGCGTATCAGGCTCACGCCGAGGTACAAAATGTAGGCGCCCCCCACAACCTTGGCCACCGTCAACAACCAGGGTGTGGTGTGCATCAGCGCACCGACGCCGAGCAAGGTGTAAAGCACATGCACGGAAATGCCCGCGCCGATGCCCAGCGCCGTGCAAATCCCCACTAAGCGGCCGAAACGCACGCTTTGGCGGATGGTTACGGCGAAGTCCGGTCCGGGAGCGACCACGGCCAGAAAGTGGATCGTTGCCAGCGCCAGAAACTCGCCCAGGTAATTCGAAAACATCTCAGCTCCAGAAAGTCAGGGGTGAAGCATTGCCGCGATAGCCGACAAAGAAGGAAAGGCTCAATCGCGGATCGTCCACACCCGGGGTGACCGAATGCATGCAGCGCGAATTGAACATGATGAAATCACCCGACTCAGGACGAATCTCCAGGGTTGGAGGGCCGAGCAAGGCCGGGTCGATGCCGTAACTGTCGCCACGCATTTCGTCGAACTGGTCCGGGGAAATGTCGTGGTCCCACATCTGCAACGCGCCGCCCTCGGTCGGCATGTTCAGATAGACGTTGCAGGCGAACTGCGCCTCCAGGCTTTTGGCCTGGAAGCTGTCCGGGGCATCCTTGGCGAAAATGTCGTGATGGGCGAGGAAGCACACCCCGGGTTTCACGACCCGGGATAGCCCTACATACATCTTGCGGCCGTAGAGATTTTCCAGATGCGCCCCCGCCGGCCAAGACTCGTCGAGCATGCAGCGCAACGTATCGACAGGAGAGGAGTAGGGCGCGCAACGGCTGCGCAATTCGGCGATATTGCTGGTGGCGCGCTCGAAGTAATCCTCGATCAGCAGCGGCTGGTTTTCCGCTTCATAAAACGCCATGCCAATGCGACCGATGCTCGGCGCGTTGATGTAACCTTCGAAGCCGGGGGCAAGAATCTTGTCGCCGATCTGGATCGCCAGCGGCCGAGGCAACAAGCCTTTGACGCGGATGGCGAGGACTTCTTCGTTGGCCAGTTTTTGTATGCACGTCTCATCGAGACGCTCGACGTCAAGCATCATGTCTTTAGGTCCATCTATCAGATAGTCAACAGAACCCGCGAACGCAGGTTCCCCCGGCGTCAGGCGATGACGGGGCCGACATCGCCCAAATGCTCAATCCACGCTGTAGTGGACTGACAGCGTTCCCTTTTTCTGTGAAAGGGAAGCGATCGTGACCGTACCCAAATCCTTCAGGCTCCGTACATGGGTGCCGCCGCAGCCGTAGGCGGGCAGTTCACCGAAACCGATTTCCCGGGCGCCTTCGCGCAACGACGTCAGGCGCGGCAGGTCATGGGCGATCCATTGCTTGATGCCGTGTTGAATCGTCTGGGCATCGACCTCCTGCGCGCTATCAGCCGGCTTGAACTGGACACGTCCTTCATCCGGCCAGTGATGAGCCTTGATCGGCATCCAGCCCATCGCCTGGACGAAGTGGCCGATCAGGTGACCCGCCGAATGCATGCGCGTGTTGAACCGGCGTCGTTGCTCGTCGACCCGAATCTGGATCATGCCGAGTTTTACCGGGTGGTCGACGAAGTGGATGATCCGGTCCGGATCCTGAACCACGCGCAGCACCTGGCTTTCGCCGATCCAGCCGGTATCCCAGGGTTGCCCGCCGCCTTGGGGATGAAACAGTGTGGCGCGCAGCACTACTGCGAATTCGTTCTCGTAGGGCGTGCAATCCAGGACTTCCACATTGGCCTTGAGGTCATCACTATGGAAAAAGAGGCGAAGCGTCATATTCCATGCCCTTATTAAAGTTTCTATTTTTATTATATGAACCGTGGAATTGCGTGATAATCCGTTCAATCATCAAAGGACTGTTGCGCTGTGAGCATAAATCTTCCCCTGCCGCTGCTCGGTGAAATGGCGATTTTCGTCAAGGTTGTCGAGACCGGCAGTTTCTCCGAAGCGGCGCGTCAATTAGGTTCTTCACCCTCGGCGGTGAGTCGCAGCATTTCGCGGCTGGAGAAGGCACTCGCCACGCGGCTGCTGCAACGAACCACGCGCAAGCTGCGCCTGAGCGACGGTGGCGAAGAGGTGTTCAAGCGTTGCCAGGAGATGGTCAGCGCGGCGAAGTCGGTGATGGAAATCAGCGGTCAGTTCACCCATGAAGCGGAAGGACTGGTGCGTGTCAGCGTGCCCAAAGCCGTCGGGCGATTCGTGATTCATCCGCACATGCCGGAATTTCTGCGGCGCTATCCCAAAGTGAATGTGGAGTTATTGCTCGAGGACCGTCAGGTGGATCTGATCGACGACAACGTCGATCTGGCGATCCGCATTACCGACCGCCCGCCAGCGGGGCTGGTGGGACGGCAGTTGCTGACCATCGATCATTTGCTCTGTGCAACACCGCAGTACCTGGCCGAACACGGCACGCCAACTCATCCCCACGACTTACTCAACCACAGCTGCATCTATCTGGGCGAAACCCCGAGCGATGCGCGCTGGAAATTCAAGAAAGGCAGCAAAGCCGTGACCGTCGGCGTGCGCGGACGTTATGCCGCCAATCACACGGGCGTGCGACTGGGCGCGGTATTGCAACACATCGGAATCGGCAGCCTGCCGTACTTCACCGCCCGTTATGCGCTGGAACAAGGGCTGATCGTGCAGGTACTGCCGGACTGGACTTTTCTGGCGTCCTACCACGGAGGCGCCTGGCTGCTGCATTCGCCAACCCGCTATCTACCGCCCAAGTTACGGGTGTTGATCGACTATCTGGTGGAATGCCTGGAGAAGGAGCCAACCTTGAGCAGGCCGGGCAAGCCAAGTGCATTGGGCACGGTTGCGGTGGCGTATGAGTTGCCGGAGAGTGATGGGTTGCTTTGACGGGCCCTTTCGCGAGCAAGCCCGCTCCCACATTGGATCTTCAGTGGACACAGATTCTGTGTACGACAGAAATCCAATGTGGGAGCGGGCTTGCTCGCGAAGACGGCAGCCCAAACACCACATCACTCGGCAAATGCCACAAAAAAGGCCCGCATATTCAACCATGCGGGCCTTTTGCATTACTGACTGTGGGATCAGTGCTTGCTGTCCTGGTTCGACATCGCCAGCAGCTGTTTTTCCTGATTCCAGTCGAACGGTTCGTCGTTCTGTTCGGCTTCGAAGCGACGTTCTTCAAGGGCCTGGTACAGGTCGATTTCATCATCGGGCATGTAATGCAGGCAGTCGCCGGCGAAGTACCACAGCAGGTCGCGCGGAACCAGGTGGGCGATTTGCGGATAACGAGTGATCACCTGACACAGAATGTCCTGGCCCAGGTATTGGCTTTCGATCGGGTCGACCGGCAGCAATGCACGCAGTTCGTCGAAGCGCTCCAGGAACAAGGCATGGCTTTCTTCGGGAACCTGTTCGGCCTCACCTACGGCGACCAGGATGCTGCGCAGGTGGTCGAGCAAGACGAGATGATCGGCAACGACGTTGGACACGAGATAAGTCCTCAAGAGCAAAACGGGCGCGAGAGTATAAAGCTCCTGCGCCCCTTTTTCACATGGTAAAGAGCCCCCATGATAGCGAGAAGACACACGGTCTGCTGGATCAGCGAACCTTGCCTTTGGCCAATACCAGCTCCTTGGGGTCGAAATCATCGACATCGATCACCTTGCGTCGTGCCACTTCTGCCTCGCGCAAAGTCTGGGCTTCAACCGGTTGCAAGACGCCGGCCTCCAGGGCGGTATCGATGACAGATTCTCCGAGAGTGGGTTTGACCTGGCGACTTTTCAGCGCCGTATTGAGTTTTTTCTGTAGCGGTTTGGCGGCGTTCAGCAAATCGCAGGCGTGCTGCAGAGCACCGACCGAGTCTTCTGGTGATTGCGGGCGATAGCAGCCCCCCAGTAACTCCTCAAGCGTTGGATCGCCCTTGGGACGGCCGATGACGGCTGCGACGTTGGCCGCCAGTCTGTCCGACGGGCCTCTGTGGCGACGACCGAACGGAAACACCATCACCCGCAGCAGGCATCCAAGCACCTTGTTCGGGAAGTTGGTCAGCAGTTCGTCCAGCGCACGTTCGGACTGGCCGAGGCTCTCTTCCATGGCCCAGGCGAACAGCGGGTGCATATGCTCGGGCGAATCGAGATCGTGATAACGCTTGAGTGCGCCGGAGGCCAGATACAGATGGCTGAGTACATCACCCAGACGTGCGGACAGCCGTTCGCGGCGTTTGAGTTCACCGCCCAGCAGCATCATGCTCAGGTCTGCCACCAGGGCAAAGGCCGCGGCTTGGCGGTTGAGGGCGCGGAAATAGCCTTGGCTGAGTTTGTCCCCGGGCATGTGTTCGAAATGCCCGAGGCCGAGGTTCAGCACCAGGGTGCTGGCAGCATTGCACACAGCAAAACCAATGTGGTCGAGCAGCAATGCGTCGAATTCGACCAGTGCCTGTTGTTTGTCTTCGCGATGGGCGAGGGCCATCTCCTTGAGTACGAACGGATGGCAGCGAATAGCACCCTGGCCGAAGATCATCAAACTGCGTGTCAGGATGTTCGCACCTTCGACCGTGACGGCAATAGGTGCACCTTGCCAGTTACGCCCCAGGTAGTTGTTCGGACCCATGATGATGGCCCTGCCGCCGTGAACATCCATGGCGTGGCTGATGCATTCGCGGCCGCGTTCGGAGAGGTGGTATTTGATAATGGCCGAGGGTACCGACGGCTTTTCGCCGAGGTCGACCGCGTTGGCGGTGAGCATCCGTGCGCTGTCCATCAGCCAGGTGCTGCCGGCGATCCGCGCCAGTGCTTCCTGAATCCCTTCGAAGGCTGACAGCGGTGCGTTGAATTGTTCGCGAACCTGCGCGTATTGGCCTGTCACCAGACTGGTGAACTTACCCGCAGCGGTACCGATGGCAGGCAGCGAAATGGAACGCCCGACTGACAGGCAGTTCATCAGCATCATCCAGCCTTCACCGAGCATCTCCTGACCGCCGATGATGAATTCCAGCGGTACGAACACATCCTTGCCGGAATTCGGGCCGTTCATGAACGAGGCGCCCAGCGGCAGGTGACGGCGACCGATTTCTACACCGGGGGTCTGGCTCGGAATCAAGGCGAGGCTGATGCCCAGGTCGACTTTGTCGCCCAGTAGATGATCCGGGTCATAGGCCTTGAAGGCCAGGCCGATCAAGGTCGCCACCGGGCCGAGGGTGATGTAGCGCTTTTCCCAGTTCAGACGCAGGCCGAGGGTTTCTTTGCCTTCCCATTCACCTTTGCAGATCACCCCGGTGTCGGTCATCCCGCCGACGTTGGAGCCCGCCATCGGGCCTGTCAGGGCAAAGCAGGGGATATCGTCGCCACGGGCCAGCCGTGGCAGGTAATGATTGCGCTGTTCGTCAGTGCCGTAATGCAGCAGCAGTTCCGCGGGGCCGAGGGAGTTGGGCACCATGACGGTCGACGCCAGGTCGCCGCTGCGGGTGGCCAGTTTCATCGCCACTTGAGAGTGGGCATAGGCCGAGAAGCCTTTGCCTCCGTACTCTTTGGGGATGATCAGGGCAAAAAAGCCATGTTGTTTGATGTGATCCCAAGCCTTGGGCGGCAGATCCAGCAACTGGCCGATCTGCCAATCGCTGACCATCGCGCAGAGCTCTTCGGTCGGGCCATCGATGAAGGCTTGTTCCTCTTCGCTCAGTTGTGCTTTTGGATAGGCCAGCAGCTTGTTCCAGTCCGGGCGGCCGTTGAACAGCTCGCCGTCCCACCAGACCGTGCCAGCTTCAATGGCTTCACGTTCGGTTTGCGACATCGGCGGCAGGTTTTTTTGAAACCAGCTGAACATCGGCGCCGTGAAGAGTTTTCGGCGCAGATCCGGCAGCAACAGGAAAGCGCCCACGGCTGCGAGCATCACCCAGAAAATCAGCATCAGCCAGACGGGGGCATGGCTGAAGATGCCCATCGCCAGCAAATAGACAGCGATGATGCCCAAGGCGGGCAGTGGCGCAGTGCGGCGATGGGCCAGATAGGCAATCCCGACCACCAGAACCAGTATCCACAACAGCAGCATATTCAATTCTCCATGAAGCCAAGGGCAAAACCACTTTCAGAGCTTAGACGGCATCCATAAAAGTGGAGGTCAGAGCGATAGGTCTGAGTTTGTAGGAATCAACGGCTGAAACTTGTCAGTTATTTCGAGGGCAGACGGTTGAGCGCTGTTATCGACAGGGCAGCAAACGCTGATATTTGGCCGAAACGTCGTTATCTCTGTGCTGAAGGTGTCGCTAGACTCGTGGCTTCCCCCAGGAGATTGTTCCCATGCACGCATGTCTGAGCCCCGGCCGCTTCATCGATAGTGACCACCCCTCGGTGGTGGAGTTCGCCGAAAAACATCGTGGCGCCGGGCGCGATCCGCTTGAACAGGCGATCAATCTCTATTACGCAGTGCGCGAGGCCGTGCGCTACAACCCGTACACCTTCAGCCGCGATCCAGAGACCTTGCGCGGCAGCTATGCGCTGGCGGCAGGGGAGAGTTATTGCGTGCCCAAAGCCACGCTGCTAGCAGGTGCAGCCCGGCATTGCGGGATCCCGGCGCGTATCGGTCTGGCGGATGTGCGTAATCATTTGTCGACGCCGCGTCTGCTCGAATTGCTCAAGAGCGATGTGTTCGCCATGCATGGCTACACCGAGTTATATCTGAACGATCGTTGGGTCAAAGCCACGCCGGCTTTTAATCAACAACTCTGCGAACTGTTCAATGTCGCGCCGCTGGAGTTCGACGGGATCAACGACAGCGTGTTCCACCCCTTCAACCGTGACGGCGAGCAACTGATGGAGTACCTGATCGATCACGGCCAGTTCACCGATGTGCCGGAAGCATTCTTTTTCGAACACCTGGAAAAGTGCTATCCGCATCTGTTCGACGAGCAACTGCCGGTGCTGCTGGGTGACATGCAGAGCGATTTGAGTCGCGCCTGATCCGGCGTATGCTGCCTGCGCATTCATCCAAAAAGGGGCGGTCATGCTGAAGATCTGGGGTCGGAAAAATTCGTCGAATGTCAGGAAGCCGTTGTGGGCGGCCGAAGAACTGGGCCTGGCCTATGAAGCCATCGATGCCGGCGGCGCCTTTGGCGTGGTCGACACGCCTGAGTACCGCGCGATGAATCCCAACGGCCGCGTGCCGGTGATCGAAGACGACGGTTTCGTGCTGTGGGAATCCAACACCATCGTCCGTTATCTGATGGCCCGTCATGCCAGCGATACGGCTTGGTATCCGACAGATCTGCAGGCCCGTGCTTCGGCGGAAAAGTGGATGGACTGGACCACCTCAAGTTTTGCCGCCCCGTTTCGCACGGTGTTCTGGGGCGTGTTGCGCACTCCGGAAGACCAGCAGGACTGGCCGGCCATCAAGGCCGCGATCAAAGAGTGCGACGGTCTGCTGTCGATGGCCGATCAAGCGCTGGCGGCCAAACCGTACCTGTCCGGCGATGAGATCGGCATGGGCGACATCCCATTGGGCTGCTTCATTTATGCCTGGTTCGAGATGCCGATCGAGCGTGCGCCGCAGCCTCATTTGCAGGCCTGGTACGAGCGCCTGAAACAACGTCCGGCGTATCGCAAAGCCGTCATGACCGCGTTGACTTAATACTCACTATCGACACGCTTGACTGTACTTGTGCGGCAGCGACAAGCACCATTGCGCTCATGCGCCGCGGTTGCATTGCTCGCCGCCCGCGCTTATTTATTCCTTTCTTCCCTTCTTGGTGCGTAAATCCGATATGAGTTCCGCTCTGTCCATCCGGCAGCTAACCAAAACCTACGGCAACGGTTTCCAGGCCTTGAGTGGTATCGATCTGGACGTCGCCGAAGGTGACTTTTTCGCCTTGCTCGGCCCCAACGGCGCCGGCAAATCCACGACTATCGGCATTCTCTCGACCCTGGTGAACAAGACCAGCGGAACAGTGAATATCTTCGGTCATGACCTGGACAATGAACCGGCGGCGCTCAAGCGCTGCATTGGTGTGGTGCCCCAGGAATTCAATTTCAACCAGTTCGAAAAGACGTTCGACATTGTCGTGACCCAGGCCGGTTACTACGGCATTCCGCCGAAAATCGCCAAGGAACGCGCCGAGCAGTACCTGACCCAACTGGGCCTGTGGGACAAACGCGATGTGCCGTCGCGCTCCTTGTCCGGCGGCATGAAGCGCCGACTGATGATCGCCCGTGCTCTGGTTCACGAACCGCGCCTGCTGATCCTCGACGAACCGACGGCGGGAGTAGACATCGAATTGCGTCGCTCGATGTGGACCTTCCTCACCGAACTGAACAAGAAAGGCATCACTATCATCCTCACCACTCACTACCTGGAAGAGGCTGAGCAGTTGTGCCGCAACATCGGCATCATCGACCACGGCACCATTGTCGAGAACACCAGCATGAAGCAGTTGCTCAGCCAACTGCATGTCGAAACCTTCCTGCTGGATTTGAAGAACACCTTGCAAGTGGCCCCGCAGTTGCTCGGTTACCCAACCAAACTGATCGACAGTCATACCCTGGAAGTCCAGGTCGACAAGGCCATGGGCATTACCGCGCTGTTTACCCAATTGGCGCAGCAGAACATCGAAGTGTTGAGCCTGCGTAACAAAACCAATCGCCTCGAGGAGTTGTTCGTGTCCCTGGTGGAGAAGAATCTGTCGAAGGTGGCGGTATGAGTTCCGAGCTGCAACCCAACCTCGTTGCCCTCAATACCATCGTCTACCGTGAGGTCAAGCGCTTCACCCGGATCTGGCCGCAGACCTTGCTGCCGCCGGCCATCACCATGGTTCTGTACTTCGTTATCTTCGGCAACCTGATCGGTCGGCAGATCGGCGACATGGGTGGCTTCACTTACATGGAGTACATCGTGCCGGGGCTGATCATGATGTCGGTGATCACCAACTCCTACGGCAACGTGGTGTCGAGTTTCTTTGGCAGCAAGTTCCAGCGTTCCATCGAAGAACTGATGGTGTCGCCGGTGTCACCGCATACGATTCTGATCGGCTACACCCTGGGCGGCGTGCTGCGCGGGTTGATGGTCGGGATCATCGTGACCCTGCTGTCGCTGTTCTTCACTCAATTGCAGGTGCATCACCTGGGCGTGACCGTTCTTGTGGTGGTGCTGACGGCGACGATCTTCTCGCTGCTGGGTTTCATCAACGCGGTATTTGCGCGCAACTTCGATGATATCTCGATCATCCCGACATTCGTGCTGACGCCGTTGACGTACCTGGGCGGGGTGTTCTATTCGATCAGCTTGCTGCCACCGTTTTGGCAGACTGTGTCGCTGGCCAACCCGGTGCTGCACATGGTCAACGCTTTCCGTTACGGCATTCTCGGTGTGTCGGATATCAGGATCAGCGTGGCGATTACCTTCATGCTCATTGCGACTGTTGTGCTGTACATCGGTTGTGCGCGGTTGCTGGTGAGTGGGCGCGGGATGCGTACCTAAAGAAAACCGCGTCGCCTGCATCGCGAGCAAGCTCGCTCCCACATTGGTTTTGTGTCGATCGTAAAGTAGATGGGCAACGCCAAACAGTGTGGGAGCGAGCCTGCTCGCGATGGCGTGAACACAAACACCGCAAAAAAAACGGCCTCCCAAGCGGAGGCCGTTTTTCATTCTCACATTCGACTTTTCTTACGCCGCTTCCACTGCCGACTCACCCACCAGCGCCAATACATCATCACCAGGCAATAGGCGAGGGCACCCAGCACCAGCCCCGTGACCACCGAGCCGAGCAAGAACGGTTGCCACAGGCTCGAGAGTTCGCCGCTGATCCATTCCCAAGTCAACTCATCCGGCAGGCTGCGGGCGGGGACGTCCATCAGCCAGGCACCGGTCTGGTAAGTGCAGAAGAACACCGCCGGCATGGTGATCGGGTTGGTCAGCCAGACCAGGCTGACGGCAATCGGCATGTTGCCGCGCACCACAATCGCAAGGATGGCCGCCAACAGCATCTGCAACGGGATGGGCAGGAACGCCGCGAACAGACCGACCGCCATGGCCCGCGCGACGGAGTGGCGATTGAGGTGCCAGAGGTTCGGGTCATGCAGCAGGGTGCCGAGAAAGCGTAAGGATTTGTGTTCCCTGATGCTGGTCGGGTCTGGCATGTAACGTTTGAATAAGCGCCGGGGCATAAGGCTTCTCGGTCGGTTCAGGCGGCAAGTATGTCTGGATTCTACGAACCGCCCATTCAGACTTTGTGACAATTGATAACGACAGACGTGCGACGGACCGGCTAAGCCTAGGGCGGGGACTCTCAAGGACGGGCTTATGCGCACAGGGATGATGGCGCTGGCGTTGGGTCTGCTGGCCCTGCGTTTTTTACCGGTATTACCGCCGGCGGGATTGTGGCTGTTGTTGTCGGTAGTGGGTTTGATGTTGCTGCCGTTTCGCACCTTTCCCCTGGCATTTTTTCTGTTCGGTCTCAGTTGGGCGGGCGCGAATGCACAGTGGGCGCTGAATGATCGCCTGGCGCTGAATCTCGATGGCGAGACTCGCTGGGTCGAAGGTCGTGTGACCGGGTTGCCGCAGCAGGCCGAGGGCGTAGTGCGTTTCGAACTGACGGACAGTCAGTCGCGTCGCACCAGACTGCCTCGGCACCTGCGCCTGGCCTGGTATGGCGGGCCGCCCGTCAACAGCGGTGAGCATTGGCGGCTGGCGGTCAAATTGAAGCGTCCTGTCGGGTTGCTCAACCCGCATGCGTTCGATTACGACGCCTGGTTACTGGCCCGGCACATCGGCGCCACCGGGACCGTCAAAGATGGCCAGCGACTGATGGAAGCACAGTGGGCCTGGCGCGACGGCATCCGTCAGCGTTTGCAGGCCGTGGATGCCCAAGGGCAAACGGGGGCGCTGACGGCGTTGGTGCTGGGGGATGGCGCCGGGCTGAGTCGTGAGGACTGGCAGGTGCTGCAAGACACCGGCACCGTGCATTTGTTGGTGATTTCCGGGCAGCACATTGGTTTGCTGGCGGGCGTGATGTATCTGCTGATTGTCGGGTTGGCGCGTTATGGCTTATGGCCCAAGCGCTTGCCGTGGTTGCCATGGGCATGCGGATTGGCGTTCGCGGCGGCCCTCGGTTATGGGCTGCTGGCCGGCTTCGAAGTGCCGGTGCGGCGGGCCTGCCTGATGATCGGTCTGGTGCTGTTATGGCGACTACGGTTTCGTCACCTCGGCGCATGGTGGCCGCTGTTGCTGGCCCTTGACGGTGTTTTGCTGCTGGACCCGCTGGCGAGCCTGCAACCGGGTTTCTGGTTGTCCTTTGCGGCGGTGGCGGTGCTGATTTTTACCTTTGGCGGGCGATTGGGTGCGTGGCGCTGGTGGCAAACCTGGACCCGCGCCCAATGGCTGATCGCAATCGGTCTGTGCCCGCTGCTGTTGGTGCTGGGGTTGCCGATCAGTCTCAGCGGGCCGCTGGCCAATTTGCTGGCGGTGCCCTGGGTCAGCCTGGTGGTCCTGCCGCCGGCTTTGCTTGGGACGATGTTGTTGCCCGTTCCTTATGTGGGCGAAGGATTGCTGTGGTTGGCTGGCGGTCTGATCGATCTTTTGTTCAAGGGATTGGCGCTGATCGCCGGGCAATTGCCCGCGTGGGTGCCGGTGGCGGTCCCGTTGTGGGTATGGGCGCTCGGCACGCAGGGGGCCTTTCTACTGTTACTGCCGCGAGGCGTGCCGTTGCGCCCGCTGGGCTGGCCGATGTTGCTGTTACTGGTTTTTGCGCCCCGGCACACGTTGCCTGAAGGCATGGCTGAGGTCTGGCAGCTGGATGTCGGTCAGGGTTTGGCAATCCTGGTGCGTACCCGTCATCACACCTTGCTGTATGACGCCGGGCCACGGTTCGGCGATATCGACCTGGGAGAGCGGGTGGTGCTGCCATCATTGCGCAAACTGGGCGTGAACGGCATTGATCTGATGCTGATCAGCCATGCCGATGCCGATCACGCCGGCGGTGCGCGAGCGATTGCCAATGGAATACCGGTGAAGCAAATACTGAGTGGCGATCATCTGGCCCTGCCAGACGAACTGCACGCCGAGGGCTGCGAGAGCGGTCAGCAATGGGCCTGGGACGGCGTGAAGTTTCAGCTCTGGCAGTGGCCGTCTGCCAGCGACAGCAATCAGAAATCCTGCGTGTTGCAGATCGAGGCCAACGGCGAGCGGTTGCTGCTGACCGGTGACATCGATGCCGCAGCCGAGCGGGCGCTGCTCGACGGTCCATTGGCGGTGCCGACGGATTGGTTGCAGGCCCCGCACCATGGCAGTCGCAGTTCGTCTTCGGTGGCATTGCTCAGCGCCTTGCAACCCAAAGCGGTATTGATCTCCCGTGGTAACGGCAATTCTTTCGGTCATCCCCATCCCACGGTCGTGGCGCGGTATCAAAAACGTGGTGTGGCGATCTACGACAGCGCCGAGCAAGGTGCCATTCGTCTGCAACTGGGACGCTTCAAGCCGCCGTGGACGATGCTTCAAGAACGGCGCTTCTGGCGCGGTCCGCCACCATCCAGCCAGTAACCCGAACTATCGAAGCCCGACCGGATGCGACATCGCGGTCTTCGGTGCGTCCACCCCCTATGTTAGAGTGGCGCACTTTTCGAGGGGACTGTCACTGTGTGGGAATTGGTCAAATCCGGCGGCTGGATGATGCTGCCGATCATTCTGAGTTCCATCGCCGCCATGGCGATCGTTGCCGAGCGTCTATGGACCCTGCGTGCCAGCCGCGTGACCCCGGAGCACTTGCTCGGGCAGGTCTGGGTCTGGATCAAGGACAAACAACTCAATAAAGAAAAACTCAAGGAACTGCGCGCCAACTCTCCGTTGGGCGAGATTCTGGCTGCCGGTCTGGCAAACTCCAGGCATGGTCGCGAGATCATGAAAGAGTGCATCGAAGAGGCCGCTGCGCGGGTGATTCACGAGCTCGAACGCTATATCAATGCCCTGGGCACCATCGCCGCCATGGCCCCGTTATTGGGGTTGCTGGGTACGGTGCTGGGCATGATCGATATTTTCAGTGCGTTCATGGGCACGGGCATGGGCACCAACGCCTCAGTGCTGGCCGGTGGTATTTCCAAAGCGTTGATCACCACCGCCGCTGGCCTGATGGTCGGCATCCCGGCCGTGTTCTTCCACCGTTTCCTGCAACGCCGCATAGATGAGCTGGTGGTGGGCATGGAGCAGGAAGCGATCAAGCTGGTCGAGGTAGTGCAGGGTGACCGCGACGTGGACCTGGCTGAGGGCAAAGCGTGAAATTCCGTCGTAAACCACGGGAAACGATAGACATCAACCTCGCGTCGTTGATCGACGTGGTGTTTATCCTGCTGCTGTTTTTCGTCGTGACCACCACTTTCACCCGTGAAACCCAGTTGCGCGTCGACTTGCCGGAAGCGGTCAGCGGTTCCCCGGCCGAAGACCAGCAGGCCAAACAACTGGACATCGCCATCAGCGCCGAGGGGGTGTTTTCGGTCAACAACCACTTGTTGCCCAAGAATGACCTGACCAGCCTGATGGAAGCGCTACAGAAAGAATCCAATGGCGACACCAACCTGCCATTGTCCATCAGCGCCGATGGCAAGACCCCCCATCAGTCCGTCATCACCGCGATGGATGCTGCCGGCAAGCTCGGTTTCAGTCACTTGCGCATGACCACTGTCGAGGCGGCGCCGGCGTCCTGATGGCCATGTCCGATCGATTGCTCGCTGCGTGGTACGAAGGCCATCCGGCGCTGAAGCTGTTGCAGCCTCTGGAATGGCTGTATCGACGCGTGGTTACCGGCAAGCGCAAGCGCTTTTTGGCCGGCGAAGGCGAGATTTATCAGCCGCCGGTGCCGCTGATCGTGGTCGGCAACATCACCGTGGGCGGCACCGGCAAGACACCGCTGATTCTGTGGATGATCGAGCATTGCCAGCGCAGCGGGCTGCGGGTCGGCGTGGTCAGCCGTGGTTACGGCGCCAAACCTGCGCAATTGCCGTGGCGGGTCAAGGCGGATCAAAGCGCGGACGTGGCGGGTGATGAACCGCTGTTGATCGTCCAGCGCACCGGCGTGCCGCTGATGATTGACCCGGACCGCAGTCGCGCAGTCAAAGCCTTGCTGGCGAGCGAGCCGCTGGACCTGATCCTCTCCGACGACGGCATGCAGCATTACCGGCTGGCCCGGCACCTGGAACTGGTGCTGATCGATGCCGCCCGGGGTCTGGGCAACCAGCGTTGCCTGCCGGCCGGGCCGTTGCGCGAACCGATCGAGCGCCTGCAAAGTGTCGATGCAGTGCTTTACAACGGTGCCACGGCCGACCGCATCGACGGTTTTGCCTTCCAGCTGCAACCCACCGCGCTGGTCAATCTGCAAAGCGGCGAACGCCGGCCTCTCGACCACTTCCCCGCAGGCCAGGCCATTCACGCCGTGGCCGGGATCGGCAATCCCCAGCGTTTCTTCACGACCCTCGAAACGCTACACTGGCGGCCAGTGCCGCATGCATTTGCCGACCACGCCGAATACAGTGTGCAGGCCTTGAATTTCACACCGTCATTGCCAATGGTGATGACGGAAAAAGACGCGGTGAAGTGCCGTGCCTTCGCCGCCGCCGATTGGTGGTACCTGGCGGTCGATGCTGCGCCGTCGCCGGCCTTCGTGGTCTGGTTCGATACGCAGCTGATACGCCTGTTGCCGGCTCGTCTTTTGCCTTAACTCCGTTTCTATCCAGGGAATGTTCATGGACACCAAATTGCTCGATATCCTCGCTTGCCCGATCTGCAAAGGTCCGCTCAAGCTCAGCGCCGACAAAACCGAGCTGATCAGCAAGGGCGCTGGCCTCGCATACCCGATTCGCGACGGCATTCCGGTGATGCTCGAAAGTGAAGCGCGCACCCTGACCACCGACGAGCGTCTGGATAAATGACCACAGCCTTTACCGTTGTCATTCCATCGCGCTACGCCTCCACCCGTCTGCCGGGCAAACCCCTGCTGCTGATCGCCGGCAAGCCGATGATTCAGCATGTCTGGGAACAAGCGAGCAAAAGCAGCGCCCAGCGTGTGGTCGTGGCCACTGACGATGCGCGCATTGTCGAGGCCTGCAAAAGCTTTGGTGCCGAAGTGGTGCTGACGCGCGAAGACCACAATTCCGGCACCGATCGTCTGGCCGAAGTCGCGGCAAAACTGGGCCTGGCTCCGGACGCCATCGTGGTCAACGTTCAGGGCGACGAGCCATTGATTCCGCCGAGCGTGATCGATCAGGTCGCCGCCAACCTGGCCGTCCACACCGAAGCGCGCATGGCCACCCTGGCCGAGCCGATCGAAGACGTGGAAACTCTGTTCAACCCCAACGTGGTCAAGGTGGTCAGTGACCTCAATGGCCTGGCGCTGACGTTCAGTCGTGCCACCTTGCCGTGGGCTCGCGACGCGTTCGCCAAGAGCCGCGAGCAATTGCCGGAAGGTGTGCCATATCGCCGCCACATCGGCATTTATGCCTATCGCGCCGGTTTTCTGCATGACTTTGTCACTTGGGGCCCGTGCTGGCTGGAAAACACCGAGTCTCTGGAGCAACTGCGGGCGCTCTGGCACGGCGTACGGATTCACGTTGCCGATGCGCTGATCGCCCCGCCTACCGGCGTCGATACCATTGAAGACCTCGAGCGCGTTCGTCGCTTGCTGGAGGCCTGATGCGGGTTCTGTTCGTCTGCCTGGGCAATATCTGCCGATCCCCGACGGCCGAAGGCGTGCTTCGGCACAAGCTGCGTGAGGCGGGGCTGGCCGATCAAGTCGAAGTGGCTTCCGCCGGCACTGGTGACTGGCACGTCGGCAAGGCCCCGGACAAGCGCAGCCAGGCCGCGGCCAAGTTGCGCGGTTATGACTTGTCGGCCCAGCGTGCGCAGCAAGTCAGCCGTGCCGATTTCGCCGCTTACGACCTGATTCTGGCGATGGACAACAGCAACCTGCGCCATCTCAAGGCCCTGCAACCGGCCAAGTGCAAGGCCGAGCTGGATCTGTTCCTGCGTCGCTTCCAGTCGGAAATCGATGAAGTACCGGACCCTTATCACGACAGCGACCAGGGGTTCGAAACGGTACTGGACCTGATCGAGCGCGCCAGCGATTTGCTGGTGATCGAATTGAAGGGCCGGTTATGAGTTTTCGGGTGCAATCTCAGGTTTCGCTCAAGCCGTTCAACAGCTTTGGCGTGGATGTTCAGGCCCGGCTGTTTGCCGAGGCCCATAGCGATGCTGACGTGCGCGAAGCCCTGGCCTATGGGTTGGAACATGATGTGCCCGTGCTGGTGATTGGTGGCGGCAGCAATTTGCTGCTGACCGCTGATGTGCAGGCACTGGTGCTGCGCATGGCCACACGGGGGATTCGCCTGCTGAGCGATGACGGCAACCAGGTGGTGATCGAAGCCGAGGCGGGCGAGCCGTGGCATCCGTTTGTGCAGCACACGCTGGTGCAAGGGTTGTCGGGGCTGGAGAACCTCAGCCTGATTCCCGGCACCGTAGGCGCGGCACCGATGCAGAACATCGGCGCTTACGGCGTCGAGATCAAAGACGTTTTTGCCGGCCTGACGGCCCTTGATCGCCAAACCGGCGAGTTGCGGGACTTCACGCTGGCCGAGTGCAACTTTGCCTACCGTGACAGCCTGTTCAAACAGGAGCCGGGGCGTTGGTTGATCTTGCGGGTGCGTTTCACCCTCAATCGCACCGCTCACCTGCACCTGGAATACGGTCCGGTTCGCCAGCGCCTGACGTCGCTAGGCATCGATCACCCGACGCCTACCGATGTCAGTCAGGCCATTTGCAGCATTCGCAACGAAAAGCTCCCGGACCCGGCGGTGCTCGGCAATGCCGGCAGCTTCTTCAAGAATCCCTTGGTGTCGGCGACATTGGTGGCGCAACTCAAGGAGCAGTACCCGGAGCTGGTGGCCTACGCGCAACCTGACGGGCAAATGAAGCTGGCGGCGGGCTGGCTGATCGAACGGGCCGGCTGGAAAGGCTTTCGCGACGGTGATGCCGGTGTGCATAAATTACAGGCGCTGGTGCTGGTCAACTACGGCACCGCAACGGGCCTGCAATTGCTGAACCTGGCGCAGCGTATTCAGAAAGACATTGCAGAGCGTTTCAAGGTCGACCTGGAAATGGAACCCAATCGGTATTGAGGCTACGCTTCAAGCTGATTCCAAAGCCCTGCACATCTTCAGATGTGCAGGGCTTTTTTGTTAATGCTGGGTTAACTTAGCTACCTAACGATGCAAGCATTTGCTCCACCAAAGGCCCGGTGCAGACGTTGCTGTCCGCATAAGAGAGCCTATTAGCCTGAGTCGATCTGCGTGAAGGAACCCACGCGGCAGATTGCTCGACCCCATAACCTCTATAACTATGCGGGCGTGCCCATGATTACCCTGAAACTCAATGGACAAGATCATCAACTCGATGTCACCGAGGACATGCCGCTGCTCTGGGCGATCCGTGACGTGGCCGGTTACAACGGCACCAAATTTGGCTGCGGCATGGGCCTGTGTGGCGCCTGCACCATTCATATCGATGGCGCGCCTGCGCGCAGTTGCATCACGCCGATCGGCTCGGTAGTCGGCCAGAACGTCACCACTATCGATAACCTGCACGCTGACCCGGTTGGCAAAGTCGTCCAGCAAGCCTGGCTCGACAGCGCCGTGGCTCAGTGCGGTTACTGCCAGGGCGGGCAGATCATGTCGGCCACCGCCTTGCTGAAAACCAACCCGAACCCCAGCGACGAGCAGATTGAAGAGGCGATGGTCGGCAACATTTGCCGTTGCGGCACCTACAACCGGATCAAGACCGCCATCCGCCAGGCATCCACTCACCTGAAGGAGGCCAAGGCATGAGCCAGTTACCGAACGATTTTGCGCTGAGCAACCTCAGCCGCCGGGGTTTCCTCAAAGGCGTGGGCGCCACCAGTGCGCTGGTGCTGGCGGCAAGCTGGGGCTGGCAGGACGCCCTCGCGGCCGAAAAAGACAAGAAGTTCGGCGCTGACGGCATGCCCAATGGCTGGATCGATGATCCAAAGGTTTACGTCAGCATCGCCGCCGATGGCAGCGTGACAGTGGTCTGCAACCGCTCGGAAATGGGCCAGGGCGTGCGCACCAGCCTGACCATGGTAGTAGCCGATGAACTGGACGCCGACTGGGCGCTGGTCAAAGTGCAACAGGCGCCGGGCGACGAAGTGCGTTTCGGTAACCAGGACACCGACGGTTCGCGCAGCATGCGTCACTGGTACGAGCCGATGCGCCGTTGCGGGGCTGCCGCGCGGACCATGCTTGAGCAAGCCGCCGCCGCGCAGTGGAAAGTGCCGGTCAGCGAGTGCCATGCGCAATTGCATAAAGTCATTCACCAACCGACCGGTCGTGAACTGGGCTACGGCGCGTTGGCCGCTGCTGCCGGTGCACTGGCGGTGCCGGCCCGCGAGAGCCTGCGGCTCAAGCAGCCATCGGAGTTTCGTTATATAGGCAAGGAAGGCACCAAGGCTATCGACGGTGCGGACATCGTCAATGGTCGCGCGGTGTACGGCGCCGATGTGCATTTCGACGGCATGCTCTTCGCCACCATCGCGCGTCCAGCGGTCTACGGTGGCAAGGTCAAATCCTTCGATGCCAGCGCCGCGATGAAAGTCCCGGGCGTAATCAAGGTTCTGCAAATCGAAAGCCGTCCATTGCCGTCCGAGTTTCAGCCTCTGGGCGGTGTGGCTGTGGTGGCCAGCAATACCTGGGCGGCGATCAAGGGCCGCGAAGCGCTGAAAATCGAGTGGGATGACGGCCCCAACGCCAGTTATGACTCGATCGCCTACCGCAAGGAGCTCGAAGCCGCCTCCCTCAAGCCCGGCAAAGTGGTGCGCAATACAGGCAGCATCGACCAGGCCATGAGCAGTGCCGACAGCACCCTCGAAGCCTCTTACTACCTGCCGCACCTGGCGCAATCGCCGATGGAACCGATGGTCGCCATTGCCCGTTTCAAGGACGGCGTGTGCGAAGCCTGGGCGCCAAGCCAGGCACCGCAAGTCACGCGCGAACGGATCGGCGAGCGCCTCGGCATCCCATTCGATAACGTCACCTTCAACGTCACCTTGCTCGGCGGCGGTTTCGGTCGCAAATCCAAGCCGGACTTCGTCGTTGAAGCGGCGATCCTGGCCAAAGAGTTTCCGGGCAAGGCGGTGCGGGTGCAATGGACCCGTGAAGACGACATCCACAACTCCTATTTCCACACTGTTTCTGCCGAATACCTGAAGGCCAGCCTGAACAAGGACGGCCTGCCGTCCGGCTGGCTGCACCGCACGGTGGCACCGAGCATCACCGCGCTGTTCGCCCCGGGAATGAACCATGAGGCGGCTTTCGAGCTGGGCATGGGCTTTACCAACATGGCTTACGCGATCCCCAACGTGCGCCTGGAAAACCCCGAAGCGGCGGTCCATACCCGGGTCGGCTGGTATCGCTCGGTATCGAACATTCCACACGGCTTTGCGATCCAGAGCTTTGTCGATGAACTGGCCCACAAGGCTGGCCAGGATCCGCTCAAGTACCAGATCAAACTGCTCGGCCCGGACAGGTCGATCGATCCGCGCACCTTGAGTGAAGAGTGGAACTACGGTGAATCCCCTGAGCGTTACCCGATCGATACCGCACGGATGCGCACCGTGCTGGAAACTGCCGCCAAAGCGGCCGGTTGGGGGCGTGAGTTGCCCAAGGGCCGAGGCTTGGGCTTGGCAGTGCACTATAGTTTTGTCACTTATGTGGCGGCGGTGATCGAGGTGGAAGTCAAAGACGATGGCACGTTGATCGTGCACAAGGCCGACATCGCCGTGGATTGCGGCCCGCAGATCAACCCTGAGCGGATTCGCTCGCAGTTCGAAGGTGCCTGCGTCATGGGCCTGGGCAACGCGGTGCTGGGGGAAATCAGCTTCAAGGACGGCAAGGTTCAGCAGGACAATTTCCACATGTACGAGGTGGCGCGCATGTCTCTGGCACCGAAAGAAGTCGCCGTGCACCTGGTTACGCCACCGGGCAATGTTCCGTTGGGCGGAGTCGGTGAGCCGGGCGTGCCGCCGATTGCGCCAGCGCTGTGCAACGCGATCTTCGCCGCCACCGGCAAGCGTATTCGTGACCTGCCAGTACGTTATCAGCTGCAAGGCTGGCAGAAGGCGCAAGCCTGATGGACAGCGTCGACCTGAACGTCCTGCGCAGCGTGCTGGAGTGGCGCCGCGGCGGTCAGCGGGTGATGTTGTACAGCGTGGTCCAGACCTGGGGCACCGCGCCCCGGGCACCTGGCGCCATGCTCGCCTTGCGTGAAGATGGCGTGGTGATTGGCTCGGTGTCCGGTGGCTGTGTCGAGGATGACCTGATTGCCCGGCTGCACGATGGCCGTATCCCGGCCGAAGGGCCACCGGTGCAGTTGATTACCTATGGCGTCACCCGTGAGGAGGCCGCACGGTTTGGTTTGCCATGCGGCGGCACGTTGCGCCTGACCGAGGAGCGCGTCGGCGATCCGGCGTGGGTCGCCGAATTGCTGACGCGCTGCGAGGCCCATGAAATCGTTGCGCGTGAGCTGAATCTGGCGACCGGTGAAGTGATCCTGCAACCAGCGAGCAAGACCGATGCGCTGGTGTTTGACAGGCAGACCTTGCGCGCCATTTATGGTCCGCGCTGGCGGTTGTTGCTGATCGGCGCTGGCCAACTGTCGCGCTACGTTGCCGAGATGGCGCGGCTGCTGGATTTCGAAGTGCTGATCTGCGATCCGCGCACCGAGTTCGTCTACGGCTGGGAAGAGCAACACGGTCGCTTCGTTCCGGGCATGCCCGATGAAGCGGTGCTGACCATCCAGACCGACGAGCGCACAGCCATTGTCGCGCTGACCCACGATCCGCGCCTGGATGACATGGCGCTGCTCACGGCGCTGGACTCCAAGGCGTTTTATGTCGGTGCGCTGGGTTCGCGGGTCAACAGCCAGAAGCGCCGGGACAACCTGGCTCAGCTAGGCTTGTCACAACAGGCCATCGAGCGTTTGCACGGGCCGATCGGTTTGCACATCGGCAGCCATACACCGGCGGAAATCGCCTTGTCGCTGCTGGCCGAAATTGTGGCGATCAAGAACGGCGTCGAGCTGAAACAGAAGAAGCCGTTGCAGGAGGGCATATGAGCGACCCCATCGGCGTTATCGTAGTGGCCGCTGGGCAGGGCAGTCGGTTTCGACAGGTAGCGGGTGACGATAAGGACAAGCTGCTGGTGGACTGCACCGGTCGTGATGGCGTCTCCGTGCATTCGATGATCGAGCAGGTGCTGGTGAATCTGCCGGCCACGCTTGAGAAGCGCGTGCTGGTGACCACGGCGGATCGCCCGCAAGTGATTCGCATGGCTCAGGCCTATGGTTGTGAAATTGTGCGGATCGAATCGACCGGTCTGGGCGACAGCATTGCGGCGGGTGTGGCGGCGTGCTCACAACTCGCTGGCTGGCTGGTCGTGCTCGGGGACATGCCGTTTATTCTGCCGTCGAGCATTGAACAGGTTGTTGCGAATATTGCGGAGGATGCGATCAGCGTGCCGGTGCATGAGGGGCAATATGGGCACCCGGTGGGGTTCGGGCGAAGCTTCGGTCCGGGATTGATGGCATTGACCGGTGATCACGGCGCTAAGTCTCTATTCGCACAGGCGAGGGTGGTCGAAGTGGCGGTGGAGGATCCCGGGGTGTTGTGGGATGTGGATGTGCCTGAGGCGCTGGTTTTTCAATAACGGTTGTCAGCGGGATTGCATTCGCACTTTCCTCGGAATAATCGGCTCTTCCATTCGCCCATTCGTATTTATCGATGGGTGCCAGATATAAAACTCGTTATTCAGCGGGTTCTATCCGACATACGATCATGTGGCGTGTGGTGTTCACAGTTGGGGTGAACATCCGGTCAGTACTCATTAGAAAAAAAGAGCCTACATGATAAAGCACTATATGGATGCGTCGGTCAGTGTCAGTCCTTTGGAGCTGGACAGTGATATTCAGGAGTTGGGAGCATTGGAGCGGGCATTAAGTTCTGCAGATGTTTCTCAACCTGTTCCGCGTTATGTCAAAACACTTCGGCAACTTAGAAAAGCGTCGCAAACAATTAGTTGTCATCGCGACGAGATCAAGTTCGGGGTCACTTTTGGAGAACGTTTGAAAGAACTGGGTGACGACTTCGGTTTGTCCCCGGAACACTTTTCGGTCAATACCAGTGGCTCACCGCTGCTCGTCAAGGAACAGGTCGGAGAACACCTGATTTCGCCCACTCATTTTGAAAACGGTGCGTATTTCAGCCACCCCCATGCCGATCATCAACTCGATCACTCGGCGCAGGATTTGCCTTCGATCAAGATTGGACAGTATGTGCGTTTTGGTCGTAACGCTGCGGTCAATGCCGGCGGCGATGTGGATATAGGCGATGGTGTCTGGCTATCGCCGGGAAGTCAGTTACTGCGTCAGGACCATGACCCGTATGGCCGGCTCTCCATCGGCTCGCGGACTGTCGCGATGACGCGCCTGCCACCGGTGCGATTGTGCGATTACGCGTGGGTCGGGCGTGAAGCGATTGTGGGCTGGAACGCGGATTACCTGGGTAAGGCGAGCATCGTCGGAATCCGTTCCTTCCTTAATACATGGGTCGGCGATTATTCCATCGTTGGCGATCAGGGAAAGGTCCTGCAATACCTGCCGTTCAAGGCTCACCTCATGGAAACCTACCAGCCGTCGATCGAGCAGACGCTGCAAGTCAGCAATTGGGCCGCGATCAATTCGGACTGGTTGATGATCTACCGTGACAGCCCGAAGCGCGAGACGCCGACATTGCCGGCGCCACTGGCGGAGTATCTCGACACGCCGGGCAAAAAGTCCGTATTGCTGATTGCCCCATCCGATAACGCTCAGCTTCAAGCGTTCGGCCAGCACAGCCTGGATGTCATTTCCAGTTCCCGGCAGCCGTTTGCCCACCACTTGCAGTGGGCTCAGGACTACGGCCATAAGCAACTCAGGTTGCGCGCCGATCTCGATTTTTCGAGATTGCCATTCGCCTCGGCCGGCGACTTTCACTATCGCCGTCGATTGGGTTACTCACTGATTGTCGCCAACAGTTCGCCTGTCGAGGCCGAGCCTTGCCGAGTCTATGTCAATGAACTGGCCCGGGTGCTAGCGACGCAGGCACTGTTGTTGGTGCCCATTACGGATGTGTTGCAGGCGCAACTGTCTGTGTATCAAGACTTGTTCCATCTGCAAGGGGAAGTCGAGTTCGACGGTGCCTCTTTCATGTTAATGAAGAAGATCTAACGGAGGCGTCAATGCCGTACTTATTACTTTCACTCGCTGCCGTGTTCTGGGGCGGTAACTATGTCGTCGGAAAGTTGATGGTGGTGGATGTCGATCCGGTGCTGCTGTCGCAACTTCGATGGCTTATTACCAGCGCTTTGCTACTGCTGATTAACTATAAAGCCGTGATCACCAGTTTGCCGGCTGCACGTAAGTCATGGTTGACCCTGGTTATGTTGGCGGTCTGTGGCCAAGTTATATTTCCGCTGACCTTATATATCGGTTTGCAATACACCAGTTCGTTGAATGCGGCGATTTACCTGTCGGCCACGCCGTGTCTGGTACTGGCCCTCAACCGTTTCGTTTTCGGTGATTTCATCTCCAGGTCGAACATGCTTGGGGTGGTCATCAGTACGGTGGGTGTGTTTTGGCTGGTGACGATGGGGCATCTGTCCGATTTGAGCTTCCTGGAAGGCTTCAACAAAGGCGATTTCTGGACCATGGCCTCGGCTGCCAGTTGGGCTGTCTATTGCTCCTTTTTGCGGACAAAGCCAAAAACCATCGCCGGCAATGCGTTCGTGACGTATTGCGCGGTGGTGGGGGCGCTGTGCCTGATTCCGTTCAGCCTGGGTATTTGGGCATTGCACCCTGATCTGACGTTCAACCTGGGGCAGGGCGCTGCACCGTGGCTGGGCCTGGCGTATCTGGTGATCTTCCCGTCCTGGCTGTCGTACTTGTTCTGGAGCAAAGGTATCGGTGAAATCGGTGCCACCCGTGGTGAGATCTTCACTCACTTGGTGCCACTGTCCGGTGGGCTGTTCAGTATCGTGTTCCTCGACGTGCAATTGCACGCCTATCACCTGGTCAGTCTGGTGCTGATCGTATTTGGGGTGATCCTCTGTTCCATTAAAAAGCGGGCACCGGTGGTACTGCGCACGGAGGCGGTTTGATGGACAGAATCATCGACTCGGTCGACCGTCACGGTGTGCGGTGGGTGGGGATTGTGCAGGGCAAGGGGGCATCGGCTACGGTCTGGCAGGTCGAAGATGCCGAAAATTCTCAGGCGTTGGCTGTGCGATTCATGCGTAGCAAGCAATCCTGGGAGCACTTCAAAAGCAACTTGTCCTTGGTAGCGGTGCCGCTTGAAGCGCTTTCATTGATGACCTTTAACGTGCCGCTGCGGCCCGTACGGGATGCCGTGTGCATGGTGAGCGGTTTTGGTTACACGCATCGCTCGGTCAATGGTCTGCCCATGCCTCAGAGGTCCTCGCCGGACTGGTACTACAAAGGTAACGGCAAAGGGTTGGTGGCCGCTTCCCGGGCGATCAAATCACCGTGTCATGCCAGTGGCGCGGGAATCGAGATCGAGTATGCCTGTGTGTACCTCATCGACGACTGCCGAAACCCCCGCTATATCGGTTACACCTTGGCGGTGGATTTTTCTGACCCGGTGCTGCGTCACACTCAACCCGGGCTGGCTGGTCTCTCCAAGTTGCGCAATACCGCGTTGTGCCACGAGCTGGTGATCGCAGAACCACCGCGCTACTCAGTGGTGAGGAGTTCGATTGTCCGGCGTGGTGAAACCGTGTGGGACAAACAGTCGCTATTAGGGCTGGATCAGTTGATGTTTGCCAAACGTGAACTCGAAGCCCTGTTGTTCCAGCATGAAGAGCTTTGCGAGCCCGGTACGGTTCACTATGTTTTGCTCGGTGCCTCGTTAAGCACCGACAAGGATGCCTTCGAGTTGCAGCACGGTGACGTCATTCGGGCGAGCAGCCAGGAGGATGGACTGCAACTGTCCAACCTCTTCGAGGACGAGGTGGTGCGGCAATCGTGTAACTGCTGACGGGTGCCCGGCCCGTTACCCTTCCGTCAGCGGTAAGCGGGCTGGTTTTTCGAAGTCCAGCACCCATTGCGCCAGCGCTCTGGGGGCTGGTTTGCCAGGGTGATCGAAAAACACGAATTCGGTGGTCAGCGAGGCATATGAACCACTCAGGAAATACGTTTGCACTTGTTCACTGCGGCAGCACGAATCGACCAGTGACAACGGCACCAGGGCAACGCCCACGCCGTTGATCACATTAGAAAACAACAGCGGATAAGAGCCACACTCGATGATTTTTTCCGGGGTGATATTGCCCATCATGAACAGTTCGTCGAGATTACGTTGTGAAGCGCTGCGCCGGCTGTTGACCAGGAACACTTGGCCACTGAACGCTTTCAGGTCCTGGATGGCGGGGTGTGCTGCGCTGTAGATCAAGGCCAGCGGATCGTTGAACAACGTTACCCGGCGATAATGCGAAGGCGCAAAGCCTGCGCCGACAATCACTGCGTCGAGCTTGCCGGCCTCAAGATCCTTGAGCAGCGACTGTGTATTACCAATGCTGACATCCACTGCCAGCCCGTCGGGATTGGCAACGATGCTTTGCAACAGGTTCTGGCGAGTAATAGTGAGGTTTTCGATGACACCCAAACGCACCCGTGTTTCGGTTTTTGTCTGGCTCAGGCTGGCTTGAGCGCGAGCAACCAGTTCGAGGATTTGTGAGGCGTAGGCATAGAGCTCCTTGCCTGGCGCCGTCATCGTGATACCGCGACCGGAGCGTTCGAACAGCTTGGTATCGAGCCGTGATTCGAGCGTCTTGATGCGGAAGGAAATACTGGATTGAGCGCGGTTTAACCTGATCGCTGCTTGTGTGACGCTGCCGTAGTCAACAATCGCTTTGAAAGCGTCCAGTTCAGCAATTTCCATAGTCACGCACTCTTTGCTCCATAACGGGCCGAAGGCTTTCGGGCCGTGGCAGGACCTACTTGGAACCCTGCACCGCTCTATTCTGCACGTTGCACAGCTCTTTCGTAATACTTGCTTACAAATATTTAAGCGGGTGTTTAGCGAGGAACGCAATCGCCTCGACAATAAACCGTTGCCAGGCAGCAACAAGCTTCAGTTTCTATTAGCAAAAAAAAAGCCCCGCCTGGATCACCAGGCGGGGCTTTTTAGTGGCCGATGGAATCAGACGAGGGGTTTAGGCTCGTGCTCTTTTTCCTGGGCTTGCTCGTGTTGCTCTACCGCTTCCTGAACGGAGCGCGGTGCTTCGTCGATTGCGGATTCAACCGGCTCGGCAGGGACTTCAGCGGCCGGGGCAGGGGCTGCCTCGACGACTTCAGCAACAACCGGGGCTGACTCGGCAGCGGCCGGAGCAGCAGTGGCAGTCAGTTCGGCTTCCTTCTGCAGACGCTCGGCTTCACGCTTGCGACGACGTACTTCACGCGGGTCGTTCGGCGCACGGCCACTTGGGGTCAGAGCGCTGACAGGGGCGGCTTCAGCCACCGGAGCAGCCTCTTCGGCAACAACTGGCGCTTCAACAACCGCTGGAGCAGGCTCGGCAGCAGCAACCACTGGCTCGGAGACCATGGCATCAGCAACCGGGGCTTCAGCGACTGGCGCTGGAGCTTCGGTCGCTACGGGTGGCTCGGCAACCCAGTTGAACGCGGTTTGTTCTTCGCGAATTTCACGGGCCGGTTCAGCCGTTGGCGCTTCAACTACAGGCTCAGCGGATGCAGCAGGCTCGGCAGCAACTGCCGGTTCAGCAGCAGCTTCAACTTCAGGCTGGGCTTCACGAACCGGTGCCACTTCGATTTCCGGAGAAGCAGTGACTTCTACCGGCGTGGTCGCTTCAACGACTGGCGCTTCGACCGGAGCGGTTTCCTGTGTGGCGGCAGTGGCGCGTTCGGCTTGCTCGTTGGCTTGTGCTTCAGCAGGTGCGCTGATCACAGAGCTGGCAACGGCTGCGGTAACAGCCAGGCCGGCGGCCAGATCGGCAGCGCTTGGCGCTTCGGCGTTTTCAGCCGATTCGGACTCTTCCGAACCTTCGATCACGTTGCCGTTGGCATCGCGTTGACGCTCACGACGGTTGCTGCGACGACGCTGGCCACGGGAGCGGCGGCGTGGACGATCGCCTTCGGCGCCTTCCTGACCGTCTTCCTGCAGTTGCTCTTCGTTGGTGGTCAACTCTTCTTCAGCAACGGCGGCAGCGGCTGGCTCGGTACGTGGCTGACGTTCTTCACGCGGTGGCCGTGGAGCGCGTTCTTCACGTGGCTGACGGGCTGGACGTTCTTCAGCGTTGGCAGCGGCGGCCGGAGCGGTATCCAGAGGCTCGCGCAGTTCACGAACCGGACGTTCTTCACGCTCGCCACGTGGCTTGCGATCTTCACGCGGAGCGCGCGGTGCACGTTCTTCACGAGGGGCGCGTGGTGCGCGCTCTTCACGCGGAGCGCGTTCCTGGGCGACCGCTGGAGCTTCTTCGCGGGCTTCGCGGGCTTCGCGTGGCTCACGTGGTGCGCGTTCTTCACGCGGTGCACGTTCCTCACGAGGCTTGCGCTCTTCATCGCGGCGACCGTTACGGTTGCGGCTCTGCTGACGGCCGTTACGGCGCTCTTCGTTGCGGGCAGGGCGTTCGGTAGCTGGCTTTTCAACCACAACCGGCGCAGCAGGCTCTTCCTTGGTGGCGAACAGGCTGACCAGCGACTTCACCAGGCCTTTGAACAGGCTTGGCTCTGGAGCGACGGCCGGTGCAGCCACCGGAGCGGCGACGACTTCGGTCGGAACCGGAGCGTTGGCACGAGCCGGAGCGGTCTTGACCGCGGCTTCCTGGCGAACCAGGGTACGGGTCGCAGCGGCTGGCTGGACTTCTTCGACTTCGGCAGCAGCGGCAGCGATTTCGTAGCTGGACTGGTTGATGCTGGCTTCCGGGCTGTCATCGCGCAGACGCTGAACTTCGAAGTGCGGCGTTTCGAGGTGATCGTTCGGCAGGATGACGATGCGGGCACGGGTGCGCAGTTCGATCTTGGTGATCGAGTTGCGTTTTTCATTGAGCAGGAAAGCTGCAACCGGAATCGGCACTTGTGCGCGAACTTCGGCGGTGCGGTCTTTCAGGGCTTCTTCTTCGATCAGGCGCAGGATCGCCAGCGACAGCGATTCAACGTCACGGATGATGCCGGTGCCGTTGCAACGCGGGCAGACGATGCCACTGCTTTCGCCCAGCGATGGGCGCAGGCGCTGACGGGACATTTCCAGCAGGCCGAAGCGCGAGATGCGACCGACTTGCACGCGAGCGCGGTCGGCTTCCAGGCATTCGCGGACTTTCTCTTCCACGGCGCGCTGGTTCTTGGCAGGGGTCATGTCGATGAAGTCGATGACGATCAGGCCGCCGATGTCGCGCAAGCGCAACTGACGGGCGATTTCTTCGGCAGCTTCAAGGTTGGTCTGCAGTGCGGTTTCTTCGATGTCGCTGCCTTTGGTGGCGCGCGCCGAGTTGATGTCGATGGACACCAGGGCTTCGGTCGGATCGATAACGATGGAGCCGCCGGAAGGCAGTTCGACGACGCGCTGGAAGGCGGTTTCGATCTGGCTTTCGATCTGGAAACGGTTGAACAGCGGAACGCTGTCTTCGTACAGCTTGATTTTGCTGGCGTACTGCGGCATCACCTGGCGAATGAAGGTCAGGGCTTCGTCCTGGGCTTCAACGCTGTCGATCAGCACTTCGCCGATGTCCTGGCGCAGGTAATCGCGGATGGCGCGGATGATCACGTTGCTTTCCTGGTAGATCAGGAACGGCGCGGAACGATCCAGCGAAGCTTCTTTGATGGCGGTCCAAAGTTGCAGCAGGTAATCGAGGTCCCACTGCATTTCTTCGCTGCTGCGACCAAGGCCGGCAGTGCGAACGATCAGACCCATGTCGGCCGGGGCAACCAGACCGTTCAGGGCTTCACGCAGTTCGTTGCGCTCTTCACCTTCGATGCGACGGGAGATACCGCCGGCACGCGGGTTGTTCGGCATCAGCACCAGGTAACGACCGGCCAGGCTGATGAAGGTGGTCAGGGCGGCGCCCTTGTTGCCACGTTCTTCTTTTTCGACCTGAACGATGACTTCCTGGCCTTCGCTCAGGACGTCCTTGATGTTGACGCGGCCTTCGGGGGCTTTCTTGAAGTATTCGCGGGAGATTTCTTTGAGGGGCAGGAAGCCGTGGCGCTCAGAGCCGAAATCGACAAAGGCAGCCTCCAGGCTTGGTTCGATGCGAGTAATCCGGCCTTTATAGATGTTGGCCTTCTTCTGCTCGCGTGCACCGGATTCGATGTCCAGGTCGTAGAGGCGTTGGCCATCTACCAGTGCAACACGCAACTCTTCGGGTTGAGTTGCGTTAATCAGCATTCTTTTCATGTAGTACCGTCGGTTTCCGGGCTGCCGGAAACGGCGTTCGGCACACACGACTTCTCATGGTCGGTGTCAGGTGCGTCGGGAGTGGTTGGCCATTCCCGTGTCCAGCGAAGTCCGGCCAATGTGGGCCTTCATCGCGACGTACGCGTCCTGCTTGCTGTGGCTACTTAAGCACTCAGTCAGGAGGAGGAATCAACCGGCGGCTGTGGACGAGATGAAGCGTCTTGAGAAAGCCTATTGCTACACAGTCCAGCGGTTGTGCATCTCCACCCTACACGTATCCCTGATAATTCGGGTGCTGCCGCGCGCAGAATCCGCAGCGGGTTGGCATTTACCGTGAGCTCCGAAAGGGGAGGTCACGCATCATGGCTAATTTAGGCGTTGTTTCCGAAGCGTTCGCTCGGGGTCGTTCGCAGCTGACTGCACTTTGTGAACTGGCCGTGAATATTTGCTCGGAAGGCGAGTGAAAACTCTGCTTTGCGGCATGATTCAGGCCTTATGTCACCTGCGCTCGTTACAACTGAAAACTCTGCCGTTACGTAGCGAAAGCCCCGTAGGACGGCCTCTCGTCCTCGTGAATTGCGTTGGTCAGGGCCGGTTTTTGACCGTTAGTCCGCTGTCCAGGCCACTTTTGGCGGCGTTCGCGACTATAGCAGCAATGATTAAGTGCTTCAATTCCATAAAAAATTGTTATCATCCGCACCATGACGACTACTGCCCCTTCGACCCCAGCCGTACAACTGCTGGAGGTCTCGCCGGAATATGCCGGCCAACGTATTGATAACTTCCTTCTCGCTCGGCTCAAAGGCGTGCCCAAGACCTTGATTTATCGCATTTTGCGCAAGGGCGAAGTGCGGGTGAACAAAGGTCGGATCAAGCCCGAATACAAGCTGCAGGCGGGCGATATCGTGCGCGTGCCACCGGTTCGCGTGCCTGAGCGCGACGAGCCCGTGCCATTGGCCCAGGGTCTGCTGCAGCGGCTCGAGGCCTCGATTGTCTACGAAGACAAGGCGCTGATCGTGGTCAACAAGCCTTGCGGCATTGCGGTTCATGGTGGCAGTGGCTTGACCTACGGCGTGATTGAAGCCTTCCGTCAGTTGCGTCCGGATTGCAAGGAGCTCGAGCTGGTTCATCGTCTCGATCGTGATACCTCCGGCCTGCTGATGATTGCCAAAAAGCGCAGCATGTTGCGCCACTTGCACACGGCATTGCGCGGCGATGGCGTCGACAAGCGCTATATGGCGCTGGTGCGCGGCAACTGGGCGGCCTCGATCAAGCAAGTCCGTGCGTCGCTGGGCAAGAGCAATCTGCGCTCCGGCGAGCGCATGGTCGAGGTGGACGAGGAGGAGGGCAAGGAGTCTGTGACCGTGTTCAAGGTGCTGCGTCGCTTCGGTGACTTCGCCACTATGGTCGAGGCCAAGCCGATCACGGGTCGCACTCACCAGATTCGCGTCCATACTCTGCATGCCGGGCATTGCATCGCTGGTGATACCAAGTACGGCGATGAGGGTTTCAGCAAAGAGATTCGTGATCTGGGCGGCAAGCGCCTGTTCCTGCACGCCTACATGCTGACTGTGCCGCTGCCTGATGGTGGTGAGCTCAAGTTGCAGGCGCCCGTCGACGAGATGTGGGCCAAAACCGTGGAGCGCTTGAGTGCACCCTACTGATTACAAGTTGCTGATTTTCGATTGGGACGGCACGCTGGCTGACTCCATTGGTCGGATTGTCGAGGCGATGCATGTCGCGTCCGAGCGGTCCGGTTTTCAGTTGCGTGATGATTTTGCCGTCAAAGGCATTATCGGTCTGGGTTTGCCGGAAGCGATTCGCACGCTGTATCCCGAGATTGGCGACACCGAGCTGATAGCATTCCGTCAACACTATGCGGATCACTACATTGCGGCGGAGGCCGTGCCTTCGCCACTGTTTGAGGGCGTTATCGAGTCTCTCGAAGCGTTTCGTGTCGAGGGGTATCATCTGGCAGTAGCGACCGGCAAGGCTCGTCGTGGGCTGGATCGGGTGCTGAAGTCTCACGGTTGGGAAGATTATTTCGATATCACCCGTGCTGCTGACGAAACCGCCAGTAAACCGCATCCGTTGATGCTTGAGCAGATTCTCGCCCATTGCGAGGTTCGTCCGGAGCAAGCGCTGATGGTCGGCGATTCGTCGTTCGACCTGCAGATGGCGCGCAATGCGGGCATGGATTCAGTGGCAGTCAGCTATGGCGCTCAATCGATCGACGCCTTGAAGCTATTTGAGCCGAGACTGGCCATTGATCGTTTTTCAGAGTTGCACGCCTGGCTGAATCAGCGGGTTTAATTGGTTTTTTTGCTGGGGTACATGGCATGACCGACGAATGGAAAGCGCCCGCCAAGGCGAGTGCGGAAAGCGGTGACGAGAAAAGCTGGAAGCTGCTGGAAAAAACCCTGCTGGCTGGTGTGCAGGAACAGCGCCGGTCCCGTCGCTGGGGGATATTCTTCAAGTCGCTGACTTTTTTGTACCTGCTCGGCGCGTTGATTCTGTTATCGCCGTTGATAGGCATGGAGAAGGGCGCGAGCCTCGGCTCTGGCTACACGGCGCTGATCGATATAACAGGCATGATTGCCGACAAAGAGCCGGCCAGTGCCGACAATATCGTCGGCAGTCTGCGTGCAGCCTTCGAGGACAAGAAGGTCAAGGGTGTGATTCTGCGGATCAACAGCCCTGGCGGCAGTCCGGTGCAGTCGGGTTATGTCTACGACGAGATCCGTCGTTTGCGCGGCCTGAATCCAGATACCAAGGTTTATGCGGTGATCTCGGATCTGGGCGCTTCCGGTGCCTACTACATCGCTAGCGCCGCGGATCAGATCTACGCCGACAAGGCGAGCCTGGTAGGTTCCATCGGTGTGACAGCGGCCGGTTACGGTTTTGTCGGGACCATGGAGAAGTTGGGCGTAGAGCGTCGTACCTACACCTCCGGTGAGCACAAATCGTTCCTCGATCCGTTCCAGCCGCAGAAGCCTGCGGAAACCCAATTCTGGCAGAGCGTGCTCGATACTACTCATCAGCAGTTCATCAGCAGCGTCAAGAAGGGTCGTGGTGATCGCCTGAAGGATAAAGATCATCCGGAGCTGTTCTCCGGGCTGGTCTGGTCCGGCGAGCAAGCGCTGTCGCTGGGCTTGATCGATGGTCTGGGCAATGCCAGTTCGGTTGCCCGTGATGTGATCGGCGAGAAAGAGTTGGTGGATTTCACTGTTGAGGAATCGCCGTTCGATCGCTTCTCGAAAAAGCTCGGCTCCAGCGTGGCTGAGCATTTGGCGATGTGGATGGGCTTTCAGGGGCCTTCGCTGCGCTAATCGTCTGGCTGCATAAAGAAACCGGCCTGCGTGGCCGGTTTTTTTTCAGATCAAAAGATCTTTAGGGTATCTGCACACCTTCAGCCAACAGCATATCGATCAAGCGAATCAGCGGCAGGCCGATCAGGCTGGTGGCGTCAGGGCCTTCGGTGCTTTGAAACAGGCTGACCCCCAAACCTTCGGCCTTGAAGCTGCCAGCGCAGTCATAGGGCTGTTCGGCGCGCAGGTAGCGTTCGATGCGCGCTGCGTCGAGTGTGCGCATGTGTACGGTGAAAGGCACGCAATCGACTTGGCAGTGGCCAGTTTGGCTGTTGAGCAGTGCCAGGCCGGTCAGGAAAGTCACGCTCGCACCGCTGGATGCCAGCAGTTGTTCGCGGGCCTTTTCGAAGGTGTGAGGTTTGCCGATAATCCGCTCGCCGAGTACGGCGACCTGATCCGAGCCGATGATCAGATGGGCTGGATGACTGCCTGCAAGTGCGCGGGCTTTTTCTTCGGCGAGACGCTTTACCAGTTCGACGGCTGACTCGTCCGGACGGTGGCTTTCGTCGATATCCGGCGAGCTGCAGGTGAACGGCAGCTGCAAGCGGGCCAATAATTCACGGCGATACGCCGAGCTTGAAGCGAGTAATAAAGGCAGCATGCGCATCTCCAAAGGGCAGGGACGAATTCTAGCGCAGGCTCAAGTGACGGACAGGGCTGAATTTCCTTTGACATGGCTGGGGGCATCCCTATAATGCTGCGCCTATGTTGAATGACCCGATTCCACCTCACGTTGACCCGCGCAAATTGGCTGACCGTGGCACCACCCTTCAAGGTGAACTGCTGCTGGCCGATTTGGAGAGACTCTGCGACCCGCTTTCCGATACTGTCGGTACGGTGCAGGCTAAATTCGTTTTTGAACGAGATGAACGTAAATCTGTGGTAATTCACAGCTTTATCGACACCGAAGTCAAAATGGTTTGCCAGCGTTGTCTTGAGCTGGTCACCCTGCCGATCCATAGCGAATGCAGTTATGCTGTGGTGAAGGAGGGTGCGAATACCCAGTCGTTGCCGAAAGGTTATGACGTGCTGGAACTGGGCGAAGATCCTTTGGATCTGCAGTCACTGATCGAGGAGGAGCTTCTGCTCGCCTTGCCCATTGTGCCTGCTCATCATCCGGAAGAATGCCAGCAGCCGGCGGGTCTCGATGAGCCCGAACCGAGCGAGGACGAGGTAACGCGGTCCAACCCGTTCAGTGTATTGGCGCAGTTAAAGCGTGACCCAAACGTTTAGGAGTTAATCAATTATGGCTGTTCAGCAGAACAAAAAATCCCGCTCTGCCCGTGACATGCGTCGTTCGCACGACGCTCTCGAGGCTAGCACCCTGTCTGTAGAAAAAACCACCGGTGAAGTTCACCTGCGTCACCACGTATCGCCAGAAGGCGTATACCGTGGTCGTAAAGTGATCGACAAGGGCGCTGACGAGTAATCCTTGTCCGCTCAAGTCATCGCGATTGACGCAATGGGCGGGGACTTCGGTCCCCGCAGCATTGTTCAGGCCAGTCTTGCTTGCCTGTCTGCTACACCCTCGCTGCACCTGACCCTCGTCGGTCAACCCTCCCTTCTTGAAGAATTGCTCGCCAGCCAATCGGCTGTGGATCGCGCGCGCCTGTCGATTACGCCGGCGTCCGAAATCATCACCATGGACGAAAAACCTGCCCAGGCCTTGCGCGGCAAGCCCGATTCGTCGATGCGCGTGGCGTTGGAATTGGTGCGAGACGGCAAGGCCCAGGCCTGCGTCAGTGCGGGTAACACCGGTGCGCTGATGGCGTTGTCACGGTTTGTGCTCAAGACGTTGCCTGGCATCGATCGGCCGGCAATGATCGCGGCCATTCCGACGCAGAAGGGCTACTGCCAGTTGCTCGATCTGGGTGCCAACGTCGATTGCAGTGCCGAGCACTTATTGCAGTTTGCCGTGATGGGCTCGGTCGCGGCAGAAACCCTGGGCATCGTTCGCCCAAGGGTCGCATTGCTAAACATCGGCACCGAAGACATCAAGGGCAATCAGCAGGTCAAGCTGGCGGCCACCTTGTTGCAGAGTGCTCGGGGCATCAACTACATCGGGTTTGTCGAAGGTGACGGTTTGTACCGTGGCGAGGCGGATGTGGTGGTGTGTGACGGCTTTGTCGGCAATATCCTGCTCAAGTCCAGTGAAGGCTTGGCGACCATGATTGCCGGGCGCATTGAGGCGTTATTCAAGAAAAATTTCGCGTCGAAAGTGGTGGGCGCATTGGCGCTGCCGCTGATGAAACGTTTGCAGGCCGAGCTGGCGCCGGCACGCCATAACGGCGCAAGTTTCCTCGGTTTGCAGGGAATTGTCGTGAAAAGCCACGGTTCGGCGGGGGTGCAGGGTTTTCAGAGTGCGATTCAACGCGCGTTGATCGAGATCCAGGAAAACTTGCCGGAGCGGCTTCATGGGCGCCTGGAAGATTTGTTGCCTTAGGTGTTTTCGTCGGACAATGCTTAAATGTGACCGCTCAGTTCAATGGGCCATCCAACTGTGAGTTTCTTGCGTTCCACAAGCGGGACGTCAATTCTCCGACGACAAGATCATTAGGGGCTTGTTACATGTCTGCTTCCCTCGCATTCGTCTTTCCAGGACAGGGTTCGCAGTCCCTCGGCATGTTGACCGAGTTGGGCGCGCAACATCCGGTGGTCCTCGAAACATTCAAAGAAGCTTCCGATGCTCTGGGTTACGACCTGTGGGCACTGACCCAGCAAGGGCCGGAAGAACAACTCAATCAAACCGATAAAACCCAGCCGGCCATTCTGACCGCCTCGATCGCCTTGTGGCGCCTGTGGCTGGCTGAAGGCGGCGCGCGTCCGGCTTACGTTGCCGGTCACAGCCTGGGCGAATACAGCGCCCTGGTGGCTGCGGGCAGCCTGAGCCTGGGCGACGCAGTGAAACTGGTAGAGCGTCGCGGTCAGTTGATGCAAGAGGCCGTTCCGGCCGGACAGGGCGGCATGGCTGCAATCCTGGGTCTGGAAGATGCCGACGTGCTGGCAGCCTGTGCCGAAGCGGCGCAGGGCGAAGTGGTTAGCGCGGTCAACTTCAACTCCCCGGGCCAGGTAGTGATCGCCGGTGCGAAGGCTGCGGTCGAGCGCGCCATCGAAGGCTGCAAGGCACGTGGCGCCAAGCGCGCCATGCCATTGCCGGTCAGCGTGCCGTCTCATTGCGAATTGATGCGCCCAGCCGCTGAGCGGTTCGCCGAATCGATCGCCGCGATCGACTGGCAGGCACCGCAGATTCCTGTAGTACAGAACGTCAGCGCCAACGTGCCGGCCGATCTGGAAACCCTCAAGCGCGATCTGCTTGAACAGCTCTACAAGCCTGTACGCTGGGTCGAGTCGGTCCAGGCGCTGGCTGCCAAGGGCGCGACCGAACTGGTCGAATGCGGCCCTGGCAAAGTACTTGCCGGTTTGAACAAACGTTGCGCCGAAGGCGTGTCGACCTCTAACCTCAATACCCCAGACGCTTTCGCTGCCGCCCGTGCAGCGCTGGCCTGAACAAGGAGAAGCTTGCATGAGTCTGCAAGGTAAAGTTGCATTGGTCACCGGTGCCAGCCGTGGTATCGGCCAGGCTATCGCTCTGGAATTGGGTCGTCAGGGTGCCATTGTTATCGGCACCGCGACTTCCGCTTCGGGGGCTGAGCGTATCGCTGCTACCCTGAAAGAAAATGGTATTCAGGGCACTGGCCTGGAACTCAATGTCACCAGCGACGAATCTGTAGCGGCCGTGCTGGCGAGCATTCAGGAGCAATTCGGTGCGCCGGCGATCCTGGTCAATAATGCCGGTATCACCCGCGATAACCTGATGATGCGCATGAAAGATGACGAATGGCATGACGTCGTCGATACCAATCTGAACAGTCTGTTCCGCCTGTCCAAGGGTGTTTTGCGCGGCATGACAAAAGCCCGTTGGGGACGAATTATCAGTATTGGTTCGGTTGTGGGTGCCATGGGCAACGCAGGCCAAGTAAACTACGCTGCCGCCAAGGCCGGTCTGGAAGGTTTCAGCCGTGCACTGGCGCGTGAAGTCGGTTCGCGTTCGATTACGGTAAACTCGGTGGCCCCTGGGTTCATCGACACCGATATGACCCGTGAACTGCCCGAGGCGCAGCGTGAAGCCTTGCAGACGCAGATTCCGCTGGGTCGTCTGGGGCAAGCTCAAGAGATCGCGTCTGTGGTCGCTTTTCTTGCATCCGACGGTGCGGCTTACGTTACTGGGGCTACAATCCCGGTGAACGGCGGGATGTACATGAGTTAAATGTGACGGATTGCTTCAAAAAAATGTCATACGAGCTGTCTAAAATCCGTTATAAAGCTGCAATCTATTTATAGACAGAGGGTCGCCGGGTTTGAGGAGTGAAGCTTTCAGTTGAAAAACTGAAAAGTCTTTCTATACACTTACCCACCGGCCAGCTGCCTGAATTTGTCCATTAGGAGTGAAAACAAGGTATGAGCACCATCGAAGAGCGCGTCAAGAAAATCGTTGCTGAGCAACTGGGCGTTAAAGAAGAAGAAGTGGTCAACACTGCTTCCTTCGTTGAAGACCTGGGTGCCGACTCCCTTGACACCGTTGAGCTGGTGATGGCTCTGGAAGAGGAATTCGAGACCGAAATCCCTGACGAAGAAGCTGAGAAGATCACTACTGTACAAGCAGCAATCGACTACGTTACCAGCCACCAGGCGTAATAGTTTTTAGTCGTCGCTCGCTGTCATGGAAAAACCGCACTGCCATCATGGCGTGCGGTTTTTTCTTTAGGCCTGATGCAAAGTCGTCATTTGAAAAAGGAGAGTGCTGTGTCGCGTAGACGCGTCGTAGTCACCGGTATGGGTATGTTGTCGCCACTGGGCACGGATGTGCCGAGCAGCTGGCAGGGCATTCTGGCTGGCCGCAGTGGCATTGGTCTGATCGAACACACCGACCTTTCTGCCTATTCCACCCGTTTTGGCGGCTCGGTAAAGGGCTTCAATGTCGAGGAATACCTGTCGGTCAAGGAAGCTCGCAAACTCGACCTGTTCATTCAATACGGTCTGGCTGCAGGTTTTCAAGCCGTGCGTAATGCAGGTCTTGAGGTCACCGACGCTAACCGCGAGCGGATTGGCGTGGCCATGGGCTCGGGTATTGGCGGTCTGACCAATATCGAAGAAACCAGCCGTACACTGCATGATTCCGGCCCACGACGGATCTCTCCGTTTTTCGTGCCTGGCTCGATCATCAATATGATTTCCGGTTTCCTGTCCATCCACTTGGGCGCACAGGGACCTAACTACGCCATCGCCACGGCGTGTACCACCGGTACGCACTGCATCGGCATGGCGGCACGCAACATCATGTACGACGAAGCCGACGTCATGATCGCCGGTGGTGCCGAGATGGCCGCGTGTGGTCTGGGCATGGGCGGCTTCGGTGCCTCCCGCGCACTGTCGACCCGCAACGACGAGCCGACCCGTGCCAGCCGTCCATGGGACAAGGGCCGTGATGGCTTCGTGCTGTCCGACGGCGCCGGCGCACTGGTGCTCGAAGAACTGGAGCACGCCAAGGCCCGTGGCGCGACCATCTACGCCGAGTTGATCGGTTTCGGCACCAGTGGCGATGCTTACCACATGACCTCGCCACCGGCTGATGGCGCGGGTGCTGCACGTTGCATCACCAATGCCTTGCGCGATGCGAAGATCAATGGCGATCAGGTTCAATACATCAACGCCCACGGCACTTCGACCTCGGCGGGCGACCTCGCCGAAGCCTGTGCGATCAAGTCCGTGTTCGGCGATCACGCCTATAGGCTGGCGGTCAGTTCGACCAAGTCCATGACCGGTCACCTGTTGGGTGCGGCGGGCGCGGTCGAGGCGATTTTCAGTGTACTGGCAATCAACAGCCAGGTAGCACCGCCGACCATCAACCTCGATGAGCCGGACGAAGGTTGCGACCTCGACTTCGTACCCCACACCGCGCGTGGCATGGATATCGACGTGGTGCTGTCCAACTCCTTCGGATTTGGCGGTACCAATGGCTCGCTGGTGTTCCGCCGGTTCGCTGACTGATGGACAGCTGGGTCGACGGTCAACCGGCTGACGCTTTGTCGCTGAAGGATCGCGGCCTGGCTTACGGTGATGGTCTGTTCGAGACCATCACGGTCAAGAGCGGGCAGCCGCTGCTGCTGGATCGACATTTGTCGCGTCTGGCGGAGGGTTGTTCGCGCTTGGCGATTGCCGCCGATCATGAATTGATTCGCGAGGAGCTGCTGGCCTATGCCACCGCGCTGGGCGAGGGCGTGCTCAAACTCATCCTCACCCGCGGTGACAGCCTGCGCGGTTACGCCGCCGATCCCTCGGCTCAGGCTCGACGCATTCTGCAAGGCAATCCTCCTGCAGCTTATCCGGCTGTTCATGCGGAGCAGGGTGTTCGTCTGTTTCCTTGTGCGACACGGCTTTCCAAACAGCCATTGCTCGCCGGTCTCAAGCATTTGAACCGTCTGGAGCAGGTCATCGCCCGTTCCGAATGGCAGGACACCGAGCATGCCGAAGGCTTGATGCTGGATCAGGTCGGGTGGGTGATCGAAGGCGTGTTCAGCAATCTGTTCCTGGTGCGCGATGGCGTGCTGGTAACCGCCAATCTCAAACGCTGTGGCGTGGCGGGTGTGATGCGTGCCGAATTATTGTTTCAAGCCAAGTCATTGGGGATTGCCACGCAAATCACCGATATCACCCTCGAGCAGCTGCAATGGGCTGACGAGGTCTTTGTCTGCAACAGCGTGTATGGCGTTTGGCCGGTGCGCGCCTATGCCGCACTGAGCTGGCCGGTTGGGCCGCTCACCCGTAAACTCCAAACCATTGCTCGTGCGCTACTGGATGCTTGATTCGTGAGACGTAAATTCTTGCTGCTGCTGGAAACCGGATTGGTTCTGGCGGGGCTGTTGGCGGGCGCTTGCGCCTGGAAAATCGATTCGGCGCTGGAACAGCCGCTGAACATCGCCCAGGAAGAGCTGCTGGAAGTGCCCAAAGGCACTACGCCAAACCGCACCTTCCTTCGACTTGAAGCCGATGGCGTCATCAAAGACGCTTTCTGGCTGCGTGTGTATTGGCGCTTCAACCTGGCAGGACAACCGCTGCACAGCGGCGAATACCGCATGGTGCCCGGTATGACAGTCAACGGGCTGATCGACCTGTGGAAGCGCGGAGAAATGGTGCAGTACAGCCTGACGCTGGTCGAAGGCTGGAATTTCCATCAGGTTCGCGCGGCCCTGGCCAAGGATGAAAAACTCGAGCAGACCCTCAACGGTCTGAGCGACAGCCAAGTGATGGACAAACTCGGGCACAGCGGGATTTTTCCGGAAGGACGATTCTTCCCCGATACGTATCGTTTCGTGCGGGGCATGACCGACGCCGATCTGCTCAAGAAAGCTTACGACCGCCTCGACGAGGTTCTCGCCAAGGAATGGAACCAGCGCGCTGCTGACGTCCCTTACACCGAGCCCTATCAGGCGCTAATCATGGCCTCGCTGGTGGAAAAGGAAACCGGTGTGCCGCAGGAGCGTCGGCAGATCGCCGGCGTGTTCGTGCGGCGCATGGAGATGGGCATGCTGTTGCAGACTGATCCGACCGTGATTTACGGTTTGGGTGATCGTTACAACGGCAAGTTGACCCGCGCTCATCTCAAGGAGCCGACGCCGTATAACACTTACATGATTGCTGGTCTGCCGCCGACGCCGATAGCGATGGTGGGCCGCGAAGCGATCCATGCGGCGTTGAATCCGGCGGACGGCAACAGCCTGTATTTTGTCGCGCGCGGTGATGGCAGCCACGTGTTCTCCGATGATCTGGACGCCCACAACAATGCGGTGCGCGAGTTCCAGATCAATCGACGTGCCGATTACCGGTCCAGCCCTGAGCCGACTGTTACGCCGTCGACGGAGGATAGCCAGGCGCCAATCCCGGCGGCTTCGCCTAATACGGCGCCCGAAGAAATGCCGCCAGTAGCGCCGCAAGACTCCGTGCAAGGCTCTGAACAAGAGCCTGCACAAGAGCCTGCGCCAGCACCCGAAGCGGATGCGCCCGCGCCGCAAAGCCCGCAATGACTCTGACTAAGGACTGCCTGTGACTGGCTTGTTTATTACCCTGGAAGGCCCGGAAGGCGCCGGCAAGAGCACCAATCGCGAATACCTGGCCGAACGTCTGCGTGCTGCCGGGATCGAGGTGGTGTTGACCCGGGAGCCCGGCGGCACGCCCTTGGCCGAACGGATCCGTGACGTGCTGTTGGCGCCGGTCGATGAGGTCATGAATCCCGACACCGAGCTGCTGTTGGTGTTCGCCGCGCGAGCCCAGCATCTGGCCGAGGTGATCCGTCCGGCGCTGGCCCGTGGCGCGGTAATCCTGTGCGATCGCTTCACCGATTCGACCTATGCCTACCAAGGCGGTGGTCGTGGTTTGTCACTGGAGCGCATCGCGACCCTCGAAACATTTGTTCAGGGCGATCTGCGCCCGGACTTGACGCTGATCTTCGATCTGCCGGTAGAAGTGGGCCTGGCCCGCGCCAGCGCCCGGGGTCGCCTGGACCGCTTCGAGCTTGAAGGCCGAGCGTTTTTCGATGCTGTGCGCACAGCCTTCCTTGAGCGTGCCAAAGCGGATCCTGCGCGTTATGTCCTGGTGGATGCCGCTCAGCCGCTGGCACAGGTTCAGCAGTCTCTGGACGCCTTGTTGCCACGTCTGCTGGAGCTGACCCGTGGCTGAAGCCTATCCATGGCAGGACAGTCTCTGGCAGCAATTGGCCGGCCGTGCCCAGCACGCTCACGCCTATTTGCTGCATGGCCCGGCCGGGATCGGCAAGCGTGCGCTGGCCGAGCGTCTGATGGCTCATTTGTTGTGTCAGCGCCCGACCGCCCAAGACGCCTGCGGTGAGTGCAAATCCTGCTTGTTGCTGAAGGCCGGCAGTCACCCCGATAACTACATCCTGGAGCCGGAAGAAGCAGACAAGGCGATCAAGGTCGATCAGGTGCGTGATCTGGTCAGCTTCGTGGTTCAGACCGCGCAAATGGGCGGTCGCAAAGTGGTGCTGATCGAGCCAGTCGAATCGATGAACATCAACGCCGCCAACGCCTTGCTGAAAAGCCTTGAAGAGCCGTCTGGCGATACCGTTTTGCTGTTGGTCAGCCATCAGACCAGCCGTCTGCTGCCGACCATCAAGAGCCGTTGCGTGCAGCAAGCCTGTCCGTTGCCGAGTGAAGCGATGAGTCTGGCTTGGCTGGCCAGCGCTTTGCCGGACTGTTCGGAAGAAGAGCGCATTGAACTGCTGACCCTCGCCGCCGGTTCGCCATTGGCCGCGGTCAAATTGCAGGCGCAAGGCGTGCGCGAGCAGCGGGCTCTGGTGGTTGAAGGCGTAAAGAAACTGCTCAAGCAGCAGCAATCGCCGACGCAACTGGCCGAGGAGTGGAAAACCATTCCCATGTTGCTGCTGTTCGATTGGTTCTGCGACTGGTCGAGCCTGATCCTGCGTTATCAATTGACTCAGGATGAAGCAGGGCTGGGGCTGGCAGACATGCGCAAGGTGATTCAATACCTGGCGCAGAAATCCGCACAGGACAAAGTCCTGAATATCCAGGACTGGATTCTCGCCCAGCGGCAGAAAGTGATGAGCAAAGCCAACCTCAATCCTGCGTTGTTGCTGGAGGCGCTGTTGGTGCAATGGGTATCTTTGCCTACCCAGAAGTGACTGTCTGAGCCTAGACTCTGATCATCAGACAGTGGAGGTCAGCATGAATGAACCCATCAGTCCGGGGCCGCGAAATGGCATTTTGTCCTTGACCATCAAGGACAGGGCCGTGCTCTACGCGGCCTACATGCCATTCATCAAGAACGGTGGCCTGTTTATCCCGACCAACAAAAGCTACAAGTTGGGCGATGAGGTCTTCATGTTGCTGCACCTGATGGACGAACCGGAAAAGATTCCGGTCGCCGGCAAGGTCACCTGGATCACCCCCAAAGGTGCCCAGGGCAACCGTGCCGCCGGGGTTGGCGTGCAATTCAACGAAGGCGACAACACCGCGCGCAGTCGAATCGAAACCCATCTGGCCGGAGCCCTGAAGTCCGACCGTCCCACTCATACGATGTAAGTTGCAGCCCTTTTATGCTCGTAGATTCCCATTGTCACCTTGATCGCCTCGACCTCACCGCCCACGACGGCTCCCTCGACGCCGCGCTCGATGCGGCCCGTGCGCGCGGGGTGGGGCACTTCCTGTGTATTGGCGTCAGCGCCGATAACGCCGCCGACGTCAAAGCCCTGGCCGAACGTTACGACGATGTCGACTGTTCGGTCGGTGTGCATCCACTCGATGTGCAGCCGGGTGCCGCGCCGGCGCTGGATTGGCTGTTGCACGAACTCAATCATCCGCGGGTGGTGGCGATCGGTGAAACCGGTCTGGATTATCACTACGAGCCGGAAGCAGCAACGTTGCAACAGGAATCGTTCCGTCTGCACCTGCAAGCGGCGGGGCAGACCGGCAAACCGGTGATCATCCATACCCGTGGCGCGCGGGCCGATACCCTTGAGCTGCTACGCGAAGCGGCGCTGCCTCAGGCGGGTGTGCTGCATTGCTTCACCGAAGACTGGGAGATGGCCAAGGCTGCGCTGGACATGGGGTATTACATTTCCTTGTCCGGTATTGTCACTTTTCGCAATGCCGATGCCCTGCGGGATGTGGCCAGCAAGGTGCCGGCTGACCGGTTGTTGGTGGAAACCGACTCGCCGTACCTGGCGCCAATCCCTTATCGCGGCAAACCGAATCTGCCGCAGTACGTGCGTGAGGTAGCAGAATTTCTGGCAATGTTGCGAGGTGAGACCTACGAGCGATTTGCCGAGCAGACCACCGAGAATTTCAAGCGTTTGTTCCCGTTGGCGCACGTCGGGGCATCGGTGTAACGTTAGAAAAGCTCGCAGCCTATGGGATTTTGGCCGCTGAATCGCAGGCAAAAAAAACCCGGGTTCTGGGGGGTGAATCCGGGTTAAGACCATTAGGAGTAAAACAAAGGCACGCAATCCGTTGGTACCTTCATCGACGCGACACTTGGGGGAGATGCCTCGCCGACAGTTGAAGTATTGATCAGTATTGCGCCGAGTCCAGTTTAGCTGGTCGGGTTTTTAAACAAATTTGGAATACGCGCGCTTCGGTTGAGTTCTCATCAACCGGCGAGGTTGCGCGAATTCATCAAGAAACACATATATGGTCGGATGATCCGTGCATTTTGGCGTAAGTTAGGCATAATACGCGGCTTCGAATTTTGACCCCTACAGACCTTTTCTTATGCATAAAGAACCTCGTAAGGTCCGTGAGTTTCGTCGCCGCGAGCAAGAAATTCTCGATACCGCGCTCAAGCTGTTCCTCGAACAAGGTGAAGACAGTGTCACCGTCGAGATGATTGCTGATGCCGTCGGTATCGGCAAAGGCACGATCTACAAGCACTTCAAATCCAAGGCGGAAATCTATCTGCGCCTGATGCTCGATTACGAGCGCGATTTGAACGAGCTGTTGCATTCGGCCGATGTCGATAAGGACAAGGAAGCCCTGTCCCGGGCCTATTTCGAATTCCGTATGCGCGATCCGCAACGCTATCGATTGTTCGATCGCCTGGAAGAAAAGGTGGTCAAGGGCAACCAGGTGCCGGAGATGGTCGAGGAACTGCACAAGATCCGCGCCTCGAACTTCGAACGCCTGACCCTGCTGATCAAGGGCCGGATCAGCGAAGGCAAGCTCGAAGACGTGCCGCCTTACTTCCATTACTGCGCGGCCTGGGCGCTGGTGCACGGCGCCGTGGCGTTGTATCACTCGCCGTTCTGGAGCAATGTGCTGGAAGATCAGGAAGGTTTCTTCCAGTTCCTGATGGACATCGGCGTGCGCATGGGCAACAAGCGCAAGCGCGATACCGACACGCCGAGCAGCTGAACCATTCAGTTGCCTTATTGCGCCATGATTTAGTACATGGCGCAGTACCGCAGGAATATACTCAGGCATAGGGCTTGCTAAAACTTGATTTGTGAGTCAAGTTTTGCGCGTTCGAATCTTCTTTCGCCGGAGTGATCCATGATCGTTGACCGTCAAGGCAGGCGTTTTCGCAATTTGCGGATTAGTCTGACCTCCGCCTGTAATTACGCTTGTACCTACTGCGTGCCCAATGGCAAGCGGCTGGTGGCTGCGCAGGATGAATTGTCGGCGGAGGCCATGGCACGCGGCGTGGCCTATCTGATCGAGGCCGCGGGCATTGAGCGTTTGCGCATTACCGGTGGCGAGCCGCTGGTCAGTCCCAAACTCGAATCCTTCATGACCGCCGTCGGGCAGATGGGCCTGGCGGATATCAGCTTGACCACCAATGGTCAGTTGCTGGCGAAGAAGTTGCCATTGCTGGTGGATGCCGGCATTCGGCGCATCAACGTTTCCCTCGATACCCTGGATGCCAGCGCTTTTCGCAGTATTGCGCGCGGCGGTGATCTGGCGACCGTTCTCGACGGCATGGGCCAAGCCGCCGCGGCCGGCATGAAAATCAAGGTCAATATGGTGCCGTTGCGTGGGCAGAACCTCGATCAGGTAATGCCATTGCTCGACTACTGCCTGGAGCGTGGCTACGAGTTGCGCTTCATCGAGTTGATGCGCATGGGCCACCTGGCCACCGACTCCAACGCTTTTCTGCAACAATTCGTCAGCCTTCAGCAATTACTGAGCCTGATCGGTGAGCGCTACGAGTACCTTCAGGCCGATGCGCCGGTCGATGCCACGGCGGTGCGTTACCAGATTCCGGGGCTGGGACACTTCGGCGTGATCGCCAACGAAAGCGTTCCGTTCTGCCGCACCTGTTCGCGTCTACGCTTGTCGTCCACTGGCTGGCTGCATGGCTGCCTGTCGTCAAGCAATCGCCACTATGTCGGCGACCTGCTGGACAAGCCTCGTCACCAGGCGCTACCGGCGTTGCAGCGACTGCTGGTCAAGGCGTTGGGGGACAAACAGGAAGTGGCGTTCTCTGGTGGCGCGACCATCATGAAAATCATCGGCGGCTGATCCAAAGTTATCGCGGGCAAGCCACGCTCCCACAGGTACTGTGAAAACCTGTGGGAGCGTGGCTTGCCCGCGATTGCAATCTATCAGGCGACGCTATCTTGAGCTGGCGCGGAAGCTGCATCCCATGGCCATTCGCCGGTTTTCCGTCACCGGCCTCTGGAGGGTAGGATGCGTAGCCTGGTTTTGCTGCTGGCCGTTTTGGCGCTTGGTGGCTGCATGAATGTCAGCGATATGGCCGAAGGGACTCGCTACCACATGAGCGACGCGGGCCTGCTGGACCACAGCGACAGCCGTCGTGTGAATAACTTTCGCATTCAGCCGGACTCGTTCATCTACATCGCCCAGGGTGCTTTCGTCCCACCGGGCAATGCCTACCCGCGTCCTAACGTGGTGGCCGAGGAAGCCTTCAACGGCTTTATCGAATATTTCCCGATGGTCCGCCGCGCCCGTGCGCCGGAAGGCCTCGACGCTGCCATGGGCGAAGCCCGTGCCGCTGGCGCCCATTACCTGCTTTACACGCGTTTCGCCAAGGCCGACGACCGCATCGGCAACTCGGACGAATGGCTCGACCAGGAGCACGTGGATCGCCTCGGCATCGACAACGGCGTGATTCAAATCATGTTGATCGAGACCAGCACCCAGTATTTGATTGATACTGCACGTATCAAAAGTCGTGGCGGTTTACTGACGTTCCACGACAACAAGCCAGAAGACTTGCTGGGCCCGCCGCTGGAGCAATACGCTCGTAGCCTGCTGGGGCTCAGCGACCAGTAATTCATAGGAGAACGCCATGAGTGGCCCGCAAAAAGCCAACGACCTGTTGGGGCAAATCCCCAAAACCAAAGGCTTGCCGCCCGTCCACTTGTGGAACCCCGACTTCTGCGGCGATATCGACATGCGCATCGCCCGCGATGGCACCTGGTATTACCTGGGCACGCCGATCGGGCGCAAGCCGATGGTCAAGCTGTTCTCCACCATTATTCGCCGCGATGGCGATGATTACTTTCTGATTACCCCGGTCGAAAAGGTTGGCATCAAGGTTGACGATGCGCCGTTCGTGGCGATTGCTGTGGAGGTCGAAGGCGAGGGTGAAGCTCAGGTCTTGCGCTTTACCACCAACGTCGATGAAACGGCCGATGCCGGCGCCGAGCACCCTATGCGTGTGGTGATCGATCCGGTCACTCAGGAGCCCGCGCCGTACGTGCATGTACGTACCAACCTTGAAGCGCTGATCCATCGCAACGTGTTCTACCAACTGGTGGAGCTGGCGGTGAGTCGTGAAATCGACGGGCAGCGTTGGTTGGGCGTGTGGAGCGGTGGCGAGTTCTTCCCTATCGGACTTGAGCCGTAACGCGCTGTGCTTCTGTGCTGTAAAAAAAACGGCCCGTTATTTCAACGGGCCGTTTTTTTTGCTTACAAACCTTTGCTCTTGAGTCGCTCTGCATGTTCCAGGTAGAGCCTGACCGGGCTCACGTTCCAGCTGTCGACTCCGGCTATCTGATTGACTGCATCAAAGTGGTCCATCGGGTAATCCGAGCGAATCACTTTGCCCAAGTGCGAGCTGTAGCGGCCGACCAGCCCATCGTTGGCGTTTTCCTCTTTATAAAACAGCTTCGATAGCACGATACAATTCAAATGACTCGGGTCGAGTGGTTGCAGACTTTGGAAGTTCTGCACGATCCCGCTCCAGGAATAGTAATACACGCCGTTCTCAACTTCGTTGCCTTCGCCGCCCCAAACCTTTGGCACCCCTTGTGGGTACTTGCGATTGAAGGCCGCCAACCCTGCGCTGGTCAGCGATTGGAATGCCGCCTCAGCGTCAATCGGGTTTTCCGGATGGCCGCTGATCAGCGAAATGAAGGTGCCGACGGCGCCCAGCAGGGCCAGTACGAAGGCTTCGGGCAACTCTCCGGGCGTCAGCGCCTTGTGCAATTGGTCGGCAATCTCCGAGCCATGATTGGGGCAACTGACCGAGGTGACCGACGCGACTTTTTCCGGGTGCAGAGCTGCTACGTAGCGTGCGGCCAGGGGGCCTTGGCTATGGCCGATCAGATTGACCTTGGCAGCTCCGGTTTCCAGCAAAATGCGGTTGACGTGTTCGAGCAGTTTTTCACCGCGTTCCTCATTACCGTTGACGGTTGGAATATTGACGGCAAACACCTGGGCGCCGGCGCGTTCCAGGGCTTCCTCGATTTCGAAGAAGTAGGGATAACCGGCGATTTTATCGAAGCCGAAAAGACCGTGAACCAACACAATGGGGTATTTCGTAGACGCATCCATGTCCATGTTCATACCTATCAATAGCGGATTTGAAGGGGAGCAGATCGCTGACTGCCTGATCTGTTGCGGCTAACCGTAGTTTACAAAGTGGATGGGATCAAAGCGCTTCGAGCAGGATTCGGACGAACAGCCATGTCCGTATGGGCGGGGCAGCTGAAAATCCAATTGACACCCAATCATATGATGATTAGCGTGGACACCCATCGCGAAGGCTTTGCATCGTTTGTTTTTTATCACCGCTCGATGAGGTGCCCATGTCCAGCAGTTTTCATGCGTCGACGGTCGACTGGCTAGGTTGCTGGATTGCTGCCGGCCAGGTAAAACCCGGCGAAACCATCAAGGTCGAAGCCGATTTGGGCGAGCAGCTCGGTGTCAGTCGTACGGTCATCCGCGAAGCCATCAAAACCCTGGTGGCCAAAGGCATGCTTGAAGTCGGGCCGAAGGTCGGCACACGCGTATTGCCGGTGCGGCGCTGGAATCTCTTTGATCCGCAAGTTGTCGGCTGGCTGTCGCGCAGTGGCTTACCGGAAAACTTCGTCGACGACTTGCTCGATCTGCGCCGCACCATCGAACCCATGGCGGTGCGCTGGGCCTGCGAGCGGGCGACGGTGGAACAAGTGCAAGCCATACTCCAGGCCTATAACGCGCTGGAACGGGCAGTGGACAGCGGCATTGATTACAACCGCGCCGACCAGTTCTTTCACGAGTGCATTCTCGCCGCCAGCCACAATCAATTCATCGAACAAATGGTCCCGGCCCTCGGCGCGTTACTGGCAGTGTCTTTCGAAGTGTCTGCCGCCGACCCGGACGAACTGCGCCGAACCTTGCCAATCCACAAAGACATGGCCGACGCCATCGCGGCCCGGGATTCCGCGCGGGGTGTATGGGCCTGCATGACCCTGATCGATAACGCGGACCTGGCGATCAAGCGCTTCTACCCCCAGGTCATGGCCGACAAAAAGGCCAGCTAACCAGACGAACCCTTGTGGGAGCGGGCTTGCTCGCGAAGGCGATGTGTCAGGCGACAGAGATGGTGAATGTCACGGCCTCTTCGCGAGCAAGCCCGCTCCCACATAAAAACAAGAACAATGCAGGAGGTTTCATGACGTGGACTGCGGTTACCGGACACCGTGCGCAACTCGGCGAAGGCCCGTTCTGGGATGCTCCGACCCAAGCGCTGTATTGGGTAGATATCGCCGGTAAGCAAGCGCTCAGGCTGATCGGCGCCAATGTGCAAATCTGGCAGATGCCGGAGCACGTGTCCGCGTTCATCCCCTGCGAAAGCGGCGATGCCCTGGTGACATTGAGCAGTGGGGTTTATCGGCTGGATCTGGATTCTCCAGGCCTGGAACCTCGGCTGACCTTGTTCTGCGTCGCCGATCCGCAACCCGGCAATCGCCCCAATGAAGCCCGCTGCGATGCCCAGGGCCGGCTCTGGCTGGGCACCATGCAAAACAACATCGGTGAGCAGGGCGAAGATTTGCCCGTCGTGCGCCGCTCCGGTGGCCTGTTTCGCATCGACCGCGATGCTCGGGTCACGCCGCTGCTTCGAGGATTAGGCATCCCCAACACGTTGTTGTGGAGCGACGACGGCGTAATCCTGTATTTCGCCGACAGCCTCGACAGTACGCTTTACCGGCATTTCATCCATACCGACGGCAACCTGGACACCGCCTATGTCTGGCTTGGCCCCCATGAACGCGGCGGCCCCGATGGCTCGGCGATGGATGCCGAGGGCTATATATGGAATGCCCGTTGGGACGGCAGTTGTCTGCTCAGATTGAACCCCGAAGGTCATGTGGATCGGGTGATCGAACTGCCGGTCAGCCGTCCCACCAGTTGTGTATTCGGTGGCGAAGACTTCAAAACCCTGTACATCACCAGCGCCGCAAGCCCGCTCAATCACCCGCTGGACGGCGCGCTGTTATCGATTCGAGTGGATGTGCCCGGAAAAGCCTGTCAACGGTTTGCTGGATAAATCCCTAAATATGGGATGCAAAATTATATATTGAGATTGTTTGGTGGTCGGGTTTATAGTCGGCCCCATCAGTTACACGCACTCACACTTAAAAAAACAAAACAGGTGAAGTGATGCAGCGATATTCCACCGCACTCCCTTACGGAGTCAGTGCTTCAGGCCGCCTCGGCGCCCGGGCGTTTTCGCGCCTGCCTGCCTATTCCCAAAAGCCTTTTGACCGGACATCGACAGATGTCCGGTTTTCGTCGTGCCTTCGAACAGGAGTGTTGATCCATGGCTGAACCTCTTTCCTTGCCACCGGTGCCCGAACCGCCCAAGGGTGAGCGCCTGAAAAACAAGGTTGTGCTGCTGACTGGCGCCGCTCAGGGTATCGGCGAAGCGATTGTCGCAACCTTCGCCTCTCAGCAGGCCAAGCTGATCATCAGTGATATCCAGGCTGAGAAAGTTGAAAAAGTCGCGGCGCACTGGCGTGAACAAGGCGCGGATGTCGTGGCGATCAAGGCCGACGTGTCGCGCCAACAGGACCTGCACGCCATGGCCAAATTGGCCATCGAACTTCACGGCCGGATCGACGTGCTGGTCAACTGCGCCGGGGTCAACGTGTTCTGCGATCCGCTGGAAATGACCGAGGAAGACTGGCGTCGTTGCTTCGCCATCGACCTGGACGGTGCCTGGTACGGCTGCAAAGCGGTGTTGCCGCAAATGATCGAGCAGGGCATCGGCAGCATCATCAATATCGCCTCGACCCATTCCACTCACATCATTCCCGGCTGTTTCCCGTACCCGGTGGCCAAACATGGCTTGCTCGGACTGACCCGCGCCTTGGGTATCGAATATGCGCCCAAAGGCATTCGCGTCAACGCCATCGCGCCGGGCTACATCGAAACCCAACTGAACGTTGATTACTGGAACGGTTTTGCCAACCCTCATGCCGAACGTCAGCGGGCCTTCGACCTGCATCCACCGCGGCGCATCGGCCAGCCGATTGAAGTGGCGATGACCGCTGTGTTCCTGGCCAGCGATGAAGCGCCGTTCATTAACGCTTCATGCATCACCATCGATGGTGGGCGCTCGGTCATGTATCACGACTGAATAACTCGGGTTTCAAGCGCGAAACTACGCCTGAAATACAATCATCATACGATATGACTATTGGCTGCATGCTTCGACCGCTGTATTGGCTTTCAAATAACGCTCAAAAAAAATAACAAGGAGTCAGCTTATGAAACGTCGTCGTGGGATCCGTTCCCTGTGCTGTGCCGCTTTGGCGGTCACCGCGGTCAGCCTGAGCAGTACGTTGTTGGCGGCCGAAGAAGTGAAGATCGGTTTTCTGGTCAAGCAAGCGGAAGAGCCCTGGTTCCAGACCGAATGGGCCTTCGCCGAAAAGGCCGGCAAGGACAAGGGCTTCACCGTCATCAAAATCGCCGTGCCTGATGGCGAGAAAACCCTCTCGGCCATCGACAGCCTGGCGGCCAACGGCGCCAAGGGCTTCGTGATCTGCCCGCCGGACGTCTCCCTCGGCCCGGCAATCATGGCCAAGGCCAAGCTCAACGGTTTGAAAGTGATCGCTGTCGATGACCGCTTCGTCGATGCCGGCGGCAAGTTCATGGAGGACGTGCCTTACCTCGGCATGGCAGCCTTCGAAGTCGGCCAGAAGCAGGGCGCCGCCATGGCCGCCGAAGCGAAAAAACGCGGTTGGGAATGGAAAGACACCTACGCGGTGATCAACACCTACAACGAACTCGACACCGGCAAGAAACGTACTGACGGTTCCGTCAAAGCGCTGGAAGACGCCGGTATGCCGAAAGACCACATCCTCTTCTCGGCGCTGAAAACCCTCGACGTACCGGGCAGCATGGACGCCACCAACTCGGCCTTGGTGAAGCTTCCGGGGGCGGCGAAAAACCTGATCATCGGCGGCATGAACGACAACACCGTGCTGGGCGGCGTGCGCGCCACCGAAAGCGCCGGTTTTGCCGCGGCCAACGTGATCGGCATCGGCATCAACGGCACCGATGCCATTGGCGAACTGAAGAAGCCCAACAGCGGCTTCTTCGGCTCGATGCTGCCGAGCCCGCACATCGAGGGCTACAACACCGCGAGCATGATGTACGAGTGGGTCACCACCGGCAAAGAACCGCCGAAATACACCGCGATGGACGACGTTACGCTGATCACGCGCGACAACTTCAAGCAGGAGCTGGAAAAGATCGGCCTGTGGAACTGAGGCGCGGTTGATTTCATCGGCAGCCCTGGCGACGGGGCTGCCTGACCGGTGTGATGAGGTGGGTTTATGCACGCACAAGTACAGACAGATCAACAGAGCATTGGCGGCAGCCTGCGCTTCAATGGAATCGGCAAAACCTTTCCCGGGGTGAAGGCGCTGGACGGCATCAGCTTCGTCGCCCATCCGGGGCAGGTTCACGCCTTGATGGGCGAGAACGGCGCCGGTAAATCCACGCTGCTGAAAATCCTTGGCGGTGCTTACACGCCGAGCAGCGGCGATCTGCAGATCGGCGAGCAGACGAGGATCTTCAAGTCCACGGCCGACAGCATTGGCAACGGGGTCGCGGTGATCCATCAGGAGTTGCACCTGGTGCCGGAAATGACCGTCGCCGAGAACCTGTTTCTCGGGCATCTGCCGGCGAGTTTCGGCCTGATCAATCGCGGCGTTTTGCGGCAACAGGCATTGGCCTGCCTTAAAGGCCTGGCCGATGAAATCGACCCGCAAGAGAAAGTCGGGCGCCTATCCCTCGGCCAGCGACAACTGGTGGAAATCGCCAAGGCGTTGTCCCGTGGCGCGCATGTGATTGCGTTCGACGAACCCACCAGCAGCCTGTCGGCACGGGAAATCGATCGCTTGATGGCGATCATCGGGCGCCTGCGTGACGAAGGCAAAGTGGTGCTTTACGTCTCCCATCGCATGGAAGAAGTCTTCCGTATCTGCAACGCGGTGACGGTGTTCAAGGACGGTCGCTTCGTGCGCACCTTCGAGGACATGAGCGCGCTGACCCATGACCAGTTAGTGACGTGCATGGTCGGTCGCGACATTCAGGATATCTACGATTACCGCAGCCGTCCGCGCGGCGCAGTGGCGCTCAAGGTCGACGGATTGCTGGGGCCGGGCTTGCGTGAGCCGGTGAGTTTCGAGGTGCACAAGGGTGAAGTCCTCGGGCTTTTCGGCCTGGTCGGCGCCGGGCGCACCGAGCTGTTCCGGATGCTCAGCGGGCTCACGCGCAACACCGCCGGGCGCCTGGAATTGCGCGGTCGTGAACTGAAACTGCGTTCGCCGCGCGATGCCATCGCGGCGGGGATTCTGCTGTGTCCCGAGGACCGCAAGAAGGAAGGCATCCTGCCGCTCGCCAGCGTCGCCGAGAACATCAACATCAGCGCTCGCGGCGCCCATTCCACCTTCGGCTGCCTGTTGCGCGGCCTGTGGGAAAAGGACAATGCCGACAAGCAGATCAAGGCGCTGAAGGTGAAGACGCCCAACGCGGCGCAGAAAATCATGTACCTGTCTGGCGGCAATCAGCAGAAGGCGATTCTCGGTCGCTGGCTGTCGATGCCGATGAAAGTCCTGCTGCTCGACGAGCCCACTCGTGGCATCGACATCGGTGCCAAAGCCGAGATCTACCAGATCATCCATAACCTGGCGGCCAGCGGCATCGCGGTGATTGTGGTGTCCAGCGACCTGATGGAAGTCATGGGCATTTCCGACCGCATCCTGGTGCTCTGCGAAGGCGCGATGCGCGGCGAACTGACCCGCGAACAAGCCAATGAATCCAACCTGCTGCAACTGGCGTTGCCACGCCAACGCGCTGCCGACGTGGCGAACTGAGAGGTGACTATGACCGTCCAAAACAACGCTCTGCCAACCCCGCGAAAACCTCTGGACCTGCGGCGCTTTCTCGATGACTGGGTGATGCTGCTGGCGGCCGTGGGGATCTTTGTGCTTTGCACCTTGCTGATCGACAACTTCCTGTCGCCACTGAACATGCGTGGCCTGGGCCTGGCGATTTCCACTACCGGGATTGCCGCGTGCACCATGTTGTATTGCTTGGCGTCCGGGCATTTCGACTTGTCGGTGGGCTCGGTGATTGCCTGCGCCGGCGTGGTTGCGGCAGTGGTAATGCGCGACACCGACAGCGTGTTCCTCGGTGTCAGTGCGGCGCTGGTGATGGGGCTGATCGTCGGGCTGATCAATGGGATCGTGATCGCCAAGCTGCGGGTCAATGCGTTGATCACCACGCTGGCGACGATGCAGATCGTTCGTGGCCTGGCTTACATTTTTGCCAACGGCAAAGCGGTGGGCGTTTCGCAGGAACAGTTCTTCGTCTTCGGTAACGGTCAGTTGTTCGGTGTGCCGGTGCCGATTCTGATCACCATCGTCTGCTTCCTGTTTTTCGGCTGGTTGCTGAATTACACCACCTACGGACGCAACACCATGGCCATCGGCGGCAACCAGGAAGCAGCGTTGCTGGCCGGGGTAAACGTTGATCGGACCAAGATCATCATCTTCGCCGTACACGGTGTGATCGGTGCGTTGGCCGGGGTGATTCTGGCGTCGCGCATGACGTCCGGTCAGCCGATGATTGGCCAGGGTTTCGAGCTGACGGTGATCTCGGCTTGCGTGCTCGGCGGGGTGTCGCTGAGTGGCGGGATCGGGATGATTCGGCATGTGATTGCCGGGGTGCTGATTCTGGCGATCATCGAGAATGCGATGAACCTGAAGAATATCGATACGTTTTATCAGTATGTGATTCGTGGTTCGATCTTGCTGCTGGCCGTCGTAATCGACCGACTGAAACAACGCTGATTTCCCTTTGTGGGAGCGGGCTTGCTCGCGAAAGCGGTTTGTCTGTCACATCGATGCTGGATGTGCCGACGCCTTCGCGAGCAAGCCCGCTCCCACAGTAGATCTCTGTCGTCCTCAAGTTGTGTTTACACAGCAAATACGATGTGGCGAGCCGACGATTGACCGCGTAGCGGTCGATTTGAACCTGGATTCTTCACCCACTTTCACAAAATATCCCTTGCTCGCCCCAACCCGTTTCAGCTATGAGGGTACACCCGAGGTGTACATGATTAGACCGCTACGAATTGACAAGAAACAACAGGTGCTCGACGAGCTCGTCCGGCGCATCGAAAACGGCCTCATGGAGGACGGCGTTCTATTGCCGGGCGAACATCAGTTGGCTCAAGAATTCAAGGTCAGCCGAGGCACGCTGCGTGAAGCCCTGGCCGAACTGAAACGGCGCCACTACATCGCTACGCAAAGCGGGGTGGGGTCCATCGTCACGTTCGACGGTGTGGTGCTCGATCAGCGCAGCGGCTGGGCCCAGGCGCTGGCCGACAATGGGGCACTGATCAATACCGAAGTGCTGCGGCTGGAGGCGGTCAGCCGTCCTGACCTGCTACCACGTTTCGGCATCGATCAGTTCATCACCCTCGACCGTCGCCGTCGCGGCACCGATGGCACGCTGGTGTCCCTTGAACGTTCATTGATGCCCGCCACCGGAGGCCTGGAAGGCCTGCCGCGAGTCGGTCTGATCGATGACTCCCTGACCATCACGTTGGCCGCCTACGGCTACATCGGCGACCACGGCGATCAGTGGATCGGCGCCGAACCCTTGAATGCCGAAGACGCTGAATTGCTCGGGCGCCCGGAGGGCACAGTGTTCCTCAAGGCCCTGCGCACCACTTACGACCGTCAGAACCGATTCATGGAGCAGGTCGAAAGCCTGCTCGATCCGGTGCATTTTCGTCTGCACCTGCAAATTGGAACTTCAAAATGACCGCGCTCGACCGTGCGCTGGGCGCCTTCTATGGGCTGGCCTTGGGCGATGCGTTGGGCATGCCGACACAATCCCTGAGCCGCGCCGAGATCAAGGCGCGCTTCGGCGAAATCACCGATCTGCAAGACGCTGGCCCGGATCAACCAATCGCGGCAAACATGCCCAGAGGCTCGATCACTGACGATACCGAACAGGCGATTCTGGTCGGTCAGTTATTGATTGAAGGCGAGGGCTGGATCGAGCCGGAGGTGCTGGCCCAGCGCTTGATCGAATGGGAAGCCGGGATGCAGGCCAAGGGCTCGCAGGATTTGCTCGGCCCCTCGACCAAACGCGCGATCGAGATGATCCTCGCCGGCCACTCGCTGGAAGAGGCGGGTCGCCACGGCACCACCAATGGCGCGGCGATGCGCATCACGCCGGTGGGGATTGCGGCCGATGTTGCCGATCTCGAGCGTTTCATCCGCGCCGTGGTGCAAGCCTGTCAGGTGACCCACAACACCACGCTGGGAATAGCCAGTGCTGCGGCGGTGGCGGCGGTGGTTTCTGCCGGGATCAACGGCATGGAGCTGGGCGAGGCATTGAACCTCGGCCAGCAGATCGCTCAGCAAGCCGAAAGCCATGGCCACTGGGTCGCTGGCGGACGTATCGCCTCGCGCATCAGTTGGGCGCGGAGCATCAGCGTCGACAGCGACAAGGCGTTGCTGGCGGACTTGTTGTACGACGTGATCGGCACGTCGGTGGCCTCGCAGGAATCGGTAGTGGTGTCGTTTGCGCTGGCTCAGCAAGTGGCTATCGGGGAGATGACGGCCTTCGAAGCGTTGTGCATGGCTGCCAGTTTGGGCGGAGATACCGACACCATCGCGGCGATTCTCGGCGCCATGCTTGGGGCTTGTCTGGGGCTTGAGAGTTGGCCGGTGGCGATGATCGAGCAGGTTAAAGCGGTAAATGATTTGCAGCTGGAACCGTTGGTGCAGGGGCTGTTGTCTTTGCGTTGACTGTACTGACGTCTTCGCGAGCAAGCCCGCTCCCACAAGGATGGCGCAATTCTCATGGTTCACATCGAACCTGTGGGAGCGGGCTTGCTCGCGAAGGGCGCAACGCACATTTGAGATTTTTCACCCGCAATGGAGCGCACTGATATGGCCAGGACCGCCGGAAAGTTATGTCAACTTCCGAATTGCCCACAATCACAACAATGGCAACAGGAGCAGTTTTCATGAGTTCATCGAACACCGGACAAAGTGCCGGACAATTGGAAACCCGTGGTATCGAGCCGGTGCCGGAAGGGGAGTGCAATGGTCATCCACTGCAACTGTTCTGGGTCTGGTTCGCAGCGAACATTTCCATTCTTGGTTTGCCGTTGGGCGCCACGCTGGTGGCCTTCCGCGGCCTGGCGATCTGGCAGGCGATCATCGTCGCCATCCTCGGTGCCGCCGGCTCTTTCGCGGTGGTCGGGATCATCTCCATTGCCGGTCGCCGTGGTCGCGCACCGAGCCTGACGTTGTCGCGAGCTATCTTCGGTGTGCGCGGCAATATCGGCCCGACGCTGGTCTCGCTGATGTCGCGACTGGGTTGGGAAACCGTCAACACCACCACCGCTGCATTCGTCTTGCTGTCGTTGTGCTCGATTCTGTTCGGCTCGCCGGTGGAAGCCAAAAGCGCGCCGCTGCTGACCCTGGTTTTTATCGCGATTTTTGTACTGCTGACGTTGTCGGTGTCCGGCCTCGGTCACGCTACGTTGCTGGTAATCCAGAGATGGGCGACCTACGTGTTCGGTGCGTTGAACATCCTGGTCGGCGGTTTCCTCTGCGCGACCATCGACTGGAGTGCCGTATTCAACGCCACGCCAGCACCCCTGAGCGCGATGATCATCGGCATCGGCACCATGGCCGCCGGCACCGGGATCGGTTGGGCCAACGCTGGCGCCGACATGTCGCGCTACCAGCACCGCAGCGTCAAAGCCGTGCGTCTGGTGGCGTCGGCGGCGTTCGGTGCGGGGATTCCGCTGGTGCTGCTGATCACCCTCGGCGGCCTGCTGTCGGTGGGCAACAATGATCTGGCCTCGGCCACTGACCCGATCGTCGCGATCCGCGACATGCTGCCGACCTGGATGGCCGTGCCGTACCTGATCACCGCATTCGGCGGGCTGCTGCTGTCGAACAACCTGTCGGTGTACTCCGCCGGTTTGACCACCTTGACCCTCGGCCTGAAGGTCAAGCGCGTGTATGCGGTGGTGCTCGATATCATTGCGATCTTCGCCGGGTCGATTTACTTCATGCTGATCGCCGAGAGTTTTTACGGCCCGTTCATCACTTTCATTTCCTTGCTGGCCGTGCCGATCACGGCGTGGGTCGGGATTTTTGTGGTCGACCTGATTCACCGGCATTATTACAGCCCCAAAGACCTGCTGGACGTCAGCCCGAGCAGCGCCTACTGGTATCGCGGCGGCGTCGAGTGGCGCGCCTTCGGTGCATGGGCGCTGGCGATTGTGCTGGGTTTCAGTTTCACCACCATTGGCACCACTGAACAAGATGTCTGGTTCCGGGGCTTTTTGTCCGACTCCTGGCTGGGCCACAACGGCCTGGGCTGGATCGTGACGTTCCTGGTGGCCGGTGGCATTTACTGGGTACTCGGCGGTGCCAAAGACCGCCGCGCCGCGTTGATCGAGCCGGCTCATGCCTAAAATGCTACACACCGGCCAGGTCATGATCGATCTGGTCATGGCCGTGGATAAACTGCCTCAATCGGGCGGTGACGTGCTGGCGCAATCCGCCCGTTTCGAGGCTGGCGGTGGCTTCAATGTGATGGCTGCGGCCCGGCGAAACGGCTTGCCGGTGGTCTACCTCGGTGGCCATGGCAAGGGCCGTTTCGGCGACATGGCCCGAGAGGCGATGACGGCTGAAGGCATTCGGATCGGCCTCGGTCAGAGCACTGAGCGCGACACCGGGCTGTGCGTCGCGCTGACCGAAGCCTCGGCCGAGCGCACGTTCATTTCCTGCATCGGTGCCGAAGGCGAATTGACCGCCGAAGACCTGGCGAGTGTGCCAGCCGAGGCGGGGGACTTTGTCTATGTCAGCGGCTATAGCCTGCTGCATGGCGGCAAGGCTCAGGCGCTGGTGAATTGGGTGCTGGATTTGCCGGACGGGATCAAGGTGGTGTTCGATCCGGGGCCATTGGCGGATTCGCCGGACGCACCGCTGATGAAGGCCCTGTTGCCGCGCATCGATCTGTGGACCAGCAACCGTGTCGAGGCGCTACGGTTTACCGGGGCGACGGATATCGGCGCGGCATTGAAGCGGTTGGTTGATCATCTGCCGACCGAGGTGTTGATGGTAGTACGCGATGGGCCGCAAGGGTGCTGGATCAGCCAGCGTGGTGATCACCAGCATGTGCCGGGATTCAAGGTCGTGTCGGTGGACAGCAATGGCGCGGGGGATGCTCACGCGGGCGTTTTTGTCGCCGGGTTGGCGCACGGAATATCGGCAGTCGAAGCGGCGCGGCGGGCGAATGCGGCTGCGGCATTGGCGGTCACTCGCTGGGGGCCGGCGACTTCGCCGGGGGCGGCTGAGGTGGATGCGTTGATCTGGAAGACTTTCGGCGCTTGATCCACCGCTTTCGCGAGCAAGCCCGCTCCCACATTGGATCTGTGTTGATCGTTGAATGTGTGAACGACACAGATCCAATGTGGGAGCGGGCTTGCTCGCGAAGAGGCCCTCAAACTCACCAAATCCGGACCCTTAGCCGGCTTTGCGCAACGCCTCGATCAGCTCTTGCTTGCGCATGCTCGAACGCCCCGGAATCTTCTTCGCCCGGGCTTCTTTCATCAGGCTGTCCACCGTTTGCGTATCGCGCGAAGCCTTGCTGTTGCGCGGCTTGCCTTCACGGGTGGCCACCGCACGTCGGGATGATTCCTTGCGGTCTGCAGACTTGGCGCTGGCCGGCTTCTTGCGCCCGGAGCCGCCGGCGCCTTCACCTCCACCTGACTGTTTGTTTACCGTGGCCCAGGCACGAGCTTCGGCTTCATCTTTCGACACGCCTTTGTGCTCGTAGCTTTCTTCGATGTGTTCGGCCTTGCGTTTTTGCTCGGCGGTGTATTTGTCTTTGCTTCCACGAGGCATGGGATTTCTCCTGGTTTCAGGATGTATATCCGTAGGAACTCTTCAAGCATTCACAGGCAAAGATCGCAGCCTGCGGCAGCTCCTACGCGGTTAAATATCCAGCTTGCGCGCCGCTTCAACCCCTGCGGCGCTGAGTTTGATCGGCAGGTTCAGCGAGTGCTCGCCGGCTTCGTTGCAGGTCACATGACCGTGCTGGATCAATCCGCGTTCCTGCAGAGTCGCGAGCGTGCTGGCCACGACTCTCTCCCCCCGGTAATTGTCCAGAACCTCCTTGCCCAAGCCATTTGGGTGGGCGTGCAGCAGGCGGGTCAGGACTTCTTTTTCCAGGTTTTTATCGACGTTCATGGTTACCTCTTCGTTAGGATCGATAGGTATTGCATGTCGCTCGCATCGGCGAACTTATGGACTGGTGCTGCGGCCTTCGGAGCCCGAGCCACCGGTGGTGGTTTTCGAGCCGACGCCAGTTCCCGCGTTGTCGGGAGTCTGGGTGCCGGGTGTATTCATCCCGCCCTGAGCGCCCGCGTCATCGTGATAAACCCGTGGGTCTGTGGCCGTCGGAGAAGGAGGCCGGCCGCTGTCGATGCCTTGGGTGGCCGAGGATTCGGGCCTTTCGAGTGGATCGGTCGGGTCGGTCCCGGAAGAGCTGGTCGCGGCGAACGCGACGGAGGAGAGCAGCGTGGTGAGAGCGAGGGCGGTCAGTCGGGACGTGATCATGGTGTCGTCTCCGTTGATTAGAGTCCTTACCCGATATTGGTCCTCCCTGACCTGGATTGGTGCCTGATGAACGACGAGCGGTGTCGCTCATGCTTAATGGTCGACGCCGATTTCTTCCTTGAACAGCTCCATGAAACCCTTCAGGCGTTCGTGGCGAATCTGTGCCAGACGTTGACCGGTGGTCGTTTGGAAACCGTCCGCCAGGTGCAGCAGCTTGGTCTGGAAATGATCGAGGCAAAAGCGTTTGTCGTCGTAGTCCCGTTCTTTTGCCTCTGGGTCCAAAGGGTCGTACAGCGCACTGCCCATGCGCCCGGCGATATAGAAGGTACGCGCCACGCCGAGCATGCCAAGGGAATCGAGGCGGTCGGCGTCCTGGATGATTTTCGCTTCGAGGGTGATGGGTGTGATGTTGGCGCTGAAGCTGTGGGCTTCGATGGCGTGGGAGACTGCTGTGATTTTTGCGTCAGGCCAATCCATGACTACCAGTACTGTCGAAGCTTTCTGCGCCGCCAGCCGTGATGCCTGTGAGCGCTGCGGCGAGTTCTTCTCTACCGCCACGCAATCGTGCAACAGCACGGCTGCCAGCAGCACCTCAAGATCACCGCCTTCTTCGGCATGAAGCGTGCGCACGTTGTGCCACACCCGCTGTAAGTGTGACAGATCATGGGCGCCGTCCTCGCCAGGTTCCAGCGCGTGGGGCAGCAGTTCAGAAGCCAGAGTGTGCAGCGGCGCGAAAGTGGCGGTGGTCATGGAATTCCTTGGATTCGACTCGGTTTTTGTGATCAATGAGCACCCTGTGGGAGCGGGCTTGCCCGCGAAGACGTCAGTACAGTCACGCTGATTTCGCAGGCTGGCCCGTTCATACAAGGCGCCACAAAACATTAATGCTACATGACGTTTTGCTTTCAAATGTGACGAGCGCCGCGCGCGGACTTAGTATGGCGTTTTCAATTTTTGACAAGGCACGTTCATGACGATCGAAATCCGCCCGGCAACCCCCAGCGATGCTCCGCAAATCCTCGCGTTCATCACTGAACTGGCGGACTTCGAACGTGCCCGCCACGAAGTCATCGCCAGCGTCGCCGACATCGAGCGTAGCCTGTTCAGCGAGGGCGCCACCGCTCATGGCCTGATCTGCCTGCGCGATGGCTCGCCGATCGGCTTTGCGGTGTTCTTTTTCAGCTATTCCACCTGGCTGGGCAGCAACTGCCTGTACCTCGAAGACCTCTACATCACTCCCGAACAACGGGGCGGCGGCGCCGGTAAAACCTTGTTGCGCCACCTGGCGAAAATCGCCTGCGCCAATGATTGCGGCCGTTTCGAATGGAGCGTGCTGGACTGGAACAAACCGGCGATCGAATTCTACAAATCCCTCGGTGCACAGCCGCAGGAGGAGTGGGTGCGGTATCGGATGGATGGGGCGGTGTTAAGGGATTTTGCCGAGGGCAATTGATCCCCTAAAAGATCGCAGCCTTCGGCAGCTCCACGCGGGATTGTGTTCGACCGAGCTATTGCGTCGTACATCGAATCTGTAGGAACTGCTGAAGGCTGCGATCTTTTTTTGTTCTTCTCCCAATATATGGGATTGATATTTATATATTGAGATTTTCCTTCGTTCAGGTTTATAGTCCAGCTCACTCACTGCCAAAAAACAAAACAGGTGAAGCGATGCTGGCGCAATTGATCGCGCTCGATTGGGGGACAACCTCATTACGTGCTTACAAACTCGGCTTCGGTGCCCAGGTGCTGGAACAGCGCTCGCTGTCGTCCGGGATCATGCAGCTGCCCAAGACGCCGCGAATCATCGCCGGCCAGGAATGTGCCGACGGTTTTGAATTGGCCTTCGATGAGGCGTGCGGTGACTGGCTCGACGTGCAGCCCGATTTGCCGGTGATTGCTTGCGGCATGGTCGGTAGTGCTCAGGGCTGGCGCGAAGCGGCCTACTGCGACACGCCGGCGAACGTTGCCAATCTCGGAACTTCCCTACAAACCGTTCGCAGTCTTCGCGGTGTCGATGTGCACATCGTGCCAGGGGTGATTCAGCGTTCGCGCTTGCCGAACGTGATGCGCGGCGAGGAAACCCAAGTCCTCGGCGTGTTGCAGAATCTGCCGAGCGGGGCGGGCAACGATCTGTTGATCGGCTTGCCGGGCAGCCATTCGAAATGGGTGGAAGTGGACGACGGCTGCATCGTGCATTTCGATACTTTCATGACTGGCGAAGTCTTCGCCGTCCTCAGTGAACACAGCATTCTGGGGCGCACTCAGCAGCGCGGCGCGTCTTTCGATGGCGAAGCGTTTGATCGTGGCGTGCGGGTGGCCTTGTCGGCGGACGGCGAGATCGGGCCGCTGTCGACATTGTTCAGTGCCCGCAGTCTGGGGCTGACCGGTGAACTCAGCGCCGTCGCGCAACCGGACTATCTGTCCGGTCTGTTGATCGGCCATGAACTGTCGGCCCTGGCCAATGTTCAGCGGCATCGGCGCAACAGCGTGCACCTGCCTTCGATCATCCTCATCGGCAATGCGCAACTCTGCGCCCGCTACAGCCGGGCGCTCGACGCCTGCGGTTTTGCCCGGGTGACCCTGGCCGAGCAGGCCACCGAACGCGGGTTGTGGCAGTTGGCGGTTGCCGCCGGACTGATCACGACACCCCCATCCCGTTAAACCTGACTGGAGGTCTGACATGCTCAAGCAAGCACTGGCACAAAACGGTCTGATCGCGATCCTGCGTGGCCTGCGTCCGCAAGAAGCGGCAGCCGTTGGTGAAGTCCTGTACTCGGCCGGATTTCGCGTCATTGAAGTGCCGCTTAATTCCCCCGAACCGTACGAAAGTATCCGCATCCTGCGCAGTACCTTACCCGCCGATTGCCTGATCGGTGCGGGCACGGTGTTGACGCCGGAACAGGTCGAGCAAGTGAAAGCGGCGGGCGGCCAAGTGATCGTCATGCCTCATAGCGATGCCAAGGTGTTGCGTGCGGCGAAGGCAGCGGGGCTGTTCCTGTCGCCGGGCGTGGCGACGCCGACCGAAGCCTTTGCTGCATTGGCCGAAGGGGCGGATGTGCTGAAGATGTTCCCGGCCGAACAAATGGGCCCCGCCGTTGTGAAAGCCTGGCTGGCGGTGTTGCCGGCAGGGACGGTGCTGGTGCCGGTGGGCGGGATTACGCCGGACAACATGCAGGTGTTTGTCGAGGCCGGCGTCAAAGGTTTCGGTCTCGGGTCCGGGTTGTTCAAACCGGGCATGACGGCTGACGAAGTTGCGGTGCGCGCCAAGGCGTATGTCGCTGCCTGGAATGCTTTGCGTTAAGACTTTTTGGCGCTGTGAGCGCTACATCTACAAGAGAGACAATAGAGATGAAAATCACCAAACTCACCACCTTCATCGTTCCGCCGCGCTGGTGCTTCCTCAAGGTCGAAACCGACGAGGGCGTGACCGGTTGGGGTGAGCCCGTGGTCGAAGGCCGCGCGCACACCGTCGCTGCTGCGGTTGAGGAATTGTCCGACTACCTGATCGGCAAAGACCCACGCAACATCGAAGACATCTGGACCGTGCTCTACCGTGGCGGCTTCTACCGTGGCGGCGCGATCCACATGAGCGCCCTGGCCGGCATCGACCAGGCGTTGTGGGACATCAAGGGCAAAGCTCTGGGTGTGTCGGTCAGTGATCTGTTGGGTGGTCAGGTGCGGGACAAGATTCGCGTTTATTCATGGATCGGTGGTGATCGCCCGGCGGACACTGCTCGCGCTGCGAAAGAAGCGGTCAGCCGTGGTTTTACCGCGGTGAAAATGAACGGCACCGAAGAACTGCAATTCCTCGATTCCTTCGAGAAGGTCGACCTGGCCTTGGCCAACGTCGCCGCCGTGCGCGATGCGGTCGGCCCGAATGTCGGCATCGGCGTGGACTTCCATGGTCGGGTGCACAAACCCATGGCCAAGGTGCTGATGAAGGAACTCGACCCGTACAAACTGATGTTCATCGAAGAGCCGGTGCTCAGCGAAAACTACGAAGCGCTGAAAGAACTGGCGCCGCTGACCAGCACGCCGATTGCCCTCGGCGAACGGTTGTTCTCGCGTTGGGACTTCAAGCGAGTGCTCAGCGAAGGCTACGTCGACATCATCCAGCCCGATGCATCCCACGCAGGCGGCATCACCGAAACCCGCAAGATCGCCAACATGGCCGAAGCCTACGACGTGGCACTGGCGCTGCATTGCCCGTTGGGCCCGATTGCCCTGGCCGCGTGCCTGCAACTGGACGCGGTTTGCTACAACGCGTTCATCCAGGAACAGAGCCTGGGCATCCATTACAACGAGAGCAATGACCTGCTCGATTATGTGAAAGATCCGCGGGTGTTCGACTACGACAAGGGCTTCGTGAAGATCCCCAACGGCCCGGGCCTGGGCATCGAGATCAACGAGGAGTACGTGATCGAACGCGCCGCCGTCGGCCACCGCTGGCGCAACCCGATCTGGCGCCATGCCGATGGCAGCTTTGCCGAGTGGTGAGTTCCTCCTGACTCAACACAAATCCCTGTGGGAGCGGGCTTGCTCGCGAAGGCGGCATCACATTCAACAGTGATGTCGACTGACGCACCGCTTTCGCGAGCAAGCCTGCTCCCACAATTGATCTCCATGGACCGGATGATTTGCGCTCAGGCGCCCGTTTTTTCACGACCTCAATAAACATAAGAAGAGGCACCTCTCATGCAACCGCAAACCCTCACCGGGCAGGCGTCGTTGGTGACGCCGAGCCGCAAGCGGTTTTTCATCATGGTCCTGCTGTTCATCACCGTAGTGATCAACTACCTGGACCGCAGTAACCTGTCCATTGCCGCCCCGGCGCTGACCAGCGATCTGGGCATCGATCCGATCCATGTCGGGCTGATTTTCTCAGCCTTCGGCTGGACCTACGCTGCCATGCAGATCCCCGGCGGCTGGCTGGTGGACCGGGTGCCGCCGCGCATCCTGTATAGCGTCGCATTGCTGCTGTGGTCGGTCGCCACGGTGATGCTCGGCTTCGCTGCCAGTTTCATCGCGCTGTTCGTACTGCGCATGGCCGTCGGTGCCCTGGAAGCGCCGGCGTATCCGATCAACAGCCGCGTGGTGACGACATGGTTCCCCGAGCGCGAACGCGCCACGGCTATTGGTTTCTACACGTCCGGGCAATTCGTTGGTCTGGCGTTCCTGACGCCTGTATTGGCCTGGCTGCAGCACCAATATGGCTGGCACATGGTGTTTGTCAGCACTGGCGTGGTGGGCATTATCTGGGCGGTGATCTGGTACGCGGTGTATCGCGAACCGCGTGATTTCAAGGGCGCCAATGATGCTGAAATCGAGCTGATCCGCGAAGGCGGCGGGCTGGTGGATATCCAGGCAGAAACCGCGAAGGCCAAGGCGAAATTCAGCTGGACCGATCTCGGTATCGTTCTGACCAAACGCAAACTCTGGGGTATCTACCTCGGCCAGTTCTGCCTCAACTCGACCCTGTGGTTTTTTCTGACGTGGTTCCCGACCTACCTGGTGAAATATCGCGGCATGGACTTCATCAAGTCTGGCTTGCTGGCGTCGCTACCGTTTCTGGCAGCCTTCGTCGGTGTGCTGTGTTCGGGGTTCTTTTCGGACTTTTTGATTCGTCGCGGCTACACGGTGGGTTTCGCCCGCAAGTTGCCGATCATTGGCGGCCTGCTGATTTCCACCTCGATCATCGGCGCCAACTTCGTCGAGTCGACACCGCTGGTGATTGCCTTCCTCGCGCTGGCCTTCTTCGGCAATGGTCTGGCTTCGATTACCTGGTCGCTGGTGTCGACCCTGGCCCCGGCGCGCTTGCTTGGATTGACCGGTGGGGTGTTCAATTTCATCGGTAACCTGGCAGCGATTACCACGCCCATCGTCATCGGTTTTCTCGCTTCCGGTGATTCGTTTGCCCCGGCGATTACCTATATCTCGGTTCTGGCGTTGTTGGGTGCGCTTTCCTACGTGTTGCTGGTGGGCAAGGTCGAGCGTATCAAGTTGTAGTCGCGGCCATCGGGCGACCATAATGCCGCCCGTTCACTCGCTCAACGGTAAAGGCTGGATATGCAGGAAGACGCCCCAAAAATCGCCAAGGACGCCGCGCCGACTGGCACCCAGACACTGCTTCGTGGCCTGGGTGTGGTTCAGGCCGTGGCCAGTGGCGCCCGCGATCTCAAGGAAATCGCCCGGCTGATCGGCACAACGCGCAGCACCACTCATCGTCTGGCCAGTTGCCTGGTGGACGAGCGTTATCTGAGGGTGGTGCCGCAAGTCGGGTATCTGCTGGGGCCGAAGCTGATCGAACTGGGTTTCCAGGCACGTGAAGAGCTGCCACTGGTGACGCTGGCCGGGCCGTATCTGGATGAGTTGTCGGCGTTGACCGGCGACACCATTCATCTGGCGATTCGTGAGGGCGACGAGGTGCTGTACCTGCACAAGAATCCGGGGCGCAACGGTCCGGAAATGCGTTCGCGGGTCGGTCATCGCATGCCATTGGCGCGTACCGGGATCGGTAAGGCGCTGATGCTCGATGACACGCAGGAAGAATGGCAACGGCTGTACGAAATCAGCTTGCCGGTGGGTGGGAAAAATCAGTTCTGGCCGCAGCACCCGGAGCAATCCTGGGAGCAGTTCCTGCAGCGCATGATTGAGTACGTAGCCGGCGGGTACGCCTTCGACCTGGAAGACAACGAACCGTCAATCCGCTGCGTGGCGGCGCCGATCCGCGATGCCAGCAAGCGCATTGTCGCGGGTATCAGCATCGCCAGCACCGTGCCGTACATGCCGCTGGAAAAAATGGCCGAGCTGATTCCCCTGATCAAAGGGGTCACAGCCCGGCTGTCGGCGGAGCTTGGCTTGAAGGTATAAATCGAGCGGTCTGATCAGACTTTCAGCGTCGCCATATCGATCACGAAGCGGTACTTCACGTCACCGGCAATCATGCGGGTGTAAGCCTCGTTGATCTGGCGGATGTCGAGCATTTCGATGTCGCAGGTGATGCCGTGCTCTGCGCAGAAATCCAGCACTTCCTGGGTTTCGGCGATGCCGCCGATCAGCGAGCCGGCCAGCACGCGACGACCCAATACCAGTTTGGCAGCGTGAACCGGTGGATCGATCGGTTCGATCAAGCCCACCAGAATGTGTACGCCGTCGAAACGCAGCGTATCGAGGTAGGGATTGAGGTCGTGCTGCACCGGAATGGTGTCCAGCAGGAAGTCGAAATGTCCTGCGGCGGCTTTCATCTGTTCTGCGTCGGTGGACACGATCACGTGGTCTGCGCCTTGACGACGACCTTCTTCAGCCTTGCTCGCCGAGCGGGTGAACAACGTCACTTCAGCGCCCATCGCCTTGGCGAACTTGATGCCCATGTGACCGAGGCCACCCATGCCGAGAATCCCGACCTTGTCACCGGCCTTGACGCCGTAGTGCTTGAGTGGCGAGTAGGTGGTGATGCCTGCACACAGAATCGGCGCGGCGCTGGCCGGGTCGAGCTTCTCCGGGATACGCACGACAAAATGCTCGCTGACCACGATGCTGTCGGAGTAACCGCCCATGGTGTTACTGCCATCGACCCGGTCCGGGGTGGCGTACGTCATGGTCGGACCTTCGAGGCAGTATTGCTCCAGATCCGCCTTGCAGGCTTCGCAGTGGCGGCACGAGTCGACCATGCAGCCGACGCCGACCAGATCGCCGACTTTGTGTTGGGTAACATTCGCACCGACCGCGGTGACTTTTCCGACGATCTCATGGCCGGGCATCAGCGGGTAAACAGCAATGCCCCACTCGTTGCGTGCCTGATGGATGTCGGAATGGCAGACGCCGCAGTAGAGAATGTCGATCGCAACGTCGTCGGCCCGTGGACTGCGACGTTCGAATTTCATCGGGGCGAGGGGAGTGGTGGCTGACTGAGCGGCGTATCCGATGGCGGTGTACATGGTGAACCTCGCAAAAGCGGTGACAGGTGAGGCGAGCAATTCTGGGCGCCGCACGGGTTACCGGCCATGGCGATTCCTCCGGGTGTCATGCCTAATCCTCCGGCTTACACCGTTGATTGGTCGCATTGGCGTTCAGACCTGCGAAGATGCTTTCATCCCTTTTTTCGCGACTTTTTTTGTGACTTCTTTTGTGACTTCTTTTATGAAGAGCTCCCCCATGTTGTTGACCCGTCATCTCGATGCCAATGCCACCCTGGTTTCGCTGATCCAGCCGCTGACTACCCGCGACGGTTTCGCGCCTACCGCATTGCCGGGTGTGCAGGTTTTGCGGGCCAGTTGTGATGTGGCCCGTGGCCCACAAATCTACGAGCCAAGCCTGGTCATCATCGCCCAAGGCAGCAAGTTGGCGTATCTGGGCCCGCGTACGCTTGAATATGGAGCCGGGCATTACCTGATTCAGGCGTTGCCGGTACCTTTCGAGTGCGAGACGTTTTCGGCTCCGGATGGCCCGATGCTGGGCGTTTCCATCGCCATCGACCGGGTAATGCTCGGTGAGTTGGTATTGGCCATGGGGCTGTCACCGGGGCGCACGGTTCCCGCACAGACGCCCGAGTCCATGACCTCGGCGGTGCTCGACGATGCCATGCGCGGTTGTGTGGAGCGGTTGTTGCGCTGCCTGCACGATCCGCTGGAATGCCAGATCATGGGCCCGGCACGCTTGCGTGAATTGTTGTTCGTGGCGTTGCGGGGGCCACAAGCCGATGTGTTGCGAGCGTTGGTGGAGCAACAGGGGCAGTTCGCGCGGATCGCGGCGTCGCTGAGTCATCTGCATGCGCATTACACCGAGCCGTTGAATGTCGAGACCCTGGCCAGTTGCGCGAACATGAGCGCGTCGACGTTTCATGAGCATTTCAAACGCTGCACCTTATTGTCGCCGGTGCAATATTTGAAGCGTTTGCGCTTGCTCAGGGCCCAGCAGTTGTTGCTGGGCGAAGGCTTGGGCGTGGCCCAGGTGGCGCATCGGGTGGGGTATCAGAGCACGTCGCAGTTCAGTCGCGAGTACAAGCGTTACTTTGAGCGCAATCCTGGGGATGAGCGGGCTGCTTGATACACCACGAATCCCCTTGTGGGAGCGGGCTTGCTCGCGAAAGCGGTCTATCAGTCGACATCAATGTTGGATGATAAACCGCCTTCGCGAGCAAGCCCGCTCCCACATTGGTTTGGTGTTGATGCCCGGATCTCGGGCAACAAAAAGGCCCCCATTTCGGGAGCCTTATTGTTCAACTATTCGACTTACATATTCGGGTAAGTCGGGCCGCCAGAGCCTTCCGGCGCCACCCAGGTGATGTTCTGTGCAGGGTCCTTGATGTCGCAGGTCTTGCAGTGAACGCAGTTCTGGGCGTTGATCTGGAAGCGCTTCTCGCCGTCTTCCTGGGTCACCACTTCGTACACGCCGGCTGGGCAGTAACGCTGAGCAGGTTCATCGTACATCGGCAGGTTCTTGGCGATCGGAATGCTCGCGTCGGCCAGTTTCAGGTGGCAAGGCTGCTCTTCTTCGTGGTTGGTACCCGAGATGAACACCGAGCTGAGTTTGTCGAAGCTGATCTTGCCATCCGGTTTCGGGTAGTCGATCTTCTTGCAGTCGGCCGCCAGTTTCAGGCAAGCGTAATCCGGCTTGGTGTCGTGCAGGGTGAACGGCAGTTTGCCGCCGAACCAGTTCTGATCGATGTAGTTGAACGCCGCGCCGAGAATCGGGCCGAATTTGTGCATCGCCGGGCCGAAGTTGCGGCTGGCGAACAGTTCGTCATAGAGCCAGCTCTTCTTGAAGGCGTCGACGTAAGTGGTCAGCTCTTGCGTGCCGTCCAGATCGGCGAACAGCGCATCGGCCACGGCGTCGGCGGCGAGCATGCCGGATTTCATCGCGGTGTGGCTGCCTTTGATCTTGGCGAAGTTCAGGGTGCCGAGGTCGCAACCGATCAGCGCGCCGCCCTTGAAGACCATTTTCGGCAGCGAGTTCAGGCCGCCTTTGGAGATAGCACGTGCGCCGTAGCTGATGCGCTTGCCGCCTTCCAGGTATTGCTTGAGCACCGGGTGATGCTTGAGGCGCTGGAACTCGTCGAACGGCGACAGGAAGGTGTTGCTATAGGAAAGATCGACGATCAGGCCGACCACCACCTGGTTGTTTTCCAGGTGATAGAGGAACGAGCCACCGGTGTTCTCGGTGCCCATGATGTCCAGCGGCCAACCGGCGGTGTGGACTACCAGGCCTGGCTGGTACTTGGCTGGGTCGATTTCCCAGATTTCTTTCAGGCCGATGCCGTAATGCTGGGCGTCGGCTTCGCTGTCGAGGTTGAAACGCTTGATCAGCTGCTTGCCGATATGGCCGCGGCAACCTTCGGCGAACAGCGTGTACTTGGCACGCAGTTCCATGCCCGGGGTGTACAGGCCTTCTTTGGGATTGCCTTCGCGGTCAACGCCCAGATCGCCGGTGATGATCCCGCGAACCACGCCGTTCTCATCGAACAGTGCTTCCTGGGCGGCGAAGCCCGGGTAGATTTCCACGCCCAGGTTCTCGGCCTGCTGGGCCAGCCAGCGGCACAGGTTGCCCAGGGAGATGATGTAGTTGCCTTCGTTGTGCATGGTCTTGGGCACAAAGAGGTCAGGAATCTTCTGCGCGCTGTCGGCGTTCTTGAGCACGAAGATGTCATCGCGTGTGACTGGCGTATTCAGCGGCGCGCCGAGTTCTTTCCAGTCCGGGAACAATTCGTTCAGGGCGCGTGGTTCGAACACGGCACCGGACAGGATATGAGCGCCGACCTCGGAGCCTTTTTCGACCACGCAGACGCTGATTTCCTTACCGGCTTCGGCGGCCTTCTGCTTCAAACGGCAGGCGGCGGACAGGCCAGCGGGGCCGGCACCGACGATGACCACGTCGAATTCCATGTATTCGCGTTCCACAGGCTATCTCCTACTCAAGGCTCAACAGTTTTTTTCTAATTGGAGGTTTGGCGTTGCATCCATTATTTTCTCCGGCAACTGCCGGAAGGGACAATGGATGACCCACCTTTCTCTCTAGGTGGCGCATTATATCTACACCACTCCTAGCGTCCAATACAAACGTTTGTTTGAATTGGCTCAAAGCCAGAGAAATCAAAGTCACGCGGCTTATGACTGGCCATTTTGCCGTATTGACCGGAATAGGTGTTCCGGTCAAGATACGGGCGGTTTTGCGCTCGCCGTAGGCTGACTGTTGGTTTCAAGAGCACCTCTAAAGACAGGGCGATGGCAGTATAAGGTGATGCGCAGCGCAGGTTTGGCGCGCAGTTTACACGCCGCGATAATGAATGACTCGTTGGTCACCACTGACGAACGGTTATCAGCCTCGTGAGCAACGTTCACTCGATACACCTGCCAGCGTTTTTAGAGGTGCCCTTGCGCCGATGAGCATCAACCGCCAGGTTCGCCTAGGCGACTTTCTTTTCACCGGAGAGTAACGAGGAATCCATGAAGGTTCTTGTAGCTGTCAAACGCGTTGTGGATTACAACGTCAAGGTTCGTGTCAAGGCGGACAATTCCGGCGTCGACCTCGCTAACGTCAAGATGTCGATGAACCCGTTCTGCGAAATCGCAGTGGAAGAAGCCGTACGTCTGAAAGAGAAAGGCGTTGCGACTGAAATCGTCGTCGTCTCCATCGGCCCGTCCACCGCTCAAGAGCAACTGCGCACCGCGCTGGCTCTGGGTGCCGACCGCGCCATCCTCGTCGAATCCGCTGAAGATCTGACTTCCCTGGCGGTTGCCAAGTTGTTGAAAGCTGTTGTCGACAAGGAACAGCCTCAGCTGGTGATCCTCGGCAAACAAGCCATCGACAGCGACAACAACCAGACTGGCCAGATGCTCGCTGCATTGAGCGGCTACGGTCAGGGCACCTTCGCTTCGAAAGTCGAAGTGTCCGGCGACAGCGTTGCCGTGACCCGTGAAATCGATGGCGGCGCGCAGACAGTTTCCCTGAAACTGCCGGCCATCGTCACCACCGACCTGCGTTTGAACGAGCCGCGCTATGCGTCTCTGCCAAACATCATGAAAGCCAAGAAGAAGCCTCTCGAAGTGCTGACTCCGGACGCTTTGGGCGTTTCCACCGCCTCCACCAACAAGACCCTGAAAGTCGAAGCGCCGGCTGCACGCAGCGCGGGTATCAAGGTCAAGTCGGTGGCTGAACTGGTCGAGAAACTGAAAAACGAAGCGAAGGTAATCTAAATGACTATCTTGGTTATTGCTGAACACGACAACAAAGTACTGGCCCCGGCCACGCTGAACACTGTGGCTGCTGCTGCCAAGATTGGTGGTGATATCCACGTTCTGGTTGCAGGTCTGGGCGCTGGCGCCGTGGCCGAAGCCGCTGCGAAAATCGCTGGCGTGGCCAAAGTGCTGCTGGCCGACAACGCTGCTTACGCTCATCAACTGCCGGAGAACGTTGCTCCGCTGGTTGCAGAACTGGGCAAGGCTTACAGCCACATCCTGGCTGCCGCGACTTCGAACGGCAAGAACATCCTGCCGCGCGTTGCCGCGACCCTGGACGTTGACCAGATCTCCGAGATCATCTCGGTCGAAAGCGCTGATACCTTCAAGCGCCCGATCTACGCCGGTAACGCCATTGCTACCGTCCAGTCCAACGCTGCAGTCAAAGTGATCACCGTGCGTGCCACCGGTTTCGACCCGGTTGCTGCTGAAGGTGGTTCGGCTGCCGTTGAAGCAATTGCGGCTGCTCACGATGCTGGCACTTCGAGCTTCGTCGGTGAAGAACTGGCCAAGTCCGATCGTCCGGAACTGACCGCTGCCAAAATCGTCGTTTCCGGCGGTCGCGGCATGCAGAACGGCGACAACTTCAAACACCTGTACGCCCTGGCCGACAAGCTGGGCGCTGCCGTCGGTGCTTCCCGTGCCGCGGTCGACGCAGGTTTTGTACCCAACGACATGCAGGTCGGTCAGACCGGCAAGATCGTTGCTCCACAGCTGTACATTGCCGTCGGTATTTCCGGCGCGATCCAGCACCTGGCCGGCATGAAAGACTCCAAAGTGATCGTTGCGATCAACAAGGACGAAGAAGCGCCGATCTTCCAGGTGGCCGATTATGGCCTGGTGGCAGACCTGTTCGAAGCTATCCCCGAGTTCGAGAAGCTGGTCTAATCCGGCGGCTTGACTTATAAAGAGCCCGACCTTTTGGTCGGGCTTTTTTTTGTTCCGGATTTGGGTGGGGAGAGTGTTGCCATGAGTCTGCGCCGCTGGTTTGGCTGCTCTTTTTTGTCGGCTTTGTGGTTAAGCCTGACGCTGTTGCCGGGGCTGTCCATAGCCGCGGGCAAATGCGAGCGCCTGGTGGTGACCGGCAGCCCGGACGCGCCGCCGTACCTGTGGCAAGACCCGCAAAACCCCAAGCATCTGATTGGCGCCAGCGCTGATCTGTTGCAGCAAGTGGCGGGAGAGTTGGGCATCAAGGTCGAACTGCTTTACGCCGGCAAACGCTCCCAGGCCCTGGACGAAGTGCGCAGCGGGCGCATGGACATGCTGGCCGATGCGCCGTTGACGGTCAGTGAGCTGGAAAATCTGGATTATATCCACCCACCGCTGCTGGAAAACGATTACCTGGTCTGGACCCGCAACGACTCGTTACTGGTCTACAACGAAGCGCAGGATCTTCGCGGCCATCCCGGTGCGTTGTCGGAAAAGGCTCGAGTGACCCCGTCATTTGGCACTTTTGCCGAACAGCAATTGACCCTGGTACGTACGCCAAATCTGACCCAGGCCTTTCAGAAATTGCTGCTGAACGAGGTGGAGTTTGTCCTCGCCGGACGCTACTCGGGCATGGCCATGGTGCAAACGCTGGGGATGGCCGATGACTTGATGGCTCACCCACAACCCATCGACAAACCTGGCCTGTATCTCGCGGTTTCCCATAACTCTGCCTGCAACGATCCTTGGTTGCGCGGACAGCTGGCCAAAAAGATGACAGAATTGCCCGCGTCCGGACTGACAGAAGCTGCGCTGCTGCGCAATATCGAGCGTTGGAAAGCGCAACGCTCACAACCGCAGCCACAACCTGTCAGTACTCCAAAACAGTAGGGATTTTTAGTGAGTATTCGACCTCTTTTCGCTGCCCTGGCCGTTCTGGCTCTGGCGGGTTGTGCAGCCGATCCGGCGCCGAATGAACAAATACGCCTGACCGAACAGGCCCTAGAACAAGCCAAGGCCGTGGGTGCTACCGCCGACGAAGTGCCGGAGCTGAAACTGGCTGAAGACAAGTTCAAGCGTGCCCAGGGCAACATGGCCGACCAGTCCTTCAAAAATGCGCGCATGCGGGCCGAGCAGGCCGAGCTGGACGCGCGCCTGGCCGAAGCCCGGGTTCTGACCCTCAAGAGCGAGGAGCAGTTGAACGTGCTCAATACCCGCATCACTCGCCTGCGCAAGCAACTGGGAGATGCCCAATGAGCCTGAAGACCAAAGCACTCGGCGGCTTGATCCTGGCCGGCTGTGCAAGCCTTTATGGCTGCGCCGGTCAACACAGCGAAGCCGTATTGCAGCAGGCCGGCACCGACTTTCAGAAGGTCAAGGAAGACTCCAACGTGCTGCGCATCGCGCCCAAAGACGTGATCCGTGCCGGCGAGTCCCTGGCCCGCGCCGATCGTCTGTCCAGCTACTGGGGCAGCGGTTCGGACGTTGTGCATTACGCTTACCTGAGTCAGCGCTACAGCGAAATCGCCCGGGAACACACCAATCAAGTGCTCAACGAGGAACGCGCGGCGAAGCTCGAACTCGAGCGTCAGCGCCTGCAATTGGCCCTGCGTGAGTCCAAGCTGCTCAGCGTGCAGCAACAGGGCAAGTGGCTCGAAGAGCAGATCCTCGCGCTGGCGACCACCCAGACCGACCGTGGTCTGGTGATGACGCTGGGCGATGTGCTGTTCGATACCGGTGAAGCAGAATTGAAAAGCTCGGCAAACCGCGTGGTGCTGAAGATCGTCCAGTTCTTGCAGCTCAATCCCAAGCGCGTGGTCCGGATCGAGGGCTATACCGACAGCACTGGCGGTAAACAGGAAAATCTCAAGCTGTCCCGCGACCGTGCGCAATCGGTGGCGGATGTGCTGATGGACCTGGGTATCGACGACAAACGTATCAAAGTCGAAGGGTACGGCGATGAATACCCGGTGGACGTGAACGCTTCCGAGCGCGGGCGTGCGCAGAACCGTCGGGTGGAAATTGTGTTCTCCGACGAAAAAGGCCAGCTCGGCGCCGCCCGCTAAGGGCTGCGTTACTGGAAAACCCGGCCTGTCAGCAGCGCCGGGTTTTTTTGTGCCTGCCAATCAGCGCAATACTCTCCATAAAAACAGTACAGTTTTTGCTGACAATGCACTGTACGGTCGACTATTGTGACAACTGTCCCAGTACACTTCCAAACTGTTCCGGTAGTGTTTCACACAAGAATAAAATGCCCGTGAAATCGAGTGCTGCGTCATGACCAATCTCTTGCTCTACCAACGTATTGCTCAGCAACTGGCCGAAGATATCCGCCGCGGTGTCTATCAACCCGGGGAGCGCGTGCCTTCGGTGCGCAAGATGAGCTCGCAGCTCAACGTCAGCCATGCAACGGTGTTGCAGGCCTACGCCAACCTTGAAGATCAGGGGCTGATTCGTGCCCGGCCGCAGTCCGGTTACTACGTGCACCAGACGCCGGCGCTCACGGCGCCAACCCCGGACATTGCCCGGGTCGAGCGACCTGGCCTGGTCACCCGCAGCAGCATCATTCAGCAAGTTCTGGTTGAATCCCGCCGCGAAGGCGTCTTCCCGTTGGGCGCCGCCGTACCAAGCGTCGACTACTTACCGGTGCGGGCGCTGCATCAGCAACTGGCCAAAGTCACCCGTTTCCATAGCCCCCGGGCGTTCAGCTACATGTTCAGCCCCGGTTTCGAGCCGTTGCGTCGGCAAGTGGCGATCCGCATGCGCGATGCCGGCGTGGTAGTCGATCCATCGGAAGTGGTGATCACCCACGGCTGCGTCGATGCGTTGCAGATGTCTCTGCGCGTGTTGACCCGGCCGGGCGATCTGATCGCCGCCGAGTCGCCCACCTATTACGGTTTGCTGCAACTGGCCGACCTGCTGGGGCTGAAAGTCATCGAGATCCCTAGCGATCCAGCCACCGGCATGAGCCTCGAAGCCCTGCAACTGGCGGCCAACCAGTGGTCGATCAAGGCGCTGGTGCTGACCACGCGCCTGAGCAATCCTTTGGGCGGCACCATGCCCGAAGAACGGCAGAAACAGTTGCTGCGCCTGGCCTCGGATTTCGATATCCAGGTCGTCGAAGACGATATTTACGGCGAGCTGATGTTCGAGCAGGGCCGCACCAAATCGCTCAAGGCCTATGACCGGCTGGATCGGGTGATCTATTGCTCCAGCTTCTCCAAGACCCTGTCGCCCGGTGTGCGCATCGGCTGGATGATAGCCGGCAAGTACCAGCAGGAAATCCAGCGCTTGCAGACCTTCAGTACCCATTCAGCCTGCAGCGTCACGCAAATGGGCATCGCCGCCTATCTGGAGAACGGCGGTTACGACCGGCATTTGCGCTACATCCGTCAGGAGTACCGCAAGAACCTCAGCGCTTTTCAGCTGGCGGTGCAGCAGTACTTCCCGGAAGGCACGCAGATGACCCGGCCCACCGGCGGCTTCATTCTGTGGGTCAGCTTGCCGGGGCGGGTGAATACGCAAGAACTGCATGTGCGTGCGTTGCAGCAGGGCATCAGCATTGCGCCGGGGCTGATTTTCAGTAATACCGAGCAGTTCAATCACTGCATTCGCCTGAACTGTGGCATCCCCTGGAACCGCGAGGCCGAGCGTGCATTGATGACGTTGGGGTTGCTGGCGACGCAACTTTGTCAGGAGACGGCGAGCGGTTTTTGAGCGGCTGGGCAGTTCTGAACTGGCCGCTTGTCTTGTCGTCTCCAACAGGCGAGCATATAGCCTTCTGCCGTTCGCGCCGTTGGGTCCATGAAGCCGATTTTTCCTGCCGCCTGGTTGTTGATCTGCCTGTTAATGACCTGTCACGCGGAAGGCGTCATGGCGGCTTCCGTTCAGGAAAAACCGACAGCCAGCACAACCGCAAAAAAAGCGGCACCGGTCAAAAAGGCTGCGCCGGCCAAAAAGAAGGCTGCAGCGGTCAAAAAACGTTCCCCCATTGCTTCCAAGTCGAAACCGGCCAGTGAAGTCGTGAAAACCAAACTCCCTTCGGCAAATCTCGACTTGAGCTTGCCCAAGGACATGGTCGAAGAACTGAAGCCGGTCGGCACGGTACAGTTGCCCCGACACGATGCGCTGTTGCCGCAAATGTTCGGTGACAAGAGCAGCCCGTTCCAGCTCAACGGTCGTTTGCTCAGCAACGAAATGCAGCTGCAACTGCGCAATGAAGAGCGTCGGGAAGTTGAAGGCGCGGCGCTGGAATTCGAGTTCAAGCAGTAAATCCCTCCCATTCGTGACCCGCGGACCAGACGCTTTGTCGGAGACTGGTCAGTCACGTTCGTTTGAGCGGAAAAACCCGGGCTCAGGTAATTTAAAACAGTCGTTTTAGCCGTTACTCTGTGCCACGTCCCTTTACCTGTCGCGAGGAGCTTGTCGTCATGAGATGCCGTGAAGGCTGTGGCGCCTGTTGCATTGCCCCTTCCATCAGTTCGCCGATTCCCGGAATGCCCAATGGCAAAGCCGCCGGAGAACGTTGCGTACAGCTGTCTGCCGATAACCTGTGCAGCATTTTCGGCAAGCCGGAACGTCCTGCGGTGTGTTCGACGTTTGAAGCCGATGTCGAGGTCTGCGGAAGCAGCAGCGACGAAGCGATCAAGTTGCTGGGCTGGTGGGAGCAAATGACGGCCGCGTGATGTGTTCAACGAACGGAACTTCAACAATAAGGAATAAGACTATGGGTTCGCTGCATCGTATCGCTGTGCTGTGTGGTTTGACGGTTTTGCTGGTCTCCACGGCCCAGGCCGAAGAATGGAAAACCGCCAAGGAAGAAGAGGGCATCAAGGTGTCCTTGAGTGAAGTGGCCGGTTCCCAATACAAGGCTTACCGTGGCGTGACCGTCATGAAGACCACCATGGCCAAACTGCGTGCATTGCAGGAAGACGTGCCGGGTGCCTGTGCATGGATTCACGAGTGCAAGACTCAGAAGCTGCTCAAACACGAAGGTAACCAGAGCTGGACCTACACCCAGTTCAATACCCCTTGGCCGGTCACTCCTCGCGACTCCGTGTTGCATGTCACCACCGCTGAAGGCGCCGATGGCAGCCTGACCCGCGAGTTGGAAGGGCAGCCGAAGTACCTTGCGGAAGAAAAAGGTTTTGTACGGGTCGCCCAGGTCAAAGGTTTCTGGAAGCTCGTGCCAAAGGGCGATCAAGTCGAAGTGACTTATCAGGCCCATACCGAACCCGGCGGCAGCGTGCCGTCGTGGCTGGCCAACAAGTTTGTGGTCGATGCGCCGTTCAATACCCTCAAAGCCCTGAAAGAACGCGCCGAGAAGTAACCGCGTATTCTTTTGATATGGCCTGTTGGACAACGCCCCGATTTGATCGGGGCGTTTGCGTTTTTACCAAGGGCGGGGCTTTATTTTGTTTCTGGATATGCGTTGAACGAAATTTTCACAAAGCCTCCAAGACAATTCACTCGCGCCCCTGCGCAACTTTGCGTCACGTCTCTTGTCCCAGAGCGCTACAAGCGACAGTCGGCCTGCGGGTCAGTAATCAATGGTAATGCCGCGGTTGATCGTGCAACATTTGCGCACCGCGCAAGCCCCGGGGCCGGGATGGCCAACAGAGGGCAAGGCGCCGCTGTATTTTGAAACTTCAACTTCCAATGGGTCCTAAAACGACATGGCAAACCCGGACGCCCTGAGTCAGCAGCGAGCTTCTAGTCGCCTGCTGCAACCGACCGTCAAATCGCATCTGGCCTACACACTGTTGTGTGCCTTGGTCATGATGGTCATGTTCAGCCTGCTGCGCGTAGCGCTGCTGGCCTACAACAGCTCGATGATCCTCGACACACCGGCTTCGACCTTTCTGGAAGCGTTCGCCAATGGCCTGCGTTTCGACTTGCGTCTGGTGGTTTACCTCAGCATTCCGCTGCTGCTGGCATTGTTCAGCGCCCGGGCCATGGCCGCCCGCGGGTTCTTTCGGTTGTGGCTGACCATTGTCTCGAGTATCGCGCTGTTCCTCGGCCTGATGGAGATGGACTTTTACCGCGAGTTCCACCAGCGCCTCAACGGCCTGGTCTTCCAGTACGTGAAAGAAGACCCGAAAACCGTGATGAGCATGCTCTGGTACGGTTTTCCGGTGGTTCGCTACCTGTTGGCCTGGGCCGTGGGCACGTTGATCCTGACCCTCGCGTTCAAGGGCGCCGACCGGGCCACGCGTCCTCGCGGGCCGTTCAGCGGTGGCAGCATTAGTACGCGGCAGGTCGCTCCGTTGTATGCGCGTGGCATGGTGTTCGTAGTTTGCCTGCTGGTCTGCGTGGTCGCCGCTCGTGGCACTCTGCGTCAGGGTCCGCCAATGCGTTGGGGTGACGTTTACACCACCGACTCCAACTTCGCCAACCAGTTGGGCCTCAATGGCACGCTGTCGCTGGTCGCGGCGGCCAAGAGCCGGTTGTCCGAAGATCGCGACAACATCTGGAAAGCCTCGTTGCCGCAACCGCAAGCCCAGCAGATCGTGCGTGACATGCTGGTAATGCCGGACGACAAATTGGTGGATGGCGAGACTGCCGCCGTGCGTCGCGATTACATGCCGCCGGCCGACAAGACCCTGCCGATCAAGAACGTTGTCGTGATCCTGATGGAAAGCATGGCCGGTCACTCGGTGGGTGCCTTGGGCGCACCGGGCAACATCACGCCGTACCTCGACAAACTGTCGAAAGAAGGGCTGCTGTTCGATCGCTTCTTCTCCAACGGGACGCATACTCATCAGGGTATGTTCGCCACCATGGCCTGCTTCCCGAACCTGCCGGGTTTTGAATACCTGATGCAGACCCCGGAAGGCAGCCACAAACTGTCCGGCCTGCCGCAGTTGCTCAGCACCCGTGACTACGACGATGTGTACGTCTACAACGGCGACTTTGCCTGGGACAATCAGTCGGGTTTCTTCAGCAACCAGGGCATGACCAACTTCATCGGTCGTAACGACTTCGTGAACCCGGTGTTCTCCGATCCGACTTGGGGCGTGTCCGACCAGGACATGTTCGACCGTGGTCTGACAGAGCTCAAGGCGCGGGAAAACGGCAAGCCGTTCTATGCGTTGCTGCAAACCCTGTCCAACCACACGCCATATGCCTTGCCGACGCCATTGCCGGTTGAGCCTGTAACCGATCGCGGCAACCTGAACGAGCATTTGACCGCTATGCGTTATGCGGACTGGGCACTGGGCCAATTCTTTGAAAAGGCCCGCAAGGAGCCGTACTTCAAGGAAACCCTGTTTGTCATCGTCGGTGACCACGGTTTTGGCAACGAGCGTCAGATCACCGAAATGGACCTGGGCCGCTTCAACGTGCCGATGTTGATGATCGCACCGGGCATCCAGGAGAAGTTCGGCCAGCGTGACCATACCGTGGGCACTCAGATCGACCTCGTGCCGACCATCATGGGCCGTATTGGTGGCGAAGTGCGTCATCAGTGCTGGGGACGCGACCTGCTCAACCTGCCTGAAGGCGACACCGGTTTTGGTGTGATCAAGCCGTCGGGTAGCGAGCAAACCACCGCCATCATCACGGTTGACCAGATTCTGGTTCTGCCAAAGGAAAAGGAAATGGCGCCGAAGATGTACCAGTACGAACTGGGCGCGACGCCTCACGCCGAGGTCGTACCGGATGCACCGCGTACCGCTGAGCTGAAGCTCAAGCTCGAAGCGTTCCTGCAGACGGCCACCAAAAGCCTGATCGATAACACCGCCGGTGTGGTTGACGGCAAGCCGGACTAAGTTTTGGCGCAATAGAAAAGAGGCCCTTCGCAGGGCCTCTTTTTTTTGCCGGCAAAAACTTTATATCTTGCCAAGTAGCAGCAGGATCAATAGCACCACCAACACCACGCCGATGATACCGGACGGGCCGTAACCCCAACTTCTGGAGTGCGGGAAGACCGGCAAGCCACCTATCAACAACAGGATAAGAATAACGATAAGAATTGTGCCCATGTCTGTTTCCTTGTTGGAAGCGTTGTGGTTGACCTAGCGTTTTAGCTTTTAGCCATCAGCTGGACTTGTATTAATCCTAGCTGCTTACAAAATCCGACTCATGGATATGAAGAAAAATTCCAGGTTTTTTTAATGTATTTGGAAAGCACGTTTATTTCTTTTACTGCGTCTCAAAGTTGAAACAACCGGACCGCGCCGTGGTTCATTGCTGGCCATTCAGCAATCTGATGGAGCGTGGGTCGCGCATTATCCTTCGCTACACTCGGTGCATCTTCCCCGGAACAACAAGGCTGTTTGCTATGCAAAATCGCATGATGATCACTGGCGCGGGCTCAGGCCTGGGTCGCGAAATCGCGCTGCGCTGGGCGCGTGAAGGCTGGCAGCTGGCCTTGTCGGACGTCAGTGAACCCGGCCTGCAAGAAACCCTGAAACTGGTTCGCGAAGCCGGCGGCGACGGTTTCATCCAGCGTTGCGATGTGCGCGACTACAGCCAGCTGACGGCTTTCGCCCAAGCCTGTGAAGAGAAGTTTGGCGGCATCGACGTCATCGTCAACAACGCGGGCGTGGCCTCGGGCGGGTTCTTCAGTGAATTGTCGCTGGAAGACTGGGACTGGCAGATCGCGATCAACCTGATGGGCGTGGTCAAGGGCTGCAAGGCCTTCCTGCCGCTGCTGGAGAAAAGCAAAGGCAAGATCATCAACATCGCCTCGATGGCGGCACTGATGCAAGGTCCGGCCATGAGCAACTACAACGTGGCCAAGGCGGGTGTGGTGGCTTTGTCCGAGAGTCTGTTGATCGAACTGGCCCACGAGGAAGTCAGCGTGCATGTAGTCTGCCCGTCGTTCTTCCAGACCAACTTGCTGGACTCCTTCCGCGGCCCGACCCCGGCCATGAAAGCCCAGGTCGGCAAATTGCTGGAAAGTTCGCCCATCAGCGCTGCCGACATTGCCGATTACATCTATCAGCAGGTCGATGCCGGCGAATTCTTGATTCTGCCTCATGAACAGGGCCGCATGGCCTGGGCGATCAAGCAAAAAGACCCGCAAGTGCTCTACAACGAAATGACCGTAATGGCCGACAAAATGCGCGCCAAGGCCAAACAATCCGCAGGCTGAACTTGCCCGTGCGCAATACCGTCGTTAGGGTGGCCGCAACCGGCCATCCTCACGAGACATCTGCATGATCAATTACCTGTGGTTTTTCCTCGCCGCGCTGTTCGAAATCGCTGGCTGCTTCGCCTTCTGGATGTGGTTGCGCCAGGGTAAAAGCGCTTGGTGGATCATCCCGGCGTTGCTCAGCCTGATCTTGTTCGCGGTGTTGCTGACCCGAGTCGAAGCGAGCTACGCCGGCCGCGCCTATGCCGCCTACGGTGGCATCTACATCATTGCGTCGATCGGCTGGCTGGCGGTGGTCGAGCGGATTCGTCCATTGGGCTCGGACTGGATTGGTGTGGCGCTGTGTGTGATCGGGGCGAGTGTCATCCTGTTTGGCCCGCGCTTTTCCGTTTCCTGAAGGATCGGTCCTTCATTCAAACCGGTTTGTCGGATACGTCCTTCAGGGCGAAGCATCCTGCGCCGTAGGGCGAGACTGTTTTGCTGCTGTTGCATTGAAGACCCGCTACGCGCCGGGCATCTTCAAGGGCCGGTAACCCTGAAGGATGAATGCCATGCTTGTACTTAGTCGCGTTGTGGGCGAGTTGATTTCCATTGGTGACGACATCACCGTGCGGGTTCTCGCCGTTAACGGAAGCAGCGTGCGCTTCGGTGTTGAAGCGCCGCAGCAGGTCAACGTCCATCGCGCCGAAGTCTATGAGCGCATCCAGATCAAACAGGCCAAAGCGAAAGCTCGTTAAGAACCTCAGTCGAACAGATGCTTGGGCACGTCGTGCTTGAGCATCAACTGGCATTGCTCGCTTTCCGGATCGAAGACAATCAGCGCCTGGCCCTTGGTCAATGCCTGACGAACACGCAAGACGCGGGTTTCCAGCGGGGTGTCATCGCCGTTGTCCGTGCCGTCGCGGGTCACGAAATCCTCGATCAGGCGGGTCAGCGTATCGACTTCAAGTTGGTCGTGGGGGATCAGCATAAGGCACCTCGGCTAAACAATGGCGCGATGCTACGGCGAATGAAGGGGGGCGGCTAGCCCGGTCTGAACAGTTGTCTGCCAGGCCGCCTTCGCGAGCAAGCCCGCTCCCACATTCGACCACATTCCTATGAAAGAACTCGGTCACCTGTGGGAGCGGGCTTGCTCGCGAAGACGATAGACCAGACACCCAATACCTCAAGGAAAAAAATCAGCCCTCCGAACGCTGCCCAATCAAACTATCCACCGACGGCACCCGCGTATCGCTTTCCATCTGCGTCTCGTGTTCGATCTGGTGACTGAACCGGTCCAGCGATCCCTTGGCCGGTTGTGCATCGCTGGCGAACACCGGCGGGCTGAGGATGTAGGCGCCGAGCAGGCGGCTGAGGGCGGCGAGGCTGTCGATGTGGGTGCGTTCATAGCCGTGGGTGGCATCGCAACCGAAGGCCAGCAGGGCGGTGCGGATGTCGTGGCCAGCAGTGACGGCTGAGTGAGCATCGCTGAAGTAATAGCGGAACAGGTCACGGCGCGCCGGCAGTTCGTTGTCGCTGGCCAGGCGCAGCAGGTGGCGCGACAGGTGATAGTCATAAGGCCCCCCGGAATCCTGCATTGCCACACTCACCGCGTGTTCGCTGGAATGCTGGCCGGGCGCGACCGGCGCGATGTCGATACCGACGAATTCGCTGACATCCCAAGGCAAGGCTGCCGCCGCACCGCTGCCGGTTTCTTCGGTGATGGTGAACAGCGGATGGCAGTCGATCATCAACTCTTCGCCGCTGTCGACAATCGCTTTCAGCGCCGCCAGCAGTGCGGCAACGCCGGCCTTGTCATCGAGGTGGCGGGCGCTGATGTGGCCGCTTTCGGTGAACTCTGGCAACGGGTCGAAGGCGACGAAATCGCCGACACTGATCCCCAGCGAATCGCAATCGGCGCGGGTGGCGCAGTAGGCGTCCAGGCGCAACTCGATGTGATCCCAGCTGATCGGCATTTCATCCACGGCAGTATTGAACGCGTGCCCGGAAGCCATCAGCGGCAATACACTGCCACGAATCACGCCGTTGTCGGTGAACAAACTGACGCGGCTGCCTTCGGCAAAACGGCTGGACCAGCAACCGACCGGCGCCAGGGTCAGGCGACCGTTGTCCTTGATTGCGCGAACCGCTGCGCCAATGGTGTCCAGGTGAGCGGAGACCGCGCGGTCCGGGCTGTTTTTCTTGCCCTTGAGGGTGGCGCGGATGGTGCCGCGACGAGTCATCTCAAAGGGAATGCCCAACTCTTCGAGACGCTCGGCGACGTAACGCACGATGGTATCGGTGAACCCGGTGGGGCTGGGAATGGCGAGCATTTCCAGCAGGACTTTTTGCAGGTAATTGAGGTCCGGTTCGGGAATTTTGCTGGTCATGGAAACTCCTGATGGGTTGAGAGCATCGATGGTTTCGATGAGGGGAGGTCTGGAGATGTTCAGCGCCTGTGAGGCCGCCTTCGCGAGCAAGCCCGCTCCCACAGGGGAACGCGGTCAAATGTGGGAGCGGGCTTGCTCGCGAAGGTGTCAGTCCGGGCACCACATCACTAAGAGGCCGCCGGCTGACTATGCGGAAACAACAAATCCACAAACCGCTCGGCCGTCGGTTGCGGTTCATGGTTGGCCAGCCCGGCGCGCTCATTGGCTTCGATAAATACATACTCCGACTGATCAGCGGCTGGCACCATCAGGTCGAGCCCGACCATCGGAATATCCAGCGCCCGCGCCGCGCGCACCGCCGCATCCACCAAGGTCGGATGCAGAATTGCCGTGACGTCTTCAAGAATGCCGCCGGTATGAAGATTCGCCGTGCGCCGTACGAACAGATGCTCACCGGCCGGCAGAATGCTGCTGTAGTCATAACCCGCAGCCTGCAACGTGCGCTGGGTCTCATGGTCCTGCGGGATTTTGCTTTCACCGCTGGTCGCCGCCTGACGGCGACGGCTCTGGGCTTCGATCAGCGCACCAATGGAATGCTGACCATCGCCCACCACTTCCGCCGGCCGGCGAATGGCGGCCGCGACCACTTCGAAGCCGATCACCAGAACTCGCAAGTCGAGGCCTTCGTGAAAACTTTCCAGCAGCACTCGATTGTCGAATGTGCGGGCGTTTTCGATGGCTTGCTGGACCTCTTCGATGGTGCGTAAATCCACCGCCACCCCTTGGCCCTGTTCACCGTCCAGCGGTTTGACCACCACCCGTTCGTGCTCGTCGAGAAACGCCAGGTTGTCATCCGCGCTCCCCGCCAGTTGTTGGGCGGGCAGTTTAAGGCCAGCGTTTTTCAGCACCTTGTGGGTCAGGCTTTTGTCCTGGCACAACGTCATGCTGATGGCGCTGGTCAGATCGCTCAAGGATTCGCGGCAACGCACCCGGCGACTGCCGTGAATCAAGGTAAACAGGCCGGCCTGGGCGTCGTCCACTTGCACATCAATGCCGCGCCGATGAGCCTCCTCGACGATGATTCGCGCATACGGATTGAACTCGGCTTCCGGGCCTGGGCCGAGAAACAATGGCTGGTTTATGCCGTTTTTGCGCTTGATGGCGAAGGTCGACAAGTTGCGAAAACCGAGCTTGGCGTAAAGGCTTTTCGCCTGACGGTTGTTGTGCAGCACAGACAGGTCCAGGTAGCTCAGGCCACGGCTCATGAAGTGTTCGATCAAGTGCCGCACCAGCACTTCACCGACGCCTGGGCGGGAACATTGTGGATCGACCGCCAGGCACCAAAGGCTGCTGCCGTTCTCCGGGTCGTTGAAGGCCTTGTGATGATTCAGGCCCATGACGCTACCGATGATCGCGCCGCTGTCCTCATCTTCGGCCAGCCAGTAAACCGGGCCGCCCTGGTGATGAGGCGTCAGCAAACTCGCATCAATCGGCAGCATGCCGCGCGCCTGATACAGCTGATTGACCGCCTGCCAATCCGCTTCGCTTTGCGCCCGACGGATGCGGAAGCCGCGAAAAACCCGAGTGGCTTGGCGGTAATCGCTGAACCACAGGCGCAAGGTGTCGGACGGGTCGAGAAACAGCTGCGCCGGCTCCAGCCCCAGCACTTGCTGAGGCGCGGCAACGTACAAGGCGATGTCCCGCTCACCGGGCTGCTCATTGAGCAGCTCTAGGGCAAGGCTCGCGGCATCGGGAAAGGTATGCCCGATCAGCAACCGGCCCCAGCCGCAATGCACCGCGATGGGCGCGGCGCCCAATTCACTGCCGTCTTCGGCCAGACGCGCCTGCAAGCGTTCATAAGAGGGCGCCTGACCGCGCAACAGGCGTTGGCTATAAGCCGTGGCGTGAGGTTTCATCGATCAGATTCCTTGTTCACTGAGCCACAGGTTCAGGGCTGCCAATTGCCACAGCTTGGAGCCGCGCAACGGGGTCAGTTGACCTTGCGGATCGGTCAGCAGGCGGTCGAGCATGGCGGGGTTGAACAGACCACGATCCTGACTCGGGTCGAGCAGCAGTTCACGCACCCAGTTCAGCGTATCGCCCTGCAAATGCTTGAGGCCAGGGACCGGGAAGTAACCCTTTTTGCGGTCGATCACTTCACTCGGAATGACCAGCCGCGCCGCTTCTTTCAAGACTTGCTTGCCGCCATCCGGCAGTTTGAATTTGCCCGGCACCCGTGCCGACAATTCCACCAGGCGATAGTCGAGAAACGGCGTGCGCGCTTCCAGGCCCCAGGCCATGGTCATGTTGTCGACGCGTTTGACCGGGTCATCCACCAGCATCACGGTGCTGTCCAGACGCAGTGCTTTGTCCACGGCTGCGTCGGCACCGGGCTGGGCGAAGTGTTCCTTCACGAAGTCGCCGGCCGCGTCGTTGGCCGTCAGCCATTTCGGCTGCACCGTGGCCGCGTAGTCGGCGTAGCTGCGGTCGAAAAACGCATCGCGATACGCGGCATACGGATCGCTCGCACCGTCAACCTGCGGATACCAGTGATAACCGGCGAACAACTCGTCCGCGCCTTGGCCGCTTTGCACCACCTTGCAGTGCTTGGCCACTTCGCGAGACAGCAGATAGAACGCGATGCAGTCATGACTGACCATCGGCTCGCTCATGGCGCGGAACGCCGCGGGCAGTTGCTCGATGATCTCTTTTTCGTCGATGCGCAGTTGGTGATGTTCGGTGCCGTAGTGCTTGGCGATCAGGTCCGAATACTGGAACTCGTCACCGCGCTCGCCGCCGGCATCCTGGAAACCGATGGAGAAGGTCGACAGGTTTTCAACGCCGACTTCACGCAACAGACCGACCAGCATGCTTGAATCGACGCCGCCGGAAAGCAGCACGCCAACATCCACCGCCGCCCGTTGACGGATCGCCACTGCATCACGGGTGCTGTCGAGCACGCGATCGCGCCAGTCTTCGAGGGTCAGATTCAGCTCGTCGGCGTGTGGGCCGTAGGGCAGGGTCCACCAGGTTTTCTGCTCGGTGGTGCCATCTGCGTCGATGCGCATCCAGCTCGCCGGGGGCAGCTTTTCGATGCCCGCCAGCAACGTGCGCGGGGCCGGGACCACGGCGTGGAAATTCAGATAATGATTGAGCGCCACTGGATCGAGGATCGGGTTGATGTCGCCGCCCTTGAGCAAGGCCGGCAGGGCCGAGGCAAAGCGCAGGCGTTGACCGGTGCGCGACAGGTACAAGGGTTTTACGCCGAGACGGTCGCGGGCGATGAACAGACGCTTGGCGTCGCGCTCCCAAATGGCGAAGGCGAACATGCCGTTGAGTTTGGGCAACAGGGCTTCGCCCCAGGCGTGATAGCCCTTGAGCAGCACTTCGGTGTCGCCGCCGGAATAGAAGGCGTAACCGAGGCTTTCCAGCTCGGTGCGCAGTTCCGGGAAGTTGTAGATCGCGCCGTTGAAGGCCAGGGACAGGCCCAGTTGGTTGTCGATCATCGGCTGCGCCGAGCCGTCCGACAGGTCCATGATTTTCAGGCGCCGATGGCCCAGGGCAATCGGCCCTTGGCTGTGGAAGCCCCACGCATCAGGGCCGCGAGGGGCCAGGTGATGGGTGATTCGTTCTATGGCTGCGAGGTCCGCAGGTTGATGGTCGAAACGTAATTCTCCAGCTAATCCGCACATAAGTCCTTACCGGTTTTTCCGTTGGGGAGGGTCAATCGATACCCGCCAAAAACGGCGGGTACTCAGAAACTGACCCACGTGAATCCCTGGAGTTTTAGACCGATAAGTTATAAGGCTGTGGGTCAGGCTTTTCCGCGGATCAATTGGCGCAAGGCAAAACGGTTGGGATGGCAGGCCTCGGCAACTGTTTTTGGCAAGGGCAGGGGCTCGTTTTCAAGCCATGCCGCCAACAGCTCGCCAGACAACGGCGCGGTGATCAAACCGCGAGAACCGTGACCGCTATTGACATAAAACCCCTCGAGCCATGGGCAGGGAACATCGGGCACTTGCCGGGCATCTTTGCTTAGCGTGGCATAGGCCTCGGCGAAGGCGGCCTGTTCGGCCAACGGTCCGACGATCGGCAGGTAATCCGGGCTGGTACAGCGAAATGCCGCACGACCTTCAAGCTGCTGCGGGTCCAGGTCCGAAACATGTAGACGGGCGACCAAGTCAGTGGAGATTTCCTCGAGCAACGCCAGATTGCCGAGGTGCTCGGCGACGGTCGGGGTCAGTTCATCGCTCTTGAAATCGAAGCTGGCGCCGAGTGTGTGTTCGCCCAGGCGTGCCGGCGCCACATAGCCTTCGGCGCAGACGACGGTCGCCAGGCTCTGGCTTTCAGGAGTTTGCGCCAGTCGGGTGATCTGGCCGCGAATGCGTTTGAGGGGCAGGTCGGCGCTGTGTGGAAAGCGCTTGATCTCGGCGGCGCCGGCCAGAATCACCACGGGCGCACTGGCCAACAGTGCATCGCCGTCCCAGGCCTGCCATTGATCATCGACCTTGCGCAGTTCCAGCACCTCGCGATGGGGCAGCCACTGGATGTTCGTTGAGGACGCCTGCCACTGGCACAACGCGGGCGGATGAACCCAGCCGCCTTCAGGGTAGAACAAGCCGCCGTGCGCCAATTCGATGCCGGCTCGGGCCTGGGCCTGGGGTTGATCGAGCAGGTGCACCAGGCTCGGTGAAAAGGCCGCGACCAATTGCGCCTGACGCTCGGCTTCCTTGGCATTGAAGGCCAGTTGCAAGACTCCGCAATCGTCCCAGTCGACGCCACGCTGCAGCTGTTCCAGCAGACGTCGGGTGTAGCCAAAACCGCTGACGATCAATTGCGACAACGCCGTGCCATGGGCCGAAAGCTTTAGGTACAGCACACCCTGAGGATTACCCGAGGCTTCCTGCGCCAGTGCTTGGTGGCGATCCAGCAGGCTCACTTGCCAACCCCGCGCGGCCAGGCTGGCGGCACTGGCGCAACCGGCCAGCCCGGCACCGATCACCAGGGCGCGACGTTCGCCGGTCAGCGGTTGTGGGCGAGCGAACCATGGTTTTGTCGCGGCAGGCAGTGCCACGTCTTCAGGCCAACCGAGGAACGTGCCCCGCAGAATTTCCCATTTATGGCCGATGCCTGGCGTGCGCTTCATCTTGAAGCCCGCCGCGTTCAATAGGCGGCGCACCCAGCCGGTGCTGGTGAAGGTGCTGATGGTCGAGCCGGGTGCTGCCAGGCGTGCCAGTTCGGCAAACAATTCGGCGGTCCACATGTCGGGGTTTTTCGCCGGGGCGAAACCGTCGAGAAACCACGCGTCGATCTGCGCATCCAGTTGCGGCAACTGCTCAAGTGCATCGCCGATCAGCAAGGTCAGGGTGACACGGCCGTTGTCCAGCACAAGGCGCTGAAAGCCTTGATGAATCGCTACGTATTGCGCCAGCAATTGATCGGCAAACGGTTTGAGCTCCGGCCATAAGGCCAAGGCCCGTTGCAGATCGGGTGCGCTCAGCGGGTATTTTTCGACGCTGACAAAATGCAACCGCGCACCGGCCACCGCGTGCTGTTCGAACAACTGCCAGGCGCAGAGAAAATTCAGCCCGGTACCGAAACCAGTCTCGCCAATCACCAGTCGACCCTCCACAGGCAAGGCGGCGAAACGGTCACGCAAATCGTTTTGCTGCAGAAACACGTAACGAGTTTCTTCAAGGCCCGACAGGTCGGAAAAATACACATCATCGAACACCCGCGAACGCGGGCGACCTTGGTCGTCCCAGTCGAGCTGGGCGTGGGGCAATACAGGTTTCATGGCAGGCTCGGCAACGGCAAGGTGGCCATTCTAGCCGATCGCCGCAACGGCGCTTGATCCATGGCAAGACGCAAGGACGATGGGGCAACGAAAATTTGCCATCAGACTTTTGTGGCGAGGGGGCTTGTCGGAACGCCCCCTCGCCACAAAAGCTCCTCAGGGAATTTCTCTGATGACTACCTGCCCAATCCGCTAGTCTTGCTCAATCCTGGAAGGAGCTGCTCTATGTTCGAATCCGCCGAAATCGGTCATGCCATCGACAAAGAAACCTATGACGCCGAAGTGCCGGCCTTGCGTGGGGCCTTGCTCGAAGCGCAGTTCGAACTTCGTCAGCAACACCGCTTTCCGGTCATCATTTTGATCAACGGCATTGAAGGGGCCGGCAAGGGCGAGACGGTCAAGTTGCTCAATGAATGGATGGACCCGCGCCTGATTGAGGTGCGTACGTTCGACCAGCAGACTGACGAAGAACTGGCGCGACCACCGGCCTGGCGCTATTGGCGGATGCTCCCGGCCAAGGGCCGCATGGGGATTTTCTTCGGCAACTGGTACAGCCAGATGCTGCAGGGACGGGTTCATGGTTTGTTCAAGGATCCGCGACTCGATCAAAGCATCAACGGGGCCGAGCGGTTGGAGAAAATGCTGTGCGACGAAGGCGCGCTGATCTTCAAGTTCTGGTTTCACCTCTCCAAAAAACAAATGAAAGCACGGCTCAAGGCGCTGGCCGACGACCCGCTGCACAGCTGGCGCATCAGCCCGCTGGACTGGCAACAATCCGCGACCTACGACAAGTTCGTGAAGTACGGCGAACGGGTGCTGCGTCGCACCAGCCGCGACTATGCGCCGTGGCATGTGATCGCCGGCGTGGACGCGCGCTATCGGAGCCTGACGGTCGGCAAGATCTTGCTCGAGGGCCTGCAGAGCGCGCTGAAGAGACCGAGGATTCACCCGCACAAAGTCAGTGCAGCGCCCTTGTTCCCCAGTGTCGATAAAGTGAATCTGCTCGACAGCCTGGACTTGACCCTGCAGCTGGACAAGGATGATTACGAAGAGCAACTGATTACCGAGCAGGCTCGGTTTTCCGGGCTGATGCGCGACAAGCGCATGCGTCGGCACGCGTTGATCGCGGTATTTGAAGGCAACGACGCGGCAGGCAAGGGCGGGGCAATCCGTCGGGTGGCCGCAGCGCTCGACCCACGCCAGTACGACATCATTCCGATCGCCGCGCCCACCGAGGATGAACGGGCGCAGCCGTATCTCTGGCGGTTCTGGCGGCATATTCCGGCGCGGGGAAAATTCACTGTATTCGATCGTTCCTGGTATGGCCGGGTGCTGGTGGAGCGCATTGAAGGCTTTTGCAGCAAGGCGGACTGGATGCGCGCCTATGGCGAGATCAACGACTTTGAAGAGCAGATCGCCGATGCCGGAGTGATCGTGGTCAAGTTCTGGCTGGCCATCGACAAACAGACTCAGATGGAGCGTTTCCAGGAGCGCAAAGAGATCCCCTTCAAGCGCTTCAAGATCACTGAAGACGACTGGCGTAATCGCGACAAGTGGGACGATTACCGTGCCGCCGTCGGCGATATGGTCGATCGCACCAGCACCGAGATCTCGCCGTGGACTCTGGTGGAAGCCAACGACAAGCGCTGGGCGCGGGTCAAGGTCCTGCGCACCATTAACCAGGCGCTGGAAGAGGCCTTCGAAAAGTCCGACAAACGCGAGAAGAAACTGCAAAAGCGCAAGCGCTGAACCGATGGCTACGCATACGCGGGGTGAATGATTGTCGCGGTCAGTCATAGGGTGGACTTATGCTCGGTCCAACTCCTGACTGACAACAACAATGAGGTGTATGCCATGCGTGAAGTGGTGATCGTCGACAGCGTACGGACCGGCCTGGCCAAGTCCTTTCGCGGCAAGTTCAACATGACCCGCCCGGACGACATGGCGGCCCACTGTGTCAACGCGCTGCTCACGCGCAATGACGTCGACCCGGCCAGCGTCGAGGATTGCATCGTCGGCGCCGGCTCCAACGAAGGCGCCCAGGGCTTCAACATCGGCCGCAACGTCGCGGTGCTGTCGCACTTGGGTATTGGCACGGGTGGCATGACCCTTAACCGCTTCTGTTCGTCAGGCTTGCAGGCCATCGCCATTGCCGCCAATCAGATCGCTTCGGGCTGCAGCGACATCATCGTCGCCGGTGGCGTCGAGTCGATCAGCCTGACCATGAAAAGCGTCAACACCGACAACCTGATCAACCCATTGCTGAAAGAGCAGGTGCCGGGCATCTATTTCCCCATGGGCCAGACCGCCGAGATCGTCGCGCGTCGTTACGATGTCAGTCGCCAAGAGCAGGATGTGTACGCCCTGCAAAGTCAGCAGCGTACCGCCCTGGCGCAGGCCGCCGGATTGTTCAACGATGAAATCGTACCGATGGCGGTGAAGTATCGCGTCGAAGACAAGGTCACCGGCCAGGTGCAGATCCTCGACGGCATCGTCGATCACGACGACTGCAACCGCCCGGACACTACGCTGCAAAGCCTGGCCGGGTTGAAGCCGGTGTTTGCCGAAGACGGCTCAGTGACCGCCGGCAACTCGTCGCAACTGTCCGATGGCGCTTCGATGACCTTGGTGATGAGCCTGGAAAAAGCCCTGGCGCTGGGGCTCAAGCCCAAAGCCTTTTTCCGCGGTTTTGCCGTGGCCGGGTGTCAGCCGGACGAGATGGGCATCGGCCCGGTGTTCTCGGTGCCAAAGTTGCTCAAGGCCAAGGGGTTGCAGGTTGCCGACATTGATCTGTGGGAGCTCAACGAAGCATTTGCCTCGCAATGCCTGTACAGCCGCAATCGGCTGGAAATCGACAACGACAAATACAACGTCAATGGCGGTTCGATTGCCATCGGCCACCCGTTCGGCATGACCGGTTCGCGTCAGGTCGGGCACATCGTGCGAGAGTTGCAGCGGCGTAACCTGCGCTACGGCATCGTCACCATGTGCGTGGGGGGCGGGATGGGGGCTACGGGGTTGTTTGAGGCGGTGCGTTAGACCTTAAGTGTTTTGTTGCCTGATCAACCGCATTCGCGAGCAAGCCCGCTCCCACACTTGACCGAATTCCAACGTTGGACACGGTTAAATGTGGGAGCGGGCTTGCTCGCGAATGCAGACACTGCGGTCTATCGGCTCATGCACAAGAACTGCATCCGCTCGATATATGCCTGAATCTCACGCATCGCTGTCTCCCGGTTTTCAAACGGCCCCTCCAGCGTGTGCTCCCGCGTGGTGAAATACAGCTCTCCATTCACACGACACAAGCGGTCACAGCGAAAGTGGGTGGCGGGGGCGTTGTCTTGGGCGCGCATGCCGTACATGGGCGATCTCCTGCGGGTGACGGTTTCAATGAGCTTATGCATGAACCACTTACCCCGCCTGGCCACCTGATCGACGGCATATCGTCAACTTTATGCTGCGACCTGCACAGTTTCATTCGCGGCCCGTTGGCAACTGTCCCTGTGTCGCGCCCCGGTCTGAGCCTAGAATGACCGTTTTCGCCAATCGGCTTCGGGGTCAGCATGCATATTTCATCGGGTCGCTGGGTTTATGGTCTGTGCCTGGCCTTGCTGACTGCGTTGCTGTGGGGAATCCTGCCGATCAAGCTCAAGCAAGTGCTGCTGGTGATGGACCCGGTGACGGTGACCTGGTTTCGCCTGCTGGTGTCCGGTGGTTGCCTGTTCATTTATCTGGCGGCGACCAAACGCCTGCCGAGTCGCAAAGTCCTCGGCCCGCGCGGTGGCTGGCTGGTGTTGATGGCGGTACTCGGACTGGTCGGCAACTACGTGCTGTACCTGATGGGCCTGAACCTGCTCAGCCCCGGTACCGCGCAGCTGGTGGTGCAAATGGGCCCGATCATGTTGCTGATCGCCAGTCTGTTCGTGTTCAAGGAGCGTTTCAGCGTGGGGCAGGGGATTGGCCTGTTGGTGCTGCTGATCGGCTTTGCGCTGTTCTTCAATCAGCGTTTGAGCGAGTTGCTCACCTCCCTGACCGATTACACCGCCGGTGTGCTGATGGTGCTGTTGGCGTCCACGGTCTGGACCTTCTATGCCTTGGGCCAGAAGCAGTTGCTCACGGTGTGGAATTCGTTGCAGGTGATGATGGTGATTTACCTGTTCTGCGCGCTGTTGCTGACGCCATGGGTGCATCCGCTGGAGGCGCTGCAATTGAGCCCGCTGCAAGGCTGGCTGTTGTTGGCGTGCTGTTTGAACACGCTGATCGCTTATGGCGCCTTCGCTGAAGCCCTGGCCCATTGGGAAGCCTCACGGGTCAGTGCGACGCTGGCGATCACACCGCTAGTGACCTTTGCCGCCGTGGCCGTTGCCGCGTGGTTATGGCCGGAGTATGTGCATGCCGAACAGATCAATGGCCTGGGTTATGGCGGGGCGGTGTTGGTGGTGCTCGGGTCGGCGCTGGTGGCGTTGGGGCCATCGTTGATGGCGGGGCTCAAGGCCCGGCGGGTGCGGATGGCATTGGGTCGATAGACCGCGTCATCGTTCTTCGCGAGCAAGCCCGCTCCCACAGGTGACCGAGTTCTATCAGAGGAATGCGGTCGAATGTGGGAGCGGGCTTGCTCGCGAAGACTGACGGTCAGGTGCTAAATTACTTTCAGATTCACCCCTGCTTGCCAGCCTCCAACATGTCCTCCGGCCTCACCCACGTGTCAAACTCTTCATCCGTCAGATACCCCAGCTGCAACGCCGCCTCTCGCAAGGTCAGCCCCTCGCTGTAAGCCTTCTTGGCAATCTCGGCCGATTTGTCGTAGCCAATATGCGGATTCAGCGCCGTCACCAGCATCAAACCTCGTTCCAGATGCTCAGCCATCTTCTCGGCATCCGGCTCCAGCCCGGCGATGCAATGCTGCTGGAAGTTGCTGCAGCCATCGCCCAGCAAGCGGATCGACTGCAGCAGGTTGTGGATGATCACCGGTTTGAACACGTTCAATTGCAGGTGGCCCTGACTCGCCGCAAAACCGATGGCAACGTCATTGCCCAATACCTGACAGGCCAGCATCGACAGCGCTTCGCACTGAGTCGGGTTGACCTTGCCGGGCATGATCGAGCTGCCGGGCTCATTGGCTGGCAGTTTCACTTCGGCAAACCCTGCTCGCGGGCCGGAGCCCAGCAGGCGCAGGTCGTTGGCGATTTTCATCAGGGTCACGGCAAGGGTTTTCAGGGCGCCGGAGAGAGTGACCAACGGTTCGTGACCGGCCAGGGCGGCGAATTTGTTGTGGGCGGTGACGAACGGCAGGCCTGAAAGGGCGGCCAGTTCAGCAGCGATCGCTTCGCCAAAACCGTGGGGCGAGTTCAATCCGGTGCCGACCGCAGTGCCGCCCTGAGCCAGCTCACAGACGGCCGGCAACGCGCTGCGGATCGCCCGCTCGGCGTAATCCAGTTGTGCGATGAACGCCGAGAGTTCCTGGCCGAAGGTAATCGGCGTGGCGTCCATCATATGGGTACGACCGGTCTTGACCAGTTTCATGTGCCGTGCGGACAACTCAGCCAACCCGCCAGACAACTCGCTGATCGCCGGCAGCAAATGCTGCTGCACCGCCTTAGCCGTCGCGATGTGCATGGCCGTGGGGAAGCAATCGTTGGAACTCTGGGAGCGGTTGACGTGATCGTTGGGGTGCACCGGACTCTTGCCACCGCGCGGGTTGCCGGCCAGTTCGTTGGCGCGACCGGCGATCACTTCGTTGACGTTCATGTTGCTCTGGGTGCCGCTGCCGGTCTGCCAGACCACCAACGGGAACTGCTCGTCGTGGTCGCCGTCGAGCACTTCGTCGGCGGCCTGTTCGATCAGCCGGGCGATGTCGGCGGGCAGGTCGCCATTGCGATCGTTGACGCGCGCCGCCGCTTTCTTGATCAGGGCCAGGGCGTGCAGCACTGCCAGCGGCATGCGCTCGTTGCCGATGGCGAAGTTGATCAGCGAGCGTTGCGTCTGAGCGCCCCAGTAAGCGTCATCCGGGACTTCCACCTGGCCCAGGCTGTCGGTTTCAATACGGCTCATCATGCACACTCCTGTCGGTCTGATAGCGCAGTTTAGGCCGTGATCGTCGGCCGTGGTTCCATCAGTCTGGAATTTGACCGTTCAACCCTTCTAAATCAGGCGCTACAAGGCTTGGGGTTGAGTGACACACTTTTTTAGGTGCAGAATGGACGCCCTTGAGGTTTTGCCTCGCCTGCTAGAAAAGGAAACTCGATGACTCGTCTTCGTGCCATCTGTACCGCGGTTGCACTGGTTTGCGCCAGCGGCCAGGTTTTTGCCGATACCGCCAGCCACAACGCCAGTGCCGAAGCTTTCCTGACCCTGGCGCACGCTGACAAATTGGGCACTCCGGTGTACATGCAAGTGCAGCAAATGTTCGCTCAGCGCTTTGAACAGACCAAAGCCCCTGAATCGAAAAAAGCCCTGCTGGAAACCTATCAAGCCAAGGCCAACGCCGCTCTGGACGCAGCCATTGGCTGGAACAAGCTGAAGCCAGACATGGTCAAGCTTTACACCACCAATTTCAGCGAATCCGAGCTCAAGGATCTGGTTGCGTTCTACCAGTCGCCACTGGGCAAGAAAGTCCTGGAAAAAATGCCGCAGCTGACTCAGCAATCGGCCCAGATGACTCAAGCCAAGCTGGAAAGCGCGGTGCCGGTGGTCAACAAACTGCTGGCTGACATGACGGCCGAGCTGGAGCCTAAAGGCGCCGCCGCTCCTGCCAAGAAAAAGCCTTAAGCGGAGTTCGGGATGACCATGCAACAACGCATCGAATCGACGCTCGGACTGCTACAGCCCGAGCATCTGCAAGTGCTGGATGAAAGCCACATGCACAGCCGTGGGTTACAGACCCACTTCAAGGCGGTGGTGGTCAGCCAGCAGTTCGAAGGCCTCAATCGCGTCAAGCGTCACCAGAAGGTGTACGGCACTTTGGGCGAACTGATGGGCGAGTTCCATGCGTTGGCGCTGCATACCTACACGCCGGAAGAATGGGCACAGATCGACGCGGCCCCGGCTTCGCCGACCTGTGCTGGCGGCAGCAAGCATTAAGCAGATCAAAAGATCGCAGCCTGCGGCAGCTCCTACAGGGTTGCGCAAGGCCGTGCTTTTGTAGGAGCTGCCGAAGGCTGCGATCTTGGCCATCTAAAGCCAATCGCCGCTGTTTTTTGCTAGAATCCGCAACGCGCCGCTCACCCGGCGCGTTTTTTTTCGCATCCGGTTCACCCCTTACGAGGGTAGCCACCTGGAGAATTACCCATGACACAACAGATTGTCGTGGCGGCACTGTATAAGTTCGTCACCCTGGAAGATTACGTCGCCCTGCGCGAGCCGCTGCTGCAAGCAATGGTCGACAACGGCATCAAAGGCACGCTGCTGATCGCCGAAGAAGGCATCAACGGCACCGTGTCCGGCAGCCGTGAAGGCATTGACGGGCTGATGGCGTGGCTCAAGAATGACCCACGCATGGACGACATCGATCACAAAGAGTCGTACTGCGATGAGCAGCCGTTCTACCGCACCAAAGTCAAACTCAAGAAAGAAATCGTCACCCTCGGCGTCGAAGGCGTAGACCCGAACAAAAAGGTCGGCACCTATGTGGATCCACAGAACTGGAACGCGCTGATCAGCGATCCTGAAGTGCTGTTGATCGACACCCGCAACGACTATGAAGTCTCGATTGGCACCTTCGAAGGCGCCATCGATCCGAAGACCACCAGTTTTCGCGAATTTCCCGACTACATCAAAGCCAATTTCGACCCGGCCGTGCACAAGAAAGTCGCGATGTTCTGCACCGGCGGCATTCGCTGCGAAAAGGCCTCGAGCTACATGCTCAACCAGGGTTTCGATGAGGTTTATCACCTCAAGGGCGGCATCCTGAAGTACCTCGAAGAGGTGCCCCAGGAAGAAACCAAATGGCAGGGCGACTGCTTCGTGTTCGATAACCGCGTAACCGTGCGCCACGACCTCAGCGAAGGCGACTACGATCAATGTCATGCATGCCGTACGCCCGTCAGTGTGGAAGACCGTGCATCCGAGCATTACGTGGCCGGCATCAGTTGCCCGCATTGCTGGGATAAGCTGAGCGAGAAAACCCGGCGCAGTGCCATCGACCGGCAGAAGCAGATCGAACTGGCCAAGGCGCGCAATATGCCGCACCCGATTGGTTACAACTACAAGCAAACTCCTTCCGAGGCTTGAACCATGTCTGCACGTCGCCTGCTCTATGTGATGGACCCGATGTGTTCCTGGTGCTGGGGTTTTGCACCAGTCGCCAATGCGCTGGTCGAGCAGGCGCAGGCAGCGGGGGTGGACGTGCATCTGGTCGTCGGCGGTTTGCGCACCGGCAGCGGCTCGGCGCTGGAGCCGACTACCCGGCGCTACATCCTTGAGCACTGGCAAGCGGTGCACGAGGCCACCGGCCAACCGTTCAAGTTTGAAGGCGCGCTGCCCGATGGATTCGTCTACGACACCGAGCCTGCGTGTCGGGCGCTGGTGACGGCGCGCAGCCTGGCACCGGATTGTGCGTGGAAACTGCTCGGGTTGATTCAGCATGCGTTCTACGCCGAAGGTCGCGACGTTACCCACGCCAGTGTGTTGGTGGAGCTGGCAGAGCAGGCCGGTTTACCGCGCATCGAGTTCGCCGCCGCCTTCGACCGTGCCGATCAGCACGCAGCCACCGCTGCCGATTTCACCTGGGTCCAGGACCTGGGCATTGCCGGTTTCCCGACTTTGCTGGCAGAGCGTGATGGTCAATTGGCGTTGCTGACCAATGGGTATCAACCTTTGAGTGTGTTGTCACCGTTGCTCGGCCGCTGGCTGGAGCGCGCTGCCTGTGCATGACCTGCCCGACGACGTTCCAGCCCCTGCACGTGTCGACCGTCTGAGCTGGGCGGAAATCCGTCGCCTGGCCCTTCACCATAAAAAATCCTTGTGGATCGCCAACGGCGTCGCGGTATTGGCAACGCTGTGCAGCGTGCCGATCCCCTTGCTGTTGCCGTTGCTGGTCGACGAAGTGCTGCTGGGCCACGGCGACGCCGCGCTGAAAATCATGAACCTCGCGCTGCCTGACGTCTGGCAGAAAGCCGCGGGTTACATTGGCCTGATGCTGCTGGTGACTCTGGCACTGCGCTGTGCGGCGTTGTTGTTCAACGTTGTGCAGGCGAAATTGTTTGCGGCGCTGGCCAAAGACATCGTGTATCGGATCCGGGTGCGGTTGATCGAGCGGCTCAAGCGTATTTCGCTGGGGGAATACGAAAGCCTGGGCAGCGGCACGGTGACTACGCACCTGGTGACCGACCTGGACACGCTGGACAAATTCGTCGGCGAAACCCTCAGTCGTTTCCTCGTGGCCATGCTGACGCTGGTGGGCACCGCCTCCATCCTGATGTGGATGCACTGGAAACTCGCGCTGCTGATCCTGCTGTTCAACCCGTTGGTGATCTATGCCACGGTGCAGTTGGGCAAGCGGGTCAAACACCTGAAGAAACTCGAGAACGACAGCACCTCGCGCTTCACCCAGGCCTTGACCGAAACGCTGGATGCCATCCAGGAAGTGCGCGCCGGTAATCGACAGGGCTTTTTCCTCGGTCGGCTGGGCCAGCGAGCGCGTGAAGTGCGCGATTACGCAGTGAACTCGCAATGGAAAACCGATGCATCGAACCGTGCCAGCGGCTTGCTGTTCCAGTTCGGCATCGATATTTTCCGTGCCGCGGCCATGCTCACTGTGCTGTTTTCCGACCTGTCCATCGGCCAGATGCTGGCCGTGTTCAGCTACCTGTGGTTCATGATCGGTCCGGTAGAACAACTGCTCAACTTGCAGTACGCCTTTTACGCCGCTGGCGGTGCGCTGTCGCGGATCAACGAGTTGCTGGCCCGTGCTGATGAGCCGCAATACACCGGCAGTGTCGACCCGTTCCAGGGGCGCGACACGGTGGGCATCGAAGTTCAGGGGTTGAGTTTCGGCTACGGCGACGAGTTGGTGTTGAACCAAATGAACCTGTCGATTGCTCCTGGTGAAAAGGTTGCGATTGTCGGCGCCAGCGGGGGAGGGAAAAGCACCCTGGTGCAGTTGCTGCTGGGCTTGTACACGCCGCTGGCTGGCACCATCCGTTTCGGTGGTTCGACTCAGCAAGAGATCGGCCTGGAAACCGTGCGCGAAAATGTCGCCGTGGTCTTGCAGCATCCGGCACTGTTCAACGATACCGTGCGGGCCAACCTGACCATGGGCCGCGAACGCAGCGACGAGGCCTGCTGGCAGGCATTGGAAATTGCTCAACTGCACAACACGGTGCGTGAATTGCCCAACGGCCTGGACAGTATTGTCGGGCGCTCCGGTGTGCGTTTATCTGGCGGGCAGCGTCAACGCCTGGCGATTGCGCGGATGGTGTTGGCCGAACCCAAAGTGGTCATCCTCGACGAGGCCACGTCCGCCCTGGACGCGGCCACCGAATACAACCTGCACCAGGCACTGGCACGGTTCTTGAGCAACCGCACCACGCTGATCATTGCGCACCGGTTATCGGCCGTGAAGCAGGCCGACCGGGTGCTGGTGTTCGATGGTGGGCAAGTTGCCGAGGATGGCGACCATCAGCAATTGATTGCCGATGGTGGGTTGTACGCCAAGCTTTATGGTCATTTGCAGAAAATGTAAGTTAGTTCCAGAGCACCTGAAGCGAGCTTTCGGCACCCTCATGGCCGAACTGTTTCATCACCACCGAGCACGACCCGCAGGGACGCATCGTCGTCGCCATGTCGACGGAGCGGATTTCCTTCGGGTCCGGATATTTCTCCCGAATCACGCTGATCAGTTTGCTTTCACTGTCCAGCAAGGTGGGCCTGTTCGTCTGAGCCGGTTTGTAGTTGCCGATATCCTTGATAGTGAGGGGGACGGCCAATATCTTGCCCTCGGCCGTGACTTTGAGGGCGGTTCTCGGGAAAGCCTGATTGAAATCGATGTTGATGTACGTTGTATCGCCGATTCGGACATGATTGGCACCCAGATGTCGAAACAGCGGCAAACGGGTGGTGCTGCCCTGAGCGCCGGAAACACTGACGTAGATTTCTCGATGTCCCGAGACCGGCGTCACTTCGGCGAAGGCAATATTTCTGGCATTGAACGGACGCTCGTGTATGGGCAACAGGCTTTGCAGTTTCTGCATTGTTTTGTCGATCCGCAATGCGGCATTGGCGTCTTTGGGGTTGATGGTGGGCGACAGAAACAGGGTATCGAAAATTTCTGCTGTTTTTTGCCGGAAGGCTTGCGGTGCTTCCTTGCTGCGTGTCCAGGTGGTTGCCCCTTCCGGTAGCTGAGTGACGATCATTCGGGTCGAGTGATCGAACATCAAGGCCTCGCCGGGGCTGGTGTCCACCTTCAACCATTTCATGTTGCCGGACGGCGTAGCCGTGGTACCGATCGGAATGGCGATATCTTCCATGGTTTTCATGGCGCGCTCGACGGCCTCGATCCCGTGGATGCGGGCGATGTTGTTGGCATTCAGCGAGCCGGTGTATACCCGTAACAGCTCCTCCCCGAGCGTGCCGTCAGCCATCTCTGTTTTCGCCAAGCGTTTGAAGGTCAGTGATCCGCTCAGACTGTTTCCTTTGGGTACTGTCGCCAGATAGTACTGGTTGGTGTTGACCCGGGTGAAAACATGGGTGGCCGTATCATCAATGTTTGACACCAAAATGGCCCCGACCCGATGCAGGTCATTGGCGTCCTCATATGTTCCACGGATCTCAATACGCGCGTAAATGCCTTTGCGAAACTCTATGGTGGCGGTGATGTTCTTGCTCGGTACCAGATGGCTTTGGGCGAAACCCAGGCTTCTCAGGTCGCCATCGAAGCGTCTTCCCACGTTGTCACTAACTCGGTAGATCGCGCCATCGAGCGTGAGAAACTGACCTTCGTGCCCGATTCTGCCCGTCGGCGTGGAGAGCCGGTCACCAAACCACAGCGCGTAGCCTTTAGTTTCGTCGAATGAGTCAGGTTGGGGTGTCGGAACGGGATTTGCAGTCACATAACTGTTGATACAGATATTTTCCCCGGGGGCGCGGCGCGGGCGGCACGGAATAAGTTTCAGTGCTTCGCTGTCATCAATCAGGTCAACTCGACGTAGGGTATTGCCATCCAGCCGGTAAGGGACATCATCGAGAAACAGCGTGGTTCGGCCATCGACTTCAAGTATTTCTCGAACACGGGTGTTTTCAGCAACCTCGACCATCACATGGCCGTTTTCTCTTTTCAGGGGGCTGTAGTGGGATCGCCCTGGCAGAAGTTCGCCTGATGTGGAGTGAAGTAAAGGGCCGTAGGGCTTGGACGATAACGGATCAACCAGGCGATAGTTGACCTCGCCAGAGGAGGCCAGGTTTCGTACCGGTACGTCGTCAATGCCTCTGATAGTCGCTAACTGATCGCCGCTCGCCAACGGCTTCCAACGGCCAGGGTTGCTGATCTGCGGCAGACTGTGCGTGAAATCATAGTGACCCGCTTTGCCCGCCAATTGCTTGATTCGGAAAATTCCAGATCGAACCAGCCCCTTGTATCCCAATATCTGGACCAGTGAGACCGCCATATCGGCAGGGTTCAGAGCTTGCAAAGTCAGAATCGTTGCCTCTTTGATCGTTAATGAAAATATCGGCAGCCTCATCCTTAGAGCCAATCGTCCGGGATTTATAATCAGTCTCAATGACCCAGCGGCAAATTTACCGATGGGACTGACAAACGGAACCAGATCCACTGAAATGCCGAATGCGCCATTCACCATGCGTTCCGGTTCTCCGGAATCCAGATCTTCAATATTTGTCCAGAAAGGTACGAATGCCTTTATGGTTTTTCTTGTCTTGTCCAGGCTGGCAGCCTCACGTTCAAACTCCGTCTCTCCATAGGCGGTAGCGCGAAGCACCTTTGGGTCTTGGAACAGTAATTGGGTGGCGATGAAGTTGCTGATTTCCTTACAGCGACTTGAGTTGATTGACATCGGGAGTTCATCGATGGCGCGCGATGGTGCCAGGAATGTATGACCCAGTTGTTCGATGATAGCCTCGCACCTGACTGGACTTTTCGGTTTTACATCGTTGGCATGGGCGTCCCAGTCAAAAGGCAATGTCTGATTGCTCAAAGTCTCGACGGAGTTGGAGTACATGCCTATCGGCCAGTTTTCGTAGGTGAGCACTCCGCCGAACAGGGTTGGGGCAAGGTTGTCGATGCGACGTATAATTCCCGCCCTCGGTAGCAGTTCGATGGTGCTGGTAAGACCGTTAAAGGTTGCTACTAACAGCAAGCCATTGCGGGCACGCAGCGGTAAAATCTTGTCAGACGTTTCGTGTTTGGCTTCTACACGAAACGTTTGCTTCCTCAGGGTATAAATTTTGAGTTCGCCCAGTTCCAGGGTCTGTCGATCAGAATATGTCAGCGACGCCAATAGATTGTTGATCAGCGTTGCGTAGGCTGCTGTCAGTGATTGCAGATGGCTCAGGAATTTCTCGTCAAACTGTTTCTTGACCTCGGGCAAGGTGCCGGTTGGCCCATTCGAACCAAAAAAACCCTCGCTCCGTATATTTCGATGCTCATCTATTGATATTTCAAGTCTTGTGAGGGTGTGATCGTTTCTCGCAATGTACCAAGGTTTGCCATCATCAAACTTATCTGATGCCACAACTTCGGCTGCCGAATAGAAGTCATAGCCTTTGCCTGGGAGAGTCGGAGTATCTTTCCCGCGTGAATATTCGTGTCTTTTTCGTGCCAACAGATGTTCTTTCCAATACCAGTGTTTATCTTTGGCTCCGAACCGTATTACTTTTGGCGTCAAGGTCGTTTCTACTGCCGCTTGCGCAATGGACAATCGTTTGGGCGGTTCCTTGTTGAGCTGAATGATCGCTTCACTGAGGTTTGCGATGTGTTTATCCAGTTCCGATTGCGCCCGTTCTATATGAAGTTGCGTGAACTCTTCTCGTCGTTTTTGCGGAATGAATCCCTGTGTTACCGCCCAATCCAGAGTCGGAAGCAATCTCGCCAGGCCAATCATTTCCGTCTGTTCTGCCGATGCACCCTCCGTTCGCTCGAGGGGCAGCCTGGTCAATTGCTCGAAATTGAATCTGGTCAACGCTCCGGGGTCGGTTGCGTTGATCAGGTTCACGCCATTCACGAAGTTTACCCAGACGAAAGAACTCCTATAGGGCAGATCGGACGGAATATGGCTGACACTGAACTCGGCTGGAAATTGGCGAAGGAACAGCCTGGCGATGACAATGGCCTCTTTTTCCGACGATGCCTGCATTGATGTGAGCAGATGGGTTTCGAACTCGCCCCTAATGGATGGGTAGCTCTTCCCCCAGTTTGAGCGAGCCTGTAAATCGTAACCGGCGATTCGTTCGGGAATGTCGGTGGGAGGTGACTGGAACCAGATCTCAAGTGCGTTGGCGACGACCTTGGTGCGAATGCGTGGCGAGTTTTCCTCTGCTGGTTTGCCCCCATACCAATCCATTGCGGACAGCAGGTGATACCCCAATTTTTCTGCTTCCGGGCTTTCGAGGATTTTCTTGAGAAAAACGGTTGGCTGAGCACGAATCTGTTCAACCGTGGCCGATGAAAGTATGTCTTGAGCCAGAAGAGCCAGGAGGGACGAAGTTTTATCGGACAGATAAGTTTGGATTATTGTTTTGAGTTCGCGGGCAGCGATCCCATAATGTGTTTTTTTCAATCCGACTTGGGAACGGATGTCAGCAGCTGACAGGCCAGCAAGGGATGACTTGAGGCTGTGCTTCACAGGGCTAGGTCGAAAATCCAGGATGTTGAAGTCTTCTTCAAGCCCCAGTTGAAAGCTTGCGATCTTTTCTTCCAGGGTATCTATGGCTGCTTGGTGCTGCTCGGCGTGTGTCGGACTCCATGGAGTCATTCCGTAAAACGTGGCCATGCCGAAGAAGGGAATGAGTCGGTCATGGCGGATATGTCCACCCAGTAACGTGACCGACTTTTCGATTCGGGTTTGATGATTTTTCCATTTCGCATTCCCTGTCAGGTTCAGTACCGTCTCGTGTTGACCGTCGAGATTTGATGTTTCATAAACATATGCGCCATCTTTCAACGTGACAGTCAGGTTGCGCGGGGACACGTTATTGGTCTTGCACAAGGCTTGATAGTCGGAGTCTTCGAGCAACTGCTGCAACGCGATTTGACCCTTTTCGTTTTCCTGATCCAGGGGGGAAAAGGAACAAGGCTGCATAAGCTTGTTCTTGTAATCAGCCAGCGATGTCGACTTCAGGCGCATAAAAGACAGCAACAATTCATAATCCCGAATCTGCCCTTGGTCGACCTGAGCGGCAGTAGGACGGGGCGTGACCGGGTTGCTTGTTGCGCCAGTGACAGGTGGTTTTTGCATAGTGTGGCTTCTCTTTCTCGTATTGGTCGGTTTTCCGCAGTTTCGCGGGTGCCTGGCTGCCAATTACAACGACATGAGAGAGAGACCGTGCGGTATATGTATATCGCAAAGGGATCGAAATGCTGTTCCTTGCCAGTGACAACCGGTTCTTACTTGCCGGGATCACGAACGCACCCTAGTCTAGCTGTAGCACTATCTCCGGACGATGATAGAGCAGTGTTAAGACAAGGGACCTCATGAAGCAAAAAAGGACTCTCGGAACCCCTCGGTTGTTGGGCATCGTCTGGCCTTTTATCGCCGTCGTGTTATTTCAGGCATTGTTGGGAGGCGTCAGCCTTTACGTTCTTTCGGCGGTTCGCGGCTACGTCGGCGGTGAGAGCCTGTGGTCCAAGGGCCAGAAAGACGCCATCTATTACCTCAATCTCTACGCCGACAGTCGCGACGAAACGATTTTTCTCAAATACCAGAACGCGATTGCGGTACCTCAGGGTGGCCATGAATTGCGTCTGGCGCTGGATCATCAGCCACCGAATATCGAGGCGGCGCGGATCGCGATCCTCAAGGGTGGCAACCACCCGGACGACGTCTCCAGCGTTATTTGGCTGTACCTCAATTTCCGGCACTTCAGCTACCTTGAAAAAGCCATCGACCTCTGGACGGTCGGTGACGCGTACCTGGTGCAACTCGATGACGTCGCGCGGGAGATGCATCAGCGCATTGCCGATAGCCAGGTCACCGATGCCGACATCAAGCGCTGGAAGGACCAGATTTTTACCATCAACGAAGGCGTGACGCCTGCCGCCAAAGCGTTCAGCGACGCCTTGGGCGAAGGCTCGCGGGTGATTCTCCGACTGCTGTTGGTGACGAACCTCGCCACTGCGCTGGGTTTGATTGTGTTGGCCCTGCTGCGCACTCATAAACTGCTCAAGCAGCGCCATGCCTTCGCCGATGCCTTGCAGTTGGAGAAAGACCGGGCACAGATCACTCTGCAATCGATTGGCGATGGAGTGATCACCACGGATGTCGAGGGTGCGATTGCCTATATGAATCCGGCCGCCGAAGCCTTGACTCACTGGAAGGCCGAACAGGCGGCGGGGTTGCCATTGGCGGCGTTGTTCAATCTGCTGGACGAGAACGCTCAGGCCGACGGCTTTACCTTGATCGAGCACATTTTGAGCGGTCAGCTCAGCGGTGGCAGCGAGCATTCCAAACTGATCCAGCGTCTGGATGGCAGCACGGTGTCGGTCACTCTGGTCGGCGCGCCGATTCGCAATACGGGCAAGGTCAGTGGCACCGTGCTGGTGCTGCACGACATGACTCAGGAGCGGCAATACATCGCCAATCTGTCCTGGCAGGCGACCCATGACGCCCTGACCGGGCTGGCCAATCGCCGCGAATTCGAATATCGCCTCGAACAGGCCCTGCATAACCTGACGCGCCAGACGGGGCGTCATGCCTTGATGTTTCTCGATCTGGATCAATTCAAACTGGTCAACGACACCTGCGGTCATGCCGCGGGCGACGAACTGTTGCGGCATATCTGTGCGTTGTTGCAATCAGGTTTGCGCGAAGGCGACACCCTAGCCCGATTGGGTGGCGATGAGTTCGGCATTCTGTTGGAAAACTGTGCGCCGGAAGCGGCCGAGAAAATCGCCGAAGTCCTGCGCCAGACCGTGCAGAACCTGCACTTTGTCTGGAAAGGCCGGCCGTTCGTGACCACCGTGAGTATCGGGCTGGTGCATGTGGCCCAGAGCCCGACTACCCTCGAAGCTTCGCTGCGTGCCGCTGACATGGCTTGTTATATGGCCAAGGAAAAGGGCCGCAACCGGGTTCAGGTCTATCACGCCGACGATTCGGAGCTGTCCCTGCGCTTTGGCGAGATGGCCTGGGTGCAGCGCCTGCATGTAGCGTTGGAAGAAGACCGTTTTTGCCTGTACGCCCAGGAAATCGCGCCCCTTGGCGCTGACGAGCAGGGCCGCGGGCATATCGAAATCCTGCTGCGTCTGCATGACGAAGCGGGGCGCATGATTCTGCCGGACAGTTTCATACCGGCCGCCGAGCGCTACGGTCTGATGACGTCGATTGACCGTTGGGTAGTGGAGAACGTTTTCAAAGTCATTGCCCAGTGCATCGCTGAAGAGCGCGAAGGGCCGTTGGCCATGTGTGCGATAAATCTGTCAGGTACTACTATCGGAGATGAGGCGTTTCTGGGCTTCCTTCGTGAACAGTTTGTTGCATATTCAATTCCGCCCGAAATGATTTGTTTTGAAATTACAGAAACCAGCGCGATTGCAAATCTGGGTAGTGCAATTAGATTTATCAATGAACTCAAAGGCTTAGGTTGTCATTTTTCGCTGGATGACTTTTGCGCTGGTATGTCTTCATTCGCTTACTTGAAACATTTACCTGTAGACTTCCTGAAGATCGACGGGAGTTTCGTAAAGGATATGCTGGACGACCCGATTAACCGCGCCATGGTCGAAGTGATCAATCACATCGGTCATGTCATGGGTAAGCGCACGATTGCCGAGTTCGTTGAAACACCTCAGATCGAGCAGGCATTGCTGGAGATCGGGGTGGATTACGCTCAAGGGTATGTGATTGAACGCCCGCATCTGTTTACCTGGGATAGTTTGCAAAGTCGTCCTGCCCGGCCCCGACCTTTGTTGTTCAAGGCGCCGGGCACGTTCCGTTGAAACTCTTGCTGATCTAAAAAATCACAATCAAAAGGAGCGCGACAGTGATCGACACATTCAACAGAACCGGACCACTCATGGAAGCCGCAAGTTATCCCGCCTGGGCTCAGCAACTGATCCAGGATTGCAGCGAGAGCAAGCGCCGGGTTGTCGGACACGAACTGTATCAACGCATGCGCGATAACAAACTCAGCGCAAAAACCATGCGGCAGTACCTTATTGGTGGCTGGCCGGTGGTCGAACAGTTCGCTTTATACATGGCACAGAACCTGACCAAGACCCGTTTTGCGCGCCATCCTGGCGAAGACATGGCGCGTCGCTGGCTTATGCGCAACATTCGCGTCGAATTGAACCATGCCGATTACTGGGTGCATTGGAGCCGTGCTCACGGTGTCAGCCTGGAAGATCTGCAAGCCCAACAGGTGGCCCCTGAGCTTCACGCCTTGAGCCACTGGTGCTGGCACACCAGTTCGTCGGATTCGCTGATCGTGGCCATCGCCGCCACCAACTACGCCATCGAAGGGGCGACGGGGGAGTGGTCGGCCCTGGTTTGCTCCAATGGTGTCTACGCGGCAGCGTTCCCCGAGGAAGATCGCAAGCGGGCCATGAAGTGGTTGAAGATGCACGCCCAGTATGACGATGCCCATCCATGGGAAGCGCTGGAAATCATCTGCACCCTGGCAGGCATGAACCCGAGCAAAGCACTGCAAGTGGAATTGCGCCAGGCTGTCTGCAAAAGTTACGACTACATGTATCTGTTCCTGGAACGTTGCATGCAGTTGGAACTGGCAGTGAAAACCCCGGTAGCCCGTGAGCGGATGGAGCTGGCCGAAAGCTGATCCTCTGAAAGCACACAAACCAAATGTGGGAGCGGGCTTGCTCGCGAAGACGGCTTAACATTCAACAGAGATGCTGAATGTCAGACCGCTTTCGCGAGCAAGCCCGCTCCCACATGGGTTATGCAGCGTTGCTGAAATATCAGCCCGCCATCGCAAGGCGGTTACGCCCCTCACGCTTGGCCACATACAGCGCACTGTCGGCCCGTCGCAACAAACTCTCGGCAGACTCGCCGGGTAGCAGGGTCGAGCAACCGATGCTCACCGTCAGCTCGATCATCTTGCCCTCGGCCTCATAGTCTTGAGCCTGCGCCGCAAACCGCAGTCGTTCACCGATCATGGCCGCAGCTTCCCGGCTGGTGTTGGAAAGCAGGATCAGGAATTCTTCGCCACCAAACCGGAACACCATGTCGACGTTGCGCAGCTGGTTTTTGATTGAGGCTGCGACGGCCTTCAGCACTTCGTCGCCGGCGCTGTGCCCGTAGGTATCGTTGATGTGTTTGAAGTGATCGATGTCCAGCATCAACAGCGACAGGGGCTGCGAGTGTCGCCGCGACATCTCGATTTCCCGTTCCAGCGTCTGATCCATAGCAATGCGGTTGCCGGTATCGGTCAGCGGATCACGCAATGCACTTTGGGTGGCCGCTCGGTAGAGCAGGGCGTTTCGCATGGGGAAGAGCAGGGTCGACAACAGTGACTCCAGGTTGCCCTGTTCCTCTTCGCTGAAACGCTGATTGCGACGGAATACCAGCTCACCCAATTGCTCGCCTTCATGGCTGAGGCTGTAGCTGATTGAATGATGACCCCGTGCACCGAATTGCAGGCGCAAGTCGCTGGGCTGATGTTCGTAATTCAAGGCATCCAGCGGCACAATGCGCTGAATTTCACGGAAGAAAAGTCCGAGAATGCGTTGCGGCTCAAGACTGGTTTGCAGTTGCAGGCCCAGCGCTTGGCGCAACTGCGCAAGACTGACGGGCCGCTCCAGGAGGGGAGGCTGCTGACCAAAGCCCAGGCGTTGCAATTTGGCACTGTCGAAGTCAATTGCGTTGGTCTGGGAAGGTGATTTCATATGGCGTGAGCCCCTAAGCAGTAAGGCTGTCTTACAGGCTGGGTGAGAGCGGCTTTGGGCTGCGCGTCATACTGGTCCATCAGTCCCGTAGGACATTTGGCACGAGTTTAGTCCGCTTTGCCGAAGATTAGGTGACCTCTCGGCTGAAGCTCCGCCTCGTCTGCTTTCACACGGCGTGTCTGAACAAAATTAGAGCGAAAGTCGTGCCATTCGGTTCAGTCGAATAAAAAGCTTTAAAAATCAAAATGCTGGAAGGTCATGCGAGAGGAGTTGCGGAGGGTTATGACATTTATTTGACTTGAAGCGGGGGTAGTTACCACCGAGTTCGAGTGCCGCGGCGGGAAGCCGTCGCGGCAGAAAAGCGACGCACGGGCGTTACTGAGCGTTGAACGCCTGGCCATTGATGCCGGTACTGTCCGGACCCATCAGGTAAAGGTAGACCGGCATGATCTCCTCGGGTGTCGGGTTGTTCAGCGGGTTTTCACCGGGGTAGGCCTGAGCGCGCATGCTGGTGCGGGTAGCGCCGGGGTTGATGCTGTTGGAGCGCACGGGTGCCACTGTATCCACTTCGTCGGCCAGGGTTTGCATCAGGCCTTCGGTGGCGAATTTGGAAACGCCGTACGCGCCCCAGTACGCACGACCCTTGCGACCGACGCTGCTGGAGGTGAACACCACCGAGGCGTCCTGAGACAGCTTGAGCAGTGGCAACAGGGTGCTGGTGAGCATGAACATGGCGTTGACGTTGACGTGCATGACGCGCATGAAGTTCTCGCCGGACAACTGCTCGATCGGTGTGCGCGGCCCGATGATCGAGGCGTTGTGCAGCAAGCCGTCGAGATGGCCGAACTCGGTCTCGATCATGGCTGCCAGTTCATCGTATTGATGAGGCAGTGCGGTTTCCAGGTTGAACGGAATCACGGCCGGTTGTGGATGCCCGGCCGCTTCGATCTCGTCGTAGACCTGAGTCAGGTTGGCTTCGGTCTTGCCCAGCAACAACACGGTGGCGCCATGGGCGGCGTAGGTTTTTGCAGCTGCAGCACCGATGCCACGGCCAGCGCCGGTGACCAGGATGACCCGGTCCTTGAGCAATTCAGGGCGGGCGGAATAATCAAACATAAAAAACCTCAACATAATCCGTTAACAGGGCCGAAAAAGATCGCAGCCTTCGGCAGCTCCTACGCCGATCGCGGTCTCCTGTAGGAGCTGCCGCAGGCTGCGATTTTTTGATTTGAATCAGCAACTGCACAAAGCGTTATCCAACACCTCGACCAGCGCCAGGGGATGATCGATCACCACGTCCGCGCCCCAGTGCTTCGGGTTATCGTCCGGATGAATATAACCGTAGGTCACCGCGCAGGTTTTGGTGCCAGCATCACGGCCGGACTCGATGTCTCGCAGGTCATCGCCCACAAACAGCACACTGGCCGGGTCCAGGTCGAGCATCTTGCACGCCAGGATCAACGGCTCCGGATCCGGTTTACTGTTCTTCACATGATCGGGGCAAATCAGCACCTTCGAACGTTCGGCCAGGCCCAGCTGCTGCATGATCGGCTCGGCGAAACGTACCGGTTTGTTGGTGACAACGCCCCAGATCAGGTTGGCCTTTTCGATTTTTTCCAGCACCTCGGCCATGCCGTCGAACAGATGACTGTGGACCGCGCAACCCTTGAGGTAGCGGTCGAGAAATTCCTGACGCAGTTCCTCGAACCCCGGCGATTCCGGGTCCATGGAAAAGTTTGCGGCGACCATCGCTTTGGCGCCGCCGGAAATTTCATCGCGAATGTATTGGGTGTTGATGGGCGGCAAACCACGATCAGCGCGCATCGCCTGGCAGATGGCGATAAAATCCGGCGCGGTGTCGAGCAGGGTGCCGTCCATGTCGAAAAGGACTGCTCTGATACGCATCGGCTTACTCCTCGCGCAGGGTCTGGATCATGTAGTTGACGTCGACATCGGCGGCCAGCTTGTAGTGCTTGGTCAGCGGATTGTAGGTCAGGCCGATGATGTCCTTGACGGTCAGGCCGGCCATGCGGCTCCAGGCGCCAAGCTCCGAAGGGCGGATGAATTTCTTGAAGTCGTGGGTGCCGCGCGGCAGCAGCTTCATGATGTATTCGGCGCCGACGATGGCGAACAGATAGGCCTTCGGGTTGCGGTTGATGGTGGAGAAGAACACCTGGCCGCCCGGTTTGACCATTTTGAAACAGGCGCGGATCACTGACGACGGATCTGGCACGTGTTCAAGCATTTCCAGGCATGTCACCACGTCGAACTGCTCTGGCATTTCTTCGGCCAGGGCTTCGGCGGTGATCTGCCGGTACTCGACGCTCACGCCGGATTCCAGCTGATGCAGTTGGGCGACGGCCAGCGGCGCTTCGCCCATGTCGATGCCCATCACGGTCGCGCCGCGTTGAGCCATGGCTTCGCTGAGGATGCCGCCGCCGCAACCGACGTCGAGGACTTTCTTGCCGGCCAGATGGACGCGCTCGTCGATCCAGTTGACCCGCAGCGGGTTGATGTCGTGCAGCGGTTTGAACTCGCTTTCGCGGTCCCACCAGCGATGGGCCAGGGCTTCGAATTTGGCGATTTCGGCGTAGTCGACGTTGCTCATGGTGTCAGTCCTCTAAAACTTGAAAAATCCTGTTGCCCCGGTTTTGGTCCAGGGTGCTTACGATTCGGTATGGCCGCTGATGCGCCTGCCCCAGGCCTTGGCAGTGGCACACAGTTGCGCCTCATCCAGGCGGGTCAGGCGGGTCAGGCGGCGATCGTCGAGCAGTTGCTTGCCAGCGACCCAAAGGTGTTTAACGCAATCGCGGCCAGTGGCATAGATAAGCTGCGAAACCGGGTCGTAGACCGGTTGCTGTGCCAGGCCCGACAGGTCGAACGCAACGATGTCCGCCGCTTTGCCGACTTCCAGTGAACCCGTCTCGGCTTCTATTCCCAGCGCCCGCGCGCCATTGAGCGTGGCCATGCGCAGGGCGCGATGGGCGTCCAGCGCCGTGGCGGAACCGGCGACGGCCTTGGCCAACAACGCAGCGGTGCGGGTTTCACCGAGCAGGTCGAGGTCATTATTGCTGGCCGAGCCATCGGTGCCGACCGCCACGTTGACCCCGGCCTGCCACAAGCGCTCAACCGGACAGAAACCGCTGGCCAGCTTCAGGTTCGACTCCGGGCAATGAATCACATTGGTGTTACTTTCTACCAGCAGCACCAGGTCTTCATCGCTGATCTGGGTCATGTGAACGGCCTGGAGGCGCGGCCCGAGCAGGCCCAGGCGGCCAAGGCGGGCCAACGGGCGCTCGCCGCACTGCTCGACCGACTGCTGCACTTCGAAAGCGGTTTCATGGACGTGCATGTGAATCGAGGCGTCCAGCTCTTCGGCGATCACCCGGATTTTTTCCAGGGTTTCATCGCCCACGGTGTAGGGTGCATGGGGCCCAAAGGTGATTTTGATCCGCTCGTGATGCTTGAGATCGCCAAATAATTCGACGCCCTGACGAATGGCTTCATCCGCCGTGGCGGCGCCTGGAATCGGGAAATCGAGGATCGGAATGGCGATCTGGGCGCGAATGCCGCTGTTATGTACGCGTTCGCTGGCGACCTTCGGGAAGAAATACATGTCGGAGAAACAGGTGATGCCGCCTTTGATCTGCTCGGCAATGGCCAAGTCAGTGCCATCATGTACGAAAGCCTCGTCGACCCACTTGGCTTCGGCCGGCCAGATGTGGTTTTCCAGCCAGGTCATCAGCGGCAGATCGTCGGCCAGGCCGCGGAACAGCGTCATTGCCGCATGCCCGTGAGCATTGATCAGCCCAGGGGCGAGCAACATGTCCGGCAATTCGCGGACTTCGGTTGCGTTAAACTTCAAGGCTGCTGCACGCGGGCCGATAAATACGATACGACCGTCGCGGATGCCCAGGGCATGCTCTTTAAGGACCACGCCAGCCGGTTCGACGGGTACCAGCCAGGTCGGCAGCAATAACAGGTCGAGCGCAGCGGTGGGGGTCGGCATCGAAAGTCGGTTCCAGTGCTTTTGTAAAGGATGGCGAAGTATACCCGAGCGTCTTCGCGGGGGGATCGCTATAATCGGCGGCTTTTGTTCATGAGTGCGGGGTAAGTGGATGCGCGATCGACTGTTGGCTGCGGAGAAGGTGAAGGCCATCGATTGGCGTGATGGCACCCTGTATCTGCTGGATCAGCGTATTTTGCCGTTCGAGGAAACCTGGATCGCCTACACCAGCGCCACGGGTGTGGCCGAAGCCATTCGCTCGATGGTGGTGCGCGGCGCGCCGGCCATTGGCATCAGTGCGGCGTATGCCATGGTGCTGTCAGCCCGCGCCCGAATTACCGAGGGCGGTGACTGGCAGGCAGCGTGGGAAGAGGATTACGCGTTACTGGCCGATTCCCGTCCAACAGCGGTTAATCTGTTCTGGGCCTTGAGTCGCATGCGTGACCGCCTGGACCGCCTCAAGGAAGACGCAGACCCTCTGGCGGCGCTGGAGGCCGAAGCCATCGCCATCCATGAAAGTGATCGCGAAGCCAACCTGACCATGGCTCAACTGGGTGTTGATCTGATCCGCAAGCATCAGGGCAACGCCCAGGCAATCCTCACCCATTGCAACACCGGCGCACTGGCCACCGGCGGCTTCGGCACGGCGCTGGGGGTGATTCGCGGGGCTTTCATCGAGGGCATGGTCGAGCGCGTTTACGCCGACGAAACCCGGCCATGGCTGCAAGGTTCGAGATTAACCGCATGGGAATTGGCCAATGAAGGCATTCCGGTGACGCTCAATGCCGATTCCGCCGCCGCGCACATCATGAAAACCAAGGGTGTGACCTGGGTTATCGTCGGCGCTGACCGAATCACCGCCAATGGCGATGTGGCGAACAAGATCGGTACCTACCAACTGGCGGTCAACGCCATGCACCACGGCGTGCGCTTCATGGTGGTGGCGCCGAGTTCGACCATCGATATGAACCTGGCCAGCGGCGACGAAATCCCCATCGAAGAGCGCGATGGCCGCGAGCTGCTGGAAGTTGGCGGCAAGCGGGTGGGGGCGGATGTCGATGCATTCAACCCGGTGTTCGACGTGACGCCTGCGGATTTGATCGACGCGATTGTCACCGAGAAAGGCATCGTCGAGCGGCCTGATACGGCGAAAATGGCGCAGTTGATGTGCCGCAAGCGGTTGCATTAAGGCTCTTTGGCGTCTGATAAATTGCCTTCGCGAGCAAGCCCGCTCCCACATTGGGCCGAGTCGGTCGCAGAATTTGTATGCGACACCGATCCAATGTGGGAGCGGGCTTGCTCGCGAAGAGGCCCTGACAGTCAACAAATATCGCTGATCAGGCCCCTGATTCTCCATTCAACACGGCTCTAAGCCCCTCTCGTCCCTTTCAAGCCTGTCACCGGTCAACTAACTATGCTCCATGCGCATCTGGGGGATAGGTGCGTGGCGGCTCTTGTGATAACATCCGGCGGTTTCCAGGGTAGCCTGATGTGGCTGCCTTTACTGCGCAGATCCATGGCATAACTCGTTGATTTGTCGTAAGTCGGTGCATGGCACTCAGTCTGCATCGGCGAGCTTCGTTCGTCCCATATGGATGTGACGAAGTTTCACCAGAAAAAGGAATCAGGCTTCTCATGGGCGAACTGGCCAAAGAAATCCTCCCGGTCAATATCGAAGACGAGCTGAAGCAGTCCTACCTCGACTACGCGATGAGCGTAATTGTCGGGCGGGCACTGCCGGATGCGCGCGATGGCTTGAAGCCCGTGCACCGGCGTGTGCTGTTCGCGATGAGCGAGCTGGGCAACGACTTCAACAAGCCGTACAAGAAATCTGCCCGTGTTGTCGGTGACGTGATCGGTAAGTATCACCCTCACGGTGATACCGCGGTGTACGACACCATCGTTCGGATGGCGCAGCCATTCTCGCTGCGTTACCTGTTGGTAGACGGTCAGGGCAACTTCGGTTCGGTGGACGGCGACAACGCCGCGGCCATGCGATACACCGAAGTGCGCATGACCAAGCTGGCGCACGAGCTGCTGGCTGACCTGCACAAAGAAACCGTGGACTGGGTGCCGAACTACGACGGCACCGAAATGATCCCGGCGGTCATGCCGACCCGTATTCCCAACCTGCTGGTCAACGGCTCCAGCGGTATCGCCGTGGGTATGGCGACCAACATCCCGCCGCACAACCTCGGTGAAGTCATCGACGGTTGCCTGGCACTCATCGACAACCCGGAACTGACCGTCGATGAGCTGATGCAATACATCCCCGGTCCGGACTTCCCGACCGCCGCGATCATCAACGGTCGCGCCGGCATCATCGAAGCCTACCGCACCGGTCGCGGACGCATTTACATGCGTGCTCGCTCGATCATTGAAGACATCGACAAGGTCGGTGGTCGTCAGCAGATCGTTATCACCGAACTCCCTTACCAGCTGAACAAGGCGCGTCTGATCGAGAAGATCGCCGAGCTGGTAAAAGAGAAGAAGCTCGAAGGCATCACCGAGCTGCGCGACGAGTCCGACAAGGACGGTATGCGCGTCGTGATCGAGCTGCGTCGCGGTGAAGTGCCTGAGGTGATTCTCAACAACCTCTACGCCCAGACCCAGCTGCAAGCGGTGTTCGGTATCAACATCGTCGCGCTGATCGACGGCCGTCCGCGGATCCTGAACCTCAAGGACCTGCTGGAAGCGTTCGTTCGTCACCGTCGCGAAGTGGTGACCCGTCGTACCGTGTTCGAGCTGCGCAAAGCGCGCGAGCGTGGCCACATTCTGGAAGGTCAAGCGGTTGCCCTGTCGAACATCGACCCGGTCATCGCCCTGATCAAGGCCTCGCCAACGCCATCGGAAGCCAAGGAAGCACTGATCAAGACTGCGTGGGAATCTTCCGCTGTAGTTGCGATGGTTGAGCGTGCCGGTGCCGATTCCTGCCGGCCAGAGACCCTGGACCCGCAATACGGCCTGCGCGAAGGCAAGTACTTCCTGTCGCCAGAGCAGGCGCAAGCCATTCTGGAACTGCGTCTGCACCGTCTGACTGGTCTGGAACACGAAAAGCTGCTGGCCGAGTATCAAGAGATCCTCAACCAGATCGGCGAGCTGATCCGCATCCTCAGCAGCGCCACGCGCCTGATGGAAGTGATCCGCGAAGAGCTGGAAGTGATCCGCGCCGAATACGGCGACGTGCGTCGCACCGAGATTCTCGATGCCCGTCTCGACCTGACCCTGGGTGACATGATCCCGGAAGAAGAGCGCGTCGTGACCATTTCCCACGGTGGCTACGCCAAGACCCAGCCATTGGCTGCGTACCAGGCTCAGCGTCGTGGCGGTAAAGGCAAATCGGCTACCGGCGTCAAGGATGAGGACTACATCGCTCACCTGCTGGTCGCCAACAGCCACACCACGCTGCTGCTGTTCTCCAGCAAAGGCAAAGTGTACTGGCTGAAAACCTACGAAATTCCGGAAGCGTCCCGCGCTGCCCGTGGTCGTCCGCTGGTCAACCTGCTGCCGCTGGACAGTGATGAATACATCACCACCATGCTGCCGGTCGAGGAATACACCGAAGGTCACTTCATCTTCATGGCCACTGCTAAAGGCACCGTGAAGAAGACCCCGCTGGAATCCTTCAGCCGTCAACGCAGCGTCGGTCTGATCGCGCTGGAGCTGGACGAAGGTGACGTATTGATCTCTGCCGCCATTACCGATGGCGAACGCGAAGTCATGCTGTTCTCCGACGGCGGCAAGGTCACTCGTTTCAAGGAAACCGACGTCCGCGCCATGGGCCGTACCGCTCGCGGTGTCCGCGGTATGCGTCTGCCGGAAGGCCAGAAGCTGATCTCCATGCTGATCCCGGAAGAAGGCAGCCAGATCCTCACCGCTTCGGCGCGTGGTTTCGGCAAGCGCACCGCGATCACCGAGTTCCCTGAATACAAGCGTGGCGGTCAGGGCGTTATCGCCATGGTCAGCAACGAGCGTAACGGCCGTCTGGTCGGCGCAGTCCAGGTGCTCGACGGCGAGGAAATCATGCTGATTTCCGACCAGGGTACTTTGGTTCGTACCCGTGTCGACGAAGTCTCCAGCCTGGGTCGTAACACCCAGGGCGTGACCCTGATCAAGCTGGCCAGCGATGAAACGCTGGTGGGCCTGGAACGGGTTCAAGAGCCGTCGGAAGTCGAAGGCGAAGAGCTGGAAGGCGAAGGGCTCGAAGGTGAAGAGGGTGCAGTGTTCGACGGTGAGGTCGTGATCGACGATGTTGCCGAAGACCAGCAACTCGACGCCGCCGCTGACGAAGAGCCGCAAGAGTAAGCGGGCAAGCAGGGGGCGGATGAAGATTCGCCCCCTTGTTGTTTGTCCCTTGAGAATATTTCGACACCCACGAAGATCAAATGTGGGAGCGGGCTTGCTCGCGAAGACGGACTGACATTCGGTACTGATGTCGCCTGATACACCGCTTTCGCGAGCAAGCCCGCTCCCACATGAGTTTCGTGGCGATTGATGTTGTGATTTATTGCGTGATACCACCAAATCAGAGCGAGATTGGATGTGAGCAAGAGAGCCTATAACTTCTGTGCCGGTCCTGCGGCGCTTCCCGAAGCTGTCCTGAAGCGCGCCCAGGGTGAACTCCTTGATTGGCACGGCAAGGGCTTGTCGGTCATGGAAATGAGCCATCGCAGCGATGAGTTCGTGTCCATTGCCACCAAGGCCGAGCAGGATCTGCGTGATCTGCTGAATATCCCCTCGAACTATAAAGTGCTGTTTTTGCAAGGTGGCGCGAGCCAGCAATTTGCTCAGATTCCTCTGAACCTGTTGCCGGAAAGCGGCACCGCCGACTATATCGACACCGGTATCTGGTCGCAGAAAGCTATCGAAGAAGCCTCGCGCTACGGCCACGTCAACGTTGCCGCCACCGCCAAGCCTTACGACTATTTCGCTATCCCCGGTCAGAACGAATGGAGCCTGTCTGCCGATGCGGCCTACGTTCACTACGCACCGAACGAAACTATTGGTGGCCTGGAATTCCAATGGATCCCGGAAACCGGTGATGTACCGCTGGTTGCCGACATGTCCTCGGACATTCTCTCGCGTCCGGTGGATGTTTCGCGCTTCGGCATGATCTACGCTGGCGCCCAGAAAAACATCGGCCCGAGCGGCCTGGTCGTGAACATCGTTCGCGAAGACCTGCTGGGTCGCGCCCGTTCCATTTGCCCGACCATGCTCAACTACAAGGTCGCGGCCGATAACGGCTCGATGTACAACACCCCGCCAACCCTGGCTTGGTACTTGTCCGGTCTGGTGTTTGAGTGGCTGAAAGAGCAGGGTGGTATCGAAGCCATCGGCAAGCTCAATGAAGTGAAACAGCGCACACTGTATGACTTCATCGACGCCAGCGGCTTGTACAGCAACCCGATCAACAAGTCGGACCGCTCGTGGATGAACGTGCCGTTCCGTCTGGCCGACGATCGTCTCGATAAGCCGTTCCTGGCTGGCGCCGACGAACGCGGCCTGCTGAACCTCAAGGGCCACCGTTCCGTGGGCGGCATGCGTGCCTCCATCTATAACGCCGTCGATATCGTTGCGGTCAACGCACTGGTTTCGTACATGGCAGAGTTCGAGAAGGAACACGGCTAATGTCTGAGCAAGAACTCAAGGCACTGCGCCTGCGCATTGATGCTCTGGACGAAAAAGTCCTGGAGCTGATTAGTGAGCGCGCACGTTGCGCCCAGGAAGTTGCGCGAGTAAAGATGGCCTCGCTGGCCGAAGGCGAAGTGCCGGTGTTCTATCGTCCTGAGCGTGAAGCTCAGGTGCTCAAGCGTGTGATGGAGCGTAACCAGGGGCCGCTGGGCAACGAAGAGATGGCGCGGCTGTTCCGCGAAATCATGTCCTCGTGCCTGGCCCTCGAGCAGCCGCTGAAGGTGGCTTACCTCGGCCCTGAAGGGACCTTCACTCAGGCTGCAGCCATGAAGCACTTCGGCCATGCAGTGATCAGCAAGCCGATGGCAGCGATCGACGAAGTGTTCCGTGAAGTCGCGGCCGGTGCGGTGAACTTTGGCGTGGTCCCGGTGGAAAACTCCACCGAGGGCGCGGTCAACCACACCCTCGACAGCTTCCTCGAACACGACATGGTGATCTGTGGCGAAGTCGAGCTGCGTATTCACCACCACCTGTTGGTCGGTGAAAACACCAAGACCGACAGCATCAGCCGTATCTATTCCCACGCCCAGTCCCTGGCCCAGTGCCGCAAGTGGCTGGACGCCCATTACCCGAATGTCGAGCGCGTGGCGGTTTCGAGCAACGCCGAAGCGGCCAAGCGGGTCAAGGGGGAGTGGAACTCGGCGGCGATTGCCGGCGACATGGCCGCTGGTCTGTATGGGTTGACTCGTCTGGCCGAAAAAATCGAGGATCGTCCGGACAACTCCACACGATTCCTGATGATCGGCAGCCAGGAAGTACCACCGACCGGCGACGACAAGACCTCGATCATCGTCTCCATGAGCAACAAACCCGGCGCGCTCCACGAGCTGCTGGTGCCGTTCCACGACAACGGCATCGACCTGACGCGCATCGAGACCCGTCCGTCGCGTAGCGGTAAATGGACCTACGTGTTCTTCATCGACTTCGTCGGCCACCACCGCGACCCGTTGGTCAAAGGTGTGCTGGAAAAGATCAGTCAGGAAGCAGTAGCACTCAAAGTGCTGGGTTCCTACCCGAAAGCAGTTCTCTAAGGGCGGTAGCAAATGAGTGGCAACTTCCTCGCTCTGGCACAGCCGGGCGTGCAACAACTTTCGCCTTACGTTCCGGGCAAACCCGTGGACGAACTGGCTCGTGAGCTGAACCTCGATCCGGCCAATATCGTCAAACTGGCGAGCAACGAAAACCCGTTGGGCGCCAGTCCCAAGGCGCTGGCAGCGATTCGCGAAGCGCTGACCGAGCTGACCCGCTATCCGGACGGCAACGGTTTTGCGCTCAAGACCCTGCTGGCCGATCAGTGCCGCGTCGAGCTGAACCAGGTGACGCTAGGCAACGGCTCCAACGACATTCTGGAGCTGGTGGCGCGCGCCTATCTGGCGCCGGGCCTGAACGCGGTGTTCAGCGCGCATGCGTTTGCGGTCTATCCGATCGTGACCCAGGCCGTCGGTGCCCAGGCAAAAGTGATCCCGGCCAAAGACTGGGGTCATGATCTGTCGGCCATGCTGGCCGCGATCGATGCCGATACTCGCGTGGTGTTCATCGCCAACCCGAACAACCCGACCGGGACCTGGTTCGACGCCCAAGCGCTGGATGATTTCCTGCAGGACGTACCGGCTCATGTGCTGGTGGTGCTGGACGAGGCCTACATCGAATACGCCGAAGGCAGCGACTTGCCCGATGGCCTGGACTATCTGGCGGCCTATCCGAATCTGCTGGTCTCGCGCACCTTCTCCAAGGCCTATGGTCTGGCGTCGCTGCGGGTCGGTTACGGCTTGTCCTCGGCCATCGTCGCCGATGTGCTGAATCGCGTGCGTCAGCCATTCAACGTCAACAGTCTCGCGCTGGCTGCCGCTTGTGCCGCGTTGCAAGACGTCGAGTACCTGGCCGAAAGCCGTCGCCTGAACGAGTCCGGCATGCAGCAGCTGCAAGCGGGTTTCCGCGAGCTGGGTCTGAGCTGGATTCCATCCAAAGGCAACTTCATCTGTGTCGATCTGGGGCGCGTTGCGGCTCCAGTGTTCGAGGGGTTGCTGCGCGAAGGCGTGATCGTGCGTCCGGTGGCCAACTACGGCATGCCGAACCACCTGCGTATCACCATCGGTTTGCCGGCTGAAAACAGCCGCTTCCTCGAGGCGCTGGCCAAGGTTATGGCTCGTGGTTGATGTCACTGCACTGCAATCTGCTCAACCTATGATCGGTCGCCTGGTGGTGGTCGGCCTGGGGTTGATCGGCGGTTCGTTTGCCAAAGGCTTGCGTGAAAGCGGTCTGTGCCGCGAAGTGGTCGGTGTCGATCTCGACCCACAGTCGCGCAAGCTGGCGGTCGAGTTGGGCGTGGTGGATCGCTGCGAAGAAGACCTGGCTAAGGCTTGCCAGGGCGCTGACGTGATTCAGCTGGCGGTGCCGATCCTGGCCATGGAGAAATTGCTCGCGCTGTTGGCGGGCATGAATCTGGGGCAAGCGATTCTGACCGACGTCGGTAGCGCCAAGGGTAATGTGGTGCGCGCGGCGACCGAGGCGTTTGGCGGCATGCCAACGCGTTTCGTGCCGGGGCATCCGATTGCCGGTTCCGAGCAGAGCGGGGTGGAAGCCTCCAATGCCGAACTGTTCCGTCGCCATAAAGTGATTCTGACGCCGCTGGATCAGACCGACCCGGCCGCGTTGGCGGTGGTCGACCGTTTGTGGCGCGAATTGGGTGCCGATGTCGAGCATATGCAGGTCGAACGTCACGACGAAGTGTTGGCGGCGACCAGCCATCTGCCGCACTTGCTGGCGTTCGGTTTGGTCGATTCGTTGGCCAAACGCAATGAAAATCTTGAGATCTTCCGTTACGCTGCGGGCGGTTTCCGCGATTTCACAAGAATCGCCGGTAGCGACCCGGTCATGTGGCACGACATCTTCCTCGCCAACCGCGAAGCTGTCCTGCGCACACTCGATACATTTCGCAGCGACCTCGACGCCTTGCGCGACGCGGTCGATGCAGGGGATGGGCACCAATTGTTGGGCGTGTTCACGCGCGCCCGGGTTGCCCGCGAGCATTTCAGTAAAATCCTGGCCCGCCGGGCCTATGTGGACGCTATGAATTCCAACGATCTGATTTTCCTGGCACAACCTGGTGGCCGCCTGACTGGGCGGATTCGTGTACCGGGCGACAAATCGATTTCCCACCGTTCGATCATGCTCGGTTCCCTGGCTGAAGGCGTCACCGAAGTGGAAGGTTTCCTCGAGGGCGAAGACGCTCTGGCGACCTTGCAAGCTTTCCGCGACATGGGTGTCGTCATCGAAGGTCCGCACCACGGTCGTGTGACCATTCACGGCGTCGGCCTGCATGGCCTGAAGCCTGCGCCGGGCCCGATCTATCTGGGCAACTCCGGCACCTCGATGCGTCTGCTGTCTGGCCTTTTGGCTGCGCAGAGCTTCGACAGCACCCTGACCGGCGACGCTTCTCTGTCCAAGCGTCCGATGAATCGCGTGGCCAATCCGCTGCGCGAAATGGGCGCCGTGATCGAGACCGCTGCTGAAGGTCGTCCACCGATGACCATTCGTGGCGGCAACAAGCTTAAGGGCCTGACTTACACCATGCCAATGGCCAGTGCGCAGGTTAAATCCTGCCTGTTGCTGGCGGGTCTGTATGCCGAAGGCAAGACCACCGTCACCGAGCCGGCACCGACTCGCGACCACACCGAGCGCATGCTGCGCGGCTTCGGCTACCCGGTGACCGTCAACGGCGCGACTGCCTCGGTCGAGTCCGGCCACAAGTTGACCGCGACCCACATTGAAGTGCCGGGCGATATCTCGTCGTCGGCGTTCTTCCTGGTGGCGGCGTCGATTGCCGAAGGTTCGGAGCTGGTGCTTGAGCACGTCGGCATCAACCCGACCCGTACCGGCGTGATCGACATCCTGCGCCTGATGGGCGCTGACATCACCCTGGAAAACCAGCGTGAAGTGGGCGGCGAACCGGTAGCGGATCTGCGCGTACGGGCAGCTAAACTCAAAGGTATCGAGATCCCCGAGGCGCTGGTTCCACTGGCGATCGACGAGTTCCCGGTGCTGTTCGTGGCCGCTGCATGTGCCGAAGGGCGCACCGTGCTGCGTGGCGCCGAAGAGCTGCGCGTGAAGGAGTCGGACCGGATCCAGGTGATGGCGGATGGTCTGTTGGCGTTGGGCGTCAAGTGCGAGCCAACCCCGGACGGCATCATCATCGACGGCGGCCAGATCGGCGGCGGCGAAGTGCATGGTCACGGCGATCACCGGATTGCCATGGCTTTCAGCGTGGCTTCTTTGCGCGCTAGCGCACCGATCCGCATCCATGATTGCGCCAACGTTGCGACCTCGTTCCCGAACTTCCTCGCGCTGTGTGCGCAGGTCGGTATCCGCGTTGCACAAGAGGCTCAGTCGTGAAAATCATCGCACCGGTCATCACCATTGATGGGCCAAGCGGCTCTGGCAAGGGCACAGTCGCAGGGATGCTGGCCAAGCGCCTGGGCTGGAACTTGCTGGATTCCGGTGCGCTGTATCGATTGCTGGCGTTCGCGGCGTATAACCATGGCGTCGATCTGACGAATGAAGAGCTGCTCAAAAAACTTGCCGCTCATCTGGATGTGCAATTCATCGCAGCGACCGACGGTCAGCTGCAGCGCATTATTCTGGAAGGCGACGAAGTCAGCGATATCATTCGCACCGAAAGTATCGGCTCGGGCGCCTCGCAGGTCGCTGCGTTGCCCGCCGTTCGTGAGGCGCTGCTTCAGCGCCAGCGGGCCTTTCAGGAATCACCGGGTCTGGTGGCTGATGGTCGCGACATGGGCACGGTGGTATTTCCCGACGCACCGTTGAAGATTTTCCTCACCGCCAGTGCCGAGGAGCGTGCGCGCCGTCGATACTTGCAGTTGAAGGGCAAAGTCGATGGTGTTAGTCTGTCGAGTCTGCTAGATGAGATACGTGCGCGCGATGAGCGCGACACCCAGCGAGCGGTAGCCCCGCTCAAACCGGCGGCTGACGCCATCCAGCTGGATTCCACGGAATTATCCATCGATCAGGTGCTGGAACGCATCATGAGTGAAATCGCCATTCGCGATATCGCCGGGTGACCAAGAAACGACCCAGGGGACCAGTCATAGTCCTGTGCCGTTTCTTTAAATGAACGTAACCCACATCGTCTGGGATGTGGAGATGGGCGTATCCTTCGCCCTTATTCAACAGGAATTAAAATGAGCGAAAGCTTTGCGGAACTCTTTGAAGAAAGCCTAAAAACCCTGAACCTTCAGGCAGGCTCCATCATCACCGGTGTTATCGTTGATATCGATTACCAAGCTCGCTGGGTAACCGTTCACGCTGGCCTGAAGTCTGAAGCACTCATCCCGCTTGAGCAGTTCTACAACGATGCTGGCGAACTGACTATCAACGTCGGTGACGAAGTTCACGTTGCTCTGGACTCGGTTGAAGACGGCTTTGGTGAAACCAAGCTGTCCCGTGAAAAAGCCAAGCGCGCTGAATGCTGGATTGTTCTGGAAGCAGCCTTCGCAGCCGAAGAAGTGGTCAAGGGCGTTATCAACGGTAAGGTTAAAGGCGGCTTCACTGTCGACGTTAACGGCATCCGTGCGTTCCTGCCAGGTTCTCTGGTTGACGTCCGTCCAGTGCGCGACACCACGCACCTGGAAGGCAAAGAGCTGGAATTCAAGGTCATCAAACTCGACCAGAAACGCAACAACGTTGTCGTTTCCCGTCGCAGCGTCCTCGAAGCCGAGAACTCCGCCGAGCGTGAAGCTCTGCTGGAATCCCTGCAGGAAGGCCAACAAGTCAAAGGTATCGTCAAGAACCTCACCGATTACGGCGCATTCGTCGATCTGGGTGGCGTCGATGGCCTGCTGCACATTACCGACATGGCTTGGAAGCGTATCAAGCATCCTTCCGAAATCGTCAACGTTGGCGACGAGATCGATGTCAAGGTTCTGAAGTACGATCGCGAACGCAATCGTGTTTCCCTGGGCCTCAAGCAACTGGGCGAAGATCCATGGGTTGCTATCAAAGCCCGTTACCCAGAAAGCACTCGCGTTACCGCTCGTGTAACCAACCTGACCGACTACGGCTGCTTCGCTGAGCTGGAAGAAGGCGTTGAAGGCCTGGTACACGTTTCCGAAATGGACTGGACCAACAAGAACATCCACCCTTCGAAAGTCGTACAAGTCGGCGACGAAGTGGAAGTTATGGTTCTGGACATCGACGAAGAGCGTCGTCGTATCTCCCTCGGCATCAAGCAGTGCAAATCTAACCCATGGGAAGATTTCTCTGGCCAGTTCAACAAGGGTGATAAAATCTCCGGCACCATCAAGTCGATCACCGATTTCGGTATCTTCATTGGTCTGGACGGCGGCATCGACGGTCTGGTTCACCTGTCCGACATCTCCTGGAACGAAGTGGGCGAAGAAGCCGTTCGCCGCTTCAAGAAGGGCGACGAGCTGGACACCGTTATCCTGTCGGTTGACCCAGAGCGCGAGCGCATCTCCCTGGGTATCAAGCAACTGGAAAGCGATCCGTTCTCCGAGTACGTTCAAGAGAACGACAAAGGCGCCATCGTTAAAGGCATCGTGAAAGAAGTTGACGCTAAAGGCGCCATCATCACTCTGGCCGACGATATCGAAGCGACTCTGAAAGCCTCCGAAATCAGCCGTGACCGCGTTGAAGACGCGCGCAACGTTCTGAAAGAAGGCGAAGAAGTAGAAGCCAAGATCATCAGCGTTGACCGCAAGAGCCGCGTAATCCAGCTCTCGATCAAGTCGAAAGACGTTGAAGACGAGAAAGAAGCCATCCAAAGCTTGAAAGACAAGCCTTCGGATAGCATCGCTGCTGGTCCTACCACTCTGGGCGACCTGTTGCGTGCACAAATGGAAAAGCAGAACTAAGTTCTGTCAGACCATAAAAAAAGGGCGACTTCGGTCGCCCTTTTTTGTGTCTGCGATTTGGTAAATCCCAAGCGTGCTGGCACCGCCTTATTTCTTTCGTGAAACCAATGATCTACATAAGCTGTCTGTAACTTCATGCAGGTCAATCGTCTATTCAAGGCTAGGCTTAGTCTGAAGTGAACGACCGCTGGGTAATACACCCGGCATAAGGAAGTGAATGAACAAGCTCATTGTCGTGATAGCAGTACTGACATTGGCAGGTTGTACCACTAGCGCCAAGACTCATGCTGTGCGCGGAGTCAGTGGCATAGAGATCGATTGTTCAGGGTTGGGTTCCGGATGGGAAAAGTGTCACAAGAGAGCCGCCAAGGAGTGCAAGGGCGCAGGTTATAAAGTTGTCGTAAGGTCCGATGACGCGAAGGAAGAAGATGAGTTCCCTTTTGGCTTCAACCCCGCGGGTTATCTGACACGCACCATGCTGGTGATCTGTAGATGAATGCAGGGTTTGAGCAGTGTTCGGATGTTCTGAAATCGGGCACCTCATTGCAGGGGAAGATATGTCAAAACTCGGGCTGTTCAAATTTCTCCGGGCATGCTAAAACCTTTGAAGCGCTTTTCCTAGCTGCTTGAAAAAGAAGGGAAAAATATGACGAAGTCGGAGTTGATCGAACGAATTGTCACCCATCAAGGGCTGCTCTCATCCAAGGATGTGGAGCTGGCCATCAAGACCATGCTTGAGCAAATGTCCCAATGTCTGGCCACCGGTGATCGAATCGAGATCCGTGGGTTTGGCAGCTTCTCCCTGCACTATCGCGCGCCGCGCGTAGGCCGCAATCCGAAAACCGGTCAGTCCGTCAGCCTCGATGGCAAGTTCGTTCCGCATTTCAAGCCAGGCAAAGAACTGCGCGATCGCGTGAACGAGGAAGAGGAGGAGGGGCTTTGACAGTTGCACTTCAAGGAACCGCTGATGCGTAACCTCAAGCGCGTACTTCTCGCTCTATTTGTCCTGTTGCTCGTTCTCGCGATCCTGGCGTTCGTACTTGAGAACCAGCAAGGCGTGTCACTGCTGTTCCTGGGCTGGGCGGGCCCGCAGTTGCCAGTATCGCTGGTCATGGTGATTGCGCTGCTGATCGGCATGGTGATCGGGCCGATTCTTGGCTGGTTTCTGGGGCGTACATCCAGAGCCTCACGCAAGCGCCTTGTCTGATCGCGACAAACCTGTGGTACGCGTTGAACTTGCATCCCGGCTTGTCCATATCCATTAGTAAAACCTTCATTAAGCTGTAAAATTCTGTGCTTGGTCGATAGGGCGTTCCCGAATCGGTTCAGACTGACTCTGTCAGAAGCCACGGCTGACTTGATGGCTTTACATTCATGGATTAGACAGCGCTCGGTTGACGGCCCTGTCAGCAACTCAAGGGTATGGTTTCGCGTGAAAATTCTAGTAACCGGCGGCGCCGGGTTTATCGGCTCGGCAGTCATTCGTCATATCATCTCCAACACTAACGACTCTGTCGTTAACGTCGATAAACTGACTTATGCCGGTAATCTTGAGTCGCTGGCCGAAGTCAGCCAGAACTCGCGTTACGTGTTCGAACGCGTCGACATCTGCGACCGTGATCAAGTGGACCGTGTCCTGCGTGAGCACCAACCGGATGCCATCATGCACCTGGCCGCAGAGTCCCACGTAGATCGCTCGATCTCCGGCCCGTCTGAATTCATCCAGACCAACATCATCGGCACGTACACGTTGCTGGAAGCTGCACGTCATTATTGGGCTGCACTGGATGATGCGCGTAAAGCCAACTTCCGCTTCCACCATATATCCACCGACGAAGTCTACGGAGACCTCGAAGGTCCGGAAGACCTCTTCACCGAAACCACGCCGTATCAACCAAGCTCGCCGTACTCGGCCAGCAAGGCCAGTTCCGATCACCTGGTTCGCGCCTGGAGCCGTACCTACGGTCTGCCGACTCTGGTGACCAACTGCTCGAACAACTACGGTCCTTGCCACTTCCCTGAGAAGTTGATCCCGCTGATCATCCTCAATGCACTGGAAGGTAAGCCGCTGCCGGTCTATGGCAAAGGTAATCAGGTGCGTGACTGGCTCTACGTCGAAGACCACGCCCGCGCACTTTACAAAGTCGTGACCGAAGGCGTGATCGGCGAGACCTACAACATCGGTGGCCATAACGAGAAGCAAAACATCGAAGTAGTGCATACCCTGTGTGCACTGCTCGATGAGCTGCGTCCAGACTCCGCTCATCGTCCCCACGCCAGTCTGATCACCTACGTTCAGGATCGCCCGGGCCATGACCAGCGCTATGCGATCGATGCCAGCAAAATTCAGCGCGAGCTGGGTTGGACGCCGGAAGAAACTTTTGAAACCGGTATCCGCAAGACCGTCGAGTGGTACCTCAACAATGCTGAGTGGGTGGCTCACGTGAAGAGCGGCAGCTACCAGCAATGGATCGACCAGAACTACACGGGTCGTTCGGACAAAGCATGAAAATCCTCCTGTTGGGAAAAAACGGCCAGGTGGGTTGGGGGCTGCAACGCTCACTCGCGCCGCTTGGCGAGTTGATTGCGCTGGATCGTCACTCGATCGATGGTTTGAGCGGAGACTTGTCCGACCTCAATGCATTGCGTGCGACGATTCGTCAGGTCAAGCCCGACGTCATCGTCAACGCAGCGGCGTACACCGCCGTCGATAAAGCTGAGACCGAGACCGAGCTGGCCGATCGTGTGAACGGTCAAGCCAGCCAGGTCATGGCTGAAGAAGCTGCATCCCTGGGTGCCTGGCTGATTCACTACTCGACCGATTACGTGTTCAGCGGTGAAGGTTTGGCGCCATGGCAAGAGACAGATGCCGTCGCCCCGGTGAATCACTACGGCGCCAGCAAACTGGCCGGCGAGCAGGCAATTACTGCCTCGGGCTGCAAGCACCTGATCTTCCGCACCAGCTGGGTCTATGGCGCACGCGGCAACAACTTTGCCAAGACCATGCTGCGCCTGGCCAAGGACCGCGACACGCTGAGTGTCATCGCCGACCAGATCGGCGCCCCGACTGGCGCAGATTTGATTGCCGACGTGACGGCGCTGGCCATTCAACAAGTCTTGCAGCGTCCTGAACTGGCAGGCCTGTATCACCTGGCCGCCGCCGGCGAAGTATCCTGGCACGGCTATGCCAGCCATGTGATCGGTTTTGCCAAGGCCAATGGCGAAGAGCTCGCCGTCACGGCGATCAATCCGATAGCCACAACCGCCTACCCAACGCCGGCACGTCGTCCTCTGAATTCCCGGTTGAGCACTCAGAAGCTGCGCGACAACTTTTCTCTACATTTGCCGGATTGGCAAAGTGGTGTCACCCGAATGCTTATGGAAGTCCTGAATAAATGACCACGACAAATCGTAAAGGCATCATCCTCGCTGGCGGCTCGGGCACTCGTCTGCACCCGTTGACCCTCGGGGTGTCCAAGCAGATGCTGCCGATCTACGACAAGCCGATGATCTTCTATCCGCTGTCGGTGCTGATGCTCGCCGGTATGCGCGAAATCCTGATTATCTCCACTCCTGAAGACCTGCCAAGTTTTCAAAAATTGCTGGGTGACGGCAGCCTGTACGGCATCAAGTTGACCTACGCCGAGCAGCCTAACCCGGACGGTCTGGCACAAGCCTTCATCATTGGCGAAGAATTCATTGGCAAGGATCCTTGCTGCCTGATCCTGGGCGACAATATCTTCTACGGTCAGCACTTCTCGGACAACCTGCGTTCCGCCAGTGCTCAAGAACACGGCGCGACCATATTCGGCTATCACGTGTCGGACCCAGAGCGTTTTGGTGTAGTCGAGTTCGACGCTAACGGCCGTGCCTTGAGCATCGAAGAAAAGCCACTGAAGCCTAAATCCAACTACGTGGTGACCGGTCTGTACTTCTACGACAACCAGGTCGTCGAGATCGCCAAAAGCATCAAGCCATCCGCGCGCGGCGAGCTGGAAATTACCGACGTTAACCGTGTGTACCTCGAGCAGAAAACCCTCAACGTCGAAATGCTTGGTCGCGGCTTCGCTTGGCTGGATACCGGTACTCATGATTCATTGCTGGAGGCGAGCCACTTCGTGCATACCATCGAAAAACGTCAGGGTTTGAAAGTTGCCTGCCTGGAGGAGATCGCTTACAGCAGTGGGTGGATTTCTGCAGCTGAGCTGTCGGCTCAGGCACAGCGCCTTGGGAAGACTGGCTATGGGCATTACTTGGGGAAACTCCTGGAAATATCTGGTCGCTGAGTTCTGATCGATGTTGGTGGTTGATGTTATTTTGATGGCTTGCACTTGAAACACTCGTTTGATTTCAAAGGATTTTTGTCGTCGGTCTCCCGCATGAGTTATTAAATCCCGGTATTACCTGTAGAATGGCCGGCAGAATTATCTGATCCCGTTCATCATCGCCTCTCAATCTCGATTGACCCGTTTTGCCTTTCAAAGAAAGGCTTCCGACAAGTGGTGAATGAGTCAATCCGAGAGGCGCCAGGTATAAAGCCGATGGGTTTGGATCGAAGTCGAGCTGTCACCCCTGCAATCGTTTCGAGCAAAGAGTTTGTAACGATGCAGGAATGATCGGAAACATAAATGAGCCTGCTTTCTGGACATATCTGCCAGGAGGGGGATTAAGGATTTAGAGCATGGAACTGATTCCCGTAATTTTGTCTGGCGGAGTGGGTAGCCGGTTGTGGCCCGTTTCTCGAGAGGCCCATCCAAAGCCGTTCATGGATCTGCCAGATGGCCAGAATCTAATCCAGAAAACGTTCCTTCGTGCCTCGCGTCTGGAAGGTGTTGTGGAGGTTCTTACGGTGACCAACCGGGAACTCCTGTTCAAGACCGAAGACGAGTACGGCGCAGTCAACACGCTCAAACATTCGCAAGGTTTCATCCTTGAGCCTTTCGGACGTAATACAGCTGCCGCCGTTGCTGCCGCGGCGCTTCAGCTCGAAGCCACGCATGGCCCCGACGCCCAGATGCTGGTGCTGGCGGCAGACCACCTGATAAAAGATGAAAAAGCGTTTGCTGCTGCAGTAGCCAGTGCGATGACGCTTGCCGCCGAAGGCTGGCTGGTAACCTTTGGGATTCAGCCGACCTATCCTGAAACAGGGTTCGGGTACATTGAAGCGCAGAAAGATGCACCTCTGAAGGGTGGCCTGAAGGTTACGCGCTTCGTCGAAAAGCCCAATCTAGAAACCGCTGAAGGTTACGTTAGCGCAGGCAACTACTACTGGAACTCCGGGATGTTCTGCTTCCGGGTCGGCAGTGTGCTGGAAGAGCTTCGCCAGCATGCTCCGGACGTGGTGGCGGCGGTCAGTAAAACCATTGAAAATTCGCGCCTCACTACCTCTGACAAATATCGTTGCCTGGCGCTCGACGCTGATGCATTCGCAGAGGTTCCGGACATCTCCATCGACTACGCATTGATGGAGCGCTCCTCCAAAGTAGCGACCATCCCTTGTGATATCGGTTGGAGTGACATCGGGTCCTGGAATGCCGTCAGTGAGTTGACCGAGCCTGATGAAAACGGCAACCGTTTTGAAGGCGAGGTGTTGTCCCACAATTCACGCAACAACTACGTAAACAGTGAAGATCGACTGACTGCGCTGGTAGGGGTTGAAGACTTGCTGGTCATCGATACCCCGGACGCGGTGATGATCGCCCACAAAGATCATGCCCAAGACGTAAAACATATCGTCAATCAGCTCAAAGCAGCCAGCCACACGGTCCATTTGCTCCACCGTACCGTGCATCGTCCTTGGGGGACTTACACAACCCTGGAAAACGGCGAGCGTTTCAAGATCAAACGTATTGTGGTGAAGCCCAAGGCTTCGCTGTCCTTGCAGATGCACCATCACAGAAGCGAACACTGGATCGTCGTCAGCGGGATGGCTGTGGTTGTCAACGACCAGCAAGAATTGATGCTGAACACCAACGAATCCACGTTTATTCGTGCCGGCCATCAGCACCGTTTGATGAACCCGGGTGTTATCGATCTGGTGCTGATCGAAGTGCAGAGCGGCGACTATCTGGGCGAAGATGACATCGTTCGATTCGAAGACAACTACGGTCGCGTCGACAAGTAACGACACTGAACCCGATACGAGCCCCGCGCCTTGCGGGGTCAGCGCGCCAGCGGCATCAGGCCCTGGCGGTCCATTCTTGCCGTTGCCGCCTCTGGGCGGCATCGGACATTTCAGCTAGTGAGCAGAATGTATCCTCCTATCGTGACGCAATGCTTCAAAGCCTATGACATTCGTGGTCAGGTTCCCGCTCAACTCAACGAAGACATCGCCTACCGCATAGGTCGTGCACTCGTAGCCGAGTTGCAGGGGAAAACCTTCGTAGTCGGCCAGGACATGAGGCTCGAAAGCCCGCCCTTGGCGACAGCGCTGATGCGCGGCATTACCGAGGCGGGCGCCGATGTGATCGACATCGGGCTGTGCGGCACTGAGGAAGTCTACTTCGCCACCAGTCATTACAAAGTCGACGGCGGCGTGATGATCACTGCCAGCCACAATCCCAAAGGCTACAATGGCATGAAACTCGTCAAGGCCGAGTCTCGCCCTATCAGCGGCGACACTGGTCTCGACGCCATTCGCCTACGCGTCGACCAGGGTGACCTGGGCGCCGTAGCGGCACAAAAAGGCGCGATTCGTCAGGCCTTCGACAAGACTGCCTACATCGACCATTTGCTCACTTACGTCGACGTCAGCGCCCTGAAGCCCCTCAAGATTCTCGCCGATCCGGGTAATGGCGCTGCAGGCCCTGTGCTACAGGCACTGGCTGCACGACTGCCGCTACAGTGGGTGTTTATCAATGAAGTGCCTGATGGCCACTTTCCGAATGGTGTTCCGAACCCGCTGCTACCCGAAAACCGTGAGCTGACTCGTCAGGCGCTGTTGGCAAATCAGTGCGACATGGGCCTGGCATGGGACGGTGACTTCGATCGTTGCTTCTTCTTCGATGCCGATGGTCGGTTCATCGAGGGTTACTACCTTGTCGGCTTGCTGGCCGAAATGCTGCTCAAGCAACATCCCGGCAGCAAAATCATCCACGACCCGCGCCTGACCTGGAACACTATCGAGCAGGTTGAGCAGGCAGGTGGTATTGCCGTTCAGAGCAAAACCGGACATGCGTTTATCAAGGAGCGTATGCGCGAGGAAGACGCGGTATATGGCGGGGAGATGAGCGCTCACCACTACTTCCGCGATTTCGCGTATTGCGACAGCGGGATGATTCCGTGGTTGTTGGTGGCAGCATTGATTTCCGAAACGGGCGAAACGCTTGCGCAGCTGGTCTCGAAGCGAATCGAAGCGTTTCCTTGTAGTGGGGAGATTAACTATCGTGTGACGGATGTGAATGAGACCTTAAGAAAGGTGCTCGAACACTTCCTGCCGAGCAACCCGCTTATCGATGAAACAGACGGGATCAGCCTGGAGTTTGGCGATTGGCGCTTCAGCCTGCGAGGGTCCAATACGGAACCATTGCTACGGTTGAATGTGGAGAGTCGTGCGGATGAAGAACTTGTTGTGCGCTATGTGGCGGAAATTGCTGGTTTGATCCGGGGATAAGTATGTTAAGTGGGTTTGGTCTGGATTCCCATCTCTGGGAGCGCAACCGTATCGTTTGCCGGAGGCCTTGAGCCTTAGCTGTAAAACCCGCGATTCAGAATCGCCAAGAGTGAAGCAACTTGGCTTCACTTTTACCAGGAGTCAGGAATGTTGGAGCTGTTCAAAAGCCTTTGGGATTACCGGGGATTCGTTTTTTCATCTATACATAATGAGTTTTCTGCCCGCTTTGCTCGTAGCCGTTTAGGCGGTCTATGGATGATCATCAACCCTCTGGCCCAAGTCGCCATTTATGCTCTGGTGCTCTCCAACGTGCTGGCAGCAAAGCTGCCCGGGATCGATAACAAATACGCTTACGCGCTCTATTTGATGGCCGGGATACTGGCCTGGAGCCTTTTCTCGGAAATTATCGGCCGTTGCCTGACCCTGTTCATCGACCAAGGCAATCTGATGAAAAAAATGCGCTTTCCGCGCATCACCTTGCCAGTGATTGTCGTGGGATCGTGCCTGCTCAATTATGTGCTGCTGTTTTTGGCGCTGTTGGTGGTCTTTGCGTTGCTGGGTCAATGGCCGCATTTGCAGATGCTATGGCTCATTCCGTTGACGGTTGCCGTCACCGCTCTGGCTGTCGGCATAGGCTTGATTCTCGGCGTCCTCAACGTTTTTGTTCGGGATGTTGGCCAAGTTGTACCCATCCTGCTGCAGGTCTGGTTCTGGTTTACCCCTGTGGTGTACCCCGCCAATATTATTCCCGAGCGTTTCAGAAGCTACATGGATATGAACCCTATATACCCGATCGTCACGGCCTACCATGACATTCTTGTATATGCCAAATCTCCAGATATCCAGCAAATTGCCGTGACTACGGTTATTGCTATGGGCTTGCTGTTGCTGGGCCTATTTATGTTCCGCCGCGCGGCGCCGGAAATGGTGGACGTACTATGAGCCTGCTGATTGCAAATAACCTGGGCAAGGCTTACCGCGTCTATGTCTCTGAATTCCAGCGCATCGGTCGTTGGTTCGGTTTGCCAACCAAGCCTAGCGAAGAGCACTGGGTACTCAAGCACATCAGTTTCTCTATAAATCCAGGGGAAGCCATAGGAATTGTTGGCCAGAACGGTGCTGGAAAATCCACGCTGCTAAAGATGATCACCGGGACCCTCCAGCCCACCGAAGGGAGTGTTCAGGTTAATGGTCGAATCGCTGCCATTCTTGAATTGGGCATGGGTTTTACCCCGGATTTGACTGGCCGTCAGAACGTCTTTCACGCCGCCGGCTTGATGGGTTTCAGCGCTGAAAAAATTAGTGAAGTCATCGATGATATTGAGGCTTTTGCTGAAATCGGCGAGTATTTCGACGAGCCTGTGCGTACCTATTCCAGTGGCATGCAAATGCGCGTCGCTTTTGCCGTGGCTACGGCAATTCGTCCTGAGATTCTCATCGTGGACGAAGCGCTCTCAGTGGGTGACAGCTACTTTCAGCACAAAAGCTTCGACCGTATTCGTGAGTTCCAGCAGCAAGGCACCACACTGCTGATCGTCTCGCATGACCGTGGCGCGATCCAAGCGCTGTGCAATCGCGCAATCCTGCTGGAAAAAGGCACAGTCATAAAGGACGGAAAACCTGAAGAAGTCATGGACTTCTACAACGCCTTGATTGCCGAAAAAGAGAACGCAACGGTACAAGTACGCGAGCTGCAGGACGGCTCCATCCAGACCCGATCTGGTAGCGGTGAGGCGAGTATCGAGTCCGTTACTTTGCATAACGCCGCCGGCGACCCGATTGAGTATATATCGGTCGGGGAAAACGTTTCCTTGCGCATCTGTACGAAGGTCAACAGCGCCATTCCAGAATTGGTTGTTGGTTATCTGATCAAGGACAGACTGGGGCAGCCAGTGTTTGGCACCAATACGCATCACTTGGGCTGCAAAACTGTTGGTCTGGAAGCGGGTCAGGAGTTGAATTATTCATTCAGCTTTGCTGCGAATCTGGGTGTGGGATCGTATTCCGTCGCCGTCGCACTACATACAGCGGACAGTCATTTATCACGTAACTATGAATGGGTGGATTTAACCCTCGTGTTCAACGTAGTCAATATTTCGCAAAGCGAGTTTGTCGGTCTGGCCTGGATACCTCCGACCGTGGAGTGCAAATAATGGATGCTGGCTTTTACAGAGCTTTCGAAGACCGCTACCGGGGATCGAGGGAGCTGATCACTCAACGGCTCGAAGTCTACCTGCCCTTTCTCGCCCCCCTGAAGGCGCTGTACCAGGACTGTGCTGTGCTCGACATCGGCTGCGGCCGAGGCGAATGGCTTGAGCTGCTTATCCGTGAAGGCTACGCGCCGACCGGCGTGGACCTGGATGAGGGCATGCTCGAAGGCTGCCATGCACTGCAGCTGCCGGCGCACCAGGACGATGCACTCAATGCACTGCGCCAGCTGCCGGATGAAAGCCTGGTTGTCGTCAGCGGCTTCCACATCGCCGAGCATGTACCGTTCCCGATCCTCCAGGATCTGGTTGCTGAAGCCTTGCGAGTACTGCGGCCTGCAGGGTTGCTGATCCTCGAAACGCCCAACGCTGAAAGCGTGGTGGTCGGCACCAACAGCTTCTATCTGGACCCCACTCACGAGCGCCCGTTACCGAATCTGCTGCTGTCGTTTTTGACCGAGCACAGCGGTTTCCTTCGGTCCAAGGTGGTGCGTCTTCAGGAAACCCCGGAGATACGCGATGAAAGCGCCAAAGTCGGTATCTGGGAGGTGCTTTCCGGAACCAGTCCTGACTATGCTGTAGTCGCGCAGAAGCAGGCGCAGCCCGAGCTGCTCGAAGCATTCGACGCGGTGTTCGAGACATCGTTTGGCGTCTCGCTCGATCAATTGGCCATACGCTATGACAAAGCGCTGGAAGGCCGCCTTTGCAAAATTGAGAATCAAATAGGGTCTGACGTTCGCGAATTGATGAACAGGCTGCAGGCAGAGCAGACCGAAAAGCTACAGCTGATAGATGAGAGGCGCGGTGCGCAGGTATCGGCGTTGCAACAAGAGTGCGACGTTTTGCAACAACGCCTTCAGGAAACACTGGACCGGGCAGAAAAGCTCGAGGCCGAGATGAATCTTTCGCTTGGCAACGCACACAACTGGTATCTGCGCGCCTTAGCCCACGAGCAGCAACTGGAAGCTGTTCGTCGCAGTACCTCATGGCGTCTTACGGTGCCGTTGCGGATCGTCGCTCGCGTCCTCTATTGGCCTGCACGAGGGGGGCGATCCTCGCTTGCCGATGCGCTGCGCCGAGCTGCGCCTCACGCCCGACTCTGGTTGGCACGGCGTCCTGCAATCCAGCGCCAAGTGCTGGCGATCCTGCACCGTACCCCACGGCTGGAGGCCAAGCTTCGCGGGCTGCTTCAGGCCCGCGCCGTCGTCGATGACGCCAATGCCAGCGATCCGCAGCACGGCGTGATCGATCACGCCCCATTGACCCCGCGAGGCCGCGCTATCGAGAGTGCCCTTCGCCAACCCATGATGAAGGGCCAGAAGTAATGCGTATCGTAATTGACATGCAGGGCGCGCAAACCGAAAGCCGCTTTCGGGGGATTGGCCGCTACAGCCTGTCGCTGGCCCAAGGCATTGTTCGCAACTGCGCTGAGCATGAAGTCTACCTGGTGCTTAACGGCATGCTCAGCGAAAGCATCGACAGCATTCGCAGCGCGTTCATCGATCTGCTGCCACAGAGCCATATTCGTGTCTGGTACGCAGAGGGGCCCGTTGCCGACCGCGATCCGGCCAACCTGGGTCGAAGGCAAGTAGCCGAACTTATTCGCCAGGCCTGCATTGATGAGCTCAAACCCGATGTGGTCCATGTCACCAGCGCGGTCGAGGGCTATATCGATGATGCGGTGATCGGCAGTCCACTGCTCGACAGCAAGGCCCTGATTAGCTCCACGCTCTATGACTTGATTCCACTGATCAGCCCCAAGCAGTACCTGGACAACAACCCCGGCTACAAGAAGCACTACCTGGAAAAGGTCGAGGCTTTCAAGAACTACGGTCTGCTGCTATCCATATCCGAATTCGCCAGGCAAGAAGCCCTGTCGTTGTTGCCGCTGGACGATACCAGGCTGGTCAACGTCTCGACGGCGGCGGATGATGTCTTCCGCCCGGTGTCCTTGAGCCCGGATGAGCGTGATGCCCTGACGAACAAGTTCGGCCTGCGCGAGACCTTCGTGCTCTATTCCGGCGGGGCAGACGACCGCAAAAACCTGCCACAGCTGATCACGGCGTTTGCCGCCATCAAGCCGCAGCTGGGTGAACTGCAGTTGGTCTTTGCCGGCAAGATGCCGCAATGGCACATCGACAAGTATCGCGAGCTCGCCTTGAGCAAGGGCCTGAGTCAGACAGATCTGGTATTCACTGGCTTCATCACCGACGCGGAGCTGGTGGCGCTATACAACACCTGCCGGGTTTATGTATTCCCGTCGTGGCATGAAGGATTTGGCCTGCCACCGCTCGAGGCCATGAAGTGCGGGGCCCCGGTGATCGGCGCCAACACCTCCAGCGTGCCCGAGGTGATTGGCTGGGAGGAGGCGACCTTCGACCCGTTCGACGTCCAGGCCATTTCGCAGAAGCTGCGCCAAGCCTTGGTCGATGATGAATTCCGCGCTGCCCTGGCTGCCCATGGCCTGCAACGTGCCGAGCTGTTCTCCTGGGACAATACTGGCAAGGCTGCCATAGCCGCATTCGAGCAGGCGCTGACCCAGGTGCAGCGCCCGGCCGAAGGCGCCGATGATACGAAGGACGGCGCCCTGGCTCTGGTCGACACGTTGACCGCGTCCGGCTACCTGGAAAGCGGTGCCCTCGACATCCAGCGCTTGGCCAAGGCCATCGATTACTCGCTGCAGGGGTTGGCGGGCAAACCTAGCCTGTTCGTGGATGTTTCCGAGCTGTGCAAGCATGACGGGAAAAGCGGCATCCAGCGGGTAGTGCGCAGTATCTTGCTGGAGTGGTTGAACAATCCGCCGCAATCCTACGATGTCAAACCGGTCTATACCGTCGCTGGCGAAACGTTCTACCGCTATGCTTCACGCTTCGCGGCGAGGTTTCTCGGCCAGACCGACAGCGAGGGTATGGAGGACGAAGCCATTACCTACCGGGCGGGCGATGCCTACCTGTGCCTGGACTTGCTCATGGACGTGCTCCCACACAAAAAGCCGTTCCTGAACGCGATGCGCAATCATGGCGTGTCGATCTACTTCGTCGTGTACGACCTGCTCATTCTGCAAATGCCCCATTGCTTCGTTGACAGCCTCCAGCAGCATTATCTCAACTGGATCAATGCGGTGGCCGAGTACGATGGCGCGCTGTGCATCTCCCAGGCAGTGGCCGATGACTTGAAGGCGTGGATGATCGAGCGCGGACCGCAGCGTACGCGCGAGTTCAAGATCGATGCCTTCCACCTGGGTGCGGATATCGACCAGTCGGTACCGTCCCAAGGCATGCCAGAGAGCCCATCACTACGCATCGAAACCCTCGGCGAGGGCCCAATGTTCGTGATGGTTGGCACTCTCGAGCCACGCAAAGGCCATGCGCAGACCTTGGACGCCTTCGACATCTTGTGGGCGCAGGGTGTGCAAGCAAACCTTGTGATCGTTGGCAAGCATGGTTGGTTGGTGGACGAGCTGGCAATGCGGATTCAATCCCACCCTCAGCTGGGCAGGCACCTGCTTTGGCTCGACGGCATCAGCGATGAGTACCTCGAGCACGTTTACAACAACAGCGATTGCCTGATTGCCGCATCCGAAGGGGAAGGCTTCGGTCTGCCGCTGATTGAGGCAGCTCAGAAAGGCCTGCCGATCATCGCCCGCGATCTGCCGGTGTTCAGAGAGGTGGCGGGTGATCATGCATTCTATTTCGAAGGCTCCACCTCACAAACCATGGCGGCCAGCCTCCGCGCTTGGCTTGAGCTGCACGCCTGCGGTGCTCAACCGACATCCACCACTATGCCTTGGTTGACGTGGAAGCAAAGTGCCGCTCAGTTGCTCGAGGCCGTCCGCCGGCTGGAATCGCTGCCGCAAGCTCAGGGGAAGTCAGCCGTCGATCCAAGCTAGCTTAGAGGGCAAGGAAGCACTCCCCAAGCGGTACGTATCTTTACCGGTTACATAGGCGGGCACAAAGGCGTACCAACGCTGCTCAAAGCCTTGGCGTTGCTTCCACCCGAGCGGGTGCATGTCGACATGGTCGGTGATGGCCATATGATGGAAAGCTACAGGGCCGAGCTGCGCGATATTGCCCCCAACGTTTCTGCCAAGTTCTGGGGGGCGCCTACCCAACGTGCGTATTGCAGAACGCTTTGCCCAGGCTCACGTATTTGTTCTGCCGTCGGTATGCCCGGAAAACCAGCCCGTGACCATCACCGAGGCCATGGCTTGTGGCTTGCCAGTGGTTGCCTCACGCATTGGTGGTATTTCTGAACTGGTGGACAACGGTAATACCGGTTTCTTGTTCGAGCATGGCAATGCTGAAGAGCTGGCGGAGCGTCTGCGCAATTACATTGACCGACCGGAGCTGATAGTGACCCACGGCACGGCCGGCCGTGAACGTATCCAGGCGTATGCTTTCGACTTGGTGATTGAGCGTATTGAAGCATTGCTCGCTTCGCCGGGAGCTGAGCGTACCGAGACTCCGCAGTTGATCGCCTGCCACGGCGCTCCGCCGCCAGGTACGTTCGATACTGTGCTCGAGGAGCTGTGCCCGGTCCCTGCCAGCCGCCCGCAACCGGCGAGCCAGCCGTGCTGCATCCCGGCCAACTGGATCAAGCCGGAGCAGGCGGATGTACTATGGGTCGCCGGGCCGGTGGAGGGTGATCCGGATGCGGCGATGAAATACATTGAGGCCTATCGTAAGCTGGGCAGGTGGTGCTGGATGAACGCAACCTGTTGGTGGCCCGTAATACGCAGACATCCCTGTTGGTTCGGGGGGAGGGCAAGTCGCCTTGGGTCTGAAGCACCTGTTGGCGTACTCCAAAGATTCGCCGGGAACGGCTGATGCCAGCGCGCCTGCAAGGACTGCTGCTGTTCAAGCGTGATAGCTACTCGGGTCGCTTTGCGGCCCTTCTTCATCGTCCAAGCAATTGTGCCAGACCAACGTCCAAGGGCGTAGGCTCCGACATTTTGAAGCTACCTAGTAGACGCTTGTTATTGGCCTGAGAATGGCGAATATTCCCTGAACGTGCAGGCTGATAAGTGACTTCTGGCAATCCCCCCAGCACTTCGGAAAGTGCTACCAAAATCTGATTTAGTGATGTCGATTTATTCAAGCCAACGTTGAATGCACCTTCTTCGACGGTGGGGAACTCCAGTCTCTGCACCAACAACTTCACTAAATCACTGACAAAGAAGATGTCACGGGTCTGCTCGCCGTCACCAAATACCGAAATGGGCAGCCCTTTTTGCGCGCGCTCGGCAAAAATGCTGATAACCCCAGAATATGGCGAGGACGGGTCCTGGCGTGGCCCAAAGATATTGAAGAAACGGAAGATTACTGGCTTCAACCCGTGTTGGCGGCGGTAGAAGTCCAGATAAAATTCGCTGGCCAGCTTATCCGACGCATACGGCGTCAATGGCGCCTTTGGCGTGTCTTCACCGATGGACCGCCCTCGCCGTTGTTGCCGTAGATCGCTGCACTGGAAGCGAACACTATCCGCTTGATACCTGCCAGGCGCATTGCCTCGCAGACATTCAAAGTGCCGATGAAGTTGCTCTGATGCGTGCGTACTGGGTCATCTACGGAGGCTTGTACCGAAGCGACGGCTGCCAAGTGTACGACAGCTTGGCAGCCCTTGGCTGCTTGTGCGACCAAGGCCGCATCAGCGACGTCGCCTTCGATGAACTCGATCCGTGGATTGGCCATCGGCAGGTTATTGCGCTTGCCGGTAGACAAATCATCAAAACCCCGCACCGAATAACTATTGGCAAGGTAATGCGTCGGAAAGGTGCGAGCCTATGAAACCGGCGCCGCCATTAACCAGAACAGTAGTGTCAGGCACGAGAGTATCCATCAGTTCGGCCATTTCTATTGCATGATGCGCATCGACACGAAACCGATGCCGAGCACGCGTTCATCATCACTACCAGCAACTTTCTTGGGTGATACAGGGTTGGGTGGGAAGAAGGATATGCGTTGGGCGCTTGTACCTTTGAGGTCAACATCCAGGCGCACTTCGGAAACCCCATTGGTCAACTGAATACTGTATTTGTGGCTGCCCACTTCGACGCGAATCGGCTTTTGTGCATTGGATGCAAAGGCTTGGGCCTTTAATACGAGTGTGAATGTCTGCGGTAGTGGGTCGGCAAAATCGAAGTCTACTTTCGGCCCGGCAGACCAGCGCCCCCAAGGCTCGTAGGCGTAAAGGCCTGCGGCGCCGCTAATGAAATCGGGGAGCAGGTGCTGAGTAAAGTCTATGCCATTCGCCAGATCACCAGGGATGCGTGGGCCTAAAGCGTCAGCAAAGTAACCTGCCTGGGCCATGATCTGCTTCGCAGACAACACTGCCAGTTGCGGATGCGCACTACCGTCCAGCTTGAAGAAAACCAGCTCTTTGTTGCCGCTCTGCAACAGCGGCGGGTGCTGAAGCAACTGAGACAACTCTCCGATCAGCGCGTCGGCATTGTCTGCATAGCCGCGGCGATCGATATAGATACCCTCGAAGCCAAGTTTGCGAACTACCTCGAGTTGACGGACCATTGGCTCTTGTGCCAGTGAGCGATAGAACAAGTCACCGGGCCGGCCCTTCATGCCGCCGAAGCTCCAGTGCAGCGATGACGAATGCAACACGCCAGCCATCATCTGATAGTTGGCCAATCTGTGCAGTGTTGGCACTTCAGGGAAGCCGATGTAAGGCATTTGGTAGATAGCAGCGCCCGCCGGAAGCGCTTTTTCGACGGACTGGACAAAGTCCTTGTCGTTTTCAAATGCCACTTTTTGGCTGGCATTGCAGGCTTGGCATGCTGGCGCGGTTTGGTCATACAGGCCGACTAGTAGCAGTATCGCCGAGATGGCGAACGGATAGTTTGCGAGCCGCGGCGCTTTCTTCTGCAAAAGGATCTGCAGAGCGATGAAGAAAAACAGTATGGATCCGCAGGCAATAAAGATACTGGCTCTGTTCCAGCCTCTGATCGAGGGCGAAACAAGCATTGCGAACAGTGCACCCAGGCCGCCTATGGTTGCGAACAGAAACAGGACGAATGTGGTGGCAGCCAGCAGCCGGAGCCTGTCATCGCCCTCGCTACGGGCGGGTGCCAAGGCAACAAGAAGCAATATCAGCATGAAGCCTGCTGCGCCGATCACGCCAATCGACGAGGTTGCATTCTCGTTGATTAATGGGGTGGAGCGGTTGTACTGGCGGGTGAGTTCTGCCAAGTACGGTACCCGATGCTCTGGGCGCGGCATTATCAACTGCATCATCTTCAAGCCATATATCTCGGCCTCGATAGGTGAGCGCTGAGCAACCTCGACATTCTGGCCGTCTCTGAAATTGCCAACCAGGTTAGGTATGATATTGATGAGCACGCCCGCAACGATGGCGGCGCTTAGCAATGCAGCTTTCTTGATGCCGTGGAGGTTACCCGACCTGATGGTGCTGAAGACGCCGGCCAAGGCAATGATAATTGCCCCGAACAAAGCGTAGTAAACCCCGAAAGATGCCAGTACCAGCATGCCCACTGCCATCGCAAATAGCCTGCGTAGCTTGGACTTAACGCTGCAGGCCTTTGCAGGCTCGCGAGTGCGGTAAACATCCAATGCCAAGTAGAAGAACAGCGGAGCAACGAAATACCAGGTGTAGAAAAGGTGGTGCAAGCGCAGGAAGTGGAAGGGCACGAATGTATAGAGTGCGCTGGCAGTCACTGCGAAGCTGCGGTTGAGACCGAATGCCCTGGCCGTTACATAAGTGGCGATGAAGCAGACTGCAAAGCCAAGCAGGAAAAACAGGTTGACTCCGGCCACCCAGCCCCCGCCGAGCATGGCGGAAAGTTTGATGACCAAGTGGGCGCCAGCGTCGGAACCAGGGAAGTCCAGAAAGTTCGAGCCGAACGGATAGCCACTTCGGGCGTTATCGAACAGCCAACCTTCGGCTACACGCTGGGCCATCCACGCGTGAAACAAACTGTCACCCGCATAGTCGTAGGGCGTGGACAGGTCTGGAATCAAGCCTTCGTGCATTCCGCTCATCAGAATGCTGGCGAGGAAGAACGAGGCCAGCGCACCAATGAAAATCAACTTCCAGTCGGCAGCGAGGATACTTCGCAACGTTGGAGTGCCATTGGCGTCAACAGGTCGTGACGAGCGCATGAAATTATGTGCATTCATTGTCTTTTGCTCGACTTACCTTAGTCAAAATTCACGCGCTCTGCTTCGACGACCAGGGGCATGTTGCGCATCTGGGTGTGAACCGATCCGAGATATTCCCCCAGCATTCCAAGAAACAGAATCTGTACCGAACTGAAGAAGAACAGCGAGATCAGCAACGGCGCGATACCTATCTGGAACGAATTCCAGAACACCAGCTTGGCGATCAGGAAGCCAAAGGCAGCCAGCAGACTCAGGCCTGCGAGTAACGCCCCACCCATGACCATCAGCCGCAACGGCACCTTGGAGTGGTTGGTGATGCCCAGCATCGCGATGTCATACAACGTGTAGAAGTTGTTCTTGGTGATGCCGCGCTGACGCCGTGGCTGCTTGAATGGCACGGTGGCGATCGGGAAACCGATTTCACACAGCAGGCCGCGGAAATACGGATAGGGGTCGTCGATCTTCTTCAGGATATCCAGCACCGCCCGGTCAAACAGGCCGGCACCGGTGGCGTTTTGCACCAGTGGCACTTCGGAGATGCGGGTGACGAAGCGATAGTAGGCGCGACGCATCAGGAACATGAGGCGCGATTCCTCGCTCTCCGGCTTGACCGCCATCACCGTCTTGAAGCCTTCTTCCCACTTCTTGACGAATTCTTCGATCATCTCTGGCGGGTCTTGCAAGTCGGAGGCGATCAGCACGGCGGCGTCGCCATTGGCCTGTAGCAAGGCATGGTACGGTGAGCGGATATGGCCGAAGTTGCGGGCATTGAATATCAGCTTTACCCGCTTGTCTTGCGCGGCTAGGGCGCGCAATTTGGCGTGGCTGTTATCCGTGGAGCAGTTATCGATGAAAATATGTTCGTAGTCATAGTCAAGGCGCGACATCACCTCGACGATGCGCTGGTAAAGCTCATCAATGTTGGCTTCTTCGTTGTAGCAGGGTGTCACTATGCTGATAAGCTTACGCATAATTGAAAACGAACCTGTTATTAATGACGAATGAAAGTAAGGCCATTGGCACGATCAAGGCCATGCCAGCCAAGTAGGGGTCGACACCTAGTAATTTGAGCGCCGCAATGCCTGCCACATTGGCGCCATAGACGACGCCATAGCCGGCAATGAACCTGAAAATCAGCTTGTTGTTCTTCGAGCCGAATACAAGGGCACCGGTGCTTTTGAAATTGAAGGCTATGCCTAATATCGTGGCGAGCAGCAATGCCGCACTGTAGTGCAGCCCGAGGTAGAGAAAGCCGGCAAAACAGCCGTAGCCGAACACCGCATTCATCACCCCCACCAACAGGAATCTAAACAGTTTTACTTGTAGAAGCCTGCGTAGCATGGAGGGCGTCTCTTTAGTCTCTTGCATTCAGATGCTGCCTGATTTCGCGCATGACACCACTTAGCGAAGAGTCGCTGGGCACATAGCCAAACAGTTGCCCGGCCTTGCGATTGTGCGAATAGTAATGGGCCTTGGCGCCTGTGGCATTGACCCTTGCCTGGTCACCCGCAATTGTGAATTGCAGGCCGAACTGCTCGCTCAAGGCCGTCAGCAGTTCGAACTTGCCGATGGGGGCCTGGCTGTAGCAGTCGACCACGTCGTTGCACGCTGGCGACTGCAGGATCCGATCAATCAGTTGCAGGAAATCGGCGGGGGTGAGGTAGTCCCGGAGCATGTCATCGGGTGAAACCTCCAGCACTGTGCCCGCTTGCAGTGCACGCAGAATGTCGCTGAGGAAGAAGCGAGCCTCTACAGCCTGGCGATGGCTGAAGTAACTGAACACCCTCACATCGACAATGGCGGCCTCAGGCAGCGCTCGATGGCGGCACTCGGCCTGGAATTTGGCCGCGCCGTACCAGTCCTGCGACTTTAGCCCATTGATCGCGAATATCGCCTTCGAGGCCTCGGTTACAGGTGTTTCGAAGTTGGTACCGTATGCAGCGCCGCTGCTCAGGTAAATGTATCTGCACTGAGGATGGTTTTGCAGGTACTCCAAGGCAAGGTTGTCATACCGCTCGGTGACGGTGAAGATGTCCTTGCCCATCTGTACGGCCCGGGCGGGATCACCAACGCCAACAAAGTTGATGATCGCATCGAACTGGCAATTGACATCGAAGCCGGAGTAGTCGAGCACGGCAAATTCCTTGCGCTCGGCAATGGCCCGCAGTTCGGCATCGAGCGAGCCCGGTGCGCGTACGAACAGGTTGCATTCATAAGCAGTATGTTCAGCGATGCTGGCTACCAGGTCTTTGGCGATATGACTGCTTGCCCCAAGGATGGCAAGCTTCATTTACCCAGATCCAGCGGTGGCGACTGCTCATCGATCGGGCGGCCAAACTCTAGGCGCGGCCGGCATTCCCGCGCGTCTGGCATCATGACTTCGATGAGCATGGGTTTGCCGTTGGCAAGAAACTCGGCTACAGCGGCCTTGAATGCCGCGAGATTGACAACGCTTAGCGAATGTATGCCATATGCAGCGCCAAGGGCCTGGAACTGCGAGGTATAGCCGTCCCAGTAAGTCGAAGAGTTACGGCCCTCGAAGTACATTTCCTGGAAGCCGCGGACCATTCCCAGCGAGTGATTGTTCAGTACGATAGTCAGGATCGGCAACTGGTCGCGGGCAATGATGTCGAGCTCCTGGATATTGAGCTGCGCACCGCCGTCGCCGGTGATGACGACAACCGGTTTGTCACCTGCGATGCTGGCGCCCACGGCGGCAGGAATGGCAAAGCCCATAGTGCCCAGGCCGCCTGAGTGGTGCATGGCTTGGCCGGGGCTCAGGCGCAAGGTATGCGCGGCCCACATCTGGTTGTTACCTACGTCGGCAACATAGTCCAGGGCACGGTCGGCGGTCAGGTCGTTGAGGTTGTTCAGCAGCTCGAACGGGCTGATGTTCCACGCCGTGTACTCATCGACGAACGATTGCTTGAAGACCTGCGCCAGGTGAGCGCGCCAGGCCGTCGGAGCGGGTTGCAGCTTGGCTGCATGCGCGATGAAGTCGGCAAACACAGCGTCCAGGTCGGCATGGATCGACTCTTGGGCCTTGACCCTGTTGTCCAGCTGGGCCGCATCCAGATCGAACTGGATGATGTGAGCATTCGCAGCGAACGTTTCGGGTTTGGCCCCGGTCTGGCGCACGTCCATGCGGCTACCGAACACCACCAGCAGATCGCAGTGCTGGACGGCATGGTTAGCTGCGCGGGTGCCATAGGCACCGAGCATGCCGAGGTAGTGTTCGCTTGCCGTGAGTTTTTCAGCGCCTTTCAGGCTGGCGACATGGGGGATGCCCAATTTGCCGACCAGGCTCAGCCATTGGCTGAACACAGGGCTGTTTACTGCGCCACCGCCGATCAGGAATACCGGTTTTTGAGCCTTGGACAGTGCAGTCCAGACGTCGCTGAACGAGGCGTGCTGCTCGGCAGCAAGCGTCGTTTCATTGGTCCAGGCGTTTAATAATTGGTCCAGCACCGCCTCATCGATCTCGGCGCGCTGGATGTCCATGGGAATGTCCAGCAGGACAGGTCCCGGACGGCCTTCCCGAGCGATGCGGATCGCTTTGAGAAGGCAGGGGATCAGTTCATCGACATGGGTGATCTGGTGAGCATACTTGGTGATGCTACTCACTAAGGCAACGCTGTCGAGCTCCTGGAAGCCCTGCTGACGTATGGGCCTGTCGCCCTTGAGTTCGTGGGTGTTGACCTGACCGGTCAGGAACAGACATGGGTGACTGTCCAGCCAGCAGTCTGCAATTCCGGTAATCAGGTTGGTGGCACCGGGTCCACTTGTACCCAGTGCCACGCCCATGATCTTGTGATGGGTCGCACGTGCGACAGCAGATGCAGCAAAGGCAGCGCCTTGCTCATGGTGCATTGATACCAACTTGGTCTTTCCGAGCAAGTTAATACTGTCCACCAGATGGGTAATCATTCCACCGATGAGCTCAAAACCATACAGGACGTTATTGTCTGCAAGTACTTTTGCTACTGCATCTGAAGCTTTCATATGTTAGAAACCGATCCCGAAGAACTCTTCCAGTTTTTCACCAACGTAATCGAAATGCTCTTGGCCCAGGGAGGGTTGGACGCCCAGCCAGAAGGTCTGGTTCATGGTCCGATCAGTATTGGTCAGTTCGCCCACGACGCGGTACTCGATGTTATGGAAGTACGGCTGACGGGTCAGGTTGCCGGCAAACAGCAGGCGGGTACCGATCTTGTTCTGATCCAGGAACTTGAGCAGGTCGACACGCTTGACCCCAGCGCTTTCCTTCAGAGTGACTGGGAAACCAAACCAGGATGGGTCGCTATTGGGGGTTGGTTCGGCGATTTCAAGGAAATCGCTCAAGCTCGCCAGGCGTTCCTTGAGCAGCTTGAAATTGCGCTTGCGAGTTTCGATGAACTCAGGTGCGCGGTCGAGCTGTGCCAGTCCGCAGGCCGCTTGCATGTCGGTGATCTTCAGGTTGTAGCCTAAGTGGGCATACACGTACTTGTGATCGTAACCTTGTGGCAGGCTGCCAAATTGCTGGCCGAAACGGTTGCCGCAGGTATCATCGCAACCGGGCGCGCAATAGCAGTCGCGTCCCCAATCACGGAACGATTCGGCAATCAATTTGAGCTGGGCGTTATTGGTGAACACCGCACCACCTTCCCCCATGGTGATGTGGTGGGCCGGGTAGAAACTCAGGGTAGCGATGTCGCCAAAGGTGCCAACCATCTTGCCGTCATAGGTCGCACCGAGTGCATCGCAGCAATCTTCGACCAGCCAGAGATTGTACTTTTCGCACAGGGCTTTGACTTTACCCAGGTTGAAGGGGTTACCAAGGGTGTGGGCGAGCATGATCGCCTTGGTCTTGGGGGTGATGGCCGCTTCGATCAGCTCGGGGTCAATGTTGTGGGTCGCCATGTCGACATCGACGAAGACCGGTATCGCCCCGAACTGTACTATGGGGTTGACGGTGGTGGGGAAGCCTGCAGCTACGCCAATGACTTCGTCACCTTTCTTGATGGCACGGTCACCCAGCTTGGGTGAGGTCAATGTGCTGAAAGCAACAAGGTTGGCCGACGAGCCCGAGTTGACGGTAATGAGATAATTGACGCCGAGAAATTCGGCCAGTTTTTTTTCGAATTCAGCATTGAAGCGACCGGTGGTTAGCCAGCCATCAAGGGATGCTTCGACCATCAGTTGCAGTTCGCGCGCGCCAATCACCTTGCCGGAGGGAGGGATGACAGTCTCGCCCCCAACAAAAGGTTTGGCAGCCAAGGCAGTCTGGGCGTAACGCTCAACGAGCTGGCTGATTTCCTGACGGAGCATATCGGGGGTCATAGTATTTCCTGCTTAAAGCTTTTAATTGGTTAGGCGTCAGCGGCCATGGCTGCCATGTAACTGTTGATTTCGTTCACGCAATGGGCATGCATATCCTCGCCTCGCAACCAGGCGTGATGCCAGGTGACGATGCGGGTTAGTGTGGCTTCCAGGCTCCAGGTAGGCTCCCACTTCAAGTGGGTTTTGGCTTTGGAAATATCCAACTTCAAGTAGCGCGCCTCATGGGGCTGAGATTCGCTATCAAGTTGCCAGCTTGCACCGGCGCCCCATGCTCCCACCATGTGATCGAGTATCCATTCGACGGGACGAGCATCTTCATCCCGGGGGCCGAAATTCCAGCCTTGCGCGAATGCATGGCCATGCTCCCACAGGTGCTGGGCCAGGACAAGGTAACCACTGAGCGGCTCTAGGGCATGTTGCCACGGGCGCGTCGCTTTCGGGTTGCGAACGATCACCGGCTGGCCTTTTTCGACGGCATGCAGAATGTCGGGAATGAGGCGATCTTCTGCCCAGTCACCGCCACCAATCACATTGCCAGCACGTGCTGAGGCCAGGGCTGGCGCGTCATCAGCTTTAAAGAATGAATTGCGGTAGGCGGAGGTGACCAGTTCTACACAGCCTTTGCTGTTGCTATAAGGGTCGTGGCCGCCCATAGGTTCGTTTTCACGATAGCCCCACTCCCACTCCTGGTTTTCGTAGCACTTGTCAGTCGTGACATTGACGATTGCGCGAAGACTTGGGCATTTGCGTGCAGCCTCCAGCACATGAATAGTTCCCATGACATTGGTGGCATAGGTCTCGACAGGTTCTCGGTATGACAACCTGACCAAGGGTTGGGCAGCCATATGGATCAGAATATCTGGATCAAAAGCCGTCATGCTTTCGGTAATGGTTTGCAGGTCGCGAATATCGCCAATCTGCGATGCCACCATGCCTTGCTCAACGCGCGCTTGTTCAAAGAGCGACGGCGTTGTAGGCGGTGCCAGCGCGAAGCCTTTGACGTGCGCACCCATGTCTTGTAGCCACAGGGACAACCAGCTGCCCTTGAATCCGGTATGACCTGTGAGAAATACCTTCTTTCCCTTCCAGAAGGCAGCGGTGACGGTAGCTTTCATATTATTCCCAGGATTTCCAAGGTGCCTTGCCATTTTGCCAAAGTTTTTCCAGCAGGTTTTTATCGTGCAGGGTATCCATTGGCTGCCAGAAGCCCTGGTGCTCGTGTGCCATCAACTGGCCGTCCGCTGCCAGCCCCATCAAAGGCTCTTGCTCCCAGACAGTGCTGTCGTCGATCAGGTATTCGAGGACTTGAGGGGACAATACGAAAAAACCGCCATTGATCATGGCGCCGTCGCCTTTTGGCTTTTCCTTGAAGTTAAGAACCTGGTGTTGCTTGATGTCCAGCGCGCCAAAGCGACCCGGGGGATAGGTGGCAGTGAGTGTCGCTGCCTTGCCATGCTGTTTGTGGAAGGCAATGGTGGCGCTGATGTCTATATCGCCGACGCCATCACCATAGGTGAAGCAGAACACCTCTTCGTTTCTAACGTAATCTGCCACGCGGCGCAAGCGACCGCCGGTCATCGAAGAATCACCGGTGTCGACCAATGTGACATTCCAGTCCTCGGCGCGTTTGTCGTGTACTTTCATGGTGTTTTCACGCATGTTGAAAGTTACATCCGACGAGTGCAGGAAGTAATTGGCGAAGTACTCTTTGATCAGATAGCCTTTGTATCCACAGCAGATAATGAAATCATTGATGCCGTGCGCGGAATACATCTTCATGATGTGCCAGAGGATTGGTTTTCCACCAATTTCGACCATGGGCTTTGGACGTACACTGGTTTCTTCGCTCAGGCGTGTGCCCAAACCGCCTGCCAAAATGACCGCTTTCATGATTGCTCCTTATCAGTTTGAGCTTACAAATGCATCTGAATAAAAGTGTTTGGCGGGCAGTCCCGAAGTTGTCAGTGCATCCCGTGCGGAATGAATCATGTCTTCCGAGCCGCAGGCATAGACGACCGATTGTGTGAGATCGATGGCATCCTTGATCAGCGCCGATTGTATATAGCCAGTCCGTCCTGTCCACCGAGCGTCCGCTCGCGACAGTACCGGTATGAAGGTGGCGTCCAGCCCCTGAAGTTGCGGGTTCCAATAGATGTCGCTGAGCGTACGGCCCCCCCAATAGATGAAAACCTTCTTCCCGGCGGTCATCGAGGGATTAACAAGCAATTGCTCAAGCATGGCCTTGACGGGAGCGATACCAGTACCGGTGGCCAGGAAAACGATGTTCTTAACGTCCTTTTCACGCAGGCTGAAGGTGCCTAGCGGGCCTTCCAGTCGCAAGAGGTCGTTGGTCTTTGCACTGGTGAACCAGTACTGCGACATCAAGCCTTGTTCGACCTCCCGGATCTGTAATTCCAGTTTTCCGTCAACGCGCTGGGCATTGGCAATGGAATAGCTACGGCGCAGGCCTGCTTCACCGATGATGTCGAGGTACTGTCCTGGCAAATAAGTGAATTTGCTATTGGGCGGTAGTCTAAGGATGACTTCCACAACATTGTCGGCGAGCTTGCTGATCGTGTCGATTCTGCAGGGAAGTGTTTTTACGACAATGTTTCCGAGTGCTCCAAGGTCTTCGGCATCGATCTCCACATCGGTGAGGGCGTGGCGGCAGCACGTCAAGATCAATCCTGCTGCGCTCTCATCGGGTGTCAGAGACGTCTCGTCCTTGAACGCTTCAGTTTCACCAGAGAGAACTTTGGTTTTGCAAACACCACAGCGTCCCGTCCTGCAGCTGTATTCGAGAGTGATGCCTTCAGTCCTGGCACTGTCGAGCATTGATGTGCCTGCCTCGGAGCTGAATGCTTTCCCGTTATGAAGTTTTACTGAAGCCATATCGGTTACCGGATAAGAAAATTCTGTACGGGGCGGCCATGCTGCCGTCAGCTTGCCTTGGAATCGAAGATTCGACGGCTATGAAAAAATGGAAATCTTAAGTTGACGGGCGTTGAGTGAAGGTGAGAGGCCGCGCGTGAACGGACAGCGGGCACGGAGAAATCAACGGCACTCAGAAAGCGCTTCTGGTGATAGCTGTGATCACTGAGGTTCTGTGCGCAGGGCTGGTGTTGGTAAGCCCTTGTAGCAGGGACGTTCAATACTGCCGCCACATCAACAGTCACCAAATTATTCTCATGAAATCCATCATCATGTTGAAAGCTCACATCCATGTCAGGTTATGAAGTAGCGCCGCCAGAGTGTTGGGTCTCATGTCTTCAAGGGGCTGGATGATAACCTAGGTGTGAGTTGTGTGCATCAATTGCTGCAGGGGCGCATGCGTTGATTGTGCGAGCGGTCCGCCACACTTTTTATGGGCGGGCCAGGGTGCTCGAGGCGACAGGAGGTTAGGGATTCTTTCCCTTTTTAAAGTTCCTTCAGGGCAGGCAATTTGGGTATCATTGCGGACCAGAATGGTCGCTGCGGCTCTAGCCGTGCATCTTAATTTTTGTGAGCAAACCAACCAAAGCTCAAAATGGAGTTTAGAGGATTCGCATGAAAGCAATTGTCACTGGCATCACTGGTCAAGACGGCGCCTACCTGGCGGAACTGCTGCTGGAGAAGGGGTACACCGTATACGGTACCTACCGTCGTACCAGTTCTGTCAATTTCTGGCGTATCGAAGAGTTGGGCATTCAGTCCAACCCTAATCTGCATTTGGTCGAATACGATCTGACCGATCTGTCTGCCAGCATTCGTTTGCTGCAGACCACCGAAGCCACCGAGGTCTACAACCTTGCGGCGCAGAGTTTCGTGGGTGTTTCGTTCGAGCAGCCGATCACCACTGCAGAGATCACCGGTCTCGGTGCGGTAAACCTGCTTGAAGCGATTCGCATCGTTAATCCGAAGGTTCGTTTCTACCAGGCATCCACTTCCGAGATGTTTGGCAAGGTGCAAGCTATCCCGCAGATCGAGAGCACGCCTTTCTATCCGCGCAGCCCTTATGGTGTGGCCAAGCTCTACGCTCACTGGATGACCATCAACTATCGCGAGTCGTACGGCATTTTTGCCACCAGCGGTATCTTGTTCAACCACGAATCCCCACTGCGTGGCCGTGAGTTCGTGACCCGCAAGATCACTGACTCTGTAGCCAAGATCAAGCTGGGCCTGCTGGACAAGATGGAGCTGGGTAACCTCGACGCCAAGCGCGACTGGGGTTTTGCCAAGGAGTACGTCGAAGGGATGTGGCGGATGCTGCAGGCCGATGAGCCGGACACTTTCGTGTTGGCGACTAACCGCACCGAGACTGTTCGCGACTTCGTTTCCATGGCGTTCAAGGCTGTGGGTATCACTATTTCCTGGGCAGGTACTGCAGAGGCCGAGCAGGGCACTGATGCGGCTACCGGCAAAGTGCTGATCACCATTAACCCGAAATTCTACCGCCCGACTGAAGTTGAGTTGCTGATCGGCAACCCGGCCAAGGCCAAGGAAGTTTTGGGTTGGGAGCCGAAAACCTCTCTGGAAGAATTGTGCCGCATGATGGTTGAAGCCGACTTGCGTCGTAATGAACAAGGATTTTCATTCTGATGACCATTGCTGGCAAACGTGCGCTGATTACAGGTATTCAAGGTTTCACCGGTCGTTACATGGCGGATGAACTTCGGGCTCATGGCTACGAGGTTGTCGGGTTGGGTAGTCAGCCTTCCGATGAACGCAATTATTACCAGGTGGATCTGGCCGATGGCCCGGGTTTGCGGACGTTGCTGGCAAAGATTCAGCCTGATGTTGTGGTTCATCTCGCGGCATTGGCGTTTGTCGGGCATGGCGCAGCGGACGCGTTCTATCAAGTGAACTTGATAGGCACGCGCAATTTGCTGGAAGCCGTCGCGGCCAGTGGAAAACCCTTGGATTGTGTGCTGATCGCCAGCAGTGCCAATGTCTATGGCAACGCTTCGGGTGGCCTGTTGTCGGAAGCCACAACTCCGGCGCCAGCCAACGATTATGCCGTTAGCAAGTTGGCCATGGAGTACATGGCCAATCTTTGGCACGAGCGCCTGCCTATCGTTATTACTCGTCCTTTCAACTACACCGGTGTTGGCCAGGCCGAGAATTTCTTGCTGCCGAAAATCGTTTCCCATTTCCGGCGCAAGGCGCAAAAAATCGAACTGGGCAATCTCGATGTCTGGCGTGATTTCAGCGACGTTCGTGCGTTGGTGAAGGCCTATCGAGGACTTATCGAGGCCAAGCCGCTGGGGCAGACTATTAATGTCAGCTCTGGCAATACTCATTCGCTTCGTGAAGTCATCGAAATGTGCAAAGGGTTGACCGGGCACGATATTGAGGTCGAAGTGAATCCGGCCTTTGTGCGTGCCAATGAGGTGAAAACCCTGTGCGGGGATAATTCACGGTTACGTGCTCTGGTTCCCGGCTGGTCAACACCTTCCCTGGACGAAACCCTGGGCTGGATGCTGACGGCCGAATAAATGAAGTTAATTCTTTCTGTTGAGCCGGTCCGGTTTCCGCTGACTGGCATCGGTCGTTACACCTACGAATTGGCGCTGCGGCTGCAGCAGAATCCTGAAATCACCGACCTGCAGTTTTTTGCCGGTCGGCGATTTTTGCCTGCGCTGCCTACGGCTGCCAACGAGTCGGGTAGTGGTTATGGCTTGAAACGAGCGGTGCAGAAAAACTTCCTGGCGGTTGAAGCGTATCGGCTCCTTATGCCGTTGCTCAGGAAGCATGCGTTAAAAAATCATGGTGATTTTCTTTACCATAGCCCGAATTATTTCCTGCCACCCTTTGCCGGCCGCAGTGTTGCTACATTCCACGATCTGTCTCCATTTACCTGGTCTCACTGCCATGCGCCGCAACTTGTGCGTTACTTGCAGAAAGAGCTGAAGACCACACTGGTACGAGCAGACGCGTTGATCACGGACTCCGAGTACACGCGTAAAGAGTTGGCGGAGTACTTTTCCTGGCCTATAGAGCGTATCCATACGGTGCCGCTGGCCAGTTCCGCCGAGTTTCATCCTCGTAGCGCGGAAGATCTCAGAAGCACGCTTTCACGCCATGGTCTCGAGGTGGGTGGTTACAGCCTGTTTGTCGGGACGATCGAGCCTCGCAAGAATATCGAAACGTTGCTGGATGCGTATTCACGTCTGCCGTTGGAAGTGCGCAAGCGCTGGCCTTTGGTGCTCACCGGCTATCACGGCTGGCGCAACGAAAGTATTCACCAACGGCTCGAAAGCGCCCGCCGTGAAGGCTGGGCCTATTACCTGGGGTTTGTACCCAGTGAAGACCTTCCTCTGCTGTTTGCTGGCGCTCGTCTTTTTACCTTTCCTTCATTGTATGAAGGGTTTGGTTTGCCGGTTCTGGAAGCCATGAGTTCTGGTGTCCCTGTCGTTTGCTCTAACAGCTCGTCACTTCCGGAGGTCGCCGGCAATGCGGCCCTGATGTGCGACGCCATGGACGTCGAAACGTTGACAGGGCTCATCCAGCAAGGTCTGGAAGATGAGTCGTGGCGTTCCAGCGCGGTCGAGCAAGGCTTGTTGCATGCGGCGAGGTTTTCGTGGGAACGCTGCGCAATGGAAACGCTTCAGGTTTATCGGAAGGTGGTCAAGGGACAATGATCAAGGTTCTGCACTTCTTCAAGACATACTACCCGGAGACCATGGGTGGCATTGAACAGGTCATCTTTCAGATTGCTGAAGGTGGAATAAGGCACGGCTTTGAGTCCGAAGTGCTTTACCTCAGTGAGCGAGGTGCGGCGCGCAATGAGCCGGTGGGACATCACCTGACTCATCGCTCCAAACTCGACCTGCATGTAGCGTCCACTGGTTTCTCGCTGTCGGCGTTCAAGGATTTTGCCGAGCTGGCGCAGAAGGCAGACATTGTTCACTACCATTTTCCGTGGCCTTACATGGATCTTGTGCATTTCGTCAGTCGAATTCGCAAGCCCGCCGTTGTCAGTTATCACTCCGATATCGTCAAACAAAAGACACTCCTCAAGCTTTATCAGCCATTGATGAACCGTTTCTTGTCCAGCGTTGACTGCATCGTTGCTTCATCGCCCAACTATGCTGAAAGCAGTCCGGTATTGACGCGTTTTAAAAACAAAGTCCGTGTTGTTCCCTATGGTTTGGACCGACAAACTTACCCGACTCCCTCTGCTGAAAAACTAGCATTCTGGCGCGCGCGTCTGGGCGAGCGTTTTTTTCTGTTTGTCGGGGCTCTGCGGTACTACAAAGGGCTGGATTATCTGCTTGAGGCGGCAAAAACGACTCAGCTTCCCGTAGTGATTCTGGGGGGAGGGCACCTTGAGGCAGAGCTTAAAGCTCAGGCGAATCAATTAGGGCTATCGAATGTGCATTTTCTCGGTGGTTTACCTGACGATGACAAAGCCGCTCTGTTAACGCTGTGCTATGCGTTCGTTTTTCCTTCGCATCTGAGATCCGAGTCTTTCGGTATTTCATTGCTTGAGGGCGCGATGTACGGGAAGCCGATGATTTCTTGTGAGATAGGTTCTGGTACTACTTATATCAACCTCTCAGGAGAGACCGGGTTGGTTGTTCCTCCCCGGGATTCTGCAGCGCTGGCAGATGCAATGAACCACCTCTGGAATCAACCCGCGGTTGCAGCGTCGATGGGTGAGGCGGCTGCGCGGCGGTTCGAGGAAGTGTTTTCGGCTGATTCGATGGCGAAGTCCTATGCAGAGATTTATCGGTCTCTGCTTTGAAGTGTTGCGGCACAGTGACCGAGCATTGATGTTCTTATGTATTCCCAAGGGCCACCCATGAGATCTAAAACATTCCTGGTTACCGGCGGCAGTGGTTTTCTAGGGCGGGCGTTGATCAATCGATTGGTGCAGTTCTCCGGGAGTTCTGTTGTTGCTCCGGTCCGGACCCTGTCCGCTACTTTTCCAGCCGGTGTGCGTTTGCTACCACTGACCAATCTGAATGGCGAAAACGATTGGCGTGACGCACTGACGGGCGTCGACGTTGCGGTTCATGCCGCCGCTCGTGTTCACGTCATGAAAGAAGTCTCTCTTGATCCGCTGGCCGCATTTCGTGAAGTCAATGTCGAGGCTACATTGAACCTCGCACGCCAGGCTGCGGCGTCCGGTGTGAAGCGTTTTATCTACATCAGCTCAATCAAGGTGAACGGAGAGGGTACTGAGCATGGCATGGCATACAGCGCCGACGACGTGCCTGCACCGATCGATCCCTATGGGATCTCCAAGCTTGAGGCAGAACAAGGCTTGAAGGTACTTGCCGCAGACACCGGGATGGAGGTGGTTATCATCCGCCCGGTTCTGGTCTACGGCCCTGGCGTCAAGGCCAACTTCCTCAGCATGATGCGTTGGCTGTATCGTGGCGTTCCTCTGCCTTTCGGCGCTATCCACAACCAGCGTAGTCTCGTCGCCATAGACAATCTGATAGATCTTATCGTGACCTGTTGCGACCACCCGGCGGCTGCCAATCAAGTGTTCCTGGCCAGTGATGGCGAGGACGTGTCGACCACGCAATTATTGCGCAAGCTGGCGGGCGCTCTGGGCAAGCCCGCCATATTGTTGCCGATACCTGCCTGGCTCATGAGCGGTGCGGCAGCGCTACTGGGCCAGCGAGCGCTGTCGGATCGTATTCTCGGCTCCTTACAGGTTGATATCAGTAAAAACCGACAACTATTGGGCTGGACTCCTCCGGTCACCCTCGATAAAGCGTTGGGCCTGACGGCGCAACATTTTCTGGATTCCCACAAATCATGAGTTATGGCTGGTTTATCCCTGTCATCGTCGCTGTGTCTTTTTTCCTTACTTGGGCTTTGCGTCATTACGCGCTGTCTCGAAGCCTGATTGATATTCCCAACGCTCGAAGCTCTCATTCGGTCCCCACTCCTCGGGGGGGCGGGGTTGCAATTGTCCTGGCATTCACATTGGCGCTGGGAATGTTGTTGTTTGCAGGATTGATGTCTTCTTCGGCATTTTTGGCTATTGCCGGTGCAGGCGCTCTAATCGCCATTATCGGATTTATGGATGACCACGGACACATCGCCGCCCGTTGGCGCTTGTTGGGGCATTTCGCTGCGTCGACGTGGTTGCTGTTCTGGATCGGTGGGTTGCCCGTCGTTGAAATCGGGGGGGGGACTTTCGACCTCGGGTGGTTTGGCCATGTGTTGGCAGCGTTTTATCTGGTATGGCTGCTTAATCTTTATAACTTCATGGATGGTATCGATGGCATCGCCAGCGTCGAGGCGATGTGCGTTTGCCTTGGGGCTTGTCTGCTTTATTGGGTGGGTGGTGCGACGGACCTGGTCTGGGCTCCATTATTGTTGGCCATGTCCGTGGCGGGTTTTCTCTTTTGGAATTTCCCCCCTGCCAGGATTTTCATGGGGGATGCCGGAAGTGGATTTCTGGGCATTGTGCTTGGAGGACTGTCGCTTCAAGCCGCCTGGTTCTCCGCGGACTTGTTGTGGGGCTGGCTGATTTTGCTCGGCGTATTTATTGTCGATGCGACGTTTACTCTGTTTCGCCGTTTGCTCAGGGGTGACAAAGTCTACGAAGCGCACCGCAGTCATGCCTATCAGTTCGCCTCCCGTCGGTTTGGCAGCCATTTGCCGGTTACAATGGCCGTCGGTGCGATCAATTTGCTTTGGTTGCTGCCTATTGCAATGGCCGTTACGCAATTTGGTCTGAACTCAAGCCTGGGTTTGATCCTGGCCTATGCTCCATTGGTCGTGCTGGCGATCATGTTCCACGCAGGCGAGCTTGAAAAGCCGATGAAGAACTGAGTAACAATTTTGTCATTTAGTTTTAAAGTGAATGAGATGGGCCTATAAGTTTCATTACGCTGAAACGGCAGTTGAAGGGAGAAGGCTGAGGTGTTTGAAGAATTCATGGATAGGGTCAGAGCGCGCCTTGTAGGACTTCCAAGACGCCGCAAGCGACTGATACAGGTTGGCACAGACATTGTGCTGGTCTGGCTTGCGCTTTGGTTGGCATTCATCGTCCGTTTGGGTATCGATGATATGTACAACCCTTTAAGGGTCCATTTCTGGCTGTTTGTTTGCGCCCCCGTCATCGCCATTCCTCTGTTCATCCGCTTCGGCATGTACCGCGCTGTCATGCGCTACTTCGGCAACGATGCGTTGATTGCGATTATCAAGGCAGTCAGTCTGTCTTCGCTGATTCTGGCGGTCGTGGTCTATTGGTACAGCAACCACGAAGCCGTCGTCCCGCGCTCCATCATCTTCAACTACTGGTGGCTGAGCATGGTGATTATCGGCGGCCTGCGCCTGTGCATGCGCCAATACTTCATGGGTGATTGGTTCACCGCCTCCCAGCACGTACCGTTCACCAGCCGCGACGACGGTCTCACCAAAGTCGCGATCTATGGCGCAGGCGTGGCGGGCAATCAACTGGTTGCAGCGCTTCGCATGGGCCGAGTCATGCGCCCCGTGGCATTCATCGACGACGATTCCAGCATCGCCGATCGCTCTATCTCAGGCCTCCAGGTCTACAAACCCAAACACATCCAGCAGATGATCGACGTCACCGGTGCACAGGAAATCCTTCTGGCCCTACCGTCGTCTACCCGCGCACGACGCAGGGAAATTCTCAATCTGCTGGAAGGTTTCCCGCTTCACGTACGAAGTGTTCCGAACTTCACCGATCTGGCCAGCGGCAGGGTCAAGGTTGAAGACATTCAGGAAGTGGATATCGCTGATTTGCTGGGTCGTGATGCCGTGCCAGCCCAGGCCGATTTGCTCGAACGCTGTATCAAAGGCAAGACCGTGATGGTCACTGGTGCTGGCGGATCGATCGGTTCGGAGCTGTGCCGTCAGATCTTCTCCCTTGGCCCGACCACGCTTCTGCTGTTTGAGCACAGTGAATTCAATCTCTACAGCATCCTGTCGGAATTGGAGCAGCGCGCCTGCCGTGAGTCGGTAGCGGTCAAGTTGCTGCCCATCCTCGGCTCCATCCGTCACCCGCACAAACTGCTCGATGTGATGAAGACCTGGCGCGTGGATACCGTTTATCACGCGGCGGCTTATAAACATGTGCCTATGGTCGAGCACAATATCGCTGAAGGCGTGCTCAACAATGTCATGGGCACGTTGAATACCGCTCAGGCTGCCCTTCAGTCGGGTGTGGCCAACTTCGTGCTGATCTCAACCGATAAAGCCGTACGTCCGACCAACGTCATGGGCAGTACCAAACGTCTGGCGGAATTGACCCTTCAGGCCCTCAGTCGTGAAATCGCCCCGGTACTGTTTGGTGACAAGGCGAATGTATCCCGGGTCAACAAAACCCGTTTCACCATGGTTCGTTTTGGCAATGTGCTTGGGTCGTCCGGTTCGGTGATTCCATTGTTCCACAGCCAGATCAAATCCGGTGGCCCATTGACGGTCACGCACCCGAAAATCACCCGCTACTTCATGACTATTCCTGAAGCCGCGCAACTGGTGATCCAGGCCGGATCCATGGGGCAGGGCGGTGATGTGTTCGTCCTGGACATGGGTGAACCGGTGAAGATCGTCGAACTGGCGGAGAAGATGATTCACTTGTCCGGTTTGAGCATCCGCTCGGAGAAGAACCTGCACGGTGACATTTCCATTGAGTTCACTGGCCTGCGTCCGGGCGAGAAGCTCTACGAAGAGTTGCTGATCGGGGATAACGTCTCTGCGACGTCCCATCCGATGATCATGTCCGCCAACGAAGACCATCTGTCCTGGGACGTGCTCAAGGGCCGTTTGACTGAGTTGCTGATCGCCGTCGAGGAGGATGATTACTCCCGCGTGCGCCAGCTCCTGCGCGAAACGGTCAGCGGCTATACCCCTGACGGCGAGATTGTCGACTGGATCCACCAGCAACGTCGTCTCGAGCCCTGATTGTTTCACATCCTGCAACAGACACACTTTTGACAGCTCCACCACATCGCCTAAGTTTAGGAGGCAGCTTCGGAAAAGCTGCTTTCTCATTCGATGTCATGGAGCTTCACTTATGCGTACTGGCTATTTCTACTCTCTGGTTTTTGCCCTGCTCACCAGCGCTTCTATTGCGGCCATTGCTGCGCCGACAGCGGCACCGGAGGCTGCCAAGGCACCCTTGATGCTGGACGTTGCCGCCAAGGCTCAAACCGGTAAGGTCGATCTCAATGGGGCTGATGCGCCGACTCTGCAGCGCGAGTTGTCCGGGATTGGTGAAGCGAAGGCCAAGGCAATTGTTGCTTATCGCGATAGTAATGGGCCGTTTTCGTCCGTCGACGAATTGCTGGAAGTGAAGGGGATCGGCAAAGCCATTCTGGACAAGAATCGCGAGAAGCTGGAAGTGAACTAAGCTTGTAAGTCCACACCAAGAGGCCGGTCATTGACCGGCCTTTTTGCATATTGCCGCAGAGGGTGATCTGACGCCTTTCATCAGAAGATGAAAAATTACGGCTATCATATGGCGTTTAAATTATGCCTATAATAAATTCATCATTCGCTGAAGCGCTCTGACATTGAGGCGCTTCGCCTTCCTCAAGCATCCTCCAGGAGCATTGTCATGAATTCTGTCCAGAACCAAGGTACGGCCCTCGTCACCGGTGCTTCTTCCGGCATCGGTGCGGTTTACGCGGAGCGGTTGGCGGCCCGTGGTTTTGATTTGTTGCTGGTTGCCCGTGATCAGGAACGGCTGGAGGCTGCGGCGAGTAAGTTGCGCGCCGCGCATGGTGTTCAGGTGGAGGTACTGAAGGCGGATCTGACGCAAAAGGATGATGTGTTGAAGCTTGAGCAGCGTCTGCGCAGCGATTCGAGTATCAGCCTGTTGCTGAACAACGCTGGTGTCGCGGCGGATGGTTTGCTCGCCAACGCTGATATGGATCAGCTGGAGCGTTTGATTCAGCTGAACGTCACCACGGTGACGAGGCTGGCCTCGGCGGCGGCTGCCGGTTTTTCCAAGGCCGGTCGGGGGACGATCATTAACATTGCGTCGGTGGTAGCGTTGTTTCCTGAGCGGTTCAATGCGACGTACAGCGCGAGCAAGGCTTATGTGTTGAGCCTGACTCAGTCGTTGAACGAGGAGCTTGCGGGCACCGGGGTCCAGGTTCAAGCGGTGTTGCCGGGGGTAACACGCACCGAGATTTTGGAGCGTTCCGGTATCGATGCGTCCCAGATTCCGGCGGACATGATCATGGAAGCGGGGGAGATGGTTGACGCAGCGTTGTCGGGTCTGGACCAAGGTGAGTTGATCACCATTCCTTCCTTGCCGAATCTCTCTGAGTGGGAGTCCTATGTAGCGGCGCGTCATGCGATGGCGCCGAATCTGTCCAGAAGCACGGCCGCCACGCGTTACAAGTGAGGCGCCATGAATCGACTTGAGGTATTTGCGTTATGAGTAATCGTCGAGTGGTAGTCACGGGTATGGGCCTGGTGTCACCGTTGGGTAGTGGCGTCGAAGCGGTTTGGGCGCGTCTGTTGGCCGGGCGCTCCGGGTTGCGGGCGTTACCGGACGAGGTGGTGGCCGATCTGCCGGCCAAGGTCGGTGGCGCGGTGCAGACGCTGGCGGAAGATCCCGAGGCGGGTTTTGATCCGGATCGGGCGACGCCGCCCAAAGAGCAGAAGAAGATGGACCGCTTCATTATGTTTGCCATGGAGGCGGCGCGTCAGGCAGTGGAACAGGCGGGTTGGCAACCGCAGGACGCCAATGCCCAGGAGCGTACTGCAACTATCATCGGCTCGGGCGTGGGTGGTTTCGGTGCGATTGCCGATGCGGTGCGCACCACCGACAACCGTGGCCCGCGACGTTTGTCGCCGTTCACCATCCCTTCGTTTTTGGTCAATCTCGCCGCGGGCCATGTGTCGATCGAGCACGGTTTCAAGGGGCCTTTGGGGGCTCCGGTAACGGCGTGCGCGGCCGGGGTTCAGGCGATTGGTGACGCGGCGCGATTAATCCGATGTGGCGAGGCGGACATTGCAGTGTGTGGCGGTGCGGAGGCGGCGATCGATCGTGTCAGTCTCGCCGGGTTCGCGGCGGCCAGGGCCTTGTCCAGCGGTTACAACGACACCCCGGAACGCTCCTCGCGGCCGTTCGACAGTGGCCGCGATGGCTTTGTGATGGGCGAGGGCTCGGGCCTTCTGGTGATCGAATCTCTGGAGCATGCCCTGGCGCGCGGCGCTCAGCCTCTGGCCGAACTGGTCGGTTACGGCACCAGCGCCGATGCCTATCACCTGACCGCGGGGCCTGAAGATGGCAGCGGTGCGCATCGGGCGATGTCGCTGGCGTTGGCTCAGGCGGGCATTTCGCCGGCACAGGTGCAACATCTCAACGCTCATGCGACCTCGACTCCGGTTGGGGATTTGGGGGAGTTGGCGGCCATCAAGTCGCTGTTCGGCTCGGACAACAAGATAGCGGTAACGTCGACCAAGTCCGCGACCGGGCATTTGCTCGGCGCCGCAGGTGGGATCGAGGCGATCTTTACGCTGTTGGCACTCCGCGATCAGGTGGTGCCGGCCACGCTCAACTTCGATAACCCGGATCCAGCCACCCAAGGCGTGGACATTGTTCATGGTCAGGCGCGGCCAATGACGATCGAGTACGCGATGTCCAACGGCTTCGGATTTGGCGGCGTGAACGCCAGCGTGTTGTTCAAATATTGGGAGGACTAGTTCACGACAGGTGATGGCACGAATAGTGATTACTTATTCGCTGACGATTGTTGAACAATCACGAGGCGTTGAGTATGAACAGCGGACTGTCCCTGGCCGACCACATCACATTGGAGTTACGCGCTGACATCATCGGCGGTCGTTTGCTGCCCGGCATGGCGCTGGTGGAAAACGATCTGGTGTCGGCTTACAGCGCCTCGCGAAACACGATTCGCGAGGCGTTGCACCGTCTGGGGCAGGAAGGGTTGACCCGTTATGTCCGTAACAAAGGCGTGATAGTGCGCAGATTGGGGGCTGATGATGTGCGCGATCTGTTCAAGGTCCGTCGCACCCTGGAACTGCAAGCCATCAGCGCCAGTCAGCCGCTGCGTGATTATCAGTCCGACCGGATGCTTGAAGCCCTGGAGGCCACCGAGCTGGCCCGGGAGCGTGAGGACTGGCGTGCCGTCGGCACCCACAGCCTGGCCTTTCACCAACACATCGTCGGATTGCTGCGCAGTCCATTGTTCGATGAGTTCTTCACCAACGTCGTCGCGCAATTGCGCCTGGTGTTTTGCACCGCTCCCGATGAATCACGTTTTCAGGCGCCCTGGCTGGCGCGTGACCGGCAGATACATGACTTGCTGGCCGACGGCGATAAGCGCGCGGCCGGCGATGCCATGAGCCTTTATCTCGACGACTCCGAACACCTCCTGTTGCAGATGCTTGCCCCTTCTTCCCATCACTGATTGAGGATTTGTGCCATGTACAAAGACTATCCGGCGGCTTATCAAGTCAGCAAAGGCTCGGCCTTGCAGGTGGACACGGCTTTTTACGAGAGAGTCCGGGACAAGAAAGAGGGTCGCACGCTGATCGAGCAGTTCGAAGTGCCGATCCGCACCGGCCGTGCCTGGAATGTGCCGGCGGGGCATGTGTTCAGGGTCACGACCCCGGTCGGCCCCCAAGTCGGGGACTTCAATGTCTGGAACGCCCACGACCCGCGCGAACGCTTGTGGGCTGCGCGGACCCGGCAGTTGCAAGGGGCGCATGTCAGCACCCATGACCGGCTCTGGTCGAACCTGCCTTTCTTACGGCCGCTGGTGACCATTACCGACGATAGCCTGGCCGGGTACGGCATCGATGAACATGGCGGGCGTTTGCACGACTTGCTGGGGACGCGCTGCGATCCGTATGTGAACAAAATGCTCACCGGCGAGGATTTCCATCATCACTGCCACTCGAATTTGACTCGCGCTGTGTTACCCCATGGCCTGACCGAGTTCGATGTGCATGATGTGCTGAACATTTTCCAGTGCACCGGCCTGAATCACGATGACATGTACTTTATGAAAGCTTGTCCGGCAAAACAGGGTGATTACCTGGAGTTCTTTGCCGAGATTGATTTGCTGTGCGCGCTGTCGACGTGTCCGGGTGGGGATTTGTCCCTGGCCATGTGGGGGCCGGATGCGCAGGATCCGCTGAGTGTGTGTCGGCCGCTGGGGGTGGAGATTTATCGGTTGGAGGAGTCGTTGCTTGAAGGCTGGAGCCAGCCGGAGCGTGCGGCGTACAAAGGGCTGCATGGCTTGCACATCGCCAAGGCCGATTGGGAGCAATAGAACCGTTTTTGTGGCGAGGGGGCTTGCCACAATGCCTGTCAGTTAAGGCGCGGAACCTGTGGGAGCGGCGGTGCGACGATTCGACTTGCTCGCGAAGACGTCAGCACAGTCAACATTGATGTCGCCTGACACACCGCTTTCGCGAGCAAGCCCGCTCCCACATGGATTGCGCTTAACTGACAGGCATTGCGGCTAGCCTCCCACAATTTCGGTCAGCGGTCCTGCGCATCCTTGGCATCCGCTTCTGCATTGCGTTCGGCGACGCGTTTACGTTGCTCTTCGGTCAATTCGACCTTGTTGGCGGTGTCGCGCAGCATCATCAATCCGCCAACGATTGAGCCGATGGCAACGATCAGAATCAACCAGGCATACCAGGGCATAGGGCTCTCCTTGAGGGCAGGCCGATTGGCGGGTTTCGCCGACCGATCGTGCATACCACTTTGAGCGATTAATTTTCGCAGTGGTTCCATTCTATGCCTGATATGCCGTAGACGCCGTACATCCTTGCAGGCGCGGTGTGTGAAGTCAGAGCCCGGTCAACATCGCATCCGCCGGTGCATCGGCCCGCAACTGCGCGGTGAGCATGAAGTATACGAAACCTACTGCCATGAAGCCGAGGAAGATCAACCCGATCAAGGTGTTGAACCAGGCCATCGCCACCAGGCAAACCACCGCCAGCACCAGTGCAATGAATGGCACCAATGGATAGCAGGGCGCGCGGAAGGTGCGTTCCAGGTTCGGTTCGGTTTTGCGCAGTTTGAACAGGCTGAGCATGCTCATGATGTACATCACGATCGCACCGAATACCGCCATGGTGATCATCGCCGCTGTCAGCGTCATGCCGCCGAGGTTGATCAAACCGTCGCTGTAGATCGCCGCGATGCCGATTACGCCACCGGCGATGATCGCCCGGTGCGGGGTCTGGAAGCGCGACAGTTTGGCCAGGGATGCCGGCAGGTAACCGGCCCGGGCGAGGGCGAAGAACTGCCGCGAGTAGCCGAGGATGATCCCATGGAAACTCGCCACCAGGCCGAACAGGCCGATCCACACCAGCATGTGCAACCAGCCGGAGCTTTCGCCGACCACGGCTTTCATGGCTTGCGGCAGCGGATCGTTGATGTTCGACAGGGTGCGCCAGTCGCCGACGCCGCCGGCAAAGAACATCACACCCATGGCCAGCAGCACCAGGGTCAGGATGCCGCTGATGTAGGCTTTGGGAATCGTGCGTTTAGGGTCCTTGGCTTCTTCGGCAGCCATGGCTGCACCTTCGATGGCCAGGAAGAACCAGATGGCAAACGGAATGGCCGCGAACATGCCGGCAATCGCTGGCGCACCGAACACATCAGAACCGGCCCAGCCGTTGAGGGCGAAATTACTGAAGCTGAACGCCGGGGCGACCACGCCCATGAACACCAGCAACTCGGCGACCGCCAATACGCAGACCACCAGTTCGAAGGTCGCGGCGAGTTTCACGCCGAGGATGTTCAGGCCCATGAACACGATGTAGGCACCGACCGCCGCGTGTTTCGGGTCGAGGGCCGGAAACTGCACGTTCAGATAGGCACCGATCGCCAGGGCAATCGCTGGTGGGGCGAAGACGAATTCAATCAGGGTCGCCAGTCCGGCAATCAATCCGCCCTTTTCGCCAAAGGCGCGGCGGCTGTAGGCAAAAGGACCGCCGGCATGGGGAATGGCGGTGGTCAGTTCGGTGAAACTGAAGATGAAACAGGTGTACATCGTGGCGACCATGAACGAGGTCACCAGGAAACCAAGTGTCCCGGCAACGCCCCAGCCGTAACTCCAGCCGAAGTACTCACCGGAAATCACCAGCCCGACCGCGATACCCCACAGGTGCAGCGTGCCCAGCGTGGGTTTGAGTTGTGTGTTCATGCGTTGCTCCCTGAACGGTTTGGAAAAGCTCGGGGAGGGCGTGTGCAGTGGGCGTGCCATTTTGCAGGTGGGCGTCGTAAAGCTCTGAAAGTTGTCGTATCGGGGATGTTCGCCGCTGGATGAGTGCTTTTTGTGCGCCAGTTGGGGGCGTTGTTGCCTGTTCTGCCGTCTTCGCGAGCAAGCCCGCTCCCACATTTGGAATGCGTTTACCCACACAACTCCGATCCCTGTGGGAGCGGGCTTGCTCGCGAAGAGGCCCGCCCGAACACCACTGCAACCCCGGCATAAACCTACTATTTACGCATTCTTTATGCCCCGCCCCACCCCTCGATCTCGCGCCTTTACAGCCTCCCTGCAGACAATCACTCCACACGCGGCAATACGCCGTAACACGGAGAACTTCCATGAGCGTTCTGGACGGAGTGTCACTGCTATTGGCAGTGGGGCTGTTCATTTATCTGTTGGTTGCGCTATTGCGCGCGGACCGGAACTAGGAGCGGCTATGCACAGTTATGACTATTGGCTGATCCTCGCCTTCTTCGCCGTGGTGCTGATCCCGGCACCGTTTCTGGGGCGCTTCTACTACAAGGTGATGGAAGGGCAGCGCACTTGGCTTTCGCCGATTCTCGGGCCGGTGGAGCGTGGTTGCTATCGAGTGGCCGGCGTTGATCCGCAGGTCGAACAGAGTTGGCAGAAATACACCCTGGCCTTGCTCGCCTTCAACCTCGCGGGTTTTTTGCTGCTGTTTGCGATCCTGGTGTTTCAGGATCACTTGCCGCTGAATCCGCAAAACCTGCCGGGTCAGGAGTGGACGCAAGCCTTCAACACCGCCGTCAGCTTCATGACCAACACCAACTGGCAGTCCTACAGCGGCGAAGCGACCCTCAGCTACCTGAGTCAGATGGTCGGCCTCACCGTGCAGAACTTCGTCAGCGCCGCCACCGGCCTCGCTGTGTTAGTCGCGCTATGTCGCGGCATCGGTCGCAAGTCCACCAAGACCCTGGGCAATTTCTGGGTCGACATGACCCGCGCCACCCTCTATGGCCTGCTGCCGTTGTGCCTGCTGCTGGCGCTGTTTCTGGTCTGGCAGGGCGTGCCACAAACCTTCGCTCATTACGTGAATGCCGTGACCATGCAAGGCGTCGATCAGGTGATCCCGCTCGGCCCGGCTGCCAGCCAGATTGCGATCAAGCAACTGGGCACCAATGGCGGTGGTTTCTTCGGCGTCAACTCGGCGCATCCGTTCGAGAACCCGACAGCCTGGAGCAACCTGTTCGAAGTCTCCTCGATTATTCTGATCCCGGTGGCGCTGGTGTTCACCTTCGGCCATTACGTGAAAGACCTGCGTCAGAGCCGCGCGATCATCGCCTGCATGCTGGCGCTGTTTTTGATCGGCGGTGCGACATCGCTGTGGGCTGAATACCAACCCAACCCGACTCTGGCCAACGTCGCCGTTGAACAAACCGCGCCGCTGGAAGGCAAGGAAGCGCGCTTCGGCACCACCGCCACCGTGCTGTGGTCGGTGACCACCACTGCGGCGTCGAACGGTTCGGTCAACGGCATGCACGACAGCCTCAACCCGCTGAGCGGGATGGTCGCGATGATCAACATGATGGTCGGCGAAGTGATCTTCGGCGGCGTCGGAGCCGGGCTCTACGGCATGTTGCTCAACGTACTGATCGCGGTGTTCCTCGCCGGACTGATGATCGGCCGCACTCCGGAATACCTCGGCAAGAAACTGCAAGCCCGGGAAGTTCAGTTGCTGGTGGTGACCTTGCTGGTGATGCCGGTCGGCGTGCTGGTGCTCGGCGCAATTGCCGCCAGCCTGCCAGGCCCGGTCGCGGCGGTGACTAACCCCGGTGCTCACGGTTTCAGCCAGTTGCTTTATGCCTACACCTCGGCCAGTGCCAACAACGGTTCGGCGTTTGCTGGATTTGGGGCGAACACCGCATTCCACAACCTGATGTTGGGCTTCGGCATGTTGATTGGGCGCTTCGGTTACATCCTCCCGGTTCTGGCCCTGGCTGGCAGCCTGGCGATGAAGAAAACCGCCCCGATTGGCCAGAACAGCTTCCCGACTCACGGCCCGCTGTTCGTGACCCTGTTGACCGTGACCATTTTGCTGGTGGGTGGCCTGACCTTTCTGCCGTCACTGGCGCTGGGTCCTATCGCTGAACACCTGAGCCTGGGCTTCTAAGGAGTCAATGATGAATATGCCCGCAACTAAAGCCGCTGCCGTCAAGGCGCCGGAACAACCAAAAACCGCGATCTCGGCCCTCTGGCGTCCAGCGCTGGTGCAAGCGTTCGTCAAGCTCGACCCACGGCAATTGCAGCGCGCGCCGGTGATGCTGGTGGTCGAACTGACCGCGATTCTGACCACTGTGCTGTGTTTCATTCCCGACAACGCCGTGCCGACTTTCGTCGCCGCGCAAATCGCGTTATGGCTGTGGTTCACCGTGTTGTTCGCCAACTTCGCCGAAGCGCTGGCTGAAGGTCGCGGCAAGGCCCGTGCCGACAGCCTCAAGGCCGGCAGTGAAGGCTTGAGTGCCCGGCGCAAAAACGCCAATGGCAGCTTTCAGGTGGTGCCGGCCACCAGCCTGCGCAAGGACGATGTGGTGCGCGTCGAAGCGGGGGAGATGATTCCCGGTGACGGCGAGGTGATCGAAGGTATCGCGGCGGTCAACGAAGCGGCGATTACCGGTGAATCGGCGCCAGTGATTCGTGAGTCCGGCGGCGATCGCTCGGCCGTCACCGGCAATACCCGACTGGTGTCCGACTGGCTGCTGGTGCGCATCACCGCCAACCCCGGCGAGTCGACTCTCGACCGCATGATTGCGCTGGTCGAAGGCGCCAAACGCCAGAAGACCCCAAACGAAGTGGCGTTGGATATCCTGCTGATCGGCTTGACCCTGATCTTCCTGCTGGTGGTGGTGACCCTGCAACCGTTCGCCCACTTCGCCAACGGCAGCCTGCCGCTGGTGTTTCTGGTGGCGTTATTGGTCACGCTGATTCCGACCACCATCGGCGGTTTGTTGTCGGCCATCGGTATCGCCGGGATGGACCGTCTGGTGCGTCTGAACGTGATCGCCAAGTCCGGCCGCGCCGTGGAAGCGGCGGGGGACGTGCACGTCCTGCTGCTGGACAAGACTGGCACCATCACCTTCGGCAACCGTCGCTGCTCCGCGGTCTATGCCGCGCCTGGCGTCACCGCCAAAGAGCTGGCCGAAGGCGCGTTGTTTGCCTCCCTGGCCGATGACACCGCTGAAGGCAAATCCATCGTCGAGTACCTGCGCGGTCTTCACCCGCAACCCGAGCCGTCCGCTGACGTATTGACCGCCGTGCCGTTCAGCGCTGAAACCCGCCTGTCTGGTGTCGACTATCAGGGCCGGGTCTATCGCAAAGGCGCGGTGGATTCGCTGCTGACCTTCGTCGACCTGAAACGCGCCGATCTGGCCGCGCCTCTGTCGCGGGAAATCGACAAGATTGCTCAGAGTGGCGGTACGCCGTTGCTGGTCTGCGTTGACGGAAAATTGCTCGGTGTCATCCACCTCAAGGACGTGGTCAAGCCTGGCATCCGCGAGCGTTTCGCCGAGCTGCGCAAGCTGGGGATTCGCACGGTCATGGTCACGGGCGACAACCCTCTGACCGCTGCTGCGATTGCCGCTGAAGCAGGCGTGGATGACGTGCTAGCCGAAGCCACACCGGAGAAAAAACTGGCGCGCATTCGTCATGAACAGAACGACGGTCGCCTGGTCGCCATGTGCGGCGACGGTGCCAACGACGCCCCGGCCCTGGCCCAGGCGGACGTCGGCATGGCGATGAACGATGGTACGCAAGCTGCGCGTGAGGCGGCGAACATGGTCGACCTCGACAGCGATCCGACCAAGCTGTTGGACGTGGTGCAAATCGGCAAGGAGTTGTTGGTGACCCGCGGTGCGCTGACGACCTTTTCCATCGCCAACGACGTGGCCAAGTACTTCGCAATCTTGCCGGCGCTATTTGCCTCGATCTACCCGCAACTGGGTGTGCTCAACGTCATGCACCTGAGCAGTCCGCAGAGCGCGATTCTGTCGGCGATTGTGTTCAACGCCTTGATCATTGTGGTGCTGATTCCGCTGGCGCTGCGCGGTGTGCGGGTGCAGGCGGTGAGCGCGGCGGCGTTATTGCGGCGCAATCTGCTGATCTATGGACTGGGTGGATTACTGGTGCCGTTCGTGGGTATCAAGGCGATCGACATGTTGTTGACGGCGTTGCATCTGGTTTGACGGTTGATCTGAGTGTGCGGGCTTTTTGTGGTGAGGGGGCTTGCCCCCGTTGGGTTGCGCAGCAGCCCCAAAACCTAAAACCTCATTTCTTCAGACATACCGCATGCATCGGGCTGGCGACTGCTTCGCAGCCGAACGGGGGCAACCCCCCTCGCCACAAAAGCCCCTTTGCCACAGGGCTGAGCAGTAGCTTCCAGACCTGAGTTTTTTATCGAATCGAGGATTTTGAAATGTCCACACTAATACGTCCGGCCCTGAGCCTGCTGATGCTGATGACCCTGATCACCGGCGTCGCTTACCCCTTGGTGGTCACCGGTGTCGCCCAGGTCGCCTTCCCGGACCAGGCCAATGGCAGCCTGGTGCGTGACGCCGACGGCAAGGTCCGCGGTTCGTCGTTGATTGCCCAGGATTTCGTCGGCGACGCCTGGTTCCACCCACGGCCATCGGCCGGTGCCTTTGCCACCGTGTCGAGCAGCGCCAGTAACTTCTCGCCCAGCAATCCGGCGCTGGCCACTCGGGTTATCGATGAGGCCAATAAATTGCAGGTGCCAGGGCAAGGTCCGGTGCCGTTGGCCATGCTGACCACCTCCGGCAGCGGGCTCGATCCGCACTTGCCACCGGCGGCGATTGCCTATCAACTGGCGCGTGTCGCGGCGGCGCGTAATCTGCCGGTGTCTACGCTTGAGCAATTAATGGACGCGCACATCGAGCAGCCGCTGGTGGGGCCGCCGGTGGTGAATGTGTTGGCGCTGAATAGGGCGCTGGAAAAACTGTAGATCGGTGGTGGCGCCATTCGCGAGCAAGCCCGCTCCCACATTAGATCTGTGAACGCTGAAGATCCCTTGTGGGAGCGGCGGTGCGGCGATCCGACTTGCTCGCGAAGGCGGCTGAACAATCACCACATCAACATCTGAAAAAAGAGATCCCCAAGCATGAGCAACTCCGGCCGCGCCGACGCGCTGTTAGCAGACCTGCCCCGCGATGGCCGTGGCCGGCTCAAGGTGTTCCTTGGCGCAGCCCCGGGGGTCGGCAAGACCTACGCCATGCTGCAAGCTGCCCACACTCAACTGCGCCAGGGCGTGAAAGTCATGGCCGGGGTGGTCGAAACCCATGGTCGCGCCGAAACCGAAGCGCTGTTGGCTGGCTTGCCGCAGCAGCCGTTGGTGCGCTCGGAATACCGCGGCGTGATGCTCGAAGAAATGGACCTCGACGGTCTGATCAAAGCCAAACCGAAGCTGGTGCTGGTGGACGAACTGGCCCACAGCAATGCCCCCGGCAGTCGTCACACCAAACGCTGGCAAGACATCCAGGAATTGCTGGCCGCCGGCATCGACGTGTTCACCACGGTCAACGTCCAGCATCTGGAAAGTCTCAACGATCAGGTACGTGGCATCACTGGCGTACAGGTGCGCGAAACCCTGCCGGACTGGGTGTTGCAAGAAGCCTACGAACTGCTGCTGATTGACCTGCCGCCGCGTGAGTTGCTGGAGCGTCTGCGCGACGGCAAGGTCTACGTGCCGGAGCAGGCGCGGGCGGCCATCGATGCGTTCTTCACTCAGACCAACCTCACCGCCCTGCGTGAACTGGCGATGCAAACCGCAGCCGCTCAGGTCGATAACGATCTGGCCCAGGGTTATCGCCAGTTGGGGCAGGCCGCACCGGCCGTGCGCGGTCGTTTGCTGGTGGGCGTCGACGGCGATGCTCAGGCCGAGCGCTTGGTGCGCCACGCCAGTCGTGTCGCCCAGCGCCGGCATCTGCCGTGGAGCCTGGTGCATGTGGACAATGGCCGTGTGCGCGACGAGCAATCGCGCCTGCGCCTGCAAAGTGCTCAACAACTGGCTGAGCGCCTCGGTGGCGAAGTGGTGTTGCTGCGCGCCGGTGAGGTGGCGAAAACGTTGATCCAGCACGCCGCTGAACGACGCGCCAGCCTGGTGTTGGTGGGCCAGTCACGCCAGCGTTTGCGTCGACGGTTGTTCGGCGGCGGTCTGGCGTCACGTTTGCTGCGTAATGCTCGTGGGCTGGAAATCAACGTGCTCGACAGCGATCAGGAACAGCATCAGCCGCGCCAACGCTCGGCGCAATCGCTGGTCTGGTTCGACTACGCCTTGGCGCTGGTGGCGACAGTGCTCGCCAGTGCCCTGGCCTGGGCGGTGGAGAGCCTCTTGCCGCTGCCCAACATTTCGCTGGTGTTCCTCGCGGCGGTGTTGCTGGTGGCGGTGCGCAGCAGCCTTGGCCCGGCATTGTCCTGCGCGGCGCTGTCGTTTCTGACCTATGACTTTCTGTTCATTCCGCCGAATTTCTCTTTCAGCATCCAGCGTGAAGAGGATGTGCTGACCTTGCTGTTTTTCCTGCTGATGGCGGCCCTCACCGGCAACCTGGCGGCTCGGCAACGGCGGCAATTGCAGGCCTTGCGCGACACCCAGGAAGAAACCAGCGAATTGCTCGACCTGTCGCGCAAACTCACCGCCGCCACCGACCGTCAGGCCGTGGTCAGCGCTGCGGCGCAGCACCTCAACGGCTGGACCGACCTGAAACTGTGTCTGCTCAATCGCGATGGCCAGAGCGGTTGGAAAGTTGAAACCGGCGGGCCGCTGGAGTTCTCCGAAGCCGAGCGCGCCGCCGCCGATTGGGCCTGGCAGCATGACCAACCGGCTGGCGCAGGCACCGGCACTTTGCCGTTCGGGCGCTGGTGGTGGTGGCCGTTGTCGGTGGACGATGGGCCGCTGGCCCTGCTCGGCGTGTGTGCCAAAGAAGGTCAGACCCTGAGCGGCCAGCGTCGGCGTTTGCTGACCGCACTGAGTCAACCGCTGGCCCAGGCGTTGGCCCGTGCACAACTGGCCGATGACCTTGAGGCGGCGCGCTTGCATGGTGAAACCGAGCAACTGCGCAGCGCACTGCTGGCCTCGGTGTCCCACGATTTGCGCACGCCACTGACTTCCATGCGCGGTAGCATCGACAGCCTGCTGGCGCTTGGCGAGGCGATTCCGCTGGAGGACCGTCGCGAACTGCTTGAAGGCACCCGCGATGAAGCCGAACGGCTGGATCGCTACATTCAAAACCTGCTGGACATGACTCGCCTCGGTCATGGCGCCTTGAAGCTGGCGCGGGATTGGGTGTCGCCGGCAGACATCGTCGGCAGTTCGCTCAATCGTCTGCGTGCGGTGCTGGCGTCATTGCAAGTCATTACCGAAGTGCCGGCCGAGCTGCCGCTGCTCTATGTGCATGCTGCGTTGATCGAGCAAGCGCTGGTCAACGTATTGGAAAACGCTGCGCGTTTCTCACCGCCTCGCGGGCGACTGGAATTGCGTGCCGGGACCACTGACAGCGAGCTGTTTTTTTCGGTGAGCGATGAGGGGCCGGGGATTCCGGAAGAGGAACGGGCGAAAGTTTTCGACATGTTCTACACCGCCGCTCGCGGCGATCGCGGCGGGCAGGGCACCGGTCTGGGACTGGCGATCTGTCAGGGCATGGTCGGTGCCCATGGCGGGCGGATCAGCGTCGCCGACGGCATTGAAGGCCGCGGCACCTGCATCACGCTGCACCTGCCGTTGCAGACTCAGCCGGGATTGGACAGTGAAGCCTGATCTCGTCTGCGCTACTCTCTTGCCACTTCTTTGTGTTGATGTGAATTCATGAGCCAGACCTCGACCATTTTGGTCATCGACGACGAACCGCAGATCCGCAAATTCCTGCGCATCAGCCTCGCCTCTCAAGGCTACAAAGTGCTGGAGGCCGGCACCGGCACGGACGGCTTGGCCCAAGCCGCGCTGAACAAGCCCGACCTGCTGGTGCTTGATCTCGGCCTCCCGGACATGGACGGCCAGCAGGTGCTGCGCGAGTTTCGCGAGTGGTCGACGGTGCCGGTACTGGTGCTGTCGGTGCGCGCCAGCGAAGGGCAGAAAGTAAAAGCCCTGGATGGCGGCGCCAACGACTACGTGACCAAGCCGTTCGGCATCCAGGAATTTCTGGCCCGAGTGCGCGCGTTGCTGCGTCAGGCGCCGACCGGTGAGGCCCAGGAAGCGGCGCTCAGTTTCGGTCCGCTCACCGTGGACCTGGCTTATCGCCGAGTGCTATTGGACGGTATCGAAGTGGCGCTGACGCGCAAGGAATATGCGGTACTCGCGCAACTGGCGCGGCATCCGGGGCGGGTCATCACCCAGCAGCAATTGCTCAAGGATATTTGGGGGCCGACCCACACCGAAGACAGCCACTATCTGCGGATAGTGGTGGGGCACCTGCGGCAGAAACTGGCGGATGATCCGACTCAGCCACGGTTCATCGTCACCGAAGCGGGGGTGGGGTATCGGCTTTTGAGTGAGGACAGCCTTTAGTCCTGTATTGATTGATCTGACGCTTTCGCGAGCAAGCCCGCTCCCACATTGGTTCGGTGATGAGCACAAACTATGTGAACACTGAAGATCCACTGTGGGAGCGGGCTTGCTCGCGAAGGCGCCGGATCAGTCACCGCCCATCTTCATTTCGTTCATTCTCATACCGATCCAGCGTATCCCGAGCAATCTCACGCCCCAGCGCGATCAATTCCGGCGCCTTGTAGAACTCGAAAAACCGGCACACCCGCTTAGGCACATTGATCAGGATATCCGGCGGATACCCGGCAATCTTGTATTGCGCCAATGACGTCTGCATCACCTCGAAACTCTGGTTGATCAGGTCCAGCAGGGACGCCGGCCCGACGTTGTCGATGATGAACGACCCGGTGGCGGATTTCGGTGCGCCGTTGCTTTCCGGGGCGGCCGCCGGTTGCTGGCCTTCGGGCGCGGCGGATTCGATCCACGGATTAATCTCGGCCGCTTCCGCCATCAACGCTTCCTTCTCCAGCAGCAGCAATTGTTCGGCCTGTTTGCGGCGGAAGGGCAATTTCGAGCCCAGCGAGTTGATCAGGCTGTCGAAGCGGGTCTTGAACGCGGCCGGGCGCTGGATCACCGGCAGTTGATAGTGACGCTGGTTGGTGGAGTTGAGGTTGACCGCGATGATCAGGTCGCAATGGCTCGACACCACCGGCACGATCGGCAACGGGTTGAGGATACCGCCGTCCACCAGCATTCGATTGCCCTGCATCACCGGCGTGAACAGGCTGGGGATCGCCGCCGAGGCACGCATGGCCTGGTGCAGGCAGCCTTCCTGGAACCAGATTTCCTGCTGGTTGGTCAGGTCCGTGGCCACGGCCGTGTAGGGAATGCGCAAGTCTTCGATGTTGATTTCGCCGACGATCTTGCGGATCTGCCCGAAGACCTTTTCCCCGCGAATCGCGCCCAGGCGGAAGCTGACGTCCACCAGACGCAAGACGTCGAGGTAATCCAGGCTCTCGATCCAGTCGCGATAATCCTTGAGTTTACCGGCGGCATAGATCCCGCCGACCACCGCGCCCATGGAGCAACCGGCGATACAGGCGATGTCGTAGCCGCGCCGTTCGATCTCTTCAATGACGCCGATATGGGCGTAGCCCCGGGCGCCACCCGAGCCCAACACCAGTGCGACACGCTTTTTCATGAATCGACCTCTCTGACAAGGTTCAACAATGCACCTATCGAGGGGCAAGCTTCAATCGCTATGGTCGTTTGGCGAGGCCAGTGCGTCGTTTTTTGACACTCTGGGAAGGCGAATGGGTATTCTCGCGGGCGCTGTGATTTCCACGGCGGGTTTCCACTGCGGCCCAAGGCACTTTTCACGTGCCAGACCGTCTTACGTGCATGCATGTTTACCTATCTTTGAGGTGTGAGTGATGAAAGTCTGGATCTGTGTGCCGTTGATTGCCCTGGCACTCGCCGGTTGTGCCGGTAAAACCGCTTACCGTGACAGCTGCGGTAGCCAGCTCGATGCCGCCTGGCATGAACTGGACCTGGCCAAGGTCGAGGGCTTTGCCGGGACCGTCAGCTACTCCAAGGCGCTGTCGTTGCTGACCGGTGCCAAGACCCAGCAACAATTCGAAGCCTATGAGGGTTGTACCAAGAAGGCCGAGAAGGCGCGCTTCTACATTCGTGAGTCTCGCGCCGGCCGCTGAAGCATGCTATAGCCAATGGGGGAATTTGATTCAGGGAGCAAGCGATGTCTGCCTTGGTTGATCGGTTGGTGGCTCGTGTTCTGAGCCTGGACGTTCGCCTGCTCGCCTGTCAGGCACGCTTGAGTGCCCGCACCGACTCTGAAGCGCTGCACGATCTACGCACCACCGTGCGGCGTTTGCGCAGCCTGCTGAGGCCCTTGCGCGGTTTACCCGGGGTCGAGCAACTGGAAGCGGCGGCATCCCGGGTCGGTGACCTGACCACGCCGTTGCGCGATCGCGAAGTGCTGGCGGCGTACTTGCTCGAGCACGATCAACCCGAGGCCGCGCATCGGCGCATGGTGCGGATGGACGAGGCTTATCCCCTCGTCGCGGCGAGCCCGGAAGTGGCGCAGATGCTGATGATCCTCGACGCTTTTCCGCGTTTCCTGCGGGCTTCCCAGCGTCAGGGCTTGCTCAAGGGCTTGCGCAAGCGCATCGAAAAACGCTTGGGCAAACAATGGAAGAAACTCGATCAGGCCCTGCATGACCCCGCCCATGACCGCCATCGCCTGCGCCTGCTGATCAAGCGCGTGCGCTATGGCATCGAAGCCTACCCCGAACTGGATCGCTTGCCGGAAGCGGCCCTGCCCAGCCTGAAATCGGCGCAGGCTGCTTTGGGTGATTGGCACGACAGCTGGCAGTGGCTGGACCGTGCCAAAGAAGAGCCCGATTTGCAGCCCTGTGTCGCAGTCTGGAAAACCACCTTGGCCAAGGCCGAAGCGCGCGCCGACCGCGTCCTCGACAAATTCAGCGCCGCCTGCTTCAAATCCTGAAACCACCAAAGATCAAATGTGGGAGCGGGCTTGCTCGCGAAGAGGGCATGACATTCAACGAAAATGTTGAATGTCAGACCGCTTTCGCGAGCAAGCCCGCTCCCACATTAGTTTGTGTGTTCATGTAGGCACGGCTCATCTGTCAGTGATTTTGGCCGGAATAAGCGCTGTGTCGGCTTTGCGGGCTGGTTAAGATCGTTCCATCCATTTTCCTGCCTCTGAGGTTTCCATGCACTTTTCCGATCTGCTCGACGCTGTTCGCAGCCAGCCGCAAGAGCTGTCCATTCCGGCCGAATGGGGCCAGGGGCGGGCGAGTTTTGGTGGTCTGATAGCCGCCTTGCAATACGAAGCCATGCGCGCAAAAGTCCCGGCGGATCGTCCAGTGCGTTCGCTGGCAATCACCTTTGTCGGCCCGGTCGAGCCCGATGTGCCGGTCAGCTTTGAAGTCGATGTGCTGCGCGAAGGCAAAGCCGTCAGCCAGGTACTGGGCCGGGCAATGCAGAAGGGGCAAGTGGTGACGTTGGTCCAGGGCAGTTTCGGCGCCTCGCGACCTTCCGAAGTGGCGGTCACGGCCAACGCTGCGCCCGAGATGAAACACTGGGACGACTGCCAGGAAATGCCCTATATCAAAGGGGTGACCCCGGAATTCATGCGTCATTTGGCAATGCGCTGGAGCATTGGTGGCCTGCCGTTCACCGGCAATACCTCCCGCGATATGGGGGGGTGGGTGCGCTTGCGTGGAGAAGGGAAAGACGAGGTGGTCAACGAGGCGCATATTCTGGCGCTGGTCGACGCTTGGCCGCCGTCCTTGTTGTCGCATCTGAAAAAACCGGCGGCAGGTAGCACGCTGACCTGGACCATCGAATTCGTCCAGCCGTTGCTGGCGTTGAGCACGCTGGACTGGTGCAAGTACCTGGTTGAAATCGAGTATGCCGCTGACGGCTACGGGCACGCCGCCGCAAAACTATGGAGCGAAGACGGCCAGTTGATCGCCATGAGCCGGCAGACAGTCACGATTTTCGCCTGATCAGTGACGACGACGGTGGCGTTCACGCCAAGCGCGCCACCAGCCGCCACTGAAGAAAAACCGTGGGAAGGTCAGGAACTGCTCGACCATCAGGCGTGATACCGCATCTTTGCGATCACTGAACGGCTCGGAGGCTTGCGCCTCCAGGCGGTGACCGTGACGCTGCAGACCCAGGGCGGCGATCAGGCCGATAATGCCGATCGCGATGCTCGCCAGATCCAGGCTGAACACCCCCGAGACCATCAGTAAAAACGCCACGATGAACAGCGGCACGGCAATCAGGTGCAACACCAGATTGGTCGGGTGCTGGTGATTATGCGGGTACGCTCGCCATTGCCAGGCGGGAAGGTTGGGATGACGTTTGCCCATGATGCATATCCTTTGATTCGTTGAGGCGCTTGAATAAAGAATAGGCTTGGCGCGGGCCGTCGGCGAATCAAGGCTGGCTATCGAAGTGATAGGGGTCATGGGCAATATTGATGTTGGCCGGGCTGACGCTTTCGCGAGCAAGCCCGCTCCCACATTTGATCGGTGTGAACACGGATTTTGTGTGCACCAAAAATCTACTGTGGGAGCGGGCTTGCTCGCGAAGAGGCCCTCAAAGCTTGAGTTGCCCGATGGCCTTGCTCAATTCCCCCGCCAACATCGCCAGCTCATTGCTGGTAATCGCCGAGTTCACGGTCTGCTGCACGGTATTTTCGGTCACGTCGCGAATGCTCACCACCGCCCGATTCATTTCTTCCGCCACATGGCTCTGCTGCTCGGCTGCGACCGCGATTTGCGTATTGCTTTCACGCATCTGCGCCACCGCTCCGGTGATTTCGGCCAGGGCCACGCTGGCTTCCTGAGCTTGTTGCATGCAGTCGTCCGCCTTGAACGAACTCTCCTGCATGAAGTCCACGGCGTCCCGAGTGCCGGCCTGCAGCGCTGAAACCATGGTGGTGATCTCGTCGGTGGACGCCTGGACGCGTTTGGCCAGATTACGCACCTCATCGGCGACCACCGCAAACCCGCGGCCCATTTCACCGGCCCGGGCCGCTTCGATGGCGGCGTTAAGGGCCAGCAGGTTGGTCTGTTCGGCGATGCTGTGGATCACGCTGACCACGCCGTTGATCTTCTGGCTGTCCTCGGCCAGACGCTGAATCATCTCGGCCGTTTGCTGCACGCCGGTGGACAACCCGCCAATCGACTTCTGCACCCGAGTCACCACTTCCTGGCCACTGCCGGCCAGGGTGTCGGCTGTTTGCGAGAGGTCGCGGGTGGCGCCGGCGTGTTGGGCGATGTGATGGACCGTGGCAGTCATTTCGTTGATCGCTGTGGCGGCCTGATCGGTTTCGCTTTGCTGACCGAGCATGCCGTGACGCACCTCGTTCATGCTCGACGCCAGCCGCGCGGCACCGACATCCAGTTGCCGGGCGGTGTTGGCGACAGTGTTGACCACCCGCTGGTAACCGGCCTGCATGGCGTTGAAGGCGTTGGCCATCTGCCCGACTTCATCCTTACAAGCCAGTGGCACACGGGCCGACAGGTCGCCGGTTTTCTCAACATGGAGCATCACGTCTTTCAAGGTGTTGAGTTGGCTGAGCAGGAAGCGGATCAACAGTTGCGACGCGCCGAGCATCGCCAGCATCAGAATGAACACCGCTACCGCATAGTGGGTGAAGCGTTCGCCGAACACTTGGCTCAGGCTCGGGCCATAGGCAATCACCGCGGCTTGTTGGCCGTCAGGGCGAGTGAACACCTCGGTGCCCATCAACGGGTTTTCACCGAACAGCGGCATAGCGTTGATCTCGACCCAACCGTTGGTATCGGTCAGCTCCAGCAGCGGTTGCCCATTCAGTAACGGCGCCTGCCCACGATTGAAGGTCAGCAGGTGATCGACCTTGGGCAGCGGCTGCCCGGCAGGCCAGGCATTGATCAATCGCGCCTGGGCCTGAGCCGAAGCCTGGGCGGCGTGGCTGCGGGCCTGTTGTTCGAGCTGCACGGCGTACAGCACCAGCAACAGGGTGGTGACGAAGGCGACGGCGTTGACCGCCCAGAATTTGTATTTCAGCGAGATGTTGCTAAGCCAGGCACCCATGGAGGTCTTCTCTGATAGCGGAAACAGTTTTGGCAAGGTGCCAGCATTGTGCCGCTACTCAAGGCTTCGACTCTTGATATGGGTCAACATCCCGCAGTCCCAATGTGGGAGCGGGCTTGCTCGCGAAGACGGCGGCACATCCAACATTAATGTGACTGACAGACCGCTTTCGCGAGCAAGCCCGCTCCCACAGGGGATTTTTGGTTATTGGGGGATTGAGGGCAGACCGAAAAATGCTCGCGCACAGGCTGTGCTGTGAGCAGCCAAATCTTCCACCGTCTCCCCACGATGCAACGCCACCTCACGCAACACTTCTGTCAGATACGCCGGCTCGTTGCGACCGTTCTTCGGCTTGGGACGCAGACTGCGCGGCAACAAATACGGCGCATCGCTCTCCAGCATCAGGCGTCCGCGTTTAATCTCTTTGACCAACGGATGCAGGTGCGTGCCCCGGCGTTCATCGCAGATCCAGCCAGTGATGCCGATGTGCAAATCCAGATCGAGGTAGCTGAACAGCGCCTTTTTTTCACCGGTGAAGCAGTGCACCACGGCAGCCGGCAACTGGTCGCGGTAATCACGCAGGATCTCCAGCAATCGTTGGCTGGAATCGCGCTCATGCAGGAACACCGGCAATTGCAGCTCGACCGCCATCGCCAGATGTTCCTCTAAGACTTTTTCCTGTTGCGGGCGGGGCGAGAAATCACGATTGAAATCGAGGCCGCATTCGCCCACGGCCATCACGTTCGGCTCCTTGAGCAAACTGCGCAGGCGCTGAGCGCTGTCGGCGTTCCAGTCGCTGGCCGAGTGCGGGTGAATACCGGCCGTAGCGAACAGCCGCTGAGCGCTTTCGTCCAATTGCTGGCACAGCTCCAGAGCCTGTTCGCTGCCCTCGACGCTGGTTCCGGTGAGCACCAGTTGGCAGACCCCGGCAGCGTAGGCACGGTCGAGTACAGCCTGGTGTTTGTCGGCGAAACTGGGGTTGGTCAGGTTGACGCCGATATCGATGAGTTGCATGGTGCTACCTCGGACCAAAGGCCGGAAAGCATATCAGAGCTGTAGATTTATAAGAAAAACCAAGAACTACAACCAGTTAAAGCTGTCTGTTGAGGCCGCGCGCGAGGTCAGGGTTGGTAGATTTGCCATCACTGTGCCACTCTCACGCACTTTATCAGCGCTTCAAGCGCTCTGTTCCTGTCGCTCGACGTCATGAAATCAACCATGAGGTCGACCAGTATTCTTTCCGGAGAGTGGATGATTCGTCCCTCGGTTTTGTTACTGCTGTGTTGCTCGTTGCTGCTGCCCATGCCGGCGGTTGCACGCTTGGCCGGGCCGTTGCAAGCCGTGCCGGCGGCCAAGGTCCGCGACCTGGCGGAGATTCGCAGCAGTCGTGTGTTGCGGGTGTTGGTCAACCAGAGCCGCAACAGCTCCGGCGAAGTCCAGGGCCAAGCCATCGGCGTTGAATACCACCGCCTGCGCGCTTTCGAACAATACCTCAACGGCCATGCCCGTGACGGCCAGGAAATCACCCTCAAGATCATTCCCAAAGCCAAGGATCAACTGCTCGGCGCGTTGCAGCGCGGGGAGGGTGATCTGGTCGCGCCGGGGGAATTACTCGATCCGCAACCGGGCCTCGCCGTCAGCACCAGTCAACCGATCACCAGCAATGTGCCGTTGCTGCTGGTGGGGATCAAAGGCGAACGACGTTATACCCGGCTCGAACAACTCTCGGGCAAAACCCTCGCGCTGCCCACCGGCAGTGCCGCCGGAGATGCGGTCAGTCAGATCAATCAGAAACTTGCGCTGCACAAACTGCCTCCAGTGAAAATCGAGTGGGTCGATCCAAGCCTGGCGGTCGAGGACGTGCTGGAAATGGTCCAGGGTGGGATTTTTCATCTGACGATTGTCGAGCAACCGATTGCCGAACGCTGGGGCAAGATCCTGCCCAAATTGCGCTTCGATCGACAGGTCCTTATCAGCGAGCCAGGCGAGGAATACTGGTTCGTGCGTCGTGATGCCTCGATGCTGCGCGCGAGCATCGATCGCTTTCTGCCTACCTACAAGAAACCGTCGGACCAGGATGCGGCGTTCCTGCGGATCTATCGGCGCCTGTATCAAGTGCACTATCCGTTGGCCAAGGCTGATCGGCAGCGCCTGGAAAAACTTCGACCGGTGCTGCAAAAACACGCTGAAGCCCAAGGCATGGACTGGTTGAACCTGGCAGCGCTGGCCTTCAAGGAGTCGGCGCTGCAACCCAACGCCAGAAGCGGTAGCGGCCCCACTGGCCTGATGCAAATCACCCCGTCCGCCGCCCAACGGGTTGGCGTCAGTAATATTCAAAACCTCGACGCCAATGTGCAGGCCGGCGCCAAGTACCTGGCGATGATCCGCCGCAAGTTTTTTGCCAGCCCCAAACTCAACGAGCGCGAGCGCATGGCGTTCGTGCTGGCGGCCTACAACATGGGACCGGAGCGGGTTCAAGGCATGCGCGCCGAGGCCCGGCGGCGCGGCTTGAATCCCAATCAGTGGTTTTTCCAGGTCGAGCGCATCGCCATGGAGCAGGTGGGAATGGGAGCTGTCAGCTATGTTAATAGCGTGAACAAGTATTACTTGGCGTTCGATCGGGAGCGGGAGTCGTTGGAGCCTCAGGGGCAAAAAGTGGCCTCACGGAAATGATCGACTAAGCTGATTGTTATGGTGCGTTTTTTGCGCTTTTAACATGAGTTTTACTGATTAATATAGCGGCCAACCAACACACACTCACAATGGATGACACAGCATGAGCACACTGATCAACAAGGTACTGTCCACCCGCGCGGGCTACGGTCTGACGATTCTGCGTATTTTCGTCGGCATTATCTTCGCGGCCCATGGCTCGCAGAAACTCTTCGGCGCATTCGGCGGCTACGGCATTGCCGGCACCGCGCAGTACATGGAAAGCATCGGACTGGCACCCGGTCACCTGATGGCGATCCTGGCGGGTGGTACCGAGTTCTTCGGCGGTCTGGCGCTGATCATCGGCCTGCTGGCACGCCCGGCAGCGCTGGGGCTGACCTTCCTCGCGCTGGTGGCTATTTTCACGGTGCACATCAGCAACGGTCTGTTCATGGCTAACAACGGTTATGAGTTCGCCCTGGCTTTGCTTGGTGGCAGCCTCGCGGTGCTGATCGAAGGTGCAGGCAAGCTGTCGGTCGACCGCGCCATCACCGACTGACCGCTCTCGCTCAACAAAAAGGCCTGCATTGTGCAGGCCTTTTTTGTTGCGCGTGATTCTTGACACTGTCCGGTCAGCTTCTCTAGGATGCTGCCCATGCGCCGATTTAAACAGCTACTTGCGGGGCGCCAGGTGACTCATTCAGTTGCCGATAGAAGCTTGAAACAGGCTTCGAAATACCGCTAAAGCGCTGGTTCGGTGTTGCCTCTCACCTGCCATGCAGACTTTTGAGGCAGAGACACGACACAATGAATGCATTAAGCCCCGTTATACGTCCCGCGCCGATCACGGCACATCTCACCCAGCGCAATCCAAAAATCCTGCTTGGCGGTAAACATCAGCCGACGCTTTTGCGTTACCTCGATGGCTGGCCACGTCGTACCGGTGGGCCTGCTGCCTTCCTGATTCAGTTTGTCGACGACGGCGAGTCACTGGCTCGGTTTGCCAACGACAGTTTCGATCTGGCGGTGATTCTGGCACCCAACGCCGAGGATGCGCCGGAAGTGATCAGGCAGCTGACTCGCGTGGCTCGCCAAGGGCTGATTACCCGTCGCTGAGATTCAGAGCGCTGCGGCTCAGAGCGCCGCGGCTCAAAAATACTCGATCGCCACGATATACACGCATTGTTCACCGGTCGGTGTCTGGACCCGTACTTCGGCGTCCAGCGCCTTGCCGATCAAAGCGCGCGCCAACGGTGAGTCGATACTGATCAGGCCTAGTTTCAGATCCAGCTCATCCGGCCCGACGATGCGATAGCGCGACTCCTTGCCGTCTTCATCTTCAATCGTGACCCACGCGCCAAAGTAAACCTTGTTGGGATCGCTGGGTTTCTCACTGACAACCTTGAGCGCTTCCAGGCGTTTGGTGAGAAAGCGCACGCGACTGTCGATCTCGCGCAGCATCTTTTTGCCGTAGGTGTACTCGGCGTTTTCCGAGCGATCGCCCTGTGCCGCCGCCTCGCTGACCGATTGCGTCACTTGCGGTCGGCGCACATGCCAGAGTTCATGAAACTCGGCCCGCATCCGCGCTTCACCTTCGGGGGTGATCAGCGCGGTGCCAGCGGTGCGGGGAGGGCGATAACGGCTCATGGCGACTTCTTGTGGTTGAATGCGTGATCAGAGCGCTTGAGTTTATCAACCCTCGCGCAGAACTGTCAGGGGGCTGGCGTTCAAGGCGCGGCGCGTGCCGAACACACCGGCGCCGCCGATCAGTACTGCACCGATCAGTGGCAATACCAACAGCCATGGATGCGGGTGCCAAGGCAGGTCGAAGGCATAACGGTAGAGCACCAGACTCACCAGTTCCGAACCCAGTGCCGCCAACAACCCGCTGACCGCGCCGAGCAGGCCGAACTCGATCCGCCGGGCCCTGACCAGCAACTGTCGCTCGGCACCCAGCGCTCGCAGCAATGCACCTTGGCGAATGCGTTCATCCAGCGTTGCCTGCAATCCGGAGAACAACACCGCCATCCCCGCCGCCAATACAAACAACAGTACGTATTCCACCGCCAGGGTGACCTGGCCGAGGATGCTGCGCAGCTGCGCGAGCAAGGCTTCGACTTGCAGAATGGTCACTGCCGGAAAGCTGCGGGACAGGTCGACGATCTGCTGATCGTGACCGGCAACCAGATAGAAACTGGTCAGGTAGGTGGCCGGCAAGTCCTTCAAGGTGCCGGGCTGGAAGATCATGAAAAAATTCGGCTGGAAGTTGTCCCAGTTGACTTCCCGCAGGCTGGTGACTTTTGCCTCCCGATTGACCCCGCCAACAGTGAACACCATGTGATCGCCGAGCTTGAGCTTGAGGCTTTCGGCGACTTTACCTTCCACCGATACTCCGGGTATTTCATCCGCTGGTTGCTGATCCCACCAGTTGCCGGCGGTGAGCTTGTTGCCCACCGGCAGGTCGGCCGCCCAGGTCAGGCTCAGGTCGCGTTGAATGGCTCGATCACCGGCCGAATCCTTGCTGACGATGTCCTGCACCGGTTCGCCATTAACGCTGATCAGCCGTCCCGGCACCACCGGGTACAGCGGCGCCGATTGTGCCGACAACTCCATCAGTCGATCGGTAAACGCTTGCTTGTCCGCCGGTAGAATGTTCAGGGCGAAATAATTCGGGGCATTTTTCGGCAACTGGTTTTGCCAGGTGTCGAGCAGTTCGCCACGCAGCAAAGCGATCAATGCCATGGACAGCAGAATCAAACCGAAGGCCAGGGCTTGACCCGCCGCCGCCAGTGGATGGCGCAGCAGTTGGCCCAACCCGAGGCGCCATGGCAATGAAGCGCGCGCCAGCATCTGGCGCAGGCTCTTCAATAGCAGCAACAGCAAACCGCCAAGCACCAGTGCCGCAATCACACCGCCGCCGAGCAGGGCGAAGGTCAGCAACAGGTCCAGGCTCAAGCGCCACATGATCAGGCCGAGGGCGCCCAATGCCGCGCCATAGACCATCCAGGTGCCGGATGGAATCGGCAGCATGTCGCGACGCAACACGCGCAGCGGTGGCACTCGACCCAAAGCTGCCAATGGCGGCAGGGCGAAACCGGCCAGCGCGACCAGCCCGGTGCCGATCCCGGCGAAGGCCGGGAACAGACCCCCGGGTGGAACATCGGTCGGCAGTAAATCACGCAGCAGCGCAAACAGCCCGAGCTGTGCCAGCCAGCCGAGCAGGGCGCCGCTGATGCTGGCGAGCAGTCCGAGTACGGTCAGTTGCAGACTGAACAGCACCATGGTTTCGCGACGGGACAGACCCAGGCAGCGCAGCAATGCACTGGCATCGAATCGGCGAGTGGCGAAGCGTGTCGCCGACAACGCCACCGCCACACCGGACAACAGAACCGCCACCAGACTGGCCATGTTCAAATAACGTTCAGCCTTGCCCAAGGCGCCGCCAATCTGTCGATTGCCGTCCCGGGCATCCTGTATGCGTTGGTTGGCCGCCAGCCCGGGTTTGATCAGTTGACGATAGGTTTCCAGCGCCTCGGCTTTGCCGCGCCAGAGTTCGCGGTAACTGACCCGGCTGCCGGGTTGCACCACACCGGTCGCTTCAAGGTCGCCAAGGTTGATCAGCACCCGCGGTGTCAAGCTGTAGAAATTGCCGGCGCGATCCGGTTCGTAGGTCAGCACCCGCGCCAGCGTCAGGGTTTTCATGCCGACATCGATGCTGTCGCCGATCTTCAAGTCCAGTGCGGTCAGCAGTCGCGCTTCGACCCAGGCTTCGCCGGGTTTCGGACCGCCACCGGGTTCTTCCGGCGCGAAGGGCGCTGGGGCGCTTTTCAGTTCACCGCGCAACGGGTAGACGTCATCGGCGGCTTTGATACTGGACAGCTGAATGCCGTTGTCGGTAGCGATGACGCTGGAAAACTCCACCACCTGAGCGTGCTCAAGGCCCAGCTCCGTGCCGCTTCTGACCTGCTCGGGCCGCGCCGGCGAGCTCCCTTCGAGCACCAGATCGGCACCGAGAAATTCGGTGGCGCGCAGCATCATGGCGCCGTTCAGGCGGGCACCGAAGTAACCGATGGCGGTACTCGCTGCTACGGCCACCAGCAAGGCGAAGAACAACACGCGCAACTCACCGGCGCGGGCATCGCGCAACAGTTGGCGGATGGCGAGACTGAACAGGCGCAACAGCGGCAAGCGTGCCATCAAGGCTCCAGAGGGGCGACCAGCAGGCCGGCTTCAAGGCGGATCAGGCGCCGGCAGCGATGTGCCAGGCGTTCATCGTGGGTCACCAGCACCAGGGTCGTGCCGCTTTCCTGGTTGAGTTCGAACAGCAGATCGCTGATGCGCTCGCCGGTATGGCTGTCGAGGTTGCCTGTGGGTTCGTCGGCGAACAGCACGTCGGGCTCGGCGGCGAACGCCCGGGCAATCGCCACGCGCTGCTGCTCGCCACCGGAAAGCTGACGCGGCGAATGGGTCAGGCGCTGGCCCAGACCGACTCGTTGCAGCAGTTCGGTAGCCCGCTCGCGGGCGTCTTTGCGGCCATCAAGCTCAAGCGGCAACATGACGTTTTCCAAAGCGTTGAGGCTGTCGAGCAGCTGAAATGATTGAAAAACAAACCCCACGTGCTCGGCGCGGATGCGCGCGCGCTGATCTTCATCGAGATTGCTCAGGCCTTGCCCGGCGAGGGTGACTTCGCCGCTGCTCGGTAGGTCGAGGCCGGCGAGCAGGCCCAGGAGGGTGGATTTGCCAGAACCGGAAGCGCCGACGATGGCCAGGCTATCGCCCTTGTTCAGTTCCAGGCTGAGTTCGTGCAGGATAGTCAGTTCACCTTCCGCGCTCGGAACCACTTTGCTGAGGTTCTTCGCGGTGAGAATGCTTGCGCCCATGGAGAATCCGATGCGAGTGTGGTTTTTGAGTGCTGGCCTGGCCTTGATGTGCATGGCCCAGAACGCAGCGGCGGGTACAGTCCTGATCGTTGGCGATAGTATCAGCGCCGGTTTCGGCCTGGATACCCGCTTGGGGTGGGTGTCATTGCTCGAGCAACGGCTCAAGCGCGAAGGTTTCGACGATAAAGTGGTCAATGCATCCATCAGCGGCGACACCAGTGCCGGAGGCCGGGCGCGCCTGCCGGCGCTGCTTGCAGAGCATAAGCCTGCACTGGTTATCCTCGAGTTGGGGGGCAACGATGGGTTGCGCGGAATGCTGCCAACACAATTGCAACAAAATCTTGCGTCGATGATCGACAGCTCCCGCGCCAGTGGTGCCAAGGTATTGCTACTGGGTATGCAACTGCCACCCAACTACGGTGTGCGTTACACCCAGGCCTTTGCCGAGGCTTACACCAAGGTAGCCAGCGAGAAAAAAATCCCGCTGGTGCCGTTTTTTCTCGACGGTGTGGGCGGTCATCCGGACCTGATGCAAGGCGACGGACTGCACCCGGCTGCGGCCGCTCAGGACAAGTTGCTGGAAAATGTCTGGCCGACACTGAAACCGCTGCTTTGACGCTTTTCTAGCGGCGGTGTTTCGGCTAAGGTGGCGCCCCCGATTTGGAGCCCCCGATGCCGCGTCCTGCCTGGTCCCTTTTTGCCTACCAACTGATCGAGCCTGACGAACAGCTGGATCTGTTCGCCTGCCAGGAAGTGCGGGTGCATCTGGTGACCCGTCAACTGGAGTTGGGCGGCTCGGCGGACCGAACCTTGTGCGGCAGCCTGTTGCCGGCGCAACCGCGCTGGTCGAGCGTTGACCGCACCGTGTTCCAGGACCAGCGCCTGTGCTCGCTGTGCCGGGCCATTCTGGAATCGCAAAAACGCGGCACCTCGCCGATCTGGCCTGAGTTGCGGTTCGAGCTTTAGATCCCTGTGGTGAGGGGCTCCCTCCCCACAGGCAAGCCCCTCACCGCCGATCCCCCCAACCACAGGTCTTTACGTCTCCCCGAAATAACGGGCGGCGGTGTACAATCCCGTTTTTATACCCTTGTCGATCATGCGAAGGATTTTCCGGATGTTGCCGCGCTTTCCCGCCGTCACCCGCTGCCTGTCTCTTGCCGCCCTCTGTGTCGCGGGTCCGGTAGCAGCATTGGAGCTACCCCTGCCACCCCCTGGTGAAGACATCATCGGTCAGGTGCAAGTGATCAAGGCCAAGTACGAAGATACCTTCGCCGACCTTGGCACCACCTACGATCTGGGCTATTCGGAAATGGTCGCGGCCAACCCAGGCGTTGATCCATGGTTGCCGGGCGCCGGTACCGAAGTGGTGCTGCCGACGCGCTTCATCCTGCCGCCGGGGCCCCGTGAAGGCATCGTCATCAACCTGGCTGAATACCGTCTTTACTATTTCCCGAAAGGCCGGAACGTGGTGTACACCTTCCCGCTGGGTATCGGCCGTGAAGGCTGGGGCTCGCCGATTGCCCATACCAGCATCGTCGCCAAGACGCCGAACCCGACCTGGACGCCTCCAGCGTCGATCAAGGCCGAGCACGCCGCCGATGGCGATCCACTGCCGAATGTGGTGCCGGCCGGCCCGGACAACCCGCTGGGGCCGTTCAAGTTCACGCTGGGCACTCCGGGCTACCTGATCCACGGTTCGAACAAGAAGTTCGGTATCGGCATGCGCACCAGCCACGGTTGCTTCCGCATGTTCAACAACAACGTGCTGGAAATGGCCAGCATGGTGCCGGTCGGGACGTCGGTACGGATCATCAACGACCCGTACAAGTTCGGCCTCAGTGGCGGCAAGGTTTATCTGGAAGCGCACACGCCGCTGGACGATATGGGCAACCCTTCGGTGGTCGACAAGCACACCGCAGTGATCAATGCGATGCTCAAGCGTGAGGACATCACCAACAACTTGCGCATGAACTGGGATGTAGTGCGTGATGTGGTTGCCGCTGAAGATGGTCTGCCGGTGGAAATCGCCGTGCCGAATGCATCGGCGTCGATGGTAACGAGTGCACCGATCGACCTGCAGCAATAACCCGTTAAAGCAACCCGCCGATGCAGGCCGCATCGGCGGGTTTTTTATGGCCTGCAGAAACAGCGGGCAATAAAAAAGCCGACCCAAAAAATGGGTCGGCTTGATAACAATCCCGAAGGACTATTACTTGCGGCTAGCTTTTTCCAGCATGCGCAGAGCACGCTCGTTAGCTTCGTCAGCAGTCTGTTGTGCTTTTTGAGCAGCAGCCAGAGCTTCATCAGCTTTACGGTAAGCTTCGTCTGCACGAGCCTGGGAGCGAGCTGCTGCGTCTTCAGTAGCAGTCAGACGTGCTTCGGTTTCTTTCGATACGCTGCTGCAACCGGTAGCCAGAACTGCGGCCAGAGCCAGAGCAGAGAATTTCAGAACGTTGTTCATCGTGTTCCCCTTCAAGGACTTTCTATTAAGTAGCTGTCTCCTCAGAGTGAGGAAATAGCCGGCGTACATACTACCCATTACTTGTAGTAAGTAAACTGACGTAGAGCAAGAAGCAAAAAAAATTGTAGGCGTTGATTCTTTTTCGAGCAACTTTTAACTGCATTGTATAAAAAATATCCAGCTGCGAGGCCCGAGCTGAGCGAGCCGCCGAGGAAAAGTTCCCGGTGTCGGCAGCTGTTTTTCAGTCTCGACTAAAGTCTGTCTAGATGGAATCGTCCACACTTTTGTTCGGATTTTGTGCAGCGGCTCTCATATCTTTATCCATGTTGAGGTGACTTAAACAGAGGGCGCTCGTCTTATGTCTCAATATCCGGCAATGTTCAGGCCTGAACTCGGGAGTATCCCGTTCGAGCCGCCCCTGCATTACCCCAGGCAACACCCGCCTGCCAGCATGACGAGCGTCCCTTGAGCATTTCTGCCAATGGTGCCTACTATTTGATACGTGCTCGGTTTCGCGAGATTGGTGTTGCTCTCTCGGTGTCCATTCAGGCACGGGGTGGCGTAGATGTTCCTTCGCCGGAAAAACATCGGTAAGGTAGGGGTCAGAATTAAAGACCCGCGAGGAGTAGTGATGAGCGAGGCGTTGTCCATCCACCATGACCAGGCTGGTCATCAGTTCGAGACCACTGTGGACGGTTATCGTGCCTACCTGACCTATATGGATCTGGGAAAACAGACCCTGGATATTTATCGTACCTTCGTGCCCAACGCGCTGCGTGGTCGCGGCATCGCGGCGGCGTTGACCGAGCAGGCACTGCAATACGCCGAGGAAATGGGCTACACAGTCATTCCATCGTGTTCCTATGTGGAGCGCTACATGGAGCGTCACGCGCGGCATGCAGCCAAGCTGTGAATAAAGCGAGCGCATAAAAAAACGCCAGGTTTAAGCCTGGCGTTTTTTATGCGTGAAACGAAACGGCGATCAGCTGCGATTGCGTTTAGGCAGCACGTCCTTGAGCTTGGCGTGCATGCTGCGCAAGGTGTTTTCGGTGGCGGTCCAGTCGATGCAGGCATCGGTGATCGACACGCCGTATTGCAGGTCGGCGAGGTCTTTCGGGATCGCCTGGCAGCCCCAGTTCAGATGACTTTCGACCATCAGGCCGATGATCGACTGGTTGCCTTCGAGGATCTGGTTGGCGACGTTCTCCATCACCAGCGGTTGCAGGGCCGGGTCCTTGTTGGAGTTGGCGTGGCTGCAATCGACCATGATGTTCGGCTTGATCTTCGCTTTGTTCAGCGCTTGCTCGCAGAGCGCGACGCTGACCGAATCGTAGTTCGGTTTGCCGTTACCGCCGCGCAACACCACGTGACCGTAGGCGTTGCCCTTGGTGGTGACGATCGACACGCCACCTTCCTGGTTGATACCCAGGAAACGGTGCGGGCTGGAAACCGATTGCAAGGCGTTGATGGCCACCGTCAGGCCGCCATCGGTGCCATTCTTGAAGCCGACAGCCGAGGACAGGCCGGAAGCCATTTCACGGTGAGTCTGGGATTCGGTGGTGCGTGCGCCGATCGCCGACCAGCTGATCAGATCCTGCAAGTATTGCGGGGAGATCGGGTCGAGGGCTTCGGTCGCAGTCGGCAGGCCCATCTCGGCCAAGTCCAGCAGCAACTGACGACCGATGTGCAAACCATCCTGAATCTTGAACGAGTCGTCCAGGTACGGATCGTTGATCAAGCCTTTCCAGCCGACGGTGGTGCGTGGCTTCTCGAAATACACGCGCATGACCAGATACAGGGTATCGGACACTTCGGCCGCGAGCACTTTCAGGCGCTCGGCGTATTCGTGGGCAGCCTTGATGTCATGGATCGAGCACGGCCCGATCACGACGAACAGGCGGTGGTCGGTGCCATCAAGAATGTTGCGAATGACTTCGCGGCCTTTGGTGACGGTGCGCAGGGCAGCGTCGCTCAGAGGGATATCACGCTTGAGCTGATCGGGAGTGATCAGGGTCTCGTTGGAGGCGACGTTAAGGTCGTTGATCGGTAAATCAGCCATCGTTTACTCGTCAGGTCACGGGTGCCGGCCGCCAGCGAACCCGCGCGGCGGAGCACAGCAAATTAAGCGCGTCGGGGAGCTGAACCTTAGCGCGTTACACCGTGGCTCGACAATGGGCAGACACCGGTTTTGCTACGCAAATGCCTTGCGAACCGTGTCGTGGGAGAACTCGTTGGCGTGCAGCTGGACCCATTCGAGGGCCAGGGTCTGGTTGCTCAGCTGTTCGCTGTGGGGTTCGTGCTGACGGCAGTAACGTTCGATCTGGCAAACCTGCTCGCCCATTCGCGCACTGAACAGGGTCTGTTCATCGACGAAGGCGATGCCCACCAGATAGCTGCGTTTTCGTCGCAGACACCAGGCAACATAGCCCAGGTAACAGATCGTGGTGCTCAGGGTGGGCATGCGCACTTGAAGTGCGGTGCCCCTTCGCCATCCGCGGTGGTAATTGCAAGCCATGCCGCCGAGGCTGATAGTGTGCAGCTCTTGCCGCGAAATGCACTCATGTTTGAGCAACGTCAATTCGACGGGTACATCGTCAGGATGAGGAAGATAACGTCCCATGAACACGGACTCCCTGTGTCGGCCATCTGACATCGTTTCTCCCAGTATAGTGGTCGAATCGGAACTGACTGATTTCGACGCCGACCAGCGGCTGTTGGCGATGAACGGTATTTCCCTGGTGATCTTTACCAGCGTCGGCTGCGCCAGTTGCCGTTTTGCCCGTGAGCAATTGCCCACGTTCGATCTGGCGGTCGATCGACTGTGCTGGATCGATGCCGGGAACAATGGTGGCGTGGTCGAGCGTTATCGGGTCTTTCATTTACCGGCGCTGTTTGTTGTGCGCGACGGTGAGTTTTTTGGGGCCCTACAATCACGTCTGACCCGAACGGCGCTCAACGAGGCCGTGGGTCAGGCGCTGAGTCGACAAGCAGAGGAGTTGCCATGACAGATACAGTGGCCAAGCCGACAATCGGCATTATCGGAACCGGCGCGATCGGTGGTTTCTACGGGCTGATGCTGGCGCGTGCTGGCTTCGATGTGCACTTTTTGTTGCGCAGTGAGTTTTCAGCGGTGGCTGAGCGCGGCTTGCATCTTGATCATGCGTCGTTGGGCCCGCTGGTTCTGAACCCGGTCCAGGCTTATTCGTCGGCTGCCGACATGCCGCCGTGTGACTGGCTACTGGTGGGCGCCAAGACCACCAGCAACGCGGATTTGGCACCGGCCATTATTCAAGCCGCGGCGCCTGATGCCAAAGTGCTGTTGTTGCAAAATGGCCTGGACGTCGAAGACAGTCTGCGCGAGTTGCTCCCCGATTCGCTGCACCTGCTCGGCGGGCTCTGTCTGATCTGCGTCCATCGCGCCGGCCCAGGGGTCGTTACCCATCAGGCGCTCGGGGCGGTGAATGTCGGCTACCACAGCGGCCCCGCTGCCGAGGAACAGGCGCGCATGAACATCGTCGAGGAGGGCGCCGGGCTGTTTCGCGCCGCCGGCATCGACGCCCAAGCCATGCCGAACCTGCATCAGGCGCGCTGGCAGAAATTGGTCTGGAATATTCCCTATAACGGCCTGTCGGTTCTGCTCGGAGCCAGCACCACGCCGTTAATGGCGGATGCCGACAGCCGCGCGCTGATTCAGGCCTTGATGGCCGAAGTGGTTCAGGGAGCCAAGGCCTGTGGTCACGACATGCCGCCGGGTTACGCCGATTATCTGTTCATGATGACCGAGAAAATGCCCGACTATTGGCCGAGCATGTACCACGACTTCCTGCACAAGCGACCGCTGGAACTGGACGCGATCTACACTCGGCCACTGGCAGCGGCGAAGGCGGCGGGATGTGAATTGCCGCGAATCGAAGCCTTGTATCACAGCTTGAGTTTTATCGATCGACGTAATCACTGAGTCGGTCAAAAGGAGAGGGAAGGGCATGGCAAATGGCATAGACGACAAACTGGTGCTGGCGATTTCTTCGCGAGCGCTGTTCGACTTGAGTGAGAGCCACAAGGTTTATCTGTCGAGCGGTGTCGAGGCCTATCGGCAATACCAGATTGAACACGAAGACGAAATTCTCGAGCCCGGCGATGCGTTTCCGTTGGTCGAAAAACTCCTGAACCTGAACGCCAGTCTCGGCCGTGCCCGGGTCGAGGTAATCCTGGTGTCGCGCAACAGCGCCGACACCGGCCTGCGGGTTTTCAACTCGATTCATCACTATGGTCTGGCGATCTCGCGGGCGGCATTTGTTGGCGGACGCAGTCCTTATCCGTACCTCAAGGCCTTTGGCTGTGACCTGTTTCTTTCGACCCATTCCGACGATGTGCGCAGTGCGCTGGATGCGGGTTTCGCCGCAGCGACTATTCTGTCGGGCGGTGCCAGTCGCGCTGCCAGTGATGAGTTGCGCATTGCTTTCGACGGTGATGCGGTGCTGTTTTCCGATGAGTCGGAGCGGGTCTATCAGTCGGGAGGCCTGGCGGCGTTTCAGGCCAGCGAGCGTGAGGCCGCCCGCGAGCCTTTGCGCGGCGGACCGTTCAAAGGCTTCCTCGCAGCGCTCAACCTTTTGCAGCGCGAGTTCCCCGATGATGCCTGTCCGATCCGCACCGCGCTGGTGACCGCGCGTTCGGCGCCGGCCCATGAACGGGTGATCCGCACCTTGCGCGAATGGGATATCCGCCTGGACGAGTCGTTGTTCCTCGGCGGTTTGACCAAATCGGCTTTTCTCGAAGCCTTTGCCGCCGACGTATTTTTCGACGACCAGGCTGGCCATTGCGAGCTGGCCCGCGAAGTGGTCGCCACCGGTCACGTGCCGCATGGCATCAGTAACGAGCCGTCGATTTAAAGCGCCGCGGTTCAATGCGTTGCGTCAGACGCCGCACTCGCCACGGCACTGCTAAGCTGAATCAATCTCCGCCATGTTGGCATTAAAGGAGGTCCCAATGATTCATTCGATGCTGTATGCCACCGACCTCGGTCTGTATGCACCTTTTGTGATGCAGCATGCGTTGGCACTGGCTCGAACATTCAATGCCGACTTGTATGTGGTGCATGCGGTTGAGCCGATGGGGTTGTTCGCCGAATCGGTGCTTCAGAGTTACCTCGATGAGCAGGCCTTGAACGAGTTTCACAGTCAGGGTCTGAATACGGTGATCGCCAATATCGAGCAGCGGGTGCTCGACAGTTTTCGCGAAGAGCTGGGGGATGAGGGGGAGCAAGACCTGGAACGGATTCGGGCAGTGCGGGTGCTGCAGGGCGATCCGGCGCAGGTGATTCTCGACCAGGCGCAGAAACTCTCCGTCGATTTGCTGATCGTAGGGAGTCACAGTCATGGTGCTGGCGCGGACACGCCATTGGGCCGAACCGCTGCGCGCGTGTTGCAACTGTCCAGGGTGCCGGTCTATCTGGTGCCGCTGATGGAACGTCGCCGCAAAGGGGATCGCTAGGACACGAATAATGGCATTTTGATAAAAAAGTTCTAGATTTATTAATCAAACCATTAATATAGTTATATACCGTCGCTGATGCCCGTGGCGTCTACTGCTTTGAGGGATTCATATGAAGCTTCAACAATTGCGCTACATCTGGGAAGTGGCGCACCACGACCTCAACGTTTCAGCTACAGCCCAAAGCCTCTACACCTCGCAACCGGGCATCAGCAAACAGATCCGTCTGCTGGAAGACGAATTGGGGGTCGAGGTTTTCGCCCGCAGCGGCAAGCACTTGACCCGGGTTACCCCGGCCGGCGAGCGCATCATCACCACCGCTGGTGAGATCCTGCGAAAAGTTGAAAGCATCAAGCAGATCGCCCAGGAATTCTCCAACGAGAAAAAAGGCACCCTGTCGATCGCCACCACGCACACCCAGGCGCGTTATGCGTTGCCACCGGTGATCAGCAATTTCATCAAGCAATACCCGGACGTTGCCCTGCACATGCATCAGGGTTCGCCGATGCAGATCGCTGAGATGGCCGCTGACGGCACCGTCGATTTCGCCATCGCCACCGAAGCGCTGGAGTTGTTCGGCGACCTGGTGATGATGCCGTGCTACCGCTGGAACCGCTGCGTGGTCGTGCCTCAGGGCCACCCGCTGACCAAGCTGTCGAAGCTGACTCTCGAAGCCTTGGCCGAATACCCGATCGTGACTTACGTGTTCGGTTTCACCGGTCGTTCGAAACTCGACGAAGCCTTCAGCCATCGCGGCCTGACACCGAAAGTGGTGTTCACCGCGGCCGACGCCGACGTGATCAAGACTTACGTTCGTCTGGGCCTGGGCGTGGGCATCGTGGCGAAAATGGCGGTCGACACCAAGCTCGATAGCGACCTGGTGGTGCTCGATGCCAGCGAGTTGTTCGAATCCAGCATTACCAAAATCGGTTTCCGTCGCGGCACGTTCCTGCGTGGTTTCATGTGCGACTTCATCGAGAAATTCGCTCCGCACCTGACCCGCGAAGTCATGGCCAAGGCCATTCAGTGCCACAACAAACAGGAACTGGAAGAGCTGTTCGACGGCGTCGAACTGCCGGTGCATTAATCGTTTTTTCTAGATCACCTCGGTGACAGAAAACTGTTGCCGAGCGCCCGCCACCAGAATCTCCACTTCATCCCCTTCGAACTTGCCCAGCAGGCTTTTGCCCAGTGGCGAGCGAGGGGTGATGACGGTAATCAGTTGCCCCACCATATCAACCTTCAGCCCGGCCGCGTCGGGGGCCAGGAACAGCCATTGTTCGCGACCCTTTTCGTCTTCCAGACCGAGCAGGGCACCGACTTCGATACCGCGCTGATCATCATAAGGCCGCAGTGTCAGGTTCTGGCAAAGGGTCAATGACTGCCTGATTTCTTCCACTCGTTTGGCCTGTCCGGCCGCCAGGTAAGACGCCTCCAGCCCCAACGTGTCGTACTTGTTTTCGGCTATGTTTTCTTCGTGGGTCGCGGTTTCATAAGCGGTTTGCGCGGCACGCTCGGCGATGTCGAGATCGATCCGCAGCTTGTCGATAATCAGTTGATGGACGGTCGGCTTGTGCATAGGGAGCTTCATGATCAATCGCAGAATTGCAGGACATTGGCGCGGCTTTTTTCGCTCGGCGCAGTTTGATTTTGCTGCAGCCAGAACTGGCATTTTGGATTGGACAGATTGTGTTTGCTGCTTCTGGCCTGTTCCACCATTTGCTGCTGTTCATTCCTGCGCAGATGGTCCTCGTACTGCTCGAACATCGGGTTCTGTGGGGCGGGTTGCTCAATCACCGGTGGCTTGGCCAATTGTTCCACCGCCTGAGCCAAGGGCGCCAATTGCTCGTTGAACAACAAGCGCCAGGCGAGCCAGCAAGTCAGTGCGATCGCGATGAATCCCAACCACAAACCGAGGGCAATACTGCCGGTCAGTTGCAGCGCATTAAACTGGATCGGCAAGGGACGGCGCGGGTTGGGACGGTAGGGCATTACTGCCTCCTGGCGGGTGGTCGCGGGCAAGTGGCGATTGTCGCATGAAGATTAATCGCCGTCGGCTCTTCTGCGCGGGGTAATTTATGCGGACAATCGGCGCCTTTGCCAACGGGAGCCTGGAATGCCTGAAATGAAAACCCGCTGGGATATTTTTTGCACTGTGGTCGACAACTTCGGCGACATCGGTGTGACCTGGCGCCTGGCCCGACAACTGGTGGCCGAACATGCCGTGACGGTGCGCTTGTGGGTCGACGATCTGCGGGCCTTCGAGCGTTTGTGTCCGCAAATCGATATCAACGCTGCGCAGCAGTGGCAGCAGGGCGTCGAGGTGCGACAGTGGTCGGCCGACTGGCAGCCCACCGAAGCCGCTGATGTCGTCATCGCCGCGTTCGCCTGCCAGTTGCCGAGTGCTTATATGGAGGCCATGGCCGAACGGGAAAAGCCGCCGCTGTGGATGAACCTCGATTACCTGAGTGCCGAAGACTGGGTCGTCGGCTGCCACGGCTTGCCGTCGGTAAAGTACAAGAACGTGCAGAAGTTCTTTTTCTTTCCGGGCTTTCGCAAGGGCACCGGTGGCTTGCTGCGTGAAAGCGGATTGCTGGAACAGCGTCGGCAGTTTCAGCAAAGCCCGCAAGCTCAGCGAGAATTCCTGCAAGGCTTGGGAATTGATCGCGCGCCGAATGCATTACTGATCTCGTTGTTTGCTTACGAAAATACCGGGCTGGCGAGTTGGCTCGACACGATGGCGGCCGACTCGACGCCCACTCATCTGCTGGTACCCGAAGGCCGGATTCTCGGCGACGTCGAACGCTGGCTCGGGGTGGACGGGCTGAAGGCCGGGGCGGTGCATGTGCGCGACGCCTTGACCGTGCAAGTGCTGCCGTTCGTCCGACAGGATCAATATGACCTGCTGCTGTGGAGCTGCGATTTCAACGCCGTGCGCGGCGAAGATTCCTTTGTCCGCGCTCAATGGGCAGGTCGTCCGTTGCTCTGGCACATCTATCGGCAAGACGAAGATATCCATCTGGACAAGCTCGATGCTTTCCTGGTCCTGTACACCCAAGGCCTGTCCGAGCCTGCCCGCGAGGCGATCAGTGGTCTATGGCGGGCATGGAATGCAGGTGAGACAATGACGGATCACTGGAAATCGACCCGCAAACACTGGCCTGAACTGGAAAAACATGCCGAGACATGGTGTCTGGAACAAGCCTTGCAGGCAGATCTTGCCGCAGCGCTGGTACAGTTTTATGTAAATTGGATATGATACGCGGCCTAGATTTTTGTAAATCCCATCCAAATTCGGATATTCGCAATGAAAACTGGTAAAGAACTGAAACCCGGTACCGTGATCCGTCTCGAAAACGATCCTTGGCTGGTTCAGAAAGCTGAATTCACCAAGTCGGGTCGTAACAGCGCGATCATGAAGACCAAGCTGAAAAACCTGCTGACCGGTTACAAGACCGAGATCGTTTACAGCGCCGACGACAAGCTGGACGACGTAATCCTCGACCGCAAAGAAGCGACCCTGTCCTTCATCAGCGGCGACACCTACACGTTCATGGACACCACCGACTACACCATGTACGAGCTGAACGCTGAAGACATCGAAGCCGTTCTGCCTTTCGTTGAAGAAGGCATGACCGATGTTTGCGAAGCGATCTTCTTCGAAGAGCGTCTGGTTTCCGTAGAACTGCCGACCACTATCGTGCGTCAGGTTGACTACACCGAAGGTTCCGCTCGCGGTGACACTTCCGGCAAGGTGATGAAGCCTGCCAAACTGAAGAACGGTACCGAGCTGTCGGTTGCTGACTTCATCGAAATCGGCGACATGATCGAGATCGATACCCGCGAAGGCGGTTCCTACAAAGGCCGTGCTAAATAAGCACAGCTTCAGGAATGAAAAAGCCCGACCATTGAGTCGGGCTTTTTTGTGAGTGTCAGAAAGATTCAAGCCAGTTGCATAAAACCCTGTGGGAGCGGGCTTGCTCGCGAATGCGGCTTTACATTCAACACAGATGTTGACTGATCTACCGCTTTCGCGAGCAAGTCGAATCGTCGCACCGCCGCTCCCACATTTGTCCTGCGTTATTTCTTCAGATGTTGCTTGAGTTCTTCGGACGCTTGCAGCATCGCCGAATGCACCGCGGGTACCTGGCTCACTACGTTGAGCAAACCATAGTCGTGGATCATGCCGTTGTAGCGAACCGCCGTGACCGGTACCCCCGCCTCGTCGAGTTTGCGGGCGTAGGCTTCACCTTCATCGCGCAGGACATCGGCGCTGGCCGTTTGCACCAGCGCGGGTGGCAGACCCTTGAGTTGCGCGGTGGTCGCTCGCAGTGGTGAGGCGTAGATCTCGTTCCGTTGTTTGGCGTCGGTGGTGTAGTTGTCCCAGAACCACTTCATCATGTTTTTGGTGAGGAAGTGCCCTTCGGCGAACTGGTTGTAGGACGCCGTCTCGAAGCTGGCGTCAGTCACCGGCCACAACAACACCTGGAATTTGATCGCCGGCGTGCCTTTGTCTTTGGCCATCAGCGCAACCACGGCTGCCATGTTGCCACCGACGCTGTTGCCGGCCACGGCCAGACGTTTGCCGTCGACGTTGATCTCTTTACCGTGCTCGGCCACCCACTTCGTCGCGGCGTAGGCCTGGTTGATCGCCACCGGGTAATGCGCTTCTGGCGACGGGGTGTAATTGACGAATACCGCCGCCGCGCCTGAACCCGTTACCAAGTCGCGAACCAGCCGTTCGTGGGTCGGGAAGTCCCCCAGCACCCAACCACCGCCGTGAAAGAACATGAACACCGGCAGCTCGTCTTTGACTCCGGCCGGCCGAACGATGGTCAGGCTGATCGGTTGGCCGTCGACCTGGATGGTCTTCTCGCTGACATCGGCTTTGGGCAGCGTCAGTTTCACCCCGGCCTGCGCACCCACCAACACCGCACGGGCTTCGGCAGGGGTGAGCTGTTCCAGCGGTTTGCCAGTGCCGGCATTCAGTACATCGAGGAACGCCTGGGTGTTGTGTTCAACCCCATTGCCTGCGAATGCACTGTTGATGGACAGGGCGAGAAGAGTACCGGTCAAGACTTTGCTGAAGGTGTTCATGTTCATTTCCTGTTCGACCTTGGAGTCAGCGGTTAGACGGTAACGTGCAGGCGCACATCGACATTGCCACGGGTGGCGTTGGAGTACGGGCAGACTTGGTGGGCGGCTTCGACCAGGCTTTGTGCATCGGCTTGCTCAAGACCCGGCAGGCTGATGTACAGGTCGATGTCCAGACCGAAACCGCCAGGGATTTGGCCGATGCCGACATGCGCGGTGATCGACGCGTCGTCCGGGATTTTGCGTTTGGTCTGGCTGGCGACGAATTTCAGCGCGCCGATGAAGCAGGCGGAGTAGCCGGCTGCGAACAGTTGTTCAGGGTTGGTTGCGGCGCCGCCAGCACCACCGAGTTCTTTCGGCGTGGCGAGTTTGACGTCGAGGATGTTGTCGCTGGAAATCGCACGACCGTCACGGCCGCCGGTGGAGGTTGCGATTGCGGTGTAGAGAGTTTGCATGGTGTGAGCCTCATTCGAGCTTGGGTGTTTTGCGCTAAATGTTTGCGCGCTAAGTAAGTGCGACATGAATGTAGCTCGCTAATATTTAGTGCGCAAGATAAATTTTGAAGAAAATTTGACCCGAAGTGAACGTGCTCGACTAAAAGTATTGAGTTAGAGCTGTCGAGGCGGGATTTTTGCGGGGAATTTTTTTCGAGGAAGGGAGGCGAACGAGAGGGAAAGGACCACAAAATAAATGTGGGAGCGGGCTTGCTCGCGAAAGCGGACTGTCAGCCAGCACTAATACTGAATGATAAACCGCTTTCGCGAGCAAGCCCGCTCCCACAGGGGATCTGGGGTGTTTTGAGGTCAGAGGCTGTCTTGCAGATGACTACGCAGTGCTTGAAGATCCGCTTGCAGCTTCTTCAGCTGTTCCATCGTTTGTCCGCTGGCGCCGAGGACGCACTGGGGAACGCCCCGTGCCTTGTCTCGCAGCGCTCGGCCTTGCTCGGTCAGTTCAACAATCACCACCCGTTCGTCTTCACGGCTGCGGGTACGGCTCAGCAGGCCTTCGGCTTCCAGACGCTTGAGCAGCGGGGTGAGGGAACCGGGATCGGTCAGCAGTCGGGTGCTGATTTCGCCGACCGTCAGCCCATCTTTTTCCCACAACACCATCATCGCCAGGTACTGCGGATAGGTCAGGCCCAGCGCTTGCAGCAGCGGCTTGTAGACCTTGGTCATCAGCAGCGAGGTGGAATGCAGGGCGAAGCAGACCTGATTGTCCAGCAGCAGGTCGTCGCAGTTATCCGGGGTGTTGCGCTCGGTGTTCATTTCAAAGCCTTGATCAGTGATCGTCATGAATCTAGCGGGCGAATCTTTAATGCGCCAGATAATTCTGGACTAGTGGCGGTCCAGGTTGGTTTGCAGCGCCAGATCCCACGGCGGGATGGGGCTGAAACGAGTCTTCAGGTATTCCAGCAACAAGCGACTTCGCGAACTGGGTTGCTGTTCCAGGCGCAACGCATAAATACCGGTGCTTTCCGGTTTTGGCAGACCATTTTCGCAAAACAGCGGCAGCAGTTCGCCGCGTAATAAATATTCGCTGGCCAGCCAGGTCGGCAAATGCGCGATGCCCAATCCGGCCAGTGCGCCGCAGACCAGCGCCTCGGCATTGTTGGCGCTCATGCGGATTCGCGCTGGCCGGTGCAAGTGCATCTGCCCATCTCGCTCAAAGCGCCAGGCGAAGGGCGGAGCCAAGCCTTCCCAGTCGAGGCCATCATGGTCGACCAGCTGCGCAGGGTCGGTCGGCACCCCACGGCGTTGCAGGTAATCGGGGCTGGCGCAGGCGATGCGCACCATGCTCGCCAGCGGCGTGGCCACCAGCCGGGTGTCGGCCATTTGCCCGGCTCGCAGCACCAGATCGACCTTGCCCAGGTTCGAGCCTTGCATGTCGACGAAGCTGTCGATCAGGTGCAATTGCACATCGAGGCCGGGGTAAAGCGTCAGGAAATCGGCAATCACCGGCGCCAGGTGTCGGCGTCCGAAGGCTGCCGGCGCATCCACTCGAATCAAGCCTTCCGGCGCACTGCTAAGAGACACCGCTTCCGCCCGGGCCAGGCGCAGTTCAGCGACGATCCGCCGCGCACGCTCGGCAAAAGCCAGACCGGCCGGGGTCGCGCGCACGGCATGGGTGCTGCGAATGAACAACTGGCTGCCGACGGCGCTTTCGAGGCTATCGATGCGTCGCGCCACGGCCGAAGGCGTCAATGGATGGCGACGGGACGCGGCGGAAAAGCTGCCGCTTTCCAGCACATCGAGAAACAGACCAAGTTGTTCGGTCAATTGATTGGGGTTCATGGTTTGTCGGCGCTTATGCGAAATTGGCACAGCCATTGTGCGTTGCTGTGCGTTTCCCCGCCAGAGCCGACTGAGTAGGATGGACAGCCTCACAAAAGGAAAATCGCCTGTGATTGAGTTCATGTTGTATCTGGTTTTTGGAGCAGCCCTGGGAACCCTCGGCGGCCTGTTCGGCATTGGGGGCGGATTGGTCGCGATCCCGCTGCTGGGCGTGTGGTTCGGTCTTGATCAGCAGATCGCCCAAGGCACGGCGCTGGTGATGGTGGTGCCGAACGTGATGCTGGCGCTGTGGCGCTATCACCAGCGCAATCGCATCGAATTGCGGCATGCGCTGCCACTGGCCTCGATGGGGTTCTGCTTTGCCTGGATGGGTTCGATCTGGGCGGTGGGTATCGATGCGCAAACCATGCGCTTGGGCTTCGTCGCTTTTCTGATCGCGCTGTCGGCCTACAACCTGATGCGAATGTTCACCACCAACGCACCGGCCTCTTCGCAGATGCGCTATTCCTGGCCGTGGCTGGGCGTGCTCGGCGCAGCTTCCGGGGCGATGGGCGGACTGTTTGGAGTGGGCGGGGCGGTGGTGGCAACGCCGGTGTTGACCAGCCTGTTTGGTACCACTCAAGTGGTTGCCCAGGGATTGGCGCTGGCGCTGGCGTTGCCGAGTACGGGCGTCACCCTGGCGACTTATGCGGTGCACCATCAGGTGCATTGGGCGATCGGTGTGCCGTTGGCGATCGGTGGATTGATGAGCATCAGTTGGGGCGTGAGAATTGCCCACGCATTGCCGGAGCGGCTCCTGCGCGGGCTGTTCTGTGGTTTTCTGGTGGTCTGTGCGGTGATGCTCGCGTTTAAAGTTTGAAGCCTTCGACGATGTGCTCGGCCAGGCATTCGGTGATCGGCGAAGGGTTGTTCAGGTTGCGGATCAGCATGATGCTGGCTTCCGGCAACAGCGGCAGGTCTTCGTTGGCGCCGAGGATGCGCATGTCCGGTGTGATCAGGCTTTCCAGCTGCGCGGTGATCGCCAGGCCCGCGCTGACCACGGCCATCAACGCCGACAGGCTGGAGCTGTTGTAGGCAATCCGGTAGTCGCGGCCCATGGCGTCCAGGGCATTGCACGCCCAGAGGCGGCAGAAACAATCGCTGTTGAACATCGCGAGAGGCAGCGGCGTCTGCTCATGGGCATTGAAGCATTGGGCTTCGGCCCAGACAAAACGCTCCTTGCGCAGCAGCTGGCCAATCTCGTTACCCGGCTCGCGGGTGACGATGGACAGGTCCAGGTCCTGGCGCTGCAACAGTTGCCGGGTCGATTCGCAGTGAACCTCGATCTGGATCAGCGGGTAGAACTGCGCGAAGCGCGACAGGATGCCCGGCAGAAAGCGCATGACGTAATCATCGGGCGTGCCGATGCGCACCGTGCCGATCATATGCGGCTCGCGCAGGGTATTGAAGACTTCGCTGTGGAGTTTGAGGATGCGCCGCGCATAGCCCAGCAATACCTGGCCTTCGGCGGTCAGCTTGACCTGGCGCCCGTCGCGTTCGAACAACTGGCGCTGCAACACGTCTTCTTCCAGGCGTTTCATCTGCATGCTCACCGCCGACTGGGTGCGGTTGACCATTTCACCGGCACGGGTAAAACCGCCCAGATCGGCAATCGCGACGAAGGTGCGCAGTACATCGGTGTCGATACTGGGGTAGGCGGACATTCATCAATCTCCGAGATGTATGCCATCAGAAACATTCGTTGGATTGATCTTATCGCTGGCGCGAGACTTGAGCCATCCCTAAAGGAGGGCAATACGATGAAAGGTCACAACGAGCATGTAACGGAACAAAAATTCTCAATCCACGCGGTATCCGATCTGCTGCACAAGTTTAGTCGCTGGTACGAACTTCACCGTGAACGTGAAATGCTGGCGAGCTTGAGCGACGAAGCACTGAAGGATATCGGCGTGAGCCGTGCGGATGTGGAGCATGAGACGGTAAGACCGTTCTGGGATGATCCGATGCATAAATGATGATGCCATCGCTACACAAACCACTTGCGGGTGAGGTAGGTTGCGAGCAGACAAGGAGATGCTCATGCCCGCCACACTGTCTTTTTCCCTCAAACAGGCTCGGCGTCTGGCGCTGGCTGCCCAAGGGTTCAACGGGCGCCAGCCGCCAGCAGCGATCAAACCGGTTCAGCTCAATCGGCTGATCGAACGCCTGGGCATTCTGCAGATCGATTCAGTCAATGCGTTGGTGCGTTCGCACTACCTTCCCTTGTTTTCCCGTCTTGGCAATTACTCATCCGACTTGCTCGATCAGGCTGCCTGGAGTCAGGGCCGGCGACGCACGTTGTTCGAGTACTGGGGCCACGAAGCGTCGTTATTGCCCTTGTCGATGTACCCCTTGATACGCTGGCGCATGCAGCGTGCGACCCGCGGCGAAGACATCTATCAACAACTGGCGCGTTTCGGTCGTGAGCAGCAAGACACGATTCGCCGCGTTTTGGCGTCGGTTCAGGAACTCGGTGCGCTGGGTGCGGGCAGCTTGTCGACCCGGCAGGAGCGGGCAGGGCCGTGGTGGGACTGGAGCGCGGAAAAGCATGCGCTGGAATGGTTGTTCGCTGCCGGTGAAGTGACCGTGGCCGGTCGGCGCGGGTTCGAACGGCTTTATGATTTGCCGGAGCGGGTAATTCCTTCGGTGATACTTCAACAGCCTTTGCTTAGCGAGGCCGAGGCTCAGCGCGGCCTATTACTGCACGCCGCCAATGCGTTGGGCGTGGCGACGGAAAAGGACCTGCGGGATTACTTTCGCTTGAGCCCGGCAGACAGCCGGCCGCGGCTGGCGGAACTGGTCGAGGCGGGTGATCTGCTGGTGTGTGAGGTTGAAGGCTGGCGGCAACCGGCCTATTGCCTGGCAGAGCCGAAAGTACCGCGCAAGGTCGAGGCCAGTGCGCTGCTTTCACCCTTCGATTCGCTGATCTGGGAGCGTAGCCGTACTGAGCGATTGTTCGATTTCCGTTATCGGTTGGAGATTTATACGCCGCAGCACAAGCGCGTCTATGGGTATTACGTATTGCCGTTTTTGCACCATGAGCGGATTGCCGCGCGGGTCGATTTGCGTGCCGAGCGAGCGTTGGGTCGGTTGGCGGTGCATGCCGTGCATGAGGAAGAGCCGGGGCTGGATGAGGTGGGGATGTCGGAATTGGCGGTTAATTTACGGCAGATGGCGGACTGGTTGGGGCTGGCGCAGATTCAATTGAATTGCCCGCGGGCGAGTGCGGCGCGGTTGCGGGTGGCATTGGCACAGATTGAGGGTGATTGAGCTGACGTCTTCGCGAGCAAGCCCGCTCCCACATTTGGACTGCGGTCAACTGTGGGAACGGGCTTGCTCGCGAAAGCGGTGTATCAGGCAATCAAAGAATTACTGACTCACCGCCGAACCTGCTTCAAGGTTTCGGCAATCAAAAACGCCAATTCCAGCGACTGATCGGCATTCATCCGTGGGTCGCAATGGGTGTGGTAACGGTCCGACAAGCCATCCTCGGTAATCGGCCGCGCGCCGCCGATGCATTCGGTGACATTTTGCCCGGTCATTTCGATGTGGATGCCGCCGGCATAACTGCCTTCTGCCTCGTGAACCTGGAAGAACTGCTTCACTTCGCCAAGAATCTGTGCGAAGTCGCGGGTCTTGTAGCCGCTGCTGGCCTTGATGGTGTTGCCGTGCATCGGGTCGGAGCTCCAAAGTACCTGCTTGCCCTCGCGTTGTACCGCGCGGATCAGCTGCGGCAGGTGATCGCCGACCTTGTTCGCGCCCATCCGCGCAATCAGGTTCAGGCGACCCGGGTCGTTGTCCGGGTTGAGCACATCGATCAGGCGAATCAGGTCTTCAGGGTTCATGCTCGGGCCGACCTTCACGCCGATCGGGTTATGCACCCCGCGCAGGAATTCGACATGAGCACCGTCGAGCTGACGGGTTCGGTCGCCGATCCACAGCATGTGGGCCGAGCAGTCGTAATAATCGTTGGTCAGGCTGTCGCGACGCACGAAGGCTTCTTCGAAGTTCAGCAGCAACGCTTCGTGGGCGGTGAAGAAACTGGTTTCGCGCAGTTGCGGCGAGCTGTCCATGCCGCAAGCGCGCATGAAGGCCAGGGTTTCATCAATGCGGTCGGCCAAGTGGCTGTATTTTTCGGCCAGCGCCGAGTTGGCGATGAAGTCCAGGTTCCACTTGTGCACCTGATGCAGGTCGGCGAAGCCGCCCTGGGCGAAGGCGCGCAACAGGTTCAGGGTTGCCGTGGACTGGTGATACGACTGCAGCAGACGTTCCGGGTCCGGCACGCGGCTTTTTTCGTCGAAACCGATGCCGTTGACGATATCACCACGGTAGGCTGGCAGCGTCACGCCGTTGATGGTTTCATCGTTGGCCGAACGGGGTTTGGCGAACTGGCCGGCCATGCGTCCGACTTTGACCACCGGGCAACCGGCGGCGAAGGTCATGACGATCGCCATTTGCAGCAACACTTTAAAGGTGTCACGAATTTTCGCGGCGGAGAATTCGGCGAAGCTTTCGGCGCAGTCGCCGCCCTGCAACAGAAATGCCCGGCCCTGGGTGACTTCGGCAAACTGACGACGCAACTCCCTGGCTTCACCGGCAAACACCAGCGGCGGATAGCTCGCCAGGGTTTGCTCAACGTGCAGCAAATGCGCCGCGTCGGGGTATTGAGGTTGTTGCTGGATCGGCAGGGCGCGCCAGCTGTCAGGGCTCCAGGGTTGGCTCATTGCAGTCTCTAGTGTTTTACGCTTGGACGGTTATGGTATCAGCAATTAGTGCGTGACCTGTTCCCGTCGCTTCGCGGACAATCGCGCCTTTGCCGCGCCACCCACGCGGTCTTATTGCGTTGCCGGGTCACGGTGACGATCAGGAGACGAAATGACTGAGGAGCGCGTCGAGCATCTGCTCGCCGAGGTACAGGATGAGTTCGGCGTGATTCGCGTGCTGGAAGTGGCTGATTACCGTTTTCTGGAGTTCGGTGATGCCATCGAACAGAGCTGCGTGTTCACCGCCGACCCGAGCTGGCTCGAGTACGATTACACCCGGGCGATGCTGATTGGCGCGCTGTGCCACGAACAGCCGGAAAGCGCGCTGTTCCTCGGGCTCGGCGCCGGCACTCTGACCCAGGCTTGCCTCAAGTTCCTGCCGCTGGAAGATGTCGAAGCCATCGAGCTGCGCCCGGATGTACCGCGCCTGGCCATCGAATACCTCGGGCTGGATGACGATCCGCGGCTGTACATTCGCGTCGGCGATGCCTTGGAGCTACTCGAAACGGCTGAACCGGCCGATCTGATTTTCGTCGACCTCTATACCGATGTCGGGCCGGGTGTCGGGCATCTGGCCTGGGGTTTTCTGGAAAACTGTCAGAAACGGTTGAATCCGGGTGGCTGGCTGGTGATCAACCAGTGGGCCACCGACGATGGTCGACCGTTGGGGGCGGCGTTGTTGCGCGGTCTCTATCACCGGCATTACTGGGAATTGCCAGTGAAGGAGGGCAACGTGATTCTGATCGTGCCATCTGAGCTGGATCAGGAACTGGATTTGGATGGGCTGATCGCGCGGGCTGAAGGCTTGGCGCCGCAGTTGGGGTACTCGTTGCAGTCGTTGATCAAGGCGATTCGGCCGGCGACATAAGTCGTTGTCTGTTCTGGCCCCTTCGCGAGCAAGCCCGCTCCCACATTGGATCGCGTTCTAATGTGGGAGCGGGCTTGCTCGCGAAGAGGGCCTCACAGCCGATACATCCCTCAAACCCCTTTAAAGATGGCCGGCCGCTTCTCGATCATCGACCGAACACCCTCCTTGGCATCCTCGCTGTTCAGCAATGTCTTCACCAGCGCCGGCAAGGCCTGAGCTGCCGCCATTTCACCCTCATAGCGCGCCTGCCGGGCCGACATCAATGTCGCCTGAACCCCCAGCGGCGCCTGCCGGGCAATCCGCTCCGCCAATTCAATGGCCCGAGGCAACAAGTCCTCGCTGGCCATGACCTCCTGCACCAACCCCAGATGCAAGGCTTCATGAGCGTCGAACTCATCGCCAGTAAGCAACCAGCGCATGGCATTGCCCCAGCCGGCGACCTGATGCAGGCGCAACGTGGCGCCGCCGAACGGGAAGATCCCGCGCTGCACTTCCTTCTGGGCAAAACGGGTATTGCTGGCGCACAGGTTGATGTCGGCAGCCAGCATCAACTCGATGCCAACGGTCAGGCAGTAGCCTTGAGCTGCGACAATCACCGGTTTGTTGGCCCGAGGGCCTGCGAGCACGCCCCACGGGTCGCAGCCACCGGGCGGTGCCTGCCAGCCTTCGGCCAGGGCCGCGCCGGCGCTGACCAGATCGAGCCCGGCAGTGAAATGCTCGCCATGGCCGAACACCACCGCGACCCGCGCTTCACTGTCGGCCTCGAACTCGCCATAGGCCAGGCTGAGTTCGTTGAGCAGGTCGAGGTCGAAGGCATTGCGTTTGGCCACCCGATCCAGGCCGATCATCAGGACATGACCGCGCCGTTCACGGGTTACATGACTGGGGCTGGGCTGATTCATAGGACATTTCCTCGGGTGGGGAAGGGGGTGTCAGACCGCAGGTCTGCGTCACAAGAGTGAACCGTTTTAGCGCCATCGTCAGCAGGGCCGGGCCTTTGCAAAATAGACCGTCGCACAATTATCCGCAAAGCCCGTGACACAACGGTATGCGCCGGTTTTTTCCGATAAAAAAAGCTCCCTTTTCGGGCGAATTCCGGTATAGTGCGCGCCGGCCTTTAACCGGGCCGCGTTTAGGTAGCGCAATTCCCCGAAGCCAGCTTCGGCTGCACGTCCGCACAGCGGACTCTTCCTTGACGAATCTTTTTCATTCATTCGTTTTCGCAAATCCCCGCCGACAAAGCAGCCAGGGCGACTCTTGAGTCTTACACGGCATGCGCAGCTTTGGAGCATGGGTCTTTGCGGATGCACTTAGAGGCAGACCCATGACCCAGGAAACCGGCGGCTTCGCCGCTTTTAATCTTAATCCGAATATTCTTGCAGCTGTCATTGCGACCGGCTACGAAGAACCTTCGGCTATTCAGCAGCAATCGATCCCGATCATCATGGCCGGTCACGACATGATTGGTCAGGCGCAAACCGGTACGGGTAAAACCGCCGCGTTCGCCCTGCCGATCCTGCACCGCATCGATCCTGCCAAGCGCGAGCCGCAAGCCCTGATCCTGGCGCCAACCCGTGAGTTGGCGCTGCAAGTAGCAACCGCTTTCGAAACCTACGCCAAGCAAATGCCGGGCGTTACCGTTGTGGCCGTTTACGGCGGCGCGCCTATGGGCCCACAACTGAAAGCAATCCGTAATGGCGCACAGATCGTTGTCGCCACACCGGGCCGTCTGTGCGACCACCTGCGTCGTGACGAAAAAGTTCTGGCTACCGTGAACCACCTGGTTCTCGACGAAGCCGATGAAATGCTCAAACTGGGTTTCATGGACGACCTCGAAGTTATCTTCAAGGCCCTGCCTGCTACCCGTCAGACCGTATTGTTCTCGGCCACCCTGCCGCAGTCGATCCGTGCCATTGCCGAACGCCATCTGCGCGATCCGCAACACGTGAAGATCCAGACCAAGACTCAGACCGTTACCGCGATCGAACAGGCTCACCTGTTGGTTCACGCTGACCAGAAGACCTCGGCTGTATTGAGCCTGCTGGAAGTGGAAGATTTCGACGCCCTGATCATGTTCGTGCGCACCAAGCAAGCGACCCTGGACCTGGCCAGTGCCCTGGAAGCCAAAGGCTACAAAGCCGCTGCGCTGAACGGTGACATCGCTCAGAACCAGCGTGAGCGCGTGATCGAATCCCTCAAGGATGGCCGTCTGGACATCGTTGTGGCGACCGACGTTGCCGCTCGTGGTCTGGACGTTCCGCGCATCACTCACGTGTTCAACGTTGACATGCCGTATGATCCTGAGTCCTACGTTCACCGTATCGGCCGTACTGGCCGTGCCGGTCGCGAAGGTCGTGCACTGCTGCTGGTGACTCCTCGCGAGCGCCGCATGCTGCAAGTGATCGAGCGTGTAACCGGTCAGAAGGTTGCCGAAGTTCGTCTGCCGGATGCCCAGGCCGTTCTCGATGCCCGCATCAAGAAACTGACCAACAGCCTGTCGCCGCTGGTCGCTGATGCCGAATCGACTCACGGTGATCTGCTGGATCGCCTGACCGCCGACATCGGTTGCACCCCGCGTGCACTGGCCGCTGCTCTGCTGCGCAAGGCAACCAACGCTCAGGCGCTGACCCTGGCCGCAATCGAGAAAGAACGTCCACTGGTGCCGAACAGCGCACCGCGTGGTGATCGTCCAGAGCGTTCCGGTGATCGTCCGGACCGTGGTGATCGTGAGCGTCGTGCTCCGGTTCCATTGGCTGAAGGTCGTGCTCGTTGCCGTACCGCGCTGGGTGCGCGTGATGGTATCGCTGCCAAGAACCTGCTGGGCGCCATCCTGAATGAAGGCGGTTTGGCGCGTGAAGCCATCGGCCGCATTCAGGTGCGTGACAGCTTCAGCCTCGTCGAGCTGCCGGAAGATGGTCTGGAGAAGCTGCTGACCAAACTGAAGGACACTCGCGTTGCCGGTAAGCAGTTGAAGCTGCGTCGCTATCGCGAAGATTGATCCGCTCTCGGGCTGATTGATCGCACATAAAAAATCCCCGACTGGTTCGGGGATTTTTTTTGCCTGCTGTTTCTGCCCGGCTTTTGAGCGGAGTCGCCTCCTTCGCGAGCAAGCCCGCTCCCACACTTGATCTTCAGTGAATTCAGAATTCATGTACGACGCAGATCCAGTGTGGGAGCGGGCTTGCTCGCGAAGGGGGCAATTCGGTCTACCTGTCAGCCAAAGCGATAAATGTCCATCCCCAGCGCCCCCATGGTGAACCCTTGGTGCGCAATGCTGAACTCACCCCCGGCCGCGCGGGCAAAGTACAGCGGCAGCAGATGCTCGTCACTCGGATGGTTACGCGCAGCATTTGGAGCTTGCTGGCGATAGTCGTGCAATGCGGCTTCGTCGTTCGCTTCGAGTTTCTCGATCACCCAGTCGCGGAACACCTTGGCCCAGGGTTCGACGCTTTCCGGGCCGGCGTGCCAGTCCAGTTCGCGCAGGTTGTGGGTGATGCTGCCGGATCCAATCAACAGCACACCATGCTCGCGCAGGCTGGCCAAGGCATGGCCGACGCGGGTTTGCAGGGCAGGGCCGCCACGGGTGGGCAGCGAAACCTGCACCACCGGGATATCAGCTTGCGGATACATCAACGACAAGGGCACCCAAACACCGTGGTCGAACGGTCGCTGGCTGTCAATGCGCGCCGGCAGGCCATCGGCCTTCAGCAGCTCGACCACCTCCGCCGCCAGTTGCGGATTGCCTGGGGCCGGGTATTGCACCTCGAACAAGGCCTGCGGAAAGCCGCCGAAGTCGTGCCAGGTTTCAGGCTGAGGGTTGCCGCTGACCAGCAGTTCGCTGCTTTCCCAGTGCGCGGAAACCATCACGATGGCCTTGGGTTTCGGTAATGCTGCGGCCAGGCGCGCGAGAGCCGGCCCGCTGGCGCCAGGTTCCAGGGCTAGCATCGGGGAGCCATGAGAGATATACAGGCTGGGGAACATGAATGAGCTCCTGAGAGTAAGATGGCACCATCTTCAGTCAGATCATTGATCTAAATCTAATATAAGTTTTAGGGTCTTTTGATCGAATTTTTCGGGGTTAATTATGCAGCCGGAGTTTTGGCACAAACGATGGGCGTCGAATCAGATCGGCTTTCATCTGCCGGAAGTGAATCCTTATCTGCAACGGTTCTGGCCAGCGTTGGGCCTGGAAGAGGGCGCTCGCGTGCTGGTGCCGCTGTGTGGGAAAAGTCTGGATCTGTTGTGGCTGGCGCACCAAGGTCATGAGGTCTTGGGGATTGAGCTGTCGGAAAAGGCCGTGGAGGACTTCTTCGGTGAGCATCAATTTGACCCGGACGTCAGTGAGCAGGGGCCGTTCAAGGTCTATCGGGCAGGGTCGATCGAGTTGTGGTGCGGTGATTTCTTTGAGCTGACGGCAGGCGATGTCGCTGACTGCAGCGGGCTGTACGACCGCGCGGCGTTGATTGCCCTGCCGCCGGCGATGCGTGAGCAATACGCGGCTCATCTGATTCGGATTCTGCCGAAGGATGCTTTAGGGCTTTTGATTACGCTGGATTACGACCAGGCGCAAATGGACGGGCCGCCGTTTGCTGTGCTTGATGACGAAGTGCAACGGTTGTTCGGCGATGTGTGGGCGCTGAAGATTCTGGAAGACCAGGACGTTCTGGGTGAGAGCTGGAAGTTTCTTGAGGCCGGTGTCACGCGGCTTGAAGAGCGGGTTTATCGGGTTTCCAGCCATTAAGGTGTGTTGAGTTTGCAGGCCTCTTCGCGAGCAAGCCCGCTCCCACAGTTGCCCGCGTGATCTGAATGGACGCGGTCCACTGTAGGTGCGAGGCTTGCCCGCGAAGAGGCCCCGAAGAGCACCGCACTAATCAAACAGACGAAAAAAAGGCCCGCATTCACTGCGGGCCTTTTCTTTTAGTGCAGAGCTTGTCAGCCCCGACGACGCAATGCGTCAATACGCTCTTCCAGCGGCGGGTGGCTCATGAACATGCGGGCGAACCCTTGTTTGAGACCGCCGTTGATGCCGAAGGCATTCAGGGTGTCCGGCATGTGCACCGGCAGCCCTTGTTCTGCACGCAGACGCTGCAGGGCACCGATCATTGCGCTGGTACCCGCCAGGCGTGCACCGGCATCATCGGCACGGAATTCGCGTTTGCGCGAGAACCACATGACGATGGCGCTGGCCAGAATACCCAGAACCAGTTCGGCGAAGATGGTCGCTACGTAGTAGGCGATACCTTGGCCTTCTTCGTTCTTGAAGATCACCTTGTCGACAAAGTTACCGATGATCCGGGCGAAGAACATCACGAAGGTGTTCACCACGCCCTGGATCAGCGCCAGGGTGACCATGTCGCCATTGGCCACGTGGCCGATTTCGTGGGCCAGAACGGCTTTCACTTCATCCGGCGAGAAACGCTCGAGCAAGCCCTGGCTGACCGCGACCAGTGCGTCGTTCTTGTTCCAGCCGGTGGCGAAGGCGTTGGCTTCATAGGCCGGGAAAATCCCGACTTCGGGCATCTTGATCCCGGCTTCGCGGGACAATTGCTCGACAGTTTGCAGCAGCCATTGCTCGTGCCGGGTGCGCGGCTGGCTGATGATCTGGGTGCTGGTGCTCATTTTCGCCATCCACTTGGAGATGAACAGCGAGAACAGGGAACCGGCGAAACCAAAGACCGCACAGAAAATCAGCAGCTGATTGAGGTTGAGATCAACCCCGTTGGCCGCCATGAACCCGTTGAAGCCGAAAAGGCTCAGGGTGATGCTGGCAATCAGCACGACCGCCAGGTTAGTGGCCAAAAACAGCAAAATGCGCATCATGGTTGTAGAAATCTCCTCGTGCTAAAGATGTAGCGTACTGCGGGGTATATAAGGTGCTGCACCGGGCTATTCAACCGAGTGACTATTTCAAACTGTGTCCTACAGCAACAGTCTAGCGGCTTGAAGGGCATTTCCGACGTCGGCATGGGAAACGGTTGTCAGCCAATTAGCCTCGCAGGCCCCCGCCGTTGTTAGGCGCGGGCATGAAACGTGTCATCGGTCAGCGCTTGAAACAACGATGCAGGGTAGGGTGCAAAGATATGTTGCTGAATTAATCACCGTGCGACTTTAACCCGCGTCGCACGGTGACAGGCCACTTACTGGCGATAGGATTTGAGGAAGTTACCGATCCGGCCAATCGCCTGGTCCAGGTCGTCGAGCCGTGGCAGGGTGACCACACGGAAGTGGTCCGGCCATGGCCAGTTGAAGGCCGTGCCCTGTACCACCAGCAGCTTCTCCGAGAGCAGCAGGTCGAGCACGAATTTCTCGTCGTTGTGGATCGGGCAGACTTTCGGATCGATCCGCGGGAATGCATACAGCGCGCCCATCGGCTTGACGCAGCTCACGCCCGGAATGTCGTTGAGCAGTTCCCAGGTACGATTGCGCTGTTCCAGCAGACGCCCTTGCGGCAGCACCAGATCGTTGATGCTCTGATAGCCGCCCAGCGCGGTCTGGATAGCGTGCTGGCTCGGCACGTTGGCACACAGGCGCATGTTGGCCAGTATGTCGATGCCTTCGATGTAGCTCTGTGCGTGGTGTTTCGGACCGGAAATGGCGATCCAGCCGGAACGGAAGCCAGCCACGCGATAGGACTTGGACAGGCCGTTGAAGGTCAGGCACAGCAAGTCTGGCGCCAGCGAGGCGGTGCAGATGTGCACGGCATCGTCGTACAGGATTTTGTCGTAGATCTCGTCGGAGAACACCACCAGATTGTGCTGGCGGGCCAGTTCCAGCATGCCCAGCAGCACTTCCTTCGAATACACCGCGCCGGTCGGGTTATTCGGGTTGATGATCACCAGCGCCTTGGTGTTCGGGGTGATCTTGGCCTTGATGTCGGCCAGGTCCGGCCACCAGTTGGCCTGCTCGTCGCACAGGTAATGCACCGGGTTGCCACCCGCCAGGCTTACTGCGGCAGTCCACAGCGGGTAGTCGGGAGCCGGCACCAGCACTTCGTCGCCGTTGTTGAGCAGGGCCTGCATCGACATCACGATCAGCTCGGAAACGCCGTTGCCCAGGTAGATGTCTTCGATGCCGACGCCTTCTACCTGCTTTTGCTGGTAGTACTGCATCACGGCCTTGCGGGCGCTGAACAGGCCCTTGGAGTCGCTGTAGCCTTGGGCGGTCGGCAGGTTGCGGATCACGTCCTGAAGGATTTCATCCGGCGCTTCGAAACCAAAGGGTGCCGGGTTGCCGATGTTCAGCTTGAGGATGCGATGGCCTTCCTCTTCCAGGCGTTTGGCGTGCTTGAGCACTGGGCCGCGAATGTCGTAGCAGACGTTGGCGAGCTTGTTCGATTTGCTGACCTGCATGGCGATGTGTTCCCGAAAATGAACGATCCAGGCGGCGTATGAACGACCGTACTGGGAATCCTGCGTATTCACACAGGCCTGACGCCTTGAGTGGCGGCACTCATAATCCGTTTGAATGCGCGTGGTCTGGCTGCCAGACTGGCGTTTGACGAGGCGCAATCATACGTGCCGCCCGATCCGTGGAAAAGGTACAGATCGGGCTTTTTCAGCTGCTGAGGTGTGATCATGGAAAAGTTGGAAAAAACCCTGGAAGAATGGCGGGCCATGCTCGATCCGGAGCAGTATAACGTTTGCCGCCTCAAGGGCACCGAGCGGCCATTCTCCGGTAAGTACAACGACAGCAAGGTCGACGGTGTTTACCACTGCATTTGCTGCAACGCGCCGCTGTTCGACTCAAAGACCAAATTCGATTCCGGCTGCGGCTGGCCGAGCTTCTACGCGCCGATCGGCGACAGCGCGATGGTCGAGATCCGTGATGTCAGCCACGGCATGATCCGCACCGAAGTGGTCTGCGCCACATGCGATGCTCACCTGGGGCATGTGTTCCCGGACGGTCCGCCGCCCACTGGTCTGCGTTATTGCATTAATTCGGTGTGCCTGGACCTCGTTCCCCGCCAATAAACTGCATCGTTGCGCAGGGTCGCGGATGTACCTTGCTTGCGTAGGAGCAGCCTTCGGCAGCTCCTACGATGAGGGGCGCGTGCGGGTACCTATTGATTTATTAAATTGCACACAATTCAATTGCTCGCTATGTTTAGCCTTTGTCCTTCCACTCGGAGTTCGTGCCATGAGCGACAACCTGCTGAGCATTCCTTGCACCACCATCAAGGGCGAGCAAAAGACCCTGGCCGATTTCGCCGGCAAAGCGGTGCTGGTGGTCAACACCGCCAGCAAATGCGGGTTCACCCCGCAGTACAAAGGCCTCGAAGAGTTGTGGCAGACCTACAAGGATCAAGGCCTGGTGGTGCTCGGCTTTCCCTGCAATCAGTTCGGCAAGCAAGAGCCGGGAAACGAAGGGGCGATTTCCGAGTTCTGCGAGTTGAATTACGGAGTGAGTTTCCCGCTATTCAAGAAGATCGAAGTGAATGGTTCCGACGCCCATCCATTGTTCGTTCAGCTGAAAAAGCGCGCACCGGGCTTGCTGGGTTCCCAAGGCATCAAGTGGAACTTCACCAAGTTCCTGATCGGCAAGGACGGCCAGATGGTCAAGCGCTTTGCTCCGGCGACCAAACCGCAGGACCTGAGCCGCGAGATCGAAGCCCTGCTCAAATGAACACGTTGTCAGTTGATTCGCTAAAGCTCGACAGTCAGCTCTGTTTCAAGCTGTACGCCGCTTCTCGGGCGGTGATCCGTGCCTACAAGCCGATGCTCGATCAGTTGGGCCTGACTTACCCGCAATACCTGGCGATGCTGGTGCTGTGGGAATGGCAGGAGGCGGCGCCGGAGCAGCCGACGGTCAAGGCCTTGGGTGAGCGCCTGGCGCTGGATTCCGGGACCTTGACGCCGCTGCTCAAACGGCTTGAGCAACTGCAGCTGGTGCAGCGTCAGCGTTCGGCGCGCGATGAGCGTGAGGTGCACTTGAGCCTGTCGCCCGCCGGCAAGGCTTTGCGCGATCAGGTCGGGCCGCTCAAGGCCCGGCTGTTGTGCGATAGCGGCGTCGATCTTGATCGCCTGAATGATCTGCGCGATGGTCTTGATCACCTGTTGGGGCAAATCAAAGCACTGTCGTAGTGGGTATCCACAAGTCGAGCAGGGCGGCCAGTTCTTCCCGGCGAAAAGGTTTGGCCAGGTAGTCACTCATGCCCGCCGCACGGCAGCGTTCGCGTTCTTCGGACATGGCGTTGGCGGTCAGGGCGACGATGGGCAGCTGTGGCCAACGCCCGCTGCGACGGATCTGCCGGCTGGCTTCATAGCCGTCCATCACTGGCATGTTGCAGTCCATCAGTACCAGATCGAATTCACTCTGCTCAAGCTGATCCAGCGCTTCGCCGCCGTGGGCCGCGATGCTCACCTCGCAACCGAGTTTTCCGAGCATTCCCTTGGCCACCAACTGATTGACCGGGTTGTCTTCCACCAACAGGATGCGTCCGCGTCGCTGGGGTGAGATGGCTTCGATCCGGGCACCGTTGATCGTGGTGAGTTCCGGCTGCAAGATCCGCCGCAATGCCTGATAAAGCGCATTGCGCGCCAAAGGCCGCGCCTGCTGCTGCAAAGGCGCCAAGGCGTTGGCTTGCTCTCCGGGCAGAAAACTGCCGTAAGCGGTCACCAGCAGAATCGGCGCGGTGAAGGTTGGGCGCAGGCCAAACAGGCATTCGGGGCAGTCGGTGATCAGTACATCCGGCTCTAGGCCGATTAACCGGTCATCGATGGAACGCTGCTGATAGTCGAGCCCCCAGCCGGGCAGCAGATTGCTCAACAGTTCCGCCAGACCGCTGCTGGCGGCGGTGATCGCGACGATGTTGCCCCGCAAGGCTGCCGGAGAAATGGCCCGGGTATGGCAGGGCAGGGGCAGATCGGCGCAGAACTGGCTGCCGAAGCCCGCTTCCGAGCTAATCGTCAGACGGCCTTGCATGGCTTCGCAGAGGCTATAAGTCAGCGCCAGGCCCAACCCGGTCCCGCCGAATTGCCGGGTAATGCCGGCACCGGCCTGGGTGAACGGCTGGAAGATTTTGACCTGCGCATCCTGGGCGATGCCGATGCCAGTGTCGCAGACTTCGATTCGCACACCGTCTTCGAACATAGAAAGACGCACATCGACCCGCCCGAAACGGGTGAATTTGAGGGCGTTGGACAACAAGTTGCTGACGATCTGCCGGACCCGGGTCGGATCACCGAGCACCAGTGCGGGAAATTGCGGATCGATCAGGCATGCCAACTCGACACTCGGCGCGGCGTTCTGGGACAGCAGATTGGCGGTGTCTTCGATCAGCGAGCCAAGGTCGAATGGAATGTGTTCGAGTTCGAGCTGGCCGGCATCGAACTTCGACAGGTCGAGAATATCGTTGAGCAGTTCCACCAGTACTTTGCCCGAGTCATGGGCGATGGACAGCTGTTGCTGCTGCTCGGCATTGAGCGGGCCGTCCAGCGAGAGCGCGATCATCCCCAGCAGACCGTTGAGGGGCGTACGGATTTCATGACTCATGTTGGCCAGAAACACCGAGCGCGCTTCGGCCATGTCCAGGGCAGTGCTGCGGGCGACTTCCAGCTCCTCGTTGGATTGGCTGAGGCGGGTATTGATCGCCTTGAGTTCCGCGGTGCGGGCCGAGACGATGTTTTCCAGTTGCGAGAGGTAGTCGGTCAGACGGTTTTCGGCGTTGCGCCGTTGCTGGATTTCGGTGGCGATATTTTCGAACTGCTGATTGGCGACCTTGACCAAGACCCCGATTTCATCGTTTTCATGCCCCGTCGGACACTCCAGCAACGTCGGTTCCGCGCTGCGCGGATCACGGCCACTGAGTTCGCGGATAACCCGCACCAGCGGTTTGGTCAGCATCACGTAAAACAGCGCCAGCAGAATGCCCGTGAGAATCAGGCTGCGCGCGAAGCCGTTGAGCAGGGTCACTTCGGCCCGGCGCAGGAAACGACTGCCGAAGGTGTAGGTATCGACTTCCAGGCGCAAGGTCCCGAGGGACTCGTCCGGCAATTGGTCGAGGTAAAGGCGGTCTTCAAACTGCCGGTTGGCACCGAACAGGAAGTCGCTGATCATCCGGTCATTGTTTTCCAGACCCGGACGCTTGACGCTGGCCAGCACGGTATTGTTGTTGTCGGTCAGTTGCGCGCCGATGATCGCCGGGGAGCGCAGCAGACCCAGGGCCAGTTCCTGAGCGAGTTCGGCATCGATGTTGTAGGCGATGCGGGAGGCGGGGTTATGGCTGATTTCCAGCAAGGACAGTATTTCGCGGTTGATGGAGGCGTCTTCGCTGGCATAATCGATGCCTATTTGCAGCAGGCTGAGCAGCGTGCCCAGAATGAAACCGGCCAGCACCGTAATCCTGGCTTGTTTGTACGACAGCCGGTGGCTGAACTTGATATCCATGGGATGTTGAACCACTTCCGTTTCCCTTCGCTGCTCAAGCATAGTCGATCATCAATGGATACCGATGTTCTCGCAAAACACCTGTAGGGGGTGTAGATGCTGTGTTTCGTCGTTGTACCGCCATCATTACCGTGAACGTGCCCGAGGAGAAGACGTGGATTCCCGATTGAATGCTTTTCTTGAACGCGCCGATGCCGTTCTGGCCCGTATCGAGCCGCTGCTTCCCGCCCCTCGACAAGCCATCGACTGGACGCACTGCCTGGCCGCACGCTGGCAGCGCGAGGGGCGCAGCGGTTTTCTGTTGCCGCTGCAAGTCAGCCTGGACACGCGTTTGTCCGACTTGATCGGCGTTGACCGGCAACTGGAGCAACTGGGCCGCAACACCCAACAGTTCCTCGACGGCATGCCAGCCAACCACGCTTTGCTCTGGGGCTCGCGTGGCACCGGTAAATCGTCGCTGGTGCGCGCCTTGCTGTCGGAACACGCCAAGAGCGGCCTGCGGCTGATCGAGATCGAACGCGATCACCTGGCGGACTTGCCGCGCGTGGTCGAGCAGATCGCCAAGTTGCCTCAACGTTTTGTGCTGTTCTGCGATGACCTGTCGTTCGAGTCGGGCGAGGGCGATTACCGCGTGCTCAAGAGCGTGCTCGATGGTTCGCTCGAGCAGGCGCCAGACAACGTTCTGCTGTACGCCACCTCCAACCGTCGCCATCTGGTGCCGGAGAAGGAAAGCGATAACGAGAACTGGAAAAGGGTCGATGGCGAACTCCATCCCAGTGAGGCGATGGAAGACAAGATCGCGCTGTCGGACCGTTTTGGCCTGTGGCTGTCGTTCTATCCGTTTACTCAGGAGCATTTCCTCAACGTCGTCGAGCACTGGATCGGTCAATTGGCCGACAAGGCCGGCCTTGAGTGGCAGCGTGATGAAGAGCTGGACATCCTCGCTGTGCGCTGGGCCACGGGCCGGGGCAATCGCAACGGACGTTGCGCGTATCAATTTGCCCGCTATTGGGTCGGGCTGAAGCTGTTGGAGCACAAGGCATGATCGATTTACAAAAGAGCGGCCAGGGCCTGGAGGGCTACGGCATGCTATGGGCACAGCTGGAATCATTGCTGGCAGACGAGCGTGATTTTATCGCCAACGCCGCACAATTTTCGGCGTTTCTGTTCAACCAGCTCGATGACCTGAACTGGGCCGGTTTCTACCTTAATCGCAACGAAGAACTGGTGCTTGGCCCGTTTCAGGGGCAGATCGCCTGTGTACGGATTCCATTCGGTCGCGGTGTGTGCGGGGCGGCGGCGGCCACCTTGCAGACCCAGCGGGTCGAAGATGTACATGCGTTCCCCGGGCACATCGCGTGCGACAGTGCCTCGAACAGCGAGTTGGTGGTGCCGCTGGTCAAGGACGGTCGACTGATCGGTGTGCTGGACCTCGACAGCCCGAAACTCGCGCGTTTTACCGCTGACGATCAGGCTGGTATCGAACAACTGGCGGCGATTTTCCTGCGTCTGACCGACTGCTGATCAGGCCGTCAAACCGGCCTTGATCAGTAGGCTTGACGGGTCGACCGCATCAATCTGTCGTGGGTCGAGAAAACGGTTGGCGTACTGCAAGTAGACTTCGTCGTTGATGAACAGCCCGAATAACTCGGCGTCAATGTGGGCGTCACGGCACATGGTGGCCATGATGCCCAGCGCTTCACTCAAGGTCTTGGCTTTCTTGTAAGGGCGATCGGCGGCGGTCAACGCTTCGAAAATATCGGCAATCGCCATCATCCGTGCCGGCAAGCTCATGTCTTCGCGCTTCAGCCGTTTGGGATAACCGGTGCCGTCCATTTTTTCGTGGTGGCCGCCGGCGATCTCCGCGATGTTATTGAGGTGGCCGGGGAAGGGCAGGTGATTGAGCATCAGAATCGTCTGCACCATGTGGTGATTGATGATGTAACGCTCTTCGCGGGTCAGGGTGCCTCGGGTGATGCTCAGGTTGTAGAGCTCGCCCCGGTTGTACTTATAGCGCGGCACGTCAAGCTTGAACCCCCAGGGATTGTCGTCCGGGATCAGTTCGCTGTCGGCCCGTTCGAGCAGGTGTTCGGGTTTATCCGCCAATAGCGGCTCGTTGACCGGCAGGGTCGGCGTCGGCGTCCGGGCCTGGCGCCGGTTCTCTTCCCATGAAACGCCCAGTCGATCATCCAGGGTTCGGGTCCAGGTGCGTTGAGCGATGGTGGCCAGGCGTTGCAGATCGGCATCTGCCATGGCCTCGCTGCCGAGGTTGCAGCGGGCGATGAACGCGAAATCATCATCCAGTGCCGCCAGGTTCGCATTGCGCAATTGCGCCAGATGCTCCTCGTCACCCCCCAGGGCGATGGCCTGCCAATAGTTGATCCAGGCATCACGCTTGAGCACTTCGAAACGGGTGCGGATTTCGTGGATGCGGTCGTACAGGGTCTCAAGCTTGGTGGCTTTGTCGACCACGTATTCAGGCGTGGTGACCTTGCCGCAATCATGCAGCCAGGCAGCGATGTGCAGGGCTTCCCATTCATCGTCGGTGGGCTGATAGCTGCTGAAGGCCGGGTCCTGACTGGCCGCGGCAGCTTGCGCCAGCATCAGCGTCAATGCCGGTACCCGCTGGCAATGCCCGCCGGTATAGGGACTCTTGGCATCGATCGCGCCAGCCAGCAGTTGAATAAAAGAGTCCAGCAGCTGTTTCTGTTTGGCTTGCAGGCGCTGACTTTCGATACTCACGGCGGCGGCACCGGAAACCGCCTGGAGAAACGCGATGCGGTCCGGGCGAATTTTTTCCAGGTCGTCTTGCGTGCCGCTGTCGGCCAGCAGCAGGACCAGCAGCCCGACGGTTTCGTTATGACGATTGTGCAGCCGGATACCGATCAGATGAACCCGTGGGCACTCCAGTGCGAGTAAAACCTTCTGCAAATCCCCTGCCTCTTCGAAACCCAGGCTGGTGACGACATTGTTGGCGCTCGACAATTTCTGCATCCATTGAGGGCTCTGCGGATCCTGAGGCGTGTGTCCTTGAATGGCGAATGACGGCAATGCCTGTGAGCTGCCATTGATGACCAGCGCATGAGGCTCCACGCGATCGTCATCACTTTCCCGCAGGTAGAGCAGACCGGCCTGGGCCTGGCCGATCTTCACGGTTTCAAACAACACCCGTTGCAGCAGCGGGGCGAAACGGGTCTCGGCGCTCAGGCTGTCGGTGATCTGGAAAAAACTCGCCAGGGTGTCTTTCATGCGCGCCATCGACACGCTCAGTTGGTCGACTTCAAGCACCGGCGAGCGACGGGAGGCGGGAAAATTGAAATCGAAACTACGAATCGCATCGGCTTCCTGCACCAGGGCGTGCAAGGGTTTGACCAGGATTCTCGAGGTCAGCCAACCCATCGGCAGGCACAACAGCAGCGTCGCCAGGGTAATCAACGCGCCTTGCCAGCGCATGCGGTAGGCATCGACGAGCAATTCGTCCTCCGGCACCAGTAGCGCCAATTGCAGTCCCTGCGGGCCACCCTCCTGGATGCTGCTGCGCGCCACGATCCATTGACGACCCGCGACGTTCAACCGTTTGACCTCGGGAGAACTTGTCAGCAGAGCTGCGAGATTGGGGCTCAGGTCAGCGGCTTTGATCAGCCGGGCCGTCTGCTCGTCGACAATCAGTTTGCTGCTGTCGGGGTAGGCGATGGCATTCCCCTCGGCATCGAACAGCACAATTTCGGTACTGGGGGTCACCAAATGTTCGGCCAGGGTTGCCGACAGTTCGGCCAGCGTGAGGTCGGCCCCCATCACTGCATGCTCGCCACTGCTCCGGGCCAGTGTGGTACCGACGTTGTGGGTGGAGAAAAAAAGGTAGGGCTCGGTGGTGATCTGATCGCGGTTACCGCGGGCGGCGGAGAACCAGGCGCGGGCACGGGGATCGTAGGTTTCGTCGGGGTTGTCCTGACGGCTGATGAGGGCCAGGTTCTGATCGAAAAACAATGATTGGGAGCGGATCTGACCGCTGCTTGGGTGCTCGATGCTCCATACCTGATACGCCGCCGTGTCCGGTGCCTTGACCTGTGTTTTCAGGGCGCCGGTGCGCAAAGGACGAACCATGAAGAAGTCGCCATTGCCATAACCCAGATACAGCGAGGCCAGATCGGGGTTGTCCTTGAGTGATTGGCTGAAGGGCTTGAGCAACGCCAGGCGCTGCTCAAGGTCGAGCGCCTGGGTCGCCGGATTGTCCGCCAGCAGGCTAAGCAGATGACGAATCGGCTGATAGGTGCGGTGCAGGTCCAGGCGGACATCCTGCTCGATACGGTTGAAGAGTTTTTCGCTGCTGGAAAGAATAATCTGGGTGGTTTGCCGATAGTTGAAAATACCCAGAACCACCCCGGTCAGTAACAACAGGAAGGTGAACATCACGCTGATATGGATATGCAGAGGAAACCGGCGTTGATCCGGGCGCAGTGGGCTGGGCATTGCAGCTTTCTCCATGATGATTAACACACTGCTCAGCCCCCAAGCATAGTTAATGCTCCTTCATTTTGCTTTTGTCATGGCTTGCCATCTGTTGTTGCAATGATTGCTCCAGTTCGAGCATGGCGCGCTCCATGGACTTGCTGCAATCGGCCACTTCATCGGGGTGGAACCTGTTATTGCAGGCCTGTTCGAGCGCCTCGCAGCTGTCGATCAGTCGGGAGGCCTGGACGATTCGGGCCGCGCCCTTGATTTTGTGGGCGATGTCGAGGAGTGACTGTCGGTCCTTTGACTCGGATAAGGCCAGCATCGCTTTGCGGTCCAGGCGGTTGCTGTTTAGCAGTTCGGTCAACAATCGCTGGTTTAGTGTCGGGTTGCCACCGGTCAACAGGTGCAGCCCCTCCAGACTGAAGGCCGGTTCGCGGACCGTCGGTGTGATGCCTTCGACCCATTGGCTCAAGGCCGTCAGGCTGAGGGGTTTGAACAGGCAATCGTCCATCCCGGCCAGTTTGCAACGTTGTCTTTCCTCCGGCTGTGCGTTGGCGGTGAAACCCAAAACGGTACAGGGAGGGCGTTGCAGGTGCTGTTCATGTTGGCGAATGGCACGGACCAGCTCATATCCATTCATGATCGGCATGTTGCAATCGGCAATCACCAGATCGAATGGCTGATTCTTCCATGCCTCGAACCCCGCCTCGCCGTCTGCTGCGACGTTGAACCGATGCCCGAGAAACTCCAGCTGCTGGCACATGAGCAAGCGATTGGCCGGATGATCATCGACCACCAGCACGTCCAGGGGGGCAGTGCTCAAGTGAATTTTCGGCCCGACAGGTTCCGGCATCCGTTCCGTCGGCAGGGTTGCCAGGTTCAGCGAAACCCAGACCTGTGTGCCGACTCCCGGCTGACTGTTCAACTGCAGGCTGCCGCCCATCATTTCGCACAGATTGCGACTGATCACCAGACCCAGCCCCGCACCGCCTCTGGCTGACTGGCCGGAGTTATCGGCCTGGACGAAAGGTTCGAACAACCGCTGTTGATCCTCCTCGCTGATCCCTGCGCCACTGTCTTCAACGCGCAACTGCAACTGGACCCGGTCGGGCTCGTCGGTCGGCTGCAACTCGACGCTGATCCTGACTTGGCCCTGTTGCGTAAACTTGATGGCATTGCTGACCAGGTTGGACAGCACCTGCTTGAAGCGCATCGGGTCCAACAGGACATCGGTCGCCGGTTTGGCAGGGCTGAACTCCAGTTGCAGTCCGAGATTTTTCTGCCGGGCCAACCCGTCGAAAATCCGCACCACCGAAGCTACGGTTTCAGCCAGATTGACGCGCTCCGGGCTCAGGCTCAAACGCCCGGATTCGATGCGCGCAATATCGAGAATGTCCCCGATCAGCTCCAGCAGGTCTTTCGCCGAGTGGTACGCGACGTCGATGGCGGGTCGATCCGGATGACTGTGATCGATACGTTTGAGCGTCAGTTCGAGCATGCCGATGATTGCATTCATGGGCGTGCGGATCTCATGGCTCATGGTCGCCAGAAAGGTGCTTTTAGCTCGGTTGGCAGCATCGGCTTGCTCTTTCGCGGCCCGCAGTTCATCGAACAGTTGCCGCCGTTCGCTGATGTCGATCCAGCCGCCAATGATGCCTTGCACGTCACCGCTTGAGTCGCGATAGGGAAGAATCCAGTGATAGATCGTCAGCGTGCGGCCATCGATGTGCAACGGACGGTCGAGAATCAGCGGCGTCCCCTCGGCCATGACGCGTTGGTAGTCCGCCTGATATTCCCGTGCTTCGAAGGCGTTGCCGAGGCTGCCCTGTATGACGCCTTTACCGATGATGTCTTCGCGTTTCGCGCAGAAGGTTTCCAGGTAACTGTCATTGCAGCTTTGCAGCAATCCCTGGCGATCACGCACATAGATGGGATGAGGCGTGCCATTGACCAGCGATCGCATGAATTCCAGTTGATCGCTCAAGGCGCGCTCGGCCGCTTGCCGCTGTTTTATCTGGCGCCTCATATAGGCGTTCCAGGCAATGGATATCAGCAGCAACACGCCAGCGCCTATAACGATCTGATAGAACACTCGGTGATAGTTGCGCCAGGTATTTTGCGAGGCTGCTGAATAGCCACGCCAGCGGTTGTTGATGATGCCCAGCTCTTCCGGTGCGATGCTCAGCAGTGCCTTGTCGAGGATGGCGTTCAGTTCCTTGGCGTCGCGCCCGGTTGCCAGGGAAAATGCTGCCTGTCGGGTACCGATGGTTGTGCTGATCTGGAGTGTCTGTTCGAAGATCCGCGATGAGATGAAGTAGTTGGCAATTACCAGTGAGTTCACCGCACCTTCTGCCTGGCCCTCGGCGAGCAACTCCACGGCGCTGAACGTGTCCGGGGTTTCAACCAGATTGATCCGCGGAAACTCGCTGCGCAGGTATTCCACCAGCGGATTGCCTTGGGCGATGGCCAGGCGTTTGTCCTGTAATTGCGTGAGGTTTGTCGGGCTGTCGGCCGCTTTGCGCGTCAGCAGCACAAAGGAGTTTTCCAGATAGGGGCGGCTGAAGTTCAACGTCGTTTCACGTTGGACGCTGGGGAGTAGGGCTGCGATCAGGTCGGCCTGATGGTTAGCGATCTGCTCGATCATCTCATCATCGCTTCGGCTGCGTCGGATTTCGAAACGCAAACCGGTGCGCAACCTGATCAGCTCGAGCAGATCAGCCGTAACACCTCGAAAGTTGCCGTCGCTGTCGAAAAACGTCAGCGGCGCAAACGCTTCATTGACCACGACGCGCACGACCGGATGTTGTGCCAGCCAGCGTTCTTCGCGGTGGCTGAGTTGCAGTTTGTGATCGGTGAGAAGAATGTCGCTGCCGGCACTCCAGCGTTTGGCGATGTTTTCCCGCTCGCTGGTGGGGATGGTCTTGAGTACCGCGTTGATGATCGCGAGCAGATTCGGGTTGTCCTTCTGCACGGCAAAGCTGAAACCATGGGCTTCGTGTTTACCGAAGTTGGCCATGCGGATGTTGTTCAGATACCCCTTGTTGATCATGTAGTGGGTTGAAATGGTGTCGCCAAGAAAAACGTCGGCCTGGTCGAAGGCAACCGCATTGATTGCATTCTGGTAGGACGGGTAAGAGGTGATGATTGCGTTCGGATACAGCGCCCTGACTTCGTCCAGAGGCAGATAGTGATACACCATGCTGAGCCGCATGCCGGCAAGGCCATCGGTCAGCGATCTGGTTTCTCCTTCTCGTGTGACCAGTACGGGTTGATCCACCGCATAAGGCGTGGATAGGGCAATGTCGGCATTGTCTGCCTCGAACCCATTGGCGGTGCCGAGCATGTCGACCTGGCCTTTTTCCAGCGCTTCGATCGCGGCCCCTCGGGAGGCAAAGCGCTGAACCTTGACCGGCAACCCTATGGCCTTGCCAAGGATGCCTGCGTAATCGGCGGTGAAACCTTCATAGTCATGGCCGCTGAGGGTCAGGTCGAAAGGAGGATAATCCGGGGCCGATGTCCCCAGGATCAACTCACGTTTGTCTTTAACCCATTGCCGTTGTGAGGTATCCAGTTGGACTTCCATGTGCCCGGCCGCCGAGCGACTGAGCAGGGTGTAGTGCTCACTGGTCGTCTGTGCCGCGAGTACTGAGGTGCTCAGGCATAAACCCGCGGCCATGAGCATTAGATAATCCTTGAAACGACTGGGCATCCTGTTTCTCACACTAACGCGTTACGTTTTGCCATATCGATGAGTTCAACCAGGGATTTGGCCTTGAGTTTTTGCATGAGTCGTTTTTTATAAGTACTGACCGTCTTGTTGCTGAGAAACATACCCTTGGCAATTTCTTTATTGGTACGGCCCTGAGCGAAAAGCTGTAATACCATCAGCTCTCGATCATTAACGGATTTAAATAATTCCAGGTCGGCCCAGCGCTCGTCGTCACGACGAACAGGGTTCAAGGCTTGACTGGGGAAGTAGTTGTAACCTGATAAGACCGCTTTGATCGCACTCATCAGTTCACTGAGGTCTTCCCAGTCATTTTCAAGAAAACTTGCACTAGAACATCTTTTTTAGGCATATTTTTCATGAATGCTTAAGCAAGATTTCAAAAAAATTAGCATTGATGAATTTTAGTCAGGCGCGGCTTGATTGGCAAAACCTCTTGGGCAGGGGAATTACCTTTGGAGGTTGAAAGCTGGAGTTCTATTAGAAATAAGTATTGGAAAAGGCAGCTAATATTGCTGAAGACTTTATTGAGGATATAGATGGTAAACGATGGGGGGTTAACTATGAGCTTTTTAATCGCTGAAGCTAGAGGGCAGCAAGTTCAAATATTTTTTTAGTTTTGATCTGCTTATTAATCTAGTTTGGGTTTGGTTGGTTGGAATAGGGTTTTCATTCTCAAGTATGCCAGAGCAAAGCAGGCTTTTAATCTTTTCATATCCGCCAGGCGTGATCTTAGCCGCCATTGTACAGGTGCAATAATTATCTAGAATAGATTCACATTTCTTTTTGTCGTTGTCAGATATGTATATTATTTTGTTGATTTTTTTCGTGTTGATAAAGCCATGCCTTATAAATAAAATTGAGAAATCATTAGGTGATATGTCGTAGGTATTCAAAAGGTCTTTTATCGGGGTGTATCCTTTTGTTAAGGAGCTAGTTGAGGGATATATATGATTTTTGTGATTTCTAGAATTATCTAGGTAGGCCGTTTTCTTAAGGAATTTATCATGTGATTCACGCAGAACTACCCGCTCGTACAGGAGGAGAGATTGATCATGTATATTAAAGCTTATGGGCAAGATGCCTATGTCTGATAGCGCATCGATCATTTGATAGGCCTTGCTGGGAGGCAGACCTGCTAGCTGCAAGAGCTCTCTGGGTAAAACATAACGTTCTTCAAACTGATTAAGCCAGCTCGGCCTGAAGTAGGCTCCCACCCGTCCTTTGATATATTTTATTAATCCTGCATCCATTATTTTTAATAGGGTGTCAGCAGAGACATTAAGCCGTTTCGCAGTGAGAGTTTTGCTACAATAGTTGAAATGCTCACCAGGGTCTTCCGATTCTGCTAATTTAGCCACCCGCAAGATGTCAGCGGTTTTATAAATGTTATCGCGCGAGCCGTTCACCATGGGGCCAATGACAGCGTGTATCCCCAAACCAAAAAGCACGTCAGTTGTTTTTGTTGGGTGGATTTTTAAAATTTTTGCTGCTTGTATCGTAGTTGTAAAGCGACTTTTGAAAATCTGGATTTCAGATTTCGGAATTAATGTGAGACTTTTTTTACCTCGGCAAACACCCTTTATCTTATTTTCTTGAATTGCGGCAACCACATTTTCTATTGCGGTTTGAAGTGCTTTTGCTGTTTCGCGCAGGGTGGAATAGCTAATTATTGGCGCTTTTGAAAAGTCGGCACGTGGTAAAGTTAATGCCTGCGGCAGTCTTTTATTTTTTATTGAGGTGGCAGCGATTACACGGTCGGCATCGGAATTTTTGACAAGTCGGTGCGTGTCTTTAAGATCTCTTCTGGGGATTATCTTAATGTTGAGCGAGTCAAGTATCACGCAGAGTCTGCGGGAGGATACACCGATTTTTTTTGAGAGGTTTTTAAATAGCTCGTAAGTATTAGAGAATTGCTTTATGTCGGCAGGGAAAAAGAAGGGCGCATGGTTGGAACCGAAGCATGGCTTGAGTAAGTCGTATTTCATAAAAACCTTCAGTGCGCCAAGCGAAATGCTTAACTCCAGGCAAGCCTTTTCCCGGTTCAACATTTCTTTTTTTGCAACAGGTAGGCGCCCGTTATCCGCTAGGAGGAATTCATTCGCTTTGCTTGCGAGAATGACTGCCTCGTCTGCTGTAAAATAAGAATCTATCGATTTTTGCACAAGCGGCGTTAATTTTTTTATTTTGACCATTTGCCCAGCGCTTACATTTAGGGCTGCGCGGAGTTGACGTATCGTAAGAAGGAACGGTTTATGGCTATAAGATAAGTTAAAACAGGGTTGAAGTTTTGTTTCCAAGAAAATTCTTGAAGCTTCTCGTGTCGCGGCGGTGCTGACCAAGCTAAAACGCGCTGCAATCCAGCATTTTTCCACATCGGGGTGCATGCTATGTAATTTAAACAGGTGCTCCAGTATTGCCCTGGAGTCATCGGTCATGACTGAGAACGCCCCATTGAATATCATTCGCCGCGTTGCATCAGGCATTGTTGGTTTTTCGGGTCTATAGCCCAGTTGCCGAGTCAAAGCAAGCAATTGATCGAAGTCCAGCTGGCTGCGGGTACGCATCAGTTCTAACAGCATGCGTTCTAGTCGACACTTCTCGAGAGTACAGGGCTGACACTTCAATGCTGCCCCACAATACGCGCATTTCCCATCGAGTGCATGCCACCACTCGACTGGCTTGTGGCACTCAGGGCAATGAGTAAGGTACTTTTTAAGATGATATGGACAATATTCTGCGAATTTTAGATCTCGAATTTGGTGTTCCCAACCTTGATCGAAACATCCATCACAGTACGCACCAGAGCGCAAGCGCAAATAAGTTATCGGAATTTCGATGTCCCCGATGACAAAACGCCGTTGTTGCTGGGGTCTTTCTATTTTCGCATAAAAGCCGTTCAGGACTTTTGGCCCATGAATACCTGCCTCAGCAACGAATAACTTTGCAAAATCTGAATCTTGCGTAAGCGACATATATCGAAAAGTTTGCGGGCCAATGCATAGGCCGTTTAGTTTACCTGTAGTCGAAAATCCGTGGCATTGCGCGGCACGTTTTATCAGACTATGCGGGCTTTCTTCAGTGAGTGGGGTGGGAACGAAGATCAGTTTGTTCATCTTCATATTTCTCAATCAATGACAAACACGTACTCAGGGGGATGGTAAAAGGGTTGGTGCCCTTGGCAAGATTGAGGGGCAGCAGCAGGCTACGGCAGGCATCGATGAAATCGGCGCGTCTGAGAGTGGGAGTATCAGTCCAGCGATCAAGGCAAATGCTTACTGCCTCGTGGATAATTTGTCTTACATACTCTAGATTGCCCCTGCTTGCCACATAGAGAGGAATCTTTATTGATGCATCTTGCAAGTGTTCTTCGCCAGGGAAGTTGGCCAGCCGGTATAATTCTTGATCCAGACCCTGCAACGTCATATGAAAGTCTGAAGTAGCAAGATCCTCGTATTTAAAATGATCTAGGTTGGCCACATAGCAAAATCGGCGCGCAAATGGCGCATTGTTGTTAAACAATTTACTGCATTGTTCGGTGCCCGATAAAATAATAGGGAGATGAGTCAAACTTAACAGGGCGACGAGCCAATCTAACGTACCATCGCGTGTTTTTTCAGCATCAGGCCTCAAAAGTCGTTGAATTTCATCAAATATCAATACTCGGACTTGGCATGTTTTTATACGGGCCACCAGTAAATTGTTTAGCTCGTGAACATTGCTGTGTGGCGAATATTGTCCAAGCTGCTTGAGCAGGGTCAGACAGAAACCTTTGATTGTTACCGGTGCAGGAACTAAGCAATACAGCGCTGGAATTATCTTATGTATTCCATCTTCGTCCGATTCTTCGCGAGTCGGCCCAAAAGAATCTCGGAAAAGTTCACACAATCTTGACTTTCCTGAACCGGAACGACCAATGAGGAATGCACAACTGGCGGAATTTCGTAAACTCGTGGTTTCGACGGATTTCTGGAGCTGCGAGTAGGCAAAGCAAAAACCAGGAAAGAAAATGGTCTGTTGGCTGAATTGTGTGAGTATTTCACTTCTGAGGGTTGTATTCATTTTTCGCCACCACCACTTGATAACTAGCAGGGGTATCGGGATGTAAAAGAAATTGCTCGATGTCCTCAGGATTCACTAAAGGATCGCAAGCCGGTTGGGCAAAGTCCTGTTCAGGCTGCGCTTTGAAATCTCCATGCTCGTCAGCAATTTCCCGGATTTTTCTACGACGTTTGGTGTTGGCACTGGCGATTTCATGAAGGATGCGCACGCGTGCTTCTCGGGCAGTTCGGTAGTTAATAGATTTTTTTTGGCTTCCCAGTCGAGCTTTTATGCGCTCATGCAAATGCATGGTGAGGCCGATTTGGTAATCGGGATCGACTGCGTCGACTCGGTATACGTGTCCAGGTTGTTCTGGATCACAAACCCACGCATGCCCAAGTTCGCTTATATCGTACAACAGCCGCAGCGGGGTCTTTTTACCGGGTCGCCGGCCGGCGATGAAACTCACGGCCGGTCCAGTCCAAGCGAGTCCTTTATATCTTAGTCGGCCGTTATTAGGGGTCACATAGGCAACGCTCAAGAAATGTCTGTTCAGGTCGTCTTCGCTGTATTTTTTCAAAACGAATTCGTGACGATCGGCTTCGTCCTGCACCCACAGCTCTTTGGGGGCCATTCCGATTCCGCTATGAAAGTTGGCGTGATAGAACGTCTCAAGCCAGTTTTCGAAGCGTTCCTTGAGGCATTCTATCGTGTAAATAGCATTGCCCTCCGAGTCATATCGATTTGGCTTAGAGAATGTTGTACCACGCATGCAATGGACGATGGAGGTAGTCCATGACTTAAAAAAGCTTTCGACGTGTGGTTTTTGATCCGGATTTCCCGGCTCGCAAAAAGTGATATGAGCACCCAGTGCGCTGAGTGTATTTTTTAGATGGTTGGCGACATAGTCGAGGCCATTGTCAAAACGATAGTTTCTACCAAGACCACCATATGGGTTGTCGCTACAGAGCGAGTGTTTCAATGCTCGGATAGTTTTTTCCAAGCATGGTGGATTGTAGGAGATGTCCCAGCCAACAATCATGCGAGTTCGAACTTCTAATAATACCGTGAGAAATGCCCGACCAACGGGATGACCCTCTGTATCGCATGTTTCTAAATCCAGTGTGTGGGTATCACCCTCCACCAGTTCAAAGCGACGGTAGGGTTGACGGCATTTTCGGCTCCATTTTTGCTTCTTGAGCGCGGCATGAAACCCCAATTGATGAAGATCGATTTCATAGCGGTCTAGTTCAATAAGGATACGGTACAAGGTGCTGAACGAAGGAACGGGCAGTTCATGAATCGGGCTCCGGTTCTTATTGGACGTTCGGATGGCGCAATCAATGGCCTCGATCACTTCGGTCTTGTTGCACGGTGTTCGACTGAAATAGAGTTGATCGACATTCAGCTTGATGAGCTCTTGTATCTCCTCAGGCTGGCGGTGCAGACGGTGCAGGGTAGAACGACGAGTTTTCGGGGCCAAGGAAAGGAGATTCTCGCCGCCGGCCAGATAGGCCTTATTCCAAAGGTATATCGCGCCATAGCTCGGCGCATGAGGCTCACCCCGTTGTGCTGCGATTTCTTTTGCTAACTGTTCCACGCGCTTACGGGGTAGGCGCCCGCCACAGTCGTTCCGAATCGGTAGTAAAAAGCATTCTTTTCTCTCAGCTTTCGCTTTGTGAGCGGAGGACAACGCGGCGGTGATAAGTGTTGCGTCAGGGGTGAAAGGGGCTTCCTGTATTTTGCGTAATTCACCACTCTGATGGGCCCGTACCAGGCGTTCAAAGGTCTGAAACACCGGGCTGCTGCTCGCCCGAAGCGATCGCAGTTGAATGCGGTTCCCGTCGATATCCATCACTTGATAGTCAGCCCCGTGGTAGCGGTAATGCTCGCCGACGACCATCTGCAGAGTTTCGTTCATTTAATCGGCCCATACCTTACTGCGCAGGTCCAACGGAGCTTGGAGATTGCAGCGAAGAAACTGATGAAAAAGTGCGAAGGTGACGTCCTCCTGACGCGCGCCCAGTTGAATCAGTTGTCCAATCATGGCGTGCTGATCCGGTTGCTTTCGCAATAAGCGAATGATGGACGGAACATTGGAGGCGATCCCGTTGAAACCGAAGTGGTACAGAGTGCGAAGGTTATCCAGCAGTACGGGGTGACGGAACTGATGCTCTTCGACGTATTCGAAATTCAATCCATTAATACCCAGCAACTCCTCTACACGCGCACGGCGCTGTTGCCACCTCAGGTCACGGCCACCACTGTTACTCTTTATTTCATAGAGGACCTGCCGGCCATCATCGAGGGTGGCCATGAAGTCGGGGGTGTAGCGTAGAGCCGGGTCGCGGAAGTAGACGGTATAGGGCTGCGCCTGATAGCTAATGATGGACGGCAGGTATTCCAGGTACACGCAATAGTCGGCTTCCAGCAACGACTCGCAGCCCATGGGGGCATCATTTTTTTGTGAGGCGAAGAAGGTCACAAGCTTGCCGTGCCTTCCGCATACCACCGGCCTAGCTGGGCCGAGGGTATATCCTGGTTGAGAATTGCTGATTTTGAGCGAAAGACCCATGGCATGCTTCCTCCAGTAAGTCATTGTTCACCCTGTATTGCTGAATTAGCTCCAGTGAGGTCGATGGGATTTTTCGCGGCGGTTGTGGGCGACCGAATGCCACCGGCTCCTCTCATAAGCCTCAACACTTGTTGGTTGATCCGTGGGCGGTAACTTTTGACCGGTTCGTGGGTACCGCTTGATGCCGTCCCGTGTCCGGCCCATCCCGCCATTGGGTAGTGATGGCTGCTTATTCGCCAAGGCGACCTTACAAATTTCCCATTCGCACACCCTAGACCTGGCGCAAATGCGTAGTCCGATTACAAGGCGTGTGTGTATCTGACACCATTAGGACTTGCAGACATCCACTCATAGGTTCGTCGACACCAATGTCGGGCACCCATGTCGACAGCGGTTCGACGCTGACCTTCATCCCGAGTACGCCCAGTAGGTAGCTGAACAAGCGATGTTTGGGAACGCGAGAAAAATGCCCCACGCACACGAAACTGTCTCGGCGAAACAAATTCAGGTTGGGGGGCGTACTGGCCTGTGGAGGCGGATAGGCGCAGTGATGGAGGTTGGCCAGCGACAGCGTTGTTCGCAAAGGAAACGCGTGGTGCCGAAGCGCTTCGTCGCGCTCAGGTTGAATGATTGATGGGAGCGGAAAGATCGACAGCAGGGGCAGCAGGCGAGGCGAGCTAAAAGCCCATTCTGCACTGGAGCGACGTGCAGTCGCTTCTCTTCGCCAACGATACTGATCAAGTATGGTGCTCATGATGGTGGCGCTCTCAGCACGTGACAGAAGTTTGCTGATTTTTTGCGTTGTTAACATTATTCAACGCCACTCTTGACCGCAGATCTACGTCCTAAAATTTGTCTAACTATCCCCTTGAGGCGGCTGGTTTTGACGCCGTTTTATCAACGCATGTTGTGATGTTCGCAGGGGCGCGCGCTCTCTTTTGCCAGCAGTGTGCTTCACTGCAGGTGTTTGAAGCGGAAAGGGGGGCGGTGCCATGCCTGGTTCATCACTGGTCGGCCAACTGAGGGGCCGCGTAGTAGCCCACAGCCTGTGCAACTGCTTTGGATGTCGGCACGACGGACCCGCATTGGAGCGATGTGGCTGTGCATGGACACACCAGCAGCATTCACGGATAAACCCGAAACGTAACAACAAGTGGCCGCGGTTACTGGCAGGCAGTGTGCTTCATCAGACCTGTTTAGACGAGCTGCTGATGGACTTTCCGGCCCTGCAATCCGTCCTAACTGATCCGTTGTGGGACGTCCTGAGCCGGCTCTGGGATATGCGACGCCCCACCGATCATTTGGCACAGACACTGTACTTGGAGAACGGCTACCGGCTTCCGGCGCTTGGCCCCGTCCTGATGCGTCGCCTATGCGTCTGCCCCGACTGGCGCAACTTGGGGTTTGTCCTTGCCCTATTGGGCTCGACCTCCGGACAATTCAAATCCCACCGTAATTGGTTGCGCACACATTTCCTCAATTACCTGCTCCTGGTGTGCATGACTGAACCGGGTTGTTTCGTCCGTCAGCCGCTGTACGAGTTGCTTAATGAATTGTATGAACGGCAGTTTTTTGAACGCATCGATGATTGGCCGTCCGACTTCGCCGCTTTCGACCAGGCTTGCCAAGAGTTCAACCGCTATGGTGACTGGCTGCGCTATCGCGGCTGGATATCCGGTTGGGACCTCTACGCCTGTACCCTATTTCAACATTGCCTGCCGGACGAAGCATGGCACCGGGAGAACGTCTCGGCGCTAGTCGGTCCGCCGGCGCCCTTTGAACGGTCAACGCGGCAGGCGAAGTGGGTGGAGGTTGCGCTTGAGGGCCACCGCCGTGATCGTTTTGCGATGGGAGAATGGCCCGACGTTTCCGCTTCGTCAGTGACCGAACCTGCGCCCATCGCAGCGGGCTCCAGCTAGGGGCGGCCTGGGAGCAAAGCTAGCTGTCATCTGTGGTCAAGGGTGATGCCGATTGGTTGAGCAAGTCCTGCAAGCGCTCGATCTGTTGCCGCTGGAACCGCAGCTCACGACGGCTCTGCCGTTCCGTGAGCACCTGACGCTTGACCCGTTCGCGCAGGCCGGCGTGCTCGGTGGTCAACGCCTGGACCCGCGCCTGCGCGCTGTGCTCGCGGACTTCCGCATCCTGGTTTTGTTGCAACAACTGCTGCAGTGCACGTTCACGTTGGCGATCTTGCTGGCCCTGGTGGCGCAGTTCACCTACCAGCCGTTCGTTGTCCTGGAATAGGTGGGCGAGTTCATCCTGCTTTTCCGAAAGACTGATACGTAGTGCACGCAACTCGTGTTGCAACTGCTGGACCTGAGCGTCGTGTCGCTGGGTTTCCTGCTCTCGCTGCGACAGATGCTGTTGGCGAAAGTGCTTCAGCGCTTCACGTGCTTGGCGGTGCTTGTCCTCCAGCGACTGGAGGTGCGCCGCCCGTTCGACCAACAGCTGGTTCAGGTCGTGTTCCAGCTGGCCCAAACGTTGGCATTCGCCGTCCGCTTGGCGCAGTTGCTCCTGGAGTGTTCGCTCGTGCTCACGCAGGGCTTGCAGCTCACGATCGAGGCCAGCGTAAGCGTTTTGCAGGCGATCGAATTGTGCTTGGTGCTGCAGTCGCTGTTGCTCATACGCCGAACGATCCCGCTGCAGGCGCTGGCGATCCTCGGCGACCGCCTGTTCGGCAAGCACGGTGAGGCGAGCGCTTAAACCGGCGACAAAGCTGTGCAGTTCCTCGTCGGGGGTAGGCGGCTGCGCCTGCTCTCGGGCGCCGAGCTCCTTCAGGTAGCGCTGAATGGTGCTCTTCGAACCGGTGTTGCCCAGCTCCACGCGCACCGCGTCGATGCTCGGGTGCTGGCCGCGGGCGAGCAGCGCTTCGCGGGCGATTTGCACCACGGCCTTGTTGATGCCTCCGCGTGCCATGGCCTGACTCCGACGATTTTGTACTGGTTTACGGAGTATGCAATTACAGCTGTAACCCTGCCTTTGGGACGGCAGGAATTCGGACGGACTGGCGTTCGAGAATGCTGAATTCTTGAACGTGATAAGCCTTTCTCGGTGCAGAGCTCCGGAAAGGCGGTATGCAGGAGGTGGGATGAGCGATTCAGCCGAGCGATACCTGAAAGCAGCACGACGCGACAGCACCCAGCGCCGCTATGCGCAAGCCGTTGAACACTTTGAAGCGGAATGGGGCGGGGTGCTGCCGGCCTCCAGTGAAAACGTCGTGCGTTACCTGGCCGCCTATGGTGCAAAGCTGTCCAGCAACACCCTGCGCACGCACCTCGCGGCCTTGGCCCAATGGCACCAACAACATGGCTTCGATGACCCAACCAAAGCGTCGCGCGTACGCGATGTCCTGCGCGGCATTCAGGCGCTGCATCCGCAACCCATCAAGCAGGCCGAAGCGCTGCAGTTACAGCGGCTGGAAGCATGCATCGAGGGGTTGGAGCAGCAGTTGGCCTCAGATCAATGGGCGGTGCGGCTGCGTGCCGCGCGGGACCAAGCATTGATCCTGATTGGTTTCTGGCGTGCGCTGCGGGGTGACGAATTGTGTCGACTGCGGGTCGAACATATTCAATTGCGTGAAGGACTAGAGTTGGAGATCTTCCTGGCGAGCAGCAAGACCGACCGTGACCATCGCGGCCGCACACTGTTGGTCCCGGCGCTGAAGCGACTGTGCCCAGTGGATGCTTACCAGCACTGGCTGTTGGTCAGTGGCATCAACCACGGGCCGGTGTTTCGCGCCATTGACCGCTGGGGGCACTTAGCGGAAGAACGCGTCAATCCGAACAGTCTCTCGCGCATTTTGCGTCTGGCGTTCTTGCGCAGCGATGTGGCTGGCGAGGGTTACACCGCGCATTCGCTGCGCCGCGGTTTTGCCACTTGGGCCAGTCGCAACCAATGGAGCAGCAAGGCGTTGATGGAATATGTCGGTTGGCGCGATGTGCAGTCGGCGATGCGTTACATTGAGGCCGATGCTCCCTTCGGCGATTGGGCACGTTGAGCGCTCAGACGGCCAAAGGGGATGACCTGGCGGGAAGGGCATGAGTGCATTGCCACCACTGACTCCTGGATGATATCGGCGGTATTGCTTCGCCAATTGTCGAGCGGCAAGCCGCCATAGTCGGTGAGCTGAGAATGGTAGGCCTACCGTGTTGGTGGTGGACCCGGAGCGGTCGCTCACGAAATGTTTAAACCCCCGTGTAAACCGTTTTTTTGATCGGTAAACCATCGAGGTTAACGCTTCAAAAAAATTGGTTTACAGCAGCCGTGTCTCTTCAGCCGACACCCTTACTAGTTACCCTTAGACACGCGACATAAAATGCCGATTCTCTCGTTAGGCCGCTTTCAACCATATGCATCACCTCTCCCACTAGGGTGCAGATCAGGTACCACTTTCCATCTTCACCCTTGAGTGCACGCAGTCAATGCACAAGGCCAGCGCCCGCTTTTGGTTGGTTCAAAATGCTGTCATAGGAATCGAAACCAGCGGTACCGAAGCCAAATGCCTCGGAAAAAAACACGCAAAGATAGAGCCATTGCTGCTGCGCAGGGGAAGAAAGGCAAGTTGAAATTAAGGATAGCCTCGCGGCAGGGTGACTTTCGCAGATTACATTGACGAATCTCAACATGATGAAAAGACTCCGTGTTGATAGCGAACTCTCTTACGCCCGATAAATCTATTTCAGTATTCACCCGACAGTCCCCAATTAGTCACTTTCGGTCAGTCGCGAGAGGCCAAGCCAGCCATTGGCATTGGCATTGGATCTGCCAAGGCCTACAAGAGTGCAATTTTACTAAATCCAATGAATACCCTGATGCACCAAAAATCTTACAATCCAAGTTCTCGTAAATAGGCATCTAAGGCAACATCCCTGCGAAAAATCTCCATTTGAGAAGTTTTTTTTCTTGAGGGCAGTTTCTTCTTTAAAGTGCTTTCTTTGACGCCACATAGCGGGCCGGAATAAGCTGGTTTTAAACGATCAAGAGTCCCTCTTACATTTGAGCTAAAACTTGCCCCCATAATCTGATTTTCCTGAAATGGCCCATGCACAGAGATATTGCCACCGACGGCCACTATCTGATACCAGTCCAAGTTGTTATCACGATAGGTTAAATATCCTCCATAACCAACCGTTAATGGGGCTTGAATACTTCCAGAGTACGTGTATGACGCAGTTTTACCTTGAAGCCCATAAAAAGATGGCAAACAAAAGTCTGAAACCAAGCATTCATCTATCTCGTATGTAAAAGCAATATCCTGACATGGATCGCAGACTTCAATCAAATAAAAAACAGAGTCCGCCGAGTTGACAGGGCTAGTCCCCTTTACCAATCTATTTCCCTTGGGGTCAATTAACATCTCTATGACTTCATGGCTGACTGCAACAGACCAGAACGCATTTTTTCGATATTCAACTATCGCAAATGGCGGTTCATTAGGATTCTCAGGCCTGAAGTGAAGGCCTGCCTGTCCCTTAGCATCAGCTACCACAAAAACAAAAGCACAATTTTTAGGTGCATCATCTTTAGACGGATAAGCGGTTAAACTTGCGCTTAAGCTCCATAGAGGTGATACATCGCGCACCAACTGGGTCTGAACTGCACCAGCTACACGTGACAACTCAGAGTAGGGAATATTAATTCCTCTCGGAACAAGCGCTACGGGTTGCATAATCAGTCCTCATCCTTAGATTTATCATAGTCCTTGTAAGCACCATCTAAACCAGACACTGCATCTGCCAATGCCACTAGACCATCAACAACATCTGCTAAAGAAGCCTTACCCTGATCAAGCTCCTCGATTTTTTTAATGCTTTGGTCGAGCGCAGAGAGGACCTTTCCACTATCAACAGAAGCTAAGGATCTATAGGCGATTACAGCTTCTGCAAAATCATCAGCCCCCGCTCTAGTCTCAGAACTCTTAAGGCAATCCATCTGGCCGGACACCCTGCACCCATTCAAGTCTAACCAAATACCGTTAATCTCTTGAGCAACGTACCATCTCCGGATATTAACGACCTCGCCCAACGAAGTATGATCAACAACATTGCCTTGTGGGTACTCAACACGCAGACCAAACCCCTTATCATTCTCAACGGAAAGTTGCTTATAAGCTTCGCGCAACTGGGATTTTAGCTCGTTAATCGTAGAGCGAACTGCCTTTTCGCGCTGCGCCTCTTCGACATATTTAAGTGTAAGCTTTACCAGTTTATCTAGACTCAAAAATGTAGCCACAGCAGCCACACTCCCACCTTTTATGGCCGGGGCATAAAGATTTTTTACCTTAACATCCTGATTAAACTGAACAACACATCTCTGGTCGCGCTTTAACTGCTTTGCTCTCATTTTCTGCAACTGTATCTCAACAGGCTCGGGCTTTGAATTTATACTATCAGCATTTTTCCGAAAATTTCTCATGTAGCTTGCATAACTAGTATCATCTGGCTTCTCTGCAACTTTTTTCACAGTATCCAATGCATCCCCAAATACACTCAGATTGCTTCCTGCCGTCAAGGCACCAGAATCTGTGTTGCAAACCAAATCAGCCAAAGGAGCTTGTTTTTGGGATGCGTACGCTCCCAGCGCAATCGCTTTAATTCTGTCGTTTTCAGCTGATGCCGCAATATCTGAGGCCCCATTAGCCATTTTGACTGGCTCATCCAGGGCCCTAGAAAAATTGCTGGCTGATCCACAAGCGACAATGGATGCACTTAAAGCTAAAATGAAAAGGTGCCGGATATACATGACAACCCTCCTTGGCCTTAGCTACAAGGATCTATTCCTTGTCATGGCTAAATACCATTGGTACGACGATAGCCAAGCATTCTTGTTAGTCAAATCAAGAAGCAAATTTTCTATAAAGAACTGACTTTAAAGAATTTAACACCGACTCCGACTCAACTATATGAAGGGGAGGCTGTTCGGCGTTGTTGGTGTTTACATCCGGTGCAAATACGCCACCCAAGGTTGCAAAGGAACGCACGCCGTCTAGGCTATTTCCAACAACACGGCAGCCTGCGCGGGCAGTAAAGGATGTGCCGCCGAGTGGTCAGCGAAACTATTCGATCCGACTACCTGCGTAGGCAAAGATGTCTCGCCTGCTGAACACTGACCCACTACCTGCGAGACGTAGGTGAAGGCACATGCAGAACAAACAGCGGCGAGCAGACAGGCTGAAAAAGCACCAGCAATACGTCGAACGCAAACGTATCAAGGACCGGCGCAAAGCGCTGGATCTCGAACAGCGATTCGAGCACCCGCGCCCTTGGGCTATAGCATTGTCGGGGGGGGGCATTCGCAGCGCGACCTTCTCCTTGGGTGTATTGCAAGCCTTGGCCCGAGCACCCGCCATCCCGTTCAACAACGGCAGCAGGCCTAAAGAGCTAGGCCACCACTTGCTGCCCCATTTCGATTACCTGTCCACCGTCAGTGGCGGCGGTTACATCGGCTCGTTTTTTACCAGCCTGTTCGTACCCGACCGCCTCACTGGCAACCTTAGCCCCCTGACACCAGCAAAAAAAAACTTGTGCTCAACCATTAACCAATGGTTTGCCGGTGAGTACTGCACCAACGACGAGATACCGCTAGAAGCTCGCCAGAAACCGGAAGCTGCCGCAGACGCGGCTTATGCAGCGTTCAGGTTCGAACCTCCTGGGCATATCCACACCACTCGGGACTACAGCGAAAACCCAGGTGAAGGCTCCATGGCTTGGCTCCGGGAGAATGGTCGCTACCTGCTGCCCTCCGGTGCCGGCGACTTCTTCTATGCTTTGGCATTGACGCTGCGCAATCTGCTGTCGGTGCATTTTGTGATGGGCATGCCCTTGCTCTTGGTGCTGTCGCTACTGGCCATACTGCGCCTATACGTGAACACCATGTTCTGCATGCCAGCCCAACTTAAGTCCTATCTAGGGCTCACCACAATCCTATGCGACTCGCTGTGGTGGATGCCCGTCTTCTGGGCGATTTCCGCAGCAGGGCCGTTGGTGCTGGTCTTCTGGATGGTATACGCGGTCAATAGCCAGGAAGACGAAGTCAAGGCAATCAGCGCCTGCAGTATCATCATGACCGTTGTCGGTGTGTGCTTTGCTTTCGCCACCGGGTGGCTGCCTTTACAACTGCCTTGGCACATACCGCCTACTTTGTCCTTTGTATTCGGCCTGGGTGCATTTGAGATCGGCACTATGTTGCTGATGTTCCTGGCCATCGTTGCCCACTTGTGCCGCAACACCGTGCGAAAAACCTACACAGGTGCCTACAATAGCGTGCGCAACTACCGGATCTTGGTCACACGACTGCTGTCCCAGCAACTGATCGTTGTCATTGCGATGGTATTCATCGCCACCGTGACTAGTGTGACCGAATGGGCCTACCCCCTGCTCAAAGACCCGTCCTGGCCGAGCTTCGCCACCGCGATTCCTCCCACCCTCATTGCGCTTGTCCGCCTGCTGTCGCGGTTACTGGACGACAAGTCGAAACCGGCTTGGATAGGCAAGCTGCCGACCGATTTCCTGGCCGGAGTCGTCGGTTTCGCGATACTACTGTCCACTGCCGTACTTTGGGGGGTGCTGGTGGTGTGGATACGGGGCGATATTTCGCCGACACGCATCATCGACAACTCCGCGTATTACGGTCTGGCAATATTGGCTGCTGCGGCGCTGGCACTCACCGCCGCATCTGGCCAGTTCATCGGCTTTCTCAACCTCTCGTCGCTGCAAGCTTTCTACTCCAGCCGACTGGCTCGCGCCTACCTTGGCGCCTCGAACGGACAGCGTTTCAAGGTCAACAGCAGCCTCCGCTCACGGAGGGCCCGCTTGAGCGTTGCCGACACCATGGAAGGCGATGACCTTAACCTTGACCAGTATTATGCCAGTATTGGTGCGCCCATCCACCTGATCAATGTGACCTTGAACATAACCGTGGACCCCGCAGAACAACTCGTCCAGCGCGACCGTAAAGGCAAACCTCTGTGTATTGCACCCGGCAAGCGCCTGCGCTCCGGCCTGAGCGATATCAGCTTTATCCTTGATGGTAATGTGCGCAAACGTTACAAATACTATTCGCGCATAAGCGAGATCAACCAGCCGCTCACTGTCTCTTACTGGATCGCAACTTCGGGCGCGGCGTTGACAACGGGCCTCGGTCGCGCCACCTCACTGGGCACTTCGCTGGCCTTGGGCCTGGCCAATGTGCGCCTGGGCACTTGGTGGCCCTGCAACTTCGATCCTCAAGGCCCCTGGCAGCCCAAATTTCGAAAACTCGTTCCGACCCAGACCTACCTACTCTACGAGTTCACCGCCCATTTCCATGGGTTGCGCCGCGAATTCCAATACTTGTCCGATGGTGGCCATTTCGAAAATACGGCAGCCTACGAATTGATTCGCGTGGAGCGCGACATCGAGCTCATTGTGATATGCGACAGCGGCTGCGACCCCTCCTACCAATTCGACGACTTGGCCAACCTTACCCGTCTCGCCCGGATTGACCAGTCTCTTGAAATCGAGGTGGATACCGACATTTTGAACCATAAAATCCTCGGCCCGATCTTTGGCAATGTCTGCGACTTCAAGCTAACCGACACCGCCGACCAACGCTGCGCTCTTTTATGCAACGTCTTCAAAAAAGACGGCCAGCGCGACCTGCAAAGTCGCATCCTAGTCTTGAAGCCACGGGTCATTGCTGGTGTACCTGCGGACGTGCGCAACTACGCCAAACAAAACCCGGAATTTCCAAACGAAAGCACTGCCAACCAATTCTTCAACGAAACCCAGTTCGAGAGTTATCGGCAACTGGGCTTGAACATCGGCCAATTGCTGTTCGGCGACGCAGAGGCAAGGGAATCAAAAGTCGCACAAGCCCTGTGGGCTTATCTGTGGTCAGACGACCGAGACATCAGCGGGTGAGAAAACGGTCAAGGCGATGTATCGGGTAGACCGTGTTGGATAGTTCGCGGATGGTGTTACATCGGAACCATGAAGCACAAGCGACGCAGTCTGTTGCAGTTCATGAGTATCAGCGCCAAGCCCTCGGCGGGCCTTCACTTTGGGGGTGTTGAGCGAAGCTCTGCAGCCTAAAAGCTGCAATCGACTAAGGCTATTTAAAAAGTTGAAATCTCGGTGCACACCGAGCACGGAACGACGAATTCGATGCTGGGAAGCGCTCGCTGATTGATCCTCAAGCCCGCTGGACCGCAGCTCCAGGTGGCCCAGCGTTCTACGCTTACTCCACGAATTATCTGATCGATACCGAGCACGGCGTCATCGTGGATGTGAATTCAATTGCCCACCCATTTGCATTCGACCTGACCAGTTTTTCCATCGGATTTGACCGGCACTCCTTGTGGCCATGACAGACAGAGAACGACCCAGGCTGTGTGAAAACGCATGCTTCGTTTTGAAGTCTAAGCTGCTACGTAAAATCTGCCAGCGTTTGGTTAATCAGCAGACCGGAAAATTGCGTAGGAACGCGATTTTCGTTCCGTCCTGAATGTCAAACCTGCTCTAAAACGTTTTCACACAGCCTAGACCCAAAGCTGACGGTGGCGACAGGCAGAAGTCGGCCAATAGCGGACCTCCATTAGAAGCGTCCACTGCATCTGGAGATGCCGGGCTATGGCTGGTGATGCTCACCACCAGCCAGTCCTACAAGCCTCAGTCATCCTTTTGAGCCAGATCAATGATTGGCGTCTCTGGCCCGTCACGCAGCCCTACCACACCGAGGTAGAGACAGATAGGGACGGTCTTACGGTAGGCCGGGCCTTGCACGTCAAAAGCAAGCCACGCCGCAGATAACGCCCACATCCACGGGCCGAGAGCATTAAGCCACGGATTGCGTTTAACCATCTCTTGCACGAGAACCTTAGCCGCTTCGCGACCGATAATCTGAGCAATGATGCTGATGATGATGACTTCAATGATACCCAAAGCAACCTTGGGGCCGAGAATCTGGAAAATTATGGGCAGGATAGCGACCTTCCCATTACTTTTCAGATGTTCCATGACCTTCTCGCGGTTAATGTCCTCAATACCCATTTCTTTAAACGCTTTGGCCAGTTCTTCAGGCGACTTACTCAGAAGTTCCTTTTCGACGACCGCTGTGACAAGCTTCTCCAACCGTGACTCCACTGAGCCACCCAGCTTAATCTTAACTTTAGATTTGACGCATACCTCAGCAATCAACTCGCTTGCTGAAACGCCGCCATCGCCATCGAAAAGCGACCGTGCAAGATAGGCGAAGTCCGATGAGCCAAAATAGCGAATTTGTTTATCCATCAGCTCGACCAATGCCTCTTTCGCGGCGGCACTGCTCTCAGCTTGGGTGAGCAACTCCTTGCGCCGCGAATCATTAGTCAGAGAAACATAGTTGTCCAGAACGCGAGAAACATAGTTAAAGTCTTCTATTTTGCACTTGCGCAGTATTGCTTTCATCGCCCGTTCATCCAGTGAGCCAAAGGGCCAATCAGTCTAGAGTATCGGCTGACAGCAAAAAACCTTTAGTCCAAATGGTATACCAACTGCAGAGCTGCAAGTCGTGCCGGGGCAGTGCCCGATCAAGGTCAACTTACCGGACTTCCGCTCGCGGTTCCTGGGGCTGTACCACGGCCGCTACCAGCACCCCTATCGCTGGAGTTCACCACTCCGTACATGGCTTAAAGCTGCGTCTACAAAACGGAGTCGCCAAGAACCTCCGGCAGTGACCGACTATCCACCCAGAGCGGTCGGCCGCGACGAACAACTATCGACCCAGAGTGTGTAAAAACGCAGACACCGTTTTGAAGTCTGCGTTGCTCCGTAAAATCTGCTGGTGCTTGTGTAATCAGTAGACTAGAAATTTACGTAGCGGAGCGCGATTTTTGTTCCAGCCCCGACTGTCAAACGTGTTCTAAAACGTTTTTACACAGCCTCGGCCAGTAACTGCCATTGAGGACTGGAAGTATTTTACGTTTTCGTACATATCTCCGAACTTAACTAGTAAACATGGCTTCAATTTCGCGCGGCCCTGGGCTGGAGTTGTACGGGGGCTTAAGTGCGATAATGAGAAGGCACTCAAGCGTAATTCTATCGGTTTCGTTGCTGACCGGTATGAAGCGAACAGCTTCCCAAATCTCCCACCATGGTTTGCTCTTATGTGGCGAAGTCTGGTCGTGTTGTCTCAGCTTGATACGTCGACCGGCTTGCCCAACGTAGAGAGCTTTCCCGTCCTCACCGAAATAGGCGTACACAGCACCTTTTCCATTGTCCCCTAGCTTACCTCTCTCGAAATAAGTTTTACGGCTCTTGGGCTCAGTGTTCGACAAAAATAGATTCTTGGCTTCGCTTGAGGCGTCTTCAATTGCTTGCCGGAGATTTCCGAAGATTGGCATAGGTGCACCTACCTAAGTGAGAATTGCAAATGTAAATGAGTATGTTCGGAGCGCTGGGTGTGGTTCGAACGACCGGCTGCGAACCCTTTATCCGAATACGTATACACGCGGCCTCCAGCGATCATCACAGGTATTTTGGCAAGGTGGCACAGCGTCATCAGCCCAGGTAATGTCCGATCTGGGTCGTTTGCAGCCCTTAGTGATAGGCAGCAATCGGCCATAAGCGGACCACCAGAAGTGTCTACGAAACTCGGGGAGATTGACATCGCTAGTAACCAGAAACGGTCGATTGTTGGCACCAAAAAAGAACTCGAGGCCAGCATAGGCTTAGTTATTTTTCATTCGTTAGGCAATTTGGACTGCTTCTGGAGGAGGACCAAACGGCGCCAACGATGCTTTTCCTGTCACCTTGTGTTCAAAGTGGTTGGACATAGCCTCTGCAAAAATTTTGACTACGACTTGCGGGTCAAAACCTGCCTGGTGCTGGAAAAGCACGGCATCATGCATTGGCACTTTTAGCTCGACTCGTGGATCGCCGCTCATCGCAATTAAAGCCTTTTTAAAAATAAGTGATGCGGTACCTTGGACTTGCTGGCTGATTGAAGATCTCTTCTCCTTTTCACTTAGAGCTCCCGTTCGCTCTCGCTTAATGTGGTTGCCAAGAGCAGTTCCAATTTTGCCCTCTGTTTCAAACTGGGTATAAACTCTGGATTTCCAATCCTCAAATTCGGAAAATTGTTTAAAAAAACTTTTGCATGTTGTCTGTCTGCGCCGTACCCGTACGCCGCATCAATTAAGTCACGATGCCTCATTCCATACGCGTAAGATAGGAATAGTCGTTTCGCCTCTTTTCGCTTTGTTACATCCCGGAAAATAGAGTCAGCCGCTATTTCATAGAGATCACCTTCTGCATAAAGTCTCGTAAGTAATGGGTCGCCGGATAGCGCGGCCATTATTCCGGCCTCGTACTGATCGTAATCGACGTAGGAGAAGAGTTTTCCTTCATCTGGAATCAGTATGTCTCGGTGCTGCTTAGCAAGATTTTGCAATGATGGGTCTTTGAAGTATATGCGCGAGGTAATCGAACCGAATGAATCTACTATTGGGAAGATTTTTTTCTGGCTGAGCGGTATTGCCGCCAATACCATCCTAGATTTTTGAATTTTTCTTAGATTGAGTAAGTCGTCAGCATATTCGTCCTGCATTGGGACGAAATTGAGTACGTAATCTACATTTACGCCAGAAAAATCAAAGCCGCGAGGCTCTAAGTATTCCACGATATCTTCATCCGATGGGACCTCTAGAGGAACATTGTATTTGGACGAAAAGTTCTTTAGGGCCATGTAAAAATCAAATTCTATTTTATCCTTGTGGCCCCTGAGCACTTCCGTGCTTATATTTATTCCAGCCGCAGCAGAACCTATCAGGTAGCGCGAGACAGGCTGTTCTACTTGGATTAGTCTGTCCCATTCCTGCTCGTATTTTGCTTCAGTTTCAACTTGGTTAGAATACGATACGAGAGCATCGGCAAACACGGAAAGAGTTTCTTCGCAGATTTCTTCTTTCCTGTTAAATATCGCGAGATATTTTTGTATGGTCTCTTTGGCTAAAAGGCTTTGAAGCGAATTGGTGATGTCTATCCTTTCTTTTTTCTCTCTCTCGGATCTCTTTCCGGAGATGGAAATTCTTAACTCTTCGACGTCTGTAATTAGTTTTGGCAGCCTCCCAGTTAGTCTGAAAAGTATTGGGGCTATAAGCCAGTAGTCATGGCAAACCAGCTCTTCTGTTTGAGAGGAAACATCTTCAGCAGATGCCTCTTTCAGAGCTTTTTCAGACCAAAGAAAAAATCTGTCTTTTCCTTGATCCGTGTAATCCCTGATGAAAATGAGAGCCTTTTTAGTCATATGGGCTTATCTCTTCGTATAGTTCCATTGGGCTTCTTGATTCGCGTTCTGTAAGAGGGCGTCCGTCTTTGAAATGAGATCTTGCTCGCGTGGCAGTACCTTTTATCTTTGTTTTTAACTCTGATATTAAAGGCCGTAAGTCTTCCCTGCCAAATTCGCTAGTAGCAAGCAAAAAATTTCTTTGGTGGTAAAAAGGCCATGTACTTTTGAATTGCGGGATGACTGGAATTAATGCAGCACTTTCATCAACGCAACGGAGGTATATGAAGATCGCGGATGCCTCTGCTTGAAGAACGTCCGTCTGTATTTTGGCGGATGCGTATTGAAGAATTTTTTCACTTTTGTAGCGGTTCTTTGCGAGCAATAACCAAAGATGAAAATTTTGCCAGGAGTGAATGGATCTCTCATCATCCATCAAGTATTGAGTGATTTTTCCGTGATCATCTTCTGTTAAGTTTAGGGCTGAAAGAAGGCGGCAGTATTGGTCTGTAGAGGCAGCGTGATCTTCTAAAGTTTCTATTACTAGCAGTTTAAGATCGTCTGAAATCTCTGTATGGATATCAAAGATCTTCGCTTCGCTTAGTTGAATTAGACGGTTAACCGCAAATCGAAACTGTCGTGACTGAGTTTGTTTGTTGTCTATGCAGTCTTTCAGCAACTGATATATGTACTTTGCCGATCGAGCTATAACTCTCCTGCTTCTGGAGCGCCACATGCTGTCGATTGTAAGTGTTCTATCGTCGGTAGTCGGAAAATTTTCGGCGATTTCGGAGTCTGGAGTATCCTTTGTAAGGATCGCGGTTTTTCCTGAATTAATATTCATTCCGAGCTTCCGAAGCTGATTTATTAAATCTGTAAGCACTTTTTTGGCTGTTCGCGGTGAAGAGCAAATTATCCTGATGTCATCCACATACCGATAGTAGTCGTATCCCAAAGCCACCATGTTCTGGTCAACTGAGTTGAGTACTACGTTGGCAATGAAGGAAGAGGCATCTCTATTTTGAGGGAGGCCATGCCTCTCGTTGTATCCCCATCTTGCCAGAAGCGTACATAGCGTATGTATTGCATTTCGAATTAAAGTCTTTTCAGGTCCTGATGCGTTCACTTGTTCAAGCATCGTTTCGAACGATGCACTTATGGCCGTTAGGGAAATGTTCTCGAAATAGTTAATCAGGTCGGTGACTAGCAGCGATTGGTCGTTAGAAAGTGCTGTTTTCGTTACGCCTTCGAAGGTTTTCCATAAGTCGATTCGGCTTTTGAATATGTATTTCTCGGACGCTCGCTTTTTGTTATACCGATGGCCTAGCACCCGATGAGATAATAGTGGATCATAAAATGGTATCAAATAAGAGCAAATAGCTTGATATATGAAGCGATCATAGAAGTCCGTTTCTAATGAATAACGAATTCCTAGACCTTTTTTTGGGATGTCGTACGCCTGTCTTTCACAGCCTAAGTAACGCCCATTTTCTTCAAGCAAGAGAGACTTTAACGTGTCGTGCAGTTGTAACTTATTAGAAAATAAGTCTTGGTGCTGTAGTACGTCAACAAACCAGTCATCGCGCATATCTTGGTTTAAGTGTTGCAATACTGCGTCGATGTCAATTGGGAATGCTAATAGCTCAAGGGGATCTTTACTATCTAAGACTATAAGCTTTTTGGAGGTTAATTCTTTGAATAGGATGTTTAGTTTTTTTCGAAATATATTATCTTTAAGCAGTGTTTTGTTGTTTTGTATCTCGGACAACAATAAGTCTAACGTAAGATGAAGTTGATCGCTTTCACAGGTGGCGATGATTTCGCCGCTGTTTTCTGAAGCAACTTCTGTTTCCATACTTCAATCCTTGATAGTTGTGGTAGCGCAGCCAAATCACCCATCTATATTGCTATTTTTCATGCCGCGAATTAGACCTTTCGTTGACGCTTGCAACGATGCGTAAAAATGCTGTGAGATAGCGTTTATCCGAATCTCCCGGCGAAGTCTACTTGGTAGCATGTCCGCTGGCGTATTGCCACAGGAATAGAAAGAAACATTGAGGTTAAAATTTTCTGTCAAATCGTGGGTCCTCCGTCGTAGTGACACCCGGCTGTCGTCGGGAGTGTGGCACGCGATGGCGTCTGTCACCGTATGATCTGAATCGCTGCTGATTTTGTAGATACCTTGAAGGTCAGCTTTTGGCCGATTCTGTTGAAAAAGTCGGTTTCGGTTTCCACGGCAGAAAAGTACGCGCCTGAGATTGAAATCTGTATTTTTGGCAGAAGGTTCAGGACTCGGATTTCACGTAGCAGCGTGCAAAAGAGGTGTTTCACCCATCAATGTTCGAGCGTTTTTGGAAAACCGACTTTTTCAACAGAATCGGCCGATTGCTGCCCCCTGGGAAGGGCAGCAATCGACTGTGGGATCATCCACATCATGCATCCATCGAGTTCAGGTGCGAACGATTTAGTCGTATTCTCAGGAAAATTCAATTCCAGATGAGGTCAATCGCGCAAATGGATCTCCAGCCCCAAACGCCCAATCTTCAGGCATTGTCGTTTTCCAGCCACGCTGTTTATCTAGCAGATTTTTTTCTTCTTCTGAAATAAGAACAATCGCAAGATGCTTCTCAATCATCCTTGCTACATCTTCGATCATCTTGCCTTCTTGATACATTTTTATGCTTTGGTCTCGAATAAGGACGCAGGGCACAACATGCTCTCTATAACTCCCTCCGCTTGATGATACTCCGCATATTAGCCACTCATCAGGAATTACGTGCTCAAAAATCCGAGTGCTGCCAACCCTACCTTCTTCCCAATGATCACGAAATATTTCCGCAAGTCTTTTTATGGCTCTCTGCTTCTTTTCTAGTTGCGTATGTTTAGTCATGTTGGTTGCCTGTCTTGCTCCTGGCGTACGGCTTATTCGTTTATTTATGCCTACAATCCCGTGGCGATTCATTCTGCCGGCGTATGTTCTACGTGAGTGAAAATTCGTCAAGCGCCGACATTGAGTCCCTGCGCTCCGCCAGGAGCGCGATCTTGTCCGATTCCGAAAGATGTGGACCGGGGGTGGGCAAGGCAGAAGCTGTGGCCTCGCACCAGCGATAAAAGGGAACGCTACTAACAAATCCTGGGGTTTGCGTCTTCCGTACCAAGGCCATCTCGATATGTGCAGCGATAACTGGATTGACTTTAGAATACGCAAACCGCGAAGAGGGATGGTTCACCACAGCCACCGGTACACCACCAGCAAGCGACCTAATCCGATTACCGTTACGTGCGCTGAAACAAACAATCAAATCCGGTGCGAACACTGCCAAGACTTCGGCAAATGCTCTCTCACCCCGTTCCCAAGCGCCCGACGGTGGCGGAACGCGACTGTCGCGCAGGAACTCCTGCAGGAAGTTGTAATAAGCAACGCTACTCCAAAAGTCCCTTCTTTGTGCGTTGGAGAAGACCTGCCTGACGTTCTGAACTGCAGCCATTATTTTGGTGAAATGCATATGCCGGCGAAGTTTAGCGGTTGCCCGAGGGTGCCTCTCGCCTAAAGCAAGAGCCTTCACGATCTCGGGAGTGACTGTTGGGCGCTCGTGCTGCTTATCGCCATAGTGAGACTCGCACACCAAGAGAGTGCGTAAACCGCAAAATCCTCTCTCATAGTGGGAACCGACCCAAGGTGCAAAACGAACTGTACTTTTATTCATTGTCATCCTTGGTTGTTGTTTAATCACACTTGCCCTGATGGTATCTAAGATACCTGAGCGATTTATTTTCTTTGAATTGGCGTCATGTTGGGTGTGATCGCGTCTTATGCTTGTCCTTCCCCGGCTTGACTGTCTGCTTCTGGCCGATTCTGTTGAAAAAGTCGATTTTCCAAAAACGCTCGAACATTGATGGGTGAAAACACCTCTTTTGCACGCTGCTACGTGAAATCCGAGTCCTGAACCTTCTGCCAAAAACACAGATTTCAATCTCAGGCGCGTACTTTTCTGCCGTGGAAACCGAAGCCGACTTTTTCAACAGAATCGGCCGATTGCTGCCGGTCGCGACATGCAATGAGCGGCCCGCAATGGATGGCGAAGCCAGCCGTTGTGGGGTTGCTTGATGGAAAGGTTAGGCATATTGCGCGTAGTCAAAGTTCTGAAATGGGTCTTCCGACGCGCTGATTTGCTGCCAGTTGAACTCATACCTTTGATCCTGCGGCCAGTCTGATGGAAAACTAACCCGAAGCAGACCTCCAATGGCGGGCTCCATTCCATCATCTCCATCGTATGTGTAGCACGCACCATCTAGCCCGAGAGTCTTGCCACCAGGAGAATAGTCTTCATCGTGAAATTGTGCAGAGAGTAGAGCGCTCAAGCCACAGAATGCATCGATCAGTGCGTCGAAGGTTGCGAGTTTGAAGTTCTCGTGCCGATTGTGTTTGGACTTGTTGTAAGCCTGGTACCAAGGCAGCGGTGCACCTTGGCTCCAGCCATGAAATGGCTTTCTAACTCCCTTAGACCCTTGCCATGTGGGAACTCGAATTTCGTACGAGGACAAGCGGTGTGAGATATCTATGAGGCGGTACTGTTGCATGGTCAGGTTGCCCTGAGCAGCTGCGTACTCGTTGTCTAGGAAGATCGCTGTCAGGTTCGCCTCAACCTCCACACAAGCTCTCATCAGCAGTTGCTGAATTCGGTGAGAGTACGTTTCTATGTTTTTGTCACTCGGCTCAACGTAGGAGAAGAGATTAAGAACATCTTCTTGGAGAAGCAGGAAGGCGCGGACGTAGTGGCGCGGATCAGTGGCATAGCGCTTGTGTAACAGATACATCCATCGCCCACCTTCAGAATAACTTCCATCGGTGAACTGCCGACATGTGCGGCGGTACGGTTTCGTGATTGCCATTCGATATGCCTGACTACTATTAGGCGACATGCCATGTCGCGATGGCTTGTCGTATAACGCTCCTTGTCGTCCTCCTTTTCTAGCTTAGAGGTGGTCGCGGCAAACGCGACGTCGCCCAGAGAGACATACGACAAGGGTGACTGCAAGTCCTGCTGCCTTCTAGATTCGTGAGCAGCATCGGTGACGCTACCCATTTGCCATCACTGTGTCCACCTTCCGCTTCTGGCCGTTTTCTGCCTCTCGCCACGGGCAGAAAACGGCCAAAAGCGGTCACTCCACGCGTCTCGGAAATTAGGGGCGATTCAGAGGGCGGCCGGTTAGAACGTCAAATATTTGCACCAATTTAAATACTGCTCTTCCTTCCGCTGTCTATGAAGTCTGGCGAATCGTTTTGATCATATCTATCTTGTAAGTGTGACTCCTTGAAAGCCCCCTTGATTGCTTGGCGCAGAAAAACCTCCAGGTCTTTCTGCGTCAACAACACAACTAGCCCTGATTTGTTTCTATTTTGTTATATTAGAGATGTGACGATAACAACTGTTTTTTACTTCCGCACCACGGAAGGCAATAATTCCGAATCGTCCAAACGTGTCATTAAGGTAATAGTTTTTACTATACCCAAGAAGAGTATTTGGAGAAAACTTGAGACCACCCTGAAGGGGGAGCAAGAGCACGATTGCTGGGCTCTGATTTCTCTGGGATTGAATATCTATTGTCAACCTATGGCGGAATGGGGCCCACTAAATGATCTCATTCTCGGTCAAAGCTATGACGATGGCGTCCTTTCCTGGAGGCTAGGTAATGTCGAACAAAACAGAAAAATATTGAATTGCGCAATAAAGCCGAGCAACTCGCCAACGCAATAAAACTTTCTCAAGCTTGATCAGGTATCTAAACAACGCGCCAGCAGTCACGTTTGTGCATTCCCTTCGCGTCAAACCTTAGACGGCAGTAGATGAAATGCCAATGCTTGACCTGTCTCAGCCTTTGGCAACGGGGCAAGGATTGAACTGCTCGGAGTATTTAAACTCAGTAAAAAAAGGAATTCTTGTTCCTGGAATCATCCCGCCCACAATTTTTTCTTTATCGCTCAGCCTGGAAGATTTCCCCCCGCTTCCGATCAGCAGGGGCTGACCATCAGCCAATAAATAATCAATCATTTGTCTATGCATCGGTCCATCCCAGTTCTGTTGAGCATCTACTGGTAGCAATACAAAGGTAGAGTCCATAGTGAACATATTTAGTGCTTCTGCCGCCTCTCGCGATGTGGCTGTATGGCCACAGAGCACATCAGCGGTTTTCAGAACATGTGCTGGAACATATTTGTCGTTTTTATAGAGACTAAGAATCAGCTCCTGTCGGGTAAGCACTGCCAGACCATGCTCTGCATCGCAGAACGCTTCACTGCCGTACTTCAGCCTGCAAAAACCGGACTCAGATATTGCGACAATGTCATTGGCTGAAACGCCCAAATCCTGCTCTATCTGAGTTCTAGCCTCTGGGGTTTGGTACGGAATGCTGCAGGCAGCAAGCGTGAGGGTGGCAACTAGATAAATCAGCGGTAAAAGACGCATAGATACCCCAGAAAATTTAGCGTGATGGTAACACTAGTGGGCACAACGCCGTCATCCGGTGTGGGCTTTGCTCGCTCTGCTGGGAATCGAGTGCCATATTCGCTGGAGCAAAGAACCTCTAATCTCGGGGCCACACATCGGGGCATTTGAATAACTATTTCAGGTTTGTGTTCACTGGCAGCTTTGGGTCGCACGCTGCCCTTCGCGACAGGCACCGATCGGCCAGAAGTAGCCGCTCGGATGTGTCTACAAAACTAGGGGCGATTCAGATTAGTGCCGGCGGTGAATCAGGGCACTTGAGATACAAACGTTACGTCCCGATGACTATTCAGACCCGCCGATTGCAACTGTGGTAAGCGTGCATCCGGTCTCACTACAAGGGCCTTCGTGGTTCTGGTTATCCGTTCGCACGCTGGTCATGGGTTTGAGGCTACCTTAGGCGTTCATGGAATGCAGAGCTTTTTGCAAACACATCCGCCATGAAGTCCATGAAAACGATGGCTCTCTTGGGCAGCAGCCGATTCGCTAGGTAAATGACCTGGATCGGCACCTGTGGTGCTACGTAGTCGCTAAGCAGCAGCTGAAGATTGCCACTTCTTAGCCCTTCCTCATAAAGCCATTGAGGGCCTTGCGCGATTCCTAATCCTGCATTGACGTACTCACGTATCGCCTCGGGTGAATTGACCCGCAGGCGACCGGAGACCGGGACATCAATGTCTTTAAACCGCCAGTTAGTACCGGTAGATAGCAGAGTGTAAATAAGGCAGTCGTGTTCCTTCAGGTCATCAGGCGAAGAGGGAGAGCCACGTTTCTCCAAGTACTCGCGGCTGGCCACACACACACGCTCGAACCACCCTAGTGGCCGGGCACGCATTGCGCTGTCCTCCAGGTGGCCAATGCGAATCGCGAGCTCCGCTCCCTCGTCGACCAGATTGACGTAGCGATCATTGATCTGGAGATCGAGCGACACTTCTGGATAGAGCTCCAGAAAGCTAGCCACATGGGGCACGATAAAGGTGTGCGCCAATGCAGTCGGGCATGCGACGCGCAGTAACCCAGACGCTGCCACGTTCCCTCTCAGAGAGGACTCGGACTCTTCTACTGAGTCCAAAATACGCCGCGCATCTGCGTAGTACCGCTCACCTTCCGGTGTGAGCGTCAGCTTTCTTGTCGATCGGTGAAGCAGCCTGGTTTGCAGATGATCTTCGAGTGCGGCGACGTAACGGCTGACGTTCGGTTGTCCGAGTCCAAGATCACGTCCCGCAGCTGAAAAACTGCCGGTCTCGACGGCGCGTACGAAACATCTCATCAGTAACAACCGATCCATCACACGTCCTCTTTCATGCGAATTTTGCATGAGATGTATTCTCTCTGGCTATCTTATCAGCGCTCTAGCATGAATACATAGTTGCTCTCAGAAGGTCAGTCGTCCGACTGGTCGTCACAAATGAGAGGAAATTTACATGTCCCGTTTACAAGGCAAGCGTACGCTCATCACTGGCGGCACAAGTGGCATTGGTCTGGAGACCGCAAAGCAATTCCTCGCAGAAGGCGCTCGGGTGATCGTCACTGGTGTTAATCCTGAATCAATTGCAAACGCCCAAGCTGTTTTAGGCAGCGAGGTTCTGGTGTTACGAGCCGACTCCGCCAGTGTCACAGCCCAGAAGGAGCTGGCCCACGCTGTTCAGTCTCATTACGGGCAGCTCGACGTTGCCTTCCTCAATGCTGGCGTATCCGTCTGGAAGCCAATCGAAGACTGGAACGAGGAGATGTTTGACCGCTCCTTTGACATCAATGTCAAAGGCCCTTACTTCCTCCTGCAAGCACTGCTGCCGGTCTTCTCCAACCCTGCATCGGTGGTTCTTAACACCTCGGTCAGTGCGCACCTGGGCGCCGCGCGTTCATCCATTTATGCCGCAACAAAGGCTGCCTTTCTGAACATGTCGAAAACGCTCTCTAGCGAGCTTCTACCGCGTGGTGTTCGAGTAAATGCGGTCAGCCCTGGTCCGATCGACACGCCGCTGTACGACAAGGCGGGTATCCCCGATGCCTACCGCGAGCAGGTCAACAAAGATATTGCTGCGACTATCCCATTTGGCCGTTTTGGCACGCCTGAAGAAGTAGCTAAGGCGGTGCTGTACCTCGCGTCGGACGAGTCTCGTTGGACGGTGGGAACGGAAATTATTGTTGATGGTGGTCGCTCGCTTTAACGAGATAGGCACGCCTTCGAGTCTGTACATCCCGCTTCCTGCCCGGAAGCGGGAGTTGTCGAAATAACAGTGGGTATTCAAATGTCGCAATCACAGCTCACGCTCGTTAGCCACGAGCTTTGTCCGTTTGTTCAGCGAGTGGCAATTTTACTCCTCGAAAAGCAGGTTCCATTTCAGCGCATTGATGTGGATCTGAAGGTCAGGCCCGACTGGTTTCTGGCCATGTCTCCAACGGGCAAAGTCCCACTTCTAAAGGTGCAAAAAGGCGACGAGGGTGCGAACGTGCTCTTCGAGAGCGTGGCAATCTGTGAATTCATCGAAGAGGTGTATCCGGAACCCGCTTTGCACCCGGAAGATGCAATCACCCGTGCTCAACACCGTGCCTGGATCGAATTCGCCACTGCCATGCTCGCGGATGCGTGGGGATATTTGAATGCAGCGGATCAGCAGACAGCGCTTAGTAAATCAGCAGCGTTGAGAGGCAAACTAGAGCGATTCGAACTTGAAAAATCGGACGGCGATTACTTCGCTGGTGCGAAGCTCAGCATGGTGGATATAGCCGTTGCTCCAGTTTTCCGCTACTTCGACATACTAGGATTCGAACCAAGTCATCCATTGTTCGATGGACTTGTTCGCATTGCAGAGTGGCGCCATGCGCTAGCAAACCGAGCGAGTGTTCAAGCTGCAGTTGCCGAAGATTATGCGTCCCGGTTCCGCACGCATCTTCAGCAAGCCAAGGCCAGCTTGGTTAGCTGAATCGGTGCTGATCTACATCGCGCAGCGGCCACATCTGGCCTTCTAATACAAAACGCCCGATGCGATGCATCGGGCGTTTTGAGACTGAAACAGGTGTAAACCTATTTCAGGACTAGACAGGCTCCATATGGCCGAAAGCCGCCGATCGCGAACGGCAGAAATCGGCCAAAAGCGGGCATTCGATTTCGCTATTCATCAATCTCCCGAGCGTGCGAAATTACCAGCCCTTCAATTTCTCTCAAAGGCAGGCTCATGACCTCCACCCTGGCAGTCTCGGATATTTTAGGTCCATGGAGTGGGGATGCCCCCACAGGACTAATTCAGCGTTGCAGGGAGGCATGGGACACACCTCTAGAGAGTTTGAATGATCTTATGGTCGCTACTTTTTTGAATCAGAACATCGCGACCAAACACCTGCTCATCGAGGCGAAGCGCCGCATGAAAGACCAGGAACGAGATGAAACCGAGTACTTCGACGGCCAGCTTCTCGAAGCTATCGAGCGCTTGCAATCCGGGGAGTAATTCATCCCGACGGTTTGTTGCGTTCGACACGGACTATCTATATTGGGTCGCTTTCTGTCTCACGCGACTGGCAGAGAACGGCCAAAGCAGCCGTTCAGCGGCGACCGAGATCGAGCCAAAGCCCACTTCGTGGCAATGAGTACTTAATGTCAATTAGCGCTCTAAACAGGTCTTGTTGGCTTTGGCCAAGCAGTCTTGGCATTTTTCAAAAATAATGAAGGTCGCAACCTGATGATTTACGGCCTTTCATATTTCATGGCTCGGAATCGGCAGATCGGCCTTAACAGACATTTTCTCACTTCGGCTCAAAGTATGAAATTATCTACCAGGCCGGGACAGTCCAATTGGTGTGGCGCCCGCTTATCCTTCCGACTTCAGTGAGAAGCCTCCAGCAATTTCTGGTTTTCCATTAGTAAATCGCCAAGCGTTCGGAACAAATGTTTCGTCATTGGCAACGTCTTGGATTTTGCGGAAGGATGTTACGCCGTCCGCAATAACAGAAACCACGTCCATAGGCAGCTTTGTAAACTCGTGCTCATTGCTGTGCGCGTGCAACAACGTCAATCCGAGGTTCTGAGGTGCCAAAGTATTGAGAACATCATGCTTGTCCTCCAATTGATTGATAGCAGTAAAATAATCTAAGCGTTCAGGTGTCCATTTCACATGCCCTTGGGCCGCATGCCCTTTGCAATGAATGCAATCTCCATGCCCATTGTGGTGTCTGCAGGTCCTTGGCCCGGTGCCTGGATGATTACAGGCGGACCAAGCGTTTATTCCTCCGCCCATCCACGCTATCGTTTTCGCACTTGGATCGCGCCATCCAGTCGATGTAACTGCAACTTTAAGATCTGTCTCTGTCTGCGTATAGCCAGGCGGCATCATTTTGATTGTGCCGTTTTCCACATAGGCCGGGTAGAAAATCCCCAAATCCCCCCCCTCTAGCTTAGAAGAAAGGTGGTCAAACTCACCAGAATTTACCTTTTCTATAATTGAACTTACACCATTTTCCACGTCCATCGTTCATCCTCCTCGTAGAAATTTCCAGGATCAGTTTTAAATGAAGTTCACATGGCTACTTTTGGCCCGATTTCCAGCCTGTCGCGACCCGCTGAAAACGACCCATAGTTGCCTTTGGTCAAAGGCAGAAAACGGCCAATAACTGCCATTAAGAATTCGCTATAAAACAGTTATTTTTTTAAGCACGCGCCTGCATAAGTCGTAATTCCATGCCCACCGCCAGCAAGGCTCGTCATCACCTGGAGTACCGGGACTGAACCGTCCGGATTGCACATTGAGGCCGCGTAAGGCGTTACAGCATTGACGTCGCCAGCAAATGGAACATTACTGAATGTCGGCCCATCTGCTACGTGAAATGCAAAGGGTCTAACGCTTACATTGTCTAACCTAGTTTGGAGGTTTCTGATTTTATCGCCAAGCTCGGCAGACAGCTGATTTTTTTCGGTCATCAAAGCGTTAAATCTCGCACGGTTGGCGCTGGCCACATCGTAACCATAAAGCTCTTCATCTGGCATAACAACTGTATACGAGCCTTCGCTAGTACCAATAGCGACACTAGCTAAAGGGTAAATCTTTTTCCCAGACTCTATAATCTCTTTCCGTTGACATGAAATATTAAAGCCAGTGTTCGGTACTTTTAGTTTTTTACCACCATCAAATGGTTCATTGTTGCCATTACTTGAAAAGCTCGCACTAAAGCATGTCATATTATTGAATGTCGCTGCATCTATGTATATTAAATTGGCATCGGTACGATCACCTGTGATGATAACCGAAGTAGGTTCTTGAATAGCATGAGTAATTCTGACACCCTTGTTTTGTAATGCCACGCACTCATTAAAATTTACCAATGAGGGGACTATTACCGTTGATGAGTACGATGATGAATTTTCCCATTGTGTATTTAGGGATGTGCCAATTTTACAAAATTCAGATAATTTTTGTTGTGCGCTTGAATTTTCGGCGCCAAACTTCATAGGGATTGCCTTCACTACGGCTTCAAAGTTGACGCCAGTGGCTGAGCTTGAAATCTCCCCATTACTTTCACAGTGCTTATTGAAAAAATATAAAAGCTCTGATGCCTGGCGTTCGTTAGTTTTGATGTTTCTTGTTGCGCTAGCATATACATCCGCGCAATCCGAAGCCACGGCTTGGCAACTATAAACATATAGCGCGCTAACAATCATTATAATTGAGGGTCCAAACTCTATCTTAACCATTTCTCACTCACCGTGCCGGATAACATTGATTTTATTCTAGCTCTGAATTTTTATCGCATTAAATTTAATGGGCGCTTTTAAGATTAATTGGCGATATTATTTTTTTCGTTATGATTTTGTTTATTGCAATGGGTCCCTCTCCGGGCACGCTGTAACATCCCTCTTACAAAATATTCAATAACAGTAATGATTCTGAAACAAGTACCTAAAGGCACTCTTGAATTTATTTCAATGTCATTGGTTCCAGCTCGCTTCGTAGAAGTCGAAGACGGTTATCAAGTGGCATCCCTACGGGGATCAGCACTTTCCCGCTAGGCACTCTCCCACCCACGATTGTCGCTCCATCTCTTTCAGTTGGTTCTCTTCTCGGGGACATTACTCGTTTTGGGCAATAAATGAGGAGCACCTGTCTTGTATGTGATTGAACAGTTGCGTAGACGTGAGTAGCTGGAGTCAAGCGAATGGGCTATATCAAAGCGCTGCTACTTGATACAGAGGAGCAAAGATGATGTAAGACTGCAATTGGCCATTTTCCGCTGGTCACAGCGGTTTGGTCGGCTATTGCCAGTGCCGACCGGCAGCTATGGGGCGGTTAGCGACCACCACGCACCGTGACTGATCCACCCTTGTCCTCCCTCAACGTGGAGGACAAACCATGAAGATCATTGCTACATATAGTCATCAGCCTTGGAACAAGGGAAAGCTAGTCGGACAGGAAGCCCCGCTCCGAGTCAGAGATATCTGGGCCATTCGGGTAAGACTCCAGCTCGCGGAGAAAACACGGGATCTGGCTCTCTTCAACTTGGCCATCGACAGCAAGCTGCGTGCCTGTGACTTAACCAAGCTGCGAGTCCGAGACATAGCCCATGGGGAACATGTGTCGTCACGGGCCATCGTGATGCAGCAGAAAACCCAGCACCCGGTGCAATTTGAAATCACAGAGCAAACCCGAACAGTTCTGGAGGCTTGGATGCATCAGGCCCGCCTCCGCAGCGAGGACTTCTTGTTTCCGACCCGGTTGCACGGCTCAGACCATCTATCCACCAGGCAATACGCTCGAATAGTCAAAGCGTGGGTGACAACCATTGGCCTTGACCCAACCATGTACGGTACTCACACGCTCCGGCGAACCAAGGCATCGCTGATCTATCGCAGGACGAAGAACCTGAGAGCTGTGCAACTCCTGCTTGGTCATACGAAGCTTGAAAGCACTGTCAGATACCTGGGTATCGAGGTCGATGATGCCCTGGAAATGGCTGAACAGACGGAGGTGTAATACCTCTGCGATGGTCGCAACTAAACTGTCGCCAATAGCTGCCCGTGAGGTGAACCGGACTGACTAACCGAATTGTAAGCGCTCCATAAACCCCACCTGCACATGAAGCGCCGATTCAAGGATGCTGAGCTCCCATTTCTCGCTCGGATCGACCGATCCGCCGGACGGTCTGTTAGTCGTTACGTCTCTGTTCAAGCTGCTTATCAAGCTCGCTTGGCGGCAAGTTCGGCGTCGAGTGAAGCGTCAGCCAGACGGCCCGCAGAATGTTGATCGCTGCCATGTTCAGGTGTTGTTCGGCGGCGTGCAGGGCCAGTTCGGCTGCCAGGCGCTTGTCGGCAGCACTGAGGTGCGCCGTTTTGTGAGTCATGTCCGCATCGACGTTGGCCAACAGCCCCTGGAGTTCCTGCACCGCCTGATCCGATGCCTGACGCATGTCCACCAGCAGGCGGCTGGCTTCGGCAGGCGTCATGGCCAAGGCGCGGACGCTGCGAAAAGTCAGGCGGGCGGGCAAGGTGGCCAAACTGAAACCCGTCGAAATTAACTTGCCAATCATGCGAACAACTCCTGTAAACGAGTGCTTCAGCAGCGTATCAGAGTAAATCGCAAAAAAATGTCTGCTCATCGCTTGCCAGAATCAACTCTCCGCCTCTTTTTGGCATCAAGCGTCTGATCGTCGTCAGAACCCTCGAACGATGCGCCCATAGGCACTTTGGAGTCGGATTCAGGCAGCCTTGGCAAAGGTGTTGCACCTAGCCGATGTCCAATTTCTTCAATCGAGCCAGGCCTTGTTTGATATGACCGGCGTTTTCACCCATGGTCCCCAGTGCACCACGGACATTTCCGCCCACTTCCTGTGCCCCTTGCTCCTCAATCAGCAGGGTCAACTCCATAATGGCCGCCTCTAAGGCCTGCTGATTTTCGAACAGCCTTTCCAGTACATCCGACAGTGAATAATCGCTGGCATGGTGTCGATTCCTTTCGAGAAAGCTCAAGCATAGCAGCGACAGTGCCCCCAATTGGAACCTGCAATAGGTTGATTGGGGTGTGGTCAATTGATGAAGCTGTCACCGGCTACTTTCGACCCAAAGCGGACGCCGCGTAATGGGGCTTTCTGCTACGCGAAGGTCACAACGCAAAGGACGCCACCACGCTTCCAAGACCCGCAACACCCAATTTCGAGCATCTAATTGATAGCCTCTAGATCGCCCTGTCCGACTGGACTCGGCAGATGGGCATGTTCGGTGATGATCCGTACGGCGGGTCATTGGCGAGCGGCTACGCTGGGGCAGGGGGACAATTTTTTGAGGGATTTAATCCCCACCTTGTGAATAGGATAGTTGCTAATCGAAGCACTAGTGTAAAAAATCATTTTCAGGGAAGAATACATAGTCGAAGGCGAGCAAAAAATTAGCGTAGTTAAAAATACGAGAAGGGATTTTCCCTTCTCGATATATAAGATTTTTGGAGTTAGATAATATCACCAACATGTTTCAGCAGGAACTGATGAACGGCCGCTGCTGAGATGTTCGCTGCATATTCTTGATACCGATCATTTTTGCGTTTATCACCCTGGTCGCAGACAGATTTCATCGAGATAACTTTTACGTTAGGGTCGCACGACTCCACTGCGGCGTAGACTCCGTAAGTTTCCATGTCTAGACCAGATACATTTTTATGTTGGTTTGCTTTTATTCGCTCAGTTACTCTGATATCTGCTAAAACTGAAGAGCCCGTGGCCATTGGTGCAATTACTAGTTTTGGAACTTTGCATTTTACCTCAATCGCATCGGCGGCAAGAGACTTCCAAAAGTCTGAATCGCGCTGTAGCATCAGCAAACGATTACGTGATTTGTCATCAATTCCTATTTGGTGAGGCGCAATTTCAAAGTGTTCATTACCTGCCTTGTCTGTATATTTTCCACTTTGCCAATCCCATGATATATCTGCAGCAACAACATCTCCGATTTCTGTTTTTTTGGGGATGCCGGCGCAGATCCCTGACATTAGCACTAGCTTAGGCCTTAATCGCAGCATCGCTTTAGCAGTTAAGACGGAAGCAGCAACAGGGCCCATGCGAGAGCAAAAGGCAGCGCCGACAGTGTAATTTTTTCCATTTGAGGTGAAATTTCCGTATCGAATTAAGTGTGACCCATCTAAGGGTTCTAATGCACCCCACTGGAGGTCCAGTTTTTCGATGGCGGTAAACTCGGGAGAAATTAACGCGGTTATAATAAATACGTCACATTTATAATCTTCAGCATGGTTTACCTTGTCGCTTAAAATCCATCTGGCAGTCTTTTCAAGTCCTTTTAAGCACTCGTCGTTGTTTTCAGTATAGGGTAGGATTCCCCAGGGCCTACCTTTAAAATACTCATGCGCCGCGACACTTAGTTCTTTTGAAGCACTAATGGGTAATGCATATAGAGGACGATGAATTCCGTTGATACCATCATCAATTCTGTCGAACATGTCCATGCAGTTTTGTTCATGTTTTTCACCCCCAAGCTCCGACGGAACTACGACATCTGCAATTAACAGGTCGTATTGCTTGGCCTCCATCTTAGTAATGGCTTCAGCGGTGCAAATCGCTGTGTCCACCTTGCCGAAAAGGTTCTTATCACTATTTAGAAGAGCTAGCAGTCTGACTTTTTTAGCTGGGTCGTCTTCCATTAATAAGATATCAAGAGGCATTTTTGTCCTTTAGTACTTTTCTAAATTGAGTTTCAATGCCGCGCTCCCAATCGGAGAATGCGGAGTCGAAGTACACCGTTGCTAGAAAAACATCTGGGAATTCAGTCTCCAATTTTTTGGAAAGCTCTGTTAGCCCAAGTGTCTGTGATCCTTCAGTAATCACGGGGTAGGAGGTTACTACTAGTACAGGGACAGTGATGCCATACCTCTCCAGTGTCTCAAAAACCTCGATACCTCCAAATGGCCTCGGTGACCCTCCGCGCTCTCGAACCTCTATGTCATATGTAGGAAGCGACATATCTGCAATAATCATGTCGGGAGTTTCCTCTAGCAGTGCATCAATCGCTGATCGGACCGATAAAGCTGTCCTTAACCTAACGGACGGGAGTTCGCGCTCAAGGACCCCCTGAATACTATTTAGCTTTGATTCACTATCCTCTACTATGAGCACGCTGAAAGGTTGATCCATGGATAACTCCTTCTGTTAAGCAAGCGCAGTATCAAATAGGTCAATTTGCTCTGGTGACGTATTTGCTGGGTTCTTTGGTGGGATGTAAACAAGATCAAATTCTAATTTGAAAGTATTATCATCCACAAACCCGAAGTTGATAGCTGCCTTGTCGGACTGCATTACAATCGTCGCTAGTTTGCATAATCCAGATCCCCGGTCTTGTCTGGCTCGTTCGCGATGAGCTCGTCGCTTTATGTCCATTCGTGTAGAATTGAGCTTCGTCTCTTTTTCGAAAGTTCTATAGTTGGAAGCGATTTCATTGGTGATTGTAAAATTGGCGAGGGAGTCTTCAGGGTTGAACTTTATGTCTACATGGATTTTGTTGTCGGTCTTCTTTCCCGAGTGTTCATATATATTTACTAATGCGATATAAAGAGCATCTTCAACTATTGAGAAGCCATGGGTCTCAAGAAACATCCAATCTGGCACGTTGGAAGTTACAATAGGGCTAAATTTTGCATGTTGGCCAGTTACGACCGCTACAGCGACGTCTAAAGTATACTGCATGCTGAATGTCTGGCCTTCTACTGACACCTGAGGGACACGAATCCAGCTTGAAATAATAGAAGCTCGTCTTTGTAGCTCCTCTGACTGAAGTTGGATGTCAGAGAGAATTCCTGCATCGGTCACTCCCTGGGCTCTCAGTTCATCCGTCAGTTTTGAAAAAATTGATTGAAGTGATTTCTTAGTTTCAGCTTCTATAGTTGGTTTAATTGCCTCGGAACGTAAAGATAATTCATACCAAAATTGAGCTAAGCATTCTTTAGAGAATTGGTCGATTGTTTTGCAAGACTGGGCGACAACCCTAAATAACATTAAAGACGATGGAGTGAGGACTAGATCAAATATTCCTCGCGGTTTTGATTTGGATTTTACATGGAAGTATTCATCCCGTAATAACGCAATTAAACCGTCGATAGACTCGGCAAATCTTGAGAATGCGGCAGCGATAATTTTTCTCTGTTTCGGATCAAGGCGTTGGCAAAAGCTTTTAATTTTTTGGGGAAGATCATAATTAGAGCGCGCACTGGGGCGTTGACCTATTAACTCTGCACGCTCTAGCACACCTCTGATTTCGCTGGCAATAGTACCGTGCCGTATACGGCGACCTATCAAAATGTCCAAACCAAACGCAGGATCAAAGAGGAATTTCTCTCGCATTGCTCCTATCAATTCAGCCAACAAATCATCTGCATCATTTTTTGGGATTTGAAAGTTTTTGGCTGTCGGGGCCCTGAAGCTCTTGATGATGTCTGCAAGCGATTCAGATTCACCAACACCGCTTTCTACTAATTTAAGGTAACGTTGAAAGTCTGCGATTAACTCCTGGTTTATAGTGTTTAAAACCGCCTGCTCGTCGACATATACTTTACTGTCGTCCAACACATCTAAACCATCATCAACTTTCAGCCTATCCTGTATTTCTTCCGCATCTCGCAGATAAGAAGGTGCATTTTCAGTATGCAATTTTGAAATTTCTAAAAGAAGCTGATAACGAGTCTGGCGTTCTTTTCTTGAGTCGCTCATGCCTGGAAAAAGTTCTATAGTAACTGAGTCACAAACATTGGCTACTAAAAACTCGATCTCGTTTGCTGGTATGCCTATGGCGTGTAGCTTCATAGGGAGTTCAACTACAGTTGTGCATTCATACCGTTTCATTAACTCCTCTACAGCGTAGCGTTTATAGGTCCTCACCTTTCTTTCATCGATTATTCGAAGGTAATGATCTAATACGATCGAAAGGTAAAAAGGCGGCGCCATATTTGATATGGACGGCCATTTGGCCCCTTGAATCAGTTCTAAAATTGGTAGGGAATTAATAAGTTTGTCGTTTTCTATTCCCGTTTTTGCACATAATGTAATGCATTTCTCTGTTTCGCCTTGCGTAAATAGTAAATTCGATGTAAGTACGTTATTACAATCTATAGTAAGAGGCTGGTACTCAGGCATTATCGCTTCGTCGTTTGTGGCGTTTTTAATTATGCCGCTTAGGACGTCCGTGATGTAACGAATTTGCGGGTGTGCGTAGTCTGAGTTTTTTATACTTTTGGCAAACTCATAATTGATTGCGTCGACTACAGATATCGTCGCCTCTGTTTCATAGTCTGCTTCATGATTGAAGTTTGTTAGAAGTTTGGGGAGGGTTGGGATGGTTGAAACATTCCCCAGCTCAATGCACTCTGGTAACCATCCTAAATTTAATATAAATTTGGCCAGTTCTTCCGCATAAAGTCCATCACTCCTAGTCGAGATTTGTGAGGCAATACCTCTCTCGATCATGGCGTCGATTCCATTCGCGTCGGGTTTATTATCTGGCTCAAATGCGAGCTCAATGGCTGCGCGCGCATAGTAAGTAATTCGATTTTTGTCGGGTTGTCCGACGAATAAGTTTGTTGTGGTATCAAATTCAGGGTTGTTTATGCCAATTATTCCAATGATGCCTTTAATTTTATTGGCTGATTCTGCAGCAGCTTTTAGTGTTGAAGTGTTAAAAAAATCTCTGTGCTCTAAGACATGTCGTATAGTTCTTGCTAACGTAAAAAACAAATCAGTTGGTGTTGTTAGTTGCTCGCAAGTTAAAACGTCTGCTATGTCTGTATCTTGTGAACCTAAAAAGCCGAACAGTCTAAATTTTACGTAGGATGATAGCTCTTTTGAGAGTTCCGCGTCGTCAATTCTTCTGCCGGTATTAGCTCGATAACGGACGGAGTTTTGGGCCGGTTCATTTCGGACGCCGAAGTGGTAAAGGAGAAAAGTGGTTATTCCAAATGAGGATATTGAAAGTGCCTTGATTTCAGCTTTTGTTGCCTCCATCCCCTTACTGGCCTGTGTTAGTGCTAGTGACGTTTCAATCGACCAATAAGAATGCCCTTGTTCGGCTTCTATCTCTTTCAATTGGTCGCTGGCTAGCTCCCAATTCATATTTCTAATCGAGTCGGCTAAAGATTTGCATTTGATTGCAAAGGTATGAAGTTGTTCTTGATAGATTATTAGTTTCTCAGTGCAACTTGAAAATTCTGACGCGAGGTTTCTAGATTTAATTTCAGAAGGAAACAACCCCAGCGCAGTCAGTTGAGTTCCCAAGCAAAGACGAGTTGGAAATTGAGCGCCTATTTGTTGTGCAAGCCAAGCTTCGAAATCTGCGAAATCACTCGGATTAAGCTCTCTCTTTGCTTTGGAGATGGCTTTGTTTATTTGTCGTTGAGAGCTTTGCGCTTGTTTCCACTCCTCTCGTTTACGATCGGGTGTGCTGCTGGCTTTGAGTAGGGCCAAAGCGCCTCTGACTAAGTTTTGCGCCTCGTTAAGCCTTAATTTTCCGCTTCTTAATGCCTTCATTGGTCGTCCCTTTTGAGCGTTGCCCACAGCCATAAACGGAGGATGATTCAGCGGTCGATTTTTAGTCAAGTACTTTTATGGCATTTTGCCTTCCTTGGAGTTACCAAGCAATCAGCCCCAGAAACTTAGCCCCCGACAATAGTGTCCCACCCAGACCGAAGAGTGACATAATAATAAAAATCAATCTGAATGACTTTCCATAGCTCCATCTACGAAGCCATACGTTTTTATTGTTTCTCTCACCGCTGGTAAGCTCTAATTCAAGATTGAAGATTTGGAATTTTTTATCTGAGGCTTCCTTTTCGATTTCAATCAAGACAAACTCTGCGCGCTTTATTAGAAAAGCGGTTCGTTGATCGAGCTTCCAAAACACGAAAGAAACGAGAGTCAGTAGTAATCCAAGAACAACACCAAGGGAAGAAAACCGCTGGCTACCTTGTAAAGTCGCAGCTAATCCCGACGCCACGACTCCAGAGATAAGTAAAAAATAGTTGAATACGGTTATGCGTTGAGTTGCGTGAAGCTGGAAGTACCGCCAGGCATGCTCGAATTTATTTTCTTGATTATTCATTTGGCTTCTTGAGATAGGTTATTGGTTGTTATTGGGTTCAGTTGAGATTTTGGTCTCTCGTGCCGACTACCGAATCCAGTCGTCGATAGTGCGTCGCTTAGTTTTTTTTGCCGTTAAAAGTATAGGCTTCCCCCAATCGAATAGTGACGTAGATACTCTATATTTTTCTCCTTTTAGGACAGTGCGCAACATGCCTTTAATGTTTTCGAACAGAGGAGGTTCAAGGTCACCATACAGCGGGTATCCTTCGGGATACTTTTTTCTTTCAAACCAAAATATGATGCGTGAAATTATGAACATGGCAGACGTCATCACTCCCATAGCAAATGGGATCATCAGATAGGTTGGTATGCTATTAGGATCATGCCACATCGTTCCCAGCCCATAATCATGTAGGATGTAACCACCAGCGACTAATAACCCAGGAATAGTATTTAATAACATCAAAAGAATTGCCAGCACTGTAAGTCGTTCAAAAAATGCGGCTTTTACTTCTGCAGCGGTATGGTCGATTGAATATTCCTGACCGATGATACGTCCTGTGATCTGCACTTTGGTCATGGGGTTGCCCGTGTAGTAAATCGGAACTATCAGGTATTCATTAGGGTTTATACAATCAAAGTCTAGGCGCAGTGTAGTTGGGCTAATGACTGTCGCTGAACAATCAGTTTGATCTTCGATGGGAATAATCTGGGCATTTACGAAGGTTGAGTCTGGGTCAACTGTTACCTGTAGTGGGGCGGAGGGGAGAATATCGGCTTGAGTTACAGGTTGGGTGCCTTTGTTCCAAATTAACATTCCAATGACGTAGATCCCTCTATGACGATTCCCGTCAATATCGCATAGAAAGAAGGGAAGCTCTTCTGGTACTTCCGCTACAATACCTCTGAGCAATATACTACCTTCCAGGCGCTTATGTGGCCTCGCTGATTGTCGACCGTAAAAACTAGTGATCAGCCGGAGTAAAGCTGTCACTGGCGATATTAGTTCTCCTAACGTCATAAATGCGTTTCCATTCCATTTTTCGAGGGAATCGAGTGAAGCCACACTATCGACATGAGCGGTAAGCGAGGGACTCGCCTAACCATTCACTCGAAGGATATGTTATGCGCCGCTCGTTGGCAGGTATTCAACAGTGCGTCCTCTCCCGGAGGTGGGGGTGCATGGACTTTGTTGAGTAGAGCACCAATTCGCAGCTAATCGCCGCTTGAAGACGATATATGGCTGCATCACTGCCATCAAGCATGGGGCAAGGATAGAGCGTCTCGGCAAAAAGTGGAATCGGGTGGAGCTGAATCCAATCAAGGAAGTCTTCTAGCCTTTCCATCAGTTTTTTTCGTCAGGTTAAAGAGCGAAAGGCAGATCATCCGTAAGAATTTCGAGCTTGGGCGAATTGAAATCACCCTGTGTTCTCCTGCCCAAAAATTAAGCAGAAGCAGTTGAACACCTGGGGCAGTTTTCAGTCGGCAGAACAGCCTTTACTGGGTCAGTTTTCGGTCAGCGGCAACAACGTCAAAAACTGGTTGAGATGCCGACGGTCTCAGCGAGCAGTTAGATCGAGCGCTGCATGCAGAAAACCCAGTCCGGCGTCACTTAATTCCACTATCAGCTGACTTCCTTGCTCTCGACGAAGGAAGCTAAGAGCACGTTCAGATCTGCCAGCTATCCCCAAAATGCATGAATGCCATCACTTTGGCATTGCGCAGTGCCGAGCGGAGTAATATTTCTCCGCCCCGATTGAGGTGTGGTCGTACAAGCAGGGCTATCGGTGGCCCCATCCGTAGTCGGCAAACAGCGACTCTGATTTTGGAAGGCTAACTGAGTTGTAAGGAAAGGAGTAGTTCAGCAGTGAAGCGTGACGATAGAGAAGAATTAGTAAATGATCCCGGCATCTCGGGGCGCTTTGTTCACGCTGAAGGGGATGTACTCTATCGGTGGAACGATCCCAGTAAAAGGAAGCTGAGATATTGGCAATTAGGGCCGATAGCTAGCCGTCGCGAAAGGCAGTTAATGATCCATAGGTGCATCAGAGCACTTATGCTACAGATTGGCTTTAGGCCACACGTACCAAAGCGCAGAAGCTATATCTGAGCCTAGCTAGGGAGATTACATCTTGATGGACGAACTGCTGCGCACATTGCGGTACAAAAGCGAAGGAACTGACATTGATTTCAAATCTGCGCAGTACCGATTTATCGGCGGCAGCGAGAACGATAAGGCCGAGATGCTCAAGGACATCCTCGCGATTGCCAATTCATGGCGCGACGGCCCTGGTTTTATTCTCCTCGGCTTCAAAGATCAGCGACCTCATCCGGCCGAAGTTGTAGGCATATCGGGCGGCATCGACGATGCAGCGGTGCAACAATTCGTCCACGGAAAGGTAAAACCGAAACTGACGTTTCGCTACGAAGAGCACCTATATGAAGGTAAGACTGTCGGCGTGATCACTATTCCGAAGCAAAAGCGTGCTTTCTACCTTTCTCATGCCTATGGAAAACTGAAGAGCAATGTCGTTTATGTGCGCCGGGGCAGTAGTACGGATGAAGCAGAGCCTCCAGAAATCACCGCGATGACGCTAGCTGATAGTGGCCGTGGAGAGATGAATGTGGATCTATCCATGCTTACACCTCATAACGAAGATCTACCTAACAACTATACGCATCAATTTCTCCAGTTTACTGAAAAATTCCCCGACTATAAACGGCGAGCCTTGGGGCCTGCTGAGTTTGAGACCCGCTCTTTTATGACTCGTGACAACGACGACTTCTGGAGAGAGTACGCTGAGTACGTTCAAGTGAACGACGCACTCATCCAGGTTCAATTCATATTACTCAATCGTTCAGAAGTACAACTCTCGAATGCCAAGCTTGAAGTTATCGTGGAGCCGCTGGATGGGCAGTCCGTCCATCTACTCGCGGGATGCGACCTCCCGGAGAAGCCAGAAACCACATGGGATTTCAGCAAAGGCTTGCGCACATTGCCTGAGGTGATGGCGAATCAGCGGCTAATTATCGATGAAAGCGCCATAGTCCCGGTCTGTCACGTACGCTTTGGATCCCTATTGCCAGGAGAAAAAATGAGGTCATCCGACGCACTTGCAATTGTTCCGTTAGCTTCAGGAAAACTGCGATTGCGCTGCCGTATCTTAGCAAGCGAGTTAGCTACGCCGATCGAGATGGACCGTATGATTCAGGTAACGGGATCAATTGTGCAACTTGATTTTCAAGGCTTTAAGAGCTTAATGCGTGAGCGGTGGGGGCAAACTGATTCAATAAATTAATATGTCAAAAGCAATGAATCGCTCCTTTACAGCAACAAGAATGGATTCTGGGCCCAGGCTGTATAAATACACAGGCGCCATTATGAAGTCTTCGTTTCTACGTTAAATCTGCTACGTTTTGTTAATATGACCCTCGAACCCCTTCATGCGCCCACGAGGACCGTTATAGACCGTCAAGCACACTTTGCCCTTGGCGTATTGCGGTCTATGGCGGCCCTGAATCTGCCCTAATTTTGCCCTAAAACATTCCCACTTAGCGGAACTGACCGTGATCGAACTGAGGGCTTTCGGTGGCAACCGACAATCCCAATGATGAATTGAGTCTAGCACTCCTCCAACGCCCAGCCGGACTGGCTAATCCCGCTAATACTTCTTCGCTTTGTAGCAATTTCTAAGCAAGCTGCAATTATGCCCGACACGGCCATTGCCGGTACTATGCTTGTATTTTTTCTCGGAAGGAGTCGACGTCATGCCAAGCAACTATTCGCTGCCGGACGTACTGGAAAGAATCTTCGAAAATCAGCAGGCTCTGGAGGCAGCCATTATGGAGTTGACCCTCCTGGTTGAGGAGCAAGGGGCACAGGAAGTGGGCGGAAATGTCCGTGGAGCACTGTGGACAATGGCTGAAAACGCCGGCCATATCAAACAAGGCCTGGCTCGATTGAAGAAATTGGATATCGATTAATCGATTACACACCCAAGGCCTACCGACAGCATGTCGAGGTGAATTCGGTGAACCAGCCCGATTCACCTTAAGGGCACCTTTCGGCTGATTTTTCAGTAAACTGGAGAAATTGATGCGTATAGTTGTTAGGTAGATCTTCGTTATGAAGTGTAAGCATGGATAGATCCACATTCATCTCTCCACGGCCACTATCAGCTAGCGTCATCGCGGTGATTTCTGGAGGCTCTGCTTCATCCGTACTACTGCCCCAATATCGCCAGCGCAGTGGAAGGCGACCAGTCAGTACGTGTGGGCCCGTGCGGGCGGGAAATGCGAGATTTGTTCGTCGGAGCGACGGCCTGAAGCGCATGAACGTTGGTCGTTCGATGCGAGCACCAAGATGCAGAAGCTCACCCGCCTCTATCATGGATAAATCGAGAATCCAGTTCAGTTCTGCAGGTCTTTGCGCTTTCCGCTCACGCAAGTGTGCAGAAAACTCTTCCTCGGTCCATCCGGTGACTTTGCGAATGTGTGCTCCGACCTCTTGGGTACGTCCAATGTTCCCGGAGAATCCCCAGTGCACAGCAGCAATGGCCGCGGCCAAACGTGCGTCCTGATGCTGCACCGGATGGTGGGTGTCCGGTCGTGGACGCACATTGATCGTCTTTTTGGGGATTACTGATCGTCACGTTGGGCTGAAACGTGTGGTACTTCGTCGACGAGCCATTTCAGAGTGCAAGCCGGTATGCGGAATTCCGCGAGAAGAACAATGGGTTGGCTCGTTATTTGGCGTTTTACAATTCAATGTATCTGAAATAAATTATTTTTTGCTGAAAATGACCGCTTCCTGTTTGCATACATAGCCCGATGCGCCGGACTGCATGCAGCGAATACCGAAAAGTGTCGGGCACTGTGCAGTTAATACCAGTGTTTTGAGGGGGGTGCTCATGGCGTTGAAACGGGAAAGAACTTCCAGCCCATCCAGTTTGGGAATGCTGATGTCGAGGATGATCAGGTCAGGCATGCATTCGCGAACCATCTGCATTGCATCGACCCCATTGTCAGTTTCGCCGACGACTTTGTAACCTTCATGTTCCAGCAGCATTCGAACGGCGAGGCGGATGACAGGGTGATCGTCGACAATAAAAACGGAGTTCATAATCAAATCCCATACGTGCACAAATAAAGCGCGCACCTTAGCTCAGATAGTTGAGGGGCCGCATGAACTGAGGGGGCTGTAGCGGCAATATAGGAAAAGTCCTACAACTGAAGAAGAATGGGACTACGCATCAACTAGGTTTTGCATGAGGAAAGGCAAGGTTTGGTAGGGTTAGTCAAACCGTTGAAAGCATTGAGTTAGAGGTTTGAATCTATATGTTGGTCATTGTTTTAATGTGTTTGGGTTTTTGCGTTTTTATACTGAGGCCAAGGTCAACAAGTTTCTAAAGTCTGATTGTTTCAATGGTTTGATCAAGTAACCCAGCAAGGGCAGTCCATGTTCGTAAGCCATTACTTTAAGTTTGTCCAGTTCGACGGATGTCAGACTGCTCAGAAGGATGGCCTGTCTGATCATCCCCCGGTGACTGGCGTATTCGATCAAATCAAGGCCTGGAAGGTCGGGCAGGCATTGGTCGCACAGAAGAATGTCGAATGGTTGCTCCGCCTTGAGCATGTGTTGCAAGGCGCCTTCGGCACTGTCAGTGGCGGTCAGTTGGGTGAAGCCATAACTCTCGAGCAAGTATTGAGTCGCCCGTAGCTGAAAGGGATGATCTTCCACCAGCAAGATGCGCCAGTCATGTTCGAACATAGGAGTTTTCATGCGTCATCTGTCGAGCAGGGGGAGTGTGATTGTTTCGCGATATGGCCGAACAATCGATCAGTCCGCTCTGCGCAAGGTGTAGGGCGATTCTGGCGACGTTGAAATACAGATGAATGTCGAGAAACTCGATCAGCCGTTCAGAGCTCTCTGATACGGCTGATCGATACATTTTTTATCGGTGGCTTGAACGACCGGTCATTTCCAGCGCCATTTCACCGGCATAGCTGTCGGTCATGCCGGCGATGAAATCAATCATTCGCAAGAAGGAGGTGTGTAAAGGGCCATTAGGATCGGGCGCATTGTTGCCTAACAGGTCGAGTATGCGGCGGTGCTTGAAGGATGGTGTACGACCGTTGTGTTGCTCCAGTGCTGCTCCGCAAAAGGCGTTGAGCAGGATTTCCAGGGTGGTATAGGCGCCTATTTCGTGGAGTGTCTTGCGCTTGTCCTGGAAGATTTTTTTGCGCGCCATGTCCTTGGCATTCAAGACGCAACGTTTGGCGGGGCCATGCATGTGCTCCACCAGGTCGCCAGGCAGCGTGCCCGCCAGCAGCGCGTCCTGTTGCTCGACGAACGCTCGAGCTGCTGCGTTGGTCAGGTGTTCGATGGCTTTGCCCCGCAGGATCGCCAGTTTGCGCCGACGCGAATCCTGCGAACCGAGCTGGCGATAGGTTTCCGGGAGGTCGTCGCCCACCAGGTCCAGCAGCAGGGACTCGACTTCGGCGTACTCCAACAACTCCATTTCCAGGCCATCTTCCAGATCGATCAGCGCGTAGCAAATGTCGTCGGCGGCCTCCATCAGGTACACCAGTGGATGGCGCGCCCAGCGCTGTTCGTCCAGCTGGGGCAGGCCGAGTTTATGAGCGATCTGTTCCAGCAGCGGCAGTTCGCTCTGATAGCAACCGAACTTGTGCTTCTTGTAGCCCAGAGAGTCGGCGTGCCGAGCAGTCCACGGGTATTTCAGGTAGGTGCCCAGCGTGGCATAGGTCAGCCGGGTTCCCCCTTCGAACTGGTGGTATTCAAGCTGGGTAAGCACCCGGAAACCTTGGGCGTTGCCTTCGAAATTGAGGAAGTCATTGCGTTCGGCTTCGCTCATCGCATCCAGCCAGCCACGACCTGCGGCCTGCTGGAACCAGTGGCGGATCGCGTCTTCACCGGAATGACCGAAGGGCGGATTACCGATGTCATGGGCCAGGCAAGCCGATTGCACCACCATCCCCAGGTCGCTCGGTTCGCACCAGTCGGGCAGGGCGCTGCGGATGGTTTCACCAACGCGCATGCCCAGCGAACGACCGACGCAGCTGACTTCCAACGAATGGGTCAGGCGCGTGTGGATGTGATCGTTGCTGGAGACCGGATGGACTTGGGTCTTGCGCCCGAGACGGCGAAACGCGCCCGAAAAAATGATGCGGTCGTGGTCTTTATGGAAAGGGCTGCGGCCGAGTTCTTCCGGGCTGTGCACAGGCTTTCCGAGGCGTTCGCGGGTAAGCAGGGTTTGCCAATCCAAGGCTGGTTTCTCCGTCAGGTGACTGATCCCCTAGCTTCCCGGTTCGAGCCGGTACCTGCAAGGAGAACTAGAGCCCCGCGGCATCAATATCGATGAGCAGCAGTCGCTCGCCGTTGTCGAAAAATTGCCCGGTGGTAAGGCAGTACTGATTGCTGGTGGCATCGCGGTAGGTGTCCCAAACCTGGGCGCACGCAGGATCAACCTCACGATAAAGAGGTTAATCCCGGTGGTATTGTAGAAATGCAGCCAAACAGGACTGACTAGTGTTTGCGCGAGTTCTGCATGATCAGCTTGATCAGTGGCCCCAGCGTGACGCCCAGGCGAGCCAGCCGAGTCAGGCTGCCGATACCGCCACCCTTGGCACCCTTGCCGGTCAGAAAGCCCAACCCGATCACGGCCGCGATGCCCCAGAGCGGGGCGTGTTTGATGCCGAGACCGTCTTGCAGGTTTTGCGTCATGCCACGCACCCGTTGCAGGGGGTGCAACAGGTGTTGGGATTCGTGGCGAATTTCCTGGCGATGCATTTCCATGCGCAGGCGGATCAGCGCCTTGCGCATTTCCGTGCGCGAGCTGTTGCGGGGAAGTTCAGACATGCTCATGGCAACAGACGCTCCCGATCATTGGCCAACTCTTCCAGGGTGCCATGGAAGGGCGAGGATTCATCGAAAATCGCGGCTCTCAAGCGCATCGCACAGAACAATGCTGCGAGGGTGTAGAACACACAGAGCCCGATGATTGCTGCCAGGCGATAGGTGTCCCAAAACAGGATCAACACCAGCGTCGACAAGCCCACCAGCAATAACAAGGCAAAGACCAGCGTCAGGCCTGCAAACAGCAACAGGCTTACGGTGCGTGCTTTTTGTTCCTGCAATTCAATGCCGAACAGTTCGACATGACTGTGCAGCAGTCCAAGAAACGCGGCACCGAGGCGCCGCGGTGATGAGCCGGTGCCCGTCGCGGACGGGCCGGATTCGCCGATCGCCATGTTAGCGCCGAGTGGCCAGCAGGCCGATCAGGAAGCCCACGCCAGCCGCGATGCCGACCGATTGCCATGGATTGGCCTGAACGTAATCTTCCGTGGCGGTGACAGCAGCTTTGCCGCGCTCGCGCACAGAGTCTTCGGTCAATCTCAGGGTTTCGCGCGCGCGCAGCAGACTGTCATGGATCTGCTGGCGCAACTCATCGGCTTGATCGCCAGCCAGGGATTTGGTGTGTTCCAGCAACCTTTCAGTGTCGGTGACCAGCGTTTGAAAATCTTCCATCAAAACTTCTTGAGCAGTCTTTGCTGTGGTGCGTGCCATTGGTGATCTCCGTGAGTGGCTTCTGAAGCGTTCGAGTATGAGCCTTGCGTGAAGGTTCAGTACAAATGACTGGTACAACTTTTGCTTTGTCGTGGTGCGTCAACTCGCGCCATTGCGCTGTTGCTGGGCATGATTTCAGGAAAACCTTAACTCAAACCATCAAAACTCGCGCGAAGACTGCGGTCCTTGCGCGCCAAAGTGGTTCATCCAGTTAGCGCAGTAGTCTGGATTAGCTGCAACTTGGTGCGCCAGCCCTCTGCGCGAACTGCTTTGGTGCTTTTTTCAGCCTTCAGGTCTGCCAATCCATGGAAAATCTGCAAAGTGCTGTGGACAGTCTGGTCCATAGCTCCAACACATTGTTCATCCTTATCGGTGCGGTCATGGTCCTGGCCATGCACGCCGGTTTCGCCTTTCTCGAGGTGGGTACGGTTCGACAAAAAAACCAGGTCAATGCCTTGTCGAAAATCCTCAGCGACTTCGCCATTTCGACCCTGGCCTATTTCTTTATAGGCTATTGGATTTCCTACGGGGTCACTTTCATGCAGCCGGCGGCGGTGATCACTGCCGATCATGGCTATGGGCTGGTGAAATTTTTCTTTCTGCTGACCTTTGCTGCGGCGATACCGGCAATCATTTCCGGAGGCATCGCCGAGCGCGCCCGGTTCGTCCCGCAGTTGTGTGCGACCGCACTGATCGTGGCGTTCATCTATCCCTTCTTCGAAGGCATGATCTGGAATGGCAACTTTGGCCTGCAAGCCTGGTTGCTGGAGCGTTTTGGTGCCAGTTTCCATGACTTCGCGGGCTCCGTGGTGGTTCACGCCATGGGCGGCTGGCTGGCACTCGCGGCGGTGTTGTTGCTCGGCCCAAGGCAAGGTCGTTATCGCGATGGGCGACTCGTGGCATTCGCACCGTCGAGCATTCCCTTTCTGGCGCTGGGTTCGTGGATTTTGATCGTTGGCTGGTTCGGCTTCAACGTGATGAGCGCTCAGACCCTGCAAGGGGTCAGCGGGCTGGTGGCGGTGAACTCGCTGATGGCCATGGTCGGCGGCACCGTGGCGGCGTTGATCGTCGGGCGCAATGACCCGGGCTTCCTGCATAACGGCCCATTGGCCGGGTTGGTGGCGATCTGCGCAGGCTCGGATCTGATGCACCCGGTGGGTGCGTTGGTGACCGGTGCCATCGCCGGGGCGCTGTTTGTCTGGTGCTTTACCGCGGCTCAAGGCAAATGGCATATCGATGATGTGCTGGGCGTCTGGCCTCTGCATGGACTGTGTGGTGTCTGGGGCGGGATCGCTTGCGGCATCTTTGGTCAAACCGCCTTGGGTGGTTTGGGGGGCGTGAGCCTGGTCAGCCAGTTGATCGGCACTTCTCTGGGGGTGATTGTTGCGCTGGTCGGCGGTTTTACGGTGTATGGCGTGATCAATGCGTTGTCTGGTCTGCGCCTGAGCCAGGAAGAGGAGTATTACGGCGCGGACTTGTCGGTGCACAAGATCGGTGCCGTGAGTCAGGATTGAATCACCGTTCCTCATCGTCAGCGCCAGGGTAAAAACCGTGCAGCAGGCGATAGCGGTCCCGCCGTACCTGGTCGACCCGGTCTCGCACCTGCTGGCCGGGTATGCCCAGCATGATCAGCGCATGGGAGGCGAGCATCAGGCTCGACTCCAGCAACTCGGGTACGACTTCGCTGGCGCCGGCCGCCTTCAACTCGGCCAACTGACTGTCGTCCCGTGTGCGCACCAGGATCGACACGCTCGGGTTGAACCGGCGTGCCTCCTTGAGTATCAACAGTGCGATGTCCGTCTTGTCCACGGCGACCACCAGCAGTCTGGCGCGTTCCAGCCCTATCGCGACCAACAGCTCGCCGCGACGTGAGTCGCCGTAATGAACACAGCTTTCATTGACGGCTGCTTCCTGAACCCGCACCGGGTCGGTATCCAGCGCAATGTAAGGTTGATCTATATTACGCAGGACGCGCCCGATGGACTGACCTACGCGACCGTAGCCACAGATCACTACGTGATTGTGCAAGCCTGCGTTGAGCGCGCTGATTTCTTCGAGTTCGGCTTCTTCGTTGGGCTTGTGGTGCAGGCGTGTGGCGATGTGGGGAGCGGCGCGCAGCAGTAAAGGCGTCACCAGCATCGAGCAGAACGTGGCGGCCAGCAGCAGGCCGCCAAAGTCGGCGGGCATCAGTTTGTTCTGCTGCATTTGCGTCATCAGGGCAAAGCAGAATTCACCCCCTTGAGCCAATGCCAGGCCGCTGCGCCAGGCGGTTTCGACATCGCTGCCGCGCCATTTGACCAGCAGCGCGACCACGGTGCCTTTGATCAGCAGCAATCCCAGCGTCAGGCCAAGAATCAGCAGGCCGTGGCTGGCAAACAACCGCAAGTCGATCAGCATGCCGATACTGACGAAGAACACCCCGAGCAGAATGTCGCGGAACGGACGGATGTCCGCCTCGATCTGATGTCGGTAGTGGCTTTCGCCTAGCAGCATGCCGGCGAGAAAGGCGCCCAGGGCTGGGGAGAGGCCGAGCAGGTGAGTCAGCCAGGCCGTCAGCAAAACGATTACCAGCGCCAACAGCACGAACAGCTCTGCGGACCGGGACGCGGCGACTTCATGGAACAGCCTTGGCAGAAACCAGCGACTGACCAGCAGCAGACCGACGAACAGCACTATGGTCTTGCCCAGCGTCAATGGCAGCGCCCAATACCAGGCCTGGTCGCTGCTGCCGGCGAACACCGGCACCAGAGTCAGTAGCAACACCGCGACCACGTCCTGGAACAACAGCACGGCGATGGCATTCTGGCCGTGACGGCTGAAAAGCTCACCGAGGCTGCTCAACTCCTTGCTGACAATGGCGGTGGACGACAGCGCCAAACCGGCACCGAGTAACAGTGCAGGTATGGTCGGCATGCCGAACAGCATCAGCAACCCCCCCAGCACTATCCCGGAAAGCAGCACTTGCAGGCTGCCCAGGCCAAAAACCACCTGGCGCAGTGCGAGCATTTTCGACAGGGAAAACTCAAGCCCGAGGGAGAACAGCAAGAACACCACGCCCAACTCGGCAAGGTCGGGCAACTCTTCGCTTTCATTCACCCAGTTGAACGCGGTCGGCCCGATCATCAGCCCCACGCACAGGTAGCCCAGCACCGGTGGCAAGCGCAGACGCTGGAACAGCGCAATCACCACCAGAGAGGAGGTGAAGATGATCAACAGATTGGCGAACACAAAAAACTCCGGTGAGGGTTCTGACTACTCAAGCGTAGAGGCAAAAAAGACGCGAGCATCGCGCAAATGGCCGTTGAGGCGAATGATGTGCGTCAGGAGTTTGCCGAAATCTCCTGAAATCAGCCATTGCTCAGACAGATCGGGCATCGGCTCGACGGCTTTTGATAGCGGGCCTAGAATGAGCGCTTACTTCGATGGGTCTTGTCGTCATGCCTCCTGAATGTCAGCTGTTCGGCACCCTTGGTTGCCATCTCTGTGAAGTCGCCGAAGCCATGCTAATGGAATTTGTCGAGCGTGGTTTATTGGTGGAGCTGGTGGATATCGCTGAGGACGAAACGTGGTTCGAAGCTTACAGTCTGCGTATTCCAGTGTTGCGACGGGTCGATACCGGCGCTGAGCTGGATTGGCCGTTCAGTGCCGATGAAGTGGTGGCGTTCCTGCGGTAGGGGGGCGGCGACGGTGTTCCCGTGTGTCGAACTTTATGATTGATACCTTGGCTTAACCGATGTTATTCGGATACTGTATGCGCATACAGTTATTCCGATTGCCTGCCATGCTTTTCCCTGTTTCGGGTTTGGCAGCCGATCCCGGACGTCAGAGGGATGAACCTTGGTCAATGTCGAACAATTGAAGAACAGCGTGAACCGGATGTCGGCGGACGTGGTGCGCGAGGCCGTCCTCGAATTGCGTTTGGATGGACTGGTCACGGAGGGAAAAACGCCTTTCAACAAATTGCATTTCAATACCTGTTTCGCCGAAATCGAAGCCTTGTTCCAGCGTGCGGGCTATCACCGACAGCTGGATGTCGTGGGCTATCAGGGGTTGTTGTATGCGCTTTATGATCCGGGTCGCTGGGAAGCGGTCGATGTGCTGCGCTGGCTCAAGGAGTTCACCGAAGCGGCCGCTCGAGCACAGTCGATACCTGCTTGAGGATTCTCTTCTAGGTTCGTTCCGGCCACTGTTGGATAATGCCGCCCTGTATTGAGGGTCAGAGCTTTTCGTATGTCCACTTCATCTTTTTCTGCTGCACATAACCAGGCCAGCACGCTCTACCTGCCGCCGGGGCCGTGGCAGACCGTCCTCGATTGCCTCTGCGAACACTTCAGTGCCATCGGTCGTGAACAATGGCTGGACAGAATTGCTCGCGGTCGTGTCCTCGATGGGCAAGGCCTGCCGATCGCCCTGGACCTGCCTTACAAAGAGGGTCTGCGGATTCATTATTTCCGTGAAGTGCCGGACGAAAAACCGATTCCGGTGGTGGAGTCGATCCTCTATGCCGACGAGCATCTGGTGGTAGCAGATAAACCACACTTCCTGCCCGTGACTCCGGCGGGTGAATACGTGGAGCAGACATTGCTGCGGCGGCTGATCCGTCGCCTGGATAACCCGCATCTAGTGCCTTTGCATCGCATTGATCGGCATACGGCTGGGTTGGTGTTGTTTTCAGCCAATCCTCAGAGTCGGTCGGCGTATCAGTCATTGTTTCCTACACGCCAGATCGAAAAGCGCTATGAAGCAATCGCCCGGGCATTGCCGGAGCACTCCTTCCCGCTGGTTCATAAAAGTCGACTTATCGATGGCGAGCCGTTTTTTCGCATGCAAGAAGGTCCGGGCGTCAGCAATACCGAGACGGCTGTCGAGGTCAGGGAAAAAAACGGTGAACTCTGGCGTTATGCGCTGTACCCGGTGACGGGCAAGAAACATCAGTTGCGAGTTCACATGACCGCCCTGGGGGCCAGCATCTGCAATGATCCGTTCTATCCGCAGGTGCTCAAGGACGTAGAAGATGACTATGCCAACCCCTTGAAGCTGTTGGCCCAAGGGCTGCGATTTGTCGATCCGGTCACGGGGCAGGAAAGAGAATTCGAAAGCACCATCACCTTGCAGTGGTGATCACAAGGTTAACGACGCTGCTTTTCTTCACCCACGAAAAAGCCCGCTTTTAAAGCGGGCTTTTCTTTATCTGGTTGTCGCCGTAAAGATTACAGATCTTTAACGGTACGGACCTGATCTTTGTTGACGCGGGTTTGCTTGCCATCCAGTTGTTCGAATTCGTAAAAGCCCGATTCTTCATCGTACTTAGGCGCGTCGACGGCCTGGATTTCTCGACCGTCATTCAAGGTGATCACTGTAGGCGATGCGCAACCGGCGAGGGTGGCAAGGCCCAGTGCGAGCATGAAAGTGGCGAGGGTCCGTTGAGTCATGGGTGTGTCTCCGAATGGGAATTCTTTTGGTTGCTGAGCTTGAGACGTATACAACGCGCGCAAGTTCCTTCGCGTGTCAGTCTGACACAGTGTGGTGTGTGCTTAACAGTTCCGGCGTATTCAGATTTGCCAGGCGGGGGTCGTTATCCGGGCATTGCAGGGCTGTAGCGCCCAGCTTGCGCATAAGGCGACCCGGGCTGCGCTCTCCTTCGTTCCAGGCAGTCTCGAAAGCCGCTGAAAGGGCGACGGGAATCATGCATAGCAAGGGTTCCCAGTGTTCTCCATGGCGCAGCATCAGCGGTTTGTCCGGATGCTGTCCGGCGGTTTCACGCATGCTCTGGAGCAGCGCGGCATCGATGCGTGGCACATCGCAGGGCAGTACCAGTAGGTGAGTGTGGCGAGCGGCCTTAAGGCCTGCGCGAATACCCGCCAACGGCCCCGGAAAGTCGCCCTCGTCGTCATGGACCAACTGATCCGCATAGGGCGCATATTTTTCCAGGTTTCTGTTGCAGGAGATGATCAGGTCATCACTCAGCGGGCGCGTCTTACGGTGCAGATGCGCGATCAGTGGCTCGCCGTGCCAATCCAGCAAACCCTTGTCCTGACCGCCCATGCGTTGGCCGCGCCCGCCCGCCAGGAGCAGAATGGAGCAAGGCGCCAGAGGTGTATTCGAGGTCATCGCTCTTCTCCATGGGGGCGGCGAAAAAATGAGGCGCTGTGATATAACACCGGGCTGTTTCTCCTACAACTGGACGAGCCTATGAAAGCCAAGGCTGATGTACCTTTCGCACCACTCAACATCGCGGTGCTGACTGTCAGCGATACCCGTACCCTGGAAACCGATACCTCAGGCCAGGTCTTCGTCGACCGTTTGAGCGCTGCCGGTCATAACCTGGCAGCCCGTGTACTGCTTAAAGATGACCTCTACAAAATTCGCGCGCAAGTCGCCAACTGGATTGCCGATGAGGTTGTGCAAGTGGTGCTGATCACCGGCGGTACCGGGTTCACTGGTCGCGACAGCACACCCGAAGCCGTGAGTTGCCTGCTGGATAAGCAGGTCGATGGTTTTGGTGAGTTATTCCGGCAGATATCGGTAGCGGATATCGGCACCTCGACGGTTCAGTCCCGGGCCTTGGCCGGTCTGGCCAATGGCACGCTGGTATGCTGCTTGCCGGGCTCGACCAATGCGGTGCGCACCGGTTGGGACGGCATTCTTGCCGAGCAACTGGATTCGCGTCACCGTCCGTGCAATTTCGTGGCCCACCTGAAACAGGCGGCACCCTGTGAATCGCGCGGGTAAGCCAGGCAAGGCTGGCAGTCTGATGGCTGTCGAGGTGGCACTGGCGCGTTTACTGGAAATGGCTGACGCCTCGAAGATTCATGAGCACGAACGCTTGCCGTTGGCGCAGGTTCAGGGGCGTGTGTTGGCCACTGACCTGGTCTCGACACTTGATTTGCCGCCTTGGCCCAACAGTGCCATGGACGGTTATGCCTTGCACCTGGCCGACTGGACGGGAGAGCCGTTGGTGGTCAGTCAGAAGATTTTTGCGGGCCAGGCCCCGGAGCCCTTGAAGCCGGGTACCTGTGCGCGAATCTTCACCGGCGCGCCTGTGCCTGCAGGTGCCGACTGTGTCGAGATGCAGGAGAATGCCGAGGTTCAGGCGGATGAGCGGGTACGTTTCACCGAGATCATGACCCCAGGAAAGAACATCCGTCCACAAGGTCAGGAAGCCACCGTTGGTGAGCTGATCTTGCCCGTTGGAACGCGTCTGGGGCCTATCGAGCAGGGGCTGGCGGCATCGCTGGGATGCGCTGAGCTGGACGTAGTTCGCAAAATTCGTGTTGCGGTCTTGTCTACCGGTGATGAGTTGATTGAGCCTGGTCAGGCCCTTGGGCCGGGACAGATCTACAACAGCAATCGAGTATTGCTCTGCAGTTGGTTGCAGCGCTTGGGTTGTGAGGTGATCGATGCCGGCATTCTTCCCGATGATTTAACGACCACTCGTGCCCGCCTTGGTGAGCTAAAGGATGTCGACCTGATTCTCTCGACCGGTGGCGTATCGGTGGGAGAGGCCGACTTTCTGGGCATTGCCTTGCGGGAAGAGGGCGAATTGACTCTGTGGAAGCTTGCCATCAAACCAGGCAAACCACTGACGTTCGGGCATTTTCGTGGCGTGCCTGTGATTGGTTTACCCGGCAATCCGGCATCGACCCTGGTGACTTTTGCTTTGTTGGCAAGGCCCTACCTCTTGCGTCGCCAAGGCGTAAAAGAGGTTGAACCCCTGAAGTTTCAGGTGCCGGCAGGGTTTGTCTGGCCAAAGGCTGGTAACCGACGTGAGTACTTGCGCGGACGTCTGGAGAATGGCCGGGCAATCATCTACAGGAATCAGAGCTCTGGCGTACTGCGCAGTGCTGCCTGGGCTGACGGTCTGGTTGAAGTGCTGGAGGACCGTACGCTGATCGAGGGTGATTGTGTGAGCTTCATCCCGCTGAGTGAAGTCTTGAGCTGATACAGGCGCTGGTTTTGTCACGCAAGCCCGATTGATCGCATTGGGCTTGCGTGGATGACCATTCCTTAATGTGCCAGAAGTGTCACGACCTGGTCGAAGCGGCTGTTGGCGATCCAGGTCAGAAGTCCCAGGATCACGGCTGTTCCGCCAGCTGAATAGGCAAGTCTGTGTTTGATGGATTTGACGTCACCCCGGACTTCATCCATGTCTCTTCGGATGTATTTGAGGTGTGTCTCCAGTTCAATGACGCGAGGTTCCATATCAACTTCTCCGGCGGGCTTTGCGCTGTTTTTGAGTTCAGCCTGATGATTGGCGCGATTTTCTGCGAACGGCGCGACCGGAGTTACCGGTAGTCTGAGGTCATGGCTTTGCATGGAGTAACTGGCTCCTTGCGTTAAAACCATTGAAGTGGCCGATGCCGTTATTGCCTGCGCTTTTTGAGGCCATTAAGGGGGTTCCATTCATTGTTTTTCACGTCCCTGTGTAAATAACGGGTGATGACTGATAACTGAGACACAACGGTGTACCAATTGCCCTGTTGGGTCAATTGAGCCGATTCCTCACGTTTTGTAAGAAAAAATACCGCTCTGTAGGACTCACGTTTCCTTCCCTTGGAAATAATTCAAATTTTTGCGACTTTTATAAGGCGCTGCGAGGTCAACATATCCCATGGAACTGCGGATATGGGAGTGGCAAAAATGAGCGAGCGCAAGGCACTGTTGATTCTGCATGGCAAGCAGGCACTCAATGAGGAGGTCCGTGCAGCCATCGAAGGCAAGCGCCAGCAGGGCTGGGAACTGGCTGTTCGACTGACCTGGGAGGCCGGTGATGCGCAGCGGTTGGTGGAAGAAGCGCTGGCGGCGGGCTATACGCAGCTGATTGCCGGCGGCGGCGACGGTACCTTGCGTGATATCGCCGAAGCCATGGCGGCGCATTCTACGCAAGCCAGTCTGGTACTTTTGCCCTTGGGCACCGCCAACGATTTTGCTCGCGCTGCCGGTGTGCCTCTGGAGCCCGCTCAGGCGTTGGACCTTCTGGAGGCTACCCCGCGAGCCATTGATCTGGGAGAAGTCGGCGGTCAGGTTTTCCTGAACATGGCCACAGGCGGTTTTGGCAGTCAGGTCACGGCCAATACCTCCGAGGATCTGAAAAAAATCCTTGGGGGCGCCGCTTATCTCTTCACGGGTCTATCGCGCTTCAGTGAGTTGCATGCAGCCTATGGCGAGTTGCAGGGGCCGGATTTTCACTGGAGCGGCGAATTGTTGGCATTGGGCATTGGCAATGGTCGACAGGCTGGCGGCGGTCATGTGTTGTGCCCGCAGGCGCTGGCTGACGATGGTCTGCTGGATATCAGCATTTTGCCCGCGCCACAGGAAGTGGTCGGTACCTTGAAAAATTTGCTGACCGATGGCTTCGGCATCGACAACATGTTTGTGCGAGCTCGGTTGCCATGGGTCGAGATCAAAGTCTCGGAGGGTCTTTATATCAACCTTGATGGTGAACCTCTGGAGGGCGATAGTCTGCGTTTCTCGGCGCGCCCGGCGGCATTGCGAGTGCATTTGCCCGAGGGCTCGCCGCTGCTGAGCGTCTCGAATCCAGCTAATCGTCCAGACTGATAATTTGCTCGCGCACGGCGAACAGCACCAGGCCGGCCACATCGTAGATCTGCAAGCGTTTCATAATCTGCGAGCGGTGGGTTTCGACAGTCTTGATGCTCAGACCCAGGCCATTGGCAATTTCCCGCGTGGATTTGCCGCGAACAATCAGTCGCAGGATTTCCAGCTGGCGTGCCGTCAGGTTGTGCGAGTCTTGGGGTTGCGTCTGATTTTTCTGGGTTCGGGTCAGCGCCTGGTTGATGACCGTATGGGCAATGGCCGGGCTCAGGTAGCGTTCGTTATTGCGCAAGGCATCCAGGGCATGTTCGAGTTCGGTGGGCGTGGTGTCCTTGAGCAGGTAGCCATGAGCCCCTGATTCCAGTGCCTGCATGATGAGTGCCGGGTCGGTGTGCATCGACAGGATGAGCACTTTGCACTGCGGGCGTACTTGCTTGAGTCGTTGCAAGGCTTCAAGGCCACTGGTTTCCTTCATGGAAATATCCAGCAGAATGATGTCCGGGGATAGCTGCTCGACCATCTCGACCAACTGCGAGCCGTCATTGGCCTCCCCGATTACCGCATAGCCGGGAATATCCAGCACCAGAGCGCGCACGCCAGCCCTGATCAGCGAGTGGTCGTCCACCAGAAGTAAGTTACAAGTCAATGCATAACCTTATTCGTACTGGCCCGTTCTAGCGCACGGGGCGCCCAGGGGAAGAGTGCTTCTATTTGAGTGCCTTTGCCCGGTTCGCTGGTCACGGTCAGTGTGCCGCCTAGCTGATCGATCCGCTCCGACATCCCGGCCATTCCGCGTTGCCCCTCGCGAGCGGGATCTGTCGCAGGCGCGAAACCCTGGCCGTCGTCGCTGATCAACAGCGTCAGGCCCTGGGGCAGGCGTTGCAGGCGGACCAACAGATTACTGGCCTCGGCGTGACGCAGTATATTGGTAATTGCTTCTTGAGTGATTCGAAAAGCTGCCACCGCTATTTCCTCCGGTATGCCCGTCAAGCGTTGATGGCATTCCAGGCTCCAGTGCATAGAGGTATTGGCCAGGGTCCTGAGTAAATGCGCACGCAGACTGGCTTCCAGCCCGAGACTGGCCAGTTGCCGCGGATTGAGGATGGCCGAGACGTCACGAACCTTGGTCAGGGTTTCGTCCAGCGTTTCGCTGAGCACCGAGCACTGCCCCTGCAGTTCTTCGGGCAATCGGCGTTTGAGCCATTCACTTTGCAGTTTTGCGGCGGTCAGCAATTGGCCGATGTCATCATGCAGCTCCCGACTGAGCCGGTGGCGTTCGTTTTCCTGCACTTGCAGCAGACGGTCAGCCAGTTCTTGAGGTTGAAACTTTATCGATTTGCGCGAGAGGCAATGTCTCACCCAGACGCAGGTCAGCGCTGCACTATTGAGCACCAGCAGACTCAACGGCAGAGGCATGGACAAGCTATAGACCAGCAGGCTGCCAAGCGTCGAGCAGATACACAGAAAAAGCGTGAGCCGGCGCGCGTTTTTTCGGGAGGGTGGCCACAGGGTAATTGACTTGAGGCTGGCGTACATAGCGGATGGAGCCAATGGGTGTTCGCTGCGGGCAGACCGGCCGTAAGGGCTGACGGGTCTCTGTGTGGAAATCGTTGTGTGAAGTCGGCTTCAATGGCTGCAGTGCAGTGCTGGAAATGCAGCCTTCATGGTGCTTGGCTGTAGTCACTGTGCCATTAATTGGCGTCAACTAATGGTCGGCATACTAACACTTAACATACCGTTGGTCGCGTTCGGTATATAGCTCTATATAGTCAAATATGGTTTCTGGACGATGGCTCCACATTGGAAAAACTTTCGATTTTTATCGTCGGAAGATATCGATTGCCAGGCATTTTGTTTTTATTGCCAGGCGCTATCTGAAGTCGAGGCAGGATAACTACTTATTTCGAGCTGTCGTCGCGGGTATGAAATATTCAATTGCGACATGAGCGCATCAAGTTATAGGGCGACGTCATGGCAATAGAAAAGCGCAACACGGCCAGAGGCCGGTAATTTCAGGCTTGCCGTTCCGCGAAAGAAACGAGCCTGAACGGTCTGGAGTGGCTGGGCGGTTGAAACTGACTATGTCCAACTTGAAACGCAAACGCTTCAATCAGCGAGGTCTGTTCACTGTTATCGAGACCGAGTTGACCGGTAGTCTGATCGATGAGTTCGAGTTGCCAGGCCATTAATGTGAAGCAGTCCTTGAGTGCGTCCAGGGCTTCATCGTGCAGGTCCATGTGGTTCTGCGCGTGGCTCAGCAATCCGTGAATATGCAGCGAGAACTCCGAGACCGCCGCCAGTGCCAAGGCATCGGCCTTGCTGGACAGTTTGAGAAGGGTGCTGAGCATGCAATCGATGGCGTCCTTGTCATTGCTGATCAGTTGCAAATGACTCAGGCATTCCTCGGATTTGGCCAAGAGTGTTTCAGCCTCGACCAGAAACTCTGGAAATCGTTGCGCCCACTCTTTGGTGTCGATCGGCATGCTTATCTCCACAACGTCATATCAGATGAGGGAATGTCGTGTGTGCCGACGGGAACCATAGGCGTCCCGGCGCTGCCAAGCCTTCGTGAGATCGCGCTCCGGCAGGTTTGAGTGCCGGCTGGGGAACTCGAGAAGATGGATGGCCACTGACCTGCGATCGCACACAAAAGCCTGACTCCGTTCATGCAATGAGAATGGCGTCACATTAATGGCTATTGGATATTGCGAATATCAGGTTGGGCCTGATTGTTACTAGGGGAATCCCTTATATAGGGGAACCTAACGTGCAAGCCGTGGTCGCGCCGCAGGAAATGAAGCAGATGAAAATCACGGAGCCAGTAAAGCATGATGTTAATGTGACATCAATGTCTGGACGTGGCATTTTGTCTGGGGGTCAAGGTCCGGCAAAAACAGCCGATAACTCCCTTTAATGAATTCATCAGAACAAGCCCAGGAGTCATTAATGGCCGGCATTCTCGACACGGTAGACCAACGCACGCAACTGGTGGGTGAGAATCGCCTGGAAATTCTCATGTTTCGGCTGGCCGGACGGCAATTGTTTGCGATCAACGTCTTCAAGGTCCAGGAGGTGCTACAGCTGCCGAAGCTGACTCTGATGCCGCAACGCCATCCTTTTGTGTGCGGCGTGGTCAACCTGCGTGGCCAGACGCTGCCGGTGATCGACCTGTCCCAGGCTATCGGCATGCGCCCGCTGGTGCCAAGCCCCACCAGTACCATCATCGTCACCGAGTACAACCGCTCGGTGCAGGCGTTCCTGGTCGGTGGCGTGGACCGCATCGTCAACATGAACTGGGAAGCCATTTTGCCGCCGCCGGCCAGTGCTGGTCGCCAGCATTACCTGACCGCCATCAGCAAGGTTGATGATCAGTTGGTGGAAATCATCGACGTCGAAAAAGTCCTGGCCGAAATCGTTCCGTACAACGCCAAGGTATCGCGCGACAAACTCGACGATCCGGTGCTGGAGCTCGCCCGTGGCCGTGAAGTGTTGTTGGTGGATGACTCGAACGTGGCCCTTTCGCAATTGCGCGACACCTTGGGTCAGTTGGGCGTGAAGATGCACATCGCCAGCGATGGCTTGAAGGCACTGAACATGCTAAAGGCCTGGGCTGATACGGGCGAAGTCATGACTGACAAGTTGCTGATGATCTTCACCGATGCGGAAATGCCGGAGATGGATGGCTATCGCCTTACCACCGAAATCCGTAACGACCCCCGCTTGCGCGGTCTTTATGTGGTGTTGCACACCTCGCTGTCGGGCAGCTTCAACGACTCGATGGTGAAGAAGGTCGGCTGCGACAACTTTCTCTCCAAGTTCCAGCCCGACAAACTCGTCGACGTGGTGCGCCAGCGCCTGATGCTCGACGCAGTACCTGCCTGACATTACGAGCAGAGGCTGGTTTGACATCAGCCTTTGATTCGGCAAACAAGCTCGTATAGGGTGGCGTTTTCACCTACTAGGGAGCTGGCCATGCGTCTGAGCGCGCTTTATCGTTTTCCGTTGAAATCCGGCAAGGGCGAGACCCTCAATCAGGTCAGCCTGGATAAGCTGGGGCTGGACGGCGATCGACGCTGGATGCTGGTGGACGAGGCCAGTGGGCGTTTTCTGACCCAACGCGCGGTCGCGAAAATGAGTCAGTTGTCGGCGTTGTGGAATGCCGACGGCGGTTTGACCCTCAGCGCCCCGGACCATTCACCGATCGATATTGCGTTGCCTGACGGCGATGCCGATCTGCGTGGGGTGACCATCTGGCGTGACACCTTGCGCGTTCCCGATGCCGGCGATGCGGCGGGTGCCTGGGTCAGTGAGTTCATCGGCAAACCGACGCGCCTGGTACAAGTGCCAGTTGATCGCGCGCGGACCACCCAGGCCGGCTATGGCAAGGACGATGATCAGGTAGCTTTTGCCGACGGCTTTCCGTTGTTGCTGATTGGTCAGGCGTCGCTGGAAGACTTGTCGAGCAAGGTCGGGCGGCCGCTGGAGATGTTGCGCTTTCGGCCCAATCTGGTCATCGAGGGCAGTGAAGCGTATGCCGAAGATAGCTGGAAGCGTATCCGTATTGGCGATGTCGAGTTCCGCGTAGTCAAGTCCTGCTCACGCTGCATTCTGACCACTATCGACCCGCAGACCGGCGAACGCAGCGAAGATCGTGAACCCCTGGCCACCTTGCAGAAATACCGCACCGAGGCCGACGGTGCGATGTTCGGTCAGAATCTGGTCAACGACGGTAATGGCCGCCTGGAAGTCGGCATGCCGGTGACGATCCTCGAATAAAAGCCCTTCAAAATGAAAAAATGCCCGTGTCCAAGGACACGGGCATTTTTTTGTCGCTGTGAAAACCCACGGTTTTAGCCGCGGTATTCGCACAGGTAAGCGGTGTCGACGGCCACTTTCAGTTGGAACTTGCTGTTGGCGGGCACGTTGAACTGGCTGCCGGCGGCGAAGGTTTCCCAGGTGTCGCTGTCAGGCAGTTTGACGGTCAGGGCGCCGGACACCACGTGCATGATTTCACGCTGGCTGGTGCCGAATTCGTATTCGCCCGGTGCCATGACGCCGATGGTCGCTGGACCTTCAGCGGTGCCAAAGGCGATCGACTTGACGGTGCCGTCGAAGTACTCGTTGACTTTAAACATGGGCGGTTCCTCGAAAAGGGCTAAAAAGGGCCGGCCAGTATGCACAAGGTGTCGATAGGCGTCACCTCCTGCACTCAAGGATTAGCGGGGAAAATCAGCGGTAGCAAACGCGCGGTATTGCGCGCGTCTTCCAGGGCTCGATGCTGCTGACCGTTGAACTGCAGGCCCGCCAGTTGCAGGGCTCCATTGAGGCTCAGCGGGCGCTCAAGCCGACAAGCCTTGGCGAAGCGTTGCTTGAGGTTCATGTGTGGCACCCGGCTCAGGATGCTGTTGAGTTGCAGGCGCTGCCATTCCTGAAGCAGTTGTTTGCGGTCGTAATCGCCCCAGCTGGCCCAGCCGTCCAGGCGCGCGTGATGTTGGCCGAGCCAGCGTTCGAACAACGGCCAGACGTCGGTGAGCGGCTGTGCGGCATCGATATTGGCCTGGGTGATGTGGGTCAGATCCCGGCAAAACGGCGTCAGCAAGGGCCGGCGCAACGGGCGCACGAAGCACTGGAAGTGATCCAGTTCCTGGCCTTTGCGGTCCACGAGGGTGGCGCCGATTTCGATGATTTCCATTTCTGTTACTGGCCAGCCACCCTCATCGGTGGTGGCTTCCAGATCAATGACCAACCAGTGAGGCATCGCAGGGTTCCTGGTATCCGCGTCCTGATAGGGCTTGAGCGTAGCCAAACGCGGCGGATCCGCCTAGCGGCTTATTCGACCTCCAACAAAATCTGACGATTTTTGACCTGATCGCCTACCTTGATCTGCAACCGTTTGAGCACGCCGTCGATACCCGATTTGAGCGGATGCTCCATTTTCATTGCTTCAAGCACCACCAGTAGCTGACCTTTGCTGACCGGGCTGCCCTCACTGACCAATACATCGACGATTGCCCCGTCCATCGGCGCCTTGAGCGTGCCGGAACTGACACTGGCCTGGCCGCTGACCAGCGCCTGGGTCCGATCGACCAGCTGCAGGCTGCCGGGGCGCGTGAACAACCACAGTTGCCCGGCTTCGAGGCGGTAGGCATGGCGTTGGCGGATGCTATCGATTTCCAGGGTGGCCCAGCGTCCATCGCATCCGATGACCTTCAGTTCGAGAGCGCGAGCGCCGACCTGAGCACGGTAGCGTTTGCCAGGTTCAGCGTTCAATTCCACCGGCCAATCCTGATCCTCCAGGCCGATTCGGTAGTGCAACGGCACGCTGGCGTTGTTGCGCCAACCAGCCAGCGGGGCGCGGTGAGCCTGCGCCGACGCTTGATAAAACAGCGCTGCAGCGATGGCCAGTTCTTCGGCGCTCGGCACATGGGGATGCAGGCAGGAATGATCGGCGAAGTACGTGGGGATGAACCCGGTGCTGAACTCGCCGCTGATGAACTGCGGATGTTCCAGCAGACGGGCGAGCAAGCGCTGATTGCTTTGCACACCCAGCAGCACGCTGTCCTGCACCGCCCGCAACAACTTGCGCCGGGCTTCTTCGCGGGTGGCGCCGTGGGCGATGAGCTTGCCCAGCATCGGGTCATAGAACGGGCAGACAGACTGGCCTTCGATCAGGCCATGGTCGATCCGCACGCCGCCCTGTAACGCAGTCTCCCAAGCTGCGATTCGCCCGGTTTGCGGCACAAATCCCTGGGCTGGATCTTCGGCGTACAGGCGCACCTCCATGGCATGGCCATTGAGCTGCACCTGCTCCTGTCGCAACGGCAGTGGCAGTCCTTCGGCGACATGTAACTGCCAGGCCACCAGATCAAGGCCTGTGATCAGCTCTGTCACCGGATGTTCCACCTGCAGCCGGGTGTTCATCTCCAGAAAGTAAAACTGCCCGCGAGCATCCAGCAGGAACTCCACAGTGCCAGCGCCGACGTACTTCACCGCGCGCCCAGCCTTGAGCGCAGCTTCGCCCATGGCCTGGCGCAACTCGGCGGTCATTACCGGGCAGGGCGCTTCCTCGATGATTTTCTGGTGGCGGCGCTGGATCGAACAGTCGCGCTCGCCAAGGTGGATCAGGTTGCCGTGCTGATCGCCAAACACCTGAACCTCGACGTGACGCGGGTCGATCAAGGCTTGTTCGAGGATCAGTTCGTCGTTGCCAAACCCATGCTGCGCTTCGGAGCGTGCGGTACGGAGTTGCTCCAGCAACTCGGCGGCGCTATGCACCAGACGCATGCCACGACCGCCACCGCCAGCACTGGCCTTGATCATCAGCGGGTAGCCGATGCGTTCGGCTTCGCGGCTCAGGGCCGCGTCGTCCTGTTCGCTGCCCTGACAGCCTTTGATGCAAGGCACGCCAGCTTTGATCATGGCGAGTTTCGACAGACGTTTGCTGCCCATCAGCTCGATGGCCTCGGGGCTCGGGCCGATGAAGATGACGCCGGCCTGTTGGCAGGCGCGGGCGAACTCTGCGTTTTCGGAGAGGAAGCCGTAACCGGGATGGATCGCATCAGCACCGGTGCGCCGGGCGGCGTCGATGATTGCCGGGATGTTCAGGTAAGACTGCTGCACCGGGGCCGGGCCGATGTTCACAGCTTCGTCGGCGATCTGCACATGCAATGCATCGGCGTCGGCATCGCTGAACACGGCGACGGTGCGGTAGCCCAACGCTTGCGCGGTGCGCTGGATGCGGCAGGCGATTTCACCGCGGTTGGCGATCAGGATTTTGCTGAAGGCGGGCATGGGGGCTTTCCTTGAGTTTTGCGGTGTCATTCAGGGCCTCTTCGCGAGCAAGCCCGCTCCCACACTTGAAATGCATTCCCCTGTGGGAGCGGGCTTGCTCGCGAAGCTTTTAAATAGCCCAACCCGGTTTTCGCTTTTGCACAAAGGCCATCGTCCCCTCGACCCCTTCATCCCCGGTCACCGCTTCACTGAACCACTCGGCCGCCTGATCCAGCAGGCCATCCGAGAGTTGCACCGCACTCGCCAACAAGAGTTTTTTGGTCGCCGCATTCGCCCCCGGCGCGCAACACAACACATGGGCCAGCACCTCATCGAGGCGCTCGGCCAAGGCTTGCGGATCATGCTCGACAAAATGCACCAGCCCCATCCGTCGCGCCTGGGTGCCATCGAACCGTGCGGCGGTCAGGGCCAGTCGGCGGGCCTGGGTCAGGCCAATGCGCTGCACCACGAACGGCGCGATCTGCGCCGGCAACAGACCGAGGCTGGTTTCCGGCAGGCCGAATTGCGCCTGATGATCGGCCATGGCGATATCACTGACGCAGGCCAGACCGAAACCACCGCCAAGCACCGCGCCTTGCAGCACCGTGATGACCACTTGCGGCGCGTGCTGAGCTTCTTCCAGCAAGGCGCCGAACGCACGGTTCAACTCGCGGTAGGCGGTCGCGCCTTGAGCGCGGGCCTTGGCCATGTCCTTGATGTCGGCACCGGCACAAAAATGCCCGCCAGCACCGCTGATCACCAACGCGCGAACCTGCCGGTCATCCCGCACCGCCGCCAGTACCGCGCGCAGCTCGGCGACCATTTGCAGGCTCATGGCGTTGCGACTGTCGGGGCGATTGAGGGTGATGTGCAGGACGCCGTTATGCCGTTCGAGCAACAGGGTCTGGCAAACGGGAAGGGTGTTCATTTCTTTTTCCCCGGCAGGATGCCCATGAGTTTGCAGATGATCCCCAGCATGATTTCGTCGGCACCGCCGCCGATCGACACCAGCCGCACGTCGCGGTACGCCCGGGCCACCGGGTTGTCCCACATGAAGCCCATGCCGCCCCAATATTGCAGGCAACTGTCGCTGACTTCCCGACCGAGTCGCCCGGCCTTGAGTTTGGCCATGGACGCCAGGCGGGTGACGTCCTGGCCTTTGATGTATTGCTCGGTGGCCTGATAGACCAGCGCCCGCAGGCATTCGATTTCGGTTTGCAGTTCGGCCAGACGGAAATGAATGACCTGATTGTCGATCAGCGCATTGCCGAAGGTTTTGCGCTCCTTGCAGTACTCGATGGTGCTGTCGACGCAGTACTCCAGGCCTTTGATCATGTTCGCCGCGCCGAACAATCGTTCTTCCTGGAACTGCAGCATCTGCATCATGAACCCCGCACCTTCGTGGCCGATGCGGTTGCGTTGCGGCACGCGCACATTGTCGAAGAATATCTGGGCGGTTTCCGAGCTGCGCATGCCGAGCTTGTCTAGGTGCGAGCTGAGACTGATGCCGGGGCTGTTCATCGGCACCATGATCAGCGACTTGTTGATGTGCGGCTTGTCGTCCGAGGTGTTGGCCAGCAGGCAGATGAAGTCGGCGCTCGGCGAATTGGTGATCCACATCTTGCTGCCGTTGATTACATAGTCGTCGCCGTCCTTGCGGGCAGTAGTTTTCAAACCTGCTACGTCGGAGCCGGCGCCGACTTCGGAGACGCCAATGCAGCCGACCTGCTCGCCGGTGATCGCCGGCCGCAGGAACTCTTCACGCAGTTCATCAGAGCCGAAACGCGCCAGGGCCGGGGTGCACATGTCGGTCTGCACGCCGATGGACATCGGAATGCCGCCGCAATGAATGGTGCCGAACTCTTCGGCGGCCACAATCGAATAGCTGTAATCGAGCCCCATGCCGCCGAATTTTTCCGGTTTGCTAATTCCCAGCAGACCGAGGTCGCCAGCCTTGCGGAAGATTTCATGGATCGGAAAGCGCCCGGCCTTTTCCCATTCATCGACGTGAGGATTGATCTCATGATCGACGAATTGGCGGACAGTGCGGCGCAGTGCTTCGTGTTCCTGGGTGAAGATCATTTTTTATTGTTCTCCTGTGATCGTTCCCACGCTCTGCGTGGGAATGCAGCCTTAGACGCTCCGCGTCATCAAAACCGGGCTACGCCGAAACTGTTGGATTGCAGCGAACGAACCTCGGCCTCATGGCAGATGTCCAGCAAATACCCCAGCAACGTGCGGGTGTCCCGCGGATCGATCAGCCCGTCGTCCCACAGATTGGCGCTGCCATACAGCGCGGTGGACTGGCTGTCGAGTTTCTGCGCGGTGACCTGTTCCAGCATGTCGAGCATTTTCGGGTCGGGCACCAACCCGTCCTTGAGCTGTTTGGCTTCGGTGACGATCCGCAACACTTTGCCGGCCTGAGCGCCGCCCATCACCGCGGTGCGGCTGTTGGGCCAGGCGAAGATGAAGCGCGGGTCGAGGCCACGGCCGCACATCGCGTAGTTGCCAGCGCCGTAGGAGCCGCCGACGACGATCGTCAATTTAGGTACCCGAGCATTGGCCACCGCTTGAATCATCTTCGCGCCGTGCTTGATCACACCTTGTTGTTCCGACTCGGTGCCGACCATGAAACCGGTGGTGTTGTGGAAAAACAGCAGGGGCGTCTGGCTCTGGTCGCAGAGCTGAATGAACTGTGCAGCCTTGCTCGCACCTTTGGGCGTAATCGGACCGTTGTTGCCGATGAAGCCGCAGGCTCGCCCCTGAATCTGCAAATGCCCGCAGATTGTTTGCTGGTCGAACTCGCCCTTGAATTCAAGGAAGTTCGAAGCGTCGGCAATCCTGGCGATGATTTCACGCACGTCGTAAGGCTTTTTCGGGTCATCCGGGATGAGTCCCAGCAGTTCGTCGATGGGGTACAGCGGTTCTTCCCATCGCCGTTCGGGTAACCATTGCAACTGATCGTTCCACGGCAACAGGCTCATGATTTCGCGCACCTGGCGCACGCCATCGGCATCGTTCTCGGCCAGGTATTCGGCGGTGCCGGCGGTTTGCGCGTGCATCTCGGCGCCGCCCAGTTCTTCGTCGGTGGCGATTTCACCGGTGGCGGCCTTGAGCAGTGGCGGCCCGGCGAGAAACAGCTTGGCCTTGCCGCGCACCACCACCACGTAATCCGACAACCCCGGCTGATAAGCACCGCCCGCCGTGGCCGAGCCATGGACCACGGTGATTTGCGGCAAGCCCATGGCCGACATCCGCGCCTGATTGGCAAAGCTGCGCGCGCCTTCGACGAAAATCTCCGCCGCGTAATTGAGGTTGGCGCCCCCGCTTTCCGCGAGGGTGATCACCGGCAGTTTGTTTTCCATGGCGATCTGTTGCAGGCGCAGGGATTTTTTCAAACCGCTGGGGGAAATGGTTCCGCCCTTGATCGCGCTGTTGTTCGCCACCACCAATACCCGCACGCCGGACACGTAACCGATCCCGGCGATCAAACCGCCGCCGGCCGAACTGCCGTCCTTGTCGTCGTGCAGCTTATAGCCGGCCAGGCTCGCCAGTTCGAGAAACGGCGCGCCGGGGTCGAGCAGCAGGTTAAGCCGCTCCCGGGGCAACAGTTGCCCACGTTTGTCGAACCTGGGCTTGGCTTCGGCAGCTTTGCTCAGCAGGTTCTGTTCGAGCTGACGGACCTGCTCGATGCCGGCCAGCATGGCCGCCCGGTTGCGGGCGAACGGTTCGCTGAACGGATCTACCTGGGACTGGATGACCGGCATGGTTATTCCTTGTCCTTGAGCTCGTCTGGCTTGGGGACGTCTGGTTTGGACGAGTCGGGTCTGAGTACTTCGGGTAAATAGGCGCGATGAAAGCCGTTGTACGAGTGACTGTTCTGCGCCTTGTGCATCGGCCAGGCCCGCCCGCCGAGGCTGGCGGCGCCGTCGATGCGCAACGTGCTGCCGCTGACAAACGCCGCTGCCGGGCTGAGCAGAAAAACAATTGCCGCGCTGATTTCCGATTCGGTGCCGATGCGCTTGAGCGGTACGTGTTCGCACAGGGTCGGGATCACGGCCCGGAACGCACCTTCGTAGGTGTCCATGCCGCTGGAGGCGACCCAGCCTGGCGCGACGGCGTTGACCCGCACGCCGGCATAGCCCCATTCAAACGCGGCGGTCTTGGTGAAGTTGTCCATGCCCGAGCGCGCCGCGCCCGAGTGACCCATGCCGGGCATGCCGCCCCACATGTCGGCGAGCATGTTGACGATGGCGCCGCCGTGCTTGCTCATGGACTGATTGAACACCTCACGGGCCATCAGAAAACCACCCACCAGGTTGGTGCGCAGTATGGTTTCGAACCCTTTCTGATTGATCGACGCCAGGGGCGAGGGGTACTGCCCGCCGGCATTGTTGACCAGCCCATGAATCGGCCCGTGTTTGCGGATCAATTCGCTGACCAATTGCGTGACGGCGTCTTCATCGCGGATATCGCAGACCTGCCAACTGGCTTTACCGCCGTCTTCGGTGATTTCAGCGGCGACCTTTTTCAGTTTCTCGACATTTCGCCCCACCAGCAGCACCTGCGCACCGAGGGCTGCGAGCTCGTGGGCAGTGCAACGGCCGATGCCGCTGCCGCCCCCGGTGACAATGATGTTTTGGCCAGCGAACAGGTCGGGTTTGTAAATCGAGTCATAAGCCATGACGACGGTCCTCTAGTTGACCTGATCGGCGATGCGCTGCGGCACCGGAATCTGGATCTCCAGCAGTTGTTGGGCGAACGCCTTGCCTTGCGGATCGATCCGCAGGCTGGCCACGCCACCGCCGCCGAGCGCGTTCTCCAGAAGAAAATTAAAGCTCTGAGTGCCGGGTAAATACCAGCGTTCGACACGCCCGTGGATCGGATCGAGGACATGGCTCATCCAGTCGACGATCACCTCAGGTGTCAGCGCTTCGGCGATCCACGGCAGGTAATCGGGATGGCGCGCCATGACGCCGATGTTGCTGTGATTGCCCTTGTCGCCGGAGCGCGCCACGGCGAGCTTGATCAGGGCCACGCTGGCGTCGGCGCGCTCTGTGGGTTGGGGCGGATCGAACGGTAGCGGCAAGTCATCCGGGTCGAGTACATCGAAGGCGGGCAGGGCGCACGGGTGGCGCTCACCGGCGAGGTCGATTTCCAGGGTGCAGGCGGTCTTATCGATCAGGAATGAAAACAGCCGGATCAGCGGGTACACCGTCGGCCGCCCGCCGACGATCCCGGTCAACCCCGGCGCCATGCCGGTGGCGGCCTGGGCGATTTCCCGGGAAAACAGAATCAAGGCCTGTTTGCTTGGGTGGCGCACGGCGAGTTTGATCACCACTTCGCGGCTGTCCTGGCGCTGGCCGTGGGGGCCATAAGTGGCTTCGCTGCCCAGCAGTTCGATGTTCACTTCGCTGTAGGGCGCCCAGCCGCGCTGGCTGAAGATTTCCGAGGTTTTGTTGATGATCGCCTGGCTGACCCGTCGGGCCTTGGCCACGGCATCGATCCCGGCGATCAGGCAGCTGGCGGTACAGCGAAAACCGTCCGGATACGTGGCGCTGACCTTGTACTGATCGGTCGGCGGCAAACCTTTTGCGCCATGCACCTGCACCGCGTTTTTGCCTTGCTGCACGAGTTTGACCTGACTGAAATCGCACACCACGTCGGGCAGCAAATAGGCCTGTGGGTCGCCGATTTCATAAAGCATCTGCTCGCCAACGGTCAGGGGCGTAACCAGACCGCCGGAGCCGTCGGGTTTGTTGACGATAAACTGGCCGTCGGCACCGACTTCGACGATTGGAAAACCGATGTGTTCGTAGTCGGGAACGTCGTGCCAATCGGTGAAATTGCCGCCGGTGCATTGGGCGCCACATTCAATGAGGTGCCCGGCCAGTGCAGCCTGGGCGAGTTTGTCGTAGTCGTGCCACGACCAGCCGAACTCATGCACCAGCGCGGCGCTGGCCACGGCGCTGTCGACCACGCGCCCGGTAATCACAATGTCGGCGCCCAGGCGCAGGGCTTCGACGATGCCCGGCGCGCCGAGGTAGGCGTTGGTCGACACGCACATCGGCGGCAGCGGCGTGCCATTGAACATCTCATGGAGGCCAAGACTGCTCAGGCGTTTGAACTGCGGTTGCAAATCGTCGCCCGACAGCACGGCGATCTTCAGCGCCACTCCGGCCTTGTCGCAGGCCGCTTGCAGGGCAGCGGCGCAAGCGTGTGGATTGACGCCGCCGGCATTGCTGATGACGCGGATCTTCTGTTCTGCGAGCTGGTTGAGGAGGGGACTGAGGACTTCGATGAAGTCGCTGGCGTAGCCGGCCCCCGGATCTTTCATCCGCGCCCCGGCCATGATCGACATCGTGATCTCGGCCAGATAATCGAACACCAGATAGTTCAGCCGCCCGCCTTCCACCAGTTGCTCGGCGGCGGTCGAGGTGTCGCCCCAGAATGCGCTGGCGCAACCGATACGGATTGTTTTGGGCGCAGCCAATTCCATAACCACCTCCGACAGAAGTGCTTCGAGACTACCAAGCAAGCGCTTGGTTTGTAAACGACTGAAATATCTTCTGCCCAAGCGCTTGCTTGGTCGCCCCTGCCAGCTTAAATTGCCCGCGCAACCCCGCTGTTTTAGCGGCCAGCGGCGCAATTGATTGATCGACTGTAGGAGAGAACGGGTGGACGAGCAAAAAGCCCTGAGGGTGATGCGCGAATTGGTCGACAGCGGCCAATTGACCGACCCGGACAGCGCCCGCGGCAAACTGCTGCAAGTGGCTGCTCACCTGTTTCGTAATAAAGGTTATGAACGTACCACCGTGCGCGATCTGGCCGGTGCGGTCGGTATTCAGTCAGGCAGTATTTTTCATCACTTCAAAAGCAAGGATGAGATCCTGCGGGCAGTGATGGAAGAGACCATTCGCTACAACACTGCGTTAATGCGCGCAGCCCTGGCCGAGGCCGGCAACGTGCGTGAGCGAGTGTTGGCGCTGATTCGTTGCGAATTGCAGTCGATCATGGGCGGCAGCGGCGAGGCCATGGCGGTGCTGGTGTATGAATGGCGTTCGCTGTCAGCAGAAGGCCAGGCGCAAGTTTTGGCGCTGCGTGATATTTATGAAGACATCTGGCTGCAGGTGCTGGGGGAAGCCAAGGGCGCCGGTTTTATCCGTGGCGATGTGTTTATCACCCGCCGTTTCCTGACGGGCGCGTTATCCTGGACTACCACCTGGTTTCGTGCCGATGGCAGCATGAGTCTCGATCAATTGGCCGATGAAGCGCTTATTCTGGTGCTCGAAGAACGGCAGTAAGCCGTCTATCTCGGTATGAAACTGGCTAAGTCGGCGAAACCGCCTAGCTTGAATGCATTGATGGGTATTTTTCTCGGGGAGTGGGCTGTTTGATGTCTTCGCCAATTCGGACAGCGTCTCGGCTTTTGCTGGCGGCGCTTGCGGTGTGCTGTGTGTTGCCGTCTCAGGCTGCACAGTTGGTGCGGGTCGGTGCCGCGCATTTTCCACCCTATACCGTGCGCCCGGAGTCAGGTGCCGACACCGGTCTGTTGCCGCAACTGGTGGAAGCGCTGAATCAGTTGCAAACCGACTATCGGTTTGAGCTGGTGCCCACCTCGATTCCACGACGTTTCAACGATTTCAAGGAAGGCCGGGTCGATATGGCGATTTTCGAGAACCCGGACTGGGGGTGGAAGGACATCCCGCACACCCTCGTCGACATGGGCCTGGAAGATGCAGAAATCTTTGTCGCGCAGAAGAAACCCGATCGCGATGAGAATTACTTCAAGGACCTGACGGGCAAGCGCCTGGCACTGTACAGCGGCTATCACTACGAGTTTGCCAATTTCAATGCCGATCCCAAGTATCTGGCCGACGCCTACAAAGCCACGCTGACCTATTCCCACGACAGCAACCTGCTGATGGTGCTGCGTGGACGAGCGGACATTGCCTTGGTGACACGTTCCTACCTGAGCGATTACCTGCTGCGTAACGAGAAAGTCGGCGAGCAATTGCTGGTGTCGCAACGGATCGATCAGGTCTATCACCATTACGCGCTGATTCGCCCGCAGGCACCGATTACTGGCGAAGCATTCGGCAAGTTGCTACAAGGCCTGCGAGACAACGGCCAGATGTTGAAGATTTTCAATCCCTACAAAATTGCCTTGGTACCGGTGCGCAAACCCTGATTCGTGCCCTTGATTAGTGCCATGAGACGCGTATTTGGCGACGGCGCTTAAATTTCCCGCTCCGGCTCACGTCACATCGTTGAACTGTCGACGATTACCGTGAGCCGCACCCATGTCCAATCTGAATGACCTGACCACCCTGGCCTTGCCGTCAGGCAACTGTCTTGTAGCCGATGAAACCGCCAGCCGCCTGAGCCTCAGTCTGCAAGGGCAGCCGTTGATCGAACTGCGGCTGACTCGTGAGCCGGCGTTGCATCTGCGTCTGGAGGAGCGTTTTGGCCATCCTGACGGTCAGGCATTCTGGGCGGCTTGCTATTGGCTATTTGCCCGTGACGCGGCTTGTCAGCGTCTGACCTGGCACCTCGATGATGTGCCCACCGAAGCTTTGCTCAGCGGGTTGCTGATCCCCTCCGACGTTACCGGCCAGTATCGCTGCGAACGCACGCTGTTCTGGCAATTGCCCCAGCCTTGGCTGGGTGAGTCGCGCACCGGCAGCTATCCGCAGCAAATGGTCATCAGCGACGGTAAGCGCCATCCAATGCGCCCGATAAAGCCCAGAGGTGAGGTGTATCGACGTTTCGATGCGCGGCTCGGTGCGTGGGTCTCCCTGCGCACAGTAGAAATCGAGCATGACCTGGCGCGTTTCAACCGCTGGCAGAACAGCCCGCGGGTGGCGAGTTTCTGGCAGGAGGAGGGCAGTCTCGAGAAGCATCGCGAATACCTGAGCAAGCTCGAAGCCGACCCGCACACCTTGACGCTGATCGGTTGCTTCGATGATCAACCTTTCGCCTATTTCGAAGCCTATTGGGCCAAGGAAGATCGCATTGCGCCGTTCTATGATGCAGCCGATTACGACCGAGGCATTCACATGCTGGTGGGCGAAGAACATCACCGCGGCCCGCATAAGGTGGCGAGCTGGCTATCGGCGCTGGTGCATTACCTGTTTCTCGATGATCCACGCACTCAACGGGTGGTTGCCGAGCCTCGCGCCGACAACGCGAAGATGATTGGGCATATGCACAATCAGTGTTTCCACTGCGAAAAAGAGTTCGACTTCCCGCACAAGCGCGCGGCGCTGATGATGCTGGGACGTGAGCGGTTTTTTGATCGGTGTTCGTTGGTGTGAGGTGTATGGCTCAAGGTCTGTTGCGGTCTTGAGTCTGCCTTCGCGAGCAAGCCCGCTCCCACAGTAGATTTTTGGTGTACACCAAATCGGTGTTCACACCGATCAAATGTGGGAGCGGGCTTGCTCGCGAATGGAGCGGCGCAAATTTCAGCGACGAGCAAAGGTATCCGCACGATTGCCCGACACCTTGCGGCAATGCACCAGCGCATCACGAATCATGAAGTTCACCAGGGTTGGCGAGACGCCGAGTTCCTTGGCGATATCTTTTTGCGGCACACCGTGCAGGCGGTACATCTCGAAGGCGTAACGGGTGCGGCTGGGCAGCTCCGTCAGCGCATCGGCGATGTTTTCCAGGGTCGAGAAATTCATGTGCGAGGTTTCCGGCGAAGCGCCCTGAATCACCACGTTCAGACCTTCCTCTTCCGGGCCCGAATACTTCTGCTCTAGCGCCTGCTTGCGGTAATGATCAATCGCCAGATTGCGCACGATCTGGAACAGATAGCTGAGCTGCGCCTTGATTGATGACGTGATCTGCGGCGCCGATTGCAGCCGGAAGAACGCATCCTGCACCACGTCTTCGGCGCGTGATCGGCAACCGGTGATGCGGGCTGCAATCTTGACCAGAATCAGTCGGTTGTCGACGAAGGCCTGAAGTAGCGGTGAATCGCACCTGCTTGTCGATACTTGTTCCGTCATTGGAAATCACCTTGCTGCAAATAGGGTCGTGGGACGTCAGGGGGATCGGCGTCGTCCTACACATCGAGCGACAAATTAGGTTGAATGATAATGATTGTCAATTGAGAAAGAGAATTAATGCGCCACAAAAGAGCAGAGTGAGAACGGCGACACGCTGACTCACCTACCGACCTCAAGCCTGCTGGCGCTCAAGCCTGGCGACTAATTATTTCAAGACCTCATCCGTTCTCATTGGTGAATGGCTGCGGGCGCAAGCCCCGGCCAAACCAGCATTCCCAAGCCTTGCGCGGTCGGCGAAGACCGCGTCCTGCATGTCCATGAACGGGCGTGACGTACGAAAACCGATTCCACTTGCAAGCCGAATTCAGGCAGGAAACCTCATGACCGACGCGTTCGAACTCCCCAGCACACTGGTCCAATCCCTTCAGCGCCGCGCGGCCCTGACGCCGGACCGGGTGGCCTTGCGTTTTCTCGCCGAAACCCAGGATCAGGCTGTGGTGCTCAGTTATCGTGAGCTGGATCAACGGGCGCGAACCATTGCCGGTGCGTTGCAGGCCGAGACGTCGTTCGGCGATCGCGCGGTGTTGCTGTTTCCCAGCGGCCCGGATTACGTCGCGGCGTTTTTTGGCTGTCTGTACGCAGGTGTAATTGCAGTGCCGGCCTATCCGCCTGAATCGACCCGTCGTCATCACCAGGAACGTTTGCTGTCGATCATTGGCGATGCCGAGCCGCGCTTGCTGCTGACCAGCGCCGACCTGCGTGATGCGTTACTGCAAATCAACGAGGCGCCGCCGCTGCTATGTGTCGACACCCTCGACAGCGCCCTGGCCGAACGCTGGGTCGCGCCGGACTTGCACGGCGAGCACATCGCCTTCCTGCAATACACCTCCGGCTCCACGGCGTTGCCTAAAGGTGTGCAAGTCAGCCACGGCAACCTGGTGGCCAACGAACTGCTGATTCGCCACGGATTCGGCATCGATCTGAACCCCGATGACGTGATCGTCAGCTGGCTGCCGCTGTACCACGACATGGGCCTGATCGGTGGCCTGTTGCAGCCGATTTTCAGCGGTGTGCCGTGCGTGTTGATGTCGCCGGCGTACTTCCTCGGTCGGCCATTGCGCTGGCTGGAAGCGATCAGCGAATACGGCGGCACCATCAGCGGCGGGCCGGACTTCGCCTACCGACTGTGCAGCGAACGGGTCAGCGAATCCGCTCTGGAACGCCTCGACCTGAGCGGCTGGCGCGTGGCGTACTCCGGTTCCGAACCGATTCGCCTCGACACCCTGGAGCGCTTCGCCGAGAAGTTCGCGGCCTGTGGCTTTACCTCGGACAGCTTCATGGCCTCTTACGGCTTGGCGGAAGCCACGCTGTTCGTTGCCGGCAGCCCGCGCGGTCAGGGCATCCCGGCATTGCGTGTGGATGATCAGGCCTTGGCGCAGAACCGTGCCGAGCCGGGCGATGGCAGTCCGATCATGAGTTGCGGCATCAGCCAGCCGGATCACGCAGTGCTGATTGTCGATGCCGTATCGCTCGAAGAACTCGCCGACAACGCCGTCGGTGAAGTCTGGGCTACCGGGCCGAGCATCGCCCATGGCTACTGGCGCAACCCCGAGGCCACGGCCAAGACTTTCGTCCAGCGCGCTGGCCGCACCTGGTTGCGCACCGGAGACCTGGGTTTTTTGCGGGACGGTGAACTGTTCATCACCGGTCGCCTGAAAGACATGCTGATCGTGCGCGGTCACAACCTTTATCCGCAGGACATCGAACAGACCATCGAGCGTGAAGTGGAGGTGGTGCGCAAAGGTCGCGTGGCCGCATTCGCAGTCAACATCGAGGGTCAGGAGGGCATCGGCATCGCTGCGGAAATCAGCCGCAGTGTGCAGAAAATCCTGCCGCCCGAGGCGCTGATCAAAGCCATCCGCCAAGCGGTGGCCGAGGCGTATCAGGAAGCGCCGAGCGTGGTGGTATTGCTCAATCCGGGGGCGCTGCCGAAGACGTCCAGCGGCAAGTTGCAACGCTCGGTGTGCCGCAATCGCCTGGCCGATGGCAGCCTCGACAGCTATGCGCTATTCCCGTCAGCAGACATCGCAAACACGTCTGAAACCAACGCCGGCTCAGAGCTGCAAACCCTGATCGGCCAGATCTGGTGTGAGCAATTGCAGGTCAAGCAGGTCAATGCCGATGACCATTTCTTCCTGCTCGGCGGAAACTCCATCGCCGCCACTCAAGTAGTCGCACGCCTGCGCGAAGAGTTGGGGCTGGAGCTGAATCTGCGCCTGTTGTTCGAAGCGCCGACCCTCGGCGCATTCGCCACTGCCATCGCTCAGCAACAACAGGATGGCGGCGTGGCCCAAGGCGCGATCATGCCCTTGTCGCGCAGTGACGCCATGCCGCAATCCCTGGCGCAAAACCGTTTGTGGATTACCTGGCAACTCGACCCGCAGAGCAGCGCCTACAACATCCCCGGTGCCTTGCGCCTGCGCGGCGAACTGGACGAAGACGCCTTGCGCGCCAGTTTCCAGCAACTGATCGAGCGTCACGAATCCCTGCGCACACGGTTTTTCGAGCGTGATGGTGTGGCTCTGCAACAGGTCATTACTGCCGGCGAATTCAACCTGCAAGTGATCGACATCAGCGACCTGCCAGCCGCCGAACGTGAAGCCCGCGCGCAGCAGATCCGCGAGGACGAAGCCCGTACACAGTTCGATCTGGAAAAAGGCCCGCTGCTGTGGGTGACGCTCGTGCGCCTCGGCGATGAGGACCATCAACTGCTGGTGACGATGCACCACATCATCGCCGACGGCTGGTCGATGAACGTGTTGATCGACGAATTCTCGCGGCTGTACGCGGCCGCCTCTCATGGCCAGAGCGCCAGCCTTCCAGCGTTGCTGACTCAATACGCCGACTACGGCAGTTGGCAGCGCCAGTGGTTGGCGCAAGGGGAGGGCGAGCGTCAACTCGCTTACTGGAAAGCGCAGTTGGGCGTTGATCATCCGCCCCTGAACCTGGCCACCGATCATCCGCGTTCGGCCCAACACATTCACAGCGCCGCCCGCCACACGCTGCGTTTGGACGCGAGCCTGAGCGATGCCATTCGCCAGACTGCCCAGGCCCATGAATCGACGCCGTTCATGCTGTTGCTCGCGGCATTCCAGAGTCTGCTGCATCGCTACAGCGGCCAACGCGACATCCGCGTCGGCGTGCCAAATGCCAACCGCCCGCGCCTGGAAACCCAAGGGCTGATCGGCTTCTTCATCAACACCCAGGTTCTGCGTGCCGAGGTGGATTCGCGACTGCCGTTCGTTGCGTTGCTGGCGCAAACCCGTCAAGCCGCATTGGGCGCGCAAGCGCATCAGGATCTGCCGTTCGAACAACTGCTCGAAGCCTTCCCGCAGGCCCGCGAGCAGGGTTTGTTCCAGGTGATGTTCAACCATCAGCAACGGGATCTCAGTGCGCTGCGTCGCTTGCCGGGACTGCTCGCCGAAGAACTGCCGTGGCACAGCCGCGAAGCCAAGTTCGACCTGCAACTGCACAGCGAAGAAGATCGCAACGGGCGTCTGAGCCTGTCGTTCGACTACGCCAGCGAGCTATTCGACACCACGACTATCGAGCGTCTTGCCGAGCATTTCAGCAACCTGCTGCGAGCTGTCTGCGAACAACCGACGACCGCCATCGGCGACCTGCAACTGCTGACCTCGAGCGAGCACGATCAGCAATCCGCCTGGAGCGCCGCGCCGTGCACTCCGGCCAGCCAATGGCTACCTGAGTTGCTCAACGAACAAGCGCGCCAGACCCCGGAGCGCACCGCGCTGCTGTGGGACGGCGGCAGCCTGGATTTTGCCGAACTGCACGCCCAGGCCAACCGCCTGGCGCATTACCTGCGCGACAAAGGTGTCGGCCCGGACGTGTGCGTGGCCATTGCCGCCGAGCGTTCGCCGCAGTTGCTGATCGGTTTGCTGGCGATCATCAAGGCAGGCGGCGCTTATGTGCCGTTGGACCCGGACTACCCGGCTGAGCGGCTGGCCTACATGCTCAGTGACAGTGGCGTCGAGCTTCTGCTGACCCAAACCGAATTGCTCGATCGCTTGCCGGCCACCGACGGCGTCAGCGTGATTGCCATGGACGTCCTGCATCTGGAGAACTGGCCAAGCCATACGCCGGGTCTGCACCTGCACGGCGACAACCTGGCCTACGTGATTTATACCTCCGGCTCCACCGGTCAACCGAAGGGCGTTGGCAATACTCACGCGGCCCTCGCTGAACGCCTGCAATGGATGCAAGCCACTTACCGTCTGGACCAGACTGATGTGCTAATGCAAAAAGCGCCGATCAGTTTCGACGTGTCGGTATGGGAATGCTTCTGGCCGCTGATCACCGGGTGCCGCCTGCTGCTCGCCGGCCCCGGCGAACACCGCGATCCGCATCGCATCGCACAACTGGTTCAACAATTCGGCGTGACAACACTGCACTTCGTACCGCCGTTGCTGGCGTTGTTCATCGACGAACCGCTCAGCGCCGAATGCACCAGCCTGCGTCGACTGTTCTCCGGTGGTGAAGCGTTACCCGCCGAACTGCGCAACCGCGTACTGGAACACTTACCTGCAGTGCAACTGCACAACCGCTACGGCCCGACCGAAACAGCGATCAACGTCACCCACTGGCACTGCACAACGGCTGATGGCGAGCGCTCACCGATTGGCCGGCCATTGGGCAACGTACTGTGCCGCGTGCTCGATAGCGATCTCAATCCGGTACCGGCCGGTGTGCCGGGTGAACTGTGCATCAGCGGTATCGGTTTGGCCCGAGGTTACCTCGGTCGTCCAGGTTTGACCGCGGAACGCTTTGTGGTCGATTCGCTGGGCGAGCAGGGCGCACGTCTGTACCGCACCGGCGACCGTGCCCGCTGGACCGCCGACGGCGTGATCGAATACCTCGGCCGTCTCGATCAGCAAGTCAAACTGCGTGGTTTTCGAGTCGAGCCGGAAGAAATCGAAGCGCGTCTGTTGGCGCAGCCCGGAGTCGCCCAAGCGGTGGTACTGGTGCGTGAAACGGCGGCCGGCGGGCAATTGATCGGTTACTACATCGCCACTGAAAACAGCGAAACCGAAGTGGCTCAAACCACGCGCCTGAAAACCGCGCTGGCCGCTGAGCTGCCGGAATACATGGTCCCGGCGCAGCTCATGCGTCTGGATGAAATGCCTCTGAGCCCGAGTGGCAAACTCGACCGTCGCGCCTTGCCGGAGCCCCAGTGGCAAGTCCGTGAGCACGTCGAACCAGTCACTGCCCTTGAGCAACAAATCGCCGGCATCTGGCGTGAAGTGCTGGGCCAAACACAGATCGGCCTGCGTGATGACTTCTTCGCCCTCGGCGGCCATTCGCTGTTGGCCACGCAAATTATCTCCCGCACCCGCCAGGCTTGCGACGTCGAGTTGCCGTTGCGGGCGCTGTTCGAGGCCAGTGAACTCGGTGCTTTTGCCGAACAGGTTTGCTTGATCCAGGCCAGCGGTAAAACCAACAAACAGCCACCGATCGAGAAGGTCGACCGCAGCCAGCCGGTGCCGCTGTCCTATTCCCAGCAACGCATGTGGTTCCTCTGGCAGATGGAACCGGACAGCCCGGCCTACAACGTTGGCGGCATGGCGCGGTTGCGCGGCGTGCTGGATGTCGGGCGTTTCGAAGCGGCATTGCAAGCGCTGATCATGCGTCACGAAACCCTGCGTACGACGTTCCCGAGCGTCGACGGCGTGGCCCGGCAACAGGTTCATCCAGACACCCGCCTGCGCATGGACTGGAAGGATTTCACCACGCTGGATACCGATGGCCGCGAATGGCAGGTCCAGCAACTGGCCGATGACGAAGCCCATAAACCTTTCGATCTGGAAACCGGGCCGCTGCTGCGTGCTTGCCTGGTCAAGACCGCCGAGCAGGAGCATTACTTCGTCCTGACCCTGCATCACATTGTCACCGAAGGCTGGGCGATGGACATCTTCGCCCGGGAACTGAGCGCGCTCTACGAAGCGTTCGTCGATGATCGCGAATCGCCGTTGCAACCGCTGCCGGTGCAGTATCTGGATTACAGCGTGTGGCAGCGTCAGTGGCTGGAGTCCGGCGAACGTCAGCGCCAGCTCGATTACTGGACCGCGCAACTGGGCCGCGAACATCCGCTGCTGGAACTGCCGGCCGATCGTCCGCGTCCACCGGTGCAAAGTCATCAGGGTGAACTGTTTCGCTTCGACCTCAGTGATGAACTCGCGGCGCGGGTTCGGGCCTTCAACACCCAAAACGGTCTGACTCTGTTCATGACCATGACGGCCGCGCTGGCGGTGCTGCTTTACCGCTACAGCGGCCAGACCGATTTGCGCATTGGTGCACCGGTGGCCAACCGCATTCGCCCGGAAAGCGAAGGGCTGATCGGCGCGTTCCTCAACACTCAAGTGCTGCGTTGCCAGCTCGACGGGCAGATGTCCGTCGGCGAGTTGTTCGAGCAGGTTCGCCACACCGTGATCGAAGGCCAGTCCCATCAGGACCTGCCGTTCGATCATCTAGTAGAAGCCTTGCAGCCAACCCGCAGCGCGGCTTACAACCCGCTGTTCCAGGTGATGTGCAATGTGCAGCGCTGGGAATTCCAGCAGAGTCGCACCCTGGCCGGGATGACTGTCGAGTACCTGGCCAACGATGCGCGAGCGACCAAGTTCGACCTCAACCTGGAAGTTACCGACCTCGACCATCGCCTCGGTTGCTGCCTGACTTACAGCACCGATTTGTTTGATGAACCGCGCATTGCGCGCATGGCCGGGCACTGGCGCAATCTGCTGGAAGCGTTGCTCGCCGATCCGCAGCAGCGCCTCAGCGAGCTGCCGTTGCTGGAAGCCACTGAACAGCAAAACCTGCTCGACAGCCTCGGCATTGAGTCGGGCGAGCATCGCCTCGATCAATGCATCCATCACCTGTTCAGCGAACAGGCGCTGGTGCGCAAGGACGCGCCGGCCCTGACGTTCGCCGGGCAAACATTGAGCTACGCCGAGCTCGACAGCCGCGCCAATCGTCTGGCCTGGATGCTGCGCGAGCGCGGTGTCGGGCCGCAGGTTCGGGTCGGTCTTATGCTTGCGCGTTCGCTGGAGATGGTCGTCGGCTTGCTGGCGATCCTCAAGGCTGGTGGCGCCTATGTGCCGCTGGACCCGGAATACCCGTTGGACCGCTTGCACTACATGATCGAAGACAGCGGCCTCGGTTTGCTGCTCAGCGATGCGGCGATGTTCGCGGCCCTCGGTGAATTGCCGGCCAGCGTCGGCCGCTGGTGCCTGGAAGAAGACGCCGCCGCACTGGCCAACTACCCGGCCAGCGAACTGCCGTTTATCAGCCTGCCGCAGCATCAGGCGTATCTGATTTACACCTCAGGCTCCACCGGCAAACCGAAAGGCGTGGTGGTGTCCCACGGTGAAATCGCCATGCATTGCCGTGCAGTGATTGAGCGCTTCGGCATGCGCCCGGACGACTGTGAATTGCACTTCTATTCGATCAACTTCGATGCCGCGACCGAGCGTCTGCTGGTGCCGCTGCTGAGCGGTGCGCAGGTTGTCCTGCGTGCGCAAGGCCAGTGGGATGCGCAAGAGATTTGCGGGCTGATTCGTCGGCACAGCATCAACATTCTGGGTTTCACCCCAAGCTACGGCAGCCAGTTGGCGCAATGGCTGGCGACTCAGGGCGAAACCCTGCCAGTGCGCATGTGCATCACCGGCGGCGAGGCGCTGACCGGCGAACACTTGCAACGGATTCGCGCGGCGTTCAAACCGAGCTTGTTTTTCAACGCCTACGGCCCGACTGAAACTGTGGTCATGCCGCTTGCCAGCCTGGCACCCGAGCAACTGGAAGAAGGGCTGGGCAGCGTGCCGATTGGCAGCGTTATTGGCGCTAGGGTGGCGTACATCCTCGACGCCGATCTGGCGTTGGTGCCACAAGGCGCAACAGGCGAGTTGTATGTCGGCGGTGCCGGTCTGGCGCAGGGGTATCACCAGCGTCCGGGCATGACCGCCGAACGGTTTGTCGCCGATCCTTTTGCAGTGAACGGCGGACGTTTGTACCGCACCGGCGATCTTGTCCGTCAGCGCGCTGATGGTCTGGTCGAGTACCTCGGTCGCATCGACCATCAAGTGAAGATCCGTGGTTTCCGCATCGAACTGGGCGAGATCGAAACCCGCTTGCTGGAACACGAATCCGTGCGTGAAGCGGTGGTGCTGGCCCTCGACGCACCGAGCGGCAAGCAGTTGGTCGGCTACCTGGTCACCCACGTCGCCGAACAGGATGAAGCGCAACAAACTGCATTGCGCGAAGCGTTGAAGGCGCACCTCAAATCGCAGTTGCCGGATTACATGGTGCCGATGCACTTGATCCTGCTGGCCAGCATGCCGCTGACCGCCAACGGCAAGCTCGACCGTCGCGCACTGCCGGCACCGGACCCGGAGTTGAATCGACAGCAGTACGTGGCGCCGAGCAACGAACTCGAGTTGACCCTGGCCGGGATCTGGTGCGAAGTGCTGAACGTCCAGCAGGTCGGCCTCAACGACAACTTCTTCGAACTGGGCGGCGATTCGATTCTGTCGATCCAGGTGGTCAGTCGTGCGCGGCAGCAGGGCATCCATTTCAGCCCGCGTGACCTGTTCCAGCACCAGACAGTGCAAACCCTCGCCGCCGTCGCGACCCGCACCGAGCAGGTCACGGCCGAGCAAGGTTTGCTGACGGGCGAATCGCGTTTGACGCCGATTCAACATTGGTTCTTCGACACTGAAATCCCGCAGCGTCAACACTGGAATCAGGCGTTGCTGCTGGAACCGACCGTGGCGCTCGACCCGCATCGTCTGGAGCAAGCGCTGCTGGCGGTAATTGAACAACACGACGCCTTGCGTTTGCGTTTCACCGACGTCGCCGGCCACTGGCAGGCCGAACACCAGGCGGCTTCCGACGCTGCCGTGCTGTGGCAGGTGCAAGTGCCGACCATGGACAAATGCGTGGCGCTGTTCGCCGATGCCCAACGCAGCCTCGACCTTGAACAAGGGCCGCTGATGCGGGCGCTGCTTGTCGATGATCCTGAGGGGCAACAACGGCTGTTCATTGCCATTCACCACCTAGTGGTGGACGGGGTGTCGTGGCGGGTGCTGCTGGACGATCTGCAAACGGTTTATCGTCAACTCGAGTCCCGGCAGTCGGCAAAACTGCCGGCGAAAACCAGCGGCTTCAAGGACTGGGCCGCACGGTTGCAGGCTTACGCCGGCAGCGAATCCCTGCGTGAAGAATTGAGCTGGTGGCAGACGCAACTGGCCGGCCCAAGCGCTGAGTTGCCCTGTGATCGTCCGCAGGGTGGTCAGCAAAATCGTCACGCGCAAACCGTCAGCGTGCGCCTCGACAGCGAGCGTACCCGCCAACTGCTGCAACAGGCGCCGACGGCCTATCGCACTCAGGTCAATGATCTGCTGCTGACCGCATTGGCCCGTGTGGTGTGCCGCTGGAGTGGTCACGAATCAGCGTTGATTCAACTCGAAGGCCACGGTCGTGAAACCCTGTTCGACGAGATCGACCTGACCCGCACCGTGGGCTGGTTCACCAGCGCCTATCCGCTGCGCCTCACACCCATGAGTGAACAGGGTGCCTCGATCAAGGCGATCAAGGAGCAATTGCGCGCGGTGCCGCACAAAGGCTTGGGTTATGGCGTGCTGCGTTACCTGGCCGATGGCGTGTGCCGTCAGACCATGGCTGCATTGCCGGTGGCGCCGATCACCTTCAACTACCTGGGGCAGTTCGACCAGAGTTTCGGCAGTGATGCGCTGTTCCGTCCGCTCGATGAACCGGTGGGCGCGGCCCATGATCCACACGCTCCGCTGCCTAACGAGCTGAGCGTCGACAGCCAGGTGTATGGCGGTGAGTTGGTGCTGCGCTGGACCTTCAGCGCCGAACGCCACGATCTGCAAACCATCACCAAACTGGCAGAGGCGTATCTGGGCGAATTGCAAAGCCTGATCCAGCATTGCCTGAGCGACCACGCGGGCGGGCTGACGCCGTCGGACTTCCCGTTGGCCCGACTGACTCAACCGCAACTCGACGCATTGCCAGTGCCAGCGGCGATGATCGAAGACGTTTACCCGCTGACCCCGATGCAGGAAGGCATGCTGCTGCACACCTTGCTCGAACCGGGCACCGGCCTCTACTACATGCAGGACCGTTACCGCATCAACAGCGAGCTCGACCCGCAACGTTTCGCTCAGGCCTGGCAAGCGGTGATCGCCCGACATGAAGCCTTGCGCGCCTCGTTCTGCTGGAATGTCGGCGAAGACATGCTGCAAGTGATCCACAAACCGGGCAGCACGCCGATCGAATATCTGGACTGGAGCGCGGTGGCCGAAACCGAGCAAGAGCCGAAGTTGCAGGCGCTGCTGAAAAGCGAGCGTGAGGCCGGGTTCGATCTGCTCAATCAGGCACCGTTCCACCTGCGCTTGATCCGCGTGGCCGCGGCGCGTTACTGGTTCATGATGAGCAACCACCACATCCTCATCGATGCCTGGTGCCGTTCGCTGCTGATGAACGACTTCTTCGAGATCTACACCGCCCTCGGCGAAGGCCGCGAAGCGCAACTGGCGGTGCCGCCGCGTTATCGCGATTACATTGGTTGGCTGCAACGCCAGAGCCTGGCCGAAGCGCGGCAGTGGTGGCAGCAGAACCTGCGAGGTTTCGAGCGCACCACGCCGATTCCGAGTGACCGGCCGTTCCTGCGTGAACATGCCGGCGACAGCGGCGGCATGATCGTCGGCGACCGCTATACCCGACTCGATGCCCGCGATGGTGCGCAATTGCGCGAACTGGCCCAGGCCCATCAGCTGACCATCAACACCTTCGCCCAAGCGGCGTGGGCGCTGGTGCTGCGTCGCTTGAGCGGTGATCGCGACGTGCTGTTCGGCGTCACGGTGGCCGGGCGGCCGGTGGAGATGCCAGAGATGCAACGCACCGTCGGGCTGTTCATCAACAGCATCGCCCTGCGGGTGAAAATGCCCGAAGACGATCAGCGTTGCAGCGTTCGTCAGTGGCTCACTGGCTTGCTCGACAGCAACATGCAACTGCGCGAGTACGAATACTTGCCGCTGGTGAGCATCCAGGAAAACAGCGAACTGCCTAAAGGCCAGCCGCTGTTCGACAGCTTGTTCGTGTTCGAAAACGCGCCGGTGGAAGTCTCGGTGCTGGACCGTGCGCAGAGCCTCAACGCGACTTCGGATTCGGGCCGCACCCACACCAACTTCCCGTTGACGGCGGTGTGTTATCCGGGCGATGACCTGGGCTTGCACCTGTCCTACGACCAGCATTATTTCGACGAATCCACGGTCGAGCGCATGCTCGGCGAATTCAAGCGCCTGCTGCTGGCGCTGGTCGAAGGCTTCCATGGCGACATGGCGGATCTGCCGCTGCTGGGCAACGAAGAGCAGGACTTCCTGATCCATGGCTGCAACCAGAGCGAACACGACTACCCGCTGGAGCGGAGCTATGTCTCATTGTTCGAAGCGCAGGTTGCCGAGCATCCGCAGCGAGTTGCCGCCAGTTGTCTTGATCAGCAGCACAGCTACGTTGAGCTGAACCAGCGCAGCAATCGTCTCGGCCATGCGCTGATGGCGGCCGGCGTCGGCCTGGATCAACCGGTGGCGTTGTTGGCTGAGCGCAATCTCGATTTGCTGGGCATGATCATCGGTAGCTTCAAGGCCGGCGCCGGTTACTTGCCGCTGGACCCGGGCCTGCCGAGTCAGCGCCTGAGCCGGATCATCGACCTGAGCCGCACGCCGTTGCTGGTTTGCACTCAGGCGTGTCGTGAACAAGCCGTCGCGCTGCTGGAAGAGTTCGGTTGTGCCAACCGACCTCGATTGCTGGTCTGGGAAGAGGTGCAGGCGAGCGAAGTTTCGGTTGCCAATCCGGGCATTTATAGCGGCCCGGACAACCTCGCCTATGTGATCTACACATCGGGCTCCACCGGCTTGCCGAAGGGAGTGATGGTGGAGCAACGCGGCATGCTCAATAACCAGTTGAGCAAGGTGCCGTACCTGAAATTGAGCGAGGCTGATGTGATCGCTCAGACCGCTTCGCAAAGCTTCGATATTTCGGTCTGGCAATTCCTCGCGGCACCGCTGTTCGGCGCTCGGGTGGACATTGTGCCGAACAGCATCGCCCACGATCCACAAGGCTTGCTGGCCCATGTTCAGAGCCACGGCGTCACCGTGCTGGAAAGCGTGCCATCGTTGATTCAGGGCATGCTCGCCCAGGACCGCATGAGCCTCGATGGCCTGCGCTGGATGCTGCCGACCGGTGAAGCAATGCCACCGGAACTGGCGCATCAATGGTTGCTGCGTTACCCGGAAATTGGCTTGGTGAACGCCTATGGCCCGGCGGAATGCTCGGACGATGTGGCGTTCTTCCGTGTCGACCTGGCTTCGACGCGCGGCAGTTATCTGCCGATTGGTACGCCGACGGACAACAACCGTTTGTACCTGCTCGATGGCGCGCTGGAATTGGTGCCGTTGGGGGCGGTGGGGGAGTTGTGCGTGGCTGGTACCGGTGTGGGGCGCGGCTATGTGAGCGATCCGTTGCGCACTGCGCAGGTGTTTGTGCCGAACCCGTTCGGCGCACCGGGTGATCGTCTGTATCGCACCGGCGACCTGGCCCGACGTCGCAGTGACGGCGTGCTGGAATACGTCGGACGCATCGACCATCAGGTGAAGATTCGCGGTTACCGCATCGAACTGGGTGAAATCGAGTCCCGTCTGCACGAGCAACCGGAAGTTCGCGACGCGGCGGTGGGGGTGCAGGAAGGTGTCAACGGCAAGCATTTGGTCGGCTATCTGGTCGCAGCGGAGTCGGCGCTGAATCCGAATGAACGACTGGAGCGCATCAAGCAACGTCTGCGCGCCGAATTGCCGGAATACATGGTGCCGCTGCACTGGCTGTGGCTCGACAAGCTGCCGCTCAACGCCAACGGAAAACTCGATCGCAAGGCCTTGCCGGCGCTGGAAATCGGCCAGTTGCAGAGCCAGGACTATCAGGCGCCGCGCAATGAGCTGGAGCAGACCTTGGCGGATATTTGGGCCGAGGTGTTGAAGGTCGAGAAGGTTGGCGTGCGTGACAACTTCTTCGAACTCGGCGGCCATTCGCTGCTGGCCACACAGATCGCCTCGCGGGTGCAAAAAGCCCTGCAACGCAACGTGCCGCTGCGGGCGATGTTCGAGTGCAGCACGGTGGCGGAGCTGGCCGAGTACATCGACGGGTTGGCGGCGAGCGACATTACCGAGGAGAAGGTGGATCGGTTGAATGACCTGATGGCGGAGTTGGAGGGGCTGTAATTCTTTAGCGTTTGTGAAGGCCCCTTCGCGAGCAAGCCCGCTCCCACATTTGTCCTGCGAACACAGGCCCAGTGTGGGAGCGGGCTTGCTCGCGAAAGGGCCAGTGCAGACACCACAAAGCTCGGGTTGACTGCCGATCCCATGCGGCTCAGTCTTCCTGTGCTTTTTTAATGGATCCGATTTCACCAGGGAGACAGTCGATGCCCTTCGTAACGGTTGATGGACAAGCGCTTCACTACACAGATCAAGGTACAGGCCCTGCGGTTCTGCTGGCCGGCAGTTACCTGTGGGACCAGGCTATGTGGGCGCCACAGATTGCGGCGCTGTCGCAGCATTATCGGGTCATCGCCCTGGACCTGTGGGGCCATGGCGAATCCGGACGGATGCCCGAATGCACAAAGTCGCTGGATGACGTGGCGCGCCAGGCACTGGCCTTGCTCGATCACCTGGCCATCGATCGCGTCACGCTGGTCGGTCTTTCGGTGGGTGGTATGTGGGGCGTTCGACTGGCGCTGTCGGCGCCGCAGCGGCTCAACGGTCTGGTGCTGATGGACACCTACGTCGGCGCCGAACCGGAACCGACTCGCCAATACTATTTCTCGCTGTTCAAGCAGATTGAAGACAGCGGTGTGATCTCGCCGCAGCTGCTCGATATTGTGGTGCCGATATTCTTCCGTCCAGGCATCGATCCGCAGTCGGCGCTGTATCAGGATTTCCGCGTCAAATTGGCAGCGCTGCCGGCCGACTGCCTGCGTCAAAGCATCGTGCCGATGGGGCGGATTACCTTTGGGCGTGATGATTTGCTGCCGCGTCTGGGTGAACTGAACCCTGAAACCACGCTGTTGATGTGTGGCGATCAGGACAAACCACGGCCGCCGTCGGAAACCAAAGAAATGGCCGAGTTGATCGGTTGCCCGTATGTGCTGGTGCCGGAGGCGGGGCATATCTCCAATCTGGAGAATCCGGCATTCGTCACCGAGGTGCTGCTGAGTTTTTTGCGCGAGAGAACCTGCAAGTCCGTGTAATCGTTCTTCGCGAGCAAGCCCGCTCCCACAGTTGACCGAGTTCTTTGATTGAAATGCGGTCGAATGTGGGAGCGGGCTTGCTCGCGAAGGTGCCGGTGAAATCACCTCAACCCTGAAGACAGGATCACTTAGGCCCGAGAATCTTCACCAATTTCTCCGGCGACGGCGCCCCTTGCTGCTGTTGCAGCTGACCCTTGTCGTCCATATAGAAAATCGCCGGGGTGGCAGCCAGCTCCAGCTCTTCCATCAACTGCATGTTCGCCGCCAGTTTCGCCTGAATCGCCGGCGGCACATCTTTCAGGGCTTTGAGCGAACTTTCCTTGCCGGATTTCTCGTGATCTGCCAATGCTTTTTGCGGGTCCTTGGCGGCCAGCAGCGCGGCAGATTTGCCCGGGCTGTCTTCGCGAATGATGCCGACCATGATGTGCCGCAACTGCACCTTGCCGGCCTTGACCCACGGTCGCGCCTGTTCCCAGAACATGTTGCAGTACGGGCAATTCGGGTCGCTGAACAGATAGACGATTCGCGGTGCGTCCTTGTTGCCGTCACCGATCCAGTTGCTCGCTTCCATCTTGCCCCAGACTTCCTTGGCCATTGGCGCGTAGACCAGTTTTTGCAACGGCGCGCTGCTCAGGTCATTGCCTTCGGCGTCGTACAAATTGCCCAACAGTACATGTTTGCCGTCCGGGGTCAGGTACAGCGCCATGCCACGGTTCTGGTACTGCGCCGCATAACCGCGCAGGCCATCGGGCGCGTCGAAGGTGCCGACAATTTTCGCGCCCTTGGCTTCGATCTTCTTGATCGCTTCAGGCAATTCTTCGGCCTGTACCGACGGCAAGTGCAGCAAGGCGGCACCCAGGGTTAACGTCAGCAGGTGGCGGAGGCGGAGCATGGCAATTTCCTTGAAGGCGTGGCCGAGGTGGCCGGGTTCGGGGTGTCGAAGTTTTCCAGGGCACGGGCCAGGCTGGCTTCAGAGAGTTCGCCCAGATGGCTGCCCAGCAGGTGCCCGTCGGGGCTATAGAACAGCGTAGTCGGCAATGCCATGGAACCCACGGCCTGACCCAATCGACCGCTGCCATCGAACAGCACATTAGTCAGGCTCAGGCCTTGGGTTTCGAGGAAGGTGCTGACGCTCTGCATGCTTTCGGCTTGGTTGACGAATAGAAAGGTCAGGTCCGGACGCTGTTGCTGGGCGTTTTCCAGCACTGGCATTTCCCGGCGGCACGGCGGGCACCAGGTGGCCCAAAGATTGATGACCAGCGGCCCGCCCTGATAGTCGCTGAGCTGCACGGTTTGGCCGGCGGCATTGCGCAGGGTGATCTGCGGCAGGCGCGTGCCTTGTTCGTAAATACTCAGGGAGAACGTCGCCAGCAACCAGAACGCCAGACCGCTGGCCACGCCAAAGCCCAACGGGCGACGCAGGGCCGGGCGACGCCAGCCTCGATACAGGGCGGCAAGCAACAGCACGACCACCCCGGGCCAGGCGAGAAAACCACCGTCGCGCAGGTCGATGATCTGCCACGGATCGTTGCGATACTGCGCCCAGTAGGCGATCACGAAACCGACCCGGGCCGCCAGCATGCCCAGCAGGAACAGGCTGAACAGCACCGACTCCGGGTTCTCGCCACCGCGCTTGGCCACCCGCCAGCCGACAAAGGTCGCCAGCGCCAGGGCACTGATCAGCAGCAGGTGATTAAGCGCGATGGCAAAGGTGCCGAGGGTAAAAGTCAGCATTAACGAGCGTCTCGGGTGGTGGTCCAGCGTTGCAGGAAGGTGCCGGCATTGACCTCACCGGTGATGCGCTGGCTGCGACGCTCTTCACCATTAGGGCCGATCCACAACAGGCTTGGCGGCCCCGGCACTTTATAACGGCCGAGCAGTTCGCGGCTGGCGGCATTGTCAGCGGTGACGTCCAGCCGTAGCAAGCGCACATCGCTGAGCGCTTCCAGGACCTGCGGTTTGCCGAAGACCTGTTTTTCCATGACTTTGCACGACACACACCAGTCGGCGTAGTAGTCCAGCAGCACCCATTGACCCTGAGCCTTGGCCGCATCGAGTTCGCGTTGCAGCACAGCGGGCTCCTTGACCGTGGTGAATGCCTCATGCGCGCTCGGCGCGGCAGCGCCGGTACGGTCGGCGCTGTACACCTGCAACGGCTGATACGGATTGTCACTGCCACCCGCCGCACCGACCACCAACAGGCTGCCCCACAACCCCAACAGCAGCGAACTGGCGCCGAACAGGTGGGCAACTCGGCCAAATCCTTGCGACTGCTTCCAGGCGCTGTAGGCGGCGATCAGCAACAAGGCGCCCCACAAACCGAGCCACAGCGATTCATCCAGCACCGGCCGCAGCATTAGCAACGCAGTTGCGAGGAACAGGAAACCGAACACGCCTTTGAGCAGGTTCATCCACGCACCCGGTTTGGGCAGGAAGCGATTGCCGACAGTCACCAGCAGCAACAGCGGCACACCGATGCCAATGCCCATAGCGAACAGAATCAGCCCGCCGTGTAGCGCATTGCCGCTCTGCGCGATGTAGAGCAGGGCACCCGCCAATGGGGCGGTCATGCAAGGACCGACCAACAGGCCGGACAAAGCCCCGAGTACACCGGCACCGATCAGGCTGCCACCGCGCTGATTACGCGAAACATGTTCCAGCCGATCTCGCACGGCCACCGGCAACTGCAGCTCAAAGAAACCGAACATCGGCAAGGCCAGCAGTACGAACACTGCTGCAAAGCTGCCCAACAGCCATGGATTCTGCAGCAGCGCTTGAAGGTTTGCGCCCAGCAGAGCGGCCAGAACGCCCATCGCCGCATACACCAACGCCATGGTGGTCACGTAACTGCCGGCCAGGGCAAAACCGCGTTTGGGCGTGGCACCGCTGCCAACGATCAAACCCGCCAGAATCGGCAGCATCGGCAACGAACATGGCGTGAACGCCAACAGCAGCCCCAGGCCAAAGAACACCAGCAGGCTCCAACCCAGCGCTCGTTGCTGCAGGCCGCTGGCCAAGGCCTGGTCGGGCGCCTCTTCATTAAACGCGGTAAGGACGTTGCTTGCGCCAAGGTCGACCACTTGAGTCTGCGGCGGATAACACAAACCGGCATCGGCGCAGCCCTGGAAGCCTACTTTGATCTGACCAGTGGCTCCGGCCGGAATCTTCAACTCCAGGCCCTGGCGATAGACCTGCTGTTCGCCGAAGAACTCGTCGCTGTGGGACTCGCCCTCGGGCAGAACCGGCACTTGCTCCGGGGCCAGACCGTCGAATTTCAGGCGTTTCTGATACAGGTAATAATTGTCGGCAATCTGCCAATAGAGCTGGGTTTCCCCGGATTCAAGGCGTTCGGAGGTGAAGATGAACGCTTTTTCTACCGGGAGAAACTCGGGTTTGGTCTCGAACGGATTCGTTCCAGCCTGGGCGATACCCGAGATCAACAGAACAAAGAATAAAAACAATCGACGCATGGGTAAGCCTTATCCCTGTGCAAGTGAGGTGCACAGTGGCGGGCGGCGATTAACCGATGATTAACCACACTCGCCTTGTGACAATGGCACTTGCGGCATAATGTCCGCTTAATCGGCTACCGGCCTAATCACCTTTTTTCTACGGGGCTCACCATGCACGTACTGGTTTGTGAAGACGATGAGCTGATCGCCAGCGGCATTGTTGCCGGGTTGACCGCTCAAGGCCTGACCGTCGAGCACGTCGCCACCGCATCAAAGGCCCGGGCGATGCTCAAAGTCGCGGAGTTCGACGTCATGGTGCTCGATCTCGGCCTGCCCGATGAAGATGGCCTGAAGCTGTTGCAGCAGTTGCGTCACCATGGCCTGGAAATCCCGGTGCTGATCCTCACCGCGCGGGATTCGGTCACCGACCGGGTCGACGGCCTGCAAGCCGGTGCCGACGACTACTTGCTCAAACCGTTCGACCTGCGCGAACTTGCCGCGCGCTTGCACACCTTGTTGCGACGAGTGGCGGGGCGCAGCGTCAACCTGATTGAACACGGTCGTTTGACCTACGACCCGAGCAGCCGCGAAACCCTGCTCGGCGGCCAATCGGTGGATCTGTCACGCCGTGAGCAATCGCTGTTGCAAGCCTTGCTGCACAATCGCGGTCGGGTATTGTCCACCGAGCAACTGAAGGACAGCGTCTACGGTTTCAACGACGAACTGGAAAGCAACGCCCTTAACGTCCATATCCATCACCTGCGGCGCAAACTCGGCAATGGCATTGTCGAGACGGTGCGTGGCTTGGGCTATCGCCTGGGGCCGGCCGATGGCGGAGAGCAATCGAAGTGATGAGCCTGCGTTTGCGGCTGAGCCTGACCCTTGGCGCCGCGTTTGCGCTGATCTGGGCCCTGGCCGCCGCCTGGATGCTCAGTGATCTGCGCAACCAGATGATGTTTTCCCTCGACCAGCGACTGGTGGCGTCGGCTCGGATGGTGGCCGGGCTGCTGGAGCAACTGCCGGCGTTGCCGAGCAAGGGCGAGGGGACCCATTTCAGCGCTGAACAGCTGAGCATTCCTGGCGGCATGGCCTGCCAGGTCAGCTCGTTGCGCGGCGAAATCCTGGCCCGCAGCCACAGCAGTCCCGAACAAACCCTGGAAGCCGAAAAAATGGGCTTCCACGATCAAATGATCGACGGCGCACCCTGGCGCAGCTTCACCCTGGCGCGCGGTGATGTGCGCATTACCACCGCCGACCGGCAGATCGAGCGCGAAGCACTGAACATGTCCATTCTGCTGGCGGCCTCGGTGCCGGTCGGCGTGGCGCTTCTTGGCTGCCTGTGTCTGCTGTGGCTTGGCATCGGTCAGGGGCTGGCACCGCTCAATCGTATGCGCGATGCGTTGATGCGGCGCAGCGCCGATTCCCTGGAACCGTTGCAGATCCAGCCGCTGCCCAGCGAACTGCAACCGCTGCTGGAAACCCAGAATCAGCTGTTTCAGCGCATCGGCAAGACCATCGAGCGCGAACGGCGCCTGACCGGTGATGCCGCGCATGAATTGCGCAGCCCGCTGACTGCCATCAAAACTCACCTGCAAGTGGCGCGCATGACCGAAGGCAATGCCCGGGATCAATCCCTGGCGCGGGCAGAAGAGGGGGCTGACCGGCTGCATCGCACGCTTGAACAATTGCTGCTGCTGGCGCGCGTCGAGGGCAGTCTGTCGTTCGACGATGGCGTGCAATGCAGCGCCGAACAGGTGGCGAAGCTGGCGATTCAGGATGCGGCCAGCGGTGATCGTCAGCGGATCAAATTTCAGTTGCCGGCCACATTCTCCGAGGCGCCGCTGCAAATGCCCGCGGTGCTGTCGATCGCCGCATTGCGCAACTTGCTCGACAACGCCCTGCGCCATACCCCTGACGATGGGGCAGTGGAGCTGAGCCTGGAAACCACTGGCAATCGTGTGAGATTTTTGGTCCGCGACCACGGCCCGGGGATTGCCGAAGATGACCTGCAACACCTGACCCAACGCTTCTGGCGCAACGGCCAGAGCACCGGTTGCGGCCTCGGTCTGGCGATTGTCCAGGCCATCGTCCAGCGCTGCGGCTGCACCCTGCATTTCGACAGCCGGCCGGATGGTTTGCGGGTTGAATTGACGATGCCGTTGCAGCCCATCCAATAAACGACACAAATCCAGTGTGGGAGCGGGCTTGCTCGCGAAAGCGGTGGCACATCCAGAAATGATGTGACTGATAGTCCGCCTTCGCGAGCAAGCCCGCTCCCACATTTATTCTGTGTTGCACACCAAATGTAACGTCTCTCCATTAGCCACCCGGCCCCCACAGCGCTATCGTCCCCGGCAGCTTTGACTCAATGGATTGAGGTAACAGCGCCATGGATGCATCGATACACATCTGCAAGGCAACGCCTGCCGACGCCGGGATCATCAGCCGGATCGTCGAGCGCTCGATTCGCGTCGGCTGCGCGCTCGACCACCGCAACGATCCGCGAACCGTCGCCACCTGGACTCACAACAAAACCATCGAACACGTGCAACCCTGGCTGGCCGACCCGCGGTTGTACCTGAACATCGCCCTATTGCAGGACAAACCGATCGGCGTCGCCATGGCGGCGATCAGTGGCAAGGTCGCGTTTTGTTACGTGCAGCCGGAATGGTTTCGGCGAGGCGCCGGACAAGCGCTGGTGCACGATCTCGAAACCTGGTTGATCGCTCAGGGTTTGCCTCAGGCGCGGCTCTACAGCACCCGTACCGGCGAGGCGTTTTACCACCGTCTGGGTTACCGGGCTTGCGCTGAAACCTTCACCGTGGCGGGACTCCACGCCATTCCCATGCACAAGGCGCTGTCGCCACCTTCATAGAAAGCTGATAGGGGGTCTAAATCCTTGCGGTCCTGATGCGTTTCCAGAACAGGAAAACCTGCAAGTGCGCCCCGTGACCGGAACGCGCACCTGCCCGGTGTGCAGTTTTGGTCACTATCAACAGCGTATTGAGGGATCGAGAGATGTCAGTCGCTACCAGCCTTATCGAAGATCAGCCGGCCCGGATCGTCTCGACGCCTGCCGAGACGCTTTATCAGTTCAACGAATCGCCGCTGCTGGCCCGTCAGAGCCAGCAGGAATCGAATGCTCGCAGCTACCCGCGGCGTATTCCCCTGGCACTCAAACGTGCCAAGGGCATTTATGTCGAGGACGTCGAAGGCCGCAGTTTCATCGATTGCCTGGCGGGTGCGGGGACCTTGGCCCTGGGGCACAACCATCCAGTGGTGATCGAAGCGATCCAGCAAGTGCTGACCGATGAACTGCCGCTGCACACACTCGACCTGACCACGCCGGTGAAGGATCAGTTTGTTCAGGACCTGTTCGGTCTGTTGCCGCCGGCATTGGCCGCTGAAGCGAAGATTCAGTTCTGTGGCCCCACCGGGACCGATGCGGTGGAAGCCGCGCTGAAACTGGTGCGCACCGCCACCGGGCGCAGCACCGTGTTGTCGTTCCAGGGCGGTTACCACGGCATGAGCCAGGGCGCGCTGAGCTTGATGGGCAGTCTGGGGCCGAAAAAACCGTTGGGTGCGTTGCTCAGCAGTGGCGTGCAGTTCATGCCGTATCCCTACGATTACCGTTGCCCGTTCGGGCTTGGCGGCGCGCAGGGGGTGCAGGTCAACCTGAATTACCTGGAAAACCTGCTGAATGATCCCGAGGCCGGCGTGCAATTGCCCGCTGCGGTGATCGTCGAAGCGGTGCAGGGCGAGGGCGGGGTGATTCCGGCCGATCTCGACTGGCTGCGCGGCTTGCGACGCATCACCGAGAAGGCCGGCGTGGCGCTGATCGTCGATGAAATCCAGAGCGGTTTTGCCCGCACCGGCAAGATGTTCGCCTTCGAGCACGCCGGGATCATTCCGGACGTGGTAGTTCTGTCCAAAGCCATTGGCGGCAGCCTGCCCTTGGCGGTGGTGGTCTATCGCGACTGGCTCGACACCTGGCTGCCGGGCGCCCATGCCGGGACCTTCCGTGGTAATCAGATGGCGATGGCCGCAGGCTCTGCGGTAATGCGCTACCTGACAGAGCACAAGGTGTGCGAGCACGCCGCCGCCATGGGCGAACGCTTGAGTGAACACCTGCACATCCTGCAACGGGATTTCCCGCAACTGGGCGATATTCGCGGACGCGGCTTGATGCTGGGCGTTGAACTGGTCGACCCGACCGGCGCGCCGGATGCTCAAGGCCATCCGCCGATATTCGGTCATCTGGCGCCGCTGGTGCAGCGCGAATGCCTCAAGCGTGGGTTGATCCTTGAGCTGGGCGGGCGTCACGGCGGTGTCGTGCGTTTCCTGCCGCCGCTGGTGATCACTGCCGCAGAAATCGATCGGGTGGCCGACATTTTCGGCAGGGCCATGGCCGCAGCCATCGCCAGTCTCTAAATTTTTTGGTGCCTTGAACGTTCCTTCTACATAACGGCTGCGCACGCCGCGCAGCCCACCCTACAGCGATGGAGAGACAGCATGACGTCAGTATTCGACCGCGAGGACATCCTCTTTCAGGTCGTGGTCAACCACGAAGAGCAATACTCGATCTGGCCCGACTACAAAGCCGTGCCACAAGGCTGGCGCACCGTGGGCAAGAGTGGCCTGAAAAAGGAATGCCTGGCCTACATCGAAGAGGTCTGGACAGACATGCGTCCACTCAGCCTGCGCCAGAAAATGGAAGAACAGGCGGCCGTGGCTCACTGAGTCACCGCCCAAAAAGAAGCCCGCTGAACCGGTGACGGTCAGCGGGCTTTTTCAGGTCTGGAATTTGTGTTGCTTGTCAGGCCGCCTTCGCGAGCAAGCCCGCTCCCACATTTGAATTTGTGTCGATCACAATATCTGCGCCCGCATCGGTTAAATGTGGGAGCGGGCTTGCTCGCGAAGAACGATTACACGGTCTAACTGACGTTACACCCCGCTCAACCCCTTGATCACGCTATCCACATTCCCTTCCAATTCAGCCACCGGATCTTCCGCATCGACACTCAACACCACCAACCGGCTGCCGGCCTCGGCAATCACCGCTTTCACCGGCTCCGACGGCTGGCGATGATGCAACACCACCGCCACATCATTGACCTTGAGCGTCGCACCCAGTTGCTTGAGCGCCTGCGGTGTCCACTCGGCATCCGGTCGTGCATCAAGGCCAATCAGCTCCAGGTTGAGGCCGCCGATCAGGTAGCCGAAATGATCGCTCAGGCTCATCACACTCAGATTGTCAGCATCGGCCAAGCGTGACTCACTGTCAGCGCTGAGCTTGAGCAGACGCTGTTTGAGCGCTGCCAGGTTGGCATCGATTTTCGGCTTGGCCGCTGGCGCCAGGCGCACCAGGTCTGCCGCCATCACATCCGCCATGCGCCCCATATTGTTGCTGGCCAGCCAAGGCTGACTGTTCAAACCGTCGACCTTGTTGCCAGGCTGCACGGCGATGCCGGGCAAGGCGCCGTCCACCGGGCGGGCGGCGTCGATTTCAATGATGCGGATATTGCTGCGCCGTGAGATCGGGTACAGCGGGTCATCCGCCCACAGTGACCGCAGACCAATCACCGCATCGGCGTCGGTCGACAGTTTGGCCAGCGCCGGGGCACCACGCCCTGTGAAGTAAGCTGTTTGCCGGCTGCCGGGGAGGTTCGCTGGCGCCGCACGTTCAAGGTTGACGTCGGTGCCTTGGAGCAGGACTTCGCCCAGGCCGTAGGTGATGGGCAGGGAGGCGAGTACGCGCAACGGTTTGGCGCTGTCAGCCGCCAGCAGCGGTGTGGTGACCAGCCCACACAGGGGCAATGTGAAGGTCAATGCCAAGGTCAATTGACGCAGAGAAAAAGACATTTATCCGAGGTTCCCTTTCAGACTTGGGACGATGCCGCGAGCGATGGCGGCCAGGGCGAAGGCGATACCGGCCACCAAAATGATCGCGGCACCGGACGGGATAGGCAGGTCAAAGACAATCGGCGCGAGAATTCCGCATAGCGTGCTCACCGTGGCGATCAGCACCGAACACCAGAAGAACCCCTTCAGCGACTGGCTGAGCAAACGTGCGGCCGCCGCTGGAATCACCAACAGTGCGCCGACCAGAATCGCCCCGATGACTTTCACCGCCGCCACCGTGATCAGGGTCACCAGAATTACGAACAGGTAATCCAGAGTCTTCACCGCCACACCACGCACCGCCGCCAGTTGTGGATTGAAACTGGCGAGCATGATGCGGTTGTACAGCGGCAGGGCCAGCGCCATCACCAGCGAACCAACGATGGCCAACACCAGTAGGTCATTGCCGTTGACCGTGAGCACTGAACCGAACAGCACGTTTTCCAGAATGTGCACGTTGATTTTGCCGGCCAGGATCAGCAGCAGGCTCGCACCCAGCGCCAACGATACGGAGAGAAACACACCGATCAACGTATCCGGCGCCAGCCCCGTGCGGTTACGCAGGTAGTTGAGCAAAATGCCAAACAGCAGGCAGTAACCGAACAGGCTGCCATATGGCCCGGTGTAGGGTTCACCGAGCAGAATGCCGATGGCCACACCGGTCAGCGCCGCGTGGCCCACTGCTTCGGAGAAAAACGCGAAGCGCTTGACCACCACCAGCGTACCCAAACCGCCCAACACCGGGCCGATCAACAGCCCGGCGAGCAGGGCATTGACCACAAATCCATAGGCCAGCGCTTCCGGCAGGTAACCCGATGAGGCCCAACCCTGGACCATCAAACGAAAGGCTTCGTAACTCATCAGGCAGCGCTCCGGGGATGGGTCGAGAACAAGGTCAGCAGTCGTTCCGGGGTCAGTGCCTGTTTCGGCGTGGCATCGAACAGTACCCGGCGATTGAGCCCGGTGACCCGGTCCGCCAGTCGCCCGACCGCTTCCAGATCATGCTCGATCCACAGCACGGTGATGCCGCTCTGGCGCCAGTCGCCCAGCAACCGTTCAAACACCTGAATGCCGGCCTCATCGAGGGCCGACATCGGTTCGTCGAGCACCAGCAACTGTGGCGCCGGAATTAGCCCTTGGGCCAACAAAACGCGCTGGCGCTCACCGCCGGAGAGGGCGCCCATGCGCCGCTTGCGCTTGTCCTGCATGCCGACCCGTTCCAGTGCTTCGCCGATGGTTGCCACGTAATGTTTGCTCAACCCGAGGAACGCCGGGCGCCGCTGGCACATGGCGGCCATAAAGTCGTCGACGGTCATCGGTAAACCGCGATCGAATTCCAGCGCCTGAGGCACGTAGCCGATGGTCCCCGGTTCGCCAGGCCATTGCAGGCTCAAGCGCCCCTGATGCGGCATTTGCCCGAGTAGGGTTTTGATCAGCGAACTCTTGCCGCCACCGTTAGGGCCGACCAGTGCGTGCACGCTGCCGGGCCGGACTTGAAAGGTCACCTTGTCGAGGATCGTCGTGCGACCCAGCGTGAGACTGACCTCGGCGAAATCCAGCGTAGGCCCCGAAACCTGTGGGAGCGGGCCTGCTCGCGAATGCGGTGTGTCATTTAACGATGATGTTGACTGACTGGACGCCTTCGCGAGCAGGCTCGCTCCCACAGGGGATTCGGGGGTGGTCGGGCTGATGGTTTCTTTAGCCGTCATGCGCCGGACTCCTGAATTGCCCGAACCACGGTATTGAGGTTGCCGGTCATTTCTTTTTCGTACTTGTCGGCGGTGTATTCGCCATAGGATATGTGCGACAGCGGGTACAGCTTCACCCCGGATTCACGCTGGATGGTCTCGACGTAAGTAGACGGGAAATCCATCTCCGAGAAGATCACTTTCACGTCCAGTTCCCGCAGTTGATCGATGGTCTTTTTCAGCTGGCTGGGGCTCGGTTCGATACCGTGGGCCGGCTCGACCACGGCGGTCACTTCCAGGCCAAACTCGCGCAGCAAATAGTCGTAGGCGGCATGCACCGTGGCTACGCGCAACTCGGCGTTTGGCGCCTGGGTCAGTTTTGCCAGCGCGTCGGCTCGCATCTGCCGCAAGCGCTTGCCGTAGGCGCGGGCGTTCTGGGTGTAGGTTTTGGCGTTGGTCGGGTCAAGCTTGCCCAGTTCCCGGGCGATGTTATTGACCTGGGCAATGGAGGCGCTGATCGACAAAAACGTGTGCGGATTGACCACCTTGCCGGCACCCCGGGCAGCAACACCGGTGGCGGCCAGCAGGGGCACGTTTTCGTTGGCTTCGATCACCTTGATGTTCGGGGTTTCGCTGGCGGCGATCATGCGGTCGGCGAAGTCGTCATGGCCCACGCCGTTAAGCACGACCACGTCCAGCCCGCTGATGCGCTTGATGTCTTCGGCCCGCGGCTCGTAGGCATGCGGATTGAAACCGGCCGGGATCAGCGGCACCACTTCGGCTTTGTCACCGACGATGTTGGCCACGTAACTGTAATAAGGGTGCAGGGTGATGCCGATGCGCAGGCGCTTGGCTTCGTCGGCACTGGCCAAAGGTGTCAGCAAACAGGCAAACAGGCCGACTAGCAAGAGGCGAAAAAAGCAATGACATTGAGATGAACTAGGCATGGGAAAGCGGTCTTCTCTCGGGTGAAGGCGAGGGTTCAATGCCGATGCTGGCGGGTGACGCCGGCATCGAATTGCGCGACGATCTGCTGCCAGCCGGCGCCGTTGAGCGCAGCGTCGGTGAGATCGTGCGGAGCGGGGAGGGCACTGCCGCGGTTGAGCCAGATGTCTGGCGCGGAGTCGTCTTCAGCGGTCAAACGCATCAAAAACGAGCCGGCGACGGTTGGGGTCTGGCTCTGGCCGAAGTACGCCTTGGCGTCCAGTAACTGCCAGGCATGGCCGCCGCGGCTGACAGAGCTGGCGTCCTGGGCAAACGGCGCAAAGCCTTCATCGGCGAGGGTGGCGGGTGTGGGCAGTGCTTGCTGTTCCTGACGCAACAGATGAATTTCATCCAGCGTGACCCGCAGGTCGGCGTAAATACCTTGCTCGGATGCGCTCAGATCACGGCGGGCATCCAGTTGATGGCTGCCAACGCTGCTCACTTCCTGAGCCTCGCCACGCCAGGCTACCACCGAGCCGGCAACCGCCAGGATCATCAGGCACAACAGCAACACATAGAGGGTTTCATGGCCGGCACCGGCCGGGCGAACAACTTGGGTGGTGGGCGACGTCATGCTCACGTTCAGGGCGCCTCGATGTCGGCTTGGTCGATCTCGACGACATGGCCGGGACCGGCGTCGAACAGCACGTAGAACTCGGCGCCAGGCTTCTTGAACGTCAGGGTCGAATCGGCGCCGAGCTTGCCCGGCACCAGAATGGTTTCGTCGTAGCCGATCACGTCAAGGGTCACTCCCGGTGCGCCGCTGCCGTCGGAAAAACCGCCGGTGCATTGAATTTGTTCGGCGTCGATGGCTTTGCATTCGCACATCGGGTTATGGGCCAGGGCGCTGGTGCTGAAGGCGGCGCAGAGCACCAGTAAAACGGCGTGCAGAGGGCGAAAAGCGTTGATCATGGTTTGCCTCCTTGTTTGTTCAGCCATGCGAGGGTGGCCGGGGATGCCTGGCTCAGGGGGATGGACGCTTGGTGCATGGCACCGTCCCAGCCTTCCATGGTGATCCACAGTTCGGCGTCGGTTTTGGTCTTTTCAGGCACCGGCACCCCGGCGCCCATGCGGTACGGTGTGCCGAAGAAAATCACCCCGGCGGCGCGCAAGCTGCGTGGTTTGCCAATGCGCAGGTAAGTTGCCTTGACCTGATCGCGACAGCTGTCGCAGAGCGCCGCGTTGAAGTACTTGATGGGGCCGGCCGGGCCGTCGGATACGGGGCCTTCGTTGCGAAATTCGGCCAGGCGCAAGCTCCAGGGGCCGACCTGAACTTCACCGATCTCCCGCTGACCCAGACCGGTGTCACCGCGAAACAGCGCCGCGTCGGCGAAGTACTTGGGCATGAATCCCAGTGGCACCATCAACAGCAGCACGTTGATGTGGAAGCGCCATATGTGCCAGAAATGGCTTAGCGGCGAGCGCGGTTTTTCTGCTGTGACGTGGTTCATCGGCTGACCTCCGTGGCTTCGCGGTTCATGGCCGGCTGACTGGCCACCACCGTCCGTGGACGCTTATTGCTGCGCTTGAGGGCATTGGCCGTGGCCAGGGCGGTGCGTTTGGTCCAGATCAACAGGCCGCTGAGAACCATCATGCTCAGGATCAGGCCGAAGAAGAACCAGATCAGTTTGATCCAGATACCGCCGAAATCGCCGGTGTGCAGCGGTCGCATGGATTCGGTCACCAGCTCCAGACCCGAACGGTCTGACAGCAGGCGCGTGGCGGCGATGTCACCGGTATAAGGGTTGACCTCGGCGCTCTGGAATATCAATGGGTACCAACTGCGTCCGCTCACAGAAAGGTGGCTATAGGCATTGGCGGGCAGGCTGACAGAGCTGTCTTCCAGACCGGGAATGCGCTCCTTGGCCTCGTGGATCGCACGCTCCAGACTAATCATCGGTGCCGGTGCGCCATCGATGGTGAGCGGTACGCTCTCGCGCGCAACGACGGGTGCGACCGGTGCAGTGGAAATCGAAATCTGGTTATCGTACAGAGCCGCTTTGATCAGGAACCAGACACTGGTGATCGATATCACCGCGATGAACCAGATCGACCAGATACCGCTGAGTCGGTGAAAGTCGCCCCAGAAAATCCGCGCGCCATGACGAAAGCGCAGGGTCGGTCGCAAGAAGCCTTTCCAGAACCGTTTGTAGACCACCAGCCCGGTCACCAGCGAAGCCAGCATCGGCAGCCCGAGGAAAGACACCAGATACCAGCCCCAGCTGTAGCCGTTGGTGAATGGGACCAGCCACCAGCCATGCAGTGCACGGGTAAAGGCCTTGAAATTGAACTGCGGGGCAGTGCCCTGGATGACGCCACTGTAAGGATTGACGTAGACCGTCACCGAGCGTCCGTCCGGATAGCTGACTTCCACGTCCAGGGCGAAGTGCGACTCGTCAGGGCGGCTGATGCGCTCGACCAGCGTCTGTGGTTCGGCTTTTTTGATGGCGGCGATGATCTCGTCATAGCTGAGGAGCGGCGCATCGTCCGAAGGCGGACTGGCACGCATTTGCGGGTTGGCGAGCCAGACGATCTCCTGACTGACCACCGCCAGCGTGCCGGTCACACAGACGATCAATACAAAGAACCAGATGGGCAGCGCCAGCCAGCTATGGACCAGAAACCAGAGTTTTGAGCGGGATTTCTTCGACATGATTAAAGGTCTTGTTTCGATGAGAGGACCGCTGCTGTGAGCTTGCCAGCGTGCGGTCCGTGAAAAGTCCGGTCGTGGCTTTTGCCTACGCGACCGACTGCATCTAAATAAGACGTATGAGCATCCGAAATCCCGAAAGGGGATATGAAAGTAAATGTTTCGTGTTTCTGCCTTGGGTGGGAGCGGGCTGATAGTCAACATTGATGGTGGATGTGATGACCTCTTCGCGAGCAAGCCCGCTCCCACATTTGACCGCATTCTTCAGATAGAACTCGGTCGAATGTGTGCGGGCTTGCTCGCGAAGGGGCTCGAACATTCACTGAAAAACTCAACCCTGCTTAAACATCTCCTTCGCCCGCTGTTCAATCTGTTCCTGAGTCAGATCCTCTTTGTGCGTGGCCAGAAACCACAAATGCCCGTAGGGATCCTTCAAAGTCCCCGAACGGTCGCCATAAAACTGATCCTTGACCTCGGACACCTGCGTGGCACCGGCATCGATGGCCTGTTTAAAGGACTTGTCCACATCGTTCACATACAGATGCAGCCCCACGGACGACGACTTGTCCGGGTTGCTCAATGGGCCCTGGTCACATGGCGTGCCAAGCATGATCGGGCAGTCACCGATACGCAGTTCTGCGTGACCGATGCCGCCGTCGGGCATTGACAGGCGCATGACTTCGGTGGCGCCAAAGGCTTTCTTGTAGAAGTCGATGGCTTCGGCAGCTTTCTGAATGCCCAGATAAGGGGTGATGCTGTGATAACCCTCTGGAATAGGTTTTACGCTCATGACGGTTCTCCTTTTATTATGGGGTTAAGGTGTTCCTTCGCCGATTTCCGGTCGAATAACTATAGGTCAGCCCCTTTCCCGCAACCGAGTGCCCGACGAGCAGCAGTGCCACTGTTCAGCTATCAATCGTGCTTTTAAATCCTCATCGACTGACAGGACGCCTTCGCGAGCAAGCCCGCTCCCACAGGAAATCTCCACTGATTACAAAATTTGCATTCGACGCCGATCAAATGTGGGAGCGGGCTTGCTCGCGAAGGCCGCGCCGCTATTTCCGATCAACCCCCGACTCAAGCAGCTGCGCCCCCGGCCCTTGCTCACCCAACACATCACCAAAGTTACGCAGCGGACACGCCTCCATGGACAAACATCCACACCCGATGCACCCATTGAGCTTGTCCCGCAGCAGGGTCAGTTGATTGATCCGCTCATCCAGATCCCGACTCCACTGCGCCGACAACACTTTCCAGTCCGCCGCCGTCGGTGCACGGTTATCCGGCAGGGACTTCAGGGCCTCGCCAATCTCCGCCAGCGGAATCCCCAAACGCTGGGCCACTTTGATCAGCGCCACCCGGCGCAACACTTCCCGCGGATAACGCCGCTGGTTGCCCTGATTGCGATTGCTTTTGATCAGGCCTTTGGACTCATAAAAGTGCAGCGCCGTGATCGCCACACCACTGCGGGCGGCCACTTGGCCGACGGTCAGCTCTTTATGCAGGTTTTGCGAGGTGATCATCTAAAAAATGCCCCTTGACCTCTAGTTAGCTCGAGGTTTTACCCTGCAGGCCTTCGGATCGCAAGATCCGGCTTACAGTGAGTGGGGATTATTCATGCACGCGCCAGAGAAGAATCGCAGCTTCACCCAACTGATCGAATTCGAGATCGAGCCCCGTCAGCAAGCCGCGCTGGTGTCGGCACTGTCGGCACACACCGAGCGTCTGGCCCAGGGCTACCCAGGTTTTTTGAGTGCCAACATCCAGGCCAGCGACGATGGCCGACGGGTGCTCAATTACCTGCAATGGCAATCCCGTGAAGCCGGAGAAGCTGCCTTTCAGAGCTTCGAAAGCGGTGAGCAGGATTTCTGGCAGCTGATTCGCGCCCATCGGGCGAAAACCGTGACCTTCGGCTCATTTCAGGTGCTGCATAGCCTGGCGCTTAGTCACGACAACGCATTGCACTGCACGCTGATCGGTTAGATCGACAACTGCATCAAGCGTTCTCCCTGCAGGTTCTCTGCAGGTCGGCGTTTATTCACCGCCAGTTCGCCGATCTTGATCAGCCGGGTGCGGGTTACGTTGCGGCTCAGCCCCAGCAGGGCAGCGGTGTGCACCTGGTTGTAGTGGCTGAAGCGATAGGCTGCCCGCAACAACGAATCTTCGACTTTCTCGTGCAGCGCGCCGGCCTGTTCCTCGAAGAGCTTTTGAAAGGCTCGATCGAGCAAGGCTTCCGGTGAGTCGTCGACGTTGACGTGGTGGTCGTCCTGACGCTCGATGCGCATGTTCGACAGCCGCAAGTCATCGCGCTCGATCACACCATTTCGGCAGATCAACAGCGTGTGGTGAATGACGTTTTCCAGTTCACGGATGTTGCCCGGCCAACTGTAACTGCGCAGTTTGTGTTCTGCCTCCTTGCTGATGGTGACGCTGCCGTAACCCAAACGGTGGCTGTAGGCTTCGACGAAATGCCGGGTCAGCGGCAGGATGTCGCCGGGGCGTTCACGCAACGGACTCAGTTCCAGGCTGACCACGTCGAGGCGGTAATACAGGTCCTCGCGAAAGTGCCCGGCATTGATGGCTTTTTCCAGTTGCACGTTGGTCGCTGCCAGCACGCGCACATCGATGGGAATGCTCTTGCGCGAACCCAGGCGCACCACTTCGCGCTCCTGCAACACCCGCAGCAATTTCACCTGAATCGCCATTGGCAAATCGCCGATTTCGTCAAGGAACAAGGTGCCGCCATCGGCCTCTTCGAACCAGCCAGCCTTGGCGCTCAGCGCGCCGGTGAAGGCGCCTTTTTCATGGCCGAACAGCTCAGCCTCCACCAGCGATTCGGAGAATGCGCCGCAATTCACCGCCACAAACGGCCGGTTGCGCCGGGCGCTGAGGTTGTGGATATGCCGCGCCACCAGCTCCTTGCCGGTGCCGGTTTCACCGATGATCAGCACGCTGGCCTCACTCGGCGCGACTTGCTGCAAGTGGGCGAGCAGGGCCTGGGATTTCGGGTCTTCGAACACCTGTGCCGTGGCGCGAATCGAGGTGGCCAACGCGGGCGAGGGCGGTAAGGTCAGCAGTTGCATGGGGCAGGCTCCATGAGTGGAAGGCTATGAATAGAAGGTCGGGATTGGCAGGGACTGGTTCAGCGCCCAGTCACCCAGTTCATGGAGTTTGTAATCCACCGGATCGTGCAGGGTTTGCGTGCGCAAGTTGCGCCAGTGGCGATCCAGACGCAGTGAGGCGTGAGTCGAACGGGCACCGGTTACTTCGAATAAACGGCTGCACAGCTCCAGACCATTGCGCGTCGCTGCGACCTTGGCGGTGGCGATGGCGGTGGCCAGATGTCCGCGTTCCTCGGCGCTCAGAGTCGGCCCTTTGGCCCAGGCGTTGTCGAGCAGCTCGGCGGCGCGTTGCACCAGCAATCGAACACCTTCCAGTGCCACCCAGAATTCGCCGTAATGGCCAAGCACGTAAGGATCCTGCCGCACATCCAGCGCACTGGATTTATGCCATGGACGGGTTTCGGTGAGGGTGTATTGCCGCGCCTCTTCGAAAGCCCCTTCGGCAATGCCGAGGAACATGTGGGAGAACGTCAGCTGGGCGATCAAGGGGCGCAGGCAGGTGAACGGTGTGCTCAACGGGCCGGGGTCGAGTAGCAGCTCCGACTCTTCGACCCGCACCCGTTCAAACGTGGCGCTGCCGCTGTCGGTCTGGCGCTGACCCATGCTGTTCCAGTCGTTGTGCAGCGTGATGCCGCTGCGCCCGCTGGGAATCGCAGCGATCAACAGCTTGCCGCCGGCACTTTCATCGACGGCCGAGGCGATCAGCATTTGCGAGTCGCTGGCACCGGAGCAGAAACTTTTTTTGCCGGAAAACTCGCGCCAACTACCGAGGTTTTTCACCATGGTGCGGGTGTCCAACGGGTTGAGGGCGTTGCCCCAGAACCAGTTCTTGCGAGCGGTTTGTTCAAACCACGGTTGCCATTGTTCGGGCTGGGAGAACAGGCGCACGGTGGCGAGCATCAGGTGATGAAAGCCGAAGACGTGAGCGATCGAACTGTCGACCTTGGCGAACTCGCGCACGATGTTCAGGGTTTCACTCCAGCTGGCGCCGAGGCCGCCGTACTGGACGGGAATACTTAAAGCGAGCAGGCCGCTGTGGCGCAAAGCATCACGTTCGGTTTTCGGCGTACCACCGCGTTCATCGCGCTCGACAGCGGTCAGGGCAAACTCGGCGGCCAGCTGGCGGGCGGTCTGCAAGGGGGCCAACAGGGCGCTTAGCGGCTTGGCAGTCACGCGGGGTTCCTTCTTTCTGGCGACTGATCGTTCCCACGCAGAGCATGGGAACGATCAGTAGGGTAGGTTTTCAGGCCCTGGCTTTGGCCGGCAGCACATCATTGGCAATCATTTCGCCAAACGGCCCGGTGAGGTTGGTGACGCCACGTCCGGCCAGGCTGGCATACGGCTCGGGCAGCAGCGGGAACACCAATTCGGCAAAGCGATAAGCCTCTTCGAGATGCGGGTAGCCGGAGAAGATGAAACTCTCGATCCCCAAGTCCGCGTACTCCTTGATCCGAGCGGCGACTTGCTGTGGATCACCCACCAGCGCAGTCCCTGCTCCGCCGCGCACCAGACCGACGCCGGCCCAGAGATTGGGGGAGATTTCCAGGTTGTCGCGGCGTCCATCATGCAGCGCGGCCATGCGTCGTTGGCCTTCGGAGTCAAATCGCGAGAACGACTTTTGCGCGGCAGCAATGGTCTCGTCGCTGATGTGCTCGATGAGTTTGTCCGCCGCTTTCCAGGCTTCTTCGGCCGTCTCGCGCACGATCACATGCAGGCGAATCCCAAACCTCACCGTACGACCGTTTCGCGCCGCGCGCTCTCGAACATCGGCGAGTTTTTCAGCCACGGCGGCAGGCGGTTCGCCCCACGTCAGGTAAACGTCGACCTGCTCGGCAGCCAGGTCATGAGCGGCCTCGGACGAGCCACCGAAATACAGTGGCGGATAAGGTTTCTGCACCGGTGGATACAGCGCTTTGGCGTTCTGCACTCGCAGGTGTTTGCCTTCAAAATCCACCGATTCGCCTTGCAGCACGCGGCGCCAGATCTTCAGGAATTCGTCGGTGACTTCGTAGCGTTCGCTGTGATCGAGAAAACTGCCGTCGCCACGGTTTTCATCCGGGTCGCCGCCGGTTACCACATTGATCAGCAAGCGGCCGCCAGACAGTCGATCCAACGTCGCGGCCATCCGTGCCGAGACTGTCGGCGAAATAATCCCCGGACGAATCGCGACCAGATACCGCAGGCGTTCGGTCAGCGGCACCAGGGCCGAGGCAATCACCCACGAATCCTCGCAGGAACGCCCGGTAGGAATCAGCACGCCGTGGTAACCGAGACTGTCGGCAGCCTGGGCCACTTGTTTCAAATAGTTGAGGGTCACCGGGCGGGCGCCCTGAGTGGTGCCCAGGTAATGGCCGTCGCCGTGGGTCGGCAGAAACCAGAAAACATCCATGAAGAGATCCTTAAGCGATTTTCAGCAGATTTTTGGGGTGCACGCCGAACAACGGCGCCGCGCGTTCTGCAGCAAGACGAATGCGGGCCTTCAAGGGCTCACTGGTTATTTGATAATTGGAGAAGTCGACTTCGGTGGCATAGACGCCAATCGGCAAGGTCAAGGCCTGGAAGAAACTGAACAGCGGCCGCAACTGATGATCGAGCACCAGCGCGTGACGTTCGCTGCCACCGGTGGCCGCCAGCAGCACCGGCGTGTCGATCAGCGCGTTGAGGTCGATCAGGTCGAACAGGTGCTTGAGCAGGCCCGGGTAGGAGCCGCGATAAACCGGCGCGGCGACGATCAGCAAATCGGCGCTTTCGATCGCTTGCAGCTCGGCTTCGATGTCGGCGCTCAGTTCCTGACGCGACAGCGCGGCGCCTAGTGGTCGAGCGATATCGCCCAGTTCGATCAGCTTGCTTTCGATTGGCAACTGCTCGGCCAGTTCGGCCAACAGCGCCTGGGTCAACACCAAAGTGCGAGACGGACGCCAGGTACCGCCGGAGAGGGCAACGACTTTCAATGGACGCGACATGATCAGTTCCTTTTTTAAACAGTTGCTCAGCGAGCAGTGATGAGTCACCGGAGTTGAGCAAGAGCTGTACCAATCCTTGGGAACCCCGTTTTCCGTGGCTTTCAGCGCGGTTGTTGGCAGGCGCTGTTCGATTTGACCGGGTGTTTGTTGATTGACTGTTGCCAGGCAAACAGTTGCGTGGGCAACAGTGCGTGAGGCGATGGAGTTGTTTATAAAGGCTCTCTGTTATTCCGCAAAAGACCATAAATTAATATTTATAGATCATTGGGAAATATGAGGTCGGCAATCGGAACCGCGTTTACCAAAGTCGATAGCGACTATCGAGAGCGTTGATTTCTACCCTTCGAGCGGCACGAGTAGCCTGTGTTCATTGCCCCAAACACAGATCACCGGACGCCCGAAATGAAATCTCTACTTGCCACTTTCTTGTTGCTCGCCATCTCCGTTCTCGCCGGATGTGCCAGCCATGTTTCACCGGAATTGCGGCCCTACACCGCTGAAGAAACCCGGGAACTGGCGCTGGAGGCCCTGAATCGTCGTGGCTTGTCCTTCGACGAGTACCATGCGAAGAAAGCCGAATTGCTCGGCCAGCCGGCAAAATCGTTCAGTTTCGACAAACAAGGTGAGATGAACGCCGAACGCGCAGTACAGCTGCACGGCCGCCAAAGCTGAGCGACAACTGTACTGCTCGAACTTTCACGCAACTGTCCATGGGTTTCCCTCAAGGCGTGCGATAGGGTCAACACCTGACTGACCCTGATGGACTGCCACCCATGACACTCTCGCTCGACCTGCTGCTGGGCTTTGCCCTGTTTGCCCTTGTCACCTCGATCACCCCCGGTCCGAACAACACCATGTTGCTGGCCTCGGGCGTGAATTTCGGCTTTCACCGCACCATTCCCCACATGCTGGGCATCACCTGTGGCTTCTTCGTCCTGGTGGTCGCTGTCGGTTTCGGCCTGGGCACGGTGTTTCAAACCTATCCAATGCTTTACACCGTGTTGCGCTATGTCGGCGCGGCGTATTTGCTGTACCTGGCGTGGAAGATTGCTCATTCCGGGCCGGTAGCCGAGGGTGAACAGGGCGAGGGCAGGCCGATCAGTTATTTGGGTGCGGCAGCGTTTCAATGGGTCAACCCCAAGGCCTGGATCATGGCCATCGGAGCCATCAGCACCTACACGCCGATGCAGGGCTATTTCACCAATGTGATTGTGATTGCCGCGGTCTTCGCCTTGATCAACCTGCCAAGCGTCGGGGTGTGGGCCGGTTGCGGCACGCTGTTGCGCAATGTGCTACGCGATCGCCGCTGGTTGCGGCTGTTCAACTGGGGTATGGCCTTGTTGTTGGTGGCTTCGATGTATCCGTTATTGCTCGAAAGTTTTAGCTGACGCATTGCTTCATCCGGTGGCCCGATGCCTGTTAAGCTCGACTTCAGGAGCGTTCCTACGCACTTTTAAATGAAGTTGTTCTTCTTTAATGGCCTCCGATCAGGTATTGCTGTCGTTCTGAAAATTCGGCGTCGCTCATGAGGCGGCGCTTTGAAACTTCCAGTGACGAGCTTCCTGATCCCGGAACACGCTCTGCGAGTCTTTTATGAATAAACGTCCGTTGTATTTCGACTACGCCGCCACCACGCCGGTGGATGAGCGGGTCATCAAGGTCATGGTCGAGTGTCTGGGTTTCACAGGTAACTTCGGCAATCCAGCGTCCAGTTCCCACGCCTTCGGCCAACAGGCCCGGCAATCGGTCGAGCAAGCACGGCGCCAGGTCGCCGAATTGGTGGGCGCCCAGGCGGAGCAGATCGTCTGGACCTCCGGCGCCACTGAATCCAACAACCTTGCCCTCAAGGGCGTGGCCCAGGCCCGCGGTGTGTCCGGCGGGCACATCATCACCAGCCAGATCGAACACAAAGCGATTCTCGACACTGCAAAACAATTGCAGGACGCGGGCGTAGCCGTGACGTATCTGGTGCCCGATGCCGAAGGTCTGATTACCCCACAAGCGGTCAGCGAAGCGATGCGTGAGGACACCTTTTTGGTGTCGTTGATGCTGGTCAATAACGAACTGGGCACCATCAACGACATCCCGGCCATCGGCCAGGTGGTGCGTGATCGCGATGCGTTATTTCACGTTGATGCGGCTCAGGGCACGGGCAAAGTGCTGATCGATCTGGCCCGGTGGCCGGTGGATTTGATGTCGTTCTCGGCGCACAAGGTCTACGGTCCCAAAGGCATCGGCGCGCTGTATGTCGGTCCTCGTGCGCAGCAGCGTCTGCAGGCGCAGATCCACGGCGGCGGTCACGAGGGCGGGTTGCGTTCCGGCACGCTGGCGACGCACCAGATTGCCGCGATGGGGGCAGCCTTCGCGTTGGCGGCCACCTCGTTCGATGAAGAAAAAGCCACCATCGCGCGTCTGCGTGAACGCTTGCTCGAGCCGCTGCTGAGCATTCCCGGCGTGCGCCTCAATGGCAGCCCGACCCAGCGCATTCCCCATACCCTGAGCCTGACTTTCAACGAAGGCGAGTTCAGTTCCGCGGCGTTGAGCGCCTCGATCGCGTTTTCCGCGACCTCGGCCTGTAATTCCGCCAGCAATGCGCCGTCCCATGTGCTGCTGGCCCTGGGGCATGACGCACGCTCGGCCAGTCGCACCATTCGCTTGAGCCTGGGGCGTTTCACCACCGAACAGGATATCGATCAAGCGGTACACCTGATTAAAGCAACTTGCGCCAGTGCTCCGGCATTCTGGGCGACAGGTCCTTAAGCGCCGACTCCGATCGGCACCGAATAATAATGATGAGTGGTTAGCAGGAGACACGATGAGTACACAGCCTTTGACCAATGGATTGGTACCCCAGCGCCTGGCGCAAACCCGCGAGCTGATGAGCCGGGAGGGCATTCATGCTCTACTGGTGCCGTCGGCCGACCCGCACCTGTCGGAATACCTGCCGGGCTATTGGCAGGGACGGCAGTGGCTGTCAGGTTTTCATGGCTCGGTGGGCACGCTGATCGTCACGCCGGATTTTGCCGGTGTCTGGGCCGACAGCCGCTATTGGGAACAAGCGAGCAAGGAGCTCAAGGGCAGCGGCATCGAACTGGTCAAGCTGCAACCGGGTCAACCTGGCCCGCTCGATTGGCTGGCCGAGCAAACCCCTGAAGGCGGTGTCGTTGCAGTCGATGGCGCGGTGATGGCCGTGGCCTCCGCGCGTACTTTGAGCAGCAAACTCGAAGAACGCGGCGCACGTCTGCGCACCGACATCGATCTGCTGAGTGAAGTCTGGAGTGACCGTCCGAGTCTGCCGAACGAGCCGATCTACCAACACTTGCCGCCTCAGGCGACGGTCAGCCGTGGCGAAAAACTCGCCAAACTGCGTGAGGTGCTGAAAGAGCGCGGTGCCGACTGGCACTTCATCGCCACCCTCGATGACATCGCCTGGCTGTTCAACCTGCGTGGCGGCGATGTGTCATTCAATCCGGTGTTTGTGTCTTTCGCCCTGATCAGTCAGCAGCAGGCCACCTTGTTCGTCGCCCTGAGTAAAGTGAGCGCCGAGCTGCGCGCCATTCTCGAACAGGACGGCGTGACCCTGCGCGATTACAGCGAAGTAACCGCCGCCTTGCGCGCCGTGCCGAGCGGTGCGAGCCTGCAAATCGATCCGGCGCGGGTCACGGCCGGCCTGCTGGATAACCTGGACAGCGGCGTGAAACTGCTCGAAGGCCTGAACCCGACCACTCTGGCCAAGTCGCAGAAAAGCCTGGCCGATGCCGAGCACATTCGTCGGGCCATGGAGCAGGATGGCGCGGCACTCTGCGAATTCTTCGCCTGGCTGGAAGTGGCCTTGGGGCGTGAGCGCATCACCGAACTGACCATCGACGAACACCTGACCGCGGCGCGTACCCGGCGTCCGGATTATGTGTCGCTGAGCTTCAACACCATTGCCGCGTTTAACGCCAACGGTGCGATGCCGCATTACCACGCCACCGAAGAAGAACACGCGGTGATCGAGGGTGACGGCCTGTTGCTGATCGACTCCGGCGGTCAATACCTGGGCGGTACCACCGACATCACCCGAATGGTGCCGGTGGGTACGCCGACCGACGAGCAGAAGCGCGATTGCACCCGAGTGCTCAAAGGCGTGATTGCACTCTCCCGTGCACAGTTCCCACGAGGCATTCTGTCACCATTGCTGGACGCTATTGCCCGCGCACCGATCTGGGCGGAAAGCGTCGACTACGGCCATGGCACCGGTCACGGCGTCGGCTATTTCCTCAATGTTCACGAAGGCCCGCAAGTCATCGCCTATCAGGCCGCGGCGGCTCCGCAAACCGCGATGCAGCCGGGCATGATCACGTCTATCGAACCGGGCACTTACCGTCCGGGGCGCTGGGGTGTGCGGATCGAGAACCTGGTATTGAATCGTGAAGCAGGCAAGAGCGAATTCGGTGAGTTCCTGAAATTCGAAACCCTGACCCTGTGCCCGATCGACACTCGTTGCCTGGAACCGTCGCTGCTGACCGAAGATGAGAAGCAGTGGTTCAACGGCTATCACGCCGAGGTGCGTGAACGCTTGAGCCCGTTGCTCGACGGTGCGGCCCTCGAATGGTTGAACACCCGAACCGCGGCTATTTGAGCGGTTTGAGTCCAGGCGCTGTTTCCAGCGCCTGGCTCAGGTCATAGGCAGGCGCTGGTTATTGCGCACGCAGGGCTTCAAGGACGAAGTCCAGCCGATCCTGGCCGAAGAACAGCTGATCACCGACAAACATGCTCGGTGCACCGAATACACCGCGTTGCACCGCTTCTTCGGTGTTTTCCTTGAGGGCGGCTTTGACAGCCTCATCGGCGGTCAGCGCCAGCACGTCATTCGGATCAAAACCGTTTTGCGTCAGCACGGCGGCAACGGTCGCTGGATCATCGAGGCTGCATCCTTCAACCCAAAGGGCGTGAAACAGGCCATCGATAAACGCCTGAAAGCGTTCGGGGTGACGCAGTTGCATACCTGTGACAGCGCGCATCAGCATCAGGGTATTGATCGGGAAGTTCGGGTTGAACTTCAGCGGTACGCCATAGCGTTTGGCATAGCGGTCCAGGTCCTGAAACATATAGCGACCCTTGGCCGGTACGGTGATGGGGGAAGCATTGCCGGTAGCTTTAAAGACGCCACCCAGCAGCATCGGTCTGTAGATCAGCTGACTATCGGTCTGTTTGCAGATATTCGGCAACTGGGTATAGGCCAGATAGGTTGCGGGGCTGCCGAGGTCGAAAAAGAACTCCACGGTTTTGCTCATGGTCGATGTGCTCTTCTTATTGTTGTAGGGGAGGGCTTACCAGCGTTCGTTCCAGGGGCGCAGATCCAGCTCGAAGGTCCAGGCGTCCCGTGGCTGGCTGTGCAGGTACCAATAGTTGTCGGCGATGTGCTCGGGATTGAGGATGCCGTCCTGATCCTTGGTCGCGTATTTTTCCGGAAAATTGTCGCGGATAAAATCGGTGTCGATGGCGCCATCCACAACGACGTGGGCGACATGGATGTTCATCGGTCCCAGTTCGCGGGCCATGCTTTGCGCCAAGGCGCGAATCCCGTGCTTGGCCCCGGCGAAGGCGGCGAAACCCGCGGCACCGCGCAGACCAGCAGTGGCGCCAGTGAACAGGATCGTGCCCCGTTGGCGGGTGACCATGCGCTTGGCCACTTCACGGGCGTTGAGAAACCCTGAGAAGCAGGCCATTTCCCAAATCTTGAAATATTTGCGGGCGGTTTCTTCGAGGATGCTGCACGGCACATTGGCGCCGATATTGAAGATGAACGCTTCGATGGGACCGATCTCGGTTTCGATCTGCTCGATGAGCGCTATCACATCCTCTTCATTACGCGCATCGCAGGCAAAACCGTGAGCCTCGCCGCCACTGGCTGTGATGGACTCTACCAGTGGCTGGAGCTTGTCTGCGCTGCGACGTGTGACGCAGGCGACATAGCCTTCACGGGCAAAACGTTTGGCGATGGCGCCGCCGGTGGCATCGCCTGCGCCGACGACCAATACGATTTTCTTGTTATTGATAGCGGTGGTCATGGATATCGCCCTTTGCTGAACGGTCATTGACTGATGAACGTTAGCAGCATCGGAGCGAAGCGCCTATCGGACTACGCAAGCCCGATAGAAGGGGAGGGTTACTTGCAGATGACGATCATGCTGCGGCTGGTATAGCCGGCAGGGTTGAGGCCGAACGGATAGTCACCGGGCTCTTCCACAGCATCCCCTGACTTGGCGATGACCTTGTATCCCTTGGGCGCACACGAATTGGCGGCGCTGGTGTAGCACTTGTCCCACGAGGACGAAAGCCCCGAACAGTTGATATGCAGTCCTCTCTTGCCGTGTTTCATCTGGGGTTTCGAGGTCGCAGCGCAGCCCGCAATTGCAAGTACGGCGATCAGTATCAAAATTCGTTTCATTGCTGTCCTTAATAGCGGCCCCGGATCTGTGCCTGGGTCTGCCTGCATTCGCTTTTGCTTGAAGCGTTCTGATATCCCTATCTGAAAAAATCCATGTCTGACACTGAGTTACGTAGCCTAAACATGGCCTAATTGAGCGGTAAATACCATACCTTCGTCAATCTTGTTTCAATCCGCTGCGATCACAGGCTTGGCGGTACTCCCCATGGTCATGGTCGCGCCGACGGAAGCCAGAATGATGCACAGGATAGCCATCCACTGTGACAGGGAAAGGTATTCCTGGAGGAACAACAGGCCGGACAGCGCGCCGATCGCAGGTTCTATGCTCATCAACGTACCAAAGGTCCGGGTTGGGATCCGTGTGAGAGCGACCATCTCCAGGGTATAGGGCAGGGCGGTGGACAGAATGGCGACCCCGATGGCCACGGGAATCAACGACGGTGTCAGTAACGCGGCGCCAGCGTGGACAATGCCGATGGGCGCTACGAACAGGGCGGCAATCATCACGCCCAATGCTGCGGTCTGCACCCCATTATCAGCACCGGCCTTCTGACCGAACAGAATGTATAGCGCCCAGCAGACACCAGCACCCAGGGCATAACCTGCGCCGACCAGATCGATGCCCGCGCTCGTGGCGCCTATTGGAATCAATAGCAGTAAACCCAAGGCTGCCAGAGCGATCCACAGAAAATCGATCGCTCGACGTGAGGCATAAATAGCGACAGCCAATGGGCCAGTGAACTCCAGGGCTACAGCGATACCCAGAGGGACAGTGCGCAAGGACATATAGAAGAGGAAGTTCATGCCGCCCAACGCCATCCCGTAGACGATAACGGTGCGCAGGGATTTCGCGGTGAGCTTCGCTCGCCATGGGCGCAACAGCAGCAGCATGATCACACTGGCAAAGATCAGTCGCAGGGTGGTCGTTCCTTGAGCACCAACAACCGGGAACATGCTTTTGGCCAGGGAAGCTCCGGACTGGATCGATGCCATGGCTATCAAGAGCAGGCCAACCGAGAACAGAGTCGAGGCAAGGCTGCGGGGGTGGTCATTCATTGCGTGGCATCGTCCAAAGTAGCAAGCGAGAGTATTTTTTTATGTGTTGGGCAATATACTGCGCATTCGTTGCGGGCGCGTCTATATATAAGCAGGGATTTTGAGCATCCTGATAGAAAAACCAAATCAGGGGTTGACGGCAGATTCTGGAAGTCTATAATTCGCCCCACTTCCGGCGCAGTCGAAACGGAAAACTCCTTGGTAAACAAAGAGTTACGCGGTTTTCGACAGCGGTTACGCTTCAGTTCATCGAAGCCAGAAGGAGTTGGTAAGGCAGTGTGTTTTCGCCTTATTGACGGTTCGATCATCTCGGTCGAAAGCGGAGAAAAAGAGGTGTTGACAGCAGCGAGTAACGCTGTAGAATTCGCCTCCCGCTAACGAGAGATCGGAAGCGCAAGTGGTTGAAGTTACAAAGGAAACTTTGAAAACTTCTGAAAATAACCGCTTGACAGCAACAGAGGCTGCTGTAGAATGCGCGCCTCGGTTGAGACGAAAGATCTTAACCAACCGCTCTTTAACAACTGAATCAAGCAATTCGTGTGGGTGCTTGTGGAGTCAGACTGATAGTCAACAAGATTATCAGCATCACAAGTTACTCCGCGAGAAATCAAAGATGTAACCAACGATTGCTGAGCCAAGTTTAGGGTTTCTTAAAAACCCAAAGATGTTTGAACTGAAGAGTTTGATCATGGCTCAGATTGAACGCTGGCGGCAGGCCTAACACATGCAAGTCGAGCGGCAGCACGGGTACTTGTACCTGGTGGCGAGCGGCGGACGGGTGAGTAATGCCTAGGAATCTGCCTGATAGTGGGGGATAACGCTCGGAAACGGACGCTAATACCGCATACGTCCTACGGGAGAAAGCAGGGGACCTTCGGGCCTTGCGCTATCAGATGAGCCTAGGTCGGATTAGCTAGTTGGTGAGGTAATGGCTCACCAAGGCGACGATCCGTAACTGGTCTGAGAGGATGATCAGTCACACTGGAACTGAGACACGGTCCAGACTCCTACGGGAGGCAGCAGTGGGGAATATTGGACAATGGGCGAAAGCCTGATCCAGCCATGCCGCGTGTGTGAAGAAGGTCTTCGGATTGTAAAGCACTTTAAGTTGGGAGGAAGGGCAGTTACCTAATACGTATCTGTTTTGACGTTACCGACAGAATAAGCACCGGCTAACTCTGTGCCAGCAGCCGCGGTAATACAGAGGGTGCAAGCGTTAATCGGAATTACTGGGCGTAAAGCGCGCGTAGGTGGTTCGTTAAGTTGGATGTGAAATCCCCGGGCTCAACCTGGGAACTGCATTCAAAACTGACGAGCTAGAGTATGGTAGAGGGTGGTGGAATTTCCTGTGTAGCGGTGAAATGCGTAGATATAGGAAGGAACACCAGTGGCGAAGGCGACCACCTGGACTGATACTGACACTGAGGTGCGAAAGCGTGGGGAGCAAACAGGATTAGATACCCTGGTAGTCCACGCCGTAAACGATGTCAACTAGCCGTTGGGAGCCTTGAGCTCTTAGTGGCGCAGCTAACGCATTAAGTTGACCGCCTGGGGAGTACGGCCGCAAGGTTAAAACTCAAATGAATTGACGGGGGCCCGCACAAGCGGTGGAGCATGTGGTTTAATTCGAAGCAACGCGAAGAACCTTACCAGGCCTTGACATCCAATGAACTTTCCAGAGATGGATTGGTGCCTTCGGGAACATTGAGACAGGTGCTGCATGGCTGTCGTCAGCTCGTGTCGTGAGATGTTGGGTTAAGTCCCGTAACGAGCGCAACCCTTGTCCTTAGTTACCAGCACGTAATGGTGGGCACTCTAAGGAGACTGCCGGTGACAAACCGGAGGAAGGTGGGGATGACGTCAAGTCATCATGGCCCTTACGGCCTGGGCTACACACGTGCTACAATGGTCGGTACAGAGGGTTGCCAAGCCGCGAGGTGGAGCTAATCCCAGAAAACCGATCGTAGTCCGGATCGCAGTCTGCAACTCGACTGCGTGAAGTCGGAATCGCTAGTAATCGCGAATCAGAATGTCGCGGTGAATACGTTCCCGGGCCTTGTACACACCGCCCGTCACACCATGGGAGTGGGTTGCACCAGAAGTAGCTAGTCTAACCTTCGGGAGGACGGTTACCACGGTGTGATTCATGACTGGGGTGAAGTCGTAACAAGGTAGCCGTAGGGGAACCTGCGGCTGGATCACCTCCTTAATCGACGACATCAGCTGCTCCATAAGTTCCCACACGAATTGCTTGATTCATTGAAGAAGACGATAGAAGCAGCTTTAAGCTCCAAGCTGATAGCTCAACGCTAACAGTTACGCGCTCGAAATTGGGTCTGTAGCTCAGTTGGTTAGAGCGCACCCCTGATAAGGGTGAGGTCGGCAGTTCGAATCTGCCCAGACCCACCAATTTTGTATGGGGCCATAGCTCAGCTGGGAGAGCGCCTGCCTTGCACGCAGGAGGTCAACGGTTCGATCCCGTTTGGCTCCACCATTAACTGCTTCGAAACGTTTGAGAGTTTAGAAATGAATATTCCGCTGTGAATATTGATTTCTAGTCTTTTGATTAGATCGTTCTTTAAAAATTTGGGTATGTGATAGAAAGATAGACTGATGGCCACTTTCACTGGTGGTGATCAGGCTAAGGTAAAATTTGTGAGTTTAATCGCGAATTTTCGGCGAATGTCGTCTTCACAGTATAACCAGATTGCTTGGGGTTATATGGTCAAGTGAAGAAGCGCATACGGTGGATGCCTTGGCAGTCAGAGGCGATGAAAGACGTGGTAGCCTGCGAAAAGCTTCGGGGAGTCGGCAAACAGACTTTGATCCGGAGATGTCTGAATGGGGGAACCCACCTAACATAAGTTAGGTATCTTAAGCTGAATACATAGGCTTAAGAAGCGAACCAGGGGAACTGAAACATCTAAGTACCCTGAGGAAAAGAAATCAACCGAGATTCCCTTAGTAGTGGCGAGCGAACGGGGACTAGCCCTTAAGTGGCTTTGAGATTAGCGGAACGCTCTGGAAAGTGCGGCCATAGTGGGTGATAGCCCTGTACGCGAAAATCTCTTGGTCATGAAATCGAGTAGGACGGAGCACGAGAAACTTTGTCTGAATATGGGGGGACCATCCTCCAAGGCTAAATACTACTGACTGACCGATAGTGAACTAGTACCGTGAGGGAAAGGCGAAAAGAACCCCGGAGAGGGGAGTGAAATAGATCCTGAAACCGTATGCGTACAAGCAGTGGGAGCCCACTTTGTTGGGTGACTGCGTACCTTTTGTATAATGGGTCAGCGACTTATTTTCAGTGGCGAGCTTAACCGAATAGGGGAGGCGTAGCGAAAGCGAGTCTTAATAGGGCGTCTAGTCGCTGGGAATAGACCCGAAACCGGGCGATCTATCCATGGGCAGGTTGAAGGTTGGGTAACACTAACTGGAGGACCGAACCGACTACCGTTGAAAAGTTAGCGGATGACCTGTGGATCGGAGTGAAAGGCTAATCAAGCTCGGAGATAGCTGGTTCTCCTCGAAAGCTATTTAGGTAGCGCCTCATGTATCACTGTAGGGGGTAGAGCACTGTTTCGGCTAGGGGGTCATCCCGACTTACCAAACCGATGCAAACTCCGAATACCTACAAGTGCCGAGCATGGGAGACACACGGCGGGTGCTAACGTCCGTCGTGAAAAGGGAAACAACCCAGACCGTCAGCTAAGGTCCCAAAGTTATGGTTAAGTGGGAAACGATGTGGGAAGGCTTAGACAGCTAGGAGGTTGGCTTAGAAGCAGCCACCCTTTAAAGAAAGCGTAATAGCTCACTAGTCGAGTCGGCCTGCGCGGAAGATGTAACGGGGCTCAAACCATACACCGAAGCTACGGGTATCACTTAGGTGATGCGGTAGAGGAGCGTTCTGTAAGCCTGTGAAGGTGAGTTGAGAAGCTTGCTGGAGGTATCAGAAGTGCGAATGCTGACATGAGTAACGACAATGGGTGTGAAAAACACCCACGCCGAAAGACCAAGGTTTCCTGCGCAACGTTAATCGACGCAGGGTTAGTCGGTCCCTAAGGCGAGGCTGAAAAGCGTAGTCGATGGAAAACAGGTTAATATTCCTGTACTTCTGGTTATTGCGATGGAGGGACGGAGAAGGCTAGGCCAGCTTGGCGTTGGTTGTCCAAGTTTAAGGTGGTAGGCTGGAATCTTAGGTAAATCCGGGATTCTAAGGCCGAGAGCTGATGACGAGTGTTCTTTTAGAACACGAAGTGGTTGATGCCATGCTTCCAAGAAAAGCTTCTAAGCTTCAGGTAACCAGGAACCGTACCCCAAACCGACACAGGTGGTTGGGTAGAGAATACCAAGGCGCTTGAGAGAACTCGGGTGAAGGAACTAGGCAAAATGGCACCGTAACTTCGGGAGAAGGTGCGCCGGTGAGGGTGAAGCATTTACTGCGTAAGCCCACGCCGGTCGAAGATACCAGGCCGCTGCGACTGTTTATTAAAAACACAGCACTCTGCAAACACGAAAGTGGACGTATAGGGTGTGACGCCTGCCCGGTGCCGGAAGGTTAATTGATGGGGTTAGCTAACGCGAAGCTCTTGATCGAAGCCCCGGTAAACGGCGGCCGTAACTATAACGGTCCTAAGGTAGCGAAATTCCTTGTCGGGTAAGTTCCGACCTGCACGAATGGCGTAACGATGGCGGCGCTGTCTCCACCCGAGACTCAGTGAAATTGAAATCGCTGTGAAGATGCAGTGTATCCGCGGCTAGACGGAAAGACCCCGTGAACCTTTACTATAGCTTTGCACTGGACTTTGAATTTGCTTGTGTAGGATAGGTGGGAGGCTTTGAAGCGTGGACGCCAGTTCGCGTGGAGCCAACCTTGAAATACCACCCTGGCAACTTTGAGGTTCTAACTCAGGTCCGTTATCCGGATCGAGGACAGTGTATGGTGGGTAGTTTGACTGGGGCGGTCTCCTCCTAAAGAGTAACGGAGGAGTACGAAGGTGCGCTCAGACCGGTCGGAAATCGGTCGTAGAGTATAAAGGCAAAAGCGCGCTTGACTGCGAGACAGACACGTCGAGCAGGTACGAAAGTAGGTCTTAGTGATCCGGTGGTTCTGTATGGAAGGGCCATCGCTCAACGGATAAAAGGTACTCCGGGGATAACAGGCTGATACCGCCCAAGAGTTCATATCGACGGCGGTGTTTGGCACCTCGATGTCGGCTCATCACATCCTGGGGCTGAAGCCGGTCCCAAGGGTATGGCTGTTCGCCATTTAAAGTGGTACGCGAGCTGGGTTTAGAACGTCGTGAGACAGTTCGGTCCCTATCTGCCGTGGACGTTTGAGATTTGAGAGGGGCTGCTCCTAGTACGAGAGGACCGGAGTGGACGAACCTCTGGTGTTCCGGTTGTCACGCCAGTGGCATTGCCGGGTAGCTATGTTCGGAATAGATAACCGCTGAAAGCATCTAAGCGGGAAACTAGCCTCAAGATGAGATCTCACTGGGACCTTGAGTCCCCTGAAGGGCCGTCGAAGACTACGACGTTGATAGGTTGGGTGTGTAAGCGCTGTGAGGCGTTGAGCTAACCAATACTAATTGCCCGTGAGGCTTGACCATATAACACCCAAGCAATTTGCTGACCTGAAAAGGCACCAGATTGCGGTGTGTGAAGACGAAACGAACCGAAAGTTCGAGATACTCACAAAACACCAAACTATCGCATACCCATTCGCTGGAGCGTGAGCCGCAAGGCAAACGAGCTGGCTACCGAATTTCTTGACGACCATAGAGCATTGGAACCACCTGATCCCATCCCGAACTCAGCAGTGAAACGATGCATCGCCGATGGTAGTGTGGGGTTTCCCCATGTGAGAGTAGGTCATCGTCAAGATTAAATTCCGAAACCCCTATCTGCATATGCAGGTAGGGGTTTTGTTTTGTCCGCAGGAAAGTGTCGTGGAGGCTATCCCAGGTAATAGCTGCATTGTTCATGAAGTTTCGGTGGAACGGACGCTAAAGTAACCACGCCGTTTTTGGTATGGTGCAGCTCGTTTTTTAACGGACTGATTTCAAGCCTACGAATCGGCCTCCTCTACAGTCAAAGAGCCGCTGCAGAAATGCCTGAACCAATACCAATCAAGGACCACGAAAAAGAGACGCGCCTGGTCAATAAAAGACTGATGGCCTGCGCCTTGTTCGTCGTTGCTATTACCTGCGCGCTGGTGGTGCGGCTGTATGTTCTGCAGGTGGTCGAGTATGACTACCACTCGACGATCTCCGAAAACAACCGCGTACACGTATTGCCGATCGCCCCTACCCGCGGGTTGATCTACGACCGCAACGGCGTGCTACTGGCGGACAACCGGCCCAGTTTCAACCTGACCATCACCCGCGAACGCGCCTCCGACGTCAAAGAAGAGCTGGATGAGGTGGTCAACCTCCTGCACCTGCCGGCTGAAGACCGCACGCTGTTCGACAAGGCGATGAAGCAGGCTCGACACCCCTTCGTGCCCGTCACCTTGTTCTACGAACTCAGCGAAGAACAAATCGCGGTGTTGGCAGTCAACGAATTCCGTTTGCCAGGGATCGACGTAGAACCACAGTTCGTTCGCCACTACCCGATGGGTGCACACTTCGCACACTCGATCGGCTATGTCGGCCGCATCAACGAGAAAGAATCCAAAGCCCTGGATACGGTGGAGTACCGTGCCACCCAATCCATCGGCAAGACCGGCATCGAGAAATTCTACGAGCCCGAGTTGCACGGTCATGTGGGGTATGAAGAAGTCGAGACCAACGCCCAGGGTCGCGTGCTGCGAGTGCTCAAACACACCGATCCGGTCCCCGGCAAAAACATCGTATTGAGCCTCGACGTCAAACTTCAGGAAGCTGCCGAGGAGGCGTTGGGCGATCGCCGTGGCTCGGTGGTTGCTCTCGATCCCTCGACTGGTGAAGTGCTGGCCATGGTCAGTAAGCCAAGCTTCGACCCGAACATGTTCGTGACGGGCATCAGCTTCAAGGAGTACGCGGCGCTGCACGATTCCATCGACCGGCCGCTGTTCAATCGTGTGCTGCGTGGGCTCTACGCGCCGGGTTCGACCATCAAGCCGGAAGTGGCGATCGCCGGCCTCGACGCCGGGGTGGTCACCCCGCAGACCCGCGTCTTCGATCCGGGTTATTACCAGCTACCGGATTTCGATCATAAATACCGTAACTGGAACCACAGTGGCGATGGCTGGGTGGACATGGACGCGGCGATCATGCGCTCCAACGACACCTACTTTTACGATCTGGCGCACAAGCTGGGCATCGACCGTCTGCACGACTACATGGCGATGTTCGGCCTCGGCGAGAAGGTCTCACTGGACATGTTCGAAGAGTCTGCGGGGTTAATGCCATCCCAGGCCTGGAAACGCGCCACGCGCCGTCAGCCGTGGTTCCCTGGCGAGACAGTGATCCTCGGCATCGGCCAGGGTTACATGCAGGTCACGCCGCTGCAGTTGGCCCAAGCGACTGCACTGATCGCCAACAAAGGTGTATGGAACCGACCACACCTGGCCAAAACGGTGGATGGCGTAGCGCCGGTGGACGAGCATCCGATGCCGAACATCCTCCTCAAGGATCCGCGTGACTGGGAGCAGGTCAACCACGGCATGCAGATGGTGATGCACGATGCTCGCGGGATTGCCCGAGCGGCAGCGGTGGGGGCTCAGTACCGCATCGCCGGCAAGAGTGGGACCGCGCAAGTGGTGGCGATCAAACAGGGTGAGCGCTACAACCGGGCGAAAACCCTGGAGCGTAACCGCGACAACGCCTTGTTCGTCGGTTTTGCCCCGGCCGAACATCCGAAGATTGTCATCTCGGTGATGATCGAAAACGGCGAGGCCGGCGGTCGAGTTGCCGGTCCTGTGGTGCGGCAGATCATGGATGCCTGGCTACTCGATCAGGACGGTCACCTGAAACCGCAATACGCCGTGCCGAGCAAAGCACCGGGCGACCCTCACGTCTAATGATCAAGGCTTCACAGCACAGGCTCACGATGCTGGGACCGATTGGCGCAATTGGTTTGAAGATATTTCCCGAAAAAAACCGTCGTAACCCGACGGGCGTGCGCCGCACCACCGTCGTGGTGCGGCGCGCACCGGTTCAGCTGAAAAACTTCGGATGAATGCCTTTGTGAGCTGCGATTTCTTGCCGCATATCAGCCACCAGCGATGCGATCGCGTGGGGGCTGTCCAGTGTCCATACCGGAACATGGGTGGCCACCAGATCCACTTTGCCAGTCATGCAATCGCAGACCCGAATTGTCATGGACTGATCCGCTTCCAGGCTGCAGGTGCATACGGCGGGCAGAAAACTGTGCTCAATGATGTTTTGAATTTCCAGGGTTGAAAGGAACATCGCTACCTCCCTCACGCCAGATGTGTGGCCGGGCAAATGCTCCGTCATTCACCCTTAGCCCGAAAATTCTAATCCTGAATAGAGGGTGTCTCAAGACCGTAACAGGTTGCTCGTCGTCTCATCGGCTGTCGCAATTCGCGACAAAACCACATCAAGCCCCAGGCACCGGACAGCTCAAATCCCCTTCCTGACACTTCAAGTAAGTCTTGAACGCCTCGACCCGCGCCTTGGTCAGTTCAGTGCTGCAGTTGCTATGGATCAGCGGATACACACTGCCTCCCGCCACCCCGGACGCCGAGAACTTGCACTCGGCGTCGCGAAACGCAATCCATGAGCGCTGCGCACCGATCAACAGCTTTTTCGCGTCGGGGCTGTCCTTCAATCGCGCGGTGATCTGCTGATAAAGCGCATTCAGCTCCTTGTCGGCCGCCTTGTTCTGCTGCGCCGCGCACTGATTCATCGTCGTCTGGTCAGTGGCATTGTCGCAGTCAATGGCATGCGCAAAGGGGGTAAACAGCAGCAGCGTCAACGCAAGGAGAAAACGTGGGGGCATGGGAGGTTCGCTGTGATGATGGAAAGTTTGAATGCAGTGTAGCGCGGCGCCGCCAGCCAACAAATCAGAGTCTGGCGCGGTGTAATCCGGAAAACTATGTCTGCCACTCCGGACATTTCTCATTCGATTCATATTCAAGCCAGGACACGTCATGGGACGTCCAGATATGAGCCTGAGGTGTCATTTTCGGATCATCGTCGAGCGTCGCCACGCGAACGATTACATGAGGTTGGGCCAAGCGCTCTGCCATCAGATGCGATCCGCAGATCGAACAGAAATGCCGAAGCTTGCCCGGCGACGACTCATAGGTGCTTAGCCGGTCCTGTCCTTTTATCCAGTGAAAATGCTCACGCATGACCCCGGCCGTCGAGACGAATGCTGCTGCGTGTGCCTTGCGACAGGTGTGGCAGTGGCAGTGACTGATGGGCATGTCGAGGCTATCAAGTTCGTATTCGATGGCTTTGCACAAGCAGCTGCCATGCAAGTTATTCATGGGGATTTTTCCTGGTTGCGTGGCTGATATGTCGGCAGCAGTGGCTGCCCGAAGCAGGGCGTCAGCCGTGGCTTCGATGTCTTCGCGCATGTGCAACTTTGCCAGCCAGCCGTCAGGGATGGCCTGCACACCGTAGTGGGCTCCGGCCAACTGGCCGACGATGGCGGCAGTGGTATCGGCGTCGTCGCCCAGGTTTGCGGCTTCGAGGATGGCGGCTTCAAAACTGTCAGTGTGATGAAAGCACCACAAGGCCGCTTCCAGTGATGCAACGCAGTAACCGGTACCGCGAATATCGTCTTTGGATTTTCCGAGGTAATCGCCTCGGGCGATGCTCGCGACCTTCGGTTCCACGAACGTCGTCTCTGGCAGGCTCTGCAAATCCGGCTTGGGCGCGCCTTGCAATGCCTTGCGGATCAGATCGGCAAGTAACTGACAGCATTCAAGTGCCTCCGGCGCCGCATGGGTAGTGCGCGAACTGTCTGCGGAAAACCTCCTGATCCGGTCAAGGTCGGGAAAGTAGTACAACACTATTGGCGCTAACCGCATCAGCGAACCGTTACCGGCCGTATAGGGATCGGTGGATCCCGCGAATGGCTGACCGGTTTGCTGATAACGAGCCAGCGCCTCACGGACGGTCATGCCGATGTCGAAGCATTCGCCGGTCGAACTCAGGTAACCCTATTGCCACCAGTTGAGATAACGGCCCATTTGGTCGGCCGCATCAAACCCTTTTTTGTTCAGCAGACTTTCGGCCAGGCAAAGTGCCATGGAGGTGTCATCAGTCCATTGCCCCGGCTTCAGATTGAAAGGACCACCCCCAATCATGTCGGTCAGAGGCTTAAACGAGCCGCGCGTTTGGAATTCGGCACGGGTGCCAACGGCATCCCCACAAGCAAGCCCCAGCAGGGTTGCGCGATAACGTTCCGTGAGTGAAGGCTGCATGAATCTTCCTTGTAAGGGTTCCACGTCGTTTCAAACGTTAGCAGTTTCAGACCGTTGACTCCCCCCTTCAAACCAGAACTTATGGCCAAAACTGAGGCCGAATATTTCAGGTACGGGTGATTGCCGCACCCGTTTGATACAACTTTAAGGTTGGTCTTATGGTCTTTACAGGCCTACTGTTCAATACAGGAGGTGACTTATGAACCCAGCATCAGATCGCATCGAAAGGAAGATCCTGCTCAAGGTGCCGCGCTCGCAGGTCTGGCGCGTGCTGGCCAATGCCGAAGCCTTTGGGCAATGGTTCGGCGTGGCACTCGAGGGCAAGCGTTTTGTCGCCGGCGAGTGGACCCAGGGGCAGATTACTTATCCTGGTTATGAGCACTTGTTGTGGAATGTACTGGTGGAGCGGGTCGAGCCGGAGCGCGTGTTTTCGTTTCGCTGGCACCCGTATGCAGTCGAACCCGATACCGATTACTCCCAGGAGCCCACCACGCTGGTGAAGTTCGAACTCCAGGATATGGACGAAGGCACGTTGTTGACGGTCGTCGAGTCCGGTTTCGATCACATCCCTCAGTCGCGCAGGCTCAAGGCGTTCCGCATGGACAGCCGGGGTTGGGATGAGCAGATGAGCAATATCGAAAAATTTCTGGTAGACACCAAGGACCATGAGCGTCAGGGAGGTTAATGGCTGCAGGCCACGACACTCGTGGCTTCAGCCCATGATGACTGATTCGTCTAAGGGTTTTCGGAAGGGCGGCTATAGCGAATGTCTTACACGCGGTAGTAGCTATGTCGTCTATTGCAGATTGGATCCCAAGCGTAATCTAGCCTCATCAACTGAAGCACAGGAAGTGCTCCAGGGTCACGGATGATCGACCATAGCAAGGATCGCTGCCGACAGGGAGTCGATATGGTCTTGGGAAAAACCCGCTTCGGCGGGTTTTTTTTCGTCCGCAGAAAACTGCAGTTGCTACAAGAAGGGCAGGTTTCAGGTGCTGAATGGTCAATGGCTTACATGTAGTCGATGGTATGTCGTCTTTTGAAGCTTCACCGATACGTCTAATCTGGATCCATCAACTGAAGCACAGGACGTGCTCAGGATCACGGATGATCGACCATACGCCAGGATGGCTGCCGACAGGATGTCGCATGGTCTTGAGAAACCCGCTTAGGCGGGTTTTTTTATGCCCTTGAATTGCCTGATTCTGGCGAACACAAAACTGCTAAATCGCCTGAGCGCGCAGCCGGGCGATGTCCTTGCTCGGCGAGGCGCCAAACAGACGGCTGTATTCACGACTGAATTGCGAAGGGCTTTCGTAGCCCATTTTGTAGCCGATTGACGAAACATCACTGTTCTCCAACAACAGCAGCCGTCGCGCTTCCTGCAAGCGCAATTGCTTCTGGTATTGCAACGGGCTCATGGCTGTCACCGATTTGAAGCGGTGATGCAGCGCCGAGGTACTGAGATTGATCATCTGCGCCAGGTTCTCGATGCTCAGGGGTTCGGCGTAATGGTTGTTCAGCCATTCGATAGCACGGCTGATGCGGTGGGTCTGGGTGTCGGGTATGGCGATTTCATGCAAGCGCTGGCCCTGCTCGCCGCGCAATAACCGATAGAAGATTTCCTGCTGCGCCAGTGGTGCCAGGGGCGCGATGTCGTCCGGGGTTTCCAGCAACCTCAGTAGCCGCAATACGGCATCAAGCAAGGGCGCGTCGATTCGATCCAGAAACAGACCACGTCCAGTCGTTCTCACCCCGGGTACCCCGATTGGGCTGACGTCGGCGATCAAACGGCAGATCTGCGCCGGGTCAATGTCCAGACGCAAACACAGATAAGGCCGATCCGGGCTGGCCTCGATCACTTTGCCGGCCAAGGGCAGGGTGACCGACACCACCAGGTAATTGAGCGGGTCGTAAATATAGCTTTCAGCGGCCAGGCGTACTTCTTTGCGTCCTTCGACAATCACGCACAGTCCCGGTTTGTGCACTGTGTGCAGGTCTTCGGTGGGATGGTCGCTGCGGATCAGGTGCAAGTCTTTGATCGGCGTGGCATGAACGCCGTATTCCGGGGCGAAGCGCTTCATCAGGCTCACCAGCTCGGCGCGCCGAACGTCGACGCCGTCTTGGGCATCCGCGGAAATAGAAGTCGTCATGCTGAACAATCTCCCTGGCCGAAGGTTGAGTCGGGCTAGTAAAACCGATTGCGCGCGTGTCGGCCAGCATCGGTTTCGCTGCTACAGGATCGTGCAAGAACCCAGGAGAAACCGGCTAACGAAACCCATCGAAGCGTCCCTAATCTGGACCTGTCGCAACGTCCCCATCCGGGATGTTCCAGTCACCAGAACAAGGGAAAAGTCATGTCCAACATTCAAGGCAAAGTGGTTGTCATTACCGGCGCCAGCAGCGGAATCGGCGAAGCCAGTGCACGTCTTCTGGCCAGTCAGGGCGCCCATGTGGTTCTCGGCGCCCGACGCGTCGATCGCCTGGAAACACTGGTCGCAGAACTCAATGAATTTGGCCGGAGCGCAGCGTTCAGGGCGGTGGACGTCACACGCCGCGATGATGTGCAGGCCTTCATCGATTTCGCCGTCGAGCGCTTTGGCCGGGTCGATGTAATCGTCAACAACGCCGGAGTCATGCCCCTGTCGAAACTCGAGGCGCTGAAGGTCGAGGAGTGGGACCGGATGATCGACGTCAACATCCGTGGCGTCCTTCACGGCATCGCTGCCGGGTTGCCATTGATGCAGCGTCAGCGCTGCGGCCAGTTCATCAACATCGCCTCCATCGGTGCCTACACCGTCAGCCCGACCGCCGCCGTGTATTGCGCCACCAAATTCGCCGTGCGTGCGATTTCCGAAGGCTTGCGTCAGGAAGTCGGTGGCGATGTGCGAGTCACGGTGATTTCCCCCGGCGTGACCGAATCCGAACTGGCCGAGAGCATTTCCGATGCCGGCGGCCGCGCCGAAATGCGTGAATTCCGCAAGATTGCCATTCCTGCCGAGGCTATCGCCCGAGCCATTGCCTATGCCATCGATCAGCCGGCCGATGTGGATGTCAGCGAATTGATCGTACGGCCGACGGCCAGTCCGTTTTGAACCGGCACTTATTGAAGTCGGGAGAACTGAAATGACCAAACCATCAGGCAATCAAGACCAATACGTTGGCCTTTGGGTCACCGCCGACGGCGTGATCCGCCACCAACTGCTGCCCGGCGGGCGCTACGACGAGGCGCGCGGCCATCGGGAAAGCGCCTATCTGGGCCGCTATTGGCTGGAGGGCGACCACATCGAATATGTCGACGACACCGGTTTCACGGCTGACGGCGACTTTCGCGACGGAGTGCTCTACCACGCCGGGATGGTGCTGTACCGCCGGCCGGAGTGACGCGTCATCGTTTTTGTCGAGCAAGTCATGCACTGAAACAGAGGAACCTACCCATGAAAAACTCTCCTAAAACCTGGTTTATCACCGGCGCCTCGAAGGGCCTCGGCCTGGCCCTCGCGCAACAGGTGTTAGCCTTGGGTGATCGCGTCGCCGCCACCTCCCGTAACCTCGGGGAGCTGCAGGCCGCCAGCGAGCGCTTTCTGCCGCTGCAAGTCGATTTGATGAATGAATCCAGCGTGGCCAGTGCTATCGCAAGCACCGTTGAAGTCTTCGGCAGTCTTGATGTCGTCGTCAACTGCGCCGGTTACGGCCAGCAGGGCACCTTCGAAGCGCTGTCGGACAGCGAATTGCGGCGCAATTTCGATGTGAATCTGTTTGCGCCGCTTAATGTATTGCGTCACGCCTTGCCGCAGTTGCGGGCGCAGCGCAGCGGGCACGTGATCAATATCTCGTCGATTGTCGGCTTCGATGGCGGTTATGCCGGTTGGGGCAGTTACGTGGCGAGCAAGTTCGCCCTCGGTGGTATGACCGAAGCGCTGGCGGCAGAGGTTCAGGAGTTGGGAATCAAGGCCACCGTGGTTTATCCGGGACCGGTGCGTACGGGGTTTCTGTCCAGCGCTTCACTGGCTGTTGCCGAGCGCAGGATTGATGATTACACCGCCGCGCAAGCCTCACTGGACCTGCACCAGAACACTCTTGATGGTCAGCAGGCCGGCGACCCGGACAAGATTGCCTTGGCAATCATCCAGGCGGCCAATGTCAGTGAGCCGCCGCTGCACTTGTTCATGGGCCAGATTGCGGTTGACCTGGCGCAACAGAAAATCGCACAGGTGCAGCAGGACTTGAACCAGTGGAAAGCCATTTCGCTGGCAACAGATTTTCCGGCCTGAGTGACTGGCTGCGGGGGCAATAGCTCCCGCAGCCGTTTCTTTCACTGGCGGGCGAGTTTCGCCGCTGCACGTTCGGTGATTTCCGAGCGCAATTTCAACGACGCGGCAGCGCGTTTGCGGGCTTCATCCAGCACGCTGACCGGCGCTGTCTCGGGACTTCCCGAAGCAAACGGCGGCGCCGGCGCGTATTCCAACTGCAACTGCACCAGTTGCGCCGTGTCCTTATCGAACAGTTCAGCCGCCAGGGTCAGGGCAAAATCGATCCCCGCGGTGATCCCGCCACCGGTCAGCAGATTGCCGTCGCGCACCACCCGATCGTTCACCGGGATCGCTCCCAACACCTCGAGCAATTGGTGATACGCCCAGTGAGTGGTGGCACGTTTGCCCTTGAGCAACCCCGCCGCGCCAAGCACCAGCGCCCCAGTGCAAACCGAAGTGACATACTTTGCGTTAGCGGCCTGAGCCTTGATGAAGACCAGGGTTTCGTCATCCTCCATCAACGGCCCGACGCCGCTGCCGCCGGGAATGCAGATCACATCCAGTGGCGGGCAATCGTCGAAGGTTGTGGTCGGTTTCAACACCAGTCCGGTACTCGCGGTGATCGGGACCAGGTCCTTCCAGATCAGATGCACTTTCACGTCCGGCAGCGAGGCCAGCACGTCATAAGGGCCGGTCAGGTCCAGTTGTTGAAGCTGTGGAAACAACAGAAAACCGATCTGCAACGTCATGGCGTTTTTTCTCCTGGTTGGGGTGGACGACTTCACTGTAGGCTCGTAGGATCTGGCGCATACGCCAATAACCCCACGAATTACGCCAAACATGCCGAACAACCCGAAAACCATTCATGTGCTGGCCTTTGCCAATGTGCAACTGCTTGACGTCACCGGGCCGTTGCAGGTGTTCGCCTCGGCCAACGACATTGCTCGCCAGCAAGGTTTGCCACCGCCCTATGCACCGTCGGTGATTGCCTGCGGTGGCGGGGCGGTTATGTCGTCGGCGGGGTTGGCGCTGTTTGCGGAGTCGTTGCCGGATCAGGGCAGTGACACCTTGATCATTGCGGGTGGCTGGGGCGTTTACGCGGCGGCGAAAGACGAGCCGCTGGTGGCCTGGGTACGTGAGCACGCGACAGGGTGTCGGCGGGTGGCGTCGGTGTGTACCGGGGCGTTTTTGCTGGCGGCCAGCGGTTGGCTTGATGGCAGGCGGGTGGTCACACACTGGACCCGTTGCGAGCAATTGGCGCATCAGCATCCCAAACTCCAGGTCGAACCCAACCCGATCTTCATCAACGACGGCCCGGTCTGGACCTCGGCCGGGGTCACCGCGGGCATCGACCTGGCCTTGGCGATGGTCGAAGAAGACCTCGGCCGAACCATGGCCCTGGACGTCGCCCGGCAATTGGTGGTGTTTCTCAAGCGTCCGGGTGGTCAGTCGCAGTTCAGCGTTACCTTGTCTTTGCAAAAGGAAGGCAACCGATTCGACGACCTCCATGCCTGGATCAGCGAAAACCTCACCAAGGACCTCGGCATCCCGACCTTAGCCTTGCAGGCCGGCATGAGCGAGCGCAGCTTCGTCCGTCACTACCGCGCCGACACCGGCCAGACTCCGGCGCGGGCCATCGAACTGATTCGGGTCGAGACCGCGCGACGGCTGCTCAGCGACACCGGTGTACCGATCAAACGGGTCGCGGTGCAATGCGGGTTTGGCAGCGAAGAAACTTTGCGCCGCAGTTTTCTGCGAGCCATGGGCGTGACACCGCAAGCCTATCGCGAGCGGTTTTCCGTCAGTTCTCCAGCAGATCCAGTATTGCCTTGAGGGTCGCCTCGGGCGCTTCTTCGGCAATGTTATGCCCGACGCCCGCCAATACTCGGCGTTCATAAGGGCCGGTAAAGCGCTCGGCGTCTTCATCGATTTCAGAGGCGGGGCCTACACCATCATCGGCGCCGCACAGGGAAATCGTCGGCACGCTGATCACCGGTTGTTGGGTCAGCGCTTCTTCCATCCACTCCAGCGCCGGATCGCCGGGCGCATACATGAACCGGTGCCGGTACGAGTGAATCACCACCTCGACGAAGTCCGGATTATCGAAGAGTGGCGCGCTCAAGGGATAACGTTCGGCATTTTTGACCCAGGTCGGCGACCACAACTTCCAGAGCAGTTCGCACAGTGCCCGGCGGTTTTGGGTCAAGCCTTCAACACCGCGCGGGGTGTGGAAATAGTACTGATACCAGAGACGGTGTTCAGTCTCCGGATCCAGAGGCTGGGTGGAGTTGGGGATGTTCTGAAGGTTGTAGCCATCCCCGGTCACCAGACAGCGCACCCGCTCCGGCTTCAGCGCCGCAACAATGCACGCCGCCCGACCGCCCCAGTCGTAGCCGCACAAAGCAGCTTGTTTGATGGCGAGGGCGTCCATCAGGTCCAGCAAATCCTGGGCGAGGGCGGCTTGCTGGCCGGAGCGCAGTGTGTCGGGGGAGTTGAAACGAGTCGGGCCGTAGCCGCGCAGGTACGGGACGATAATGCGGTAGCCCTTTGCGGCGAGGACCGGGGCGATTTCGTCGTAGGCGCGGGGGGAGTAGGGGAAGCCGTGGAGCAGAATGACCGGGTCGCCGGCGCTGGGACCGTGCTCTTCGTAGGCGATATTGAGGCTGGGTGTCAGTGCGTATTGGATCTGCGCGTCATGGTTCATTTGACATTCCAGAGGGCTGTTTTGAGAGGCTGATTCAAATCGACTCGGGGCCTTTTCCTCAGGCTTCCACGTCCGCCACCTGATTGAAATACTTCGACCGATCCGGCGTAAACGTCACCATCATTTTGGTCCTGGAACAGGTCAACGCCCGTTCTGCGCTCAGATCAATATCCAGATCTTCCCCGCGCAACCCCTGCCATTGGGCGAGGTATTTGAGGGATCCGTATTTTTCGAGTTTCTTCAGGCTGCGGCTGACGCCACCTTTCCAGCCTAGCACCGGAAGTTCACCAGTGAGGCATTCTCGGGCGAGGTCGGGGAAGCGGACGGCGCGTTGGCGGCCGATTTCCCAGCATTTGATCAGACCTTTGTCGTGGCCCTCCCACAGTTCATCCCGGTTCAGGCCTGATCGGAGTGGGGTGTCGATGCTGCGATGGATGCGCTGGGTCATTCTGGTTCCTTGAATTCGGGTTTTGTTGGACAGCTCCGCTGTGCCCGTTGACGTGGATGGTAGGGACGGATGTAAGCGCTGGCAACAAAGTATTTCTGGATGTAGGAATGAGTGACTGCGTGTTGATTGGGCGAGTTTGTTTAATAAATGTAGGTGTTTGGCCTACACGATCCTGTGGCGAGAGGACTGGCCCCCGTTCGGTTGCGCAGCAGCCGTAAGCCCAGCAAATGCGGTGTTTCTGGAGGAATGTGGTTGTAGATTTCAGGGCCGCTGCGCACCCCGACGGGAGCACGCTCCCTCGCCACAGGAGGTCAGCAGTGTCAGATGGAGCGTGTTTAAGTTCATTGCGGGTAAGCCTCGGTCCTACAAAAAGTGTCGTAAAAGTGGATATTTCCGACGAGTCTTGGCGGTTGTAAGTGAGGAAAGGGAACCGATAGTCTTTCCGGGTCGCTGCCAATTCAGCGACCGGGTTTGGTCACCCGTGCAATGTCAGGCGTGCAAGCGCCAACGTGAGCATGTCGGCGCTTTTTCGTGCGCTTGTCGGTATGCTTCGCGGTGGGCTGTGCGCGGGGCACTTTCGAGTGCGCCGGGTGCCTGACTTCCCGGTTGACCAACCTGCGCACCGCCCACCACCCATCGTTTGGTCACGACGGTGGTGAGCTTCATGAATGTCAGGAGTTACACCATGATAAAAGACAGTCCCAATCCCCCAGAAACCGACGACGTTTCCCCCTACGAATCCCTCGATTCCAAAAAGCTCCACGACGCTGCCGAACGGGCGCTCGACCACTACCTCAAACCCGCCCCCAAAAAAACCGAAAGCCGCAAGCCAAGCAAAATGTTCATGGTTGCCCCGGACATGGACAACGAAAGCCTGCTCGCTCATGTCTGCGAATCACTGGCCTCAGCCAGCGTAATGACCAGCGACATTGCCGCGTATGTCGACGCCCCGCAGCGGCATACGCTCCTGGCGATTCAGCAGGTCATCATGCTGGCCGAGCTGGCGGTGAATCGGGTGCTCGATAACGTCGACGTGCCAAAGCCCACGCCACACAGCTGATCCCCTGTGGGAGCGGGCTTGCTCGCGAAAGCGGTGTGTCAGGCGACATCAATGTTGAATGTGAAATCGCCTTCGCGAGCAAGCCCGCTCCCACAGTTTTGTACGGTGTACATATCCCACAATTGGAACGGTGTGCATCTGTAGCAGCGAGCGGTATGGCGATCCGACTTGCCTCCGAAGAAGGCGACTCGGTCTTCAAGGCTGCCAAAAGTTTTTCTCCCCGCTCAACTTCCTGTTCAGGAAGCTCGCCGCGCTGATCAGCGCCAGGTGCGTCAGCGCTTGTGGTGTGTTGCCCAAGTGCCGGGCATGGCTGTCGAACTCTTCGGCGTACAGCCCCAGCGGGTTGGCATACTTCAGCAATTGCTCGAACTCCAGGTGCGCCTTTTCCACCTGGCCGGCCCGGGCCAGGCATTCGACGTACCAGAACGAGCATGCGGCAAAAGCGCCTTCGGTGCCGGGCAGGCCGTCGATCTGGCTGTCGTCGTTGCGGTAGCGGTAGACCATGCCCGCGCGCACCAGGTTTTTTTCGATGGCTTCGAGGGTCGAAATCCAGCGCGGATCCTTGGCGCTGACGAAGCGCACCAGCGGCATCAATAGCATCGAGCCGTCGAGGCCGGTGCCGCCGATGTGCTGGACGAAATGCCCGCGTTCTTCGTTCCAGAAATTGCTCCAGATGTCGGTGTAGATCGCTTGGCGGGTCTGGTCCCAGCGGGCGAAGGGGGCGGGCAGCGAGCGTTTGGAGGCCAGCCGGATGGCGCGGTCCACGGCCACCCAGCACATCAGTCGCGAGTGCAGGAAATGATACTGCTCGCCGCGCATTTCCCAGATGCCGACGTCTTTTTGCTGCCAGGTTTCGCAGACCTGATCGACCACTTCCACGGTGTGTTTCCAGCCTTCATGGGAAATCGCTTCACCGTGCTTGTTGACCAGGTACACCGCGTCCAACAGCTCGCCGAAGATGTCGAGCTGGATTTGATCGTAGGCCTGATTACCGATGCGTACCGGTGTTGCGCCGCCATGACCGGACAAGTGTGAAAGTTCAACTTCCGGCAGTTCCTGACGGCCATCGATGGCGTAGAGGATGTTGAGTTTCATCGGCTTGCCGCGGCAATCGCTGACCCTGCCGCGCAGCCAGCGCATGTAGGCGTTGGCCTCCTCGACGAAGCCCAGGCGCATGAAGGCATAGACGGTGAACGAGGCATCGCGGATCCAGGTGTAGCGGTAGTCCCAGTTGCGTTCGCCGCCGGGCGTTTCCGGCAGGCCGAAGGTGGCGGCGGCGAGGATGGCGCCGTGTTTGCGTGAGGTCAGCAGCTTCAGGGCCAGTGCCGAGCGATTGACCATTTCCCGCCAGCGACCGCGATAATTGGACTGGCCGATCCAGTCGCGCCAGAACTTCAGGGTGCGCTCCAGGCACAGCGCGGCGGCGCCTTCCTTGAAGCGCGCATCGTCAACGCCACCGAGCAGGAACTCGGCGCTCTGGTTCTGTTCGAGGATGAATTCGGCGACGGCCGCATGGCCCTCGATACGCAAGGATTGATCCGAACACAACTGTATGGCGGGCTGACCGGCGGCCTCGAAACATACACTCCGATCACGTGCGCGGGCCTTGGTCGGAGCCCGGGCATAGTCATGACGCACGGCGCAGCGCATGCGGATCGTCGCTTGTCCGCTGACCACCCGCACCCGGCGCATCAACATCGGCAAATCATCTTCGCTGTCGCCGATGGGCAGCAGGTCGGTGACTTCGACCACCGCGTGATCGCTGAGCCATCGGGTTTGCAGGACGTTGGTGTCGGGCAGGTAAATCTGCTCGCGACGGGCGTCGGGCAGGTCCGGGGCCAGTTGGAAAATACCGGCTTCGGGGCTGTCCAGCAGCGAGCAGAAGATCGACGGACTGTCGAATTCCGGCCAGCAGAAAAAGTCCACGCTGCCCTTGTCGTTCACCAACGCTGCGCTGCGCATATCGCCAATGATGCCGTGGGCGTCGATGGCGCTTTGTCGTTCGGAATGATCAACCATTGCCGCAGTGCTCCGGGGAACCGAGGGTCTAACTAGCTGACCGGTTTGAGCCGCAGAGAGTTCATTTGCCGGCAAACCGTCGTTCACACTCAACCAACAATTCGAGGCTTTCCCCGTGGCAGATGTTTGTGGCAAGTTGCAGGCCTTTGTTGAGGCCGGACCCCATCGCGGTCGGCCTGAGTTGCAAACCGCTTATGCGCTGGAATCGGTGCTGGACGAAGTCTGCTTTATTGTCGGGCCGCCGCTGTCGGTGGGGTAGCCCGGTGCAATGCAATGCAAAATGTGGGAGCGAGCCTGCTCGCGATAGCGGTCAGGCAGGCGGTATTGATGTTGAAGGTGATGGCCTCATCGCGAGCAGGCTCACTCCCACAGTGGGGTTATGTGTTGGGCTAAATAACCGGGACAATGCAAATTCAGGTGCAAGCAAGCCTGCTCCCGGGTTACCAGCCTCTTCCCGAATTCACCCAGAAATTCACCGACAACGACGTCGACACCGATTCCACCTGATGGAACCAGCCTTCGGGTAGAAACAGCAGGTCGCCGGCCTCCAGGGTCACCCGCAGAAACGTCACGTCCCGCGCTCCGGGGAAGCGCTGATAATCCGGCGCATCCGGGTTGAAATCACAACCGTCGAGCCCGCCTTGGGGGGCCGTCGACCAAGTGCCGAGGGCTTCGCGGTGATGAGGCGCGGCGAGGGTGAAGGTTTTCTGGCCCCAGACCTGAGCGAACAGGTTGTCGGTATCATCGCGATGCAGCGGTGTCAGCGTGCCTTTGGGGCCGATCCAGATGCGTGGCGGGATGAACAGCGCTTGATCGAAATAGGGCGGGTACTTGATCTGCTCCATCAATTGCGCGGGCAGGATATTGTTGCCCATGTACGCCGGTGGTTCGCCATCGGCGCTTTTGACCGCCGGGGTATCCAGCGAGGCGATGAACGCGGCCATGGAGGTGGAGCGGAAATCCCGTTCCGTGGAGAAGGTTTTCTTCACGTAATCGCCGTGTCGGGTGATGCCTTGCAGTTCGGCGAAGTGCACCAGCGATTCTTCGCGGCTGAGCTTGAACAGGGGCCAGTCTTGCAAGGCATCGCTGATCACCAGAGGAATGCCATGAGGCAAATAGCGAGTCTCGAATTCCAATACCGACAGCTCGCTGCGTGGCCGGCGCTCCACCGAATATTGGGTTGGCAGGCTCGCGGAAACCTTTTCGCTGAAACGCGGCGGGGTCGGGTAGCGCTTGTTCATGTCGACCTTTTCCACCACACCGCCCCCATGGCGAGCGTGATCGATGATCTGCGGCAGCATCGTCGCCAGGCCCATGTTGCCACCAATTTTCAAGCGGCCGCTGGCGAACAGCTCCTCGACGTTGGCCATGCCGCCCATGATCCCGAGAAAGTCCTTTTCCGCAACTTCGATGGTCACGTCGGGGCTGGCATGTCGGCCGGCTTCGGTGCGGCTGCTGGCCTTGACCTCGGACCAGTACGCCTGGTGCGGGCCGAACACGAATTGAAAAACCCCTTCGATGCCGACGGCACCGGCATTGGCGAACAGTTTGCCCAGGATGGTCTGCAGGTCCACGGCTTTTGCCCCTTGTTGGTTTTGGTCTGAGCTGGTTTTGGTCTTAACAGGGGACGATAACCTGCAGCGCAAATTTAACCGGCGCTGACTAATTTGCGTCGCTTGCGGACCGTCCCTCCTTACAGACGACTTTTTGAGGTGAACGTGGTGACCAAGCTGACCTTGCTGTGCCTGCCGTACTCTGGCGCCAGTGCCATGGTCTACAGCCGCTGGCGGCGCAAGTTGCCGCAATGGCTGCAGTTGCAGCCGGTAGAGCTGCCGGGGCGGGGCGCACGGTTCGGCGAACCGCTGCACACCGACATGCGCGCACTGGCGATGCAATTGGCCAGTGAGCTGCGTTTGACGCTCAAGGCGCCCTACGCCTTGTTTGGTCATAGCCTGGGCGCCTTGCTGGCATGCGAGATGGCCCACGCCTTTCGTGCGCTGGGCTGCCCGGAACCGGTGGCCCTGTTTGCCTCGGGAACGGCGGCACCCACGATGCGGGCCGACTACGACCGCGGCTTTGCCGAGCCGAAAACCGATGGGCAGTTGATCGAGCAGCTACGAACGCTCAATGGCACCAGCGAAGAGGTGCTGGCCAATGAAGAGCTGATGAGCCTGACGCTGCCGATTCTGCGCGCGGATTTTCTACTGTGCGGGCGTTTTCAGCCGGTGCAGCGGCCATTGCTCAAGTGCCCGGTGCACGTGCTGGGAGGCAAGTCCGACAAGGCCACCACCGAACAGTTGATCGGTTGGAGCAAGGAAACCCATGGCAGCTTTTCGGTGGACATGCTGGCCGGCGGGCACTTCTTCATTCATGAGCACGAAGCCAAGGTGCTACGGGTGATCAAGGATCAGTTGGAGGTTCATCATCGGCGGGGGGCCATGGTTGCCATGGCCTGACCTGCTTTCCTTGTGGGAGCGGGCTTGCTCGCGAAGGTGGTTTGTCAGTCGACATCAATGCTGAATGACAGTCCGCTTTCGCGAGCAAGCCCGCTCCCACAGTAGATTTGTATTTGCCTGTCTTTCCTCGCTTCACCCTCCTTCCTGATACTTATTCTCAAACGCTAATTTTTCCGGTCTGCATTCGTTTTATAGGGACGACGTGCCTTTGTGCTTCCTGCCTACTGATCCGGATGCTAAGAAATGAATGCTGAAGACTCCTTGAAACTTGCTCGCCGGTTTATCGGGTTGCCCCTGGAAAAGCGCCAGATGTTCCTTGCGGCCTTGCACAAGGAGGGCGTGGACTTCGCCCGTTTTCCGATTCCGCAAGGGGTCGAGGCCGAGGACCGGCAGGCGCTGTCCTACGCTCAGCAACGCATGTGGTTTCTCTGGCAACTGGACCCGCACAGTGGCGCCTATAACTTGCCGGGTGCGGTGCGCCTGACCGGGCGGTTGAATCTGCCGGCCCTGGAGCAAGCGTTCGCCAGCCTGGTGGCGCGCCATGAAACCCTGCGCACGGTGTTCCAGCGCCAGGCCGACGAGACTCTGCAACAAGCGCCGACCAGTGCGCCGCTGGTGATCGAACAGGTCGATTTCAGCGCATTGCCGCCCCTTGAGCGCGAGCAGGCTGTGGCCGAGGCTGCCCAGCAGCAATCGCTGCTGCCGTTCGACCTTGCCGTCGGGCCGCTGCTGCGGGTCAAGCTGCTCAAGCTCGCTGAGCAGGAGCACGTGCTGCTACTGACCTTGCACCACATCGTTTCTGATGGCTGGTCGATGAATGTGTTGATCGATGAGTTCATCCGCTGCTACGACGCCCACGATGCAGGCGCGCAACCGCAGCTCGCACCGCTGCCGATTCAGTACAGCGACTATGCCTTGTGGCAACGCCGCTGGCTGGAAGCCGGGGAACAGGCGCGGCAACTGGAATACTGGCAAGCCCAATTGGGCGACGAGCACCCGGTGCTGGAGTTGCCCACCGATCACCCGCGCCCGGCGATGCCCAGCTATCGCGGCACGCGTTATGAGTTCGGGATCGATGGCCAACTGGCCGAGCAACTGCGAGCCACCGCGCAGAAACACAACATCACCTTGTTCATGCTGTTGCTCGGTGCTTTCAACGCGCTGCTGCACCGTTACACCGGGCAGACCGATATCCGCGTCGGCGTGCCAATCGCCAACCGCAACCGCGGTGAAATCGAAGGCTTGATCGGTTTCTTCGTCAACACCCAAGTGCTGCGCACCCGGCTCGACGGCCAGACTCGCGTGGCCGATTTGCTCAGTGACATCAAGGAAACCGCCCTCGGCGCCCAGGCCCATCAGGACTTGCCGTTCGAGCGGCTGGTGGAAGCGTTGAAGCTGGAGCGCAGCCTCAGCCACACGCCGCTGTTCCAGGTGATGTACAACCATCAGCCGCAGGTGGCGGACATTTCCACGGTGACCACCGCGTCGGGCCTGGAACTGGGCGTGATCGAATGGGAAGGGCGCACCACCCAGTTCGACCTGACCCTGGACACCTATGAAAAGGCCGGCACACTGCACGCCGCGCTGACCTACGCCAATGACCTGTTCGACGCCGCGACCATTGCCCGCATGGCACGGCACTGGACCCATCTGCTGCACGGTATGGTCAGCGACAGCCAGCAGCGCATCAGCGATTTGCCGTTGCTTGAAGCCGCGGAGTATCAGCGCATCGTTCACGACTGGAACCGCGCTGACCAACTATTCGCAGATGACCTGTGCATCCATAAGCTGATCGCCAGGCAAGTCGCGGCCATGCCGGACGCGCTGGCGGTGACCTTCGCGGCAAAACAACTGACCTACGCCGAACTCGACGCTCAAGCCAACCGTCTGGCCCACAAGCTGATCGAGTCGGGCGTGGGCCCTGAAGTTCGGGTCGGCGTGGCGATGCAGCGTTCCGACAGTCTGCTGGTGGCGTTACTGGCGGTGCTCAAGGCCGGTGGCGCCTATGTGCCGCTGGATCCAGATTACCCGGCCGAACGAGTGGCCTACATGCTCGAAGACAGTCGCGCCTTGGTGCTGTTGACCGAGCAGGCGTTGGCCGCGACGTTGCCCGTGACTGCGCAAACCCAAGTGCTGCTGATGGACGCCGCAGAGCCGTGGCTGGCCGCTTACCCGAGCAGCGCGCCGGTGACTCGCGTCACGCCGGATAATCTGGCTTACGTGATCTACACCTCCGGCTCCACCGGCAAGCCCAAAGGCGTGGCCATCGCCCATCGCAACGTGCTGGCGCTGATCGACTGGTCGCAGTCGGTCTATAGCCGCGACGATATTCAGGGGGTACTGGCCTCGACGTCGGTGTGCTTCGACCTGTCGGTGTGGGAGCTGTTTGTCACCTTGGCCAATGGCGGCTCGGTGATCATCGCCCGCAATGCCCTGGAACTGCCGCAACTGCCGGCCCGGGATCAGGTGCGTCTGATCAACACCGTGCCCTCGGCGATCAATGCATTGCAGCGCGACGGACAGATTCCGCCGAGTGTGCGCATCATCAACCTCGCTGGTGAGCCGCTGAAGCAGAGCCTGGTGGATGCGTTGTATCAGCAGCCGACCCTCGAGCACGTCTACGACCTCTACGGTCCATCGGAAGACACCACCTATTCCACCTGGACTCGGCGCGAAGCCGGCGGCACTGCCAACATTGGTCGGCCACTCAAACACACCGCCAGTTATTTGCTGGACGCCGATCTGCAACCGGTGCCCCAAGGTGTATCGGCCGAGCTGTACCTGGCCGGCGCCGGCATCACCCGAGGTTACCTGGCGCGGCCGGGCATGACCGCCGAGAAGTACGTGCCGAACCCGTTCGCCAGCAACGGCGAGCGCCTGTATCGCACGGGCGATTTGACCCGTTATCAGGTCGACGGTGCATTGCAATACGTCGGTCGCATCGACCATCAGGTCAAGGTTCGGGGATTTCGTATCGAGCTCGGTGAGATCGAAGCGCGGCTGTTGCAGCAGGACGCGGTACGCGAACTGGCAGTGCTGGCTCAGGACGGCGCCAGCGGTCAGCAATTGGTCGCCTACATCGTGCCGACCGATGCAGGCGTGTTGACGGGCAATGCCGATGCTCAAGCGAGCCTGCGTGAAACCCTGAAAGCGGCGCTACGCCAACATTTGCCGGATTATATGGTGCCGGCTTATCTGCTGTTCCTCGAACAATTGCCGTTGACGCCCAACGGAAAACTCGACCGCAAAGCCTTGCCTGCGGTCGACGGCACTCAGCAGCAACGCGAACACGTGGCGCCACGCTCGGCGCTGGAAAAGTCCCTGGCAGCGATCTGGCAGGACGTTCTGGCCATCGACAACGTCGGCCTGGAAGACAACTTCTTCGAACTGGGCGGCGACTCCATTGTGTCGATGCAGGTGGTCAGCCGCGCGCGTCAGGCGGGCATCGTGTTGAGTCCCAAGGACCTGTTCCAGCACCAGACCATTCGCAGCCTGGCGCAAGTGGTCCGCAGCGGTGAACAGAACCTGATCGATCAAGGTCCGGCCGTTGGCGCGGTGGCCCTGACGCCGGTGCAGCACTGGTTCTTCGAACAAGCCATTGCGCAGCGTCAACACTGGAACCAGTCGCTGCTGCTGGTCCCACGCGAAACGCTGGATGCCGGGGCGCTGGATCAAGCGTTGGCGCAGTTGCTCAAGCATCACGATGGTTTGCGTCTGCGATATGAAATGACTGATGCCGGTTGGCAGCAAGCCTATGGCGCGGTGTCCAGCGAGTCGGTGTTGTGGCAACGCTCGGCGCAATCGGCCGAAGAACTGAATGCCTTGTGCGACGAAGCCCAGCGCAGTCTTGATCTGAGTCACGGCCCATTGCTGCGAGCGCTGTTGGTGGACATGGCCGACGGCACGCAACGGCTGCTGTTGGCTATTCATCACCTGGTGGTGGACGGTGTTTCGTGGCGGGTGTTGCTGGAGGATCTTCAGCAGTTCTACAGTCAGGTACGCGACGGCTCGACGCTGACCGCCGCGGCGAAAACCAGTTCCTGCCAACGCTGGGTGGCGCGTCTGCAAAGCCACCTGCCGACATTCCAGAACAGTATCGATTATTGGCAGGCCGAACTGCGCGATGCAGCGCAAAACGACTTGCCGTGCGACCGCCCTGACGGCGCACTGCAAAACCGTTTCGAGCAGAAAGTCGAACTGACCTTCGACGCCGAGCAAACCCGCAAACTGTTGCAGCAGGCGCCAGCCGCCTACCGCACTCAGGTCAATGATCTGCTGCTGACCGCGCTGGCGCGGGCCGTGTGCCGCTGGACCGGGCAGGGCCGCACGCTGATCCAGCTCGAGGGGCATGGCCGCGAAGACCTGTTCGACGACATCGATTTGACCCGCACCGTCGGCTGGTTCACCAGCCTGTTCCCGGTCAACCTGAGCCCGGCCGGTGATCTCGGCGCATCGATCAAAACGGTCAAGGAGCAACTGCGCGCGGTACCGGACAAAGGTCTGGGATACGGTGTGCTGCGTTACCTGGCGGACCCGCAAACGAGCACCGCACTGGCAGCCCTGCCGCAGCCGCGCATCACCTTCAACTACCTGGGGCAGTTCGACCGCCAGTTTGACGAGGCGGCGTTGTTTGTGCCGTCCAGCGAAGGCAGTGGCGCGGCCCAGGATCCGTCGGCGCCGTTGGCCAACTGGCTAACAGTCGAAGGTCAGGTGTACGGCGGTGAGCTTTCGATGAGCTGGGGCTTCAGCCGTGAGATGTTCGACACGGCGACCATCCAGCAGCTGGTTGATCAATACGCTGTCGAACTCAATGCGTTGATCGAACATTGCTGCACCCTCGAAACCCCACAGGCTACGCCGTCGGACTTCCCGCTGGCGCGCATCACCCAGGCACAACTCGATGCACTACCGGTGGCCGCCGGGCAACTCGACGACCTCTACCCGCTATCGCCGATGCAGCAGGGGCTGTTGTTCCACACCCTTTACGAGCAGGCGGCGGGCGAGTACATCAATCAGCTGCGGGTGGATGTGCAAGGCATCGACCCCGAGCGTTTCCTCGGGGCCTGGCAGGCCACTGTCGATGCTCAAGACATCCTGCGCACAGGTTTTGTCTGGCAGGGTGAACTGGAGCAACCGGTCCAGATCGTCCACAAACAGGTTCAGTTGCCGTTCACCGTGCTGGACTGGCGTGAGCGTGGCGATCAGGTTCAGGCCTTGCGTGAACGGGCCGATGCCGAACGCCAACAAGGGTTCGACCTGAGCCAGGCGCCGTTGCTGCGACTGGTACTGGTGCAAACCGCCGTCGATAGTTGGCACCTGATTTATACCCATCACCACATCCTGATGGACGGCTGGAGCAATTCGCAGTTGCTCGGCGAAGTCTTGCAGCGTTACAGCGGTCGCGCGCCGGTGTCCTCCGTCGGGCGCTATCGCGATTACATCGGTTGGTTGCAACGTCAGGACGCGCAATCGAGCCAGGATTTCTGGAGCGAGCCGTTGGCTTCTTTGCAAGAGCCAACCCGACTGGCCCTGGTGGTGTCTGGCAACGAAACCCTTAGCGGGCACGGCGATCACTTCCAGACCCTGGAAGTCAGTCGCACCCAAGATTTTGAAGCCTTTGCCCGACAACAGAAAGTCACCCTCAACACCCTGGTGCAGGCCGCGTGGCTGTTGTTGCTGCAACGCTACACCGGTCACGAAACCGTGGCCTTCGGTGCCACGGTGGCTGGGCGCCCGGCAGACTTGCCCGGCATCGAGCAAGCTGTCGGCTTGTTCATCAATACCTTGCCGGTGATCGGCGCGCCGCGTCCGGATCAGAGCGTTGGTAACTGGTTGCAAGCCGTACAGGCGCAAAACCTCAACTTGCGCGAGTTTGAGCACACACCGCTGGCGGACATTCAACGCTGGGCCGGGCAGGGTGGCGAAGCGCTGTTCGACAACATTCTGGTGTTCGAGAACTACCCGATTGCCCAGGCGCTGCAACAGGGTGCAGAACAAGGCGTGGTGTTCGGCGAAGTCGCCAACCTTGAGCAAACCCATTATCCGTTGAGCGTCGCCGTGACGCTGGGCCAGACACTGGCGCTGCATTACAGCTTCGACCGGGCGCATTTCTCCACGTCGGCGATCGAGCGCATCAGTGCGCAGCTGCTGCAACTGCTGGAACAGTTTGCCGAGTCGGCCGAACGCAACCTCGGCGAAATCGCCTTGGCCAGCGCCGCCGAACTTGCGCAGCAAACGGCCAGTAACCGGCCGCAAGCGTATCCGGTGAATGTCGCCGTTCACCAACGCATCGCCGAACTCGCCGCCCAGCGCCCGGAGTGCACGGCGGTGATCTTCGCCGGTCAGCGTTTCAGTTATGGCGATATCGACCGGCGCGCCAATCAGTTGGCCCACGCCCTGATTGCGCGGGGTGTCGGCCCGGAAAGCCGGGTTGGCGTGGCCTTGCCGCGTAGCGAAGGGGTGATCGTCGCGTTGCTGGCGGTACTCAAGGCCGGCGGTGCCTACGTGCCGCTGGACACCAGCTACCCCCGTGAACGCCTGGCCTATCTGATTGAGGATTCGGGGCTGGCGTTGCTGCTGACCGATTCTGCTGTTTCTGCGCAGTTGCCGGTGGAAGATTCGGTCCCGGTGCTGGAGCTCGACCGCCTCGATCTGCGCAGCCAATCTCTCACTGCGCCCAAGGTGCAGCTCGATCCGCAGAACCTCGCTTACGTCATCTACACCTCCGGCTCCACCGGTAATCCCAAAGGCGTGAGCGTTGCCCATGGCCCGCTGGCGATGCACTGCCAGGCCATCGGCGAGCGTTATGAAATGCGTGACAGCGACTGCGAATTCCACTTCATGTCCTTCGCATTTGACGGCGCCCACGAGCGTTGGCTGACCAGCCTGACCCACGGCGCCTCGCTGCTGATTCGCGACGACAGCCTCTGGACCCCGGAGCAGACTTACAACGCCATGCGCGAACACGGCGTGACGGTGGTGGCGTTCCCGCCGGTCTACCTGCAACAACTGGCCGAGCATGCCGAACGTGAAGGCAACCCGCCGAAGGTGCGGATCTACTGCTTCGGCGGCGATGCCGTGCCCAACGCCAGTTTCGAGCGGGTCAAGCGCGCGCTCGATCCGGACTACATCATCAACGGCTACGGCCCGACCGAAACCGTGGTCACGCCGCTGATCTGGAAGGCCGGGCGCGACGTGCAGTGTGGTGCGGCCTATGCGCCGATCGGCAGTCGTATCGGTGACCGCAGCGCTTACGTGCTGGACGCTGACCTGAACCTGCTGCCCCAAGGTATGGCCGGTGAATTGTACTTGGGCGGCACGGGCCTTGCCCGGGGTTACCTGAACCGTCCGGGGCTGACGGCGGAACGGTTTGTCGCCGATCCGTTCAGCGTTGTCGGTGGCCTGCTGTACCGCACCGGTGACCTGGTGCGTCAGCGTGCCGACGGCACTTTCGATTATCTGGATCGCATCGACAATCAGGTGAAAATTCGCGGTTTCCGTATCGAGCTGGGAGAAATCGAAGCGCGCCTGCAAACCCTCGAAGGTGTGCGCGAAGCCGTGGTGGTTGCCCAGGAAGGCACCGCCGGCAGCGGCAAGCGCCTGGTGGCTTATGTGGTGGCCGACGCGCTCAATGCCGATCGCGCCGATTTCGCCGAAAGCCTGCGCGAACAACTTAAAGCCGTGCTGCCGGCGCACATGGTGCCGGCTTATTTGCTGCTGCTTGAGCGCCTGCCTCTGACCCCCAACGGCAAACTCGACCGCAAGAACCTGCCCAAACCGGACGTCAGTCAATTGCAGCAAGCCTATGTCGCGCCGCAAAGCGCTCTGGAGCAGCAACTGGCGACGATCTGGCAGGACGTGCTGAAGCTCGATCAGGTCGGTTTGAGCGACAACTTCTTTGAGTTGGGCGGCGATTCGATCATCTCGATTCAAGTGGTCAGCCGCGCCCGACAGGCCGGTATCCGCTTCACGCCAAAAGACCTGTTCCAGCACCAGACCATTCAGGCACTGGCCACGGTGGCGCGGCTTGGCGAACAGGCTCAGGTCATCGATCAAGGGCCGGTGACTGGCGAACTGGCGTTGTTGCCAGTGCAACAGGTGTTCTTCGGACAGGCCATCCCCGAGCGCCAGCACTGGAACCAGACGGTGATGCTCAAGCCGACGCAAACCTTGAATGCCAACGTGCTGGAGCTGGCTTTGGGCGCACTGGTTGCGCACCACGATGGCTTGCGCTTGAGCTTCGCCGAACAGGCCGAGGGTTGGCAGGCGCAGTACCGTGCGCTGGACAGCCAGACCGATGCGATGGTCTGGGCGGTCGATGTCGCCGACGCCACGGCACTGGAAGCGGTAGCCAACGAAGCGCAACGCAGCCTGAACCTGCAAGACGGGCCACTGATGCGTGCGGTGCTGGCGAACCTCGATGACGGCAGTCAGCGACTGTTGCTGGCGATCCACCATTTGGTGGTGGACGGCGTGTCGTGGCGCATTCTGTTCGACGATCTGCAAACCGCCTACCGTCAACTGTTGACCGGCGAAACCCTGCAATTGCCAGCCAAAACCAGTGCCGCCAAGGTCTGGGCCGAGCACCTGCAAACCTACGCTCACAGCGCTGAACTGCGCACCGAACTGGCCTGGTGGCAACAGCAGTTGCAAGGCGTCGAAGTGGCTTTGCCGGCGGATAATCCCCAGGGCGGGCAACAGAACCGACACGCACTGACGGTGCGTACGCAACTGAACAAGGAACTGACCCGCCAATTGCTGCAAGACGCCCCGCCGGCCTATCGCACCCAAGTCAACGATTTGCTGCTGACCGCACTGGCCCGCGTCATGGTGCGCTGGACCGGCGCCGACAGCACATTGATCCAGCTTGAAGGTCATGGCCGTGAAGAGCTGTTCGACGGCATTGACCTGACCCGCACGGTCGGCTGGTTCACCAGCCTGTACCCGGCGAAACTGACGCCGGTCGCAGACCTTGGCGGCTCGCTGAAACAGATCAAGGAACAGCTGCGCGCGATCCCGAACAAGGGCATCGGTTTTGGTGCGCTGGCCCATCTGGGTGACGAGGCTGCACGTAAAACCCTCAGCCAATTGCCGGTGCCGTGTCTGACCTTCAACTACCTTGGCCAGTTCGACGGCAGCTTCACCGAAGCTGACGGCGCGTTGTTCGTGCCGTCCAGCGAAGCGGCTGGCGATGAGCTGGATGCCAACGCGCCATTGGCTAACCAACTGGCCCTCAATGGTCAGGTGTATGGCGGCGAACTGAACCTGGGCTGGACCTTCAGCCGTGAAATGTTCAATGAGGCGACCATCCAGGGTCTGGCCGACGATTACGCACTGGAACTGCAAGCACTGATCGCCCATTGCTGCCAGACCGGAAATCACGGCATCACCCCGTCGGACTTCCCGCTGGCGCGCTTGAGCCAGGCACAACTGGACGGCTTGCCGCTGGCGCCGCAGTCGATCGAAGACCTGTACCCGCTGTCGCCGATGCAACAGGGCATGTTGTTCCATGCCGTGTACGAAGAAACCACGGGCGATTACATCAACCAGTTACGCCTGGACGTCGAAGGGCTCGACCCCGAGCGTTTCCATCAGGCCTGGCAAGCGGTCGTGGATGCCCACGACATTCTGCGTACACGGTTTGTCTGGCAGGGCGAACTGGAAAACCCGGTGCAAGTGGTTAGCAAACACGCGCAAATGCCTTACAGCCTGCATGATTTGCGCGTGCATCCGCAGCGCGATCAGAACTTGCAGACGCTCGCCGACACTGAGCGCCAACACCTGAACTTGAGCGAGTCGACCTTGTTGCGTTTGGTGATCGCGCGCATCGACGACAACCGTCATCACCTGATCTACACCAACCATCACATCCTGATGGATGGCTGGAGCAACTCGCAGTTGCTCGGTGAAGTGCTGCAGCGTTACAGCGGTCAGTTCAACGCCACTCACAGCGGGCGTTATCGCGATTACATCGCTTGGCTGCAACGTCAGGACACGGCAGCCAGCGAAGCGTTCTGGACCCCGGCGCTGCACGCGCTGGACGAGCCGACGCGTTTGGCCCAGACCGTCGCGAAGCCTCAAACGTCTATCGACACCCAAGGTTATGGCGATCATTTCCAGGTACTGGATGCCGATCAAACCCGGCGTCTGGGCGAGTTTGCCCGGGCCTCGAAAGTCACTGTCAACACGCTGGTGCAGGCAGCCTGGTTGCTGTTGCTGCAACGCTACACGGGTAAAAACACCGTGGCCTTCGGCTCGACGGTTGCCGGTCGTCCGGCCGACCTACCGGGTGTCGAGCAACAGATCGGTCTGTTCATCAATACCTTGCCGGTGATCGCAAGCCCTCGGGCCGAGCAATCGCTCAACAGCTGGTTGCAAGCGGTGCAGGCGCAAAACCTGGCATTGCGCGAGTTCGAACACACCGCGCTGTTCGATATTCAACGCTGGGCCGGGCAGGGCGGTGAAGCGCTGTTCGACAACATCTTGGTGTTCGAGAACTACCCGATTTCCCAAGCCCTGGAGCAGGGCGCGCCGCAAGGACTGCGCTTTGGTCCGGTGGCAAGTCTGGAGCAGACCAACTATCCGTTGACCCTGCTGGTGAGCCTCGACACTCAATTGTCGGTGCACATGAGCTATCAGCGCGCCAGTTTTGCATCGGCGACGGTTGCGCAATTGGCGGCTCATTTGCAGCACCTGTTGAGCCAGATGATCGACGCCGGTGAACGCTGCCTCGGCGAGTTGGTGCTGTTGGATGAGACCGAACAGCAACAGGTCTTGCTGGACTGGAACCGCGCTGACGAAGGTTTTGCCCAAGACCTGTGCATTCATCAGTTGATCGACCGCCAAGTCGCCGCCCAACCGGACGCGCTGGCGGTCACCTTCGCCAGCCAACAGCTGACTTACGCCGAACTCGATGGCCGCGCCAACCGTCTCGCCCACAAGCTGATCGAGTTGGGCGTGGGCCCGGAAGTGCGGGTCGGCGTGGCGATGCAGCGCTCGGACAGCCTGCTGGTCGCGCTCCTCGCGGTGCTCAAGGCCGGCGGTGCCTACGTGCCGTTGGACCCGGATTACCCGGCCGATCGCGTGGCCTACATGCTTGAAGACAGCCATGCGCGGGTGTTGCTGACCGAGCAGGCTGTTGCTGCAACGTTGAACGTCACTGCCGAAACCCAAGTGCTGCTGATGGACCTGATCGAGCCGCAGCTGGCGGATTATCCGCGCAGCGCCCCGGTCACTCGCGTCACGCCGGATAACCTGGCTTATGTGATCTACACCTCCGGCTCCACCGGCAAACCCAAAGGCGTAGCCATCGCCCATCGCAATGTGCTGGCGCTGATTGACTGGTCGCAATCGGTATACAGCCGAGCCGACATTCAAGGTGTGCTGGCCTCGACCTCGGTGTGCTTCGACCTGTCGGTCTGGGAGTTGTTTGTCACCTTGGCCAACGGCGGTTCGTTGATCATCGCCCGCAACGCCATGGAGTTGCCGCAACTGCCAGCCCGGGATCAGGTGCGCCTGATCAACAGCGTGCCATCGGCGATCAATGCGTTGCAGAGCGCCGGGCAGATTCCGCCGGGTGTGCGCATCATCAACCTCGCTGGTGAGCCGCTGAAGCAGTCGCTGGTCGACGCGCTTTATGGGCAACCGACCGTGGAGCATGTCTACGATCTTTACGGCCCGTCGGAAGACACCACCTATTCCACCTGGACCCGCCGCGAGGCGGGTGGCACGGCGAACATTGGCCGGCCGCTCAAACACACCGCCAGTTACTTGCTGGATGCCGATTTGCAACCGGTGCCTTTGGGCGTGTCCTCCGAGCTGTACCTGGCCGGTGCCGGCATCACCCGGGGTTACCTGGGCCGGCCGGGCATGACGGCCGAGAAGTACGTGCCGAACCCGTTCGCCAGCAATGGCGAGCGCCTGTACCGCACCGGCGATTTGACCCGCTATCAGGCCGATGGCGTGCTCGAGTACCGAGGGCGGATCGACCATCAAGTGAAGATCCGCGGTTTCCGCATCGAACTGGGTGAAATCGAAGCGCGTCTGCTGGAGCAGCCAGCGGTCCGCGAAGTGGCGGTGCTGGCGCAGGAAGCCCTGGGCAATCAGCAACTGGTGGCCTACGTGGTCGCGCCGCAACTGGACCTCACTGCCGCCGACGATCAGCAGTCTTTGCGTGATGAACTCAAGGCACGGCTCAGGGAATCCCTGCCGGAGTTCATGGTTCCGGCGCACTTGTTGTTCCTCGCCAGCCTGCCACTGACGCCTAACGGCAAACTCGACCGCAAGGCGTTGCCGACGGTGGAGACCAGTCATTTGCAGGTGCGTTATATCGCCCCGCAGAGCGAGCGCGAGCAGCAGGTCGCGGCGATCTGGCAGCACGTACTGCAAATCGAGCGGGTCGGCTTGCTGGATAACTTTTTCGAACTGGGCGGCCACTCGTTGTTGGCCGTCAATGTGGTTTCACGCCTGCAACTGGAACTGGGCCTGAAACTGACCCCACAACTGATTTTTCAACACCCCGTACTCACGGATTTCGTCAGCAGTCTGGCAACCGCAGGTGAGCAGGTCGATACGTTAAAACTGAGCAAGCTGGACGCCCTGCTTGACGAAATGGAGGAAGCTTGATGGATACCAATGTCGCTTTGAAGATCGCCCGGCGCTTCATTACTTTGCCGCTCGACAAGCGCAGGGTCTATCTGCAGAAGATGCTCGAGGAGGGTGTTTCGCCAGCGAACTTGCCGATTCCCGAAACGCAGTCGCAGTTCGATCCGGTGCCGCTGTCCTTTGCTCAGGAACGCCAGTGGTTTCTCTGGCAGATGGACCCTGGCAGCGCCGCCTACAACATCCCCAGCGCCATGCAGTTGCAGGGCGAGCTCGACGTATCGGCGCTCGAACGCGGCTTCAATACCCTGATTGCCCGTCATCAAAGCCTGCGCACCACATTCCAGCAGCAGGATGAGCGGGCGGTGCAGGTGATTCATCCGCAGATGAACCTGACCGTCGCCATACACGAACTGGATGAAACCCCCGGTGCCCTGTCGCCAGAGGCGCAGATTCAGGCATTCGTGGCTGAACAGGCCGGGCAGCCTTTCGATCTGGTCAACGGGCCGTTGTTGCGTGTCAGCCTGTTGCGCCTTGGCGCACAGGAGCACGTGCTGACCCTGACCCAGCACCACATCGCCTCGGATGGCACATCGATGCGGGTCATGGTCGACGAGTTGCTGCAACTGTATGGCGCCTACCGTCAGGGCCACGAACTCGTTTTGCCGGAGTTGTCGATCCAGTACGCCGACTATGGCATCTGGCAGCGGCACTGGATGGAAGCCGGGGAGCGCGAGCGGCAACTGGACTACTGGCAGGCGCACTTGGGTAGCGAGCATCCGGTGCTGGAATTGCCCACCGATTACCCGCGTCCGGCGGTCCAGAGCCTGCGGGGCGCCCGTCATGAACTCGCGTTGCCGACGGCACTGGGCGAGCGCTTGAGAGCCTTGGCCAAAAGCGAAAACGTCACGCTGTTCATGCTGTTGCTGGCGTCCTTCCAGACCTTGTTGCATCGCTACAGTGGCCAGGCCGACATTCGCGTCGGTGTGCCGACCGCTAACCGCAACCGGGTCGAGACTGAGCGGCTGATCGGCTTCTTCGTCAACACCCAGGTGCTCAAGACCGAATTCGATGCACAGGCCACGTTCAGCGCGTTACTGGCCCAGGTCAAGAACACCGCGATGGCCGCCCAGGCGCATCAGGACCTGCCTTTCGAACAGCTGGTCGAGGCCTTGCAGCCGGAACGCAGCCTGAGTTACAGCCCGCTTTTCCAGGTCATGTACAACCACCAGAGCACCGGCGCCACCCAAAGCCGGCAGGGCGCAGGCGAGTCAGCGTTGACGATCCGCCACTTGCATCAGCCATCGCGCACCGCGCAATTCGACCTGACCCTGGAAACATTCGACGGCCCCGAGGGCCTCGGCGCACAGCTGACCTATGCCACCGACTTGTTTGACGGCGCGACCATAGAGCGTCTGGCACGGCATTGGCAAAACCTGCTGGGCAGCATCGTTGCCGATCCGCAGCAGCGGGTGGGCGAACTGGACCTGCTCGACGAAGCCGAACAACAGCAGGTGCTGGTGGACTGGAATCGCAGCGCCGCCGAGTACCCGACCGACCGCTGCATCCATCAACTGATCGAAGCCCAGGCCCTGCGCACGCCGCAGGCCACCGCGCTGGTGTTCGCCGGGCAATCGTTGAGTTATGCACAACTCAATCGCCAGGCTAACCAGTTGGCGCATCGGCTGATCGAACTGGGTGTCGGCCCGGATCAATTGGTCGGTATCGCCATCGACCGCAGCCTGGAAATGCTCGTTGGTCTGTTGGCGATTCTAAAGGCGGGCGGTGCCTACGTGCCGCTGGACCCGCAGTACCCCGAAGACCGTCTGGCGCACATGATTGAAGACAGCGGTCTGCAATTGCTGCTGACCCAGGCGCATTTGATCGGGCAACTGCCGATTCCGGCTGACGTGCAGACCCTGTTGCTCGACCCGCAAGGCGAGCACGCTCGCAGTTACAGCGAAGCCGATCCGCAGGTAGTGATCAGCGGTGAACACCTGGCGTATGCGATTTACACCTCCGGTTCCACCGGCAAGCCCAAAGGGGTGATGGTGCGCCATCAGGCGCTGGTGAACTTTGTGGTGAGCATGGTCAAGGAGCCGGGAATTGATGCCCAAGACCGCATGCTGTCGCTGACCACGTTCTCGTTCGATATTTTCGGCCTGGAAATCTACGGTCCACTGCTCAGTGGCGCCCGTGTGGTGCTGGTGGACAAGCAGACCGCCCAGGACCCACAAGCGTTGCTGGAAATGATCCGGCAACAGGCGGTCACGGTGGTGCAGGCCACGCCGTCGACCTGGCGCATGTTGCTCGACCACGAACAGGCTCCCATCCTCCAGGGCTGCAAATTCCTCTGCGGCGGCGAAGCGCTGGCCGATGACCTGGCCCAGCGCATGCTTGGCCTGGCAGGGCAGGTCTGGAACCTTTATGGCCCGACCGAAACCACCATCTGGTCGGCGGCCTGGCAGCTGACCCGCGAGCAGCGCCAGCCGTACCTTGGCAAACCGATTGCCAATACCACGCTGTACATTTTGGGCGATGATTTGGCGCCGAACCCGGCGGGCTCCATTGGTGAACTGCTGATCGGTGGCGACGGCCTGGCCCGTGGGTATCACGACCGTGCGGCGATGACTGCCGAGCGCTTCCTGCCTGACCCATTCGGCAATGGTGCGCGGCTCTACCGCACGGGCGACCTGGCGCGCCATCGTCACGACGGCGTGCTCGAGTACATGGGGCGCATCGACCATCAAGTGAAGATCCGCGGTTTCCGCATCGAGTTGGGTGAAATCGAAGCGCGTTTGCTGGAGCAGCCAGCAGTTCGCGAAGTGGCGGTGCTGGCGCAGGAAGCCCTGGGCAGCCAGCAACTGGTGGCCTATGTGGTCGCGCCGCAACTGGACCTCAATGCCGCCGACGATCAACTGCGTATGCGTGATGAACTCAAGGCGCGGCTCAAGGAATGCCTGCCGGAATTCATGGTCCCGGCGCATGTGCTGTTCCTCGCCAGCCTGCCGCTGACCCCCAACGGCAAGCTCAATCGCAAGGCGTTACCGGCGGTGGATGCCAGCCAGTTGCAGACGCGTTACGTCGCCCCGCAGAGCGAACGGCAACAGCAAGTCGCCGCGATCTGGCAGGACGTGCTGAAGCTGGATCGCGTAGGCCTGACCGACAACTTCTTCGAGCTGGGTGGGCACTCCCTGTTGGTGACCCAAGTGGTGTCGCGGGTACGTCGGATGCTGGAGATCCAGGTGCCGTTGCGCAGCCTGTTCGAGCACAGCACCTTGCAGGATTTCGTCCAGGCACTGGGCGCCGAACCCGGCGAGCAGTCACCGGCGATGACCCGGGTCGACCGTGATCAACCGCTGGCGCTGTCCTTTGCCCAGGAGCGTCAATGGTTCCTGTGGAAAATGGACCCCGACAGCGCCGCCTACAACATTCCGACCGCACTGCGGATGCGCGGCGAGTTGGACAAAAGCGCATTGCAGCAAAGCTTCCAGGCGCTGGTGGAGCGCCACGAGAGCCTGCGTACGGCGTTCGTCGAAGAAGATGGCCGCACCTGGCAGGTGATCCGCCCGCAAGGTCGCGTGAGCTTTGTCGAACAGCGGCTGGCCGTCAGCGATGAGGCGAGCATCAAGGCCTTCGTCGAACAGGAGACGCAACGTCCGTTCGATGTGCTCGACGGTTCGTTAGTGCGCTTCGTCCTGCTGCAGGTTGGCGAACAGGATCACGTGCTGGTGCTGACCCTGCACCACATCGTCTCCGACGCCTGGTCGTTGCAGGTGATGATTGATGATCTGATGGGCCTGTACTCGGCGATCAGCCAAGGCCGGCCGGCCGAACTGCCAGCGTTGCCGGTGCAGTATGCCGACTACGCGGTCTGGCAGCGTCAATGGATGGCCGCCGGTGAACGGGATCGGCAATTGACGTACTGGACCGAAAAGCTGGGCAGCGAACAGCCGCTGCTGGAGTTGCCACTGGATCATCCGCGTCCGGCGCAGCAAAGTTTCCGTGGCGCGCGTCTGCCGATCACCCTCGACGAATCCCTGAGCAATGAGCTGAAGGCATTGGCCCGGCGCGAAAACGTCACCCTGTTCATGCTGTTGCTCGGTTCGTTCCAGACCTTGTTGCATCGCTACAGTGGCCAGGCCGACATCCGCGTCGGGGTGCCCATTGCCAACCGCAACCGGCTGGAAACCGAGCGTCTGATCGGCTTCTTCGTCAACACTCAGGTGCTGCGCGCCGAGTTCGACGGCCAGATGACGGGCGCTCAATTGCTGCAACAGGTGAAGCAGACGGCCATGGCGGCGCAGATGCATCAGGACTTGCCGTTCGAGCAGTTGGTCGATGCCTTGCAACCGCAACGTAACCTGAGCCACAGCCCGCTGTTCCAGGCGATGTTCAACCACCGCAGTGAAGCGGCGTCAACGCTGGCCGAATCCTTGCCGGGCATCGATCTGGAAAACCTCAGCTGGGAGCACCGCACCGCGCAGTTCGACCTGACCCTGGACACCAGTGATAACCCACAAGGCCTGCACGCCTCGCTGACCTACGCCACCGATGTGTTCGAGCCATCGACCATCAAGCGCATGGGTCGGCACTGGCTGAATCTGCTGCGGGGCCTGGTCGAGGACATCAACCGGCCGGTCGGGCAATTGGCAGTGCTTGATGACCAGGAGCGGCAACTGACGGTTGTCGACTGGAACGCCACCGCTGTCGACTACCCGTTGAGCCGCAGCGTGCATGACCTGATCGAAGAACAGGTCGGTAAAACCCCGAATGCGTGTGCGCTGGTGTTTGCTGAACAACATTTGAGCTACGCGGAGCTCAATGGCCGAGCCAATCAACTGGCTCACGTGCTGATTGAGCAGGGCGTCGGCCCGGATGTGCTAGTGGGCATCGCGGTCGAGCGGTCGGTGGAAATGGTCGTGGGCTTGTTGGCGATCCTCAAGGCGGGCGGTGCTTATTTGCCGTTGGACCCGGAGTACCCGCAGGAACGCCTGGCCTACATGTTTGAAGACAGCGGCATTCAGCTGTTGCTGACCCAGAGCCACTTGCTTGAGCAATTGCCGATCCCGGCAGGCATTCGCAGCCTGGTGCTGGATCAGGACGGCGATTGGCTGGAAGGGCGCAGCGATTCCAACCCAAGCGTCGACCTTGAAGGTGAAAACCTCGCTTACGTGATCTACACCTCGGGCTCCACCGGCAAACCGAAAGGGGCGGGCAACCGTCATTCAGCGCTGGTCAATCGCCTGTGCTGGATGCAACAGGCCTATCGACTCGACGCCACGGACAGCGTGCTGCAAAAGACCCCGTTCAGCTTCGATGTCTCTGTCTGGGAATTCTTCTGGCCGCTGTTGACCGGCTCGACACTGGTAGTGGCCGCGCCGGGTATTCATCGTGATCCGGCGCAGTTGATTGAACTGATCACCGCACAACGCATCACCACGCTGCACTTCGTGCCGTCGATGTTGCAGGCGTTCCTGCAAGACCCTTCGGTGGGCGAGTGCACCAGCCTGACCCGGATCGTGTGCAGTGGCGAAGCCCTGCAAGTGGATGCGCAGCAGCAAGTGTTTGCCAAGCTGCCCAATGCCGGGCTGTACAACCTCTACGGCCCGACCGAAGCAGCCATCGACGTCACGCACTGGACGTGCATCGAGGAAGGTCGCGACAGCGTGCCGATCGGCCAGCCGATCGCCAACCTGGGCACTTACATTCTCGATCACGAGTTGTCGCCGGTACCGGTGGGTGTGATCGGTGAGTTGTACTTGGGCGGCGAAGGCCTGGCCCGGGGTTATCACCGCCGTGCAGCACTGACCGCCGAGCGGTTTGTCACCAGTGCCTTCGGCGACGGCCAGCGTCTGTACCGCACCGGTGACCTGGCGCGTTATCGTGCCGACGGGGTGATCGAGTACGCCGGGCGCATGGACCATCAGGTGAAAATCCGTGGCCTGCGCATCGAATTGGGCGAGATCGAAGCGCGCCTGGCCGAACACGACGAAGTCCGTGAAACGGTGGTCATCGCCCAGGACGGCACGCTGTTGGTGGCGTATGTGGTGCCGGCCCGCGACGCACTGCTGCATGCCGATGATGACGTTCGCAACGCCGTGCAGCGCAGCCTCAAGGAATACTTGAGCCAGACCTTGCCGGATTACATGGTCCCGCAGCATTGGCTGTGGCTGGAGAAAATGCCGGTCAGCCCCAACGGCAAACTGGAACGCAAGGCGTTGCCAAAGGCTGACACGACCACCAGCAGCAAGGCTTACGCCGCACCGACCACTGCCACCGAACAGGCGTTGGTGGAGATCTGGCAAAGCGTGCTGGGTCGGCCGCAGGTGGGTATCAGCGACAACTTCTTCGAGCTGGGTGGCGATTCGATCATCTCGATTCAAGTGGTCAGCCGGGCGCGTCAGGCAGGGATCCATTTCAGCCCCAAAGATTTGTTCCTGCACCAGAACGTGCAAAGCCTCGCGGCGGTGGCGACTGTCGGCGACAGCGGGTTGAGCATCGACCAGGGCCCGGTCACCGGCGACACGCCATTGCTGCCATTTCAGCAGTTGTTCTTTGAGCGCGAGATGGCCGAGCCGCACCACTGGAACCAGTCGGTGCTGCTCAACTCCGCCAAACCGTTGCATGCCCAACACCTGGAGCGTGCGTTGCAGGCACTGATCACGCATCACGACGCGTTGCGTCTGGCCTTCATCCGTCAGGGCAACCGCTGGACCGCGCAGCATCGTTCGCTGGCTGAGCAACAGGTGCTCTGGCAACAGTCGCCTTTGCTGTGGACCGCCGAGATCGCCGATCCGGCGGCGCTCGAGCAGTTGGGTGAGCAGGCCCAGCGCAGCCTCGAACTTGCGAGCGGCAATCTGCTGCGCGCCGTGCTGGCGAACATGGCCGATGGCAGCCAGCGTCTGTTGCTGGTGATCCACCATCTGGTCGTCGACGGCGTGTCCTGGCGCATTCTGCTCGAAGACCTGCAACAGGCTTACGAGCAGTTGCAGGCCGGCGAAGCGCTCAAATTGCAGGCCAAGACCAGCGCCACCCAGGCCTGGGCGCGGCGCTTGCAACAACATGCCGACAGTGCGGTGATGCAGGCTCAGCTGACGTTCTGGCAAGGGCAATTGCAGGATTCGCGCAATGACTTGCCTTGCGATCGACCACAGGGCGAGTTGCACAATCGTCACGCCTTGCATGTGCAGACCCGTCTGGACAAAGAGCAGACCCGACAGCTGTTGCAGGAGGCGCCGGCGGCCTATCGCACACAGGTTAACGATCTGTTGCTGACGGCGCTGGCGCGGGTGATCGCTGACTGGACGGGCGATGCATCGGCCTTGATCCAGCTCGAGGGCCATGGTCGCGAAGCGTTGTTCGAAGAACTCGACTTGAGCCGCAGCGTAGGCTGGTTCACCAGTCTGTTCCCGGTCAGGCTGACCCCGGCGGCGACTGCGCAGGACTCGATCAAGGCGATCAAAGAGCAACTGCGGGCGATCCCCGATAAAGGCCTGGGCTTTGGCGCGCTGCGCTATCTGGGCAATGACAGCACCCGGCAGGCGCTGCAAGCCTTGCCCGTGCCGCGCATTACCTTCAACTACCTGGGCCAGTTCGATGCCGGGTTTGGCGACGAGGCGGGCGCACTGTTCACCCCGGCCAGCGAATCGGCGGGCGCGCAGCAAAGTCCGCTGGCGTCTCTGGACAATTGGCTGACCCTCAATGGTCGGGTGTATGGCGGCGAATTGAGTATCGGCTGGACATTCAGCGGGCAGATGTTCGATCAGTCGACCATTGCGCGGTTGGCGGATGCTTATGCGCGGGAACTGGGGATCTTGATCGAGCACTGCTGTCAGGCTCGGCACCAGGGGTTGACACCGTCGGACTTCCCGCTGGCCGGGTTGACGCAAATCCAGCTCGATTCGTTGCCCGTGGCGCCACGCCAGGTCGAAGACATTTACCCGTTGTCACCGATGCAGCAAGGCATGTTGTTCCACACCCTCTACGAGCAGCAGGCCGGCGATTACATCAATCAGCTGTGCGTGGACGTCGAAGGTTTGCAGGTCGAGCGTTTCCGCGACGCTTGGCAAGCGGCACTGGATGCGCACGATGTGCTGCGTAGCAGTTTTGTCTGGGACGGCGAATTGCAGCGGCCACAGCAAGTGATCCACAAGCGCTTGCCAGTGCCGTTCACCTTCCATGACTGGCGTGGGCAGAACGACCTGCCCCAGGCGCTCGAGGCACTGGCTCATGCACAACGGCAACAGGGCTTCGACCTGCATGAGCCAGTGCCTCTGCTGCGCCTGGTGGTGGTACAAGTCGCCGCCGAACGCTTTCAGCTGATTTACACCAGCCACCACATTCTGATGGATGGCTGGAGCAACTCACAGCTGCTGGGCGAAGTGCTGCAACGCTACAGCGGCCAGGCACCGGCGATCGCGGCGGGTCGTTATCGGGATTACATCCAGTGGTTGGGGCAACAGGACGCGCAGGTCGCCGAGCACTTCTGGAAGGACCAACTGGCGAACTACGAAGCACCGACCCGTCTGGCCGATGCGCTCGTTTACCGTGGCAACCAGGCTGGCATCGATACGCAGGGTGAGCATTTCCTGATCCTGGACGCCGCTGTCACCGATGACCTCAACACCTTTGCCCGGGGACAGAAAGTCACCGTCAACACGCTGGTTCAGGCCGCCTGGCTGCTGTTGTTGCAGCGCTACACCGGGCAGGACACCGTCAGTTTCGGCGCCACGGTTTCTGGTCGTCCGGCGCAGCTGAGTGGGGTAGAACAGCAGATCGGTCTGTTCATCAACACCTTGCCGGTCATCGCCAGCCCCCGTGCCGAACAACCGTTGGCGCAGTGGTTGCAGCAGGTGCAGGCGCAGAATCTGTTATTGCGTGAGCAGGAACATACGCCGCTGTTCGACATTCAGCGCTGGGCCGGGCAGGGCGGTGAAGCCCTGTTCGACAACATTCTGGTGTTCGAGAACTACCCGATCGCCGAGGCCCTGCAACAGGGCGCGCCGCAAGATCTGCGCTTCGGCGAGGTGGCCAGGCATGAGCAAACCAACTACCCGTTGACGCTGGCGGTGAGCCTGGACAGCCGATTGACGGTGCATTTCAGCTATCAGCACAGCCGTTTTGCCGCGGCCACCGTGGCGACACTGGCCGCCCAGTTGCAGCACCTGTTGATCCATATGAGCGCCAGCGCCGAGCGTTGTCTCGGCGAGTTGGCGTTGCTGGACGAAGCCGAACAGCAATGGGTACTGCGCGACTGGAACCGCACCGAAGCCTGTGGCGTCGAGGATCTGTGCATTCAGCAGATGATCGAACGTCAGGTCGCCCTCCAGCCGCAAGCGTTGGCCGTGACCTTCGGCAATCGGCAACTGACTTACGCTGACATCGATGCGCGGGCCAATCGTCTGGCCCACAAGCTGATCGAATGCGGTGTCGGCCCGGAAGTCCGTGTTGGCGTGGCGATGCAGCGTTCCGACAATTTGCTGGTGGCGCTGCTGGCGGTGCTCAAGGCCGGTGGCGCCTATGTGCCGCTGGACCCGGATTATCCGGCCGATCGCGTGGCCTACATGCTTGAGGACAGCCGTGCCCTGGTGCTGCTGACCGAACAGGCGGTGGCGACGACGCTGGCCACAGGCGCTGATACTCAGGTGCTGCTGCTCGATCAGCTCGAAGCGCCACTGGCGGCTTATCCGCACCACGCGCCGGTGACCGCGGTGACGCCGGACAACCTGGCCTACGTGATCTACACCTCCGGTTCCACCGGCAAGCCCAAAGGCGTGGCGATTACCCATCGCAATGTGCTGGCGCTAATGGACTGGTCGCGATCGGTGTACAGCCGCGACGACATTCAAGGGGTATTGGCCTCGACGTCGGTGTGCTTCGACCTGTCGGTGTGGGAGCTGTTTGTCACCCTGGCCAACGGCGGTTCGCTGATCATCGCCCGCAATGCGCTGGAACTGCCGCACTTGCCGGCGCGGGAGCAGGTGCGCCTGATCAACACCGTGCCGTCGGCCATTGCCGCTTTGCAGGACGCCGGGCAGATTCCGTCAGGCGTGCGCATCATCAACCTCGCCGGTGAGCCACTGAAGCAGAGTCTGGTGGAGACGTTGTACCAACAGGCGAGCATCGAAAATGTCTACGACCTGTATGGCCCGTCGGAAGACACCACCTACTCCACCTGGAGTCGCCGCGAAGCCGGCGGCACGGCGAACATCGGTCGGCCGCTCAAAGGCACCGCCAGCTACCTGCTGGGGGCCGATCTGCAACCGGCGCCGCTGGGCGCATCGGCCGAGTTGTACCTGGCCGGTGCCGGCATCACCCGCGGTTACCTGGGGCGCCCGGCGATGACCGCCGAGAAGTTCGTGCCGAACCCGTTTGCCAGCAACGGCGAACGCTTGTACCGCACCGGTGACCTGGCCCGCTATCAGGCCGACGGCACATTGCAATACGCCGGGCGTATCGACCATCAAGTGAAAGTGCGTGGCTTCCGTATCGAGCTAGGCGAGATCGAAACCCGTCTGCTTCAGGCGCCGAGCGTGCGGCAGGCGCTGGTCGTGGCGCATCCGGGCGCGTTGGGCCAGCAGTTGGTCGCCTACGTAGTGTTCGATGACCCGGCGCTGGCGCTTGGCGAGGCCTCGGCACAGGCCGTACTGCGCGAAGAACTCAAAGCACGACTTAAGGCTCATCTCAAGGAAAGCCTGCCGGATTACATGGTGCCGGCGCATGTGCTGTTCCTCGAAAGCCTGCCACTGACGCCCAATGGCAAGATCGATCGCAAGGCGTTGCCGAGCATTGATGTCAGCGCATCGTCTCGGGACTTTGTCGCACCGGTCGGCGAACTCGAAGAACAGATTGCGACGGTCTGGCAGAACGTGCTGGAACTCGAGCGGGTCGGTCGCGAGGATCACTTCTTCGAGTTGGGCGGGCATTCCCTGCTGGCGACTCAGGCGGTTTCACGGTTGCGCAAACTTTCGGCGCATCCGCTGAGCTTGCGTGACCTGTTCAACCATCCGCGCCTCAAGGATCTGGCGATCTGGATGCGCCAGCAGCAGGACGCGCCAGCGACGGGCACGGGCGCTGGTTCTGTGGCGCTCAAGGCCCATGGCGCCAAGAACAGCGCACCGTTGTCGTTGGTGCAACGCCGTCTGTGGATCGCCGAGCAGTTGTCCGGGGGCACGTCGACCTACGGCATGCCGATGGCCCTGCGCTTGCGCGGCGAGCTGTCGGTCGAGCGACTGTTGAGTAGCTTTGCAGAGGTGGTGCGCCGCCACGAAGTGCTGCGCACCGCCTATACACAGGACGACGAGGGCGACCCGATTGCGCTGATCGCCGAGCATGTCGAGCTGGACTTCCCGGTGATCGACCTGTCCGGTCTGTCGCGCAGTGCTCAGGAAGAACAGGTGGCGCAAGCGGCACTGGATAACGCGCGTACACCGATCGACCTGGAACAGGCACCGCTGTTGCGTGGGCGAATCCTGCACCTGGGGCCGACCGAACATGTGTTGCTGTACGCCATGCACCACATCATTTCCGATGGTTGGTCGATGGGGGTTTTGATTAATGAATTGGTGCAAATTTACGACAGCTACGACCGTGCCGAGGACGGCGATCTGACGCCACTGCCGGCGCTGGAGGTGCAGTATTCCGACTTCGCACTCTGGCAGCAGGCGCTTGAGCAGCAAGGGATTCTGGGACAGCAGGCCGAGTACTGGAAAGACCGGCTCACCGGTTACAGCGGGCAGTTGACGTTGCCACTGGATAACCCGCGCGGCCTGACGCCGTCCTATGAGGGTGACGCGGTGCAGTTCCGGCTTACCACCGGTTTGAGCCGCGCACTGCGCAAGCTATCCATGGACGCAGGCGTCACGTTGTACAGCACGCTGCTGGCATCGTTCCAGGTGCTGCTGCACCAGGTCAGTGGTGGTGCCGATGTGCTGGTCGGCGCCGATGTCGCCGGGCGTGAGCAGCCGGAGCTTGAGCGGCTGATCGGTTTCTTCGTCAACGTGCTGCCGCTGCGTTCGCGGTTCGAGGCCGGCGCCGTGTTCTCTAACTTCCTCGCGCAGACCCAGGAAACCCTGCTCAGCGCCCTGGAGCATCAGGACCTGCCGTTCGACATGATCGTTGACGCCTCGGGCGTGCCGCGACACAAGGGTATGAACCCGTTGGTGCAGGTGTTGTTCGTGATGAACAACCTGCCGGGACGCGTCCAGGCCATGGGCGGTTTGAGCGTGGAAGCGCTGCCGGCGCTCGAGACCCATTCTAAATTCGACATGGCATTGTTCGTTGACGATGAAGAAGGGCAATTGCTGGGTACTTGGCAATTCGCCACAACCTTGTTCGGACATGAGCGCATTCAGTACCTTGTCAAGGCCTGGATAGCCCTGTTGGAACAGATCGTCGCTGATCAGGACATTCAATTGGGAGCTCTCAGTATGCCTGTCGACAACCGCGCGGTGGCTGCTATGCCCGCCACCGCCCCGGGACCCAAGGCCGACAAACTCGGCAAATTCCTCAAGCGTTCCGCGACTCCGGTCGCCAAAGTCCGGCCGTCGCCGCTGCGTGAATCCCTGCTGGTTGCGCCGCAGCGGTTTCCGTTGCTGGTGGAGCCGAACGAGCCGCACCTGGACGTGATCGAGTGGATCAACCACAACCGGCCATTGATCGAACAGAAACTGGCCGAGCACGCCGGCATTCTGTTCCGCGGCTTCGAACTGGACGGTATTCAGGGCTTTGAAGCCTTTGCCGAAGCGATCCAGCCGGGGCTCTATGGCCAGTATGGCGACCTGCCGAAAAAGGAGGGCGGCAAGAACACCTACCGCTCCACGCCGTACCCGGAACGCAAGATGATCCTGTTCCACAACGAGAGTTCGCATCAGGATCGCTGGCCGCGCAAGCAGATGTTCTATTGCGAGCAGGCGGCGCCCGTGGGCGGTGCGACGCCGGTGGTCGATTGCCGGTTGATGTACGAAAAACTGCCGGCGGACCTGCGTGAAAAGTTCGAAAACAAGGGCTTGCTCTACGTACGCACGTTCACCGACAAGCTCGACGTGTCCTGGCAGCACTTCTTCAAGACCGAAGATCGCGCCGAGGTCGAGGCCCGTTGCCGTGCCGGTGGTATCGAATGGCGCTGGCTCGACAACGATGAGTTGCAAACCCGTACTCCGGGGCCGGCGATCATCCGTCACCCGATCACCGGCGAGAAGTCGTTCTTCAATCAGGTGCAGTTGCACCACATCTATTGGCTGGAGCCGGATGTGCGTGAAGACCTGCTGTCGATGTTCGGCCTGGAGCGGATGCCGCGTCATGTCTATTACGGCGATGGCTCGCCGATCGAAGACGAGGTGATGCAGCGCATCGGTGAGTTGTACGAGGAATGTGCGGTGCGTTTCGACTGGCAAAAAGGCGATGCGATCCTGCTGGACAACATGCTTGTGGCTCACGCCCGCGACCCGTTCGAAGGCCCGCGCAAGATCGTCGTCGCCATGGGCGACATGTTCGACCGCAGTGCCCTTGAAAGCGCACAGACCGCCCAAGGCGCCATGAACACCGAGGAAACCGGAGCATGAACGAGGTATCGATGGACGCGCAGGACCTGGGTTTCGCCCTGACTCCCGAGCAGCAAGGATTGCTCGAGCAACTGCCCAAGGCCCCGGCCTGCAGTGATGCGCTGCATTTGCTGGAAGTGGACATTACCGGTGCGCTTGACCCGCAGCGTCTGCAAGCGGCGCTGGATGCGCTGTTGGCGCAGCAACCGATGCTGGTGCCGCGCCTGGCCAAGGCGCCGGGCTTCCATGGTCTGCGCCAGTTCGCCGGGGGGGCCGGGCGCTTCCCGTTGACGGTGCAGACACGCCTGGAAACGGCGGTCGAAATCCACGCTCAACTCGCCGAATGGGCGGCACGATCGTTTGTCGTCGGTGAGTCGGAGAGCGCTCAGGCGATGCTCTATCACCAGGCGGACAATCACTGGACCCTGGTGCTCGGCGTTGCCCGGCACTGCATCGATGAAAGCGGCTTGCGGCTGATTTATCAGCAACTGTTGCGGGCGTATGAGCAGGGGCTGGCCGAGGCTGATGACGAGACCGGGGAATTCACCCAGTACCTGGAATGGCGCAGCGAAGTGGTGCTCGACGAGGATGCGGCCAGTGCCCGGACTTACTGGCAGCAGCACCTCCAAGGCGCGGATGTCGACCTGTCCACCCCATGGCTGGGCTACCGGGCCGCAACCGCCGAGACATCGTCCGCGACAGCGCTGTTGACGACCACGCTCGAGCCCACGCTGCATAACGCGCTGCAGCAGTTGGCAGGCTCGCTGGCGCAACCGCTGAGCGTCGTGATGCAAGCCGCCTGGTGGTTGCTGTTGGGGCGTCTGGGCGGGAACGAACAGATACTGGTCGGGGTGCGGCACGACAGTCGCGACGACTACGAGTATTTCTGCGACGCCGTGGGCGTTTTCGAGAAAACCCTGCCGCTGCATTTGTCGATGGCGGCACGTACTTCGTTCAGCGCCTGGGTCGGTGAACTGGCGGCGCGCCTGGATGAGCACCGCACCTGGCAGGAATACTGGTCACCGGAACTTGCATCCGCAGCGGCCAGACCGGCCTATGGTTTCGCGGTCTGGCGTGCACCGCAGCCCCAGACTTCAAGCACGCTGCAGTGGACACCCGTGCAGCGTCCCGTTGCTCGGGAAACTCAATTTGAACTGATGCTACAACTCGAACCGGGCGAATCGGGCCGCCTGCATCTTCATTACGCCACGCAGCGTTATTCGCTGATGGCTGTCGAAGGGCTGATGACGCAGTTCAGCGTATTGCTGGCGAGCATCGTGGCCAATCCTCAAGCCGAGCCGGGGCAACTGGCATTGCTGGGGGCCGCCGAGCAACAACGCTTGCTGGCAATCAACCCGCCACCTCGGCCGCTGGTGGATGGCCGATACTTGCCACAGCGCATTGCCGATTGGGCGCATGCCACACCGGACACTGTCGCACTGACCGACGCGCAGCAACACCTGAGCTACGGGCAATTGCAGGCCAATGTCGACGTGTTGGCCAAGGCTTTGAAAGCCCAGGGCCTGGCCCGAGGTTCGATCGTCGCGTTGGCGTTGCCGCGCTCGGCCGATCTGGTGGTGGCGATGCTGGCGGCCTGGCGTGTCGGTGCGGCGTATCTGCCGCTGGACCCGCAATGGCCGATGGCGCGTCAGGCGTTGATGCTGGAGCAGGCCGGGGCCGCTTTGCTGCTGGTGGATGCCGCGCAGATTGATCAGTGGCACGGTCATTCGTTGAGCGTCTGCACGCTGAATCAATTGCACCAATTGGCGGACCTGTCGGCACCGGCCATCGAGCCCGATACACAGGGCAGCGATGCGGCCTATGTGCTGTTCACTTCAGGCTCCACCGGTGTGCCCAAAGGCGTGGTAATCGAGCATCGACAATTGCTCAATTACACGGTCCATGCCAGTCAGGCCCTGGGGCTGGATCAGTGCAAACACGTTGGCTTCACCTCCACCGTGGCGGCGGACCTGGGTAACACCGCATTGTTTGGCGCCTTGTTCAACGGTGCGACGTTGCATGTGGCCAGTGACGAGCAGATGCAGGACGGCCGGTTGTTCGCCGACTACCTGAAACAGCAGGCTATCGATTGCCTGAAGATCGTTCCGTCGCACCTTGCCGCGCTGCTCGACAGCGACAGTCCGCTACTGCCGTCTACGCTGATTCTCGGTGGCGAACCGATCGCCCCAACGCTGCTTGAGCGTATCGCTCAGTTGCGCAGCGATTGCCGGGTGTTCAACCACTACGGCCCGACGGAGGCGACGGTGGGTGTGCTGATCCATCCGCTGGTGCTGGACGGTGGAATTCAAGAGACTGCCGCCCTCGGCCAGGTGCTGGGTAACAATCAGGTGTATGTCCTTGACGACCATCTGCGACTGGCCCCGGTCGGGATGTTGGGCGAATTGTACCTGGGGGGCGCGCAATTATGCCGTGGTTACATCAATGCCGAGGCCGATGGGCAAGCGTTCATTCAGAGCCCGTTCAATCCTCAGGAACGTCTGTATCGCACCGGAGATCTGGCGCGCTATCGTCCAGATTTTGCGATTCAGTTGCACGGTCGGCGCGACCAGCAAATCAAGGTGCGTGGGTTCCGTATCGAACTGGCGGAGATCGAGGCCCAATTGCTGAGCCTGCCTCAGGTCGCTGAAGCACTGGTGTTGCCAGGCGCTACAGCTGAACAGGGGATGCAGGCATTCGTCGTGCCTCAGCAGCCACCTTCGCCGGCCTTGCTTGAGGTCGTTCGCAGCGAACTGGCCCAGCGCCTGCCCGCCGTGATGCTGCCGCAGCACGTGCAGTTCATCGAACGTTTTCCACGGCTGGCCAATGGCAAGATCGACCGCAAGACGTTGCAGCAACTCAGCGCAAGCCTGGCTGACGAAGAATGTCTGGCGCCACGGGATGCGCTCGAGCAATTGCTCGCGGCACGCATGGCGCAGCTGCTGGGTGTTGAGCGTTTGGGCATTGATCGGGATTTCTTCGCCGCCGGTGGCCATTCGTTGTTGGTGATCAAACTGGTGGCCGGTATTCGCAAGTTGTTGCAGTGCGAAATCCATCCCGGTGTGGTGTTTGATCATCCGACCGTGGCGGGTTTGGCATTGGTGTTGCGATCTCGGGAAAGCAGCCCCGGTCAACTGGAGAAACTGGCCCGGACGCGGTTGCGCCTGGACAGCATGAGCCCGGAAGAAAAAGCCTTGTTGACGGAAAAAGCCCGGCAACTGCAAAACGCCAAGGCTGCACAGAACAGCTGAGCACCCTGGAAATAAAAGGCCGACGCCCAACGCGTCGGCTTTTTTTTAAATATGCTGTTAATGATAAATAAACTCATTCCGGTTTCTGCGTGGCGCTACGTCTTACTAAGGTATGCAGACAATTCGGGTCGGGCAGGGTAGCCCCAGGGTTCGGGTTGTAGGGCAGAACACGATTTTTGCCGTTGTCCAGACAGATGACCTGTGCCCGGGGAGGGGCCGGGTCGACCGCCAACTGATGTGCTGCCCCAGAGGTGGCCGACAGAGCGGTTTACGTGTTTGGGCAGCGTCGGGCACTTGGTGGCCCATCGGTCTTATCCACTTCTAACGAATAATAGAGAGCACGATGTCAGCAATTCATGAGTTGAAACCTCTGTTCAAGGCTTTGATCGTTTCCCGTACGCTTCGCTCGCGTCATTCGCTGGCCGGTCTGGGCATGGCCTGTCTGGTGCCGTTCAGCGCGCAGGTCTGCGCCGAAGAGATCGCCGTCAACATTGCCGCGCAGCCCTTGCCCCAGGCGTTGCAAGCGTTTGGCGAGCAAACCAACCGGCAGGTGATCTACAACGCCGCCGACATGGCCGACCTGCGCGGCAACCGCGTCAGCGGCAAACTGAGCGCCGAAGCGGCCATTGCCGAACTGCTCAAGGGCACCGGCGTGCGCTACAGCTTTGAAGGCAACACGTTGATGCTGGTGCGGGGTTCCGCCACTGAAAGCCTTGAGCTGGGCGCGACCACCGTCAATGCACAGCAGTTGGATGCGACGACCGAAGGCAGCAACTCATACACCAGTAACGCCGTGACCATCGGCAAGGGTACCCACACCCTCAAGGAAATTCCACAGTCGATCACCGTGATGACGCGTAAGCAGATGGATGACCAGAACCTGGTCGATCTCAAGGACGCCGTCAACCAGACCACCGGCGTGGTCGGCCTGCAGGGCGTCGGCCAAGGCTTGATTCTATCGTCGCGCGGTTTCCAGATCGACGACTGGCAGTACGACGGTGTGCCGATCCCGCGTAACACCTATTCACTGGGCAACTGGGCGACCCAGGACCTGATCTTCTATGACCGCCTGGAAATCCTGCGCGGCGCCTCCGGCCTGCTGCAAGGCACCGGCAGCCCCGGTGGTGCCATCAACCTGGTGCGCAAGCGTGGTCAGAGCGCACCGACCGTGACCCTGACCGGCAAGGCCGGCTCCTGGGATCACTACGGTCTGCAATTGGACGCCGGCGGCCCGCTGAACCAGGCCGGCAATATCCGCGGCCGCATCGTCGCCGACGAAGACCAGAGCAACTCGTTCATCGACCACGCGTGGAGCAAGACTCACTCGCTGTACGGCGCCCTGGATATCGACCTGCGCGAAGACACCACCCTGGGCTTCGCGGTCAGCCAATCCAACGGCGAATCGCGCGGCAACATCCGCGGTCTGCCACGCTACGCCGACGGTTCGATGCCGGACGTGTCGCGTTCGACCTACACCGGCGCGCGCTGGAACCGGTCCGAAATCGACGTCACCACCCTCTACGCCGATCTGGAGCACCGTTTCAACGACGACTGGGCCTTCAAGGTCGGTGCTGTGCACATGACCGAAGACAATCAGGCGAAAAACCAGAGAACGCAAAATGGCAGTACCGGTCTCAACCCTGATGGTAGTGGTGTGCAATATGCCGATTTCGTGACCGATTTCCAGTCCACGAAGGTCGGCCTGGACATGAACCTGTCCGGCAAGTTTGAAGCCTTGTCGATGCAACAGGAAGTCATGCTGGGCGGCAACTTCTCTCAGTTGGAGACGGATGATAAATTCGCCCGTACCTTCAACAACAGCAGCACCGACACGATCTTCGACCTGAACAACGACCGACCGGACATCAGCTACGAGGGCCTGATCAACAGCCCGGGCGGGCGGGGCACCCTCAGCAAATACGATATCCGCCAGAAAGGCCTGTATGGCACCTGGCGCGTCAAGCCGGTCGATGATCTGACGCTGGTGCTGGGTTCCCGGGTCAGCTGGTATGACTTCAGCTACAAGTCGAAAACCGAAACCGCGGCCAACGGTATTACAACCAACGCGCCAAGCACCGGAACTGAAACCGGAGTGGTCACGCCCTACGCCGGTATCATCTATGACCTGAGCCGTGAATGGGCCGTGTATGCCAGTTATACCGACGTGTTCCAGCCGCAGACCAACCTTGATACCAGCGGTTCGGTGCTCAAGCCGATAGTCGGCACCAACTACGAAGTCGGCCTCAAGGGCGAGTTGATGGACGGTCGGGTCAATACCTCTCTGGCCGTCTTCCGGTATGACCACGAGAACCGTGCCGTCGCCGTCGCCAGCTGTACTGGACTGAACTGCTCCTCTGCCGCAGGGAAAGTGCGCAGCCAGGGCATCGACGCCGAAATCAGTGGTGAAGTGATGGACAACCTGCAGCTGTTCGCGGGCTACACTTACAACACCACCAAGTACTTGGAGGAGCCGGGGAAGGAGGGGAGTGTCTTCAGTACCTGGACGCCGAAACACATGCTGCGCGTGTGGGGCAACTACCAGTTCACCGGCGACTGGAACCGTGTCAGCACCGGTCTGGGCTTCACCACCCAAAGCCACACGCTGGTTTACGATCTTAACAAAGATGTACCGGGTTACACCGTATGGAACGCCCGCGTCGGCTACCAGCTGACGCCGGAAATCGCTTTGGCGGTCAACGCCAACAACCTGTTCGACAAGACGTACATAACGTCCGCTTACAACCAGCTCAATGGCAACAACAATTTTGGTGATCCGCGCAACCTGATGTTCAGCGTGACCTACAAACCGCAGTTCTGATTGCAAGCGACAAACCCTGAGCCCGGCCCGCAATTTGCGGGCCGGGCTTTTTATTGCAATTTAGTGGGTGGACACACAACCCTCTGTGGGAGCGGGCTTGCTCGCGAAGACGGCAGCACAGTCAACATTGATGTCGCCTGACATACCGCTTTCGCGAGCAAGTCGGATCGCCGCACCGCCGCTCCCACAGGTTTTGTGCCTTGACTGACTGGCATTAAAGGCAACCCGCCGCAGCCTGCCGGCGGGCTGATGGGGCGGGGGAGATCAGCGATGTGCAGTGGTGGCCAGGAAGGCGTCGATCAGTGAGTCGATCAGTGCGCCATCAAAGATCATGCTGCGGTGCAACAGCGGTGAGTGAACCGAGCATTTCAGCTCACCCGAGGGGCTGTAACGCCGGATCAATGCCTCGCAGAACGCCAGTTCTTGCGCAGTCTTTTCCGGCACGGCCCACCAGCAACTGGGCCGGACCTGCACAGGTTTGAAGGTAAAGGCCTTGAAGGCCTCCAGCAGACGGTCATGCACCGAGAACGCCTGGGCATTCATGACTTCGTTCTTCACGCTTTGCACGATCGACAACAAGTCGCCTTGGCCCGGTTCGACCAGGCTTGCTGCCCAGTCATAGAACTGCTTGACCGAGCTGTGTGGCGAGTCTTTCAAATAAGCCGCCGTGCGGTCTGTCAGGGTCGGGAACAGCAGGTCGAAATAGTGAATGGCATCGAGGATCTCTTCCGAGGCCTCGCTGCTCTGTTCAGCACTTGGCAAGCGTCGATAACGGGGCAAGTCCTCGGGGTACAGGTGTTCCGGGATGGTACTGTCCACCAGGCCGAGAAAGGCCACCTGATGACCCAGGCCTTCCAGGGTGGCGGCGATATCCAGCGCTATCGCGCCCCCCAGCGACCAGCCCATCAAGTGGTAGGGACCGTGAGGTTGTGCCTTGACGATTTCTTGACCGTAATCGGCCACCATCTCGTCCCAGCTTTGGCTGCCATCGCTGAAACCGCGATGCATGACGCCACAGACCGAGGCATGGGCCTTGAGTTTCTTCGCCAGCGGCTGGTAACAGAACACGATTCCGCCGCTGGGGTGCAGGCAGAACAGCGTCGGTGCGCTGGCCGGGGCTGCATTCAACTCGACCACGCACTGAGTCTGTTCCCGATGCTTGCGCGAAATAAACGCCGCCAGTTCGCCGATGCTCGGATAGGCCAGTAACTCTTGCAGGCGCAGCTCGATGTTCAGACGTGTCTTGAGCGTGGAAATGAACTGAATGGCCAGAATCGAATGCCCACCCAATTCAAAGAAGTTGTCGGTCACCCCCACGCGCTCGATGCCTAGCGATTGCTGCCAGAGCTGGGCGAGTGCCTCCTCCAGCGGGTTGCTCGGCGCAACGTAGGCTTGCTGCCACAGACTGACATCCGGCTCGGGCAGGGCCTTGCGGTCGAGCTTGCCGTTGGCGTTGAGCGGGAAGTGATCGATAAACAGCAGGTGGCCGGGCACCATGTAGTCTGGCAACTGCGCCTTGAGGGCGTTCTGCAGCTGTTCGCGCAGCTCGGTGCTGGCCGGGTTCGCTGGCGATCACATAACCGACCAGTTGCAGACCGCTCGGGCACTCATGGGTCAGGACCACGCAGTCCTGCACGGCTGGCAGGCTCTGCAGACGTGCCTGGATTTCCCCCAGTTCGATGCGGAAACCACGAATTTTTACCTGATGGTCGATGCGTCCGACGTACTCGATGCCGCCATCGACGCCGTAGCGCGCCAGATCGCCGGTGCGATACAGACGCCCGCCGGGAAGCGGGTCGAACGGATCGGGAACGAAGCGAGTGGCGGTCAGGTCGGTGCGTTTCAGATACCCACGCGCCAGGCCGGCACGGCCGATATACAACTCACCGATGCAACCTTTGGGTACCGGGTTGAGATGAGGGTCGAGCAGGTACCACGACAGGTCGACAATTGGCTCGCCGAGGGGGCTGGTCGCGTCCGAGTGCAGATCGTTCAGTGACAATGGCCGGTAGGTCACGTGCACGGTGGTTTCGGTGATGCCATACATGTTGATCAACTGCGGCGCGCGATCGCCGAAGCGTTCGAACCATGGACGCAGGCTTTGCACATCAATCGCTTCACCGCCAAAAATCACGTAACGCAGGTGTTGGGTCAGTGACTGTTGAGGTTCGCAGGCGACCTGCATCAGCTGTTTGAATGCCGACGGCGTCTGGTTGAGCACGCTGATTTTTTCCTGGCATAGCAGTGCGTAGACATCCTGTGGCGAACGGCTGACGGCGTGCGGCACGATCACCAGCCGGCCTCCGTGCAACAGGGCGCCGAAAATTTCCCATACGGAGAAGTCGAATGCATACGAGTGAAACAGGCTCCAGACATCGTCCTGGTTGAAGTTGAACCAATTCGCGGTCGCGTGAAACAGCCGCATCACGTTGTGGTGCGGCAGCAGCGCGCCTTTGGGCTTGCCGGTAGAGCCTGAGGTGTAAATCACATACGCCAGGTTATCCGGGTGTACCGCCACTTCGGGATTGTGCTCATCCTGCGGGTGGCTGGACAGCGGCTGGTCGAGTAACAGGCAGTGAACCTCGGCCGGCAGCGGCAACTGTTCGCGCAGATGCGTCTGCGTCAGCACCAGCGCGATGGCGCTGTCCTCGATCATGTAGGCCAGGCGTTCGGCCGGGTAGGCCGGGTCCAGCGGCACGTAGGCGCCCCCGGCCTTGAGGATCGCCAACATGCCGATGATCATGTCTGGCGTACGCTCGACGGCGATGCCCACCAGCACATCCGGGCCGACGCCCTCGCTGATCAGCCGATGGGCCAGCCGATTGGCCTGGCGATTGAGCTCGGCGTAACTCATTTGCTGATCGCCAAAACTCAGGGCAATGGCTTCACCGGCTCTACTGGCGTGCGCTTCGATCACGTGATGCAGGCAGTGTTCGCGTGGCAGGCGGATGGGCTGACGATTCCAGTCGGCCAGAGTTTGTTGGCGCTCGTCCGGGGTCAGCAGTTGCAATTCGCCGAGGACGCAATCGGGGGCTTCGATGAGGCTCTGCAACAGGTTCTGCCAATGCCCGGCCATGCGTTCGATGGTCGCCGGGCTGTAGAGGTCGCGGCTGTACTCGAAGGTGGCGACAAGGCCTTGATGCGAGTAGTCGATGTCCAGCGAGAGATCGAATTTGGCCTGTTTTTCTCCGGAATCGAGAAACTCCAGTGTCAGCTCGCCCCAGTCCATCGCGGCTGGTTCGGCCGTGTCGGTGCGCCAGTTGAACAACACCTGGAACAATGGATTGGACGTCTGGCCACCCGGTCGTTGCAGTTGATCGAACATCAGCTCCAGTGGGTAATCGGCATGTTCGAGTGCCGCCAGGGATTGCCCGCGCAGGTCGTGCAAAAAATCCACGGCGGTGCAGGTCGAATCGATCCGCGCCCGGTACACCTGAGTGCCGACGAAAAAGCCCACCAGCTCCTGGGTTTCGCCACGGTTGCGGTTGGCGTTGGGCACGCCGACGGTGAAGTCGTGCTGGTTGCTGTAGCGACCGAGCAGCAATTGCCAGGCGCCCAAGGCCATCACAAACGGCGTCAGCCCCTGGCGCTGGCAGAAGGCATTGAGCGCTTGGGACAGAGTGGTGGGAATACTCAATGAAAGGCGCCCGGCGAGGTGCTGTTGACCAGATGCGCGGGCAAAATCCTGGGGCAGTTCGAGCACGGGCAATTCGCTGCCCAGGTACTGGCGCCAGTAATCGCCGCTGCGCGCGCAAGCGGCACTGTCGAGGTATGCACCGCGTTGCCAGGTGGCATGGTCGGCGTATTGCATCGCCAGTGGCGGCAGTTGCGCGGTGTCGCCGAGGCGGGCCTGGCCGTAGGCGCAGGACAGGTCTTGCATGAGAATCGCATTGGACCAGGCATCGGAAACGATGTGGTGCATGTTCAGCAGCAACACATGCTCCCGGGTGTCGAGCTGGAGCAAGGTGGCGCGGATCAGCGGCGCTCGGCTCAGGTCGAAGGGGCGCAGCGCCTGATTCTGGATACGCTGCGCCAGCTCATCGGCGCGGGCCTGGCTGTCGAGCGCCGAGAGATCTTGCTTGTGCAGGGTCAGACGGGCGTGACGCTCAACGACCTGGATCGGTACGCCGTCGATTTCCTTGAACGCGCTGCGCAAAATGTCGTGTCGATCTATGACCCGATCAAGCGCCACTTCCAGCGCCCGGGTATCCAGTTCGCCGGTCAGCCGCAAGGCACGTGGCAGGTTGTAGGCCGAGCTGGTCGGCGCCAATTGTTGCTCCAGCCACAGTCGTTGCTGGGCGAACGACAGCGGGGCTCGATCCAGGCGGCTGCGGGGCGACAAGGCTTGTACATCGTCTGCGGCATCGGCCAGTAAAAGCGCCAGCAGATCATCATCAAGAAGTTCGTTCATGGGGTTCTCGCAAAAGGCGGCAATGCGTCGGGCCGGGCTCAGGCCGTGGCGGCCGGAGCTTTTTCACTGATGACCTGACCCGCTTCCATGCGCACCAGTTGGTCGGCGACATCGAAGTAACGGTCGTCGTGGGAAATGACGATGATGGTCTTGCCCAGGTACTTCAGTTCCGGCAGCAGTTCGGTGTAGAAAATTCTCCGGAAGACCGGATCCTGATCGGCCGCCCACTCGTCGAACACCAGCACCGGGCGCTCCTCTAGCCAGGCGTTCAACAGCGCCAGGCGCTTGCGCTGGCCGGTGGACAGATCGGTGGTGCTGAATGCGCCATCGCGGATGCTGACTTTGTGGGCGATTTCCAGGCGTTCCAGGTAACGGTTGGCGTCTTCGGGAACCTGCTGGTCGCCTTGCACCAGTTCATCAAACAGGAAGTAGTCGGCAAAAATCGTGGTGAACAACTGACGATAATCGTCGCGGCTGCTGGCCAGTACCGGTGAGCCGTTGAGGATGATTTCACCGCCCTGTGGCGCGTAGAGGCCCAGCAGCAACTTGATCAGCGTGGTCTTGCCGCCGCCATTCTCGCCGACGATGAAGACGATTTCGCCCTGGGCGATGGAGAGGTTGACCGGCCCGAGGGTGAAGGGTTTGCTGCCGTCCACCGGAGGGAACGCGTAATGCACGTCTCGCAATTCGAGGTGTTCGACGACCGTTTTGGGGGTGTTCTTGTCACTGAGCAGCAAGTGCGGCTCGGGCGAGGAAAACTGTTCGGCAAGGTCGGCAATACGCTTGAAGGCGATGTTGGCACGGCTGACCACCGGCAGGGTGATGACCAGGTATTCCAGCGGACCTTTCATGTACAGCAACACCAGCACGAAACCGCTGAGGACCGCTTTATCGGTGCCCAGCCAGAACGATTGCAGGGCCAGCGCCAGGCCGATGACCACGAAAAACAGCATCGAACCGAAGGTCTTGGCCACCACGAATGTGTTGATCGAACGGATGTGGGTATTGCAGATGTAGTCGGCGGTGCCTTCGATGCGTTGGCTGAACATGCGTTGGCGGCGCGGGCGATGAATGCGCAGTTCCTTGGCGCCGGCCGCAATCGCGCTGTAGTGTTTTTGCAGTTCGTCTTCAGCCTCGCGAGCGGCTTCGAAGCCCTTGATACCCTTGGCCCGGGCCACATATTGCACCACGGTGCCGATCACCAGTGCCACCAGCAACAGGGCAAACATCGGCAGCGACAGATAAGCCAGGTAGCTCAGGCAACCAAGGGTCACGGTGAAGGCAATGGCCAGCGGCGCAAAGGAGAAGGCGAAGCTGCTGACGGTGTCGACATCGTGGGTCAGGACCGGAATGAGCCGATGGCTGCGATACCGCTCGATCTGTTCGATCGGTGCCAACAGGACTTTCTCACCCAGGGATTTACGCAGCCCGGCAATGATGCGCTGCCCGACATGATTGGTGCCGATATCCGACAGAGTCGACGCCACCAGGGCCAGCACACACAGGCCGACAAACGTCACCAGCACACTGGCGGGTGGGCTGCCTTCGCCGTTCAGGGCGTTGTTGATGGTCGCAAGCAGGGCGGTAATGCTGAGTCCACCCAGCATGCCAAGCATGATCGACAGCACCACGACGACCCGGAAAGGCTTGAGCAGGCTGAGGACTTCACTGATGGCTCCGCGGGAATTCGTGGTCATGGGGGTTTCCGCTTCAAGTGCCGTTAAGGGCAGAAGTTCAAGGGTTGAGGTTCAAGAGTTGAGCTGTTCCCGGGCGTGCATCACAGGTCCCGCGCGACGCGAAAACCGATCCAGTCGCCACGGGTATCGGGGTAGGTGGCATTACGGTTGCCCGAACGCGAGAACACCGGTGCTTCACCCCAGTCATTGCCACGAATGCGCCGGGCCTTGCAGTCGCCGGTCAACCACGCGCTGCCATCGCTTGGTGCACCGACGTAGTTCTCGTTGTAGCAATCGGCGGTCCACTCATAGACGTTGCCGTGCATGTCGTACACGCCGAAAGCGTTGGCCGGGAAACTGCCCGCCGGTGAGGTGAAGTTGTAACCATCGGCGGCGCCGTAGGTGTTGGCGTGTTTGGCGATGCTGTATTCCTTGCCTTCATCGAACGGGAAGGGGAACGGGCCGCTGCTGCCTGCGCGGGCTGCATACTCACGCAGTGATTCGCTGACCAGTCGATAGTGCTTGCCGGTCTTCTTCGAGAGCCAGGCCACATAGGCATTGACCTCGGGGAAGTCCATGCACACCGCCGGATGCCTCGCGGTGCGTTCATAGCGGGGCACACCGGCCTTGCACTCGCGGCCCGGCCGGGTGTCGCCGTCGGGCATGACGTAACCGCTGTCGCGCAGGTAGGCGTCCCACTCGCCGGCCAACACCTGAAAGCGGCTGATGGCCAAGGGTTTGGCGAAGGTCACCGGGTGCAACGGGCCTTCGTCGGGCTCGCGGCCCACCTCATTGTCCGGGGTGCCCATGGTGAAGGTTCCGGTGGGCAGCACCACCATCTCGGGGCAGTCCTTGCAGTCCTTGAAGATTTTCCCGGGCGGGGCAGGTGCTGCGGCCTGAGCGGCGCCCGGCATCAGGCTTGCAACCACGGCGGCGAAGGCCAGTGCGGGGAGCGTCTTCAAGGAAAAACTACGCAGCTCACTGTTCATCATTGCTCTCGATAAAAAGTTAAAAGGAATCAGGGGGCTAATACCCGTCAGTTAAGGAGCGGAACCTGTGGGAGCGGGCTTGCTCGCGAAAGCGGTGTGTCAGTCGACATCAATGTTGACTGTGCCGCCGTCTTCGCGAGCAAGCCCGCTCCCACATTCATCATGGGGTTGGGATCAGAGCTGTGTGTCGAGCAACGCCATGAAGCGGTCGACTTCAGCTTCGGTGTTGAGCAGCCCCGGCGCTGTGCGGATCACCGGGCCCACGTCGCGCTCCACGGCATCGGCGATCACGCGGTTTTGCATCAGCCAGGCGGCGATCTTGTCGCTGTCCTGACCCTTGACCCGAAAGAAGCTGAAACCGGACGACAGCTCGGGACTCGGGGGGGTGACCAGTTCGATCTGCGGGTGCGCTTGCAGGCGATTTTTCATATAGCTGTTCAGGGCATGGATACGCGCCTGAACATCGGCCTTGCCCAATTGCAAATGCAGTTTGAAGGCTTCGTTCAGCGCCCAACGGTGCTCGAACGAGTGGTAGCCGCCCGGTGTCATGGTGGTGGAGAACGCCGTGGCTTCGGAGAAGGTCGGGATGATCGGCGTGACGTATTTCACCTCTTCACTGCGGCTGCAAACGATGCCCGTGCCACGGGGGCCGAACATCCATTTGTGGGTGCCGGCGATGAAGAAGTCGCAGTTCATGGCCGGAAAACTCAGGTCCTCGACACCAAAACCGTGCACGCCGTCGACCAGGTAAATGATGCGGTCCTGCTCGCTGCGGTGGCGGTTGTGCTTGTCCACCAGCGCGCCGATTTGCGCGATCGGCAGTTTCACGCCGCTGCCGGAGTGCACCCACGTCATGCCCAGTACACGGGTTTCGGGTTTGATGTTCTGGTCGATCGACGCAAGGATCTCGGCTTTGGAGGCCGTCTGCGGATCCTTGAACAGCCTGATCTTGCGCACCCGAGTGCCGTCCCGTTGGGTGCGCAGATTGAGGATCGTGTGGGTCGCGTAATGCTCGTGGGCGGTGGTAAGGATTTCCTGGTCCGGGCGCACATGCACACCGCCGTAAATCATCGCCAGGCCTTCGGTGGTGCTGCCGGTCAGCGCGATCTGTTTGGCATTGCTTTGCAGGTAACGACCCGCCCAGACGCGCACCTCTTCTTCGCGCTGCTCGATAACACCCAAGTCCCAGTCCATGGCAAGCCCAGGGTTTTTATCGAGGACGGCGCGGTGCATCTCGATCGCTTCACGCACCGGTTTGGGGTGCGAGGTGATCAGGAAGTTGGAAAAGTGCAGGTAGTCCGGATCCTGGTCGAACAGTTGTCGCAGTTGCGCCCATTTGTCCCCTGGCAGCGAGGGCTGTGGGGTGGCGCTGGCAACGTTGTGCAGGCCAGCAGTCAGGGGCAGGCCGGCGGCGAGAATCCCGGCCTGTTTCAGAAAGGTTCGACGATCGCTCATGGTTTGCTCGTGCCTTGATGTGAAATCAGCGCCGGCTTGGCGGCTTTCTGTACCTGATCCCAGACCCGCAGGAAGTTGCCGCCCCAGAGCTTGGCGATGTCTGCTTCGGAGTAGCCGCGCGAGATCAGTTCCGCCGTGACGTTGCGAATTTCACCGACGTTCTTCCAACCCTTGACCCCGCCACCTTCGTTGAAGTCGGAGCTGATGCCGACATGATCAATGCCGATTTTTCGCACCGTGTAATCGATGGCGTCACCGAGGTCCTTGAGGGTGGCTTTGGGTTCTTCTTCAAGAATCGCGTAGAGGCGGCTGGCGTACTGGCCGAATTTTTTCTCGGACCAGGCGGCGATGACCGGATCACCCGGCATCAGAGCCATGGAGAGGTTCGGCAGGGGCGGCAGGTCGAACTGTTTGCGCAGTTCGTTGAGTTTGTCCTGGGTGGTCTGGGTCAGCGGTCGCAGGTATTGGGAGAAACCGACCACCTGCACCACGCCGCCGCTGTTCTTGATCAGCTGCAATTCCTTGTCGCTGAGATTGCGCGGGATATCGACCATCGCCCGTGGCGCCGAGTGCGAAGCCACCATCGGCGTGCGGCTCAATTGCGCGACTTGCTCCAGGGCCTTGGTCGACATTTGCGACACGTCGATGATCACGCCCAGGTCATTCAAGCGATGCACGGCTTGCTTGCCCAGGTCCGAGAGACCGTCGAGGGCATCTGGCGAATCGTTGAAAAACGGCAAGGGGCGCGAAGAGTCGGCCCAGTCGTTATTGCCGATGTAGCTGAAACCGAACATGCGCATGCCGCGTGCCGTCCACAAGTCCAGCAGGTTCAGGTCATGGCCCAGTGGATAGGCATTGAGCATGCTGATGAAAATCGCGAACTTGCCTTCTCCGTGCAAACGACGGAAATCGTCGGGGGTGTAGGCAATGGCAACCTGGTTGGGAAAGTCGCGGACCATGCCGGAAATAATCTTGTAGCGGATCTCCTGCTGGTTACGTGCTTCTTCGACGAAACCGGCGGTGGGCCTGTGCGGCGCGTTGGCGCCATTCCACAGTTCGGGCCAGCCGAAAATTGTCAGGGCCGCACCGGACAGATGTCCGCGGTTAGCCTTGACCAAGTCGAACTGGCCTTTGCCATCCTTGTCAGCCTCGTTGCCTTGGGTACCGAAATTTTGCATCAGGCTGATGTGGCTATCGAAGGAGAGCATGCGCTCGTGCAACTCGTCGGCCTGTTTCATGACCTTGATCGGGTAACCGAGGTTGTCCTTGAACCCGTAATACCAGACCGCGAAGCCTGCACCGGCGCTGATCGCCAGGGCCAACGGCAGGCCGATGTAAAGAGCCTTTTTCGAACGTGGTTTTGTCATTGCCATCTCAGTCAGGTTCGCCGCCCCGGTACAGGTGTTGGGGCCTTTGCTATCTGGGAGGAACGAGTGGCTGGCGGGGAAATTTAGGTGACCTCGCGGACCTCTTCGCGGGCAAGCCTCGCTCCCACAGGTATTGCGCTGTCCTTGTGGGAGCGGGCTTGCTCGCGAAGCTTTTAAATTTGTGCGCGCAACAAACGTTCTAGCTTGGATAAAGCCTGCTTCATGGCTGACACAGGTAGGGCAATGACGATTTCTCGACGATGGTTCATGGCAGGCCTGGCGCTGACTGGCGCTGCTGTGCCTGCGGCTTTTTATGGGCATCGCGAATGGACGAAGCCAGACCCGACGATCACCCCGGGTGAAGCGACCGTCGATCTGGCGGACACCGCGGGTCAGCAGTTGGCCAACTCGCTGCGAGGCATCTGGGATATCCGCTTTGAAGGATCCCGCGCGGGCCTCGACGGTTTACCGCAGAGCGGGCTGGAACTGTTTCTCGACATCGCCCAGCGCGGCCGCGGCCTGCGTGGCTGCCTTGATACCGCGCAACAGTTACGCAGCGAAACCGAGCCGCGTTACAGGGTGATCGGCGATCTGGTTTCGCCTGACGCCAGCCAGCTGTACTGGCGCCTGGTCGATACGCAATCGGCCAACGGCGCACCGGCTTATGAACTGGCGGTCGTGCTCGATGAAGTCTGGGCGGATTTCGGCAATGCCGGCAGTGGCACCCTCAGCGGGCGGGTCTTGCGTCTGGATCGCCCGCTCGGCTTGGCGGAACTGGACAATCGATTTGTCGCACGCAAACGACTGTTTCCCGAAGCCCGAGAGCGTGTCGGTCTGAATCCGCCGTTGCTGGCGTGGCTGATTTCCGCCGAACACCGCTTGTTCCACCAGCTCTGGCACGCCACGCGGGACAAATGGCACAAACTCTCCGAAGACCAGCGCGGTGCCTTGCGCGGCATCGGCTGGCAGCCGGGCCCGCGGGGCGAGGAGCGCGATGCCCGGGGGCCGCGCAAAGACCGTAATGGCTCGGGGGTCGACTTTTTCTTCATGCACCGGCACATGCTCGGCACTGCGCGTTCGATGCAGGACCTGCCGTCCTGGCCGAGCTTCCCGATGCCGCAGCCGGAGCTTGAACGCGACCGTCAGGGCTTCGCCCGCTATTTCGACAATCACGATGGCACTGCGCTGCCGCCCACTTGGCTGGCCGCCGAAGATACCGAGTACACGCGGTGGGTCAGCGACATCAAGACCGCCGAAACCTATCACAGCAATTTTCAGGTTTGGGAATCGCGCTACCGTGATCCGCGTTATCTGTCGAAGCTGACCCTGGGGCAGTTCGGCTCAGAGATCGAGCTAGGCCTGCACGACTGGCTGCACATGCGCTGGGCCTCGGTGCCGCGCGATCCATCCAACGGTCAGCCGGTGCCTTTTGCCCGGGATCCAGCGGACTTTTCCGCGCGTTGGTATGCACCGGAAAACGACTTTCTCGGCGACCCGTTTTCATCCCACGTGAACCCGGTGTTCTGGCACTTCCACGGCTGGATCGACGATCGTCTGGAAGACTGGTTCCGCGCTCACGAGCGCTTCCATCCGGGGGAGGTCAGCCGGCTCGAGGTCAATGGCGTGCCCTGGTTCGCCCCCGGTCGCTGGGTTGAAGTCGATGATCCGTGGCTCGGCCCGAGTACCCACGGTTGCAGCACCACGCCGGGATTACAGGCCGGCAAGTCGGTAGAAATGGACCCGGAAACCATGAAGCTGGCGCTGCGCATCACCTTCGGCACTGACGAAAAGAAACTCGCCGAGTTGTTTCGCCGCGTGCCGCAACGGCCGTGGTATGCGCGGAATCTGAAGGTCAAGCCGATTGCCAGTTAAGCCGGGCGACCGAGTTATCGTTCATTCGCGAGCAAGCCCGCTCCCACATTGGATCTTCAGCGAACATGGAATGTGTGTTCGGCGCGGATCAACTGTGGGAGCGGGCTTGCTCGCGAAAGCGGTTTACAGCCACCACCATTACAACGCCTGCCACCCCCCACCCAACGCCTTGTACAGCGCAATGCTCGCCTGCAACCTCGACAACCGCAGTTGCACATTCGAATCTTGTGCCGCATACAACGTGCGCTGGGTTTCCAGCACCGTCAGCAAATCCTCGGCCCCAGCCTGATAGCGGCTTTGAGCGATGTTGAACGCGGTCTGTGCCTGGTTCAATTCTTCGTGTTGCCACTCTCGCTGCTCATCCAGGCCGCGAATGCTGTTGAGGGCTTTTTCGACGTCGGCAAAACCGTTGATGATCGCGCCTCGATAGGTTTCCAGCAGTTCTTGTTGACGGGCCGTGGCCTTGTCGCGCTCAGCGCCGAGGCGGCCGTTATTGAAGATCGGCGCGACCAGCCCGGCGGTCAGGTTGTAGAACGGGTTGCGCAGAATATCGTTGGCTGTGTTGGCGCCCGAGCCGATGTTGGCGCTCAGGGTCACGGCGGGCAGCATGGCGGCGCGAGCGACAGTCACGTCGGCTTGGGCAGCGGCCAGTTGCGCTTCGACGCGGGCAATGTCCGGGCGGCGGCTGAGCAGCTCGCTGGGCAGCCCGGCACCGATGGCTGGCCACTGCAGTTGAACGAAGGACTCCTGGCTCGGCGGCAGTTGCTGGACCGGCCGGCCAAGCAGGGCGGCGAGGCTGATCAGTGCATCCTGGGCTTGCTGTCGAATCTGCGGCAGTTGCCGTTGTTGCGCCGCCACCAGGCTTTTCTGTTGCGCCAGTTCCAGTGCGGTGGCCGAACCCGAATCGAAACGGGTCTGCACCAGTTTCAGGACATTCTGTGCGTTGGCCAGGTTCAGCTCAGCAATGCGACTCTGTTCATCCAGCGACAAGGCTTGCGCGTAGCTGTTGGCAACCCCGCTGAGCAAGGTCAACTCAACCGTGGCTTGATCGAATTCGCTGGCTCGCAACCCTTGCTGCGCGCTGTCTCGGGACGCGCGTTTGCCGCCCCAGAAGTCAATTTCGTAACTGGCGCTGAGGTTGGCGTCGAAAAAATCCACGGCCTTGTCGTTGCTGTCGACATCAAGTTGACTGTAGCCCTTGCCATGCAGCAGTTTCTGGCGGTTGGCGTTCATGCCGGCCTTGACCTCCGGCAGCTGCGAGCCGCCGGCAATCACCGTGTCGGCCTGGGCCTGGCGCACTCGAGCGATGGCGGCGGCCAGGTCATGACTGCCGACGCGGGCCTGTTCGATCAGGCGATCAAGCTGCGGGCTGCCGAACTGCGTCCACCATTGCCGACTGGTCTGGGAAGCACTTTCGCGGTGTGGCGATTGCCAGGTCGACGGTGGTTGGATGCCACTGTCCTGGCGCGGGGCAGGGTGGCTGCACGCGCCGAGTAACAGGCAAAGGGTCAACAGGCTCAGTTGCGGTTTCATAGATCGATCATTCACTGGTAAGGGCCGTGACCGGGTCGAGCCGGGCAGCTTTGCGGGCCGGCATGAAGCCGAAGACAACGCCGGTGATCAGTGCGCAGGCGAAGGCGCCGATGACGGCCGCCAGGGAAAAGGCGACCGCGACTTCGCTGAGCACCAATACGCCGCCGACGATCAGCGCCAGGGCGATTCCGGCGATCCCGCCGACCACCGAGAGCATCACCGCTTCGGTGAGGAACTGGCGCAGGATGTCGCGCTGACGGGCACCGGTGGCCATGCGGATACCGATCTCCCGGGTCCGTTCGCGCACGGTCATGAGCATGATGTTCATCACCCCAATCCCGCCCACCAGCAGCGAGATCGCCGCAATCGAACCGAGCATCAGTGACAGCGTATTCTGTGTGCTGGCCTCGGCCTGAATCATCGCGGCATTGTTGGTGAGTTCGAAATCGTGTTTGCCGTTATGCAGGCGCAGCATCAACTGCTCGATGGCTTTTTCGGTCTCCTTGACCTTGCGCGCATCGGCCGCGGCAATGGTCACGTATTCGGGGTTGTGGGTGCCGAACAGCCGGACACTGGCCGCCGAGTAGGGCACGGCAATCCGGTTGTCGCTGTCGGAGTCGCCGGAGCTGGCGCCTTTTTCAGCGAGTACGCCGACGACCTGAAAGGGCACGTTTTCGATCAGGATGTATTGGCCGATGGGGTTGGCCACATCCTTGAGTAGCTTGGTGCGTACCTTATGGCCGATCACCGCGACCGCCGCCGCGTTGTGTTCATCAGCCTCGGTGAAGTAGCTGCCCTGGACCACCGGCCAGTTGAAAATCTCCGGAAAATTGGTGTCATTGCCACCGACATAACTCAGGTGGTCGAGGTTGCCGAAGCGTACCCCGGCTTCGGCACCGTTGACCGGCATGATCCGCATGACCTGCGGCAGGCTGGCCAGCGCCGCGACGTCATCGAGCGTCACAATGCCGGGCGGCGTGCGCGGGTTGGGGGCGGAGCCGCTGAGGTAAATGATGTTCGAGCCGAACGCGCCCATCTGCGCCATCACCTGACGCTTGCTGCCTTCGCCGACGGCCAGCATCACCACCACCGAGGCGACGCCGATGATTATTCCCAGCAACGTCAGGGCGGTGCGGAAGCGATTGATCCACATCACCCGCCAGGCCGCGTGTACGGCATCGACCAGTTCGCCTTTCCAGGCACCGGTGGCCTCGGCGCCTTCGGTCAGCCGCTTGCGCAAATCCACCGCTTGCAGCGCACCGGGATTGGCCGAGGTCTGGGCGGCGGGGTTGTCGCTGGCGCTGTCGCTGATGATCAGGCCGTCACGGATTTCGATGACGCGTTTGGCCCGCGCCGCCACGTCACGGTCGTGGGTGATGAGGATCACCACGTGACCCTGGCTCGCCAGTTCATCAAGCAGGGCCATGACCTCGGCTCCGCTGTGGCTGTCGAGCGCGCCGGTGGGTTCGTCGGCGAGGATGATGTGGCCGCCGTTCATCAAGGCGCGAGCGATGGACACCCGTTGTTGCTGCCCGCCGGAGAGCTGGTGCGGACGGTTGCCGGTGCGTGACGCCAGGCCGAGCCGATCGAGCAGGGCGGCGGCGCGAGCGTGGCGTTCAGCTGCTGGGGTGCCGGCGTAGATCGCCGGCATCTCAACGTTTTCCTGGGCCGAGCCGGACGGGATCAGGTGATACCCCTGAAACACGAAACCGAACGCTTCACGGCGCAGCCAGGCCAGTTCATCGCTGTCGAGTCGGGCGACGTTTTCTCCCGCGAACAGATACTCGCCGGACGTCGGCCGGTCGAGGCAGCCGAGGATGTTCATCAGCGTCGATTTGCCGGAACCGGAAGCGCCGACGATCGCCACAAACTCCCCGGCGTGGATCGACAGGTCGATGCCGCGCAATACGTGAACTTCGGGCGCGTCGCCGCCACCGTAGGATTTGCGAATGTCCTGCAGGTCGATCAGAGGCGTTTGCATTCAGCCTCCGCTGCCGTCGGTGGGACCGATCAACAGGTGATCGCCTTCATCCAGACCGTCGAGGATCTGCACCTTCAGGCGATCGCTGATGCCGGTACGCACGGTGCGTTGCTCGATGTCACCGTTTTGGGCGACGACTCGAGCCGATTGACTGTCCGCTTGCGGGCCGCCCTGCAAGGCCGCGACCGGCGCGGTCAGGACGTTTTTTGCCTGATTGGAGACAAAGAATACTTGGGTGGTCATTTCCGCCATCAGCGCGTTGTCGGCGTTGTCGACGTCCAGCAGCACCGTGTACAGCACCACGCGGGCAGTGCCGCTTTTATTGGAACTGGCCGGGCTGCCGCCGCCTCGGCTGGTCTGATCCAGCGGTTTGGGCGGTATCGGCAAGATCTGCCGTACTGTGCTGCTCCAGCGCCGATTACCACCGCTGAGCGTGGTGAACCAGGCGGTCATGCCGGGTTTGACGTGTCCGATATCAGCCTCCGAAACCTCGGCCCAGACGGTCATGGGCGAGAGTTTGGCGATGCGCAGGATCAGTGGCGTTTGTTGCTGGGCGTTGAGGGTCTGGCCTTCCCGGGCATCGAGGGCGACGATCGTTCCGCTCATCGGTGCGTAAATGCGCGTATAGCCGAGTTCGGCCTGATCGCTGCGCAGGCTGGCCTGGGCCTGGCGGATCTGCGCTTCAAACATGTCGATGCGCGCCTGGGTTGTGCGCAGTTCGGCCTGGGCCGTTTGCACATCTTCGTCGCGTGTGGCGCCGCCGGCGGCGAGGTTCTGTTGGCGTTGATATTTCTGCCGGGCCAGATCGTGCTGTGCCCGTTGCTCCTGAAGCTGCGCCTTGAGGTTGTCGATGGAAAAACGCCCGGCGTCGAGTTTGGCCTGTTGGGTGGAAGGGTCTATTTCCACCAGCAACTGGCCTTCCTTGACCACGTCACCGACCTCCACATGAATCTTGTGAATCTGCCCCGAGGCCTGGGCACCGACATCGACATAACGTCGCGGTTGCAGAGTCCCCAATGCCGTGACGCTGCTTTCAATGTCGCCGCGAGCGACCTGGACCGTGGCGAACCGATCTCGACCGGGAGGCAGAACCTGCCAGGCCGCGACGGCGATAACGGGGATCAGACAAAGGGCTACAAGCAGGGCGCGTCGGGTGTGACGGGGACGTTTCATGCAGGGTTCCGGCCAATAGGAGTCGGCCCGTCGTTCAGCTGGCGCGCAAATCTGCCGACAGCCGAACGCTGTCGGAGGGCCGACAGACACGGGGAGCTGTCCTGTAAACGATAAAGGCGGCGGGGAATTTAAGCGTGGACGTATCGAGTGACGAGCAAGGGTTACAGGTATAGGACAGCACTATTTATCAAGCAAATAGAAACAGCGCTTTAAATCTATATGAGAATTACTATAAATTACACATTCGAAACTGCCATTATCGTGCTACTGCCCGCCTGGCGGTCGCGGATCTGGTTCAAGGATAGAAACCGCACCCTGTGCGGCCGGGAGTCATGTTGGAAAACTACTATCGCGAGCTGGTGTGTTTCTTGAACGCCAAGCTAGGCAACCGTCAGGTGGCCGAAGATGTGGTGCATGACGCTTATCTGCGGGTGCTGGAGCGTTCCAGTGAGACGCCGATCGAACAACCCCGGGCGTTTCTTTATCGCACTGCGCTCAATCTGGTGATTGACGACCATCGACGCAATGCCTTGCGTCAGGTTGAATCCCTGGACGTGCTCGACAGCGAAGAGCGCTACTTCATTCCCTCGCCCCACAACAGTATCGATCACGGTCAACGCCTGGACATGCTTCAGCGCGCACTGGCGGAGTTGCCACGGCTGTGTCGCGAGAGTTTTCTTTTGCGCAAGATCGACGGCTTGTCGCACCCGGAAATCGCCGAGCAGCTGGGTATTTCCCGGGCGCTGGTGGAAAAGCACATCGTCAATGCCATGAAGCATTGCCGGGTGCGAATGCGCCAGTGGGACGCCCATTGATCGCCACCGTTTAATCAGACCTCGCTAAATTTTTTTTCATTGTCCTCGTTCCTATTCAACAGACGATCTGCTGCCACCAAAGGCCGGTCAGGTCACCCAGGCTTTATCCCCGCTGGCCCGGGGTTCATCCAGAGGACACTGGAAATGACACAGGCAATTGCATCGCCCATCGTTCACGACCTGATCGGCGTCGGTTTCGGCCCTTCGAACCTGGCTCTGGCCATCGCCCTGCAAGAGCGTGGGCCGAGCCAGGGCGAGCTGGATGTGCTGTTTCTCGACAAGCAGGCGGACTACCGCTGGCACGGCAACACCCTGGTCACCCAGAGCGAACTGCAGATTTCATTTCTCAAGGATCTGGTGACACTTCGCAACCCGACCAGCCCGTACTCCTTCGTCAATTACCTCAAGCACCACGGTCGTCTGGTGGACTTCATTAACCTCGGCACCTTCTATCCGTGCCGCATGGAGTACAACGACTACCTGCGCTGGGTCGCCGGGCAATTTACCGAGCAGAGCCGTTATGGCGAGGAAGTGCTGGCCATCGAGCCGGTGCTGCACCAGCAGCAGGTCGAGGCACTGCGGGTGATCTCGCGTGATACGCAAGGTCAGCAGCATGTGCGCACCACCCGTTCGGTCGTGGTCAGCGCCGGCGGGACACCGCGCATTCCCGAAGCGTTCAAGGCACTCAAGGATGACGGCCGGGTGTTCCACCACTCCCAGTATCTGGAGCGCATGGCCAAGCAGCCGTGCGTGAACAACCAACCGATGAGCATCGCGATCATCGGCGGCGGGCAGAGTGCGGCGGAAGCCTTCATCGACCTGAACGACAGCTTCCCGTCGGTGCAGGTGGACATGATCCTGCGTGGCTCGGCCCTGAAGCCGGCCGATGACAGCCCTTTCGTCAACGAAGTGTTCTCGCCGGAATTCACCGACCTGGTGTTCCAGCAGGCCAGCAGCGAACGCGAGCGTCTGGTCAACGAGTACCACAACACTAACTATTCGGTGGTGGACATCGACCTGATCGAACGCATCTACGGCATCTTCTACCGTCAGAAAGTCTCGGGCATTGCGCGTCATGCATTCCGTACCCTGACCACTATTGAAAAAGCCACCGCCACCGAGCGCGGCATCGAGCTGGCGGTGCGCAACAACGCCACCGGCGAAGTCACGGTTCGCCATTACGACGCCGTGGTGTTGGCCACCGGTTACGAGCGCCAGATGCACCGCAAACTGCTGGCGCCGCTGGAACAGTACCTGGGCGATTTCGAGGTTGATCGCAACTACAAACTGATCACCGACGAGCGCTGCAAGGCGGGCATCTACATGCAGGGCTTCTGTCAGGCCAGCCACGGCTTGAGTGACACCTTGCTGTCGATCCTGCCGATCCGCGCCGATGAAATCGCCGGTTCGCTGTATGACCATGGCAAGTCGTGGGGGTATGGTCGGTCGGTGATGGATTTGTTGTTGGCCACAGCGAGCTGAGATTTGTGGCGGCTATGAGGCCGCCTTCGCGAGCAAGCCCGCTCCCACATTAGTCCTGCAAACACAGGTCAAATGTGGGAGCGGGCTTGCTCGCGAAGAGGCCCGAAAAAACACCACAAATCCAGAATCCTGAACCCCTCCTGAAGAATCCCGCGCTGCAACGGCGCGGCGAATCCCGGCCCGTTCTCTGAGAGCCATGTACTGAAGGGATAAGTGACACAGCTTTTAGGAAACGTCCTACAGAACGCTTCATGGCTCTTGCGTAGTCTTGCCGCCTCACTCATCAGGCATTGACCTGGAGGCACGCGATGACCAACAAAACCTTGCGTATCCTGATCGCCGACGAGCAGCATTTTCATCGGATGAAAACCGAACGGCTGTTCAATCAGCTCGATTACTACCGGGTGGCGCCGGTACAAAGCCTTGCGGAGATGCTGACCCTGGTCGAATACGGCTGCGAGCCATTTGATCTGGTCGTCATCAATGCCTCGCTGGCGGGGGGGACACTGGACCTGCCTGGGTTCTTCCTCGATAACCGCCAGGTTCGTCATGCCTTGATCAACGCTTCGGCGCTGCCGGATTTTGCGTCCATTCAATGGCTGATGACGCTCATCGATCCGCCTGCGTGTGAAGCTGCACTCTCCTTGAATCAAGAACGATATCGGCAACGGATCGGTTGATTTTCGGGGCTACCGTTCGTCGGTACTATCACTTCTGTCAGGTACATTCTTTCTGCCTTCCATGCAAAAGTCTTAGCGCAGCCGTTGCGTCCGGTTCGTCGTTATCCGGCATGTATTGGTGCGTAATCGTCAGGTTTTTGCACAGGGAGTTTCCATGAAGTCAGTGCTGATTGTGGACGATCATCCGGTGGTACGCGCCGCAGTCAAAATCGTACTGGAGAAGGAGGGTTTCAAACGGATTCATGAGGCTGCCAGCGGTAGCGAGGCGTTGTCGATGCTGCGAGAGCATTCACCCTCGCTGGTGGTGCTGGATCTGGTCATGCCCGAAGGCGATGGGCTGGAGCTTCTGGACCGGATCAGGACCAGTGATTGGTCATGTCAGGTACTGGTTTTCACGTCCCTGGATCCGCTGTTTTTTCAAGAGCGTTGCATGCGCGCCGGCGCCATGGCGTATGTCTCCAAGACCAACGTCCTGAGTCAATTGCAAAAGGCCGTGCATGCGGTCATGACCGGTTACACCTATTTCGCACGGCTGCCTTCGGGTTCGCAGAACCCCCTGCAACGCAGCGAAAAACAGATGATCGACAAACTCTCCAACCGCGAACTGACCATCCTGCAATACCTGGCCCGTGGCATGGCCAATAAGGCGATTGGCGAGCTTATGCACCTGAGTCACAAAACTGTCAGCACCTACAAGACCCGTTTGATCGACAAAACCGGGGTGAAGGCGGCGGTGCACTTGCGGGACTTCGCCAAGCGTAATCGTTTGATCTGAGTGAACCCGATCATGCGCATATTTCTGTCGGTCTTGGCACTGAGCCTTTTAACGCAGTTGCCTGCTGCGATGGCTGACGAGCCGCAGCGGTTGCACCTGCTGGGTCGCTCCACGGCGGAGGATTTTCAGGTCAAGCTGGATGAAAAGGACTGGCAATGGCTGCGCGATAAACGGGCCTTGCGCCTCGGGGTAACGGGGGCGGATTACCCGCCGTTCGAAGTGACGCGCCACCGCGATGAGCTGGAGGGCATCACGGCCGATTATGCCGAGCTGCTGGGGCAACTGCTGCATGTCAAAATCGACGTGCTGCGTTACGCCACTCGTGAAGCCGCCATGGACGCCCTCAAACGCCATGAGCTGGATCTGCTCGGAACATCGAACAACTTCGAAGCGGCCGACCCCGCGCTGACCCGGTCCCGAGCCTATGCCGAAGATCAGCCGATGCTGGTCACCCGACTGGACGAGCGAATACCCGTTGACCTTGCCGGCAAACGTATCGCCATGGTCGATGACTATTTGCAGGCGCAGACCGTTGAAGCGTTTTATCCCGATGCAAGTTTGCAGCGTTATCCCTCGGCGCTCGACGCGCTCGGAGCGGTAGCGTTCGGGCCAGACGATGTGTACCTCGGCGACTTCATCAGCGCCAATTACCTGATCAACAATAACTACCTCAATAATGTCCATTTGGCGGGTCCTTCCGGACTGGATGCCAATCCGTTCGGCTTCGCTTTGGCGAAGGACAACCCGCGTCTCAAAAACATCGTCGACAAGGCTCTGGCAGCGATTCCGATGGACCAGCGCTCGGTCATAGAGGCGCGCTGGAGTGCCGGCAGGGCCAATACGGCGGGGCAACAGCAGGTGCGTTTGAGCCCCAGTGAACAACGCTGGCTGGACCGGCGTCCGACGGTCACTGTCGGCGCGATCGACAACTTTGCCCCGCTGACGTTCTACGATGCCCAAGGCCGGCTCAGCGGGTTGACGGCGCAGTTGCTGACGCTGATCAGCCAGCGCAGCGGTTTGACCTTTCAGATGCAACGCGGCCGCTCACTGGACCGGCAAATCGAGCAACTCCAGGATGGCGAGATCGACCTGTTGCCTGTGGTCACCCCCAGTACCGAGCGTGAAGACGCGTTGCTCTTTACCCGCGCCTACCTGAGCAATCCATTTGTGCTGGTCATTGCAGCGACGACGGGCAGCCCCAGGACGCTGGACGATCTGGCCGGTAAGCGCCTGGCGATTTATCGCGGTCATCCGTTGTTCGGGTTCATACAGGCTCGGGCGCCGCAGGTGCGCCTGGTCGAAGTGCAAAGCCCGGCCGAGGGCATGGAATGGGTGATCAAGGGGCAGGCAGATGCGACGCTCAGTTCATTGATCGTCGCCCGTTACCTGATCGCTCGGCATTACCGTGATCGTCTGCGCGTTAGCAGCACCGTGGGCGATCAACCCGCTCGTATCGCCTTGGCCACCCGCCGCGGCGCGCTGGAGTTGCACTCGATTCTGAACAAGGCATTGCTGAGCATTTCGCCGCAGGAAATGGACGATCTGGTGGCCCGCTGGAGTCATGATGTGGTGCTGGATGACAGCTATTGGCTGCGTCATCGTCAGGGCATTCTTCAGGCCTTTGCCGTGGCTGGCGCCTTGCTGTTGCTCGCCTTGGGCTGGATCGCCTGGCAGCGCCGGCAGATCCGCCAGCGTCAGCAGTGGTTGCAACAATTGCAGGATGCCAAGAACGAGGCCGACGATGCCAACCGCGCCAAAACCACTTTTCTGGCAACCATGAGTCATGAGATCCGCACGCCGATGAATGCCCTGATCGGCATGCTTGAATTGGCCCTGAAACGTGCCGACGAGGGCGTCACCGATCGTTTTGCCATTGAGGTGGCGTCCGGTGCCGCACAACAATTGCTGGCGCTGATTGGTGACATTCTGGACATCGCCCGCATCGAGTCCGGGCATTTATCCCTGACACCTGAGCGGGCCAATCTTCGGCGGCTGGTGGAATCGGTGTGTGGGGTTTTCGAAGGCCTTGCGCGGCAGAAGGAACTGGCGTGGCGCATCGATCTGGATGAACACAGCGACTGCGACGTGTTGATCGACCCCACCCGTTTCAAGCAGGTGCTGTCCAATCTGCTGAGCAACGCCATCAAGTTCACCCGTGAGGGCGAGGTGAGCGTGACGCTGCGGGTGACGCCCGTGACGCCGGAGCATCTGGCGGTCAGTCTGCGCATTGAAGACACCGGCATTGGCATCAGCGACGTCGACCGGCAACGGTTGTTCAGCCCGTTCGTCCAAGCCAGCAATAATCAGCAGTCAGCTCGCGGTGGCTCCGGGTTGGGCCTGGTGATCAGCCGCACCCTGTGCGAAATGATGGACGGCCAGTTGCAACTCGACAGTGTCCTCGGGCAAGGCACACAGGTAGACATCAATCTTGAGCTGATCGCACTGCAACCGTTGCCGTCCATTGAGGCGGTGGATAGTGGATTGCAGGTGCGCTCACTGACGATTCTGGTGGTCGACGATCACCCGGCTAATCGACTGTTGCTTTCACGGCAATTAAGCCACCTGGGGCATCGTGTTCAGGAAGCCGAAGAGGGCGAGCGGGGGCTTGAGCTGTGGCGCGAACATGAGTTCGATCTGGTGGTTACCGACTGCAATATGCCCAGACTCAGTGGTTATGAACTGGCGGGTGCAATCCGCGATGAAGAGCGCGCCCAGGGATTAACGTTGACGCTGATTCTGGGCTTTACCGCCAATGCGCAGCCCGAGGAAAAAATTCGCTGCCTGGAGGCGGGGATGGACGACTGCCTGTTCAAACCGATCCTGCTGGCAGATTTGAGCGCATGGTTGGCGTCCAGGTTTGCAAGCGAAGCGCAATCGATACCCGAGATAGACCTGAGTGGTCTGGAGCAATACATCGGTGCGGACCGTACGTTGCTCGATCATATGGTGCACGAACTGGTTGTGACCAATCGGACCGATCGTGAGGATCTGCTCCAGGCGCACGCTAGTGGTAATTGCGATGACCTGCGAGACTTGGCACACCGCATCAAGGGCGGTGCGCGCATGGTTCGGGCGCAGCGTTTGATCGAGCGTTGCGAGCAACTGGAGCATGTTATCGACAAGGGCGACCTGGCGCTGGTCGAAAAAGCCGTCGACCAGCTGCAACACGCTATGTCCTTGCTGGACAGGCACTTGAGCCAAGGTTGAGACTCAATCCCACTGCGGCGCAATGCCTTTGGGGCTGGTCAGCCGCTGGCCGCGATCCAGGCCTGCGATCAGCGCCATGTCGGCGTTGCTCAGGGTCAGGGCGCAGGCTTGCAGATTGCCTTGCAGGTTGGCGTGTTTGGTGGAAGAGGGGATGACCGCGTACCCCAGCTGCATGGCCCACGCCAGTGTGACCTGGGCCGGTGTCGCCTGAAGGCGATCGGCGATCTGCTGGATGAGCGGATCCTTCAGCACTTCGCCGTAGGCCAGGGTCATGTAAGAGGTGATCTGAATGCCTTGGCTTTGGGCGAATTCGACAACCTTGCGGTTTTGCAGGTACGGGTGCAGCTCGATCTGGTTGGTGGCGATGTTCTCGGCACCGATGGCGGCAATAGCCTGTTGCATCAGGTCGACCGTGAAGTTGGACACGCCGATCTGCCGGGTCAGGCCCAGTCGTTTGGCTTCGAGCAGCGCACCCATGAATTCTTCGACCGGCACCTGATCTTCCGGCGATGGCCAGTGGATCAGCGTCAGGTCCAGGTAATCGGTTTGCAGTTTATTCAGGCTCTCTTTGAGGCTGTCGATCAACCGGTCTTTGGCAAAGTTGGCGACCCAGATTTTGCTGGTGATGAACAGCTCTTCACGAGCAATGCCGCTGGCAGTAATGGCCTGGCCGACCTCGGCTTCGTTTTCATAGATTTGCGCGGTATCGATGACCCGGTAACCCAGCTCAAGACCGGTGCTCACCGAATCGATGACCACCTGGCCTTGCAGGCGAAACGTACCAAGACCGAATGCGGGGATAGACATCAATGACTCCAAAGATTGCAGTGGGAATGGACGGGAGTATCCCCGGCTGCACCTTTGAGAAAAACCGCTGGTTGGGCAAAGCACTGTTTACCGTAAGTCATGAATGGGATGTTTTAGTGGCATTGATGGTGTTTGGTCTGACGCCTTCGCGAGCAAGCCCGCTCCCACATTGGATCTGTGGTGTACGCAGCTCCAATGTGGGAGCGGGCTTGCTCGCGAAAGACGCGACGCGGTGTCGGAATTAACTCCGCCCTAAGCAATATCGCTATGGCTGAACTCCTCGCCCAGAAAGTCGATCAAGGTCCGCACCGACGGCAACAATCCGCGTCGTGACGGGAAGATCGCATGCACGATCCCGCACTTGGGTGTCCAGCCCGGCACCAGTTCCACCAGTCGCCCGGCAGCAATGTCATCACGCACCACCACGCTAGGCAGATGGGCGATGCCGATGCCGGCGAGCACCGCGTGACGCAAGGCCAGCAAGTCGTCGGTGACCATCCGCGGGGTATGACGAATCAGTGCGCTGGCACCGTCGGCGCCGAACAATTCCCACTGATATTCACGCTGCGCGCCACCCCAATGCACGCTCGGCAGACCGCTGAGATCAGCCGGCGTGGCCGGTGACGACAAGCGCTGCAAAAACGCCGGAATGCCAACCAGGCATTGAGTGCTATTACCCAGCACCTTCATCACCATGTCGGTGTTTTCCAGCGGTGGAAAGCGCACGCGCAGAGCGATATCGAACCCTTCGTGGATCAGATCGACCCGGCGGTTGGTGCTTTCGATGAACAACTCCACCAATGGGTATCTGAGCATGTAGCGGGTCAGCATCGGCCCGACCCAGGAATTCAGCAGCGCCGTCGGGCAACTGATGCGCACCAGGCCCTGGGGTTCGGAGCGATTGCGTTCGATCAATTCGGCGGCGCTTTCGGCTTCCACCCGCATGGCCAGGCAACGCTGGTAATAAGCCTGGCCGATTTCGGTCAACGAGCAATGCCGGCTGGTGCGGTGCAGCAAGCGCACACCGAGGCGCTCTTCGAGCTCGGCGATGCGTCGGCTGAGCTTGGATTTTGGCATGTCCAGCGCGCGCCCGGCCGGGGCGAAACCGTGGTGTTCCACCACTTGGGTGAAGTAGTACAGGGTGTTGAGGTCTTCCACCATCGTTCTCCAAATAGAACGCTAAGGCTGATTTTTGCAGTCTAGCGCAGAAAAGGCGTCGGTTTTAAGCTTTGTCCATCGCGTCACACAACAGATTTGGAGGAAAAGATGAAAAACATCATCGGTATCTACACCAGCCCACGACCTCATTGGGTCGGCGACGGTTTTCCGGTTCGCACGCTGTTTTCCTACGACAACCTGGGCAAACACATCAGCCCGTTTCTGCTGCTGGATCACGCCGGTCCCGCCGAATTCACCCCGACCACCGAGCGTCGTGGCGTTGGTCAGCATCCGCACCGTGGTTTCGAAACCGTGACTATCGTTTACAAGGGCGAAGTGGAACACCGCGACTCCACCGGCAGCGGCGGCAAGATCGGCCCTGGCGATGTGCAATGGATGACCGCGGCCTCGGGGATTCTTCATGAAGAGTTCCACTCCGAAGATTTCGCCAAGAGCGGCGGCACTCTGGAAATGGTGCAGCTGTGGGTCAACCTGCCGGCCAGGGACAAGATGACCGAGCCCGGTTACCAGACGATTCTCGACGGTGACATCCCGAACATCCCACTGAAGAACAACACCGGCAGCCTGCGCTTGATCGCCGGTGAATTCGAAGGCCACAGCGGCCCGGCGCGCACCTTTACGCCGATCGACGTTTGGGACGTTCGCTTGAACGCCGGCAAATTGCTGACCCTGGATCTGCACGAAGGGCGCAACACGGCACTGGTGGTGCTGCGTGGCACGGTTCAGGTCAATCAAAAGGAACTGGTGCGTGAAGGGCAGTTGGCGCTGTTCGAACGCGACGGTGATCAGCTCAGTCTGGAAGCCAATAACGACGCCGTGGTGCTGCTGCTGAGCGGCGAGCCGATCGACGAGCCCATCGTCGGCCACGGCCCGTTCGTGATGAACACCGAGCAAGAGATTCATCAGGCTTTTGCCGACTTCCATTCGGGCCAGTTCGGCCGGATGCCCGTTTGAAGTCATTGTTGTAGCGCTGTGGCGTGCCGGGTTTGCCTGGCCGCGTTGAAACGAAAAAACAGAGTTCACTTACGCCGGCCCGTTCGGCATCGATAAAAAGCGAGGATTACCCCATGACTACTTCCTACAAACGTCTCGACAAAGATAACGCCGCCGTTCTGCTGGTCGATCACCAGGCGGGTTTGCTTTCTCTGGTGCGCGACATCGATCCGGATCGTTTCAAGAACAACGTGCTGGCCCTGGCCGACCTGGCCAAGTACTTCAAGCTGCCAACGATTCTGACCACCAGTTTTGAAACCGGCCCCAATGGCCCACTGGTACCGGAACTCAAGGCATTATTCCCGGACGCGCCGTACATCGCTCGCCCTGGTCAGATCAATGCCTGGGACAACGAAGATTTCGTCAAGGCGATCAAGGCCACCGGTAAGAAGCAACTGATTATTGCGGGTGTGGTGACCGAAGTTTGCGTGGCTTTCCCGGCACTGTCGGCCCTGGCCGAAGGCTTTGAGGTGTTCGTGGTGACCGATGCTTCCGGCACGTTCAACGAACTGACCCGTCAATCGGCATGGGATCGCATGTCGTCCTCGGGTGCCCAGTTGATGACCTGGTTCGGCCTGGCCTGTGAACTGCATCGCGACTGGCGCAACGACGTGGAAGGTCTGGCGACTCTGTTCTCCAACCACATCCCGGACTACCGCAACCTGATGACCAGCTACAACACCCTCACTAACGCTAAGTAACACTGATCCACTGTGGGAGCGAGCCTGCTCGCGATAGCGGTCTGACAGTCACTGCAAATGTGTCTGTTCTGCCGCCATCGCGAGCAGGCTCGCTCCCACAGTGTTTTGCATTGTTCTCAGGCCATCAATTGCTCCTACACTGTGCCTCTGAGATCTTCGCGCCATTGGCCCTTGCTGGAGTTGCTTGATGCTGTCACTGCTTACCGATCACCCGTTGCTCAGCGCGCTGATTCTGATCCTGATCGATCTGGTGTTGTGGCGTTTGATCACCGCCAGCGGCAGCAATTGGAAACTGGCGGTGCGGCTGGTGATTTTCTCATTGTTCAGCGTGCTGCTGTTCAACGAAGGCTTGAACCCCATGGCGCCGGCGCCCTGGGTCGACAATGTACCGTTGCACCTGGCGGCGACCGGTTTGCAGATCGGCTGGTGGCTGTACGCAGCGCGCACCCTGACGGTGTTGCTCGGTGCGGTGATGATGCAGCGGGTCGGGCACACCGGGCGTTTGTTGCAGGACTTGCTCGGCGCGGTGATTTTCCTGATCGCGGTCATCGCTGCCCTGGCATACGTACTCGAGTTGCCGGTCAAGGGCGTGCTGGCAACGTCCGGCGCGTTGGCGATCATCGTCGGCCTGGCCTTGCAAAGTACCCTCAGCGACGTGTTCTCCGGGATTGTCCTGAACACCACCAAACCCTATCAACTGGATGACTGGATCTCCATCGACGGCACCGAAGGCCGAGTCACCGACATCGACTGGCGCGCCACGCGCCTGCAGACCGCGCAAGGTAGCATGGCGGTGATTCCCAACTCGTTGGCGGCCAAGGCCAAAATCATCAACTTCAGCCGGCCCAGTGACATTTTCGGGGTGTCGATCAGCTTGCAAGTAAGCCCCCATGCGCGTCCGCAAACGGTGATTGATGCACTGGAGCGGGCCATGCAGGGGTGCCGCTTTCTGTTGAATAAACCGGCGCCGAGTGTTTCGTTGAAAAGCTCCGGCAGCACTGGCGTGGACTACGAAATCAGTGGCTTCGTGATCTCCATGGATCAGAAACGCATGGTGCGTAATCAACTGTTCGACCTGGCATTCCGGCACTTGCAGGCGTCCGGCGTCAGCCTGTTATCGAGCGTCGAGCCCAACGCGCCTGCTGCGCTGTCGCGGCCGCGGGCGCTGCTGGAAAGCTCGAACATCTTCTCGACCCTGCGTCAGGAAGAGAGAGAAACCTTCAGTCAGAACATGAAGCTGCAAACCTTCCGCGCCGGGGAAATGATCCTGCCGGCGGGGGAGGTCAGCGATCACCTGTTCATCATCGAATCCGGCGTGGTGTCAGTCGCCCTGAGCCGCGGTGGTAAAAAGTTCGAGGCCGGGCGCATGGGGCCGGGTGAGGTGATTGGCGAGGCCGGGATTCTTTCCGATGAATCCGCGCTCGCCGACTTTTCGGCCAAGACCTTTTGCACGCTCTACCGCATCGAGAAGGAATACCTCAAGCCGTGCCTGGACGCGCGGCATGACATCAGCGAAGCAATGAAGGCCTTGCTGGATTTCCGTATGCATACGGCTCAGACGCTGATTCAGGAGGTGCCGAAGGTGGTGGCGAAGAAGGGGTTTTTGCAGTGGTTGCGCAAGCGTAGCGGCTGATGTGTTGGTTGCCTGTTCCGGCCCCTTCGCGAGCCTGCTCGCGAAAGCGCCAGCACAGTCACTGAAAATCTTCTGGTCTATTGGCATCCTCAACTTCCCAATAATTGGCTATTTGTTCAACGGCAGGTCCGCATTAACGTAGCGCCAATCCCACCTGTGATTGGAGCTCACCATGCAACCTCGTATCGATTTCTACACTGCCTCCCCAGACGGCCTGAAAGCCATGATCGCCCTGGAAACCGCCGTCTCGAAACTGCCGCTGGAAAAGTCGCTGATCGAACTGGTCAAGCTGCGCGCGTCGCAGATCAACGGCTGTGCCTTCTGCCTCGACATGCACACCGCCGATGCTCGCAAGGATGGTGAAACCGAGCGTCGGCTGTACACCTTGTCGGCGTGGCGTGAAACGCCGTTCTTCACCCCCCGTGAACGGGCGGCCCTGGCCTGGACCGAATCCTTGACGCAGCTGAGCCTGACCCACGCCCCGGACGAAGACTATGCGCTGCTCAGCGCCGAGTTCAGCCCCAAGGAGATGGTCGACCTGACCGTGGCGATTTCCACCATCAACAGCTGGAACCGCCTGGCCGTGGGTTTTCGCAAAATGCCTCAAGAGTAAGAATCGGACTCAATGAGCATCAGCACTCGGCGCGGCCGGTGGTTGTACTTTGCGCATCAAGGGCACCATCGCCGTGGCGAGGATGAAACAGACCATGATCATCAGGAACGCGTCGCCGTAGGTTTGCGTTTGCGCTTCGCGGTAGGTCAGCAGCCATAGCTGACGCAGGCTGGCGGTGACGCCGATGTCACCGCTCTGGCCGAGGGCGGCGAAGTTATTGCCGACTTGGGACAGCCACTGATTCAGCGCTTCGTTGGTGCTGTTGAGGTTCTCTGCCAACCGGGTGAAGTGCAGGTTGGTGCGGTCATTGAGGATGGTCGCGCACGCAGCGATGCCCATCGCGCCACCGAGGTTGCGCATCAGGTTGAACAACCCCGAAGCATGTTTGAGCCGTGACGGTGCCAACCCGCCGAGGGTCAGGGTCACCGCAGGCGGCACTGCCAGTTGTTGAGCGATCCCGCGCAAGGCTTGCGGCAGCATCAACTCTTTAGCCCCCCAGTCGTGGGTGATCGGGCTGAAATCCCACATCGACAGGGCGAACAGCCCAAGGCCGGTCATCATGACCCAACGCAGGTCGATGCGGTTGGCCAGAAAGGCGTACAGCGGAATTGCCAGAATCTGGAACACCCCGGTGGAAAAGACTGCGAGGCCAATGTCCAGCGCACTGTAACCGCGCACCCGGCCGAGAAACAGTGGAGTCAGGTAAATCGTCGCGAACAGGCCGATCCCCGTGACGAACGAAAAGAAACAACCGAGGGCGAAGTTGCGGTCTTTCAAGGCACGCAGATCGACAATCGGATTGGCCACGTGCAGGGTGCGACCAATGAAGGCCAATCCAGCCAGGCCGCTGATCCAGGCAGTGGTCAGAATCGTTCTGTCGCTGAACCAGTTGAAGCGCGGGCCTTCTTCGAGGGTGTATTGCAGGCAACCGAGAAACACCGCCATGAACAGCATGCTCAGGTAGTCGGCACCCTTGAGCAGCGACAGTTCCGGTTGATCGATTTTCACCAGCATCGGCACCGCCACCGCGACGAAAATCCCCGGTACCAGGTTGATGTAGAACAGCCAGTGCCAGGACGAAATGTCGGTGATCCAGCCACCGATCACCGGCCCCAGCGTCGGTGCCAGCGAGGCCACGGCGCCGATGGTCGCGGCGGCGATCACTCGTTGTTTACCGGTGAAGAAAAAGAATGCGGTGGTGAACACCAGCGGGATCATCGAACCACCAAGAAACCCTTGCAGGGCGCGGAAGGCGATCATGCTCTGGATGTTCCAGGCCGCGCCGCAGAGCAGGCTGGCCAGGGTGAAACCCACCGCCGAGACGCAGAACAGCCAACGGGTCGAGAACACCCGGGACAACCAGCCCGACAGCGGAATCACGATGATCTCGGCGATCAGGTAACTGGTCTGCACCCACGCAGTTTCGTCGATGCCGGCCGAGAGCCCGCCGCCGATGTCACGCAGCGACGCCGAGACGATCTGGATATCCAGCAGCGCAATGAACATGCCGATGCACATCGTGGCGAAGGCGAACACCTTGGTCGCCGTCGCCATGTTGGCGGCGTCGAACGGCAGCGCGGGGGCGGCGAGGGCGCGACTCATGGTGTGCTGGCCATGGTCGGGGATTCAGGCTCGGCGCGGGTGTCCACTTCGGCAGTCACCGACAAACCGGGACGCAGATGACCGAGCACGCCATCGGCCGGGTCCAGCAGGATTCGCACCGGTACCCGCTGAACGATTTTGGTGAAATTACCGGTGGCGTTTTCCGGTGGCAGCACGCTGAACTGCGAACCACTGGCCGGCGCGAGGCTGTCCAGATGACCGTGGAATTCACGCCCCTTGAGCACGTCCGCATGAACGATCACACGCTGGCCCGGCGTCATCCGCGACAGCTGATCTTCCTTGAAATTGGCATCGACCCACAGTCCGCTGGCCGGCACCACCGACAGCAGTTGCGAACCGGCCTGGGCGTAAGCGCCGACCCGTGCCCGACGATTGCCGATCACGCCGTCGACCGGGGCTTTCAACTCGGTGTAACCGACGTTCAACTGCGCCAGATCACGCTCGGCCCGCGCCTGTATCAACGCGGCGCGCGCTTGCTGTTTTTGGGTTTCAATCACGTTCAATTGGCGTTGCGCGGCCAGCAATTCGGCCTGAGCCCGGGCACTCTGCGCCTGTGCAGTCTTGAAAGTGGCGTCGGCTCGTTGCGCGCTTTCCACCGAGACGGCATTGCTGTTCACCAGGCGTTTGTAGCGGGTGTTATCGTCCCGCGAGCGCGCGGTTTCGGCGCCCGCGGCATCGATGCCGGCGCGGGCCTGGCCGATTACTGCGTGTTGCAGTTGTTCAGTAGCGTCGAGGTTGGCGAGTAATGCTTCTTCGGCAGCTACCGCACCTTCGGCCTTGGCCAGATTGGCGCGATAGTCACGGGCGTCGAGACGAATCAGCACATCCCCGGCCTTGACCTTCTGGTTGTCGGTGACCAGCACCTCTTCGATATTCCCCGCAACTTTCGGCCCGATCACCGTGACGTCGCCACCGATGTAGGCATCGTCGGTTTCTTCGATGAAACGGCCGGCGGTCCACCAATGAGCTGCGTATAGCCCGATGAACACCAGGGCCGCGATGGCCGCCGTCAGCAAGATCAACCTTTTAAGCAGGGGAGGCTTGGGTGTGTTCACCGCGACAGCAAGATCGGGTTCAAGGCTGGGCATGCTGGTCATGGAGAAGTACCTGTAAGAAATGATGCTTTATTATGGATGTAATATGACCTAGGTAATATTTGCTGACAAGGGTTTCTGCTGCCGGTCGTCAGGTTGGTTTTGAGTTATAGGACGTATCGCGGACTTCTCTTATCGAACGCCTTGGCCGCCCTTCCTCGGTTTTTGATTCTGATTCAACATCCCATCCAGTCTTCCGACGGGGCCACAACACGGGGGATCGAGGGGAATCCATTGCTTCCAGTTAATAGGAAGCATTACTATTCACGCCTCCTCTCCACAGCACACCGCAATGACCCCCAAGCTGCCCCGCAGACACGGCTTTTTCGAGCATTACGAAGAGTTGATCGGCACCTGGACCCGTCGCCTGAGAAATCGTCAGCAGGCCGAGGACCTGGCCCATGACACCTTCGTGCGGGTGCTTGAGTCCGATTCGGCGGCGGTGCAACAACCTCGGGCGTATTTGCACCAGACCGCGCGCAACATTGCGGTGGACGGTTATCGGCGTGAGGATCGGCGGGGCGCCATGGAGTCCGAGGCGATCGATCACAGTGTGTCGTCGTCCGGCGACCCGGAGCATTTCATGCACGCGATCCAGTTGGCGGATTCCATCGAACGGGCGCTCACCGAGCTGCCGGTCAACTGTCGCAAGGTGTTCGTCTGGCAGAAGATCGAAGGCCTGACCCAGGCCGAAATCGCTGAGCGCCTGGGGCTGTCCAAGAACATGGTGGAAAAGTATATGATTCGCACCCTGCGGCATTTGCGTGATCGCCTGGACGGGTTACAGCCATGATTCGCCGCGCCTTTTCATCCCCGGCCAAACAGGACTTTCCATGATGGATACTCGTGATTGTGCGTGCGGGCAAACAACGGTTCGCGACGACGCGGCGCGGTGGTTTGTGCGTTTGCAGGAACCTGTCGTCAACGCCGAAGACCGGCGAGGCTTCGAGATCTGGCTGGACGAACACCCTCAGCATCGCGACGAATACCAAGTGCTCCAGAGCCTGTGGGCGGCGGCCGATCTGCTACCCGCCAAGCGTTTGCACGCCTTGTGCGAAACTCCGCCGGCGCGTAGTAAACGTCGCCCGCTGATGCGTTATGCAGTGGCCGCCAGTGTGCTGGCGGTGGCACTCGGCCTGGGGTTGTTCAGTGGCCTGAATCGTCCGGCGACCTACACGGCTGAATATTCCACAGCCCTTGGCGAGCGTCGTCATGTGGCGTTGCCGGACGGTTCGGTGATCGATATGAACAGCGGCAGCCGGGTGCAGGTGCGCTATGAAAAAGATCGTCGCGGCATCGAGTTGACGCAAGGCGAGGCGATGTTCAGCGTCGAGCACGACAGCAGCCGACCGTTCGTGGTCGAGGCGGGCAGCGGCAAAGTGACAGTCACCGGCACCCGTTTCGACGTGCGTCGCGACAACACCGAAACCCGGGTCGCGGTGGAGCAGGGCACGGTCAGGGTTCAAGGTAACGGTGCCGATTTCGTCAGCCTTACCGCCGGCCTCGGCACTCGCGTCGATGCCCTGGGGAAGGTTGCCGCCGCCTATACGGTCAACCCTGCAGAACTGACCGCATGGCGCAGCGGCAAACTGGTGTTCAACAACGCCAGCCTCAGCGAAGTGGCCGAAGAAGTGTCGCGTTATCGGGAAAAGCCGCTGAGGGTCGGTAGCGCCAAAGTGGGCAATCTGCGCCTGACCAGCGTGTTCAAATCCGACAACACTGACGCGCTGCTCAAGGCCTTGCCGAGCATTCTACCGGTAGCCATTCGCACCCTCGATGACGGCAGTCAGGAAATAATTGCCCGATAGATTCAGGTTTTTTTCGAGTTCTTCGTCTTCTTGTCCAACTGCAACTGGTTTGCATTAACAGCCGCACACTCTTGCGATCCACAGGACAATGTTCGACGTGAAGAAAACCACCGCTAAAAATAACAAATCATCCTGGCTGCCCCTCGCTCTTGCCTTGGCGGTCAGCTCGGCGCTGCCCCAGGCGTTCGCTGCCGATGCCATTCATATTCAGGCGCAGCCGCTGGGTCAGGCCTTGAGTCAGCTGGGTCAGCAAACCTCGCTGCAGGTTTTTTTCAGCCCTGAACTGGTGGCCGGCAAACAGGCTCCGGCAGTCGACGGCAATCTTTCACCGGAACAAGCCTTGCGCCAATTGCTGCAAGGCAGCGGTCTGGAATACCAGATAGATGAAGGCTCGGTAACCCTGATGCCAGCCCCGACTTCCGCCGCCAACGGCCCGCTGGAACTGGGCGTGACCGATATCAAAGTGGTCGGCGACTGGCTCGGCGATGCCAATGCTGCCGTGGTGCAAAACCATCCCGGCGCGCGCACGGTGATTCGTCGTGAAGCCATGGTCGAGCAGGGTGCCATGAACGTGGGTGACGTGCTGCGTCGTGTACCCGGCGTGCAAGTGCAGGACGCCAACGGCACCGGCGGCAGCGATATTTCCCTGAACGTTGGTGTGCGTGGCCTGACCTCGCGGCTGTCGCCACGCTCCACTGTGCTGATTGACGGCGTGCCGGCCGCCTTCGCCCCTTATGGCCAACCGCAGCTGTCCATGGCACCGATTTCTTCCGGCAATCTCGACAGCATCGACGTGGTGCGTGGCGCCGGTTCCGTGCGTTATGGGCCGCAGAACGTCGGTGGCGTAATCAACTTCGTTACCCGTGCGATCCCGGAGAAAGCCACTGGCGAAATCGGCACCACCCTGGAAACCACTCAGCGCGGTGGCTGGAAGCACATCGACACCGCGTTTCTCGGTGGCACCGCCGATAACGGCATGGGCGTGGCGCTGTTGTATTCCGGTGTGAACGGCAACGGTTATCGCAAAAGCAACAACAGCAATGACATCGACGACGTAATCCTCAAGACCCATTGGGCGCCTACCGATCAAGACGATTTCAGCCTCAATTTCCATTACTACGACGCCAGCGCCGACATGCCCGGTGGCCTGACGCAGAAGCAGTACGATGCCGATCCGTTCCAGTCCGACCGCGACCATGACAACTTCAGCGGCCGCCGCAAGGACGTGTCCTTCAAGTGGATTCGGCAGATCGACGACCGCACCCAGGCCGAAGTGCTGACCTACTATTCCGACAGTTTCCGTGGCAGCACCATCGCCGCTCGCGACCAGAAAACCCTCAGCTCTTATCCGCGCACTTACTACACCTTCGGCATCGAACCGCGGGTGTCCCATGTGTTCGATCTGGGCCCGACCACGCAGGAAGCCAGCGTCGGTTATCGCTACCTGAAAGAAGGCATGCATGAAGAGGCGAGCCGTCTGGCGCTGGTGAACAATCAGCCGGTGGTCACCAAAACCTCCGATGGTCATGTGTTCCAGGATCGCACCGGAGGCACCGAAGCCCACGCTGTTTACATCGATGACAAGATCGACGTCGGCAACTGGACCGTGACCCCCGGCATCCGTTTTGAAAGCATCAGCACCGAATGGCACGACCGGCCGGTTCTCGACACCGCTGGCAGACCTGTGCAGGAAAAACGCCGCAGCATCGACAGCAACGAACCGCTGCCGGCCCTGAGCGTGATGTATCACATGTCCGAGGCCTGGAAGCTGTTCGCCAACTACGAAACCTCGTTCGGCAGCCTGCAATATTTCCAGCTCGGTCAGGGTGGTTCGGGCGATAACACCGCCAATGGCCTGAATCCGGAAAAGGCCAAGACCTACGAAATCGGCACGCGCTACAACGATGACGTATGGGGCGGGGAAGTGACGCTGTTCTACATCGACTTCGATAAAGAATTGCAATACATCAGCAACGATGTGGGCTGGACCAACCTCGGCGCCACCACGCACCAGGGCCTTGAAGCCTCGGTGCATTACGACATGGCGGCGCTGGACCCACGACTCGACGGCCTGACCGCCAACGCCGGTTTCACCTACACTCGCGCCGTTTATGAAGGCGAGATACCTGGCTTCAAGGGCCGTGACCTACCGTTCTACTCGCGTCAGGTGACGACCGCCGGCCTGCGTTACGACATCAACCGCTGGACCTACAACCTCGATGCCTTTGCCCAATCCAAGCAGCGCTCGCCGGGCACCGCGGTGAACGCTGATGGCAGTTTCAGCGGCAACTACATCACTGAAGGCAGCGCGGACGGCCAATACGGCGACATCCCGGGTTACGTCACCTGGAACGTGCGTGGGGGGTATGACTTCGGCTCGCAATTGTCGAACCTGAAAGTCGGGGCGGGGGTGAAGAACATTTTCGACAAGCAATACTTCACCCGCTCCAGCGACAACAACTCGGGGATGTACGTCGGCGCACCGCGTACGTTCTTTGTGCAGGCCAGCGTCGGGTTCTGATCGACCGAGTTAACTTCATCGCGGGCAGGCCCGCTCCCACATGATCTTTGGCGTACACAAAATCTGTGTTCGCTGAAGATCTATTGTGGGATCTGCGTCGTACACAAACGCTGTGTTCGCTGAAGATCCTTGTGGGAGCGGGCTTGCCCGCGAAGCTTTTAAACCTTCAACACCTTTCCACCAATCGCCACCGCCACCAGCAATACCGCCATCAACCCAAAGGCAAAACTCAAGCTGCTGCCATGGGCGATAAAGCCGATCACCGCAGGCCCGGCGAGAATCCCTGCATAACCCAGAGTGGTAATGGCCGGCACGGCAATGCTTTCCGGCATGACGGTCTGTTTGCCCACGGCGGTATAGAGCACCGGCACAATGTTCGAACAGCCAGCCCCCAGCAGCGCATACCCCACCAGTGCGGCTTCCCAGCTCGGTGCGAACGTCGCCAGCGCCAGGCCTGCGGCGGCCGTCGATCCACCAAACACTATCACTCGTGTCGCACCGAGGCGCCGGACAATGGCATCGCCGGTCAAACGCCCGACGGTCATGGTCAACGCAAACGCCGCGTAACCCAGCCCTGCATACGCCGTGTCGATCCCACGCTCCTGCGCCAGGAACACCGCGCTCCAGTCGAGCGCCGCGCCTTCGGCCAAAAACACGATGAAACACATGCCGCCGATAAACAGCACGATGCCATGCGGCACGGCAAACGCCGGGCCGGAGCTTTCGCTGCCATAGGGCAACAGATGCGGCGCGGCCTTGAGCAACGCCACCACCAGCAGCACGATCACCACCAGCATCGCCCCCAGTGGCGACATCCCCAAGCCGAGAAGGGCGCTGACACCCGCCGCGCCGACGATTCCGCCAAGGCTGAACAACCCATGAAACCCCGACATCATGGTCTTGCCGCTGGCCCGCTCGACGATCACCGCTTGCAGGTTCACCGTCGAATCCACCGTGCCCAGGCCCGCGCCGAACATGAACAACGCCGCGATCAACGCCGGAATCGAAGACACCGTCGCCAACAGCGGCAGTGCCGCACAGATCAACAAAGTCCCGCCGCTCAACACCCGACGACAGCCAAAACGCGAAGCCAGAATACCGGCCATGGGCATCGCCAGAATCGAGCCCACCCCCAGACACAGCAGCAACAGCCCGAGAGTTCCCTCATCCAGCCCTGCCCGCGCCTCGGCGTAAGGCACCAGCGGCGCCCAAGCCGCGATGCCGAAGCCTGCGATGAAAAAGGCGATGCGTGTGGACATCTGTTCCAGACGTCCGGGGACGAAGGTGGCTTGGGTATTGAGGTTGGTCATATCGATCCTTGGCAAAAAACGTCGCGTCTCCAAGGGACAGTGATCAACCGCATAGGGTTCGATCACCTCGTCCGGGCGGGGCGCAGTCAGGCAGGGTGACATCCTTGCACAGCCAGCCGCTGTTTCGCGATATCGTCGACGCATCAATTGTTCATAGAGGGGGCGCCATGACGCGGATGTACGATGCTCGAGGGAATATCTACGTGGTCGTGGCGCCGGATAACGTGCGCGGTAACGGAATCGAATTGCCTGCGCTGGCCAGTCATGCCGCGCAAACCCGTGAGGCCTGGGCGTCGTCGGCCATCGAGGCGTTCTGCGCCTGGGCCCCCGGGACACAACCGCCCTGCAGCAAGGCGCATCGCTGCGATGGGCTGCTGGTGGGGCCGTTTCAATCGTCGCCGCCTTTTGACCTGCTGATCGTCAACACCGACGGCACCCTCGCCGAGCGCAGTGGCAATGGCTTGACGATTTTTTCCCAGGCCCTGAGCGAACAAGGGCTGATGCCGAAGGAAGAGGCCTGTCTGCTCCGGGTTCATCACGACAAGAGCGATGCGGTTTCGCCAGTGGAGACTTCAGTGAAACCCGCTGAAATCGATGGCGTGCAAGGGTTCTGGCTGGACCTGGGACAGCCATCGTTCGGGCCTGAAGCGGTGGGGGCACAAGGGGTTGAACCCGTGACGTTGAAGGGGCGCGAAGTCAGTCATGTGCGGCCATTGTCAGCGCTCGATCCTGCCTGGAACCGCAGCCAGTTTGTGCGTATCGGCAATCCGCATTGCGTGACGTTGGTGACAGCCGCCGATGCGCTGCCGAGTAACACGCAGATGCGCGAGCCAGAATTGGCCGAAGGATTGACCCGCATCGCCTACGCCATGCCGACCGGGGCAGGGCAGCCGTGTGTGGCTGGAGTGAACCTGCAATGGGCGATGCTTGAATCCGAGGGGCGAATCGTTGCGCGGGTGTTCGAACGTGGCGAAGGGCCGACCGCGTCGTCGGGCACCAGCGCCAGTGCGGTGGCGTGTGCGGCGTGGCGCGTGGGGTGGGTGACGGCGGGAGAGGTGAAGGTGGTCATGCCTGGCGGCACGGCGCCGATTTTGCTGGAGGAATTGGATGGCGAGTTGAGTCGGGTCAGATTGTTTGGTACGGCGCGGTTGATGGGTTGATTTCCAGATTGCATTCGCGAGCAAGCCCGCTCCCACATTGGATTGCAGTCGCTCACAAATAATGTGTCCACTGAAGATCCAATGTGGGAGCGGGCTTGCTCGCGAAGGCGTCGGCTCAAACAACCTTAACTTCAGCTCATATCGCTGCAGAACTCCACCACCGGCATCTGCCGCTTCATCAACACCTTGCCCCCGCGAACCGAATACAGCGGCAAACCCTGGCTACGAATCACCTCATAATCACTGTCCGCCGACAGAATCAACAGATTCGCCGGTCGCCCTTGTTCCAGCCCATAACGATCGCCCAGGTTCATGGCTTTGGCACTGTTGTCGGTCACCAGGTCCAGCGCACTTTGCAGATTGCGATAACCGAGCATATGGCAGATGTGCAACCCGGCCTCGAGCACCCGCAAAATGTTGCCGTTACCCAACGGATACCACGGGTCGACGATCGAATCCTGGCCAAAGCACACGTTCATTCCCGCTTCGAGCAACTCATTCACCCGGGTCACGCCACGGCGTTTCGGGAAGTTATCGAAGCGTCCTTGCAGGTGAATGCTTTCGGTGGGGCAGGAGACAAAGCTGATCCCCGAATGCCCGAGCAGCCGAAAGAGTTTGGCGCAGTAGGCGTTGTCGTAAGAGCCCATGGCCGTGGTGTGGCTGGCGGTGACGCGCGAACCCATGTCGCGGCTACGGGCTTCTTCGGCCAGTACTTCAAGGAAGCGTGAATGCGGGTCGTCGGTTTCGTCGCAATGCACGTCCACCAGACAACCGGTGCGCTCGGCCAGATCCATGAGGAACTTCACCGAACTGACGCCTTGATCGCGGGTGTATTCGAAATGCGGAATGCCCCCGACTACATCGGCGCCCAGACGGATCGCTTCTTCCATCAGCTCCCGACCGTTGCGGTATGACTCGATGCCTTCCTGAGGGAACGCGACGATTTGCAGGTCGATCAGATGACGGCTTTCCTCGCGGACTTCGAGCATTGCCTTGAGCGCGGTCAGTTCCGGGTCAGTGACGTCGACGTGGGTGCGCACGTGCTGGATGCCATGGGCGGCGAGGGTCTGGATGGTCTTCTTGGCGCGGGTCTTGGTGTCTTCCTGGGTGATGGTCGCCTTGCGCTCGCCCCAGCACTCGATGCCTTCGAACAGCGTGCCGCTCATGTTCCAGCGCGGCTCGCCAGCAGTCAGGGTGGCATCGAGGTGAATGTGCGGCTCGACGAAGGGCGGCACCACCAGATTACCGCCGGCGTCCAGGTCGTCAGGCCCCAGGGACGGGGCTTCGGTTTGCCGGGCAATGCTGTGAATCAGGCCGTTTTCCAGGTGCAACTCATGCAGGCCTTCTTGGTTGCGCAGGCGGGCGTTGATGATATGCATCAGGCGAATCCTTTTAGAGATCTTGTAGTGGTGCGTCGGCGGTACGGGCACCCAGTACCCCGGTCAATAGCACATACGTTAGCGCGGCTACGGCAATCCCTACCAGCGGCGCGACCCACGGCGAGCTGAAGGCGGCGACTGTGCCGACCGCATAAGCGCTCAGCCCCGGCCAATTGAACGCGGGCAACCGTGTATCGGCCAGGCGTGGGTAGCGGCCCCGATAGCGGAAGAAAAAGTCCGCCATGATCACCCCACCAATCGGCGGAATCACCGTGCCCAACAGAATCAGGTAAGGCACCAGCATGTCATACATGCCCAGCAGTGCCAGCAGCGTACCGATCACCGCGCCGGCCAGGGTCACGGTTCTGCGCCGGCCGGTACGCAGCAGGTTGCAGCCGGCGACGGCGAAGTTGTAGATGGTGTTGTCCTGGGTGCTCCAGATGTTGAGTAGCAACATCGCCATCGCGGCCATGGCGAAGCCTTGCAACAGCAGCACTTCGACCACGTCCGGTTGCTGATAGACGATGGCGCCATAGGCACCGATCAACACCATCAGACCGTTGCCGACGAAGAAGCCGATCAGGCTCGCCAGCACCGCAACTCGCGCTGAACGGGAGAAGCGTGTCCAGTTGGTTGCTTGCGTCGCACCGCTGACGAACGTGCCGAACACTAGGGTAATGGCGGTCGACCAATCCAGCGTTCCGGTCGGAACCACCGCGAGCAAGCCCTCGAGCCCGCCGACCTTTACTGTCGCGACCCACATCGACAACATCAGCAGCAACATCATGGCCGGCACGGCGATGTACGACAGAATCTCCAACCCGCGATAGCCAATGTACGCCGTGGCACAGAAGCCCAGGCCGAACAGCACCATCAGCCCCAGAACCGTGCCCCCGCTCAGTTCGAAATACTTGCCCAGCACCACCGCCGCCGTCGCGGTGCCCCAGGCGTACCAGCCGATCTGGGTGAAACCGAGGATCAAATCGCTGAGTTTGCTGCCCACTTCACCGAAGCAGAAACGTCCCATCAGCACCGAGTTGAGGCCGCTCTTGAAGGCGATGTAGCCCAGCCCCGCGGCATAGATCCCCAGTAGCAGATTGCCGACGATAATCACCGCCATCATCTCGCCGAAACTGAACGCCACGCCGAGCTTGCCGCCAGCAAACATGGTCGCGGTGAAGAAGGTAAAACCCAGTAGCACCATGGCGGTGGAGGCAAGTCCCTTGCGGGCATGCATCGGGACTTCGCTGAGGGGGTAATCGTTGCCCGAATCGTTCTGCGTCATGTGGCGTTCCTTGCTGGATGGAGGACGCGGGGGGTGTTGCAGTGCTCGTGCCAATGGCGCGAGGGTGTTGTTATTTATAGACGAGCAGGTGGATTTGGCCCGCAGAGAGGCACGAAAGCGGTGCACCTGAAGGAACACAAGACTCATGTGGGAGCGAGCAAGCCCACTCCCACATTAAATGCGGTTTTTTCAGGGGGAATTGTGCAGGGGCAAAAACCGCAATATCGCCGCCACAATCGCCTCCGGCGCATCCTCCTGAACCAGATGCCCGGCATTGGCAATGGCATGAAACTGCGACCCCGCAATCATCTGATGCAGCGCCTGGCCGCGCTCAATGGGAATCCATTGATCGTCCTTCCCCCAAAGAATCTGCACCGGGCAGCGAATCGTCGGGTACAGCCCTTCGACTTCGCGGGTATAACGTTCATCCATCTGCGCGATCTGCCGGTAGAACGCCGCTTGTCCCGGGTTTCCCAGCCAAGGCTGCACATAGGGCGCCAGCTCATGATCGGGAATCTCACGCTTGATCGCGCCACGAATATAGGTCGGCACAATCGCCTGCTGAATGTAATCGGGCAGTCCACTGAACGCGGCTTCATGCTGACGCACATGCTGCACGAACGGTGACCCCCAGGGCGACAGCGCCACCGGATCAATCAGCGTCAGGCTGCGATAGTTCTTGCCATTGAGCAGATGCGCGCGCAACGCGGTGGCGCCGCCGAAATCGTGGGCCACCACGTCTGGCTGCTCCAGGCCCCAATGATCCAGCAATTGCGCCAACAGCTGGTTTTGTACGCCCAGCGACACATCGCTGTCCGGCTGTGCCGATTGCCCGTAACCCAGCAGATCGAAGTAGTGCACCCGGTGCGTGGTGATGAAGTGTGGCGCAATCCGGTGCCACACATAAGAAGAGAAGGGTGTGCCATGCACGAACACCAGCGGCGGACCGTCGCCACGTACGGCGTAGCGCACGGAATGCCCGTTGAAGCGATAGGTCTGAGCCAGCGGCCAGTCAGCCATGGGAGCGTCCTCTTGGCATGTGCGAGCCAAGAAGCATAGGCATAAAAAAACAGCCATTGAAGGCTGTTTTTATGTTGACTGACGAAACGCAGTTTCCCTGTGGGAGCGGGCTTGCTCGCGAAGGCGTCGTGTCAAGCGACATCGATGTTGACTGTGCCGCCGCCTTCGCGAGCAAGCCCGCTCCCACAGGGGATTTTCGTTGTCTTTAGATCGGTTTACTCGCCGCGATAGATGCAACCGCTGGTGCAGGTCTCGTGGATGCGAATTGCGCTGAGTTCCGGCAGCAGGGGCTTCAATTCATTCCAGATCCACTTGGCCAGCACTTCGCTGGTCGGGTTTTCCAGGCCGGGAATGTCGTTCAAGTAGTTATGGTCCAGGCGTTCGTAAAGCGGCTTGAAGATCGCCTTGATTTCCGAGAAGTCGCGGATCCAGCCGGTGTGCGGATCGAGGTCGCCGCTCAGGTGAATCGCCACTTTGAACGAGTGACCGTGCAGACGACCGCACTTGTGGCCGTCCGGCACGTGGGGCAGGCGGTGGGCGGACTCGAAGGTAAATTCTTTGAAGATTTCCACAGTGATGTTCAGCTCTGTCAGGTGGCGATCGCCGCGGCGATATGGGCAGGTGGCGAGTTTACCAGAGCTCTGGGCAAAACACTGACTAAAGGGTCAGCAAGCGCTCGCCGAGGCGACCGTTGGCGGTCAGTTCGAGGAATTCGTCACCCAGCCTGCGGCTTTCATCCATCGTCGCGCGCCAGTATTTCTGCCGGCTCGGGGCGTCGCCCATGAAGCGCTTGAAGTCGTTACGGTCCGGTAGTTTGCCGTAGGGCAGGCGCGACAGGTATTCCTTTGACGGCGCCAGCAACAGAACATCCTGCAAACGCGCCGGGCAGGCGCGGCGCCATGGCAGTGTCTTGTCGAACCAGCCGGGGATCACCCGATCGGTGAAATGCGGATAGAGCACAATGTCGTTGCCGCTGTAGGGCAAGTCGAGGTGATAGTCCAGCAGTCCGCCATCGCGGAACGTCCCGACGCCTGCGCCCGGCAGGTCGCGCACGCCTTGCATGACCATCGGGATCGAGCCCGAGGCGAGCAGGGCCTGGCGCAGGTTGCCGGCATCCAGCGCAACGAAGCGCGACGGGAAGTCATTCAATGCGTTGACCGGTGGCGCCAGGCGCGGGTCGTGGATGATCAGCCGCTCGAAATGCCGCGACAGCCGCGCCCGCCCGCGCAGGTTGTCAGCGATCACCGACGACAGGCCCAGCCCCAGCCGACCACGATGATCGTCCGCCAACAGGCCATGGCTTTTGACCACCATGATGTTCAGTCGGTAATGGGCATTATCCAGAATCGATGCATCGCGGCCGTCGAGCAAGTCATCGAGCATCTGCCGGGAGCTCTGGCTGATCTGCGCCATGGTCACACCCTTGGCAAAATTCTGCTCGGTGTACAGATGACCGAGGCGGCGCAGGCCTTCGGCGGCATCCGGCAGGCATGCGCTGGCGAAGCGCCAAGAGCCCACCGACGCACCAATCAGCGAACGCTCCCGGGGCGCCGCCGGCAGCCATTCGCCGAACAGCGCCAGATCGAGCCCCTGAATCCCCAACGCTTTCGGGCCACCGGCGGCGCCCGGCAACGTGCCCACGTCAGCGGCGCTCAAGCCATTTGCACGGATGCGCGCCAAGGCACGCGGACCGGCCTTGATAGTCAGGGAAGGGAACTTGATGTGGATCGCGGTCATACCGGTCTCGATGTCTGGCAGGCGGGGGATTATGTGGGAGCGGGCTTGCTCGCGAAAGCGGTGTAAGAGTCGACATTTTTGCTGAATGTTGAACCGCCTTCGCGAGCAAGCCCGCTCCCACAGGTTTTGTGTATGGCTGCGATATCGTGGCGCCAGTCCCAATGATGGCAATTCAGTTTCAGTTAAGTTCGAATGACTAAGGTAGCTCTTGTAGCAACACATAAAAAAATACGGAGACACCCATGAAAATCCTGACTGCCCTGTTCACCGCCTCCATCATCACTATGACCGCCAGCATCGCCCACGCTCGCGACCTCGGCCCCGACGAAGCCCTGAGACTGCGCGACGCTGGTACCATTGTGTCCTTCGAGAAGCTCAACGCCACGGCATTGGCCAAACACCCCGGCGCCAAAATCACCGAAACCGAGCTTGAAGAAGAGTACGGCAAGTACATCTACCAGGTGGAACTGCGCGACCCGCAGGGCCTTGAGTGGGACCTGGAATTGGACGCTGTCAGCGGGCAGGTTCTCAAGGATCATCAGGATACGTAATGAAGGTGTTTTCTTTTAATCGGCGCGCCAGCAGTCGGATGGCGCTGGCGCTCCTGGTTTTTTGCTCGGTGGTCATGGCTCGCGACCTGGATCAGGACGAGGCCCTGCGCCTGCGCCAACAAGGTGTGATCCTGCCGCTGGAGCAGCTCTTGCAGCAAGCGCTGGACCTCTATCCCGGGGCCAAGCTGCTGGAAGCCGAGCTTGAGGAAAAGCACGACGTCTACATTTACGAGGTCGAGCTGCTGACCACCGAAGGCGTGGTACGCGAGCTGGACCTCGACGCCACCACCGGCCATTTACTGAAAGACAAGGAAGACTGACCGATGCGTTTGCTCTTGGTGGAAGACCACGTGCCGCTGGCCGACGAATTGATGGTGGGCCTCAACCGGCAGGGTTACGCCGTGGACTGGCTGGCCGACGGCCGCGATGCGGTGTACCAGGGCAGCAGCGAGCCCTATGACCTGATCATCCTCGACCTCGGCCTGCCGGGTTTGCCGGGGCTCGAGGTGCTGGCGCAATGGCGGGCCGGGGGCTTGGCCACGCCAGTGCTGATCCTCACCGCGCGCGGTTCCTGGGCCGAGCGGATCGAAGGCCTCAAGGCCGGCGCCGACGATTACCTGACCAAACCGTTTCACCCCGAAGAGCTGCACCTGCGAGTCCAGGCACTGTTACGCCGCTCCCACGGCCACGCCAATCAGCCGACGCTCAAGGCCGCCGGTTTGCATCTGGATGAAGGTCGTCAGTGCGTGACTCGCGACGGCGCCGACATCCAGCTCACCGCCGCCGAGTTTCGCCTGCTGCGCTACTTCATGCTGCACCCTGAACAGATCCTTTCCAAAAGCCACCTCGCCGAACACCTCTACGACGGTGAAACCGAGCGCGATTCCAACGTGCTGGAAGTCCACGTCAATCATCTGCGGCGCAAGCTTGGCCGCAGCGTGATCGAAACCCGTCGCGGTCAGGGTTACCTGTTCGGGGGGCAAGCCCAGTGAGGTCGATTCAGCGCCGCTTGAGCCTGGGGCTGATCAGCGTGATGGTGATCGTCGGCCTGGTGCTGGCGCAAACCAGCCTGTGGCTGTTCGAAATGGGTTTGCAGCGCTACCTCGAAGCCGGTCTGCGCAACGACAGCGAAAACCTGCTGGTGGCGCTGGTGCGCGGGCCGCAGGGGTTGCAACTGGATGAGCGGCACTTGTCGCCGGCCTATCAGCGACCGTTCTCCGGGCATTACTTTCGTATCGATTTCGCCGACAGCCATTGGCGTTCCCGTTCGTTATGGGATCAGGAACTGCCGCAGCTTGGACACCCTGGGCTGCATAGCAATCTGCAATTGGGGCCGGAAGGGCAGCAGCTGTTGGTATTGCGTTCGGACTACCGTCGGTTGGGCCAGGCGATTTCCATCAGCGTCGCCCAAGACTACACCCCGGTGCGCGAGAGCTTTCGGCGCATGCAGCAGATCGGCCTCGGGTTGGGGCTGGCGGGGCTGTTGCTGATTTTGCTGTTGCAACGCATCACCGTGCGCCGCGCCTTGCGCCCGCTGGAAAAGGCCCGCGAGCAGATCGCCCAATTGCAGCAGGGTCAGCGCTCGCAACTCGACGAAGAAGTGCCGCTGGAGCTGGAACCGTTGGTGGCGCAGATCAACCATTTGCTGGCCCACACTGAAGACAGCCTCAAGCGCTCGCGCAATGCGCTGGGCAATCTTGGCCATGCCTTGAAGACTCCGCTGGCGGTGTTGTTGAGCCTGGCTTCCAGCGAAAAACTCGATGCTCACCCGCAGCTGCGCAAAGTCATGCAGGCGCAACTGGAACAGGTTCAGCAACGGCTCAATCGCGAACTCAACCGCGCCCGATTGTCCGGCGATGCACTGCCGGGTGCGCTGTTTGATTGCGATGCGGAATTGCCAGGGTTGCTGGCCACGTTGAACATGATTCACGGCGAACACCTCGACTTGAGCTACCGCGCGCCTGCCGGTTTGCAACTGCCGTGGGATCGTGAAGATTTGCTGGAATTGCTTGGCAACCTGCTGGACAACGCCTGCAAATGGGCGGATGCCGAGGTTCGGTTAAGCGTGGTCGAAACGGCAGAAAGGTTTGAGTTGAGCGTGGAAGACGATGGCCCGGGGATTCCCGAAGACCAGCGCGCTCAGGTGTTCAGCCGTGGTACCCGGCTTGATGAACAGACGGATGGGCATGGGCTGGGGTTGGGCATCGTGCGCGACATCGTCGACACCTGGGGCGGGGCGTTGAAGTTGCAGGAAAGCGAGTGGGGCGGGCTGAAGGTGATGATCGAGTTACCCAAACGCTAACACCCATTTGAAGGACGCCGAGTAACCTGTGGGAGCGGGCTTGCCCGCGATGGCGATGTAACAGTCAACATCGATGTTGGATGTTATGGCCTCATCGCGAGTAACTCGCTCCCGCAGGAAGGCGTTGAATCAACCCCGGAACTGACTGATTCACACCCCTACGAGGGTTGGTGTTGGCTTTGACAAGGCGGCAATGCTCCGGCACAGTGCGCGCCCTCTAATAAAACCCTTTTTCTTTAATCCGCTGGCGGCCTATGCAGACTGCCGGCCGGACTCATTCCGTTTGGCGGTGATTGCCTCACCGCGCTGCTTTTGAGGTAACAACAATGAATGCAGTAATTGCCGCGGTCGGCATCATGCTGATACTCAGCCTGTCCCGCGTGCATGTGGTGATCGCGCTGATTGTGGGCGCACTGGTCGGTGGCTTGACCGGTGGCCTGGGCATTGACGCGACCCTTAAAGCTTTCAACAGCGGCCTTGGCGGCGGGGCGACGGTTGCGTTGTCCTACGCCTTGCTCGGCGCGTTCGCGGTGGCTATCGCCAAGTCCGGCCTGGCCCATGCGCTGGCCGACAAAGCCTTGGCCATGGTCGATCGCCAGCACGCCAACGGTGGCGGAAATGTCAAATGGCTGCTGATCGGCCTGCTGTGGGTGGTGGCCATCGCCTCCCAGAACATTTTGCCGATTCATATCGCCTTTATCCCGTTGCTGGTGCCGCCACTGTTATATGTGCTGACCAAACTGCAACTGGACCGTCGATTGATTGCGTGTGTCATTACGTTCGGTCTGATCACGCCGTACATGTTCCTGCCCGTGGGCTTCGGCAACATCTTCCTCAATGAAATTCTGCTGGCCAACGTCGCCCGCAGTGGCGTGGACATCAGCGGTATCAACGTCACCCATGCCATGGGTATTCCGGCGCTGGGCATGGTGTTTGGCTTGGCGGTAGCGTTCATCAGCTATCGCAAGAAGCGCGTTTACGACCTCGAGAAAATCGAGAAAGTCGAACAGGTCGCGGTGCAGTACAACCCAATGAGCCTGATGATCGCCGGTCTGGCCATTGCCGCCGCGTTCATTGTTCAGTTGCTGCTGGACTCGATGATTATCGGGGCGCTGGCGGGTTTTCTGATTTTCTCGGTGTCGGGGATTGTGAAGTGGCGCGACACCGATGACCTGTTCACCGAAGGCATGAAGATGATGGCGATGATCGGCTTCATCATGATTGCCGCGTCCGGGTTTGGCGAAGTGATCAAAGCCACCGGGCAAGTGCAGACACTGGTCGAAACCTCGGCCTCGTGGATCGGCCACAGCAAAGCCGTCGGCGCGTTACTGATGTTGCTGGTGGGCCTGTTGGTAACCATGGGCATCGGCTCGTCGTTTTCCACCGTCCCGATTCTGGCGGTGATTTTCGTACCGTTGTGCGTGCAACTGGGCTTCAGCCCGATCGCCATCGTGTGCATCGTCGGCACCGCCGGCGCGTTGGGCGATGCCGGGTCACCCGCCTCGGACTCGACCCTGGGTCCGACCTCCGGTCTGAACATCGACGGCCAGCATCACCACATCTGGGACACCGTGGTCCCGACCTTCCTGCACTACAACCTGCCGCTGCTGGTGTTTGGCTGGGTGGCGGCGATGGTGTTGTAACGGCCACTACCCTTGTGGGAGCGAGCCTGCTCGCGATTGCGATCTGTCAGTCACATTGATGCTGAATGTAACGCCGCCATCGCGAGCAGGCTCGCTCCCACAATGACTGCGTTCAACTTTTGAATTGGCCTGCCGTTATAGCTTTTAACCACGCCAACAAAATCAAAAGAGTGAACGTCATGCGCATGAGCCTGAAGGCTAAAGTCCTGTCCCTTGCCGTCCTCCCGGTGCTGCTCTTTGCGCTGGTCATCAGCTTGACCACGTTGTTCATTCTGCAGGAGCAGGCCCGCAAGGAAGTCGAGGAAACCCGTCAGCGCCTGCTCAGCGATGCCAAGGCGACCCTGCAAAGTTATGTCGCCGTGGCCATGACCACGATCAAACCGCTCTACGACGCAGCCGCCCCCGGCGATGATGCGGCGCGGGCACAGGTGGTCAAGTTGCTGTCGAGCATCACTTACGGCAAGGACGGCTACTTCTTCGGCTACGACTCCAACACCGTGCGCCTGTTCAAGGCCAACAGTCCCGAAGGCGTGGGCCAGAGCTTCAAGGACAATCGCGATCCGAACGGCGTCTACGTCAACCGCGACCTGGTGAAAGTCGCCAAGGACGGTACTCACTACCTGCAATACAGTTCGCCGCTGCCCGGTAACACCCAAGTGCTGGTGCCCAAACTCGGCTACACCGAATACCTGCCGAAGTGGGACATGGCGGTCGGTACCTCGGTCAACCTCGACGGCATCGAAGCGCAAGTGGCGGTGGTTGAGGCCAAGGTCCAGGAACGCATGCAAGGCGTGGTGCTGAGCATTGTCGGGATTGCCGTGGTGGTGCTGCTGGTGATCGCTGCTGCCGGGATGCTGCTGGCCAACACGATTCTGCGTCCGCTGAACCTGATGAAAGCCAACCTCGATGACATCGCGGCGGGCGAGGGTGACCTGACCCGGCGCCTGTCCATCACCAGCCAGGATGAACTCGGCGAACTGGCCGGCTCGTTCAACCGTTTCGTCGACAAGATCCACGGTTTGGTGCGGCAGATCACTGAAATGACCTCGCAACTGACCGGGCTGGTGAATCAGGTCTCCGATCAGGCCCAGCGTTCGGATCAGGCCATGGAGCGCCAGCGTCACGAAACCGATCAGGTGGCCACGGCGATCAATGAAATGTCGGCGGCGGCCCAAGAAGTGGCCAAAAGCGCGCAAAACGCAGCGGTCGCTGCCCAGCAGACCGACGAAGAAGGCCAGGCCGCCAAGCGCGTGGTGGCCGGCAGTATCGTGAAGATTCATGCGCTGGTGAACGACATTCGCAGCAGCGGCGTGTCTCTCGATAGCTTGCAGAAAGACGTATCGTCGATTGTCAGCGTACTCGGGGTGATCCGTTCGATTGCCGAGCAGACCAACCTTCTGGCGCTCAACGCCGCCATTGAAGCGGCCCGCGCCGGTGAGGCCGGGCGTGGTTTTGCGGTGGTCGCCGACGAAGTGCGTGCATTGGCCAGTCGCACGCAAATCAGCACCCAGGAAATCCAGAGCATGATCGACCGCTTGCAGGCCGGCACCCAATCGGCAGTCGAGGCCATGCGCCGCTCCAGCGAGGCCGGCGACGGCACGTCGGCCCAGGCCAACGAGGCGGGGGCGTCTCTGGACGCCATGGCCCAATTGATCGGCACCATCAACTCGATGAACGCCCAGATCGCCAGCGCCGCCGAAGAGCAAACTGCTGTGGCCGAAGAGATCAACCGCAGCGTGCATCAAATCGCCGTGGCCGTAGACAGCGTCGCCGACGAAACCCAACTCGGCGCCCAGACCTCGCGCAGCCTGGCCGACCTCGGTCAACGCCTGGGGCAACTGGTCGGGCAATTCCGTATCTGATTGATAATGCTCGTGTGGCAAAGGGGCTTGTCCCCAATGCCGGTAAATCAAGAAATTTGAGCGACGGAAATCCTGTGGTTCCGCATCGCGACTACCCTCATTAGTAAGCAAGCACCGTCCAAGCGTTTGTTTGAACCCGTATCTGGAACGGGCGGTCATTTGCTTCAGGTGTCGCGCATTCGCGGCACCCGGACGACCCTAACCACGGAGTCAGACTTATGAATGACGGTACCTGCGACTGCCCGAAATGCAACTGTAAGCTGGGTGAACACCCTATCGTGCGTCACGGCAAGCACTATTGCTGTGAAGCCTGCGCCAAGCACCACGAAAACGGCGAAACATGCGCCACCAAAGGCTGCAAGTGTGCTCAACACTGACCGTTCAGCCAAAAAAGTGGAGCCGTCCAGGCTCCACTTCAGTTGGGATCTTTCCCCTCCTTTTTGACGCTCAACTGGCCGGTCGCCAGGTCACATTCTCGATGCCGAATTTTTCCGCCAGCGGTTTGCTGGTCTTTTGCACCCGTTCACGGCCAAAGCGCGGGATCCGGCCGATACCGGCGTCGCAACTTGCCCAGTGCCAAGCCTCTGCATTGTCCATTTTTTCCAGGCGGATAATGAAAGACTTGGGCTGGCCATGAAGGGTGTATTCAATAACGAAAAGTTTTGCATTGTTCATAAAGCCTGTATTCCTCCCTGTAGTTATAGAGGGATCACGAGGCGCAGGGAAAATTCAGTCGAATTGTCGGACGGTGACAGTGACTGGCGACAGCCGGACGCCTCTTGATCATGGAGTCTTCCCGACCCCAAATGATCCTAGCCTATGGCCCAAGATGCGCCGGCGGAATCGTCACAGTCGGCATGTATGTTGAATGTTCTGGCCCTATCGCGAGCAGGCTCGCTCTCACAGTTGATCTGCGCCACTCACATGATTTGTGACCAACACAGCCCCCTGTGTGAGCGAGCCTGCCCGCGATGACGGCCTGAAGCCGAACTCAGACCTCAGGCACACCTTTCTCCCAAGCCGACCAATTCTGCAAAATTTCCTGCACCAACGGATTCCCCGTGCGGTACAGGTTCTCCAGCGCCGGCACAAACCCACCCTGATCGGCGTATTTGAGCAGGTTATCCACCTCGCTCTGGCCCGGCGCCGGCCGGTCGAAGTCGGAACCGGCGCGCACCACCGCCAGGCGCCGGACGTCCACCAACCCCTCGCGGCTGGCGCGCAGCAGCGCCTCGTAGGTGGAGTTGTCTTCCTGCTGAGTCGTGCAATAGACCCCTTCGTTATTGGTCAGCAGCCTGGTCCAGACTTCCGCCCGCTCACTCAACCGCGTTCCGGAAAACCAGGTATTGCCCGCCAGCGTGTCGCACTGGGTCACCACCGGAGGCTGATTGGCCGGCGCAGACGGATACTTCAAGCGCCATATCGCTGATTCCTTGCTCTCGCTCAGCTGGACCTTGTGGCTCAGGGCGAATGCCTTGGCCTGCAACTTCGGATTGAGTTCGAACACTTCAGTCTTGTAGTCCAGCGGCGGCTTTTCGTTCGGGCCTTTGGTGTTGATGCCCAGATAACCGGTCGGCCAGTCTTTCGGCGCGTCCCGGGAGTCCAGCTCCCACTGGGTGCCGAACTCCACCAGGTAGTGTGCCCACGCGGTGGTGCCGATGGTGCCGTGGTGCGGGCTGATGCCGGCAATCCCGGCGATCAGGAAGTAACTTTTGCGCAAGTCGAATTTCGGTGACAGCGCCAAAGCCAGAGTCGAGGCGGCTGCATTGGTCTGACCCATGCCGGTGACCATCAGGCACACCTGTTGGGTGTTGCAGCGAATATTCGGGTACTCGGCGGACAGGCCCGGTACGCGCACTTCTTGCTTGAGCTCCAGGCGATCGATCCAGTTCTGCGCCTCGGGGGCGAACATGGTGATCAGCATCACTTTCGGCTGGATCGGCGCGTCGCCAGCCCAGGCAGCAGAAGAGAGCAAAGTGCCGCAGGCCAAGGCCACGGAAAAGGAAAGACGCGTCATTGCATTCATAAAACCTCCTGATTCAAATGAGCCTTAAAACTGATAGCCGACACCGGCGTAGTAGCCCCAGCCGTTGGAACGGGCGCGGAAGTCACCGTCGCCGAAATTCAACTCGCTGCCGTCGTCCCAGTTGCCGCCGTTGTGGAAGTAACGGCCGACCAGGGTGAAACGCAAGTGGGTGAAGGCGTAGAGCAACACGTTGGTGGCCACGGTGGCATTGGCGGTGCGGGCCGGGTTGTCCTTGTGCAGGTCGGAGCCGAAGTCAAAGTTGGTGAAACCGATATAGGTCAACGACGCGCCATTGCTGAAGCTGCTGATGGGCACGATGTACTTGAGCTGGGCGCGGTAGCCGTCCCACGAATACTCGTTGCTGGCGCCGTAGTTTTCCCACTGGTAGCGGCCATAGAAGTTGGCCGACAGGTTGACCCGCGAATGGGTGTCGATGTCGGTGCCGAGGCCGCTGTACAGCGTGTTGGCGCGGTTGGCACTGTTGCTGCCATGGTCGTAGATCCAGTCGAACGCGACGTACCATTCCTTGAACGGCCCGACGGCCAGGCTGCGGCCGGCCAGGTAGTCAATGGAAATCCGCGGTTCGTGCTCCATGAACACCGGCGAGCCGTGGTCCCACACGCCTTTGTCATGGCTGTTGCCGATGTCGAAGATCTTCGGAATGTCGATGTAGCCGTACAACTCGAACGGCCCTTTTCGGCCGAAGTATTCATATTCCAGGTAGATATCATCGGCCGGTTGCGGGCCGAAGCTGATGTCTTTGCTGCCGATGACGGTGAGGTCCTGGTTGAACCAGTCCGACAGGTACGCGCCTTTTTTCGGCGGGCTGGCTTCAGGGCTGAGGGCTTCGCCCTGGGCGGATTCTTCGGCGGTGGCCGGTTGGGCCAAAACGTGGCTGCTGAGTAGTCCTGTAACGCTGGCCAGCAGCAAGGAAACAGCAAAGGTGCGTGAGCAAGTCACGCGGCTGGAAGTGCAATGCATTAAAAGTCCCTTTTAGTGCGGATCGAAAGCCCGATGGTGCGGGTTTTGTGCGGTTAGGTGGCGAACAGGCCGGTATTGACGACTCGCAAACGTTTGCACAAGGCATACCAGTTTGGTTCAAAGCACGGAAAAATCTAAGGAATTGACGGTTTAACTGTCCTTTCGGTCAAAGAATTCGAGGTGAGGGGGAAAAAGGAGTGGAATTCGGGGGCGAAGGGATCTGGATGAGATATGCACCAAAGTGGTATCGACGATCAGATAAGTAACCCCATCTGTGGCAATAGAGCTTTTGTGGCGAGGGAGCTTGCCCCCGTTCGGCTGCGCAGCAGTCGTAAACCATCCAACACGGTGCTGCAGACAAACCACATTGTCTGGTTTTGGGGGCCGCTGCGCAGCCCAACGGGGGCAAGCCCCTCGCCACAGGGTTGCTGTAGAATCCTCGCCATTGACTTCACAAGGTGCACCCCCGATGAGCGAGCCGATTCGTCTGACCCAATACAGCCACGGCGCAGGCTGTGGCTGCAAGATTTCGCCCCAGGTGCTGGAAGTGATTCTGGCCGGCAGCGGTGCGCAAAACCTGGACCCGAAACTCTGGGTCGGCAACGCCTCGCGCGATGATGCGGCGGTGTATGCCATTGACGAAGAACGCGGCGTGGTCTCGACCACCGACTTTTTCATGCCGATTGTCGACGATCCGTTCGATTTCGGCCGCATCGCCGCCACCAATGCCATCAGCGATATCTACGCCATGGGCGGCGACCCGTTGATGGCGATTGCGATTCTCGGCTGGCCGGTCAATGTGCTGGCGCCGGAGATTGCCCGGGAAGTGATTCGCGGCGGGCGTTCGGTCTGCGATGAGGCCGGGATTCCGTTGGCCGGCGGCCATTCCATCGACGCGCCAGAGCCGATCTTCGGCCTGGCCGTGACCGGGCTGGTGGAAAAGCGCCATATGAAGCGCAACGACACCGCGACAGCCGGTTGCTTGCTGTACCTCACCAAACCCTTGGGCATCGGCATCCTCACCACGGCCGAGAAGAAGGGCAAGTTGCGCACTGCCGACATCGGCCTGGCCCGCGACTGGATGTGCACCCTGAACAAACCCGGCAGTCGTTTCGGCAAACTCGACGGCGTGACCGCAATGACCGACGTCACCGGTTTTGGCCTGCTCGGGCATTTGGTGGAGATGGCCGACGGCAGCAACGTGACCGCCCGCATCGAATATGACCGTGTGCCGCGCCTGCCGGGTGTCGAGTATTACCTCGATCAGGGCTGCGTGCCGGGCGGCACGCTGCGCAATTTCGACAGCTACGCCAGCAAGGTCGGCCGGCTCCAGGAGTTGCACAAACGCGTGCTCTGCGATCCGCAGACCAGCGGCGGCCTGCTGATCGCGGTCACGCCCGAAGGCAACGAAGGGTTCCTGGCGGTGGCGGCCGAACTCGGTCTGGCCCTCGACCCGATCGGCGAACTGGTTGAGCGACAGACTAACGCGGTAGAGGTGTTTTGATGTCCATCGACTTCACCGATTACCGCGACATCTTTCTCAACGACCGGCCGATGATGGATACCCGCGCACCGGTCGAATTCCTCAAGGGCTCATTCCCCGGCGTGGTCAATCTGCCGCTGATGAATGACCTCGAGCGGCAACGGATCGGCACTTGCTACAAGCAGCAAGGCCAGCAAGCGGCCATCACGCTGGGACATCAATTGGTGTCTGGCGAGATCAAGGCCGAGCGCATCCAGGCCTGGGCCGATTTTGCCCGGGCTCATCCGGATGGTTATTTGTATTGTTTTCGCGGCGGCTTGCGTTCGCAGATCGTTCAGCAATGGCTCAAGGACGAAGCGGGTATCGACTACCCGCGAGTCGGCGGCGGCTACAAGGCCATGCGCACTTTTTTGCTCGATACCCTCGATCAGGCCATTACCCAGTGCGATTTCGTTTTGCTGGGTGGCATGACCGGCACCGGCAAGACCGAGGTGCTCACTCAATTGAGCAACGGGCTGGACCTTGAAGGCCACGCCCATCATCGCGGCTCAAGCTTCGGCAAACGCGCCACAGGCCAACCCTCCAACATCGACTTTGAAAACCGCCTGGCCGTGGACGTACTGAAGAAGCGCGCCCGCGGAATCGAACAGTTCGTGCTGGAAGACGAGAGCCGCGCAATCGGCAGTTGCGCCTTACCGTTGCCGCTGTATCAGGGCATGCAGCAGTTTCCGATGGTTTGGCTGGAAGACAGCCTGGAAGGGCGTGTCGAACGAATCCTGCGTGATTACGTGGTGGACTTGTGCGCCGAGTTCATCGAAGTACATGGCGATGAAGGCTTCGCGCTGTTTTCCGAACGTTTGCTGGCGAGTCTGAACAATGTCCAGAAACGGTTGGGCGGCGAACGTCATCAGCGGATGTTGACCTTGATGGAAGATGCGCTGGCAGAACAGGCGAACAGCGGTGCGGTGGATTTGCACCGGGGCTGGATCGAAGGGCTTCTGCGCGAGTATTACGACCCGATGTATGCGTTTCAGCGGGAGAAGAAGGGTACGCGGATCGAGTTTGTCGGGGAGCGGGGGGCGGTGCTCGAATACCTGCGGGAGCGGGGTAATCAGCGGGGGTGATGTTGTTTTGCTGGCCCCATCGCGAGCAGGCTCGCTCCCACACTGGATCTCGGTGGTACGCAAAGTCTGTGTTCACTGAAGATCAAATGTGGGAGCGAGCCTGCTCGCGATGAGGGCCAGACAGGCCCCGACCGCTTACGTCGGACAGCTCTCCTGACCGTTATCCAGCCCTTGCTTGTAGCTGTGGCTCTGCAGGCTGGCCTTGCCGTTGTGCCAGGTCAGTGTGAGCACGTACAGCGAGTCGTAATCGCTCGACTCCCAGTCATCGGTGATGTTCTGTTCTTTGCCGACGGCTTCCCCGGCGACCTTGTTGATCAGCTCGGGCAGGTAGCCGTGGGACCAGGCCGTATAAATGACCGAGTTGTGATACTTGTCGTGCAGCAGTTCATCCGCCAGGTCGCTGGTGTCGTTAGCCGAGAATTCGATGTTCACCGGCAAACCAAGCTTGATCGCGCTGGGGCTGATGGTCATCAGGGGCCGGATGTAACTGTAGGAATTATCCAGTTCGCCTTCCTCGACATTGCGTGTCGGGTTGGCGGCAAACACATAGTTGGCTTTGCCGAATTTTTCCGGCAACAAAGTGGCCAGGTCGATGGCGCGATTCAGCCCCTGACAATTGAGCTGACCCAGGCCGCCGGCGGGTTTTTCCCCGTGGCGCAAAAATACCAGCGTCTGGGTGCCGTCTGCCGGTTGGGCGCGGCTTTCACTGGATTCAAGCGACAAAAACAACGCGCTGACCGCCAGCAGGGCGGGCAGGAAGATATAGGCGCGATGTTTGAAGCGTTGGGCGAGTTTCGATGGGTTCATCATCTTCAGGTCATCTTCAGCGCATTCGGTTAAGGCTGACAAACCTTGACACCGCGAGCTCCCAGCATCGGGTGTATTCCATGTCGTTGACCCGGTCCGTTTCCTACAGGGCAATGTTCAGAGTCCTCTGAAGCCCTTTGGTTCGATCCGGGCGAGGTGCCTGGCACTGTAACGGCAACCTTGAACGGATTGGGGAAAAGGTTATCGACTGGATGTTGCGGATTTATGGACATGGCACACACCTTATCCCTCTGTAGATTATGATCTTCGCTCCGGTTTTCTCGTGGATGCCCCTTATGACCGATTTGTCTGCATTCCCCATCACTCAAAAATGGCCGGCCCAGTACCCGGAGTGGATCCAGCTCTATTCCTTGCCAACGCCCAATGGCGTCAAGGTTTCGATCATGCTCGAGGAAATCGGGCTGCCCTACGAGCCGCATCGGGTGGGCTTCGACACCAACGATCAGTTGTCCCCCGAATTTCTGTCGCTGAACCCCAACAACAAGATCCCGGCGATCCTCGACCCCCACGGTCCAGGGGACCAACCGCTGGCCTTGTTCGAGTCCGGGGCGATTCTGATTTACCTCGCCGACAAGAGCGGGCAACTGCTGGCGCAGGAATCGGCGGCGCGTTACGAGACCATTCAATGGCTGATGTTTCAGATGGGCGGTATTGGGCCGATGTTCGGCCAACTCGGATTTTTCAACAAATTCGCCGGCAAAGACTACGAAGACAAGCGTCCCCGTGATCGCTACGTCGAGGAAAGCAAGCGCTTGCTTCAAGTCCTCGACGGCCGTCTGCAAGGGCGCGACTGGATCATGGGCGAACGCTATACCATCGCCGACATCGCGACCTTTCCGTGGGTGCGCAACCTGATCGGCTTCTATGAGGCCGGTGATCTGGTCGGTATCCAGAATTTCCCCAATGTTACCCGCGTACTGGAGCGTTTCCTGGCAAGGCCGGCGGTGATTCGCGGGCTGGAAATCCCCAGGCAACCTCTTTGAGTTATCGCACTGAACCTGTGGGAGCGGGCTTGCCCGCGATGACGGTGGTAACTTCAACATCAAATGTCACTGACATACCGCTATCGCGAGCAAGCCCGCTCCCACAGGGTTCTGTGCTGGATGCGGTCGATTGTTGCCGCCGCGGTAACGCAGTCTTGAGCGATCGAGGTTTGTGCCTCGCGCCTTGCAGGGCATAAGCTTCGCCCCCTACGACTTTTTGTCTCATCCGCCGTTTTTCAGGAAGGCCCATGCCCAGTCAGTTCCCCGAAGCACGTCCACGCCGTCTGCGCCGCAATGCGAGCCTGCGCAGCCTGTTCCAGGAAACCGAGTTCAGCCTGAACGACCTGGTGCTGCCGATTTTCGTCGAGGAAGAAATCGACGATTTCGTGCCGATCAAGAGCATGCCCGGGGTGATGCGCATTCCCGAGTCGAAGCTGGCCGGCGAGATCGAGCGTTACGCTCGGGCCGGGATCAAGTCGGTGATGACGTTTGGCGTGTCCCATCATCTGGACAGCAGCGGCAGCGACACCTGGAGCGACAATGGTCTGGTGTCGCGCATGTCGCGCATTGCCAAGGACGCCGTGCCGGAAATAATTGTGATGTCCGACACCTGTTTCTGCGAGTACACCGATCACGGCCACTGCGGCGTGCTGCACCACCACGAAGTCGACAACGACCAGACCCTGATCAACCTAGGCAAACAAGCCGTAGCCGCCGCCCGCGCTGGCGCTGATGTGATCGCACCATCGGCGGCCATGGACGGGCAGGTCCAGGCCATTCGCCGGGCGCTCGATGAAGCGGGTTTCAGCCAGACCGCGATCATGGCCTATTCGACCAAATTCGCTTCGGCGCTTTATGGCCCGTTCCGCGAGGCTGGCGGCAGTGCGCTGAAGGGCGACCGCAAAAGCTATCAGATGAACCCGATGAACCGCCGCGAAGCCGTGCGTGAATCGTTGCTGGACGAACAGGAAGGCGCCGACGCGCTGATGGTAAAACCGGCCGGTGCGTATCTGGACATCATCCGCGACATCCGCGAAGCCTCGCGTTTGCCGCTGTCGGCGTATCAGGTGAGCGGTGAGTACGCGATGATCAAATTCGCCGCGCAGGCCGGGGCAATCGATGAAGACCGAGTGGTGCGTGAGAGCCTGGGGGCGATCAAACGGGCCGGGGCGGATTTGATCTTCACCTATTTCGCGATGGACCTGGCCCTGGCCGGGATCTAATGATCACCACATAATCACTGTGGGAGCGGGCTTGCTCGCGAAGGCGGCGCGTCAGTCGATATTTATGGTGACTGACACGCCGCCTTCGCGAGCAAGCCCGCTCCCACATTTGATCTTCGCCGTTCTTGGGTTCAGCCGAAGAAAGGCCGAATCTCACGGTCACGGAAATACCGCTCGATCACCTTCGGATCGGCGCTGTAGTCGGCAATCGCCACATACGTATCCGGCCGCAGCAGGTAGAACCCGTTGCGCGCCAGCCCCACGGTTTCAAACACCGGTCGCCAGTCGAACACCTGCAACGGCAGATGATGCTCGGTGCACCAGACGATCATTTCATCGCTGGTGTCGCCATACACATGCACCTGCCAGCTCGGATTTTTTAGTGACTCAAAATTGTCGCCTTCACCGTCGTGGGCCCAGGGCAGGCGATCACCGCCGTGAACATGGCCTGCAACGCCCTCGCTCAACGGCATGCCGCGATAGTTGAGAGTGGTCTGTGACACCGTGCGGAACATGAACTCCCGGGCCGCCTCAAACGAGATCATTTTCGGGATCAAAAAGGGTGCCACGCGTATACGCATCACGTCGGCAATGGGCCCATCGGCTGTGACGAAACTGAAGACCCGATCAGTGGTGGCCACCAGTCGCCGGGCAAACGCGATGCGTTCAGTTTCATAGCTGTCGAGCAGTTTGGCCGAGGCGCCACCGCTCAACACCGTCGCGAGTTTCCAGGCCAGATTGATCGCGTCGCCAATCCCGGTGTTCATGCCCTGGCCTCCCGCCGGGCTATGGACATGGGCGGCGTCACCCAACAGAAACGCGCGCCCCGTGCGAAAGTGATCCGCAACCCGGTGATGCACACGGTAGGTCGAGAACCAGTTCACCTGATCGATCTGCACCTTTAAATGCTCGATGGCCCGGCTGCTGACGTCTTCAAACTGGAGGGTTTCGGCACGGTCGGCGCGTTCATCGCGAACCGTGCCGATCAGGCGGGCACGACCTTCGCCGGCCAAGGGAAATACGGCGAGGAAGTCGGCTTCATCAAGGTCCACATGCAGTTCACCGTTGAACGTGGGGCCGCGAGCCTGCACATCCGCCACGTAGAAAATCTGCTGGTAGGTGCCACCCGGAAAACCGGTGTCCAGCGTCTTGCGCACAATCGACCGGGCGCCGTCGCAGCCGGCGAGGTAACAGGCCTGGCAGGTTTCCTGCTGGCCATCGGGCAAGCGCAGCCGGGCGGTGATGCCGTCGCTGGTTTCCTCGAAGCTTTGCAGTTCGGTATCGCGCTCCACCGTAATGCCGAAGGCTTCCAGGCGTTCGATCAGCAGGCGTTCGTGCTCGTCTTGCGGATAGATTTCCAGAAACGCGTAGGGCGTCAGACCCTCGCCGATGGTGCTCAGCGGCAGGCGTGCGACGGGTTCGCCCTTAACCCAGAAATTCGCCGCGGCCACTTTATGGCCGTTTTGCACAACGGCGTCGCTGAGGTCGAGCTGGCGATACAGTTCAAGCGTTCGCGCCTGTACCGCCAGTGCACGTGAAGTGGTGCCGGGTGTCGACGTCTTGTCGATGATCCGCACCGCAATCCCCAGTTTGCTCAACCACAGCGCCAGTACCAGCCCGGTCGGGCCGGCACCGATGATCAGCACGTCGCTACGGTTCATGAGCCTGTCCTCCTCGGTGTGTGGATCAAGTATGGTTCAGCCCGGATGCACCGGCCTCCCGGCTGCCCAACGGAAAACCACCCCTGTGGCGATACAGCGCAGGGGAACAGTCCGCGACTGTCACAGTCATAGCCTGCGCCATGCCATTGATCGTATGGTTAACCCGGCTCAACGGATTTTGATGGAGCACCATGCAAGTCAATCGATTGATCATGAGCATCGCGGCACTGTTGGTCCTGGCCGGTTGCGGTAGCCAACGCACGCAGGAACCGCCGGTCCGCAAGCCTGCCGAGGTCAAGGCAGAGATCATGCGTCTGCTCCCGGCCAAGACAGCCGACCGCCAAGGCTGGGCCACAGACATCTACGCGGCATTTGCCGCACAAAAGATTCCACCGACCACGCAAAACCTGTGTTCGGTACTCGCGGTCACTGAGCAGGAATCGACGTTTCAGGCTGATCCGCGGGTGCCGGGCCTGGGCAAGATCGCCCGGGACGAGATCGACCGCCGCGCCGCCAAGGCCCACATTCCAGGCCTTCTGGTGAGCGGTGCCTTGCAGGTAAGTTCACCCAATGGCAAAAGTTACAGCGACCGGCTGAATGCTGCGCGCAGCGAAAGAGAACTCAGCGCGATTTTCGATGATTTCATTGGCATGGTGCCCATGGGGCGGACGCTGTTCGATGGTTTCAACCCGGTGCACACCGGCGGGCCGATGCAGGTCAGCATCGATTTTGCAGAACAGCAGGCGCGGGATTATCCCTACCCGGTGGACGGCTCGATTCGCCGCGAAGTGTTCACGCGTCGCGGCGGTATGTATTTCGGTATTGTCCATTTGCTCGGTTACCCGGTGAGCTACAAACAGCCGCTGTATCGTTTCGCCGATTTCAACGCCGGTTGGTACGCCAGCCGCAATGCGGCGTTTCAGAACGCGGTAAGTCGTGCGACGGGTATTCCGCTGGCGCTGGATGGCGATCTGGTGCGCTACGGTTCGATCATGCCGGGCACCACGGAATTGGCGGTGCGCACCCTCGGCAAGCAACTGGACATGCGCAACCTGACCATTCGGGATCAATTGGAGGAGGGGAAAGGGCTCGAATTCGAGGACACCAAGCTCTACCGACGAGTCTTCGCTTTGGCCGAACAAGCCGAAGGCCGGCCATTACCCCGGGCGGTGTTGCCGGGGATCTTGCTGCAAAGCCCGAAAATCACCCGCAAACTCACCACGGCGTGGTTCGCCAAGCGGGTCGATGAGCGTTATCAACGCTGCATGAAGCGCGCGGGGATGTAACCAAACCAAAAAATGACTATAAAAAAACCCGGCTGATGAGGCCGGGTTTTTTATTGAGTCCTGCGGTAAAACCCTTCATTCAGGCAACGCGATTCTGGATCAGGCGATCGGAACCACCTTCAGCCACGCGATTCTGGATCAGACGGTCCGAACCACCTTCAGCCACACGATTCTGGATCAGACGGTCCGAACCACCTTCGGCAACGCGGTTCTGGATCAGACGATCGGAGCCACCTTCAGCCACGCGATTCTGGATCAGACGGTCCGAGCCACCTTCGGCCACACGATTCTGGATCAGACGGTCCGAACCACCTTCAGCAACGCGGTTCTCGATCAGACGATCCGAACCACCTTCAGCAACGCGGTTCTCGATCAGACGATCCGAACCACCTTCAGCCAAACGGCTTTCAATCAAACGATCCGAGCCACCTTCAGCCAAACGGCTTTCAATCAAACGATCCGAACCGCCTTCGGCGACGACCGGGTGAGCAGAGGAAGCAGCGAAAGCGTTAACTGCAAAAACCGAGAAAGCGATGCTGAGGAGGATTTGGCGTTTCATGATGGTGTGCTCCGGTGTGTTATTGGTTGGGTATGGAGCGGATGTTACGCCGAGGATTTTTTATGAGAACTTCATTGACATGATGGTGAACATCGACGCTGATGATGATTACAACGACGGCCCTGTGGGCCTGCTCGCGAAAGCGGTACTACATTTGACGGATGAATTGACTGGCCCACCGCTTTGGCCGAGCGCAATCTTCGGCAGCTGCTACAAAGAGAGAGTCGCAGAGGAGATTTAGTCATGTACCAGCTCTACGGGCATCAGAACTCAGGTGCGGCCGCCATCGAAGCCGCGTTGGAACTGTGCGAGGTTCCTTATCGCTTCATCGATGTTTCATCGTCCCCGGAGGCGGTTCAGGCATTGGAGAAGCTCAACCCGCTCAAGCAGATTCCCACCCTGCAACTGCCCGATGGCGGTGTTCTGACCGAGAGTGCGGCCATCCTGATTCATCTGGGCCTCACGTTCCCGGAGTCGAACCTGCTGCCGGAAAACCCGCTCAAGCGTGATCAGGTTATTCGGGGCCTGGTGTACATCGTCAGCAATTGCTATGCCGCCATAGGCATCATCGATTACCCCGAGCGCTGGCTGGCCGAGGCGGACGAATCATCCAGGGAAAACCTCATGGTCGGTGCCCGCCAGCGCCTGCACTGGAGTTGGGAGGTGTTTGCCGATCAGTTCGCCGGCAAGTTGTACCTGGGCGAGGGAGCGCCGGGCGCGCTGGATATTCTGGCGGCGGTGGTGACACGGTGGGCGGGCACCCGAGAGCACTTGCGCACCGCGCGGCCGGGGTTCTCTGCCTGGCTTGAACGCTTCGACCGGCACCCTGCGTTGGCACCGGTTTTCGCGCGGCATTGGCCGTCTTAAGAACACCGCCAATCAAAATGTGGGAGCGGGCTTGCTCGCGAAAGCGGTGTATCAGTCACCATAAGTATCGACTGACATATCGCTTTCGCGAGCAAGCCCGCTCCCACAAGGGGATTTGCGGTGGGTTGGGTCACTCGCCGCGAATGTACTGTTCCAGCTGCCGAATCAGTTCAGCCTGTTCGGCAATGGCTTCCTTGACCAGGTCGCCGATGGACAGCAAGCCTATCAACTCGCCGTTTTCCACCACCGGCAAGTGCCGCAGGCGTTTTTCGGACATGATGCCCATGCAGGTTTCGACGGTTTGATGGGTGTCCACGGTGATGACCGGCGCCACCATGATGTCACTGACCGGTGTGCCGACAGAGGAGCGCCCCTTGAGCACCAGTTTGCGCGCATAGTCACGCTCGCTGATGATGCCGACGACCTTTCCCTCTTTCAGCACCGGTAACGCGCCGACGTTTTTTGCGGCCATCACCATCAGCGCTTCCAGCACCATTTGATGAGGCGCAATGGTGTGGACTTCCTGATTCTGTTGGGCCTTTAACTTGAGCAGTTGGGCGACGGTTTTCATGGCGGTTTCTCGGGTGTTGTCGTTGTTCTTGAAGAATCGTAGAGACGCGCTCACAGAGCAAGGAAGAAAGCGGCAGATACCGAGCAAAAAGCGTCATTCAGCGATTTTTCTTTGTAAAAGACCGCCCTTAATGCCGGTAAGTTAAGAAATTTGAGCAACGAAATTCCTGTGGGAGCGTGGCTTGCCCGCGAAGAATGCACCGCGGTTTTTCAGGTACTACGCGTCATCGTTCTTCGCGGGCAAGCCACGCTCCCACAGGTTCTGCGTCTTAACTTACCGGCATTAGGGCAAGCCCCCTCACCACACCGTCGATCACGCGTAGAATTACCCCTTGAATCAGATCGTTGAGGTTGCAGTGGTGGATTTACAGCAGGGCTTCGTCCTGACCCGGCATTGGCGCGATACCCCGGCCGGCACGGAAGTCGAGTTCTGGCTGGCGACCGATGCCGGCCCCCGGCGCATCCGCCTGCCGCATCAGCCGTCGGTAGCGTTCATTCCGGCGGTCCAGCGCGAGCAAGCCGAAGCGCTGCTGCGCGCCGAGAAAAACCTCGAGCTGAAGCCCTTGGCACTGCTGGACTTCGAACATCGCCCGGTGCTCGGCCTGTATTGCCAGCAGCACGGTCAGTTGATGCGCCTGGAAACCGCGCTGCGCAAATCAAGCGTTGATGTATTCGAAGCCGACATCCGCCCGCCGGAACGCTACATGATGGAGCGTTTCATCACCGCGCCCGTTTTGTTCGGCGGCACACCCAGCGCCGAAGGCCTGCTGCTCGACGCGCAAATGAAACCCGACCCCGGCTACCGACCGAAGCTCAGACTGGTCTCGCTGGACATCGAAACCACCGCTCAGGGCGAGTTGTATTCCATCGCCCTGGAAGGCTGCGGCGAGCGGCAGGTGTACATGCTCGGGCCACCCAACGGCGATGACAGTGGGGTAGATTTCCAGCTCGAATACTGCGATTCGCGAACCCTGCTGCTGAAAAAACTCAATGAATGGTTCGCTCGGCACGACCCCGACGCCATCATCGGCTGGAATGTCGTGCAGTTCGATCTGCGCCTACTGCACGAACATGCTCGCCGCCTGGCGGTGCCACTGAAGCTGGGGCGTGGCGGTGAAGAAATGCAGTGGCGCGAGCACGGCAGTCGCAATCATTATTTCGCCTCGGCCGCCGGCAGATTGATCATCGACGGCATCGAGTCGCTGCGCTCGGCGACCTGGAGCTTCCCCTCGTTCAGCCTCGAAAACGTTGCACAAACCCTGTTGGGCGAAGGCAAGTCGATCGACAACCCCTACCAGCGGATGGACGAAATCAATCGCATGTTCGCCGAGGACAAGCCGGCCCTGGCGAAGTACAACCTCAAGGACTGTGAACTGGTGACACGGATCTTCGCCAAGACCGAATTGCTGACCTTCCTGCTCGAGCGCGCCAGCGTCACCGGTTTGCCGGCGGACCGCAGCGGTGGCTCGGTGGCGGCTTTCACTCACCTGTATATGCCGTTGATGCACCGGCAGGGCTTCGTCGCGCCGAACCTCGGCGGCAAACCACCGGAGGCCAGCCCCGGCGGTTTTGTCATGGACTCGCAACCAGGGCTGTATGAATCGGTGCTGGTGCTCGACTACAAAAGCCTCTATCCGTCGATCATCCGCACCTTCCTGATCGACCCGGTGGGCTTGATCGAAGGGCTCAAGCATCCCGACGACAGCGAGTCGGTGCCGGGCTTTCGCGGTGCACGTTTCTCAAGAACCCGGCATTGCCTGCCGGCCATCGTCGCCCGGGTCGCCGAAGGTCGTGAAAGCGCCAAGCGCGAACATAACGCACCGTTGTCCCAAGCCCTGAAAATCATCATGAATGCCTTCTATGGCGTCCTCGGTTCCAGCGGTTGCCGCTTCTTCGATACACGGCTGGCCTCGTCCATCACGTTGCGCGGTCACGAGATCATGCTGCGCACCCGCCAATTGATCGAAGCGCAGGGGCATGCGGTGATCTATGGCGACACCGACTCGACCTTCGTCTGGCTGCGCCGCGCCCACGGTCAGGCAGAAGCCGCGCGGATCGGCCATGCGCTGGTGGATCACGTCAACCAGTGGTGGCGCGAGCATGTGAAACAGGAATACGGGCTGGAAAGTGCCCTGGAATTGCAGTTTGAAACCCACTACAAGCGCTTTCTGATGCCGACCATTCGCGGCGCCGAGGAGGGCAGCAAAAAGCGCTATGCCGGATTGGTCACCCGCGCCGATGGCACTGATGAAATGGTCTACAAAGGTCTGGAAACCGTGCGCACGGACTGGTCGCCGTTGGCCCGGCAATTCCAGCAGGAGCTGTACCTGCGCATCTTCAATCGCAAACCCTATCAGGACTATGTTCGTGACTATGTGCGCAAGACATTGGCCGGTGAGTTCGACGAGCGCCTGATCTATCGCAAACGCCTGCGCCGTACCCTCGATGATTATCAGCGCAACGTGCCACCGCATGTGCGGGCTGCGCGAATCGCCGATGACTACAATGACCAGCAGGGACGTCCACGGCAATACCAGAATGGCGGCTGGATCAGTTATGTAATCACCGTCGCCGGCCCCGAGCCGCTGGAAATCCGCAGCGCGCCCATCGACTACGACCATTACGTCACCCGGCAGCTGCAACCGGTGGCGGATGCGATCCTGCCGTTCGTGGATGATGATTTCTCAACGCTGATTGGGGGGCAACTGGGCCTGTTTTGAGTCCAGCAGCGACAACGTCCAGTCATCCGGTATGCCGTGAAAATACTGATCCAGCGCCTGATGGAACAAGCTGCCTTTTGGCGAAACCTGGGCGAACAGCGTCATCGATGAGTGAAACTTGAGGTTGTCGGGATGACCGAAAATCTTGGTGATCGACCGATGAGGAACGTCCAGGACCAATTGCGTGCAGGTACGCAAGCGCGGACCCAGTAACGGATGTTCCAGGTACGCCTTGGCTTCTTCACTGGAGCGAATGGCGAAGTAACGGGACATCTCGCTGTCGCCCAACCCGGAAAACTGCGGAAAGATAAACCACATCCAGTGCCGGCGCTTCTGGCCGGCCCGCAGCTCCTCCTGCACCCACTCGAACACAGGGTCCTGCGCCTGGACGAAGCGTGGCAAATTGAACGAGTCGAGCTGATCGGTACTTCTCATGCCGATGCCCTCTGACAGAACCGCGATGGCTCAGACCATGGCCAACCGTTGCTTGCGTTGTGGCGCGCGAAAAGCTTGGTCCAGCGCCTCCAGATCCCCGACCTCAAGCCGCAATTGCGCCGCTTGCGCATTGAGCTGCACATGTTCGGGACGGACCGCCTTGGGGATGGCGATCACGCCGTTCTGACGCAGAATCCATGCCAGCGCTACCTGCGCAGGTGTCGCCTCGTGACGGGCGGCAATCTGCTTGAGCGTCGAATTGGCCAGCATCTGACCGCCCTGGCCGATCGGACAATAGGCCATCACCGGCATCCTTTGGTGTTGGCTCCAGGGAAGCAAATCGAATTCGATGCCGCGCTCTTCAAGGTTATATAGCACCTGGTTGGTGGCGCAGGCTGGTGAAGCCAATTCTTCCAGGTCATCCAGATCGAAATTGGACACGCCCCAACGGCCGATCTTGCCATCTTCGCGCAGGCGTTCGAAGGCTTCGACGGTTTCCGCAAGGGGATAGTCGCCGCGCCAGTGCAACAGGTAGAGGTCGATGTAATCGGTATTCAAACGCCGCAGGCTACGCTCACAGGCCTGGGGGATGCCTTTGCGGCTGGCGTTGTAGGGGTAGACTTTGCTGACCAGAAAAACCTGGTCACGCACGCCGGCGATGGCTTCACCCACCACCTCTTCAGCGCCTCCTTCAGCATACATTTCAGCGGTGTCGATCAGGGTCATGCCCAACTCGATGCCCAAACGCAGCGCTGCAACTTCCTTTGTGTGTCGGGAGCGTTCCTCTCCCATGCGCCAGGTTCCTTGGCCGATGACCGGCACTTGGCTGCCGGCCAGCTCAAGAGTACGCATGAATCCTCCTTCCTGAAGTCCGATCGATACTTCAGTTGGCAGCAAAATAGTCCGGTGGTTCCGTGGATTTCTCGAAAGATCGCAGCCTGCGGCGGGAGCTGCCGAAGGCTGCGATCTATTGATCTACAGGGTAGAAAACTTATACACCGTAGTCTGGCTATAGCGCTTGCCCGGATCCAGCCGTGTGGACGGGAAATTCGGCTGGTTCGGCGAATCCGGATAATGTTGCGTTTCCAGAGTGAACGCCCCCCAATGCGGATAAATCTTGCCAGCCTTGCCCTTGACCGTGCCATCGAGGAAGTTGCTGGTATAGAACTGCACACCCGGTTCAGTAGTGTAGAGCTGCAACCGGCGCCCGGATTGCGGATCGCTGACATCGGCGGCGAGTTTGCCCAGATCACCCTTGGCGTCCAGCACCCAGTTGAAATCGAAACCGCCTTGTTTCGGTTCGGCGAATTTCAATTGAGGATGATCAGCCTTGATGTGTTGACCGATGGCGGTCGGTTGAGTGAAATCCATGGGCGTGCCGGCGACCGGGGCCAGTTCACCGGTGGGGATCAGTTTGCCGGTGACCGGCGTGTAGCGGGCGGCGTGCAAGGTGGCAAGTTGCTTCAGTACGTCGCCATTGCCCGCGCCGGCGAGGTTGAAATAGCTGTGGTTGGTCAGGTTCAGCACCGTGGGTTTGTCGGTGCTGGCTTTGTACTCGATGCGCAGCTCATTGCTCTCGGTGAGGCTGTAGGTGACTTCGGTTTTAAGGTTGCCCGGGAAACCCATTTCACCGCCCGCCGACAGATACGTCAGGGTCACGCCCACCGAATCCTTGCCTTTGCTCGGTTCGGCCTTCCACACTCGTTTATCAAAACCCTGGGCCCCGCCGTGCAGTGAATTACTGCCGTCGTTGAGTGGCACCTGATAGCGCTTGCCGTCCAGCTCGAAGGCACCGTTGGCCAAGCGATTGCCGAAACGGCCAATGGTCGCCCCAAAGTACGCGGTGCCACTTTGATAACCCTGCACATCATCGAAGCCCAGCACCACATCGTCGAGCTTGCCGTTTTTGTCCGGCACTTTCAGCGACTGCAGAATCCCGCCGTAGGTAATGACCGTGGCTTGCAGGCCATGGCTGTTGCGCAAGATGTATTGCTCGACGGGCGTGCCGTCATTGGTTTTGCCGAAAGCCTTGCGTTCACTGGACAAGCCGGCGGCGTGAGCGGGGAGGGTGGCGATCATCAGGGACAGTCCGAGGCCGGAGAGCAGGTATCGAGATTGAAGCATGGTTGACCTTCCTTTTTGTTGTTTTGTGAGAAGTAGTCATACTAATAATCGAGTTTTAACGCGATCAAGGAAGGATTTATAGCTTAACTATGCAGTGTTGCAATAATAAAGTATGACTAATACAGATCCGCTTTCACGGTGACCCGCGTTTACGGACCACCGGCACTGCACTTTTTCGGCTTTCGCGGTTCTATCCTTGGCCAGCCCGCGGCGATCCCCACCGCCGGCCCATGCCCAAGTTCAAGAACCCATGGCTCGAGTTTTACCCCGCTTTACCCCGCACATTCGCCGTTATTGCTGGCTGCTGATTGGCCTGTCGATGCTCTTCGCCAGTGGCTGCAGCCATCAGCCGGGCAACGACCTCGTTAGCCAGTTTCGCAACGGCAAACCCCAGGAATTTCTCCAGACCAGCGTCGACCGCATGGCGACCCTGGCGATGCGTGACAACCTCCAAAGCCTTTACCTGCTGATGAACAAGCTCTACCTGCGCAACCCGGAGGAGCTGAAAAAATCCGGCTTCCTCGATGTCGGCACCGCAGAAAAACAAGTGCGCATGGCCATCGAACAGCAACAACCACTGCCCACCCTCGGCGGCAAAAAAGACCTGGCCGCGCTGAGCTACGCCATGAGCCCGGAATTCCTCGGCGACCGGGTCGGTGCCTTCATCTATGCCATCGGCAGCATGCTGGTCACCGCCCACGGCAATCGGCTGGAGTTCTACATGACGGATGCGATCAACCCGACCTTCGTCAGCAATGCCGCGCGAAACATCGAGAAAGCCACCTGGATCTTGAGCCAGCGGCAAAACAAGCAAGGCGAGCCGTTGCTGTTTTCCAACGAAATCTCGGAGGAGGGCAGCAACCTGAGCTTTGCCGTGGAGTTCGGCAAAATCGTCGCACGGCTGGACCTGCTGACCCAGATGCTCGACGAACGCTACCGACGGATCGGCCTCAACTACGCCCAGAGTTTGCTGTTTCTGAATTTCCTGCCGGTGCAATAAGCGAGTGCCAAACCCAATCCCTGTGGGAGAGCTTTTGTGGGAGCTGGCTTGCCTGCGATTGCATCAACTCGGTTGGACGTTAAACCGAGTCGTCTGCATCGCAGGCAAGCCAGCTCCCACAGGGGATTTGAAAGAAAGAAGATCGTGTTCCGGCCCAATGAGTTGGCATAACGATAGACCGCATCGATATAACTGGTTATAAGAAAAATCGCTATGCTGCGGGCCGGTTATTCTCCTGCGATTTTCTGGGCGTATTAATGGAATTCGGTAATTTCGGGTTGGTCGTTGCAGGTCTGGTGGTCGGCTTTATTGTCGGCATGACCGGCGTCGGGGGCGGTTCGTTGATGACCCCCATTCTGTTGTGGTTCGGCGTCAACCCGGCGACGGCGGTGGGCACGGACTTGCTGTACGCGGCCATTACCAAATCCAGTGGCGTGCTGGTTCATCGCAAGAACAAGAACATCGATTGGGCGATCACCGGTTGGCTGACCCTCGGCAGTGTGCCGGCAGTGGCGCTGACGCTGTGGTTCCTGAGCAGTTTGCAGACCTCGCCCGACGCGATGAATGCCGTCATCAAACAAGCCTTGGGCTTCGTATTGTTCGCCACGGCGCTGGCGATTTTCTTCAAGAAACGCTTGCTGGATTTCGCCCACAAACGGGCGGGCGGCCACTACAACCCTAGCGGTCCCCGCTTGAATGCACTGACCGTCATCACCGGTCTGATCCTGGGCGCCATGGTGGCCCTGACCTCTATCGGCGCTGGCGCTCTGGGCACAGTAGCGCTGTTCATTCTGTACCCGATGCTGCCTACCCGCCGCCTGGTCGGCACCGAAATCGCTCACGCGGTGCCCCTGACCCTGGTCGCCGGCCTGGGCCATGCGAGCATGGGCAACATGGATTGGCATATTTTGGGCTACTTGCTGGTCGGTTCGCTGCCGGGGATTTACCTGGGCAGCCACTTGACCGGGCGGATCTCCGACGAACTGTTGCGTCCGTGTCTGGCCACGATGCTGGTGCTGATCGGCTACAAACTGGCGTTCTGATCCGGCACCGTATAGATCACTGAATTTAGCGGAATCATGCTCTCGCTGACGTAGTCAAAACTATGACCACGCTCAGATGAGGTCATGACGGCCATGAACAGCCCCGTAAACGATCTTCTGCGACGGTTCCGTCGCCCCCGCGGCGAGCCACCCGGCAACGCGGCCGAAGTGCTGCGCCGTCATGCCGAGCCGTTGCCTGCACTCGACTCACCTGAATTCGGCGAACTGTTCGACCGCTTTGGCGATGCCAGCGTGGTACTGATCGGCGAAGCCAGCCACGGCACCCAGGACTTCTACCAGACCCGAGCGGCGATCACCCGCCGCCTGATCGAGCAGCACGGCTTCGGCATCGTCGCGGTCGAAGCCGACTGGCCCGATGCCGGCCAGATTGATCGATGCGTCCGCGATCTGGGCCGCTCCGCCTGGAAAAAACAGGCCTTCGCCCGATTCCCCACCTGGATGTGGCGCAATACGTCCGTGCAGACCTTTACCCGCTGGCTGCACCACCATAATCGTGGGCTGACGCCCGAGCAGCGTGTGGAGTTTCGGGGGCTGGATGTTTACAGCATGCGTCACTCCATCGACGAAGTATTGGGCTATCTCGATAAGACCGACCCACAGTTGGCGAAAGAGGCCCGCCATCGCTACAGCTGCCTGACGCCGTGGAACGACGACCCGGCGCTGTACGGTCATTTCGCCGAGCGGGGCAACATGGCCACGTGCGAGGACGCAGTGGTCGAGCAATTGAATGTGCTGTTGGGCGAACGGCTTGATCCGATGGTCGCCGATGACGAGGCGTTTTTCAGTGCCACCCAAAACGCCCGCGTCGTGCGGGCTGCCGAGCAGTATTACCGCGCCATGTACCGCGGCTCGACCGCCTCGTGGAACTTGCGTGACCTGCACATGTTCGAGACTTTGCAAACCCTGATGGAGCATCGCGGGGCAGGCGCCAAAGCGGTGGTGTGGGCGCATAACTCACACATCGGCAACGCCGCCGCCACGCAAATGGGTTGGGAGGGGCAGTTCAACATCGGTCAGTTGTGCCGCACGGCCTACGGCTCACAAGCGGTGCTGATCGGCATGGGCACCGACCACGGCACCGTCGCTGCCGCCGATGATTGGGATGAGCCGATGCAGGTCAAACAGGTGAACCCGGCATTGGCCGACAGCTGGGAACAACTGTTTCTCCAGGCCGGCGTTCCCGCAGCGCTGCTTGACTGGCGGACGTCACCAAACGACGAGTTGCTGGACGTATTGGCCGAGCCATTGCTCGAGCGCGCCATCGGCGTTATCTATCGCCCCAGGACCGAGCGCCAGAGCCATTACTTTCAGGCAGTACTGGCGGAGCAGTTCGACGCTTTTGTCTGGATCGAAAAAACCCATGCGGTCTCGCCATTGCCGGCGCCTGAGTTCATGGAGCACGAGGAAGACACCTTTCCGTTCGGTATATAACATGCAAATAACGGGCATCTATTCCCGGGTAAAAATCTCCAGCAGATGCCCGTCCGGGTCATCGAAATACACCCGCCGGCCACCGCCGTAATCGTTGATCTTGTTCGGCCGTTGCTTGCCAGGATCTGCCCACCAGGGTTGCTTGTGCGCTTGCAGGCGAGCGAAGGCCGCATCGAAGTCTGCGTCGCCAATCAGGAACGCATAATGTTGGGAGGCGATGGGCGGGTCGTTATTGTAGAAATCCAGCGACACTCCGTTATCGAATTTGACCACCAGCATCGGCCCGAACGGCTCGGCATCGGGCAGGCCGAGGAGGTCGGTCAGGTAGCGGGCCGACACCTGTTTGTCACGGCACCAGACGATGGTGTGGTTCAGCTGAGCGCTCATGGAAAAATCCTCACGGCGAATCAGGTCGTGCGAGTGGTGCTATGAGATTAGCTCAGGCTGTTGCGCAATGACCGCCCTGACCTAAGCTTGGGGCAAGGCGAAACACAATTGCAGTGCGTCACCCGGAACGTTCGCCGCGATGCGCAATCATTAGGGCGTGGATATCAAAAGGAGATGCGCATGCTCATCAGGTCTTTGACCCTGGCTACTCTGCTGGCTTTCGTCGGCCCCCTGTTCGCCGCCGATGACGATTCCCCTCTGGTTAAAGACGTGGGCAGGGCCCGTCCCTTGATTGTCATCGCGCCCAGTTCGGTCGATCCCACCTGGGTCAGCCTGAAAAAATCCCTGGATGAACCCGCCAGCCGCAAGGGCTTCACCGAGCGAAACATGGTGCTGTACACCGTGATCAACACGATGGGCCAACGCGACGGCAAAGACCTCGACCCGCAAACGACAATGGCGTTGATCCGCTCGCTCAAGCTGGGCGCCGGGGCGAAGAGCAAAATCATCCTGGTCGGCAAGGACGGCGAAAAGAAGCTTGAAAAGGATGTGGTCGAGCTGAAAGAGATTTTCAGCACCGTCGACCAGTTGCCGGCGGCCGAGAAAGAAGCAACGGTACCGGTGCCAGCGCCGGTGGCTGAAGTTGCACCGGCCAAAGGTGCAAAGGGCAAACCGGCGAAGCCCGCCAAACCGCCTGAGCAGCCGGATGATTGAATTTCCTCCATTGTGGTGAAAATCCCTGTGGCGAGGGGGCAAGCCCCCTCGCCACAGGGTTGCCCAGTCTCATGGGGTGTCGGGATTACTCGGCTAGAGCGCTCAGAATCTCATGGGCAATTTTGATTCGTTCCGGGTTCGGGTAGTTTTTGTTGGCCAGGATCACGATGCCGATGTCCTTCGCCGGGATAAAGGCGACATAGGCGCCAAAGCCGCCGGTTGAGCCGGTTTTGTTGATCAGCACGGTGTCGCGCTGCGTTTGCGGTGGGTTCAGCCACCGGACTTCATGAGCCTCAAGCGCCATTTGCGACGAGTTGCCCGCCAGCAATGTATCGAGCGTTACCGGGTAATTGTAGAGCTCCCATCCCAACCCTTGAGTCATCTCGCCGACGGTGTAGTAACCGGTGTGAGTGATGGCGATGGCTTGCTGCAGGGGCTTTTCCAGCGACGCCGGATTCATATTCGCTTCAACATAGCGAAGCAGGTCCGAGGCGCTGGTTTTCACGCCATACGCTTCGGAATCCAGTGCGCCCGGTCCGACCCGCACAGGCTTGTCGTCCTTGTTGTAACCCTGGGCGTAAAGCGCCATCTGATCCTGCGGCACCTTGAGGTAGCTGTGCCTGAGGCCGAGTTTCGGCAGCAAGGTTTTTTCCATCAGCTTATCGAACGGCGCCCCCATGCTTTGCGCCGCCAGATAGCCGAACAACCCAAGGCTGGGGTTTGAATATTGGCGATGAGTGCCAGCGGCGTAGGTCGGTTTCCATTGTTTGAAGTAGCCAAGCATTTTGTCCTGATGGTCTGCCTCACTGGGGAATTGCAGCGGCAGGCCACCGGCGGTGTAGGTACCGAGTTGCAGCACGCTGATGCTGTCGAACGCGCTGCCACGCAATGTCGGTAGAACCTGACTGGCGTTGTCCGACAGGGCCAGTTTGCCTGTCGCCTGCGCGTAGGCGGCGAGGGTGGCGGTGAAGGTTTTGCTCACCGAACCGATCTCGAACAGGGTGTCTTCGGTGACGGCTTTGCCGTTTTCTTTCGAAGCCACGCCGTAGTTAAAGTAATGAGGTTGGCCATTGACGGTAATCGCGACCGCGACACCGGGGATCTGCTGTTGCTGCATCACCGGTTCAATAGCGGTCTTGACGATGGCTTCGATGCGATCGTCAGCAAAGCTGTGGCTAACGCCGAGCAGAAGTGCGAAAGCGCTGTAAGACGCGAGTTTTCTCTGATTCTTTTTAGGCATGATTGAATTACTTTCCATGAGTTTCTGTGGTGTTAACCGCTACACTCCGAGTGGTTTTCAAGCTGGTCCGTCGCTGGGCGAGCCAAATCTATGCAGTTTGGCGAAGACCGACAAACGACGATATTTCGGATGAGCCATTAGAAAATTTTGGGAGTGGGCATGATTCGACCTCATCTGCCGTTGAATGCGCTGCGCGCTTTCGAGGCTTCGGCACGCCATTTGAGTTTCACACGGGCGGCGGTGGAGTTGTGTGTCACGCAGGCGGCAGTGAGTCATCAGGTCAAAAGCCTTGAAGCCCAGCTTAACGTGACTTTGTTCAAACGCCTGCCCCGAGGCCTGATGCTGACCAGCGAAGGTGAAACCCTGCTGCCGGTGTTGCGCGAATCCTTCGACCGGATCGCCGAGACCCTGGAGCGATTCGAGGGCGGGCATTTTCGCGAGGTGTTGACGGTAGGGGCGGTGGGGACGTTTGCGGTCGGTTGGCTGTTACCGCGGCTGACGGATTTTCAGACGAAATATCCGTTCCTCGATTTGCGCCTGTCGACCAACAACAACCGGGTGGACGTGGCCGCTGAAGGCCTGGATTACGCCATTCGCTTTGGCGCGGGGGCGTGGCATGGGATCGAAGCGGTACGGTTGATCGAGGCGCCGCTGTCGGTGCTCTGCGTTCCCGAGATTGCGCGACAATTGCACACACCGGCCGATCTGTTGCAGCAAACGTTATTGCGCTCCTATCGAACGGATGAGTGGCCGGAGTGGTTTCAGGCGACTGGTCTTTCGGCCCATGCCGCACCGCCTCGGAGCATCGTCTTCGACTCGTCGCTGGCGATGATGGAGGCTGCGCTGCAAGGGGCAGGCGTTGCATTGGCGCCGCCGCTGATGTTTGCCCGGCAACTGGCGGCGGGCGCAATCGAGCAACCGTTTGCCATCGGGATTACCACCGGCAGCTACTGGCTGACCCGCTTGCAGTCGCGCCCTGAAACGTCGGCGATGACCGCGTTCAAGGACTGGTTGCTGCAAGCTTCGCTTTAATACAAAACCCTGTGGGAGATTCTATGGTTGAAGGGAAGCCCTCAACCAGCTTTGGGTTGATATTCGCTCTGTCCTTTCAGTAGAGCGAATACGATCCGAGCAAGCTTGCGAGCCAGTATCACCAGCGCCTGAGTGGTGCTGAAACCTCGAGCTCTTTGCTCTTCATAAAAGCCTTTCCAGGCTGGCGTACGGCTGGCCGACATAGCTGCATTGTGCAGAAGCCGGCGAGCTTCCGGGTCACCTCGCTTGGTCAAGCTCCGGCGCCCGTCTTTTTGCCCTGACTTCGCCACCCGCAAATCCATTCCCAGAAAGGCAATAAAGGCATCTGCGTTTCTGAAGTCGCCCCGCTGAAACGCCGTGAGCAAGCGGGCTCCGGTCAGAAATCCAATGCCTTCAACTTTCAGGCAACGCTTCAACTGACCGAGCAAACCGGCTTCTTTCAGATGATCATTAATCGTCTTTTCGACCAGCGTTTCAAGCTGCTGCATGGCTTTCACTTGCGCGGCGAAAGCAGATTTCAGCAGCGGTTCATTCGCCCAACTTTGCACTAGGCCGACCCGCGCCTGAACCAAGGCTGCGCGACGACGAAAAAGGCTCAAGAGCTGGCGGTACAGCGGTGATGGCGGGGTCCAAGGATGAAGATCATCACCTTCGTTCTTCAGATAGCGGGCGAGCAGTCTGGCATCCAACGCATCGGTTTTGGCGCGGATATTCACCCCTTTTCGGTAATGGCTGAGTTCATAGCCACCCACCATGTAAATCACGCAGCCAGCCTCATAGGCCAGATCGGCGAACTCCAGGTGATAGATATTGGTCGACTCAATGGCTACCGCGACTGTCCCTGACAAGGCTTTCAACCACTGCTTGATGGCAGCCTTGTTGTTGGGAATCTCTTCAAGCAGGTCAAGTTCGGCGTGATAGATCACCAGTTCGTTCTTGGCGACATCCACGCCTACGATTGGCTTTGTGACAGAAACCGGCATTGCCATTGGATTTCCTCCGGGATATGTTTTGAGCACTTGAAGGGCTCACCCAGAGGCGCAGGCTTGTTCCTATCGTCGGTCCTAGCCAGATGCATTCTTTATCGGCGCTTGGGTGAAAGGAGGAGGGGCGAAATCTCCCACGGATCTGTACTGCGTCAACAGTCAGAATCGGGCTTTGTCCCTCCTCCTCCCTTCAAGTCCTACCATACAAGCGGGCTTGCTCGCGAAGGGGGCATCACATTCAACATTAATGTTGACTGACACACCGCCTTCGCGAGCAAGCCCGCTCCCACAGGGATTGAGGTGCTTTCAGAAGCCTACCGCACCAGACACGGCCGCTTGTTATCGAACTTCCACCCCGGAATCAGAAACTGCATCGCCACGGCGTCATCCCGCGCGCCCAGCCCCATGCCTTTGTACAGCTCATGGGCCTTGGCCAGTTGATCGATGTCCAGCTCAACCCCCAGGCCAGGTTTTTTCGGTACCTGCACACAGCCATCGACGATTTGCAGCGGCGCTTTGGTCAGGCGTTGGCCGTCCTGCCAGATCCAGTGGGTGTCGATGGCGGTGATTTCACCCGGGGCGGCGGCCGCGACGTGGGTGAACATGGCGAGGGAAATATCGAAGTGGTTGTTCGAATGCGAGCCCCAGGTCAGGCCCCATTCGTGGCACATCTGCGCGACTCGAACCGAGCCCTGCATGGTCCAGAAGTGTGGGTCCGCCAAAGGAATGTCCACCGATTGCAGCTGAATCGCGTGGCCCATTTCCCGCCAGTCGGTGGCGATCATGTTGGTCGCGGTTTTCAAGCCCGTGGCACGACGAAACTCGGCCATGACTTCGCGGCCCGAATAGCCGTTTTCCGCACCGCACGGGTCTTCGGCGTAAGCCAGAACGTGATGCTGATCCCGGCACAGGCGGATCGCTTCTTTTAGCGACCAGGCGCCATTCGGATCAAGGGTGATGCGCGCGTCGGGAAAGCGCTCGGCGAGGGCGGTGACCGCTTCGATTTCCTCGTCACCACTCAACACGCCGCCCTTAAGTTTGAAGTCCTTGAAGCCATAACGGGCGTGGGCAGCTTCGGCCAGGCGTACCACGGCGTCGGCGCTCATGGCTTTTTCGTGACGCACACGGAACCAGGCGTTGTCGGCATCCGGTTCGCTACGGTAGGCCAGATCGGTTTCGTTGCGATCACCGACATAAAACAGATAACCGAGCATCTTCACTTCGTCGCGCTGCTGGCCTTCGCCGAGTAGGGCCGCGACCGGCACATCCAGGTGCTGACCGAGCAAATCGAGCAGGGCGGCTTCCAGGCCGGTGACCGCGTGAATGGTGATGCGCAGGTCGAAGGTCTGCAGGCCGCGACCGCCGGCATCGCGATCGGCAAAGGTCTGGCGCACTTGATTGAGGATCTTCTGGTAAGTGCCGATCGGGCTGCCGACCACCAGTGCGCGCGCATCTTCCAGCGTCTGGCGAATACGCTCGCCCCCCGGCACTTCGCCGACGCCGGTGTGGCCGGCGTTGTCCTTGAGGATCACAATGTTGCGGGTGAAAAACGGACCGTGGGCGCCACTCAGATTGAGCAGCATGCCATCGTGGCCGGCCACCGGCACAACCTGCATGCTGGTGATGATCGGGGCTTTTGCGGTTTCTTGTGGGTTCATTTTTATGTCCTTAAAAAGCAGGTATTCAGGCGTGACGAGGCGAAGGCTTACCCAAGGCAACGGCCGGAGCTGGTTTCGGTTTATTGCGTGCGGCGAAGACGATGATCGCGGCGATGATCGAGGTGGCGGCCAGTCCGTACAGCCCGCCCTGAATCGACCCGGTGTGTTCTTCCAGCAGGCCAAAAGTGGTCGGTGCAACGAAACCACCGAGGTTGCCCACCGAGTTGATCAGTGCGATCACGCCTGCAGCAATCCGCGCATCCAGATACGCCTGGGGAATCGGCCAGAACAGTGACGAGGCAGACTTGAAACCCAGCGCGGCGAAGCAAATGGCGACGAAGGCGAAGATCGGCCCGCCGGTGGTGGACATGAACATTCCGGCGGCAGCGATCAGCAGTGCACCGGCGACCCAGGCTTGCTGGTGTTTCCATTTGGCCGACAGCGTGGCGAAGGCGTACATGCCGACGATCGACAGCAACCACGGAATCGAGTTGAACAACCCGACCTGAATGTCGCTCAGGTCGCCCATCTTCTTGATGATGCTCGGCAGCCAGAAGGTCGCGGCGTAGATGGTCAACTGGATGAAGAAGTAGATCAGGCAGAACAGGATGATCTGGCGATCCTTGAGCAGCGTGCCCAGCGACGGTTTGATCGGCGTCGCGGCTTCGCGGGCCAGTTGTTCGTCATCGATGGCTTTGACCAGTGCGTCCTGCTCAGGGCGGGTCAGCCATTTGGCGTCGTGAGGCTTGGAGTCCAGCCAGAACCAGACGAACACGCACAGACCGACCGAGAACATCCCTTCAATGAAGTACATCCACTGCCAGCCGTGCATGCCCAAACCGCTGATTTGCAGCAGCAGCCCGGACAATGGGCCGGAGATCAGCGACGCGATGGCCGAACCGCTGAGGAAGATCGCAATCGCCTTGCCGCGTTCGACGCCGGGTAGCCAGCGAGTGAAGTAATAAATCACCCCAGGGAAGAAACCGGCTTCGGCCACGCCTAGTAGAAATCGCAGGATGTAGAAGTGGGTTTCGTTCTGAATGAACGCCATGCAGGCGGCCACCAGGCCCCAGGTCAGCATGATGCGGGTCAGCCAGATTCGTGCGCCGACTTTTTGCAGGAGGATGTTGGAGGGGACTTCGAACAGCGCGTAACCAATAAAAAACAGACCGGCACCGAGGCCGTAGGCGGCAGCGCCAATCCCTAAGTCATGTTCCATATGAGCGCGGACGAAGCCGATGTTCACACGGTCGATGTAATTGACGATGAACATGATCACGAACAGCGGCAGGACGTGGCGTTTCACTTTTGAGATGGCGGACTTCAGGACCGAATCGGCGCCCTCGGTCATCCCGGATATGGATGTATTCACTGCTTTTTCTCCCACTCGTTATTTTTATGCGGGGTGTGGCTGGGTGTTGCGTTGTTGATAGACATCATACAACTAGATTTTTCGGGCCGACAAGTACTGTCTCTCAACAAAATGGCGTTAGGCGGGCGGGTTTTTATTCTTTTTTTGATTTTTTGTGCTGCATTTGCTGGGTTTTGTCGGGGTTTGTTCAGTCGGTGATGTTCTCTTTATCGCGACGAGGAGCCTGGGTTCTATAGGTCTAAATCGTCTGTTTCAGCATGATGAATGAGTGTTGTCATACAAGTTGAGCGGCTTTTTGTTGAGATTCCCGTCACCAAGAAACGAGCGCAGTGCTACGATCCGGATACCCGCTCTACGGATAAATCACCATGCAAGAAGACATCGACGCACCCGCCCGCAAGCGTGCCCACAACCTGGCCCATGATCTGGTGAGCAAACTGACCCAGAGCATCCTGCTCGGCCAGATGGTGCCGGGGGACAAGCTGCCGTCGGAGAACTCGATTGTTCAGGAGCATGGCGTCAGTCGCACGGTGGTGCGCGAGGCAATCTCGAAGTTGCAGGCTTCGGGGCTGGTGGAAACCCGTCACGGCATCGGCACCTTTGTTCTCGAGCGGGCACCGGATCAGGGGCTGCGGCTGAATGTCGATACCGCGCTGGGCGTGCGCAGTATTCTGGAGTTGCGCATGGGGCTGGAAACCCAGGCAGCGGCGCTGGCAGCGGTTCGTCGCACAGACCAGCAGTTGGCGCAGATGCGTGAAGCGCTGGATGACTATCAAAGCCTGTTGGCCAACAACGACAGTTGCGTCGAGGCGGACAAACGCTTCCATCTGCTGATCGCCGAAGCCACCGGCAACGTGTGCTTCACCGAGATCATGCAGCACCTGGGCAGCGCCATGATCCCCCGAACCCGCGTCAATGCCGCAGAGCGCGGGTCGGCGGATTTGAGCAAGCTCGGGCACCTCGCCAACCTTGAACACGAGGCGATTCTCAACGCCATCAAACGCCAGGATCCAGATGCGGCGCGGGCGGCAATGTGGTTGCACCTGACTAACAGCCGCGACCGCTTTTCGGCTGATCGGTAGCCGCCGTTTGTCTCCTCGATAGCACCCCGTTTGCAGGCTCGTTTCCAACCTGTACGGCCCAGATTCGCTGGACCTCATCAGTGAGGTGCGTCATGGCTTACGAGCAAATTCTTCAGGGTGGAACTTCCGATGACGACCCTGTCAGACCCATTCCCGATAGGGACGATCCATCGATGGATCAAGACGCACCACCCGGCATGGACCCTTCGCGAGACCCGACCGATACGGATATTGATCGTCCTGAAGACTGGAGGGACCCGGCTCTGGACCCGGATCTGGATGACGACATTCCGGCGCCGGATGAAGAAACGCCATTGTCCGACGACAGGCGATAAACGAAACCCGGCCGATGTGCCGGGTTTTTTGTGGGTGCGCCAGGCATGGCGCGTTGCGCGCAAGCGCAACCAGCTTGGCTGTGGTGGCCACGCTGGTGACTTGGAGGTGGAAGTCCTCTACACACCCGGCAAGGGGAAGTGTTAGCCAGAGGCAAGGGTGTCGCGGGTGACTGCGAATCTGAAGGAAGCCCGAGGCAAAATGCTGGCCTGACGAACAGGAAGCGGATAGAGGCGGCGCAGCGGGGTAAGACGGCCCAAACCGTTAAAGCCCAATACTTGCACGGAACGCTGTGACGTAGATCCGACAGGCATAAGCAGGAAGGTCGCGCGAATTACCCTGGGAGATCTGCACGTTTGCCAGTGTGCTACCGAGCGTCGAGAGGCGACGGGATGAGCGTGCAGAAGTCAGCTGAAGCCGTAGTAAGTGGCGAATGACCATGCCGCCAAGGGCTGAACAGGTTATGCCGCCAGTAGGCGTCGAAGTCCCGTTGAATACCGAAATGCAGAAATTTCTCCCAGAGAAGACTGTTACTCCGAGTCCCGGACAGAATCCGAGGATGACGGCTGACAGCGCACAGGTATCAGCGGCGTCTGTGACGTGGACGAAAGCGGAGCCGGACACGTTGATGGGGCGGGTGCTTGCACCCGCCAACCTCAGGCGTGCGTATCAACGCGTAGCCAGCAACAAGGGCGCGCCGGGTGCCGATGGCATGACGGTCGACCAGTTGGCGGGCTATGTGAAACAGTATTGGCCGACCCTCAAGACTCGGTTGCTGGCCGGCGAGTATCACCCGCAAGGTGTACGCGCCGTCGATATTCCCAAACCCAAAGGCGGAACACGGCAATTGGGTATTCCCAGCGTTGTGGATCGCCTGATTCAACAGGCCCTGCTGCAACAGCTCACGCCGATCTTCGATCCGCTGTTCTCGGACTACAGCTATGGCTTTCGTCCGGGCAGAAGCGCCCACCAAGCCATCGAAACAGCCCGCGGCCATGTGGCGGCGGGTCACCGCTGGTGTGTGGAGCTCGATCTGGAGAAGTTCTTTGATCGGGTCAACCACGATGTATTGATGGCCTGCATCGAGCGCCAAATCGAAGACAAGCGGGTGCTCACGCTGATCCGTCGTTTTCTCGAAGCCGGGGCGATGGCAGGTGGTATTGCCAGTCGGCGGCAGGAGGGGACGCCGCAAGGCGGCCCGCTCTCGCCGTTGCTGTCGAACATCCTGCTCAACGAACTCGACCGCGAGCTGGAACGGCGAGGCCATCGCTTCGTGCGTTATGCCGACGACGCGAACATTTATGTGCGCAGTCAGCGGGCAGGCGCGCGAGTAATGGCCGGTGTCGAGCGTTTCCTGAGCCAGCGCCTGAAACTGACGCTGAACCGGGAAAAGAGCCGCGTGGCGCGGCCTTGGGCCTGCGATTATCTGGGTTACGGAATGAGCTGGCACCAACAGCCGAGGCTGCGAGTGGCGACGATGAGCTTGGGTCGCTTGCGCGACCGACTCAGAGACCTGCTGCGCGGAGCGCGGGGCCACAAGATGGCGACTGTCATCGAGCGGATAAACCCCGTGCTGCGTGGTTGGGCTGGCTTCTTCAAGCTAAGCCAGAGCAAGCGACCGCTTGAGGAGTTGGATGGCTGGGTACGTCATAAGCTTCGCTGTGTCATCTGGCGTCAATGGAAGCGGCCCTCTACGAGGGCGCGCAACTTGATGCGTCTGGGACTCGGTGAGGCGCGGGCGTGGAAATCGGCAGTCAATGGCCGAGGCCCATGGTGGAACTCAGGAGCGCCACATATGAATCAGGCGCTACCGAAGAAGCTGTGGGATCGACTCGGACTGGTCTCGATACTGGATACGATAAACCGGCTTAACCGCATAACTTGAACCGCCGTATACGGAACCGTATGTACGGTGGTGTGAGAGGACGGCGGATGTGAATCCGCCTCCTACTCGATTTGCAGGCAAATCAGTGCTCAGACGCTAGCCACTTGAATCCCAAAAAACCGCCGCTCCAGATTCAACGCCAACACACTGACCAGCACCACCACCGCACCCATCACCACCATCAACGTCGGCTGCTCGCCCAAGCCAACAGACGCTATGGCCATCGCAGCAGGCGGAATCAAATACATCGTCATCGTCGCCCGGCTCAAATCCACATGAGCCAACACAAACGCCCAGGCCAGGTAGGCGAGGGCGCTGGGAAACACGCCCAATGCAACCACTGCCCATTGCACATGAAGCGGCGCGCTGACGATTTCGCTGGCCAGCCCCGGCAGATAAACCAGCAATAACGCCGTCCCCGACCAGACGGTGTAGCAGACCAGCGTCAACCCGTCGTAGCGCCCGGACTGATGCTTCTGCAACGCAAAGTAGAAACTCCAGGACACCGCCGCCAGCAAAATCAGCAAGCCGTGAGCGTCGATGCTCCCCAATCCATGATCACCAGCCACCACAATCACCACGCCGGTCAAACCCAGAAACACGCAGCCCCAGCGCCAGACACTTACCCGGTCCTTGAAGACGAAGCGCGCCAGCAGCGTGCTGAACAAGGGCGTGGTTTGCGCGAGCACACTGGACGCCCCGGCGCTGACCCCTTGCTGGCCGAAATTCAGCGCGACGTGATGCAGGCTCACGGCAAAAAAACCGAGCACGATCAGCAACGGCCAGTCGCGTATGTTCGGCAGGCGGATACCCCGGAACACGGCGACTACTGCCATGAACACCGAGGCCACCAGAAACCGCAGCAGCGCCAAATGCCCCGGGTCATAGGCCTGCAAACCGATATGAATACCGGTCGGGGAATACCCCCAGCAGGCGACGACAAACGCCATCGCCAGAATAATTTTGACGGAGAGATGAGAGGAGGGTGTGAGTGGCTTCATGGTCGGCACCTGTGGGCGTATGCACCGAGTATCGGAAGCCTGACCGTTCGCCACAACTGACTTATACTGCGTCAATTGTTCACTTTAGGTGATGTATGGAGCTGGCGCAGATTCGCATGTTCAAGACCGTCGCCGACGTCGGCAGCATCGCCCGGGCGGCCGAGTTGCTGCACTGTGTACCGTCGAACATCACAGCGCGCATCAAGTCGCTGGAAACCGAGCTGGGTGTCGCGCTGTTTCTGCGTGAGGGACGAGGGTTGCGCATCAGCCCGGCGGGGCAGACCTTTCTGGCTTACGCCTCGAAAATTCTCGCGCTGACGGCTGAAGCCAAACGCGCGCTGGACCCTTCGGCCGAGCCATCCGGGCCGTTGCGCATTGGCGCTATCGAATCGTCGGCGACCGGTCGATTGCCGCGGTTGCTGGCCAAGTTTCACAAGCGCTATCCGGGCGTTGCGCTGGAACTGACCACCGGTAGCTGGGGCCAATTGCTCGATGACACGCTCAATCACCGACTCGACGGCGCAATCGTCGCGGTGGATGTCGAGCGCTCACACCTCAAGCGCACGCCGATGTACCGCGAAGAGCTGCTGCTGATTGCTTCGACATCATTGGGGCCGGTGCGCGATATCACGGATTTGCAGGACAAGACCGTCTTCATGTGGCCTCAGGGTTGTCCTTACCGGGCGGCGCTGGAGCATTGGTTGTTGCATCAGGGGCAGGCGTTGCCGATCGTCAGTCTGGCCAGTTATGGCGCGATTGTCGGCTGTGTCAGCGCCGGGGCCGGCGTCGCGTTGGTGCCTAAAGGGATCTTCGATCAGTACGCTAAAGGGGCGGGGTGCGCGGGGTATGAATTCCCCGAGCTGACGGCGATCGACAACCTGTTTTACTGGCATGAAAACGCTGGTGTTCACCCGGCGCGAGAGGCGTTTGTGGGAATGTTGCGGGAGGAGTTTGTGTGATTACTCAAGGCTTGCTCCAATGCCAGTCAGTCGAGCGCAATCCATGTGGGAGCGGGCTTGCTCGCGAAGGCAGTGTGTCAGGCGATATCAATGTTGACTGTGCCGCCGCCTTCGCGAGCAAGCCCGCTCCCACAGGTTTTATGCCTTGCCTTTGATGATTTTCAACTCTCGCCGACATCCCGCATCAACAACCCAAACTGCAAATCCACCGCATCCGGTATCGGCAAATACACCGTGTGCCCATCCCCCGGCGCCACTTCAACCGCCTCGCCTTTGACGTTCTGCAGTTGATGCAAATCGAAGTGGAAGTTGCCCTGGGGCGTCATTAGTTCCAGGTGATCGCCCAGACCAAAGCGATTTTTCACCCGCACCTCGGCCAGCCGATCCCGGCGTTCGCCTGTCAGCTCGCCCACGAACTGCTGGCGCTCTGAAACCGAGCTGCCGTTCTGGTAATTCTGATATTCGTCATGCACGTGCCGACGCAGAAAACCTTCGGTGTAGCCACGCTGGGCCAGGGATTCCAGATCGGTCATCAAGCTACGATCAAATGCCCGACCAGCCACCGCATCATCGATCGCGCGGCGATACACTTGAGTGGTGCGCGCGCAATAGAAGTGCGATTTGGTCCGACCTTCGATCTTCAATGAATGCACGCCCATCTGCGTCAGGCGTTCGACGTGCTGGACGGCGCGCAGGTCCTTGGCGTTCATGATGTACGTGCCGTGTTCATCCTCGAATGCCGGCATCAGTTCGTCAGGGCGATTGGCTTCTTGCAGCAGGAACACTTGATCGGTCGGCGCACCGATGCCCAGCGTCGGTTCGGGTCGGAACTGCTGAACGATTTCGCCGAGCTGATTTTCGCTGGCCGGCGTCGCCGAGTATTTCCAGCGGCAGGCATTGGTGCAGCTGCCCTGATTGGCGTCGCGCTTGTTCATGTAGCCCGACAACAGGCAGCGCCCGGAATAGGCCATGCATAAGGCGCCGTGGACGAACACTTCCAGCTCCATCGCCGGGACGTGCTGGCGGATTTCGGCGATCTCTTCCAGCGACAGTTCACGGGACAGGATGATCCGGCTCAAACCCTGTTGCTGCCAGAACTCGACGCTGGCCCAGTTCACCGTGTTGGCCTGCACTGACAGGTGAATCGGCATCTGCGCAAAGTGCCGGCGCACCAGCATGATCAGGCCCGGGTCGGACATTATCAGCGCATCCGGCGCCATGGCGATCACCGGTTCCAGGTCCTTCAAGAACGTTTTGAGTTTGGCGTTGTGCGGGGCGATGTTCACTACCACATAGAAACGCTTGCCCTGAGCCTGGGCCTCGGCGATGCCAAGCGCGAGGTTGGCGTGATCGAATTCATTGTTGCGCACCCGCAGGCTGTAGCGCGGCTGGCCGGCGTACACCGCGTCGGCGCCGTAGGCGAAGGCATAACGCATGTTTTTCAGGGTGCCGGCAGGGGCGAGCAGTTCTGGAGGCGTAAGCGTCATGGCGCTGGTCATGGCAGTGTCGATCGCAAAAGCCGGCAAGGGTAAGCCGCTTGCCCGCGGGGTTTATTGATCTGGATCTATGCTTGATGAAAAACGGATGGCACTCGCGCGAGCCGTGGCGGACTAAATATCAGGATGCGCAATCGGCGCCCCTGCGCACTGACATGGATCGGACATGAACGAAACGAAACTGCAAAACACCTCGTTGATGGTCTTGCTGACGCTGGTGAGCATCGCCTTCATCTGGATTCTGCTGCCGTTTTATGGCGCGGTGTTCTGGGCGGTTATCCTCGGCATTCTGTTTGCGCCCTTGCAGCATCAGCTGCAACGCAGGTTCGGCTGGCCCCACAACCTGACGGCCCTGTTCACTTTGTTTCTCTGTGTGGTGATCGCGATCCTGCCGGTGATCACCATCAGTACCTTGCTGGTTCAAGAAGGCGCGGCGCTTTACAACAGAATCGAAAGCGGTGAGCTGGACATTGCCGGGTATGTGTCGCAGTTCAAACAAAGCCTGCCGCCGTACGTTCAGTACTTGCTTGATCGTTTCGGTATGGGCGAGCTGAGCGGGCTTCGAGAGAAAATCATCAAGAGTACGATGCAAGGCAGCCAGTTTGTCGCGACCAAGGCGTTCAGTTTTGGTCAGGGGACATTCCAATTCGTGGTGAGCTTTTTCGTCATGCTCTATCTGCTGTTTTTCTTCCTGCGGGACGGGTCTGAACTGGCGCGCAAAGTACGCGCGGCGATACCGCTGGAAGATACCCAGAAGCGCCGTTTGCAACTCAAGTTCAATCGCGTGGTGCGGGCCACCGTGAAGGGCAATGTGGTGGTAGCGATCACGCAAGGGGCATTGGGTGGTTTTATTTTCTGGTTTCTGGACATCCCGAGCGTGCTGCTCTGGGCGGTGTTGATGGCATTTCTGTCGCTTTTACCGGCAGTGGGCGCGGGGATCGTCTGGATACCTGTGGCGGCGTATTTTCTGTTCAGTGGCGCGATGTGGCAGGCCACGGTGCTGACCTTGTTCGGAGTGTTCGTGATTGGCCTGGTGGACAACGTCCTGCGACCGATCCTGGTGGGCAAGGACACCAAAATGCCAGACTACTTGATCCTCATCTCGACCTTGGGCGGCCTGGCGCTTTTTGGCCTGAACGGTTTTGTCATCGGGCCGTTGATCGCGGCGCTGTTCGTGTCGAGCTGGGCGATTTTCATCGATTCCAAGCCCAAGGTTCAGCTGCCTTAAGCGCTGAGCTGGCCTGAGTCGATACGTTGTGACAGGGCTTGGGCGGCGGGAAGCGAGGTGAGCGGGCCGCTAATCGGTTCGCCGTCCTGCACCAGATACCAACAGGCAAGCAATCCTCGCGCTCTGAGCTGTGCGGGAACGGCGCTGCCGATAACTGACATGATCTGAACCTGAGCCATAAGTACCTCCATTAATCTATGGAGCTACCTTACGGATCGGACGCTTGAACGGACAATCAACGCTTTCGATAGTCGTCATTGACGCCAATGAGTCATGCGCTCAGTCCACCACTTGATCGAGCATATGCACTACTTCCTGCTCATTGAGCAGGCCTTTGCGCACCAGGTTTTCTGCCAGCAGCGAGAGAAATTTTGCGCTGCGATGGCCTTCCAGGTGTTTGAGTTCGGTCAGTGCGTTGTACACCTTGCCGGAAGTGCACAAGCCGACAATGCGATGCGGGTTTTGTGTGGGCATGAGGTCGTCCTTGTTTTTATCAACCTGTTGTTTACGGACAGGTCCAAGCTTGCGGACCGGACATGACATAAATATGACCAACTTTACCTGTCGGTACTGTTCCGACAGCGACCTTGACGAGATTTATTCAGACTTCGTCCAGCCCGTGGTCATAAAAAAGGCCCCGCTGTTACAGCGGGGCCTGATGAGCGTGTTACCAGCGGTCGCCACGATAATAACCATGGGGAGGGCCGTAATAGCCGCGTGGTGGACCATACCCGCGTGGCGGACCGTAATAGATCGGTGCCGGGCGGTAGTACATCGGTTGTTGAACGTAGACCGGCGCCGGTTGGTAATAAACAGGCGGTGGCTGCACGTACACCGGTTGTGGCTGAACGTAAACCGGTTGTTCCACATACACTGGCCGGTCACGACCGATAATTGCTGAGCCGATGATTGCCGAGCCGACGATCGCACCAAACACAGCCGGACCTTCCCAGCCACGACCACCTGCTTCTGCCTGCCCTGCGATAGCGAGAGCACCGATCAGCAAGGCTACTGTGGGGATTTTACGGATCATGATAAGTCCTCGGTTCTTCGACCCGGCGCTCGCGTCTGCAATAGACACAAGTTGTCGCGGGGATACTTCTAAGACAGCATTTTTTTGAAAATCAGCACAGCCGTTGGGTAAATTTTGTGTAAGGTCTGTACCGGCTTCTTTACGGCTGTGTGCCAGGTGCAGACTGGCTTTTATGATCAATCAGAACCGGTGGAGTGGCTAATCCCGTCCATCCGAAAGTGCTATTGAAGGAGATTCCAATGCAGATGAACCCCAACAGAGACACTCAGCTGTGCATGTCACTCTCGGGGCGCCCCGGCAATTTTGGCCTGCGGTTTCATAACCATCTGTACGAACAACTGGGCCTGAATTTCTACTACAAAGCCTTCAGCAGTCAGGACTTGCCGGGTGCCGTTGGCGGCATCCGCGCCTTGGGAATCCGGGGTTGCGGGGTGTCGATGCCGTTCAAGGAAGCCTGTATCGCCTTGGTCGATGAGCTGGATGCATCGGCTGAAGCTATTCAATCGATCAACACTATTGTGAATACCAACGGTCACCTCAAGGCTTACAACACCGATTACATCGCCATTGCCCAGTTGCTTGAAACCCATCAGGTTCCCAAGGATTCGACCTTTGCCCTGCGCGGCAGTGGCGGCATGGCCAAGGCTGTGGCCAGTGCCTTGCGCGATGGCGGCTACAAAAACGGCCTGATCGTGGCCCGGAACGAGCGCGCCGGGCGTGCTTTGGCTGAATCGTTGGGTTACTCATGGCAGGCAGAACTGGGGGGGCAGCGCCCGCAAATGCTGATCAACGTCACGCCCATCGGCATGACCGGCGGGCCGGAAGCGGATCAATTGGCGTTTGAGCCTGACGCTATCGCTGCGGCCGAAACTGTCTTTGATGTAGTCGCGATCCCCTCGGAAACACCATTGATCGTGCGCGCTCGTGCCGAAGGCAAGCGGGTGATCACCGGGCTGGAAGTGATTGCGATCCAGGCGCTGGAACAGTTCGTGTTGTACACCGGCGTACGGCCGACTGATGAACAATTCCAGAAAGCCGTGGCGTTTGCCCGGGGCTGATCATTCCCAAATATTAGTTGGATGTCCCGGCCCTTTCGCGAGCAAGCCCGCTCCCACACTTGACCGCATTAGTCTGAATCAACTTGGTCACCTGTGGGAGCGGGCTTGCTCGCGAAGGCGGAGGCACATCCTGCATCAATGCAACTGGCGGATCGCCGCCCGAGGATCAGCGCTGAACCTGTGGGCGAGCCTGCTCGCGATTGCCGCGACTCGGTCTCCTGCCAATCCCCATTCACTTGTCCTCGAATAACCCCCGCCTATACTGGCCACCAGCAAGCGCAGACTTGCTCTCCAGCCACCGTGACCGAGGTTTTCATGCATCCCGCCATTCTCAACCTGGATCAGGCCGAACTTTTACCGCTGCCCGAAGACTTTGCCCCCACCGGTGATGCCGCCGGCCGCTATCAGCAACGCCTGGCCCGCATCGGTCAGCAATTGGGCGCGCAAAAGCTGGGTTATCGGTTGTATGCCCTGGAGCCGGGCATGCGTGGCAGTCCTTTTCATAACCATCGGGTCAACGAGGAGATGTTCTACATCGTGGCCGGGGAAGGGGAGGTTCGCCTTGGCGCCGAACGTTTTCCGATCCGCGCCGGTGACGTGATCGCCTGCCCGGCGGGCGGTCCTGAAGCCGCGCACCAGATCATCAATACCAGCAACGGCGAATTGCGCTATCTGGCGGTCAGTAGCCAACACTCGCCGGATATTTGCGAATACCCGGATTCCGGCAAATACGTGGTGATGGACGACTTCAAGGTCGATGCGCAGGGCAATGCTTCGGGCTTCGTCGCCGTCGCCAGGCAGGCTGATGGTGTGGATTATTGGGATGGTGAGTAGCGTAATCGGTGGGAGCAGCTGTCTTAATTACTCTTGTGATCACTGAAGATCCAATGTGGGAGCGGGCTTGCTCGCGAAAGCGGTCTGTCAGTCATATTGATGCAAGATACGCCGCCTTCGCGAGCAAGCCCGCTCCCAAATTCAGAATGTCGCGACCAGTCTATTCGAGGCGTGCCAGTCGCTCTTCCAGCGCCACAATCCGCGCTTCAAGCTCTTCGATTCGCTCAATCGACACACCGCCACTGGTGCCACGTTCCGCCGGATTCTGCCGGGCAGCCAGGATTGCTTCGATATCCGCCGGATCGCCCAGTGCATGCATGTAACGGTCTTCGCGCTGGCCAGCCTGGCGCGGAATCAACAGCGCCAGCCCTCTGGCGATCAAACGTTCCAGCTGGTGCACCACCTGCTCGGCATCTTCGAAGTCATGCATGCGGCCGCTGCGGGTCAGCAGTTCGTTGACCGTCTGCGGGCCGCGCAGGAACAACAACCCCGTCAGAATCACCTGCGCCGGCACCAGTTCCAGCGCCTTGTCGACCCGATGCTCCCAGCGGTCGGCACGGCTGCCCATCACCAGCCTGGTAAAACCGCGACCTTCCAGAACGCGCAGGCTCTGGCCGACCTGGCCCTGGCTGAGGTTCATCACCGGTTCGCGGCTGGTTTTCTGGTTGCAGGCAATCACCAGCGCATTAAGCGTCAGCGGATAGGTTTCCGGGCTGGTGGCCTGTTTCTCGATCAACGAGCCCAGAATGCGGATTTCCGTGCTGTTGAGCCGCGGTTCGTCGGAGGTCGTTTCTTGCTCAGTGCTCATCGCGCTTTTCCCTATGCAGTCGAAGCATGCAGTCGAAGCCGCCTAGCCTAATCCTTGCAGGATAAAAGACAAGCCGCAGGGCGGTCGGGCATGGCTATAATCGCTCCACGTTTTTACTCCTGTCACCACACGAGACCATCATGACTATTTCCCTGTACGCCGCTTCCGTTCCGGTTTTCCAGCAAATGCTCAATGCCTTGAGCAACAACCTGAGCAAGGCCGAAGCCCACGCTACCGCGAAAAACATTGATCCGAACGCATTCCTGCAAGCCCGTCTGTACCCGGACATGTTCCCGCTGGTGCGTCAGGTGCAGATCGCCGTTGATTTCGCCAAAGGCGTTTCGGCGCGTCTGGCTGAAGTCGAACTGCCGAAATATGACGACACCGAAACCACCTTCGCCGAACTGCAAGCGTTGATTGCCAAGGTCCTGGCCTTCATTGGCGAGATCAAGCCTGAGCAGATCGACGGCAAGGAAGGCATCGAGATCGTTACCCGTCCAGGCACGCCTAAAGAGAAGCGCTTCACTGGCCAGGCTTACCTGCTGAGCTACGGTTTGCCGCAGTTCTTCTTCCACGTGACCACCGCTTACGCACTGCTGCGTCACAACGGTGTGGAAGTGGGCAAGCGCGATTACATGGGCGCGTTCTAAACCGCCCAGGTACAAAAAAGCCCGCCAAGGTGTAAGCCTTGGCGGGCTTTTTTACATGCGTTGCTGCGGCGATCTTTTGATCTTTTTATGCCAGACGCTGGGCTTCCCGGGCTTTCTGGGTCTTCTGTTCCTCACCCTGGCATGCCGCCGCGGTGAACAGCACGTCGGTGGAGGAGTTCAGCGCGGTTTCCGCCGAGTCCTGCAACACACCGATGATGAAGCCGACCGCCACCACCTGCATGGCGATTTCGCTCGGGATGCCGAACAGGCTGCACGCCAGCGGAATCAGCAACAGCGAACCGCCTGCCACGCCCGAGGCGCCACAGGCACAGATCGCCGCGACGATGCTGAGCAGGATGGCTGTCGGAATATCCACGGCGATGCCCAGGGTATGCACGGCAGCCAGGGTCAGCACGGTGATGGTGATCGCGGCGCCGGCCATGTTGATGGTGGCGCCGAGCGGGATCGACACCGAATAGGTATCTTCGTGCAGGCCCAGACGCTTGCTCAACTCCAGGTTGACCGGAATGTTCGCCGCCGAACTGCGGGTGAAGAAGGCAGTGATACCGCTCTCGCGCAGGCAGGTGAGTACCAGCGGATACGGGTTGCGACGTAGCTTCCAGAACACAATGGCCGGGTTCATCACCAGCGCCACGAACAGCATGCAGCCCAACAACACGGCCAGCAGATGCATGTAGCCGATCAAGGCACCGAAACCGGAGGTGGCGAGGGTCGAGGCCACCAGGCCGAAGATCCCCAGCGGCGCAAAGCGAATCACCAGACGCACGATCAAGGTCACGCCATTGGACAGGTCGCCCAGTACTTTGCGCGTCGTCTCGCCTGCATGGCGAATCGCAACGCCCATGCCGATCGCCCAAGCCAGGATACCGATGAAGTTAGCGTTCATCAGCGCGCTGACCGGGTTGTCGACCACGCTGAGCAGCAGGCTTTGCAGCACTTCGCTGATGCCGCCCGGTGCGGTCACCGCAACATCCTGGGTAGCCAACACCAGACTCGACGGGAACAGCGTACTGGCGATCACCGCCACCACGGCCGCCGCGAAGGTGCCCAGCAAATACAGAAACAGAATCGGCCGGATATGGGTTTCCTGGCCGTGCTTATGGTTGGCAATCGAGGCCATGACCAGCACGAACACCAGAATCGGCGCGACAGCCTTGAGCGCCGACACGAACACTTTGCCAATGAAGGCGGTGGATTTGGCCAGCTCAGGCGCGAACAACGCCAAGGCAATCCCGGCGATCAGGCCGATAATGATTTGCGTGACCAGGCTACTGCGTTTCAGGCGTTGCAAAAGAGAAGGGGATGAAGCGGTCATAACGGCATCTCTGATTTTATTAGGGTGCAGGGTTCTGTTCATGCAGCAAAAAGCCGGGCAGGCCACATGGAGGGAACCGAAGGGTCGCTGCATCAATGCCAATGAATGGCCGATGAGCAAAGTGTAAGTACCGCAGGCCGCGGACTTTATCACAGCGTAGGCGTGATCCTTCAGACCTGTGACGATCTGCCACCCGATTGCTCAACGCGATTTGCAGGTTCGTGCAACTTCGTCCGGAAACACTCTGTTAAGCTTCGCCATCCTCATTTTCAAGTTCTGCCAGTGAGCCTTCGGGCTGTCGCTGGTGTCGTCGTTTTCCTGGAGTTCTGCATGCTGTTGCCCATTCTTCTGTTGTCCGCCGCCGGTTTTACGGTGCTGACAACGGAATTCATCATCGTCGGCCTGTTGCCGGCAATCGCCCGAGATCTGGACGTCAGCATTCCTCAAGCGGGTTTGCTGGTGACCCTGTTCGCCTTTACCGTGGCTGCTTTCGGACCGTTCCTGACGGCGTATTTCGCCAGATTTGAACGGCGCAAACTGTTTATCAGCGTGCTGATCATGTTCGGCCTAGCCAACACGCTGGCGGCGCTGGCGCCGAACATCGGGGTGATGGCCATTGCGCGATTGATTCCGGCGCTGGGGTTGCCGGTGTTCTGGGCGTTGGCCAGTGAAACCGCGGTGGACATCGTCGGGCCGGACTATGCCGGGCGGGCCATCTCCAAGATCGGTTTCGGCATTGTCTGCGCCACGGTGTTCGGTATTCCGGTGGGTACGCTGATTTCCGATGCGTTCGGCTGGCGCAGTGCCTTTGGCATTCTGGCAGTAATCGCGTTTGCCAAGGCGTTGCTGCTGTTTATCTACCTGCCGAAAACCAACCTGCACCAACATCAAGTGAGCTTCCGTTCGCAGTTCAGAATCCTGCGTAGCCCGTTGATGCTGGGGCATGTGCTGTTATCGATCCTGGTGTTCAGCGGCATGTTCACCGCTTACACCTACCTGGCAGACATTCTTGAGCGACTGGCCGGTTTCAACGGCACCGTCGTCGGCTGGTGCCTGATGGGCTTCGGTGCGGTCGGCTTGATCGGCAATTCATTGGGCGGTCGCGCGGTGGATCGGCATCCGCTAATTGCTTCAGTAACGTTCTGTGCCTTCATGATCGCCGGCATGGTGGCCTTGGTGCCGAACATTCATTCGCCCCTCGGTCTGGCGGCAGCGATGGGGATTTGGGGCGTGACTCAGGCCGCGCTGTTCCTGGTCAGCCACGTGCGTCTGATGAAGGCTGCGCCTGAGGCACCGGCCTTTGCTGCATCGTTGAACATTGCCGGGGCTAACCTCGGAATCGGTCTGGGCGCGATGGTCGGTGGGCGGGTGATCGACAGTGTCGGCCTGGGCGGCCTGGGTTTCGCGGCGGCTGGTTTTATCCTTGTCTCGATCCTGTTGGCGATGGCGCTGATGACCTTTAAACCTCGCGAAATCTGCGCCTGACACCTCATATCGCGGTAAACAGCTCGCGGCGAGCACCTTCGGTAATGGCGACAATGCCGGGGTGCTTGACCTTGCGCTCCACCGAGATGGCGTAGAACGACTCGCGCACCGCGTCGGTCTGGCCAATCAACTCCACGCCGCATTGGCGTCTCACTTCGTCGGCAATCACGCTCGGGCCGATGAATATCCCGCTGCCGGATTGGCCGAAAGCCTGCATCAAGGCGCTGTCGTCGAACTCGCCGACGATCTGTGGCTGGATCTGCTGTTCGGCAAACCAGCGTTGCAAGCGACTGCGCACCACGGTTTCCGGCCCGGGAATCAGCAGCGGGGCGCCGTGCAGGCTGCGGGGGAAGTCCTGGCCATATCGCGCCGCCAGTTCGGCTGTGGCGAAGAAGCTGATGCCGCATTCACCGAGTTTCTGGCTGTAGCCCTTGATGTCCAGATGCGAGGGCATCGGGCTGTCGGAAATCACCAGATCAAGGCGCTGAATCGCCAGGTCGGCAAGCAAACGTTCCAGTTTGTCTTCGCGACAGGTGATACGCAGGGGCTCGCTCAACTCCATGGTCGGAGCGATCAGGCGATAGACGATGGATTTGGGCACTACGTCGGCGACTCCTACCCGAAACAGGATTTGTTGTTCATTGGGCTGCGCCCGCAGCATCAACTCCAGTTCGCCCCCGAGCTGAAACATCTGCTCGGCGTAGGGCAGGGTCTGACGCCCGGCTTCGGTGAGTTCCAGCTGCCGGCCGACCCGACGAAACAACTCGATGCCATAGGTTTGCTCGAGCAGGGAAATCTGCCCGCTGATGGTCTGTGGCGTCAGGTTCAGTTGCTCGCAGGCGCGCACGATGCTGCCCGTCTTGGCCACCACCCAGAAGTAATGCAGCTGTCGATAATTAAGCATCTATTTATATTCCGGGGCAGGAGCTGCAGATGAAGATATGGATTCGTTAAAACCGAAGTATAGCCGCTAAAAATACGAATTTTCCTGAAGTGTTTGCTTCCTTAGAATGCCTCGCTATCGACGGATCGCCTTTCCGGTTCTGTCTGTTCTATTTGAGGGAAGCATCATGAAGCTTAAAACCACGGCACTGCTGATCACGTCTTTACTGGTGTTGGCCGGTTGCGACCAGGCCGAGAAAAGCGCTCAGCAATTGATGGGCAAGGCTGCCGAAACCGCTAAGCAGGCAATTGACGATACCCACAAAGCGGCCGAGCAAGCGCTCAGCGATGCCACGGGCGGTTTGATCACCAAGAAAGAACAACCGGCCAAAGAGACGGACAAATCCGAATCTTCGTCCCAGGAAATCTAAACCGTCTACAACGAGTCAGGACTGACCCATGGAATACCTTTTAGAACTTGCTGCAAGCCCCACTGCCTGGGTCGCCTTGGCCACGCTGGTGGTGATGGAAATCGTGCTCGGCATCGATAACCTGATCTTCATCTCGATCCTCACCAACAAACTGCCCGAACAGCATCGCCAGAAGGCGCGGCGCATCGGTATCGGCATGGCGTTGATCCTGCGCCTGGCACTGTTGAGCACCATCGCTTTCATCGTCCAGCTGACGGAGCCTGTGATCGAGATTCTCGGCCACGCGTTCTCCTGGAAGGACATGATCCTGATCGCGGGTGGCCTGTTCCTGTTGTGGAAGGCGACCACCGAGATCCATCACAGCATGGATCCGGCGCCGGATGATCCGACGTCGGCCACCTCGACTGTGACCCTGGGTTTTGCCGCTGCGATCGGTCAGATCCTGCTGCTGGACATGGTGTTCTCCATCGACAGCATCATTACCGCTGTCGGCATGACCGAGCATTTGCCGATCATGATCATTGCGGTGGTGGTGTCGGTACTGGTGATGTTGTTGGCAGCTGACCCTCTGGCCAAGTTCATCAACGACAACCCGACGGTGGTGATGTTGGCGCTGGGCTTCCTGATCATGATCGGCATGACGCTGATCGCCGAAGGTTTTGGCGCCCACGTACCGAAAGGCTACGTCTACGCGGCCATGGCGTTCTCGGCCACGATCGAAGGCTTGAACATGCTGTCTCGTCGGGCCAGGCAGAAGCGCATCGCCGCAGAAGCTTAACCTTTGTTAAACGAAACGGCCGCCTGAACTCGAAAGAGCCCAGGCGGCCGTTTTTGTTTGGGCGACCGAAAAGCGCCGGTCAGTGCGCGGTGGCGGGGTGGGCAGCCGGCTGATCGGTTTTCGCCACAGGCGCCGATTGAACCGGGTGATGATGGTGCCGGCGGGTAATACGTAAAACGCCCCACAGCATGGCGGCGGCCACGGCCAGCCAGCCGGAAATCAACATTACAATGGTCATTGTCAGGCTCATCAGTGCCTCCTCTTTGCCCTGCATCGGGCACACACTCTTCCTTGGTAAGTGACAGTTTAGCCGCTGCTGTATTTCAGACTATTGACCAAAGGTCGCCTGTCACCAACCAGTTCGCTCTATCGAATGTAATCAACTGCCCGTTAAGGCTATACCGCTGCCGCGCGGCATCCTATGATCGACGGCCAAGCCGGGAGTGTGAATACCTGGCGTCTGAACAAGAGAGTGATGATGGTGCGGGTAGTTTCTCGAATTCGATCTTTGGTATTGATCGTTGGCTGCGTTGCCGGTCTGGCTGGTTGTGCGGGGAGCGTGGCGCCTGAGATCAAGCGTCTTCCTGAGCGGGTCGAACTCAGCGGTACGTTCTACCGTGGGCAAAGTTATCAAAGCGGGCCTCAGGTTCTGGCCAGCCTGCTGTCCCAGCAAGGCATCGTGATAACCCCGGGCTTACTCGACAAACCTCTGCATTTGCCGGGTGCCGAAGACCGCTTGCAGCAGAACATGCAGGACCTCGCGCGCGAGTACGGGATGGTGGTCTATCCCCTCGACAGCCATTTGCCAGCGCTGCTGGCCCAGGTTGCGGCCGGTTATCCGGTAATGGTGCGCTTCACCGAAGGCTCGGCGTTTTGGGCAGAGCCCCGATACGCCATTCTCGCCGGTTACAACCGTCAGAAGCAGACCGTGCTGCTGCGCGCCGGGATGGATCGTCGGTTGCTGATGGGGTTCAGCGCCTTTGAATCGGCGTTCGAGAATGCCGGTGGCTGGGCCGTATTGATCCAGAAGCCGGACCAGATTCCGGCCAATGTTGATCAGCAGCGCTGGCTGAAAGCGGCGAGCGATCTTGCCCAGTCAGGTCAGGAGCAGGCGGCAGCCAGGGCGAAGAAGGCGTTGAGCGCGAAGTAAGTTCCGCTCGTCATCGGCATGGCACTGCCACGCTATGCTGGAGTCTCAGGTAGAGGGTCCGGACTTTTCCGGGACCATGATCAGGAGGCGCCATGGCACATTCCAATACCCCCACTGGTCCGCACTCGTCTGAGCATTCGTCCGATAATGAGTTGGGGTTCGACCCCGATTCCCCGGACGTTGCCGATCCTCAGGTCGATCCCATCGGGCCCGCCAAGGCGCCCAGGGATGTAAAACCGGGTGAGGAGGGCAAGAAGGCCCCGGCAAAGCCTTACGATCCACTTGGCGATCTGAAACCCAAGCCCTAGTGTGAGGTGCATATGTCTACCGATTCGAGCTTCGACGACAAACGTCCTGATCCTCCTGACAGTGTTCCAACAACCCCCGAAGAAGATCTGGATCCGGTGATGGATCCGGACAGTCCGTTACGGGACCCCTTGGCCAGACCGACCGTGGTACCAACAAAGCATCCGCAAGGCTGGAAAGACCCGAGTGCCGGGGATGGCATTCCGGATGACGATCAGATGCCGTTGCCTAATGATTAATCCGGACAAAAAAAGCCCCGAATATTCGGGGCTTTCTTTTGGAGGCGTTTCGACTTTATTTCGATGCTTCAACCACGCCGCTCTGGCGATGCTTGAGATTCTTGTCGGACTTGTACTGCAGGGCGACGGACGGCACGTTGGCGCTCTTGCCGGTTTCGACCCAGCTACGAATCCGGCTGGCATCGGCAAAGTGCGTGTACTTGCCGAAGGCGTCGAGAATCACCAGCGCCATCGGACGATCACCCATGTGGGTGACCAGCACCAGGCAGTGACCGGCCGCGTTGGTAAAACCGGTTTTGGTCAGTTTGATGTCCCAGTTAGGCTTGTTGACCAAATGGTCGGTGTTGCGGAAACCCAGGCTGTAGTTGGGTTTACGGAACGAAACGGTTTTTTCCTTGGTGGTGCTCAGCTGAGTCAATAGCGGGTGCTTGTGTGCGGCGATCAGCAGTTTGCTCAGATCGCGGGCGGTGGACACATTGCGAGGGGAGAGGCCCGTCGGTTCGACAAAGTGGGTGCTGGTCATTCCCAGCGCTTTGGCTTTGGCGTTCATGGCGGCAATGAACGCGACATAGCCGCCCGGATAGTGATGGGCCAGACTCGCAGCGGCACGGTTTTCCGACGACATCAGGGCAATCAGCAGCATCTCTCGGCGCGGCAATTCGCTTTTGAGTTTGACCCGGGAAAACACGCCTTTCATTTCCGGGGTGTCGCTGATGTTGATGGAAAGGTATTCGTCCATGTTCTGCCGGGCTTCTACCACCACCAGGCCGGTCATCAGTTTGCTGACGGACGCGATTGGCACTACCACGTCAGGATTGCTGGCATAGATCACTTTGTTGGTTTGCATATCCATCAGCAAGACACTGCCGGAAGCGATCTTCAGTTGTGAAATGTCTCGGGGTGCGGCGGTGGTTTCTGCGGCGTTGATCGTTGGCGCGGTGAAAGTCCCTGTAAATGCAAAAAATAGACTCAGGATTGAAAGACGGATTTTCACGCTGGCGGACTCATAAAGGGTGGATATGCCGTTTTGTAACGGGCTGTTTCTTTAAAAAGCGACGCATTTTAGGAGTATGGCTGAAGAACTGTCGATGGTTGTTCTATGTTCAGGGGAAAGTGCTTGGAAGCACGCTTTTCCGGCAGATGGTCGAGCTTTTTCTGCAGGCAAAAAGAACCCCGCGATGGCGGGGTTCTTTTATGCGGCGCTGCAAGCAAGCGTGAACTCAGCCGTGCAGGGTTTCCGCGGCGTACAGCGTGTTTTCCAGCAGGCAGGCGCGGGTCATCGGGCCAACGCCACCCGGAACCGGCGTGATCCAGCCGGCGCGGGGCAGGGCGGTTTCGTAGATCACGTCACCGACCAGCTTGCCGTCTGCCTGGCGATTGATGCCAACGTCGATCACGATCGCGCCTTCCTTGATCCATTCGCCTTTGACCAGGCCCGGCTTGCCGGCTGCAACCACCACCAGGTCGGCGCGACCGACATGGCCCGCCAGATCCTTGGTGAAACGGTGGGTAACGGTCACGGTGCAACCGGCCAGCAGCAGTTCCATCGCCATTGGACGGCCAACAATGTTGGAAGCCCCGACAATGACCGCGTCCATCCCGTAGAGGTCGGCACCGGTGCTTTCCAGCAACGTCATGATGCCTTTAGGGGTGCACGGACGCAGCAGCGGAATGCGCTGGGCCAGACGGCCGACGTTATAAGGGTGGAAACCGTCGACGTCCTTGTCAGGACGAATGCGCTCCAGCAATTTGGAGGCGTCCAGGTGTTCAGGTAAAGGCAGCTGAAGCAGGACGCCGTCAATCGCCGGGTCGTCGTTCAGGCGATCGATCAGGTCGGTCAGTGCTTCTTGAGTGGTTTCGGCAGGCAGGTCGTAGGCTTGGGAAAGGAAGCCGACCTCTTCACAGTCTTTACGCTTGTGCGAGACATAAACCTGAGAGGCAGGATCGCTGCCGACCAGGATCACCGCGAGGCCGGGTGTGCGCAGGCCTTGCTGGCGACGCTCGGCGACTCGTTTGGCGATCTGCTGGCGCAGGCTGGCGGCGATCGATTTGCCGTCGATTAGTTGTGCAGTCATTGCGCGTGATTAACCATCGAGAGGGGAAAAAAAGAGAGCGCATTCTCGCATGTCATGAGGTGAGGGCAAAGGCGCTTGGTCTGCAAATTCCCCTAACCCCTTTAATTAAATGAATTTTTTTTAAAAAAGAGTTGACGCCCTTCAGGCTCACCTATAACATTCGTCGCACTTGTCGGGCACAGCCTAGCACTGGTTAAGAAGGTCGAGCAGAGTTGATGTTTAATTCGGTGAGACTGAAAGCACTTAGTTTGTAATCGTCCAAGAATACAGATTAACAAGGCGCCCGTAGCTCAGCTGGATAGAGCATCCGCCTTCTAAGCGGATGGTCGCAGGTTCGAGTCCTGCCGGGTGCGCCAATTAGGCAGCTTTGGCACAAGTAACGCAACATGGCAATATGGTGGGCGTAGCTCAGTTGGTAGAGCACGGGATTGTGACTCCCGTTGTCGAGGGTTCGATCCCCTTCGTCCACCCCATATTTAGAAAGGCGCCAGATTAACAGTCTGGCGCCTTTGCTTTAAAAGTTTGATGCGGATGTGGTGGAATTGGTAGACACACTGGATTTAGGTTCCAGCGCCGCAAGGTGTGAGAGTTCGAGTCTCTCCGTCCGCACCATTACAAACAGCTATTTAATAGCAGAAAACGGCGCAGCACCTGAAAAGGGCTGCGCCGTTTTTGTTTTAGAAATCTGAATTTTCAAAGCAACCGCATGTTCCGGGTTGAAAGGGCGGGTAGGGTCGTCGAATTTATGTATCTCGATGATGCTGATTCGCCCGTCGGTCCCCTCGTGGGGTCGGCTGTCAGGGATGGATTGCCGATTTCTTCTATATATAGAAGGATTGGCGCAGAGCCCTGGCATGACTGGCTGTATTTGCTAATAGGGCGAGGCACAACCGTTTGTCCCCGCCTATAAATTGCCTGCTGCTTTTTTACCCGTTTTCAGTAGGGTGACTTCTTGAGTATGACCCACTAGAATGCATGCCCTTGATTCTGGGGTCGGAAACGGCCGGCTAACGTCTGTGCAACGAGGAATATCCATGCAAGTTTCTGTTGAAAATACTTCTGCTCTTGAGCGCCGCATGAGCATCACCGTGCCGGCTGAGCGCATCGAGACTCAGGTCAACAAGCGTCTGCAGCAGACTGCCCAAAAGGCCAAGATCGCTGGCTTCCGTCCAGGCAAAGTGCCTATGAGTGAAATCAAGCGCCGTTTCGGTGCTGATGCACGTCAAGAAGCCGTGGGCGATGTGATCCAGTCTTCCTTCTACGAAGCTGTTGTCGAGCAGAAGCTGAACCCGGCTGGCGCTCCTTCGATCGAGCCTAAATCGATGGAAGCTGGCAAAGATCTGGAATACGTCGCAATTTTCGAAGTTTTCCCGGAGTTCACCGTTGCCGGTTTCGAAGGTATCACTGTCGAGCGCCTGAGCGCTGACGTGGCTGATGCCGATCTGGACAAGATGCTGGAAATCCTGCGCAAGCAGAACACCCGTTTCGAAGTTGCCGATCGCGCTGCTCAGAACGAAGACCAACTGAACATCGATTTCGTCGGCAAAGTCGACGGTGAAGTGTTCGCAGGCGGTTCCGCCAAAGGCACCCAGCTGGTACTGGGTTCCGGTCGCATGATCCCTGGCTTCGAAGATGGTCTGGTCGGCGCTAAAGCCGGCGAAGAGCGCGTTCTGAACCTGACCTTCCCAGAGGACTATCAGAACCTCGACCTGGCAGGCAAAGCTGCTGAGTTCACCGTAACCGTGAACACCGTTTCCGAGCCTAAACTGCCTGAGCTGACCGAAGAGTTCTTCGCTCAATTCGGCATCAAGGAAACCGGTCTGGAAGGCTTCCGCACCGAAGTTCGCAAGAACATGGAGCGCGAACTGCGTCAGGCGATCAAATCCAAGGTCAAGAATCAGGTTATGGACGGTCTGCTGGCCACCAACCCGATCGAAGTGCCAAAGGCTCTGCTGTCCAACGAAGTTGACCGTCTGCGCGTGCAGGCTGTTCAGCAGTTCGGCGGCAACATCAAGCCTGACCAACTGCCGGCCGAGCTGTTTGAAGAGCAAGCCAAGCGCCGCGTTGTGCTGGGTCTGATCGTGGCTGAAGTGGTCAAGCAATTCGACCTCAAGCCTGACGAAGCCCGCGTTCGCGAGATGATTCAGGAAATGGCTTCGGCTTACCAGGAGCCTGAGCAGGTTGTGTCTTGGTACTACAAGAACGACCAGCAACTGAACGAAGTCCGTTCGGTTGTGCTGGAAGAACAAGTTGTGGATACTGTTCTGCAGAAAGCTAGCGTGACCGACAAATCGGTCTCTTACGAAGAAGCGGTCAAGCCGGTAGAAGCTCCACAAGCCGACTGATTGTTTTTGCGGTAAGAAGTACACACCATAAGCCAGCCTTCGTGCTGGCTTATGCGTATTCAAGACATAACTATTTGGGAGTGACTGCAGAGCATGTTCCGTAATTCGTATATTCAGCAGAACTCTGATATCCAGGCCGCAGGCGGCCTGGTCCCGATGGTTGTCGAGCAGTCTGCTCGTGGCGAGCGCGCCTATGACATCTACTCGCGCCTTCTCAAGGAGCGAGTGATTTTTCTGGTTGGTCCGGTAGAGGACTACATGGCCAACCTGATCTGTGCGCAACTGCTGTTCCTTGAAGCGGAAAACCCGGACAAGGACATCCATCTCTATATCAACTCGCCGGGCGGTTCGGTGACGGCGGGCATGTCGATCTATGACACCATGCAGTTCATCAAGCCAAACGTGTCGACCACCTGTATCGGTCAAGCGTGCAGCATGGGCGCGTTTCTGCTGACGGCCGGTGCCCAAGGCAAGCGTTACTGCCTGCCGAACTCGCGTGTGATGATTCACCAGCCACTGGGCGGTTTCCAGGGCCAGGCCTCGGATATCGAAATCCATGCCAAGGAAATCCTCTTCATTCGTGAGCGTCTCAACACGCTGATGGCCAAGCATAGCGGGCGCACTCTTGAAGAAATCGAGCGCGATACCAACCGCGATAATTTCATGAGTGCAGAAGCGGCGCGTGAATACGGGTTGATCGATGAAGTGATCAACCAGCGCCCCGCTTAAAATAAGCAGCTCAAAATAGGGTTGGTCAGCTGGTCTGATCACCGGCGGGCTTGAAAAAGCCCGCAATAGCCTTCATCTTGTGTTGCAAGCCTATCGGATTTGGATCGAACGAATGACTGACACCCGCAACGGCGAGGACAACGGCAAGCTGCTCTATTGCTCCTTCTGTGGCAAAAGCCAGCATGAAGTACGCAAATTGATTGCCGGCCCCTCGGTCTTTATCTGCGACGAGTGCGTCGACCTGTGCAATGACATCATCCGTGAGGAGGTGCAGGAAGCCCAGGCCGAAAGCAGCGCGCATAAATTGCCTTCGCCTAAAGAAATCAGCGGCATCCTTGATCAGTACGTGATTGGTCAGGAACGTGCGAAAAAGGTTCTGGCCGTAGCGGTGTACAACCACTACAAGCGTTTGAACCAGCGTGACAAAAAGAATGACGACGTCGAACTCGGCAAAAGCAACATCTTGCTGATCGGCCCGACAGGCTCGGGTAAAACCCTGCTTGCCGAAACACTGGCCCGCTTGCTGAACGTTCCGTTCACCATCGCCGACGCAACCACCCTCACCGAGGCGGGTTATGTCGGTGAAGATGTCGAGAACATCATTCAGAAGCTGCTGCAGAAGTGCGATTACGATGTAGAAAAAGCCCAGATGGGCATCGTCTACATCGATGAGATCGACAAGATCTCGCGCAAGTCTGACAACCCGTCGATCACCCGGGACGTTTCCGGTGAAGGCGTGCAGCAGGCCCTGCTCAAGTTGATTGAAGGCACGGTCGCTTCCGTTCCACCTCAAGGTGGTCGCAAGCACCCGCAGCAGGAATTCCTTCAGGTCGACACCCGTAACATCCTGTTCATCTGCGGTGGTGCGTTCTCCGGTCTGGAAAAGGTTATTCAAAACCGTTCCACCAAGGGCGGCATCGGTTTCAACGCGGAAGTTCGTAGCAAGGAAGAAGGCAAGAAAGTCGGTGAGTCCCTGCGTGAAGTCGAACCTGACGACTTGGTCAAGTTCGGTCTGATCCCGGAATTCGTCGGTCGTCTGCCGGTACTTGCCACGCTGGACGAGCTTGATGAGGCTGCGTTGATGCAGATTCTCACCGAGCCGAAAAATGCTCTGACCAAGCAGTATGCCAAGCTGTTCGAGATGGAAGGCGTGGACCTGGAATTCCGGGCCGACGCGCTGAAATCGGTCGCCAAACGTGCTCTGGAACGCAAAACCGGTGCCCGTGGACTGCGCTCGATCCTCGAAGGTGTATTGCTCGACACTATGTATGAAATCCCCTCGCAGTCCGAGGTGAGTAAAGTAGTGATCGATGAAAGCGTTATAGAAGGTAAGTCCAAGCCACTGTATATCTACGAAAACAGTGAGCCGGCTGCCAAGGCAGCGCCAGACGCCTAAGCGTCACACTGCTGAAATAAAGAAGGGGCCTTCGGGCCCCTTTGCTTTTAACGCGTTTTAACATTTTATTTGCGCTTGTTTTTTTTGAAAACAGCCCCCATCTTGGTTTCAAGCTTACATCCATCTGTTTACGGCCTTATGGCCGCCGTAGAGGCGAAATCATGAAGACAACCATCGAATTGCCTCTCCTGCCATTGCGTGATGTCGTGGTTTATCCGCACATGGTTATCCCGCTGTTCGTGGGGCGCGAGAAATCCATCGAAGCCCTCGAGGCAGCGATGACGGGCGACAAGCAAATCCTTCTGCTGGCTCAGCGAAATCCCGCTGATGACGATCCCGGTGAAGAAGCACTTTATCGCGTAGGCACCATCGCTACCGTTCTGCAGCTGCTCAAGCTGCCTGACGGCACGGTCAAGGTTCTTGTCGAAGGCGAGCAGCGGGGCGCCGTGGAGCGCTTCAGCGAAGTCGACGGCCACTGCCGTGCCGAAGTTTCGCTGATCGACGAAGTCGACGCGCCTGAGCGCGAGTCGGAAGTGTTTGTCCGCAGCCTGCTGGCTCAGTTCGAACAATATGTGCAGCTGGGCAAGAAAGTCCCCGCTGAAGTCCTGTCGTCGCTTAACAGCATCGACGAGCCAGGTCGCCTGGTTGACACCATGGCCGCGCACATGGCCTTGAAGATCGAGCAGAAGCAGGAAATCCTCGAAATCATCGATTTGTCGGCCCGGGTCGAGCACGTTCTGGCGTTGCTGGATGCCGAGATCGATCTGCTGCAAGTCGAAAAACGTATTCGCGGCCGCGTTAAAAAGCAAATGGAGCGCAGCCAGCGCGAGTACTACCTGAATGAGCAGATGAAGGCCATTCAGAAAGAGCTGGGCGACAGCGACGAAGGCCACAACGAAATCGAAGAGCTGAAAAAGCGTATCGATGCCGCTGGTCTGCCGAAAGATGCATTGGCCAAGGCCCAGGCCGAACTGAACAAGCTCAAGCAAATGTCGCCAATGTCCGCGGAAGCGACTGTGGTGCGTTCGTATATCGACTGGCTGGTTCAAGTGCCGTGGAAGGCCCAAAGCAAGGTGCGTCTGGACCTCGCTCGTGCCGAAGACATTCTCGACGCCGACCACTATGGTCTGGAAGAAGTCAAAGAGCGGATTCTCGAATACCTCGCCGTGCAGAAGCGCGTGAAGAAGATTCGTGGTCCTGTGCTGTGCCTGGTGGGTCCTCCAGGGGTGGGTAAAACCTCTCTGGCGGAGTCGATCGCTCACGCCACCAACCGCAAATTCGTCCGTATGGCCCTCGGTGGTGTGCGCGATGAGGCGGAAATTCGTGGTCATCGCCGGACTTATATCGGTTCGATGCCAGGAAGATTGATTCAAAAGATGACAAAGGTGGGTGTCCGCAACCCGCTGTTCCTGCTCGATGAAATCGATAAAATGGGCAGTGATATGCGTGGCGATCCGGCGTCGGCGTTGCTGGAAGTGCTCGATCCCGAGCAGAACCACAACTTCAACGATCACTATCTGGAAGTCGATTACGACCTGTCCGATGTGATGTTCCTGTGCACCTCCAACTCGATGAACATTCCGCCAGCACTGCTGGACCGGATGGAAGTGATTCGTCTGCCGGGTTACACCGAAGACGAGAAGATCAACATCGCTGTCAAATACCTTTCGCCGAAGCAGATTACGGCCAACGGTCTGAAAAAAGGCGAGCTGGAATTCGACGCCGAAGCGATTCGCGACATCATTCGCTACTACACCCGCGAAGCCGGTGTACGTGGGCTGGAGCGCCAGATTGCCAAGGTTTGCCGCAAGGCGGTCAAAGAGCATGCGATGGAAAAACGCTTCTCGGTGAAGGTCACTGCCGACATGCTCGAGCACTTCCTGGGCGTGCGTAAATTCCGCTACGGCCTGGCTGAGTCGCAGGATCAGATCGGTCAAGTCACAGGCTTGGCGTGGACCCAGGTGGGCGGCGAATTGCTGACCATTGAAGCCGCGGTCGTGCCGGGTAAAGGCCAGTTGATCAAGACGGGTTCTCTGGGTGACGTGATGGTCGAGTCGATCACCGCAGCCCTGACCGTTGTCCGTAGCCGTGCGAAGAGCCTGGGGATTCCTCTGGACTTCCATGAGAAGCGCGACACGCATATCCATATGCCTGAAGGGGCAACGCCGAAAGATGGCCCTAGCGCCGGTGTAGGCATGTGCACGGCCTTGGTATCAGCATTGACTGGCATTCCTGTGCGCGCAGATGTTGCCATGACCGGCGAAATCACCTTGCGTGGTCAAGTGCTGGCGATCGGGGGGTTGAAGGAAAAACTGCTGGCGGCTCACCGTGGCGGAATCAAGACGGTGATCATTCCGGAAGAGAACGTACGCGATCTGAAGGAAATTCCTGACAATATCAAGCAAGATCTACAGATTAAACCAGTTAAATGGATTGACGAGGTCCTGCAAATTGCGCTGCAATACGCGCCGGAGCCCTTGCCGGATGTGGTTCCGGAGATCGTTGCAAAGGATGAAAAACGCGAGTCTGACTCTAAGGAAAGAATTAGCACGCATTAGTACGCATTTGCCTGGGGGGCTTGTTGACAGTTTTTTAGAGCCCTTGTTATAAAGCGGCTCTTAAGTGTCTGTAGGCCATTCAGCACTCGTTTTTTTGCTTTCACCAAAAAACTTAGAATCAAACTCAAAATAGATATAAGGGGACTTAGAGTGAACAAGTCGGAACTGATTGATGCTATCGCTGCATCCGCTGATATCCCGAAAGCTGCTGCTGGCCGTGCGCTGGACGCTGTAATCGAATCCGTCACTGGCGCTCTCAAGGCTGGCGACTCTGTTGTTCTGGTTGGTTTCGGTACCTTCTCCGTGACCGATCGTCCAGCTCGCATCGGTCGTAACCCACAGACCGGTAAGACGCTGGAAATCGCCGCCGCCAAAAAGCCAGGTTTCAAAGCCGGTAAAGCACTGAAAGAAGCTGTCAACTAAGTTCGATTCAGGTTTTTGCCTATCCGGGTCGGGGTCATTCCTGACTTGGCAGCGGAGCGGTAGTTCAGTCGGTTAGAATACCGGCCTGTCACGCCGGGGGTCGCGGGTTCGAGTCCCGTCCGCTCCGCCAGTTACGAGAAGGCGCATCCTCGGATGCGCCTTTCTTCTATCCGGATTCTACCCACGCTCCACGGTTGCCTAATTTTGAAGTTCAACCGTTTCTGGGGGACGCATGCTGCAGAATATCAGGGACAATTCACAAGGCTGGATTGCCAAGACCATTATCGGGATCATCGTTGTACTGATGGCTTTCACCGGTATCGAGGCCATTTTCCAGGCGACGACCAACAGCCAGGATGCGGCCAAGGTCAACGGTGAAGAAATCAGTCAAAACGAGCTGAACCAGGCGGTTGATATGCAACGCCGTCAGCTCATGCAACAGCTTGGCAAGGATTTCGATGCTTCCTTGCTCGACGAAAAAATGCTGCGCGAATCGGCCCTCAAAGGCCTGATCGATCGCAAACTGCTGCTGCAAGGCGCAGAAAAGTCGAAATTCGCTTTCTCCGAAGCGGCTTTGGATCAGGTGATCCTGCAAACGCCTGAATTCCAGGTGGATGGCAAGTTCAGCGCCGAGCGCTTCGATCAGGTGATCCGTCAACTCGGTTATAGCCGTCTGCAATTCCGCCAGATGCTGGCTCAGGAAATGTTGATCGGTCAGCTGCGCGCGGGCTTGGCCGGTAGCGGCTTTGTCACTGATGCGCAGGTTCTGGCCTTCGCCCGTCTGGAAAAACAGACCCGCGATTTCGCCACCTTGAACGTCAAGGCAGATCCTGCGGCGGTGAAATTGACTGACGACGAAGTCAAAGCCTACTACGACGAACACGCCAAGGAATTCATGACGCCGGATCAGGTGGTCATCGATTACCTCGAATTGAAGAAAGCGTCCTTCTTTGATCAGGTCAGCGTCAAGGACGAAGACCTGCAAGCGGCGTATCAGAAAGAAACCGCGAACCTGTCCGAGCAACGCCGGGCTGCGCATATTCTGATCGAAGTGAACGATAAGGTGACCGAGGCGCAAGCCAAGGCCAAAATCGAAGAAGTGCAGGCGCGTCTGGCCAAAGGCGAAACATTCGAGGCCCTGGCCAAGGAATTCTCCCAGGATCCAGGCTCGGCGAACAATGGCGGTGACCTCGGTTATGCAGGTCCAGGCGTCTACGATCCAGCGTTTGAAAAAGCCCTGTATTCGTTGGCCAAGGATCAGGTTTCGGAGCCGGTTCGCACTGACTTCGGTTTCCACCTGATCAAGCTGCTGGGCGTTGAAGCCCCTGAAGTGCCGACATTCGCCAGCCTGAAAGACAAGCTGACCCGCGAGCTGAAAACCCAGCAGGTCGAGCAGCGTTTCGTCGAGGCGACCAAGCAGTTGGAAGACTCGTCGTTCGAGGCCTCCGACCTGGCCCAGCCAGCACAAGACTTGAAGCTGACTGTCCACACGTCCGCGCCATTCGGCCGGGAAGGTGGCGAAGGTATTGCGGCCAACCGTGCCGTGGTGACCGCTGCGTTCAGTCCTGAAGTGCTGGATGAGGGTGCCAACAGCACCGCCATCGAGCTGGACCCGGAAACCGTGATCGTGCTGCGCGCCAAGGAACACCGCAAGCCTGAGCAACTGCCGCTGGAAAGCGTGGCTGCCAGCATCCGTGCGCAACTGACCAAGGAGCATGCCAGTGCTGCCGCCAAGACCAAGGCTGATCAACTGATCGTCAGCCTGCGCGATGGCAAGACTGCACTGGACAAGGCGATCGATGGCCAGAACTGGAAAGTGACTCAAGCTGCGACTCGCGCTCAGGAAGGGGTCGACCCAACCGTGCTGCAAGCGCTGTTCCGTATGCCGAAACCCGCTGCCCAAGACAAGCCGACCTTCAGTAGCGTGACCCTGGCCGATGGTAGCCTGGTGATTGTGCGTCTGAATGGCGTGAACGAAGCTGCGGCACCGACCGAAGAAGAGAAGGTTCAATACCGTCGCTTCCTCGCCTCGCGCATTGGCCAGCAAGACTTTGCGGCCTACCGCAAACTGTTGGAAAGCGAGGCGGAAATCAAGCGTTTCTGATGCTTGACTGAGCTTTGCGCGACACAAAGACCCCGGCCGAAAGGCTGGGGTTTTTTATGGGTGAAACAAAAGCGGCATGAGCTACCCGTCGCCTGCTTATTTACCGCGCGACTTTTTCCTGTCAGTAACAGTCAGTAGACTTGTAACTGTTTCAAGACACTAAACGGTGCGACGCTAAGCATCGATCTGTTGCACAATACGCCCCGAACCGTTTTCCTCAGGATGTTCAATGTTTAAATCAATTCCCATGCGTATTGTCGGGCTGGCCTTGGTGCTGGCCGCCGCTGCCGGTTGTTCGTCGAAGAAAGCCGCCATCTACGAGCATGAGAACTTCGACGATTCCGGAACGTTCTCGCGCAATTACCCGGTGAGCGATAAGCAGACCTGCGAGGCCGCCCGTCGGGCTTTGCTCAGCCAGGGTTACATCATCACCAGCGCCGATCCGAAGCTGGTCAGTGGACACAAGAGCTTCCAGCAGACTGGCGAGACCCACATGGAGATCAGCTTCAGCGTGGTTTGTGCCGATGACGGCAGCGAAGGGCATCACGCGACGATGTTCGCCAACGCCTTGCAGGACCGCTATGCGCTGAAAAAGACCAACAACTCCGCCAGCCTTGGTGTCGGTGTATTGGGCTCGGTGTCGATGCCGATCGGCTCGTCCGATGATTCGATGGTCAAGGTCGCCAGTGAAACCGTATCCTCGGCCAAGTTCTACGAGCGTTTCTTTGCCTTGGTCGAGTTGTTCCTGCCGCCGGAAGCGAAGAAGGCCGCGCACATTACCGAGAAGCCGAAGACTGATCTGGGTGTGCCTGAAACCAAGGCTGCGCCGGCTCAGTTGGCGCCGACCCCGGCGGCAGAACCTGCACCTGCTCCAGCGCCGGCAGCTGAACCTGCACCAGCTGAAACCGCTCCATCCAGTTCGGAGCCTGTTGCACCACCTGCTGAAACGGCGCCGATCACTCCGGAGCAGGGCAGCGAGCCGGCTTCGTCCACAGAAACGGTGACGCCACCGGCAGACTCAAGCACCATGCCCCCTCCGAGCGAGCCAATTTCGGCCATGCCTGTCTCCGGCCAGTAAAAGGCTGATGTTACGGATCGGGTCAGACGACTCCGATCCCGTAACACCTTTCAAGATTGATCCACATCAAATCGAGCCGTATTCCTGCAGCTCGTATCGAAAAAATCCTGTGATAAATTCCTGACCACCTGCTACGTTTTATTCAGTAGCGACGTAGTGTCATACCCGCGTCATTTTTCTTTCATGCGGGCACTTTATGCTCAGGGCACTAGTCATTTATTCAGACGATTTTTTCAACAAGCGATGGGGGTTTAATAATGGACGATTATCAAGAAGAACTGCTCGAGTATCAGGCGTTTGAACTGGACCCGCTGGAACCGGCCGAAGACGCTACCGAGCTTTAGGGGGCGTTCTCAATTAGTTTCCCCGCCGCGCCCCCTAACCTTACGCGGATTGGCGATGACTGCGGCGAAACTCGCCGGGGGTCTGGCCGTTCCAGCGTTTGAAGGCCCGTTGGAAGGCTTCGGCTGAGGCAAAACCCAGCAGGTAGGCGATTTCCCCGAACGCCAGTTCGGTGTCGCGGATGTAGGTCATGGCGAGGTCGCGGCGTGTATCGTTGAGAATTGCACGAAATTGCGTGCCTTCCTCGGCGAGTTTGCGACGCAACGTCCAAGTTGGCAGCTTCAGGCGTGCCGCCACTTCTTCCAGGTCGGGCTCCCGACCACCATTGAGCAACGGCCCCAGTAACTGAGTGATGCGTTCACGCAGGCTGCGGGTGCGTGTCAGTTGCTCCAGTTCCCGTTCACACAGTTGCAGCAGGTGCCGCCAGGTGCTCGGGCAGTGCTCCGGGTTGCGCTGGGCGAGGCTGTCCAGGCTCAGGCGCAGTTGGTTCTGTTCGGCGCCAAACTGAATCGGACAATCCCCCAGCACGGCGTATGCCTCGCGGTAATCCGGCGCCTGGAATTCGATCTCGATCCGTTCAGCGCGTACCGGGGCAGGGCTTACGCTGGATAATTGCTGCAACCAGCCGGCGATGATCGAATCCACCACGAAGCGGTTGTAGGCGTTGTAGGGGCTGATGGAATAGAACCGCAGCCAGGCACCTTGGGCGTCTTCGTGAAAGCTTGACTGGCCGCGATAGTTGGAGCCGTACAGTGCTTCGAAGCGAATCAGGCAGCGCGCCGCTTCCCGCACGGTGGGGGCTTGGGCGGCGGTGACTCCGGCCAGGCCGGCCTGGCTCAGGCGACTGAGCTGGCCCATGCGCAAACCCAATGCCGGGTCGTCGGTCAGTTGAATGGCGCCGTGACCCAGGCGCATGTAGCGCGGGATCGAGAGACGGGCGCCGGCTTCGGCCAGCCGTGCGGCATCGAGGCCGTATTGTTCAAGCAGTGGTTGTGGGTCCAGGCCATGGCTGCGCACGGCGTCGGCCAGGCTATGGACAAAGCCCACCGACAAATCCCCGAGACGCATCGGCTGCGGTTTCATCGGCTTACAGCCAGAGGTTCAGCAAACGCGCGCCCCGGGCATCGCCGTCGGCGAATTGTTGCCCGTTGCTGCTGAGGAAGCTCTGACCGGCGCTGCCCTTGTCCCAGAACTGACCGCGCAGGAACACGCTCATACCGGCGATGGCCTGGCTGCCGGACGGTTGGGCGATCAGCGTCAGCCGATGCCAGGCCTGACCTTCACTGAGTTCGCCAGCTTTGAGGCTCACAGAGTTCGGCGTGGACTGGCCTTTGTAGCCAGGCCACGGTTGATCCCAAGACCCGTGTCCGACGACGAACGCCGGGACCGCCACCAGTTGCGCGCCTTGATCGTCGAGTTTGCGATAGTTGTCCGGATACCAACTGTCGCTGCCGATCAGCACGCCCAGGCGTCCGGCCGGTGTATCGACGACGTTGATCGTGTGCTCGGAATTGGCTTCGACAGTGTCGCGTCCAGCGAAAGTCGGGTGCATTTGCCGCTGAGGCTGGCCGATCGGCAAACCATCGCGACCGAACACTACGCTGCTGTTGTACAGGGCACCGCGGCCAATCTTGAGGGTGCCATCGCTGATACTCGGCTCGGGCAACACGATGGAACCCGCCACCAGCGTCACGTGGAAGTCTTTCGCCAGGCCGCCGAACAGTGCCTGATAATCCCTGGCCATTTTCTTGGCTTTCATCCGCAAGTGCGCATCGTCGAGACGGCTACCGCCCTCGGCGCTGATCAGGGCGCGGATGAACTGCAACGGGTTGCTCACCGCCAACCAGTTCATGGCTTCCTTGAGCGTAGCGGCCTGGTACAACTCGTCTTTTTCGCCGCTGATCATCAGCCAGGTGCCGACATGTTCGGGCAGTACGACGATGGTTTTTTCATTCAGCAGGCCTTGATCCTGAGCCTTCTGCAAGTAGGCCGCGAGCTTGCGGTGCAAGCGTTCGGGGCTTTGATAATCGGTGGGGAACAACTCGGGCTGGATACCCAGAAGATTGCCGCGATCGGCGGGAGTGCCCTGATCGACCGCGAGACTGATGCGCAGGTCCGACAGGTAATGACCCACCGGACGGTCCGCGGCCCACATGGCGTAGGTCGTGAGGGCGGCGATCAACGCCATGGAGAGGGTCAGGTACAAAAGTTTGCGCATGGGGAAACAGTCAACGGCCGTGTGCAGGGTTCGCGACTAGGGTAGGGCTCATGCCCGCGCTTGCCAAGGGGCGCTGCACATTTGGATCAATAAGTTGTCAGTTACGGTCATTGAGTGACAGCAGTGCGACTCTTAGTCTGTCGAACATGACTGACGGGGGCCGAAGAGCTCCTGCACTTTTTCCGTGATCGCTCGTTGTGGAGTTACCGATGGCCGCCGCTCATTACCCGCACCTGTTGGCCCCGCTGGACCTGGGTTTTACCACGTTGCGCAACCGCACCCTGATGGGCTCGATGCACACGGGCCTTGAGGAAAAGCCCGGCGGTTTCGAGCGCATGGCGGCGTATTTCGCCGAGCGTGCCCGTGGCGGTGTAGGCCTGATGGTTACCGGCGGTATCGGCCCGAACGATGAGGGCGGGGTTTACTCCGGCGCGGCCAAACTCACCACCGAGGAAGAAGCCCTCAAGCACCTGATCGTCACCCGAGCGGTGCACGAGGCGGGCGGCAAGATCTGCATGCAGATTCTTCATGCCGGGCGTTATGCCTACAGCCCGAAACAGGTGGCGCCGAGCGCGATCCAGGCGCCGATCAACCCGTTCAAGCCTAAAGAGCTGGACGAGGAAGGCATCGAGAAACAAATCAGCGATTTCGTCACTTGTTCGACCCTGGCGCAAAAAGCCGAGTACGACGGCGTCGAGATCATGGGCTCCGAAGGTTATTTCATTAACCAGTTCCTTGCGGCCCACACCAACCATCGAACTGACCGCTGGGGCGGCGCTTACGAAAACCGCATGCGCCTGCCGGTAGAAATCGTCCGCCGGGTGCGCGAAGCGGTCGGCCCGAACTTCATCATTATCTTCCGCCTGTCGATGCTCGATCTGGTGGAAGGCGGCAGCAGCTGGGAAGAGATCGTGCAATTGGCCAAGGCCATCGAGCAGGCCGGTGCGACGATTATCAACACCGGCATCGGCTGGCACGAAGCGCGGATTCCGACCATCGCCACCAAAGTACCGCGTGCGGCGTTCAGCAAGGTCACGGCCAAACTGCGTGGCTCGGTGAATATTCCGCTGATCACCACCAACCGCATCAACACCCCGGAAGTCGCCGAGCAGATTCTGGCCGAAGGCGATGCCGACATGGTGTCCATGGCACGGCCGTTCCTCGCCGACCCGGATTTCGTCAACAAGGCTGCGGCCGGGCGTGGCGATGAAATCAACACCTGTATCGGTTGCAACCAGGCGTGCCTGGATCACACCTTTGGCGGCAAGTTGACCAGTTGCCTGGTGAACCCGCGGGCCTGCCATGAAACCGAGCTCAATTACCTGCCGGTGCAGCAGATCAAGAAAATCGCCGTGGTCGGTGCCGGCCCCGCAGGGCTGTCCGCCGCGACCGTGGCTGCTGAACGTGGTCATCAGGTGACGTTGTTCGATTCGGCCAGCGAAATCGGCGGCCAGTTCAACATCGCCAAGCGTGTACCTGGCAAGGAAGAGTTCTTCGAAACCCTGCGTTACTTCAACCGCAAATTGCAGACCACCAATGTCGAGCTGTGCCTGAACACCCGTGTGGATGTGGCGCAGCTGGTCGAGGGCGGTTACGACGAGATCATCCTGGCGACCGGCATTGCCCCACGGGTGCCGGCGATTCCGGGCGTCGAACACGCCAAGGTGCTGAGTTACCTGGACGTGATCCTCGAACGCAAACCGGTGGGCAAGCGCGTCGCGGTGATCGGCGCCGGTGGTATCGGTTTCGACGTGTCGGAATTCCTCGTTCATGAGGGCGTGGCCACCAGTCAGGACCGCGAAGCGTTCTGGAAGGAGTGGGGCATCGATACACACCTCGAAGCGCGCGGCGGTGTTGCGGGAGTCAAGGCTGAGCCGCATGCGCCGGCCCGCGAAGTGTTCCTGCTGCAACGCAAGAAATCCAAGGTCGGCGACGGTCTGGGCAAAACCACTGGCTGGATTCACCGCACGGGACTTAAGAACAAGCAGGTGCAGATGCTCAACAGCGTCGAGTACCTGAAGATCGACGACGAAGGCCTGCACATCCGCATCGGCGAAAGCGGCGAACCGCAGGTGCTACCGGTGGATAACATCGTGATCTGCGCCGGACAGGATCCGTTGCGTGAGTTGCAGGACGGTCTGATTGCGGCCGGGCAGAACGTGCATTTGATCGGCGGCGCGGACGTGGCGGCGGAGCTTGATGCCAAACGCGCGATCAATCAGGGTTCGCGGTTGGCGGCTGAGTTGTAATACGCAGGTTTAAGGTGCCAATGGCCATCGCGAGCAGGCTCGCTCCCACAGGTTTTGTGGTGTTCACGTATTTTGTGACCGACGCAAATCCAATGTGGGAGCGAGCCTGCTCGCGATGGGTTCCTTTGAGCGACTAGAATGCGGGCTCTATCTGAGAACGATCAGGCGCCAATGCTTTCCCCACCAACAAACTGGCTCCCCCAGGCCCCTCTCGAACCCCTTCACCTCGACTGGCTCACCACTGCCGGCATCGAAGTAGCCATCCTGCGTCTGGACCAGATCGACCCGCTGATCAGCGGCAACAAGTGGTTCAAACTCATCGTACACCTGAAAGCCGCCGACCAGACCGGCGCCCAAGGCATCATCAGCCTGGGCGGTGCTCATTCCAACCATCTCCATGCATTGGCCGCTGCAGGCAAACGCTTCGGTTTCACCACGGTCGGCCTGCTGCGCGGGCATCCGCAAGACACCCCGACGGTGAAGGATTTGCAGGCATTCGGCATGCACTTGCATTGGTTGGGTTATGGCGGTTATCGAGCGCGGCACGAACCGGGCTTCTGGCAGCCATGGCGGGAGCAATACCCTGAGCTACATCCAGTGCCGGAAGGTGGTGGCGGCTTGCTTGGGGCGAAGGGTTGCGGGCAGTTGGTGACTCTGGCCTGCGAGCAATTGAGCGGTCTGGGCTGGAGCCACTACGACGGCTGGTGGCTGGCCTGCGGAACGGGCACCACCCTGGCCGGGCTGGTTCTGGCCGAGGCGGGCGAACATCCGGTGTATGGCGCGTTGGCGGTGCCTGACGATCACGGCGTAGTGCAGCAGGTCGAGAGGATTGTGCAGGAGGCCGGTCTGATCGATCCCGCCTATGAACTGCTGGACGCCAGCCGTGGCGGTTTTGCCAAAGTCGATCCGCCGTTGCTTGCATTCATCGAGCACACTGAACAGGCCAGCGGCATTCCCCTCGAACCGCTGTACACCGGCAAAGCGCTGCTGGCGCTCAAGCAGCAAGTCGAGGCGGGTAAATTTGCCCGGGGCACGCGCTTGATCTTCATCCACACCGGCGGCTTGCAGGGCCGCCGGGGTTTCAGTTCACACACCTTTGTGGCGAGGGGGCTTGCCCCCGTTGGACTGCGCAGCAGTCCCAAAACCTAAAAATGCGGTGTGTCAGGCTCGACACGGTCACAGATTATGGGGCCGCTTCGCAGCCCAACGGGGGCAAGCCCCCTCGCCACAGGGATCGGTGGTTTCGGTAACCTGGCTCAACCGCGCTTGGGCACCATCCGCAACAAGGTGTTATCGCGCACCACATAGTGGTGATAAAGCCCGGCCACGGCGTGCAGCCCGATCAGCCAATAGCCGATCGTCCCGCCGAGCACATGCCAGCCCTCAAGCTGCTTGGCCAGCGGTTTGTTTTCTTCCATTAGCAACGGCAGATCGATGCCATAGAACATCACCTGATGCCCCTCGGCGCTGGTAATCAGCCAGCCCAGAATCGGCATGGTGATCATGAAAATATACAGGGCCCAATGCATCAGTTTGGCGAGCAGGGTTTGCCAGCGAGGGGAGGCGGGGAAGATCTGCGGTGCCGGTCCCAGGCTGCGGGCGAACAGCCGTAGCCAGACCAGCACGAACACCGTCAGGCCGAGCATGAAGTGGGCTTCTTTGATCAGCGTCCGGCCGCCGCTGCCCTTGGGGAATATCCCGCGTAATTCGATACAGGCGTAAACCACTATTAGCAGCACCAGCATCAACCAGTGCAGCGCGATCGATACGGTGCTGTAGCGTGATTCTGAATTCTTCCAGGGCATACGGCGTTCCTCACAGGTCTGGTCTGAAGTCACCGTTCTTGTTCGACGGCGTGGGGTTAACTGTAATCCTGTTTGGTGGGTTTGCCTGAGGTAAAGGGGCTGTTCAATGCTCTGGATCAAGTGATCGGCCACAAAAAAACGCCAGTTCCGTTAAAGGAGCTGGCGCTTTTTTATGAAGCGAGAGGTGTAATCAGTCGGTTTGCGGCATCTCGCCCTTGGCCAAGCGCTTGTTGATGTCGGCGATCACCTCGGGCAAGTCGGTGATGGTGTCGATCATGTAGTGCGGCCGCGAGCCTTCGAACATCGCGTGAATGCGCTTGCGTTCGCTGGCCAGTTTATCGCTGCCCAGGGCGCGATAGCCTTCGTAGTCCAGGCCCAGCGCGTTGCCGGAGCAAATCAATGCCACGGTCCACATGCCGGCGCGGCGACCTTCGAGAATGCCCGGCACTGTGTCGTCGATCTTCACGCAGGCCGCGACGTCGTCGATGCCCAGGGCAATCACGTTGGCCAGTGCCTGAGCCGGCCATGGGCGGCCGTTGGGCACTTCGTCGGTAGCGACCACGTGATCGGCGACGTAGCCGTTGGTGGCGGCCAGTTCGACGACTTTGTCCATGACCTGTTTCGGGTAGCCGGAGCACGAGCCGATCTTGATCCCTTGCTGGCGCAGGTTGTCGATGGTGTCCAGGGCGCCCGGAATCAGGGCCGAGTGTTCGGCGATTTTTTCGATCTGCAGCGGCATGAAGCGTTTGTAAATGGCGGTGACGTCATCGTCGGTCGGAGTGCGACCGAACACTTGGCGATAACGCTCGGCGACTTGCGGCTGATCGCACAGGGTACGAATGTGGTCCCACTTGCCCATGCCCATCGGCCCGCGGGCTTCTTCGATGGAAACCTGGACGTCGAACTCGGCGAAGGCTTCGACAAAAATCTGCGTCGGGGCGAAAGAGCCGAAGTCGACCACGGTGCCGGCCCAGTCGAGGATGGCGGCTTGGAGTTTGGTTGGGTTTGTATAGTTCATGGTGATCAAATCCTGTGGCAACTGGCTAATAGGGGAGCTGCTTTTGGTGGGAGCGGGCTTACTCGCGAAGGCGGTGTGTCAGTCGACATCAATGTTGAATGTCAGTCCGCTTTCGCGAGCAAGCCCGCTCCCACAGGGATAGGGGGTGAATCAGATGTCGAGTACTTCCATCTCGCGCAGCACTTCGGCGACCGCCGCCACCGCTGCGTGCATTTCGGCCTGGTTGACGTGGCCGATGCAGCCGACGCGGAAGGTTTCGACTTGGGTCAGTTTGCCGGGGTAGAGGATGAAACCCTTGGCCTTGACCCGCTCGTAGAATTCCTTGAACTGATAGCGCGGGTCTTTCGGCGCGTGGAAGGTGACGATGATCGGCGCCTGGATCGTGGCGGGCAGGAAGCTGCGCAGCCCCAGTTTGGCCATGTCATCGAGCAGCACCTGGCAGTTATTGGCGTAGCGCTGATACCGTGCGGGCAAGCCGCCTTCTTCGTTGTATTGCAGCAGCGCTTCGTGCAGCGCCGCGACCACGTGGGTCGGCGGGGTGAAGCGCCATTGGCCGGTCTTGGCCATGTAGGTGTGCTGGTCAAACAAGTCCATCGCCAGTGAGTGCGAGTTACCGGCGGCATTGGCCAGCGCTTCTTTGCGCGCAAAGACGAAGCCCATCCCCGGCACACCTTCCAGGCATTTGCCCGAGGCGGCGATCAGTGCGTCGAATGGCACGTCTTGGGCGTCGATCGGCAGGGCGCCAAACGAACTCATGGCGTCGATGATCAGGCGTTTGCCGTGTTGCTCGATGACGTGGGCGATTTCCGCCAGCGGGTTGAGGATGCCGGTGCTGGTTTCGCAGTGAATCAGCGCGACGTGGGTAATGCTGGCATCGGCCTTCAGCAGGCGGTCGACGTCGGCGGCGGTGGTCGGTTCGTCTTCGGCGGTTTCGAAGGTGCTGAACGAACGGCCGAGTACTTCGCAGATTTTCGCCAGGCGTTTGCCGTAGGCGCCGTTGATCAATACCAGCACTTTACCGTCGCGAGGCACCAGCGTGCCTATCGCCGCTTCGACCGCGAACGTGCCGCTGCCTTGCAACGGCACGCAGTAATGGCTGTCGCCGCCGTTGATGATGGTCAGCAGTTGTTCGCAGAGGCTGGCGGTCAGTTGGTTGAAGCGGTCATCCCATGAGCCCCAGTCGACCATCATTGCCTGACGGGTGCGGCTCGATGTGGTCAATGGGCCGGGGGTGAGCAGGATGGGCTCGGCAGTACTCATTCTTGTGTCCTCGCAAAAGCTCAGTGGGATGAAGCTACGGGACATAAATTGCAATTTGGTGAGCCATCAATCAAATTGTTTGTTGTTATGCCAGTCATCAGTGAGGGTTATTCATGAATCTGTTTCAGCTGCGGGCCTTCGACGCTGTGGCTCGGGAAGGCAGCTTCACCCGCGCCGCCGAGCGCCTGTTTATCAGCCAACCGGCGGTCACCGGGCACATCAAGGCGTTGGAGGAGCACTACCAGATCACCTTGTTGCGACGCACCGCGCGGCGCGTCGAGCTCACGGAAGAGGGCACCAAACTGGCGGCAATCACCCGGGCGATGTTTGGCCTGGCCGAAGAGGCGCAGGTGATGCTGGAGGCCAACCGGCAGTTGCTGACCGGGCGCCTGGAAGTGGCGGCGGACGGGCCGCACATGGTCATGCCGATGCTCGCCAGCCTGCGCGCGCGTTATCCGGGGATCACCGTGAACCTGCGGTTGGGCAATGCTCAGGAGACGTTGGCCGCGTTGTTGTCAGAGCATGCCGACGTGGCGGTGCTGACCGAAGTCGAGCCGCGCAAGGGGTTGCATCTGCAAGCGTTGAGCGAGTCGAGGATTTGCGCGTTGGTGCCTGCTGGCCATCCGTGGGCGCAGAAGTCAAAAGGGATGCCGCTCAAGGATCTGGACCAGGTGATCATGGTGTTGCGTGAACCAAGTTCGATTACCCGACGCACATTCGACGAGGCGTGCGCTCAGGCCAACGTCAATCCACGGGTGTTGCTGGAACTGGACAGTCGCGAGGCAGTGACCGAGGCCGTGGCCGCAGAATTGGGCGTGGGCGTGGTGTCGTCGGTGGAAGTCAGTCACGACCCGCGGGTGGCGGCGGTGCCGATTATTGGCGGGGGGTTGGTCAATCGGCACATGATCGGGTGCATGGAGCGGCGGCGGGATTTGCGCTTGATACAGGCGTTTTTTGGGTTGGCGCCTGGTAGATAGACCGAGGCGCGGCCTTCGCGAGCAAGCCCGCTCCCACATTTGATCTTCAGCGGACACAAATTGTGTGTACGACAGAGATCCACTGTGGGAGCGGGCTTGCTCGCGAAGGGGTCGGACCTGCCCTACACAAGACTCTCGCGAACCATCTCCAGAAACGTCGCCACCACTCGCCGCGAACTCTGTTCGCGCAAGCACACCAGCGTCTCCGTCAGCCGCCGTGTGCAATCGGTAATCGGCAACGCACAAACCCGCGAATCCGCGCCGAACTCAGCGGCCGACACCACCCCCACGCCAATCCCGACCACCACTGCCTCGCGCGCCGCTTCCCGGCCTTCGACTTCAATCGCCGGGCGGATGCGAAACCCGGCCCGGGCCATTTCCTCTTCCAGGGTTTGCCGCGTCACCGAGCCGATTTCCCGCAGCACCAACGGTGTGTCGTCCAGGTCCGCGAGGCAGATGGATTCGCGATCGGCCCACGGATGATGACGCGAAACGAACGCCACCATCGGGTCATTGCCGATCAGCCATCGCCCTATGCCGGCCTGTTGCAGCACCGCCTGAGCGAGTTCTTCCCGGCGTTCGCCAAGGTCAAGGTCGAGGCCACCTGGAACGGGCCTTCGGATCGCTCGGTGACGGGGCTGCCGTTCTTCGGCCAGATGAGCACCAGCGGCAATGTGTTCTACGGTTTCGGTTACTCCGGCAGCGGCGTCGGGCCTTGTCATATGGGCGGGCAGATTCTCGCCTCGATGGTGCTGGGGCTGGACAATGCCTGGACCCGTTCACCCTTGGTGAATGGCCCGTTGGGTTTTTTTCCGCCGGAGCCGATCCGTTACCTCGGCTCATTGATGGTGCGCAACGCCATCCGCCGCAAAGAGCGCGCCGAGGATCACGGGCATCGGCCACGGCACCTCGACGTGCGGCTAGCGAAGTTTGCCGCGGCGGCGGGCAAGGCCGACAAGGGATGAAACTCAAGGTGCGAGATCCGAGCGATTGACCAGCCAATCGAGCAGTAGACGACCATCGCGACGTGGCTCCGGAGCGGGGCGGGAAGGCTGGGGATGGCCCATGCCGGCACACAAAACCGGTCGGTCCGGGTCGCTGTCGAGGAAACTGACCAGCACGTCGGTGCCGGCCATGGGCAATCTGGACGGATCGATCCGACCGTCCGGCGTTGCGAGGGCGACCGGTAGCCAGAGACCGTCGGATTCATCCGCCTCGAACGCCGGCGTCGGCCATAACCTGACCTGTATCCGGCCCTGGTCATCGAGCGCCGCCGGTTGCCCGACGGAGCCCAGCACTTGGGCGGTCTGATAGCCCGGGATGCTCGGCCTGGCGTGTTTGAGCGCCGGTCTGAACACCGTTGACCAGGGAATGGCCGTGAACTGATTGCTGTAGCGCCGGGCACTGCCGGGCTGGCCCTCGGCGAGAATCGACGGCTGCTGTCCTTGGTGCCGGATATCGGTGAGCAGCCACTGATCGTTGAAACTCGAGAGCGGGTGCTGCGCCACTTGCAGGATCCGTCCGCTGCACAGTTCGCTCTGATTGCTTTGGCCGTGGATCTGCCGTTGCTGGCAACGCAGGCGTTCCATCCGTCGGCGGCTGAACTGGTCGTGATGCAGCTGTTCAGGCGCGGGGCGTGCCGTCATCGGGCCCGTTCTGGTGAGCGGGTGGTTGGCCGCCCCATCGCCGATCACCTGCGCGCCGCGGTTTCTGGCCTCCCATCGTGTCGGGGCGAGGTCCGGGTCATGGCGCTGGAACAGTTCGCTGATCACCGGCAAGGCGAAGTCGTTGAATGCGTCGTCCTGGAACGGCATCAGCAGCGGCTCCTGAGGGAAACTCAGGCTGTCATCGGCCAGCACCAGCACGTGCCCGTCGTGCTGATGTTCGAAGTGATAGTGGATGCCTTCTTCCTCACACAGCCGCTGCATGAAGGCCAGATCGCTCTCATCGTACTGAATGCAAAAAGGTCGGGGCGGGTAACACCCGTTTGCCAGTTCGAAGCGGTAGCTGTGTTCGGGTAACTGATGTTCCTCCAGCAACTGGCGCACGATCGCGGGCACGCTGAGACGATGAAACACCCGACGCGAGCTGTGCAGGTGAAGTTGTTGAAGATGGGGTGCCAACACCAGGGAGTAGCCGATCCGGTGCTTGCCGCGATGTTCGCGACTGACGCTGTGGATCACGCCGTGAATGCCCTGGTCCCCCGCTAGCCGCAAAAACGCCGGTTGTTGCAGCCATTGGTCGAGGCGCATCGCCGGGGCGAGGCCGATCACGTCGATGTCGAATCGATAGGGCTGGTTGAGACCTTCACGGCCACTGAACTGCAACACCTGCAGACTCAAACCGCCGTCCAGGAGTGTCAGGGTAAAGGGGCTTTCCTTGTCGTTGTGCATCGAGCGCGCTTCTGCCAGGGAGGATGGGCGCAGAGGGTACGAAACCACAGCCCTGAAGCGTCACCGCAAATCGACTTTTCAGAATCGCCCTACAAACACTGGTGAAGATGTCGATTCGTCACGGGGTGAAGATCTTGGAATTTTTGGTCGATTGGCATCTTTAGGCCGTATAAACTTGCGCAATGCGTCGGCCAATAGATGTCTCGGCGCCACAGATCAAGAGAGTGAGTAATGGGCGCACAGTGGAAGGTTAAACACAAAGAAGCGGCATCCAACGCCAAGGGCAAGATCTTCGGCAAACTGGTGAAAGAAATCACCATCGCTGCCCGCAACGGTGCCGATACCGCCACCAACGCACACCTGCGTCTGGTGGTCGAGCAGGCCAAGAAAGCCTCGATGCCCAAGGAAACCCTGGATCGCGCGATCAAGAAAGGCGCGGGCCTGTTGGGCGAAACCGTGCAATACCATCGCGTGACGTATGAAGGGTTCGCACCGCATCAGGTGCCGCTGATCGTTGAATGCGTGACTGACAACATCAACCGCACCGTCGCTGAAATCCGCGTCGCGTTCCGTAAGGGCCAGTTGGGCGCTTCCGGTTCGGTGGCCTGGGACTTCAACCACGTCGGCATGATCGAGGCGTCCCCGGACAGCCCTGACGCCGATCCGGAAATGGCTGCGATCGAAGCCGGTGCCCAGGATTTCGAACCGGGTGAAGACGGCGCGACGCTGTTCCTGACCGAACCTGTGGACCTGGATGCGGTACAGAAAGCGCTGCCGGAGCAGGGTTTCACCGTGTTGTCGGCCAAGTTGGGCTATCAGCCGAAGAACCCGGTCAGTGGTTTGAGCGACGAGCAGATGGCAGAAGTCGAAGCGTTCCTCGAAGGCCTCGATAATCACGATGATGTGCAGGACATGTTTGTCGGGTTGGCGGGTTAAGTCTGTGTGTCATTGACGGCTTGTTGCCTGGCAGGCCGTCTTCGCGAGCAAGCCCGCTCCCACATTCGATCTGTGGCGTTCACAAATCCTATGTGGGAGCGGGCTTGCTCGCGAATGACCGCGCAGCGGTCACCGTCCCTTCAACTCCCGCACAACCTCGCTGAACCCCGGCCGCGCCAGCACATCCGGCTGACAGCAGCGCTGCTGCAACGCCTCTAACGCCTCACGCCCTTCATCGCTCAGCCCCGAGTCGATCCGTTCCAGCAATTCCCCCAGCAGCACCCCGAACGCCCGCACCTCGATCCGTTGCAGTGCGCGGCTTTCAAGGCTGTCCGAAGTGGCATGGAAAGACGCCGCGCCAAAATCGCCCAACAGGCAATCACCGTGCTCGTTCCACATGATGTTGTGACCATAGAGGTCACCGTGGGTGATGCCTTGGCGGTGCAAATGTTCAGCCACTGAAGCAATGCCACTGGCGATGCGCAGCGCCACGTCAGCGTTGAATCGGGTGTCGTCGGCGTAGACGTCGCGCGTGCAGGACGCCAGGCTCGGCAGCCCGGCCAGGTTGCGGTAACTCGGATCGATCAGTTGCATCACCAACCCGGCCTGCGCCTGCGGATGGCCGACAATCCGCCCTTCGACCCGGATCAAGTTGGGGTGAATGCCGGCGGTGATGCAGGCGTTCATTTCGTGCAGCGGCGAGCCATCGCTGGTCATTTCGCCTTTATAGAGTTTTACCGCGACCTGTTTCGTCTGCTCCCACAACGCCTGATGAATGACCCCCGACGCGCCTTCGCCGAGTTTTTTCGCCAGGCTCAGCTGGGACCAGGGAATGCTCGCCGTGGCTTCGAGGGCGGCGGCATCGGCTTCGGTTTCCAGTGGGTTACCGGCGTACGCCAGCCAGGTCAGGCTCGGCAGGGTCAGCAGCCACTCGGGAAGCTCGGTGAGCTGATTGGCGGCGATGCGGATCAGTTCGAGTCGATGGCAATGGCTCAGGCTTTCGGGGAGACGCTGTAACTGGTTGCCGGCGAGCATGAGCTTTTGCAGATGCGGGCGTTCACCCAGTTCGGTCGGCAGATCCGTGAGGCGGTTGTCGGTCAGGATCAGCCAGCGCAACAGCGGCGGCAGGGCGGCGCCCGGCACGTTTTCGATGGCGTTGGCCTTGAAGCCGATCATCGTCAGCGCGGTGCATTGGCCGAGGCAAGCGGGCAGTTCAGTGAACTGGTTGTCCGAGCAGAACAGCACGCGCAAACGGGTCAGGCGGTGCAGGTCGTCCGGCAGGCTGCGCAAGGCGTTGCCGCTGAGGTTGAGCACTTCGAGCGAGTCCGCCAGGTCGAAGATTTCCCGGGGGAACTCGGTCAGGCCGCAGGACAAGTCCAGACGGGTGATGCCCGACAGTTGGCCGGCGCGCAGTTGTGCGAGGGTATGCATGGACAATCCGATACTCGAAAAGAGGGAATGGAGCTTAACGGGCGCCATTTTAACGATAAATGGACGTGGCAGTCGCTTAAAGTCAGGGGAGGCATTCAACTGTTGAGCGCATGGTTGCGTGTGAGTCTCAGGGGGGCTTGGACCGTTTGTCGTTACTGTCATTTCTGATAGTAGATATTGTCAAGGCCATTCTGGTGATATGGGGGAGCCTTACGAAAGGGTCGGAAGGTGTAATCCATGTCAGAGGATTTATCATGTCAATTAAAGATTCAATGAGGGGCTTCGTTGGGACTCTTGATTTTGTTCAAGATCCGTTTTATGTAGCGGTCACTAAGGACTCTGCTTACGCCTATGCCAGTTTCTACTATGCTGGACAGTTAGCACAGATAAAAACCAGTACCGGTGATTTCAAAATTTTTGATGTTGGCAAAGATCCGCTGGATGTTGCTGTAAGCGAGAGTGGAAGAGTCGTGTATGTAGCTAACAGAGGCAGTGGCACTATTTCGGTTGTTGATACTGATAGAAATGAAAAAAGAGATATTGTTGTGGAGGGAGGGCCTTCTTATGTGGAGCTGAGTCGTGATGAACGGTATCTGTATGTCGTCAACCGGTTTGAGTTTGAACTTCTAGTGGTTGATGTCGCTCGGGAGAATGTTGTGCGGAAAGTCAGTATTTCAGGGCTTGCAAATGGCATTGCAGTTAATCCGCATCGACCTGAAATTTACCTGACTATCAGTGGTGTGTTGATGTTAGTAAATACTGAAACGTGGACCGTAGAACGTATTCCTATCGCAGAAGGGGCGTCAGCTATTACTCTGGATAAGGCCGGAGGCTATGCTTATATCGCTAGTCATGTACTTCGCGGTAAAACTATAGAAGGCAGAGTTTTAAAGTTTGATATTAGTAATAGGGAATTTAAGTCAGTCGTTGTGGGTGCCAATCTTTCCGGGATCGCCCTGAGTAATGATAGTCGTCTTGCATTTATCACCGATAATTTCAATGACAAAGTTTTCGCAGTGAGTACCGAAACACTTAAGGTTGAGCGGGAGTTTGCTGTGGGGAATGAGCCGAAAGGAGTTGCTATTTCGCGATATAGTGGTTTTGTCTTCGTCTGTAACAGTCAAGGGAGGTCCATGACTGTTTTTGATCCTGCGGCGTAGCAAAATTTTTCACCGCTGTTTATTAAATGTTGCCTCACTGGAATGGTAACCTTTTTGAGAGGAACTGCAAAAACGCCAAGATAAGTTGATGTTCCTCTCTATCTTTTCTCTTTCTAAGGTCTTTGCGTTTTTCTGGTCGAAAGCGAGGCTTGCCCGCGAAGAACGATGACGCGCAGTACCTGAAAAAACGCGGTGCATTCTTCGCGGGCAAGCCTCGCTCCCACAGGATTTTCGGCGCAGGCTGCAGTCTTTTGATCTTCGAGGTTAGCGCTCGATACTGCGATTCCACCGGGCATTCCACGCCGGGCGCTGTTCGTTGACCTGATCCCAGTCGATGGCGATCGCGGTGGTCAGATACTGTTTCATCGCCTCGACCTGACCGCGGGTCTTGTCGGTGGTTGGCGTATTCGGGTTGGATGGAATCTGATCGCCGTCTTCAAGCGCAGCGGCTTGTGCTTCGGGCGTCAGCAGGAAGGCGGCGAGTTTTTGCGCCAGTTCCGGTTGGGTGTTGTTGGCGATGGCGCATTCGGCGACGTTGAGCACCACGGAGCCTTCTTTCGGCTGTGCATATTCCACCGGCATGCCCTTGAGCTTCAGCGCGGTGACCTGGGTCGGCGTCAGTGGGAACAGCGCCGCTTCGTCGGTCTGGAGCATTTCGGAAATTTTCGCGGAACTCGGAATGTACTCCAGCACGTTGCGCCCGACAGTGTTCGGCCAAGCCTTGAACCCCGGTTCGACGTCGGTTTCGCTGCCACCCTGAATCCGGTTGAACATCAGGAAACCGTGCAGGCCGAAGGTCGAAGACGCCATCGACTGGAACACCAGTTTGTCCTTGAAGCGCGGGTCGGCCATGTCCATCCAGGAGGTCGGTGCGTTCCAGCCTTTTTCCTTGAACAGCCGCGTGTTGTACGCCAGCCCCGTGACCCCAAGGCTGACCGCCACGGCTTGATCCTTGATGCGGCCCTTGGCCGGAATCTGTGCCAGGGGCGGACTGTCTTCGAGTTTGTCGCACAAACCCATGGCGATGGCGCGGTACATGATGCCGTCGTCGAGGAACATCACGTGCATCTGCGGGTTGCCTTTGCTGGCCTGGACCTTGGCCAGAATATCGGCGGAGGTTCCCGGCACGATCACCACTTTGACGTTATTGGCTTTCTCGAAGGCCGGCAGCACCTTGTCGGCGTAGAGCCGCTCCATGGTTCCGCCGTTCATGCCCAGGTAAAGCGTCGGTTCTGCCTGGGCCTGGCTGACCGTGAGCAGGGCGCCCACGCAAGAAAAACCGAGCAGTGCACTGCGTTTGAAATGATTCATGGCGCGACCTTCCTCTATCAAGCAACGGAGATGGAGTGAAACCGGGTGATGGAAAACGTATCCAGCGGCGTCTTTGACGCGCCGCTACAGATGATCTCGGTGAGCGCCTGGCCCACCGCAGGCCCGATCTGAAAGCCCGCACCGGCAAAGCCGAACGCGTGCAACAGACCGGGTTGGGTGCTGCTGTGACCGATCACCGGTTGGCGATCGGGCAGATAACCTTCGGTGCCGCTCCAGGTGCGAATCGCCTGGGCACCTTCAAGAAACGGGTAGAGTTCGACGGCCTGGCGCAGGATCTCGATGACGGCGTTCTGACCAGGCCGGGCGCGGGCGTTATCGAGGGCAAAGCCCTGGCCGCCGCCCAACACACAATTGCCGCGAGCGACCTGACGGGCATAGATGCCGCCGCCCTCGACGCCGGTGCTGGCGTTCATCACCAGCGGCAACGGTTCGGTGACCAGCATTGCCGGGTGCCCGGCGTGCATTGGCACCGCTTCGCCGAATTGCGCAGCGAGCTTTCCGGCCCAGGCGCCGGCGCAATTCAGCAGCCAGGGGGCGTGCAGCTCGAGGCCGGTTTGAGTGCTGACGCGAAAGCGCTGACCGTCATGCTCCACTGCGGTCACTGCGCATTGTTCATGGATCTGCGCGCCGTGCCGACGCGCGGCCTGCGCGAAGGCCGGAGACACCAGTCGCGGGTTGGCGTGGCCGTCGTCCGGGCACAACGAGGCACCAACCGCGACCTCTCCGACCCACGGAAAACGTGCGCGCAACTCATGGCGATCGAGTACCTGCAAATCGAGGCCGAACCCCTGGCTGCTGGCGGCGTAATCCTGCAAGGCGTGCAGGTCGTTGAGGCTGCGGGCGAGTTTCAGGTGGCCGCTGCGCTGGTACTCGCCGTTGATGCCGATCAGCTGAGGCAGTTGCCCCCAGATCTCGTGAGCCCGTTGCGACAGCGGCAATTGCGACAGCGGCCGGCCCTGACGACGCACGCCGCCGTAGTTCACACCGCTGGAGTGCGAACCGCAAAAGTCCCGCTCCAGCAACGCAACGCGACGACCGGCCTTGCTCAGAAACAGGGCCGCGGAGGCCCCGACAATGCCGCCGCCAATAATGATTGCATCGACCTCGATCATGGCTCGACCTCCAGACCGAACGGCAGGGGTTTAATCGGCGCCTGTGCCCGTAACCGGCCGATGTCGGACAGGTTGCGCTGGCTTGTGCAGGCGATGATTTCCGCTGCGGCGGCGCCGCACATCCGCCCTTGGCAGCGACCCATGCCGACCCGGCAATGGGCCTTGACCCGGTTGATCTCCCAATGGCCTTCGCGCACTACTTGGCGGATGTCGCCGGCGCGCACTTCTTCGCAGCGGCAGATCATCAGGTCATCCGCGGCGTCGGAGGCCCAGCTTTCGGGAAAGATAAAGGCGCGCTCCAGGCCTTGGCGGAATCTGCCGATAGTGTTCAGCGACTGTTCCAATTGGGTGGCACGCTGTGGTGGGATCAGGTAACCGATGTCTTCAAGCAGCGCCAGGGCTGCCCGTTCACCGGCCATTTCAGCCGCGTCGGCGCCCATGATGCCGGCGCCGTCACCAGCCAGGTACACCTCGGCGATGCTGCTGCGACCGGCGCTGTCGCGCTGCGGCAGCCAGGCGCGGTTGAGCGGGTTCCAGGTGAATTCACAGCCCAGCAGATCGGCGAGTTGGGTTTCACTGCGCAGGCCGTGGGCGAAGGCTACGGCGTCGCATTCGATTCGATGTTCGCTTGCTGCGTTATGCCAGTTCAGCGATTGCACGCGGTGTTCGCCATCGATGCGTTTCAAGGTGGCGCCCTGGTGCACGGGGATGCCGTGGGCGGTTAGCCAGGTGCGGTAATAGACGCCTTTGGCGAGAGTGGCCGGTTGTGACAGCAGGCCGGACAGGGCGCGGGCCTGAGCGCTGAAGGGCGAGCTGTCGAGTACGGCGATCACGTTGGCGCCGGCCTTGGCGTATTGGTACGCCACCAGATACAGCAACGGCCCGCTGCCAGCGAACACCACGCGTTCACCGATGGCACAGCCTTGAAACTTTAAGGCAATCTGCGCCGCACCGAGGCTGTAGACTCCCGGCAACGTCCAGCCTGGCACCGGCAGAATCCGGTCGGTGGCGCCCGTGGCGACAATCACGCGCGAGAACTCCAGCCGTGCGGCCCGGCCTTCATGCAAGGTGTCGAGCGCGCCAGCCTCGGCGTTCCACACCAGGGTGTCGGGGCGGTAATCGAGTTGCTCGCGCAGTTCGTCGATTGTCTGATGCAGTGCCTTGGCCTTGCGTGCTTCGAAGCCATACAGCTTGACCGGCGAACGCTTGAAATTCGCCGGCTGACGCCGATAAATCTGCCCGCCACCGCGCGCGGCTTCGTCCAGCAGGACAGGGCGCATGCCATGGGCGACGAGAGTTTGCGCCGCACGGATTCCTGCGGGGCCCGCTCCGATGACGACCACAGACTTCATACCCACCTCATCGGCGTTGCCCAGATTATTTGTGACCGCCGCTGAACCCCTGTGGGAGCGGGCTTGCTCGCGAAGGGGGCGGAACATTCAGCAGATATGCCAGCAGACAGTCCGCTTTCGCGAGCAAGCCCGCTCCCACATTTGATTGGTGTTGCCCACCTGTTTTGTGATCGGCGCGGCCCCCCTGTGGGAGCGAGCCTGCCCGCGATGACGGCGGCACATCCAATATTGATGCTGGCTGACAGATCGCTTTCGCGGGCAAGCCCGCTCCCACAGGGAGATGGGTTTGTGCAGGGAAAGTGGGTGTTCATACCAATCGCCCCGGTTCGCGGTTGATGTGTTGTCCGGCTTCAAGCAGCGTTGAGCAGGCGCGCACCCGGCGGCCATCGCCCAGGCGTACCCAGCAGTCCTGGCAGGCGCCCATCAGGCAGAAACCGGCGCGGGGCTCGGCGCTGAAGTCACTGCCGCGCAGGTGTTCGCTGCAAGTCAGCACGGCGGTCAGCAAGGTGTCGCCGAGCAGGCCACGGGCAGGCTTGCCGTCGAGGGTAAAGTCCAGGGCCGGGCGGTCGCCTTCGGCCAGTCGTTTCAGCAGAGCCATGGCGCCCTCATTGTTTACCCACCAGAACCCGATCCAGGCCGTAGACCCGATCAAGCAGAATCATCGTCAGCGCGGTCAGCGCGATCACCAAGGCCGACACCGCCGCCATCATTGGATCGATGGATTCGGTGGCGTACACGTACATGCGCACCGGCAGCGTTTGCGTTGCGGGCGAGGTGACGAAGATCGACAACGTGACCTCATCGAAACTGTTGATGAACGCCAGCAGCCAGCCACCGGCGACGCCCGGCAAAATCATCGGCAAGGTGATTTGCCGGAACAGCGTAAAGCGTCCAGCGCCCAGGGATTGCGCGGCGTGTTCGGCGCTGCGGTCCAGACCGATGGCCGAGGCCAACACCAGGCGCAGCACATACGGCGTGATCACCAGCACATGGGCGAAGATCAGCCAGGCGAAGCTGCCGTTGACGCCCATCAGCGCAAACAACCGCAGCAACGCGACGCCCAGCACCAGGTGCGGAATGATGATCGGCGACAGGAACAGACCGTTGAAAAAGTCCCGGCCGGGGAACTCGAATCGAGTGATTGCCAGGGCTGCCGGCACCGCGATCAGCGTCGCCAGCGTGGCGGCACAGAACGCCAGGATCAGACTGTTGTAAAACGCATCGACAAAGTCCGCGCGCTCGAACACTGCGCGGAACCAGCGCAGGGAAAACTCCGTGGTCGGCAGGCTCAGGGTGTTTTCCGGGGTGAACGCGACGAGGCACACCACCACCAGCGGCGCGAGCATGAACAGCACCACCAGGGTATGGAACAGCAGGGCGAAAGGACCGTTTCTGGACATGACGAATTATCCCAATGACTTCTTGTAGCGGCCTTCGATCATCCGGTTCCACGACAGCATGATCAGCAGGTTGAGCAACAGCAGCGCGACGGCGATGGCCGCGCCCATCGGCCAGTTGAGCTCCGACAGGTACTGGTCGTAGATCAGCGTGGCGACCATCTTTATCCGGCGTCCGCCGAGCAGTCCGGGGATGGCAAATGAACTGGCCGCGAGGCCGAACACGATCAAGGTGCCGGAGAGCACGCCGGGCATGATTTGCGGCAGCACCACTTTGCGCATCACCGTGAGGTGGCTGGCGCCCAGTGACAGCGCGGCGTGTTCGGCGGCCGGGTCGAGTTTTTGCAGCGAGGTCCAGACCGGAATGATCATGAACGGCAGCATCACGTGAACCAGCGCGATCACCACCGCGAATGGCGTGTAGAGCAGCTTCATCGGCGAACCACCGAAGGCTTGCAGCGTCTGGTTGACCAAGCCGTCGGCGCCGAGCAACAGGCTCCAGCCGAAGGCGCGCACCACCACCGAAATCAGCAACGGCGTGAGGATCAGAATCAGGAAGATCGAGCGCCACGGCGCACCCATGCGGCTGAGGATGTAGGCCTCGGGCACGCCGATCACCACGCAGAGCAGGGTGGTCAGGGCGCTGATCCAGAACGTGCGCAGAAAGATCTCGTAGAAGTACGGATCGCCCAGCAGGCTGCTGTAGTGATCGAGCGTGTAGGCGTCGCTGTTGATCCCCGAGCTGTAGTCGAAGACGTTGAACGACAGCACCAGCGTCAGCAGCAACGGGATCACCAGCAGACCGAAGTACAACGCCAGGGCCGGTGCGGATAACCAATAGCCCTGACGTCTCTGGCGGATGACGGCAAGCGTACTCATGCCGACACCTCGTCGACACTCAGCACCCGCAGCAATGTTGCATCCCAATCGAGCCCGACCGCCGTGCCTTCAATCAAGGGGGCGGAACCGTCGTTGCGACGTACCACGCTGAGTTCGCCCAACGATGTCGATACGCCGTACAGCCATTGGCTGCCCAGGAAAAAGCGGCTGACGATCTTGCCTGGCAGACGGCCCTGACCTTTATCCAGCAAGTCGATTTTTTCCGGGCGCAGGCTCAGGGTCAGTTCGCCGTTGCCACGACCGCAGACCTGCACAACGCCAGCGTTGTCCCGTTCGCCGGGCAGCAGATTGGCCTTGCCGACGAAGCCGGAAATGAACTCGGTGCGCGGGTGTTCGTAGAGGGTGTAGGGCGCGTCGATCTGAGTGATGCGCCCGGCCTGCATCACCACCACCCGGTCGCTGATCGACAGCGCTTCTGACTGGTCGTGGGTGACCATCAGTGTAGTGATGCCGACTTCGCGCTGGATGCGGCGGATTTCGAACTGCATCTCTTCGCGCAAATTGGCGTCGAGATTGGACAGCGGCTCGTCGAGCAGCAACACCGGCGGCTCGATCACCAACGCCCGGGCCAGCGCAACCCGTTGGCGCTGACCGCCGGAGAGCTCCCGTGGGTAGCGCTCGGCGTGTTGGTTCAGACGTACCAGTTTCAGCACCCGATCCACCCGTTGCTGCAACTCGCCGTTGGGCACTTTGCGCATGCGCAGGCCGAAGGCGACGTTGTCTTGCACGGTCATGTGCGGGAACAGCGCGTAACTCTGGAACACCACGCCCAGACCGCGACTGGCGGGTTTGGCGTGGGTGATGTCGCGACCGTCCAGGACAATGCGCCCGCTGCTGACTTCGACGAAGCCGGCGATCATTTGCAGGGTGGTGGTTTTGCCGCAGCCGGAGGGGCCGAGCAAGGAAACGAACTCGCCTTTCTCCACTGACAGATTGGTGGCGACGACCGCGTCGATCTCACCATAACGTTTGCCGAGGTTTTCAAGTTGCACGAAGGCCATGACTGCGCTCCACCTGAGATTGTTATGCGTCGCCAAAGGCGCGCTTTTTTGTATGGGCAGATACGAAAAGGATGTTGCCGGGGTGCGCTGGCGCTCGACTTCTGTCGGCTGCCGCTGTTGTTCGAATCGCCCCTGATGGACGCAGAGTAGGACGAAGAATAGGATGGGCTCAATGGCCTATTTCACTGAAGCGATGATTATTTTCAGTTTCATTCAGTGAGTAAATTTATTGTCGAGAAATCACATGCCTGATTCCATTGAGCGGAATGAAAACAAAAATGAAGTCGGCGTGGGTGCCGTCTCAAGACTATTTGCGGTGCTGCGCAGTCTGGGTGATACCGTCGAGGGCGGAGAACGCGTGACGCAACTGGCGCAGCGCATTGGTTTGTCGCAACCAACCACCCACCGCTTGCTGCGCAGCCTGATGGACGAGGGCATGGTCGAGCAGGACGCGCGCAGCAAACGCTATCGCCTGAGCCTGGAGTTTTTTGCCTTGGCGGCCCGCGCCGGCAACACCGGCAACTTGCGCGAACTGGCGCGGCCGGCGTTGCTGCGGCTGTCGGCTTCGTTGGGGGATTCGTTGTTTTTACTGGCACGCAGCGGCTTCGATGCGATCTGCCTGGACCGCAGTGAAGGGCCGTTTCCGATCCGCACGTTTACCGGTGATATTGGCGGGCGGGTGGCGCTGGGTGTGGGGCAGGGCAGCTTGGCGATTCTGGCGTTTCTGCCGGAAGAGGAACGCGACACGGTGATTCATTACAACCTGCCGCGGCTCAAGGATTTTCATCTGTACGACGAAGTGTTCCTGCGTTCGGAAGTCGAGAATGTGCGCACCCTCGGTTACGCAGGGCGCAACACTGGCGTATTGCAGGGCATGGCCGGGGTGGCCGTGCCGATCCTCGACCGCGAAGGCCGGGCGGTGGCGGCGCTGAGTGTGGCCACGGTCAGCGATCGCCTGGGGCCGGATCGCTTGCCGACGGTGGTGGAGATGCTCAAGCGTGAAGCCGCGCTGATCGGGCCGCGGATCAATCCGTTCGATCCGCTGTTGCGAAGGCCTTCGCAAGTGTTTGGGCCGGGTTGACCACAATCTCAGACCTCCACAAATCCCCTGTGGGAGCGGGCTTGCTCGCGAAAGCGGTGTGTCAGTCGACATAAACGTTGAATGTTAAACGGTCTTCGCGAGCAAGCCCGCTCCCACATTCGATTGGTGTTGTCTCCGCTTCCGGAGATCAGAACTTCAAAGTCTGTTTGAGCATCTGCGCCGCCGGCGTATCACTCGGGCTGACCATCGCATAGTTGTACCCGGCCCCCGACCAGTACTCCGCCTGCAGTTCACCATCACTGCGACTACCGCGAGGCAGCAGAGTATTTTTCGGCCCGGGTGGCCGGACGTAAAAGCTGACTTTATGGCCGCTCTGATCCTCGTATACCACCATCGCCGCCGGCCCTTGTTCGGTGCTGAGCAGCCGCCCGCTGATGGGTGTGTATCCGGAAGCGGTCAGGTTCGGCAGGCGTTGGGCCTGGTTGAAATACCGATCGAGCCAGCCCTGCATGTCGCCGTCATCGCTGACGGTGTAATCCGCCGGCAGGATGCCTTGCTGGGCAATCAGCCGGTAGGCCTGCATCGCATCGGTCATCGGCAGCGGGGCGCTGACCAGGGTCATTTGCCGCGCCTGCCAACCGCTCAATCCGCCGATGCTGACTGCGATCAGCAACACCGCCGCGCTGGCCAGATGGCGGCGCGACTGGCGTTTGACTCGCTGGCGAATCATTGCCGGGTCGAGTTCCGGGTTGTCCGGTTGCTGCAAGGCGCCGCTCAGGGCCGCGCGCAATTGTTGGGCATCGTGTTGCCAGGCGCGTACTTGCGCGGCCACTTCGGTGTTGTTGGCCAGATAAATCTCCACCCGATGCTGATCGGCATCGCTGAGTTGGTGATCGACGTAGGCGTGCAGGTCACGCTCGCTGGGAGGCATGCTGATCATTTGAGTCTCCGCAGAGAAGGGTGGGTGATTTCGCCGTCGCTGAGCTGGCGCAAGACTTGGCGTGCGCGGGACAGGCGCGACATCACGGTGCCGATGGGGACGTCGAGAATCTCGGCGACCTCCTTATAACTCAAGCCTTCCACCGACACCCAGAGCAGCAGCGCGCGCTGTTCGGTGCCGAGCTGATCGAAGGCTTGCAGGGTCGATTGGGCGATCACCGTGCGTTCTGCCGAAGGCTGCGCATCATCACGGCCGGTAAAAAATTCGAGCATTCGCGCATAACGGCGGGAGCGGCGATGGGCGTCGAGAAACTGCCGATAAAGGATCGAAAACAGCCAGGCACGCAAGTCGCCCTCGGGACGTTTGTCGCCCCAACTCGACAGCGCCCGCTCAAGACTGGCCTGCACCAGATCGTCGGCGCTGCTGGAGTTGCGCGTGAGCGATACGGCGAAACGCCGCAGCCTGGGAATGACTTCCCTGAGTTGTTCGTCGATATCGTTCATGAAGTTCTGACTAGTCACTACGCTGTGGACTAGGAAGACGCCCGGCATTCGAGGTTATTCCACGCTTGGAAAAATAAACACCGGGCGATGGAATAAACCCTGGTGGGGTTCGTCTGCCTGATTCTTCTCACTTGTGGCCGATGGCCCTGGAGTCATTCATGGTAGATCGCTCATCACCACCAACGGGGCCTGGCCGGCCACCGCTGAGTGCCGCGAGCCTGACGTTGCGCCTGACCGGCATTGCTGTGGTCGTCGCCACATTGGCCGGGGCTTTTGCCTACGTCAACGGCACACTCGACCCACAGCGCCTGACGCCGAAAGACTTGGTCAATGTGCTGGAGAAAAACAACGGCGTGCACCCGGGATTCCGTCGTAATCACGCCAAAGGCGTGTGCGTGATCGGGCATTTCGAGAGCAGTAGCCAGGCACGCGAGTATTCCAGCGCCCAAGTGTTCAGCGAAGCGCGGACCCCGGTGGTCGGGCGTTTCGCGTTGCCTGCCGGCAATCCTTACGCGCCGGACAACAGCGTGCCAATCCGCAGCTTGGCGTTGCGTTTCACCCAGGCCAACGGTCAGCAATGGCGCACCGGAATGAACAGCATGCCGGTGTTCCCGGTGGGCACGCCCGAGGCGTTCTATCAGTTGCAACAAGCACAGTCACCGGATCCGGCTACCGGCAAACCGAACCCGGCGGCTGTGCCAGCGTTCTTTGCGGCGCACCCCGAAGCCGTGCCGTTTCTGACTTGGGTCAAGACCGCCAAACCGTCGGCCAGTTACGCAACGGAAACCTATAACAGCGTCAACGCGTTTTACCTGGTGAACGCGGCCGGGCAACGGCAGGCGGTGCGTTGGAGCATGACGCCAGTGGCTCAGGACGCGGCAGGTGCAACGGCCCCCGAGGGCGGTGGTTTCCTTGAGAAAGATCTGGTGCAGCGCTTGTCCGCGGGCCCGCTGCGTTGGCAGCTGAACGTCACCCTGGCGAACCCCGGGGACCCGGTCAACGACGCGAGCAAGGCCTGGCCCGAGGGCCGAAAGGTGCTGAACGCCGGCACGCTGGTGCTCGAAAGTACCCAGCCGCAACTCAATGGCGAGTGCCGTGACATCAACTACGACCCACTGGTATTGCCCAGCGGTATCGAAGGCTCCGACGACCCGTTGCTCGCCGCTCGCTCAGCGGGTTACGCCCGTTCCTACCTGCGCCGCACCAGCGAAGTGAAGCAGTTGCCCAACGCCAAACAGGAGTCTCAACAATGAGTGCTCAACCGAACCATTTCGCGCCGTTGGCGCGGCTGCTGCACTGGCTGATGGCGCTGATGATCATCTCGATGCTGTTTATCGGCGCGGGCATGGCGGCCTCGGTGTCCGAGCGCCATCAGTGGCTGATCCATCTGCACAAACCTTTGGGCGTTGCGATTCTGTTGCTGGTGATCGTGCGTCTGGCCGTGCGTTTTTCGACCCGGCAACCACCGCTGCCGGCGGACCTGCCGGGTTGGCAAGCATTCGCGGCCAAGGCTTCGCATTTTTTGCTGTACGCCTTGATGCTGATTTTGCCGCTGCTGGGCTGGGCGATGATTTCCGCGGCTGGCGACCCGGTGATGCTCAGTAGTTCGTTGCAGTTGCCGTCGATCCTGCCGGCGAATGCGCAGGTGTTTGCGTTCCTGCGAAAGGCGCATGGGTATCTGGCGTATCTGCTGTTCCTGACCGTGCTGCTGCATTTGGCCGCGGCGTTGTTTCACGGGTGGGTGCGCCGGGATGATGTGCTGAACAGCATGCTGCGGGGTAAGGATCGCGGCTGATCAGGGTTGCTGAAAAATGTGGCGAGGGGGCTTGCCCCCGTCGGGCTGCGAAGCAGCCCTAAATGCGATAGGTCAGGCATACCGCGTTTAATCGGTTTACGACTGCTGCGCAGCCGAACGGGGCGGTGCGGCGTTCCGACAAGCCCCCTCGCCACAGGATTTGCTCGGGGCTGGGGCCAACGTCATCCACCAATAAATCAACGCCACGGCATTGATCCCCGCACCCAGCCAGCACACCCCAATCCATCCCGCCCAAGCGTACATCGCCGTCGAACCGATAGAACCCAAGGCGCTGCCGATCGAATAGAACAGCATGTAGCCGGCGGTGAGTCGGCTTTGCGCTTCGGGGCGCACGCTGTAGATCATGCTCTGGCTGGTAACGTGAACGGCTTGCAAACCCAGATCCAGCGTAATCACCCCGAGCAGCAGCGCCCATAAAGAGGATTGGGTGAATCCGATGGGCAGCCATGAGGCGAGCATCAGCAGCAACGACAGCCCACTGGTCCATTGACCCAGACCGCGATCGGCCAAATGCCCGGCGCGAGCGGCGGCCAGTGCACCGGCGGCTCCGGCCAAGCCGAACAGGCCGATTTGGGTGTGGGAAAGTGAGAGCGGCGGGGCACTCAGCGGCAGCACCAAGGGTGTCCATAGCACCATGGCGCTGGCGAAGGTCAGCAGGGCGAGCATGGCCCGTTGACGCAATACCGGTTCTTCCTTGAACAGCGTGAAGACCGAGGCGATCAACGCAGCGTAAGCGCTATCCGGACGCGCCTCTTCGTGCTTGGGCAGCACACGAAACAACAGCAGCGCCATCAGCAGGGTCAACCCGGCGGACAACAGATAAATCGAACGCCAACCGGCCAGATCGGCCATGCCACCCGCCACCGTTCGTGCCAACAGAATGCCGACGACTATGCCGCTGGTGATCACGCCCACCACACGTCCACGTTGCGCCGGGATGGCCAGGGTCGCGGCGTAGGCCACCAGGACTTGCGTCACGACCGCCAGTAATCCGGTCAGCGCCATGCCGAGCAACAGCCAGATGCTGTTCGAGGCAAACGTGATCATCAACAAAGCCAGGGCCGACAGCAGGGTTTGCACGACGATCAGCCGTCGACGGTTGAGCAGATCCCCTAGCGGAACCAGCAACAACAGACCCACGCCATAACCGATCTGGGTAAGGGTGACAACGATACCGATGGTTGCCGGATCCATGGCGAAGGCCTCGGCCATGGCATCGAGCAGCGGTTGTGCGTAATACACATTGCCGACGGCCAGGCCGCAGGCGACGGCAAACAGCAGCACCACGGCGCCGCTTAACGGGTGGTCAGGTTTCATCACGGGCTTCCTTTTGTGGTTTCAAAATAAAACCAGTTGTACGGTAGGGAGTCTGGTTTTATATTGCAACCACATTTGTTGCCGGTGGACGCGGTCATGGTTAAACGTACAAGCATGGAAGGCGCCGAGTGCCCGGTCGCCCGTTCACTGGACGCGATTGGTGATTGGTGGTCGTTATTGATCGTGCGCGATGCGTTCGATGGCCTGCGGCGATTCGGTGAGTTCCAGCGCAATCTGGGCATGGCCAAAAACATTCTCTCGGCCCGCCTGCGCACATTGGTAGCTCATGGGATTTTCGATCTGGTGCCTGCGTCGGACGGCAGCGCGTATCAGGAATACGTGCTGACGGAGAAGGGCAAGGGCCTGTTCCCGTTGATCATCGGGTTACGGCAGTGGGGCGAGGCGTTTTTCTTTGAGGCGGGGGAGGCACATTCGCGGGTTGTCGATCGTGAGAACGGTCGACCGGTGCGGCCGCTGGAGCTGCGTGCCGAAGATGGGCGCTTGCTGGGGCCGGAGGATTGTGTGCGGATTGCTGCCGAGTGAAACATCAAAAGATCGCAGCCTTCGGCAGAAGCCTGCGATCTGTTGATTTTAAGGGCGATCAGCGCAAGGTATCGACCATGTCGGCGATGGTCGTCAGCACATCCTTGCCCAACTGCTTCGAGCGTTTGCCGGACCAGCCGGTCAGCGGGTTCGGTGCGTCGTTGTGGTCTTTGAAGGGCATTTCCAGGGTCAGCGACAGGCAGTCGAACTTCTGACCGACGCTGTTGCAGGCCAAGGTCATGTTGGCTTTGCCAGGCTCGTCGCGGGTATAGCCGTGTTTGGTCTGGAAGTCTTTGGTCTGGTGTTTCAGATGATCGCGAAAATGTGCTTCGAGTTTCTCGATACGTGGCGTATAGCCCGGGTTGCCTTCGCAACCGGCGGTGAACACGTGGGGGATTTCTTCATCGCCATGGATGTCGAGGAACAGGTCGACGCCATACTTTTCCATCTGCTGCTGAACGAACAACACTTCCGGGCTGATTTCCTGGCTGGCGTTCTGCCAGGCGCGGTTCAGGTCCTGGCCCATGGCGTTGGTGCGCAAATGACCGTGGAAGGCGCCGTCCGGGTTCATGTTCGGCACCAGGTACAGGTCGGCGCTGGCCAGGAGTTTTTTCAGCACCGGGTCGTCGTGTTTTTCGAGGCGCTCGATCACGCCTTCCATGAACCATTCGGCCATGTGTTCACCGGGGTGTTGCTGGGCGATGATCCAGACCTTGCGCTGACCTTCGGCACCCGTACCCTTGCGCAACAACTGGATGTCGCGACCTTCAACGCTCTTGCCGGTGGCCAGCAGTTCGGTGCCGGCCTTGGTCAGGGCCTGTTCGATCAGCCAGTCATGGCGGCCACGGCTGTAGGGCTCGAAGTAGGCGAACCAGGCATGAGTGGCAGTGGCTTCGAGGCTGAAACGCAGGCAGTCGCCTTCGAAAATGGTCGGCACCCGGAACCAGTTGACGTGGTCATAGGACGCCACCGCCTGATAGCCATCCCAGGCCTTGTTGTACGAGGATTTACTGGCGTTGTTCAGACGAAACCAATGATCTTGACCGACGTGCAGACCGCTGGCCTTGAAGTGGAACCACTGGAAGTGCTGGCTGCGGGTGTCTGGCTTGATCGCCAGCAACGCTTGCAAAGGATTGCTGATGTCCAGCACTTCGATGTTGCCGCTGTCGAAGTTTGCGCTGATGTCGAAAGAAGATTTACCCACGGCCATAATCGGTTCCTGAATATGATTTTTATGGCTGCTACTTTACACGCAAGGGAGGGATAAACCGGGGGGAAATTGCGGGGTTGAAAAGGGGGGGCGTCCTCCTTGACGCCGATGCAGCTTAGAGACTGTGAAAGTGATTCTCAAGTGCTATTTTGCGTTAGTTTGGCCCAATGCTACCGGGCCTCTCTTGCCAACAGATATTCATTTGATATCATCCGCGCCAATCGAATTTGCAGCACCCACAGACTTCATTAGCCTGAAGCCAAAGCCAGAATAACTGGCAAAAAAAAGACCCGGCAAAAAGCCGGGTCAAAAACCGTGATTAGCCTGATGAGGAGATAGTCCAAGAGACCGACCTAAGGTCCCTTGGGCCATCGACTGATCTCGCGACCAGTTGATGTAATAATAATCATTATCATTTGCAAGTCAAATGTTTTTATCTTCACGATTGGAAAATTTTTCCTGTCTTTCTCCAAAGCGCTTCCTAGTCAATCGTTCTGATTGCCCTCCAGGGACCGGTCGACCATCGCCTTGGCCATGTCGATCATGTGCACCGTCGAAAACGCCAGATCCCGGCTTGCGCCCTGCAGCTGATTGGCTGATTCATGCGCGGTGGCGGCGGCACAGCGCAACAGATCCGAAGCATGGACCAATGCCTCTTCGCTGCTGATGTTACGGTTCACATCGAAGAAACGTTCTTCGCCGGCCTCTTCTGACACAGCTGGTTTCAAGTAATAGTCCAGCGCCCGCTGCGCGGCAGCAGAGCCTTTTGGCGAGTTGAGTGTGGTGTCGAATTGGGTGTCGGGCAGGGTAATGCTGGGGATGGTCATGACGATGGCAAGCTCCGTGAATAGATTCAAATCCGTGAGCCCAGCTTAGTACGTACTGTATTTGTGTCTTGAATTTAAATACTACAGTTTGTGTTTTGTTGGTCGGAGTACCCCACGTATCGTGCCGCACATGGATAAATGGATTGAATTGGTCAAGGCCAAAATGAGTGAACTCAAAGTCACTCAAGAGATACTCGCCGAGCGCATCGGAATGTCCCAGGGCGGCGTCGGCCATTGGCTGAATAAACGTCGTCAGCCCCGCATCCAAGAGATGAACCGTGTCTTGCAGGCGCTGGGGATGGACTATCTGGAAGTCGCGATGGTGATCAGGGAACCGCAGGTCTCACAGGATGATGAGATCTCTCTGACGCAGAAGTACAACCCGTACTTTCGCTACCCGGTCAGTGACTGGCGGGAAACCGGGGAGGTGCGCGACGGAGAGTTATTGAGCTACGGCGCTTCATCGGCTGTCAGCAAGCCGCGCTTCGAGCTGTCCGACTACCACGCACAGGGCGCGGCGTTCTGGTTGGTGGTGGTTGGCGATGCGATGACCGCACCCACGGGTGTGAGCATTGCTGCGGACATGTTGATTCTGGTGGACCCGGCCATCGTGCCGGAGCCTGGCAAACTGGTGATCGCCCAATGGCCCGGCAGCGCCGAGGCGGTTTTTCGTAAACTGATCGAAGAGGGCGGGCAGCGTTATCTGGTCCCGCTCAATCCGACCTATCCGAAAGCCCTTTACACCGAAGAATGCCGAATCATCGGCGTAGTGGTTCAGGCGACTGCCAAATTCTAATCAGATCGGTCCTCGCAACGCGTAGGACCGATCTTCATTTCACGCGTGTTCCAACTCCACCAACGCACTGCCTTCGCTGACCATCTCGCCTTCCTGGCAATACAACGCCTTGATCACTCCGGCGTGGGGCGCGCGAATGCTGTGCTCCATTTTCATCGCTTCCAGCACTACCAATTGCGCCCCGGCGTCGACCTTCTGCCCGGCCTCCACCAGCACTCGCACGATGCTGCCGTTCATGGGCGCGGTGAGTCCGCCCTGATGGCTGTGACTGGCTTCGACGGCACTGATCGGGTCATACGACTCGATGCGGCGCAGCTCACCGTCCCATTGCAGATACAGCGTATCGCCACGGCGGATAGCCCGATGCTGGCGGCGCAAACCGTTGTGTTCGGTCAGCAGGTATTCACCCTTGAGCTGTGCGGTATGAGCGTCGGCATCGCCCAGGGTCAGCGCCCGGTCTTGCCCTTCGCAACTCAAATGCAGGGTGATTTCTGTCGGCAGCCCCGCACGGAATCCGTTGCCGATACCCCAAGGCGAACTCAGGTCATCCGCGCGGGTTGTACTCGGCTGGCTCTGGGCAAATGCCTGCGCGGCCGCTTGCCAGAATTCATCGCTGAGGTCTGAAGGTGCTGGCAGCAGTTGTTCCTGATAACGCGGAATGAACCCGGTATCCAATTCGGCCGCGGCAAACGCCGGGTGGCCGATGATTCGGCGCAGGAAGTTGATGTTGGTCTTCAGTCCGCCAATGGCAAACTCATCAAGCATGCTCAGCAAACGCAGCCGCGCCTGTTCACGGTCTTCGCCCCAGGCAATCAGCTTGCCGAGCATCGGGTCGTAAAAGGGCGAAATCTCGTCGCCTTCTTCAACGCCACTGTCCACGCGACGCCCCGGTCCTTCGGCAGACTCGCGGTACAACGCCAGACGTCCGGTGGCCGGTAGAAAATCGTTGCTTGGGTCTTCGGCATACAGTCGCACTTCGATCGCGTGACCGATCAGCGGCACCTGATCTTGAGTCATCGGCAGCGCTTCACCGCGGGCCACGCGAATCTGCCAGGCCACCAGGTCAAGGCCGGTGATCGCTTCAGTGACAGGGTGTTCGACTTGCAGGCGTGTGTTCATCTCCATGAAGAAGAACTCACCGCGCGCATCCAGCAAAAACTCCACGGTGCCGGCGCCGACGTAACCGATGGCCTGTGCCGAGCGCACGGCGGCTTCGCCCATCGCGCGACGCAGTTCCGGGCTCAGACCCGGAGCCGGTGCTTCCTCGACAACTTTCTGATGCCTACGCTGGATCGAGCAATCACGTTCGTTGAGGTACAGACAGTTGCCATGCTGATCGGCGAATACCTGGATTTCCACGTGGCGTGGTTTGAGCAGGTACTTCTCCACCAACATCCGCGAGTCACCGAACGACGACTGCGCTTCACGTTGCGCCGAGGCCAGGGCTTCGGCCAGCTGGCCGACGTCCTCGACCACTTTCATGCCTTTGCCGCCGCCGCCCGCGGTGGCCTTGAGCAGCACCGGATAACCGATGCGTTCGCAGGCGTCGCGGAAGGTGTCGAGGTCCTGGGTTTCGCCGTGATAGCCGGGCACCAGCGGCACACCTGCGGTTTCCATCAAGGCTTTGGCCGCGGACTTGCTGCCCATGGCGTCAATGGCCGAGGCGGGCGGGCCGAGGAAGATCAGGCCGGCCGCTTCGATTGCGCGGGCGAACCCGGCGTTTTCCGAGAGAAAACCATAACCGGGATGAATCGCCTGAGCGCCGCTGGCTTTCGCGGCAGCGATCAGTTTGTCGATTTGCAGGTAACTGTCGGCGGCTTTGCTGCCGCCCAGGTCGACGCGGATATCCGCTCCTCGGCTGTGCCGGGCGTCACGGTCGGTGGCGCTGTGCACGGCCACGGTGGTCAGGCCCAGGGCCTTGGCGGTGCGCATTACTCGGCAAGCGATTTCTCCGCGATTGGCCACCAGCAGAGTGGTGAGAACAGGTGCGCTCATCAACGCGGCTCCTTGAGGGTGGTTTCGGCTTGCCAGTTCGGCGGACGTTTTTGCAGGAAGGCGCGCAGGCCTTCCTGGCCTTCCGGACTGACACGGATTCGGGCGATGGCGTTCTCGGTGTAGCGCCGCAGCGCTGGGGTCAGCGCGCCGTGGCCGACCTCACGCAACAAGTCCTTGCTGGCGCGCATGGCCGCCGGGCTGTTGAGCAGCAGGTTGTCGACCCACTGATCGACTTTCTGCTCCAGTTCAGTCATCGGGTAGCTCTCCGACAACAAACCGATCTCCCTAGCCCGTTGCCCGCCGAAACGTTCGGCGGTCAAGGCATAGCGCCGTGCCGCGCGCTCGCCGATGGCTTGCACCACGAACGGGCTGATGACCGCCGGCGCGAGGCCGATACGCACTTCCGACAGGCAGAACTGCGCGTCGTCGGCACCGATGGCCATGTCACAGCAACTGATCAGGCCCAGCGCGCCGCCATAGGCCGCGCCTTGCACTACCGCCACGGTCGGGATTTTCAGCTTGGCGAGGTTGTACATCAACTCCGCGAGCTCCCGGGCATCGTCGAGGTTGGTGTGGTAATCGAGTTCGGCCGATTGCTGCATCCAGGCCAGATCGGCGCCGGCGCTGAAATGCTTGCCGCGACCGCGGATCAACAGAAAACGCAGGCTGGCATCGCTCGACACTTTGTCCAGCGCGAGGATCAGTTCGCGGATCATTTCGGCGTTGAAGGCGTTGTTCTTTTCTTCACGGCTGAGCCAGAGGGTGGCGAAACCACGCGGGTCGGTCTGCAGTTCGAGGGTGTTGAAGTCGCTCATGGTTTTCTCCAGATCACATCCGGAACACGCCGAAGCGGCTCAGTTCGATAGGCGCATTCAGCGACGCCGACAAGGCCAGGGCCAACACGTCGCGGGTCTGCGCCGGGTCGATGACACCGTCGTCCCACAGTCGAGCGCTGGAATAATAGGGGTGCCCCTGTTCCTCGTATTGATCGAGAATCGGTTGCTTGATCTCGGCTTCCTGCTCGGCGCTGAAACCATGACCACTGCGCTCGGCCTGCTCACGCTTGACCTGCACCAGCACGCCCGCCGCCTGTTCGGCTCCCATCACGCCAATCCGTGCGTTCGGCCACATCCACAGGAAGCGTGGATCGTAGGCCCGACCGCACATGCCGTAGTTACCGGCGCCGAAGCTGCCGCCGATGATCACGGTGAATTTCGGCACCTTGGCACAGGCCACGGCGGTCACCAGTTTCGCACCGTGTTTGGCAATGCCGCCGGCTTCGTATTTCTGGCCGACCATGAAGCCGGTAATGTTTTGCAGAAATAGCAATGGAATGCCGCGCTGGCAGGCCAGTTCGATAAAGTGCGCGCCTTTCTGCGCGGCTTCGGCGAAGAGGATGCCGTTGTTGGCGAGGATCGCGATCGGGTAACCGTGCAGGTGGGCAAAGCCGCACACCAATGTCGTGCCGAACAATGCCTTGAATTCATCGAACACCGAGCCGTCCACCAGGCGCGCGATCACTTCGCGCACGTCGAATGGTTGCTTGGCATCTGCCGACACCACGCCGTACAACTCATCACTGCTGTACAGCGGCGCGATCGGCGTGTGTTGTTGCAGTTCACCGAGCTTGCGCCAATTGAGGTTGGCGACGCTGCGCCGGGCCAAGGCGAGGGCGTGTTCATCGCTCTCGGCGTAATGGTCGGCGACCCCGGAAATCTTGCAGTGCACATCGGCCCCGCCGAGGTCTTCGGCGCTGACCACTTCACCCGTCGCGGCTTTCACCAGTGGTGGGCCGGCGAGGAAAATCGTTGCCTGCTGACGAACCATGATCGCTTCGTCAGCCATGGCCGGCACGTAGGCGCCACCGGCGGTGCAGGAGCCCATGACCACCGCAATCTGCGGAATGCCCATGGCGCTCATGTTGGCCTGATTGAAGAAGATCCGCCCGAAGTGTTCGCGGTCGGGGAACACTTCATCCTGACGCGGCAAGTTGGCACCGCCGGAGTCCACCAGATAGATGCAGGGCAGGCGATTCTGTTGGGCGATGGTTTGCGCGCGCAGGTGTTTTTTCACGGTCAGCGGGTAATACGAGCCACCTTTCACGGTGGCATCGTTGGCGACGATCATGCATTCGACGCCTTCTACCCGGCCGATACCGGCAATCACCCCAGCGGCGGGAACGTCTTCGCCGTAGACCGCATAGGCCGCCAATTGGCTGATCTCGAGAAATGGCGAGCCGGGATCAAGCAGGCGATTGATCCGTTCACGCGGCAGCAGTTTGCCTCGCGAGGTGTGGCGTTCTTGAGCCTTCGGGCCGCCACCTTGCTGCACTTGCGCCAGCAGGGTGTGCAGGGCGTCGACTTGTTTGAGCATCGCCGCGCTGTTGGCCGCGAACTCCGCCGAACGGGGATTGAGCTGGGTATGCAGGATAGCCATGTGCAGCTCCGTTTAGCGGGTTTCGTTGAACAGTTCGCGACCGATCAACATGCGGCGGATCTCACTGGTGCCGGCGCCGATTTCGTACAACTTGGCGTCACGCAGCAGACGACCTGCCGGGAATTCGTTGATGTAGCCGTTACCGCCGAGAATCTGGATCGCGTCGAGGGCCATTCGGGTCGCGCATTCGGCGCTGTAGAGGATGACTCCGGCGGCGTCCTTGCGGGCAGTTTCGCCGCGCTCGCACGCCTGGGCCACTGCATAGAGGTAGGCGCGGCTGGCATTGAGTTGGGTGTACATGTCGGCGACTTTGCCCTGGATCAGCTGGAATTCGCCGATGCTCTGGCCGAACTGTTTGCGGTCGTGGATGTACGGCACGATCAGGTCCATGCAGGCCTGCATGATCCCGGTCGGGCCGCCGGAAAGCACCACGCGCTCGTAGTCGAGCCCGCTCATCAGCACTTTCACGCCGCCGTTGAGCACGCCGAGGATGTTTTCTTCCGGCACTTCGACGTCATCAAAAAACAGCTCGCAGGTGTTCGAACCGCGCATGCCGAGCTTGTCGAATTTGTTGCTGCGGCTGAAGCCTTTCCAGTCGCGCTCGACGATGAACGCGGTGATGCCGTGCGGACCTTTTTCCAGGTCGGTCTTGGCATAGATCACATAAGTGTTGGCGTCGGGGCCGTTGGTGATCCAGGTTTTGCTGCCGTTGAGCACGTAGTGGTCGCCACGTTTGTCGGCGCGCAGTTTCATCGACACCACGTCGGAGCCGGCATTCGGTTCGCTCATGGCCAGGGCACCGATGTGCTCGCCGCTAATCAGTTTTGGCAGGTATTTGCTTTTCTGTTCGTGTGTACCGTTGCGATTGATCTGGTTGACGCAGAGGTTGGAGTGGGCGCCGTAAGACAGGGCGACCGAGGCCGAACCACGGCTGATTTCTTCCATGGCGACGACGTGCGCCAGATAGCCCAGGCCCGCGCCGCCGTACTCTTCCGGCACGGTGATACCCAGCAGGCCCATGTCGCCGAATTTGCGCCACAGGTCGGCGGGGAACAGGTTGTCGATGTCGATCTGAGCGGCGCGCGGGGCGATCTCTTTGGCGACGAAGGACTGAACCTGATCGCGCAGCATGTCGATGGTTTCACCGAGGGCAAAGTTCAGGGATGGGTAGCTCATGGGGCACCTTTTGGCTTTTTTGTAGGGTGGGGAGGGCAGTGATTCGGCTCTCACCTTTACGTTAACGTAAGCCTGTGACGAATGGCTGTCAATCACCCTTTACGTTAACGTCAACTTGAGCGAGAGTAGAGCCGGTCAAACCCACTAATAAAGACAATAGGGGTCGTCATGGATCAACCCAGTGCAAGCCCGCAGCGCAGCTATACCCGTGGTTCCCAGGATAAAGCCTTGCTGGCGATGACCATCGGTCAGGCATTCGATAACACGGTCGCGCAATACCCGAACGGGGAGGCGCTGGTCGTGCGCCATCAGCAGCTGCGCTACACCTGGCAGCAGCTGTCAGAGGCCGTCGATGTGCATGCCAGAGCATTTTTGGCGTTGGGGTTGCAGATTGGTGACCGGCTCGGCATCTGGGCGCCGAATTGTGCTCAATGGTGCATCAGTCAGTTCGCCAGCGCGAAAATCGGCGTGATCCTGGTCAACATCAATCCGGCTTACCGCAGTTCCGAACTCGAATACGTGTTGAAGCAGTCCGGTTGCCAATGGCTGGTCTGTGCCGGTGCCTTCAAGACCTCCGACTATCACGGCATGTTGCAAGGGCTGGTACCGGAACTGGCGGAGCAATCCATCGGCCAGTTGCAGAGCGAACGCCTGCCGGAACTGCGTGGGGTGATCAGCCTGGATGCGCAGCCGCCATCGGGTTTCCTGCCGTGGTCGCAGCTGGCCGATCTGGCGGCCAGCGTGTCGGTCGAACAATTGCGCGAACGCCAGGACAGCCTGCATTTCGATCAAGCGGTCAACATCCAGTACACCTCCGGCACCACCGGATTCCCCAAGGGCGCGACCCTCAGCCACTACAACATTCTCAACAACGGTTACATGGTCGGCGAAAGCCTCGGGCTGACGGCCAATGATCGGCTGGTGATTCCGGTGCCGCTGTATCACTGCTTCGGCATGGTCATGGGCAATCTTGGCTGCGTCACCCACGCCAGCACCATGATTTACCCCAACGACGCCTTCGATCCATTGCTAACGCTGAGCACCGTCGCCGAAGAAAAAGCCACCGCGCTTTACGGCGTGCCGACCATGTTCATCGCCATGCTCGATCAGCCCAAGCGCGCCGAGTTTGATTTGTCGAGCCTGCGCACCGGGATCATGGCCGGGGCGACCTGTCCGATCGAGGTAATGCGCCGGGTTATCAATGAAATGCATATGAGCGAAGTGCAGATTGCCTACGGCATGACGGAAACCAGCCCTGTGTCTTTGCAGACCGGTCCGTCAGACGAACTGGAATTGCGCGTCACCACCGTTGGCCGAACCCAGCCGCAACTGGAAAGTAAAATCATCGACGAGGCGGGCAACCTGGTACCGCGTGGCACCATCGGTGAGCTGTGTACTCGGGGCTACAGCGTGATGCTCGGCTACTGGAATAACCCGCAAGGCACCGCCGAGGCTATCGATGAGGCGGGCTGGATGCACACCGGTGATCTGGCGAGCATGAACGACGAAGGCTACGTGTGCATCGCCGGGCGTAACAAAGACATGATCATCCGCGGCGGTGAGAATGTTTACCCAAGAGAACTGGAAGAGTTCTTCTTCACCCATCCGGCGGTAGCCGACGTGCAGGTGATCGGCATTCCTTGCTCCCGCTACGGCGAAGAGATCGTTGCCTGGATCAAATTCCACCCCGGCCACAGCGCCACCGAGCAGGAGCTGCAAGCCTGGTGCAAGGAGCGCATTGCGCACTTCAAGACACCGCGTTACTTCAAGTTCGTCGAGGAGTTTCCGATGACGGTGACCGGCAAGATCCAGAAGTTTCGGATGCGTGAGATCAGCATCGAGGAGCTGCGCATCAACAAAGACTGACACATAACCAGTGTGGGAGTGGGCTTGCTCGCGAATGCGGTCGATCAGTCACCATCAGTATTGACTGACACACCGCATTCGCGAGCAAGCCCGTTCCTACATTTGGATCGAGAAAAACCGGAAGGCAAGAAAGCACAAAGGGGAGCCGAAGCTCCCCTTTAATTTTGTCGTACGTGCTCTTTTTTTATTATTGAGGGGCGGTCTGTTGTTGTTTTTGGTAACCGTGGCCCTTTACCGCTGTTTTTGTCGATCCCCATCCGGGATCAAGAGCAAACGTATTTTTTTGAGCGCTGATCTACTTTTTCGCTAAGCGATCCAACCAGTTCGGGAGCTACCTGAAGGTAGTTTTATTGTTCTCTGCCCGGTTGCGGGTTACTTCGAAAAGCACCCTGAAAAGCACATCCTCTCCAAAAAAATCTGTTAGCTGCGTCTCTGCCGTGTTGTTCTTGTTATGTCAGAGTCGTTACGTCTTATTTTTATTGGTTTGCAGTTTTTATTCTTGTTATGCCATAGAGATAGCAGAAGCCGTGCCAACTTTTAAAAACCCTTTAAATTCAATGATTTGGGTTTTTACCAAGATTTTTCAGCCGATCCAAACCTGACAATTTGTTTCCGTGTTACTCGTTTCCGCCCACGTTTCAGCACACGCGGTAACACCTGGACACATCCACACTGTCACTGCGCACTGCGGGCTTTGGCCACGCGCGAACCGGTAGGACGTCCCAGCACCGCGCAAATCTGTTGGCCGGCCCGAATCAAGGCGTCCAGGTCGATGCCGGTCTCGATACCCAGGCCGTTGAGCAGGTAAACCACGTCTTCGGTCGCGACATTACCGCTGGCGCCTTTGGCGTATGGGCAGCCGCCGAGGCCGGCGATGGAGCTGTCGAACACCGCGATGCCTTCCAGCAGGCTGGCGTAGATGTTGGCCATGGCTTGGCCATAGGTATCGTGAAAGTGTCCGGCCAGTTTTTCACGTGGTACGTCAGCCGAAACCACTTCGAACATCTTGCGGGTCGCGCCAGCGGTGCCGGTGCCGATGGTGTCTCCCAGCGAAACCTCGTAGCAGCCCATCGCATAGAGCTCGCGAGCAACCCGGGCGACTTGTTCCGGTGCGATGTCACCTTCGTAAGGGCAGCCCAGCACGCAGGACACGTAACCGCGCACGCTGACGCCGTGTTGTTTGGCGGCGTCCATGATCGGCACGAAGCGCTCCAGGCTCTCGCTGATCGAGCAGTTGATGTTGCGCTGGGAAAACGCTTCGGACGCTGCGGCGAACACGGCGACTTCCTTGACCCCGGCGGCGATGGCGTCTTCAAAGCCCCGCAGGTTGGGGGCGAGGGCGCCGTAGGTTACGCCCGGCTTGCGCTGGATCTGCGCGAAGACCTCGGCGGAACCGGCCATTTGCGGCACCCATTTGGGCGAGACGAAACTGCCGACTTCTATATAACCCAGACCTGCGGCTGTCAGCGCGTCGACCAGTTGAACCTTGTCCGCAACGCTGATGGGCTGGGCTTCGTTTTGCAGACCGTCGCGAGGGCCGACTTCGACCAGGCGTACGTGGGTGGGTAGGGACATGGAGTATTCACCTGTAGTTGTGGGCGAGCGACGATCTACTGTGGGAGCGGGCTTGCTCGCGAAGGCGTCGGGCCAGCCGACATCAATGTTGGATGACAGACCGCTTTCGCGAGCAAGTCGGATCGCCGCACCGCCGCTCCCACACTGAATCGGCGTACGATTATTGGACCGCTTGCTGGCTCTTGATCGTTTGCTCCAAGGCCTGAGTGCAGCGCTCCTCGGCCGTGTCGAGTTCCAGTTTCATCTGTTCGATGTCCAGCAGTTGCTGTTCGAGTTGTTCCCGACGCTCGGCGATTTTCGCCAGCATGCTGTGCAGTTGCTTGGTGTTACCGCTGGAGGGGTCATAAAGCTCGATCAGCTCGCGGCATTCGGCCAGGGAAAAACCAATGCGTTTGCCCCGCAGGATCAGCTTCAGGCTGACCTTGTCACGGGGCGAATAGATGCGTTCCTGGCCACGACGCTCGGGGCTGAGCAGGCCTTGCTCTTCATAGAAGCGAATGGCCCGGGTGGTGATGTCGAGCTCGCGGGCGAGGTCGGAAATGCTATAGGTCTGGCTGCTCATGGAAGCGCTCGAAAAAGGTCATGGCGCTAAGCTAATGGCAGGTTGACGTTTACGTCAAGGGGCATGGATCTTCATTGGTATCACCGGCCTCTTCGCGAGCAAGCCCGCTCCCACAGGTGACCGCGTTCTCTCAGGGGAATGCGATCAAATGTGGGAGCGGGCTTGCTCGCGAAGAACGATGACGCGGTCCAAAGTCCTACACCTTATCGAACTTCTTCTCATGCGCCGTAACCTGCTGACACAACTCGATCATCTGCTCGCGCATCCAGCGGTTGGCCGGGTCCTGGTCAGTACTTTCGTGCCAGTAGAGGTGGGTTTCCACCGGCGGAACTTCTTTGACCGGCAGGTTCACCGAGTACAAGTCATGGCGACGGGCGAAGCGTTCCGGCACGGTCATGACCATGTCGGTCTGCTGCAACACCTGGGACGCCATCAGGTAGTGCTGGGAGCGCAGGGCGATCTTGCGCTGGATGCCCATTTTGCCCAGGGCCAGGTCGACATAACCCAGACCGCTGCGGCGGCTGGAAATATGGATGTGGGTCAGGGACAGATAATCGTCGAGGGTGAATTTTTCTTTGCCCGCCAACGGATGCCCCTTGCGCATGGCGCACACGTAACGGTCCTCCATCAACTTGACGTGGCGCACCTGCGGGTCAGTGTTGAGCGGCGCATCCACCGCGAAATCGAGACGACCGGCGGCCAATTCCTTGGTGGTCTCGCGACGTTTGGACAAGAAGCTTTCGATGATCACCGTCGGCGCCAGGCGTCGCAGGCGCTGGAACAGCGGCGGCAGGATCACCGCTTCAGTGAGGTCGGTCATGCTAATGCGGTAGGTCTTGACCGCCTGCAACGGGTTGAAGATGCGGCTTTCCTGCACCGACACCCGCAGCAAGGAGAGGGCGTTGCGCACAGGGCCGATGATGTTCTGCGCCATCGGCGTCGGCACCATGCCTTGGGCAGTGCGCACGAAAAGCGGATCGTTGAAGGTCTCGCGCAGGCGGGCCAGAGCGTTGGAGACTGCCGGTTGAGTAATGCCGACAATCTGCCCGGCGCGAGTCAGGTTGGCTTCGGTGTAGATCGCGTCGAAGACGATAAAAAGGTTGAGGTCGACCTTGCTCAGATTCATTGCGCGCGCTCTCTGCTTCTTGTTTTAGGAAGGTGGCTCTATCCGTCGATCATATATCGGTGATGAATGTTAATACACGCCGAGAATAGGCTAGGTAAATTATCAACGCTGTTCTAGCATCGATTGCATGCCCTGAACAACCTCCCTTAAGTAAGAAGGTAGCTGCCCATGGATTTCGCTTATTCGCCCAAAGTGCAAGAACTGCGTGAGCGCGTAACCGCGTTCATGGACACCTACGTTTATCCCGCTGAAGCGGTGTTCGAACGCCAGGTCGCCGAGGGCGATCGCTGGCAGCCGACAGCGATCATGGAGGAACTCAAACTCAAGGCCAAAGCTGAAGGCCTGTGGAATTTGTTTCTGCCTGAATCCGAACTCGGCGCGGGCCTGACCAACCTCGAATATGCGCCATTGGCGGAAATCATGGGCCGTTCGCTGCTGGGCCCTGAGCCGTTCAACTGCTCCGCGCCGGACACCGGCAACATGGAAGTGCTGGTGCGTTACGCCAATGAAGAACAGAAGCAGCGCTGGCTCGAACCGCTGTTGCGCGGCGAGATCCGCTCGGCATTCGCCATGACTGAGCCGGACGTGGCCTCGTCCGATGCCACCAACATGGCCGCCCGCGCTGTGCGTGATGGCGACGAATGGGTGATCAACGGCAAGAAATGGTGGACCTCAGGGGCCTGCGATCCACGCTGCAAGATTTTGATCTTCATGGGCCTGAGCAACCCGGATGCACCGCGCCATGCGCAGCACTCGATGATTCTGGTGCCGGTGGATACCCCGGGCGTGAAGATTGTGCGTCCGCTGCCGGTGTTCGGTTATGACGACGCGCCTCATGGCCACGCCGAAGTGCTGTTCGAAAACGTCCGGGTGCCGTACGAAAACGTCCTGTTGGGTGAAGGACGCGGCTTCGAAATTGCTCAGGGTCGCCTCGGCCCAGGCCGGATTCACCACTGCATGCGTTCGATCGGCATGGCCGAGCGTGCGTTGGAGCTGATGTGCAAACGTGCGGTCAACCGCACCGCGTTTGGCAAACCCCTGGCGCGTCTGGGCGGTAACATCGACAAAATCGCCGACTCACGGATGGAGATCGACATGGCGCGCCTGCTGACGTTGAAAGCGGCGTACATGATGGACACCGTCGGCAACAAGGTGGCGAAGAGCGAGATCGCGCAGATCAAAGTCGTCGCGCCGAACGTCGCATTGCGGGTGATCGATCGGGCGATCCAGATCCATGGCGGGGCAGGGGTTTCCAACGATTTCCCGCTGGCTTACATGTATGCGATGCAACGCACCCTGCGCCTGGCCGACGGCCCGGACGAAGTGCACCGCGCGGCGATCGGCAAGTTCGAGATCGGCAAGTATGTGCCTAAAGAGATGATGCGTAGCGGTCAGTAAATCCGCGGCGCCTGCCATTCGCGAGCAAGCCCGCTCCCACATTAGACCGCACTCCCTTGAGAGAACTCGGTCACCTGTGGGAGCGGGCTTGCTCGCGAATGCGTCAGACCTTTCACCGCGAGGGTGAATGGTTCAATACACCCAAACCTCAACCCGCCGATTCTTGATCCGCCCTTCATCCCCGCTGTTGGTCGCCACCGGCATCTCGGCGCCGAAACCACGAATCTCGCGAAACACCACGCCGCTTTTCACCAGTTCTCGCCGCACCGCCATGGCCCGGAGTTTCGACAGCAGGTCAGCCCGAGCGGGGTCGCTCTTGGCGTCGCCAAACCCCACCAGCGTCACCTGCCGATTGGTTTTGTCGTGCTGCTCTATATAGTCGAGCACCCGCGACAGGTCCTGTCGGGCCTTGTTGTCCAGCGTCGCGCTGCCTTCTTTGAAACGAAAATTCACCGTCAGCCGCTGGGCATGACGGCTGAGTGCCTGATAGCCCTCGGGCATCAGCGCATTCGGCGTGACGACCATGGCCTGAACCGTCTGCGCGATAAACCCATTGGCTGCGACGATCGCCTGGCCTTTGCTGCTTTGGGCAAACTTCACTAAGGCCTTGGCCCAGGGATTTTTCCCGGTCGGCGGTAGGTAAAAGAACAGCCGACGGGACAGCGGGTAATCTTCCGTCGCGATCAGGCTATTGAGCGGCAGCATGGCTTGGGAGTCGCCATCGACGATGGCCACGGCTTTGGCCTGGCGCACATAAGGCAAGCCGATGAAGCCGATGGCTTGCGGGTCCAGACTGACCGCGTCGGACAATTGCTCGCTGGATTCGAAGCGTTTTGCATTGCCGCTCAGGGTTTTCCCACGCGGGCTGAGGACCAATTCCTTGAACGTGTCATAGGTGCCCGATTGATCATCCCGCGCATAGAGATGAATCATCCCACCGGTGCCGCCGAGTTCTTCCCAGGTTTTCGCTTCGCCGCTGAAGATCCGCGCCAGTTGTACGGTGTTGAGTTGTTTCAGCGGATTGAGCGGATGAAGGATGATTGCCAGCCCATCAATGGCGATGACTTGCTCGGCAATCGGGCTTTTCAGGTCGCCCAGCCGTTGGAGATCCAGCCGTTCGCTGTCCTTGATCGGGCGCGAGGAGGCCGCGAGATCGGCAGAAGCGTTTTTCAGGGCTTTGAATCCTGTGCTGGAGCCGTGGGCCGCGACCTCCACCTCGACTCGGCGTCCCTGAACGGTTTCGCCGACGATGCGTTGTTCGTTGGCTTTGTCCGGGGCTTCGCGATGAACCTTGAGCAGGCCCTGTTCACGCATCAACCCCTCGACCAGCGCCGGGCCCAATGCCGCGCCAATGGTGTTGGAGCCCTGGATGCGCAGCACCGGGCCACGTTCGGGCGTCGGTAAGTCGCCGGCCGATACCGTTAACGGCAGCAGGGCGGCGAGCATCGACAGAAACAACACGCGCAGCGTCATGCCGGCACCTTATAAGCCTGGGAAAGTGCCGGGAGAATAAGTCAGTAAGGTTTCTGAACGATGACAGTTACCAAGTGTGGGAGCGGGCTTGCTCGCGAAGACGGTCGATCATTCAACATTGATGTCGACTGACCCAGCGCCTTCGCGAGCAAGCCCGCTCCCACATTAGCCTTGTGTAGATTTTGTAGGATCAGCTCAACTCAAGCCAGATCGGCGCGTGGTCGGAAGGTTTTTCCATCCCGCGCAGATCGTAATCCACGCCGGCATCCTTCACTCGCGGCAACAACCCATGGGATGCCATGATCAAGTCAATTCGCAGCCCGCGCTTGGGCTCATCCTCAAAACCACGGCTGCGGTAGTCGAACCAGCTGAAACGGTCGGCAACGTCCGGGTTCAGGTGACGGAAACTGTCCACCAGGCCCCAATTTTTCAAGCGGGCCATCCATTCGCGTTCTTCGGGCAGGAAGCTGCATTTGCCGGTTTTCAGCCAACGTTTCATGTTGTCCGGGCCGATGCCGATGTCGCAGTCTTCCGGGGAAATGTTCACATCGCCCATCACCACAATCGGCTGGTCGTTGCTGAACTGGCTTTCCAGCAACTGCTGCAAATCGCTGTAGAAACGTTCCTTGGCCGGGAATTTGGTGGGGTGATCGCGGCTTTCACCCTGTGGGAAATAGCCGTTCATGATGGTCACCGGCACGCCATTGGCGTCGGCGAAAGTGCCCCAGATGAAGCGCCGCTGAGCGTCTTCTTCGTCAGTGGTGAAGCCTTTGTACAAGGCAATCGGTTCCTGGCGCGAGAGCAGGGCCACGCCGTAGTGGCCTTTTTGCCCATGGAAATGCACGTGATAACCCAGTGCCTGAACCTCGGCCAGGGGAAACTGATCGTCGTGGACCTTGGTTTCCTGCAATCCGATCACGTCTGGTTGATGTTTCTCAATCAGCGCCGCCAGCTGATGCGGGCGAGCGCGCAGCCCGTTGATGTTGAAGGAGACGATCTTCATGGTCGGCAGTCCTGGCAAAAGTGCGATGCTAGCTGACATGTAGGAATGGGGCCAGTCTTGGGGTGAGGCGATTCGTTGTGTTCTGTCAGAGATGATGTGTTGGCAGATCGGGCCTCTTCGCGGGCAAGCCACGCTCCCACAGTGTCCGTGGCGTACACAAAATCTGTGAACGCCACTGAAACTGTGGGAGAGATGTGTTGGCAGATCGGGCCTCTTCGCGGGCAAGCCCGCTCCCACAGTGTCCGTGGCGTACACAAAATCTATGAGCGCCACGGATACTGTGGGAGCGTGGCTTGCCCGCGAAGGCGTCAGCCCAGTCGATGAAGATCCCGGCTTGGTCTATACCTGTGTGGGGAACTGTGAAGCCACCCAAAGGCTCGTACCAATAAGAACGCGGCCTTCTGAGCCGCGCCCAGGGGAGATCTACCGTTATGCCCGAAACCTCGACCGCCATTGCCGATATTCACATGCTCGACAGCGGCTATTCCCGCGAAGCACGCTCCCTGTTGTACCAGGCGTACCGGCACGAGCCGACGTTCGGCTACCTGTTCGAAGCCGAGCGCCCTGGTTATGAACAACGGGTAAGGGCAACGGTGCGCGAACTGGTCAAACAGCACTTTTTGCAGGATTTGCCGGCCATCGGCCTGCTGGTAAACGACCGCTTGATCGGCATCGCCCTGATCGCACCGCCGCAACGCCGCTTGGGCATCACCGAAAGCTGGGCCTGGCGCTTGCGGATGGTGCTCAGCACCGGGTTTCGCTGCACCCGACGCTACCTCGATTACCACGCCGCCGTAATGGCGTGCGTGCCGTCCGATTCGGTACACGTTTTGCCATTGCTGGGGGTTCATCCGCAATTCCAGGGCAAGCACTTTGGCGAACAATTGCTGCAAGCGGTGCACAATTGGTGCGCGGTCGATGAACACTCCCAAGGCGTGATCCTCGACACCGGGAATCCTCGCTATCTGGAGTTCTATAAGCGTCAGGGCTATGAGGAAATCGGCGAAGTGGCGGTAGGACCGATTCTTGAACACGTGTTTTTCCACGCAAATCCGCAGGTGTTACAAACGGCAACGGCATAACGGTAGAACTTTCAGCGCACGTCAGGCTCTATCACGCTCCCAAGCTCGTGATAGCATCCGCGCCTATGAAGTTTCCACGAAGATTTACCAGTGGCGTGCTGATGCTGATTTCCAGCTGCGCGGCGCTGGCGCAAAGTGAATTGGATGTGCGGATCAAACCGTCCAACGATGAACTGAAGGCCAATATAGAAGGCTATATCGGTAGCCTCGGCGATCGCGATGAAGAAGCCTTGCTGCGCTTCAGTCGCGGCGCCGAAGAACAGGCGCGCAAGGCCGCCCAGGCTTTGGGTTATTACCAGCCGCAAATCGACAGCGACGTGAAGGGCGGCAAGACACCGCGCCTGGTGCTGAACATCGACCCCGGCGAGCCCATCCATTTGCGCAACGTCACGGTGCGCATCGACGGCCCGGCGGCCTCGTTCAAATCCTTTCGTGTACCGAAAAACGACCTGCTGAAACCCGGTGCGGTGCTGAACCATGGCCGCTACGAAGACGCCAAGCGGCTGATCCAGAACCAGGCCTCGCGCTACGGCTTTTTCAGTGGGCGCTTCACCCGCCAGAAACTGTTGGTAGACCCGCGTGCCGGCGTCGCCGACATCGAATTGATCTACGACAGCGGCCCGCGCTATGCGCTGGGCAAGGTCAGTTTTGAAGGCGATACGCCGTTCGACGAAGACCTGCTGCAACGCATGGTGCCGTTCAAGGCCGGTACGCCCTATGATTCCGAACTGATCGCCGAACTCAATCAGGCGCTGCAATCGAGCGGCTATTTCGAGGGCGTGCGCGTGGACGCAGCGCCGACCGCGTCCAAGGACGACGTGATCCCGGTGGCGGTCAAACTGGATACCCGCAAGCCACGGACCATGGGGCTCGGCCTGGGTTTCTCCACCGACGTCGGTCCACGGGTCAAAGCCAACTGGACCCGCCATTGGGTTAATCCTCAGGGGCACAGCTATGGCTGGGAGGCCGAGATTTCAGCGCCACGGCAGAACGTCGGGCTGTTTTATGACGTTCCGCTGGACCCACCATTGACCGACAAACTGCGCTTTGCCGGTGGTTATCAATATGAAGAAATCGCTGGCACCGATACCCTCAGCAAACTGCTGACCCTCGGCCCCGAGTGGCACAGCAAGTTGCCCAGCGGCTGGCAGCGGGTGGTGTCGCTCAAGTGGCAACGCGAGGAATACAAACTCGGTGACGATTCGGGGCTCAGCACCTTACTGATGCCCGGCGTGAGTTATTCGTACCTGAAAAGCGATAACCGCATCGATCCGCACAACGGTTATCGCCTGCAATTCGAAACCAAAGTCGCCAAGGAAGGATTGGGTTCGGACACCAACTTGCTCTACGGCACGGCGCTGGTCAAAGGCCTGACCACGGTCTTCGACAAACACCGCTTGCTCGGTCGGGTGCAGGTCGGCGGCAGCGCCACCAACGGCTACAAATCCGTGCCGCCGTCCTTGCGCTTCTTCGCCGGTGGCGATCAGAGCGTGCGCGGTTACGATTACCAGAGCCTGTCCCCGGAAAACTCCGATGGCGACCGTATCGGTGGCCGCTACATGGTGGCCGGCAGCGTCGAGTATCAATACTCTGTCGCCGAAAAATGGCGGGTCGCAACCTTCATCGACCAGGGTAACTCCTTCAACACACTCGAATTACCGAACCTCAAGACCGGTGTCGGTATCGGCGTACGCTGGGTTTCGCCGGTGGGGCCGATTCGCCTCGACCTGGCCCACGCGATGGACGACGACGGCGGCATTCGACTGCACTTTTCCATGGGGCCTGAGCTGTGAAGCGTGGTTTGAAAATAACGCTGCTGGCGATTCCGGCGCTGCTGATGCTGATCGTGCTGACACTGATCACCGTGCTGGGCACTCCGACGGGCAGTCGCTGGGCGCTGGGGTTTGTGCCGGGTTTGGCCGTGGAGAATTTCCAGGGCCGTTTGGGTGGGCAGTGGAGCACCGATCATCTGGTGTGGCAGCAGAACAGCAGCCGGGTTGAGCTGAACAAAGCGATTTTCGCCTGGTCGCCGCTGTGCCTGATGCGCATGACGTTGTGCATCGAGCAATTGCAGGCCGAGCAGGTCAGCCTGCAATTCCCGCCGAGCGTGGAAGAGGAAAGCAGCGGCCCGATCAGTCTGCCGGATTTGAAATTGCCGCTGGCCATCGAATTGGGCGACGTCAAAATCGGCCGCCTGCTGTTCAACGGCAGTGAAGAACTCAAGGGGCTGCAACTGGCGGCGCACTGGACCGAGAAGGGGTTGCAGATCGACTCGGTGCATTTGCAGCGTGATGAACTGAGCCTGAACCTGTCCGGCCTGTTGCGACCGAGCGGTAACTGGCCGCTGACCGCTGAAGGCAAACTGACCTTGCCGTCGCCGGGTACCGAACCATGGGCACTGGCCCTGAAGGTCGACGGTGATTTGCTGAAAACCCTGAACTTGAAAGCCGACAGCAGCGGCTACTTGAACGGCCAACTCACTGGCGAGCTGCAACCACTGGCGGAAAACCTGCCTGCCAAAGTGCGCATCACCGCCGACGGCTTCAAACCCAGCGCCGATCTACCGGATACCTTGCAACTCAATCAACTGGAACTCACCGGCGACGGCGACCTGAAAAACGGTTACCAGTTGCTCGGCAAAGCCACGTTGCCCGCCGAGCTTGGCCCGGTTGCGCTGGTGCTGCAAGGCAAGGTCGACGCCAAGGGCGCGCAAATCGCCGGCCTTGATCTGACGGCCAACGACAAACAAAGCCTCAAGCTCACAGGGCTTGTGGACTGGAGCAAAGGCCTGAGTGCTGAAGCGAAAATCGACTGGCTGGATTTCCCGTGGCACCGTCTCTATCCGCTGATCGACGAGCCGCAAGTGGCGCTGCGCAGTTTCAACGGTGAGGTCTCCTACACCGACGGCAACTACATCGGTAACTTCAAAGCCGTACTGGATGGCCCGGCCGGGGCGTTCAGTCTGAACAGCCCGTTCAGCGGCGATCTGACCAAAATCCACCTGCCGCAATTCAAACTCGAAGCCGGACAGGGCAAGGCCGAAGGGCATTTGAACCTGCAGTTTGCCGACGGTATCGCCTGGGATACGGCGCTGGACCTCTCGGCAATCAACCCGGCGTACTGGCTCGCGGAGTTGCCAGGCACCTTGGCCGGCCCGTTACGCAGCAAGGGTGAGATGAAGAATGAAAAACTCAGCCTGACCGCCGACCTGGACCTGAAAGGCAAGCTGCGCGGGCAACCGGCCGTATTGCAAGCCAAGGCCGATGGCGGTGGCGAGCAATGGAACCTCAGCACATTGCAGATTCGCCTCGGTGACAACAGCATCAACGGCCAAGGCAGCCTGCAACAGAAACTCGCCGGCCGGATCGACATCAAGATGCCGCGTCTGGCCCAGCTCTGGCCGCAACTGCGTGGTCAGCTCAATGGTCGGGTCGATGTCGCCGGCACGCTCAAAGCGCCACAAGGCAAACTCGGCCTGCAAGGCACGCAACTGGCCTTCGAAGACAATCGTCTGCAAAGCCTCAATCTGGACGCCACCCTCGACAACGCTCAGCGGGCGAAGATCGACCTCAAAGGCAGCGGCATTCAGACCGGCGATACGTCACTGGGCACGTTGACCGCCAGTGGTCAGGGCGACATCAAAAACCAGAAACTCGCCCTCGACCTGCAAGGACCGAAGCTGAAACTGGCGCTCGGTCTCGACGGCACGCTGGATAAGGGCAATTGGCGCGGGCGTCTGGCCAGTGGCGATATCCAGGCTGGCGGTCAGGACTGGAAGCTGCAAAATCCGGCGAAGCTTGAGCGACTGGCGGACGGTAAAATCAACTTCGGCGCCCATTGCTGGATGTCCGGCCCGGCCAGTCTGTGCGGCGAAGACCAGCGCTTGATGCCCGAGCCGAAGCTGCGTTATCACCTCAAGCAGTTCCCCATCGACAGCCTCGCGCAATGGTTGCCGAAGGATTTTGCCTGGAAGGGCAAGCTCAACGCCGACCTGCAACTGGACTTGCCGGCCAGCGGTCCGAACGGCCAGATCAGCATCGACGCCAGTGGCGGCACGTTGCGTATGCGTGAGAAGGAGCAATGGCTGGACTTCCCATACCAGACCCTGAAACTCACCAGCAAACTCACGCCAAAACGCATCGACACCGACCTCAATTTTGTCGGCGGCAAGCTCGGTGAACTGATGGTTCAGGCGCAGATCAACCCGCTGCCGAAGAACAAACCGCTGACCGGTTCATTCCGCCTCAGTGGTCTGGACTTGTCGGTGGCGCGGCCGTTTGTGCCGATGGTCGAGAAACTCACCGGGCATTTGAGCGGCAGCGGCACATTGTCCGGCGGACTGCTGGCGCCGCTGGTCAATGGCAACCTCGAGCTGCGCGACGGTGAAATCTCCGGGCCTGAACTGCCGATGGCGCTCGAAGCCTTGCAACTTCAAGCCGTGATTGCCGGGGAAACCGTGCAACTGAACGGCGGCTGGAAAAGCGGCAAGGCCGGGCAGGGCAGCCTCAATGGCAACATCGCCTGGGGCCAGGCGCTGGTCGTGGATCTGGCGCTCAAGGGCTCGCAGTTGCCGGTCACCGTCGAACCCTACGCCGCGCTGGAAGTCGCGCCGGACCTGAAGATCTCCATGAAGGACGACAGACTGGCAATCGTCGGCAAAGTGCTGGTGCCCAAGGGTGAAATCACCGTGCGCGAGCTGCCGCCGTCCACGGTCAAGGTCTCCGATGACACGGTGATCGTCGGTCAGCAAACCGAAGAAGGTAAACCGCCGATGGCCATGGCGATGGACATCGATGTAGTGGTCGGACAGGACAAACTCAGCTTTGCCGGATTCGGCTTGACCGCCAACCTGCAAGGCCAGGTGCACATCGGCGACAACATGGACACTCGTGGCGAGCTGTGGCTCAACGACGGGCGTTATCGCGCCTACGGTCAGCGACTGACGGTGCGCCGGGCGCGATTGCTGTTTGCAGGTCCGATCGATCAGCCATACCTGGACATCGAAGCGATTCGCCAGACAGACGACGTCATCGCCGGCATTCGCCTGAGTGGCAGCGCCGAGCAGCCGACCACGCAGATCTTTTCCGAACCGGCGATGAGTCAGGAGCAGGCGTTATCCTATCTGGTGCTGGGGCGTCCGCTAAGCACCACTGGTGAAGACAACAACATGCTCGCCCAGGCCGCTCTCGGGTTGGGTTTGATGGGTAGTTCGGGGGTGACTAGCGGGTTGGCCAAGGATCTGGGTATTCAGGACTTCCAGCTCGATACTCAAGGCAGCGGCGCCAACACCGCCGTGGTAGCCAGCGGCAACATTTCGGAAAAACTCAGCCTGCGTTATGGCGTCGGGGTTTTCGAACCGGCCAACACCATCGCCTTGCGCTACAAACTGAGCAAAAAGGTCTACCTCGAAGCCGCCAGCGGCGTGGCCAGTTCGCTGGACATCTTCTACAAGCGGGATTTCTAGCCCTTCAAGATCAAAGGATGTGAGACTTCAAGGTGACCAGCCCGGCAGAATCATCGGCTGCAATAAGGCATCCGCTCCAGGTTGACGATCTTCTCGTCCTTAAAGTGTCGAACACCTCCGGGCTTCCAGCTTTCCTTAATTCGTGCCCCGACATTTGAATAGTATGAATCCAACTGTTTGATATTTTCGAGAACCGTCCACTGCCCCCTATCGAGCATCGCCACTGGAAACTCCCCCGGCCGTGCGACAGCCCCAGAACACCACCGGATTTAGCCACCACTTCAGATTCAGAAGCCACCATATGGGAAAAGAAGTTGACTTGAGGGCCATGCCTGATCGTATTTCGCTGTTTAACTTCAAAGGGTCTGTTCGGGTCAACTTCAGCGACCTGCCTGTTCATCAGGTCAATGATGTCTTTCTCCTCTTTTGAGTCCGCCAATACGGTGCGTGGCGGCCCCGCGCCACGAAATGTAATAAGGTCGTGCATGTCATAATCCCCGGTAAAGGGAATAGTTGGCCAGTTCACCTTGCTCTTCAAGGAAGCCAGACTGCTTTCAAGATCCTTGATATCAATCGGGTAGATGGGCTTGTCATGTTCATTTTTGCCGCTTAGATAAATACCGACCAACCCCGTACTGTTCCAGTGACCGACATACCCTTCAATTCCGGCCGACTTTACTGCCGCTAGCACACTGGGTGCTTTTTCAGCGCCGTAGGCGTTTTCGATAGAACTCTTCTTGATGGTTTTTTCGAGGATGTCATGCCCTTTAGCCGCGGCGCCTCTCGCTAAAGCATCCAGTGTCGCTTTTCCTGCTGACCTGAAGCTGACGGCAAAATTACCTTTTCTAGAAGCTTCTTCAAGTGCCCCCATATGCCCGGACCACACAAACTCATCAGAGATTCGGCTCCTGCCATTCTTTTCTGCATGGATGCCGGTCAGTTGCGCGAGCTGCGCTTTGCCGGGGATTTTCAGGGGGGGGGCTGTTGAGGACTCCTGTGGTGATCTGTGCGTTGTTACCGTGGAGCTCGAAGGTGGACGAATCCCTGGTGCTGGCGCTTGTTGGACCTTTGGCATTCTGGTCGCTGAAAGTGCGGGCCGTGTGGCGGGTGGAGGATGGGTGAATTGCTCTTTGCTGGGGGGGCGCCCGGGTATCCTGGCGCTGTTGGCCGATACTCTGGTGCTGACGCATGCCTAAATTGGTGAGGCCGATCGAGGCGTGTTGGGTCGGCCGTTGGGACCGTTGCTCCAGGCTCGGTCGAACGACCGTCGACAGTTGTACATTCGAGGTGCTGGCAGCGAGTGTCGGGATGATCGTTCTATAAGGCACGGCGCTTTTCCTTGTCACGAGAAATGACATGGCAACATTGTGACGTCTACCCAAGACGGTCAGGTCTGATGCCTTTTCTCTGAGTGGCACGGTTGCACGGCTCGGTTCCCGGCGAACCATGGAGGAAAGCTGCTCAGGCGCTTCTGGCATCTCAATCAGTTCTTTGTCGGAGCACTTGCAAGAGGTATTCGCCATCGCGAATTTCCGTGCGCAAGGCATGGCTAGGAGTCTTCGTGCAACTGACGAGCCCAGCCGAGTATCAGTGTGAGCGCTTTTCATGAGCATCAAGTCTGTTGAGCCAGTGTCCTCTATCAGAACTGAGGTGTTTCTGGCCAAAATGAAAGCAACTCATGCTCGCGGCGACCTAGGTTGCTATGCCTGGCCTTGCGTTTGGCAAGGATTGCTGGCCTGCCAGACATGTTGGAGGTCTATAAAGACAGTCGACGTAGTTGCGCGGCTTATACTGAATGCGTCACCTGTTCGATGATGGCGTATTGCCCAGCTAATTGATCTGTCAGTGTTCTTGATTCAGAGAGTAGGCATCGAAAGTGAGATTGATTTCTTTTACATTGCCCACTAACAATGCTCAGTCAGGTAATTTTAATGTGGGGCGGTGACAAAACAATGACAATGCAAATCATGACATTATTGATTATCCCTTTCATAAAACCAAGTTGCCTTGAGTGATAGCTATAGCTTGCTGGAATAGTGTTCGGTAAACCGAATGTGGCCACTAAAGACAGTAGTATTTTGGCAACAGAGGGGGCTGAATCGAAAGCCGATGTGGCACATACCCATCATTCATGGTATTCAAGATGAATCTAATTCATTTTGCGGCTGACTTCCCTTCCCGGAGTAATACGTTGATAGCGGGCGAATAAGGAGTCGGAGTGTATGAGTTAACCATTGGAGGATGCCGTTTTGCTTGGTACGGTACGGGAACCAAGAGTGGAACAGTTTCAGGTATTCCCAAGCTTCAATTGAAGAGATTATTGGGTTGGGGACTCTATGAATATTGAATGTTTACAGATGGATCATGAGATTCTCGATATCTTTGGCACGCTGCAGTCCTTCATAAGAAAGGCCGCCCCGCTCAAGGTCGATATGGTTCTGGAGGGCGAAACCGGGACGGGCAAGGATACGCTGGCGCGACGCATTCATCAGTTGTCTCGTCGTGAAGGCCCCCTGATTGCGCTGAACTGCGCAGCAGTGCCGGAGCAGTTGGCAGAAAGTGAATTGTTCGGTGTCATGGCGGGGGCCTACACCGGCGCATCAAAGTCCAGAGCGGGTTATATCGAGGCATCGGATCAGGGCACGCTGTATCTGGACGAAGTCGACAGTATGCCGTTGTTGTTGCAGGCCAAGCTGCTCAGGGTCCTTGAAATGCGCGGGATCGAACGTCTGGGCTCGACCCGCTTCGTATCCCTGGATCTGCGGGTGATCGTGGCCACGCAAACCCCATTGGAAAAGCTGGTCGAAGAAGGGCGATTCCGTCGGGATTTGTTCTTTCGTCTCAATGTCATCAAGATTCAGATGCCGACCCTGCGTTCGTGTCTGGACCATATACCGATATTGTTCGAGCGCTTCGTTCATGAAGCCACCTGCAAACATAGCCAGCCGACCCCGCTGAAGGGACCGGATCTGCTCAAGCTGCTACTTAGTCATCGCTGGCCGGGAAATATTCGGGAACTCAAATGCGCGGCCGAGCGTTTCGTTCTGGGCATGCCACCTTTGCAGGGGGAAGGCTGCTGTGCAATGAAACCGATGGCGCCGCTCAAGATCTATCTGCAACTGTTCGAAAAAGCATTGATTCAGGACTCCCTTTCCCGACATCCGAAATGCATCGACGCGGTGATCCGTGAGCTGGGCATACCCCGACGCACCCTCTATCACCGAATGAAAAGCCTGAACATCAATTCTGCTGGGGCTTAGGTCGCTACTCAATCGCCTGCGAGTGGCTGTGAACGTATTTAACTTTCGTATCTTTCAAATGACGTTGGAACTGGTTTGTCGAAGGGGCCACTCATTGATCGAACATCATTGATCCAAGGTGTTCGAACCCCCCTTCGACTATCAGGAGTAATAAAAATGGCGAGTCTTGCAGCATCGACCGCAGCTTCGGGCGTCATGGACGCAGCTTCAGCAGCAAACACAACGAAGCAGGCTGCAGCATCGGCGGCCAAAATGACGGCTGATACCGATAGTGCAATTTCAACGGGCCAACAGGATTCTGCAGTTAAAGCGCAGAACGCTGCCGTGCAAACCGCAAAGGCTATCACCTACTAAGTTGTTGTGTGCTCTCTCGACGGGTGTCGGGGGAGCCATGACTTACGCAGTTTCAAGGAGTAGAACTATGCAGCCTTCTTCAATTGGCGCCTCTCAGGCCGGGTTATCCCAGAGCAACTTCAGTCTTTCTACAGGTCCTGTCTTCAAGAGTGAAACGAGTAACCCTGCAGCAGGGAAGATCGCATCGTTGCTCCAAGACACCTTGTTCGAAAAGAACGGTGACGGCGCCAATATTCGCAATCAAGATAGCCCATTGCTGGGCATGGTCGCCGATTATATGGACAAGAAGCCGGACACGTTCGGCAAGCCTCACGATGCCACTGGCAACGTCGGGGGCTGGAAGGATGAAGTGAAGGAGGATGGCTACCTCAACAATCACGAGACGGAGTCTTTCACCAAAGGTCTGGAAGGGTTTATCAGCGATATGTTGGGTGGTGGCGCCGACTCGAAACAGGGCTTGGGCAACAACTCCTTCGGGGGACAATCATCCGGCGCCACTAACTCCGATTCGCCCGGGGAGCTCAAGGATATGCTGTCTTCGCTGCTGGGCAGCCTGGGTGAAGACAAGCTCGACAACATGCTCAAGACGCCAAGTGACCCGAGTCGTCAAATGCGCGGGGAAAAGGAGTTTAACCCTGACGATAAAGATCAGCTCAAAGAAGTGTCGCGCTTTATGGATATGCACCCGGAAGAGTTCGGCAAACCCGATGGTGATTCCAAGGACTGGATGGGTGAACTGTCGGAAGGCGACAACTTTATGTCCAAGCCCGAAGGCGAGCAGTTCCAGAAGGCGATCGACATGATGAAGTCAGAAGTCAAAGACAGCGCCCACGGTAATTCGATGAGTGGATTATTCCCCGACGCCGAACAGAACTTTCAGAATGGTGGTGCTGGCAACACGCTGAAAACCGATGCCAGTGTTGCGGCTGGTAATTTGCTGTCGGTGCTGACTCAGCAGAACACAACCCGCTAATACAGCTGAGTGAAAACCTTCGTCTTGGCAGGAGAAAAATGATGTCGATTGCACGTGTGACAGGTAGCAACTTGGGGCTGTCCGGTTTCGAAGTCGCATCAAGTGAGGCTCCTGCCCAGGCGGATGTTGCCTGGTTCAAGGCGGCGATGCACAAAGGCGCCGACCAGCCGACCACGGTCAGTGCCGATTCAGCAAGCCAACCGCTGACCATCGCTTCGATGTCCAGCCAGCACTCTTCCGAAAAGGCTTCCCGGGCGTTGCAAAAAGCCGCGAAGTCTGTTGATCCGCAACAGGTATTGCAGGCCAACCGCTCGCTGTCCTCGTTTTATCTAGAGAGCATGCTGAGCACCAAACTGGTCAGCAAGGCGACACAGAGTGTGGAAAAACTCACCAGTCTGCAATAAGGCGTGAACATGTATTGCAAGGCTTTGGGGTGGCTGGTGATCCCGTTATTGGTCGTGTTGCTGGCCGCCTGTGGCGATCGGATGGAGTTACATCGAGCACTGTCCGAGCAAGATGCCAACGAGGTACTGGCCGAACTCGCGAGCAAGCACATCGATGCGCAGAAACGCCTGGATAAAACCGGTGTTTCAGTATTGGTCCCGACCCAGGATATTTCGCGGGCGGTCAGGGCGCTGGAGGCTGTCGGTCTACCTCGTCAATCCCGTTCAAGCCTGGGTGATGTGTTTCGCAAGGAAGGGGTGATTTCCTCGCCCTTGGAGGAGCGCGCCCGCTACATCTACGCCCTGTCCCAGGAACTGGAGCAGACCCTGTCGCAAATCGATGGGGTGATCGTGGCAAGAGTGCATGTGGTCCTGCCTGAGCGGATAGCGCCAGGCGAGCCGGTACAGCCGGCTTCGGCGGCGGTGTTTATCAAACACAGTGCTGATTTCGATCCCGACAGCGTGCGGCCACGGATCCAGCGCATGGTCGCCAGTAGTATTCCGGGCATGGCCAATGCCAATCAGCAAAAACTCGCGGTGGTCTTCGTACCTGCCCAGAACTTTAAGGAACTCGAAGATAACGTGGCCCTGGGGCCCTTCACCATGACTCGCGAACGCCTAGAGTTCTGGCAATGGATAGCGGCCATTTGTGCAATCGGTGTGTTGCTCTTGTTCGCCGGGTTGTTGGCTCTTAATCCCGCATGGCGACAACGTCTGGCAGGCCGAGTCAAATCTGGCGCAAGCCCGGCATCTGATCCTCAGTGAGACTGGCTAACCCGAGTCAATCGCTCTATTGGGTTCGCTGGTGGGCTCAGGGTTGGTGCGATACCCATGCCGGTTGGCAATTACCTGCCGAACCGCAACTGCCTCTGCCGATGCTGGAGCTTCTGCGCAAAACCCGCGGTGCCTGGCTGGATCGCCGATTGGGCTTCATGACGAGTATACCGCCCCCGCCGCCTATCGCGCTGTTGCCCTTGTTGCCCTTGGCACCCGAGCAATGGCAATACGTGTTTAATCTGGTTGTCACGGTGTGCGGTGGCAGTGTGGTGCGATCACCGAACCTGGTCGCAGAGCCAGACCATATCTGGTGTCGGCGCCTGGGCAAAGCGTTGCAACCCGGGCAGTGGTTACCTGCAACCTGGCGAGAATGCCGGGCCGAGGCGGTGGGGCTGGCTTTATTGCGAGCCTGGGTCGGGGAAAGGGTCTGGGGGAAACTGCGGCTGAGATTTCTGCGCTTTGACGTCGAAGAGGCCGAGCGCATGACCTGCGACACCATTCCCCACGTCAAATTGACCGCTTTGTGGCAAGCCGTAGCCTGGTATGTCCTGAACTTCACCCAGCAAGGACCCCCTCATGTTGACCCGTCGGAGCCTGACACTCGTCAGCCATCAGCAACGCATCAGTGAACCGCTGTTGCGTCGAGAGGTCATCGAGCGTTGCCTGTTGGCCGAACAGTTGCTCGAAGCGGTACAGGCCCAGGCCGACGCGCTGATCGAAACGGCCCGCGAGGATGCCCGACAATTGCGCGAGGAAGCCGGTGACAGGGCGCGCGCTGAAGTCTGGCAAGAGGCGAAAACCCTCTTCGAGGACTGGCAGGCGCAGCGAGAGCACATGTGGTTGCACATCGAGCAAAGCGCTCGGGAGTTACTGCTCCAAGGGCTGCAAATCGTTCTTGGGGAACAGCCCTTGGCTGCCCGCGTGGATGCGTTGTTCCTGCACTTGAAGTCAGCACAACCGGCTGATGAAGCGGGGATCTTGCATTGCCATCCGGACTTGCTGGAAGTCGTCGCCGAGCGCATGAAGGTCGACGGCAGCCGACCTTGGACCCTGCGCGCCGACCCGCTCCTGGGGCACGACGCGTTGTGCCTGCAAGGTGAGCAGGGGGATTTCAAATTGAGCTGGAGTGTTTTGCAGAGGTGGGCCTTGCCTTCAGCACCCTAGTAGTAAGCGGCTGGCTATCCCACCTTGCGCAATTACACGACGTAACCGCACGCAGCCCGCTTCGGCATGTCGAAGGGCGTGCATATGTTCTGGAATGGGTCGTATGGTCAATGAGTCGTTTAGGAGTTGTTCCCGTTGAAATTCGATTTAACTGAACTAGACACAAAATATGCAGGCGCGGCAGACCCGGCCCTCGGCCATATTCCGAACGATCTGATAGCTGCTATCCAGGATGTGTACAAGCCGGCGGGAATGCAATTGACGGATCTGGCTCTACGCGAGGCTGAGAGTGTCGAGTATGGTGCCTCCCGCTTTGGCCTCGACGGACACACCATTGTCTTCCGTGTGGCTAAAACAACGCCGACGAAGATTGGACAGTTCGTCACAATATGGAAGCGCCCGACGTCAGGCGGCATCATTGCACCTCTCGATGTCGATGATGGCGTAGCCTTTGTTGTGGTGAGTGTGTTCGATGCAACTCATCGCGGACAGTTTGTTTTCGACCAGAAAATACTGGCATCAAAGGGCATCATGGCGATTAACGGTAAAGGCGGTAAGCGCGCTATCCGCGTTTATCCACCTTGGGTCAAACCAGTCGCCAAAGAGGCCGTTAGGACACAACAATGGCAACTACGATACTTCCTTCCTCTTGAACAAAGCGGAAGCGCCGATTCCGTGCAGGTGCGTCGGTTATTTGAAGTTTAAGATCCTTATCCGTCATTCTTGAGCGTTCTGGGTAAGCCCGACGTCCACCTATGCGGCAGCAACTGATCAATTTCACTCGCCCGCTGCGTCGGCAGACGCGTGAGAACGTCCTTCAAATAAGCATACGGATCATGCCCGTTGAGTCGCGCAGATTGGATCAAACTCATGATCGCCGCCGCCCGTTTTCCGCTGCGTAGCGACCCTGCGAAGAGCCAGTTCTTGCGTCCAAGAGCCCAAGGCCGGATCTGGTTCTCTGCCCAATTATTATCAATGGGAACAGTTCCGTCATCGAGGTAGCGCGACAGCGCTGCCCAGCGTTGCAGACTGTAATCCAACGCTCTGCTGATAGCCGATCCTTCGGGTACAAGATCACGCTGCGCGATCATCCAGGCATGCAGCCTATCCATCACCGGTACGGCTTTTTCTTGCCGTATTCGGCGCCGTAAATCCGGATCCAGGTCGCGGACTTCACTTTCGATTTCGTACAGCAACTGGATATAGCGCAGGGCTTGCTCGGCGAGCATGCTCTTGTTGGTGGCATGCAATTCGAAGAACTTACGCCGCGCATGGGCCATGCAACCGATCTCCGTCACGCCGAGTTCGAAGCTGGCCTTGTAACCGCCAAAATCATCACAGACCAGCTTGCCCTTCCAGCCTTGCAGGAAGTTGCGAGCATGCTCACCAGCGCGGCTGGGACTGAAGTCATAGACGACAGCCGCTGTTTCGCAGAACTGGCTGGTGGCGTAGGCCCACACATAAGAGCGGTGAGTTTTCTTCGAGCCCGGAGCGAGCATCTGCGCCGGTGTTTCATCAGCATGGATGACTTGCTGCCCAAGCACCACGTCGCGCAGCGCGTCGACCAGAGGCTGCAACTGCACGCCAGCTACGCCAACCCATTGAGCCAACGTTGAGCGCGGAATCGCCAAGCCAGCTCGACCGAAAATCGACTCCTGGCGGTAAAGCGGAAGATGGTCGGCAAACTTGGCGATCATGACGTGGGCCAGCAGCCCGGCAGTCGGGATGCCCTTGTCGATGACCTGCGCCGGAACGGGTGCCTGGATCAGCGTTTCGCAGTCATCGCAGACCCACTTGCCACGGACATGGCGCTCGACGGTAAATACGCCGGGCGTGTAGTCCAGCTTCTCGCTGACGTCCTCACCGGGCGCTTGAGTGCACAGCCGCATGGGCAGTGGGTGTTGTCCGGTTCGTGATGGATCAACGTGCGTGGAAATTCTGCCGGCAGCGCGGTGCGCTTGGGCTTTTGCTTTTTCTCGGTCGCCGCTGACGCGGTTTGCAAGGCTTGAAGCTCAGCTTCAATCGCCGCGATATCGGTATCGATCAAGTCATCGAGCAAGTTGGCCTGCTGCGGATTCAACTGCTCGCTGCGCTTGGCAAACTTCAAGCGCTTGAGTTGTGCGATCTCATGGGTCAGTTTCTCGATCACCGTTTGGTCGCGGTTGATCTCTTGCCCATGGTCTCGACCGTCTTACCCATCGTCTCGACTTGCTGGTCGAGCGTCTCGACACGCTGTATCAACTGCGCCGCCAAAGCGCGCAGTTGTTCAGGGGTAAGGTGATCGAGATTGGGGAGCGAAATCATGCACTTTTGGTTGGCCAGTTCGCTTTGACGGTACCGCGCGGGTGCTGGATTTCAACGCAGATATTTGATGATGCTGCGTGCGAATTTGCTACGACCAGCTGCATGGGTAACGGAATGAATGCAGATTGCAGCGCCGTGCTTTTCTGCGCTTGCACCCGAATCCATTTGTGTACGAGGTTTGCGTTGAGACCATGGCTGAGCGCGATGCAGGCAATCGAAGCGCCGGGCTGGGCACACTCTTGAATGACTTGGGCCTTGAAGGACTTGGAGTAGGAACGGCGTTGTGGCTGCATGAAATACCCGCTTAAAAGGCTGGAACTGGTGTGCACTTAAATTTAGGTGCACACCATGTCCTGGCCTTGCGGGGCTGGGTAGATGAGTTGGCCGGACGGTTACCCCTAGCAGCCGTTGCCGCTTGAGTTCAGGGGGGCTGCCGGGAATGTATGTCGCGGGATAGAACCCTGCGACCGCCGCGCACTATTTCTCCATGCCGGGGAACCAAATTCGGCCGGTGGCCACTCAGGGAGCAGCAAACAAACCTGGAGTATCAAAATGCTTTCTTCAGACGCACTTCGACGCCGCCTCGACAACAACTTTGATCATGCGCAGAAAGGTCTGGATTCGGCAGCCATGAATATGGATGCCTTCTCCCAGGATGACTGGCATGCTTTCAACTCGGCCATGCGTCAATCCGCCACTGCCAGTTGGGCGGCCAACCAGGAAGTCCTAGTCAAACACAACCTGGCCAAGGCGATCCTCAATGAAATCCGCTGAGCTCATCGCCACTGTCGAAGGTTGGCTCGATAGTGGCGATGTTGAGCTGAAACTGAGTATTGATCACGCACCGATCAAGATTCAGCGGCGTCATAACGGTTTGTTGTGTATCGCGATGCTCAGCGTTAGCTGGTGCGGGGATGACGCAAGCCTTGAAGCGGCCCTGAGCCTTTGCGGTCCAAGCCTCGAGCGCTTCAGCGGTGCCTTGGCGCTCGACCCGACCGAGCGCCGCCTCTGCCTGCTGCTGCAACTGGAGTTTGATTGCACCGCCACGATCATTCATGCACTCGAGTCCCTGGCTAATCAGCGGGATGTCTGGGAGTCGATGCTCGATAACACGGCCACGCCGTTGCCCAGGCGTTTGAACCAATCCGGTTCAACAGGAAGGCTGTATGTTTAGGCGTCTCTGCGGGTGGTCGTTGCTCAGTGCTTTGGCTTGGCCGAGCCCTGCCACTGCCGCCGTTCCCGAGCAATGGCGGCAGTCGCCTTATGCCTATGAGGCGACGCAAACACCCTTGGCAACAGTGCTCGCTGATTTTGCCAATTCATTTGGCGTGAGTCTGGACGTGGGGGGGGTGTCAGGTGTGGTGGACGCCAAAATCCGTTCGGCCAATGCCCAGGAGTTTCTCGATCGGCTGGCCCTGGAGCATCAGTTCCAATGGTTTCTTTACAACGGCAAGTTGTATATCAGCCCGCAGAACACGCAATCGGCACGGCGCCTTGAAGTGTCTGCCGACGCTGTGCCCGATCTGAAACAGGCCCTGACCGACATTGGTCTGCTGGACAAGCGCTTTGGTTGGGGAGAGTTACCCGATGAAGGGATGGTGCTGGTGAGTGGACCGGCGCGCTATGTGGAGTTGGTCCGTAATTTCAGCAAAGAGAAAGTCAAGGCAGAAGACAAGCAGCAGATCATGATGTTTCCGTTGCGTTATGCGACGGTCGCGGACCGAAAGGTCAATTATCGGGACCAGAGCATAACGATTCCGGGAGTCGCCAATATTCTCGATGACCTGCTCAGCAGTCGGAGCTCACGATCCGTGACCCAGGATCCCCAGGCTAATATCCAGGCCTTGAAGAACATGAGCGATTTCAGTCGCAACAAAATCATGAGTTCGGCTAACGAGCGCACTTCCGGGCAAGCCGAAACCAATGGCAGCAAGACTTCGAGCAAGACATCGAGCAACCGCCGCGTGGCTGCGGATGTACGTAACAACGCGGTGTTGATTTTCGATAACCCGGAGAAACGCCCGATTTATGAGCAGTTGATCGCCCAGCTTGATGTCCCGCGTAACCTGGTGGAAATCGATGCAATCATTCTGGATATCGATCGTACGCAACTGTGGCGTCTGGAGTCGCGCTGGGGAGGCCGGGCCGGCTCTGTGCAGTTTGGCAGTAACTTGCTGACGGGTGGAGCTTCTACATTGTCCATTTCTGACTTCAACCGCTTTTTTGCCGATATTCAGGCCCTCGAAGGGCAGGGCGTGGCCTCGGTCGTCGCCCAGCCCTCGGTGCTGACCCTGGAGAATCAACCCGCTGTCATCGATTTCAGTCGCACAGCCTATATCCAGACCACCGGGGAGCGGGTCGCCAATGTCCAGCCCGTCACCGCCGGCACCAGCCTGCAAGTGATCCCCCGGAGCATCCCGGGGGGGGAGCAGAACCGCTTTCAGTTGATCGTCGACATCGAAGACGGTCAGCTCGAGCAAAGTCAGGATGACGCGATCCCTGGCGTAAAAAAAGGCACCGTCAGCACCCAGGCTGTGATCAGTGAGAACCGCTCTTTGGTGATCGGCGGATTTCATGTCGACGAAAGTGCTGACCATAATGATCGGGTCCCCATACTGGGCAGTCTTCCACTGATCGGGTCGTTTTTTTCCTCCAAACGTCAAAACGTTTCAAAGCGAGAACGAATGTTTATTCTGACCCCCAAATTGATTGGCGATCAGGTCGATCCTGCCCGCTATGTTGCTGCCGAGAACAAGCCGCAACTGGATACAGCGTTGGCACGCGCCAGGCAACCGGATAAAACCACGTTGCTGCGTGAAGCAATTTCCGTGGCGTTTGCCGACCTGGCAAAAGGGCGGGTTCCCGGTAATGCCAAAGAGGCAGTATCTGGAGCGATGGTGCATAACGTGTGTAGAGTGGGGCCAGGCTTGGTAATGGATCCAAAGCGTGGCCAGTGGTTTAGTGGTGCTGATTTCGATATTGCCGTAGGCGTGGTGCGAAATGCCAGCGATCACCCCGAACTGCTCGATGAAGCTTTTTGCGCGGGTTCGCAGACACTAGCAGTAACTGTTTCTCCGAGAGCGCGCTTGCAACCCGGTGAATCGGTTGAGGTTTTCATTGCGTTGCGACCAGCCGTTACACCGACAGTGCCAGGGCGAACATCCAGGGTATCGATGTTGCCTCTTTGAACGCTGGCACCCATTAAGTCATTACTTAGCCCCCAACCAAGTTGTTTCTATAGAGTGGCGCGCCTACGGAATAAGGCCGTCAGTAGACTCCAGCGACAGGAGACTGAAACATGAAATTCAGGTATTTCAGATTTTTTCTGATAATAAGCGTTTTATTTTTGAACGCCTGTTCTGCAATGACAGATAACACCTGCTCTTCAGTTGAGTGTCAGCAATTTGAGGCCCAGAACACTGAGCTGAAAGTCTGGTGGTCACCGGCTTTACGTAACAGCGTTGATGAATACAGCCTGGTACCTGTTCATGAGTGAGATGATTACGCATAGCGCTGATCAGCAGGATTTTCTGGCCTGTGTTGGCAAGGAGCGAGCAAGCATCTGGCGATGGGCGCCGGGTATCGAGTTTGTTTACCGCAAGGAAAGTATCGGCTGGGGGGTGGCATTGAATATTCAACGCAAAGCCCAGCGCCCCCACCTGTTTTCCGACACCCTCAAACGCCGCTTCGAGGATGTCGAGTCTTATGATGGCTATTATCTGTGTCTGGACAGCCAGCAAACCTTTGTGGTCTGGCACGCGGTGTCCAATGAGTGCCTCAGTGTGGCACTTATGCAAGGCCTGATAAACGGCTTGCTGGAGTTGGTGGGTTTGACGCATTTATCCTCCACTTCATCTTTAGTGGAACCCTTCGCCGTTATTCGTCCACTCAGAACGCGCCATTCCCTGGCGTAATCAATCCGAGGAAATGACGATGGCGAATACCAAACCTGATATCCAGCGTTTCATCGCCTGTTTGAGCGAAAAACTGGGCACTCCTCTGACGCTGCAGAACGGGGTGTGTGCGCTCTACGATCATGAGCAGCGTCAGGTAGCAGTGATCGAGTTACCCGAGCACAGTGACAGTGTGGTGTTTCACTGCCGGCTGGGTGGGATGCAAAAGGACGCAGGCAACCTGCAGCACCTGTTGGAGATGAATTTCGATGTGTCGACCTTGCGCGGTTGCTGGTTCGCCCTGGACCAGGGAGATGTGCGTCTGTGCACCCAACGCGAACTGACGGGGCTTGATGAAGAACACTTTTGTAATGTGGTCAGTGGGTTTATGGCTCAAGTGCAAGAGACTCGCGTCACCCTGGGGCGTTTGTTGAGTTGAGGGGAGGTCGAACTGCCCGGTGAAGTGTATTGAGGTTTAGCCGTTCAAGGCTTTGCCAGAACCTGAAATGAAAACGGACTCATAGCAATATGAGTCCGTTTTTTATGCGTGGGGACTTCCGGACAGAGATTTTGAGGCTGCCTTCTCGAACTCCGGGTACTGAATGATCAACCAGATTCAGGCCGGCCTGGCCGGCGTGGGAACGATCGAAAGAACCCTCAGCTTTTTAGCTCAAACCCATCTTTCTTCAGCGCACCAACTGTACTTTTCAGGCTTTGCGTGGGCTTGCCGAGTTCGCCGTCCAAGACGTATTTTTTTGGCGTGTCCTGATTCTCGCCATAAGAAAAGCTGATCTTGCCCAGGGTTTTAGTGACGATCAGAGCGGCGGAGCTGTTGGAGCTGAGTAACGGCAGCGGGGAGGTAAAATCTTCCTTTTGGCTGGCGCTCTGGAACACGGTAATGGCTTTGATCCGCATATTGTCGCGGTCAGCCAGCAGGGCTGCCAGAGCCGTTTGTGACAGCGCGCCGCTGCGACTGCCTTGATCGATCTTGTCCTGGACGTGATCCTTGAGTTCAAGTCGAACCCTAGCCAGGTTGCCATCGGAGGATTGCAGCTGTTTGATCAGGGACTTGAGCGTTGGGTCATCACGCAGCAATGCGCAGACTTGTTCGGCGTTGCTGGGTGAATGCATCGAACTCACCAGACTCATGACTTTGGACACCACCCCTTGCTCGCTCAGGCGCGACAAGTTGGTGTAGGAACTCTCGAAGCGTGCGCTGTCAAGCATGCTGTGTTTCTTGTCCGCCGCCTCCTGTTGAACCGAGGAGCGTTTCAACGCTCGCAGGGCCGCATATTGTTCGTCGTTTGCCACGGGCTTGTCGCAAAAGTACTGACTCAGCCCCTCAAGGTGTCGCTGGATTTTTTCCTTGGGTGTTGCTTCGGCGAATTCCGGCTGCCGATCATTGGCCAGCCTGCTGAGTTCTGCCTGAGAAGCACGATCCTTGAAGGCTGTGCCGAGACTCTTGGAGAGTTTGCTCAGGTTGGCGGTGGTCAAGGGGTTGGCTTGTGTATAAGACAAATCGATTCGCTTGGTGGTTTTCGAGTCCGCGGAAGCGCTCAGATTGGCACTTATCAAGGGTATGGCAATCGATTGCGATGCAGTGGCTTTCGTCGGATCCGTTGGATTCTTGGGGGCCGTGTGCGCTGCACTGAGTGGGGTACGGAAATAAACCCCGGCATCCAGCTTGTTCATCAGGCGCGCACGGTTCATCCCGCCTTCGCGCAGTTCGCTTTTATCGCTGCTTTTGGTCAGTGAATAATCAGTGAAGTTCAGCAAGTTGACGTTGACTGTTCCACCCATCCCGATACGGCTGGCGACTGATAATGGAGAGCTGTTCTTATCGGTTATGCCCAGCCCGACATTAAGTTCGGCTGTGCCGCTGGCATTAAGGTCGAAACTCAAGTGCATGCCATTTTGGGTTTTATGGTCGACGCCTTTTGTCATGATCTCCAGTGGGTTGAGTTTGCCGCTGAACAGGTTGTCGACAAAGTGATCGATGTCCTCGTCCGGTACGGTAAACACCACGCCATGGTGTTGGGTTGCGGTGGCTGTGGCGGTGAGATTCGCTCCCAAACGAATAGCCGGTACAAGTTGACGTTCGTTGCCCATATCGACCTTGGGTTCGTTTGGCCAAAAATTCTTGCTGGCGCCTACACCTGCGTTTGCCGTGCCTATACCCGCGTGTGACAGGTCAGCGATGATGCCATTTTCGCCTCGCGCGAACTTCAGGCTGTATTTGCGTCCGCCTGCCACTGAACCGCTGGGAAAGGGGCCTGTACCGAGTTGGGCCAGGCTAATGAAGGGGGTGCTCAGGCTCACCCCATAGCCGCTCTGCAGGCTGATCTCATCGTCGGGATGCTCCAGTTGCTTGAGCGATGCCTTGAGTTTATCTGCCAACTCCGCCTGGCTCTTGCTGCCGGTGGCCGCGCGCAAGTTGACGCTAATGGCATGGTCTTCTTTCTTGAGCCCTTTGCTGAATGCCTTGATCGCGTCATAGGAGTTTTCGAGGCTGGTGTGGTCGATAAAACCCATATCGGTAATTTGTTTGATCGGGTGTTCGGCATAGGTGTTGTCGCGCAACAGGTTGAATTTTTGCTGCAGTTGGTCCAGTTTTTTGCTGTTGTCCGCACCGGGAGGGATGGGCATCTCGGCGTAGTCGAGCAACATGCCGAAGTCTTTGAGGGTAATCACGTCAAGGGTCAGGCGAGACTTGGTCAGGGCCTGGCCGTCGCTGAAGTCGCGTCGCTGTCCGAGGGGCACATCGGCTTTCTGGTGGGCGATTTTCATGCCGTTGTCTTGTAACGTTTTGAGCAGCGCGCCCGTGTGGTTCTCGGCCGAAGGGGCGAATTGGGTCAAGACGTCTTGCAGTTCCTTGAGCAAGTCGTGCCCGGAGCTGTTCAGGTTGCGTTTCTCGGACGCAGTGGACAGTGCCATGCTCAGCGCAGTGCGCTTCGATGGCTCGGAAACTTCGCCATGAATGTTCAGCAGGCCCTCTTTCTGGCGCAGCAGTTTCGACTGCCCGTGCTGGTGCCCCAAGTGCATGGCCGCCCGGTGGCTGTTGTCTTCCAGCTCAGTGCGGAAGGCTTCCAGATCCGTGAGCAACCCGGCACCTGGCGCACCGAGGTCGAGCCTGGCGATACGCGATTTGAAGTCGTTCCCAGCTCCAGGAGCCTTACCTGAATCTTTGTGGATCATATCCAGGCGCTCAAACAGCTTGGACTCGGTTTCGTAAATCGGGCGCAGACCTTCACGGCCGTGATGATGATGTTGGATGTTGTTGCCGATATTTTTCAGCGGCCGAGGTATTTCCAGAGTGTTCTTGTAAATATGGGCCCGGAAAAATTCGGACGCGCTCGATTTGTTGCTGCTTTCCCCCGAGCGCCCCATCAGATTGATGGCGACGCGCAGGGTGCCACCCGTGAACGGGATGCGTTTGCTGTTTTCGCTGCCGCGTACATTGGTGAACAAGTCGTTCAAGGCATTGTGGTCGGTGGGACGCGGTATCAGTGGTTGCCATTCGCCCTGTTTGAGATGCACCTGGGTATGGCTTCTGTTACGCACGGTGGCACTCAGGCTGCCGTCGTCAGCGGTACGGATACTGGCTAGTAATCGCGGAGGATTGTCCGATGTCACGACCGGCTTCCAGTTGGCCTCGGGGCGTGCTTCGGGGGCTTGCCAGTCATCCTTGGCCAGGACAAACAACTCACCCTGAGTGGTCAATGCATGGAGGTTGTGGTTCTCGTCCAGCGCAAGGGAGCTTACTTTGTCGGGCAGACCATGGTGCGTCAGCTCGCTAGGGTCGCCGGTCTTGTGATGAGCCGTGAGCCTGTTTTGGTCGTCGCAGACGGCAAACTGCTTATCGTTGAGCATGGTGAAGGTGGTGACGGTGCGATTTTCCAGTCCCGGAAGTTCGTCGCCGACGCTCACGTTGGTCGAACGTGACGTTTGGGTCAGGGTGTGGCCGGTACCGACGGCCACCGGGGTGTAGTGGGGGCTGACATCGAGCTTGGCGATCTTTCCGTCCTTGAGCATGTAGGCCTTGTTGTCGGCGCCGCGCTGCAATTGCTCGACATCTTTGATGCCGGTGTCTTTCCAGTCCTGGGTGGTTGGGTCCCATTGCTGGATTCGCTTGTCGGTGATACCCATGCGGCCGGAAGGACCGAGGTCGAAGGTGTTGGCCGGGGTTGGGTCGGCACCACCGGCCAGGCCGCGCTTATTGTCCAGCACCAGCGCATCGGTGAGATTCCAGCTGCTCTTGAGACCCTTGCTCTGCTCGTCGAGCGGGTGTGCATGAGTCTGGCCCAAATGATCAGTGACCAGAATATGCAGCGCGCCGTCGTCGCCATGCATAAAGCCGGTCACCTGTTTGCCAGCACCGAACTTTTCTCCGACGGGCTGGAAGTCCTGCTCGGGTGCCAGGTTCAGGTTCCGTTCCCCGGTGTTCAACTCGTTGCGCCCGACGCTGTAGAGCTTGCCTTCGGTGTCGGCGATAAACAGTCGGTCGTTGCTCAGTCCGACACTCAGCGCCTCGGACTTCCCGTCATTGAGCTTCAGTCTCCTGGACGGCGACAGCTGGGCTTCCTGAAGCACATCCACTAAACGAATATCTTGCTGATCATGCTTGTGGATCAGACAAACAGCGACGTTGTCCGAGGCCACGGAGAACGTCTTGAGGTTCTTGAATATGTCGTCACCTTGCCCGTAGACAGCGCCATTGCCATGGGTCGATAGCTGACTCAAGACCTTACCCTCGCTGCCAGGTTTCGGCTCCCAACTGGTGGTAGAGGCGTTGAAACGATGCAGACGCCCCTCATGCACGCGCAGTTGCTCGCCATTCTTTTCTTCATGAATGCCAGTCAGTTGCGCGAGATGTGCTTTTCCGGGGATTTGCAAGGGGGTACTTTTGAGGCCGCCGGTGGCGATCTGAGTGTTGTTACCGTGGACTTCGAAAGTGGACGCGTCCCTGGTGAGGGCGCTCGATGGGGCTTCTGCCTGGCTGCTTCTCAGCACCACCAAGGCTGTGGGTGACTGCTTCAGGTGCAGCACACTGCCTTGTTGATCGAGCAGCAGATGATCCTGGCCGTTCTCCAGGCTGTGCTGCGCCTGGTAGGTTTGCTTCGGTTGGCCCAGGATGCTTTTCAGCAGGTCGGTTAGAGCCGGTGGGGTGAAGCCCAGGAAGTCGGGCTGGCCTTTGGCATTCAGGCTGATACCTGGTTTTTGCGCCGTGGTGGAATTGGGCTGCTGAAGATGGGCATTCTGGCCGCTGGAGGTGCCGGCCGTGTGATGGTTGGGTGGCAAGTAAAGACGAGGTTGCCGGTTCGTTAATTGCCGTAAATTCTCCGCGGTGTAATTGGGCTGCTGAGGATGGGCATTCTGGCCGCTGGTAGTGCCGTCCGTGTGACGGCTGGGTGGCAAGTAAAGATGAGGTTCCTTGATCATTAATTGTCGTAATTTTTCTGCGGCGTATTGGGGCGGCTGAGGATGGGTATTCTGGTCGCTGGAAGCGCCTGCCGTGTGACGGCTGGGTGGTAAGTGAGCATCAGGTTGCACCCTTTTCGAGGGTTGCGCCCCGGTGTTCTGATGCGGTCGGTCAACCCACTGCTTCTGGCGCATGCCGAAATTGGCGAGGCTGGACGAGGCGTTTTGGGTCGGCCGTTCGGACCGTTGCTCCAGCCCCGGTCGAACTGTCAGCCCTTGCACATTCGGGGTGCTGACAGCGGGTGTCGAGTTGATCGAATTATGAGGCATGGCGCTTTTCCTTCACGGGGACAGACATCGCAACTTCATTACGGCTACTCAGGATGTTCAGGTAAATTCCTTTGCTCTGAGTGGGATGGCCGCAGGGTCTGGTTCCTCGCGAACAGGGGAGAAGCCTGCTCAGGCGCATCCGGCATCTCAATCAGCTCTTTGTCGGAGTGCTCATCCAGTTCCCGCAGCAGGCGGTAGACCTGTGCCACGGCTTGCAAGGTTGCGCGCGGGATAAAGTGGCCGACATCGCTGTGATACAGCGTGCGCGCGAGCCAGACGAAACGGATCACCGGTACCCCGGCCTGACGGGCACGTTCGATCAGCTCTCGGGCCTGGGCATCATGACCTTTGCAGACGATGCGTGGCAGAGGTGTTTGTTCCGGCCGGTAGAACAAGGCCACCGCGTAGTGCGTCGGGTTGACCAACAGCATATCGGCATCTTCCACGGGGGCCCTGATGGAGGCCTGGGAGCCGGGTTCCTTGGTCAGCTCGCGGGCCAGCGACTTGCGTTGAGACTTCATATGGGGGTCGCCTTCCATCTCCTTGTACTCTTTACGTATGTCTTCGTGGTCCATGCGCTGACCCTTCATGAAGAAATACTTTTGCAAGCCGAAGTCGATGGCCGCGAGTACCAGCAGCACGCCCAGACAGGTGTGCGAAAGGCGAGAAAACAGATCGATCATCGCCAGCCAATAGGTGTCCAGATCGGTGTTGGCCAAGCCGATCAAGTCGCCCAGCGCCGGTGGCAATACCAGGTACAGCACGGTTGAAATCAGCACGGCCTTGCACAGGCTATTGAACAGATTGAACAACTGCTTGGAAGAAAACATCTGCTTGAATTGATTCAGTGGGTTGAGTCGATTGAAGTCGAGCTTGATGGCTGCGGGCGCGAACAATAGACCGAACTGGATCCAGCCGCCGATCAGACGCATCGCCACTGCCACTCCTAATACAGGCAGCATGAATAGCAGCAAGTCCCAGCCGGCCTTGCTCAAGACCTCATTCACTCCGGCGGCGAAGGGGCGGTCCAATTGGGCGAGGGGTAGGGCGACCAGTGCCTTGAGCTTGGCAATACCGCTGCTGGCGAGAGTGAGGATCAGCTCCAGCAGGGCGGCAAAGATAAACAGTTTGTGCACGTCCTGACTCTGCCCTACTTCGCCTTTTTTGCGGCCATCGTCGAGTTTTTTCTGGGTTGGCTGTTCGGTTTTTTCACCCATGGACGATTCCTTTTGATTCCTGGTCGATGGCGAGCATTACGCGCCCGTTCATCCCGGTGGCTTCAATAGCAATGGCAGGAGGTGACGAAGATCGCTCAACTCGTTCAGGCGACCATCGCCGAGCCAGCAGAGCATCGGCAGATACACCACCAGGAAGCCCAGGCCGACCAGACTCTTGGCCGGCATTGCCAGGGTTGAGACTTGCAGTTGCGGGCTGTACAGACTGAGGATCGCCATGCCGAATTCGATTAACAGCAGTAGGCCCACCAGTGGTGCGGCATAGAGCACCATAAAGCGAAAGGTGCTGGCCAGAAGCGTCAGGTAGACGTTGAAGCCCTCGGCTCTGGGGATGGGTGTCCATTGGGTCGCGGGCCAGACGCTGTAACTGTCCCAGATAATCTGGGTCAGGCTTGAGTAGCCGCCACCGAGAATCATCAGCAAAATCAATACCTGCTTGAACATATGCCCCAGCTCCGAGGTGTTATCACCGAGGGCCGGATTGATCTGCCCGCCGATCAGGGCACCGCGCTGGTTATCAAACAGGCAGCCGACTGATTCGAACAGCCAGAATGGCATGGCTATCAGCAACCCGAGCAGCAGGCCGATGACGCTTTCCTTGAGTACCAGTGCGCCGACGTCCAGCCAGCCCAACTCCTGACCGGCCAAGGCTGCGCGGATACCCGGCATCGGCACAAGGGCCAAGGCCAGGACAACGGAGTTACGCAACATCCCCTTGATTTCGTGAAAAGAGAACGCCGGGATCAGAAACAGACAGGGGTACAGGCGGGCCATGCCCAGGGTGAGGGCGAGGATCGATTCGGACAGTTCGTGCAAGGCCGGCTCGAACATCTCAGGCCCTCGTCTGCGCGATCATACCGAACGCCAGGTTGGTCAATTGCATCAGCTCGATTCCGATCCAGCGCCCGGTCAGCGCCAAAGCGATGCCCACCGCCACCAGCTTGACGGCGAATGGCAGGGTCTGGTCCTGCAATTGCATCACCGCTTGCAGCAATGAGGTGATGATGCCGACGACCACCGCCACGATCAGCGCCGGGGCAGACAGCACCACCACCAGCAGCATGGCCTGCTTGAACAGCGTCAGGGTTTCCATAAAGCCTCGGTTTGTCACAGATAGCTGTAGAACAGCCCGTCGAGCAAACGCGTCCAGCCGTCCACCAGAACGAACAGCAGAATTTTCAGCGGCAATGAGATGGTCATGGGTGCAACCATCTGCATGCCCAAGGCAAGCAGGATGTTGGACACGATCAGATCGATGACGATGAACGGGATGTAGATCAAGAATCCGATTTGAAAACCGGCCTGCAACTCCGATAGAACAAAGGCCGGTACGGTGAGCAGTAAGTCGTCGCGGCTGGCCTTGGCCGACATTTCCGCTGGCCACATTCGCTGGGTGTTTTCCAGCAGGTGGGTCTGGATATCCGGGTTGACGTTACGCGCCATAAACTGACGCAAGGGTTCGACCACGTGATTGGCGCCGCTTTGCATGGCCTCGAAATCCTCCATTTGCTCCGGCAGGCTCTTGACGCGTTGCCCCATATCGCTGAATACCGGGGCCATGATGAATAACGTCGCCGCCAGGGCGATGCCATACAGGGCCATGTTCGGCGGTACCTGCTGCACGCCGATGGCGTTGCGAGTGATCAGCAGGACCATGGAGATTTTCAGAAAAGCGGTGCAGATCATCATCAGCAACGGCACCAGGGACAAGGCACCGAGAAATAGCGCCAACGTCAGCGGATCGACGTTCTGCAGGTTCACCGTTGTGTTTCCAGGCGGGTGATTTGCAGACCCAGGCGCCCCTCGACATCTACCAGTTCGCCATGGGCCAGCGGTCGTTCGCCATGGCACAGGGTTGCATTGCCTGGGGCACAGCCGCTGAAAGTCAGTACCGAACCCACCGCCAGCGTACTCATTTGTCCCAGCGTCAAGGACAGGCTGCCCGCGCGCAGGGTCAGGGCAAGGGGCAGGTCGGCGAAACGTGCGAGTCTGTCATCGGCTTGTCGCGCATCGTTGAGTTCCGGGAGCTCTGGGTCGAGAGTCGCGAGTGCGTCGACAGCAGCAAGATTATCGATCGATGCATTCATAAGATTTTCTTCCAGGTCGGTGATGCTGAAACGCAGCGGGTTCGTCTCGTCCTGACGCAGGCCGAGGCGACAACCGCCAATGTGCAGGGTGCCTTGGCCGTCGGGGGCGAACAGGGGGTGCTCGGGCAAGAGAATGTCACCTGGACGCAGGGAGGCTGTTTGTGAACTGCTCAGCTCGGTGCGACCCAACAGAAGCGGGAGGATAACCAGCCAGTCGGCCTGCATGCTGCTCTGCCGGGGTTCCCAGCCGCCCTGGCCGAGCAGACCGAGAAGAGTCGCTGGGAGTAAGCGGACGCGGCTGTAAACCCGTAAACCATTGATTTGCGCCTCCAACAGACATTCCATGGCCCCTTCGACGACCGTTACCGTCGGCTGTAAATGGCCAAACAGGGTTTGCAGCTCGGGGCTCAGGTAGTGGTTGTAGAGCTGCCAGTACCAAGCATCATCCGGATCTTCGGACGCCGTTTCAGGTAGCAGCGCCGGACAGCTGGAGAGCAGGCCGAGCAAGGCTGTGGCGTCGCTGAGCCAGAGTGCGCCGGACTCGCTGGCGAGAACTCTGCCAGGCGTCCGGCCGAATGGTGTGGGCGCCAGGCGCAGGTTCAGGGAACCGGATGCCTGCTCAAGGCGAAACCGCAGGCTCAGGCCCTGACCTACACGTTGTCGGGCCAGGGCTTCATCGGCGGGCATGGCGCGAAAACTCAAGGTGCGAACCGACATTTCAATGCGCCTGCGCATCGAGAGTCAGTTGCACGCGGCGCCCGAGTCGTTGGCTGAGCCATTCGCGGAACACCTCACGGTTTGGCTGGCAGCGCTTGCAGGCTTCGCTCTGAGCGAAACGTACGGCGATCTCCAGGCTGTCACCGCAATTGATCAGCTGTACCGCCACTTTGCCCAGTTGCGGAAACTCGAAAAACGCTTCCATGGGGGCTTCACTGGATGGCGTCAGGTGGGTGTCGATGTGCGCGAGCAAGGCATCCCACAACTGCGTGGTGTGGGCGGGTGGCGAAGACGTCAGGGTGGATACGTGTTGCTCGTCGGCAAAACCGTCCGAGAAGCCGTCACCATTGAAGTCGGGGAAAAATGCCAGGCTGTTCGCGTCCGGATTCATCAGGTTCTGGAACAGTTCGCCTTCCTGCCGGGTCTCGCTCTCAAACTCGCGCGTGAACTCGATACGTGGTGCCCAATGGGGCTGTTCTGGGCGTGGCGGTTGCTCGGTACTGCGAGCGTTTGGTTTGAGCGGGGGATGCCTGGGGTTCATGACGCCTCCTGGGCCAGGTCAATCAGGTAATCGAGCTTTTCCATTTCGCGCTGACGCCGACGCATTTCCAGGCGGCTTCCCTCGACCCATTGAGACTGCTGCCGATACTCCTGCTCCAAGGCTTTATAAGTCCGTTCGTCGTCCTCGATACGGCGGATCGATTGTTGCTCCCTGGCTAGCCAGGTGTTCATTTCGCTGATGGACAGCGGCCGGTTGGCGTGCTGCTCGCGCAGTTCAATACGACTCTGACGATGGGCCTCATGCAACAGCTGCCGCTCCTGTTCCATGACTTCCAGGCGCTCGCGCAAGGTCTTGAGCACCTTCTGCTGGCGGTGCCAGCTCAGCTCGGCCATGCTCATGCGGTGTCGGCGAATCGGCGCCAGCAGGTCGAGGGTCTGGCCGAGGACGACCCTGCCAGGATCGTTGACGGGAACTTGCGAGTCGGGGTCAGAGTGGGACATCGGCAGTTACCTGTGAGAGGTGATCCAGGGTTTCTTCCAAAGACCGGGGTTCACGCAGCGACTGCTGCAAAAAGGCCGCGATCCGGGCATGTGAGTCCACTGCGCAATCGGTCAGGGGGTCGTTGCCTTGTTGGTACTCGCCGAGCTTGAGGAGCATCTCCACCTGCTGGTAAGCCGCCATGAGTTTGCGTATCTGCGTGGCATTACGCAGCTGTTTGGTTCCCACCACATTGCCCATTGTCCGGCTCAGGCTGGCGAGTACATCCACTGCCGGGAAATGCCCACGCTCGGCGAGTTGTCGAGACAGGACGATGTGCCCGTCGAGCAGCGAGCGAACTTCATCGGCAATCGGGTCATTCATCGAGTCTTGTTCGATCAGCACCGAGTACAGGGCGGTGATCACCCCGCTGTTGGTGCGTCCGGCCCGTTCCACCAGACGTGGCAATAGCCCATAGACCGACGGTGGCAACCCGCCACGCCCAGCAGGTTCACCACTGGCCAGGCCGATTTCTCGCTGGGCCCGGGCAAAGCGGGTCAGGGAGTCGATAATCAGCAAGGTCGACTTGCCTTGCTGGCGAAAGCCCTCGGCGATGGCAGTCGCGGTAAAGGCTGCGCGGGCGCGTTCCATGCTGCTGCGGTCCGAGGTGGCACAGACCAGCACCGTGCGGCTGCGCAGTTCGTCGTCGAGTTCGTGGTCGAGAAACTCGCGCAGTTCCCGTCCGCGCTCACCGATCAAGCCAAACACAATCGCTTTGCACGGGGTGTTACGCGCCAGCTCGGCCAACAGGGTGGTCTTGCCGCAGCCGGCCCCGGCAAAGATGCCGACGCGCTGGCCTTCACCCAGGGTCAGCAGGCCATCGATGGAACGCAGCCCGGTCGACAACGGTGACTCGATACGGGGTCGCTCGGTCGCTGCCGGTGCATCGCGGATCACCGGCAGTGCACCTGGGGTGCCCGCCTCGGCAAAGGCCGAAGGCCCGTCGTTGCTCAAGGATCTGCCGAAACCATCAAGCACCGCCCCTAACAGCTCATCCCCGACCACCAGGCTGTGGGGCTGGAACAAAGGGATGACCCGCGCGCCGATGGCAATGCCGTCCAGCGCTCCAAGGGCCGCCAGCAGGGTGTGCTGTCGGTCGAAGCCGACGATTTCCGCCATGACTTCAGTGCCATCGGCACGCTGGATCTGACACAGGTCACCGATCCGCGCCCTCGGCATCCGGCTGTGCAACAGGATGCCGTTGACCCCGACTATACGGCCATTGATTTCCACCGGCGCGCGGCGTTCCAGGCGTTCACGTTCGCTCTGGTGCCAGTGAGTGAGGCGCTCAAGAGCGGCCTGCATCACCAACTCAACTCGACACGACGGTCGCCTTCAAAGATCACTCGATGATCATTGATTTCCACTAGACGTACACCGTCCACTTCATCACCGAGAAACAGTCGCCGTCCATCGCTGGTCAGTATATGGGCCGGTCGGGTACCGCTGATCTGCACCACGTGGAACGGCAACAATGGGGCGGCTTCAGGCAGGGCGCTGAGCACTTGCAGTGGGCTTTGATAAAGATGCTCGAAGCGTTGCAGCATGCGCTCGGTCAATTGCAGGAGGTCATCTTCTTCAAAGCGCCCGTGCAGGTAGATCTTGCCATTTTCTTCGACGACGCTGATCCGCCCTTGCAGCTCACGCTCATTGAGCATTTTGCCCAGCACCTTTTGCACCTGGGCCGAGTCTTTGAGAATGCTCTTGGGCGCCGGTCCCTGGACCACCGGCAAAGGTTCCTGCCGGTTGTAGACCCAGAGCAGGGCCATCAGGAACGTCACCAGGGCACCGATCAGCAGCAGCGGTCCGAGCAACGATCGGGGGGCGCGAGCAGCCTGCACCCGGGACTCATCGTGTTCGGCGATCAACAGCTGGGGCTCCGTCGCCGGCTCGGTAGTGTCCCGAGGCTCGTCGTCCTCAGGCGGCCAATCGGTATTGGCACTGACCACTGATAACCAGACTCCATTCAGGGCGAAGGGCGTGCCGGGTTTGAACATGGCAATTTCGTCGACCCGGTGCCCTTCGCTGTCGGTAATGGCGCCTTCCTTGCGCACCAGGGACCATGTGTCGTCGATCAGTTGCAACAGGCAATGGTGATCCTTGATCCCGGGGTCATACAGGGCAAGGTCAGCGCTGGACGAAGAACCGATGCTCCATTGTTCACCTGTCAGTGGCAAGGCTGCCCCTCGGTGCAGGCCGGTGAGCACGCGTAACTCATACAGCATGTTGGGTTTCATGAGCATGCTCCGTCAGGCAACGTGTGCCTCCTCCAGATCGATGCGTCCGAGTACGTTGACTTGCGCGGAGGACAACAATTCGGCGAAAGACAGCACTGGCACATGATTGAACTCGTCGTTCAGCAGGCCATGCAGCGGGCTGCGCAGGTCCTGGGCTACCAGCAGCACCGGTGCTGGCCGTGTCCGCAACGGGAAGGCTTCGCGCAATTGCTCAATCAACGCACTACCCATTTCCGGCTCGAGGGCGAAGTAGGACTCACTCTGGGTCTGGCGCAGGGCATCGCGCAGCAACACTTCGGTTTCCGGGGTCACCAGCCAGGCGTGGAGGGTGCCGAGTTCAGAGTGCTGATGGCAGATCTGCGCCTTGAGTGCGATGCGCACGTAATCGGTCAGGACATTCAGGTCGCGTTCATGCTGGCCTTGCTCGATCAGGGTCTCGGCAATCGGTCGCATCGACCGCAGCGACACCAGTTCGGCGGACAGCCGCTGCAGTACGGAGGCGAAACGAGCCAGGGGCAGGGTGCGTTGCAGCTCCTGGGCCAGTTCCGGTTGTTCTCTTTCCAGCCAGCCGATGATCGCCTTGCTTTCCTGCAAACCGAGAAATTGCGGCCCGGTGGACTGGAAGGCGCGCCCCATACGCTCAAGGATCAATTCGTTGGCATGAATGCTCTCCACAACGTCTTTGAGCAGCAGCGGATCATCGGCCTCGAACCACAGCCATAGCCCCTCGTCGCGATCGGCGCGGCCGGGCAAGCCACCATCGTTTTCGTCAACCTGGCGATAGTCCACGGCGCGTCGGCTGGTGGTGAAAGTGGCGCGAATAAACGGCACTTCATAGACACAGAAGCGGAATTCGTCGACCTCGTGCAACTCGATGAATTCGATATCGAATGAGGGCAGTGTCAAGCCGAACTGATGCACCAGGGTATTACGTCGTTGACGGATGCTTTGCAGCAGTTGTTCCAGCTCGGGACTGTCCTTGTGGCTCGGATGAAATTGCAGCAGGTAAGCCCGTGAGGGGTTGAAACGCCGGATATCTTCGTACCCGTTCAGTTCCGGGGCGCCATTGCGCGAAGCATCGTCGTGGTCTTGCTGGATCTGTTTTTGGCGAATGCGCCAGAGCTGGAGCAAACCGCAGAACATACACAGCAGGCTGATGCTGACGAACACCAGGCTGGGCATCCCCGGAATGGCGGCAAAGCCGAGCATGCCGATGGACGAAAAAACCCAGGCCTTGGGTTGGCTGGTCAGTTGCTCGGCGATTTCGTGGCCGATGTTGGCATCCATCGCCTGGCTGTCCGGTGCCACGCGGGTGATGATCATCCCCGCCGTCAGAGAGATCAGCAGTGCCGGAATCTGTGCGATAAGGCCGTCACCGATGGTCAGCACCGAGTACAGGTGCATCGAGTCCGCCGGTTCCATATCGTTTTGCAACACGCCGATGGAAAAGCCGCCGATCAAGTTAATGAAGACGATAACCAGGCCGGCGATGGCATCGCCCTTGACGAATTTCATGGCGCCATCCATAGCGCCGAACAGCTGGCTTTCCTTGGACAATTGCTCGCGCCGCACGCGCGCTTCGTGGACATTGATAAGGTTGGCGCGCAGGTCACTGTCGATGGACATCTGCTTGCCCGGCATGGCGTCGAGGGTGAACCGTGCTGCCACTTCGGCGACCCGTTCCGAGCCTTTGGTAATCACCAGGAAGTTGACGATGGTCAGAATCAGGAAGATCACCAGCCCGACCGCCAGGTTGCCGCCAACCACGAAACTGCCAAAGGCTTCGACGATATGCCCGGCGTCCTGTTGCAGCAGAATCAGCCGGGTGGTAGCGATGGACAGCGCCAGGCGGAACATCGTGGTCAGCAACAGCACTGCCGGAAAGGTCGAGAATGCCAACGGGCGCGGCAAGTACATGGCCAGCACAATCAGCAGCGATGAAATGCAAATGTTCAGCGCAATCAGCACATCTACCAAGGCGGTGGGCAGGGGCAGGATCATCATAAAGACAATCGCCATGACCATCATCGCTCCGACGATTTCGGTGCGGCGCACTACCGCGATCGCCAGGCGGTTGAGCCAGTAGATCAAACGGTTCATGGTGCGGGGCGGCCGGTATCGGGCACGCCCATTATCTGACGCTCGTGCCTTGCGTGTTCATCCATCAGGTTCTGCAACAGCCGCAGGCCGTTCTGGCGGGATTTCAGGTCTTTCCACAGGGTAAGTGGCAGAGCCTGTAATAACGGATACAAACCATTGAAAAACAGCGGCTGCAAACGAGGTGCGTGGCCGATGGTTTCTTCGGCGAGCAGGGTCAGGTCGCGGGCGAAGACTCCGATGCCACAGAAACGCAGTACCCGCTTACCCATGGTCATTGCGGTCATGGTGTCGCCAGGTTTTTGGGGGGGGAATCGCTCAAGTAGGGCCTGGCAGGTTTTAAGCAGGTTGTTCAGCTGACCGGAGGCTCCCAGTCCCCGCAACATCGAACGTAGAACACTGGTGGGCAAGGACGGCGCAAGGGCGGCGATATCATCCGCCAGAGCCCGCTGCAACGTGCGCAGGCCCCGTGGAAACTGCTCTTCAGTGAAGCGTTCGAGCAGGGCTTCGAGCAAGATGGCCAGCGGCTGCTGCTGCCCGATTGCTTTGTAATACACCTGGCGCATGGCACTGCGTTGTTCCGGATCGCGGCTGAACAAGGCAATCGCGCTGGCGGTATTCAAGCCCGCGCGGATCTTCTCGCCATGCAACTGACGCAGTTCGTCGATGGCCGTGCGAGTGATGTCCGTGTCTGTTTCACGACCTTCGGCCATGGCCAGGCGCAAGGTCTGTTGAAGAACAATATCGGTGAGTGCTGGATCGTTACCGGTCGTCTGCAACAGGTCCGGCATTGAAGGCTGCTGTTGCAACAGCGACTGCATGCGCCGGGCCTGCTGCTCCAGACTTGGCTGGTCGGTGCGTTCGAGCAGGCGATACATCTCGACCAGCTTCTCGACCCGCTCGACCCGCTGCGATTTGCTTGACTCACTGACATTGCGCTCATCAAGGCCCTTGCTGTGACGCTCCACACTTTCGCTGAACTTCAGTGCCACCTCTTCCATGGAGTCGACCAATGGGTTTCTGGCACTGGTTGCCCTTTCACTGCCGAATGCTTGCCGGGGAGCGATATCGAGAGGGGGCATCACATCGTTATCGTTTCTGATCTTCATCGGGGATCGCCACAGCACATGTGTGTTCTGTGTGGCGAATGGAGGCTGCCGGTTCCATGGTTTTTTTAACAACATGAATGCTGTGCCAGAACAGGCACGGCGTTTGTGTCGATAGTGCAACAAGTGGCAAAAAAAGCTTATTTCTGAACAATAAAACCATATGTATCAACTACTTGATAATGTAAAAAAGTTGGTACATTCGCTGCTCTCTCTTCTCCCTCACCAATGTTGGCAATCATGAGTGATGAGGGATTAAACGTGGAACTGAACAACGTTCAGAAGGAAGTGAAAGTCGCTGGCGCGACCCATATGGATCTGGGTGAGGTAGTTAAAGGCAGTGAGAAAAAACTCCGGTTTTTTATCATGAAACGGGTCTTCAATCGGGCCGATGTCGATGACCTGATGCAAATGACTTATCTGGAAGCCCTGCGCAATCAACATAAATTTCTTGGTGCCTCGAAACCGGAAACCTGGTTATTCGGCATTGCTCGCAACCTCGTGAGCAACTACTTCAAAAGAATGTATAACCAGCCTCAGTTCGGTGTGCTGGAAGAACTGGCAGTCGAACGTCTTGAGTGCGGTCACGACCCGAGCCATGTCAGTGAGCATCATCGGGTGTTGAACCGGACCATGGCGGCAATCGACGAACTGTCCATGGAAATGCGCACAGTGATCAACCTGGTGGTCGATTCCGATATCACTTACCAGGATGCGGCCGAACGCTTGGGCATACCCATTGGCACCGTGCGTTCGCGAATCGCCAGGGCGCGCGACAAGCTGAAAATGAGCGTTTACGCAGGGAGGATCCAATCATGAATGACTTCATTGCAATAACCCCTGCAACACCTGCGCAAATCCTGCCCCGGGGTATTCGCGAGTCAACGGACAGCGATCTGCCGGCGATGATGGAGATATTCAATGAAACCGCCGGCACTGGCTCCAACTCGCCGGTGACGCGGGCATTGACCCTGGAGGAGGTGGCTTTCCAGATTAACCTCTACAAGTGCGACAAAATGCCTGTGTACGTCCTCGAGCGCGACGGCGAAGTGCTTGGCTGGTTGTCGATCAATCGTTTCTGTTGGGGCAGTCAGGCCTGCCACACTACCGGAGAAATGGGGATTTATGTGCGTGCCGATCACTGTGGCACCGGGATGGGCGTGCGCCTCGCCCGGACCGCGGTGATCCTCGGCCGACAGTATGGTCTTGAAACCATCGTAGGCTGGATCATGGCTGCGAACCTTCCGAGTCAGCGCATGGCTCAGGCCATTGGCGCACGTTTGTGGGCGCGAATGCCGAACATCGCACGCTTTGGTCAAAAGCGTGCCGATGTATTGATGTTCGGTCTGCCATTGTACGAGGAGTTGCCCACGGAACCAGGCGACGAGGCGGCTTCGGCGGCGAATGGAATGCAGACCTCATAACTCTGAAACCCCTGAAGGGCAGTGAGCTACCGCACCACAGGCCGACCCGCCCAGCCGCGATCTGTCGTTGCACCATGAGTCTTTTCATGGAGACCGATCGCGGTGTGGGGCTTCTCTTCAAATCGGTAGCGGTCCCATCCACGGCCACTTCACCGCGGGCGATGACTAACGCAGTTAACCTCATCACCTTTTCAGCACGTTCCAACCTCTGATGGAACACAACAACCACTCATCATTGAAATACAAAGCAACCTAACTATTGCGTTGACATTCGCTGCCTAGGCAGTAACATCTCGTCATACATTCTCTGCCTAGGCAGCTAATCGGTGGTTAGATGAAGCATTTCACCCCAGAAAATTTCCAGCATTGCCATCTCGGCCTTCTGCTCGGGCGTGCCGCGCTGCTCAAGGACCGGATCATCGACACACACATGGAACCCCACGGCATCACGGCCGCGCAGTTCAAAGTGCTGATCATCATGGCCCAGTTCGGCGTCAACACTCCGGCTGAGCTGTGCCGTCACCTGTCGCTGGACAGCGGTTCGATGACCCGCATGCTCGATCGTCTGGAACAGAAAAGTTTCCTCGCCCGCCAACGCTCCGAGGCAGACCGGCGTCAGGTGCAGCTGGTGCTGACCGAACAGGGCCAGCAGTTGACCGATCAGCTGCCGCAGATCGGCGCCGATGCCATGAATGAGCTGGCCGGCGCCATTACCCCGGAAGAATTGAAAACCCTGGAACAAATCCTGAAGAAAATTCTGGTAGCCGCGGGTGACTCGATCACGTTGCTGCGGGTAGGTGGCAATGAACAGTAAAAGCCTGCGTAGCGGCCTGAGCCTGGTGCTGTTGGCCATGAGCCTCGCCGGCTGCGCCAGTTACAGCGGCCTGACCACCGAAGGCGTCAGCCTCGATGCGAAAAATCTTAAGGCCGGGCAATCCCTCACCGGCGTGACCCTATCGCCCGCGGCATGGCCAAAAAGCGATTGGTGGAAAAGCCTTGGCGATCCGCAGCTCGACGGTCTGATCCGCGAAGCCCTGCACGACAGCCCCGACATGCAAATCGCCGACGCCCGCGCCCATCAGGCCAGCGCTGCCGCGTATGCCGCCGGCGCCGCGCGGATGCCGACCCTGGATGCCAGCGCCGGCGTCAGCCGTTCGCGTCTGGCTCGCGATCAGGACCCGAGCGGGCAGGGTGGCACCTATTCCACCGTGCGTAATCTCGGTGCGAGTTTCAACTACAACTTCGACCTTTGGGGCGGCCAGCGCGATGCCTGGGAAGCCGCATTGGGTCAGGCCCGTGCCGCCGAAGTCGATCAGCAGGCCGCACAGCTGACCTTGTCCGCTGACGTCGCCCGCGCCTACAGCGATCTGGGGCAGGCGCACATCATCCATGACCTGGCCAGCGAAGACCTCAAGCGCACCCAACAAATGCTCGACCTCAGCCAACGTCGCCTGAGCTCGGGGATCGACAGCCAGTACCAGTTCCAGCAGACCGAAAGCCTGGAAGCCAGCGCCCAGGCCAGCCTGATCGACGCCGAGAAACGCCTGCAAAGCGCAAAAATCGCCTTGGCGGTGCTGCTGGGCAAAGGCCCGGATCGCGGCAATGAAATCGCCCGACCGAAAGTTCTTCAGGCCAGCGCCGTGGCTTTGCCGTCGGTGCTGCCGGCGGAATTGCTTGGGCGTCGTCCGGACCTGGTGGCGGCACGCTGGCGGGTTGAAGCCGCGAGCAAAAACATCGCGGCGGGCAAGACTCAGTTCTACCCCAACCTCAACCTGAGCGCGGCGGCGGGTGTCGAGTCGTTGCTGGGCGATGCGATGTTCGGTTCCGCCAGTCGCTTCTTCAATGTCGCGCCGACGATCTCGGTGCCGATTTTTGACGGTGGCCGTTTGCGGGCCGACCTCGACTCCCGTGACGCCGATTACGACCTCGCGGTGGCGCAGTACAACAAAAGCCTGGTGAAAGCCTTGGGCGATGTCAGCGACACCATCAACCAGTTGCGCGATATCGGTCGGCAAATCGGCGCCCAGCAGCACGCCACCGACATTGCCCAGGATTCTTACAACACCGTGGTCCAGCGTTACGGTTCCGGCATCGGTAACTACCTGGACGTACTCAGCATCGAGCAGCAATTGCTCCAGGCCCAGCGTCAGCTGGCCAACCTGAATGCCGAGCAGATCGACCTGTCGATTCAACTGATGCAAGCGCTGGGCGGCGGCTTCCAGGGCGAAACCCTGACCGCGGCCAACGCAACCCCAGCCACGCAGCACAACTAATTCAAGGTACCCGTCATGGCCACTGTCGATACATCCCAAGCCCCTGACAACGCTCAAGACACGAGCAATCCACGCAAACGCAAAGTGATGCTGTTTGTACTAACCATCGTGGTGATCCTCGCCGGGCTCGGAGTCTGGGGTTATCACGAATTCTTCGGTCGCTGGAATGAAAGCACCGACGACGCCTATGTGAACGGCAACGTGGTGGAAATCACTCCGCTGGTCACCGGCACCGTGGTCAGTATTGGCGCTGATGATGGCGATCTGGTCCACGAAGGCCAGGTGCTGGTCAACTTCGACCCGAACGACGCCGAAGTCGGTCTGCAAAGTGCCCAGGCCAATCTGGCCCGCACCGTGCGCCAGGTGCGCGGTTTGTACAGCAACGTCGACGGCATGAAAGCCCAGGTCAATGCGCAGCAGGCCGAGGTGCAAAAGGCTCAGGACAACTTCAATCGCCGGAAAAACCTCGCCGCTGGTGGGGCGATTTCCCAGGAAGAACTGTCCCATGCCCGCGACGATCTGACCTCGGCGCAAAACGCCTTGGCCAACGCCAAACAACAGCTCATGACCACCAGCGCGCTAGTGGATGACACCGTGGTGTCGTCGCACCCGGACGTGATGTCCGCCGCCGCGCAATTGCGTCAGGCGTACCTCACCCATGCCCGCAGCACTTTGATCGCGCCGGTCACCGGTTACGTTGCCAAACGCAGTGTGCAACTCGGTCAGCGGGTCCAGCCGGGCACCGCGCTGATGGCGGTGATCCCGCTGGATCAGCTGTGGATCGACGCCAACTTCAAGGAAACCCAACTGCGTGACATGCGCATCGGTCAGCCGGTAGACATCGAGGCCGACCTCTACGGCAGCGACGTCAAATACAGCGGCACCATCGACAGCCTCGGTGCCGGGACCGGCAGCGCGTTTGCCTTGCTGCCGGCGCAGAACGCCACCGGTAACTGGATCAAGATCGTCCAGCGGGTGCCGGTGCGGATTCACATCAACGCCGAAGAACTGGCCAAGCACCCATTGCGGGTCGGCCTGTCGACTCAGGTCGATGTGAACCTGCGTGACCAGAGCGGTCCGGTGCTGGCGCAACAGCCGCCGCAAAAGGCTTCGTTCAGCACCGGCATCTACGACCGTCAGTTGGCCGAGGCCGATGCGATGATCACCCAGCTAATCCACGACAACAGCGCCGCGGTCACTAAAACCGCGCACCGCTGATTCGCCATCACACCGACCCTGTGGGAGCGAGCTTTTGTGGCGAGGGGGCTTGTCGGAACGCCGCATCGCCCCGTTGGACTGCGCAGCAGTCCCATCTTCTAGGGCCGCTTCGCGACCCAACGGGGGCAAGCCCCCTCGCCACAGCTCGCTCCCATAAGGTCAGCTGCGTCAGTAACAGGCGCTGCGCCAATCAGGTTTCAAAGGATTTGCGATGAGCAATAACGCGTCTTTCACGCCGCCCAGCCTGCTGCTCAGCACCATCGGCCTGTCGCTGGCGACCTTCATGCAGGTGCTCGACACCACTATCGCCAACGTGGCCTTGCCGACGATTTCCGGCAACCTGGGCGTGAGTTCGGAGCAGGGCACCTGGGTCATCACCTCGTTTGCCGTAAGCAACGCCATTGCGCTGCCGCTGACCGGTTGGCTCAGCCGGCGTTTTGGTGAGGTGAAGCTGTTTCTCTGGGCGACGATGCTGTTCGTGCTGGCGTCGTTTCTCTGTGGCATCTCGACCTCAATGCCGGAGCTGATCGGCTTTCGGGTGCTTCAAGGCCTGGTGGCCGGGCCGTTGTATCCGATGACGCAGACGCTGTTGATCGCGGTCTATCCGCCCGCCAGGCGAGGCATGGCCCTGGCGTTGCTGGCGATGGTCACGGTGGTGGCGCCGATTGCCGGGCCGATTCTCGGCGGTTGGATCACCGACAGTTACAGCTGGCCGTGGATCTTCTTTATCAACGTACCGATCGGGATTTTCGCGGTGATGGTAGTGCGCCAGCAACTCAAGGCGCGTCCAGTGGTGACCAGTTACCAGCCAATGGATTACGTGGGTTTGATCACGTTGATCATCGGTGTCGGCGCGTTGCAGGTGATCCTCGACAAGGGCAATGACCTGGACTGGTTTGAGTCGAATTTCATCATCATCGGCGCGGCTATTTCAGTGATTGCGCTGGCGGTGTTCGTGATCTGGGAAATGACCGACAAGCATCCGGTGGTCAACCTGCGGCTGTTCGCCCACCGCAACTTCCGCATCGGCACCATCGTGCTGGTGGGCGGTTACGCCGGTTTCTTCGGCATCAACCTGATCCTGCCGCAATGGCTGCAAACCCAAATGGGCTACACCGCCACCTGGGCCGGATTGGCGGTGGCACCGATCGGCATTCTGCCGGTGCTGCTGTCGCCGTTTGTCGGCAAGTACGCGCACAAATTCGACCTGCGACTGTTGGCCGGTGGCGCGTTCCTGTGCATCGGGTTGAGTTGCTTCATGCGCGCCGGGTTTACCAACGAAGTGGACTTCCAGCACATCGCCCTGGTGCAGCTGTTCATGGGCATTGGCGTGGCGCTGTTCTTCATGCCGACCTTGAGCATTTTGATGTCGGATTTGCCGCCGAGCCAGATTGCCGATGGCGCGGGCCTTGCGACGTTCCTGCGGACCTTGGGCGGCAGTTTTGCGGCGTCGTTGACCACCTGGATCTGGATTCGCCGCGCCGATCAGCACCATGCGTATTTGAGTGAAAGCATCACCACGTACGAGCCGGCGACCCGGGATGCCTTGAATGCGTTGGGCGGGGCGGGTAACCCGGCTTACGCGCAGCTGGATCATGTGCTGACCAGCCAAGCGTACATGCTCTCCACCGTTGATTACTTCACGTTGCTGGGATGGGCGTTCATGGGGTTGATTCTGCTGGTGTGGCTGGCGAAACCGCCGTTTGCGGCGAAGGCAGGACCGGCCTCGGCAGGCCATTGAGGCAAAACGCGGTCAATGTGGGAGCGGGCTTGCTCGCGAAGGCGGTGTGACAGTCAACAGAGATGCTGAATGTGAATCCGTCTTCGCGAGCAAGCCCGCTCCCACAAGGGTTTTGTGTTTGGCCGTTAGTTTGCGGGTGCTGCCAGTTGTGGCGGCGGGGTGAAATCAAACGGCGCCAACGCAAACCCTTGCTCATCCACCTGCAACGCCCAGCCCTGACGATCCCAATCCCCCAACACAATGCGTTTGGCCGACTGCTCGCCAATCTGCAATTTGTGGATGGCGGGGCGATGGGTGTGCCCGTGGATCAAGGTCTTCACACCATATTGCTGCATGACCCGCGGCACTTCTTCCGGAGTGACATCAACAATGTCATTGGCCTTCATCCGCGTTTGTGCACGGCTTTCACTTCGCAGCTTGCGCCCCAGTTTGTGGCGAGTGCGCAAGGGCAGATGCCGCAGGATGAACAGGGTAATCGGGTTGCGCAGGTAGCGCCGCAGCTTCATATAAGCTTCGTCGCGGGTGCAGAGGCTGTCGCCGTGCATCAACAGCACAGGCTCGCCGTAAAACTGCACGACACTCGGGTCTTTCAACAACGTGCAGCCGGCCTGTTTGCAGAAGGCCTGGCCAAGCATGAAGTCGCGATTGCCGTGCATCAGAAAAATGGCCGTGCCGCTGTCGCTAAGTTCGCGCAGGGCCTGGCAGATGGAACGCTGGAAGGCTGTCATGGCATCGTCGCCAATCCACGCCTCGAAAAAGTCGCCCAGAATGTACAGCGCACTCGCGGAGCGGGCACGTCTAGCGAGCAAATCCAGAAACGCCCGGGTAATGTCCGGGCGCTCCTCTTCCAGATGCAAGTCTGAAATCAGCAGTATCACTCAATGATCTCGGCTTTCTCGATGATCACGTCTTCTGCTGGTACGTCCTGGTGGCCGGCTTTGGAAGTCGTGGCCACGCCTTTGATCTTGTCGACCACGTCGGTGCCTTCAACTACTTTAGCGAATACGGCGTAGCCCCAACCCTGAGCGGTTTTGCCGCTGTGGTTCAGGAAGCTGTTGTCAGCCACGTTGATGAAGAACTGGGCGGAAGCCGAATGCGGCTCCATGGTCCGGGCCATGGCTACGCTGTACTTCACGTTCGGCAGGCCGTTGTCGGCTTCGTTCTGGATGCTTGGGCGCTTGTCTTTCTTTTCTTTCATGCCTGGCTCGAAACCGCCGCCCTGGATCATGAAGTTACCGATGACACGGTGGAAAACAGTGTTTTCGTAGTGACCGGCTTTAACGTACTCGATGAAGTTGGCCACGGTGATCGGGGCTTTCTCAGCGTTCAGCTCCAGGACGATGTCGCCATGGTTGGTGGTCAGTTTGACTTGGGTCATGATCGGTACTCTTTTTTCTATGAATTCGTGGGTTTCGGGGCGTTCAGGCCCTCAACCAGTCCGGCCAGTGTCGGCCAAGGCAGGCAGTTTAGCGTGCCGGGCGCGAATTTCGAGGCTGTTTTTCATTGGCAGCCGATTAAATGCAGCCGATTGCCGGCCTGCTCTGTCAGCCACTTGACAGCATCGGCTATGATAAGCCCCTTTGATTTATAACAGCCGCTTTGATTTGGCCAACTGGCCGCGCACTTGTACGTTCAAGGATCCTATGAGCAAGCCCACTGTCGACCCTACCTCGAATTCCAAGACCGGCCCTGCCGTGCCGGTCAATTTCCTGCGCCCGATCATCCAGGCGGACCTGGACTCGGGTAAGCACACGCAGATCGTCACCCGTTTCCCGCCTGAGCCCAACGGCTACCTGCACATCGGTCACGCCAAGTCGATCTGTGTGAACTTCGGTCTGGCTCAGGAATTCGGCGGCGTCACGCACCTGCGTTTCGACGACACCAACCCGGCCAAGGAAGACCAGGAATACATCGACGCGATCGAAAGCGACGTCAAATGGCTGGGCTTCGAATGGTCCGGTGAAGTGCGCTATGCCTCGCAGTATTTCGACCAGTTGCACGACTGGGCGGTTGAGCTGATCAAGGCCGGCAAGGCTTACGTTGATGACTTGAGCCCTGAACAAGCCAAGGAATATCGCGGCACGCTGACCGAGCCGGGCAAGAACAGCCCGTTCCGTGACCGCTCCGTGGAAGAAAACCTCGACTGGTTCGCCCGCATGCGCGCCGGTGAATTCCCGGACGGCGCACGTGTGCTGCGGGCCAAGATCGACATGGCCTCGCCGAACATGAACCTGCGCGACCCGATCATGTATCGCATCCGTCACGCGCATCACCACCAGACCGGCGACAAGTGGTGCATCTACCCGAACTACGACTTCACCCACGGTCAGTCGGACGCCATCGAAGGCATCACCCATTCGATCTGCACCCTGGAGTTCGAAAGCCACCGTCCGCTGTACGAGTGGTTCCTCGACAACCTGCCCGTACCGGCGAAGCCGCGTCAGTATGAGTTCAGCCGCCTGAACCTGAACTACACCATCACCAGCAAGCGCAAGCTCAAGCAACTGGTCGATGAAAAGCACGTTCATGGCTGGGACGATCCGCGCATGTCCACGCTGTCGGGCTTCCGCCGCCGTGGCTACACGCCGAAATCGATCCGCAACTTCTGCGAAATGATCGGCACCAACCGTTCCGACGGCGTCGTCGATTTCGGCATGCTCGAATTCAGCATCCGTGACGACCTCGACCACAGCGCCCCGCGTGCCATGTGCGTATTGCGTCCGCTGAAAGTCGTGATCACCAACTACCCGGAAGGCCAGGTCGAAAACCTCGAATTGGCGTGCCACCCGAAAGAAGACATGGGCGTGCGCGTATTGCCATTTGCCCGTGAACTCTACATCGACCGTGAAGACTTCATGGAAGAGCCGCCAAAAGGCTACAAGCGCCTGGAGCCGAACGGCGAAGTGCGTCTGCGCGGCAGCTACGTGATCCGTGCCGACGAAGCGATCAAGGACGCCGATGGCAACATCGTCGAACTGCGTTGCTCCTACGATCCGCAAACCCTGGGCAAGAACCCTGAAGGCCGCAAGGTCAAAGGCGTGGTGCACTGGGTGCCGGCCGCGGCCAGCGTCGAATGCGAAGTGCGTCTGTACGATCGCCTGTTCCGTTCGGCCAACCCTGAAAAGGCCGAAGACAGCGCCAGTTTCCTGGACAACATCAACCCTGACTCGCTGCAAGTCCTCACCGGTTGTCGTGCCGAACCTTCGCTTGGCAATGCACAGCCGGAAGACCGTTTCCAGTTCGAGCGCGAAGGTTACTTCGTCGCGGATATCAAGGACTCGAAGCCCGGTCATCCGGTGTTCAACCGTACCGTGACCCTGCGCGATTCGTGGGGCCAGTGATTCAGCGTTAAGGAAGGAGCATTCGTGCTTACGATCTACAACACGCTCACCAAGAGCAAAGAAGTCTTCAAGCCTCTGGATGGCAACAATGTGCGCATGTACGTCTGCGGGATGACCGTGTACGACTACTGCCACATTGGCCATGGCCGCAGCATGGTCGCGTTCGACCTGGTGACCCGCTGGTTGCGGTTCAGCGGTTATAACCTGACCTATGTGCGCAACATCACCGACATCGAAGACAAGATCATCAATCGGGCGAAGGAAAACGGCGAGCCGTTCGATGCGCTGACCGAGCGCATGATTACCGCGATGCACGAGGACGAGGCGCGCCTCAACATCCTCAAGCCGGACATGGAACCGCGGGCCACCGATCATATCCCTGGCATGCAGAGCATGATCCAGACCCTGATCGACAAGGGCTATGCCTATGCACCGGGCAATGGCGACGTGTACTACCGCGTCGCCAAGTTCATGGGCTACGGCAAGCTGTCGCGCAAGAAGATCGAAGACCTGCGCATCGGCGCACGGATCGAAGTCGACGAGTCGAAGCAGGATCCGCTGGACTTCGTGCTGTGGAAAGGCGCCAAGCCGGGCGAGCCGAGCTGGCCTTCGCCGTGGGGCGATGGACGTCCGGGCTGGCACATCGAGTGCTCGGTGATGTCGACCTGCTGCCTCGGCGAGACCTTCGACATTCATGGCGGCGGCAGCGACCTTGAGTTCCCGCACCATGAAAACGAAATCGCCCAGAGCGAAGCGGCCACTGGCAAGACCTACGCCAACACGTGGATGCATTGCGGCATGATTCGCATCAATGGCGAGAAGATGTCCAAGTCCTTGAACAACTTCTTCACCATTCGCGACGTGCTGGAAAAGTACCACCCGGAAGTCGTGCGTTATCTGCTGGTGTCGAGCCACTACCGCAGCGCGATCAACTATTCGGAAGACAATCTCAAGGACGCCAAGGGCGCACTCGAGCGTTTCTACCACGCGTTGAAAGGCCTGCCGAAGGTGGCGCCGGCTGGTGGCGAACCCTTCGTCGAGCGCTTCACTCAGGTGATGAACGACGACTTCGGTACTCCGGAAGCTTGTGCGGTACTGTTCGAGATGGTTCGCGAGATCAACCGTCTGCGCGAGAGCGATCTCGATGCGGCGGCGGGTTTGGCGGCTCGTTTGAAAGAATTGGCGAGCGTGTTGGGTGTGTTGCAACTTGAAGCCGATGACTTCCTGCAGGCCGGTGCCGAAGGGCGGGTTGATGCGGCTGAGGTTGATGCTCTGATTCAGGCGCGTTTGACGGCTCGTGCCAATAAAGACTGGGCCGAATCCGACCGTATCCGCGACCAGCTCACCGCCATGGGCGTAGTGCTGGAAGACGGGAAGGGCGGGACGACCTGGCGATTGGCTGACTGATTGCTGTGTAGTGCTTACAAAACAAAACCCGCCTTGTGCGGGTTTTTGTTTTTGGGGTGGCCGCTAATTCTGCAGTGACAGGACTGACGCCTTCGCGAGCAAGCCCGCTCCCACACTGGATTTGTGACGTACACAAAACTCAAACACACCGAAGATCAAATGTGGGAGCGGGCTTGCTCGCGAAGGTCTCAAGCCGAACGCCGCTAGTGCGGCTCACTCAATTATTTAGCCTGGCGTAGGCGTTTATAGAGGGTATTGCGGCTCACCCCGAGCCGACGGGCTAAATGGGAAATATTCCCCCCAGCCGCCTGCAACTGCCGATTCAATTGCTCGGCATCATTCAAATCAACCGCCAATGTCTCCGGTGAATCCACCGGCTCCATCTCCAGATCGACAAAAAAATCATCCGGCAAATGCTCCGGCCGTACGGGTTGTTCCTCGGCCATGGCTAGTGCCACCTGCATCACACTGCTGACCTGACGCAAATTCCCCGGCCACGGATGACGACTGAACAGTTCCATCACCTCGGGGCTTAACCCGGCCCACTGCGACGGTTCACGATGCTGTTCCCACAGACGCTTGAACAGCGCCTGCTTGTCGCTGCGTTCCCGTAGCGGCGGCAGTTCCAGGGTCAAACCACCGATGCGGTAATACAAATCCTCACGAAACCGTCCCAGCTGAACCTGTTCGCGCAACGAGCGGTTGGTCGCTGAAATGATCCGTATGTCCACCGGGAACAGCTCACTGCTGCCCACCGGTTGCACGCAACGCTCCTGCAACACCCGCAGCAACCGGGCCTGGGTCGGCAGCGGCATGTCGCCGATTTCATCGAGGAACAGGGTGCCTTTGTCGGCCTTGCGGATCAGCCCGATGCTGCCTTTCTGGTTGGCGCCGGTGAATGCGCCTTTCTCATAGCCAAACAATTCGGATTCCACCAGTTCGGCGGGGATCGCTGCACAGTTGACGGCAATGAACGGCTGTTTGCTGCGTGAACTGGCCTGATGCAGGGCTTTAACGAAGACTTCCTTGCCGACTCCGGTTTCCCCGTGGATTAACAGCGGAATGTCCTTTTCCAGCAAGCGTTCGGCCTGGCGCACGGCTTTTTCCACGCGGCTGTCGCCAAAATGCAGGGTATTGAGGCTGATCGCGGCGGGCGCCATCACGGTGGGTTCGGCAAACACTCGCGCCTGAATAGGTACCTGTTTCGGCCGCTTCAACAGGCATTGAAAACGGTTGCGCCCCGAGGCTTGCAGGGCAAACGGCAGACCGTCCGGCTGGTTTAGCAGTTCCAGCAAAGAGACTTTGAACAGGCTTTCGACGCTGACCCGCGACAGGCTGATGCCCAGTAGATTGTCGGCCCGGCGATTGGCGGACAGCACCTGACCGGTTTCATCGAAGATCAGCAACCCGGCCCATTGGCTGTCGAGGTTGTTCAGCCCAGTGTTGAAGGTCAGTTGGAAATGCTGGCCGTGGAACAGGTTGAGGATCAGCCGGTTCTCCACGGTCTGACTCATCATCTTGACCATGCCCAAGGTGTGCGATGGCGGCAGGTAGCTGTCGCTGGACACATCCAGCACCGCGATCACCTTGCGCTCGGCATCGAAAATCGGCGCGGCAGAACCGGTCATGAAGCGGTTGGCCTTGAGAAAATGTTCATCGTGTTCGATGTGCACTGCCTGTTCGCAGGCTAGCGCGGTGCCGATCGCATTGGTGCCGCTGCAACGCTCCATCCAGCTGGCGCCGGCGCTGAAACCGCGAGTCAGGCTCGGCTCGATGAAACGCTGGGTGCCCCAGGACGTCAGCACCTGGCCCTGATTGTCGGCGAGCATGATCAGGCAATTGGAGTTGCTGAGGATGTTCTCGTAATACGGCAGGACTTCCTGATGGGTGGTCTGCACCAGTGAATGCTGGCTCTCCAGCAACTGGGCGATACCATCAGCCGGCAGCTGATCGAACGCCGGCGCGCTCTGATGATCGAGCCCGAACGCGCGGCAGCGGGACCAGGAGTCCTGGATGATGGCGTCGTGGGAGAGCGGCGGGGCAGGTGCGGCCATGGCATTCAGCCTCTGAATAAAGCTTTTTATTGTTGTTATGAGATTCCATGTGGGAGCGGGCTTGCTCGCGAATGCGGTGGGTCAAACACCAATAATGTGTCTGACCCACCGCATTCGCGAGCAAGCCCGCTCCCACAGAGTGTTGTTCACATTTGTTCATTGTCAACCTTTGAACTGTTCAATTGTTCAGTCGCGGTTGTTCATTTCTGTTCAGCAACGAACGCGGTTTTCCCATCTTTTTTGTGTTTTTCAAGCCAGATCAACCGCTTGGAATTTCTGGCACGAATGTCGCTGTAGTGACCCGGTCGCTTGACTCCAATAATAAAAAGGCCGAGCCATGTCATTAATCCTGGAGCACGTCAGCCGTACCGTCGAGGGCCAGACCTGGATCGACGATGCGTGCCTTAACTTCGAACCCGGATCGTTCAACGTTTTGCTCGGTCGCACGCTGTCCGGCAAAACCAGCCTCATGCGCCTGATGGCAGGTCTGGACAAGCCCGACAGCGGCCGCATCCTGATGAACGGCGTCGATGTCACCCAGCGCCCGGTGCGTTTGCGCAACGTGTCGATGGTCTATCAGCAGTTCATCAATTACCCAACCATGACGGTGTTCGAGAACATCGCCTCGCCGCTGCGACAGTCCGGTATTTCCAATGAGCTGATCCAGAGCAAAGTGCTGGAAACCGCGAAGATGCTGCGCATCGAGAAATTCCTCCAGCGCCATCCTCTGGAACTCTCTGGCGGCCAGCAACAACGCACGGCGATGGCCCGGGCGCTGGTCAAGGACGCGGAGCTGATTCTGTTCGACGAGCCGCTGGTCAACCTCGACTACAAGCTGCGCGAAGAGCTGCGTCAGGAAATGCGCGAGCTGTTCAAGGCCCGGCACACCATCGCGATTTACGCCACCACAGAACCCAACGAAGCCCTGGCGCTGGGCGGCACCACCACGATTCTTCACGAAGGTCGGGTGATTCAGAGCGGCAAGTCCTCCGAGGTTTATCACCAGCCGCAAACCGTGCTGGCGGCGGAATTGTTCTCCGAACCGCCGATCAACTTGATGCCGGGGCGTATCGCCGGCAACGAAGTCAGTTTCGCCAATTTTGTGCACTTCCCGTTGAACGTCGATCTGCGACCGGTGGGCGAGGGCGAGTTCCGTTTCGGCGTGCGCCCCAGCCACATTTCCCTAGTGCCGAGCAACGACGATGACCTGGAGCTGGCGGTGACCGTCGAGGTGGCCGAGATCAGCGGTTCGGAAACCTTCCTGCACGTGCGCAATGAGTATTTCCTGCTGGTGCTGCACTTGCCGGGTGTTCACGAATACGACGTCGATGCGCCGATTCGCATCTATATCCCGACCCATAAACTGTTTGTGTTCGATATGCAGGGGCAGCTGGTTCAGGCGCCCGGTCGCCGTATTGCGAGGGTAGCCTGATGGCCGAAATCCGTTTGCAGAACCTTGCTCATAGCTACACCCCAACGCCGACCGGCCCTGAGGATTACGCGATCCGCGAGATGGACCATGTCTGGGAGCAGGGCGGTGCTTATGCGCTGCTCGGGCCTTCGGGGTGCGGCAAGTCAACCTTGCTCAACATCATTTCCGGTTTGCTCAGTCCGTCCCAGGGCCAGGTGCTGTTCGACAGTAAAGTGGTCAACGAACTGACCCCGGAAAAGCGCAACATCGCCCAGGTTTTCCAGTTCCCGGTGGTCTACGACACCATGACGGTGTTCGATAACCTTGCCTTTCCATTACGCAATCAGGGCATGGACGAGGCGAAAATTCACACCAAAGTGCACGAAATCGCTGAAGTCCTCGACCTCCAGGCATTGCTGTCCAAGAAGGCGCGCAACCTCACCGCCGATGAAAAGCAGAAAGTCTCCATGGGCCGTGGGCTGGTGCGCGATGACGTGTCGGCGATCCTCTTCGATGAACCGCTGACGGTGATCGACCCGCACCTGAAGTGGAAGCTGCGACGCAAGCTCAAGCAGATCCACGAGCAGTTCAACATCACCATGGTCTACGTCACCCACGATCAGCTCGAGGCTTCGACCTTCGCTGACAAGATCGCGGTGATGTATGGCGGCCAAATCGTGCAGTTCGGTACGCCACGGGAATTGTTCGAGCGACCGAGCCACACCTTTGTCGGTTATTTCATTGGCAGCCCGGGGATGAACCTGATCGAGGTCCAGCCACAAGCCGGCGGTGTCGGTTTTGCCGGGACCCATTTGCCGCTGTCCGACGCGATGCAGAAACGAATCGCCGAGTCCGAATGGAAAACCCTGAAGGTCGGCATTCGTCCGGAGTTCGTTCATGTGTGGGACGAACCCTGTGATGACGCGATGCAGGCACAGGTCGTACACGTCGAAGACTTGGGCACCTACAAGATCATGACCCTGAATCTCGACGGCGCGCCGCTGAAAGTACGCTTGGCCGAAGACAAACCAGTGCCCGAAGGCACGGCGTACATCAGTTTTCCGGCGCAATGGCTGATGGTCTATGCCGATGAATACCTGCTGGAGGTGCTGCCATGAACAAGGTGCAGAACAACAAGGCCTGGTGGCTGGTATTGCCGGTGTTCCTGCTGGTGGCATTCAGTGCGGTGATCCCGATGATGACCGTGGTCAACTACTCGGTGCAGGACATCTTCGACCAGTCCAGCCGCTACTTCGTCGGTGCCGACTGGTACAGGCAGGTGCTGCTCGACCCACGGTTGCATGATTCGCTGCTGCGCCAGTTCATCTACTCCGGCTGCGTGCTGTTGATCGAAATTCCGTTGGGTATCGCCATCGCCCTGACCATGCCGATCAAGGGCCGTTGGTCGTCGCTGGTGCTGATTATTCTGGCGATTCCGCTGCTGATTCCGTGGAACGTGGTCGGCACCATCTGGCAGATTTTCGGCCGGGCCGACATCGGGTTGCTCGGTTCGAGCCTCAATGCCATGGGCATCAACTACAACTATGCGTCCAACACCATGGACGCCTGGGTCACGGTGTTGGTGATGGACGTGTGGCACTGGACGTCGCTGGTGGCGCTGTTGTGTTTCTCCGGCTTGCGGGCGATTCCGGACGTGTATTACCAGGCGGCGCGGATTGATCGGGCATCGGCCTGGGCGGTTTTCCGACACATCCAGTTGCCCAAGCTCAAGAGTGTGCTGCTGATCGCGGTGATGCTGCGGTTCATGGACAGTTTCATGATCTATACCGAACCGTTCGTACTGACCGGTGGCGGTCCGGGGAATGCCACGACTTTCTTGAGTCAGACACTGACCCAAATGGCCATCGGGCAGTTCGACCTTGGCCCGGCGGCGGCTTTCTCGCTGGTGTACTTCCTGATCATCCTGTTGGTGTCGTGGCTGTTCTATACCGCCATGACTCACTCTGACGCCAATCGGTGAGGCCTGCCATGAGCAAGAGAAAGCTAATCCCGTTGCTGATCTACATCCTGTTCCTGCTGGTGCCGATCTACTGGCTGCTGAACATGTCCTTCAAGAGCAACACTGAAATCCTCGGCGGTCTGACGCTGTTTCCCCAGGATTTCACCTTTGCAAACTACAAGGTGATCTTCACTGACCCGAGCTGGTACACCGGTTATCTCAACTCGCTGTACTACGTGAGCCTGAACACGGTGATCTCCCTGAGCGTGGCGCTGCCGGCGGCGTATGCGTTTTCGCGCTATCGTTTCCTCGGCGACAAACACCTGTTTTTCTGGCTGCTGACCAACCGCATGGCACCACCGGCGGTGTTCCTGTTGCCGTTTTTTCAGTTGTATTCCTCGATTGGGCTGTTCGATACCCATATCGCGGTGGCGCTGGCTCACTGTCTGTTCAACGTGCCGTTGGCGGTGTGGATTCTTGAGGGCTTCATGTCTGGCGTTCCCAAGGAAATTGACGAAACCGCCTACATCGACGGCTACAGTTTCCCCAAGTTCTTCGTGAAGATCTTCGTCCCGCTGATCGGCTCCGGGATCGGCGTCACGGCGTTTTTCTGCTTCATGTTTTCCTGGGTCGAGCTGTTGCTGGCGCGAACCCTGACCTCGGTGAACGCCAAACCCATCGCGGCGGTGATGACCCGCACGGTCTCGGCGTCCGGCATCGACTGGGGTGTGCTGGCGGCGGCGGGGGTGTTGACCATCCTGCCGGGCATGCTGGTGATCTGGTTTGTTCGCAACCACGTGGCCAAAGGCTTTGCCCTGGGTCGGGTATGAGGAACTGATGATGGAATGGATGAGTTGGACCGGCCCCACGGCGGCATTCTTTAGCGTCATTGCTTTGATCCTGGCGGGTATGACGACCTGGGAGTTGCGTTCGCCGAGTGTCCCTCGGCGTGGTTTTTTGCCGATTGCTACTACTCGTGGCGATCGGCTGTTTATCGGTCTTCTCGGCAGCGCCTACCTGCATTTGCTGGTAATCGGCGTCACCGACTGGAGCATCTGGGTAGCGTTCGCGTTGTCCCTGGTGTGGCTGTTGGCTGTGATGCGTTGGGGCTAGTCGAATCGCTCGGCAATGTTGCTCCGAAACCTAAACAGGAGGTCTCTATGTTCGACAAAAACAATAAGCTGCGACATAGCGTTTCATTGGCAGCCATGCTGGCACTCAGCGGGTTGAGCGCTGCGGCCTGGGCCGATGCCTATGAAGACGCCGCCAAGAAATGGATTGGCAGCGAGTTCAAACCATCCACCCTGACCGAAGCCCAGCAGCTCGAAGAGCTGAAGTGGTTTATCAAAGCGTCCGAGCCGTTTCGCGGGATGAACATCAAGGTGGTTTCGGAAACCATTGCCACCCACGAATATGAATCCAAAGTGCTGGCCAAGGCTTTCACCGAGATCACCGGGATCAAGCTGACCCACGACTTGCTGCAGGAAGGCGATGTGGTGGAAAAGCTGCAGACCCAGATGCAATCGGACAAGAACATCTATGACGGCTGGGTCAACGACTCGGACCTGATCGGTACGCACTTTCGCTACGGCAAGACCGAATCGATCACCGATCTGATGGCCAACGAAGGCAAGGCCTACACCTCGCCGACGCTGGACATCAAAGACTTCATCGGCATCTCGTTCACCACAGCGCCAGACGGCAAAGTCTATCAACTGCCCGACCAGCAGTTCGCCAACCTCTACTGGTTCCGCGCCGACTGGTTCGAACGAGCGGATCTGAAAGCGAAATTCAAAGAAAAATACGGTTATGAACTGGGCGTGCCGGTGAACTGGTCGGCCTATGAAGACATCGCCAAATTCTTCAGCGAAGACGTCAAGGAAATCGACGGCAAGCGTATCTACGGGCACATGGACTACGGCAAGAAAGACCCGTCGCTGGGTTGGCGTTTCACTGATGCGTGGTTCTCCATGGCTGGCGCTGGCGACAAGGGCATTCCCAACGGCTTGCCGGTGGACGAGTGGGGCATCCGTGTCGAAGACTGCCATCCGGTTGGTTCCAGCGTAACCCGCGGTGGCGATACCAACGGCCCGGCGGCGGTGTATGCGACCACCAAATACGTCGACTGGATGAAAAAATACGCGCCACCGGAAGCGGCGGGCATGACCTTCTCCGAATCCGGGCCGGTGCCGTCCCAGGGCAACATCGCCCAGCAGATCTTCTGGTACACCGCGTTTACCGCCGACATGACCAAACCAGGCTTGCCGGTGATGAACGCCGACGGCACGCCGAAGTGGCGCATGGCACCGTCGCCGAAAGGTCCGTACTGGGAGGAGGGCATGAAACTCGGTTATCAGGACGCCGGTTCCTGGACCTTCCTCAAGTCCACGCCTGAAAAGCAAAAACTCGCGGCCTGGCTGTACGCGCAGTTCGTGACGTCGAAAACCGTATCCCTGAAGAAAACCATCGTTGGTCTGACCCCGATTCGCGAGTCGGACATCAACTCGCAAGCCATGACCGACCTGGCGCCGAAACTCGGTGGTCTGGTGGAGTTCTATCGCAGCCCGGCCCGCGTGCAATGGACCCCGACCGGGACCAACGTGCCGGACTATCCTCGTTTGGCGCAACTGTGGTGGAGCCATATCGCGGAAGCGGCCAGTGGCGAGAAAACGCCACAACAGGCACTGGACGGTCTGGCCAAGGATCAGGATGCGATCATGACCCGCCTGGAACGCTCCAAGGTACAACCGACCTGCGGACCGAAAATGAATCCTGAGCGGGATGCGCAGTACTGGTTCGATCAGCCGGGTGCGCCGAAAGCGAAACTGGCGAACGAGAAGCCTAAAGGCGAAACCGTGAGCTATGCCGAACTGCTGAAATCGTGGGAGGCGGCGCGTAAGTAATCGTCTGTAATGTGAAACGCGAACGGCACCGTAAGGTGCCGTTTTTGTTTGTGCCTGTTCCACCGCCATCGCGAGCAGGCTCGCTCCCACATTGAACTGCATTCTTTCTGACAGAACGTGGTCCCCTGTGGGAGCGAGCCTGCTCGCGAAGGCGTCATTGAAAACGCCGCAAACACTTCAGGTCAGCGCCGCCAGTTGTTGAACCGTCTCCGGAAAGCGCTCAACCAGCCGGATCAATGTTGTCGCCTGAGCATTAGGTTTCGCCCGTCCTTGCTCCCAGTTCTCCAGCGTCCGGGTGTTGGTGCGCAAGTACATCGCGAATACCGAACGGGAAAGGTTGAGCTGTTGGCGTATGGCTACCACTTCCTCGGCAGTGATTGGCACCAGTTTTGGCAGTTTGACCTTGTGGGTTCGCAGCGTGACCTTGCCTTGGCGCTCGTCGGCCAAGGCTTCAAGGCCTTCCATCAGTTCGGCAAAAATGTCACGTTTCATGGTGGGATCTCGTGTTGATTTCGCTATCTAGAGTTTGTCTGAAAAGTTTCTTCTGGGAGGGCGACAAGTCGTCTTGCTCGTTTTTGCTATATACGGTGAACAGCCAGAATTGATCAAAACCCGACCACCAGTAATAAATCACCCTTAGTCCACTGCGCTTGCCTTTGCCTCGTCGCTGGTCGGAGAAACGGACCTTTCGCAACCCGCCCATACCTTCCACCAGGTCGCCAGTTTCCGGGTTTTTCAGCAGCTCCAGTTGAAAGCTGCGAAACAGTTCGTCGTCCAGGTAGTCATTTCTGTGCTTTTGAAATACGGGTAATTCGATAAAAAGAGCGTCCATGTTCTGTACGTTACCTGCGTATATTTCTATCACAAGAATCGAATAGGTCAAGGCTTCTGTTCCTGCCCAATTCGGTCAAGTCATTACGTTAAAGTTGACGGCAGGATTGGGATGTAGGACGCGGCTGATTCACCCGCGAGGCGATTCTGGATATCGGGGAGGAGAGGGGCGATAAGGTTCAAAAGCGTACGCAATACCCTGTAGGAGTCGCCGAAGGCTGCGATCTTTTGATCTTGTCCCCAAAACGCAAAAACGGCACCCGAAGGTGCCGTTTTTGTTTGTTACCGAGTATCGCTTAAGCGATCAACCCGCCAACCCCGATTGCTGAACCAGGTTCAGCAGCGGCTGTGGATACAGGCCGAGGAAGAACGCCAGTACGGCAATCGCCAGCAGCATCACGCCACCTGCACGCTGTTCCCAGTGCAGTTGAGCATCGTGGCGACGCAGGTTCGGTTCCATCAGGTACAGGGTGACCATCACGCGCAGGTAGTAGAAGACGCCAATGGCGCTGCCCAGTACCAGGGAGCCGACCAGCCACCATTGGTGCGATTCGACACCGGTAGCGATGATGTAGAACTTGCCGATGAAGCCCGCGGTCAGCGGGATACCGGCCAGGGACAGCATCATCACGGTCAGGACGGCGGTCAGGTACGGACGGCGCCAGAACAGGCCGCGGTATTCGTACAGGGCGTCCGCGTCACGGCCGTTGTATGGCGAGGACATTAGGGTGATCACGCCGAACGCGCCGAGGCTGGTGATCACGTAGGTGACCAGGTACACGCCGATGGCTTCCACGGCCAGGCCTTTGCTCGCCACCAGGGCGATCAGCAGGTAGCCGAAGTGGGCGATGGACGAGTAACCCAGCAGACGCTTGAGGTTGCTTTGGGTCAGTGCCAGCAGGTTACCGAACAGGATCGACGCGATGGCGATGATGGTCAGCACGTCGCTCAGCACACCGCTGCTCGCCGCTGGCGAGATCTGGAACAGACGCACCATCACTGCGAACACAGCGACTTTCGACGCGGTAGCCAGGAACGCTGCCACCGGTGCCGGAGCACCTTCGTAAACGTCCGGGGTCCAGAGGTGAAACGGTACCAGCGACAACTTGAACGCCAGGCCGATCAGCATCATGCCCAGGCCCAGTTGAGCCAGAGAGCTTGGCAGACCGGTGGCCGCCAGGGCCTGACCGATGCCGTTGAAGCTCAGGCTGCCAGCGTCGGCGTAGAGCAGGGCCATACCGAACAACAGGAACGCGGAACCGGCGGCCGACAGCACCATGTACTTGATACCGGCTTCCAGCGAACGTTTGTTGAAGAAGGCATACGCCACCAGACCGTAAACCGGTACCGAGAGCAGTTCCAGACCGACGAACAACCCGGCCAGGTGCTGCGCGCTGACCAAGACCAGGCCGCCGGCGGCGGCCATCAGGATCAGCAGGTAAAGTTCTTCACGGTTGCCCGGGTAACCCGAACCGCCATCGCCGAGGTAGGCGTGGGCGAGGGTGACACAAGCGAGGGTGGCGACCAGGATCAGCGCCATGTACAAGCAAGCGAAGGTGTCGATCTGCAGCAGTGGAGTCACGGCCAGCGGCGCGACTTTCAGGGCTGGCAGGATCGACAGCAGAGCCAGGTTCAGACCTGCCACCGACAGCAGGAAGGTCTGTGAGTGGTTGCGGCGCCATGCGATAGCCAGCATCACCACGATGATCGTGGCGCTGGTGATCAACAACGGCGCAAGCGCGATAAAGTGTTGAGTCGTGAATTCCATAGCGCTCTTACCGGGCCGAAGCGAGTTGAGTGAAGGCGGTGCCGAGCCACTGCTGCACGCCATGCATCGTCGCGGCAGAGGTATCGAGGAACGGTTGCGGGTACACGCCGATGTAGATCAGCAGTGCCGCAAGTCCAACCACCATGATCAGTTCGCGACCGTCCATGCCATGCAACACCGCGTCCGATTTCGACGGGCCGAAGAAGGCACGGTGGACCATGATCAGTGAGTAGACCGAACCGAACACCAGGCCGGACGTCGCAATCACAGTGATCCATGGGGCGCTGGCGAAGGTGCCGATCAGAATCAGGAACTCACCGACAAAGTTACCAGTCGCCGGCAAGCCCAGAGACGCGGCGGCGAAGAACAGGCTGAGAGCCGGCAGGTAGGCAATCTTCGACCACAGGCCACCCATCTCACGCATATCGCGGGTGTGGGTACGCTCGTACAGCTGACCGGAGAGGATAAAGAGTGCCGCGGCCGACAGACCGTGCGCCAGCATCTGCATCACTGCGCCCTGCAGCGCCAGTTGGCTGCCGGAGTAGATGCCGATCAGCACGAAGCCCATGTGGGAAACGGACGAGAAGGCGATCAGACGCTTGATGTCGGTTTGCGCAAAGGCCAGGAACGCACCGTAGAAAATCCCGATCAGACCCAGGGTCATCGCGAACGGCGCGAACTCGGCCGAGGCATTCGGGAACAGTGGCAGGGCGAAACGCAGCAGGCCATACGCAGCAGTCTTCAACAAGATACCGGCCAGGTCCACGGAACCCGCAGTCGGTGCCTGGGCGTGAGCGTCAGGCAACCAGGAGTGGAACGGCACTACTGGCAGCTTGACCGCGAAGGCGATGAAGAAGCCGAGCATCAGGATGTACTCGGTGGTCATCGACATCTTGGTCTTCAACAGGTCGGCGTAGTTGAAGGTAATCACGCCGGTGTCGTTGAAGTTGACCAGTACCAGACCCAGGATCGCCACCAACATGATCAGGCCGGAAGCCTGAGTGAAGATGAAGAACTTGGTCGCCGCGTAGATCCGGGTTTTCTTGCCGTCCGAAGAACTGTGACCCCAGAGCGCGATGAGGAAGTACATCGGCACCAGCATCATTTCCCAGAAGAAGAAGAACATGAACAGGTCGAGGGCGAGGAACACGCCGACGACACCGCCCAGGATCCACATCAGGTTCAGGTGGAAGAAGCCCACGTGACGCTGGATCTCTTTCCACGAGCAGAGTACCGAGAGGACACCCAGCAAGCCGGTCAGCAGGATCATCAACAGCGACAGGCCGTCGAGGGCCAGGTGCACGTTGATGCCGAAACGCTGGATCCAGACGTGTTTGAACTCAATCACCCAGGTCGGATCGGCGCCAGGCGCCGGAGCAAATGAATAGTCACCGTTGGCCCACAGCCAGAGGCCGAGGGAGAGCAGCAGGGACATGGTGATCAGCGCAATCCAGCGGGGGAGGGTAGCGCCGAAGCGCTCACCCATCCAGCACAGCAGGCCGCCGATGAAGGGGATCAGGATTAGCCAAGGCAGAATCATGACGGGCTCGTTTCCTTTCGCAAGTTCGCAAGGTTCATATCAGACCGCTACCAGCACGACGGCGCCGATTACCAGCACGGCACCAGCAGCCATTGAGGCGGCATACCAACGCAATTGACCGGTCTCGGTGCGGCTCAGGGCGGTGTGACCGCCTTTGGCCATACGCGGGATCAGACCGATAGTCTGGTCGAGCGGGTCTTTGCGCAGTACATGGCTGATCGCAAGGTAAGGCTTGACGAACAGTTTGTCGTAGATCCAGTCGAAGCCCCAGGCAGCAAACCACCAGGCCGAAAGGAAGCGGCCGACGCCGCTGTTGGCGACGGCGGTAACGAAGCGACGCTTGCCGAGGAACAGCAGCGCGGCCAGCAGGATACCGGCCAGGGCGATGGCGCCCGAGGCGATTTCCAGACTGTGCTTGGCTTCGCCGCCGGCATGGCCGACGCTTTCCGGCAGCACACCGTGCAGCGGCGGAACGATCATCGCGCCGACGAACGTCGACAGTACGATCAGTACCGACAGTGGCAGCCAGTGAGCAATGCCGTGACCGGCATGCGCTTCGGTCTTCGCTTCACCGTGGAACGCGATGAAGATCAGGCGGAAGGTGTACAGCGAGGTCATGAAGGCACCGACCAGACCTGCATAAAGCAGACCCTGGTTACCGCTGGCGAACGCTTCCCAGAGGATTTCATCCTTGGAGTAGAAGCCCGCGGTCACCAGAGGCAAGGCCGCCAGGGCCGCGCCACCGACGATGAAGCTGGCGTAGGCCAATGGCAGTTTCTTCCACAGGCCGCCCATCTTGAAGATGTTCTGCTCGTGGTGGCAGGCAACGATCACCGCACCGGACGCAAGGAACAACAGCGCCTTGAAGAAGGCGTGGGTCATCAGGTGGAAGATCGCGCCGTCCCACGCACCTACGCCCAGGGCCAGGAACATGTAGCCGATCTGGCTCATGGTCGAGTAGGCGAGGATACGTTTGATGTCGGTCTGAACCAGTGCGGCAAAACCTGCCAGCACCAGCGTCACGCCACCCACAACACCCACCAGGTGCAGGATATCCGGCGCCAGGGCGAACAGACCGTGGGTACGGGCGATCAGGTAGACACCGGCGGTCACCATGGTCGCGGCGTGGATCAGTGCCGAAACCGGAGTAGGGCCGGCCATCGCATCCGCCAGCCAGGTTTGCAGCGGCAGTTGCGCGGATTTACCGACAGCGCCGCCCAGCAGCATCAGGGTCGCCAGAACGATCCAGAAGTCGCCGGCCTTGAAGTGCTCAGGCGCCTTGACCAGCAGTTCCTGAATGTTCAGCGTGCCCAACTGTTGGAACAGGATGAACAGGCCGATGGCCATGAACACGTCGCCGACGCGGGTCACGATGAAGGCTTTGAGTGCCGCGTTACCGTTGTTGCGGTTGCTGTAGTAAAAACCGATCAACAGGTACGAGCACAGGCCCACGCCTTCCCAGCCGAAGTACACGAACAGCAGGTTATCGGCCAGGACCAGGAACAGCATGCTGGCGATAAACAGGTTGGTGTAGGCGAAGAAGCGCGAGTAACCGGCTTCACCGCGCATGTACCAGGACGCGAACAGGTGGATCAGGAAGCCGACGCCGACCACCACACCGAGCATGGTCAGGGACAGACCATCCAGGTACAGCGCGAAGTTAGGCGTGAAGCCTTCTACCGCCATCCACTGCCACAACACGTGGGTGTAGTGACCGCCTTCAGGTGGTGCAACGTTGAACTGCCAGATTATGTAAGCAGTGACGATTGCCGACAGGCCAATGGAGCCGACGCCGATCAGCGCCGAAAGGTTTTCCGACCAGCGACCGCGTGAGAACGCCAGCAGCAGGAAACCTATGAGAGGGAATACGAAAGTCAGATAGAGAAGGTTCATCCGCGCATCTCGCTGGCAGCGTCGATATCGAGAGTGTGGAAGCGGCGATACAGCTGCAACAGAATCGCCAGGCCAATACTGGCCTCGGCGGCTGCCAGGCTGATCACCAGAATGAACATGATCTGTCCATCCGGCTGCGCCCAGCGGCTACCGGCAACGATGAACGCCAACGCGGAGGCATTCATCATGACCTCCAGGCTCATCAGCACGAAAAGAATGTTGCGCCGGACCATCAGGCCGACCAGACCGAGGCAGAACAGAATGCCGGCAACCGCCAGACCATGCTCCATAGGGATAGCAGGCATCGTCATTGCTCCTTGGCTTCGTTGCGGCCCAAGTGGAACGCCGTGACGGCTGCGGCGAGCAGCAGCATCGAGGCGAGTTCGACCACCAGCAGGTAAGGACCGAACAGGCTGATGCCCACGGCCTTCGCGTCTACGGTGGTGTGGCCGATGGCCTGACCGCTGGCATCGCTGAACAACACGTACAGCAGTTCAACCAGCAGCAGGGTGCCGAGGGCGACCGGGCCGAGCCAGATGCCGGGCTTGAGCCAGACGCGCTCTTGCTGAACCGAGGCGGGGCCCAGGTTCAGCATCATCACCACGAACACGAACAGCACCATGATGGCGCCAGCGTAGGCGATCACTTCCAGTACACCGGCAAACGGTGCGCCGAGGGCGAAGAACGTCATGGCCACGGCGATCAGCGAAATGATCAGGTAGAGCAGGGCGTGCACGGGGTTGGTGTTGGTGATCACGCGAAGCGTGGACACAACAGCGATACCCGATGCGAAATAGAAAGCGAATTCCATCTTTCTTCCTTAAGGCAGCAAGCTCTTCACGTTGATCGGTTCGGCTTCATTCTGCGCGGAGCCTTTTGGCTTACCGGCAATCGCCATACCTGCAACACGATAGAAGTTGTAATCAGGGTTTTTGCCGGGGCCGGAGATCAACAGATCTTCTTTCTCGTACACCAGGTCCTGACGTTTGAACTCGGCCATCTCGAAATCCGGTGTCAGCTGGATCGCGGTGGTCGGGCAGGCTTCCTCGCAGAGGCCGCAGAAAATGCAGCGCGAGAAGTTGATACGGAAAAACTCCGGGTACCAGCGACCGTCGTCGGTTTCAGCTTTCTGCAGCGAGATGCAACCGACCGGGCACGCCACGGCGCACAGGTTGCAGGCTACACAACGCTCTTCGCCGTCGGGGTCGCGGGTCAGCACGATACGCCCACGAAAGCGCGGCGGCAGGTACACGGCTTCTTCCGGGTACTGCAGCGTGTCGCGCTTGCGGAAGGCGTGGCCGAAGATCATCACCAGGCTGCGAAGCTGGGTGAAGAAGCCATGCACGATGTCAAAAATGTACTTCATGATTCTCTATCCTCACTGAGCCGCGACGGCGGGCGTGTTGAGCAACACGACCGCAGCGGTCACCAGCATGTTGACGAGGGTCAGCGGCAGGCAGAACTTCCAGCTGAAATCCATCACTTGGTCATACCGTGGGCGCGGAATCGAGGCGCGCAGCAGGATGAAGAACATGATGAAGAACGCGGTTTTCAGCGCGAACCAGATGAACGGGATCTGCGGCAGAATGCCGAACGGACCGTGCCAGCCACCGAAGAACAACGTCACCAGCAGCGCCGAAATCAGCACGATGCCGATGTACTCACCGACGAAGAACATGCCCCATTTCATGCCGGCATATTCAATGTGGTAACCGTCGGCCAGTTCCTGTTCCGCTTCCGGCTGGTCGAACGGGTGACGGTGAGTCACGGCGACGCCAGCGATGAAGAAGGTCAGGAAACCGAAGATCTGCGGAATGACGAACCACAGGTTCTGCGCCTGGTATTCAACGATGTCGCGCATGTTGAACGAGCCGACCTGGATCACGATGCCCATCAGCGACAGGCCCATGAACACTTCGTACGACACGGTTTGCGCCGAGGCCCGCAAGCTGCCCAACAGGGCGAACTTGTTGTTACTCGACCAGCCGGCGAACAGCACCGCGTAGACCGACAGACCGGCCATGGCGAAGAAGAACAGGATGCCGATGTTGATGTCCGCCACGCCCCAGGTCGGGGTGATCGGGATGATCGCGAAGGCAATCAGCAAGGCGCTCATGGCCACGACCGGTGCCAACGTGAAGATCACTTTGTCGGCGAACGGCGGGGTCCAGTCTTCCTTGAAGAACATCTTGATCATGTCGGCGGCGATCTGGAACGCGCCGAACGGGCCGACGCGGTTCGGACCGTAACGGTCCTGCCAGAGGGCGAGCAGACGACGCTCGACCCAGCTCAGCAGCGCGCCGCACACCACAACGGCGAGCAGAATCACGATGGCCTTGAGGACCGCGATGATTACGTCGATCACTTCAGGAGTGAACAAGGTCATAGCGCTGCCTCCTGCAGACCGTCAACGGATTTGCCAAAAATCGCAGGTGGAATGCCAGCGATACCGGCCGGCAATGCGACCAGACCGGCACCCAGCTCTTCGTTGATGCGCAGCGGCAGACGCAGGGTCTGGCCGGCCACGTTCAGGCTCAGCAGGGCACCGTCATTGACACCCAGACGATCGGCTTCGGACTTGGCCAGCGACAGGTAAGCAGCTGGAATGCGTTCTTGAACCGGCGCGGCTTTGGAAGAGTTCTCTTCGCTGCCGAACAGGTGGAAGAACGGCACGACCTGCCAGGTGCCCGGAGCCGGGTTGAACGCGCGCGGAACACTGGCGAACCAGTTCAGCGAATCACCGGTGCTTTCGATCAGGCGAGTGCCCGGGTCGCCAGCGCGGATGTGACCACCGACTTCGTCCTGGAACTTGTTCCAGGCTTGCGGCGAGTTCCAGCCCGGAGACCAGGCGAATGGTACTTGCTGACGCGGTTCGACCGAGCCCGAGTAACCTTCCATGGAGAACGAGAACGCGGTGTCGTTGTCCTGGGAAGTACGCGGTTCGTGCACGCTGATGTCGGCGCGCATGGCAGTCCGGCCGCTGTAACGCAGTGGTTCGCGAGCCAGTTTCAAGCCTTTGATGCGGAACGCAGCGGACGGTGCGGCATCGACGATGCGCGCCAGTTGCGGTTTGCTCGCAGCAACGGCAGCGGTGACGTGGTCCAGTTGGGTCCAGTCAATCGGCTGGTTCAGCAGGGTCGAACGCAGGGCATGCAGCCAGCGCCAGCCTTCGTGAACCAGAATGCTTGCGTCGAGGTAAGTCGGGTCGAAGACCTGGAAGAAACGCTGGGCGCGGCCTTCCTGGCTGACCAGCGTACCGTCGCCTTCAGCGAAGCTGGCGGCTGGCAGAACCAGGTGCGCGCGATCGCTGGTGGCGGTCTTCTGATGGTCCGCCACGATCACCACTTTTGCGGCGTTCAGGGCAGCATCGACCTTGGCTTTGTCGGTACGGGTGTACAGATCGTTTTCCAGCACGACGATGGCGTCCGCCTTGCCGTCGATCACCGCTTGCAGGGCTGCGTCGACCGAGTCACCACCGAGCATGGCCAGGCCGAGGCTGTTGGCCTCTGGCACGATCAGGCTGATGGAGCCGTTCTTCTCGCGCAGCTTCAGGGCCTTGGCGATGTTCGCCGCGGCTTCGATCAGCGCCTTGGAACCCAGCGAGGTGCCGGCAATGATCAATGGACGCTTGGCAGCGAGCAGGGCGTTGGCGATGCGCTGAGCCAGTTCGAGGGCTTCAGCGTCCAGGCCTTCAACGGCCGGCGCGCTGGCATCGAGGGCGTGAGCCACGGCGAAACCGATGCGGGCCAGGTCGTCGGGAGCTGCGTGAACGCATTCTTCAGCCACGTCGTCGAGCTTGGTTTCAGCCAGGCTGGCGATGAACAGCGGGTTCAGCGCGTTCTGACCGATGTTCTTCACCGCGGCATCGAGCCATGGCTGAACACGCATGGCGTCGGCCATGTCTTCGGCCTTGCCCTTGACCGATTGGCGCAGGGCCAGGGCCATGCGCGCAGCAGTCTGGGTCAGGTCTTCGCCGAGGACGAAAATCGCATCGTGATCTTCGATGTCGCGCATGTTCGGGATCGGCAGCGGGCTGTCTTTGAGCACCTGCACAACCAGACGAATGCGTTCCAGCTCAGCGGCTTCGATACCGGAGTAGAAGTGCTCGGCACCGACCAGTTCAAGCAACGCGTAGTTGCTTTCGAGGCTGGCGCGCGGCGAACCGATACCGACGATATTGCGACCGCGCAGCAGGTCAGCGGCTTTATCCAGCGCTTCGTCGAGGCCCAGCTTGGCGCCGTTGGCCAGCAATGGCTGACGCGGGCGGTCTTCGCGGTTGACATAGCCATAGCCGAAACGGCCACGGTCGCACAGGAAGTACTGGTTCACCGAACCGTTGAAACGGTTTTCGATGCGACGCAGTTCGCCGTAACGCTCGCCCGGGGAAATGTTGCAGCCGCTGGAGCAGCCATGGCAGATGCTCGGCGAGAACTGCATGTCCCACTTGCGGTTGTAGCGCTCGGAGTGAGTCTTGTCGGTGAACACACCGGTCGGGCAGACCTCGGTGAGGTTGCCGGAGAACTCGCTTTCGAGGGTGCCGTCTTCGACGCGACCGAAGTACACGTTGTCGTGGGCGCCGAACACACCGAGGTCGGTACCGCCAGCGTAGTCCTTATAGAAGCGCACGCAGCGATAGCAAGCGATGCAGCGGTTCATTTCGTGGGAAATGAACGGCCCCAGTTGCTGGTTCTGGTGAGTACGCTTGGTGAAGCGATAGCGGCGCTCGTTGTGGCCGGTCATCACGGTCATGTCTTGCAGGTGGCAGTGACCGCCTTCCTCACAGACCGGGCAGTCGTGAGGGTGGTTGGTCATCAACCATTCAACGACGCTGGCGCGAAACACTTTCGCTTCTTCGTCGTCGATGGAGATCCAGCTGCCGTCGGTGGCGGGGGTCATGCAGGACATGACGATCCGACCACGCTTGTCGTTCTCGTCGGTGTACTGCTTGACCGCGCACTGGCGGCAAGCGCCAACGCTGCCAAGGGCTGGGTGCCAGCAGAAATAAGGGATATCGAGGCCTAGCGACAGACACGCCTGTAACAGGTTGTCTGCCCCATCGACTTCGAGCTCTTTGCCGTCTACGTGGATAGTGGCCATGGTTCAAAGTTCTTCGTTGGCCCGGTGTCAGCGGGCGTGGCTAATGGAATCTTGTTATTCGCGTGAATCAACACAGCCGTTTTCGGCGTCATCACACGAGAAGACGAAGGGCACGGACCCTTCGCCTTTTTAAGCGTTTACGCGCCGACTACGATCGGCTTTGCCAGAGGCGGGACGACGGCGCTGGTGGGCGCGATGCCGGCTTCGAACTCTGGACGGAAGTATTTGATGGCGCTGCCCAACGGCTCCACGGCACCCGGTGCGTGTGCACAGAAGGTCTTGCCCGGGCCGAGGAAACCGACCAGACCCAGCAGGGTCTCGATATCGCCGGCTTGCCCTTCACCGTTCTCGATCGCCCGCAGCAGCTTGACGCTCCACGGCAGACCGTCACGGCACGGGGTGCAGAAGCCACAGGATTCGCGGGAGAAGAACTCTTCCATGTTGCGAAGCAAGGACACCATGTTGACGCTGTCGTCCACCGCCATGGCCAGGCCGGTACCCATACGGGTGCCCACTTTGGCGATGCCGCCGGCATACATTTGTGCGTCCAGGTGTTCCGGCAACAGGAAACCGGTACCGGCGCCGCCTGGCTGCCAGCACTTGAGCTTGTAACCGTCGCGCATGCCGCCGGCGTACTCTTCGAACAGCTCGCGACCGGTGACGCCGAACGGCAATTCCCACAGGCCAGGGTTCTTGACCTTGCCGGAGAAGCCCATGAGCTTGGTGCCCATGTCTTCGCTGCCTTCGCGGGCCAACGATTTGTACCAGTCCACGCCGTCGGCAATGATCGCCGGCACGTTGCACAGGGTTTCAACGTTGTTCACGCAAGTCGGCTTGCCCCACACGCCCACGGCGGCAGGGAAGGGCGGCTTGGAGCGCGGGTTGGCGCGGCGGCCTTCGAGGGAGTTGATCAGTGCGGTTTCTTCACCGCAGATGTAACGCCCGGCGCCGGTATGGACAAACAGCTCGAAATCGAAGCCGCTGCCCAGGATGTTTTTACCCAGCAGGCCTGCTGCCTTGGCTTCTTCCACGGCACGGTTCAGGTGCTTGGCGGCGGTGGTGTACTCGCCACGCAGGAAGATGTAGCCACGGTAGGTTTTCAGCGCGCGAGCACTGATCAGCATGCCTTCGATCAGCAGATGGGGCAGTTGCTCCATCAGCATGCGGTCTTTCCAGGTGTTCGGCTCCATCTCATCCGCGTTGCACAGCAGGTAGCGGATGTTGATGGATTCGTCCTTGGGCATCAGGCCCCACTTCACGCCCGTGGGGAAGCCTGCACCGCCGCGGCCCTTGAGGCCGGAGTCTTTCACGGTCTGGACGATGTCGTCCTGGGCCATGTCGGCGAAGGCCTTGCGCGCAGCGGCGTAACCGTTCTTGGCCTGGTATTCGTCGAGCCATACGGCTTCGCCGTCGTCACGCAGACGCCAGGTGAGCGGGTGAGTCTCAGCGACACGCTTGATGCGGTTGGCTGGACCGAAGGAAGTCAGGGTCATACGTAGCCCTCGAGCAATTTGGCAACGCCGGCAGGCTGTACATCACCGAACGTGTCGTCGTCGATCATCAGCGCCGGCGCCTTGTCACAGTTGCCGAGGCAGCAGACCGGCAGCAGGGTGAAACGACCGTCGGCGGTGGTCTGACCCAGGCCGATGCCCAGCTTGCTCTGGATTTCGCTGACTACCGACTCGTGGCCGCCGATGTAGCAGACCATGCTGTCGCAGACGCGAATGATGTGACGGCCCACGGGCTGACGGAAGATCTGGCTGTAGAACGTCGCCACCCCTTCAACGTCGCTGGCCGGGATGCCGAGGATCTCGCCGATGGCGTAGAGCGCGCCATCAGGCACCCAGCCACGTTCCTTCTGGACGATCTTCAGGGCTTCGATCGACGCCGCGCGCGGGTCTTCGTAGTGATGCAGCTCATGCTCGATGGCCGAGCGCTCGGTTTCGCTCAGGGCGAAACGGTCTGTCTGGATAAGCGGGCTGTTCATGCTTAGCGGTCCACGTCGGCCATAACGAAATCGATACTACCCAGGTACGCGATCAAGTCCGCGACCATGCTGCCTTTGATCACCGAAGGGATCTGCTGCAGGTGCGGGAAGCTTGGAGTACGAATCCGGGTGCGGTAGCTCATGGTGCCGCCATCGCTCGTCAGGTAATAACTGTTGATACCCTTGGTCGCTTCGATCATCTGGAAGGATTCGTTGGCCGGCATGACCGGGCCCCACGAAACTTGCAGGAAGTGCGTGATCAGGGTCTCGATGTGTTGCAGCGTGCGCTCTTTGGGTGGCGGCGTGGTCAGCGGGTGATCCGCCTTGTACGGGCCTTCCGGCATGTTGCGCATGCACTGCTCGATGATCTTGATGCTCTGGCGCATTTCTTCGACGCGAACGATGCAACGGTCGTAGGCATCGCCATTGGCCGCCAGCGGGATTTCGAATTCGAAGTTTTCGTAGCCGGAGTAAGGGCGAGCCTTACGCAGGTCGAAATCGCAACCGGTCGAACGCAGGCCGGCACCGGTGACGCCCCATTCCAGGGCTTCTTTGGTGTTGTAGGCGGCGACGCCGATGGTCCGGCCACGCAGGATGCTGTTGTCCAGTGCGGCTTTCTGGTATTCGTCCAGACGCTTGGGCATCCACTCGACGAAATCCTTGACCAGTTTTTCCCAGCCGCGCGGCAGGTCGTGGGCGACGCCACCGATGCGGTACCAGGCCGGGTGCAGACGGAAACCAGTGATGGCTTCGATCACCGTGTACGCCTTCTGGCGGTCGGTGAAGGTGAAGAACACCGGGGTCATGGCGCCGACGTCCTGGATGTAAGTCCCCAGGAACAGCAAGTGGCTGGTGATCCGGAAGAACTCGGCCATCATGATGCGGATGACGTCGACCTTCTCGGGCACCTTGATGCCGGCCAGCTTCTCGACCGAGAGCACGTACGGCAGGTTGTTCATCACGCCGCCGAGGTAGTCGATACGGTCGGTGTACGGAATGAAGCTGTGCCAGGACTGACGCTCGGCCATCTTCTCGGCACCACGGTGGTGGTAACCGACGTCCGGCACGCAGTCGACGATCTCTTCACCGTCCAGCTGCAGAATGATACGGAATGCACCGTGCGCCGAAGGGTGGTTGGGACCCAGGTTGAGGAACATGTAGTCCTCGTTCGGTCCGGAACGTTTCATGCCCCAGTCTTCAGGCTTGAAGCGCGCGGCTTCTTCCTCAAGCTGTTGCTTGGCCAGGGTCAGGCTGAACGGGTCGAACTCGGTGGCGCGGGCCGGGAAGTCTTTGCGCAGCGGGTGACCTTCCCAGGTCGGCGGCATCATGATGCGGGTCAGGTGCGGGTGACCGGCAAAGTTGATGCCATACATGTCCCACACTTCACGCTCGTACCAGTTGGCGTTCGGCCAGAGACCGGTAACGGTCGGCACGCTGAGGTCGCTCTCGGACAAGGCGACCTTGATCATTACGTCACTATTACGTTCGATCGACATCAAGTGATAGAACACAGTGAAGTCGGCGCCGCTTGGCAGCCCTTGACGCTTGGTGCGCAGACGCTCGTCCACGCCGTGCAGGTCATAGAGCATGACGTACGGCTTGGGCAGGTTGCGCAGGAAGGTCAGGACTTCGACGAGTTTGGCGCGGGCAACCCAAAGCACCGGCATGCCGGTGCGGGTCGGCTGGGCGGTGAACGCCTCCGGGCCAAAACGATTGTTCAGTTCGACGACCACATCCTGGTCGTCTGCCTTATAAGGCGGGATGTACAGAGCACTGCCTGTAGTCATGGTTATTTATCGCTTTCGGTCAACGTAAAGAATGAAGCCAGTTTCTCGTTTCTTTGTAAGAACAGATCTGGATCAGACTTCGTCGGGGCTGCGCAGGTTGGTTACCTGAATACGCTGTTCGCGGCGCTGTTCCTTTTGCGAAGGCATCTCGGCGCGGTAAACGCCTTGATCGCCAACGACCCAGGAAAGTGGGCGACGCTCCTGGCCAATCGACTCCTGCAACAGCATCAAGCCTTGCAGAAAAGCTTCAGGGCGGGGCGGGCAGCCAGGCACGTAGACGTCCACGGGCAGGAACTTGTCCACCCCTTGAACGACGGAGTAGATGTCGTACATGCCACCGGAGTTGGCGCACGAACCCATGGAGATGACCCATTTAGGCTCGAGCATTTGCTCGTAGAGACGCTGAATGATCGGCGCCATCTTGATGAAGCAGGTACCGGCGATAACCATGAAATCCGCCTGACGCGGCGATGCCCGGATAACCTCGGCGCCAAAGCGCGCGATGTCGTGGGGCGCCGTGAAGGCGGTGGTCATTTCCACGTAGCAGCACGAAAGACCGAAGTTATACGGCCACAGGGAGTTCTTGCGCCCCCAGTTGATCGTGCCGTTGAGCACGTCTTCGAGCTTGCCCATGAAAATGTTTTTGTGGACTTGATCTTCTAACGGATCGGAAACGGTTTCCCGTTTGCCAATCGGATACTGCTCGTTAGGAGCATCGGGGTCGATCCTGGTGAGATTGTATTGCATTGCCAAAGCCTCATTGTTTCAGCTTCGCTTGCCGCTTACGACGAGCTTCCGGAGCCCAGTCAAGGGCGCCCACTCGGAATAGGTAGACAAGACCTGCCAACAGAATTGCTATGAAAACGAGAGCTTCGACGAATCCGGTCCAGCCGCTTTCGCGGACGGACACAGACCAGGCAAAGAGAAAAAGGGCTTCGATATCGAAGATCACGAAGAGCATCGCGACCAGATAGAATTTGGCTGAGAGCCGCAAGCGGGCGCCACCGGTAGGTAGCATGCCGGACTCGAACGGTTCGTTTTTGCTGCGGCCCCAGGCTTTTGACCCGAGGAGGCTGGATACGCCGAGCATGAAGGCGCAAAGGCCGCCGACACCCAGAAGGAAAATGGCAAAGCCCCAGTTGTGGGCCATGAGTCCGGTCGCTTCGGGCATGCTGGTAATCCTTAACAGAGAGCAAAGGTCTCTGAGCTTGAAAAGAAACAAAGCAGTGACGATATGTCGCAGCAATCAATCGCGGTGATTTTATGGCTAAACACCGAGCAAGTAAAATTCAGATAGCGAAATTATTTACAAGAATAAGGACATAGCGTGCCTCCAAAGCCCTGTAGCCCATGCCGCTCGGGCATTAGCGGGGGTTTTGTCAAATATGTTTTGTAGGGAATGTAACGAACATAGTTACCGCTAAATGATAATCAATATTATTTGACGCGGTTTTCAAACTGTTTAACGGGTGAGTGGCTGGGAAGTTGTCTTATATGCGTGTTACTGCAAGTAGCGAGCACGGTCGTTTTACCTTATTTTCCGGGTCGTGAAACTGCTCTGGATCAATGTGTTTCGCAAAATTCTGTGGGTTGACACGCTCCCACAGGGTTTTGCAGTGATCGAAAAATCGCAGGCAAAAAAACGCCCCGAACCAGTCGGGGCGTCAGATGAGCGGCTTTGCGGTTAGCTTTTTATTCGGTCCGCAAGGGCCGTTTGCTTAAACGAAGCAGATCAGTGGAACTGTTCTTCTTCGGTCGAACCAGTCAGCGCGGTCACCGAGGATGTGCCACCTTGAATCACGGTGGTCATGTCGTCGAAGTAGCCGGTGCCCACTTCCTGCTGGTGAGCCACGAAGGTGTAACCCTTGGCAGCGTCAGCGAACTCTTGCTCTTGCAGCTTCACGTAGGCAGTCATGTCGTTGCGGGCGTAGTCGTGCGCCAGGTTGAACATGCTGTGCCACATGTTGTGAATGCCGGCCAGGGTGATGAACTGGTGCTTGTAACCCATGGCGGACAGTTCGCGCTGGAACTTGGCGATGGTCGCGTCGTCCAGGTTTTTCTTCCAGTTGAAGGAAGGCGAGCAGTTGTACGACAGCAGTTGGTCCGGGTATTCCTTTTTGATCGCTTCAGCGAAGCGACGAGCCTCGTCCAGATCCGGCTTGGCGGTTTCGCACCAGATCAGGTCGGCGAACGGTGCATAGGCCAGGCCGCGAGCGATGGCCTGGTCGAGACCGGCGCGCACTTTGTAGAAGCCTTCCTGGGTACGTTCGCCAGTCACGAATGGCTGGTCGTACGGGTCGCAATCGGAAGTCAGCAAGTCGGCTGCGTTAGCGTCGGTACGGGCCAGGATGATGGTCGGTGTACCGGCAACGTCAGCTGCCAGACGAGCAGCGGTCAGCTTCTGCACAGCTTCCTGGGTAGGAACCAGTACCTTGCCGCCCATGTGGCCGCATTTTTTCACGGAAGCCAGTTGGTCTTCGAAGTGAACGCCGGCGGCGCCTGCTTCGATCATGCTCTTCATCAGCTCGTAGGCGTTCAGAACGCCACCGAAACCGGCTTCAGCGTCAGCCACGATCGGTGCGAAGTAGTCAATGTAACCTTCGTCGCCCGGGTTCTTGCCGGCTTTCCACTGGATCTGGTCAGCACGACGGAATGAGTTGTTGATGCGCTTGACCACGGTCGGAACCGAATCCACTGGGTACAGCGACTGATCCGGGTACATCGATTCGGCGGAGTTGTTGTCCGCAGCCACTTGCCAGCCCGACAGGTAGATCGCCTGGATACCGGCTTTGACTTGTTGTACAGCCTGGCCGCCGGTCAGGGCGCCCATGCAGTTGACGAAATCTTTCTCAGGACGGAAGGACGGCTTGGCACCCTGGGTTACCAGGTTCCAAAGCTTGTCGGCGCCCATTTTTGCAAAGGTGTGCTCAGGTTGAACCGAGCCACGCAGGCGGACGACGTCAGCAGCGGAGTAATTGCGTGTCACGCCTTTCCAGCGCGGGTTTTCAGCCCAATCTTTTTCGAGGGCTGCAATTTGCTGTTCGCGTGTCAGTGCCATGGGGATAAACCTCGTCGCGTCTTTAATCGAAAGTGGTTCTGGGTGGACAATTCCTGCGTGCCAAATACGCATTTCAAAGGGGCGTAAAAGGCTGCTCGCTGACCAGAAGCTTAGGCGGTCAAGTCGGGTTCGGCGGGGATGGCGACGGGATGAACGATGGGCTCGAGGGGAAAGTGAGCAGGTAAGGGCGAACTGGCGAGCGCATTCGGGCGTCGTGGGCCTTGGTGCGAACTTCAGTGTGGAGCCGGGTTACCTAATACGCTTCCGTCCCTCGGGACAACTTCGTTCCAGTCGGCAACCTCGTCAAACACACCTTGTGGGCGGTACAGACACGAATCGGCTCGCGGGGTAGGTGCGAACAACAACTCGAAAGCCCTTGCCAGGGCCTCTGATTAGCGGGAGCGAGGCCATCATGCCTTTGCTTTTTTGGCTCGTCAAACGTTTTGTAGTGCTTTTTTTTAAGCACTACATCTTTGGTCTAATACGACTAATCAGTCAGTTTTTGGTGCTTTAGTCCAGCGTATCGACTTTCACCCGTAGGGTCATGTCATCCCGGCCTTGAGTCGAGTAGCTGCGGGTCAGGCCTTGTTTGTCGGCTTGAGTCTGGCGATTCACGCCCGCCAGGGTGATCCATTCACCCAGTCGGCCGCTGACAGTTGTGTCGGTGCTTTGCACGTTCACTACATCGGGACGTTCCTGGCTCATCCGGTCACGGTTAGTACTGATTGCCAGATGAACGATGTCGCCGGTGACGCTCGCGGTGACGTAGAAGCCTTGGGTGACGTTGCGGTATTCAGTTTGGCTGCGCAGGTCGCCATAGGAATCGGTCTGGGTGCTGGTGAGCGGCACACTCTGGCCGACCTGGATCAGCGCCGGTGTGCCTTCACTGGCCTGAACCTGCTGGATACCGCCGTCGCGACTGTCGGTGCTGCGGTTGATGATGCGCGTCTGGCTCGGCTTGGCGCCGTTGACCGAGTACCCCTGATCGCCCTGGAAGTTGTTTTCGTTGGTGTCGACGGTGATCAGCAAGCGTTTGGCGGCCACATCGAGTTGGCTGATCAAGGCCTTAAGTTCGTCGATCCTGCGTTGTTCTGCGTTGACAATCAGCTGATTGCCATAGGCGCTGACCTGACCATCCTTGCCGATGAAATCCTGCGCCACCGGCAGCAGGTCGGCGCTGGTGCGATAGTTCAGGGGCACGATCTCGGTGGCGGCCATGACCGAAAAACTGCAGGTCAGCAGCAGCGTGGTGAGGAGGGTGCGTAGGGACATATCCGTTATCTCCGGCCTTTAAAGTCTTGATATTGCCAGTTTGTCGGCTCGCGGTGGGGCAAGTTGAATCGTAGACAGCAAAACGCCCCGGCATCCGAGGATGGCGGGGCGTTTTGTGGTGTTCTTCAGGGCCTCATCGCGAGCAGGCTCGCTCCCACAGGGTTTTAGGTGTTGTTACAGATTGCAGCAACACCATCAATTCACTGTGGGAGCGAGCCTGCTCGCGATGGCAGCACCTCGGTGTTATGCCGAGTGCCGCACCATGTCCACATGCGGAATCCCGGCTTCCAGGAATTCCTCACTGACCATGCTGAAACCCAAACGCTCATAGAACGCCGTGGCCTGCACTTGCGCGCTCAGCATCTGCTGCTTCAACCCGCGTTCCTCGGCTTCACCGATCACCGCTTGCATCAGCGCATCGCCGACTTTCAAGCCGCGCCAGTCCTTCAGCACCGACACCCGGCCAATGTGACCATCTGGCAGCAGGCGGGCAGTGCCGATCGGGAAGTCGCCTTCAAAGGCCAGAAAGTGGACTGCCGTTGCGTCATCAGCATCCCATTCCAGCTCAGGCGGAACGGATTGCTCGGCGATGAACACCGTCTCACGAATGCGCCGGATCTCGGCGTTGTCCTTTTGCCAGTCTGCGACACGTACGTGAATTTTATTCATCAGCAAACCCCAGGCTGCCTTGCTTGACCAACTCGCACAGCAGGCCGCGACCGTCTTCGTCGCTCAGCCACTCGCCAAGGTTGTCGGTATGCAGGGCGTCGGCGGCGCAGATCATTTTCAGCAGCTCGCGCAGTTTGCCCGGCAGGTAACGGCTCTGGCCGCTGGCGAACAGCAGAAGATCGTCATCGACTTCAGACCAGGCCATGCGCGCGCTAGGGTTGCGGATCAGGATCGCGCCTTGCTCGAGGCTGGCGAGCAAGTCTTCTTCTTCGATCTCTTCCGGGCCAGCCACCAGCTCAGGGTAGCGCGGCTCGGTCATGAATTGGCCGAACCAGGTCAGCAGCAAGCGCTCGTCGCTCATGTGCTCGGCCAGCAGGCTTTTCAGGCGATCGAGGGCGTCGTGCTGGATCTGATGAGGATCGACCGCCGGCAGGGCGTCGGCGTCGGTGTAGCGCTCTTCGTCAGTCAGGAACTGGCTGAGGAAGTCGGTGAAGTGAGTCAGCACTTCAGAGGCGCTCGGGGCGCGGAAACCAACCGAATAGGTCATGCAGTCATCGACAGCCACGCCGCAGTGGGCGAGGCGTGGCGGCAGATACAGCATGTCGCCCGGTTCCAGAACCCACTCATCGGTGGCTTCGAAATCAGCGAGGATGCGCAAGTCGGCGTGTTGCAGCAGCTTGCTCTCGGAATCGCACATCTGGCCGATTTTCCAGTTGCGCTTGCCGTGGCCTTGCAGCAGGAACACGTCGTAGTTGTCGAAGTGCGGACCCACGCTGCCACCTGGAGCAGCGAAGCTGATCATCACGTCGTCGATGCGCCAGCTCGGCAGGAAACGGAAGTTTTCCAGCAGTTCGCTGACTTCCGGCACGAACTGATCAACGGCTTGAACCAGCAGGGTCCACTCGCGTTCCGGCAACTTGCTGAATTCGTCTTCGGCGAACGGGCCGCGGCGCAATTCCCAAGGGCGCTCGCCGTGCTCGATGATCAGGCGCGATTCGACTTCTTCTTCCAGCGCCAGGCCGGCCAGTTCGTCGGCGTCGATCGGGCTTTCGAAATCAGGGATCGCCTGACGGATCAGCAGGGGTTTTTTCTGCCAGTAGTCACGCAGGAATTCGCGCGCCGTGATGCCGCCCAGAAGTTGAAGAGGAATGTCAGGATTCATGTGTAACCTATTGAAAAAAAGCACTTTTCAGACGGGAATAAAAACGCCCGGCGCTGCCGGGCGTCTCAAACGGGTAAAGCGGTCGATCAGATGCGTTTGGCTTGCGCTACAGCGTTGCCGATGTAGTTTGCCGGGGTGAGCAGCTTCAGCTCAGCCTTGGCTTGCGCAGGCATGTCCAGGCCGTCGATGAAGGTCTGCAGCGCTTCAGGGCTGATGCCCTTGCCGCGAGTCAGCTCTTTCAATTTCTCGTACGGGTTTTCGATGTTGTAGCGGCGCATCACAGTCTGGATCGGCTCGGCCAACACTTCCCAGCATGCGTCCAGGTCAGCAGCAATCTTCTGCTGGTTGAGCTCCAGTTTGCTGATGCCTTTGAGGCTGGCTTCGTACGCGATCACGCTGTGGGCGAAGCCGACACCGAGGTTGCGCAGTACGGTGGAGTCGGTCAGGTCACGCTGCCAGCGGGAGATCGGCAGCTTGCTCGCCAGGTGCTGGAACAGTGCGTTGGCGATACCCAGGTTGCCTTCGGAGTTTTCGAAGTCGATCGGGTTGACCTTGTGCGGCATGGTCGACGAACCGATTTCGCCAGCGATGGTGCGCTGTTTGAAATAACCCAGGGAGATGTAGCCCCAGATGTCGCGGTCGAAGTCGATCAGGATGGTGTTGAAGCGCGCGATCGCGTCGAACAGCTCGGCGATGTAGTCGTGCGGTTCGATCTGCGTGGTGTACGGGTTGAAGCCCAGGCCCAGCTCGTCTTCGATGAAGGCGCGGGCGTTGGCTTCCCAGTCGATCTCAGGGTAGGCCGACAGGTGAGCGTTGTAGTTGCCGACAGCGCCGTTGATTTTGCCCAGCAGCGGAACGGCGGCGACTTGAGCGATTTGACGCTCCAGACGATAAACCACGTTCGCCAGTTCTTTGCCCAGGGTGGTCGGCGAGGCCGGTTGACCGTGGGTGCGCGACAGCATTGGCACGTCAGCGAAACGGATGGCCAGCTCGCGGATGGCGTCGCTAGTCTGGCGCATCAGCGGCAGCATCACATCATCACGGCCTTCGCGCAGCATCAGGGCGTGGGACAGGTTGTTGATGTCCTCGCTGGTGCAGGCAAAGTGGATGAATTCGCTGACGGCAGCCAGTTCTGGCAGCTTGGCCGCTTGCTCTTTGAGCAGGTACTCAATGGCTTTTACGTCGTGGTTGGTGGTGCGCTCGATCTCTTTGACACGTTCGGCGTGCTCCAGAGAGAAGTTTTCCGCCAGGGTGTTCAATACAGCGTTGGCTTCGGCGGAGAACGCCGGCACTTCACTGATGGCAGGGTGAGCGGCCAGGCGCTGGAGCCAGCGCACTTCAACCAGAACGCGAGCACGGATCAGACCGTATTCGCTGAAAATTGGGCGCAGGGCCTGGGTTTTGCCGGCGTAGCGGCCGTCAACAGGGGAAACCGCAGTGAGCGAAGAGAGCTGCATGGGGTGTTCTCGGACAGTCGGGCAACGAAATGGGGCGCGTATCATACATGAAAAAATCCGCCGGTCCGTTGCCAACTGACCGGCGTATTACGCGTTACTGACTACAAAGCGGTATTGCGGGCGCGGTTCAGCTGCTGCGCATCAGCGGGTAAAGCTCTTTAAGCAACTTGCGCCGGCTGATCACCAACTGCCAGCGATGACCGCCCAACTGCCGCCACAGGCGTGCCGAACGGATCCCGGCCAGCAACAGAGCGCGAATCTTCGAAGCATTGCTCGGTTGTTGCAGGTTGCGCATGTCGCCATGCACCTGAATCCGTTGGCGCAGGGTGCTCAGGGTGTCCTGATACAGCGCACCGCAGGCGGCGATTACGTTTTCATGAGCCGGGCCGAAGTGTTCGACCTGAGACTGGATCTGTGGCAAACGCTTGCCGATCACTTCCAGCATGTCTTCGCGCTTGGCCAATTGACGCTCCAGCCCCAGCATTGACAGGGCATAGCGCAGCGGTTCGCGCTGAAGGGTGCTGGGGTCGCGCTCCAGAGCGCCGATCAAGGCGCGGTAGCCTTCACGCAGGTTGATGTCGTCACCGCCATAGACTTCCAGCGTGTCCTTGGGGTCGCGAATCAGCAGGCTGCCGAGCATGCAGGTCAGGCCGGCTTCGTTGGTCTGGCCGCTCTTGGCGATCTTGTCGACCAGTACGGCGGCGAGAAAAACGCCGCCCAGGGCTGTCAGTTGCTCCTGAGTCGGGCTCATGAACGCTGACCCTTGCTGGTCCAGGGTTCGGCCACTTCGATCACGCCGCCGCCGAGGCAGATTTCACCGTCGTAGAACACCACGGATTGGCCTGGGGTGACCGCGCGTTGCGGGTCATCGAAGGTCGCGCGGTAGCCGGTGGCGGTCTTTTCCAGCGTGCAAGGTTGGTCGCTCTGGCGATAACGCACTTTGGCGGTCAGCTTGCGCGGCTCGGTCAAATCGATCGGGTTGACCCAATAGATATCCGAGGCGAGCAGGGCGCGGGAGAACAAATAAGGGTGATCATTGCCCTGGCCAACGATCAGCTCGTTGTGTTCCAGGTCTTTGATCAGCACGTACCACGGTTCGTCACTGGCGTCTTTCAGGCCGCCGATGCCCAGGCCCTGGCGCTGGCCGATGGTGTGATACATCAAGCCATGGTGACGGCCGATGACTTCACCTTCGGTGGTCTTGATCTCGCCTGGCTGGGCCGGCAGGTATTGCTTGAGGAAGTCGCTGAAGCGGCGTTCGCCGATAAAGCAGATTCCGGTGGAATCCTTTTTCTTCGCGGTGGCCAGGTCATGTTTCTCGGCAATCGCGCGCACTTCGGGTTTTTCCAGCTCGCCGACCGGGAACAGAGTCTTGGCGATCTGTTCGCCGCCGACGGCGTGCAGGAAGTAGCTCTGGTCCTTGTTCGGATCCAGGCCCTTGAGCAATTCGGTGCGGCCATCGATGTCGCGGCGGCGCACGTAGTGGCCGGTGGCGATCAGGTCGGCGCCGAGCATCATGGCGTAGTCGAGGAACGCCTTGAACTTGATTTCGCGGTTGCAGAGGATGTCCGGGTTCGGCGTGCGACCGGCCTTGTATTCGGCCAGGAAGTGTTCGAACACGTTGTCCCAGTACTCGGCGGCGAAGTTGGCGGTGTGCAGCTTGATGCCAATCTTGTCGCACACGGCCTGAGCATCCGCCAGGTCATCCATGGCGGTGCAGTATTCCGTTCCATCGTCCTCTTCCCAGTTCTTCATGAACAGGCCTTCCACCTCATAGCCCTGCTCGATCAGCAGGAGAGCGGAAACGGAAGAGTCCACGCCGCCGGACATGCCGACAATGACGCGCTTCTTTTGTGTGTCAGAAGGGGCTGGATCACGCATAGGGATTCAATGAGTGTCTTTAAAAAGGACGCGATTCTAGCAGGCCGAAGCCCGCAAGGCTAAAGAGAAGGGCGGATCAGTTCGAGACCGAAGTGTTTGCCGTCCAGATAATCATCAATACAGCGGATGATCAGCTCACTGCGCCAGTTTGCGCGCTGTTGCAGCAGTTCGTCACGCGTCAGCCATTTTGCGCCGACGATACCGTCGTCCAGCTGATAGTCCGGATGGTGTTTGAGCGGTTTTGCGGTGAAGCAGACCCGCTGGTAAGTCACGCCGTTGCTTGGGGCGGTGTAGAGATAAATCCCCACCACGCCTGTCGGCTTGACGTCCCAGCCGGTTTCCTCAAGGGTTTCACGCACGGCGGCTTCGATCAGGGTTTCGTCCGGGTCCAAATGGCCGGCCGGTTGGTTAAGCACCGTTTGTCCGTGCTTGAGTTCTTCGACCATCAGGAAGCGACCATTGTCTTCGACGATGGTGGCGACGGTGATGTGGGGTAGCCAATCCATGAAGCTTCCTCGAATTTTGAATATTGAAACACGGTCAATGTGGGAGCGGCGGTGCGACGATTCGACTTGCTCGCGAAAGCGGTGGGTCAGCCAGCATGAATGTTGAATGATAAACCGCATTCGCGAGCAAGCCCGCTCCCACATTGGTCCAGTGTTCACATTGGAAGGGTGTGAACGCCAGAAACAGAAACCCCGGCACTGGGCCGGGGCTTCTTTGCATCCTTACAACCTTAAACCAGCGCAGCGATCGCGGCGTTGAAGGTGTTGCTCGGGCGCATGGCCTTGCTGATCAGCTCGGCATTGGCGTGGTAGTAACCGCCGATGTCCACTGGCTTGCCCTGAACGGCGTTGAGTTCGGCAACGATGGTCGCTTCGTTCTCGGTCAGGGTTTTGGCCAGTTCGCCGAACTGTGCTTGCAGTGCAGCGTCTTCGGTCTGGGCGGCCAGGGCTTGAGCCCAGTACAGCGCCAGATAGAAGTGGCTGCCGCGGTTGTCGATGTTGCCGACTTTGCGCGATGGCGACTTGTTGTTGTCCAGGAACTGGCCAGTGGCCTGATCCAGGGTCTTGGCCAGCACCAGCGCTTTAGGGTTGTTGTAGGTAACACCCAAGTGCTCGAGGGAGGCAGCCAGGGCCAGGAACTCACCCAGGGAATCCCAGCGCAGGAAGTTCTCTTCCAGCAGTTGCTGAACGTGCTTCGGTGCCGAACCGCCGGCGCCGGTTTCGAACAGGCCACCGCCGTTCATCAGTGGAACGATCGACAGCATCTTGGCGCTGGTGCCCAGCTCCATGATCGGGAACAGGTCGGTCAGGTAGTCGCGCAATACGTTGCCGGTCACCGAAATGGTGTCCTTGCCTTCGCGGGTGCGGTCCAGGGTGAACTTCATCGCGTCGACAGGCGACATGATGCGGATGTCCAGGCCGGAAGTATCGTGATCCTTCAGGTACGCCTGAACTTTCTCGATCACTACACCATCGTGGGCGCGCATTGGGTCCAGCCAGAAAATCGCTGGAGTTGCGCTTGCACGGGCACGGTTGACGGCCAGTTTGACCCAATCCTGGATCGGTGCGTCTTTGGTCTGGCACATGCGGAAGATGTCGCCGGCTTCAACCGACTGTTCCAGCAGAGTGCGGCCAGCACCGTCGGAAACCCGAACTACGCCGTTTGCCTTGATCTGGAAGGTCTTGTCGTGGGAGCCGTACTCTTCGGCTTTCTTCGCCATCAGGCCAACGTTTGGCACGCTGCCCATGGTGGTTGGATCGAAAGCGCCGTGCAGCTTGCAGTCTTCGATCACTGCCTGGTAGATGGTGGCGTAGCAGCGATCCGGGATCACAGCCTTGGTGTCGTGCAGCTGACCGTCAGTGCCCCACATTTTGCCGGAGTCACGGATCATTGCCGGCATCGAGGCGTCGACGATGACGTCGCTCGGCACGTGCAGGTTGGTAATGCCTTTGTCGGAGTTGACCATGGCCAACGACGGACGAACGGCGTAGACCGCCTGGATGTCTGCTTCGATCTGCGCTTGTTGCTCGGCAGGCAAAGCCTTGATGCGAGCGTACAGGTCGCCGATGCCGTTGTTCAGGTTGAAGCCGATCTGTGCCAGCACGTCAGCGTGCTTGGCCAGGGCGTCTTTATAGAACTCGGCAACGATCTGGCCGAACATGATCGGGTCGGAGACCTTCATCATGGTGGCTTTCAGGTGAACCGACAGCAGTACGCCTTTGGCTTTGGCGTCTTCGATCTCGGCCGCGATGAAGCTGCGCAGCGCTTTTTTGCTCAGAACGGCGCAATCGAGGATCTCACCGGCTTGCACGGTGGTTTTTTCTTTCAGGACGGTGGTGGTGCCGTCTTGAGCGATCAGTTCGATTTTGACGGCATCAGCGGCGTCGATCAGGGCGGCTTTTTCGCTGCCGTAGAAATCGCCGGTGCTCATGTGAGCGACGTGGGACTTGGAGTCTTTGGCCCAAGCGCCCATTTTGTGCGGGTGCTTGCGCGCGTAGTTCTTGACCGACAGTGGTGCGCGACGATCAGAGTTGCCTTCGCGCAGAACCGGGTTTACGGCGCTGCCTTTGATTTTGTCGTAACGCGACTTGGCGAGCTTGTCGGCATCGCTGGTCACGGTTTCCGGGTAGTCCGGCAGTGCGAAGCCCTGGGCTTGCAGCTCTTTGATCGCGGCCTGCAGTTGCGGAACCGAAGCGCTGATGTTCGGCAGCTTGATGATGTTGGCTTCAGGCGTAACGGCCAGGTCGCCCAGTTCGGCGAGGTGGTCGGCTACGGCTTTGTCACCCAATTGCTCGGGGAAGCTGGCCAGAATGCGCCCTGCAAGAGAGATATCGCGGGTTTCAACGGCGATATCAGCCGAGGCGGTGAAAGCCTCTACGATAGGCAACAGTGAATAGGTGGCGAGGGCTGGGGCTTCGTCGGTGAAGGTATAGATGATCTTCGAGCGGGTGGGCATATTCGGATTAACTCTCTCTTCTTTGCTAAAGCGTGCGCAGAAACTCGAGGGGCGCCGGGTAAGCGCGTTCGTTCAAAGTCATCCATGAGCCGAATGTCGAGATTCTTCGCGGTGATGTTGGGTGCATCAGTCGAGCGTCAAGCGGGTGGACTGCGGTAACAATCCGGCTTATTCGGGCCCAACGTCTTGTGATAGAGCGGTCGGCCGTCGTGACTCTGTGGTCAGCGGCGGCATTATACATAGGTAGCTGGCAATCTGCCGATGGTTCATATGCAACGTTTTTCGTCCATTGGTCTAAAGGTCGCAGGCCGGTGTGGGGCGTAGAGTCGTTCGCCGTGCTTGAGTTTGGCGCTTTTCCCTTTGCTTTCAGGCTTGTACGTCGCGAACTGTGCAGCTTTGCGGCAGATGGGTGGAACATAGGGTTTGCGCGCCGATTTAACTGGGGTACGCTCGAACGCAGCCAGATGTTCAATCCAAACAATGGAGTACAGCATGGGATACAAGAAGATTCAGGTTCCAGCCGTCGGCGACAAAATCACCGTCAACGCGGACCATTCTCTCAATGTTCCTAACAACCCGATCATCCCCTTCATCGAAGGCGATGGTATTGGCGTTGATATCAGCCCGGTCATGATCAAGGTTGTCGATGCTGCTGTTAAGAAGGCTTACGGCGGCGAGCGCAAAATTTCCTGGATGGAAGTCTACGCCGGGGAGAAAGCGACTCAGGTTTACGATCAGGACACCTGGCTGCCTCAGGAAACCCTGGACGCGGTCAAGGATTACGTGGTTTCCATCAAGGGCCCTCTGACCACGCCGGTCGGCGGCGGCATTCGTTCGCTGAACGTGGCCCTGCGTCAGCAGCTCGACCTGTATGTCTGCCTGCGCCCGGTGCGCTGGTTCGAAGGCGTACCGAGCCCGGTCAAGAAGCCAGGCGACGTCGACATGACCATCTTCCGTGAAAACTCGGAAGACATTTATGCCGGTATCGAATGGAAAGCCGGTTCGCCGGAAGCGACCAAGGTCATCAAGTTCCTTAAAGAAGAAATGGGCGTCACCAAGATCCGTTTCGACGAAAACTGCGGTATCGGCGTCAAGCCGGTTTCCCTGGAAGGCACCAAGCGTCTGGCGCGCAAGGCTCTGCAGTATGTGGTCGACAACGACCGCGATTCGCTGACCATCGTGCACAAAGGCAACATCATGAAGTTCACCGAAGGTGCCTTCAAGGAATGGGCCTACGAAGTGGCCGCTGAAGAATTCGGCGCGACCCTGCTCGATGGCGGTCCATGGATGCAGTTCAAGAACCCGAAAACCGGCAAGAACGTCATCGTCAAGGACGCCATCGCCGACGCCATGCTCCAGCAGATCCTGCTGCGCCCGGCCGAGTACGATGTGATTGCGACCCTGAACCTCAATGGCGACTACCTCTCCGACGCCCTGGCGGCCGAAGTGGGCGGTATCGGTATCGCGCCGGGTGCCAACCTGTCCGACACCGTGGCCATGTTTGAAGCGACCCACGGGACTGCGCCGAAGTACGCCGGCAAGGACCAGGTCAACCCGGGTTCGTTGATCCTGTCCGCCGAGATGATGCTGCGTCACATGGGCTGGACCGAAGCGGCCGATTTGATCATCAAAGGCACCAACGGCGCGATCTCCGCGAAAACCGTGACCTATGACTTCGAACGTCTGATGGAGGGCGCGAAACTGCTGTCGTCTTCCGCGTTTGGTGATGCGTTGATCTCGCACATGTAAGCCAGCTGACAAAAAAAACCGCCTTCGGGCGGTTTTTTTATGACTGGATGATTAGGTTGCGTCAGCTCGACACTGTTTCTTGTTGCAGGGTGGCGTGCGCAGCCTGTTCATTAGCGCTGTCAGCGGGTGCAATATTCACCGCGTGAAGCCCCTTGGGGCCCTGAATAATCTCGAAACTTACGGCTTGTCCGGCTTTGAGGGTCTTGTAACCTTCCATTTTAATAACCGAATAGTGGGCAAAGAAATCGATGTCCTTGCCATCCTCGTCGCGACCTTCTCTGGCGTCGGTGTTAATGAAACCGAACCCCTTGGCATTGTTGAACCATTTCACCTTACCGACAGCCATACCCATATCCCTCTGCAACAGACTCCATCACTGGAGTATCATCCAGTTAATCCGCAGTCTAATCTGCAAATAAGATTGACTCCGCGGACCTTTTTTACCCACTGTGGGCTCTATTGGTTGTAACACCGATTTTCCGATAGTCAAGGTGACCGGGCAGTCGGAGTTGAAAACGTTCATAACCGCCCCCACCACTGTATTTGCACAACTGACGAACCTTTCTTTCCATGCATGCAATCAGCCAGATTCGACTAACATTCAATCAGGATCGCCCTGATTTACACGACGACGATTCCGCAGGCATTGCTGTTCAGGAGGCTAAGCCTGCTTTACAGGCGCCACCGATGTACAAGGTGGTTTTGTTCAACGATGACTACACACCGATGGATTTCGTCGTCGAAGTGCTCGAGGTGTTTTTTAACCTGAATCGCGAGCTGGCGACCAAGGTCATGCTGGCCGTCCACACAGAAGGACGGGCAGTATGTGGAGTGTTTACCCGCGACATCGCCGAGACCAAGGCCATGCAGGTCAACCAGTACGCCAGGGAAAGCCAGCATCCGCTACTCTGTGAAATCGAGAAGGACGGTTAATCGCCGACCACTTGGGTATGAGGTGAAGCTATGTTAAACCGCGAGCTCGAAGTCACCCTCAATCTTGCCTTCAAGGAGGCTCGTTCGAAGCGTCATGAATTCATGACCGTCGAGCACCTTCTGCTGGCCCTATTGGATAATGAGGCTGCCGCCACCGTTTTGCGTGCCTGCGGCGCAAACCTCGACAAACTCAAGCATGATCTGCAGGAGTTCATCGACTCCACCACGCCATTGATCCCTCTTCATGACGAGGATCGTGAAACCCAGCCAACCCTGGGCTTCCAGCGTGTACTGCAACGTGCTGTCTTTCACGTACAGAGCTCGGGCAAACGCGAAGTGACTGGCGCTAACGTGCTGGTCGCAATCTTCAGTGAGCAAGAGAGTCAGGCAGTGTTTCTGCTGAAACAGCAGAGCGTTGCGCGCATCGATGTCGTCAACTACATCGCCCATGGCATTTCCAAAGTGCCGGGGCATGGCGATCACTCTGAAGGTGAACAAGATATGCAGGACGACGAGGGCGGTGAGTCTTCCTCTTCAGGCAATCCTCTGGATGCTTATGCCAGCAACCTCAACGAACTCGCGCGCCAGGGTCGTATCGATCCGTTGGTAGGCCGTGAGCTGGAAGTCGAGCGCGTCGCGCAGATCCTCGCGCGTCGTCGCAAAAACAATCCGCTGCTGGTGGGCGAGGCGGGCGTGGGTAAAACCGCGATTGCCGAAGGCTTGGCCAAACGCATTGTCGACAACCAGGTGCCGGATCTGCTGGCCAACAGCGTGGTGTATTCCCTCGATCTGGGGGCTTTGCTGGCCGGGACCAAATACCGCGGCGATTTCGAGAAGCGTTTCAAGGCGCTGCTCAATGAGCTGAAAAAACGTCCGCAGGCGATCCTGTTCATCGACGAGATCCACACCATCATTGGTGCGGGCGCTGCGTCCGGTGGCGTCATGGATGCTTCGAACCTGCTCAAGCCATTGCTGTCTTCGGGCGACATTCGCTGCATCGGTTCGACCACGTTCCAGGAATTCCGCGGGATCTTCGAGAAGGACCGTGCTCTGGCTCGGCGCTTCCAGAAGGTCGATGTGTCGGAACCTTCGGTGGAAGACACCATTGGCATCCTGCGTGGCCTGAAAGGGCGTTTCGAAGCGCACCACAACATCGAATACAGCGATGAAGCGCTGCGTGCCGCTGCTGAACTGGCCTCGCGTTACATCAATGACCGGCACATGCCGGACAAGGCCATCGACGTTATCGACGAGGCGGGCGCCTATCAGCGTCTGCAGCCGATCGAGAAGCGGGTGAAGCGCATCGAAGTGGCTCAGGTCGAGGACATCGTCGCGAAAATCGCGCGAATTCCGCCAAAGCACGTCACCAGTTCCGACAAAGAGCTGCTGCGTAACCTTGAGCGTGATCTGAAGCTCACGGTATTTGGCCAGGATGCGGCGATCGATTCTCTGTCGACCGCGATCAAACTGTCCCGTGCCGGCCTCAAGTCGCCTGACAAGCCCGTCGGTTCGTTCCTGTTCGCAGGGCCGACCGGTGTTGGTAAAACCGAGGCCGCGCGGCAACTGGCCAAGGCGTTGGGTGTCGAACTGGTTCGCTTCGACATGTCCGAGTACATGGAGCGCCACACCGTATCGCGTCTGATCGGTGCCCCTCCAGGCTATGTCGGGTTCGATCAGGGCGGTCTGCTGACCGAAGCCATCACCAAGCAGCCTCACTGCGTGCTGCTGCTCGATGAAATCGAGAAGGCGCATCCGGAAGTCTTCAACCTGCTGTTGCAGGTCATGGACCACGGTACGCTGACCGATAACAACGGGCGCAAGGCGGACTTCCGTAACGTGATCGTCATCATGACGACCAACGCCGGTGCCGAGACTGCAGCGCGTGCTTCGATCGGTTTCACCTATCAGGACCACTCGTCCGATGCGATGGAAGTGATCAAGAAGAGCTTCACGCCGGAATTCCGTAACCGTCTGGACACCATTATCCAGTTTGGTCGCCTCAGCCATGAGGTCATCAAAAGCGTGGTGGACAAGTTCCTCACCGAACTTCAGGCGCAGCTGGAAGACAAGCGTGTGCTGCTGGAAGTCACCGACGCGGCTCGCAGCTGGCTGGCGGCCGGTGGCTACGACTCGGCAATGGGCGCTCGTCCAATGGCGCGTTTGATCCAGGACAAGATCAAGCGTCCGCTGGCGGAGGAGATTCTCTTTGGCGAACTGGCCGAACATGGCGGTGTGGTACACATCGACATCAAGGACGGCGAGCTGACCTTCGAGTTCGAGACCACGGCTGAAATGGCCTGACGTTAACGCGATAAAGCAAAAGGCGCCGAAAGGCGCCTTTTTGCTGTCTTGAAGAAACACACCAAACCCCTGTGGGAGCGGGCTTGCTCGCGAAAGCGGTGGGTCAGCTTGCATCAATGTTGAATGTGCCGCCGTCTTCGCGAGCAAGCCCGCTCCCACATTGGATTTAGGGTGGTCATCAAATTCCACACAAACAAAAACGCCCGGCATAGCCGGGCGTTTTGTATTGACTTGATTAGCGAGCGCGGTAGGTGATGCGCCCTTTGCTCAAGTCATAGGGCGTCAGCTCGACGCGCACTTTGTCGCCGGTAAGAATACGGATGTAGTTCTTGCGCATCTTGCCGGAAATATGCGCGGTTACGACGTGCCCATTTTCCAACTCCACACGAAACATGGTGTTGGGCAGGGTGTCGACGACAGTGCCTTCCATTTCGAAGCTGTCTTCTTTCGACATGCAGTAAAGCCCTCGGTGTCCAATGAATGGCCCGGTGCAACTGCGCCAGGCAAAAGCGGCGTGCATTGTGCCCGAAAAATGGGGTTTAAGCCAAGGGGTTCTAGCTCAGGATGACCCAACGCTGATTAATCAGCAGTTCGATAGGGCGATATTGGGTCTTGTAGCTCATTTTTTTGCAGTTTTTGATCCAGTAGCCGAGATAGACCGCTTCCAGCCCCAGGCGCCGGGCTTCGGTGATCTGCCAGAGAATCGCATAACGCCCCAGGCTGCGACGCTCCTCGCCGGGCTCGTAGAAGGTGTAGACCGCCGATAAACCGTTGGGCAGCAAGTCGGTGACGGCCACTGCCAGCAGTCGGCCTTCGAGACGAAATTCGTAGAAGCGGGAGAACGGCAAGTCACGCACCAGGAAGGTCGAAAACTGGTCGCGGCTTGGCGGATACATATCGCCATCGGCGTGACGTTGTTCGATGTAACGCTGATAGAGGCCGAAGTACTCTTCGCTGAACTTTGGCCTGGCCGGACGCACCTGCAAGTCGGCATTGCGTTTGACGATGCGTTTCTGCTGACGGTTGGGGGTAAATTGCCCCACAGGAATGCGCGCCGGTACGCACGCATTGCAATGCTGGCAATGGGGCCGGTAGAGATGATCGCCACTGCGACGAAAACCCATTTCCGACAGGTCTGCATAGACATGCACATCCATGGGCTGGCTAGGGTCGAGAAACAGCGTCGTGGCCTGCTCCTCGGGCAGATAACTGCAAGAGTGGGGCTGAGTGGCATAGAACTTCAAACGCGCCAACTCGGTCATGATCAACCCTCGGGATAAGCTTTTGATTAAGTGTAAGCCACATGGGGAAAAGTCGCTCAGCAAACCCAGGTGGCGCGGCCCGGTTGATCCAGGTGCCGGGCAAGGTAGCCGGCAAATTCGCGGCGGGGAATCGCTCGGGCGCCCAGGCTGTGCAGATGATCGGTAGGCATCTGGCAGTCGATCAGCACAAAACCTGATTCTTTCAGGTGTCGCACCAGGGTGGCGAAGCCATATTTGGAGGCGTTGTCGGCGCGGCTGAACATCGACTCACCGAAAAACAACTGCCCCATAGCCAGGCCGTAGAGCCCGCCGACCAGCACGCCATCGTCCCAGACCTCCACCGAGTGGGCGTAACCACGCCTGTGCAGTTCGACGTAGGCGTCCTGCATCGCTTGGGTGATCCAGGTGCCGTCAGCGTACTCGCGCGGTGCGGCGCAAGCGCGGATGATTGCGGCAAAATCCCGATCGAAGGTCACTTGATAGCGCTGTTGGCGCAGCAGTTTGTTCAAGCTGCGGGAGACATGCAGTTCGTCGGGAAACAGTACCGTGCGCGGATCCGGCGACCACCAGAGAATCGGCTGGCCCTCCGAAAACCACGGAAAGCAGCCGTGACGATAGGCTTGAATCAGCCGATCGGCGGACAAATCGCCACCCGCGGCCAGGAGCCCGTTGGGGTCGCGCATGGCTTTTTCCAGCGGCGGGAAGGTCAGGGTGTTGCGTTGTAACCAAGTCAGCATGGCATCCGGGCTTGCAGAAGGGGAGGGCGGTAGCGGGCCGTTGAACCCGCCTTGTAGGAGGTTAACCGTCAAACGGTGGGGATGTCATCGAGATACTTCTCGGCATCCAGCGCGGCCATGCAGCCGGCCCCGGCGGACGTCACCGCCTGGCGGTAAATATGATCGGCCACATCACCGGCGGCGAATACGCCTTCGATGTCGGTGGCAGTGGCGTCACCTTCGCTGCCGCCCTTGACCAGCAAGTAGCCGTCACGCATTTTCAGTTGGCCCTGAAACAGATCGGTGTTGGGTTTGTGGCCGATGGCAATGAATACACCGGCCAGCGGCAATTCATTGGTTTCGCCCGTATGGCTGTGCCGCAGGCGGGCGCCGGTCACACCGCTGGCGTCGCCCAGCACTTCGTCCAGATTCTGGTTCCAGTGCAGGCGGATATTGCCGTTGGCGGCTTTTTCGAAGAGCTTGTCCTGGAGGATCTTCTCCGAGCGCAGTTTGTCGCGACGGTGAATCAGGTGGACTTCCTTGGCAATGTTCGACAGGTACAGCGCTTCTTCCACGGCCGTGTTACCGCCGCCGACCACCGCGACCACCTGGTTGCGGTAGAAGAAGCCATCACAGGTGGCACAGGCCGAAACTCCTTTGCCGGCAAAGGCTTCTTCCGATGGCAGCCCCAGATATTGGGCCGAAGCGCCGGTGGCGATAACCAGCGCATCGCAGGTGTAGGTGCCGCTGTCGCCGATGAGTTCGAACGGGCGCTGTTGCAACTTGGCCGTATGGATGTGGTCGTAAACGATCTCTGTGTCGAAGCGTTCGGCGTGTTTTTGCATGCGTTCCATCAGTACCGGGCCGGTCAGGCCTTCGACGTCGCCAGGCCAGTTGTCGACTTCGACGGTGGTGGTCAGCTGGCCACCTGCCTGTATACCGGTGATGACAACGGGTTTGAGGTTGGCGCGAGCGGCATAAACGGCTGCGCTGTAACCGGCAGGGCCGGAACCCAGAATGATCAGGCGGGAATGCTTCGCTTCACTCATAAAAACACCTCATAAGCCTTTGTCACAAAAGAGAATGCATGCTCAAATTGGACTGCGCGTACTGTGCTGTTGGCTATGCTGCACCCAAGGGTCTCAAGCATGGCATCGGGCGAACAAACCCGTACAATGCCCGCTTGTAACAGTGTTTGTATCAAAAAAGCGGTGCGTGCCGTATTTCGAAAAACCGGGGCGCAGTGTTAAAAGTAGTCCCAGTTGCGCCTGTTAACTTTTTTACCTGCCTGGATTGGGCAGTTTTTATAGTCATTCAACAGATGGACGCGCCATGGGCGCAGGAAAAGAAGCGTTTTGAAGAAATCCACCGCAGCACCTAAAACAGTCGTCCCGCTCTGGCGCCAGCAATTGCACTACCGGCTCAAGGAAGGTGCATTGATCGCCATCGGCGCCTTGTGCCTGTTCCTGATGATGGCTTTGTTGACCTACGGCAAAGACGATCCGGGCTGGAGCCATAACAGCAAGATCGACGATGTGCAGAACTTCGGCGGGCCTGCCGGCTCTTACAGCGCCGACATCCTGTTCATGGTCCTGGGTTACTTCGCCTACATTTTCCCGTTGCTGCTGGCGATCAAGGCGTATCAGATCTTCCGCCAGCGCCACGAGCCGTGGCAGTGGAGCGGCTGGCTGTTCTCCTGGCGCCTGATCGGCCTGGTGTTTCTGGTGCTGTCGGGTGCAGCGCTGGCCCACATCCATTTCCATGCGGCGACCGGTCTGCCGGCCGGCGCTGGTGGTGCTTTGGGCGAAAGCCTCGGCGATCTGGCCCGGAACGCGCTGAACATCCAGGGCAGCACGCTGTTGTTCATCGCGCTGTTCCTGTTCGGCCTGACGGTGTTCACCGACCTGTCGTGGTTCAAGGTGATGGACGTCACCGGCAAGATCACCCTTGATCTGTTCGAACTGTTTCAGGGCGCGGCCAATCGCTGGTGGGCGGCCCGTGTGGAGCGCAAGCAACTGGTCGCCCAACTGCGTGAAGTCGACGATCGCGTGCATGACGTGGTCGCGCCGACTGTCACCGACAAACGCGAGCAAGCCAAGGTCAAGGAGCGCCTGATCGAGCGCGAGCAGGCCTTGAGCAAGCACATGTCCGAGCGCGAGAAGCAGGTGCCGCCGGTGATTGCCCCGGCTCCGCCCAAACCCGCAGCGCCCAGCAAGCGCGTGGAAAAAGAGAAACAGGCGCCGTTGTTCGTCGACAGCGCCGTGGAAGGCACCTTGCCGCCGATCTCGATTCTTGACCCCGCGGAAAAGAAACAACTCAATTATTCGCCTGAATCCCTGGCGGCCGTCGGCCACTTGCTGGAAATCAAGCTCAAGGAATTCGGCGTCGAAGTCTCGGTGGATTCGATTCACCCGGGCCCGGTCATTACCCGTTACGAAATCCAGCCTGCAGCCGGCGTCAAAGTCAGCCGCATCTCCAACCTGGCGAAAGACCTGGCCCGTTCCCTGGCCGTGACCAGTGTGCGTGTCGTGGAGGTAATTCCGGGCAAGACCACGGTCGGTATCGAGATCCCGAACGAAGACCGGCAGATCGTGCGCTTCTCCGAGGTCTTGTCGACCCCCGAGTACGATAACTTCAAGTCCCCGGTCACCCTGGCCCTGGGTCATGATATCGGCGGCAAACCGGTCATCACCGACCTGGCGAAAATGCCGCACTTGCTGGTGGCCGGTACGACCGGTTCCGGTAAGTCGGTGGGTGTGAACGCGATGATCCTGTCGATTCTGTTCAAATCTGGCCCTGAAGACGCCAAACTGATCATGATCGACCCGAAAATGCTTGAGCTGTCGATCTACGAAGGCATTCCGCACCTCCTGTGCCCGGTGGTCACCGACATGAAGGACGCTGCCAACGCCTTGCGCTGGAGCGTCGCCGAGATGGAACGGCGCTACAAGCTGATGGCGAAAATGGGCGTGCGTAACCTGTCGGGCTTCAACGCCAAGGTCAAGGAAGCCCAGGACGCCGGCGAGCCGTTGAGCGATCCGCTGTACAAGCGCGAAAGCATCCACGACGAAGCGCCACTGCTGCAAAAACTGCCGACCATTGTCGTGGTCGTCGACGAATTCGCCGACATGATGATGATCGTCGGCAAGAAGGTTGAAGAGCTGATCGCCCGTATCGCCCAGAAGGCTCGTGCGGCCGGTATCCACTTGATCCTCGCGACCCAGCGTCCGTCGGTGGACGTGATCACCGGTCTGATCAAGGCGAACATTCCGACCCGTATGGCGTTCCAGGTATCGAGCAAGATCGATTCGCGGACCATCATCGACCAGGGCGGCGCCGAACAACTGCTGGGCCACGGTGATATGTTGTACATGCCGCCGGGCACCAGTCTGCCGATTCGTGTTCACGGCGCGTTCGTGTCCGATGACGAGGTTCACCGGGTGGTTGAAGCCTGGAAACTGCGCGGTGCACCTGAATACAACGATGACATCCTAGCCGGTGTCGAAGAACCCGGTAGCGGCTTTGAAAACGGCGGTGGTGGCGGTGACGATGATGCTGAAACCGATGCGCTCTACGACGAAGCGGTGCAGTTCGTACTGGAAAGCCGTCGCGCGTCCATCTCCGCGGTTCAGCGCAAGCTGAAAATCGGCTACAACCGCGCGGCGCGCATGATCGAAGCCATGGAGATGGCTGGGGTCGTGACGTCCATGAACACCAACGGTTCGCGTGAAGTCCTGGCCCCTGGCCCGGTGCGCGACTGATCCGGTTTTGAAAGGGGCGGTGTCTTGAGACGCCGCCCGCACTCCCACGAATGTTTATGAGGACTCCCATGCGTCTTATCCGCATGCTGTTGCTGCCGGTACTGGCTTTGACCACGCTCTCGGCCCACGCCGATGACAAGGACGTGGCACGTCTGACTCAACTGCTGGAAAAATCCCAGACCCTGACCGCGCGTTTCTCCCAGCTGACCCTCGATGGCAGTGGCACCCAGTTGCAGGAAACCGCCGGTCAAATGTCCTTGCAGCGCCCGGGCCTGTTCTACTGGCACACCGATGCGCCGCAAGAGCAGTTGATGGTGTCCGACGGCAAGAAGGTTTCCCTGTGGGACCCGGACCTGGAGCAGGTGACCATCAAGACCCTCGACCAGCGTCTGACCCAGACTCCGGCCCTGCTGTTGTCCGGTGACGTGTCCAAGATCAGCCAGAGCTTCGACATCAGCGCCAAGGAAGCCGGCGGCGTGATCGACTTCACCCTGAAGCCGAAAACCAAAGACACTTTGTTCGACAGCCTGCGTCTGTCGTTCCGCAATGGTCTGGTCAATGACATGCAGCTGATTGACAGCGTCGGTCAGCGCACCAATATCCTGTTTACTGGCGTGAAGGCCAACGAGCCGATTCCTGCGTCCAAATTCAAGTTCGACATCCCCAAGGGTGCCGACGTGATCCAGGAATAAAACGCAGGACCTGTGGGAGCGGGCTTGCTCGCGAAGAGGGAGTGTCAGTCACCATCAATGTTGTCTGACACACCGCATTCGCGAGCAAGCCCGCTCCCACAGGAACTACGCTGTCCAATTCCTTGACGGATCGGCATCAGGACCCAGTGAGGTTTCATAAGTAGTGATGGACCTGTTTCGCAGCGCCCCGATTGCTCAGCCCTTGGCCGCACGCCTGCGCGCGACCAATCTGGACGAGTACGTCGGTCAGGAACACCTGCTCGCTCGCGGCAAGCCTTTGCGCGAAGCGCTGGAGCAGGGTGCCCTGCATTCGATGATTTTCTGGGGGCCGCCGGGGGTGGGTAAAACCACGTTGGCGCGACTGCTCGCGGAAGTCTCCGATGCGCACTTCGAAACGGTTTCGGCGGTACTGGCCGGCGTAAAGGAAATCCGCCAGGCGGTGGAAGTCGCCAAGCAACAGGCCGGGCAGTACGGTAAACGCACCATCCTGTTCGTCGACGAAGTGCACCGCTTCAACAAGTCCCAGCAGGATGCGTTCCTGCCGTACGTTGAAGACGGCACGCTGATTTTCATCGGCGCGACCACCGAAAACCCCTCGTTCGAACTCAATAACGCGCTCCTGTCCCGGGCGCGCGTCTATGTGCTCAAAAGCCTCGACGAAGCGGCCCTGCGCAAGCTGGTGCATCGCGCGCTGACCGAAGAGCGAGGGTTGGGCAAGCGGCAACTGACCCTCAGCGATGAGGGTTTCCAGATGCTGTTGTCCGCCGCCGATGGCGATGGCCGGCGTCTGCTCAATCTGCTGGAAAACGCCTCTGACCTGGCCGAAGACAACAGCGAAATCGGCGTCGATCTGCTGCAAAGTCTGCTCGGTGATACCCGTCGACGCTTCGACAAGGGCGGCGAAGCCTTCTACGACCAGATCTCCGCGCTGCATAAATCGGTGCGCGGCTCCAATCCCGATGGCGCGCTGTATTGGTTTGCGCGGATGATCGACGGCGGTTGCGACCCGCTGTACCTGGCCCGGCGCGTGGTGCGCATGGCCAGCGAAGACATCGGCAACGCCGACCCTCGCGCGCTCAGCCTGTGCCTGGCGGCGTGGGAAGTGCAGGAGCGCCTCGGCAGCCCCGAAGGTGAATTGGCGGTGGCCCAGGCCATTACCTATCTGGCCTGCGCGCCGAAAAGCAATGCGGTGTACATGGGCTTCAAAGCCGCGATGCGCAGCGCCACCGAACACGGTTCGCTCGAAGTGCCGCTGCACTTGCGCAACGCGCCGACCAAGTTGATGAAGCAATTGGGCTATGGTGACGAGTACCGTTATGCCCACGATGAACCAGATGCCTACGCTGCGGGCGAAGACTACTTCCCGGACGAGCTCGAACCGCAACGGTTTTATCAACCAGTGCCCCGTGGCCTGGAGCTGAAGATCGGCGAAAAGCTTAACCACCTCGCGCAGCTTGATCGTCTAAGTCCACGGCAGCGGAGAAAATAGTGATTCCATTGATCGTTGCCGTTTCTGTCGGCGGTGTCGCCGGTACGCTATTGCGCTTCGCCACCGGTAACTGGATCAACGCGAATTGGCCGCGGCACTTCTATACCGCGACGCTGGCCGTTAATATCGTGGGCTGTTTGCTGATCGGCGTTTTGTACGGTCTGTTTTTGATGCGCCCGGAAGTACCGATAGAGGTGCGCGCCGGGTTGATGATCGGCTTCCTCGGGGGGCTGACGACTTTTTCATCCTTTTCACTGGATACGGTGCGCCTGCTGGAAACCGGGCAAGTGCCGCTGGCCCTGGGCTATGCGGCCATCAGCGTATTCGGCGGGCTGCTCGCCACCTGGGCTGGCCTGTCCTTGACCAAACTTTGATAACGAGAAACCGACATGCTCGATTCCAAACTGTTACGTAGCAACCTTCAGGACGTAGCGGACCGCCTGGCATCCCGTGGCTACACGCTGGATGTTGCGCGCATCGAAGCGCTGGAAGAACAGCGCAAGACCGTCCAGACCCGTACCGAGGCACTGCAGGCTGAACGTAACGCGCGCTCCAAGTCCATCGGTCAGGCCAAGCAGCGCGGCGAAGACATCGCGCCGTTGATGGCGGACGTCGAGCGCATGGCGGGTGAGTTGAGCGCCGGTAAAGTCGAGCTGGACGCGATCCAGACCGAGCTGGATTCGATCCTGCTGGGCATCCCGAACCTGCCGCACGAATCGGTGCCGGTCGGCGATGACGAAGAAGGCAACGTTGAAGTGCGCCGCTGGGGCACGCCTAAGGCCTTCGATTTCCCGGTTCAGGACCACGTGGCCCTGGGCGAGAAGTTCGGCTGGCTGGACTTCGAAACCGCCGCCAAGTTGTCCGGCGCCCGTTTCGCCCTGCTGCGCGGCCCGATCGCCCGTCTGCACCGCGCGCTGGCACAGTTCATGATCAACCTGCACATCAACGAACACGGTTACGAAGAGGCTTACACCCCGTACCTGGTGCAGGCGCCTGCGTTGCAGGGCACCGGGCAGTTGCCTAAGTTCGAAGAAGACCTGTTCAAGATCAGCCGCGAAGGCGAAGCCGATCTGTACCTGATCCCGACCGCTGAAGTGTCGCTGACCAACATCGTTGCTGGCGAGATCGTCGATTCGAAACTGCTGCCGATCAAATTCGTGGCACACACGCCGTGTTTCCGCAGCGAGGCCGGTGCATCGGGTCGCGACACTCGCGGCATGATCCGTCAGCACCAGTTCGACAAGGTCGAGATGGTCCAGATCGTTGAACCATCGACCTCGATGGAAGCGCTGGAAGGCCTGACCGCCAACGCCGAGAAAGTCCTGCAACTGCTGGAACTGCCGTATCGCACCCTGGCGCTGTGCACGGGCGACATGGGCTTCAGCGCGGTCAAGACCTACGACCTGGAAGTGTGGATTCCGAGCCAGGACAAATACCGCGAAATTTCGTCGTGCTCCAACTGCGGAGATTTCCAGGCCCGCCGCATGCAAGCGCGTTTCCGCAACCCGGAAACCGGTAAGCCTGAGCTGGTTCACACCCTGAACGGTTCCGGCCTGGCGGTCGGTCGTACCCTGGTGGCGGTGCTTGAGAACTACCAGCAGGCCGACGGTTCGATCCGTGTGCCTGAGGTGCTCAAGCCGTACATGGGTGGCCTTGAGGTCATCGGCTAAATGGACTATCTGCCGCTGTTTCATAACCTCCGCGGCAGTCGTGTATTGGTCGTCGGCGGTGGGGAGATTGCCTTGCGTAAATCCCGCCTGCTGGCCGAAGCCGGTGCGCTGCTGCGGGTGGTCGCGCCTGAAATCGAACCGCAACTGCGCGAGCTAGTGGTTGGCAGCGGTGGCGAGTGCCTGTTGCGTGGCTACGCCGAAACGGACCTGGACGGTTGCGGGCTGATCATCGCTGCCACCGACGACGAACCGCTGAACGCGCAAGTCTCCGCCGATGCTCATCGGCGTTGCGTGCCGGTCAACGTGGTGGACGCTCCGGCCCTGTGCAGCGTGATCTTCCCGGCGATCGTCGACCGTTCCCCATTGATCATTGCGGTGTCCAGCGGCGGCGATGCGCCGGTGCTGGCGCGGTTGATTCGCGCCAAGCTGGAAACCTGGATTCCTTCCACCTACGGCCAACTGGCCGGTCTGGCGGCGCGTTTCCGCACTCAGGTCAAAGGCCTGTTTCCGGATGTGCAGCAGCGCCGGGCGTTCTGGGAGGATGTATTCCAGGGCCCGATTGCCGACCGGCAACTGGCCGGGCAGGGCGCCGAGGCCGAGCGCTTGATGCTGGCGAAAATCAATGGCGAAGCACCCGTCGCTACCGGCGAAGTTTATCTGGTGGGCGCCGGGCCGGGTGACCCCGACCTGTTGACCTTCCGCGCCTTGCGTCTAATGCAGCAAGCCGATGTGGTGCTGTATGACCGTCTGGTGGCGCCGGCGATTCTGGATTTGTGCCGTCGCGATGCCGAGCGGGTCTACGTCGGCAAGCGCCGCGCCGATCACGCCGTGCCTCAGGAACAGATCAACCAGCATCTGGTGGATCTGGCCAAGGCCGGCAAACGCGTGGTGCGTTTGAAGGGCGGCGATCCGTTTATCTTCGGGCGTGGCGGTGAAGAGATCGAAGAACTGGCGGCCCATGGCATTCCGTTTCAGGTGGTGCCGGGCATTACTGCAGCCAGCGGTTGCGCGGCGTATGCCGGGATTCCGCTGACTCACCGCGATTACGCGCAGTCGGTGCGGTTCGTCACCGGGCACCTCAAGGACGGTTCCACCGATTTGCCGTGGGCCGACCTGGTCGCGCCGGCGCAAACCCTGGTGTTTTACATGGGGCTGGTGGGCTTGCCGATCATCTGCGAGCAGTTGATCAAACACGGTCGCGCAGCCGATACCCCGGCGGCGTTGATCCAGCAGGGCACCACGGTCAATCAGCGGGTGTTTACCGGCACCCTGGCCGACCTTCCACGGCTGGTGGCGGAGCATGAAGTGCATGCGCCGACGCTGGTGATCGTCGGGGAAGTGGTGCAACTGCGCGAGAAATTGGCGTGGTTTGAAGGGGCTCAGGCGCAGGTCTGAATACCGAGTGGCCTCCTTCGCGAGCAAGCCCGCTCCCACATTAGAGCGTGTTCAGCCACAGATTCATGGCCAGACACAGATCAAATGTGGGAGCGGGCTTGCTCGCGAAGAGGCCCTCAAAACCACCCCCATGCTCAGATCAGACCTCAGCTTTACGCCAAACCCCTTTCCCATTCAACCTTGCCCGATCATGAGCCGAAGTGAAATCCTGAGCCGGCCCTTTAGGCACGATCCCGGTCGGATTGATGGTCTTGTGGCTGCCGTAGTAGTGATTCTTGATGTGCTCAAAACTCACCGTTTCGGCTATCCCCGGCCACTGATAAATCTCCCGTAGCCAGTTCGACAGATTCGGATAATCGGCAATCCGTCGCAGGTTGCACTTGAAGTGCCCGAAGTACACCGCATCGAAACGAATCATCGTAGTGAACAGCCGAATATCCGCTTCCGTCAGGTATTCACCCGTCAGGTACCGATTTGCGCCCAGCAATTGCTCCAGCCGATCCAGCTCAGCAAACAGTTCGTCGAACGCTTCTTCATAAGCCTGCTGCGACGTAGCAAACCCGGCGCGATAGACGCCGTTATTCACCGCTGGATAAATCCGCTCGTTCAACGCATCGATCTCGGCCCGCAATGGCGCCGGGTAGAAATCCAGGTCATTGCCGGTCAGCTTATCAAAAGCACTATTGAACATGCGGATGATCTCCGCCGATTCATTATTGACGATGCGATTTGTCTGTTTGTCCCAGAGCACCGGCACAGTGACGCGACCGGTGTAGTTAGCGGTATCGGCGGTGTAGCGTTGGTGCATGAAATTGAAGTGATCAAGCTTGTCGCCGGTCGAGCCCAGGCTCTTGTCAAAGGTCCAGCCGTTTTCCAGCATCAACCAACTGACCACCGACACATCGATCAGGTTTTCCAAGCCTTTGAGCTTACGCAGGATCAGCGTGCGATGAGCCCACGGGCAGGCGAGGGATACGTAGAGGTGATAGCGACCAGCGTCGGCGGCAAAACCACCGACACCGGTCGGGCCTGGCATGCCGTCGGCGGTCAGCCAGTTGCGACGTTGTGCCTGCTCACGCTGGAACGTGCCGTCCTTGCTGCTTTCGTACCATTGATCCTGCCAGCGTCCTTCGACTAACAAACCCATGTTCAAAACTCCTCAACCGATAAGCGTTGGAGAGGAGTCTATGCGCATAGGTTCGAACAAAAAGCGCAAAGGTTAGGCAGTTATGATCGGTTAAATCGATCGGTCCCTTGCATCCCAATACTGCTGGGCGGTTTCGAACGCTTGCTCGCGGGTCTGGCCGAGGCCGCGCAACGCCAGGGCCATGGTCGAGATCAACGCCATTTGCGGGTAGCTGTCGACAACGTCGCCACGCCACACCGCTTTCAAATGCTCTGGATCGAGCGTGGCCGGTTTGACGTGGCGCTGGGTCGACAGCTGTGGCCATTCTTCATCCCAGCTTTCGCCGCCGGTGGTGCCATACAAGTGACTGTCGGCGTCCGGATTGATCTCGATTTCACCACCATCGCCCTTGATGACAATGGCGGTGTCGCCGAGCAAACCGCTGGCATCGCGATGCACGGCCTGATAACCGGGGTGGAAAATGCTTTGCAGACCGCAGCGAGCGCCCAGTGGATTGAGAATTCGCGCCAGGGAATGGATCGGCGAGCGTAGGCCCAAGGTGTTGCGCAGGTCGATCATCCGCTGAAGTTGCGGGGCCCAGTCCACCAATGGCATGAACGCCAGACCGCCCTGATCGAGCGCCGCGCCGACCTGCTGCCAGTTGCGGCACAGTGGAATGTTCAGCGTCTCGAGCAGTTGTTCGCTGTAAAGCCGACCGGCCGTATGCGCGCCGCCGCCATGCATGAAGATGCGCACGCCGTTCTGTGCCAGGCACTTGGCCGCCAGCAGGTACCACGGCAGGTGACGCTTCTTGCCGGCATACGTCGGCCAGTCCAGATCAACTGCCAGCGCCGGTGGATTCAGGCGCTCACGCAAGGCTTCGGTGAACCCGGCCATTTCCTCGGCGCTTTCTTCCTTATGCCGCAACAGCATCAGGAACGCGCCGAGCTGGGTGTCCTCGACCTTGTCGTCGAACACCATGCCCATGGCCTCGCGGGCTTCCTCTCGGGTCAGGTCGCGGGCGCCGCGTTTGCCTTTGCCAAGGATCCGCACGAACTGGGCGAACGGGTGCTCGGCGGGCGTTTCGAGGGTCAGTGCTGGATAGTCGGTCATGCGTTCCGGAGCCTTGCTAACTGTTACATGTGGTTTATCTTCCATAAATCAGTCACTTACCTAATTTAACTTTTTCAAAATTTTTTACATCCCGACTTCATAATGAGGCACGTTCAAATGCCTCAGGACTGACACCGCCCAAGTAACTGTGGCGGCGGGTTCGGTTGTAAAACACTTAGATGTAATCGAACACATCAGCGCGATCATCCTGCCTGGTGCTGTAGATCTTCCGCTTGATCCGCTCTCGCTTCAGCGATTGCATTCGACCTGATCATTAGGTTGTACCGCTTGACTGGCAGAAAGTGGCCAGATTTTTGTTCGAGTTCCGTCCGCTGCGCGAAAAAACTACACCTCAGTGCCCTGATCACCAGAGCGATGCGGTCGCCCCCTAAACGGGTTGCTGCCGCCCTGCAGGTCTTGGAAATCTGTGCTGCGCGCTAATGCCTGCAGCGCCGCCAGCAGCAGAGCGGGTGGATTGACCATACGACGCTGTGTCAAATCCAGCCACCCGCCAGTGGATGTTACGCGAGCGGCAAGTTTACCCTTGCGGAAGAATTCGTTGCGCAGACGCATCTGGCTACCGTCTTCGGATAAACCGGCCAAGCACAGCGTACACTCCACTGAATCCAGCAGATGGAATTCGCGGAAATATTCAATCTGGTCATTAATCACCACGGGACCTATACCCAAGCGGCGAAACTCGCTCACGGGAAATCCCTGGCCAGCAAAATACGTCATGCGGACATCCACGGCCTTGTCAAGATAAGCGGTATTGCGCATATGCGAATTGAAATCCATATCGCCCCAGCCGGCGATTAGAGTCTGCTTGAACATTGTACTTCTCCGGGAAAATTACCTTTCAAGTGCGGGGGCAGGGTTTGGCGCATAACGTTGGTTTCAGGGGCCGGCTTTAGCCGGTCCCGAGCGAGTGACTTGAACCATTTGTTAGGGATGAAGACGTCAGGATGTGGACCGGGGCGACGCCTTGGATAGCGGGTGATCTAAGCTATGCCCGAGTATAGCGACAAGGCCACTCGGGCACGGCGATTCCGGCCAGGGTATTGATAGTGCGCCGCGCCAGCACTTCCCGTAGCACCGGTGTCACTATATGGCGGTGCACATCGATCCTGCCCGCAGTCATAGCGGCTGCGATGGCGGCCTCGCTCTCTTCGACGCTGATGGTCGGGCGTATCTGAGCGCTCTCCGGAACGGAACGCGTGCCTGAAGCGAGCACGCCCGCCCCCACCAGAGCGCCAGCTCCCACTACGAATGTACGACGATTCATGACCACCTCTTGTTCTTGAAATACCGGGCCCCGTCTCGGCTCAGCGATTGCGCATGCTTTCGCCCAGGGACGCCATCGGGCCGGTCGCGGCCCGCTTGATTCGCTCGGCAATGGATTCGCCCTCGAAAATCGGCTGGGCGGTCATCACCTCATCGGTGTGGCGGTACTGCGGGAACAGGTTGAGCGCATGCCCACGACTGATGCCGTACTGGACCTGCTCCGCGAACAAGTCCGACTCAGCCAGCGTACGGCATTGCGCCGATGGAGGCCTGTTGGCCGTTCTTCTCCAGCAACATGCCTTCCAGGCGCAGGTCCAGCGCTGAGAGCTTGGTCAGCTGCTTACCCAGTACGTAGAGCGCAGAGGTGCCGGCTTCGCCAGCATCCAGGCGCATACCAGCAGGATCAGCAACGCTGGAACTGCCTGCAACGCCGGGGTGTAGGCCAGGTGGTAGTAAAGGGCACCGAGCATCAGCGGGATCAGGCAGCCGGCTGCCAGCCGGCGAAGCGGTCTGATATAGAAGGCCAGCACCGCCGCCACTTCGCAAAGACCGACCGCCAAGGCGGTTCCATCGGGTAGCCCCATAGTGGTGAAGCTCTGTGCAACGGCCTGAACCCCGAGCAGTTTGGCGACCCCGGCGGCTCCAACGTACAGCGCCACCAAAGCGACAGCAATTGAATAAGTGTGGTGTTTGAACTTTTGCATGAATGCTCCTGGGCAGCGGGTAGCGCGCTGCCGGATAGGGTGGGTTAATGACGCGCCAGCAGGTCGAGTGCGACATCGACGATCATGTCTTCCTGGCCACCGACCATGCGGCGCCTTCCCAGTTCGACGAGGATGTCCAGCGTCTTGAGACCATACTTGGCGGCAGCGATTTCGGCGTGGCGCAGGAAGCTCGAATAGACTCCGGCATAACCCAAGGCCAGCGTTTCTCGATCGACCCGCACCGGTCGATCCTGCAATGGGCGAACAATGTCGTCGGCGGCGTCCATCAAGGTGTAAAGATCAGTGCCATGGTTCCAGCCCAGACGCTCGGCGGCCGCGATGAACACTTCCAGCGGCGCATTACCAGCACCGGCACCCATGCCTGCAAGGCTGGCGTCGATGCGGTCGCAGCCCTCTTCGACGGCGGTGATGGAATTGGCCACCCCCAGGCTCAGGTTATGGTGAGCGTGCATGCCGGTTTCGGTTTCTGGTTTGAGTACGGCTTTAAATGCGCGGAAGCGGTCGCGGGTGTCCTGCATGTTCATCGCACCGCCAGAGTCGGCCATGTAAACGCATGTCGCGCCATAACTCTCCATCAACTTGGCCTGCTGGGCCAGGTGCTCGGGGGGGATCATATGGCTCATCATCAAAAAGCCGACCGTATCCATCCCCAGCTCGCGGGCGTATTCGATGTGCTGTTTCGAAATATCCGCTTCGGTGCAATGAGTCGCGATGCGCACTACACGCGCACCAGCGCTGTAGGCGGCTTTGAGGTCATGCACCGTGCCGATGCCAGGCAACAATAGGGTCGTGATCTTTGCATGGCTGATGACATCGGCTGCGGCCTCGATCCATTCCAGATCAGTATGCGCTGCGAAGCCGTAGTTAAAGCTTGAACCTTGCAGACCGTCACCGTGGGCTACCTCAATCGAGTCGACCTTGGCCTTGTCCAGGGCGCGGGCAATGTCCTGCACATTCTGGATCGAATATTGATGGCGGATGGCATGGCTGCCATCGCGCAGGGTGACGTCGGAGATGTAGAGTTTTTTACCGGGATTAAAAGTCATGTTTGATCTCCTCAGGCGCTGAGCATCGACTGCGCCATGCGCTCGGCGGTGGCCAAGGCTGCGGACGTCATGATGTCGAGGTTGCCGGCATAGGCTGGCAAGTAATGGGCGGCGCCTTCGACTTCGAGGAACACCGAAGTTTTGAGCCCCGAGAATGCACCCAGACCTGGGATGTGCAGCGGAGCGTTTTCAGGGATCACGTCGAATTGCACTTTTTGTTTCAGCCGATAGCCCGGTACATAGTTTTCTACTGCCGCCGCCATTTCTTCGATGGACGCCTCGACTTCGGCTGGATCGGCCGCTTCAGACAGTACGAACACCGTGTCGCGCATCATCAGCGGTGGCTCGGCTGGATTCATTACGATGATCGCCTTGCCCTTGGTTGCACCTCCAATGATCTCGATTGCTTTGGAGGTAGTTTCGGTGAATTCGTCGATGTTGGCGCGGGTGCCGGGACCGGCGGATTTGCTGGCAATTGAGGCAACGATTTCGGCGTAGTGCACCTTGGCCACACGCGACACAGCGGCGACCATCGGGATGGTGGCCTGGCCACCGCAAGTGACCATGTTGACGTTGAGCTGATCCAGGTTCTGCTCAAGATTGACCACCGGCACACAGTACGGGCCGATGGCCGCCGGGGTCAGGTCGATCAGGCGGATGCCTGGCTGGATCGAGCGCAGGAACGCGTCGTTCTTCACATGGGCGCCCGCCGAGGTGGCATCGAAAACGAAGTCGATGTCGTTGAATATAGCCATGCGTGTCAGGCCTTCAACGCCTTCATGGGTGGTGGCCACCCCCATACGTTGGGCGCGGGCCAAGCCATCGGAAGCGGGGTCGATACCGACCATGACCGCCATTTCCAGGTATTTGGCGTTGCGCAGGATCTTGATCATCAGGTCAGTGCCGATGTTGCCGGAACCGATAATGGCGACCTTGAATTTTGTTTGGCTCATGGATGTAATCTCACAGACTGGCCGGGTCTAAGAGCCCGGCAGAGAAGGGGGCTCAGACGAAGTGGCAGCTGACTTCGCCAAGACGCGTCAGACGCAGGGTCAGGCTGTCGCCGACCGCGACGGGCGTCATCGGCCCGAGCGCCCCGGAAAGCAATACATCGCCGGCCTGCAAGGGGCGGCCCATTTGTGCCATTGTTCGCGCCAGCCACAGGCAGGCGTCGAGAGGGTTGCCTAGGCAAGCGGCACCGACACCAATCGATGCTGCGGCGTTATTTTTCTCCAACAACATCCCTTCAAGTCTCAAATCCAGGGAGGACAGCCGGGTGGGCTGTTTCCCCAACACGTAGAGGGCCGACGAGGCGTTGTCGGCTACTGTGTCCACCAATGTGATGTTCCAGTTCTCAATGGCCGAGTCGACGATTTCCAGGGCTGGAACCACGTAGTCCACGGCCCGAAGCATCTCAGCCAACGTGGTATCGAGATGGGGAAGATCGCGTCCCAGAACAAAAGCGATCTCGCCTTCGGCTTTTGGCTGAATCAATTGGTTGGTCTGAATTTGACCGCCATCCACAATTTCCATGTCGGCGAACAACATGCCGAAATCGGGTTGGTCGACACCCAGTTGCTGCTGCACGGCGGCGGAGGTCAGCCCGACTTTTCGGCCTGTCAGACGACGCCCTTGGGCCAGAGCTAGATTGGTATTGATCTCCTGCACGGCATAAGCGCCAGTCAGGGTATCGACGCCGAAGGAATCTGATATCCGCGCGCAGGGTTTACGCTGTTGGCGGGCAACAGACAGGGCTGCGGCGGCGGATTGCAGCTGCGGCAAAGAAAACAGATTCATGCGCTTTTCCTCATGGCGGCGGGGAAGTTGGCCACGTGTTCGAGACTCGGTGCCCACTGCAACTGGAACTTCAGTTCAGTGATCGCAAGGTCCAGGTCGTTGGCCTTGACCATGGCGAAGGTGAATTTGTCCGGACGCACCACGGCAATAGCACCCGAGGAGAACCCCGAGCGTTTGAACCAGGCAATCATTTCACCGCGCACATCCTCGACCTCCACCAACTCGCAGGTGTTGACACGCTCGACGTTAGCGCCTTGTGGCCGTGTGCCAAACTCGAAGAGGCTGGCATAACGAGTGCCTTGCGCATCGAGCAGTTGCCGGGATGCCGCGCTAAGGTGCTTCCGCGGGTCTACTTGCAGTCCAATCAGCGCATAACCTTCGCCCAGCAAGTCATCGAGCAATACTCGCTGGCCCTTGAACGTGCGTACTTCGGGTTGCGGGATCATCGTGCCTTCAGGGGACCGCCGATGCCTGCGCGGCATTCCTAGATAGCTGTCGAGTCCATAGGTGGGTGCTGGTTTAAAGCGTCCTTCGCGAACGTAACGCCCGAGGAATGGCGTCACCAGGACGGTTTTGACAAGCAAGTTACGCAGCCGGCTGGCAATCGGATTGGACATCGAGACGAAATCTTTCATTTGCACCGAAATGTCGATCATCGCTTTGGCGTGATGAAAACGTTCGGTTCCATAGGTATCGAGCAACCGGTCGTTCGCACGCCCCTTGAGCACAGAGTCCAGTTTCCAGGCAAGGTTGTACGCGTCTCGCACCCCGGAACTCATGCCCTGGCCCATGAACTGCGGCGTCATATGCGCGGCGTCTCCGGCAATGAAGACCCGACCTTTACGCCAATCCTTGGCGACCAGCGCGTTGAAGGTGTAGACCAGCTTGCGTTTGACGATGAACTTGTCCGGATCGACGTGTCGACTGATGAGTGCTCGCACGACTTGCGGATCCTCCATCTGCTCCTTCGTCTGGCCTGGCATCAGCATGAACTCGAAGCGGTGAAAGCGGCCGGGTTGAGGGCAGCAGACGGTAGGGCACTCGGGGTCGCAGATGAAGCTGAAGTAAGGCAGATGGCGCAATTCGTCTTCGCCTTCTTTCATTTCCAGGTCGACCACCAGCCAGGGCTCAGGAAAATTCTTGCCGCTCATGCCGATGCCTAGGGCTTCGCGCACCGTGCTGCGACCGCCATCGGCGCCGATTAGATAGCGACCGCGAAGGGTTTGCGGATCCGGGTCGACAGCTGTTTCGTTGCGTGCGTCGCTGGCATCGCTAAAGCGAAAGCTGCTGGTGGCTTGATGGGTGACGGTGACGCCTTCGTCATCCTGTTCGAACTGTGTGAGTTCGCGGCCACGGGCGATCTGAACCGTCGGATAACGCTTGAGCAAATCACTCAAGGTGGTTTCCAGCCAGGGCTGATACAGGAAGTTGATGATTGGCCAGCCATAAGGGCGATCAAGGCGCCAATACTGGCCCAGCACTTTGCCATTCGCGAGGACCCACTGAGCGGGTGTATCCACCTGCATGTTGACCGCTAGGTCGTCGGCGACCCCGGCGGCCTGCATGACACGCATGCATTCGTCATCGGTGTAGACGGCCCGGGCGTTGCCGTAAAATGTCGGCTCGCGCTCGAGCACCACCACCGACAAACCACGTTTGCCCAGTAGATGTGCCAAGGTTGCGCCGGTCGGGCCGAGGCCAGAAATAATCACATCAACGGTCTGCGTATTGTCGTTCTTGTTATTCATGCGATGCCTCTCTTACAGCGGTGAATACTCGGGGTTCAGCAACGAGCGCACGCCGCGGGCGAAATTGCCCAGATTGGTGGAGAATTTGTGCAAGGTGCCGGTTTTCTCCGGACGGTGGCCCCAGAGGCTGATGCCTTGATAGGAGGTCGTCTGCCATTGCGCCTCGTCGACCACCAATGCATTCCAGCCCAGTTCCAGCTCAAAGCCGCTGGGGCTCATCACGTAGAACGATTGCTCGCGGTCATTGGGGTGTTCGCCGATTTCATGGGCCATCTCGAAACCCAGTTTTCGGCAACGCAAAAATGCCTCGGTGAGTTCGCTGACCGAGGTCGTCAACAGGTTCATGTGCTGGACACGAGTGCGAATCGGGTCCATTTGCAGGCCGCGCAGACGAGCAATTGCGATCGAATGGTGGCGCTCGTTGACACGGAAAAAATCGATGTCCAGCGTCAATCCTGCGATGCGTTCGACGATATGATCGCTGGTACGGGCATCAAAGATTTCTTGCCAGAAACGCCGCATCTGTTGTGGTTTACGCGAAGTGATCGCTAGATGCCCCATGCCGGCCTGACCGGTGATAAACCCGGCATTGAGCATGTTCAGCGGTTGGTCAGTGGTCAGCGGTTCCCAGAACAGCTCAACAGCCAGGCGCTTGGGGCCGAGGACGCGCCAGAACTGCCTCACCCCCCGATGTGCTGCCGCGCTCGGGTCGCTGATCTGTACTTCGATACCCAGGCGCTGCAAACGTCTCAGAACTTCATCCAGGGTCGCCTGATCGCGCAGTTGCCAGCCTACGGCGATGAAGTCTTCCTGGTCACCGCGCTGGACGATGATCCGCCGTTGGTGGGTGTCCATACGAAAAGCCAGGGTCTGCTCATCAGCGCAGACCAGATGTAATCCGATGCCGTCCTGGAGTAATGAACGCCACTGCTCCAGGCGATTGGACTCGATCAGTGCATAACCCATGCTGCTGGCGCCGAAAATGTCCAGGCTTTCTCTGTTTGCCATTGATTGATACCCCATCCAGGCAAGTCAGCGTGCAGTGCGGCAACTGAGAAACGCTGCGGTCACTGCGTTGAACTCGTCCGAGCGCTCCCACTGCACCCAGTGTCCGGTTTTGCTGAACAGATAAAGATCGCAATCAGGCATGCGACTGCGCAGGGCTTCACCGCCGCTCGGACGATTGACTTTGTCTTCGGCACCCCAGAGAACCAGGGTCGGTACCTGGCAGTTTTTCAGCCGTGGATCGCGGGTGAAGTCCCAGTGGCGGAAGTTGGGGATGCCCTGGGGTTTACGCAGTGGCGGTGCGGCGATCACTTGCGGATCGATGCTTGCCTGGTAGCGTTCCTGGATCATCGCATCGGTGACTTTACTGCCGTCATAGACCAGGTACTCGCGAATGAAGCGGGTGATCTTCTCCAGTGAGGGGCCTTCGTATGAGTAGTAATCGAGCAGAAGCTTGAGGCCGGGAGTAGGCAGACTTCGTGTCGTATTGACGCCACCGGGCCCCATTAACACCAATGCCGAAACCCGACCTGGTGCATCGAGCGCCATTCGCAGGGCACACGCCCCGCCCAATGAATTACCAACCAAATGAGCGCTGCTTATTTTCAGGGTGTCCAGCAAACCGAGCATCGCACCGGCCAGGTCTCCGAAAGGGTCCTTGCGATCCACACCTTTTGTGGACTGGCCGTAGCCAGGCATATCGGCGACGATTACTCGAAACCGCCGAGATAGTGCTTCGATGTTTTGCGAGTAATTGGACAGACCAGATGCACCAGCACCACCACCATGCAGCATGAGCAATGGATAGCCGGTGCCCATTTCACTGATGAAAATTTGCCGACGGCCGACTTGTACCGTGCGGGAAGTCAAACCTGGGAGGGATTCTTTATTAGTCATTGTCAGCTCCTGTCGTAAAGCGCGCCGTCTGATTGCGGTAAAAATCGCAATAAGGTAGCGCTTTCGATCAAAAATTATCACTAAAGTATAAAAATGAACATATGTGTTCAAATATATTTTTGAGCGAAGCAGGGTGTCAGACGGATGGCAGTGATAATGAAACGAAGGGCGAGCGGAAGCTCGGGGGAGGCGCGAGTCGAGCGGGGCCTCCTTGATTGCGAGACGAGGCCTCTACAGGAATGAAGAAGGGGTCACACGGGCAGTGGTGGTAATTCCATGATAGCGATGACCCGTGCCTCCTCTGCCGGCACGCCCAGTGCCCGGAGCACAAGTTCCGCCATGTCGGAGCCGGCGTCTCTCCAAGTCTTGTGTCCTTGCACAACCAGCAAGGTGGCAATCAAGACGCTACCGCCGATCATGCCCATCACTGACGGCAGTTGCTCTTGCCGGAAGCTGTACGTTTCGGACGCCAAACCGCTGAGTACATCTTGCATTGGTGGGCCGCTCCACATTTTTTGCAGCGTTAAATTGCTGGCGGCATAACGCACGATGAAGCTGCCCCAGTGAGGTTCCTCATGAGCCCGACGAATATAAAAGCGAATTCCATTGGCCAGACGTTCGGCTGGTGGAGTGTCAGGACTAGCACTCCTGGCAACCCTGTCATTCATCTCTGCGCTAAGGTGGCTGGCCACATCCTCGAATAGCGACTCGACAGAGGCAAGATTGTTGTAAATCGTGCCGCGCGCAACGCCAGCGATCTGCGCGAGTTCACTGACATTGATCTCTTCGACGCTTTTCTCGGCGAATAGCTGGATGGCTGCATCGTGGATTCGTTTTTGAACGCGACTCAGCTTCAAGGGGAAGCACTCCAAAACAAGTAATAATGCATTGAACAGCTGCGTTCAAAATAAATCAACACTGGGGTTTGGTAGGATTGACATATTTGAACAATAGTGTCCAATATTGGACCGAGGATGTGTTTTAGCCCTACCGCCACACTGAGCGCAGGGATTCAGTCGCTCGGTCGAAACCCAGCCAAGAGTATTACCATGTCAATCAAGCAAGGTCGTATCGACGTCCACCACCACATCATCCCGCCATCCTTTGTTGGAACTATGAGCGCTAGGGGGCTGCATAAGGTCGCTGGAGCCCCCCTACCGAGCTGGACGCCGGAGAAATCGATTGAAGTGATGGATGCTAATGGGATCGAGCGGGCAGTCACTTCGTTGTCGGCGCCAGGCGTGCATTTTGGTGGCGGTGTGCAGCAGGCCAATGTACTTGCTCGCAGTTGCAACGAGTTCGCCGCAGATATGCGTTCCCGCTATCCCGCGCGGTTCGGTAATTTTGCGGTGCTCCCCATGCCTTTTACTGAAGCTGCCTGTGCGGAAGCAATATATGCGCTGGATGTCCTCAAGGCCGAGGGCGTCGTGCTGCTAGGCAGTACCGATGGGGTGTTTTTAGGGGATTCGCGGTTTGACGAGTTGATGGCTGAACTTGATCGGCGCAAGACGGTAGTGTTCGTGCATCCAAACATGCACGAAACTAGCGAGAGCATTGGGCTTCAAACCCCCGGTTTTCTAATTGAGTTTCTATGTGATACCACTCGCGCGGCAGTAAACCTGATCCTAAGTGGAACGATGGAGCGTTACCCTGGCATCAACTGGATCCTCGCTCACTCCGGCGGCTTCTTACCTTTCGTGGCTTGGCGTGTCTCATTGGCGAATGCTTTACCGGAGTTTCAGAACGCTGCTCCTCAGGGAGTTATGACCTACATACGTCGTTTTTACTTCGACACAGCCTTATCTCCGTCGCGTTTCTCAATGGCAGCCCTTAAAGAATTGGTTGAGCCATCGCACATTCTGTTCGGCAGTGATTTCCCCTTCGCGCCGGCGCCCGCCACTGCGCTGCAATGTCAGACGCTGGACAGTTCGAATATGTGGTCTCCGTCTATTCAGCACGGAATCAATCGCGGTCATGCCTTGAGCCTTTTCCCGCAGTTTAAACAAGCAAATGAAGTCGTCTCACCTGCGCCCATCTACGAGGGCGAGTCGTTCGCACAACGCTTTAGACGCAGTCTGACTCGACCAATGGGCGCCCTCGCCGAGCGTATGCGTAATCGCTGATTTTTACTTATATGATCATCGTTGACTTTATTTGAACATAGTTGTTCAATCTTGTCGTACGGGCTATCCATTCCCGATGAGTCAAAAAAATAATAAGAGCTTTAGCCATGAAAATAAGAAATCAGCTATGCGCGCTGGGGCTGTGCCTCACGTCCACCCAGCTCCTGGCCAATGGCCTGCAAATTAACGAACAAAGCATCAGCTCGGAGGGAAAGGCTTATTCCGGCCGCGCCTCAGACGTTCAGGATGCCACCGTCGTCTACGGCAACCCTGCGGGCATGTCGAAATTGACCGGTGAACACGTCAGTGGCGGTATCAGTATTATCGACGCCAACACTCGTATCAGCTCCGTCAACACGTCGGTGGCAGGTACTTCCCGCGGGGATATGGTGCCTAGCCCCATTGTCGTGCCGTCGGGGTTCTACACGCTGCAACTCAATCAGGATTGGCATGTCGGGTTCGGTGTTTACGCCCCCTTTGGCGGTTCGACCGATTACGAAAGCAGCTTCCAGGGACGCTACCGCAGTTCGCGTACCCAAGTGAAAGTGGTGACGTTGCAGCCGACAGTGAGTTACCGGATAAGCGATCGCTTGTCGGTAGGTTTCGGCCCGACGATTAACCACATCGAGGGGCTTCTCGAAAGCAAGATCGATAACCGGGCAGTGAGAGGGCAAGGCGACGGGACGGTCAAGGTGACGGGCGACGACACAGCGCTGGGTTTTAATGTGGGCATCATGTTCGATCCATTCGATGACCTAACGCTGGGCCTGACCTATCACTCAAAGGTTGATTACACCCTCGAAGGCAAGACGAAAGTGTCTGGAGCCAATGGCCTGCTGGGATCGATTCCGGCGCTGGGCCTGCCAGGGCTCAATGGGAAATATGATGCGAGTCTGGACTTCACCACGCCGGAAACCGTTGATGCTTCAGCGACCTGGCGCTTCAACGATCGGCTGGATTTTTCTGCCGGTGCGCTGTGGAGCCGGTGGAGCCGGGTGCCCGAATTGAATGTCCAAAACGCTGGGGTGCCACGCAACTATGCCGCATTCGACTCGATTGTCGAAACCCTGAAGTGGCGTGACACCTGGTCCTTTTCGACAGGCTTGTCCTACCGCCTGAACAAGCAATGGAAAATTCGTACCGGTATCGCTTACGAGCCGACTCCCATGCCTAACCAGTACACCTCCACCCGAGCACCTACGGGGGATCGGAAAATCTTCACGCTGGGTTTGAACTGGCAGGCTACCGAGCAAATGTCTTTGGATCTGGGGTACGGATATATCCATGAGGACACCGTTAAAGTTTCCCAACCCACTACTCAAGGCGGCTTGCGTCCGGGTTACAGCGCAAAGTATCAGAACAGTATCAACGGGATCGGTTTACAGATGAACTATGCGTTTTGAACGTGAACAAGTGCCGCTTCGTAACACACTGAACTGACCCACCGTTAATGCACCAGCGCGGCCTTGTTAATTAAGGTTGATGGCTAGGCTTTGCCCGCGAAACGGCTACGGAGAACAGTAAAAATGATTGGCCATACCGCTTTTCCTCATACTGTACTGGCGACGCCACAACCGGTGCGTCACCCAAAAACCTCCGTTAAGGCCGCCAGCCTCGCCTACTTGATTTTCGAGCGGTCGGACCTCGATAAGGCCGAGCAATACCTGACCGATTTTGGTTTGATCCTCGCACTGCGTAGCGATGACCAGTTGTACCTGCACGGCACCGGCCCGGCACAGCCTCCAGATCGGGACTGGATGGAGCCGCCCCTATGACGCGACGCTAATCCTCAAGTAATACCGATCGAAATAATCCGAACACCGGCCATTGCCCCGAGCACTGGCCAGTAGGACCTGCTGCGCCCAAAAAACCGCAACAGGTCGGCAACACCTCCACAAAAACAACAAGAGGTAGTGAAGGTTATGATGCGTAAACCTCCAACAGGGCGACAGCTCTATTTGCCGCTGACCGTCGGTCTTGCAAGCAGCATCAGCGCACCCGTGTATGCGGTGAACTTCAGTATTGGCGAAATCCAGGGGCAGTTCGATTCGACGCTGTCGGTGGGCGCCAGTTGGGCGTTGCGCAACCCTGATCCGGAGCTGTTGAACAGCCACAGCGCCGATGATGGCAAACGTAATTTCGGCAAGGGCGACACCTTCTCGAAAGTGTTCAAAGGCATTCATGACCTCGAACTGAAGTACGGCGATTCCGGCATATTTGCGCGCGGTAAGTACTGGTACGACTTTGAACTCAAGGACGAAAGCCGTCTGTTCAAAGACATCGATGACAGCAACCGCAAGGAAGGTGCGAAGGCAGCTGGTGCGCAGCTATTGGACGCTTTTGTTTACCATAATTATCTCATCGGCGATTTGCCCGGTACCGTGCGTGTCGGCAAGCAAGTAGTGAGTTGGGGCGAGAGCACATTTATCCAAGGCGGTATCAACTCGATTAACCCTATCGACATCGCCGCTTTCCGTCGTCCAGGTGCGGAGATCAAAGAAGGGCTGATCCCGGTCAACATGTTTTACTTGTCGCAGAACCTGACCGAAAATCTTACGGCCGAAGCATTCTATCAGTTGGAGTGGGACCAGACGGTCATCGACAACTGCGGCACGTTCTTCTCGCAGAACGATGTATTAGCCGATGGCTGCGGTGGATTACCGGTTGGGCCTATTCTCGACCGAAGTGCCGCAGCACAAGCCGCACTGCGCCCGTTAGGAGTCAATCTGACTTCAGAAGGTATCGAGATTCCCCGCGCCGGTGACCGTGATGCCCGAGACAGCGGCCAGTTCGGCGCTGCGCTACGTTGGTTTGCTCCAGAGCTGGACAGCGAATTCGGCGCTTACTTTCTCAATTACCACAGCCGTCAACCGTATATCAGCGCCGTCACCAGCCCTCATGTAACGGATGTGGGGTTTGCGCCGCAGCTGTGCGGTAATCTCGGTGTGCCGTTGGCCGGTTGTAATCGCTTTCTGGGCAGCGCCACCGGCCAGCAACTGGCCCAAGCCTATCGCCTCGGTACCTCGAAGTACTTCGCTGATTACCCCGAAGACATTCGTCTATATGGTTTGAGTTTTAGCACCAGCTTGTCTACCGGCACAACCTTATCTGGCGAAGTCAGCTATCGGCCAAATATGCCACTGCAAATCAACGCCGTAGACTTGATCAGCGCAGCGATTGGTGTTCCGGCAGCTTCACCTGTGTTGTCTTCCGGTGCGGTGACCTTGGCCAACAGCAGCGATGTCAGTGGCTACCGACGCAAAGAAGTGACCCAGGCTCAAGTCACCGCAACGCACTTTTTCGACCAAGTCATGGGTGCGGATCGCCTGACCCTGATCGCCGAAGTGGGCGCTACCCACATCGGAGGGCTGGAAGGTAAAGGTGGTTTGCGTTACGGCCGCAGCACTGCTTATGGTCAAGGTCGGCTGTATCCAAACAACAGCCTGTGCACCAGCAACAGCGTAACGCCGAACAACTGCAACAACGATGGCTTTGCTACCAGCAACTCCTGGGGTTACCGCGCTCGGGCGATCTGGGAATACAACAACGTCATCCCGGGGGTTGAGCTACGCCCCAACCTCGCCTGGTCACACGACGTTTCCGGTTATGGGCCGGAGCCAGGCTTCAACGAAGGCTCCAAAGCAATCAGCGTCGGCCTTGATGCCACCTACCTGAATACCTACAACGCTAGCCTGGCATACACCGATTATTTCGGTGGGGATTACAACGTCAATATCGACCGTGATTTTCTCGCCCTGAGTCTCGGCGTCTCCTTTTGAGTGGAAGCAACCTAATGAACACAACAGCATTGCTCCGTTTTAACTTCGCCATCGTCATCGCTTTGATGGCCAACAGCGTACAGGCGGCGGTATCGAGCGTTGAAGCGGCGAAACTGGGTAATACCCTGACTCCAATAGGTGCGGAAAAAGCTGGAAATGCCGATGGCAGTATTGCGCCATGGACTGGCGGTCTTGCCAAGAATGCTGGTGAGGTTGGCGCCAACGGTGCACTGAGCGATCCGTTCAATAGTGAGAAACCCCTGTTCACCATCACCGCGCAGAATGCTGCGCAGTATCAGGAGAAACTCACCCCCGGTCAGTTGGCAATGCTTAAACGCTACCCCGGCAGCTATCGCATGCAGGTATACCCAAGTCACCGTAGTGCGAGCCTGCCGGACTCCGTCTACAAAGCGATTGCCAACAATGCGATAAACACGCACCTGATTTCAGGCGGTAATGGTTTGGATAGCTTTGATATGGCTACACCTTTCCCCATTCCGCAAAGCGGTTTGGAAGTGGTGTGGAACCACCTTACACGCTATCGCGGCGGCAGCGTCCGGCGAACCCACGTACAAGCGACGCCGCTGGCAGATGGTACCTTTATGCCGGTGTACTTCGATCAGCAGTTCACCTACCGAGACCAACTCAAGGACTTCGATCCAAAAAATCCCGGTAACGTGTTGTTCTATTACAAGCAACTAGTCACCGCGCCAGCGCGCTTGGCCGGTGATGTGGTGCTGGTTCACGAAACGCTCGATCAGGTTAAAGAGCCACGCATGGCCTGGGTATACAATGCGGGTCAACGCCGTGTGCGTCGCGCGCCACAAATTGCTTACGACGGTCCTTACCCCGCGTCGGATGGCCAACGCGTGGCGGACAACCTGGACATGTTCAACGGCGCACCAGATCGCTATGACTGGAAGCTGATGGGGAAAAAGGAAATCTACATTCCCTACAACAACTACAAACTGGACTCCCCGCAACTGCAATACAACGACGTAGTAAAGGCTGGGCACCTGAATGCTGACTTCACCCGCTATGAACTCCACCGTGTATGGGTAGTGGAGGCGACGTTAAAACCGGGAGAACGGCATCTCTACGCCAAACGCGTGATCTATGTTGACGAAGACACCTGGCAGATCGTATTGGCTGACCACTACGACGCTCGCAACACTCTGTGGCGAGTGGCTGAAGGCTTTATGACGCCGATCTATGACAGGCAGATTCCTTGGTTGGGCGTAGAAGCGTTGTACGACTTGATCAATGGCCGCTATATCGTTTCAGGCCTACGCAACGAAGAAAAAAACCCAATGGAAATCGGCTTTAAAGCCCTCGGAGCGGACTACACACCAGCAGCCTTGAGAAGTGCTGGGATTCGCTAACAAACCTGCTACAACCTGACGCTACTTCGTCGACGGCCATAAGCCTGAGACCTCGCCGCCACCATAATTGGCGGCTTTTTTTTGCCAACTGAATGTTGGCAGCCCCCTAGGCGAGAAAGCTGAACTTCTTTTCCAAAAAAGAAAGAAGGGCACCAGTCTACCGTTTAGGAGCTAAACACAGTGTTAGATGCGCCTAAGCCTAGTTTTCTTGCTTACGCTTCCATTCGGTTCCAGGGGCTTTTTTGTGTTGGACGAGATTTGTCTTCCATTGATAAATTTTTTACCTGGTTTAACTTTTTCGAAGATTTTCGAGATGCAGATGAACGTCGTCGCCGTCTGATGCGAGTTTGCGTGGAGTGGATGAAGTTAGTTCAACCACGTTTTGATTTCTCAACTTAGATTTGAGCGCCTGGTTCTCGTTCAGCAGCACTTCGTTGATGGATGCGATGCTGGCGAGCTTCGCCCGCAGGGCCTCAATCTCTTGACGGTAGCCTGCTGACTTTTGGCGTTCGACGATCAGATCTTGATTTTTCACATCCCGCATAGCGCGGCTGGATCGCCCCTGCTTCTCCCGTATTGTCTCTGCAATTTCTGGGTAGTGATTGTGGATCAATGCCGTCGACACGCCGGCTTCGCGTGCAACGGCAGCGATGGTCAACTTGGTTTCCTGGGTATGAGCCCGCCCCTTTTCGATACGGTAGATCGCTAGCTTGAGTTCCTTTTCTCGATCCACGGCAGGCTTGTAATTGGCTGTTTTGTTCTTATTCTTCATGCGGTCAGATCCTCCGAAGGCATGCCCAACTGAACCAATACGTCTCGGCAGCGGTTCAGGTCGCGAATAACGCGCTGGCGACCTCCTTCTCCAATGTCTTTGCAGTGCTGCAGCCCTTTAAGCTCATCGTACAGTCGCTGGTAGAAGGGTGCATGTGTGCTCCCAATCACTGAGTGGTCGCAGCCACTGCAGCGAGAGCGTTCAAGGGTGTTGCCGACGCAGCCGTTGTTGTCCGCTGTACACCAAGCGTGACCGTTGCTGCGGATCGCTGTGCTCTCAGCAATGGATTTCAGCATCGAAGCGTGATCCTTGAAGATCAGCAGGTTTTCTGGCTCCCGCTGCCAGCCCCTAATGGCGCGTCCGTAGCCTCCTGATAGAGACTCATCGCCCATCCAGCTGTCGACGACGCCGAGCTTGATGTCTTCCAGCTCTCCTTGGATTTCCAAGTACAGATCAAGATCAAGATGTTGTCCCCAACTATCGTCCATCGCATAGCCCAAGGTCATGTCCATGGACCAGTGAGCGTAATGCTCTTTGAGGTAGCGTAGGTCGCCAAAGCGGCTATGCGCGGCGTAGTTGGCGAACTTACGTCGAAATTGGTGGCTGGTGAGCTTCCAGATTAATCCGCAGTCTTCGGCGAATGCTTTTAAGAGGTTGACCCAACTCATGTTTGAAAGCGTACGAACTCGGCTATCTTCATTAAAGTAAACGCCCAAAAACAGCGAATTACGGTGTGTAATAGCTTCAGCGATCTGAGGATCTTGCGGGTTGATTCGACGCCGCTTAGTGACTTCGTTGGCAATCATCGCTTGGTAAGGCGCAGCCCAGCGCTCCATGACGCGCAGAGCACGTACCGCAGCCTCTGGGATCATCCAGTCATGGATCCCTTTATCTGTCTTCTCTGACTTAGAGCGCATCCAGTGATAGATCTTGCCCTCATCATCCTCCGTGCGGTGGTGCGCCCCCGATTGCAGGTTAGCCAGTTCATGATTGCGGCAGCCTGAGGTGCTCGCCAGGACGACGTAGCATGACATGCGTAAGTCTGAGAGGGACTTACTGAAAGTTCTCGCGCCACCTTCCCAGCCCCTAGCATCCAAATACCGTTTTTTTGCATCGTACATACTTCTGGTACTTAGGCTTTTGCAGCCCGCTGCGAAAGCTTCAAGATCATCTCGCAGATCGAGCAGCAGTTTGCCGCGCTCCACCTGCTGATGAGCCTTTTCGAACAACGTGCAGAACACGTCATCGGGAATTAATGGCGTTTTTCCACCACGGGACATACCGATAGCGCTGGCCATAGCTCTTGCAGAGGTTTCGGGCCATGGATGCTTAGGTATTTTGTCGTCGGTGTACTGGCTTAGCTCATAAATCGCCTCAACGGCTGAGTAACGCCCTATAAGTGACTCTGGGAGCAGCGGTTTGTTAGATTTGGCGATTCTGTGAGCCTTGCAGGCTGAGACGTAGGTTGCTGCAATCATAGGCGTTAACGACCGTAAATGATCGAGCCCAAGCGTCTCTAGATGTCGCAAGAATGGGATTGCCGTTTCAAAAAGTCGACGAATCCCCGCGCCCTTAGGCCGATCGCCGTCATGGCGACCACGCCTCATGTAGCGATAAATTATTGCTTTCATCGCCATCCGAAATGGCTTTGGCATGGTGATGAAATTTAGGTATCTCTTACTGGCCCCGACGTTAGTGGGCAGACGGTGTAGCTGCCAAATGTCGTCACCGTAGCGGCTGCGAATAACCCACTGCCCATCAACCTGAATTGCGTTGATGATCAGCATGTCGCGCTCTAAGTCGGACAGCCCACGTACATCGCCAGGCTGAGCGGTGATGGCCTCCCAAGTTAATTCGTCAGAGATATTGTCAGTCATGAAAAGACCTCCAAGCTGGCAATGAGATCAACTGACCAGAAGGAGTGTGGTTTGGCACGAGCGCGCTCACGAGCGGCGTCCACGGCTGCAGCCTTGAAGGTGCCACGGCGAAGCCCCTCGGCGACGATGTAATGGTCGATAAGGCGCGGGATGTGTGCGTACTCGCGTGCCCAGCGCCGCTTGTCCATACGGGAGCATTCAGTCAGCACGCGGAAGTAGAAGCTGAACAGTTTGTACAGGTCTTCGGCGGTCACTGCGTAGTGCTTACAGCGTAGGCAGTTCATGAAATTCATGCAGGTGGAGCCATCATGTTTTGGAGCGAACTGACCATTCAATGGGTCGCTACAGCGACCGAGGGGCGTGTCCTTGTAGGTTGCGCCGATGGTCGCTGTCAGCAGTTCCTGTACCAGTACCTCCCCCATGAACCGCCAGTTTCGACGGGCATCCTCGCTTGGCGCGAGATAGTTTTGATCAGCTACCCGCGGAGTGTTCCCGAGAGCGGAGGCGGTGGTTGCGAGATCTCCGTCCGTCAGCTCGAAAATACGGTTTGCAAAGGTTTTCCGTAGGCGGGAGATGTTGATGCGCAGAGGCTTCCCGTCGCAATCCTTCAGCTCGTACTGTTCTACGAAGCGGCATATCGCACTATCTAATATGTTCGTTCGCAGTGAGGTGACTTGACCGGCTGCATTTGAAGCCCGACTGCGGAATAGCCACACACGTCCTTTGAGGTCGTCCGGCGCTTCTGAATCCAAGGGCTCGGTCAACACCATCATTCGACGGATTAGACGTTCTATGTTGATTCTGACGCTGGGCATTGCCTCCAGGAGCCGTTCGCCTTTCGATTCAGCCCGCAAAGCTACTTTGCTGGTGTTATAGCCACGCCGCTTCCACAGAACCAAGAAGACGGTGTCGTCTTTAGGATGAGGGCGCAGGCAATTACGGCTCATTTCCAGCAAAGGCGTAAGATTACGTCCGGTGTGGAGGGCTATGACAAGTAAGGCATATGCCAACAGGTCGCCAGTGATAGGAGTTCCATCGACCCATATGGGTTTAATGGCGTGCCGTAATGCCACTGTAAACTCATGTCGCTCACGCTTCGATAGAGCTGTCTCACTCTTGTGCTTGCGGTTGGAGTTCGGAAATGGGTTGCGTGGGAAAGTGGCCTCATCACCAGATATCACCAATCTGAAAAAACCGCGCTGTCCGAGTGCAGCTAGCACTGACTTGGTAGGCGTGTAGTAGTTTTTCTGTCCAGCGGTCGTTAGATCTTGCCCAGATAGATGTCCAAGATAGCCATCGATAAGGTTCCGATTTAGATCATCCAACGCCAACGCACGCTCGAAAGCCATTGCTTGGAGTAGGCAGTAGTCAAAAAAATGTGTTAATCCATTGCAATAACCGACCACAGTAGTAACCGAGGGGGCGCCATCTTGCCCCGCTAGGAAACGCTCAATTTGACGCTGGCAGGCGTAAGTGATGGCATCAATGCCCGCGCCATACCACCTCGCAAAATCGAAATTTCGTTTGGTACTGGTGTTGCGCCCGAACGACACCACCGTAATCTTTGGAGGGACTGACTCAGAGAGGATGATCACATTGCCTGCCGTGTCGATGTTGTGCTCGATTTGCGGAATGCTGAGGTCAGTTTTGGCAAATTCCTTTCGCTTTCCCATCAGGCTGCACCTGCCATTTCGTTTAACTCGTCGTCATATGCCAGCACAGCCTCATCGGCCATTTCGTTGATCAGGTGCAAGTACACCATGGTGGTTTGAATCGAGCTGTGGCCAAGCTGCCGCTGAAGGTACACCAGGGGGTCGACCCCGTTCTGGGGGTTGCGCTGAAGATTGACCAAGGTGTGGGTTGCATAGGTATGGCGCAGCATGTGCGTATGGACTTCGATTCCAGCTGATTTCCCGGTCTCGCTGATGATCCGGTTTAGGCTCTTGCCGGCGCTGGAATAAGGTTCTCCCAGATGGTTGAGAAGCAAAGCCTTCTGGTTCTTGCCCAGAGATGCCCGCTCACCACGCACTTTTGACACGTAGCGATAGAGTTCAGCCATGAACTTGCGACTGACCCAGATTTGTCGCTTCTTACTACCCTTGGTCTCCATGCCGCTGCCGTCGTACGGATCAAGCAGAATTCGAAGATTGCGCTCGGTTCGCCCAGCTTTGTCCGGATCGAAAACATACGCCACTGGAAAGGTGGCAAGTTCGTTACGGCGCAGGCCTGTGCGCAGGGCTAGCTGAATCATGATCCGATGATGTGGATTCTCCGCCGCAGCCATAAATGACTTGGCCTGGGCTATGCTCAGGAACTCGGGTAGGGGCTTGTGACGACGCGGCATCACGTCGTTCACCAGCGCTTTGCCTCCGCTGGCATCCACATGCTTAAGGAAGCCTGTTTCGCGCTTCACGATTCGCTCTTCGTGACCGAACGGTAAGCGCTTCACCCAGCCCTTATCCAGGGCGAATTCGTAAAACTTGCAGATGTACGTCAGACGCTGGCGAGTAGTGTTGCGAGCCAGTCCGCACGTCACCAAGCAGTAGTCTCGGTAGGCAGCCACAAGGCTCTTGGCCTCTCCGCGATCTACGTCCCGCCAATCAAGATCATGGGCTTGCAGGAAGCTGAAGAAATCGTACAGTGCCCGTCCAGTGCTAGGCCAGGATTGCTTTGAACCGATGTCCCCGCGAAGGAGATAGAAGCGGAAGAACTGATTGGCCTGGCTGCAGCTCTCCATCGAGTCCCACAGCAGGATCGGAAACCCTTGGTAAGGTTGTCCGGCGATTACGAAATCCTTGGTGCCCCACAGAAGCTCCATCTATCACCCTGTCATCGACCAATCAATCGGTGTCCTGTCTGAGTGGATTGACTGAAGGCTACTGCTGCAGTCTTCCACTCCCAATCAGATAGACCTATGATTTTAATATCAGATAGATCTAACTACCACAACGCTCCGGATCATAAGCAATTCGTCGGTTTGGGCAGGCCCGCCAGTTTTGCGGCGAGTTTGGCAGGGGTGCCTTTGAACAGTCGGTTCAGGTGCAGGCTGTTGCCCTTGTCGGGGCCGAGTTTCAATGCGGTGTACTTGATCAGCGGGCGGGTCGCCGGGGACAGCTGGAATTCGTCGTAGAAACTGCGCAGCAATTCGAGGATCTCCCAGTGTTCCGGGCTCAACTCGATGTCTTCTGCAGCGGCGAGGGCGGCGGCCACTTCGGCAGACCAGTCACTCAGTTCGACCAGGAAACCGTCCTTGTCCAGTTCAATGGCGCGGGCGCCGACCGTCAGGGATTTCATAGCCAACTGTTGACCTTGTCGTAGTGAATCGACAGTTCGACGAAGGCCGGGTAATCGATGGCCTTGGCCCAATCCGGGACTTCCAGAGCCCGAGCTTGAGCATCTTCGCCCAGCACGAACAGTTTCAGGCTGCGAGCCTGCAGCGTGGTGAATGGTGCGGTGCCTGGCTGCAAGGCATAAGCCGCATCGCCACTCAGCAGCAGCGCATCGTTGGCACCGATCACGCGCAGGCAACTGCTCAGGCGGTCGTTGCCGAAAGGGGAATGAGACAACACATGCAAAGTCGACATCAGAGGGTGATCACCTGGTCGTAACGGTCAATAAGGGCGGTGATTTCCTGGGCGGCCAACACCTGGGCTTCTTCAAGCGACAGACCTTTTGGGTCCAGACCACGGGCCGCGGCGCTTTCACCGCACACGAACAGGTCTTCGACACCAAACATCGGCAAGGCTTGCAGGTTGGCGCTCAGGTCTTTCTGTTGCAGCGCCTTGGCGTCCTGTTTCGCGGCGAGCTGGAACACGCCGTCATCGAGAAATAGCAGGCCGATCGGCAGATCGAAGGCACCGCCGGCCAGTACGATGTCCAACGCTTCCCGTGCATTCGGCCCGGACCACGGCGCCTGACGGCTGATAATCAGCAAGGATTTAGCCATCTCACGCACCTCCGAAACAGATCAAGCGGTCAGCGTCCTGCACCGCATCATGCAACTGGCCGAGGCCGGACAATTCCCATGGCGCGCCTACTGCTACCGCTTCACGCTGATAGCGCTGGGCTTCTTCCTCGTTCAACACCCCACGGCGCAGGGCGGCGGCGATGCAGACCACGCCATCGAGTTGATGCTCAGTGACAAAGTTGCGCCATTGCTTGGGCAAGTCCTGCTCATCCTGAGGCGTGACCACGCTGCCGGAGGCGTTGTAGACGCCATCCTGATAGAAAAACAGCCGGACAATCTCATGCCCGCCAGCCAGCGCGGCCTGGGCGAACAGCAAGGCACGGCGCGAGGAGGGCGCATGGGCGGCGGAAAACAGCGCAATGGCAAACTTCATGACGGACTCGATCAGCAAAACTGCGGCCATGATAAAGCTTTATCGGCGGGGCGGCGAAGGGCGTTTACTCGTAGACCGAGTCGCTGCCTTCGCGAGCAAGCCCGCTCCCACACTCGATGTCTGTCGATCACAAAATCGTGATCCGCCGCAGATCCAGTGTGGGAGCGGGCTTGCTCGCGAAGACGGACTTCCCGGCAACATAAATTCAGGATCTGATCACCTGATCAGCGTGGCATATACCCCAACTGCCAACGCCGCGGAATCTTCAACGACAGCAATCCCAGCACCCCCGCCAGCAGCCCGCTGACAAACAGCGCCCCGAGCCCAAGGTGATGTTCCAGCAAAGCCCCAATCACCGCGCCGGCAAACATCCCGGCCCACGGGATCAATTGCACCCGCCAGCCGTTGCGCCGTTCGCCAAGCATCCATCGCCCCAGACCACGGCCAAACCGCGACAACGCGCCGGTGACGTAAGTCAGCCCGACCGGCAGGCCATTCACTTCTTCCACGGCGGCATTGAGCATGCCCATGGCGATGATCGTCGCCAGCAGCGCCGGCAATTGCGTTTCGTAGGGCCAAGCCGCAGCGCCGCAGAGCAGGGTGGCGATGCACAGCAGCAACGGCAACGCCCGACGGCCACCGAAACGGCTGACGACAATGCCCAGGGCGTTGCCGGCGACGAATGTGGCCACGAGGATTACCAGGCGCAGGGTCAACCCGAGGTCGCCATCGCTGATCGCCACGGCCAGACGAGTGGTGTTGCCGCTCATGAAGGACACGAAGTCGCCGCTGGCCATGAAGCCGATGGCATCGGTCATGCCGGCGAGCACCGACAAACTGGCGACCATCGACAGGCCGATGCGTCCGCGCCATTTATGGGTATGCAAATGGCCCGGTGTGGCCCGGGTACTTAAGGGCGAAGGCAGCATCGACGAAAGCTTCCTTGAGCAGCGATGATTACTTGGTTAACCCATATAACTCGCAATACTCCAGCCAGTCCATGCCGGCCATCTCCGCGACTTCCTTGTGCACCTCCAGGCGTTGGGCCTGGTAATCCTCAGGTGTGGCGGCAGTCAGTTGCAGCGTCAGCTCCCAGGCAAACAAACCCAGGCGCTCAGCCTCGGCTTCGAACGCTTCATGCAAGCGCTCGTCGCGGTATTGCGCCACTGTCACGCCCTTGGCTTGGGCCAACAGTGGATTCAGGTTATCCAGTTCGATGCGCAATTCAGGACGCTCATCGAGAAACTTTTTCAGCGCCTGCTCGTGTTGCTGTTCGGTTGCCGCCATGGTCACTCCTTAGAAGACTGCTTTTTGCTCGCCTTGGCGGCCGCGGCCAGACACTCCAGAGCAAATTGCTCGGGGTAGGTCATCTGGATCGGCGTGGTTTCGCCTTTGACGGTTCTTTCGCCATCGAGAATGTAACGAATCCGCTTGTCGGTGACGCCAATACGTTTGGCGATCCAGGAAGGCGTCTGACCGATCTGGCTGATCAGCTTGTCGGCGTATTCAGCGGTCGGTTTGTAGTATTCGGCGTTGGGTGTCATGACCTTTCCAGAAAAATGCGCCCGGAAAAATGGGCGATGCGGCGTTAATGGCGCGACAGGGTGCGCGAATCGTTGCGCGGTGTCGCGGTATAAATGAAGTAAAGCAGAACGATACGCCGCGCCGCGGTGATACAGTCCGCTTTTTCTTGATGAGCGAACGCAATGCGAATTCTGATGGTGGCGCTGGCCGCAACCTTGCTGGCGGGCTGCGCCGGATCGGCGATGAATGACGCCCGCACCAAAACTCCGTACAAAACCCTGACCTCGGACAAACCGGAAAAAGTCGTCGCCCAGTGCGTGCAATTTGCCTGGCAGGACGAAGCGGTATTCGGTGTTGATGCGGGCGCGTATTTGCAGCCGGGCAAGAAGGGTGGCTCGACGGTCTACACCCGTTCGGCCGAGTCCTTCGTGGACGTGACCACCGACGCCTCGGGTACAGCATTGAGCTACTACGCGCAGCATGACGATTTTGTCGCCAAGCGCCGTTTGGCGGCGTTGGCGACCTGTCTCTGAGCAGTCTGCAGTTTGAGGCTCAATCCCCAGACGATCGGCCGAGGCCATTCCAATGTGGGAGCGGGCTTGCTCGCGAAGGGGCCTTCAGGGGCGCCAAAAGCTTCGCGAGCAAGCCCGCTCCCACAGGTTGCGCGTCTTAATCAGTGTTAATGAGGCGCTTCTGGAAAAAGAAGCGCTTGTGGCCCGGCGGATAATCGGCAATGTGCCCCAACTCGCTGTAGCCGTGCTTCTTGTAAAACTCCGGCGCCTGGAAGTCGAAGGTGTCCAGCCAGATCCCCACGCATTCCTTTTCCCGCGCCAGGTCTTCGGCCATCTGCATCAGCTTCGAGCCCATCCCTTGTCCTCGGGCCAGCTCCGGCACCGACAATAACTCAATGAAAAACCACTGGTAAAACACTCGGCCATAAAGCCCGCCGAGAATCTCGTCGCTGTCATTGCGTACCAGCAAAGCAATCTGTTCCGACACCGTGGCCCCGGCCTTTGCGGCGTTGTAGGTGCGCAGTGGTGTGAGGATCGCCTCGCGCTCCTCCGGAGTGGCATTTTTCGACAATTCGATTCGCAGAGTCATAGGCAACACATCCTTATGGCAGTGAACACGGAGCCTATCCCGGTTGCGGCGATTGTTCTATCCCCCCGAAGCCCAAGGAACCCCCGGGGCTCCGGGAATGTCTAGCGTGAACAGCATCGTTGTTGAAAGCAGTCATTGAGGGCAGCCCGTGAACATTTTTGAAGCCTTGCGCGAAAGCCACGACCGTCAGCGCCGCTATGCCGATGCACTGATTCAAACCAGTGGCGACACCCCGGAACGGGTCGAGGCTTACAAACGGCTCAAATCCGAGCTTCAGGCCCACGCAACCGCTGAAGAACGCCATTTCTACATGCCGCTGATGGAGTTCGACAACGGCGTGGATCTTAGCCGCCACGCTATCTCCGAACACCACGAAATGGACGAGATGATGGAAGCGCTGGATGCGACCGAAATGTCCAGTCCATCCTGGTTGGCAACGGCGAAAAAGCTCTCGGAGAAGGTCCATCACCACCTCAAAGAGGAGGAGCAGAAGTTCTTTCAGATGGCCGGCAAGTTACTGGACGAACAACAGAAAGAAACCCTCGCCGGGCAGTATCAGAAAGAATACAAGGCGCAACTTTCCTGAGGATGAAAGCGCCGCAATGCGGTTCACGCCGTGCGTGATGATGATAGGCATCTCCAAGCCGCTGACCCGGCAACAGGGCGATGCCCTCAATGCCCAACGCACCAAGGTCGCCAATCTTCGCTGCGCAAGTGGCTAGGGGTGACGCTGGTGGTGGCAGGCGCAATCGGCTGCGTTGCAGTGAGCCAGACCCAGTTGCTGGGCTTTGACTTGGGATTGATGTCGGTCCTTGCCGTGCCGGTGGGCGCGGGGCTGTTCGTGACCAGGCGGCGGTTCGAGCAGATTGGCTGAAGGTCAGGAAGGTGTGTTGACCGGGCGGATACCTTGCTCCCGCTTGAGTGCATAGCGCTCACAAAAATCGCAATGGTTGTCAGATTTTTGGGGCCGCTACGCAGCCCAGCGGGAGCAAGCTCCCTCGCCACAGGTTTCTCTGGCTCAAGGTTCTCTTGAGTGCACAGCATTACGACAGTCGCCGGGCTTTTCTGTTTTCGCCTAATATGGACGCTTTCTGACGAACATAAGGATGGATTGTCATGTCGAACACAGCCGAGCGGGTCAACATCATCGAGTCCCGGGTGCTGTCCCACGACTGGTATCTGCTGAAGAAAATCACCTTCGATTATTTGCGCAACAACGGCGACTGGCAGCGTCAGACTCGCGAGGTCTATGACCGCGGCAATGGCGCGGCGATTCTGCTGTTCAATCGCGAGAAGAAAACCGTCGTACTGACCCGCCAGTTCAGGCTGCCGGTGTTCGTCAACGGCCACGATGGTTTGCTGATTGAAGTGGCCGCCGGGCTGCTGGAAGGCGCTGCGCCCGAAGAGCGCATTCGTGCTGAGGCCGAAGAGGAAACCGGCTATCGCGTCCACCATGTGCAGAAGGTTTTCGAGGCTTACATGAGCCCCGGTTCAGTGACTGAAAAGCTGCATTTCTTCATCGCCGAGTACGACGCCTCTTCGAAGGTCAGTGATGGCGGCGGGCTGGAGGAAGAAACCGAAGAACTGGAAGTGCTGGAGTGGAAGTTCGACGACGCGCTGGCGGCGTTTTATCGTGGGGAGATCTGCGATGCCAAGACCATCATGCTGCTGCAGTATGCGGCGATGAAGGATGTCTTCGGAGCGGTTTGAGCTGCGGGCGGCGATTTAGGTTCCCTGTCTTTTTGTAGGGGCCGTCAGATAAACAAATCATCCATTCTGCCGGCTCCGCGACACTCGTACCCCTCCAGCGTCAGCAACTGCTCTTTCGCCTCAAGCCCACCGGCAAACCCCGTCAGTTTCCCTGACGCTCCGATCACCCGATGACACGGCGCGACAATCGAAATCGGATTCTTGCCATTAGCCGCCCCCACCGCACGAACCGCACTGGGATTGCCGATCTGCCGGGCAATCTCGCTGTAGCTGCGCGTCTCGCCAAACGGAATCGTAAGTAGCGCCTGCCACACCTTCTGCTGAAATTCCGTCCCGGCAAAATCCAGTTCCAGCTCGAAACGGTTACGCGTGCCGGCGAAGTATTCCTGCAGTTGCTGTGCGGTACTCACCAGGATCGGGTTGTCCGCTGCTTCAGTCATCGGCCCAAGCCTTACCCGACCCGGTTTGTCGTTTTCCCAGAGGATGGCCGCCAGTCGCGCGCCTTTCGCCACCAGTTTCAATTCGCCGACCGGAGACGCCAGGGTGGTGAAGGTATAGGACATGCCGGCGGACTCCGTAAAAGTACTGAACAGGGGGCCCAGCATACTGCCTCGTCGGGGAGGCGCAATACGCAATCCCAGCCATACTTGCCTACTGCTCTTGAACCGTTCCCTCTGTTTTTGAACAGAACCTAAAAACAAAAAGAGACCGACTCATGAAGTTCGAACCTTTTACCAAATCGCTCGTGGCAACCACATTGGCGCTGAGTTGCCTGACCGCCCATGCGGCCTCCGTCGCCCCGGTCGCGGCCGAAAACGGCATGGTCGTCACCGCCCAGCATCTGGCCAGCCACGTCGGCGTCGATGTGCTCAAGAATGGCGGCAACGCCGTCGATGCCGCCGTTGCGGTGGGTTATGCGCTGGCGGTGGTGTACCCCGCGGCGGGTAACTTGGGCGGCGGTGGTTTCATGACGATTCAATTGGCGGACGGGCGCAAGACCTTCCTCGACTTCCGTGAAAAAGCCCCGCTGGCCGCGACACCCGACATGTACCTCGACAAAGAGGGCAACGTCATCCCGGAGCTGAGCACCCGCGGCCACCTTGCCGTTGGCGTGCCGGGCACCGTTTCGGGCATGGAACTGGCTCTGAAGAAATACGGTACCAAACCCCGCAAGGAAGTGATCGCCCCGGCGATCAAGCTTGCCGAAGACGGTTTTGTGCTGGAGCAGGGCGATGTCGACTTGCTGGAGTACGCCACCGACGTCTTCAAGAAAGACATGCGCGACTCGGGCTCGATCTTCCTGAGCAATGGCGAGCCGATGCAGGTCGGCCAGAAACTCGTACAAAAAGACTTGAGCAAAACCCTGCGGGAAATTTCCGAGAAGGGCGCCGACGGTTTCTATAAAGGCTGGGTGGCCGACGCCATCGTCACCTCCAGTCAGGCCAACAAGGGCATCATCACCCAGGCTGACCTCGACAAATACCAGACCCGCGAACTGGCGCCGATCGAGTGCGATTACCGCGGCTATCACGTGGTCTCGGCGCCACCGCCAAGCTCCGGTGGCGTGGTGATCTGCGAGATCATGAACATCCTCGACGGCTACCCGATGAAAGACCTGGGCTTCCGCTCGGCTCAGGCGATGCACTACCAGATCGAAGCGATGCGCCACGCGTATGTGGACCGCAACAGCTACCTCGGCGACCCGGACTTCGTGAAAAATCCGATCGCTCATCTGCTGGATAAAAACTACGCGACCAAAATCCGCGAAGTCATCGATCCGCAGAAGGCCGGCGTATCCCGCGAGATCAAACCTGGCGTAGCGCCTCACGAAGGCAGCAACACCACCCATTACTCGATCGTCGACAAATGGGGCAATGCGGTGTCGGTGACTTACACCCTCAACGACTGGTTCGGCGCCGGCGTCATGGCGAGCAAAACCGGGGTCATCCTCAACGATGAAATGGACGACTTCACCTCGAAAATCGGCGTGCCGAACATGTACGGTCTGGTGCAGGGTGAAGCCAACGCCATCGCCCCCGGCAAAGCGCCGCTGTCGTCCATGAGCCCGACCATCGTCACCAAGGACGGCAAAGTCGTCATGGTTGTCGGCACTCCCGGTGGCAGCCGCATCATCACCGCAACCCTGCTGACCATCCTCAACGTGATCGACTACGGCATGAACATCCAGGAAGCGGTGGATGCGCCGCGTTTCCACCAGCAGTGGTTGCCGGAAGAAACCAACCTGGAGAACTTCGCCACCAGCCCGGACACCAAGAAGATGCTCGAAAGCTGGGGGCACAAATTTGCCGGGCCGCAGGACCCTAACCATATCGCAGCTATTCTGGTAGGTGCGCCTTCGCTGGAAGGCAAGCCAGTGGGCAAGAACCGCTTCTATGGAGCGAATGATCCACGGCGTAATACCGGGTTGTCACTCGGTTACTGAAACAGGCGATCAGCGGCCACCTGAACTCCCCGGGTGGCCCCGATCTCCGATCCTCGAACGCAGCCTCGACAGCTGCTACAGACCAGAAAGGGAGTTGTAATCCATCGTTTTACCGACCTATCTAAGGAAGGAAGCCATGAGCACCGCACTCCTGATCATTGATGTCCAACGCGCGCTGTGCACCGGCGAGTATGAATGCTTCGACATCAAGCGCGTCATCGACACCATCAACGATCTCAGCACCAAAGCCCGGGCCGCCGACATCCCGGTCATCCTGATCCAGCACGAAGAAGAGGGCGACCTTCTGCAATACGGCAGCGAAGGCTGGCAACTGGCCGATGGTCTGAAGACTTCACCCCAAGACCTGCGGCTGCGCAAAACCACCCCGGATTCGTTCTACCAGACCCGCTTGCATGAACATCTGCAAGAACTGGAAGCCGACCGCCTGATCATCTGCGGTCTGCAAACCGACTACTGCGTCAACGCCACCGTCCGCCAGGCGCATCAATTGGGCTACGACGTCGTGCTGGTGGCCGACGCCCATTCCACCATCGACAACGGCATGATGAGCGCCGAAGACATCATCGCCGAACACAATAAGGATCTGGCGCACCTGACCGGCTCCGTGGCGCGGATCGATGTTATGCCGGCCAGTGAAATCAAAGTCTGAAAACAATGCCAGTCCCGTGGCGAGCGAGCTTGCTCGCCTGGTGCTGGACGCAATCGCTGCGCCTATGGCATGGTCAAAAAAATAATACGCCATGCAGCGAACGGGATCAGAACGATGGAGGAGGGTGATGAGGTCGGCGCCAAGGCGTCGATGGCAACGCTGCAAGCGTTCAATCTTTGCGTATTGCACCTGGGGCGCCTTGCCCGAGATCGCGGCGCATCCCGGTTCATCACCGATGGCCTGCAGGCATTCAGTCAACTGGTGCCCTTCGCTTCGGCCTGGTGGGGGGAGATGTCTGCATTAGGTGTCGATGTTTCGCCCAGAAACTGGATGCACGGGCGAATCAACCTGCCCGAGTCGTTTGCCGCCGAGTGGCACACGTGTGCGCGCAACGACAAATTCTCCCATGACACCATGAGTCGACCCGGTGAGGTCGTGCGCGACAGTGGCTTCACCGACCCCAATGAAGAAGTGAACGCCTTCGCTCGGCGCCACGATCTCTACTACCTGATGTGCATCACCTTCGAGTTACCCGAAAGCGGTTTGATGTTCTTTGTCTGTCTCTACCGAGGCATTGATGCCTCGGCTTTCAACTACAGCGAGGCCGATCTGTTTTCGGCCTTCTGCGATCATCTGTTGCAGCTATGGCGATTTCAGGTGCAGGACATGATCCGCTTTGACACGGGCAACGGGGCGTCGGACTTTGGCGTCGCGCGCATGGACGGCAGCTTGCTGTACGTGGGGGCAACGCTGTGTGCCGCCATTGAGCGTGAGTTACCCGGCTGGAACGGTTCAATGCTTCCCACGCAGGTGATCGCGCAACTGCAAAAGGCACCCTGCGTTATGCGCCTGGGCCGCTGCGCCCTGACACTGAGCCCAAACGCCGAGCACGTCATCCTGTCGCTCGAAGCCCAGTCACGCGGGGCGATGCTTGCGCCACGCGAGCGAACGGCAGCCATGCTGTTCGCCGCCGGCCATTCCTACAAGGAAATTGCAAAAATCCTGGAGTTGAGTCCTGCGACAGTGCGCACCTATCTGCGCAACTGTTACTTGCAACTGGGTGTGAAGAGCAAGGTGGAACTGGGTTCGGTGCTGCGTTCAGCGATGCCAGTCAGTTGAGCGCAATCCCTGTGGGAGCGGGCTTGCTCGCGAAAGCGGTGGGTCAGGCAACATCAATGTTGACCGTGCCGCCGTCTTCGCGAGCAAGCCCTCTCCCACAGGTTCCGCGGCTTAACTGACTGGCATGGAGGCTTGCCCGCGAAGGCATCTTTATGGCGAAGGCTTATTAAGCCGCCCATCAAGGGCAAAAGGTTCTTGCAACACCAACTCGTACAACCCATTAGCCAATTGCGGGTTCATCAACAAATTCCAGCTATGCGGCGAAACACTAGAAGGGACCAACACAAAGGGGTACACACTTAACAGGTCCGCACCGAACTGTTGCTGGCTGCGACTTGGGGTGCCCGGTACCAGCCAATTAGAGTTTGCAATGCTGTCGGGCTGCACCACATAAATCCTGGACGGGTTCAGCACACGTGCCTGCGTAAGGCGATGGGGCTTGCAATCCAGCGCGTCGAAATTTTTATGCACCGCAACTTCAAGGATGGCCGTAGAGGCATCCAGGGCTGCATAAACCGTGGCCATACCTTTAGGGTTCCAGCGCCCACCGACTTTTTCAGCCCCTACGCCCGAATTCCAGGTGGGGGCATGCTCAGCAGGATCAAGGCGCCAGAAGTGAATCTCACTGCTCAAAGGGTCTTTAGCCATCAATAGACCCCGTACTCAATGCGAGTCAGAAAGTCAGTCACCAACTCATACCCGACCGAATTTGAAATCAGGTCGATGGGCACCTCACCATCCAGACCCCGAGCAGGTTTGACCATCCACTGCTCGGCAAGCTCACGCGAACCCAGCACATCCGTTGCCTTTTCCAAGACCTCTGCATAGTTGAGCGCTCGCGTGCTTTGCTCCGCGGTCAACGCTTCATTGGGCGTTTTCAACCGCCGCGCTAGCGTGCGATCAGATGCACCAACGATTTTCGACAGCACTCCGCGTTGCTTATACACCTCGCTGTTTTCGATCATGTCGAGCACCGACTGCAGCGGGAAACCGTTTTTAACGGCCCTGTAAATCTCCATACGATCATCGCTATTTTTTCCAGAAAGCAAGACCGCAACCATTGGGGGCACGCGACTCGAACCCGGCATTGCCACCTTCGCCGCACGCTCGCCATTACTCAAGACGGTTACGGCAACATTGGATTCGCGTGGTTTAACCTTTCTTTTTTGGCTGGCATCTTTGACAGCCTCGTCGACTACAACATCTTTTTTCTTGGCGCTCATGGCAGCCTCCGCTGCTTTGTCATCTGGCATAAACTATAGTGCCAAATGGCAGAAAAGACCTAATCCAGCTACAACGCACCCCTGTAGGATCGCCGCACCGCTCGCTCCTACAGAGGAATGGAGCTCACGTTTCTAAGGCGTATCGATTTTATCCAGCACCCGGTTCGCCGTGATCTCCGCCACCATGATGCTGTTTGAAATGCCCAGCAGGGCGTAGCGCGATTCACCCTCCAGATGATCCACCAACTGATGGACCATCACATCGACCGAGGCCAGCGTCTCGACCAAAAAAACCGCCAGGGTTTCGGCTGTGGCTTCTGGGTTCACGGAAAGCATAGTGCTGGGTGTACGCGCGGTAGCTTTGATGTCGGCATTCGACGGGAAGTGGAAGTTGAGGGCGCGTTCGGCGGCCTCGTTGAGCTTTTTTGAATCGAGAGATTCGTAGGGGGAGGCCGGGTCTGTGACCGGCGGGTTGGGTGTGACTTTGAACATAGATGAAAACTCCTTGTTGCAGATTTTAAGGAGCATCACCCTCGCTACCAAACGAAGAGTGGCGGCCATACGCGGGTTGGTAGACCGGCTGCAACAGGAAACCCGGCGCTCACAAAGGAGCCCCACGCATGACCACCATAAAAGCAGAGTCCCAAAAAAGAGACGGCATAAGGTGTTGCCATACGGCTGTTACAAGGCGGGCTACCAAACCCGATCACTGTTTTTCAGTGACAGGGAAACGATATAGCCCGCCCCATAGCCGCACAAGCCGGCGGATTCTGGTGCAGCCGTAGGCAACGGCGCAAGGTTTTGTAGCTTTCAGGAAGTAACTTAGAGGTCTTTTAAACAAGCCTCTTCGATCAATGTTGACTGTGCCGCCGCCTTCGCGAGCAAGCCCGCTCCCACAGGTTCCGCCGCTACACCCGATCGGACCCCTGTCATTTAATTACCTCACCCCTCCTCATTTGTAGAGGTCCATCCGACGCCCGCGCCCTATAGGGTATGCCCTGCATATCAGAGGCTTGCGGCCGTCTGTTCGGGCCACTTCCAAAACTATAAAAATAGAGGTGAGGCAGTTGAAATTTTCCAGGCTGTTTATCGCCGTTGCGTCGACAACGGCATTTTCCTGCATGGCGCTGGTGGGGTGTCAGACACAGGGGTCGACACCGGCTGACATGGTGATGCGCAACGGCTATGTCTACACCGTCGATGGCAAGAACTCGGTGCAGCAGGCGATCGCCGTCACGGGCGGGAAAATCGTCTATGTCGGCAGCGATGAAGGCGTTGCTTCGTACATCGGCACGCAGACCCAGCTGATCGATCTGGCGGGGCGCATGTTGATGCCCGGCTTCGTCGATGCGCACATGCATCCGGGGGACGGCGGTCGCGCCATGACGTTGTGCGACCTGAAATACCAGACGATGACCCGCAAGGTTTTCCAGGAAACCATTCAGGCGTGTCTGGATGCCGACAAGGGTAAGGGCCCGGATGTCTGGCTTGAAGTGGGCAGTTGGGACCGCATGGGCATGACCGGGCTCGACGGCGATCCCGACAAGTCGACGCTGGATGCGCTCAAGACCACTCGCCCGATTCAGGTCCGTTCCACCGACTTCCATACCGTGCTGACAAACTCTCGCGGCCTGGCGGTCGCGGGTATCAACAAGCACACGGCCAATCCGGGTGATGGCAAGTACGTGCGCGACAGCGCCGGCAACCCGACCGGTATCTGCGAAGACGGTGCCGCCGATGCCATGGCCGCCGTGGTGCCGCCGGCCAGCGACGCAGAAAAACTCAACCAGACCCGCGCGGCGCTCGACGCCATGCGCCAGCAAGGCATCACCAGTTTCTTCGATGCCTTGTCGGGGCCTGAAAATGGTAAAGCGTTTACCACCCTGCAACAGTCGGGTGAGTTGACCGCACGGGCCTTGCTGGCGATCAAACTCGACCCTGCTGCCGCTGCTGCAGACCCGGCGAAAACCATTGCCGAGGCCAAGGCATTGGCCAACACCTATGACCAGGGCGAAGCCAAAGTCGCGCCGGGTGTGAGCATGCGCCACGTCAAATTGTTCATGGATGGCATCATCAACGCGCCGGCGGATACCGGGGCAATGCTGACACCGTACTTGCGCAATGCCGGCACGGATGCCGCGCCCAAGTGGACGCCTGGCAAGAATACCGGTGAGCTGTACTTCCCGCCGCAAGTGCTCAATCCGCTGCTGTTGCAAGCGGTGCAGGCCGGCCTCGATCCGCACCTTCACGCCACCGGGGACCGAGCGGTGCGTGACTCGTTGAACGGTATCGAATACGTGCGCCAGCAACTGCCGGGCAACGGTTTTCGTCCGGCCATTACTCACGCTGAATCGGTAGACCCCGCCGACTATTCACGTTTTAAAGCGCTCGATGTGACCGCCAACATGTCGTTCCAGTGGGCCCAGCAGGCGCCGTCCACGGTCGACGGCACCAGCGATCATCTCGGGCCTGCACGTTTTGCCCGCATGGAGCCATCGGGCAGCATCAGCCGCGCTGGCGGCCGGGTTGCTTATGGCAGCGACTGGCCCGTCGACCCGCTCGATGAATTCCTGGCGCTGAAAATCGGTGTCACCCGCTCAGGCGATCCGCTGAACCCGCACAGCTATGGCCCCAAGTATGCGGGCAGGTTGAATGCCGACCCGGCGCTGTCGCGCACCGACGTGCTGCGCACCATCACCATGAACGCCGCCGAGCAACTGAAACTGGACGCTGTCGTCGGTTCGGTCGAGGTTGGAAAATTCGCCGACTTGATCGTATTGGATAAGAACTTCATGCAGGTCCCGGAGGATGAGCTGGGCCGAAACGAGGTGCTGCTGACGGTGGTCGGCGGCAAGGTCGTGTGGGCCAAGGCGCCGTTCGTTGGACTTGACCCGAAGGCGTTGTCACAAGCGTCCACATCCCGAATCGCCCAATAAAAACAAGAGAGTATTCCGATGCAACTATTCATACCCAACCTGTTGGCCGCAGCCCTGGCCCTTTCCTCGGTGCAGGCCATGGCCGCTGCTGATCTTGTGCTGTTCAACGGCAAGGTCTTTACCGCCGAACCCGGTCAAGGACTGGTTCAGGCAGTGGCGGTGCAAGACGGCAAGATTCTAAAAGTGGGCAGCGATGACGAGATCAACGCCCTGGCCGATGCCCAGACGCAACGAATCGATCTGGCGGGCAAAGTATTGATGCCTGGAATGATTGATACCCATAGTCACCCGGTCGTTGCGGCCTTCAACAGCCAGGGGGCCAATCTGCTGGATGAAGTAAAGCCATTGCCGGAACTCGAGCAATGGGTGATCGAGCAGGATGAAGCGGGGCGTGCACGGGCCGGTGACGTGATCAGTATTGCCGGGGTGAGTTCGGCCTATTGGGAGAAAAGCCGCGAGCTCGGTCAGCGCTTCAATCAGGGACGCTGGGCGGACCAACCGGTGGTCCTCAGCGGGATTGACGGGCATACCGGCTGGGCCAACAACGCGATGCTCAAGCGTCTGAAGATCGACGCGGCATTGGTAAAAGGTCTGTCGGAACAGGACCGCAGCTTCGTGGGGCACGCAGCGGACTTCACCCCCAATGGTTTGTTCGCCGAGTCGCGCTGGGACAAGGTACGCAGTCAGATTCCCGCGCCCGGCAACGAGGTCATGTTGAAGGCTGCCCGTGAGGCGGTGAAGGTCAATAATCAATATGGCGTTACCGCCTGGATGGACGCGGCAGCGAATGCCGGAAGTGGTGATTCGCTGTTCGATTTCCAGGCCACCGAGCAGAGTTACGGTGTTCTACCGCTTTACCGCGAACTCGCAGAGAAGGGCGAGCTCAACGCCCACGTCGCGGCTCTGCTGCTGGCCAACCCAAAAAGCCGGTCGGCCGATCTGGAAGTGCTGGCCAAGGTGATGAAGAAATTCGAGGGCGTGCCCAACCTGAGCTTCCCTGGCATCAAGGTCTTCGCTGACGGCGTTCTGGAGTTTCCGGGGCAGACGGCAGCGGTGATTGTTCCGTTCACCAACAGTCACAAAAACGGTCAGCTGCTGATCGACCCGGCACACTTTGGTGAATTGGTAGTCGCGGCGGAGAAGCGTGACTGGATTGTGCACACGCATGCGGTCGGCGACCGTGCCGTACGTGAGTCACTCAATGGCTTTGAATACGCACGCAAGCTCAACCCGACACCGATGGCCCACAGCATCACTCACCTGCAACTGGTCAATCCAAAGGAATTCCCGCGCTTCAAGCAGCTTGGCGTGCTCGCTTCCATGCAACTGCTGTGGGCTACCGGCGAGTCTTACACGGTGGAGTTGGTCAAACCGTATATCAGCGCGTTCGCTTACGGATATCAGTATCCCGCCAGGTCCCTGCATAACGCCGGAGCGGTCATCGCCGGTGGCAGTGACTGGCCGGTGTCCAGCCCCAACCCGTGGAATGCCATCGCTCAGGCCAGCACTCGCAAAGGGCCGCTGGGTGTGTTGAATGCCAATGAACGCATTGATCGCCAGACCATGTTCTACGCCTACACCCTCAATGCCGCCAAAGTCCTGCGGCTGGAACAACAGATTGGCTCGCTGGCGCCCGGCAAACAGGCCGATCTGATCATCCTCGACCGCGATGTGTTCAAGGTCAGCGACGACGAGCTGTTCGACACCAAAGTGCTGAAGACTTTCTTCGCCGGCAAGCAGGTTTACGCGCCCGCGTCCTGACGACCGACCATTCGCCGGCAGCAGCCAAAAAATGCTCTTGCTCCTCGTATTGCGAGGGGCAGGGCAACGCCATGCCCGAAATCACCCGCTGATCCATAAAAATAAGAGACTTGTATGAACGTACGCTCAGCATTGACCCTTGCCAGCCTTGTATTGGCTCCCCTAACCAGCCAGGCACTAACACTTAACGACAACTTCAGCCTGGACATGACCCTGGGCGTTGTCAGTGACTACCGCACCCGTGGCATTTCGCAAACCCTGGGGGATCCGGCGGTTCAGGCTGGCGCCACGCTGGTGCACAGCAGCGGCTTGTACATGGGCGCCTGGACCTCGAATGTCGATTTCGGCGGCCCCTACAAGACCCGGCAGGAACTCGAGTACTACGCGGGCTACTACTGGCAGGCGACCGAGGCAATCAGTCTCGATCTGGGGTACCTCAAGTACGACTATCCAAAGGAAGGCCAATTCAACATGAGTGAGGTCTACGCCATCCTTGACGTTTATGGCGTGAAGCTCGGCGCCAACTACTCAAACGATACGCCGAACTTCTTTGGCGAGGACCAGGACACCCTTTACACCTACCTCAGCTACACAATCGAATTGCCGGCCGAGTTCGGCCTGGACCTGCGCGTGGGTCGCAACGATGTCAAAGACCCGGCTTTCTGGTCCACCAACGGTGAAAGCCGTGATGCCTACACCGAGTGGGAAGCCAAACTGACCCGTGATTTCGTCGGCGTGACCTGGGGCCTCAGCTACATCGATACCGACCTGTCGAAAAGCGAATGCGCGAGCTGGTACGGCTATGACGATCTATGCAATGCCACCGTGGTAGCCAGTGCCAGCAAGGCCTTCTAAGCGGGCGCGCCAATAACTGCCTTGTGTTCAAGCGTCTCCTATACTGATCCGCGTTGACAGGTTCAACGCAGATCCTGAAGGCCGTTGGAACAGCAGTCAGCGGCTTCCCTACGACTCAACAGTAAGGAGAACGAACATGGCAATCCGTATTGGCGACGAAGCACCGGACTTTACCGTCGAAAGCACCGAAGGTCCGCTGCATTTCCACGAGTGGATCGGCGACAAGTGGGCGATCCTGTTTTCGCATCCCAAGGACTTCACCCCGGTGTGCACTACTGAGCTCGGCTACATGGCGGGGCTCAAGCCAGAGTTCGATAAACGCAACACCAAGATCGTCGGGCTCAGCGTCGACCCTGTCAGTAACCACCAGACCTGGGCCAAAGATATCGAAGAGACCCAGGGGCATGCGGTCAACTATCCGATGATCGGGGACGAGAACCTGGTGGTGGCGAAGCTCTACGACATGATTCATCCGAATGCCAGTGGCGGCGCACGGACTGCGGTGGACAACGCTACGGTGCGTTCAGTGTTCATCATCGGGCCGGACAAAAAGGTCAAGGCGATGCTGATCTACCCGATGAGTGCCGGACGCAACTTCGATGAAGTGCTGCGTCTGCTCGATTCTTTGCAATTGAATGCCAAGCACACCGTTGCCACCCCAGTGAACTGGCGTCCGGGCGAGGACGTGATCATTCCCACTTCGGTCTCCGACGAGGATGCCAGGAAGAAATATCCGGATGGCTTCAAAACGGTGAAACCTTATTTGCGCACGGTGGCGCAACCGAAGTAACCGATCCGTTGGGAGACCCAATGCCAGTCAATTAGGCGAAATCCATGTGGGAGCGGGCTTGCTCGCGAAAGCGGTGTGTCAGGCGACATCAATGTTGACTATGCCGCCGCTTTCGCGAGCAAGCCCGCTCCCACAACCCGCCTGCGGCGGGGCTACTCGCCCTCAAGCGCGAGTTCGCTCGGATCAGCCCCACACATCTGGGCCAACACCTGAACCACCAAAGCATGATCCTCACGCTGGGGCAGCCCTGAAACGGTGACGGCGCCAATGCACCCCACGCCCTTGACCGACACCGGGAAGCTGCCGCCATGGTCGGCGTAATCACGCAGCGGCAACCCCATCAAACCTTCGAGTGAATCGCCCTGAAGCTTAAAGGACAGGCCTACGCGGTATGAGCTGAGTTCCATCAGTTCTACGACATTTCGCTTGCGTCGTGCCCAGTCGGCATTGCTGGCGGAGGTTCCTGGCATCGAGTAGAAAAACACCGTGTCTCGCGCCAGCCTGACCTCAATCGTGGCGGACACGCCTTGCTCTTCGCAGGCGGTTTTCAAACGGGTGCCCAAGTCCCAGGCCGTCGCTTTGTCGAAGCGCTCAAACTTCAGGGTTTCTTCCTGGAGCGCGATACGTTGCAGGTCGGTTTTGATGTCCATGATTTCTCCCTCATCCCTTTCGGGCGGTCGTACTGTTACGCACGGTTAATGTGAACGGCAGCACCATATGGCGGTCCGGGATGGGCTTTTTTTCGATGAGGGCGATCAGCATTTCAACGGCCTTTTGGCCAAAGATTTCGGCGGGTTGTGCAATGGTCGTCAACGCCGGATCACAGTAGGCCGCGAACGGAATGTCATCGAAACCGACCAACGAAATATCGTCGGGTACCCGCAAACCCTGTTGTTTGATGCGCTTCAATGCACCGATCGCCATTTCATCGTTTTCGCAAAAGAACGCGGTCGGACGGTCGGCCAAATCCAGAAGTATTCCCGCGCCATCAAAACCGGCCTGCAACGTGAAGTCCCCGTGGCAGACCAATTGCGGATCCGACTCGATACCGGCCTGGTGCAATGCATCTTGATAACCGGCCACGCGGTCGCGTGTGAGCGGGCTGCTTTTCGGGCCTTTGATCAGGCCGATCCGGCGATGGCCCAGATCGATCAGATGCTCCGTCATGGCTTTGGCCGCTGCACGATTGTCGAGGCTGATCGTCGGATGCCGTCCGCCTTGAATCACCTCGCAGGCGTTGACCAGCGGCAGTGACTCGCCGTGGGGGAAGGGCGATTCAAAAGGGTCGTAGGCGCGCAACTGAATCACGCCGTCGGCTTGGTGGGCGTACACCAGCGCGGCAAATTCCCGTTCGATTTCCTCGCGGCCCTGGGTGTCGCACAGCAGCAGTCGATATCCGGCCGCCTGCGCGGCCTGTTGGGCACCGCTGATCACCCGGGCGAAAAACGTGTTGGCGATGGCCGGGACCAGAATCACCAGATTGCCGGTTCTGCGCGAACGAAACTGTACCGCCATGAGGTTCGGCCGATAGCCGGCCTGTTCCACGGCTGCGTTGACCTTGTCTCGGGTTTCGGGGAGTACGCGTTCGGGCGACTTCAACGTTCTGGACACGGTGGCCACCGAGACGCCGGCCAGCCGGGCTACTTCACGGATATTGGACAAGACGACCTCGTTATCGAACCGGCAGATGTAAACATGGCCGGCGAGCTTACCGCAGTCGGGCCGTGCGCTGAAATGACCTTCATTTTTAATCCCGGGTTTGACACCTGAACTAACTGAGCTTAAATTTCCGGCATGATGTAACCGGTTACATCATAGTCAAACCTGAGCGCTAATCCGCCCCGAACAAGAGAAAATTCGCGATGAACGTTGTAACGGCAAAAATAAGAATGGGGTTTGTCGGGGGCGGCGAGGGCGCTTTCATCGGCAAAGCCCACCGCCAGGCCGCCGGTCTCGATGGTCGTTTTGAACTGGTGTGCGGTGCATTCAGCCGAGACGCCCGCAACAATCAGGACACCGGTGCCACGCTGGGATTGTCCGCTTCACGCTGCTACAGCGACTGGCAGCAGATGCTGGACAGCGAGCGCGCACTGCCTGCCGATCAGCGCATGGAGCTGTTGGTCATTGTCACGCCCAATCACTTGCACGCGCCGATCGCCAGCCAGGCACTGAGCACGGGTTTTCATGTGTTCAGCGAAAAGCCCGCGGCACTGAATCTGTCCGAGCTGCTGGCGCTCAAGGCCGTGGTAAAAAGCAGCGACCGCCTCTATGGGCTGGCCCACACGTATCTGGGTTATCCGATGGTCTGGCAGGCGCGCAAGATGGTGCGTACCGGCGTGATCGGCGCTGTGCGCAAAGTCATCGTCGAATACCCACAGGGCTGGCTGAGCCGGGATGTGGCCAAGCAGGGCAACAAGCAGGCGAGTTGGCGCGATCAGCCTGAGCAGTCCGGGCTGGGCGGCTGCATCGGCGACATCGGCACCCATGCCTTTTCACTGGCCGAATTCGTCGCGGACCAACCCATCGAACAGGTGTGCGCAACCTTGGGTTCGCACATTGCCGGGCGGCAACTGGACGATGACGCGGCGATGCTGTTCAAGATGGCCGCCGGGGCCAGCGGGGTGTTGATCGCCAGCCAGGTCTGCGCTGGCGAAGAGAACCCGTTGAAGATCCGCGTCTATGGCGACAAGGGCGGGCTGGAGTGGCGTCAAGAAGAGCCCGCGAGCCTGATCCATCGCTCCCTCGATCAACCGTTGAGCATCCTTCGTTCCGGTGTCGGCCAGCCCTGGTTATGCGAGGCCGCCAGCCAGCGCATGCGTTTGCCTGCGGGGCATCCCGAAGGTTATCTCGAGGCCATGGCCAATCTCTATGGTGATTTCGCCACCGCGATCCGCAGCAACGTCGAAGGCAACGATGCCCCCGGCGTGCCGGGCATCGACGTCGGGTTGCGTGGCATGGCCTTTATCGAGGCAGTGATCGCCAATCATCGCGGCGACGCGAAGTGGACCGAACTGGTCTGCAACCCATGAATCCGGAGAACGCTCTCGTGAACCACACCTCCCCAACACCGGCAGGCCTGCGCGGCCCGGGTATTTTTCTCGCGCAGTTCATGTCCGGCGAAGCGCCCTTCGACACCCTCGCCAACATTGCTCATTGGGCCGCAGCGCAGGGTTACAAAGCCATTCAATTGCCGACCCTGGGTACGCAATACATCGACCTGGCGCGCGCCGCCGACAGTCAGGATTATTGTGATGAATTGAAAGCCGTCTGCGCCCAGGCAGGCGTCGAAATCAGCGAGCTGTCGACGCATCTGCAGGGCCAACTGGTGGCGGTGCATCCGGCGTTCGATACGTTGTTCGATGATTTCGCCCCTGCGCATTTGCGCGGCCAGCCTCAGGCACGAACCGAGTGGGCCATCGATCAGTTGAAGCTCGCCGCGCGCGCCAGCCAACGCTTGGGGCTGAAGGCGCACGCGACGTTTTCCGGGGCGCTGCTGTGGCCCTATGTCTACCCGTGGCCGCAACGCCCGAGCGGACTGGTCGAGCAGGGTTTTGCCGAGCTCGCCAAGCGCTGGTTGCCTATCCTTGACTGTTTCGAGCAAGCCGGTGTCGACCTCTGCTACGAGATCCATCCCGGCGAAGACCTGCACGACGGCGCCTCGTTCGAGCGTTTCCTTGAGGCCGTCGATCACCATCCGCGCGCCGCGATTCTCTACGACCCGAGCCATCTGCTGCTTCAGCAAATGGACTATCTGGGCTTCATCGATCGCTACCACGAGCGCATCCGCATGTTCCACGTCAAGGACGCCGAGTTCCGGCCCGATGCCCGCTCGGGTGTCTACGGTGGCTATCAAGGTTGGGTCGATCGGCCTGGCCGCTTCCGTTCCTTGGGCGATGGGCAGATCGATTTCAAATCGATTTTCAGCAAATTGACGCAGTACGACTTTGCCGGCTGGGCGGTTCTGGAATGGGAGTGTTGCCTGAAGGATTCGGAGCAGGGCGCCGCAGAAGGCGCGGCCTTCATCCGGCAGCACATGATCAGCAAAACCCAAAAGGCATTTGACGATTTCGCCAGCGTGGCGTCCGACGAGCGTTTCAATCGACGGCTATTGGGTTTGCCCGACGCCTGAAAAATCTGTTTGCCCCTCTTTCCAAAAAAAACAATAAGACGGTGACTGATATGACCACGATGACTGCGCGATTAAGCGTAATGATGTTCTTGCAGTTCTTTATCTGGGGCGGGTGGTTCGTGACCCTCGGCACCTTCCTCTCCAGTAATCTTGGGGCCAGTGGCGGGCAGATCGGCATGGCGTTCTCGACGCAGTCCTGGGGCGCGATCATCGCGCCCTTTGTGATCGGTCTGATTGCCGACCGCTACTTCAATGCCGAGCGCATTCTTGCGGTGTTGCATCTGATCGGCGCGGTGCTGCTGTTGCAACTCTATCGAGCGCCTGACTTCAGCACGTTTTACCCCTTTGTGCTGGCCTACATGATGATCTACATGCCGACGCTGGCGTTGGTGAATTCGGTGGCATTCCGGCAGATGCGCGACCCGGCCCTGGAGTTCTCGCGGATCAGAGTGTGGGGCACCATCGGCTGGATCGTGGCGGGTGTGGTGATCAGCTTTGTATTTGCCTGGGATTCGCAACAAGCGATCTCATCCGGTGGCTTGCGCAACACGTTTCTGATGTCGGCCATCGCCTCCCTCGTGCTCGGGATCTACAGCTTCAGCCTGCCGCGCACCGCGCCGCTCAAACCTGAGCCGGGCAGTGTCGGCTTAAAGCAAATACTGGGGCTGGACGCCTTGGGTTTGTTGAAGGACCGCAGTTACCTGGTGTTCTTCATCGCCTCTATTTTGATCTGCATTCCATTGGCGTTTTATTACCAGAATGCCAACCCGTTTCTGGCGGAAATCGGCGTGACCAATCCAACCGCCAAGATGGCGATCGGGCAAGTCTCGGAAGTGCTGTTCATGTTGCTCCTGCCGCTGTTCATTCAGCGTTTCGGCATCAAGATCGCGCTGTTGGTGGGGATGCTGGCGTGGGCGTTGCGCTACCTGTTGTTCGCCTACGGCAACAACGGGGACCTCGCCTTCATGTTGTTCACCGGCATCGCCTTGCACGGCATCTGCTACGACTTCTTCTTTGTTTCGGGGCAGATCTACACCGATGCCAAAGCGTCGGAGCGCTTCAGAAGCTCCGCGCAAGGATTGATCACGCTCGCGACGTACGGCTTGGGCATGCTGATTGGCTTTTGGGTGGCCGGGGCGGTCACCGATCACTATGCGTCGGCTGACGGCCATGACTGGCAAAGCATCTGGCTGTTCCCGGCAGGGTTCGCGTTGGCGATATTTTTCTGTTTTTCGCTGGCCTTCAAAGGGCGGCAAAGCGCGCCAGCGCCGTCGAGCATTTGAATTATGACCCCCAGTCTGAAGAACACCAGTGGAAACCTGTGGGAGCGGGCTTGCTCGCGAATACGGTGTGTCAGGCGACGCCAATGTTGACTGTGCCGCCGTCTTCGCGAGCAAGCCCGCTCCCACAGGATTTGCGATTAACCGACTGGCATTTTAGGGGTTATGGAACGCGCTTCATTCAAGGCGCGCCAAACAGCATCGTCCAATAAACACCCTCATCGCTGCGCGAATCGGCGGCATAGGCCGCGCCCACCTGGGTAAACATCGGGTTCATCAGGTTGGCGCAATGCCCGGGGCTGGCCAGCCAGCCGGCCATCGCCTTGCTCGGTGAGCTTTGCCCGGCGGCGATGTTCTCGCCGATCTGCCGGCCTCGGTAGCCGGCGGCTCTGGCCCTATCTGCCGGCATATCACCGTCGGGATCGCGGTGGGCGAAGTAATTGCCGTAGGCCATCGCCTTGCTGTGGCCTTGCGCGGCGGCGCCCAGGGCGGCATTCCAGGTCAACGGTCGTGCGGCGGCAAAGCGTTGGCGCCCGCACAAGCGTGGCCTGGCCCGCGCCGCATTGACCTCGGCCAACAATGCCTTGCCCGCTGCTCGCGAATCGCCGACACGTCCGTCGAGCACCGGTTGCGCCAGCACCACCTGCCATTCGCTACGGGAGCGAGTGACGCCGATATCGGCGAACTGGGTATCGAGCAGCGCCCCGCAATGGTCGCTCTCAAGCATGTCAAACGCTTCATCGGCATCTTGCGCGCCGACCACGCGAATGGTGCGCACCGTCACCGCTTGATAGCCTTTAGCTTTCAAGGCGTTGCGCAAACCTCCGCCATAGCCGACCGGCAACGCCAGGTTCGATTTCAGCGACAACGGCCGCAATGGCTTGACCGTACGCCCCGCACAACGATCGGGATCGGCGCGGTAGTCGTTGATGACCTCCACCAGCTGCCGCTCCCCACTGGCATGGGCGGGGCTGGCGAGTAGCGGGAGGAAAGGCATCAGGCACAGAGAGATAAAGCGACAGCGGCGGACGGTTGGGCGCATGAACGGACAGCTCTGATGAGATGACGACGATAGGGGCAGGAACGAACAATGACCGTAGGAGCGCTTCGTTGGATGAGCTTCCCTTACGGCACGGCTAAGACTGCGGGTCTGAAGACTGGTTCACGAGGGGAAGAGACAAATTTAACGGCGCCACCGTGGGGGCTGATTCAGGCATGCACAGGTCAGTCCGCCGGGGGACATTAGCCCCGCTGGCTGGTACCGTACCGACATCCTTCAGGGGGTACAGGGACATGACGAAAACCAAGGGTGACAAAGACTGGGTAAAGCGCTCGGCTCAGCCGTTGAAGATGGAGCGCATCGAAGCCTTTTTTGGCGGCCATGGGTTTACCCCGCATCGCCACGATACGTACGCCATCGGACGAACGCTGTCGGGTGTACAAAGCTTTCAGTACCGCAATACCAAGCGTCACAGCCTGCCCGGGAAAACCATCGTTTTGCATCCAGACGAGGTGCATGACGGTGAAGCCGGTACCGAAGCGGGTTTTCATTATCGGATGATCTACATCGAACCCGCTTTGATTCAGCAAGTATTAGGCGGCAAGCCCTTGCCCTTCATCGTGGGTGGTATATCCAGCGACCCACGGCTTTGTGCCGCGACCCAGGTGCTGTTGCAAAACCTCGACGCTTGCATCGAGCCCCTGGAGGAAGACGATGCCATTTACGATCTCGCGCAAGCGCTGGATGTGCTCTCGGGTCCACGCGGGCGACGCAAGTCGTTTGACTTTGTAGCGGCCGAACGCGCGCGCGCTGATTCATGAGTCGCTGGATCGAGTCATTACCCTAGAGGAGTTAGCGCAGGCCAGTGGTCGAGACCGCTGGAGCCTGAGCCGTGATTTTCGTGCGCTGTACGGTACGAGCCCCTATCGATACATGACTCAACGACGTCTCGATCTGGCAAGAGCACTGATGTTCGGGGGCCACTCGATGGCGGAGGCGGCCGTCTCCGCAGGCTTTTTCGATCAAAGCCACATGACGCGCCAGTTCGTCCAGACCTATGGCGTCTCACCCGGCCGGTGGATGAAAAGGCTTGGCCTTGTTTAAGGGCGTTCGACTTGCACAATCATGCAATACGCAGTGCTGATCCTCTCCTAAAGTCAGACCTCGATAACGTGGCTAGTGAGGGCGACTCAAATGCATTCCCAACCCGGCGTGACAACCTGCACCGCGATTAACTTTGCCGAAAAATTTGCGTTGTTCAGTGAGCAATGGGCGCCCAAGGTCGTTGCCGAAATGAACAACTACCAGTTCAAGGTGGTGAAAATCGAAGGCGACTTTATCTGGCATTCCCATGCCGACACCGATGAAACCTTTATCGTCCTCGAAGGCGAGCTTCGCATTGATCTTCCAGAGGGCGCTGTCGTGGTCAGGCAGGGAGAAATGTACGTCGTCCCCAAGGGCGTCGAACACAAGCCTTATGCTGAGCGAGAGGTGAAGATGTTACTGATCGAGCCGCGTGGCGTGCTGAATACCGGCGATCAGGAGGGAGAAAGAACCGCCATCAATGATGTCTGGATTTAGACGTCTTGGTAGTTTCTTCATCTCTGGGTGAGCAGGGCGCCTGAGAGCCTCGCGATAGCTCAGACACATCTATCGCTACATCTGCCAGCGATCATTCAGGAGCGCAGTGTCATTCTCTGAATCAACGAATTAGCGGCGTTTTCGTTGAAAAGGCTCGATGACAGGTGGCGAAGTGCCTCTCGTCGGAAGACAACGCGGCTATTCCGCGCTTTTCAGCTATTCTTGCGGCATCTGGACGGTGGCCATGACGTACTGGCACACGATGCGCAAGGAAGGGAAGACAAAATGGATGAGGTGCATTGCGTGCAAGTTATCGCTGTGACTGGCGGTAAAGGTGGCGTGGGCAAGACAACGGTGGCGGTTAACCTTTCGTTGGCGCTGGCAAAAATGGGGCGGCGCGTCGTATTGCTGGACGCCGATCTGGGCCTGGCGAATATCGATATTCTGTTGGGGCTGACGCCGCGCTACACATTGGCCGATGTCATCGAAGGGCGTTGCGAGCTGTCTGACGCGCTGTTGCCGGGGCCTGGAGGCATTCGTGTTGTCCCGGCCTCTTCGGGCTTGCAGAGCATGATTCATCTGGAGCCGGCGCAATACCGTGCGCTGATCCAGTCCTTTAGCGATATTGGCGATAAGCTGGATGTGCTGGTGATCGATACGGCCGCTGGTATTGGTGGCTCAGTGGTCAACTTCATCCGCGCGGCGCAGGAAGTGATGGTGGTCGTGTGCGATGAACCCACCTCAATCAGCGGCGCCTACGGGCTGATCAAACTGCTCAACCTGAACTACGGTCTGCATCGTTTTCGCATATTGGTCAACATGACGGGAAGTCCGGCAGAAGGCCGCAATCTGTTTGCCAAGCTGGAAAAGATTACCGACATGTTCCTGGATGTCTCGCTGCAATACGTCGGCGCGATACCCAACGACGAATGTGCGCACAAAGCCGTGCAGAAGGGGCGTGCGGTGTTTGAAGCCTTTCCCCGTTCCAAATGCGCTCAAGCCTTCCAGGCCCTGGCTCACAACGTGGACTCCTGGCCATTGCCGACTCATCCGAGAGGGCATGTGGAGTTTTTCGTTGAGCAACTTGTGCAGAATTCGGGTAGGTGAGGGGCAAAGCCCGCCTTGTGCGGGCTTTTCCGTTTACACAGACTCAAATCACAACTTGTAGCCGATCTGCCGCAACAGATTCTTGCGCCACAGAATGTCTTCATCACCTTCAATGTCTTTGGCACAGAAGCCATCCACCACGCCCAGAATCCCGCGTCCCTGTTCCGTCTCGGCAACAATCACTTCGGTGGGATTGGCCGTTGCACAAAAAATACGGCACACCTCTGGAACCAGTTTGACGGCGTTCAACACGTTCAACGGATAGAAACCGTCGCCGAGGAAAATGATGAAGCTATGGCCCGCGGCAATGGTTTGCGCATTTTTCTGTGCAAGTTCGATCATGGCGGTATCGGTGCCGGACCATCGCACCAGGCATTTGCCGGAGGCTTCACAAAAGGCCACGCCAAACTGGATACCTGGCACGGCGTTGACCAACGCTTCGTGGATGTCCTCGACGGACTTGATGAAGTGCGTCTGACCCAAAATGAAATTCGTTGCTTCCGGCTTGTCGATTTTCAACGTGATGAGTTGCATTTCAAACGCCTCCTTTCACGATGCTGCGAACCAGGGGCTGGCCTCTAATCAAGCCGGGACGGTGTCTTGCTCAGCGGGCGGTGTCTCTGTGTAGACGCGAACTTCACCCAGTTTTCTTATCGTCGACTTAGGCAAGGTCGGCGCATCAAGAAGAATCGAATCAATGCGCTTGCGGATGTCAAAAACGATTGGGCCCAGGATAGCCTCGTCCTTGCCGCTGGCGATTTCGTCCTGAATCTCACGAGATATCGCTCCGAGTTTCTCGGCGGTGTCTTTGTGCCCGGCAGCCCGGGTATCAAAGTTCAGGAAGGTCTGAACCGAACTCAACACCAGGGTCAGGAGTGATAGCACGCCGGCTACGTATTGAAGCCATACGGGCGAGGAGTCACTGATTGAGCCAAAGACACTGGCGCTGACGATCGCCGACAGAACAACGCAGGGGATACCCAGTTTCCAGCTGAATTTCTCGAAATCCCGGGCACTGATTTCGTGTTCAATCTGCAACCGAACGATCATGCGATTCCATTTGGTCAGTAGCTCTAGCCGGCTCATGGTTGCAGTCCTTGGCAGGGGATTCAGAGGAATATTAGCTTCTATTTGGCCGCCTGTTAGGGTTCGCAGACAGTATGACGCTGAGGCGCCAGGCATTCTTCCTCTCGGAGCTGGCGGCTCATGTCGTCGCAGCTCTGCGACCAGGTTGTCAGCCACGTCGACATCTCGGGTGACTGTTCAGCCAATCCCAGCTCCCGGACAAATTCGGCTGGTGAGACCGTGCCTTTGGCCGCACGGAACAGGCCCCGCATGATGACGACGCCAACTACCCGTCCTTTGCTCACGAAGCGGTGTTCCATAAAGCTCCACTTATCGTCCCAGCCGAGTATTCGGGTATGAATCTCAAACGATTCGAACAGCTTCAGCTCCCGCCGAAACTTGCCCCAGGTATCCCCAACAATCGGCACGGCTCTATGGCGCAGGGCCACTCGATAGGCACCGCTGCGCAGGACGAAGTCCATGCGGCCTATGTCGGCCATAGTGAAATAACGGCCATTGGTGACGTGCCGGTTGAGGTCAAGATCGAGCGGCCAGACGCGCATGCGGATGACGGTAGTGGCCAGCCCATCAACCGGCTTGCGCCAAGGGCGACGAAACAGCATCAGGAACAGTCGAAACCAGAGATTCATAAATACGCCGAGGGCTGAGTAGATCGGTGCACTTTAGGGCGGAGAATGTGAGCGAGATAGGTGCGCAAATGACTTTTTTCATGTGAAAAGCGCAATTGGATCATTTCACGCGCGATGTCAGCCATTTCAGGCACTGCCCGCCAACAGGTATTCCGCTCAGGAATGCCCCCATAAAAATCATGAATTTTCTTTATGGCATTGGATCTCGTAGCGTGTCTGCTCACCATATGGAGATGATCCCGTGAATGATTCCCGCCTGCGCCTGTACGTTGATGCTCAATTCACCAGCCCCTATGCCATGTCGGTTTTCGTGGCCCTTCGCGATAAGGGCATCGAATTCGAACTGAGCCCGCTGGACCTCGACGCGTTCGAAAACCAGTCAGAAGACTATGCCAGCCTCTCGCTGACCCAGCGCGTACCGACGCTGGTGCATGGCGATTTTGCCTTGTCTGAATCGTCGGCGATCACTGAGTACCTGGAAGACGTTTTCCCTCAGACGCCGGTCTACCCACAAGACCTGATGCAGCGCGCGAAGGCACGACAAGTCCAGGCGTGGCTGCGCAGCGACCTGCTGCCCATTCGGCAGGAACGATCCACACTGGTGGTGTTTTATGGCCTCAAATCCGCGCCCTTGTCGCCGGCTGCCGAGTCGGCCGCGCGCAAACTGATCAGTGCCGCACAAGCGCTGCTGGCTGACGGCCGCGAGTACTTGTTCGGCCAATGGTCGATCGCCGATGTGGACCTGGCCTTGATGCTCAACCGGCTGATACTCAACGGTGACGCCGTGCCATCCGCCCTGGTGGAATACGCGCAGCGTCAATGGCAGCGGCCTACGGTGCAGGAATGGGTCAAACTGCAGCGTCCTGCGCTGTAGCGGTGTGAAGTCAGGTCAACTGCGCTCAATAAATTGCACGATGACCTGATTGACGACCTCAGGATGGGTAATCGGCCCCATATGACCGAGCCCCTCGAGTTCCACCACTTCAACGTTCGGCAGTGCGCCGGTTAGCAGCCGCGCCACTGCCCGTGACGATGCCGGTGAGTCCTTGCCGACCATGAAAAGTACCGGCAGGTTGAGCGAGCGGAACGCGTGTAATGGCGTCGGCTCGTTCAACAGTGCGTGAGCCCAGCCCTGCACATTGGCCACCGCGGCGGCGATGGAGGGCTTGCGTTGTTCCGGGGTTTGCTCCCAGGCCCCGGCACCCATCCAGTAGTCAATGAAGTGCTGGGTCGCTGCATCCAGGTTACCCGCCTCAAGCGCGAGCCCGGCGTTTGCGACGACTTCACGGATGGCATCTGCCTCATTGGGTGGAGGTGATTCGGCGTCGAGCAGGGCAAATAATGTGGGCTCATATAAAACCAGGGCGCGCACCCGGCCGGGGTTCTGCAGCGCCGCGATCAACGCCACTGCCCCGCCATAAGAGTGACCGACCAGAATGAGTGGTTCGCCGGCGCGGGCGAGCACCGGCTCGGCGAAGCGCGCTTCTTCACTGAGGGTGGTGACGATTCGATCGGTGGGCCATGCCGGGCTCTTGCCGGCGCCAAACGAATCGAGCGCCAGAACCCGAAACTTTGCGGCCAGATGATCTTGCAGTCCACGCCACTGCACCGAGTGACTTGCATTGGCATGAAAGCAGACAATGCCCGGGCCCACGCCAGCGTCCCGATAAAAGGGTTCGACGGGTTTCATTCTGGCTCTCCTGCAACGACATTAAAGAGACGAAGAGAGTTATAGATTAACTTCAAGGCTTCGGTGTAGCAGCCAGTCATGATGAAATAGCCGCCCGTTTTTGCTGTCAGCAACACCTGATTTGGAGCATCACATGAAAAACGCCGCCATCCTTACCTTCGCCTTGATGCTCAATACGGGGTTATTCAGCATGCAAGCAGAAGCGGCGGGTGATGCTGAAGCCGGTCAGAAACTGTTTAACCGTATTTGCGGCGGCTGTCATCAAGTCGGGACTTCGGCACGGGGTTCTTTTGGTCCGCAACTCAATGCCATCTTCGGACGCCCTGCGGGAAGCACGACGGACTATCAGTACTCAAGCGCGATGAAATCATCAGGCCTCATCTGGACTCGCGAAACACTTACCGCCTACATCGAAGCGCCAAAAGAAGTGGTCCCCGGAACCCGGATGATTTTCTGGGGCCTCAGCGATCCGCAGAAGATTGAAAACCTGCTGGCCTACCTTCAGACCTTTCAGCCGCAATAATCTGTGCCTCATCAAAATGTTTGCCGTGTAAAGGCTGTACAGATGATATCAATGAGCCATTCCATCCGTTAAAGTATGCGCCGCCCGAGAGACGGATCCCGGGTATTTCTAATGGAGTGACACAGTGAATTATCTCAGCAAAGTTGTTGCCGTAGCCCTGTTCGGTCTGGTTCTGGCGGGTTGCACCGGCACCCCGATGAAGACTCAGCAGTACGACAGCAACCAGTACACCGTTGTCGGCCACAGTGAAGCGACCGCCACTGGCCTCCTGCTGTTTGGCCTCATTCCGATCCAGCAGAACAACCGTTTCATCCGCGCTCAGAACGCCGCGATCAAGGCCCGTGGCGGCGACGCCATGATCAACACCCAGGTTCAGGAAAACTGGTTCTGGGCTTGGGCTCTGACCGGTTACACCACCACAATCTCCGGTGATGTGATCAAGCTGAAAACCGTTCAGTAAGCGACAGGCTCTGCCTTTGTGGCGAGGGAGCAAGCTCCCTCGCCACAGGTTTCTCACTTATTGATCGCACCTCACCCCCAGGCTTTTCCGAGCTCATCCAGACCCGCGTCTTGCAGGTTCTGCGCACTCATGACCACTCGGAATTTGCAGTTGGCCTGGAAGTTGAGAAAGAAGGGTTCCGCATATCCGGGAATTTCGGAAGGGTCCTCAATATCGATCAGAAAAATCCCACTTCGCATTCCATCCTGCTCAGTGAAATAAGTCGCCTCCGGCTTAATGGTTTCCAGCACGCGGTTCATGATTTCGCCGATTTTCCCGGACCTGACATGCGCGTTGAAAGGCTCATGGGGAAACTCGACCATCAGTAGCATTTTCATTATTCGATACTCTGTTGAGGTGGCGTGCTCCTTACCCGGATCCTTACTCCTGACGATGATGCCGCAAGCCGTGCGTTCAGCCGTGCCAGCGGTGGTGTGTGGTTAAGAATAGCGAAGGGTGAGAGGCTGCCGGGGCAGAGTTACGGACGGTCATTCTGGATGATTCAGCGGCGAGGTCTGGCAGCGTCAGGGTGTCTGTTCTTTTGAAAAGGCTAGAGGGTGTCATCACGGTGTCATCGAACGAATGGCAAGCTCCTCGCAAACCGTCTTGAGCGCTCAGACGGAACTCCGTCTGCGGGCTGATGAATTTGCCAGGAATCCCCCTTATGAAAGGAGACGCCTCCCTGTTTGCGGCCATTGACTTGGGGTCCAATGCGTTTCGCATGATGATCGGCCAGTCAGTCAGGCGCAATCAGGGGTTCATGATCCAGGAAGTGAAAACCTTGCGAGAGCCTGTCCGTTTGACGGAGGGGTTTCAGGGCGGGGCGCTGGACGAGTTAGCGCTGGATCGGGGATGGCAAGCGCTCGCGCGATTTGGCAAAAAACTGCGCGGCTTTGAGGCCGGTCGTGTGCGGGCAGTGGCGACCAGTGCCGTCCGCGAAGCCGATAATGCCCAACTGTTTCTGGCCAGCGCGGAGCGGCACCTGGGCTTTCGTATAGATGTCATCTCTGGGCATGAAGAGGCGCGACTGGTGTACGCCGGTGTTGCCCATACGATACCCAGTACAGAAAGCATGCGCCTGGTCGTGGATATCGGCGGCGGCTCTACGGAATTGATTCTGGGGCAGGGCACTCAGCCTCTTTTGACCGAGAGCATTGCCATTGGCAGCGGCACTTTTGGCGCGCGTTACTTTCAGGGCGGCTGTATATCGGCGAAGGCGCTCCTGGAGGCCGAGCGCGTGGCCACTCTGCAGTTTGAAAAAGTTACCCGACGTTATCGCGCGCTGGGTTGGCAGCAGACTATTGGTTCTTCAGGTACTGCACGGATGCTGGCCAAAGTGCTCAAGGCCAATGGTTTGAATGACGATGGTCAAAGCGGTATCACCTACGGCGGTCTGTTGCGCTTGTCGTTGCGTCTGCTGGAAGTGGGGCATGTTAAACAACTCAAATTGGCGGGCTTACCACCCCATCGGCTGAATATCTTGCCCGGTGGCCTGGTGCTCATGCTGGCGGCGTTCAAGGTGTTCGGCATCTCGCACATGAGTCCTTCCGAGCCGGGTTTAAGGTTGGGTGTTCTTCATGGCCTTATGTCCAAACACTAAATGACGCCGCTGTTGTAAGAAAAGAATTGTTATTTAGATCAGAAAGAATGTGAGGACGTGATGGCTGAGAAACTCCGGGTTCTGTTCGTTTGCGCAAAAAATGACGTTCGCTCACTGATGGCGCAAGCGCTACTTCGGCACACTGATTCCGAACACTTCGAAGCCTTTAGCGCGGGTCTTGTGGCCAGTGAAGTTGACCCCCGCACGCTGGAGTCTCTCGATCACGTAGGTATCGACACCACGGGGTTGCGCAGTAAAGCCATCGATGAGTTTGAGGGGCAGCCGTTCCATTATGTGATTACGCTGTGTGACAAGTCGTCCGAAGAGGCTTCGCGGATGCCCACCGCCGGAGAAGTGATCGTGTGGAATTTCGAGGATCCCGTCACCAGTGAAAAACATGATCCGTTCCGTCATGCCATTCAGGAAATCCACGATCGCCTCAAAATGTTCATCACTGTGAAGACCCGGTAGTGATGCTCGAGTGCTAGCGCTGATCATCTTTGACGACCCAGTCGGGCACTAAAAACGCATGAAAAAACCCGGCTGATGAGGCCGGGTTTTTTGGTTGAGTGTTGCGGTAAAACCATTCATTCATGCCACACGATTCTGAATCAGACGATCCGAACCACCTTCAGCGACGCGGTTTTCGATCAGACGATCCGAACCACCTTCAGCCACACGATTCTCGATCAAACGATCCGAACCACCTTCAGCGACGCGGTTTTCGATCAGACGATCCGAACCACCTTCAGCAACGCGGTTTTCGATCAGACGATCCGAGCCACCTTCAGCAACGCGGTTTTCGATCAGACGATCCGAGCCACCTTCAGCGACGCGATTCTCGATCAGACGATCCGAACCACCTTCAGCGACGCGATTCTCGATCAGGCGATCCGAACCACCTTCAGCGACGCGGTTTTCGATCAGACGATCCGAACCACCTTCAGCCAAACGGCTTTCAATCAAACGATCCGAACCGCCTTCGGCGACGACCGGATGAGCAGAGGAAGCAGCGAAAGCGTTAACTGCAAAAACCGAGAAAGCGATGCTGAGGAGGATTTGGCGTTTCATGATGGTGTGCTCCGGGGTGTTATTGGTTGGGTATGGAGCGGATGTTACGCCGAGGATTTTTTATGAGAACTTCATTGACGTGATGGTGACTATCGATGCCAGCAATGGTTGAAACGTAGTGGGTAAATGCCGTGTATACGCGTCTTTCCCCTGGTTTACAGGAACAGGTCGTAGGACAGTTTGCCGATCAGGATCACCAGCAACACCAGGAACAGAGCCCGGACAAAGGGCACGCCTTTATGAACCGCCAGCCAAGTGCCGGTCAGCGCGCCCAGGATGTTGAATGCCGCCATGGGGATTGCAATCAGGTAGAGCACATTTCCCGTCGGAATGAAGAATATTAGCGCCGCTACGTTGGTCGCGATGTTCACCAGCTTGGCCGATGCCGAGGCATGAAGAAAGTCGAAGGCGAAGCAGCGGATAAACAGGAAGATCAGGAAGCTGCCAGTGCCGGGACCGAACAGTCCGTCGTAGAAACCGATCGCACCGCCGATGACGATCGCCAGCAGTTTTTCCTTGGTGCCGATGCGCATGGGCTTGTGCAGGGCGCCGAAGTCCTTTTTCCAGAAGGTGTAGATCGCCATCAGCACGATCAACACCAGCACCGCCGGCCGGATCATCGACTGGGGCACGAACGACACCGTGGCCGCTCCGAAGAACGCCATGACAAAGGCTGAACAGGCGGCGGGGATCACCAGACCCCAGTCGATCACCACCTTGCGCACGAAGGACCGGGCCGCGAATGCGGTGCCACAGGCTGCCGCGACCTTGTTGGTACCCAGCAGCGCCGCCGGTTGTGCCGTGGGCAGCACGTTGAACAACGCGGGTATCTGGATCAGTCCGCCGCCGCCCACCGCCGCATCGATCAGGCCGGCGGCGAAGGCGAACACGCAAAGGATGACAATATCGACCATAAAATCAGGCTCTGACGATGAAGGGTTGATGAGGGGCTGCGGATCTCCCGACTATTTCATCCAGCTTCGGGTTGAACGGGAGGTTAACGGACGGGCCTTTTTTGTGTTGCAATGCCACGTTGTGAAAAGTGCAATGAGGTGGTCCGTGGCATTGAATATGTTGGGGGAGCTTGAAGCCTTCGCGACGGTGGCTCGCAAGCGCAGCTTCATCGCGGCGGCACGTACTCTGGGGCGCTCCCCCAGCGCGCTGACCCGTGCCGTTCAAGCCCTGGAGGAAAGCATCGGGGTCAAGTTGTTCAATCGCTCGTCCAATGCCGTGAGCTTGACCGAGGCGGGTGAACGCTTGTTGCCTCACGCTTACAAAATGCTGGATCTGCAACGTGAGGCGGATGAAGACCTGGCCGGTCTCAGCGGCCTGGCCTACGGCTGGATCCGCTTTTCCGCCCCCGAGTTTCTCGGACACGGGGTATTGCCCCAGTTGATCGCGCAGTACAGCGAGCGCTATCCAGACGTGAACGTCGATGTGATTTTTACCGATGAGATCATCGACCCGGTCAAGAGCAAGCTGGACTTCTCGATTCGCGGGGCGTTTGCGCAATCCAGTGAGCTGATCGGCTATCCGCTCTGGAACTACTCACGTTATCTGTATGCCAGCCCCGGGTATCTGGAGCGGCGCGGGATGCCCGACTCCATCGAGGCGTTGGAATCGCACTCGCTGATCCTGCATACGGCGCCGCGGATTCTCAAGGAGTGGAATTTTCGCAGTGAAGAGCAAGCCATCAGCTTTCGGGTTCATCCAAAGTTTCGTTTCAGCTCCGGTTTGGCGGTGTTCCAGGCGGCCCTGGCGGGCGTCGGGATCGCCCGTCTGGCGGACTGGATGGCAGAGCCCGAAGTGCAAGCGGGGCGCCTGCTGCGGGTCTGTCCCGAGTACAAACTCACCTCCAGCAGCGGTGAAAGCCCACAGATGCACGCGGTATACCCCGCCGGGAATCTGCCGCTGCGGGTGAAATCGTTGTTGGAAGTGATCCGTGGCTTTGGCGACAGCCTTGGTCGAAAGCATGCGGTGACGCTTTAGGTGGCTGGACGTTGATCCTCAATCAGTGTGAGGCGACCTTAGGCTGAGTCACCAATGAGCGTTTGTTCGCAGTTTCGCAATCGCCTCGCGGCACAAGCCTTGGCTTTACGCACATCACTCACTGGTTGAATCAATCAGCCCCTTTTCGTCATTGCGATCTGTGGGCAGCACGGTAGTGGCTGCATTGTCCCACGTCAGCAATATCTGGGTGATGGCCGCATCAATGATCTCATACGGCGTGTTATCCCGAGCGAGGATGGAAATGCCCTGCAGGAAACTGTCGAACACCGTAGCCATCGCGGGCGGGTGAATATTGCCCGGCAACTGACCGGCACTGACACCTCGCTCAACACACGCAAAAATCCCCGCGCGAGTGTGGGCGCGAGATTGGGTCAGGGCGTCGACTACCCGCGCATTCTCCGGGCTGGGCGCGCTCATCACGCCGAGGGACACCATGCAGCCCTTGGGATGGCCGTCTTCACACTGCATGCGCGCTGACTGGCGCAGCGCGGTCTCGATGGCTTGGCGTGGCGGCAGGCTCTCGTCCCACAGGCATTCGGTGACTTGGGCGAACGTCGCCAGGTAACGTTGCACACACTCATCAAACAACGCTTCCTTGGAACCGAACGCCGCGTAAAAACTCGGCGCGGAAATTCCGCCACCCAGTCTGGCTTTCAACTGAGCGAGGGAGGTCGCGTCGTAGCCGTGTTGCCAGAACAGGTGCAAGGCCTGTTCCACCGCGTGGTCGCGGTCGAAAGTGCGAGGGCGGCCCATTTGCGCCATTTCAAAACTCCTCAGGATGACGAGATAAATACTAGTCGATACATAAGTCGTTGACAACGAGCACTGCCTACCCTCAACATTTATATCGATCGGTATTTAAGTCTGAAATCCTCACTCAAGGAGTCTTCCGTGACACCCTCAATCACCTTATCGGTAGCGCCCGACCGCCTGCCCATCGGAGCCTTGCTCGCCTTGGCCATGACCGGTTTTATCTGCATCGTCACCGAAACCCTGCCCGCCGGCCTGTTGCCGCTGATCAGCGCAGGGCTGAAGATTTCCCCTTCCATGGCTGGCCAGATGGTCACCGCCTACGCCCTGGGTTCGGTGCTGGCGGTCATCCCCATGACCATCGCCACCCGCGGCTGGCGCCGTCGTAACGTGCTGCTGCTGACCATCGTCGGTTTCCTGCTGTTCAACTCCATTACCGCACTGTCATCCCACTACGGCGTGATCCTGGTGGCGCGCTTCTTCGCCGGCGTCGCGGCGGGGCTTGCCTGGAGCCTGCTGGCCGGTTACGCCCGACGCATGGTCGCGCCTCATCAACAGGGCAAGGCGCTGGCGCTGGCCATGGTCGGCACACCGATTGCCCTGTCTCTGGGCGTGCCTCTTGGCACTTGGTTGGGCAGCCTGGTGGGTTGGCGCACCACCTTCGGCATCATGTCGGTCCTGACCCTGGTGCTGATCGCCTGGGTACTGGTGAAAGTCCCTGACTACCCACCCCAAGCCGCGCATCAGCGCATGTCGCTGCGCACAGTACTGACCACGCCGGGCGTGCGCCCTGTGCTGGCGGTGGTGATCAGCTGGATGCTGGCACACAACGTTCTCTACACCTACATCGCACCGTTCGTGGCGCCGGCGGGGTTGGGGGATCGGGTGGATTTGGTGTTGTTGGTGTTTGGCATTGCGGCGTTGGTAGGGATTTGGGTGACTGCCAAACTGGTTGAGCCGTTGTTGCGCAAGACTGTGTTGGTGAGCTTGGCGGCGTTTGCGGCGGTTTCCGTGGTGTTTGGCTTTTTGAGTAGCGTGCCTGAGGTGATCTACATCGGCATGCTGGTTTGGGGGTTGAGCTTCGGCGGGGCTGCGACGTTGCTGCAAACGGCTCTGGCGGACGCGGCGGGGGATGGGGCGGATGTGGCGTTGTCGTTGAATGTGGTGGCTTGGAATAGTGCGATTGCGGGGAGTGGGGTGTTGGGTGGGGTGCTGCTGGACAGGTGGGGCGTCGCCTCTTTTCCGTGGGCAATGGTGGTGTTGGTGGCGGTGGGGTTTGTGATTGTCTGGGGCGCTCAGGCCCACGGCTTCAAATCGGGCCCGCGTGCGGCTGGCAGGCCAGCGGTGGCGGGGCACTGAACCACAAAAAAGTCAAAAAATGGTTCTGGATGGGGGGCTCGGGCGATCCAGTTGATGCGTACCAAGGCGTTCACATTGGAGCTTTCAAAAAACGTTGCTCATGATCAGGATCAGGCAAAAGGCACGTGTTGTATTTTCCGAAGAGCCAATAGCGATTCAACGCAATGCGATCGTATGCCCAATCGCGAAGCTTGCGTGGGAAGCTGCGCAAAAGGTTCACGGGATGCCAAGGGGTGGGCAGCTGGGCGATGACTTCGAAAAATGCATCCGAACGCACCCAGTAGTGTCGGTCGCGGATCACGGCCATGGTGTCGAATTGGTGCAAGGGCAAACCTGCCCAAGCAAGCAGGGCCTGCCCCTCGGGCGACTGTACTGCCGCCAACCGGACGCGCCGATGGCGGTCATGGCGGATCAAGAACCTCGCCCAGCCATTGCACAGCTTACATACGCCGTCGAACAAGAGCACCGTCTCGCCTTGCTTGAGCAACGGCGCGGGTGAGGGGCGAATTTGGGATGCTGGCATAAACATGGGTCCAATGGGCCTCGTTATCCGGATCATACCCGCACGCTAGAGTTGAAGTCTGTTTATGGTCCAGAGTGTATAAAAACGGCCACCACCTTCTACGAGGATCCCACCATGCGCAACTACACCCTGGAATACCTGTTCAACGGCGAACCTCGCACACACATGTTCGAATTCGAGCAGCTTCAACTGCCTGTCCATGAGGCGGCGATGCACCTGCTACAGCTGCACTATGGGGATGGGGAGAACAGCCTGATCATGCCCACCGCGGACGCGACGCCAGCGGAGATTTTAGAGCAGGCTGAGCGGGTAGGGCTGACGCAGATAAAAGTCGTCGATTAACCCGGTGATGCAAGGGGCTGCGGTCAGCAACACGCGCCTCGGCATATTTGAAGGACCGTTGTTGACCGATTGTTGCCGGTCGTGAAGGTCTGTAATCAACTGTGGATTCAACCGGTCGATGCAACAGATTGGCTAAATCGCTCAGCGGGTGTTTCGTAGTTTGGTGTTTTCCCAGGACGGCAGCTATCTACACGATAGTGCCCCCGTTATTCGATTCGCGGATGCTGCTGCACGAGATGCTCACGTTTAGCTTTCAGCTCAGCGATTTCTGCGTCGATGTCCTCGATCTTCTGCTCGATATTGTCGTGATGTTCCTCCAACAGTTCTTGCGCTTCCTCAATGTCGGAAGCCGCCGGAGCTGCACCACGCAGCGGTTTGTTCGCTGTTTCTTTCATCGTCACGCCGGTAATCAGACCCACCACGGCAATCACCATCAGGTAGTAGGCCGGCATGTACAGATTTTGCGTGCTTTCCACCAGCCAGGCCACAGCGGCAGGGGTCAAACCCGCGATTAACACCGAGACGTTGAAGGCGCTGGCCAGGGCGCTGTAGCGGATGTGAGTGGGAAACATCGCCGGAAGGGTGGAAGCCATCACGCCGATGAAAAAGTTGAGCAGCACCGCCAGCATCAGCAAGCCGGAAAAGATCAGGCCGATCTTGCCGCTGTTGATCAGCATGAAGGCCGGGATGGCGAGGAAGAATAGACCGACGCTACCGCAGATAATGAAGGGGCGGCGCCCAATCTTGTCGCTGATGAGCCCGATCATCGGCTGGACGAATAACATGCCGACCATGATCGCGATGATGATCAACACGCCGTGATTCTCGCTGTAGTGCAAGTTGTGTGTCAGGTAGCTCGGCATGTAGGTAAGCAGCATGTAGTAGGTGACGTTGGTAGCTACCACTACGCCGATGCAGGTCATCAGACTGCGCCAGTGCTGGGTGGCCACCTCCTTGAAGGACACTTTCGGGCCCCTGGCAAGGCCTTCGCGATCACCCTGTTCCAGTTGCTCGACATGCTGTTGGAACGCCGGTGTTTCTTCCAGCGCGTGACGCAGATAGAGCCCGATCATGCCCAGGGGCAGGGCGAGGAAGAAGGGCAGGCGCCAGCCCCATGCCTCAAACTGCTCTTCGCCCAGAATGGTGGAGATCAGCACGACCAAGCCTGCGCCGAATACGAAGCCGGCAATCGAGCCGAAGTCCAGCCAGCTGCCAAGGAAACCGCGCTTGCGATCCGGGGCATATTCGGCGACGAAGATCGAGGCGCCGGTGTATTCACCGCCCACTGAAAAACCTTGGGCCATTTTAGCGAGCAGCAGGAGGATCGGCGCCCAGATGCCAATCGAGGCATACGACGGAATCAGCCCGATGGCGAAGGTGCTGAGCGACATGATCACAATGGTGGCCGCCAGGACTTTCTGTCGACCGTACTTATCGCCCAACGTACCAAAAAACAAACCGCCCAGAGGTCTGATCAGGAAGGGAACCGAGAAGGTGGCCAACGCGGCAATCATCTGCACACCGGGATCAGCGCCGGGGAAAAATACCTTGCCGAGAACATAGGCAACAAACCCATAGACGCCGAAATCGAACCACTCCATCGCGTTGCCGAGCGCAGCGGCCGTGATCGCCTTGCGCATTTTCGCGTCGTCGACAATGGTGATGTCTTCCAATCCGATCGGATTGACGGTTTTCTCAGGTGATTTCATGCGAGCCACTCTGTAACTGATCTGTCCTGATGCAAACTGCTGAGCTCCGGTGTGGCACAGCCCAGACGGGTTTGCCGGCCAGACCGATTCTTCTAAGCGCGTGTCTAAACCAGCGACTTTTGAATTTGATGATCAAATGTATCTAGAAAATCATGCATGCTGATTTCTCCGAGATCTACAGCTTTAGCGCCGCCGGCCGCAATAAAGGTGACATCAGTGATACCTAGGACGTTCAGGATCAGTTTCAAATATTGGGTCGCAATGTCACGGTCTTTAATCGGGGAGTCGTTGGTGTATACACCTCCGGAGGCGAGCAGCACCGTTGCCTTTTTACCGGTCACCAGCCCTTTACCATCAAAGCCCAAGGTCAGGCCTTTACGAACCACATGATCCACCCACGCCTTGAGCGCCGCAGGAACGTTATAATTGTAGACCGGCGTTGAAATAACCACGTGATCGGTTTCCAGCAACTCGGCCCCTAGCGCACCGCTCATCGAAAGCCTGCGCGCTATCCGTGAGGCTTTTCCACATCTGGCAGTGAGTTTTTCCACAGAAGGCTTAGGCGGCGCAGAGCGTCGATTGCGCAACGGCGATGCGGCACTGGTGCTTTGCACATTGATTCCGACAGTGCCCGACGATATCACCGCACTGCCGCTGCTCAGCGTCGACTTGAGGCCAGTAGTAGCCAGTGGGCATCCCCTGGCTATGTCAGGCCGTCGGGCAACAAGTGCAGACCTCAAGCCTTATGTACAACTGGTACTTTCCGATCCGGTTTCTCCCGACAGCCCTAGCTATGGGGTGACGGGCAGTCACCAGTGGCGGTTTGTAGATTTGGCACGGCGGCTGGATTTTTTTCTCGCCGGGTTCGGTTGGTGCCGAATGCCAGAGCATCTGATTGCGGATCATCTGGCTTCAGGACGCCTCCTACCGCTTGAATTAACTGCCGAACTTCAGCGCACACCAGACACACTTACGATCTACGCAGCGCACATGCAAAATTGCTCTTTAGGGAAAGCAGGCCGATGGCTTCTGAATGATCTGACCCGTCGTCTGTGCATGTGATGATACGAAGACGACTAACGTTAGCGGTTTGGTTATCCCGTTGGCCAAAGGGCTGATGCGCGCCATAGGGTTTGGCACCCCAACGATCAGTCTTAATATGTCGTTGTTTGCTCGGCGCGCATCACTCTTCATTTTGGATATAGACAGTTAGCTTTTGTCGATACTTTGTCTCTGGGTCGTATCGTAATCGAACGGTTTAGTTCCATAAAAAGAATGGATTTCTGTTGCCCAAGACTCATCGGCCATATTGGGCCAATTGTCCTTGTCAAAGCCTGGTGCATTTTCCAAGCGTTCTTTCTCTACGTTGAGTACGAAGCGCTTGTTTATTGTGTCGAGTGTCAATGCATTCCAGGGTACTGCAAACAGTTTTTCTCCCATGCCAAGAAAACCACCAAAAGAGAGAACCGCATAACTCACTCTACCGCTGCGAACATCCAGCATGATTTCCTTAATATCCCCCAAATCTTCGTCATTATGGTTATAAACATCATTTCCAATGAGGGTGTCTGCCCCCATCAGGTCAGGGCCAGGCCCCTGTTCCTCGGAGCCGGCATCTCGTATGAGGTTGGTTTTGTACATGCCATAGGTATCGCGATCTTCGTAGTTCATTACTCTCTCCTATCAGCAATCGTCAATCAATCAGAAAATTTACCCACCGCCTTGATGGCTGTATTAGTGGGAGTCACCCGCTTTCGGAAAGGTTGAATTTTTTTTCTGCATGACGACGAGTGGCACGTGGGAAGTAAAAGAAGTTAATCAGCTTTTAATTAGTGTGCTATTCATGTGTGATGTTTGTATTGTTTTATTGTGGATGTTCATTAGATCGATATCGTAGATGCTTGGATGAAGCGATTTTCCGTTATGGCAACTACGTCTCCGGCTTGCATGTGACTTCATAAATATGAAGATTAAATTTGGGCCGCTACCGGGACCGAACTTGTTTGAATGGTAGTCAATCTAGTAAGTGCCCTGGAAATGGCGGAACAGACGGCCGTCTGACCACCCACTGCAACGGTCGAGACTAGACCGTCGCAGTCTCTTACCAGGCTCGAGGTCGACCAATGCCCGGCGAGGCACCAATCGCTGCAGATCTTTCATCGTGACGTTCCAGCTTTCCAGGCGTCTATGACTTTGTAGCCAAGGTTGGCTCTCATCTTGGAAGAGGGAGAACTTTTATGATCATTAAACCGCGCGTTCGCGGCTTTGTCTGTGTGACTACCCACCCCACTGGCTGCGAAGCCAACGTCAAGAATCAGATCGATTACGTTACTACGAAAGGATTGATCACCGGAGGGCCAAAGAATGTACTCGTGATCGGTGCATCGACCGGATACGGACTTGCTGCGCGGATAACGGCAGCTTTTAGTTGTGGCGCCAGGACTCTCGGTGTGTTTTTCGAACGTGCAGGTGATGAAGGCAAGCTCGGCACCGCCGGCTGGTACAACACAGCGGCCTTTCACACGTTTGCCGAGTCCGACGGCCTCTACGCCAAGAGCATCAACGGCGATGCTTTTTCCGATGAGATCAAACAGAAGACTATCGACGTTATCAAGCGCGACTTCGGGAAGGTCGACCTGGTTGTTTACAGTCTTGCCGCACCGCGCCGGACACACCCCAAGACGGGTGAAGTATTCAGTTCTACCCTCAAACCGCTCGACAAGGCCGTGACCTTGCGGGGCCTTGATACTGATAAGGAAGTGGTCAAGGACACCAATCTACAACCCGCGACCCAAAGCGAAATCGATGGCACGGTGGCCGTGATGGGCGGCGAAGACTGGCAGATGTGGATCGATGCCCTGCACGAAGCAGGTGTTCTGGCTGAAGGGGCTAAAACGACCGCGTTCACTTACCTGGGCGAAAAGCTGACTCATGACATCTATTGGAATGGCTCCATCGGTGCGGCCAAGAAGGACCTGGATCAGAAAGTCCTTGGTATCCGTGAACGGTTGGCTGTTCTTGGGGGCGATGCGCGGGTCTCGGTATTGAAAGCGGTGGTTACCCAGGCAAGTTCAGCTATCCCGATCATGCCGCTGTATCTGTCATTGTTGTTTAAAGTCATGAAAGCGCAGGGCACACACGAGGGGTGTATCGAACAGGTCTATGCGCTCTACAAAGACAGCTTGTACGGCCATTCTCCAGTGATGGATGAAGAGGGCCGCCTGCGCGCGGACTACAAGGAGCTGGCTCCCGAAGTCCAGGACCGCGTCAGGCAACTTTGGGATCAGGTTAGCAACGATAACCTCTATGAACTAACTGACTTTGTCGGTTACAAAGCGGAGTTCCTGCGTCTCTTCGGTTTCGGGATCGAAGGGGTTGACTACGAGGCTGAGGTAGATCCAGACGTCAAGATCTCTAACCTGCTCCAGGCTTAGGTCGTAAGTATGGACAGCTGCCTCGATGCCCCATGCAGAGGCAGCGGCTGCCCAAGAGGGGTTGTGATTCCCTGCTATCTGTTGGCTAGCTGCACCAAGATGCTCTCTTGAACCTGCGCGACCACCTATAATTTCCTCGGAAATCATCGCAAGGCTCGCCTATGAAGCGCTTTATTCAAGGTGAACATCGAGGCCAAAGTACTTTACTTCCCGAGAGCCTCGATGACTATTTCAGCGATACCAATCCGGTGAAGATCTACATCTACGGCTATCTCAACCGCATTCAGTCGAGCCGGCGCCTGGAACGAGAAGCCCAACGCAACGTCGAGCTGATGTGGCTGACTGGGCGATTGATGCCTTATTTCAAGACCATTGCCAACTTCCGAAAAGACAACAGCAAGGCAATCCGAGGCGTCTGTCGTCAGTTCGTCGTGCTCTGTCAGCAGCTCGGATTGTTCGCAGAAAAAATGGTCTGTCACTTCCTGCGATTTTCCTGGGAACGCATAGTTCGGGACTACGCTAAAGCAATGCGAATCGTCGATCAATGGTGACCCACTGTTCGCGCTGCGTCCGTCCCTGGAGCGCCCAATGCCGCCCATCACCACGCGCCTGGTGGCGCTGTTTGTTCTTTGCCTGACGCTTGAAGTGCCAGCCCAGACCAGCGCCTGCCCAGATGGTGAGAAACAAGTGTGCCTGGACGGCTGCCTCTGCCTGCCAGACGTGGGACAGGTGCTCGGTCCCCTGCCTGATGGCATCTACCAGATCGCAGCACCTGCCCTGGCGCTGTGGCTGACCCAAGCCCGCGCTGAAGCAGCCAACACCGGCATCCAACCGATTCCACCGCACATCCGCGAGCAACTGCTGCGCTGGTATGACCCCAGTGTCCTCGATACCGCGCGCTACAAATATAGCGACAACGGCCAATTCAACGCCGCTACTGCCATGCTGCAAAACCCCGATGTCGGTGCCGTGACGCTGATCGACATCATCCTCTTCCGGGACGCTCAAACCGCAGAACAGGACATCGCGCTCTGGGCTCACGAGTTAAAGCATGTGCAGCAGTATCAGGAATGGGGGGTAGAAGGATTTGCCCAGCGGTATACACAAGATTTCAATGCTGTGGAGGCGCCGGCTTATGCCATACAGGCTGAGGTCAGATGGCGGGTGCGGGAAGGGACTTACTGAAAAGCTGCCGGTCGGGATGGTTCAATCAGTTTCGCAAGTCACCCGCTTTGATGAAGTCGATGAGCGCTTTCAAGGCCGGTGGCACATGGCGCCGGCTGGAGTAATAAAGAAAGAATCGGCTTGGCGGTGCTTTCCATTCCTGGAGTATTTCTCGGAGATGTCCGTTGCGGATTTCGTCACGCGCCAGCTCTTCGTAGACATAAGCAATACCAGCGCCATCTTTCGCCGCCTGGATCATCAGCGCATCGTCTTCCAGAATGAGCGGGCCTGTGACGGACAACCGTATCGGTTGACCGTCTGCTTGATACTCCCAGGCGTAAAGTTTGCCACTGGGAAAACGCCTGGCAATGCACGAATGCTCGAGCAAGTTGCGGGGGGCGTGGGCGATCCCCTTTGCGGCCAGATAGGTATCCGAAGCAACCGTCACGAACGATTGAGGTGCGCCGACAGGGACTGCGATCATGTCACCGGCCAGGCTTTCACCAAAACGGACTCCAGCGTCAAACCCGCCGTTCACGATATCGGTCAATCCATCATCGGTGATCAGGTCTAACTGAATACGTGGATACCTGGCCACGAAGGGCGCGAGCACTTTCGCAAACACGATACGAGCCGCCGGACGCGCCACGTTGAGGCGAAGTTTGCCAGCGGGCACTTCCTGCATCGAGGTCAATTGCGCCAATACATCAGCAACCTGGTGCAGCGTCGGGACCAGCGTCGCCAATAGCTGCTGGCCGGCCTCGGTCGGGGTCACGCTACGAGTGGTTCGGTTCAGCAGCCTGATGCCCAGGCGTGTCTCCAACGCTCGCATTGCGTGACTCAACGCGGAAGCCGACACGCCACGCTCGTCGGCTGCCTTGCGGAAGCTGCGATGGCGAGCGACGGCGGCAAAGGCATCGAGTTCAGAGAGATCGGGGTGATTACTCATGAATGTCGTTCAGTAGTTCAAATACGATTACCCATCTTATCGCCATCAGATCTCTCCCGGATACTTCTCACATCATTTGTGGAGAGGTCGCTATGCAAAAGAATCGTCTTGGATCATCGGATTTCCTGATTTCGCCTATTGGCTTGGGGACATGGGCAATCGCCGGCGCCGGCTGGGAATACAGTTGGGGAGCGCAGGATGACCAGGACAGCCTGAGTGCACTTGAATATGCCGTCGAACGCGGCGTGAACTGGATTGACACCGCTGCGGTTTATGGCTTGGGCCATGCGGAGCAATTGGTGGGGCAATTGCTGCGTCGGGTGCCGGTCTCGCGGCGTCCTTTGGTGTTCACCAAAGGCAGCCTTGTCTGGGACCCGGTCACGAAACAGATTTCGCACTCCCTGGTCCCCCAATCCTTGCTCGCCGAGATCGACGCAAGCTTGCGCAGGCTCCAAGTCGAGACTATCGATCTGTATCAGATCCACTGGCCAGCCTTTCCTGCCGACGCAAGCAGTGAAGGTATTGAAATGGCGCTTTCGGCTTTGGCAGCCGCGCGCGATCAAGGAAAAATTCGCGCTATTGGCGTATCGAATTTCGATGTCGCTCAACTCAAGCGGGCGCAGGCGGTGACAGAGATCGTTTCGCTCCAGCCGCCGTACTCCGCCTTGATGCGGGACATCGAGAAAGACGTCCTGCCATTCTGTGAGCAGGCCGGGTTGGGTGTCCTTGCCTATTCCACACTTCAATCGGGGCTACTGTCCGGCAGCATGACGCGCGAACGCATCTCGCAATTGCCCGAAGACGATTGGCGCAAGGCCCGAAGTGCTGATTTTCAGGAGCCCCGTTTGAGTGCGAACCTGGCATTGGTTGACGTCATGGCGCGTATTGGAGAAAGGCACGGGGTGAGCGCTGCGGCAGTCGCCATCTCTTGGGTACTTCGCCAACCGGTAGTGACGGGCGCCATTGTCGGAGCCCGCCGTCCCGCACAAGTAGACGGGCTGATTGCAGCCTCGGAGTTGCGTCTTGGCGCCGCGGAAATCGACGAAATTCGACCGTTCCTGCCCTCGGGCATGGGAACAAATGTCCCCGGCGTCGCCTGACTCTGTTGAACAGAGGGTGAGCGTTCGCCGACCAATCTTGTCGCTCATGAAACCGATCATCGGCTGGCCGAATAACGACCGGTCCGGGTGCTCACATCGACCCATACGGCTAACACCAGAATGCTGCCTTTGACAATCATCTGCCAGTAGCTGTCTACGTCGAGCATGGACATGCCGTTGTCCAGACTGGTGATGACCAACGCGCCGAGAAGGGCGCCATAGACCGTGCCGGAGCCGCCGCGCATAGAGGTGCCGCCGATGAAGCAGGCGGCGATGGCGTCGAGTTCGCCCATGCTGCCGGCCGAGGGTGAGCCGGCGGCCAGGCGGGCAGTGTTGACCACGCCGGCGAGGGCGCACATCACGCCCATGATCCCGAAAATCCACAGTTTCACAGCCTGTACGTTGATACCGGACAGGCGCGTGGCCTCCATGTTGCTGCCCACTGAATAGACGCGTCTTCCGAAGACGGTCTGGCTGGTCACGTAGCTGAACACGCCCAGCAGAATCAACAGAAGCAGCACTGGAACCGGAATCCCGTCGTAGCTGTTGAGGGTATAGACGAACCCGCCCAGTACCGCGCCGATCAACACCACGCGCAATACGTCACGCATCATCGAGTGTGCCGCCAGGCCGTGGAGAGCACGATTGCGGCGTTGTTTCCAGGTCAGCAAAAGTGTCAGCGCGAACAGCAGCACGCCCAAGCCGGTGCCTACCGCGTGCGGCAGATAACCCTGGCCAACGTAGACCAGCTCCGGCGATACCGGGGCGATGGTGGTGCCGCCGGTAATTCCCAGCAGGATGCCGCGAAAGGCCAACATGCCACCCAGCCCGACGATGAAAGACGGGATCCGCAGGTAGGCGGTCATGTAGCCGTTGGCCAAACCGATCATCAATCCGCACAGGGCGACCAGGCTCAGGTTCGCCAATAGCGGTATGTGATAGACCACGTCGAGAATTGCCGCCAGTCCACCCAGCAGGCCCAGCAATGAACCGACCGATAAATCGATCTCGCCGCTGATGATGACCAGCACCATGCCGCAGGCGAGAATCCCGGTGATGGACATCTGCCGCAGCAGATTGGAGAGGTTGCGCGGGGTCAGAAATCCGCCCTCGGTCTGCCAACTGAAGAACAGCCAGATAATCGCCACAGCAATCACTAGCGCGAGCATTTTGTAGCGGGTGAAGAGCTGTTTGATCTGATTCATCTACACGGATTTCCGATCATTATTGTGATGGCCAGCGGGGTGGCTGAGCGCGGCGGCGAGCACCTGTTCCTGGGTGAGTTCGTGGTTGACGAAATCGCCGCGCAATTGGCCTTCGCCGATCACCAGGACGCGGTCGGAGACGCCGAGCACCTCGGCCAGTTCCGAGGACACCATGATGATCGACACACCTTCAGCCGCCAGCCTCCCCATCAACTTGTAGATTTCATACTTGGCGCCGACATCCACACCTCGGGTGGGCTCATCGAGAATCAGTACCCGGGGTTTGGTCAAAAGCATTTTCGCCAGCACGGCTTTTTGTTGATTGCCGCCAGAGAGGCTGGTGATTGGCAGGAACGGGCTCGCGGTTTTGAGATGCATGCGCGAGATTTCCCGGTCGATGCTGCCCAGTTCGGCTTCGGCGTCGATGCGGGTCATTTTCGAGTAATTGTCCAGCACGGCCAGGGTGATGTTCTGGCCGACACCCAGATCCGGAATGATGCCCTGGCGCTTGCGGTCCTCGGGCACCATGCCCAGGCCGGCGCGGATTGATTTGCGCGGCGTGCGTGTGTCGATCGGTTTGCCGTCCAGCCAGACCTCGCCTTCGTGGCGACCGGGGTAAGCGCCGAACAGCGCCGACACCAGCTCCGTGCGTCCGGCGCCGACCAGACCGGCGATGCCGAGGATTTCACCGCGTTTGAGGACGAACGAAATGTCGTCGACCCGTTTGCGTTTCGGTGTATCGACGTCGTAGCAGGTGACGTGGCGCGCCTCGAAAATCACCTCGCCAATTTCGTGGGGCTCGGTGGGGTAGAGGTTGCTCATTTCCCGTCCGACCATTTGGGTGATGATCTTTGGAATGTCCATGTCCACCATGGCGGTCGTGGCGATGTGTTGGCCGTCACGGATCACCGAAATGGTGTCGCATACGGCGGCCACTTCATCAAGCTTGTGAGAGATGTAAACGCAGGCAACGCCCTTGGCCTTAAGGTCGCGGATGATATCCAGCAGCACCTCGATTTCCGAACGGGTCAGGGCCGATGAAGGCTCATCGAGGATCAGCAGACGCGCTTGCTTGTTCAGTGCCTTGGCGATTTCCACCAGTTGCTGGTAGCCACCGCCGTACTGCGAAACCGGTAGCGATACGTTCATGTCCGGTACTTTCAGTTCACGCATCAGGGCTTCGGCGCGGTGGATCATCGCCGGGTAATTCATGCGCCCGCCGGGCAGCATCAGCTCATGGCCCATGAAAATGTTTTCGGCCACCGACAGGTCGGGAACCAGCGTCAATTCCTGATGAATGATGACGATACCGGCGGCCTCGGTCTCGCTGATCGATTGCGCCCTGAGCGGCTGGCCGTCCCAGAGGATTTCACCGTCCCAGGTACCATAGGGGTAGACCGCCGACAGAATTTTCATCAGCGTGGATTTACCGGCGCCGTTCTCGCCGCACAATCCCACGCATTCACCGGGCTTGACCCTGATGTCGATGCCATTGAGGGCTTTGACACCGCCGAAGGTTTTGACGATGCCGTTCATTTGCAGCAGGTAGTCGGACATGGCGAGGGCTCACACAAAGGGCTCACACATAAGCAACAGACGGGAGGCCAACCCTGCGGGAACGGATTGGCTCGCCCCGCAGGATTGCACTCAAGCTTGCTCTCGAGTCTGTACCGCTCGATGGTTCACTGTCCGGCAATCTGCGCCTTGGTGTAGAACCCGTCCTGTTCCAGCAGGTCGATGTTGTCCTTGGTCAATGGGGTCGGGGTGAGCAAGATGGTGTCGACTTTTTTACTGCCATTGTCGTACTGCGAGCTGTAGGTGGGTTTCTCGTTACGCGCCAGTTGCACTGACAGCTTGGCAGCTTCGGAGGCGATGAGTTTCAGAGGCTTGTAGACGGTCATGGTCTGAGTGCCATTGATCACTCGCTTGACCGCTGCCAGGTCCGCGTCCTGGCCCGAAATTGGCACCTTGCCGGCCAGTTTCTGCGCGGCCAGAGCCTGGATCGCACCGCCTGCAGTGGCGTCGTTGGAGGCGACGATGCCATCGATTTTGTTGTCGTTGCGGGTCAGGGCATTTTCGACAATGCTCAGCGCTTCGGTGGGGTTCCATTCCTTCACCCACTGTTGGCCGACGATTTTGATATCACCCTTGTCGATGGCCGGTTGCAGCACTTTCATCTGACCTTCGCGCAGGACTTTTGCGTTGTTGTCGGTCGGCGCGCCACCGAGCAAAAAGTAATTGCCCTTGGGCGCTGCTTGCAGCACGCCGCTGGCCTGCATCTCGCCGACCTTTTCGTTATCGAAGGAAATGTAGGCGTCGATATCGGCGTTGAGAATCAGGCGGTCATAGGACACGACCTTGATTCCGGCCTTCTTGGCTTCGGCGACGGCATTGGTCAGTACGGTGGCGTTGAATGGCACGATGACGATCACATCGACGCCACGGGAGATGAGGTTTTCGATTTGCGAAATCTGCTTTTGCTCGTTGGCATCGGCCGATTGCACGAAGACCTTGGCGTCCATTTTTTCCGCCGCCGCGACGAAGTAGTCCCGGTCACGTGACCAACGTTCCAGCCGCAGGTCATCAATGGAGAAACCGATTTTCGGGTGGGCAGAATCGGCCATGACCGAAAGGGATAGCAAAGACAGGGCGCCGGCGAGTAGCGTGCGTTTTAGTTTCTTCATGATGGTGCGTCCTTTTATTGTTGTTTGAAAGACACTGCCTGACGATGAATATCGTGCCGGTAGAACTGTAGAGAGTCGCCAGGTGCCGCGGGCATAGATTTGTCGCGCGAATGTCACAGCGCCGCCAGCGGACGTTGTTGACCGTCAGTTGTAGATAAACCGGTTGACGACGTTTTCGAGCATCTCCTGCCTGCCGCTGACGGCCTGCGGATTCAGTTCGTTGGCGAAGGCATGTTCGGCCAGTGATTGGAGGCTTAACTCACCCGCCAGTACCGCTAGCCCCAAGGGCTGCTCCCAGCCGGCATAGCGTTGATCCTTGAATTGCTGGAGTCGGTCGTTCTGCACCATGGCCGCCGCGCGCTCCAGGGACAGGGCGAGGACGTCCATCGCGGCGACGTGGCCATGGAACAGATCGATCTCGTCGAGGCTTTGGCGGCGAACCTTGGAGTCGAAGTTGAACCCGCCATTCTTGAAACCACCGACTTTGAGAATTTCGTAGGTGGCCAGGGTCATCTCTTCGACGCTATTGGGAAACTGGTCGGTATCCCAGCCGTTCTGCGGATCACCACGGTTGGCGTCGATGCTGCCGAAGATCCCCAACGAGGCTGCCGTTGCGATTTCGTGATGGAAGCTATGACCCGCCAGGGTCGCATGGTTGGCCTCGATGTTGACCTTGATTTCGTTTTCCAGGCCGAACTGATGCAGAAAGCCAAAGACGGTGGCGCTGTCGTAATCGTATTGGTGCTTGGTCGGCTCCTGCGGCTTGGGTTCGATCAGCAGGTCACCTTTGAAACCGATCTTGTGCTTATGCTCGACTACCATGCGCATGAAACGACCCAGTTGTTCGCGTTCGCGTTTCAAGTCGGTGTTGAGCAGGGTTTCGTAGCCCTCGCGACCGCCCCACAACACGTAGTTGGACCCTTTGAGGCGCTGGGTAGCGTTCAAGGCGCTGAATACCTGAGCAGCGGCACAGGCGAACACTTGCGGGTCCGGGTTGCTGGCGGCGCCTGCGGCGAAGCGCGGGTTGCTGAAGCAGTTGGCAGTTCCCCACAGCAGCTTGATCCCGCTCTGTTCCTGATGGCGCTCCAGATGGTCGATCATCTGCGCGAAGTGGTTGCGGTAATCCTTTAGCGAACTGCCTTCCGGGGCGACATCCGTATCGTGGAAGCAGTAGTAGTCGATACCAAGTTTGGAGAAGAACTCGAATGCAGCATCCGCCTTGCCGATGGCCATCTCCATCGGATCTGCAGCTTGCTGCCACGGGCGCTTGAAGGTACCTGCACCGAACACATCGGAGCCCGGCCAGACGAAGGTGTGCCAATAGCAGACAGCCATGCGCAGGTGCTCGCGCATCGGTTTGCCGAGGATCAGCTTGTTGGCATCGTAGTGGCGAAAGGCGAGGGGAGAGTCGCTGGCGGGGCCTTCGTAGAGAATCTTGTCGACATCGGGAAAGTACGGCATTGGCAATGTCCTTGTTGTTCTTGGCGGTGTCTCGATACTAGCAACGGCCTTGTGGCTGCTGATTATGAAAGTCACCAACACAGGGTGCGATTTTGAGTATTGAGATTCGTCGTATGCACGCCTAGTCTGTGCCGACCGCCTCGGTGTTGACCGGCCCAGGATAAGAACAATGAAAACCGTACCGCCCGTTCACCGCATCGCACTGCTGTTCAATGGCAGCAAGATCTACGACCGCGGCATCATCAGTGGCATCGGCAACTACCTGAGCAGCACCCGCGCATCCTGGGACTTGTTTCTTGAGGAGGATTTCCTCTGCCGGTTGAAAGGGATCGAGCGCTGGCAGGGTGACGGGATCATTGCCGACTTCGACGACCCGTTGATTGGCGAGGCGCTGGCCGCAATCAAGTTGCCCGTGGTGGCGGTGGGCGGTTCTTATCAGGATGTGCGAGCCTATCCGAAAGGTATTCCGTACGTCGCCACCGACAATGCCGCGCTGATGACGCTGGCGTATGAGCACCTGATCGAAGCCGGGCTGACGCGTTTTGCCTGCTTCAGCCTGCCTGAAGCGCAAGCCAATCGTTGGGCTCAGGAACGGGAAAAAGCCTTTCGCCAGCTGATGCAACGCGATGGCCTGCACGCGGAGGTCTATCGCGGCATGGGCACCAGCGCGCCGCTCTGGGACAGCGCCGTCGAACAGCAGATCGCCTGGCTGCAGAGCCTGCCCAAACCCATCGGCATCATCGCCGTCAGTGACGCGCGCGCCCGGCAGCTACTGCAAGCCTGCCTTACCGCCGGGATCGCCGTGCCGGAGCAGGTGGCGTTGATTGGCATCGACAACGACCCGCTGACCCGCAGTCTGACCCGGGTGCCACTGAGCTCGGTCATCCAGGGCACCGAAACCATGGGGCGAACCGCTGCGCATCTGCTCCATCAGATGCTGCACGGCATGCCGTCCACAGGCACGCAAATACTGATTCCCCCTGATTCGATCAACGTGCAGGTATCAAGTCTGCATCAACCATTAGGTGACCCCTACGTCATGCAGGCGCTGCTGTTCATTCGTCAATATGCCTGCCAGGGCATCAAGACGGCGCAGGTGGCGGCTTATGTCGGCATATCGCGCTCGTCGCTGGAGTCGCACTTTCGCAAAGTGCGAGGCTGCAGCGTGCATGACGAGATCCTGCGCTTCAAACTGGCGGCCGCGACCAACGGGCTGGAGAACAGCGATTCAGCGATTGCAGACATTGCGTCCAGCTGCGGCTTCAAATCTGCGCAGTATCTGCACACTGTGTTCCGTCGCGAGTTTGGCTGTACGCCCCGTGAATACCAGCAGGGCGTCAGCGTCGCGATGCAGTGATCGTTGGGGTGAGTCATCGCCCTGGTCGTATAAATTTGAAATGTACGGCGTTGCTCTACAGAATCTCCCCCCCGATCCGGCCAAAGGTGCCGGACACTCGTGGTGAAAAGGAGCTGCAGTTGAACGAACAGACATTGTCCATACGCCTGGAGCGCGTGGCGGCGCATGTGCCACCAGGTGCGCGCCTGGCCGATATCGGCTCGGATCACGGCTACCTGCCGGTGGCGTTGATGCGCCGTGGCGCCATCGCGACGGCGGTGGCCGGCGAGGTGGCATTGACGCCGTTCCGCTCGGCCGAACGCACCGTGCGCGAGAACGGCCTGGACCAGCGGATCACCGTGCGCCTGGCCAATGGCCTGGCGGCGATCGAGCCGGGTGACGGGATCACGGCGATCAGCATCTGTGGCATGGGCGGCGAGACAATCCGCGACATCCTCGACAGCGGCAAGGCGCACCTGAGCGGCCAAGAGAGATTGATCCTGCAGCCCAACGGCGGCGAGCAGCCACTGCGCCAATGGCTGATGGAAAATGGCTACCGCATCCTCTGCGAGGAGCTGCTGCGGGAAAATCGCTTCTACTACGAGATCATTATCGCCGAGTGCGACGGGCCGGTGATGTACACCGCCGAGGAGCTGTACTTCGGCCCGCTGCAGATGCAGGCGCGCCGCCCGGCGTTCCTGTCCAAGTGGCAGCGCCTGTTGCGCCAGAAGCAGAAGACCCTGACCAACTTCGCCCAGGCGCGACAGGCCGTGCCCGAGGAGAAGGTGCAAGACACCGAACGGCAGGCCCGGTGGATCAGCGAGCTGCTGGCTTGAACTCACGGTGTTAGCCGCTTTAGAGCCCCCCGAAACCGATAAACCAGGGAAGCGTATCCCTGCCTCTATGCCCTTTATACTCCGATTTTCTTGCAAGCTGCTTTCGACAATAAAACAAACTGATCATGGCTGGGATTAAGAACAAGTTGAACAACCATTGAAACGCATCTGTTGATTTCAAGGTGATCGCCGCAAGTAAGTTGATTAGAACCAGACCAATGATTAAAAGGTTGTATCTAATATGTCGACGCTTGATTAAAGCAAAGCTTTCCCAGTCATAAATCAGCCATTCGTGGGAAAATTCGTCGCATTTAGGGCACTTATGGGTTGGCGGAAGTTTGTCTCCGATATAACCACAGCCAGGGCATCGAACTTTCATGGCGCTATCCACTATTAGGTGACATGCCATGTCGCGTTTCTTGTCGCGGTAAGTGCGGGGAAACATGACTGAGGTGACGGCAAGCCCGACTATGGTAAAGAGGGTAGCAGGACACCACCCGTTTGCCACCAGTCTGTCCACCGACTGCTTTGTGGTCGATTGCGGCCTGTCACGAAGGGCTGCAATCGACCTATAACTCCCTGTCGCAAAGGCGAATTCAATATTCCTGGCAGGAATGCATCTCATAAAATTAATGAATTTTTATTATTTAAGTATGTGGAGTAGCTTAATTCAAGGACATGGAGAACCGCCTTGAAATCATCACCTCTGAAAGCAATTGAAAAATTCGATACCTCTCGGGCCAATGAATATGGACGACAGAGCCGCATCGCATTAGCAGGGTATGACGCCTGCCACGATCTTACCGCGTGTATGTTGGCGGCAAGCCTTGGTAATACAAGCTCCGCGAGAATATTGGCAGTCGGCGCTGGTGGTACCGCCCAAGAGATTATTGCTATGGCAGCATTGGAGCCAAGTTGGCATTTCACTGCCATAGATCCGTCTGAGCCAATGTTGGAGGCTGCGGCACAGCAGTTGAAGGCAAACAAGTTGCTTGAAAGAACGAATATGCACCTTGGGCAAGTCGACGATCTGCCTGAAGATAAGTTATACGACGCGGGCACTTTGATAGGCGTACTCCATCATCTCGAGGGAGATGACGCCAAGCGAAAACTTTTGCAATCCATCCGGACTCGTCTAAAGCCGGGTGCGCCGCTGATTGTGGCAGGAAATCAATATGCTTATGCCAGCCAACCGTTGTTGCTTGATGCCTGGGGGCAACGGTGGCGGCAACATGGAGCCAGCCCGGATGAAGTGAAGGCCAAGTTAGGAAAAATTCTACAGGGAGCTGACCCGCCACATTCCGAGGCTGCGGTTCAACAATTGATGCATGACTCTGGATTCGGAGACGCTACTCGTTTCTTCAGTAGTCTGTTCTGGGGTGCCTGGCTAACGCGTAAGACCATTTAAAACGGAACCGTAGACTGCTCTGGCCGTTTTCTGCCTGCTACGACGCAGCTATCGGGCCAAGATCCAAAACGCTGTCAGCACAACGACTTCTGGTAATAGAACCCACACATCGACTCGGGAACGCTGACACACTGCTTGAAGAGAAACAGCTGGAGGCATTTATCAAGGATGCATTTGCCGAGGAACCTGCACAAATCTTCTAAACGTTCTTTTCCATTGCGCGGTAATTTAGTCGTCCGCACAGATCAACACTGAGCCATGACCCAGGGAGCCTTGCGTGGATAGACGCAACTGGATTGAGCTGTCCCAGGACGCCGATACCGGGATTGAATCGATTCGTGCCCATTTTCAGGGGCATGCCTACGATCCGCATTGGCATGACAGTTTTCTGGTCGGGGTCACCGAGCAGGGGGTGCAGCAGTTCAATTGCCGGCGCGTTCGCCACCTCAGTACGCCGGGCAAGGTATTCATGCTGGAGCCGGGGGAAATCCACGATGGGCATGCGCCGACCGAGGAGGGGTTTACTTATTCGATGCTCTACCTCGATCCGCACTGGCTGGAGCGGGAGTTGCACGCGTTGTTCGAGCACGCGCCGGCCAACAGTCAGCCGGGTTTTGCCGACACCCTGAGCCAGGATCCGCGCCTGGCCATTGCCATTTTTCAAGCCTTCCACGCGCTCCATGAGGGCGACTTGCGCATTGTGCGCCAGAGCGCCATCGACACCTTGTTGGGTTCGCTCACTTGCCACCTTGATTGGCGCAAGCGTCAGGCCTTTGATCCGCGCCTGCCGTGGGTGGCCCAGGTTGCACGTGACTATTTGCATGCCCATGTCTACGAAGACATCGGGCTGGATGATCTGGCCCAAGCCTGTGGTGTTGATCGCTTTCGTCTGACGCGGGCCTTCAAGGCGGCCTTTGGGCTGGCGCCTCATGCTTATTTGATCCAGCTGCGCCTGGCCAAGGCGAGACAGTTGCTGGCGCGGGGCGAGTCGCCGGCCCAGGTGGCCAGTGCGCTTGGGTTCGCCGATCAAAGCCATATGGGGCGCTGGTTCCGCCGTGCCTACCAGCTCACACCCGCGGATTACCGCAAGCGCTGCTCAAACCTTCCAGACTGAATCCCGCTGACCCGCGACCATGGTTTCCTAATTGATCAAGGAGTCCATGCCATGGAATCGTTGTTGCCTTTCCTGCTGTTTGCGTTCGTTGCCTCGATTACCCCGGGACCGACCAATATTCTGGTGTTGAGCCACAGTTCGCGGCGGGGGCTGGGTGCCACGCTGCCTATCATTTTTGGCGCATGCGTGGCGGCGGCGCTGATTGTGTTTGCAGTCGGGCTCGGCGTGGGTGAGACGCTGCTGCGGTTTCCCCGTGTGCAGCAGGCGATGGCTTGGGCCGGGGTGCTTTGGTTGAGTTGGCTGGCCTGGCAGATCTTTCAAAGCGCGCCGCCGTCCCTGGACCCGACCACCCCGCGCGATGAAGGGCTCAGCGTGTTCGGCGCCGCCACCCTGCAATTGGTCAACCCCAAGGTCTGGATGATGGCGATGGCGGTGGTCAGCGTATTTGTCGGTGGCGGCGACAAGACCCTGCGGCTGGTGGTGTTGTCGCTGATGTTTCTGTTGGTCTCTTTGCCGTGCATGACCCTGTGGGCGTTGCTCGGCGTGGGTAGTGCCCGGGCTTTTGGTTCGCCACAGGCGTTCAAACGCATGAACACGGCGCTGGCTTTTTTGCTGCTGGTGTCGGCCTGGTTGACGGTGCTGGTGTAGGTCGAACATTGCCTGGGCAGGGCGAAGCAAGTCACAGCTTGCTGTCACTCATCTATATCAAAAGGCTAAACCGATATTCGTGCTCTGTCCCTTCCTGCCCAGATATAGGTTCAATCAAGAAGCCGCACCGGTTGAGCACTTTTGCCGAGCCGATATTTGCAGCGTATACGTTGGCAACCAGTTGTTTAAGGTTCCAATGCAGCTGCGCCTCCTGGATCAGATGCTTCACCGCCAACGTTGCCAGACCCTGTCCGCAAGCGCTTTGAGCAATCCGATAGCCGACTTCAGCCGACCGTTCGGAGATGTCGATACCTTTCAGGTTCGCCCGACCCACTATTTTTCCGTCAGCATCTTCGATGACAAATGGGTGCCAGGTTCCGGCGGAAAAGTCAGATAAATAAGCCGCAATGTGGTCGGCGACGCCCTGCACCGAGTAAAAAGCAGCGTCGCGCGCGTCAATGAAACGCTCGAACCACTCGCGATTGTCCATTTCAAAGGTCAGCAACGCCTCAGCATCAGTACTTTGTAGGGTACGAATTCTGACGGGTTTCATAAGATCGCTTCCTTGGTAGAACCACTTGGTAATTGTGCAGTGGAACAACTGTCCGCTCTCGGCCGATTCTTACCTGCATCGGTCGGTTGAATCCACAACCCAAAGCGGACAGCCCGGACATCAGAATCAGGTTTCGGATTGATTAGCCGCCCAGTGTTTCATCTCTTCGGCAATGAAGTGGTTCACCAGGTCGCTGTACATCTTCTCGATTGCATCCGGGCTCAGGCCCTCGGCCTTAGCCCACTCGCGACGTGTCGCCAGCATCGCCTTGAAACGCTCCGGTGCACGCACCGAAGTCGCTGAGGTCTTGAACTTCGAGGCCGCCAGCACGTAATGAAAACGCTTGCCCAATAGCTTGATAACGGCCTGATCAAGGGCATCGATTTCGCGTCGGATGTCCTCCATGCCTGCACACTCTGCGGGCTGCAACTGATTGATGACTTCCATGTAAGTGACTCCGTTTGCTGAAAAAGATCGTGAGGTATCTCTTAAACACCGCCGTATTGATACACCGTCGCACTCCAATACTGGCTGCCGTTACGTTTTTGCCGAGTCCATCCATCTGCCACCAATTGTTTGGCAATCATTCGATTCATAAAGCCATGACCGAGCAGCAGAACCGGTCCTTCGCTGGCAAGGGACTGAAGTCGTTGAGCTGCCGTGCTGGCGCGCATCTTTGCAGTGGCGACGGATTCGACTCTGCGTGAGTAACCGCACAACCATAAGACTCGAAGGATAAATGCCCAGGTAAACGGTGATAGCCGTGGCAGTTTCCAGTGACCATAAGGCAGTTGCGCTTCACAGAAAAGCGCGTCGACGAGGGCGGGTTTCAGGCCAAGAGCCTGGACGGAAGTCAGCGCACGAGGCGCGTTGCTTGAGACAATCACCGTGGCGGATGCGGCGAGCTGCATGCTGGCGTCCGGGACGGGTTGGTTGGTGATTTCGGACCGGTTGTATTGTTCGATCCAGTCTTTCATATCGAGCGCTGACATTTTGTCGGTTGCGACCAACTTTGGCTGGCCGTGACGCATCAGGATTATTTTCCTACTCACAGTATGTTTACGTCCTTGTCCTGGTATGCGGTGAATGTGGGACTCGACGGTAATCTTATCTGTGAAAGTCAGTCGTCGGCCATGACGGATGTGCGTTTTTCCTGCGTTGGAGGCGCACTGTTTTCAAACCAATCGTGATCGCGGTACCACGCCACGGTGTCAGTGAGTGTCAGCTCCAGCGGCCGGAAACTCAGGCCAAGCTCTTGTTCACTCTTGCTGTGGTTGAAACAGGTGCGGTCCTTCTCTCGTACCAACAGGCGCAACGTGGCCATGCTCAGCAGAATGGGCTTGCCGGTAATACGCGCATAGATCTCCTGCACCGCCGCCAAGGTGTATAGAAAGGGCAGTGGTAGTTGTCGAACGGGTGTCTTGACGCCCGCTATACGTCCCAGAACAGGCACCAGCTCACGCATTGTCATATGCCGGCCCGCCGCGAGATAGCGCTCACCGCGCCGTCCATGTCTGGCAGCGGCAATTTGCGCCAACGCCACATCGCGAGCATCGACAACGGAGAAACTACCGGGGATCAGTCCGGGCAATTTGCCACGCACGACATCGTTAACCAACTGTCCCGAGGAGGTCGGGCCCATGTCGGCAGGGCCCCACATCCAGCCAGGCAGAACCATGCAGGCATGCATCTTGGGATGGCGTTCCAGGAACGACAAGACGACGCGGTCGGCGAGGATCTTGCTACGGTAGTAGTCATCCGCATCGGCGTCGGCCCGCAGGCAAGTTTCATCGATTGACGTGCCGGGTGCGCCGTCGAGCACGGCAATGGAAGACGTGTGGATGAAGCGTCGGATACCGGCGTTGTAGGCCTGGGCAAGCAGGCGCCGCGTACCCTCCACGTTAATCTTTTCGAGTTCCTTCCAGTGACTGCCGCCCTTGTAGTTGTCGCGAAAGAACGCGGCGGTGTGAAACACCGTATCGCAGCCTTGCAGCGCCGTTGCGAACGCGTCGACATCGGCCATGTCACCAACGACCAGTTCCACACCCTGCAAATGCTTGAATTGTTGTTCACCTTTGGCTCTTGAGCGAACCAGGGCTTTGACCGCGCAGCCTCGAGCGACCAGTTCTCGCACCAGGTTGTTGCCCAACAAGCCGGTCGCGCCAGTGACGAATGTACTATGCATAGGTCAACCCTCACTCTGATCGGCTAAAAAATGACATCAACACCGCACTGTCGAAGAAGGCCTCTTCACGGATGGCCAGCCCGTCTTTGAAGGTGAAGTGTGCGGCGTAGTACACGGCAATATGGCGGCCATGGGGTGGAATCACCCGGTCCGGCATCACTAATGGTGCGGTGAAGGTGCCGGTCAGGAAGGCGGTCAGTGCTAAACGATCGTTATCGACGGCAAATGGGCCGAAGGTCAGCTGGGCATCGGGGAAGGCTTCGAGTAATGCGGTTTCTCGTTTGCGCATGGATTCGCGACCGGTTTGCATCCCCATCCCATCGAAGTAGATGAAGTCTTCGCAAACCAGCGTCAGCATCGCTTCCACATCACGGCGATTGAAGGCGCTGGCGGCGCGTTCCGCAAAGTCGTTGGGGCCAGTAGTCATACAGTCCGTTCCATTCCATTCGTTTCGAGGGCTTGTAGATATACCTTTGAGGCCTCTGCCGAAAAACAGCGACTGCTGCATAATGGCTTTGCAAATTTGCAAATCAGGGAAGATATGAAGCATGGCTTTGCAAGCAAACTGGGACGATCTTCGTCTGCTGTTGGCAGTCTCGCGACGTGGCAGCTTTCTTCAGGCCGGCCAATTGCTGGGGATCGCGGCGTCTACTGTGTCGCGACGGCTGACCCAACTTGAAGGTGCACTTGGCGAGCCACTCGTCGAGCGGGGAGTTGAAGGATGCTGGTTGACCCCGCGAGGCCAATCCCTCGTGGACGTTGCCCTGGCTGCAGAAGCGGGCTTGAGGCGTCAAACCGTTACGGGCATGTCCGAGCTACACACAGCGCTATCTGGCACTGTCGTGGTCAGTGCAGGGGAGGGGTTCTCTTCTTGCGTGCTCGAGGCCGCGAGTCGCTTCACCTCTGTGCACCCGCGATGCTCGGTGGAATTGCTGATAACAGCCGACTTTCACAAGATTGTCCGCGGCGCCGCAGACATTGCAGTACGCACAGCTCATCTGGGCGAGCCGTCGCTGATTTATCGCCCCATAGGCAGGCTCGCTTACGGTGTCTTCGCCGATGCAGGTTATCTGAAGCGGTTTCCAGGAGTGACGCCGGCCACTGCGGTCAATATTGCCTTGCTTCCTCCGCTGGATATGTTGCCGCAAATGTGTGTGGCAAAGGCGGCGGGCCTGGAACGCATGCAGATCAGCGTGAACTCGTTCGCGGCTCAGCTCGAATCGGTGAAGCGAGGTATGGGCGTGGCAGTGCTGCCCTGTATTCTGGCGAAGGACCTGATCGAGCTATTCCCGGATATCCAGCTTCCAGATATGGAGGTCTATCTGGTGACCCGGCCGCAGGCGTTGAAACAGGCTCACATCAAATGTTTTTTTGTCATCCTGGAGCAGGTGCTGCTTGAAGCCATTTCCATAGAAAGTGTCGAAGATTACCCTTTGGGGGAGGTGCCCCGAAATGGGTGAATAAGGGTAAATACATCTTCTCAAATTCAGTGGTTTTGACATTGCAACCTGGTACGGGCACAGTCTGGCGCTACGTGAGGATGGATGCCTCGGTGAAGCTTAAGGAGAATGCCGTGTTTCCGATCAATATCTGGTTTGCCTATACTGCCGCGTGCTTGCTATTGGTACTCGCACCTGGCCCGGACAATCTGCTGGCCGTAGGCCGAGGACTCAGTCAGGGCAGGATAGCCGCTATCGTATCGGGCATGGCATCCGGGGCGGGAATTCTCTTTCATGTGGCAACCGCTTCACTCGGACTGACTTTGCTGATGCAGACGTCTGCAGTTGCCTTCTGGGTCGTCAAGCTCATCGGCGCCGGTTATCTACTTTGGCTTGGCATAAAAGTCCTGCGCTCTCGTAGCCTGATTAGCTTCCAGCCAGCGACTCGGCAATCACTGCCGAGCATTTTCCTCACCGGATTACTCTCGGCAGCACTCAATCCGAAGCCCGGGTTTTTCGTCCTTGCGTTCATCCCGCAGTTCGTCGACCCACAACGCGGCTCAGTGAGCGTGCAAATGCTGGTGTACGGCATATGGTTCGCCGCACTGACGGCAGTGGGATTCGCACTTATGGGCGTATTTGCCACTGCACTGTCCCGATTTTTGCGTCAGAGGCCACGACTGGTAAATGGCCTGAACGTAGGGGCAGGACTCACCTTCGTTGCTTCGGGAGTATCGATAGCGGCACTCAGCCAAAAATAGGATCAGTATATTGGCGTCGCGAGGCTAAGATTTCAGCCTCGCTGAGCCCCGGTAATTATGAAAGCTGACGATTTTAAGACATCCGGCTGTGATTCGCTCCACACGCCTGCCGACACAGCGAACGAGTGAGATCGGGCAACTGCTGTTGCATCAGTGAAGGGCGGCGCGTCGGTTGATCACACCTTGCTACGTTGGGCCTCCGGATAAAAATCGTTTGGTGATCATTGCCACTGCCTCCGCTGGAGATGTCAGGGCTGTGTCTATATTAAACGGGGCGTTATCCCACCCCTCATATTCATGATCCAATACAGACTGCCAGGTTGGTGGCGTCAGCCCGGGAATATCAATCTTTCTGGTTTCTACCCGTCTGCGGTGTTCATGTATATCAGAGCAAACCACCTGGATATTCACTAATGGAGCGCCAGAGCGTGTGGCTATTTCGCTCCATGCCTTTCGGCTTTCGATTACTGGGTTAACGCAGTCGACTATGACTGTGCTGCCAAAGCGAAGATTGCTCAGAGCAAGCTCATTAGCGACCATGTAACCGCTCCGCCCCACGTCTTGTGCCAGAGCACCGGAATTTCGGATAGCCTGCTCAATCGTATCGATCCGCAGATACACAGCACTTGTTCTGGTGGCAAGGTCACTTGCGATAGTCGTCTTTCCGGTACCCGGAAGGCCGCTGAAGACAATGAGCATTTTATGTCCTTCGGTTAGTGAGTTAACCCAGTCTAGGCGGTTGCCAGTTATGCGGCAGCAATAGCGGCCAGCGCTCTCCTGCCATGACCATCTGCCCCCGACCTTCATAGGGTCACCGACGATGCCTATGTGGCAGTAGCCCGGCAATTTCATTCGCTTGATACGTTGGCAGACGGGCCAATACATCCTTCACACACATTTGTGCCATCAAGCCCTTTTCTGTCGTTCATCCATTAAAAAAAGCCCCCCTTAGCCCCAGATAACATGATTTTTCACACGATCAAGCCTTCCATATAGTCATCGCAAGCCCAATCGGAACACATCTGTGTTTCATCGATGCGAGATAAATTTATGGATGACAAGATAAAACCCGGTCAGAGCCAGAATGCTGGTTTGGGGACGCGAGTGGTTTGGGGCGGGGAGCAAGTTCAACATCCCTACAACGCCACCCAGACTCCCATCGTAGTCAGCGCCGCCTACGGTTACCATGACATCGATGAATGGTATGACGTGGCATTGGGTAAAGAACCTGGCTTCATTTACAGCCGCATGGGTAACCCAACTGTCACTGTCCTGGAAGACAAACTTTGCGAGCTGGAAAGCGCTGAATCGGCTGTCGCTTTCAGTACCGGGATGGCTGCCATCAGTGGTGTGCTGCATACCTTCCTGTCCTGTGGTCAGCGTGTGGTTTCTACCCGCGACAGCTACGGTGGCACAAACAAAATCTTTGAAGAGTTTCTCCCTCGCATGGGAGTCGAGGTCATGCTTTGCGATACCCTCGATATAGAAGCTATCGAGCATGAGATCGCTAAAGGCTGCAATGTCCTCTACCTGGAAACCCCGACGAATCCAACACTCAAGGTTCTGGATATCCGACGTCTCGTGGCGACGGCGAAGCGTGTTGGGGCTTTGGTCATAGCAGACAATACGTTCGCGACGCCTTTGAATCAGAATCCCCTTGCTCTTGGGGTTGATGTGGTAGTGCACAGTGCTACCAAGTTCCTGTCCGGTCATGGCGATGTGCTTGGCGGTGTGGTCTGCGGCACCGAGCATCTCATGTCTCAAGTTCGTCATTACCGCGAAATCAATGGGGCCTCGCTGGACCCGTTCTCGGCTTATCTCATCATCCGGGGCATCAAGACTCTGGCTTTGCGTCTTCGCCAGCAACAGGCGAGCGCACAAGTATTGGCCGAGTACCTATGCACCGAGCCCTTGGTGGAATCTGTGAACTATCCGGGACTTCCTCAACATCGAGGTCATGTCATTGCCCGTTCGCAAATGCGCGGATTTGGCGCAATTGTCAGCTTTGTGCTGGTGGGGGGCATGGACACAGTGACTCGTTTGTTACCGCTGCTCAAATATGCACATCGTGCGGGCAACCTGGGAGCGGTTGAAACCATCTACGGGCCGGCACGGACAACCAGCCACGTGGAAAACACCTTGGAGGAACGGGAGGCACTTGGGATTTCCGAGGGCTTGGTCAGGGTCTCCGTGGGTATTGAAGATACGGCCGACTTGTTGGCTGACCTTAAACAAGCATTTGCGTTAGTTCGCAGTAAACAAGGTGATGCAATCCTCCATGCTGGCAAAACCGAGCGTTTCACCGAGGTGGGAACCTGAACTCGGTAAGACTTCCGATTTTATGATCGGATCGTCCTTCATGAATAGTGAAAACAATAACAACTAGCGACAATTTAATTGTGCTGCCTAATAGTCGGTTACAAGAAATATTTGTCCGTGCATTTCATGAGAACATAGCGATGACTATCCAAACAAAAAATGATCAGTCCGATCCAGCCTTAAATTTCAAGAAAGAAATGCAAACCCGCCACATTGTCATGTTGGCGTTGGGCGGTGTAATCGGTACGGGATTATTCCTTACCTCCGGCTACACCGTTAATCAGGCTGGGCCGCTCGGCGCAGTGATTGCTTACATCATCGGTGCGGTGATGGTGTATTTGGTAATGGTCTGTCTCGGTGAATTAGCGGTACAGATGCCAGAAACCGGATCTTTCAGTAGCTACGCAACTCGATACCTGGGCCCAGGTACGGGCTATACGGTGGCCTGGCTATATTGGCTCACTTGGGCAGTCGCTATTGGCTCTGAGTTTACGGCTGCGGGAATCCTGATGGTTCGGTGGTTCCCTGATACACCGGTCTGGATCTGGAGCGCTTTTTTTGCCATTGCAGTCTTTTTAAGCAACGTTGTATCTGTTCGTTTGTTTGCGGAGACTGAATTCTGGCTTTCGCTGATTAAAGTTCTGACTGTTATCACGTTTATCGTCATTGGTGGTGGGGCTATTTGCGGTCTCTTCCAAGTACAGCATTTGCAAGGTGCCGGGCTCTCGAACTTTACCCGTGAGGGGCTTTTCCCGACAGGGTTCTTACCCATTGCGATGACACTTCTAGCTGTCTCCTTTGCATTTTCCGGAACTGAGCTTATCGGGATTGCGGCAGGTGAAGCGCAAGATCCTCAGACCAGCGTACCCAAGGCGATACGGACGACGGTGGTACGTCTGGCGCTGTTCTTCGTGGGCACGATTTTCGTACTTGCTACCTTATTGCCCCGAGAGCAGGCGGGCGTTATAGAAAGTCCGTTCGTGATGGTGTTCGAGCTGATTGGCATCCCATATTCAGCTGACATTATGAACTTCGTCATTCTCACAGCCCTGATATCCGCCGCTAACTCGGGACTGTATGCGGCTTCGCGCATGCTTTGGACATTGAGTGATCAAGGGCACATGCCTAAGCGCTACGCCAGGCTTTCGCGCCAGGGCACACCGGTTAATGCGATCGTTTTGAGTATGGCGGGTGCGATGGCGTCACTGCTCAGCAGCGTGCTTGCCCCTGATACGGTTTACTTGGCTCTGGTGTCGATTTCGGGTCTCGCGGTGGTGATCGTCTGGATGAGCATCGCTGCGAGCCAAATCGCCTTCCGACGCCAATATGTCGCCAATGGCGGGCGAGTTGAGGATCTGCATTTCCGTGTGCGCGGCTACCCTTGGGTTCCTATTGGTGCTCTGTTGTGTTGCTTGCTGGCCTGTGTCGGCATTGCTTTTGATCCTGAGCAGCGAGTGGCGCTTTACTTCGGACTTCCGTTTATCGCGTGGTGTTACTTCGTTTATTGGATCACTCGCAAGAAGCGGGAAGAGCGGTTGGCATTAGCAGCGGCTGCACATCATTCTGCTGGTGCGGCGTGAGTAGCTCAGGCGATGATTGAGCAGAGATAAGTCCCAATGAGGTTGCGCCGATGAGTCAAAAATCACTACCGCCCTTGAATTGGCTGAGGGCATTCGAAGTATCGGCGCGGTATTTGAATTTCACCCATGCAGCGCTGGAGCTGCACCTGACTCAAGGTGCAGTAAGTCAGCAGATCCGTCAGTTGGAGGGCCACCTCGGGGTGGCGCTATTCAAGCGCCTGCCCCGAGGGCTTGGCTTGACTGAAGAAGGGCAGTCGTACCTGCCGGTAGTACAAGACGCGATCAGCCGTCTTGCAGTGGGTACAAACGAGATTTTTGGCCAGCACAATCGAAGGCATGTGAAGGTGCGTGGCAGCCTTTCCTTTCTTCACTATTGGTTGGCCCCGCGGCTCGCAGTTTTTTGTCGAGAGTATCCCCAAATCGACATCCGATATATCAGCAACATTTGGGTGAAGGAACCGGACGGAGAGGATGACCTGGAGATTCGCTGGGGATGCGGTGAGTGGTCGGGATTGCACTCTCAGCGATTAACGTGGGACATCCTCCAGCCCGTTTGCTCGCCTGAACTTATGACCCGTTCACCGATACGTGAGCCTCGCGATTTGATGAACCATTCTTTGCTGCATGTATTGGGGTACGAGGAAGGTTGGGGTTACTGGTTGAAGCGGGTTGGAGCAGACGATGTCGATTATTCCCGTGGTCTTCAGTTCGACACACTGATTTCCACAATCCGCATGGCAGAACTGGGTCAGGGCGTTGCCTTGGCGCGGTCTTCCGTCGTGGAAGATTTGCTGAAGAGTGGGCACCTGATTGCTCCATTCAGTCACCGAATCGAGGCCAGCGAGTCTTTTTATCTAGTGCGTGAGCAGGCCGAGATGCTTTCGCCTGATGCCGCGACTTTTTCTACTTGGTTGGTGGCTCAAGCCCACCGCCTTTTGTAATTCTGTTCTGGAGTCATCATGCATTACGTAAGCACACGCGGCGGTGACGTGCGGGCGGACTTTGGCAGTGTGGTTCTGTCGGGGCTTGCCGAAGATGGCGGTCTCTACGTCCCTGCAAGTTTGCCTGTCTTCACTGAGAAACAGATTACCAGTTGGTCGTGGTTACCTTTCGAGGAGCTGGTCTGGCGAGTGGTCTCACCCTACGTTGGCTCTTCCATGGACGAAAGCACCCTGCGTGCTTTGCTGAGCGACAGCTATCGAAACTTTAACCACCGCGCTATTACGCCGCTTGAGCAGATAGGCCATAACGAATGGATACTCCAGCTGTTTCATGGCCCGACCCATTCTTCCAAAGATTTCGCTGCGCAACTGCAATCGCGTTTGGTAGAACACTTTTTGGGGGAGGTCGGTGGAGAGGCGCTGATCGTCGGGGCGACTAATGGCGATACTGGGCTGGCTGCGCTCGAGGCGTTTTCCAACTGCGCTGGTACTCGCATGGCGATATTGTATCCGCGCAATGGGGTAGCGCCTGAGCAACTCTCTGCCTTGCAGGCGGCAGACCCTGATCGGGTTCAGCTTTTTCCAGTAGACGGCAATTTCGACGACTGCCAGACGTTGGTCTCTCGACTCTTGCGCGACTGGCCGTTAGACGGGGTAATACCGATCAGCTTCAACTCCACCAACTGGGTCGGCGTCCTCGCACAGATCGTTTTTTATTTCCACGCTGCCTTGCAGCTGGGTGGCGGGACACGTCCTGTAGGTTTCAGCGTTCCAGCAGCCAGCTCTGCTGAGATCTGCGCTGGCTACATGGCTCAGAAAATGGGATTACCCATCAACCAGGTGATCATTTCTACTAACAGTAATGATGCACTTCACCAATTTATTCATCGCAATCGCTACTCGACCCGAGTCAGTAATCGAACATTGTCTCCTGCGATGGATTTCTCCCTGTTCTCCAACTTGGAGCGGTTCATTTGGGAGCTGTATGGGCACGATGGGCGTTCAGTAAAGGCGCTAATGGAGCACTTTGAAGGCTGCGGCGAGTTAAGTATTGGCAACCAGCAATGGCTCCGGGCCCGCGTTCTGTTCGACTCCTATGCAGTAGACGAATCACAGGTTCGCGACGAAGTCGTCAAGTTGTTCCGTGAGACCGGGTCTGCAATCGATCCACATACCGCTGTGGGCGTACTGGCTGGCCGAATTCATCGACGCAGTCTGGGGGCTCCGATGGTGACCTTTGGGCAAATTGCTCCGGCCAGGTCTGCGGCCCTATTGTCCGAATTAGGTGTCTGGCAGGCAGAGGTGCCAACGACTCCTGACATTTTTGCTCAGCCACCGTACTTGGCCAAAGGCGATCTGGACGGTCTGTGCCAGGCCCTCTTGTTGGCGCAGCAGAGGCCTGTATGAAGCGCATTCTGGATCCGCTGGACGAGCGCATACTTGCCGAACTCACAGCGAATGCTCGAATCGCCCATGTTGAACTGGGCGCCAAGGTCAACCTGTCTCGCAATGCTGTGCGGCAGCGCATCGAGCGTCTTGAGCGAGACGGCGCCATCCAGGGTTATACGGTACGTCTCGGTGATTCCCGAGGACCTTCATCGCTGATCAGTGCGGTGATCTTTGTCTATCGCTACGACCGCATGCGTGGAGAGGAGGTACTTGCTGTGCTGCGCTCCATCCCCGAGGTGGTTCAGTGTGAAGTATTGAGCGGTGAATTCGATTTGATGCTTCGAGTCAATGCTGCCTCTCCCGAACGTGTCCACCTCGTTTGGAAGGAAATCTCTGCGATGCCCGGGGTGGAAAATACCGTCACTTCCTTCGTCCTTTCTGCCGTGTTCTGAGCACAAAAAAAGGGGCTTTCTGCCCCTGTATACCTCGTCTTTCTGTACGGGCAAAACGGCCAACAAATACAGCACTCTGCCATATTCAACTGCCAGAGCTCGACTCTTACGATCTTCCTATCGAACAACGTCTAAGAGGACTGCTTTCATGACTGAATACAAAATTGCCCTGGTGGGTTTTGGTGGCGTCAACCGTGGCCTGGCTCAACTGGTTGCAGATCGTAATGCCGAGTGGAAAGCCTCTCTGGGTTTTGGTATCAAAATCGTGGGTGTGACTGATCTTTTTCTCGGTTCCATCGTTGCTAAAGAGGGGCTGGATGCAAAGCAGTTGGTCGCTCTGCCTCTCGAGAAGGGGGCGCTCGCTCAGATGCCTGGAGGCACCGCTGAGGCGTTGAACGAAGCGGTCATTAAGCATTCTGGTGCGGACATGATTGCTGAAGCCACCTTTACCAACCCTGTCGATGGTGAGCCCGCTACTACGTTCTGCCGCTGGGCACTGGAAAGCGGCATCCATGTTGTGACCACCAACAAGGGGCCAATTGCGCTGCACGGCGCTGAGCTTAAGGATTTGGCCCGTCGTAAGGGAGTTGCCTTCGAGTACGAAGGTTCGGTTATGAGCGGTACGCCCGTGATTCGCCTGGCACGACAGGCTCTGGCAGGCGTGGAGGTTCAAGGCTTTGAAGGCATCCTGAACGGGACTTCCAATTATGTGCTGACCCGCATGAAGGACGGCCTGACTTTTAACGACGCAGTCGCTCAGGCTCAACAGCTCGGCTATGCCGAGGCCGATCCAACTGCCGATGTCGAGGGGTTTGACGTCCGCCTCAAGGTGGTGATTCTCGCCAACGAACTGCTCAACGCTCGATTGAGCGTCAGCGATGTGGCTTGTTCAGGGATTAGCAGCATCAGCCCAGAAGACGTCGCCCAGGCAAGTGCCAACGGTGCAAGTTGGAAGCTGATCGGTTGTGCAAATCGCGAAGCCAATGGCTCGGTTCGAGCGAGTGTGGAAGCTCGACTGTTGCCGAATGCGCATCCTCTTGCAGGTATTTCCGGCGCCACGAACGCGGTGTCGTTCAATACTTCACTGCTGGGTGCCGTCACTGTATCCGGCCCTGGAGCAGGTCGTATCGAGACTGCCTATGCGTTGCTGTCAGACATCATCGCCATCCATACCACCCACGGCAAGTAATAGGAGAGTAGTCATGAGCGTATCCAGCATGGCCAGCATCCAGCTTGTTGATGCCAAACAGATTGATGTGTTCAGTCCATTCGATGGTCGCCTGGTGGGAAGCGTACCTTGCCTCGATGCAACCGCTGTTCCTGGCTTGCTGGAGCGTGCGCGAATTGGCGTGCGTGAGAGTGCGGCAATGCCTCGTCACCTTCGTGCACGCATCCTTGAGGAAACGGCACGGCGTGTAGAGCTTGAGGCTGAAGCGTTTGCCAAACTCATTGTTGCAGAGGCGGGAAAGACGCTGCGACAAGCAGAGAAGGAAGTGAAACGTTGTGTGAACACGCTGAAGCTATCGGCGCAAGAGGCTCGTCGTAACGCCGGGGAAGTGATTCCATTCGAGGCTTATGAAGGCTCCGAATCGCGCCAAGGCTGGTTCACTCGTGAACCGTTGGGGCTTATCGTCGCGATCACCCCATACAACGATCCGCTGAACTTGGTCGCCCATAAATTGGGCCCGGCCATCGCCGGTGGCAATGCTGTGATCCTGAAACCCTCAGAGCTCGCACCGTTGTCGGCTCTCAAGCTGGTTGAGTGCCTGGTGGAAGCGGGTTTGCCTCCGTCCGTGGTAACCCTGGCGACCGGAGGCGTCGATCTGGGTAAAGCATTGGTGGAACTGCGCGAAGTGCGGATGATTTCCTTCACGGGTGGTTTTGCAACGGGAGAGTCCATTGCTCGTAGTGCAGGCTTGAAGAAGCTGGCCATGGATCTGGGAGGGAATGCACCGGTTCTCGTGCTCGAAGACTGTGATCTTGAACCAAGCGTAGAGTCTTGTGTATCGGGTGCCTTCTGGGCAGCAGGACAGAATTGCATCGGCACGCAGCGCATCCTCGTACACAGTTCAATCTACGAAGATTTCCGTGAGCGTTTTGTCAGCCAAACGCGTGCATTGGTGCTTGGCGATCCTGATCAGCGAGCAACGGATGTTGGCCCGATGATTACGGAGCAGGCGGCTCGTCGCACCGAACAATGGGTGAATGAAGCGCTGGCCGAGGGTGCTCTTCTTCTGTGCGGACACCATCGCCAAGCGGGAAGCTATGCCCCGACCGTACTGGAGCGTGTAAGCCATAACAGTCGGATTTGGCAGCAGGAAATCTTCGCGCCGGTGGTCATCCTGGAGCCTTTTGACCACCTGGATGACGCCGTTGCTCTGGCCAACGCGCCAGAATACAGCTTGCATGCGGGACTCTTCACCCGTGATCTTTCCAAGGCCCTGAAATTGGCGCGCCAAATTGAAGCCGGTGGCGTGATGATCAATGATTCTTCTGATTATCGTTTTGATGCCATGCCTTTCGGTGGCTCCAAGTACGGAAGTCTGGGGCGAGAAGGTGTTCGATTTGCCTACGAGGACATGACGCAACCCAAAGTGGTCTGCATCAACGAAATGGGTTGAGCGCTTAAGGCGATGGTGTCCATCTAATTTTTTTTAAGTGGACACCATTTTTAGCTGTGTAAAAGCGTAAGCAGTCGTTGAGATCTATTTGTTGTCACTTTATGTTATTCGTTTCCATGGAGGATTCTGACTGATGGCACGCGTGGGCTTGATACTGACACCCGGTTTTGCGGACTGGGAATACGCTTTTATTGCAGGAACCGCATCCCCGTTTTATGGGATCGACGTCAGGTTTTTCGCCCCTACTACGGGGCAGTTCCGCTCGCAGGGTGGATTGGCAGTAACTGTGGATAGCAGCTTGCAACAATGCCTGGACTGGAAGCCGGACGTTGTTGTCGTCATCGGTGGAATGATCTGGGAACGTGCAGATGCACCGGATATTCGGGACTTTCTGCTTGCGAGTCGTTCAAGTGGAGCGACAATTGCCGGTATCTGTGGGGGGACGCTGGCACTTGCGAGGGCCGGGCTTCTCAACACGGTTTCTCATACCTCGAACAGCGCTGACTTCTTACAACAGAATGCCGTAGGTTATGAAGGCGCCGCGCTTTATCGAAGCAGTCAAGTAGCTGTGGTTGCCGACCGCATCATCACGGCTCCAGGCCCTGCACCCGTTAGCTTTACCTGTGCAGTGTTTGAAGCTGCCGGACTCTCTTCAGAGAACGTTTCGCAGTTCAGGTCATTGTTGGCAGCGGAACACGTTTTTTGCCGGTCGCGCTGAAGAATTGTCTGGATCGAATCTAACCACTGAATCGTCAAGGAGCGCGCCCGAACGGAAGTTGATTTGCAGGACCAGGCCTGGCCGACGTACGGTCGGCCGCTCCCTGTCGATCAATTGCTCATGATTGGCGCCAGTGCGGTCTGGATCGTGGACATCTGTGCGGGTGTTGTCATGTGCGTAAGCAGCCGGCCAAAGTGTGGATGCTCCACGCCCGAGATTATGTATTTGGATTCCTCTGCTCTGAAACACCCTTTAGTCCGTTGCTTAAGGCAGCGGTACGATGAACGCAGAGTGTATTCATCGTACTGATTTTTTCAGCGATGAGGCTTACATCTGGCTTTGTTGCTCTAAAGCTGAGGTTTCGACGTTATATGAATGCAATTCACTCATTGCTGCACAAAAAGTGAGAACGTCCTCCTTGACGTTTAGCGGACTAAAAGAGACTCGTAGGGTGGAGCTCATTTGGGTGTGACTGAGCTTCATCGCGCTTAACACCCGGGAAGGTGTAGGAGACACACTGCTACAAGCTGAGCCTTTAGAGACGCAAATACCTCTTTGCGAGAGAAACTTGATCGCCCTGCTGGCATCGATACCGTTAAAGCAAATAGAGAGTATGTAACCTGAAGTTTCTCCATCCTGGGTATTGATCGAAAATGAGATGTCTGACTGCTCAAGAGTCTTTTGAAGGAGCAGGCTCAAGGCGCGAACGTGATTATGGTACTGGTCAGCGTTTTTTTGGTGATGTACGAGAGCTCTATATAAAGACTCTATGCCGTAGATGTTTTCCGTTCCTGGCCTGACGCCAGCCTCCTGCTCCCCTCCAAATAGCAAAGGGGAGAGTCGAAAACGATGGTTCAAATAAAAAAAACCGACCCCCATTGCCGCTCCGAGTTTGTGTCCAGAACCAATAAGGGCATCGATATACGTTAAGTCGGGAGAGGAGACTTTTGTCAGTGCCTGTACACCGTCACAAATGAAGGAGATTTCCGGATCTATGGCTTTTATTTTTTTAGCGATATCGTCGATAGGTTGGCGTGCCCCAGTTTCATTGTTAACGCCCATGACCAATACCATTGAAGTATGTTCATTGAGTAAATCATATATGAAAGAAGTCTCTATAATTCCTCGGTGATCAACTGGAACAATATGGACGATAAAGCCGGACTGCTGCATGTGTTTTACGGTATTGAATACAGCAGGGTGTTCAATGGCGCTGACAATTATTTCGTTTCTTGTCGAATTGGCCATCTTAAGAAAATGGCATCTTCCTTGAATAATCAAATTAGCAGCTTCGGTGGCGCCTGAGCAGAAATGATACTCGCTTGACCGCCCTCCGAACATCGCGCTCAGCAGCGATCTGGTTTTTTCAAGCACTGCGTTAGCTGCATAGCCTGCAGAATGAGCGCTTGAAGGGTTTCCAGGTTCAGGGGAGAAAGTCACAGCATCTTCAAAAGGTAATGCAGAGGCAGCGCTGTCAAGATAGATCATATATGTCCTTATATTATTCTCATGTTATTGTTGTGCAGCATATCTTGTATCTGGTTCGTAAACTCTATGCTGTCTGTGCTTGAACGGCCAATCAGATTTTTTTCAATGAAGGTGTACTCGATCAATTCTTCTTTGTTGATGATGATCTGCGCGCAATTTCTGGAAAAGTTTTCGATCAGTAAGTTGGCCGATATAACGCCGCGATACACCTTTTCTCCAATGAACTCGTCATCTGCTCTTGCGTAAATAGCGATATGATCCACGGAGTTGTCAAATTGACAAAGCAAGCCACCGTAGGTCGCAGGGCAAAGAACTCGTCCTCCTGTTTCGTAGAGATTGATCACCGGGTTCTTTTTCAAACGGGCCAAAGGGCAATTTTCCAGGTCGCTCTGTTTAATCTGGTTCTCGTTGTTCTTCCACCATGAACCTCCAAAATAGGAGTCCTCATCGTGTGTGTCGAACAGGTAGGGAGTGGTCAATGAGAATAGACCCTGATCTTCGTTAGAGAGGAATAGTGCGTTTGTTTTATTGAATACCTCGTGGATGTAGTTTTGACTGGTTGACTTGAGTTGTTCAATTTCGGAGCGAGTCCGACGCATGATTTTCCGGAAGTGATCGTTGCCTTTGGATTGCAAATGAATTGCTACTTTTTCTAAAGATATTTCACTTGCGGCGAGTAATTTTTGATAGGCGCTGGGGATATAAACGGCTTTCTCACGGTGTTGGATGTCTTGAGTGATTTTCCGTCGTTCATCATTCCCACCTTTGATGCCTATAAGGTCAGAAAGGTACAGGTTTATGGATACGTTTTTGTTATGACGCTTTAAGGCGTCATGTAATGCAATCCCCAGCTCGAATGTGCGAATCTCCGTCGGACTCGGTTCTCCTTGTATGCCAAATGAATAGCCGTCGTGAGATGAGAATATGGTCGTGTGACCGCAGTCGATTACAATGTTTTCTCTTAGATTTTTCTGTGAGGTGATGGTGTGAACTATTGAGTCAATATCCATTTTGTGTTCTCAGTTCAGGTTAAATAGTTTTTTTCTAATGAGTGCTCTATAGATTCCGTAAGGTCTGCCAACAAAACCTGCAATAATACAAAATATCAAGGCGGCCTTGATGGCTTGCATTAAGGTTGCACCGCTTATGCTCATGTTTATTATGTAGAGTGGTAACTCGAACGAGAGATAGGCCAAGGTATCGACAAGGTAAGGTTTTATACCTTTATCCCTGTCGGAAATCTTGAATTTTTTAAAGACATAGTCGCGCCATATACCGAAGGGGCGAGCAGTGCTGGTGATAATGAACAGCCCTACGAGTCTAGCACTTAGGTGTGTGCTAAGTGTCATCTGCGCAAAACCTAGTTCGATAGGTATGGAGATTAAGTAGCAAAACGTATTTAGCGCGAAGGTGTCGGCCCAAAAATTTTTTAGAGACTGGGTGTTTTGTTTTATAGATAAATCACTGTTGGTAGAAGGCATAGTTGAGCCTCGCTATAACGTCACCGGTTGAAATTACGTGCAGCAACAAGCAATGAACTGTTCCATTGGTCGCGGCGCTTAAAAGTCTATGTTCGCGGTCGAGTATTTAGATAGTCGAACCAGGAGGCTTGTTTTTAATTAGAGATCGTGCGCAATAGTGTCTGGCACCTAGACGCATGAGCGGAACGGAGTAAGGTTTTTTGGCGGGAGTTAAGACGTATACACATAAATGCCTCCATGGCAGCAATGCTCTCTGATACGACAGCACTCTAATCTATGGGCGATAGCGTCGTCTACCCCTCACTATCATTCTGCTACGTTCGGGCTTTGTTCTGGTGTTGATCACCACTGTTGCGGTATTTCGAAAGCCTAAATCGTTTAGTTTCAGCTCATTCTAAATTCTGTGCAGTTTGCCCCTGTTCCGCCTCGGCCCTTAGCGACAACCCCATATCGAATAGCACTCGCAGTTTACTTGGTTTGAGTTGAGATCAAGTATCGCGAGGCGCTTATAGTCCAAACGATGATACTTACCAAAAATCATAAAACTCACCAGGATTTTCAAAATAGCTTCTATTTTGTGGCGCAAATCACCCTCTAACGCCTGCAATTTGCAATTTTTTCACACTAAACTCTGATTCAAATCAGTTTTAATGCGGCGCAGGCGTGCCCGATTATCGCTCGGGAATACTGAAAATGACTTCCGGATTTGGTGCGCGCCACACACGAATTGAACGGAGAGCCCCTATGAAACACCTGGCCTTCGCATGCTGAGTGTGCCGACGAACGTAAGCAAAGCCGTCTGGACCGGAGATTCACAAGCATGTGCTGGCTGCGCGTAAACGCAGTGGCAAACATGCGGCGGCGATCATGAGTTTGATCCAGTCGGCGCGGCTCAATCGGCAGGGCAGACGCTCACGCCCTATCAGCTCCTTGTTACCGGAGTTACAAGCCCGACTCCCTTACGCCGCCTGCCGCCGCATGGTCAGGATAGCAGCACCGAAACCGATGAATGTCGACCCCACCACCCGGCTGACCCAACGGGACAGCGCAGGCCGGGTCAGCACACCCTTGGCCCGCGAGGCGAGCGCGGCATAGAGGCTCAGGGACGACACCGACAATGCCATGAAGATCGAGGTGAGGATCAGAAATTGCGGCAGCAATGCCGCACTCTGATCGATGAACTGCGGGAACAACGCGGTGAAAAACATCGTCGCCTTGGGGTTGGTCACCGCCGTCAGGAAGGCCGCTTTGTACAGTTTGGAACGAGTCGGCCGGCTTTCCTTCAAGTCGTCCTGAATTCCGTCCGGGAGCATCGGGCCCTTTTTGAACAATTGTCTGATGCCCAGGTAGAACAAATAACCGGCACCGATGAACTTCACTGCGTTGAACAGCCATTCGGAGCTGGCAAGTAGCGCCCCCAGCCCCAGCATGGCAGCGGACGACAGGCAGAACAGGCCACTGGCGTTGCCGAGCGATGACCATATGGCGCTGCGCTGCCCATGGGCCAGGCTATTGTTGATCGCCATCAAAGTCGCAGGCCCAGGGCTGGCAATAGCAATCGCGGCGACCAGTGTAAACGTCAGAATCGAGTGAGAATCCATTTTCAAAGCTCGTGGTGGTGGGGCTGGCATGTTACAGGAACGAGCGGGACAACAAGTTAAGTGGTACCCGTCTTCACCAGCGACCCATATTACTGCGGACTTGGCTTAGTCAAAAAAGTCGGGACTCAGGAGAGCATTCAGGGCGTTCCAGCGGCCGCTGCTTGGCGAAAGCAAACAATACTCATGCTCCCCAAATCCGCAAAATAGGAGCGCGTTATTCCCGGTTCCGTAGCGTAGAATTTCCCAAACGCCAGCCCCCACCCGAGACGGAACCTCAATGCAAACCCCCACCACCCAACACCCTCTCTGGCAAACCTACCTCCTATTCCTTGCCCCCATGGTCCTCTCCAATTTCCTCCAATCCATGTCGGGCACCATCAACAGCATCTACATCGGCCAAATGCTCGGCACCCAGGCTCTCGCGGCGGTATCGGGCATGTTCCCCGTGGTGTTCTTCTTCATCGCCCTGGTCATCGGCCTCGGCGCTGGCGCCGGGGTGTTGATCGGTCAAGCCTGGGGCGCTCGCGAGTTACATTTGGTGAAGGCGATTGCGGGTTCGACGTTGCTGTTGGGGGCGATGATCGGGTTGGCGGCGGCGGTGTTGGGCAGTGTGTTTGCCCGGCCGGCGTTGCAGGGTTTGGGCACGCCGGTGGATGTGCTGGACGATGCGGTGGCGTATGCGCATGTGATGATGTGGATCTTGCCGTCGCTATTGGTGTTTGTGTTGTTCACGCAGTTGCTGCGTGGGGTGAGCGATACGGTGTCGCCGTTGTTGGCGCTGGTGGTGTCGACGTGTGTTGGGCTGGCGCTGACGCCGGCGTTGATCCTCGGGTGGTTGGGGTTGCCGCCGATGGGGATTCAGAGTGCGGCGTGGGCGGGGTTGGCGGGTAACTTGTCGGCGATGGGGTGGCTGGCGTGGCGGTTGATTCGCAAGGGCCATCCGTTGGCGCCGGATCGGGAGATGTTTGCGGCTATGCGGCTGGATCTGGAGATCCTCGGCAAAGTGTTGCGCATCGGGCTACCGACCGGGCTGCAGATGGTGGTGCTGTCGTTATCGGAGCTGGTGATTCTGGCGCTGGTGAATCAGCACGGTTCTCAGGCGACGGCGGCGTACGGGGCGGTGACGCAGATCGTCAATTACGTGCAGTTCCCGGCGCTGTCGATTGCGATCACGGCGTCGATCCTCGGCGCGCAGGCCATCGGGGCGGGGCGCATCGAGCGCATGGGGCCGATTTTGCGCACGGGGCTGTTGATCAACGTGTGCCTGACCGGTGGCCTGGTGGTGTTGGGTTACCTGCTGTCGCACTGGTTGCTGGGGTTGTTCCTCACGGATGATTCCACGCGGGCGATGGCCGAACACCTGTTGCACATCATGCTCTGGAGCCTGTTGGTGTTTGGTTTTCAGGCGATTGTCGGCGGCATCATGCGCGCGAGCGGCACGGTGTTGGTGCCGGTGGCGGTTTCGATCGTTTGCGTGGTCGGGGTGCAGTTGCCGGTGGCGTATCTGCTGGATGCGCGTTTTGGATTGCAAGGTGTGTGGATGGCGTTTCCGGTGGCCTATCTGGGCATGCTGGTGCTGCAGACGCTGTATTACAAAATGGTCTGGCAGCATCAGAAGATCGAGCGGTTGGTGTAGGGCCTCGGTTTGAGTATCAAGCGCTGCTCTTGAGCCAGGTCTCGAAGCGCGTCGGCCCGATGATGGGGTGCTCTCCCGGCGTAAGCGAATGGTCATCGATGGGCGCACCGAAGTAGGGGACAGTGTCGTCCGCTTGGGCTTGGCGTGGGTCGTTGGTGTGTTGCAAAAACAGGCGCACGAACTCTACCAGCGGCCAGCGCTCTGGCCCGGCCACTTCCAGGGTCTGATTGCTCGGCGCTTGCACGGCGACCTTCGCCAACGCCATCGCGACATCGACTGCGGCAATCGGTTGCAGCTCGGCGGAGGTCAGGCGCACGGTATCGCCTTCCTGCACGCCCGAGTGCGAAATCGCCCCGATGAATTCGAAGAACTGCGTGGCCCGCAATATGGTGTAGGGGATGCCTGAGTTTTTGATGAGTTTTTCCTGCGCCATTTTCGCCCGGAAGTAACCGCTGTCGAGCATGCGCTCGGTGCCCACCACCGACAGGGCGACATGGTGTTTGACGCCGGCGGTTTTCTCGGCGGCGAGCAGGTTACGCCCGCAGGTTTCGAAGAATTCGAGCACGACAGCGTCTTCGAAGGAGGGCGAGTTGGCCACGTCGACCACCACATCGGAGCCTTGCAAAGCGGTTTGCAGTCCTTCGCCGGTGAGGGCGTTGACGCCGGTGCTGGGTGACGTGACCAGGGTTTCATGCCCCAGGCCTTGCAGGTTTTTGCAGAGGTGTCTGCCGATCAGCCCGGTACCGCCAATGACGACGATTTTCATGACGAGTCTCCCGATCCGTGCGCAGTGGGTTGCGGTGGCTTGGAATCCTGCAACCATTAAAGACCCGGAATGCGCGAGAGGGTGGCGGGGGCGACGATCGGGTTATCGGGAAAAAGCGCGGCTGGTTCACAAAAAGATCGGAAAACTGCACTGCTGGCAATGTTATATTGCCGGCCTCTGGCCTAATGCCAGTCAGTTAAGCGCAATCCATCCATGTGGGAGCGGGCTTGCTCGCGAAGACGGCAGCACAGTCAACATTGATGTCGCCTGATACACCGCTTTCGCGAGCAAGCCCGCTCCCACGTGGATTACGTTTAACTGACTGGCATTAGCGTCTGCACCATCATTTTTTTGAAGTTCGAAGGCTTGTTTGAGGCTACTCAAACGCCTTCCCAGCAGTCAGATCAAACACCGCGCCGAGGATCGGGCGCCAGGTTTCGTTATGCATGGCAGGAGGCGTTACATGCGTTGTGTTCTTTCACTGCTGATCACGCTGGTCTGCGCCCAGGTTGCATGGGCCGAGCCCACGGCTGAGTTGTCGGAACCGGTGGGCGGCTGGCGCTACCATGGCTTGCTGGATCGCAGTGAACATCCTCGAGTCGCTTATCCCACCCCACCCATCGACCGGGGCGTGCAGCGCAATCGCACGATGATCGAAGGCCAGCTCAAGGCCCTCCGCACGCTCCGACCGCCGCACAGCCTGGCGGTCAACGGCAATCCCCTGAATTTGTACACCGACGACCAAGGGCGTTTTGCCCGGCCGTATGCGTTCGGCGCCGGGTCCAACAGCGTCGAAGTGCGCAGTTCCGAGGGCAAGTCGCTCAAGCGCGTTCAATTCTATGAAGCCAACAACCTGCGCACGCCGGCGCGCATTCGCGTGGTGCTGGGGTGGGACGATCCCAAGGCCGAACTCGATCTGCACATCATTACCCCCGACGGCCAGCATGCGTTCTGGGCTCGCCCTGCGATGAGCAATGGCGGCGGCCTCGACCCGGACGGGGTCGATGGCCCCGGCCCGGAAATGTTCACCATGACCGCGCCGATGCATGGCACTTATCTGGTTTACGTGAACTATTGGGGCAACTTCGGCAGCGGCGGCTATAACTTCGATGAGACCAGCAACCAGAACGAGGTGATCACCTCGCAAATCAATCTGGTGCTCTACGAAAACACCGTCGACGAAAAACGCGAGACCTTCATCGTACCTTTGCGGGCGATCGGCGACCTGCTGCTGGTCAAGACTTTCAACTATTAAACATCCCGCACCACGGTTGAATTCAGCCTTGTGAAAATGAGCGTGAACATGAGCGATAACACTGTTTCCCCGGCCGCCGACGCACCTGCTGCCAACACTTCCCGTCGCTGGCCGGCGCTGCTGGTCGGGCTGTGCCTGGTGGCCGGCGTGGCAGGCGGGTTGGGGTGGTTCCTGAACAAACCCAAGGCTCCGCCTGCGGAACTGGCCAGTGACAAACTGGGCATGAGCCGGCCGGACGGTTTGCTCGAAACCCACTCCCTGAGCCAACTGCCAAAAGATCTGCTGGCGGTGCCGTTTCTCAAGGAAACCCTGACCGAAGATTTCGTCTTCTATTACGAAGCCCACGCCGACCGTCTCGGCTTGATCGGCAGTCTGCGGCGGATCATTTACGAGCATGACCTGAAGTTGCAGGACAGCCTGATCGAGCAGCTATTCGATCAACCGGCGGATGTGGCGCTGTGGCGCGGGGCGGATGGGCGTCTCAAGGATTTTCTGTTAGTGATGGATCGCGGCGGGCTGGCCAAGGTGCTGGAGCCGCTGGCGAAAGTAGCGCTGGGTGATACGCAGCTGAGCAAACTCAGCGAGGTGAAAGTCGGCACCGACGCCGTCACGCTGTATCAGCTCAACTACAACGCCAGCAAGTCATTGGTGTTCGCTTCCCATGGCGACAAACTGGTGGTGCTGTCCAATCCGGCCAAGCTCTACGATCCGGAAAACGGCGCATCAGAGGACACCGGCAGCGTTTCGACCAAGGCCATCGCCGCCTTGCTCAACGGCGACAAACTGTTCCCCGAAGCCTTCGGCCTGCCACCGCGTGCGCCCGAGGTAAAACAGCGTCTCTCGGTCAATTCCAGCGTTTTGGCCATGGGTTACCAGCGCTTCATCCCGAACTTCGCCGGCCTGCGTTTCGACATGGACGACAAGGGCTGGCACAGCTTCCTCGCCATGGACGAACTGGAAAATCAGCCAGACTTCGACTTCAAACCGATCTGGCAAGCCATGCCCATGGGCGCCAGTGCCTGCGTGGCCTTGCCACTGGCCGCCGAACAACAGAAACCGCTGCTGGTGAAGCTCGGTGCCGACGACGCCGTGGCCCAGGCTTTGACCGAACACATGGCCGGTGCCGCCGGCTTGTGCTGGTACGCCGATTCGCGGCTGTACACGCCGCTGCTGGTGGCCAGCCTGAATGACGATGACAGCGCCAAACTCGACGGCGATCTGGGCAACCTGTTCGGCTCGATGGTCGGCGCCTACGAAGGCAACGTCGCCGATCACGCGTTCCCGGTGGTCGAGAAACAGGAAGGTCAGACCCATCAGTGGCAGCGCCAGGTCAGCTCCAATTTCGGCCCCTATAAGGCCAAGGATGCCGAGCAACCGGACGCGATCACCGGCAAAGCCTTTATGCGCGTAAGCCTGGCTCGCCACGGTTCGACGCTGCTGTTCTCCCTCGACGACAAACTGGTCGACAAAGCCCTCGGCACTCTCGACAAACGCTTTCCACCGTTGGCTGACGTGCTGCCGAAAGACCTGCTGATGCCGATCTATTTCGGCCCGGATTCCATGGCGCAGCTGATGCAACAGGAAACCCTCGACAGCCTGCCGCAGGACATGGAACCGGTGTTCTACAACGCCGCGCAAACCTACCTGATTCCGAAACTGCGCACCCTCGGCGGCTATGGCAAATACGCCCTGACCTTGCCCAAAGGCAGCGAGCCCGACGGCCATTGGCAGTGGCTGCCGCTGGAGTGGAAAGCCCTGTGACCGCACTCATCCGAGGCCTCGGCCTGCTGGCGTTGTTGCTGGGGACCCGCACCTTTGCCAGCGAAGCTCCGGCGCTCGACCCGCAGCAATCCCAGGTATTCCGCGCCTGGTTCGTGCGCATCGCCCAGGAACAACTGACCCAAGGCCCGAGCCCGCGCTGGTATCAGCAGGACTGCGCCGGGCTGGTGCGGTTTGCCGCCAACGAAGCGCTGAAGGTTCATGACGACAAATGGCTGCGCAGCAACGGCCTGTCCAATCGCTACCTGCCGCCGGAACTGCAACTGAGCGACGCCCAACGCGGCCTCGCCCAGCAATGGCAGCAGGGTGGCGGCAAGGTCGGGCCTTACGTCAACGCGATCAAACTGATTCAGTTCAACAGTCATCTGATCGGCCGTGACCTGTCCCAGGCCCGGCCCGGCGACTTGATGTTTTTCGATCAGGGCGACGACCAGCACCTGATGATCTGGATGGGCCGCTTCATCGCCTATCACACCGGCACCACCACCCCCACTGACAACGGCATGCGCTCCGCAAGCCTGCAACAACTCATGACATGGAAGGACACCCGATGGATACCCGACGCAGCCAACCCCAACTTCATCGGCGTCTATCGACTGAACTTCCTCTCCCAATGATCGGTGCCCGCATGCTGCGCATTTGCTCAAAACTGCCTTTGTTGTTGGCCTTGTTCATGCCGCTGGCCGCGGTCAATGCTGAAGACACCGCCGAGCCAAGCGGCTATACGCCGGTGGCCGGTGAGAGTTTCTTCCTGCTGGCCGACAGCAGTTTCGCCAGCGACGAACAGGCGATGGTTCGTCTCGAAGCGCCGGGCCGCGATTACCGCCGGTTTCGCATGGAACCTTACGGCGGCGCGGACATTCGCGTGTATCGCATCGACAAGCCGCTGGATTTCCTCAAGCGCCAGAAGAACCTGCACCGCGTGGTCAGCGATGGCCAGTTCAAGGGCGAAGGCCTGTCGAACACCCTCGCGTATCTGTGGGACAACTGGTACCGCAAATCCCGTCGGGTGATGCAGCGGGCGTTTTCCTACGAGTCGCGCAAACAAGTCACCGAGGAAGTGCCGGAACTGAAGATGGGCACCGCCATCGCCGCGCCAACACCCTACGACGCTCAGCCGCAGTTCGCGTTGATTCCGGGCCTGCCGGTGGTCAGTCAATTCCGTTATCCGTTGTGGCAAGCCAAACCGATCCAGCCGCCTGAGGGCGTGAACCTGGCCGGTTCTTCCAGCGAGTTCGTCAGTGTCTCGCCGGGCAACGTGTACATCCCGTTGGGCAACCTGAAGCCGGGCCTGTATCTGGTGGAAGCGCTGATCGGCAAGTACCGCGCGACCACCATGGTCTTCGTCTCCAACACCGTGGCCGTGAGCAAAATTGCTGGCGATGAATTGCTGGTGTGGGCTGCGCGCAAACACGAAGGCAGTTCGGTGTCCAAGGTCAATGTGCTGTGGACCGACGGCCTGGGCGTGATGAGCAGTGGTGCTACCGATACCGATGGTTTGCTGCGTCTGAAACACGTCAGCCCGGAGCGTTCGTTCGTGATCGGCGAGGACGAAGAGGGCGGGGTGTTCGTCTCCGAAAACTTCTATTACGACAGCGAAATCTACGACACCAAACTTTATGCATTCACCGACCGACCGCTGTATCGGCCGGGGGATTGGGTGTCGCTGAAAATCGTTGGCCGCGAGTTCAAGAATGCGCGGGACTCCGTGGCACCGACCGCTGCCGACGTCAACGTTACCGTACTCGACGCCACTGGCACCGCGCTGCAATCGCTGGCGCTGAAGCTCGATTCCAAGGCTGGTACTCAGGGCCGTTTCCAGTTGCCGGACAACGCAGTAGCGGGCGGCTATGAGCTGCGTTTCAGCTACAAGGATCAGGCCTACAGCAGTGCCTTCCGTGTCGCTGAATACATCAAGCCGCACTTCGAAATCTCGCTGAACCTGACCAAGCAGGATTACCGCACCGGCGAACCGGTGAAGGGCAGTCTGGTGCTGCTGTACCCGGACGGCAAACCGGTGGCCAACGCCAAGTTGAGTCTGAGCCTGCGCGCCCAGCAACTGTCGATGGTCGATAACGAACTGCAATACCTCGGGCAATTCCCGGTGGAGCTGACCAGCGCCGAACTGACCACCGATTCCAAGGGCAACGCGAGCCTCGATCTGCCCGCCGCCGAGAAACCGAGCCGCTACATGCTCACCGTGTTCGCCAGCGACGGCGCGGCGTATCGGGTCAAGACCACCAAGGAAATCCTCATCGACCGTGGCGCCGCCAGTTTCCGCTTGAGCGCACCGCAGCGGTTCAGCGCGGTGGGCGGCAAGGTTGCATTCAGCTATGCCAACGAAGGTGGCAGCGAGCAGAGTAAAGCGGTCAACCCGAGCAGCTACAGCTGGGTGCGACTGGAGGATCAAACCACTGGCGAAGGTAAACTCGCCGCAAAAGATAAAGGCTTCACCCTGGCCTTCGACCGTCCGGGCACTTACAACCTGACGCTGAAGGATGACCATGGCCGCGTGCTTGGCGCGACCGGTCATTCGGTCACCGGCGACGGCGTCAAAGCCGTGCCTGGTACCGTGGAAATCGTCCTCGATAAACCCGAGTACAAGGCGGGCGACGAAGCCCTCGCGTTGATCACTTTCCCCGAGCCGATCATCGATGCGCTGTTGTCGCTTGAGCGTGACAAGGTCGAGGCCACGGCGTTGCTGTCCAAGGGCAGCGACTGGCTGAAGATGGAAAAACTCAGCGACACCCAATACCGCGCGCGCATCCTGGTGAAGGACAACTTCGCGCCGAACCTGACCTTTTCCGTGCTCTACACCAAGGGCGGTCAGTACAGTTTCCAGAACGCCGGCATCAAAGTGGTTGCGCCGCAAATCGACGTGGCAATCACCACTGACAAAGAGGCGTATCAGCCGGGCGATACCGTATCGGTTGACCTGACCACGCAGTTCGCCGGCAAGCCGATTCCGGCGCACCTGACGGTCAGTGTGGTCGATGAAATGGTCTACGCGCTGCAACCAGAAGTCGCGCCAACCATCGATCAGTTCTTCTATCACCCGCGCCGCAACAACGTGCGCACCAGCGCCAGTTTGTCGTTCATCAGCTACGACGTGGCATTGCCGGGCAGCCCAGGCGCGCCGGGCAAAGCCAACCGCAGCGAGCGTGGCGTGAAAGTGCTGGAGCGGCCACGTCGCGAAGACGTCGACACCGCTGCATGGCAGCCTGAATTGATCACCGATGCGAATGGCAAAACCCGCTTCACCTTCAAAATGCCGGACTCCTTGACCCGCTGGCGCATCACCGCCCGGGCCATCGCCGATGACGGCCAGGTCGGGCAGAAGAAGCAGTTCGTGCGCTCGGAAAAACCGCTGTACCTGAAGTGGAGCGGCCCGACCAAATTCCGCAACGGCGACAAACCGGATCTAGGTGTGTTCGCTTTCAGTCAGGCCGAGAAACCGGTCAAGGCTGAGCTGGTGATTCATTACGCGGGCGCCGAACAACGTGTGCCGGTCACTTTGAACAACGGCATCAACTACATCGCATTGCCGGCGTTCACAGTGGCCAATGGCGAGTGGACCGCCGAGCTGGTGCAGGACGGCAAAACCGCTGATGCCCTGGCGGTGCGCCTGACCGCGACCGGCGAAGGCTGGCAGGTGACTCAGAGCCAAAGTCTGGACGTGGCCAGCGGTGATACGCCGCTGACCTTGCCGGCAGACGCCACGGATATTCGCCTGCGTCTGGATGACAGCCCGCAAGCGCTGTTCCGTTCGGCGCTTGATGATCTGCTGAGCTATCCGTACGGCGGCGTCGAACAGACCGCCAGCCGTTTGCTGCCGCTGAGCATCGCTTATCCGACCTTGTCGTCGAACCCGCAGATCCGCGATCGTTTGCGTTTGATCATGCAGAACAGCCGCCTGCGCCTGGTGCAAATGGCCGGCCCGTCGGCGAGCTTCACCTGGTGGGGCTATGACGGTGAGCCGGATGCGTTCCTCACCGCGTACGCCTATTACGCCGACTGGCACGCCAGCAAAGCGCTGGAACTGAGCCTGCCGCCGGAGCATTGGCAGCGGGTGCTGGAGGTGTACGCCAAGCAGTCGCAGAACACGCCGCTGTTGCAGCGGGCGTTGATTCTGTCGTTTGCCAAGCAGATGCAATTGCCGGTGAACACGCTGCTCAGCGGTTTGATCGACGACTTGGTGAAAGCCGGCGAAGGCCATGCGGCGAGCATGATGGACGATGGCGAAGAAAGTCTGGTCATGAGCGATCCGGATTCGGCGTTGGGGCTGGCCAGCGCTCGAGTGCTGACCGCATCGATGGCGCGTCAGGCCAAGGTCAATCTGCCGTCGGCGTTCAATGGTCAATTGGAGGCTGCGCAACAACAAGTGGCCGCCAGCTCTCAACCGTTTGTCGAAGCGCTGAACCTGTCGCTGCAAGCCTTCGATCAGTCTCACGCTCAAGCGTTGTTGCAACGTTTGTTGCCACAGCAATCGACCCTGGAACGCGCCTTGGCGCTGACCTGGCTGCAACGCAGCATCGAGCAGGCCTCGCCGACCATCGCGCTGGCACCGGGTGAAGGCTGGAAGAAAGAGCACAGTGCTACCGGTGAGATGTATTGGACGTGGCAGGGTGCTGCGCCCGTGCCGACAGTGTTGTCGCTGACCGGGGAGCAAGAACGCCCGCTTCGCGCCGCGTTGAGCTTCCAGAGCAAGCAACCGCCAGTGGACCCGATGGCCGTGACCATCACTCGTCGTCTGTCGCGTCTGGTGCCGGGTGACGAAGCGTTTGAATTCAAACTCGAAGCCGTCGGCAGCAAACCGTTGTCCAGCGACAGCCTGTACCTGGACGAAGTGATCATCACCAGCAAAGCCGCAAAACCGCTGCGCTACGGCATGCTCGAAGTGCCGCTGCCACCGGGCGCGGACGTCGAGCGCACCACGTGGGGCATCAAGCTGATGGGCAAGGCCGGCACCGAGCCGACCTCGCTGGAGAAGGCCCGTTTCGAACCGGGGCAAATGGCCTACGCGATCCCGGTGGATGCCCTGAGCGGTGAATTGCGCCTGCGTCATCTGGTGCGTTTCTCGCAAAAGGGTCAGTTCAACTTGCCGCCGGTGCGTTTCACACAGGTCTACGCGCCACAGCATCAGGCCCAGGAACAGAAACCGGCGCTTGGTCAGGTCACGGTCCACTGACATGACCCGGCGCTTGGTCTGGTGGCTGCTGTGTTTGATGCCTGCGCTGGCGACAGCGCAGGACGAGCCGTTGCGGCTGGGCTTCAAGGGTGTGTTGCTTGCGTTGAGCCAGACGCAGGTGATTTCGCGTGAGCCATTGCCTGCTGATTTGCAGACGCCGCTGGGTAGTTTGTGGAAGCTGTTTGTCTACGGCTGGCTGGTGGATACCGGCGCGCGTGAACCGGCTTATGAGTGTCGCGGGCAATCGAAGGAAGAAGTGTATTGCTGCACGGCGGGCGGCAGGATTGAGCGCGACCAGGCATTGGTGAAGTCTTGCGGGTTGTATTTTGAGCCTGCGCGCCTGGGCATTGCTGGCGCTGATTGGCGCGAGTATTGGCAGGCGAGACAAGCGCCGAAGTGGTTGCTGGACTTGCCGTCGTTGCAACCGCAGACCCGGGTTTCGGTGGCTGAGTTGTTGAAGGCATTGGCCGTGATGCCGGCGCAGGATCAAGCCCGGCGAGTGTTGCTCGATGTGGTGCTGAATGCTGCTGACGGCAATGTCGTGGGCGAACTCGGTGGTCGGTTGCGGGTGAAAACCTGGAGCTGGTTGGGGGATCAGGATCCTTCGTCGCGTCAGGGCGGATTCGCGGGCTGGACGGCGGACGGCACACCAATCTGGGCCGGTGGGCGCGGCACCAGTCAAATGGTTTTGCGCAATTACGGTCAGGCACTGGCGACGGTGTTGCCCACGTCATGGCCCGCGGAGGCTGGGAAGTGCGTCGAGGTCGGCCTGTTCGCGCGTTATCCGCTGAAACGCGTGCTGTCGGGGGATCGCGTGTTAGCGACCGGGCCCTTGCAAGGCGACTATCGCGTCGAATTCGCCAACGGCAATCAACTCGATATCCACAGCGACGGTGAGTTGTTCTTGCTCAAAGACAAACTCGTCGCCCGCCTGGACCGCGAAGAATACGTCGCCCGCGTCCTGCAGCGCGAAGCCAGACCGGAACCTGCCGAAGCCGCCAAAGCCCTGAGCGTCGCGATCCGCACCTACCTGCTGCAAAACGCTACCCGCAACGGCGACTGCCTGAGCATCGATGACAGCAGCAGCCGACAGCGCGTTGCCCCGCGCCCGGCCGCGACCGAGTCGCGCAACATCGCCGCGTGGACCAGCGACCTGGTCCTTGCCGGCAGCAACGTCACCTATCACTCCGACCAACCGGGGCCGGACAAACTCTCCTGGCAGCAAGCCGTCGAACAGGCCAACGCCGGTCAACGCTACGACGCCATCCTGCTGCACGCTTATCCGCGCGCCAGCCTCAGCCGCTGGGACAATCCCGTCGCTTCCTGCGACGCATTGCCCGCCGCGCAAGACTGGCTGCAAAAGCAACGTCGCGGCTGGCGTCCACGGCTGGAAAGCGAAGTTGGCTACAACGAAGTCAACACCTTAGCCGTCTGCCGCCTGGCCTTTGGCCGTCCTTTTGTCGATCGCGAACGCCAGCGCATTTACGTGCGTGGCGTGCTGTCGCTGCAAGACCGCCTCGACCTGACTCACGAATACCTGCACCTGGCCTTCGAAGCACACCCCAACGGCCAGGATGAAACCTACATCGAAGGGCTCGCCCGCCACCTCTTGCTGGAATAGGCCATGAAACTCCGTTACCCACAGGTCCTCCTGTTCCTTTGTTCTTTTTGCGTATGGCCGACCACGTTCGCCACCGATAGCGCAGTCAAACTCGACACCCCCGTCGGTGGCTGGCGCACGGGCGCACCCGAAGGCGAAGGCGAAAGCTTTCGTCAGACGGTTAATTACCCGGCTTCGTCGGTCAACACACCGGTGGGGCAGGCCAACACCGCTCGCATTACTGGCCAGATCAAATCCGCGCCTAAGGGCAATGAGCCCGGCAAGCTGATCGTCAACGGCGTCAGCATGCCGCTGAAAATTGACCCCGCCGGTCGCTACGATCGCCCGTTCTCATTCCCCAACGGCAGCAACAGCGTTGAAGTCCGCAGCCCCGATGGCCAGCAGCGGCATCGCACCCAGTTCCTCAACACCAGCGGCGGTGCCACCCCGGCCAAGTTGCGAGTGCTGCTGGCCTGGGACAGCGACGGCACCGACCTCGACCTGCATGTCGTCACGCCTGACGGCGGCCACATCTGGTACGGCGACCGCGTCGCGGCCAACGGCGGCGCACTCGACGTCGACGTCACCACCGGCTACGGCCCGGAAATCTTCGCCATGCCCGCGCCGATCAAGGGGCAATATCTGGTGTACGTGAACTACTACGGTGGCGGGTATCGCAGTGATGAGGAGGGGCAGGAAGAGGCTGTTCAGGCCCTGACCACTGCGCACATCACGGTGATTACGGAGGAGGGGACGCCGAACGAGAAGATGGAAACGTTCCTGGTGCCGATGCGGGCGGTGGGGGAGTTGACGTTGGTTAAGGGGTTTAGTTATCCGTGAATGCAAATAGTCTCAGCAGTGCTGAGACTATTTGTTTGGCATTTGTCGCAGCGGTGCTGCGACAAATCAAAACTGGCAGCAGACTTTATTCAATCTGTAGCAGCTGCCGAGCCCGCGAGGCTGCGTTCGAGGACGAAGTCCTCGCAAATCGGTGTACACGGTCCTTCTGAAAGAACCGGTTACCTGATTTTACGACTGCTTCGCAGCCGAACGCAGGCTTCGCCAGCTGCTACAAGGGAGTGCGTCTGCTGTTAACTGGCTGGCAGAAGTGGTCGAGCCGGGAGCTCGAACGCCTGTTTGAGGGGGTTCTTGCGAGCCTCATCGCGAGCAGGCCGGCCTATCCACTACAAAACCCACAGTAAGACCGATAAACAAGCACTGTTTAATCGACATCTCCAGATACTCACTCAGGCTACACATCCTTTCTACCGCGAGCCGGTTTCAGCCCGACCAGCCTTTCGTCTCGCTCAAGGAGAAAGCTGCCGCAGATCGTTGTCGTATCACCTGCAGGCCCCACCGTTACGATCAGGGCGCTGATACGGTGGGCTGTGGGAAGTCCTGGCCTGTCACATAGTCTTTAATTGCAGAGGAAGTGAAATGAGCGCGAGACCCATGCTGGGCCTGTGGGTGGTGGCTGCGATGAGTTCAGTCATCTTGACGCCGGCGTCAGCGGATCACTGGCGAGGCGGGCGCGAGGGTGGCGAGTGGAAGGACGAGTACTGGGACGGGCCATGCAAGGTAAAGATCGAATCCAAAAACGATGAATACAAGGAAGAAATCAAATGCCCAAACGGCCGCGGTGCCAATTGGCGTCGTGGCGAGTGGAAAGACGAGTACCGGGAGCGTGGCTGCAAGGTCAAGATCGAAGCCAAGCGGGATGAGTACAAGAAAGAGGTCAAATGCGACGACGATTGATCGGTTGTTCGGGCTACGCTGTTCTCGCATGACTGATGTTAATCAATGACTGCAACAGGAGGACCGCATCATGAAAGCCTTGCTCAGGAGCATTGGACTGTCATCGCTGCTGGTGGCCACTGCGGCGTTCGCTCATCACGGCTGGAGTGAGTATGACTCCAGCAAATCCATGCAGTTGAACGGAACGATCGAGGAATCCGGCTATTCCCATCCACACGGGCTTCTGCGTCTCAAAACAGCCGACAAGACGTGGATCATCGTTCTGGCGCCGCCATCGCGCATGGAGAACCGTGGGCTGTCGAAGGACATGCTGAAGGTCGGTACGACGGCTACCGTGGTCGGCTACCCGAATCGAAACAAACCTGATGAACTGCGAGCAGAACGCATCATCATCGGCGATAAAACCACTGAGTTGCGCTGATGGACACCATAGGTGCCCGCGCGGGGACAGGTCCGGATAGCTGGCTGGACTGGTTGGATGACTCGCGACTTGGTCTGGCCATGCGAAGCGAGCTGTGGCTTTACCCGATAGTCGAGGTGGTTCACATCATTGGCTTCGTGTTGCTTGTCGGCTCAGTGGTCATGTTCGATCTGCGGGTGCTTGGCCTGTCCAAAGATATTCCGGTGACGGCGCTGGCTCGGCATCTGCTGAGATGGTCCGTTGCTGCCCTGGTGTTGATCGTACCGGCCGGCCTGATGATGTTTACAGCCCATTCCCATGACTTCGCCACCAACAACATTTTCATTTTAAAGTTGTGCCTGATCGCTACGGCGGGCATTAACGCAGGCCTTTTTCACGTCGGTGTTTACCGTTCAGTCGCCCGGTGGAACACAGGCATCGCGGCACCGGCAATTGCCAGAGTGCAGGCAGTGTTCTCGATGGGGTTATGGGGCACCGTGGTGTTGTGCGGCCGACTGTTGGCTTACACCTGATTCACAGCGCGGAACCCAGCAGTTTGAGGTACTGCGGGCTTTCGGATATCGAGTTGTGGCCCGAGCCCGGTATCACCTGCAGCGTGGCCACGCCCTTGGCGAAATTCGTGTAGAGCTTTTCCGTGCTTGAGCGCGGTATGACTTCGTCGTGCTCGGCGGCGATCAACAGCGTCGGTACGGTGATGTGAGCGGCGTATCTCCAGGATTCGAACCTGTCCCGAAGCAGCCACTTCACCGGGAACCAGCGGAACTGCCGGGCGGCGAGGTCTTCAAGGCTGTTGTAGGGCGTGATCAAAATCAGCCGAGAGGCCGGGCGTTGGCTGGCGAGGCGCAGGGCGACGCCCGAACCCAGGCTGCGTCCGACCACGGCGATAGTGGGATGGGTGTTGTAGACCATGTCGAACAAGGTCATGGCATCGCGCTGAATCGCTTCTTCGGACGGCGACCCGGAGCTGCCACCGTAGCCTCGGTAATGCAGCAAGTAGATCGCATGATCCGCAAAGGCCTGCGAAAAATCGGGCAGGCTGCGGGAAACGTCCTCGGCATTGCCGCCGAAGTAAATCAACGCCTTCGGTCCGTCGTGCGGCCTGACCGTCACCAACACCTGCGCATCGGCGACTTGCAGCGTGAGCAGCGTTTCGGGTGCGTCGATGGCGCGGGGTTGCGGGTAGTAGATGAGGGCGCGTTGAAACACGAACAGCGCGGCGCAAAGCACCAAGTACGCAACGACAAGGAATGCGAAGAGAGACATCAGGGTTCGCGACATTCGGCTAACTTTAGTGGACGACATGGACTGCTCTGGGCCTGACGACGGCTATCGCTTGAGCGCTGTCAGAGTGTAGTACATCGATATTTGCCGCACGGGAGCGCACCGATGTCCAAGGTTCGACGCTTGTATCCGATTGCTGCGCCATGACGGCCACCGGCGCGTTGAAATGGGTCAAGGTTCTGCCGTCTGAACGAACGGCCCTGATGCTGGGTTTCGCCTTCCATTTCTGCGTGCTCGCCAGTTATTACCTGGTGCGACCTTTGCGCGATGCCTTGGGCCTTGAGGGCGGTGCCGACAAGTTGCAATGGCTGTTCACCGCCACATTCGTGGTGATGCTGCTGATGGTGCCGCTGTTTGGCGCGCTGGTTTCGCGTCTGCCTGCCATGCGCTTCGTGCCGTTGATCTATCGCTTGATAGCCTTGTCGATGCTGGTGTTTGGCGTGTTAATCGCTCAGCGCATTGCGCCGGTGACAGTAGGGCGGGTGTTTTTCGTCTGGATCAGCATCTACAACCTGTTCATCGTTTCGATTTTCTGGAGTGTGCTGGTCGACCGCTTTTCCAGCGAGCAAGGGCGGCGACTGTTCGGTTTCATTGCGGCGGGTGGAACCCTGGGCACGTTTATCGGGCCATTGCTGGCCGCGACCATGGCCACAAATCTTGGGCCGGTAGCGTTGACCGTCGCGGCGGCCGTGCTGCTGGAGTGTGCGGTGCGTTGCTATCGGGCGCTGTTGTCGCGCACAGCGTCGCAGTCCGGCAGCCGTTGGCTGGATGAGCGGCGCATGGGCGGCAGCATGCTGGCCGGGGTCACGCTGATCCTGCGCTCGCGCTATCTGATGGGGCTGGTGCTGTTCATGCTGTTGCACACCAGTGCCGCGACCTTGCTGTATTTCGAACAGGGACGAATTGTCGCTGGCAGCTATGCTGATGTGGCCAGCAGGACGCAATTCTTCGCCGTCGTCGATTTGATCGTGTCGGCGCTGACCCTGCTATTTCAACTGTTGCTGACCGCGCCGTTGATCCGCCTGATCGGCATCGGCGGGGCGCTGGTGGCGTTGCCGTTGGCGACAATCATGGCGTTTAGCGCCATGGCCCTGGCACCCGTGCCGGCAACCGTCGCGCTGGCGCAAGGGCTGCGCCGCGCCGTCGAGTTCGCCATCGTGCGCCCGGCGCGAGAGGTGCTGTGGACGGTGGTGAGCCGCGAGGAAAAGTACAAGGCCAAGAATGTGATCGAAACCCTGGTGTATCGCGGCGGCGATGCCGCCAGTGGCTGGCTCTCCGCCGGGTTGACGGCGCTGGGCGCGGGGTTTGGGCTGGTAGCGGTAGTGATCATGCCGTTTGCCGGGCTGTGGGGCTGGTTATGTCTGTGGCTGGCCAGACGACAAGAGCAAAGGGCGAGCATGAATGAACAGCCAGGGGGAATTCCATGACAGATCCTGCTGTCTTCACGCGTAGAAGACTACTTACGTTGGCTGCCGGTGTTTCGGCGGTCTTCACCTTCGATCCGGCCTTTGCCGCATCGGCGCCGTCGACGGAAACAGGAGGCAAGAACATGCTGACCCGAGCCATTCCTTCCAGCAACGAGCCGTTACCCATGGTCGGGTTGGGCACGTATCGCGGCTTTGATGTCGCGCCTTCCGACGCAGCCTACAAGCAACTGCCCGCCGTGCTCATCGCGTTGTTTGAGAAGGGCGGCACAGTGATCGACAGCTCGCCCATGTACGGTCGCGCCGAGCAGACGACCGGGGAATTGCTGTCGATCCATCGGCCTCGTTCGCCTGCGTTTCTGGCCACCAAGGTCTGGACCCAGGGGCGCGAAGAAGGCATTGCGCAGATGGAGCAGTCGTTCAAGCTGTTGCAGACCGACCGTATCGATCTGATGCAGATTCACAACCTGCTGGATTGGAAAACCCACCTGCCCACCCTGCGCCAATGGAAGGCAGAAGGGCGCATCCGCTACATCGGCATCACCCATTACACGGCGTCGGCGTATGACGAAGTGGAGGCGGTGTTGAAAGCCGAGCCGATGGACTTTTTGCAGATCAACTATGCCCTGGACGACCGCGGCGTCGAGAAGCGAATCCTGCCGCTGTGTCGCGAGCGCGGTGTGGCGGTGATCTGCAATCGGCCTTTCGGCGGCGGTGGCTTGCTCGCTCGATTGAAAGGCAAACCGCTGCCGGGATGGGCCGCGCAAGTGGGGGTCAATAGCTGGGCGCAACTGGCGCTCAAGTTCTTGCTGGCTCATCCAGCGGTGACTTGCGTCATTCCCGGCACGAGCAACCCGCGCTACATGGCGGAAAACGCCGGTGCGGGTTTCGGCCCGATGCTCACGGATGCGCAGCGTCAACAGTTGATGGTCTTGGTGGGGTAGTCGTGTTGACGGGACGGCTAATGATAGTGAGTAAAACCACAATCCATGTGGGAGCGGGCTTGCTCGCGAAGGCGGTGTGTCAGGCAACATTAATGTCGACTGACACTCCCTCTTCGCGAGCAAGCCCGCTCCCACAGGTTCTGCGCTTAATTGACTGACATTCCAGCGGTCGGCAATACGTCAGCAGTCTCCAGCGGAATCTCCAGGGTGAAAACCGCTCCGTGGCCTGGTCCATCGCTATGGACGCGAAGATGCCCGTTCATCTCTACCGCCGCGAGCGCGCAACTGTGCAGGCCAAAACCATGACCTTCCTTGCGCGTGGTGAAGCCGTGATTAAAGATGCGGGTCATGTTCTCCGCAGCGATCCCTTCGCCCTGATCCTCCACGCTGAGGCGCAGCGTTGTGTTATCGATAATCTTGACGCCCAGCGTCATATGGCGCTGACGGTCGCTGACCTTGGTCATCGCATACTTGGCATTGCTGATCAGGTTGATCAGGATCAACAGCAGTCGGTGTTTGTCGCCGATGATCGTCGGCGTGTCCTGATAGTCCTTGGTGACTACGACATGGTGCCGACTCAAGGCGCCGGAATTCATGCGCAATGCATCTTCGAACAGATCGACGACGTTCAACGGTTCGACCAGCCTGGCGGCACCGGCATAGGCCTGTTGGGTGGAAACGATGTCCTTGATGTGATCGATGCTTTTGGTGAGTTGTGACAGTTCGTCAACGATGCTCGATTGCTCGGCCGCGATAGAGTCGACCAATTGATTGAGGTAAAGGGGAAGCAATTTGCCCTTTTCATCAAGCGTGATGAACTGCCCCAGGTCTTCGGCATGCTCGTTCATCATTTTCACCGCTTTACCCAGGCCCAGGGTTTTGCTGGCCGCCAATTTGCGGGTAATCAAGTCTGCCGAGACGTTAACGCTGTTCAGCACATTGCCGACGTTGTGCAGCACATTGGTCGCGATCTCCGCCATGCCGGCCATCCGCGCGGCTTCGACCAGTTCGCGCTCGGCTTCCAGCAGTTCGCGGGTACGTTCTTCTACGCGTTGCTCCAGTCGCTCGTTTGCCGTTTGCAACTCATTGTTCATCTTGTTGATCAGGGCATAACTGCGAATCAGGCGGGCGGCCAGGTACAACAACAGTAGTGCCATGATGCCGGCGCATATTCCGAGATACAGGTGATATTGGCGGTATGTCGCACCGGCGCGCCGTTGTGTCTCGTTCAATAACTCGTTGATGCTGTCCAGTTGCTGTGCGACTGGCATCACACTGATGCGATCAAGCAGGTCATTGACGATGGGCTGCTCTCGAACGATCGCGTTCACAGCGTCGACAAAGGCAGTGAAAGGCGGGCGCTGCTCCGGCGGCAGTTGATTGATGTATTCATTTAGATCGTTCAGATGTCCGGAGATTTCCTCGGCCCTTTCGGTGGAGACATAGAGGGCGTATTCGAGGGTGTCCAATGTAAGATCGAGCACCAGTGCGGCCGCTGCAAGATGCCCCTCCGGGTGTTTGTCGTTGAAATCTTCCCCCAGCGCCTGAATGTCATCTTCCAGCTCAGGCAGGGCATCCAGTGAAGTTCGCAACACCGTGTTGTGCTGTTTGAATTGCTCAACCAAGCGGGTTTTGTTTTCCACCGCATCCAGATAACCCTGCCGTCGAGATTGCCAAAGGGTCGAAAGCGGGCCGGTCGCGTTGAGGTTGTCGAGCTGCTCCCATCGCTGCTCTGCTTCAGGATGCGCCACCAGAAGCAAATTGTTGTTTATGCCGATTTTGGCTCGCAGAATCTTCACGTTCCAGTTGGCATCGAACTGCTTGAGTTGGCGAACGAAGTCGCGCGACTCGAAGTAGGTCGACGTGTCGTACGAGAAGGATTTGATCAGCAAAAATATCAGTACGCTGAAAAGGGTCAGCGCAATGGCGCCCAAGGCAGTCCATTTGTAATGATTGGAGAGCTTCATTGGCAATCCTCCCTTGGCCATCCTGGGGAAGAGAGACTGCCAACGGTTAATGAGTTCCATTTTTGCGCTCCCTGCAAAATGGCGATAATCACCACATTGTTTGTAAGCCTAGCGTTGTTGGCGAACAGTGTCGGAAAAAACACTGAACGGGGATCAGTGGCGTCACAGCCGCGGTAATGCCGGGGCTGGCTTTAACGGCAGCAGAGGCGGGAATTCCTCGGGGGTGAGGGTTTCCTTTTCCAGCAACAGGCGGGCGCCCTCATCCAGGTCGGCCCGGCGACTCTCCAGCAATGCCTTGGCCCGTTGGTAGGCTTCATCGAGCAGGGCACGAATACCCAGGTCGATTTCCCGGGCGGTCTGTTCCGAATAATCCTTCTCGCCCACCGTGGCCATGCGGTCTCCCAGGTACGTTGCGTTTTGCCGCTCCAGCACCGATTGCCCGAGTTCGGCGCTCATGCCGAACCGGGTGATCAATTGGCGGGCAATATCGGTCGCGCGGCCCAGATCATCGGCTGCCCCGGTGGAGATCTGGCCATAGACCAGATCTTCGGCGGCGCGCCCGGCCATCAGCACAACAATCCGGTCCTTGAGGGTCTGGCAACTGATCAGGAAGTGATCCTCGGTCGGTCGCTGCAGGGTATAGCCGAGCGAGCCGATGGCGCGGGGCACAATCGACACTTTATGCACCGGGTCCATCGCCGGCAGCGTGCTGGCGGCCAGGGCATGCCCCATTTCGTGATAGGCCACCACCCGGCGTTCGTCGGGATCGAGCAGGCTGCTCTTGCGTTCGAGCCCCGCGATGAGGCGTTCTACCGCCGCGGTGAAATCGTTCAGGCTGACCGCTTCGGCGCCGCGCCGGGTGGCGACGATGGCCGCTTCGTTAACCAGATTGGCCAGGTCGGCGCCGGTGAAACCGGTGGTGATCTCGGCGATACGCGCGCCATCGAGCCCCGGCTCCACGGTGATTTTCTGCATATGAACCTTGAGGATCGCCTCCCGCCCTTTGCGATCGGGGCGGTCGATCAGAATCTGCCGGTCGAAGCGCCCGGCCCGCAACAGCGCCGGGTCGAGGACCTCTGGCCGGTTGGTCGCGGCCAGCAACACGACGCCCTCACGGGGATCGAAGCCGTCCAGTTCGGCCAGCAACTGGTTGAGGGTCTGTTCTTTTTCGTCATTACCGCCCAGCGTACCGACGCCGCGCATCTTGCCCAGCGCGTCGAGTTCATCGATGAAGATGATGCAGGGCGCCGCTTGTCGTGCCTGTTCGAACAGGTCGCGCACCCGGGCCGCACCGACCCCGACGAACATCTCGACGAATTCGGACCCCGAGATCGAGAAAAACGGTACACCGGCTTCGCCAGCGATAGCTTTGGCCACCAGGGTCTTGCCGGTGCCTGGCGGGCCGACCAGCAAGGTGCCCTTGGGAATGTGCGCGCCCAGGCGTGCGTATCGCTCCTTGTCCTTGAGAAACGAGACGATTTCCACCAGCTCGGCCTTGGCTTCGTCAATGCCCGCGACATCAGCGAAGGTCACTCCGGTATCGCGTTCGACAAACACCTTGGCCCGGGATTTGCCGACATTCATCAGCCCGCCAAGGCCCTGTTTATCCGCCATCCCGCGAAACAGGAAATGCCAGAACACCATGATCATGATGAACGGCAACAACCAGCCCAGCAGGCTGTTCATAAAGGTATTTTCGGTGGTTCCGGTAAAACCGACGCCCGATTGAGAGAGTTCGGTTGCCAGTGCCGGATCGACCCGCACCGTGGAAAACCGCTCGCGTCCGTCGATGGGCTCTTGCAACTTGCCGCTGATCTGGTCCTTCTCGACCCGCAAATCACTGACTTTTTGCTCGCTCAACAGTTGCAGGAATTGGCTATACGGGAGGGGCTGCACGGCCTGGCGCTCGCCAAAGAATATCTGCATGAGGCTCAGCACGATAAAAGCGATCGCGAAGTAGGACAGGTTCCACTGGTCGTTCTTTTTCATGGCCTTGGCTCAGAGTGGGAACGCAGGGTCGTTTACAACGGGCCGCGACCGCGCGGTCAGGGTTGTTCCACGCCCAAGGGATGAAAAGTCGTTGAAAAACGACACCCTGTTTCTGCAGGCCAGCGGCCGACCCCTTTTATAAAGATAGCCTGCTTCAGCTTCTCCCTCGCGGGTGAAGCGCTACACCGTGCGCCCCCTGCCAATAGTGGGGTGACCGACTGTCGGTTGTTGGCCCGAATTGATAATTATCAACCTGTGCAGCAAGGAATCGGGTCCAAATTAAGTCTTGAAGTTCACGGTGTTTTCAATGCGCGCCGCTGCAAGAGGGGCGATTTGAAAACACGGCTTCGCGTGGGATTTTTATCCAAGTCATTTGTGAGGAAAAGACCATGGACAAGTATCAGCAAAGTCAAAAAAACAAGCTGTTCAAAACCTCGGCGCATGATCCGTATTGTTTGCCGCGAGTCGAAGGTTCTGCCATCTGCTCGGAGTGTGGAGCCGCTTATCAAGCGGGTAACTGGACCTGGAAGATTCCTGAAAACACGGTGATTCATGACGCGCAATCGATGATCTGCCCTGCCTGTCGGCGTACCAATGACAACAGGCCTGCCGGTACGCTGACGCTATCGGGCAGCTTCTTGCTCGATCATCTGAATGAAATCGTCAACCTGATCAAAAATACCGAGGAACAGGAAAAAGCAGAACATGCCCTGGAGCGCCTCATCAGCCTGACCGATTCAGAGGATGCGCTGATTGTGACCACCACCGGTATCCATCTCGCGAACCGCTTGGGCCATGCCCTTGAAGCGGCGTTCAAAGGACACTCCGATTATCAGTACAACGATGACGAGTACGGGCTGAGCGTCAGCTGGACGCGTGACGACTAGAACCAGGCAGCGAGTCAGCGGGCGGCGCCATGACGCAGCACTTCAATGCAAAACTCCATTTCGTAGGGGGGCACGTTGCATTCGACGATGTCATGGGCGGCCACTTGCAGGTGCACGCCGACAATATTGGCATGGATCGGCTGCTGGCAGACATGCCGGTCGACCAGGACTGCCGTGTAGACCCGACGAGCACCGAGTTGCGCCAGGTACGCGCAGGTGCGCAGGAGCGAATGGCCTTCAAACAGCACATCATCGACAACCAGCAGGGTGGTATTGGCAAGGTCCAGCGTGTTGAGAAGCGGATTCTCGGTCAGTGCAGTCTGTGCATGCAGCACCTTGAGGTCATCGGCATAGCGCTTGACCTTCAGGGGGTAGAGAGGCAGTTCTGGCTGGCCGGTCTGACGTGACAGATGTTGCCGTAAACGCTGTGCCAGCGGCTCACCGCGGCGCTGGATGCCAATCAGTGCCGCTTGAGCGGGCGGCAACAGGGTTGCGGCTTGGCGCGCCATCGCCTGCAGCACCGAATCGAGTTCATCGCTGTCGTACAAGCGCAACCGCTGACTCGCAGGCAGGTCAGGCATGGCAGTCTCCCGTCGAGGGCCGATGGGTGAATCATAGCGTAAGGGTTGTGTGGGGCATGGGCGTGGGAGGACCAGTGGACAGCCTTGTGCAGGGAGTTGATATAAATCAACCACAAAGGGACTTCAGGAGCGGAGTCTAAACTTGATTCAGTGAGGATCCGACGGCTGCCCACGGTCTGGAGAAGCCAGGGCACGGTGATACGAACCGACAGGCGTGATCGCCCGGGGAGGTTTCAAGTGATTCAGAGTCCTTCGTCACAAACCATCTTGCGCGACCGGGTTGATGCCGGTCGAAGACTGGTAGAACCGTTGCTCAAATACGCACATCGACCCGATGTCATCGTTCTCGCCTTACCCCGTGGCGGCGTTCCGGTCGCCTATGAAGTGGCCACAGCCCTGGAAGTTCGCCTTGACCTGATGCTGGTCCGCAAGCTCGGGGTGCCCTCTCACGAGGAGTTCGCCATGGGCGCCATTGCCAGTGGCGGCATACAAATCGTCAATGAAGAGGCGCTGCGGGCAAACCGTATCGATCAATGCACACTCGATAACGTGGTTGCACGGGAAACGCAGGAACTGTTGCGTCGCGAGCGTGCATACCGTGGGACGCGCACGCCGGTGCAACTCAAGGATCAGGTGGTGATTCTGGTCGACGACGGCCTGGCGACCGGGGCCTCGATGATGGCGGCGATACACGCGGTGCGCCTGCAATCACCGTCCCGCATCGTCGTTGCGGTGCCAGTGGCACCGCTTGATACGCTCGAAGCCCTGTATAGCGAAGTCGATGAGGTGATCTGCCCGCTCATTCCTGAGTGGATGATGTCGATCGGTTATTGGTACATGAACTTTTCCCAGACCTCGGACGATGAAGTCATCGATCTGTTGCAACGGGCCTGGCACAGAGAATCCGGCGGGAGCGTTCCCGGCCAGGAGGATTGAAATGATTGAAGCTCGCTATCGAAAGCTGGACCTGGGGGACGTGGCGCTGTCTGCCGACCTGCGTCTGCCCAAGAACGCTGTCGGCCTGGTGGTCTTCGTCCATGGCAGCGGCAGCAGTCGTTCAAGCCCGCGCAATCAACAAGTTGCCGAGTCGCTGGCCCGGCGAGGGCTGGGCACATTACTGTTCGATCTGCTCACGGAACCGGAGCAACGCCTGGACAATCAGACCCGGAAATTGCGTTTCGACATCGAGCTGCTTTCCGGACGGTTGGTGAAGGTGATCGACTGGATTGGCCAGGATGCCGAACTGCAACAGCTTCGGATCGGATTGTTCGGCGCCAGCACCGGTGCCGCTGCGGCGCTAATGGCAGCGGCCGAGCGTGCGGACGTGGTGCATGCCGTGGTGAGCCGAGGAGGGCGGACCGACCTGGCGGGGGCGGCGCTGGCCCGCGTGAAGGCACCGACCCTGCAGATTGTCGGTGAGCAGGATCCGGTGGTGCTCAGTCTTAATGCGCAAAGCAGTCATGCACTGCACTGTGAGAAACGTCTGGAAGTCGTGCCGGGCGCTACGCATCTTTTTGAAGAGTCAGGTGCGCTTGAAGCAGTCGCCAGGCTGGCTGGCGACTGGTTCGAGCGGTATTTGCACGGTCCGGGAACCGGCTGAGGCCAATCGCGACACTGAATGGCAGTTTGAGAGACGCAGTCAGCGATGCTCAGCTGGAGGCCTTCGAAGTGCTTGCCGAGCGCTACGGAATCGAGAAACAACAGCAACATTTACTGCCTGGGATCCCCCCTGAGGTGATCGCACATTTTGCGCAACGACATGCCTTCGACATGGTGGTATTGGGGACGACCTACCATCACGGGATCGATATTTTTATCGGCAGTACGGCCGAAAGTGTGTTGAACCGGGCGCCCTGCAGTTTGACGATCATCAAGCCATTGCCCCAGGTCGGCTGACTGGTCTCTTTCGCGAAACAACAAAAAGCCCCCGGCCGGTTTCCCGGTAAGGGGCTTTCTATTGCGTGAAGGGCGATTCAACTGGATTTGATTTGCACCTTTTTGTCCGCGTTCATGGCTTCGGGCTTCTTGGGCAGCGAAATACTCAGCACGCCTTTGCTGAAGTTCGCCTCGATCTTGTCGGCATCGACACCTTTGGGCAGGCTGAACGCCCGCTGGAAGGAGCCATAGTGACGCTCTGACAGGTGATAGCCCTTTCTTTTTTCTTCCTTATCCTCTTTCTTTTCACCCTTGATGATCAGATTGCCGTTGGATAATTTGATGTCGATATTTTCCTGATCCATGCCTGGCAATTCAGCGGTGATTTCGAAACTTTCCTCCTTCTCGGTAATGTCCACCGCAGGCAGGCTGCGACCGATAAACTCCCGACTCCAGAACGGTTCGACATCGAACAGCCCACGCCGGAAAGGCGTCAGCGCCGAGCCACGATTGAAGTCTTCGAACAGGTGATCGACCTGCTGGCGCAGTTTTTCCAGGGGGCGCCAAGGGTCTGTTGTCATCTGTTGCTGATCGGTTTTTTCGTCGTCGGTGTGCACCGGCATTTTCTTCTCGAAATTGGCCATTTTTCATTCCTCCTTTCCAGTACGGCGGTGGGCCGGGAACATCTCGGAGGCCGGTCCACCACAACAGATTCAGGCCTTACCTCAAAAGGTTAGTATTCCTGTGGCTCAGAGGCCGACCAACAGTCGGTTTCTGACCACGAGCCGTCTATTTCGAGAACTTGCGCGCACCGACCACGCAAAGGATCACCGCAATGGTCACACCCAACATGCCAAGGCTGACTTGCTCATGCAGCAGCGTGGCCGCCAGCGCCAGGCCAAAAAACGGCTGTAGCAACTGAAGCTGACCGACGGCGGCAATCCCGCCTTGGGCCAGCCCGCGGTACCAGAACACGAAGCCGAGAAACATGCTGAACAGCGAGACGTAAGCCAGGCTGAACCACGCGGTCGGGGTGATTCCCGAGAGTGAAGGCGGGGCCAGGAACCAGGTCAGCGGAATCATGACGGGCAACGACAGCACCAAGGCCCAGGAAATCACCTGCCAGCCACCCAGTGTTCTTGAAAGCTTCGCGCCTTCTGCGTAGCCCAATCCGCAGGCGAGGATGGCCAGCAATATCAGGATGTCCCCCGCAGGAGAAGCGGTCAGGCCTTGGGAAACGGCAAACCCCACCACCAGCACGCTTCCGAGCACCGAGAAAAACCAGAAAACCGGCCGCGGACGCTCGCCACCGCGCCAGACCCCGAAGGCTGCCGTGGCCAGTGGCAACAGGCCAACGAAGACGATGGAATGCGCAGACGTCATATATTGCAGCGCCAGCGCAGTCAGCAGCGGAAACCCGAATACAACGCCAAGAGCGACGATTGTCAGGGAGAAAAGCTGACTTTTGGCTGGCCGTTTTTCGTTGAAAAGCAGCAGCATGCACAGCGCCAAAAGGGCAGCGATGCTGGCCCGCGCAACCGTCAAAAAGACCGGGTCAAATTCCAGAACGGCCACCCGTGTCGCGGGCAGCGAGCCGCTGAAAATGAGCACGCCAATGAACCCGTTGAGCCAGCCGCTCGCGGTCTTTTCCGGGGTGTGGGTTTGCAGGTTCGATGTACGTTCCATTGAGGACTCCCTTTATGCAGGTTGCATGGGAGGCATCGTATGGACGAAACTCAATACAATCAAAATATTGTCATGGATACACTTGCGCATGCCTCGTTCACGCTACAAATCACTGGTGGATGAATTTGCCGCGGACATCCGCTCCGGACGACTGTTGCCGGGTACGCGCTTGCCGACCCACCGTCAGTTGGCCGTAACCGAAGGCCTGGCGCTCGTGACGGCCTCTAGGGTGTATGCGGAGCTGGAAGCCATGGGCCTGGTCAGCGGAGAGATGGGGCGGGGCACCTTCGTCAGAGAAACATCGTGGTCGCCAGGCCAGAACATCGACCAGCATAGCGTGGCGGCTGGCATGACGGACCTGAACTTCAATTACCCGGCGCTTCCCGGGCAGGCAGAATTATTGCGAAATGCCCTGCGCCAACTCGCCTCGGCCGGCGATCTGGAATCGCTGCTGCGCTATCAGCCACACGCGGGGCGCGCGCATGAACGCGCCGCTGTGGCACGCCATCTGCGCGTCCGAGGCTTGGCGGTTGAGGCGGAGCAGGTGCTGATCGTCACCGGTGCCCAGCAGGGGCTGGCCGTGACGATGATGGCGCTGTTGCAACCCGGTGACGTGATTGCAGCGGACGCGTTGACCTATTCGGGCTTCAAGGCCTTGGCCGACTCACTGCACCTTGAAATCGTGCCCATTCCGGTGCTCGATCACGGCCCGGATCTGGAAGCGCTGGAAAGTCTTTGCCGGCATCGGCGCGTGCGGGCCGTGTACACGATGCCGACCCTGCACAATCCGCTGGGATGGGTAATGAGTGCCGATCAACGCGACGATCTGGTGACGGTTGCGCGCCGTCATGGGCTGCTGATCATCGAGGATGCGGCTTACGCCTTCCTGGCGGAAAATCCCCCCGCGCCGCTGGCGGTCCTCGCCCCCGAGAGGACGGTCTACGTGTCAGGGCTCTCCAAGAGTGTGGCCACCGGCCTGCGCGTCGGCTTCGTCGTCGCCCCCCTCCAACACGTCCCCGCGCTGGAGCGCACGATCAAAGCGACCACCTGGAATACCCCGGGCGTGATGACGGCAATCGCCACTGCATGGCTCGACGACGGCACCGTCATGCAACTGGAAGCCGAAAAGCGCCAGGACGCGCAAGCGAGGCAAGTCGTGGCCGGCGAGGTACTGGCGGGGCTGCGCTGCATTCGCCATCCCTCGTCGTATTTTCTTTGGCTGCCGTTGTCGGAAGACGCAAGGGCCGACCAGATCGCCATGGCGTTGATGCGCGAAAATGTGTCGGTTTCAACTGCTGAACCGTTTGCCACCTCGGCCAATGTTCCGCACGCGTTTCGCCTGGCGCTGGGCTCGGTGGAGATGGGCGCATTGAGGGAGGCGCTGGAAAAGGTGAAGTGGATGATTGGGGCTTATTCGTAGCCAGCTCTACAGACGAATTCTTAAGTTGTAATGTAGAGCTCTCGTATGAAAAAAAACCAGGGAAGTCCTCAGTGCTGAAGACTTTCCGACGGCCAGTAAAGAGCCTTATTCCGACACCTAGCGCATGACAATCTCACTGAATTTGACGGTAAGCGCCTCATCATTCCCATCCCGAAACACCAACTTGATCGCAGGCGTTTTGCTCAGCTTGCTGTTGCTCTGCTGGAAGATCAGCGTAACGCGTGTCGGTACATTGCGAATCAGCGGGAAGCGTAGCCAGGCGTTGTCCTCGACCTGGCCTACCCGGATCGACTCGAACTTGAGTGGGCCGCCGGACTCGTCGAATAGCCGGGTGCCGTCGTCGAAGCGAAAGCTGCGATCTATATTCAGGTTGGTCAGTTCAAACGTACAGGTGGGCAAACGGCCGATATTTTCGCAGCCCTCCAGTTCGATGCGAACGTTATCCAGCACTTCCATACGCTTGCCGAGCAGGTTGTTGCCTTCGTTTTCGACGATCTTGGCTTGCAGTTTGGCGAATTCGAAAGAGGGCTTGGCGTATTCGGTGCCGAGGATAAAAAAGCCGAAAGACAAGCCGGCAACCATGAAGAACTGCAATGTGCCTCGGAGCATCGGCGTGAAGTTACGAATCTGCCAGCCGATTGAAACGGCTCCCAGAAACAGAAAGGTACTCACCAGCAATACCACGTTTTTCCAGCTGATGAAGCTGAAGCCGAACACGCTGGGGTCCGGCACCGCATAAGTGATCAACGCCCACATGGCGCCGAGCACGACGCTGAGGCCTGCCATGCCGCGGGTGATTAATGAGGTGATTTTCTGAGTGCGGGTAAGCGGTATTGCTGAATCTTGCGGGGATATCACAGTGCTGACTCCTTGTTCCATAGCCGATCGTCCATCCTTGAAGGCGACTGTCAGGCTGTAGCGATAGAAAACCTTGAGACATCAAGGTTCGGGCCTGATTGTGGCGGGGTGCCATTATCCAGTAATGGTGGGGCGGGTAAAGGCGTGCGGTATGGCTTCGCTGGAATAAACAGCGAATATTTGCTTAAGTCCAGCTATCGCAGCCACGTCGGTGAGGTACTTCAATCCCTGACGGGCGCTTCAACCGGAGAATCCCATGCCCCCTCGATTCCCGCGTTTCGCCGCATTGCTCGCCATCCTCACGGTCGGCACTTTGCCCTGCGCCCATGCCGTCGAATACACCCAGGTCAACACCACCGCCAGCAAAATCTCGTTCACCTATAACCAGTTCGGCACCAGGGCATACGGTACCTTCGGCAAGTTCGACGTCACGCTCGATTTCGACACCACGAACCCCACCGCGGCCCGCGCCTCGCTGACCATCGACCTTGCCAGCATCGAAGCCGGGGGCAGCGATGCCAACAGTGAGCTGCAAAAACCTGCCTGGTTCAACACGGCGAAGTATCCGGTGGCGACCTTTGAATCGACCGGGGTGGAAGCACTGGGCGACCACCGCTACTTGATCACCGGCAATCTCACGCTCAGGGGCATGACGCGCGAGTTGCAGGTCAAGGTGCTGTTGAAGCCGGAACATGCCATCGGGATCTTCGATGGCGACATCGTTGTGAAACGCAGCGACTTCAACATCGGGGAAGGAGAGTGGGGCGACAAGGTGGTCTCCAACGACATCAGCATCCGCTTCCGCATCGTCGCGCCCGAGCGGTGATTTTCCTGTGAGGGGCTCGATCTGTGACAATAGCGGGGCTGATGCTCAGTAAGCCTTAACCCGGAGTCAGAAACGCAATGCCCCAGCTCACCCACTTTGCCACCCCATGCCCAGAGCCCATCAACAGCCAGATCCTGCAGATGGTCGTCGACAACCTGACCGACATCAGCATGGTGGGCATCGCGCCGAGCAACCCGTTGTACAACGTCTATCAATACACGGTGGGCTATGAGGTTCATCTCTACCTCGAAGCGCTCAGCGGCGCCAAAGGCATTGCTGTCGAACTGATCGTGGCAACGGATGACGAAGACCCCGAGACAGTCATCGGCTTTCTGCTGTACCTGCCGGTCAAGGACGATCCCGAAGCGTGCGGCGTGGCGTATATGGCAGTGCAGGCCAGCCACCGGCGGCGGGGCGTCGCGCGGGCGATGCTGCAAGACATGCTCGCCCGCTATCCGCATGCCGAGTTGACCTGCACCGTTGCCAAGGTGCCCTGGTTCGAGTCGATGGGCTTCCAGGTGGTGGGCGTGCGCGGCACTCAGGTGCTGATGAACACCCGTGATCACGGCACCGAAGGCTTGATGGGCTTATTGGATGTCACTTCGATCTACAGTTCTTTGGAGGTGCGGCAGATACATACGTATCTGCTGCAGAAACACGGCAAGCGGGCGATGATCGATGCAGAGAAGCAGCGCGACCGGCATCTCGACCAGATGACGCGCAACGCCAAGGCGTTTGTGCTGGATCGTTTGAGCAAAGACGCCGATCACGGACCCCGTCCCGACTAGACTGATGAGTCCTTTCGGGCTCGCAGGCTGGCCGAGGCGTGATATTCTGTCGCATTAACTTGGTTTGACTTATTCGGTTCGTACGTCCACAGACGTCCGACAGAATCAATGTCGCTCAAAGTAGCTGAGCCAATAATGATAAAAATCAGTACGCGAGGGACATATAACTGAGGTCGATGGAGTCACGTCGGCCTTGTGTGCCCACCTTCAAATCCTTGTAAGTGCAGGAACCCACGGCACGCTGCCTGCGTATCCGTACTCTTGGGTTGCTCATGTTGAGGATTGGGGGCGGATGGCGTTTATCATAGGTGCTACAGATGTTTAAGAAACTGAACACAGCCCTGCTGGGGCTGGCTTTGTCGATGGGGATCACGTCCGCCTACGCGGAAGAGGCAAAGAAAGTCGATGTGCTGCTCATTGGCGGCGGCATCATGAGTGCAACGCTGGGTGTCTGGCTCAATGAGCTGGAACCTGGTCTGTCGATGGAAATGGTCGAGCGCCTCGACGGCGTCGCCCAGGAAAGCTCCAACGGCTGGAACAACGCCGGTACCGGTCACTCCGCCTTGGCCGAGTTGAACTACACCCCGGAAGACGACAAGGGCAATGTCCAGATCCCGAAAGCCGTTGAAATCAACGAAGCCTTCCAGATCTCCCGTCAGTTCTGGGCCTGGCAAGTTCAGCAAGGTGTGCTGAAGAACCCGCGTTCGTTCATCAACTCCACTCCGCACATGAGCTTTGTGTGGGGCGATGACAACATCAAGTTCCTGAAGAAGCGCTACGAAGCCCTGCAAGCGAGCCCGCTGTTCGCCGGCATGCAGTACTCCGAAGACCCGGCTGTGATCAAGAAGTGGGTTCCGCTGATGATGGAAGGGCGTGACCCGAACCAGAAAGTCGCGGCCACCTGGAGCCCGCTCGGTACCGACATGAACTTTGGCGAGATCACCCGCCAGTTCGTCGCACACCTGCAAACCACGCCGAAGTTCGACTTGAAACTGTCTAGCGAAGTGCAAGACATCACCAAGAACGAAGACGGCAGCTGGCGCGTCAGCTACAAAAACCTGAAAGACGGCACCAAAACCGAAACCGACGCCAAGTTCGTCTTCATCGGCGCGGGCGGCGGTGCACTGCACCTGCTGCAGAAGTCCGGCATTCCTGAAGCCAAGGAATACGCAGGCTTCCCGGTTGGCGGCTCGTTCCTCGTGACCGAAAACCCGACCCTGGCCGAACAACACCTGGCCAAGGCCTACGGCAAAGCCTCCGTTGGCGCACCGCCAATGTCGGTTCCGCACCTGGACACCCGTGTTCTGGACGGCAAGCGCGTCATCCTGTTTGGCCCATTCGCGACCTTCAGCACCAAGTTCCTGAAAGAAGGCTCCTACCTGGACCTGCTGACCACCACGACCACGCATAACGTGTGGCCAATGACCAAGGTCGGCATCAAGGAATACCCGCTGGTCGAGTACCTTGCAGGCCAACTGATGCTGTCTGACGAAGACCGCCTCAACGCCCTGAAAGAATACTTCCCGAACGCCAAAGCCGAAGACTGGCGCCTGTGGCAAGCCGGCCAACGCGTGCAAATCATCAAGCGTGATGAAGCTGCCGGTGGCGTGCTGAAACTGGGCACCGAAATCGTTGCTTCCGCAGACGGCACCATCGCTGGCCTGCTGGGCGCATCGCCAGGTGCTTCGACCGCTGCGCCGATCATGCTGACCGTGCTGCAGAAAGTGTTCAAGGACAAGGTTGCCTCGCCAGCCTGGCAGGAAAAGCTGCATCAGATCGTGCCGAGCTATGGCACTCAGCTGAACAGCAGCCCTGAGAAAGTGGCTCAAGAGTGGGCTTACACCGCCAAGGTGCTGGAGCTGACTCCGCCGCCGGCGATTGGTCAGGTGGCGGCTCCGGCTGCTGCTCCGGCTGCTCCGGCTAAGGCGCCGAAGGCTAATGCTGCGACGGATATGGCTTTGTAAGTAGAAGCGTAATCGGAAAGCCCACTGGATCGGTGACGGTCAGTGGGCTTTTTTGTGGGGGCGTGTTTTCTGCAAAGGAATATTCATTTCTGCTCACATGTCTGCTTTCGAATGCGGCCCTTCGCGACGGGCAGCAATCGGCCAAAAGCGGACCTTTGCGCATCTGTACTTGCGGCCATTAGCAGCCATTCGTGACCGGCAGCAGTCGGCCAAGACCGGTCCTTCGTGGCACCTAATCGCTACTGATGAAGACTCTCAACTGCCGCGACATATTCCTCGCTACCAATTCCGATCTACCCCCACACCTCACGTTCTTCTCCGCCTTGACGATCGTATTGTTCGTCGGCGTCCCAAAGTGTAAGAATTTGGTTCGGAAAACAGTATTCATACCGGTCGAACACATGCGGGCCGGAGTCGTCCGCAACAGCCATAAAAGAAAATAATTCTGTAGCGGTGGAAAAAACATCGATTCCATGGTTTTTATCCCAGGCGATGACTGATTCTGTGCGCCTCGATACTTAAAATTTTCATGTTCAAGGCTTCCAAAAGTGTGATTAGGAACGGTTAACCAACAACCCAGCGCGGTATGCGTTGAGATTGGAGACAGTGTGCCTTTTGTTTCACGCCTGGGGCTTCTGAATGTCTCGTATTTAGTGCAGAACGTCTTTATTCATCAACAGGTTTTGGAGGAGTGATCATTCGTATCTAGTTAACCAAGAAAAGCCTCCGCAAAAGGCGGAGGCGATTTCACGAAAAGGTAGTATCACTCTTTTGTCGAAAATAGACCTTTTGGCAACTCTTTACCATTTTCGTTGTAAGCGGCCTTGACGCTAATATAAGACTCCATTTCGTCGATATAGCCATCTTTATTAGTGTCTTTCTTTGCAAATACTGCTTGAGCGCCTGGTGCAACAACTAGGAACTCTGCAAGCGAGACTCGAGCATCATGATCGGTATCAATCGAATTGAAAATCGCGTCGCCACACTTGCCTTCACCGCATTTTCCTTCAGCGGTAGTTGCCTTCGAGGGCTTGGCGTTGGTTTCACTGGAACCGCATTTGCCCTCGCCACATTTACCTTCCGAGGTTTTATCTGCAGCGGCTAGTTGATAACCCTGAGGCAATGCTTCCACGGCAAAGGCGGCGGATGACGCTAAGCTAATGCCGGTCAGGGCGAGAGCTGCCAAGCCGAGGCTAGTTTTATTCGAGAACGAACGGGACATATTATTTCTCCGGATATTGTTGCGCGACCAAGCCGCGCAGGACATGCAAGAAAGGGAAAAACCTTATAGAAGGCAAAAGGCAAAGCGGATGAAACCAGAAATCTCTGGCGACATACGCGCAACCACTTTACTTCAACAGGCAGATCTCATTTGGGCGAAATCATTTAGCCGTAGCCGTGTATCCTTGATGTATCGGTAAAATGGGGATTTGTAAGTCAATGTTTAAAAATTTCTTCGGGATACAATAAAATACATATATATGATTCAATTCAGCAACAGATACTAAATTTTGAATTAGGGTTCTGGGTCTCTTCACCCAGTATGACCTTTTGCCTCTCATTTCATGGTTAGTACAGATGGCAGTGATCGGCTAACCGTTCAAAAATCCAATTACGCTGGGTTTGCATTGCACAGAGCAAACCACCGTGGTCAGACGGGTATTTGGCAGCAGGCAGAGAAGGCTCTGCTTCGGCTCGATTTATGTAAGGAGGTCCGCAGAGGAGAAAAAAGATAGTGAACAGCTCAATGACTGCGAAGCTGGCTTCGAGCACTTCAACAAGAGTTATTACTACCAACAGGCAGTAAGACTATTCAAATCTTGAATGACGTAGAACGCAACGTGCCGCACTTGCACACACGGTTGTGACTCCATAAAAAATCCGGAGTCTGATTAAGGCTCCGGATTTTTTTGTGAACTATTGGACACCATCGCAAGCAGCAGGCTTTATCGTGCGGGCCGAATGACCGAGCTGAATTGAACGCCACTGCTGAGCTTACTCCGCAAGTGTGGCCTTCGCAGTGGGCGCCTTGCGTGCGCGCATGACCCGGAAGGCTAAGAAACCGGCCACGGCGAAGGCGGCATTCAGAGCGACCATCGGCAAGGCCGAGTCGTCCTGAAGTCGACTGAGCAATAGGCCGGAAATAGTCGCGCCAGCCATCTGGGCAAAACCGATAAAGCCCGCCGCCAACCCTGCGCGAGTCGGGTTGGGAATCACCGCGCCAGCGACCGAACCCGGCAAGACCATGCCCGCGCCCAGAGTCAGCACCATCTGTGGCAGCATCAAGCCGAGCACTGATGGGCCGTTAAGTTCATGGAGCACTAGGACCAGGCTGGCGCCAACCGCAACTAGGCTGGTGCCGATACCCACGATTTTTTCCGGACCGAACTTCATGATCGTGCGGTTGGTAAAAATCGCACCAGCGATCATCCCCGAAACGATGCCGCCGAAAACCAGGCCATACTGGGTCGGGCTCAAGCCGAGTTGCCCAACGAACACCCGCGAGGAGCCGGCAATAAAGCAGAACATCGCGCCATAGGTGCAGGTAATGGCCATGGAAAAGCTGCGCAAGGATGAGCTTTTAAGTAACACAGCGTAGTTGCTTAAAAGCGTTTTCAACCGACCCGCCTGTGGGTCGCGTTGCAGATTGGTCTCCTTGAAGAACAGCGAGGCGATCAGCGCAAGTGCGCCAAACAATACAGTGGCGAACACAACCGTGCGCCAACCTCCAGCGTGGGTAGCGATCAGCCCGCCAAGCACCGGTGACAGCATGATCGCACTGAGCATGCCAATCACCGTGATGGCCATTATTGGGCCCGCTTTCTCTTTCCAAACATCGCGCACGATGCTCCGCGCCACTACCAACGCAGCGCAGGCACCCAACCCCTGAAGCGCTCGGCCACCGATGAACTCGGCCATATTCCCTGCAAACGCCATCCATAGAGAAGCAAGCACATAAATGGCGACCCCGACGAGCAGCAACGGCCGGCGACCGATGCGGTCGGATAGCGGGCCTAAGAAAAGTTGCCCGAGGCCAAAGACAGCGACAAACACTGATAAAGCCGCCAAGGAGGCACCCGGCGCGGCGTTAAGCCCCATCTCAAGGTCTCGCAGGCTAGGGATCAGCAGCTGGGTAGATATTTCACCTAGGCCGCAAAGCCCAATTAGGAGGGCAAGCAACACGCTGGAACGACTAGGATGTTTCATGGCGATTTCCAAGGTGACGTGAGGGAGGCACGCTCAATTTGTTGGGGTTTCTAGCTGGGGTTATGGCGCATTAACACGAGGTCGCAAGCGCAACAAACCCGCAGCATTATGATCATAATAATTTATTGCTGTAAATATGATGGTCGTAATTTTATTTGCCGTTTATCTCCTCAGGATCCCTTGGGCACCTTCGCATGCGGGACGCGTTAATAGCTTTCCGTAGAGACTGGCTTAAGCGCCCTGGATCACGACATTGAAAAAATGTGGGCTCAGTTGCCTAGAGGTGGTGGCTGGCTAAGTAAAGTTACGCTGCTACGCTTGAATGGTCGGAGCTGCCGACAAAAGACGACATGTTTCGGTCAGCCAAAGTGTCCCGAGTGATTCGGGATAGATCAACCAGCCTACCGTTAACAACTCTGTCGACACCTGTCCCCTACCGCCGATCGTGCCCAGCCGATTTAAGGCGCTTATGCACGAAACCAATGCATGTATTTACTCGCGAAGGAATCGAGCGAAGGGGCGTGAGTTTTAGCGCGCTTCAATTACTACGCAGGCTGCGCACCGCTCAAGCGGGGACCCGCATGCTTTTAGGCAAATCTCATGGAGATTCATATGAGAATTCAGTTGCTTACGGCTGCATTGATCTTCGTTTGTGCGGCGTCATCAGGTGCGGTACTCGCCGGTGACTCCCCCCTTAGTGCGGTTAAACAGGAAATCAAGCTCACGAAGGTCACACCCCAGTACTGGCGTGTCACGTTTCACAACCCTCCGTACAACATCTACGGGCCGGAAACCATGCCGCAGTTGAACGAGGTGGTGACGGCTATCGAGTCCGATCCGAAACTGGTGGTCGTGGTGTTCGACAGTGACGTGCCGGATTTCTTCCTGACCCACTATGACTTCGTGCCGCCGTTGACTGATACAACCAGCATGCCCAATGGGCCGACCGGCCTGCCACCGCTACCCGACATGCTGGTGCGATTGAGCAAGGCGCCAGTGGTCTCGATTGTGTCGATACGAGGCCGTGCGACTGGCGTCGGCAGCGAACTCGCCCTAGCCAGTGACATGCGTTTCGCCAGCCGAGAAAAAGCCATTTTGTCGCAATGGGAAATCGGCGCCGCGCTGGTTCCCGGAGGTGGCCCGATGGCTCGCTTGCCGCGGCTGATGGGACGAGGGCGGGCACTGGAAGTCCTTTTGACCGGCAATGACATCAATGGCGAGCTCGCCGAGCGTTATGGCTACGTCAATCGCGCGCTACCCGATGCCGAACTCGACACATTCGTCGACACCATGGCTCGCCGCATCGCCCGGTTCGACAAACAGTCAATTGCCGACATCAAGAGACTGGTCGACGCGGCCAGCCTTCCACCCAATGAAGCCATCGCCTCAGAATGGGAAGGTTTCATCGGTTCAGTGAAACGTCCGGCGGCGCAGACGCGGATCAAGCAATTGATGGAGCTTGGATTGCAGACGAAAGCCGACGTTGAGAAACGCCTAGCGCATTACACCGGCACCTTGGGTGAGGAATCGAAATAGTTTCCACGCTTTTTTGAAGGAGTCGAATGCAATGTTTGCATAGCTGAAAGCAGGGCTTCGCCTTGCAGATGTAGTTTTTGATTTTTCCAGAGGCTGAAAACGCAACGCCCCGAATCAAACGGGACTTTGTGTCGGCGCCCAAACTTCCTACCGGGCATCACAGCCAAAACCTTCTCCTAATTTGGAGGTATTCGATGAGTACTAGCACCGAACTCGACTCTTTCACCGGTTGGGCTGCTATGGCGGCCGGCGCTCCACTGGAGCTCTATAGCTATAATCCCGGTCCGTTGGGAGATGAAGAGGTAGAGGTCGCTATTGAGTATTGCGGCGTCTGCCACTCTGACCAGTCGATGATCGATAACGAATGGGGGCTGAGCCAATATCCTTTTATCCCCGGTCACGAAGTGGTCGGCAGCATCGTGCGAATGGGTACGCACGTGCGCGGGCTCGATGTAGGGCAACGCGTGGGGATTGGTTGGTACAAGGGCAGTTGCATGCATTGCTCCTCGTGTATCGGTGGCTCACACCACTTATGCAGTACCGTCAAACCCACCATCATTGGTAGCAACGGTGGCTTTGCGGATTACTTGCGTTCGCACTGGGCCTGGGCCGTTCCGTTACCGAAAGAACTCGACCCAGCCATGGCCGGGCCACTGTTCTGCGCTGGCTCGACGGTCTTCAATCCACTTCTGGAATTCGAAGTCAAACCCACTGACCGCGTCGGCGTAGTGGGCATTGGTGGCCTCGGTCATCTGGCACTTCGCTTCCTTAACGCCTGGGGGTGCGAAGTCACGGCCTTTACCTCGACCTTGAACAAAAAGGACGAAGCCAAGCGTCTGGGTGCACACAACGTGATTGCCTCGACCGATAGCAATGCACTGAGAGCCATTGCCGGCACCCTGGATTTTCTCTTAGTTAGCGCCAGCGCGGATCTCGACTGGCCGGCCATGCTAGAAACGCTGCGCGGCAAAGGCCGACTGCATTTTGTAGGTATCGTGCCGAGCGCTATTCCAGTACATGTTTTCAACCTGATACCACAACAAAAAAGCTTGTCCGGCTCACCGATCGGTTCGCCCAATAACACGGCAACCATGCTGGAATTTTGCGCACGTCATAATATCCTGCCGCAGGTAGAGATATTCCCCATGAGCAGAGTTAACGAAGCCATCGATCATTTGCGCAGTGGCAAGGCCCGATACCGCGTCGTGCTGGACGCGAACAAATGACAAACCGACGTGGCAAGTGCGCTACAAACGCACTATCAAATTCGCGCTTGCGATGTATTAACCGCGCGTCTTAAGTACTTGCCCGCCGCCATCTACCTGAGAGGACAATCTCATGCCTTCGATCTCGCTCAAATTGTCGGGTCCACGCAATCCCAACTTGGGTCAGCAAGCTATGGTTGTTATCAATCAGCTCACTGCCACGGTATTGGGCAAACAGCCTGAACTCATGGCAACGACCGTCGAATATATCGCCAATGAGGATTGGTTCATCGCGGGGAAACCGTTATCGCAGGCAGGGGGTAGCGCGTTCCATCTTGTTATCAGCATCACTGACGAGACTAATACAAAAAAAGAAAAAGCGCGTTTTCTCTTTGAGGTTCATTCCGCTATGAAAAAACTACTTCCAGACCTGCATGACATTTCCTACGTGTACCTCATCGATGCACGCGCAGCAGCCTATGGCTATGGCGGCCGCACGCAGGAATGGCGCCATCAGCAACCCGTCGTGTGAACAATCCCGTTTCCTAGTCGATTACCCGGATCGGCAGTTGATGGTTATGGGCATTGGCGATGTGAGACCGCTGGCTTTTGAAGGCATGTCATTTGCGACGCAATGTTGCCAGCCTGGCCGCGGTCTCCTCAACATTTTCAATTGTCACCATATGTTATTGGCATTCATGGAGGATTCTGACTGATGGCACGCGTGGGTTTGATACTGACACCCGGTTTTGCGGACTGGGAATACGCTTTTATTGCAGGAACCGCATCCCCGTTTTACGGGATCGACGTCAGGTTTTTCGCTTCTGCCACGGGGCAGTTCCGCTCGCAGGGGGGACTGGCTGTAACTGTGGATAGCAACTTGCAACAATGCCTGGACTGGAAGCCGGACGTTGTTGTCGTCATCGGTGGAATGATCTGGGAGCATGCAGATGCACCGGACATTCGGGACTTTCTTCATGCTAGTCGTTCAAGTGGAGCGACAATTGCCGGTATCTGTGGGGGAACGCTGGCACTTGCGAGGGCCGGGCTTCTCGACACGGTTCCTCATACCTCGAACAGCGCTGACTTCTTACAACAGAATGTCGTAGGTTATGAAGGGCGCACGCTTTATCGAAACAGTCCAGTCGCTGTGATTGCCGACCGCATCATAACTGCTCCAGGCCCTGCGCCCGTTAGCTTCACCTGCGCAGTGTTCGAAGCTGCCGGGCTATCTTCAGAGATCATTTCTCAGTTCAGGTCAATGTTGGCAGCGGAACACGGGTGAAGCGGGTGTTGGATCAGGTCGATCCGCAGGAGTAGGTGAGGGCGTTGTTTCAGCGTGATGTGTAGTAAGAAGCTCTGTCCCATTTAGGTGGGGCGGGGCTTTTTTGTTTTTCAGATCGGAAGATCAAAAGATCGCAGCCTTCGGCAGCTCCTACGGTCAGCCCTTCGCAGTTCACCGCACCGCAGTCACTCCGGCAACCCAACCAGCCGCAACCCATCAGCGATGTGTTGCAGGCGGTTGATCCCGTGGCGTCGCGCTAGCGACGATAGTAGCGGTGATCGTCTTCGTAGCGGTACCGCATGGCCCGATCTTGACGGCGTTCCCAATCACGATGGCGTTCTGCTTCTCGGCGGGCTTGCTCTCTACGCCAGTTATCTCTACGCCAGTCGTCTCGGCGCCAATGGTCTCTACGATCATGCCGACGGTGTTCATGCCAGTATCGGTCATCATGGGCAAGCAACGGCCCTGGCTGCTTGTCGGCCATACTGGCCAAGGTCGGCCAAGGGTTGCCGGCAGACTGGACCGGAACCTGAACTACTGCGACTTCAGTTGCGATAACAGGGGTTGAGGTCTTCATCTGCGTTGCTGATGCCGAGCCCACTGCCGCGAATGCGAACAGGCCGAAGAGCACCATCCGTGGGTCATGGAATTTCATGAGCGAAGGCAACCTCTGATTGATAACTGGGCGTGTGGCCATCTGACTGCGGGAGCCTGCGGGTTCGCGCTTACCGAGCGGATGTGCCTATCCAAATAGACCGATAAATAAGGAAAAGTTCTAGGGGGGCGCTGCTTAAATAGCCAAAGGCATTCTTCTTTGAAATTTGCTATCTCGATGTCCACTTTTGGCCGCTTTTTGCCCTGCGTGAAGTGCAGCTGATGCTGGTTGTGACGGCCGTTGCAGCAGGAACTTCAGGGTATTGGCCAGGTCAATAGCGGCCCTATATCGGGAATGCCGAGCAGCGCTGTGGTCTGTTTTACGGCAGTGCCTGCGAGTTCAGTCGAGTCCGCCCCCTGATGCCAACCAAGAGTTTTCTGCCCGGCCTCATCCTGGTGTTCTGCACCGTCGCGTCGTTTTGTTCTGTCGCTGCCGAGCGAAGAGCGCCCGCGCAAAGCAACAGCGCATCAACCGCCCTGATCGAAACAGCCTCGCGGCAGTATGAAAATGGCCAATTGGACCAGGCCGCCGCCACGCTGGAGCGTGCCCTGCATATCCAGCCGAACAATCCCGCGACTCTGCATTACCTCGGTGTGTTGCGTCTTCAGCAGGGGGAGTACCAGCAGGCTGAAACCTTGGCGGTGCGCTCGAACATGCGGGTTGGTCGCAACGTCGAGTTGCGCAACCGCAACTTCCAATTGATCCAGGCGGCGCAGCAGGCCCGGTCTTCGGGGACCCCACCCAATGCCAAAGAGGACCTGGTCGCGGTACAGAAGGGGCTGGAAGAGGAGACCCAAAGGCGCCGCGAAGTGGAAATGGCGGCTGTTGAGCAATCCACTCCGGACACTGGGCGCGACGCTGGCAACTTCGCTAGCGCAGAGACAGATCGGGTTTCGGATGCACCGACGGCTGGCAGAGCCGGGCCCGAAGGAAAATTGCAAATGGCTAATGTCGAGCCAGAGCGGGCATACGCTGAGGTTGAGATTCCCCGCGGCCATATGCCGCCTCCGGGCAAATGCCGAATCTGGTTTCCTGATCGTCCGCCGGGGCATCAGCCTGCACCCGGCAAATGCAAGAAGCTGCGATATCGAGTTCCCTCAGGAGCCTACCTGGTGCGCGGTTTCTGAATGTCCAAATCTGGCCGACCATTTGTCCCGAAACTTGCGCTTGCTCGGTGAGGTTCTAGACGGTATCTACGGTAGGGAATTCCCGCGTTGGTTTTAGCAAGCAATTCGCAGCTCACCGAACCGCAGTCACTCAGGCAACCCAGCCAGCCGCAACCCATCAGCAAACCGCGCAAAATCCTCAGGACGCTGGATTGGCAACCAGTCCTTCAGGTTGGAAACACGCAAAGACGGATCCAGCTCGTGCAAACGCTGCATCGCTTGCTTCGCTTTGTCCATGCGTCCGCTGAGTGCGTGACTGGCCGCGATCAGGGCAACCGATGCCAGGAGGCAGGGCAGGTTCCTCAGCGCCTTTTCCGCCCAATCAGAAGCGGCATCGAAGCGCCCGGCGACGAAGTGCGCGAGCGCCATCCCGACTTGCATCCTGAACATTTCCGGATCCAGCGGGCTCAAGCGAACGGCATGGGTCAGATGCTCAATGGCGGCGTCTGTTTCACCGCGCAGTGCGCGCAGGATACCGCCCAGGAACCAGGCGGGGGCGAGGTTGGGGTTGAGCAGGCGTGCCCTGTCGAGCAGGGCGATGCCGCCATCGACATCGCCGGCGAGATGGGCAAGTGCATGTCCGGCTCGCGTCAGCGCCACCGCATCATCCCGGCCGAGCTCCACCGCTAAACGCGCAAGTCGTGCGCCCTCGGCGATTTCTTGAGTCCGATCGGTCATCCAGCCATTCAACTTGCGCCAGAAGTGGCACCAGGCTGCCATGCCATAGGCCGATGCAAACTCCGGATCGAGCTCGATGGCTTTGTAGAACAACGGCAGCGCTTGCTCGATGGCTTCGCGGGTGCCGTTGTGCAGTTTGGCCATGCCGCGCAGGTAATAATCGTATGCGTCCAGGCTTTCCGTCGGTTTGCGCTTGGCGCGCTCGATTTCCGCCCGTTCCAGCTGCGGTGCTATGGCGCCGACGACGCTTTCGGCGATTTGATCCTGCAGCTCGAAGATGTCGTGGAGCATTCCTTCGAAGCGCTCCGCCCAGATATGCGTCCCGGTCGTCGCGTCGATGAGTTGCCCGGTGATGCGTATCTTGTTCCCGGACTTGCGCACGCTACCTTCCAACACGTAGCGCACGCCGAGCGTCTGGCCGACGCCCTGGACGTCCACGTCCCGACCCTTGTAGGTAAAGCTTGAATTGCGCGCGATGACGAACAGCCAGCGGATACGCGACAGGGCGGCGATGATGTCCTCCACCATGCCGTCGGCGAAATATTCCTGCTCCGGATCGCCGCTCAGGTTCTGGAAGGGCAGGACCGTAATGGAGGGTTTGTCCGGCAGGACGAGCGTGGGCGGAGGCGTTTGCTTCAGGTCCACGGGCGTGGGTTCTTCGATGTCAGGCTGTCGCGTTTCCCCGACCTCATCCACCTTGATCTCGCCGACGAAGCGATAGCCCTTACGGGGGACCGTGCGCACCAGGCGCTGCTCTTCGCCGGTATCGCCGATGGCCTTGCGCACCGCGTTGATGTGGCTGGTGATGGTCGATTCCGAGACGATCCGGCCGCTCCACACGGCGTTGAGCAGGTCGTCCTTGCTGACGACGCGATCGCGGTTGCTGACGAGTTGCAGCAATAGATCAAAGACCTGCGGCCCGACAGCAACCACGTGTCCGCGCAAGGTCAGTTCCCGGCGCTCTTGATCGAGCACGTAGTCTTCAAACACGAATGGCAAGGTGAGGATCCCCTGGTCGAGCGCCCCCGACTCCGTGTCCGAGCTGGCGATGGGTAAGTGGTATCGATAATACGGCAGCGCCCGCGGCAAGGGATACCCGTCGAATAACTGTTTTTCTGGACGAAAAACCAAGCTTCCTTGAAGGCAAACCCAAGGCCGGTACAAGGACTTCCCTGACACGCGCTGGCACTCTGAATCTACATCGACGGCAATGGTTGCAGTCGAGAAACGGAGAGAAACCATGAAGATCGTCGTCATTGGAGGCACCGGCCTCATCGGATCGAAACTTGTGAATATCCTCCGCGAGCGCGGCCATGACGCGCTCGCAGCCGCCCCCAGCACGGGCGTGAATAGCATCACCCGCGAGGGCCTGGCCCAAGCGATGGATGGCGCCGATGTCGTTGTCGATGTGGCGAACGCGCCTTCGTGGGAAGACCAGGCCGTTCTCGATTTCTTCGAAACGTCGAGTCGTAACCTGCTGGCTGCCGAAGCGGCTGCTGGCGTTCGCCATCACGTTGCCCTGTCGATCGTCGGCAGTGAACGGCTTCCCGAGAATGGCTATTTCCGGGCCAAGGTCGCGCAGGAAAACCTCATCAAGGCGTCCGGCATTCCTTACACCATCCTGCGCGCCACGCAGTTCTTCGAGTTTGTCGGCGGCATTGCGCAGGCAGCCACCGTTGGTGAAGAGATTTGCCTGGCGCCGGCGCTGATCCAGCCGATGGCGTCCGACGACGTGGTCGCGGCGCTCGCCGAGGTCACGCTGGCAACGCCGGTCAATGGCACGGTCGAAGTCGCCGGTCCCGAGGCCATGCCACTCGACGAACTGGTCAGGCGCTTTCTGCGGGCAACCCAGGACACGCGCAAGGTCGTGCCGGACGTGCATGCGCGCTACTTCGGTTCGGTGCTCGACGATCAATCGCTGACGCCCGGCAAGAACTCGCGCCTGGGCGCGATCCGCTTCGAGGACTGGCTCGGTCAGTCGACGGCTCGGTAACGCGCTCACCGTAAAAACATATCCACCAAGGAGCATTGCCATGTTTACCCGATATCTCTTGGCCGCTGTCTTCGCGGCGCTGTCGATCAGCGCAGCGTCGGCCGCCGAGCCGCCCGCAGGCAAGGTGACGGTCGTATTCGACCGGCCCATTCCCAACCTCCCTGGCAAGAGCATGAAGGGCGTGTTGGTCGAGTACGGGCCGGGCGCCGCGTCGCCGTCCCACACCCATCCGAAAACGGCCTTCATTTATGCAACGGTCCTGGAGGGCTCGTTTCGCATCAAAGTCAAAGGCGAGCCGGAAAAGATCTACAACGTCGGCGAAAACTTCGTAGAGGAGCCGGGCTCCGTGCACGAAGTCAGCGCGAACGCCAGCGACACGAAACCCGCACACCTGCTGGCCGTGTTCGTCCTCGACAGCAACGAAAAGGAGCTCGTCACACCCATCAAAAAGTGAGCCGATCAACGCGCTCATCGACGCGCGACAGCCGGGCGGCAGGTCACTGCCGTCCTGCGGTTGTTGTAGGTCCTTGGCATTGAACAGGAAACAAGAACATGAACTCGCTTCAGGACAAGGCCGCCATTGCCACCGGCGCAAGCGACGAGATTGTGGCGGCGCGGCATAGCAAGAAAAAGATGATCGGCATCCTGCTGTGCATCGGCGCCGTGGTGGTCTTGGCGGGCGGATGGGCCATGGCGTTTTCGAGCGGTTCGACCTCCACTGATAACGCTTATGTGCGCGGCGACCTCACCTCGATCGCCGCCAAGGTTGCCGGCTATGTCACGGCGGTAGAGGTCGAGGACAACCAGACCGTCCGGGCGGGGGATGTCCTGTTCCGGATTGACGATCGGGACTATCGCGCACGGCTCGCACAGGCGGTTGCCAATGTCGCCGCTGCCCAGGCTCGCCTGACCCATGTCGATGCCGAAACCCAGCTTCAGCGTAGCCTGATTCGACAGGCCGAAGCCCAGCGACGCTCGGCCTCCGCCGAGATGAATCTGGCAACCAAGACCCATGATCGCAGCCGCAAACTGATCGTCAGCAACGCAGTCAGCCAGGCCCTCGTCGATGAAACCGGCACGGCACAATCCAGAGCCGAGGCGACGGTCTCGGCGGCTTCGGCAACGGTCGAGGCTCAACAGCAACGCATCACCGTCCTTGTGGCCCAGCGAGAAGCTGCCGTTGCTGCTGTGGCGCAGGCACAGGCCGCGCGCGATCTCGCCCAGATCGATCTCGACAGCACCGTGGTACACGCGCCTGTTGATGGCGTTATCGGTAACCGTCAGGTCCGCGTCGGCCGGTTCGTTACGCCGGGCGTTTCGTTGCTCGATATCGTGCCGGTCAATGATGTGTGGGTCGTGGCGAATTTCAAGGAAACCCAGCTCGAACATATCCGCCCCGGTCAGCACGTACGCATTACGGTCGACGGCTACCCCAACAAGGTACTTGAAGGCGTGGTCGACAGCTTTGCACCGGGTAGCGGGTCGGCGTTTAGCTTGCTGCCCACAGACAATGCAACAGGAAACTTTGTGCGTGTTGTGCAGCGGGTTCCGGTAAAGATCCGCCTTGCCCATAACCCGTTGCCGGGTCGTATCGTCCCTGGCCTGTCCGCGCGTGTCGAGGTTGCGCAAGGGGAGGGCTCATGAGCACGGTTGCCAGCGCCACGCGGAGCAACGCCAGCGCTACGACCGGTGTCCTGCTCATGGCGGGCATCGTCCTTGCCACTCTGACGGAAGCGATCGCCAGCACCGTTCTGTCGCTCGGACGCAGCGACATCATCGGCGACACCTATGCAACGCCTGATGAGTTTGCCTGGCTGGATATCGGCTACATCGCGCTCAAGCTGATCGGGTTCATGACCGCCCCTTGGCTGCTGAAGCGTTTTAATCCGCGTCATGTGATGATCAGCTCAACCCTGGTCATGGGCCTGGCGTGCGGCATTGCCGCCATCACCGCTCGGCTGGATCTGCTGGTTGCACTTCGGGTGATTCAGGGCTTCGCTGGCGGCACCCTGCTGGTTGGGGGCCAGGCGATCATCTTTCGCGCTTTTCCACGGTCCCTTCAGCCAATCCTCCAGGCCCTGTTTGCCATGGGCTCCGTTGTTGCGCCCGCGACGCTCGCCCCGGCGCTTCAAGGGTGGTTGATCGATAGCCAATCCTGGACATGGATCTTCTTCAGCATTGTTCCGATTGCCTTGGCGGCTAGCGGACTTGTACTGATCGCAGGCAGCCCAATGCCTGCCAAGGTCCGGCGCCGTCCGTTTGACTGGATCGGCTTCTCGCTGATCTCCGCCACCCTGTTCTGTTTCACCTACGTTCTCAGCCAGGGCAGCCGATGGGACTGGTTCGAGGAGCCTCGCATCCTGTGGCTAACCGTGATCGGCGCAGCCGCTCTGCTGGCATTTCTCGGTCAACAAGTGTTGGCCAAAGGGCAGGGGCTGCTGGACTTCACCCTGTTCAAATCGAGCGATTTTTCCTTCGCTTTTATCGTCAGTTTTGTTGCCGGCGCCGCCTTGTTCGGCAGCGCGTTCCTGATCCCAGCGTTCGCCCTGTCGGTCCTCGGATTCACGCCTACCGATGCCGGTCAGCTGCTGTTGCCCAGTGGCGCGTTTTTTGTCGGCGCGCTTCTCATATCTGCTTGGCTCATGCAGGCCCGCCGCGTTGCGCCGTTCGCCACGGTGCCCTTTGGAATCCTGATGATCATGGTTGCGATGTGGATGCTGTCCGGTTCGACCAGCGAAAGCGGCGCGGACGACATGATGGTCGCCATCCTGTTGCGCGGCCTGGGGCTTGGCTTCCTGTTTCTATCGATCACGCTGATCGCTTTCAGCCACCTCAACAGCCGAAACCTCGCTAGCGGAATAGGCCTTTTCAATACGGGTCGCCAGCTAGGTGGCCTTATTGGAGTCGCAGGGCTGCAGACCCTGATCGACCATAACGTCGTCACCAATGCCGTGGTCCTCGGCGCCAACGTCACCCCAGGCGGGGCCGCGGTCATCGAACGGATGACGACCACGACAGCCATGCTGAACGCGAAAGGAATGGATGCAGTGGCCGCTGGCCGGGCAGCGACGAGCCTTCTGGGCCGGTTAGTGACAAGTCAGTCCACGGTGATTGCCTTCGACACTGCGTTCATCGCAGTGGCCCTGCTTTTTGTAATCGCCGCCCCCATTCTGGTCGGCATCAAGATCGGATTCTCGCGATACGAGAAAGTGCGCGCTTCGCGAGCAGTAGCGTGATACATCCCCGGCCCGAGCCTTCCACAGCTCCTACAGTCACCCGCTACCGTAGGGAATTCCGTACTTTTCAATGCAGTGCCTGGATGCGTCAGACTGCGGTCGGCTAATGCTCATGAATGACATTGATCGCCCTGCCAACTGTTTGGCAACCGACAGCAATCGGGCCAATAGAGCCATACCCATCACTTCACATAACCCTCAGAGCTACCTTTAAATGGCAGAATCCCCTTAACTTGATCGTTTCGGAGACCACCATGCTTCGCGCATTTGAACAAAGACTCGACCCCTTTCCGCCCGACGAGGTACCACCGCCACCCGAAGGCCTGGCTCGGTTTCTTTGGGCATGCACACGGGGCGCCCGCCGCTATATCCTTGCGTTTGCGCTGCTCAGTGCCGGTGTGTCTATCTACGAAGCCTGGTTGTTTTCTTTCCTTGGGCAGGTCGTGGATTTGCTCTCGACCTGGCAGGCAGGTGGTGATGCGGCCGCGCAGGAAAGTCGCGTGTTGTGGGGCATGGGCATCGTAATGGTGGCCAGCATCGGACTGGTAACGTTGCGTACCATGGTGCAGCACCAGATATTGGCGATCAATCTGCCGTTGCGGCTGCGTTGGGACTTCCACCGCCTGATGCTGCGGCAAAGCCTTTCGTTTTTTTCCGATGAGTTCTCCGGCCGGGTCACCACCAAGGTGATGCAGACTGCGCTGGCCGTGCGCGACGTGCTGTTCACCCTTATCGAAATCGCACCCGGGATCGGGGTGTATTTCATCGCAATCATTGCACTGGCCGGCGGCTTCGCACTGAAGCTGATGCTGCCTTTCGTAGCCTGGATCGTGTTGTTCGGGCTGGCCATGCTGTACTTCGTGCCTCGCTTGGGGGCAGTCGGGCAGGAACAGGCCAATGCGCGGTCGATGATGACCGGGCGTATTTCGGACGCCTACACCAACATCACTACGGTGAAGCTGTTCTCCCACTCCAATCGAGAAGCGCACTTTGCGCGTGCAGCGATGGAGGACTTTAAGCAAACCGGCTTCCGTCAGATGCGCCTGGTCAGCCAGTTCGAGATCGTCAACCAGGCATTGGTGGTGGCGTTGATCATGGCAGCAGGTGGTTATGCGCTGTGGCTATGGCACCAGGGTGAGGTCGGCGCCGGCGCCGTGGCGGCAGTTACCGCCATGGCGTTGCGTATCAATGGCATGTCGCACTGGATCATGTGGCAAATGACCTCGCTGTTCGAGAGCATCGGCACCGTACAGGATGGCATGGCGACGCTGACCCTGGGCGCCAAGGTACAGGATGCGCCGGGGGCGGGCATGCTAGTGACCTCTGGCGGCGCAGTAACCTTCGATAATGTGAGCTTCAATTACAATGGCGAACGCCAGGTGCTCAATGGCCTGAGCCTGAGCATCCGCCCGGGCGAAAAAATCGGCCTGGTTGGCCGCTCTGGCGCCGGCAAATCCACGCTCATCAACTTGCTGCTGCGCTTCTATGACGTCGACAGCGGGGAGATTCGCATCGACGGTCAAAACATCGCACAAGTGACGCAAGACAGCCTGCGCGCCGCCATCGGCATGGTCACCCAAGACACTTCCCTGCTGCACCGTTCCATTCGCGACAACATCGCCTACGGCCGTCCCGACGCGACCGACGCGCAAATCCGCAGCGCCGCGGCCAATGCTCAAGCTGATGGGTTCATCAGCCAACTGAGCGACCGGCAAGGTCATACCGGCTACGACACCCTGGTGGGCGAGCGCGGCATCAAGCTTTCGGGCGGTCAGCGCCAGCGCGTCGCGATTGCCCGAGTGATGCTCAAGAACGCCCCGATCCTGCTACTTGACGAGGCTACCAGCGCGCTGGATTCGGAAGTCGAAGTGGCCATTCAGGAATGCCTCGATGAAATGATGGAGGGCAAAACCGTCATCGCCATCGCCCATCGGCTGTCCACGATTGCGGCGATGGATCGACTTATTGTCATGGATGATGGACGCATCATCGAACAGGGCACCCATACCGAATTGCTCGCCAAGAATGGCATCTATGCACGGCTGTGGCACCACCAGAGTGGCGGATTCCTGGGTGAGGATCGGGGGGTGGCCGAGGTTATGGATCAAGAATGAGCGTGAACGGCCCGGGGGGATGATCTGCAAGCAGCTGCTTTGGGTCGCTTTTCTGGTCGTCGTGACAGGCGGCTATCGGCCTGGACGTTCGGCCTACATCCGCTTTTGATGCAAACCTGCCATTCGCTACGAGCTTGTGGCGAAGTAAGCATTGTTTCGATTGAGGAGTGGCTTCAACCATTTCTCGTTACTGCTCCAGCATCAAGCTACGCCAAATGATCATCGGCTTTTCTAGAGGTGCGACTTCCGGTTGCACCTGCTCCTGCGTGTGTCTGTTGTGCGGTGGCTGGTCCTCTGGTTCAGGCGCTGGAATGTGATACTTGGCGGCATGCACGTTATCTACGGACATTTTTTGTAGTGCGCTTATTGGATTGTTATGGTGACTTTGCCTTTTGATCTGCCCTGCTCGACGTACCGCAACGCCTCTGCAGTCGATTCAAAAGGGAAGGAACGATCGATGACCGGTTTGAGGACGCCAGCTTCGATAAGCGAGGTGATTTTTTGCAGTTGTACCCCGTCGGCACGCATAAACAAAAATGCATAGCTCACCCCATGCTTGCGGGCTTTTCTACGAATACCGCTGCTCAGCAGGCGCATGACTTGCCGTAGCATCCAGGACAAGCCTTGCTCTTGGGCAAATTCTGCTGTCGGTGGTCCGGAGAGGGAAATGAGCTGTCCGCCAGGCTTGAGAACCTTGACCGATTTCTCCAGTACATCGGCGCCGAGGCTGTTCAACACCACGTCGAAATCGCGCAACTCGTTTGCAAAATCCTGCTGTTTGTAATCGATGACCACATCCGCCCCGAGCGCCTTCACCCATTCGACATTCGCCGTACTGGTGGTCGTCGCAACGAAGGCGCCGAGGTGTTTGGCGAGCTGGATGGCAAACGTGCCGACACCGCCGGATCCGGCATGAATCAACACCTTCTGGCCTTTTTTCACCTGGGCGGTCTCAACCAGCACCTGCCAGGTCGTCAAGGCGGCCAAGGGGATGGAAGCCGCTTCGGCCATGTCGAGATTCGAGGGTTTCAGCGCGAGCGCGTTTTCGTTCACGGCGATCAGTTCGGCAAACGTCCCGATCCGATCCTCGGGAGGGCGTGCATAGACTTCATCTCCTGGCTTGAATCGCTTCACCGCCGAGCCCGTGCGAACGACCACACCCGCCAGGTCATTGCCCAATACCAATGGAAATGTATAGGGCAGGATCAGTTTGAATTCCCCGGTTCTGATCTTCGAGTCCAACGGGTTCACGCTCGTTGCATGCACCTGGATCAGAACGTCATGCTCACCGACCGCAGGGTCGGGCACTTCGCCAATCATTCCGTTCTGCTTGCCGTAGCGGTCGATAAAAAATGCCTTCATGTTGCAGCTGCTCTTATTGGTGGAATGAGAATAGGGCGCGGCCCCGGCAACGTTGATTCGATGAGACGTTCAGGCTGTCAGGCGTCGAGGAACGCCAAAGCCTTGGCCACGAAATCGGTATGGTGCTGGAAAATGCTGCCGTGCCCGGCGTCCTGGTAAATGATCAGTTGCGCGTTGGGGATTCGCTTTGCCAGCTCAAGCGAGTTGACAGTGGGCACCATGATGTCGTTGTCTCCGTTGGCTATCAGCGTCGGCATATGCAGGCGACCGAGTTCTTGCGGCGCCTGCTTGCCCCACGCAGTAATGGCTTTCAATTGCCGTAAAAACGCGCGGGGTGTCGGGCCTTTGTCCCGGTCTTGCCGGCGCTCTTTCAATCGTTGCAAATACTCGGACGCGGCGCGTTGTCCGTTGGCCGTGGTGGTAAAGAACAGGTAGAACTTGGGATCTCGTAGCGTCAGCAGACCCTTGATCATTAACGGCCAGGTCACCGAGCCGACGTTGTCGATACCTGTGCCGCCGGCCGGTCCGGTTCCGGTGAGGATCAGCCTGCGCACGCGTTCGGGTGCTTTCAGGGCGATGTCTTGAGCGACGAAGCCGCCGAGTGAAAAGCCGAGCAGGTCAACCTTGTCCAAACCCAACGCACGAATAAAGCCGATGGCATCGTCAGCCATCTCACCGACGGTCAATGGCGCGGCGCCGCCCGAGCCACCGATACCGCGGTAATCGGTGGTGATGACACGCCGGTTTTTTGCCAGACCATCAATGATCCAGGGGTCAAAGTTATCCAGCACTGCCCCCCAATGGTTGAACATGACCAGCGGGACCTGCGTTCTGGGTCCCAGATCACGATAGGCGAAAGGTATCCCGCCAACCAGAACCGACTGGTTCGCTGCGTTGATAAATGACGACTGCGAACCTGGATGATTGCTTCTAGCCAAAAGAGTCATGTTTATTGCGTCCGATTGCGGGGCGAGGCCGACCTGCTCGACAGGGTTCAGACTTGAGTCAAATAGCGTTGCGCCACGGCGGACTGTCTGATCTGCGACAAAAGACCCTGACGTGCGGTTTGCAGGGCATCCCAGCGCTCGCCTTCTTGCAATGGAGGAATGGTCACCGGTTCGCGGCGGTCGAAGCCGACCAGTGCGGCATCGACCAGATCATCCACTTCCATGATTTCGCTCAAGGTGTTGATGTCGATACCAGCGCGGTCCCAAATCTCCGTGCGGGTGGCGGCGGGCAGTACGGCTTGCACATAAACACCCTGAGGCGAAAGTTCCAGGCTCAGGCCTTGGGAAAGGAACAGCACAAACGCCTTGGTCGCCCCATAGACCGACATCCCGAACTCAGGCGCCAGACCCACCACCGAACCAATGTTGATGATCGCGCCTTCACCTGCTTTGGCCAGGCGTGGCGCGATGGCGCTGGCGAGTCGCACCAGCGCAGTGGTGTTGAGGGCCACCAGTTGCGCAACGCTGTCGGTGCTTTGCTCGATGAAGGTGCCTGACTGTGCGGCGCCGGCATTGTTGACGAGGATGCCGATGCGCGCGTCATCCCGCAGGCGCGCTTCGACAGTGTGCAGGTCGCTGAGTTGAGTCAGGTCGGCCTGAAGTACTTCAATGGCGACGTTGTGTTCGCCACGCAACTTTGCGGCGAGTGTTTCCAGGCGCGAGTGGTCGCGGGCGACCAACACCAGATCATGCCCACGTTGGGCGAAACGCTCGGCGTAAACCGCGCCGATGCCAGTGGAAGCGCCAGTGATGAGAACGGTAGGGCGAGTAGTCATGATGTCAGCTCTTTTTTCGGGAACATGAATGGGGATGGATGCACGATCAAAATCAGGCCCGAGCAGCTTGTGCCTGGTTCGCGACAGCGCTGGATTCGGCAAGCGTCGGGTAGTCGATGTATCCCGCCGCACCGCCGCCGTAGAGTGTGGAAGGGTCAAAGGCGGACAGTGGCGCACCGGTTTTGAGCCGCTCCACCAGATCAGGGTTGCCGATAAAAGGACGGCCAAAGGCGATCAGGTCGGCCTTGTCATGCGCAAGGCGTTCCGTGGCCAGGCCCAGGTCATAGCCATTGTTGGCGATGTAGGTGTTCTTGAAGCGCAGACGCAAGGCGCCGAAATCAAAGGGCGCCACGTCGCGTGGCCCACCGGTCGCGCCTTCGACGACGTGCAAATAAACGATGTCCAGGGCATTGAGTTGGTCGACGATGTAATCGAACTGAGCCTGTGGATCACTGCTTGATACACCATTGGCCGGCGAGACAGGCGAAAGGCGAATGCCCGTGCGATCAGCACCAATCTCGGCGGCCACGGCAGCCGTCACTTCCAGCAGCAGACGCGCACGGTTTGCGATCGAGCCGCCGTAGGCATCAGTACGCAGGTTGGAGCCGTCCTTGATGAACTGATCCAGCAAATAGCCGTTTGCGCCGTGGATTTCTACGCCATCGAAGCCTGCCGCAATGGCGTTTGCCGCCGCTTGGCGGAAATCGTTGACGATGCCCGGCAGTTCGTCAGCCTCCAGCGCTCGCGGCTCGGAAACGTCCTCGAAGCGGTTGTTGACGAACACCTTGGTCGCGGGACGAAGCGCGGAAGGGGCTACCGGCGCCGCACCTTGCTGTTGAAGATCGACGTGGGAAACACGGCCCACATGCCACAGTTGCAGGAAAATCCTCCCGCCCTTGGCGTGCACGGCATCGGTCACCTTGCGCCATCCCTCTATCTGAGCCGGTGTGTAAATGCCTGGCGTGTCCTGATAGCCCTGTCCCTGCTGTGAGATCTGCGAGGCTTCGGAAATCAGCAAGCCCGCGCTGGCTCGCTGGCTGTAATAGGCAGCAGCAAATTCACTCGGTACAAAGCCTTTTCCGGCGCGATTGCGCGTCAGCGGGGCGAGAACCACGCGGTTTGACAGTTTCAGTGTGCCAAGCGTGTAAGGGATAAACAGATTCTGGTCGCTCATGGGTGTTTGTTCCGTGCCCGTTGGTGATTGCTAGTATTTAGGATGATGATCGAAATCTAAACTGTCAACAATTTTGATTATGGGCAACATCTATGTATCATCAACCCATGAATTTCCAAGCGGTAACGAGGTATCGAACATGCGAGTGACCAAGGCCCAGGCCCAGGCAAATCGGGAACACATCGTCGAAACGGCCTCGGTCATGTTTCGCGAACGTGGTTTTGACGGTGTCGGCGTGGCCGACTTGATGGCCGCTGCTGGTTTCACCCATGGCGGTTTCTACAAACATTTCGGTTCGAAGGCCGACTTGATGGCTGAGGCCTCGGCCAACAGCCTTGCGCAATCGCTGATCAGCGTTGAAGCACTGAGCATCAAGGATTTCATCGATGTGTATGTGTCCAGGGATCATCGCGACGGGCGCGCCACGGGTTGCACCATGGCGGCGTTGTGCGGCGACGCTGCGCGTCAGTCCGGCGATTTGAAGTCAGCATTCGCTGAGGGCATTGAGCGCACGCTGCAAACTCTCGGCGAAAAATACCCCGCCGGGCCGGATGCGCCAGCGGGTGAGGCCAGGGAGAAAATGATCGACCTGCTGGCGCGCGCGGTCGGTGCGATCATGTTATCGCGCGCCTGTCCTGACGACTCGGCGCTGGCGGATGAAATTCTGGCGGTGTGTCACGCGAAGATGACCGCATCATTATCTATTCAATCGTAGGTTCATTTCGTATAGGGAATAGATGGTTGTCAGCACAGGACGTGCTGACTTGCTTCATTTCGTCTTTGGCCTACACGAATGAATGTCTACGTTTAGCCGATTTCTGCTTGTTGCCGCCGTCTGCTTTGGGGCGCGAGCGGCCCTTCATTACCGGCGGCTCTCGTTCCGAAGTGGTCATCAAACCTTGCGGCATCCATTTTGCCCTCTGTTTACTCCTTCAATCCCAACTTCAAGGACCGAACCTGTGATTGCATCCCCCGCCAAACTCCTCTTTCTGCCCGGAGCCTCAGGTAACACCCGGTTTTGGTATCCGGTTGCTGAGCGCCTGGCCCACCCGGCGCAGCAGGTCCATATCGGCTGGCCCGGCTTTGGAGACACTCCGCCCTTGCCTAGCGTGACCGGCATGGATGATCTGGTGACTCGCGTGCTGGCCGAGATCGACCGGCCCACAGCGCTGGTGGCGCAGTCCATGGGCGGTATAGTCGCTGTGCTTGCAGCGCTTGAACGCCCTGAGCTGATCACGCACCTGACGCTGACCGTCACCTCTGGCGGGGTGGATATGTCTGCTCTGGACGCGCATGACTGGCGCCCGGATTTTGCTGCCGCCAACCCGACACTGCCGAGGTGGTTTCTCGACGAACGCACCGACCTCACGCTCCGGTTGGTCGAGTTGCGCATGCCAGTCCTGCTCCTCTGGGGAGATTCTGATCTGATCAGCCCCGTTCGCGTCGGCCAGCGCCTTGCTCAACTGTTACCCCGCGCGGAACTACACGTTTTCCCTGGCGCCGATCACAGTCTGGGCTTTACTCACGCAGCCGAGGTGGCGAGGTTGATCGAGAGACATCTGGCCTGCTGGTGAGCGGAACACTTGTTGCCACCGCGTGGGACTGATTGTGGGGCCCCGTGCGTTTCAAGACATCTTGGATTGCGGACAGACAACCGGAAGGCCAAAAGCGGTCGATGACGAATGAGCCGATCACCCTTAGCCTATATGGTTGGTGCGGCCCATCGTGTTCATCCTTTGAGTGAATACTTGACAAGCAATCCACGCTCATCCGGGGGGCATTCTAGAGCAGGGCCTTTTGAATCGCCCCTGATTTCGTAGACACGCCACCGTCTGCTTTGTCGATTGCGGCCCTTGGTGACGGGCCGCAACCGGTCAAAAGAATCATCCTTTGGTATTCTTCATTCCGCTTTTTAGCTGCCTGAAGTAAGAAGTATGCCCATTACGGAATAATTAAAAATGGTCAAAAAGGTAACTAGCAATGCCAGATAACAGTGACAAATCATTCTACGATCGTGCAGACGCGCATATAAACCTATCAAACGAGCAGCTAAGGGAATTCGAAAACCTTGGCAAAGTAAGCGCATCGATGATGTTTGGCACCACACGATTCAATGCTTGGGTAAGCGCTCGGGGCTTCAAATCCGGCGCGGAGATGGCGCAGGCTCGCGAAGAGATGTTGAACTATTTCTGTGAGCAGTACCGGATGATGCTTGAGGATAATCTCGACGACCACATCAACAATTTCAGTAAGTACATGAACGCGACAAGCGCTTAATTATCCTGGTCCGTCGACCTCGGTGATCTCCCGCTTTGGGTCGATTTCGGCCAGTCATGACAGGCCGAAATCGGCCAGAGCGGTCGCTGGTGACGGGGGCTACGAGCTTGGCTGTCGGTGCCGGGCATAGAGTATTGAACCACCCACTCCCGACGTTCCTCTAGTTTGCAGTTCAAACGTATCCGGATATCCCTTGATCAACTCACTGAGCTTTTTATAACCATGGGTGCGAGGGTCGAACTCAGGTCTCAATTTGCTGATGTTGGTGCCCAGCGCACCCAAGTGAGCCCAGCCGTCCTCGTCGGCAATGTCATCCAGGATTTTTGCGATGAAACTTACTGGTGCCTTGGGTAGCTTTTTTACTTCGGGCGTACTGGCGACTTTGACGGCCTCGATTTCGGCGGGTGGCTCAGGTTCGGGTCGACCATGTCCATTGCTTGCAGTAACAAGCACTTCACCGCGCAGCAATTCGGTATAGATGAACTTGTCGCAGGCCGACACGAACGGTCTCGGGGTTTTTTCTTCACCAAACCCGTAGACCGTCAAACCTTCTTCTCGTAACCGCGAAGCGAGGCGGGTGAAGTCACTGTCGCTCGAAACCAGGCAGAAACCGTCGAAGCGTCGGGTGTACAGCAAGTCCATTGCGTCGATGATCAAGGCACTGTCTGTTGCGTTCTTACCTTTGGTGTACGCGAACTGTTGGATAGGTTGAATCGAATGGTCGAGTAGCACCTTTTTCCATCCACCCAACTGAGGGCCAGTCCAGTCGCCATAGATCCGCTTGACGTTGGCGACACCGTACTTGGCGATTTCTTCGAATAAACCTTCAACAATTGCTGCGGGGGCATTGTCGGCGTCGATTAACACTGCCAAGTGTTTTTGCGTGGGGGTGGGTGCGTGGATGGCCATGGGTCGTCCTTGAGTTGAGGACTTCAACATACCGTTAAATCACGGATGAACAAAGGGATCACCGCTTCGCGCTAGAGAGCGTGTTTTGCCAATGGCAACGGGTTTGCGGTGATGTGCAAAGCGGAACGATTAGCCAATGACTTTTAATCGACCGATAGCAGCCGCTGGACAGACTAGTGGCAAATAGTTAGCGTCGACCTTCTGCACTGAATCTTTACCGCAGCTGAGCTTGGCGTCTTCCATGTCCCGTTTCTCCTTGGGCTATGTCGCGTTTGCTGCAATTCCTCCAGGCTAGACAAGGGCTTGCAGGACGACAAGGAACGTTATACGACATCACTGTCGCGTTTAAACGCGACAGTGATGTCGCCAAATAGTAGTTAGGCGTATTAGTTGGAGGAGTTGCAATGACAACAATCGATGTGAAATCCCGATTCGAAGCAAAGCTTCTTCGTCCGGCAAAGCCTGGTAATGATACGTCGTGGGCGTTCGTAGTACTGCCAAGAGACGCGAGTGAACAGCTTCCGAGACGAGGAAGGACGACAGTTGAAGGTACAATCAATGGGCACCATTTCCAGGCAACCCTTGAGCCGGATGGTCAGCTGAGCCATTGGCTGCAGGTAAGTAGAGAGTTACACGAAGCCGCAGGCGCGGCCGTTGGGGATATCGTTACACTAGAGCTAACCCCTGTGAAGAAGGAACCCGAGCCTGACATCCCACCAGATTTTCAGGAGGCACTGGCAGCCACTCCTGAGGCTCGTAAAGTTTGGAACAATACGACGACCATCGCACGAGTAGACTGGATACACTGGATTACTTCAGCCAAGCAACTTAAGACGCGCGCAAAACGAATTGGTGATGCCTGCGATATGCTTGCATCCGGCAAGAAGCAGGTTTGCTGTTTCGACCCGTCTGGCTACTACAGTAAGGCCTTCCGTGCGCCCGAGGCAGAAAATTTTTAAATGGAACATTCCGTTGAATACGCCTAACAAGGCGCTCAACACCGCTCGCTTCGCTCACTGCACTCGCAAAAGCTACGCTTTTGCTCGCCTGTTAGCGAGCCCGATGTCCAGCCCTTTCCCGGCGCCTGCAGTGATACTGAATGCCTGCTCCTCCAGACGGGTTTGTATCAACGCAGCCAGTTGTCGGGTGGCAGGCGCCAGGTGTTCTGCTCCACGATAAAGCACATAGCCGAGGGTCGGCAGCGTGGGTAGGCCAGCAATGACAGCGAGATGTCCTGGCAGCCCCATGCGGGTTCGCAACGTGAGGCCCAAACCGGCAGCAACGGCCGCCCAGATTCCACCAACGCTGGGGCTGGTCAGCGCGATTCGCCAAGGGATCCGCGCCTCATCCAATGACTGGGTTGCCGCGCTGCGCAACACACAAGGGGCGTCGAACATGATCAAGGGCAGGGGAGAATCTATATCGCAGTTGAGCGGTGGCGTGTCACGAGACCCGATCCAGTGCATCTGCGTTTCACCCAGGCGCGTGGCATAAGGGGACTTGTGCCCTGTGTCCCACGTCAGGGCCAGGTCCAGGCCACCGCTGTCGATCAATGCAAGCAGTTCGGTATTACGCGCGATCCTGACTTCGAGGCTCACCTTCGGGTACATCTTGACGTAGCGTCGCAGGATGTCGCTGAGAAAGTGTTCGCCAAAGTCTTCCTGCAGCCCCAGACGTACCGTTGCGGCGGTCTGGCTTTCGTGCAGGGTCTGGAAAATGCTGTCGTTCATTTCAAGCAGTTGGCGGGCATGGCTGAGCAGGGATTCACCCACCGGCGTCAACACCAGCCCTCGACCGGATTTGGACAGCACTGGCGCGCCTATCTGTTCCTCAAGCTTCTTGAGTTGTGCGCTCACGGCAGACGTCGAGCGATTGAGCCGATCCGCCGCTTTGGCAAAGCTGTTGAACTCCACACCGGTCACGAAAGTACGCAGCACATCAAGATCGAAGGTCGGACGGCGCATCGAATCATCCACTCATTCAGGACTATGGTCGCCATTAAATCGGATATTCGGAATTATCGCGACTTGATAGTTTTCTCCTGTCAGTGGGTTTTTCAGGAGTAGACCGTTATGCCATTTGCACGTATTTCATTGCACCGGGGAAAGTCGGCCGAGTATTTACAGGCCCTCTCACAGGGGCTGCACGACGCGTTGGTAGAAAGCTTCGAAGTGCCGATGGCCGACCGGTTCCAGGTCATTCACCAACATGAAGTGGGCGAACTGATATTTGATCCCGGCTACCTGGGCGGTCCGCGCAGCCATGATTTTGTGCTGATCGCGATTACTGCCGGTCGCCCTCGAGACATCGAGACGAAACAGCGTTTCTATCGCACCTTGGTCGAGAGACTGAGTCGAGCGCCAGGCATCGACCCTGAGGACGTCATGGTGGTGATTACCACTACCGCGGCAGATGAATGGTCGTTTGGTGGCGGGCGGGGCAACTAGTTTTCTATCAGGTGGGCAACAGCACGAGGGGCACCGGTCGCTCACCACCATCGGTGCCGAAGTTGTTCATTCAAACAGGTGCCCTGCGCAGATATCGCCGATACAAAACAACACCCATAACAACCGAAAGCAACCCAACCCCTACATTACCCAAAAGCCAAATTGCAAAGTTCCGACTTTGGTCCGCATCACCCTCGTAGAACGGCCAAAAGTAGCTAGACACTGCCACGAATATCAAATTAAACGCCCCGATGGCCAAGGCAACGATAAGGATGACGAACAATGTCCCTTTAACAATTTTCATATGACCTTCCAAAACCAAATAACCCCTGACGGCTAGCCTAGCAGAGGGTTCATATTGGCCGAAGACCTCTCAGAGGCCCTTTGAAAAATCGGAAAGTTCCTACCCCACATGAAGACTACGCCGATCGGATAGTCGATACGGTAATGATCGATCTTTTGATTTTCAGCGGTTTCGCAGATGCCAATTATTTAGGGTCACGCCATCGACTTCGGGCATGGAGATAGGCAGTCAAATCGCTGTAGCCCAATTGAGCTGCAATCTCCGTCAACGACTCGCCTTGCAACTCAAGATGCAGTTCCAGTTCCGCCCGAATCTGATCGAGTAATTGCCTGAAGGTCGTGCCTTGTTCTTCCAGGCGTCTGCGTAATGTCCTGGGCGTCTGGTGCAGCGCCTTTGCCAGATCGTCCAGATTCGGAGTTTCACCTCTCGCCAGAGACCGTCGCGCACCTTCGGCAACCTTGGCTGACCAACCGTTGAAATTGCGATGCGCGGCAATCCGTCGATCCAGTTCCTGAGTCAATAACTCCAACATCCCGTGATGACGGGTTTGCATTGGCAGACTCAAGCTTTGCGCATGGAAATAGAAGCGGTTAACCGGGCAGTCAAACTCGATGCGGTCTCCAAACCACTGGGCATATTGCTTGTAATACGACGGACGCGAATGCATGAATTTTGCCAGAATTGGCTGCACATCCTGCCCCGTTCCACGTCGCAATTGCGCGATGGACATCACCCCATAATGTTCGATGACATACCGCGCCAACTCTCTTGGCGCATCGACGCACAACTCAATTCCGACGCCGTTTTCGTCATTCACCAACCTCACATTGTCGGTGTCCGATGCAAGCGGTGCGTATCGGGCCCAAAGCTGCATGGACGACAAAACGTCGGGGCTATACAGGCAAAGATAAGCCAGGACGTGCCAGTCCTGAGGCGTGAACAGCGCGAACAGTTTTAACCCGATCGCCGGATCAATGCGCGCCGCCTCGCGCCACAGCTGATCCAGCTCGATCAGGCTGTAATCCGTACTTTTTCGGGCAACCTGGCTGTCAAGAAAGCGCTCCAGCACTTGGCCCAGCCTGCCTCGATGAAAGCGCTGGGGCGGGCGATTGGCCGGTTCTAGCTCAATTCTGTCCATTTCGCGCATTGGGAGGGCTGACTCCTGGGTTTCTAATGACATGGCATTGCCCGCAAGGGCCTAAATCGAGAGTGCCATGAATACAATAATGCTCGCCAATAACCCTGCGTTGATAGTGGCCGGGATTTTCCTTGCCTTCATTTTGCTAGAGCTTGCCTGTTCCTCGTTTCGTCAGTCGTCAGGCGGCAAACGTGACGTACTCATTGAAGTCGTCGGCTCCGGCATACTGCTGGCGGTTACATTCCCTCTAGTCATGTGGCTAAGTGGCAAGATACTAAGTCAGGCTGTACCGGACATGAAGGACGCGTTGGCTGGAATCCCGTGGATTGCAGGATTTGTATTGTTTTTACTGCTCGATGACATGACCCAATACTGGTGGCATCGCCTGACTCACCGGGTTCCCGCACTTTACGCATTGCACCGAGCACATCATTCCGCGCCTTACATGAGTGTTCGAATTGTTTATCGAAATAACAGCTTTTACTACCTTCTGATGCCCGGGATCTGGCTGTCTGGCATGCTGATATATCTCGGTCTTGCTCCCATTTATTATGTTTATTTGATTGTAAAGATGACTGTAATTTTCGCAGCGCACAGCAGCGTTGCATGGGACGACAAACTTTATCGCATCCCCGCGTTACGCCCACTTGTTTGGGTTTTGGAGCGAACCTTCTCCACACCCTCCACTCACTCTGCGCATCACGGTTTGACTGCCGAGGATGGCGTTACCCATTACAAAGGCAATTTCGGCAACCTGTTATTTTTTTGGGACATCCTGTTCGGAACCGCAAAAATTACCCGTCGGCGCCCGCCAGCCTACGGAATCGAACACTTGTCACCGATAAGCTGGAAAGAAGAATTGTTCTGGCCCATCGTGCGTCCCCGCCGTTCCATACCCAAGGTAAACGCTAACCAGAAGGTGGCGCGATGAGTCGTCATATTGTTCTGCTGTCTGGATCGAACAGATCAAACAGTCAGTCAATCAAGGTCGCTAGGTATCTGCGCGACCGATTAGAGAAACTTGAGTTGTGTGACTCAAGCGAACTGATAGACCTGGCTTCCAGTCGGCTACCGCTTTGGCCAGAAGAAGACACCGACAGAGTCTGGAATGCCCAGCAATCCATTCTCAAAAAAGCGACGGCACTGATCGTGATCAGCCCTGAGTGGAATGGCATGGCTTGCCCGGCCCTGAAAAACTTCTTTTTGTACGCAGGGCTCAGCGAACTTGGACATAAGCCTGCGCTCTTGGTGGGCGTTTCGGCAGGACTTGGCGGGGCATATCCAATTGCTGAATTACGCGCATCGAGCTACAAAAATAGCCGGATCATGTATTTGCCTGAACAACTCGTCATTAGAAACGTAGAGTCGATGTTAAACAGCGAAAGGCCTGCAGACGAAAATGATCGTCGCATTCGGACGCGTGCCGACTGGGCTCTGCAGATACTTTGTCAATACGATGCAGCTTTACGCACCACACGACCTGCAATTGAACACCCGCCAGAGTTCTCTACCGGGATGTAAAGCCACGGATGCTGAAGATCAAAAGATCGCAGCCTTCGGCAGCTCCTCGTGGTGGGGGCTGCGTCGTTCTGATCCGTATTTTTTTGGGTTATCTGCATCTGTAATGGGATCAGCCTGCGGCTCACAATGACAGCACGGTCAGCAGTTGTGGTAGCCGCTGCACCGCAAACTCATAACGTAGGAGGCCCCATGGGCAAGATGGCATTTTTCCTGGGCGGATTTCTGGTGTTGACCATTTTGATTGGTGCGCTTGCCACGATTTCTCCGGTGTAAGGAGAAGGTGGGGTGCCCATATTCCAGTGAGTTGCGCAGTAAAAAGCCCCGTCCCATTTTTAGGTGGGTGGGGCTTTTTCTTTGAAGATCAAGCGCGGCCCGAGCCTGAAAATGACTGTTCCTGGCGTAAAAATACAACCATGCCGAAAAGCCCTGTATCGAATTATTATTTCGTTGTACGTTGAGTCCGCGGGCGGCCTTGATCTGAAAGACTGTCCCTGGGCACAACACTCGCAAGGAATGCAGATGATCGATGGTCCCGCCGTTTTGACAGTCTTTTTGGTTTACCTGGCCGGTGTCGTTATTCCAGGGCCAAATTTCGTTGCCGTAGTTCACAAAGCGGTGGCTGCTACGCGGTCAGAAGCTTTGGCCTTGGTAGCAGGCATCGTATTGGTCAATTTGTTCTGGGCCACCTGTGCAATCGCAGGTATCGGCGTTGTATTTGCTGCGTTCCCTTGGGCGGCGCTGATCGTAAAAGTTCTGGGGGCAGCCTACCTGATGTGGTTTGGATTCGGACTGCTGCTCAAGGCCGGGAAGAGCGCGCTTGCCCCCTGTAACAATGCAGTCGTCGGTAACTTTCGGCAGTCATTCATTCAGGGGGTTGTGACGAACATTGGCAACCCTAAATCCATGGCCTTCTATGCCGCTATTTTCTCAGCCGCAGCCCCCACCCACGTTGCACCAGGCACGTTTTTGTCGATGCTGGCAGTCGTAGTTGTGGTTTCGATGACTTGGTATGGAGTGGTCGCAATCGCTCTTTCGCAACCTGAGATCGCTTCAGCGTATCGACGGAGAAAAAAAGCTATTGATCGACTGTGCGGCGGTTTGATTTTGTCTCTGGGAATTCGGCAGCTGATTCAATAAGCCCACGATTGAGTGTCTATCCTGGCCGATAGATCAGCAAAAAGCCAAACGCCTCCACATAGGGAGGCGTTGCGGGTTTTCAGCAATATTGCTCAGTTCATCTCAAATCAAACCGATCCAGATTCATCACCTTGACCCAAGCCGCAACGAAGTCTTTCACAAACTTCTCCTTCGCGTCGTCGCAGGCATAGACCTCAGCCAGCGCCCTCAACTGCGCATTCGAGCCAAACACCAGATCGACACGCGTACCCGTCCATTTAAGGTCGCCGGTTTTCCGATCGCGTCCTTCAAACTCTTCATTGGCCTCCGACACTGGTTTCCATTCCACGCTCATATCGAGCAGGTTTTTGAAGAAGTCGTTGGTCAACGCTTCTGGCTGCTTCGTGAACACACCATGCTGGGTTTGCCCGACGTTGGTGTTCAACACGCGCAGGCCGCCGATGAGCGCGGTCATTTCTGGCGCGGTGAGTGTCAGCAGTTGCGCCTTGTCGATCAGTAAGGCCTCGGCCGGTACGCTGTAGCGGGATTTGAGGTAGTTACGGAAACCATCGGCGACGGGTTCGAGGAACCCGAAGGATTCAACGTCCGTTTGTTCTTGCGAGGCGTCCATCCGGCCCGGTGTGAAAGGTACCGTCACAGTCTGGCCAGCATTTTTCGCTGCTTGTTCGACGCCGGCACAACCAGCCAGCACGATCAGGTCTGCCAGCGAGATTTTCTTGCCGCCGCTGTTGAACTCGTTCTGGATGCTCTCGAGTTTCGCCAGTACGCTCGCCAGTTGTTCAGGTTGGTTGGCCTGCCAGAATTTTTGCGGAGCCAGACGCAGACGTCCGCCGTTGGCGCCGCCGCGTTTGTCGGAGCCACGGAAGGTGGAGGCCGCTGCCCAAGCGGTCGATACCAGTTGCGAGACCGACAGGCCGCAGGACTGGAGTTTACCTTTGAGAGCGGCGATGTCGCTGTCGTTGACCAGGGCATGGTCGACCTCCGGAATGGGGTCTTGCCACAGGAGTTCTTCGTTCGGCATTTCCGGGCCGAGGTAACGGGAGAGGGGGCCCATGTCGCGGTGGAGCAGCTTGAACCAGGCGCGGGCGAATGCGTCGGCCAACTGGTCCGGGTTCGCCAGGAAGCGCCGTGAAATCTGCTCATAAATCGGGTCGAATCGCAGGGACAGGTCCGTGGTCAGCATGGTCGGATTACGCCGCTTCGACGGGTCGTGAGCATCCGGAATAATGCCCGCGCCAGCACCGCCTTTCGCCGTCCACTGGTTGGCGCCCGCCGGGCTCTTGGTCAGTTCCCACTCGAAACCGAACAGGTTTTCCAGGTAGTTGTTGCTCCACTTGGTGGGCGTGGTGGTCCAGGTCACTTCCAGGCCGCTGGTGATGGTGTCGCCGCCCTTACCGCTGCCGAAGGTGCTCTTCCAGCCCAAGCCTTGAGCTTCGAGGCCAGCGGCTTCGGGCTCGGCGCCGACGTTGTCGGCAGGGCCGGCACCGTGGGTCTTGCCAAAGGCGTGGCCGCCGGCGATCAGCGCGACGGTTTCTTCGTCATTCATCGCCATGCGCCCGAAGGTCTCGCGGATGTCCACCGCAGCAGCGACCGGATCCGGGTTGCCTTCCGGGCCTTCCGGGTTGACGTAAATCAAGCCCATTTGCACCGCGGCGAGCGGGTTCTCCAGGTTGCGTCCTCCGTCGGTACGGCTGTCCTCATTTTCCCCCGGCTCAGCAACGAGTGGGCCTTCGCCGGGTTCTTGCATGGGTTCCTTTTTGTCTTTTTCATAGCGGGTGTCGCCGCCCAGCCACTTGTTTTCCGAGCCCCAGTAGACGGCCTCATCCGGTTCCCAAACGTCTGGCCGACCGCCGGAAAAGCCGAAGGTCTTGAAGCCCATGGATTCCAGCGCGACGTTACCGGTGAGCACGATCAGGTCGGCCCAGGAGATGTTGCGACCATACTTTTGCTTGATCGGCCAAAGCAGCCGGCGCGCCTTGTCGAGGCTGACGTTGTCCGGCCAACTGTTGAGTGGTGCGAAGCGCTGCTGACCGGAACCGGCACCGCCACGACCGTCACCGGTGCGGTACGTGCCGGCGCTATGCCAGGCCATGCGAATAAACAGCGGCCCATAGTGACCGAAGTCTGCCGGCCACCAGTCTTGTGAATCGGTCATCAGCGCGTTCAGGTCTTGCTTGAGCGCCTGAAAGTCCAGGTTTTTGAACGCTTCGGCGTAGTTGTAGCCCTCATCCGTGGGGTCGGACAGCCGCGAATTCTGGTGCAGGATCTTCAGGTTCAGTTGGTTCGGCCACCAATCGCGGTTCGTCGTGCCACCGCCCGCGGCGGCGTGATTGAACGGGCATTTCGATTCATTTGCCATGTGTGCGCTACCTTTGGTCGTATTCATCCGGCTATCCGGCCCGGGGTGGGCGCGCAATAGCGACGAGCGAAATCAATGACATAGGCTGCAGGGCCAGCAGTTCGATCAATTGATCGTCGTGGTCACACGGGAAATCTGGAGAACAGCAATCGAGTTGCCAGCACGGTGGCCCACGGCAAGCCTAGTACGCTTCTGACTCATTCGTATCTTTTATCAAGTCTCAACCGGCCAGCTCACGCCAGCGCTCCAATAAGGTTAGACGCCTATAAAGCAGTCAGCTAATAGGTGGAGTATTGGGGGGTGATAGGTATTTTCTTTTATCTGAGCCGTCGGGATGGAGCCGATCAAAAGATCGCAACCTTCGACAGCTCAGGTATGCATCGTTTACATGACCATGTTCCAACACAAAACCTGTGGGAGCGTGGCTTGCCCGCGATGACGGCGGCACAGACGCAGCAACTCTCGGATCAGCCCGAAATTCAGGTCCACCGTTATTCACTGAACGATATCGTATGATGAGCCCCTTCCATCGCCGCCCACCCAAGGACCCTTACCCGATGTCTTTAAGCAAACGCGATCAGGCCCACATCGAACGTCGCCTGGTCGCCACCCTGACCGAGGCGTGTGAAATCGCCAAATCGGAAATAGTCGGGTTCTGCTGGCTGACCCACGAAGTCGATTACGACGTCTTTCCTTCCAGCCTGCGGGTGGTCTGGGTCTTCGATACGCAGGCCAACAAGGATCAGGCGCTGGCGAGCGGGCAGGGCGAGCGCATGGTCGAACTGACGGCCGTGGCGTTAAGCGAAGCGGACGTTCTCGTCAGCCCGGTAGCGGCCCATGTGCAGTTTGATTCTGAAGAACAATGTCAGCGCGCCAATGCCGGCAACTGGCAGCAACGCCTGGCGCCCAAGCGCTCGACGCGGGGTTGAAACGTGGCCAAGGATATCGAAAATCCGTGTGTTTCTATTTGCCAGCTGAGCGGTGAACTGTGTGTCAGTTGTGGCCGCACTAAGGACGACATCAGAAAATGGAAACGCATGAAGCGCCCGGAAAAAATGGCGGCGGTGCAGCGGGCGAGTTTGCGGTTGAAGGGGCTGCAGAAAAAATGAAGCGGTCAGGTGTGAAACTCTAGGACTGCGCACAAACCTCTCGAACACATTCACGCAGCCACCGATGTGCAGAGTCGGCATCCATGCGTGGGTGCCAGAGCATCGAAATGGTGATCGGCGGCAGGTCGAACGGAAGGGCGAAACTGTGCAGGCCGGCGCGCAGGTTTCGGGTGTGTTGCGCAGGCACGGTGGCGATCAGGTCCGAGGCGCGAGCCAGCGCCAGCGCAACCGAAAAGCCGCCGACAACAGTAGTGATCTCGCGCTCCAGTCCTAGCCCTTCCAAGGCTTCATCCATCGGCCCTCTAGCGAGCCCGCGTCGCGAGACCAGGATGTGCCTGCCAGCGGCATAACGGGAGGCGGTGACCTCGCCCTGGCTCAGCGGATGCCCTGTGCGCACGACGCCGATGAAGCGATCTTCGAACAACGCACGGGTGCGCACTTCCGGGCTCGTTGTGCCGCCGACCACGCCGGTTTCCAGGTCGACGGAACCGTCGCGAAGCGCGGCGCTGTCCTTGTTCAGCTTCTGCACAAAGTGCAAGCGTACGCCGGGTGCTTCCTCACTGACGCGGGCTATCAGCGCCGGTCCGAAGTTTTCGACAAAACCGTCACTGGTGCGCAGCGTGAATGTACGCACCAGTTGCTTGAGGTCGAGCTGTTCGGCGGGGCGCAGAACAGCTCCGGCATCTTGCACCAATCGACTGACCTGTTCGCGCAGTTCCAGCGCTCGGGGCGTCGGCACCAGCCCGCGTCCGGCCCGGACCAGCAGCGGGTCGCCCGTCGTTTCGCGCAATCGCGCCAGCGCCCGGCTCATGGCCGACGGGCTCAGGCGCAGTCGTTGGGCGGCGCGTGCGACGCTGCCTTCGGCGAGCAGCACATCCAGGGTAATCAGCAAATTCAGGTCGGGAGTCGTCATGCCTCAACGTTAGCACGGCGTGCGGGTGACATGGCGTCAAGCGCATCTATAAAGTGCAAATGCTGCGCCTTCCGCCTTGTCACGCACGGGAATACGCTGCTGATCTACCTTTCAGATGTGGCCAAACCATGAAACTCATCACTCAATCAGGCTCGGTTCGCTGGGCGCTCGCGAGCCTTTCACTGTCGATGTTGATGCCCTCACTCGACACCAGCATCGCCAACGCGGGTTTGCCGATATTGGCCGAGGCATTCGATGCGTCCTTCCAGCAAGTGCAGTGGATTGTTCTGGCGTATCTGCTGGCGATCACCACGCTGATTGTCAGCGTCGGACGACTCGGTGACCTCGTCGGCCGTCGACGTTTGCTGCTGGCGGGCATCGGCATTTTTACCCTGTCATCGCTGGCGTGTGGTGTCGCGCCGTCGCTTGGGTGGCTGGTCGGTGCCCGGGCCGTGCAGGGGCTCGGGGCGGCGATCATGCTGGCGCTGACCGTGGCGTTTGTCGGTGAGACGGTGCCGAAAGCGCAGACCGGCAGCGCCATGGGATTGCTCGGCACGATGTCGGCGGTCGGCACCACGCTGGGACCGTCGCTCGGTGGGATGTTGATTGCAGGCGCGGGTTGGCAGGCGATTTTTCTGATCAACGTGCCGCTGGGTGTTCTGAATATCTGGCTCGCGTATCGCTATTTGCCGGCGGATCTTCAGCGGTCGAAATCGCAGCGGGTGGGTTTCGACAAGGCAGGCACGTTGCTGCTGGCGTTGACGCTCGGGGCGTATGCGCTGGCCATGACGATCGGCCAGGGTGAGCTGGGGCCTCTCACTATTGCGCTGCTGATGACGGCTGTTGTTGGCGTTGGGCTTTTCATAATCGTCGAGGCCAAGGTTGCCTCGCCATTGATTAAATTGGCGCTGTTCCGCGAGCCAGGATTGAGCGCAAGCCTGGCCATGAGCACGCTCGTTTCGACGGTGATGATGGCGACGCTGGTGGTCGGGCCGTTTTATCTTTCGGGTGCGCTTGGCCTAGGTACAGCGCTTGTCGGACTTGCCTTGTCGGTCGGCCCGTTGGTGGCGGCGCTGACCGGTGTGCCGGCCGGTCGCCTGGTGGACCGTTTTGGCACTCGGCGCATGACCCTCGTCGGGCTCGTCGCAATGACGCTCGGCACGGGGGGGTTATCCATGATGCCGGTGGGTTTCGGCATCCTCGGCTACCTCGCGCCCATCGCGGTGATCACGGCCAGCTATGCGTTGTTCCAGGCTGCCAACAACACCGCGATCATGACCGATATCCGTCCGGATCAGCGCGGCGTGATTGCCGGCCTGCTCAGCCTGTCGCGCAATCTCGGACTGATCACCGGGGCCTCGGTCATGGGCGCGGTGTTCGCCTTTGCCTCGGCGACGGCAGACATCACCACGGCATCTCCCGCAGTCATCGCCAACGGGATGCGGATAACGTTTGCCGTCGCTGTAGTCTTGATCGTTCTGGCCCTTGTTGTCGCGCTGACGCTGCGCGTTTCACACTGCTGCACCGTGTGCAGTAATGAACTGCAGTAAAGCTGTATTGTTCACTTTAAATCGAGTGCCGATACTTCCCGTACATTGCGCAGATGGGCTGCGCTGAAGTGAAGGAGTCAGGCATGGTTTCTGTCGTTCGTATCGCACACACCGGCGCACCCGAGGTGATGACCATCGAGCAGGTGCCGGCGCGTGAGCCGGGGCCGGGTGAAGTCTGGCTGGAGCAGGAGGCGATTGGCGTCAACTTCCTCGATGTGAGTCAGCGCAAGGGCGCCGTGCCGCTGCCATTGCCGTCGGGTCTGGGCCTTGAAGGGGCGGGCCGGGTTGCCGCCATCGGCGCGGGAGTGAACAACGTCAAGGTGGGTGATCGGGTGGCCTACGCAACGGGACCTGTTGGCGCTTACGCGAGGGCGCGGCTGTTTCCGGCCGAGCGGCTGGTGCCGATCCCCGATGGGTTGACGGCTGAAGAGGCCGCCGCGGTGTTGTTCAAAGGCATTACCGCGCAGTACCTGCTGAAGACGACTTATCCGGTCGGCCCCGGCACCACTCTGGTTCTGTATGGCGTAGCGGGCGGCCTCGGGCAGATCATGGCGACGTGGGCCAAACACCTGGGAGCCTTTGTCATCGGCATTGTGTCCCGGGCCGAGAGTATCGAGACAGCCAAGGCGTTGGGCTGCGATGCGGTGCTGGTGTTCAATGCACAGACACTGGCCGCGGATGTGGCGGAGATCACCCACGGCAAGAAAGCCGATGTGGTCTACGATCCCATCGGGCGGGTGTCGTTCGAAGCGTCGCTCGACTGCTTGCGACCGCGTGGGTTGATGGTGTCTTTCGGGGCATCCTCCGGGGCGCCGACAGCGGTCGAAGTGGGCACGCTCAATGCCAAGGGCTCGTTGTTCCTGACCCGTCCTTCACTCGCCGCGCACTCCACTGACATCGCTGAATACCAACAACGGGCCGAGGATGTACTGGCCGCGGTCGAGGCGGGCATAATCAAGCCCGGTATCTGGGGCCGCTATGCATTGGCCGATGTGGCCAAAGCTCATGCCGATCTGGAAGGCGGCCAATCTCGCGGAGCGATCGTCCTCAAACCCTGATCGTCTGTTATCTGAAAAAAGAGTGTTTTGTGAACCCACTGGACAGCCGCCACATCGATGAAATTGCAGCACTTCTTGCGGTCGCTTCGGCGCATTCGTTCGTGGCTGCCGGACGGTTGCTGCAACGCCATCCGACGGTGATTTCAAAGCGCCTGGCGACGATGGAAAAGCGCTTGGGCGTGCGGCTGATGGAGCGCACGACGCGCCAGGTGCGGTTGACTGATGCCGGCAGCCGCCTCGTCGAACGTCTGCGCTCTGCCACGGGGTTGATCATCGAGGCCGAACAGGAAGCGTCACTGGGCGCGGCGCAGGTTCGTGGCGTTTTGCGCCTGGCTTTTCCTGCCGCGATGGGGCGCTTGTGGCTGGCGTCGATGCTGCCGGAATTTCTGGCGGCTCATCCACTGGTCTCCGTCGAGGTGGATTACAGCGATCGCGTCGTCGACATTATTGGTGAAGGATTCGATGCGGCGATTCGTATTGGCGAATTGAACGACAACCGCCTGGTTGCGAAGAAGCTCAGTGATCATCGCCGCATTCTCTGCGCCTCACCGAGTTACATAGGACAGCATGGTTTACCGGCCAGCCCGAAAGAACTGACCGAGCACAACTGCCTGGGCTTTACCGGCCTTGCGGCGTTTCCTGAATGGCGTTTGTCGAAGGGTGATCGGCAGGAGAGGGTCATCACCAGGGGAACCTTGACCTCGAACGACGGCGAGGCGTTGCTCGCCGCGGCCAAGGCCGGCGTCGGTATTTTGGGCGCTGGCGAGTGGCTGATGAGCCGGGATATCGCCAACGGCCAGATGGTTCGCGTTCTGCCGGAGTGGGACCTGGATGCTCAGGGCGGGATCTATCTGGTGCGAGCATCCGCCGCGTTCACACCGGCAACGCTCATGGCCTTCAAGGAATGGCTGGAGGCCAGATTTGCGCAAGGGCCGCCTTGGCAAATGCCAGCCAGTTAAGATGCGATACCTGTGGGAGCGGGCTTGCTCGCGAAAGCGGTGTGTCAGGCGACATCAATGTTGACTGTGCCGCCGTCTTCGCGAGCAAGCCCGCTCCCACATGGATTGCGCTTGACTGACTGGCCATTACTCCCTTACATCAAGGTATTTTGCGGCAACCCCAGCAGGCCGGTCAGGGTGTTGATTATCGCTTGTTGCCGCGCACGGTCTGTCTGGTGCACGGCTTCTGCGGCGGCGACATCGGCATCGCAGTGAGGGCAAGTCACTTCGTGCGCATGGATGTACTGCAAGCAGCCGCGACACAGCGCCAGTTGCGGTGGAATGCGTCCTTCGTCCGGCGATTTCTGGCCCTGGTTCGCCCAGGCCAGTTTGATCACCTGGCCGCTGTCGCTGACGCTGCTGACCTTCTCGCCGGTGTCGATGCGTTCGGTGATCAGGTCAAAACGTCCAACGGCGAAGGAAGTCTTTGCCGCGTCTTCGAGTTTGACGATGCGCTCGCGCAGCCCGCGTTTTTGCAGATCCAGCGCGCGGTAATGGCAGTAGGGATTGTTGCCGGGTTTGCCGAGCAGGGAGTGCGACGTCCAGGTGCAGCCGCCACGGCAGACGTCGTTGTAGTAACAGCTTCGGCAGTAACCCCACAGGTCGTCGACGCCACGCAGTCGGCCAAAGTGCATGCCTTCGCTGTAGTGCCAGATATCGTGCAGGCTCATGGTGCGCACGTTGCCGCCCGAAAACCCCACCGTTGCCAATGACGGGCAACCTTTGACGGTGCCGTCGGCTTCCAGTGCCAGCACGGTCTGGCCGGCGGCGCAGCCGCTCCAGTGCACGCGCTCGTCACCGAAACCACGCCACATGTGTTCATAAGGACCGTAGTAACCAATGTTGTTGCCCACGTTCATCAGCAGGCCGCGATCGACGCCTTCGCGATACAGGCGCGCCAGCAATGGCATCACTTCCAGCAGTTGATAAGGCTGCAACAACAGCTCCGGGTGATCGACGGCATTGCCCATCGCGACCGTCAGCTGGATCTGCCAGTGAGTGGCGCCGAGGCCGATGATCAGGTCCATCAACTCGGGCAGATCGGGCAACGTGGCCGCGCCGATTTGGGTGTTGACGCTCACCGCAAGCCCGGACTGTTTGGCCCGTCGCAAGGTGTCTACCGCCTTGTCGAACGAGCCCGGAACATTGCGCACCGCGTCATGCAGCGGGGCCAATCCGTCCAGTGAAACACCGACGCCATTGAGCCCGGCATCCACCGCTGCCTGCATTTTTGCGGGCGTCAGGTTGCGTCCACCGGTTTGTATGGCGCAGTACATGCCGTGATCGTGGATGGCCTGGATCAGTTGCGTCCAGTCCTTGCGCAAATAGGCTTCACCACCAATCAGGGTGATCTCGCGAGTACCGAGGGCGGCCAGGGCATCGATGACGTCCAGGCATTCCCGGGTGTTCAATTCGTCGGGTCGTCGATGGCCGGCACGTGAGCCGCAGTGCAGGCATTTGAGGTCGCAGGCCAGGGTGATTTCCCAGACCACATGCACCGGCACGTAGCGTTTGAGGTCGGTTTCACTGAGGTAGCGGGCAGGGCGACTGTCTGACATGGGAAATCCTTGCGCACCAACGCGTGCGCGGCACGAATCCATCGAAGTGTTCGCGCCTTCCTTGGGCCAGTGGCGCGACCGGATTTACCTTTATGTTGTTGAAATGAACCGGGGCCAGTCAGTTAAGCGCGGAACTCTGTGGGAGCGGGCTTGCTCGCGAAAGCGGTGTGTCAGGCGACATCAATATTGACTGTGCTGCCGCCTTCGCGAGCAAGCCCGCTCCCACATGGATTGCGCGTAACTGACCCGTATTACCCGGGGTTAGCGAGCCTCCAGCCGAGCGATTTCAACGTTCAACTGATCCAGTGCATTGCGCAGCGCACCGCTGTGGGCCAGTTGCTGTTCACCCTGGCTGACCACGGCTTTCAGTTGTGCCAGGTCACCGCTGGCTTGCGCTTGCTGGACCGCGACGGCGTAGAGCGGTACCGCATGGTGCGGATGCTCTGGGCGCACAATAACGGGAGCCTGGCTGACAGCGGCGTGTTTCACGTAATGCCAATGGCCCTGTTCCTGGTATTTGTAGTCGGCATAACCGCTCGCCCAATCACCGCCCAAAATGCCCTTCAAACCGAAGGTCTGGGCGATCTGGCTGAGAGGGCCGCTCGGGCTGCCAGCCAGGGTGAGGATGATGTGGTTCTCGGCAGTCGGAACCAGTTTGGCCTCGGAGTACTCACCCCATACACGGGCACGGAAGTTGAGGGGTGGGTAGGTGCTTTGGAAAATACTCGCTATCCCGCTGACTTTTTTCTTTGCGGTATCCACCAGCAGATCGAGGGTTAAAACCGGTGCGCCCAGCTGGTGATTGCTGACGTTGAGGCGGGTATGAAAAAGTCCGATTGACATGGTGCTACTCCCTTATTTGTATTCAAGACAAGTCGGGCATATTTCGTGGTCGAGTCAGCGGCGTTCCTGGCGGCTGATTTCTTCCTTGGCCGTTTCAAGCGCACTCTGCAGTTGGGGTTGCTGATCCAGTTGCTGCTGGGCCAGGCGCGACAGGTTTTTCATCTGGGCCAGGTCACCACTGGCCATTGCACTTTGAATCGGTGCGGCGTACAGCGGCATGATGGGCGGATAAGATGACTCCGGCGGAATCACCGGGCCGGGCTCCAACGGCAACGGGGAGACGTGGGACGGCACCGCCTCAATGAGATGGGCGGGCGCATTGTTGACCTCGACCCACTGCTGCTGACCATTCAAGTACGAATAGTTGGCGACGCCTTCTTTCCAGTCGGTGCCCACCACCAGTTGCAACTTGAAATTCACGATGGAGTTCGAGCCTGAGCCGCCATGATTGCCTTGTGCGGTGATCAGGATTTTGCTGACGCCGGGTGACATGACCGTCAGGTAGGTGTACTCGCCCCAGACATCGGAATGCACATCCAGCGGCGGGTTGGTCGCCTGAGTGATTGCAGCGGTGCCGTTTACAGTCTCATCAGGGGTAAAGACCAGAAGATTGAGTGCCAGACTTTGTGCACCCGGCATCGAAGTACCAATTCGGTAGCCGAGCGGGAACAAACCGACAAGTTGCTGATTAGAACCAGACATGGTTATTGCCTCCATTGCAATAAGGGGAGCGGAAATAGCTGTTAGTGCTTTTCCAGGCGTGCGACTTCCTTGGCCAACTGCTCGTAAGCAGTACTTAGCTCTTTGTTTTCTGGTGTGGATGCATCGCGTTGTTTCAATAGCGTCTTCATTTGCGGCAGGTCGCCTGCCTTGATCGCGCTTTGGATGGCCACCCCATAGGGGGGCATGCTATGGCGAGTTGAACTGCTCATAACGATTCCTTCCGTGGTGTTTACGGGCACTGCTGTCATCAGCAGTTTTTGCAGTTAAGCAGGCGCCGATAAATATGCAATGGGCAATGGAAGAGTAATTTTTAATATTATTTTATCAATCGCGATGGGTTAGGAGGCGATATGTTCAATATTAAGATTGGCGATGAAGGAAGACCTGTTAAGTTACTTGTTCATAAGCGTTAAGTTCCTTATCGCCATTATTCGTGTTTGATTAATCAAGCCAAGTAACGCCGAAACCAGGCCAGGGTTCGGTCCCAGGCAAGCCTGGCGGCGGCATCATCGTATCGAGGTGTAGAGTCGTTATGAAAACCGTGGTTAGCGCCAGGATAGATATAGGCTTCATAGGTCTTGGCGGCCGCTTTCAACGCCTGCTCGTAGGCGGGCCATCCTTCATTGATGCGTGTATCCAGTTCGCCATAGTGAAGCAATAAAGGCGCCTTGATTCTGGGGACATCTTCTGCCTTCGGCTGACGGCCATAAAAGGGCACGGCAGCCCCTAACTCTGGATAGGCCACGGCCGCGGCATTGGCAACCCCACCGCCATAACAGAAACCAGTGATGCCGACTTTTCCACTGGTGGCGTCATGTTTCATCAGCCATTCGATGGCGGCGAAAAAGTCATTCATGAGTTTTTCCGGATCGACTTTCTGCTGCAGTTCCCGGCCTTTGTCATCGTTGCCGGGATAGCCGCCTACCGACGTCAGGCCGTCAGGGGCGAGTGCGATGAACCCCGCTTTGGCGAGACGCCGGGCGACATCCTCGATGTAAGGGTTGAGCCCACGGTTTTCATGCACGACCACCACCGCCGGCACGTTGCCGGTGGCTTTGGCAGGGCGCACCCAATAGCCACGAACCTGCCCGTGACCCTTGGGCGAGGGGTAAGTGATGTACTCGGCAATGATGTCCGGGTCGGTAAATGGCACCTGTTCGGCCAGCGCATAATTCGGGCTCAGGGCGGCGAGGAGGGCCGAGGCCGTCAAGCCGCCCAAGGTGAACAGCGCCGCACGATCAAGAAACTCTCGCCGGTTGATTTTGCCGTGGGCGTAGTAGTCGTAGAGTTCGAGCAGTTCAGGGGCAAAATCTTTCGCCGTGAGACGGTCCATCTGCGTGCTTCCTGTTGGTTGATCCCGATTGCGCCACTTCATAAAAAGCGGAGGGGCAGCGCCTAATGCCAGTCAGTTAAGCATGCGAAACCTGTGGGAGCGGGCTTGCTCGCGAAAGCGGTGTGCCAAGCGATATTAATGTCGACTGACACGCCCTCTTCGCGAGCAAGCCCGCTCCCACATGGATTGCTTAACTGACTGGCATTAGCGCTCAGCCCCCCGCTTTTGGGCTATGGCAATTAGCTCCCAGCCTGTTTATTCAACGCCTCTTCAGCCGCTGCGATTTCTGCCTGACGCTTGATGATCATCTCGCCCACGGGCGGGCCCTGGAAGCGTCGGGCTTCAAAGGCGAACCAGATGATTGCCGTCAGAATCAGGAAACCGAGCGTGATGTACAGCGCCCAATCGTTCGGTGGCTGAATGCCGATGACAAAGATCAGCACCATCGAGAGGATCGAGAGGATGGCGAAAAACGAATACAACCCGCGCCCCATGTTCCACGGTCCCATGGTCGGCCACTTCGCAGTCCCGTAGGTAAACAGGCCCAGCACGATGGGAATGATGAAAGAGAAGAACAGGAAGATCACCGTGCAGGAGACCACGATCGTGTAAACCGGCGTTTCACCGATCGATACCAGGGACGATCCCCACACGAACAACACCGCGAGAGTGGCACCGGTCCAGATCGCCGCCACCGGGCTGCGATGGGTCGGAGAGACCGAGGCCAATGCTTTCGAGAAGGGCAGGCCGCCGTCACGGGAAAACGCGAAGATCATGCGTGAAACCGAGGTCACGGTCGCCAGCCCGCAGAGAACCTGCGAGATGAAAATCGCCAGGTAAAGCACCATTTTGATCGCCGGGTTCACCTGAGTGTCCATCGCCCAGAAGAACACATTCCAACCCTGCTTCGCCGCTTCGTCCATGCTCGGCAACATCAGTACAAACGAGCAGAGCATGACCCAGCCGAACAGCAACGACCAGGCCACCGAGCTGACCATCCCGAGCGGCACCGACCAGGCTGCCTGACGAGTCTCTTCGGAGGTGTGCGCGGAGGCGTCGTAGCCGGTGATGGTGTAGATCGGCAAGAGCAGGCCGAGCATGAAAATCCAGCCGTTCGACACCTGTGGCCAGACGCTGCCGCCGGCCTCGCCGGAATAGTTGCCGAAGGTCACCAACCGGACGAACTCATAGCTGGGTGCAGCGATCAGGCAGACGATGGTCAGTGCGAGCGCCGTGGCGAAGATCAGGTAGCCCGAGAAGTCGGTGAGCTTTGCCGTCAGGCCGATGCCGAAATGGTTACACAAAGCCTGGATGCCGGTCAGGATCGCCAGGAAAATGATCCGTGTGGTGATGGTGTCTTCCATTCCCAGGGCCGGTCCGAAGGCACCGAAAAAGAAGTAATAGGTACCGACGTTGATCGCGCCGAGCACCGTGATCAGCCCTAGCAGATTGAACCAGGCCGTCAGCCAGCCGGTGAAGCGGTTACCGAGAATCGAGCCCCAGTGATAGAGACCGCCGGCCGTTGGGTAGGCCGAGGAAATCTGTGCCATGGCCATGGCGAAAACCCCGGAGATCAGGCAACCGAGTGGCCAGCCGATACCGATGGCTGCACCGCCCGCACCCGAGGTGCCCTGGGCCAGCGAGTTGATGCCACCCGAGAGGATGCAAATGATCGAAAAGGAAATGGCAAAGTTTGAGAAAACGCCCATGCGTCGCGAGAGTTGCTGGGCATAGCCCATGCTGTGCAACACCTTGAGGTCGTCGTCTTGTGGCGCGGTGGCGCCGGGTTGGCTTACTGGACTCATAGCGTGTGCTCTTGTTCAGGTTTTGATCCACATCCATCCGCGTGGTGCGTTGCCGAATGGGTTTGTCTTCAACCCCCTGTCGTACTGCTCCTGCCTCTAACGGTTGAAACCCATCCAGGTTGCGTGCTCACACGTTGGCCATGGACAGGCGATTGCTCTAGAGCCGGCCGTGAAACGCCGCGTCGAAAATTTCTGCCGCGCCCGTTCGTGTCAACGGCAACGGGTTGCCACCGGCGCAGGGGTCGACAATCGCCATGTCCGCGATCAGATCGGCCTGTTTGTCATCCACGCCCAGCTCAAACAGCGTATGCGGCACGCCGATGTCTTTGCGCAGCTTGAGGACGAAGGCCAGAAAGCTGTCGAAGCCCGGGGAGGGCAGGCGCAAATACGCCGCCAGACGGGTGATGCGTTCCTCAATGGCCGGGCGATTGAACTTCAGCACATAGGGCATGAAAGTGGCATTGGTCATGCCGTGGTGGGTGTCGTACAGGGCGCCCACCGGATGCGCGAGTGCGTGCATGCCCCCCAGACCTTTCTGGAAAGCGGTGGCGCCCATCGCGGCAGCCGCCAGCATTTGCGCGCGTGCGTCGAGATCGGAGGGGGTGTGTACGGCTCGCACCAGCGCATTGGCCACCAGGCGCATGCCTTCCACCGCAATGCCTTCGGCCATGGGATGGAAACCGGGAGCGCAGTACGATTCCAGGCAATGGGCAAACGCATCCATGCCGGTGCCGGCGGTGACTTTTGCCGGCATGCCGATGGTGAGGGCCGGGTCGCTGATGACCACCCGCGGCATCATCTTCGGGTGGAAAATGATGCGTTTGGTGTGCGTACGTTCGTCGATGATCACCGCTGCACGGCCGACTTCGGAACCGGTGCCCGCGGTGGTCGGCACCGCAATGACCGGGGCGATGCTGCTTTCGTCGGCGCGTGTCCAGTAGTCGCCGATGTCTTCGAAATCCCAAACCGGTCGGGTCTGGCCGCTCATGAACGCGATGAGCTTGCCCATATCCAGGCCGCTACCGCCGCCGAAGGCGACCACGCCATCGTGTTTGCCGGCGCGCCAGGCATCGAGCCCACCCGCGAGGTTGGCTTCAATGGGGTTAGGTTTGAGGTCAGAAAACAGCGCTACACCGAGACCGGCAACGCGCAAGGATTCCAGCGCCGCCGCGGTGATCGGGGCACGCGCCAGGCCACTGTCGGTGACCAGCAACGGTCGCTGGATCCCTTGGCTGCGGCAAACCTCCGCCAGTTCGGCGATGCGGCCGACACCAAAGCGGATGCTCGTGGGGTAGTTCCAGTTCGCGGTCAGGCTCATGGCTCAGATCTCGTGGCGCAGATGGAAGGATTTCGCGCGGGTCAGGTGTTCATAGCCAAGGCGCGACAGGGTTACGCCGCGCCCGCTGTTTTTCACCCCGGTCCAGGCCAGGGCCGGGTCCAGATAATCGCAGCGATTCATGAACACGGTGCCGGTGGCGATCTCGTCGCCGATGCGTTCGGCGGCGGCGAGGTCTTGCGTCCAGATAGACGCGCTGAGCCCGAACTCACTGTCGTTTATCAAGGCGATGGCTTCGTCGTCGCTGGCCACCGACATGATGCCGACCACCGGGCCAAAGCTTTCCTCGCGCATCACCGACATTTGGTGGGTGACGTCCACCAATACTTGCGGCGCGAGGTAGGCGCTGCCCGGTGCGTCGGCAGGAAAGTCCTTTGGATCGATCAGCGCCCTGGCCCCTTGTGCCAGTGCATCGGCGATCTGCCCGCGAACGAATTCAGCGGCGCTCGGTGTGATCAAGGGGCCGAGGGTGGTGGCTTCGTCCAGCGGATTGCCGAGTACGTATTGGCGGGTCAAGGCGACGAAGCGCTTGATAAAGGCCGGGTAAATTTTTTCATCGACATAGATGCGTTCGACGGCGCAGCAGCTCTGCCCGGAGTTGAAGAAGCTGCCATCCACCAGGTTTTCCACCGCATGTTCAAGGTTGGCGTCTGCCCGGACGTAGGCGGGGTCTTTGCCGCCAAGCTCCAGGCCTACGCCGAGGAAACCTCCGACGGCCGCTTGTTCCATGGCCTTGCCGGCGTCCACCGAGCCTGTGAAGTTCACCTGTTGTACGCGTCCAGAGGCAATGATCGCTGCGGTATAGAGATGACTAAGCAGCAAGTTCTGAAACAGTCCTTCGGGCAGATTGGCGCGGCGAAAGGCCTCGGCGAAACGCTCGCCCACCAGCAACGTTTGCGTGGCGTGCTTGAGGATGACGCTGTTGCCCGCCATCAGCGCCGGAATGATCGTATTCACCGCCGTCAGATAGGGGTAATTCCACGGTGCGACGACCAGCACCGTACCCAGCGGTTCACGTTTGATACATCGCCGAAAACCGGCGATGGGTGCAGGTTCAATCGCTGCCAATGCCTCAGGCGCAATGGCGATCATGTGCCGCGCACGTTCTCCGAAGCCGCGCAGTTCGCCGGCGCCGAAGCGTATCGGGCGGCCCATCTGCCAGGCCAGTTCCGGCACGATCTCGTCTTTCATCGCCAGCATCGCGTCCACGGCGGCGCTGCATAAGGCTGCGCGTTCGCTCAGTGGTCGGCGCTTCCATTGCGCCTGGGCGGTTGCGGCAGCTGCCAGAGCCTGCTCGATCTGCGCTGCATCGGCACGGCGGCGTTCGGCGTAGACCCGGCCATCGACCGGGGAGATAAGTTGAACGATCTCAGTCATGGTGTGTGCTCAATAACGCTCGAAGCCGCGCTGCAGTTCCCAGTCGGTGATGCGCCGGTCGTACTCTTTCTGTTCCCACTCGGCGGTGTGCACGTAGTGGTCGATCACCTCATCGCCGAACGCCTCGCGCAACATGCTCGACGCCTTGAGTGCGGCGCAGGCCTCGCGCAGGGTTTTCGACACTTCGGGCAAGTGCTCGTCGACGTAAGCGTCGCCCTCGAAGGGCGGAGCAAGGCTGAGCTTCTCGTCGATACCGGCCAGGCCAGCAGCAATCAACGCAGCGAAGGCCAGATAGGGGTTGAGGTCGGCACCGCCGATACGGCATTCGATGCGGATGGCCTTGCTGCCTTCCGCGCATAAACGAAAGCCTGCGGTGCGATTGTCCCGACTCCAGACGGCCCGCGTCGGCGCGAAAGTGCCGGCCTGAAAGCGCTTGTACGAATTGATGTAGGGCGCAAGAAAACAGGTGATGTCGTTGGCGTATTTGAGCTGTCCGGCCACCCAGGAGCGCATCAGCTTCGACATGCCAAATTCGGCCTTGGGATCAAAGAACAGCGGCTTCTTGGCATTTTTGTCCCACAACGAATTGTGCACATGGCTGCTGGAACCGGCGGCGTCATAGCGCCACTTGGCCATGAACGTGATCGCCTTGCCCTGCAGTTGCGCGATCTCTTTGCAGGCGTGTTTGATGATCACGTGATGGTCAGCCATGGTCAGGGCATCGGCATAACGGATGTTGATCTCTTCCTGCCCTGGCCCCCATTCACCCTTGGAGTTTTCCACCGGAATGCCGGATGCCTGCAGGTGTTTGCGAATCGCCCGCAGCACCGGTTCCTCGCGGGTAGTCTGCAGGATGTTGTAATCCTCGATGTAGTGACCGGCAGTCTTTGGCTTGTGGTAGTTGCGCTTGTGAATAGCCTCGTAACTCTCGTCAAACAGATAGAACTCCAGCTCAGAGGCGAACATACCGGTATAGCCGCGTTCGCGCAGTCGTTCGACCTGCTTTTTCAGGATCGCCCGTGGGCTATGGGGCAGGTCGCGCCGATGGTGATGATCGAGCACGTCGCAGAGCACCAGCGCCGTGCACTCAAGCCAGGGCACCCGACGCAAGGTGGCCATGTCGGGTTTCAGGACAAAGTCGCCATAACCTTTGCTCCAGCTGGCCGCGGCGTAACCCGGCACCGGTTCCATGTCGATGTCGTCAGCCAGCAGGTAGTTGCAGCAGTGGGTTTCTTCGTGGCCGCTGTCGATGAAAAACTCGACCTGGAATCGCTTGCCGACCAGTCGCCCTTGCATGTCGACCATGCAGACCAACACGGTATCGATCTCGCCTGCGGCAGCGGCGCGCTTGAGTGCATCAAAGCTGAGGAGGGGCTCGGTCATCACGTCAATCCTGCGTGAAAGGTTTGGGCCTGTCTGAAATAGCTGTTGCAGACGCTCTCCAGAACAAACCAAAACCTGCAGAATCGAGCATCGTGAGCAATGAGCTGCTGAAAGCTTAGCCTACTGTTGCTATGCGCAAGTTTCGGCCTGATGTGAACGGCGGTTATCTGGTCTGAACCATGGCTCGGGTTGCGACTCCGAGCCATGGTTAACAGCGGTCGCCTTGGTTAATTCCCGCCCACCACCATATGGCTGAACGGCGCCACATACGCCTGCAACGTCACCAGCCCGCCGACCAGAATCGCCAGCACCACGGAGTGGAAAAACACATAGCGCAGGATTTCACCTTCATGGCCGTACCAGCGGGTGGCGGTGGACGCGACCACGATCGACTGGGCATCGACCATCTTGCCCATGACCCCGCCGGAACTGTTGGCCGCGGCCATCAATACCGGGCTCAGGCCCAATTGCTCGGCCGTTACCCGTTGCAAGCCGCCGAACAGCACGTTGGAGGCCGTGTCCGAGCCGGTCAGGGCAACGCCAAGCCAGCCGAGCAGCGTGCCGAACATGGGGTAGAAAATGCCCGTTGCGGCGAAGGCCAGACCCATCGTGGCGTCGAGGCCCGAGTAGCGGGTCAGGAAGCCCAGGGCAAGCATGGCCACAATGGTGATGAGCGAGTAGCGCACCACCCATATTGTTCGCAGGTAATGGTGCAGCAGCTGCGGGATGGAATAACCCATCAACAGCCCGCCAAGGATCGCCGCCAGCAAGATGCCGCTGCCGGTGCTGGTGAGCCAGGTGAACTTGTAGATCGCGTCCTCTTTTTTAGGCGTGGGTACAACGGGCGGGACCTTTTCGATCTGTTGGTGAATCGTGGCGAAGGTCAAGGTCGGGGCAAAGATCGGGTTGGCCTCGCGCATCGGCTTGCCTTGGGGATCGAGCTTGGCCGAGTGGGTTTGCGGATCCATGACCGGACGGGTATCGAACAGGTTTTTGAAGCTTTGAGTGCCCCAGGCAAAGACGAAGACCGTGAGGATGATCCACGGCATCCATGCGCGCATTACGGCGGGTTTGGCGTCGCGGGCAAAGGTCGCGCTGGGTTTCTCGTCCGGGTCCGCCTCCACCGTGGAGTTGTCGGCCCGGCCTGACAACGCGGCGGAGGTATGCACAGTGGCCGGCTTCCAGACCTTGAGGAAACCGGTCAGGCAGGCCATGGAAATCAGCGCGGCGATCACATCCACCAGCATCGGCCCGTGGTAGTTGGACACGAGGAACTGCGGTATGGCGAAGCTGACGCCAGCGACCAGGATCGCCGGCCAGATTTCCAGCATCTTGCGCCAGCCGGCGAAGGCCCAGATCAGCCAGAACGGCACGATCACCGAGAAGAACGGCAGTTGCCGGCCGACCATCATCGACAGCTCCATTTCATCCAGCCCGGTCACTTTGGCCAGGGTGATAATGGGCGTGCCCAAGGCGCCGAACGCCACGGGCGCGGTATTGGCGATCAACGCCAGGCCAGACGCGGCCAAGGGTGAAAAGCCCAGCCCGATCAGAATGGCCCCGGTCACCGCCACGGGGGTGCCGAAACCGGCGGCCCCTTCGAAGAAGGCACCGAAGCAGAAGGCAATCAGCAGCAGTTGCAGACGTCGATCGTCAGTGATGCGCGCCAGGGAATCCTGCAGCACTTTGAACGAACCGTTCTCGGTCGTCAGCCGGTGCAGGAAAATGATGTTGAGCACGATCCAGCCGATCGGCAACAGACCGTTGGCGGCGCCGTAGAGTGCGGCCGAGCCTGCCATGTCCGCCGGCATGCCGAAGGCGAAAATCGCAATCAGCAAGGCCGAGCCCAGGGCCAACAACGCCGCCAAATGCGCCTTGATGTGGAAAAACGCCAGGGAGACCAGCATCACCACCACCGGCACCGCCGCCATGATGGTTGATAGCATCGGGTTATCGAAAGGGTCGTAGATTTGCTGCCAGACCATGTTCCACCTCTGCTTTTTATTGTTGTAGCGCAGGCCCCCAGGGGGGAAGGTGGCTTCTAGTATAGGTGGCATTACGCTGCTGTCCTGGCGGGGCTTGTCTCACGCTGAAGTTGCTTGCCAGGCGTTGAACGCTGTTCAGTCTTTGAGGCTGCTTCCAGTGCGTGCGCTCCTTTCGACCATCGCCACGATCGTTGCGAACAGTTCGTCCTGTGCCTGCACGGGCGTGATCTCGCCAGTCGCGGCGGCATGGGACAGCGCCTCCGCTGCACCGAGCATTGCCCGAAGACTCGCTGGCGCGATTTCACCCGTTCCGGCGAAGGGAAGGAGGGCGTTGCGGCACTTGTCCATAAAGATCACTTCGTACTCGCGCTTGATCTTTTCCAGCTCGGGCGAGCTGGTCAATGCGGCGATCACGCCGGGTATCTCGCGGCCCTGAAGAAGGACGCAATCAACATAAGACGAGGCGATGACCATTGCCTTGCTGGCCAGCGTCGGTTCACTGGTTTGAAGCGCGGCGTCCAGGAGTGCGGTCTGACGCGCGTCGAACTCCTGATAAAGCGCCGCCAGCAACCCGGGGCGGGTGGTGAAATGGTCGTAAACCACCGGTTTGGTAACCCCCGCCTGTTCGGCGAGCCGCCCCAGGGTCAAGGCTTCCGTGCCTTCTTCTCGAACCAGCTGCCAGGCGACATCCAACAACTGGCGCTGGCGCTCTTCTCGTGACATCCGGCGGCGCGGTTGCGGGCTGGAATCCTGCTCAGGTGTTTCGGTGCTTGACATGCTTATGTACCAAAAGTAGCTTACTGATCGTAACTTACCAAGAGTATATAAGGCTCGTCTCTAGCCCTCAATCACTCATTCCGTAGCAGGAGGTTTCGATATGCATGCACTCATCGTTGTGGCTCACCATGACCCTCAGTCGCTCACCCATAGCCTCGCGAGGCAGATCGCCGAAGGTGTGTCCGGGGCTGATTCCGACCACTCTTTCGAAATCGCAGACCTTTGGGCGCAAGGGTTCGATCCGAGGTTCGGCGCGGCCGATCTCGCCGTCCATCATCGGCAAGCACCGCCTCCCGCCGATGTTGCGGCCGAGCAGGCGAGGATCGATCGCGCCGATGCACTGGTGCTGGTGTATCCGGTTTATTGGTGGTCGATGCCGGCGCTGCTCAAAGGCTGGATCGATCGGGTGTTCGCCAACGGCTGGGCATTCGATTTCAGTGCGGATGCCAAATTGGAGAAGAAGCTTCGCCACCTGCGGGTTCACCTTGTGGGTGTCGGTGGCGCCGATGCTGGAACCTACGCGCGCCATGGTTATGCCGACGCCATGAAGACGCAGATCGACCATGGGATCTTCGATTATTGCGGTGCCAGCGTTGTGACGTCCGAGCTGCTGCTCGACTCGGAAATCCAGGCGCCGACGGTTCATCTGGAGGCTGCGCGGGTGATCGGTCGTGATCTTTTCGATGCATCCAGGTGCAGCGACGCGGCCCAGGATGTTCACCACTGCCAACCGGCCAGCGCCAATGCTTTTTGAAAGACAAAAAAAGAGCCTCGAAGCTCTTTGATGGGGAGGAAGTAGAGCCGGAGGCTCAAGATGCGCATGAAACAAGTGGTGAGCTTATTGGGGTTCAGTTCACTCACCACCTACGCAACGGCTTAAACCTCCAACCGCCACGTATCAACATCGTAAGAAGCCGGGGGCTGGCACTCAAGTACCATTAGTCTAATCCTCCCGGCCAACCGGCCTGGCGCAGCGCTTTGAGCAAGGTGTTGGAGTGCTGCCGAAGGCTGCGATCTTTTGATCGTCAATTAACCCTGCTTGAACACCAACGCCTTCAACCCACACTCAACATCGGCATCGGGAAATTCCGGCGGATTCTCCAACCGCTGCTCAAACCGCAAACTCGGCGCTTCGCGGGTGACGCCATCAATGAGAAAGTCCGCACCGAAAGCCGGATCGTTCATGCAGGCCAGCACCGTGCCCTGAGGGCTGAGCAGTTCCGGCAGGCGGCGCAGCACGCGCTGATAATCCTTGGTCAGCAGAAAACTGCCTTTCTGAAAGGACGGCGGGTCGATAATGACCAGGTCGTATGGACCCTTGCCGATCACCTTGCCCCAGGACTTGAACAGGTCATGGCCGAGAAAACTCACCTTGCTCAGGTCATGGCCGTTGAGCCGGTGATTCTCGCGGCCACGGCTCAAGGCCGGGCTGGACATGTCCAGATTGACCACATGCAACGCGCCCCCCTCGATGGCCGCTACCGAGAAGCCGCAGGTGTAGGCGAACAGATTCAAAACGCGTTTGCCCTGAGCATTGGCCCGCACCCAGTCGCGGCCGTAGCGCATGTCGAGGAACAGGCCAGTGTTCTGTTTGCGGCCCAGGTCCACGCGATAATGCAGGCCGCCCTCGGTGATCGTCATCTCGTCGATCGGCTCCCCTAGCAGCCATTCGGTGGTGCTTTGCAGCAGATAGCGATGTTGCAGCAGCAAGGTGTGCGCGCCGGATTGTTTCCACGCCGGCGCCTGAGTGATCTCCATCAGCAACCGCTTCAAATCCTCCAGTTGCGCAGGGTCTGGCTCCTTGAACAGCGAGACCAGCACCACGCCCTGCAGCCAGTCGACAGTCAATTGCTCCAGCCCCGGCCAGCAGCGGCCACGGCCGTGGAACAGCCGACGGGTTTCTGCGGGTGCAGCCGCAAGCGCAGTCAGCAAATGGGCGTGGAGGACGGAGAGGGCATCTGGGTTCATCGGGCAAGGTCGGCAATGTAAAGGGGGCGGCATTTTAACCACAATTCGCCCCCCACGAACCAACAGCGCGCGCGGTTACCAATCCACCGAATAGCTGACCGCCAATCGACGCCCTTCGGCATGAGGGTAAGGCGCGGCCGCATTGGCCTGCATGTAGAGCGTTTCATAGTTGCGATCGCTCAAGTTGTAGACGCCCATGTCCAGTTTGCCCACCGGTAGCTCCACGCCGGCCAGCAGGTCGACCGTGGTATAGCCTTCGATTTTACGACCGTTGCCATCCTGAAAACCGGCGTCGTAACTGTCCAGGCGCATCGCCTGCAACCGCAGGTTGTAGTCGTCCTGCTCATAGGCGACGAAGGCAGTGGTTTTGGCCGGTGAGATGCGCGTGGCCGGCAGGTCGAGCCATTCGCCGTTCTGATGGGTTTCGCCTTTGGTCCAGGCATAGGTTCCGCCCAGCGACCAGGCTTGATCGAGGTGATAAGTCAGGCTGGTCTCGATACCGCGCACGCGTTCTTTCTGATCGATCAGCCGTTGCGCACGGGTGACGGAGTCGTAGTACTGCGTCACGTCCGAGCGATTCTCGAACAGGGTGACGTTGGCCTGCAATGACTCCCAGTCGCCGCGCCAACCGAGTTCGTAACTGTCGACCTTGATCGCTTGAGCGTTGAGGTCCTGAATGTTGTAACTGCCGCGCACATCACGCAGGAAGCGCTGCACATCGGGCAGCGAGAAGCCCTGGCTGAAGTTGACGAACACATCCTGCGCACTGCTGATGTGGTAGACCGCACCGAGGTTGTAGAGGGTGTCTTCGTACTTCAGCGTGCCGCCGGGCAACACCTCGGTCACGCCCGCTTGGGAAATGCCGCCAAAGGCGATGCTGTCGGCAACATCGCTGTGTATCCATTCGTGCCGCGCACCGCCGCGCAGGGTCCAGTCGCCGATGTCCCAACTCGATTGAGCGAAGAGTGCCGTGGTGTTGGTTTCAATGTCCGGGCCGAAGGCGTAGCGCTCGCCTGTCGGCGTGTAGGCCAAGCCGTCGACGCGATAGCGGTCGCCCTGCTGGCTGATTTGTTCGTTCTCGAAGTCGGCGCCCCAGACCAGGTTGCCGGTAGCGCTGCCAATCGAGGGCAGGGGGCTTTCCACGGCGGTGCGCAGGCCATAGACCTCGGCTTCGCTCTCGGAAGCCACAACCCCGGCGTTGGCGCCCCAGTTGTAAGGGAAAAACCGCGCCTGCTGTTTGCGCCAGTAACTTTCCACCATCAAGTGCTGGCCGAACAGATCGCGATCGGTGTAATTGAAGTTCACGGCCTGGTTATGGGTGAACGGCTGGTCGCTCAACTGCAAGCCTTTGATCGCCACCGACTCGCCATTGCGAGAGCCGGCCACATAGCCGGTGTCTTGTTTGTCCTCATACTCCTGCACGGACAGGCTCAGGCGTCGGTCGTCATCCAGATCGAAGCCGAATTTGGCGTGCAGGTCATGGCTCTCGGTGTCCATGTTGCTGCCCTGAAACGCTTCCTGGGCGATGCGGTTGCCATTGCCGTCGAACTGGTCATTGCGTTGCAACAGGTCGGCGGACAAATACCAGTCGAAGGCGTTCTGGCGCCCGGTCACGCTCTGGAACACTTCGTAGGCAAAACCTTTGCGATTGAGGTTGTCGGCAGTGCTGAGGCCTACGCGGCTGCTCATTGCCAGGGCTTGCCCCTCGTTACGCTTGGTGATGACGTTGATGATGCCGCCCGAGGCGCCCGCGCCGTAGAGGCTGCTGGCACCGGAGACCACCTCGATGCGTTCGATACTCGATGGCGCAATGCTGTTGAGTTGGCGTGAAACGTCGCGACTGGCGTTCTGCGACACACCGTCGATCAGCACCAGCACGTTACGCCCGCGAATGGTCTGGCCGTAGTTGCTCATCGTGCCGGAAGAGGGCGCCAGACCGGGCACCAGTGTGCCGAGAACATCGGCCACCTTACGCCCGGCAGCGGATTGTTGCGCGATCTCCTTTGCCTGAATCAACTGCACGGTGCCGGGAATCGAGGCGATGCTGGCCTCGCTGCGTGTGGCGGACACCACGGTGTCGGACAGTGACAGCGAGCCGCTGCCCAGTTCCAGCGGCGCCGGAGCCGGTTGTAGCGTGACGCTGTTTTTACCGCTGAAGCGCCATTGCAGGCCACTGTCGCGCAACAGGCTATTGAGTGCCTGTTCGGTGCTGTAATCACCCTTGAGCGACGGCGCCATTTTGCCGCGCAACAGCGCCGCGTCGACGCCGATGGACAGCCCGGTCTGCGTGGCCAGTGCCGTCAGTGCCGAGTCCAGTGGCTGGCTCGCCAGTTCGAAGTGAAAAGTGTCTGTCGCGGAGTCGGCGAAGGCCGGTACAGCGCAGCTCAAGGCAAGTGCCAGAGCGCTCAGGCGAAAGAAGGAAAAGGTCTGATTGGTCATTGTTGTTGCTCATGGAATCGACTGTATTAACTCCAATGACCGGGCTGAAATGAAATCGGGCAGTTGTCTTGAAGATTTTTTTGCTCAGCGCCGCCGCACCTGCACCACGTATTTGCTGTAGGTCTCGATACGAATCGGCAAGGCCGCCTGCAACAAGGCCAATGCGGCATCGCTGTCTTGCGCGGGCAGCACGCCGGTAAAGCGCAGGGTTTGCAATTGCGCATCCGACGCCCAGATAACTCCCCGACGATGCTGATCAATTTCGGCCAGTACTTCGGGCAGTGGCCTGTCGTGGAAAATAAGCCGGGCGGAGGGCGAAGTGATCGTCTGCGTGGCGGGCGCCATCCAGCTCTGCACGGGCAGCCACTGGCCGACGGCAATCGCCGCTGGCAACACCAGAGCTGCGCCTATCAGGCGGGCGCGACGAGGCCGGGTTTTCGGTGGCGGCGAGAAGGATTGCCAAAGCTGCTGAAGTTGTTCGAACAGTTGCGCATGGCGCACATCGGCGGCGTGCCAGGTGTTGAATTCGGCCAGAACTTCTGGCGAGGGCGCCTCATCCAGACGCACCAGCCAATGGGCCGCCTGCTCGCGGATCTGATCCTGGGTGAGGCTTTCAGTCATCGCTCAACCCCTCGGGCAAGGCGTCGAACAAACGGGCATGGCAATGCGCGAGCGACTTCGCCAGGTACTGCTTGACGCTGCTTTCGGAGACCTGAAGGTGCCTGGCAATGTCGGCATAGGAACAGCCATCGACACGCGCCATCAGAAAAGCCTTGCGCGGTTTCTCTTCCAGCTCTTCGAGCAACAGCAACAGCACTTTGCCGAGCAATTGGCGCACGGCAATGATCTGTTCCGGGCCTTGTTGGACCTGATGATCGAGTAGAACGACCATGCTGCGCAGGGTTTCTTCCTCGACTCGGCGCCGATGATACTGATTGATCAACAGCCGATTGGCTGCCACCAGTAGATAGGCCCGTGGTTCCTGCAGTGTCGGCAAAGCGTCCAGGCCCAGCAGTTTGACGAAGGTGTCATGGGCCATGTCGGCCGCATTGTCGGGGCAGCCGAGCTTTTTGCGCAGCCAGCCGAACAGCCAGCCGTGATGCCCACGGTAAAGCTCGGAAAGGGACGAAGCGGACTGACCCGACACGACGAAACCTCGAACGAAGATAATTCGCAAATGGGAAGCTGTTGCAATTGCGAATGCTGTCATGTTGGCGCGCGACGTTCAAGTCTGAGGCGAGAACCTGAGCCAGGACGCAATGAAAATCGCCAGCTGCTCCAAGGAATCCGCTTCAGCCGATTTCGTCGTCTGACTGTATCAAAAATGAATTTCCTCGAAGTCCGCTGCTCATACCTGTAAGTGGCGGATTTGAGCCTGCGAAATCATTTATGCAATCAGGGAGTGGCACGGTCATGGGTCCAGTATCGACGGCGGGCGGGCACTTGTCTGACGGTTTGATTCTTGTGGTTGAGGATGACCCGTTGATCCTGGAGTTTCTGTGCGAAATTCTTCAGGAGGAAGGCTTTGCGGTTGAACCACAGGTCAGCGCGGACGCCGCGTCGCAGTTTCTGGAGCAGCACGCGCCGGAGGTAGGCCTGTTGCTGACGGACATCACCATGCCGGGCAAACTCAATGGCGCGGACCTGGCCAATCAGTTCGGCGACCGTTGGCCAGACAAACCGATCATGATCATGTCCGGTTTCGAAACCCCGAAAAGCTCCGGGGTCAAGCATCAGGTTGCGTTCATCAAGAAGCCCTGGGCGGTAGGGCAATTGCTCGATTGTGTGCAAAACGCCTTGCACTCGAACCGACTCGCGTAGGCGCTGCCGCAAGCTGCTATCTTTTGATCTTCGCTTTTAAAAAGCAAAATCAAAAGATAGCAGCTTGCGGCAGCGCCTACGCGAGTGATGTACATTGCCTGACAACATTCGCCTGGTTCTGGAAATCGCCCTTTGTCCGTTCAAGCCTCCGTGTTCAACACCTCGTACCGCGCCTTTCTGTTCGATATGGACGGAACTGTCCTCAACTCCATCGCCGCCGCCGAGCGGATCTGGACCATCTGGGCCCTGCGCCACGGAGTCGATGTCGATACCTTCCTGCCAACCATCCACGGCGTTCGCGCCATCGACACCATCAACCGCCTGGCATTGCCCGGGGTAGACGCCGAAGCTGAAGCCGCGTGGATCACCGAGGCGGAAATCGAGGATGTGGAAGGGATTGTCGAGGTGGCCGGCGCGGCGAGTTTCCTCAAGTCGCTGCCCGCCAATCAATGGGCCATTGTCACCTCCGCGCCACGGGCGCTAGCCCTGCGCCGAATGGCGGCGGCAGGCATTCCCGCACCTGGCGTGATGGTCACCGCCGAAGACGTCAGTGCCGGCAAACCTGACCCTGCGGGTTATCGGCTGGCTGCCCATCGGTTAGGGGTCGAGCCCACTGATTGCCTGATCTTCGAAGACGCCGCCGTGGGGATTCGCGCAGGTGAAGCGGCGGGTGCCCACGTCATGGTCATCACCGCGACGCATGTTCATCCGCTTCAGACCCCGCATACTACTTTGGCCAGTTATGACTCGGTCAAGGCGCGAATGGATCTCCACAGCCAGATCAGCCTGTACACACTTTAATGTGGGAGCGGGCTTGCTCGCGAAGGCGGTTCATCATTCAACATTGATGTCGACTGATACACCGCTTTCGCGAGCAAGCCCGCTCCCACAGTAGATTGTGATGGGTTCAGTAGATTCCGGGAATCAATCGCCAGCTTCGGGCGCAATAAGCCTCATATTCACTGCCAAACTGCGTGCGTAACAGCGCTTCTTCGGAGCGAATGCGGGCAATCAGCGGGATCAACGTCAGTGCCACCAGCAGCAACCCGACCCCGGAACGAAAGGCCAGCGCCCAGCCCACGCCATTGATCAGCAGCCCCAGATAGCTGGGGTGGCGCAAGGTCCGATAAATCCCGTCGGTGACCAGGCGATGCCCCGGTTGAATCGCCACCAGTCCGCTGAAGCGTTTGCCCAGTACAAACACCGGCCACATCCGCAGCGCGCCGCCGCCGATGAACAACAGCACGCCGAGCCAACGCACGCCCTCACCACCGAAGGTCCAGAAATCGATCCGGTCGGTGTAGGCCGGCAGATACCCACTCAGCAATCCCAGTACCCCAAAAACTGGCAACACCCAGCGATTGGCCCTGTCTTCACGTTCGCCGGAGCTCAGGTTGCCTTCGCTGAACAAAGACACGACCGCCATCACCAGGGTTGCCAACGCAATGACCGCCAACGGCGGGCGGGAGAAAAAAGCCGCCAACCCGCCCATGCCGAACACCGCGAGCGCGAGGTAGGCAAGGGTGCTGACGAGGGTGAAAAAGGCGAGTTTGGGCGAGATGTTCATGACTGACTTCGCAAAGGACGTAAAACCAGTGTAGGAGCTGCCGCGGGGCATCGTGTCATGGCCAGAACGGTAGCCGCGGGGCTGGGTGAACTAAGCTTTGGATAAGGATGATTTCTATCTATTCACTCCCTGCTCGCTGAACATCTCGACGAGCCGGGAGCGTCACCAGGAGCACACGATGCTTCACATCAGAACGCCCCTGATTCTGCACCCGGGCCTGTCGACACCGGCCCGGCGAATCTGGCTCAAGCTGGAAAACCTGCAACCCAGCGGCTCGTTCAAACTTCGCGGCATGGGCCTGCTGTGCAGCCAGGCAGCGGAGCAAGGCAAGCGCAAAGTGGTTTGTCCTTCCGGGGGGAACGCCGGGTTGGCCACCGCCGTCGCCGCCGCCAGCCTTGGGCTGAAAGCCTGCATCGTGGTGCCGAAAACCACCCCGGAAACCACCCGCGCCAGGATCAGGAAAACCGGTGCCGAGGTGATCGTCCATGGCAAGGTCTGGGACGAAGCCAATCAACGGGCGAAAGAACTCGCAAAGGGCGCGGACACTGAATACGTGCCAGCCTTCGATCATCCGGTGCTGTGGGAAGGGCACAGCACGATGGTCGATGAAATCCTCGAGGACTGTCCTCAGGTCGATGTGTTGGTGACGTCGGTGGGCGGCGGCGGTTTGCTGGCGGGCCTGCTCACTGGTCTGATCCGTCATCAGCGCATGGATTGTCGAATCGTTGCTTGCGAAACCCAGGGCGCAGCGTCTTTCGCGGCCGCCGTGAGTGCAGGTCACCCGGTCAGATTGCCGCGCATCGATACCGTCGCTACGTCACTCGGGGCGGCGCAAGTGGCGGCCTGGCCGGTGCAGCACATCCTCGACTTTGCCCACGAATGCGTGGTGCTCAGCGATGATGAGGCGATCATGGGCGTGGTGCGTTACGCCAACGACCTGCGTCAGTTGGTCGAGCCGGCGTGCGGCGTTTCATTGGCGGTGGCGTACCTGGACCATCCCGCGATTGCCGAGGCCCATGATGTGGTGATTGTGGTGTGTGGCGGCGTCAGCATCAGCGCACAGTTAGTGGCCGGCTGGGCGCGCCTGTCCGCTGGGGCGCAAGCAACCTAGGGCCCGAACACTATCCAGTGTTGCGAGCCCCACGGCTGACTTTTACAGGTTTTAGCGACCGATTGGACCTTATTGAGCGAGGATCGCTTTGGCCAGGTCCTCGTCGCTTGCCTTGAGGTCGGGATGATTTTGTCGAATCTCCTTCAACACCGACTCCAGGTAAACGCCGCGAATCGTACCGCCACTCGCCACGAAGCTAGAGGCGTCATCCCGTGCGGGAATCACGATTTTGTCATCTTTGAACGTCGAGTACAGCGATGCGGAGACCCCAGCCGAAGTGGCGACATCTTTTGCATCTACATCGGCCATGGCCGAACCAACGGGCAAACAAAGCACTAGTGAAGATATGAGCAATAGACGGCGCATGACGGCGTCCTCCGAAAGCGTAAAGGAAGTAACACATAATTTAGGATGCCTGACAGCGCCCAGGAGTTCCCTGCCGATTCGATATATGCACAGGCGCCCTGTAGCAGCTGCCGAGCCTGCGAGGCTGTGTTCGGCTGCGCAGCAGTCGTAAAATCAGAGATTGCGGTGTATCAGGCAGACCGCGTTAGCCGGATTCACGACTGCTTCGCAGCCGAACGCAGCCTCGCAGGCTCGACAGCTGCTACAGCGGGTGCGTTGCGGTTGAAGTTGCTTGATTGATCGGCATCAGGATCAGCCCCGATCTCCGACCGATAAGGTTTGCAAACCGGTCGCCCGGGCTTGGGCGACCAGTTCTTCGGTGTCTTCGCCGCCGGGCAGTGCGATCACTACGTCCGGTCGGCTGTCGAGCAGCATGAAGTGGTTGCGCAGGCGTTCGGCTGACTTGCCGTGCCGCTGCCAATTGGGTGGGTAGCGCACGATGTCGGCGCCTTGTTCCCGGGCCCACTCTTCTATTTCGCCGCCCAGAAAGCGGTTACCGCCATGAATCAGCACGTGCACCGGGTGCATGCGCTGGAAGGCGTCAAGTACTCGTCGGCACAGACGTTTATCGGCGTAATGACGCCCGGCACAAATCAGCAGGCGCATGACGGGTTCTCCTTCACCAGATCGATGTTCTCAATCGTTCGCTCACCCGCGCGTTCGAGCAGCGGATATGCCAGCGCGGCGATGTGGTGATGCACACGCCGGTAATCACGCAGGACCCGCTGGAAAATATCGCCGGATTCCGCCCAGGTATTTTTGTCTTCCTGCAACTGGCGAAAGTGCTCGCGGCTGGCTTCTGCTTCGAGTCTTCTGACAGTCTCTTTGCGTTGGATCAATTGGTGCGCGGTGGCGATGTCTTCGCGCAGGAACACGGTGATCGCCAGGCTCAAACTGTCCAGCACGGCGTCGTGCAGCGGGGCGATGTTGCCCAGTTCGAAGGGCGAGAACTGTTCACCCCGGCGCAAGCGGCGCATGGCCAACTGCGCGAGGCTGCTGGAAAGAATGTCCGCGGCATGTTCGAGGTTGATCACGAAGGTAAGGATTTCCTGGGAGCGATCGGCATCGCTGTCGCTGATGCCTTCCTTGCCAATGTCGGCCAGATAAGCCCGAATCGCCGCGCTGAGCAGGTCCAGGGATTGATCGATTCGCCGCACTTCATCGGCGCAGGCCAGTTGCGATGTGTGGAACAGCTGGAGCATCCGGCCGAGCATGGCCGAGAGCATGTCAGCCATGCGCAAGGCTTCGCGGGCGGCATTCGACAAGCCGATGTTCGCCACTTCCAGACCGGCCTCATCCAGGTAGTGCGGCATGCCAGGGTCGACATCCCGCTCAGGCGCTGGCAGCAAGCGGGTGAGGGCATTGGCGAGCACGTCGGTCAAGCCGATGAACGCCAATCCCAGCAGCAGATTGAAACCGGTGTGCAGGCACACCACCAGCGTCGAAGGCGCGAGCGGCGCCTGAGCGAGCAACCCGGCAAACGGCAAGACCACCAGGGCACCGACCGCCCGCACCAGCAGATTGCCCAGCGGCAGGCGTCGGCCGATGCTCGAACCGGCATTGATGACCGAAGGCAGCGCACCGCCAATGTTCACCCCCAGTACCAGCGCGACAATCGTGCTGGCCGAGAGCATGCCGGTCGCGGCCAACGAGACGATCAGCAGCACCACAGCCACGCTGGAGTGGCAGAGCCAAGTGAGGATCAGCGCCACCAGCAACGCAATCAGCAGGTCGCCATCGAGGCTCTGCATGATGAGCTGGAAGATTGGCGTGCCTTCGACTTCCGCCAGCGTCGAACCGAGCATGTGCAGGGCCAGCAGCATCAGCCCCAGGCCGATCAGCGCGCAGCCGACGCTTTCGTAGCGCGAGTCATCACGCAGCCGAAAGACGATCAGGCCCGCCAGCAGAACGATCGGTGTGAGCATCGACACATCGGCGCTGAGCAGTTGCACCACCAGGGTCGAACCGATGTTGGCGCCGAGCATCACCGCCAGTGCCGGCGCCAGTGCCAGCGTCCCGGCAGCGGTGAATGAAGTCGCCATCAGGCTGACGGCGGTGCTGCTTTGCAGGACGCCGGTGATACCTACGCCGGACAACAAAGCCATCCAGCGGTTATTCAGGTTGTGGCCCAGCCATTGACGCAATGGCGTGCCGAAGCCGCGCAACAACGCCGAAGAAATCATGTGAGTGCCCCACAGCAACAGGGCGATGGCGCCTGCGAGGTTGATCAGTAGAGTAGTTCCCGACATGAGGACTCTCCCTTTTTACGTACTGCACTTATTGACGGCCCGAGAGCCGGAGGGATGGTGCGGTAAACACGAAACCTGTGGGAGCGGGCTTGCTCGCGAAAGCGGTGTGTCAGGCGCCATCGATGCCGACTGACACTCCCTCTTCGCGAGCAAGCCCGCTCCCACAGGGATTGCGGTGTTCAAGTCATTTGGGTTTGCTCCCTCGCTTCGGGGGCTTACACCATCAGAACCATTGCTTGAAGCGACGGATGTAGAGGGTCTTCATGACCTGCGCGAACACGCAGTAGCTGAGCAACGTGCCGACCAGCCATGGAAAGTACGCCCACGGCAGCGGTTGCAGACCGACCAGCGTGCCCAGTGGCGAGAACGGAATGTAGATGCCCAGCACCATCACCAGCCCGGTCATCAGGATCACCGGCAACGCCGCAGTACTCTGGAAGAACGGGATTTTCTGGGTGCGCAGCATGTGCACCACGAGGGTCTGGGACAGCAGCCCTTCAATGAACCAGCCAGACTGGAACAAGCCCTGCATTTCCACGCTGTTGGCGGCGAACACGTACCACATCAGGGCGAAGGTGGTGATGTCGAAGACCGATGAGGTCGGCCCGATCCACAGCATGAAACGGCCGATGTTCTTCGCATCCCACTTGCGTGGCTTGCGCAGGAATTCCTTGTCCATTTTGTCCCACGGCAGCGCCAGCTGAGAGATGTCGTACATGAGGTTTTGCAGCAGCAAGTGGATCGACAGCATCGGCAGGAACGGAATGAACGCGCTGGCCACCAGCACCGAGAACACGTTGCCGAAGTTGGAACTGGCGGTCATGTTCAGGTACTTCATGATATTGCCGAAGGTTTCGCGGCCCTTGAGCACGCCTTCTTCGAGCACCATCAGGCTCTTTTCCAAGAGGATGATGTCGGCCGATTCCTTGGCGATGTCGGTGCCGCTGTCCACCGAAATACCGACGTCGGCATCGCGCAGGGCAGGGGCGTCGTTGATGCCGTCACCAAGGAAGCCCACGGTGTGACCGTTGGCCTGCAACGCCTTGAGTACCCGGGATTTCTGCAGTGGCGTCAGCTTGGCGAACACCGTGCGTTCCTCGACTCGCACCTTGAGGGTGGCGTCGTCCATTTTCTCGATGTCTTGGCCGAGCAGCGGCGTGCCGGGTTCCAGGCCGACTTCGCGGCAGATCTTGCAGGTCACCACGGCGTTGTCGCCGGTCAGCACCTTGACGGTCACGCCCATATCACGCAGCGCGGCAATCGCCGGGCCGGCGGTTTCCTTCGGTGGATCGAGGAAGGTCAGGAAACCGAGAATCACCAGTTCGCGTTCGTCAGTGGTTGCGTACTGGTTTTTCGTCTGTGCCTTCGGGATCTCGCGGGTAGCGACCAACAGCACCCGGAAACCGTCCTGGTTGTACTCGTTGGCCAGGGCCAGCAGCGCCTGGCGACGCTGATCATCCAGTGCCACGACAGTGCCGTTTTCGTGGAGGTGGCTGGCGATGGTCAGCATTTCCTCGACCGCGCCTTTGCACACCATCAGGTGATCATCGCGGCTGTCCTTGACGATGATCGACAGGCGCCGACGCACGAAGTCGAACGGCAGTTCATCGACCTTACTGTAGGCGAACGGCACCCGAAACTTTGGGTTGTTGTTGGCGAACTGCACCACGGCCTGGTCCATCAGATTTTTCAGGCCGCTCTGGTGATGGCTGTTGAGCCAGGCCAGCTCCAGCAGCGAATCGTCGCGTTGGCCATTGATGTCGACGTGGTGCTCAAGAATGATCTTGTCCTGCGTCAGGGTGCCGGTCTTGTCGGTGCACAGCACGTCCATCGAACCGAAGTTCTGAATCGCATTAAGGCGCTTGACCACCACTTTGCGCTTGGCCATGGCCATGGCGCCTTTGGCCAGGTTGGCGCTGACAATCATCGGCAGCATTTCCGGGGTCAGGCCGACCGCCACTGCCAGTGCAAACAGGAACGCATCGCTCCAGTCACCTTTGGAGAAGCCGTTGAGCAGGAACACGATCGGCACCATGACCAGCATGAAACGGATCAGCAACCAGCTGACGCTGTTCACCCCGCGGTCGAACGCGGTTTGCACCCGCGAGCCGACAATGGCTTTGGCCAGTGAGCCGAAGTAGGTGCGCGAACCGGTAGCGACCACCACTGCTTTGGCGGTGCCGCTGACCACGTTGGTGCCCATGAAGCAGATGTTCGGCAGGTCAAGCAGGTTGGACTGATCGGCTGCGCTGCCGGTCGCTGACTTCTGCGCCACGTTCCCCAGCGTGTCGTACTTCTCGACGGGCAAGGCTTCGCCAGTCAGCACGGCCTGACTGATGAACAGGTCGCGGGATTCGATCAGACGGATGTCCGCCGGGATCATGTCGCCAGCGCTGAGTTGCACGATGTCGCCGGCCACCAGTTCGCGCATCGGTACTTCGCGCAGCACTGGCGAGCGGTCCTTTTGCTGGCGACGCAGGACGGTGGCAGTGGTGCGTACCATGGCTTTGAGGGTATCGGCGGACTTGGCCGAGCGGTATTCCTGCCAGAACCGCAGCAGGCTGCTCAGGCTGACCATGGTCGTGATGATAATGACCTTGGTCAGGTCGGCGTCGTCGCTTTCACCCTGGCTGATCGGCAGCCAGTAGTCGGTGAAGAAGCTGATACCGGCCAAGGTCAGCAGTACGTAGATGAAGGGGTTGTTCAGGGCTTTGAGCAGTTGGACGATGGCGTGAGGCGGCTTGTCGTGGGCGACTTCGTTGTGGCCTCCACGCGCCAAACGGCCTTCGGCTTCGAGTTCGGTCAAACCGTCAGCGGTGGCGTTGAGGTTGGTGAGGGTTACGGCCAGGCCGTTTTGCGCTTCCCGGGCGGCACGCATCGACAGCTTGGCGTTGTCGCTGGAGGCGCCCCGGGTGGTTTTCTTTGCGGTTTTTACAAGGGTCATTGCTGTGCTCCTGCCGCAGGCTTGCGGCACGACACACAGGTACTCAGCTAATCAAAGACGAGCGCACGTATGTCGAGCCGCAAATAAGCGATCGAGTCGGATGATTGTGTTTTGAAGTTTTAACGTTCGCTGTCCATCAACTAACACGTGACAGGCAGCGAACCGACTACTGGCTTCGTCCATAACTTAATTCCAATAAAGTTGTTTTTAACAGGCAATAAGAAGTTGTCGGATTTCGTTTTAAGAAAACCGTTCAGGAAGGACTTGAAAGCTCCTTAAAATCAAAAGTGCCTTCAGATCAACTGAAAGTGCGCGCCCAGGCCGAGCATCAGGCTCGCCTGCTGGAAAAGGTGCGCGATGCGCCGACTCGGTGGGTCCAGGCTTTCGTCGAAGCTCCAGCGTTGCTGAAGCCGGCCCGTCGTCGGGCAGACGCGCCAGTTGGCACGAGGTTGTGCCTTGGCGTGGGCAGAAGGGGCGGAAAACGGGGCGCTGGGCCGAGTCGTCAACAGACGCTCACGGCAAAGCTTGACCCGCATGGTCGATGCAAAGGCGCGTACGCCCGGCATTACAGTGGTTTTGAAGTTCATAACATGCCTCTGGGCCGGACTGATTCCGGTGAGGCAAGTTACGGTGGAGCCTCAGGCTCTAGCGCAGCTCACCCGACCGAAAAGTCGAGTCCCGTCATTGTCTGGGTTATGTGCCAGATCCTGCATATCTGCAGTCATCCGACAGCGGCTAGATACTGTGTCCATTGAATTCTTTTGTGAGTTGATAAAAGGCCGTTGTTACCGGCCCGGGCAATTTACTGAGCGAGGCGGGTGAAGTCAATCGTAAAAGTTCACTTAATGGCCGGTTAAACGGGGTTCGGTTACTGAAGTATGCAGTGGTTCAGCTAATTGACAGTTAGTTGTCGTTTTGATGACCGTTGGATGGAACGGACTGTATGTAACCCGTGACGGGATCTTCGTGGTCATGCTGGCGATAATCTCCAGCGTGGTCGATTATCGGGAGCGAGGGCTGGCTTGAATGTGTGGAGGGCAGGTGAGCGTCGATATCGAATGCGTGGTGGTCGGGGCCGGTGTGGTCGGGCTGGCGGTAGCCAGGGCGCTGGCTCGGGCCGGGCGAGAAGTGATTCTGGTCGAGGCGGGCGAGGGGATTGGCGTGGGCATCAGCTCGCGCAACTCGGAAGTGATCCACGCCGGTATCTATTACCCGAGCGGCAGTCTCAAGGCGCAATTGTGCGTGGAGGGCAGGCAACGGCTGTACGCTTTCTGCGATGAGCGCGGCGTTGATTACCGGCGTATCGGCAAGCTGATTGTGGCCACAGATGAACGTCAGCGCCATGCCTTGCAGGCATTGCTGGAGCAGGGCAGGCGCAACGGCGTCGATGATCTGCAATGGCTGAGTACCACGCAGGCGCGGGCGCTTGAACCGGCGTTGTCCTGCGTTGCCGCGCTCTGGTCGCCGTCCACCGGCATCGTCGATTCCCATGCCCTGATGTTGGCGCTTCAGGCAGACGCCGAAGCGTGCGGTACTTCGATAGCCTTTCACACGCCATTGGAATCGGCCCGTAGCACCGGGCACGGTTTCGAGCTGCACATGGGTGGGGCTCAGCCGATGACGTTGAGCTGTCGTCAGTTGATCAACTGCGCCGGATTGTCCGCGCCTGAAGTGGCGAGCCGGATCGAAGGCTTGCCAGCGCAGCACGTTCCCAAGGCCTGGCTGTGCAAGGGCAGCTATTTCAGTTTCAGCGGTCCGGCGCCGTTCCGGCATCTGGTTTACCCGGCACCGGAAAGCGCCGGGCTGGGCGTGCACATGACCCTGGACCTGGGCGGTCAGGCGCGTTTCGGGCCGGATGTCGAATGGGTCGAGCACGTCGATTACCGCGTCGATCCCCGCCGTAGCGAAAGTTTCTATCAGGCGATCCGGCGCTACTGGCCGGCGTTGCCCGATGGCAGCTTGCAACCTGCCTACAGCGGCATTCGACCGAAAATCAGCGGGCCGACCGAACCGGCCAGCGACTTCGTCATCAGCGGCCCGGATGTGCATGGTGTGCCGGGGTTGGTCAACCTGTTCGGCATCGAATCGCCGGGACTGACCAGTTGCCTGGCGCTGGCCGAACGGGTGGAGCAGCGTCTGATCTTGATTTAATTCGCAACGAAATCCTGTGTTCGCTAGAGATTTAATGTGGGAGCGGGCTTGCTCGCGAAGGCGGACTGCCAGTCGATAATGATGTTGCCTGACACACCGCTTTCGCGAGCAAGCCCGCTCCCACATTGCGCCAGTTGCTACACAGGTCGCGTTGCGCGAAGGTGCCGGTTATCAGTGTCTGCGATGCCGTTCACCGCGAGGACTATTCTTGGCAATGCGCCCATCGATATGGGAGACCTCTGATGATCAACGTACGCACTGCCCGCATGCTCGCCGATTACAGGCGATGGGCCGATCAGCGACTCTTCGACAGCCTCATGGCGCTGCCACCGGAAGAGCTCAACCGCAAACGGGTGTCGGTGTTCAACAACATCATCGGCACCTTGAACCACATCTACGTGGTGGACTGCATCTGGCAAGCCCATCTGGAGGGCCGAGGGCACGACTTCAAAACCTCCCATGACCTGCTCCACACCGAACTCCCCGAGCTGCGAATGGCGCAACAGGAGATCGATCAATGGTTCTGTGGATGGACCTCGGCCCAGACCGACGATTCGCTGGATAAACCTATCGAATTCACCTCCGTCTCGGAGGAAAGCGGGGTCATGAGTGCCGGCGCGATGCTGTTACATGTGGTCAACCATGCCAGTTATCACCGAGGCTGGGTGGTCCAGATGTACGTCGAGATTCCGGCCCTGCCGCCGATCACTGATCTGCCGGTGTTTCTGCGCGAGGTTCCGGGGTACTGAATCGAGTTCCCGGCCCAAGCAAATCTAATGTGGGAGCGGGCTTGCTCGCGAATGCGGACTGCCAGTCGACAGTGATGTTGTCTGACACACCGCCTTCGCGAGCAAGCCCGCTCCCACACTGGAGCTTCTTTGTGATGGAGATAGTGTCAGGCCTGGGGAATCAGACTCTGTCGGCAATCAAGCACCAACAGCGCACCACCCAGTTCGCTGTTGCCCACTTCCAGCGTAAACCCATGCAGGCTGACAATCGCCGCGACGATCGACAGGCCCAGCCCGAATCCGCTTTGCGGGTTTCCGCCCTCGGCGCGATAGAAGCGCTGGAACACCGCTTCACGTTCGGCCAGCGCAATGCCGGGGCCGGAGTCGAGTACTTCGATTCGCGTATGCCCAGCGTCATTCAACCCACGTAAAATCACCTTGCCACCCGGCGGTGTGAATTTGATCGAGTTGCTCAGCAAATTCGCCACGGCTTCGAACAGCAGCGCCCGGTCGCCGTTGAGCCGGGGCAGGGACTCGGGCAGTTGCAGTTCAAAAGTCAGTTCGCCTTCTTCCGCCAGCGGCAGATAAAAGTCATGCAACTCTTGCAGCAACGGCACCGGGTCCAGTTGCACGAAACCCGAACGGCGCTGGCGATCCTCCAGCTCGGAAATCCTCAACAAGCCACGAAAACGCGCCATCAAGGTATCCGCCTCGCCGAGCACCGAATCCAGTTGCACGGCCAGCGTCGAACCGTCATCGGCCTGCTGCTGAATCCGGTACAGCTGCGCCCGCAAGCGCGTCAGCGGTGTGCGCAGGTCATGGGCGATGTTGTCGCACACGCCCTTGACCTCGTTCATCAAGCGCTCAATGCGTTCGAGCATGGCGTTGACGATGGCGGCGAGCATGTCCAGCTCGTCACGGCGGTTGGACAGCGGCAGGCGCCGGGTCAGGTCGCCGGCGACGATGGCTTCGGCGCTGGCCTGGATCGCCCGGATCCGCCGCAGCGGTCGCCGTCTCAATAAGTGCCAGCCAGCGATGCCGGGCAGAATGGTCAGCGACACGCCCCACAGCAGCGCGCGCAGGATGATCCGGGTCACGGCAAACAACGAACCGTTGTCCCGCACCAGCACCAGCCAGCGTCCGTCCAGGGTTCGGGTCGCCACGGCGTCGCAACTGTCGGCGGGCAGGGTCGGGTCGTCGGCGTCGACGCAGTCGCTGAGGATGTGAATCTTGCCGTCCAGCGGCAGACCTTGGGGGATCTGGCGCAAGGGGCCGATGAGGTAGCGCTGCTGGTCGTCGAACAAGCCATAGGCATCGATGCCGCGAATGTCGAAGGTCACGCTGGCGGCGAGGGCGTCCTCCAGTTGTTCGCCCTGGAAGCGTGAAAACAGATGCTGACGTTGCATCAACGAATGCTTGGCCAGGGTGTCCAGGTAGCTGGATACCTCGTAGTACATGACGCCCATGAGAATCCCGCTCCAGGCCACGAACAGCGAACTGTAGAGCGCCAGCAAGCGGCTGCTGGAGGAACGCCAGCCTTTAGAGGGGTTCAGCAATGACATAACCCGAGCCTCGCACCGTCCGAATCAGTGGGACTTTGCCTGGCGGATCGATCTTTTTGCGCAGACGACCGATGTGCACGTCGATCAGGTTGGTACCGGGGTCGAAGTGATAACCCCAGACCTCTTCGAAAATCATCATCCGCGACAGAATTTGCCCTGTGTTGCGCATCAGGAATTCCAGCAACTTGTACTCGGTCGGCAACAGCGTCAGCAACTGGCTGTCGCGGCTGGCCTCGTGGCTGATCAGGTTCAGCTCCAGATCGGCCACGCGCAACGTGGTGGCCTGGGCGGTCACGGTGTTCTGCCGGCGCAGCAAGACTTCGACCCGGGCGGCCATTTCATCGGTGGCGAATGGTTTGGTCAGGTAATCGTCGCCGCCGGCGCGTAGACCGCGCACCCGTTCATCGACGTCGGAGAGGGCGCTGATCATTAGGATCGGCGTGGCCACGCCCATGGTGCGCAGGGTGGTGACAATTGCCAGACCATCGAGCTCCGGCAGCATGCGGTCGAGGGTGATCAGGTCGTAGTCGCCGCTGACCGCGCGCTCCAGGCCTTCACGGCCATTGTCGACCCAATCCACGTCGAGGCCGTGGCTACTCAGTTCGGCGACGATTTCCCGGGCGGTCACAGCGTCGTCTTCGATGGTCAAGATGCGGGTCATAGGGCTTGCCTGATTAGGTGTTCAAGACGTTGCGCGGTATTTTGCCAAGAAATGATCGATGGTTTTCTAAATAAAACTTCATGCAGGCACCATTTTGATCAATGCATAAAACCCGCCGATATGGCCGGCTCCTTGCAAACTGCATGACCCTGAGAAGTTCATTGTTTTCAACTATTTGAAATAGAACGATTTATTTAAGTAGTGCGACTGGCACGTTGACTGCAATTGCTCGTTTGACGAGTTGTAACACCTGCCTGGAGCACTACAACAATGAACAGATCCTCTGATGGTTTTTATCCTGTCGCAGATGAGTTCAGCACGCTCTCGGGCGTGTCCTGGGCCGCGATCTTCGCCGGGGCCGCGGCGGCCGCGGCGTTGTCGCTGATCCTCGTGCTGCTTGGTTTTGGCCTGGGTTTTTCGGCGGTTTCGCCGTGGGCCCATGAAGGCGTCAGCGCCAAGGGCCTGGGTATCTCGACGATTGTCTGGCTGGCCTTTACCCAGATCGTGGCGTCCGGGCTCGGCGGCTACATCGCCGGTCGCCTGCGGGTGAGATGGGCTTACATGCACGGCGATGAGGTTTACTTCCGTGACACGGCCCATGGCTTCCTGGCCTGGTGTATTGCGACGCTGGTGACCGCAACCCTGGTGGTCGGCTCGGTCAGCAACATCGTCAGCGGCGGCGTGCAGGCCGGGGCAACGGTCGCCGGCGGTGCCGCCAGCGCCATGACCCAGGCTGCCGGCAGCGCGGTCGGCAATACCGACAGTGACCCGTACGGTTACTTCATCGACAGCCTGTTTCGCGATGATCGGCCCGTCGCCGTCAGCGAAGACGCCGTCAATGGCACCGTTACCCGGATCTTCGCGCGCAGCCTGCGTAACGACGGTCAACTGGCGCCCGAGGATCGGACCTACCTGGCGCAACTGGTCGCCCAGCGGACCAACCTCACTCAAGCGGACGCCGAACGTCGTGTCGACGAAGTCTATGCCCGCACCCAAAAAGCCGTCGCCGACGCCAAACTGGCCGCGCAACAAGCGGCCGACACCGCAGCCAAAGTCGCAGCCTTGACCGCGTTGTGGATGTTCGTCGCGTTGCTGGCCGGTGCATTTTTTGCCAGCCTCGCCGCGATCTTCGGCGGTCGTCGTCGGGATGCCGTGGAGTACCTGGAAACCGATGCCTACGTGACCACCACCACAACCACGACACTGCCACCTATTCGCTAACCCAGGAGAACTATCATGCGCTCTATATTGCTGTTCTTTCTCGGCGTACCGATCCCGATCATCATTCTGATTGCCTTGCTCACGTGACCCCTTTGAGGCATTTGCCTGCGCCGCTTCTATCCAAGGTAGAAGCGGCGTTTTGCTTTTCGGGTGCCTAAGCAGCGAGAATCGCCTCAGTGGGAGCACAACCGCTCCCACTTTTGATTTTGTGTTGCCTGACAGGAGAAATACCTTGGACAAAAAGGAAAGCAAACGGCAACTGGTGGCGATGCTCGAAAGCGGGCGTTCGAAGACCGAAATTTTCAAGACGCTGTCCGGCGGGGAGGTCAAGGATCGCGTGTTGGCGTACTGGATCGGTGCCTATGCGGACCCCGCACTCTGTCAGCGGCACTCCGGCAAGATTAAGACTTTACTTGCCCTGACGATTGCTCAAGCGTTGCTCGGTGCAGTCTTCGGTTACTTCCTGGGCTCGATGATCGGGCCAGGTGCCGCCGTGTTTTTTACGCTGTTTGCCGCAGGGGTGCCGCTGTTGTTCGCCTGGGGCTTTTACAGGAACGTCGCGCAGGCTTATACGATTTACGTGATTCTGTCCCTGAGCCAGTTTCCCCGAATGTTCCAGGGGTTTGAAGAGGATCCGCTGCTGACGCTCGTTGGTGCCGGGATCACTCTGGGCATGGTGTTTTTCGTCGCTTACCTCAAAACGCTGTTGTTCCCGGATCTGGGCTTCCTGGGCTCGAAGAAGGTCAAAGGGCACTACGTGTTTTCAAGCTGACGATCGGTGCCGAGCGCGGAAGAAATGGAATGCTTGAGGACGCCTTCGCGGGCAAGTCGGATCGCCGCACCGCTCGCTACAGGTCATGCGCCGATCATGTGGGCGCTGACGATCGTTCCCACGCAGAGCGTGGGAACGATCGTTGTGGCTCAGTTAATCGGCGTACCGACAAACACCTCAAGCCCCTCGGCATACTCTGTGAACGCGCTGATCCGCGGAAACTGCGCGGCCTGCACCTGATCCGGTACCACCAGGTTGGTAAAGCTCCAGGCCACCGCCAGGGTAATCCCGTCTTGCGCAATCGAACCGTCGGTCTTCAGCGGCTGTTTTTCCAACTCCCGCTCCAGCGCCGAATACGCCGCGGCCAATTGCCCTTCGACCCGGTCCACCCAGGGCGCGTATTGAATCTCCGCTGGCCGCAGGTTGCGTTCGTAGTAAAGCTGCACCGATTTTTCGCACGCTGCCAACGCCAGGCCGATCAGCCGTAGCGAGCGCAAGCGTTGATCCGGATCGTTGGGTATCAGGCTTTTACCCGGCGCGGCCAGAGTCTCCAGGTAGTCGATGATCAGCGTCGAATCCATCAACACCTCGCCATTATCCAGCACCAGTGTCGGGGCCTTCACCACCGGGTTGATTTGCTGGAATTGCTCGAAGTTTCTGAACACCGAAACCGACTCGTGCTCCAGCGGTATGCCCAGGCATTTGGCGGAAATGGCGACGCGTCGCACGTAGGGCGAATCCAGCATGCCGATCAGTTTCATTGAGCCTTTCCTTCAGACGGTCCTTGGGGGATGGACAACCTTAGCTGAGGTTCAGCGACCTGCAAACGGCCTCGCGCTAATCCTCAAAGCCTGCCTGTTCATGAATCTCATCGACCTTCAATTCCAGTCGATAAGCCACTGCGATAAACAGCGCCTGGCACAGGCACAAGGTCGCACTCAGCGAGCGGAAGGCAAACGAGCTGCCTTCGTTGACCAGCAGCACGGTGTTGGCGCGTTTGGCCAACGGCGAGAGGTTGCTGTCGGTGATGATCAGGGTTTTCGCCTGATTGTGCTGGGCAATACGCAGGCAGTGCTGGGTTTCCTTGCCGTAGGGCGTGAAGCTGATGGCGATCACCAGGTCATTGGCGCGCACGCTGCGCATCTGCTCGCGGTAACTGCCGCCGAGGCCCGACACCAGGTGGATGCGCTTATTGGTGTGTTGCAGGTTGTAGACCAGGTAATCAGCCACCGCGAACGAGCGGCGCACCCCCACCACGTAGATGTTATCGGCATTCACCACCAGGTCCACGGCTTTGTCGAAGGCCTGGTCATCGAGTTCCAGCCCCAGCCGTTCAATGCCAGACAGGGTGGCGTTGATGCATTCGCGCGCCAGATCGCCGCCACTGGCCTTCTGGGACTTGTTGGCGATCATGCTGCGGATGCGTTGCTGGTAGTTCTGCACCGGCGTGGTTTTGTGGGTGTAGGCCTCGCGGAACAGCGCCTGCATTTCGCTGAAACCACTGAAGCCGAAACGCTGGGAAAACCTCACGATGGCCGACGGGTGCACTTCGCATTCGCGGGCGATATCGCTAATGCGGTCGACCATGATCCGGTCGCTCTGCTGGCTCATGTAGCTGGCGATGCGTTTGAGCTGGCGCGGCAGGCTTTCATATTCATCGGTGATCAGCTGCAACAAACGCTCGGCATTGATCGGAGGGCTGGCGAGATCGCTATCGGGCGTGCTCTCGGTCGTAGCCGGCTGATCGGTGCGGGACATAAGGAATCCTTCTGGCTTGTGCTTATAGAGATGACAGGCAGGTCATCCCCTGACAATAGGTTGGCTGTGCGCAGTCTACAGGGTAGGCCGGAATAAAATCTTGAGCTTGCGGCCGTCATCGGGTCTGCTGAAACGATGCACCGTGTCTGGAGCGCTTGTGTAGAAGTTTATTGGAAAAAATATTCCACGTAAAAAATATTTAGAATAATTATTGATTGTTCGGTCCCGGTCGTTTTAGTCTGCATCCACCAAGAGTGTTCGGCGCCTTCATCGCCCCGAACGCAGGCTGATAAAAATAACAGGAGCCAGCATGGGCCAGACTCGTTTTGCCAGTGGGCGTCAATTGGATCTGATTTGCCTGGGGCGCCTAGGCGTCGACCTCTATGCGCAGCAAGTCGGGGCGCGGCTGGAGGATGTGAGCAGCTTCGCCAAATACCTCGGCGGTTCGTCCGCCAACATCGCTTTCGGCACCGCTCGGCTGGGTCTGAAGTCGGCGATGCTGAGCCGGGTAGGGGACGACCACATGGGCCGCTTCCTCGTTGAATCTCTGACCCGCGAAGGTTGCGACGTCAGCGGTATCAAGGCCGATCCGGAACGCCTGACCGCCATGGTCCTGCTGGGCCTCAAGGACCGCGAAACCTTTCCTTTGGTGTTCTACCGCGAAAACTGCGCCGACATGGCGTTGCGCGCCGAAGACATCAACGAAGCCTTTATCGCCTCCAGCAAAGCCCTGCTGATCACCGGCACCCATTTCTCCACCGACGGCGTCTACAAGGCGAGCATCCAGGCGCTGGACTATGCCGAGAAGCACAACGTCAAACGGGTGCTGGACATCGATTATCGCCCGGTGCTCTGGGGCCTGGCCGGCAAGGCGGACGGCGAAACCCGGTTCGTCGCTGATCAGAACGTCAGCCAGCACGTGCAGAAAATTCTTTCGCGTTTCGACCTGATCGTTGGCACTGAAGAAGAGTTTTTGATTGCCGGCGGTTCCGAGGATTTGCTCACCGCGCTGCGCAATGTTCGGCAACTGAGCGCGGCGACATTGGTGGTCAAGCTCGGCCCGCAAGGCTGCACGGTGATTCACGGGGTGATTCCGGCGCGTCTTGAAGACGGCGCGATCTATCCCGGCGTGCGCGTCGAGGTGCTGAATGTGCTGGGGGCCGGCGATGCCTTCATGTCGGGTTTCCTCGCCGGTTGGCTGGAGGATGCGAGCGACGAGCGCTGCTGCCAGTTGGCCAATGCCTGCGGCGGTCTGGTGGTGTCACGCCATGCCTGCGCCCCGGCCATGCCGACCCGCGCCGAACTCGACTATCTGTTTAACAGTCCGGTGCCGATTACCCGGCCGGACCAGGACGCCGTGTTGCAGCGCCTGCATCAGGTCAGCGTGCCACGTAAACAGTGGAAGCAGCTGTTCATCTTCGCCTTCGATCATCGCGGGCAATTGGTGGAGCTGGCCCACAAGGGCGGGCGCGATCTGAATGCTATCGGCGAACTCAAACAACTCTTTATCAAAGCCGTGGAGCGGGTCGAAACGGATTTGCGTGAGCAGGGCGTCGAGGCTGATGTCGGCTTGTTGGCCGATCAACGCTTCGGTCAGGACTCGCTGAACGCTGCCACCGGTCGCGGCTGGTGGGTGGCACGGCCGGTGGAAGTGCAGGGCTCGCGGCCATTGGCGTTCGAACACGGTCGTTCGATTGGCAGCAACCTGATCGCCTGGCCGCAAGAACAAATCATCAAATGCCTGGTGCAATTCCACCCCGACGACGAGCCGTTGCTGCGTCTGGAGCAGGAAGCACAGATCAAGGGTTTGTATCAGGCCTCCCAGGTCAGCGGTCATGAACTGCTGCTGGAAATCATTCCGCCCAAGGATCACCCGTCGACGCATCCGGACGTGCTGTATCGCGCGTTGAAACGCCTCTACAACCTGGGCATTTACCCGGCGTGGTGGAAGATCGAAGCGCAAAGCGCCGAGGAATGGAAACAACTCGACGAGCTGATTCAGGAACGCGATCCGTATTGCCGTGGCGTGGTGCTGTTGGGCCTGAATGCGCCAGCGGCGGCCTTGGCCGAAGGGTTTCAGCAGGCCAGCCAGAGCCAGACCTGCCGAGGTTTCGCCGTAGGCCGGACGATTTTCCAGGAGCCGAGCCGCGCGTGGTTGGCCGGTGAAATCGACGACGAAACGCTGATCCGCCAGGTGCAGGGCACGTTCGTCGAACTGATCGACGCCTGGCGCACGGCCCGGGCCTGATGAGTTAACGCAACTCCAATGTGGGAGCGGCGGTGCGACGATTCGACTTGCTCGCGAAGACGGCGGCACATTCAACATCGATGTCGCCTGATACACCGCTTTCGCGAGCAAGCCCGCTCCCACAAGGGTTCAGCGTCGTTCTTACTGATTTGTGTAAAACAATAAAAGGTGCAGCCATGCCCGCTATCCGAATTGGCATCAACCCGATCTCCTGGAGCAACGACGACTTGCCGTCCCTCGGTGGCGAGACGCCGTTGAGCACCGCCCTCAGCGAAGGCAAGGAAATCGGCTACGAAGGTTTCGAGCTCAACGGTAAATTCCCCAAGGATGCCAAAGGCGTCGGCGACGTGCTGCGGCCTTACGATCTGGCGCTGGTCTCCGGCTGGTATTCCAGCCGTCTGGCCCGCCGTTCCGTGGCCGAGGAAATCGACGCCATCGGCAGCCATGTCGAGCTGCTGGCAAAGAACGGCGCCAAGGTGCTGGTCTATGGCGAAGTCGCTGACTCGATTCAAGGCCAGCGCATTCCGCTGGTCGAGCGCCCACGTTTCCATACCGAGCAGGCGTGGCAGGAATACGCCGACAAACTCACCGAACTGGCACGCTTCACCCTGTCCCAGGGCGTGCGCCTGGCGTATCACCACCACATGGGCGCCTATGTCGAATCCCCGGCCGACATCGACAAACTGATGGCGCTGACCGGCAGTGAAGTCGGCCTGCTGTTCGATTCGGGTCACTGCTACATGGGCGGCGGTGAACCCTTGCAGGTGCTGCGCAAACACATCGAGCGCATCTGCCACGTGCATTTCAAGGACGTGCGCAAACCGGTGGTGCAACTGGCGCGCAACAACCTGTGGAGCTTCCCGGACTGCATCATCAACGGCACGTTCACCGTGCCCGGCGATGGCGACATCGACTTCGGCGCCTTGCTCGACGTCCTGCTGGGCGCCGATTACCACGGCTGGTTGGTGGTCGAGGCCGAGCAGGATCCAGCGGTGGCACCAAGTTACGTCTACGCCAAAAAAGGCTATGACACCTTACGTGCACTGCTCAACGAGAGGACCGCGCGATGAGCCTGTTGGTCAAAAGCAATGCACGCGGGCGAACCATGGTTGAGTTGGGGCAAGGGGAGCTGGAATACGTCGGTTTCGCTGCTTACCGCCTGAGCCTCGGCGAAACCCTGCCAGTCAACGCTGGTGACAAGGAACTGTGCCTGGTGCTGCTCAGCGGCCGGGTCAGCATCAAGGGTGAAGCGCCGGGGCAGGGCGCGTTCGACTGGGACAATATCGGCGATCGCCAATCGGTATTCGAAGACAAATCCCCGTTCGCGGCGTATTTGCCGCCCGGCAGCCAGGCGCAGGTGGTGGCGTTGAGCGATGTGCAAATCGCTGTCTGCGCCGCGCCCGGTTCGACCGCCGAGAACCTCGGTCCACGGCTGATCAAACCCGACAGCATGAAACGCAGCGTGCGCGGCAAGGGCGCCAACACCCGCTATGTCTGCGACATCCTGCCAGACACCGAGCCAGCCCATTCGCTGCTGGTGGTGGAAGTGCGCACGCCGTCCGGGCACTCGTCGAGCTATCCGCCGCACAAGCACGACACCGACGATCTGCCGCACCAGAGCTTTCTCGAAGAAACCTATTACCACCAGATCAACCCGCCCCAGGGCTTCGTGTTCCAGCGGGTCTACACCGACGACCGCAGCATCGACCAGGCCATGGCCGTGGAAAACAGCGACCTGGTGGTCGTGCCCAAGGGCTATCACCCGGTCAGCGTGCCCTACGGCTACGAGTCGTATTACCTGAACGTGATGGCCGGACCGAAACGCGTCTGGCAGTTCCATAACGATCCGCAGCACAGCTGGTTGCTGCATCTCTGAACTAAAAAGCCTGAATTTAAACATTCGAACGGAGAACAAGAACAATGAGTGACGCCCCGGTAATAGGTCATTACATCGACGGTCAGGTGCAGGACAGCGGCAGCGAGCGGTTCAGCAATGTCTTCAACCCGGCCACCGGCAGCGTTCAGGCGCGAGTCGGGCTGGCCAGTCAGAAGACCATAGATGAAGCCGTCGCCTCGGCTTTGAAGGCGTTCCCGGCGTGGTCCGAGCAATCGTCCCTGCGCCGTTCGCGGGTGATGTTCAAGTTCAAGGAACTGCTCGACCGCCATCACAACGAACTGGCGGAAATCATCAGCCGCGAACACGGCAAGGTGTTCTCGGACGCCAAGGGCGAAGTGACGCGCGGCATCGAAATCGTCGAGTACGCCTGCGGTGCGCCGAACCTGCTGAAAACCGAGTTCAGCGACAACATTGGCGGTGGCATTGACAACTGGAACCTGCGCCAGCCGTTGGGCGTTTGTGCCGGCGTAACCCCGTTCAACTTCCCGGTGATGGTGCCGCTGTGGATGATCCCGATCGCGCTGGTCACCGGTAACTGCTTCATCCTCAAACCGTCCGAGCGCGACCCGTCGGCCAGTTTGCTGATGGCGAAATTATTGACCGAAGCCGGGTTGCCGGACGGTGTGTTCAACGTGGTTCAGGGTGACAAGACCGCGGTCGACGCCTTGCTGCAACACCCGGACATCGAGGCGATTTCCTTTGTCGGTTCGACGCCGATTGCCGAGTACATCCACCAGCAAGCGACTTCGCGCGGCAAACGCGTACAGGCGCTGGGCGGGGCGAAGAACCACATGATCGTCATGCCCGATGCCGATCTGGATCAAGCGGCAGATGCATTGATCGGCGCCGCTTACGGCTCGGCCGGTGAGCGCTGCATGGCGATTTCGATTGCCGTGGCGGTTGGTGATGTCGGCGACCAGTTGATTGCCAAACTGCTGCCGCGCATCGATCAACTGAAAGTCGGCAATGGCATGCAGGGCGACAGCGACATGGGGCCGCTGGTGACCGCCGAGCACAAAGCCAAGGTCGAGGGCTTTATCGGCGAAGGCGTGGCCCAGGGCGCGCAGCTGATTGTCGACGGGCGCAACTTCAAGGTGCCGGGCGCCGAGAACGGTTTCTTCGTCGGCGCGACGCTGTTCGATAACGTCACGACCGAGATGAGCATCTACCAGCAAGAGATCTTCGGCCCGGTGCTGGGCATCGTGCGCGTGCCGGATTTCGCCAGCGCCGTGGCGCTGATCAACGCCCATGAGTTCGGCAACGGCGTGTCGTGTTTCACCAGCGACGGCGGCATCGCCCGCTCGTTTGCCCGCAACATCAAGGTCGGCATGGTTGGCATCAACGTACCGATCCCGGTACCGATGGCCTGGCATTCGTTTGGCGGCTGGAAGCGCTCGTTGTTCGGTGATCATCACGCGTACGGCGAAGAAGGCATCCGCTTCTACAGCCGCTATAAAAGCGTGATGCAGCGCTGGCCCGACAGCATCGCCAAGGGCCCTGAATTCAGCATGCCGACAGCCAAATAATTCACTTGTGCGGAGAACAACAAAAAATGAGCAAACCCCTGCGTTTCGCCCTGAACCGTATGGTCGCCCCACGTTTGTCCCTGCCCGCGTTCATCGAGTTGGCGGTGACGCTCAAGGCCGACGCCATCGAGATCCGCAACGACCTCAAGGGCGTCGAGATCGAGGACGGTACCGCGCCCGAACACGTGCGTGAGTTGTGCGCGGCCAAAGGCATCACCGTGCTGTCGATCAACGCGCTGTATCCGTTCGATGTGTGGAATGACGAGCGCCGTGCACACGCCCTGAAGCTCGCCGCTTATGCCCGTGATTGTGGCGCGCAGGGTTTGGTGATGTGCCCGTTGAACGACCGCGCCGATCCACGAACCGAAGCGCAGCGTGCTTCCGGGCTGCGCACGGCGTTGAGTGAACTGGCGCCGATCCTGCGCGATCACGGCATCCTTGGTTTCATCGAGCCGCTGGGTTTCGAAGAATGCTCGCTGCGGCGCAAACGCACCGCGGTCGACGCGATCAAGGCCATCGGTGGGCTGGATGTGTTCCGTCTGGTGCATGACACCTTTCACCATCACCTGGCCAGCGAACATGAATTCTTCCCCGAGCTGACCGGGCTGGTGCACATCTCCGGCGTCGAAGATGCCGAGGCACCGCTGGCGACCATCCGCGACGGCCATCGGGTGCTGGTGGGCGAGGGCGACATCCTCGGCAACGCGGTGCAGATCGAAACCTTGCTCGCTACCGGCTACAGCGGCTACCTGTCGTTCGAACCGTTCGCCGACAGCGTCCATGGCCTGGCGGATATCCAGACGGCGATTGGCGCGAGCATGGAACACCTGCAGAAATCCCTGGCCTGACACTGCTTTTGAACTGATGGAGATCAACTGTGGGAGCGGGCTTGCTCGCGAAAGCGGTGTGTCAGGCGGCTTCAATGTTGAATGTGCCGCCGTCTTCGCGAGCAAGTCGGATCGCCGCACCGCCGCTCCCACATTGATCGGATTTGCATTCACAAAAAGGTGCAAGCATGACCACAACAAGACTGACCATGGCCCAGGCCCTGGTGAAATTCCTCGATAACCAGTACATCGAAGTCGATGGGGTTCAGAGCAAATTCGTCGCCGGGATCTTTACCATTTTCGGCCACGGTAATGTGCTGGGTCTGGGGCAAGCCCTGGAGCAGGACAGCGGCGACCTGATCGTCCATCAGGGCCGCAACGAGCAAGGCATGGCCCACGCCGCCATCGGTTTCGCCAAGCAACACTTGCGGCGCAAGATCTACGCCTGCTCTTCATCGGTGGGCCCGGGTGCGGCGAATATGCTGACCGCTGCCGCGACGGCCACCGCCAACCGTATTCCCTTGCTGCTGTTGCCCGGCGACGTTTATGCGTGCCGCCAACCGGACCCGGTGCTGCAACAGATCGAGCAGTTCCACGACCTGAGCATCAGCACCAACGATGCGTTCAAGGCCGTGAGTAAATATTGGGACCGGATCAACCGTCCCGAGCAACTGATGACCGCGGCGATCCACGCCATGCGCGTGCTCACCGACCCTGCCGAAACCGGTGCGGTGACCCTGGCCTTGCCGCAAGACGTGCAGGCCGAGGCTTACGACTATCCCGATTACTTCCTGCAAAAACGCGTGCACCGCATCGAGCGCCGCCCGGCCACCGAAGCGATGCTCGGTGATGCTGTGGCCCTGTTCAAAGACAAGCGCAAGCCGCTGATCATCTGCGGCGGTGGGGTCAAATACTCGGGCGCCAATGCAGCGTTACAGGCGTTTGCCGAGCGCTTCGATATTCCCTTCGCCGAAACCCAGGCCGGCAAAAGCGCGGTGGTGTCCAGCCATCCGCTGAACGTCGGCGGGATCGGCGAAACCGGTTGCCTGGCGGCGAATCTGTTGGCCAAGGATGCTGATTTGATTATCGGTGTCGGCACTCGCTACAGCGATTTCACCACCGCGTCGAAGTCCTTGTTCAAGCACCCGGAGGTGCAATTTCTCAACCTCAATATCAGCCCCTGCGATGCACTGAAACTCGATGGCGTGCAACTGCTGGCGGACGCCAAAACCGGTTTGAACGCCTTGGCCGATCTGTTGGGCGACTATCGCTCCAGCTGGGGCGATCAAACCCGCCAAGCCAAGGCGCAGCTGGATGAGGAAGTGGATCGCATCTATCAGGTTGAATACCAGGCGAAGGATTTCGTCCCGGAAATCAACGACCACATGGACCCGGCGGTGCTCCGCGAGTTCATCGAGCTGACCGGTTCCTGCCTGACCCAGAGCCGGGTGCTCGGCGTGCTCAATGAAACCCTGGCCGATGACGCCGTGATCGTCGCCGCCGCCGGCAGTTTGCCCGGTGACTTGCAGCGCAGCTGGCGCAGCAAGGGCGTGAACACTTACCACGTCGAGTACGGTTATTCCTGCATGGGTTACGAGGTGAACGCCGCACTGGGCGTGAAGCTCGCCGAGCCTGAGCGCGAGGTCTACGCACTGGTGGGCGACGGCTCCTACATGATGCTGCACTCGGAACTGGCAACCTCGATCCAGGAGCGACGCAAGATCAACGTGGTGCTGCTGGACAACATGACCTTCGGTTGCATCAACAACCTGCAAATGGAACACGGCATGGACAGTTTCGGCACCGAGTTCCGGTTCCGTAATCCGGAAACCGGCAAGCTCGATGGCGGCTTCGTACCGGTGGATTTCGCCATGAGCGCGGCGGCTTATGGCTGCAAGACTTACAAAGTGAACACCGTTGAAGAGTTGCAAGCTGCATTGGCGGACGCGCGGCTGCAGACGGTGTCGACGCTGATCGATATCAAGGTTTTGCCCAAGACGATGATTCACAAATACCTGTCGTGGTGGCGGGTCGGCGTGGCGCAAGTCTCCACCAGCGTCCGCACCGACGCGGTGGCCAAGACCCTCAACGAACGACTGGCCAAGGCCCGTCAATACTGATTGCCCTGAACGAACCCACAGGAGTGTTTATATGTCTTTGCTTTCCAATTCGTTGCGGATCGGCGTTATCGGCACCGGGGCCATCGGCCAGGATCACATCCGTCGTTGCAGCCAGACCTTGCTCAATAGCCAGGTCGTCGCGGTTACCGACATCAATTTGCAGCAAGCGGCCAAGGTCGTTTCCGATCTGAAACTGACTGCCGAGGTCTATCCTGACGGTCATGCGCTGATCAAGGCACCGGAAGTCGACGCGATCCTCGTGACCTCCTGGGGCCCGAGCCACGAAGAATTTGTGCTGGCGGCGATTGCCGCCGGCAAACCGGTGTTTTGCGAGAAGCCGCTGGCGGTCACCGCCGAAGGCTGCCGCAAGATCGTCGAGGCCGAAGTGGCCCACGGCAAACGGCTGGTGCAGGTCGGTTTCATGCGCCCATACGATGAAGGTTATCGGGCGTTGAAAGCCGTGATCGACAGCGGCCAGATCGGCGAACCGTTGATGCTGCATTGCGCCCACCGCAACCCGACCGTGGGCGAAAACTACAAGACCGACATGGCGATCACCGACACGCTGATCCATGAACTGGACGTGTTGCGCTGGTTGCTCGACGACGATTATGTGTCGGTGCAAGTGGTGTTCCCGCGCAAGACCAGCAAGGCCCACGCCCATTTGAAAGACCCGCAGATCGTGCTGCTGGAAACCGCCAAGGGCACGCGCATCGATGTGGAAGTGTTCGTCAACTGCCAGTACGGCTACGACATCCAGTGCGAAGTGGTGGGGGAGACCGGCATCGCCAAACTGCCGGAACCGTCGCAGGTTCAATTGCGCAGCGGGGCGAAGCTGTCCAATGCGATTCTGATGGACTGGAAGGACCGCTTCATCGCCGCGTATGACGTCGAGTTGCAGGCGTTCATCGATGGCGTACGGGCCGGGAAGGTGGGCGGGCCGTCGGCGTGGGATGGTTTCGCGGCCGCCGTGGCTGCGGATGCATGCGTCGAGGCGCAGAACAGCGGCCAGATCGTCAAAGTCAGCCTGCCAGACCGCCCCCGCTTCTACGGCTAACTACAAATCCAATGTGGGAGCGGGCTTGCTCGCGAAGGCGGAGTGTCAGACAACATCCTTGTCGACTGAAAGACCGCTTTCGCGAGCAAGCCCGCTCACACAGGGTTGGTGTCTGGGTTCAGACCCTGGTTAAGGAGAACAAAAAAATGCGCATCGCACTAGACCCCTACATGTACCGCAACCTGTCCCTGGGCAAGATGGTCGACAAGGTTGCCGAGCTCGGTTACGAACACATCGAGCTGTCGCCCCGGGAAGATTTCCTGCCGTTCTATAAAGCCCCGCGGGTCGACAAGGCGCGGATCAAGGAGTTTCGCAAAGCCCTGAGCGACACCGGGGTCAAACTCTCTTCCTTATTACCGATGTACCACTGGGCCGCCGCCGATGAAGGTTTGCGTGTGGCCGCCGTGCGTAACTGGAAGCGCGCGATCCAGATTGCCGTGGAGATGGACTGCGAGCTGGTCAACACCGAGTTCACCGGCCAGTCGGACAACCCGCTGGTGTGCGAAAACCAGTTCATGCGCTCCATGGACGAGCTAATCCCCGAGTTCGAACGCGAAGGCATCAAGCTCGACATCCAGGCCCACCCTTATGATTTCTGCGAGCGCAATAACGAGTCCGTGGACATCATTCGCGGACTGGACCGTGACTGGATCAACTACCTCTACGCCGCGCCGCACACATTTTTCTATGACGACGGTGTCGGTGATATCGCCTCGATGCTCAAGTACGCCGGCTCAAAGCTGAGCCACCTGATCATCGCCGACACCTACAACCACAAGGCATCCTCGGGCTTGCGCTACATCGTCAACCCGCCGGGCGTCACCGCCACCGTGCACCAGCATCTGGACATCGGCCAGGGCGAGGTCGACTGGGAAGCGTTTTTCAGCACGTTGCGCGAGATCAAGTTCGATGGGATCGCGACCGTCTCGGTATTCGCCTGGGAAGACCGGCCGGACGAGTCCAACCGCATGATGCTCGAACGCGTGACCCGCGAACTCTGCCAATAACCGCGGCATACACAAAACCTTGTGGGAGCGGGCTTGCTCGCGAAGACGGTGGCACATTCAACATTGATGTCGCCTGACACACCGCTTTCGCGAGCAAGCCCGCTCCCACAAGGTCCGTGTACATCCGGTAACTAACTATAAGGAGAATGTTTTCATGCGTATCGGACTTGTCGGTTACGGCCATGGCGGCCGGTTTTTCCATGCTCCGCTGATCAGCAGTTTGCCGGCGGCGACTTTCGTGGGCGTGGTCACCCGTTCTGCCGAGCGCCGACAAATGCTGGCGGCGGAACATCCCGGTGTGCCTGCCTTCGACAGCATCGGCCAACTGGTCGAAGCCGGGGTCGATGTGTTGGTGATTTCCACACCGCTCAAAGGTCTCCCGGCGCTGGTGCTCGATGCCATCGAACACGAGGTGGCGGTGGTCAGCGACAAGCCGTTCGCTGCTGATGCGCAACAGGCGCAAACCCTGATCACCATGGCCGAGCGCCAGGGCGTGCAACTGAGCGTCTACCAGAACCGGCGTTGGGATTCGGACTTTCTCACCGTGCGCAAACTCATCGAGTCCGGTGCGCTGGGGCAGGTCACCCGTTTCGAATCGCGGATCGAGCGCTATTCGCCGCAGTCGGTGAACAACGGCAGCGGCGGCGGTTTCCTGCGCGATCTGGGCAGCCATCTGGTGGATCAGGCGCTCTTATTGTTCGGCCCCGTCACCCGGGTTTACGCCGAACTGGATTACCTCGAAAAAGGGCAACCCTTCGACAACGGCTTCTTTATATCCCTGACCCATGCCAACGGCGTGATCTCGCACCTGGGCGGCAGTTGCCTGCAAAACACCCCCGGCCCGCGCTTTCGCGTGACCGGCACCCAAGGCTGCTACAGCGTCGACGGTCTGGATGGGCAGGAGGCGTCGACCCTTGCCGGGCTCACACCGAAATCCGAAGGCGAACGCTGGGGTGTTGAAGAGCATCGGCGTTGGGGCTGGTTTGAGCAGGGCGAGGTGCGTGAGCGGGTGCCGTCCGAGCGTGGCTGCTGGAATCAATTCTATCTACAGCTACAAACCGCGTTACAGAGCGGTGGCCCACTGCCGGTCGACGCCCGTGATGCACTGGCGACCACCCGCGTACTAGACGCTGCGCGGCTAAGTTTCGAGCGGCATCAAGTGGTAGCACTGAGCCCGTTCGAGAGTCATGGAATAAAATCAGAATAAAATTCTAAAATGAGTTGATATAGAAATTATTTTCCAATAAAGTCATTTCCAGGTTGCCGACTATCAACGTCCGATCACGCTCAAGCAGGCCTTGAACGAGTGAAGGACGCACCAAAAACAAGAAACAAAAGCCAGGTACCGTCGATGAAAACCTTCAACTCTGCTCTGCATGCTTTACGTTCCTCGCTGCACCTCTCTCGCGACCTGCCTCGCGTCTCGTTCCATTCCTTCTTTCGCTTGCTTTGCGTCGAACGCAACGGCGCCCTGGTCTGCTGTATTCCGGGGGCACCGATTGTCCGCTTGCCCACTCACTGAAATCGTCACGCCTTATCCATAAAACCAACAAGAATGTGGAGAAAGACTTTTCATGAAGACCAAGATCCGTTTCGCCTCACTGGCCTTGTCCCTGATGTTCGCCAGCGGCGCCGCACTCGCTGACATGAAGATTGGCGTCAGCATGTCGCAGTTCGATGACACCTGGCTGACCTACCTGCGTGAATCCATGGACACCAAGGCCAAGTCCTATCCCGATGGCGTCAAGCTGCAGTTCGAAGACGCCCGCAGCGACGTGGTCAGGCAGCTGAGCCAGGTAGAAAGCTTCATCAGTCAGAAGGTCGACGCCATTGTGGTCAACCCGGTGGATACCGCCGCCACCAAAAAAATCACTGAAGCAGCAGTCAAGGCCGGTATTCCGCTGGTGTACGTCAATCGTCGTCCCGATGACCTGAACCTGCCCAAAGGCGTGGTCACTGTCGCCTCCAACGATCTGGAGGCCGGCCAGATGCAGATGCAGTACCTGGCCGAAAAAATGGGCGGCAAGGGCGACATCGTGATTCTGCTTGGTGATTTGGCCAACAACTCCACCACCAACCGCACCAAGGGCGTAAAAGAGGTGCTGACCAAGTACCCGAACATCAAGATCGAGCAAGAACAGTCCGGTATCTGGTCGCGGGACAAGGGCATGACCCTGGTCAACGACTGGCTGACCCAGGGCCGCAAATTCGACGCGGTCGTCTCTAACAACGACGAGATGGCGATTGGCGCGGCAATGGCCCTGCAACAGGCTGGCGTCGCCAAAGGCAGTGTGCTGATCGCCGGTGTCGACGGTACGCCCGACGGTTTGAACGCGGTGAAGAAGGGCTCTCTGCTGGTCTCGGTGTTCCAGGATGCCAAGGGGCAGGCGGACGGATCGATCGACACGGCGGTGAAAATGGCCAAGAACGAACCGGTCGAGTCGGCCGTGTGGGTGCCGTATCGCTTGATCACGCTGCAAAACGTCGACACCTTCAAATAGCCCGTCCGTTCGATAACAACAATAAGCACGCAAGGTTGCGACGCGACCTTGCTGATGGAGGACCTGATCATGTTCGCTTCAGCGACTGCTTCGAGCACCCCGTTAATGGGTGTCCAGCCAACTGCAACACCTGTCGATGAGCCGTACCTGCTGGAGATCATCAACGTCAGCAAGGGTTTTCCCGGTGTGGTGGCCTTGTCCGACGTGCAGCTTCGGGTGCGTCCCGGTTCTGTGCTGGCACTGATGGGCGAGAACGGCGCCGGCAAATCCACCCTGATGAAAATCATTGCCGGCATCTACCAGCCGGACGCCGGCGAGTTGCGCCTGCGGGGCAAGCCGGTGGTCTTTGAAACACCACTGGCTGCGCTCCAGGCCGGGATCGCGATGATCCACCAGGAACTCAACCTGATGCCGCACATGAGCATCGCCGAGAACATCTGGATCGGCCGCGAGCAGCTCAACGGCCTGCACATGATCGACCATCGCGAGATGCACCGTTGCACCGCCAAACTGCTGGAACGTCTGCGGATCAACCTCGACCCGGAAGAGCAGGTGGGCAACCTGAGCATCGCCGAACGGCAGATGGTCGAGATCGCCAAGGCTGTGTCCTATGACTCCGACGTCCTGATCATGGACGAGCCAACCTCGGCCATCACCGATAAGGAAGTCGCGCATCTGTTCTCGATCATTGCCGACCTCAAGAGCCAGGGCAAAGGCATCATCTACATCACCCACAAAATGAACGAAGTGTTCAGCATCGCCGATGAAGTGGCGGTGTTCCGTGATGGCGCCTACATCGGCCTGCAACGGGCCGACAGCATGGACGGCGACAGCCTGATTTCAATGATGGTCGGTCGTGAGCTGAGCCAGTTGTTCCCGGTGCGCGAGAAGCCGATCGGCGATCTGTTGCTGTCGGTACGCGACCTCAAGCTGGACGGCATTTTCAAAGGCGTCTCCTTCGACCTGCATGCCGGTGAGATTCTTGGCATCGCCGGGTTGATGGGCTCGGGGCGGACCAATGTCGCCGAAGCTATTTTTGGCATCACCCCAAGCGACGGTGGCGAAATCCGCCTCGACGGCGAGGTGGTGCGCATCAGCGATCCGCACATGGCGATCGAGAAGGGCTTCGCGCTGTTGACCGAAGATCGCAAGCTCAGCGGCCTGTTCCCGTGCCTGTCGGTGCTGGAGAACATGGAAATGGCAGTCTTGCCCCATTACGTCGGCAACGGCTTCATCCAGCAGAAAGCCCTGCGGGCGTTGTGTGAAGACATGTGCAAGAAGCTGCGGGTGAAAACGCCGTCGCTGGAGCAGTGCATCGACACGCTGTCCGGCGGTAATCAGCAGAAGGCCTTGCTGGCGCGCTGGTTGATGACCAATCCGCGCATCCTGATTCTCGACGAGCCGACCCGGGGCATCGATGTGGGCGCCAAGGCCGAGATCTACCGGCTTATTTCCTACCTCGCCAGCGAAGGCATGGCGGTGATCATGATTTCCTCGGAACTGCCGGAAGTGCTGGGCATGAGCGACCGGGTCATGGTCATGCACGAGGGCGACCTGATGGGCACCCTCGACCGCAGCGAAGCGACCCAGGAACGGGTAATGCAACTGGCCTCGGGCATGTCCGCGGTTCACTAATGGATGCTGGCGGTGGCCATGGCTGCCGTCGCGACGTAATAGAAGGGTGAGTGGTTATGAACGCGATACTGGAAAACAAGCCTGCAGTGGCACCGGTCAAGAGTCGCCGGCGCCTTCCGACCGAGTTGAGTATCTTCCTGGTGCTGATTGGCATCGGCCTGGTCTTCGAAATGTTCGGCTGGATCGTGCGGGACCAGAGCTTCCTGATGAACTCCCAGCGTCTGGTGCTGATGATCCTGCAAGTGTCGATCATCGGCCTGCTGGCGATCGGGGTGACCCAGGTCATCATCACCACCGGTATCGATCTGTCCTCTGGTTCGGTGCTGGCGTTGTCGGCGATGATTGCCGCCAGCCTGGCGCAGACCTCGGACTTTACCCGGGCGGTGTTTCCGTCCCTGACTGACTTGCCGGTGTGGATTCCAGTGATCGTCGGGCTTGGGGTGGGATTGCTGGCGGGGGCGATCAACGGCAGCATCATTGCGATCACCGGGATTCCGCCGTTCATTGCCACCCTCGGCATGATGGTCTCGGCCCGCGGCCTGGCACGCTACTACACCGAAGGTCAGCCGGTGAGCATGCTCTCGGATTCCTACACGGCCATCGGACACGGCGCGATGCCGGTGATCATCTTCCTGGTGGTGGCGGTGATCTTTCACATCGCCCTGCGCTACACCAAGTACGGCAAGTACACCTACGCCATCGGCGGCAACATGCAGGCGGCGCGCACCTCCGGGATCAACGTCAAGCGGCATCTGGTGATCGTCTACAGCATCGCCGGGTTGCTTGCAGGCCTGGCCGGGGTGGTGGCGTCGGCGCGGGCCGCGACCGGGCAGGCGGGGATGGGCATGTCTTATGAGCTGGACGCGATTGCCGCGGCGGTCATCGGTGGCACCAGCCTGGCCGGTGGCGTAGGGCGGATCACCGGCACCGTGATTGGTGCGTTGATCCTCGGGGTCATGGCCAGCGGCTTTACCTTTGTCGGTGTTGATGCTTATATTCAAGACATCATCAAGGGGCTGATTATTGTGGTAGCGGTGGTCATCGACCAATACCGCAACAAGCGCAAACTCAAGCGCTGAAGCCGGACTAAACGCGAAAATGCGCCACGCCTGACCCGCGTGGCGCAGCCGTTTGTCTTCTATATACAGCCGCTCGACTGAATTTCTTGCTATAAACGCACTCCGATAAGCGGCTCAAAGCCTGCCGTAGCGCACTTTCAGGGCTTTGTCGGACAGATTTGCTGTCTTTTCAGTTGCTGAGGCCTCAAGTCGGCCTTAGACTGCCGCCCCTCGTAAATTGAGTGCCGGGTGGCGCTTGGAATAAACGGCGCCTTTCCAATGACCGCTTCAGGTTCAACGGATCGCTCCCTAATTCGCCTTAATGCACGTTTTTTTATAGAGATATCAATGACAAAGGACAAGTTGCTGGCCATGCCGGCGGATGACTACATGAATGCCGAGCAACATGCTTTTTTCTCCGAGCTGTTGCAGAACATGAAAGTCGAAACCCATGAGCGCATCGAGCAGAATCGCATCGCCATCGAGAGCCTGGACACCCCGGCCGATCCGGCTGACGCGGCTTCCGTCGAAGAAGAGCGCACCTGGCTGGTGAATGCGATCGATCGCGACCAGCGCATGCTGCCTCAGTTGGAACAGGCCCTGGAACGCATCAAGGAAGACAGCTTTGGCTGGTGCGACGACAGCGGCGAGGCCATCGGCCTGAAACGCCTGCTGATCAGCCCGACCACCAAGTACTGCATCGAAGCTCAAGAGCGTCACGAGCAGATCGACAAGCACCAGCGTCAGGCCTGATTCAGTAGCGCCCCCATCGCGGGCAAGCCTCGCTCCTACGGATGTCTGTAGGAGCGAGGCTTGCCCGCGAAGCTTTTTGTCGCCCGAAAAATCACACTCACTTCTATTGATCTGCTTCAACCCCCCACTACTAACGGACCATAGATAATGGCGTTGTAGTGGCGTTTAATGCGATCACAACAACTAGAAGACGCGTGGGGTGACGAAGATGACGAGGGACGGATCTCTGGTTGAGGCAATGCCTGCACCAGTACTTTTGCCGAAAAACCTTTGGCTGACGCCGACCCTGCAAAGCATCGCCCTGATGCTGTTGCTGTGCGGCATGGCATTGGCTGGCTGGTCGCTTTACCTTGGCCTGCCATTGGCCGTGCTGATTATCTGGCTGCCGCGCCTGCGCTCGCGCACTCTCCCTGATGCAACCCCTGCGGACAGTTCCAGCGCCATCGCCGAATTGACTCGCGATCTTTCCTACACCACCAGTCATAACGCGTTGTCGGCCGCCGGCGTGGCCTATTCGGTCAAGCAACTGGCGGACAAACTGCAATCGCAGCTCAACGCCGCGGCGCAGATTGTCAGCAGCGCCGAAGTGATGATCACCACCGAACACGCTACATCGAAACTCAGTCGAGAAGCCTTGAGCGCAGCCAGTGAAGCCCATCAGAGCAGCGCGGCAGGGCGCACGGAACTGGTCGAGTCCATTGCGCGCATGCATCAACTCAGTCAGCGCGCCAGCAGCAGCCGTGAGCTGATCGAAGCCCTGAGCCTGCGCAGCGACGATATCCAACGGGTAACGCTGGTAATCCAGTCCATCGCCAGCCAGACCAATTTGTTGGCGTTGAACGCGGCCATTGAAGCGGCGCGGGCCGGCGAGCACGGTCGCGGCTTTGCGGTGGTGGCCGATGAGGTACGAGGGCTGGCCGCGCGCACGGCGACGGCGACCGGTGAAGTCGGGGAGATGGTTGCCGACATTCAACAACGCACGGCGCAAGTGGTGGAACAGATTCGTCAACTGGCGAGCGATCTGAATACTGGCGTCGCGCAAGTCGAGCATACCGGACAGCACCTGGAAAACATCGCGCGCCTGGCCGCCGGCGTCGAAAGGCAGGTCGGGGAAATCGCTCAGGGCGCAGACACCAACCGCGAGCAACTCGACAGTCTGTTCCATGCCATCGAACAGATGCGCAGCGATCTGGCGATCAGCGACCAGCAGACTCAGCGGCTCGCCCAGGCAGCGGTGCAAATGGAAGGGCAGGCCGAAACCATCAGCGAACGTCTGGCCGAAGTCGGACTGGATGACTATCACCAGCGAATTTACGACCTGGCCCGCGAAGGGGCGAGTCAGATTGCGGCACGCTTCGAAGCGGATATCGATCAGGGCCGGATCAGCCTCGATGACCTGTTTGATCGCAATTATCAGGCGATCCCCAACACCAGCCCGGCCAAATACCAGACCCGCTTCGACCGCTACACCGATCAGGTATTGCCGGCGATTCAGGAACCGTTGTTGCCGCGCCATGAAGGTCTGGTATTCGCCATCGCCTGCACGCAGCAGGGTTATGTGCCGACCCACAACACCGTGTTCAGCAAACCGCTGACCGGTGATGTGCAGGTCGATACCCTGCAAAACCGCACCAAGCGCAAATTCGCCGACCGCACCGGGATCCGCTGTGGCAGCCATCAGCAGGCCGTGCTGTTGCAGACTTACACCCGCGACACCGGTGAACTGATGCACGACCTCTCGGTGCCGATCATGCTCAAGGGCCGGCATTGGGGTGGTTTGCGCCTGGGTTACAAGCCGGAAAGTCCTCGCTGAGAGGAAGCGTGCAGGGCTGCCTGGTTGGCGCAATTGAGTGCCGAAATGCCCGACAGCCTGCATTGAACCCAGGCTAGTGGATCTGGTGCATGCGCAGGTTCAGGTCGTCGACCACATGCGCCCAATCGGCGTCTTCACGCAGTTGTTCTTTGAGGAAGCCGGCTTGTTGCGGGGTCCAGAACTCGGCGTCGATGAGTTTCTTGTCATCGGCCAAAGGTGAATGACGGGCGATGAAATCGTCGATGGCCTTCTCGCTGGAGTCCAGACCGAGCTGGTCGAACAAGCCTTTCAAATCATGTGTGGGTGAGTCCATCTTCATCTCCTTGCAGATAATCCGTCGCGTCGAGTGCGAGATCCGAGGTGCGGCTTCGTTGCATCTGAGAGGCATCTGAGAGGCATCTGAGAGAGCCGCGCTTCAGGAGTTCGATAGCGATATTCAAAAGCAGGGATCAGCATAGACTGCAAATCCGATGATCAGGCTTTCAATGCCCCTTCATCGACGGCAAGCTTCAGGGCTTTCGCGGCTTCCTGGGCGGCGACGGTCGCGACATCCGCGGTCTTGAACCAGCGATCCTTTTCGACCTGGTGATACGTCACAGTGGTCAACGGCGGTTTGGCGCGCATGATAATGACGGCCTGGAATTCGCCTTCGACCTCTCTGGCTTCGCCCCGGATAAAAAATTCACCGATATCAAATTCCGTCACGTAGCAGTCTTCCCTTGGAAATAGTTGTTGTGTTGAACGCCGTCCGCCCTGGGGACGGGTTTCATTGGTCGGGCAGTATGGCAGTAGTTGCCTGCCGGCGGCTGAGTTAAGTCGCCGGTGTGACGAAACGTCTATAGAAGTGAATGCGGCAGGTGTCTTAGCTGCTTGCCTCGAGTGAACGGGCAAGGGCGCAGGCATCGTTATGATTGCCGCGGAAACCTCTTACACGTCCGGTGGATATTTCCCTGATGTGGAAAAAGGCGTTGCCGGCCAATACCACCTGAAAACGTGGGAGTAGACGCTCTTCAGGCAGGAAGTCTTGCTGGCAAAGCACCATCGAATGCAGAGGTGACGAGCCGTTTGTGTGCCGTGTGTGAGGCTGGGCAAAGTGAGTCAGTGTGCACATATGAAGTCCTTTTCGTGGTTTTACCGACGTGTGTACGTTGTTATGGGTAGTCTCGGTGAGCATGGCTGCTCTAGAATCGCCATCAATGGTTGGCGATTGATGCCCATCTAAAGCAATTTTTTACTGGCGATATGTCGGAAAAGTGCTTTTTTTAAAGAGATTTTTCCCTAAAGTTGGTAATCCGGTTTTATCTGGCCGTCAGAAGGGCGTTTTCCTTCAACATCTGACGACCGCCAGGCAAGACGACGTGAGGGATGTTCCAGTAATCTTCTCAAACCTCGCGATGAATGGGCCCTCTGCTCATTCCAGGATTCGACCCGGGTCATTTGGCTACACCTCGGCATTGCCGCTTTTTTCTGCTGTGCGCATTTCCGGTGCATGGCGTCATTTTCAGATGTGGGGATGTTTCCTTGGCAGTAAGTAATCTCGATATGCATGCTTTGTTCGTACTGGGTGATTTGCGCGCAAAGCTGGTTAAACAGTTTCAGTCACGTTTCGTCTACATCACCGAACAGAACGCTGAAGGCATTTACATTGCCGAGCTCGACACCGAGTCAGCGCTGGTGGTGGATGACAAACCAGGGCTTAAACTCAAGGTCGGCGATCATTTCAGCGCTTCCGTATTGCCCAGTCGTGAAGGCGGCAAGCTGGACATCAAGTTCCGCGAAATAAAACTGACGGTGTACGGGCTGGGGGATTACGCGTTCGTGACCACCGCAGACGGCCACGGCATTGTGTTCAAGGAAGGTCATAGCGTGGTGATGGTGTTCGCCGCCCATCAACAATTGCAGGAAGGCCTGACCAAAACCCTGAAAGCCGTGACTGCCAAGGCCGCCAAGTGGCGCAAGGGCGAACTGGTGACCTTCAAGGCCAGCGAGTAATGACCCTGACCCGCGCCGACTTCCACGAACAGAACCAGGCCAGTGCCCACGCCGAGGCGCAGCGGCTGTTGGCTCAAAAGGCCGTTCTACAGGGAACCTGGCTGAGTTGGGTGGCGTCACAGATCTACCTTTTGCGTCCGGCGGCGTACGCCAGCATGGTCAGAAGAGAGCTTGCACGCTTGCAGGAACCTTCCGAAAATTAATCCTCGCCCCTCGAAAGCAGGAACCTCAACTACAGTCAGATGACTGAGTATTCAGAGGCTTGCGGTCTTCTTTGTCAGGCCATCCTGCTATTTGCTGTGAACAGCACGAGGTGCAAAAGCATGAAGGGATTTCGACGGTTACTGGCCGCTACCCTGGCCACGTTCGGTTTATTGGCTTCACCCGTTCCGGTGTTCGCTGCCCAGGCGCCGATCCACTTCGCCGACCTGAACTGGGAAAGTGGCAGCCTGATCACCGATATCCTGCGGATCATCGTCGAGAAGGGCTATGGCTTGCCGACCGACACCTTGCCGGGGACGACCATTACCCTGGAGACCGCACTAGCCAACAATGACATCCAGGTCATTGGCGAAGAATGGGCCGGTCGCAGCCCGGTCTGGGTCAAGGCTGAGGCCGAGGGCAAAGTCGCGGCCCTGGGCGATACGGTCAAAGGTGCCACCGAGGGCTGGTGGGTGCCGGAGTACGTGATCAAGGGCGACCCGGCCAAGGGCATCAAGCCGATGGCGCCGGATCTGCGCAGTATCAGTGATCTGCCACGCTACAAAGACGTGTTCAAAGACCCGGAAACTCCGGGCAAGGGGCGTTTTCTCAACAGCCCGATCGGTTGGACATCGGAAGTGGTCAACAAGCAAAAGCTCAAGGCGTATGGGCTGGACGACAGTTACGTGAACTTTCGCAGTGGTTCGGGGGCAGCACTTGACGCAGAGATCAGTTCGTCGATTCGTCGCGGCAAGCCAGTCCTGTTCTACTACTGGTCCCCGACGCCGTTGCTCGGCCGTTTCAAGCTGATTCAGCTGCAAGAGCCACCGTTCGATGCCGAAGCCTGGAAAACCCTGACCGACGCCGACAACCCCAATCCGAAACCGACTCGCTCGCTGCCCTCGAAGCTATCCATCGGCGTGTCCACGCCATTCCAGAAACAATACCCGCAGATTACCGAGTTCTTCAGCAAGGTCGATTTGCCGATCGAAGCGTTGAACAAGGCCCTGGCTGACATGAGTGAAAAACACACCCCGCCACGTCAAGCGGCGGAGGCGTTCATGAAGGCGCACCCGGACGTGTGGCAGGCCTGGGTGCCGAAGGATGTGGCAGACAAGGTGTCTGCCGCCCTGAAATAAACTGATTCATGAACACCCCGGGTGACATAAATCCCGGGCGCCTTTTAACCGCGTTTGCAGCCGAGCTACCGTTCGATAGCAAATGCCCTTACAAAAACGCGCAAGGAAGTTCATCCTGCTGCGACATTTCACGCTGGATCTCTGAATATGAGCCTTTTGGTCGCGCAATGGATTGCGGCAATCTTTCTATTCATCAGCCTGGTGCATCTGTACTGGGCGGCAGGTGGCAAGTGGGGCAGCGAGGCGGCGGTGCCGCGAGTGCCCGGGGAGGGCGGTGAGGCATCAAGGCCCGCATTCAAGCCGTCGGGCTTTGCCACGTTGCTGGTGGCGGTGGGTTTACTGCTGATCGCGATGCTGGTGTGCCTGCGGGTCGGGCTGTATCTGCCCACGGTGCATCACTGGTCGTTACAATGGGTGATCAGCGCGATTGCGATGCTGATGTTCGCCCGGGCGATCGGCGACTCGAATTTGGTGGGGTTCTTCAAGCAGGAGAAGGGCTCGAGGTTTGCCCGGCTGGATACGTGGGCGTATTCGCCGTTGTGTGTGGTGTTGGGAGCAGGATTGTTGGCAGTGGCCTGGATTTGAGGGCGACCGGGCTATCGCCTTCGCGAGCAAGCCCGCTCCCACATTGAATCTGTGTCGTACACATCACGTGTGTTCACTGAACATCTAATGTGGGAGCGGGCTTGCTCGCGAAGAGGCCCTTACAACCCATACAAAACTGCGGATTCAACCTCCGCTTTCGGTGCGCCGACTACTCACCTCAGCCGGCACATCATCCCCCGCCATGCGCTTGCGAAACAGCGCCGCCCGGGCCAGCAGCAGCGTGGTCACCGGCACGGTGATCGACAATAGAACCGGAATCAGCCAGGCATGCAGCACCGGCGCCGACTTGAGCGCCGAAAAGTAAATGATCGAAGCCAATGCCACGCACCACGCGCCCAAGGTCGAGGCCAGCGCCGGAGGGTGCATGCGCTGGAAATAATCCTTCATCCGCAGCAGCCCGACCGCGCCGATCAGCGTAAACAAGCTGCTCAGCACCAGCAGAATCGCCACCGCAATTTCCACCCACAGAGACAATTCAGGCCTCATTCGATCACCTCGCCACGCAGCAGGAATTTGGCCAGGGCAAACGAGCCGACGAAGCCGAACAGGGCGATCAGCAGCGCCGCCTCGAAGTAAGTGTCACTGGCATAACGAATGCCCAGTGTAAGCATCATCAGCATGGCGATGAGGTACAGGTAGTCCAGCGCCAGAACCCGGTCCTGGGCCGACGGGCCCTTGAACAGGCGGATCAGGGTCAGAATCATCGCCACCGAAAAGATGAACAGACTCAGCAGGATCGCGTTCGACAGCAATGCACTCATTCGAAGATCTCCATCAAGGGGCGCTCGTAGGTGGTCTTGAAGTGCTGGATGAATTGGCTTTCGTCATCCAGATCGAAGACGTGCAGCAACAGAATGCTGCGATCCAGCGCCAGTTCCGACCAGACCGTGCCGGGCACCACCGTGCAGATCATCGACAGCGCCGCCAGGCCGTTGGCATCGCGCAAATCCAGCGGCACCTTGATGAACCGCGAGTGGGGTGCACGACGGCCCGCGTTGAGTACGCCCCAGGCCACGGCGAGGTTGGACACGATCACGTCGCGCCCGACCAGCAAGAACAAACGCAGGATCACCCCGGGACGACGAATGCGGATTGGCAGCGGCCGCAGCTTGCGCATCATCAACGGTGCGCAGAACCCCAGCATGGCGCCCAGCAGTAGATTGCCGGGGCTCATCGACAGGTTCAACACCAGCCACAGCAGCCACAACGCCAGCGACAGCCACGGTGCAGGAAACAGACGCTTCATGGTTGCACCTCCAGCAGCGCTGTCTTGGCTTGCGGGCCTGGAATTACACGGGTTTCGAGCACCGCCATCACGTATTGCTGCGGGTTGTTCAATGCATCGGCCGCCGCTTGGGTGTAGCGCAGCAGCGGTTCAGCCTTGAACGTCAGCGCAATGCCCAGCCCCAGCAGAATGACAATCGGCACGCATTCCAAGCGCCGCAGCAATGGCGACGGCCGCTCTTGCGGGGTCCAGAAACGCTGGATGCCCAAACGCGAGAAAGCGATCAGCGAGGCCAGCCCGGACAGGATCAACAGGACGAGCAAACCCCACGCGCCATTCGATATCGGTTCATCGCTGCCATTACCCAGACCCAACGGATTGAGTAGGGCGCTGAGCAGACTGAGTTTGCCGATAAACCCTGAAAGCGGCGGCATGCCGATGATCAGCAGGGCGCAGGCGATGAAGCTCAAACCGAGGAAAGCCATGGTCCAGGGAATCACCTGTCCGACCACGGCTTTGCGGTCGTCATCGAGGTTGAAGCCTTTGGGCGGCTGCAAAGATTCCAGGGGCCGTGGAAGCAGTTCGCCGTCATCGAACAGTGGCATTTCGTTGGCCGAACGCGAGCGCTCGATCAACTCGGCCAGCAGGAACAGTGCGCTCAAGGCCAGGGTCGAGCTGACCAGATAGAACAGCGCCGCGCCGATCAGGTTCGGCTGGGCGAAACCGATGGCCGACAACAGAATGCCTGCCGATACCAGAATGCTCAGGCTGGCCATGCGTTCCAGGCGTTGTGCGGCGAGGATCGCCACGGCGGCGCAGACGATGGTCGCCATGCCGCCGTAGATCAGCCAGTCGCCACCGAAGTACGCGGATGCCCCGGCCTGCCCGGAGAACAGCAGCGTCCACAAGCGCAGCAAGGTATAGACGCCGACCTTGGTCATGATCGCGAACATCGCCGCCACCGGCGCGCTTGCAGCGGAATAAGCCGGCACCAGCCAGAAGTTCAGTGGCCACATCCCGGCCTTGGCCAGGAACGCCACCGCCAGAATCGCCGCGCCGGCATGCAGCAAGCCGCGATCGGCTTCCGGCACCAGCGGGATTTTCAGCGCCAGATCGGCCATGTTCAGCGTGCCAGTAACGCCGTAGATCAGCGCCGCGCCAATCAAAAACAGCGACGAGGCCAGCAGGTTGATCGAGATGTAATGCAGCCCCGACGACACCCGCGCCCGGCCCGAACCGTGCAGCATCAGCCCGTAAGAGGCAGCCAGCAACACTTCGAAAAACACGAACAGGTTGAACAGGTCTGCCGTCAGGAAGGCGCCGTACAGGCCCATCAACTGAATCTGGAACAGCGCGTGGAAACTCGAACCGGCGCCGTCCCAGCGGGCCATGGCGAACAGCAACGCGCTGACGCCGATGATCCCGGTCAGCACCAGCATCAGCGCCGACAGACGATCGACCACCAGCACAATACCGAACGGCACCTGCCAGTTACCCGGCAGGTACACGCCGATGGAACCGGGCACGCCGGTGGTTTGCGTCCATTGCAGCAGCATCACGGCAATGCCCAGCCCCAGCAGGCTGGAGAACAGATTGATTTTGGCCTTTAACGGACGGTGTTTCTCGCCCAGCATCAGCATCACCGCGGCGGTCAGCAGCGGTAGCAGAATCGGTGCCGCGATCAGGTGCGCCATCGAATTCATTCTTTAGGCTCCCGGCCATCCACATGGTCGGTACCGGTCAGGCCCCGGGAGGCGAGCAGCACCACCAGGAACAGCGCGGTCATGGCGAAGCTGATGACGATCGCGGTCAGCACCAACGCTTGCGGCAACGGGTCGGTGTAGTGCAGCAAATCCTGAGGCACGCCGTCCTTGATGTTCGGCTCCTTGCCGATGAACAGGCTGCCCATGCTGAAGATGAACAGGTTGACGCCGTAGGACAGCAGGCACAGGCCCATGACCACCTGGAATGTCCGTGGCCGCAGCACCAGCCACACGCCGGACGCGGCCAGCACCCCGATGGCGATTGCGATGACTTCTTCCATCAGATGGCTCCTTGCGTGGCAGCCGCTTTGGCCATGGGCTTGGGTTGCGCGCTGGTTTTATGACCACGGACCGATTGGTGGGCGAGGGCGGTGAGGATCAACAGCGTCGAGCCGACCACCACGGCGTACACGCCAATGTCGAAGAACAGCGCGCTGGCGATGTGAATGTCGCCCAGCAGCGGCAGTGTGAAATGCCAGGTGTGGGTGGTGAGGAATGGATACCCAACCGCCATCGCCCCGAGCCCGGTGACCGTGGCGACCAGCAGCCCGGTGCCCATCCAGCGCAGCGGTCGCAGGCTCATTTGCGCCTCGACCCACTGGGTGCCGGCGACCATGTATTGCAGGATGAACGCCACCGACATCACCAGACCGGCGACGAACCCGCCACCGGGTTGATTGTGCCCGCGCATGAACAGGTAGACCGACACCACAAACGCAATCGGCAGCAGCAGACGGACTAGCACTGCCGGCACCATCATGAAACCGAGGGCGGTGTCGCTGGCGTGACGCGGGTTGACCAGATCGGTAACCACATCCGGCGCGAGCAAACGTTGCTGCGCCGGCAGCTGCAGGCTTTCTTTCGGCGGGCGGAAGCGTCGCAGCAGGGCGAACACGGCCAGGGCCACCGCCACCAGCACGGTGATTTCGCCGAGGGTGTCGAAGCCACGGAAGTCCACCAGCATCACGTTGACCACGTTGCTGCCGCCGCCTTCGGGCAGGGCGCGACTGAGGTAGAACGAGGAAATGTCGTTGGGCGTCTGGCGGGTCAGCATGGCGTAGGACAGCAGCGCCATGCCGCCACCGACCGCGATCGACAGCGCCAAGTCGCGGATGCGGCGGATGCGGGCCTTGCGCAGACTGCTCGGCAATGGTGAGACCTCTTCGATCCGTCGTGGCAGCCAGCGCAGGCCGAGGAGGATCAACACCGTGGTCACCACTTCCACAGCCAGTTGCGTCAGCGCCAGATCCGGCGCCGAGAACCAGACGAAGGTCACGCAGGTCATCAGGCCGCAGACGCTGACCATGGTCAGGGCTGCGAGCCGGTGATACTTGGCTTGCCATGCCGCGCCAAGGGCACAGGCAATCGCCAGCAGCCAGAGGGTCACGAACACGATCGAGCCCGGAATTTTCGGCCGGTCGCCCCAGCTCAAGCTGCTGTGCAGCATCGGGATCAATCCGGCGAGCACTGCGGCGAGTACCACCAAAAACAGTTGGGTTTGCAGGCGCCGAGTGCTAATCCGCCGCTCCAGGCGACGGGCCAGGCGCATCATGATCACCAGGCCGCGCTCGAACAGGCGCTTGCCGTTGAAGTGGCTGATCACCGGCGGGTGCGTGAAACGCCCGCGCTTGAGCTGCTTGCGCAGCAGCAGATAGAGGATGATGCCGCCGGACATGGCGATCAGGCTCATGATCATCGGCGCGTTCCAGCCGTGCCAGATCGCCAGGCTGTACTCGGGCAGCGTCCCGCCCACCACCGGCAATGCCGCCGCCGTGAGCAACGGGCCGACCACTTGCGCCGGGAAGATCCCCACCACCAGACAGGTGAACACCAGCAACTCCACCGGCGCGCGCATCCAGCGTGGCGGTTCGTGCGGGGTGTGCGGCAGGTCGGTGGCGGTCGGGCCAAAGAATACGTCGACGGTGAAGCGCAGGGAGTAGGCCACGCTGAACGTCCCGGCGATGGTCGCGACGATGGGCAGGGTCATCTCGATCCAGGCCGTCGCGTTGATAAACACGGTTTCGGCGAAGAACATCTCTTTCGACAGGAAACCGTTGAGCAACGGCACGCCAGCCATCGACGCGCTGGCGACCATGGCCAGGGTGGCGGTGAACGGGATCAGTTTGATCAGACCGCTGAGTTTGCGAATGTCCCGGGTGCCGCTTTCGTGGTCGATGATCCCGGCGGCCATGAACAGCGAGGCCTTGAACGTGGCATGGTTGAGAATATGGAACACCGCGGCCACGGCGGCCAGAGGACTGTTCAGCCCCAGCAGCAAAGTGATCAGGCCCAGATGGCTGATGGTCGAGTAGGCCAGCAAGCCCTTGAGGTCGTTCTGAAACATCGCGCAGTAAGCACCGAGCAACAGCGTACAGGCGCCGGCCCCGCTGACGATGTAGAACCATTCTTCACTGCCGGACAGCGACGGCCACAGGCGTGCGAGCAGGAAGACCCCGGCCTTGACCATGGTCGCCGAGTGCAGATACGCCGAAACCGGTGTCGGCGCCGCCATGGCGTGGGGCAGCCAGAAGTGGAAGGGGAATTGCGCACTTTTGCTCAGGGCGCCGATCAGGATCAGGGGAAGCAGAATAGGGTAGAGGGCATGTGCGCGAATCAGATCGCCGGCGGCCAGGACCTTGTCCAGGTCATAGCTGCCGACCACATGGCCGAGCAGCATGACCCCCGCCAGCAAACATAAGCCGCCGGCACCGGTGACCATCAACGCCATGTAGGCGCCACGTCGCGCATCGGCGCGGTGGTGCCAGTAGCCGATCAACAGGAATGAAAAGAGGCTGGTCAGCTCCCAGAAGAACACAATCTGGATCAGGTTGCCGGAGATCACCAACCCCAGCATGGCGCCCATGAACGCCAGGAAAAACGCGAAGAAGCGTGGCACCGGATCGTCCGGCGACATGTAGTAGCGGGCGTATAGCGAAACCAGCGTGCCGATGCCCAGCACCAGCATCGAGAACAGCCAGGCGAAACCGTCCATGCGCAGAACGAAGTTCAGACCAAGGCTCGGTAACCAGAAGAATTCTTCGCGGATCACGCCGCCATGGGCGATTTGCGGGTACAAGAGGGCGACCTGGATGGTGCCGATCAGGGCAACCAGGCCAGCCAACAGCGATTCGGTGTTACGCGCGTTGTGCGGCAGCAAGGCTGCCAGACAGCTGCCGATAAAAGGCAGAAGCAGTAGAACTATCAGAGACATAGGCTTCTAATCTGCGGAAGTTTGTGAAGCATCATACGTGCCAGCTCCCGGATCACCAAACGCCAAGCTGTCGCAGAATCCTACAAGGTAAGCGGAAAATTCCGGTTTATCATTGTTTCGAAAGACCGGTTTCAACCGTCCCGGCGCCTTCGCGAGCAAGCCCGCTCCCACATTGGATTGCCGGTGTACACGTAATTGCGACACACCACAGATCCAATGTGGGAGCGGGCTTGCTCGCGAAGGCTATCTGTCAATCACCGCAGACTTCCTACCTCTGTGTTTCTTGTTCCAAATCTTCCTCAGTCACTACCGCCTTACCCTTGGTCTTCAACTCACTGACAATCACCGCCGCCACAATCAACCCTGCGCCCACCAACGCAATCGCCGGCAACCGCTCTCCGGCAATCCGCCCGACAATCCCGGCCCATACCGGCTCCCCGGCATAGATCAGCGTCGCCCGCGTCGGCGACACACTCTTCTGCGCCCAGTTCATCGCCACCTGAATCGCCGCACTCGCCGCGCCCAGCCCCAATGCACTGCACAACAGCAACCAGGAGAACCCCGGAATCACTTCCTGAGTCGGCACCACCATCAGAAACGCCAGCACCGAAGTCACCGCCAGTTGCACCACCGTCACCCGGCGCACGTCGACCTGGCCGGCATAGGTGCTGATCAGAATGATCTCCGCCGCAATCGCCACGGCGCTGATCAATGTGGCGATTTCACCGGGGCTGAAATTGAACGAAGCGCCGGCCGGTCCCGAGAGCAACATCAACCCGGTAAAGGCCAGCATGATCCCGATGCTCGGCATCAACCCCGGTCGCCGACCCAGCACCAGCCATTGCAGCAACGGCACGAACGGCACATACAGCGCAGTGATGAACGCCGACTGACTGCTGGGGATGCTCTGCAAACCGACGGTCTGCAAGCCGTAACCGAGCATGATCGCCACACCGATAAACGCCCCGGCCTTGAGCTCGAACAGGGTCAGTTCGCGCAGATGACGCCAGGAGAACAGGGCAACGATGCTCGCCGCCGCGGCAAAACGCAGACCGACGAAAAACATCGGCCCGCTGACGGTCATTGCATGCTGCACCAGCAAAAAGGTCCCGCCCCAGACCATGGTGATCAGTACCAACACGCACTCAGCTTTGCTGAACCGTGAGAAACGGGAGGAAGCAGGGGAGGAGTTCACCGACGTCATGACCTTGCGCGCTACCTGAGGGAGACGCACAATGCGCCGGAAGTTGGGCAGTATACTGCGCAACACCATCAAGTGAGCAATATAGTGCACAAAGATTCCACCCAACGGGCGTCGGTTCTCCAGCACGTCAGCCAGAACGTCCGACGTCTGCGCCACGCCGCCGACATGAGCCAGACCGCTTTGGCCGAAAAGTCCGGGGTCAGCCGCCGGATGCTGGTGGCCATCGAGGCCGGCGAGAAGAATGTCAGCCTGACCACCCTCGACCGCGTTGCCGAAGCGCTGGACGTAGCCTTCAGCGACTTGATCCAGGCTCCCGACGCCCGCGACCCGAGCCGCATCAACGAACTGGCGTGGGCTGGCACCATCCCTGGCAGTAAAGCGGTGCTGTTGTCGAAAGCCACCGCCACCCGCGAAGTTGAACTGTGGGAATGGCGCCTCGAACCGGGCGAACATTACCCATCGGAACCGGATGCGGAAGGCTGGAGCGAACAGCTCTATGTGTTCGAAGGCTGCCTGACCCTGATGCTCGGCGACCGGCCGCAGCAAATCGCTGCCGGTGAGTTCTTCATGTTTGCCAGCAACCAACCGCATTCCTATCGCAACGACGGGGAAGTGGCGGCGCGGTTTGTGCGTAATGTGGTGATCTGACTGTTTGCCGACCAACACTGGATAAGCACTTTGCTGTTTTAAAGCTGCAAGTGTTTCTCAGTTAATTAAGCTATTGAAATAAAACAAATTTAATTTCAGGCACGACTCCTGCAAAAGCGCTGGGGCATTCACCAGAATCCCGGAGTCGGCCCATGACAGCCTCTGCCCAACCCCCTCGCACCGCCCATGTGATCCACTCGGACGCCGAGGCGATTGCCGTCGCTCACAAGCTCGCCGCACGCTTCGCTATCGAGGCCAGCGCTCGTGACCGCGAGCGACGTCTGCCGGTCGCCGAACTCGACGAGTTCTCCGCCAGTGGTTTATGGGGCATCACCATTCCCAAAGAATACGGCGGTGCCGGCGTGTCTTACGTGACAGTCGCCGAGGTGATCAAGATCATTTCCGCCGCTGACCCGTCCCTCGGCCAGATCCCGCAAAACCATCTGGGCGTGCTCGACATCCTGCTGCAAACCGCCACCGAAGCGCAGAAGCGCTATTACTTCGGCAAAGTCCTCCAGGGTTATCGCTTCGGCAACGCTTTCTCCGAATCGAAAAGCAAGAATGCCGGTGCCTTTGAAACCCGTATCCGCTTCGATGAAGACACCGCGCAAATCGACGGCGAGAAGTTCTACTGCACCGGCGCCTTGTTCGCGCACATCGTGCCGGCGGTGGCGGTCGATCAAGAGAACAAGGCTTTTATCGCCTTCGTCGAGCGCGACAATCCCGGGTTGACGGTGATCGACAGTTGGGACGGTTTCGGCCAGCGCACCACTGCCAGCGGCGGCGTGAATCTGGACGCGGTGAAGGTGCCGTTGAGCGCGGTGATCCCGGCCCACAAGGCGTTCGATGAACCCACCGCCGACGGCCCGATCTCGCAAATCATCCAGGCTGCCGTGGATACCGGCATCGCCGTCGGCGCCCTGGAAGAAACCAAGCGCTACGCTCGTGAAGCCCGACCATGGATCGACAGTCAGCAGGATCATGGCTGGCAGGACCCGTTCAGCATCGCCGCCATAGGCGATCTGGAATGGCGGGTTCATGGCACCGAAGCCATCCTCAAAAAAGCCGGCCAGGCCATCGACGCCGCATTGCGCAAACCCAATGAAGACACGGTTGCCCGAGCTTCGGTGGTGGTCGCACAGGCGAAAGTCCTCTCTGCCGAAATCGCCTTGCTCACCAGCAGCAAACTCTTCGAACTCGCCGGCACCCGCTCGGTGCTTGGCAAGTACAACCTCGACCGTCACTGGCGCAACGCCCGGACGCACACCCTGCATGATCCGGCGCGCTGGAAATATCACTTGATCGGCAACTACCTGCTCAACGGCGTGAAGCCTGCGCGCCACGCCTGGAACTGAGGAGCGACCCATGAACGCCTTGACCCAACCGATTGTTGCCGGGCAGCCCCTGGCCAAGCCTCAGCACGACCTGCACAACGCTCGTACGTTGCTCGACGCGACCCTGCGTTTCGTCCGTCAGCAGGCTCAACCCTGGGCCGGCAGCGGCTTCGCCAAAGCCACCGATGATCCTTACGTCATCAGTCGTTTCGGCGACTTGCAGATCCGCATTGAAGTGGCAGCCGCCTTGCTCCAACGCGCCGAAGAGTTTCTGAACAATGGTCAAGAGGATACGGAAACCACTATTGCCATCGCCGAGTCGCACCTCGCCAGCGCCGATGCTTTAAACGCCGTAAGCAACGCCGAATTCGAACTCACCGGCCAGCGCACGCCTTTGTCGGGCTCAGTGACCGATCCGCTGCGCTGGAAACTTCACTTGATCGGCAACTTCCGCCTCAACGGCATCCATCCACCCAGCGTGCGGAGTGTCGTTTGATGGCCCGTCAAATTCGTCTCAACGCCTTTGACATGAACTGCGTCGGCCACCAGTCGCCGGGTTTGTGGGCGCATCCGCGGGATCGATCCTGGCAGTACAAGGACTTGGAGTACTGGACCGATCTGGCGAAAATCCTTGAGCGCGGCAAGTTCGACGGTTTGTTCATTGCCGATGTGCTGGGCATTTATGACGTCTACAACGGCAGCGGTGACGCGGCGATTCGTCAGGCGGCGCAGGTGCCGGTCAATGATCCATTGCAACTGATCCCGCCGATGGCGCTGGTCACCGAGCATCTGGGGTTCGGCCTGACCGCGTCGCTGTCCTTCGAGCACCCGTATCCGTTCGCCCGACGCCTGTCGACTCTCGATCACCTGACCAAGGGCCGCGCGGGCTGGAACATTGTCACCTCGTATCTTGAGAGCGGCGCGAAGAACCTCGGCCAGAAAGCCCAGACCGAACATGACGCCCGTTATGACTTCGCCGAAGAGTACTTGGAGGTTTGCTACAAGCTGTGGGAAGGCAGCTGGGAAGAGGGCGCGATTCTGCGGGATCGCGAGCGGCGAATTTTCAGTGATCCGAGCAAAATCCACGAGATCCGACACGTTGGTAAACACTTTCAGGTGCCGGGCATTCACCTCTGCGAGCCTTCACCGCAACGTACGCCGGTGCTGTATCAGGCCGGCGCCTCGAGTCGCGGCAAGCAGTTCGCCGCCGAACATGCCGAGTGTGTGTTTGTCGCCGCGCCGTCGAAAGTGCTGCTGAAGAAAACCGTGGGCGACATCCGTCGCCGGGCGGCCGAGGCGGGGCGCGATCCGTCGAAGATCCTGATCTTCAATCTGCAAACGGTGATCCTCGGCGAGACCGACGCCAAGGCCAAAGCCAAGTTCGAAGAATACAAAACCTGGGTCAGTTATGAGGGCGCCATGGCGTTGATCTCGGGCTGGACCGGGATCGATTTCAGCCAGTTCAAACCGGATGAGCCGCTCAAACACGTCCACACCAATGCCATTCAATCGGCGGTGGAAGCGTTTTCCACGGCGGACCCGAACAAGGTCTGGACGCCGAACGAACTGGCCGATTGGGTCGGGATCGGCGGTTTCGGGCCGCTGTTTGTCGGCAGTCCCGAGACCGTCGCCGATTTGCTGCAGGAGTGGGTCGACGAGACTGATGTGGATGGTTTCAACCTGGCTTATGCATTGACCCATGAAACGTTCATCGATGCCGTTGAGTTATTGGTGCCGGAGTTGCAGAAGCGTGGGGTGTACAAGACCGAATACGCACCGGGGACCTTGCGCGAGAAGTTGTTTGGCGAAGGGGCGCGATTGCCGGAGATACATCCGGGGGCGGGCTATCGAGACCTGGCGGGGTTGCGGCGGCAGGAGAAGAAAGTGGTGTCTGCGTAGACGCCTTCGCGGGCAAGCCCGCTCCCACAGGTTTCGTTTCGCCGGCGATATTTGTGGACGACACAAAACCCTGTGGGAGCGTGGCTTGCCCGCGAAGAGGCCGGCACATTCAACATTGATATAGCCAGTTACATCGGTTTCGCGAGCAAGCCCGCTCCCAAATTGGGACGGTGGTGTTTTACAGATTCCAGCCCAGCGGACCACCGCACGCTTTTGCCCATGGATAAGAGGTAAGCCAATGAGCGTGCATGAACTCAAGCGTCCGCCCATCGCGGACACCGCCGAATGGCAGGTCAAGGTGCCTCGCGCCCTGGAACAGTTGCAGCACTGGGCGCAGGTCAGTCCGTTGCAGCCGGCCTTGCGACACAAGCGCCACGGTCAGTGGTTCGTCTGGCGCTGGATCGATGTTTTGCGCGATGTCGAGCGGTTGGCCGATGGCTTGCGTCAGCAGGGTTTTACCGAAGACTCGCGCCTGGCCTTGAGCGGTGTGTTCGAGCCAGATCTGTTGCTGCTCGCATTGGCCGCCCGGCACATCGGCGCCGAACTGCTGACGCTGCCGGACAACCTTGACTCCGAAACCCTGCACAAAACCCTGTGGCGCAGCCGTCCGACCCACGCGTTCGTCCAGGGACGACAGACGCTGCAACTCTGGATCAACCAAGGCCTGACGCTGCTGGATTTCGCCGACCTGCTCGGCCCGGTGGACCCTGCGCAACGCCTCAACCGCTGGAATCAAGGCGCGCAACTGTGGAGCGAAGAGGGCACCCAGTGGCAGCACGGCCTGACGGTGCTGCTGGAACAATGGCTGACCAGCGGCCAAACCCTGGCTTTCCCGGAAAGCCCCGGCAGTGCCAGCCGCGACCGTCGTGAAGTCGCGCCGTCCGGGCTGCTGCTGTCGGCCGAACGCCTGCAACTATTGGCCGCGGAAATCGAAAGCCGCCTCGCCCCCAATGGCACTTGGCGTCGACGCCTCTGCGACTGGGCCATCGCCCATCCCGAAAAAGGCCTGCAACGCTTGATCAAGAACCGCGTTCGCCGCCTGTTGGGCTTCCACAACCTGCATTTCATCTGGCAAGCCACCCGCATTTCCGATGCTCAACCCAAGCCGACCTGGCTCGCCGAATTCAAACGGGACATCGCATGAGCTCGACCGACTCCATTCTGCAAGTCAGCGGTATTTCCCTGTCCTTCAAAGGTGTGAAGGCGATCAATGAACTGTCGTTCGATGTGCGACGGGGCGAGATCTGCGCGCTGATCGGCCCCAACGGCGCGGGCAAGAGTTCGTTGCTCAACGTGCTGAACGGCGTGTACCGCTTCGATGCCGGATCGATTGTGTTCGAGCAACAGCCGTTCAAGCGTATCGACCCGTTGAGCGCCGCACGCCGGGGTATCGGTCGCACGTTCCAGAACAACGCACTGTTCAAGAAAATGAGCGTGATCGACAACATCCTCACCGGCCTGTCACGGCACCTGCGCAGCCGTTTCATTGAGCAGGCGCTGAACCTGCCAAGAGCCCGGCGTGAGGCTGAAGACTTCCGTCGGCAGGCCCAGGGCATTCTCGAATTCCTCGAACTGCAAGCCCATCGCGATGTGCCGGTGGGCAAGCTGTCCTACGGCCTGCAAAAACGTGTGGAGCTTGGCCGTGCCTTGATCGCCGGCCCCAGCCTGTTGCTGCTCGATGAGCCGATGGCCGGGATGAACGCCGAAGAGAAGCAGGAAATGGCCCGCTTCATCGCCGACATCAACCGCGACCTCGGCACCACGGTGGTATTGATCGAGCATGACATGAGCGTGGTCATGGGCCTGTCCGACCATGTGGTGGTGCTCGATTACGGGCGCAAGGTCGGTGACGGCACGCCGGCCGAGGTGCAGGCCAATGCCGACGTCATCGCGGCGTATCTGGGAGTGGTGCACTGATGACGTTCTTCTTCGAAACCCTGCTCGGCGGCTTACTCGCCGGGACCATGTACTCGCTGGTCGCAATCGGCTTCGTGCTGATCTACAAAGCCAGCGGCGTGTTCAATTTTGCCCAGGGCGCGATGCTGCTGTTCGCCGCGCTGACCTTTGTCAGCCTGCACGATCAAGGCGTGCCGTTCGCCTTGGCGCTGTTGCTGACCGTTGTGGTGATGATCATCGGCGCGTTACTGATCGAACGGCTGGTGTTGCGGCCCCTGGTCAATCGCTCACAGATCACCCTGTTCATGGCCACTCTCGGGTTGTCGTTCATCATCGAAGGCCTGGCTCAGGGCTTGATGGGTTCGCAAGTGCGGGCGCTGGATCTGGGCATCGACGACGTGCCGCTGTTTATCGGCGGGATGATGGTCAGCCAGTTCGACCTGATTGCCGCAGCGGCCGCCATCGTGCTGGTGACGGTGCTGGCGCTGCTGTTCAACAAAACCCGCATTGGCGTGTCCCTGCGCGCGGTGGCGGATGACACCACCGCCGCGCTGTCGATCGGCATCAACCTCAACCGCATCTGGCAGATCGTCCGGGCGGTGGCCGGCATCGTCGGGCTGGTGGCGGGATTGTTGTGGGGCGCGCGCCAAGGCGTGCAGTTCTCGCTGTCGCTGGTGGTGCTCAAGGCCTTGCCAGTATTGATCATCGGCGGCTTCACCTCGATTGGCGGGGCGATTGTCGGCGGGTTGATCGTCGGTGCGGCGGAGAACCTCGCCGAGGTGTACATCGGCCCGCTGATCGGCGGTGGCATTACCCCGTGGTTCGCTTACGTCCTGGCTTTGGCCTTCCTGTACATCCGTCCCGCCGGCCTGTTCGGCGAGCGCGCCATCGAGCGAGTCTGAACCCATGTCGATTTCCCTTACCCGTGAAACCGCGCCGGCGGTGTTGATCCAGCGTCGTGTGCCGATTGGTTTGATTGCGCTGTTGTTGATCGCCTTCGTGGTCGTGCCGCTGACCGGCAACGACTATTGGCTGAACGCGATTCTGATCCCGTTTCTGGTGCTGTCCCTGGCCGGGCTTGGCCTCAATCTGCTCACCGGCTACACCGGCCAGACCTCGGTCGGCGCGGCCGGTTTCATGGCGGTCGGCGCCTTTGCCACCTACGGTTTTCTACTGCGTTTGCCAGAGCTGGGCTTGCCGGTGGCGCTGCTCGGCGGCGGGCTGATCAGCGCGGTGGTGGGGTTTGTCTTTGGCCTGCCGAGTTCGCGGATCAAGGGCTTTTACCTGATGGTTACCACCTTGGCCGCGCAGTTTTTCCTGGAGTGGCTGTTCGTCAAGTTCCCCTGGTTCTACAACTACGGTTCGTCCGGAACCATTTCCGCGCCGAAACTGGCCCTGTTCGGCCATGACCTCAACACTCCATTGGGCCGCTATCTGCTGACCCTGACCACAGTGCTGCTATTGACCTGGGTCGCGGTGAACCTGGTGAAAAGCCAGATCGGCCGCAACTGGATGGCGATCCGTGACATGGACACCGCCGCGGCAGTCATCGGCATTCCGGTGGTGCGCTACAAGCACCTGGCGTTCGCCGTCAGCTCGTTTTACCTCGGCATCGCCGGGGCGCTGTGGGCCTTTGCTTATCTGGGCACGGCCAGCGCCAGCAGCTTCGATATCAACCGATCGTTCCAGATCCTGTTCATCATCATTATCGGTGGCATGGGCAGCATCGCCGGCAACTTCGTCGGCGCGGCGTTTATCAGCTTGCTGCCGATCCTGCTCAGCCATGCCGGGCAAGCCTTGTTCGGTGGTTCGGTGGACGCCGGCCAGTTGCAGAACCTGCAAAAAATCATCTTCGGCGTGCTGATCATCCTGTTTCTGATCAAGGAACCGGAAGGCCTGATTCGCCTCTTGAGCAACCTTCGTGAACGGCTGAGTCACTGGCCGCTGCGCTTCTGAATCCCCAACCTGGTAGAGAGACAACATGCGTGCATCCTTGAAACGTTCATTGGCCGGTGTCGCTCTGACGCTGGCGATTTTCGGCAGCGCAGTGCCACAGGTTTTGGCCTCGCCAGACCAGCAGTTCTTCCCATTGGCCACTTACCGGGTCGGCGCTTACGCCTCCAGCGGTGTGCAAGTGTGGGCCGGCATGCTCGATTACCTGAACTACATCAACGATGTGGAAGGCGGGATCAACGGCGTCAAACTGGTCTGGCAGGAATGCGAAACCGAGTGGACGGCGGAGAAGGGCATCGAGTGCTATGAGCGCTTCAAGAAAGGCCTGGATGGCGCCCCGGTGGCGATCTATTCACCCAACGGCGCGCCGGCGGCGTATGCGCTGAGCGAGCGGGCGGAAGTCGACAAAATCCCGCTGATCACCCTCGGCTACGGTCGCACCGAAGCCACCGACGGCACGGTGTTCCCTTACAACTTTCCGGTGATGCTGACCTTCTACAGCGAGGCCTCGAGCCTGATCAACTACATCGCCCAGCGCGAGGGCGGGTTCGACAAACTCAAGGGCAAGAAAATCGCCACGGTTTATCACGACTCGGCTTACGGTCGGGAAACCCTTGGCCCGTTGAAATTGCTGGCTGAAAAATACGGCTTCGAAAACATCCAGATCCCGGTAGCCGATCCCGGCAACGAGCAATCGTCGCAATGGCGGCAAGTGCGCCAGGTCAACCCGGACTGGGTGTTCCTGCGCACCTGGGGCGTGTCGACGCCGGTGGCGGTCAAGACGGCGGCGCGTTTCGGCTTCCCGGTGGACCACATCGTCGGCGACATCTGGGCCAGTTCCAGCGAAGACGTGTTGCCCGCGGGCGCCGCCGCCAAAGGGTATCTGGCGCTGACGCCATACCCGGCCGGCAGCGAATTCGAGATCCACAAACGCCTCAAGCAAGCCATCCTCGACAAAGGCAAAAGCGACCTCAAGGACCTGAAGAATTTCGGCAGCGTCTATTACAACTCCGGGCTGGTGAACGCGGCAGTGATGGTGGAAGCGATCCGCACCGCCCAAGGCAAATTCGGCAAGCGGCCGCTTAACGGCGAAGAAGGGCGCTGGGGCCTGGAGCACCTGAACATCGACGACGCGCGGCTCAAGGACATGGGCTACTTCGGCCTGATGCAGAACCTCAAGCTGTCTTGCAAGGATCATGAGGGTGGCGGATCGGCGCGGGTTCAACAGTGGGACGGCGCCAACTGGACGCTGATCAGCGACTGGATCCCCGCCGACCGCGCCTTGCTGCGGCCATTGATCGATGAAAAATCCGCCGCGTTCGCCAAGGAAAAAGGCCTGACGCCACGCACCTGCACCGGGGATGAATAACGTATGAGCCAAGCCGCCAGCGACATTGCCGTCAATGACCTGTTGCAAGTCAAAGACATTGAGGTGATCTACGACGGGGCGATCCTCGCCGTGGCCGGGGTGTCGCTGACGGTGCCCAAGGGCGGCATCGTCGCGTTGCTCGGGGCCAACGGTGCGGGCAAAAGCACCACGCTCAAGGCGATTTCCGGGTTGGTGCGGGCCGAGCGCGCGGAAGTCAGTCGAGGGACGATCGAGTTTCTCGGGCGCGATACCGCAGGGGTTAATCCGAGCGTTCGCGTGCGCCAGGGCATGGTGCATGTACTGGAAGGCCGGCACGTATTCCCACAACTGACGGTGGAGGACAACCTGCGCAGCGGCAGCTTCGTTCGCGGTCTGAGCCGCAAGGACCTGGCGGCGGATCTGGAGCGTATCTACGCCTGGTTTCCACGCCTCAAAACCAAGCGCAAGACCCGGGCCGGGCTGACCTCCGGTGGTGAACAGCAGATGGTCGCCATTGGCCGGGCGTTGATGACACGTCCTACTTTGGTATTGCTCGATGAACCTTCCATGGGTTTGGCGCCTATTATCGTCCAGGAGATTTTCGAAATCGTGGCGCAACTCAATCGAGACGAGCAGGTGAGCTTCCTGATTGCCGAGCAAAATATTAACGTGGCACTCAAGTACGCCTCAAAGGCCTACGTCCTCGACACTGGTCGCGTGGTGCTGTCCGGCACTGCCGATGAGTTACTGGCACGGGGCGATCTGCACGACTTCTATTTAGGTAAACACTGATCAATGAGAACGCCATGACTGACACCCCACGCGGACAGGCGACCGACGCCATCCGCCACGCGGACATCCTGATCATCGGTGGCGGCCTCAGCGGCGCGATGCTGGCGGCGCAGTTGCTGCGCTTGCCGGGCAAGCGGCAGGTGCTGGTGATCGAACCCCGCGCCGAACTCGGTCGGGGCGAAGCGTACAGCGCGGTGGAGTTGGGCCATACGCTCAACGGCAACGCGGCGCGGATGAGCGTCGATCCCGACAACGCTGATGATTTGACCCAATGGCTGACCGAGTACATCGCGGCGGGTGGTTGGCCGGAGTCGGATCAGCAGCATGTGCCGATCAGTGAGCTGTTTGCGCCGCGCGGGCTGTTTGGCGTTTATGTGCAGCAGCGTTTGGCCGAGGCGCAGGCGGTGGGCGCATTGAATGGTTCGAGTGTCGAGCATGTACGGGCCGAGGTGGTCGACCTGCAAACCCGGGACAACGCTGTATTGCTGACCTTGAGTAACGGCCAACGTTTGCAGGGCGCCTATGCGGTGCTGGCCACTGGTATGTTCCCCGCCGCACGCACGCCGCAAACCGAGTCCAGCGGCTTGAACGCAGCGGCGCTCGACCCATGGGATGTGACCGCCATGCGTCAGCTCGATCCACAGTCGACGGTGCTGATCATCGGCTCGGGCCTGACCATGGTCGATGCCGTGGTGTCGCTGGAACAGGCCGGGCATCGCGGGCCGATCGAAGTGTTTTCCCGGCATGGGTTGCTGCCGCATGTGCGGCGACAGCCTCCGACCTGGGCCGATTTCTTGGCCGAGGATCACAGCATTCGCACGCCGCGTCAGTTGATGCGCGAACTGCGCCGGCATTGCCGCGACGCCATCGCCCAGGGCATCGACTGGCAAGCGCCACTCGACACCGTGCGGGCGCACATCGGGCGGCTGTGGAGTCAGGCGACGGATGTGCAGCGTCGGCAGTTTGTGCGGCATGTGCGGCCATGGTGGGAAAGCCATCACCATCGCTCGCCGCCGTTGAGCGCCGAGTTGGTGGAACGGTTGCACGGGGAAGGGCGGTTGCGGATTCAGGCTGCATCGTTCAAAGGGTTGGAGCCTTCGTTGAACGGGGAGGTCAGCATTCGCATTCGTCGTCGGGGCGAGGCACAGACTTGCGTGGTGCACGGCGCGGCGCTGATCAACTCCAGTGGCATCGAATACGACTGGCGACGAGTGGCGCGGCCATTGCCGCAGCAGCTATTGGCGCGCGGGCTGGTGCGGCCGGGGCCATTGGCGTTGGGCATTGCGGCGGCGGATGACGGCGCGGTGCTAAGCGCCGATGGGCAGACCGCCAGCCGTTTGTTCGCCATGGGCCCACCGTTGCGCGGAATGTGGTGGGAGAGCACGGCGGTGACTGATGTGGCGAGCCAGGCCAAATCTCTTGCGGCGCGATTGGCGGGTTGACAGATAGTTGGAGGGTGTTTTTTCGGGCCTCTTCGCGAGCAAGCCCGCTCCCACATTTGATCTCAGGCGTACACAGATAGTGTGTTCACCGAAGATCCCCTGTGGGAGCGGGCTTGCTCGCGAAGAGGCCGGCCCATCCACCACAAGACCCACAGTCAGACCACTAAACAAGCACTGTTTAAACGACACTTCCAGATACTCACTCAGGCTACACAGCCTTGCGCCGTTGCCTACGACTACGCCAGAATCCGCCGGCTTGTGCGCCTTGAGGCCGGGCTCTATCGTTTGCCTGTCGCTGAAAAACAGCGATCGGGTTTGGTAGCCCGGTTTGACTTGCGTGCATAGCGCACCTGATGCAGAGCCTTTTCGGCTTGCGTTTATGGTGGCCATGCGCAGGGCGCCTTCGGGCGCGCCGGTTCTCCAAGTCACCGGTCTACCAACCTTCGTATGGCCACCACCCCTTCGTTTGGTAGCGAGAGTGATGGCTCCTCTTTTCTGATTTGGAGTTTCATCTATGTTCAAACCAACACCTAACCCGCCGGAAACCGATCCAACATCCCCCTACGAATCCCTCGATTCCAAAAAGCTCAACGAAGCCGCCGACCGCGCCCTCGACCATTACCTCAAGCCGCCCATCCCCAAAGACAACAAGCGCAAACCCAGCACCATTTACCATGTCGGCGCCGAGGTCGATAACGAGACCCTACTGGTCAACGCCTGCGAATCCCTGGCGTCAGCGAGCATGATGCTCAGTGAGTTCGCCGGATTGATGGACATGCCACATCGCAACATGATGTTGGGGATTCAATCGGTGGTCATGCTTGGTGAGTTGGCCGTCAACCGGGTGCTGGATAACCTCGATCCACCTGCCTGACACTGGATCTGAAGTGACTGGGCATCTGTGGCGAGGGAGCTTGCTCCCGCTCGGCTGCGCAGCAGTCGCAAAACGGCATATGCGGTGTGCCAGAAAAAATGCGGTTGCAGAATTTGGGGTCGCTTCGCAACCCAGCGGGAGCAAGCTCCCTCGCCACAATGGGCTCCACTGACACAGTCCCCAAAAACAAGAAACCCCGCTTCACGCGGGGCTTCTTGTCAAAGTGTAGGAGCGGGCTTGCTCGCGAAAGCTGCTTAACATTCAACAGAGATGTCGACTGTTACGCCGCCTTCGCGAGCAAGCCCGCTCCCACAGGGGGGATGTTAAAGCTCACATCAATATTGTTACGCCACCACTCGATAACACGGCACATACTCCGCGCCACCCGGCAGTTTCATCCGGTGCTGGGCGACGAAGGCTTTGAGCAGTTTGTCCAGCGGCTGCATGACGGCGGCATCGCCACGGATCTGGTATGGCCCGTGTTCTTCGATCAGGCGGATGCCCTTGTCCTTGACGTTGCCGGCGACGATGCCGGAGAACGCGCGGCGCAGGTTGGCGGCCAGTTCGTGGGATGGCAGATTGCGGCTCAATTGCAGGTTGGCCATGTTGGCGTGGGTCGGGTCGAACGGGCGCTGGAAGCCTTCGTCGATTTTCAGCAGCCAGTTGAAATGGAACGCGTCGTTGCGTTCGCGACGGAATTGTTTGACCTCTTTGAGGCCCTGAGTCATCTGTCGCGCCACTTCAACCGGGTCGTCGATGATGATCTCGTAGTGCTGCTGCGCGGCTTCGCCGAGGGTGGCACCGACGAAGGCGTGCAACTGCTCCAGGTACGGTGCGGCGCTTTTCGGCCCGGTGAGGACCACGGGGAAGGGCAGGCTTTCGTTGTCCGGGTGCATCAGGATGCCGAGCAGGTACAGGAATTCTTCGGCCGTGCCCGCGCCGCCCGGGAAAATGATGATGCCGTGGCCGACGCGGACGAACGCTTCCAGGCGTTTCTCGATGTCCGGCAGGATCACCAGTTCGTTGACGATCGGGTTCGGTGCTTCGGCGGCGATGATCCCGGGTTCGGTCAAGCCGAGGTAGCGGCCACCGTGGATGCGCTGTTTGGCGTGGGCGATGGTCGCACCCTTCATCGGGCCTTTCATCACGCCTGGGCCGCAACCGGTGCAGATGTCCAGGCTGCGCAGGCCGAGTTCGTGGCCGACTTTCTTGGTGTATTTGTATTCTTCGGTGTTGATCGAGTGGCCGCCCCAGCACACCACGATTTTCGGTTCGACGCCGGGGCGCAGGGTGCGGGCGTTGCGCAGCAAGTGGAAGACGTAGTCGCTGATGCCCTGGGAGGTGCTCAGGTCGATGCTCAAGGCGTCGAGTTCGTTTTCGGTGTAGACGATGTCGCGCAGGGCGCTGAAGAGCATTTCCCGGGTGCTGGCGATCATTTCGCCATCGACGAAAGCGTCGGCCGGGGCGTTCAGCAGTTCCAGGCGTACGCCACGGTCTTGCTGGTGAATGCGGATTTCGAAGTCTTTGTAGGCTTCCAGGATGGTCTTGGCGTTATCGACGTGGGCGCCGGTATTGAGGATGGCCAGGGCGCACTGGCGGAAAAGGGTGTAGGTGAGGCCGGTTCCGGCTTCGCTCAGTTGCTGTACTTCACGTTGGGACAGTGTTTCCAGGCTGCCTTTAGGGCTGACCGAGGCGTTGATTACATGTCGTTGGGTCATTCAATGATCCTTAAAACGATGTCACCCGCCGGCAGGCGCATGGCATCCGAATAGTGTGTATCCATGGAGAAGATGGCACGAACTGCGCTGTATCGCCATGTTCCCCGTTTGACGATGGAAAGATGAAAAGGAGCCCCAGCATAGCTAAATCCTTCGGGGAGGCGATAATGCCCCGCAGTCTTTTTGCCACAGAGCCTTTCCCATTGATGCAAGGAACCCCGTCGCGATGTTCGAAATCCAGCCAATGAATGCCGAAACCTATCGACGCCAGACGCGACGCAGCACGGTGATCATCGCCCTGATATTCCTGGCGCTGGCGATGGTGCTGTCCACGGCGGCGGTGGCGCTGTTCGGTGAGCCCGGCGGCGACAATCTGCGTTTTAACGTGGGCGGCGTGTTTGCTGCATTGTTGCTGATGGCGGCGCTGATGCGCGGCAAGTTCTGGACCCAGGAATGGATGGCGCCAGCGGTCTACGGTTGGCAGCTCAAACGCAGCCTGATGAGCATCACCAACGTCATGCACCAGGTGACGGCGGCAGTGGAGAAGGGCGATCCTAGCGCCATGAAGCTGCTGCGTTTTTATCATCTGGGACTGAGCCAGATGCACCAGTTGGACGGCAATTCCAGCGACCATAGCCAGCTGGCCCGTGAGATGGATCAGCACAAGGCGCGGATGGAAGCGCTGGGCATCGAGACCGAACAGACGCAATTGAATCCGGCCTGGCTTGAGGCGGTGAAGCAGACGCGGATGTAGCCTTACGATCGTTGACGATGAGCATTTTCGTGCAAATCACCTATCGTATTCGTTGATGAGTCATAGTGGTCCGAGCGCCAGCCACGGCCGGCTGGCGCTAAAAGGGCGAACGGGAAAATTCGCCATGTCATAAGGGATTAAGGGAGCGTCATGGGGCATCCGTCCGTCAAAGATCGTATTGAAGGCACCCGGCTCGCCACGCCTTGGGTGCCTGGGCAGGTTGAGTCGAAACTCAAGGTTCGATACGCAGTCTTCCTGCTCGTTGCGGTGTGCCTGTCCATGACGGCCATTGCGATCGGGGAAGGCTGGAACGCGCGTCAGTATCATTTGCGCGACAGTGAAGTGGCGATGTCCAACCTGGCGCAAACCCTGGCCTCGCAGGCGCAGGCCTCGATCAAGCAGGCCGACACGCTGCTGTTTGCCGTGGTGGACCGTCTCGAAAACGACGGCATGGAACCGGCGAAAATTCCCAGACTGCAACGTTTGCTCCAGGCCCAGCGCGGTGAACTGGCGCAGATCCATGGGCTGTTCGTTTTCGACGAAGAAGGACGCTGGCTCGCCGACTCCAATAACGCTGTGCGGGCCAATACCAATAACTCCGATCGTGAATATTTCATCTACCACCGTGATCACCCCGAGCGCGGCCCTCATATCGGTCCATCGATAAGAAGTCGTTCGACCGGTGAGTGGGTCATGACCGTGTCACGAAGGATCAATCACGCCGATGGGCGGTTTGCCGGTGTGGTGGCGGCTTCGATCTATCTCAACCATTTTCTGGACCTGTACAACAGCATCGACATGGGCAGTAACGGGGTGGTCAATCTGATCACCGACGACGCCCGCATCGTCGTTCGCCGCCCGTTCAACGAAGCCGAAATCGGTACCAGCGTGGCGCAGGGGCCGCTGTTTACCCAATTGTTGCCCAAGGGCGACTCGGGTACGGCGATCGTCAAATCCTACGTGGATGGGGTGGAGCGGGTGGTGGGATTTCGACGGGTAGAAGGTTATCCGCTTGTGGTATTTGTCGCGCTCGAAAAGGAAGAAGTCCTGGCCAGTTGGCGGCAGGAGTCGATACTCAGTGCGGGCATCGTGTCATTACTGCTGGGGTTTCTGGGCGTTCTCGGCTATCGCCTGATCCGCATCATGAAGCAGCAGAATCATATTCAGAACGAATTGCTGGAGGCTCAGGAAAAACTCATTGAGGTCAACCACAGCCTTAAATTGCTGGCTCTGGAGGATGCACTGACCGGGCTCTCCAACCGGCGGCAATTCGATTTGTTCATCCTGGCGGAAATGGGCCGCGCCAGACGTACCCACACCAGCCTTGCGTTGTTGATGATCGATGTCGATCACTTCAAGAGTTTCAATGATCACTATGGGCATCTGGCGGGCGATGAGTGTTTGCGCAAGATCAGCACCATCATCACCGACAACATCCAGCGCCCCGGCGATCTTGCTGCCCGCTTCGGTGGCGAGGAGTTTACGGTGGTGCTGCCCGGCACCGATTATGTGGGGGCGTTTCTGGTGGCGGAAAAGATCCGTCGCGCGGTTCAGCAAACGGACATCAAGCATAGCGGCAGCCCCGAAGGCCTGGTCACGGTCAGTATTGGGGTTTGTGCCTACAACCAGACGGCGCAGAGCCAGCCCGAAGACTTGATCGGCGCAGCAGACAAGGCGCTGTATGTGGCCAAGGCTAGTGGCCGGAACATGAGCGTCATTGCCAACTGAACTCAGCCAGACCGGTTACTGCCCTGAACGAGTCGGGTGCCGCAATCTCCATAAGCGGATCAGCCGCAGGTAGATCAGCACGTTGATCGCCAGCACCACGCTGCCCAGCCCCAGCTGAATCGTGGGTGTCAGCCCGGCCGGATAAATAATCGGCCACACGTAATGTTCGATAAAACCGCCGCCGTAGCCGGTTTGGCCGGCCGCATGGCGCATGAGGTTTTCCCAATCGGTCAGTGGGCACGTCAGGTGGAAAACTTCCACGATCACGCCCCACGCGGCGGCGGGCAGGTGCCACCAGGCCAGGTGGTGCCATTTGAGCACCAGCAGCCCGCCGAACAGCACGAACAGAATGAACAGCAAGTGAGACAGCACCAGCCCGTCGGCGGCGATTCGGTAAAGCATGTCGATTCCCTGAGGCGTTATGTGAATCGCTCCATGGTACTCGGGCTGGGTGCGTGTGCTCTATCGATTGCTGTTTTCAAGCACTGCCAATACTTCTTTCAAGCGCACCGCCGTGGCTTCGCTGCTGCATTGCATCGGCGCGCGCAGCTCGTCGTGGATCAACCCCTCAAGGGCCAGGGCGGTTTTCACCGGGGCAGGATTGGGCTCGATGAACAGGCTATGAATCATTGGCAGCAACTGGAAGAAGGTCGTTCGGCCGGCCGCTAACTGGTTGTCGCGGATTTGTTGATACAGCGTCACGAACAGCTCGGGATGAACATGGGCCGAGGCGGCAATCGCGCCTTTGGCTCCCAGACACAAAGCGCCGAAGATTTGGTTGTCTTCACCGCACAGCACGTCGACTTTGCCGCTGGCGAGCAGCGCAAGAGTGGTGGCGGGATTGCCGCCGCAGTCCTTGATCGCGACGATCCGCTCATGGGCGACGATCCGGAGCAAGGTTGCCTGCTCGAAGGCTATGCCGGTGCGATAGGGAATGTCGTAGAGAATGACCGGGATGCTGGACGCATCGGCGACGGTCTTGAAAAAGGCTTCAAGGCCGGCCTGGGACGGGCGGATGTAGTACGGCGGCGGAACCAGCAAACCCGCCAGAGAACGGTTCAGGATTTCGCTTTGAAATGTCAGCAATTCGGCAAGGTTGTTGCCGGCCAGGCCCATGACCACACGTTCTGGCGGAACCAGTTCCAGCACCGCATCGAGCACCGCCAGCTGCTCATGTTTGCCCAGCGCCGCGGCTTCCCCGGTGGTGCCGCAGACCACAATGCCATCGACGCCTTTTTCCAGCAGGTGACTGACCAGCCGCCGCAACCCGTCGAAGTCGATCGCGCCATGGTGAAACGGCGTAACGATGGGAACCCAGATACCTTGAAACGATGACATGCACTTTCTCCTGAAGGTTGACCGATTTCGTCACCGTCAGAAGCGTAGAAGGAAGTCAGCAAGAAGGAGGGAGTTTCCGCCGCGCTCAATGTCCTGTCAGCTCATCTGACGGGACAGCGCGCCCCGGTCACATGAGCGACTGTTTCTTGGATTTAAGGGCGTGCGCAACGCAACCTTGCGCCTTGGCATTCAAGCCAATGACGACAGTGTTGAGGTTGAAGGTTGCGGACATGGTTGCTTACACCCTGAATGAGGTGCTCAGTTTTAAAAGTCGGCGCGATGTTTGTCAATCTCGAAAATCAGCACCGGTCGCGTGCAAGTGCGCAAGATTGTTCAAGCCATCCGCCACGACTGCTGGCACAGTCTGGGGTCTTTCCCTGGTTGTAGAGCGTTATGTCCAACTCACTCATGCCGCGCAGTGCATTCCTTCGCGGTGCCGCGGCCATCATGCCGTTGTCCCTGGCGACCGCGCCTTGGGGGCTGCTGGCCGGTTCCATGGCCATCGAGGCCAATCTCACACCGCTGCAAGGCCAGGGGCTGTCGAGCATCGTGTTTGCCGGCGCGGCTCAATTGGTCGCCATCGGCATGCTCAAGGGCGGCGCCGGGGTCTTTTCGATTCTGCTGACCACGTTGTTGCTGACTTCCCAGCATTTGCTTTACGGGATGAGCATGCGTTCGGTGATTTCCCCGTTGCCGGGCCGCTGGCGTGTGGGGCTGGGCTTTTTGCTCACCGACGAGTTATTCGCCCTGACCAGTCAGCATGACAAACAGCAGTTCAATCGCTGGTATGCCTTGGGCGTGGGCCTGACGTTTTACATCGCCTGGAACCTCTTCACTCTGGCGGGCATTGTGCTGGGCAGCAGCATTCCGGGTCTTGAACACCTGGGGCTGGACTTCTCTATCGCGGCGACCTTTATCGCCTTGATCACACCCGTGGTGCGCAACGTTCCGACGGTGGTCTGCGTGGCGGTCTCACTGTTCTGTTCGGTGCTGTTCAGCTATTGGCAATGGGGCTCGGCCTTGGTGCTGTCGGGGTTGGCGGGCATGACCGCAGGCTTTATCTGCAACAAACTCTATGTGGGGCGCACATGATGGTCTGGGCTGTAATTATCGGGATGGGCCTGCTGGTGTTCCTGAACCGCTACGTATTTCTTGAGCCTCGACTGCCGGTGCGCTTGAGCAGCAATGCCCGGCAATTCCTCGGTTTCGCGGTCCCGGGCATGCTTACAGCAATCTGCGGACCGATCGTGTTCATGCCCGACAAGCAGCTGAACCTGCAGTGGGACAACCCCTATCTGATCAGTTCGCTGGTGGCCGTGGGTCTGGTGCTTTACACCCGCAACACCTTGCTCAGCATGTTGTTGAGCATGGGGTTCTTCTTTTTGCTGCGATGGTGGCTCTGAGTCGTCTTATCCGAAACTGTTCTACGCTTAAAAAAGATGACTGATCTTTTGAGGAAGGGAGGTGGACATGGCCACTGAACCAACGCGTCCGGACCCGGATGAGGACACCGATGAACCGACGGAGGAGGAACTCGAGCGCCAGAGACGTTCGAGGCCGGACTGGAAGCATCCTGACGACGGTAAAGAACTGTCGGACCGCGACCAGGAGCGCCCGTTGAAGCCCTGACAGATCTGCACATGCCAAAGCCCCGCCATAGATAGCGGGCTTTTTAATTTCCGATGCCTGAAATGCAATCACCTGTGGGAGCGGGCTTGCTCGCGAATACGGTGTGTCATTCAGCATTGATTTTGACTGTCACACCGCTTTCGCGAGCAAGCCCGCTCCCACAGGGAAGAGGAGGCAATCCCCCCGCCGCGCTCATCGGGATGTACCGGGAAATGCAGTTTGTTGAGCCACTGTTGCTGGGTAAGCACTCACTGTTCCCGGTCATGAGCTTATGCATAAATAGAATTTAAAATTGCACCTGTAAGAGCGTTATGGTCTATAAAAATAACCCTCCAGGAGCCCCGGATGAACCTGTCCCGATACCTGCGCGGTCTGTTGACCAGCGCCCTGTTTGCCGCGCCTTTGACCTACGCTGCCGATCCTGTGGTGTTGCACATCGGCGATCAGAATTACTACAACATTCGCGCCTCGGTGGAAGCGTCGGGTGTGTTGGAAGGGGCGCCCTATACCGTCGACTGGAAGCACTTTCAGGCCGCTGCGCCGCTGGCCGAAGCGCTGAACACCGGCGCATTGGACCTGGGTTTTCTCGGTGATTCAGGTTTTCTGTTTCTGGCCGCCAAACAGGCGCCAGTGAAGCTGATCGGTGTGTCGCGGCAGAACCCGGACACCATCGCCTTGCTGGTGCCCAAGGACTCGCCGGTCAAAACCATCGCCGACCTCAAGGGCAAGAAAGTCGCTTACTGGCCCGGCGCCTGGAGCCAGCAGTTGACCCTGCGCGCCTTGGAACAAGCCGATTTGCCGGATAACTACGTCGACTTCATCAAACTGATGCCGATTGACGCCGCCGCCGCGTTACCCCAAGGCAGCATCGATGCGTTTCCGGTCTGGGAACCCTACATTTCCCAGCAGATTCTGTTCTCCGGCGCCCGGCCGATTCTCACCGCCAAAAACCTGATGCCCGGCCTGAGCGCCATCGCCGCTTCGACGCCTTCGATCGACAGCAAGCGCGAAGCCATTGCCGACTTCCTGGGGCGCCTGAAAAAGGCCCGGGCCTGGGTCGACACCCACTCCGACGAGTACGCCGATCTCTGGGCGAAAAAGGCCAACCTTGATCAGAACGTGTCACGTCATTGGTTGCGCCAGGCGCACATGACCGTTGGCCCGGTGGATCAACAAGCCGCGGCGGATCTGCAAAGCACTGCGGACTTCCTGTTCAAGGTCAAGGCATTGCCGGCCGCCTTGGCGACGGCACCGATTATCGACAGCTCGTTCCAGCAGGCGCTGACGCAATAACCGAAAATCGAAGGCATAACGCGAGTCCGGGAGCGGGCGCTGGAACCAAACACTGTGTACCCTTATCCAACCTCGGCTTGCAGCGATCTGCAGGCCGGTCGAGGGATGAATGGGCGAGGGGTTTTTGCCATTAAACGTGATGACCGCAAGGTCTGGTCCAAGGCAAAACATGAAGCAGCTAGTCAAGGTTCTCTCCGCGTTCGCCATCGCAGTCGGCTTGTTTGGCTGCATCGCCGGGCCCATTGAAATGACGCCGCAGACGCAACAGGGTCTGCGCACACAAGCGCCGATCCGCTTTCTGCTGACCTTCGACGACGGACCCAGCGCGTCCGGTTTTTACAACCCGACCGTCACCGTGCTCGACAGCCTCGCGCGCAATCCGCTGCAGCCCGACATTAAAGCCGTATTCTTCGTGCAGACCCGTGACTCACGCGCCGGCGGCAGTGAAGCGGGTCGACAGATCATGCGTCGCGAGCATGCCGAAGGTCACCTGCTGGGCTTCCACACCGCCACGCGCCGGCACACCAACCATCGTTCACTGGACCCGGAAGAACTGGAGCAGTCGCTCACTGATGGCGGCGCAGACATCGCCGCGATCACTAGCGCTGCGCCGACCCTGGTCCGTCCGCCGTTCTGGAACTACGACAAGCGCACCTTCGCCGCCTATCAGCAACATGGCATGCACGTATTGCTGACCGACCTGAGCGCCAATGACGGCAAGATCTGGGGCTTCAACGCCAGCCCCCGTCGGCGGGCCAATATGCTGCGGCAACTGTCCGAAGTCCGCGAGCGCATCGCCCTCGGCGAGTTGCCGACGGTGGACGGGGTGATTCCGGTAGTAGTGACCTTTCATGATCTCAATCGTTACACCGCCCGGCATACCCGGGAATACCTGCAAATTCTCCTCGACAGTGCCAGTGCCACAGGCCTGGTCACGGCGCAGAAAGCGTTTTACGACGACACGGCAGCACTGCAGCGGGCGGCCATGGCGCGTACTGTCCGTGACAGTTCTGAGGCGGTTGAGCTACCAGGGATCTGGAACTGGTTGTGGGACGGGGATGCTCACTGAGGGATGTCGGGACGATTAACTGTTCAAAGTGAGAAGTAGCTAACACTAATTGTTAGCGTTCGCTGGCGCGGGTTTATTGAAGTTGATCTACGCTGAGTGGATCCAATCGGAAAACCGTCCCGAGGGCGCTCGCCATGGTTCCAGTTCCCCAGCTTTGCAGCATTGTGGAGTCCGGTTTCAAACCGCTGTCCTGCGAATGCACCGTGAATCGCGATGAAACGTTGCGGATCAAGGTCTTCGATCGCACCACCGGGCGGATTGAGCTCTTGATTACCGGTGTATCGCCCGACGAGTTGATCAGTGTCCGCGATATTTCCAACCTGATCGGCGAACTTCGCACGGAAATGCGCGCCGGGCGCCGAGCCTTCGCTGGTGTAATGGCCTAGGGGCTGTCGCGCGGCAGCAGTTCATCGATCATCTGCAAACAATGATTCAACCCCGGCGATACATCGCCCACGCGCCTGCTGAGGATGATCGGCGAGGTGGCGTTGTCTTCCAGCACCGGGGTGAAGCCAATGTCGTCGCGGTGCAGCAACTGTACTGAGGCTGGTACCAGCGTTACCCCGATTCCCGCCCCCACCAGACCGATTGCTGTTTGCAGCTCGTTGGTCCATTGCGCCACGTTGATGTGTACGCCATAGGATTCGAATAACGCGATCACATGATCGGCGTAACTGGGGCGCGGGTTGCCGGGGTAGAGCACGAAGGGTTCTTTTGCCAGTTCACGAAGGCTGATCGGCCCGGCCAGTAATGGATGGCCGGCGGGGAGGGCGGCGACCAGCCGGTCTTCAGTCAAAACAGTCTGGATGATCGCCGGGTCGTCGATGCGGATTCGCCCGAAGCCGATATCGATGCGCCCGGCCTTGAGCGCCTGCACCTGTTGCAACGTGGTCATTTCCGAGAGCCCCAACTCAAGCGCCAGCGGCTCACCGCTGCGCAGTCGGCGAATCAGTTCCGGCAGCACGCCATAGAGGGTCGATGGCGCAAAGCCGATGCCCAGCCAGGTCTTTTCACCCAAACCAATCCGTCGTGTGTTGTCGCAAACCTTGCCCAACTGTTCGAGCAGGGCGGTGGAATGTTCATGGAAAAACCGTCCGGCGTCGGTCAGCTTCAGCGGTCGGCCGCGCTCCAGCAGAAGCACCCCGAGTTCGTCTTCCAGCTGCTGGATCTGCCGGCTCAGCGGCGGTTGGGCGATGTGCAGCAGTTCGGCGGCGCGGGTGAAGTTGAGGGTTTGAGCCAACACCTGAAAATACCGCAGGTGACGCAGTTCCATGAGGCCTCCGGACGTTGATCTGTTAAATACCTATAAGGTATCGAGCCAGACCAATTCTATATTGGCCGCCCGGAAAAAGCCGTACGAGAATCCGTTCCAGAACTTTAAGAACCTGACGGGTATCGACATGCATGCAACTGCCATTGAATCGATCGAGACGATCATCGTCGATCTGCCGACCATTCGCCCGCACAAGCTGGCGATGCACACCATGCAGAACCAGACCCTGGTGATCATTCGTGTGCGCTGTGCCGACGGCATTGAAGGGGTCGGTGAATCGACCACCATTGGCGGTCTGGCCTATGGCAACGAAAGCCCGGACAGCATCAAGACCAACATCGATAAACACTTCACGCCATTGCTGCTTGGCCAGGACAGCGGCAATGTGAATGCCGCGATGTTGCGCCTGGAGCGCAGCATTCGTGGCAACACCTTCGCCAAATCGGGTATCGAAAGCGCCTTGCTCGACGCCCAGGGCAAGCGCCTGGGCCTGCCGGTCAGCGAACTGCTGGGCGGCCGCGTTCGCGATGCGCTGCCGGTGGCCTGGACCCTGGCCAGCGGCGACACCGCCAAGGACATCGCCGAAGCGGAAAAAATGCTCGACCTGCGTCGGCATCGGATCTTCAAGCTGAAAATCGGCGCAGGGGAGGTCAACCGCGACCTGGCCCACGTCATTGCGATCAAAAAGGCGCTGGGCGATCGCGCCAGCGTGCGGGTCGATGTCAATCAGGCCTGGGATGAAGCGGTCGCGTTGCGCGCCTGCCGGATTCTCGGCAGCAACGGCATCGACCTGATCGAACAACCGATCTCGCGCAATAACCGCGCCGGCATGGTGCGCCTGAATACCGTGAGCCCGGCGCCGATCATGGCCGATGAATCCATCGAATGCGTGGAGGATGCCTTCAACCTGGCCCGCGAGGGTGCCGCTTCGGTATTCGCCCTGAAAATCGCCAAGAACGGCGGTCCGCGCGCCGTGTTGCGAACCGCCGCGATTGCCGAGGCGGCCGGTATCGGCCTTTACGGCGGCACCATGCTCGAAGGCGGTATCGGCACGCTGGCCTCGGCCCATGCCTTTGTCACGCTGAACACACTGGGCTGGGACACCGAGCTGTTCGGCCCGCTGCTGCTCACCGAAGACATCCTCAGTGAGCCGTTGGTCTACCGCGATTTCCAACTGCACGTCCCGCAAACACCGGGGCTGGGCCTGAGCCTGGATGAGGAACGCCTGGCGTTTTTCCGTAGGGACAAGACATCCATTGCCGTTCATCAAGCCTGAGGAGGGCATCATGCTGTTTCACGTAAAAATGACTGTGAATTTACCGGTCGACATGAACCCGGAACGCGCCGCTCAGCTCAAGGCCGACGAAAAAGCCCTGGCCCAGCGCCTGCAAGAGCAAGGCAAGTGGCGTCATCTGTGGCGCATCGCCGGGCTCTATGCCAATTACAGCGTGTTCGATGTCGACAGCGTTCAGGAACTGCACGACTTGCTGATGCAATTGCCGCTGTACCCGTACATGGCCATCGAGGTCAACGCGCTGTGCCGGCATCCTTCTTCCATTCGCGAGGATGACCGCTGAACCCAGCCTGTTCAGTTCGCTACGCTAATAATTACAAGATGAGGAACCCACCAAAATGAACGTCAAGATTTCCCACACTGCCAGTGCCCAGAAGTTTCTCGAAGACGCCAGCGGTCTGCATAATGAAGCCGGCGATCCGCGGGTCAAAGCGCTGATTTACCGGATCCTGCGCGATTCGGTGAACATCATCGAAGACCTGGCCGTAACCCCGGAAGAGTTCTGGAAAGCCGTCAACTACCTCAACGTGCTGGGTGCGCGTCAAGAGGCCGGGTTGGTGGTGGCCGGGCTCGGTCTGGAGCATTACCTCGACCTGCTGATGGATGCCGAAGATGAGCAGGCCGGCAAGGCCGGCGGCACACCGCGGACCATCGAAGGGCCGCTGTATGTGGCGGGGGCGCCACTATCGGAAGGCGAAGCGCGGCTGGATGACGGCGTCGATCCGGGTGTGGTGCTGTTCATGCAGGGCCAGGTCAAGAATACCGCCGGCGAACCGTTGGCCGGCGCGGTGGTGGATGTCTGGCACGCCAATACCGGCGGTACTTATTCGTACTTCGATACCACTCAATCGGAATTCAACCTGCGTCGTCGTATCGTCACCGATGCCGAGGGCCGGTACCGTTTTCGCAGCATCGTGCCGTCGGGCTACGGTTGCCCGCCGGACGGTCCGACCCAGCAATTGCTCGATCAACTGGGCCGTCATGGTCAGCGGCCGGCGCACATCCACTTCTTCATTTCGGCAGCGGATCATCGTCACCTGACCACCCAGATCAACCTCGATGGCGATCAGTACCTGCATGACGATTTCGCCTATGCCACCCGTGATGAGCTGATTGCCAAAATCACCTTCAGCGATGATCCGCAGCGTGCGGCGGCCCATGGCGTGAGCGGTCGTTTTGCCGAAATCGATTTTGACTTCACGCTGCAGTCGTCTGCCCAGCCTGAGGAGCAGCAACGCCACGAACGGGTTCGCGCGCTCGAGGACTGATCCCCTCGACCCGCCGAACCTTTGTGGGAGCGAGCCTGCTCGTGAAAGCGGAGTGTCAGTCAATGTTGATGTTGAAGCTGATGACCCTTTCGCGAGCAGGCCCGCTCCCACAGGTCGGTCAACTGACACATCGATGCGAGCACTGCTCTAGAATCGCCCGACGCACCCTATAACAACAATGAGAGCGAACCGATGATGCAAGCGCAATTGTTGAGTCATCGCAGCAGAGTCTTCGACCATGCCGACCCCTACGCGGTGTCGGGCTACGTCAATCAGCATGTCGGCAATCATTGCCTCCAGATGCCCAAGGCCGGCCGACCGCTGGCCAGCCTCGATCATCGCAAATTCGCCAGCCTCGACCTGTGCCGCATCAGTTACGGCGCCAGCGTGCGGGTCACGTCCGGTGCGCTGGACAGCATCTATCACTTGCAAGTATTGCTGCGTGGCAACTGCCTGTGGCGTGGGCATGGTCAGGAACACTACTTCGCGCCTGGCGAGTTACTGCTGATCAACCCCGATGATCCGGTGGATCTGACCTATTCGAGTGATTGCGAAAAATTCATCCTGAAAGTCCCCACGCGGATGCTGGAGTCGGTGTGCGAAGAGCAGCGCTGGCGGTATCCGGGGCAGGGCATACGGTTTCTGGAGAACCGTTATCAGCTCAATGAGCTGGAAGGTTTCGTCGGTCTGCTGGCGATGATTTGCCAGGAAGCCGAGGCCACCGAACAGATTCCCCGGGTGCAGGAGCACTATGCGCAAATCGTTGTCAGCAAGATGCTTGGCCTGATGAAGACCAACGTCATGCGCACTGATCCCGGCTCACCCTCGGCCACGTTCGAGGCGCTGGTCGATTACATCGCGTGCAACCTCAAGCAGGACATCGACAGCGAAGAACTGGCACGCCAGGCGCGAATGAGCCTGCGTTCGCTGTACGGGTTATTCGAACGCAACGCGGGGGACACGCCGAAAAACTACATTCGGCAGAAAAAGCTCGAACGCATCCACGCCAACCTGAGCGACCCGACCTGCAACGTGCGCAACGTCACGGAAGTGGCCATGGATTACGGCTTTCTGCACCTGGGCCGGTTCTCCGACAGCTACCGCAAACAGTTCGGCGAGTTGCCATCGGACACCCTCAAACGCCGCCATTGACCTCGCAAACGCCACCCACCGTTTGATCGTTCCCACACAGAGCGTGGGAAACGATCAGGCATCAGCACTAACGGATTGCAGTAAACGGATACAGGTCTGCACCCCGCGGATAGTGCGCCCCATCCCCTCGTCCTAGCATGGCCCTGCCTGAATAAAAACAATGGAGGCGGCGGCCATGACCCTGCGACCTGAATACCTTCACTCCCTGCTTGAAGAAGACCCTGAGCAGGGCATCTATCGCTGCAAGCGCGAGATGTTCACCGATCCGCGGCTGTTCGACCTTGAGATGGAACACATCTTTGAAGGCAACTGGCTGTACCTCGCACACGAAAGCCAGATCCCCAACAACAACGATTTCTACACCACCACCATGGGGCGTCAGTCGATCTTCATCGCGCGCAACAAGGACGGTGAACTGAACGCCTTTATCAACGCATGCAGCCACCGTGGAGCGATGCTCTGCCGGCACAAGACCGGCAACAAGAGTTCGTACACTTGCCCCTTCCACGGTTGGACCTTCAACAACTCCGGCAAGCTGCTCAAGGTCAAGGACCCGGCGGCGGCCGGCTACCCGGCGAGCTTCAATTGCGAAGGCTCCCACGACCTGACCAAAGTCGCGCGTTTCGAATCCTATCGCGGCTTCCTGTTCGGCAGCCTCAAGGCCGACGTGGTGCCGCTGGTTGAGCACCTGGGCGAGTCGGCGAAGATCATCGACATGATCGTCGATCAGTCCGCCGATGGCCTGGAAGTGCTGCGCGGTTCCTCCAGCTACATCTACGAAGGCAACTGGAAACTCACCGCCGAAAACGGTGCCGACGGTTATCACGTCAGCTCGGTGCACTGGAACTACGCGGCGACCCAGAACCAGCGCAAACAGCGCGAAGCCGGCGATTGCAATCCGACCATGAGCGCCGGCACTTGGGCCAAGCAGGGCGGTGGTTTCTATTCCTTCGACAAGGGCCACATGCTGCTCTGGACCCGTTGGTCCAACCCCGAGGACCGTCCGCTGTACGAGCGTCGCGACGAGTTGGCCCGGGACTTCGGCCAGGCGCGCGCCAACTGGATGATCGAGAACTCGCGCAACCTGTGCCTGTACCCGAACGTGTACCTGATGGACCAGTTCAGCTCGCAGATTCGCATCGCCCGGCCGATCTCGGTCAACCGCACCGAAATCACCATTTACTGCATCGCCCCCAAAGGCGAAAGCGACCACGCCCGTTCGAGCCGGATTCGTCAGTACGAGGATTTCTTCAACGTCAGCGGCATGGCGACCCCGGACGATCTGGAAGAGTTTCGCTCCTGCCAGACGGGTTACCAGGGCAGCGTGACCGCCTGGAACGACATGTCCCGTGGCGCCGAACACTGGGTGGAAGGCGCCGATGACGCGGCCAAAGAGATCGACCTGCATCCTCTGCTCAGCGGCGTGCGTACCGAAGACGAAGGCCTGTTCGTGCTGCAACACAAGTATTGGCAGCAAACGATGCTCAAGGCGTTGGCCGCTGAACAGTCCGGACTGATTGCAGTGGAGGCCGTGCAATGATCCTCACTTATGACAACCTGCGCGACTTTCTCTACCGCGAAGCACGCTACCTCGACGACAAACAATGGGACGACTGGCTGGAGTTGTACGCGCCGGACGCTACATTCTGGATGCCGTCCTGGGACGACAACGACGAGCTGACTGAAGACCCACAGCGGGAAATCTCGCTGATCTGGTACGGCAACCGCACAGGCCTGGAAGACCGCATCTTCCGCATCAAGACTGAGCGTTCCAGCGCCAGCGTGCCGGACACCCGCACCTCGCACAACCTCAGCAATATCGAGCTGATCGAACAGGCCGACGGGCTGTGCAAGGTGCGCTTCAACTGGCACACCCTGAGCTTTCGCTACAAGACCGTCGACAGTTATTTCGGCAGCAGTTTCTACACCCTCGATATACGCGGTGAAAACCCGCTGATCAAGGCCAAAAAAGTGATCCTGAAGAACGACTACGTTCGCCAGGTCATTGATGTTTACCACCTCTGAGGCGGCCGTCATGACTCATTCCATTGCGTTCAATTTTGAAGACGGCGTCACCCGATTCATCGACGCCAATGCGGGGGAAACCGTGGCCGACGCCGCGTATCGCCAGGGCATCAATATTCCACTGGACTGCCGCGACGGCGCTTGCGGAACCTGCAAGTGCTTCGCCGAGGCTGGCCGCTACGACTTGGGTGAGGACTACATCGAAGACGCCCTCAGCGCCGACGAAGCGCAACAGGGTTTTGTCCTGACCTGCCAGATGCGGGCGCAGAGCGATTGCGTGGTGCGGGTGCCGGTTTCATCGGATGTCTGCCGTACCCGTCAGGCCAGTTATGACGCGACCATCAGCGCCGTGCGTCAGTTGTCCGACAGCACCATCGCGCTGTCGATCAAGGGCGAAGCCCTGAGCAAACTGGCGTTCCTGCCGGGGCAGTATGTGAACCTCGGGGTTCCCGGTAGCGAGCAGACTCGCGCTTACTCGTTCAGCTCGTTGCAGCGTGACGGCGAAGTCAGCTTTCTGATTCGCAACGTGCCCGGCGGCTTGATGAGCAGTTTCCTGACCGGCATGGCCAAGGCCGGCGACAGCATGAGCCTGGCCGGACCGTTGGGCAGCTTCTATTTGCGCGACATTCGCCGGCCATTGTTGCTGCTGGCCGGTGGCACCGGTCTGGCGCCGTTCACCGCGATGCTGGAAAGAATCGCCGAACAGGGCAGCGAGCATCCGCTGCATTTGATCTACGGCGTGACCAACGATTTCGATTTGGTGGAACTTGATCGACTCGAAGCCTTCGCCGCACGCATTCCGAACTTCAGCTTCAGCGCCTGCGTGGCCAATCCCGACAGTCGGCACCCGCTCAAGGGCTACGTGACCCAGCACATCGAGCCACGGCATTTGAACGATGGCGACATCGACGTCTACCTGTGCGGCCCGCCGCCGATGGTCGAAGCGGTCAGCCAGTTCATCCGCGAACAAGGCATTACGCCGGTGAACTTCTACTACGAGAAATTTGCCGCCAGCGCGGCTTGAGTCGCGCTGTTGCGCGAGTGCGGCGCTACACCGATACCGTCCTCGGCAACGATTCAATGTGGGAGCGGGCTTGCTCGCGAAGAGGGCGGAGAATCCAACAGAGATGTCGACTGTGAGACCGCTTTCGCGAGCAAGCCCGCTCCCACAGGTCAGTGCTTTATCTGGTATGCCCTAACTGAACGGCATCCGTCATCACGAGGTACACATGAACAGATTCCACGACAAAGTCGCGCTGATTACCGGTGCCGCTCAGGGCATCGGCCGGCGCGTGGCTGAGCGCATGGCCGCCGAAGGTGCGCGACTGATTCTGGTCGACCGCTCCGATCTGGTGTTCGAACTCCAGAAGGAATTGGGGCAGAGCAGCCAGGTACTTGCCCTGACCGCCGACCTTGAGCAATACAGCGAATGCAGCCGTGTGATGCGCACCGCTGTCGAACGTTTTGATCGCCTCGATGTGCTGGTCAACAACGTTGGCGGCACGATCTGGGCCAAGCCTTTCGAGCACTATGAAGAGGCGCAGATCGAGGCCGAAGTCCGCCGTTCATTGTTCCCTACATTGTGGTGTTGCCATGCTGCGCTGCCGTTCATGCTCGAACAAGGCAGCGGTGCCATCGTCAACATTTCGTCCATTGCGACCCGCAGCATCAATCGCGTGCCGTACGGTGCGGCGAAGGGCGGGGTCAATGCGCTGACCGCTTGCCTGGCGTTCGAAACGGCCGGTCGTGGCGTGCGGGTCAACGCGACCGCCCCCGGTGGTACCGAGGCGCCGCCACGGCTGATCCCGCGCAACGCCGCGCAGCAAAGCGCTCAGGAAAAGCTCTGGTATCAGCAGATTGTCGACCAGACCCTCGACAGCAGTTTGATGAAGCGCTATGGCACGCTGGATGAGCAGGCAAGCGCTATCCTGTTTCTGGCCAGCGACGAAGCCTCCTACATCACCGGCATGATCATGCCGGTTGGTGGCGGCGATCTGGGCTGAGTGGCTTGCAGTCGCGCGGTTAATACCTGTGATCTACAAGCGACGCTGAAACGCTTTGACGATTCTGAGCGTGGCGTCGCTTGTTTTCAGATTGTGCACGGCGTCCAGCGGATGCCAGATGCAGTCAAAGATTTCATTCTGTGGCCGAGCCGCTGCCAGGTTTACGACCGACGCCTCGTACACATGGTGCCGGGTGCTGGTCGTTTCCCATTCCATCAAGTACAGCATGTCATCGACCTCAAGCCCTGTTTCTTCATAGAGCTCTCGCATGGCCGCGCCCGCAATGGTTTCGCCAGGCTCGATTTTTCCGCCGGGCAAAGTCCAGCGACATCTGCGTTTGCGCACCAGGAGAATATGCCGATCCTGCTCGCAAATGATGGTTGCACGTACTTTCATGGGTTACCCGACTGCTGCCTGTCACAAAACAGTCATAAAAATGCAATATTCAGACCGAAATCCGCAGAAGTGTCTGCTTCAAGGGTTGGAGTCGACAGGGCGGCTGAAAGTGCAATGAAATGCCGGAATCCTGACGCGACGTCTGGTTGGCACTTCAGTGAAGGTCGGGTGTAAGGTAGTTGAGTTGATCCAGGACTATCACTGCCGAAATGGAGGTGACTATGAGCGTTCCGATGCTGACTAAAATGCACATGAACGGCTATGACGTACTCAGCGTAAACAACGGCCCCTGGCGGGTGTGCACCAAAGGTGACCGGCTTGGAGCCTTTGGCAGCAGAGAGGAGGCACTGGCCTATGCGGCTTCGCTTCCCGCCTACAGAGCGCGGTCGGGCAAAGCGTCGCGTAGCCACAAATCAGAAAGCCAGAAATCAGACAAATAGTGTGCTTGAAGCCCCGGTTCGCTGGGGCTTTTAATCGCTGTCAGGCGTGGAGATCAGTAGCCGCTGCCACCCATCCCGCCTGTGGAGGGGGAATATTCTCTGGCTTTTTGTTGGGCTCGACTCCATTGCGCACAGGTCATGAAACTTTTGTGGTCGACCTTGCCTCGGCTGTCGAAACTGACGTTATACGGCTGCTGATGGCCGGCCTGGGTCAGCTTGTAGTCAAAGCAGGTGCCAGGTTCCACCGTGCGCTGCGTTATCGATAAAGGCTGGCCGGCAATCTGCTGGACTTGTTCCTTGCTCATGCCGGTCTCGACCTTGGCGACCAGCGGTTGGTCTCGATAAACGTGTGATTCCGTGTTGCAGCCACCTGACGCCGCCAGCACGGCGATCAGCGCGCATAGACGCTTGTTCATGGCAGCGCTCTCTAGTGAGCTTTCGTTCGACTGATGGATTTTGCTTTTACTTCTTCAGCATAGCCCGCCAGTCGCTCTTCATCGCCCTGGAACAACGCGCACAGCCTTAGCGTTGCCTCTGCGTCTACATCATTGCCGGCCAGGCGCAACTGCTCTGCAATGCGCAAAAGCTCTACCGCCGACCACCTCAGGTCCGAGGCCACACCTTGCAGGTCGCGCCGAAGTTGCTGTTCATATTCATTAAGCCACATGATGACCTCCTGCAATTCCCCGCTACGAAATAGTAGTCCCATTTGCCTGTCCGGAGCGTTATGTTCGTCTGATCGCAAGAGAGTCGAAATCATGCAACAACCTGTCTACCAACTGCTGGAAGTCGCCAACGGCAAGCCGATCAAACTCTGGACCGAGGGTGTGCCGGTTGAAAGCGAAGCCCGGCAGCAACTGATCAATACCGCGAAGATGCCGTTCATCTTCAAGCACCTGGCGGTGATGCCGGATGTGCATCTGGGCAAAGGGTCCACCATCGGCAGCGTGATACCCACGGTGGGCGCGATCATTCCGGCGGCCGTGGGGGTGGACATCGGCTGCGGCATGATTGCCGCGCGCACTTCACTGACCGCCGCCGACTTGCCGGACAACCTGCACGGCCTGCGCAGCGCCATCGAAAAGGTCGTGCCCCATGGCCGCACGTTGAGCCGTGGCCGCCGCGATGAAGGCGCCTGGAATCACGTTCCACAGCAAGCCGATCAAGCCTGGGCAGCGCTCAGTTCTCGGTTCAAGGCGATCACCGACAAGTACCCGAAACTTGCCAGTACCAACAACCGCCATCACCTGGGCACCCTCGGTACCGGCAATCACTTCATCGAGGTCTGCCTGGACGAGGCCAACCGCGTCTGGTTCATGCTGCACAGCGGTTCTCGCGGCGTTGGCAATGCCATCGGGACTCTGTTCATTCAATTGGCCCAGGCGGATATGCGCCAGCACATCGCCAATCTGCCGGACCGCGATCTGGCCTATTTCAAGGAAGGCAGCCGGCATTTCGACGACTACGTCGAAGCGGTGGGCTGGGCTCAGGACTTCGCCCGGCAGAACCGCGCGTTGATGATGCAGGCGGTGATTCAGGCAGCGCGGCAAGTGATTCGCAAACCCTTCGAGGTCGCGCTGGAGGCTGTGAACTGCCACCACAATTACGTGCAGAAAGAGCGGCACTTCGGTGAAGACGTCCTGGTCACCCGCAAGGGCGCGGTGTCGGCGAAGAAGGGCGAGCTGGGGATCATTCCTGGCTCCATGGGGGCCAAAAGCTTCATCGTTCGAGGTCTCGGCAACGAGCAATCGTTCTGTTCCTGCAGCCACGGTGCCGGTCGGACCATGAGCCGCACCAAAGCCAAAAATACCTTCACTGTCGCAGACCAGATCCGCGCGACCGCTCATGTGGAGTGTCGCAAGGATGCGGCGGTCATCGATGAGATTCCGATGGCTTACAAGGACATCGATAAAGTCATGTACGCCCAGCGTGATCTGGTGGAAGTACTGCACACCTTGCGACAGGTGGTCTGCGTGAAGGGGTAGAGCGGGAACGGCTTCCATTGGTCGGGAACATTAACGCGAATGAACAGCTCTGCTGTCGTATTGAGGTATTGATCTATTCGCTAGGGAGGCCATCTCGAATGACGACTACCGATGATTTCAGACACCATGCGCATGAGCTGATTGTTGACCTGGACGCGGCAACCACGGAAATGATGCAACTCATCTCGGCCCATCAGTTGAGCGGCCCGGAATGGGAGCGGGTCACAAAATGGCAGCATGAAGCGTACGAGCGATGGATGACGTATCTGAATGCGAGATCGTATCCCGATTCTGGCTCGGGGGCCGAGCCGGGGCAGGACGAAGCCCCTGTATAGAGACCGTCGGGTGTCCACTGGATGTACAGATTACATTTCCCGTTTTTCAGGATAGGAAGCGTTATGCGCATATTGATAGCGGGAGTAGCGGTGGCTGTGTTGGCAGGCTGTTCATTACCCGCATCCGTGGTTCCCGGCGAGCCCAATATCAGCAAATACAGTGATAAGGCGCCCAAGGAATATGCCGCGTGTGTATTGCCGTTGTGGCGTCAGGACATTCCGGGATCGACGCAATCAGCAATTTCCAATGGCTACCGGATCACCGCACCGAGCATCATCACGGCTGACGAAATTCTGGTTATCGTGAAATCGAAGGATGGCAGCCAGGTATCGCTTTACCAAGGGCCACCGTGGGCCAAGTCAGGGGCGCTACGCCAAGCTGTCCGGGATTGTTTGTAACGCTCGCTTCGTTCGTACTTTGTTCGTTCGTGCGTGACGGCCTGTGCCGTATGTCGGAGCCATATGTCGGAATCCAGGAACGGTCATTCCTGAAATAACTTCCAAGAGCAGACAGTCCCTGGGAGTTTGGCTATGAATGATGATCGAAAAAAGGCAGCCCTCGATGCCTGGTACCGGCTTTTGAGAGAACCGGAGGCCGGGATGGATTGTGAAGAACACTACGACAAACTGCTGAAAGCGGCGGATGAAATGGAGGGAGCCGGGATCATCAACAACGCCGAATGGCGTGAGCTGGTGCGAGATGCCCGGGGAGCTTTTTCCGCTACAAGCGATGGTATCGGGAGCGGAACAGTCAGCAGATGACTTAAAAATAGTGTGGATATTTAATGAGTTAGGAGATTTAGTAACTGGATAGTGAGTCAGAATATCTTGTTACAAGTCGCGCAATTGGGTAATATCGCCCCGCGTTCACCACCACGGTTTATGCATTTTTAAAGCCCAGGCGTCCATCAGCTGCCTGGGCTTTTTTTTGTCTGGAATTTGGAATGGCTTATGAGCGCGCTGCCGGCAGAGAGCCAGCAGCGTCGATGATGAGCGTGATGGACAAACGTTATTGATGCCTGTCGTTACCCGGCCGGATCAGCCTTGCGACGATCGCTGCCGGATGGGTTGCCAGTGTCAAGAAGCCTCCTCTCCACCAGGACATTTTGCAGGGCCTGGCGTGCCGAAGGGCTTAGCTGATGTTCTCTCTCCTTGAGCTCGAGCAAGATGGGGTTGGACCATCCACGATAGGTTTGCTCGGAAGTTCGAGTAGATGTCATCTATCTCTCCTTTGATGAATCGCCCGACAACACAGTGGGCGAAGTCCTGTGCGCTAAAAATCCTAGTTGAGGAAACGACTTGTCGCCAGTGAGCGGATTGCAATGAGGTGCCGGTCATCCTTCGCGACGCGGGTAGTCCACGATTCGGGCGTAAACTTAAGAGGCTACCTCATCAAAAGGAGCCGCATATGATCGCCGACCAAATGAATAGACAGGAGTCGGAGCAAAGCGATGTTTGGGATCAATACTTCTGTGCCGCGTTGATTGCGGAAAGCAATCTGACGGCACCGGTGGTTGGAGAAGCCACCCACGAAGACAGGCAGAATCTGTTAATCCAAAGGGCCAAAGCACTCGCCGATAAGATGCTGGAAAACAGAAGATAACCGGAGCCCAGCCATTGCGCTGGGCTCTTCACTTTTTGATGTTCTTATCTTCTTCCAAGTGAACGCTCCTTGGTCATGGATCGTCTACAGTTGATAGTTCATGGATACGGAGATCGAACATGAAGTGCCTAATCTGTCAGGCTGCCTCTAATACTGTTCATGCGGCTGGAGAATGGTCAGAAGTCAAATGCTCGGCCGGATGTGGACGCTACAAGGTCTCGGCGAACCTTGTGGCGAAAATGAAATTCAAGAACGAGTTCTTTGACATCGAACGCACAAGACGATGGCTTGAGATGGCGCGCAATGACGATCCGGTGCCGTTGATATCCACCTATGACTACTTCGTTTCCTTATTGCATCGCGACACCGAGGAAAGGTCGGTCATCGCGCCGATTCGTTCCAGGCAGCCGTTGGTTGCGGATTAGAATCCGCCCCCGGTGAACTGCGCAGACTCTGTAGGAGCAGCCTTCGGCAGCTCCTGCAGGGGTTCACGCAGGCATTGCTCGATCTATCGACAAAAAACAAGCAACCTCCATGGATAGCCCCTGTCGATATCAACATGTCCCCGCTATTTTCGTCATCACACCCTACCCAGGTTGTCAGCATTTATGGCGGGCTGAAAGCGGCTAACTGAATGATCAGGAGGTGGCTATGAGCTGTCCGCTGTGTGGAAACACTAATGCGCTGGAAGATCTTTCGTTCGGGGGCGGCTTGCGCATTTATTGTGAGCCGTGTGGTGGTTTCTATCGGATTTCAACAACCCTGAATGCCTTGGCCGACGGAAGAACCTATGACACCGAGCGCACTCGAGCCCGACTGAAAAAGAAGCGTGAAACCGACAAGTTGGAAGACCAGGAGCCGGCGCTAGGCGCGGAGGACAAAGACCTGCTCGTCGAGCCAAACTGATGTGTCGCGCAATAAGCATGCGCCCCAGCGAACGGCGCACTGGGTGGGGGAAGGTTATCTCTGCGAGGCGGTTGCGGTGGATGTGTGCACAAGGACTCGCCTGACCCTGAAGCCGGGTTTCGAAAGGAATTCCAGGCCAGGCGAGCGTGCCAGATCCATGCGAGCTTTAATCCTGGGCCCGATCAATGATGAGCCTGTGCCACTCCGCGCAAAACCGTGGCAGCGGCGGATTGAGATCGAGTGCTGGCAATGTTTCCCAGCGACACAACGCCAACCAGGCGTTTGTCTCGGTTGAGCACGGGCAGGCGACGCAGTTGCACGTCCGCCATGTTTTTTGCCACATGCTCTATGTCTTCATCCTCAAAGCAATAGCGGATGCCGCCAGTCATTACTTTACTGATAGGGGTTTTGCCGGGGAGTCCTTCGGCTACGGCTCTAATGGCTATATCCCGGTCCGTGATCATGCCAATCAGACGCTCTTGCTCCTCAACCATGATGGCGCCGCTATCGATCCTGGCCATCATGTTCGCGGCCTCCTGGATCGTCTGGCTTGGCTTGGCTGTTAAAACATCTTTCGTCATAACCTCCGAAATCTTCATGAAAAGACTCCTTTAAAGTGATGCTTCAGTGATTAAGGGCTGCCAATTTTTTTGACTTTGGAGGGGAAGGGCGGGTTCAGATTGTTTTGTCTCCACTCGTCATGGTGGCGGAGATAGGCTCTATCAGTTCTGAGCCCTGGTTCTTCACATTGCCCACGGCCATGTCCACTTTGAACCATTCGAAGACGTCGCAAGGTTCGCGTTCCTGCAGGAGTATCTGCTCGGCGCGCTCCTTGGGCGTGTAGGGGTCAATCCATTCCCGGGCCAGTTCGGGACTGAGCGTCACAGGCCGACGGTCGTGAAGATCCACCATGCCACCTTCACTGTCCGCGGTGATGATCACGAAGCCGTCATGCTCGTCCGGCTCCTTTTCGTACCTTGGATACTGACCAATGGCGGCGCACAGGATCGGCGCGCGATCCTTGCGACGGATCAGGTAAGGCTGTTTCTTCGGACCGCCCTCGTAAACCCATTCAAACCAGTTGTCGATGGCAATAATTGCCCGGTGCGGCCATATCTCCTTGAAGAATGGATCGTGGGCGACTTTCTCAACCCGGGCGTTGATCGGTGTCGCGTGATCCCTGGCCCAGTGCGGTCGCCAGCCCCAACGAACCCTGTCGGCGTGCAGCATGCCGCTTTCCTCGTGGAGCAAGGCGAGCTGAGTCGACGGCGCGGCGTTGTAGAGCTCGAGCGGCTGATCGCCAGCATTGTTGACCAGGGTGTTGGGCATACTCAACGCCGCCACGAACTCGTGAACACCTCGATACTGCGAAAGTCGTCCGCACATGGCTGAGCCCTCATGCTTAATCCTGAGCTTAGACAATAGTTACAGGGTGGGGCGTACCCCGAGCAGCCGAAGTTGGATGGGGGTCAATGAACCGCTGAGGACCTGGGAACCGCGACGTGATCAAATCTGGAAATCTCTTTGATCCAGAAACGACGATATTTAGTCTGGTCTGGCGCCAGCGGTTTGTGATTTGACCAGGGATGCTCAGTTTTCAAGCTGGCGCGGTACACCTCCCACTCCTTCTCCTCGGCCACTTCCTTGGCCCTTTTCTCATCATCGAACCAGCCAAGTACATAAACTTCGCCCTGATCCATTCCATGCTCGATCAGCAGATAGATATCTTTCATAAGCTTGAACCCATTACTACACGTTCTAAAATCCCCTAATGCCGGGGCATTGTTTTGACTATCGGCAGGTACTTTCGATTATTGAGTATTGTCGATGAATGGCACGAAGTCGAACTTGTGTTCGACAGCCTGGCTGATCGCGCCGCACAGGATCGGTGTTGCGCGGCCCCTGGCGGCGCGGATTCGCGGGTTTCTTGATTGATGTCAATCGCCTGAGTCGAGCTGTTCTGTATTCTCCGGAGAAACCGACAGCTGAATTGAGGGCGAACATTCATGCTCTATCCGCTGTTTCTAACCTTTCATCTGTTTGCCGCTTTGATCTTTATCGGCACGGTGTTCTTCGAAGTCCTTTTTTTGGAAAGCATCCGCAAACAGTTGCCCGCCAAAGTGATGTTGCTGGTCGAGGAGGGTATTGGCCGCCGAGCCCGCACCCTGATGCCGTGGGTGCTACTGGTATTGTTCGGCGCGGGGCTGGGCATGGTCTGGCTGCGCTATTTGCCCGTCCTTGCAACGCCAATGGCCTCATCGTTCAGCACCTTGTTGCTGTTGAAAATCCTGGTCGCCGTGAGCGTGCTGCTGCATTTCTTGGCCGCCATGTTGCTGTTCAAAAGCAGCCGAATGAACGCTCGATACCTGCATTTCATCCATGCCAGTGTGTTCTGCCATATGGTCGTCATTGTGCTGCTGGCCAAGGGGATGTTTTACCTGACGTGGTGAGCGCCTTGCCCCAAGGTCTGTCCTGCAAGCACTTGGCTTGTGCTTGATACAAGTCAAGGAGCATTGATCGCCAATCCCGGACACTGTTGATCCGCAGCCAGTCTCGGAGACCTGTCATGCTCGATTTTTCTCATGCCCCCGGCGATCTGATCGCTCGGTGCGATCAGGGCGTACTCGACCCCAACTGCCATGCCGACACACAAAAGTTTCATGACGGCATTGGCTCTCTGGATTTGCTTCGTGCCTTGCGCGTCAGCCGCCAGAAACGACGCCCGATCGCCCTGAACGTGCAGCTGCCTTCCAGCCTCCAGTCAGCCTTTTGTTCCCCGCGCGATGTCGCCTGCAAGCACGGCGAAATCGAACAGTACCTTCAACGCCTGGAACAGGAGATCGACCTCGTCGGTTGTCATCTGGGAGCGGAGCAACGGGTCGAACAATTTCACCTGAGCGGCGGAACACCCACCATCGCTCATCTCGAGCGCCTGATGAATCACCTGCGTGATCGATTCAACTTTCTCGAGCATGAGTGCGGCGACTACAGCGTCGATGTCGACCTTCACCATACCGATTGGTCGACCATGGGCGCGTTGCGCAACCAGGGATTCAATCACGTCAGCATTGGTGTTCCGGATATCGACACCGACTGTGACATGTCGGTGGCCTGCTACCAGAACCCGGCCCCCATTCATTCACTGATTGATGCCGCCCGCACCTTTGGTTATCGATCCATCAATGTCGATCTGGGTTTTGGTCATGCCTGGCAAACGCCAGAAAGCTTCGCGCTGAAGCTGGCGGCGATCATTGAGCTGGAGCCGGACAGGCTGATGGTGTTCGACTATGCCCGACCACCACGCCGTTATCGTCCAAGGCTCGGCGACAAGGTCAGGGAATTGTGCAGCCAGGACGATAAGGGCGCGATGCGCCAGATCGCCTTCGAACAGTTGATCGCCGTGGGCTATCACTACATCGGTATGGGGCAGTTTGTGCGGCCCGACGATGATCTGGCGATCGCTCAGGAACGCGGCCGATTACGTCGCACCTGTGACGGTTTTACCCGTCACGGCTATTGCGACCATATCGGCTTCGGTTTGGGGGCTATCAGTCAGATCGACGATTTGTATACGCAAAACACCGACGCCATCGAGCGTTATCAGCAGCAGCTGGACCGGGGCCAATTGCCGACGTCTCGTGGCTGGCGTTTCGAGGCGGGGGATCAGATTCGGCACATGGTCATGGAGCGCCTGGCGTGTGATCAAGAGCTGGATATCCGCGCCATCGAGCGGCGCTATGGGCTGATTTTCTCCAAGTACTTTGCATCTGTCTGGCCATTGCTGGAGCAATTGAGTCGTGACGGGTTGATTGAATTGTCGGACCGTTTCATCAGCATTCTTCCCGCCGGCCGGCCGGAAGTGGATGCCATCTGCAACCTGTTTGAAAAGGATTCGGGCAGTGCAAGGCATTAACCCACCTGCGAGTTGATTGATCATGAAACCTGCATTCGATTTCGATCGAGCCTTGGTCGAAAAGTATGACCGTCCCGGGCCGCGCTATACCTCTTACCCCACGGCGCCGCAGTTTCATCAGGCGTTTGCCGTTGACGACTACCAGCGTGCCGCCTCCGACAGCAACCTGGCGGCGGTGCCCAAGCCGTTGTCGGTGTATATCCACATTCCGTTCTGCAAGAGCCTTTGCTACTACTGCGCCTGCAACAAAATCATTACCCAGAAAACCCATCGGGCCGTCGAATACCTGACGTACCTCAAGCGTGAAATCGTGATGCAGGCCGCGTTGTTCGACAGCACGCGCAAACTCACGCAGCTGCACTTGGGCGGGGGCACGCCGACGTATTTGACCAGTGAACAGCTGGCGGACCTGATGGACTGCCTGCACCAGGCGTTCGACATGGACGACAGCGATGATCATGAGTTTTCCATCGAGGTCGATCCGCGCACCATCAACACCGAGCAGATCCAGTCGCTGCGCCAACTGGGGTTCAATCGTCTGAGCTTCGGCGTACAGGACTTCGATCCCGACGTACAAGCCGCGGTCAATCGCCAGCAAAGCGAAGAGCAGATCTATGCGCTGGTCGCGGCGGCGCGTGAGGCGCAGTTCAAGTCGATCAGCGTCGATCTGATTTACGGCCTGCCACTGCAAACCGTTACCAGTTTCGACGTCACCCTCGGCAAGATCATCGCCCTGCGCCCGGACCGGATTGCCGCCTACAGCTACGCGCATTTGCCGGAGCTGGTGCGCGCGCAACGGCTGATTCGCCCGGCGGACATGCCGCCACCGGAGCGCAAGCTGGAGTTGCTGGAGTTGACCATCCGCCGTCTGACCGAGGCCGGATATGTCTATATCGGCATGGATCACTTCGCCTTGCCGGACGACGAACTGGCGCTGGCCCGCACCCATGGCACCCTGCAACGCAACTTTCAGGGCTACTCGACCCATGCCGACTGCGACCTGATCGGCCTGGGAGTGTCTTCGATCGGCAAGGTCGGCGACAGCTACAGCCAGAGCGTCAAGGAGCTTTCGCAGTATTACGCCCGTATCGATCAAGGTTTGTTGCCGGTGCATCGTGGTTATCGCTTGAGCGCCGATGACTTGCTGCGCCGCGAAGTGATCAGCGACCTGATGTGCCACGGCAGGATCGATTTCGCCAAGTTCGAAGCCGGTCATGGCATTTGCTTCACCGAGTATTTTGCCGATGCGCTGGCGCAACTGGACGAGCAGGTGCGTGATGGACTGTTGCAGATTCACAGCGACGAGTTGGTGCTGTTGCCGCAAGGGCATTTGATGATGCGCAGTGCCGCAATGGCATTTGACGCCTATCTGGGAGGGGAGCAAAAAGGCCGGTTTTCCCGCACCGTTTGAGGCTTCTGGCGCTCTGGCGCGAGGAATTTTATCGAGTTGATTTCAATCAAGGGCGGGGCACACAGCGCTCCCTAACATTGCCGCAAGCCCCTTTGAAATCAGCGTGCTCATGACAATCCATCAGCCTTCGATACATGGCAACCTGCGCATCTGGAGCGTCGGGCTGGCGGTGATGGTCTTGCTGATGATCGCAGCGTTCGCGACGGTGCAGGCCAAGTCATACGGCGACATCGAGCAGCAGCGCATCGAGAAGGTTTTCCCTCAAACCGATTCGGTGTCCGCAGCCGAAGGCAAGTTCAAGGTGCGCACGCTGTCGGCGGCCGGCAAGGTCATCGGGTATGTGTTCCAGAGCCTGGATGTGGTGGACATTCCGGCCTACTCGGGCAAACCCATCAACACCCAGGTGATCCTCGACACCGCCGGGGTGATTCAGGACGCCTATGTGCTGGAGCACCACGAACCGATTCTGCTGATCGGCATCCCCGAAGAAAAACTCCATGGCTTCAGCGCCCGATACAAAGGGATCAAGGTCAGCCAGCGGGTGGTCGTCGGCCATTCCAGCGACCCAAGCGCGGTCACCGTGGATGCCATCGCCGGCGCAACCGTCACCGCCATGGTGGTCAATGAGGTCATCATGCGTGCCGCCCATGAGGTGGCCGTATCGTTGAAGCTGATCGAGGACAGGGGCGGGGTGGTGAACAAGCCCGCCATCGTGCGCCAGGATTTTTTCGAGCCTGCCACCTGGGAGCAACTGACCGGTAACGGCGCCATTCGCCGGTTGAACCTGACCCGTGGGCAGGTCGATGCCGCCTTCAAGGGCACCGAAGCCGAAGGCGTCGACAACGCCGGCCCGGATCAAGTCGATGACACCTTTATCGAACTGTACACCGCCCACTTGAACCCGCCGACCATTGGCCGCGCGTTGCTGGGCGACAATCAATATCGCTTCCTCATGCAGGAACTCAAACCTGGCGAGCAGGCCATCGTGGTGCTGGGACGTGGGCTGTTTTCCTATAAAGGCTCGGGTTATGTGCGCGGCGGGATTTTCGATCGGGTGCAATTGCGCCAGTTCGGCAATGTCATCAGCTTTCGCGACATGGACCATCAGCGGCTCTCCGACGTGTTTGCCAAGGGCATGCCCGAGTTCACTGAAATGTCGGTGTTCATTGTGCGCAAACCGGCCGGTTTCGATCCGGGATCGCCCTGGTCCCTGGAGCTCCTGGTGCGGCGTCAGACGGGACCGGTCAGCGGCACCTTCAGCAGCTTCGAACTGCCTTATCAACTGCCCGAACCCTACCTTGAGCGCCCCGCGCCCAGTGCCGAAGAGCTGGCGGCCATCGAGGAAGCCAGCCGGCCGATGTGGTTGAACATCTGGTACCAGAAACACTTCCAGATCGCCGTCCTCGCGAGCGCGTTGTTGCTGCTGACGGCCATCCTGTTCCTGCAAGACAAACTCACCCGCCGGCCACGCTTTCTGCACTGGCTGCGCCGTGGTTACCTGCTCTTTACCGTGGTCTTTCTGGGCTGGTATGCCCTGGGGCAGTTGTCGGTGGTCAATGTCCTGACCTTTGTGCATGCGCTGTTCGAGCACTTTCGCTGGGAGCTGTTTCTCACCGATCCGCTGATCTTCATGCTCTGGGTCTTCACCGCCGCGAGCATTTTGTTGTGGGGGCGTGGTGTGTTCTGCGGTTGGCTGTGCCCGTTTGGCGCCTTGCAAGAGTTGATCAACGAAGCCGCGCGCACGTTGAAAATTCCCCAGTACGAATTGCCCTTCGCGGTGCATGAGCGCTTGTGGGCGATCAAATACATCATCTTGCTGCTGCTGTTCGGCATCTCCCTGGAATCAATGTCCACCGCCGAGCTGTTCGCCGAGGTGGAACCCTTCAAAACCGCCATCACCCTCAAGTTCGACCGCCAGTGGTGGTTCGTGCTCTACGCGGTGGCGCTGCTGGTGATCAACATTTTCACGCGCAAAGTCTATTGCCGCTACATCTGCCCCTTGGGCGCGGCGCTGGCGATCCCGACCAAATTGCGCCTGTTCGACTGGCTCAAGCGCCGCAAGGAATGCGGCAGCCCCTGCCAGTTGTGCGCCAAGGAATGCGAGATCCAGGCGATTCATCCCGATGGCCGGATCAATGCCAACGAGTGCCACTACTGCCTCGATTGCCAGATGACCTACCACAACGAAAACAAATGCCCGCCGCTGATCAACAAGCGCAAGAAGCGCGGCAAACCGGCACCCGTGGCGGTGCAACTGATACCTGTCGTGGAAGTGACCGCTCTGGAATGAACCCCGCGAGCGCCTGTCCGCAGTGACCGTTTTTATCCCTTCAAGGAAAACACCTGATGAACGACACAGAATCCAAAAAAGTAGCTGAAGTGCCGGAATCGACCGGCCTCAGTCGTCGCGGCTTCCTGGGCACCAGTGCGGTGACCGGCGCGGTACTGGCCGGTGCCACGGCCATCGGTGGCGCAGTGTTCACCCGTGAGACCTGGGCGGCTGCGGCCAAGGACGCGCAATCGAAAACCCACGTCGGGCCGGGCGAGCTGGACGAGTACTACGGTTTCTGGAGCGGAGGCCATCAGGGCGAAGTGCGGATCATGGGCATTCCGTCGATGCGCGAGTTGTTGCGTGTTCCGGTGTTCAACGTCGACTCCGCCACTGGATGGGGCCTGACCAACGAAAGCAAACGGATCATGGGCGACAGCGCGCATTTCCAGAATGGCGACTGCCACCACCCACACTTATCGATGACCGATGGCAAGTACGACGGCAAGTATCTGTTCATCAACGACAAGGCCAACAGCCGCGTTGCGCGTATCCGTCTGGACATCATGAAGTGCGACAAGATGCTCACCGTGCCCAATGTGCAGGCCGTTCACGGGCTGCGCCTGCAGAAAATGCCGCACACAAAGTACGTGTTCGCCAATGCCGAATTCGTCATTCCGCATCCCAATGACGGCAGCACCTTCGACCTGCAGGACAAGAACAGCTACACGATGTTCAACGCCATCGATGCCGAGAAAATGGAAATGGCCTTCCAGGTCATCGTCGACGGCAACCTGGATAACACCGACGCCGACTACACCGGCAAATATGCGGCGTCGACCTGCTACAACTCGGAGAAGGCCTACGACCTGGGCGGCATGATGCGCAACGAGCGCGATTGGGTGGTGGTGTTCAACATCCAGCGCATTGAAGCGGCGATCAAGGCCGGCAAGTTCATCACCCTGGACGGCTCGAAAGTGCCGGTGGTCGACGGTCGAAAAACCGAGGGCAAGGACAGCGCATTCACCCGTTACATCCCGGTGCCGAAGAACCCCCACGGGATCAATATGACGCCCGATGGCAAGTACTTCATTGCCGCCGGCAAACTCTCGCCCACTTGCACGATCATCGCCACCGCCAAGCTGGATGATCTGTTCGACGACAAACTCAAGGACCCGCGTGACGCGGTGGTCGGCGAGCCGGAACTGGGTCTGGGCCCGCTACACACCACTTATGACGGCCGCGGAAATGCCTACACCACGCTGTTTATCGACAGCCAGGTGGTGAAGTGGAATGTCGAAGAAGCCGTTCGCGCCTACACCGGCGAGAAGGTCAACTACATCAAGCAGAAACTCGACGTGCAGTACCAGCCGGGCCACAACCATGCGTCGCTGACTGAAACCAGCGAAGCCGACGGCAAATGGCTGATGGTCCTGAGCAAATTCTCCAAGGACCGCTTCCTGCCGACCGGCCCGTTGCACCCGGAAAACGATCAGTTGATCGACATCTCCGGCGAGGAAATGAAACTGGTGCACGACGGTCCGGCCTTCGCCGAACCCCACGACTGCATCATGGCCCGGCGCGACCAGATCAAGACCAAGAAAATCTGGGACCGCAACGACCCGTTTTTCGCCGAAACCGTGGTCATCGCTGCGAAGGACGGGATCAAGCTGGAGACCGACAACAAGGTCATCCGCGACGGTAACAAAGTCCGCGTCTACATGACCTCGATGGCCCCGGCCTACGGCATGCCGGAGTTCACCGTCAAACAAGGCAACGAGGTCACGGTGACCATCACCAACATCGACCAGATTGAAGACGTGACCCACGGTTTCGTGATGACCAACCATGGCGTCAGCATGGAAATCAGCCCGCAGCAGACGTCCTCGATCACCTTTACCGCCGACAAGGCCGGCCTGCATTGGTACTACTGCAGCTGGTTTTGCCATGCGCTGCACATGGAAATGGTCGGCCGCATGAAGGTCGAGCGGGCCTGACGGCTGGCAATCGACGGGAGCGGGCCGATGACCGATATCAAGGAAAACCCGGTGAAGGTCTTTGCCCTTGTGCTCCTGTTGATGTCAGGCGGGGCACTGGCGGCGGTGCAACCGATCACCACGTTGCCGTTGCGGGTTGACGCTGAACAACGCTGGCACTTGCCGGCGGGCGAGTACCGTGGCTCGTTCAGCGTTGATCAACCGATGCAGATTGTCTGCGAGCCCGGCGCGGTGTTTCAGGCGCAAGGGCAGGGCAACGGCGTGATCGTCAGCGCACCCGATGTCCGGATCGAGGGCTGTACCTTTCTGGACTGGGGCCACGACCTCACGGCCATGAATGCAGCGGTGTTTATCCAGCCCAAAGCCCATGGCGCGGTGATTAAAGGCAATCGCCTGAAGGGTAAGGGCTTCGGTATCTGGGTCGACGGCACTCAGGATGTGAGCCTGATCGACAACCGTATTCAGGGTGATCCAACGATGCGTTCTCAGGATCGCGGCAACGGCATTCATCTGTATGCGGTGCATGGCGCCAGGGTCATCGGCAACCAGGTGCACGACACCCGCGATGGCATCTACATCGACACCTCCAACGGCAACCTGCTGCAGGGCAATACCCTGGAAGACCTGCGTTACGGCGTGCATTACATGTTCGCCAACGACAACCAATTGATAGGCAACACCACCCGCCGCACCCGCACCGGCTACGCCTTGATGCAAAGCCGCAAGCTCACAGTGATCGGCAACCGCTCCGAACAGGATCAGAACTACGGCATCCTGATGAACTACATCACCTATTCAACCTTGCGCGACAATTTCGTCACGGACGTGCGCGACGGCTCGACCGGCGACAGCATGATCAGCGGTGCCGAGGGCAAGGCGTTGTTCATCTACAACTCGCTGTTCAACAGCATCGAACACAACCACTTCGAGCACAGCGCCGTGGGCATTCACCTCACCGCCGGCTCAGAAGACAACCGCATCGCCGACAACGCGTTTATCGGCAACCAACGGCAGGTCAAATACGTCGCCACCCGCTTGCAGGAATGGTCGGTGGATGGCCGGGGCAATTACTGGAGCGATTACCTGGGCTGGGATCGCAACAACGATGGCCTGGGCGATATCGCCTACGAACCCAACGACAACGTCGACCGCTTGCTGTGGCTGTACCCGCAGGTGCGGCTGTTGATGAACAGCCCCGGGATTGAATTGCTGCGTTGGGTGCAACGGGCCTTTCCGGTGATGAAATCGCCGGGCGTCCTGGACAGCCATCCGCTGATGAATCCCACCACACGACCCCTGACCCAGGAGCCCACCGCATGAACGTCATTGACATGGAAGGCGTCAGCCAGCGCTATGGGTACACCACCGTGTTGCATCAGTTGAACCTGAGCCTGGGCGAAGGCGAAGTGCTGGGCTTGTTCGGGCACAACGGCGCGGGCAAGACCACCAGCATGAAACTGGTGCTCGGTCTGCTCCAGGCCAGTGAAGGATCGGTCAGGGTGTTCGGTCGCATGCCCAGTGATCCGCAGGTTCGGCGTTTGCTGGGCTATTTGCCGGAGAACGTGACCTTCTATCCGCAGTTGAGCGGCCTGGAGACCTTGCGTCATTTCGCCCGACTCAAAGGCGCAGCGCCCGCGCAGGTGGACGTGCTGCTGGAGGAAGTCGGCCTGGCGGGCGCTGCGCATCGACGGGTCAAGACCTATTCCAAAGGCATGCGCCAGCGCTTGGGACTGGCGCAAGCCTTGCTCGGCGAGCCGCGCTTGTTACTGCTCGACGAGCCGACCGTCGGCCTCGATCCGATCGCCACTCAAGATCTCTATCGGTTACTCGATCGGCTGCGCAGCCAGGGCACCAGCATCATTCTCTGCTCCCACGTATTGCCGGGTGTCGAGGCGCATATCAACCGTGCCGCGATTCTGACCCAGGGGCGCCTGCTGGCCCTCGGCAGTCTGCGCAGTTTGCGCGAGGAAGCCGGGTTACCGACGCTGATTCGCGCCAACGGGCTCAAGCACGCCGGGCCGTTGCAGCGATCCTGGAACAACGCTGGGCACGTCACCCAGCGCTGGGGCGTGGAGGGCCTTGAAGTGGCTGCGCTCAATGGCAACAAATTGGACCTGCTGCGCGAACTGCTTAATGAACACGAGCCAGCTGATGTGGAAATCGACCCACCGTCCCTGGAGGACATCTACCGCTATTACATGGGCCGGGCCGGCGCGACCCCCAGTGGAGAGACCGTATGAACCCGATCTGGAACATGGCCCGCAAGGAATTCAATGACGGTTTGCGCAACCGCTGGTTGTTGGCGATCAGCCTGCTGTTCGCGGTGTTGGCGACCGGCATCGCCTGGTTGGGGGCGGCGGCTTCCGGGCAATTGGGCTTCACCTCGGTGCCCGCGACCATCGCCAGCCTCGCCAGCCTGGCGACATTCCTGATGCCGCTGATTGCCTTGCTGCTGGCCTATGACGCGATTGTCGGCGAAGACGAAAGCGGCACGTTGCTGCTGTTGCTGACCTACCCGCTGGGGCGCGGGCACATCCTGCTCGGCAAATTCGTCGGCCACGGATTGATCCTGGCGCTGGCGACCCTCATCGGCTTTGGCTGCGCGATGCTCGCAATTGCCGTGCTGGTGGAGGACGTCGAACTGAACCTGCTGCTCTGGGCGTTTGGACGATTCATGCTGTCGTCGACGTTACTGGGCTGGGGCTTTCTTGGGCTGGCCTATGTGCTGAGCAGTGTGTCCGCCGAGAAATCCACGGCCGCCGGGCTAGCGCTGGGGGTGTGGTTCTTCTTCGTGCTGGTGTTCGACCTGGCGCTGTTGGCACTGCTGGTGCTCAGCGAAGGGCAGTTCAACCCGAAGGTGCTGCCGTGGTTGCTGCTGCTCAACCCCGCCGATATCTATCGCCTGATCAATCTCTCCGGTTTCGAGCCCGGCGCCGGTAGCGCTGGCGTGCTGACCCTGGGCAGCGATTTGCCAGTGCCGGGCTCGATGCTCTGGTTGTGCCTGTTGCTGTGGGTGGCAGTGCCTTTGGGCTTGGCCTGGCTGCTGTTCCGGCGACGGGCGACATGAATTCACACCTTGGTTTTTGGAGCATCTGACGATGAGTAATCTGTATTCGACGACGGCACGCGCCGTGGCGGGCCTGATGTTCGGCCTGCTGCTGGCGGCCTGTGACAAACCCGTGCAAGCCACCTACAGCGACGCCGCCGCTGCTTTTCATCCCAGTGATGAATGCCATGTTTGCGGCATGATCATCGACGGCTTCCCCGGGCCCAAGGGCGAAGTGGTCGAGCGCAGCGGCATCAAGAAATTCTGCTCCACGGCGGAGATGATCGGTTGGTGGCTGCAACCGGAAAATCATCATGGCGAGGCCCGGTTGTATGTCCACGACATGGGCCGCAGTCCGTGGAACGCACCCAATGATGCCCATCTGATCGACGCCAAGGATGCGTTTTACGTGGTCGGCACCCAGCTCAAGGGGGCAATGGGTGTGGTGTTGGCGTCCTTCTCCAGCCAACAGGCTGCGGAAAAACTGGCCGCCGACCAGGGTGGTCGTGTGCTGCGGTTCAGCGAGATCGATCAGGCGGTGCTTCAGCAGCAGCCAGCGATGTCGCACTCGACTCATTGAGCCGGCCGATTATCCGACGCGTCATCGAGAAAATCTGATCGCCGTCAAGTCAGTATTTCTGCGTCTGTTCAAAGATAGGGGCTCACAACGTCCCCAGTGCTTGGCATTAACGATGCCCAGGAGAACATGATGCAAACCGAGTTTCAGGATCGTTTGGCGGTGATCACCGGCGCCAGCTCCGGGATTGGCCTGGCGTTGTGCGCCGCGCTGTTGCCTCGCGGGGTCAAGGTGCTGGCGATGTCACGCACCGTCGGTGAATTGCCAGCCTTGCAGCAGATCTACGGTGAGCGGCTGCAATGGTGCGCGGGGGACGTCACGTGCGAGGAAGACTTGCAAGGGCTGGCCCGGAGGGCGGCGGCGCTAGGGCGGGTGGATTATCTGGTGCCCAACGCGGGCATTGCTGAAATGGCCGACAGCCTGGACATGCCGGCCTTTCAGCGCCAATGGGCGGTCAATGGTGCCGGGGCGTTGAACACACTGGCGGCGTTGCGCGGTGAGTTGGCGAATCCGGCTTCGGTGGTGTTTGTCGGTAGTTTCCTGACCGGTTCGAGCTTTCCCGGTCTGGCTGCCTGCATTGCCAGCAAGGCCGCGCTGGCGGCTCAGGCACGCACATTGGCGGTGGAGTTCGCGCGTTATGACGTGCGCATCAATCTGGTTTCCCCGGGGCCGACCGCGACCTCGATGTGGGACAACCTGGGGTTGAGCGATGGGGAGCTTGATGACGTCGCTGATACCCTTGGGAAGCGTCTGCTGCCGGGGCATTTTCTTGACGCGTCGGCGGTGGCCAATGTGATTATTTTTCAACTGTCCCAAGGCGCCCGGGGTGTCTATGGGCAGGATTGGAAGGTTGATAACGGTTATACCTTGGGGTGATGTGGTCCGTGGTTTGTTGACCGAGTACATATCCATTTCTGCGGTAATGGCGGCTTAGGGTTCCGCCCTTACGGCGGGTCACTTGGAAAAGCGCCAAGTAACCAAACGCTTTTCGCCCCTGACGTACGGTGGCTCGCCTAGGCTCGCCATACCCTCACTCCGGTCCTGCTCCGTGGGCCCGCCGCCATCGGCCATCCTTGCCGCGGTGCCCACTGCGCAGAACCTGCGTTCGGCCTTCCGACGGGGCAGGTCAACATCAAAAGCCAGATCAAAAGCCAAAGCGAGGCGGCCTGATAGCCGACCTGATGTTGGTTCGGTCAAGTCTGGTCAGCGGCGGTGTACCCGAATGCCATACCTGACAACATTTCAACTGTGGGAGCGGGCTTGCTCGCGAAGAGGCCGTGTCAGTCGACATAAATGTTGAATGTAAGTCCGCCTTCGCGAGCAAGCCCGCTCCCACAATTAATCAGTGTTGCTTCCAGAGGATGTGAACGATCAAGTCAGCGAAGCGCGCCCGCTTGATGCCTAGGTCGGCCCAGAGGCCGCCTCGCTTTTGCTGTTGCGGTAGTCGCCCCCTCGAGAAGCCAAGAGGAGGTTCTGCGCAGTGGGCAACCCGGCATGGATGCCGGGTTAGCCGCCCCCGGCCATGGATGGCCGATGGCGGCGGGCCCACGGAGCAGGACCTGACCGCAGAAACGGATATACACCAAGATCTAATGCGAAGTCCCCTCCACAAACTCAATCTTGTTACCGACGTTATATTTACCCGACGGCTTGTTCATCGGCAGGCGCTTGATCTCTTTGAGGGTATTACTGTCATACACAATCAGCGCGCCATCGGTGGCCCAGACGCTCAACAGCAAGTAGCGGCCATCGCGAGTGAACTCAACATGGGCGGCCGTCTTGCCAGGCATCGGGCGCAAAGTGTGGGCGATTTCCAGGGTCTGTTTGTCAATCAAGTGGATCGCATCGTTATCAGGCCCGAAGAACACGTCAGTCCAGGCATACCGCGAGTTGACATGACTGCGCATGAAGAACCCCGGCCCCAGCGTCGGAATTTCCTTGATCAGTTTCCAGGTCTTGAAGTCGATGACCGAGATCAGACCCTTGCTGATGTTCGGCGTGGCGAACACCCACTCACCATTACGTTTCCAGTAGGTCCCGGACCCCAGGTGCGGCATGCCCGGCAGCGGTATGTCGGTGACCACCTTGCCACTGTCGAGGTCGATCACCTGACCGCCCTTGGCCTTGCGCGACGTGGCCAGCAGTTGCTTGTAGTCCGGTGAAAAGGAAAAGTCGTCCAGCACATCCTCGGCCTGGATGCGTCGTGGTTCGAAGTCCGGTGTGCCGGCGCTCGACAGCTCCCAGACTTCCTTCACATCCTTTAGCGCCACGATGAAACTGTCTCGTGGCGGGGCGGTGTAGACCGCGCTGACCCGTGACGCGGTGCCGTCCTGGCCGATTGCGGGGATGGTTTTGACCAGCGACAGATCGCGGGCATCGAGCACCACCAGATTGCCGGGTAGATAGTTGCCCACCAGCACCCAGCGACCATCCTTGCTCACCGCCAGGTTGCGGGTATTGAGCCCGGCGCGGACCTCGGCGATCAGCTTCAGGTTGTGCAAGTCGTACAAGCTGACCCAGCCATCCCGTGAGGCGACATAGACGAAGCGCCCATCCGGCGAGAACTTCGGCCCGCCATGCACCGCAAAGTGCGAAGCAAACCGCGCCAGCACGTCGAAACGATCGCCGTCGAGGATGTCGATGTGATGGTCGCCGGCTTCCACCACCACAAACAGGTTCAGCGGATCGGCGCCATGCTGGGGCGTGTCGGGCAGTTTGCTGATATCGACGAGAATGGAATGACTGCCGCGAATGTCGTCGTTATTCCAGGTGGGCGGGGTGGCGGGTGGTTGCTGAAGGTAATCCACCAGCGCGTCGATCTGCGCGGGACTGAACACATTGGCATACCCGGTCATCTGACTCGCGGGGCGACCGTTCTGAATGACGCTGCGGATTTCATCGGGTTTGATCCGGCTCAGACTTTCCGGCAGCAAGGCCGGCCCCGTACCGCCTAAACGGTTGGCGCCATGGCAGCTTTGGCAATGCTGTTGGTAGAGGTCGGCGGCCGCGTCGGAGGGTGGAATCGCTGCGCCGGCATGGGCCGTACCGATCCATAACAAGGGGGCAAGCAGCATGCGTCTCATATCGCCACCTTACCGTGGCGTTGCAACACCGGAGCGGCGTAAAAGCGTGCCGGGTATTCCTGCTGTTGGGTCGCGAACAGATCGACCACTTTGCCGATCACCGTCAGCGTCGGAATGCCCGGTGGGCAATCCAGCGCCAGGGTCGGCAACTGGTGCAACTTGCCTCGGGCGACGTGCTGGTCGGGACGCGTGCCATTGCTGATCAGCGCCGCCGGTGTATCAGCGGCCATTCCGGCTTCGATCAAGCGCTGGGCGATAATTCCGAGGTTCGATAACCCCATGTAAAACACCAGAGTCTGGCTGCTGTCGGCGAGGCTGCTCCAGGGCAATTGCAACTCACCATCGCGCTGTAAATGCCCCGTAATAAAGCGGCAGGAGTTGACCAGATCCCGGTGGGTCAGCGGAATGCCCGCATAAGCACTGCAACCGGAAGCGGCGGTAACGCCCGGGACCACCTGGCAGTCAATGTTGCGTTGCAGCAGATATTCCAGTTCCTCGGCGCCACGGCCGAATATGAACGGGTCGCCTCCCTTGAGCCGGACCACACGCTGCCCCCGATCGGCGAGGTCGGCAAGCAGTTCGTTGATCTGTTCCTGGGGCAGGCTGTGGCAGCCGCTGGCCTTGCCGACGTAATGCCGGGCGCAGGTGAGGGGGATCAACGTCAGCAGCTCGGGGCTGATCAGGCGGTCGTAAACCACGGCGTCGGCCTGCATCAACAGGCTCCAGGCACGCAGGGTCAGCAAGCGTGGATCACCGGGGCCGGCGCCGACCAGGGCCACTTCGCCCGGTCTGAACGGGGACGCAAGTGCGGCCGGTAAAATAATCGATGGGTGCATGGGACGTCCTTGGTTCTTCATCAGGTTGACCGGGGCTCGCAGGCGGGTGCTTCAGTGCATGACGCAAGGGATGGTCATTAATGACGGCATACCGATTTCTTCATCGCTGAGATGGCAGCCGGGGTCCTGGCCCCAGAGGTCGCCTTCGGCCCAGGCGCGGGTGCGGGTATTGCCGTTGCAGATGTTCAGCCAGCGGCATTGGCCGCAACGGCCACCGACGACGCGTGGATGCACACGCAGCTGCTGCAACAAAGCGTCCGGCTGGTCCAGCCAGAGCGTGCGAAACGGCGTATGCCGGACATTGCCCACCGAGTGCTGCCACCAATAGGTGTCGGGGTGCACTTCGCCGGTGTTGTCGATGTTGGCGATACCGCTGCCCGAGGCGTTGCCGCCCCAGGCCCGGAGCATGTGTTCCAGGCGCGGGTAATGTTCGGGTAGATGCAGGCCCACCCATTGCAGCAAGAGAATCGCGTCGGCATCGTTGTTGCCGCTGACAAAATCGCTGTCGCGGCCCTGCTGGATGTCTTCCCAGGCCCGTTCGAAGATCAGCGTCATTGCCTCGCGGCTCATCTGCTGCCGGGCGTCGAGCTTGCGGCTGCGTTTGCCGCGACCGCTGTAGTTGAGGTGCGACAGATAAAACTTCTGCACGTCGTACTCGCGCATCAGCGCCAGTAACTGGGGCAATTGCTGATGGTTCTCTTGGGTCAGGGTGGTGCGCAGGCCGACGCGAATACCCTGTTCACGACAGAGACGGATCGCCCGCATGGAGCTGGCGAAACTGCCCTTGAGTTGGCGGAAGGCATCATGGGTGGCTTCCAGGCCATCGATGCTGATCCCGACATAGTCGAAATTCGCCGCGCGGATCTGTGCGATGTTTTGCTCATCGATCAGCGTGCCGTTGGTGGACAACGCGACAAAGAAACCCTTGGTGCGGGCGTAGGCGCTGAGCACAAACAGATCGTCGCGCAACAGCGGTTCACCGCCGGAAAGAATCAGGACCTTCACCCCGGCGTCGTGCAGATCGTCGATCACGGTCAGCGCGGCGGACGTATCCAGTTCGTCGCGAAAGACACTGTCGGCGGACGTGGCGTAGCAGTGTTTGCAGGTCAGGTTGCAGCGCCTGAGCAGGTTCCAGATCACCACCGGTGGCCGGTTGCTGCCCGGTGGGCTGGTTCTGGGGGCAGGCGCCTGGCCGGTCAGGGCACGCAGGTATTGGCTGATCCTCAACATGCAAATCTCCTTGAACAAGCGCGTGTTCAGCGTGGCACTGGCGGCAGCCGCAAACCGGTTTTCTTCAGGATGCGACTGCTCACCAACATCTCGTCGGCGGTGCAGGCGTCGCCCAGCAAGTAGCGCAGGTGTTCACGGTAGCTGTCGATTTCCTCGCGGCTGCGGCCGTGGACCATGGCGAACAGGTTGTAGCGCCACGCGGTTCGTCGCGGGCGTCGATAGCAATGACTGACGAAGGGCTGCGCACCGATCAGCGCGCCAAGGCGCGGCATGTCGCTATCGTGCACATCCCAGACGGTCATGCCGTTGTAGCGATAGCCCAGGCGATAGTGATTGGGGACGGCGGCGATACGCCGGATGGCGCCTTCGGCCTGCAAGCGCTTGAGCAAGTCCAGGGTGGATTCGATATTTAGGTCCAGCTGTTCGGCGAGCCAGGCCCACGGGTCGTCCAGCAATGGTAGGCCGGCCTGGGTCAACTCGATCAGACGCTGCGCCAGGGTGTCTTCAGACCGGGAAGTACAGACCGACATGGTAGGTCTCCTCTTTGGGCAAGTTGAGCAGCGGCAGGCCGGTCAGGGTTTCGATGTGCTGCAGGGTCTCGGCGATGCCTTGTTCGGTCGGGCAGCCGAGCACGAACCACATGTTCCAGGCGTGTTCGCGGCGGTAGTTGTGCGCCACTTCAGGCAGGGCCTGCAGTTGCTCGGCGACGTCTTCGAAACGCTCCTCCGGCACCGCCAGCGCAGCGAGGGTGAAGGCGCCGCCGAGTCGTTCGATGTCGAACATCGGGCCGAAGCGCGTGAGCATGCCGTCTTCCAGCAATTCGTGGAGGCGGTCGAGCAGTTCGGTGCTGCTGCTCTCCAGTTCGGCGGCCAGTGCCTGCCACGGGTGGCGCACCAGCGGCAGGCCCAGTTGCAGGCGGTTGATCAACCGACGGTCAAGGTCATCCATGGGTGGAGGCTCCGGTTGGTGAGGGTGCAAAGCGTCCGCCGCACTGTTTGAACGCGTGAGTGCTGAACAGCAGTTGATGGGGCAGATCGCTCAGCAGGTGTTCTTCCAGCAACGCCTGGATCTGTGCCTCGACCTGCGCGCGTTGGCGCCCGTGAACCATGCAGAACAGGTTGTAGCGCCACTGCGGCAGGCGTCGCGGCCGTTGGTAGCAGAGGGTAATGCCGTGCGCCCGGCCCAGGCGCTGGCCGACTTCGTCGATCAGCGCGTCCGGAACATCCAGCACCAGCATGGCGTTGGCGGTAAAACCCAGCGCGCGATGGTTAAGTACCAGGCCGACCCGGCGAAACAGCCCTTGCTCGAGCCACTGATGCATTTGCGCGAGCACCTGGTTTTCGTCGGCGTCTATCCGTTCGGCGAGGGCCTGATAGGGGCGCGATACCCGCGGCAATCCGCCTTCCAGATGCCGACGCAGCGCCAGTGCCTGTTTAGGACTCAAGCCCGGCGTCATGGGTTTTCTCCCAGGGCAAAACCGAGGTCGATGCGGTAAGCGGTCAACATCGGCAGATCCAGCGGCATGAGGCCGGTGTCTTTTTCAAGTTGTTCGAGAACGCGTTCGATGTGTTGGCGATCGGGACCGGTCAGCACAAACCACAGGTTGTAGAAATGCTCCCGCGCGTAGTTATGGTTGACCTCAGGGTATTGGCTGACGTGCTCGGCGACCTGTTGCAAGCGTTCGGCGGGCACGGCGAGGGCGGCGAGGGTGCTGGCCCCGGCGCGACTGTGTTCGAACACCGGGCCGATCCGTGAGAGGGTGCCGGCCTGATCCATTTCTTCCAGGCAAGCCATCACTTGGGCCACGCGGCAACCGAGAATCCGCGCCATCTCCTTGTACGGTTCCGCACACAGCGGCATGCCGTGCTGGAAGCGGTCGATCAATTGGCGGCTGAGCAGGTCGAGGTTCATTTCAATAGCCCATTTTTTGCGCGCGACTGCTGAAGAAGATGCCGCTCGGCGCGGTGGCGGGAAGGGTGCTCAACTGCTTCAGGCTGTACGGGTCCCAGACTTGAACCTGATCGCCATCGCGTAACGACAGCCACAACTGGTCGCCGCGAGCGGTGAATTCCATGTGCAGCACCGCCGGCCCTGGTCGCAGATCGGCGACCACGGCGTGGGTTTCAGTGTCGATAACCTGTACCCGATCGTTGTCCGGGTAGGCGAAATTGACCCACAGCTGCCGACCGTCCGGCCGCGACGTGACGAACACTGGTTGGCCGGCAACGGGGATGGCAGCGCTCTGCTGCCACGTGCGCGAATCCATCACCAGCACCTGATGACGACCGACAGCGGGCACGAAGGCCTGGTGATCGGCGACGGCCCAGCCCTCCAGGTGCGGCATCTTGTAGACGGGCAATTTCGCCTGGCCACGACCGTAATCACCGAGCACTCGCTGCACCCCGCGCTCCGGATGCCAGAGGTCGAGTTGCGCCATGCCGTCTTCGCCGAACAGTCCGGCCATGTAATAGCGACCATCCGGGGTCACCAACGCGTCGTAGGGTTGCTGGCCGATCTCGGTGAAGCGGCTGATCTGTGGCGTGTTGCCCTGACTGAAATCGGCGGTCCAGATCTCGCCGGTATCGAACAGGCTGAACACAAAACGCTGACCGGGCGCGTCGACCAGGCCGACCACCCGTGAGCGCTTGCTGCCATCGGCCAGGGGCGTGGCCGGAATGTTGGCCACCAATTGCAGGGTTTCAGCATCGAACACCTTGACCCCGCCGGGCACGTAGTTGGACACGGCGATGAGTTTGCCGTCCTGACTGATCGCACCACCGATGCTGTTACCGCCCTGTATCACCCGTTGATCGATGCGTTGGGTCAGCAGGTCGATCTTGCTCAGCCCGCCGTCGCGGCCGAACACATAGGCATAACGCTGGTCGCGGGAAAACACCACCGAGGCATGGGACAGATCGCCCAAACCCTCGAGTCGGGCCAGTGCCGTGCGGGTGTCGCTTTCGATGATTTGCACGCTGCCGGTGGCGCGCTCCACCACCACGCCCAGATCGCCGGTACCACGCAACGGAGGCTGAACACACGCGGACAACAACAGCCCGGTCGCCGCTAAAAGCAGGGTTGATCGGATCATGGTGCGGGATATCCCTGGAGAAGAAGATCGACCAGCCAACGGATGTCGTCCTGGCTGAGCAGCGGAGCCCAACCGGGCATCGCGGTGCCGGGCCGGCCTTGGCTGACGGTAGCTATCAGGCTGTCCCTGGACTTGCCCGCCAGCGTTGCGCGGGTCAGGTCGGGACCCAGTCCGCCGGTCATGTGCAGCCCATGGCAGGCGCCGCAATCCTGGGCCAACAAGTGTTCGAGTTGTGCCTGACGCTTGGCGTCGGGCGCGGCAACCGCGGTTGCGCAAATGAGGAGGAGGGCCGCCAGAATCGCAGCGTGTCGATAAACCGTCATGACGCCCTCCAGTTGGCTATTTGAGACTCAGGACCCAGGTTGCAAGTGTCTTCGCTTCTTCATCCGTCACCGGATTGGCCGGCATTGGCATCGGGCCCCAATTGCCTTGCGTACCGTTCTTGATGTGGCTGGCCAGGGTGTCCACGGCCCCGGCCACGCCGGCGTTCTTGGCCGCGACATCCTTGAGCGCCGGGCCGACCAGCTTGGTGTCGATGGAATGGCAGGCGGCGCAGGGTTTGCTCTTGAACAGCTCCTGGCCGTCTTGGGCCATGGCCGGTTGCACGCTCAGCGCAGCGGTCAGGGCGAACAGTGAAAACAGAATATTTTTCATGGGGATTCCTTGCATTGATGGAGCTCAATAGATGTCGTGTTGGGTGTTGTAGACGTTGAATTTTCCGGTGGGTGTGATCAGTCGTTTGTCCTTTATGACTGATTTGAGCTTCAGCGTTTTGTCGTCGATCACTACCAGCGCCGATTCCTCTGACTGACCGCTCCATACGGAGAACCAGACTTCATCGCCGGCCTTGTTGTATTCCGGCTGTACCACCCGCATGGCGCCTTGCTTGATGCCGGCGTACTCGGCAATGGGCAGCACGGTGTAGCCGGCGTCGAGTTTGTCGATGTTGAACACCGCCACCGACTGGCTCAGCTTGGTGTCCGGGTTGAGGGTGGTGTCGACATACAAGTGACGGGAGTCAGGGTGGGTTTTGATAAACAGCGATCCACCGCCCTGGCCCTTGAGCGAGGCGACCTGTTTCCAGGCAAATTGCGGGTGTTTGATCGGGTCGGTACCGATCAGGGAGATGCCGTCATCGCCCAGGTGGCTGGTGGCCCAGACTGGCCCATAGGTCGGGTGGTTGAAGTTGGCGCCGCGCCCCGGGTGAGGGGTTTTGCCGACCTCCACCAAAGCTGCCAACTTGCGATCTTTGGAATCGATCACGGCGACTTTGTTGGAATTATTGGCGGCGGTCATGAAGTAGCGATGGGTGCTGTCCCAGCCGCCGTCATGCAGGAAGGGCGCGGCATCGATGTAGGTGATGGTGAGGTTTTTGATGTCCTGGTAATTGACCAGCATAACCTTGCCGGTTTCCTTGACGTTGACGATGAACTCCGGCCATTCGTGGGAGGCGATGATCGCCGCGACCCGGGGTTCGGGGTGATATTCCTGCTTGTCGACGGTCATGCCGCGGGTCGAGACGATCTGTTTGGGCTCCAGGGTTTCGCCATCCATGATGGTGAATTGCGGCGGCCAATAGGAGCCGGCGACGGTGTATTTGTCTTCGTAGCCCTTGAACTTGGAGGTCTCCACCGAGCGCGCCTCGATGCCCACTTTGACTTCGGCGACCTTGGTCGGCTCCACCGGCCACAGGTCGATCATGTCGATCCGCGCGTCTCGACCAATCACCAACAGGTAGCGACCCGAGGCAGAAATGCGCGAGATGTGCACCGCATAACCGGTCTCGATCAGCTTGACGATTTTCTTGCTGTCACCGTCGATCAGGGCAATCTTGCCGTCATCGCGCAACGTCACCGAAAACAGGTTGGGCAGGTTGAGTTTGCTCAGTTGCTTCTTCGGACGATCCTCAGGCTTGACCAGCACTTTCCAGGTTTTCAGCGTCTCGGCCATGCCCCATTCAGGCGGCGTTGGCGGTGCGTGCCGAATGAACTTGGCCATTGACGTGATCTGATCCTTGGTCAGCGCATTCGACGTCCCCCAGTTCGGCATGCCCGCCGGTGAACCGTAGGTAATCAACGCCTCCAGAAACGGTTGCCCGCGGGACAGGGTGATGTCCGGTGTCAGTGGTTTACCGGTGGCGCCTTTGCGCAGAACACCGTGGCAGCCGGCGCAGCGCTGGAAGTAAATTTCCTTGGAAGAGTCGAACTCGGCCTGACTCATGTCGGGCGCTCCGGCGGATTTGACCATCAGCGGGCTGGCCGCAGCGGCAGCGGGCTCTTCGGCCCGGGCCGCATGAGTCACCGCAAGGGCCAGCGCCGAACACAATGTGGCGACAGTCAGAGCAAACGTTTTTCTATTGCTGATCAGCATTCCATTTCTCCTCAGGCAAGACCTTTGCGATGTGCTGAAACGGCAGCGCAGAACGCAGGTTCTTAGTGCCGTGCAAGGCTATGCCCGAGCAGGCCAATGCTCGCTTGACCGCGATCAAGTTTGCCGACCATGTCACTTGCCAGGTTGTCGCAGGGGCCCGTAGCGTGTGGCTTGAATCCGCTTTTGGAACAGACAGCCCATGGACCGAATCCAGTCTTGCGAACCCTTCTATCAACCGCTCAATAATGAGGAGGCGCTGTTCGAGCAAGCCTGGCGACACGGCATGCCGGTGCTGATCAAAGGCCCGACGGGGTGCGGCAAGACCCGTTTCGTCCAGCACATGGTCCATCGGTTGAAACTGCCGCTGTACACCGTGGCTTGCCATGACGATCTGAGCGCTGCCGACTTGATTGGCCGCCATTTGATTGGTGCCCAAGGCACCTGGTGGCAGGACGGGCCACTGACCCGCGCGGTGCGTGAAGGCGGCATTTGTTATCTGGACGAAGTGGTCGAAGCGCGCCAAGACACCGTGGTGGTGTTGCATCCGCTGGCCGATGATCGTCGGGAGCTGTTCCTGGAGCGCACCGGCGAAGTGCTGCAGGCGCCACCGTCATTCATGCTGGTGGTGTCGTACAACCCCGGCTACCAGAACCTGCTCAAAGGCATGAAACCCAGCACCCGACAACGCTTCGTGGCGATGCGTTTCGGCTATCCGCCGGTGGCCGATGAAGAGCGCATTGTCGCCCGGGAAGCGCAGGTGGACAGCGCGCTGGCGGCGCAAGTGGTCAGGCTGGGGCAGGCCCTGCGAAGGCTGGATCAACATGACCTGGAGGAAGTCGCCTCGACGCGGTTGTTGATTTTTACTGCGCGAATGATCCGCTCCGGCATGAGCCCGCGTGAGGCGTGCATGGCCTGCCTGGCCGAGCCGCTGAGCGATGATCCGCTGACTGTTGCGGCGCTGATGGACGTGGTTGATGTCCACTTCGGCTGAGGCCAGACGCGTTGCGCCGGGTCACTTGCCGGGTGATCTGGCGATGTGGTTTTTCATTCTGGCCGAGCTGTCTGTGTTCGCCATCCTGATTCTGACGTTCGCCGTGACCCAGGCACTCAAACCGCAGCTGTTCGGTGAAAGCCGTCAGTTGCTCAACACATCTACCGGCCTGGCGATGACCCTGAGCCTGCTCACCGCCGGGCTGTTCGCCGCGTTGGCCCAGGAGCAAGTCAAGCGCTCCCGGTCTCGCCACGGCGCTATCTACCTGCTGGCAGCCTTGCTCGCGGCCAGTGTTTACGTGGTGTTGAAGATCACCGAATACCGGCACTTGCTGGCCACGGGGCTGGGCATGGAGCACAACACGTTTTTCACCCTCTACTGGATCCTTACCGGTTTTCATTTTCTCCATGTACTGCTCGGCATGGTCATCCTCGGATGGCTGGCCGAGCGTTGCCGTCGTGGCCTGTACAACGCGGCCAACCGCAGTGGGCTTGAATCGGGTGTGCTGTATTGGCACATGGTCGATCTGATCTGGGTGGTGTTGTTTCCGCTGGTCTACGTATTGAATTGACGGGGGTTCTGATGTCGGCTTCCAGGTTTTTGCTGGTCTGCTGGGCAGCGCTGGCCACGTTAAGCGTGTGCACGGTGGTGCTGGCACAGATGGGCGCGACGTGGCTGCTGTCGGTGGCCATTTTGCTGGTGGCGGTTGGCAAGGCCTGGCTGATTGCCGATGGCTTTATGGAAATGCGCCATGCCCCGCGATTGTGGCGGCGGTTGATGGTGAGCTGGGCGTTGGTGTTGGCAGCCGTTGTAGGGCTGACGCTGATGTCAATCGACTAAGGAATACAGTCTGTAGAACAGCACGATTCTAATGTGGGAGCGGGCTTGCTCGCGAAGGGGCCGGCACATTCAATATCCATGTTGACTGACACGCCGCCTTCGCGAGCAAGCCCGCTCCCACATTCGATCTCTGTCAGTCATACGATCTATACCCGACCAAAACCATCTGCCTTTCTTGATCGCCATCAAGCAGGTTTCAACCCTTCGCTTCCTATCATGGACGGGCCAAGCAAAGAGGAAGCGACCATGTCAGAGACCTTCACCAAAGGCATGGCCAGGAATATCTACTTCGGGGGAAGCATCTTCTTCTTCCTGATATTCCTGGCCTTGACCTATCACACGGAACAGACCTTTCCAGAGCGCAGCAATGAAGCGCAGTTAACCGAATCCGTGATCCGCGGCAAGACGGTCTGGGAGCAAAACAACTGCATCGGCTGCCACACGCTGCTGGGCGAGGGCGCCTACTTTGCGCCTGAGCTGGGTAACGTGTTCCAGCGGCGCGGCGGGGAGGCGGGCTTCAAACCCTTTCTGCATGCCTGGATGAAAATGCAGCCGCTGGGCGTACCGGGCCGGCGAGCGATGCCGCAGTTCAAGTTGAGCGAGCAGGAGGTGGATGACATCGCCGAGTTCCTCAAATGGAGTTCGAACATCAACACCAATGGCTGGCCGCCAAACAAGGAGGGCTAAGAGATGAGCATTGCTAATCCGCATCTGAAATTCGCCTCGCAAGCCGTGGCCAAACCGTACTTCGTGTTTGCCCTGATGCTGTTTCTCGGTCAGGTGTTGTTCGGTTTGATCATGGGTGTGCAATACGTGGTGGGAGACTTTCTGTTCCCGATCATTCCCTTCAACGTGGCGCGGATGGTGCACACCAACCTGCTAATCGTCTGGCTGCTGTTCGGCTTCATGGGCGCTGCCTATTACCTGATTCCGGAAGAGGCCGACCGCGAACTGCACAGTCCGAAGTTAGCGATCATTCTGTTCTGGGTATTCGCCGCCGCGGGCGTGCTGACGATCCTCGGCTATCTGCTGGTGCCTTATGCGGGCCTGGCCAAACTGACCCACAACGAGTTGCTGCCGACCATGGGCCGGGAGTTCCTGGAGCAGCCGACCATTACCAAGATGGGCATTGTGGTGGTGTGCCTGGGCTTCCTTTACAACATCGGCATGACCCTGCTCAAAGGTCGCAAGACCACCGTCAGCATGGTGATGATGACCGGGTTGATCGGCCTTGCGGTGTTCTTCCTGTTCTCCTTCTACAACCCCGGCAACCTGGCCCGCGACAAGTTCTACTGGTGGTGGGTGGTGCATCTTTGGGTGGAAGGCGTGTGGGAACTGATCATGGGTTCGATGCTCGCTTTTGTCCTGATCAAGATCACCGGTGTCGACCGGGAAGTCGTGGAGAAATGGCTGTACGTGATCATCGCCATGGCGCTGATTACCGGGATCATCGGCACCGGTCACCACTTCTTCTGGATTGGTGCGCCTGAGGTCTGGTTGTGGGTCGGCTCGATTTTCTCTGCACTCGAACCGCTGCCGTTCCTGGCCATGGTGATCTTCGCCTTCAGCATGGTGAAGAATCGTCGCCGGCAACACCCGAACCGCGCCGCCACACTGTGGGCCAAGGGCACTACGGTCACCGCGTTCTTCGGTGCGGGCGTCTGGGGTTTTCTGCACACCCTGGCACCGGTCAACTTCTACACCCACGGTTCGCAACTGACGGCGGCGCACGGTCACCTGGCCTTCTACGGTGCTTACGCGATGATCGTGATGACCTTGATCAGCTACGCCATGCCGCGTTTGCGCGGGTTGGGTGAAGCCGCTGACGAGCGTTCGCAGACCTTCGAAATCTGGGGCTTCTGGTTGATGACCCTGTCGATGGTGATGATCACGCTGTTCCTGACCGCTGCCGGTGTCGTCCAGGTTTACCTGCAACGCTGGCAGGCCGACGGGATTGCGTTGCCATTCATGTCCACGGTCGAACATCTGCAGGTGCTGTTCTGGGCGCGTCTGGGCGCCGGTCTCGGCTTCTTCGCAGGCTTGCTCTGTTACCTGTTCAGCTTCAAGCAACGTAGCCGCGCAGCCTTACGCGCCCCGGCTGCGGTTGTTCCTTCATGAACGAGTGCAATGGCTAGAAAAGGTCGGCCCGGCTGATACAGCGGGCCGTTTTTTTGGTTTCCGGGAAGGGCAAGCATCATGGCGTTTACCGTCGAACTGGAAGAGTGGGTAGGCAGTATCTGGCATCGTTTCATCACACGGCGTGCCAGCCCGGACTTCCCTGAAGCAAGGGTTGAACTGGCCAGCCAGCAACGCCTGCTGGCGCTGTTGTTTCGCGCCATGGGCGGTGCCAATGGCATCGGTGTGGAAGCCGCCAGCGACCGCGACCTGCTGCTGCGCCGAAACGTGTTGCAGCAGATCGCCGGCACCTGCAAACAAGTGCCGTTGGCGTGGTGTGACGCGAGTAATTTGCGGCTGCCATCGAGCCTGGCGGTCTTCCCTGAAGTCGCACTGAATGAGGAACTCTATCGCTGGCTCGCGTTGCTGGCGGCACAGGCCGGGCCGATGCGTCACTGGGGGCGGGACAATCAACGCTGGACGCAACAGTTGTTGCGACGCTATCCCGCGCTGCGTACTCGCTATAAACGTCTGGTCGATGCCCATCTGCAATTGCGCCCCGATCCGGCCTCATTGAACGCTAGCGAAGCGGCACTGGAACGGGCGTTATGCCAGGCGCTGCGCGAACCCGGCAGTGTTGAGCATTTCCCCCGCAGCGAACGGGCCGCGTGGCCGCTGCCGCTGTGGTTGTACCCGCCGCAAAACCTCGCCAGCCCGCAGGCTGCGGATCTGGGCGATGAATCCGAAGAGTCTTTGACCACGCCACCCGGCGAACAGAAAAGCGGGCGTAAACGCGCGACACGGATCGATGAAGGCAGCCGCGACGGCGGGTTGTTAATCGTGCGCCTTGAGAACCTGTTCAGTTGGACCGAGCACGTCGACCTGGATCGCTGGTCCGACGACAGCGAAAACCCGGACGCCGCCCGAGTCGCCGACGACCTGGATGAACTGACGCTGTCGCGCACCCGCCTGCGCAAGGGCGGCGGTCTCAAGTTGCACCTGGATTTGCCACCGGCCGATGTCGACGATATTCCCCTCGGCGAGGGCATCAAGTTGCCGGAGTGGGACTACCGTAAACAACAGATGCAGGACAGCTTCGTCAATCTGCAAATGATGGTGCCCCGCGACTGTGAGGCACAGCCATTGCCTTTACGGCTGAAGGCCTCGGCGCACCGCTTGCGGCGCCAATTCGAGCATCTGCGTAATGACCGCCAGTGGTTACGCCAGCAACCTCAGGGCTCAGAGCTCGACATGCAGGCCTGGCTGGATTTTCACGTTGAGCGCGAGCATGGCCAGTGTGCCGAACGCGGTCTGTTCATGGAGCAACGGCAGACCCGCCGCGACCTGGCGTGTCTGTTGCTGGCCGACGTGTCGATGTCCACCGACGCCCATCTGAACGATGAGCATCGCGTCATCGATGTCATCCGCGACAGCCTGCTGCTGTTCGGCGAAACCTTGTCGGTGCTGGGCGATGACTTCGCCCTGTACGGGTTTTCCTCGCTGCGTCGTCAGCAAGTGCGCATGCAGGAACTCAAGGCGTTCACCCAGCGTTATGACGACACCACCCGAGGTCGTATTCAAGGTCTCAAACCGGGGTATTACACGCGCATGGGCGCCGCCATTCGCCAGGCCACGCAACTATTGGGCACGAGCAAGCGGCGCAGCAAACTGTTGCTGCTGCTCACGGATGGCAAACCCAATGATCTGGATCTGTATGAAGGGCGCTACGGTGTTGAAGACACCCGCGAAGCGGTGCTTGAGGCGCGGCGTCAGGGGCTGACGCCGTTCTGTATCACGATCGATCGCGAAGCCGGGGATTACCTGCCGTACATGTTTGGCGCCAATGGCTACACCTTGATCCGTCAGCCTGAGCAGTTACCTCTGCGCTTGCCGCAGTTGTATCGTCAGCTGACTCAACCTTGAACCCCGGTTTGATCAACGCAGCATCAGCTGATGCTGCGCGGCAGCCAGAAAAACATCGTCACGCAGAAGATCGTCAGGCCGATGCAGAACCACATGAATCGGCGCTGCCGACGTTCTCCGGCGTGTTCGGCCAGTGCCGGCAGGGGCATGCCGCATTGGCGGCACTCGATTTCTTGGGGTGGGTTGGCATGTTGGCAATACAGGCAGACGGGCATGGCGCTCACTCGAACTGTTCCAGGCGCAGACGATCAAGAATGGCGATCTGACGGCCGTCCTGAGTGATGATGTTTTCATCGATCAAGCGGCGGATGATCCGCGAAAAGGTTTCCGGCTGGATCGACAGGTGCCCGGCAATCAGTTGCTTGGCCATCGGCAGCTCGAATTGGCTGTCTATGGTTTGCTGACGAACCAGTTGCGTCAGCAAATAACGTACGACCCGGTGGGTGGCGTTTTTCAGTGACAGGGTCTCGATTTCGTTGACCCGTTGATGCAAGCGAACGCAGAGCTTGCCCAGCAGTGCAAAGGTCAGCCGGCTGTTGCTCTGCAGCAGGCGCATGTAGGTGCTGTTGGATAAGCGGTAGAGCTGGGTGGGGCAGATCGCTTCGGCCGAGGCCACATAGTTCGGGGTGTCCATCAGCATCATCGCCTCGGCGAAAGTTTGCCGATCGCTGATGACCTCAAACACTTTCTCCTGCCCATCGGGTGTCAGCCGGTAGATTTTCACCGCGCCGGCAATGATGAAATAGAACGAATCGGCCGGCTCACCTTGACGGAACAACGGCTCGCCCTTGTCGATGCTCAGCAAGTGGCTGGTACTCATCAGTTCATCCAGCTGTTCTTCGTTCAACGGCTCGAACAAGTGATGACTGCGCAGAATCTGGTGATGGACGCGATGAAGCACCATGAGAATTCATCCTGAAGATAGAGAAGGGGATCAGGTCAGACGAGACCTAGAGAAACGCCGCTGGCCAGGGCCAGGATTGAGGTCAGCACAACAAACCAGGCCAGTGGCTGGATGACTTTTTTCATGACGACTCCGGGTAATCGAGAGGGATCCAGGATTTCTAAAAGGTTGCCCATGCTGAGCAAGACGCGGGCCAGGCTTGGAGGGCCCTGCTTATTGGGGTTCTCAGGCGTGAGGGTAAAAAAGACTATGCTGTGTAGGGTTTAAATAACCCTCAAATGGTCATTTTTACCCTGACGACCGATCACCTTTGTGGCGAGGGGGCTTGCCCCCGTTCGGCTGCGCAGCAGTCGTAAAACCGGCTGAGGGGTTCTATCTGACGCGCCGCGGATGCCGGTTTCAGGAGCGCTTCGCACTCCAACGGGGGCAAGCCCCCTCGCCACAGGGGCCATCATTCTCCTAGTCCAGACAGGTTCGAATGAGCATCGGGGCACGTCCCTTGCACACTTGATCTATGACAAAGGCAATGAATCGGTAATACCCGATGATTGCCCCTGGATTTACCTCGGCGCGTGCGGGTTGGCGCCAGGTCAGCAAACAGGTAGAGGAGTGGCTTTATGCAAGTGCTTGACCGCCGTAAAGCGATGGCAATCGCGCCGCTGTTACGGCTGGCCTTCCGGCCGTTTTTCCTCGCCGGCTGCCTGTTGGCGGTGCTGGCCATTCCGCTGTGGCTGGCGGCTTTTAGTGGTTCGATGTCCGACTGGCAGCCGGCAGGCGGTTGGCTGGGCTGGCATCGGCATGAATTGTTGTTCGGGTTCGGCTTGGCGATTATCGCGGGCTTTCTGCTGACGGCCGTGCAGACCTGGACCGGTCGCCCCGGCCTCAGCGGCAAACCGTTGGCCGCTCTGTCGCTGCTGTGGTTATTGGCGCGAGTGGCCTGGCTGGCCAATGTGCCGTGGCCGTTGCTCGCGGTGCTGGAGTTGGCGTTCCCGTTGGCGGTGGCGGTGCTCATGGGCTTCACCTTGTGGAAGGTGCGGCAGAAACGTAACTACCCGATTGTGGTGGTCTTGCTGTTGTTGGCCGTGGCCGACGGGTTGTCCCTGTACGGCCTGGTCGAGGGGCATGAAGGCTGGCAGCGTCAGGGCGTGCTGACCGGTATCTGGCTGGTGGCGGCGATGATGGGGTTGATCGGCGGGCGGGTGATTCCGTTCTTCACCCAGCGTGGCCTTGGTCGGGTGGAAGGCGTTGCCGCCTGGCCCTGGCTGGATCGACTGCTGTTGGTAGGTTCGCCGCTGGTGGCGTTGTTATATGCCGCAGGACCAGCGCTCAACCCCAATGTCTGGGTGGGCCTGCTGTTCGCGGTGCTGGGTGCGGGGCATCTGCTGCGACTGGTGCGCTGGCATGACCGGGCACTGTGGCAGGTACCGTTACTGTGGTCGCTGCACCTGGCTTATGGCTGGTTGGCGGTGGCCTGTCTCGGGATGGCGCTGTGGCATTTCGGCGTGCCGATCAATCCGAGCCTGGCGGTGCATTGCCTGACCATCGGTGCCATGGGCGGCCTGGTGCTGGCGATGATCGCCCGAGTCAGCCTGGGCCACACCGGCCGCGCACTGGAGCCGCCGTCGGGCATGACCCTGGCGTTCATCTTGCTCAACTTGGCGTGTCTGAGCCGGGTCGTGTTGATCGAGTTCTTTCCCTTGCCGGCATTGTGGTTGGCCGGTGTGTGCTGGGCGCTGGCGTTTGCGCTGTATGCCTGGCGCTACGGGCCGATGCTGCTGCGGGCCCGGGTCGACGGTCATCCGGGATGATCACGCGAACTGACAGAGGCGGGCGCTGATGTATCCCTTTTTACTGGTCACGCATTTGCTGGCAGCGATTGCCTTCATCGGCACACTGTTTTTCGAGGTGGTCATCTGGCATCGCGCGCGCCAGCAGTTGGCGGATCCCGCGCAAGCCACGGCGGATCAGGCGATTGCCGTGCGTTCGCGCAAAGTGCTGCATGGCGTGGTGCTGTTGTTGTATGGCGCCGGCATCGGCCTGGCGTGGCAGTACCGGGGCGCATTGAGTCAGCCGCTGGCCAGCAGCTTTGGTACGTTGCTGAGCCTGAAGATCCTGTTGGCCCTGAGCATCATCGGTCATTACTTGCTGTTGGCCTATTGGCTGACCCATGCGCGCCTGACCGCGACTCGCGCAAGCTGGATTCGCCGCAGCATCCTTGGGCACATGGTGTTGATCGTGATCCTGGCCAAGGCGATGTTCTATTGGCAGGGTTGATCATAAGCAGTCCCGGATAAACAAAACCCGCGTCAACCGATGGGCTGCCGCGGGTTGGGTGTGACTGGCGATCGATCAGTGACGAGGGTTCAGGGCGTTGATGAACAGCACGTTGTTTTCCAGATGGATGTGTTGCATCAGGTCGTCTTTGAATTCCAGCAGCCCGCGATAGAGCGCACGCCAGGTGTTACAGGCATCGGCAGGCGGGATGATGTGATTGGTCAGGGCGAGCATCTTCTCAAGTGCTTCGCCATGTTGATCATGTTCGAAGCGCAGCACCTGGATCGGCGGAGCCGCTTGAGCACCGATGCCTTGTTGCAGCATCGGGAACAGCACCTGTTCTTCCTTGAGCATGTGGCCTTCGAGTTCTTGTTGCATGTCGGTCAGGAGATCGGCCAGGCCGTTGGGGCAGCTGCTGCGCGCGCCATGGACTTGCTCGACGCGGCGGGCCAGACGGATCAGTTCCGGCAGTTGCTCGCGGTGACGGGCGTGGTAGCGCGCCAGAAGGTGGGCGATCAGCAGTTCCAAAGGTTCGTTGCGCCAGTCGTGCTGGGTTTCGCCGGCGTCTTGCAGAATGTTCAGAGCGTCGGCAATGAGGACCGGATCGAGGTTTTTGCCAAGGGCCGCTTCACGCAGGCTTTTATGCCCGCCGCAACAGAAGTCCAGTTTGAAGGTATGGAAGATTCGGGTGGCACCGGGAATGTCGCAGGCCAGTTGGCCGAGGCTTTGTTCCAATAGGGTCTGGCTCATCAGGGTTCCTTGTTTGGGTTTCAACGGTTCTCCAGGCTCATTGCATCCGGCATGCCATATTTAAGTGATTGAAAAACATGGATTAATTTTTAGTTGTGGTGATAGGCACCCTGACGCTTTAGGGTGAATCCAACCATAGAGGGTGATTACTACCATGCTGCGAGAAAGCCTGGCAGCCGACCTGATCGTCGAGTTGCCCAATGCCGTGCGGTTGCAACGATTGGTGCAGACCCTGCGCGAATACTTCAACAGTGGCGCCGTGGGCTTGTTGCGTCTGGATGACGACAGCCTCAGGCCGGTGGCGACGGTGGGGCTGGTTCATGAAGCGTTGGGGCGCCGGTTCGTCATTGCCCAGCATCCACGGCTGGCGGCAATCATGGCGTCGCGCGAGCCGACCTGGTTCGAACCCGACAGTCGCCTGCCAGACCCCTACGACGGCTTGCTCGACAATCACGTCGGCGAACCGCTGCCGGTGCATGACTGCATGGGCGTGAGTCTTTATGTCGAAGGACGGATCTGGGGCGCGATCACCCTCGATGCGCTGCACGCCGGGACCTTCGACAGTCGGGCGCGGGAGGAGCTCAAGCGCTGCACCTTGCAGATCGAAGCCGCCGTGCGGGTCACCCGTCTGGAACAGGAAAACCGTAGCTTGCGTCTGTCCCGCAGCGATCCCCAGGACTTGCGAATGCCGGTCGAGGAGGGCGAGATCCTCGGGCAGAGTGAGGTGCTGCATCAATTGCTCAATGAGCTGGATGTACTGGCCGACTCCGATCTGCCGGTATTGCTGTTGGGCGAGACCGGCGTCGGCAAAGAGCTGTTCGCCCGGCGCTTGCATCGTCTTTCACGGCGCCACCACAAACCGCTGATCCACGTTAACTGCGCCGCTTTGCCGGAGTCGCTGGCAGAGAGTGAGTTGTTCGGGCATGTCAAAGGCGCGTTTTCCGGCGCCACCAGTGACCGTGCCGGACGCTTCGATGCCGCCAACGGAGGCACGCTGTTTCTCGATGAAGTCGGGGAACTGCCCTTGAGCGTGCAAGCGAAGTTACTGCGCACCCTGCAGAACGGTGAGATCCAGCGCCTCGGCGCCGACAAGCCGCTGCACGTCGATGTGCGGATCATCGCCGCCACTAACCGGCATCTGCCGGACAGCATCCGCGACGGTTTTTTTCGCGCCGATCTGTATCACCGGCTCTCGGTGTATCCGGTGCCGATTCCGCCCCTGCGCGAGCGCGCTAACGATGTGTTGATGCTGGCCGGGCATTTCCTTGAACTCAATCGGGCGCGGCTCGGCCTGCGTGGTTTGCGCCTGTCGCCGGCGGCCGAACGCGCGCTGCTGCTTTATACCTGGCCGGGCAATGTACGCGAACTGGAACACGTGATCAGTCGGGCGGCGTTGAAGCAGCTCAGTCGTGGGACGAGTCGCGCGTTGATCATGACGCTGGAGCCTGAAATTCTCGATCTCGACAGTGCGATGGCGGCATCGGGGACGGTGGTCGAACCATCCCCGGACGTTACGGCTGATCTGCCGTTCCAGCCCTTGGGCGAAGCCGTCGACGATTACCAGCGCAAGAAAATCCTCCAGGCCCTGAGCCTGTCCGGGGAAAACTGGGCCAGCGCCGCGCGAATCCTGGAAGTCGACCCCAGCAACCTGCACAAACTGGCGCGGCGGCTGCGTCTCAAGTAGGCGACAGTGTTGATGGCGGTCAAGGTGGCTTTGCGCAGTGCCTCGCACACTGCGTAAAACCTTCCGGAGATCACCGTCATGCCGCTTTCCCTGGCTCAGATGCGCCGTAACTACACCCTTAATGGCTTGCAAGATGAGGCTGCGCTGGACGATCCGCTGGCGATGTTTCGGCAGTGGTTGCAACAGGCCCGCGACACCGAGTGCGCACCTGTCGAGGCCAATAGCATGGTGCTGGCGACGGTCGACCTTGAAGGACGGCCGCACTGTCGGGTTCTGCTGCTCAAGGGGTTGAGCGATGAAGGCTTTACTTTTTTCGGCAACTACCAGAGCGACAAGGGTCAGCAACTGGCCGCTAATCCCTATGCCGCGATGACGTTTTTCTGGCCGGGACTGGAGCGTCAGGTGCGTATCGAAGGGCAGGTGTCCAGACTCGATCCGGCGTTGTCGGATGCGTACTTCGATTCTCGTTCCATGGCCAGTCGCCTGGGGGCCTGGGCTTCACCGCAGAGTCGCCCGCTGGCCAGTCGTGCAGCGCTGGAATCCATGCTGGCTGAAACCATCAAACGCTTCGTTGGCCAGACCGTGTCGCGTCCCGAGCATTGGGGCGGCTACTGCCTGCGCCCTGAACGTCTGGAGTTCTGGCAGGGGCGGGCTGACCGTTTGCATGATCGACTCGACTACCGTTTGCGCGATGGTTTGTGGAAGCGAAGCCGGTTGGCGCCTTGAGCCCCATTGCGCAGAACCTGTAGCGACGGAGGACAATGTGGGAGCGGGCTTGCTCGCGAATGCGGTGTGTCAGTCGACATTAATGTTGTTTGACACACTGCATTCGCGAGCAAGCCCGCTCCCACAGGTCTTTGTGCCTGAGCATTCTACTTATGTCCCCGACGAGGTACCTCCTTGGAGGAATTGGCTCGCTCGCTATTCCGGTTCAGGCTTCGGGCCATACCCTCATCTACGGGAAGACCTGGATATGGCCCATCTGGCGCAACGCACGTTTGAACCCCTGAACATCGCCGTACTGACCATCAGCGATACGCGCACTTTTGACACCGACACTTCGGGGCAGACCCTGACGGATTTGCTGCAAACAGCCGGGCATGTGTTGATCGATCGCGATCTGGTCAAAGACGACATTTATCAGATCCGCGCTACCGTTTCCCGGTGGATCGCCGACCCCAAGGTGCAAGTGGTTTTGATGACCGGCGGCACCGGTTTCACCGCTCGCGACAACACACCGCAAGCGGTCTTGCCATTGCTGGACAAACATGTGGAAGGCTTCGGCGAACTGTTCCGGCAGGTGTCTCTGGAGGAGATCGGCATGTCCAGCCTGCAGTCCCGGGCACTGGCCGGCATGAGTAACGGCGTGCTGGTGTGCTGCGTTCCAGGCTCGCCGGGTGCCTGCCGGACGGCCTGGAACAAGATCCTCCTCGAACAGTTGGACAGTCGCACCGGCCCGTGCAATTTCGCCCCGCATTTGAAACCGCAAGCACAGCGGATCATCGACGCCTGCGGGACGCGCACATGACTGGCCGGGTGTGCGACATCGGCAACCTGATGCCTGTGGACGAGGCCATCAGCCGTCTGCTGGACCAGGCACCGCCGCCGCCTCTGGCGCAAATGGTTCGTCTGGATCAAGCCATGGGGCGGGTGCTGGCGGCGGATGTTCATTCCCCGGTGAACCTGCCGGCCTGGGACAACAGTGCCATGGACGGCTATGCCCTCAGGGCGGCTGACCTGCCCCAGGCGGGTGGCTTTTTGGCGATTGGCGGGCGCATTGCGGCGGGGGATCAAGCGTGCTCGCCCTTGCTCGCGCAGCAGGCGGTGCAGATTTTTACCGGCGCGCCATTGCCACCGGGCTCCGATACCGTGGTGCCGCAAGAGCGCTGCCGGGTCGAGGGCCAGCGCGTCTGGTTCCCGCCTGTATCCGTTGGTGATCATGTGCGCAAGGAGGGTGAGGAAGTTCGCCGCGGGAATCTGTTGCTCAAGGCCGGCAAACGCCTGCGCGCACAAGAACTGGGGTTGCTGGCTGGCGCTGGTATCGCGCGGGTCGAGGTCTATCGGCCGTTGCAGGTGTGCCTGCTCAGCAGCGGTAATGAACTGCGTGAGCCGGGCGATGCCTTGGCGCCGGGGCAGATTTACAACAGCAACCGGTATTGTCTCGCCGCGTTGTTGCGCGGCTGGGGCGTCGAGGTGCACGACTATGGCGTCATGGTCGATGAGTTGGCGGCCAGCCGGCATGCCTTGAGCCTGGCGTCTTCGGAATGCGATCTGCTGCTCAGCTCCGGTGGCGTGTCGGTGGGCGAGGAAGATCACCTCAAACAGGCGATCGAGGAACTGGGCAACGTGGATTTCTGGCGGCTGGCCATCCAGCCGGGCAAGCCACTGGCCTTTGGCGAAGTGGCCGGTAAACCGTGGATCGGCATGCCGGGAAATCCTTCGGCGGCGCTGATCACCGCGTTGGTGGTGGTGCGTCCGTTCCTGCTCAGGGCCCAAGGCGTGACTGACGTGCTGCCGGTGCCGTTGGCCGTGCCCGCCGGGTTCGACTGGTTGCAACGTAACAAGCGTCGGCAGTACCTGCGGGCCAGATTGACGCCCGGCGCCGACGGCCAGTTGAGCGTGGAACTGCACCCTCAGCAAAGCTCGGCCATGTTGACCGCCGCGTGCTGGGCCGATGGGCTGGCGGTGATCGAGTGCGATCAGCAAGTGCTCAAGCACGACAACGTGATGTTCCTGTCCTTCGCCGACCTGATGCATTGATGGCAATTGATTGCCGTCAAGGCCGTGCCTGCCGGTCTGGCTAGACTGGCAGCGCCTTTTTCGATCGCCCCGGACCTTTGCGTCATGGGCATCAGGCGATGGCCCGGATGCGTTTTTTCATGAGGATTACCCATGCAACTGGTCTGCCCGGCAGGGAACCTGCCTGCGCTTAAAGCGGCGGTGCGCCAAGGCGCCGATGCCATCTATGTCGGCTTTCGCGATGACACCAACGCCCGGCATTTCGCGGGGCTGAACATGGACGACAAACAGTTCGACGCCGCGGTCGCCCATATCCGTCAGCATCAACGAAAACTCTACGTCGCGGTCAACACGTACCCGCAACCCAAGGGTTGGGAGCGCTGGCAGCGAGCGGTGGATCGCGCCGCTGATTTCGGCGTCGATGCGCTGATCGCCGCCGACCCCGGGGTGCTCAACTACGCCAGTCAGCGGCATCCACAACTGGCGTTGCACCTGTCGGTCCAGGGCTCGGCGACCCATGCCGCGGCGCTGGAGTTTTATGCGCAGCGCTATGGCATTCGCCGCGCGGTGCTGCCGCGGGTGTTGTCGTTGGCGCAAGTACGCCAGGTCGCCGCCAGCAGCCCGGTGCCCATCGAAGTCTTTGGCTTCGGCAGCTTGTGCATCATGGCCGAGGGGCGTTGCCATCTGTCTTCCTACATTACCGGCGAGTCGCCGAACCTGTGCGGTGTCTGTTCGCCGGCCAAGGCGGTGCGCTGGAGCGAAGACGCCGAAGGCTTGAACGCACGGCTCAGCGAAGTGCTGATCGATCGCTACACCCCTGACGAACCGGCCGGTTACCCGACCTTGTGCAAGGGCCGTTTCCTGGTCGGCGGCAAACGCTTTCATGCGCTGGAGGAGCCCACCAGTCTCGACACCCTGGACTTGCTGCCGGAACTGACGGCCATCGGCGTCGAAGCGGTGAAAATTGAAGGCCGCCAACGCAGCCCGGCCTATGTCGAACAAGTCACCCGCGTCTGGCGCGCGGCACTGGACGCCCATCGTGGCGCGCCGGGCAGTTTTCGGGTCAAGGAGGAATGGCGTCAGGTGCTGGCCGGTTTGTCCGAAGGCAGCCAGACCACTCTGGGTGCTTATCATCGATCATGGCAATGAGGGATTCGACATGAAACTCAGCCTGGGACCGGTTCTGTTTTATTGGGACAAAGAGCAACTCAGCAACTTTTACGCCGAGATGTCGGCCTTGCCCCTGGACGTGATTTATCTGGGGGAAACCGTGTGCTCGAAACGCCGGGCCTTTTCGCTGGATCAATGGCTGGGGTTGGGACGCGAGTTGCAGGAATGCAGCCAGGCGCAACTGGTGCTTTCCAGTCTGACGCTGATCGAAGCGGCGTCCGAACTCTCCAGCCTGCGCCGGCTGTGCGACAACGGCCAATTGCTGGTGGAAGCCAACGACATGGGCGCGGTGCAATTCCTGGCTGAGCGCAAGTTGCCGTTCGTGGGCGGCCCGGCCCTCAATCTGTACAACGGTCATGCGCTGGCGCAATTGCTCGACAGCGGAATGACCCGCTGGGTGCCGCCTGTGGAATGTTCAGCGGCGCTGATTAGTGATGTGATCGAACAGGTACGCGAACTGGGCCGTGCAGTGCCGGAAGTTGAAATTTTTGCGTATGGGCATTTGCCGTTGGCCTATTCCGCACGCTGCTTCACCGCCCGTGCGGAAAACCGGCCCAAGGATGACTGCCAGTTTTGTTGCATCAACTACCCCGACGGCCTGGCGCTGACCAGTCAGGAAGGGCAGGCGCTGTTCACCATCAACGGTATTCAGACAATGTCGGCCGAGGTGACCAATCTGCTGGCCGATTACTCCGGGCTGGTGGCCTGCGGCGCCGATCTGTTGCGCTTGAGCCCTCGTGCTCAGGGCATGGCCGAAGTGGTCGCTGCCTATCAACGGGTTCGTCTGGGCGAGACACCGCCGCTGTTTGTAGAAGGGTGCAATGGTTATTGGCATGGCCAGGCCGGCATGCTGCGCGTCGAGGAGGTCGGCCTGTGTTGAATCGAAAAAAGTGGCTGTTGAAAGGTGCCGACCGGTTGTTGCCGCTGGTGCGCCGGGTGCCTTTTTCCGTGCAGCGCCTGGCGTTGCAACAGGCGCTGAATCGTTACCTCGCCGAGCCGTTGCGCGATGGTGAGTTCGAGGTTTTGCGTGGGCGTTGGTTGTGTTTGCGGATTCCTGATCTGGGGTTGTCCTGGTACTTGACTCTCAGCGGTAAAGGGCTGCGGATTGCCGAGCACGCCGTGGCGCATGTGACGATCAGTGGTAATTGGCGGGAGTTTTTATTGCTGGCGAGCCGTCAGGAAGATCCGGATACACTGTTCTTTCGCCGGCGTTTGGTGATTGAGGGTGATACGGAGTTGGGGTTGGCGTTGAAGAACCTGATCGACAGTCTGGATCCTGATGTGTTGCCTGTGTGGTTGTGGCGCAATCTGGAGCGGGCGGGGAAGGGGTTGGCGGCAGGATGACCGACACAGATTAAGTGTGGGAGCGAGCCTGCTCGCGATGAGGCAGGTACATTCAACATTGATGTCGACTGACACTCCCTTATCGCGAACTGGCTCGCTCCCACATTGGATTTTTGTTGTTCTTCAGGCCATCGTTTCCCGGCGGCTTTCATGCTGGCGAGCATCACTGGCAATCAACTGCCTGATCCCTTCAAACAACTCATCACTCTGCGCCTGCGTGCAATCCTCACCATGGCGTTTACGCAGCCCGTAATGACTGAGAATCAGGTGCACATCAGCATGCAGGCCATGTTGCTTGAGGCAGTTTTCAACGCATTGCAACGGGCAGCCATCCAGCGCGAAGATCCGGCGCCCCGAGCGCGCTTTGTTGACCAGCGCCGCCACATGCCCGCCGACACCGGCGATGCAGGACATTTCAGCCAGGCCGCTGCGGTCCAGTCGCACGGCCAGGGTGTTGGCCAGTTGGGCGACGTTGGAGCAACCTGAGCAGGAGTAAACCAAAGGCAGGGTTGAACGGGGCATTTGTACTCTCCGTGGATGGACGCTGCCAGTGTGCAAGGCGCGTGGCATTGCGCCTTGATGACGGTCAATTCCGACTATTGGAAAGCCGCCAGCTCTTCTTCAGCGAGAATGCTGATATGGCGACGCTCCATGGCGATCAGGCCGCACTCCACCAGGCGATGCAAAATCCGCGAGAAGGTTTCCGGTTGAATCCCCAGCTTCGACGCCACCAGGCGTTTGGACACCTGCAAGACAATCTGGCCGGTGACCGGGTGGCGTTCCTGGAACAGAAAATTGATCACCCGACGGCTCGCACTGGCCATGGTCAAGGTATCGATGTCGCGCAGACGCAGGTGCAGGTGAACGCTCATGCTCGCGAGGATCGCCAGGCAGACTTTCGGCTGGTCCTCCAGGGCATTGCGGTAATGGTTGCCCTCGATACTCACCAGCACGCTGTCCTTCAGCGCGGTGGCGCTCACCGGGTAGAGCCGGGCCTGGCTGAACAGCAAGGCTTCGGCAAAGGTCTGGCCGGGCTGGATGATCTCCACCAGGTTCTCCTGGCCTTCGCCGGTGAGCCGGTACAACTTGACCTGGCCGCTGACCAGCAGGAAAAAACGCTTGGCCGGATCCCCTTGATGCATGAGCGTGCTGTGACAACTCAGGCGCTTGAGCATGGCCAGGTTGCAGACTTCCTCGAAGACTTTCTCCGGCAGTTGGCTGAACAGATGATGACGACGCAACGTTAAAACGATGGAAGGGTGGGTCAGCATGGCGTACCTCCGCTGACCGTCATAGTAGAGAGCGCAGGCCAATTGACCTATGCCTCTGCAGGCCTACCTCCAAGGAGGGATGCCCGTCAGCCCGCACTGCGCAGATGCTCCATGGCCCACACTGCCGCCTCCACCCGCGAGCGCAAGCCGAGTTTGTGCAGCAGGTTTTTCACGTGGACCTTGACCGTCCCTTCGGTGATGCCCAGCTTGTGCCCGATGACCTTGTTGCTGAAGCCGCTGGCGATGGTTTTCAACACCTGACGCTCACGCTCGGTCAGTTCCACCACGGCCTGGCGCGGCGGCGAGCGCAGCGCCTGGGCCATGACTTGAGTCAGGCCGGGGCTAATGACCAAGGCGCCGTTCAAGGCATCGCGGATGTACTGGATCAACAGTTCGGGTTCCATGTCCTTGAGCAGATAACCGTCGGCATCCAGCCGTAGTGCGTCGCGAATATCGTCTTCGGCGTCCGACACAGTGAACAGCAGCACTTTGCCGGTGTAGTGCATCGCCCGTAATCGGCGCAGGGTTTCGATGCCATTCATTTGCGGCATGTTGTTGTCGAGCAAGACCAGATCCGGTCGAAGCGGCTCAATCAGGCCGAGTGCTTCTTCACCCTGGCTGGCTTCGCCGACGATCAGGAAATCATCTTCGAGTTCGAGCATCTGACGAATGCCGTGACGCATCATCGGATGGTCGTCTACCAGCAGGATTCTGTGTTGCGGGGACGGGGTCATGTGACGCTACCTTCTGTTTGCTGCCCGAGAAATTCCGGGTGGAATTCCAGCTGGACACGGGTGCCTTGGGGTTCCCTGGAGATGATCTGCAGCTGGCCGTGCAAGCTGCGAGCCCGCTCATCCATGATGTTCAGGCCGTGGTGTTCGCGTTGATCGACATTGCCGCTGAAGCCGCGACCGTCGTCTTCGACCGACAGCCTGACCGTCTCGCCGTCCTGGCGCAGTTGTAGCCAGGCGTTTTGCGCATGGGCGTGGCGCAAGCAGTTGGAGAGCGCCTCGCGGGTGATCTGCAGAATATGTATTTGTTCGCTGGCCGATAGCTGAAAGGCCAGCGTGTCGACGTGCAGATGCACCTGAAACTCCCCGCGACGGGAAAATTCCTCGGCGGTGTCCTTGAGTTCCTGCACCAGTCCCGCGTCGTGAATCTGCAAACGAAAAGTCGTCAGCAACTCGCGTAACTGGCGGTAGGCATTGTTCAGTCCCTCGCGCAATTCGGCGGTGACGGTTTCCAGGGTCTGGACCGGTTCGCCCCGGCGCATCAGGGTCTGCATGCGGCTGACTTGCAGCTTCATGTAGGACAGGGCCTGGGCCAGTGAATCGTGCAGCTCGCGGGCGATGATCGTGCGTTCTTCGAGCAGCAGCAGGCGATGATCCTGTTCCCGTTGGCGCTTGAGCGACAGTGAGGTGCCGATCAGGTTGGCCAAGGCCTGGATCAGTCGGGTTTCCCAGGCTTGCATGGAATGCCCGTCGACAAAGTGCGCCTTGAGCTCACCCAGTTCACTGCCCTGGTTGCTGATGCTGAAGGCTTGCGGATTGGCTTTATGGTGCTTCTGGCAAGTAGCGCAGTCGCTACTGGCGCAGACTTCGCGGATATTCGCGCCATGCAGGGCCAGTAGCTGTTGGGCCGGTGCCTGCAGTTGGCCTTGCAGACACAGCGACAGGCGCAAGCCGGGCAGGCGTTGCTGGAAGCGTCGAATCAATTCATCGAGGCCTTCGGCATTGGCCAGGCGTGTGGCCAGGCTTCGGCTGCTTTGATACAGAAGCTCCAGGGCGGCATTGGCTTGTTGCAGGTTCAGGGTTTTTTGCCGGACCTGACTTTCCAGAGTGCGGTGCGACTCTTCGATCGTTTCGGCCATGGTGTTGAAACTGGTGGCCAACTGGCCCAGCTCGTCCTGGGACTGATGGTTGACCCGCACCTTGAAGTCGCCGCGACGAAAGCGCTGGGTTGCGTCCACCAACTCCTTGAGGGGCGTGACGACACCGTACTGCAACTCGTACAACCCGATCAGCAGGACAATCATGGTGGTGAACAAGGCCATGCCCTGGATCGCCTGTTGCCAGCCCTGCTTTTGTTCACTTTGACGCTGCAACAGATTGACGAACTGGTTCAGTTGCTCAACGAAGGAATGAGCCTGGACTTGAAAGGCTGCCGCATCACCGCGCTCAAGTGCCGGGCGTAAATCCTCGTTCCATTGTTGCTGGATTTGCCCATAGCTGACTTGCAGGGCGGCGGTCGGGCCATCTTCCAGCACGGCCTTGAGTGACTGGCTGGTGAGACGGGTTTGCAGGCTGTCGGTGATAGCGGCGATTTCTGAGGGCGTTGCCCCCGCGGCCAGTTTCCAGCTCAGGTGATAGGTCTCCATGCGCACCGAGCCTGCGGTGTTGATGGCGGCGGCATCGCCCTGGCTGAACCAGGCGATCAGCCCGGCGCTCAACGAACTGGCGAGCGCCAGCACGGCGATCAGGATCACCGCCAGCCCGGCGCGAGCGGGCAGGGAGCTGCGCAACCAGCGCATCATCGGCGCAGGTTCGGGGAAAAGATCAGAAAACAAAGCATGCAAAGTTCCAGCGTGGGGTTTTGCCGCCGATCCCGGGCGCGCTACCTCTAAAGAGTTGTCGACTGTTCCTTGTCAGCAAAAGCGTCGGTTAAAACCCTTAACGAGCTGATAAATAAAGGGTTTTAAGGCTTTATTGCACTACCTCCTTAGAGGTAGACCGCACAAGCATAGGCCTATGCCCCCATGGGCTTCGTTGACATGGGTCAAGTTTTTGCGGGGTTGGCCTCTCTAGTCTGCCGCCATGGCTAACTGACTGGAGAGCATTGTGAACCCACCGCGTGTACGACAAGGCTTGGTGCTGGGCATGAGCACGCTGGCCTTCACTGTGTGCTTCATGGTCTGGATGATGTTTGCCGTGCTCGGGGTGCCGATCAAGGACCTTCTCCAGCTCAACGAAACCCAGTTCGGCCTGCTGGCCGCGACCCCGGTCCTGACCGGCTCGTTGGTGCGTTTGCCGCTGGGTTTGCTGACCGACCGTTTTGGCGGACGCAGTGTGTTCTTCCTGCTGATGCTGGCCTGCGTCGCGCCGCTGTATTTGATCAGTCACGCCACCGCCTACTGGCAGTTCCTGGTGCTGGGTTTGTTCGTCGGCCTGGCCGGCGGCTCGTTCTCGGTCGGGATTGCCTACGTCGCCAAATGGTTCGACAAGGAGAACCAGGGCTTTGCGATGGGCATCTTCGGCGCCGGTAACGCCGGGGCGGCGGTGACCAAGTTTCTCGCCCCGGCACTGATCGCCGCCGGCAGCTGGCAGCTGGTGCCAAAAGTCTTCAGCGCGATCCTCTTTATTACCGCGCTGCTGTTCTGGTTTCTCAGTGCCGAAAACAAGGACCACTGCAGTGCCAACGGCGCCACCTTGCGTGAGCAACTGCGCTCGCTGAAAGACCCTGCGGTGTGGCGCTACTGCCAGTACTACTCGATCGTCTTCGGCGGCTATGTGGCCCTCGCGTTGTGGATGACCAAGTACTACGTGCAGGAATACGGTTTCAGCCTGCAAAGCGCGGCGCTGCTGGCGGCCTGTTTTTCCCTGCCCGGTGGCGTGCTGCGCGCTGTCGGTGGCTGGATGTCTGATCGCTGGGGTGCGCAAAGCGTGACCTGGTGGGTGTTGTGGGTCAGCTGGATCTGCCTGTTCCTGCTCTCGTATCCCCAGACCCAACTGCAAGTGCAGACCATCAACGGCCCGGTGGATTTCCACATCGGCCTGAGCCCTGCGCTGTTCACCGTGCTGCTGTTCGTCATGGGCATCGCCTTCGCGTTCGGCAAGGCCTCGGTCTTCAAATACATCGCCAATGACTACCCGAAAAACATGGGCGCGGTGTCCGGCATCGTCGGCCTCGCCGGTGGTTTGGGCGGTTTTGTGCTGCCGATCCTGTTCGGCGCCCTGGTGGACCTCACCGGCGTGCGCTCTTCCTGCTTCATGTTGATGTACGGCGTGGTCTGGGTCTCCCTCACCTGGATGTACTTCAGCGAAATACGCAAAAGCCCGGTGCTGGGTAAAGCGCCGCTGCTGACCCCGTCCCCGATTTCCAGCATTGCCCTAGGAGAAGAACATGTCCGTTCTGCAAAAGCCTGACAAAGGCCCGGTCATTCATGACTGGCGCCCCGAGGACCCCGCGTTCTGGGGAAGTAGCGGCAAACAGACCGCCACCCGCAACTTGTGGATTTCCATTCCTGCGCTGTTGTTGGCCTTCGCGGTGTGGATGGTCTGGAGCACGGTGATTGTGCGTTTGAACGCCATCGGCTTCAGCTTCACCACCGACCAACTGTTCTGGCTGGCGGCGTTGCCGGGGCTGTCCGGTGCAACCTTGCGCGTCTTCTATTCGTTCATGGTGCCGATCTTCGGTGGCCGTCGCTGGACCGCCCTGAGCACCGCGTCGCTGTTGTTGCCATCGATCTGGATGGGCTTCGCCGTGCAGGACCCGAGTACTTCGTACAGCGTGTTCGTATTGATTGCCTTGCTCTGCGGTTTTGGTGGCGGCAACTTTGCATCGAGCATGTCCAACATCAGCTTCTTCTACCCCAAGTCGCAGCAGGGCACGGCCCTGGGCCTCAATGCCGGGTTGGGTAACCTGGGCGTCTCGGTGATGCAGTTCTGCGTGCCGCTGGTGATCACCTTCGGGGTGTTCGGCTTCATGGGCGGCTCGCCGCAAGCACTGCCGGACGGTGGTCAGTTGTGGCTGCAGAACGCCGGTTTCATCTGGGTGCCCTTCATTGTCCTGGTGACGGTGTTGGCCTGGTTCGGCATGAATGACCTGTCCAGTGCCCGCGCTTCTTTCAGCGAACAGGCGGTGATCTTCAAACGCAAACACAACTGGTTGATGTGCTGGTTGTACCTGGCGACCTTCGGTTCGTTCATTGGTTTCTCCGCCGCGTTTCCGCTGCTGATCAAAACCTCCTTCCCTGACGTGATTGCCTTGAAGTTTGCCTTTCTCGGTCCACTGGTTGGCGCTCTGGTACGGCCATTGGGTGGCTGGCTGGCCGACAAGCTCGGTGGCGCGAAAGTGACCTTGTGGAACTTCGTGCTGATGATCGTGATGGTGTTCGGTGTTCTGCACTTTCTGCCGCAAAGCGGCCAGGGCGGTAACTTCTACGGCTTCCTCGGTATGTTCATGCTGCTGTTCATCACCACTGGCGTCGGCAACGGTTCCACCTTCCGCATGATCCCGGTGATCTTCCGCACCCAACATGAAAAAGCCTCGGCCGGAAAACCATCCGCCGTGCGCGAACAAGCGCTGAAGAATGCCGGCAAAGAGTCAGCCGCCGTCCTGGGCTTCAGTTCAGCCATGGGCGCCTTCGGTGCGTTCTTCATTCCCAAATCCTTCGGCTCTTCGATGGCCCTGACCGGCGGCCCGGAGATGGCCTTCTACATGTTCGTCGGCTTTTACCTGAGCTGCATCGTGGTGACCTGGTGGTGGTACGCGCGCAAAGGCGCCGCCACACCCTGCTGAGACGACCCGAATTCAACCATTGCGTGGGCGGGGCACAGACTCCGCGACAAAGCCTGAGAGGACTACACCGTGAGTCATTTACTGGATCAATTGCGGTTTTTCAACCGTAAGCAAAACGAGTTTTCCGACGGTCATGGAGAGACCCGCAAAGAGTCTCGCGACTGGGAGAACGTCTACCGTTCGCGCTGGCAGTACGACAAGATCGTACGGTCCACCCACGGGGTGAACTGCACCGGCTCCTGCTCGTGGAAAATCTACGTCAAGAACGGCCTGATCACCTGGGAAACCCAGCAGACCGACTACCCGCGTACCCGCAACGATCTGCCTAACCATGAGCCCCGTGGCTGCCCGCGTGGTGCCAGTTACAGCTGGTACATCTACAGCGCCAACCGGCTCAAGTACCCGAAAATCCGCAAGCCGTTGCTCAAACTCTGGCGTGATGCGCGGCAGACCATGGCGCCGGTCGAAGCCTGGGCCAGCATTGTCGAGGACAAGGCCAAGGCCGACTCCTATAAAAGCAAACGCGGCATGGGTGGCTTCATTCGTTCCAACTGGGAAGAAGTCAACGAGATCATCGCGGCGGCCAACGTCTACACCATCAAGCAATACGGCCCGGACCGGATCGTCGGCTTCTCGCCGATTCCGGCCATGTCGATGGTCAGCTATGCGGCCGGTTCGCGTTATCTGTCGCTGATCGGCGGCGCTTGCCTGAGTTTCTACGACTGGTACTGTGACTTGCCACCGGCCTCGCCGATGGTCTGGGGCGAGCAGACCGACGTGCCGGAATCGGCCGACTGGTACAACTCCAACTACATTATTGCCTGGGGCTCCAACGTCCCGCAGACCCGTACCCCCGACGCGCACTTCTTTACCGAAGTCCGCTACAAGGGCACCAAGACTGTGGCGATTACCCCGGATTACTCGGAAGTCGCCAAGCTCACCGACCTGTGGCTGAACCCTAAACAAGGCACCGACGCGGCGCTGGCCCAGGCGTTCAACCATGTGATCTTCAAAGAATTCCACCTGGACAAACCGAGCGCTTATTTCACTGACTACGCCAAGCGCTTCACCGATTTGCCGGTGCTGGTGCTGCTCAAGCAAATGGTCGACAAGGCACCGGGCGCCGGTTACCAGCCGGACCGTTTCTTGCGCGCGAGCGACTTGACCGACAACCTCGGCCAGGAAAACAACCCGGAATGGAAAACCATCGCGCTGGATGTCAGCGGCGAACTGGTTTCCCCTCAAGGCTCCATCGGTTATCGCTGGGGCGAGAAGGGCAAGTGGAACATCCTGCCTCGTGAAGGCGGCGAAGGCCGTGAGATCGATCTGAAGCTGAGCCTGATCGGTGATGACGTCGCCGAAGTGGCGTTCCCGTATTTTGCCGGCGAGTCCCACGAGCACTTCCAGCACGTAGCTGGCGATGCTGTGCAATACCGCCGCGTGCCGGTTCACAGCGTGGTGCTGGCGGACGGCAGCGTGGCCAAAGTCGCCACCGTGTTCGACCTGTCCGCAGCCAATCTGGCCATCGATCGCGGCCTCGGCGGCGAAAACGTCGCCAAGGATTACGACGACGCCTCGGTGCCCGGCACCCCGGCGTGGCAGGAGCAGATCACCGGCGTCAGCCGCGAGAAAGCCATCCAGATTGCCCGTGAGTTCGCCGACAACGCCGACAAGACCAAGGGTCGCTCGATGATCATCGTCGGCGCGGCGATGAACCACTGGTACCACATGGACATGAACTACCGCGGGCTGATCAACATGCTCATGCTCTGCGGGTGTGTCGGTCAGACCGGTGGCGGCTGGGCGCACTACGTCGGCCAGGAAAAACTCCGTCCGCAATGCGGCTGGCTGCCCCTGGCGTTCGGTCTGGACTGGAACCGTCCGCCTCGCCAAATGAACGGCACCAGCTTCTTCTACGCCCACAGTTCGCAATGGCGCCACGAGAAGATGAGCATGCACGACGTGCTCTCGCCATTGGCCGATAAATCACAATTCCCTGAGCATGCCCTGGACTACAACATCCGCGCCGAACGCGCCGGCTGGTTGCCCAGCGCGCCGCAACTCAACACTAACCCTTTGCACATTTGCCGCGACGCGGCTGCGGCCGGCATGGACCCCAAAGACTACGTGGTCAAGTCGCTGCAGGACGGTTCGCTGCGCTTCTCCTGCGAACAGCCGGACAGCCCGGTCAACTTCCCGCGCAACATGTTCATCTGGCGTTCCAACCTGCTGGGCTCCTCGGGCAAGGGCCATGAGTACATGCTCAAGTACCTGCTCGGTACCAAGAACGGGGTGATGAACGAAGACATCGGCCAGGTCGGCGATTGCAAACCGGAAGAAGCCGAATGGGTGGACGAGGGCGCCATCGGCAAGCTCGATCTGGTCACCACGCTGGACTTCCGCATGTCCTCGACCTGCGTCTATTCCGACATCGTCTTGCCGACCGCGACCTGGTACGAAAAAGACGACATGAACACTTCGGACATGCACCCGTTCATTCACCCGTTGTCGGCCGCCATCGACCCGGCGTGGGAATCGCGTTCCGACTGGGAAATCTACAAAGGCATCGCCAAGGCGTTTTCCAGCATGTCCGAAGGGCATCTGGGCGTTGAAAAGGATTTGGTGACCATCCCGTTGATGCACGACAGCGTCGGCGAACTGGCCCAACCGTTTGGCGGCACCGACTGGAAAAGCGCCGGCGTGGCACCGGAGCCGGGCAAGAACGCGCCAAACCTGCACGTGGTGGAGCGTGACTACCCGAACATCTACAAACAGTTCTCGTCCCTCGGGCCATTGCTGGAAAAACACGGCAACGGCGGCAAAGGCATCAACTGGAACACCGAAGACGAAGTGAAATTCCTCGGTGAACTCAATCACAAAGAAGGCGATGCCGGTATCAGTCACGGCCGTCCGAAAATCGACACGGCCATCGACGCCGCCGAAGTGATTCTGTCCCTGGCACCGGAAACCAACGGCCAGGTGGCGGTCAAGGCCTGGGCCGCGTTGTCGGAATTCACCGGCATCGACCACAGCCATCTGGCGCTGTCCAAGGCCCACGAGGCGATTCGTTTCCGCGACATTCAGGCACAGCCGCGCAAGATCATTTCCAGCCCGACCTGGTCGGGTCTCGAAGACGATCACGTCAGCTACAACGCCGGCTACACCAACGTTCACGAAGGGATCCCATGGCGCACCATCACCGGTCGCCAGCAGTTCTACCAGGATCACCCGTGGATGCAGGCGTTCGGCGAGCAATTGATGAGTTATCGCCCGCCCGTCAACACCCGCACCATCGAAGGGGTGAAAGGCAAGCGCAGCAACGGCGAGACCGAAATCGTCCTGAACTGGATTACCCCGCACCAGAAATGGGGCATCCACAGCACCTACAGCGACAACTTGCTGATGCTGACCCTCAGCCGTGGCGGGCCGATTGTCTGGCTCTCGGAGAACGACGCGAAACGCGCCGGCATCGAGGACAACGACTGGATCGAATGCTTCAACGTCAACGGTGCACTGACCGCCCGGGCGGTGGTCAGCCAGCGCGTCAAGGACGGCATGGTGATGATGTATCACGCACAGGAACGGATCGTGAACGTGCCAGGTTCCGAAACCACCAAGACCCGTGGCGGCCACCACAACTCGGTCACCCGCGTCGTGCTCAAACCGACCCACATGATCGGCGGCTATGCCCAGCAGGCTTACGGTTTCAACTATTACGGCACCGTCGGTTGCAACCGCGACGAATTCGTCGTGGTGCGCAAAATGTCCAAAGTCGACTGGCTCGATGGTTCAAGTGGCGATGACCTGCCACGTCCGCTGCCGACCGATATCGAGGAGAACTGAGATGAAGATTCGCTCACAAATCGGCATGGTTCTGAACCTGGACAAATGCATCGGTTGCCACACCTGTTCGATCACCTGCAAAAACGTCTGGACCAGCCGTGAAGGCATGGAATACGCCTGGTTCAACAACGTCGAATCGAAACCCGGGATCGGCTACCCGAAAGAATGGGAAAACCAGGACAAGTGGAAGGGCGGCTGGATCCGCAACGCCAACGGCACGATCAACCCGCGCATCGGCGGTAAATTCCGCGTATTGGCGAACATCTTCGCCAACCCGGATCTGCCGAGCCTCGACGATTACTACGAACCGTTCGACTTCGATTACCAGCACCTGCACACCGCGCCGCTGGGCGAGCATCAGCCCACTGCGCGTCCGCGCTCGCTGATTTCCGGCAAGCGCATGGAAAAAATCGAGTGGGGCCCGAACTGGGAAGAAATCCTCGGCACCGAATTCGCCAAGCGTCGCAAGGACAAGAACTTCGACAAGATCCAGGCGGATATTTACGGCGAATACGAAAACACTTTCATGATGTATTTGCCGCGCCTGTGCGAGCACTGCCTCAACCCGACGTGCGCAGCGTCGTGCCCGAGCGGGGCGATCTACAAGCGTGAAGAAGACGGCATCGTCCTGATCGACCAGGAGAAATGCCGTGGCTGGCGGATGTGCATCAGCGGCTGTCCGTACAAGAAGATCTATTTCAACTGGAAGAGCGGCAAGTCCGAGAAATGCATCTTCTGCTACCCGCGTATCGAAGCCGGGATGCCAACTGTTTGCGCGGAAACCTGCGTCGGGCGCATTCGTTACCTCGGGGTGCTGCTGTATGACGCCGACCGCATCAGCGAAGTGGCGAGCACTGCCAATGAGCAGGACCTGTACGAGAAACAACTGGAGATCTTCCTCGACCCGAATGACCCGGCAGTGATTCGTCAGGCCTTGGCCGATGGCGTACCGCAGTCGGTGATTGATTCAGCCCAGCGTTCGCCGGTCTACAAAATGGCCGTGGACTGGAAACTCGCACTGCCGCTGCACCCGGAATACCGCACCTTGCCGATGGTCTGGTACGTGCCGCCGCTGTCGCCGATCCAGAACGCCGCCACTGCCGGCACCGTCGGTATGAACGGGGTGATCCCGGATGTCGACAGCCTGCGTATTCCACTGAAGTACCTGGCCAACCTGCTGACCGCCGGCGATGAAAAACCGGTCAAGCGTGCGCTTAAACGCTTGCTGGCGATGCGCGCCTACAAACGTTCCGAGCAAGTCGATGGCGTTCAGGACCTGCAAGTACTGAAGGATGTCGGCTTGAGCGTGGCCCAGGTCGAGGAGATGTACCGCTACTTGGCGATTGCCAACTATGAAGACCGCTTTGTGGTACCGAGCGCGCACCGTGAAGACGCCATGAGCGACGCCTTTGCCGAACGCTCCGGTTGCGGCTTCAGTTTCGGTAGCGGCTGCAGCGGCAGTTCCGACACCAACATGTTCGGTGCGAAGAAAGCCAACCGCCGCGACATCCTGAAAACCGTCCAGTTGTGGGAGGAATGAGCATGCAAATTCTCAAAGTGATTTCGCTGCTGCTCGATTACCCGACCGAGACGCTGATTGGCGGGCGTGACGAACTGGAGCAGGCGATTATCCAGTCACGGGAAATCAGCCCCAAGCAACGCGGCGCGTTGTTCGAGTTGCTCGAGCTGATCTGCGGCAATGACCTGATGGATGGGCAGGAGCACTACGGGGCGCTGTTCGGCCGAGGTCGCTCGCTATCGCTGTTGTTATTCGAGCACGTGCACGGCGAGTCCCGCGACCGTGGCCAGGCCATGGTCGACATGATGGCGCAATACGAAGAAGCCGGTTTTGCCATCGGCGTCAAAGAGCTGCCGGACTATATCCCGCTGTACCTGGAGTTCCTGTCCACCCGCGAAGACATCGAGGCCCGCGAGGGCCTGGCGGATGTTTCGCACTTGCTGGCCTTGCTCGCCGCACGTCTGGAAGAGCGCGAAAGCGCCTATGCCAGCTGCTTCCGGGCACTGCTGCAAATTGCCGGGGCCGAGCCTCATCAAGCAGTGGCTGACCTGCGGGCGCAGGTCGCCGCGGAACCCCGTGACGACTCCCTCGAAGCCCTCGACAAGATCTGGGAAGAGGAGGCCGTGGACTTTCTCCAGGCCGAACAGCAGGACCGTTGCAGTGGACTGCCAAGCGCACCGGGCAAGGCTCGGGAAGAAAGCGCGGTGCCGTTGCACTGGGTGGATTTTCAGCATGAAGGGTTGGCCGCCGCGCCAGCCAAGGAGGTCGGTAATGTCTAAATGGAATCTATTGTTGTTCGGGATCTATCCCTACGTCGCCCTGGCCATTTGCCTGATCGGCAGTTGGGCCCGCTTCGACCTGTCGCAATACAGCTGGAAGGCAGGTTCGAGCCAGATGCTCAACCAACGCGGCATGCGCGTGGCGAGCAACTTGTTCCATATCGGTGTGTTGTTCGTGCTGGCCGGGCACTTCGTCGGCCTGCTGACGCCTGCGTCGGTTTATCACCATGTCATCAGCACTGAGAACAAGCAGTTGCTGGCGATGGTGTCCGGCGGATTCTTTGGCCTGCTGTGCTTGATCGGCTTGCTGATGCTGGTCAATCGGCGGCTCACCGATCCACGGGTACGTGCCACCTCCAGCCCTTCGGACATTCTGATTCTGCTGGTGCTGCTAGCGCAGTTGCTACTCGGTCTGCTGACGATTGCGGCGTCCACCGCGCATATGGATGGCTCGGTGATGGTAATGCTCGCTGATTGGGCGCAGAACACCGTGCTGTTGCGGCCGATGGAAGCGGCGGCGGCCATCGCGCCGGTCGGGCTGACCTACAAGCTGCACGTGTTTCTCGGTTTGACCCTGTTTGTGCTGTTCCCCTTCACCCGTCTCGTACACATGATCAGCGCACCGATCTGGTACCTGGGGCGTCGTTATCAAATCGTTCGTCAGAAGTACTGAGGAGACAATCATGTCAGGTGGATGTGGATGTGGTGGTGGTAACGGCAGCAGCGGTGGCTGCGGCTCTTCCAAAAAAGTAGAGGACGTTCTCGATATCGCGCCGGTCGCAGCGGCGCAGTTTGAAGCACTCCCGGTTGAGCCGGCGGCTGCCGATGACGCCCCGGCGCAGTTGATCGCCAGCAGCGAGCAGGAGTGGCCGATCATCAGCGTCAACGAGGTGTCGATCACGCCGGAAGCGATGGCCCAGGAGCTGCAATATCACCCGGCCGAAAGCCGCGAAGAGGCGGTCTATCTGGCCGCCCGGGCGCTGGTGATCCGCGAATTGTTGCAGCAGCGCATCGCCGAACTCGGCGTGTCGATGGAGATTGGCGCTGGCGAGAACGAAGAAGAAGCGGCCACGCGCTTGCTGCTCGAACGCGAGGTGCACGTGCCGCAGTGCGATGAGGAAACCAGTCTGCGTTACTACGAAAACAATCGTGGGCGCTTTCACAGCGCACCGTTGCTGGCGGTTCGGCACATCCTGCTCGAATGCGCGCCGGATGATGTCGAGGCGCGCGCCATTGCGCATGATCAGGCGGAAATTCTGCTGCAACGTCTGGATGAATTCCCCGGCAGTTTCGCCGAGCTGGCTGTGAAGTATTCGGCCTGCCCGTCGAAGGCTCAGGGCGGTTCCCTGGGGCAAATCAGCAAGGGCCAGACCGTGCCCGAACTGGAACGTCAGCTGTTCACTCTGGCGCCGGGCCTGGCCAGCAAACCGCTGGAAAGTCGCTACGGCTGGCATGTGGTCAGTGTCGATCAGCGGATCGAAGGCATGCCGTTGCCCTATGAAGTGGTGTCGACGGCGATCCGCACGCAGTTGCAGCAAGGCGTCTGGCAAAAAGCCCTGGTGCAGTACCTGCAAACCCTGATCGGTGCGGCGGATATTCGCGGCATCCACTTGCAGGGCGCCGACTCACCGCTGGTACAGTGAGCATCGAGGCAAACCGGGAGATGTGATGAACGCTGTAATGCAGGATGGCTTTGGACGGCAGATCGATTATCTGCGGATGTCGGTGACGGACCGTTGTGATTTTCGCTGTGTGTATTGCATGGCGAAAAACATGACCTTCCTGCCGCGTCAGCAGGTGCTCACGCTGGAGGAGTTGCAGCGTCTGGCAACGCTGTTCGTCGGGTTGGGCGTACGCAAAATCCGCCTGACCGGCGGCGAGCCGCTGATTCGTCCGGGCATTGTCGAACTGTGCCGCAACATCGCCGCGCTACCCGGTTTGCGCGAACTGGTGATGACCAGCAACGGCTCGCAACTGGGCCGTCTGGCCCGGCCATTGGCGGAGGCGGGGGTCAAGCGGATGAACATCAGCCTCGATAGCCTGGACGGGCAGAAATTCCGCGCAATCACCCGCATCGGCGATCTTGATCAGGTGCTCAACGGCATTGAAGCGGCGCGGGACGCGGGGTTTGAGCGGATCAAACTCAACTGCGTGGTGATGAAAGGGCGCAACTTCGATGAAGTCCCGGCGCTGGTGCAATACGCCATCGATCAGCGCATCGACATCAGTTTTATCGAAGAAATGCCCTTGGGCGACGTCGGGCGCTCACGGGGAGAATCGTTTTGTTCCAGCGACGAGGTACGGGCGCTGATCGCCAGCCAACATCGCTTGCTCGACAGCACTGAAAACAGCGGCGGACCGGCGCGCTACGTGCGCCTGGAACGCCATCCCGATACCCGGATCGGTTTCATTTCACCCAACAGCCACAACTTCTGTGGCAGCTGTAATCGGGTGCGGATGACTGTTGAAGGGAAGCTGTTGCTTTGTCTGGGGCAGGAGGACGCGCTGGATTTAAGAGGATTGCTGCGGCGTTATCCGCTGGATGATCAGCCCGTGATCAACGCGGTGCAGAAGGCCTTGCGCGGCAAGCCGTTGCGCCACGATTTCAGCCCCGAAGGGGAGGTGCAGATAGTGCGGTTCATGAACATGAGTGGCGGTTGAGCTGTTCTGTAAAACACAGCAAATCCAATGTGGGAGCGGGCTTGCTCGCGAAAGCGGTCTATCAGTCAACAATGATGTTGAATGTGATGGCCTCTTCGCGAGCAAGCCCGCTCCCACATTGGATTTTCTTTTGTCGTCATCGGGCGTTTTTTTTCACCGGCAAATCTTGATATCGATCAATTGCAGATCAGCCCTTTGTCCGTAGTCTTCACTGCATGTTGTGTTTGTTTGTCTATAAACATCTATATGTAGTATCTGGAGGCCGAATGCAGAGCACGCTGATCTCAGTAGGATGTAACCGCTTGCACAAGCGCGATGGCAGTCTGGTCGCCTTCGATGCCGACAAAATCCGTCAGGCGTTGATCGCTGCCGGCAAGGCTACGGGGGAGTACACCGAGGTTGAGGTTGAAGGTTTGCTTCAGGCGGTACTCGCTCGGCTGGACGGTCTGCCAAGGCTGCATGTCGAGCAGATCCAGGATCGTGTCGAACGGGTATTGATGGACGCCGGTTTCTTCTTCGCCATGCGCGCCTACATCGTCTACCGCGAACAACACGGGCGTTTGCGTCGTGACCGCCGGACCATGGTCGAAGTGGCGACCTCGATGAACGAGTACCTGGACCGTGAAGACTGGCGAGTCCAGGCCAACGCCAATCAGGGGTATTCCCTGGGTGGGCTGGTGTTGAACGTGTCGGGCAAGGTCACTGCCAATTACTGGCTGGACGAGGTGTACAGCGAGGCCATCGGCCAGGCCCACCGCGAGGCGGATTTGCATGTGCACGACCTGGACATGCTCGCCGGCTACTGCGCCGGCTGGTCGCTGCGCACCCTGTTGCACGAGGGGCTCAACGGTGTGCCGGGGCGTGTCGAAGCCGGTCCGCCGAAGCACTTGAGCAGCGCTTTGGGGCAGATGGTGAATTTCCTCGGCACCCTGCAAAACGAATGGGCCGGTGCCCAGGCGTTCAGCTCGTTCGACATCTACCTGGCGCCCTATGTGCGCAAGGACCAGTTGAGTTATCAAGAGGTGCGCCAGGCGATTCAGGAGTTCATCTACAACCTCAACGTGCCGTCACGCTGGGGTACTCAGACGCCGTTCACCAACCTGACCTTTGATTGGGTGTGCCCGCAGGATTTGCGTGAGCAGATACCCGTCATCGGCGGGGAGGAAATGCCGTTTGCCTATGGCGACCTGCAAGTCGAAATGGACCTGCTCAATCGCGCCTACATCGAGGTGATGCAGGCTGGCGATGCGAAAGGGCGAGTGTTCACCTTTCCGATCCCGACCTACAACATCACTCATGACTTTCCGTGGGACAGTGAAAACGCTGATCGTCTGTTCGAGATGACGGCGCGCTACGGTTTGCCGTACTTCCAGAACTTCCTCAATTCGGATCTGCAGCCCAATCAGGTGCGCTCGATGTGCTGCCGGTTGCAGCTCGATGTGCGCGAGTTGCTCAAGCGCGGCGGCGGTTTGTTCGGTTCGGCGGAACAGACTGGGTCGCTCGGCGTGGTGACCATCAACTGCGCGCGTCTGGGCTATGTGTTCAAGGGCAACACCAGTGGTTTGTTGCAGCGACTGGACACGCTGATGGAACTGGCGATGGAGAGCCTGGAGGTCAAGCGCAAAGTCATTCAGCACCACATGGACGCCGGTTTGTACCCTTACACCAAGCGTTACCTGGGCACCTTGCGCAACCATTTCTCCACCATAGGCCTCAATGGTATGCATGAAATGCTGCGCAATTTCACCGGCGACGAGGAGGGCATGCACACCGAACAGGGCCGCAAGTTTGCCCTGAATATGCTCGACCATGTGCGCGCCACGTTGCTGCGTTTCCAGGAGGAAACCGGTCATCTCTACAACCTGGAAGCGACACCGGCCGAGGGCACCACATACCGCTTTGCCAAGGAAGACCTCAAGCGTTATCCGGACATTCTCCAGGCCGGCAGTGTGCAGGCGCCGTATTACACCAACTCCTCGCAACTGCCCGTGGGCTACACCGAAGATCCCTTCGAAGCCCTGGAACTTCAAGACGAACTGCAATGCAAATACACCGGCGGCACAGTCTTGCACCTGTACATGGCCGAGCGGATTTCCTCGACTCAAGCCTGCAAGCAACTGGTGCGAAAAGCCCTTGGACGTTTCCGCCTGCCGTACCTGACCGTGACCCCGACCTTTTCCATCTGCCCGGTGCACGGCTACCTCGATGGCGAACATGAGTTCTGCCCCAAATGCGACGAGGTCCTGCTGCTGCAAGAACAGAAAGCCGGCGCCGTTCATTGATTTCGATCCACTCAACCGCAAGGAGCTTCACCATGACTGCATCGCAAACACTGCCCCAGGCTCAACGTCAACGCTGCGAAGTCTGGACCCGGGTGATGGGCTATCACCGTCCTGTGTCGGCGTTCAATCCGGGTAAACAGTCGGAGCACCGTGAGCGGGTGCACTTCACTGAAAGCGCGGCACTGGCCGGACGCCAATGAGTCGAATGCTTCGGGTCGGGGGCATGGTGCCCCTGACCACTATCGACTATCCGGGACAGCTCGCCTGCGTGCTGTTTTGCCAGGGTTGCGCCTGGCGTTGTCGTTATTGTCATAACCCGCAGCTGATTCCCCCTCGTGGCAGTGAGGAAGTGGATTGGCGGCGGGTGTTGGCGTTTCTGCAACGTCGTCAGGATCTGCTTGATGCCGTGGTGTTCAGCGGCGGTGAACCGACTCTGCAGGACGGCTTGCTTAGCGCCATGGACGAAGTGCGGGACATGGGATTTCGCATCGGCTTGCACAGCGCCGGGATCAAGCCGGCCGCGTTCGCCAAGGCATTGACCGGTGCTGATTGGGTCGGTTTCGATGTCAAGGCGCTGCCCGAGGATTGCCAGGCCATCACCCGGGTCGAGGGCAGTGGAACCGCCAACTGGCGCAGCCTCGAGCATCTGCTGGCCAGTGGTGTCGACTACGAATGTCGCACCACCGTGCACTGGCATCTGTTCGAGCCGGCGCGTCTGCTGATCCTGGCAAAACGCTTGAATGCACTCGGCGTTAAACGCTTTGCCGTGCAACTGGTTCGTACCGAGCGGATGTTCGATCCGCTGTTGCCGAGCGTTTCGGCGCAAGCGTTGCTGCCAGAGTTGTGGGAGGCCATGCGCGAGTTGTTTCCAGCCTTCGTGTTGCGCGGGTAAAGGGGGCTGGGGGAACTCAAGCCCAGCCCCAGAATTGCAACCACCAGCCAAATCCCACCATGCCTTCGGCCAGGAGCAGGCAGGCGATGGCGGACCCGCGTCGCACCTGGGAAAGACCTTCGCGACTCAGCCGTTTCCAACCCAGTAGCAGGCTCCAGCCCATCGCGGCCAATAACAGACAGGCCCTGGCCGGTTGCACCCATTCCAGCAGCAGACCTTCATAACGCAGCAATTTGACGGTGGTGGCCGACAGCCCGAGAAACAGTCCGGCACCCCCCAGGGGCGTGAGTGTCAGCGCCAGGGGCCAATACAGTGTGCGATCTTGCGCCAGTCGGGCCGTCAGGCGCAGAAGCAGCATCAACGCCGTGCCGAGCAAGATCGAACTCAAGCTCAGGTAAGCGACGATGCTGAAACCGTCGAGCCAGCTGAAGCTGTCGTTGAGCTGCGGGTAATGGGTCAGCAGCCACCAGGGAGCATTGTCCTGCAGGGCCCAGAGCTGGTTGTGTTCGACCAGCCACTGGGCCAGGGATTGTTTGAGGGCGACAAACCATGGGCTGACCGTCCATTGAAACGCGCCCATGGCCAAGCCGATCACGCCGAACAGCAGCAAGCGTGCGTCCCAAGGGGACAGGGTCCGCGCCGTTGCGTGAAGAATCTCCTGATTGCTGGAGCGAGCGATCAGTTGGACGGCACCGCGTTGCCCGCTGCAGCGTCCGCAGGCGTGGCAATCACTGGCGCCTTGCAGGCGGCGGATATCGAGCAGGGGAGCGCAGTTGGGCGGCGGCAGGCGCGGTGCGGCATTTTCTAGCCAGCGTTGTTCATCGACCTGAAAGTGCACAGGGGCAAGCCGGGCGAGCAGGGCGAAGACTCCGCTGACCGGGCACAGGTAACGGCACCAGACTCGCTTGCCCCGGGCGAACAACAACCCGACGATGACCGCTGCCACGGTCGAACCGCCCAGAATCAACAGCGCGGCCTGGGCGTAGTCATAGACGCTGATCAACTGGCCGTAGAGGGTCGTCAGGCAGAACGCCAAGGTAGGCCAGCCGCCCCAACGCAACCAGCGCGGCACACCCAGGCCTTTACCGTAATGGCTGGCCCATTCGCTGAGCGAACCTTCCGGGCACAGAACGCCACACCAGAGTCGGCCGAAGAACACCATCGACAGCAACACGAACGGCCACCAGATTCCCCAGAATAGAAACTGCGCGAGCAAGGTCAGGTTGTCGAGTATCCGTGCCTGGCTGTCTGGCAGCGGCAACAGCGCCGGGGTCACCAACAGCACCGCATAAAACACTACAACAGCCCACTGGACCGCACGGATGACGGGCGCATGGCGACGCATCCCGTCGCCCAGTCGTTGGAGCCATCGATTGCGTCGGCTCAGGTTGGGCATGGCAGGTTCTCCGCAGTCCGTTGCCGCAGCCAGCCGCCGACGGCCAGCCAATAACCGATCCACACCAACAAGGTCAGGCCACTGGGGCTTGCCCGATAACCGGCGAAACCTGCAAGAAAGCCACCCAATCCGTGGCTGTCGCTCAGCAACGTGCTGCTGTCCCAAAGCGCTTCGCCAACGAGGCTGTAAACCATGTCCGGCAAATCCAGGGCGAGCAATTGGCCGCCGATTCGCTCGGTGCCGCTGACCAGCAAGGCCGCGCCGAGCATGAGCAGGATGACTTCGCTGATGGCAAAAAATCGTTGCCATGAAATGAATCGGCGACTGCTGTGCAGCAGCGTAATGGTCAGCGCCGACAGCACCAGCCCCAACACGCCGCCGATGGCAAACAAACCGAGCTGCGGACCTCGCAACCGGGCGCCGGCGCCATAGAGAAAGACCACCGTTTCGCTGCCTTCGCGGCTGATCGCGAGCATTGCCAGCAGTAATAGACCAGCGCCACCTTGTCGAGCCAGGTGGCTGTCGGCGTGTCGTCGCAAATCGTGGTTGAGGCTGCGCCCGTGGCGATGCATCCAGCCCACCATCTGCACCATCAACAGGCTGGCAACCAGCGCGAGTGCGGCCTGGAACCATTCACTGGCTGACCCGCTCATGGCCTCACCGGCAAACAGAATCAACACCGCCAGCAGGCCCGAGAGCATCAACCCCAGCACCACACCCGCCCAGAGGAATTTGACCAGACGATTAGGTTGGCCTTGCTGGCTGGCCCAAACCTGGAGAATACCGATCACCAGTAACGCCTCGACACTTTCGCGCCAGACGATGAACATTGATTGATTCATGCAAGCTCCGTGCGCTGACAGGTTATTTCGCGAGGATGCCGCCTTCGGGCAATTGCGGATTGAACTCATCGAAAAAGGGGTAGTGACCGGGCCTCAGGGGGTGAATGACCACGAAGGTCGTCACACCCGGCGACAGGACTTTTTCAACCCGCAACGGCGTGCTCTCGAACTCGGCCGGACCTTGGCCGACGTTCTTCAGAACGATCTTGAAGCGCTGTCCGGCCGGCACCTCCAGCAAGGCCGGCGTGAAGTGGCCATCGCGCAGGATCAGCTCAAAGCTGGGTAACTGGGCATAAGCCGTCACTGGCACAACGACTCCGGCGAGGATCAGCCAGGCAATGCGCAGGCGCTTCATTCAATAGCCGCCTTTTTTACCGATGCCGGCGTAGATGAATTCGTAGTGCAGTTCGCAGCGTTCAAACCAGGGAGCGACACCGGTTTCCTTATCGGTGTGGCGCCCGAGGGAACCATGACCGCCGGGTGGCAGGACGGTGAACGTCAGCTGATATTTACCGGGGCCAAGCAGCTTCACATTGTCGCCATAGTGCGGACCGTCATTGGCCACCATGGCGTGAAAATCGCCTTTGACCTCGGGGTCGCTGCCGTGTTTTTTCAGGTTGAAAGAGACGTTCAGGTAGGGCACGAAACTGCCTTCCTGAAAGCCCTGCCGATTGTCCGCCGTGGCCCGGATATCGGCTTCCAGGTGGACGTCGGAATCCGCGGTCGCGCGCATCATCCCCGCAGGTGCCATTTCTATCGGCTGCAAATACACCGCCCCGACTTCCAGCCCGGGACACAACTGGGGTTCCCCGATCGGGTATTCCTTGGCGTGAGCCAGTGGTGTGAGCAAGAGCAGGGCGAGTGATAGCGAAAAAGGGGTACGCATAATAGCTTCCTGAACACTGACGAGTAGGAGCCCGAGTCTAGGAAGCTTTGCTGAGAACAATAATGATTGTTATCAAGTTTTGAGCAATTAAACCGATGGCTCGGGATTGCGCAGAGGGGCTCGATGTCGATTCTTGATATGTATCAAGGCTGGTGTTGCGCAAGGGCTGTAGGTTGGAACGAAGCCACTCAATGATCGGAGATCGGCATGGCCAAGAACTTCCCCGTCAACCCCAAACACCCCGAGCGGATTTGTTGGGGATGCGACCTGTATTGTCCGGCGAAGTCCTTGGCGTGCGGCAATGGTTCCGAGCGCACGATGCATCCGGCGGAGATGTTTGGAGAGGATTGGCACCTGCCTGGCGACTGGGGCCTTGATGCGGTCATTACTACAGACAAGGTGGTGGATGACTTTCAATCACTGCCTGATGATGCGCTGCACGCAAAGCGTTGATCCGTTTTTGTAGGAGCCAGCGGTGCGGCGATCCGGCTTGCTGGCGAAGGCGCGCTTAAGGACGCCTTCGCCGGCAAGCCTGGCTCCTACAGGTCAAGCATGGGTGATGGAAAGGTCGCTGATGATGCACACCGAACCGTCTTCGGGGTCAGTGGTGTCGGAGTAATCGATCTGGTTGTACACACCGCCGTGGAAGGCCAGCGTTTTCGTGTCCCAGGTGTTGTCGAGGCGCATGATTGCGGAGGTCGATTTGACGCCGTTACAGCTCGCCGAAACGGAGACAGCGCCGCTCGAATTGGCGTGAATGTTGATTTTGAACAGTGCACCAAGCGGCACGTTTTCCAGAACCGTCGTGTTCACCGGGTCTTCTTGAAGATAACTCGACCGGAACCCCATGGTGATTCGGCCTTTGTTCCAAAACACTTTTACAGGTGGTCGCTCTGAACCCTGCACATGAATCTGGCCGATCACGACCTTCTGCAGCGAGTTGACTTTGGTTAGCCGCATTTCTTGTCGGTTCCAGTGGTCAGCAGCGCTGGCGAATAGCCAATAACCCGGCTCCTTCCACTCGCAGCGCGTCCGGTGCGTGCTTTTGCTCGAAGCACCGAGCGTCGGCGCCGTCATTTGCAGCGAGCCATCCGGAAGCATCGAAACGACTTCCGGACATTCAAGCAGGGCCCGCCAACCGATGAGCTCAAGTGCGATGGGGTTGGTCTCGGAGATAGGAAGCGGTGTAGCGATTGTGTAGTTGCTGATGTCTACAGTCATGGTTATTTACCTCAGTTCATTGATGTCACCTTTTGCTCCATTGAGCCTTTCGCTTTTGATGTAGGCCTACATCCCACTGCCCACTCGATGAATGGGCAGAAGTGATGCTTTCGTTATTGCTCGCGCCGCGACTTTTGATGCGGGTGGTGTTGTCTTGGCTTGAAGTAAAAGTAGCAGTGCTTATATTTTAAGTAAATAGCGCTGCTAATAATATTTTCCACGGACATAAGAAAGCCCGCGCCAGGCGGGCTTCATTTGGTAAAAAACGGGTCTACGGTTCAATCAGCGGGCAAACATCCCCCACCAGAACACGTGGCCCAGGATCACGATTTGCTGTTCCTGGATTTCTGCGAAGATATAGTCCTCATCCGGATGCTCGTCGCGATTGAAGCTGCGCAGGCGGATGCCCGTTGGTAGGCGGTAAACCTGCTTCACACGTAGCTGACCGCTGTGGTTGATGGCGTACATGTCGCCGTCAACGATATCGCCCAGTGAGCTCTTGCCGACGTTGATGCCTATGGTTGCGCCGTCACGCAGCACTGGCAGCATGCTGTTGCCGCTGACAACCACGCACTTCGCGTTGCTGAACTGAACGCCGTTATGGCGAAGGTCTTTCTTGAAAAAGCGCAGCCGTGCGCTATCGCTTTCCTCAATCACGAAACGGCCTGATCCGGCCGCCAGTTCCACTTCGCGCAGGAAGGGCACGTAGACCTCATCGTCATCCAGGGGCGTGTCGTCATCCCAAGGCTGGATGTCCGACATCAATACGCTTGGCTGGATGCGCTCGGAAGGCTGGACGCTGGCAACGGTCGACATCAGGCGTGGGCTCACTTCACTGGCATCGAAGCGCAAGGCTTTTGCCAGTTTCAGGAGTGCCTCGACGTTCAGTGGAACCTTGCCGGTTGCGTACTGACTGAATGCGCTTTGGCCAGACCATCCGCAGGCCTCAGCCACATCTGCTTGAGTGAGATTTGATCCAGCCGCTTTGGCAGCAGACTTTCGCTGGATGTAAATAGCCTTGAGCCTGATGCTTTCGGCGATTTCTTCAGGGGTAAGGGGGCGGCGTGTTTTCATGGCGACAAGAGTATGATATTTCAGCAAATAGCGCTGCTAGTAATTTTGGCCAATAAAGCAGCTATGCTGCTATATAGGGTGGGTGACGAGTGAATTACTACATTCAGAGCCGCATCATTGGCAGTGGACTCAGTGGGTTCGTTAGCAGTCGCTTGAGCGAAAGCTGAACTAAGCGAAAGTGAAATCCTGCATCAGGAAAGGCCGAAAACACCTCACGTCGCTTCTGTCGTGAGAGTCCAAAAGTAACCGCTCCGTGGGATACGTCGATCCAATCGGCTTTCCGAAAAACCTCTGCAAGGTTCTGTGGATCGGTATGGGAACGAGTAATTTTATGGTGGTTGTGAATGATCGAGATAATCTCTTCCGTCCAACCCAGCTTATCGATTTCCCGAAGGAAGTCTTTTGCCAATTGCTCTGACGGGGGCAAATAATCAAACGTCCTGGCCGTCCATATGCCAAGGTCATGAAATACCCCGGCCACCACTATTTTTTCCAGGTCTACAGCATCCAGCATGTTGAGCGAGCAACAAAAGTTGATGACTCGGTACACATGATTTCGGTATCCGGTGAAGTCATTGCCGAGGTATCCGGCATAGCGCTGAAGCAGCTCGTCCAGCAGCTCAATTTTGATGAGCAATATTCCATCCTCCTTGTTTGGAAGTGGCTACTTTATAGGCTTGGACGCGCATCTGCACGGATACCCCAACTGACGACGAAGCCGCATCAGGTTTTCCGCCTTCGCTTCCAGCCAATCAACCTCAGTCAGGTCGTCTTGGCTCACCGGAGGCGGCAGAATTGGAACTGAGCCTTGCGTTGTGCTGACATGGGCGCCTCCAGAGTGGCGGGATGAGTTGGATGTGGCGTGTTGAGGATTTACGTCTAAGATGGCTAGCTGATTTGAGTGACCAACCAGGGAGGGTGATATGAAGCCAGCAATCAATGCGGTGATCATTTATGCGAAGGATGTCGCGAAGACATCTGATTTCTACACTCGGCATTTTGGGTTTTCCGCATTGCCGGAGCTCAATGGCATCACGGAACTGACTTCGTCAGCAGGTGGCGCCAAGCTACTTCTGCACAAGGCGGCCAAAGGCCTAAAGAACGGTCAGGCGTGCGTCAAAATCGTTTTTGACGTGGACGACGTTCAGGCTTTCAAGGAGACCTCTGCAGAAAAGGGGCTGCTTTTTGGCCCGACACACGAGGCAGAGGGATACAGTTTTTCCAATGCCAAAGATCCAGACCAAAATAATGTCAGCATTTCCAGTCGTGCATTCAGATCGTGACCTGATCCAAAATCACTCGGCTGCACTCCGTTCCGCTGGTTGCCGGTGGAAACTCGAGCAGCCCCATCAGCCATCCACCTTGCTGTTTATACTCCCAGCCTTCAGCCGGGACGTGTACATTTCAATGAAGAACCCTGCGGCTCTCTCCAATCCTGATCCGATCGAGCGCCCTGTTTAACGCGTCCAAGGCATCGAGGAGGGCTTTCGCCTCAGCTTCCCGGCCATCGCCCCAGAGGCGTTCAGCCATTTTGTTCAGCGCCTGGATAGAGCGCTCAATGTCAGCAGCCGTCGCTGCTTTGCTTTCCTGATGTTTCTTTGGCATTGATCAACCTTTCTTCAGGTAGACCAGCTTCACGCGGAGCTGACCGTTGTGGTTGATCGCGTACATGTCGCCGTCGACGATATCGTCTGCGTGAGACCGGCGGGCTCAGCACGCTCGGTCTGGTTTAGACCTGCATGGCGACGGGCGGCTTTGAGTCTTTCTTTAAATTCCATCCGCGAAGTATTACGGGCGCTCCCATACCCTTGCAAGTCGGTATTCCCATAACCGTGCAATATGGGTATTTCTGTATTGGGCGTACATCTGGCCAACTAGCGGGCGCTTGCCTCGGCTTTCGATGAACACCCATTGGGCACCACACCCATTGCTCCGAGCTGGGAGTGCTTGTCGGCCAGCCAAAATGAAATCCGGATCGCTTAAGTCGCGACCTACACGAAGGCAGTAGGGTGCGGAGGCCGTTACTGGAAGAACCGTATGCGGGGAAGAGCTGACAACCGGCGGGGACCCTGGAGATTTTCAACCAAGCATAGGTCTACGGTGATGAGGCTACAGATTCGATGGAATGTTTAGCTTGGGCGACACTGAACTCACTTGGCAAGCTAGCACCATTCTTGGCCGCAAGGATCTCGGCCATCACACTGACGGCGATTTCTGCAGGCGTCTTACTGCCAATGTAGATGCCGATCGGTCCGTGCAGACGCTCAAGTGACGCCTGGGTCTCACCAAAATGCTCAATCAGGCGTTCGCGGCGCAGCTGGCTGTTGCGCCGCGAGCCGATGGCGCCAATGTAAAACGCCGGGCTATGGAGGGCTTCGAGCAATGCGAGATCGTCGAGTTTGGGATCATGACTCAAGGCGACGATGCAGGTTCTCAGATCGACCGCGAAGTCGCGGACAACATCATCGGGCATGCCGACGATTCGCTCCACGCCGGTCACCGCCCAAGTCTCGATGTATTCCGGACGTGGATCGCAAACCGATACTTTGAAGCCGTTGAACAACGCCATGGTGGCTAGATACTCGGCCAGCGCGCCGGCACCTATCATGAGCATTCGATACCCTGGCCCCAAGGTATTGAGCATATGCTTGCCGTCGAAACTGAATTGCTCCGGTGTCGCGGTGGGTTGGAGCGTGACTTGACCGAACGCCACTGCCAGGCAGCGGCGCACCAGCCGCCCGTCATCCAGATGGGCCAGCAGTTCATCGAGCGACTGCCAAGACGGGTTGAACTCGAGAATCAGCTCAAGCGTACCGCCGCAGGGCAAGCCGAATCGATGCGCATCATCGGCGCTGACGCCATAGCGCACCACTTCCGGTGCGCCGTCCTTCAAGCCACTCCCACCATAGGCCGTGGTATAGCGATGGATCAGGTCATCCTCAATGCAACCACCGGACACGCTGCCGACCACCCGACCGTCGTTACGCAAGGCCATCATCGACCCTGTCGGGCGCGGTGAGGAGCCCCAGGTTCGCGCCACGGTGGCCAGTAGCACGCGTTCTCCGGCCGCGAGCCAGTCCCGCGCGGTGCGCAGTACCAGCAAATCGATGCTTTCCATCAAACTCTCCTCTAGCGCATGTGGAGGATGGTCGGGCTGCTGCTAGCCGGATCGGTGTGTTCACGCAGCTTGCCAACCGCCTGCGCATCGACAGCACTACCCTGATTGCCCCAGGCGCTGCGCATGAATGTCAGGACCTCGGCGATATGTTGATCCGACAGCTGCTCGCGGAAGGCGGGCATGCGATAGGCGTCCGGCACGCCGGCGGCCACGATACGCTGCGAGCCGTTGAGGGTGATGTTGATCGCCGATGCACTCTCTTTGGCCAATGCGGAGGTCGCTCCGGCCAGTGGCGGCATCCATTCGGGCTGCCCTTTGCCGTCCAGACCATGGCATGACGCACACCGCGTCACGTAGGTGTGGGCACCGGGAGTGTCCAGACGCTCAGCGGCAGATACCTTCTGATACTGCCAGGACGCTCCATCGCGTTGAGGATCCCCGGGCAGCGATTTCAGGTAGTGGGCAATCGCAGTCAAATCATCATCGGTCATGAACTGCGTGGAGTTGTTGAACGCCTCGGTCATCGAGCCGTAGACCACCGCGTGTCTGTTGCGCCCAGTCTTGAGAAACTGCACGATCTCCGGCTCGCTCCATCTGCCCAGACCCGTGTTGTGGTCATCACGCAGGCTCGGGGCATACCAGCCATCCAGCAAGGCGCCGGCGAGGAACGGCGCACCGGATTCGTCGAGTGCCTTCTCATTGAACGCCAGGCCGCGTGGCGTATGGCAACTGCCACAGTGCCCGGCACCCTGAACCAGGTAAGCACCGCGGTTCCACATTTCATCCTGCGAAGGTCTTGCAACATAGGGCTCGGCGTCAACAAACACACCGTTCCACAGTGCTATAGGCCAGCGCAGGTTCAATGGCCAGGGAATTTCACTCTGGATGTTCGCCTGTTTGACCGGCGCCACGCCTTTCATGAAGAACGCATACAGCGCACGCACGTCGTCATCACTGAGCTTTGCGTAAGACGGGTAGGGCATTGCCGGGTACAAACGGCGGCTATCGGGTGCCACACCGTGGCGGACGGCACGGTCGAAATCCGCCAGGCTGTAGTGGCCGATCCCGGTTTCAGTGTCCGGTGTGATATTGGTCGCATGGATCGCTCCCAGCGGTGTGGCCATTTCCAGGCCGCCGGCGAACGGTGCTCCGCCTGGCACGCTGTGGCAAGCCACGCAATCGCTGAGCCTGGCGACGTATTCGCCACGGGCGACCAGCGCAGGGTCGATATCGGCCACGGCTATGTGGTGGTTTTCAAAAGGCGAGGCGGGCTCGCGAGTGACATACCAGGCCAGCAGGCCTGCCGCTACCAGGCACGGCACCGCCAGCCAGCCAGCGGTTCTTGCGAATCGGCTGTTATTCATGGACGCTCCGGCGTTGATCAGGTGAAGGTGTGTCGGCTCATGGGCAGGCTTCGAACCCGTTGCCCGGTCAGCGTTGCCACCGCGTTCGCGACGGCTGGCGCGACGGCCGGCAACGGCGGTTCGCCGATGCCACCCATTTTTTCCCCGCTCTCGACGACACGAACGTGTACCCGTGCCATCCGCGCAGGCGGCAGGATCGGATACAGGTCGTAGTTGCGAGCCCGAGGTTTGCCATCAACCCACACTGACTCCTCTACCAGTGTCTGAGACAGCCCCAGCGCAACGGCGCCATTAACCTGAGCCTCGACAATCGCCGGATTGACGATGCTGCCGGGGTCAATCGCCTGCCAGATGTCGTGCACCTTGACCTGACCGTTCTCGATGGATACCTCGGCGATCACCGCCGTCTGTGTACCGAACGGCGAAGCCATCGCCACGCCTCGCGCGCGTTTGGTGCCGTCCTCGGCTGTAAACGGCCCACGCTTCCAGCCTCCCGACAGCTCACCCACCGCCTGCAGCAGTGTGGTCAGGCGCTTGTTGTCACGCAGCAAATGCAGGCGCAGTTCGAACGGGTCCTTGCCGCCTTTGTCGGCCAGTTCGTCAAGGAACGACTCATAGAAGAAGTCGTTGAGCGAATTGCCCACCGAACGCCAGTAGCCCAACATTGCCGGGCCTTTGACATAGATCTGCGCGATCCGCTTGTTGGGGATCGCATAGGACTTGCCCGACAACCCTTCAAGCGCAGTGGGGTCTAGCTTTTCACCCTGTTTGCCGGCGATGGCCTCAGTAGGACCTTCGGTGGCACTGATCGCTTCGATTGCCAGCGGCCAGCCGTCGTTATCCAGCGCGGCTCGGAAATTCACCGCTGCAACGGGACGGAGCACGTCACGCAAAAACTCCTCCTCTCGACTCCAGATCAGTTTGACCGGGCGGCCAACCGCCTTGGACAGCTCGATCGCCTGGGGATAAGGACTGGCTGAGTCGTAGAGGAAATGCCGACCGAAGAATCCACCCAGCAGTGGTGAATGCAATGTGATGCGAGACGGATCCAGCCCCGTGCGTTTGGCGATATCCGCACGGAACATGTCCGGCGCCTGATTAGGCAGCCAGACTTCCAGCGAACCGTCCGGATTGAATCTGGCCAGCGCAGAAGGCGGTTCCAATTGCCCGTGGTTCAGATATTGGTTGTGATAGGTGGCGTCGACTCGAGACTTGGCATCACTGAGAATCGAAGCAACGTTCCCTTCATTCTCGTCATCCCTGGCTGGGCCCTTTTCTTCAGCGAGTCGCTTGAGCCAGTCATCGCTGGAAAAATCTGCGGGCATCGGCCGTACTTTGCTGTCGACCGTTGGCTCTTGCCAGTCGACCTGAATCGCTTCTACCGCACGTTTTGCGTGCCACCAGCGCTCGGCGACCACTGCCACGGCACCCGGCAGACGATGCACGGAGTGAACGCCTTTCATGGTCTTGACTTGGTCTTCGTTGCGCACGTTGCCCACTGTCATACCCAAGCGTGGGGCATGCTGAACGGCGGCGTGCAGCATGCCTTCGACCTTCAGATCGATGCTGTAGAGCGCCTTGCCCGTGGACTTGTCATAGGCATCGACGCGCTTCACGGGCTTACCGATCCAGCGGAACTGGCTCGGATCACGAAGTTGCACTGTGTCAGGGGCGGGAACCGGCAGATCCATCGCGCGCTCGGCCAATTCACCGTACGCCAACGAACGGCCCGACGCGGCATGCACCACTTTGCCAGGTTCGGTGGTCAATTCGCCCACCGGCACCCCAAGCTTCTCCGCGCCCGCCTGCAGCAGCATGGCGCGGGCAAGCGCGCCGAGGCGGCGCATGACCGGGTAACTCATGCGCACCGACATGCTGCCACCGGTGATGCGCATGCCGTTGTCCATGACCACATAGGCCTCGCCGGGCGGCGCGGCTTCGACCAGGAAGGTCGCCGGGTCGGCATCCAGTTCTTCACCGACGATCTGCGCCATCGCGGTGAACGTACCTTGCCCACCTTCCATGAACGGGCACAGCAGACGCACGCGGTTGTCCGGGCGAATTTCCAGAAACGCCGGGACCTGCGTGCCACGCTCGGGGGTCGCAGCCGCCGCCGCTTGCACGCGTGTCGAACCGAGCGGCAGGCCGAAGCCGAGCACCAGTGCGCCCACGGCTGTACCGGTCAGAAAACGTCTGCGCGACAAATTGACCGGTTCGTGCAGATCAAGCGCTGATGCTTCCTGGGAAGGGTCGATACGAACGTTCATCATGCGTCTCCCTTATCGGCAAGCTCATGCATGGCGGCATGAATGGCGTTGTAAGTGCCGCAGCGGCACAGATTGACCATCGCGGCCTCGATCTGTGCGTCACTCGGCTTGGGGTTTTGTTTGAGCAGTGCAGTGGCTGCCATCACCTGCCCGGACTGGCAGTAACCGCATTGGGCGACCTGAAGATCGACCCAGGTGGAGACGACTCGCTTGCCCACTTCATCGGCCTCGATGGCCTCAATGGTGGTGACCTCCCGGCCGACCACACCAGCCACCGGCGTGACGCACGAGCGCACCACATTGCCGTCCACCAGTACGGAGCAGGCACCACACTGCGCCAGTCCGCAGCCGTACTTGGTACCGGTCATGCCCAGATCATCGCGGATCACCCACAGCAAGGGCGTATCGGCGTCGGCATCGACTTGATAGGTCTTCTGGTTGATTCGTAGTTCCATGGCTCACCCGCTTGATCATCGGTTGACTTGCATTGTTATTAGTAGTGAAACGCTGCGAGGCGCATCACCGGAAAAGCTTGTCTTTCGTTCAACTTGCCGCGTTGCCGAGCGCTTCTGTTTCGAGTGGCTGTCCACGCAGCAGCGCAATGTCACGACTGGGCGCGGTACCGAACAGGCGGCCAGAATCAGCGGCGCCAGCACCGGGATCGCCTCGGGTTCATCGAGCAATGCCAGCAGGCGATCGAGCGCGCCTTCTAGGGCAGGCGACATGCTGCCAATGCCCGCGCCCGTACCCGTTGATTGATGTCGCTTCGCAGGCAAGCCACTTTTGGTGATTACCTCGGCGAGCAGGCTGACATCCAGTTTCAGTACGAGGCCGACACAGGGCTGTTCGGGACTGGCAACAATCACTTCGGAGTTGGCTGGCAGATCCAGTGACGTGACCAGAAAACGCGAAGGGCCGTAGCTGTAACCCTCACCACCCACCCACAACCGTTTTTCACCACGGCCCACCAGAATCAGGCTCGGCTCGATCATGCACACGGCGGGGGGCGCCGGCAGGTCGCGACGAAACAGCGACAGGCCGGGAATAGATGTCGCGAAGTCACCCGGTACGCTCACGCGCGGGTCAATGTTCAACGCCAAAGGTGATTCATGGCGCTGGGGTATATGAATCATGGTTGGTCGCTCCTGTTGTCCGAACTCTAATCCGCTGAACAGACGTTTCCTATCCATCACCCTGCAGCCTCAGAGGATCAGGCAAGCATTCAAGAGGAATGCACTAGGGCTCAAGCAGATCGACCGGGAGAATGTGTCGATCTGTTACAGGGGGAGTGCCCACGCGGGCGACAAACTGCTCGCCCCCCTGCGCATCACACCAACACGCTTTTCGCACCACAGGTAATTTCCATGACTTTTCCTTCTACAGAAAAACGCGGCTGGAGTGCCGTGCTGGCCATGTCGTTGGCCGCATTCGCCTTGGTCGCATCAGAATTCATGCCTGTCAGTCTGCTGACTCCCATTGCGGCAGACCTGCACATCACGGAAGGCCAGGCAGGGCAGGGCATTTCGGTGTCCGGTGCATTTGCATTGATCACAAGCCTGGTCATTGCATCGATCGCCGCTCGCGTCGAACGCAAGAAGTTGCTGCTGTGTCTGACCTTGCTAATGATCGGGTCAGGTACGGTCGTCGCGCTCGCGCCGGGCTACCCCTCATTCATGCTTGGGCGTGCCTTGATCGGGATAGCCATCGGTGGTTTCTGGTCATTGTCGGCGGCGACCGCAATGCGCCTGGTGCCGCCTGATCAAGTTTCCCGAGCGCTGGCCATTGTCAATGGTGGAAACGCTCTGGCCACGGTAATCGCAGCTCCGGCGGGCAGCTTCCTTGGCTCGCTGATAGGCTGGCGCGGCGCGTTCTTCTGTGTTGTACCTGTCGCAGCACTTGCGGCCGTGTGGCTGCTGATAAGTCTTCCGTCCTTCAAGACCGAGCGCCAAACAGGTAGCGGCAACGCCTTGCGGCTGATGAAACAGTTGCCAGTCGCATTGGGAATGGTAGCCGTCAGCGTATTTTTCATGGGGCAGTTCATGCTGTTCACTTACCTGCGCCCGTTTCTTGAGGTCGTGACCGGTGTTAGCGTCTCAACATTGTCTTTCATGCTGCTGGGGCTGGGACTTGCAGGTTTTATCGGAACCTTTCTGATCGAAAGATTCATGGGTAGCGGCCTGTACCGCACGCTGACGGTTATCCCGTTGATCATGGCTGGCATCGCACTGGCTCTAGTGAGCTTCGGCGAATCGCCGATGCTGACCGCAGTGCTGCTCGGACTATGGGGATTGGTCGCCACTGCCGCTCCCGTCGGATGGTGGACATGGCTGGCCCAAACGCTGCCTGATGATGCTGAAGCCGGTGGAGGCATGCTTGTGGCCATTGTCCAACTGGCTATCGCAGGCGGTGCAATTATCGGCGGCTTGGCATTTGATCTAAGTGGTTACAAAGCCACATTCGAGCTCAGCGCAGCCGTGTTGGTCGCCGCGTCTGCGCTCGCTTGGTTAGCGGGTCGCAATGCCACTGAAGTTCATCTTGCCGAGTCGAACGCGACTGCCTGACAAAATCAGGAAGGGCTCGGCGCATGGGGTATCGACATGAGAAAAAGAAACGCTCGATCGACTGTGTGGTTGAGCCTCTCGATGATTGTAATCTGTGCATCGATAAGTCCTGCTGCCATGGCCCAAAACTCATCGCTGCACGAAGGCCCTGATCAAGCAGGACCGATCAAAGAGGTTCCTGCGATGCCAGCCAGATCAACCATGCTGACCAAGGTCAGACTCAAGTTTGAAGGCCATGAGGCGGTGGTTGAGTTGAATGACAACCCGGCTTCCCGCGATCTTGTGTCCATGCTGCCACTCACGTTGAAGTTCAGTGACTACAACAACGTCGAGAAGATCGCTTATCCGCCCCGGAAGTTCTCAACCGATACGGCACCCTTTGGACTAAAGCCATCCGTGGGAGATTTAGCGCTCTATGCGCCATGGGGCAATTTGGTGGTGTACTACCGCAGCTTCAAGAGTTCCGGTGATCTCGTTCATCTAGGCCGTTTTATTTCAGGGATCCAGCAGCTTGCAGCGATGGAAGGGGAGTTCAGTGCCCGTTTAGAGGTGAGCGAGTAGTTGGGGGCTCCGTTCTGTTCATTTATTGGGCATTGGGACCTCCTGGGTCATACCAGCTGCAACGATGAGCCCTGCTTCAAACTGCACGCGGCTAGATGTCGTCCTGTTTGATGGATCTTCATTAACCCTACTTCAAAGACGCAGCAGGCGTTCGGCATTGCCGTGAGCTATGAGTGCTTGGCCGGAGGCCTCCTGCGGACACCCCACATACCATCATCACTAAAAGCCCCGAATATCTCAGGGCCTGGTTGCTCAATCCCTCGCCGATCCACAACCACGGGGTTGTATAGGTCGACCTCGATAGTGGCGTCATCGTTCGGCTGAACCTTAACTGCTCGCCGAGTGACCATCTTCCGGCCTTCCAGGATGGCGCGCACCATCGGGGCTGAGAACAAGATCGGCCGTTCTTTTATGTCGGTCATGGCGTCACCCGCCGGCCCCAGATGCAAACAGGGCCATCCTCGGCGTCGTGGATCGAAAGGATGAACCAGCCAGGCTCGTTTGGGGGCTGAATCTCCCAAGCCGAACAATCAACCTGACCTTCCTTCATGTAAACGTTGAACACGTCGGTCGATACGTCGCTTTCCATATAGGTGATCTTCGTTTCCACCTGGTGGCGCTTGCACCAATCGTTGAACTGCTCCTCGGTAATTTCGTCATCGAACTCCGAGAGGTAGTCAGGGTGCGACCACCAGCCGTCCGCATCGCGATGGACCGGAAGCGAATCAATCAAAACAGTTTCTTCAGGCATGACAGTTCCTTTGCCGCTATAGCGGCTATCAAGTTCGTATGGGAGAGAGGTATCGTTGCCGCCATTAAAAAATGGAGGTGGGACGTGGTCGTACACGGAGTTGAATATCGGTTTTGCTGCGCTTCAAGCGTTGTTGAAGGTCACGATGGCCTAGCGCTGGAGTGCTGGAGAGGCAACAAAGGGCCCCTATTTGAAATTTTCAGAAACGACGAGAGGCTTCGCTTTGAGGTGACTCTGTTCGTACAGGACGTTCCGCTTGAGCTGCTTGAATACGCTGTCCCGATCGCCCGAGAACGCTTAGGGGATTTTGTCCCCTATCCCTGATGCCACTGGATCGTTACCGCTATAGCGGCTGACTTTGAAGGAAGAGGGAGCAGCTGATTTGCCTGAACACTGAGGCAGGAGCCCAGAATGCGTACATGCAATATTTGCAAGCGTCCTCTCGATACCGCGCCAGAGCTCGAAGATTGCGGAGGCGATTGTCTTGAGTGCATGGCTGAATGCGGAGATCCTGATGCACAACTGGCAATGCAACAGATTCTTCTGGTTCGCAGTCGTGCAAGCGGTTCAGGCAAAGGTGATGACGAGTGCCGGGATTAGCCGCTAGCTTTGAAGGTGGGGAAGTTCAGATCGGTGAAGCCGGTCATGGGGGGCACTGAAGTAGATGCGTTTCATGCGGCGCGATCCAGTTGGTATGTATTCCACGCGGCCTGGTCTGCACTCGTAATGGGGCGTCCTATGCCGGGTCATGCCCGGGCGGTGGAAGGGTTGATAGAGGCGAGATCAGCTACAGTTGATAGATGATTCAAAAGGAGGTGCGTATGAGCATCACTGTCTGCGTCGTATGTGGCGATAGCGCCGAGAAAGCTTATCCAGTAGGCAGTTTTGATGAGTTTAAATGTTCGAACTGTGGCTACTACTCAGTCGATCGGCAGCTGATTGACGAGATGGAGGCAGCAGGTCAGGTCTTTGACACCGAGCGTACCCAACAGTACTTAATGATCCATTCTCAGCCGGGCCAAGTGCCTGCGATTACGCGTATCGAGACTACGAAGCATCAACTGATTGTGGAGAGTGTGTGAAAAGGTAAGGATTGGTCAGGTTGCCACCTGCTGCTTTTCCTGATGTAGCGCTTCCTGCACTGCTTTGATGACCCTCCGTAGATATGTGAACCCTCGACTGCCAGCGCTGCATCCCAGAATCCGCTGGCCCAGCCTGAGTCCGCGCGCGTTTCCCCTTGCCTGATGACCAACACCGCCGACATCAGTACGGCGTTGTCTTCACATTGGTCGAAGCCAGCAAAACCGAAAATTCAACCCTAATCCTAGGGACTGTAAACGTTCAGGGCACAGCCACCGGCCCCTTCCCATCCTGGCTATTGATGGGGAGTCCGCTGGAAGGTGTTTGAAAGCTGTGGAATGAGACTGATATTCGCAACAAAAGACCTGTCGTTAGCAGGTCGATCTTTCGAAGGTTTTCCGCTGTTGGTTGGCTCAGATGGCTGGCCTGTTGAGCCCGTGCAATCCTTCCTCAGGCATATTCTCGTGGAGTCCGGTGAGGCACGAAGCGAACTGACTTGGGAAGCCTACGGACGTCGTCTGTACGACTACTTCGCTTTCTTGGAAGCCAATGGATTGGTCTGGGGTGAAGAGAGCCCCGCTAACGGTCTGAGCGTCCTATCTCGTTACCGGGACTGGTCTCAAGGCGAGCTGGGGCTCGATCCTGGCACGGCGAACAAGCGGTTGAATCTAATCGTTAGCCTCTACCAATGGGCTAGCCGCGCGCCAGGGAATGCTAGTGCTTCGGAGCGCGGGCATACCAACCGTAAATTGCGATGCCGGCATAACAGGTCGCTGGCACGCTCAATGCCATCGCGAGCGTCGAGAGGTCGGCCGCATACCCTGTCAATGGCGGAATAAATGCCCCGCCAACAATGGCGCAACAGAACAGGCCCGAACCTTCCGCCGCGCGATGACCGAGCCCTGCGGTCGCAAGGGTAAAGATCGTCGGAAACATGATGGAGTTGAACAGCCCGACGGCCAGCAGCGACCATCCGGCAACAACGCCTTGTGTGGTGGCAGAGATCGTCAACAGCACAATGACTGCCGTGGCGGCAAAGGCCAGCAGTTTCCCGGGCGCGAAAGTGCGCATCAGCGCCGAGCCGATAAAGCGGCCAACCAGGGCGCCACCCCAATAGAAGGCAACATGCTTGCCTGCGGCTTCGGCGGGAAGGGCCAGGGTTGTCGGCAGCATGAGGTAGTCGGTGATGAGGCTGCCAATCGTGACTTCGGCGCCGACATAGAGAAATATGCAAACGGTGCCGAGTGCAAAGCGCGGCTGCTTTAGAAGGTCGAGCGCAGCGAGTGGATTGAGACGTTCAGGTCTTGTTGACGGTTGCAGCTCATTTCTTTTCAGCCAGACGATCAAGGCGACGATGCAGATGAAGAGCGTAATGCTTGCATAGGTGTTGCTGATCACGCTGGCTTCCTGCGACAGGAAGGACGTCAGTTCTGCTGGCGACAACGCGGAGGTATCTACCGCATTGAGGGAGCCCAGGATCAGTATGGCACCCAGGTAGGGCGCGACCGTGGTTCCCAGCGAATTGAACGCATGGCCGAGGGTGAGGCGGCTGGGGGCCATTGCGGCGGTTCCGAGTAGTGAAAGCAGCGGGTTCGCAACGACCTGAACGGTTGTCACGCCAATCGCAAGCACAAAGAGGGCGCCGAGGAAGGCTGGAAACAATGCGGACTGGGTGGCAGGAATGAAGAGCAGGCATCCACCAGCCATCAGCAGCAACCCGAGGACGGCCGCTCTCATGTAGCCGATTCGCGAAATGAGCAGGCCTGCGGGTATGGCGAAAATGAAATAGGCAAAAAAGAATGACGACTGCACAAGCATGGCCTCGGTATAGCTGAGGCTGAAGAGGTGCTTGAGTTTTGGCACCAGGACATCGTTAAGGCTGGTGATGCTGCCGAGGATGAAAAACAGCGCGAACACGTAGGTGCTCATCCGTTGGGCGTGGGGTGTTGCCAAACTGTTGGTGACAGTCGCGCTAGCACTAGCGTTCGTCATCACGGGCTTCCTCTTTCTTGTGATTGTTACTTTCAAGGAAAGCTCTATCGAGCCTCAGGCACCTTGATAGTGAGACAGCGCTATCTTTGTGCGGTGAAGTACTCGCCAAAGGAGGGTGCGCTGCCATCTGATTTTTTGTCTGTAGCCGCTACCGCTCACCCAAAGTCCGGGGCCAGTCGTTAGAGGGCGCTACCTTAGTGCCTGACTTTTCGTTTGGCAAGCCGCTGGATCTCTTGGGGGTTATGCCGAGATAAGGGGTAAATTCGCTCATTTGGGCTGCAGCAGGGCCGTGGGCACTTGGACGCTCGAACTGGTTGTTCGCCGGGTCGCTACGCAGCGGTAAGCGGGCAGCTGCGATCATGAGCTTGATTCAGTCAGCCCGCATGAATGGGCATGATCCTTATGCGTATCTCAAAGATGTGCTGACGCGCCTGCCGACGGAGCGAGTGAGATCGATCAACTGCTGCCACAGCATTGGGTCTCGGCCTGACGTTCTCAACGTGAGGGTGCTCTTGCATTAGAATGACCGCTCAACTCATATGGAACAGGACTGATCCGAATGGAAGCGCGAGCCACTTTTTCCTCCAAGAATTTCAAACCAACTGACCTGACTCCCACGCCCGAAATTACAACAGGCTTACCAGTGTCGATCAGCTCCATGGAAAAGTCCTATACAGGAGCTATCGATGGTATTTCTTCAACAGCTTTTACTGCGGCGTTCGACCAAGCGTCAAGAAGGGGCAGCTACATCGCGATGGAGAGCTTCAAGGGTACGGTGAATGGGGTAGAGGGTTCCTTTAACTTCATTCATTCCGCCTCCACGACCGGAATTGATCGTGCAGATGAGTTTTTCTGCATAGTTGGAGGCAGTGGTACGGATGGTTTGAAAGGGATATCAGGGTCAGGAGGGATCACAATTGACATCGATGGAACGCACCATATTTGGTTGAATTACCACCTCGAATAATTTAACAAGCCGAAAAGGGCACCGCCCCTGACGCATCAGGGAGGTGTCTTCGCTAGGTGGTTAACGTGGCTTTGCCGGACGCTTACTTTTATGGAGTAGCGGCTTAATCCTTAATCACCGTTCATCAAAACGCTGCATGACTGGATGCGGCCCAGCGTGACCTTGTACCCAACGGATCAGCTACGGCCAAAGCCCTGGATTACAGCCTTAAGCGCTGGGTAGCGCTGACGTGCTATCTGGGCGAAGGGCAGCTGCCGACCCAAAGCAGACCTTCAGGGCTCCCAACTATTGGCCGATTGCTTCCTGTTCTCAAGGCTATCCATCCATACGATGGGCTAGTGCAAAGATTAGAACCCTTCTCTTACACAAGGTACTCCCCCGTTTTTGGGGGGCTGTGCATAACCTCTCTTAGTGCGTCTAATAAAGCGGAGGCGGCAGGTGACAATGTAGCGTCTCCCAGTCGGGAAACACCGATTTGCTCCAGAATTAAAGGTTCGAAAGCCGGGAGGCGAACTAGCTCATTACTATGTGCTGGGTCAGAAATAACTGATTGAGGTAATATTCCAAGAAGATCGGTCTGTTTTAATAACCAAAGTATATTAAAGAATGATGCTGTTTCTATAGTTGCATGTGGTGGGTCAATGTCCTTTCGATGAAAAATGTTATCGAACTGCTTCCGTAAAGTAGTTTCTATTGGCGGCAGAATCCATGCTTCGCGCGCGAGCTCTTCCAGTTTAACCCCAGATTGCTGAGCAAGAGGGTGGTCACGGCGCGCAACGATGATGGCGTTTTCGCTAAAGAGCGCCTCCTGAGCGACAACGACGCTTGAGCTGACATCGGAAAGTCTCCCAATCAAGAAGTCCAATTCGCCTGAGATGAGCCGAGGTATCAGTTCTCCGCTCACACCATCGACGATTTTGATGCGGATGCTTGGTCGGCTTGCCCAGAGTCGCGCGATGGCTGCAGGCACAAGATAACTTGACCCTGTTAACACGCTTCCTATGGCAACACGCCCGGCATGCCCTTTTCCAAGAGCGTCGATTGCTTGGGATACATGATCCAGCTGGGCAAGGATCATCCGGCTGCGCTGCACAAAGTCCCGACCAAGCTCTGTAGGCGTAACCCCCCTGCGATTCCGAGTGTAGAGCTGAGCCTCTACAGCCTCTTCCAGATCTTGTAGCAGCTTGCTCGCTGTAGGCTGTGAGAGGTTCAGCGAGCGTGCAGCGTGCAAAACACTGCCATATTCAAACAATGCAATCGCCAAGCGGAAATGCCTGACTGTCGCCCATTTTTCCAACCGTTCCAGACTCATGTGGTATTCCTACAGCTGATATCACATCTACTATATTATAGATTTACGAATACCATAACCCCTCCTAGAATGTGCCTGACGCGCTGGGGCGTTCCAATTAAACACTTGCGACGTGTGCAAAAGGTCTTGTCCGTATTGATTTAACATCTCTGGGATACGACTCATTTTAAGCGGGGCGGCCTTTTATAAAGTCCTTGAATTTATTGCCTGTTATCAATGTGAGAGGAGTAAGGTTGTATGAGCGTCAAAAATCTAGAAACGGTGAAGAGCTACTTTAAATACTGTGTGGATGGTAAGGACGTTGAGCGAGTTTCCGAGTATTTCGATGTCGACGTGGTCGTGCATCGGCCGGACTGCGATGCTCCGATAGGTGGTTTGGAAAATTTCAAGCGAGCCTTGAGCGCAAATGTTCTCGAACGCTATAAGACAATTAAAACTACGTTCAGCAAGGAAGTTGTCACAGATGACGTTGTTGTAGTCGCGTTGACACACTGTGCAACTGGCTCCAATACATGGCACGGCTTTAACGTAGAAGGCAAGAGCTTGACGTGGACGGCCCTGACGTATTTCCGGTTCAACAAAGAGGGTAAAGTGATCGAGGAGATCGTTGAACGGAACGAACTGTTCATGGCAAAGCAACTCGGAATCATCAGTTACGAGTAACACTTAGTTAAATCTCAAGGGAGCTAAATCCACCGTGGTGAAATTATTTTCTCTACGGTGGTCAGAGGCCGCTATTGGCCGAGGCTGTGTAAAAACGCTTTAGAACACGATCGACAGTCGGGGCTGGAGCAAAAATCGCGCTCCTACGCAAATTTCTGGTCTGCTGATTACACATGCACCAGCAGATTTTACGTAGCAACGCAGACTTCAAAATGGCGCATGCGTTTTTACACACTCTGGGTCGCTTTCTGCCTGTCACGACCGACCGAAATCAACTGTGGATTCAACCGGTCGATGCAACACAATCAAAACTGTCCAGCAGCAGTTCCATCTTTTAATTGTTGGCGGAATGACCCGATTGCTTGGCGTCGATCAGAGCTTGGCCGATGCGCCCATACAGGTCTATTTGCCGGGCGCCGAAACTGTTGCTGATGCTTGTTCTTGGTGGCGTTGAACAGCTTGCCCTGGATGCGGTCATACAGGTCTGGGACTGTGAGCACTACTTACCTCAACGGGCCTAATCCTGCGTACGCAGTACACAATCGGCTTTGCACTAAAAGTTGTTTCTGGCCCCTCGATAAATACATCAAAAGGATAGATAAAAATGAGAAAACTCATTTCTGTGGTCGCTGTAGCGACTTCATTTGCTATCGGTACGGCATTTGCTCAAGTACCCGCGAAACCTGATGTAAACCCAATCACAAATGGCACGGTCAATGTGGCTGCTACGTCTACTACCACCGCAGCAAAAACTGCAGTGACCAGCGACGCTCGAGCTGGAGCATTGAACGAATGCTACGACACCATTGGCGATCAGCCCCGGACCGTCTTGCAGTCTTGTCTTGAGCGTAAGATTCGCGAAGCCACGTCACAAATGCATATCGCCTACAAAAAACTGGAAGCCAAGACAAAGGAGATCGATTCGAGTGCGACGGCCAAAGCGCTTACCTCGCTGCTCGCCTCTCAGAAGGCTTTCGAGACGTTCAAGGATGCACAGTGCCAGTGGGAAGGAGACTCCATGATGGGGGGCTCGGGCTCTGGAGATGTTTTAAATGCCTGCAAAGTCGATTTGATCCGGTGGAGAACAAAGAAACTTTCCGATTGAATTTATTGACGGTTCAAAGTAAAGGTGATCGGGGAGCAACTTTTCTGTTCGGGTATGAATAATCTGAATCTGCACGAATCTATTTCCCTTATAAGGGAGCAGCGGTCTGAGTAGCAGCCGAGCGATCGTAATTTCTTTGCGCGATTGTCCACCAGTCGCCGGCTTCTGGCCAAGAAGAAGGTGTGGGTTGAACGTCCACTTTTGGCCGAGGGTGTGTAAAAACGTTTTTGAGCGCGACGGGTACTCAAAACTGGACTGAAAATCGCGCTTCTACGCAAAATCCACATCTGCTGACGTGCCGATAAATTTCAGATTTAACGTAGACGCGCACACTTCAATTTTGGCGAAGCGTTTTTTTGAAGTCTGCGTTGCTACGTAAAATCTGCTGGTGCATGTGTAATCAGCAGACCAGAAATTTGCGTAGGAGCGCGATTTTTGCTCCAGCCCCGACTGTCGATCGTGTTCTAAAGCATTTTACACAGCCTCGACCCATAGCTGTCGTTGGGAATGGCAAAAAATCAACAGGATCGGACTTTCCAGCGCCCACTAAACGCAATGATGACAATCCTTGTTAATACAACAACAGGTGAAATTGAATCGTCTCATTCAATGCATCGGTGATTTCTTACTAGGCCAGCTCGGGCGAGTACGATGCATAGTATTGTCGCCAGCGCCCCAAAAATGGCTGGTACCCAGCCGATTGCAGCAACTCCCCCACGATCTATGGCCCATCCGCCGCAAAAAGCTCCAATCGCTATCCCCAGGTTCGCGCAGGATAAGTTCATAGTCATGGCGAACGCTGGCGCCTGTCCTCCGGCCATCGTTACCCGCACTTGGCTAAGCGTGACTCCGGCAGTGTGGGCGACACTCCAGATCACGAGCAGCACGGCTATGACCGGCAATACATTATGAAACGCTCCGGCCAGATTGACTGCCACGACCAGGGCGGCCGCACTCGCCACAGTCGCGACAACGGGTGCACGATCAGCTACCCGAGCTGCGACACTGTTACCCATCAGCCCAATGGCGCTGAACAGCAATAGCGTCAGTGCAATCTGTGAGCCACTGAGATTCAGATACCCGTCCAGCCAGGCGGCGAGAAAGGTGTACGCGGCAAACATGGAGGCGAAGAGCAGGACGGAGAGCAGCAGATGTCCCAGGAACAGGGCGTTTCGTAGCAAGTTAAGCGGCAAAGCGATGCTGGGAATCTCCGGGACTCGATAGTTGGGATAGCGACCCCATGTCACTGCGGCTGCCACCAAGGAAAACAACGACAGCAGCACGAATGGCAGTCGCCAATTGCCCCATTTCGCCAGTGCAGCACCCGCAGGCAGGGCGACCAATACTCCAATGACAAAGCCCAGGTTGGCATTTGCCAGCGCTCGACCTCTTTGATCCGGCATGGCGAGTGATGCCACGGCCGCAGCACCCACGCTGACGAACGCCGGAAGCATTGCGCCCTGAATAATGCGTGTGGTCAGCAGAACACTAAAATTGGATGAAGAGGCCATCACTGTGTTGCCGACGCTGTAAAGCAACAACGTGAACACCAGCACGGAGCGTGGAGACCAACGACTGCCTAGCAGCGTGAGTCCAGGGCCGGCCACCGCCGCGGATAACGCGAACAATCCTGTCAGGCGTCCCGCCTCTGCAAGCGAAATGCCTAGATCGTTGGCGATCAGTGGCAGCAAACCGATCACAATGAACTCAGTTGCCACCACCACGCTGATGGCGGGCACAAGTACCCAGAGCACTTGCTTGAGCCGTGCATCGGCAGAGATGGTGGCGACGTTCACGCGTTGGCACCGCCATCGATGGTCAAACCACTGCCGTTGATCGAGCGAGCTTCGTCTCGAGCAACAAATGCAACCAGCGCTGCAACATCCTCCACTCGGCCGTAACTCTTGATCGCCATGCGATTAAGCTGGGCTTCAGAACGCGGACCATTGGCGGGGTTCATGTCCGTGTCAGTAGAGCCAGGGTGCACAATATTGACGGTGATGCCTCGCGGCCCGAGGTCTCGTGCCAAACCTTTGGTCCAACCGATCAATGCCGCCTTGCTCATCGAGTACAAGCTCATACCCGCGTCAGGCACTCGTTCGGCGAGGTTACTGCCGGTGGAAATGATTCTGCCTCCTTTTGGCAGATAAACCAGTGCTGCTTGCGAGGCCAGCAGCACCGCTCTTACGTTGACTGCAAGGGTGTCATCGATGTCTTTAACGCTCATAGTTTCAACCGGGCCACCACGGATGATGCCCGCGTTATTGACCAGGATATCGAGCCCACCCAGTTCAGCAGCTGCGCGATCGACTGCCTGTCGGATCGAATCTGGCGATGCTGCGTCCATTTGGATCGCGACCGCGCGGCGGCCGGCGTTGTTTAGCTCTTCGACGATGACCTGGGCGGCATCCGCTGATTGCTCATAAGCAATCGCAACGTCAGCGCCCTCTGCTGCGAGCCTGCGAGCGATGGCCGCGCCGATACCGCGGCTTCCACCGGTGACAAATGCGCGCTTACCGATAAGTGACAACATGGTGAGTCCTCTATTTATGTGATGATCGATACAGAATATAATTCTCCGAAAACACGCGTCAACAATTAATATAACGATCAACACATAAATGGTGAAAACACATGGCGGATCGTGGACGGCCCCGGAATTTCGATAGAGAGAAAAGTCTTGCCAAGGCAATGGAACTTTTCTGGGAGAAGGGTTACGAAGGCGCTTCGATGGCGGAATTGACTGCCACAATGGGCATCGGCTCGCCGAGCTTGTATGCAGCGTTCGGCTCCAAGGAAGGACTCTTCAGGGAAGCAGTGGATCTTTATCGCGCGACCGATGGAGCCGCGGTTTGGCAAGAGACACTTGCCGCGACCTCGGCATATGGCGCTGTTGAGGCGTTCCTGATGTCTTCAGCCCGCGAATTCAGCAGGATCGACAAGCCAAGCGGGTGCTTCATCATCCTTTCAGCCTTGCACTCGACGCAGGCCAGCGCCGCTGTCGGAGCCGACGTATCAGCCAAAAGAGCGCGCAACGTCGAGATCCTTGCCGAAAAGCTCGCTCAAGGTGTGCAGAGTGGTGAGATTGACGAAGGGGTAAACGTTGAGGCGGTAGCGCGTTTTCTCATCACGGTTCAACAAGGTATGTCGATTCAAGCGCGCGATGGCGCGAGGCGTCAAAAACTCGAGGAAATCGCCCACAGCGCGCTCGTCGCGTGGCAGGCACTGACGAGGGATGATTCATTGGCACAAAACCGTGACACCACTGTTCTTCGAACGCACTCATGATAGTGTTCGCATTATTTGGACAGCAGAGTACGACTGGAGTGGGGGACGGCTCTGCCAACAGGGGGGGGCGCCGTCGGAGAGTGTCCGCTATTGGTCCAGAGTGTGTAAAAACGCTTCGCCAAAATTGAAGTGCGCGCGTCTACGTTAAATCTGAAATTTATCGGCACGTCAGCAGATGTGGATTTCGCGTAGAAGCGTAATTTCCAGTCCAGTTTTGAGTACCTGTCGCGCTCAAAAACGTTTTTACACACCCTCGGCCGATTTCTGCCTGTCGCGAAGGGCTGCAATCGACCCAAGGAGACGCTCAGAAGCGTCTCCGGTCTCTGGACCATTCACATATCAGTAGGGTTTATCGCCGATAATGGCCGCGCGCTCCATCTTGCGATGGCAAGGCGGATAGTCCATCACTGCATAGTGTTGGGTGCAGCGGTTGTCCCATATCGCCACGCTGTTTTTCTTCCAACGCCAACGGACCTGATACTCGGGGTTGTAGGCCTGGCTGATCAGGTACTTCAGCAGATCGACGCCTTTTTGGTTGTAGTCCTGGCCGACACGGACACGTCCCTGGCTGTGGTAATTCACGAAATGCGTAGCGTAGGCATTGACGAACAGCACCTTCTCGCCCGTTTCGGGATGGGTACGCACGACTGGATGTTCGGCATCCGGGTATTGCGCCTTCATCGCCAGGCGCTTCTCCTTTGGCATGGCGGCGGCAAAGGAAGAATTGAAGCTGTGGTTGGCGATCAGGCTGTCGATTTCCTGCTTCACATCTATGGGCAGATTGTCATAAGCCAGCACCATGTTGGCCCACATGGTGTCGCCACCGGTCGGTGGGCATACGATGCAACGCAGTACGGCACCCATCGGAGGCGATTCACGCCAGGTGGCATCGCAGTGCCATGCATTCTCGTAGCGATCCGCCGGATTCTCCGGGGTCTTGTAGATTTGCACCAGACCGGGAGCCTCCGGATGGCTTGGGAGCATCGGGTGGGTTTCAAGCTGGCCAAGGCGGCTGGCAAATGCTTCGTGATCGCGACGTGAGAGTTTGTCCAGATCCTGATCACGCAGGAACAGCACCTTGTATTTCAATAGCGCCGCGTAAATTTCAATGAACAAGCCATCATCGCGCACTGCGTCACCCAGGTTCACGTTGTGCAGTTCCGCGCCGATGGCACAGGTCAGTTGTTCGACTCGCATGGCGTCTCCGTTTCGATGCTTTATCGCCGGACAGTGGGCGGGGCAGGTGAAATAGTGCCTTGATACACGGCGGCGTTTTTTATTGTTGATCCAGTCTTTGCGGGTTCGGTAAGTGGGGATACGCGCGCCCGGCATAAGCTCTTGCCCGATCGGCAGAGCGATTGCGGCCCCATGGTAGATTGCTCGAGAGCAGCGCCATGGGCATTGCGAGACAAAATCTTCGCGTATTGGGACGTGACCAACGGGTTAAAGCGGCAGTGTCGCCTTACTCTCTCGGTAGGCGGCGGCCCAATCCGATGGTGTCTTGCCGAACTGGCTGCGGAACCAGCGTGAAAAGTCACCGGCGGAGGAAAAACCGAGGAGTTCGGCAACTTCATACAATCGGCGTTTGCTGTTGGCCAGGTACTCTTCGGCGAGTTCAGCGCGGACAGCATTGATGATCGTTGTGACACTCTCTCCCTCGGCTGCCAGGTGTCGGCTAAGGGTGCGTCGATGCATGCCAAGATGCTGGGCAATCCCATCGACAGAACACAGTCCGCTTGGCAGCAGTATCTTGACGATCTGGCGTACCCGCTGCGCCGGCTCGTCGCGCAGGGTAGTCAACTGCATGTCCAGCGATCGCTTTACTTCACGATGCAACGCGGGGTCAGCCGCAGGAATGGGCATGTCCAGATCGCGCCTTCGGCAAACGATGGCATTGAACTCCTGTGAAAACTCAATAGCTGTGCCCAACACGCGGTGGTGCACTTCAAGGCTGGCAGGTCGCTCGTGAGTAAAACTGACCCTTATCGGGCGGAACGTATTGCGCGTCAGTACGCTCAACGTCCGCAATCCAATACCCGTCGACTGTTCGATAGCCTGGCGCCAGACACCGTGATGGCCCTGCATTTTCACACCCACATGCACCAGCACCAGGTCGCCTACATCCTCAAGTCGCAACTCCACCCCAGCGTTATGCAGCCGCATATAGCGCGCGCACGATTGCAAGGCGGCGCGAAGTGTCGGTTCTTCGCGGATGAGTAGCGCGAGCATGCCGAAATTGGATAGGTGTCGCGTTTCCGCGAGCAGCAGTCCGAAGGCCTCCTGGCCGGAGAGGTGGGCCGATTCCTCCAGCAGCCAACCCACCGAATCGCTGCTGATCATGATATTCGGATCGTCGAGGGCACTGGCTGGCAACTTGGCCAAACGCAGCATACGAAATGGATCGAGTCCCACTGAACGGGCAACCTGCTCATAGTTGGTAAGGCTGGCGCTTCGCGTCAGGGTATACATGTGTCCTGATGTCCCAGTTTCACAAGATTGTGTCCTGCGAAGCTTAGTGCAAGACACCTTCTCACGGCTACCTTCAGGCCAACAACGACAAAAAGATGGAGGTAGATAAATGAACACGCGCACCGCAACACGTATCAGTCAGCCGCTCGCGGCAAGGGCGCAAGTGGACGCCGATGACCCTGAGGCATTCAATCACTGCTTCGCCGAACTCAACGGCATTCGCATGCATTACATCGACGAGGGACAGGGTCCGCTCGTCATCCTGCTGCACGGTTTTCCCTATCTTTGGTACATGTGGCGACGCCAGATCGTGGCGTTGACCGAGGCCGGTTATCGAGTCGTGGTCCCCGATCAACGGGGGTTTGGTCAAACGGATCGACCCGATGCCATTGAAGCCTATGACATGACTCAGGCAGTCGGCGACATGGTGGGCTTGATGGCGACTCTGGGCGAAACGTCCGCGGTGATCATTGGGCACGACTTGGGCGCCTGGGTGGCCCAAGCGGCAGCCATGCTACGGCCGGATCTGATCCGTGGCCTGGTGATGCTCAATACGCCGGTGCCACCACGCGGCAAGGTCAAGCCGACCGCAGGTTTGCAGGCAATGGCGAAGGGCCGGGTGTATCACCACCTGTATTTCCAGCAGCTCGACAAGCCGGATCGCGAGTTGGCCAGCGACCCGCGCAAGACCTTGCGTAGCGTTTTCTATTCGATTTCCGGCAGTGCTGTCGGCGCTGAACGTTGGCGTCTGTTCGTCGAGCAAGGTGAGCCCATTCTCAATGCCTTCACTGAACCGAAGGGCGAGTTCCCATCATGGCTGAGCGCACGGGCGCTCGATTACTACGTCGCCGAATACACGCGCACCGGGTTTACCGGTGCCTTGAACTACTATCGCTGTCGCGACCGGAACTGGGAAATCACCGCGTTTCTTGACGGTGCGGTGGTGCGCCAGCCGAGCATGTTCATCGGTGGTGCTGCCGACCCTTCACTGGAGCCGGTCGAAATCCGCGGTCTCTACGATCAGCTCGACACCTATCTACCCGGGCTAAAGAAAAAAGTACTGCTACCCGGCGTGGGCCATAGCGCCGCGGAAGAAAACGCCGGACAAGTCAACGAACTGCTCCTGACGTTTCTCGAGCAGTTCTAACGGTTGGGGGACGAGCGCCTTGGTGCGCTCGCCCCGACTCGCGTTTTTCGCGGCGATGCCTGTAACTCAGTTGAATGCCGTCAGATCTTTCGGTGCGATGTCATACTGCTCGCAGTAGGCAAGGTAGCGATGCAATCCTGACTTCCAGTTTTCGAGCGCGACGATGTTGTCGTTCCCGTCCAGAAACGCGAGATCGCCATTAACCTGAACCAGCGTGAGCACATAGCCGTCTGTGCTTCCCGTGCTGACGACTTCAGGCGTGTGAGTCGATCCGGCCGTCTCATAGACGATGCTGCCAGGGCCGGCGATCCAGTCATGCTCCTTGTATTTCCACTGGCCTTCGATCGTGTAGACCATCACCGTACCCGTGTGGTGATGCTTGGGCAGTTGCATGTCGATCGGCGACTTCATCATGACGATCCATTCACCACGGATGGGGTCAAGCTTGAAGTACTTCAGCAGGACGTTTTCCGCATAGGGCGTAAAGGGTACCCACGGCAGCGATTCGCCATCGATGACTGCGGTGTCGATGTGTTCGTAGAGCATGTCTATCTCCATTGATGCGGTTCAGATCGAGTATTCGTCGGCAGCCAAGGCCGCCCGACAATCTCTGATGGTCGGGTGGCCTGGTTTCTCTGGGGAGACTGTTCGAATCAGGTGAGCGGGGTGCCCGCAAGGGTGGCGCGGAGCATCTTTCTTGGCGCATTGCCGTAGTCAGCCACCGCGTAGTGCTGGACTTGCAAGTTATCCCACATGGCAACCGTGTTGGTGCGCCACTTCAGGCGTACCTGGTACTCCGGAATCGCCGCCTGAGAGGTCAGGTAGTTCATCAGGTGATGAGCCTCGGGCATGAAGTCCTGGCCGTAGCGGATGTCCTCGAAGTTGAAGAAATTCGCGAAATGGGTGGTGAACGCGGAGTTGACGAACAGCACCTTTTCACCTGTTTCAGGGTGGATCAGTACCACCGGGTGTTCAGCGGCGGGGGTCTTCAGGGCCATGGCGTGACGATCTTCGCGGGGCAACTGGGCACCAAAGGAGTGCTCGGCACTGTGTTTTGCGAACAGACCTTCGATCCGTTGCTTGATGGTGTCGGGCAGGTTTTCGTAAGCCATCACCATGTTGGAGAACAGGGTGTCGCCGCCGGATTCAGGGCCTTGCTCACAGCGCAATATCGCTCCGCGAGGTGGCGCCGGCTTAAAGGTGACATCGGTATGCCACAGGTTTTCGCGGCTCGCTTTTTCGACAAAGCTCTTGGGCTTACTCGGGTCGAGGTTGCGGTACAGCATCAGCAGCTTGTCTGCCTCCGGATGGCTCGGCGCCAAGGGATGACCTTCCAAATCGCCGAATTGCGCGGCGAAGTGCTGTTGCTCCGTGGGGGTGATGTCCTGATCGCGAAAAAACAGCACTTTGTGCTTCAACCACAGCGCCCGGATTTCCGCGATCAGTTCTGGGTCCTGGGCAGCATCGGCCAGGTTGATATTGCTGAGTTCGGCACCGATGGCGGGGGAGCAAATTTCCACCTTGATCGAATGCTGGCGCACTGACGATCGGATAATGGCGGGTGCCGAGGGAGGGAGTTGTGAAGGCGTGTCTTGGGTGGCGATTATTGTCATTGTTGTCTCCAATCCGGGCTTGTACGGCGTTGCGCAATATGTGCATCCGCTATGGGTAACTGCTCCCTGCCAAATTGGGCAGAGGCACCGGGCCTATAGTAGGTATCGCGGGCGCGACGCCATGGGCTTGGCAGGACAGTTTCTTCGCATATTGAGACAAGGGAGGAGAGGAAAACGAACAACATTGCGATGCAGGTTGGGTGATCCGATTTTGGCTGAAAGTGGCCTTTGATGAGAGGCAGCTTTTGGTTGAAAGCGGTCTTTCACGACGGCCATTTAAGACGTGCGGACGACCCATCAATGCCAGAGCTCACGATTGTTCCAGTAAGGCAAACCACCTATTGATAGTGCACCCAAAATGTTGTGGTCACTTCAATATCACGAGTACCCGGAAGTATCAGCCTACGCCTCCGCTTACATCCGGTGATGTTCCAGCAAGAAGTCCACGAACAATCGCACCCGCGCCGGCATTGCCGCCCCACCGACGAACACCGCATGAATCGGTTCCTGGTCCCCGGGGTTCCAGGCTTCCAGCAGCGGTATCAGGTCACCGCGCTGCAGATCCTCGCTCACGCTGAACTCGCCGATACGCGCAATGCCGGCACCTACTCGCGCGAGTTGTGCCAGCGCTTCACCACTGCTGCATTCGATGTTGCCGCTGACCTTCAGGGAAAACTCTCTTCCGTCGCGGATGAACGGCCAGTTGGGTTCGGCACGCCGGAAGTTGAAGCGTAGGCAGTTGTGCCGTAGCAGGTCTTCCGGTTCCTGGGGGATGCCGTGGCGCTGCAGATACTCGGGTGATGCCACCACTATCTGGCCGGTGTCGCCGATCCTGCGCGCGGTCAGCGGGCTGTCGGGCAGATGGCCAAAGCGTACCGCGACGTCGGCCTGGCCGCCGAGAATGTCGACCACTTCGTCGCCGAGGGTGAGGTCGACGACGATGTTCGGGTAACGGGCGCTGAATGCTGCCACCAAGGGAACGATGGCCAGCCGCCCATGGCCAAGGGCGGCGCTGACCCGCAATCGGCCCCTTGGTACGCCCTGGTCGGCGATGGCTTCTTCGACCTCGGCCATGTCGGCCAGGATACGCCGGGCGCCGCGCAGGAAAGCCTCGCCCTCGGCGGTGAAGGTGATCGCTCGGGTGGTGCGCAACAGCAGGCGGGTGCCAAGACGTTGTTCGGTACGCGAGATGATCCGACTGACCGCCGAGGGTGTCAGCCCCAATGCACGCGCGGCGGCCGAAAGGCTGCCTTCCTGCGCCACGGTGGTAAACACGCTCATTTCACCTGACCTGCCGTTGAAATCCACTTGTGCCTCCTGCGCAAAGGTGATTACCAAAAATGCTATCTACCGCCTGAAAAGACTGGATCGTAGCATCAGCGGCATAGATAAGGAGCCTTCCATGCGTATCAATCCACCACTTGTCGCACTCGCCATCGGTGCCTTTGGCATCGGCGTAACAGAATTCGCTCCCATGGGCATGTTGCCGGGTATCGCTGCGGATCTCGGCGTTTCCATTCCCGCCGCAGGTCTGTTGGTCAGTGCTTACGCCTTGGGCGTACTGCTCGGCGCGCCCCTGATGACCCTGACCACCGGCAGGATTCCCCGGCGCTATCTGCTGATCGGACTCATGGCGATTTTCACCCTGGGTAATCTGATGTCAGCCCTGGCTACCGATTACTACAGCCTCATGGTCGCCAGGGTGGTGACCTCACTGAACCACGGTGCGTTCTTTGGCGTTGGCTCCATCGTCGCCGCTAGCGTGGTCGCCCCGGAGAAACGTGCCGGGGCGGTGGCGGCAATGTTCATGGGCCTGACCCTGGCGACCATCGGCGGTGTGCCGCTGGCCGCCTGGTTTGGCGAACTGTTCGGTTGGCGCACCGCTTTCTGGGGTATTACCGGCCTGGGCCTGTTGACCATGGCCGCGTTGTGGTTCGCCCTGCCTAACCTGAAGACGCCGCAAAACGTCGGTGTAATGGCGGAAATTCGGGTATTGGGGCGCGGCCCGGTGCTGGGAGCGCTGGCCCTGACCGTAGTCGGCTCGAGTGCCATGTTCACCGTCTTCACCTACATTGCGCCGATCCTCAGCAGCGAGACCCATGCGTCCACCGCCTTCATCACCGCCATGCTGGTGCTATTCGGTGTCGGGTTGACGCTGGGTAACATGTGGGGCGGCAAGGCCGCTGACCGCTCGATAGATCGCACTCTGATCATCTCGCTGAGCGTGCTGATTCTCGTCTTGTTGGCGTTCACCGTACTGATGCGTTGGCCGCTGCCGGCTGCCGTAGCCATCTTGATTTGGGGTATCGCCAGCTTTGCCCTGGTGCCGCCGCTACAGATGCGCGTCATGGAAGCAGCGAAGGACGCGCCCAATCTTGCCTCTGCGGTGAACATTGGCGCCTTCAATTTTGGCAACGCGATTGGCGCAGCGCTGGGCGGAGCGGTGATCAACGCGGGTCTGGGTTATCCGGCGATTTCCCTGGCCGGAGCGGCGATGGCAGGCCTGGGGCTGCTGATGGTGTTGGCTTTTGCCTGGCGCTCCAGAACGATTGAAGCAGCAGTGGTGTGACGAAGATGAAGGGGGAGTGATTCGTTACCATCGATGAGTGGCGGCAAGTGGTAGATTTCTGCCGTTGCTGACCGGCAGATACGGCCGAAAGCTGCCTACCGCCCAATCTCAAACGCATCCTTCACTTTTTGGTCGAGCTATTTAATTTGGGTGGAGGAGGGGGCGGAGAGGTGGGGTTGCGGAAATGGCCGAAAAGATGCGGAAACGATCCATAAAGAGAGGAGCAAAATTCCTGAATGCCAGAAACGACAAAGCCCTGAATAATCAGGGCTTTGTCGTATAAAGATGGCGGAGGCGATGGGATTCGAACTCATGGACCTGTTACAGTCGACGGTTTTCAAGACCGATATTCAAAGCCGCTAAAGCCGTGGCCTGTAGCTCTTTTTCGTTACAGTACTTTTGTTTTTCGGCTCCTCTGTAGACCGCATTCTACAAGGGGCCAAGTTTGAGTTTTGTAACGGGTTTTTGGGCTATTTTGACGGCTTTGCAATGGCGCCAATGCGACGGTAAACGCGTTCCGTGATATCGCCCTTGGTGTGACCCAGGAGCAGACTCGCATCACCAACGTCGAGGATTTCTGACGCGGCTTTTGGCCTGATGTCACGGAACTGAAAGCTGCCGATTTTTTCCGCCAACAGGGTGTCACCCGTCTCATCCGCCTCTTTTTTGGCCTTTTCCCGAGCCTTATCCCACCGGTCGCGAAGCATCTTCGCGGTCATGCGCTTACCCCGAGCGCTCACTATCAGGTAACTACAAATGTGCTGAGCATTGCGCTCTGCCATTTTCGCGATCAGTAGCCCCAGGCTGTTTGCCTCGTCGCCGGCGGTCATCTGGATGCGCAGTTTCTTATGCGTCTTGTTTTGCTGAACACCCAAATATCCCCCCTCGATATCATCCTTCCGCATGACCAGAACATCTGCTGGCCGTTGTCCAGTCAGGTAAGCCAGGTCCATCGCGTCTTTCAGCTCTTGAGCTGCCTTCTTGTAAACAGCATCCCAAACCACATCATTCGCGTAGTAGTCCCGCGGCGTTTCCTTGTTTTTGCGCACGCCCTGGCAGGGATTTTCTTTGGTCGTCAGACCCCATTCCCTGGCTATGTTGAAGACGTGAGATAGGGTGGCAATCTCGCGATTCGCCCGAACCTTTGCCGTCCGTGCATCTCGGTACCCGGCAATCGTGGCCGGGGTGATCGAGTCAATGGGAGCGCTGTCGAACATCGGCCGCAGCTGCTTGATCTCCGATAGATTGTCCTTTTGGGTGCGCGGCGCTTTCTTGGAGACGATGTCGCGGATGTACCTGTCAAAGATGCCCTTCATGGTGCGCAGGTCGAGGGGCTTTTCCTTGGCTTCGAGTTCTGCCCATTTGATCCTGGCCAGGTCCAGGTCTTTGCCCAATGGGATCGCCTTGCCGGTCAGGTCCAGGTAGTAGTAGGCAATCCAGTCTTTTCCGCTTTTGCGTGGCCGCGTCCATTGATACATTCGGGGCGGCAAATTGCGTGTTTCGGCCTTGCGGGGTCGCATATCAGTTCACTCGCGAGAAGTCGGGCGTCCATGCCGGCGCGGCCGGCGGTGGGTTGGGATCAGCGATGGTCGGTGACACCATGCCCAGCTTCATGCGGGCGTACATGCGGCCAACAAGTGGACGTTTGCCGCGGCTTTCGACGAACACCCATTGGCGATCCACCAGCCAGCGCCGTTGGTAGGCCCTGGCCTTGTAACCGGTGATATCCGCCAGCTCCTCGTCCGAGAGAATTTCAGTTTCCATGTTGATGCTCCATGCCGCGCGTGGCGGCAGAAGGTGGGGAGAGTGGTTACGCCAAGCGCTTATTGCGGCAGCGGGTGCATTGGACTTTCTGTTCTTCGGGCATGGGGATTCCTCGACCGCCGTTCACTGGCAGGCTGTTCAGGTTTATTCAGAATTGTGTTCGGGACACGTGGCGCAACTCTGGATAGAGTTTTCACCGCTCACCCAGCTTTGGCTCTTTACCAAGCACGGAGTGCTAGGCCCTAGCTGGGTGAGCCCCTATTATGATTTTTCTCGACCCAGAAGCAGACGCCGACTGCTTTCAGGAGCAAGGCGTCACCCGCCGGCCCCAGATGCAAGCAGGGCCATCCTCGGCGTCGTGAATCGACAGGATGAACCAAGCAGGTTCGGCGGGGTGCTGAATCACCCACGCCGAGCAATCAGCTTGGCCGTCTTCCATATAGACGTTGAATACGTCGGTCGATACGTCGCTCTCCATGTAGGTAATCTTCGTATCCACCTGGTGGCGTGCGCACCAATTGTTGAACTGCTCTTCGGTGATTTCGTCATCGAATTCCGAGAGGTAGTCAGGGTGCGACCACCAGCCGTTCGCATCGCGATGGACCGGAAGCGAATCTATCAAAACAGTTTCTTCAGGCATGACTGTTCCTTTGGCGCTATAGCGGCTGACTTTGAAGGGGGGACTTTCCTTTTCTGGCGTCTAGGCTTTACTTCACAAACCAGATCACTATGAAGAGAAGGTCGTAATGGGCGAATGGTCGGATTACTTCGAGGACTTTCCAGAAGAAGACCCCGCGAATTCTAGCAAGCGAGATCCTGACCCCTTAGAGGGTGTCATGGAATCAACAAGAAAGCGTGTTCGTGAGCGCTCCATTGCTGAGCGGGATGAGGTTCGGAAAAAACTTAACGAAGCTTTCTCCCGAAACGACTCAAAGAAGAACCAGTCCTGACTTTGAATGAGCTGGGATAAGGGTTACTGCGGTGTGAATTCGCGCGCGTGCACTGGGTAATCTTTGCGTTGCTCGATTGCCATCATCAACGTCCTGACCTTGGTGCCTTTGCTGAACAGCGTGCCGGGCGGCAGCTTCACGTCACAGGGCAGAACTTGGATATCTCGAGCCAACGAGGCATCGACGCACTGATTCATCTCCGTCCAGACTTGCACCTCAAGCCGCACCTCGGCGCGCACGGCCTCAATGATCCACATCGGAAGGGTGACCAGTCGTTCGTCTCTCGCGGACTGATCAGCTCGTTGGTTTTCTGTGGGCATGGGGCGTCCTATGCCGGGCCATACCCGGGCGGTGGAAGGGTTGATTGAGGCGGTATCAGCTACAGTTGATAGGTGATTCAAAAGGAGGTGCGTATGAGCTTCACTGTCTGCGTCGTATGTGGTGATAGCGCCGAGAAAGCTTTTCCAGTAGGCAGTTTTGATGAGTTTAAATGTGCGAGCTGTGGCTACTACTCAGTCAATCGGCAGTTGATTGAGGAGATGGAGGCAGCCAATCAGGTCTTTGATACCGAGCGTACCCAGCAATACTTGATGATCCACTCTCGGCTGGGCCAGGTGCCTGTGATTACGCGTGTCGAGACTACGAAGCATCAACTGATTGTGGAGAGTGCGCGAAAAAGGTGAGGGTTGGTCAGGCAGCTAGCCGCTGGTAAAGCTCGATGATGTCGGCGGCGTTGGCCGCGACCAGGGCTTCCGCCTCATCCGGGCAGACGCTGTTGCCGATCAGTCGGACCTGGTCGGTCTTGTTGATCGGTAGCCACTGCTCGGCGCCGGTGACCGGGTCGACGAACAGTCCACGATCGATGATGTAGTCCTTGTCGAAGCCCTGGGCAGCCTTCAGCTCTGGTGGTTGCAGCATGCGCAGGGTGATGTCCACCAGTACATAACCGCCGACCATCACCATTTCGGCCGGGTCTTTGAAGTGTTCCGGCAGATGCTCATGCATGAAGGCGGCGCAGCGGCGGGCGCCTTCCATTTGTTCTGGTGTGAGCGTGTCAGGCACCTGCACGACTTCGACCAGTGCAACCCGATCCTTCGTCGGTAGGGTATGCATCGGCTCGGTGAGTGAAATGCCGTCCTTCTCGTTGCCGTAGTACTTCACCAGGTAGGCGTTGACCAGTCGCTGATTGGCTCCGGATTGGCAGATGGTCGATATCGGCGCATAGGCGGATCTGCCATCACCTTTATAAAAGCCGCCGTTCGCCTGCTCGAAGAATGCTGCCGATACTGCGTGGTGCCCGGTGCTGGTAGCGATCACACCGAGCGGGCCGTCGACGCCGGCGCCGACAGAGCCTTTTCGCAACGTGACCATGTTCGCCGCGGCCATTGCGAAGTGGCCGCCCTTTACCTGAGCAACCTGAGTGCGCAGCGGCTCCTGCACGTCGAAGTTGCGCTGAGCCGATCCATTGGCGCACTCGGTGAGGAAGGGCGCTGCTACCGGCTGTACCAGTGCGTGATGCGTGTCGCCGGCGCTGATGGTTGAGAGCGATTCGTCCGTACCGTGGGTGCTGGTGTGTGCTGCTGATGTTCCGCGCATTGGGACGATGAAGGGCTTCGCGCTGGTCAGCACGTGGCGCCAGCAGCCCTTGGCCACGCGGCGCATCGTGTTCACTGCCATTGGCTTGTCGCGGAAGATCGTGCGGCCCAAGTTGCTCCAGTCGATGCACTCCGCAGCAGTGCGCCAAGGTTGCTGTTTGGCGGTAGGCGTCTTGTGGCGCTTCGGAGCCGGCCAGACAATCGGCTTCCCGTCACTGCGCGCTACCAGGTAAAGACGTTTGCGAATGGTCGGGGTACCGGCGTTGGCCGCAATGCGCTCGCGCCATTCGACGTTGTAACCAAGGCCACGGACCAGTGCGTCCATTGGCACGAATTCTCCGATGGCCTGCATGATCTCCGGCATGTCCGGGTGATTGGCCGGAAGCCCCGTGCTGATCGCTGCAATGAAAGCCTTGAAGGTACGCCCGCGCTCGGCCTTGATCGGCTGGCCCTCGTCGTCGATCGGTCCCCAGTCGCAGAACTCTTCGACGTTCTCCAAGAAGAGCAGTCGCGTCTTGGTGACGAAACACCAGCGGATCACTACCCACGCCAAGCCGCGAACGCCTCGGTCCCGCGGCGCGCCACCCTTCGCTTTGCTGTGATGGCGGCAATCAGGGGATGCCCAGATAATCGCCACTGGCTGGCCGCCAGTTGCTTTCCGAGGGCACACCTCATACACGTCGGCAACGTAGTGCGCCGTCTGCGGGTGGTTTGCGCGGTGCACAGCCAGGGCGATGGGGTTGTGGTTTACCGCCACATCCGGCTCCCGGTACGCCCGAGCGATGCCGGTGCTGGCGCCACCGCCGCCGGCGAACAGGTCGACCACCAGTTCTTTTTCGAACGGCAGGCCCATGCTTGGCTGGCCATGGATGAACTGGGGTAACTTCTGTTGTGCGGACATAGAGGATCCTCGTCGGCTGGCGTGATTCGTTGAAGTGGATTCGGTCTATGCTCATGGAAGCCCTACAGGAGGCTTCACATGGCTATTTGCAAATGCGGGGAAGAGATCGCGGTAGATCCCGACGACACGAAGGATGTGATGGAAGTGGTATGCCCAAAGTGCGGAGCTCGGTACGAACTCAGATGGGTCGCAGCGTCACCCGCGCTACCTGGTGCTCAGTTCACACTAGTGCCCATCGAGTGAGAAAAGTGAGTGCGTATGGAGCCGGATTGAGGAGAATCGATATGGCTTATTGGGATTCGTACGGTTACCCAGAGAGCGATCCAAAAGTGTGGATCACGTTCGGCCCGCAAAAGGATGGTCCGCCGCAGGTGGCATTTCTCGGCCCTATTCGCCAGCCAGAGGGTGATAGCCCAAAAGCCGTCGAGTACTTCCAAGAGGTGGCAGGGCTCTGGACTGATGAGCTTGTAGCCCATGAAGAGCTGGACAAAATAGCTCAAGCGATTATTGAGCAAAAACGGCTTTAGCAACCTGAGGGTGAGTCAGGCGGCTGGCGCGGAGTCATGAAACACGTCCATCTGCGCCGCGCCGTCGAGCCAGGCCGCCGCGATCCGGCGCTCTGCCATGGTGGCATAGTCCGGGTTGAGTTCGCACAGCACTGACTTGCGACCCTCCTGCATGGCAACCACCGCAGTGGTACCGGCACCGCCGAACGGGTCGAGTACAACACCACCGCGCGGGGCCCCAGCCAAAACGCATGGCCGGATCAGGTCCGGCGGGAAGGTCGCGAAGTGGGCACCCTTGAAGCTATGGGTCGACACGGTCCAAACACTGCGTTTGTTCCGCTCGCTAGGCATCACCGCAAGGGCTGAGTTCATTGACTCGTTGTCCTTGATGCGGCCCCGGCCGCGCTCATCACCGTCGGTGCCATGGCCCCATCCGACTCCGTTCGACTTCCTGGCTACGGCCTTCATGTTGCCGTTGCTCTTGGCTCCACCATTGGCGCGCTCGCTGCCAATCTGTGCGAGGACATCTTGCGATAGTCGGTTGTGGGTGTTCGGCGAACAAGGTTCGAGGATCGCACCCTGGTCGAAGTAGTACTTCTGCGACTTGCTCAACAGGAAGATGTACTCGTGGGACTTTGTGCACCGGTCCCGCACGCTCTCCGGCATTGGGTTTGGCTTGTGCCAGATGATGTCTTGGCGTAGATACCAACCGTCATCCTGGAGCGCGAAGGCCAGACGCCAGGGCATGCCCATCATGTCCTTTGGCTTGCAGCCAGGGACAGCGTAATCGCTTCGCGGGATGCTTTCGTTATCACGGCGGCGGGAAGCGACAGTGCGCCGGGCCTTGGCAGCGGTAACGCTTTCGTCACGTCCAACCCCGGTAATCGACTGGCTGTTTCCTCCGCAGCGAGATCCGGCGTAACTGTCGCCCATGTTCACCCAGGCCGTGCCGTCGTCCCGGAGTACTCGGCGCACTTCGCGGAACACTTCGATCAGGCGGGCGATAAACTCGGCCGGCGTTTCTTCAAGACCGATCTGGCCATCGACGCCGTAATCTCGCAACCCGAAGTAGGGCGGGCTAGTCACGCAGCACTGCATTGACCGATCGGGCAGGGTCCGCATCATTTCGATGCAGTCGCCGACCAGTATCTGGTGGGAAGGGGTCATAAGTGATTTCCAATCAAGAGCCGGCCTCGCCGGCTGGCGTGAAGTCTGTTTGTGAGCTATTGCTTGATGGCCTGGCATGGAGCCAGATGAAGGAGATCGAAATGGTCGGAATTACCCAGCTTTCTGAGTATCACCGTGCTTACCGGGCAGCGCTTGACCTGCACAGGCTTTGGGATGAGTCAGATGATCGAGCGCTAACAGAACTGTACGAGCGGCTTATCAGCAGGCTGAAGCCGTTGATGGATAGCGTTGGCGGTGAATGGTCCCGCAAAGCTGATTTGATTAGGCACTTGGGGTTCATTAAAAGAAACCTTGAACTGAGCGACAGGTCGCTTAGCGCTGGTGATGCTCGAGATATTGTCTTCTTCGATATGCCCGCGTTTGCAGACCATCTTTTAAGCCAGGCCGCGCAATAGGTGAGAAGTGTTCAGGCGGCTGCGCGCTTGAGTTGATCAGTGAGCTGGGTCGGCAGACTGCGCAGCGTCAGGGTGCCGCCGGCTTCGTCGAACTCGACTTTTGATCCGAGAAGGTGCTGCTCGAAGCTGATCGACAAGCCATCGATGCGGCCGGTGAAGCGCCGGAATTTGTTCAGGGTCTTTTTGTCCGGTGGGAGTGAAGACGACAGGCCGTAATCCTTGTCGCGGATGAAATCGGCAAACGCCTTTGGCTGTTCGTCGTCGAGTACTTCGGATAACTCATCAAGGGTAAGCGGCTCGCCCAGCTTGGCTTGGGCCATCGCGTAGCTGACCAAGGTGTTGGTCTTCTCGCGGGCTGATTCCTCGCCGAGGTCTTCGCTTTCAACGAAGTCGCTGAATGCCTTGAGTAGCATTCGGGTTTCGCCTGGGCCGTCGACACCCTCTTGGCAGCCGATGAAGTCGCGGAAGTACTCGCTCGCCCGGCGGCCGTTCTTGCCCTTGATGAATGAGATGTACTGGCGCGACGCTGGGTTGCTTTTCCACTCGCTGAGGTTGATGCGCGCGGCCAGGCGGATATGGTCCAGGTCCAGGCGCTTGATCGTCATCAGGTGCAGCTCCTCGGTCATGGTCACCGCTTCGGTTTCTTGCACCAGGGCGATGACCAGGTAATCGGTCATGCCTTGCAGATAGTGGCAGAAGAGGGCGTGCCCGCCGGTGGTTAGATTCGACTCTTCCATCAGCTTGGTCAGGTGCTCGACGGCGATGGTGCTGAACTCGAGAAAATCAGAGCCGCCTGCCCGGTACTTGGCGAGCCATCCACTGAGTGGGTGAGCGCCCGACTCATGATGAAAGAAGCCCCAGGCCTTACCGGTAGTGGCGTTGTAGTTTTCGTTGAACTGGCTCATCAGGTCGTCGCGAGTCTGGCTCTCAACCTGTTCGGCGCCGCCGAGGATCAGAACAGCCGGGCTACCGTCGGGCTTCTTGTCGATCTTATGGATGACGCTATGGAGAACGGGCATTGGAATACCTCAGGTAGGCGCCACCCTCCGTGACCGGTGGTGGCGATTTGTGGTGGCAATTGAATGACAAAACCACTAAAAAGGATGTGCTCAGATCGAGCCTAAGGAAATTCTTTCGGGAGCATTTACATGGATTTCACACAAGACCCAGAAGTGATCACGTCGTATTTAGCGATGGTGAAACGGGATTGGAACAAAGCGAAAGAAAGCTTCGTTGAGCTATCCAAACATTGGGAAAGTCTCGGTAGCGACTTTTTCCCTGGAGTGTCTGTAAATCGATCAGCTGATGGAACCACGGTGACAGGGGACGTGCTTGGCAAGCACTTCTCTATCAATATTGGTCCTCTGGCTTTCGATAAAGCATGTTTCGCCCAGGTTTTGGTCGAAGTGAAATTCAGTGGAAATTCCCGATTTGAGGCTGCGAGGTTTCTTTTAAATCGCCGTGGCCAGGTGGTTGACGACGAGGGAGCGGTTCAGATTGACACTGAATCTGGAGAGGGTAGCGCGCGTGTTTTTTCCAGTATCCTCCGTACTGTAATTCAGCAGCCCGCTCCATTATTGCAAGTGCAAGTTCAGCCTCTCTAATCTTTTCCGATGCGGAGTGCTTCCCTGTCAAAGGCGAGCTTCAATTTCCGCGACACGTTTTCGGGTATCACGTATTCGTGTCGCGGTGGGGCGAGCAGGGGAAGGGCGCCGCCTGGGCCGAGGCCGTGCAGGTGATGAATCATCAGCGTAATTGCCTCGCCTTGTTCCTCGATGCCGGCCCAAGCCATCAGATCAGCCAACGCTTGGCGCGTGCCGGCCATGCAATGCAGCCTGATTTCTTCCTCGCCGCGAGTCTTTCGCCTCGCCGCAGTCTTTGCTGATCGGTCTTTCGGCTGGACTGCCATGGCCTACCTCTCCTATCCCACTGGCCGGCATCGCCAGCCAGGTTTGTCGTTTGCGTTGTTGGGTGCGAAAACGTCTCACGCTGCTACCTTGAACTGATTCCAGGCCCCGACCGCTTCAAAGATTCGAGCTGCATGAGCTTCGTCGAGCGACAAAGATTCCGGGATAGCGATCCAGCCAGAAGCCACCATCTGGCTTTGATTAGCTGAGTCGCGCAGTTGCTTGTAGCAATGCTCGATCACGTCCTCCAGGTGGTCGGAGAGGTAAACGCCATCCGGGGCCACCTCTATCGACTTGCTGTAGCGGTCGCCGCGGGCATCAATACAGAGAGCGCTGAGGTAGATCGTCCAGCGGTGGGGGATGCCACAAACAGCCTGGCCAATCTTCCCGGGAGCGATGTTCTTCAGCGATTTGTAGTTGATCATGCCCTGATGGCCACTGGGATCGATGTTCACCACTGCAACGTGATTGGTGGCCAGCAGCGAACGACACGATCGGTCGATGCGCGCCTTGAGGCTGTGCGGTTTGCGCTTGCTCATAGTGAGTCCGCCATTAGTCGGAGAGCCTTTCGATCAGCAGCGGTCAACGCCTTGGGTTTTCTCTTGAGGACCGTGCCGGGATCGATTTTCTGTGAACAGGGAGGTGGCAGCGGGTTACGTGGCGGATTTTTCATTTGGGCGATTTGCCCGCCGGCGGCCAGAAACTCGGCGGCCCGGGAGGAAATTGATTCCGCGTTCCGCCGCTGCTGCTCGACCAAGTTGAGGTGGTTGCTGATCATGATCAGGCTCCTAAACGATGGGCTTGAGCCCTGGCTTTGTCCGCGACTTCATCAACCATGCGATTCAGTTCCAGGTTGAACTGGACCAGCTCTTTGTGCAGGTTGGCGATGTAGTCCTCATCGCGGTGAATTGTCTCGATGTAGAGCTGACACTCTTCATCTTGGCGAGAATCGAACGACAGAAAGTCCCACCATTTCCGTCCCGTAACGAACATGCAGCCCTGGACCTGCGGCATGTGTTCCTCGGGCATGCCTTCGAGCCAAGTCCTGACGTGAATCGCCTCATTGAAGGGGCACTTCGACTCGGTGCCACCGTCATCGTTGATCAGGCCGTCTGGCGAGCAGCCGAGCCAGTCGTACCTTGGGTGGACGATGAATTCTGATGGTTTGACGATGTGGCCAGTCAGCATCTCGTAGGCATCCTGAGCTTTCTGTTCTTCGGCGTGACCCCACTTCAGGGAGGCGCTGCTGACATTATGCTTGGACTTTTTCGCCAATCGCTCGAAGCACAGTTCGCGCATGTATGAGGTACGAGCCCCCATAGGCTCGCGCTTCCCATTTTTGTCAGGCTTTCCCCAAGCCATCACGTCTTTGAAACGACTGGCGGTCACTCGACCAGATCGGTCGGCATGCCACTTCTCTGTGCCCTGAAGTTCTGCTCTCACTACGCCGCCTCCTCGGCCTGCGACAGGTCGTCATGGGAGCCAGTTATGTCGGTGAAGTCGCCATCAACAGTTGCCGCCATGGCCTTTAGCGCTTCATGGCACTCCAGGCCGATTGCTGCGCGTTGCTTCGGCTTGAGACCTGCCCAGGCTGTCGCATAGGCTTCAATGTTCTGCTGTTTGGCGACGGCCAAAAGGTCGGCGAACACTCCGTCGATTTCCGGTGACGGGGATTTCGGGCCAAATGACACACCAGCAGCGGCCGCAGTGTTTGCCACTTGCTTCACAGGGGTGATATCGATTTCGCCGCCGTACGAGTCTTCGAACTCGTCGGGCGTATAGACGCCGAGGATGACGTCAGGGCAGAAGAGTCGCGCCCATTTTTTGGTCACCAGGTATGCAATCTGCTGCTTGGGGTCTTCTGCCCAAAGCGTAGAGTTCCGCGTGCGGACCTGGGTGAGCAATAGCTCCAGAACGCGTGGCTCGTCTTCGCCTTTGAAGGTTGCCCAAACTTTAATCCCGAGACCCTTCTCATCGTCAAAGCTCCAGCCGGGAACGCGATACTTCTTGAACTCGCCAGTGTCTTCGTCCTTTTTGGTCCGGCTGGTGACTTCGCGCATCTTCCCGATGACGTTTTCCCAGGTGCCGAACCATTCGAAGTTCAAGCGACCTTTGACGGGTGCCTTGGCGGTGATCACTGCGTTGACGAGCTGCGCCTCATAGCTCAATGCCCCGCCGTTGACGATGAATGTCTTTTGCGCAACAGCGAACGGGTTCATCTGCCACTGCATCGCTTGCAGCACTACTGCCATGCAGTCAGCTTGATTGCCCTTCAGATGCTTGGGGACTGTCGTCACGCCTTTCGACATCATCATTGCGAGGTCGCTCATCGACTTCATGGTGCCTGGGTCGAGAATGAGCGCTGCCGCGTTGTGCGATGGGTCGTGATACGTGGCGAGGCCAGTTGGTGCTTGGGTGTCTGATTCGTTCATTGCGCTCTCCGTGGCCGACAAGGATTTGGTCGACCGCTGGATGGAAAGGGTGGTTAGAAGCTGATGGCGTGGAGCCAAGTGCGAGCAGTGTCGAGGTCCACATCGAAGCCCAGGGCTACAACCTCCACGATGTCGTCAACGGACGGCGCGGTTGTAGTCACATCGTCGGATTCGGCGGCGACCGCATATGTGCTGATGGGTGCGACTTCGACCTTCTCTGCGATCAATGGGGCAACCACCGGGGCGACTGAAGCTGGTGCAGAAGCTTGGGCGCGCAGGCGAGCCAGTTCTTCCTGATCGCGCTGGTGTTGCTGGTCCTTGAGGCGCTGAGCATCTTGATCGCGTTGCAGTTGCTCGCGCTGCCGGTTTAGTTCTGCTTGCTGATCTGCAATGCGCTGGCGATCTTCTGCCGCGATCCGCTGGCGTTCCTTCTCAGCATTCTCATCGGCGATTCGCTGCTTCTCGCGCAGCTCATCAAGTTCTTTCTGCTGGGCCAGCAGCTTGGCGGCAGCCTCTTCTCGTTGAACGGCAGATCTGTGTAGCGTTTCAAGCTGCTCAATAGCGTTGTCGCGAGCGATGGTGCCTTCAGCTTCGAACTCGGCATATTCTTCGGGCAGAATCACCGACTCCTTGACGCTTTGCAGGACGCTTGCGACATCAGCGGCGCTGCGGCTTGCATATGCAGCAGCGACAGAACTGAAGCGGGTAATCTTCGTCCGGATAGCTTCGACACGTTCAGCCTCGACACGCTCGCGCTCGGCCTTGGCGTCAGCTACGCGTTTTTCTTCGGCCTTGATTGCTTCGTCAACAGGCGCCTCGATTGCCAAGACTCGATCCTTCAGGGCCTCGCCAAACTCCTTAACCTGGTTGACGCGAGCCTGAGCATCTTTGACTTTCTGTTGATATGGAACGAGTGCCGTCTTGGTGGTGTTCGCCAGGGCGTAGCGCACGTCGCGGATATCAACGCGAACTTCCTTCGCATTCGCCAAACCTTCGCTGGTCGAGCAGTCAACGACCAGCTTCGCGTAAGTGGTCTCCAGACGGACGATCTGTTCCTCGTGCGGCCGATATTCGGCGATGTCGGTGACGGCAACCGCAGGAACCACAGATTTTTGTACGTCGTCGGTTTCGCTCATTTCGAGCGATTCTTGTGCTTGTTTAGTATTTGCGGACATGACAGTTCCTTGCGGCGCGGTACGCAGCTTTGAAGGTGTGGGTTATTGAGTAAGCTGGCCGGAGTAGGCGCTTGCCAGCATCCAGGCGGTGAAGAAGAGCAGGGCGATGGCTGAGCCGCGCCAGAACCAAAAGCGCTTTGCGCGCTGATAGGAAGTAATGGCCGAACCCTCACCGCGATCCGGCCGCCTTTCATAGTTGCCGCCAGACGGCGCGGTAGGCTGGCGACCAGCGCTTCGCGAGACTTGCCAATCACTTCGTTGAACGGCAGGCCGAAACCCAGCAGGACCAGCTTCGATTCGATCTCGTCGAGCTGCTCGTCGATCAGTGATTTAACCGGCGGGGTCGTCATGCTACTGCTCCCTGCTTGTTCGACTCGTTGTAGGAGGAGTAGATCTGATCGATGCGCGCCCGGTAGTGGCGCTGCTCGGCGTCGTCGATCACGCGCAGCAGGTATGCCAACGTGATTACTGATGTCGCAGCTGAACTGGCGTTTGGCTTGCCGAGGTCGCGGATCATGTTGTTGATCTCGCCTTCGATCCAAGTGACCGCTGTATCGTGGTCGCGTTGTTGAGTGCTCACGCTGCGCCTCCTTTTGGCGGACACACCATTTCCATTTGAGCCATGGTTGCGGTAATGCGCCGCTTCAGGCTTTTGTGCTCTTCGATTGCGCGAGCGGCGCGATCAGCCAGCGCCTGAGTGCGCATCTGTTCGGAGGCTTCGTAGTCGTGGAACTCGTCGAGCTTCGCTTTCTTCTCGCGACCCCAAGCGTCATAGCGCCGATCCCACTCCCGGGCCTGCGCACCGTCTGCATAGCTGGTTGCCATGGTCGCCTCCAAAGTAACGGGTGTTGATCCAACAAAACTCGGCTGCACTCATCCGTTCCGCTGGTTGCCGTTGGGCGCGGAGGGGAGTGCATGCGGGTGGTGTCGGGGAAGAGGACGCTGCTGTTGGCGGATGAAATACAGCAATCTGCTAGCATTCAGCCCGCTGGGCGGAAGAAAGACTGATTGCTTGTGCCCGCTTTGAATGACTACTTAAGGAAAAGATATGTCGGTTTACTCAGTTACCATCCCCTGTTTCGCGCAAATGCTGCGAGCGTTATCGTCTCTTTTATCTAAGGGCGAGGCCTCTGCTCTAGAGCGCGGTTACGACCCGCAAATTCTGCTTGGATCTCGACTAGCACCGGACATGCATGATCTAACCCGACAAATTCAGTACGCTTGCACGCAAGCGCAGGAGGCGGTTCAGCGACTTACACAACAGCCGGTGCGATCACTCACTCCTCCCGAAAACTTGGCGGCAGCGAAGGTACTAATCGAACGTACTTTGGCAGTTCTTGATTCGTCGGACCGGGCTCAAATAGAGGAAGGGGCTGAGCGCAAAATCACTATAGAATTACCTAATGACATAGTCTTCGATATGACCGGCAATGAATACGCTGTGAACTGGGCTGCTCCACAGTTCTACTTTCACCTGGTCACGGCATACAACATCTTGCGCCATAATGGTGTACCTCTCGGGAAAGCCGATTATGTACAGCACATGTTTGCCTACCTGCGACCGTAGCTTCTCCGCTTGAAGTTTGGCGAACGGCCCAGGCCCGCAACTGGCGACGGCCTGGGTTTGCAGCATCAAGTTGTCTTCGTGCGCTGGGGGTGGCCTACCGAAATTCCGGCCGATGCGCGGTGACATCGACGGCCGACTGTCCGCTGCCTGTATGGGTGTTGGGCGCAGCCTTCAGGCTTGCTGCGCCACGCGGAGGAAGCGTTGGTCTATTTCATGATGGTCATTCTCCTATCGCTCGCTCACTGGGCAGGCAGTGGCCACCTATTGAAGCTGCATTGGAATGTCGGTCCTGACCAAGATGCCTAACTACGTCCGCCCGTTCGCATACAAAAAGTTGGCCTTGATCAGCTTTTTTCATGGGGCGCCGACATTCCGATGCAGCCTCTTTCGAGGCGATCGGGCTTGCTTTTGGCTCACTGCAAGCAGGCGCTTGAAATCCCTGGTGAGACAGGGATGCCGTTCCTTGCTGCCGATACCCGGCAAGGCTGGTCGAGAAATCATCTAGCCAGTGTTGGAGCACTAGCTTCACAGATCGGCTCTATGGTGTGACGCAGGTGGGCGGTTATAGGCCGCAGTTTCGTCCGCATCGGGGTGTGATCTGCGCGAGGAGCTACCTCTGTCTCTACCCTGCGCCGCTTTCTGTACGGCGTGCTCAGTGGCTGTCCTGATTACAAGTCAGGGGCCTGGCTTTGATGCAGATCACACCCCGATGCGCTCTCATAGAGAGGATCGGGCAGTTAACGGCAGGCTGCCGTGGCGCTGGTTGTTCAGTCGTAAATGCCGTAGCTGAATTCGTCTTCTTCGCAGTCCACCAGAATCTTGGAAGCGCCGAAGTAGAGTGCAGCCAGAAGCTTCTCGAACTTCGTCCTGAACCGCAGGGTTTGGCCAATCTTCTCGTTGTTGATCTTGGCTGCGTAGACGGTGCCGACTTCGCGACCTTTTTCGTCACGATCCGTGCCGCGCTTACTGAATGAGATATGGATGGCGTTATCCAGGCTGTACTCGTCACGCTCGCGGCTGCTGTAGAGCGACGAGTCATCCTTCGGCTTTTTGTCGAAGTAGATGTGCATGCCACCGTAGTCGGATTCTTGGAAACGAATATCCGGATGCTCCCAGCGTTCCTCGGCGGCGCTTTCCTTGTGGTCCTCGATGAAAGCATCCATGAGGTCTCGGAGGCTGATCACTTCGGGCATCTGATCTTTGGTCAGGACTTCGTCGATTGCTTCTTGTGCCCGGCGGACCATGTCGGCTTCTACACCGCTGGCTTCCCATTTTTCTTTCAGCGCCTTGGCGATCATGTCGTTGTAGCGCGTCAACTCGAAAACAGTGGTCAGGTTGGCGGGTAATGCCGACTTGATGGCCTCCTCAACCTGCTTGCTCAAGTCGCCGTAACGACCAAAGCAGTTGTCGATCACCTTGGTGAACATGATCTTCACATGCTCGTCGATGATCTCCTTTGGCTGTTCACTGGCTGCGAAAGCGGTGACTCGCTCAGCGAGAAGCTGCTGAAGTGTTTGTTCGCTCATTTGGTGCTCCGTGCTTATCGGTCGTTTTCCCAATGCACCCGTCACCAGGTGCATCAGTGAAAATTCCTTGTTGCTCGCACCTCCTACCGGGTCATTCGCCAGTTCGGTCAACACCTCGTCCGCCGTCGCAGTTCTGCTCGTTGGTAGCCTTTCGGGGCTATCGGATCGCCGGTCGCCAGTAGTGGCAGCGCGATTTTGTTCACCTGACTTTCTCTCGCCCCACAGGTGTGGCCGGGGCTGACCTCCCAGCGTGAGCCGGGTAATCGTGTATGGCGCGGGTTGTTAAAGAGCGGCGCGGCTTTCGCTGCTGGGCCGGTGATGTGTTGGCTTGAGATGAATTTAAGCAAGCTGAAATTAATGTGTCAAGCATGCTGAACTAATAAATTCAGAATGCTGAAATGTTTGGGGGATAAAAAGCCCGCTCAGTGGCGGGCTCATTTCAGGCTTCGCAGTACTCTCGCCACCCGATCCTTACCGCGCCGCTCTCAAGGCGCTCCATGCTTACACCGCTGGTCTCTTCAATCTCCTGAAGGACTTGCTGCCATGCTTCAGCGGGTTCTGCTTCGAGTCTGGTGACAGTGATGGCCTGAACCTTCTGAACGCCAGGCGCAGCTATCAGGCGCTGGATGCGCCGGCCAACCAATTCATATGAGTCTCTGGCTTGTGATACGGGTGAAGCGATTTTTGACATAGAAAGCTCCTTGCTTTTAACTGTATGAATATACAGTATTGTTCCTGCCGTATTTTGGCAAGAGAGATGTTCTATCTGGTACGGGGTAGGGGGGCTGCGCCTTTTCTCCGGGCACAAAAAAGCTCGCGCTTGGCGAGCTTGGGTCTCGGGACAGCTTTACTCGGTCACAATCACTTTCACTTCTTCACCCTCCGCAACTGAGATTTCGCGAAGTAAGAATCCGCCTTGTTCAGCTAGTCCATAACGGGTTGGAGCCTCCCAGACAACGTTGCCTCCTATGTAGTACTTTCCAGCAGGAACACGTTTATATGAGAAATTTCCCGAGCCGTCAGCCTGGGTTCTTCGGGTGTATTCACGAACTCTTGGATCAGCTTCTTCAAGGGGTTGCTTCGCCTTCACTGCTCGATATAGCACTGCGCTGTAGCTAGTGGCGGGAATCAGAAGGATTTCACTACCGGCACCGTACTTCACATCACCACCTCGGGTTCTGAGAAATAACTGTCCCTGAATCACGCTGGTGCCGTCTTTTTGGAGGGCTTCGTACTCGCTTGCCGGGAACTCACCAAAAGCGATCTTGTTCTGAGCACAGCCGGCGAGCAGGGCGGTAGCGAACAGTATCGCCAAGCGGCTTTTATGATTCATGGTATCCCTCCAAAATTTGGTGATCATCGTACCGGTGCGAATCCAAGGGACATGACGTTCTGATTGATTCGATGGAGCAGGGAGGGAGGCGTTCAGCATGGCTTATTCCTCCATTGACAGAGGAAAGCGTAGTCCAGGATCTAAAGCTGGCGCACCTTCAACAAATTCCAAGCAAAAAAACCGCGCTTGGCGGGCTCATATTCTGTTGCGGATTTCAGGAGGAAACTGTCTCGATCAGTCGGGTCTTTGAGCCCTTAGCCTGGCCAGGCCCTGTTTGATATGCCCGGTGTTCTCGTGGATCGTATCCAGAGCGCCCCGGACGTTACCGCCTATCTCTATCGCGCCCTGACTCTCAACCAGCAGCGTCAACTCCATAATGGCAGCCTCCAGAGCGTGTTGATTTTCATGCATGCGCTCTAGGACGTCGGGAAGAGAATATTCGGGGGCAGACATGGCTTCGACTCCATTCGAGGGAGCTGAAGGCGTAGCAGCGGAGGAGGGGAATACGGGCTCATACAACTTTCAGTGCAAGCTCTCATCCGTCTTGAGCAGCTCAATAATCGCTTTATCCATGGTTTCCGCGTTGAATCTCAGATCACCAACACGAACCCTAAGCTTCTGTGCTGTCTCTATTGCACCTTCCTTTTCCAGCCACGCCGCGATCTCCTCAAAGGCTTCGCCGATCATCATCTGATTCAATTGAAGGCTGGCCAGCACGGCTGGAAACAGTTTTGGATGGACCACGGTTCATTCCTCCAACATGGCATTGAGCGTGCAGACAACAAAAAGCCCGCACGTGGCGGGCTCTCTGTTGAAGGGGCTGATACATCAGCTACCGTCAGTGTAGATGGCCTCCGCGGGAGCGCAAGATGGAACGACAAAGCCCGGCGCTAGGCCGGGCTCTCTGTAGACGGGGCCAAATCCCTTTGGCTGACTGCATTGTGCTTTGTCGGTGTGACGAAGGCGTGACAGCTGGCTAAAGGTTGTCGCGACAATAGTTTTTGGTGAAATTCCCAGCCAGCGGCGGCCTAACTATTATCGGGATAATCATTAGTCAGGGAGAGTACGGTAGAGACGAAAAGCCCGGCGCTGGACCAGGCTGATTTACTTGGAGGTCGTTGAAGGAGGGGCTGGAGGCGGCGCAATTTGGGGCGACTGCTCTGCTTTTCCCGCTTGAAATGCAGAAAGCATATTGGAGGAAAGGGTCGCGTTGAAGGACACAATTCCGAACACAATCGCAAGAACTGCAGAGACAGCAGTGACAATCGTTGTGGTTTTCATGGAGCTAATGCTGGTTTTTATTTCGGCATTCATCGTTTTCAGATTGCCATTCATACCTGCCAAGTCGCTTTCAATTCGCGAAAAACGAAAATCAGCGGCTTTGTCGCGCTCCGCTTGAACCGCCAGAAAAGCGTCAATTTTTGCAGACACAGATTCAACCCGAGCGTCCATCTTGGCTTCGATGGTCTCAAGTTTTGCATTGAATTCTTCGCGAGTGATATCGGTCATGGGCACAGTATTGCCTTGTTCCTCGGCTTTGTCATCAAGCAAGGTCTTGGCGGCGTCAGCGGCTTTGAGCGAATCGAGATCTCGTTCCATCTCCTTGATTCGCTCTTGAAATGCCGTGTAGTTAATGTTCTCAGCTGCCATCTGCAAGACTCTCAAACTCGGCGATTTCCTTGAGGATGTCCATTTGAGTTTGAACGTGATCAAGGGCTTGAAGGACTGTTGTCTTAACCTCTTCGGGGAGGTCTGGCACTTGAGCCAGCGCGGTAGTCAAATTCATCGTCGCACCGGCATTGGCAATCGCCAGGCGATGAAGTCTTGATACTAGGAATTTCAGCCGTAACTCTTGATGCTTATCCATGTATATCCTTGTCAAAACCCTAAGAAATTTCGTCGTGCCAACTACTCCGGCTTCGCCCGCACAATCCTTCCCGCCCTTACCTCATCAGCGTAAGCAGTCAGCCGATCCTCATCGTTATGGAAGATCGTGATCATGCGCATGATGGCTTGGGCGTCAGGCTCATTCCCGGCCAGGCTTGCACGCTCGGCGATTCGCATCAGCTCTACCGCTGACCACTTCAGATCAGAGGCAACCCCCTGGAGGTCGCGCTTTAGGTCTTGCTCTGGTTTATTGAGTCCCATCATCACCCCTTGCAAATCACCGCCACTCCAACCGCTTGAGGCTGCCATAGCAATTCTCAGCGCTACCGCAGCCTCAAGCAGCTTATTCGCCTGGTTCGAAACAGCCGTCGCCAAGACATCATTTCCAGCGTCCTTCAACATTATTGCCAGATCGAGGAGTTTTCCTACCTCGATCTCAACGACGCGAACGGATTCGGTAATCTGGTATTGAAGCGAGTGCGCCATGCCATCAACCCTCGGTCCAGATCGGCTAGGAATTCCCATGTGTCAGGTGGTCCGCTGTACCTCTAATGGTTCTCCGGAGAACAGTTAACCGGGATAACCTTAGGTCTTGGTGCGCCTACAAACCCCTGTCGCGCCAGACGCCGTTTCAATGAGTCCATGGCGGTCTTTAATGAAGAACCTTGCGGCTTTCGCCAATCCTGATCCGATCCAGCGCTCGGTTTAGAGCATCCAAGGCAATCAAGGAGGGCTTTCGCCTCGGTCTCTCGACCGTCTCCCCAAAGGCGCTCAGCCATTTTGTTTAGGGCTTGGATCGATCTCTCGATATCTGCAGCACTTGCTGCAGTGTCGGCTGGCCGCTTCTTTGGCATTGTCAGAACTTCTGCAACGCTCGCACAACGACACCCACGATCCGGCAATGCTCGTCAAACGGTTCAATCGGGTACCCAGGGTTCAGCGGCTTTAAGAACAGTCTCCCGCCATCATTGACGAGCTTCTTGAACGTGGCCTCGTTGCTAGCTGGTAACTTGGCGATCACAAGCTTGCCTGGGGCAGCCTCGGCTTCTGTGTCCACCAGGATCAATGTCCCTTCAGTAATGCTTTGCCCGACGGGCGAAGTCATCGAGTCTCCTTTGACCTCAAGCCAGAAAGCAGCGCCCTTCGAGTCGTATTCGGAAAACTCATAGCGATCCGAGAAGCCGGCCGGGTAGGGCTCCACGGCTTCGGCCCAGGCGCCGGCGGCTACCCAGCTGATTACTGGGTAGCGGTAGGACTCGATAGGCTGGCGGGCTTCTCCGACGTTTGAGTCGGCTTTCTCTACCTCGCTACCCTGGCCGATGGCCAGCCACTCGGCACGAAATCCGGTGGCCTTTGCAAGCGCATACAGGTTCTCCGGTCTGAGGCTTTTGCTCTCGCCGGTAATCCACTGGGTTACAGCAGAGTTTGCAACGCCGCAAAGCGAAGCAATTTCACCCTTCTTTTTCCCACTGAGCGCGATGGCCCGGGCAATACGTTCATGTCTTTCCATGGACTCAATATTAAGTTAACTGAATTTAAGCATGCAGTAGCCGGAAAACGTTATTGACGCAATTACTTAAGCATGCTGAAATTATGGGAAGCTCGAACGAGGATGCGCAATGAATACGCATGAAGTCGCCGAATTCTTCGGCAGCAAGACAAAACTGGCAGCGGCGCTGGGCATCCGTCCGAGCGCCGTGACCATGTGGGGGGAGTCCATTCCAGAGTCCCGCCAATACCAGATTCAGGTTCTTTCCAAGGGCAAGTTCAAGGCGACCAAAAAGGAACAGGCTGCTTAGCGACATCCTTATCCGCCAATCCATTGAAGCCAGATTAGAAGAGAGCAGTCCCTATGGAAACGTCCAGTGCAAGACACAGCGTGCAAACCCGTGACCAGGTGCTTGTCGCGCATGCGGCAAACCAGATAGCTCGCACAAGCCTGAGTCAGGACGATTTCGCCCAGGCGCTGAGCCGTCAGATCTACCTGACTGTCCCGGTCACGAAAATCAATGACGCCAAGGTCCCCGACTTCGACGAGCTGGCGCGCCTGAACGACGTGGGCGAGTTCATGAAGGCGACTGGCCGCTGGCTGAAGCGTGTTCAGCGCTGGTTGTCCGGCGACCAGGAAATGCCGTCGTGGCTGGAAGAGTCGTGGGTGAACGCTCTGGAGCCTGAGTTCCGTGATCACTGCATCAACGAACTGGCCGGCCGCCACGGACTGATCGGCGCCCGCCAGATGACAAGCGATCAATGCGCGAACAAGAGCTTCGGCGCGTTGATTCGCGCCCTGGGTGATGTGATCGATACCGGCAGCGAAGTGTTCGACGACCAGGTGATGTGCGAGGAGGACTTGCCGCACCTCCCGGCGTTTGCCAAGCAGTGCCGCCAAGTTGAAGCGCGGGCAGGGGAGTTGGGTCGGAAGGCTGAAGCGCTGCTCGCCAAGCACCGACTGAATTTGAAAATTGCCTGAATCCCGGGCACAAAAAAGCCGACGGAGAAGGTCGGCTGATTCGCAAAACTAGAGAGGGCCGATTATGCAGAGCCAACCCAATTCAAGCAATACCCCGAACCATGTGGCGACACGTTTTCAGAATTTGCAAAACGTGTCGCGTACTAAACCCGCGACCCCTTTCAGCTTTCACGGCCTTCTGGTTCGCGTCATCGACGATGGCACCGGCGAGCCTTGGTTTATCGCCAAGGACGTAGCTGACGCGCTTGGTTACGCCAATACCTCAAAGGCGATCAACGCCCATTGCAAAGCCGTGAATATCTGCCATACCGAAATGGGAGGGCAGGTCCGTGCCGTGCAAATCATCCCTGAGCGCGACCTTTACCGGCTGGTGATGAAGTCGAAGCTTCCGGCCGCCGAACAGTTTGAAGAATGGGTGGTGGGGCAGGTGCTGCCGAGCATCCGCAAGACTGGAGCCTTCAGCACGCAGCCGACCAACAACTCGAAGCTGATCGGCGAGCTGGCCATCCTTGAGTGCTTTGACCGCCTGCTGAAGCCGGCGCCGTCGAGCAAGATGTTGATGCTGGCCAAGATCGCCGCAAACAACGGTCTGGAGTCGAGCTTTCTGCCCGGCTATGCCATCGACGCCGCACCAGATGCCAACGGCGGCAGCGCCATGCCCACCAAGGCCGTTACCGCCCTGATCAAAGACCACAGCATCGCCAGCACCGCAGCAGCCTTCAACCATGCGCTGGCCGCAAAGGGTTTCCTCAAGCAGCTCCAGCGCAAGAACTCCAAGCAGGTGATGGTCGACTTCTGGTCGGTGACTGATCAGGGCCTTCGTTTTGGCAAGAATTTGACTAATCCTCAATCCCCTCGCGAGACCCAACCTCATTGGTACGTGGACCGCTTCCTCGAACTGGCCAAATTGGTCGGGAAGGCCTGAAATGCAATACACCGTCACGATCAATCAGGCGAAGGCGTTGGAGTGGGGGCTGAATTCTCAGCAAACCCTGCTGTTCGCTTTTGTCTATGAGTGCCCGAGCTGGGCCAATCCAATCAAGACGGATACCGGGATCTACTTCGCGTTGAGTAAGGCCAAGATCGTTGACGAACTGCCGTTGCTCACTGATAAGCCCGACACCGCTTACTGCCTGCTGAAAGCTTTGCGAGACGGGGGATTGATTGAGCTATGCGCCGAAGGTTTTCGACTCACTGAAAAGGGTCGTGAGTGGAACTCGAATCGCATGGGGCACATCAGTGCTTATCAACCGCCAGTGCAACCCCCTCGCCGCAGGACTAAGAAGAAGCCGATCCCTTCAGGTTTACGCGCCCGGGTATTTGCCCGCGATGGTCACGTCTGCCTGCGCTGCGGCTGCTCGGTGCTGATGCGTTTGAGGGCCGACCACGTTATTCCTGAGAGCAAGGGCGGAGGGGCATCTTTGGATAATCTTCAAACCCTTTGCATGTCCTGCAATAGCTGGAAAGGCGTTCGGGCCATAGATTTCCGTGGTCTCGCCGGAGGTGCAGCATGAGCATGGGCCTTATGGTCGCCGCGATGAAGCTTCGTGTAGGCAATCCGCTGCGCAAGTTGGTTTTGATCAAGCTGGCGGACAATGCGAGTGATATTGGGGAATGCTGGCCGTCCTATCAACACATCGCCGACCAGTGCGAGATAAGCAAGCGCTCTGTCATGAACCACATTGCTGCTTTGTGCGAGTCAGGACTTCTCCGCAAGGAAATTCGGAAGGGTGGGCCAAAGGGCAACTCCTCCAACGTTTACTTTTTGACTCTTGATGGTGGTGCACCTCCTGCACCAGGGGTAGTGCAGCAGATTCACCAGGGTAGTGCAGCAGGTTCATCCCCTAGTGAATCTCCTGCACTAGGGGGTAGTGCAGCAGCTGCACCCAGAACCAGTCACTCTCCTGAATCAGTCATGGAACCGGTCATTGAACCAATTACGCCGCTGGCTTCCGCCAAGGTCGTGACGGGTCAGGTCGTGCCATTCGCTCCCCAGCAGCCGCGCTGTGAAATCCCCGCCGACATGCCAGGGCCGAAAGACCAGACCTGCAAAACCTTCAAAGCCTGGGCCAACTACGCCATGGCCTACCGGAAGCGTTACGGCACCTGGCCAGTGTGGAATGCAACCGTGGGCGGCCAGCTTGGCAAGCTCATTGATCGGCTCGGCGCCGATGTTGCCCACCACGTCGCCGCTTACTTCCTGACCATCGACGACTCACGGCTCATCAACGGCTGCCACGGAATTGGCGACCTGTTGGCGAAGGCTGAGGCGTACCACACCCAATGGGCTACCAACCGCCGCATGAACTCGACCACTGCCCAGCAGATCGAACGCAAGCAGGCGAACCTCACCGCCGGCATGGAAGCGGCCCAGCGGATCATGCAGCGAGCCGGAGGGCAGCCCAATGAATTCCTTTGAGCGCATGGCCCCGGATCAAATTGCCCGCCTTTCCCTGGCGATCACCGCCACAGCGGAAGTTCTGGGGCAGACGATCACTTCCGAAGCTGCCGAGATGATGGCTGACGACTTGGCCGACTATCCGGTCGAGGCTGTTTCCTGTGCGCTGAAGGCGTGCCGCCGGGAGCTGACCGGCAAGCTGACCCTGGCGGCGGTATTGCAGCGGGTACAGGCCGCCGATGGCCGCCCGGGCAAAGATGAGGCGTGGTCTATCGCGCTGACCGCAGGCGACGAATCCGAAACAGTCGTGATGACCGCCGAGATACGTCAGGCGATGGTCGCTGCGCAACCGATCTTGAGTCGCCGGGATGTAGTCGGTGCCCGTATGGCTTTTAACAGTGCCTACGAGCGTCTGGTATCTGCAGCCCGGGCTGAAGCCAAACCGACCACTTGGAGCGTTTCCCTCGGGCTCGATCCGGCACGCCGAGTCACAGCGATCGAATCAGCGGTCCGTATGCAACTGATCACCCAGCAGGCGGGTACCCAGTACCTGGCTGATCTACGCATTGCGCCCATCACAACCGATGGTCAAGCCATCGCTGGACTGATCACCGGCTCTACCGCGGAGCCGTCTCCGCATCTGCGTGAGAAGTTCGCTGAAGTGCGCCAGATCGTCGACGCGGCGAAGGCCCGGCAGAAGCGCGAGCAGCTCAAGAAGGCCCAGGCAGATCGGGTCGATACATATCTGCGCAAGCGCAAGTTCCGTGCGGCCATCGCTGCCGTGCAACGCAAGGAGGCATCCCATGGCTGAGCTCGCATTGATCCGCACCGCCCAGGGTTTGGTGCCGGCCACCGAAGCTGACCGTGAAACTGTCCAGAAGTGGAAGGCAGGCCAGATCATTCACGGCAGGTTCACTCGCATGCGCAACGGTAAGTTCCATGGCAAGTTCTTCTCGATGCTCGATCTGGCGTGGGAATACTGGGAGCCGGTCGGCGGACTGATTCCGCGCCAGGAGATGCGTGGCATTCAAGGGCTGGCCAAGTTCTTCGAAGCGCAGAGCGGAAAGCCGGGGCAACTGTCGCACGCGGTTACCGCTTACATCACCGGTCTTGAGCTGGCTCGTGCTGAGCGTTTCCCGGCTGTGGACAAGAGTCGCGAAGCCTTCCGTGAGTGGGTGACGATAGAGGCCGGCCATTTCCATCTGGTGCACACACCTGAAGGGATCCGCAAAGAGGCCAAGTCGATCAGTTGGGCAAACATGGATGACACCGCTTTCGAGCCACTTTACCGCGACGTCTTCAACGCCTGCTGGCGATTGGTGCTGTCTGCACACTTTGAGAATGAAGCTGACGCGCTGTCCGCCGCCGATCAGTTGGGGAGTTATGCATGAGAGTCGCCCTCAAGGAGGTAAAGGCGAAGAAGTGCAAGAACCCGGCCTGCGGCATGAGTTTCAAGCCGTCATTCTCCACCGCGCAAAAGGTTTGCAGTTGGGCCTGCGGCCTTGCGATCAAGGACGTGAACCAAGAGAAGGCCCGCAAGTCACTGGCCCAGATCGAACGCAAAGAAATCAGGGCCCGCAAAGAGAAACTCAAGAGCCGGGCCGATTACATGCGGGAAACACAGGTTGTGTTCAACGAGTGGATTCGCCTGCGCGACGCCGTACTGCCGTGCGTGAGCTGCGGCCGTCACCACGAAGGCCAATACCATGCGGGTCATTACCGCACTGTGGGAGCGAACCCTGAGCTTCGCTTCGAGCCGATGAATGTCCACAAGCAATGCGCGCCGTGCAATAACCACAAATCCGGCGACATCGTGAACTACCGAATTGAGCTGGTGAAGCGCATCGGCGCCGACAAGGTGGATTGGCTGGAGGGGCCGCACGATCCGAAGCGCTACACGATCGAAGAACTGAAAACCATCAAGGCCGCGTATCGGGCGAAGACCAGAGAACTGAAGAGGGAAGCAGCATGAAGCTGATCAACGCAAGACAGGTATGGACTGAGTCGCAGCACGAATCGAATGCATCGATCAGTGCCGTGGCCATCGACAAGGCAGAATCGGCGCCGGTGAAGACCGGCAACCGGATGCGCCGGCACGAGGCTGTGTTTGCCGCCCTGGGCGAGGACAAGGAGGAGCGCATCCAGATCGTTCGGCAGAAGATCAGCATCAGCGAGACACGCCGCACGCCGATTGGTCGGTCCACCGCCCGCGCCGCGCACCTGGCCACTATCGGTAAGGTCTTGCGCGCCATCGACACGCTGCCGTTCCAGGTGCAGCAGTTCGGGCATTACCTCTACCACCCAGCAATGACCATGCGCCACGTCATGAACGCGGTGCTGCTGATCACCGCCCATGCCAAGTTGCCAGACCTCACTTCGGCAAAGCGCGTGAAGGCGCAGTACTTGGTGACCTTGGCGCTGCAATCGTACAAGGGGGAGGTCGTCGGAGCGGCAGAGTGGGGGCCGGCCCGGGTCGCCGCCGAGATGAAGACCTTCTTCGGCGTCACGATCGATCCGAAAAACTGGACGCGCGACTGGCTCGACCTATGGGAATCCCTGAAAGAGGTCATAAAGGAAGTGGATATTCAGGCACAACAACCGGTATGGCAGGTCATTCACGCGGAAAAAGATGAAGAGGCGGCATAATCATATTGACATGACGACGTTTTGTGCGTACTTTTCCCATAGTGCACAAGTAACGCGAAACGCACACGAAACCCTGAACCCGGCCATCGAGCCGGGTTTTCATTGCCCACCATTCGTCCAGTGCCCGGCACTCACAATGTACTGCCGCCTCTCACTGTTAAGCACGGATATCCCGCGCCTCTGAACGGAGAGCCAACATGGACATTGACGAGAACGCACCAGGGAACAAGTCCCAGCAGGAAGTAACGCGCACGACGGACAACGAAACCGGCCATGACCCTAAGCGGAATGAACCTGAGGTTCCGCTGCCTCCGGACGACGAAGCGCCTGTCGATGAAGAAATGGTCGATGTGGATGCCAACAATTCGGTGTCGAGCGAGCATCCTAAGCCCTGATGATTACTTCTAGTTAATGAGCCCGGCCACCATGCCGGGCTTTTTCGTTTTCGGCTCAGCCACACCCATTGCTCCGAGCTGGGAGTGCTGCTGTAGCCGATTTGATTCGCAGCAAATTCACCGCAGCCAGGGCGGCCTCACGGAGGGCCTGGACGTCGATAGCCGGACAGTGCGAAGTACGGAATCAACACCGGCCGCCTGTCAGAATGCACCGATGAATCGCTGATCCGTTCGTCTACTCGATAGCACTGCCATCAGCACCAAATCCTCCCATGTGTACGGCCCAGAATTACTGGACCTCAAACACTGAGGTGCGTATGGCTAACGAAACTGAATACGAAAACGGACAAGGCGGCTCAGTGCCCTCTAAGCCGATGCCTGATTCAAACGATCCAACGGTGAAACCAAGCGACCCTGCTGAGACAGATCCAATGAGGAATCCCGGGGTCCCGGATCGTGATAGACCTGAAGATTGGAAAGACCCTAACGAAACTGAAAAGCCTGATGAAGATGACTCGTCACGTTCAAACAATTAAGTGCTTCATTGCCCGCCGACGGGAGCCACATGCTCTCATCTCCACCAAGCCTCAGCATCTGCTGGGGCTTTTTCGTTTATAGCTCCCTGATCGGGGAGGAACCTGAGATGCCACACATGCCAGAAAAAGACCCGTCGTTCTGGGTGTTGGTCCTGACCGCCCTGAGAGAGAACGGCTTAGCCATGGGGCTGACCTTCGCCCTGACATGGCTCCGCATTCAGTACGACGGTAAAGAGACGAAGCCTTTGCGTCAATTGATCGAGGCGGCGCTGGGTGCGCTGATTGTCATGGTGGTAGGCCTGACGGTGAAAGAGTTCGGCTTCAGCATTGCCTGGTCATTCGCAACAGCTGGCTTCATTGGCGTGCTCGGTGTTGAACAGGCCCGTCAGCTTGGCAAGCGCTGGGCTGAAAGAAAGGCTGACGAAATCTAGTGCGCGACACGTTTCGCGAATACTCAAATCGTGTCGCGACATGCGACGAGGAAAGCACCATGGACAACCAGCACAAGAAGATCACCGGTTACCGTGACCTGAGTCAGTCCGAGATTGACGGTATGAATTCCATCAAGGCGCTTGAAGCTGACGCGGGTGAGTTGTTCAAGCAGATTAGTCAGATTGAAGGCGTTGATCCTCGTCTGTTGGCTTTGGCCAAAACGAACCTGCAGCAAGGCTTCATGTGGTTCGTGCGCTCGATCGCCAAACCTGCTGATCCATTCAGCTGATGAGTAACGTCACCCGACTGCATCACTGCCGATGAGCCCGGACATCAACAAGGCCGTAGCTGATCTAGATAGCGCTATCGCCAAGGCAGTAGGCGCTGCCAAGAATGCCGGCCTGCCTCAGGGGTTGGTCGTTTCTCTCTTGCACGGGCACGCCCAGGTGCAGACCAACATCATGGTGAGCTGAATGGCCGCAGAGATTCACGACCTGGCCGACCACAGACCTCACTTGACGATCGCTGTTGATGACGGTGTCCATGTGATGCCTGTTGCGTTGGTGCGCGAAGTGATAGCTGGCGACAAGCCTTCAAGCATCCTTACCGAGCCAGTGGTGCGCCGAATCATTGAAGAATGGATAGAGCGAGTGACCGCATGAGCATAAAGGTCGTTGAGTTCAAACGAGAGGGCTGGCGAGACGCCGTCCGCACGCTGCGCAAGATCGCCGATGACCTGGAGTCGGGTGAGCGAGAAGCCTGCTCGACCGGTGTGATTGGCCTGCGCTCAGAGAGCGGTCGCATCGATGTGTTCGGATTTGGCCCGATGGCCGATGACATGCAGTCGCTTGCTCTGTTCCGCCTGGGCGAGCAGAAGCTGATCGAAATCATTTTGGAAGACGCGGAAGGGTAGGTGTGCCGCAGTTTAGTGCGGCACGAGTGAATCACTTAACTTTCAGTGCATCTTGGATCTTGTCCGCGTATGCGGAGAGGCTGTCGAACTCTGAGGCCAAGTTGATACCGGGAGCTCCGCTGGCGGCAAGAGCTGCAATTATTTCAGCGGCTGCTGCCACAGCATTAAGGCGAAAAATCTCTTCGTAAGTAGTTTTTTGGCTTGCCAATAGAACTAGCTTTCCAACTTCAGACATGTTGCTTTCCTTGCGTTGAGTTGATTTCTATCAATACCGGCAACCCGCCACTATTTCAAGTCTCAGAGATATCCCATGACAACCATGCAACCCGACTGGGAGGCAATCGAACGCGCCTACCGGGCTGGATTGCTTTCAGTCCGCGCCATAGGTGAGTCGCACGGCGTAAACCACGCGACCATCCTAAAGCGGGCCAAGAAAGAAGACTGGAAGCGCGACCTCACTGATCAGGTTCGTGCAGCAACCAAACAGAAAGTAACCACGGCGGTAACCAGCAAAGGTAACCAGTCGAAAGTGGTTACCGATGCCGAGATTATCGATGAGGCATCTGATCAAGCCGCGGCTGTAATCCTCGCTCACCGGACAGGATTGGCTCAGTGGCGGGGGATAGCTGACAAGCTCAGCCTCGTCCTTTCTGACATGGAAGTGACCGAAGATAACGCCGGTGACTTTGCTCGCTCCCTAAATGCTGGTGTTGACGCACAGCTCAAGGTGATCAAGGGCGAGCGCCAGGCCTACAACCTCGACACGGAGACAGGCGACAAGACAGTCAGCGACCTGGCCGCAATGATGGACGAATTATCGAAGGAAGCCTGACATGAAGCCCGAGCACTTAAAGCTGCTCCGGGACAAGCGATGGCGCCTGAACAATCTCTACTTCATCACGGACAAGCAGGGCAAGAAAGTCCGCTTCCGGATGACGGACGAGCAGATCGAGTACTTCGATGGGATGCATACGCGGAACATCATCCTTAAGGCTCGGCAGCTCGGCTTCACCACTGAGTGCTGCATCATCCAGTTGGACGCGGCGCTGTTCGAGTCAGCCAAGTGCGCGCTGATCGCTCACACGCTGAACGACGCGAAGCGTCTGTTTCGGGAAAAGGTGAAGTATGCCTACGACAACCTCCCGGCTGAGATTCGCGCCGCCAATCCGGCGAGCAACGATGCAGCTGGTGAGCTGGTGTTCAGCAAGGGCGGCTCGCTTTACGTTTCCACGTCATTCCGAGGCGGCACGCTGCGTTACCTGCACGTTTCCGAATTCGGGAAGATCTGCGCCAAGTTCCCCCACAAGGCCCGTGAGATTGTTACTGGCGCCTTTGAGGCGGTGGCCACCGACTGCTTCGTCACGATTGAATCGACAGCGGAAGGTCGGGCAGGTTACTTCTTCGACTATTCGCAGAGCGCGGAACGGCAGCAAATGGCTGGTGTGCCCTTGGGCCTGCTGGACTGGAAGTTCTTCTTTTTCAGCTGGTGGAAGAACAAGGCCTATTGGCTTGACCCGACTGATGTGGTCATCCCGCAGCGCCTGACCGACTACTTCAATGAGCTGCTCGCCAAGCACGAGATCGTCACGAACGACGGTCAGCGCGCCTGGTACGCGGCCAAGGAAAAGACGCTCGGCGACGACATGAAGCGGGAATACCCTTCGATCCCTGTCGAAGCCTTCCAGCAGTCGGTTGAGGGCGCTTATTACGCTAAGCAGTTTACTAAGCTTTACGCGGCTCAGCGTATCGGCGTGCTGCCCGACAACAGCCATCTTCCAGTGCATACCATCTGGGATATCGGCGTCGGCGACTCCACGGCGATCTGGTTTGTCCGGATCGTTGGCGAGGAATACCACGTCATCGATTTCTACGAGAACAGCGGTGAAGGCCTTCGGCACTACATGAAGGTGCTCAAGGATCGCAAATACACGTATGGCGATCACTGGGGGCCGCACGACATCGACAACCGAGAGTTCGGCAGTGACGGCAAGACTCGCCGCGAGCTGGCTCGGGAGGGCTACGAGATCGACGGACAGAAATACAGCCTCAAGTTCAGCGTGGTCCCGAAGCTCGGTATTGATGAAGGTATCGAGCAGGTTCGAGAAATTCTTCCGGCTTGCGCCTTTGATGAGTCCAAGTGCGAACTGGGCATTTCTTGCCTGGAGAATTACCGCAAAGAGTGGGACGACAAACGCGGCTGCTGGAAAGATAAACCCTTACACGACTGGTCATCACACGGCGCGGATGCATTCCGCTACTTCGCAGTGTCGATGGGCAGGCGTAAACGCACAGGCGGTGTCCGCCGTATTGGAGGATTGGCCTGATGCCAGTGCAATCGACAAACCCCGACTTCGCCGCGCACATCGCCGAATGGGAAATGATGGACGATGCGCTCGAAGGCGAGGGTGCCATCAAACGCAACGATCGGAACCTGCCCAAGCCCAGCGGCATGGTGGAGGCTGAAAAGCTTGATGCCACCGGAAACAAGTACCTGTACCTGAACTACACCAACCGGGCGCAGTACGAGCACTGGGTACGCGACTCGCTTCGGTCGATGATGGGTCTGGTTTCCCGGCTCATTCCCGAGATCGAGTTGCCGACAGGCCTGAAAGGCTTGGAAGAGAACGCCACGTCCGACGGCTTCGGCCTGAAGCAGTTGTTCTTCCGCATGGTGCGGCAAGCCATTTCTCATGGCCGGGTGCCGCTGGTGGTGAACATCGACGAGACCGGCGAGCCGTATTTCTCGACGTACGCTACTCGCAATGCGATCAACTGGAAAGTTGGTAGTCAAGGCGGCCGGCAGGACTTGGTGCTCGCTGTGTTCATCGAGTTCCGCGACAACAAGGAGGACGAGTTCGACCACGACTGCAAGATGGTTTATCGCGTCTTCAAGATGATCGACAACGTGTGCCACAGCGAAGTGCTGGGCGACAATGGGGAGGTCATCGAGGAACTGAAACCGCTGGGTACGACTGGCACCGATAACCGCCTGGTGCGCGGCTTGGAATTCCTGCCGGTGATCTACTGCGGCTCGACGGACAACTCGCCAGACGTGGACGAAGTGCCTCTGCTGACGATGGCCAGGGCCGCCCGAAAGTCATACCAGCTCAGCGCTGACTATTTCACTGCACTGCACCAAACCAGCCATCCACAACCATGGGTTGCCGGACTGGACGAGGCGGTAGAGCTCAGCGTCACTGGCCCGTCAGCTGCTTGGGATCTCGGCCCGAAAGGCTCCTGCGGTTACCTGGAGTTCCAAGGCGCGGGCATCGAAGCAGTCCGTAAAGCAATGGATGAACAGCGTAACGCCGCTGTTGAGGCTGGGGCCAAGGTAATGGACGTGGGCGGCACTGAGTCAGGGGAAGCGCGCAAGACGCGCCAGAACGATCAGCACGCAACGCTGCACAGCATTGTCGTCACGGTCGCTGAGGCGGTCGAGCAGGGGCTTCGGTACGCCGCGGAGTGGAAGGGCTACGACCCGAAGCAGGTTACGTTCAAGGTCAACCCTGAATTTGTGATTCCGCAGGTCGATGCCCAGGTTCTGGCCGAGCTTCAGAAGAGCGTCATGGCAGGCACTATCAGCGCCGACACCTACTGGCAGTACCTCACGACCGGGAAGCTGCCGGAACGCCTTTACGACGAAGAAGCCGAACTGATCAGCGACGAGCGCGAATCGGCCGGCCTCAACCTGGACAAAGAAGATGCCAACAGCAAACCAGGAACAGGCAGACAGCCAACTGCTGGAGCAGACGACACGCCACTCGGTGATGATCGAGCGGCTTAAGGCTGGCGAGGTCAAGAAGTTCGAGAAGTACCTACGCCAGATCGACACCCTGGTACGGGAGCAACTGACCCGCAAAGAGCTGACTACCTACAGCCGCGACCGCCTTGAGCAATTCCTGGGCCGGGTCGACGGCAAGTTGCTGGAAATCTTCAGAGCATTCGGCAATGTGCTGCAGGTCGACTTGGTGGACATTGCTCTATATGAGTCCACCTTCGAGGCCAACAGCCTTAGCCATGCGATTTCGATCGACGCTGTGGTGCCAGCCAACGCTGTGATTCGCGCCGCGGTGCTCTCGTATCCGCTTCAGGTCAAGGGGCTTGATGGTGGCAAGCTGCTTAAGAGCTTCCTGAGCGGCTGGACCCGCACTGAAACAATGCGGGTGACAAACACTATCCGGCTGGGCTTCGGCCAGGGACAAACGAACGCCCAGATTATTCAGGCGGTTCGCGGTACCGCAGCACAGAACTTCACCGACGGTATTCTCGCGGTGAGCAACCGTAATGCAGTCTCAGTTGTGCAGACGGCGATTCAGCATGTGGCCACGACGGCGCGGATGGAAACCCTGAAGGCGAATAGCGATGTTGTGCTGGGCTACCGATGGGTGTCGACGCTGGACCGCAAGACCTCGCAGCAGTGCAAGGGGTTAGACGGCATGCGCTTCGACCTGGGCAAGGGGCCGCTGCCGCCAGCGCACATCAATTGCCGTTCAACGACGGTGCCGACCACTAGGCTTTCTGAGTTGTTCGCCAAAGACGCCACACGCGCATCGATTGGCGACAACGGAGCCGGGCAGGTCGATGCGAGTCTGAACTATTACGAGTGGCTGGCAACGCAGCCGGAGCGCTTCCAGGACCACGCTCTCGGTCCGATGCGCGGCAAGCTGTTCCGCGACGGCGGCCTGACGCCGGAGAAGTTCGCCATGCTGCAGCTCGACAAGAAGTTCAAGCCGCTGACCCTAGCCGAACTGAAGGAAATCGAGCCTGACATGTTCATCCGAGCAGGCGTTACACTTGGGGCTCAACCAGGTTGAGATGACCGATGCAGATCATTGTTGAGGATGGGCAAGGAAGGCCGGACGCCAACAGTTTCGTGTCGCTCGAGAAGCTGACCTTCTACCGCGACTACTATGGCTTTCGGATACCCGAAGCAGAGGATGAGCAGCGTACTTTGCTATTGCGCGCTGGGGCAGAGATCAATGCTCGCCAATGGAAGGGCTGCAAGGCTAATCCCAACCAAGCAATGGCTTGGCCGCGCCAGGATTGCAAGATCGAATTCCAGACGCTTTCCGAGACGTTCATTCCCTTTGAGCTGGAGTGGGGCCAGGTACGGCTCGCTGTCGAGATCCATGCCGCTGAGCATGGCTTGGAAATCCAAGAGCCAACGCATTGCACTGAGCCTAACGGCAGGCGAACCTTGCTCGTTCGATCTTCACCTGGTACCCGAATGCGACCTCCGCCATACGCGCCAAGCCGGACGCAGTTCGCCGATTACCTAGTGATGCGCGGACTTCATCCAGTCGATCGATAGTTGAGTTAAATTTAAACAGCATGAGCTCTTTCGACTACTCTAGTGTTGAAAAGGGAATGTTTTTAATTGGCGAACGTAGTGAACAGCCAAGGCTAATAATATTGATAAAGTAGTTCAGCCGAAGGATTAGGCATATGTCTGATGCTCTTGAAAATCAGCTTTTAATTTTTGGCTTGGTGTGTCTTGGCGCCGCGATAGTAGGCGGGGGACTTAAAGCGCTAGGTATAGAAGTTCCCCTGCTTAAGTCTATACGGCGCCAGCTTTTACTAGCTCTATTCGGATTGGTTCTGCTTCTCCCTTCGGCTTGGGAGGGCATCATGGATATAATGTTTCCTCCGGTCATAGAAACTCGTTCTTTCACTATTGATCCAGGCCATGCAAGGAATCTCACAGTTGATATGTCTCGAAAGGGCAGATTAAGTGTGGTTATGAAATCCGTTGTGCAGGATCTTAATGGGTTCAGTGGGAATCCTTCTGTTAATGGGGCCGATAGCATATTTGTCAGGATTTGCGGTCATCAAGAGGTCGGAGATTGCCCATCTTCGCAAATGGGGGAGGGTGCAGCATTTGGCAGAGATCTTCAAAAAGGTCAGGCTACGGTGCAGATGTTTAGTTATGGGACAAGCCCTAAAATAATTTACTCCCTAGAAATCAAGCACCCTTAATGGTTGGACATAAATAATGCTCCAAGCGTCAAGCGAAAAAACCTATCAATACTGAAATACAAGCACACAACAAACCTCGGTCATGCCGGGGTTTTTTTATGCCTGCAAAGCGGGCTCCGACAATTCCCAAGGGGAAAACCATGCCATTCGATTTTGATCCGACCGAGCTCGGCCTTGAGCTTGATGCCGAAAAAACGGCTGCACTGAAAACAGCCTTGGGTGGCATTTTTCAGAGCGCACTGGATGCCGAGGTGACTGGTCTGAAGACCAAGAACGCAAACCTGATCCGTGATGGGAAAGTCATCAAGACCGAACTCGACCAGTTTAAGACCCAATTCGAAGGTTTGGACCTTGTTGCCGTGAAAGGTTTGCTTGCGAAAGTCGGCCAAGACGAAGAAACGAAGCTGATCGCCGAGGGCAAGCTGGACGAGGTCATTACCCGGCGCACCGAGCGTCTGCGTACCGACTACGACACCAAACTGGCCACCGAGAAGGCCCGCGCTGATAAGGCCGAAGCATTCGCTGCAAAATACAGCGACAAGGTACTGGCCGATTCCATCCGCGCTGCCGCTATCAAGGCCGGCGCACTCCCCGAGGCTGCCGAGGACATCATCCTGCGCGCCCGGGGCACTTTCAAACTCAGTGAGGACGGTGAAGCAATCGCCACCGACCGTGACGGCGAAGTCGTTTATGGGAAAGACGGGAAAACCCCACTGTCTCCGCTCGAATGGGCGGAATCGCTGCGTGAAACAGCAACACACCTGTGGCCAAGGGCTCAGGGTGCCGGGCCGACCGGCGATCAAGGTGGCAAGGCTACCAAAAAGTGGGGGGAGTACACCGAGCAGGAGCGCGCGACGCTGGCCCGAGAAAACCCCGAAGCATACAAGCGCATTAAAGCCACTCAAGGAACCTAATCCATGGCCACCACGCAACTCGCGGACATCTTTGTCCATGACTACTACACCGATCTGGCGCCGGTTAACTCGCCAGAAAAGACCGCCGTTTTTGAATCCGGCATCATCACCAAGTCACCAGTCCTCGATGCCATCGCATCCAATGGCCAAGGTGTTGCCGAGATCGATTATTGGCAAGACCTGGACGCCGACGAAGAGCCGAACATCTCTAACGATGATCCGGATGACCTCGGCGCTGTCGGCAAGGCTGAAATGGGCAACATGCGTGCCCGCACCCTGTACCTCAACAAGGCATACGGCGTTGCCGACCTGACGTCGGAGCTTGCTGGTTCCGAGCCAATGCAGCACATCCGCAACCGCTTCGGCACCTACTGGACTCGTCGCTGGCAGCGTTACCTGCTGGGCGCGGCTCGCGGCATCATTGCCTCGAACATCGCCGACAATGCAGGCGATATGGTCAAGGACGCCGGTGCAACTATCAGCGCCAACGCATTCCAGGATGCAGCTTTCACTGCTGGCGACGCCGCTGATGTGTTCGCCGCGATCGGCGTGCACTCGGTGGTCATGAACCAGATGGTCAAGCAGGACATGATCGAATACCTGCGTGACTCCGACGGCAAGATCATTCTCGCCACGTACCTGGGTAAACCGGTGTTCATGGACGATGGCCTGACTTACGGCACCGGCAAGTACCTGTCCGTGTTCTTCGGTCAGGGCGCTTTCGGCTACGGAGAGGGCAATCCGACTGTGCCGGTAGAGCTTCAGCGCAAGCCCGACGGCGGTAACGGCGGCGGTGCCGAAGTCATCTGGGAGCGCAAGACGTTCATTCTGCAACCGGCCGGCTTCAGCTGGAAAGGCAGCGAAAATCGCAACCTTAGCCCGACGGCAGCGCAGTACGCGGCCGGGGGCAATTGGCAGCGAGTGTTCGACCGCAAGCAGGTGCCTTTCGCCGCCGTAATCAGCGGTGTGACGACGCCTTAACTCCGGCCAACCCATCGCGACACGGGCGCCATCTTTGGCACCCGTATCGATGCGAGGTGATTCATGAAAGTCATTTACACCGACACACCCGGTAATGAGCCGGGTGTTTGTTATCGCTTGCTCGACGAATTCTTCGGCGTGATCAGTTCTGCGACCGAGGTTGTCGTCGAGGGCGACGTGCCCAGCATCATCGAGGCGTACCAGAGTGCCGGGATCAAGGTTTCAAACGGGCAGACGGAAGACGAGCCAGAAACTGACCCGCTCAAAATGAAGGTCCCTGACCTGAAAGAGTGGCTGACCGGCAAAGGCATCGAGTTCGACGCAAATGCCAAGAAAGAAGACTTACAGGCCCTGGTGCCGAAGGAATAAGGACTGCACATGACCGACTTCATCACTGTTGCCGATGTTGACGCCTCTCTGGGTCCTGGTTGGGCCGGCACCGGTGATCCGGTCCTTGCCGTGACCATGGCCAACGCCTGGCTCACGGCCAAGATTCAGCGGGTTGTTTCGGATCCGGTTCCGACCGAGATCAAAACAGCCGGCGCCCAAGTCGCCAAAGAAGCGGCAGCGGGCAATTTGTACAAGACTACCCAGAAGGAAGTGCTCAGCAAGACGGTGTCCGCTCAATCTGGCACCTCGACGAGCAAGACCTATGCGGCCGGGTCAACGGATCTGTCTGCCGGTGAGAATTTCGCCTTGGCTCTGCTGGTGCCCTGGACCAAGCGCTCCGGCGTGATGATGCTCAAAAGGATTTGATCATGGGCATGTGCGAAGAAATCCAGGCCGAGCTGGCTGAGGCGTTCGATGATCCCGATGGTCTGGCTGATGCTGTCAAGCCTGTGGTTGGCGTGCGGAAGGTGCCAGGGGAGTACGATCCGGAGACTGGCACCGCTCCCGAGGTACTCATTACCTACGGTGGGCGGGGAGTGTTCGGCAGCTACTTGGCCAAGGAGATCGACGGCTCGCTCATTCAAACAGCAGACGAAAAGCTGCTTGTGCTACAGAACGAGCTGTTTGTCTCCGAAGCGAGCGTGCCTACAGCGATACCGGCGACCCCGGCCATCGGCGACATCATCAACGGTCTACGAGTGATGAATGTGTCCGCCGACCCCGCCGAAGCGACCTGGACGACTCAATTAAGAAAGTGAGCGGTTCAATGCCTAGTTATTGCCCGTGCAGCTCAATATAGGATTGGACTTGATCCACGATTAATGTCTTTTGCATGGAGAAGTTGTAGGGGTATCTGGCGGCGATTTTTTTTGATGTTTTGCTCAAGGTTTCTGAAGGTATGCCATCAGGTGTATAGGTTTTAAGAAACTCATAGCTTTCCACTTGATCAACGATTAGCGTTTTCTGCATCGAATAATTGTTTGGGTATCTAGCTTCAATTGGGTCTTTTATCTTTTCCATTAACCCAGCGGGCAAGGCGCTTGGGTTGTATTTCTCAAGGAAGTCGTAGGAGCTAATCTGGTCGCTGAGAAGCACTTTTTGCATAGAAAAATTATCGGGATATCGGGCTTCGATCTGCTCTCGCATCGCGCTAATCGCTTCTGGGGGAGCGCTATACGCAAATGTTGATGTAAGCGCCAAGGTTGCGAAAGCAATTCCAATTTTTTTCATAACGATTTCCCTTTAAAAAAGCGCTAGGTTTGCGGTTCTAAGTTAGCTACCTAATTTTTCAGCTCACGAACTGAACTACGGTTTCATTAATCGAGCTGGTGCTATGTCATCCAGACATTCTAGCCAATCCGGCAGTTTCGCCCTGAGCCTGGCCAAATTCGCTGAGCAAGCCACTGAAACAATCGATGCCAGCCTGCGAGAGATCATCATCGAGGTCGGCAGCAGCGTCATCCGCATGTCGCCTGTGGGGAATCCCGAGATATGGGCGCAGAACACCGTAGCTCGCCAGTACAACAAGGCCGTGGACGAGCACAAAAGCAGCCTGCGCAGCGATCCGGCCAACCTGACAAAGGCGGGGCGGCTGAAGCCTGGGCGCAAACTGAACGATGGCATGGACATCGTTGCCCCTCAGGGCTATGTCGGCGGGCGGTTCCGGGCGAATTGGCATCTTTCGATCGATGTAGTGGAGAACGTGACCTTTGACGAGGTTGATCCAGGCGGGCAAGCAACAATTGCTGCGTTGGTTTCGGCCGTCAGCGATTTCACCGCCGGACAGACTGCCTACCTCATCAATAACCTGCCATACGCTATCCCGCTCGAGTTCGGGCATTCGACCCAGGCACCCGGCGGCATGGTCCGCATCACCGTGGCGCGCTTCCAGCAGATCGTGCAGGAGGCCATCAGGAACAACCAGGTATGAGCCATAACATCATTTCTTCGATCTACGAGGCCAAGCTGATCGCCTGGGCGAAAGCGTTGCCGGTACCGCTGAAGGTCGTCGTAGAGAACGAGGCCTACACGCCAGTTGACGGCGCCACTTACCTGAAGGCCTTCACGCTACCGGCGGACACCGCGAGCAACACGCTCGGTGGCGACCACAAGCTGTACACCGGTGTGTTTCAGGTCAGCATCGTGACGCCATCGGGGAAGTACCGCGGCGCAGCCGGTGCACTGGCTGATCAGATCGCCGCCATGTTCCCGCTGTATGAGCGAAACACAAAAGGCGCGCTGACCGTCGTCACCATGACACCAGTCGACCCCGGCCCTGGAATTCCAGACGACACGACCTTCACTGTACCGGTCTCTTTTCAATACCGAGCCGACACAAACTAATCCGCCCATTGGGCAACCCAGAACCCGCCACTGCGCGGGTTTTGTCATTTCTGCAAAGAGGAAAACCCATGAGCGTCAAGATTCCCAACGGCACCACGTTCGAGATTGCTGCCAATCTGAGCGCGGCGAAAGCGTTCACTGCCATCTCCAACGCCAAGCCCGCAGTGCTGACCGCTGCCGCGCACGGTCTGGCCAATGGCGACGTGATCGTCATTGATTCGGCGTGGGCGAAGCTGAACGGCCGCCCTGCGCGAGTGATTGATTCCGATGTGGGCGACTTCGCGGCCGATGGCGTGGATACCACCAGCGTCAAAAACTATCCGGCAGGCTCCGGTGCGGGATCGGTTCGAGCTGCGTCCGGCTGGACCCAAATCGCTCAGATCACCGAGCCGACAGCAAACGGCGGTGAGCAGCAGTTTCTGACTTACGGCTTCCTCGAAGACGACGATGATCGCCAACTGCCCACCACCAAGTCGGCCAGCAGCATGACGCTGCCAGTTGCAGATGACCCTGCTCAGGCATACGTCGCTGTTGTGGAAGCCGCCGATGAAGACAAGGAGCCGCGTCTGGTTCGCGCAAACCTTCCAGGCGGCGCGACCATCTACTACTACGCATATGTGTCGATCACTGCGACCCCGACGCTGAGCCGCAACAACATCATGACGCGGACCATCACGCTGTCGTTCGCCTCCCGCCCAACTCGCTACAACGCCTAAGGGGTTCCCATGGCAAAGTTTTCGATTGCGCCAAAGCCGACGTTCACCGTCGATGTGGCCATCCCTCAGGTGGGCGGCAAACCCGCAATGGTTCCGTTCACCTTCAAGTATCGAGACCGTACGGCCCTGGCCGAATTGTTCGACGCCTGGAAGGAGAAAGCCGAAGCCCTGGGCGAGCGCTTCAAAGACACCCAGCCAACTCTCACCGAAATCACCGCAGCGGAAGTGAAGCAGGGTGTCGAACAGATTAAGGATCTGATCGTGGCATGGGGCTTCAACGACAAGCTCAACGACGAGTCGATCACTGCTCTGGTGAAGAGCTGCATCGGTGTCTCGGATGCCGTCGTGAAGGCCTACAGCGAAGCCTTCGGCAAGGCCCGCCTGGGAAACTAACCGCCGCTGCCCGGGCGCTCTACGAGTCTGACGGATCCGCCGAACAGATGGCCCTGTTCGGCTTTTCACCAGAGGACTACGACGAAACTGTCGAGGTCTGGCCGGACAACTGGAAGTCGTTCCTCGTCATGGATTCGATGTGGACTCAGTGGCGCACAGGCGCATGCGGCGCAACCGGACTCGATTACGGCGTCCTGCCCGACGTGATGAAGCTCGTTGGCATTCCGGCTAAGGATCGCCCACGCGTGTTTCAGGACATTCGTGTGATGGAGTCGGAAGCCATCGCCGTCATGGCAGAAGCCCGCGACAACAGCCCGTGAAGACGGGCACTTATTCAAGGTGAGTCGATGAACATCGCAGAACTGGGCATCAAGATTGACTCAGCTGACACCGCCCGGGCCACTGTCGAACTCGACAAGATGACCAAGGCCGGCGATCGCGCGGAGCAGTCCGCCGTCGGCCTGATGAAAGAGATGGAAGCGCTGGAGAAGTCGTTGTCGAAAGGCGCGACCACCACGCAGGAACTGGCAAAGCAGCGCGAAAATCTGGAGAAACTCACTAAGACCGGTGCCTATGGCGAGGCCGAGTTCACGAAGATCACCGCACAGCTCGACAAGCAGCAGGCGGCGCTGGCCAAGTCCACGCTTGATGAACAGAAGGCGCTGAACAGCCTGCTCGGCGCGATCGACCCAGCCCGTGCGGCCATGGCCAAGCTCGATAATCAGGTTGAGCAGCTGGGCAAGCATCTCGATGCCGGCCGCATCAGTCAGGACCAGTACAACTCGGCGCTGGGCAAGCTGAACGGCAACTACGCATCACTGGAAAAAACTGCCACCGGTTTCGACAAGCTGAAGCTCGGCACCCGTCAGGCTCAGGAAAACGTCGTGCAGCTCGGCAATGCGCTGTCTTCTGGCGATTGGGGGAGTGGTGTTCGTGCTGTTGCTCAGTTGGGCGCTGGTGCGGGTGCGTCGGCTGCTGGCCTGCTTGCCATTCTGGCGCCAATTGCCTTGGCCACTGCTGCCGTTGGTGGGCTGGCCGTTGCTTACTACAAGGGCAGCGAAGAGCAGGACGCCTATACCAAAGGTCTGGTGCTCACCGGTAACGCCTCTGGCATGACCGCCAGCCAACTTGGCGAAATGGCACGGCAGGTCAGCGCGACCGTCGGCACGACTGGCCAGGCTGCCGAAGTGCTGGCGCTGCTGGCCGGCAACGGAAAAATCGCTGGCGAGAGTTTCGGCGGCATTGCCCAGGCTGCCGTGTCCATGAAGGAAGCGACCGGCAAAGCCATAAAAGAGACGGTTGCAGAGTTCGAAAAGATCGCAGACGAGCCGGTCAAGGCATCAGCCGCGCTGAATGAGCAATACCACTACCTGACCGCCTCGGTTTATTCGCAGATCGCCGCTCTGGAAGAGCAGGGCGACCATGCCGGTGCCGTGAAGCTGGCAACCGAACAGTACGCGGATGCGATCAACGAGCGCACCCCGAGGATCCTCGAAAACCTGAGCTTCTGGGAGAAAGGCTACAACGCTGTCGCGCGAGCGGCGGACAACCTGAAGAATCTGGGTCGGCCCGACATCGATGCCGACATTGAGCAGGCCCGGCGGAATCTGGAGCAGGCGCAATTGGGCAATGTGGGCGCCTTCCAAAACCAGAAAGAGATGGTTGAGCTCTACAGCAATCAGCTGAACATGCTGGAGGACCAGAAGGCTGCAGCGGCCGACATTGCCAAATACGAAGGCGATCAAGCCAAGGCTCAGAAAGACGCTGTGTCTGCGATGGTCAAAGTCGATGCGCTGACAAAGTCCTCACTGACCAATGAGCAGAAGCGCGCCGAGGCGATCAAGGAATACAAGAAGCAACTCGACGACATCCGCAAGACCAGCCCGAACGATGCGCGACTTGATCCGGCCGCGGTCGCCAAGAACATGGCGAATCTCAACGACAAGTTCAAAGATCCGAAAGGCGCAACAGGCAGCGTCGACCTGACTGGCTTCAATGACGCAAAAAATGTACTCGCTGAAACTTTGGCCTACTACCAAAACGCCGATAAGGAACTCGAAGCATCTCAGCGGGCCGGCGTTATCTCGCAGGCCAGCTACACGGAGCAACGTGTCAGCCTGCTGAAGCAGGAAGCCATCGAAGTAGCCCAGGGATATGAGGCGGAAATCGCGGCTCTGGAAGCAGCCAAGGCCAAAAAGGGAACGACTGCAGCGCAAATCATCCAGATCGATCAAAAGATCTCGGATGCACGCAGTGCGATGGTCAAGGTGCAGCAGGAAACGGACAGCCAGCTTTCGATCATTGCCACCAACGAAGACGGTCGCCTGCGCAAGCAGACTCTGGCCGTCAAAACGTATACCGACGCCTTACAGCAACAGGTCGAGACGCTTCGACAGCAAGGGCTGCGTGCGGCTTCAGGATTGGGGCAGGGCGATCGACAGCGTGGGCTGACGGATCAACAGAACGGAATCGACGATCGCTTCAACCAGCAAAGCCTAGAGTTGGCAAACCAGTACGGCGATGGCTCGCGCGGCATGAGCCTCGACGAGTACACCCAGAAACTGGCAGCGCTAAAAGCTACACAGCAGGATCTGCACGACACCGTTCAAGCCAATTACGACGAGATGACCGCGGCCCAGGGTGATTGGAGTGTCGGGTCAACGTCAGCATGGCAGAACTACCTGGAGTCGGCTCGGGATGTCGCCGGGCAGACGAAGAGTCTGTTCACCAACGCCTTCACTTCGATGGAGGACGCAGTCGTCAACTTCGCTATGACTGGGAAGTTGTCGTTCGCTGACTTTACGAAATCGATCTTGGCGGACATGGCGCGCATTGCTACTCGGCAAGCCAGTTCCGCGCTGCTGGGCAGTCTCATCGGCGCAGGTGCGAGTTACTTCGCCGGCGGTGCGGGATCAGCAGCGTCAGCAGGATCGACTCAGGCAGGTTACAGCGGCGACCTATCTGGCTTCACACCGGGCAGCATTCAGGCTGATGGTGGCGCCTGGTCGTCGGGTGTGCAGTTGTTTGCCAACGGCGCAGCTTTCACCAATAGCGTAGTGAGCAAGCCAACAGCCTTCGGCATGGCCGGTGGCGATATCGGAATCATGGGGGAGGCGGGGGAAGAGGCGATCATGCCGCTGACCAGAACAGCAGGCGGCCAGCTTGGCGTGCGGGCTTTGGGCGGTGGCAGCAGCGGATCGACCATCAGCATCAACGCACCGGTCACCGTGGCGATTCCCGATCGCAGCTCTGAAGGGATGCAGCTCGACCAACAGGCGCTTTCGCAAAACCTCCAGACGCAGATGAAGGCGGCAGCAGAAAGAGCCGTGGCCGAGTCGTGGCGTGCTGGCGGCGTTAGTTTCCGCAACGTTAACGGGAGAGCCTGATGGCGATTGAGACATTCAGCTGGCCAACTCAGCACGGCGACGCACCTGAAATTACCTATCGGGTGCGCACCTCGCAGTTCGGTAACGGCTACAAGCAGACAGCTGGCGACGGCCCGAACAACAAAGAGGACTCCTATCCGATCACCTACAGCGGCCCAAAAGCCAAAGTGTTGGAGATCATGGCGTTCCTCGACCGGCACGCCGGCGCGAAGGCATTCCTTTGGACCACGCCGCTTGGCCAGCTTGGTCTGTTCACCTGCAAGAATCCGGTACCCACTCCGGTGGGCGGCGGCGTTTTCAAACTCACGGCAACTTTTGACCGTGCATTCCAACCATAAGGGGCAACCATGCCGCTGATCAGTGACATCCAGATCCTCGAACCTGGCAGTGAAGTGCTGCTCTTTGAATTGGACGGCACAGATTACGGTGCGGACGTGTTGCGCTTCCATGGGCATGCGATCCCGCACTCGCCGGAGGAACTGATTGCCGCCGGTGCCGATGCGGATCAGCTGCCCGCGAAGGCGATCTGGTGGCAGGGCAACGAGTACGGCGCCTGGCCAATGCAGATCGACGGCATCGAAGCCAATGGGGACGGCACGGCGGTGCGTCCCACCCTGTCGGTCGGCAACGTCAACGGGCGCATCACTGCGCTCTGTTTGGCGTTCGACGATCTGCTCGAGTTCAAGCTGACCATGCGTCACACCTTGGGCACGTACCTGGATGCAGTGAACTTCCCGGCAGGCAACCCGACAGCGGACCCAACCCAGGAGACGATCGAGGTCTGGTACATAGACCAGAAAACCAACGAAGACGGGGAGACGGTCAGCTGGGAGCTTGCGAGCCCGGGCGACGTCGGCGGCGAATCCATCGGGCGTCAGGCCACGACGCTGTGCCACTGGTGTCTCACCGGCAGTTACCGGGGGCCGAACTGCGGCTACACCGGTGGCTACGTCACGAAGGATGGCGTACCCACCGACAACCCTGAACTGGACGAGTGCGACGCCACGCTGGGCCGGGGATGTATTCCTCGCTTCGGTGAGGGGAACCCACTGCCATTTGGTGGATTCCCCGCCGTTTCCCTGATCGCACGGAGCTGACCATGCGCAAGCACATCTTGAGTGCGATCCAGGCTCATGCGGCTGCCGAGTACCCGAAAGAGTGCTGTGGTTTGCTGCTGGGCATCGAACGCAGGCAGCAGTATTACCCGTGCCGAAACATCGCATCTGAACCCAACGAAGAGTTCCGGATTGATCCTGAGGACTATGCCGCAGCGGAAGACGTTGGCGAAGTAATCGGCATCGTTCATTCGCATCCGGATGCAACCAGCAGGCCATCTCCCCGCGACCTGGCCATGTGCGAAGCGACCGCGATGCCGTGGCACATCCTCAGTTGGCCGGAGGGTGACTTGCGCACGGTGATGCCAGCCGGCGCCGTTCCGCTGCTGAAGCGTCCGTTCGTGCATGGCGCTTGGGACTGCTGGCAGGTCTGCGCGGATTGGTATCAGCGCGAGTGGGGGCTGGAGTTTGAAGCCTTCAATCGCGCCGACGGCTGGTGGGAGAGCAAGGACAACACCAGCCTGTACGAGGCGAACTACGAGACTGCCGGCTTCTACCGGGTCGACCAGCCTCAGCGAGGTGACATGATCGTAATGGAGGTAGGCCGGACGGTTTACCCGAATCATGCGGGGATATTCCTCGGCGCCAGTCCGTCACTGCCTGGCGAAGACGCGGCGACCTTCGGCCCTGGGCCTTTCCTCCTGCATCACCTGTACGGCAGGCCGAGCGAGATCATCGTCTTCGGCGGTCCATGGCTGGACCGAACAAGCCTGATCCTCAGGCACAAAGATGCACGACGAACCATATGATGCGGCAACGTCGAGGGAGTGAAAGATGCTTGAATCGGAGAGGAAAACCGCCAGCGGCGAACCTGTTTGGCGGTTATCGAAAAAGAAAGAACTGGAAATTAATTCATGATTTTGTCTGCATTCAGCAAGTTCTGAAGCTGTGAAAGGTCTTTTGTCAGGATACAGAGAGGCCATTCGTAAGCCTCGAAAGAAGCCCCCTCTGAACAGCCCTGCACGGGATTGTAGATGAAATGCTGCGCCGCTTTAGTGAGAGCCTCACCATCGAAGCCTGGTGTTGATCGAAGAGTTGCAGTGATCGAAACGAGAGCCATGAGAACTCCCTTTTCGAATGGTGAAAGCACTTCCATTTTGACCTCCTAGGTCCCATCTGCGCCAAAATTGGCGCAATCCCAATCCTTTGCTTTGCAGGCAAAAGACTGGGAAGTCCTTTAATTTCTCAATCTGCTGAGTGCATCATTCAATCCAGAGATGGCATCAAGCGCCCAAACATAATGCTGCTTAATGCTGTGACCGTTTGTGATGTCATATCCAAGCATTGCAGCCGAATGAGAGCGAAGACGCTCTACGTTTTCATCGGCGTCTACAGCTTTTTCTTTGAAGTATCGGTCCAGCTTATCTACCAATGCAGTAATCGCCGCGAATGCCGCAGCGTGTGCAAACAGGCTGTTTGTCTCGCGCGCTGCTTTCAGGAGTTCTTCGATTTTTTCGACTGACTGCTTTGGGTTATTCATGCTCACTCCTTTGGTAAATCCATTGCACCAGACTGGAGGCTACAATCTAAGGGGTGGCGGAGATACTGGGGATTCGTACAGGCGATAAAAAGCCCGGGCGGCACCGGGCTCCTTGATAGAGACATTCAACACGTAGGTGTATCAGTCGGAGACTCGCTTTCCTCATCGTATGAACGAATGCGAGATTGATCACGTATGTCCTTTTGGTGGTATTGCCAGTGAGTATGAATACCATGAGCGATCACAATTAAAGCGATCGATGCCATGACAATATAAAGCGTAATCAAGCCAGCACCTTCGTGTGCGAACATCGTGGGTTACTCCTGTATTCACTATGTCGGAAACTTAAGGGTAGGCAATCTACGGCTGCGCTTGCATGAATGTATGTTCATTTTACGAGGCTTGAACTGCGCTAGGTCAGCTGTTAGCCCTTCGCTCGCTGCTGAGTGTGGAACAGGCAACCGTAGCAGGTACTCTGCTGATAAGACTTTCAGCCCGCTTACGATTCGTACAGGCGCAAAGCGGTGATATGGTTGGCACCTTTCCACAGGAGTGACCTGCATGAAATTTTTCGTAGGGGCGCTGGCGGTAGCGTTGCTGGCGGGGTGCGTATCGCCTGGTGACTTGGAGTCGAAGGATCCAAGTATCTCGGGCAATACCTCAAAAGATCCAAAGCGCTATGCCCTTTGTGTTTTCCCCAAATGGCAGAACGCCCGTAGCGACGTGTCTATGTCAGAGACGGAGCATGGATATCGGCTGATTGCGGCGAGCAACAACTTGACCGACGAGCTTTTGAATATTCGCAAAATGCCAAAGGGTAGTGCCGTCGCGCTATACCAGCGTATGGCGTGGGCCCCCGGTTATGGGCGAAGCGAAATAGAGCAGGCGGTTAAAAGCTGTCTGTGAGCACAATCCAAAAGCCGCCTACGGGCGGTTTTTTATGACTGGAGAAAACTGTGTCTGCAATCACAAGCCCGCACCAATCAATGACGACCATCTTACTGTCTGGCCCCCTGATCAAGATGTTCGGCAGGGTCCACCGACGGGAGCTTGGCAGCAAGTCGGTAGGCGAAGCGTTCAAGGCGCTTAAATGCACGCTCGATGGGTTCGAAGCGGCAATTAAGGAACTCGAGCGCCGAGGCATGCGGTTTGCGATCTTCCGCAATCGGAAAAATGTCCCCGAGAAAGACTTTGCACTTGGCGGCGCGCAGGAGATTCGAATTGTTCCGGTGATCAGCGGCAGCAAACGTGCTGGTCTGCTGCAAACGATCATTGGTGCTGTTCTAATTGCCGCGTCGTTCATTCCCGGCTTTCAGGCCCTGGCCCCTGTCGGCATCGCCCTTGTCGCTGGCGGCGTGATCCAAATGCTTAGCCCTCAGGCATCAGGCCTGAAGCAAAGCGCATCACCCGAGAATGCACCGTCCTACGCCTTTGGCGGCGCCAAGAACACTACGGCCAGCGGCAACCCGGTGCCGATCTGCATCGGCGAACGGCGGTGGGGCGGAATGATTATTTCCGCATCGATCTACGCCGAAGACAAAGTGTAAACAGGACACAGCAAGCAGGCCGCCCATGAGGCGGTTTTTTTATGCCTGGAGGAAAGCATGGGCGCAGCACAGAAGATAGATATCCGCGGCGAGAAGGGCGGCAGCAGTAAACCGAAGTCGCCGACCGAGGCCAGCGACAGCCTGCGCTCGACCAACCTGGCCAAGTTGCTGATTGCCGTGGGCGAGGGCGAGTTCGACGAAACCCCGACCGACTACGACATCTACCTCGACAACACGCCGATCCGGGATGCGAGCGGCAACTACAATTTCCCGAACGTGAAGTGGGACTGGCGCCCGGGCTCCGTGGACCAGACCTATATCCCCGGCATCCCCTCGGTCGAGAACGAAACCTCGCTGAACGTGGAACTGCGTAGCGACTCCCCGTGGGTACGCTCGATCACTAACATTCAGCTGTCGGCCGTGCGCGTGCGTTTCGCCTGGCCGGCGCTGCAACGTCAGGATGATGACGGCAACATTGTCGGCTACCGCATCGAGTACGCTATCGACGTGGCCACCGATGGCGGCGCCTATCAGCAAGTGGCAGTTGACGCCGTGGACGGCAAGACCACCACGCGCTACGAGCGCTCCCGCCGGATCGATCTGCCAGACGCCACCACTGGCTGGCAGATCCGCGTGCGGCGCCTGACCCCGAACCAGAACAGCAACAAGATCGCCGACACCATGCTGATCGCCGGCTTCACCGAAGTGATCGACGCCAAGCTGCGTTACCCGAACACCGCGCTGCTCTACATCGAATTCGACGCCGAGCAGTTCACCAACATTCCGGCCGTCACCGTGAAGTGTCGGGCACGTCGCTGGCAGGTGCCGAGCAACTACGACCCGATCGCACGCACCTACACCGGGACGTGGGACGGCAGCATGAAGCAGGCCTGGACCAATAACCCGGCCTGGATCACTTACGGCGTGTGTACCGAGGACCGTTTCGGCTTGGGCAAGCGCATCAAGCCGTTCATGGTCGACAAGTGGGAGCTGTACCGGATTTCGCAGTACTGCGATCAGCTGGTGCCGAACGGCCTCGGTGGTGTCGAGCCGCGCTTCCTATGCGATATGAACCTGCAGGGCAAGGCAGACGCCTGGTCATTGCTGCGTGACATCGCCGGCATCTATCGGGGAATGACGTACTGGGCTCAGGGCCAACTGGTGATGCAGGCGGATATGCCGCGCGCGCAGGACTTCGACTACGTCTTTACCCGGGCCAACGTCGTAGACGGGAAATTCTCCTACGGCAGCGCCTCGGCGAAGACCCGCTATACCCGGGCTCTGGTCAGCTACGACAACCCGGCGAACAACTACGACACCGACGTCATTCCGTTCGCGGATTTGGACCTTCAGCGCCGACTGGGCGACAAACCGACCGAGCTGAGCGCCATCGGTTGCACTCGCGCCTCTGAAGCACAGCGCCGCGGCAAGTGGGCGATCCTCAGCAACAACCAAGACCGCACCGTCTCGTTCAAGACCGGCATGGAAGGGGTGATTCCACTCCCTGGCCACATCATCCCGGTGGCGGATTCGCTGTTGGCTGGTCGCGAGGTGGGCGGGCGCATCTCGGCTGTTGCTGGCCGGGTGGTGACGCTCGACCGTGACACCCAGGCCAAGGCTGGCGATCGGTTGATCATCAACTTGCCCGGCGGGCGGGCTGAGGGCCGGACCGTGCAGAGCGTCAATAACCGCGCTGTGACGGTGACCACCAACTACAGCGAGGCACCACTGCCGCAATTGCAGTGGGCACTGGATGCCGATGATCTGGCAATCCCGCTCTATCGCGTCCTGCGGACCAAGCGCACGGCCGAAGGTGACTTCGAAATTAGCGCGCTGCAGTACGAGCCGAGCAAATTCGCTTACATCGACACCGGCGCTCGACTGGAAGAGCGGCCGATCAGCGTGATTCCTATCACCGTGGTACCGGCGCCGGCCAGTGTCACCATTGTGTCGAACTCGGTTGTTTCCCAGGGCATCGCCGTCGCAACCATGACCATCACCTGGCCAGCGGTGAACGGCGCCGTTGCCTATGACATTGAATGGCGCAAGGACAGCGGCAATTGGATCAAGCTGCAGCGCACCGGAATGACCAGTGTCGACGTGGTGGGTATCTATGCCGGCGCCTACGTAGCTCGCGTCCGCGCGGTGAGCGCCTTCGATATCTCGTCGATCTGGCGCAACTCGATGCTTAACCAGCTCAAGGGCAAGGAGGGCTTACCGCCGGCGGTGTCGTACCTGACGGCTACGCCGCTGCTTTTCGGCATCTACCTGAAGTGGGGCTTCCCAGCTGGCGCCGAGGACACCCAGCGCACGGAGATCTGGTACGGGCCGACAACCAGCCTGGAAGCAGCAACAAAGCTGACAGACCTGTCATACCCACAAAGCGACTTCTCGATGCTGGGCCTTGCCGCTGGCGTGACATTCTATTTCTGGGCGCGCCTGGTGGACCGGATCGGCAACATCGGTCCGTGGTACCCCGTGGGTCTCGGTGTACAGGGGCAATCGAGTGCAGACGCTTCCCCGATTCTGGCAATGATCGCTGGCCAGATCACTGAGACGGAGCTCGGGCAAGACCTGTTGGACGAGATCAACAAAATCCCAGGCCTTCAGGAGCAGATCGACGCGCTCGATGGCCTGGCCGCCTACAAACCGGATCAGGTTTACGAGAAAGACCAGATGGTCGTGGAGGACGGCCATATCTTTCAGGCCAAGGGCGAAGTACCAATCAACACGCCGCCGCCGAACGCGACCTATTGGCTGGATGTCGGTCAGTCGATCGAGACAGCGAATGGACTGGCGCAACAAGTTGCCTTCAACACCGCCGATATCACCGAGCTCGACGGCGTGGTCACGGCCCAAGCTACGGCGTTCCAAGCGTTGCGCGCCTCTTCCCGGGATGACAATGGGGAGGGTGATCTGGCTGACGCCCTGAAAGGGTGGACCAGCACTGCGGCTATCGCTTCGGAATCAAAGGTTCGCACCTCTGAAAACGAAGCGATGGCGGAGCGGATCACTACCTTCGACGTCGCCATCGGCGAGAACGCGGCAAACATCACCGAACTGGAACAGGTAGTTGCCACCAACGAGTCAGCAACAGCCACGAAGATTGATCAGCTGAATGTGTCGGTGGGACAAAACACCGCTGCGATTCAGCAAACATCGACGGCCTATGCCGACACCGCTGGCAAGCTGAACACGATGTGGTCGGTGAAGATGCAGGTCACCGCGGGAGGCCAGTACGTCGCGGCCGGTATCGGTCTTGGCATCGAGAACACCGGTACCGGCCTGCAAAGCCAGTTTCTGGTGAGCGCTGACCGGTTCGCCATCGTCAACACCATCGCCGGCGGCGCCATCTCGGTTCCGTTTGCGGTGCAGGGTGGCCAAGTGTTCATGAACTCAGCCTTCATCGCTGACGGCACCATCACCAACGCCAAGATCGGCAGCTACATCAGTTCGACGAACTACATTGCCGGCCAGCAGGGCTGGATCCTTAACAAGGACGGAACACTGGAGATCAACGGCATTGTTCCGGGGCAGGGGCGGTTGGTAATCAACTCGCTGAACGTCTCGGTCTACGACGCCAACAATGTGCTGCGTGTGCGGCTTGGATATCTGGGGTGAAAGATGGCTTATGGAATGCGGGTCTGGGGCGGCGATGGATCGCTCCAGGTCGACGAGAACTCTTTCACCATTCGTGTGGCCCTGTCGACGCTCGTGACTTTCCCACCTGGTGGAAAATCCAATCAGGACTTCTCGGTACCAGGTGTTGGCCCAGGCAATGGGTCTGCCATTGTCGTACCTGTCGGGGGGTATAGCGATAGCCAGATGCAGTTCGAAACTGAGCTCGTCGACAATGTCGCACGGGTCTACAACCATACGCGTGGTTTTGCGGCAAGCACGGTGGCCACGGGAACGATGCGACTGATTGTGATGAGGTGGAGTTGATGAGCTACGGACTTCAATTCATGAACAACAGCAATACAGTGATTCTCGACTCGGAGTATGCCCGTCTGATGGTGATTTCTTCCGGTCGGTTTGCGCCGACGGAAGAGTCGGGGATGGGCTCGACGACGTATTTCGCAACGCCCGTAACCTCTCAGGAACCGCCGCTGGTATTTGTCCGGCCTGACACTGTTGGTGGCGTGGCAGGGCTTTGCCGAATGCGTCTGATCGGGGCGGCCGGCAACTGGACGGGATTCTACGTCCGCGCCTATGACGTGAACACTGCTCAGCCCAATGGTCGATATTTCGTTGCCGCCTTTGCAGCACAGGCGGCAGCTCAATACGGCATGCGATTGTGGGATGGATCAGGGGCTTTGTTGTTTGACTCAGGCACGCCAAACGCGACGTTTACCCGTGCATTCCAAAGCTGGTCGTTCGTCAAATATGACACCACTGTGCAAGGTCTCACCAGAAACTATTACACGGTTCCGTTCAACTTTCCGCAGAACGAATACATGTTGTTGAACACCTTCGGCATGAACATGACGTCGGGTAGTGGCATACCCCGCAATCTCTACTGCTGGTGGGACTTTCCCAACAACACGCTGTACGCAATCACCATCGCCGCTACAAACCCGATCGCGTTTTTCTTGCCCGCTGTATTCGCAAAACTCGCCGCTTAAACAAATCAGAATAGGAAGCAAGCCATGCCCTGGTACAAATCAGGAACGGTCTCTCTCACCCAAAATTCCAATGCCGTGATCGGCACGGGTACCGCATTCATTGCCAACAGCCGGGTCGGCGATGCCTTTCTCGGCCCGGACGGCGGTTGGTACGAGGTGACGAACATCGCCAGCGACACGGCGTTGTCGATCTCGCCGAACTACCAAGGTGCGACGAATGCAGCCGGGGTCTACGCGCTGGCGCCTATGCAGGGATATGTCAAGGACTCGGCTGACGCTCTGCGCGCAATCGTTAACACCTACGGCACGAAGCTGGCCGCACTAGGCACTACCGGCAACTACGACATACTGCCGGCGAACAAGGGCGGCACGGGGATCTCTGATCTGTCCGTATTCATCCAGACCTTGCTGAATGATCAGGATGCTGCGGCTGGTCGCAGCACCTTGGTCGCCGCACGCAGCGGTCCGAACAACGACATCACCTCCCTCACCGGATTAACGACAGCGCTCAGCGTAACCCAGGGCGGGACGGGTGTTGTTACAACTGCTGCACTACTGGCTGCAATACAAGCAGCAGGAGCTTACGGAAAGTCCAATATCGTAGGCACAGTTTCGCAGAGTGGTGGCGCGCCTGCTGGGGCAATTGTGGAGACTGGATCGAACGCCAGCGGCACTTACACGAAGTTCGCTGATGGATCGATGATATGTCGTGGGACTACAACAGGTCTTGGGATAGATCAAACAACCACAACTCAAGCTTATTCAGCCAATCTTACCTTGCCAGCAACATTTGTTGGTCCTTACGATGTAAAAGTAAACATTATAAGTGTTAATGTCTCTAATATTTTTCAAGGGTATTGCCGGGCATCAGCTATTAGTCAAAGCGTTATTTCCATTATCCAGTATTGGAACTCTGTTCAAACTTACGCGTATTCGTACTTGGCAAACGGTCGGTGGTTCTAATGAAAATCAATCTTTCCCCAACTCGCCGCGATGATACGCTGGACGTGTCTCGCGTTGGCGCCATACTCACCATCAATGGCGACGCCTTCGACTTCTCTCAAATGGCAGACGGCGATACGCTCCCGGCCAGCGCGATCAGCTGCCCGTGGCTCGCCGGCCAGGTCGACAACGTCGGCGGCGAACTTGAACTGACGCTGATCCTTCCGCTGCCGGTCAACTACAGCCCAGAGCAAGCATTCCCCATTCCCCTTGAAAACGTTCCGGATGGTCCGGTAGTTTTTCCCGCGTCCCTGCCGGAACCTTTAACAGATGCGGCGCCGGAGGACATTGAATGAATATCGACTGGTCCAAGCTGATCACCAAAGCCATGAAAGACGCTGTCGAGCAAACTCGCCAACTGGCCACTGCGAAGGCAGAATTGTCAGCAAGGAACATCAAGGCTGTTACTCAGATCGCACGCATCCAGGATCGCATTGATACGCTCGGTTACGGCATTGATTCCGGCCAGGCGACAGAAGAGGATGAAGCAGAGCAGGCCGCTCTGGTCATCAATTTGAAAGCTTGGAAATCCTACAAATTCGCTCTTGGCAAGATCGCCACGCAGGTGAGTTGGCCGCTGGCGCCGAACTGGCCGACTATTCCGGCAATCCCTGACATTGCCGCTGATCCCGCCGCGCTGCCACCTGAAACTGTCTGATCGCGATCCCGCGACCCAACCCGTCATTGATCGGGTATGTTTTTGCCTAGAGAGACATGCCAATCACTGCGCAGAAATTGCTACAGATTATCCCGAGCGCCGGCAAGCAAGTCGACGTTATTGCATCTGTACAGGCTGAGGCAGGCAGCGGTGGTGTTATTCGAAGCGAGCCTTTGGAATATCTCCGTGCTTGTTCTGCAGGTAAATTGTGTATGGCAAAACTACGGTGTCAGCGACCCCAGACAACGCCAAATCGAAAACGATCAATGGCGCCGCAGGATACCCATCAAAGCCCACAGAACGGCGGGGTTCTGCATTCAAAGTGCAGTAGTTTAATGCGGCACCGCTGTAGATCCGTGGAATGAAGTCGCAATGGGAGTGCCATCGGGCTAGCTTGTTGCTAGAGACCATGTCATCTCTGAAGACAGTGTTGATCGTCCCGCAACCAGTTAAGAAGATCGACCCCAAAAGAATGCTCACGAATTTCATTTTTGCGCTTCCTTGCTTTGCTTGATGGCGATTTTTTTAAAACAAATCAGACATTCTGTCTGAGTCACCACTAATAAACCACAACCTTACTGAGCAATGAGTGGCTTAGAAACGCCTCTTCATTAGTTCAGTACCTGAAAAATAATCCATGCGCCGGCCAAGTTGCCGGCTTTTTTGTGTCCGGAGAATCTTTATGACTGCAACCGAAAAAGACCGCGACATCCTCGCGCGCACACTGTGGGGGGAGGCCCGCGGTGAGTCCCTGGCCGGCCAGATCGCTGTAGCCTGGACGATCCGCAACCGCGTGACCGACGGCAAGGCTAAATCGTGGTGGGGCGAAGGGTATGTCGGCGTGTGCCAGAAGCCGTACCAGTTCAGCTGCTGGAACAGGAATGACCCGAACTTCGCCTACTTGAGTGGTGCGAAGCAGATTCCGTTTCGCGAGTTCGCCCAGGCGCAGATCGCCGCTGATCAGGTAATGGCCGGGAAAGTGCCAGACCCCACTGGAGGCGCCACGCACTATTACGCGACCTCAATGCCGAAACCACCGGTTTGGGTTAAGGGAGCAAAGCAAACTCTGGTGCTCGGCCACCACATCTTCTTCAAGGATGTGCCATGAAACCGATTTGGCTGCACATCCTTCCTTATATAGCTGCGCTGGCAGTGATGGCTGGTGCGCTGTTTGGCGCCTATCACCATGGGCTGTCGGTGAAGGATGCCGAGTGGCAGGTTGAGTGGAATAGCCGCGATGCCCGAGACGCCACAGCGAGGGCTGCCAACGAGTCCGCCGAACGCACCAAAGAACAATCCCGTCAACTCTCCATCAACAAGGCGATTCAGGATGGCCAACAGATTATTGATCAAGCAGTTGCTGATGCTGCCACCGCTCGCGCTTCTGCTGACGGCCTGCGCGGGGCGGCCGACACCCTTGCCAACCGCCTCGCAGCCAGTGAAGCCAGCGGCAATTCCTGCACTGCCGCCGCAAGCAAGGCAGCTGCCCGCGCCGCAATGGTGCTTGCCGACGTGCTCAAGCGCGCTGACCAGCGAGCGGGCGACCTGGCTGAAGTTGCTGACCAGGCCAGAGCTAGGGGATTGACTTGTGAGCAGGCGTACGACGGACTTTGAAGCAGGATCTTTTATGCGAGCATTTTTTTCAGGGTCCGAATCGGCGCTGTCAATTTCCAGCTGGTCGACGCAAGGATTTCATTGTTGCGGCGTAACGCGTCGTTGAGCTCGACCGTCAAATCATCAGCCAACGTTTGTAGCTGAGCGGCATCGTTTTTAAGTTGGTCAATATCTCTGGTTAACCTTGCATTGTCCTCAACCAAAGGATCAATCACAGAGACTACTACCTTTGGTTTCGCGGCTTCAAGGTTCGCCAAGCGCGCTAAGATGTCTTGCTTATCAAAACCAGCCACGATATTGGTGTACTTCATGCTGATGAGGTGCCCGTGGCTTGCAATCCTTGCCTCCTCGGCATCAGTTAGATCCAGGTATTCCCCGGCTTCCAACGCATAGACCACAGGGAAAATAGCCAATAACCGTTCCCGGAACTCTGGTAGAGATATCCGACGGAACATATTCAAACACCAGTGATTCATTTCCAAGACGACACGTGGCTTGTACTTACTCAGTGTTTGCAGTGCTCCCTCGAGCACCTCAAGTTCAAATCCTTCGACATCGATCTTCATGAAATCGAGGCGGTCCAAACCAAGAGTCGCGAACGTTTCATCTATCGTTTTCACCTCAACATTTACTGTGAAGTGGTTTTCTTCTTCAATGTGAAAGGCGTCGGCGATGAACGATCCCGAAAGATTGTCGTTATAGCCCTGCATTGGCAAAAATCCGGGAGTGCTGCCGAAAGCGAAGTTCCAGATATTCACGTTTGAAGCTTGAGAAGTATTTGCCTGCAATAGGACGAACGTTCTTGGTACAGGCTCGACTGCAACCACTTTGCCTTCGTTGCAGATGGTGGACATTGCCAAGGCAGTCAGTCCGATGTTTCCGCCAACGTCGAGTGCATGCGAATTTTTGTCACATAGCCGCTGGATCAGTTCTGTCAGTTCGGGATCGAACGTCCCGTCTATTGATCGTGCGTATGAGTCATCACCGATGATCTCAAATGGGGTCCCTGCAATTACTATTTCCTTGTGCACGATCAAGCTCCAATTTTAACGTTGATCGCTATTGTGGGTTTCTTTTGCGACTAGAGGCAAGAGCCGTGGTTAGCCAATTTTGGATTAATTCCGGGCGTCGCGTGGGAGGAATTTGCGTAAGCGGATGGCGAACACACCTACTGAACTCCAGAATTTGCTGCCCCGGCGCATGCTCAACGACATCACCAACGACGGAGGCCGAGGACTGATCGCGCTGCGGGCGTGCCAGGCTTGCGTAAGGACAATCTCACCTTAGCGAGGCTTTGGCTCTCGCGCATATCATAGGTCAGTCGAGGGTAGCGGGGGAGGGGGCGCAGTTCCATATCGAGCATGTGCAGCACCTATATAAAGAATAGGTGCTACTCACGCCTCTAATCGGAACGTATTAAGGGGAAGGGGTCAAGGAGATAATTTTAACTCCTAGTCCAAGTACGCGGATATCTTCGGACTGACCTAGTTGTTTTGGCGATACAGAGCCTGGCGCTTTAAACACGATTCGTAGAGAACCATCCCGGATTAAAGCCTTAGGAATTTCCGCAAAGCGTGGGCCGCTGGGTTTGGCCAAGTCGAATGTCCACTTCGCGATCTCGATGCCATTAGCCTCAGCAATGATTGTCTGGCTGGGGTGTTGTTCGGTTAGGTAGGCCATGGCGTCGACATCGAGGCGGTACGAGTTTGTTGGCAGGTTCAGCAGAATAGAGCCGTCCTTGTTGCCGAGCGACCATGCACCCCACGCTTCTGCGCCACCCCACCCATCACCGGCATACTGCCAGGCACTTCCGCCTGGAATGAAGCTCAGTTGCTCGCCGGGCAGATAGCTGTTCAGGCATGTCGGACTGACAACTACGTAGCCGCCAGTTTCGGATAGCTTCGAATCGCAAATTTTGTCGATGTATGGCGTGCGGCGCATCATCAAATATTCCGCGCCGTCCTTCATCGCTGTCCCACGCAGCCACGAAATAGCGCGCGCATCGAATGGGTGTTGGAACGCTGTGAGCGTCACCATCACGTTACCCATCAATGGAAGTGTGCCGTCATCCGAAATCGTGTTGCCAGGCTTGAAGTCGGCCAGCTGATACTGGGCAGCGTTGTTCGCGTATGCCAGCGCATTAACGATTGGCGCTACTGGCGTGGTGTAACCCTGCAGGGCGAACACTGATGCAATGCCGGCCAGTACGGGTGTAATCAACCCAGCACGCAGGGTCTCTTTATTGCCCCAGTAGTGCGACGTTATCAGTCGTGCTGCGTTCATCATGCCCAGCGTGAACACGATGAACATGTGTTTCTTGATCGCGTAGTCAGAGCCATCGCCATGCAACTTGAGCATGGCGAACTGCAGAACAACCAGGCCAACAGCTGCGATCACGGCAGAACCAAGGATCACATCGGCGTATTCGCCCTTACCCACCCAGTACCGGCGCAGGTTCCAGGCGCCGACGGCAGCGCAGATAAGTGCAATCAGCAGCGGCGCGTTGTAGCCAAAGACAAGGTAGCCGTCGTTCCCGGAGATCTGGCGCATAACCTTGAAAGCCGGGTTGGTGTACACGATTACCGCGGCGCCGGTCACCATAATGACAAGGCTCGCGGCGTTCAGCTTGCGCACAAACGGGCTCTCGTTCCATCGATTCCACAGCTGGAATGCAGCCAGGGCGCAGCCGGCAGCGAGGACGTGGACTGCTACTAACGGCTGGATCCACATAGTGGCAAAGCCAGCGATCAAGAACGCAGCTGTTTGTTTCCAGTTTTCCCGATTGTTCAAGGCCCACAGCAGCGCGCCTAAATACACCACATCAGCAACAAGCTGCGGGTAGAAGTAGTTTTCAACTACCTCCCAGCCTATCAGGGAGTGAGTGAACATAAGGGTGGAGAACAAGATAGTCAGCACCAGCACTCGCGCAAGTGATCCGGCGCCTACCAGGCGGATGATCAGCACGTAGCACAGATAGACAGCAATAATAGAAACGATGGAAATCCCGACAAGGCCTGAACCGCCGATCCAGCCAATAATGGTTGCCATCCAGTGAGCAGCAGGCGGATAGAGGGCCATGGCGCCGATACGCTCAAAGGCGCCCGGCATAACACCCGCATGCCTCGACAGTTCGTCGACCAGTAGAAGGTGCTGGACAAGGTCAAAGCTGCTGGTCTGGATGTAGCGAGCGAACCAAAAGGTGAGGAAAGACAGTATCACTGCCCCTAATACTAGGTGGCTCGCATTGAGCCGTAGTTTGCTGTTCATATGTTCCCTATATTTATCGAGTTACAGGATTTCCCCGGCCATTGATTAGCCGTTCACCATCGTCTTGAAGTTTTTGCGCTGATCTTCGGTCATGCCGTCCCTGAGCGCATCCAGGTAATCCGCGTACCACTGCATCATGTGTCGACGCTGGGCCATATGCCTGGCGGCGGATTCTACAAGCGAACGTCAGGTATGTCAGGTTTGTGGGATTGTGTTCGTTCGGCAGGACGCCGGAGGAGGGAGAAAACTGGAAAGTTTTGTAACGGTTACCAAATAGTTTTGTAACGCCTCAAAAATCCCGGCGAAAATCTCAAACCCCAGAAACGACAAAGCCCTGAATAATCAGGGCTTTGTCGTACATAAGATGGCGGAGGCGATGGGATTCGAACTCATGGACCTGTTACAGTCGACGGTTTTCAAGACCGTTGCCTTAAACCACTCGGCCACACCTCCGTTTGCGTTGCGGGCGCCATAATACCTGAATGAAACACACTGTCAAACTCTCTGCATGGCTTGTTACAGAGCGTCTGTTATGATCTTTGCGACTGAACGTTTCAAACCCAACAGGAGTGTCGCCATGCGCGAACAGGATTACGCAGTTAATAACAGCGTGCAGGCTGAGCAGCTAGAGGTTAGCCGCGTCCTGCGCAACACTTACGGCTTACTCGCTCTCACCCTCGCATTCAGCGGCGTGATGGCGTTTGTCGCGCAGCAGATGCGTGTCGGCTACCCGAATATCTTCGTGGTGCTGATCGGCTTCTACGGCCTTTTTTTTCTTACCAACAAACTCCGTGACTCGGCGTGGGGCCTGGTGTCTGCGTTCGCGCTGACCGGTTTCATGGGTTTCCTGCTCGGCCCGATCCTCAACCGTTACCTGGGTATGCAGGGCGGCGCGGAAGTGGTCAGTTCGGCCTTCGCGATGACCGCGCTGGTGTTCGGCGGCCTCTCGGCTTATGTGCTGATCACCCGTAAGGACATGAGCTTCCTCGGTGGTTTCATCACAGCCGGTTTCTTTGTGCTGCTGGGCGCGACTCTGGCGAGCTTGTTCTTCCAGATCAGCGGTCTGCAACTGGCGATCAGCGCAGGTTTCGTGCTGTTCTCGTCGGTGTGCATTCTGTTCCAGACCAGCGCCATCATTCACGGCGGCGAGCGCAACTACATCATGGCGACCATCAGCCTGTATGTATCGATCTACAACCTGTTCGTCAGCTTGTTGCAACTGTTCGGCATCATGAGCCGCGATGATTGATCGCCAGCCCTGAGTAAAAAACCCGCTTCGGCGGGTTTTTTATTGTCTGTGATTTGGCTCAGCGCGTTGGTTTCAATCGGGTTCGTGGCAACACACGCAGAGTTTGTTGCCGTCCGGGTCGCGCATGTAGGCGCCGAAGTAGTCGGGATGGTAGTGCGGACGCAGGCCGGGCGGCCCCTCGCAGGATCCACCATGAACCATGGCCAGTGCGTGACAGCGGTTGACGATCTCGCGACTCGGCGCAAGCAGGGCGATCATCTGCCCATTGCCCGGTTTGGCCGGCTGTTCGTCGAACGCTGTGCCAATGACGAACAGCGGACGCGGTGCATCCTTGCTCATCCACGCAGCCCAGGGTTTGCCGGGGTCGCAAAATTTCATCTGCAGCTGCAGTGCATCCATGATCGGTTGGTAGAACGCTAATGCACGATCGAAGTCGGTGATACCGATAAAAACGTGGGACAACATTCACCTGCTCCTTATTCGGCCACAATGATGCTGCCATCAGCCTGCTGCCGATAAATGGTGTAGGGCAGCAGCATGGTATCGAGAACGCCGGAAATCACTACATCCAGCAGGACAACGGGCGTGCCAGTGCCATCATATTGGTACTCATCAATGCCCGGGCCTGGAAGCGCATGCAGGGTGCAAAAATCATAAGTCACGCCGCTATAAATCCGTGGAACCGCACCGCAGTAGGTTTTCCGTTCTTTAAGACGTTTCACCGCAGCCTCGTCACTGCGCACTACCGTCTCGAACGTACCGCAGCCGGCGAGCATCAGCGCCGCCAGTAACATGACTTGAGTTTTCATACCGCCAATCCTTCGCCGGAAAAAGATCAATCTACGCTTTCGCGAACAAAACAGCACTCACGCCATCGGTGGCAACCGGCGTTTGACCGGGGTCTTCTTGACGATGGCGGTGTTGGTTTCGGCGTGGCTGTTGAGGCGATCGAGGAGGGTGTCCAGTTGTTCCATCGAGCGCACATGCAGGCGGGCGATGAAACAGTCGTCGCCGGTGACTTTGTCGCACTCGGTGAATTCGGGGATGGCCTGAATCTGTCGCTCCACTTCCTGTAACTGGCCCGGCAACGGGCGGATGCGGACGATGGCCTGGAGTTGATAACCGAAGCATTTGGGGTCGATCTCGACGGTATAGCCCTTGAGCACGCCACGTTCTTCGAGGCGGCGCAGGCGCTCGGCGACGCTGGGCGAGGACAGGCCGCTGATCTGTGCCAGGGCCTTGAGCGAGCGGCGTGAGTCTTCCATCAGCGCGCTGATCAGCACTTGGTCGATGTCGTCGGTCATGGCGAATCCCCTGTTAGGCAATCAGCTGAATAAGCCTTGATAAAAAAGGCAGAAGCCGAGTTTAGCCTGCTTTTTGCGCTGGAGAAGCCCCCCGGTGGATTGGCATACTTTGGGCTCAAACACGGGAGGTTGATGATGGACAAAACACTACGTCGCGGCTCATTCGAGATGACCGCCGCCATGCTGATTTCCGGGACCATTGGTTGGTTCGTGCTGGTGTCCGGGCAACCGGTGCTGGACGTGGTGTTCTGGCGCTGCGTGTTCGGTGCCGCCACCTTATTGCTGATCTGCGCGGCGTTCGGCTTTCTGCGCCCTGGCATTTTGACGTCCACCACTTTCCTCCTGGCCGTGCTGAGCGGTGTGGCGATTGTCGGCAACTGGGTGTTGTTATTCGCATCTTACTCCCGCGCCTCGATTGCCATTGGCACGGCGGTTTATAACGTCCAGCCGTTTATGCTGGTGGGGCTGGCCGCGCTGTTTCTGGGAGAGAAAATCACCCTGCAGAAACTGTTCTGGCTGGGCATTTCGTTTCTCGGCATGCTGGCGATTGTCAGCGCACATGGTGGGCAGGGCGAGGGCGGCAACGATTACCTGATGGGGATTGGTCTGGCGCTGGGGGCTGCCTTTCTGTATGCGATTGCCGCGCTGATCATCAAACGCCTGACCGGTACGCCACCGCATCTGATCGCGTTGATCCAGGTCTGCACCGGCGTGCTGTTGCTCGCGCCCTTTGCGCATTTCTCGGCGATACCGCAAACGCCCGATGCCTGGGCCAGTCTGGTGACTCTGGGCATCGTGCATACCGGTCTGATGTATGTGTTGCTCTACGGCGCGATTCAAAAACTGCCGACAGCGCTGACCGGTGCGCTGTCGTTCATCTACCCGATTGCGGCGATTTTCGTTGACTGGTTCGCCTTCGGCCATCGCCTGGAGCCGCTGCAATGGATCGGTGTTGCCGCGATTCTGTTGGCCGCCGCCGGGATGCAACAGGGGTGGGGCTTAAAGCTTCGGCGGGTGGCTACACAATAAACAGACTCTCAGATGTTCCAGCGCGGTGCGGTCTTCGCCAAGCGCTGGCGCATCTCGCCGATGTTCGCGGTCAATTGTCGGGTCAGCAATCGATAGCCATCCAGCGGACTGTAGACCGGCGCACCGAGCGTTGAGTCTGATGGCGATTCGGCTGGCCGGCTGAGCCGTTGCGAAGCGCCCGATTTCAATGCCCGGGCCATACCGATCAGTTGCACCCGAATCTGTCGATGTTCAGCTTTCAATGCCGATTGCAGATGGGCCATTGCCTCGGCGTCATCGGCATTCGGTCGGCTATTGCCGAGGATTTCCAGGATGCTGACGCACATCCGCAGATTGCGCTGAATCGCATCGAGTTCGGTCATGGAAACTCGCACTTCCTTGGACACCGAGGGCATCAATGAGCGCAGTTGTATCATCACCGTGTTCAAGCGATTCATCAGTTTCAGGTGTTCGTCAGCGGTGACGGACTCACCCTTGATGATGCGGCCGTAGATTGCCGCGCAGTCGCGCAACGCATCGGCCAGGTTGTAGCGCCAGGAGTACACCGCATAGAGCGGCAGGGCGAAGGAGAAGGCCAGTGCCAAGGCGATGCCGATCAGAATATCCACCCCGCGCCACAGGCCATCGGTGACCGGGTTGTCACCGTGCCCCGCGACGATAAACACGGTGATCGCCGACAGCAGCGCCGTGTAACCGCCCTTGCCGATGGCGTGGTACGAGAAGAATCCGCACACCACCGACATTGCGAAATAGGTCAGCCACGGCATCCCGAGCCAGGCCTGTTGCGCCACCAGCAACAAGCCGACGCCGGCCCCGATCAAGGTGCCGATGGCCCGCTCAGCGGCTTTTTTGCCGATATTGCCGTGGTGTTGCAAACCACCGATCACCACCAGCATGGTCACCGACGCCCATTCGCCGTGGGGCAGGTTGATACCGGTGGTCAGCAGGATCGTCGCCAGCAATCCCAACGAAACCCGCACCGCATGGATCAGTTTGGCGTGGCGGTAGCGCCGGTACGGGTCCAGTAACGGACGCAGTATCCGGCGCAACAGCGGTGGCAGTCGAAGGCTTCTGATGATGCTCAGGCTCGGTGTCCTCAGAAGATGTAGTCAGTGGTCAGGAAGCTCGAGTTTCGTCCGCTGATGATCTCGCTGAGAAGCTCTTTGCTGCTCTCCTGGAATTTGGTCGCCACCAGTGTCCGAATCGAAAACACTCGCAACGCATCATGCACCGACAGCGTGCCCTCGGCGGAGTTCTTGCGGCCGTTGAACGGATAGGTGTCCGGACCGCGCTGGCACTGGGCGTTGAGGTTGATCCGGCCGACTTGGTTGGCGAACGTGTCCACGAGCCTGCCGACCGCCACCGGGTTGGTGCCGAAAATGCTCAGTTGCTGGCCGAAGTCGGACTCCAGGACGTAATCGATCACGGTGTCCAGATGACGGTAAGGCACGATCGGCACAACCGGGCCGAACTGTTCTTCCTGGTAGACGCGCATCTGCGGTGTCACCGGGTACAACACGGCCGGGTAGAAGAACGATGCGCGGGATTCACCGCCGTTGGGGTTAACCACGGCTGCACCTTTGCTGACCGCGTCTGCCACCAGCGTGTGCAGGTAATCGACCTTGCCTGATTCCGGCAATGGCGTCAGGGCCACGCCGCTGTCCCACGGCATGCCGGGTTTGAGGCTGGCGAGTTTGGCGTTGAATTTCTCGATGAACGCCTCGACCACGTCTTCATGGACGAAGAGGATTTTCAGCGCAGTGCAGCGTTGACCGTTGAACGACAGGGAACCGGTGACGGCTTCATTGACCGCGTTGTCCAGATCGACCTCCGGCAGAACGATGCCGGGGTTCTTCGCATCCAGGCCCAGCGCCGCACGCAGGCGGTGAGGCCTTGGGTGGAGTTTTTTCAGGTCGCTGGCGGCCTTGTTGGTGCCGATGAACGCAAAGATATCGATCTTGCCGCTGGCCATCAGCGCACTGACGGTTTCGCGGCCGCTGCCGTAAATGACGTTGATCACCCCGGCCGGGAAGCTGTCGCGGAACGCTTCGAGCAGCGGGCGAATCAACAGCACGCCGAGCTTGGCCGGTTTGAACACCACGGTGTTGCCCATGATCAGGGCCGGAATCAGCGTGGTGAAGGTTTCGTTCAGCGGGTAATTGTAAGGTCCCATGCACAACGCCACACCCAACGGCACGCGGCGGATCTGGCCGAGGGTGTCCTGTTCCAGTTCGAAGCGGCTGGAGCGGCGGTCGAGCTCCTTGAGGGCGTTGATGGTGTCGACGATGTAGTCGCAGGTGCGGTCGAACTCTTTCTCCGAGTCCTTGAGGTTTTTGCCGATCTCCCACATCAGCAACTTGACCACCGCCTCGCGCTGTTCGCGCATGCGAGCCAGGAAGGTTTCGACGTGCTGGATACGCTCGGCCACGCGCATGGTCGGCCACAGGCCCTGGCCGCGATCATAGGCGCGGACGGCGGCGTCGAGCGCGGTCAATGCGGTGTCGGCATCGAGCAGCGGCGTGCTGCCGAGAATCACTTGTTCATCGCCATTCGCACCGCTCAGGTACACCGGACTACGGACTTGGGCGAGGGGCCCGGACCAGGTTTTCAGTTCGCCATCGACCAGATACTCGCGCTGCTCGGTCTGGCCGTTGAGGCGGTATTTTTCCGGGACGTTGTCGGCGGTGGGAAACAGGTTGCCAAGGATCTGTGCTGTGGTCATGTCGCTACCCCGTCTGGATTGGGTGATGCGGATAAGGTGTTATCGCTACGTTCCGTTATTAGGTCAAGGCCTGATCAGCATAGCTGAATCGTTTTACCAAGATCGCAACACATTGTCATGACCCGCTGATCTTTTGACCTGAGCGCACACAACTGAGCATCCCCCGGTTAAACTTCACGCTCTTTCTGAAGGAGTTCATATGAGTTATTACCAGCCGGGCATTCTCGCCACCCCTGTTCCGCCTCAAGCTCGTCATATGTTCTTCGCCCTTGAATCCGCCGAGGCACTGCCGGCTGCGCTGGATAATCTGATGCGCCTGGTGGACGGAAAGTCGGCGGTCGTCGGTTTCGGTGAATCCCTGGTCAAGGCGCTGCACGCGCAGATCGACGGGCTGCGTGCCTTTCCTGCGCTGGTCGGTGTCGGCGTCGACAACCCGTCGACCCAACACGCGCTCTGGTGCTGGCTGCACGGTGTTGACCGTGGCGAACTGCTCAATCGCAGTCATGCGATCGAAGCCGCGCTGGCACCGGCCCTGCGTCTGGTGCAGATGAACGAAACCTTTCGTCACATGACCGGCCATGACCTGACCGGTTACGAAGACGGCACCGAAAACCCTCACGACGAAGCCGCTGTGGCCGCCGCGTTGTTGGGCGAAGGCGCTGAGGGACTGGTCGGTGGCAGCTTCGCCGCGATTCAGCAGTGGCAGCATGATTTGAAAGGCTTTCACGCGATGCCGTCCCATGAGAAAGACAACATCATGGGCCGGCGCCTGAGCGACAACGAAGAACTCGACGACGCGCCGATCTCCGCTCACGTCAAACGCACCGCCCAGGAAAGCTTCACACCCGAAGCCTTCGTGGTCCGTCGCTCGATGCCGTGGATCGAAGGTGATCGTGCCGGCCTGATGTTCCTGGCCTTCGGTTTTTCCCTCGATGCGTTCGAATCCCAGCTGCGGCGCATGAGCGGTCTGGAAGACGGCATCACCGACGGTCTGTATCGCATCAGTCGGCCGATCACCGGCGGCTACTACTGGTGCCCACCGCTCAAGGACGGTCGCCTCGACCTGCGCGCACTGCGCATCGGTTGAACCTGCAGTGTCTATGAGCGTGGTGCGCTGGGGCATGATTGGGTGCGGCAGTGTGGCCGAGCGCAAGAGCGGGCCGGCGTTCTACAAGGCGCCCGGCTCGGCGCTGTTGGCGGTGATGGGACGGCGTCTGGAGGCGGTGAGCGATTACGCCGCGCGTCACGGCATTGCCCGGGCCTACACCGACGCCAGCGCGCTGATCAACGACCCCGAGGTGGACGCGGTGTACATCGCCACGCCCCCCGACAGCCATCACGCTTACAGCCTGCAAGTGGCTGCCGCCGGCAAACATTGCTGCGTCGAAAAACCAATGTCGCTGAGCGCCGGGCAAAGCCGTGAGATGCAAAAAGCCTTTGCCGAGGCCGGACTGCACCTCTTCGTTTCTTATTACCGACGCTCGTTGCCGCGCTTCCAGCAGGTTCGGCAATGGCTGGAGGAGGGCCGGATCGGCGAAGTCCGGCACCTGATCTGGACGCTGACCAAAGCGCCTTCATCGAGCGACCTTGGCGGCACAGACAACTGGCGAACCGACCCGGCGATTGCCGGCGGTGGTTACTTCGCCGACCTCGCCAGCCATGGCTTCGACCTGTTCCAGTACCTGCTGGGTGACATCGTTGAGGTCGCCGGTTTCACCGCGCATCAGGCTGGTCTCTATGCCGCCGAAGATGCCGTCAGCGCCAGTTGGCGATTTGCATCGGGGGCGTTGGGCATGGGCTGCTGGAATTTTGTGGCGGACCGTCGCGAGGACCGGGTCGAGGTAATCGGCAGCCAAGGCCGGATCAGCTTTTCGGTGTTCGACGAACATCCGGTACAGCTTGAGGCCGATGAACACCTCAGCCTGCACATCAAACATCACGAACACATCCAGTGGCACCACGTGCTGGGCATGAACGCCCACATCCGTGGCGAAGCGCAGCATCCGGCACTGGCCGAGCAAGCGTTGAAAACCGATTGGGTGATGGACCAGATCCTCAAGCGCGATTGAAGAAATAGAACGCGGCATCTACCCGTGGCCCTACTTGGCAAACCTCGCCCCCGAAAACGACTGATATCCCTGTGGGAGCGGGCAAGCCCGCGATGGCGTCGTGTCAGGCGACATCTATGTCGAATGAGAAATCGCTATCGCGGGCAAGCCCGCTCCCGCAGGAAGCAATAGCGGTCAGAGGATTGCTGACACTTAGCGCCCCTGCCGCGGGTTGAGCTGACTGGCGGTCCTTGTCAGGAAAAACCCAAAAGAGTACAAATGTACTCCATGACGACTTTAACTCCCCGCCGTACCGCCATCCTGACCTTCATCCGCGATCGAATCGCCGAACACGGTCAGCCCCCGAGCCTCGCTGAAATCAGCGAGGCCTTTGGCTTCGCCTCCCGCAGCGTGGCGCGCAAGCACGTGTTGGCGCTGACCGAGGCCGGTTTTATCGAGGTCAATCCGCATCAGGCGCGAGGTATCCGGCTATTGAATCAACCGCCGCGACCCGAGTTGCTGGACGTTCCGGTACTCGGTCGAGTGGCGGCCGGTGTGCCGATCGGTGCCGATGCCGAGGTCCACAGCCGTTTGCTGCTTGATCCGTCGATCTTCTCGCGGGTGCCGGATTACATGCTGCGGGTGCAGGGCGACTCGATGATTGAGGACGGCATTCTCGATGGTGATCTGGTGGGCGTGCGGCGCAACCCCGAAGCGGTCAACGGCCAGATCGTCGTGGCGCGGCTCGATGGCGAAGTCACCATCAAGCGTTTCGAGCGGGTCGGCGATTCTGTTCGCCTGCTACCGCGCAATCCGGCTTACAAGCCGATCATTGTTCGAGCCGATCAGGATCTGGCCATCGAAGGTGTGTTCTGCGGTCTGGTGAGGCAAGGGTGATGGGCGCCGTCGTTGCGTTGGATACGCTGTTCAATGGCGGCCAGATCTGGAAGGGCCGGCCTGCGCCACCGGCCGTCAGCCCGCAACCCACCGGACATGCGGCGCTGGATGTGGCATTGCCCACTGGCGGCTGGCCGGAAGCGGCGCTGACTGAAATCCTGTTGGCCGGGCAGGGCGTGGGTGAGTTGCAACTGGTATGGCCGGCGCTGGCGCGGCTGTCGGCGGCGGGGGAGCGTATCGTGCTGGTGGCGCCGCCTTACGTGCCGTATCCCCAGGCCTGGCAGAACGCCGGGGTTGATTTGCGGCAACTGTCGATTATCCAGACCAGCGAGCGTGATGCGCTGTGGGCGGCGGAGCAATGCCTGCGTTCGGGCAGTTGCGGGGCGGTGTTGTGCTGGCCGCACAAAGCCGACGATCGAGCGTTGCGACGTTTGCAGGTGGCAGCGGAAACGGGTCAGACCCTGGCGTTCGCCTATCGCTCGATCAGTGAAGCCATCAACCCGTCGCCAGCGGCCCTGCGCATCGCCATCGACGCCAAACCTGCGCAATTGCGGGTGCTCAAGTGCCGGGGCGGGCTGGCCCGTTCGGCGCCGATTGCCTTTGCCGTCGGGCATTGAGGTTGCCATGCGCTGGGTTTGCATTCTCTTCCCGCAATTGGCGCTGGACGCGGTACTGCGTCAGCGCCCCGACCCTGATGAGCCGCTGGCACTGCTGACCGGCCCGGCCCAGCGTCGGGTGCTGCAAGCGGTCAACGGTTCGGCGCGGGCGCTGGGCTTGCGGCCCGGCCAGTCGATGACCGCCGCTCAGGCCTTGAGCAAAGGTTTTGTCACCGCCGAATACGACGCCGCCGAGATCGAACACTGGCAGCAGTTCCTGGCTGCCTGGGCCTATCGGTTCAGCTCTCAGGTCAGCGTGCATTACCCGCGCGCCGTGGTGTTTGAAATCGAATCCAGCCTGGGCTTGTTCGGGCCCTGGCCGCAGTTCGAGGCGCGGTTGCGGGCGGAACTCGGCGAGCTGGGGTTTCGTCACCGGATTGTCGCCGCGCCCAATCCGGTGGCGGCGCGGGTGCTGGCCAACGTTTATGACGGTCTGGTGGTGCCGGACAATGAAGCCTTGCAGTACCACCTCGGGCAGTTGCCCGTCGACCGGATCGCCCTGGAGCCAAGCGTTGCCACGGCGTTATCGCGCATGGGGCTGCGCACCTTGAGTCAGGTGCAGGCGCTGCCCCGGCATAGCCTGGCCCGGCGTTTCGAGGCTCAGGTGCTCAAGCATCTGGACACCCTGTTCGGCGAGCGACGGCTGGCGCTGGCGTTTTACCTGCCGCCGGACCGTTTCGATGTGCGCATCGAGCTTAATTTCGATGTGCAATCCCATCAGGCATTGCTGTTTCCGTTGCGCAGGCTGACCGGCGATCTGGCGGCGTTCCTCTGCGGGCGGGACAGCGGTGTGCAGCGTTTTGATTTGCACCTGGAGCACGCTGGGTTGCCTGACACGCTGATCAAGGTCGGCCTGCTCAGCGCCGAGCGCGATCCGGCGATGTTGTTCGAACTGGCCCGGGGGCGTCTGGAACAGGTTCAGGTCGAGGCGCCGGTGCGCGGTTTTCGTCTGCGCGCCGAAGAGCTACCGGCCTTTGTGCCCCAGTACCAGGAACTGTTCGATGATCGTCCGCAGCAATCCTTGCCCTGGGAGCAACTGCGCGAACGCTTGCGCGCACGGCTGGGGGATGATGCGGTGCAGGGCTTGCGGTTCCAGGCCGATCATCGGCCGGAATGCGCGTGGCAGGCCAGTGTCGACAGCCAGGCCTGTGGGGTGCTGCCTGCCGTGCAACGTCCGGGCTGGCTACTGACTGAACCGCAGGCGGTACACGAAGGTTCGACGCGCATCCTCATGGGGCCGGAACGCATCGAGTCGGGCTGGTGGGACGGCGGCGACGTGCGCCGCGATTACTACCTGATCGAAACCCGCTCCGGTCAGCAGGGCTGGGCCTATCGGACGGTGGGTGAGGGCGGTCCGTTGTGGCTGCAAGGCTGGTTCGCATGAGTGTCGACTATGCCGAACTGCACTGCCTGTCGAACTTCAGTTTTCAGCGCGGTGCTTCCAGTGCGCTTGAGCTTTTTCAACGGGCGAAAAAGCAGGGTTATCAAGCGTTGGCGATCACCGACGAATGCACCCTGGCGGGCATCGTCCGTGCCTGGCAGGCAGCCAAGGCCGTGGAATTGCCGCTGATCATCGGCAGTGAAATACGCATCGAAGACGGCCCGAAACTGGTGCTACTGGTGGAAAACCTCGAGGGTTATCAAACCCTGTGTCGCCTGATTACTCGCGCCAGACGCCGCACGCAGAAAGGCCAGTATCAGGTGCAGCGGGAGGATTTCGGCGAGCCGTTGCCGGGACTGTTGGCATTGTGGGTGCCGGACACCGTCGATGACTTTGAGCAGGGTCACTGGCTGAAGCAGACCTTCGCCGAGCGCTTGTGGCTGAGCGTTCAGTTACATCGCGGGCAGGACGACACCCGGCGACTGGCGGCGCTGCTGACACTGGCGCGGGAACTGCGGATCCCCGCGGTGGCCAGCGGCGATGTGCACATGCACGCCCGTGGCCGGCGCGCCTTGCAGGACACCATGACCGCGATCCGCCATCACGTGCCGGTGGCCGAGGCCGGGTTGCGTTTGCATCCCAATGGCGAACGGCATTTGCGCAGCCTCGACGCCTTGCGCGATCTCTATCCGCAGGCACTGCTCGACGAAACGCTGAGCATCGCCCGGCGCTGCACGTTCGACCTCGGTCAGTTGCGTTATCAATATCCCCGGGAGCTGGTGCCTGAGGGTCACACGGCCACGTCCTGGCTGCGGGAGTTGGCAGGAAAGGGTGTTCGGTGGCGCTGGGAGAAAGGTCCTAAAGCCGAGGTGTTGGCGCAGATCGACAAGGAACTGCAGCTGATTGCCGAGCTGGGGTACGAAAGTTATTTCCTGACGGTTCACGACATTGTGAATTTCGCTCGCAAACAACACATTCTTTGTCAGGGGCGCGGTTCTGCGGCCAACTCGGCGGTGTGCTACGTGCTGGGCATCACGGAGATTGACCCGGAGCGGAGCACGTTGCTGTTCGAGCGTTTTCTCTCCAAAGAGCGCAACGAGCCGCCGGACATCGACGTGGATTTCGAGCACGAACGGCGTGAAGAAGTCCTGCAGTACGTGTTCCAGCGTTATGGCAGGACCCGTGCGGCGCTGACGGCAGTGGTCAGCACTTACCATGGAGCCGGCGCAGTGCGCGATGTCGCCAAGGCATTGGGTTTGCCGCCGGATCAGGTCAACGCCCTGGCCGACTGTTGCGGTCACTGGAGTGATCAGGCGCCACCCGTCGAGCGCCTGCGTGAAGGAGGCTTCGATCCCGATAGCCCGGTGTTGCGCCGGGTGCTGAGTCTGACGGGGCAGTTGATCGGTTTCCCCCGGCACCTGTCCCAGCACCCTGGCGGTTTCGTGATTTCCGAGCAGCCCCTGGACAGCCTGGTGCCGGTGGAAAACGCCGCCATGGCCGAGCGCACCATCATCCAGTGGGACAAGGACGATCTGGACGCGGTCGGGTTGCTCAAGGTCGATATCCTCGCGCTGGGCATGCTCAGCGCGATTCGTCGTTGTTTCGATCTGCTGCGTCGGCACCGTGGCCGTGACCTGAGTCTGGCGACGGTGCCGGCCGAAGACCCGCAAACCTACGAAATGATTGGCCATGCGGACACCATCGGGGTGTTCCAGATCGAATCCCGGGCACAGATGTCGATGTTGCCCAGGCTCAAGCCCAAGAATTTCTACGATCTGGTGATCGAGGTGGCGATCGTTCGTCCGGGGCCGATTCAGGGCGGGATGGTGCATCCCTATCTGCGGCGGCGTAAGGGCGAAGAAGAGGTGATCTACCCGTCGAAAGAACTTGAAGCGGTGCTGAAGCGTACATTGGGCGTGCCGCTGTTCCAGGAACAGGTGATGCAGATAGCGATTGTCGCCGCTGACTACAGCCCCGGCGAGGCCGATCAATTGCGTCGCTCCATGGCCGCCTGGAAACGCCACGGCGGACTGGAACCGCACAAGGAACGACTGGCGGACGGAATGAAGAAAAACGGCTACACGACGGAGTTCGCCGCGCAGATCTTCGAGCAGATCAAAGGCTTCGGTAATTACGGTTTTCCCGAATCCCACGCCGCGAGTTTTGCCTTGCTGACCTATGCCAGTTGCTGGTTGAAATGCCATGAGCCGGCGGCCTTCGCCTGTGCGCTGATCAATAGCTGGCCCATGGGTTTCTACAGCCCGGACCAGATTCTTCAGGACGCCCGCCGACATGATTTGCAGATTCGTCCGGTGGACGTGCGGGCCAGTGACTGGGATTGCAGTCTGGAACCGATCACCGGCGCGCAGCCGGCCATTCGCATGGGGTTGCGGATGATCAAAGGCTTTCGCGAGGACGATGCCAGGCGCATTGAAATCGCACGGTCGAAAGGGGCGTTTGCCGACATCGCCGACCTTGGCGAACGGGCGCGACTCGATGCTCGCGCCCAGGAGCAACTGGCCGATGCCGGAGCGTTGCGCGGGCTGGCCGGTGACCGGCATCGGGCGCGCTGGGAAGTGGCGGGGGTGCAGAAGCAGCTCGGCTTGTTTGCCGGTTTGCCGAGCCAGGAAGAGCCGGCGGTGTCTCTGCCCAAACCCACCGTGGGCGAGGACCTGCAAGCCGATTACAACAGTGTCGGCACCACCCTCGGCCCACATCCGCTGGCATTGCTGCGGAGTGAGTTGAAAGCCCGACGTTGTCGCAGCTCGAAAGAACTTATGGATGTCGAGCACGGCCGACCGGTCAGCGTCGCCGGATTGGTCACCGGTCGGCAGCGCCCGGGCACCGCCAGCGGCGTGACCTTCGTGACGCTTGAAGACGAGTTCGGCAACGTCAACGTGGTGGTCTGGCGCGACTTGGCCGAACGGCAACGGCAGGTACTGGTCGGCTCGCAATTGCTCAAGGTCGATGGGCGTTGGGAAAAGGAAGGCGAGGTGCGGCATCTGATTGCCGGACGCTTGAGCGACCTGAGTTCATTGCTTGACGGTATCCATGTGCGTAGCCGGGATTTCCGCTGAACCTGAGACATTCAGCTATACCTCTATGAAACCATTGGCGTCGGCGGTGCTCGAAACAAACGGGCACGCACCGTCTCCTCACGCCGTTGCACTGCCTGAAAACATGTCATTCACAGGACATAGGCCAGTCGATGCAGTTTCTAGACAATAGCCACGGATGTACCGGCTGGAGCGGCGAAATGGCCGGACGCATTCGCGCGTTCGACTGGAGCCTGACCGAGCTCGGGAGCATCGATGCCTGGCCCGGGAGCCTGTGTAGCGCGGTGCAATTATTGCTCGCCTCACCCCTGCCGATGGTGATGCTGTGGGGCCGCCCCGGCTACATGATCTATAACGATGCCTACTCGAGATTTGCCGGTGGGCGCCATCCTTACCTGCTGGGCTCCCCGGTGGAGTTGGGCTGGCCAGAGGTCGCCGAATTCAATCGGCATGTGGTGGATATCTGCCTTGCGGGCGGAACCTTGTCCTATCACAACAAAGCCCTGGTGCTGTTGCGTGACGGCGTACCCGAAGATGTCTGGATGGATCTTTACTACAGTCCCGTCGCCGATGATGACGGACACCCCGCCGGGGTCATGGCGATGGTGGTCGATACCACTGATCATGTGATTTCCGAGCGCCGCCGCCAGGAAGCCGAAAGTGCCTATCGCGCTGACAACGAAAGAGTTCGCCTGGCTCTTAATGCCGGGGCTTTGCTCGGCTCGTTCGTCTGGGACATCAAGACTAATGTGCTGTCTGCCGACGAACGCTTCGCCCGTACGTTTTCCTATCCGCTCGACCAGGACTTGGCCAACCTGCCACCGCTCATTGCCGAAATGCAGATTCATCCCGACGACCGTAGCTGGGTTCAAGAGCGGCTCAATCAGTCGGTGGAAACCGGCATTCCCTATAACGCTGAATACCGGGTTCTGCGTCCCGATGGCAGTTACCTGTGGGTGCTCGCCAGCGGGTGTTGCGAGTTCAATGAGCAAGGCGAGGCGTTCCGCTTTCCCGGGGTGTTGATTGACATCCACGAACGCAAGAGCGCCGAAGAGTCGTTGCTCAAATTCACCCGCAACCTGGAGCAGCGCGTCGCCGACGAAGTCGAAGCGCGGCTGGCGGCCGAAGAGCAGTTGCGTCAGTCACAGAAACTCGAAGCCATCGGCGGTCTCACCGGCGGCGTGGCCCATGACTTCAACAACTTGTTGCAGGTCATCGCCGGCAACTTGCATTTGCTGGCGCGTCACGAGCCGGACAACGCCAACGTGCAACGCCGGGTCAGTGCGTCGATTGCCGCGGTCGAGCGCGGTGCCAAACTGTCGTCGCAATTGCTCGCGTTTGCCCGTCGTCAACCTTTGTCGCCGGCGGTCTGCGATCCACGGCAGATCTTCGAAGGCCTGGGAGAGTTGTTGCAGCGGGCGCTGGGGGAAACTATCCAGATCAAGGTGACGGCGCCTGACGATCCATGGCATCTCTACGTGGACCGCAATCAACTGGAAAATGCCATTCTCAACCTCGCGATCAACGCCCGGGACGCCATGAACGGCGAGGGGACCATTGCCCTGAGCGCCGAGAACATTACCCTCGACCGCAAGTTCTGCGCAGGCAAGGGCATCGTCGCCGGCGACTATGTTTGCGTCGCGGTGGCTGATACGGGTGTCGGCATGCCGCCTCAAGTGCTTGCACAGGCCTTCGAACCGTTTTTCACCACCAAGGCCGACGGTCAGGGCACCGGCCTGGGTCTGAGCATGGTGTTCGGTTTCGTCAAACAGAGCGACGGGCATATCGAGATCTCCAGCGTCGTCGGGCAGGGCACGCGGGTGCAGCTGTATTTCCCGCGCAGCTTGCGTCCGTTGCCCGGTGAAACAACGCGCCATGATCCGCAGCACCATGGCGGGCACGAAACCATTCTGGTGGTCGAGGATAACGAAGCGGTGCGTGGCTCGGCGGTGGACTTGTTGCGTGAAGAGGGCTATCAGGTTCTGACCGCGGCCAACGGTGACCTGGCCATGCAGATGTTGCTCGATGGCGCGGCGGTGGACCTGATCTTCACCGATGTGGTCATGCCCGGTCTGATCAAAAGCTCGGACCTGGCCGCCTGGGCCAAGGTGCAGAATCCGCCGGTGGCGGTGCTGTTTACCTCCGGCCATACCCGGGACATTATTTCGCGCAATCACCAACTCAGCCCCGACACATATCTGCTGAGCAAACCCTATGGCCCTGAAGCGCTGTTGAGCATGATCCGCAGCGTGCTGGGTGGTTGATTATTGTGGCGAGGGAGCTTGCTCCCGCTGAGTGCGAAGCGCTCCAAAAGCTGTATCACTGTTCATCTGATACTACGCGGTGAATGGTTTCACGACTGCTTCGCAGCCGAGCGGTAGCAAGCTCCCTCGCCACAATGGATCGCCAGACTGTGGGTTTTCGTTGACTGCGCAATACGTGTGGGAGCGGGCTTGCTCGCGAAAGCGGTGTGTCAGGCAACATTGATGTTGACTGTGACGCCGCCTTCGCGAGCAAGCCCGCTCCCACAGGTTCCGCACCTGGCCTCAAGGCTTGGGATTATTTATCAGGATGAGCCGCCTGGAGTTTTTTCGCCATATCCAGGTGCTTTTCCAGCGCCGGCAACATTTTTTGCGCGAATGCCTTGAGTTCGGTGGCGCCTTTGGTCCTGTCGTCCGTCACTGTGTTGGCTTCTTTTTTGAACCGTTCAATGGTTTCTTCGTGAGCCTTTACCTGATTGTTGGCATAGGCCGTGTCGAAGGATTCATCGCGCAGGTCAAGAATTTTTTCCTTGGCCTGTTTGACCACTGTCGTCGTGTCTGGCATCTCGATGTCATGCTTTTTCGCCAGGGCCGCCAGCTCTTCATTGGCCTTGGAATGATCGGTGACCATCATCTTGGCGAACGCCTTGACGTCGGCCGATGAGCTTTTTTCCAGCGCCAGTTTGCTGGTCTCGACTTCCGCGATGCCACCCTCGGCCGCGTCATCGACGAAGTCGTTGGAAGTGGCAGCAAAAGCCGTGCCCATGCTGGTGCTCAAGGCAACGGCCAAGGCGAGGTGACGCAGATTGAATCCGTCCATCGGTCATTCTCCACACAGGTTTTCATGAGCGATCCAGGTGATCGTTATTCAATGGAGGCGGACGATTGGGCAAAGGTTTTATCGCGTTTGCGACAGGACGACGAACGGACACCGCTGGTCTGATAGACGGTCGACAGAACACGGTAAGCAAGGCCATTCTGATAGCTGGTGAGCGCAATCAATCGCGTTTGCTACCGATTAACAAACGGAGGTGTTCCATGCCGGTGACTCATGATCTGTATCAGGATCTGAAACTTTCGAAGGAAGAGATCCAGCAAAAACGCACCAAGGATCCGTTACTGGATTCACTGATCAACAAGTATTCTCAGGCGGACGCCGAGGTGGTAAAGGCTGAGACCGCCCAATCGGACGCGCTCAGCGATGACGAACTGAAGAAGCTCAAGGAGAAGCGCGTGCTGGTCAAGAATAAGATCGTTGAACGACTCCAGACGCCGTCCTGACTTCTGTATCAAGCCACTGACGACCGGCGGCTGAAAAATTGGAACGGGGATAAATACCGGCACCTCGAATGATCAGAGCCCGACTTTGCGGCCCATGCGAGGTGCCCCATGCCCCATTCAGCCGTTCCCCATAAAGAAAAGTACCCCAGTGAAGAACAGGGCGGCTATGACCCGATCCCGACTCATCCCGAACCCTTGAGCCCGGGACGCACCACAGTCAACCCCGAGGATGAACCGGGCATCGATGAATTGCCGGACAATGAGGACATAACGCCTCTGGAGCAGGATGACGTCACTGGCATCGACCCGGAGCGAGTGCGCGAAGAGACAGACAATTCGGTTCGTGATGGTGAGATGGATCCGCGTTGAGTCCACGAGGGGTGATCACAAACCTCGCGGCAACCCCAATCAACTGTGGGAGCGGGCTTGCTCGCGAATGAGGCCATGCCAGTCGACATCAATGTTGAATGTCAGTCCGCCTTCGCGAGCAAGCCCGCTCCCACAGGTTGATCACCGTTATTACTTCAATGCCGTACTCAACGGCAACCGCGCCATGTGCCGTGCTTTCAGCGAACCCAGATACAGCCAGTCCCCATACTCGCGCACGGTGGTGATGGGGGAGTAGTTGCCGCTGCTGGCGTCCTGCAGATTGGCGATCACTTTACCGTCGAGGTCCAGGCCGAGGGCAAAGGCGCGGCTCTCTACCGGTTTGGGCAGGACCGTCAGCGCGCGCACGATCATTTTGCGTACCAGAGGGTAGGGCGCCGTGGCGTCGAGCAGTGCATTGCGTGGGGTATACAGCGCCACCCAGAAACGGTCGCGACCATTGAATGCCAGGTTGTCCGGCAGCCCTGGCAAATTGTCGATGAACAGATCGTGGGTTCCGGCTTTCGGCCCGGTCAGCCAATAGCGGCTGATGCGATAGGCACCGGTTTCGTTGACCAGCACAAACGCATCGTCAGGCCCCAGGGTCACTCCGTTGGCGAACTCCAGCTTATCCAGCAAGACCGTCGTCGTGCCGGTCTGGAAGTCATAACGCAGCAGTCGGCCGTCGCCGCCGTGCTCGATGATTGCCTCGCCATCCTTGCCGTAACCCCAACGGCTGGAAGCATCGCTGAAATAGGCGTAATGCCCGGGCTTGTCGATAACCACGTCATCGGTAAAGCCGAAGGGCACGTTATTGGCCGTGGTGCTCAATGCAATCACACGGCCTTGAGCATCGAGCGACAGCAAACCCTTGACCCCATCGGCGATCACCAGCAAACCATTGGGATGGCGCGCCAGGCCCAATGGCCTGCCACCGGTATCGGCCAGCACCTTGGTGGTTTTGCCGTCGAGGCTGGTGCTGATCAACCGGCCGTCATGCAGGCCGGTGATGAGGACGCCTTCCTCCAGCAGCAACGCCTCCGGGCCGTCGATGTCAGCGGCGCCGACACGCTCCACGCCTTTGAGGCGCTGATTGTCTGTGTAGATGCCATCGATGAGTGAGGGCGCCGGTGACGGTGTCCAGGCGATTGGCTGGACTTTGGTGGGTAATAACAACAGGAAGCCGCCAATCACAATGATCAACAGCAACAATAAATGCCGAACCTTGAGGGCTCTTTTCACGCGGTGACTCCTGTCGAGGCCAGATGTTTTTGCGCCATTTCGCGCAACGCCAGCATCGATTGCGCCGATTCACGCTCGATGCGCCGCTTGAGCAACAATCGATTGGCGATGCGCATCACCACACCGCTGAAGCAATATTCCAGGGTACGGACAAACCGCGTGCCGTCGCCCTCAGCCTCGCACTCGTAAGTCACCACCAACGACAGCCCATGATCGCCCCAGGCCCGAGCGCTCCAGCGGCGACCGGGCAAGTATTCGTCGACCTCCCAACTCAAATGTCCCTCACGCCCGCCGGCCCGAATGTCTTCCTCGAACCGCGCACCGGCATACAGCGGGCCGCTCTGGCCATCGACCTTGAGGGAGGACGGATGCCACTCCGGCCAACGGGTCGCCGTGCTGGCGTAGGCGAGCACGGCGAGCGGATTTCCAGCGATGTCGACTGAGTGCTGCAGACGGGTCATGGGCGCTCTCGTCAGGTGCAGAGGCGCTTGCTCCGGTTCCCAGTACAAGGTGCCGAACAGGTAGTCCATCAGCGGAAACACGATATTGAAATTGCGCTCCTGCATCAGCTCGCGGCGATGGTGCAATGCGTGCAGACGGCGCATCTGGCGGATCCATGGCAGACGTGTCAGCGGGTTGCCGGGTGGTAGATGTTCGCAGGCATGGAACACTTCATAAGTCAGGTAGCCGAGGACCATACAGCCGCTAAACAGCCCTGCGACGTTGCCGTTGATCTGAGCCAACAGCCACCAGGCGGGCGTGGTGATGACGAGGGTATGCAACACGATCAGCCAGGCCGGAAACAGAATCACCCGCCAGTCCCGGGCGCTGTCGTAGGTCATGTGGCTGGGGGTGAAAAAGCTGTGATGGTCACCGGCGTGACGGGCGTAGAACATTCGCGCCAAGCGTTTTTTGTGGTGCCCCAGATGCCGATGTACGACATAGACACCGAAGTTGAAGAACAACAGGGTCAGCGGCACCGTCAGCCATTCCAGGGGGTGTACCTGATGCACGGTGCTCCAGAACGCGCCGATGGCCAGCAAACCGAACAGCAACACAAAGGCGCCATGCAGCCAGGGGTTGTAGAGCGGATGAATATCGGCACGGTAGCGCGCGCGGAATGCTTCGGTGGTCTGCCTCACTGCGTTCACCTGTGGTTATTGTTATAACCAGCAGATTAGTCGATCCCGCCGCAGAGGCTGGCCCAACCTTGAGGACACATGCGCCATGCTCCGGTGCAAGACGCCTGGCGTCAGGTCAAGGGGTTCCAGCGCTGGGACCAGTCGTCGTCCGTCTTGATCACTTCGCGCAGCAAATCGAAGGCTCGTTGCAGGGTCGCCGAGTCACGGTCCCGGGAGTAGACCAAGTAGGTCGGGTAGCTGAACTCCGGGGCTTTGGGCACTGGCTCCAGCACGCCGCTTTCCAGGTAGCTCTGGACCACGCGGGTGCGGAAATAGCCGCTGCCGCCGTTTTCCAGAATGTATTGCAAGGCCAGCGGTCCGAGGTTGAAGCTCAAGGCCGCCTTGGCTTTTTCTGGCAGTGCGGCATCGTGCTGACGACGGAAGTCCGGGCCCCAGTCGATATACACGTAAGGATCGGGTCGTCCGGCCAGGCGTACCAGGATGAGTTTTTCTTCCAGCACTTGCTCGACTTGCAGGCGCGGCCAGTACTCGGGCTGATAGACCAGCGCCGCATCCAGCACCCCCAGTTCCAGTTGGCGCAGCAGGTTTTCGCCGTCGCGGATTTCCATGCGCAAGGCGTGGCTGGGGATTTTCTCGCGCAGTTCGCCGGCCCAGCTGAGCATCAACGGGTTGCACAGACTGACCTCGCCACCGATGTGCAGCACGTCGCGGTAGCCCTCGGGCAGCGGCAAGTCCCGGCGCGCCGCTTCCCAGGTCTGCACCAGTTGATTGGCGTAAACCACAAAGGCCTCACCGTTCGGCGTCAGGCGCGCCCCGGCGCGATTGCGCACGAACAGCGTGCTGCCGAGCTGACTTTCGAGCTTCTGCACGCGGGCAGTGATCGCGGTCTGGGTGACGTGCAACTTTTCAGCCGCCGCGGCCAGGCTGCCGTGGCGAACGATTTCCAGAAAGGTGCGAGCGAGGTCGATGTCCATGGGCTGGCCGATGTGGGAGGTGCGGGCATTGTAAGAGCAGCATTTGTCTTCCGATACCGCGTTATCGTTCTTCGCGAGCAAGCCCGCTCCCACATTCGATCTGCGATGTTACAAATATCTATGCCCAACACCCATTCAATGTGGGAGCGGGCTTGCTCGCGAAGAGGCCCTGTCAGGCACCGCGAATCAATCGGCTAACTCGACTTCCTGAACAGTCGCCCACTGCGCCACCAACCGCTGCGGCGTGCCACACGCCTTGCGCTTGAACACAAAATTTTGGCACTTCTCGGCAAACTGTTTGCGGTTCTGCACCATGTCCAGTTGCATCTCTTCCAGCTCGGCATTGCGACAGTGCTGCATCAGTTGATTATCGAGCTGGCTTTTGCGTTCACGCACCGCCTGATACGCCGGATCACTCAACGCACCGTTGGCCCGCTGCAACAACCACAGGCCAAACTCGTCGGGGCAACGCGGGCCGATTTCCTGGACCATGCCCAGCTGCAACGCCTGGGTGGCGCTGATTGGCAGACAGTCTTCAGTGAGTTTTTTCGCCATTGCCTGGCCGACGGCGCGGGGCAGGCTATAGGTCCAGTACTCGGAGCCGTACAGGCCCATGGTTTTGTAGTGGGGGTTGAGCACGATGTCGGACCGGGCGAAGACGATGTCGGCAGCCAGCGCCAGCATCACGCCGCCGGCCCCGGCGTTGCCGGTCAAGCCGCTGATCACCAGTTGCCGGGCGCTGAGCAACTCCTGGCAGACGTCATCAATCGCCTGAATATTGGCCCAGGCTTCCAGCCCCGGAACCGCTGCGGCCTGAATCACGTTGAGGTGCACGCCGTTGGAAAAACTGCCGCGCCCGCCCTTGATCAGCAACACTTGGGTGTCCCGGGACTTGACCCAGCGCAGAGCTTCCACCAGTCGCTGGCACTGTTCGGTGCTCATCGCGCCGTTGTAAAACTCGAAGGTCAGTTCGCCGACATGGCCTGATTCGCGATAGCGGATCGGTTGATAGGACTCATTGTTGAAGGGCAGGGAAGCGATCGACCAATCAAGGGTCGGTACTTGCGCCAGATGTTCGGCGAGCACATGCCGGGCCGGGCGTTTGAAGGTTTCTTCACCGGGCTGGGGTTTGTGTCGCAGCGAGCCGATCCACAGGCAGGTATCGCCGGTCGCCACCAGCACCGCATCGTCGTGCACCGCGAGAATCTCCCCCGGCGTGCCGCTGCGCGAATCCAGGTGAGCGTCGTACAGGTAATACTGACCGCCGGCCAGACTCGCCAATACGCCGGGCTGGCCATCGGCCGCATCGATGCAGCGTTTGATGAAGTGTGAACTGTCGTGCCAGCTGAAGGAGCGGTCGGCTTGCTTCATGTTCGGCTGCAAGCGGCCAATCACATGGCGTTGGCTGTAATCCAAGGGTGCCGGAACGAAACCGGCGATGAATTTTTCCACGACTTCGCGGATGCAGGATATCGCGGCATCGCTGACGCGCCCGTTGTACAGCTCGGATTTGCGCAAGCCCTGGGGCAGGTTGAATTCACAGGTGGCCCAGACCGGCCCGGCGTCCATTTCCTCCACCGCTTGCAACGCGGTCACGCCCCAGCGGCCGAGTTCACGGGTGATCGCCCAGTCCAGCGCACTGGCGCCACGGTCGCCGACAATGCCCGGGTGAATGATCACCACGGGACGCTGGCAGTTGCTCCACAACTGTTGCGGTACCCGGTCCTTGAGGAATGGACAGATCACCAGATCGGCGCCGGAGTGTTCGATTTCCTCGCACACCGCGTCCGCGTCGGTGAACAGCACCACGCTGGGCGAGTGGCCGGCTTGACGTAAATCCAGCCAGGCCCGTTGGGTCAGCCCGTTGAATGCTGACGCCAGCAGAATGATTTTTAATGACCGCATGATTGTCTCTTCCTTGAGAATAACGGGCCGCAGGCTCCCAATGAGCCGTCCGTGGCCTTCGATGGAAGCGCGATAGTAGTGATTGTGCGGTGGGGAACAACTGATCGAGGTCAAGCTTGTGTCAGTGGGTGTTTCGGGACAGAAGGTTGAACAGCGATTTAATGTGGGAGCGGGCTTGCTCGCGAAAGCGGACTGACAGTCAACATCACTGTTGAATGTTGAACCGTCTTCGCGAGCAAGCCCGCTCCCACATTAGATGGATGGTGTTTGGAAATATTTTGTTCAGAACGCAAAACACGAACAGCCAAACGCCCCCCAGAACCCTTGAAAGTCACTGACCGGCGCTGACGACAACCGCGCCCGCTCATGGCTGTGGGCATGCACCGCGCAAGCGCCCACACACTGGTGCACTTGCGCCGTCAGCGGCGCCAGTGGTTTCCAGTGTCCCGGTACATTCACCACGGGCGACCACTCAGGCACCACCGGGATAGGCGGTGGTCCCAGTTTTTCGAACTCGACGCTGCCGTAGACGATCTTGCCGTCGACAATGGTCAGCACCGACTCGATCCATTTGATGGCTTCGTCTTCGATGTGAAAGTAGTCCGCCGACAGTGCGATCAGGTCCGCCAGTTGCCCGACCTTGATCTGGCCTTTCTTGCCTTGTTCGGAGGAAAACCAGGCGCTGCCGTGAGTGAAAAGCTCCAGCGCCGTATCGCGGCTCAAGCCTTGCGGGTACAGGGCCAACCCGCCGACGGTGCGGCCGCTGACCAGCCAGTACATCGAGGTCCAGGGGTTGTAGCTGGACACGCGCGTGGCATCGGTACCGGCGCCCACCGGCACACCCTCGGCCAGCATGCGCGCGATCGGTGGTGTCGCTTCGGCCGCCTTCGCGCCATAACGGTCGACAAAGTATTCGCCCTGGAATGCCATGCGATCCTGGATGGCAATGCCGCCACCGAGGGCTTTAACCCGTTCAATGTTCCGTGGGTTGATGGTTTCAGCATGATCGAAGAACCATGGCAAACCGTCGAACGGAATATCCCGGTTGACCTTCTCGAACACGTCGAGCATGCGGCTGATGGATTCGTTGTAGGTGGCGTGCAGGCGGAAGGGCCAGCGCTGCTCGACGAGGTGGCGGACCACCGGTTCCAGCTCCTGCTCCATGGTTTGCGGCAGGTCTGGGCGTGGCTCAAGGAAGTCTTCGAAATCCGCTGCCGAGAACACCAGCATTTCCCCGGCACCGTTGTGCCGCAGGAAGTCATCGCCCTGACCGTAATGGGAAGTGCTGGTCCAGTTTTTGAAATCGGTCAGCTCTTCCTTGGGTTTTTGGGTGAACAGGTTGTAGGCAATGCGCACCGTGAGCTGCTGGTCTTTGGCCAGTTGCTGGATGACTTGATAATCGTCTGGATAATTCTGATAACCGCCACCGGCATCGATGGCGCTGGTGACGCCCAGCCGATTGAGTTCGCGCATGAACTGGCGGGTCGAGTTGACCTGATACTCCAGCGGCAGCTTCGGCCCCTTGGCCAAGGTCGAGTAGAGGATCATCGCATTGGGTCGGGCAATCAGCATGCCGGTGGGGTCGCCATTGGCATCGCGCTGGATCTCGCCGCCCGGCGGGTTCGGCGTGTCGCGGGTATAACCGACAACTTTCAACGCCGCGCGATTGAGCAGGGCGCGGTCGTAGAGGTGAAGGACAAACACCGGGGTATCCGGCGCGGCCTTGTTCAGCTCTTCAATCGTCGGCAGGCGCTTCTCGGCAAACTGGAATTCGTTCCAGCCACCGACCACCCGCACCCATTGCGGCGTCGGTGTGCGGTCGGCCTGATCCTTGAGCATGCGCAAGGCATCGGCCAGGGACGGCACGCCTTCCCAGCGCAGTTCGAGGTTGTAATTCAGACCGCCACGGATCAAGTGCAGGTGGGAGTCATTGAGCCCCGGAATCACCGTGCGGCCATGCAGGTCGATGATCTGGCTGCCGGGGCCTTGCAGCGCCATGGCCTGGGCATCGCTGCCGACCACCACGAAGCGCCCGTCCTTGATCGCGACGGCACTGGCTTGGGGTTTCTTGCGGTCGACGGTGTGCAGGCGTCCGTTGTAAAGAATCAGATCGGCCGGAGCATCGGGCATGGTTTTACTCCCTGCGAATAGTGGGCTGACCCAGGCACCGACGGCGCCTGCTGAAAGGCCTTGCAATACACGGCGACGGCTGAAGTCGTTGGGCTCGTCAGGTGGGCTCATGGCACTGCACTCCACTAAGTTCTTCACAAAGAAGTGAGGGCAAACAGCCGATGTCTGACGCATGCGGCCAGAAGGAATATAGTCGGCAAATCCGCAGATGGCCGTTTTCCGAAAGCGAAAACGACGAATCCCGCCACAAGGGGCGGGATTCGTTTGCAGCCGGACGTGCTCCCGAAAGACGGGAGCGGCGTGCTTAGGCCGGGAACAGCTCGGACAGTTTCATGGCCAGCATCATGTCGCCTTCAGCGCGCAGTTTGCCACCCATGAACGCTTGCATGCCGTCGGTCGAACCGTCAACGATGCCTTCCAGGGTTTCGCCGTCCATTATCAGAGTGACCTGGGCGTCCGGGTTCTCGCCTTCTTGCAGTTCGCAGGTGCCGTCTTTGACGATCAGCGAGAAGTTCTTGGTGTCGTCGATGCGGAAACCGAATACCAGGTCCAGACCGGCAGCAGCGGCTGGGTTGAACTTGGCTTTCATTGCTTGTACGGCATCAGCTACGGAGGTCATGGTTCGATCCTTTCTTGGGTAATAAGAGCTGGGTGATTACAGCCAGGGTCACAATAATCCGGACTCAGCGAAACGTGATGAGTTCCGGGGCCTTCAGCAGTTGCAGGTGTGCATGACTGTTGAAGGAAGCCAGGGCCACCTCGCGACCACGAAACTTAAGCAGGTTGAGCGAGGTGTTGACGATTTGCCAGTTCAGTTCAAAGGCCTGCTTTGCGGGCATTTGCGTAATGAGGTGGAGCAGGGCAGTGATGGTGCCGCCGGAGGTGAACACGGCGATTTTCTGGGTATTGTCGGCGTGTTCGAGTAATCGATGCAGACCGGCCTGCACGCGTTCGACGAAGCCCAGCCAGCTCTCCAGGCCCGGCGTGTCGTAGGTGCCGGCGAGCCAGCGCTCGATGATCAAGGCAAAGATGCGTTGGAATTCAGCACGGTTTTGTGCGGCGTTGCGCAGGATATCCAGCGCTTGGGGCTCGTCCTCCAACATGGCTGGCAGCAGGGCACGGATCACCGCGTCGGCATCGAATTCGTTGAAGGCGCAATCGATTTCCAGCACCGGCACCGGCATCCCGACGGCGGCGAATTGTTCCAGCGCGCTGTTGGCGGTATGTTGCTGGCGGCGCAGGTCACCCGACAGGCAGCGATCGAAGCTGACACCGAGTTCGGCCAAGTGCTGGCCGAGGAGTTCTGCCTGGCGAATACCGGTCGGCGACAGGACGTCATAGTCGTCTGCACCGAAGGAGGCCTGGCCATGTCGAATCAAATAGATGCTGCCCACGTCCGCGTCATCCCGGTACGTTGAAGGTTTGGCGAGGTTATGAGGATGGCGGTGAGCTGTCAATGAAAAAACATACGCTTGTTTGAAATGCCCGTTACAGGCCTGTTGCCAGAGGTTTCACGGCTGGTCGTCGAGCCGGCGGATGGGTATGCTGGAGGTATCCCGCGCGTGTTTACCCCGCGCATTGATTGAAGGAGTCCCTGTGGAGCTTTTGTTCGAGTACGCCATTTTTCTGGCCAAGACCGTGACCCTGGTGATCGCCATTCTGGTGGTCCTGGCCAGTTTTGCGGCGTTGCGCAGCAAAGGTCGGCGCAAGTCGGCCGGGCAGCTGCAAGTCAACAAACTCAATGATTTCTACAAAGAGCTGCGTGAACGCCTGGAGCAAACCTTGCTCGACAAGGATCAGCTCAAGGCCTTGCGCAAGTCCCAGGCTAAAACCGATAAAAAGCAAAAGAAGACACCCGAGGCCAAACCGCGGGTGTTCGTGCTGGATTTCGACGGTGACATCAGGGCGTCGGCCACTGAGAGCCTGCGCCACGAAATCACCGCGCTGCTGACCCTCGCCACGCCGAAGGATGAAGTGGTGCTGCGCCTTGAAAGCGGCGGCGGCATGGTCCACAGCTATGGCCTGGCGTCTTCGCAACTGGCGCGGATTCGTGAAGCCGGCGTGCCGTTGACCGTGTGCATCGACAAGGTCGCGGCCAGTGGCGGCTACATGATGGCATGCATCGGCGAGAAAATTATCAGTGCGCCGTTCGCGATCCTCGGCTCGATCGGTGTTGTGGCGCAGTTGCCCAACGTCAATCGCCTGCTGAAAAAACACGACATCGACTTTGAAGTACTGACGGCCGGCGAGTACAAGCGCACCCTGACAGTGTTTGGCGAAAACACCGAGAAGGGCCGGGAGAAATTCCAGGAAGACCTGGACATCACCCATCAGCTGTTCAAAAACTTCGTTTCCCGCTATCGCCCGCAACTGGCCATCGACGAAGTGGCCACCGGAGAAATCTGGCTGGGCGTTGCGGCGCTCGACAAGCAACTGGTGGATGAACTCAAGACCAGCGATGAATACCTTGCCGAACGAGCCAAGCAGTCCGAGCTCTACCACTTGCATTACGCCGAACGCAAAAGCCTGCAGGAGCGCATCGGCATCGCGGCCAGCGGTTCGATCGATCGTGTATTGCTGAGCTGGTGGAGCCGCTTGACTCAGCAACGCTTCTGGTAAGCACCGTCGCGTAATCGTTTATGCCGGACACAAAAAAGCCCTGAACCGGATTTCCGATTCAGGGCTTTTTGTTGTACGCGTACTTAGCGGCGACGGAACAGCGGCAGCGGTTCGTCGGTAGCAGCCTGATAGGTCACCGAGAAGTCCTTGAGACCTTCCAGGGCTTCATACGGGTCTTTATCGGCGCGGATCGCAAAGGCGTCGAAACCGCAGCGGTGCAGGTAGAACAGCTGGTCGCGCAGCACATCGCCGATCGCCCGCAGTTCGCCTTTGAAACCATAACGGTCACGCAGCAATCGAGCATTGGAGTAGTTGCGTCCATCGGTGAAGGCCGGGAAGTTCAAGGCGATGACCTGGAACTGTGCAACGTCGTCACCGATTTCTTCGGCTTCTTCATCGGCGTCCAGCCACACACCCAAGCCGCCATCGCGGGCCTTGAGCATACGGCTGTGCTCGCGCCACAGTTGCAGCGGGACGATAAGGTCGTCGCAGTTGCTGATTTCGTCGATGTTGAAGTCCTTCGGCAGCAGGTGCCAGGTTTCATCGACGACTTCGTTGTTCTTAATTATTCGCTGCATAGACGCGCTCCTTGAAGAGGTCGATGCCGATACGCTGATAGGTGTCGATAAAGCGTTCGTCTTCGGTACGTTGTTCGATGTACACGTCGATCAGCTTCTCGATCACGTCAGGCATGGCTTCCTGTGCGAAAGACGGGCCGAGGATCTTGCCCAGGCTCGCATCGCGACTGGCGCTGCCACCCAGGGACACCTGGTAGAACTCTTCGCCTTTCTTGTCCACCCCGAGAATGCCGATGTGGCCGACGTGGTGGTGACCACAGGCGTTCATGCAGCCAGAGATGTTCAGGTCCAGCTCGCCAATGTCGAACAGGTAGTCCAGATCGTCGAAACGGCGCTGGATCGATTCGGCGATCGGGATCGATTTGGCGTTGGCCAGGGAGCAGAAGTCGCCGCCCGGGCAGCAGATGATGTCGGTCAGCAAACCGATGTTCGGTGTGGCGAAACCTTGCTCGCGCAACTCGCCCCACAAAGCGAACAATTGGCTCTGCTCGACATCGGCAAGAATAATGTTCTGCTCGTGGGAGGTGCGCAGCTGACCGAAGCTGTAACGATCGGCGAGGTCGGCAACGGCATCGAGCTGCTTGTCGGTGATGTCACCCGGCGCAACGCCAGTCGGCTTCAGGGACAGGGTCACGGCCACATATCCCGGTTTCTTGTGGGTCAGGGTGTTGCGGGTGCGCCAGCGGGCGAAGCCTGGGTGCTGTTTGTCGAGCTCGGTCAGTTCGGCAGTCTGGTTGTCCAGAGCCTGGTATTCCGGATCGACAAAGTGTTTGGCCACGCGATGCACTTCGGCCTCGGTCAGCGTGGTCTGGCCACCGCGAAGGTGTTCCATTTCCGCGTCGACTTTCTGCGCGAACACTTCAGGCGTCAGGGCCTTGACCAGAATCTTGATCCGCGCCTTGTACTTGTTGTCGCGACGGCCGTAGCGGTTGTAGACCCGCAGGATGGCGTCGAGGTAGCTCAACAGGTCCTGCCATGGCAGGAACTCGTTGATGAACGCGCCCACCACCGGCGTACGGCCCAGGCCGCCACCGACCAGCACACGGAAACCCAGTTCGCCCGCGGCGTTATGTACCGGCTCAAGGCCGATGTCATGGACTTCAATGGCCGCACGGTCGGACGTCGAACCGTTGATGGCGATTTTGAACTTGCGCGGTAAATAAGCGAATTCCGGGTGGAAAGTAGTCCATTGGCGCACAATTTCGCACCATGGACGCGGGTCGATCAACTCGTCGGCCGCGACACCGGCGAACTGGTCGGTGGTGACGTTGCGCAGGCAGTTGCCGCTGGTCTGGATCGCGTGCATCTGCACGGTCGCCAGTTCAGCCAGGATGTCCGGGATGTCTTCCAGGGCCGGCCAGTTGAACTGCACGTTCTGCCGGGTACTGATGTGGGCGTAGCCCTTGTCATAGTCGCGGGCAATCTTGGCCATCATTCGCGTCTGGCGCGAAGTCAGTTGGCCATAAGGCACCGCCACCCGCAGCATTGGCGCGAAGCGCTGGATGTAAAGGCCATTTTGCAGGCGCAGGGGGCGGAATTCTTCTTCGCTCAGCTCGCCTGCCAGATAGCGTCGGGTCTGATCACGGAACTGCTTGACGCGGTCCTCGATGATCCGCTGATCGTACTCGTCGTATACGTACATATAAGTCCTGTTCTCAGGCTTGGGCCGGTCGGATCCAGTTGCGTTTTTCGCTTGCTGAAGTCTCCGATGCTGCCTCGGCAATTCTGCGCGCACGGCCGCGCACTCCCAACGGAGCGGAGGCAAGATACCAGTTTGCAGTTATGCGCAAAAGTGATGTTTGAGTATATGTAAAGAACCAAAAAGACTAATGAAGTTCATGGGAGCAAAACCCACATTTGTGGTGCGGGCAATCATCGTCTTAACTGTGCTCGAGTCTTTATGCAATCACCGATAAAACCGACAAGAGGCGATGCAATGAGCAACCCAACCAAAGCAGGGAAAAGCGATAGCACGGTCGATGCTTGGGCGATTTTGTTCCTGATCATCCTGGTCGTGGGCACAGCGGTGTTCTGGGTCAGCCATCAATAAACGACCCCGTCCGGGCCCGGCGCTGACGATTGTCGGACAGAAGCCGGAATAAGCGCCGTTCCAGGGACTTCGCTGGCTATAATGCGCAGCGGATTTTCGGGGCCTCGGACGTTTAATGTTGAAGTTCTTCTGTGGTGTAGTGCTGGCGCTTGGTACGGTCTTGGGACCGTGTGCCCAGGCGGCGTCCGTATTGTTCCTCAATCCAGGAACCACCCAAGAGGTCTTCTGGGTCAGTTACTCGCAGTTCATGCAGGCCGCGGCCAAGGACCTGAGCATGGATTTGCGCATCCAGTATTCCGAGCGAAACGCTGAAACCACAATCAAGCAGGCCCGCGAAGCCCTGCAAGGGCCGAATCGACCGGACTATCTGGTATTCGTCAACGAACTGTACGTCGCGCCCGAAATCCTGCGCCTGGCTCAAGGCAGCGGTGTGAAGCTGTTTTTGGTCAACAACGGCCTGACCGTAGACCAGATGCGCTTGCTCGGCGACCAGCCGGACAAGTATCCCGACTGGTTGGGCAGCCTGGTGCCCAACAATGAGGAGGGCGGCTACTTGATGCTCAAGGAGCTGATTCGCCTGCATCGCCCGGTCGCGCCCGGTCAGGTCATTGATCTCGTGGCCTTCTCTGGCCTGAAGATCACGCCAGCCGCGCAACAGCGTGAGAAGGGCATGATGCGGGCATTGGCCGAACACCCTGAAGTGCGGTTGCGTCAGTTGGTCTACGGCGGCTGGACCCGCGAGCGCGCCTATGAACAGGCCAGGTTATTGTTCAAGCGTTATCCGCACACGTCGCTGGTCTGGTCGGCCAACGATGAAATGGCCTTTGGTGCCATGCAGGCCTACGCCGAAACGGGCGGCCAACCCGGCAAGGGCGCGCTGTTCAGCGCCGTCAACAATTCACCGACTGCGCTACAGGCGCTGTTGGAAGGGCGGTTGAGTGTGCTGTTGGGCGGGCACTTCACTCTGGGTGGTTGGGCCCTGGTGCAACTGCATGACTACGACCTGGGGGTGGATGTCAGCCAGTACGGTGGGCGCGACCGGCAGATTCCGTTGTTACAGCTGATCAATCACGCACAAGCCAAGCGGTTGCTGGCGTTGAGTGCTACTCAGGATTATGGCGTGGATTTTCAGAAACTCTCCGCCAAGGGGCGACCGACGTCGTATCGCTACCCGTTCAGCTTGCAAGCCCTGATGCACTGAGCCGGTTCAGATACCCGCCAGGTACACCACCAGTTTGACGATGCCAAACAGCGTCAACGCGAACACTGCCGTGAACAGAATCCCCAACATCACGAAATGACTCGGCTTGCCGTGGCTGAAATCCCGAGCCCGATTCTTCCCGCTCTGCACCCCGAAAGCCGCCGCCATCACGCTGTGCAGCATCTGCCAGAAGGTCGGCGGTTTGTTGTTGTCGACTGGATCGTCCATAAATCCCCCGTCACGCATGTGTGAGAGCTAAGCATAGACAATCCACGGCATGCACAAATCAAATGTGGGAGCGGGCTTGCTCGCGAAAACGGACTGACAGTCAATATTGATATCGACTGTTATGACCTCTTCGCGAGCAAGCCCGCTCCCACAGGGATCGTTGTTGGCCGCAGTATTGTGGCCAACAGGCCTAGGATTAGTTGTCGTAACCCAGATTAGGCGCCAGCCAGCGCTCGGTCACGCTCAACTCCTGGCCTTTGCGCGAGGTGTAGCTCTGCACCTGATCCTTGTCGATCTTGCCCACGGCAAAATACTGCGCCTGCGGGTGAGCGAAGTACCAGCCGCTGACCGCTGCCGCCGGGAACATGGCGTAGTGTTCGGTGAGGAACACGCCGCTGCGACCGGCTTTGAGTTCTTCCGCTTCCGGGTCCAGCAGTTTGAACAGCGTGGCTTTTTCGGTGTGATCCGGGCAGGCCGGGTAGCCCGGAGCAGGGCGGATGCCGGTGTATTGCTCTTTGATCAACGCCTCGTTGTCCAGCGTCTCGTCCTTGGCGTAGCCCCAGTAGTCTTTACGCACCTGTTGGTGCAGCCACTCGGCACAGGCCTCGGCCAGGCGGTCGGCCAGGGCCTTGACCATGATCGAGTTGTAGTCGTCGCCCGCATCCTGATAGGCCTTGGCCACTTCTTCGGCGCCGATCCCTGCGGTGGTGATGAAACCACCCACGTAGTCGGTCACGCCGCTGTCTTTGGGCGCGACGAAGTCGGCCAGGGAGAAGTTCGGTTTGCCGTCGGTCTTGATGATCTGCTGGCGCAAGTGGTGCAGCTTGGCCAATGGCTTGCCGTCATCGCCGTAGACTTCGATGTCATCGTCACGCACCTGATTGGCCGGCCAGAAGCCGAACACCGCACGGGCGCTGATGAGTTTTTCATCGATCAGCTTGGCGAGCATTTCCTGGGCGTCGGCGTACAGCGCGGTGGCGGCTTCACCGACCACTTCGTCCTTGAGGATGCGCGGAAACTTGCCGGCCAGGTCCCAGGAGATGAAGAACGGTGTCCAGTCGATGTATTCGGCCAGAACCTTCAGGTCAATGTTGTCCAGCACCTTGGCGCCGGTGAACGTCGGTTTGACCGGTTCGTAGCTGCCCCAGTCGAACTGCGGCTTCTTGGCGATGGCCGCCGGGTAGCTCAGGCGTTCGGTACGGGCGCTGCGGTTGGCGGTGCGCTCGCGAACGTCGATGTATTCCAGGCGAGTCTTCTCGACGAAACCGGCCTTCAGTTCCTTGGACAGCAACTGCGTCGCCACGCCTACAGCGCGGGAGGCGTCAGTGACGTAGATCACCGCGTCGTTGCTGTACTTGGGCTCGATCTTCACCGCGGTGTGCGCCTTGGACGTGGTCGCGCCACCGATCATCAACGGCAGATGGAAGTCCTGACGCTGCATCTCGCGGGCCACGTGAACCATTTCGTCCAGCGACGGCGTGATCAGGCCAGACAGGCCGATGATGTCGCATTTCTGTTCTTTGGCGACTTGCAGGATCTTCTCCGCCGGCACCATCACGCCGAGGTCGACGATGTCATAACCATTGCAACCCAGCACCACGCCGACGATGTTCTTGCCGATGTCATGCACGTCGCCCTTGACCGTGGCCATGAGGATCTTGCCCTTGGCTTCCGGCTTGTCGCCTTTTTCCAGCTCGATGAACGGGATCAAGTGGGCCACGGCCTGCTTCATCACGCGGGCGGATTTCACCACTTGCGGCAGGAACATTTTACCGGCACCGAACAGGTCACCGACGATGTTCATGCCGGACATCAACGGGCCTTCGATCACTTCGATCGGGCGAGCAAAGGACAGGCGCGACTCTTCGGTGTCTTCGACGATGTGGGTGGTGATGCCCTTGACCAGCGCATGTTCCAGACGCTTGTTGACGTCCCAGTTGCGCCACTCTTCGGTCTCGGCTTCCTTGACGCTGCCGTCGCCCTTGTACTTGTCGGCGATGGCGAGGAGGGCGTCGGTGCCTTCCGGGGTGCGGTTGAGGATCACGTCTTCGACGGCGTCGCGCAGCTCGGCCGGAATCTGGTCGTAGATCTCCAGCTGACCGGCGTTGACGATACCCATGGTCAGGCCATTACGGATCGCATACAGCAGGAACACCGAGTGAATTGCCTCACGCACCGGGTTGTTGCCACGGAACGAGAACGACACGTTCGACACGCCGCCGGAGGTCAGGGCGTACGGCAGTTCATCGCGGATGTAGGCACAGGCGTTGATGAAGTCCACAGCGTAGTTGTTGTGTTCTTCGATACCGGTGGCCACGGCGAAGATGTTCGGGTCGAAGATGATGTCTTCCGGCGGGAAGCCGACGTCGTTGACCAGAATGTCGTAGGAGCGTTTGCAGATTTCTTTCTTGCGCGCTTCGGTGTCGGCCTGGCCGGCTTCGTCGAAGGCCATCACCACCACGGCGGCGCCGTAGCGTTTGCACAGTTTGGCGTGATGAATGAACTGCTCGACGCCTTCTTTCATGCTGATCGAGTTGACGATGCCCTTGCCCTGGATGCATTTGAGGCCGGCTTCGATCACTTCCCACTTGGAGGAGTCGATCATGATCGGGACGCGGGAGATGTCCGGTTCACCGGCAATCAGATTGAGGAAGGTCACCATGGCCTTCTTCGAATCGAGCATCCCTTCGTCCATGTTGATGTCGATCACCTGGGCGCCGGCTTCGACCTGCTGCAGGGCGACTTCCAGGGCTTCGGTGTAGTTGTCTTCACGGATCAGACGGGCGAACTTGGCGGAACCGGTGATGTTGGTCCGCTCGCCGACGTTGACGAACAACGAGCTGCGATCGATGGTGAACGGTTCCAGGCCCGACAGGCGGCAAGCCTTGGGAATGTCCGGAATCTCGCGCGGCGCATAACCGGCCACCGCTTTGGCGATGGCTTCGATGTGGCCCGGCGTGGTGCCGCAGCAGCCGCCGACGATGTTCAGGAAGCCGCTTTGGGCGAATTCTTCGATGACCTTGGCGGTTTGGGCCGGCAGCTCGTCGTACTCGCCGAATTCGTTCGGCAGGCCGGCGTTCGGGTGCGCTGACACGTAGGTGCTGGCCTTGTTCGACAGTTCTTCCAGGTACGGGCGCAGTTCACTGGCGCCAAGGGCGCAGTTCAGGCCGACGGAAATCGGCTTGGCGTGGGCCACGGAGTTCCAGAACGCTTCGGTGGTCTGGCCGGAGAGGGTGCGGCCAGAGGCGTCGGTGATGGTGCCGGAGATCATGATCGGCAACTCGACGCCCAACTCCTCGTAAACACCCTGCACAGCGAAGATCGCGGCTTTGGCGTTGAGGGTGTCGAAAATGGTTTCGATCAGGATCAGGTCGGCGCCGCCTTCGATCAGGCCTTTGGTGGCCTCGGTGTAGTTTTCCACCAGTTCATCGAAGGTCACGTTGCGGTAGCCGGGGTTGTTCACGTCAGGCGACAGCGAGCAGGTGCGGCTGGTAGGGCCGAGCACGCCGGCGACGAAACGCGGCTTGTCCGGGGTTTCCAGGGTCTTGGCGTCCGCCACCTTGCGTGCCAGGCGCGCGCCTTCTACGTTGAGTTCGTACGCCAGGCCCTGCATGCCGTAGTCGGCCTGGGACACTTGGGTGGCGTTGAAGGTGTTGGTTTCCAGAATGTCGGCGCCGGCATCCAGGTAAGCTTTTTCAATAGCGCCAATCACGTCCGGGCGCGTCAGCACCAACAGGTCGTTGTTGCCTTTTACATCGCTCGGCCAGTCGGCGAAGCGTTTGCCACGGTAATCCTGCTCCTCGAGCTTGTAGCTCTGGATCATCGTACCCATGCCGCCATCGAGAATCAGGATGCGCTCTTTGAGGGCGTGCTTGAGAGCTTGAAGGCGAACGCTGCGATCGGACATTTGGACTACTCGGTAAGGCCATGACGAAGGGGCGGGATAATAACAAACCTGTGCGCTTTTGGAGCATGTGCGGGTTTTGCATGAATATCGTTCATGTTGGTGCGCGGGCCACACCGGTAGAATCGCGGCGTTTTCTCATGATCAGGACCAGGGATATGTCGTATCGCGTCGTCACCAGCCTATTGATGCTGTTTTTAAGCGGGGGCGCTGCTGCACAAGGTCCGGATATTTCCTACGTTCGCGACATTCAACCGATCTTCACCGAAAAGTGCGTGGCCTGCCATGCCTGCTACGATTCCGCCTGTCAGCTCAATCTGGGCAGTGGCGAAGGGGTGGCCCGAGGCGCGACGAAGGCGCCTGTCTATGACGGCGAGCGCCGCCAGGCAGCGGCGCCGACCCGGCTGTTTTATGACGCCTTCGGCAAGCGTGCCTGGCAGCAAAAAGGCTTTTATTCGGTGCTCGACGCCCAAGACAGCCAGGCGGCGCTGATGGCTCGGATGCTCGAACTGGGCCACAAAACCCCGTTGCAACCCAACGCCAAATTGCCGGAGGAGATCGTCCTGGGCCTGAACCGGGAAAACATGTGCGCCATGCCGGGGGAGTTCGACGGCTACGCCAGCTCCCACCCGAAAGAAGGCATGCCGTTGGCGGTCACCGGCCTGACCGATCAGCAATACCAGACGTTGCAACGCTGGCTGGCCTCCGGCGCGCCGATTGATGAGCAGGGCCTGGTGCCCAGCGCCAAGGAAGCCTTGCAGGTTGTGCAGTGGGAAAACCTGCTCAACGCGCCGGGCGCCCGGGAGAGCCTGGTCGGGCGCTGGTTGTTTGAACACTGGTTTTTGGCGCACATCTTTTTCAAAGACGGCGAGCCGGGGCATTTCTTTCAGTGGGTACGTTCGCGCACGCCGACGGGGCAGCCCATTGATTTGATCAATACCCGCCGTCCGAATGACGATCCGGGCACTCAGGTTTACTACCGTTTGTGGCCGGTGCAAGGCGTGATCGTGCACAAGACCCACATCACCTATCCGTTCAGTGCGGCGAAGATGGCGCGGATCAAAAGCCTGTTCTACAGCGGCAATTGGCAGGTCAACGCGCTGCCAGGTTATGGGCCGGAACGACGGGCCAATCCGTTCACGACCTTTGAGGCCATCCCGGCTCAGGCGCGTTACCAGTTCATGCTCGATAACGCCGAGTACTTCGTGCGCACCTTTATTCGTGGCCCGGTCTGCCGCGGTCAGATCGCCACCGACGTGATTCGCGATAACTTCTGGGCGTTGTTCCAGGCCCCGGAGCATGACCTTTACATCACCGACCCGAATTATCGCGGGCAGGCCACGCCGTTGCTGGCGATGCCGGGGCAGAACGATGACGTCGGCAGTGTTCTGAGCCTGTGGCACGACTACCGCGACAAACGCAACGAGTACGAAGCCTTGCGCCGCGACAGCTATGCCGATCTGGCGGCACCGAGCTGGTCGACCCTGTGGGCCGGCAATGACAACGCGCTGCTGAGTATCTTCCGGCATTTCGACAGCGCCTCGGTGAACAAAGGCCTGATCGGTGACGTGCCGCAAACCATTTGGCTGTTCGATTACCCGTTGCTGGAACGCACGTATTACCAGTTGGCGGTCAACTTCGATGTGTTTGGCAACGTATCCCATCAGGCCCAGACCCGGTTGTACTTCGACCTGATCCGCAACGGTGCCGAGCAGAACTTCTTGCGTCTGATGCCGGCCGACTCACGGGACGGCTACCTCGACGATTGGTATCAGAACGGCGGCAAGTTCAAGATGTGGCTGGATTATGAGTACATCGACAATGACAAACCAACGGCGCTGACGCTGGACGAAAAGGACCCGAAACGCGATTTCGCCCTGCAATTGCTGGCCCGGTACGGCGACCTCAATGCCAGGCCCGACCCGATCAACCGTTGCGATGGCGCTTATTGCTCGCGACCGAACATCGATCTGGCCTTGCAGAACGCCGAACAGGCCTTGAGCCGCCTGACTTCACGTCCGGCTGCAGGGCTGAAGGTCATCGATCAGTTGCCGGAAGCCACGATGTTGCGTATCGAGACCCAAAGCGGCAAGCGCGAGGTCTACAGCCTGCTGCGCAACCGCGCCCACAGCAACGTGGCGTTCCTGCTCGGTGAGTCGCTGCGCTATCAGCCGGGGCTCGATACGTTGACGATTTATCCGGGTGTGCTCAGCAGCTACCCGAACTTCATGTTCAACATCCCGGCCGGGCAAGTGCCCGCGTTCGTTGACGCGATGGAAAACGCGAAGGATGCTGCCAGTTTCGAGAAAATCGTCGAACGCTGGGGCATTCGCCGTAGCCATCCGCAGTTCTGGCAGTATTTCCATGATCTGAGCCGCTACATCCACGACACCGACCCGGTGGAAGAGGGCGTGCTGGACATGAACCGCTACGAGAATCTTTGATGCACGGAATTTAGAGGTGCCTGCGACCCAGTGTGGGAGCGGGCTTGCTCGCGAAAGCGGTGTGTCAGGCAACATTAATGTTGGTTGTGTCGCCGCCTTCGCGAGCAAGCCCGCTCCCACATTGGATCAGCTGCGCTTTCCCGACAAAAATACTAGGACTTTGTCCGGCGCGATGATTGGCGTAAACTGCGTCCAAGCCTGCGAGGAGTTTCCATGACCGCTATTACCATTACCGACGCCGCCCACGATTACTTGGCTGATCTGCTCTCCAAGCAGAACACCCCGGGTATCGGCATCCGCGTCTTTATCACCCAGCCTGGCACCCAGTACGCCGAAACCTGCATTGCCTACTGCAAGCCGGGCGAAGAAAAACCTGAAGACACAGCGCTGGGGCTCAAAAGCTTCACCGCTTACATCGACTCGTTCAGCGAAGCATTCCTGGACGATGCGGTAGTCGACTACGCCACCGACCGCATGGGCGGCCAACTGACCATCAAGGCGCCAAACGCCAAAGTACCGATGGTCAACGCTGACAGCCCGGTCAACGAGCGCATCAACTACTACCTGCAAACCGAAATCAACCCGGGGCTGGCCAGCCACGGCGGTCAGGTCAGCCTGATCGATGTGGTCGAAGACGGCATTGCTGTGCTGAAATTCGGCGGCGGTTGCCAAGGCTGCGGCCAGGCAGACGTCACCCTGCGCGAAGGCATCGAGCGCACCTTGCTCGAGCGTATTCCTGAGCTCAAGGGCGTTCGTGACGTGACCGACCACACGCAGAAAGAAAACGCCTACTACTAAGGTGTTCACTGCGACATAAAAAACGGTGCCCGTGAGCACCGTTTTTTTTTGATCGTTCCCACGCAGAGCATGGGAACGATCATCTCAGGGTCTGTAGAGGTGCGCATGCCCCGCGCGATACAACGACGATTCACTGAAGTGATCGCTACCCAACACCCGGCCCACCAGAATCAGCGCCGTCCGGCGAAACCCCTTGGCTTCAACCTTCCCGGCAATATCCGCTAGCGTCCCCATCACCCAATCCTGATCCGGCCAGGTCGCCCGATGAATCACCGCGATCGGGCAATCGGCGCCGTAGTGCGGCAGTAATTCGGCGAGGATTTTCTCCAGATGATTGACCCCCAGGTGGATCGCCATGGTCGCCCCATGCTGCGCCAGACTGCCCAGCTCTTCACCGGCCGGCATGGCGGTCTTGTCGGCGTAGCGGGTCAGAATCACGCTCTGTGACACGTCCGGCAAGGTTAGCTCGGCACCCAAAAGGGCCGCGCAGGCGGCGGTGGCGGTGACGCCGGGAATGATTTCGAAAGGGATGTCGAGTTCACGCAAGTAGCGAATCTGCTCGCCAATCGCGCCATACAGGCTCGGATCGCCGGAATGCACCCGGGCCACGTCCTGGCCGTTGGCATGGGCGGCCTTGACCAGCTCGATGATCTGTTCCAGGTGCAATTCGGCGCTGTTGACCACCTGTTCGGCCCGGTGACCCTCCAGCACCGCGGCGGGCACCAGGGAGCCTGCATAGATGATGACCGGGCAGCTACGAATCAGCCGTTGGCCTTTGACGGTGATCAGTTCCGGGTCGCCGGGGCCTGCGCCAATAAAGTAGACGGTCATCGTCGTTTCCTGTCAGAAAAAGGGTATGGGCACGCTTCAGATGAAGATTGCTCATGATCGAAGACGGGGATTATCGGGGATTTTACGCGGCGCTGGCCAATGCAAGGGTGGCCTGGGCGTATTTTTGTCGTGGAATCAGTAACTTTGCCGGTGCCTGAGCCAACTGTTCGGCCAATGCCAGCGCGGCACTTTCCGCTACGCCGTAACAGCCGGTGCGTTCGAACGCGATGTCCGAGTGGTGGCTGAGTTGTGGTTCATAACCGGCCAATTGTTCGCTGCTGAAATACATCAACGGCAATGCCAGCTGTTCGGCCAGTTCGATCAGGGCGGGCTCTTCGCGCTTGAGGTCGATGCTGGCCAGGGCCTTGATCTCACGAAGCTCGATTTGATGGGCCTGTAACGCCTGATCAAGTAGCGCCCGCAGCGTGCTGACGGGGCAGCCGCGCTGGCAGCCCAGGCCGACCACCAGGGTCGGCGCTGCGCTGACGTCAGTCATGCGGAGTATTGGCCATCGCTTTTGCGGCGGAACAACCAGGCGCTGATCAGGCCCAGGGCCAGCCAGAACGCCATGTTGGTCAGCTGCGAAGCGATTTTGAACTGCGCTTCCAGGGCTTCCGGAGCCAGCATGGAGTGCACTTCCGGTTGCGGCGCACCGATCACATGAGGCACAGCCAGGATCGCCACGCCGAGGATCTTCATCAGCCAGTGGCGGCTGAACACGATCAGCGCGATGCCGACAGCAGTGGACGCTGCCGTGCCAATCCACCAGATCTGCCGTTGCGCCAGATCCGCAGCAGCAGTGCCCGGCAGCTCAGGTGGCAGGCCGAGGGTTGGCGCCAGCACGAACGTCGCATAACCGGCCAGCCCCCAGAGCAGGCCCTGAGAGGTACGGCGTGGGGCGCGCAAGGTGTAGAGGCCCGCGAGCATCAAAGCGAAACCGACCGCTACCACCAGATTGCCGCCGGTGGTCGACAGCACGCGCTGCCAGCCGTCTTCCGGCTCCCAGGCTTCGGCATCGTGGGTGTGAGCGGTGACAGCACCCGCGGCGTGCTCGTGAATTTCAACAGCGGCCGGCTCGGATTTTTCGTAGGTTTCGGCCTGCAAAATCAGCGGGGCCACCCAGAAGCTTTGCAGCAGGGTCAACAGCAGGGCGGCCAGCAGCCCGGCGAAACCTGCGGTTTGCGCAATACGCTTGATCATGTCAGCAGGTCTCAATGGCACGGAAAGGCGGAGCTGTGACGGGTGTCGTGCGCGGCGTTGTGCACTGCTTCGATGTGCGAGAAACCGGCGAAATACACAAGGCACGCGCCAAGGATCGACGCACAAAAAGCGGCGGTCAGGCGTTGGCTCAGGGTAGTAGTGGTGCTGATCGTGATCTTTTTATCGGTGTTGCTGCCGGTGCTGCTGATGATCGACATGGCGCTTCCCTCTGGTCTGTCAGCGGGTGAATAGAGCGCATGAAAACCTCCGCACGCCGGGGCACACAGAGATTTCGAACAGCGCCCGCCCACCGCGGGTTTGTTATTCAGTGAACGTAAAAGTCACTTTGTGTTGCGGGCCGGTCTCCGGGCTCGCGAGGGGCAGGGCTTGCGCCGAAACCTGCAAGCATCACCTTCCCATGCCGTATGACGGGCACAGTGGATCTGACGCTTCACTCGCTTACCGTTGCGGGGGCAGCACCGGACTGACATGGCTTTAGAGTAAAGCACATGATTCACCGGTTTCCCGTTTCACCCTGTGAAGGGCACCCGTAACAAGGTGTGTAGGAGAGCATGGGCGGGGGTTGGGCGTCAATTGGCAAGGGTTCTCACTTGGATACCGAGTCGCTCCTTTCGCGAGCAAGCCCGCTCCCACAGGGGAACGCATTTCAAATGTGGGAGCGGGCTTGCTCGCGAAGGCGTCGGCTCAGGCGCCACAGAACTCAGGTGGACATTGACCCGCCCCCACACGATGCGTAGCCTTGCGCTTTCGAGGTTCTTCGGCGTCTGCCGAAGCTAAGAAGGGAACGCGGTCGAAGCCGCGGCTGCCCCCGCAACTGTGAACGGTGATGTTCGCTGCCACGCCACTGCAAGCCCTGATCCATCAGGTTCGCGGGAAGGCGCAGCAAACGCCAGTCGAACGATTGGCACACCGTCAGCCAGGAGACCTGCCTCGACACAGATTCTCACTACAACCGGGCGGGGTGATCCGGTGGCGGAACTCTTGCGCGCGTGCACCTGCCGCTGCGATTGTCGTCCCGTATGCCCGCCACCTTGCCAAAGGGCATCCGATGAAAACACTGGCCAAACTCCCCGTCACCATCGTTACCGGCTTCCTCGGCTCGGGCAAAACCACCTTGCTGCGCCACATGCTCGACAACGCCCAGGGCCGCCGTATCGCGGTGATCGTCAACGAGTTCGGCGAGCTGGGCATCGACGGCGAAATCCTCAAGCAGTGCTCGATCGGTTGCACCGAAGAAGAAGCCAACGGTCGCGTCTACGAACTGGCGAACGGCTGCCTGTGCTGCACGGTTCAGGAAGAGTTCTTCCCGGTGATGCGCGAACTGGTCGCTCGTCGCGGCGACCTCGACCACATCCTCATCGAAACTTCGGGTCTGGCCCTGCCAAAACCTTTGGTTCAAGCCTTCCAGTGGCCAGAAATCCGCAGCGCCTGTACGGTTGACGCGGTGATCACCGTGGTCGACAGCCCGGCCGTGGCTGCTGGCACCTTCGCTGCGTTCCCGGATCAGGTCGATGCCCAGCGCAAACTCGATCCGAACCTGGACCACGAATCGCCGCTGCACGAGCTGTTCGCCGACCAACTGGCCAGCGCCGACCTGGTGATCCTCAACAAGGCCGACCTGATCAGCGCTGAAGACCTGGCCCGCGTGCGCCTGGAAGTCGCCGAAGAACTGCCGCCAGCGGTGAAAGTCATCGAAGCCAGCAGCGGTCGTCTGCCACTGGACGTGCTGATCGGCCTGGGCGCCGGTTCCGAAGAACACATCGACAGCCGTCACAGCCATCACGATCATCACCACGAAGGTGAAGACGACCATGACCATGACGCGTTCGATTCCATCTCGATCGAGCTGCCACAAGCCGACGAAAGCCTGCTGATGGATGCGCTGACTCAATTGGTGGTCCAGCACGGCATCCTTCGCGTGAAAGGTTTTGCAGCAGTGCCGAACAAGCCGATGCGCCTGCTGATCCAGGGCGTGGGCACGCGTTTCGACAAACACTTCGACCGTCAGTGGGGCGCTGAAGAAGCGCGCACCACCCGTCTGGTGTTGATCGGTCAGGATCTCGACGCCGCTGCACTTGAAGCGCAATTGCGCGCTGCGCTCAGCGTTTAAACCATGCACCTGCTCAGGACCCAGCCCGGCGGTTTCGTGTCGGATGACAATATTGCCGACCTTGGACAAACCCCCGCCGAGCTGGTGATCCTGTGCAGCGGCGATTCCAGCCTGGCGTTGCTCGCCGAAGCGGCGCAGCAGTTGCCCGACGATTACCCGAGCGTGCGCCTGGCCAACCCGATGCAGGTGCAGAATCACGCCTCGGTCGATCTCTACGTCGACGAAGTGCTGCGCCACGCCAAGGTGATTCTGATCTCGCTGCACGGTGGCATCGCCTATTGGCGTTATGGCATCGAGCGTCTGGTGGAATTGTCCGAGCGCGGCGTGCAACTGATTCTGGTGCCGGGGGACGATCGTCCGGACCCGGAACTCAGTGACCTGAGCACCGTAACTCCGCAAGACCGCGACCGGCTCTGGTACTTCCTGCGTCAGGGCGGCATGGCCAATGCGCTCGACCTGTTTCGCTGCCTGGCCAATCGCTGGTTGGACCGTGATTACGCCTGGTCCGAGCCGCAAACCCTGCCACGCACCGCGATTTACCACCCGCAAAAAAGCCCCGCAGAACTGAAGGATTGGCAAGCCGGCTGGCAAGCTGATCAGCCGGTGGCGGCGGTGCTGTTTTACCGCTCGCATTTGCAGGCGGCGAACACTGGTTTCATCGATATTTTCTGCCAGCGTTTGCAAGCGGCGGGGTTGAACCCGTTGCCGATTGCGCTGGCCAGTCTGAAAGAGCCCGGCTGCCTGACGGTGGTTGAGGACTTGCTGGATGAAGTCGAGGCGGGGGTGATTCTCAACACCACTGGTTTCGCCCAGTCCAGTCCCGAAGCGCCGCACGTGCGGCCGTTTCGCCGCAACATTCCAGTGATTCAAGCAATCTGCGCCCAAGACAACGAACCCGGCTGGCGCGCCAGCGAACAAGGTCTCGGTCCTCGCGATCTGGCGATGCACATCGCGCTGCCGGAACTGGACGGCCGGATCATCAGCCGGCCGATCAGCTTCAAGGATCTGGCCTGGCGCAGTGAGCGCAGTCAGTCCGACGTGGTCTGCTATCGGCCGCAGCCGGAACGCATGGATTTTGTCGCCGAACTGGCGCGGCGCTGGATCGATCTGGCGCGAGTGCCCAATGGCGAAAAACGCATTGCCCTGATCCTCGCCAACTACCCGACTCGCGACGGGCGCATCGGCAATGGCGTTGGCCTGGATACCCCGGCCGCTGCGTTGAATATCCTGCGGGCCTTGCATGCCGAAGGTTATCCATTGCCAGCTGAACTGCCGGACAGCGGCTCCGCGCTGATCCAGCAATTGCTCGGCGGTGTCAGCAACGACCTCGACACCCTCGACCAGCGTCCCTGTCATCAAAGCCTCGCGCTGGACGACTACAACCTGATGTTCAACGCGTTGCCCGAGGCCAATCGCCAAGCCGTGCTGGAACGTTGGGGCACACCCGAAAACGATCCAATGTTCCGTGGCGGACGAATGATGATTGCCGGTCTGCGCTTCGGCCTGACCTTCGTTGGCATTCAACCGGCCCGGGGTTACCAGGTCGATCCAAGTGCTGTCTATCACGACCCGGACCTGGTGCCGCCTCACGGCTATCTCGCTTTCTACTTCTGGTTGCGCAACACCTACGGCGCTCACGGCGTGATCCACGTCGGCAAACACGGCAACCTCGAATGGCTGCCGGGCAAGGGCGTCGGGCTGTCGGAAAACTGCTGGCCGGACGCATTGCTCGGGCCGTTGCCGAACATCTACCCGTTTATCGTCAACGACCCGGGCGAGGGCGCCCAGGCCAAGCGCCGTACGCAAGCCGTGATTATCGATCACCTGATGCCGCCACTGACCCGCGCCGAAACCTACGGTCCGCTGCGTAATCTCGAATTGTTGGCCGACGAATATTACGAAGCGCAATTGCTCGATCCGCGCCGCGCTCGGGAACTGCAACGCGACATTCTGCAACTGGTGCGCGACACGCACATCGACCGCGAACTGCAACTGGACGAGAAGCTCGACAGCGATGCCGATGCGGCGATCTGGTTGCCGCGTCTGGACACGTATCTGTGCGATTTGAAGGAGTCGCAGATCCGCGATGGCCTGCACGTGTTTGGCGAGTCGCCGGTCGGGCGGTTGCGCATCGACACCTTATTGGCCTTGCTGCGAATTCCTCGCGGCGATGGCCGTGGGGCGCAATCGAGCTTGCTGCGGGCGCTGGCCAAGGCGTTTGCGTTGGGGTTTGATCCGTTGGATTGTGCGTTGGCCGAGCCGTGGACCGGACCACGTCCCGCGGAACTGCAATTGCTTAACGATGAACCCTGGCGCACCGCCGGGGATACCCGTGAACGCCTGGAGCTGTTCGCCACTCAACTGATTTCGCATACGTTGAACCAGCCTCAAGCCCAACCCGGCCCCTGTGGGAGCAGGCTTGCTCGCGAAAGCGGAGTGTCAGTCGACATTGATTTGCCTGACACACCGCTTTCGCGAGCAAGCCCGCTCCCACAGGAAGCAAGTTGGTCGGAGGTGAACGCGATCATCGACAGCCTGCGCAACGTCGTTGCCCCACGTCTGGACGCCTGCGGCCCGGCAGAAATGCGCGGTCTGCTCGACGCCCTCAGCGGCCGATTCGTCCCCGCCGGCCCGAGCGGCGCACCGAGTCGCGGCCGGCTGGACGTGCTGCCCACCGGGCGCAATTTCTATTCGGTGGACGTGCGCAACCTGCCGACCACCACCGCGTGGCGCATCGGCTTCCAATCCGCGAACCTGATTCTTGAGCGGCACTTACAGGACCACGGCGATCACCTGCGGCAGCTCGGCCTGTCGGTCTGGGGCACCGCAACCATGCGCACCGGCGGCGACGACATCGCCCAGGCCATGGCGCTGATGGGCGTGCGACCGGTATGGGCGACTGGCAGCCAGCGTGTCGATGACTTCGAAATTCTGCCGTTGAGTTTGCTGGACCGCCCGCGAGTGGATGTGACCTTGCGCGTCTCCGGATTTTTCCGCGATGCCTTTGCCAACCTGATCCGCCTGTTCGATGCCGCCGTGCAAGCGGTCGCCGCGCTGGATGAACCGGACGATCTCAACCCGTTGGCGGCCAAGGTCCGCGCCGAGCGGCAAGCGCTGCTGGAATCCGGTCTGGATGAAGACGCGGCGCGGCGGCAGGCCGGCTGGCGCATCTTCGGGGCCAAACCGGGCGCTTACGGAGCGGGCGTGCAGGGCGCCATCGACGGTCGCTTGTGGCAAAGCCGTGAAGACCTGGCCGAGGTTTACCTGAACTGGGGCGGCTACGCTTACGGCGGCTCCGATGAAGGCACCGCCGCCCGCGAACAATTCGCCCAGCGTCTGAGCCAGGTGCAGGCAGTGCTGCAAAACCAGGACAATCGCGAGCACGACTTGCTCGATTCCAATGACTATTACCAGTTCCAGGGTGGCATGCTGGCGGCCGTCGAAAGCCTCAGCGGTGAAGCAGCGGCCAGTTATCACGGCGACCACAGTCAGCCGGACTTGCCGAAGATTCGCACCTTGAAGGAAGAGCTAAACCGGGTGATCCGTTCCCGGGCGGCCAATCCGAAATGGATCGACGGGGTCAAGCGTCATGGCTATAAAGGCGCGTTCGAACTGGCGGCGACGGTCGATAACCTGTTTGCGTTCGACGCCACCACGCAGTTGATCGACGACCACCAATATGCGTTGCTGGCGGACGCCTATTTGCTCGATCCGGCGACCCGGGAGTTTGTCCGCGAACACAATCCCCATGCCTTGCGCGACATGACCGAGCGCATGCTCGAAGCGCAGCAGCGGGGGATGTGGAAAGAGCCGGGCGAGTACCGCGAGGCGCTGGAGAATTTGTTGCTGGATATAGAAGAAGACGGCTAGTGCGCTTAAACCTGTGGGAGCGGGCTTGCTCGCGAATGCGATGGGTCATTCAATATTGATGTTGGCTGACACGCCGCCTTCGCGAGCAAGCCCGCTCCCACAGGGATGAAGGTGCCTGTGATATTTGCTGATGGATCACCGACCATGACTGAGATTTGAAAATGACCGACACCCCCCATTTCCCGCTTTCCGCCGTGGTCGGCGCCGATGACTTGAAGCTCGCGCTGTACCTGACCGCCATCGACCCGAAAATCGGTGGCGTGCTGATCGAGGGGCCGCGCGGCATGGCCAAATCCACCCTGGCCCGAGGCCTGGCGGACCTGTTGGCCAGCGGTCAATTCGTCACTTTGCCTCTGGGCGCCACCGAAGAACGGCTGGTGGGCACCCTCGACCTCGACGCGGCTTTGAGCGAAGGTCGCGCACAGTTTTCCCCCGGTGTACTGGCCAAGGCCGACGGCGGCGTGTTGTATGTCGATGAAGTCAATCTGCTGCCCGATCACCTCGTGGACTTACTGCTCGACGTGGCCGCCAGCGGCACCAACCTGATCGAGCGCGACGGGATTTCCCATCGGCATTCGGCGAAGTTTGTGCTGATCGGCACCATGAACCCGGAAGAGGGCGAACTGCGTCCGCAATTGCTCGACCGCTTTGGCCTGAACGTCGCCCTCAGTGGCCACACCGCACCTGCCGAGCGCGGTCAGATCATCCGTCGTCGACTGGATTTCGACAGCGACCCGCAAGGGTTCTGCACCGAATGGGAAAGCCAGCAACACGCACTGCGCGAGCGTTGCCAAAAGGCGCGCTCGGCACTGGCGGGCATTCCCCTCGACGATGCCGCGCTGGCGCAGATCACCGAGCGTTGTTTTGCTGCCGGCGTCGATGGCCTGCGAGCCGATCTGGTCTGGTTGCGCGCGGCACGAGCCCACGCGGCATGGCGGGGCGCGACCGCGATCAGCGAGGAAGATATCGACGCGGTCGCCGAGTTTGCCTTGCGCCATCGTCGTCGCGAACACTCGCCACCGGCGCCGCACCAATCACCCGCAGCGCAGCCGCCTTCCAATCAGAACAACAACTCGAGCGAAGGTCAGGGCCAGTGGGGCGAAATGCCCGCCCAGGCGCTGCCGGTCGGCGCTCGACGTGAAGTGCCGAGCTGGCCAAAAAAGCCCTAGGCATTCGCCCTCGATCAGACGCGGGGGCGAATGCCAGACCCCGCGCAGGACGGCTGGATCACGGTAAACAGGGCAAGCATCACGCAGCCCGTAGCGGATCGATCAATTGGCCCGGCACCTTGCTCAATGGCCGACCGCGTCAACGCGACGATCTGCTGTTTCACTTGCGCACCCGCAGTCCTCATGAATTATGGCTGGTGATCGTCGATGCCTCGGCCTCGACCCGACGCCATCAGGCGTTGAGCGATGCCAAGGGACTGTTGGCGCAGCTGTTCGACGATGCCTATCGACAGCGTGCGCGCTTGGCTTTGCTGACTGCCAGCGGCCATGTACCGAAGTGGCAGGTGCAAGGGTTGAAAGCTTCCGCTGGCTTGCGCGACTGGCTCGAAGGGCTTGGTGCCGGTGGCGGAACGCCGATGCTGGCGGCGCTGAGTGAAGCAGGGCACTGGCTAGCGGCACGGCAAAAGCGTTTTCCGGCAGAACAGCAACGGCTGTTGCTGGTGACGGATGGACGGGTGAAGGAATGGTCAACGTTGCCGGCGCTGGAGTGTCCGGGGTTGCTGATCGACATTGAGCGCGGACCGATTCATCTTGGCCGGGCAAAGGTGTTGGCAGCGCAGTTGCAGGTTGATTATCGACATATCGATGAGCTGATTTCAGGTTGAGTTTTGTGCTGACAGTATTGACTCCATCGCGAGCAGGCTCGCTCCCACATTTGATCTGCGGCGCTCAAAATCCCATGTGGGAGCGAGCCTGCTCGCGATGGCATCACCTCGGAATCGGATAATCGCAGTTCATCTGCATCGCTGCCCTATGCTGCTGTAAGCAAGCCAATCACAGGAGTGACCCATGCGCGTTCTAGCCCGCAACGACCAGGACGATTTCCGTGTCAAAGCCTACGCTGGCACCAACGGCGTTTTGCTGGCGATCGATCTGGCGGAGCACCGCCGCAAAGGCCTGCTGGGTTTCGCCATCGAAAAACAGCAAGGCAACAAACCCTGGTTGTTTCTGTTCAATAGCCTGACCTTCCCCGGCAAGGCTCATACGTTCCCCCAGTTTCGCGCCACCCCCAGCGATGCCGCGCCATTGCAGAAATTTCGCTGGGCCGATTACGCGGTCAATCCGGGCATGACGATCCATTATCGGATTCACCTGGCCTACGGCACCGCCGATGCGCCGCAGCTGGGTGAGTTTCTGGAAGTGACGCTCACCACCGACAATGGCCTTCCAGCGGGCCAGAACGTCATCTTCAACCGGGCGGTGGCCGCGAGTCAGGCCTTCCAGCGCAAGTTCGCCGACCTTGATGCGCTGCTCAGCGCCAACAAGAAACTGCCCATCGAAGCCTGGCCCGACGCTCCGCGACAATGGCTGGAAAATGGCCTGCTCGCACGCTTGTTGGGGTTCATCGAGCGGGCCGAGGATGGCCAGTGGGCGCTGGACATCGCGATCTACGAATATCAGTTGAAGGTGATCGTCGATGCGGTGAACGCCGCGTTTGAGCGCGGTGTAAAGGTTCGGGTTCTGTACCACGCCCAACCAGACGAAGACACCACGGCGCTGAACGAAGCCAGCCTGGAAAAAATCCCGGCGGCGAACAAGCGCGGGCGAGTCACTCACAACATCTTTCACAACAAGTTCATGGTGCTGAGCCGGCTCGACGCGGCGGGGCAGCATCAGCCCGAAGCGGTACTCTGCGGCAGCACCAATTTCACCGCCAACGGCGTTTATCGTCAGGCCAATGTTGTGCATGTGCTGGACGATGCTCGGATCGGCGCCAGTTACCTGCAAACCTTCGAGCAAGTCTGGGCCACGCCGGCGGACGTCGGCGCCACCCGGGAATGGCTCACGGAAAACAATCCGATGCAGCCGGATCAGGCGCTGTTCGCCGGCTTCTCACCGCGTTCGGGCCAGGGCGACTTGCGTGAGTTCGTTGAAATCATCAACGCCGCAAGAAAAGACCTGCTGTTTGTCACGGCGTTTGCCTTGCCGGAGGAAGTGCTCAACGCGTTGCTCGGTCAGCCTCACGACGACATCTTGCGTTACGGCCTGCAAAACACCGTGAGCCGCATCACCGGGTTTCACGCCGACCGCACCGCCCAATTTGCCGCCACCGCGCTGCTCAATACGGGTCTGGAAGGCTGGCTCAAGGAAAACATGAAAGGCCAGAAGGGCAACCTGCTGGTGCACACCAAAGCCATCGTCGTCGACTTCACCACCGACACACCGACCATCATCAGCGGCAGCCACAACCTCAGCGCCGCGGCCAGCAACGGTAATGACGAGAACTACCTGATCATCCGTGGCGACACCGATCTGGCCGATCGTTACGGCCTGGAACTACTGCGCTTTTATGAGCATTACCGGTTCCGCTACTTCGCAAAAAAACTGGCGCTCAAGCAGGTCCGGCCGTTGGCTGCGGATGACAGCTGGACCGATGACTATTATCTCCAGGGCGATTTGCGCATGCTGTCGCGGTTGCGCTTTGCCGGACGATAAATAGCTGGCGAGGAGCGGAACCTGTGGGAGCGGGCTTGCTCGCGAAAGCGGTGTGTCAGGCGACATCAATGTTGATTGTGCCGCCGTCTTCGCGAGCAAGCCCGCTCCCACAGGTTTTGCGCCCAGACGACTCAAACATTACTCATGAAACGTACATTCAACAGCCCCTGTGCCCGAGGCGCGGTGCATAAAGTGCTGAAGGTTTTCTGCAACCACGGCAAGTCATGGCGGGGTTTGTGGGCAATCTGTTTGGGCCTGAGCTTGCCGATGTGCTTTTTGAAGTTTTCTTCCAGGGTTTCCCGGGTTCCAATCCCCTTGAGCTTCTTCAGTAATTTCCCTTCCTTGTAAAACAGCACAGTGGGTGTGCCGGTGACATCTGGATGCCGAGGAGATTCGCTCGTACTCAGCACATAGATGTGTGCGTGATCTTTGTACTTCTCGGCAATTGCACGGAAAACTGGCTCGGCCATTTCGCAGGCGGGACAGTGTTGGCTGCCGAAATACAGAATCACCGGGCGCCAGGTTTTCATCGCCTTGCGGTAGACCGCAGCCATGGTCGGGTGGGTGGTCATCGAGCTCATTGAAATCTCCTTTTCAAAGACTATCGAAGGCCTGTTGACGTTAAAGGAGGTGAGCAGGTGGGTCTACTGTCAGAAATTACAGGTAGGGCTCTGCTTCATTTTGAATCGCTATGGCTTCAGATGTGGTGCAAGTACTCGAGCGTTGTGTCCCACGGTAGCGTTCTCTTATTTGTGCGTTTCGTAACGCCTTCTTCGCGCTAACGCGCATCCATCTGATTCAAAACACTTTTCAATTCCCCCGAGATTCCACTCATAACCTGTGGCACACTTTCTGCTGTCTATTCCGTTGTTACATACCTACTTCCGGTATAGCGGAATAAACATGACCCTGGAGTGCTTGCCATGCATCGCCGACCTTCGTTGTTTAAAGCGTGTGTTTTCGTTCTCGCGGCTTCGGCCGCTGTCATGGGTGTCGCTCAAGCGGCAGACAGCAAGCTCGACAGCGTGCTGGCCCGTGGGAAATTGATTGTGGGCACGGGCAGTACCAATGCGCCGTGGCACTTCCAGGGAGCGGATGGCAAGTTGCAGGGTTTTGATATCGATATCGCGCGGATGGTGGCCAAAGGGTTGTTCAACGACCCGAGCAAGGTCGAGTTCGTGGTGCAGTCGTCCGATGCGCGAATTCCGAATCTGCTGACCGACAAGGTCGACATGAGTTGCCAGTTCATCACCGTGACCGCCAGCCGCGCCCAGCAAGTGGCGTTCACCCTGCCGTACTACCGCGAAGGCGTGGGCCTGTTGTTGCCGGCCAACAGCAAGTACAAGGAAATCGACGACCTGAAGGCCGCCGGCGACGGTGTGGTCGTGGCGGTGCTGCAGAACGTGTATGCCGAAGAACTGGTGCATCAGGCGTTGCCCAAGGCCAAGGTCGACCAGTACGACAGCGTGGATTTGATGTATCAGGCGGTGAACTCCGGTCGTGCCGATGCGGCGGCCACCGATCAGTCGTCGGTGAAGTACCTGATGGTGCAGAACGCTGGTCGCTATCGCAGCCCGGCCTATGCCTGGAGCCCGCAAACCTATTCGTGCGCCGTCAAACGCGGCGATCAGGACTGGCTGAACTTCGTCAACACCGTCCTGCATGAAGCCATGACCGGCGTTGAGTTCCCGACTTACGCGGCATCGTTCAAGCAGTGGTTCGGTGTAGACCTTCCGACACCTACGATTGGTTTCCCCGTCGAATACAAATGATCCCGTGAGAGCGGGGCGGTTTTAAATCGCCCCGCTCAAGGTACTGCTGACCATGAACTATCAGTTGAATTTTGCCGCCGTCTGGCGCGACTTCGACACCTTGCTGGCGGGGCTCGGTCTGGGCCTTGAGCTGGCGCTGGTGTCGATCGCCATCGGCTGCGTGATCGGCCTGCTGATGGCGTTTGCTTTGCTGTCAAAGCATCGCGCATTGCGGGTGCTGGCGTCGGTGTATGTGACGGTGATCCGTAATACGCCGATTCTGGTGTTGATCCTGTTGATCTACTTCGCGTTGCCGAGCCTTGGCATTCGTCTGGACAAGATCCCGTCGTTCATCATCACCCTGTCGCTGTATGCCGGGGCGTACCTGACCGAAGTGTTCCGCGGCGGGTTGTTGAGCATTCCCAAGGGGCTACGTGAAGCCGGCCTGGCCATCGGGCTCGGTGAGTGGCAGGTCAAGGCGTACATCACCGTGCCGGTGATGTTGCGCAACGTGCTGCCGGCCCTGTCGAACAATTTCATTTCGCTGTTCAAGGACACCTCGCTGGCGGCGGCGATTGCCGTGCCGGAGCTGACCTATTACGCGCGCAAGATCAATGTCGAGAGCTACCGGGTGATTGAAACCTGGCTGGTGACCACAGCGCTCTATGTTGCGGCCTGTTACCTCATTGCCATGATGCTGCGTTACCTCGAGCAGCGTCTGGCGATTCGCCGATAGGAGGCCCCCATGTACGAATCCCCCAGCTGGTTGCATGAGTTATGGGTGGCGCGGGACGTCCTGTGGCAGGGCTTTCTGACCAGTGTGCAGTGCTCGGCGCTGGCGATTTTGTTGGGCACGCTGGTCGGCATCGTTGCAGGTTTAGTGCTCACCTATGGCACGTTCTGGATGCGCGCGCCGTTCCGGTTTTACGTCGACATCATTCGCGGCACGCCAGTGTTTGTATTGGTGTTGGCGTGCTTCTACATGGCGCCGGCACTGGGCTGGCAAATCAGCGCATTCGGCGCCGGCACCCTGGGGCTGACGCTGTTTTGCGGCTCCCACGTCGCCGAGATTGTGCGCGGTGCGTTGCAGGCGCTGCCCAGTGGCCAGATGGAAGCGAGCAAGGCCATCGGCCTGACGTTTTACCAGGCACTGGGCTACGTGTTGTTGCCCCAGGCGTTGCGGCAGATCTTGCCGACCTGGGTCAATTCGTCCACCGAGATCGTCAAGGCCTCGACGCTGTTGTCGGTGATCGGCGTCGCCGAATTGCTGCTCAGCACCCAGCAGATCATCGCCCGGACGTTCATGACCCTGGAGTTTTACCTGTTCGCCGGTTTGCTCTTTTTCATCATCAATTACGCCATCGAATTACTCGGCCGGCACATTGAAAAGCGGGTGGCCTTGCCATGACACAAGCTCAAGTTTCGACACAGAATCAAGCGCTGCTGGACATCCGCGGCCTGCACAAACAATACGGCCAGCTCGAAGTGCTCAAGGGCGTCGACTTGACCATGCAGCGCGGCAACGTGGTCACGCTGATCGGCTCCAGCGGCTCGGGCAAGACCACGCTGCTGCGCTGCGTGAACATGCTCGAAGAGTTCCAGGGCGGGCAGATTCTGCTCGACGGCGAATCCATCGGCTATCACGAGGTCAACGGCAAGCGCGTGCGGCACCCGGAAAAAGTCATCGCCCGCCATCGAGCGATGACCGGCATGGCGTTCCAGCAATTCAATCTGTTCCCGCACCTCACCGCGTTGCAGAACGTCACCCTCGGGTTGCTCAAGGTCAAAAAGCTGCACAAGGATGAAGCCGTGGCGCTGGCGGAAAAATGGCTGGAGCGGGTTGGCCTGCTGGAACGTCGCGACCATTACCCCGGTCAGTTGTCTGGCGGTCAGCAACAGCGCGTGGCGATTGCCCGGGCGATTGCGATGAACCCGAGCCTGATGCTGTTCGATGAAGTCACCTCGGCCCTCGACCCGGAACTGGTCGGCGAAGTGCTGAACGTGATCAAGGGCTTGGCCGAAGACGGCATGACCATGCTGCTGGTGACCCACGAAATGCGCTTTGCCTTTGAGGTCTCAGACAAGATCGTGTTCATGAATCAGGGGCGGATCGAAGAGCAGGGGCCACCCAAGGAACTGTTCGAACGCCCGCAGTCGCCGCGTCTGGCGGAATTTCTCAAGAACACTCGTTTTTAACTTTTTCAATCAGGAGAAACACCCATGAGCATTACTCGTTACGGCACCGGCAGCACCGCCGGTGGCGGCCAGCCCCGTCCTTTCGCCCGCGCCGTCGAAGCCGATGGCTGGCTGCACGTGTCCGGCCAGGTGCCGGCGCTGGATGGTGAAATTATCGTGGGCGGCATTGTCGAGCAGACTCACCAGACCATGAAAAACCTGATCGCGATTCTGGAAGAGGCCGGTTACGGTCTGGAAGACGTAGTCCGTACCGGCGTGTGGCTGGAAGACCCACGGGATTTCTGGAGTTTCAATAAAGTGTTTTCCGAGTACTTCAAAAGCGAACACGCACCGGCGAGGGCCTGCGTACAGGCGAGCATGATGGTCGATTGCAAGGTCGAGATTGATTGCGTCGCGTACAAGAAAAAGGCCTGAACCGCGGTGACTTCATCGCGAGCAGGCTCGCTCCCACAGGGTAACGCAATCCAATGTGGGAGCGAGCCTGCTCGCGATGGCGGCCTAACAGTCACCACCGCACTCTGGTTAAACTCCCAGCACTTTGAATGGGAACCTGAAACATGACCGAAGACACCATCAAGCGCCGGGCTCGCGGTCTGGACCGGGCGTTCGACATTCTCGAATTCCTCAAGGAAATCGGCCAGCCCCTGCGCCCGAATGAAATCGCCAGCGGCATCGGCAGCCCGAAATCCACGGTCTATGAACTGGTCGCCTCCTTGTTGGAACGGCGCATTCTTGAACCGGTGGGCAAGGACGGTCACGTTTACCTCGGTCGTCAGCTGTACTTCCTCGGTCAGGCGCATCTGCGTCATTTCGACCTGACCCGCGAGGCCGATCTTGCCTTGCAAGAGATCGTCAGCCAGACCCGCGAAACCGCGCAGATGTGCCTGCTCAACGGGCGCAAATACACCGTGGCGTTGATGAAAGAGGGCGAACGACATTTCCGCATTTCCTCGGACATCGGCGAGAACGCGCCGATCCCCTGGACTGCTTCCGGGCGCCTGTTGCTGGCGCACCTGAGCGATCAGCAGATAGTCGATTTGATCGACCCCGACGACTTCATCCTGCCCGGCGGTGAACGCCTGCCGCTGGAGCGGTTTCTCGAGGAAATCCGCCAGGCCGGTATCGATGGGTTCTTTTCCTTCGATAGCGTCGCCGACACCTTTACCCATTGCTTCGCCGCCCCGGTGAAAGACCCGAACGGCGTGGCCATTGCGACCCTGTGCATCGTCGCCCCACGGGCCGATGCGAAGAACAATTACAACGACTATCGTCGGGTGCTGATCGACAGCGCCAACAGCCTCGCCCGGCGTATCAACGAATAACAGCGGCTGCCTGCGGCCGCGAATGTGAGGAGTTCGACCATGTCTTCTGCCAAAAATACTGCCGCCGTGGAAAAGGGCTTTGCCCACACAGGCGCCAATCTTGTGCGCGACGTCAGCCTGCCTGCGCTGGTGCTGCACCGCGAAGCGCTGGAACACAACATTCGCTGGATGCAGGACTTCGTCAGCAACAGCGGCGCAGAACTGGCGCCGCACGGTAAAACCAGCATGACCCCGGCGCTGTTTCGTCGCCAACTGGACGCCGGTGCCTGGGGCATCACCCTGGCCAGTGCCACGCAAACCCGCGCGGCCTACGCCCATGGCGTGCATCGGGTGCTGATGGCCAACCAATTGGTCGGTACGCCGAACATGGCGCTGATCGCTGATCTGTTGGTAGACCCGACCTTCGATTTCTATTGCATGGTCGATCACCCGGATAACGTCGCGGACCTCGGCGCGTATTTCGCTTCGCGCGGTGTGCGCCTGAACGTGATGATCGAGTACGGCGTGGTCGGCGGTCGTTGCGGCTGCCGCACCGAAGCCGAAGTCCTGGCGCTGGCCGAGGCGATCGCAGCTCAACCGGCGCTGGCATTGACCGGTATCGAGGGTTACGAAGGGGTGATTCACGGCGATCACGCGGTGAGCGGCATCCGTGAGTTCGCCGATTCCCTGGTGCGTCTGGCGGTGCAGTTGCAGGACAGCGGTGCGTTCGCCATTGCCAAACCGATCATCACGGCGTCGGGTTCGGCTTGGTACGACCTGATCGCTGAGTCGTTCGAAGCGCAGAATGCCGGCGGGCGTTTCCTCAGCGTGCTGCGCCCCGGCAGTTACGTGGCCCACGACCATGGCATCTACAAAGAAGCGCAATGCTGCGTGCTCGACCGTCGCAGCGACCTGCACGAAGGTTTGCGCCCGGCGCTGGAAGTCTGGGCGCATGTGCAGTCGTTGCCGGAACCGGGTTTTGCGGTGATCGCCCTGGGCAAACGCGACGTCGCCTATGACGCCGGTCTGCCGGTACCGTTGCTGCGTTACAAGGCCGGTGTGGTGCCGGCGATCGGCGAGGACGTGAGTGCCTGCAAGGTGACGGCGGTGATGGATCAGCATGCGTTCATGACCGTGGCGCCGGGGGTTGAGTTACGGGTGGGCGATATCATTTCGTTCGGTACTTCGCACCCGTGCCTGACGTTCGACAAGTGGCGCATTGGGTGTTTGGTGGATGAGCAACTGAATGTCATCGAAACCATGGAAACCTGTTTTTAAGGTTCGGAACCGAGGCGCGGCCTTCGCGAGCAAGCCCGCTCCCACATTGGATCTTCAGTGTTCACAAGACCCCTGTGGGAGCGGGCTTGCTCGCGAAGACGTCCGCCCAGACACCACCGAAACACCAGAGACCCCACAACGATGAGCAGCATCAGCCCCCTGGGCCCCAACACCCCGCGCATCGCCCTGATCGGCGAGTGCATGATTGAATTGCAGCAGCGCGCCGATGGCACGCTGCAACAAAGCTTCGGCGGCGATACCCTGAACACTGCGGTCTACCTGGCCCGTGAGCTGGGCGATGGCGGTACGGTGGATTACGTCACCGCCTTGGGCGATGACAGTTTCAGCGACGCGATGTGCCAGAGCTGGGCCAGCGAAAACATTGGCCTGGACATGGTCCAGCGTTTGCCCGGTCGCTTGCCCGGCCTGTATTGCATTCAGACCGATGCGTCCGGCGAGCGGCGTTTTCTCTACTGGCGCAACGAAGCAGCGGTGCGCGATTGCTTCACCACCCCGGCGGCCGCGCCGATTCTGGCGGCGCTGCCGGATTACGACGTGTTGTATTTCAGTGGCATCACCCTGGCGGTGCTCGGTGTGCAGGGGCGGGAAAAACTTCTGGAAACCCTGATCGAAGCCCGGCAACGGGATGCCCGGATCGTGTTCGACAACAATTATCGACCACGCCTGTGGGCGTCGATTGAAGAGGCACGGGCGGCTTATCGCAGCGTTCTGCCCTATATCGACCTGGCGTTGCTGACGGTTGACGACGAGCAGGCGTTGTTCCACTTTTCCGATTGCGCGGCGGTGTTTGCCGCTTATGAGCAGATGGGCACGCCTGAAGTGGTGCTCAAGCGCGGGGCCGAGGCGTGTCTGATTCGCTGTGGCGGTGAGTCGTTCGAAGTGCCGGCGCAGGTGGTCGAACGGGTGGTGGACACCACGGCGGCGGGGGATTCGTTCAGCGCGGCGTATTTGGCGTGTCGGCTTAAGGGCGGTAGCCCGGTTGAGGCTGCCGAGGCGGGGCATCGGTTGGCGAGTCGGGTGATTCAGGTGCCGGGGGCACTGATACCAAAGTAAGCGGAGGATGGCTGCTTGCTGCGCAATCGGTTCGCGAGCAAGCCCGCTCCCACACTAGATCTTCAGTGAACACATAATGGGTGAACATCACCGATCAAATGTGGGAGCGGGCTTGCTCGCGAAGGGGCCCTGAAGCCAAGCCCATCAATCCCGATAAAACACCTGCACCAGGTGATAACCAAACTTGCTCTTGATCGGCCCATGCACGACCCGCAGTGGTTTTTTGAAGATCACCGCATCGATCACGCCGACCATCTGCCCGGGCCGCACTTCGCCCAAGTCGCCGCCGCGTTTGCCGGACGGGCACGTGGAGTATTTCTTGGCCAGCACATCGAAGGCTTCGCCCTTGGCGATGCGTTGTTTGAGCTGCTCGGCTTCTTCCGAGGTTTTCACCAGAATATGGCGGGCTTGGGCTTTCATTGAGGCGTACCTTGCAACGGTGGTGGCTATGTTGGTGCCAGCGTGGGGCGCGCGATTATGCCTTAACTCAGTCCGCTTGGCCGATCATCGTGCGAATCTTGTTGGCCAACAGGTCTATGGAAAAGGGTTTGGCCACCATGTCCATGCCTTCTTCCAGGAAGCCCTGGCGTTCGGCGGCTTTCTCCGCATAACCGGTCATGAACAGCACCTTGAGATCCGGGCGATGCTGACGCGCGATTTCCGCCAGTTGCCGACCGTTCATCCCCGGCAGCCCGACATCGGTCACCAACAGATCGACCCGCAGGTCCGATTCCAGCAAGGGCAGGGCGGCCTTCGCGTCTTCGGCTTCATGGGCGTGATAACCCAACTCATTGAGCAGATCGAGCACCAGCATGCGCACCGCCGGATCGTCTTCCACCAACACCACGGTTTCACCGGCCACCGCTGCCGGTGTTTCGCCGGTGAGCGGCACCAGCGTGAGTTCCGGCACCGCGACGTGCAACCGTGGCAAATACAGGCGAACGCAGGTGCCCTGGCCCGGCAGGCTGTGAAGATTGACATGCCCGCCCGACTGCTGGGCGAAGCCATAGATCATTGATAGCCCAAGGCCGGTGCCCTGGCCGATGGGTTTGGTGGTGAAAAACGGGTCGAAAGCCTTGGCCAACACAGTCGGCGTCATGCCGGTGCCGTTGTCGCTAACGGCAATCATCAGGTAATCCCCGGCCCTGACCGGTTCCAGGGGGGTGATGTCGCTACCGTCGAGGTGAACGTTGGCGGTTTCGATCAGCAGCTCGCCGCCTTCGGGCATCGCATCCCGGGCATTGATAACGAGGTTGAGCAGGGCGTTTTCCAGTTGGCTGACGTCAGTGCTGACGGGCCAGACTTCATCGGCCAGCTGCATTTTGAGTTCGATATGGTCGCCCTTGGTCCGGCGGAATAAATCTTCCAGGGAATGCACCAGCTCGTTGGCATTGAGCGGCTTGCGATCCAGCGACTGACGCCGGGAGAACGCCAGCAGCCGATGGGTCAGGGCGGCGGCGCGGTGAGCCGAGGATACCGCGGCTTCGGTAAAACGACCGATCTCGGCGGCACGCCCGTCGGCGATGTAGCGCTGCATCAAATCGAGGCTGCCGATGATCCCGGTGAGCATGTTGTTGAAGTCATGGGCGATGCCGCCGGTGAGCTGTCCCACCGCCTCCATTTTCTGCGCATGGCGCAAGGCGTCTTCGGCGCGCTCGCGTTCGACCATCTCGTTTTGCAGTCGCTGGTTGGCTTCGGCCAATTGCTGAGTGCGGGCGCTGACGCGTTCTTCAAGGGTTTCGTTGAGGTTGCGCAGGGCTTCTTCGGTCTGTTTGCGCTCGGTCTCGTCGATCACGAAGATGTAGAAACCATTGACCGCGCCGTCCGCGCCATGACGGGGCAGGTAGTTCATCAAGGCCTGACGGTTGCTGCCGTCGCGGTGCGCGGCGCTGATGCTGAAACTGCAGGCCTTGCCTTTCAGTGCCTCGGCAATGTATTCGGCGCGCAGGGCATAGGCTTCATCGCCCAGCACTTCACGGACGGTGCGGCCGTAAAGCTCCTGGGGCGTCAGGCCGTACCATTCCAGGTAGGCGGCATTGTTGAGGCGAAAGCGCTCCTCGCTGTCGACGTAACTGATCAGGATCGGCATCGCGTTGATGATCAGTTGCAGCTCGGTCTGGCTCTGGCGCAAGGCCTGTTCGATGTGTTTGCGCTCGGTCAGGTCCAATGCGGCACCGAGGAAACGGATCGGTCGGCCATGATGATCCTTGTAGCAACGGCCCCGAGCAAACACCCAGCGCAGTTGGCCGTCGGCTTGCAGCAAGCGATATTCCTCGGCGTACTCGCTGCCATGGGTGATGCAGTGCTTGATGCTGCGGGCAATCATCGCGCGATCTTCCGGGTGCACACCGTGGAGGTATTCGCTGATGGGCAACTGGCTGGCCAGGCTTGCGTCGACGCCATGCAATTGGGCGAAGTGGGCATCGGCGATGAAACGGTCTTCGCCGATGTCCCAGTCCCAGGTGCCGACGGCATCGGTGGCGGCCAGCGCCAGTTGCAGACGCTGCTCGGTTTCGTGCTGGGCCTTGAGACTGGCGGCGGAGCGTTGTTCGAGTTCCAGGGCGATGCGGCGGCGTTCGTTGGTTTCGATGGCCGTGACCAGAATCCCGGCGACCTCGGCGCTTTCATTGCGAATGGGGCTATAGGTCAAATCCAGCCAGAAGTCAGAATCCTCACCATCACGCTGCAAGGTAAAGCGCTGTTCGCTGTAGGTCCGCACCTGGCCCTGTAGGACGGCGCTGTAAATCGGGTCGGTGAAGTCTTTCAGTTCTGGCCAAATCAGGTGCGTCGGTTGTCCGAAAGCGTGTGGGTGCTTGCTGCCGGCGAGGAAGGCGAAACCGTCGTTGTAGATCTGCGTGAGCTGCGGGCCCCACAGCAACAGCATCGGCATGGGCGAGTGAATCACAATGTCCACGGCGGTGCGCAGGCTCTGCGGCCAGTGATCGGCGGCGCCCAAGGGGTTGTTTGTCCAGTCCAGTCGAGCAATCAAGGCCTGGGCGTCGCTGGCGGTCGGTGGTGCGTTCATTACAATGTCCTGCGCGTCAGTCGGTGTGGCGGCGTCTACTATCCTTGCATGGCGGTAGACGCTGGATGACCCGTTTTGGGTCATTTTTTCAATTGAATGCTTCGCGGGTGCTTTTTGCCATGGAAATCGATGCACTGTTGCAAATTCTGGCCAGCCGCAATGGCTCCGATCTTTACCTGTCCACGGGCGCGCCACCCAGCGCGCGATTCGACGGTGTGCTCAAACCCTTGGCCGAGCAACCGTTCAAGCCCGGAGAAATCGCGGCCATCGCGGCGTCCATCATGGACGCTGAACAGCGCCTGGAGTTCGATCGCGAACTGGAGATGAACCTGGCGCTTTCCCTGGCCGGCGTCGGACGCTTTCGGCTCAATATCTTCAAGCAGCGCAATGATGTGTCCATCGTGGCGCGCAACATCAAACTCGACATTCCACGCTTCGAAGACCTCAAACTGCCACCGGTGCTGCTCGAAACCGTGATGCTCAAACAAGGGCTGATATTGTTCGTCGGTTCGACCGGTTCGGGCAAGTCGACCTCGCTGGCGGCTCTGATCGATTACCGCAACCGCCACAGCAGCGGCCATATCATCACCATCGAAGACCCGGTCGAGTTTATCCATCGGCACAAGAAGTCGATCGTCAATCAACGTGAGGTTGGCGTCGACACCCGCAGTTTTCATGCAGCGTTGAAAAACACCCTGCGCCAGGCGCCAGACGTGGTGCTGATCGGCGAAATCCGTGACCGCGAGACTATGGAGCACGCGCTGGCGTTTGCCGATACCGGTCATCTGGTAATTTCCACTTTGCATGCGCACAACGCCAATCAGGCGCTGGACCGCGTGATCAACTTCTTTCCCGAAGAGCGCCGGACGCAACTGCTCCATGACCTGGGCAATAACCTCAAGGCCTTTGTTTCCCAGCGGCTAGTGCGGACCCGCGATGGGCAGCGCCGGGCGGCGGTGGAGGTGATGCTGGGAACGCCGACCATCGGCGACCTGATCCGGCGCAATGAGCTTTCCGAGCTCAAGGGGATTATGGAAAAGTCGTCAGAGGCGGGGATGCAGACGTTTGATGGGGCGCTGTTCGAACTGTTTGCCGAAGGCGCGATCGATGAGGCAGAGGCGTTGAAACATGCGGACTCGGTGAACAACTTGCGACTGCGCCTGAAAATGCACGCCGAGGCCACGCCCGGGCCCCATACACCGCCGGGAGAATGGGGATTGGTGGACTAGCGCTGACAACGACGATCAAATGTGGGAGCGGGCTTGCTCGCGAAAGCGGCCTATCAGACAACATCAATGTTGAATGTGAAATCGTCTTCGCGAGCAAGCCCGCTCCCACAGGGGATCTACGTTTCAATCGTTTAATTCAGGGCGGTCGCGAAACTGCTCCAGGGCCTCGGGATTGGCCAGTGCGTCGGTATTATTCACCTTCTGGCCATGCACCACATTCCTCACTGCCAGCTCGACCACCTTGCCGCTGATGGTCCGTGGAATGTCCGTCACCGCGACTATCTTCGCCGGCACATGCCGTGGCGTGGTGTTGGCGCGGATGACCTGGCGAATCTGTTGTTGCAGCGCTTCGTCCAGCTCGACACCGTCGCGCAACTTCACGAACAGCACCACTCGCACGTCATCCTGCCATTGCTGGCCGATGGCGACGCTGTCCAGCACCTGCGGGACTTTCTCCACCTGACGATAGATTTCCGCCGTGCCGATGCGCACGCCACCGGGGTTGAGCACCGCATCCGAGCGACCGTGGATCAGCATCCCTCCATGGGGCAGTTGCTCGGCGTAATCGCCCTGGGCCCAGACGCCGGGGAACAGGCTGAAATAGGACTTTCGCAGTTTCTCCCCGTCAGGGTCATGCCACAGGCCGATAGGCATGGCCGGAAAATGGCGGGTACACACCAGCTCGCCTTTTTCCCCGATCACCGGCTGCCCGGCGTCGTTCCAGACTTCGACCGCCATGCCCAGGCTCTTGCACTGCATCTCGCCACGGCGCACCGGCAGCACCGGATTGCCGATCACAAAGCACGAAACGATGTCGGTGCCGCCGGACATCGAGGACAGGCACAGGTCGGACTTGAACGCGCGATAGACGTAATCGAAGCTTTGCGGGGACAGCGCGGAACCGGTGGACAGCACGGTTTTCAGGCTGCTCAGGTCATGACTTTCGCACGGCTTCACGCCATTGCTTTCCAGCGCGGTGAGGAACTTGGGACTGGTGCCGAAGACGTTGATGCGTTCGTCGTCGATCAGATCGATCAAGCGCTCCGGACCTGGATGAAACGGCGAGCCGTCGTAAAGCACCACGGCGCTGCCGACTGCCAGGGCCGAGACCAGCCAGTTCCACATCATCCAGCCGCACGTTGTGTAATAGAACAAGCGGTCGCCGGGGCCGAGATCAGTGTGCAGGCCATGTTCCTTGACATGTTGCAGCAGCACGCCGCCGGTGCTGTGAACAATGCACTTTGGCACGCCGGTGGTGCCGCTGGAGTAGAGGATGTACAGCGGATGAGCGAAGGGCACGGGAACGAATTGCGGCTCGCCGCCCGGGTCGTAGAAATCGTCCCACAGCGTCACGTTGGCCTGGCTACGGAAGTCTTCGATGCGCGCCCGGGGTCGTGCGTAAGGCACAACGATCAACTGTTGCAAGGACGGCAGTTGCCCGAGGATTTCGTTGATCTTGACGGTCTGATCGATCTCTTTGCCGGCGTAGCGGTAACCAGCGCAGGTGATCAGCACTTTCGGCTCGATCTGGCCGAAGCGGTCGATCACCCCGTGGGTACCGAAGTCGGGGGATGAACAAGACCAGATCGCGCCCAGACTGGTGGTGGCGAGCATCGCCACCAGGGTTTGCCAGGTGTTTGGCATGCACGCGGCTACTCGGTCGCCGAGGCCGACACCGGCGGCTATCAGGCCGTTTTGAAAACCCGCGACATGGCTCGCCAGTTCGACCCAGGTCAGGTGTTCCCGTTGGCCGTTTTCACCGATGGCCACTACCGCCACGGCATCGTCGCGACGACGTAGCAGGTGCTCGGCGAAGTTCAGCGTGGCGCCGGGGAACCACTGGGCGCTGGGCATTTGTGCGCCCTCAATCAGCACCGTGTCTGGCTGATTGTGAAAACGAATGTCGAAAAAATCGACGATGGCCTGCCAGAAGGCTTCCCGCTGATCGATGCTCCACTGGTGCAGGGCAGGGTAGTTGGCGATCTCAAGGGCATGTCGCTGATTGACGAAGCGCCGGAAGGCCTCCATGCGGGTTTTGCCGATGCGCTCGGTGCCGGGTTGCCAGAGGATGTCGGACATGGCTTGGCCTCTTTTTCTTATGTGTACACAGTCTACTGTGGCGAGGGAGCTTGCTCCCGCTGGACAGCGAAGCTGTCCCAAAACCGATTTACGACTGCTTCGCAGCCGAACGGGAGCAAGCTCCCTCGCCACAGGTTACCGGTGGTTCATTGCGCCAACCACCCACCATCAATATTCCACGCAGCGCCACGCACCTGGCTACCGGCCTCGCTGCATAAAAACAGCACCAACTCACCCAGCTGCGACGGCGTCACGAATTCCAGCGACGGCTGCTTTTCGGCCAGCAAATCATGTTGCGCCTGCTGCGGGTCGATCCCGGTCGCGGCGCGATCATCGATCTGCTTCTGCACCAGTGGCGTCAGCACCCAACCCGGGCAGATGGCGTTGCAGGTGACGTTCGTCGTAGCGGTTTCCAGACCGACCACTTTGGTCAGACCGATCACACCATGCTTGGCCGCGACGTACGCCGCCTTGCCCACCGAACCGACCTGGCCATGCACCGACGCGATGTTGATGATCCGTCCCCAGCCCTTGGTGCGCATCCCCGGCAAACTCAAACGGGTGCTGTGAAACACAGACGACAGGTTGATCGCAATGATCGAGTCCCAGCGCTCCACCGGAAAATTTTCCACCGACGCCACGTGCTGGATACCCGCGTTGTTGATCAGGATATCCACGCCGCCGAACTCACGCTCGGCGTACTCGATCATGTCGGCGATCTGCGTCGGGTCGCTGACGTCGGCGGGGTGATGGCCGACCTTGCCGCCGAATTGTTCGACTTCGGCAACTACCCTGGATGCATCGCCGAAACCGTTGAGGATCAGATTGGCGCCAGCCTTGGCCAGGCTCAGGGCGATCCCCAGACCGATGCCGCTGGTGGAACCGGTGACCAGTGCGGTCTTGCCCGAAAGAGTCGTCATGAATACCTCACACAATGCCAGTGGCGTAGAAAGTACCGATCACCACAAAAACAGCGAGTGTCTTGATCAGCGTAATACAGAAAATGTCTTTGTAGGCCTCGCGGTGGGTCAAACCGGTGACCGCCAGCAAAGTAATCACCGCGCCGTTGTGCGGCAGGGTATCCATGCCGCCACTGGCCATCGCGGCGACCCGGTGCAGCACTTCCAGCGGAATATTGGCGGCATGGGCGGCGCTGATGAACGTCTCGGACATCGCCGCGAGGGCAATGCTCATGCCGCCCGACGCCGAACCGGTGATGCCGGCCAGCAGGGTCACGGTAATCGCTTCGTTGACCAGCGGGTTGGGAATGCTTTTGAGCCAGCCGGACAGCACCAGAAAACCCGGTAGCGATGCGATCACTGCACCGAAACCGTATTCCGACGCGGTGTTCATCGCCGCCAGCAGCGCGCCGCTGACCGCACTTTTACTGCCTTCGGCCAACTTGCCGCGAATCGTCTGAAAGGCGAATACCAGCACCATGACGATGCCTACCAGCAAGGCTGCCTGGACCGCCCAGATCGCCGTCAGTTTGGCGATGTCGGTGGTCACCGGTGCTGCCATGCCTGGCAACGAGAGACTGTGAGTCTTGCCGTACCACAGCGGAATCCAGCGGGTGAACAGCAGGTTCATCAAGCCCACCATCAACAGCGGCGAGAGCGCGATCCACGGGTTGGGTAGCTTGATGTCCGGCGCGGTTTCCGGCTCGTTGCGCAGCTCGGAACCATAACCCTCACCCCTGCGCTGGGCCTTGTTGCGCTGGCTCTGAAGGAACAGCATGCCGGCGCAGAACACGAAAATCGTGCCGATCACACCCAGCCACGGTGCCGCCCAGGCGGTGGTGTTGAAGAAGGTGCTAGGGATGATGTTCTGGATCTGCGGCGTGCCGGGCAGGGCGTCCATGGTGAACGAAAACGCGCCGAGGGCGATGGTCGCCGGGATCAGGCGCTTGGGAATATTGCTCTGGCGGAACATCTCGGCGGCAAACGGGTAGACCGCAAACACCACTACAAACAGTGACACGCCGCCGTAAGTGAGCAGGGCGCAGACCAGCACGATCACCAGCATCGCCTGGCGAGTGCCGAGCAAGCGAATTGCCGCTGCGACGATGGAGCGGGAGAAACCCGACAACTCGATCAGCTTGCCGAACACGGCACCGAGCAGAAACACCGGGAAATACAGTTTGACGAAGCCGACCATTTTTTCCATGAACACCCCGGTGAAGACTGGGGCAACGGCGGAAGGGTCGGTGAGCAGGACGGCGCCGAGGGCGGCGATCGGGGCAAAGAGGATAACGCTGTAGCCACGGTAAGCAGCCACCATCAGCAGCGTAAGAGCTGCCAAGGCAATGATCACACTCATGGTGTGTCTCCTGGATTGTTATTTTTGTAGGTGAAGCTTTGTGGGAAGGGCTATAGCGAGTTTCGTGCCAGAAGTTAAGCTATTGAAATTTAAAGGGATTATTTGGTTTTGAGAGGGTTGTTCGAGTTTTTGTCTCTGTATTGAGATTTTTGATGGCTGGGCTGACGCTTTCGCGGGCAAGCCTCGCTCCTACGGATTGGGATTATTCGTACAATTGCATCACCTGTAGGAGCGAGGCTTGCCCGCGAAGAGGCCCTATCTACCAATAGAGATCAATGTCTCTTTATTGAGACTCGACAATCCCCAACGCCACCATCTTCTTGTACAACGTCGACCGCCCCAACCCCAACCGCGCCGCTGCTTCGATAACCTTTCCGCCGCATTGCGCGAGGGCGGATTCAATCAATTGCCGATCAAACCGTTCGCGAGCCTCACTGAAGGTTTCATGGGCAACCGGCTCAATGGCTTGGGGCGCCACACGCTGCACCGGCGTAAAACTGCCAATCGCCGCGCGGATATCTGCCGCATTCAGCATCAAATCATCACTGAGCAACGCCGCGCGTTCCAGCACGTTACGCAGTTCGCGGATGTTCCCTGGCCAGGCGTGTTGACCCAACAAATCCAGGGCTTCGGCGTTCAGTTCGTGCTGACTGCGCAGCTCCTCGAGGATCGCTTCGCTGAGGGCCGGCAGGTCATCAAGGCGATCACGCAGGGGCGGGACCTGAATCGGCAGCACGTTGAGGCGGTAATACAAATCGGCGCGAAACTCGCCGCGTTTGATCGCCGCTTCCAGATCGGTGGAGGTGGCTGCGATCACCCGCACATCGCTCTGGATCACTTCGTTGGAGCCCACCGGCTCGAATTCCTTTTCCTGCAAAACTCGCAGCAACTTGCTTTGCAGCGGCAGCGGCATGTCGCCGATCTCGTCGAGAAACAGCGTGCCGCCCTGAGCGATTTGCAACTTGCCGGTGCGGCCCTTGCGATCGGCGCCGGTGAATGCACCGGGGGCGGTGCCAAAGAACTCGGCTTCCAGCAGCGACTCGGGGATCGCCGCGCTGTTGATACTGACGAAGGCCTTGTGCGCCCGAGGCGAGGCGCCGTGGATCGCCTGGGCCAGCAACTCCTTGCCGGTACCGGTTTCGCCCAGCAGCAACACCGGAGACTCGGCGCTGGCGCTGCGCCTGGCGCGGCGTTTGACGTCCAGGCTGGCGGCGCTGGTGCCGATGAAATGGGCGAAGTTGTATTTGGTCTGCCGTGCCCGCAGCAGTGAGCGGGTCGATGCCAGTTCTTCCTGCATGCTCAGGTAGCGCTTGAGCATCGGCGACAGGCTGCGCAATTCATCGAACAGGGCAAAACCGATGGCACCGATCACCGCGCCGGCATCGTCGTGAATCGGCAGGCGCATCACCACCAGCGGTTCCTTGGGGGTGTCCTGCATGTCCAGCAGGATGGGTCGTCCGGTGCGCACCACGTCGCGCAACAGGCTGCCGGGGATCACGCTTTCACAGGCCCTGCCGATCGCACCTTCGGCCGATTCGAGGCCGAAACGCCGGGCATAACGCTCGTTCATCCAGACGATGTTCGCATCGCGGTCGACAATCACCGTGCCTTCGCTCGATTGCTCGATGATTTCGAACAGCGAGCGGATCGCCAGGGTGCGAACGCGCTGGTAGTCCTTGAGGCTTTCGGTGGTGTTCATCGGTGTCATATCCAGAATGTGTGGTGTTGTTATGGGCGTCTTCGCGAGCAAGCCCGCTCCCACATTTGAATTGAGGTGTTAATGCGATCCAATGTGGGAGCGGGCTTGCTCGCGAAGGCCGCGACACGGTCCAACGACATGACGCCGATTATGCCCACCCCGGACGCGCCGCCGCCAACAGCTCTTTGGTATAGGGATGCTGCGGCGAGTCGAACACGTCGTGGCTGGCACCGCTTTCCACCACTCTGCCTTCCTTGATCACGATCATGTCGTGGGCCAGGGCGCGAATCACCGCCAGGTCGTGACTAATGAACAGGTAGGTCAGGCCATGTTTCTCCTGAAGCTGGCGCAGCAGGGCGACCACTTGTTTTTGTACCGTGCGATCCAACGCCGAGGTCGGTTCGTCGAGCAGGATCAGCGCCGGTTTCAGTACCAGTGCGCGGGCAATGGCGATGCGCTGGCGCTGGCCGCCGGAGAATTCGTGCGGGTAGCGATGACGGCTTTGCGGGTCGAGGCCGACTTCTTCAAGCACCCGGATCACCTGGGCTTCGCATTCGTCCGGGGTGGACTGGCTGTGCACCTCAAGTCCTTCACTGATGATCTGCGCCACCGACATCCGCGGGCTGAGACTGCCGAAGGGATCCTGGAACACCACCTGCATCTTCTTGCGCCACGGTCGCAGCTGCTTTTGTGTCAAGCCATCCAGCGCCTCACCCTGAAAGCGAATGCTGCCTTCGGAGTCGAGCAAGCGCAGGATCGCCTGACCAAGCGTGGACTTGCCCGAACCGGACTCGCCGACGATGCCCAACGTCTTGCCGCGCTGGACGTTCAGGCTGATGCCATCCACCGCGCGCAGGTAGGTTTTACGCTGAAACAGGCCACCACCGATGACGAACTGCACCTGCAAATTGTCCACTTCCAGCACCTTTTCACGCTCGTCCCGGGGCAGGGCTTCACCTTCCGGTTCGGCGTTCAGCAGCACGCAGCTGTAAGGGTGTTTCGGCTCAGTGAACAGTGTTTCGCAGGGTGCCTGCTCGACGATTTCCCCGGCGTGCATCACACACACTCGCTGAGCAATGCTGCGCACCAGATTGAGGTCGTGGCTGATCAGCAGCAGCGACATGCCGAGCCTCCGTTGCAGGGATTTGAGCAACAGCAGGATCTTGCGCTGCACTGTCACATCCAGCGCAGTGGTCGGCTCATCGGCGATCAGCAATTCCGGCTCGCAGGCCAGGGCCATGGCGATCATCACCCGTTGCCGTTGACCGCCGGACAGTTGATGGGGATAGGCCTTGAGCCGCTCTTCGGGCTTCTGGATGCCCACCAGTTGCAGCAACTCGAGAATCCGCGCTTGCGCCGCTTTGCCGCCCAGTCCTTTATGCAGCAACAGGGTTTCGCCAATTTGTTTTTCGATGTTGTGCAGAGGGTTGAGGGAGCTCATCGGCTCCTGAAAAATCATCGCGATCCGGTTGCCGCGCAGCTCGCGCAAAGTCTTGATGTCAGCGCCGATCAATTCCTGGCCGCGATAGCGAATGCTACCAGTGGTTTCAGTGCCGGTCTCGGGCAGCAGTTGCAGGATCGAGTGGGCGGTCACCGATTTGCCGCAACCCGACTCGCCGACCAACGCCAGGCACTCGCCGGGGCGGATGTCCAGGCACAGGTTGCGCACCACGGTCTGGCCGCTGAAGGCCACGGAGAGGTCACGGATTTCGATCAGGTTGTCACTCATATCAATAATCCGCGTCAAGATCGAGGGTCAAAGGCATCACGCAGCGCCTCGCCAATGAACACCAGTAAAGAAAGAATCAGCGCCAGGGTGAAAAACGCTGTGAGACCCAGCCACGGTGCCTGCAGGTTCTGCTTGCCTTGACCGATCAATTCGCCCAGGGAAGCACTGCCAGTGGGCATACCGAAGCCGAGAAAATCCAGCGCCGTGAGGGTGGAAATCGCGCCGGTCAAAATGAACGGCAGATAACTCAGGGTCGCATTCATCGCATTGGGCAGAATGTGCCGCACGATCACCTTGCGGTCGGTCAGGCCTAGCGCACGGGCGGCCTTGACGTATTCCAGGTTGCGTCCGCGCAGGAACTCTGCGCGCACCACGTCCACCAGGGCTAGCCAGGAAAACAGCGCCATGATCCCCAGCAGCCACCAGAAATTCGGCTCGACGAAGCCCGACAGAATGATCAGCAAGTACAGCACCGGCAGCCCCGACCAGACTTCCAGCAAGCGCTGACCGATCAGGTCAACCCAGCCGCCGTAATAGCCTTGCAGCGCACCGGCGGCGATACCGATCAACGCACTGATGAAGGTCAGCGCCAGTGCGAACAGGATCGACACCCGCGCCCCGAAAATCACCCGGGCCAGCACGTCGCGGGCCTGATCGTCGGTGCCCAGCCAGTTGACCTTCGATGGTGGACTCGGCGCCGGTTGATTGAGGTCGTAATTGGGCGTGTCGTCGCTGAACGGGATCGGCGGAAACAGCATCCAGCCGCCGTCCTTGTGAATCAGCTTTTGCACGTATTCGCTGCGGTAGTCGGCTTGAAAGGGCAGTTGCCCGCCAAATTCCTGTTCGGTGTGGCGTTTGAATGCCGGGAAATACAGCGAGCCCTGATAACTGACCATCAGCGGTTTGTCGTTGGCGATCAGCTCGCCACCGAGAGTCAGCAGGAACAGGCCGATAAACAACCACAGCGACCACCAGCCCCGGCGGTTTTTCTTGAAACGGTCGAAACGGCGACGGCCCAGCGGCGAGAGCTTGAACATCAGGCGTTCCTCGCGGCGAAGTCGATGCGTGGGTCGACCAGGGTGTAGCAGAGGTCGCCGATGAGTTTTATCAGCAGGCCGAACAAGGTGAAGATGAACAGCGAACCGAACACCACTGGATAGTCCCGTGATACTGCGGCTTCGTAACTCATGCGCCCCAGGCCATCGAGGGAAAAAATCACTTCGATCAGCAGCGAGCCGGCGAAGAAGACGCTGATGAAAGCCTGGGGGATTCCCGACACCACCAACAGCATCGCGTTGCGAAACACATGGCCGTAAAGCACCCGGCGTTCGCTCAAGCCCTTGGCTCGGGCGGTGACCACGTATTGGCGGGTGATTTCATTGAGGAAGGAATTCTTGGTGAGGATCGTCAGCGTAGCGAAACCGCCAACCACCAGCGCCGTCACCGGCAGCACCAGGTGCCAGAAGTAATCGGTGATTTTGCCCAGGGTCGACAGTGATTCGAAATTGTCCGAGACCAGGCCGCGCACCGGGAACCAGTTCAACGAGGTACCGCCGGCGAAGATCACGATCAGGAACATCGCGAACAGGAACGCCGGCATCGCATAACCGATGATGATCGCGGTGCTGCTCCAGATATCGAAATGGCTGCCGTGATGCACAGCCTTGCGGATGCCCAGAGGGATCGACACCAGGTAGGTGATCAACGTGGCCCAGAGCCCGAGGGAAATGGTTACCGGCATCTTTTCCAGAATCAGGTCGGTGACGGTGGCGCCACGGAAAAAACTCTTGCCGAAGTCGAGGCGGGCGTAACTCTTGAGCATCAGCCACAGACGTTCCGGCGCCGGCTTATCGAAGCCATATTGCTTTTCGATCTCCTTGATCAACTGCGGATCGAGCCCGCGACTGGCACGCGAACTGCCCTGCACGGCGTCGCTAGAACCGCCGCCGACACTCGCGCCGCCGATGCCTTGCAACTGCGCGATGGCCTGTTCCACCGGGCCGCCGGGTGCAGCCTGGACGATAACGAAATTGACCAGAAGAATGATCACCAGTGTCGGAATGATCAGCAGCAAGCGCCGCAATACGTAAGCCCACATTAGTGCGGCCCTCCGGGTTTGCCGCGTTTGATGAGCTCGGCAGTCATCTGTTGGTTGGTCAGCGGGGTGGAGCTCACTTGCCACCAACTCTCGATGGCTTCGTCATTGCTCGCTTGCACAGAGGGAATGCCAAAGCGGTTCCACCATACAGTCGAGCTGCCCGGCGGGTAATAATTGGGAATCCAGTAGAAGTTCCATTGCAGGACGCGGTCCAGGGCGTGGGCGTAGCGCAGCATGTCAGCTTGGGTGGTGGCGCGGACCAGGCCGTTGACCAGCGTGTCGACCGCCGGGTTCTTCAGCACCATGTAGTTGTTGGAACCAGGATCGTTGGCCGCCGCCGAGCCAAAATAGTTGTACAACTCGTTGCCCGGCGAAGTGGTGACCGGGTAGCCGGTGACGATCATGTCGTAATCCCGGGACATCAAGCGGTTTACGTACTGGGAAGCGTCGATGTGGCGAATATTCATGTCGATGCCGATTTGTTTCAGGGTGCGCTTGTAAGGCAGCAGCAATCGGTCCATGCCGTTCTGGCTGATCAGGAAGGTGAAGCTCAGCGGTTGGCCTTGGGCATTGACCAGTTGATCGCCATCGGGTTTCCAGCCGGCCTGTTCGAGCAGGTCCAGGGCTTGCAACTGTTTATCGCGGATCACGCCGCTGCCATCGGTTTTCGGCGCTTCGAAGACTTGGGTAAAGACTTCGTCGGGGATCTGTCCGCGTAGCGGTTCGAGGATCGCCTGTTCACCTGCGTCGGGCAGCTGCCGGGCTGCAAGGTCAGTATTGGAAAAGTAGCTCTGCTGGCGGATGTAGAGGTCGCGCATCATTTGCCGGTTGCTCCACTCGAAATCCCAGAGCATGGCCAGGGCCTTGCGCACTCGGCGGTCCTGGAACATCGGGTTTTGCAGGTTGAACACAAACCCCTGGGCCGTTTGCGGTGCCTCTTTGGCCAAGTGGGCTTTTTGCAGGCGACCGTCGTTCAGGGCAGGGCTGTCGTAGCCGATGGAATAGGCGGTGGCGGAGAATTCGCGGTTGTAGTCATAGGCGCCGCCACGCAACACCTGACGGGCAACGTCGGTATCGCCGAAGTACTCGATGCTGAAATGATCGAAATTGTAGAGGCCGCGGCTGACCGGTAAATCCTTGCCCCACCAGTCGGCGTTACGTTCGAAGGTGATGCTGCGCCCGGAGTCGATTTTACTCACGCGGTACGGCCCGCTGCCCAGCGGTGGCTCGTAACCACCGCCGCTGGCAAAGTTGCGGGTTTTCCACCAGTGCTCGGGGAATACCGGCAAGGTCGCGAGGTCCAGGGGCAGGGTACGGTTTTCGTTGCTCTTGAAGTCGAACCGAACGGTGAGTGGTGACTCCATTTCGACGCCTTTGACATCGGCGAATTGCGTGCGATAGCGCAAGCTGCCTTGGGTCATCAGCAGATTGAAGGTGTAGCGCACGTCTTCGGCGGTGATCGGCTTGCCGTCGGCGAAACGGGCCTTCGGATTCAGATAGAAGCGCAGAGACAGTCCGTCATCGGAACGCTCCATCTGTTGGGCGACCAAGCCGTAAACGGTATAGGGCTCGTCCAGCGAGCGCTGGGCCAGGGGCGAGTAGATCAAACCGTCGATCTGCGTGACACCCGTGCCCTTGTCGATGTACGGCAGGATATGGTCGAAATGGCCAATTTCCATCGCCGAGCGACGCATCGTGCCGCCCTTGGGCGCTTGCGGGTTGGTGTAGGCGAAGTGGCTGAAGCCAGCGGGATACTTCGCCGGTTCACCGTACACGGTCAACGCATGTTGCGGTGCAGCGTTCACACCGGCGGCGCCCAATAACAGGGCCACGGCAGTGAACAACAAAGTGGGGAAAACCAGTCGCATTGTCAGCCTTAGAGCCGGGTGGTCGATAACCACAATTTGTACGCTAGCGGCGCGTCCCTCGCCAGCCGTATCACGTAACGAAAACACAACGGCCCACCAAAAGGCGGGCCGTTATGCAGCAAACTCAAGGGTTGATCAGTCCTGACGGCTGGTCACTTCCAGCAGGTGGTAACCGAACTGGGTCTTGACCGGGCCTTGCACCACGTTGATCGGTGCGCTGAAGACCACGGTATCGAATTCCTTGACCATCTGGCCTGGACCGAACGAACCCAAGTCACCGCCCTGGCGGCTGGACGGGCAGCTGGAGTTGGCTTTAGCGACTTCGGCGAAGTCGGCACCGGCCTCGATCTGGGCTTTGAGTTCGTTGCACTTTTCTTCGCTGGAAACCAGGATGTGACGGGCAGTAGCTTTGGCCATGGGAAAATACTCCATTCAATGTTCAATAAAGTGCGGAGCCTACCGGATTCAGTGGGCTATTTCTCTCTCAAAGTTCCGTGAATATCAATTCCGTGGATATCAGTTCCGTCTATCGCGTGGCATCAAGACATTGCTTAAAGGCCGGCATTTCTCAAGCGTTCGGCATGCTGTACGTACAGGGCGATCGGGTCGATGCCCTTGCGGACCTTACCGGTTGTCTGGCCGAGGCTATCTAGATGATCCAGCGGATAGTCTGAACGGATCACTTTCCCCAAATGGGCGCTGAATCGGCCGACCATGCCGTCATTCTGTTCGGCTTCGGTGGTGAAATAGTGGGAGAAGGCCCGCAGGAATCCGTGCAGCGGATTGAGTGCATGGAGCCCCTCATCGAGAATGTTGCCCTGCAGGATGCCGCTCCAGGAATAGTAGCGCACGCCGTTCACCAATTCGCGACCCTTGCCGCCCCAGGTTTTCGGTAACCCTTGAGGGTACTTGTCGTTGAATGCGCCGACGCCTTCGGTGGTCAGTGCATTGAGGGCGGCGATGGCGTTCTGAGGCAGGTGTCGGCTGCCACTGAGCAACGACAGGAAGTCGGCGAACAGGGTGGCCACCGCTCCGGCGACTTGTTCCGGCAGGCGCCCGGGTGTCAGCGCCTTGCGCAGGAAATCGGCCAGTTCCGAGCCATGGTTCGGCCCGCTGACCGATGTCACCGAAGCGACCGCCTCCGGCGCCAGCGCCCCCGCATACCGTGCCGCCAGTGCCCCCTGACTGTGACCGATCAGGTTGACTTTGCTTGCACCGGTTCCTTGCAATACCCGGTCAATCTGCGCCAACAGTTGTTCGCCGCGGGTTTCATTACTGTGGGTGGCTGACAGGTGTGGGATGAAAACTCTTGCGCCTGCGTTTCTCAGGGCCAGTTTGACGTCATGGAAAAGCTCCAGGTTGCCGATGCGATCGAAGCCGAAGAGCCCGTGCACCAGCAGGATTGGATAGTGAGTGATCGCATTCCGTAGCATGTACATTCCTTTTTCGCAGTAGGTCAGGTGTGTGCTCAAGGGCGCACTCTAAAGCACACCACCCGTTCGGCGATGTATGAAAAAGCCGCTGTAACCTGATGAAAACGGAATAGAAATTGTACGAAAGCTCGGATGAACATGAGGTCTTGGTCGGAATATCCGGACATCTTTTTAACGATGACTGCGAGCTTCCTCGCAATGACCTACCGCTGAAACGTCCTTTTACCGTGCAAGCCGACGCGATTGTCCGGCAGCGCGAATCAGCACCGCGGGTTTCAATAGGCTTCGTTCGATGTCGACCTCAAGGCGACATTCATTCCAAGGACTGGAGCGTATAAATGACTTCTTATGAAGCAGATAACTTGAATGTTGTAGAGCAATGCCTGGTGGCACCACAGCTGGATCAGGCGGATAACGCCACACTCGATCCGTCCGACAATAAGGCGATTATCACCGTCGCGCCTTACCCGGACATGACCTGCGGAGACAAACTGGTCATGTTCTGGTCAGGTATTGATGCAGAGGGTGTTGCGTATCGGCATGAGGTATCGCGTTTTGTCAGCGAAGCTCAGGTGGGCAGGGCGATTGTCTTTTGCGTATCGGCCGTGCACATCGCCGCATTGGACGGCGGGTCACTCGAGGTTTATTACGCCCTCTACACTGCGCGCCTTTGTGAACCTGTGGAGTCCGGGCGTTTATACCTGAGCGTCGGTGATGTCCGGCCAGATTTGCTGCCAGTGATTGTGAACGATGCGGTGGGCGGCACGCTCGATCCGGACCGAGTCGTGGAGGGTGCACGCGTAACGATCAGGCCGTATGCCCGGATGGCGGCGGGAGATCGGGTCTTGCTGTCCTGGGCAGGTGTTACGCCACAAGCGAGTTTCAATGACACGTTGAAAGTCGAATCCTTTGCAGTGGGTGGTGAGCTGTCGTTCTGGGTAAGTCCTGACTGTATTGCACCCAATCTCGGGGCAGCCGTTACGATCGGCTACCGCGTCGAGCAGAAGGGGCAGGCGTCACGCTTCTCGGAGCTGGCACCACTGTTGATCGGGCCGCTGGATAGAGAGCCGCTTTTACCACCTACCGTGCTGGAAACCGATGAGGGTTGGCTGGATGTGCAAGATGCGATCGATGGTGTCACCGTCGTGATCGACAATGCTCAGGCTGAAGAGGGGGAACTGGTCTATCTGAAATGTGACGGGGAGCATTTCAATCATCGCGATGATCGTGAAATCTCCAGGGAAATGGCCGGTCAACCGCTGGTATTTATCGTTCCCTACAGGTTTTGGCGCGAGCATCAGGACTTGACGGTCCGAGTAGCCTATTCGGTCGAGCGTCTCGACGATGTGAGCCAGCAGTCCGAAGCCACGTTGGTGCATGTGCACTCGTAAACCTGTTTTAACGTCAACCGCCTTCCGGTATTCGATTGAAAACCGGAAGGCGGGGATTGGTCACTTTGGCTGTTGAATATGGCGCTGCGTACGAAGTCGCTCGGCTGCCTGCAGCAACAATTGTTCCGTCCCGGTCCAGCCAAGGCAGCCGTCCGTTACCGACACACCGTAACGCAGCGACGGGCTCAATGGCTGGCAGCCTTCGAACAGATGGCTCTCAATCATCATGCCGACCAGCGAACGATCACCTTGCAGGCGTTGTTCAAGCACGTCGTTGAACACGACTGGCTGACGCAATGGATCTTTACCGCTGTTAGCGTGGCTGCAGTCGACCATGATCCGCGCCGGGATCTTGAGTCTGGTCAAATCGCTGTGCACCTGGGCGATGCTGTCGCGGTCATAGTTCGGCCCGCGATGGCCACCACGCAGTACCAGATGGGTGTCGGGGTTGCCCGGTGTCTGAATAATCGCCGGATGCCCTTGGCTATCGACGCCGAAATGGCGATGCGGATGGGCGGCCGAGCGCATGGCATCGCTGGCGACAGCCACACCGCCATCGGTGCCGTTCTTGAACCCTACCGGCATGCTCAGGCCGCTGGCCATTTCCCGGTGGATCTGTGATTCGGTGGTACGGGCGCCAATCGCGACCCAGCTCAGCAGGTCGTCGAAGTAGCCGGCGGCCATCGGTTGCAGCAATTCGGTGGCAACGGGCAAGCCCAGTTGGAGCATTTCGCGCATCAATTCGCGGGACAGCGTTAAACCGCTCGCCATGTCATCGCTGCCATCCAGATGCGGGTCGTAGGCCAGGCCTTTCCAGCCGATCGTGGTGCGGGGTTTTTCGACATAGGCGCGCATCACCAGCAGCATCTCATCGCTGACTTGCGTGGACAGACGGGCCAGGTTGGCGGCGTATTCGAGAGCAGAACGGGGATCGTGAATCGAGCAGGGACCGACGATGACCAGCAGACGGGAGTCTTCACCGTTGAGGATCGCGCGAACCGCCTCACGGTGGTCGGCGACTTGCCGGGTCAGGGCATTGCTGAGGGGTAATTGCTGTTTGAGTTGCAATGAACTGGGCAGACGCAAGGTCAGCGCTTCATTGGCAGGGCTCAGGGTGGACAGCGGCAGAGCAGAGACGGACGAGTTCATATTCGGGCTTCCTGGGGCTGGCGGCGGGTTCGTTCCCGCGCGCTCGGCCCTACTGGGGTGTTCGACAATTGGCCGGATTGGCTGCGTGTGTGTGCTTGCCACCTGTGGGTGACCGATCGGAGGCGGCAGGCTGTCCCGAGCGGAGGCTGGTAAATCGCCAGGCGGTAAAACTGTCGTAACGGTAATAAGTGGCGTAGTTCATGTCGTGAATCCTCAAATTGTCTGGTTGACGCTAAAAATGTTCAGGGCTGAAAAAAACAAAACCCCCGGTCGGGAGGCCGACCGGGGGTTGAGAATTCTCTGGTGGCGACCCGTTTAAAGTGGGCGCCGTGTGGGTATCAGGCGCGCCAGTGGCTAAACCAATACCCAAAATAAAAGCTGACCGAAGCACAAACGTCATTCGCCCGGGCAGCCGCAACCGAGCGCGGGGCGCTGGCGGTACGAAGCTGTGAGAGGGCGTTGAGCATGGTCTGTCTCCGATGAATGCGCCGAGCTTACTAGAGGCCGGTACGCGGATTCAATCAGAAAATGCTATCGATGATCATGGGCTTGTCTATCGCTTGAGTACGTCGGGGGTTGTGACACACTTTGCGCTGCGCCCAACCACCACAACGTCACAAGGACGAACCATGACGACACTGACCATTGCCGCCGCTCAATCGATCTCCATCGTCGGTGATCTTGCCGCCAATATGGCCTGGCATCGGCGCTTCATGCAGATTGCTGCGGAGCAGGGCGTGCAATTGCTGGTGTTTCCGGAACTGTCGCTGACCGGGTATGAACGCGGCTTGGCGGTGGAGCTGGCCATAGCGCCAGACGCCGATGTGCTGCAACCGTTGCGCGATTTCGCGCGGGAAGTCGGTGTGACCAGTGTCGTTGGGATGCCGATTCGTCTGTCGGACGATTCGCCGGTATTGATCGGTGCGCTGGTATTGGGTGCCGATGGATCGCTTGGGGTTTACAGCAAGCAGCATCTGCACCCGGGCGAGGACGTGGCATTTGCCCCGGGAACGGGCGGTTCGACATTAAAGATCGGCAGCGACACCGTCGCGCTAGCGGTATGCGCCGATTTTTCTCACGCCAGTCACGCGGCAGCCGCGGCACGGCAGGGTGCTGATCTTTATGCCGCGGGCGTGTTGATCACGGAAAACGGCTACGCTCCAGATACCGCACTATTGCAGGGCTATGCTCGCACCCACTCGATGGCGGTACTGATGGCCAACCATGGTGGCGCAACGGGTGGCTGGGAGTCGGCAGGGCGCAGTGCAATCTGGGCAGCGGACGGGACGTTGATTGTGGCGGCGCTGGGTACGGGGAACCTTATGGTCGTTGCTCGTCGCAACGCTGATGGCTGGAAAGGGCAAATCGTGGCTGTGGCGGAGGCTTGAATGGGTTTCGAATTGCGTCCGGCAACGTCTCGGGATCTGGACTTTGCTCGTGACCTGACTTGTCGAAATATGCTTCGCTACTACATTCAACATGAGCTGTTGTGGCTGGACGAGGCCTTTGATGTCGCCTGGGAGGGACGCGAAAACTGGCTGATTGTGCGTGATGACACGTTGATGGGGTATGTCAGTCTGAGCCGCGACGCTAGAGCCTTGTATATCCGCGAATTGCATTTATTAGCAGCGTACCAGGGGCAGGGCGCCGGTTCCTGGGCGATCGATCAGGTATTCGCCATGGCGTGCAAGGAACGACGTCCGGCATTGCGTCTGACCGTCTTTGAAAATAATCCGGCAAAAATGCTTTACGAGAGAAAGGGTCTCAAGGTGGTCGGTCAAGACCAGTGTTTCCTGAGAATGCAGCGTGATATCAATGAACTGCATCGCTGAAACACACTGGCGGCAAGCCTCGCAAGAAGAATTGACACTTTTTATATGCGGCTTGCCGCTAGGTCTGCCAGTTGCTTTTTGCTAAGGTGTCCGACAACCCAATAAGACCAAATCGCGAGGTGTCTGCTTGATTAGGGTGCTAGTAGTCGATGACCATGATCTCGTTCGTACAGGCATTACACGAATGCTGGCTGACATCGATGGCCTGCAAGTAGTCGGCCAGGCTGAGTCAGGGGAGGAATCCCTGCTTAAAGCGCGTGAGTTGAAACCTGATGTGGTGCTGATGGACGTCAAGATGCCCGGGATCGGCGGTCTTGAAGCCACGCGCAAATTATTGCGCAGTCATCCGGACATCAAAGTCGTTGCGGTCACCGTGTGCGAAGAAGATCCGTTTCCTACCCGGCTGTTACAGGCAGGTGCCGCAGGTTACCTGACCAAGGGCGCCGGACTGCCGGAAATGGTCCAGGCCATTCGCCTGGTATTTGCCGGGCAACGCTACATCAGCCCGCAGATTGCCCAGCAACTGGCGATCAAGTCGTTCCAGCCAACCAATGATTCGCCCTTCGACGCCTTGTCGGAGCGGGAAATCCAGATTGCGTTGATGATTGTCGGCTGTCAGAAGGTGCAGATCATTTCCGACAAACTGTGCCTGTCGCCAAAAACAGTGAATACCTACCGTTACCGTATTTTCGAGAAGCTTTCGATCAGCAGCGATGTCGAGTTGACGCTGTTGGCGGTTCGTCACGGCATGGTTGATGCCAGCCTCTGAAAATGACTGAAATCTTCGATCCAAGTGCTTTTCTGTCGACGGTCAGTGGGCGGCCGGGCGTCTATCGCATGTTCGACAGCGATGCGCGGCTGCTTTATGTCGGCAAAGCCAAAAATCTCAAGAAGCGCTTGGCGAGCTACTTCCGCAAAGCCGGTCTTGCCCCCAAGACCGCCGCGCTGGTGGGCCGTATCGCCCAGGTCGAAACCACCATCACGGCCAACGAAACCGAAGCCTTGCTGCTTGAGCAGACGCTGATCAAGGAATGGCGTCCGCCGTACAACATCCTGCTGCGCGACGACAAATCCTACCCTTACGTCTTTCTCTCGGATGGCCAGTTCCCACGCTTGAGCATTCATCGGGGCGCGAAAAAGGCCAAGGGCAAATATTTCGGCCCTTATCCCAGCGCAGGGGCGATTCGCGAAAGCCTCAGTCTGCTGCAAAAGGCTTTTTTTGTTCGTCAGTGCGAAGACAGCTTCTACAAGAACCGTGCTCGACCTTGTCTGCAATATCAGATCAAGCGTTGCAAGGCGCCGTGTGTGGGGCTGGTGGAGCCCGAGGTGTATGCCGAAGATGTACGCCACTCGGTAATGTTTCTTGAAGGTCGCAGCAATGCCCTGGCGGACGAGTTGTCTGCGGCCATGGAGGAAGCGGCGGTTAACCTCGAGTTCGAGCGCGCCGCCGAGCTGCGTGACCAGATCTCATTGCTGCGTCGGGTCCAGGACCAGCAGAGCATGGAAGGCGGGACGGGCGATATCGATGTGATTGCGGCGTTCGTCAATCCAGGTGGCGCCTGCGTGCACTTGATCAGCGTGCGCGGTGGCCGGGTGTTGGGGAGCAAGAACTTCTTTCCGCAGGTGGGTATCGAGGAAGACGTTTCCGAAGTCATGGCAGCGTTCCTCGGTCAATATTTCATCAGCAGTCCCGAGCGCGACTTGCCGAGCGAGCTGATCGTCAACGTGGTTCACGAAGACTTTCCGACCCTGATCGCAGCCATCGAAGAGCTGCGCGGTCGCGAATTGACCATCAGCCATCGAGTTCGCGGCACCCGAGCGCGCTGGCAGCAATTGGCGGTCACCAATGCCGAGCAAGCGCTGGGCGCACGTCTGGCTAACCGGCAACACGTTGCGGCACGTTTCGATGCCCTGGCCGAAGTGCTGAAACTGGACGAGCCGCCGCAACGTCTCGAGTGTTACGACATCAGTCATTCCAGCGGCGAGGCCACGGTGGCGTCCTGTGTGGTGTTCGGCCCGGAAGGTCCGATCAAATCAGACTACCGTCGCTACAACATTGAGGGCGTGACGCCGGGCGATGACTATGCCGCGATGCACCAGGCCCTGACCCGACGCTTCAGCAAATTGAAGGACGGCGAGGGCAAGTTGCCGGATATCCTGCTGGTCGACGGCGGCAAAGGTCAGCTGTCCATGGCCCGTGATGTGCTTAACGAACTGGCTGTGCCAGACCTGATTCTCTTGGGTGTGGCCAAGGGCGCGACGCGCAAGGCCGGTTTCGAAACCCTGTACCTCAACGACGCGGCCCATGAATTCACCTTGCGCGGCGATTCCCCCGCGCTGCATCTGATCCAGCAGATCCGCGACGAAGCGCACCGTTTCGCCATTACGGGGCACCGCGCACGTCGTGGCAAAACTCGCCGCACGTCTACACTTGAGGGCGTTGCCGGCGTCGGACCGACACGTCGACGCGATTTGTTGAAACATTTTGGTGGATTACAGGAGCTGACTCGTGCCAGCATCGAAGAGATCGCCAAAGCACCCGGAATCAGCAAAAAGCTCGCAGAGTTGATTTATGCAAATCTGCACAGCGAGTAGAATGCCCAACTCACCTCGTAGCCAGTTGTGCCGATGAATATCCCTAATCTGATTACCGTTCTACGCGTCCTGCTCATCCCGATCTTCATTTTGCTGTTTTATTTGCCTTACCACTGGAGCTATTTGGCTTCTGCCTCGGTCTTTGCATTTGCCGCCGCGACCGACTGGCTCGACGGGTATCTAGCCCGTCGTCTGGAACAAAGCACACCGTTCGGAGCCTTCCTCGACCCTGTTGCGGACAAGCTGATGGTCGCCGTTGCCCTGGTTCTGCTGGTGCAAGAGCATGGCAACCTGTGGCTCACGCTGCCGGCCGCCGTCATCATCGGTCGCGAAATTGTCGTCTCGGCACTGCGCGAGTGGATGGCCGAACTCGGTGCCCGCGCCCATGTAGCGGTGTCGAACCTGGGCAAATGGAAAACCGCCGCGCAAATGCTGGCGCTGGTGATCCTGCTGGCCAACCCTTCCGACTTTACCTTCTGGGTCCTGATGGGGTACGCCTTGCTGCTGGTGTCCGCTGGCCTGACATTGTGGTCCATGGTCCAATACTTGCGGGCTGCCTGGCCGCATCTGAAGACGGACGTGGAAAAGAAATAAAACTTTTTTGAATCAAGGGGTTGACGGGGGATGTGGATTCTATAGAATGCGCATCACCAAGACGCGGGAATAGCTCAGTTGGTAGAGCACGACCTTGCCAAGGTCGGGGTCGCGAGTTCGAGTCTCGTTTCCCGCTCCAAATATTGCGCTGCAGAGTTCCACTGAATTCTGTAAGTGATTGAAATCAGGACCTTCGGGTCCTTTTTTCGTTCCGGCGGGAACCACTGAAATCCTGCACTATCCGGTGCGTTTAAGTCCCGATTTAAGTCCCGATGGGAATCTTGAATTTGGATGAGTACTGAATCGGTTTGTTGCTGGATCAGCTTGGATCGCGAGATGAGCATCTGGCCCTGACTCTGTTCAGGAGCTCGCGATGGCACTCTCGGATATGACCGTTCGGCACGCCCGAATCACCGGTAATGATTACACGTTAGGCGACACGGATGGGCTTGCGCTCAATGTGACGGCTCAGGGCGGAAAAATCTGGCGTTTCAGGTACTACTGGGCGGGCACGCAGAAGCGTATGTCTCTGGGTAGTTATCCGCAAATCGGCCTCAAAGAAGCCAGAGCGCGACGTGATGAAGCGCGTGCTTTGGTTGCTCAAGGCATCAACCCCTATGAACACCGTAAACAGCAGCGTCGCGCTGTTCGTTTTGCGGCAGAGCATACCTTCGAGGCCGTGTTCAATCAGTGGGTGGATTTCCGCAGGCTGAGCCTGAAGGAAGGCCGTCAGAGCACGCTCTCGCAAATCTTAAGAATCTTCAATAAAGACGTCCTGCCTTCGCTTGGAGAGCGGTCCGTCTACGATATCAATCGTCACGATCTGCTGAATTTGCTGAGCAGGATCGAACAGCGCAAGGCCTTAACCACAGCCGAAAAATGTCGGACCTGGTTCAATCAATTGTTCCGCTATGCGCTGGTGAAGATCGAGGGGCTGGAACACAATCCGGCTTCAGACCTCGATGTTGTCGCACTACCCAAGCCTCCGGTTGCGCACAATCCATTTCTTCGTATGGACGAGCTCCCTGCATTGATGGCTGCTCTTCGAAACTACGGTGGCGCAAACCAAACACGCCTTGGTCTTCGATTGTTGCTGCTGACCGGTGTCCGCACGGGCGAGCTGCGCTTGGCGACACCCGACCAGTTCGATCTGGAGCAGCGGTTATGGATCATACCCGCGGAGGTGGTGAAACAACTCCAGCTAGCGATGCGTAAGCCAGGGAAGCAGGTCTCAAACATACCCCCCTACATCGTCCCGCTGTCGGTTCAGGCGCTGGAGATAGTGCGTCACTTGCTGGACCAGGTGCTCCCGGCACAGCGTTACTTATTTGCGCATCGAAGCGACCTGAGCAAGCGCATCAGCGAGAACACTCTGAATGGAGCGTTACGCCGGATGGGGTACGCTGATCAACTCACCGGTCATGGCATGAGGGCGACGATCTCGACGGCGCTGAACGAGATCGGATACCCGAAGGTATGGGTGGATGCTCAGCTTTCTCATGCCGACCCGGACAAGGTGAGTGCGGCCTACAATCACGCAGAATACGTCGAGCAGCGTCGGACGATGATGCAGGATTGGGCGAACCGTTTGGATCTGTGGGGGCAGGGCCAGCTGAAAGCGGCAAGCTCTCCGCTGACTATTCGTTTAGAGGGTGCAGCTTCGCTGCCCTCGTTGGAAAACGCGAACACAAACTCCGTTCTGTACAACGGCAGCTTTCCAGCGACGACCGTCCTGGCGCCCAAAATGTTAGTCAGCAACGAACCGGCCCTTATCGCGCCCCAACAGTCGCCTGCCGTACCCGTTCCAATCCAGACTGAAAAACTGCAAAAACCTCAGATGTCTGAGATCCAGCGCGAGCGCGCTGAGATGCTGGTCACTTATGAGGCTTCGAGCAATTTGCCGTTGCTGGTCTTCGCTAGACTGGCAGGTAAATCCCGCGATCAGGTCAATCGCGATATCAAGGCCCGGCGCCTACTGTCCCTGAGCCTAGGTAATCGTGGTCAGCGCATTCCCGATTGGCAGCTTGATCCATTGCGGCACAAGTTGGTTCTCGCGGTGCTGATGCGGTCTCCGGATGCGGATGCATGGAGGCTTTATCGCGCTCTTTGTAAACCTCATGAACGACTAAAAGGTCGTTCGCCAATCGATGTGCTCACTCTGGAGAATTTCGATGTGACTGCACGGATCGTTTGCACCGCGCTGGGCTCAAGCTGAGGTGCTGCCTTCGAGCGGTGACAACGGATGTCGCAGCTTGCTTAAGTGCATCTGGCACGGGCTACTCCTGATGCGTGGAATTCACAAATCACATGAAGTGTTGGAGCGGGTCGGAAAGAGGCTTCTATTGCGCAGAATGACATCATTTGGCAATATCTCGCCCCCCGCACTCTCTTGTCAGCTCTCCATCCCTCTCATTTGGGGGCTGCGTCTTGGAGATGCTGGGTAACCCGGCCTCGCGCCGGGTTTTTTATTCGTCCGGCAAGCATGGCTGGCGGATAAATTTTGAGTATCCAGCTACCCCATGTTTGGGGTGCTAGGGGTCGAGTGTTCGAATCACTCCCTCCCGACCATATTTTTCAATGACTTAGCCCGATTTGAAAAGATTGGGCTTTTTCATGTCTGAAAAAATACTCCCACATTTACTTCCACGAATATTCTGGATCTAGGTAGCTTTGGTATCTAAAGGGCTGTGAGCTAGCGACGGCTTTCTCCACTAGTTGCCCTGGCGAACCTGACACTCTAGGCATTCAAGCTTCAACTCCTGGAGCGCCCCAAAGAGTTTGATAGCTTGGCCCATCTGAGAGCGGAGGCTGGGAGGGCCTGTCGATCTGGATGGTAACGGGGATCGGAAAATCGACTCCTACGATGGCAACCTCGCTTTGCTTGAGGTTTGGAAGAAAGGCAGCAGCCGACCTATCTATCTCTCCACAAGCTCTTTCGACGACGTCGCGATCTCGATCATTGGTCAGACGATGAACCAACATCGTCCCCATTTGACTCAGTACTCCTTCAGTAATGTCACGAGGCCTTTGAGTTGCGAGACAGATGTTCAGGCCATACTTACGCCCCTCCTTGGCGATCATTTCAAACGCATCAAGGTTTTGCAGATCGTCTTCACTGCCCACCGACTTCCCTAAGAAATTATGTGCCTCGTCTAGGATCACCAGGAGCGGATTCGTGCGAAAAGCGTCTGCCCTTGCACGCTGTAAAAGCATGCGGCCGATTGCGTTAGCGACGACTTCTCGAGCGTTGAATTCATAGCCGACAGCGCTAAGGCAGACACGCAAAAGCTTGGCATCATCATCTAAGAGTTCGTCCATCTGAGCAGATAGGCTTGGAAGTGCTGCGTCAGGGTTGAAAACGCATGCAAGTGAAGGGGAGTCCATAACTCCCGTTATTTTCGTCAGAAGCGATCTCTTTTCGATCTCTCAACCAGAGGGGGAGAACAACAATTTTATTCCAGCCCCTCCGAAAACTAACGCAAGAGGGGCCTTGATCGTATGCATCCGGGTATCACACCTTGCGTGATTGAATGGGCTGACTTATGCGGAAGCAACTAATCAATTTCACTAGTTCGCTGAGTCGGTAGGCGTGTAAGGATTGCATTTTACATCACCGTTTTCAGGCTATTCCCTGGCTGAGACAGCGTCAGATAATGACTCTAGGTCAGGATATCAAAAAACGGTGGGCGTACGGGCTGGTTGATTTTGAGCTAACGCGACGTGGGTAATTCTACAATAACCTGGGCAAGCCAATCTCTGGATGCACTACCCGAAGCTCTTCTATGCCATCCCACAACCACATTGAAGTTTAGGGAAGACAAATCTATATCGATCACTTGAAACCCCCCGGCGGCGGCAATGGCCGAGGGTACGAAGGCCACCGTGTCATTCACGTGCATAAACGCTTGCAGAGACGTGTAGCAGGGCAAAGTGGCGATCACGGTGCGGCTGACCTCCTGGGCGCTAAGGAAATCATCTACTCGGCTCCCCAGATTGCCTACGCCACTGGCGAAATCCACATGAGGATGGGAAGACACATCGCTCAGTACCCGTATCTGCCGAGGCAGCGGCGAACCTTGCCGAGCGACGCAGCAGTAGTGGTCGCGTCTCAGCGTATTCCTTACCAGTCCAGGATCGACGTAGTCAGAAAAACCAATCACCAGGTCAGCCTCTCCTTGCGCCAGCGTCTTGGCATGCTGATCGGGATTGAAGTCAATGACTTCAAGTTTCACCCTGGGAGCGCGTTCGCGCATAAGCAACGAAAGCGACGGGATGATAGACAGTTGCGCATATTCATTTGCGATGACCCTGAACACGTACTCACTCGTTGCAGGATCGAATGGGAATGAATTGAAGATGCCGTCGACCTCTTCAAGTATTTTCTCGAATTTAGCCGCTAGGTCGTACGCATAGTCGGTAGGCTGTAGGCCTGCGCTCTGGCGCAGGAACAGCTCATTGGGAAACACTTCACGCATGCGCTTGAGGTAGTTGCTAACCGCCTGTTGTGATATCTCAAGCTGCTCGGCAACGCGAGAAACGTTTTTCTCGCGCACGAGATGCAGCAAAACCCGCATGTGCCGGACATCGATTTTCTCAATCATTGGAGTTGTATCTCATACAAATCAGTCGTGATTTTCATTGTATCAGTGAGCGCCTAGAGTATCGCCTCCCTAAGATTTAATGAGGTACTGCTATGAAAACCGTAATCTTGATTGGCGCCCAAGGGCACATGGGTCAAGCCGCTATGACCGGCCTCAAGAACCACAATGTCATCACCGCCAGCCGCTCCGGTATATGCTGCGACCACACGGTCGATATCACCAGCAAGGCGTCGATCAAGGCGCTGTTTGAAAGGGTCGGGCCGTTCGATGCCGTTGTTAATACGGTTGGCTACTGCGAATACGCTAACTTCAGCGAAATGACCGATGAGCAGTGGGACACGACTATCCAAAGCAAAATGGTCGGCCAGATCAATCTGGTAAATGTGGGCCTGAGCTACATCAACGATGGCGGTTCGTTTACGCTGATTTCGGGTATTCTCAATGTCAAACCCATTCCCATGGCAATCGCGGACGCCACCACCAGCGGCGCCATCGACACCTTCGTGCAGTGTGTAGCGCACGAGCTTCCACGCCAGGTTCGCATCAACGTGGTCAACCCTACAGTTCTGGAAGAGGCGTGGGACGTATATGGGGAAATGATGCCAGGCTTCCAGCCTGTCCCTGGCGCGCTAGTAGGCAAAGCCTTCGAGCGTTCGGTTGATGGCTTCATCACCGGAAAGGTTATATTCGTCGACGCCTGACGAAGAGTTCTTTCTCTACTGAAAGTAGCCTGTGACAGGTTAAGAGGGCACCGACTTTAATATTAATCAGGTCGGATGCCCCCCCCAGCGCTATACAATTCGCAGCTTGTTAATACGATATTTTCCATCAGAAGACTTGAGCCTAGTCTCGGCGCTGATTGAAAATTGACCCAGGGCGGACTGCTGATTTTTGCATCAGCAATTGTGGATAAGCTTAGCAGCAGTGTCCCAGTGGAAGAGGCATCAAGCCCCACTGCAGGTAGGCATGCGGTAGAGCATTCCCGGTGTAGATCAAAACGGCTCATCCTCCTCTTTACCATCATCGTCCTTGTGCTTACGTTCGCGTGATTTGATCTTCGTCTGTAAGCGTCCGCTAGACACACCTTGACGACTTCATGTCCAACGAATGGTGTCTTTCGTCTCCGACACACACCACTTCCTCTTGTGCCCTTCCTGCGCTCAGCGTCGACAGGCGAGTTCGGCCACCAGACCTCACGTTGATCATCGACTGACCGATCATTGCACAGCCCGCCATACCGCCGATGAGGCCGCTCGTGATGTTGGCGATGCCCTGACCTTTGCACTCGCGGCTTTTATCACTGGACGTATCGGTCAGGTCATCGACGATGGTCGCAGTCATCATCGACTCCAGCAAACCCACCACCGCCAACGCAGCGGAGTACGGGAGCCCGATAAGTAGAGGACGCTAAGCACAGCGCATCCAGCCAGTATGATCGCGACCGTTTGTGGCGAAGCATCCGGGCCCAGCCCAAGTGTCATCGTAGCGATCCAGCCGAGCAGCGCCTTAGGGTTTGTTAGATGCATGAGCAAACCGCGCTTATAGAGGCTAAAGCCCGCCACGAGACGTACGGCTGCCATTTCGTTGCATCGGGAGCACTCTTCTTGTGAAGGGGCTTGAGTTTGACCACGCCGTGGTTGTGCATTCGACCAACATGTCTATGAAGGACCGGTATGTGGCGCTGACGAGAGCAACCCGAACCATCAGGGTTGTGAGTCCAAAACCTTCAATTCGAGCAGTGAAATCTTGACGGAGCTTATGCGTCTTTTACGCGTCAATAGACAATGCTGATGTGATGCAGTGTGCAGGGCTCAAAAAACCATTGCATCAGATTAAAAGTTACCCACAAACAGCGTGGGTATTTCTGTGGATAACTGTCTATGCGCCAATGACGTATGCAGGATGCAAAGGATTGATCACTAACTGATCACCTCAGTTTGAAATAGCAGGAGTGCGGCCCTAATGTCATTCTGTAGCCATAGGCGGCAGGCTTTGCTATATCTGCATGTTCATTCTGGGTCAAGCACGAGAAAAGGATTGTCGGGAGGGACTGTTCCGAATAGCAGCTCTGTTTTTCCTAATAGATAACCTTTGAGTTTTGCCCTCTTGCGGGGGCCTTGGATCTGGCAGGTCCATATGTTTAGACCGTTCTCACGCTTTTTGTGAACCTTGAGTTTCTCGAATTGTTTCTGCACCCAACGCCATTCTTCGATCTCTTGATCGGCACTCTGTGAGATATCAGGAAACTCCTGCGCGTAGCGTTGGAAAAGTCCTGGTGTGACCAGAAATACGCTGCTACACACCGTGTGGATTTTAGCCTTGCTGTCATTGATGATCAGCTTGTGACTCAGGATGCCTTCCTTGACCCAATTCAGGAATGCCTGACCAGGGTCATCCGATGGTAGGGGGGAGGTTTCGGGTGGGCTTTCTGACGGCGAGTCACTGGCCTCTGGCCCCTCCAACTCGAACATATCCAACAGCGTGCCGAGATAGTCAGCGTCTTCCATCGCCATGGGATCTTTCGGCGAAGAGCTTTGACGCGATCCTGTACTGACAGTCTTAGGCGCTGGTAGTGATGCCGAAGCGTCAGTCGAGTGGTCATCGGCTGCTACGCTCACCGTTCCGCTGAAAGCGGCGGGGCGGTCTTCGCTTCCCCAAATCAACGCCGGTTGAAGGCGCAGAAAGGTAAAGCTCTGCTGCCAGTCTCCCTGTGTCACTTGCGCAGTCCAGATGGCTTTGCCTTCCGGGGTCGACTCGACCAGCCCATGCGATTGCAGCTCGTCGAACACAGCAATGTTGGAGGAGGGAATGCCCTCAATCGATTGCGACAGCAGATAGGCTCGCAGCTTGTCCGTGGCCGTCTTGCTGACCAGCCAGAGGGCGTCCCGGGTCAGCCATCCCGCGGCACCCGGTTGGTTGAGTTTCAGCTCGTGTTGAACCAGATGACGCAGTCCGCTGATCAAGTGATGTTGCAGCGAATGCATCGGCGCCTGCAGTGCCTTGTTTGGGTTGCCGCCAATGTTCTGTGCGGTGGAGACGCGGTCGGCTTGAATCACCAACTCGCCGAGCACGCCAGCACGTTCATACTGACCGGCCAGGACATACAGCAGACTGGCCCAAAGTTGAGGGAATCCACTGAGCCAGTCCAAGATCGGGCGGTCGAGAATCTGGGTGTAGAGTAAGCCGGCGGCGGCGCCGTGCAGGTGGTAGTCGCGACCTTTGAGGTAGCGAAAACGGTAGGGCTGATCCAGGGGACCCTGCCAAGGATGCCAAAGACGGCCATCCTGGCGTTCGACCAGCAGATCCACGGCGATCTTGCCAATGTCATGCAGCAGGGCACCATAAGCGATTCCGGCCGACCAGGCATCGGTCTGGGCGGCTTGGTCTTCGGGCGCGGCGCCGGTGGGCAGCAGATAGGACTGACGCAGTTTCAAACTGCAAGCGACCAGCTCCAGACCATGGTCGAGCATGCCGCCGAGATACGCATGGTGGTGCGTCTCGCTGGCCGGGAGTTGCTGGACCTGCTCGGTGTAGCGATGGATCGGATTTAAATAGAGCTGGGTGAATTGGGCGTGGGAGAGGGCGGTGTACTGCCAGATGCGATCGAGCAACTGACGGCGGTGCTCCGCTGCTAACAAGCTGTGGGCCGACTCCATGGGCAGGTAACCTTCGGCGACGCTCACGGTCGGCGGCGGAGGGGGCTTCTGCCTTTTGGGGCGAAACAGACTGAGCATCGTGACCTCCGGGAAGTGGTTGGGTCAGTGGCCTTTTAGCCTTTTCGGATAGCGCTCTTACCCTTGAGTCCCCATTCCTTTCCAACCCTTACCCGTCCTTTTGGCTCTTGTCCCTTTGTGCGGCAATCGGGATATTGATTCTGCTAGACATCGTTTTGTTGGGGGCTAGTACGGAAAAGAAAAGAGTCGGTACACTGCGGTGCATATTTTTTGGGTCTTGCCATGAACCTTACTGACGCCACGCTTGTACTGCTGCTCGCGGCACGTATCCATGGGACCGACGAAGCCGTCAGGGCCTCGGCGAAGAGCGTGGTCAAGAAGTTGCCGCGCAGCAAACGCGATCTGATTTACAAGGTGATCGACAGCCGGAGTCCACTCGAACTGGTGGATTTTCTGGCGCAGAACCTGGATACGTAACGGCATGCTTCGGGTGTGTGCGCAAATCTTTTGTAGATTGCGTCAGAGTCCCGCGGCATGGGAATTTTCTGCGCGCAGAAAAAAGGGCTCAACTCGCGTTGGCCCTGTGAAGCGTTTACATCGGATAGGTAGCGATTAAGCTCCCTCGTGCATGCAGAGTGAGTCGTCCAAGACCGCTTGCTTCAGTTGCTGCTCCAGATTGAGTACATATTCCGAGGCACTTCGGGCGTGACCACTGGCGCAAAAGATCGCGCGTTTGTCTGCCTTGAGCAGGCGGAGCCAGGAGTCGATGTAGCCCTCGTGGCGCAGCTCTCCTTGTATACCCGTATAGGCGCATAAAAAAGCAGCGCCCATTTCGGCGATCAATTCCTCAAACGCGTAGCCTGGCGAGCCGAACGGATAGGCTGACGTCACCCCCTCGCGCTGCAACCGAGAGTGATGCCCAGTCCAGTGCGTCAGCTCGTGCAGTTCGGTGGCGTAGTACCCGCCTTCGTCGTGAAATTGTGCTTTTGTCGGCAGTTGGATGAGATCCCTGATCGGGTGGTAAAAGGCTTCGTCGGCAGGCCGATGAACGATGTGTGCTCCTGAACTTAGCAGCAGATTATCTGCAGCGCTGTTGGCCTGGAGGGGACCACTTGGTTCCGTCTCGGGCAGGGTTTCATTGAATGTATCGAGTCCCTCCGTTTGCTCGATGTTGAACAGAAAATGCGTCCTGAGAATGCCAAATTGAGCGACCTTGGGCTGACCGTTTTCATCGAGTACGGGTTGGCCTGACTCGTGTTCTTCGCGTTCCATTGGCTTGTAGAGCACCGCTAGGGTGCTGTGCTCACCGTTACGGATGTGCCCACCGGCTTTTTTGGCTTGGTTGAAGGTCAGCCAACGATCTTGAGTGAATCCCTGCAACCTGGCCTCGGCCCAGAGCAACGGTAAATTGATACCCGAGTAGGGGCGCCGCGTGATGGCGTTGATGGGGTAGGGTTGATGATGACCGACGTCAGCTGAACCACTTGAGGACCAAGGTTTGATCCAGGGGACAACGCCTTGGTCTAACGCGGTAACGATCTTGTCTGTCACGTCTTGGTAGATATCGCGCATGGCATTTTCCTCGAGAGTAAACGGAGGAACGCCTTGCCCGTCGGGGAGGGTTCCCCGATTGGGTGATGGGTGGATTGATGCAGGTCTTGCATGCTGTCCGATGTGGATTTGAGCGCCGAGTACGGTTATGTGCGTTAGGTGTTGGCCTCTCCTGCAAGCGCTATCAGCAAGGCGCCAGGCTGACCCGGTTCTTGGAGTAGGCTGAGACTCAATTGCAGCAACGGGTCGTGGTCTAAGTGGTCGGTTGGTTCAATGTGGATTACCTCGAACAGCACGTAGGGCTTGTGTGGATAGGCCCGGTGGGCTTCGAAGGCTGCGCGCAATACGTGGCTCAACCGATCGACCTGCTGCTTCTCAGCGTGATCGGATTGCTCGAACAGTACTGCGCGTTGCCACGCGCCAGGGGTGAACACGATGGGCAACCGAAGGGTGTTCAGTGTTTCCGGTGTAGGTGAGTCGGGCATGGTATGTCTCCGTTGAAAACGCGAAGAAACCTGTCCTGTGCGGGGAAAGATTTCCCCGCAGTGGGTTGAAGAAAATCAAGAGGGTTTATCTCACGAGCAGCGCTCGAAAGGCGCTCAGGAGAGCAGTAGGCGTTCATCACCGTAGCAACGGTCACCGTGCGAGCCACCGAACGCTAATCGCACTTTGGGAGAACCATCAGCGAAGTGACGTAGCCTTGAAGGTTCTGGCTACCTGGGCAGGGTGCTGTCGATAACAGCGATCCGTACTCATATTTAGCTTAGGGGTTTATGCGGATCAACCACTTCAGAGGCGCTATTTCATGAAGGTTGTCTACTCGTTTCCAGAGTGGATTTTCCAGGTGAGTGAACTGATAGACGGTCAAGTGTGAAATTGCTTTTGACCTGAACAGGTGTAGGTCACCACGGGGGCCATTTGAACTTGGCGTATTGAAGAGCAATTCGATATCAAGCCAGAACACCTCATCGGCGACACCACCTATGGTAAGGCGCCGATGTTGGCCTGGATGCTGGAGGAAAAAAACGTCGAGCAGCATAGGCTGGTGTGGGAGAAAACCGAGCGCAACAACGGCAGTCTCTCGAGCAATAACTTCCACTGGAATGAAGAGGCTGAGGAATACCGCTGCCCAGCTGGCAACGCATTGCGCAGCGAATGGTGAGCCTTCAAGAAAGAGCGTTCGCACGTCACCATCCCCATCACCTTCCGATCCAGGCAATGCGTTCTGGCCATACGGTTACGTCGCTGTGTTGGGCAAGGGCATTGATAGCCACATAGTGCTGTCCCTGAGGAACATGGCAAGGGGAAACCTGCAGGGGGCTGCGCGAAGTAAGGGTTTGCAGACGTCGTCGAACTTCAGCTAGAGAGGGCGGGTATGCTCGCTTCGGCCGATCCGTTTGATCTCAAATTCATGCAGCGCTGCCCATTCCTTGCACCAGCATGATCTCGGTGATGATCGGCACCGGCGTCATCAGATGAGTGCGCATCATGGTACTGGCCCGTGGCGCATCGCGCGCCAGAATAGCTTCAACCAGCGCGGAATGTTCCTTGCGTTTCAACGCCAGGGCTTCTTCGGAGAAGACCGTCCGGGTCAGCCAAAGGTGGCGGTAGCGTTCGGCCTGATCAAACAGATAACCGCGCGCCTGTAACAGGTGTTTTGAGCCACAACCGGCGGCGATAGCCGTGTGGAAGGCCTTGTGCCGTTCGTCCCAGACATCCAAGACCTGCTCTCGGGTTTTCACGTCCATGACTTTGGACAGGGTATGGGACTGGGCCAGGATCTGCGCCTCCCAAGCGTCGTCACCGCGCTCAATAGCCAAGCCTACTATCATCGCCTCGAGGTTGGCGCGGGCATCGTAGATGTCCTGCATTTCCTGCAACGACATGGTCGCGACCCGGTAGCCCTTCTGGCTGATCACCACGACCAGATGCTCGGCCACCAATTGCGAAAGCGCCTCTCGCAGCGGGCCAACCCCCAAGTCATAACGCTCCTTGAGCCCGCTCATGAGAAGCTTCTCACCGGGCTTGAAGACACCACGAATAATGTCCTGTTTGAGCCGCTCATACCCGCTGAATGCAGAGTTCTGCTTGGGGGCGAAGCTATTCAAAGGTGCTGCTCCTGATATCGACAAGGTCCAATCATACCTAAACATCTGTCATACGAAAAATGTAAGGCGGAATGTGATTTTGTCGATCAAAAATAAAAATGTAGACATTATAAAATTATGGCGATATTTTTGATCTGCGCCTGATCCAGATCAATGCTGGAAGGGCTAATCCCTACCTTCTGCCCAGGAACTGCCATGAACGCCTTTACCCACATTCAGGACCTTGTGATGCCACTCCCATCGGAGACCAAGGGCTTCATCCTTACCCCTTCCAGCCAGTCGCCGCGCCTGCTTGAGCTGAAATTCGCCAAGGAAACCGTCGACGCATTCGTCAAGGCGGTGGCGGAATGGCCGGTCCAGGCCCTGGAGTACAAGTCGTTCCTGCGTTTCCGGGTCGGTCAGATCCTTGACGAGCTGTGCGAGGGCACCCTGCGCCCGGTGTTGGTCAACACCATTCTGGACCGCGCTACCGGCGGCATGCTGATCACGCCTGAAGGTTTGAATGACGTGACCCAAGCCGATGACATGGTCAAGTTCTCCTCGGCCGTCGCACACCTGATCGGTCGCTCCAACTTCGATGCCATGAGCGGACAGTTCTACGCGCGCTTTGCGGTGGTCAACACGGACAATTCCGACAGTTACCTGCGTCAGCCACACCGGGTCATGGAACTGCACAACGACGGCACCTTCGTTCAGGAACGTACTGACTACGTGCTGATGATGAAGATCGACGAGCAGAACATGGAAGGCGGCAATACCCTGCTGCTGCACCTGGACGACTGGGAAGACCTGAACCACTACTACACGCACCCGCTGGCCCGCCGTGAAATGCGCTTCACCGCGCCACCAAGCAAGAACGTGCGTGAAGACGTGTTCCACGCGGTGTTCGACAACGACGCCGAAGGCCGCCCGACCATGCGCTACATCGACCAGTTCGTGCAGCCCAAGGACTTCGAGGAAGGCATCTGGCTGACCGCCATGAGCGAGTCCCTGGAAGGCAGCCAGAAGAAGGTTTCGATACCGGTGCCGGTCGGCAGCTTCGTGTTGGTCAACAATATGTTCTGGCTGCACGGCCGTGACCGCTTCACTGCTCACCCGGGCCTGCGTCGTGAACTGATGCGCCAGCGTGGCTACATCAGCTACCAGAAAACCATGTACCAACGCGGCCAATAAGGTTTTCCAAGCGCTGAAATGACCAGGGCCAGCACGTATGGCCCTTGTTGTGCTTCCAACAAAAACGTAACTCAAGTGGGTGCAAGCTAATGGCTGCGTACGACTTCATCATCATCGGTGGCGGCATTGTGGGCATGTCCACGGCCATGCAACTGACCCAGGTTTACCCGGACGCAAAAATCCTCCTGCTGGAAAAAGAGTCCGGCCCGGCCAAGCACCAGACCGGCCACAACAGCGGTGTCATCCATGCCGGCGTCTACTACACCCCGGGCAGCCTGAAGGCGCGTTTTTGTCTGGAAGGCAATAAGGCCACCAAGGCCTTCTGCGACAAGCACAGCATCCGTTACGACGAGTGCGGCAAGCTGCTGGTGGCCACCAATGAGCTGGAAATGCAGCGCATGAGCGCGCTGTGGGACCGCACCGAAGCCAACGGTTTGAGGCGTGGATGGCTGTCGGCCGCCGAGCTGCGTGAGCGCGAGCCGAACATCGTTGGCCTGGGCGGTATCTACGTGCCGTCGAGCGGCATCGTGAACTACGCCGAGGTCACTGCGGCCATGGGCCGCGAATTTGAAGCCGCCGGTGGCGAGATCCGCTACAACAGCGAAGTAGTCGCCATCGACGAGCGCCCCGATGAAGTGGTGGTCCGCACCGACGCTCTGGAGCACCACGGGCGTTTCCTGATCACCTGCTCGGGCCTGATGGCCGACCGCGTGGTGCGCATGCTCGGGATCAAGCCCCAATTCATCATCTGCCCGTTTCGTGGCGAGTATTACCTGCTGCCCAAGCAGCATAATCAGATCGTCAACCACCTGATCTACCCGATCCCGGATCCGGCCATGCCATTTCTCGGTGTGCACCTGACCCGCATGATCGACGGTACCGTCACTGTCGGCCCCAACGCGGTGCTGGCAATGAAGCGCGAAGGCTATCTCAAGACCGATTTCTCGCTGTCGGACATGTTCGAAACCCTGACCACCCCGGGCATTCTCAAGGTGTTGATGAAAAACCTGCGCCCCGGCCTGATCGAGATGAAAAACTCACTGTTCAAGGGCGGCTATCTGAAGCAAGTGCAGAAGTACTGCCCGAGCATCAACAAGAGCGACCTCACCGCCTACCCGGCCGGTGTGCGCGCCCAGGCGGTCTCGCTGGACGGCAAGTTGATCGATGACTTCCTGTTCGTCAATACCGCCCGTAGCGTCAGCGTCTGCAACGCGCCGTCGCCCGCAGCGACCTCCGCCATCCCGATCGGCGCCTACATCGTCGACAAGGTCCGCGAGCAGCTCGCCAGCACAGGCGTCAGTTTTGTCACACCCGCCAACTCCACTCGGACCGCCCCGATGGCGGCCTCCGTCGCAACCCGCTAACGAGGAATTTCGCGTGCAACTCAACGATCCGAAACTGTTCCGCCAGCAAGCCTATATCGACGGTGTCTGGGTAGATGCTGACAATGGCCAGACGCTCAAGGTCAACAACCCGGCCACCGGTGAGATCATCGGCAGCGTTCCGAAGATGGGGGCGACCGAAACCCGTCGTGCCATTGAAGCTGCCGACAAGGCGCTACCGGCCTGGCGCGCCTTGACTGCCAAGGATCGCGCCAACAAGCTGCGCAAGTGGTTCGATCTGATGATGGCCAACCAGGAAGACCTGGCCCGCCTGATGACCCTGGAGCAAGGCAAGCCACTGACCGAGTCCCGCGGCGAAATCGCTTACGCCGCCTCCTTTCTGGAGTGGTTCGGCGAAGAGGCCAAGCGCGTGTATGGCGACATGATCCCTGGCCATCAGGTTGACAAGCGCCTGATGGTGCTCAAGCAACCGATCGGTGTCACCGCGGCCATCACGCCGTGGAACTTCCCGTCGGCGATGATCACCCGCAAGGCCGGTCCGGCCCTGGCCGCCGGCTGCACCATGGTCCTCAAGCCGGCCTCGCAAACCCCTTACTCGGCCTTGGCGCTGGCCGAACTGGCAGAGCGCGCAGGCATTCCGAAAGGCGTGTTCAGCGTGGTCACCGGCAGTGCCGGCGAAGTCGGCGGCGAGCTGACCGGTAACCCGATCGTGCGCAAGCTGACGTTCACCGGCTCCACCGAAATCGGCCGTCAGCTGATGATCGAGTGCGCCAAGGACATCAAGAAAGTCTCGCTGGAACTGGGCGGTAACGCCCCCTTCATCGTGTTCGATGACGCCGACCTGGATGCGGCCGTCGAGGGCGCATTGATCTCCAAGTATCGTAACAACGGCCAGACCTGCGTCTGTGCGAACCGTCTGTATATCCAGGACGGCATCTACGACGCCTTCGTCGAAAAACTCACCGCGGCCGTGGCCAAGCTGAACATTGGTAATGGCCTGGAAAACGGCATCACCACCGGTCCGCTGATCGACGCCAAAGCCATGGCCAAGGTCCGGGAGCACATTGAAGACGCCGTGAGCAAAGGCGCTCGAGTGGTTGCCGGCGGCAAGCCGCATGCCCTGGGCGGGACCTTCTTCGAACCGACTGTACTGGTTGATGTACCGCGCAACGCCGCCGTTGCCAAGGAAGAAACTTTCGGCCCGCTGGCACCGCTGTTCCGCTTCAAGGATGAAGCCGATGTGATCGCCATGGCCAACGATACCGAATTCGGCCTGGCGTCCTACTTTTATGCCCGCGACATGAGCCGTGTGTTCCGTGTGGGCGAAGCGCTGGAATACGGCATTGTCGGCATCAACACCGGGATCATCTCCAACGAAGTGGCGCCGTTCGGTGGTATCAAGGCCTCGGGTCTGGGTCGTGAAGGCTCCAAGTACGGCATTGAGGACTACCTGGAAATCAAATACCTCTGTATCGGCGTGTGATCACGGCGGACATTGAGCAAGCGTCAAGAGGGGTGGAAATGAACACCCACCCAAGCCTGTAACAACGCCATATGGCCGCCATTCCCCGGAGTTCCTTAATATGAATCGCTCGTATCTTTCTCTCGCTGAAAAGGATGTTCAGCATCAACTGCACCCCTACACGGATGCGCGACTTCACCAGGAAGTCGGCCCGCTGATCATCGAGCGTGGCGAGGGTATTTACGTCTATGACAACCAAGGCAAGCGTTATCTCGAAGCGATGTCGGGTCTTTGGAGTGTGGCGCTGGGTTTCAGTAATGAGCGCCTGATCAAGGCGGCAGAGCAACAGCTACGCAAACTGCCCTTTTATCACCTCTTCAGCCACAAGGCGCACACGCCCAGTATCGAATTGGCCGAGAAGCTGATCGAAATCGCCCCGGTGCCGATGAGCAAGGTCTTCTTCACTAACTCAGGCTCTGAAGCCAACGACACTGTCGTCAAGATGATCTGGTATCGCAATAATGCCATTGGCAAGCCTGGCAAAAAGAAGTTCATCAGTCGTCACAATGCATATCACGGCATTACTGCTGTCAGCGCCAGTCTGACCGGGCTGCCGGTGAACCAGCGTGGCTTTGATGTGCCGCTGCCCGGCTTCTTTCACGTCGCCTGTCCGCACCACTATCGCAATGCCAAACCTGGCGAGACCGATGAACAATTTGCTGATCGCCTGGCAGCCGAGCTGGAAGATGTCATCCTCCGGGAGGGCCCGGAAACCGTAGCCGCTTTTTACGGCGAACCGCTGATGGGGGCGGGCGGCGTGATCGTGCCTCCGCGCACCTATTGGGACAAGGTTCAAGCGGTGTGCCGCAAATATGATGTGCTGGTCGTCGCGGATGAAGTCATTTGCGGCTTCGGTCGAACCGGGAAGATGTTTGGCTGCGAAACCTTCGGCATCAAGCCGGATGTCATGGTGGTTTCCAAGCAACTATCCTCTTCGTATCAACCGATCGCGGCAGTCCTGATCAACGATAAGGTCTTCGAGGGGATCGCCGATCAGAGCCACACCTTCGGTACTCTGGGTCATGGGTTCACCGGCAGCGGCCACCCGGTTGCGACCGCAGTTGCGCTGGAAAACATAAAGATCATTCAAGAAGAACGGCTTGTTGAGCACGCCTGCGAGTTGGGCGAACAACTGCAAGTCGGACTGGCTCAATTTGCGGGTCATCCGTTGGTAGGGGAGGTTAGGGGCTGTGGATTAATCGCTGCTGTGGAGCTCGTTGCGGATCGTCGGACAAAGGAGCCGCTGGATACGGTTGGGAAGCTGGGGCGCTACCTGGCGGGACGTGCGCAGGAGTACGGCATGATCACAAGGGCGATGGGAGACTCGATCGCATTCTGCCCGCCGTTGATTTCCACGAAAGAAGAAATACAGCTCGTGGTTGATATTTTCAGCCGCGCCCTCGACGACACAGACCGCTGGTTTGGCTTGGGTGTCAACCAAAGCCTGTGGCATCAGTGGGAGGGCTACACGCACAACGCCTGATAGCGTCAGTCAGCGTCATAAAGTCGTATCAGTCATTGGCGCGGCGCAGGGTACTGGTCGCGCCACGACCTTCGTTCTTGAGTAAAAAAATGATCTGATTGATCACTGCTCGGCTACATGTGATGACCGCGTAGAAAAGATTGAAGGCCTACCGTACTTTCAGGCAATGCTGGCTAACCTCCAGCTCAAAAGCTGTATTCATGTTCACCGCACGGCCTCGACTTGAGCACAACCCTCTGGCTCCATTCTTCGAAAAATGATCTGACCGCGGTGCGGGTTTTGACAGCCCCGACAGGCAGGAAGCGTGTGGCATGAAGCGTCAAATTTCTTGTTTCTTTCGATCCCGGGTTTCGTGAAGAACCTCAGTGGCTGTGCCGCCACCTGCGGCTATGGAAATGACAGTCCTTCCAGAGGTGGTGTTCTTCCAGTGCCGCGGCGAGCGAGCACAGCCTTGCCAAGTCGGTTGCGTTGGTTCTTGTGCAATAGCCTGACGGGATAGGCGGCTGGATGGGGGGAACGCTTTTCAGTAATGCAGAGCGAGGCGACCTTCAGCCATCCATGGCTGGAGTTTTCATTCGACGGGATCCTTCCTCAAGCGCATGGGTTGTGATTTGGTTCTTCAAACCAAGATGGAGTCTTAATCAAAACCTTGGGACAGGCCGCTCCACGACGCTCCAATATGACGATGTGTCGATAAGGCTCAGGACGCGACCCTGTTCTTTGTCCAGGCTCAGGGTGCCTCGGATCAAATCACCAGCGAGCCAACTCGGTGTGTTAGCCGCCAGCACTCTACCTTCGGCGTTGAGTAACAACGCCTCGTTACTAACCCGCATAAGGCTGCGCACGAGCAAGGGTTCCAAGGAGTGCAGAGAAATATCGGCAGCAGCTACACCAATGAAGCGATCTGCGAAAAAAATAGGGACCGAGAAGGCAACGATGTACTGCTCTGTGCCGTACAAATCCACAAACGGGCCGTCTATGGAGGGCTGCCGGGTTTGCTGGGGGCGGGTGTACCAAGGCATGTGCAGGTAATCGTAAAAGCGGTCACTACGGCTATTAAAATTCAGTGTCAGAGGCTGGATCTCTTCTTTTTGGGTTCGGCACCACCACTCCAGATGCATCTCGCGATCTTCCAACTCACCAGGAGCGAAGACAACTCCGGCGCCATGAAACTTGAGGCTCTCCGAGTTCAGGATTTTCCGAATTATCGGCAACAATGGCTTGAGGTCGCCTTGGCTGGGGTGCTTCGTTTTGCAACACTGATGTTCCCAAATGCTCAATACTTGGGCACTCATATCGTTGAGCCCCTTGAATACGTTACTAATGGAAGCGTTGATCAACGTGGCACATTGGGACAACTCGTTTGCTGACATTTCGTTAGCCATGGCTCTACCTCATGACTCAGAGAAGATAATGCGGTGCCTGCAGTCGACGAGATATGCGACGCCGAGCTGCATAGCGAGCGAGTTATTCAGCAAGTTTCGTTCCATTCATAAGTCGCCTTCTGCCATTTGTTGTAGTCGTAGGGTGCTTAGGCGGCGAACGCCTCGTGTTACATGTGCTTCTGCCAGTGCGCCGGCCAGATTGGCGTCGTTCGCTACGATGGCTTCCAGGATAGCTCTATGTTCCCGTTCGATGGTCTGTGGATCCGGTTGACCGGCAAACGGCAGCCATAACAGTTCCCCAAGTTCCGCCTGCAAGCGCGCTTCGCTGTGAGTCAGACGCACAGACTGCGATGCCACGGCTATTTCGATATGGAATCTGGCGTCGGCTCGTCGGCGCTCTCGCCGCTCTTGAGCGTTGGCCAGAGCGTCGACAAAGCTGCTCAGTCTTGCATGTTGTTCAGGCCCGGCGCGCTGAGCCGCCAGTCGGGCGGCCGCGCCTGAAATGGCGGCGTGTTCATCGGCGAGGTCGCGCAGTTCAAGTGTGCTGATTTCACGAAGTTGATCGAACAGGGACTGATCTGAGGTTTGCGGCGCGGCGCAGATGAAGCTCCCGCCGCTGCGTCCGCGCCGGGTTTCGATAACCTCCCGTGTTCGCAAGACCGCCAGCGCGTCCCGCAGTGTGACCGTGGCAACGCCAAGTTGGGTAGCCAGGACACTTTCATTGGGGAGCTGTTCGCCTTCTGAGAACAAACCCAGATCGATCATTTCTATCAGGCGACGGGTAACAGACTCCGTTTTACCTTCCTGGTTAAGGCGTATGAGGCTTGAAGTAGGGCTCATGGTTGATTCATTCATGGGCGGCGCCGTTTTACGCCTGTGGCAATAGTCCGAGGTAGCGTCAAGCGAGCCCGGATGTGTGTTTCTTTAAAGATTCTATTTCATATTTAATATTGTTTTTGTGCGTGTTTGTGGGGCGATCCTAGAATTATAGCGCATAAAAAGTCAAAAAAATCACATAAGAATCCGTTTTTCGGGGTTCTCATGGGTTAAAAGATATGGTTCCATATGTTTAAGGCGATTTGAGATCGCATCCATATGAACCCAGGAGCACTTTTAACCATGAGTCAGTTGACCCGATCAGAGTGGGAAGCCAGAGCCAAGGCGCTGAGCATCGAAGGGCGAGCCTTTATCAATGGCAAATATGTGTCGGCCAGTTCGGGTGCAACCTTCGAGTGCATAAGCCCTATCGACGGGCGTGTGCTTGCCCTGGTCGCGAGTTGCGATGCGGCGGATGCCGATTTGGCGGTAGCCAGCGCCCGGTTGGCGTTTGAGTCCGGTGTCTGGTCACGCCAGGCACCTGCAATGCGCAAGGCAGTGATGGTGCGTTTTTCCGAATTGTTGCAGGCCCATGCCGAAGAGCTAGCTCTGTTGGAAACGTTGGACATGGGCAAGCCGATTTCCGATTCGCTGTCCGTCGACCTCCCGGGGACCATTGACAGTATTCGCTGGTGCGGTGAGGCAATCGACAAGATCTACGATGAGGTGGCAGCGACCTCGGTCGATCAGCTCGGGCTGGTTACCCGTGAGCCGGTTGGGGTGGTCGCCACTATCGTGCCGTGGAATTTCCCACTGATGATGGCGTCCTGGAAGTTGGGGCCGGCGCTGGCTTCTGGTAACTCGGTGATCCTCAAACCCTCGGAGCGTTCTCCGCTGACCGCTATCCGCATCGCACAGCTAGCTCTGGAGGCAGGTCTGCCAGCGGGTGTCCTCAGTGTTTTGCCGGGCTATGGCAACACCGTGGGCAAGGCGTTGGCCTTGCACGGTGACGTTGATACCTTGGCGTTTACCGGGTCTACCCAAGTGGCCAAGCAATTACTGGTTTATGCGGGTGAGTCGAATATGAAACGGGTCTGGCTCGAGGCCGGCGGCAAGAGTCCCAACATTGTATTTGCCGATGCCCCTGATCTGCAGGTGGCGGCTGAAGCTGCAGCGGCAGCCATCGCCTTCAACCAGGGCGAGGTTTGCACCGCCGGTTCACGTTTGCTCGTGCAGGCGTCAATCAAGGAGCGTTTTGTACCGATGGTTGTCGAGGCCATGAAGGGCTGGAAGCCAGGACATCCGCTCGACCCTGATACTAATGTCGGTGCACTGGTGGACGGCCGTCATCTGGAAGGGGTGTTGCAGTACATCCACGAGGGTCAGTTACAAGGTGCGCGGTTATTGCTGGGGGGGCATGCAGCACTGGCAGAAACCGGCGGCAGTTATGTCGAGCCGACCCTGTTCGACAATGTAAGCAACTCGATGAAAATCGCCCGGGAAGAGATCTTCGGTCCTGTACTGTCAGTGATCGAATTTGACGAAGCCGAGGATGCGATACGCATCGCCAATGACACTCCCTACGGACTGGCAGCAGCCGTCTGGACGGCTGACCTGTCTCGAGCCCACAACATGGCCCGCGCACTTCGTGCCGGGAGTGTTTGGGTCAACCTCTATGACGGCGGTGACATGATGGCGCCGTTCGGAGGTTATAAACAGTCTGGTAATGGACGTGACAAATCCCTGCACGCCTTTGATAAGTACACCGAGATCAAGGCCACCTGGATACAACTCTGAGGCAACGCTCGTTAACTGCGCTACGGGCGGGATTGCGCCGTCCGATCAACGCCTACTAAAACAAATTCCTTTTTGAAGGATGTTGGAATGAACAGCTCAATAAGTCCTAATGTGGCTGTGGACCAGGATGCGGAGCAACTCCGTGCTCTTGGGTACACCTCGAATTTCGAACGTAGTATGAGTCTGTGGCAGAACTTTGCCCTAGGGTTCACTTATCTGTCCCCGGTGGTAGGGGTCTACACCTTGTTCGGCCTGTGCTTGGCCGCCGGCGGGCCACCAATGTTCTGGTCCTACCTGCTGGTGGGGTTCGGCCAGATGCTGGTGTGCCTGATTTTTTGCGAAGTGGTATCTCAATACCCGATTTCCGGTGGCGTCTATCCTTGGGCCCGTCGTCTGGTTGGCAAGAAGTGGGCCTGGATGGTCGGGTGGATCTATGCCATCTCTCTATGCGTAACCATTGCTGCAGTAGCGCTAGGTGCTGGTCCCTACATCGCTAACCTTCTAGGTTTCGAGTCGTCGCCGGTGACTAATACGTTGGTCGCGCTGTTTCTGACGGCCACGGCGACGGTCTTGAATCTCAGTGGCACCAAGCTGTTAGCTCGGGTGGCGATGTTTGGTTTTCTTTGCGAACTAGTCGGGGCTTTGTTGATCGGTGGCTACCTGCTGATCTTCGAGCGCCACCAGCCCTTGAGCGTATTGTTCAACACCTTTGACATTTCCATCGATGGGGCCTATTGGCCAGCCTTCCTTACAGCCTCGTTGGCGGGGATGTTCCTCTACTACGGCTTTGAAGCCTGCGGCGATGTAGCCGAGGAAACCCCAAATCCTAGCCGCCAGGTTCCAAAGGCCATGCGGATGACTATTTGGATCGGCGGCGCTGCCTCGATCTTTGCGGCCTTGGCATTGATCCTGGCTGTGCCTGACATGGCCGCAGTTATTTCCGGACAAGACAAGGACCCTATGTCCACGATTTTCGGCGCGGCGTTCGGTCCAGTTGGCTCTCGGGTAGTCATGGCGGTGATTACGGTTTCGTTCGTTTCCTGCGTGCTGAGTTTGCAGGCATCCGCCAGTCGTCTGCTCTATGCCTATGCTCGAGACGAAATGCTCATGGGCAGTAATGTGCTGAAAAAACTCTCGCCTACGACGCACGTCCCGACCGCGGCCCTGGTGGTGTGTGGCGTGCTGCCGGCGATCATTGTGTGTGTCGGCTTTTACCTTCAGAACGCTATTGCGCTGGTGGTGAGCTTTGCCGCCATCGGTATTTACCTGGCGTTCCAGATGATAGTTGGCGGTGCGCTGTATGCCCGTATTCGTGGCTGGAAACCCAAGGGCCAGTTCACCATGGGACGTTGGGGATGGGTCGTTAACATTGCCGCCCTCTGCTACGGCATGTTCGCCATTGTCAACATGTCCTGGCCGCGTACTCCGGAGGCGCCCTGGTACGTGAACTACGGCATCGCACTTGTCGGTGCCATCGTCATCCTCGTCGGTGTCCTGTACATGACCCTGTTTCGTCCCTATGAAAAGGGCAGAGCTCCAGCTTCGGATGCCTGGAAAAACCGCTAATTGACATCAATGCCTGCCGCTGAGCGCGGCAGGCAACTCCATCTTCTGACAAAAAGGTTGAAGGCTATGACGTCTCGAATCCACTCACTGCTGTTCGGGCTACTTCTGGTTCTGGCCAGTCATGCAAGTATTGCGGCTGGACAAAACACGACCCTTGATATGGTTCGTGACTATATGAAGGCTTGGAATGCCCATAATGCGGATGCCGCGGCCGAGTACTTTTCTGACAACGTTGAGTTCCTCGACGCCTCGGTGGGCACGCCTCAGGTGGGTCGCGAAAACGCCAAGGCCCAAGTAATTCAGGTGTTCATGCAGGCGGTGCCGGATCTGCAATGGAAAATGTTAGGCGAGCCGATTGTTAACGGCGAGAGCATTGCCTTCGAATGGGAATTCAACGGCACCAATACCGGCCCCTGGAGTGCTGAGACCCCAGCCACTCAGCGCCCCCTCAGCTTTAAGGGCGTTAGTTTCATACATCTCAAGAACGGCAAGATTCTCACGCAGCATGACTACTACGACGCCCTTGGTTTTAACAAACAACTGGGCTGGTAACGGGGTATTACAGTTTGCAGTACTAGAGGAGGCAAGCTTACGCAGTGACGTCATCCTCGGCAGAGTGTTGTCGATAATAGCGATCCGTACTTGTATTTAGTGGAGCGTTTTATGTGGGCCAACCTCCGCAGAGAAGCGGTGTCACGAGGTTGGTCTTACGTCTTCGAGTAAGGGTTTTTCGGCTGAGCAAACTGATAAACGGTCAGGAGTGGGCCTTTTTCAGTAGTAGGCTATTACTCCTGTCTCAACCATGAAAACGCTCAGAAGAGGGCGAGACCATGCCGACTCAGCAACCGGTTCAGAATTCACGTGCCCACCGCTGGGCGTATGCCTGTGGCATGTCGGTAAAGCGTGGTAATCGCAAGTTGAAGGCGTTTGAGTCCCGCACGGCTGAGCGTGCGGTGACGGCAGGTATGCCCGTAGGTAAATTTCTTGTTCGCGGGAGTTTTCTGACTGCCAAGTTGGCGTTGGTCGGAGGGCTGCTCTATATCGGTTTCTGGCTGGTTGCTTCTATTGTGGTGGTGATCGCTGTGATTGCCCTTCTGCAGTCCAAGGCTGTCATCGACACGGATCTTGAAGAGGACAATCCAGGTCCTGACTACCTTGGGGCTAACTCCTATCTTGGCAACTACGATGACAACGGCCACTACATAGGTCATTTCAAATCATCTGATGACGTCAGATAAGCTTCTTCGTAGCCCCCATCAACTGACCTGTTCCTTTGCCCGCTGCACCATGCGCGGCTTTGCTTGCACCACCTAGCATCCCCTCAAGGCTGTTGCCGATTGAGTAGCCAGCCCAGCTCATGGCGACCAAAAACAGTCCAGGCAGCACCAAGAACATCGCCCCCATTACATACTCAATGACCTGCGCGGTGATCGTCCCATCCATGAAGCCGGATGTGGGCAGAGATAACAGCACCTGATTGGAAGCCGACACCTGGTTGTACAAGGTATCGAGCATACTGGAGTCGACCCAGCGTGCCAGTTCCCACCAAAAGCTCAGCATGTGCAGCGTGAACAGCGCGAATGTCACGGTCATGACGGTCTTCAGCTGGTAGGTACTGACCAATAGAATTAACGGCAAGCTGATGATGACGCCCATGATCAGGAAAGCCTGCACCATCGGCAGGGCAGCTCGTAGGGCATTCATTGCCGGGAAGTTGCTGAAGGAGCCGAGGGCCAACCCGGTATTGGTTGCCAGGTTATTGAGCCCCTGATTGATCGAGCCGCCACGAGCGCTGGAGCCATAGTCCTGATACACCTGTCCGGGTGACATGGACATCGATTGCTGGCGCGGGCTGACCAGCTCACGCAGGGTGGCATCCTCGATCTCGTTGCTCGAACGACCAGTCAACCAACCTTTCAGCTGAGTCAGCAGCGAAGGATCTACCTGCTGAATCAAGCGCTCGCGCAACCCAATACCGCTGTCGCTCCACCACTGCTTGCAGGTGGGATATCCCGCGCCATTCTCCAGCCTCGGTAAGGAAACATCGCGGCTGTCGTCATACGGCCAGCTGACTCGCGGTGTGCGTGAACGATCCGTATCGTAGTAGCCGGGCGTGTCGAGAAAATAGCTTGAGCCGATCCAGGACGTGTCGTGACTTTGTGCCTTGTCCAACTGCGGACGGTTGGTGAACAACCGAGAACGGGAATAGCCATAGCAGTCGCGGGTGAAGTCGGCGACTTCCTGCAGCAGTACCTGGCTATCGATGCGCGAACTGTCGATCTCCATGCGCATCTGCCGGATATCCGGTGCGCAGGGAATGGAGGCGGTGGCCGCCGCGGTCACCCCTTTGCTCAGGGCATGCACCAGAAACCACCAAATCGGTACGTTGGCGGAGCGTTCGCCAATGGTATTGAAGGTCGTCCCCCAGGCGGTTTCCGCGGGCTTGGCCACACTCACGCCGCAGCGCTGGCTCGCCGCATCATCGAACGCCATTGACGAGAGGCTCAACGGAAAGACCGGCGCGCAGCCGAACAAGACGACGATGTAGGCCAGCCACAACCGGTTCTCGATCCGCGGTACCGAGAGCAGTCCCTTGTTGCCTTCATCCGCGCCTTGCTGACGGGCCGACAACCATTCTTGCAAAATGATTGCTCCGAAGGGCGCGGCGAACAGTCCGGTATCGGACAGGACGCTCCAGAGGCCGTTGTTGATGATCCAGGCCAGCAGGGAGAGGTAAAACTCCAGGTAGCTATTGGTGCTCATGAGCATGGTGGTGACCTCACAGTCGGGTGAGTTCGACGACGGTCAAGAGCACGAGCCCTAATGTTCCGATGCGTTTCACGCGCAGTCGATCCTGTGGTCGATGTCGGTAGCGCCGAAGCAGATCCCACCAGAGCGCAAAGAGGGCGCCGTAGAGCAGGGCACGCCACCACCGTAGATAGGGCTGTACCGATTCCAATGCCTGCTGCCAGGCCTCGAAACTACCCAGCGCAGCGCGGCCGATCCATGCGACTAGTGTGGCGCTCAGGATCATCACCGCGACAATCCCCAGACCCGAAAGCAAAGTGAATAGCGGTGAGCGTTTCATGGCTCACTTGCGCCTGGCGTCAGCATCATTGAGCCGACCGGGCTCGGGGTCGCCTTGCTCGACGGTTCGCGAAGCATCGGCACCACCGGCATGCCGATCGAGCACCAGGCTGGCGGTATTGGTGGTCAGCATCTGCCGGACCTGCAGGTCGGTCTGCAGCAGGCGGATTTCACGCTCCAGAGCGTCGATGTTTTTCGTCAAGGCGGTCTGGGCCGGTTCGGCGGAAGCGATGTTCGGCTCGTGACTGCCCGCCAGCAGGGTGCGCAGTAGCAGCAACGCTTTGTCGAGCACGCTGGACAAGGCCGTTTCACTGGCCAGGCGCCGTGCCAATAGATCCTGGTCTGGATCGTCGCGCAGGGCTTCAACCACACCACGGGTCACCGGCAGCATCGGGCTGGAGGCTTTAGTCAGATTGTCAGGGGTAGGTGGCAGTGAGCCAGACAGCAACCCTTGCAGGGCCTTGAGGCGTTCGCTATAGGCCTCCTGAATCAACGGCGTCAATCCGCTGCCAGCGGTAGCACGCAGGGTTTCGCAGGTGTCGCAGGTTGCGACTGCGGTCTCGCCCAACACCCGAACAGCCCAGTCGGATTCCTCCTGCGGCGAGGCCCAGGTCTGGCAAATGGCCCCACCCAGGCAATCGCTGCTACTGATCGAGGCACTGTCATCCACCGACCGGTTATGCAGCAGGTTATAGCCCGCGCGCACCACGTCGGCGGTCACCCGAATGGGCGTCTGCCCATCACCACCAGCCTTCGAACCGCCGATCCAGGACACCCCATTGGTGCCGTTCCGGACCTCGGTGTTTCTCACCGCCGCCACCGCATCACCGCCTGTTTGCTCCAGATTGCCCTGCATTTCCTGGTTCTTGGCCAGCGCGCCCCAGCCGGCTTGACCGACCTTGTCCGCCATCTTTTCGGCCATGGCCTGGCAGGTCAGCTTGGAACGGTCGAAGTCGATACGACCCTGCATTACCCCGTTACTGAGCAACTCATAGAGGCCGGGGTTGGCGCGCTGGATGATCAACGCCGGCAGCGACATCACGGCTTGGGTCGCGTTCTGCACGATGCTGCCCATGATCTGCTGGAAACCTTCGGTGACGCCGTTTAGCTGGTTTTGCAGGGTATTGGTGAGGCTCATGTTTCCGCACATCATGTTGGCTCGCCAGGCGCCGCCGACACCGAGACCGCTGGGTCGGTAGAGCGAACTCGGTGAGCCCACTGCCGAGCCGCCACCGATGGTGTACATCACGCGGCCGTCGAGGACTTCGCCTTGGGTGCCCAAGCGGTAATCGCCTTCGGCGGCGTGGGCATGCGTGGCCATGGCGAGCAGTCCACAGAGCAACAGACTCATCGTGCCCAACCAGGATCGTGCGATAAGCCGGCTCATGAAGCACCGCCTTCGAAGTCGATGCTGAACAGGAAGGTCTGTCCCTCGCGTTTGCAGCAGCTATAGGGACGCCACAGCGACCAGGCGTAGCCGCCATCCGCGCTCTGTACCGGATCGCTGGGGAAGATGGCGCACGTTGGCTGCACCTGGGGGTAGAGCAATTGCCATTTGTGGGTCGAAGCGTCGTTTTCAACGATCGGGCCAGGCGGCCAGTAGCCGTCGCGTTTGGCGGGCGTGAGGGGTAAGTACACATGCGGCTGCCAGTTGCGGGTAATCACATCGCCGGCCCGTTGCGCCATGACGGCGGCCGCCTTGAAATCGTCGGGCTGTACCAGAAAGCCCTGCCGGGGATAAACGTTGCCCCACATGTTTCCAGAAGCCTGACGACCAATTTCACGGATCTCCGGTACGAGCGACTCGGGGTAGAAACTTTCTGGTGTGCCATGGCGCCAGGCCAGTGAATCCAGGGTACTCAGGTAGTAAGGCATGAATGCCGTTGCACCGCTGGCGCAGGCATAGCCGGATTGCGAAGCCAGTTGTGTTGCGGCCCAGCCACCGGGGTGACCGATGCCATCGACGTTCTTGAAGCGGGGCAGGTTATCGCGCCGGGTGTTCGGCGTGATCAGGTTGCCGCCACCCTCCGCGCCGCTGATGGGAGAGGAGAGGACGGCCATCTCGGTCCAGGGGTTATTGCCCGTGGTGGCGTAGCTCGAGACCACGAGTTCAGGAATGAAATGACGTACCTTGGTCGAGGTTTTGACTGTGCAGCCGAAGGGCGTGCAGAGGAGCCAGAAACAAATGCCGACGACCCTGTATTCGAGACAGCTTGGAGAAAGCACGGAGGATGTGATGCTGCCGGTGTTCAGCGCCATGCTTGGGCCGCACGCCAGCAGGACGCTCAGCGCCAAGGGCCTTAGCTTTGTGGGCGGGATTGACGAGCAGGCAACAGGCATGATCCAGGCTCTTGGTGTATGGCCTGGGCAGGTTCGGTTAGGGACGGAAGACTGTCAGTGGAAATTATGAAGGCGGATCTATCGGGTTTGTGAGACGTGAGACTATTATTTGACGTGAAGGGCGCTGCGCAGGATATCGGGTTCCACAAGTAACTGATCTGCGGTAATTTCGAAAATATTGGCGAGCTTGCACAGGACCAACAGCGACGGATTGCCCGTGCATCGTTCGATTTGGCTGACGTAGGTGCGATCCACCTCGGCCATGAGCGCCAGTTGCTCTTGGGTAAGGTTTTTCACGCGTCGCATCCAGCGGATGTTTTCCGCCAGCTGCAGACGAAGCTGTTCGTAGTCTTGAGTCATGCGCGCAAATTGCGCCTTGAGGGACTCTCAATCCACGGGATATAGTCTACATTGGCATTGATCTAGGCCATTTGGTGTTCATGTCTGTTATCGAGCGTTCATTTGGTGTCGTTAGCTTTTCGAAGCTGGGCCCAGCGTCTAACAATAAATCAGAAATCTAGGGTGTGTATGGACGAAAACTACATTTCAATTCCTGCGGCGGATGGTTGCCCAAGTCTTCTGATACCTTGGGGCAACGAGTTTGCCTCGATGATCGAACGTGGCGTGCAATGTGCCCAGGCTTGGCTTGATACGCCCGGCGAGGTTCCCCTGTGGTGGGAGCTGGCGCAAACCCGCAAGACCTTTCCTGTCGGTGACTGCCAGGATGCCTTCGAAGCCGGATTCCTGTTGAGGATTCAGCAGCGGCTCCGGGGCGTACCGCAATAACCGGTCACTCGCTTTAGAGCGAGAGCCTCAATAGATTCCCCTATGCGGGTTCTATTCCTCGCGCTCTATCGATCCGTTCAGCTACCCTATACGCCGCTTCCAGTTCTGAGCAGCCGTTCTCCTGCATCAGCGTCCAACGCTCGGCTTTTTCCTCGGGCTCGGTCATGGCCAGGGCGAGGTAAAGGCTGGGTGGCACGGCTCGAAACAGTGTCTCGAGCTTCTTCGACAGCACGACACCCTCAGTGTACTTCCCCGGCTCCTTACTAGCGGAGAGCAACAAGGCTTTCTGTGCCGGCGTGAGTTTCTTGAACCGTGCGATTTCTTCGATTTCCGCGGGCGGCATGTTCAAACAAATCCACCATTCGATCATGTTGAGCATGGTCTGCGCAGCAGCGGGGAAGTCGGCAAGGTTTTGTGTCGCCAGCCAGAACCAAGCGCCGAGCTTGCGCCACATCTTCGTCCCCTTGACCACGAATGGCGCCAGCAGCGGGTTCTTGGTGATGATATGGCCCTCGTCGGTGACCATGATGATCGGCCGCCCCAAATACTGATCGCGCTCGGCAAGGTTGTTCACGGTGTTCATCAGGCTGATGTAACTGATGGACATCTGCGCCTCGTAGCCTTCGCGAGCGTAAGTGGCGAGGTCAACAATGGTCACATCACTCTCGGGCCAAGGCGTGCCCTCGCGATCGAACAGTTCGCCCTCGAAACCCTGGCAAAACAGGTCGATGGACTCGCCCATTTCCTGGGCGCGCTCGCGACGTTTTTCCGGCAAGTGCGGGTCGGCGGCAAAGCGCAGCAAGGCGTCGCGCACGTCGCGAGTCAGCACCTGACGGCCCGACGCGACACAGGTCTGCGCCGTATCGAGAATGCACTCGCGGATCAAGCTGCGATCGGCTCGGCTCAGGCGGGCTTCTTCCTTGGCCTCGCCGCCGGTGATCATCAGCCGGGCGGTGATTTCCAGTTCGCCGAGAATGTCGCGCTGGTCTTCGCGACTGGGTACCACCTCATCGTCCAGCTCATCGATCGACAGACTCGCGACCTGATCCGGTTGCTCGACCAGGCGCCAAGCATCGACAAAGGGGGCAAGACTGACCGAAGCGCCAGGTTTCAATTGGACCTTGTTGACCGACAGGCCCTGTGTCGCGAAGTAATCGCCCTGCAAGCCGAATGAGTTGCCGGCCTCGACGATAAACAGGCGAGGGCGGTATACGGCCATGACCTGCATCAGTAGGGTGACCAGGGTGGCCGACTTACCGGCGCCGGTGGGGCCGAACAATAGCAGATGGCCGTTCATGGCCCGGTCTAGACGTGACAACGGATCAAAACTCAACGGCGAGCCACCACGATTGAACAAGGTGATGCCCGGGTGGCCGGTACCGGTGTTGCGGCCCCACACCGGAACCAGATTCGCCAGGTGCTGGGCAAACATCAGGCGGGTGTACCAATTGCGTGTGTCGCGAGATGGGTTATAGGTCATTGGCAACCAACGCAGGTAGCTGTTGCAGGCGGCGACCTCATCGCCTTCACGTACCGGTTGCAGCCCCGCGCCCAACAGCGCGTTGGCCAGGCTGACCGAGCGCTGGTGCAATTGCTGTTCATCGCGACCGCGCAGGTAGAACGCCAGGGTGCCGCGGTACAGCTTGTGCTGGCGGCCGATGATCGCGCGGGCTTCTTCGACATCCTGACGGGTCTGGGTCGAGGCCAGGTTTTCACCGATGGCTTTGCGCGCCAGGCGATTCAACTGATCCTCGAGCACATCTTGGGGTTTGACCACCAAAGTTAGACTTATCACCGTCCCTTCGGGTAACTGGTCGAACAGGGCATTCACCGCGTCGCCCTTGCGGATTTCGCCAGTGAGTTGGCCAATCGACGGTGCGCGCCGCAGCTTGTCCACCACCATCACCCGATGGGGCTGACCATCGAAAAACCAGAGTCCGCGCTGCACATCCGAACGCGGTTCGTTGAAGAACAGCCGCTCGGCGAAGTCATGATCGAAGGGCAGTTCCAGCGACTCACCGTCGCCCGACTCTGGATAGGACACGCGGCGGTAGAACTCCTCGGGCGCTTCATCGGTGAGCCTGGGCGCAGGATTGAACCAGGGCAATAACCAGGCATACAGACCTGGGCCATCGACTCGTATCGATTGCACGCCGCACGCCTGCAACGAAGCCGCGATACGCTCGCAAGTCTGTTGCAGGGATTGCACCGGGGTGAGTCCCGTTTCCTCAGCGCCAGACTCCAGCCAGCGATAGACAACCAGGCGCACCCGCCGGTTGTTACCGCGCCACGGCAGGCGCGTGACTGCCTTGTCCTCGAACAGTCCTCCTGGCTTGGCGATGGCCTTCAGGTGTCGGCGAGTAAGTTCCAAGTACGTGTCGGTGAAAACCGTGCCTCGCGCGCGGTCCTGAATATAGCCCGTGAGCCGGGTCAGGTAGGGAGTGAAGTCGTTGTCGTCCTGGCAGAAAAACTGCGCCACCCAAGGCGCTTGATCCAGCTCGTCAAAGCTATCCTGCAGGGCATCCTCAAGGGCATCGCGGGCCGCCATCAACCAATCGGGTTCGCGCCCTTCGGTGCCGATAGGTAGCAACTCGAACACCGCACCCACCGAACGATTGTCATCGAGCAGAAAACACTGCTCGGTGTCGAGGTATTCGACCCAAGGCAGGTGATCGATGAAGCTGGGGTTGTGTGCGTACAGTGCGGCTTCATCAGCCAAGGTGGCGCGAGGACGCAATGGATTGCGCCAAGCTTTCCACGCAGGAGTACGGTTCTCCGAATCGCCGGTACGCACTACAAGTCTTCCTGACGTTCACCCGGCAATGCGTACTGCACACGCTGGTAAAACGGAAAAACGGTCGAGTAGCCCGGGACCGGTGCCTGCTCGGTACCGCTCAGGTGCGGATACACGTACAGCACCAGATCGGGATTGGGCAGGCGAGGGAACAGGTTACGGATCTCGTTCGTCGCTGTGCGTGTGTACGGTTCCTGGAGAGGGGCGGAGAAATCTGTCTGGGCCAGGGGACGGTGTAACTGTTGCCGAGCATCCAGCAGTTGCTGCTGAGTGCCTTGTGAGCCGGCGCTGTTCCAGATGTCCAGCATGGTTTGCTCGCCATGGGGCAGCAGCGTCTCCTTGTCGGTGGAACACCCCACCAGGACTAAGCAAAGCACGCTAATCCAGATCAGGCAGGGAGGCATGGTCTTTTTCATGGCGAACGCTCCGGCCCTTGGGCTCGTAGTCGATGGTGATCTCATGGTCGAGGTGCAGCGCGACCTGTGCGGCCGGTGGCACGTACACGGCAGCAAAAGCCTCGCCATACAGCTTGTTCACCCACTCGCGGATGTCGCTGACCCCACCACTGAGGATTGAATTCAGCGCGCTGTTACCCGTGCTACTAGTGACCCCGAGCGTACTGCCGCCCGAACTGATCACGCTGCTGTTGTTTTGCTCATTCCCGAGCAAGGCAGCGACACCCGCGCCGGCCGCAGTGATCAGGCTCTGGCTGCCGAGATACTGCTGGGCGTTCGAGCGGCGCTCGCCGGCAATGCAAGGAATGCCATACGGATCGGAAAGGTAACCGAGTCCACCACGAATCTTGTCGGTGTTCGAACTCTGGGTGGTGGAGGCATTGCGGCTGGCGACTGCCTTCGGCTGAGGCACCGTACGGATGGTGCCATCGGTAAACACAAAGGTGATTGACTCGACCTGTCCACGCACGCAGGACAGGGTCCAGTCACCGGACGCCGTACCGCTCATCACGGCACCCGCGACGTCCGGCAGGTCGATGCCGTTGGCCGTCAGATTCTCCGGACCGACCAGCACCTTGAAGGGATAGGGATCATTCACGGTGCCGTCCACTGGGACTCGGCCAATCAGCGCGGTCATGGCGACTGAGCCCATCAATGTTGCGTTTTCGGGAATGGTGTAGACCGGCTTCGTGCCTTCGGTACGATCAGCGGATCGTGTCGGGTCACGCTCGCTCTGGGTGACTGCACGCAGTTGTTTCTGGCTGCGATCAATAGCGTTATCTTTCAAGCCTTCCAGTGAGTTGAAGGCGGTAGGGAGACTCAATGCGGGGGAAGTCTTGGTTTTGCCTCGGGCGTCGGTGGACGGAGCATCCGAGGGTTCAATCCACTGCAGCGCATCATTGGTAGAGTGCTGCTCTTCAAACTGAGCACCGTCACCGGGCTCAAGCCCCAATCCGATCGGCATGTCCTTGCCTTTGCCGGTCAGTCCCGACAACTGGTCCTGCAATTGCGTCAGCAGACCGCGGGCCTGGCGACTGTCTTGTTCAGCCTTGAGTCTTGATTCGTTGGCTTGACGGCGGCCTTCGTCGACCTGCTGGGTTACGCTGCCAAGCGCCGTCTGGATACGCGAATCGACACTGTTTTCCCGCTCGCGTAGGCGGTTGTTTTCCGTCTGCAGTGAGTCATTGTGTTTCTTCAAACCGAGCATGTCGCTGCGCATGGCCTTCACCTGGCCGACAAGGGTGGCGACCGTATCCCGGGGAGTATCGCCAGCAATGCCGAGCGACTTGGCTTGCTCGACGGATAATTGAATGTTGCCCTGATTAACAGGGTGCTCTGGAGAGGGAGTACTACCCGCGACCCAGCTTTTCAGGATGATCAACACCACGGCCAACAACGCAGCCGGTACCAGCCATTTGAGCAAGGCGTTAGCTTTCATCGCTAGCACCTCGCGCAACGGGCGGAGGTAATAGCACCGCGTGTTCGAGGCCGGCACCGCGGGTGACGAGGTAGGCAATCGTGGTGTCTTCAGCACTGCCGACAGGTCCGAGGAAAGCATGCTGGAAGGCCGCGGCAAATAGCTTGGCCTGAAGCCGGCGCGGATCGAGTTGCACCGTCTCTAAGCCACGATTGCGCAACTTCACCGCCGTCACCCAATAATCACCGAGTCGCCAGGCGGCGATGGGTGTGCTGGATACGTTTTCGGTCGGCAGCAGGGTTGGCAGTTCGGTGCGCAGCTTGAGCGGTACGCGGCGTACGCCGGGCAGGGACTCCACGGTGCGCAGCGGAGCGTACAGGCTTTGCGCGGCATAGCGCGTCAAAGCGACCGGGATCGGCGTGCGTTCTGGAACAGGGGCGGTGTTAGATTCAGCCTCGGTAGCCTGCACCTGAGCGATCTTGAGAATACGCACGGGCTCCAACGGTTGTTCACCAGGCGTGGCCGCGATATCCAGCAGGATGATCTCGCCCGTCGCGACTGATTGCAGTTGCAGGCGGGTCGGTGCAATGGCTTCCGACGCTCGCAAGTACAACGTACCGCCGGTTGATTGCACGCGCAGCTTGCCCGTCAGGGTTGAGGGCACGCCGACTCGAACAGCCTCATCGACAAAGACCACCCGTTCCTGGTTGATCACCAGCGGGACCGCGAGGGGGAGGCGTTCCCAGTGCATCAGCTCGACGGCCTGCGCTGCAGCTCCCCATGTGGTCAGTGCGACGGCGAGTCCCAGGGTAGAAATCCGCTTCATGGCTCACCTCCAGGCAGGGAGATTTTTTGCGGTGTGCCCTGATAACAATCCAGCGCCAGCCCCCATTTGTTGCGCTCTGGATCCAGGTCAAAACGCACAACGCGCAATGGATAACGCACCACCACCCGTTTCACCGGTTCGGCGGCGTAATATTCATCGGCATTGAGGTCGAGCTTGACCAACCAGCTGTCGCGGTCGAGTTGCTTGACCCTGAGTTCCGGATCCTCACTGTAACCTCGACCCAGAATTTCGTAGACGCCACGCACCCGCTGGCGCAGTTCGCCGGCGGCCTTGCGGTACTCGTAGTCGCCGTCGAGGAAGGCCTTGCAGGCGGGTGTCAGGTAAGACTGCAAACCATAGATAGCGCGGCGATAATCCTGCTCGCCATCCGAGGGCCAACGGTTGAGCTGACCGAAGATGTACAGGGCAAAGGCATAGACATTCTCTGAGGGGATATCCCACCACTTGCGCGTGCTGCCCGAGCGCAGATCCGGGGGGACATGCACGGTCAGATCGGTCGGTGCCGAGCGCCAGCCGTACCAGAGTCCGGCACAGATCAGAGCCAGAATCACCACTGCCAGGCGCAGGCTGAAGATATGGGCCTGTTGGGCATCCACCTTGTTCCGAAATCGGCTCATGGCTGCCACCGGGACAGGGCAGGACGCAGCCGACGCGAACGGCGAACCGTCCAGGCGCCGGAGTGGAGGATCAGACTGCCGCGACCCAGGCGGCAACGGCTGGCCAGTACCCATTCGAGCTTGCGGTACAGCCAGGTCTCGGGGCGGGCTCGTTTGGCCCGCCGCAGTAGCGTGCCACCGGCCAATAGCACCACCGTCATGCCCGCGATCATGCCGGTCGGCGCCACTGCAATGGAGGCGGTGGTGATCGCCAGAGGGATGCCCAGCAGCAGACCAATGACTGCGCCAGCGCCGAGCGCTACCCACATCTCATCATTGGTCAATCCGCGCAACACGGCGGGATCACGGTTGAGTCGCTCCGGTAGAAAGACCAAGGTGCCGTCGGCAAGACGTTCGATAGTGTCGTTCATGCCAACCTCACAAAATCGCGGCGGCCTTGGTCAGAAACCAGATGATGATCACCACCAGCAGGGCGCCGATGCCAACCACCGCGCCGAGGTCTTTCCAGGTCTTGCGCTGGTTCTGCACGTCGGCATAAACGGTCAGGGAATGCCACGCCACACCCAAGAAAGCGAGCAGGGTGATCAGCAAACCGAGCAGGATGCCGCCGTCGTAGGCGTAGTTTTTGATCGTCTCGATCAACCCGGAACCTTCACCACGTGAAGGCGCTTCCATGGTCGGGAGTTCGGCAAAAGCCAGGCTTGGACCGAGTACCAACAGCAGACCGATCAGGCGCTGACTGGCACGATCACGCAGGTTGTTTTTCAGGGGGACAAGGCACTTGAGCATGACGGCGATCTCCTGGGTTAGGACAGGGTGAAGAACATCAGGACCAACAATGCGAGCAGCACGCGCGCGGCGCTGCCGCCAAACGCGCCGAAGCGCACACTGCCGGCCGCCCATCCCCGGTAAGCCGTCCACAACACCCAGGCGCACCAAAGCAATGCCAGAACGAGAACCAGGGATAGCCAGAGCGTCGAACTGCTCTGCGGGGAGAAACCGGAGGCGTTTTGGAATGCTGAGGTTTGGGCGTCAGTCATGCTCATGGCGAAGGCTCCGCGGGCGGAGTATCGAGGCGGTAATCGCCGACCAATTCAGTAGAATCGCGGGGTTGAGCGCGGGAAGGGGACAGGTAGCCCTGTACTCCGTGACGAATGCGCTGAATGTCCTGGGTCAGTCGTGGATAGTCGAAGCGATAGCGCTCGACTGATTCAGCCGTGCTGGCTGTCTTAGCTCGTGTCACAAGGCGTTCGATAGTGTCGAGTTGTTGCAAAATCAGACTGAACTGATCTTGTTCATGGGCAGACGCGGCATAGCTGCTGCCATCAACGATAGCCAGTGAGAGCAGTAAGCAGCGAGGTACGGTAGTTGGCATGATGCTGGCTCATATGGATCTGGGAGCAGAATCAAGTCAGGGGTCGAATTATTCAGTATTAAACGCGAGGTGGAATGTATCGCTTTTTTGGGGGAGAGCCGAATAGGTTTACTCACACATACATCAGCAATCGATTCGGCGAAAAAGACAGCTCAGACAGTTCTCCTAGCCCAATAATAATGTGTTGTTCAGGCGGCAATGAGTGGATTAGCTCATGCTTGAGGCAGCATGGTGACGAAGAGCTAATCATCGCTTAGCATTGGAATGTTCATTCCTCATTACTCTAACCTGAAGGAAGTTTCATATGTCTCGTTTGGCTGAATTTCGTAAGCTTGAGCAGCAGCTGGCCGAACAGCTCGCAGAGCTTGAGTCGATGAAAAGTGATTCCGGCCTGAAAAAAGAAATGGAGTTTGAGAGTAAATTGCGGGCGTTGCTTGGCGAGTACGGCTTCAGCTTGAAGAACATCATTAGCATCCTGGATCCAGAGGCTGGCCGTCGTACCTCGGCACCAATAGCAGCACCTGTAAAGGCAGCCCGTAAAGCTCGCGATGTAAAAATTTACAAAAATCCGAACTCTGGTGAGCTGATCGAAACCAAGGGAGGTAACCATCGGCAGTTGAAAGAATGGAAAATCGAGTTTGGCGCGGACGTTGTCGAGTCGTGGCGTACTCAGTAAAAACGGTTTGATTACTAGGGCTCTGCAAGGGCCCTTTTTTGTTGGCGCGGATGCTGAGTCCCGAAAGCGAATCTTGGTCCCACTTCTGGGCTAATCTTGAGGCATATCCCCAAACTGTGAAAGTTTGCCTTTCATTCACCGCTCCGCTCGAAGTGGGGAGTCGAAGTCGAATACGGGCAGGTCAACACTGCGCTGTGTCAGTTCTGCAGTCGCTGAATAACGATCCTGACACCAGGGGATATCTAAAGGGAAAATATAATTTTTCCGAGTCAGAGATATTTCTTAAATGTAGTTGCCGTGATTGCTACTGTGATGCCAAGCATTACAGCACAAGGCAAAAATACGACCATAGGATTGAGCGAAAAGGGCAGGGATAGGTAAATGATCCAGGGCACAAGCAATAGCGGTATCACTGCCCGTTTAGCGCGGTGATAAACAAAACTGCTTTCTCGCCCCGCGCCAAATTTGCGCAGGTCGCGACGCATCAAACCATCGATAAAACCGGTGAGAGAGGCCAGCAGAAACAATGGTGTGGCCAGGACCAGAATGGTCAGGCGCACCACGAAGGTAAAGGTCACATACACCGCCGCCAGCACAAAATCTTCAATGCTCACGTAAAACTGGTTGATCCACCCCCAGAAGCTGTTGCCCATGCTCGATACCCGAGCCTGCTGGGCAAAATCTGCAAAACCAGTTTTGACCAGTAACCAATGATTGAGGAGATCCATCCACTGGATAATCGTTGGCCCAGGCTGTTGGATGAGCAGTGAAGATTTGAAGTGCTCGCTGAGCCAGCCTAACTCACTGGTTAGCATGGCCTGACTATGCCGCCAGCCCTGATCACCCCAGAACAGCAGCAAACCAGCGAACTCGATCAGGATCGAGAACAGCAACGAGGCGATCAACAAGCCGATGACGCGCAGTACTAGGCTGATCGTCGAGATGATCAGTCCTGGACGCTGGATCGGTTGTGGTGGCGTGTTCTGGGCGGAAGTCGCCATCGTTCACTCCATAGCGCGCTGCAGAGTTGATGTGGGCACTACATCTTCTGGATCGTTTTCTGCTGAATTGAAACCTGTGGCAGGGGCGGGCTACCCCACCTGATCCAGATCGAAGTTTGTTGTTGGGCCACCACCACTGGCGCTCCACCATTGCCCCGCCTGCGCGTTGTAGGTGACCCGCATTCGCTGGGTGAGCTCCTGCAAGTCCTTGGGCATGGCATCGTCGTTGGAGGGTTTTGGTAAGGGCATGCGGACTTTCCAGAGCTGCCCACCGGCCTGGAAGGAGAACATTTGCCCTTTGGGCAAACTGACGATGTGTGCAGGCTCGATCAGCGGCACACTGGCGCTGCTGACACGGTCCTGTGAGGACGAGGTGAAGTCGGTGTTGGCCTCAGGATCGGAGGTGTCGGTGGCACCCGACACCAGGGTTTTGGTCAGCACGTTGACCTTGGGTAACTGTTGGGTAAGCAGCTCAGCGGTGGCGGTTTCGCGCACACGGAGCATTTGCAGGGTGTTGAAATTACCGATCACCTGGCCGGCCTTGGCGCGGTTACCGATGCGCGCTTCGATATCGCTGAGGGTCTGGGTGTAGGCTGTCACCTGGATGCCGGCACCACCGCCCTTGTTGATCAGCGGGATGAATTCATCGCCCATCAGCTCATTGAACTCGTCAGCGTGCAGGTTGATCGGCAGCTTGTCGGTGCTCCTGCTCGATGTAGGCAGACCATGGTCGATACCATGTTTGTAGATATGTCCCGCGACCGAGACCAGGTCGGCGAACATGGAGTTGCCCACGGCGGCAGCGACCTCGGCATCGGTCAGCGCATCCAGGCCGACGTAGACGATGCCGCGTTTTCGGATGATCTGCATCCAGTCGAAGATAGGCCGTGGGTCATCCAGATCGGTGTAGTTGGGAGCCAGTAACTGGGCGGTCTTGCCGGTGGTGAGTTTCTCCAGCAGCGGTAGTAGCGAGGCGACGATTTTGTCAAAGTAGGTGCGGTCATACCGCACTGCTGAACGCAGTCCGTCCATTACAGGATCAAACACCCGCTTTACCGCCAGGTACTGCTCGATGGCCACCACCCGCTTTTCGCGCCCGATCATATGCCGGGGAATGTTCTTCTCGGTGAGCTTGCTTTCAAGTTGGACGATCACTTCCCACGCCTTTGGGTCGGTCTTGGCGAAAAACTGCTGGGCGTACTCGATGAACAGGGCGTCGATGTTGACCACATGTCGCTGGATCTGCAGGTAGTCCGGGCGTCGGCCCAGCTCGATCAGGGCGCGGGCGATGATGTTGACGAAACGCCAGGCGAACTCACGAAAGGCTGCGGAGTTACCTTCGCCGCTGAGCTGCCCAGCGATGCGTGACGCCACTTCCGAGATACGCCCGAAGCGTCCCACCGCATTGTATCGAGCGGAGATCTCCGGCCAGCCTAGATGGAAAACATAAAACTCCTTATCTCGATCGGCGCGTTTGGCTTCGACATACATGCGCTTGAGCAGGTCGGCATCGCCCTTCGGATCGAAGACGATGACCACCTCATGTTCGATGCGATGAATGTCCTGGGTGATGTACACCTCGGCGAGTCGCGTCTTGCCGACACGGGTAGTGCCGAGCACCAGGGTGTGACCGACCCGTTCGCCCAGCGGTAGACTGACTTCTGTTTCGTCAGGCTCGACCCCATGCAACAGCGGCGAGCCACCTACTGGGGGCAAAGGGCGCAACGGATTGAAGGCACTGTCCCAGGCGGTGGCTCGGGCCAGTGTCGAGAACGGAAACGGTGCATGTTCCAGGCGCCGTTCGAGTCCACGTGCCAGGCGGTAACGGGGTGGTTGGTCGACATAGTGAGCGACCGCCGGATCCTGGGCCTCGACCAAGCGCTGGGTGTGCAGGCGGGTCCAGCGAAAGCCTCGGCCCATGAACAGACGCTTGCGGCTGACCGGAATCTGCCGGCTGGTCAGCTCGTAGCGGGGCAGGCGACGGATATTGCGCCGATAACGCAGCACCTCCCAAGCTTGTCGCAGCCGGATAAAGCCGAACAGGGCATAAGCCAGCGCTGCAACCAGACCGATCTCGGGTGACAGGGCAACAGCCCAGGGCGAGTACACGCACAACACTGCAGCAGCGATGCAGATCGCTACGGTGTACAGCTCCACCGCTGGCCGGAGCTTGGACTCCATCGCATGCTCGGCCATGACTTGGACTTACTGTTCCAGTGAGGTGGCAGTGATCAAGACGGGGTAGTGCTCAATCTGCAGGCGGGTGGCGATGTCGTTGCCGTTGACCGGCAGGATGGTGATGCCTGGAGCGGCTGCTCGAATCCGGGCCAGGGCTTCAGTATCGGCCACTTCGACGGCGAGGCCAGCCGCGCCCATTTCCTGCAGTTTAGCCGCGCGTTGACGCAACCAAGCCAGTGAGTGAGGATCCTCACCGACCAGGAAAAATGGCCGCAAGCCTGGCATGTTCAGGGCGCGAGACGTGATCTGGCCTGGGCTCAAGTGAGAGCTGCGAACGGGCAGTATCCAGGCTCCATCGGCAAACGTGGACAGGTCCGCTTGCATGGCCCGATCAGACTGGATCTTGTTGTTTAATGGGGGCCTGGAAACTTGAAAATGGAGTCGGGTGAAGTCGCCAGCCGGATCCCCAGCTACGGTCAGCTCCGGCTGGGCGAAAGGCGCCAAGAGCAGGGTGAAATAACAGGCGATGGGGATTCGTTTCATGGTGGTGTGCCCTGTTTGAAGGAAACCTGCAACCGTTCGAGTTGCCGGGAGAAGCCGGCACGGTAACGTGCGGCCAGCGCGCCTCCTGCAGGGCGGTGATAGCGTCCCGCAGCCAACACCCAATCACCGGTGGCGGCGTGATGTTCCTGCAACAGAGCGGCGGTCACGGCGAGGTTTCGGTAGGGGTCGAGGGCTTCGCAGGGGCTGGAAAAACGTTGTCCGTGATAACCCAGGTTGGTTTGCCCGAGTCCGGCATCGACCCGCTTGGCGTCATGCCGGGCGAGTGCTTGAAGCAAGGCTTGGCAGGCGGCCTGTCGAGTGGCGAAGCGGTAGGGTGTTCCGGCGATGTTCAGGGTCCAGGGCCAGGGCAGCAGTCCACCACGGACGTGGACACCACTTTCCTGCAGAGCAATCGCGAACAGTACCGTAGATGGGATGTCGGCGTCATACGCCGCCAATTGATAGGCAGGAGGCGGAAGTTCGTCAGCCTGGACGGTGAGCACCATCAGCACGAGCGCAAGACCACTCAGTCGAGGCGTTGCCATTGTCCATTCACCTGTTGAAATGTGGCGGGCAATGGTCCCGGGGCACCCAGGCTGAACCAGCGACCACGGTCATGGTTCAAGGTGATTTGCCGGCGTTGCACCTTGGCCGGATCGATGTTTGTTCGCCGAGCCCATCTACGGACGCGTTCATCCTCGCCTTGACTGCCCACCAGGTAGATATCGAACGCCGTGTCATTGCTTTGCAGACGTTGCGCTTCGGCGGTGCACGCTGGGCAGTGGTCCTCGACAAACAGGGCCTGGCGCGGCACGACCGATGAGCTGGCAGAGGGTGGGGATGCCATGCCCTGGATCGGCAAGAGCCCGGGAAACAGCTTGGCCCAGGCAGCGGTGTAAGCATTTTGGTAGGCCAACTCGCGCTCTGCGCGTTTGGCTTCCAGCGCTACCTGCAATTCCGCATAGCGCTGGCGCTCTTGGTCGGTCTCGGCCTCAACCCCGAGTGCGGTCAGTGGGTCGAGGTTCGGGCTCCAGAAACCGCGAGGGCCAGCTTGGATCTGTTCGAAACGCGTCCACTCCTGCTCCGTCAGCCCCCAGCTCGCAGCCTGTTCAGAGTGAGAGCGCCCCAGGGGAGTGGACTGCGTGTCCTGACGCCGTGACGGTGTCGTGACGGGGTTGCCCACCGCCGCACCCATGGCCAGTAGCGAAGCCAGACAGATGACGGCGGGCAGTAGCGCTCTGTTCATGATCGCGTCTCAAGGGAGTTGCACGGTCTGGTCTGGCTGAGCGGCCACCGCGAAGATGGCTGAGTTCGGCTCCAGCACTTTTAGGTGCCAGGCCCCGAGCTGCTCACCGCTATGTAGCAGCCGGACATCCATGAGCGAGCGACTGTCATGGGGTGCGACCGCCAGAAAGCGCTCCCCCCCGCGGAACTCGACTCCGAACACTGAGAACGGTGGCGAAAGCGGGGTGGGTTTGGGGCGAGCGGTCTTTTTCGGTTTGGTCGCAGAAGGCGTCGGCGGTGGAGGGAATGGCTTTGTCCTGAGGTCCAGGAGTTGCTGCTCGACCTGCTCAAGGCGTGCGCGCAGCGCGGTCAGGTCTGCCTGGGTGGCGCGGGCTGCGAGACCATCGCGCAGTTCCTGTATCTCTTGCGCCCACTGATCCAACATCGGATCGAGGGTATTGGCCCGTTGCTCACCGGAGTCGACCATCTGTTTTAGGTCTTTCAGCGCGTACTGCAGCTTCTCCTGTGCGTCCTTGAGGGTGTTTGAATCACGTTGCAGGGTATCCAGGGTTTGTCGGTATTGGGTGTTCGTGCTCTGCAGCTCGGCCACGCGCTGATACTGGTTATACAAACCACCGCTCAGCCCGGCGACTGCCAGGCAAAGCAACCCAACAATGAGATTTTGAAACGTCGAGGCTTTCATCGATGTGCCTCCGCCTGATGGGACGGGCCTGGTGTGACCTGCACGATGCCGACATCAGCTTTCTGCTGTTCGAAGCAGACCGAACGGCCGACTTCATCGGTCGTAAGTTGCCAGGCGGGGCTAGCCAGCACTTGTAGCGCGCTGCGCAAAGGGATTGGCCCAAGCCGGTAATGGGCCGCGGGCAGGGGCCGAGTAAAGAGCATCCTCACCGACGCGGTAACGGGGCAGAGCGAATAGCCCGAGCGCTGCAGTACGTACTGCAACGCATCCTGCACGGAAGGGCTCAGGCTGGACGGAATGTTCACTTCAATGATTTGGGCAAGAAGATCGCGTTGTTCCGTGGTGGGCTCGGTGCTGACCAGCGTATAGCGGCCATAACGAAGTTCTGCCGGATGGCCTTCTTCGGTTGTGCCCCTCGAGTGCTGGGCCCGATTGGAGCCACTGCCGATTTCTGGATGAGTCGGCATTGGGGTGGGATTTGCGCGGTGCAGGCGCTCAACAAACCCAGCAGGCAGACAGGCGGGAGAAAACGCTCCATGGAAAAAACCTCGTGTCAGATTCAGTGCAGAACCTGACATGAGGTGAAGGAGCGATTCAGTGATAAAACCGAGTCATGGCTAATCGCTTTACAGGAGAGTTCGACTCATCCTCCATGATTTGCTCTCATGATGGACTTGGGGGCACATCCAAGATCAGAACAGCGCCAATGCATAGGAAACGATAAAGCGATTTTCATCGCGACGTCCTGTCGCATCACCGACCAGTTCGACGTTACGCAATCTGAACGACAGGTCTTTGAAGGTACCGCTCTGGATGGTGTAGGACAGGTCGATGTTGCGTTCCCACTCTTGGCCGTCTTGCCCGGCAACTTTGAAGTTATCGCCGTGGACATAACGTGCCATCGCCACCAGTCCGGGCAAGCCAACGCCTGCGAAGTCGAAGTCGTAACGTGCTTGCCACGAGCGTTCTTGCGCGCGATCGAAACGCAGCACCTGGACTGCGTTGGCCACACCGGGGAGGTCGGTGTCGTGAAGAAAGGGTAAAGCGCTATCGCCCGCGTTGTACTGCAAACCAAAGCGGAATGTTTGTGGGCCCAGATTCGCAGAAAGCAGGGTCGACGCCATGCGACTGTCGAGCTTGCCTGCGAGTTCTTCGCCGGCTTCGCTGGAGGCGAGGTAGTTCACCACAGCGCCGAGATTCCAGGCGCCCGCCGGCTGGTTGAGGGTGGTGGTGTAGAGCGTCTGACGATAAACGTCTTTCAGTTCGCCTTCCCACACGCCAACCGAGGCATTCGGAGTAATCCGCCAGGTTCCCCCCAGGTAGTTGAAGCGGTCGCTTTCTACCGACAGGTAGTTACCTGTCTGCATTTTGCGGCTACCACTGAATTCACGATAGTTGACCGCGCGCATCTGGCCGAGATCGATATCGACCTTGTCGAACTCGCGAACGCTGAGTATGGCACCTTCAAAAAACTGTGGCAGCAGGCGCGCGTCACCGGCAGACACCAGCGGGATTTTCGGGAACAGGCCGCCGACCTTCAGCTCGCTTTCCGATACTTTGATTTTTAGCGCACCGGTCGCCTCGGAATACTCATCAACGGAGCGTGGATCGGCGTTGCGCGGGCCGCCTGCGCGATTGTAGGCGCCGGGGAGCAGGGCCGAGCCACTGCGGTCGGGCGAGGAGTCGAGCTTGATCCCGAGACCGGCATACATGTCCAGACCCAATCCGACCGTGCCTTCGGTGTAACCTGATTCGGCCTTGAGGATGAAGCCTTGCGCCCACTCCTCGATCTTCGATTGAGCCGGAGCTTTTGAATCCCGAAGGTCATGGTTGTAGTAAAAATTGCGCATCAGCATTGAGGCTTTGCTGTCGCTGACGAAATCGGCGTGGGCTGCCAATGGCATGGCGCAGAGTGTCATGCAAAGGGTCATGGAGTGAGGCGATGAGGGTTTGATTTTCATTTTTTATTCTTTTTAGAGATGAGTTGGCTCACCACCCGAGATTCTCGGGCGGGCAGGTTGGCATCAGTTAACGGATGAAGGTCAGGCTGGAAGGTTATCCGGGCCGTTGTAAGGGCTCGATCCATTCGAAACAGAGGTCGGCCGAGAGGCTTTCCCCTGGCGCCACGACTTGGGTGCCGCTCAGTTCTCCTAGCAGCGGCTGCAGGTTGAAACCATCCGCTAGGTGTGAAACCGGCTCGATGCACAGATAAGGCGAACCGGCCGGAGCGAAGACCACCAGATGCGATAGTTCAGGGCTGGCCGTTAGGCGCAGGCGGCCCTGCGGATAGTCGAGATCGACCTTGCCGGTCCATTGCGACAGGTAGTGGGCACAGGTCTCGGATTGCCAGGCCTGACTGTCGAGTTTCATCGCCACGTTACCTTTCCGGTGCTGTCCGGTGCTCAAGTAGTCCGCTGTGATCTGCCATTGGCGGGTACAACTCAAACTGGCTTGCAGTTGCGGGTGAGCGAGGAAATACGGGTGCAGGCCTAAACCGGCCGGCATCGGCGTTTCCCCTTTATTGAACAGTGCAAGCCGGATCTGCAAGCGGCCGCCGCTCAGCTCGAAATGCTGCTCAGCCCGAATCGGCCATGGCCAGTGTGGGCCGCTGTAGTGCAGGCTCAAGCTGGCCTGGGTCGTCGACTGGCTATCGACGTGCCAAGCCAGGGTATGACTAATGCCATGCAAGGTGTGCGGCAAAGCCTGCGGATGGGCGGGCAGCTCGTAGTCCAGACCTTCAAAGTGCAACCGCGCATTGGCGATTCGATTGGAGTACGGGATCAGCGGATAGGCACCGCCCTTGGGCCAGTTCAGTGGGTCCAGAGACTGCGAGGCATCGATCGGCTGCAGAATTTCCAGGGCATGCTTGCGCACTTGCAGGCGACCGATTCGGCCGCCGTGTTCGGGGAGCAATTGCAGGCTCAGTTCGGCGTTTTGCAAAGTCAGTTGCTGAAAACGGGTCGACATTGTCTGCTCCTGATTCACGCGCGACGGAAGCGATCGAAGACGCTTTGATCCATCTGCTGGCCCAGGCCAGTGCCTTGCGGAATCTCGAGCAAATGGCCTTGGCGCATGCCCTGGATGTCGTACAACCAGGCTTGCGGTTCGACGAACAGGTACTCGATCTGTGCAACCTGCTCTTGAGCGACCGCCAGGTGCAAGGTGGCGAGGAAACCGGGGCCAAAGTAAGGGCAGTGTGGCAACACCGGGGTGTTGTAATGCCGTGCGAGTTCGGCAATACGCAAACATTCACTGATGCCGCCGACTTTGGTCACGCTCGGCTGCACCGAGTCGACCGCCCCGGCTTTGAGCGCCTGTTCGAACTGGAAGGCGCTGCACCAGTTTTCACCGGCAGACAGCGAAACCCCTTGGCCGCGCAAGCTGTTCAAGGTCGCGAAATCCTCCGGCGGGAAGATCGGCTCTTCCAGCCAGGCCAGTTGCAGCTCAGCAAGCTTCGGCAACCAGGCTCGGGTATCGGCAATCGACCAGCTGCAGTTCACATCAGTGGACAGCGGTACGTCGTAGCCGATGGCCTGCCGACACTGGGCGATTTCGGCAAGGGTCACTTCATGCAGCTTGATGTCCTTGAAGCCCATGTTCAGTGCCTTGCGGCAGACGTCCGGCGCGACCTCGCCATCGGCGTAGCGCACCAGGCTCGCGTAGGCCGGCACGTGGCTGCGAACCTTCTCGGTAAAGAGACGATGCAACGGCACTCCACGACGCTGGGCCGCCAAATCCCAAAGCGCGATATCCACCCCGGAAATGGCGAACATCGTCACGCCATAACGACCGAACAGATGCAGCTGACGTTGAGTCTTCAGGTTCCAGGCGCCAATGTCCTCGACCGTGCTGCCCTCCAGCACTGGCGCGATCAACCGATCAATGGTGGCCTTGGTAGCATCTGCGGTGAAGTAACCGAACGCTTCACCCCAGCCCACATACCCCTGATCATCCTCGATGCGCACCAGCACGTTTTCCAGCGTGCGCCAGGTGGTGGGCGTGATGCCTTGACCTTTGCCGCCGTCGTGAAAAGGGATTTCGACGATGAAGGTATCAACCTTGCGAATAATCATGCGCACTCCAGGCAACTGGCCAGTGGGCTGACCGCATAGGCACCACCGAGGAAGTCACGACCGGAGCTTTGCGCGCACATGGCGTCGTAGTCGAGGTAGCCGGGGGCGATGAAGTCCTTGGCATTGTCCAGCGGGCGATAGCCCAGCTCCCTGGCCCGGGTATTCTTGAAAAATGGCCGTGGGCTTTCGGAGACCCCGTAAAGCACCTCGAAGCGAATCTGTGGGTGTTCCATGCCGATACGTACCAACTGCGCCAGGTCGCGGGCACTGACCCAGAGGCGCAATCGACGGGCATCGCTGACCAGAGGGTCGGCATTACCGATGCGAATCGCGCAAATCGCCATGTCGTGGCGCTGGGCATAGGTCGCGCAGGACGCCTCGCCAAATACTTTGCTCAGCGCGTAGTAGCTGTCCGGTGCCATGGGCAAATCGTCGAACGACTCGGCGGCGTCAGTGCGATATTGCCCCAGCACGTGATGACTACTGGCGAAGATAAACCGCTTCACGCCTGACTTCTGCGCGGCCTCAAGCAATTGCAGGGTCGCGTTGTAGTTGGTCTTGAGGGTGCTCTCGAAATGGATATCGGTGCCGTGAGCGCAAGCCAGGTGCAGGACGCCGTCGACACCCTCAACCGCTTCGAGAATGTCTGCGGTGCGGGTCAGGTCACCGCAAAAGGTGCTTTCGTTTTCCGCCAGGTCGGTGATCGGCAGGCGATCGAACAGGCGCAGGGCATAGTGCTCGCGCAACAAGGGGCGCAGTGCCTTGCCGACAATGCCTGCGGCACCGGTAATCAGGATGGTTTGCATGTATCGCTCCTCAAATGTGTTTGCGCATTGCTCAGCGAAAGGTCAGGCCGGCGAAAGGGACGGAGTCAAGGATTTCGGCTGGACGACGAAGATCGCCACAATCAGTGCTCCGACAATGCCCAGACCACCGGCCAGAGCGAAGCCGCTGGCATAGGTACCGGAAGTCTGGATGATGAACCCAGTGGCGGTTGGCGCAACGATCCCTGACAGGTTGGCCAGGCCATGCATGAAACCGCCGGCGGTACCGACTTGATGACCCGGTACGGCGTCCTGAATTAGCGACCAATAGGCGGGAGCAGTCAGCATCAGGAAACCGATGGCAACCGTCATGACCACCACGCTTTGTGTCACGTCTTCGACCTGGCCGGTCAGTGCGATACAGCACGCCGCTATCAGCAGGCAGGTCACCAGTACGACTTTGCGCGAGAACAACTGCTTGCCGGTGCGCTTGTAGATGTAGTCGATCAGCACGCCACCACACAGGAAGCCGACAGTCCCCACCAGCCAGGGCAGCGAGGTGACGATGCTCATGGACTTCAGATCGATGCCTTTGGCGTCGATCAGATAGCTGGGGAACCAGGTCATAAAGAAGTACAGGATGTAGTTGTAGCAAAACAGCGACACGCCGGTAACCAGTACTGAGCGCTGCATAATGATTTCCAGCACCGGCGTACGTGGCGCTTCAGCGGCGGTCATAACCGGGACCTCGCGTTCGGCGTTTATCAGGGCAATTTCTTCAGCGCTGACTTTCGGGTGCTCCTGGGGCGTTGAGGTTGCCATGCGGAACCAGCAGACCGCCCAGATCAGTCCCATCACAGCCATCACGATAAAGGCCGCGCGCCAGCCCAGCCAAAGAGCGAGGAAACCGACAATCGGCCCAGCCAATGCACCGCCCAGAGGGCCGCCCGCCTGGTTAATGCCAATGGCGCGCGCCCGTTCCTTGATCGGGAACCAGTTGTTAACGGTTTTGTTGGCAGTGGTGGATACCGGGCCTTCACCCACACCGAACAGCGCGCGAACGATCAGCAGCGACCAGAAGTTGAAGGCTAGTGCGGTCAAACCGCAGAGGATCGACCAGCCGCTCATGGCGTAGGTGAGTACGCGCTTTGGTCCGTAGCGGTCGGCCAGATAACCGCCGACGAAGCAGAACAGCGCATAACCGATGAAGAAGCTGCTGAAGATCATGCCCTTTTCAGAAGGCGTGAGGTGGTATTCCTGGGTGATGAAGGGCATTGCGATGGACAGGGCAGCACGGTCCACGTAGTTGATGATCATGGCGATGAACAGCATCGTCAGGATCGTCCAGCGGTAGTTTTTTTTCTTGTGCATGTTGAAATCTCCGGCCGGCATCTGGAGCATGCCGATTATTGTTTTTGTAGTGTTCGTTCGATCAGCTAGGCGGACGTTCTTTTTGAGAACGCCCGTTTGAATCAGCCTCCATTCGGTGAAAACCGATGAGAGCTCTGGCGCCGTTGATAGGTCAGTCGCTGTAATCGATGGCAGCCCATTCAAAGTATTTTTTCAGCTCCGCCACCAACGCCATGTGGGCAGGGTGGGGCAGGTATCGCTGGACCGCTTCGGCATCGTCGAACGTGGCTTCGAGCAGGTAGTCCCAGCAGATCGGGCGGTCCAGCTCGTTGGCTGAGACTTTCCAGTCGCGAACGAAATCGATGTCCTTTTCCAGGCTGTGCATCCACTGGACCAGGCGAGCTTCGAGTTCATGGTCGGTGCTTACGTCGGGCAGACGACGGAACATCACAATGTGTTTCATCATGCTGTTCGCTCCTTATTCTTCGAGTGCCCAGGCCGGTGCGTCTTGCAGTGCCAGCGGTCGCAAAAAGCGTTGCAGAGCGGCATAACCGACCGATGTGGTTTGCGGCTGGGTCGACGCCGGCCATGGGCCGCCATGTTGTTGCGCGTGAGTCACGGCAACACCGGTCGGCACGCCGCTGAACAACACCCGACCGGCAATGCGTCGGGCAGCGCGGTACAAGCTTCGGGTCGGCTCGTCGGGGTTGTCGAAACCCCAAAGAGTGGCCGTCAATGTGCCGCCAATCGCTTCAAGTACTTCGATCGCTTGCTCAATGGAGGCGACTTTTACCACTGCGGCTGCGGGGCCGAAGACTTCTTCGCGTAGTGCGGCGTTATCGATAAATGCCTGCGCCGCTATTTCGAACAGTTGTGGCGCCGGGCCTTGGCCGTTGGCTTGAGGCGTAAACAGTGAGTGCGCGGCACTGGCCTGTTCCAGGCTGGCAATGCCGTGATCAAACCCGCGACGCATGCTCGGAGTCAGCATGGGATGCGTTGGCAAAGGTTGCAAAGCGTCTGCCAGTTGCTTGATGAAACGCTCGCTGGCGGGGTGCTCCAGCAACACGATCACACCAGGGCTGGTGCAAAACTGACCACAGCCCATGGTGATTGAGCCAGCCAGCGTTTTGGCCAGATGTTCACCGTCACGTTCGAGAATCTGCGGAAGGGCCACCAGTGGGTTAATAGAACCCAGTTCACCAAAGAAAGGAATCGGTCGGGGTCGCTCGTTGGCCGCTTTCCACAGTGCGCTGCCGCCTTGGAAGGAACCGGTAAAGGCCACTGCGGCAATCTGCGGATGTTCCACCAAGTGAACTCCAACGGCCCGCGAAGCGCCTTCGACCAGCCCTAGAAGACCTTGCGGTAAACCTTGTTTGGTGAGTACGCCAAGTGCGACCTCATACACGGCGCGCGACAGTTGTGGATGGCCAGAATGGGCTTTGATCACCACTGGGCAACCTGCGGCTAGTGCGGATGCGGTATCACCTCCGAGCACCGAGAAGGCAAAGGGGAAATTGCTTGCGGAAAACATCGCCACCGGTCCAAGCGGCTCGGATACGCGGGTCAGCCGTGGCCGACCGACTGGAGGTGGCGCCGCGACTGCTTGATCATCGACACGGGCATATGGCACGCCACTCATGACTTCGGTGGCGAAGCCGCGGAGCTGGTAAACCGTGCGGGCAACTTCTCCGGTCAAACGCGCTGTGCCCAGGTGGGTTTCCTCGTCGGCCAGTGCAATCAATGGCGTTTGACCGGTTTCCAGCGCTGCGGCCAGACCTTCGAGCAGTGTTGCGCGAACCTGGGGGCTGGATTGTGCCCAGAATGTCGCTGTGTCGGCGGATTGAGCGACCACTTGGTCGATCCGAGTCAGCTCTGACGTGCTCATTTCAAGCCTCCATCGAGAGGGTTGAGGTGGTAGCCCCGCGCTTGATAGTCGAAGTCCACCAGTTCATTGATGGAGACTTCCTTGTCAGCAGGCGAGGCGTAGTAAGCCCGAATCTCTTTGATCAGTCCGCTGTGCGGGTCAAAGATGTACCACTCATCCCCACGCAAGGCGGTACCGAGCTTGCCTTTCCAGTGGGTCCATTCGATCACCGCTTCGTGGCTGTCGTGGCTGACCAGGATTTTTTCGATGGTCCACTGCGAGCCCAGATTCTCCACGCACCAGACCCACTTGGCGGCGATGGTTTTGGCGCTGCGCCAAGGGATTTCCGGCAAACCAGCGGGGAAGTAGTGCACGGCGTCCGGAGTGAAGCAGGCCACCAGTTCATCGTGATCGGCGGCATTGCAGGCGGCGAAGTAACGACGGATCAGGGCGGCGTATGGATGTTCGGTGGGGGCTGACATCAGTTGCCCTCCTGCTGAGCGATGATGCTCGGGATAGGTTTGCGACCGTCAGCGATCCAGGCATGGTAAGCGGCGATGGCCTCCGGGCCTGGCGGATAAACACCCCACAAGGCTTCGCCAGAGGCGATGCGCATGGCCAGGTAATTTTCCAGATCGTCTTGAACCGAGCAGTACTCGGCCAGCTCCTCAGCGAGGTGGGCGGGAACCACGGTGATGCCATCCGCATCGCCGACAATGACATCGCCCGGGTACACCGCGACGCCTGCGCAGCCAATAGGCACCTGCAAGTCCGCGACGTGGTGGTAAGAAATACGGGTGGTTGCGGTGATTTCCCGGGCATAGGCGGGTAGCGGCAGGGCGGCTATTTCGCTGCCGTCGCGCAGGGCTCCGTCGGTGATGATTGCCTTGGCGCCGCGAGCCAGCAGGCGGGTTACCAGAATGTTGCCGGCCGAGGCTGCGCGCGGATCATTTTGGCTGTCGATGACCAGTACATCCCCGGGCTGAATCTGCTCTACACCCTGCCATTGCAGGTTGTCGCCATTCGGCTTGGTGGTCATGGTGCCGTAGGTGTCGATGTCTTCCCGTGCCGGGATGAACCGCATGGTGTAGGCGCGCCCGGCGAAGGGTTTGATGTTTTTGCTCAGGGCCCTCAGGCCGACCAGTGCTGGCTGACGGAAACCGAGTTTGAACAGTTGGGTGGTCAGCGAGCCGCTGCTGCAACCGGCGAGCATGGTCAGCACTTCATCGCTGACCGTTACCTTGCGGTTCGCGGAATTGTCATACGCGTCAGCGTATTGGTGGATCTGCGTCATTCTTGTTCTCCTGGCTCAGTCATGCAGCTCAAATGCGGCGCGCATTTGGATGGTTATTCCCGCAATTTGGGACTTTGTTTCGGTGTTTGGTCTCAGGTTGGATTCGATGCTAAGACTTAATTGACTCGCGGAAAACGACGTTTATTCTGCGCAGACCGGTTTGTTCCAACGAGTGGGAATTTCTGATGACTACGTCCTCCGACGGCACTGGCGCCCTCGAAAAAGCCATGGATGTGCTTGAAGCCATTGGCTCAAAACCTGACGGCCTGTCCCAGGCCGATCTCGGTGCCCAACTGGGTCTGCCACGCACCACGCTGTACCGGATCATTGCCAGCTTGATCGAGCGCGGCATGATTCGACGCGATCCGCTGCGTAAGGTTTATCGGTTGGGGTTCCGCTATTTGGAACTGGTGCGCAACGCCTACCTCATGCCGGATCTGGTGGCCGCCGCCAGTTTCGAGTTGCGCTCGCTACGCGACTTGACCGGCGAAACGTCCTATCTCGCGGTACTCGATGGCAATCAGGTGATGTCGCTGGAGCGTTGTGACGGGGCGCATACACAGCGCTCGGCCGCTGCATTGGGTCAGAGTAAGCCTGTCTATTGCACGGGGCAGGGCAAGGCGATATTGGCGGCGCTGGACGAAGTCAGCCGCGAAGAAATTCTCAAGGGGCTGACCCTCACCGCGCTTACCCCGCTGACCATCATTGACCGGCGTCGCTTGCACACCGAACTGAAGATCACCCGGGCCCGCGGTTATGCCATCGACGATGAGGAAATAGTGCTGGGGGTACGCTGTGTCGCTGCCGCCATCCGTGATAACGCAGGCAAGGTTCGCGGCGCACTGAGTGTCGCCGGCCCCGCTTACCGGCTGACCCTCGATCGTCTTGAATTGTTGGGCCCGGAACTGGCCGATGCGGCGCGGCGGGTGGGGGCGCAGTTGAGTGAGTCCAGCGTGCGCATCGCCGACAGTGAAGTCGAGTTGGTGGAGGGCGCCTGGTCATTCAATGGCGCTTTTCCCCGTTGGTGTGAAGCGAGCCAGGGACTTTATTGGGCGGACACCCTGGCCCCGGCAATCTGGGTGCTTGATGCGCAGGGTGAACGAATCTTTGCCCGACTCGACGCCCCGATCTGCGCCATGGAACTGCATCGCGATGGTTTGCTGATCGCCCATGCCAACGGTTGGTCGCTGCTCGACAAGCAAGGGCAAGAACATCCTTTGGTCAACTGGCCCGGCAAGCACCTGCTTGGCCTGGCCAGTCATCCCTCTGGCGCTCTTTGGGCTTGTCGAAGCAACGCCGGCGGCTGCACGCTCGGTGAGCTGGATACCCAAGGCGAATTGCGCTCGGCATGGCAATTTCAGGAGCGCATCAGTGCGTTTTGTTGGGATACCAAAGGCGAGTCGTTGTTTGCCGTGGGGCCGGACTCCGGCACCTTGTTTGTCATGCAGGCGGGTTCAAGCTCGGTGCGACGGTTCGCGTCTCTGCCCAAAGGCTCGGGACGCTTGAGCGGCTTGGCGCTGGATGATCAGGGAGGCGTGTGGACGACCTTGCGCGATGGCTGGAGCCTGATGCGCTTCAGCGAAGACGGTGGGCTCGACCGGACGATCGGTTTACCGGTGCCAAGCCCCACTGATCTGGCTTTTGCCGGGCCGAACAAAGACATCTTGTACATCACCAGTTCACGTCACGACCTGACCATGGAAACCCTGGGCAACGCCTCTGCGTCGGGGCGTCTGTTTCGTGTTCGACCAGAGCTGACCGGTTTGGTGGCCAGGCGCACCGAGTGGTGTAGTTAAAAGAACAGCCGCACATGACCCCCTCACTCATTACACAGGCCATCCGTCCCATGAGCGTGTCTCAAAGCGATCGTTACTCTCTTTCTCCCGAGATGCGGGAGTTTGTGCGCGTCAACCAAGGCTTTGCACCAGCCGACGCCAGCCTCAACGCCAGACGCGAGGCGTTTCTGCGAGGTTGTCGGCATTTCACCCCGGTCAAACCTCAGGGGCTGCAGATCACCGACACAGCGCTTGGCAATCTGCCGGTCCGTCTTTACAAGCCTTCGGGCATGGCCCCAAAACCAGCCTGGCCGGTACTGCTATATTTGCATGGCGGCGGCTGGGATCTAGGCAACCTGGATACCCACGACTGGTTTGTTTATGCGCTGGCTAAACGGCTGAACCTGGTTATTGTCGCAGTGGCTTATCGGTTGGCGCCCGAGTATCCCTATCCCGCCGCCCTGGACGACAGTCTGACGGTCTGGAAGGCCTTGCGGGCCGGCGAGTTGGGGGGCGATTTGAGTCGCGAACAGCTCGTGGTCTGTGGCGATAGTGCCGGAGGTACGTTGGCAGCGGGACTGTGCATGACGTTACGTGACAAGGGCGAGCTGCAGCCTCTGGGGCAGGCCTTGGTTTATCCCGTATTGACCACCGAAACCTTCCAGCCTTCGGCGACCCTCTATGCCGACGCGCCGTTGCTGTCGAATACGGGGCTAGAAGGTTCTTTCGAACGCTACCTCCCCAATGTTCAAATGCGTAGCGAGGCATCGGCAATGCCGCTGATGGCCCACAACTTTAGAGGGCTCGCACCGGCTTTCATTGGTGTCGCCGAGTTCGACATTCTACGTGACGAAGGTTACGCCTACCGGGATGCACTAGAGGCTGACAATGTTCCAGTCAGTCTTTACCTGGGGAAGGGGTTACTACACGGCAGTCTGCGTGCGCAGGGTGTCGAGCAAGTGGAGACTTTTTACGACGCATTGGCACAGTCAATTTCAACGTTTCTAGCGAACGCACATGACTCCATTAAGGGGACGTCAATCGGTTGAGATCTCGGTTGAGATCAGCTCTGATCTCAAGAGAGGGCAGTTCATAGTGAATCTCCGGACCACGAAAATGAACAAGGCGCCCGAAGGCGCCTGTAAGGGTTAAAGCCAGCCATGTTCGGCAAGGGAGAGAGGGCGACCTTCACCTATGATGAAGTGATCGAGTACGCACACTTCGATCAAGGCCAAGGTCTCTTTCAGCCGTGCGGTCAAGACGCGATCCGCCTGGCTGGGTTCTGTACAACCTGAGGGGTGGTTGTGAACAAAAATGGTGGCCGCAGCGTTATGCGCTAGGGAACGTTTGACGATTTGGCGGGGGTAAACGCTGGCCCCATCAATGCTGCCGTGAAAGAGGACTTCGAATGCCAACACCCGGTGCCTGGCATCGAGAAAAATCACACCGAAGACTTCATGCTCTTGTCGCGCAAGATGCAGTTTTAGGTATGAGGCCACAGCGTCAGGCGACGTCAGGTTAGGGCCGCGGGTGAACAGCCGACGATCCAGAATATGCAGCGCTTCGTCGATCACTCGGTCTTCTTGAACAATGCGATCAACCTCGAAATCCGAGGTCTCAATCAGTGTGAGTTGGGTGCTCATGGTGGTACCTCCGAAGGGAACCATCAGGGGTACACGCCCGAGGGGAGCGGTGTCCCCGAGGAGGGTGTGGAGTTGTGGGTGTTAGCCGATAGCGCGGTGTTTACAGCCGAGTAAATCGGTGGCGTTGACCGTGTAGAGGGGAGCCACAGCCGTCGCAGGGCAATGGTGAAAAGACTTCAATTCCCCAGTCGGTTTCGGGATCGAAGTCGGCACTGATGGGCAGCAACCGAACCAGTCCTCGATGGATACCGGCGATGCGTTTCTCGATTTCATCCGTCGTGTAGTAGAGCGATAACGTGCTGTAGTCCTCGTAAGCCGCAGCGAACAGGCAGTCGTCACAAAGCCAGAAGGATTCCATGAGGGTTCTCCTGTGCAGATAGAAGAAAAGGCGCTCGACGGAGCGCCTTGTTGAGGAACATCGTGGACTGTTCAGGTGGACTGAACGGTACGGGTGGCATCGCGGCGGGCCGTGCGCGGAGTGGGTGGAGATTCAGGTTCGACCCGAGCCTCTATTGGGTTTTCGGTCCCCTCAGCTTCGGTATCAGCCGATGGTGGGGATGGCTCACTGTTTGGCGCTTGCTCAGCAGGTGCTGTTGCTTCCTGCCTGGCGGGCGCTCTGTATTCGAACGTGCCGTTGACCTTGATCCAGTCAATGAACAGCAAACGACCTTTCAGGCTGGCGCCCGGTTGACCTTGTTTATCGCCTTTCTCGTAGAGAAACGGATCGATCCACAGGTCGCCGATACGGAACGACAGCAAGACCTTTTTCTCGTCGTTGACGGCGTCCATATAGAGACGAATCAAACGCTCAGCTTCGCCCCCAGCGATTTTGCAGTCGAAACGGGTGTACTCCACTGCATCGGTGGCACCGTGCAGGGCGGCGATATCGCAGGCCATGAATGGCTGGCCGCGGCGGACTTGTACTTCACGAACACGGTTGAGGTAGCCGATACCGACGGTGTGCAGATTGAAGTATGTAGTTGCTTCTTGGGAGTGGTTGGCGTGGGCCATGGTGGTTCTCCTGTTTCAAGGGAAAACGGCGACGCACTGTCCCTGATGGGGAAGTGAGCCCCCGTCAGGGTGGGTAAGGTGAAGGCGAGCGATGAACGACTCGTCACCGGCAAGCCGATGACGATCAGAACGATGCGTCTGGGGGAATAGCGGTGCAGCAGAAGAAAATCCGCGGTAGTGGTCCGCGAACTTGCGGTAGTGGGCATTCATCACCGCTGAAGCGGTAACCGTGCGAGCTTCCGAACGCTGATCGCACTTGGGTAAACCACCACAAATGTGGCGTAGCCTTGAAGGTTCAAGCTACCTGGGCTGGGCTGTCAACGACAGCGAACCACGCCCTTTGTATAAGCCTGTCACAGGGGAGCGTCAAGGCGCTGCAACCCGATTTTTTGCGCCTGGAATACAGTGGCAATCACTGGAATGAAGAAAATGAAGAGTGGCCTGGCGGGGCGCCAGGCGAGGAACAGAAAAGCCACCTTTGACGGTCATACGCAGTCGACATGCTCCTCGCAAAGCCTGGTTTAACTGCGCCCTGATTCGTCAACCAACCCTTGTCGTGGCCTGGGTTGGAACATGCTGGCACGCATCCGCGCACAAAGGGTGCCCAGTGTTTCCCCGGCAGGCTCCGGGACTGAATACGATCACCGAAGCGGATGACCGCTACTGCCTGGCAGAGGCAACAGTGGTCATCCGCCGCGACGATCTGGTCGAGCACAAATTGGGAACGACATCCCGCAGAAGAGAAGGCTCCGAACTCTAAGAGTTCGACCGAGCTGCCCGGAGCGAATCGGTCTTGGGTCGCCGTTGGCGATGATCCTGCGGCACTACAGCAGAGAGGGTGGGACGACGTCAAGGCAGAGGGCGTCCCCCTCAGCAGCCCCTATATCGAATGCGAGCGAATGAGCTCATTTGTTGGCGAGATGAGCAGCCAACTGTTCGACGGTTGCCAGGATAAAGGCACGGTCGCTTTCTTTCAGACCGCTCAGCAGACCTGCGATCATCTGGCCCTGGTCATTGGGACGATTGCTCGACTCCGTCAGCAGTTCATCCATCCGGCAGTCGAAAATGTCCGCCAGTTGCATCAGCTTGACTACGGAAAGCTCCACCACACCCCGCTCCAGGCGCGAGATGGCTTCGCTACCAATCCCCAAGCGTTCAGCCACCTCTTCCTGGGTCAGATTACGCGCGGTGCGGTGCTTCGCGATCATGCGCCCGATTTGGGCTTGGGTTGAATGTGTATGTGCCAAGTGATGAGTTCTCCAGTTCAACCCGAATGGTTGAGCAAAGACCCATTGACATGAACATCCTTAACGGTTGAGTATCGACTTTTAAGGTTGTTATATTGGCTGAAATCGCTGTGTAATGCGACGTGGCTTCTATTCCTCCAGGAATCAGAGTCCAGGGTGGTCAGTGAGAATGAACGGTCTGATAGGGCCAAGCTGAGGGATGGTTGAGCATGGAAGAGAAGAGCGAGAACGTCATGGATCTGATCTGGGATCGAACACTGGAGCTGTTCATCAAGATTCATGATTGCCCTGATAACCCCGAGCACTTCGACAGTCTTGTCCATTGGCTGAACGAAGATCCTGCACACCTGCAAGCCTTCAATGAATTGGGGCAGATCTGGATGGCTGCAGGCATTGCTTTGGCCCGTGAAATTGGACAACCCTTGAGCGATTTGGAGAGGGATCAGCCGTCGCTGATGATGCACTGACCCGTACATCACCCAGTACTCATGTCGATCTCCAGTGGAGCCTCATGGGCGACGTGTATCTTTTCTGGTCTTCACCGTGCCCTTGCAGTCCGGGTAGTGGGCGCATGACCAGAACGGCCCTGATTTCCCCTTTCTCCTGAGCATTGAGGCGTTGCAAATGGGGCAGGTCCGGCCGGCTTCGACAGGTACCGCCAAGGTGAGTGCGCCACAGTGTTCGACCAGTTGCGCAATCCAGTTCGCCTGCTTGGCGACGAATGCCTCCAGGGACAGGCGTCCCGCTTCGATTTCGTCTAGGGCCTGTTCCCAGATCGCGGTCATACCTGGATCTGCGATTGCAGCGGGTACCGCCTCAATCAGGGTATGGGCCGCGGCGGAAGCCATTAAGGCACGTTTTTTCTTCAGCAAATAACCGCGATCAATCAACCCCTTGATGATACTGGCTCGCGTGGCTTCGGTGCCGATACCGGTGGTGTCCCGAAGCTTCTGTTTCAGGCGTGGGTCATTGACCAGCTTGGCCACATTTTTCATGGCCTTTATCAGATCGCCCTCAGTGAGTGGTTTGGGAGCGGCAGTGCGCATGGACTTGAGTTCGACGTCGTTCACTGCGCACTGAGTACCCTGTTGCAAGACGGGCAATACTTGGGACTTGTGACTGGGCTCATCCTCTTCGGTATTTTCGCAGAGCAAGACTTTCCAGCCCTGGACCAGGATCTGTTTGCCAACAGCGGTCAATCGTTCTTCGCCACACTCCAGTTCGACCTGGGTCCGATCAAACTCATGATGCGGAAGAAATTGTGCGAGGTAGTGGCTACGGATCAGTTCGTAGACTTGGCGTTCTTGTTCAGACATCCGCGCAAGGTTCGCCGGCTCGGAGGTGGGGATGATGGCGTGGTGCGCGGTGACCTTGGCATCGTTCCACACGCGGGAATGCCGTGATCGATCGAGTCTTCCCAATGCGGGCTGAAGCGCGGGATCCGTTTTGAGCAGGGCATCGAATACTGCGGGTACCTCGTTGAACATACTCTCTGGCAAATAGCGGCAATCGCTGCGCGGATAGCTGGTGGCTTTGTGGGTTTCATACAGGGCTTGAGCGATGTTCAGGGTTTCCTGAGCGCCGAGTCCCAGCTTGCGTGAGCAGACTTCTTGCAGTGTGCTCAGGTCGAAGGGCATGGGCGGCGCTTCGCGGAAATGCTCAGTCTGCAGCGAGAGTACTGTGGCGGTCTTACCGCTAGAGATCGCTTGGACCGTCTGACTGGCAAGCGCCTGCTGCAGGCAACGGCCCGCCTCATCCCGTCCTGAGCGTGGCGGTAACCACGACGCAATGAATCGCTGGCCCATCGACGATAGGTGCACTTCAACGTTCCAGTAAGGTACCGGGACGAAGCTGGCAATCGCACGATCCCGATCGACTACCAGACGTAAAGTGGGTGTCTGGACGCGTCCAACCGACAATACTCCGTCGTAGCCCGCCCGCCGACCAAGAAGGGTAAACAAACGACTCAGGTTCATGCCGATCAGCCAGTCGGCGCGGTTGCGGGCGAGGGCTGAGTGGTACAGCGGGAAGGTCTCCTGGCCAGACTTTAGTGAGGACAGTGCTTTGCGAATCGATGCCTCATTGAGTGCGGACAACCAGAGGCGCTGCACGGGGCCTTGATACTTGCAGAGCTCCAGTAACTCACGGGCAATCATTTCACCTTCGCGGTCGGCGTCGGTGGCGATGACGACGGTGCTGGCTTCACTGAGCAGGCGTTTGATGATTTTGAACTGTGCCGCAGTTTTGGGTTTGACCTCGACCTGCCACTGCGCGGGAATGATCGGTAGATCATCCAACGACCAACTCTTGAATTGCTCGCCATAGGCTTCAGGCGATGCTGTCTCCAGCAGGTGGCCGATACACCAGGTGACGGTTGTCTCTGTGCCGATCAGGCAACCATCACCACGCCGAGTGGCCCCGAGTACCTTGGCGATGTCACGACCTTGGGAAGGTTTCTCGCAGAGGAAGAGGCGCATAGAACGGCTCCAAATTGAGTTCGGAGCAGCGTTGTTGGAAACAGCGTTGGCGAGATATGAGAAACCTGAATGGCAGGTTCCTCATATTAATCGGTGAGGACCGGCTTAATCGGTCCGAGGCCGCTAGCCGGTTGTAGCATGGGCAACAGGGTGGGGCCTCACGAGCAGCGAGTAAAAACAGCCCAGCAATTTCGCGCAAAGGCGCAATTTTTATGCCTGAAATCTGTCAGTCCGACGGTGGCGGCCCTCTGCGTTTTTTGGGTTTCGATGTAGGTGAGCTGGCCTGCTCTGTGTTTTGCCCGACGTGTGCCGCAGATGCCGCTGGTTCACTGGAGCGTTCGCGCATGACCACGCTGTGCACCCGGTGAGGCAGCATGCCGACTCGACGGGCCTCGATCTTGAAGGTGACCCGCGCATTGTCTTCGCTGTCCTCCCACTCATCGCGTACGGTGCGGCCTTCGACCAGCACGCGCATGCCTTTCTGGTATAGCGTGCTCCAGTGCTCAGCTTCGCGGTGCCAGAGTTCAACCGGCGCCCAGTAGCCGCCTCGATCTTCATAGCTGCCCTCGCGTGGCACGGGGTTGTCGAAGTACACATTCAGCCGTAGCAAACGCCGTGGCTCGTCATTGCCTGATGGAAACTCCTGGAACTCTGGCGCACTGCCGATATTGCCTTCGCCGACAAAAAAAGTACTCATCCTGATACCTCCACTGCGGTTGTGAGTTGGCGCAGTAACCGTTCGGCACTGGCCATTTTGATCGCGCAGGTTGATGCCTGGCGGTAGAGCGAATGCACCACGCTCATCTGTAGGTTCAGTGCAATGCGCTCGCATTCGAATTGGTGCAGTCCCTCGCGCACGACCTGCGGTAGGGTTTTGTTGCTCATCTGGCGTTCCCAGACGGCAACCCCCATACGGGCGAAGTCGCGGGTACGCCAACGCAAAAAGGTGCTGCCCGCGCTGGTGTTTTGCAGCACCAATCGAATATCCAGCAGTGAGTAAGGGGGCTGTCCGGTCTGCTGCACCACAGCCTCCATCAGGCGACATAACTGCGCCTCGATTTCCCTCGCCACCTGCGCTAGGTGCTCCAACTCCCCCTTACCCTTAAAGGGCTTTAAAAGGCCTTTTAGGGAGGCAGCATGTTCGAGCTGTCGATAGTCATCCGGTGTCAACGCTTCTAGGCGTATCGGCTGAGCCTGGATCATTGGACTCATGCTTCGTCCTCCGACTCATCCACTGTCGCAGAGGGCTCTCCCGCGTCCTCTGCCAACGCGTCAGCGTCATCCACTGCCACAGCACCACGACGAATGATCGGTGGCGCAAACTGGGAGCGGCGATGACCCTCAAGGATGTCCATGGGGGGTAAACCCAATTTATCAATGGCTGCCAGGGCACGGGCGTTGTTCGCCGCCATGTCATCACGCGTGACGCCGGCATGCCGATAGCGCTGTGCCTGGCCGAACAGGCTGCGCAGCAGATGGGCACCGTCGTCGATCCAGGCTTCCATGTCCCTGCGACCGATCAAGGCGGTGTGATGGGTCAATAGGGTCCGACGCACCAGGGTGTCGTAGTCGGTCAACAGGTAGACCGCCAGAAAACCCAGCTGGCTGCCGATGTACAACGGCAAGGTGACGGGGTGGATGTTGAGGTTGTCGCCCATGTCGATCTGGGTCGGCAGCTCTTGTCTGATCCGATCCAGCTGTTGGGTCAGTTCCAGCATCCCGGCCTTGGCCTGCATTAGTTTTTCTTCGAGTTGCACGATGGCCCAGTCGGCATAGGGATCGTCCTGCGCCGCGGTTTGTTTGATCAAGTTGGTGACACTGATGTAGCCGGCCATGCCCATGATCGAGTGGACGCCTTCGCGTGCGGCCCGACCTTGCCAGATGCGGGCGGCGTGGTGAGTGTGCAGGGTCAGGGTGATGCTGCTGCGCAATGAACCCAGGTTGAGTTGGTAGTGATCGGCCACGGTGTTGTCCTCGCATAGACTTGGATGGGAACGTTGCGACAGATGAGGGTCAAGGGCAGCCAAAAAGCTGAATGCGGTCTGTTCGGTTTGGTGTGAGAGGGTTCATTTCGGAGACGTTCGTGAGTGATGCCGGTGGCATCATTTCCACGGAGGGTGATAGCCGTATCGCTCGGATTGCACAGGTTTGGCCCTTTGCGATCTCACAGTAGAACTCAGTAGATTTGATGCCACTGGCATCAAATCTACTGATGTCCAGGGCGTTTACCGCGCAGTTGGCGTAGCTCATTCAGGCACGCTTGGGCAAGGGCGGAAGCGGGCTCACCCTGTTTTCGGGACGGGCGTGACGGTGCTGTTGGGGGCGGTTCTGCAACGGGTGAGGGCTCTGTCTGACCCGCCCAAGGCCGAAAGTCGCCTTTCAGTGCGCGCTGGATTAGGCCCATCAGATACGCCGCTGGTTTGCGGATACCTCCTGCCGTACAGCGTGCACCCGCTTCGTTGAGCACCGCCTGGCGATCCGCTGGTTTGAGCTTGTTCAGCGCCATGGCGACGGCCTGACGCTCGCTTGGACTCAGGTGCAGCGGATCGGGCCAGTGCAGGTTATCCACCGCTGGGGTCGCGCGCGGTACAGTACAAGTACTTTCTTTTAATACAGTACAAGCGGCGTTCGGATTCCGAACGGTGCCGGAAACACTGGTATTCAGGCCCGATTCGGAATCCGAACCAGGGCCTGCACGATTCCGAACGAGGTGATCTTCCCCCAGTTCGGAATCGTGCATAGTGGCATCGGTTGCCTGATCCAATCCTTGCTGCATCCAGTGTTCACCCCAGCTGTCGAGCCGCGTGGGTAGCTGACCTAAATCGATACGGGTGTCCTGGCGAGTTTCTTCCAGAACATGCTGAGCGACAATGCGCACTGCCTTGGTGTTATGACTGAGGCAATGTCCGACCAGCGCCAGGTAATCCTGATCCAGCTCCATGGCTTCGGCGGGGGTTAACGGCTCATCGTGCAGGACGTACAGAGAACCTTGTAGGCGCCCGCTGAGCTGATCGCGACCACGACTCACCAAGCTGAGCCAGCGGGTTAGTCTGAGCATGGTCAAGACGCGAGCGATGGTTTCACGGGAGGCTGACGCGCCGTAGGGCACGCTCGACAGGTAAGGCTGCAAATCTTCATAGCGCGGTGTGACCACGCCTTGACCTTGCAGCATGAGTCGAAACACTTGCCAGGCATTACGTTCCAACGGCGTCAGCCGATTATCCAACAGCAGGCGACGCGGCACGACTTCGTGTGATTGGCCACTGAACAGAAAGTCAGCCTGCAGGGCCTGGTTGGAGGGTTGTTCAGTGGTCGGGCGTACGGGCCAGCGTTCACTCAGCTGCTGGGTACATTGCTGCAGGACACGCTGCCAGCGACTGGAAGGGGCCGTGTTCATGTGTCGTTGCTGTACTGGTCGATCTGCTGCCAAACGATGGTCAAGCTGATCTGTTGCTCCTCCGCCAGCATCATCATGGCGTCGAGCTGATCCTCGGAACCGTCCCGAGCGCGTAGCTGGCACCATCGCTGCCAGAGCGCATGTTCCTGTGCTTCGCTCAAATGCTGAGGGCGGCCCTTACGGGTTTCTATCTTGAGCAGACGTCGACGCAGGGCCGTTTCCGAATGCGCCAAGCCGAAGCACTGGTACATGATGGTGCTGCTGGCGCCGAGCTTGAGCGCTCGATTGATCAATCGCTCGTTCTGCTCGTCGTGTTTGGCTTGCTCGATCAACCGATGCAGCACCGGCGAGTCGATCTTGATCTCGACCCAGGGCACGGTGGCATGGGCCAAGCGCGACAGCGTGGTGGGCGGTAAGGATTGCAACAGGTAAATGTCGTCCTCGCCCAGTCCGAGGGCTTTGCAGCGCTGCAGGTTACCCAGGCGCAGTTCATGCAGCACTTGGGTCAGCATGGCCTGGTTGAGCACATTGAAGGACAGGCTCATGGCAGCTCCTTCGGTGAGTTGTCTTCAGGGGGAAGTGTTAGGTCGATGAGACGACGGGCCAAACGGATCAGGCGATACAGTTTGATTAACAGCTTGTCGGGCAATCGCTCGAGGCCTACGTCCACGGCGGGACGATCGGTCAGCGGGAGTTGATAGACCCCCAGCAACAGCTGCCCGAATAGGGCTGAGGGCAGTTGCTTGCGGTCCTCCCAACTTACGTGGTCTTGAGCGCGCAGCAGGGCCAGGAGCAGTAGATGAACGCCGGTCGCGCGAGGCGCTGCAAGATCAAGTCGCTCGATGTTCAGGGCGAAGCCCAAGCCATGCGTTTGATCGATGATGCTCTCGGGGTGTCCGGCATAGGCCGCCATTTCCCGTGCCAGTCCGGCAATAGCCGAACGCAGTTGTTCGGGGGTATCCAGTGTTGGTGCGATGGTCCAGATGTCGTCGATCGTGCAGGATTCGAAGGTCGGTGCCGCTTCAGAGGCCGTGTCGCGCTCGATCTGTTCACGAATCTGTTGAACACGTGACGGAGGGCTGACTGCTGATACGACATTCGTTTCTGGCGGTGTGAGCAGATCCTCTCGCGCTGTTTCGGTCTGGGGCCTGGCCTCAGTTGATTTGGTATGAGGCTCGGGAGCGATGGACTGGAGTGTGTGCTCAATTGGCTTGGATTCGGAGGAGGGCGATCCTGCTGCAGCTTCATTCTCGTTCGGCAGATGGCTGTTCTTTGAGGATGTGGTGACAACATCACCAGGCGTTGAGATGACGCGTTGGGTGTCGCTAAGTTCCAAGGCCAACATGCGGTAGGATTGTCCGAGCAAGCGGCTCATGCGCTCGAGCAGTTCATCCTGGATTTGCTCAAGATCAAAGGATTCGGGATCGGCATCGAAGTAGCCCAGGGTATCGAGCCAAAACTCGGCGAACAAAAGGGGCGCGGTTGGATAGCGGTTCCAGGTTTTTTCTGCCTGGCTACGTAGGCCGATTAGGCGTTCAATCTGGGGTTTACCCAATCCGGCATACAGGGTTTGTGGAATGGCGGGCAGTAAGTGTTCAAGGGTGTCGAGCATCCGGCTGATGTGCGACTGTGAAATGGGATAGCCCCCAGCGGCAAGACGTCGTGCCAGCTCCCGTTGCGAGAGCACAGTCCCATTCAGCTCGAGCATAGTTTTGAGTTTGGCCACGGCCAGCGCTCGCTCGATGAAGATGAGCTGGCCATGCAAATCGCTTTCGGCCAAATGGCCGAGCAGGGCAGTGATTTCATTGGTCCAAGGTCGGAACAGGCAATGAATCCGAAAAAAGCGATCGTCGCGGGTTTCCTGCCACAGTTCGCCGAGAATCGCCAAGCGCGTATTACCGCCGTTGCGGATGATGAAGTAGGTTTCTCCCGGGCGGCGGGTAATCGGCGGTGGTTGATCCAGCCCACGTTCACGGATCGACGCCTTGATATCGTCATATAGCGGATTACGGATGAAGCGAGGGTTGTGTTCGTAGGGCCGCAACTGCTCCAGAGTGACCAGTATAGGCGTGTCAGTAAGTGGATCGGACAGCCGCTCCAGTTCTGGACCTCGAGGGAAGTGGTCCTGGTGCAGCTTGTCGGTGATCTGCTCCTGACTGAGCTTCTTCATTTGAACAGCCTCAGTTAACGCCGGTTGCACAAATGGTCACCGACCTCGAATTTGACGATCTCGGCAGTCCCCGAACCTTCAAAGTGTCGGGAAAGTTCTGCGAGGAACCACCCCATAGCCGAGCGCCCAGCCTGCACGCGAAAGACCACGGTGCAGTACTCCTCGCAAGGTGGACGGTGGAGTCGAAGGGGTGGCTGAACGATGGTGGGAAGCTGATCCAACATAAAAGACTCCTTGCCAAACACTGTTGGCCTCAAGGTCGATCAAACACAATGACTGGGTGAGAAATATGGGCCTATCGATTCGTCTCATTGAACCTCCGCGCATCTGCTCACCGTAGAGATCGCTTCACGCCATTCCGGAAACAACTCGATCGCCAGCGCTTGCATGGTTTTCAACGCTGATGACGAGCGTCGTTCATGTGACCGGCGCGTCTCGATTCGATGGACCGGTAGGCCGAGGGAGGCGGCATTGAGATACACCACTCGGTCTGGAACGACGGTGTCTAGGACCGAGATGTCGGTAGCCCCAGCGAAGGTCTCGCGCAGGCCACGGATGATCATTCGGGTGTCCACCCGAATCGCGTTCACCTGATTAAGCAGCAGTCGCAAGGGGGGCGGTGTAATGCTCAGGTGGCGGAACGGTTCGAGTTCACGCAGCAGCTTTAAGGTGCCGCGGTGCAGTTCGCGGGCGGCGAGCATTTCCGGGGTGATGGGCGAGAGGGCGAGATCGGAGGCCAGGATGGCCATCTCCAGCAACACGCTACGTGCGCCCTGGGTATCGATCAAAAGCAGGTCGTAACGGGGGCGAAAATTGTCCAGCAAATTGCGCAGCCGTAATCGTCCATCGGGGGCATGCAGCAGCAAGGTGTTCAGTCGGCCTTGATCATCGTTGGAGAGGATCAGGTCGAGCCCTGCAATCATCGTCCTGGAAACAATCTGTGCAGGAGTTGTCAGGTTGAGTGCGATGAACTCGTACGCACCAGCATCAGCTTTCTGGCTCAAGGCGTAATAGCTGGAGAGGGTGGGCTGGCTGTCCAGGTCCAGCAGCAGGACTCTCAGACCAGCATCTGCCAAAAGACCGCCAAGGTTGGCGGCTACTGTGGTTTTGCCCACCCCGCCTTTGGTGGAAACCACCGATACCACACGCATGACATCAGACCTGCTGGCCTAAGCGTTCAACGACCCACCGCTCGATCTCCAGCGAATCCCAGCCCACGGCACGCAAACCAATGCGTTTAGCTTGAGGGAATTTGCCTTCCTTCATCAGGTTGTAGATGTGCGCACGCTTGAAGCCAGTTTTTCGCTCCACCTCATCACGCCGCATGATGTGACGTTCGACTTGTGGTTGAGGTGCGTCAGTGATGGGGGATGGTTGGCTGGACATGCTGGTCACTCCTGGCGCCGATTGGCGCGTGGTGGGAAGTGACCTGATTGAATAACAGAGATGGGAGAGAGTCATTGCACTGCAATCTGAGTGATTGCAGTGCAATACACCGATTACTTGTGTTTCCTGAGACTACGGTTGGCTGCGGCAAATTTGTCGTCCAGCGTCCGTTTGCTGAGACCGGGCACATCCTTGTAGCGCGCGAGAACAGCATCAACGATTGCGGCTTGGTTCTTGAATACGGAGAGAGGCTTTCCAGCGGGTGAATGGCCCAGTAACAGATTGACTAAAACGCCAATGATATTCTGATACGTGATTTCGCTACGCTCGCTGACGTGGCCATGCGTTTTGACCAACGCTTTGAGCTCATCCCGCTCTAACCCGATCGCTTGAAGGTCTCTCAAAAAATCCTGGTGTTGCTGCTGGAGCGTATTCAGCTCTCGCAGGATGGCGTCCCGATCGGTTTTAAGTGTCAGGAACGTCCCTAGACTGACTTTTTCATAAGCATCCTGGCGGGGCTCAAACAGAAAGCTAGGCTTTTGATCGGGGTAGTGAGTCTGCATCCAGTGGCGCAAATCAGAGTGGCGTATCGTCAGCTGAAAGGATTCTACGTAAGTCCCCATGGGAACCGAAATACCGAGACAACCATAAGGCAGTTCACCATTACGTACTGCGTCGTAGATATTTTCTGTAGTTGCGCGCAGGCACGGCCATTGTGGGAAAATCTTTCCAAGCCTCTCTGGGCAAACCTCATCAGCTCGTATTATTTCTGCTTCATGACGAATGAGGTTGCACCAACGTAATGCTGCGTCGATGGGGCTATAGAAGGTTTTAGTTTGTGGATTAAAAATATGCACAGACATATATGGACGAACCTCCAATTCCGTGGAGAAGGTCTCCCGCGAAGCATCTCTATGTCAGCAAGCTGATGACCGCCGCTGTTCTTCTGGATTTCTCGCTCGGTGAGGTCGTTCCCCCTACCAATGCTTCGTATGGGACTGCCGATCAGGATGAAAAAAACTAAGCAAGGTCGTTATGTTGACTTTTTTGGTCGTTAATGGCTAGCAAAAAATGACTGTGCGTTCCTTCGGGTTTTCGTCTGGTCTACTGTTAACAAGGAGGACGGCTGGCCTATTCACCTCCTTGAAAAAAATCATAATCAATTCCACACACTGTGCTTATAGCTGTCAATTTCCACAAATTTACAAAAGTGATTTCTATTGGGGGCTAGCGGGTTGCTGGGGACAGGCGTGACTAGGTATGGGCACGCAATCATTAAACTGGCCTTTATAGCTACTGATTTAGAATCATGGCTTGAACCTCGCCTTTTTGAAGTGTTCTCGACGTTGCGCGAGGTCATGGGATCGCCTTTTCGACCACTCATAGTGAAGTCACCAAGGGCAACAATAACTGAGTGGTTGAAAATGCAGAAAGCTGTCGAGAGCTTCTTCGTCCTGGACGAATGTGAACTGCGGCCCACTCACGAGGACGGGGGCATTGTGCACTGCAACCGTCAGAACCTGACAACGGAAGAGATCGCTGTCTGACTGACATGTGTAGCATGTCAGTTTAAGCTCGCGCGGTAGATCTAGGTGATTGACTATTTCACGTTTGGGAAAATCCTGATGATTAAGCCTTTGAAAGTTAACTTGCTACCCTATGATCCCCAATGGCAAGAGCTTGCTGAAACTGAGAAGAACCGGTTGATATCTGCACTGGGTGACTCAGTAATTCGTGCTCATCACATCGGATCAACAGCGATTCCAGGCATACGGGCAAAACCAATAATCGATCTGCTCCTTGAAATCGCTGACCTTATGGCCTTTGAAAATCATCGACTATCGCTTGAAACGCTTGGTTATACCTGGTTGGGCGAAAACGGCTTGTCAGGACGGCGATTCTGTATGTTCAACGATCCAATAACCGGCCGTAGGTTGATACACCTTCATGCTTATATCGGTGGATCATCCGACATCAGCCGTCATCTAGCCTTTCGGGATTTAATGCTACAAGAGCCCGCGTTGGTACGCGAATATGAGCAGCTAAAACTTGATTGCCAAAAGCGACATCCAGATAACTCCGAAGCTTATAGCATCTGCAAAGCGTCCTGGATTAAAGCTGTCGAAACTCGGGCGCTCGCATCACTGGGCCTTGGCTCCTAGCATCATGTGATGTGTGCTAAGAGCTTTAAATGAGTTTAGAGAAGGACGTGCGTCGGCACTTGGCAACCCAGCCTTTAGGGTTAGGAGGGCGTGTTTGCCAGACGCTTACCGCCAAGGTGCCACATATCACCTTCCCCGGCGGCAGATACCTGCGCTCACCGCTATTGGTGCTGGGGATGCTTTGGCACAAGCTTAAAGAGCTGACCTGAGGTGGTTAGCGGATTGATACATTCCGCGTAACAGTTGGCGTAGCCTGCGTACAGCAGCGAAGTAGTCGAAAATCCGGTTGACTCGATTCTTTGTGAGATCGGGGTGGATCGGAAGCATTGCGGCGTGCCGTTTGAGCGGTTCGCTGTCGATATTGCTGTAACCGTCCGGGCAACACACCTTTCTGATGCCATCGCTTAAGGCGATCGTGTCCACCTATACCAATAGACCCTACATGTATGAATAGGCCAGACACCGGCTAGGGGTGGGAAAACATTAGCTTTAATCCTGCCGCTCCGAAAACTAGCGCAAGGGTGCCTTCGATCCATCGCCGCGCTCGGCGGTATCCCCGAATCATAGGCGCGGTGGAGAAGACGATCGCATAGCCACAGAAGATAGTGATGCTGAGCACGGCGCAACCGGCCAGAATCATCGCGACCGTTTTTGGCGACGCTTGCGGCCCCAAGCCAAGGGTCATGGTAGCGATCCAACCGAGCAGAGCCTTAGGGTTTGTGAGATGCATGAGCAAGCCACGCTGATAAAGATTAAAGCCTGAGACCTTCGGCGCGGCCGCCATCTCCTTCTCAAACCGCTCATTTGGAGTAAGAGCAGAGCGGCCTGCTTTGATGGCAAGGAAGAGTAGGTAAGCACCGCCAACCGTTTTTAAGACGCCCAGCGCTTGTGCATACTGTGCCAGGACCGCTGAGACGCCCGTGGCTGCCATCGATCCCCAGAAAATCGAACCACTGATAACACCCGCTGCTAGCAGAAGCGCAGGCTGCCTGCCTTGGTGCATCGCGACGCCCATAATCCGCATATTGCTAGGCCCAGGACTTGCCGCTCCAACGATATAGGCCGTGAAAACGAGTAGGAGATGGTGGTAATCAAATGACATTAAAAACTCCTCAACGATGTTCAATGCCAATCAGCAGATCTGCTGTCAGCAGCCCTATGACGGCGCGAGACCACAGGAGCCAACTCCCGCGGATCCTCTGAAAGCTTCAGCTCGATGCTGTCTGCACGCTATATTTCACGCCCGGATTGGTGGATCTCTGTTACAGACATGGTGAATATCAGTTTTGATTTGCCGCTATTCGAGTAAGCGTGAGGTACGTCTGTTTTTGCTACGGCGGAGCAACCCGCAGAAATGCTCAGTTCGGTATCACCGACTGTGAAGTGGAGTGTCCCTTTCTCCACGTGAAATAGCTCAGTTGTGCCGTGAGGGTGCCCTGAGGAGGCAAAAGTTTCACCGGGAAACATTTCCCACCGCCAAAGTTCAATCATGTTTGGACCACTGGTTCCAGCCAGGAGCCGAGCCGTCCCTCCCATGTGTCCTGTCCAGAGCGTGGGAATATCCTTGCTCTCGATGAGGTGGGCAGATGGGGCGTCGGACACGTTCACGACATCAGCAACAGAAAGACCCAAGGCCGCAGCGATTTTGCACAGGATCGCAATACTTGGGTTAGCTGTGCATTTCTCTATCTCCACCACCATCCCTTTGCTCACACCTGAGCGACGAGATAGCTCGTCCAGAGTGATTTTCCGTTTTTTTCGCTCCTGTTTGAGCCTACGGGAAACGGCTTCGCTAACGGTCTGAACGTCGGCCCCAGTATTGGTCGGTATATTGACTATTTTGGTCATTGATCGCTAGTATGAATTGAAATTTAGGATTAAAGGGATTCTCTGATGCTGTCCGTACTGCCGTCAATCGACCAAGATGTAATCAATTTGGCACCTGAGTTCAGAGCGCTCAGCATTGTGGTCGAAGCTGCACCAATCGCCAATCCAGATATTGGCAAGGAAGCTTTGGCTCGAGCCTGTCAATCGGTGACGGCGGGTGGTGCAATATGGGCAGACGCTCACCTGAGCGCTTGGGCGGATCTCTTCCGAAAGTTCGGTGCCAAGCCGCAACGCACTCCGTGCTCAGCTGATGCTCTCCGTAAACGGGTCCTGCGTGACGGCAGTCTGCCGAGTATCGATCCAGTGGTGGATCTCTACAACGCCATCAGCATTGAGTACGCAGTCCCTGTCGGCGGTGAGAACGTCGAAGCCTATGTGGGTTCGCCGCGACTGGCTGTCGCTGATGGATCGGAACCTTTCGACACCATGAAAGAAGGCTTGCCAACCCATGAATACCCTGATTCCGGTGAGGTCGTTTGGCGGGATGATAAAGGGGTGACTTGCCGTCGTTGGAATTGGCGCCAAGGCGTCAGAACTCGGTTGGGTGCAGATGCAAAGCACATGTGGTTCATTCTGGAAAGTCTGCCGGCAATGCCGCTTGAAGCTTTGACTGAAGCCGGTGACAAGCTGATTGAAGGTCTGCAACTGATGATGCCAGGTGCTCAGATTGAGAGTGCACTCATCGGCCCTGGCGGCCATTAACAAATAAGCGGGGCGGTGCTGCTGTTGGTGAGATGCATACGGGGATATGCCCAAACGGGGCTCGCCTGTAGCCTTTTATCAGCGGCCCTCCTGCTCAAACACGTCATCTTGGAAAAGCCTGCTGCTGGATCTAAGAGATCTCCGTCGTTCATAGATTTGACGATTAAACGATGGAGTTTTTCGGAGTTAGGCGGTCCTGTGATGAACTAATGGCAGAGTCCATAACGGAGTCATGAACGATGTTTACCGGTCTTAGCGCATTTCCTTTGACACCAATGAATGAGCAAGGTGTGGACGAAGGAGCATTTACTCGCCTTGTGGAGCAACTGGTGGCTGCGAAAGTGGACTCCATCGGTGCGCTCGGATCTACAGGAAGCTATGCGTACCTTTCTCGGACTGAACGCTCTCGAGTTACGCAGTTGGCAGTAGAGGCAGCCGGCAATGTTCCCGTCATGGTAAGCATAGGATCGCTGCGTACACGTGATGTGCTGTTGCTGGCAGAGGATGCGCAGAAAGCGGGAGTCAAAGCATTGTTGCTGCCGCCCGTTTCCTATCAGAAGCTATCTGCTGAAGATGTTTTTTTGCTGTACGAAACGGTCACGGCCAATATCTCCGTGCCGCTATGCGTCTATGACAACCCCGGCACCACCCATTTTGAATTTACTGATGAGCTCCACGGACGCATTGCCCATCTACCGAATGTGCGCTCGATCAAGATTCCGGGTGTTCCCGAAGCACCAGATCAGGCCAAGGCACGAGTCGATCGCCTTCGGGCTATGATTCCGGAGCACGTAACGATCGGGGTAAGCGGGGATGTATTTGCTGCTACTGGATTGAACACAGGCTGTGAGGTCTGGTACTCCGTCATTGGGGGCTTGTTCCCAAAGACAGCACTAGCAATCACGGGCGCGGCGTTGTCAGGTAACGCCGAAGAAGCAACCCGTCTGTCCGAACGATTAAAGCCCCTATGGGCCCTCTTCAGGCAATTTGGGGGAAGCTTCCGCGTCGTTGCAACTGCGGCCGAACTTCGTGGATTTACCAACTCTCCCAGCCTGCCGTTGCCACTCAGAACCATAAGTGGAGTAGGGCGTCTGCAAATTGCTAAGGTGATCGACGAGCTCGAACTGAGCTAGTAACAAGCGCTGCGAATGCATCCGCGACGCTGCAGCTGCATCATCATAATGATGCAGCGTGGCAGGTGCGGGAGGGCCGAGTTTGTGTGGATCCCAGCTCCAGGGCTTTGCTTCGAATCGAGTCGCTCATGAGAGGGGCGCAATGAGCCACGGCACTGCATTATCCCTTGATCCTTTAGGCGGATATTTCCTGCCTGTGCGCCTGTGCGCCTGTGCGCTTGTGCCTTATGTGATAGCTGCAGCCCTCGCACGCATTGGTGATGGTGGGGCTGCTAAATCGCTATTTTGAGTCGGTCCAGTGAAGCCTGCCTCATTGCCATCCATGTGGCAGGGCGATCAGCGCCTAGAGTTTCAAAAACGTCGTGAAATGGTCCTTGTGATCCTGCAGGATCTCACGAGGCAAGATAGTCGCCACGCTCCCTCGATGTTGCAGTCCGTGGGATAGCACGTGAGCAAGAATTTGCTCTTTCGTCATGTTGCCTGGTTTTCCATCCTTGAAAATAAACGCAACCGGATCAGACAGTTCCATTGCCGTGACCGATTGGGTGTAGTTCAAAAACCATCGATTCGCCTTAGAAAAATCCTCTTCAAGTAGACCCAGGTCTTGCCTCTGTTCGGTCAAGACGGAGTCAAATTCCTCCGGCTTTCCCTGCAGCCTGGCAATGAACAGCTGGTCAACAATGTTGATATGGGCGAGCCAATAAAGTGCTTTCTCCATTTCTATTGGAAAGCATTTTGCTGCGGGGGCCTTCAAACACTTGAACAGCTCTTCCTCGGACCATGCCTTGTATTTGTAAAGCGAATAAAGAAGGGTCGTGACACTCATGGCGTTCTCCTGGATTTCTAAAAGTTCTGGCTGCCCTAAGCGGTGTGATGGGAGAGCGGGCTCCTTTGCGCAGGGTCTGACCATGCACAGTTGGATAGACGGAATAGTCACTATATTGACTTTTTTAGTCAATAGGAGTTAGCTAGAATGGCAGGCGACGGAAATCGTCACGGCTGCCGAGTGAAGGGGCGCTGGCTGGAGCGAGCGATGTGCGACCCTCAACCATTCTGCGTTTGCTGATGAAGTTGATTCGGTTCAAAGCTTCATTAAAAGGCCTCGCATTGCGCAGAAAAGGCTCACAGCATCACTGAATTTCAGCAGGGCACCGCCTTACAGGTGGCAGGCTCAGAAATGGCGAGAGGGTGTCTCAAATCATGAAGTACGTCAGCACACGGACGCCTGGTAAAGAATTCGAGTTCAGCGAGGTCCTCATGGGCGCGTATGCACCGGATGGAGGGCTGTTCGTTCCTCGCAAGGTTCCTCGCTTCAAAAGGGAGGATCTCCTGAAACTTGAATGGCTACCATTTCATGAACTGGCACGTCATGTAATCGAGCCTTTCCTGGGGGACTATATCCCTCAAGATGAGCTGTCTCGAATTCTTGAGGAAACATTTGATCGCTTCAAAAGTAAGGCCGTTGCGCCGCTCTATCAGACGGCTACTAATGAGTGGGTATTAGAATTATTCCATGGTCCGGCAGGAGTCTATCAAGACTTCGGCCTTCAATTGATGTCTCGTTTGGTTGAATACTCCTTACTAAAATCTGGAAAGAAAGCGCTTGTTGTTGGTTGCACTGGTGGAGACACTGGCACTGCAGCCATAAAAGCCTTCAATGGCATGGAAGGAGTGACAGTGATTGTTCTGCATCCTTCAAGAGGGATAACGGATGAGCATCGACGTCGTCTATTGAGCGCTGCAGAAGAAAACATTGTAAATGTTTCAGTTGAAGGCGATTACGCCGATTGTCATCGCCTGTGTGAAAAGCTTCACAGAGGCATTAACGAAACAGGTCAACAATTAATATCATTTAATTCGGTGAATTGGGTGAGGGTGCTTGCGCATCTGTCCTTCTATTTCTATTCGTCGCTTCAACTAGGGGCTCCCAAAAGAGAAGTGGCGTTCAGTGTGCCCACCGGAAATTTTGGGGCTCTTTATGCCGGCTACATCGCTAGAGAAATGGGGTTGCCTATCAGGCAGTTGATTGTCGCAACGAACGCCAACGCGGGCTTGCATAACTTTCTTCAGTCTAACTTCTATAGACGGGATGAGATTCGTACTACGAATACGCCTTGCATGAATGTGTCGTTAGCCTCAAATTTTGAGCGGCTGCAATGGAGTATTCTCAATAGGTGCGGCGAAAAAGTGGCCAGGAATATGGAACTATTAGAGGTGTATGGCCAAATTCAATTAAAACAGGATGAGTGGTTGGAGGCTCGAAAACTGTTTGACTCGTTGGCGGTAGAGGATACAGAAGCGTTTTCTAGTATTCATGAAGTATTTGTTCAAAGTGGCTACCTGATCAGTCCTAATACCGCGATTGGATTACGAGCTGCACGAGTTAGCCGGCGTAGCTTACTGAGCCCAATGATCTGCCTGGCAACTACGCATCCAGCAACCTCTGCCTCAGTTTTAGCTGAGGCTGATGTTCCCTTTCCAATTAAGAGTGTGAGCACTCAACCCTTATCTAACGACGAATGCATTTCAATATCCAATGATGTCGACATCCTTGCGGAGCTCATTAAGGATATATCCCAGACACGAAGTCTCGCTCGCTATAATCTTGGGGTTAGAGATGAAACGCGTTTTAGATAAGACTGATGAAAGAATACTGGAAGAACTTACTCGCAATTCCCGGCTTGCGCATAATGACATTGCTATGAAGGTTAATTTATCCAGGAATGCGGTCAGGCTCAGGATTGAGCGGTTGGAGCGGGACGGGTATATCAGAGGTTATACTATCGTCAAAGGAGGGCCACCTTCTGAGGCGGGGCCAATCAATGCCCTGATCTTTGTGTATCGAAAAGACCGGATGCGTGGTGCTGAAGTGGTGCGTTCAATTATTGCAATGCCCGAAATTGTATCCTGCAATGTGATGAGTGGCGACCTGGATATTGTAGTGACAGTTGAAGCGACAAGCTCGGATTGTATTCATCGAGTCTGGACCGACATATCCGCGTTGCCGGGCGTTTTGAATACGGTCACGTCTTTTGTTTTGTCCTGCACAAAGTAGTTTGTTAGAAAAGCAAAACGCTCTCTCTAACGAGCATTTTGCTCGCAACAATGATCTGTTTGCCATATTCGTATGAGCACTGCAGCAGTTTAGTATTTCAGCACCGAAAACATAACAATGAGGCCCTTGCCGTGACTGAATATAAAATTGCTTTGCTTGGTTTTGGTGGTGTAAACCGTGCTTTGACGCAGCTCATCGCAGATAAGAACGAACGTTGGGCTGATGAGTTTGGTTTCAAACTAAAAATTGTTGGCGTCAGTGATCTGTACTTTGGCTCCATTATCAACAAGAACGGGCTAGATGCTCACGAATTGGCCGCGGTTCCTGCTGTAAAAGGTGGGTTTAGAACATTGCCAGCAGGTAGTTCTGAACCTGCCAATGAGACGGTTATCCGTTTTTCGGGGGCTGATCTTATCGCCGAGGCAACATTCACCAACCCTGTAGACGGAGAGCCAGCCACGACTTTCTGTCGCTGGGCTCTGGAAAAAGGCATCAGCGTGGTCACCACCAACAAAGGGCCTGTGGCGTTGCACGCTGAAAGCCTGAAAGCATTGGCCAGAAGCACCGGTGCCCAATTCGAGTTTGAAGGCTCAGTGATGAGCGGCACCCCAGTTATTCGTTTGGCCAAGGAGTCGTTGGCCGGCTCGGAAATCAGCGGGTTCAAGGGCATCATGAATGGTACGTCCAATTTCGTGCTTTCCAGCATGGAAGAGGGTCTCGACTTCTCTGATGCTGTCGCCAAAGCTCAGGAACTGGGTTACGCAGAAGCTGATCCCACCGCAGATGTGGAAGGGCATGATGTTCGTCTTAAAGTAGTCATTTTGGCGAATGAGCTTCTGGGGGCGAAATTGACTCCGAGCGATGTTCTTTGCAAAGGAATCTCGGAGATCACGTCAAAAGACATCACCGAAGCAACGAAGGCCAATGCTCGGTGGAAACTAATTGGCAGCGCGGAAAAATTGAGTAATGGCTCCATCGCCGCCTCTGTTAGTCCTCAATTGTTGCCTCTGGGTGACGCACTGGCCGGTGTCAGTGGCGCAACAAATGCCATTACCTTTAATACAAATATTCTTGGTCCGGTAACGGTTGTCGGAGCGGGTGCAGGTCGGTTTGAAACAGCATTCGCCTTGCTCTCGGATATCGTCAGCATTCACAAGAACAAAACTAAGATAGGTAAATGATCATGAATAGCTTGAGTCTTTCGCTCGCTGTTGATTATAAAACCATAACAGTTTTGAGTCCGTACGATGGCACTGCAGTTGGAGAGGTGACGGACATGCCTGCTTCATTTGCTACTGCGATCATTGATACGGCGAAGCTTGGTGCGCTGATCGCCAAAGAGCTCCCACGACATGAGCGTGCTCGCATACTGGAAAAAACTGCTGCTTTGGTCGAGAGCGATAAGGAGGCGTTTGCCAGTCTGATTGTTGCCGAGTCCGGGAAAACGATTAAGCAGGCGAGGAAGGAGGTTTTACGCTGCGTCAATACGTTGAAGTTGTCCGCCGAGGAGGCCAAGCGTAATGCAGGTGAAGTCATCCCGTTTGACTCCTATGTCGGATCCGAGTCCCGTCAGGGATGGTTTACTCGGGAACCTTTGGGTGTAATTGTTGCGATTACTCCATACAACGACCCGCTCAACCTAGTCGCTCATAAGTTGGGGCCTGCAATCGCTGGTGGTAATGCTGTTGTTCTCAAACCCTCTGAGCTAGCACCGTTATCTGCGATTAAACTGGTCGGTTGTCTCAACGCCGCTGGCCTCCCTCCTGCGGTCGTGTCCATTGCAACTGGAGGGGCCGCACTAGGCAAAGCACTGGTCGCTCATCGGGCGGTACGCATGGTTTCCTTTACGGGCGGTTTTGTTACTGGCGAACAGATCGCTCGCAATGCAGGTCTTAAGAAACTGGCGATGGACTTGGGGGGCAATGCCCCGGTCATCGTGATGGGCGATTGTGATCTGAATGAAACCGTTGAATCTTGTGTGTCCGGCGCCTTTTGGGCTGCAGGGCAAAACTGTATAGGTACTCAACGAATTCTTATTGAAGCGCCAATATATGAAGAGTTCAAAAAGAAATTCGTTTTTAAAACAAATGATTTAATCGTGGGGAATCCGGCTGACGAAGGAACTGATGTCGGGCCAATGATCACTGAAGCAGCTGCAAAACGAACCGAAGAAGTGGTCGCCGAGGCAATCGATAAAGGGGCTAACCTGTTATTTGGTAATGTACGTCAAGGCTCGCTTTATTCACCGACGGTCCTGGAGAATGTCAGCCAAAGCTGTAAGGTTTGGTGCGAGGAAGTGTTCAGTCCGGTTGTCATTCTTCAAAGCGTGGCCTCGCTTGATGAAGCTCTGACGTTGGCGAATGAGCCAGAATACAGTTTGCATGCAGGTATTTTTACCAGCAATTTAAATGTCGCCATGAAAGCAGCTAAACGGCTCGACGCCGGTGGAGTCATGATTAATGACTCTTCTGACTATCGTTTTGATGCAATGCCATTCGGTGGTTTTAAATACGGCAGTATGGGCCGCGAAGGTGTGCGATTTGCATATGAGGATATGACACAACCCAAAGTGATTTGCTTGAATAGCGTTGGCGAAAGTTGATCAAAGGATCGATGTGAATCCCTAGGATTAAATCTGGTCCTCGGCAAGGCTCTTCTGCCTGGAAGAGTCTTGTCCAATACAAAAATAAAAGGTAACAAAATGAGTGTGAATGATCTTAATCCCACACGTGTGGCATCGCCTGGCGCATCTCGAAAAAGAGACTTCAGCGCAGAAGATACGGGCTATCAAAAGGTGCTTAAGCCTCGCCAGGTTCAGATGATTGCCATAGGGGGCGCAATTGGAAGCGGTCTGTTTATGGGCGCAGGCGCACGCCTTGCAGAAGCCGGGCCCGCCCTTGTGTTTGTCTACGCAATCTGTGGTTTTTTTGCCTGGTTCATCATTCGGGCCATGGGCGAATTGGTGATGTATCGTCCATCCTCGGGCTCGTTTGTCTCTTACGCTCGAGAGTTCTACGGTGAGAAATGGGCTTTCGCCGTGGGGTGGATGTACTGGACTGACTGGGTAATGGTTGCCATTGCAGATCTAACAGCTACAGCGCTCTACCTTAATTTTTTCAAAGCGTATGTCCCTTTCATGGGCGACATCCCTCAATGGTCGTTGGCACTGGGGGCATTGGGTTTCGTCACTGCAATCAACCTTGTCTCAGTAAAGATTTTTGGTGAGCTCGAATTCTGGTTTGCCCTGATCAAGGTGGCTGCATTAACGACTTTCCTTGGGGTCGGCATTTACATGGTGCTGTTCGGCACGCCGCTGCCAGGCCATGAGGTCGGGTTCAAACTGATTTCTGACAATGGCGGTTGGTTCCCATCAGGCCTTCTACCCGCCGTAATCATGATCCAGGGGGTGATATTTGCGTATGGCAGCGTGGAGTTGGTTGGTACTGCGGCTGGCGAAGCCCAAGACGTCTCTACAGTCATGCCAAAAGCAATTCGGGCAGTTGTTTTCCGCATTATTGTTTTTTACGTTGGTTCTGTATTGCTGTTGGCAATGCTGCTCCCCCACACCGCGTACTCGGCGGGGGTAAGCCCGTTTGTGACTTTCTTCGGTTCGCTGGGGATCAAGGGCGCAGACGCGATTATGAACATGGTGTTGATTACTGCAGCCGTATCTTCTCTGAACGCTGGCATTTACTCCACTGGCCGGGTGCTTCGCTCGCTTGCAATCAACGGGTCAGCACCAAGCTTCTTGGCAAAGATGAACCGTCAAGGTGTCCCGTTCGCTGGCATCATGCTGACGACTGTTGCTTCACTCATTGGGGTCGTACTTAACGCAATTGTTCCGGGTGAAGCTTTCGAAATCGCGCTGACGCTCACTGCCGTTATGTTAATCGGTTCCTGGTCAACAATTGTCCTGTGTCAGATCAAACTCTTCAAATACTCCCAGCAAGGTGATCTGGAGCGTCCGGCGTTCCGAATGCCGTTTGCACCTTACAGTGGTTACGCCACTTTAGTGTTCTTCGGTTTGGTTCTGGTTCTTATCGCATTGGATTATCCCGTAGGTACGTACTCTATTGCTTCTCTTCCGTTTTATGCCGCCGCTCTTGTTGCTGGTTGGTACATGGTTCGCGGCCGTGTTCGTGCGATTGAAACTGGCGAATTGGTCTTTGATGAAGATCAAGAATTGGTCCGAGTAGATCAGGCCAGCCATCCTGCTTTCACTCAACTTCAGAATCAATGAAACCCAACAAAAAAGTAACATTGGAGGAAATAGACATGCGCCCTGATAAAAAGAATCTGTCCACACTTTCGGCGGCTACGCTGGCAGTTCATGGTGGTAACGTAACCGACACCACTACTGGTGCTGTTCGCACTCCGCTGGTGATGGCTAACTCTTATCTCTTGCCTGAAGATCCGGCCACGATGGACTGGTCCAGCCCAGACGGCCTTGTGTACACGCGGAACCAGGGGCATAACCAGGTATGCCTTGAAAAGAAACTTGCTGCACTCGAAGGCTGCGAGGCTGCGGTTGTATTTGCTACCGGCGTAGCCGCTTTGCATTCAGTGTTTTTCTCTTTCTTGAAAAGCGGTGACCACGTCATCGTCAGTGATATTACGTATCAGGCCGTATGGCGTCTTTTCGCGGAGCTTTTGCCCGAGCGTTATGGCATTGAAGCCACATTTGTCGACGTAGGTGACCTAGAGGCTGTTCGCCAAGCGATCCGCCCTAATACCAAACTGATCCATACCGAGACGATTGCTAATCCAACCACTAAGGTTGCAGATATCGCTGCGCTGGCTGAAATTGCCCATGCACATGGCGCACTGATTTCCGTCGATGCTACTTTCACTCCACCTCCGTTTTTCCGTGCCAGTCAGCACGGGGTCGACCTGGTCGTCCACTCTCTGACGAAGTATATCAATGGCCATGGTGATGCCATGGGCGGGGTGGTTATCGGCTCCACTCAGATGATTACCAAGATCAAGAATGACGCTCTTGTTGACCTCGGCGCGACCATCTCTCCATTTAACGCCTGGATGATAATGCGCGGTTCAGTCACGCTGCCTCTGCGTCTGAAACAACTTCTAAATACGGCTGAAAAATTAGCTGAGTTTCTCAATTCGGATGATCGTATAGCCTATATCTACTATCCGGGGCTTCCGTCCCACCCGCAGCATGAACTAGCCCGTCGGCAATTCGCAGGCAAGGGATATGGGGCGATGATGGCTTTTGCAGTAAAGGGCGATCCAGATACTCAGAATCGATTCGTTTCGAATCTGCGCATCATCACTTCTGCAGTATCCCTCGGGCACGATGAGTCCCTCATCGTTCACGTGGGTGCGGAAGGCCGAGGCGGCTTTGACAAGTACCCTGAAGAGTTCCGCACGTACGGTCACCTTCGGTTTTCGGTGGGGCTCGAAGATCCGGACGATTTGATCAAAGATATTTCCCTAGCCTTGGACGAGACATTCAATTGATCTGAACGCCAAAAAATTGGTGGCACCTTTAGCGTTGGATGTACGGCATTGCTCAAAATATGGTCTGGTCGGTAACCCTCCTTTGCCCCCGTACCAGCGGGGGCTTTTTTAAGAGCCCGATCCATTATTTTTATTTTCAGGGGCGCGGCCCCAATACATGTAGGTTGTATTCGTCTTAGTTGTGACGGATCTTTCAATGGAGGCTTATCATGGCTTGGATATGTTTAATATTTGCAGGGATACTTGAAGTTGTTTGGGCTTTTTCGATGAAGCAATCTGAAGGTATGACTAAGCTTGGTCCAACTGTTGTCACTCTGGTAATGGTAATCGCAAGTTTTGCGCTTCTGTCATTTTCTATGAAAAGTTTGCCACTAGGAACTGCCTATACGATATGGACTGGCATTGGCGCTGTTGGAGCGTTTGTAGTAGGTATCATCCTCCTGGGCGAGCCCGCTAGTCTCATGCGGGTTGTCGCAGCTGTCTTAATCATTAGTGGGCTTTTAATGATGAAGCTGGCTTCGGCTTAAATTTTTCTTGGCGAGGTTCCATTTCATTTTAAAGTGGGATCAGTCGTCGCAAGGGAGAGGCTATAGGGAGAGAGTAAGTCGTGCTGCTTATCAAGTTAACCAGCATGGACCGGAGTAATGTTTTCGCATCCCTTGGCTTATTCCGCTGTTTCTACTTCTTCGTTTGGGTTTGCGAAATGGTTTCAGTCAAGCATATTGCTCTCTACGGCGAGCGTTTTGCTCACAATATTGATCTGTTTGCCATATTTGGCTGGGCGGGCCATTAGCGTACTATTTAAGTATCCAGTGCATGGCCATGAGATCTTTGTCGCGACTGGATATAAAAATGCTTCACTCGAGCTCTTAAGAAACGGAGGTGTACAGCTAGATTTCTATCGCTAAGCGTTTGAGTAGTGGCTGTCAGTGGCCCGTAAATGGGCTAGCAGTATTAAAGTTCGACTGTTCTGATTCTATGTTCGTACAGTAGTTGCTAAAAACAATATGTTCTAAGCCGTCAAATCGTTAACTGCCCTTAAATCAAACTACAACATCTAGGGATTCTCATATGATTTCGCTTCGAAAGCTCTTCGTATTAGCACTTTTTCCCGTTTGCGCGAATGTCGCGCTGGCCAAGGAATACAAAGAATTGCGTTTTGGTGTTGATGCTTCTTACGCACCATTCGAGTCTAAAGCGGCAGATGGTAGTCTTACAGGATTTGATATCGATCTGGGGAATGCGATCTGTGCCAAACTGAAGGTCAAGTGCACATGGGTCGAGAGCGATTTCGACGGCACGATTCCTGGCCTGAAGGCCAACAAGTTCGATGGTATTCTTTCCTCCATGACGGTGACCCCAGCCCGTGAGAAAGTCATCGATTTCTCAAATGAGCTGTTCTCCGGCACCACCTCTTACGTGTTCAAGAAAAAATCTGGCCTGAGCGAAGAGGTTACTTCCCTTAAGGGCAAGACCGTAGGCTATTTGCAAGGAAGTATCCAGGAAGCCTATGCCAAAGCGGTTCTAGATAAGGCTGGTGTCAAAACTCAGGCCTATCAGAACCAGGATCAGGTTTATTACGACTTGGTTTCCGGTCGCCTCGATGCGGCGATCCAGGACATGCTGCAAGCTGAACTGGGTTTTTTGAATTCCCCCCAAGGCGCTGACTACGAAGTCAGCAATCCCGTTGACAGCGAGTTACTGCCAGCCAAAACAGCAATTGGTATCTCTAAAGGTAACAAAGACCTCAAGGCACTTTTGGATAAAGGCATCCAAGCGTTACACGATGACGGTACTTACGACTTAATCCAGAAAAAACACTTCGGTGATCTGAATCTCTACAGCGGAAAGTAAGGCCCCGGTGCCCGTCCTCGGGGCGGGCGCTTTATTATCGCGATAGGTTCCTGAATTATGTTTGAAATACTGTTACAGACACTCGGGCTCTCCACATACAGCATGAAAGGGTTCGGTCCTCTGTTGCTGGAGGGCGCCTGGATGACCGTCAAGTTATCAATACTCTCACTGCTCTTGAGTGTACTGCTTGGCCTTATTGGGGCCAACGCCAAACTCTCCAGCGTGAAAGTCCTGCGAGCCCCGGCCCAGCTCTACACCACCCTGATTCGCGGGGTGCCGGATCTGGTGCTGATGCTGCTGATCTTCTACAGCTTGCAAACGTGGTTGACCAGCATCACGGAGTCACTGGGTTGGGAATACATAGAGATCAATCCGTTTGTTGCCGGGATCATCACGCTGGGCTTTATCTATGGCGCCTATTTCACTGAGACCTTTCGCGGTGCGATGCTGGCTGTGCCCCGGGGACAGGTGGAAGCGGCCACGGCCTATGGCTTAAGTCGCACTCAGCGCTTTCGCTTTGTAGTCTTCCCGCAAATGATGCGTTTTGCTCTACCGGGCATCGGCAATAACTGGATGGTCATCCTCAAGGCCACTGCGCTGGTGTCGATCATAGGCCTTGCAGACTTAGTAAAGGCCGCCCAGGACGCTGGAAAAAGCACTTATCAATTGTTCTATTTTCTGGTGTTGGCAGCGCTGATTTATTTGGCGATTACCAGCACTTCGAACTATGTCCTGCGTAGGTTGGAACGGCGTTATGCCGCAGGCTCCCGGGAGGCAATACGATGATCGAACTCTTGCAGGATTACTGGAAGCCTTTTCTCTATAGCGACGGCCACCACATCACGGGTCTGGCCATGACCTTGTGGTTGCTCAGTGCCTCAATCTTCATCGGTTTTCTGGTGTCGATTCCGCTGTCGATTGCCCGGGTTTCCTCCAAGTGTTACTTGCGCTGGCCCGTACAGTTCTACACCTACCTGTTTCGGGGGACGCCGCTCTATATCCAGTTGCTAATCTGTTACACCGGGATATACAGCCTGGCTGCGGTACGCGCACAACCTGTGCTCGATGCATTCTTCCGCGATGCGATGAACTGCACCGTCCTTGCGTTTGCCTTGAACACCTGCGCTTACACCACGGAAATTTTCGCCGGAGCAATTCGCACCATGTCCCACGGCGAAGTCGAAGCTGCGAAGGCCTACGGCCTGACGGGTTGGAAGCTCTATGCCTACGTGATCATGCCGTCGGCGCTGCGCCGCTCGTTGCCGTACTACAGCAACGAAGTGATCCTGATGCTGCATTCCACCACCGTGGCTTTCACTGCAACCGTTCCGGACATTTTGAAAGTCGCTCGCGACGCCAACTCGGCGACCTTTCTGACCTTTCAATCGTTCGGTATTACCGCGCTGATTTACCTGATGGTTACCTTTGCGCTTGTAGGTCTGTTCCGCATCGCCGAGCGCCGTTGGCTAGCCTTCCTTGGTCCAGCTCACTAGGACTTAGTACTCCATATGGCCGCTCATTAGGCCTCAGGCTTTGTCGCCGGCTGTGACAGCTGCGCAGCGACGCCACATTTTCCCTTAGAGGATGATTGCGCACATGTACAAATTGACTGTTGAAGAACTACACAAGAGTTACGGTAACCACGAAGTACTCAAGGGCGTATCACTGAAAGCCAAAACCGGTGATGTGATCAGTTTGATCGGCGCCAGTGGCTCAGGCAAAAGTACCTTCCTGCGCTGCATTAACTTTCTCGAAACACCCAACGATGGAGCCATGAGCCTGGACGGCAAGCAGATTCGCATGGTCAAAACCCATCATGGCATGCATGTGGCCGATGCCGCTGAGCTACAAAGATTGCGCACTCGTCTGGCCATGGTCTTCCAGCACTTCAATCTGTGGGGGCACATGACCGTTCTGGAAAACATCACCATGGCCCCGCGCCGGGTGCTGGGTGTCAGCAAAAAAGATGCTGAGGATCGTGCCCGTCGTTATTTGGACAAGGTGGGGCTGCCAGCGCGTGTAGCGGAGCAGTTTCCGGCATTCCTCTCTGGCGGTCAGCAACAGCGAGTGGCGATTGCACGTGCACTAGCGATGGAGCCGGAAGTTCTCCTGTTCGACGAACCGACGTCGGCGCTGGACCCGGAATTGGTAGGCGAAGTGCTGAAGGTAATTCAGGGGTTGGCCGAAGAAGGCCGGACCATGATCATGGTGACCCACGAAATGAGCTTCGCCCGCAAGGTATCGAGCCAGTTACTGTTTCTGCATCAAGGCCGAGTCGAGGAGCAGGGTGGGGCAGACATTTTGGATAGTCCGCGCAGCGAGCGCCTTCAACAATTTCTGTCTAATGGGCTGAAGTGAATAAAACTAACAATGAAAAGGAAGGAAAAAAATCCCGATTCCTCACGAACATTGGGGCGTATTGACGAGGCAATCATTGACGTACTGCGCCATAACGGGCGCATCACGTACCAGAAACTAGCAACGCTTGTGCACCTAACCGCAAGCCCTTGCCAGCAACGAGTTCGCAAGCTGGAAAGGCTGGGGGTGATTCGCGGTTATGGTGCGTTCATTGATGTGCAAAAGGTCTCACCGGGGTTGTCCCTACAGGTATTGGTCGCTATATCCAACCAGAACCGACGCGCTGCGCAGAAAGCATTCGAAGGATGTGTAGATAACTGTCCTCAGGTCCTGGAGTGCCGGCTTATTGGTGGCCCGTTCGACTATAGCCTAAGCATGCGCTGCAAGGACATGAAGCACTATCGTGCACTTACGGAAGTTTGGTTGGAGAATGAGGAACTGTATATCGACAAATTGGTTGCTTATCCTGAGCTGGCTGTAGTTAAGCATTCATCTACGCACTACGACTAGCGGTGCAGGACACTAAAAGATGCAGGTTATGCATGAGATGAACAGGCGAAGGCCTGAACGTCTGTCGTTGGCGTTAAATAATAAAAACAGATTTTTTAATCTCGGGTAAATTGCCGATGACTGTCCGATTAAAGTTCAGCCACAAAGTTCTGCTCGCCGCATCGCTCGTAGTCATTACAGCATTCTCATTATTCACACTGTACAACGATTATTTTCAGCGCAACGCTATACGTACCAATTTGGAAAGCCACCTTGAGGAGATGAGCAAAATTACTGCAAGTAACGTCCAGGCTTGGTTGTCTGGACGTGTTCTGCTGATAGACACCATCGCGCAGACCGTTGCCAATGACAATAAGCCGGACAGTGTGGTGCGCCTGCTCGAACAGAAGACGCTGCTCTCAACATTTACCTTCACCTATCTTGGGGGTGGCGACGGCAGCTTTGCGATGCGGCCAAAAGACGAATTGCCCGCCGATTATGACCCGCGTACACGGCCTTGGTACAAGGATGCGATGGCAGCTGCTGGTACGACTTTGACTGAGCCGTACCTGGATGTATCCACTGGTCAGTTGATGATGACCATCGCTACTCCGGTTCACCATGAAAGCCAGCCTCTCGGCGTGGTCGGTGGTGACCTTACCTTGGATGCCCTGGCGAAAATTGTCAGTTCGCTTGATCTGGGCGGTATCGGTTATGCCTTCTTGGTCAGTGCCGATGGCAAGATACTCGCCCACCCGGATAAAGACCTGGTGATGAAAAATCTTACAGATATCTATCCGCAAGATACGCCCATTATCAGCACTCATTTCAGTGAGACTGAACAGGCGGGTGTTCCTTATATTCTGATGTTCTCCCCAGTCAATGGACTGCCCTCGGTGAACTGGTATATCGGCTTGTCCATCGACAAGAAAAAAGCCTACGAAGCGTTAGGCGATTTCCGCGATTCAGCTATTTTTGCCACTCTGATTGCCGTGCTAATCACGCTGCTTCTACTGGGCATGCTCATTCGCGCACTGATGCAACCTCTGAGGTTAATGGGCAAAGCCATGCGCGATATAGCCCAAGGGGAGGGGGACCTGACCCGATGTTTGGTCGTGCATTCTCAAGATGAGTTTGGAGAGTTGGCTCGCGACTTCAACTTTTTCGTGGAGCGTATCCAACACTCAATTCGCGAGGTCTCATCAGCGACCGAACAAGTCAACGAAGTCGCAAAGCGAGTGATGCTTACCTCCAGCTCATCCTTGGCAAACTCCGACGAACAGGTCAATCGCACCAACAGCGTTGCAGCAGCGATCAACGAGCTGAGTGCAGCCGCTCAGGAAATCGCGTGCAATGCCGGTGATGCCTCACTCCAGGCGTCAGATGCACGCCTTCAAGCTGAGGGTGGCCGTCAAGTGGTGGCCCAGACGATCAGCGCCATGAACGAGCTATCTGGAAAAATTCGTGCATCCTGCAGCAACATAGAGACGCTGAATGATAAGACGGTAAGGATTGGTCGGATCCTTGAAGTGATCAAGGGCATTTCCGAACAGACCAACTTGCTAGCGCTCAATGCCGCTATCGAGGCCGCGCGGGCGGGCGAGGCAGGTCGCGGTTTCGCTGTGGTGGCGGATGAAGTACGCAGTCTTGCATACCGCACTCAGACATCGGCACAAGAAATCCATACGATGATTGAGGAACTTCAGGTCGGCGCCCGTGAGGCGGTTTGCACCATGAGCGAAAGCGAGCGCTATAGCCACGATGGTGTGGTTATCGCCAACCAGGCTGGTGAACGACTGAGTAGCGTCACTCAGCGTATTGGCGAAATCGATGGCATAAATCAGTCGGTGGCTACTGCTACCGAAGAGCAGACCTCCGTAATCGACTCGCTGAATATGGACATCACCGAGATCAAATCCCTCAATCAGGAAGGCGTGGAGAATCTCCAGGCCACCTTGCTCGCCTGTGATGACCTTGAGCAACAAGCCAGTCGACTCAAGTATCTGGTGGATAGCTTTCGTACTTAAATTGAAAGCATTGAAAGATGCAGGTTATTTACAGATTTCCCCGCTCAGCGCCAGTCTTGATCCCGAGTGAAAAGACTACGGGTTTAGCTAAAGATGCGACGGCCACGTGTGCCGTCGCAAGAGCATCAGAATGAATACAGCCGCCCTCACGCTATGAGTCCGGCGTACTGCCGTGGACATATCGGATTACATTCCTATCTCAGATATTTTGCTTCCAGATCGCGCATTTGCGTATCGCCTTGCAGGGCGATGATATCTTTGACCGAGGGCAGGGCTTCATCCACATTCTGGATGCCTCCTTGCGCTCTGATCTTTGCGAACACGTTGCGCATTGCGCCGACGGCAGCCCTTATCGCATGGTTCCCGTAAATCACGATACCCACCTTGCCCAGCGCGGCGATATCTGCCTCGGTCAATTGAGGATAGGCTGTCGGCACCAATACCAAAGGCACGGACCCGTTCCATGCATCGATAAACGCGAGCACTTCAACAGGTGTCTTCTGCTTTGAATGGATCAGGATTGCATCAGCGCCAGCCTCTACGTAGGCTTCGGCACGTCTGATGGCTTCCGCCTGCCCTTGGCCCGCAATCAGCGCCTCGGTGCGGGCAATCACCACAAAGTCCTTGTCGCGGCGAGCACCGACGGCAGCTGCTACTTTTCCTTGAAACTCTTCGATTCTGACCAGCTCCTGGCGGCCATCGGCTCGCAAGCTTGTGTCTTTGGGAAAAGTCTTATCCTCCATGACGATTGCGGAGGCGCCGGCCGCCTCGTATTGCGGGACGACATAGCTGACGTTGATGGCGTTGCCGAACCCGGTGTCGATGTCGGCAATCAGTGGGATAGAGACAACAGACGCGATTGCCCTCATCATTTCAAGGTGCGTGCCTGCGGACAGGATGTTGGCATCGGGTACGGCGTAGCTTGCGGAAAGTTCAAAGCCGCTGCCCCAGATGCCCGCAAATCCAGCCTCTTCAGCCAACTTCGCCGCCAGCGGGTTGTGGGCGGCCATCGCCGTGAAGAGCTTGCCAGTGGCAAGGGCGCTACGAAGGGTTTGATTCTTAGTCATGGTCAAAACTCGGCATAAAAAAATAGGTCGTGTGCTCTATGACATGATTCAGCGCAGTGCTGAACATGCCGCTGCGATGCGCCTCATGGCTTCAACCAATTCGGTATCCGATGCGGCGTACGACACTCTGAAATGGCCTGGTAGTTCAAACGCACTGCCAGGCACTACTGCGACGCCTGCGGTGCGCAAGATGTACAAGGCGAGATCAGTATCGGTCTCGATCAAGTTGCCTGATTGATCGCGGGTACCGAGCAGTCCTTGGCAGCCAGGAAACGCGTAGAAGGCACCCGGGGGGACGTCGCACGTCAATCCTTTGATGGCTTGAAGCGCAGCGACTACCTTGTCTCGTCGTTGGCGGAATGAGTCGACGAATCCAGGTAAGAAATCCATAGGGCCATCTAGTGCCGCGACTGCGGCGGCCTGGCTGATCGAACTGGTATGTGAAGTTGACTGTGACTGCACCAAGTTCATCGCTTTAATCAGCTCCAGGGGGCCTGCGCCGAATCCCACGCGCCAACCGGTCATTGCATAAGACTTTGAAACCCCATTGATTGTCAGCGTGCGTGCTGCCAACTGGGGGGTAACCATGGCGGGTGTCGCAAATGGCGTGTCGTCGTAGCGAATTTTTTCGTAAATATCATCGGCCATCACCCATACATGAGGGTGGCGTAGTAGTACCTCGCCCAAAGCTGCCAGCTCGGCATGGCTGTAGATGGCGCCACTGGGGTTTGACGGCGAATTGAGCATTAGCCATTTCGTGCGCGGTGTGATGGCTTCTTCGAGTTGCGTCGGGGTGATCTTGAAACTGGTGGAGGCGCCGCAGCGTACGATCACAGGTCGTCCACCGGCCAGCAACACCATCTCGGGATAGGACACCCACGCTGGCGTCGGCACGACGACCTCATCGCCTGGATTGAGGGTCGCCTGCAAGGCGTTGTACAACACCTGTTTCGCCCCGCATCCCACTTGAATTTGATCAGGGCTGTAGTCAAGGCCGTTGTCGCGTTTAAACTTTCGCACCACGGCTTCGCGTAATGCGAGAGTGCCCGCTACCTCGGTGTATTTCGATTCATTGCGCTCAATGGCCGCTTTCGCTGCTTCACGGATGTGTTCTGGCGTCGGGAAGTCTGGTTCACCTTGGCTGAGTGTGATGACATCGCGACCCTCAAGCCTAAGTTGGTTGGCAAGCTGGGTCATTTCCTTGGTCGCTGAGGGTTTGGCTCCCAGGACCCGTTGGGCTAGAAAATTTTGGGTGGCAGTAGTGGTCATTCAACAGTTCCTATTTTTAAGCGAAAGAGCCATCTGGCGATGGCCAAGGGAATAAAGATGGTCAGCAGTAGTACCAGGCTGTAAGCACACGCGAGCGCCAGACGATCGCTATCCACCTGCTGGAATATCTCGATTGGCATCGTGCTCATGCCTCCGAAATACAGGACGATGGTTGCGGAAAGTTCTGACAGGGTGGTAACCCACATGAGCACGGCAGCGGCAGCGACCGAAGGGCCGATGACTGGCAAGACCACTTGGAAAAAACTTCGAATCGGGCTCACCCCCAGGCTCATGGACGCTTCTTCAATTGAGTCCTTGAGGTTGTGCAGGGGGCCGATGGCTGCGCGAACGCTGGTAGGGACGCGGCGCAAGAAGTAGGCCAGTGCCATGATGACCCAGCTCCCTGTCAGCACCAGCCAGCCGCTGCCGAACGTATTGATCAGCGCAATGCCTAGCACGGTGCCGGCGATCGTCAGCGGCAACGTCACCAGGACATCGAGGATATGGGTAAGCGCCGAGCGTCTCTTGACGATGAGATACGCTGCGATGATGGTGAACAAGGTGCCCGCAATTGTCGCAACTGTCGCCAAGAGCAAGGAGTGGTAGAGCGGCTCCGGCGCGCGAATCAAGACATGCGCCATGTTGCTCAGGGTGAAGCTGCCATAGCGCAGAACAGGCCCGGATGTCGGTGTAAATGCAGTGATGCTCACAACCACCGCGGGCAGCATCGACAGTGCGACCACCAACAAAACGCTGAGCGCGGCGGCAATCGCACGCCAGCCGATAATGGGTGATGCATCCGGGCTTCGCCCCGACTCCATCTGAAATTGTCGGCGTTCAACGAAGAACTTCTGTACCAGTAGTACAAGGGCGCCCAGGCCTACCAGCAGCGAAGCCATGGTCGTCTGCATTTGTGCATTACCGCCCATTTCACTCACGAACTCGTTGTAAGCCTTAACAGCCAATACGGGTGTTCGCGCGCCAAGGATGGCCGGTACGCCAAAGCTGCCGATAACCTGGGTGAATACGATCATCGCGCCGGCGAAGATCGAGGGCATCAACATCGACAGGGTCACACCGCAGATCACTCGTCCCATTGGGCGCCCCAGGCTCTGCGCAGCCTCTTCCAGATTCCGGTCCATGGATTTCAACCCGATGAAGACGGCTACGAAGGCGTACACGTAGTTGTTGAGCGTCATGACAAATACCAGACCCCACCACGAGTAGATGGACGGCAACGCCACACCGAGCGGTGCCAGTAGAGTATTCATAATGCCTTGTTTGCCCAGGACCAGCACCCACGCCGCCGCCACCACTACATCCGGAATAACGAGTGTGATAAGTGGCAGTGCAGTAACCAGTCCGACCAGCGGAAATTTGCAGCGAGCAACGACGATAGCAAGGCTGCCACCGACCAACATGGAGCTGAAGGTCACAGCGACCCCGAGAATCAGCGTGTTCGAAAATGCTTCGCGATAGGAACGATCCGAGAAAAAACGTACGTAACCACTGATGTTCACTGAACCATCGGGGCCTATTAGTGATTTGCCCAGCATGGTCGCCAGTGGCCAGATCAGAAAAATGCCAAGCGTGCAAATAGCCAAAATCGCTAAAGCAAGGCATACCGGGTCGCGTCGTAAAGGGCCTAGCATGGTCGGCCCTCGACGATATGCGCCGAGTGCGGGATCTCCAGCGCGACGGCATCGCCGCGTTGGCGCAGTTGCGCGTTTTGCGAAGCCCAGGTGTCGACATGAAGTGAACCAATAGCGGTTTGAATGGTGTAACCCACCGTGCTCCCGCGATATTCAACGTGCTGAATCACCCCCGGCACTTTGCCGTCCTGTGTGGTGCCGGGAGTGTGCAGCAGGATTTCTGCGCAACGTACTGCCAGAAGTGCCCCGGGTAGACAGGGTGCGTGACTGTTCGTAAACAGCGTTCCTACCGGCGTCCTCAATCGTCTTGTTCCACCTCCGGCAGCTGGAAGTTCCTCAAGGATTGGAATGAGATTCGCATTGCCAACGAAATCGGCGGCGAACGCCGTGCGTGGTTGTACGTAGATTTCTTGGGGTGTACCGATTTGTACGATTTGCCCACGGTCCATCACTGCGATCTGATCGGACATCGCCAGCGCTTCTTCTTGATCGTGCGTGACGAAAACAGTGGTGATGCCTGCCTCTTGCTGCAGTTCCCTGATCATGCAACGTAATTCGACACGCAGTTTCACATCCAGCGCCGACAGTGGTTCGTCGAGCAGGAGCAGCCTCGGTTTTATAACCAGTGCCCGGGCCATCGCCACGCGTTGGCGCTGACCGCCAGAAAGCGCTGCCGGCGCGCGGTCCTTGAAGGCCTCCAGGCCGACGCGCTTGAGCATGGCTGCCGCACGGTCCGTTGCCTCAGCCTTGGGGACACGACGGGCGAGCAGGCCGTAAGCGACATTTGCCTGAACAGAGCGATCAGGAAACAGCGCGTAATCCTGAAACACGATGCCCACGCCCCGATGGTGCACCGGTACCGAGGTGACATCATCGTTGCCGAAACGTACACGTCCTGCATCGGGCCGAACGAAGCCCGCAAGCATGCGTAACAATGTGGTCTTGCCGCAGCCGGAAGGGCCCAGCAGCGTAAAGAATTGGCCGCTTGGGATCTCTAGATCCAATTGACTGAATAGGGTTTGATTGCCGTAACTTTGATCGATTTTTTCGAATGAAACTTGCATGTGATACCCCTGGCGCAAAGAGATATCAGTTGGAGGACAGGAGCTGGTGCCATTGCGCAAGAAACCCAGCGCGCTCTGCTTCCATTTCGTGATCATCTAATGGGATTACCTTGATATTCTCCAGCGCGGGTAGTTCGGAAAGCTTGCTGACATCGATGTCCGTACGTAATGGGCGACGAAAAGCGCTTTTAAATATGTACGTCTGTACCGTTTGCGACGCCAGGAAGTCGTAAAGTTTGTGTGCTTCAGCGGGGTGCTTACCGCCTTTGATCAATGCCATCCCTTCGGGAGATAGGAACGTCCCTTCTGCTGGATAGACCAGCTTGATGTCCTTCATCCCACCAGCCACGTATTGATAAGCGGCGTATTCCATCGTTACAGCTACGGCGAACTCACCGTTGGCGACACCCTGGTAGGCAGCGGACGTCGTGCCGACAATGACGGCGTTGCGGACAATTTGCGCATAGACGGTGTCGCCAAGCGTCTTTCTGAGGCCATAAAGAGCAACGTATGAGGCACTGCTGAACATCGGATCGGGAATGACAATCTTGCCTTTCCACTTCCTGTCAGCGAGGTCCGCCCAGCCTTTGGGGAGTTCACCGTCCGGGGTCTGTTGCGAATTGACCATGAGCACGGTGACATGGGTATTCGTCGCCAACCACTGATCGTTCGGAGCTTGGTACTGAGCCGGTACGGCGTTTTCTGCAACGGATCTGTAAGGCTGAAACTGGTCTTGAAATGCACCGATCGTCGAAATTCCGCCAGACCAGAAAATATCGCCTGATGGGTTGGCTGCTTCGGCCTTGATACGCTGCATGAGCGCACCTGTCCCCGCGCGGACTACCGACACGTTGATGTCAGGGTTTTGCTGCTCGAACTGATCGACAAGAGCGCTGACGGTTTGCACGTCGTTGGAAGAGTAGAGCACGACATCCGAAGCGATTGCGGCGCTGGTTTGGCTGCCAAGAATGAGTAATAGGCATGATAAGAGCTTTTTGTTAAGCATAAGTTTGACTCGTGGCTAATGGGCGGAGGACGGGTCAATGTTATGGTTTGGAGTGTGAAGCTTAGATGTCACTTGTTATCGATCATCTTGTTTTTACTCATCAATGATGAGTATTACTCATCATATGGGAGGTGGGCGTCACGATGGTTGCGATTCGGGTGTTTGCAACGGTGGGCAGATTTGGCAACTTCACACGAGCAGGGTATGTGGGATCGTCGGCGAGGGTCGCGTTGAAGTCGCGACCAGATGAGAGGCCTACATGGACGGTCGCCAATGACATCTCAGTGGACACGTAGCGCAAGAAAATCCAGTGTGGTTGGCGGCACTTGGGTTTGAAGGGGGATCCTGCTGCCACTGGTCGTTCGGCCTGCGATCCAAAGGTTGTGCTGAAGCAATATATCTACGGTTAGCTCCGCAGTAAGGGGCCAGAGGTCGCCCCCTACTGCGCCAAAAGTCGAGAATCGAGTGTCAAGACATTGTGATTGTCTTCAGCGCGGCGACCAGGCGGTCGAGGTCGGACGTCTTGGTAAAGAGTGCGGTAGACACCCGCACACAGTCACCGCCAGCCACACCACCACGGCGCACGGTGAAAATATTGTGTTTTTCACGAAGCTCGTTCGTAATCGCGACATTGTCCGCTTTCGACACCTTGCCGGTCAGCCTGAAAGATGTGATTGCGCTGTAGCTTCCGGGCTCATCGGGAGTGAGTATGTTCATGCCCTTGAAGTCCCTGACCCGTGAAACCCAGTAGTCACGCAGAAAGCGCAAACGGGCCTGCTTGTTCGTCGCGCCCAGGTTGGTGTGCAAAGCCAACGCCACGGGGACCGTCATAACGTTAGCCGTATTGGTGGTGCCAGAGTGTACTCGCGAGCGAATGTCAGTAATGGCCGAGTCTTCATCAGCAAACGCCCGGTCAACGTCTGCAAGGCGGTCCTTGCGAATGTAGAGAAAGCCAACGCCCAGAGGAGCGCCCATCCATTTATGGAGGTTGAACGCGGCAAAATCCACGTTCAGATCGGGAATGCTGAAATCCATTTGGCCCCATGAATGGGCGGCATCGATGATCACATCAATGTCTTTCGCTTTGGCCATGGCTGATATTTCGGCGATGGGCATCACCATACCGGTTCGATGGCTGATATGTGTCAGTAGCAGGAGTTTGGTCTTTGGGTTCGCGGCAAAGGCAGCCGCATAAGTATCCAGAATGCCTTGTCTGGTGGCAGGTTCTGGCATATTGATGGTAACGACGCCGACCCCTCGGCGGTCTTTAAGATAATTCATTGCATACTGTGCGCTGTCGTAGTCGAGATCCGAGTACATGACAACATCACCCGGCTTGATCAGATTGTAGTTGGTGATTAAGTTCTGCAGGGCTTCAGTGGCGCCACGGGTGATTGCAATTTCCTCTGGTGATACACCGGCGATATGGGCGATCTGTGTTCGAACAGCTAACATGTCGGCTTCGTAGAAAGTCCGCATGTAATAGGAGTTGTTCAAGTTCAGGGTCTCAATATTGCGATGGTACGCTGCCAAGACGGATTTGGTCATAATGCCGTAGAAGCCGTTTTCAAGATTGGTAATATCAGAAGACACCTGATACTGAGCGGCAACATTGCTCCAATAGTTTTCATCGCCAGGCTCGACAGTGGCCAGGAACTCTGACTCAGCGCCACTGCGGTCCGCGGCGAAAAGCGATCCGGTAGACGCCGCTGCGGCCACGCAGACCGAGCGATTAATAAACGATCTGCGGGTGATTTGTGTAATCATAAAATTGCTTTCCGGGATTGTATCATTTGGCCGCAATAGCGGATGTTTGAACTTGAGCGTCACGAGACAATCGGGACACTTAGGCCATCGGGCAGGTGGGTTAGGCTTCAAGTAAGTCGCGTAAATGGCTTGTGCCCATTCCTTTGTCCCTGTGGTAGCGTTAATTATTTTTAAATTTTGCCAAGCATAAGTTTTTGACGCTTGGCTAACGGCTAACGGCTAACGGCTAACGGCTGGCGGATGGGTCAAGGTTATCGTTTCGAATATGAAGCTTAGATGTCACGCGGTATCGACTATCTTGTTTTTACCCATCAATGATGAGCATTACGCATGGTGAAGAAGGTTGGCGTCCCGATGGTTGCGATTCGGGTGTTTGCAACGGTGGGCAGATTCGGCAACTTCACGCGAGCTGCCCAAGCGCTTGGCATTACGCAGAGTGCCGTCAGCAGGCACGTCGCCGCGCTGGAGTCGCTGGCGGAGCTGAAACTGTTCGAGCGCCGTGGCCCTAACATCACATTCACTCCTTCGGGCTCGCAGTACTACGAAGCAGTGAGAGATGCCGTCTCCACGATCGAGTTGGCGACCCAGCAGATGGTGCAGGGCCAGAAAAGCCATGATCGGTTGATCGTGCGAACCTCTATGCCGAGTTTCGCCATGACGGTCGTCGTCCCAATATTGGGAGTTTTCATGGACAGTCATCCCGTAAAGGTCGATCTCATTACGTCCTTGTCCGCACCCCAGCCCCAGGAAGAATTTGACGTCTTGATTACCCGCGATCTGATCCTCCATGGAACGGAGAGCTGGGAATTGATCAAGGAAGATTTAGTCTGTGTGGGATCGCCGGCGATGGTCGCTGCCCATCGCGCACAAACCCTGTACAACTGGCCTCTGATCGCGTCGAAATCGCGACCCGATGCAATACCTATATGGGCGGTCGCCAACGACATCTCGGTGGATCGGCTACAGGTAGGAGCCGTCTACGATCATCTGTTTCTGGCGGTGGCGGCAGCAATCGGCGGCTCAGGCCTGCTCGTCGTGCCTCGTGTGGTGGTTAGGGAGCAATTACGTAACGGTACACTGATCTTGGCCGACGACGAACCGGTCGCATCCGGGGCTACCTACCTGGCCTTTGTGAATACCCACAGCAAGCACGTTGACCTGGCACGTGAATTTTGCCGCTGGCTCAAGAGGATGTTGCGTGAAAGTGAGCAACATTTTTGAGAAGAGCCCCATCGCCAGAGTCCCTGGACTTGACTGGTCCATTGTCTATTTCGGGTTGGGCCTCAAAGCAAAATTCACTTTTCATCTGGATTGAGGGTGCTACCGAAGGTGTTCGGTCGTTGTTTGATTGGATACTGGCCCCCGCGAGATGATTTTAGAAACGTCAGTCGCACGTTTACGGGTGGCCTATTTGTGGTTGATCTGGCGCAGGGGTCGTCAACTGCCAGCACTGGAGCCTGCATCCGCAGATGCCCCGGAGCGAAAGCGCTGGCGGTATTCCACCGGGCTAATGGCCAGGCGTTTTACAAAGACACGACGAAGGTTGTCGCTATGCTCGAAACCACAGCGGTGGGCTATCTCTTTGATTGACTGCTCGGTCGTTTCCAAATAACGCCGTACTGCGTCAATCCGTGCATCTGAAAGAAACACCATGGGCGAAGTACCTGTTTCCTTGGTGAACAGGCGTGACAGATTTCGCGGGCTCATATGCACCCGCTCAGCCAACGCGGTCAGGCTGTGATTAATGTGCAGATTAGCGAGCATGTAGTCCTGAATAGCCTCTACGTGAGAGTCGACACCGCCCTGAACGTCCAGTAATGGGCTGAATTGTGACTGCCCGCCAGCTCTGCGCAGGTACACCACCAGATACTTGGCGACATCGATGGCCATACGTTTGCCGAAATCTTCCTCGATCAATAGGAGCGACAGGTCGATTCCGGCTGTTACTCCGGCGGTGGTATAGATTACGCCGTCCTTCATATGGATATGGTCAGGATCGACTTGAGCCGAAGGGAACAATTCACTGAGATGGGCAGCATCCATCCAGTGAGTAGTCACAGACTTGTGATCGATCAGACCTGCCGACCCTAAGGCGAACACTCCGTTGCAGATGGCGGCGAGTCGTCGGACGCGTTTCTCCTGAGCCTTGAGCCAGTCACGCAGAGTAGAGTCGGTGTAAACGTCGAATATCCCAAGTCCACCGGGAACGATGATGGTATCGAAATGGGGGCAAGGGTCAAAAATGGTGCGGTCCGGGATTACTGTCAGTCCGCTGGATGATAGTAATGGACTGCGCGTTGTACCCACCGTGAGCATTTCATATTCGCATAGGCCATCGCTCAAAACCTTGACTTGAGCGAACGCGTCTTTGGGGCCCGCGATGTCCAACAGTTGGAAGTTGGGGAACAACAGCATGCCCACATTTATTTTTCGCATAGGTTTCCTTTTTTAATCAATGGATAGCGGTTACCGATTGCGTTGGCATTTCAATGGGCACTTCCCTGTGCGAGTGGGTTCTTGCAAGCCTTATACCTAGCACAGCCTCCTGGCATACCATTGCCCGCTATCGCTATCGTTTCTAAGCAATATTAAGAGGGCCATCAGCAGCATGCTGTTTCCAGAACCACCACCCACTCAATCCGCCCAATACCACCCAGAACACAGCATTGACCAGCAACGATGCCATGCGAAATTGCGCCAGCAGTTCATCTGGAACCAATGCGTGATGATCGGCCGGCAGGGGGACTCCGACCAGATGCGGCGCGGCGATCAGTACGATTGCACTCAGGCGCCAGAACCAGTGTCGGCTGAACGCCAGCAAGGCGAGTGCCATCGCCGTGGCTAACGCCGTGGCAACCCACCAGTCCTGTCGTGACGACAGTTCTGCTGCCATGGTACCGGGTAGTTCCGGTGGCAGCCCGGCAGCGGGTGCCAGGCAAAATGCTATGTACCCGGCCATTCCCCACAACATGCCGTGCAACGGGGTGATGGGCGTGCGCAGGTTGTACAACGCGCTGAGTACCAGAGCGAAACCGATAGCCACGACCAGATCACCAGCAAAGATGGACAATGTACGTTGCCAGCCATCCTCAGGTGCCCAGGTCTCATTGTTGTGTTCGTGCTCGTGGCTGTCAGCATGTTGCTCATGAACATGTTCATGCACCGTTTGCGCGTTTTCATACACTTCTGCCTGGAGAATCAGCGGCGAGATCCACAGGCTTTGCATCAACGTCAGCAACAAGGCCGCAATGGCCCCGGTGAAACAGGCGGTGGTAAGGATGCGAGTGAACATACTCGGGGTGCTCCGCAATGTCGCTCAGTGGCAGGGGAAACCGGCACTGTGGCGGGTGTCGTGGGCGGCGTTGTGAACCAGGTCCAGGTGTGAGAAGCCGGCGAAGTACACCAGCGATAAACCCAGCAGGATCGAACCGAAAGTTACGAGCAAGCGGTTGCCACGGCTGCGGCTGGTGGCGTGCGTCAGTACACTGCTATTCATGGGGTGTTCCTCAACTCTGTGTGTGGGGCAGGTTTGTGTGCGTTCAAGTGTGCCTGCAGTTCTTCGGCGTCCAGCAGCGAGTGTTCTTCCAGCACTTTGATCAGCGCTTCGAGAAACCGCTCGTAATAGTCCCAGGGCGGCTGGTTAGCGCAGGGCAGTTGCTCCCAGTGGGCAATCGAACCGATAAGGTTCTGGCGAAAGGCTTCCCACTCAAAATGCCCTTCCTTGGACAGTGCCAGCGCCATGCCGTAAAGACTGCGCTGCCAGTCCTGGCTGAAATGCAAACGACCCTGCGAGCGCGGCGGCGAATCCTTTTGGCCGAGCATGCTGTTGGCGGCGAACTCTTCGAATTGGGTAAACATGCGCGAGTCCTCAGGCGGCAGGTAGTTGGACCAGTGCCACGCCCATCATTGATTCTGGAGTAACCAGCTTGGCCAGTTGGGCTTCGCTCAAGTGCTCGGAGTTGGCGGGGCGTTCCGGTACTACGAACCAGCGGATCTGCGCACTGCTGTCCCACACCTGAACCTTGGTTTGGTCGCTCACGGGCACGCCGAATTCTCTAAGCACCGCACGGGGCTCACGCACGCCACGGGCGCGGAATACGGGGTCCTTGTACCAATAAGGGGGCAAGCCGAGGATAGGCCAGGGGTAGCAGGAGCAGAGGGTGCAGATGATCAGATTGTGCGCATCGGGGCTGTTGGCGACTGCCAGCATGTGTTCGCCCTCGGCGCCGTCCATGCCCTGAGCCAGGTTCAACTCGGCGATGGCTTTTGGGGTATTGGCCAGCAACCGCGCCTTGTATTCAGAATCGACCCAGGCACGGGCGACGATTTTTGCCCCGTTAAAGGGGCCAGCGACCGTCTCGAAGTGAGCCAGTACGGTGTCCACAGAGTCGCTGCCGATCACGCCTTTTTCGATCAGCAACACTTCCAGCGCCCGCACCTTCGCTGCGCTTTCGGCTTCCCGTTGTTGTTCATATTCGAAAAGTTGGCTCATGGAATAGCTCCCTAGCAAGAGTGGTTTATTGAGCGTTGATCAGGATAAAAATGCCGGCTGCAGATAGGCTTCGAACAGGTCTGCGTAAAGGGTGGTGTTGGCTTCGCTTTTTTCTTCGCCCCAGATGTCTGCTGCCTCGACGCTCACTCGATAAACCGGCATTGGCTCGCCAATACCATCCGCTCCGGTGTTCACGAAGTAGGAGAAAGCACCTGGATAAACCTCGACGATCTTTCCCTGCTTGTTGCGCAGGTAGCCGGGCAGGCGGGTATGGTCCACGGCCACCGGATCGGCAATGGTTACTGTGTCGCCCCGGGCAAACAGTGCCGCACCGGCATAGGGTCGTTGACCCGAATCACCCTCGTGCAAGTAACGTACGATCTGCTCTTGGATGGGCGCACTGGGCTTGTCCGGGAGTGGGGCGTCTGGTTGCTTGCGATAATGTTCTGTGAGGCGGCTTAGCTCATCACCACTGATGTAACCTTGGTCGACGAAGAACCCCGAGATGCCCATCAACCATTTTTCGTAGTATCGAAACTTGAAGTACTCAAATGGCTGCATGCCTTCGGCACCTGTACGCAACGATGCCCAGGTCCAGTTGCTTTTGAACGCAGTGGGCAGCGTGTCCATTGGGTACTTGGGCAGGGCATCGATCAGGTGCGCACTTTCAGCCATCATTGTGGTGTGGATGCCAAATATGCGTTTTTCCCATTCCTGAACAAATACCCGTCTCTCGAAATCTACGGCTCCGAGGTTTTCCAGGCCGCCGAGATAATGTTGTAGTTTCATTTTGTGCTCCGGTGTGAGTGGCGAGGGTCAGGCGAGTTGGGGGCCGGGTTTGCTGGTCAGTGCATCGCCCAGGCGCTCGGAGACGTAGCCGAACGATGCACCGGTGATCAGCGCGACGGCGGCGATCAGTGCCGGATTGGTCAGGTCAAGAGTGGTCATCGGCTTGCCGCTGACCGCAGTGGTGCCGACCGTAGAAGCAAAACCCCAGACGATCGCCGGCAGAATGCTCAGTAGCGGAATCTTGGAGGCTTGAACCATGGCGGCACTGCCGATCCCCACCACGACGGCGATGAAGAACGGCGCTTGACTGACCGTGGCAATCCCCAGCAGCACCAGTGAGCTGATCAGCACCCCGGTGAGATTGGAGGCAATGCTGCGGACAAAACCTGCAGTGCCGCCACCGACGATGAAGAACGAAGCCCAGGCGATAAATGTGACCCATACCGGTACGGGGAACACGGTGGCGGTCAGGTAGGTGTCCAGCACTGCGAGCAGGCCGATGCTGAGGGTGTAGGCTTCTTGCTTTTTCATGAGGTGATTTCCCCTGGTTTTGATGGGCGTTGTGTTGGGCAGGTGGGCAAGCTCACACGGCGTTCAGGCAGGCGAGAAACCCTTGGCGCAGGTTATTGCTGTCCAGGTCGCGACCGATGAATACGAAGCGGTTGTCACGGGGTTCGTCGTCCTGCCAGCGGCGTCCGGGCATTGCCTCCAATAGCATGTGTACGCTGTGGAAGTGGAAGCGCCGGGCTTCGCTGGCGAAGTTCAACAGGCCTTTCATGCGCATCAGTTGCTGCCCCTGGTTCTGCACCAGTTGGTTGATCCAGCGGTTGAAGCGATCGGCGTCCAGTGCGCCGGACGTGACTATCGAGCACGAAGAAATCGAGGCGTCGTGCTCATGGTCATGGTCTTCATCGTCGAGAATGTGCGGCTCGATCATCAGCAGGTTCGGCAGAGAGAAGCACTTGGTGCCGAGGAGGGTGTCCACTGGCACTTGGGAATTAATGGCCTGGATCAAGTGGGCGGTGCGGTTGACCTGACGTATCTGATTGTGAATGCTTGCTAGCATGTCTGAAGTGATCAGATCGATCTTGTTGAGGATCAGTGTGTCAGCGAAAGCAATTTGCTCGCGGACGATTTCATCGGCCAACTGAATATTCAGGTGCAGCGCATCGACAACAGTGATGACTGATTCCAGCTCGACCTGGGTGCGTAGATCCGGGTCGGCAAGGAAGGTTTGCAGCACCGGAGCTGGATCGGCCAGGCCGGAGGTTTCGACGATCAGGCGGTCCACACGCTGTCCAGCCAAGGCCAGTATTTCTTTGATGCTCGCCACAAGATCGGCGCGTACGGTGCAACACACGCAGCCGTTATTGATCTCGATCAGCGCCTCTTTCTCGGAAACGATCAATTGACCGTCTATGCCGACTTCCCCGAACTCATTGACCACCACGCCGATCCGATACTGCTTGTTCTGGCTGAGCAGATGATTGACCAATGTTGTTTTGCCTGCACCTAGAAAACCAGAAATAACTGTCACAGGAATTTTGCTGATCGCCATGTTTCGCCCCCCTTGTGATTGTGAGTCGGGCCGCCGGATTAAGCGGCTTTGGGGTTGCCGGTGCGATTTCCAGTCCGCTTTGCGCGGCATGTCTGGGGTGGACATACTGTTGTCATGATTGGTCGGCTTCTCTGGCTCGAATGGCCGGATCTGTCTGGAACAGACGGGGCCGCGACTCTGCGCTGTTTTCTACGGACCTATTCTTGATTACTGAACTGCACCACTTTGTTGCGCCAGCGCCACCGATGGCACAGGCGACGGATAATTTCGTGGTCTTCCACGGCATAGCTGTTCGGTGCTCTACGGGAGGAGGGTGCGCATGACGTTGCATACCTTTGAGCAGAAAGCCCAGCTGGTGCGTTTTGCCGGGGCGGGTTTGCGGTGCGCTTGATGGCCTGGCGAGGTGTCAGGCCACCGAGCGCGGGTGTTCAACCCCCACGCTGACGAGAGGTTATTCCGAAGTGCTACGGTGACTTGGCAAGGTGTTGGGCAGGGTTACAGCACCCATCTCGACATGGTGTTTATCTCGAATGAACAGGGTGCCGATGATCGCCGACACCAGCGCCACGAAGATGGTGTACATCAACCCGTGAAAAATATCGCCGGAACTCACTGCCAGTGCCGTGGCAATGAACGGGGCAAACCCGCCGATCCAGCCGTTGCCGAATTGCAGGCTGACGGAGACACCGCTGTAGCGCACCTTCGCCGGGAATTGCTCAACGAGAAACGCCCCGAGTGGGCCATAGACCATGGTTGCCAGAAATATCAGTGCGAACAGCAGCAATACCACCATAAGGCCATTGACTTGGGCTGGGGCGGCCGCAATCGGCATGCCGTGCTTGAGTAAAACCGCCTGTGTGGCGGCTTCGTCGAAGCCGGGCAATGTGGTGCTGCCAATCACAAGTCGCAACTCCCCCTCTGCCGGATGCAGGACATACGGCACACTGTTGGCAGACAAGTAGGAGCGCGCCCGTGTGCACAGCTTGGTGGCTTTTGGCTGGAACAGTTGGCCAATAAAGGACTGATCCTCGCGGCAGTCGCCGCCTTCAATGGTCACGCTGGTATTCGCACGGAAAGTCTCCAGCGCCGGGTTGCCGTATTGCGCGATGCCATGAAAGATCGGCATGAAAAATATGGCTGACAACAGGAACCCACTGATCATGATCCACTTGCGTCCGACTCTGTCGGACAGCCAGCCGAAGAACACAAAAAACGGCGTGGCCAGGACCAAGGCAATCGTTAGGTACAGATAAGCTGACTGTGCGGAAATCTTCAGGGTCGAGGTCAGGAACTGCAGGCTGTAGAAATGCGCGGTGTACCAGATCACCGCTTGGCCGGCGACCGCACCGACAATAGAGATTATGACGATCCGCAGGGTTCGCGCATTGCCGAATGTATCCTTGATCGGGTTCTGAGAAGCGCTGCCATGGGCCTTCATCTCCAGAAAAACCGGCGACTCTTCCAGGCTCATACGGACAAACAGTGAATAGGTCAGAAGAAGGATGGATAGCATGAACGGTACGCGCCAGCCCCAACTTAGAAAGTCTTCGGCAGACATCGACGAACGCAGCAGCAGAATCACTGCCAGCGAAAGCAGCAAACCGATGGTGCCGGTGATTTGTAGCCAACTGGTCATGTAGCCACGGCGATGGGGCGGGGTGTGCTCGGCGATATAGGTGACTGCGCCGCCGAACTCTCCGCCGATGGCTAGGCCCTGCAACAAGCGCAGAGACACCAGGATCGCCGGTGCAGTCCATCCCACGGTTTCATAGGTGGGCAGGAAACCGATGACGGCAGTTGCTCCACCCATGATCATCATGGTGATCAGGAAGGTTTTTTTGCGACCGAGTGTATCGCCCAGCCAACCGAAAAACACTGCGCCAAAGGGGCGCAAGACAAACCCTGCGCCGAATGTCGCCAGCGATGCAAGTATGGCTGCCGACTCGTTGCCTTTGGGGAAAAACAGACCGCCAAAGAATACAGCGAGACTGCCGTAGATAAAAAAATCATACCATTCGAAAACAGTTCCCAAGGCTGCGGCGAAAACCACTCGCCGCGTCTCAGTGGGGTTGTTCAGTATCGTAGTCGTGTTCATTTTCGTCTCCAGAAGCATGTTGTTCTGGCTGCCTTATCCGGGCAGCTCAAGTGACAAAGACTTATGCCGAGATTCGATCGACGAACGAGCGAAGTGCAGCATTGAACCGTTCTGGTTGTTCCAGCATCGGGAAATGTCCGGCCTTCTTCAGTAACTCAAGCGTTGCATGGGGAATGCCCTTCGCCAGATTCAATGATTGGTCGGGCGGGGTGATCTGATCTTCCTCGCCGCAGATGACTAACGTAGGCATTTTCAGCTTCGCCAGCAGCGGTCGGCTGTCTGCCGCATTCAGCGAGACAATGGCTTCACGCGCCACGAAAGCGGGGGTATTGATGACCTCCTTTTTGGCAAATGCCAGCAGCTCAGAGGAGGCGCAGGAGCCAAATGAACGATCAATCACATCCTGGCTTGATTGTTCGACGCCTAACCGCTCGATAGCCTCGAGCACGTTGTGCACTTGCACTGCGGGGCCGAGTCCATGAGGGGTTGCGCCCACCAGTACTAACGCTTTCAAAAGGTCAGGATTTTTCAAGGCGAAATGCTGGGAAACCGTGCCGCCCATCGAAAGACCGATCAGCACGGCGTCGGTGATCACCAGGGTTTCGAAGATCAACTCCAGGTCAGCGACAAACGCGTCGATGGTGTACTTGCGGTCGGCCGGGCGAGGGGAGCGACCATGGCCGGGGAGATCAAGCACCACCACACGATGAGTTTGGGAAAACGTGCCGATCTGTTCCCGCCAGAACCTTGCGGTGGTCGTGAAGCCGTGGCACATCACCAAGGTCGGCCCGCTGCCGTATACGCTCACTTGGGTGTCACCAATCAACATTGTGTTTTTCAAGGATATTGCTCCGCTGATGAAATTGAGACATTTGCCCGTTGAATCGGACAGTGCAATTGCATATCAGCAGGTTCCATGCCACACGCTATATTTAAAAAACTGATATACAAGTTATTGAAAATCAAGAGATAAATTTTGCTTATCTGAAGTTTAGGTTCATGTATATGAATAGGAGTGTTATGTATGTGTCTCAGATATCAACCTTGAGACTGTTGTATGCCATTTCCAGAATGGTTTGGTTCAGGACAGAACGAAGCGCTTTTCTTGCGCCGGGTACTCGACCATGTTTCCGATTGCCTGGTGGTAGTCGATGTCGAAGGCAGGGTGGTGCTGATCAACGACTCCTACTGTCGATTGCTCGGTGGCAGCCCGGTCGATTTTGTCGGTCGGCATATCACTGACGTGGTGTCACCCAAGTCCCGTCTGCATCTGATTGCCAAAGGGGCGCCAGTGGAGGCGGGCATGACACTCACGGTCAAAGGCCAACAACTGTTCGCCAGACAAGTCCCGGTTTATGACGGTGAAACCATTATCGGTGCCGTAGGTCTGGCCCTGTTTTCCAACCTCGATGCATTGAAAGCAGCAGCGTTGAGCGCTCAGCGAAGCCTGTCGATTCGCGGCCCGGAAAGTGGTTGGACTCCTCGCTACTCAATGGACGACATTATCGGTCAGGGGCCACAGATAGACAGTTTGCGGCAAAAAATTCACCAGGCTTCAGAGCACATGTTACCGACGCTCATCCTCGGTGAAAGTGGCTGTGGCAAGGAACTAGCGGCTAACGCTATTCATGGATTGTCTCGCCGCTCCAGCCGACCGTTCGTGTGGCTCAATTGCGCCTCGATACCTGACTCGTTGATCGACTCGGAGCTGTTTGGCTATGAAGGCGGGGCGTTCACCGGCGCACGGGCGCGGGGCAAACCGGGCAAGTTCGAACTAGCCAGTGGCGGCACCTTGTTTCTTGATGAAATCGGCGACATGCCAATCAATTTGCAAGCCAGCTTGCTGCGAGCGGTTCAGAACCAGGAGGTGGTGCGTGTGGGGGGCACTGCTCCCATCTCCATTGATACCCGCATAATCTGCGCGACCAACCGACCGTTGCCAGCACTGGTGCGCAGCGGGGCATTCAGGCTCGACCTGTACTACCGTCTCAACGTATTCAATATCCACTTGCCGGCGCTGCGTGAACGCGAGGATTTGGATTACCTCATCAGTTCTTTGCTCGAGCGCCTGGCAAAACGCCAAGGGCTGCCGATCCGCAAAATGCCATCCGAAGTGTTGTCACGTTTGCTGCACTATCCCTGGCCGGGAAATACGCGGCAACTGGAAAACGTTTTGCTGCGATTCTTGATTGCAGGGGGAATTGATCTGGACGAAGAGTTCCTTTCCTTGAGTCCCGTATCCGCCGGTTCAACGGGAGAGTCCCTGAATCTTGAGGCTTTTCTCGGTCAACAGCGTGATCTGCAGATCCGCCATGCATTGAGTGTCGCCCAAGATAACAAGGACGATGCGGCTCGGCTGTTGGGCATCAGCCGAGCAACTTTGTATCGCGAGTTGCGCCGGATGAAAGTCGGTACCTCTTAAAGGCATAAGTGCTGCGCCCCGATCACCTTCAAGAAAGCGACTTTTCAGTGAGCGAACTGCCCGTGCATGAATTACACAACCGGCGTATGCGATCCCTTCAGTAAGGTGCATTCCCTTGCGCGGATGCCGTCCCACCGTCCAGCGCCATAGCGTCGGCCAAGCCTCGCTGTCTATCTGATTGAAGACTTTCTTGGCGAAGATACGAAGAATCAGCACTCAGATTTCTAGATCAGCAGGGTCAAAGTGTCAAATAAACATACATCTTCTTTCTTGGATGATCGAGCGCGGCGGCGGATAACTTGAAGCAAGCACTCGACAAAGCATTGGGCGGCGACGCCCAATTGTGTATTACGTAGTTGAGTAATACCGATAATGTCAGTTGCAAAATGTTCCTTGAGATGGAGGCTCATCACACGCCCCGCATACAGGGGCGCGCACAGGATTGGTTTGGGGAAGTAGCTCAGCATGTCAGTCTGTTCGGTCATTGCCAGCATCAATTGAACTGACTGTGCTCGCTGCAGGCGTTGCACACTGATATTAGCCCCGTGTTGCCAGAATATTTCGGTCATCACCTGGTCGTGGCTGGTATCTGGATAGTTGAGCACCCAGTCGTGTTCAATTAGCTCATGAATTGATTGACTGTGCTGCTTGGAGTGACCCTGTCGAGCCACAACGACCATTTCGTATTCAAGCAACGGATCGCAGGCAAACTCGGGTTGCGGCAAGGACGCACTGACGAGACCGACAGCAAACTCGATGGTTCCATCTCGCAAACGAGGGAGGGCAACGGCCATAAGGCCTTCAAAGACCTCCAGACGAACCTTGGGCATTTTCTCGCGAAAGAGTGTCACGGTTTCCGGTAGAAGTGTCAGCCCCATCCATGGCGATATACCCAATCGCAAATGACCTTCTGCCTGGTTGCTCAAATGGGCCAACTCAAGCTGGGCGCGCTCTAGTTGGCCCAACATCAAACGGGCATGTTGGAGCAATGACTGACCGTAACGTGTCAGGGTGATGCCATTAGTATTGCGTATCATCAGCGGCAGTTGAATCTGTTCTTCCAGTTCTTTCAATGTTTTGGCCACCGCTGTTTGCGAGAGACCCATTTTGCGGGCCGCGGCTCTGATACTTCCACAATCTGCAACCATCGTAAGTGCCCGAAGTTGACGCATTTTCATCTTTACATCCTGCTGTTGGCTGCACATTTTTTGTTTTCCTGAGGGGCAGCACTTTCTGAATGAGGAGGTGCATGATGCCTCACAGTCTCTGGAAATTGACTCATTGTGAGCATCAGCACAAGCCGGTACAGGCTACTGAATAGCGTAAAATCAGGTGTAAACCATAGGTTGTCATGCGGCAGTTTTTGCGACTCCCAGTAGCTTCTCTGCCTGCATATAATTGAGCAGAGCTTGCAGCACTTAACGTTTATAGTTTTACATCCTCGCACGTTGCAGGCGAGCCTCCCTTACATGAATCAGGTGAAGTCCATGACTGCTCGACCCATGCTGCCGGGTATCCGTGCCATTGAAGCTGAAATGATTGAGTTGCGCCGCCAGCTTCATGCTTACCCGGAGCTCAGCCTTCAGGAGTTCAAAACCTCAGATCTGGTTGCTGCTAAGCTCGAGTTGTGGGGATTTGAAGTGCATCGCGGCTTTGGTGGCACAGGTGTCGTAGGGCGTTTGCAGCAAGGTTGTGGAAGCAAGGTCATTGGTATTCGGGCTGATATGGATGCGTTGCCGATTCTGGAGCAGACCGGACTGCCGTATGCGAGCCAGCATCCAGGCGCCATGCATGCATGTGGACACGACGGCCATACTGCAATGCTCCTGGCTGCCGCGCGGCACCTAGCCAGCTACCGGCAGTTCGACGGTACGCTGGTCGTCATCTTTCAGCCCGCCGAAGAAAGCGATGGGGGCGCGCAGAAAATGCTGGATGATGGTCTCCTGAAGCGATTCCCCTGTAATGCGTTGTTCGGCATGCACAACATGCCTGGTTTGCCAGTAGGTAAGTTGGGGTTCCGTGCCGGTCCGTTCATGGCCTCTACCGATACTGTGGAAATTCGAATTGATGGTACGGGGGGGCATGGAGGCATGCCACACAAAGCCATTGATCCCATACTTACTGGGGGGGCGATTGTCATGGCGCTGCAAAGTATTGTGTCGCGCAATACGGACCCTCTGGACACCGCGGTGATCACTGTGGGCTCCTTCCATTCCGGTGAGGCGCCCAATGTCATTCCGGGGCATGCAGTGCTCCAGCTCTGTGTTCGCGCCTTGAAGCCTAACGTTCGAGCTGACCTTCTCAAGCGGATTGTCCAAGTTGCCCAGGCGCAGGCGCTTAGCTTCGGTGCCAGTGTGAGTGTGGAGGTTGATAGGGGAGAATCGTTGCCACCCTTAATCAATGATCCTCAACTTACTGCGTTTGCCCGTCAGGTTGCTGTTGATTGGTTGGGTGAAGAGGGGGTAATTCAGGACATGGTGCCTATTGCTGCCAGTGAAGATTTTGCGGTGATGCTTGAGCATTGTCCTGGGAGCTATCTCTTTATCGGTAATGGCGATGGGGAGGTGGGGTGCATGGTGCATAACCCTGGATACGACTTTAATGATGACTGCCTGGGGACGGGAGCCAGTTACTGGGTTCGGTTAGTTGAACAGTTTTTGGTTTGAGTTGGTTTAGATCAGGCTGCTGTACTTACCAGATCCAGCACCATTTGTGAGCGAGAAACAGGAGCAGCACAGTCACCAGGATAATGATTGCGGCACTGATGGAAACCAGGGATTGGCCCCCCGGCAAAACTCTATGGAAGAAGAAAGAACTGTCCGGAAAAAAGTTGCAATTAAAAAGTACGCAAGGTCGTGTCCCATTTGGTATACGTCACTCTGCTCAATGGTGATGTGGTTGACCAATGGAACTGATAGCCGCCTAATTCAAATGCCAACTTCACTGTAGGACCGTTTCATTCGGTGAGGCACCTAATGTTATTCCGGTTCATGCCGAGCTGCAGTTATGTGTTCGCGCTTTGAAACCTGAACTTAGGAAGATGTTGCTCACTCGCATTGCTGAGGTTGCACAAGCTCAATCGATCAGTTTTGGTGCCTGCGTGAGTGTTGATATAGAGGAGAAAGGGTCCTTCCTGCCCTAGATCAATGCCCCCAACTCACTGCATTTGCTCGTTAGGTAGCTGTAGGTTGGCTAGGGGAGGAAGGGGTGTTCGAAGAAACATCCCCAATTGCAGCCAGCGAAGATTTTGCTGTGAGGCTTGAGCATTGTCCTGGGAGCTACCTCTTTATCGGGAATGGTGAGGGGGGTGGGTAGGCATGGTGCAGTGCACAACCCCGGGTACGACTTCAACGATGACTGGGGGGGCAGCTATTGGGTTAGCTGGTTGAGGGTTTCCTGGTTTGATTGGGCTGCTTGTGAACTCTGAATCGATGAAAAAAATGTACTGTGGTGTTGCCCAGACTGCCATTTCGTTGGGCGATTGGCTCCGGACTTCAAAACCATTACCGACTTTCGCAAGAACCACGGCAAGGTTGGAGCTCCGAGTAGCATCAGCGCAAATGATTTGCCTATGCTTCCGCTACTCTAGGCACATCCATGTTTATCTTGCGCCAAGCGGCTTCGGCAAAGCTGTAAACAGAAAAGGCGAGATGCCGAGATAGCGATGTTGCTTCGGCATGTAGTGGTCAACTAATCGCGGACACGACGTTAAGTTTTTCCTCGGCCAGAGCTGGCGCCAGCCCACCGTTGAATTGGTGCAGCAATCGCCACCAGTGCATTAAGTGGTAACGATCAGGAATTGGTCAAAGCGTTACGTAATTTGTAGGGCTCCTTGATTGATCTGATCGACTGCAGCTCCTGTGACACCAGGATGATTAAGGCGCAGATCATGCACTGCCAGACATGCACAGGTTTCCTAGATGCCTTTACGACTGGTAGGGGCAAATCACTGTTTCATCTCCTCGGGTACCGCCCGGATCAACCGGGCGAGGAAGGTTGAATCGCCAGCAACTACGTCAGAAAGTCGCAGCTCCGGTTATAGAAGCTATGGCGGTACTGCGCGGTAACGATGTCGGGTTTGGGCGCAAGGTGCGATCGGTTTACTGTCCATGAAGCTTTTTGCTAGAGCGTTACTTTTTAACCTTATCAGTTATATGCTGCGTAGTAACGTTCTCGCTTGTTCCAAATCTGCAAGCGTATCGACGCCTAATGGTTGAGTCTGGATTATAACAACACCTATGTGCATTCCATTCTCCAGAGCCCTTAACTGTTCCAAGTTCTCCCGCTGTTCTAGAACACCGCAGGGCAGGTTCACAAATTTAGCAAGAGCATCACGCCGATAGGCGTACATACCAACATGGTGATAGTGCTCGCCAGCACCGAAGGGGATGATTGAACGACTGAAGTACACTGCTCGCCCAATAGGCTCGTCACCAATGCGTGCCAATGCAATCTTCACCACCTGTGGCGCTTTTAGTTCAGCGGCATTCCCAATCACTGTTGCAAGCGTTGCAATATCACATTCTTTATTCTGGATTAAGGGCAATAACGTTGCACGGACTGCTGCCGGATCAATTGTTGGTAGGTCGCCTTGGAGGACCACGACAATATCATGCTCCGCATCGGGATCAATTTTGCATAGAGCCGCATACGCTCGATCTGAGCCAGAGGGAAGAGCAGTATCGGTCAAAACAGCCTGACCGCCTAAGTCTCTGATTACTTCGACCAGTTGTTCGTCGCCGCAGGCAACAACAACTGGTCCAATGTCCGCTTCCATACCTCGACGCCAGACATGAGAAATCATGGGCTGACCGTTAATCATACGCAGCGCTTTGCCAGGCAGCCTAGTCGATGCGAGTCTTGTGGGTATGATTATAATAGGGTTCAAAATATGCTCTTTACTTTGTAGTGTCGTAGCATTATGGCTTTTCTGCCGTCACGATCAAGCCTGATGGCGGTGGGTATTTACTCGTCCGGCGCTCGCCCGTCATCATGTACGGGTAGCAGGTCTGTACCAGTTCTATCGGGGCTGGAGTCCAGTTTAAGGCCGAGCATGCCCAAGGCATCCACGCCAAAACCGAGAGTGCCAGCGGTAAAGCCCGATTGATAATCAAGGATGAATCCCTGCGCCCATTCATCACGTTTGTTCTGCCCGCTGTCATCACGGAAGTCACGGTTGAGGTAGAAGTTTTTGGTTTGAAGTCTGGCCTTGCTGTCTTCCAGGAAACCTTCGGCATGAGATGCACCAGAGGTGCTCGCCAAGCTGATGATGCCGGCGATTTTCAGTGCGTTTTTATAGTTGTGCATCGTTGTTCCACTTTTTCAGTGTGCGCAACCTGTCGCCCGGGGACCGGGTGATTCAGGTATACGGAGGAGGGCGTCGGAGTGCTTGCCCGATTGCCTGGCGACTAAGCGCGTCAATTGTCTAACTGGAAGCCGTAAAGTCGTGAAGGAATTCTCATCAGCATCTGTTCCCGTTGGGCGTTGTCAGCGACCCAACTCAGTGACAGATTGAACAACTGCGCATTGGCGTTGGCGGTTCTGCTTATGCGACGAGAAAGGTCGAGCTTCATCGAAACCTCATTATTGTTGATTTGACGAACGGAGGTCGCGTCCCTGAGCCGAAGCCCAAAGGCACAGTAGACCAGGGATAATTCCCTGGCTCCGTTAGCCTGAGGTCAGATCATGGGGTTAACAGTGAGTTTTATAGCCTTCACACCTCACTTTTTGTTTGGGTTTGTAATGCGTAATGTATTTGATCTAAACCGGTCGCAGCCACGCGATCGCGAGCTAAAAGCTGCCGCCAAACTGGCTGCTCATGCCGATCCACTCCGTGGACCTAGGTTCTTGGCCAAGTCGCCTCCCTAAGGCACGTAAGCTTCATGTGTGGACTCCTTCTCACGACTAACTGTGGTTCGCACCTTCAGTCCGGGAGTCAAGATGGCGAGTTAAGAGGAGTCCACCCCATTACTTTTAGCCGATTGCTTCCTGTGAAGAAGGGCTGCGATCGATTCAGGCCGTGTGAAAACACGTTAGATGCGTTGAAGTCTGGGATGTACATAAGTTGCTTGCGAAATTCAGGCGCCTCACTTTGCAGTTACAACCAGGCTTTGATCCGCGTGCAAACGGCTTGAGTAGAAATGCCATAGCGATCATGCAGTGTCGGCAGAGCTCCGGCATCAAGGAAGGCGTCTGGTAAAGCAATTTACCTGAAGGTTGGCGTTACGCCGTTTTGCAGCAAGACCGTAGCAACAGCTTCGCCCAGTCCACCGATGATGGAGCTGTTTTCTGCGGTCACCACCAGTCGTCCGGGCTTTCTGGCTTCTGCAAGGATGGTTTGTTCATCCAGCGGTTTGATCGTTGGTACGTGGAGCACGGGGACGTCAACGCCATCGGCTTGCAACTGCTTGGCCGCTTCCAGAGCGCGCATCGTCATCAAGCCCGTGGAGATGATCAGCACGTCGTTGCCGGTACACAGGGTTTTAGCCTTGCCGATCTCGAATTTGTAGCTGTACTCGTCCAGCACCAGGGGCACATTCCCGCGCAACAAACGCATGTAAACCGGCCCTTGGTGCGCTGCGATGGCGGGTACGGCCTGTTCTATTTCAAGCGCGTCCCACGGATCGACGATCATCAAGTTCGGCATGGCGCGAAAGATCGCCAGGTCATCCGTGGCCTGATGACTTGGACCGTAGCCGGTCGTGAGGCCAGGTAATCCACAGACGATTTTGACGTTGAGGTTTTCCTCAGCAATCGCCATGCAGATGAAGTCATAGGCGCGGCGGGAGGCGAACACTGCATAGGTTGTGGCGAAGGGCACAAAGCCCTCTCTGGCCATGCCCGCCGCGGCACTCATGAGCAACTGCTCGGCCATGCCCATCTGATAGAAACGCTTCGGATGCGCCTTGGCGAAGATGTGCAAATCGGTGTACTTGGACAAGTCGGCGGACATTCCAACGATATCTGAACGCTGATCGGCAAGAGCGGCCAGGGCGTGCCCGAACGGCGCGGATTTTGTGGCTTGGCCTTCAGAGGCAATCGAGGCGATCATCGCCGAGGTGGTCAGGCGCTTTTTGGCCGGTTCGCCAGTCGAAGTCGAAGTGTTGGCAGCGTTACTCATTGGTTTTTTCCTTCTTCAAGGTTGCTCAGTGCCAGATCCCATTCGTGCTCTTCCACGCGGATGAAGTGTGTCTTTTCCCGGGTTTCAAGGAAGGGCACACCTTTACCCATTTTTGTATCGCAAATGATGACCCGTGGTTGGGTTCCGAGATGGTCGCGCGCGGCGTCGAAGGCTGCGACCAGCGCGTCAAGATCATTTCCATCGACTCGCTGGGTGAACCAGCCGAATGCCTGCCAGCGATCAACGATGGGTTCGAACGAAAGGATCTCGCCCGAATAGCCATCGGCTTGCTGGTTGTTCACATCGACGATGGCGATCAGGTTGTCGAGCTTCCAATGAGACGCCGACATGACGGCTTCCCAGGTCGAGCCTTCATTCAACTCGCCGTCCGACAGCAAGTTGTAGACGAAGGAAGTCGAGCCCTTGCGCTTGAGTCCCAGGCAGGCACCAACCGCGATGCCCAGGTTCTGTCCAAGCGAGCCGCCGGTAATTTCCATGCCTGGGGTGTAGGTGGCAATGCCCGACATCGGCAGGCGACTGTCATCCGAACCGTAGGTTTCCAGCTCGTCGAGCGGGATGATTTCGGCTTCTATCAAGGCTGCATACAACGCGATTGCGTAGTGACCGATTGACAGGTAGAAGCGATCGCGCTCCTCCCATTCAGGATTTTCGGGGTGATAACTCAGGGCGTGGAAGTAAGACACTGCCAGCAGGTCGGCAGCGCCAAGTGCCTGGCCGACATAACCCTGTCCCTGGACTTGTCCCATTCGCAGTGCGTGGCGGCGAATGTTGTGGGCGCGCTCCGCCAGGGTTTTGGATGAAAGATATGAAGGATTAGTCATCATGGTGAAAACTCCGTTAACTCAACGATTGACCAGGGCAGCGGGAATTCGCAGCACCAATAAGGCACCGCCCATCAGTACGCCGGTGATCAGATACATGCCGATGGCGCTGGATCCAGTCTGCGTGGTGATCCAGCCGATCAGATAGGGCGAGCAAAAGCCGGCGAGGTTGGCGAAGCTGTTGACCGCCGCGATGCCCGCGGCGGCGGAGACACCACCGAGCAACGTGGTGGGCAGCATCCAGAACATGGAGGACGCAGCCAGGATGCCGGACGCCGCCAGGCACAGGCTCAGGATGGAGAGGACGATGTTGCCGCCAAGTAGCGCGGCGAGTGTCAAGCCGAGTGCCCCCGCAATCATCGGACCGATCAGATGCCAGCGACGCTCGCGATGTTTGTCACCACTGCGCCCTACCAGCAGCATGGCTGCGATTGCGCAGAGGTAGGGCAGGCTGGTCAGAAAGCCGATATGCAGTGGGTCGGAGACCCCCGGCGTTACGCACTAGCGTAGGTAGCCAGAAGGTGATTGCGTACTGGCCCATCACGACGCAGAAGTAGATGCCCGCAAGCAACCAAAGGCGACGGTCGCGAATGAACTCCCCCACAGAAGCATGGGTGACTTTCTTCTGGTCATCCTCGGCCAGTTCGCGACTGATCAGGGCTTTCTCGTCATCATCGAGCCAGGTGGCTTGATGCACGCCATCCTTGAGATAGCTCAGCACCAGCAGCCCGACCACGACCGTAGGCGCCGCTTCGAGTACGAACATCCATTGCCATCCGGCCCAGCCGTGCACACCGGCGAAATGGTTCATGATCCAGCCAGAGAGCGGGCCGCCCACCATCCCTGACAGCGGAATGGCGATAAACCACAATACGGTCATGCGGGCTCGCCGATAGGAAGGAAACCAGTAGGTCAAATACAGCAATAGACCCGGTGCCAGACCGGCTTCGGCAATGCCAAGCAGAAAGCGCAGAGCATAGAATTGCCAGGCAGTTTCGACGAAGGCGAACAGGGCGGAAACGATGCCCCAGGTGATCATGATGCGCGCAATCCACACCCGCGCACCAACCTTGTGAAGAATGATGTTACTTGGGACTTCGCAAAGGAAATAACCGATGAAGAACATGCCTGCGCCCAGTGCGTAGACGGTTTCGCTGAGCGCCAGATCGTTCATCATTTGCAGCTTGGCAAAGCCGACATTGACCCGATCCAGATAGGCACACAGGTAGCACAGCATCAGAAAAGGCATTAGGCGCCACGCGGTTTTACGGTAGGCATTGGAGCGCACGGTCGAAACCGCTTCGAGCGACATAGTTGTCATGGTGGTCTGATCTCTTGTTTTTATTGACCGCCAGGCCCTGAGGCCCGGCTGCGTCGTCGATCCAGAACCGTACGGGCCGTCAGGCCCGCCAGGTGTAATCAGTGAATTAGCATGCCGCCGTTCACATCCAGCGTAATGCCGGTCAGATAAGAGGACAGGTCGCTGGCCAGGAATAAGGCTGCATTCGCCACATCCTGTGCTTCCCCAAGACGACCCAACGGGATGCCGTCGATGATCGCGTGGCGGCGTTCGTCCTGCATCAGACCGCCGGTAATGTCGGTGTGGATCAAACCGGGAGCGATAGAGTTAACGCGTACCTTGTCTGGGCCCAGTTCCCGTGCCATCGCTTTGGCTAGACCCAGCACGCCTGCTTTGGCAGCGCTGTAATGCGGGCCGCCGAAAATGCCGCCGCCGCGCTGAGCAGAAACAGACGACATGCACACGATGCTGCCGGACGATTGTTTTCGCATGGTGGGGATGACTGCCTGTGACATGAGCAATGTCCCGCGCAGGCTGACGTCCAGCACCTTGTCGTAATCTGAAGGGCGAATGTCCAGGGTCTTGAGGGGCTGAGTGATGCCAGCGTTGTTGACGAGGATGTCGATGCGGCCAAATTGCTCGATGATTTTAGCGACAGCTTGCTGAACCTGCGATTCGTCAGCTACGTTCGCTGCGAGACCGAGATGACCTTCGCCCAAAGATGCTGCGGTCAGGGGGATCCTGCTTTGACGGAGGTCCGTGAGCGCTTTTGGGCCAGCTCTTTTGGTGAGCGGGATCCAGAAACTACCGCTGTGTCCATACCCGTGTTTTCGATGGGCTATGAACTGAAGGGGGCACTAACACTATCGGGCCCGTCAGACCGTCTGTTGCAAGAACATATCCAGCATGCAGCATCGATCCTGTAACGTAACGCCGCGATTGCAACAAATGCTTTGGGTGGCAGCGATGCCGAGTTGCGAAATGCGCTGAAAAAACTCAACCCCTAAGTATCCTTCAATACTCAATGGCCATAGATTGACTGCACACTTATATTGGATCTTTTTTGATTTATCAGACACAGCGTGGAAGTATGCATCGATCCAGTACCATGACATTGGAAGGGGGGGGGAAGGCTCAGGTTTGCTAGCGCGTTTAGACACTGGTTTTGCCCAGTGTCCTCGAAGGGTGAGGGCGATGTCAGCTTTGCGATATGCTTTGGACTGCGCAACGTCCGAGATATCGACTTTTGGAAGGTCGCAGCCTTTGCAGAGTACTGAATCGCCAGAAAAAATCGGAGAAGACTAGGGCTCGGTCAACTTATGTCAGAATTGAACCCCTGCTAAGTTACAGTGTCGCGCCCTAAGAAGGGCGCAACAAATTAGCTTATGAGAAAGTGAAAGCTACATTTTTTCCTGGATAAAGCTGGCGGCCTTTTCCATGGTTTTAGCGGTACCAGGAAGGGCCCCTATCAATTCGATGAAGCCATGCACCATTCCTGGTAACTCGATGTGCTCGACGGTATTCCCGGCAGCCAGCAACGCCTCGGCATAACGTGCACCGTCATCTCTCAGGACGTCGTGTTCTGCCGTGAAAATCAGGGTGGGAGGAAGTCCAGTGAGGTCAGGGTAAGCAAGGGGCGAGAGATCGAGAGTTTGCCTCGCTTGCGCGGTTAATAGATACACATCCATAAGCTTTTTACAAAGAGCGCGTGTTAGTGGAGGTACATCTTCATTGATTCTTCTTGAGGGGTAATCCCATGCCTGTTCACGGAGATCTGTGCAAGGATAAAATAGTACTTGGGCGCGAATTTCAATATCGGAATTACGTAGTAGGGTACTGCATAGGGCAGCAAGGTTGCCTCCAGCACTGTCGCCGGCTATGGCAATTCGATGGGCGTCTACTTCAATTTCATTAGCCTGTTTATGGATCCATTGTGCTGCCAAAAGTACATCACTGATGCCGGCGGGCGCTGCATTTTCCGGCGCCAGTCGATAGTCTACCGATGCCACCACGTAGCCCGTTGCCTTGGCGAGACGGCGACAAACTTTATCATGGCTGTTGATGTCTCCCATCACCCATCCGCCACCGTGTAAATAAATGACAACGGGTTGCTTGCCCTTTAAGTTTTCAAGTGGGTAATACAGACGAATTTTTACGGAGGATTCGTTTCCTTGAATAACGTGATCGGTAAATTTATGAATGTCGACGGGGCTTCCGCCCAACATGGCACTTAGCTGGAGGTAAGCTTGTCGGGCGTCGGTTAGGCTTAGCTGAGCCATGTCAGGAAAGCCAGCAGATTGCATATGCGCAAACAGCGCGAGAACTTCGGGGTCAAATGTTTTATTTGAAATCATTTTTAATCTGCCTATGCTCAGTATTTATATGAGGCGCCTACGTTGAAGTAGTCGATACTGCCGCCAATCTTTACCCCCGAACTACCTTGGGTGCCTGAGGTGTCATTGCTTAATGCATGCATGTAGCTGCCGGTGATTTCCCATTGTGTATTGAGTTGATAGGTTGCCCCAAGAGAGTAATGGTCGTACTGGTTAAGCGGGGCAAGTGTATTGAACAAGACGTCTTCGCTCCCGATGAGTTCTGAGGCCAGCGATATCCCTGTGCGCACAGTCCATTTCGGATGGATTTTGTAGTTGGCACCCAATCGATAAACGTACTGATCTTTCCATCCAAAACCGGGCCCATTGCTATCGCCCAAGGCGCCCCCTTCATTCATAGAGTTGCCGTAGGCATTTTCACCCGACCAATTGATCCACAGGATGTCCATCGCGAGTGAAAGAGCATCTGTCGCTTGGTATGAGAGTCCAAGTCCTGCCTGCTGCGGTAGGTTTAGATCCCCCCCCGGTAAAAGTTTTTTATAGCGATCCAACTCTTGAAACCAGATGGGACTTGAATAGGAGGCGCCAATATTGATTTTGTCCGTCAATTTGCCGAGATAGCCAATGGAAAAACCCGCTCCGTAGGCGCTGTCTGCCCCTTCGTAGGTCACTCCAAACCCTTCCAGTCCTGCCAGATCCAATCGTTGATACGCGATTCTTGGTGACAGGCCCATGTAATGGTTTTCCTTAAACTGCCAAGTCAGGGTCGGGGCTAGCACAACCTGAGTTAGTTTATTGCGCATGTCGCTCGAACCTAAAGCGGGCGCATCATAATCAAGATCCAGACCTTGGCTGAATATGGACACTCCCCACGAAAAATCTTGATTTATTCGGTTCGTAAAACCACCGCCAGGAATGGCTACCAAAGCCGTATCCTTGTGCTCGGATGACCCAATTTGCATGTCCATGGGAGCATTTATTAGGGTGGCGTCTATATCGACCTGATCATCAAGCAAAGCGATTCCGGCTGGGTTATTGGCAGTGACTACAGCATCTTGGGGAAGAGCAATGGCGCCCCCCCCCATTCCAGCAGCTTTAGCGCCATAGGCCGGGAGCATCACGCCATTATTGGCAAAGGTAACGAGGGAGTGGGACAAGGCTATAGCGCTGATGAATCCAAGAGTGGATAGATTGGGCTTTATCATAGTGTCTTCTTATTTTTTTAGTTAAGGGTGTGCACAGTGTTCAGTTCAATTAACGCATGGCGATGCTGGTGCAGCGAATTCTGTGCCAACCCTTGTGTACGGGCTTGATTTCGATTTAAAGGGAAGTTTGTGTTCACTTGCTGAACATGGACTGTCCAGAATGTGAACAGTGTGCGCGTTAATTTTGACGAGATTCGCCGTCTATTATTTCTTTACATAGAACTTCAGCATGAGCGCTGGCTGCTGCCAAGTTGACGGCGAAACAGGGTGATAGATATTTGGCATATCCCTTGCTTGTAGCGTTGGTGCGCTAATCCAATAATCACCATAAGAGGATGTCTTTAATGAGCGGAAACTTTTCGCTTTTGCCCGCCGATATATGGCATGAGCGCCTTTTCAACGGAGCCTGGGTACCCAGTCCGCTCTCGCCGCTTAATGTTATTGAGCCTGCTACCGGTAGTGCCCTCGGTCGCATCGGGATGGCGGATGCCAGCATTGTTGCGGCTTCAAGCCAGGCCGCTCGCCTGGCCCAGGCCAAGTGGTTTGGACTGCCCTATGACGAGCGCGCATTAGTACTCCGGAAAGCGGCGCAAATTGCCGAAAGCCATTTCGAGGAAATTGTTGGCTGGATTGTTCGTGAAAGCGGTTCTGTACAGGCTAAGGCGGCTTTTGAGGCCAGTCTGTGCATCAAGGCACTCCATGAAAGCTCAGGGCTTCCTTCTCGCAGCCAAGGCGAGTTGCTGCCATCGACTGCCGGGCGGCTCAGCATCGCCCGTAGACGACCTCTTGGCGTAATTGGCGTCATTTCGCCATTCAATTTCCCGCTGTACCTGGCGATTCGGGCCGTGGCACCGGCGCTGGCGCTGGGAAACAGTGTTGTATTGAAACCTGATCCACGCACGACGGTTTGCGGTGGGTTTGCCATTGCTCGGATTTTCGAGTTGGCGGGCTTGCCTGAGGGTGTATTGCATGTCCTCCCTGGTGGCGCGGAGGCCGGGGCGGCTCTGGTCAGTGATCCTAACGTTGCAATGATTCAATTCACCGGCTCGACGGGAGCAGGTCGTAAAGTCGGTGAAGCTGCCGGCCGACACTTGAAGAAGGTGTCGTTGGAATTAGGCGGCAAGAACTCGTTGATCGTCCTGGACGATGCTGATCTGGATATTGCATTGCGTAACGCCACTTGGGGTGTCTATCTCCACCAAGGGCAGATATGTATGTCCACCGGACGTCTGCTCGTCCAGCGCGGTATCTATGAGCGCTTTGTGACGCGGTTGGTCGATAAGGCTCGCAGTCTTACAGTTGGGAACCCGGCGAACGGCGAAGTTGCGCTGGGGCCGTTAATCAATGCGCAACAGCGAGACCACGCTCATCGGATCGTCCAAGAAGCGGTAAAAGCAGGGGCTAAATTGGAAACGGGCGGCAGTTTCGAAGGTCTTTTCTTCCAGCCAACAGTGCTCACCGGTGTGCAGCAGCACAATCCCGCCTTCCACGAAGAAATATTTGGCCCGGTCGCGGTGGTTGTTCCATTCGACACCGATGAAGAAGCTGTCAGTCTTGCCAATGACACTGACTATGGACTGTCGGCTGGGATCATTTCCAAAGACGTCGGGCGCGCGCTTCAGCTGGGGGAGCAATTGCGAACCGGACTTTTGCATATCAATGACCAAACGGTAAACGACGAGGTGGTTAATCCGTTCGGAGGTGTTGGCGCTTCCGGCAACGGGACCAGCATCGGAGGCGCCGCCAATTGGGAAGAGTTCACACAGTGGCAGTGGCTGACCCTAAAGGCTGACGCACCTGCTTATCCGCTCTAATAAACCAGGAGAACAACAAAAATGAGCAACGCCTTCCGTGAAATAAAAGCTGCGGTGACCCGCGCCAAAGGCGCCCCTTTCGTTATCGAGTCAGCTCGTATCCGAGCGCCTCGGGAAGATGAGGTGTTAGTGCGCATTGTGGCCACCGGAATGTGCCACACCGACATGATCGTTCGCGACCAATACTACCCTGTTCCGCTACCGGCAGTCCTGGGCCATGAAGGCGCAGGTGTTGTTGAAGCCGTCGGACCCCAGGTGAGAGGGTTGGAAGTCGGCGATCATGTTGTGCTGACTTATGGTTACTGTGGTCATTGCCTGCCATGTGGCAGTGGCCATGCTTCCTACTGTCAGGACTTTTTTGGGCGCAATTTCAGCGGTGCTGACCCGCATGGCCATTGCGCCATCGAGGATAGCTCCGGGGCTCCATTGCATGACCACTTCTTTGCTCAGTCATCCTTCGCAACGTTTGCGCTGAGTCGCGAGAACAACACTGTCAAGGTCTCCAAAGAGGCTCCGCTTGAGTTTCTGGGGCCCTTGGGTTGTGGCATTCAGACCGGTGCCGGGGCGGTTATTAATTCGCTGAAAGTTACGGCCGGTAGCAGCTTCGCAGCATTTGGCGCCGGGGCGGTTGGTCTTTCCGCCGTCCTAGCTGCAAAGGTGGCGGGTGCATCGACCATCATTGCCGTGGACGTTGTTCCGTCTCGTCTTGAACTGGCACGTGAACTGGGTGCAACACATACAGTGAACAGTCGAGAGGTCGATGTGGTTGCCGCGATACGTGAGGCAACTAAGGGCGGGGTAAATTTTGCTTTGGAGTGTACCGGTCGGCCGGAGGTCCTGCGAAATGCGGTTGACTCGCTCGGAGGGCTGGGTTGCCTCGGTGTCGTGGGGGCTCCGTCCCTTGGCACTACCGCCGAATTCGATGTCAACGATCTGTTACTGGGAGGCAAGTCTATTCGAGGAATTGTTGAAGGTGACAGCGTCCCGCAACGGTTCATTCCGCAGCTGGTTGAGCTCTTCATGCAGGGCCGATTCCCCTTCGACAAGCTGGTGAAGTTCTATGCTTTTGAAGACATCAATCAGGCAGCAGCAGACAGTGAAAAAGGGATCACACTCAAGCCGGTCTTGAAAATCGGAGCGTGACCTGTAGGGAGGGGTTGCGGCCCCTTCCTTCGATCCTCTTAAAACAATAACTGGGATTCCTTCCATGCATGCTCTCTCGATGCGGCCTACCGCATTAGTGTTAGGACTGCTGCTATCCAAACATGCCTTAGCTGTCGATGTTAATGCGGGGGACTATACCGCATTACCTTCTGGTACGAATGTCGCGGCTTGGTACCAACAATACGGTCGGGCAACAAGTTTCAACCTTGACGATGGTCCGACAAGTTCTAAGTCCACGAGTTTGAAATCGAACATCAGTATTCTTCGTCTCATTCACTTTGATGAGATTGGCGGTATTACTGTTGATCCTCAAATACTGCTCCCCTTCGGCAATGTTTATGACGCGAAAATCGGTGGCCACTCATTGGGCAGCGCCAGTGGAATGGCTGATCCTATTTTGGGCGCGACATTCTGGTTGATTAATCAACCGACAGCAGGCGGCAGCGGTCGCTACTTCGGTGTCACTCCATTGGTTTATCTCCCCTTGGGCCGCTACGACAAAGATGAGGCGCTGAATTTAGGCGAAAATCGCTACAAGTTTGATCTTCAGCTTGGCTGGGTCGAACCGCTTTGGGGGAAATCAGCCTTGGAGCTTTATGCTGACGCAGTCTTCTATGGGGATAACGATGATGCTGGCACGGGTAATCAAACCCTGGAGCAGGACCCGACTTACCAACTGCAGGCGAATCTGCGCTATGACTTCAATCCTCAGCAACGCATTGCGTTTGGCTATTCAGCGAGCGCTGGAGGCAAACAGTTCCTGGAGGGGGACTACACCGGTCAGAAGACTGAGGTTCAGCAGGTTCGTTTCGAGTTTCAACAAATGGTGGGCAGTTCTGTGCAGCTCAGCACACAGCTCACTCGCGATACGTATGTCGAAGGCGGCTTCAAGGAAGATCTCGGGGTGAACCTGCGAGCCCTGTTGCTTTTCTGACCGAGACACCAATTGACACGAGACCTTTGCTCCAGATTAAACTGGGCACCTTCATGGCCTAACCACGCTGATAATAAAAGGTGCCGCCGATGGATGCCTTGCTCCCGATAGATCTTCATGCCTTAGACATTGCTCGCCGACGCCTATGGAATGGAGAGTCGCTGCCGACAGGCTTGCTCCCTGCGCCGATCGCCCGCTCATGGGAGCGTTCGCGCGATGCTGGCCTGAGCCCCTGGGCTGGACGATTGTCTGGTGGTGAGGCAAGAGAGGTCGTACTGGACGAATCGGACTTGCAGCTTCAGGAAAGTGTTCGTCCGGAGTTAGAACGGCTCTGGCAGGTATTTGGTGGTCAGTCCTGGACACTGTTTTGCGTCAATACGCAGGGTGTCATCGTTGATGCCCAGCACGCAAAAGAACCTGGTCGACTTGACAGTCTGCATATTGGGCGATGCATTGATGAGGCCGATATCGGTACTACTGCCCCTGGCTGCACTTTGCTGGACGGAAAGCCGATCGTTCTTCGGGGCGGCCACCATTACCTGACCGAGTTCGGCAATTTTTTTTGTGTCTCAGTCCCCATTCACGGTGTAAACGGGAATCTTATCGGCGCTCTCGACATAACCGGGCTAGGTGAGCGCAATGCAACGGCGGTTATGGAGCAACTATGCATTGCTGCGATGGGCGCGGAAAATCGTTTGTATGGGGGGTTGAAAGATTGTCAGGTTATCTCACTGCAACATGATCCGCGTTTAATAGGGACACCGTTCCAAGGACTGCTTGCGATAGATCAATTTGGCCGAGTGGTCGCTGCGAATTCGACAGCCTGCAAGTTGCTGAACCTACAGAAGAATATGATGAGTGATGTCACCGATTGGAGACATCTCTTTGAGGTCGATCCGATTGCATCGGCCTCTCGACAGGTACCCAGTTTGATACGTCTGAACGATGGATCGAGCGTCTATGCCCATACCATCATCCAGGCGCCTTCAAGATCCATCAGGAGTGTCAAGGGAGCTATAGCACAATCTCCCCTTGGTCGGGATGCCTCCCTGAATCTGCAGTTTGAGGCTGCACGAAAGGCCTTCAAAGCTGGGATACCTGTGCTGCTTCGAGGGGAAACGGGTACTGGCAAGGAAGTATTTGCTCGTGCCTTGCATGATGCGTGCACACCTGATGCACCTTTTGTTGCAATTAACTGCTCGGCCATTCCAGAAAGCTTGATTGAGGCGGAGTTGTTTGGCTACACCGATGGCACGTTTACTGGCGCAAAAAAAGGCGGTGCGGCGGGGCGGTTGGAAGAGGCTGATGGCGGAACGCTGCTGCTTGATGAAATAGGTGACATGCCGACTTCTCTTCAAACCCGCCTGCTTAGAGTTCTGCAGGAGCGTCAGATCACACGCCTCGGTAGCTCGTTACCCAAGCCTTTAAATGTACGCGTAGTTAGTGCTACTCATTGCGACTTGGAACTTATGATCTCAGAGCGCAGGTTCAGAGAGGATTTGTACTATCGCTTGGCCGGCTTTCAAGTAGCGTTGCCTGCATTGCGAGAGCGCCAGGATATCGACTTTATAATCCAGACGTTATTGTCGCGATATGCGGTTAAAGAGATTGATGAACAATGCCTTGAGCAGCTAAAAGCATGTGAGTGGCGAGGAAATGTTCGAGAGCTGGAGCAAGTGATACGACTTGCCGCGGCGCTATCAGGAGATGATGGATCGATATTGCCTGAGCATCTTATCGGCTTGCCCACGGCTGTTCCAGAAGAGGCTTCTCCGTTACTTGCAGCGGAGCAGCGTACTATCGATCAAGTCTTGCGTGCTCATAAGGGCAATATCTCTGCAACTGCGAGCGCTTTAGGTATTTCGCGTACGACACTTTATAAAAAGATTAAGTCGTTTTAGGAGTGGGGCGAGTGAAGGGTCTTTCATTCGCTCCGCTGCCCGCAGAACCGGCCATCAATCGGAAAACAACTCAAACATCAACTGCCGCAACCAGCGATTAGCCGGTTCCTTGTGGTATTTGGCGTGCCAGAATAGATTGATGGCAATTTCCGGCAACTCGAGCGGATGGGGCAGGGCGGTGAGGCCGAAGGGCTCCACGCAGCATGCGGCAAATCGTTCCGGGACGGTGGCCAATAGATCGGTGCACTGAAGGATGTGGCCGACGGCAACGAAGTGAGGCACTTCCAACCGGATATCGCGCTGGATGCCGATGCGGGCCATATGGCTGTCCACTTCACCGTGGCCGGTATTGGCGGAGATGACCCGAACATGGCCGTACGAACTGAAGCGTTCCAAGGTGAGTGGTTCGCGGGTGACCGGGTGGTCCTTGCGGCACAGGCAGACGTAGCGGTGGTGGAACAGTCGACGCTGGTAAAAGCCCGCTTGCAAGTTGGGCAGCAAGCCCACGGCCAGGTCGACGGTGCCGTTGCGCAGAGCTTCTACCAGGCTTACGGAACTGTTGCGCACAGTGCTGACTATGCATTTTGGCGCCAGGCGGACAAGCGCATCCATCAACCTGGGCATGAAGTAAATTTCGCCGATGTCGGTCATCGCGATGGTGAAGGTGCGTTTGCTGATTTGCGGGTCGAAGCTGTCCTCACGTAGCAGTGCGTCGCGCAGCGTCTGGATGGCGAGGGCGACAGGCTCGGCCAATTGCGCGGCATAGGGCGTTGGCTCCATGCCTTGATAGGTCCGCACGAAGAGGTCGTTCTGCAGCGCCGTACGCAGGCGTTTGAGGGCATTGCTGACGGCTGGTTGGGTCAAACCGAGGTTTTCCGCAGCTGTGGACACGCGCCGGTCCACCAGCAGTTGGTGAAAGACTAGCAGCAAATTCAAATCGAGATCACGTAGTTCCATAAGCCCTCACGCGGTTGTGGAGTGGGAAATCGCCAATGGAATAAAGCGACATTCGCATTCGTAATATTCTGTATATGGATCAGTGCATTTATCAATATTACTGCGTTCGCCATGATCGGTCCCACTCCAACAACATCAAGGGTACAAACATGAACAACAAACCTGCCTTGCGTATAGGTATTGTTGGCGGCGGCATCTCGGGGGTTGCCTTGGCCTTGGACCTGTGCCGTCAATCCCACCTTGACGTCCAGCTGTTCGAAGCGGCAGCGGCTTTCGGTGAAGTGGGCGCGGGAGTGTCCTTCGGAGCCAACGCCGTGCGTGCCATCGCCGGACTCGGCATTGGCGAACCTTATCTGGAGATCGCCGATCGCACGCCAGAGCCGTGGCAGGACGTGTGGTTCGAGTGGCGCCGAGCCAGCGATGGCGGGTATCTGGGCGCCAGCGTGGCGCCGGGGGTCGGTCAGTCATCGGTTCACCGTGCTGATTTTCTCGATGCCCTGGCCAGCAGACTCCCCAAGGGCGTCGCTCGGTTCAACAAGCGCGCTGCCCAGATCGAGCAGAAGGGCAATGAAGCCCGTGTGATTTTCTCTGATGGCACCGATTACCACTGCGACCTGTTGATCGCCGCTGATGGTATCAAGTCAGCTATCCGCAACCATGTGCTGGAAGGGCTGGGGGACCGTCCCGTTGTACCGCGTTTTACCGGCTCCTGCGCTTATCGCGGGATGATTGATAGCCGCTACCTGCGAGACGCCTACCGCAGCCAGGGCATTGATGAGCACCTGGTGGATGTTCCGCAGATGTACCTGGGGCTTGACGGTCACATCCTGACCTTCCCCGTGAAGCACGGCCGCATCATCAACGTGGTCGCCTTCATCTCCGATCGCAGCCGACCGGACCCGCTGTGGCCGCAGGGTGCTGCCTGGGTGCGCGAAGCCAGTCAGCGCGAGATGCTTGATGCGTTCGCCGGTTGGGGCGATGCGGCTCGGGTCCTGCTCGAATGCATTCCTGCTCCCACCCACTGGGCCTTGCATGATCTGCCTGAGCTGCCGGGGTATGTGCATGGTCACGTCGCCCTGATTGGTGATGCCGCCCACGCCACGTTGCCGCACCAAGGGGCCGGTGCCGGGCAAGGTCTGGAAGATGCTTACTTCCTGGCCCGAATGCTCGGCGATCCGCAAGTGAGCAGCGAAAACCTCTCTGCCTTGTTGGCCGCCTACGATGCCTTGCGCCGTCCTCGCGCATGCCGTGTGCAACGCACCTCCTGGGAAGCCGGAGAGTTGTATGAACTGCGCGATCCTTCCGTGGGCAATGATGAGCAGGCCCTTTCTGCGACACTGCGCAGTCGCTTTGACTGGCTATGGAACCACGATCTGGATGCTGATGTGGCTCAGGCGCGAGCGCTTCTGGGCTGGGAGTCTCTGCGCTCCTGTGTCTGATACTCGTGACCGGGGGGATCGCCCCCGGTTTGATAGTCATCACCAGAAGAGCCCGGCCATGGGTGGATTCAAACGGTGCGTCCACCCAGTGTCTGCGCCACCCAATCGGCAATGTAATGCCCAGCGTTGATGCTGTTGTCGAAGCTGGAGTGCTGCACGCCACCTTCACGCTCGGTGAAAATCTTCAGCTCGCTTTTGGGGCTGTTGATCAATTGCTCGAAAGTTCTGTGAGCCCACTTCACCGGGATCTGTGAGTCCTTTTCACCATGGGTCACGAGGAACGGGACTTTGATGCGTTCGAGGATGCCGTCCAAATGAACCTGTTCGGCGATGTGCATGAAATCGTTGATGTCCTTGGCGCCCCAGACCCAGCATACATGGGACCAGTAATGCGGGACCGGGAAGCTGCCTTCTTTTTCCAGGCGATGTTTTTGCACATCCCGCCAATCGTGATTGGCGCCCCAGACCACACCGCAGGCAAAGCGCGGCTCGAATGCGACCGCGCGGGGGCAGTAGTAGCCGCCGAGGGATACACCTTCCAAGCCGATGCGCTTGGGGTCCACGTCGCTGCGGGTCTCTAGCCAGTCCACTACCACGCTGGCCCAGTGTTCACTGTCAAAGCGCGCGGTCAGTTCATGCAGGCGCAAGGCTTCGCCGCTGCCAGGCTGGTCGATGATCAGCGATGACACGCCGCGCCTGGCCAGCCACATTGGCAGGCCGACCCGGTATTTCATCTCCTTGGTGGAGTCCAGTCCATTGACCTGGACCAACAGCGGCGCCGGGCCATCGACACCTTCGGCGCGTACGTACAAACCACTGATGACCTTACCGGCATAAGGTACTTCTACCCGCTGGCAGTTTTCCCGGGACAGCTCGACGCCGCGAGCAAAAATCTGCAGGAAGCGTTGGTAAAGTGCCACGCGTCCGGGAGTACCGTGGGCTTGCAGGCGCTCGCAGGTCAGGTAGTAGGTGGCGGCGCGATTGTATTTCTCCCCTGCGGACAACATCCTGCCCGCAATTTCGTCCTCGTCGGCCAGGGCGCAGAGCTTGTCTGCCATCTTGACCCAGGTTTCGCGAAACGCCTGGGTGCCGCTGGCATCCGGTTGTCTGGCAGCGTCTTGCAGCGGGGCGCACATTTCTTCGATTTCACCCATTCTGGCGCCCATTTCGATGGCCAGGTCGACCGACAGATTCCAGACGTAGTTGGTGGGGAAATAACGAAACATGATGCGCTTCCTTTGATTTTTATAGGCAGAAGGGTGGATGCCGGAACGTTAAGCAGTGCCCCGGCATTTAGCCAATCGTGAGTGGGGATGGGAGGTATCGCATCGAGCGATATGCCAGCAGGAATCAGGTATCGCGTTTGCCAATACATCGCATCCTGACATGCGATTAGTCACCGTCCTTGCTCAGCGGCAACCTCTGCACCCAGTCGGTCGTTACACCGCCTGAACTGCCCACCGGACTCGCGAGCCCAAAGATCGTGAGTCTGGGCGGGTCCAAATAACAATTTTAATGGAGCGGTATGGCATGAACATTATTGGCCTTGACGCCCTGACTTTTGGTGTCGATGACGTCCTGGCGTGTCGCGCCTTTTTGTGTGATTACGGTCTCATCCCTGTCGCAGCTGATGACGACGGCGGGCGTTTCGAGGCGCTGGACGGTACTTCGATTATTATTCGCCGCGCTGATGATCCGACGCTGCCACCGGCCATTGGTCCGGCGCCGTCGATACGCGAAACGATCTATGGTGTAGCCAGTGCTGCTGACCTCGACGCCATCGGCCAAGAGCTGTCGCGTGACCGTGACGTAACGTGGGATGCCGATGGTGCTCTGCACAGCGTTGATGACTCGGGCTTTGCCATCGCTTTTCAAGTCAGTGTACGGCGAGACTTCCACGCAGCGGCTGATCTCACTAACTCGCCGGGTAGCGTGTCTCAGCGCCCAGTCAATCAAGTGGGCATCTATCCCGATATGCCCGCAATGCCCAGGACCTTATCTCATGTTGTGTACTTCGTGCCCGACGCGGTCAAGGCCGAGGCATTCTATGCCGAACGTTTGGGCTTCAGAACCACGGATCGTTTTGTCGGCGTAGGCCCGTTCATGCGGCCGGCCGGTTCGGACGAGCATCACTGTCTGTTCATGATTCAAACCCCGCCGCACATGCAGGGCTGCGAGCACTTCACCTTCCATCTGGGCAGCGGCACTGAAGTATTACTGGCAGGCAGGCGATTCGAACAAAACGGCTGGACAAGTTTTTGGGGACCGGGTCGTCATCTCTTCGGCTCCAACTGGTTCTGGTATTTCAACAGCCCACTGGGTTGTCACATTGAGTACGACGCAGACATGGACAGGCACGATGATGCCTGGGCTGCGCGACAGGCACCGTTGTCGGCGGACAACTCCCAGTTGTTCCTGTTTACCTCGCGTGAGAAGTGGGCGCCTTCCGGTGCTCCACCGGAAAAGGGCAGTGAGAGTGCGTGATGGGGCGGTTTTCCTATGCCGCATTGATGGGCTGATTGAGGGCCAGGCATTGGGTTTTGATCCCCTGGCGCAGGGGCGTGACAGCGTATTCGCATTGCGTCACCAAGGCCGAATCCGGGTGTACCTCAACAGTTGTCCCCATCTCCAGGTGCCCTTGCAGTACCGAAAGGACCGGTACCTGAGCGCTGATGGTGAGCGAATTGTCTGTTATGCCCACGGTGCGCAATTTATGCCGGATACCGGTGTGTGTGTTTATGGACCTTGCCTGGGGCAAACCTTGCAGTCGCTTGAGTTCGGCCAGGAAGCAGGGTGGTTGGTGTTGCCAATTGCCCAGTTGATACCGTGATCCAGGTATCGCGTTTGGTGATGGATCGCATCCTTGTATGCGATTAGTCAAATTGGAGTTTTGGCGAGAAGCTATTTCAACCCAAACCGTCAGAGTGTGTATGCGGGAACTCTAGTTCCATCGTTTTATCGTTGGTGAGTCAACGCGCTGTTCGCCTTGCTAAGTCACAGCGTGATGAAACTAAAAAATAAAAACAACAGAGAGGTTTCTACATGGCCTGTTTTGATATCGCCGTTTTTCGCGGCGAACGTCCCCCCTTTGCCCTGAGTTTAGCAGCGCTGATGTTTGGCATGGTCGGATCCACCGCCCATGGGTTTGAACTTGACTCCGGTAATCCCGATCTTCGCATGCGTTGGGACAATACGCTGAAGTACAGTGCCGGTTGGCGGGTGAAGAGTCAGTCCGACAAATTGACCCAGGGGCAGACGGCTCTCAATTTGGATGACGGTGATCGTAACTTCGACAAGGGTCTGATTTCCAATCGCCTTGATCTGCTATCTGAATTCGACATGTCTTATAAGAACGTCGGCGCTCGGGTGAGTGGTGCTGCCTGGTATGACGATGTCTATAACAAGAAAACTGACAATAACGCCTCGGATCGCATTAATAGTTTCTCAGGCGATCACTTTCCCAGCGACACCCGCGAGTTACATGGCCGTAAGGTTGAGCTACTGGATACGTTCATCTACGGCAAAGGTGAAGTGGGTGGTAACGCGATCTCCGGTCGAGTGGGTCAGTACGCCATGCAGTGGGGTGAAAGCCTGTTCTTCGGGATGAACGGTATTGCCGGAGGTATGGCGCCTATCGATGTGGTCAAGAGTTTGTCTGTACCCAATACCCAATTCAAAGAGTTAATCCGTCCGGTCAAACAAATATCTGGGCAATTGGAACTGACACCTGAAGTGTCGGTCGGTGCCTACTATCAGTTTGAGTGGGAGGCTAACCGTCTCCCAGCCTCTGGTAGTTACTTCTCGACTAATGATTTTTTTGCTGATGGCAGCGAGAGGTTGTTTGTGGGGGCGCCAGTAATGCCTGGAGGTGAGCCGCTTGCCTTCTATCACGGCAAGGACAAGGACGCGAAAGACTCAGGGCAGGGCGGTTTGCAACTGCGCATTCGCGGCGAAACGGTGGACTGGGGTCTTTATGCGATCCGTTTCCACGACAAATCACCGCAGCTCAACGTGCGTCCGGATTTTGCGAACCTCAATCCCCAGACGGGCAATGCAGGTCAATTCTATTGGCTCTATCCCGAGGGGATTGAAGCCGTTGGCGGCAGTTTTTCCCTTACACAAGGCAACTACAACATCGCCGGCGAAATCTCGACGCGTTGGCACCAGCCCCTGGCTTCATCCAATCAGCGCTCGCTGCTGGCGGGAGAAGCCCTGAACAACGACAACGACCCTCTCTACGCGACCGGCCATACGCTGCATGCCAACCTGTCCTGGCTGGCGAGTCTTGAGCCTTCGTTCGTCGCCCAGGAAGCCAGTTTCATGGGCGAGTTCGCCTGGAACCGCACGCTCAGCATCACCCGTAGCCCGGACGCCCTGGAGCCCAACGCCGACCGCGACGCCTGGAGCATGCGTACTGTCTATGAACCGACCTACCGCCAAGCATTCCCGGGGCTGGATATCAGTGTTCCGGTGGGGGCCAGTTACACCCATGGCAATTCGTCAGCGCTGGGCAGTGGCTTTGGTGTCAACCACGGTGGCGATCTCAACATCGGAATCAAGGGTAACTACCTCAACAGCTGGAATGTCGGCCTGACTTACACCCATTTCTACGGGCCGGAAAATACCTTTCTCGACGCAAACAGCCACACCACCTACGGCCAGGCGATGAAAGACCGCGACTTTGTTTCTTTCTCCGTCAGCCGTACTTTTTGAGTCAGGGGCAACATATGAATTCTTATAAGCGCATCGCTACTGTGTTTACCTGCCTGGTTTCTTCATTGCTAATCGCCCAAGGGGCCCTTGCTGCCGTATCGGCCGAGGAGGCAGCCAAGCTAAAGACTTCACTGACGCCTCTGGGCGCTGAGCGCGTCGGTAACGCCAGCGGGACGATTCCTGCGTGGGATGGGGGCTACACCAAGGCCGACCCAAACTATAGGGATGGCGGCAAACGAAGTGATCCGTTCGCCAATGAAAAACCGCTGTACACCATTACGGCGCAAAACATGGGGCAGTACAGCGATCAACTGTCCGAAGGCGTCAAAGCGATGCTCAAGAAGTATCCGGACACCTACCACCTGGATGTCTACCCGACCCACCGCACCGCTGCCGCGCCGCAGATTGTGTATGACACGACGTTCAAGAATGCGACCCAAAGCAAGCTGGTTGACAGCGAGGGTGGACCCAAGCCCGAGAATGCTGAAGGTGGTATTCCATTCCCGATTCCGCAGAGCGGCGCTGAGGCGATCTGGAACCATCTGACTCGCTGGCGAGCGGCGTCCTGGCATGCCAGTTTCTTTCAATACTTGATCACCTCTGATGGTAAGCCGGTGCTGACCAACGACTCGCGAGCCGCCTATCAGATGCCTTGGTATTTGCCCCAAGGCGCCAACGACAGCGGCGTCTTCTGGACGACGCGGATGATCAACGATGGGCCACCGCTGCGCGCCGGTGAAGGAATCGTCGGGCGCGAGAATGTTAGTGCCGACAAGACAGTTGTATGGACTTACCTGCCAGGCCAGCGTCGAGTTCGCCGTCTGCCCAATGGTTGCTGCGATACACCGACACCGGCCAGCGCCGGAGTTATGAGCTTTGATGAACTCTATGTGTTCAGCGGACGAATTGACCGTTTCAACTGGAAACTGGTGGGTAAGAAGGAGTTGTACATTCCATACAACTCAAACAAGGTCTTTACCGCCAATGCACCCACCGATCTGCTCGGTCAGCATCACCTGAACCCTGATTCAATCCGTTGGGAGCTGCACCGCGTTTGGGTAGTGCAAGCGTCTCTTGTGGACGGTAAGCGTCATGTGCTGCCCAAGAGCACCTACTACCTCGATGAAGACACCTGGAGTGCCGTACTGGCCGAGCGTTATGACGCCCAGAACCAACTGGTGAAAATGCTCTGGACGACCCCCGTCGTATTGCCTGACCTGCCAGGGGTGGTGACCGTTAACAACGGCTTCTATGACCTGCTGTCCGGGGCTTGGTTTGCTGGCGACATCTTTGCCGGCAAGAGCGAGCAGTACCGGATTATGCCGACTTATCAGGACTCGGCTTTTACCGGCGATTCGCTGGCCGGTGAAGGTGTTCGCTGATCTCAGGCGTTACGCCCGTACATACGGGCGTATCCACTCGAGGAGAGGATTGATGATCCGTTGTTTTAACAACAAGAGGCTGCTTGCAAGCGGGCTGTTTGGTGGGTGGTTGGCTTTGGCGCCGATATCGGACGTGAACGCAACCGAGCTGCCAGATGTGCTGGCGCAACCCAGCGTCATCACACCGCAGGCCGGTCATGCCGTGCTGTTGGACATCACCCGGGCTGGAAAGCGGCTGGTGGCAGTGGGTGAGCGCGGCGTCGTGCTGCTGTCCGATGACAATGGCATCGGCTGGCGCCAGGTGCAGGTGCCTGTCAGTACGACGCTGACGGCGGTGCAATTCGTTGATCCCCAGCATGGGTGGGCTGTGGGGCATTCGGGTGTGGTACTGCACACCCTGGACGCCGGACAGAGCTGGACCTTGCAACTGGATGGCCGGCGCGCTGCCTTGCTGGAACTGGAGGAGGCGCAGAAGGCCGTTGGGGCGCCTGGCGCCACCGACGAGGTGCAACATCGACTCCTGGCGGCGAAGCAACTGGTTGCCGATGGCGCGGATAAACCCTTCCTCACCTTGAGCTTCAGTGATGCTCAACATGGCATTGTTGTCGGAGCCTACGGCCTGGCGATGCGCACCGAAGACGGCGGCAAAACTTGGCATTCCTGGATGGGGCATATTCCCAATGCCAGGAGCTTGCATTTGTATGCGTTGGCTGGTTCGGCAGAGGTCTTTTATATCGCTGGTGAGCAGGGATTGTTGTTGCGCTCGCTGGACTCCGGCAGGCATTTCGAACAGTTGGACGGTCCCTACGACGGCACTTATTTCAGCCTCGCCATTCAGGACGACGGCGCACTGCTGATTGGGGGGCTGCGTGGCAAAGCCTTTCGCTCGCGAGATCAGGGCGACACCTTTGAAGCGTTGACCAACCCGATTCCGGTATCGCTAGGGGCGGCACCCCGTGTTGGCCATCAGACGCTATGGGTGAATCAGGCGGGCAGTGTCTTGCATGGCGCCGACGACAGCCTGGTGCTGCAACCCTTGGCCACGCCCGAAGGATCGCATTGGATTGACCTGGTGAGTGCCCCTGACGGCTCGTTGGTCGGGGTCGGGTTTACTGGCGTATCGCGGGCCTCGATGCCCAACGTGAGTGCTCTGTCTACCATTCCTGCCCAAGCAGCCCTGGAGTAGTACATGAACATTACAACTCCTTGCCCGGCTCAACCTGCTCTCGGAAGCCTGGCTGATTTCGATCGCCAGTCCGGTTCGCTGCTTGAACGGGCATTGTTCAATCATCGGTATCTGGTTCTACTGATATGCCTGCTGATCACCACGTTGCTCGGTTGGCAGGCGACTCATCTGCGACTTAATGCCAGTTTCGAAAACATGATCCCCAACGATCATCCGTACATCGTTAATTATCTGGAAAATCGCAAGCAGTTGTCCGGACTCGGCAATGCGGTGCGCATCGCCGTCGAGAACAAGTCGGGCTCGATTTACGACGCCGATTACTTGAAGCAACTGCAAAAGCTCAATGACCAGGTGTATCTGCTGGCAGGTGTTGACCGGGCCCATATGAAGTCCTTGTGGACACCTGCCACCCGCTGGGTAGGTGTGACCGAAGATGGGCTGGAGGGTGGGCCGGTCATTCCGGATGGTTACAACGGTGATGCCACCAGTCTTGCGGCGCTCAAGCGCAATGTCGAACGCTCCAATGAAATCGGTCAGTTAGTGGCTTTTGACCAACGCTCTAGCATCTTGTACGTGCCTCTGCTTGCGACCACCGCTGATGGCCAACCACTGGACTACACAACACTTTCCCAGCAGATGGAAGGTTTTCGTCAGCAATATCAAAGCGAAACCATCGGGATTCATATCACAGGCTTCGCCAAGGTAGTCGGTGACCTGATCGAAGGTCTCAGGCAGATCCTGCTGTTTTTTGCTGCGGCGCTGATTATCACGACTGCGGTGCTTTATTGGTTCACTCGCTGCCTGCGAAGCACATTGTTGGTGGTCAGTTGTTCGCTGGTGGCGGTGATCTGGCAACTGGGCCTGTTGCCCATTCTGGGCTATCAGCTTGATCCGTATTCGGTGTTGGTGCCGTTTCTGGTGTTCGCCATTGGCATGAGCCATGGTGCGCAGAAAATGAACGGGATCATGCAGGACATCGGGCGGGGCGTTCATAAGCAGATCGCTGCGCGCTATACCTTCCGCCGGTTGTTCCTGGCTGGTCTGACCGCACTGCTTTGCGACGCGGTGGGCTTTGGTGTGCTGATGATCATCAAGATCCAGGTGATTCAAGACCTGGCGGTGATCGCCAGTATTGGCGTGGCGGTGTTGATTTTCACCAACCTGATCCTGTTGCCGATTCTGCTGTCATTTCTCGGTGTGAGCCAGGCCGCAGCCATGCGCAGCCTCAAGAGCGAGCAGGTGGCTGAGGTGGGTGGCCAGAAACATCCCGTGTGGCTTTTCCTCGATCTGTTTACCCGAGGCAAGTGGGCCAGCGTGGCTGTTGTCGTTGCGGGAATGCTGGCTATCGGCGGTTATCTGGTCAGCTTGCATCTCAAGATTGGTGATCTGGATCCTGGTGCCCCTGAGCTGCGGGCCGATTCGCGTTACAACAAAGACAATGGGTTCATGACCGATCACTACGGTGCCAGCAGTGATGTGTTCGCGGTCATGGTCAAGACTCCGGTCGGTGCCTGCTCCCATTACGACACCCTGCGGCGGCTGGATAACCTGGACTGGCAGCTCCGAGGCCTGGAAGGCGTCGACACGACCAATTCGCTTGCCTTGCTCAACCGTCGCGTGCTCGTCGGTCTCAGTGAAGGCAGTCCGAAGTGGTATGAGCTGCTGAACAATCAGGCGACCCTGAACATGGTCACTGCCGGGGCACCCCGGGGGCTGTACAACGAAGACTGCAGTCTGCTGACCTTGTACGGCTACCTCTCTGATCACAAGGCCGACACACTGAATCGGGTCGTCGATGCCGTGGAAGTTTTCGCTCGGGACAACAACAGCGATCAGGCACAGTTTCTTCTTGCCGCGGGTAACGCCGGAATCGAGGCGGCAACCAATATCGTCGTCAAGCAAGCCAGTCACGAGATGCTCTGGTGGGTTTATGGCGCGGTCATCCTGTTGTGCCTGGTGACCTTCCACTCCTGGCGCGCGGTGCTTTGTGCGGTGTTGCCACTGGTGCTCACATCCATCCTTTGTGAAGCGCTGATGGTGGCGCTGGGCATCGGCGTCAAGGTCGCTACCTTGCCGGTGATCGCGCTGGGCGTGGGTATTGGCGTGGATTACGCACTGTATGTAATGAGCATTGTGCTGGCCCGTCTGCGTCTGGGGGAAAGTCTGTCCCAGGCCTATTACCACGCCCTGTTGTTCACCGGAAAAGTCGTGATGCTAACCGGCGTAACTCTGGCCATCGGGGTTGGCACCTGGGTGTTGTCCCCCATCAAGTTTCAGGCCGACATGGGCATTCTCCTGGCGTTCATGTTCGTCTGGAATATGGCCGGGGCACTGATCCTGTTGCCGGCCCTGGCTTACTTCTTGTTGCCCGTAAATCGCCGTGTGCAGGCAGGACAGATCGCCGACCGGTTAGCTGACATCCAAAGCACTCCTTCCACCGCTGCCATGCAGTGCGAGACCTATAAGAAATTTCCGGAGATGGCTAATGAGCACTGAACGCAAGGCAAGCTTTGTGCAATCGTTGTTGTTGCTGGTCGGGAGTTGTCTGCCAGTGTTGGGCGCGGTGCTTCTGGCGCCGGTGCTGCCAGGCATGCATGCGCATTTTGCCGATACGCCGGGGGCCAGTGTGCTGGTGCCTGTCGCATTGACGCTACCGGCTCTCATGATCGCGTTGCTGGCGCCCTTTGCCGGGATCATCGCCGACCGCCTGGGCCGCAAGCCGTTGCTGCTTGGCGCCATGCTGCTCTACAGCGTGTGTGGTCTGTTGCCGATCTGGCTTGAGTCGTTACCCGCCATTGTCGCGAGTCGGGCGGGGATAGGTCTTGCCGAAGCGGCGATCATGACCTGTTGCACCACCTTGATGGGCGACTATTACAGCGGTGCCCGTCGCGCGCGTTTGTTTGCCTTGCAGATGGTCGCCACGTCGTTATCGGCGACGCTGTTCATTACCCTCGGTGGCGTGCTGGGTGAAAGTGGTTGGCGAACGCCCTTTACCCTGTATGCAATTGGGTTTGTGTTGCTGCCGTTGATGGCTCGATGGTTATGGGAGCCGAAGGGAAACCACGCAACCGTCGACAGTTTGAAGTCACAGTCCAGTCAGATGCCATGGCGCACCCTGACACCGGCTTATCTGCTGGCCGTCATGGCTGGGGTGAGCCTGTACGTTGTGCCGGTACAAACCAGTCATCTGCTCAACTTGTTGCACATCGATTCTCCTCGACAAATCGGCATGACCATGGGCGCCAACCAGCTCGGAATACTGGTCGGGTCCCTTGGTTTTCCTTTACTGGCACGCTGGCGTGCGCAGTACCTCTTGACACTGGCCTTCATTTTGACCGGTGCCGGTGGCTGGTTGATGGCTGTCGCCTCCAGCCATGCGGTCTTGGCCATCGCCGTGACGATCAACGGTCTGGGTATCGGTTTGATGATGCCAACCCTGCTCACCTGGGTCATGGCCCAAGTCGATTTCAACCAGCGTGGTTATGCCGCCGGTGGGTTTACCTCAGCATTTTTCGCCGGTGAGTTCGCCAGCCCGTTGGTGGTCATGGCCATTATGGGGGGCGGCGGGATCGAGTTGCCGACAGCACTTTTGGTGCTGGCGGCCGTTCAGCTCCTGATCGCTTTGGCGTGTTTCGCTGCGGGGGTTAAACCGCGGCGAATCCTTGCGACCTGAGCACTCATTCGAATTCATGTACTGCCATCAACGATGGCTGCTAATCAAGGAATCTAACGCGATGCAAACACTTCCTGATTTCAAGCGCGTAGTCACCGGCCATGACCAACGAGGTCTGGCAACGGTCGCTTCGAGCGGGCCGACGCCCAACAATTTTCCGCTTAAGGCCGTACCCGGTACGGTGTTCTATGAAGTGTGGAACAGCACCAACAGCCCGGCGTTGCTGGATAACGGAGACGATCCCACGGCCAAGCCTTTGCAACTGAGCCCCTCGACTCTCGGCAATCTGATTCGTGTAGTGGATATCCCGCCTGACAGTGTGCAAAACCAAGTCAGTGACGCGGACGCCGCGGCAGCTTTCGCCGAAATCGGCGAGTCCCATGCAGGCACCGGGACGACGGATTCCCGGCACAAATTAATGCACCGCACCGAGACCCTCGACTACGGCATCGTCACCGAGGGTGAAGTGTGGCTGGTGCTGGACCAGGAAGAGGTACACCTCAAGCGCGGCGATATCGTCGTGCAACGCGGCACCAATCACGCGTGGAGCAATCGTACTGAACATCCTGCACGGATGGTGTTCATTCTGCTTGACGGACGCTACAGCGACGAACTGACCGCTATGCAGGGAATTCACCCATGAAACTGGCAACCTTAAAAAGCGCCGGTCGCGACGGACGACTGGTGTTGGTATCGCGCGATTTGCACCAGGCACTGGAGGTCGGCGATATAGCAGCCACCCTGCAACAAGCCATCGATCGTTGGGCCGAGGTCGAGCCGCAGTTGCAGGCGTCGTATCGCGAACTGAACGAGGGGCGGGCACCAGGTGCTTTCGCCTTCGATCCGGCGCAGGCCGCTGCGCCATTGCCGCGCACGTATCAATGGTTGGACGGTTCGTCCTTCATCTCCCATGGTCAACTGATGCAAAAAGCTTTTCATCTTGAGCCCATCGAAGGCGTGGAAAGTATTGCTCTGATTTATCAGGGCGCCGGTGATGACTTTCTCGGTTCGCGTGACGATATCCCGTTGCCGAGTGAGCAACACGGTATCGATTTCGAAGGCGAGTTCGCGGTGGTGGTCGATGAGGTGCCAATGGGGTGTTCGGCCGAAGCGGCCATGGCGCATATCAAGCTGGTGCTGCAGCTCAACGATGTCAGCCTGCGGGCCCTGGCCCCACGTGAGATGAAAACCGGATTCGGCTTCCTTCAGGCCAAACCATCCTCCAGCTTCGCTGCCGTTGCGGTAACGCCCGATGAGTTGGGCGATGCCTGGCGTGAGGGGCGGGTGCACCTGCCTCTGCAAGTGGAATGGAATGGGGAGTGGTTCGGCAATCCCCATGGCGGTGCCATGCACTTCGGCTTTCACCAGCTCATTGCCCATGCCGCACTAACCCGGCGCCTGGGGGGCGGTACGGTCGTGGGGTCGGGTACGGTCTCCAATGTCGATCGCAAAATGGGTTCGGCCTGCATCGCTGAACGGCGAGCCATTGAGATGATCGAGCACGGCGCCCCGCGGACGGGCTTCATGCGTTTTGGCGACCGGGTGCGCATGGAGGTGCTAGGCAGTGACGGACAGTCGCTGTTTGGAGGCATCGATCAGCGCGTCGTTTCAAGTCAAGGAGAGGGGAAAGCATCATGCGAATCTTAGTCACGGGAGCCAATGGTTTCATCGGCCGCATCCTGGTCCAACGTCTGCTTGCGACCGGGGTTCTACGTGGCGTGCCAATCAGTGCGCTGATCTTGCTGGACAAAGAGCTGAGTGACTTTCCCGAGGACAATCGGCTGCGACGTAACCTGGGGAGTGTCAGCGACCCTGCGTTGCTAAGGCGCATACTGGCCGATGGTATCGATGTGGTCTTTCATCTGGTGAGCATACCGGGCGGCGCTGCTGAGGAGCATTATGCTCAGGGCTACGAGGTCAATTTACTGGCCAGTCTGGAGTTGCTTGAGCAACTGCGGCAACAACCTGCAAAACCTGTTTTGATCTACGCCAGCAGCGTAGCGGTTTACGGTCCGAGCCTGGCGGGGCGTATGGATGAGTCTGCCAGAGCGTGTCCTGAACTGTCCTACGGCTCGCACAAGTTGATGGTTGAGACCGCCTTGAACGATCTGGCTCGGCGGGGCGAGGTTGATGGCCGTGCGCTGCGGTTACCCGGCATTGTTGCTCGCCCTCGGGCGCCCAATGGATTGCGTTCGGCGTTCATGAGCGACCTGCTGCATGCTTTCGCTGCTGGCGAGTCCTACTGCTGTCCCGTTTCCCCGCAAGCGACCGCATGGTGGATGTCGGCACGCTGCTGTGTCGATAACCTCTTGCATGCAGCCGAAGTGGATGAAGCCACGCTGGGGGGACAACGTGCCTGGCAACTACCCCTGCTGCACCTTTCCATTGCTCAGATCATCGACGCCCTGGCGGCGGTATACGGTGAGCAGCGGCGAGAACTCATCACTTTTGCACCGGACGAAAGGCTTGAGACGCTCTTTGGCCGCTTCCCTGCGATGAGCACTCCCAAGGCGCGTGCTCTGGGGCTTCGTCATGATGGGTCTGCTGCGGCCCTGGTTCGAAACGCACTCAATCCCGTCCCCCGAACTCGGCGTGCACATCGGGCAGATAATCCTGCTGGAGTGGTCGTTCATGAAATCGACTAATCGACGGTTGGTGGATTTGTCCGTCTGCCTGGAGAACAATCCGTACACCGACCCACCTCCTTTGTTGCCGAAGATTGAATACAGTAACCACCAAGAAGGTTGGCCGGAAATGGCGGCAATGTTTCCCGGCCTGAAAAAATCTGATCTGCCGGGAGATGAGTCCTGGGCCGCCGAGCGCTTGATCATAACCACTCACAGTGGCACCCATATGGATGCGCCTTGGCATTATGCTTCGACCACCGATGGCGGCAAACCCGCCTACGGTATTGATGAACTGCCTCTGGATTGGTGCCTTCAACCTGGCGTGAAGCTGGATTTTCGACACCTGCCCGACGGGCATGTGGTCACAGCCGCTGAAGTGGAAGACGAGTTGGCACGCATCGACCATGATTTGCAGCCGCTGGATATCGTCTTGGTCAACACGCGGGCAGGTGCCTTATTCGGATTGCCCGGGTATCTGGATGCCGGCGTCGGCATGGGGCGTGAGGCGACGATGTATCTGCTGGAGAAGGGAGTGCGGGTTGTCGGTACCGATGCGTGGAGTTGGGATGCGCCATTCAAGTACACACGCGCGCGCTTCGCTGAAAGTGGTGATGCCTCAATCATCTGGGAGGGGCACAAGGCTGGTCGGGATATCGGTTATGGTCAGATGGAAAAACTCGCCAATCTGGAAAGTCTGCCGGCCCATGGTTTTTTGGTCTCTTGTTTCCCTTACAAGATCAAGCATGCATCGGCCGGTTTTATCCGGGCAGTGGCGATTTTCGAGGATTGAGAATGATCGATCATGACTGATATGAGTGTGCCCACAGACGTTCGAAAAAAGCGCCGTAGTCTTTCTCAAGACCTTGAAGCGTTGCTGTCGAAATACATTAGCGAGGGGCGGTTGCGAGGGGGGGAAAAGTTGCCCGCCGAGACGGCCATCATGCGTGAATATGGTGTGAGCAGGACAGTCGTTCGCGAAGCCATGTCTCGTTTACAGGCCTGCGGCATGGTTCTGACACATCATGGTATCGGGACTTTCGTGCGGGGCAGTACGCTGTCGCCAGGTCCACTCATTGATCCGGCCACGATCGACATCATCGTCGATTCGCTGGCCATCATGGAGCTGCGGATTGCTCTTGAAGTAGAAGCCGCAGGGCTCGCCGCTCAACGACGAACACCTGAACAGTTGGAGGAGATGCGGGCGCTGCTCGATCGGTTAAAACCCAGGCAGGTCATGGCTGATGATGTGGCCGCCCTGGACTTTCAGTTCCATTTGAAAATAGCTGAGACCACAGGCAATCCCTATATTGGCGACACCCTGCGCACCCTCGGCGTCGTCATCGTCCCGCGCAGCCGACTCGATTCTGCCCGTCTGTTCCATGAAGACCCCCTGAGTTACGAACAGCGCATTCACAATGAGCACGAAGGGATTTATGACGCAATCCTGCGTCAGGATGTTGAATGCGCGCGCGCTGCCATGCGCCTGCATCTGGATGACAGTCGCGGGCATCTACATCAGGCCTATGAACAGAGTCGAGCTAGAGAATAAGCGGCGTATCGAGGCTGCGGATCGTATCGACCACTTTTTCGCGAAGCCAACGCAACATCGGGTCGCTATCCATGCTGCGGTGCCAGGCCATGAATTCTTTCATCGTGGTCAACTCGACCGGGGGCCGAATCAGTCGAAGAGGCAGCGTTTTGGCGTACAGGGCAGCAAGCCGGCCGAGCATGGTCGCTATACGTTCGGTGCCCATGATCAGGCTGGGTATGGTGCTGAAATCGTGTGTAATGACCTCCAGTCGACGACTGCATCCGTACTGCTTAATCAGCCACTCATCGACTCCTGGCGTCCTGTTCCTGCCGAATGCGGCGGCGATGTGACCCAGCTCCAGATAGCGTTCTAACGTCAGGTTTTGACCAACGCTGGTATTACCTTCCCATACAACGCAGACGTGTTGTTCCTCGAAGAGCAGCTCTGAGGGGTGCTGGGGGGAAATGTAGTGTTCTGGTGCGATCATCAAATCGATCTCACCATGCATGAGCATCTCCAGAGGGGAGTCATTCGGGCTGACCAGTTCGAAGGTCACGAAAGGGGCTTCACGATTCGCTGCCTTGATGACTTCGGCAAAGATCACGCAAATCAGATAGTCGGACGCCATGACACGAAAATGGCGTTTGCTTTCAGCGATGTTTTCCCCAGGTTTGTTTGTGATTGAAGTCTGGATCTTGAGAAGAATTTCGCGCACGGGGCTTTGTAGTTGCTTGGCTCGTGGGGTGAGCATCATTTTGCGACCCACCTGCACAAGCAAGTCATCTTCGAAGTAGGTCCGCAGACGCCCGATGACGCCACTGGTTGCTGATTGAGTCATGTGCAAACGCGCTGCGGCACGGGTGATATTTTGCTCATCCAGCAAAATATCGAGGGCCACTAGGAGATTAAGATCCAGATGTTCGAATCGCATGGCATTGATCTCTTATTGTTTTTATTTTTCGATACTTTCATTGTGAACTATCAGATTGTCAACTACCTGCCAATGGAGGGCGTGGCAGAGGGAAAGGAGGCGTGCACACGACGTGAGTTGCGTCATGTATCTTTTAATCCGATATCTCTTATCGCCAATCGCGATGGGTGGCCTGTGGATACCCTGTGCAAGACTTGGTCGAGGGCTCTATTGTTCGTATAACGTATTGATTCGCTTGGCGGTCGGAGAGTCAGAGCCGGTCGGAAGTATTGGAGTTAACAGCATGAAGAATAATAAAAATGCTCACAGTACCTATAAACCCGACCCAGTATCGCAATGTCCTTCCAGCGTTCTTACGATTGTCGATCCTCGATGGATATTATTTATACGTGTCGCGGAGGTTGGAAGTTTAAGTAAAGCGGCTACATTGCTTGACATGCCTCAGTCCATGGTCAGTCGAAATATTGCTCTGCTCGAATCGCAATGTGGCGAACGCTTGTTTCATCGTACCGGGCGCGGAGTGGTCCTGACTGAGTTTGGTGAGCAGTTGCTGCCTTGCGTATCGAGCCTTCTGGTGGAGGCGCAGAGCATTGTCGATGACATTCGTAACCTGCGTGGCAAACCGGTAGGCGAAGTGGTTGTCGGTATGCTGCCTTCAGCGGTACGTCGTTATGCGGGGACTCTTTTTGCGGCAGTGAGCGAGCACATGCCGGGGGTGAGATTGCACCTGATCGAGGGAGCAAGTGCTCAACTGGAAGAGCAGTTGCACGATGGCCGTCTCGATATGGCGTTGGTCCTGCGTGAGGATGAGACAAGTATTGGTGAGGCCTATCCACTGGTCAGGGTCCCTCTGCATCTGGTGGGGCCCGCCACGGACCCCGTCATCGGCAATCGAGATATCCCATTGAAGCAGCTGTCCGGGTTGCCATTGGTGGTGCCAGGGCGTCCCCATCTGCTGAGGGCCAGGCTCGATCACTTGGCGGTGGAGCATTCAATGGCTTTGTGCGTTGCGGTTGAAGCTGATTCCGTCCAACTTCAATACGAAGTCGTTGCGGCGGGCGGGGGATATGCGATTGCCTCTGTGCTGCCCGATTCGCTTGATCAGCGACTGACGTCGTCACGCATAGTTGAGCCGGTTCTTGAGCGCTTTGTCGTGCTTGTCGAATCTCCCCGTCGCCCCTTGACCCGTGCCTCCCGGGAGGTACGACGGTTAATCTGTGATTTGGCCATGCCATCGACTTGAGTGATAACTGCTTTCCACTCCATGCAGTATTCACCGTGGCAAGTGCCTCGTAGGGTGTCAGTCAATCAATGACTGATCCCCGATTGCGAGGTGAACGATATGCATGATTCCAAGGTGCCTCAGGCCATTGCGCCGACGCTCTTTCTCAGTGACTCCGATGTTGCTTCGCTTGCCGACTGGAGCGCAGCTGTAGCCGTGCTCGCTGATGCCTACGCCTACCCGACATCGGATGCCATGGTGCCGCCTCGCTCCATGGCTCGAGGCGATGGTATCTGGCTGCGCAGTTTGACCGCGGTGTCACCCGCCGGCGGCCACATGGGGTGCAAGTTGATCGCGGCCTCGATGCGGGCCCGTTGCGCCAGTTACCTGATCGCATTGTTCAATCAGCAAACCATGGCGCTCAGCGCCTTGATCGACGGCAACCGAGTGACAGGCTTGCGCACGGCTGCAACCGCCGCATTGGCGATAGATCTGCTAGCACCCCAGCGAGCGTTGCGGGTTGGTGTGATTGGGGCTGGGTTCGAAGCACGCGGTGCGCTTGACTGCCTCAAGTCCGTGCGGGAGGTGGCTCGGGTACGGGTGTTCAGTCCAACACCGGCGAGTCGCGAGCGGTTTGCCGAGAGCTTCAGGCCCGCGCTGGATATCGAAGCGGTAAACAGTGCGCAAGAGGCGGTGCAGGATTGCGATGTGGTGATTTGCGCCGCCCGCAGCCGCGATGAATCTCCCGTGTTGCAAGGGGAGTGGCTGCCCGCCGGCGCTACGGTCGTGTCATTAGGTTCGACCTTGCCTGAGCAGCGGGAGGTTGATGCGGTCACGATGGAGCGAGCCGTCTGCATCGTCGCTGACATACCCCACGAAGTGCTTCACGACACGGGCGATGCCATCGCTGCGCTCAGTGCTGGCGTAAAAGTCGCCGAGAAGTTAGTACCGTTGGCCGATTTGGTCGCGGGTCGTGCCCATCCGCGTCGAAACGAAAGCGACATTGTCCTCTACAAATCGGTCGGTTCGGCCCTGCAGGATGTCGTCATTGCTGAAATGCTTTACGAGCGCGCCAAACAGCAAGGCCTCGGTATCGACCAGCCCGCCAGTATTGTCCCTATCTCGAAATAACCCCCCACTGTTTGAAGGAAGATTGTCATGGCTATCTACAAAAAAACTGATGCCCGCGCCTGGGCGCGCGAAAATCTGGTGGGCTGCTCGGCAGTCACCATCCCCAGCTTCAGCGCCGACCTCAAGTGCCTCAATGAACGTGGCATTCGTCACGACATCGAGCATACGGTCGGGCTCGGTTACAGCGCCACACTGCTCTGCAGCGAGCTGGCGATCACTGCGCAAGAGAACGCTCAATTCACCGCCTGGGCCCGTGAATCCGGAAAAAACCTGATCCTGTTCTTCCATGCGGCGTTTGGCACCCTCGCCGAGAATATCGAGGCCGCGAAGCTCGCCGAGAAAGCGGGTGCAGACATTGTCCTGCTCTCCTATCCGCCGCAGTTCTGGCCGACTTCCGAGCAGGAGATCTACGACTACACCAAGTCATTCTGCGACGCGACGGATCTGGCGGTCATGCTGTTCCCGATTCCGCTCTGGGGCTTTGAGCGCGTGCATCCGTCTGGCATGTCCCTGGAACTGGTACGTAGACTGCTGGCCGATTGTCCGAATATCGCGGCGATCAAGGCGGAGCAGGGGTTCCCACTGCCGGCAGGTATCTGTGAGATGTACCACCACTTCCGGGATCAAGTCGTGATCAGTTGCCCCATCGAAGGCGATGCGATTCCACTGATGAGCCTGATGGAGTTGCAGTTTTCCGGCACCAGCAACACCGCCTGGATGAGCGACTACTACCCGAAGGCTTTCGAGTTGGCACGCACCGGCCGATTCGAAGAAGCGATGGAATTGTATTGGAAGGTCAACCCGGCACGTGGTGCCAACGGTGCCGCGGCTCAAACCTATGCGGGCGGTACAGGGGTGCTCAATCGCACCATGTGGAAATACCAGGACTGGCTGGCCGGCTTTAACGGCGGCCCGCTTCGTGCACCCGCGATGCGAGTTCCGGATCGCCTCATGAAGTCTTTGCGTCAAGGCTTGGTCGCGGCCGGTCTGCCAGTGACTTCGGATCCTGATAGCGCCTTCATGATCGGGCGTAACCCTTGCTGAGTACGAGGATTGCAAAGTGAAGCATTTACTGAAAGATCCGACCCTATGGCGTACTGGCGCCTACATCGCAGGAGAGTGGTTGAACGAGACGCCGCACGGTCAGTACACGCTGCGTAATCCGGTCGATCAAACAGTGCTCGCCGTCCTGCCGCGCTGCCGTGAAGCCGAAGTACGCCGTGCAATCGATGCCGCGCATGAGGCATTTGGACCATGGCGTCGCTTGACGGCTAAAAGCCGTGGTGAGGTGCTGCGTCGTTGGTATGAGTTGATGGTTGAACATCGCGAGGATATTGCCACGCTGATTACTTTGGAGGAGGGCAAACCACTGGACGAGGCGCGCGGTGAAGTCGATTACGCTGCTTCCTTTGTTCGATGGTTTTCGGAAGAGGCCACTCGTGTGCGCGGTGACCTGATTCCCGGTGTAAAGGAAACCCAGCGCATTGTTGTACTGCGCGAGCCCATCGGAGTCTGCGCTGCGATAACGCCCTGGAACTTCCCGGCCGCCATGATCACGCGAAAGGCTGCTCCGGCGCTCGCGGCGGGTTGCACAATGGTCGTGAAACCGGCAAGCCAGACGCCCTTGACCGCAATGGCACTTGCCGAACTTGCGCAACGCGCTGGAGTGCCGGCCGGCGTGTTCAGTGTGATCACGGGTAATGACACTCGAGACATCGCGGGTGAACTCACCGGTAACCCCTTGGTACGCAAACTCACGTTTACGGGCTCCACTGAGGTGGGTCGGCTGCTGTTGGCGCAAGCGGCGCAGACAGTCAAGAAATGCTCAATGGAGTTGGGTGGCAACGCTCCATTCATTGTCTTCGATGACGCGGATCTTGATGCCGCAGCCGACGGTGTGATGTTGGCCAAGTTTCGCAACGGCGGGCAGTCCTGTATCGGGGCGAATCGGGTGCTGGTCCAGTCAGGGATTTATGACGCATTTGCCGATCGCGTCGTCGAGCGCATGGCTCAACTGAAGGTAGGGAATGGCCTGGAACCTGATGTGCAGGTGGGGCCGTTGATCGATGAAGCGGCGGTGCGAAAATCCCAAGAGCTTGTTGATGATGCGCTGGCCCAAGGTGCTCGACTGTTGTCCGGCGGCAAGCGACATGCAATCGGCGGGTGTTTCTTCCAACCCACTTTACTTGCGGATGTCACGCATGGAATGAGGGTTGCACGCGAAGAGATATTCGGCCCAGTCATGCCACTGGTGCGTTTCGATAGCGATGACGAAGCCATCGCGATGGCCAATGACAGCGAGTTTGGCCTGGCGGCGTATCTGTTCAGTCGTGACGCAGCGCGCATCTGGCGGAACGCCGCCCGCATTGAGTCGGGCATGGTCGGCATCAACTGTGGCTTGATTTCAAATGAAGTCGCACCCTTTGGTGGTGTGAAGCAGAGTGGCCTTGGGCGGGAGGGATCCCACCTTGGAATCGATGAGTTCCTGGAAGTGAAATACCTTTGCTGGGACGGACTGGAAAGTGTCTGAAGTGCCGTAGTCAACAACGGGTGGCGGGGGCTGCAACATCTCAACCTCGCCACCAATCATCTCCTGCGATACCTCGGATTGTGGAATGCGATTTCAGCGCAGACATTCAATTCGATAGTCTCTCTTTGATCCGCCATCGCCAGTCAGAAATATGAGTTTTAGCAACCAGTCGACGGTGTGCACTACCGGGTCAGCTCGATTGAAATAAGAATAATTAGGAGAGCGTGATGATTGCAGCAGTCAATAAGGTGCTGGTTATCGGAGGAGGTTTCTCCGGTATGACGGCGGCTATCCAGCTTGCCCGTCAAGGCGTGGAAGTGGACTTGATCGAAATAGATCCCCTCTGGTGTCCCTTGGGGGCCGGGATCACGCTCAGCGGTCCCACGCTGAGAGCCCTCGACACTGTTGGAATCCTTGAGAGGGTGGCTCGCGAAGGGTATCTCTCGACAGATTTCGATGTGTTTTCTCCAGCGGGAGACTTGATCGTGCAATTGGCAATTCGTCCTCCGGTCAGCGATAAGGCGTTGCCAGGTGGTGGCGGTATCTTGCGTCCTGTACTGGCTCGAGTTTTTGCTGACAAGACGCTGGAAGTGAACACCAACGTGCGCCTTGGCCTCACATTCGAAACCATTAGCCAGCACCAAGAGGGCGTAGATGTCACCTTCACTGACGGATCGTCAGGTACCTATGATCTGGTGATTGCCTCTGACGGGATGCATTCACGGGTGCGCAAGGAATTGTTTGCACAAGCACCATCGCCCAAACCCATCCAGCAGAGCGTCTGGCGTGCAGTGTTGAAGCGGCCACAGGAAATTATTCGCCCCAGTCATTGGTTGGGACGCACCAAGGTCGGTGTCAATCCTATTTCCGCAACGCACATGTATATGTTCATTATGGAAAACCGAGACCATTCCGAGTGGATTGATCCAGCAAACTGGCCGAGCGAAATGGCGCGTTTGCTGGGTGAGTATCCAGCCCCCATCCTACAAACGCTTGTGCCTCAGCTGTATGAGCCGCAAGCGAGTATTGATTACCGCCCGCTGTCCAATCTATTGGTGCCATTACCGTGGCATAAAGGTCGCGTCGTGATGATTGGAGATACGGTGCATGCCACCACGCCCCATCTGGCTTCTGGCGCCGGAATTGGAATTGAAAGTGCGATCGTGCTCGCTGAAGAGCTCCTTCGCCATTCCGACTTAGAGGTCGCTCTGAATAGTTTCGAAGAACGGCGTTGGGAGCGCTGTCGATTGGTGGTTGAGAAATCTGCAAGACTTTGTGAAATAGAGAAAAGCGCAGGCGACAAAGAAGAGCATGCGCAAATTATGCATGAGTCTTTTATTACATTGGCTGAGCCAATCTGATTCCGGCGACTGAATCTGAAAAGAGGGACGCTTAAAGGTCCCTCCCACCAGTTGCTGATATTGACGCTGGGGGCTCGAAGCAGAAGCGCTGGCGATATTCCACCGGGCTGATTGCCAGATGTTTTACGAATGCACGGCGCAGGCTGTCGGTATGCTCAAAGCCACAACGGTGGGCTATCTCCTTGATTTGACTGCTCGGTGGTTTCCAGATAACGCCGAACCTCATCAATCCGTGCATCAGCAAGAAACGCCGTCGGTGACGTACCGGTTTCCTCGGTGAACAGGTGCGCCAAGATTGCGCGGGCTCATATGCATGCGCTCGGCCATGATGTGCAGGTTCGCGAGCCTATACTCCAGTGTCGCCTCTACCTGAGAGTCGGCGCCGCCCTGAACATTGAGTAACGGGCTGAATAGCGACTGCCTGCCTGCCCGTCGCAGGTACATCACCCGTGAGGTCCGCGCAAGGTGATCGATGTGGAATCAATCAGGCTGACCATGACACCGACTTCTTTGCGCTACTGGCGACAGATGCCGCACAACAGCAACTCGCAGAAGTCCTGGAATGGCTGGTAGTCACGCTTGTTCAACGCATCCGACAGGGTCGAGCGGGCGACGGGACCGGCGTAAAGATGGTAGCTATGCGGGCCGAGAGTTTCGGAGACAGTCACCAAGGACCGCAGGCTTAGGGCTTGGGTTACATGGCTGCTGACCAGTGTCACCAGCAATTGCCAGGAGATGCAGCGTTTGACGTAGCGATCAGCCTGGTGCTTTTCGGTGGATTGCCGGAAGAGCTGACGTGAGATCGTACTGAGTAGGTGGGCTAAACGGGTGCCGGTAAACATGAGTCAAAATCGAGTCTGAAAAATCCGACCATGACTGTTGGCCGCCAACAGCAAGGGGGAGCAAGCGCCCCCCTTCGGTTTTTACCGGACATTTGTGACGCAGAGCGTGGGAACGATCAATCTGACCTTGTGCTTGTGGCGAGGAAGCAGCCCTTGGGCTCTTGTGATCAGCGCACCGTCTGCGGCGTACCCGTCGACACCGCGCGCGCCATTACGCTGATCGCCGCCAGAGCGGCAATCACCAACCCTGGCGAGGTTGCCACCAGCACACCGGTGGTGCCGGCGCCCGCTGCAAGGATTTGCCCGGCTGCCAAAGGTCCGGCCACCGAACCCAGGCGGCCAATGGCGACCGCTGCTCCGACACCCGTGGCGCGCACGGCAGTGGGATAGGAGGGCGGCGTCAAGGCGTAGAGCACCAGTTGCGCTGCCATGACGAACAGCCCGGCCGCAAACCCGGCGATGGCCATCGGTACGATGCCGATCGACAGCCCAACCCCGGCCAACGCCATCAGTAATCCGGCATAAACCACCAACACCACCTTGGTTGCATTGCAACGATCCAGCAGCACCCCTCCCAACAACGAACCCAGGGCGCCGCCGATGTTGAACAGCATCTGCACCAGGCCGGCCTGGGGTTTACTGAACCCTTGTTCGAGTAGCAACGATGGCAGCCAGTTGAGCAACATGTACATCACGGTGAGGGTGAAGAAATAACTCAGCCACAACGCGAGGGTAGTGCGACCACGACCTTGGCCGAACAGCGCCTCGCCGGTGGAGGTGCGCGCCACGCCAACCGCCTCCTGCTGCTGGCGAAAGGCGCTGGATTCGGGAAGCCACATCAGCATCAACGGCACCACCAGTAACGGCACCACACCGCCGATGAAGAAAGTCATTTGCCAATGTTCGCCATACACCATGGCGACCACGGCAGCCAGCGCGCCGCCCAATGGCACGCCCGCATACATTACGCTGATGGCCGTGCCGCGATGTTGTTCACCCACGGCTTCGGCGCACAGGGCGATCAGGTTGGGTAGGGCAGCGCCCAAGCCCAGGCCTGTCATGAGGCGCACCAGCAGCAGGCTGGAGACGTGTTCGACGTAGACGGTACTAAGGGAGAACAAGCCGAACAGCAAGACAGCAGCGACGAGGATTTTCTTACGGCCGATACGATCGGCAATCCAACCCCCAAAAAATGCCCCTGGCAACAACCCGATGATGCCGGCGCTGAACACCCAGCCCATCATTTTCGGGTCCAGGGTAAAGGTCTGTCGCAGGCCGGTAGCGGCCGTGCCAGCCGATTGCAGGTCGAAGCCTTCGATCAGCGCCACGATAAAGCACAAGGCGATGGTCAGCGTCGAACGACGCGTTGAACGGTTCATGGGCAAAACCTCTTGTTTTTGTTGTGGTGTTGAGTCGGTACAAGAGCGCGGCAGGTGATTAATAAGCTTAACAAAGCTAACTAAAAAAGAAGATCAACTTAAAGATACGAAAAAAATAGCCTATAAGGGTTTTTAAATCAGTCGGTTAGCGGTGCGACGTGTCATTGTAGGTAAATTAGTTAATAAAATTAATGTTCGATTATCGGCTGCTCTGAATTGGCGAAGCCCGGTGCCGTTTCCATTCTCTGTTCCGCGGACCCCACCCTCCGGGCGCCGGACCTGCTCCAGAACAACAACAATAAATGGACCTCGAACATGCCAAACCTTGCTCGGCGCGCCCTGGCGGCGACTTCAACTCCACTGGCCTGTGGCTCCCATGGGGGGCGACTGCTGGCCTTGCTGTACCTGAGTCTCTTTTCCACTTCGCTGTTGGTAGAAGGTTTTATTGCTGACAGTCACGGCACACTGACCCCACGCAATTACTACCTGGACCGCGACTACAAGGACGATGGCGCAAAAACCGCCGCTCGGGAATGGGCCCAGGGTTTGATCATGAACATGGAATCGGGATTCACCCAGGGCGCCGTTGGTTTCGGGCTGGATGCCCGGGGGTTGATGGGTCTCAAGCTCGATTCCGCGCCGGACCGCAGTGGCACGGAGCTGTTGCCGGTATCGAGCAGCGACAAGCGCGCGGCGGATGAATATTCACGCCTGGCCCTGACCGGCAAGCTGCGATTTGCCCAGACCACGGTGAAGACCGGCGATGTCTCGATATTCCTGCCATTTGCTTTCGCCAGTCCGTCGCGGCTGCTACCGCAAACGTTCCGCGGTACGACACTCAGCTCCCAAGATATCGAAGGCTTGACCTTCAACACCGGCTACATCGATCGGGTCAACAAGCGCGACTCCACCGACTATCAACCGATCAGCATTGCCTCACCCAACCGGCGTTTCAACGGCGCTGCTATCTCGTCCCACATGGTCAATGTCGGCGGTGACTATCAGGTCAACAAGAACCTCAGCCTGCGGGCCTATCACGCCGAAGTGGCGGATTTGTATCAGTAAAACACCCTGTCTTTGCTGCACAATTTGCCCTTGGGCGACGGCGTGTTGACCACCGACCTGCGCAGTTTTTTCAGTGACGAAGACGGCAGTGTCAGGGCTGGTAAGGTCGATAACCGCAATCTCTCGGCGCTGCTCGGCTATCGCCTGAGCCTGGGTTACATGCACGCCAGCGGCGATACGGCCATGCCATATGTCTCTGGCACGCAGGTGATGAACTTGAGTGAGATGGCCATGAGTTCGGATTTTCTCAAGGCCGGGGAACGCACCTGGCAAGCCATCTATGACTATGATTTTGCAGCCTCCGGTGTGCCCGGTTTGAAAAGCCGATTGCGCTATTTACGCGGTGACCACATCGAGTTGACCGTCCTGGATGCCGACGATCGCAAGGAACGCGAGTTTCAGATGGAGCTGGGGGTATGTGATCCAGAGCGGGCCATTGAAGAACGTCGGGCTGCTGGCGCGCAAATCGATCTACCGTAACAACTTCCCCGGCGGCGCTGCGTTTCGCGATGAAAACCAGACCCGCTCTCTGGTGACCTACCGCGTGCCGATCTGGTGACGCAGAGAGTGCGGAAGGAAGGCAATGCTGCTCACTTAAGGAATGAATAGAGTCCGTGGCGAGGGAGTAGATTTGCCACTATTGCTGATAAACCTTCCTCAGCAGCCGTAGCAGCTCCTCGCGCTCGGTACCTGTCAGGGTGGCAGTAGAATCGAGGTCGCTTTGGACGGCAATCTGCTTGAGTTCCTTGAGCAGGGTTTCGCCGCTCTTGCTCAGGAAAATCCCGTAGGAGCGCTTGTCCGGTTTGCAGCGCACCCGCACCGCCAGTGCCCGGTTTTCCAGTTTGTTCAGCAGCGGCACCACTTGCGGCGGCTCTATTGTCAGGGCCTTGGCCAAGTCGGCCTGCATCAGGCCGGGGTTCTGGTCGATGATTGCCAGGGCCGAGAATTGCGCGGGCCGCAGGTCGTGAATCGCCAGCCGACCAATCAGGTTCTGGAACAGTTTCAGTTGGGCTCGACGCAGGGCGTAACCAATCAGATCGTCCAGCGCGGAGTCCAGGGACGCCTGTGCTTTGGCGCCGTCGGCAAGGGCCTCGGCGGGTTCGGCGATCTTGGAAGACTTGGCCATCGAAGGGAATCTCCTCAGGGTGAGTGATTAATAAGGCTATCCAGTTTGCCGAGGTTGCGTGGCGATAGCTACGGTCGATGTCAGATTCGTTGATCTGACGCACTGGTTAACAGGTCAAAAAAGTTGCTCAAATCAATTAATAGTTAATTGACATAACTAAATTTCAGGTTTAGTTTTTTACTCATCTTCAAGCCAAGAACAAGAGAGCATCGCCATGAGCAATTACGAGGGTCGCTGGACAACGGTCAAAGTGGAAATCGAGGAAAGCATTGCCTGGGTCATCCTCAATCGCCCGGAAAAGCGCAACGCCATGAGCCCGACATTGAACCGCGAAATGATCGACGTTCTGGAAACCCTGGAGCAGGATCCCGACGCCGGTGTGCTGGTGCTGACCGGTGCGGGCGAAGCCTGGACTGCAGGCATGGACCTCAAGAAATACTTCCGCGAAGTGGACGCGGGCCCGGAAGTCCTTCAGGAAAAAATTCGCCGTGAAGCCTCTCAGTGGCAATGGAAACTGTTGCGCATGTATGCCAAGCCAACCATCGCCATGGTCAACGGTTGGTGCTTCGGTGGCGGTTTCAGCCCGCTGGTGGCCTGCGACTTGGCGATCTGCGCCGATGAAGCGACCTTCGGTCTGTCGGAAATCAACTGGGGCATCCCGCCGGGCAACCTGGTGAGCAAGGCCATGGCCGATACCGTGGGTCATCGTCAATCGCTGTACTACATCATGACCGGCAAGACCTTTGGCGGGCAGAAGGCCGCCGAGATGGGCCTGGTCAACGAAAGCGTGCCGTTGACCCAGCTACGGGATGTGACCGTGGAGCTTGCACGCAACCTGTTGGAGAAAAACCCGGTGGTGCTGCGTGCCGCCAAGCACGGCTTCAAACGCTGCCGCGAGCTGACGTGGGAGCAGAACGAAGATTACCTGTACGCCAAGCTCGATCAATCGCGCCTGCTTGACACCGAGGGTGGTCGCGAGCAGGGGATGAAACAGTTCCTCAACGACAAGAGCATCAAGCCGGGCTTGCAGACCTACAAGCGCTGAGACAGCGGCGCGGCGGGCGTCAATCACATGCCCGCAAGATGTTCGTCCAAGTCCCTTGACGTTACTGTGATCGTATTCCCGATAAAGACAATAAAGAGGAATCACCATGCTGGACGTGCCCCTGTTAATCGGCGGCCAGTCGTGCCCCGCCCGCGACGGTCGAACCTTCGAACGTTGCAACCCGGTGACCGGCGAAGTGGTGTCCCGGGTGGCCGCCGCTACCCTGGAAGATGCCGACGCTGCCGTCGCCGCCGCCCAGGCCGCGTTCCCTGTCTGGGCGGCCCTGGCGCCCAATGAGCGCCGCACCCGCCTGCTGCGTGCGGCCGAGCAATTGCAGGCTCGCAGCAGCGAATTCATTGCGGCGGCTGGCGAAACCGGCGCCATGGCCAATTGGTACGGTTTCAATGTGCACCTGGCCGCCAACATGCTGCGCGAAGCGGCGTCCATGACCACTCAGATCAATGGCGAAATCATCCCCTCCGATGTGCCCGGCAACTTTGCGATGGCCTTGCGTCAACCGTGCGGCGTGGTGCTGGGTATTGCCCCATGGAATGCTCCGGTGATCCTCGCCACCCGCGCCATCGCCATGCCCCTGGCCTGTGGCAATACGGTGGTGCTCAAGGCCTCCGAAATCAGCCCGGCGGTGCATCGGTTGATCGTTCAGGTGTTGCAGGATGCGGGGCTGGGCGACGGAGTGGTCAACGTCATTACGAATGCGCCAACCGATGCGGCGGCGATTGTCGAACGGCTGATCGCCAACCCGGCGGTGCGGCGGGTCAACTTCACCGGCTCGACCCATGTTGGGCGCATCGTCGGCGAACTCTCGGCGCGCCACCTTAAACCTGCTTTGCTGGAGCTAGGCGGCAAGGCGCCGCTACTGGTGCTGGAGGATGCCGACCTGGACGCTGCCGTACAAGCCGCTGCGTTCGGGGCCTTTTTCAACCAGGGGCAGATCTGCATGTCCACCGAGCGGTTGATCGTCGATGTCAGCATCGCCGAAGCCTTTCTCGCTCGGCTCACGGCGAAAATCGCCACCCTGCGCGCCGGTGATCCAAATGCCGCGGATTCGGTTCTCGGCTCGCTGGTGGATGCCAGCGCCGGCCTGCGCATCAAGGGGCTGATCGACGATGCCCTGGCCAAAGGCGCGACATTGGTGGCGGGTGGGCAACTGGAGGGCAGCATATTGCAGCCGACCCTGCTCGACGGCATCACCCCTGACATGCGTCTGTACCGCGAGGAGTCCTTCGGCCCGGTGGTGGTGGTGTTGCGCGGTGAAGGGGATGAGGAACTGCTGCGCCTGGCCAACGATTCCGAGTTCGGCCTGTCGGCGGCGATCTTCAGTCGCGACACCGCCCGCGCATTGGCCCTGGCCCAGCGGGTCGAGTCGGGTATTTGTCACATCAATGGCCCGACCGTACAAGACGAGGCGCAGATGCCCTTCGGGGGGGTCAAGTCCAGCGGTTACGGCAGTTTTGGTGGCAAGGCGGCCATCAAGCATTTCACCCAATTGCGCTGGGTGACCTTGCAGAACGGACCCCGGCATTACCCGATCTGATATCCGTCAGATTCTCGGGCGCAGGATTTGAAAACTGTCGCCCGAGTGCAGGCCAGACATAACAATAACAAGGCTGCAGCCAGACGCTGCCACGCTCCGTTCGCTTAGTGCGGCCCGGGCGTGCCTTGATGGAGGAAATGCACGTGAGTTCCGAATTCAGATCGCCCCCCCGGCCAGACCCTGTGCGTTATCGCCAGGTGTCGATCGGCCGCCCCGCCGTTGAAGTCAGCGAAGAGCATGGCATCCTGCACATGCGGTCCCTGGAACCTTTGGCTGAGTTGCCCATACGCTTGTTGGATCGTCTGGTTCATTGGGCCCAGGTGCGCCCGCAACAGACCTTTATCGCTGCTCGTCAGGACGGCGGCGACTGGCGCCGGGTGAGTTACGCCCAAATGCTGACCAGCGTCCGTGCCATTGCCCAGCGGCTGCTGAGTTACGGTCTTTCAGCCGAGCGCCCGTTGGCGATCCTCTCGGGTAACGACATCGAACATTTGCAAGTTGCTTTGGGCGCCATGTACGCCGGCATTCCCTATTGTCCCGTATCGCCGGCCTATTCGTTGTTGTCCCTGGATTTCGCCAAGCTGCGGCATATCTGCGACCTGTTGCAACCGGGCCTGGTGTTCGTCAGTGACGCCGCGGCTTATCAGCGGGCGATCGATGCGGTGCTACCGGCCGAAACACCGTTGATCAGCGTGCGAGGACAAGTGCAGGGCCGCCGGCAGGCGAGCTTTGCCAGTTTGCTGGAACAACCCGGGGGGGCCGAGGCCGATTGCGCCTTCACGGCTACCGGGCCAGACAGCATCGCCAAGTTTCTGTTTACTTCAGGCTCCACTAAGCTACCCAAGGCCGTGATTACCACCCAGCGCATGCTCTGCGCCAACCAGCAGATGCTGTTGCAGACCTTTCCGGTGTTTGGTGAGGAGCCACCCGTACTGGTGGACTGGCTGCCGTGGAACCACACTTTCGGCGGCAGCCACAATGTCGGCATCGCGCTCTACAATGGCGGAACATTTTACCTGGACGATGGCAAGCCCACGGTTCAGGGCTTCGCCGAAACCCTGCGCAACCTCAAGGAAATTTCTCCCACCGCTTACCTGACCGTGCCCAAGGGCTGGGAAGAACTTGTCAATGCCCTGGAACAGGACGCAGAACTGCGTGAGCGTTTTTTCGCCCACATCAGCCTGTGCTTTTTCGCTGCGGCCGGTTTGTCGCAAAGCGTCTGGGACCGACTCGACAAGGTGGCCGAGCAGCATTGTGGCGAACGCATTCGTATGATGGCCGGGCTGGGCATGACCGAGGCCGCGCCGTCCTGCACCTTCACCACCGGGCCGTTGTCCATGGCCGGTTATATCGGTCTGCCGGCCCCCGGTTGCGAAGTGCGGCTGGTGCCGGCCGATGGCAAGCTCGAAGGGCGCTTTCGTGGCCCGCATATCATGCCCGGCTATTGGCGCTCGCCGCAGCAGACCGCCGAGGTATTCGACGAGGATGGTTTCTACTGCTCCGGCGATGCGATCAAACTGGCCGACCCCAAGGACCCGCAACTGGGCCTGATGTTCGACGGCCGGATCGCCGAAGACTTCAAGCTATCGTCCGGTGTGTTTGTCAGCGTCGGGCCGTTGCGTAATCGCGCGGTGCTGGAAGGTTCACCCTATGTCCAGGACCTGGTCATCACGGCACCGGATCGCGAATGCCTGGGGGCACTGGTATTTCCAAGGCTCTATGAGTGCCGACGCTTGTCGGGCCTGGGGCCGGACGCCAGTGATGCCCAAGTGTTGGCCAGCGCGCTGGTGCGCCAGTGGTTCGGCGACTGGCTGCAGCGTCTGAACCGCGAGGCTAGCGGCAATGCCAGTCGTGTGGAATGGATTACCTTGCTCGATGAACCGGCGTCCATCGACCGGGGAGAAATCACCGACAAGGGCTCGATCAATCAGCGGGCGGTGTTGCAGTGGCGGGCGGCGAAGGTCGAAGCGTTGTATCGCGGCGAGGAAGCTTCCATCCTGCGTGCCGGACCCAAGCCATGAGTCACGTCGGGCAATACTCGGCTTTTACCGACGTGGCGATCTTCGACGCCGTGCGTACCCCCTGGGTCGACCTTGGTGGCGCTTTGGCCCAGGTTTCGCCGATCGATCTGGGAATCAAGGTCGGCCGTGAAGTGCTGGCTCGCACTGGCATCGATCCACAAACGGTGGACAGTGTGCTGGCTGGCTCCATGGCCCAGGCCAGTTTCGATGCCTACCTGCTGCCACGGCATATCGGCTTGTACAGTGGCGTGGCGCCAACGGTCCCGGCGCTGGGGGTGCAGCGCATCTGCGCTACTGGTTTCGAGCTGTTGCACCAGGCCGCCATGCAGCTGGATGACGGCGTGCAACTGGTTTTGTGTGTGGCCAGTGAATCCATGTCGCGCAATCCGATTTCCGCCTATACCCACAGGGATGGTTTTCGTCTCGGTGCAGAGGTGCAATTCAAGGATTTTCTCTGGGAAGCGCTCTACGACCCGGCCCCCGGGTTGGACATGATTGCCACTGCCGATAACCTGGCGCGCCGGTATGCGTTGAGCCGCGAAGCGGTGGATTGCTATGCCTGCGACAGTCACCATCGGGCCTTGCAGGCGCAGCAGACAGGGGCCTGGGTCGAGGAAATCGTCGCCGTTAATAACCAGGTGTTTGAACTTGAGGGCTATCAGCCGCGTGGCATCAGCCTACCCCGCAGGGCTGGTGCCGTCACCGAGGACAGTCATCCACGGCCCACCGACCTGTCGGCGCTGGCTCGCTTGCGCGCGGTGCATGAGGGCGGTGTGCAAACCGCTGGCAACAGCTGCGCGGTGGTCGATGGTGCGGCGGCGGCCCTGGTGGGGCGTGCCTCAGCCTACAAACGTCCGGCTCTGGCCTGGCTGCTGGCCAGTGCGGTGGTCGGTGTGGCCCCGGAGTTCATGGGGATCGGCCCGGCTCCGGCGATCCGCCTGCTGCTGCAACGCAGCGGGTTGAACCTGGACGACATCGCGCGTTTCGAGATCAATGAAGCTCAGGCGGCCCAGGTGCTCGCGGTGGCGCAAGAGCTGAAGCTGGACGGTTCCCGGCTCAACGCCCAAGGCGGCTCCCTGGCTATTGGGCACCCACTGGCCGCCACGGGCTTGCGACTGGTCATGACCCTGGCTCGCCAATTACGCCAACACAATCTTCGCTACGGGATTGCCGCTGCCTGCGTGGGTGGTGGGCAGGGCATGGCGCTGCTGATCGAGAACCCGGCGTACCGCGCGTGAGGTGTTGGCCGCCTGTCCAGCGGGGCGGGCGACTTTTTTCTATCCGATGAGGTTTCCCATGTGGAGCTATCAGGCGCCCCTGCGCGATATGCAATTTGTTCTTGAACACTGGCTGCAGGCGCCTAGAGCGTGGTGCCGCAGCCCGGCGTTCGAGGGGCTGGATCTGCCTTTGGCGGTACAGGTGCTGGAGGAGGCGGGACGTTTCAGCGAGGGTGTGCTGGCGCCGTTGAACGGCAGCGGCGATCGTCAGGGCTGTCGCTGGACGGCGGGTCGGGTCAGCACCCCGGACGGCTTTGCCGACGCTTATCGAGCCTATGTCGACGGTGGCTGGCCCTCGCTGGCTTGTGCCGAGGCGCTGGGCGGGCAGGGGTTGCCGCAACTGCTCGACGCGGCGCTGCAAGAGATGCTCTACGCCAGCAACCACGCCTGGGCCATGTACACCGGCATCGCCCACGGCGCCTACCTGTGCCTCAAGACCCATGGCGCGCCCTGGCTGCAGGAGCGCTACCTGCCCGACATCGTCAGCGGCCAGGCCTTGCCCACCATGTGCCTGACCGAGCCCCAGGCCGGCAGCGATGTCGGGCTGCTGCGTTGTCGTGCCGAACCCCATGACGATGGCAGCTATCACCTTCACGGCAACAAGCTGTTTATCTCCGGCGGCGAGCACGATTTCACAGGCAATATCCTGCACCTGGTGCTGGCGCGCTTGCCGGGTGCGCCGTCGGGCAGTCGTGGTGTTTCCCTGTTCCTGGTGCCCAAACAACTGGACACTGGCCAGATCAATGGCGTGCGCTGCGACGGCATTGAACACAAGATGGGCATCAAGGGCAGCGCCACCTGCTCCCTGGTGTTTGAAGGCGCTCGGGGTTGGCTGATCGGTGAGGCCAACCGGGGCCTGGCGGCCATGTTCGTGATGATGAATTCGGCACGTCTGCATGTCGGCCTGCAAGGCCTGGGACACGTCGAGGCGGCTTGGCAGAACGCCCGGGAGTATACCGCCGAGCGCCGACAGATGCGTGCTCCGCTCAGACCTGAAGGGATGGCGGCCCAAGCCGCCGACCCGATCAGCTATCACCCGGCCATGCGCCAGGTGTTGCTGGAGCTGCGCACAACCAGCGAAGGTTTGCGGGCCATCGGCTACTGGGCCGCCCATTTGCTGGATCAGGCCGAGCATGACCCGGACCCACAGGCGCGGCAGCAGGCCGAGCAACTGGCGCAGCTGTTGACTCCGATCATCAAGGCGTTTTTCACCGAGCAAGGGTTTCGCCAGGCGAGCAACGCTTTGCAAGTCTTCGGCGGTTACGGTTACGTCACCGAGTTCGCCATCGAGCAGACTCTGCGCGACAGCCGCATTGCCATGATCTATGAGGGCAGCAACGAAATTCAGGCCAATGACCTGCTGTTACGCAAGGTTCTGGGAGACGAAGCCCGGGCGTTCGGTCTGCTGCTAGCTCAGTTGCGCGACGAAGCCGGGCAGGGCGGTGAATGGGTCGAGTGTGCGAGTTTTGCCGCCGCGCTGGGCAACCTGTGCGGCTCGCTGGCGGCTGTGGTCGATGACGTGCGTGAACTGTCCCGAGAGGACAGCGAATACCCCTATCGGGCCGCCGGGGATTTCCTTCAGCTGTGCGGCGTGACGATGTTGGCCCTGGCCTGGGCGCGGGCGGCGCGGGTTTCCAGGGTGCTACCCGAAGATGATCCGTTGCGCGCCAGCAAGCTGCAAAGCGCCGGGTTTTTCTTCAACTACTTGCCATCCCGGGTGGCGCAGCACCTGGCAGCGATAGAGGGCGCCCGCGCAGCCTTGGCTTTTGTCTGAAGGGGTGATCAATTAACAGAAAGCACAGAGCATGCTTTGCTTGCAGAGGCCTTGGCCTGATCAGAATATCCAAATGAGTTCTGGAATGTGGCCTTGATATTTGTTCTTGCGCTTGTAAAAAAGCCAGTAATTTAAGCGATTGAACATATATGTGATGTCCGCACTCTCCGGTCTCACAAATTTGTGGAGGTTGAATGAGCGACACGGGTTAAGTGCCCACTCAAGAACTTTTTATCCTATATATATCAACTGTTTGTTGGTTGTTTTGGCTTGGCATGATACTTGAATAGGTTGTCTGCACAGGCATTGAGTTTGATCAGCAGGTCATTGCAGATCCAACTTCTTCAGGCGGGCGAGCCTCCAGGCTCGCTGACCCCCTTGCGAATGATGAGCCTGTATGGAAACTGCCTCTTCGAAAAACGTACGGCCCAACAAAAATAATAGGAAACCATATGTTGAGAAAAATAAGTTCTTTGGTCGCGGGTGCTTCTCTGTGTCTAACCGCCGTTCCTGCAATTGCACAGGTGGGTCACTACTCTGTAGGGGCTGAAGGGTTATTGATCGCAACCCTGCCACCACCGGGTGTCTACTATAGAGGTTACCTTGTAAATTATTCCGCTGATACGCTGAATGACAAGCACGGTACGGAGAGATCCGGGCACAATAAAATTGACGTGCACGCATTCGCTAACCAATTTATATGGATAACCGATTATTCCCTGCTGGGTGGGAACTATGGCATGAACGCCATCGTACCCATTCAACAGCAGGAAACCAAAATAAGTAATTTTGGTGTGAAGGGTGATGCCGAGGGTGTTGGCGACATATTGTTGCAGCCCATCACGATAACCTGGCACGCCCAGCAATGGGATGCGGTCAGTATGTTAGGCGTCTGGGTTAAGACCGGCGACTATGATAGCGACCGATCTGTGTCAATTGGTAAAGGCTACACCTCCTATATGTTCACCCTTGGCGGAACCCGGTACTTGGATCACGAAAAAAAATGGGCCGTCTCCGCTACATCCAGATATGAAAAGAATGGCGAGCAAGAGGGAACCCATTTGACACCGGGCGATGCATTTTCTGTGGAGTGGGGTATCAGCAGAAAGATAAACCCACTCTTGGATGTAGGGCTTGTAGGGTACGACGTCTGGCAGTTGACAAATGATTCGGGGACTTCTGTCTTCCATCCCGGGACTAAAATAGAGCACCATGCAATAGGTGGTGAGGTTCAGTATTTTTGGCGTGATACTCAATTACTCCTCAATGCGGCGGTGTATCACGAATATAAAAGTGAAGATACTTTTCAGGGCGATACTGTCCGATTCACAGTTACAAGGCGGCTCTAACTCCAACGTAAAGCGTAAAGTTCATCCCCTGATCCGCAGCCAAGATAATGCAGCTGTAGGTTCATCCAGAAGAGAAGTCAGAATGACTACCATCCGTGTCGGCAATATTGAGGTCCTGTTTAGACCGTCTACCCCGGTTGAAGAATCGTCATACCCGGGGTTTAATCAAGGCTCTTACATCCTTCCCAAAGGGTCAGTTCATCGCGAAGGAGGGATGCCTCTTACATGCGACATACTTGTTGAGCAGGATGTGCCTATCCGGCTGCGAGATGGTGTTACTGTCCGCACAGATATCTATCGTCCGGTCGACGCGGTCAATGTGCCAGCCATTGTAGGGTGGAGTCCTTACGGCAAACGGGGTAGCTGGCTGACCAATGATGTGTTCGGGCATCCGACAAGGATGGATGTTCCTGTCCATTGGGAAGATGGCCTGAACAAATTTGAAGCGCCAAATCCGGCCTATTGGGTTGCTCATGGTTACGCCGTCGTTGCTCCCGATAGCCGGGGAGTATTCATGTCCGAGGGGGACATCCGTACGTGGGGGCCTCAAGAGCCGCTTGATGAGTATGACGTTATCGAGTGGGTGGGAACTCAGCCCTGGTGCAACGCAAAGGTGGGCCTGAGCGGCAACTCAATGCTCGCGATGTCACAATGGTTCGTCGCGGCCCTGCGTCCACCTCATTTGGCGGCTATTGCGCCTTGGGAAGGAGCATCTGACATTTACAGAGACACTTCCTGTCGTGGTGGGATTCCTGAAATCAAGTTCAGCGGCGGTATCTTTTCTCATATATATGGACATACCCGCACTGAGGATTTAATCGCCATGACGTTGGCGCATCCGCTTTACAATGAATATTGGGATGCGAAAGCCGCGAAACTTAAAGACATCATTGTTCCAGCGTATATTGTCGCTTCCTGGACCAATATCCTCCATACCGCTGGCACGCTACGCGGATGGAAAGAAATATCCTCAGCTGAGAAGTGGCTGCGAGTCCACAACACGTTTGAATGGCCAGACTACTATAGCCCCGCTAATGTCGATGACTTACGCCGCTTCTTTGATTGCTATCTGAAGGGTATCGACAATGGGTGGAGCGCCACGCCTCGTGTGCGTCTTACAGTCCTGAACCCCGGTGGCATGGATACCGTCGGACGGGCGGAACTTGATTTTCCGTTGAAGCGAGAGGTCCTGACCCCCTTCTTCCTCCACATCGCTTCGGATGGAAACGTACTTTCCAAAGAGCCACAAGCAAGCAAGAGGGAAATTTCATACGACGGTCATTCCAAAGCTGGCGCAAGGTTCCAGATCCGCTTCGATCAAGATACTGAAGTGACGGGTTACATGAAACTCAAGCTTTGGGTGGAAACCCGTGAGCATGATGATATGGACGTGTTCGCTTTTATCAGGAAGCTGGATGTCAACGGCCAGGAACAACAGACCGAAGTTGTAACAGGCCGTCCGTTTCTCGGTCCGAACGGGCGTCTGCGCGCCTCATTGCGGGCTATTGATGAGACCAGGTCCACGGCGTCGGAACCCTACTTGAATTACGACAAATCAGAAAAACTCAAATCAGGCGAAGTGCTGCCCCTTGAAATCGGTTTCTGGCCATACTCCATGCGTTGGAAGCAAGGGGAAACGCTCGAGTTGATTATTTGCGGGGTTAATCTGTTGGTCCGTCCCGAGTTTCCGCAGGTTCCACCCGAAGACACCCTCAACAAGGGTGCGCACATCATCCACACCGGTGCAGAGTACGATTCCCATCTCTTGATTCCTATTATTCCTAATGCTTGACGCTCGATAATATGGCGCCCGGGCAAGTGAGCAATTGCTTGTACGGGTGTCATTCAGCTAATGCGTCATACGCTTGGGGCGTTTCTAGGCCGAGTTCTCTGCCTGACTTTTAATCGACTCTTTCTTAAGTCGGTGCTCCAATTGCCGTCTTGTCAGACCAAGAAGGCGAGCCGCCTGAGCGATGTTTCCTTCTGCTCGTGACAGGGCTCTTTCAACCGCGGTGTCAATAATGGACTCTAAAGGCCTTTCATCCAGCCAATGCTCCAGCACCTCTTGCTTCGGCCGTATGGCCTGAGCATCGCGAGGCGGGGATAAAAATAGCTGGCTCAAGCCAATCGGCTCATTATCATCAGCCAGGACAACACCTCGCTCGATGAGATTTTCAAGTTCTCGGATATTTCCCGGATAGTCGTACTCCAATAGGGCCCGGACCGCGGCTTGAGTGAGCCCTTTGATCTGCCTGCGATGTTGAGTTGAAAAGCGCTTGATGAAGTGCCGGATCAGAAGAGGGATGTCATTGCGTCGTTCACGCAATGCGGGGATGTGCACAGGTACTACGTTGATCCGGTAATAAAGATCCTCGCGAAAGCGTCCCTCCCGGACATCTGCTTCCAAATCCGCATTAGTCGCGGCGACCAGCCGGAAATCCACTTTCCGCGTCGCATCATCCCCCAATCGCTGAACTTCGCGTTCCTGTAACACACGTAACAGCTTCTCCTGGGCAACCGGAGCAAGCGTGCCTATTTCGTCCAAAAAAAGCGTGCCTCCTTCTGCCTGCTCGAAACGACCGGGGCGGCTGCGCAGCGCTCCAGTGAACGCACCCTTCTCGACGCCGAAGAGTTCAGACTCGATTAGCGTTTCAGGCAGCGCCGCGCAATTGACCGCGATGAACGGAGCCGCCGAGCGATGGCTGAGGCGATGCAGGAGACGGGCAAAACGCTCTTTGCCTACGCCTGTTTCGCCGCGAAACAAAATAGTCACGTCGCGCTCGGCGACCTTCTCTATTTGCCGGCAGGTGGCCAGGAAAGAAGGGTCGGCTCCAATCAGGTCGGCCAGCGCCAAGGCATCGTCCATATGAGCGTCATGCAGCGATGCGTTCACATAGTCAGAGGTATCGAACACGTTAAGCTGATCCGCATCGGCCCCCCACTCTTCAATAGGCTTACCGATAATCCTGCAATGCGGATGACCCATTGCTCGACATTCGACCTCTCGAAATAACACGGCCCTGCCGAAGAAAGCGCTATTGAATCCAGAAGCGTGACCTACCTGCATCCAGCAAACAGGCTCCATTGCATGAGGGGAGTGCGCCAGAAATGCGCTCGCTTCCATCGAGTCGTGCCAGAGCTGCTCGACGTAATGATGACCCGACTCGACATTCACCTCCATGCGTATGGTTTCTACCCGAGTGATTCCTTCCATTGCGTGTAATAAAGGCCCTGCCATAAAAGCCTCATCGCTCTCATCCCCTCGAAGGTTTCTTGCTAAACCGGCATCACTGGAGCCGGCTGCATAACCCAGTCTGGCCAGCAATCTTCGTGCTTGGCTTATGCCTATCTCAGCAATCAACTCATGACGGAACGCCGCAAAGGCGGGGAGCTGCATCAGGAATGCGCGTTGCTGGCCAATCCAGATATGGCCGCGTTCCGGGTCCATTCGAAGCTGACGAATTAGAGTGGCGGGGAGCGTTTCAGTGCGCATTCAGAGGTTCCACATTTTTGTTATTAAACAAGATCTATCTAACAAATACGTTTAACACTGGCAATGAAATATAACGACGCCCAGAGATTTTCTTACTAATCATTTGATAGGTAAGGACTTATTTGGTTAGGCATGGTGTTTGCTTTTGGCTAAGGGCTGCAGCACGAATGTCTTTACGGATTTCAGAAAAAGGGACAGGACCCTGCAAACACCCAAATTTTTGCCAGCAGCGCTGCTGATGGTTGGAGATCAATAATAATGACAATCGAGATCTATGCCGCGACGCCAAATTCAATGACCGTTGCTCCCCTTCGCTACGATTGCGATGTGGCGATTGTCGGCGCCGGCCCGGTGGGCTCGCTTCTCGCCATTCTCCTCGCTCGACAGGGTCATCGGGTGCATCTCGTCGAGCGATGGCCTCAGCCTTATGACCGGCCACGCGCAGTAACCTTTGATCATGAGATCGCGCGAATCCTTGCCATTCTGGGAATTGACTCAGACAACGATCCAGCGATCGAATATCACGACGACCTGTATTACTGGCGAAACGCTGCTGGCGAAGACTTGCAGCTGGTGGATTGGAAAAGTACGTCCGCCTCTGGCTGGCGAGTCCGTTATTGGTTCCACCAGCCGGCTCTGGAAAGGCGACTTCTCGACATCGTTCACGCGATGCCGCAGATTCATTTGCTGCGAGGTTGGGAAGCGAACGAACTGACTCAGGACGACGCGGGCATCTGGTTGAGCGGTAAAACAAATGATGAGGTCGCGCCCACACATCTGCGAGCTCGCTACGTTGTTGGCGCCGATGGAGCTAACAGCTTTGTGCGCGACAAGCTCGGTCTTAGCAGCACGGACCGTGGCTTTTTCTATGACTGGCTAATTCTCGACATGATTCCGAAGACACCGCGTATTCATGATCCGGTGCATTGGCAGTTGTGCGATCCACAGCGACCTACGACGATCGTGCCCGGCGGTCCTGGTCGGTTGCGTTGGGAGTTCATGGCCCTGCCAGGTGAAATAAGCACCGAATTGGCGGATCCGGTAAACGCTTGGCGCTTATTGGAACCTTGGGATGTAACGCCTGAAAACGCCACGCTCGAAAGAAGCGCTGTTTATCGGTTCCAGGCACGGCTGGCGAATAATTGGCGTAATGGACGTGGCGTAATTGCGGGGGATGCGGCTCATTTGATGCCTCCCTTTGCCGGCGAGGGTATGTGTGCCGGCTTAAGAGATGCTGTGGCGCTTAGTTGGAGGCTGGATGCAATTTTGCGCGGCATCATGCAAGACACTGTCCTGGATTCCTATACCTGCGAACGCAGGGAACACGCCAAGCATTACCTCGAGTTTTCGATGGCGCTGGGCCGAATCATCTGCATTACCGACGACCAGCAAGCGGCCATCCGAGATGAGCGGATGAAGCTCGAGCTTGAAGCCAGTGGCCGTACTCCTCTTATAACCGACAAGGTTGCACTTGGCCCTGGGGCATGGTGTGCGCACGCTCCGCACTGCGGAGAGCTGTCGGTACAAGGCATCGTACTGAGCAATGGTCGAAAGGGCCGTTTTGACGAGATCGTGGGGCGCGGTTGGCTTCTGCTCTGTTGGGGCATGAATCCGGTGGATGCGCTCAATCTAGTTCACTTCCCAGTGCTTGAGGCGCTCCAAGCGCGACAGGTGCACATCGGGGCGCCGGGTAGCAATAGTGAGGTCGTGGACGTTGACGGGACCTATGCAGCCTGGTTCGAGTCATTGGGTGCGTGCTACCTGCTGATCCGCCCGGACTTTTATGTCGCTGGCTGTGCTGCCTCGCCAAAAGCACTTCAAGAACAACTGGAACTTCTAGCTCAACGTTTAGGCCTCCATCAGTCGCCCAAGGGTGCGGTGTTGGACCTGTTGCGGCCAACTTCTGAACCGAGGACCGTTTAATGTACGACTTTACCTACCACTCTAATTCTGCCCGCGTGATATTCGGGATCGACAAGTCTCATCTTCTGGCAGAAGAGATTCAGGCTTTAGGCTGTAGTCGCGCACTGCTGCTTTCAACTCCAGAGCAGCGAGCGGACGTTGAACGCCTGGAAACAGTGCTCGGCCCTCTGTGCGTAGGTATTTTTGCCAACGCTACCATGCATACACCAGTCGAGGTGACCGAGCAGGCGCTGGACTATTACCAGCGTGTTGGCGCTGATTGCGTAGTGGCCTTGGGTGGAGGGTCGACGATCGGCCTCGGCAAGGCTATCGCCTACCGCAATGATGCGCCGCAGCTGGTCATTCCGACCACCTATGCGGGGTCGGAGGTCACCCCGATTTTGGGGCAAACCGCTGAAGGGATCAAAACGACTCTTTCATCCAATAAAATCCTTCCGGAAGTGGTGATTTATGACGCTCAGCTTACCCTGGGTTTGCCGGTAGCGATGAGCGTTACCAGCGCGCTGAACGCGATGGCGCATGCCGTCGAAGGCTTGTACGCAAAGAACCGTAACCCGATCACATCGCTGATGGCGATAGACGGTATCCGAGCCCTTCATCGTGCTTTGCCACAGATCATTCTCCAGCCAGACAACCTTGAAGCGAGGCGCGAGGCGCAATACGGGGCTTGGTTGTGCGGGACGGTATTGGGCAGCGTAGGCATGGCGCTGCACCATAAGCTATGCCATACCCTCGGTGGCAGTTTCGGTCTGCCACACGCCCAGACGCATGCCGTGATGTTGCCTCACACCGCTGCTTATAACCAAGACGCTGCCGCAGAATGGCTGCGACCTCTCGGCGATGTGTTTGGAAGCGATCTGGGCGCAGGATTGTACGACTTCGCCAAGGATCTAAATGCTCCAATGGCTCTTCGAGACCTCGGTTTATCAGAGTCCGATCTGGATTGTGCTATGGAACTGGCGCTTCGCAATCCCTACTGGAATCCAAGGCCGTTGGAGTCAGCGGCTATTCGTGATTTATTACAGCGCGCCTGGTCCGGTGATCGCCCTGTCAGCGGGGGGCTTTGATCGTGGAGTATTTTAGCGAAGAGGCCTCGGCCCAAGTGGTAAATGCCCATATAGGCGATGGTGCCGATGTGCGTTTGCGCACAATTATGACCTCGCTGGTTGAGCATCTGCACGCGTTCATCAAAGAGGTCGAAATAACCGATGCAGAGTGGGGGGAGGCTATCGACTTCCTGACTCGCACCGGTCAGATGTGCTCTGAACATCGGCAAGAATTTATTCTGCTGAGCGATACCCTTGGAGTGTCAATGTTGGTGGATGCGATCAATCATCGACGCCCCTCTGGAGCGACTGAGAATACGGTGCTTGGGCCGTTTCACGTTGCCAATGCGCCCATACGCAGGATGGGCGAGACTATAACCCTGGATGGAAAAGGGGAGAGCTGCTTGTTCCAGGGACGAGTCGTGGACCTTCATGGCAATCCAATTGCTCAGGCGACAATTGACGTCTGGTCGGACAATCCAGAGGGTTTCTATGACGTGCAACAGCCGGATCTGCAGCCTCGATGGAACAATCGGGGGCGTTTCATCACGGGTGATGATGGACGCTACTGCTTCATCGGTATCAAGCCAGTCTCATACCCCATTCCCGATGATGGGCCGGTGGGGCAAATGCTCGCGAGGCTGGGAAGGCATCCTTGGCGGCCAGCGCATATGCACTTTCTTGTGACTGCCCCAGGTTTGCGGCGTATCGTCACCCATACTTTCGTTGCTAATGATCCCTATCTGGAGTCCGACACTGTCTTCGGCGTGAAAAATACGTTGGTACAGCACTTCAGGCGCTGCGCTGAAGCTAATACCGAATGGCAGGCAGAGTTCGATTTCGTCATGGTCCCCGAAGAAATCCTGTCTTAGTCAGGGTGGATATAATGGTGTCCACTTAGGTGGACACCATAGCCTCAAGCGACAGTGTCAGGAAGGTGTGTAGCCCGGGCGGTTACCTTTAAAGCGCTTTGGACAAAGACGTTCATTGGTGCTTAGCAACTCGTCCTAAGCTTTGGGCTCAGGAAGGCGTGTGATAGATCGATGTATTTCACAAGATTCAAGAAGTCTTCTTCAGAATTCCCCCATAGGAAGTCTTTCGAAAGAAGGGAGAAGTGCCGCTACCGGCCGCCATCAGGGCTGTAGCCTCCAGCAGCTTGTCTCCAAGAGCATGCATACGCTCCTCAGTGAAGCGCACTGTTGGGCCGGCGATGCTGATAACACCAATCGGCCCTCGACCGACGGGCTGAACGACCGCCCCCATGGCGCTCAGGCCCGGAGTATAGGTATCAATCGCGATGCTATAGCCTCGTTCACGCGAAGAGTGTACCAGTGCCATTATCTCCTTGAAGGTGCGTGGAGCGTTCGGGCCATAGTCCTCGAGTCGACCTAACCCCTGGCGTGAGACTAGCGCGATTGCCTCGTCATCGGTGAGTGCAGCTAACCAAGCCAACCCCGAGGCAGAGCAAGACAAGCGCGCATCGCTGCCCATGTCAGGGTCATAGCGCAAACCCTGGCGTGCGCCTTGAGCGCGTGCAACCCAGGTGAGTCGATCTCCATCGATTACTGCAAGACGTGTCAACTCACCCGATACGTTTGCTAGTTCATCCAAAAGCGGCTGGGAGATATCGACGATGCCGCTTTGGCTAAGAAAAGACAGGCCTAGCGCCGTTAATTTGGTAGTGAGCATGTAATCGCCCAACTCTCTCGGCTGACGCACGTAGCCATTACGGATTAGTTCTGCCAATAGGCGGTGTGCAGCGCTGCGAGGCATATTGAGCGTGTCAGCAATGGCGGCCAGTTCCAGCCCTTCACCATGCTGGGCGAGCAGTTCGAGAATGCCCAGCGTTCGATTGAGTACACCACTCATTGAGAAGTCCTTAAGGTTTTACATAACGCGTTAGCCTACAACATTAGATGCGTTGCGTGGCCAGTGTACCGCGGATCCTCCCGCGGAATTTGGCATGATTTCCAGGGTTCACATTCCCCCCGTAGACACCTCGATAGGAGGTCCGGTGCCGGTCACGGTACCTGGATGCTTAATCGTTCATATCCAATTCGTAAAATAGAATAGCATTCAACTATTGACTGAGGTTCTGTTTTGACGCAACATTTCTAAACACTGCTTCAGAGCATTGTGCCAATCCCATAAAACAAAAATATCGGAGACATCTTCCATGTCGATCTCCATCCAGGCGCGAGAACCGAAAGGACAGCATCAATCGAGAAAAGCCGCGATCAGCGGCTGGATAGGCTCGGCGCTTGAGTACTACGACTTCTTCATCTACGCCACTGCTGCGGCGCTAGTGTTTCCGCAGATTTTCTTTCCCAAAGGTGACTCTTCAATCGCCATTGTTGCCTCGCTGGCGACTTACGGCGTGGGCTATATCGCACGGCCTGTCGGTGCCTTCGTACTCGGCCACATCGGCGATACTCGCGGGCGTAAGCAGGTTCTGGTGTTGTGTATGTTTCTCATGGGCTTATCTACGCTCGCGGTGGGGCTGCTGCCGACTTACGATCAGGTCGGTGTGTTGGCTCCAGCGCTGCTGGTAACGTGCCGGCTCATTCAAGGGTTTGCCGTTGCAGGAGAAATCTCCGGTGCAAGCTCAATGATTCTGGAGCATGCGCCTTTTGGCCGTCGCGGCTTCTTTGCCAGCTTTACCCTCCAGGGTGTACAGGCCGGTCAGATCATGGCCGCGGCAGTGTTCTTGCCGCTGGCGCATTTCATGTCTGCCGACAACTTCAATGAGTGGGGTTGGCGCATTCCTTTCCTTTTAAGCTTCATTGTCCTGATTGTGGGTTGGATCATTCGCCGTGAACTCGACGAAACTCCCGCTTTTATCCAGGAAGGGGATGAGAAACCACATTCGCCAATCCTGGAAGCATTCAGGCATCACAAGGCTGACATGCTGCGTGTCGTGTGCATGGCACTGATGAACGTGATCTCGGTAGTGACTGTCGTCTTCGGTGCCGCCTATGCAGTCCAGCCTGCCTACGGAATTGGCTTCGACAAGGAGATCTTTTTGTGGATTCCTGTGCTTGGCAATATTTTGGCGGTACTGGTCATCCCGTTGGTGGGCAAGCTGTCTGACAAGATCGGCCGCAGACCACCGATTATTGTCGGCGCGCTGCTTTCGGGACTCTCCTCCTTTGGCTATCTGTATGCGATCAGCATCCACAACGAAGTGCTTGCTATCCTGATGTCCCTCTTGATGTTTGGTGTCTTGTTTCAGGGCTATAACGCCGTCTTCTGCAGCTTCTATCCAGAGCTCTTTCCTACCCGTACACGCGTATCGGCAATGGCGATTTCCCAGAACGTGGGGACTGCAATTTCAGCATTGCTGCCAGCTGTGTTTGCGACAATCGCTCCTCCCGCAGCCTCGCACATCTGGTTGACAGTGGGCGCATTGACCTTGGGCATTACAGCGATTTCTGCAGTCGCCGCCTGGAGTACCCGCGAAACCTATCGTGTCGCCATGAACGACCTGGGGGAAAAGGATGCTCAGCCTCTTTGCGAGCATGAGTATCGTCGACTGCGTGAGGGCTTCATGACCGAGCGTCAGATGCGACGCGGCTAAGTAGTTGCTGGTGCTCGCAACGTTCGCTTCGCAACACGGCGCGAATGTACCCAGAGAACTATGGGCCATGAACGAACGCTATTGCATTTGAAACAGAGGGATTATCCATGATCCGAAGGTCAATGAGACCTCTCGACGTACACTCGAGCGTGGGCTGTGCAGGCGAGATGAACAACAAGTCGGTAAGAAACGAAGGACGAGAGCTTTCCAATCAAAGAGATAAGGCATCGCTGACGCGAGGTCGTGATACTGCCTCGGGGGGAGTGACAGTTGGCGATGCGCGTGTTCAGGAGTTTGACTTGCTTGTTGTTGGGTCTGGCGCTTCAGGTCTGGCAGCCGCAGTCACGGCTGCGTGGCATGGTTTGAGTGTTGCCGTGGTGGAGAAAGACCCTGTGTTTGGCGGAGCGAGTGCTTGGTCAGGCGGGTGGATGTGGGTGCCGGGCAATCCCCTCGCCAAGCGCGCAGGAATTCACGAGAATCCAGAGCAACCGAGAGCTTATCTGAAACACGAAATGGGCGACCGTTATGATCCGGTGCGCGTTGATGCATTCCTGATCAATGGTCCGCGCATGGTGGAGTTTTTTGAAACGCACACCGAGCTCAAGTTCACAGATGGCAACGGGATTCCTGATATGCATGCTCATCTGCCAGGAGCTGCGACACAGGGACATCAGATAATTGCCGCACCCTACGATGGCAGGCGCATCGGCGGGCTTATTAAGCGACTGCGCGTGACGATGCGGGAGACCTCGTTCATTGGCATGCCAATCATGGCCGGAGCCGACCTCACGGCCTTTCTTACAGTCACTCGGTCAATCAGGTCTGCACTTCATGTGTGCAGACGGGTGGCCCGGCACTTGCTCGACCTTGCATTGCACGGCCGTGCAATGCAGCTGGTCAACGGGGTCGCGCTGATTGGTCGGCTGGCGAAGTCCGCTGAAAAACTTGGGGTGTTGCTGATTGAGTCCGCCCCTGCCAAGAGTCTGATCAGTGAGCACGGGGTGGTTTGCGGTGCAGTGGTGGAGACGCCACAAGGACCACTGGAAATCCGGACTCGAAAGGGAGTCGTCCTCGCGAGCGGAGGGTTTCCAAATGATGTTAAGCGTCGCAGAGCGTTGCTTTCTTCAGCATGGGCAGAGCAAGAGCATTTGGCCCTGCCGCCTGAGGCGTGCAGCGGCGATGGCGCCACCCTTGCTGAGTCGGTGGGGGGGCGCATCGTTGGAGATCTCGCCTCGCCCTTGGCATGGGCGCCTGTCTCCAAGATCATGCATGCGGACGGTAGCGTTGGGCATTTCCCGCATATTATTGATCGCGGCAAACCGGGGGTCATTGGCGTCTTGGCCAATGGCCGACGATTTGTGAACGAAGCTGGGGGATATTACGATTATGCCACGGCGATGCTGGAGAGCGTGCCTGCGGGGCAGGAAGTCACCTCCTGGCTGATTTGCGATCACCGTTTTCAGCGCTCGTATGGGCTCGGCTTCGCGAAGCCATTTCCGCTTCCGCTCGGGTCGTACGTGCGCAGTGGCTATCTGAAGCGAGCGGCTTCGATCGAAGAACTAGCCGTGCAATGCGGAATTGATGCGCAGTGTTTGGTACAGACTGTTCAAACCTATAACGTAAATGCCCGAAGAGGAGAGGATCCTGAATTCGGCCGAGGCAGTACTCCGTACAACATCAAGCAGGGCGACCCGGCGCATCGACCGAACCCATGCGTTGCCCCCATCGAAGAAGCCCCGTTCTATGCCGTTAAGGTGCAATTGGGAAGTTTTGCAACCTTTGCGGGATTGAAAACTAATGAACACGCCCAAGTCCTTGATCGTGACGACAAGCCGATCACAGGGCTTTATGCGATAGGAGCAGATATGGCTAGCGTCATGGGAGGCTTCTATCCATCGGGCGGCATCAATCTTGGTCCCGCTATGACGTTCGGTTACGTCGCAGGGCGACATGCCGCAGGCATCGTGGATGACCAGGACGATGAAGCAGCGATTGCACAGCCAATCCATTCACCCGCGACTCGCGCCAAAGGCTAGAGCTTCGCCACCTATAGTCAGTATAAGGATCAGCCTATGACCACCTCACTTCAGATACCCACTGCCATCATTACCGGGGCCGCACGAGGTCTCGGGCTCGGAATTTCCAAGCGACTAGTCGCCGACGGATATCGAGTCATTCTCTGGGACGTCGACTTCGAGGGGTTCGTCGAGAGAAATCCCGACTTTGAACCACTTCTCCTGCAGCGCGTCGACGTGACTGACAGTGATTGCGTTACGAAAGCCTTCGAGGAGGCGTTAGCCATTGCCGGGCGAGTGGACGTACTCGTCAACAATGCTGGCATCAACGGTCCCATCCTGCCTTCATGGGAGTACCCACACGATCAGTGGCAGCGTGTTCTAGATATTAACCTGACGGGGGTCTTCAACTGCTGCCGTGCAGCGATCCCACAGATGATGGCGAATGGATATGGGAGGATTATCAATATCGCCTCCATCGCTGGAAAGGAAGGCAACCCAAACAACAGCGCGTATGCGGCGGCCAAGGGAGGCGTTATCGCTTTCACCAAGTCGATTGCGAAGGAACTGGCTCAATCAGGTGTGCTGGCCAACTGCATAGCGCCGACGATGGCTGAAACCGACCTTCTTAAGCAGGTGACGCCGGAGTTCATCAATATGATTAAAGCAAAGATCCCAATGGGTCGATTTGTCACCATTGATGAAGTCGCGGCAATGGTCGCGTGGATTGCGAGCCCAGGATGCAGCTTCACGACCGGTTTTACCTTCGATTTGACAGGCGGACGCGCTACGTATTGAAGTCCTGCGGCATCGCATGTTGCGGGACTTTGGAAATGCGCTCCAACCGCGCTTGCAATGTCCACAGGCGCAAACCGATGACTGAGTATCGAGCATCATGAAAACAAATGTGAAAGCGGTCATCTTCGACTGCGACGGTACGCTAGTGGAAAGCGAGGAGCTCGCGCTTGGAGTCTTGGTGCAGTCCGCGTTGAGCCTTGGGCTTGCGCACGATGCAGCGCTTGAGCTTGGAATGATGCGCGGTGAAGCGATGAGCGTCTGCATTTCATTTGTCGACGAACGTATCAAGTGCCCACTTCCAGCAGAGTTTGAAGCAATCGTACGGGAGCGAATGGCGCATGCATTTCGCGCACACCTAAAGCCGATGCCTGGAGCTCGACAGGTCGTAGAGAGACTGCAGTTACCGGCATGCGTCGCTACTAACGGACCGCGTTCTCGGGCAGAACTCACGCTAGGCATCACTGGCATGCTGCCCTATTTTGAAGGTCGCATTTACAGTGCTCCGGATGTTGGTTTTTACAAGCCGGACCCGGGCCTGTTCCTGTTTGCAGCGGCAAGCTTGAATGTCTTGCCGCATGAATGCGCGGTGGTGGAAGACAGTTCGCCCGGCATGCGCGCAGGGCTTGCAGCCGGGATGCGGGTCTATACGGTGCGATCAGCCCATTCGATATCGGCCGATTTGGCCGGGCGTGTACATGTTCTTGATCGTTTCGAAGATTTACTCGATCAAGTTGCAAGTAATCAGAGGTAAATGGCGGCCACGGGCTCAGCTTTATTTTCGGGGCCGACAGTACGACGAACTCACTTGAGGAAAATATCATGCGGGAATACTCCTTGGCATACCTGACCGTTCATGGCTGCACGCCTGCAGAAGCCATACGCGTGGCCGCGCAAGCAGGATATGACTGGGTCGGCCTGCGGCCCTGGCCGGTCGCTCCTGGCGCTGCAGCACAAGATTTGCTCGACAACCCATTGGCAATGCGTGCCACCCTGGACGCAATCAGGGAAACCGGCGTCCGTATCTTTGATCTGGAAATTATCAGGATCGCAGATCATTTTGACGCCAAGGCTTGGGTGCCTTGCTTGGAGGCCGCTGCACCGTTGAATGCACGCGCCGTGCTGGTAGCAGGGGATGATCTTGACGAAACCCGTCTCACTGATAACTATGCGCAGCTGTGTGAAGTGATGCAGCCATTTGGCTTAACAGCTAATCTGGAGTTCATGCCATGGACAGCGGTGCCTGACGTCGCCACTGCAAAGAGGATTCTGCGCAATGCCGGCGCACCACAGAACGCAGGGATTCTGGTAGATGCACTGCACTTCGGCCGCTCGAGTACGTCTGTGCAAGACATTCAATGCATACCCCGCGAGTGGCTGCATTACGCGCAGATGTGCGACGCACCTGCCGGTATGAACTTTACGAATCAACAGTTGATACAAACAGCTCGCAGCGAGCGATTGCTTCCGGGAGAAGGTAGCATCGATCTCGAAGGTCTTGTTGCTGCGCTTCCGGTCGACTTGCCGATCAGCATCGAGGTTGTCAATTTGCAGCGTCAAGCCGCCCAAACGCCAGTCGATTGGGCCGCGCAGTGTCTTGCTGCTTGCCGCGCGTACTCCAGGTAGCTGCACCAGGCGGTGCAGCTCTTTAAGACATTAAGGCGTTATGCTGCCTTCAAAACGCTCGGAGAATTGGGATACCTCAATGTCACCGGCGGCATGGCTTTTCCTGACACCCTCGCATAAGGCGATGGCGTTCACTTGATGTAAGTGCACGCCATGTTTTGGCTTTGTAGAGCGGGTTAGATGACTTTGCCGCCCGGATACAGTTTGTCTGCGAACCAGTCCGCCACGAATGCAGTTCGCTCCGTCGCGTGGTTATAAATCGTATGTTCGCCGTCCGGCCAGGTTTTCAGCGTAACGTTTTCCTTGTCGGCGGCGTCCATGAACGGTTGCTGATCTTCGAGTTGTACAAGGGGGTCGGCGCCCCCGTGCAGAACAAGGAGAGGGCAAGCAATCCTGTCGCGTCCTGAGTGAAAGCTCATACGATCGAAGTTCGTCTGTATAGCGTTTGGATCCTCGTTCCCAAGCATTGCTGCTGCCTGCTCCGTAAACATTCGGTAAGGCAGCAATTTTGGAGAAGCAAAAGCACCATTTACGCAACACGCTCGAATTCGATCATCGGCAGCTGCCGTTTTAGCGGCCCATAACCCACCAATGCTATTGCCCCAAATGCCCACGGCACCTAATGAATGATCGTCTGCAATATGGGTGATGAAGCTTTGGTAAGCGGCTGTGATGTCACCGTTGACGTATATGCCTTTATTCAATCGCGTTTCTCCTTGGCCAGGACCTTCAGCCAAGAGTGTCGCGAGCCCTCGACGAGCAAGGGCTTGAGCGATAGGAAAGTATGCCATCCCCCAGCCGCTCTGGCCCCCAAATACCAAGACGGTGCCACGCACCTGGTCCGGTGGACGTATCAGCCAACCGACTGCATGGGCGTTTTCGAAAGGCACCTCAATCCGCATCATTTGAGCTGCAGAATAATCTGCGAGCCAGTGAGTCTCTTCTGCAAGCCGGCCATAAAGGAAACGCTTGCGTGGGTCGTCAAAATTCAACGCCATTTGAGCAAAGACCAAGCTGGCGATCCCTGCTGCCTGGGCTTCTCTCGCCGTCGTAAGGTGTCCTCTAGTCATCGCGCGGCCAGCGCGCTCAAATTGTCTGTTAGCAAGCAATTCAGCTTTTTTGTCCCATTCGCATCCGGCGCTCGTTTCCTTGAACAGTTCCTGCGCATCGGCATAATCCATGCCGCAGTCCAGCAAACGAGTGATCGGCATCGCCCGCTGAAGAGCAAGGATTGCCGAGGATTCTGTTGTGGTCATTGCGCTGATCCTCCGCTCAAAGACGCTTGTGACTTTGCAGCGTTCATGGAAGTAGCCGGTTCTTGCCAGTGCAATTGTTCCCGTAGGTCCTGGATAAGATCGGGTAGTCGCTCCATGGAGTCGACTGAACCGAATACCAGAAAATCCGGACGACTTATGTACGCTTGCATGCCATGAGTAGACATATAGGTGCTTAGCTTGTCATCCAGCTCGGAAACAACCCCCGACACATTTGGATCTTCCGTGAGGATGATCTGTCGGCAACCAAGCTGGTTCAGGAAGTCCATCAGTTCATCATTCAGGACATCCGTGGGGTCCTGGAGAGCCACCAGATGGAAGCCCTGGCCAACAACATCATCAAGGCGTTTCTCTGCATTCCCTCGCCAAACACGCCCTTGTGGTGCAGGAGCACCCGTTGACGGAAGCAGTGTGCCGTCTGACTCGCGGTATAAAACGCCATCTTCAAGCTTGGGAAACGGTGGCATCGGCGGGACCTTGCCAGTTAGAAAGGCATGGTCACGCTGCGCCACTTTCTCGGGATCGTCCTCATTGGCCAGTTGGCCAAGAAAGAGCGCCATTTCCATGATTTTCATGACATGCGGCCTACGCTCCTGTTCATACGAGTCCAGGAGGGGGGGGGTACAACGGCCGCTGAGAACCAGATCGAGCTTCCATGCCAGATTGATACCGTCGCGCATACCAGAGCATGCGCCTTGCCCCATGTATGGCATCATCGTATGGGCTGCATCACCGGCCAACAGCACGCGGTCGACGCGCCATTGGTTCGCGATTCGCGTTTCGAAGGTGTAGACAACATGACGCAGCAGGTGCAGATCATCTGGACCGAGACCATGCTGTTCCTCGAGCCATTGCCAACCCGTGGCTTCCTTTTCCCAATACGCTGTGTCTTCACCCGGCAGAACACGCAGCTCGAAGCGGGTTCGTTTGCTGCCTATCGGCATGTACATGTGCGCGCGGGCAGGGTCGCAAAAAATTGTGGAGTGTGAAAACCTGCCACCCAGATCATGTTTATTTTCAGAATCCAAATTGAGCCAACGCTCATTGTGACCAAAATCAGTACGCTCAATCGCCAGCGCCCGTCGTACATAGCTATTGGCACCATCGGCACCAATCAAAAACTTAACTGAGAACTTACGAGAAATACCGGTCCACTCGGAGTCTTGGTCGCGACTTACGCTGCGAGCAGAAACAGTTACCTCGTCTTTAGTTTGCTTTAGCGCCTGAGCTTCCCACCCGCGAAGAATTTTGACTCTAGGGAAGGTCATGACCTGCTGGTTAATGGCTTCTTCAATATCAGGTTGATAAATTGAGATATGGGCAGGAAATCCACAAGCCTCTCCTGTCCAATCCAACTCGGTCAAAAGGTCGCCATGAGCATCTCGATAGTGGTAATCCTGCACCGCGCAAGCATCTCGAAGTGCATCCTCAACATTGCCGCTGGCCTGGATGATACGAGCGGTCTCGCCATCGATATGGCTCAGCCTCGGAAGGCCATAGGGGGCCGGCCATCGTTCGATGACCAAGACCTTGTAGCCTGCTCGACCGAGCATCGAAGCGGCGACAAGTCCTGTGGGACCATAGCCGATAATGGCTACATCAAAAAATTCAGTCCGCTCAATGGGTTCTTGATCTTGGTTGGGTAACATTTAATGTCTCCTTCTTATAATAATAGAACCAGACACCACTCTGGGTACTCAGCGCTTGCTAAGTTCGTGACGTTAAAGAATCTTTGTTGCGTTTTTGGTGTCTCTCGAATGCGCTCTATAGCGGCTTTTTTTGGCACAGAAGTGGATGGGTCGTGGACTCCAGAAAAAGTTAGAGCAGGTTATTTCAGTTACCCGATCGAAATATGTTTGAGCCATACCCAACTCACGCAGCGACATCTATACGCGATTGTCGCGGGCCCGTTCATAGACACCCTCTACGGCGTTGCCAGTATTAAAAGCACGAGCAATACGCTGCATTGCCTCTGGTATAAAGCGGGAGTTATAGGCAAAACATGCCGACACTGCCCGGCACCGTTTCACAAAACCAAGCGCCATGGAGCGCGCGATTGTGAGCGTTGATGTCGCGAGCATCGGCACGTAAGCCGGTCTGTTTATTCAAGGCTTTTGGTTTCAGACAGCGAACCGTCGGGTCGTCCGCAATATGTAAGCCCAAGACAAACAGTCACGGTAAGCGGCTCTGAGCATCTTGCGACCTTTTCCGGTCACGCCAGGCCCAGTCGTGAGCAAAGCCAGCCTGCCGTGCGTTTCACAATCGCCTCATAGCCGTCAACCAGGATTCCATAGTGCTGGCCGGGATACTCAATCAGTTCCTTGTCGCGAGAGGCGACACGTTCGAACATTTCACGGGCATCAGAAGCCGGCGCGACGGTATCGTCCGAAGCCAGTACTAGCAACAGTGGCGTGTTCAGCCGCTCCGCATAGGCTGGTGCCTCGATCTCGAAGAGATGGTCGAGAGATCCGATCGCCAGTTCGTTACGAAAGCTTGGAATGTGATTGTAATGACGACCGACGAAATCGATCCCGGCCTGGTCGGTGAACATGACCGGCGGCCCTCCCGGTGTGCGCTCTCCCGAGGTGATCAGCATTTTAGGTGGCATCCCCTGTAGCTGTGCGGCACGGTCGGCATAAATCGCGTCATCAACATGGCGCAACTGTTCTGGTGGAAATAGCTTGCGCGCCGACCAGCCACTGACCGGAGGCACGATGGAGCAGATCGCACTGATGCGCCGATCCGTGCTGGCCGCGAACAATGAAACCAAACCCCCCAGGCTAACGCCCCATAGTGCGATGCGAGATTCGTCGATGTCTGTGCGAAGCGATAGATGAGTAATGACATGGCGAAGGTCGCGGCCGAACTGCCATGGGTCCACCAACTGACGTGTTTCTCCATCACTAAGACCAAAGCCACGGTGATCGTAAAATAGGACACCCAACCCCATGGCTGTAAATATTGGGGCTAGCGCCCGGGTTCCTTCAGCCACGCTGCCAATTCCTGAATGGGCGATCACTACGGGGTGAGGGCCTTCTACATCGTCAGGTAAGTAAAGGCGACCCCGTAGAATTGCACCAGGTACAGAAAATTCCACGTCTTCAAACATCTTTGCTCTCCGTTGTTGGTTAGGTTGTGACCCAATCTATCTGTCCCCTAGCCATACAACAATTCGCATGTGATTATATCGTACATTCATCAGACAAATGTATCTTCCCGGTATTATGAAGGCTGTCATATGAAGCTTGATCTCAATCTGCTGATAACGCTTAACGCCTTGTTACAGGAAATCAGCGTAACCCGTGCTGCGCAGCGCATTGGACTTTCCCAGCCGGCATGCAGTGCTGCGCTGCGAAGACTGCGAGCACATTTTGACGACCCGCTCCTAATCCGTGCAGTTGGGCACAGGATGCAACTCACCCCGCTGGCTTATGGCCTTCGAGAGCGCGTTTCTGTGCTTATAGCGGACATTAATAAACTGACCACGGCATCAAACGTCTTTCAACCTGCGCTCCTTGAACGCGAGTTCACCGTTATGCTTGGTGATGCCGAGTCTGCATTGTTGGCGCCACGCTTATTGCAGTTGGTCAGGGTGCGCGCCCCCGGCGTTATTCTTCGACTGAAGCCACCACATCCGAGTGTCCACTGGTCCCTGACTGATGAAATGCGCAACGTGGATGCGGCAATACTCCCGTCTCATATCGTTTCCAATACCTTGCCCAGCCATGGGCTATACGAGGACGAGTGGTCCCTGGTGTCCGACAGTATTGAGGGGGTAGATCATCCGGACGATGTAGACGAATTGCTTCGCCGCCCTTGGGTCCTATGCTTCGACTATCCTCCAATGTACTGGTCGCCGGCTCGGATGCTGGAGCAAGAGGGGCGCCCGCTGTCGGTCGCAGCGCGCACGGACGGCTTTGCCGATCTGATGCGCCTGATAGCCGGTACCAATGTGGTCGGCCTTGCTCCTCGCAGCTTTGCAGCCGCACACAGCAGCCTCATGGGAATGCGATGCCAGACACCGCCGTCCCAGCTATCACATCAACTTCCCATGGCATTGACATGGCACCCGATCCACAATAACGATGTTGCACATAGGTGGTTCCGCTCCCTGATAGTTGAGGCCGCTCGGCACACATTGGCAGAGGAGTGAGCGTCTCCCTTCCATATCCCGGTTTCGTTGCAAAATCCTTATGCCCGGTCAGGACACTGCCAAGTTACTCAAGCCCGGCCATGACCCTACCGTCAGCATCCTCTGTGGGTTAGACCAGCAGTAATCGCATCCTCGGAGGGTACTGATCAGTCCCATTGCTTCTAGCCTGGCACCGCGCAGCAGTGTCGGCTATCCCTCGCGCCACTGTCGCGCTTAAGGCTGTCGATGAGATAGACGGTTTGGGCCGATGGTGCGCGACTGCACGCTTTTTCAGCGTTGAGTGGTCCTGAACTCGCCAATCGATTACTAAATATAACTTTACGATAATCGAACACTTTTAGGCGGGGAAGAGATGCAGATTTTGCATGCTTAGAAGTGATAGTGATTCTGTTTTTTTTGCAGTGTATTGATTTTAAACGATATTAATTGAGTTTTGTTTTCTGTGATGGCCGACTTGTCGGGATGACGCTCCACGTCTGACGTTGATCATAATAGTTAGTCATGATAACAATATGCTGCGCTCATTGAGCGTCACAAGAATAACAAAATAATGAGGTCCTCTTCTCATGCCCTATGCCATCCCACTTCCGTTTTTTACGGCGCAAACCTCCACCCGATTGGAGGCGTGATGATCAACAGAAGAGCATTTCTCGAAGCGAGCTTAGGTGTCGGGGCTGTATCGGTGATGGCGAGCGCGGCTGCGTTGCCATTCCATTCATACCAATGGAGCGCAAGATTTCATTCGCTACTGGTTGATCAGCGGTCAGTCGAAGGTTTTCTTTTCGCCAGAGCGGCGAGAAACCGTGGCTTGTTGGTGACGCCAGTGGAGGGCGATGTGACCGCGTTCTGGGGCGAGCATCTTCACCAACGTTGGCACCTCACCCAAGGCGTTATTGCAGGCCTGACCAGCTATAGCGTTTTGATCTGCCTCGGGCAACTGGCCCGCGACCACGGCATGCGGCTGGTTTATCAAGGCGAACACCACCCTTTGGGCGCACAAGGCATCAGGCACACGCTGGAAGGCGCACCCACAATTCTCGCCACAGTGGCCGACGTCAAGTGTTCAGACGCCTGGCCGCATGATGTTCTCGATTTACTATCCGCAAACGTTAAGAGTGTTCCTCATGTGAGTCATGAGAAACGCTCTTTTAAAGGCCCGGGACGGATGTCTGGTTCATTGTATTCCTGGTTAATAGTACCTCGCACAGTTTGATGATTGGCTCCTCAAATCATCTGGAGTGAATGCAATGGCTTCATACAATATCAATAATAACGGCGCCTATGGCCAGGCAATCGACTCTTTCAGAAAAACGGTCGGTCCAGAGTGGGTGTTTACCAGCAAGGAGGATCTCTCCACCTACAGGGATCCCTACTCGGTTATCTGGGACGAGCCGGGGGAAGTGCTCCCTTTAGCGGCGGTGGCGCCTGGTAATGTCGAGCAAGTTCAAGAAATTGTTCGTGCGGCCAATGAGCATGGCATAGCGTTGTACACCATCTCCACGGGTAAAAACCTTGGCTACGGTGGTGCATCTGCCAATCACGCAGGTTGCGTTATTCTCGATCTGAAGAGGATGGATCGCATCATAGAAGTTGATGACACTCGCAACTTCTGCATCGTGGAGCCGGGCGTATCTTACTTCGACCTGTACCGTTACCTGGAGGCTCGTGGATTACGACTGATGCTGGACTTGCCCTCTAATGCCATGGGCGGACCAATCGGAAATTCGCTGGATCATGGGGTTGGTTACTCCGCTGCCCCATACCGCGACCATTTCGCCAATCATTGTGGAATGGAAGTCGTTCTGGCAAATGGCGAAATTCTTCGTACCGGAATGGGGGCGGTGCCAGGGGCAGAGACATGGGCAGAGTTCAAGTACGGATTTGGACCGAATGTCGATGGTTTATTTTCTCAGGCCAACTATGGCGTCGTGACCAAAATGGGTTTCTGGTTGATGCCGATGCCTGAACACTTCTTGTCGGCCAGCGTGTCGGTGGCACGATATGAAGACATTATTCCACTGGTACGACACCTCAATTATCTTGAGGATTCCGGGCTGTTGGGATTCGTTCGTTACAGCAGTCCGTTGGAGATTCCGCGCGTCCTCAAGTCTGCGCCAGACCCGGTATTATTAAAGTTGATGGCTCAGCCTGGGGGAGGGGAGCCGCAAGCATATGAGCATTATGCAAAAAGCCATAATCTGCCCTTCTGGACAGCCACACTGAATTTCTATGGACCGCAAACCACCAACAGCGCCAATTGGGACTATGCCAGGCAGCGTCTGGCATCAATACCTGGCGTAACGTTTCAAGAGGCAGAATCCATCAGCTTTCCGTTGAGCGCTGAAGCAAAAAATAACGCTAGAAGCCAAGTCAGCCTCGGTGTGCCGAACCTCTCAGCCTTTGCGCTGGGGAGTCGGTCTGCGTTCAACGCCAATCCCTCGGATGGCCACCTGTGGTTTTCACCAGTCATTCCCCGCTCTGGAGAGGCTTTGCTCAAGGCTCATAACGTATTCGGCCAAGCGTTCAAAGATCTTGGAATGCCATCAAGAATCGGCCCTTATAGCGGGCCTCGAACGTGGATGTATCGAGCGTTCGTTTTGGTCATGGACTTCAATACCTCTCGATCAGACAAGGTTCAAAATCAGCAGGTGAGGCAGGCGTTCGAACACCTTATCAAGGTTGGCGCAGAACATGGCTGGGCGGAATACAGGACGGCGCCAATCTTTCAAGATCTGGTTGCCAGCACATACTCTTATAACAACAACGCCCTCCTGAGATTCAACGAGACCTTAAAGGATGCGCTTGATCCTAAAGGCATACTGTCGCCAGGGCGTGGTGGAATCTGGCCGAAGCACCTGCGTGGAGGTCACTGATGAACCGATATCATCCAATGATCCTGATGGTTTCGCTTCTGCCTTTGACTATCCAGGCGGGTTCTGTTCTTGACGGTAAAGCGCTTTACGATCACTGGTGTGCAGCATGCCATGCGCCTGGCCCCGGCCATCCAGGGACCCAGGCACTCAAAGCGCTGTATCAGGATGCCTTGCCCGCGGCGCTGGAACAGCGCGAAAGCTTGGTGCCTGACGTCATTGAGTATGTTGTGCGCAATGGTCGCTCGACGATGCCGTCATTCCGGAAAACTGAAATCAATGACGAACAGCTCAATGCAATTGGCGCCTATCTCAGCAACCCTAAACCTTAGTGCAAAGGTTTAGGTATCAGGGGGGGCAAGCACTGTTTGCGACCCCTGAGCAATAGCGAAGTCGATTCTGTTGATTCGTTCCACAACTGCAATTGTGCGATTGAGATCGAGTGCGGGATTATCGAGATGGCATACGAGCATCTGTATCGGGTTATGTCTGGGTGAATAACGCCGTGCGTCAGCACGGTAACGCGTGGCGGATCAGCCAGTGGTTGTAAGGTTGTATGGGCGTCCGCTTTAATGGTGTCACTTGCACCTCAAAGTTTGGAGACGGCTTGATGATTGTTCGTCTGATTTGGACTTGCCCTTACAAAATCGGACACCAACTCACTGTTAAATTGATGCGGCTGCCAAGCGCCTGAACTCCCTCGGCGAGATAGTTCAAGGCGCTGTGCGGATGCTGCTCGTTGTAATGCTCGAAGGCAATGGCCAGGTTGCGCAACGCCGTTTCTCGATCCGGCTTGGGCATGTGTGCCACGTAGTCACGCTTGATTGTCTTCACGAAGTTCTCGGCCATGCCGTTGCTCTGCGGGCTGCGTACCGGGGTGGTCACCGGCTGCAAGCCGATCTGTCGAGCAAACAGGCGTGTCTGCTCGGCTGTGTACGCCGAGCCGTTGTCGCTAAGCCATTGCACCGGCGTTGTCGGCAATTGATCACCAAAACGTTTCTCCATGCTTTCCAGCATCAAGTCGCGGATATCATCGCCGCTGTAACCGGTCTTCAACGACGCAATCGTGCAGATCTTGGCCCTCGGTGTATTCCAAGTGACCTTGTCCACACAGGGGGTATTTTTGCCTTTGTTTGTTGCCGCTGACCGAAAACTGACCCAGTAAAGGCTGTTCTGCCGACTGAAAGCTGACCCAGGTGTTCAACTGCTTCTGCTCACTTTCCGGGCAGGAGAGCGCAGGGTGATCAGCATGGGAATATGGGAAAAATTCGGCGCATGTATTTTCGCGACAAGTTGTCGCTGCATCAGATAGCCAAGCGTACCGGGCTGTCGAGAAACACCATCCGGAAATGGGGCAGAGCGCCGGAAGCCACTTAGCCGGCGTACCAGCGGTGCGCAACTTTCAACAAACTCAGTCCGTTTCACCAGACGCTGGAGCAGGCGCTCAAGGCCGATTCGTTTCGGGCAAAGCACAACCGCGGAAGCGCCAAAGCCCTCCTAGAGCTGATCAAGGCCGAGGGTTACGACGGCGGCTACAACCAGCTCACCGCCTTCATACGTTCGTGGCGCGGCGAACAAGGCAAGTCTTTACGGGCCTTTGTACCGCTGACGTTTGCACTCGGTGAGGCTTTTCAATTTGACTGGAGCGAAGAGGGTCTGCTGATCGGGAAAGCACTGTGAAGACCTACCGCAACCGGGCGTTCGAACGACTAGGGATCAACTTTCGCAGCCAGTTGTTCGCGCTGTTCACGGCGGTTGGCTGAACCCTGCTCAATCCGCAACGAGTATTTCCTCGTCGTTCGGTCCTTAAGTGGTGCGCTGGCGCGTCAAGTGGACGGTAGCTGAGCGCAAGATGCCGGCTTGAGCGTGCTCCAGTCTCCCGATGTGTAAGCCTCCATCATTTTTTGCAAACGATCCTTGGTTTCGTCGCCAAACGGGCACACTTTACGGGTGTCGAGATTCACATGCACCGCCGTCTGCTGCATGGTCGCGCTGAGATAGTTTTGCTCGTCATGGAAGAGCTCGACCAGAGTCACCAGGCGTTTCTCGTCAAATCTCAGGGGCGTGAGCTCCACACGCAGTGGATCGCCCGCGCTGACCTCCCTGAGGTATTTCAGATTGGCCTCAACGGTAAATAGCCCGCAATTGCGCTCCCGTGTGTATCCCTCGCCCAGCCCGAACTGCTCCAGGATGCGATGGCCCAAGTCATCAAGGAGCTTTACGTAATAAGCCATGTTCATATGGCCGTAGAGGTCGATCCATTCATCTCTGACGACCGCCTTCTCGCAGGGCTTTGCGTTCGGTTGCGGAATGTTCATTGGCTGACTCCTTGTATGTGAAATGTACTATTACGGTGCAGAACCGGAACCGGGCACCCTGACTGGTGCATTAATGTCGCCTTTTTCCAGTTCTCCGGGGAACACTGAATGCAGCCACTGCCGCAGCCGGACGATGGCTTGATCATTCCATTTTCGAGTGGGAGCGATGAAGTAATACCCGCCTAGACGAATCGTCATCGGCAATACATCGATCAGTTCGCCAGCAGCGATTTTTTCATCGGCCAGCAGCTCGCTGACGAGTGCCACACCCTGACCCATGCAGGCCGCTTCGAGGGTGAGGTGACCGTGCCACAGCCGTGGCCCGCGCAACCTGGGAATATCCGTAACACCGGCGATGCTGAACCATTGCGACCAGCGCTGCGTATTACGCTCATGGATCAACGGTAATTCCAGCAAGTCTTCGGCGCAGATCACCTCGGCAAAACGATTGCAAAACGCCGGGCTGGCCACTGCCCGGATCAAGGGTCGGGCGAAAAGCTCTGCGCACAGTTCCTCGCCGAGATTCAGTTCTTCCAGATAGACAATCTCGGCATCCGCTTCATTGCGACTGAAGTCGGGGCGCGTACTGGTCGGCTCGAGTGTCAACTCACGACCGTTGAGTGCCTCTTCCAGCTCGCCCAGTCTTCCCAACAATCGTCTGGAAGCCAGACCCGCCATGCAGCAGACGTGCAGCGCGTCTTCGCCCTGGCGCAGATCGCTGCTGGCGTCCGCGATGATATCCAGTGCCCGCCGAAGCTGTGCCGCGTAGCGCTGGCCTTCACGTGTCATCTCAAGTCCGCGACCTGACTTCTTGACCAGTTTCGTGCCGACGGCGGCTTCCAGATTCTGTATATGCCTGGAGATTACGGTATGTGAAACCGAGAGTTCTTCGGCGCACTGCCGCACGCTTCCACAACGACTGAATCCTTCGAAGGCGCGTACGGCGAGTAGGGGCGGTAGTCGTCGATTCATAGGTATTCCAGGCCTCGGGAGTTAAAGACAAGCGCAAGTCTCATGCCAATGCATCGGTGCATCCAATGCACCATTCAGGCATTTTCTAACTGCTTGTTCGCACGGCCCTCGATGACGGAATTTGTGGGTCATGGCTTTCGATCTTTTCAGGAGTGTGCCTTGAACCTTTCCGGACGCGCCGCCATTGTCGGCGCCTATGAATCGCCCCGCAGGGACGCGCCGAATGTTCATCCTTTCGCGATCCAGGTGGAGTGTATCCAGGCAGCGCTGGTGCAAGCCGGGCTGACCCTTGGGGATGTCGACGGTTTATGTGTGGCGTCGGGCGACTGGGCCGAGGGGGGCGGTGTCAACAGCGTGACCGAAATGGCCGAGTACCTGGGCATAGAGCCGCGCTGGTTCGACAGCACCGACGTCGGCGGTTGTTCCTATCTCGTTCATGCCGCCCACGCGGCAGTGGCGATTGCTGCCGGGCTGGCCGATGTCGTGGTGATCAGCTACGCCGCGTCACCGCGCTGGTGGCCATTGAAGACCCCTTCATTCGATCCGTTCGTCCTTCCTGCCGGCCCGGGACAGTTTGAATTGCCATTCGCGCCGACGCTCATCTCAACGTATGCCATGTATGCCCAGCGTCATATGCACCTCTATGGCACCACGGCCGAGCAGTTAGCGCAGGTGGCCGTAACATTCCGTCAACACGCCGCTGCAAATCCCGATGCGTTTCTGGGGGGCAAACCCATCACCGTCGAAGACGTTCTGAATTCATCCATGATCGCGTCGCCGTTGCACCGGCTCGATTGCTGCGTCGTGACCGATGGCGGCGGCGCAATCGTGATGACGAGCCGGGAGCGCGCAGCAGATTGTCGGAAAAAGCCGGTTTACCTGAGCGGTTTCGGCATGGCCACACAACGCACTCAAATCAGCCAGATGTCCCGCGAACTCATCACGCCAGCGGCTCGAACCGGCCCCCGCGCATTCGAAATGGCCGGGTTGAAGCCTGCCGATATCGACGTTGCGCAGCTCTACGATGCCTTCACGATCACACCAATGCTGGCCCTTGAGGACCTTGGATTCAGCCCTCGGGGTGAAAGCGGGCGGTTCGTGGCGGACGGCCATCTGAGCATCGGCGGTTCTCTACCCTGCAACACCGACGGCGGCGGGCTGGCGTCGAACCATCCGGGCAAGCGCGGCCTGCTGGCGCTGATCGAAGGCGTCCGGCAATTGCGCGGTGAAGGGCCTGGGGTGCAGGTGAAAGACGCGGAGGTCGCGTTGGTTCATGGGCTGGGCGGAACATTCTGTGCCGCTGCCACCGTCATTCTGACCGTCTGAGGAGCCAGCGATATGACCACTTTCAGTCCTGTTGTCACCGACGCCCTGTCGGCACCCTGGTGGGCCGCCCTGCGGGAAGGGCGGTTGCTCGTTCAACACAACCCCGTGTCAGGCGCGTGGCAGTGGTACCCCCGGGACCATTGCCTTGATGATCTGTCGATCCAGCCCGAGTGGGTGCAAGTCTGCGGGCACGGCAAGGTGTTTACCTATTCGGTTATCCACCGTGGCCATTCACGGCTGGACGCGCCTTATGTATGCGCCTTGGTCGAACTCGAAGAAGGCCCACTGATGCTCTCGCAACTTCACGGCATGGCGGTCGACGAAATCACCATCGGCATGAACGTGTCGGTTGCGTTCATTGAAACGGATTCAGCCACCTCATTGCCGGTTTTCCGCCCAAGGAGCCACTCATGAGTTCCACCCTCTACTTCGACGACCTGGCCGTTGCTCAGTCATTGGTGTCGTCCCGTATCACGTTGACGGAAACCCACATCGTCCTGTTCGCCGGGTTGACGGGCGATTTCAACCCGTTGCACATGGATGAAGAAGCTGCGCGTGAGGGCACCTTCGGGCGCCGGATCGCCCACGGCATGTTGGCTCACTCCATGAGCACCGGACTGCGCTCGAGTATCGATGACTGGGCGATCATCGCGTTTCTCGAAACCCGTCGCCGATTCGTCGCGCCGGTGTTCGCAGGCGACACGCTGCACTATGTCGCGGAGATTGAAGCACTGCGCAAAAGCACTTCAAACCCCTCGCGGGGCATTGCCCGGGTCAGGCTGCGCCTGCTCAACCAGAACGGTGAAGTGGTGCAGGAAGGCGACGACGTATTTGCGGTCGCCTGCCGCACAGGGAGCGAATCATGAGCACACGTCTGCAAGGGCATGTCGCGTTGATTACCGGTGGTGCTGGCGGCATTGGCTCAGCGATCTGTCAGCGCCTGGCGCGAGAGGGCGCAGCGGTCGTCATTGCCGACCTCGGCCCTGGTGCAGCCGAGCTGGCTCACGCCCTGACCTCTGAGGGCTATCAGGCGATAGCAATCAATCTTGACGTTTCGAGCCGTGCCAGTTGGACCGCGGTCATGGCTGAACTGCCGCCGGCCTTCAAAGCCGTCGACATTCTGGTGAACGTGGCAGGCATCGTGCGTGATAGAACGTTGATGAAGATGACCGATGAAGACTGGGACGCGGTGATCGACGTCAACCTGCGAGGCTCCTGGATGGGGTGTCAATTCGGGGTGGCGGCGATGGTCGGGCGCGGTTGGGGCAGGATCATCAATATCGCTTCCACTGCGATCCTCGGCACCTACGGTCAGTCGAATTATTCATCGGCCAAGGCGGGCGTGGTGGGTTTGACCCACACCGTCGCTCTGGAGGCCGCGCGCCACGGCGTATTGGTCAACGCCGTGGCACCCGGGATCGTTGAGACACCTATTCTGGCGAGTGTGCCAGAGGAAATCAGGGCGCGCTGGATCGCAAGAATGCCACTGGGCCGACCTGCACAACCTGCAGAAATCGCCTCTGTGGTCGCGTTCCTCGCCTCCGACGACGCCAGTTACATGAGCGGGCAAGTTCTCATTGTCGACGGCGGTGCAACGACAGGCGATTACTGAACCACAGAAACACGGCTATCCACCCACAATAATTACGCAGCAACAGGCGAAGGGGCATCGAAATGGTCGAATTTACGCGGCGCAGATTTTTGCAAGCGAGCAGTATCGCAGGTGCAGGTTTAGCAGCAGGATTGATTCGTCCTTCGTTCGCTGCCGACGAGTCGCTGTACGCGGCTGCACAGAAAGAAGGTGCACTCAACCTTTACTGGGGCTCCTACGAACAAAGGACCATTGAAGCCATCCGTGACACGTTCACCCGGCGCTACCCGGGGATCAAAGTCAACCTGCTGCGTCAGGCATCGCAGACGATCTACACCCGGTTGCGTCTCGAGCTGCAGAACAATGCGCCCAACTGCGACTCGCTGGGCAGTACCAATATTCTTCACTACCTGGAGTTGAAAAAGATCGGCGCGTTGATGCCCTACAAACCGGCGGGTACGGAGTTTCTGCCGCAGGAATTCCAGGGACTGGACAAGGACGACACCTTCCAGGTCGGCGCCATCAGCCTGACCAGCCTGAATTACCAATCGGACAAAGTCACATCAGCGCCCACCTCATGGGAGGCTGCTCTGGATGCTCAATGGGCCAACAAGCTGACGGTCGGCAGCCCGTCCTTTTCGGGGGATGTCGCTTCCTGGGTGGTAGCGATCCGTAAAAAGTACGGCGACCATTACCTCAAGGAACTGGCGAAGCTGAACCCCAAGGTCGGCCAGTCGAACGTGGATACCGTCACCGATATTCTGTCAGGCGAGCGCCTTGTGGGTCTCGGTGCGCCCTTCAGTTACTCGCTGACACAAAAGGCGGCTGGCAACCCGATCAACGTAGTGACCCCGACTGACGGCACTATTCTCAACCTGGGGCTGAGTGCCATTCCACTGAAAGCGCCACACCCGAACGCGGCGAAGCTGTTCTCCGACTTTTTGTATGACCTTGAAGTCTCGCAAATCCTGGCGGCAAACTTCTGGCCAACATTGCGCACTGACGTGCCATGGGCCGAGGGCCGCAGCCTGTCCCAGTTAACCTGGTACCGCAATCCACCTGAAGACCTGGCGGCCGAAGTCGCCGAAGGTATCGCCAAGTGGAAAGACATCATCGGTTGAACCAATACCCGCCGGGCCCGAGCGGCCTGGCGACGGTAGATTCAGGAGTGACCCCTGTATGGGCGTTTTTGCGATAAGCACTTCCTCGGCGACCGTTGGCGCCGAGATGAGACGACACCGACCCTGGGTGCGCTGGACCGTGGTGACCGTGGTTCTGGCGGCGCTGTTCTTATTGGTTGCGCAACCGGTCGGCTGGATTCTGTTCAACAGCGTGCACGATGACGCCACGCAACAATGGACGCTGAACAATTACGTGCGCCTGGTGACTGCCAAAGGCATGCTCCAGCCAATCATCAATTCGATTATTCTGGCGTTCTCGACCGCAGCGATTTCAACGCTGCTGGGTGTTCCGCTGGCCTGGCTGGTGGCGCGTACCAACATGCCGGGACGCGGGCTCATCAGGATGCTCACGCTGGGGGCCTTCGTGACCCCGTCGTTCATTGGCGCACTGGGCTGGATTCTGCTCGCGGCACCTAACGCCGGCTGGCTGAACACGCTCTATCGACAAGTCTCGGGCGGCGATTTGCCCCTGCTCAACATCTACTCGATGGGCGGGGCGATCTTCGTCTGCGCCATCTATACCGTCCCGTATACCTTTACGATCGTCGCCAGTGCGCTCGATGAAATGGCGGTCGAACTGGAAGACGCGGCGACGACGCTCGGCGCCAGCGTTCTTCGCACAATGTTCAGCGTGACCATCCCGATGGTGATGCCTTCGGTCATCGTGGGTTTCATTCTGTCGTTCATTCAGGGAATGACCCTGTTCGGGGTTCCAGCCTTTCTGCTCACGCCTTCAGGGACATCGGTCGTCACCACCAAACTGGCCGAGTTCTATCAGTTGTTCCCGCCCGAGTTGTACATGGCGGCGGCGTATTGCATGCCGCTTCTGTTGCTCACTGGCGGGTTGTTCTGGGTACGCAAAAAAATGCTTGGCCGCAGACGTTTTGTGATGATCGGTGGCAAGAGCCGGGCGGGGCGCAGCATCGATCTGAAAGGCTGGCGTTGGGCCGGGTTGTTGTTCGCGCTGATTGTCCCGGTGACGGCGGTGATCCTGCCTTACTTCGCCCTGATCGTTGTTTCTCTCTCCAAAGCCTGGGGGCAGGGGCCATCGCTGAGCAACCTGACGTTCCACTGGTATCGATGGGCTATCCTGGAGAACGCCGAAACTCAGGCGGCGATTATCAATTCATTGGCCTACGCCGCCATAGGCGCCAGTCTTTGCGTGCTGCTTGGCACCCTGATCGCCTACATCGTCGAACGCCGCCTGGTAGCGGGGACGGCCATTATCGCGGCGTTGACCAATCTGCCGATCATCATTCCCGGGATTGTGTTGTCGGTGGGTTTCTTCGCGGCCTATACCCAGCCACCCCTGAGCCTGTACGGGACCTCGGCGATCATTATTGCGGCGTTCGTCGCGACGTTCCTGCCCATTGCCTATTCCCATGGTGGGGCAATGCTCAAGGGCATCAGCCCGGACCTGGAGCGGGTCGCACGGATTCTGGGTGCTAGTGAGTCGAAGACATTCACCAGCATCACGGCACCGTTGTTGAGGTCTGGACTGATTTCAGGATGGCTGTTGGTGTTTATCCCCGTGATGCGCGAGCTCTCGGTGGCAGTGTTCCTGATAACGCCCAGCACCAACGTCATGACCACGTTGATTTACAACTACAAGGATGGCGGCAATTACGAGGCGGTGGCTGCCGCTAGCGTATTGCTGCTGGTTGTCACCATGGTGGTGGTGGCGATCGCTCAAATGCTCAGCGTGAAGCTAGCGAAACATAAACGTGCCAGTGCTGAAACCGGAGTCGCCCCATGAGCCAGATCCAGATCCGTGATTTGCAAAAAAGCTTCGGCCAGTTCCAGGCGCTGAAGGGCATCGACCTGACCGTGGAGGACGGAACGCTGTTGGCGTTGCTTGGGCCATCCGGCTGTGGCAAGTCGACCACGCTGCAGTTGCTGGCCGGTTTTGAAACCCCGACCGCAGGCGAAATTCGCGTCAATGACCGGGTCATTTCCAGCGCGCAGGGCGTGGTCCCTCCAGAGCGTCGGAATATATCGCTGGTGTTTCAAAACTATGCGGTCTGGCCACACAAAACCGTGGCCGAGAACGTGGCGTTTGGCTTGCAGATACGCAAGGTGCCGCGGGCTGTACTGCAAGAAAAACTCACTAAAACCCTCAAGACCGTGCACCTCGACCACCTGGCTGATCGCTATCCCTCTGAGTTGTCGGGTGGGCAACAGCAGCGTGTGGCCCTGGCGCGGGCGCTTATCGTCGAGCCGAGCATTTTATTGCTCGACGAACCGCTGTCGAACCTTGACGCGCACCTTCGGGAAGAAATGCGCTTCGAAATCCGGCGAGTGCATGACTTGCTTGGACTGACGACGGTCTACGTCACCCACGATCAGGGCGAGGCATTGGTGACGGCCAACCAGGTGGCAGTGATGAATGGAGGCAGCGTGCAACAACTGGGTTCGCCGAGGGAGATTTTCGAGCTGCCGGCCAACGCGTTCGTCGCGGCGTTCATCGGCAGCAATAACGTGATCAAGGGCGTGTTAACGGGGCCCGGCACATTGCGCTTTGGAGAACAGTCACTGGTGGGGGTGGACCGCAGCGGCGCCGGTCCTGGTGCAGAAATCACCCTGTGTATCCGTCCGTCCAAAGTGCGGATCGTCGGGCCAAATCAAGGCGTGACCAATGTCCTGCCCGGCACGGTGCTGCGCACGGCGTACCTCGGAGAATATTGCGATGTTTTGGTGGACATCGGCGCTGGCCTTTCGGTGCGCGCCTTTACGCCCCCGACGGTCGACTATCGGGTAGGGCAGGTCGTGCTGCTGCATTTGCCAAAACAGGATTGCCACCTGCTGCCATCCGGAGAACGGGTTAACAGTTAAACCGGTAGGTTGGCAGCGGCCGTCGAGCGGTAAGTACTCATTAAAAGGCCTGACAGGATTCAACTATGAAAATCGAAGAGAGTGGCGAGATTATCCGGTTACGGCGAGGGAGCGTTGAATGGATCATCTTCAATCGGCCTCACGCCTTGAACGCGATGTCGCCGGCAATGGAAGAGGCGTTGACGGAAATATTCCAGGCGCTTGCAGGCGATGCCTCGGTCAAGGCACTGGTGCTGACCGGTGCTACGGGAGCGCGCCCGTCGTTCATGGCAGGGGCGGATTTCGGCGCGCTGGAGGATGCGAAAACGACCGCAGAGTTTCTTGAGCTCGAAAGTCACAGTGAAACGCTCATCCAGTCGCTCGAAGCGCTGACAATCCCGACCGTCGCTGCCATCGCCGGGCCCTGTGTGGGAGGGGGGGCGCTGATTGCCGCGGCTTGTGACGTGCGCATCATCAGTCGTTCTGCGCGGTTCGGATTCCCTATTGCACGAACCGTTGGCAATTGCCTCAGCGCCCTGAACTATCAGCGCCTAGTTGATCTGTTCGGAACCGCGATGACCAAGGAAATGGTGTTCAGCGCACGCTTGCTGGATGCCCCGGCCTTGATGGCAAGTGGCGCGTTCCGGGAGCTGGTCGACGACGACGCGCTGGAAGCTGCCGCCGAGCGGGTAGCAGAACACCTGGTGCAACTTGCGCCACTGACGCTCTGGGCGACCAAGACCACTCTGCGCCGACTTCGCGACGCGCAAGTGGCAAGTGTCGAGGACGAGGATGTGTTGTTGCGTTGCTATCACTCGGCTGATTTTCGTGAAGGCGTTGCGGCGTTTCAGCAAAAACGTCCTCCCTCGTGGAAGGGGCTTTAGAACAACATTGCGGTGTGATGAAACACCGGTGTTATCACGTTACCGACAGTAGAAAGCGCTGACGCCTGGGTAAACAGCTGCTTTCTCTAATTTAACTAATCATAGTTCGCTGGCAACTTCCGTTGCCGGGCAGGGTGAAGTCATGTCGATTAAATCTGAAATACCCAATAAAGGGCCTTTAAGCGGTATACGTGTCATCGATGCTACGCATATGTTGGCAGGGCCATATTCAACCTGGCTGCTCGCGATGCTCGGGGCTGATGTGATCAAGATCGAGCGTCCGCAAGGGGGGGACTACACCCGTAGCGTTGCGCCGTTCAAGGATGAGGAGAGCATCTACTTCAACAGCGTCAACCGGAACAAGCGCAGCGTCGCGCTGAACTTGAAAGAGGAAGAGGGCAAAGCTGTACTTCGCCAGTTACTGACGACGGCCGATGTGTTTATTGAAAACAATCGGGCGGGGGCAATGGAGCGCCTGGGGTTCGGATATAAAGCCGTGAGTGAGTTGAACCCGCAACTGGTTTACGCCGCCATTTCAGGCTTTGGGCAGGATGGTCCTTATAAGCACTTGCCGTCTTTTGACGTGGTCGCGCAGGCGATGTCCGGCATGATGAGCATCACCGGCGAAGAGTTCGGACCACCTGCGCGCGTGGGCATTTCGCTGGGCGATATCGGGTCTGGCCTATTCACCACCGTCGGTGTGCTGGCGGCGCTGGTGGGCAGGGGCCAGGAGGGCGGAAAGGGGTCGTTCATCGATATTTCGATGCTCGATTGCCAGCTGGCAATGATGGAGAACGCTGTCGCGCGCTTTCTGCAGGTGGGTGATATTCCGCGCCGCCTGGGTAGTCGCCACGCGCTGATCGCGCCGTTCCAGGCCTTCGCTACCGCCGATGAGCCGATTGCCATCTGTGTCGATACCGAAGAGCAGTGGCAACGGATGTGCATCGCGATGCAGCGGCCAGAGTGGATCGATGATCCGCTGCTGCGTGACGGTCCGCTGCGCGCGCAGAATCATGCTCGTCTGGAGCCCTTGATGACGGCCCGATTGCAAGAGAGCGGGCGTGAGTTTTGGATGACGACACTTCAGGCGGCCGATGTACCCTGCAGTCCGATCAACACGGTGGTCGAGGCAATCGCCGACCCGCAAGTGCAGCATCGCGGCATGATCGTCGAGGTGCCGGCCCAATCGGGAAATCGCTACGTGAAGCACCCAGTCCATATGCCTTACACCGAAATGGTTGAAGAGAAGCCATCACCAGGTTTGGGCGAGCATAGTGTCGGCGTTTTGCGGGAGCTGGGGTATTCAGACGAACAGATCTCTGCATTCAAAGATCGAGGAGTGATCTGATCTTAAAGGGTAGCTGCCCAGCTCCGACGTTCGAGATTCTGTGGCATAGCACGAGTTGGTTGACCCTATGAAGGTGGCGACGTCTCTGTCGCCACGTACGCTGGAAAAGACATCATCGACTCGGTTGGTGGAGGCTCGTAGGTTGAGGACAGCACAGCACTGAGTCGATCACCCAACAGGTTCCAGGCGCGCTTTTTCTCTTCAGCATAGCCATGATCCAGGTAGTGGCGTCTCACCGGCTAGCACATGATTTTGACAGCGATCGATGACGTTCAGGCTAACACCTAAGGCTTGCATCATGGTTGCGCCCGTGCGGCGTAGGTCATGCGGCGTCCAATCACCGTTCTGGCCGTCGGCCAGTACCAGCGTATCGTCATGGCGTCGTCGTGAGAGGGCCTTACGATTTTTGAACCGGGCCTGGCGATCGCTGACCTGTTTACTCACCACTTTTACGTCCACATGCTGATCATCCTGCTTATCGGGAAAGCACCATTGGCTATGCCCAGTCAGCGTTTTCAGATCCTGAAAGAAGTGCAGGGCAAATGGTGAGAGGAAAACATGATGGTCTTGTTTCTTGCGCTGGCTGCCTTTGACGTTACCGCTCGGGATGAACCAGGTATGTTTCTCCAGATCGACGTTCGTCCATTCGGCCTGAAGCAGTTCACCGATCCGGCAAAACGTTCCCAAACAGATCCAAAGTGCAAGTTAAAACTCTGGTTTTAGGGAGCGAATTCCATCGTACTTCTTCCCGGCAGGTAGCGCTGCATAGTCTGCGGTCATTTTGTGAAAGCGTTGGTTTAATTCTAGAAGTTCGGAACAGGAGAGAGTTCGGGTACGTTCCTGTTGGTAGTCGCTGGGTATAATTCTTTCGATTTCGACCAAGTCTGCCGGATTTCCGTTGGCCAGCAATGCTCGCCATGGCTGGCGTTTCTCAGCCCATCCAAACATCTGAACGACATCCGAAAAAAGACTGATGGCCTGACGAGTAGCACCGCGAGCCATGACGGAACGCACCAAGTCCCGCAGGTCATGCTCACTGACGGTACTGATCAATTTTGAGCCAACGGCGGGGGAAAGATCTTTCGCCAATTTTCTCCGTAGCTCGGCATTACCGTCTTTTCGTGCATCACCATCGCGAAGCCATTCTCCCGCCAGGTCTAGCACTGTTAGCTCCATAGATTTTTGCTGATCGGCTTCTGCAGGTTTTCAGCCAGCTCCGCTTTTAGTCTGACCTTCTCTACGCGTTTGTACTCATTAGGATTGATCCCTTTGGCTACAAGGTCTCGTGCTTCATTGCGCTCCTTGCGGATTTCAGTCAACGACTTGTTTGGCCAGGTGTTGCACGAAAAGCGGGTGTAGATTCCTTCCCACCGAAACTGGAAGTAAAAGGGGGTGGCGATACCTTTTTTGCGAAGTTACGACCATATAATTCAAGGGGTTTCGAGATTATATCTCGCGACCCCCTTTTGTTCTTAGGCGTTTTTACCCCTACAAAACGACTGGCTCGGGGTGGAATTCTCACTGCTTTAGTGGAAGCCAGCGTCCGCTAATGTAACGTCCAGGTGATCTTAGGTTCCCAACCCGGAAAACTCCTCCATCGCGTCCAACATGGCCTCACGAAAATACGTCTTCGAGGCCCGATCACACAAGATGTGAAAACAGGCCCGCTGCGCCATACTGGAGTTGATCACGATCACGTTGATCCGCGCCGCCGAGGTTTGCGCTACTGCGCCGGGACCGAACGCCAGAGGATTCAGGTCGACGCCGCAGAGCTTGGCCATGACGTCGGCCAGGTGTTCGCCGTTGAGTTGGAAGCAGGCATGGCTGTCCTGACGAGGCAGCAGATAGTTGGCTTGATGATCAAGTTCCCAGCGGGCCTCTTCATCCGCCATTCGTTGGCCCTGATCCTCGGGACTGCCCAGCAGCAGGTATTCGGTCTGCGACAGCCGCACCACCTGACTGCCGTCGGCTTGAATTACCGCTCGGTTGGGCGCATCCGGCAGGACGAAGCCGCGGCTGCGCAGGTACTCGGCACTGTGGGCACCGCGAAAACCGACTCGCGGCAGGTCGGTAAGGTCCTCCAGGCGGCACCCCTGCGTCGGTGCCAGGGCATGCCGGGCGATGGTGTGTTGTTCTCTCAGACTGGTCATGATTCAAAGCTCCTGGCGTTGGTTGTCGGGATCGAAGAAGGGCAACTGCACTACATCGGCCTGGACCACGATGCTGCCTTCGACGCGGATCGGAATCCGTTGCCCAGGCGTGCTCTGGTCGATGCCGGCGTAGGCCAGGCCGATGATCTTGCCCAGAGAGGCGGAATACTCGCAGGAGGTGACGTTGCCGCTGATGTCCGGGCCGTTGAGCACCAGATGACCTTCCAGTGGCTGCAGGCTACCTTTTGGCAGGCTGAAGCCCACCAGTTTGCGTTTCAGCGGCTGGGCTTCGAGGATGTCTACCGAGCGCCGGCCGACGAAGAACGGCTTGGTGCGATTGACCGCCCAGCCCATGTCGATTTCTGCCGGGTGGGTCATGCCGTCGGTGTCCTGACTGATGATCACATGGCCTTTTTCCAGGCGCAGCAGGCGTTGGGTTTCGACGCCGAACGGTCGGATATCATGCGCTTTGCCAGCCTCAATCAGTGCGTCCCAGAGCATGAGCCCGTGACGCGCGGGCACGTGGATTTCATAACCCAACTCGCCGACGAAACCGACTCGTAGCATGCGGGCCTTGATACCGGCCACGGTGCCCTGGCGAACGCCCAGATAAGGGAAGGCATCGGCGCTCAGGTCGAGGTCGGTGCAGACCTGTTCCAGCACCTTGCGCGAGTTCGGCCCGGCGACGTTGACTGCACAAATGGCCGCAGTGACGTTGGCGACATCCACGTCGAGGCGCCATTGCGCGTTCCACTTGAGCATCTGCTGATAGATCCGGTCGACACCGCTGGTGGTGGCAGTGACATAGAAATGGTTCTCGGCAAACCGCGCACAGACGCCGTCGTCGATTACCACGCCGTGCTCATTGGTCATCAGCGCATAACGGGAGCGGCCGATCGGCTGCTTGAGGAACGCAAAGGTGTACATCCGATTGAGCAGTTCGGCCGCGTCCGGACCGCGCACATCCAGGCCACCGAGGGTCGAGACATCGATGATGCCGACCTTGTTGCGCACGTGCAGGGCTTCGGCCTGCATGCATGTCTCGCGATCCTTGGCGTTGCCGTAGTAGGCCGGGCGTTGCCAGATGCCCGCAGGCATCATCTTCGCGCCAGCTTGCAGGTGACGAGCGTGCATCGGCGTTTGCCGGTACGGGTCGAACGCGCGACCGGCGACATGCGCCAGTTTTTCAGCCACAAACGGCGGTCGCGCCGTGGTCACGCCGGTTTCACTGATGTTGCGTTGGGTGGCCCAGGCCACCAACCGCGCGGTCGGCAGCGCCGAGTGACGACCTTGAGACGGGCCCATGCCGACGGTGGAGTAGCGCTTGACCAGTTGCACGTCGCGATAGCCGATCCGGGTGGCGTTGACGATGTCGGCCACTTGCAGATCCTCGTCGAAGTCGACGAAGTCCTTGCCCTTGGGGTGCGGGAAGATTGGCCAATTAAAGTTGACCCGAGCCTCGCCGTTGAATGGCACGCGTTGCGTGCTGACCGTCAGACCCAGCGCGAGAGCGGCTTCGGAACCGGCATTCACACCATCGGCAATCACGTTATCCAGCAGGTGACGACCGTTGACCGAGCCGGCGACATTCAGATTCTTAGGCAGGCCGCTGAGCGTGAACTCGGCACGCTGATCGTCGTAGGCCAGTTTGCCGCCGGCCTGGCACAGCAGTTGATAGACCGGCATGTAACCGGCGGACATGCACAGTAAATCGCACTCCAGGTGTTGCCCGCTCTCGGCGACCTGGCCTTGTGCGGTGATCTTGCGCACGTCGACGCCGTTGATATGGCGCATGCCTTTCTCGTGCTGGGCCTCATATACGGTGCTGTTGCTCTGATGGTAGATCTTGCGTTGTGCCAGTGCGCGCAGCAAGGATTCGTCCGAAGGACCATGGCGCAGGTCCGCCACAGCGACGACCTCCACGCCCTGGTCATGCAGATCCAGCGCGGCGAGGTAACCGTCATCGTTGCCTGTCAGCACCACGGCGCGTTTACCGGGTTTGACTGCATACAGTTTCATCAGTCGTTGCGCGGCGCTGGTCAGCATCACGCCCGGCAGGTCGTTGTTGCGAAAGATCACCGGTTGATCGAAGGCCCCGCTGCACACCAGGCACTGGCGGGCGCGGACCTTGTACATGCGTTTGCCCTGAATCACCGGCAGGTAGTTGTCGGTGAACCAGGCGTTGCAAGTGGCTTCGGTCAGGATCTGGATATTGGCGTGTTGCTCTACCGCAGCGAGCAGTTCGCGGCGCAGGTTTTCAGCCCTGTTGCCTTCGATATCGAAGCGGGCATAGGTGAGCGAACCGCCGAGAACCGGTTGTTGCTCGATGAGCAACACCTTGGCCCCCGCGTTGGCTGCCGTCAGCGCCGCATGGAGCCCGGCGGGGCCGGCGCCGATGACTGCCAGGTCGGTGAAAAGGTAAGCCTTGTCGTAGTACTCGGGCCGGAAGGTCAGGTCGAGCACACCGAGGCCGGCCTTCTTGCGAATGATCGGTTCCCAGACTTTCCACATGCCCTTGGGTTTGTAGAACGAGCGGTAGTAGAAACCCACCGGCATGAATTTCGAGAACTTGCCGAGGTAGGCGTCCTTGTCGTTATCCAGCGAGCCGTTGACGTTCTGCGCCGTCACCTGCAACCCAGCGGACAACGCATGTGCGTCGGCCAGCACGTTGGGTTCTTCGGGCAACTGCACCAGGCTGTTGGCGTCCTGGCCGGCCATGGTCAGCGGGCCACGCGGGCGATGGTATTTGAACGAACGGGAGATCAGGAAACGCCCGTTGGCCAACAGGGCACTGGCGATGCTGTCGCCTTGCAAGCCTTGGTAGCGGTGGCCGTCGAAGCTGAAATCCAGCGGTTGATCACGGTCGATCAGCAAGCCCATGGGGGCGGGTAGGCGATTCATCCTGCGATCTCCTTGGCGGCGCTGAAGTCGACGCGGGTGGTGAACAGTTCTTTAGGGTCGAAGGTGCGCAGGATTTCATCGCTGATGGTGTGACGCTCCGCCAGAAACCAGTAGCTGGAGGGCGTGTGCATCCACCATTCGCGCACCACACCGGCGAGGTTGTCGGTGTTGAACACGTAGTCGGCCCATTCGGCGTCGCTGCAACTGACCGGGTCAGGCATCGGCTTGAATTCACCGCCATAGGTGAACTCGCTGATATTGCGCGGCCCGTTGAGCGGGCAATTCATGATTTTCATAGTCCGCTCTCCGTCAGTGACTGGCCGCCGTGGCGCCCATTTCGTTGACTTGCTGGAAGGTTGAGAAGCGCTCAAGACCGAAGGGTTTGATCAGCTCCGGCACCTTGCCGCCGCTGGCCACCAACTCGGCCATGGTCTTGCCGCAGATCGGCGTGGCCTTGAAGCCCCAGGTACCCCAGCCGGCGTCGAGGTAGTAATTCTTCACCGGCGACAGGCCCATGATCGGGCTGTAATCCGGGGTCATGTCGGTGATGCCGGCCCATTGGCGCATAAGCTTGGCGTTGGCCAGGAACGGGAACATTTCGATCGCATGGGCGAGCAGGCTTTCCTTGAGGTCCAGCGTCGAGCGGGTGTTGAACAGCGGATAGGGATCGGAGCCACCGCCGAAAACCACTTCACCGCGGCTGGTCTGTTGCACGTAGCAGTGCAGGGCGGAGGAACTCACCAGCGGATCGAGAAACGGTTTGAACGGCTGGGTGACCATCGCTTGCAGCGGGAAGGTCTGGATCGGCGAACGGATCCCGGCCTTGGCCATCAGCAAAGAACTGTGCCCGGCAATCGCCTGCACCGCACAACCGCATTTGATGGTGCCTCGGTTGGTCTTGACGGCGGTGATGGCGCCGTTCTCGATGATCAGGTCCTGGACTTCGGTGAGCTGATGGATTTCCACGCCGCGCTTGGCTGCTTGTTTGGCGTAACCCCAGGCCACCGCGTCATGGCGCGCGGTGGCGCCGTCGATATGCCAGAGCCCGGCGATCACCGGCAAGTGGCCGGGATCGAGGTTGAGGCTGGGCACCAGTTCGCGGATCTGCTGCCGGTCGATCATCTCGGTACGGCCGCCAAAGTGTTTGTTGACCTCGGCTCGCTGCCGGAACGAACGCACCGTGGCATCGGTGTGGGCCAGGGTCAGTTGGCCGCGCTCGGAGTACATGATGTTGAAGTCGAATTCGTTGGACAGCGACTGGAACATGCGCACCGACTCGGCATAAAAGCGCACACCTTCGCTGGTCAGGTAGTTGGAGCGGATCACCGCGGTGTTGCGCGCGGTGTTGCCGCCGCCCAGGTAAGACTTTTCCAGCACCGCGATGTTGGTGATGCCGTGGTACTTGGCCAGGTAGTAAGCGGTGGCCAGACCGTGGCCGCCGGCACCGATGATCACCACGTCATAGCTCGACTTGAGTTCCCGCGGTGGCGGCAAATCCACTTCCACCGGGTACTCCGAGCTCAGCCCGTATTTCAATAGATTGAATGGCATAGAGCCTCCGATTGGCTGCGTTGAGCCTGGTGTTGCGCAAGGGCTGCGGTCACGGTGTTCTTCATCAGAAAGGCGATGGTCATCGGCCCGACACCACCAGGGACCGGGGTGATCGCTGCGACATGGGGTAGGGCGCTGTCGAAGTCGACATCGCCTACCAGACGGTTGCGGCCATCGTCTTCGATGCGGTTGATGCCGACGTCAATCACCACGGCGCCTGGCTTGAGCCAACTGGCGTCGATCAGCCTTGGGCGACCCACGGCGGCGATGACGATGTCTGCCTGCCGGCACAGAGCCTGCGGATCCGGGCTGCGCGAATGCAGGACGGTCACCGAGCAGTCGGCCTGCAGCAACAACGCTGCCATGGGTTTGCCGACGATGTTCGAGCGGCCGATCACCACTGCGTGCTTGCCGCGTAAATCACCGCAGGTTTGTTCCAGCAAATACAAACAACCACTGGGGGTGCAGGGCGCGAGCACCGTGCGACCCTGGCTGAGACCACCGACGTTCTGACTGTGGAACCCGTCTACATCCTTGTCCGGAGCGATAGCCTCCAGTGCGCGTAATTCATCGATATGCGAAGGCAGCGGCAGCTGCAGAAGAATGCCGTGGATCGAGCGATCGGCATTCAATCGGGCGATCAGAATGAGTAACTGTTCAGTGCTGGTGTCCGTGGACAGCCGATGTTCCAGCGAGCGGATACCCACCTCTTCGGCGCGCAGGATCTTGTTTCGCACGTAGACCTGGCTGGCCGGGTCGCTGCCCACCAGAATCACCGCCAGTGCCGGTTGAATGTCTTGCTCGCGCAGGCGCTCCACGTCCTTGCGGACCTGTACCAGCACGCGGGCAGCGGTGGCTTTGCCGTCAATCAACTTGTGCATGTTCACCGGAAGATCACCGTTCTGTCCTGGTTGAGGAAAACCCGATGCTCCAGGTGGTACTTGACCGCCTTGGACAGGGCCACGGTTTCGGTGTCGCGACCGGTGGCGACCAGGTCGTCGGGCAGGTAGACGTGGTCGACACGCTGCACTTCCTGCTCAATGATCGGTCCCTCGTCGAGGTCGCTGGTGACGTAATGGGCGGTGGCGCCGATCAGTTTCACGCCACGCTGGTAGGCCTGGTGATAAGGCTTGGCGCCTTTGAAACCGGGCAAGAACGAATGGTGAATGTTGATCGCCCGACCCGAGAGTTGCTTGCACAGGTCATCGGAGAGGATCTGCATGTAGCGCGCCAACACCACAAGTTCGGTGCCGGTGTCGTCGACGATCTTCATCAGCTCGGCTTCCTGCCGGGCTTTGGTGTCTTTGGTGACAGGCAGGTAGATGAAGCGAATGCCCTCGCGTTCGGCCATTGGCCGCAAGTCGAGGTGGTTGGAGACGATGGCGGTGATGGTCATGTCCATCTCGCCCTTGTGGTAGCGGTAGAGCAGGTCGGTCAGGCAGTGGTCAAATTTGCTGACCATCAGCAGCACGCGCATCGGCTCGCGGGTGTCATGCAATTCCCAGGTCATCTCGAACGCCTTGGCGACGTCGGCGAAGCCGTCCTTGATCTGTTGAATGTCGCCCTGATGGCCGTCGTTGAAGCGGAATACCGCACGCATGAAAAAACGGCCGCTGAAGTCGTCGTCGAATTGCGCCATCTCCCCGATGTAGCAACTGTTGTCCGCCAGGTAAGTGGTGACGGCAGCGACGATGCCGGACACCGCGGGACAGGTGATCTTGATGATGAAATGGTTTTTTTCGTGTTGCATGACACGTCCTCGGGATGATGGCGGCAGCTCATCGCATAGCGAAAAAAGTGTCAGCGGACAGCAGGCTCATCCATGAGCGCATTTTCTTGTGGGGAATAAATTATTCCTGTTTGTGGCTTTATAGGGGAAATGGGTGTGTCACGTCTAGAGCTTTTAAGAAAGTTTTTTAACTGGCAGGAAAATGCTTGAGGCCGACGTGGGTCGGCCTCAAGGCGGGGCAAAGCGGGGGAAGAGGGGGCGTTACTCTTTGTCGCTGCCGTAGTTCATGATCGACAGCAGGCGGATCGGCACTTGCACCAGTTGCTCGGGGCCGTGAGGAATTTCGCCTTCAAACGTCAAGCTGTCGCCAGCCTCCATGCGGTAGAGCTGATTGCCGTGGCGATAGATCAGTTCACCTTCCAGCAGGTGGAGGAATTCGGTGCCGGGGTGGGAGAAGGTCGGAAACTCCTCACTCGCGTCATCCATGCTGACCATGTAGGCCTCGAAGCTCTTCTTTGGCCCACGGGTGTGGTTGAGCAAATGGTACGTATGGCCTTTCTCGGTGCCGCGGCGCACCACTTCCATGCCCTGATCGGCCTTGACCAACAGCGCGCTGCCGTCCTGCTGGTCATATTCGCTGAACAACTTGGACAGTGGCAGACCAAGCACGTCGCACAGACGGCTCAGGGTATCGAGGCTGGTGGACACCTGGGCGTTTTCGATCTTGCTCAACATGCCCTGACTGATATCGGCAATCTTGGCCACGTCAGACAATTTCAGATCCTGAGCCTGGCGCTGGCGCTTGATCTGCAATCCCAGATATTGCTCAAGCTTGAGGCGCGGGGCGGTTTCGGTCGACATAGTCATCAGATCCTGCACACTTTCCGTTCAGTAATATTAGTTTCGCACTGAGAAAGTGCAAATGGCGACGCTTGGCGCCTGCCCTGCGGGCAGTATTCCCACAGGGAAAAGAATATTCCCATATATACAGCACAAAAGCGCCTGTCACGGCGTTTCGACGTTTCACTCGCGAATCTGGCAAGGGCTTTGCATTCCTATTGGGAAAATAACTTTCTTTTTAGGAATAAAAAGACGGTCAAGGCCCATCCAGAATGTTTTGCCTTTCGCGAGGAGTGACGAGCAATGTTGCCAGCAGAAACCCAGCGCATCATCGACAAGCACGGGATCAAGTACGTGCTTGCGCAATTTGTGGATATTCACGGTGCGGCCAAGACCAAGTCGGTGCCGATCTGTGGGCTCAAGACCGTCGCCGAAGAGGGGGCGGGTTTTGCCGGGTTCGCGATCAGTGGCATGGGCATGGAGCCCCACGGTCCGGACTTTATGGCTCGCGGCGACTTGTCCACCCTGACCCCGGTGCCCTGGCAGCCGGGTTACGGGCGGGTGGTGTGCGTCGGCCACGTCGACGGTAAGCCGCATCCGTATGACAGCCGTTATGTGCTGCAGCAACAAGTGCAACGCCTGGAAGAAAAGGGCTGGACCCTCAACACCGGCCTGGAACCCGAGTTCAACCTGATGCGGCGCGACGAGCAGGGCAAGCTGCAATTGGTCGACCCCAGCGACAACCTCGACAAGCCTTGCTACGACTATAAAGGCTTGTCGCGCTCCCGCGTTTTCCTTGAGCGGCTGACCGAAGCCCTGCAGGCCGTGGACTTCGAGGTCTATCAAATTGACCACGAAGACGCCAACGGCCAGTTCGAGATCAACTACACCTACAGCGATGCCATGACCTCGGCGGACCGCTTCACCTTTTTCCGCATGGCCGCCGGCGAAATTGCCAATGACCTGGGCATGATCTGCTCGTTCATGCCCAAGCCCGACCCGAAACGTGCCGGCAACGGTATGCACTTTCACCTGTCGATCAGCAGTGCCGACAACAAGAACCTGTTCCATGACGCCAATGATCCGAGCGGCATGGGCCTGTCGAAAATGGCCTATCACTTCGCCGCGGGCCTGCTTGCCCACGGCCCGGCGCTGTGTGCCTTCGCCGCGCCGACGGTCAACTCCTACAAGCGTCTGGTGGTGGGCAATTCGTTGTCCGGTGCGACCTGGGCGCCAGCCTTTATCGCCTTCGGCGCCAACAACCGTTCGGCCATGGTGAGGGTGCCTTACGGCCGCCTCGAATTCCGTCTGCCAGACGCCGGTTGCAACCCTTATCTGGTCAGCGCCGCGATCATCGCTGCGGGCCTGGACGGCATCGACCGTCAGCTGGAAATCGACCACGTCTGCAATGAAAACCTCTACAGCCTGAGCCTCGAGCAGATCGCCGCGCGCGGCATCAAGACTCTGCCGCAATCGCTCAAGGAAGCCTGCGACGCGCTCGAAGCCGACCCATTGTTCGCCGAGGTGCTTGGCCCGCAGATCGTTGGCGAGTTCATCAAGCTCAAGCGCATGGAGTGGGTGGAATACAGCCGCCACGTCTCCGATTGGGAGATCCAGCGCTACACCGAATTTTTCTGATTTTCCATTTTGACAACCATTCGGGCACCCGGCACGGCGTCGGGCGTTCACTGCCTCCGAAGGAGACTTGATATGTGTGGAATCGTAGGTCTTTACCTGAAAAATCCGCAGCTGGAATCCCAGCTCGGCAAGCTCTTTGAGCCGATGTTGCAGGCCATGACCGATCGTGGCCCGGACAGTGCCGGCTTCGCCATTTATGGCGATGAAGTGGCGGACGGTTGGGTCAAGCTGACCCTGCAGGCGACCACCGAAAGCTTTGACTGGAAAACCCTGATGGGCGAACTGGAAGGGCGCCTCGGCTGTTCTCTGGACTGGTTCCAGAACGCCAGCGCCGCTGTACTCAAGATCCATGCCGAGGAGGCGCCGGTACGTCTGGCCCTCGCCGAACTGGCACCGAGCGTACGCATCATGAGTGCCGGGCAAAGCATCGAAATCCTCAAGGGCATGGGCTTGCCCGAGGAAATTTCCCAACGCTTTGGCCTGGCCGGCATGAAGGGTAGCCACATCATTGGCCACACCCGCATGGCCACCGAAAGCGCGGTGACCATGGAAGGCAGCCACCCGTTTTCCACCGGCGCCGACCTGTGCCTGGTGCATAACGGCTCGCTTTCCAACCACTTCCGCCTGCGTCAGGAACTCAAGCGTGAAGGCATCCACTTCGAAACCGACAACGACACCGAAGTGGCCGCCGGCTACCTGACCTGGCGCCTGCAGCAAGGCGACTCACTGAAGGAAGCGCTGGATCACTCGCTGGAGGATCTCGACGGTTTCTTCACCTTCGCCATCGGCACCCGCAACGGCTTTGCGGTGATCCGCGACCCGATTGCCTGCAAGCCGGCGATTCTTGCCGAGACCGACGACTACGTTGCCATGGCCTCCGAGTATCAGGCCCTGTCGAGCCTGCCGGGAATCGAAAACGCCAGAGTCTGGGAGCCGGCACCGGCGACGATGTACATCTGGGAACGCGAGTCAGCTTAAGGAGCGCACACATGAAAACCATCGATCTTTCCATTGCCACCGTGCGTGACCTCAATCAGGCGCTGCACGATCAGGTTAATAACGTTACCGATCACGAATGGGTGGTGACTCACTCCGATGGCAAGCACAACCTCGCGGTCGGGGTGAATGAAGCCGTGTCCATCGATATCCAGGGTCACGCCGGTTACTACTGCGCGGGGATGAATCAAAAGGCCTCGATCACCGTGCACGGCAACGTCGGTGTTGGTTGTGCCGAGAACATGATGTCCGGCTACGTCCGGGTCAAAGGCAGCGCCTCGCAGGCGGCCGGAGCTACGGCACATGGCGGCTTGCTGGTGATTGAAGGCGATGCCGGAGCCCGTTGCGGGATTTCCATGAAAGGTATCGACATCGTGGTCGGCGGCAGCATCGGCCACATGAGCTGTTTCATGGGGCAGGCCGGTCGCCTGGTGGTCTGCGGTGATGCCGGCGATGCGCTGGGCGATTCGTTGTACGAGACCCACATCTACGTCAAAGGCACCGTCGAGTCCCTGGGCTCGGACTGCATCGAGAAAGAGATGCGTGCCGAGCACCTGGAGGAGCTGCAAGAGCTGCTCAAGCGTGCCGGTTTCGAGCACAAGGCGGCTGACTTCAAGCGCTACGGTTCGGCCCGTCAGTTGTACAACTTCAAAGTCGATAACGCGTCCGCGTACTGATCCAGGAGCCATAACATGAGTGAGAAAACCCCTCCAGTGCTGCGTGAGTCAGCCACCTTCGACCGCCTGACCATCCAGGAAATCCAGCGTGCCGCGGAAACCGGCATCTACGATATTCGCGGCGGTGGCACCAAGCGCAAACTGCCGCATTTTGATGACTTGCTGCTGCTCGGCGCCAGCGTTTCGCGCTACCCGCTGGAAGGCTATCGGGAGAAGTGCGGTACCGATGTAATCCTCGGCAACCGCTTCGCCAAGAAGCCGATTCACCTGAAGATTCCGGTGACCATCGCCGGCATGAGCTTCGGTGCTTTGTCGGCCAATGCCAAGGAAGCCCTGGGCCGTGGCGCGACCATCGCCGGCACCAGCACCACCACCGGTGACGGCGGCATGACCCCGGAAGAACGCGGCCAGTCGCAGCATTTGGTGTATCAGTATTTGCCGTCCCGCTATGGCATGAACCCGGACGATCTGCGCAAGGCCGACGCCATTGAAATCGTCCTGGGGCAGGGCGCCAAACCCGGTGGCGGCGGTATGTTGCTGGGGATGAAAGTCACCGAGCGCGTGGCCGGCATGCGCACCTTGCCGATCGGTGTCGACCAGCGCAGCGCCTGCCGTCACCCGGACTGGACTGGCCCGGATGACCTGGCGATCAAGATTGCCGAGCTGCGGGAAATCACCGATTGGGAAAAACCGATCTACGTGAAGATCGGCGCCAGCCGGCCTTACTACGACGTCAAGTTGGCGGTAAAAGCCGGGGCTGACGTGATTGTGCTCGACGGCATGCAAGGCGGCACCGCAGCGACTCAGGAAGTGTTCATCGAACACGTCGGGATCCCGATTTTGTCGGCCATTCCGCAAGCGGTACAAGCTTTGCAGGAGATGGGCATGCATCGCAAGGTTCAGCTGATTGTTTCTGGAGGGATTCGCAACGGTGCCGACGTCGCCAAGGCGATGGCGCTGGGTGCGGATGCGGTGGCCATCGGGACGGCTGCGCTGATTGCCTTGGGCGATAACCATCCACGCCTGGACGAGGAACTGAAGAAAATCGGCTCGGCCGCCGGTTTCTACGATGACTGGCAGAACGGCCGCGACCCGGCCGGGATCACCACGCAGGACCCGGAGCTGTCCAAGCGCCTGGACCCGGTGGAAGGTGGTCGGCGTCTGGCCAACTACTTGCGCGTGTTGGTGCTGGAAGCCCAGACCATGGCCCGGGCTTGCGGCAAGTCGCACCTGCACAACCTCGATCCCGAGGATCTGGTGGCGCTGACCGTGGAGTCGGCTGCCATGGCGCGGGTGCCGCTGGCGGGAACCAACTGGATTCCGGGTTCCGGTACCGGTTACTGACAAAAACCTGTGGCGAGCGAGCTTGCTCGCGCTGGGCTGCAAAGCGGCCCCAAGAATCTTTGCGAGTGCTACGCACTCGAGCGCGAGCAAGCTCGCTGCCACAGTTATAAGCGGGTCTGAAAGACCGCGGCATGTTCATTCAACGACCAAGAGGTCTCTCAAGAGGCCCGTGCACACTCACTTTGCTCGCTGCCAGACACTTTCCATTCTTTTGCAGGAGCTTTGAAAATGGTCAATCGTCTTCTCGGCAAATCCCTTCTTTTCTTATTGGCGGCCGTCGCGCTCGCGCCGCTCGCCCAGGCGGCCGATGCACCCACCTTGAACACCGGCAGCACCGCCTGGATGGTGACCGCAGCGGTGCTGGTGCTGTTCATGTGTCTGCCGGGCCTCGCTTTGTTCTACGGAGGTCTGGTACGGGCGAAAAACATGCTCTCGCTGTTCACCCAGTGCTTCGGCATCGCCGGCCTGGTCGGCGTGCTGTGGGTGATCTATGGCTACAGCATGGTGGTCGACAGCACCGGCATGGTCGAGGGGCAGGTGACGTTTAACAGTTTCGTCGGTGGTTTGAGCCGGGCCTTTCTGGCCGGTATGACCCCGGAGAGCCTGGTCGGTGACATTCCGGAAGGCGTGTTTGTGACCTTCCAGATGACCTTCGCGATCATTACCCCGGCGCTGATTGCCGGCGCATTCGCCGAGCGCATGAAGTTCTCGGCGGCGCTGTGGTTCATGGCGCTGTGGTTTACCCTGGTTTATGCGCCTGTCGCCCATATGGTCTGGGGTGGTTCGGGCGCATTGATGCATAACTGGGGTGTCCTCGATTTTGCCGGCGGCACTGCGGTGCATATCAATGCTGGCGTTGCCGCGTTGGCCGCATGCCTGATACTTGGCAAGCGCAAGGGTTACCAGAATACGCCAATGCCCGCCCACAACTTGAGCCTGACCATGGCCGGCGCGGCCATGCTCTGGGTCGGCTGGTTCGGCTTCAACATCGGTTCCGGCGGCGGCCTCAATGGCACTTCCGGTATTGTCATGCTCAACACCCAACTGGGCGCTTGCGCCGGGATTCTCGGCTGGATGTTCACCGAGTGGTTCAAGGTCGGCAAGCCGAGTGCTTTGGGCCTGGCCAGCGGTGCTTTGGCCGGTTTGGTCGGCATTACTCCGGCGTGTGCGTATGTGGGCGTCGGCGGCGCGTTGGCCATCGGTCTGCTGTGCGGGGTGTTCTGCTACTTGAGCGTCACTGTGCTGAAACGCCGCTTCGGTTATGACGACAGCCTCGACGTGTTTGGCTTGCACGGCATCGGCGGAATGATTGGCGCGGTGTTGACTGGCGTTTTCTGTGTTCCGTCCCTGGGCGGACTGGTGGAAGGCGTGACCATGGGCGCTCAGGTTGTGGCGCAGATCAAGGGCGTGTTGCTGACGACGGTGTACTGCTTCGTCATCAGCTGGATCATTCTCAAGGTGATCAACGCGGTGATCGGCTTGCGTGCCGACGAGTCGGTGGAGGAGATGGGACTGGATCTGGCTGAGCACAATGAGAGTGCCTACAACCACTGATCTTTAATGTTGACTGACACGGCCCACCTTCGCGTGGGCCGTTTTCGTGGTGTTCAGGTAAACGCGGCATCACTGATCGCCTGTCGCTCCCGCGCCTCAACGGCACGCTGCAATTGACTGGCGATCAGGGTGTTCTTCAGCAGATACGCAATGGTCATCGGCCCCACGCCTCCGGGTACCGGCGTGATCGCGCTGGCAACCGTGCGCGCACTGGCGTAATCGACATCACCGACCAGACGATTTCCCGACTTGTCGGAAATGCGATTGATGCCGACATCGATCACCACTACTCCGGGTTTGAGCCAGCTGGCATCGATCATCTCAGGACGACCCACCGCCGCGACCACAATGTCCGCCAACCTGCACAACGCCGGTGCATCGACGCTGCGCGAGTGCACCACACTGACCGAACAATTGGCCTGCAACAACAGGGTCGCCATGGGTTTGCCGACAATGTTCGAACGACCAATGACCACCGCGTGCAAGCCGCTCAAGTCACCGCAGGTTTCTTGCAGCAGACGCATGCAGCCGCTGGGTGTGCAGGGTGTCAGGACTTCGATGCCTTGCACCAGGCCGCCGACGTTTTCCCGATGAAAACCGTCCACGTCCTTGATCGGGTCGATGGCGTGAATTACCGATGCCTCGTCGATATGGCCCGGCAAGGGCAACTGCACCAGAATGCCGTTCACCGTGGCATCGGCATTCAGTTGGGCAATCAGTTCCAGTACTTGCGCCTGGCTGGCGTCGTCCGGCAGACGGTATTCAAGGGAGCGAATCCCGACTTCCTTGGCGCGCAGCAATTTGTTGCGCACATAGACCTCGCTGGCCGGGTCTTCGCCGACGAGCAGCACGGCCAGGGCGGGGTAAATCTGCTGTCCGGCCAGGACCAGAACCTCTTCTCGCACTTCGTCGAGAACCTGGGCAGAGATGGCTTTGCCGTCGATAACGCGGGCAAGAGCAGGGGTGGTGCTGATCAAAAGAGTCACCGTCGTCTTGATTGATAGGGGGACGTGATCATCGAGGCGTCGTTGCGCCCCGATGATCCATCAGAGACCTGCAGGCAAGGGCGCTCAGGCTACCAGTTGATGGCAACCGTACACCACCAGCACACCCGCGATCAGCGTGGCATAAGGCAACCAGCCGGCGCGTTTTTGACCGGCATCGGCCTGAATGTGCAGGTCGCTGAGCATCGTGTCGGGAAAGCGCCCTTTGTCTTGCACGTAGTGGCGGTAGCAGAACACCGGAAGAATCAACAGCGCTAGCAACAGGCCGGTCACCAGGGTACCGGTGCCCCAGATATCGGCGCCCAGCCCCATGCACGCCAGGTTGACGAAGCTCAGTACGCCACCCGCGGCCAATAGCACGGTCGGGGCCTTGTACGGACGTATCCAGTCGGGACGGTCCAGGCGATGGATCCAGCCGGCATTGAGGTTGAGGAAGTTGAAGATGATGTAGCTGACGTTGGACGCGGCCAGCACGAACACATAATCGGACATCAGCAACAGCAGCAGGTTGAACGACAAGTCGGTCCACATCGCTGCGGTAGGCGCGCCGTGTTCGTTGGTGCGCCCCAGGTATTTCGGCAACCAGCCATCCACCGACGCCTGATACAGGGTTCGCGAAGAGCCGGACATCGAGGTCATGATTGCCAGCAGCGTGGCCAGGACCAACATGATCAGCACGATGTTGGCCACCAGCTTGCCGCCGCCGATGCTGTCCGCCATGACTTGGCCGACGCCCATGCCGCTGTAGATCGCGGGTGACAACAGACCGTTGTAGACCGCCGGTGTGACCACCGCGCCGCTGGCATCGAGCACCGCCGGTGTCACCAGTTGGCCGAGTCCGAGGCTGCCCTGAAACGCCAGGGGCACCAGGGTGAACACCAGAATGCACAGCAGGCCGGCGTAAAAAATGGCCTTGAACGTGTCACGCTTGGGGTCCTTGAATTCCCGGGTGTAGCACACCGCGGTTTCGAAACCGTAAGTGGACCATGCGGCCATGAACAGGCCGCCAGCCATCAATGACCACCCGGAAATATCCCAAGGCCCGTCGATCACTTGCCCGGCCGCGTCATGGGCCAGCGGGTACAACGGCAGGAAGTTGGCCTGGGCCGCGTCCCCGGTGAACAACGGCACCACGCCCACCAGCAACAAAGGAATCAGCGAGGTCACGCCAAGCACCAGGGTCAGGCGTGCCGAGCGCAAGATGCCGCCATGCTGCACGGCGAACACCGTCAGTAAAATCAGCAGGCCGATGGCGAACGTCGCGTTGATCCGTAGCGACAGGCCGCTTTTGACCCAGCCCAGGTCAAGCAGGGTCAGTTGCCAGGTATTGATCAACGCATCAGCGGGGAACAATGCGGTGAGGATGTAACCGGCTGCCAGCCCCGAGCCAATGGACAAAACCGGGGACCAGGCCAGCCAGTTGCACCACACCGAGACCGGTGCGATCAGCTTGCTGTAGCGCACCCAGGCGACTGCACCGTAGACCGACGCGCCACCGGATTTGTGTGGGAACAACCCGGCGATTTCGGCATAGGTGAAGGCCTGGATGAAGCCGAACAGGATCGACACAATCCAGACGATCCAGGCCGGTTTGCCTACCGTGGCGGCAATCGCGCCGATAGAGAACAGGACCAGGGCGGGCACGCCACTGGCGACCCAGAAAGCCCCGCGCCAATCGATCTTGCGGTGCAGGCTGCCCACTGAGCTGGCGGCCTGCGGTACGGCCTCGAACGTAGTCGCTTCCATCTTCGTATTCCCATGTCTGAGTAGAGTGGTAGTGGGGCAGTCAAAGTCGGGTGGCGCTTAAGTTCATGTGATCGATCAACTGCGTACCCGGCTCTTGTCGGGGTCGTAGAAAATCGCTGCGGTGACCGTGGCGCTGATGCGCTTCTGCAGGCCATCGACTTTGCCGATCTCCAACGCTGTGCCGACGTCGGCGCAGGCCACGTCGACCCGGCACAGCGCGATATTGCTGGCCAGCAGCGGCGAGCGGCAGGCACTGGTGATGACCCCGACCTGAGCCCGGCCGCGGTACACCGGGTCGCCGTGGTGGGCGCCTTCGTTGCCGCTCAGTTGCAAGCCCACCAGTTTGTGAGCGGGATGGGCGCTGCGCCGCAACAGGGCGTCGCGGCCTATGAAGTCATCGGTTTTGCTTTTCAGCGGTACGCAAAAGCCGATACCGGCCTCGAACGGATCGGTCTGGTCGCTGAACTCGTAGCCGGCAAAAATCAGTCCGGCTTCGATGCGCAGCATGTCCAGTGCTTCCAGGCCCAGCGGCACCAGGCCAAAAGGTTGGCCCAGTTGCCAGATCCGGTCCCAGATCCGCTCGGCATCCTCGGGCTGGCACCAGACTTCGTAGCCCAATTCGCCGGTGTAACCGGTGCGCGAGATCATCAGCGGGCAGCCGTCGTAACCGTCTAGGCGTCCCACCAGAAAACGGAACCAGCCAAGGGTTTCCAGACTCGGCTGGTTAGGCGCGGTCCAGACCATTTGCTTGAGTAAATCGCGGCTCATCGGGCCTTGCACCGCCAGGTTGTGAATCTGCTCGCTGGCGGACTTGATCCAGACCTTCATCCCGAGCTTTTGCGCCTGTTCGCGCAGCCAGACCCCGGCGTAATCCTCGCCGCAGATCCAGCGGAAGTTGTCCGGGCCCAGGCGCAGCAGGGTGCCGTCGTCGAGCATGCCGCCGTGCTCGTGACACATCGCCGAATACACCACTTGACCCACCGCCAGGCGCCGCACGTCGCGGGTCAGGCAGTACTGCAACAAGGCTTCCGCGTCGGGGCCGATGATTTCGAATTTGCGCAGGGCGGTCAGGTCCATCACCGCTACCCGCTCGCGGCAACCGAGGTATTCCTCGATCGCGCCATAGCCGTCATAGCGCAGCGGCAGCCACCAGTTGCGGTAGTCGACGAAGCTGCCGGTCAAGGCGCTGGTGCGTGAGTGGAACGCGGACTCACGGGTAAGAATCGGGTCGGCATCGGCCGTGGTTCGAGTGCTCATGGCGATGGAAAAATGCTCCTTTTCGCTGTAGATGCGGACATGGATATCGGTCGGGTTCCAGCCATTGGCTGGGTCGATGTCATCCGGGCACGAGGTACTGCCGCACAGCAGGTCGGTCATGGCCCGCAGCAGCACGTAGTCGCCGGGGCGCGACCAGGGTTCATCCAGGGTCATCTGCTGGTGCGCGTCGATTCCGGTATTGAAAAAGAAATTGATCGCCGGCCAGCCATTGCGGGCCTTGACCCCATGGGATGCGAGCACTCGGCTGAGGTTGTCGCTGCAGTTGTCGTGCCCGAAGTAGCCATGGCTCTCGTAGTAGCGCGCGGCGCAGGCCAGGGCGAAGGAGTCGTGGCGGCCGACGGTGTCACGCACCACCTCCAGCATCGGCTGCATCTGCCGGTCGAAAAACTTTGAGAACAGTCCCGGTGCCGGATAGGCGCTGCCGTTGAGGGTGCGGGTCACGGTCTGGTCCAGGTCCAGTTCCAGGCCGCGATCCAGTGCCCGTCGATCCAGAGCGACGAAGTCCGAGCACTGGCGACCGGCGACATCCAGCACTTGCACATACTGACCTTTGCCGACGGTGTAGCTGTGGGCGGTGCCGGCGCTGAGGGTGAACTCGTCCAGCAGCTCACCCAGCGGCTCGGGCAAGTGTGGCAGCAGCAGGGGTGAGGGATTGGCCCGTGTCACCAGCAGTCGCAGCTCGCTGGGCCGATACTGGCGGTCGACGGCCGTTGGCCCGGCGGGTGCCGCGACGATCACTAGCAGCTCATCGTTGGCGACGAAGCGGCGGCTGAAGTCGGCAGGGCTTTCCTCGTCCCAGAGTGACGCGGCGCTGGGCAGGTGATGTGGATCAATCGCACGTCGGCTCAGCGCCTGGCCAATGCGACGCGATTGCAAGGTCGGTTCGGCGAGCCGTGCGCCGATGAATCCGCAGGCCGTCGAACCGCTCAGCGTCCAGGCTGCCAGGGCGCTGCGACCCAGCGTATCGATGGCCAGCAATTCGCAGGGTTGCCGGCCTTCGAGGTCGATCACTTGCAAGCTGTCGCCGGGCTGCAACGCGACAAGGGTCAGGCCGCCAGCGGTCACCCGATAGCGCTCCAGGGCCGGGGCCCGGGCAAAGAGTCCGGGCTCCCGCGGGCGGGAAACACGAGGTGCATTCATGGTGGGGCTCCCGGGTCAACCGATCGACTTGACGGACATCGGCGGTTCACCGAGGTACGCCGCCATGGAATCGTCCAGGGCATGCAGCCAAGGCGTGTGGTGGGGTGGCGACTGGGTGCCGGTCATCAGCGATCGGTAGGATTTGTCGCGGTAACCCATGATGTTGTGGGCCTTGTCGTGCTTCCAGTGCAGGAAGGTGTCGTTGACCCCGGCGATATCGAAGTTCGGGTAATCGGTGGCGTCCACCAGTTGCTGGATATAGGCGCCCTGGTATTCGAACATCTGCTGGTTGGTTTCAAGCTGCTGTTCGCGGGCATGCCACTCCTGGATATCGGCGGCCCTTTGTGTCTGCTCGGGTAAAGCGATGCGTTGCAGGATCACGTCGCGGGCGTACCAGGACTGGGCGTCGAACATGTTGAACGAGTACCACTGGTCCTGCATGCCGAGGTAGATCAGTTGCGGGTTGGGCTGCCAGAAAATGCCCTTGTACAGGTTCATCGGCCACAGTCGGTTATCGGTCTTGAGGCACAGCTCGTCCGGCAGGAAGGGGAAGTGATGTTTGTAGCCGGTGCAGAGGATCACCGCGTCGATGTGCTTGTGGGTGCCGTCGATAAAGTACGCGCGGTTTTTTTCCAGGCGTTGCAACAGCGGCTTTTCTTCCCAATTGGCGGGCCAGTCATAGCCCATGGGTGCGGTGCGGTAGCAGCTGGTGATGCTGCGGGCGCCGTATTTGTAGCACTGGGAACCGATGTCTTCGGCGGAATAGCTACTGCCGACAATCAGCAGATCCTTGCCCTTGAACTCCAGCGCCTCGCGGAAATCATGGGCGTGCAGGATACGCCCGCCGAACTGCTCGAACCCGGGGAAGTGCGGCATCTTCGGCGTCGAAAAATGCCCGCAGGCGTTGATCACATAGTCGAACTCTTCCGAGGTCCGGGTATCGCTGCCATGGTCGTGTGCGACCACCGTGAAGCGGCGAGTCTCTTCGCTAAAGGTGACTTGGCGCACCACATTGTTGAAACGGATGTAGTCGCGAACCCCGGCTTTTTCCACGCGACCCTTGATGTAGTCCCACAGCACTTCCCGTGGCGGATACGAGCCGATAGGGCGTCCAAAATGTTCCTCGAAACTGTAGTCGGCGAACTCCAGGCACTCTTTCGGTCCGTTGGACCACAAATAGCGGTACATGCTGCCGTGTACCGGTTCGCCGTTCTCGTCCAGACCGGTGCGCCATGTGTAATTCCACATGCCGCCCCAGTCTTGCTGTTTTTCGTAGCAGACCAGTTCCGGGATGGGCGTTCCCTGGTCCCTGGCCGATTGAAATGCCCGCAGTTGAGCCATGCCGCAAGGGCCGGCGCCGATGATTGCTACGCGTGTGGTCATGGTCGTCTCTCGTGGCTGTGTCTCGTGGCTATGGATCGGAAAAGGGCTCGCTCAGCGAAAAATCACCGTCTTGTCCTGGTTGATGAACACCCGGTGTTCCAGGTGGTATTTCAGGGCTTTGGAAAGCGCTACGGTTTCGGTGTCGCGGCCGATGGCGACCAGCGCATCGGGGAGGTAGGTGTGATCGACTCGCTGGATTTCCTGCTCGATGATCGGGCCTTCGTCGAGGTCGCTGGTGACGTAGTGGGCGGTGGCGCCGATCAGCTTCACGCCACGGTCGTAGGCCTGGTGATAGGGTTTGGCACCCTTGAAGCCGGGTAGGAACGAGTGATGGATATTGATGGCTCGACCGGACAGCTGCTGGCACAGACCGTCAGACAGAATTTGCATGTAGCGGGCGAGTACCACCAGGTCGGTCTGGGTGTCCTCGACGATGCGCATCAACTCGGCTTCCTGGCTGGCCTTGCTGTCCTTGGTGACCGGCAGGTAGATGAAGCGAATGCCTTCGCGTTCAGCCATGGCCCGCAGCTCCAGGTGGTTGGAGACTACTGCGGTGATGTGCATGTCCATCTCGCCCTTGCGGTGGCGGTAAAGCAGGTCGGTCAGGCAGTGGTCGAACTTGCTGACCATCAACAGCACGCGGGTCGGCTGACTGCTGCAGAACAGCTGCCACTGCATGTCGAAGCCGCCGGCCAAGTCGCCCAGACCTTCGCGCAGAGCACCGACATCGCCGGTCACGCCGGTGTTGAAGCGGAACACCGCGCGCATGAAAAACTGCCCGGTGAACTCGTCGTCGAATTGCGCCAGCTCGCTGATGTAGCACTGCTGTCCGGCAAGACAGGTGGTGATCGCGGCAACGATGCCGGACGCTGCCGGGCTATTGATCTTGAGAATGTAATGTTCGTTGGAAGTGTCCATCGAAGGTCCCTTGGATAAAGTGGTTGGAGGCTCAGCCCTTGGCCGTGCGCTTGGTTTTTTCCGGATCGTCGAAGGGCAGGGCGTGGGTCACGGCGGCGCTTTCCTGACTGCCGCGCACCTGCAGGGCAATGCCTGGAACCGAGCAGGTGACGTTCATACGGGCGATGGCCATGGAGCGTTTGCTCAGACGCGAATACATGCCGCAGGTGATCACCCCGACTTGCTGGTTGCCTTGCCACAGGGTGTCGCCGGCTTCGGCGGCGCGCACGCCTTCGAGCAACACACCGGTGATCTTGAAGCGCTCCTGGCCGCGCAGGCGAAAGTGCTCTTCGGCGCCGCGGAATTCGCGCTTGTCAGGGGAGACGGTGAAATCCAGGCCCATTTCCCACAGGGTGTCGCCAGCCTTCTGATCGGCGAAGGGGTACATCTGCGAGTTGTCGTAGGGGAAAAACATCAGCGAGCTTTCCACCCGCAACCAGTCCAGGGCTGTGAAGGCGCACGGGATGATGCCCAGGCCCGCGCCTTGTTCGAGGATCGTGTCCCACAGCGCCGGGGCATCGGCGGCCTTGCAGAAAATCTCGTAGCCGCGCTCGCCGGTGTAACCGGTGCGAGAGATCATCACCGGGCGGTCGAACAGGCGGGTTTGCAGGTGATGGAAGTAAGGCAGTTGACGGATCCCGGGCACGTGCTCGGCGAGAAAGTCCACCGCCAGCGGCCCTTGTAGGGACAGGTCGTGCAGGTCGTCATCGAACAGTACCGCCACTTGCCGGCCCTGGGATGAGCGCACCAGCATTTCGTGGCCGCTGCCGGCACCGTGCACCACCATGAACGCGTTAGGTCCGGTGCGGTAGACGATGCAGTCATCGACGAACTTGCCGTCCTCGTCGAGCATCGAGGCGTACACCGACTTGCCGGGGTAGAGCTTGGCGATGTCGCGGGTGGTTGCCCATTGCAGCAGGCTCTCGGCGTGGGGGCCTACGTAGTGGACTTTTTTCAGCCCGGACACGTCCATCAGCCCGGCCCGTGTGCGGATCGCCTGATGGTGATCGGCGAGGTCGCTGTCGTAGGTCCAGGCAGTGCCCATGCCGTTCCAGTCTTCGAGGTTCGAGCCGAGTGCGCGGTGCCGTTCGGCCAGTGCAGAAATACGCCATGAATGCGTCATGTGAAGATCCTTGTCGGTGAAAGTAGGTCAGAGTTCAGGCTTGCGGGTCGAAGCGGCTAAGCCACTCGACCAGGGTCTGTCGGTAGCGGCTCATGCCTTTGTAATCGGCGATCGGCTCGGGCAAGTCGCGCAGCACACGGTGCAGGCGGCAGCCCCAGCCGGGCTGAGTGACCAACTCATCCATGCTGATCAGGTAGGTGCGGATGCTGAACATCACCCCGTTGCTGCGGGGTAGACGGACCATCACTTGCAACTCGACCCGCAGGTGAACCTGTTGCCCGACGTTCTCGGCGGTGATGCGGCCGCGGTCGGCGCCCCATTCATGGAAAGTCTCAGGGGAGGAGTCCAGGCGCGGGTTGATGGTCAGCGTCCAGTTCAGGCGTCGCACCGGCTGGCCCACCTGCAGGTTGAGCAGGTACTTCAGCGCGCGGTCGAAGATGCCCATCTGGTGGGCCATGGGCACCGGAGAATGCCACTGCTTGAAACTCATGCCGGCGTCGAAGGCCAGGGACCAGTCGGCCGGGCTGGTGACCAGGCCGGCGTCCATGTACAGATCGCCGTCTCGTTGATCGAGCAGGGCGAAATCCCCCTGCACCTGTCGGCCAATGAACTCCAGCGGTTCGCAAGGCAGGGTCGCGGCATCACCGAACACAAAGCGCTGATCGATATCCAGCAGGGTGTTGCGCCAATGCCAGTGCTCAGCGTCACGCTCAAGGGTGAACCACTGCGGATAGTCGGCGGCCAGGTGCTCCATGAGCATCTGCAGCGCATCCCAGGCCGCCACTTGCATGTGCGGCAGCACCAGGTAGCGGCGTGGATCCTTGTCCAGCACCAAGGCGCGTTCGGCCATTTCCGAGCGGTAGTGTTCGTCGATGTCGAACCCGTGCTGGTAGATCGAGCCGGGATCCCGGGAAGTCGCCGGTTCGATGTTCACCGAATACAGGTAGCTGTCCTCGGTGAAGGGGAAAGGGAAACGACTGATGGCAGCTGGGCTGTTGCGAAAGCTGAAATCGTCTCGATAGCTCTGCACGGGGCTTGGTTGAATGGTCATGGTCGACTCCTAAAGATCCAGCGAAACGGTAGGGCCGCAGCCGCGGGAGACACAGGGCATGAGAAAGTCGGCCTGCTCGGCGGGGCTCAGGAAACTGTCGCGGTGTTCGATATCGCCGCCCACGTGGCGGGTCATGCATTGGCCGCAGGCCCCTCCACGGCACAGGTTGGGGATCTGCAGCCCGGCGGACTCCAGGGCTTCGAGCAGGCTCTGATCGGGGCCGACCCGCAGGCGCCGGCCGCTGCGCAGCAGTTCCAGCTCGAAGGGCCGGCCCGGTTGTGCGGCATTGAACGCTTCCCAGTGCACACGGCTGGACGGCCAGCCGAGTGCCTTGGCCTGTTGCCGAACCGCGTCGAGCAACGGTTGCGGGCCGCAGGTGTAAACGTGGCTGCCCAGCGGTCGATCACGCAGGATGTAGCTCAGGTCCGGGCGGCTGGCGTAGATGTGCAGGCGCGATCCCAGCCGCTGTTGCAACGCCTCGACATAGGCATCGCTCAGGCCCGGGCGACAGAGGTAGTGCAATTCGAAGTGAGCCTGGCGTTGTTCCAGGGCCGCGATGTAGGCCATGAACGGCGTGATGCCGATGCCTCCGGCGATCAGGATGTGCAGGCTGGCGGTAGAGTGCAGGGCGAACAGATTGGCCGGTGGCGAGATCTCCAGCCTGTCGCCGATCCGGACCTGCCGATGCAAGTAGTGAGAGCCGCCGCGGGAGGCCTCCTGCAGGCGTACGGCGATGCGGTAATGCTGGTTGTCCGCCGGGTCGCCGGTCAGTGAATAGGCATTGCGCACCTTGCCCTCGGCCAGCGGCAGGTGAACCTGCACATGACTGCCGGGGGAGAAAGCCGGCAGGGGCCCGGCGCACGTCTGCAGGGTGAATTCGCGCACCACTGGGGTAAGCATCCTTGCCGCACTGACCCGCACTTCGATGACGGCGCTCATGACCGAACTCCGGCGTAAGGCTGGTCGGGGTTGGTGCAGACACCGAGGTATGCCCCGAGGCGGCGGGAAAAGTGCTCCCGGACTTCCAGTCCGACTGCGCAACCGATGCAGCTCAGCAGCGGCTCCGGCCCGGCGGCCTGAGTCAGGCCGCAGTGCACGCAATACACCTGGCGCTGGCCGGCAATCGTACGGGTGATGTCGATCTCGTCATCTTCCAGTCCGGCGCTGCGGGCCTCGCCGTGGATACGCCAGATAAAGGCCTCGTCGCCCATGATGTAGAGATGGCTGCCGACGGTAGCGCTAACCAGCACCTGATGCAGGCGGCGGGAAAAGTCGGCGCTCTCGCCATTCAGCACCAAGGGCTGTTCCAGTTCCCCGACAAAGGGCGTGCAGACGGCCGCCGATTGCATGACCACGATGTGCCGGGTGACGCTTTCACGAGGCAGCGGTTGTCGATAGCACGGGAGGCTGTGAAGTCGGTCCGGGGCAGCGCTGTGTCTATCCGTCATGTGGGCTTTCCTGGCGTTGAACTGGGAATTTGTTTCCTGTTGGGGAAGATACTTTCCTATGGGGAAAATCTTCTCAATCCGGAAAAAGGGCTATGCCTTTGGAGATAAGCCCTGAACAACGCCCGTCCGGGGCATGGAAGTTGCTGGTCTTTGCTCAAGGCTGAGCAACCGGACGGGGAGTTATCGATAGTGCGAACACGACCGCAGTGGTGGCCGCTCTGGTTGGGGCGTATCCGCCCCGAACAGGCACGCAGCGTGCGCAAACTACTGACCGGATTGCCCTTGTGTCAGGTGCACGCTGACGGTGCCTTGTCGGGTTTTCTGGACCGTTTCGAAGCAGTGTTGCCGACCTGCAAACTGAATCTGATCCTGGGCGGCGAAGACTTGGGGCCGGCGCGGCGCGGATTGATCGAGGGCTGCCAGGACGTGGAACGCTGCCCTTGGCGTGATTCGACACTGGATGATGCGGCTCAGGTCTGTGGCCCTTGTCGGCAACAAGGCGTTCATCGCCTGGTGTGTGCCTTGCCGCAAAGTGATGATTCGAACAAAGGGGTGTTGTTGCTGGATACCCCTCAACCGGTCCACGCAAGCTGGCGCCAGTTGCTGGAAGAGGCGGCGCAGGCGGTCGGCGTCACCGTGCGCTTGCGCTGCTACACCCGTGAGCAACAGCGCAAACAGGCGACCTCCCGGCACGGCGCCCTGGCTCGTGAGTTGCACGATTCGGTGGCTCAGCAGTTGGGTTATCTGTCGTTCCAGGCGCGTTTGCTGCAGTCGCAGTTGGGCGAGCCTGCGCACGCCAACGCCGCGTTGCAGGAACTGTGCGGCGGCTTGAGTCAGTTGCAGCGTCAGGTGCGGGAGCTGATTACCAGCGCTCGTCTGACCATGGACGGGCGCTCGCTGCGTCAGGCTCTGGCCGACTCTGTCGCTGAGTTTTCGCGGCGCTGCATCATCGTTTTTGAACTGGACAATCGCCTGGCCGACGATGCTTTGGGCCCGGAAACCGAATTGCAGATTCTGCAGATCATTCGCGAGGCACTGGCCAACGCGGTACGCCATTCCCATGCACGGCATGTGCGCATCGAGTTGCGGCAAAACCAGGACGGTGATGCCTCCGTTTCGGTGGAGGATGACGGCATCGGACTGAGCCCGGCGTCAGGGGAGGAAAACCATTTCGGCCTGGCGATTATCCGCGAACGCGCCGCGAGCATTGGCGCCCGACTGACCATTGAGGCGATCCGCCCACACGGGGTTCGCGTACACCTTGGCCTTCGCTGCCACCAAGACCTGCCAGAGGGGAGTTTCGATGGACTGCACGACCTTATTACTGATCGATGATCACCCGTTGTTTCGCAAAGGCCTGGCACAGCTGTTCAGCGCCAGCGACGACTTCGAAGTGGTGGGGCAGGCCGCCAGCGGCCGCGAAGGCATCAACCTGGCGGTGAGCCTGGCGCCGCAGCAGGTCTTGCTGGATCTGCACATGCCCGGCTTGAGCGGTTTGCAGGTGCTCGATGAACTGCGTCAGTTGCGCCTCGACTGTCAGGTGGTGGTACTCACCGCATCGATGGACCGCGCCGAGCTGTTGACGGCCCTGCGCCTGGGCGCCAGTGGTTATGTGCTCAAGGAAACCGAGCCCGATGCGTTGTTGGCCTACATGCGCAATTGCCACAAGGGCGCGATCGTTCTGGATTCAACCCTGATTGCGCTGCTGGCCGATCAGGGGGAGTCGGTGACCCGGCCTGCGCACGATGCGGATCCGCTCGACACCGGCAACCTGACCGAGCGCGAGGGGCAGACCCTGGCCCTGATCGCCGCCGGCATGAGCAATAAACAGATCGGCCGGGAACTGGGGATCAGCGATGGCACGGTCAAAATATATGTGAGGAATCTCTTGCAGAAGCTCAGCCTGCACTCGCGCCTGGAGCTGGCGGCGTGGGTGCACAACGTCGCATCGGTAAGACACGAGGAGCGTCATTAGATGATGGAACGGCCAGAGGCATTAGTGCAGACACTGCCATCGCACTTGATGGATCGCTTTCCTGCGGCGCTGCTCGAACTGCGCGATAACGGTCAGATCGCCCATTTCAATCTGGCCTGGGTCGAGCTGATGGATCTGCCGGGTACGGAACGCAACCTCATCGACTATGTGCACCACGAAGACCGTTCGTTGTGGCGTCAGGCCCTGCATGAACTGCGTCGGCACCCCGAAACCTCCTTCAACCAGCGGCTGCGTTTTGTTCACCCTTCGGGGGAACTGCGTTGGTTCGACGTCAGCCTGAAGCGCGGGCTTCAGGCTTTCTATCTGGTGGCCGGCGACATCACTGCGCACAAGCGGCGCGAGATTGCCTTACAGGCCAGCCAGCGCAGCAGCATGAGCCTGCTCGACAGCATGCCGGGGCTGATCTATCGCGGCCGCAACAACCGCGACTGGACCATGGAATTCGTCAGTGCCGGTTGCCTGCAACTGACCGGGTATCCACCGGAGCGGCTGGTGGACAACCATGAGTTCACCTACAACAGCCTGATCCTGGCCCAGGATGCCGATTACGTCTGGCGCGAGGTGCAATATGCCCTGTCACGGCAGGAACCGTTCGAACTCAATTACCGGATACGCTGCGCAGATCAGTCGATCAAGCATGTTTGGGAAAAGGGAGTGGGGATTTATGCCGACACCCGGGAGGTGCTGGGTATCGAGGGGGCGATTTTCGAGCGACGGGCGGGTCAGCCCTGAAGGGCGATGAGGTTTGTAATGCACAGCAAATCAGGTGTGTACGGGCTTTCTCGCGAGAGGGAGTGTCAGTCGAAATCAATGTTAACTGATACACCGCCTTCGCAAGCAAGCCCGATCCCTATATAGAACTCTGGGTATTATCGAAACGCGGGAACGACCTGCTTGATAAACAGCTCCAGAGATTTTTTCTTCTCTGCATGGGGCAAGCTGTTGTCGCACCAGAAGCTGAACTCATCGACCCCGAGTTCCTGGTAATACTTGATGCGCGGGATGATTTCTTCCGCGGTGCCGATCATGGCAGTCTTGTGTAGGCTCTCCAGCTCGAACTCCGGACGAGCGGCGAATTTTTCTTCCGGGCTCGGCGCCAGGAAGCCGTTGACCGGCACTTCCTTGTTGCCGAACCAGGCATCAAAAGTGCGATAGAACTTTGAGATTGCCTTGGCCCCGACTTTCCAGCCTTCCGGTTCATCGGCCGCGTGGACGTGGGTGTGACGCAGCACCATCAGTTGCGGGCGTGGTACGTCCGGGTTGTTATCCAGGGCAGCCTGGAACTTGTTCTTCAGGTCGAGGACTTCTTCGTCGCCTTTCATCAGCGGCGTGACCATGACGTTGCAACCGTTGGCCACGGCGAAATTGTGCGAGTCCGGATCGCGGGCGGCAATCCACATCGGCGGGTTGGGCTTCTGGATCGGCTTCGGCACGCTGGTGGAGGTGGGGAATTTCCAGATGTCACCGTCGTGGGCGTAGTCGCCTTGCCACAGGGCGCGAACCACTGGAACCATTTCCCGCAGCGCCTGACCCCCGGAAGAGGCAGGCATGCCGCCGGCCATGCGGTCGAACTCCACCTGATAGGCGCCACGGGCCAGACCGACTTCCATGCGACCGTTACTGATCACGTCCAGCAATGCGCATTCGCCGGCGACTCGCAACGGGTGCCAGAACGGCGCGATGATGGTGCCGGCGCCGAGGTGAATGGTGGTGGTCTTGGCGGCCAGGTAGGCCAGCAGCGGCATCGGACTCGGCGAGATGGTGTATTCCATGGCGTGGTGTTCGCCGATCCAGACGGTGCTGAAACCGCCGGCTTCGGCCATCAGGGTCAGTTCGGTCAAGTCTTCGAACAGCTGACGGTGGCTGACGCTTTCGTCCCAACGTTCCATGTGCACGAACAGGGAAAACTTCATGACGCTTACCTCGGATCTTTTGTTGTTGGCCGGTCGATCGAGAGTCGACCGGGCTGATTATTGGAGTCTGGATATTCGCGATGTACGCAAGCTATCTCTGAGTATTGTCGAATCAGGCGAGCACGGGCAGGGCACCCATCTTGCCGTGGCAATACACCAGTGGCCCGGCGTTGTGCTGGGGCACGATCAGGTTCTTCACCGCGCCGACCATGATCGCGTGGTCGCCCCCTTCATATTCGCGCCACAGCTCGCATTCGATCACCGCCGTAGCATTGGCCAGAATCGGGTTACCCAGTTCGCTCAAGGTCCATTCGATGCCTTGCGCCTTGTCTTTGCCTTTGCGCGCGAAAGCATAGGCTTCGCTCTGCTGGCCGCCGGACAGGACGTGAATGGCAAAGCGTTTGTTCTTGATCAGTACCGGATAGGAATCGGAGCTGTAGTTGGGGCAGAACAGCACCAGGGCCGGGTCCATGGACAGCGAGCTGAAGGCACTGGCGGTCAGGCCGACGATTTGGCCGTCGTCATCCAGCGTGGTAATCACAGTCACCCCGGAAGGAAACGAACCCATCACTTGTTTGTAGATGGCGGCATCGATCATGGGACGGTCCTCTGGCGGTGTAATGCGGGTTTTTATGTGTTTGTAGGTCTGATGGTATACCGTAATACATAGTTTGCAAGGGCTTTTTTTTCGACCCGATAAACGTACTCCTTGGGTCTTTAAGTCAATGTTTACGGGGCTTTTAGCCCGTCTCTGCAGGCACTGAGGCGCCACGATTACGAGGCAGATGGGCGCTAAAAGACCGGATCAGTCTTGTTTAAAAGATGGAATACCATAATATGGTAGGCATCTGAGGGGTAGCCGAAGAGCTCCCCCGGTTTGGCTTAGTACAACTATAAGATCAGACAAACTAGAGTTCATGCACATGCCCCAGATGTCCCGGCAAGACCCCCTGATCGAGAATCACACGGTCGATTACGTCCCACTCGCGGAACGCCACGGGAAGGCCCGCGACCTTTTCACATTATGGTTCAGCACCAACATCGCGCCGTTGCCCATCGTGACCGGCGCCATGGTGGTTCAAGTGTTCCACCTTGACCTGTTCTGGGGGCTGTTGGCGATTGCGCTCGGGCATATGGTCGGCGGTTTGGTGATTGCCCTGGCGTCGGCTCAAGGGCCGCGCATGGGGATTCCGCAGATGGTGCAGAGCCGCGGCCAGTTCGGCCGTTACGGTGCGCTGTTGATCGTGTTCTTTGCGGCGATCATCTACATCGGCTTTTTCATCTCCAACATCGTCCTGGCGGGCAAGTCGATTGTCGGCATCGCGCCTTCGGTTCCGGTGCCGGCGAGCATCCTCATCGGCGCCTTGAGCGCCACCGCGATCGGGGTGATCGGTTACCGCTTCATTCACACCCTTAACCGCATCGGGACCTGGGTCATGGGCAGTGCCTTGCTTGCCGGTTTCCTTTACATCTTCGCCCATGACCTGCCGGCGGACTTCTTCACCCGTGGCGGTTTTAACCTGTCGGGCTGGCTGGCAACGGTGTCTTTGGGGATCATCTGGCAGATCAGTTTCTCGCCTTATGTGTCGGACTACTCGCGTTACCTGCCGGCGGATATCGGGATCGCCCGTCCGTTCTTCGCCACGTATCTGGGCGCGACCCTGGGCACCATTTTGTCGTTCACTTTCGGCGCGGTGGCGGTACTGGCCACTCCGGAAGGCACTGAAGCGATGGCTGCGGTGAAGCAATCCACCGGGTGGTTGGGACCGATTTTGATGGTGCTGTTTCTGCTCAACATCATCAGCCACAACGCCTTGAATCTGTATGGCGCCGTGCTGTCGATCATCACCTCGATCCAGACCTTCGCCAGTCAATGGACGCCGAGCATCAAAGTGCGCGTGGTGTTGTCGAGTGTCGTGCTGGTGGGTTGCTGCCTCGTCGCATTGGGCGCTTCGGCGGATTTCATCTCGCAGTTCATCGGGTTGATTTTGGCGTTGCTGCTGGTGCTGGTGCCTTGGGCGTCGATCAACCTGATTGATTTCTATCTGATCAAGCGTGGCAGTTATGACATTGCCTCGATCTTCCGTGCGGATGGCGGGATTTACGGGCGGTTTAATCTGCATGCGATTGTTGCGTATTTCATCGGGATTATCGTGCAGCTGCCGTTTGCCAATACGTCGTTGTATGTCGGGCCGTATGCCAATCTGGTGGAAGGTGCTGACCTGTCGTGGCTGGTGGGGTTGGTGGTGACTTGTCCGTTGTATTATTGCCTGGCTACCCGCAGTCAAGCGCAAGAGCGTAAAGCCACCAGCCTCGGTTATGCCGATTAATCAAACCTGTCTTCTGTTCGTCTGAAATGCCCGGCCTGTGCCGGGCATTTTCGTTTGGATGGCGAACAGAGAGGGGAGATGGAGGTGCACATTTGATCGGTACCGAGCTTGAATCCTGTGTCCACTAAAGATTCATTGCGTGAGCTTGCTGGAGAAAGCGGTTGGTCATGCGACGACGGTGTTGGCTGGGTGGTGGTATTCGCGAACAGGCCCCCCACATTTGATCGGGGCGGGGTAGGGATGCTGTGTTCGCTGAAGGTCTTTGCGGGAACGGGCTTGCCCGCGAAAGTGCGAAGTCAGACGACTGCGTGGTTGGCTGAAGGATGTGTTCACGAGGGAGGTACGCATCGGCTCGGGGCAGGGCACGGATGCTGTGTTCGTGGCGATCTCGGGGGGCTTTGCTTGTGAAAGCGATGAGTCAGGCAGAGGAGGTAGTGAGATCAAAAAAAGGCCGCTGCAACCCGACGTTGCAGCGACCTGAGGGTGACAGTTGAATCACGGCCCACGGGCATGGGCTGGTGAGGGTTAATGGGCGCCAGCAGCCTTGTTCAGATCACTTTCAGCCCATTCGGTGTACACGCAGGCATCCGCAGTGGCCCAGCGCACGCGCACCGGGTCGCCAGTCTTCAGCTGCATGCCGGCGGCGGAGAGCGCCTTGACGGTCATCGAGGTGCCGCCGGAAGTCATCACCGTGCAGGTCTGGCTTTCACCGAGAAACAACACTTCACCGACAATCGCCGACACTTCATTCCAGCCTGCCGCGAGCGGTTCCTGGCGCGCTTGCTCAACGCTCAATGCCAAAGCCTTTTCGGGGCGAACCATCAGCAACACATCCTGATTGGTTTGCAGTCCTGCGGTCAGTCGAATCGACAACGATTGCCCTTCAAACGTAGCGACCGCATTGCCCTGAGCCTTGAGCTTGAGGAAGTTCGAGTTACCAAGGAACGAAGCAACAAAGGCATTCGGTGGATTCTGGTACAGGTCAAAGCCGCTGCCCAAGCCGACAATCTTGCCGTGGCTGAATATCGCGATGCGCTGGGACAGGCGCATGGCTTCTTCCTGGTCGTGGGTCACGTAAACAATGGTGATGCCCAGACGCCGATGCAGCTGGCGCAGTTCATCCTGTAAGTCTTCACGCAGTTTCTTGTCCAGCGCACCGAGCGGTTCGTCCATCAGCAGAATGCGTGGTTCATAAACCAGCGCCCGAGCAATCGCCACACGTTGCTGCTGGCCGCCGGACAGTTGCGAAGGGCGGCGATGGGCGAACTGTTCCAGCTGCACCAGTTTGAGCATCGCATCGACCCGGCGCTCGCGCTCGGCGCTGGCCAGTTTGCGGATCGCCAACGGGAATGCGATGTTGTCGCGCACTGACAGGTGCGGGAACAGCGAATAACGCTGGAACACCATGCCGATGTCGCGCTTGTGCGGCGGCACGTTGACCAGCGATTGGCCGTTGACCAGGATCTCGCCGCTGCTCGGGGTTTCGAAGCCGGCGAGCATCGACAGCGTTGTACTTTTACCTGAGCCGCTGGAGCCAAGAAATGTGAGGAATTCACCGTCCTTGATGTCCAGCGAGATGTTGTCCACGGCGGCAAAATCGCCATAGTACTTGTTCAGGTTGCGCAGGCTAACCAACGGTTGGTCGCTCTGTTGCGCGGAATCTTTGATCACTGCACTCATGTCGTACTCCTGGGCGCTCAGGCGCTGATTGGATTGCGCCGGCGAAGGGCGGCGGCGATCACCATGACCAATACCGAGAGGCCGATCAGCAGCGTCGAGGCGACGGCGATCACGGGCGTCAGGTCCTGGCGCAGGGTGGTCCACATTTTCACGGGAAGGGTTTGCAGGGTCGGGCTGGCCATCATCACGCTCAGCACCACTTCATCCCAGGACACCAGGAACGCAAACAGGGCGCCGGCCACCATGCCCGGACGAATCGCCGGAAAGGTCACCTTGAACACCGCCTGCAGGCGTGAGGCGCCACAGATCACCGCGGCATCCTCGATCGACTGATCGAACAGCTTCAGCGAGTTGATGATCGAGATGATGGTGAACGGCAACGCAACAATGACGTGGCTTACCACGAAAGCGAACATCGTTCCGGTGTAGCCCAGTTTGAGAAACAGCGCGTACACCGCCACCGCGATGATCACCAGCGGCACGATCATCGGCAGGGTGAACAGGCCGTAGAGCATTTCCCGTCCTGGGAAGCGTCCGCGCACCAAAGCGAAAGCGGTGGGCAAGCCCAGGGCCACAGCAAAAAATGTGGTCAGTACCGCGACCTTGAGGCTGGCTACGGCTGCGTTCATCCAGTCGGCGTTGGAGAAGAACTGGCCGTACCACTTCAGCGTCCAGCCCGGTGGCGGGAAGACCAGCCACTGGGAGGAGCCGAAGGACAGCAGCACGATGAACACGATCGGCAGCAGCAAGAACAGCGCGATCAAGCCCGTGGTGAAGTAGAGCCCGAAACGCATCCGGCGGCTCATGGCATTGGGGGTCAGGAGCATGACGGCTTACCTCGCGTTGCTGGCGCCAACCGGTGATTCCGGCTGGAGCTTCAGGTAGAAGTAGAACAACACCAGCGTAATGACGATCAGCAACGCGGCGCCGGCGCTGGCCAGGCCCCAGTTGAGGAACGATTGCACCTGCTGAATGATGAACTCGGGCAGCATCATGTTCTGCGCACCGCCCAGCAACGCCGGGGTGACGTAGTAACCGAGCGACATCACGAACACCATCAACCCACCGGAGAACAGCCCCGGCCGGCACAGCGGCAGGAACACCCGGAAGAAATTGGTCCAGGGGCTCGCGCCGCAGATCGAACCGGCCTGCAGGATCATCGGGTCGATGGCCTGCATGGTCGCCTGCAGCGGCAGCACGATGAACGGGATCATGATGTAGCTCATGCCGATCACCACACCGGTGAGGTTATGCACCATCTCCAGCGGTTGATCGATGATGCCCATCGCCATCAGCGCCTTGTTGATCACCCCGGAGGCTTGCAACAGCACCAGCCAGGAATAGGTCCGGGCGAGGAGGCTGGTCCACATCGACAACAGCACGATGTTGAGGATCCAGCGCCCCCAGCCTTTTGGCACCAGGGTGATGGCCCAGGCCAGTGGAAAGCCGAGCAGCAGACTGAACAATGTCACCAGTCCGGCCACCGAGAAGGTGTTGAGCAAGACCCGGGCATACGCCGAGTTGGCGAACAGCTGCTCGTAGTTGCCCAGCCCCGGCACTGGCTCCAGCACGCCGCGCAACAGTAACCCAATCAGCGGCGCCAGAAAAAACAAGCCGAGGAACAGCAGGGCGGGAATCAGGTTGCTCGCGCCACGCCAGCGCTGTGCCAGTGAAGGGGATTGGTTCATCGCAGCCGCCTTGCCGAGTGCCGAGCCGGCAGCGCCAGTGGCGCTCCCGGTCTGCGTGGGTTGGCGGGACGCAGTTGCCGTCATTTTCATTTGACCAGCCATTCGTTCCACCGTGTCGCGATGGCCGGACCGTTTTTGGCCCAGTACGCGAAATCAAGAGTGATTTGATCCTTAGCGTAGGCAGTCGGCAGGTTAGGGGCCAGCACCGAATCCAGGCGCGCCACGCTGTCGACGTTGACCGGCGCATAGGCGGTCAGGTTGGAGAAGTCAGCTTGTCCTTTGGCGCTGCTGGCATTGGCCAGGAACTTCATGGCCGCAGCCTTGTTTTTTGTCCCTTTGGGCACGACCAGAATGTCGGCCATGACCAGGTTCTGTTTCCAGCTCACGCCCACCGGTGCGCCATCTTCTTGCAGGGCGTGGATCCGGCCGTTCCAGAACTGCCCCATGCTGGCTTCGCCAGAGGCCAGCAACTGTTGCGACTGGGCACCGCCGCCCCACCAGACGATGTCTTTCTTGATGGTGTCGAGTTTTTTGAAGGCGCGATCCAGGTCCAGTGGGTAGAGCTTGTCGGCGGTTACACCATCGGCCAGCAGAGCCAGTTCAAGCACGCCTGGGCTTGGCCATTTGTAGAGGGCGCGTTTGCCGGGATAGGTCTTGGTGTCGAACAACGCGGACCAGTCCTGAGGTTTGCTGGCACCGAGCTTGCCTTCGTTGTAGCCGAGGACGAAGGAGAAGAAGAACGAGCCGACGCCGTGATCGGAGACAAACCGCGGGTCGATTTTGTCGCGCTGGATGACCGAGAAATCGAGGGGTTCTAGCAAGCCTTCGGCGGCGGCGCGTAGGGCGAAATCGGCTTCGACATCGACCACGTCCCACTGCACATTGCCGCTTTCGACCATGGCTTTGAGTTTGCCGTAGTCGGTCGGACCATCCTGGACCACGGTGATGCCGCTGGCTTTGCTGAACGGATCGGCCCAGGCCTGCTTTTGCGCATCCTGGGTGCTACCGCCCCAGCTGACGAAGTTGACGCTTTCGGCCGCCATTGCCACGTGACTGGCCGTGGCCAGTAAACCCGCGAACAGTACTGCGGTTGCACGTTTGTTCAACACCATTTTCACGCCCTCATTTGTTGTGTTTTGAGCGGGCTTTGTAGTGCCCGCCTATCGGGAGCAGTAGGTCCATCTGGCCTTTAAAGGCGACCGTGCCAAGGGCTGTTGTTGGTGCTTTCCCTGTCGGGCGCACTTGGCTGAAGCGTTCGGTCTATGGAATATCATATTATGGTATTCCAAACTTTGTGCAAGCACTTTGCCTTACCGGCTATCAGCCAAAACAGGTTTTTTGCCGTTCAGCCGCCAGAGCGCGGCCGGTTTGAGATCATTCGGTGAAGGGGATGCTTTCCACCACTTCCAGGTCGTAGCCGGTCAAACCGGCGTATTTCAATGGCGGGCCGAGGTGACGCAGCTTGCCCACCCCGAGATCTTGCAAAATCTGCGCCCCGGTACCCACTTCAGAATAGATGCGCGACTGCGAACGACTGAACTGCCGTGGCGGCTGGGTCAGTTGCGGCACACGCTCCAGCAGCGCTTGCGACGACTCATGATTGGCCAGCACCACCACCACGCCACGACCTTCCTCGGCCACTCGCTGCAACGCCGCCCACAACGTCCAGTTGGACGGACCGCTGTATTCAGCGCCCACCAAATCGCGCAGCGGATCGATCACATGCACGCGCACCAGCGTCGGTTCGTCCCGGTGCAACTTGCCCATGACCATTGCCATGTGGACGCCGCCTTCGATGCGGTCTTCAAAAGTGATCAAGCGGAAAGTGCCATGCACCGTGGACAGTTCACGTTCACCGATACGCACGACAGTGCTTTCGGTGCTGAGGCGATAGTGAATCAGGTCGGCGATGGTGCCGATCTTGATTCCGTGCTTGCGGGCGAACACTTCCAGGTCCGGGCGGCGGGCCATGGTGCCGTCATCGTTCATCACTTCGACGATCACCGAAGCCGGGGTGTAGCCGGCCAGGCGTGCCAGGTCGCAACCGGCCTCGGTATGACCGGCGCGAGTCAGCACGCCGCCTTCCTTGGCACGCAGCGGGAAGATATGACCGGGTTGCACAAGGTCAGCGGGCCCGGCATTAACGGCGACGGCGGCTGCCACGGTACGCGCCCGGTCGGCGGCGGAAATGCCGGTGGTCACGCCGACGGCGGCCTCGATTGACACAGTGAAAGCGGTGCTGAACACGCTGCCATTGCTCGGCACCATCTGTTCCAGCCCGAGGCGTTGGCAGTGGTCGTCGGTCAAGGTCAGGCAGATCAGGCCGCGAGCTTCCCGGGCCATGAAACTGATGGCCTCGGCCGTGCAGCAATCGGCGGCCAGCAGCAGGTCGCCTTCGTTTTCACGGTCCTCGTCATCGACCAGGAGCACCATCTTGCCTTGTCGATAGTCTTCGATAATTTCTTCGATGCTGTTGAAGGCCATGTTGGGATTCTCAGTGTTTGGTGGAAATATTGTGTGGTATACCATAATACAAAATAAACCGAGAGGTCACTATGAAGGCGTACTGGATTGCTCATGTAGATGTCACCGACCCCGATCAATACAGCCAATACACCCAGCGGGCGCCGGCGGCCTTCGCGTTGTATGGCGGACGGATGTTGGCCCGGGGCGGGCGCAGCGAAGCGCTGGAAGGCGGGCCCACGCCGCAGCGCAACGTGGTGATTGAATTCGACTCGTACGAACAGGCGCTGGCCTGCTATCAGTCGGAGGAATATCAGGAAGCGAAACGGCACCGCGAGGGCGTGGCTCGGGCTCAGATCATCATTGTCGAGGGCGTGGCGCCCTGAGGGACGTCAACGAATGAAGTGGATCTTGCCGGTATCGTCGTTGCCGATGTAGATGCCGTACACCCCGGCCTGGCGTTCCTCGATATAGCGTTCGAGGATCTGCCGGATTGCCGGGTAGTAGATGCTGTCCCAAGGAATGTCCTCGGGCGCGAAGAATTTGTAGTCGAGGGTTTCCGGCCCGTACTGGCCGGTGATCTCCAACGCAATGGCGCGGAAGATGATGTACACCTCGCTGATCTTCGGCACGCTGAAGATCGAGTACGGCGAGAGAATTTCCGCGCGCACGCCGCTCTCTTCCCAGACTTCGCGCAGCGCCGCCTGCTCGGTGGTCTCGCCACCTTCCATGAAGCCCGCCGGCAGCGTCCAGGTACCAGGACGCGGCGGGATGGCGCGCTGACACAGCAAATATTTGCCGTCCTGCTCGATGATGCAGCCGGCAATGATTTTCGGATTGATGTAATGGATGTAGCCGCAACCGCGGCACATCAGGCGCTCGTGCGTATCGCCCGGCGGCAGCTGTGACCTGAGGTCATTGCCGCCGCACTTTGGACAAAAGCTCGGGCTGAACATCTTTAGCGACCTATGCGCGGTTCTTTAAGCGCGATCGGCAGGGTGATTTCGGGGATTTTCCCGGTCTCTTCCTGTTTGCGTTTGAGGTAATCCAGAGCGACGGCTGCGGCGGCGCGGACGTGATCGACACACGCCTGATGGGCGGCCAGCGGATCGCCGCTCTTGATGGCCTCGACCATGCGTTCCATTTCCTGATTGCTCGCGCCACGACGGTTTTCCTGGGACACCGATGTCGCCCGCAAGTAGCTGATTCGTGCCTGCAACTGGCGCAGTTGAGTGGCCGCCACATGGTTGCCGGAGCCTTCGAGCAGGACATCGTAGAAACCCTGAACCGAGTCGATGACCTGTTGCAGTTCACCTTCCTTGAGGGCCTTGCGGTTTTCCTCCAGGGCTTTTTCCAGGGCCTTGATGTCCTTGGCCTTGGCACGCAAGGTAAACAGTTGGACGATCAAACCCTCGAGCACGCAACGCAGTTCGTAGATATCGACGGCATCGGCCAGGGTAATGATCGCGACACTGGGCCCTTTGGCGTCGGCGAATTCCACCAGGCCTTCGGATTCCAGGTGACGCAAGGCCTCGCGTACGGACGTGCGGCTGACGCCCAGGCGATCACACAAATCGCGTTCGACCAAGCGGTCTCCCGGCATGAGCTGGAAGTTCATGATGGCGCTTCGCAGTTTATCCAGCACGATTTCGCGCAGGGTAACGGGGTTGCGATTGACCTTGAAGCTGTCGTCGAGTGGCAGGCGTTTCATGGGGTCCGCTCTGAATGTGGCTGTCCATGCAAAAAGAGCACTTCGATCGCAAGAATCTCCGTGCTCGGTCAGATCAAACAGCCAAGGGTTAACTGGAGGCCTCGGCATCGGCTTCGGCGAACGCTTCACGGGCGAGCCGGAAACTGTCTACGGCAGCGGGGACACCGCAATAAATACCGACCTGAAGCAGAATTTCGCGTATTTGTTCACGAGTCAGTCCGTTACGCAAGGCGCCGCGTACATGCAGCTTGAGTTCGTGAGGCCGATTGAGGGCCGAAATCATGGCCAAGTTTATCATGCTGCGCTCTTTAAGCGACAAACCCTCACGGCCCCAGACGTGGCCCCAGCAGTACTCGGTGACCATTTCCTGCAGCGGCCGGGTGAAGTCGTCGGCGTTCTCGATAGAGCGTTTCACGTAGGCTTCGCCCAGCACCTGGGTGCGGATTTTCAGACCCTGTTCATATTTCTCGTTGCTCATCGCGGTGTGCTCCCAAAGTCGTCCAATCCGCCCATCAGGGTGTATTTGAGTTCCAGATAATCCTCGATGCCGTACTTGGAACCTTCACGGCCCAGGCCCGAGGATTTGATGCCGCCAAAGGGCGCGACTTCAGTGGATATCAGCCCTTCGTTAATCCCGACCATGCCGTACTCCAGCGCTTCGCTCATGCGCCACGCGCGACCGAGATCGCGGGTGTAGCAATAGGCGGCGAGGCCGAATTCGGTGTCGTTGGCCATGTGGATCGCCTCGGCTTCAGTCTCGAAGCGGAATACGGCGGCCAGTGGACCAAAGGTTTCGTCCTGGGCGACTTTCATCGAGGTGGTCACATCGGCCAGCACCGTCGGCTGGAAGAAGCCGTGTCCAAGGGCATGACGTTCGCCGCCGCACATTAGCTGGGCACCCTGAGCGAGCGCGTCCTGAACGTGGTCTTCGACTTTGGCCACGGCGCGTTCGTTGATCAGCGGGCCTTGATTCACGCCGGTTTCAAAACCGCTACCGACGTGCAGTTGCTTGACCCGTTCGGCCAGGCGAGCGACGAAGGCGTCGTGTATGCCGTCCTGCACCAGGAAGCGATTGACGCACATGCAGGTCTGCCCGGCGTTGCGGAATTTGGCGATCAGCGCACCCTCGACGGCACGCTCCAGGTTGGCGTCGTCGAAGACGATGAAGGGCGCATTGCCCCCCAGTTCCAGCGAGACTTTTTTCAGTGTCGGCGCGCACTGGGCCATCAGCAGTTTGCCGATGGCGGTGGAACCGGTGAACGACAGCTTGCGCACCAGCGGGCTGGCCGTCAGCTCGCCGCCGATGGCCACGGCGTCGCCGGTGATCACGTTGAAAATGCCCGGCGGAATACCGGCCTGTTCAGCCAGCGCAGCCATGGCCAATGCCGAGAACGGCGTTTCCGGTGCCGGTTTGACGATGCACGGGCAACCCGCCGCCAGTGCCGGGCCGGCCTTGCGGGTGATCATCGCCGCTGGGAAATTCCACGGCGTGATGGCCGCGACGACGCCGATCGGCTCCTTGCTGACGACGATGCGCGCATCGCCTTTGTGGCTGGGAATGGTGTCGCCATAGATGCGCTTGGCTTCTTCGGCAAACCACTCGATGAAACTCGCGGCGTAGAGGATTTCGCCCTTGGCTTCGGCCAGCGGCTTGCCTTGTTCGAGGGTGAGGATTTCTGCCAGCGCATCGGCATTTTCAATCATTAGCGCGTGCCAGCGTTTCAGCGTCTGGCTGCGTTCTTTGGCGGAAAGCGCACGCCAGGCCGGCCAGGCCTTGTTGGCGGCGGCGATGGCCTGACGCGCGTGCTCGGCACCAAGGTTCGGCACTCGGCCGATCAACTCGCCGGTGGCCGGGTTGAAGATGTCCTGACAGGCGCCGTCCGGGGCATCCAGCCATTGGCCGTCGATATAGGCCTGCTGGCGGAACAGTTGCGAGGCTGCTGGGTTCATGCCGGCTCCTGGGAATATAAAAAAACTTGTGCCGAATGCTGTACCTGTGGGAGCGGGCTTGCTCGCGAATGCGGACTGACATTCACAATCAATGTCGACTGACCCACCGCTTTCGCGAGCAAGCCCGCTCCCACAGGGTTTTGTGTACGACTATCAGGCCAGGACGGGCAGGGGGCCCAGCTTGCCTTTGTGGTAGATCATCGGCGTCACCGGTTGCTCGGGCAGAATCAGGTTCTTCACCGCGCCGACGATGATCGCGTGGTCACCGCCGTCGTATTCGCGCCACAGTTCGCACTCGATGATCGCCGTGGCTTTGCCCAGCAGCGGATTGCCCAGCGCGCTCAAGTGCCAGTCGATGCCATTGGCCTTGTCCTTGCCTTTACCGGCAAACGCATAGGCTTCGGCGGTCTGGTCGGCGGACAGCAAGTGAATCGCGAACTGCTTGCTGTCGCGCAGGATCGGGTACGTGTCAGAGGCATAGTTGGGGCAGAACAGCACCAGTGCCGGATCGATCGACAGCGCACTGAACGCGCTGGCGGTAATGCCGACGATGCCGCCGTCCGGGTCCAGGGTGGTGACCACCGTGACCCCGGACGGGAACGAGCTCATGACGTCTTTGTAAATGCCGGGTTCGATCATTTCGTCAATCTCCTAGCGCATCACGAAGGGGTCAGGCATCGGTGCCTGGGAGAGGTTGATCCACACCGTTTTCAGCTCGGTGTAGGCCAGCACCGAATCGATGCCGCTCTCGCGTCCATAGCCGCTGTTCTTGAAGCCGCCGATCGGCGCCATGGCCGAGACAGCGCGGTAGGTGTTGACCCAGATGATCCCGGAGCGCACGTCCCGGGCCAGGCGATGAGCCCTGCCCAGATCACGGGTCCAGATGCCGGCGGCGAGGCCGAACTGCGAGTCGTTGGCAATCGCCAACGCTTCGGCTTCATCCTTGAAACGGATGACCGAGGCCACCGGACCGAAGACTTCTTCCTGCATGATCTTCATCGAGTTGCGATCGCATTCAAACAGGGTCGGCTCGTAGAACCAGCCATCGCCTAGATTCTGCGGACGCTTGCCGCCCAGGCGCAGGCGCGCACCTTCGGCGATGGCATCGGCGACCAGGCCTTCGACCACCGCCAGTTGCTGCGCGGTGGCCATGGGGCCCATTTCGCTGCTGTCTTCCTGCGGGTTGCCGATGCGGATGCGTTTGGCGCGTTCGACCAAGCGATCGACAAACTCATCGTAGATTTCGTCCTGCACCAACAATCGCGAACCGGAGACGCAACTCTGACCGGAGGCCGCGTAGATCCCGGCAATCGCGCCGTTGATTGCGCTGTCGAGGTCGGCGTCGGCGAAGATAATGTTCGGTGATTTGCCGCCCAGTTCCAGCGACAGCTTGGCGAAGTTCTCGGCGCTGCTGCGCACCACGTGCCGCGCCGTCGCAGCGCCGCCGGTGAAGGCGATTTTGCGGATCAGCGGATGACGGGTGAGGGCTGCGCCGGTGCTTGGGCCGTAGCCGGTAACGACGTTGACCACGCCCGGCGGGATGCCGGCTTCCAGTGCCAGGCGCGCCAGTTCGAGAATGGTGGCGGAGGCGTGCTCCGACGGTTTGATCACGATGGTGTTGCCCGCCGCCAGGGCCGGGGCCAGTTTGATCGCGGTCAGGTATAACGGACTGTTCCAGGGAATGATCGCGGCGACCACGCCCATGGCTTCGTGCACCGTGTAGGCAAACAGGTCCGGCTTGTCGAGGGGCAGGGTGCCGCCTTCGAGTTTGTCGGCCAGGCCCGCGGTGTAGTGGAAGAATTCCGGCAAGTAGCTGACCTGACCACGGGTTTCGCGGATCAGCTTGCCGTTGTCACGGCTTTCCAGCTGCGCCAGGTGTTCCTTGTTTTCGGCGATCAGATCGCCCAGGCGCCGCAGCAGTTTTCCCCGGGCGGTGGCGGTCAGACCGCGCCAGGCCGGGCTGTCGAAAGCTGTCTGCGCAGCCTGTACGGCGCGCTCGACATCGGCTTCGTCGGCATCGGGCAGTTCGGCCCAGGCTTGGGCCAGCGCCGGGTTCAGGCTTTCAAAGGTCTTGCCGGACAGGGCATCGACCCATTCACCGCCGATGCACATCTGGAAGCGTGCGAGTGTCATGCAACGATCCCCTTTATTTGGTTTTGTCGGGAGTGCACCGTGTCGAGAAACTCCAGCAGCAGCTGGTTGACCAGGCGCGGTGATTCTACGGGCATCATATGCCGCTGTTCGGCGAGCACGGCAACTGTCGCGCCGGGAATGCGTGCGGCCAATTGCTCGGCCATTTCAGGTGTCGAACCGGGGTCCAGTTCACCGGTGGCGATCAGTGTCGGCACCTGAATGCTGCCCAAGTCGTCAGCGCGGTACATGTCCTGGGTCGCGAACAGCTCATAGGTGGTCAGGTAACCCTGCGGGTCATTGTCTGCCAGGGTTTGGCGCAAGGCCGCAATCTGCGCCGGGTTGGCCGCCTGATATTCACGGCTGAACCAGCGCGACAGGGCGGCTTCGGCGTTGGCATCCGGTCCGTGCTCGGCCGCTTGAGCGGTGCGGGCGATAACGCCGGCACGCTGTTCGGGGCTGCGATTGAACACGCTGTTGAGCACCACCAGGCCTTGCAGGCGTTGCGGGTAATGCAAGGCAAATGCCCGCGCCACCAGCCCGCCCATGGAAAAACCGATCACCGTCGCCTGGGGCAATTGCAGGTGATCGAGTAGCTCCAGCAACTGGTCGGCATAGCCGAGCAGCGGGGTTCCACTTTCCGGGCGTGGGCTGGCGCCATGGCCCAGCATGTCGTAGGCAATCACGCGGTACTTCGTGGCCAGGCCAACGACCTGGCCGCCCCACATTTCTTTGTTCAGGCCCACGCCGTGGATCAAAACCACGGGCTGGCCTTGGCCGGTCGCCAGGTAACTGGTGCCAGCCGGGGTGAGTTCAGCGGTGAGCCGAATCATGGAGCGCTCCTGCATGCCTTTTTGTTGTTCTTGTCGACCTTGATTACTGGGCGTTTTCCGCAGCCAGTTCTTCCAGATCGATGTAGCGGTTGCCGATGCGTGGGTGCAGGCGGCCGCCATCGGCGCAACCCAGCACCACCACGATTTCATCGGCGCGCGGAGCATCTTCGATTTGCATTTCCAGGGTGATGTAGTGCGACCGCAGGCCTTCGTCGTCCTTGTGCATCATCGGAATCTGGATCGAAGTGCCCGGGCCGCCACGCTTGTTGGTGAAGCTCAGGTAGCTCTTGGCTTTCACCGCTTCACGGTAATGGTTGCCAAAGCGCAGGGTGTGGATGACAGCAGAGGCGTGTTCAATTTCACCGTCGGCGCCCACGACAGCGGCCTTGCCATAAGCCTCGATCTTCTCGGCACCGCCGATGATGCTGACCAGGCGCTCGACCATCAGTGCACCGAGGTCGGAGCAGTTGGCGCGAATTTCCGGTTTCAGGTCTTCGACAAAGCCGCGGCCCAGCCAAGGGTTTTTCATCACGACGGCCAGGCCGACCATGGTCACTGGCTTATCGGTGGCCTTGCCGCCTTCGATAAAGGTTTCTTCGACATAGCTGACGATCTTGCGGATTTCGAAACTCATGAGCTGCTCCGTGTAGGGTGAGAGTGTCTGCGCGTCTGATGGTATACCATAATACCGGCAGCGCAAGTCCCTGAAATGAGTTTCTGGTTGGAAGGTGATAAAAGGAGGGCAGGTTATGGCTCAGCTACCGAATCGTAAAAACTTGAGACTTGGAGGGACCTTCATTTGTGATTAGACCAGTGAAGGTAGAAGGGGGCGTGAACCGGTACGTTTTCACGGCGGTTTGTAACTCCGAGGCAATCCAGCGAAATAGATATCGTCGGATGAATGACTGCTTCCCCCGATTGGCTGTAGATAGAACTCGATAGTTTGGCTTGGAGTTACTCCTTTTTTTTGCTCTTGATACACCTTAAGAACAAGTCCATGATCAAGTCCATTCCTGTTTCAGGAATAACAGAAACCCCTTAGATTTCAATGGGTCGGACGCCAGATGAGAGTCTCGTTTCCCGCTCCAAGCATTAAAAATGGATCTCTGAAAAGAGGTCCATTTTTTTCGTCCAAAGAAAAGTCCTTCTTTGACTTTTGCCGCGCCCCCCTAAAAGCAGTCAGCAACGGTTGGGGTGCAACTGCACTTCCATGGCGTCATGAAGAAGTCGGACGACCTCAATCACGTCGACGTTTGCCACTCGATAAAACACCATATGCCGTGGGCCTTTGGCCGACCCATGAGGGTGTTTGGCCTGCTGACGTGGGCGGGCGACCAAAGTCCCGCGAGACAGGGCGTACGATTAACGTGATCGTTACCGGATGCGGTCAGTATCAGCGGTTTCGGATTGGCGGAATCAAGGACCGTTCTAACTGCTGCGCAAGCGACCGCGCATTAAGTTGTCGCTTCCAAAACTGCGGCTACACTCGATCTTGCTGGCCAAGACGGATCGACGGCAGCAGTGAGTTTTCGTTGGTCCCGTTGAATTATCTATCTTCGAGACAAGGAGCAGTCATGACTTCGCTAGACTCACTTCAGCAAAGACAAATTAATCTTACCCACGCGTACGTGGTGAACAATGCGGCGCTGTCTTCGCCGGATTGGAAAAACATGAAGAACCCTTCGCCGAGCCAGGTAAAAGACAACATTCTTACGCGCCTTAATGGCTCCAAGGTAGGCGGCGGCTATGGCGTAGCCTGGGGGCCCGCCCTGGTCCCGGATGGCGAGCATGTGGCTCACATCACGGTGGTGCTGGTCGGCGGGCAAAACGAAAACGACATCGTCGTGGTGACGAGTGGAACCCTTGCCGATTCCCTCAAGGATCAGATAGACGATCTTGATATTTCTCCAATGGTGCCGCTGCAGAAGCTTATCAAGAACTGCCCAGTGCCGGCACATCTGGCGCAGGGGACTGCGGACGGTGTAAAGGCGATATTGGATCAGGTATCGACAATCGGTTTCCAAGGCACACTTTGCGATTTTCTGGCAAAACAGCGCAGTGGTGCAACGATCCGGTTGGTCGGGCATAGCCTTGGCGGTGCCTTGATGTCGGTTCTAGCGCTTTACTTGAAAGATAAATTCTCGAACTTCAATTTCCATTGCGAAACGATTGCTGCGCCAACGGCCGGCGATAGTATTTTTGCGAGCTATTTCAATCAGCAGATGGCCGGCAATGCGCTACGCATCTACAACACGCTGGATGTCGTTCCGATGGCATGGTGCGCAACCTCTCTCGACTTCTCCTTGACGCTCTATGAGTCTACCAACGTCATCGATGAAAAAATGAAGGAAATGGTTTGCTCCAAAATCGATACCGTTACCCGTAACAACTTGAACTACACGCAATGGGGCATGGGCGGTGCAAACATGGAGCTGCGGCTCTGTGGGGAACCTCAATCCCCGTGCCCAAGCTATGAAGCGCAATCCGGCTATCAGCACATCTACGAATACATGACGCTGCTGGGGTTGCAGCTTGGTGATATCCCGATGCCGCCGCCGTCTGGCAGCTAGCGCGCAGTCTCATCGATCAGGTGTTCGAGTTGCAGTTGCCGGCATTTGTTCGGGAAATCACACAGCTGCAACTCGCTTATTCGCAGCGCTTTCGCTCGTACACGGTACTTAAGCCGGCGCGACGTGGTCGACGGATTCGTATATTGCCAGGTACCTACATACCTAAGGGGGCCTCTTGGTGACAACGCAAGGCATTGATCGGTCCGATTTTCCATCCTGACTCGTATGGGGACAGGCCCGGACGATCGGCCCACGATGCTTTGCATCAATGTTCCATTCGGTGCCGTCGCAAGAACTGGGTACTGGAAGGGGATATCAGCGCGTTCTTTGACCACGTTGGGCAAGCCTGATCATCAAGGCTCTGGAACATCACCAGATGCCGAAATGGGTGATCTTGTACTGTCGACGCTGGCTGCAAGCGCCTATGAAGAGTGAGATGGGGCTGCTTCAGGAACGGGGACGAGGGACACCTCAATGCAGTGTGATCTCGGTAAGCGTTCAGCGATCACACCCTCCCATTGCAACTGCTGGCGCCGTTGGTCGATCCCGCTATCATGCAGGGCGTAGATCACGAATGTAGATAACGCTATGCCAAGATTGTCATTCGCCGTCAGAGTTTTGTTCGCATGCTGCCTTTTCATCGCAACCGCTAATCACATCCGTGCAGACGTTTCGCATGGACTGCTCTGGGACTACGGATACGGGCCTAGCACTTACTTGGCTAGCCGTATTTTCTGGGGGGGGGGCTTACGTTTTTTGACCCGCTTGCAGCACTGCTACTTTTCATCAAACCAAGAGCCGGAATCGTGCTTACGGTAGCGATTATTTTGGTCGACGTAACTCATAACACTTTTTACGTCGCATTGAAGCAGCAGTGGCTGGAGCCGTTCTACCTGTCCCAGGTAGCTTTTCTTATCATAGTATTCCTACTCTCATCCATCGCTTGGAATGGTCCTATTCGAGACGTAGCGCTCACCAATCCAGTCCGAGTGTTACTCGCTCCACTTATGAGGTAGAAGCTCTTCGATTTCACTCGGCCGCTGCGTTGGCAGGCGGTAAGCGAACCGCCAACACACCTTCCGAGCTCCCAAATTAAGGGCGATGGTGTCCGCCTATTTTGAGGCGGACGCGATAGCCCTTAATGCGCCAACGAAACTCTTACCCTAAACAGTTCAAAGCCCAGGTTGTTCAGGAATATCTGCAACCCGGAGCTTCCATTTCCAGTGTCGCCATCAGCCATGGCATCAACGCCAACGTGATCCGAAAGTGGATTGGATAGACGTTTAGTAAGAAGCTCGTTTCCCGCTCCAAGATTCAGAAAAAAGCCACTCAGATGAGTGGCTTTTTTTTGCCTGAAATTTATGTGCTGAGGCGTCAGCCTTTAACGTTTGGGTCAATCTCTGGGCAGATGCAACTGCACCTCCATGGCGTCATGGAGGAGTCGGACGATCTCAATCAAGTCGCCATCTCCCACACGATAGAACACGATATGCCGGGGGCTTTTGACCGTCCCATGGGGGTGTTTGGTCTGCTGGCGTGAATAGATGAGGTGATAGCTGCGAAGGCCCGGTGCAAGCTCATCGCGGTCGTGGCTGCCAATGCGATAAGGTGTGCCGGCAATCGCTTGCAGCGCCGCGAGGATCAGCGCCTGGTAGCGCTGGCGTGCTTGATCGCCGAACTGCATCTGGGAGAGCTTGAGGATGTCGACAATATCGGTGCGCGCGGCGTTGGAAATCCGATACTGCGGCATGCTCAGTGTTTTTCACGCGCGGGGAGGGTGGCCTCCAGGCTCAAACCCTCGAGGTAGCGCTCCAGATCCCCTTCGTTCAACTGCGTGAAGCGCCCGTACTCAAGATCCATGATGCCGATTGAGGTCGCCTGACGCAGGGCCTCAATTTTGGCGGCGTCTTCGGCGACACGCTGTTCCAATAAACGCAAACCTTCTCGCATCACTTCGCTGGCATTCTGATAACGGCCGGACTGCACCAGGTCCTGGATAACCTGTTCCTGGTGAGGGGTGAGCACAACGTTTCGCGTCGCCATAATTAGCTCCAGCTCTGGGCAAACAGATTTTTTCGATCATTGGCATATTATGCCATTTTACCCGCGAACACGCCGACGCCGCTGGAGCGCCGACCAGAAGCTGGCTATGGTTCGCGAAAGTCAGATCTAACAGGCACCCTAAAAAAGCGGGTGACTGTCAGATCAAGTAGGGCTCACTGCATCAAATTCCTAGCGCGTCGAAGGGTAAAATGCTGATGTTTTTTTACCGGGCTGCAAGTATTCAGTTAATCCCTGGAACCACATCACTTCAACAAAGTCACCGCGGATAACCAAGTCCTCTTTACGCAATCCTGTCAGAAATGCATCTTTACTATCTTTGGCAGACAGAATGGCGAAACCCTTTGCTGCATCTCTAAACGACAGGGTGAATTTTGGCTTTTCAGTCAAACCGGCAGAGGATTTTATCTTGCCGTTTTTAACGGTGAAGTAGCGGCCCACTCCGTCATGCGTTTGGATTTGAAAGACCAACTCCTTGCCTTTAACGTATGTTGCACAGTCAGGATTTTTTTTGATTGTTCTCTGTAATAGCTTGGTCAACGCCCATAACAAAAATTTAAACTTCAGCATGATGAGCTTTCTCCGCAGGGTGGGACTCGTTAAGGAATTGAATGGCGTGTTTGAGAAAACGCTCAGGGCATTGGAATTGAGCACCATGACCGGCATCCGGGTACAGGAACAGTTGGGCGTTCGGGATGTTCTGAGCCATGTACCAGGAGTTGACCGTTGGAACCATAACGTCATTCATACCGTTCAGAATGAACGTCGGCTGTTTTATCTCGCGCAGATGATTGAAAGGATCGTTCGGGTCCAGCTTTGGCAAATAGTACATATTCGCTTCGATCTGGGCCTGTATCACTTCAGGAGAGCTGGGTGGGTCCTGGTCGACACGCTGATGACGGCGCTCCCAGAAATCACATCCGGCCTGCTGCGCCGCCGCGGATCGACCGAAGAACAGAAACAGGAAGTCTTCGAGGGTCGGAACGGGGCGCGGTGCAGCTTCCAGCACTCCAGGGTCTGAATCCGGATTACCGCCACGAGGTCCGGTGCCGAGCAGCATGAGCTTGCGGACGAGGTCGGGATGGCGTCGTGTCAGGTCCTGGGCCTGAAAACCACCCAGTGAGAAGCCTAGAACATCTACCTTGGACAGGCCTAACGTGCGGATCACCGCAGCCGCGTCATCGGCCATATGTTCGATCCGGTTACGCGGTTTGCCGGAAGAAGAGGCAATCCCTCGACCGTTGTAGAGGATGACCTCGCGCCCCGCAGCCAGGCCATCCGTCATAAGTGGGTCCCAATGATCCATACCGCCGCGAAAATGTTGAAGGAAGAACAGAGGGGGCTGGCCTGTCGTATTGTTGCCCCAGCGGCGATAGGCAAATTGATCACCATCAACTTCCACGAAGCGGGTAGCGGTGGTGAAATGGGTGTCGGTCATGTTGAAGTCTTCCAGGTGGTTATTGTGGCGATCGATGCGAGCGAGCCTCGAGCTCAGGCCCGTGCGCGCATGCGCCGCGTACGGAACGTGCCCCAGCCGCTTTTCATCACTGATTTCGAAAGTGCCCACAGCCCACTTTCGTTGGGACGCGGATCACCGCCATTGGCGATTCGTTTGAGCTGCAGCGTGTACCAGAAGATTTCCATGACGCCCATCTGATCGATTTGCTTGATGCCTGTGGTGATCGGCCGTACACGTTGCGAACTGTCCTGACCTTGCAGCAGGGCCGCCGGTGCCTCGGGATCAATGGCCAATAACCGCGCAAGGCCAATGACATCGAGCGCTCCGGAACGCAGCGCAGCGTTCATGGCGGCGGCACTGCGAAAACCGCCAGTGACCATCAAAGGCACCTTGATCGAGGCGCGCACCTTTTCAGCAAACTCAAGAAAGTAAGCCTCACGCGCTACGGTGGATGCTTTTTTCGTCTCCTGGAGCCCGCCGCTCATGGCCGGAGCCTCATAGGTGCCCCCCGAAATCTCAATCAGGTCGATGCCTGCTTCGGCAAGTGCATGAATCGTCGCCATTGACTCTTCTTCGGTGAAGCCTCCGCGCTGGAAATCTGCTGAGTTGAGCTTGATACCGACGGGAAATTCGGCGCCGACCTGGCGGCGAATCTCGGCGTAAACAGCCAACACGAAACGTCGACGTTTTTCCGGGCTACCACCCCATTCATCTGTACGCCGATTGTGGTGTGGCGAGAGGAACTGGTTGATCAGATAACCGTGCGCGCCATGGATTTGCACGCCGCTGAAGCCGGCCTCCTTGCAGATGGCTGCGCTGCGTCCAAAGCGCCGGATGATCTCTTCGATCTCGGCCGTGGTGGCTTCGCGTGGAGTCTCGAACAGTGCGGCCATGTCCTCACGGAACGGGACCGCTGATGGCGCGAGGTTGCTGTCATTCAGGCCTTTGGTCGACTGCTTGCCAGGGTGATTAAGCTGCACCCAGATCGCGGCTCCCTGCTCGGTTGCAGCACCGGCCCACTGGCGTAGCATAGGCATGTCAGTTACATCCTCGATCACCACGTTGCCTGGTTCGCCGAGCGCACGCCGATCGATCATCACATTTCCGGTGATGAGCAAACCAATGCCCGAGGCGGACCAGCGCCGGTACAACTCGACCAGCTTCAACGTCGGGTGATTGTTGTAGGTGCCCAACGTTTCGCTCATGGACGCCTTGGCGAGGCGGTTGCGAAAAACGCTGCCGTTCGGGAGTTGCAAAGGCTGGTTCAGCAGATTTTCTTCAGGCGAGGAGGCGGTCATGGTGAGTTCTCAATAAGGGCTGTTTCATGATTGAAGGGTGTGCAGCGGGATGGGGGCCGATACCCGCCGGGATTGCGTGTTTTTCAATGGGATGTACGACATGGCATGCTCGGTCAGCGCGGTAATCGTCAGGCTTGGATTAACCCCGAGATTGGCGCTGAGCATCGAGCCGTCGCAAACCAGCAAGTTCTGATAGCCGAAGACCCGGTTCTGTACGTCCATCACGCCGCGCTCCGGCGAGTCCGCCATCGCACAGCCACCCATGCAGTGGGCCGTGGTCGGGATGTTGAATAAGATCTCGGACAAAAAGGTGGTCGGTATGCCGCCGAGCGCTTTTGCGCCCTTTTCGGCAAACGCGTTCGCCTCTGGAATGAAGGTTGGGATGGGGCCACCCTCGCTGGCGAGCTGTTTTGCGAATGGCCAAAACCAGCGACGCCTGAACCGCATGTCGAGAGACGCGTCCACGGTTTGCATCACCAGCAATAACATGGTCTGACGGGCGAAACCGGCGGGGTTGTGCACGAGCAATGCTTGCAGCGGATGTTTGAGCAGCGTCCACAGCCAGGTCAATATTCGCGTCCACCCCGGGCGCCCGCCGCACAGCAAGGTCATCATGAGGCCAATGGCGTCCGAGCCTTCCGGGTAGCGCACGACTCCGATATGTGTGCGCTCATCGAGATAGATGCTGCCACCCCCCGCCAGTCCCGGCGACATGCTCTTGTCCGCTGCCGGGAAGCGTACGCCGATAAGGGATTCGGCATTGGTGCGCACACGTTTTCCGAGGTCGTCGCTGATGCGCGGCAACGACCCGTTTTGCTTGAGCCGGAACAACAATTCCATCGTGCCCAACGACGACGCGGCGAAGACCACGCCGCGGCAGCGAAAGCTGCGGCGCTGCTTGTCGAACCAGGTGGTCGAGCACTCAGTGAGGACTTCATAGCCGTCACTGCCATCCTCCTTGCCGTTGAGCGGCCGCACGTCCACCACCCTGGTTTCGGCAAAAACCTGGGCGCCACGTTTTTCTGCGAGATAAAGGTAATTCTTGTCGAGTGTGTTCTTGGCGTTGTGCTTGCAACCCATCATGCAGCCACCGCAACCGGTGCAAGTCCCGCGCTCCGGGCCCTCACCCTCGAAGTAGGGATCCGGGTAGCTCTTGCCGCCTGCTTCACCGTCGGGAGCAAAGAAGGCCCCTACGCGGGGGGGGTGAAACGTATGGCCCACGCCTTGCAAATCCGCCATTTTCTTGAGGCGTAGATCAGCCTCGCCCATGATCTTGCTCTCTGTCACGCCCAGCATCTTCTCCGCCGTGGCGTAGTACTGCGGCATGATTCGTTTCCAGTCCGCCAGGCAGGCCCAGGAACCCTCATTCCATACGCTATCGCGCGGTGTCAGCAAGGCGTTGGCATAGGTGATGGATCCGCCACCGACTGCGTTGCCGCTGACGATCATCACGTGACGGAACAGACGCATGTTGTAGAAGCCGAACATCTTCAGCCCGGGTCGCCACATCCAGCGTCGCGCGTCCCAGTTGGATTTTGGAAAGTCCTCGGCCGTCCAGCGTCGGCCCATCTCCATTACGCCAACGCGGTAGCCCTTTTCTGTCAGCCGGAAGGCGGACACGCTGCCACCGAATCCGGAGCCGATCACGATGTAGTCGAAATCGAAAGATGGACTCATTGCGTGCGGCTCAGGCAAGCACCACCTTCAGGTGTGAAAAAACTAGTCATGCTGCGTCTCCTTATTTTTGTAATGGTGCTTCGGACACTAGTTACAGGACAGGCACTACTGAGAGGGTTGCATGCCGTATGACGAGCACAGGCTCACCACCGGGCAACATCGGATTCGGATTCGGATTCGGATTCGGATAGGTAAAGGAAAAGAGGTACGGCTCGCAGCCAAGACATCAGACCGGGTTGCGCGTGCGCGTCTAACACGGCGGGCTGAGCACGGGTAATGAGGTGGCGGTGGGTACCAGGGCGGAGTTGATTTGCTCCACGGTATACAGGGCTGGAAACGACCCGTTCATTCAGGCCTGCCATCCCCCGACTCGCATGATGCGAGGGAAGGAGGGGGAGGGCTTGCGGTCTTAGGGCTTGTACTCGAGTACTTTGAACACTCGCGTAAACGCTGGACGATCCCCTTGCAGCAGCTTTACGTGCCCTTCGCGAAGCGCACGTGTTGGAGTGATCTGGCGTAGGACCAACGCGATGAAGGTTTCCATGTCGCACTGTATCTTGACGTCGGTGGGCTCTGCGCTCGGCCCAGACCGCGCCAACAGGTTCCCGTCGTTTACTTGAACATGGAAGACCTCTGCTTCCACCTGGAACTCGTACAACTCCTGTAAGCCTGCGCTCGCCGCCGAATCGTTCGAGCCTGTCAGGCAAAGTGCTATGAGCTCCGCACGAGCACTGGCCGGATCGATGCGCTCGTCGATCGGCAGACCCAGTCCCCAGAATCCCAGCGCGAGCACTGGCTTGCGTAGTTGCTCGCCCAAAGCCGTCAGCTCGTAAGCTGGCGTAGCTGGGGGCGTGCGTAGCGTAACTTGTTGAATGACGCCGTTCTGCACCAGCATGGCCAGGCGTTCGGACAGCCGGTTTGTACCCATTGCAGGCAGAATCGCGAGCAGGTCTTTGAATCGCTTCGGACCCAACAGGAACTCGCGAATCAAGAGCAGCGTCCAGCGATCTCCCAGTACGTCCAGCGACCGGGCTATTGGGCAGAGTTGACCGTAGGTTTTGTTTGTCATGTCTCATTGTACATATTCCGCTCAGCCGATACGCGGCGCAATGCGGTAGCCGATAGCCAAGCTGGAAATTCTCCAGCAGTTCAAGGCCAGAAATTTTGCCCTCTGGCAGCACCGCTAACCGCACCGCCCCCCAATGGAAAGGGGGCAGCGTTTCCGCGCCTTTTGCCGCTGATCTCACAGCCGTTGTCATGTATTGCTCACTGCCTGAGTTGGTTGGGAGGCTCCATTGATAAAACTATACATATTATATAGCTTTAATACTATACGAAAAATATAGTCTAGAGATTGCTGAGGGCGTTGTCCGGGAAGGCGACATCACTGATGGCTCATAGGGCGGCTTTCACCTGTCGAACAAGCCTTCAGCTATGTCTGGCATCTGCGCGATGAGATTGGATGTGTTTTTACACGTGCTGGGCCGCACGCTGACATGAGTTTGCTTATCAAGAGCCAACCCATGTCAGATAGAGCGTTGTGCTGGACTCAAAAACGATACGTCAGTTGCGCCACCAGGCCGTTGGCGCTGTTCTCGTACTTGGCGCTGTAGGCTGGCTGGAGTCCGGAGGTGTTGGCCTGGCTAACCGAACTGCTGCCTTCCCACAGGTAGGCGTAGGCGAGATCGACGGTGAGATCCTCGTTGGGTGAGTAACCGGCTCCCAAGGTCAGGGCTCGGCGATTGCCTACAGGAATGCGCACTTCCCGGTCTGCATTGGTGGTCGGTGACGGATCATAGGCAAAGCCCGCACGCAGCACCCACTGCTTATCAAGCTGATAGGACGCACCCACTGCCACCGAGAAAGTATCGTGCCAGTTCAGCTCTTCGCCAATGGTGTCAAAACCGAGTTGCTGCCCGAGCGCTGGCACACCTTTATTCTTTGCCTCGAGCTTTGGCAGACGGCTCCAGCGCGTCCAGGTGGTACCCAGGTAACCGGTCCAACGTTCGTTGAAGCGATGAGTGAAAGAGGTATTCACCGACTCCGGAAGGGTCGCATCCATCGATGTCTTGTACTTGCCGTTCAGGCCGAACGCGCTCGGAGAGTCGCTCACTTCAGTATGGCCTGTGAGGTGATAGTCGACCTTGGAATGGTAAGTGATGCCCCAGGTGGTGGCGTCACTCAGATCGACCATCAGACCAACGTTGTAGCCGAGTGCGGTATCGTCGCCCTTGATCTTGATCTGGGTGTCTGTGCCGGCATTCAGTGCGCCGGTGGCCAGTTCGCTCTGCAGATCGCCTTCTATGCGATTAATGGTTGGACCGCCGCCGATGGTGATGCGCTCGTTGATACGATAAGCGAGAGTCGGCTGCAAGGTGATCACCTGTACCTTGCTATAGGAGCCATGATAGCGGCCTTGGAAGTTGCGTTCATAATCGTTGACCAGGCCTTGGGGGACATAAATACCCATTCCGAAGGTGAAGTCCTGATTGATCGGCGTAGAGAAGTAACCGAAAGGCACCGTAACCAGTGGTACTGAGTCGCCTTTGTTGCTACCCGAGGCACTGCTCTGAGCGTCACTAATATTGACCTTGGCACTGATTACCGCAAAACCGCCACTGACCTCGGTGCGCTTGAGCTTGCTCAGGCCGGCGGGGTTGCCATAGACAGTGCTGGCATCCAGCGCCGTTGAGGCGCGGCCGGCATAGGCAGTGCCGGCGCCGCTGGCGCTTTGCTCGTTGACGGCCAGGCCATTGGCAACAGCGGTGGCGCAAAACCCGCAGGCGGTCAGTGCGAAAGTGCTTTGGAGAATAATCTTGTTCACTGCTTTTACTCCGAACAGGGTGACAGCGTGGTTCATCACCACTTTGAGGCGATCACATTTTCCGTCGTGCACAGGTGCAAAGAAGCGGATCTGGTGTAACCGTAATGAGTGCTCATCTTCATGCTTTCCAAGGCTCACAAGGGCTCTAGATCAGCGATGGCGGCATTGGCGGTCTTGACAGATTGGTGGGTAAAAAATGGGCTGTGCGATGAGACGTCGGTGGGACGGGGGAGGAGGGATAGTGACGAGCGTTGGTGCATACATAAGAGATCTCCGGTAGCGCCTGGATTATTGTTATGGCAATGGCGCTTACGGAGTTGATGGTAGGGTGCGTTATTGGGAGGAAACGTCTTCCAGATTACATTGTGTAAGCTATTTTTCATTTCGCTTCTGAGTGATTGGATCTCCTACAGCTGAGTGATAGAAAAAAAACACAACAATGTCTTCTGGACGACGTTGTTGAACTCTAGGGTCTCCTACCATCGGTCTCGGAAGCGCCACTCAATAATCCTGCGCACTATAACGTCAACGGTGGAAGCATTTCGATTGGTCATCCCTATGGCATGACTGGCGCGTGCCTTGTTGGGCACGCACTGCTCGAGGGCAAACGTCGAGGAGTGAAGTTTGTAGTGGTGTCTATGTACATCGGTGGCGGTATGGGCGCAGCTGGGTTATTCGAGGTCGTCTAGGTCGTTTAACAAGACCCTCGCCTCAAGGTTTTGGGGTGACGGAAAGGAGCCACGTCCCTTTGCGTCGCCCCATTTTTTGAAAGCCACTGATAGCAGTAACCTTCTCTGACTCCGGCTTACATTGTGTAGGCTATCGTTCGTTCAAGCGGTGATGCTCTCGAACGTAACGGTTCAGCCCTGGCAGGTCCTTGATAATGATCTTGCCGTAGAGCGGCTCTATCAGGCCCAACCCTCTCAGTTCGTTGACCACTCGATTGACGCTTTGGCGTGTGCTTCCAACCATGAGGCCTATATCTACTTGAGAAAGCAGTAAATCGATCCCTCGATCAGAAGGCTTCTGCAGGTCACTGAGTTGAGCAAAGCGGGACGCGATTCTTGCCGCGACTGGCAAGGTCAGCAGCTCCTCGATCAACTGAAGTGCTACCCGCAAGCGACGGTTGATCTGGCATGCGAGTGCCGTTTCAACTTCATGATGCTGTTCGCGCAGCAGTTTCAAGTCACTCGCCGACCAGACCCTCAATTTGGTTTCTCCCCGGGTAGTCAGCGTGACGGGGGAGGGCTCGTCATCAGTCACGGGAGCATCGGCTACTATGTCGCCGGGTCCGTAGACATAGAGCAGAACCTCCTGGCCATCCTCGGTGAGAATGCATTTGCGGATGGCCCCGGAAACGATCTGGAAAATTTCCGTTACTCGATCGCCGTTTTGATACAGGATCTTCGAATCGGCAACGGTTCTTGGATGAGCGCATCGCAGAACGGTATCCCGTACTTGAGGGCTCAGTTCATCGATCCAGTTGAAGCCTTTCATTTTTGGTGGCAGCTCCATTGTAGGCAATGTGCATCGGAATCCTGATGGAAAGCGATGTCGATCCGGGCCTGGCCGGTCGCGCTTTCGGATGTCTCGTCCTGGTTCGTTTTCGAGAGTCGTCAACCTCTCCTTTATCGCGCAATGCGTTGGACGATCCAGCGGCTGAGGGGCGGCGGCGCGAGACGAGTGGCGATCGCTAGAAATCCGGCTTGCAGGCCGACAGTCCAGTGGGTTTTGTGGATGCATCGTTTTGCCGTCGCGCAAGCCCATACCGTGGATGCGACGTCATGTGGTGTGAGCCGAATGCCCAGCGATTTGGCGCTGGGGATACGACCGTAATCATCAGCCATTGCGGTCTTTACGAAGCTCGGCCAGATATCACTCACGCGGATGCCGAACTTGCTCCATTCGAGGTCGAGCCCTTCGGTGAATCCGCGCACGGCGAACTTGGTCGCCGAGTAGGTTGCCAGTTCAGGCTGGCCATAGATTGCGGTGGCCGAGGCCATATTGATGACATGAGAGAAGGGCGTCCCTCGCAGGTATTGGAAGGCGCTGTGGCAGCCGGTGATCATTCCCAGAACGTTCACGTCAAGCATTGCATGGTGTCTGGTCAACGGAACGGCTTCAAACTGCCCGGCTGTGAGAATCCCCGCATTATTGAGCAGCACGTCAAGCCGCTGGCCGCTTTGCGCCCAGAAATCCGTAAGTACCCGTTCCCATGCTGCAGGATCGCTTACGTTGAGAGCTCCAGAGATGGCGTTTCCCTCTCCCAAGGTCGCGGCGACCGCGGCGACACCCTCTGAATCAATATCGTATAGACCAACGAACCAACCGCGCTGCGCAAACAACTCAGCGCAGGCACGACCGATTCCGGAAGCAGCGCCTGTGACGAGGATTGCTGGCCTCCATTCTGGAAGAGGGGATCCGGACGGATTCCTGGTGGCCGGATTAATCTGTACCACAGTGATGTGCGGTTTCATTTTATGAAGTTCCCTTCAGGTGCTGGTTGGTGCATTACTCGGGGGGGGCGAGCCATAAGAGTACATATTGCGATGGTAATATAACAGTGTTATGTTTGTCGTATAACAGTGTTATTTTGTTCCTCCGGCTGATTTGATGACTGTCCGGAGGCTACTGATGGGGGGCGCGCTTGCTCTCCACGCTTGTCCCGGAGGATCTAAGAGATGACGAAGACGCATACGCCGCCCGAGCACCTTGAAGTGGAGCCCCGAGGCTCTGTCCTGGTTGCGCGGCTGGATGGAGGTCCACACGGGCTGATGGGGTTGGAGATGGCCAATGAGCTTTCGCAGCTATTGGACAAGCTGGAGTCCGATACCGCGGTAAAAGCGGTGGTGCTCACCGGAACTCATCCTGAGCGTTTCATCGGTCATGCAGACGTTCGTTGGCTACAGGAAGGTGGAAAGAGCATCCCGTCGGTCGGGCGCACTGCTGCCTCGGCTATCGCTCGAACTGCAAAGAGCGTTCGCGGAGTTCCGCCTTTGGCGGCAGCTGCGTCTCTGACACCGCTGGAGGGCGGGATGCAGCTTGACAAGCTGCACGACACTTTTCTGCGGATGAACCGCAGCGGCGTCATTTTCATCGCCGCTCTGAACGGGTCTGCGCTGGGGCTGGGCAGCGAACTCGCGCTAGCGTGCGACGCCCGCCTGATGGCGGATGGCGATTTTTTCATCGGGCAGCCAGAGGTGCTTCTTGGAATACTTCCCGGTGGCGGGGGTACTCAGCGATTACCACGGCTGGTCGGTGCCCATCGAGCGCTTATGCTGATGCTCGAAGGCAGGCCGGTGTCGCCACAGAAAGCGCTCGAAATAGGGTATATCGACGAAGTGGTTGCTCCGGATGCGCTGCTTGAGCGAGCCATTGAGCTGGCCCGGTATCTGGGCTCTCGACCCAAAGGGGCCATTGAGGCTATCAAGCGGGCTGTGTACTTCGGCGGATCAGCCACTCTCGATGAGGGGTTGCACATGGAGCGCACCGAATTCATCAAGATCTCGCCTTCCGAGACTGCGCAATCGCTAATGGTCGAATACCTTGAACGCACCGTTCGCGACGGCAATGTGCCGTTCTACAGCCCGGCCATTTTCGAGCAAACGCTCGAGCAAGGCTCCTTGCCCCTGCAAGGCGGGGGAGGCAGGAAATGAATCAAATGTCACAGCTTCCCTACCCATTCACTCGCCAGGACATCCGCTTTGACTCGGGTGAAACCTACTGTTCGGCCTGGCTCTACCTGCCAGTCGGAGTAGAGAAACCGCCGGTTGTAGTACTCGGTCACGGACTCGGTGCGGTTCGCGAGATGCGCCTCGACGCCTTTTCTGAGCGATTCGCCGCTGCGGGAATCGCTACATTGGCCTTTACCTACCGTTATTTCGGAGACAGTGGTGGTCGCCCCAGGCAGTTGATGTCTGTGAAGCGGCAACTTGCTGATTGGGATGCGGCGCTGGACTTCGTCAAAGGCTGCGCGGATGTCGATGGGAGACGGGTTGCCGTATGGGGAAGCTCGTTTGGGGGAGGGCATGCGATCACCGTGGCCAGTCGGCATCCCGAGTTACTGGCTGCCATCAGTCAGTGCCCCTTTACCGACGGTCTGGCCTCCGCCGCCGCACTGGGTGTGAAGGGATCGCTGCAGGTAGCCCCGGTGCTCTTGCGGGATTTTGCGGCCAAGCTGCTGGGTCGTCCGCCAGTGATGGTGCCAATCGCTGCCGCTCCCGGTCAGCCGGCCTTGATGAATGCCCATGATGCCCTGCCGGGTTATCTGGCCTTGGTGCCGAAAGGGATGGTGTTCGTCAATCACGTCGCCGCGCGGGTGCTCCCGGAGATCATGGCTTATCGACCCGGACGCTCCGCCTCCAAGGTGAAGTTTCCCATCCTGTTTTGCGTCAGCACCACTGACACCGTCACGCCACCGGAACAGACGATTGCTCTGGTGCGCAAGGCGCCGCATGGAGAGACCAGGCTTTATTCCGCTGGGCATTTCGAGTTCTACATGGGCGAGGCGTTCGAAGAACTGGTGAAGGATCAGACCCAGTTTCTGACGAAACATCTTCTCGGCTCTTCAACCTACTGATTCAAGCGTTTTCGTCACTTTGCAGAGAGAACAACAATAATGTGTTTTTCCAAGCTTTCAGATTTACGCGCGGTGTCAGAGCCTGATGGTCTGTGCATCGCTGACGACAGCAGCAACCTGACTAACCGGCAGTTCCATTCCCGGGTCCTCGCAGCGGCGGGAGTCTTCGCGGATAGGGGTGTAGGCGTTGGAGACGTCGTCGCCATCATGTTGCCCAACCAGGTGGAGTTTGTAGTGGCGATGTTCGCCGCCTGGCGTCTGGGGGCGGCGGTCACGCCGATCAATCCTGGGCTTACCAACAAGGAAGCAACCCATCAACTGGTTGATTCGGGGGCGAAGCTGCTCATCAACGTCAGCGGCGAAGTCATAGTCCCGAATCTGCAGTCCCTGCCTGTCGCCACTCTGGAAAGGGGGGCGTCCTACACCGGCGTACCCTTTGAAGAGCCTGGCGCACTGGCACTGTTGATCTACACCAGTGGCACTACCGGCCTGCCGAAGGGCGTGATGCTCGATCACGCCAATATTGAGGCCATGTCGGAAATGGGGCGAAACTCACTCAAGGTCACGGCAGCAGACCACTGTTTATTGATACTTCCACTCTTTCACGTAAACGGCATTGTGGTGAGCACGCTCGTCCCGCTATCAAGCGGTGGTCGGGTTTCGATTCGCAAGCGTTTCAACGTCGACACGTTTTTTGAGGATGTCGAGTGGCTTCGACCCACGTACTTCTCTGCAGTGCCAACCATCTACGCAATGCTTAACGCGTTACCTCATGAGGTAAAACCTTATACCTCCAGTCTTCGGTATGGCATCTGCGGCGCGGCGCCTGCATCGGCGGAACTACTGAAAAAATTTGAAGCTCGCTTCGGTTTTCCGCTGCTTGAGGGATATGGCCTGTCCGAAGGCACGTGCGCTTCGACCATCAACCCCTTCGACGGCCTACGCAAGGTCGGTACGGTCGGGCTGCCCTTCATCGGGCAACGCATTGCAATCGCCGACCCGAGCGGTGTGCATTTGCCGCAGGGCGCCACTGGCGAGGTGCTCGTTCAAGGTCCTAACGTCATGCGTGGTTACCTTGGGAAGCCCGAGGAAACAGCGAAGACCATCGTCGATGGCTGGCTGCACACCGGCGACATTGGCCGGATCGACGAAGGCGGCTATCTGGTCATCGTCGGGCGCCTTAAAGAGATGATCATTCGCGGCGGCGAGAACATCTACCCGAAGGAGATCGAGGATGTGTTGTTCGAATTTCCGGGGGTTCTTGAAGCAGCAGTGATTGGTGTCCCTCACGAGACCCTTGGCGAAATTGTTGTTGCCTACGTCGCGTTTCGTACGGGATTCGCCGGTACCCCGGAGGACTTGAGCGAGCACTGCACTGATCGGCTGACGCGTTACAAAAGACCTTCCACGATCAACATCATCGACAGCCTGCCAAAGAATGCCGTGGGCAAAGTCGACAAGCTGAGGCTGCGCAAGATGTGGGCCGAATATGTCGATTGACAGGCAATTACCTGAAGGACTTTAGGCGCAAAGCAATCGGCACGTAGAAGGGGACACATCATGAAAAACGCAGACTTCGACTGGCTGGTGATTGGATCGGGATTTGGCGGCAGCGTCTCGGCGCTGCGCCTCGTGGAGAAAGGCTATCGCGTTGGGGTACTCGAGCGCGGCCGTCGCTATCGCGACGAAGACCTTCCAAAGTCGGCCTGGCAGTTCAACAAGTATCTGTGGGCACCCGCATTGGGTTTGAAGGGCATCATGCGCATGTCGCTGTTTCGCCATGTCTTTTTTCCCAGCCAGTCGGGTGTCGGTGGCGGCAGCACCGTGTATGGCGGTGTGTTGTACCGCGCCAAGCCAGAGTTCTTCGAAAACGTGCAGTGGCGGGAGCTCGGCCACTGGGAAAGGCTATTGCAGCCTCACTACGATACGGCCGAACGCATGCTTGGAGTAAAGACGGTGCCATTCGACTCGACGAACCAGCAACTGGCCCGGGAGATGGCGCAACACTTCGGAACCGAAGACACATTCACTCGAGCACCCACCGGAGTGTTCTTTGGCGAACCGGGCAAAACCGTCAAGGACCCCTATTTCGGTGGGGAAGGGCCTGACCGTACCGGGTGTATACGTTGCGGCGCCTGCATGGTGGGATGCCGCGTCGGTGCCGTGAACTCGCTGGTGAAAAACTACCTGTGGTTCGCAGAGAAACGTGGCGTGCAGATATTGGCAGAGCATGAGGTCGTTGATGTGAGCCCACTCGGGGCAGCCGATGGTAGTGACGGCTACCGTGTGACCGCCCAGCGCCCCGGCGCCTGGTTCACCCGTGATCGCCGTACTTACACCGCCCGCGGAGTGATCTTCGCCGGCGGGGCTCTCGGTACCAACGAATTATTGGCCAACTGCAAGCACGGCGGCTCGTTGCCCCGGGTCAGCGATCGCCTTGGTGAACTGGTGCGCACCAACAGCGAATCGGTTCTGAACGTGCGCCTGCCCGAGGACCGCAAGACCTGGAACGATGTTACCGCCAGCAGCAGTGTGCACGTCGATCAGGATACCCACATCGAGTTTCTCACCTACGGTCGCAACGCCGACTTCCTCAGTTTGCTTTGCACGTTGCTGGTCGGTAAGGGTAACCGCGTGACGCGGCCGCTGAAGTGGCTGGGGAATATCGTGTTGCACCCAGCGCGATGGCTCAAGTCGCTATGGCCATGGGGCTGGAGCCGACGCATGGTGATGCTGTTAGTGATGCAGACATTGGACAATGCGATCGCACTTCGCCCCAGCAAGCGTTGGCTGGGTCGCGGCTACCGCCTCGTCACCGAGCAGAATCGCGACAAGCCAAATCCGACTTACATCGAGATGGGCAACCAGGCGGCTCAATGGTTGGCCAGGCACACCGGCGGTATTGCCCAGAGCAACGTACTGGAAGCGCTGGGCAACATTCCGACAACAGCCCATGTGCTGGGCGGTGCCGTGATCGGCGCCGATGCCCAAAGCGGCGTGATTGATCAGAACCTACACGTTTTTGGTTACCAGAACATGTTGGTTTGTGACGGCGCTGCGATGCCTGCAAATCCTGGGGTTAATCCTGCGCTGACCATCACGGCACTCGCCGAGTACGCAATGGCGCAGATTCCACAGGCCCGCAATAACGAAGGTGTTCATGAGCGAGGTGAGGCGGTAGCTACGAAACCGTCCAGTGGCGTGCTCAGCCATCCTGATAATCAGCGCGTGGCCTCGATACAGATCCCTATCCTGCTGCGCATATGAGCATTGAGCCGCAAAGCATACAAGCATCTGTCATGACCGGTTCCTTCTCTGCATGAGCGAACCGGTTGACCCGATCTCTGAACATGCCGAGTGGCTGCGTACTTGAACTGAAATACTGTTCGCTCCGCGTTACTGCAGGGTTGCGCGGTTTTTTCAAGGTTCTAGCGGAGGTGCCTACCCGGCAATTACGCCAGCAGTAGAAGATTCCACTTTTTCGCGCTTCGCTCCCAAGCCGACAACAATGTTGTTACACGTCGCTACCAGGATCTGCGAAGCAGGATTTTCCATGCCTGAGAAGTGGCCGGCGAGTTCGAGCATGATGAATCCATGCGCGGCACTCCACAGCTGTGGCGCAATGAGGGCAGGATCGATTTTGCGAACGCATTTGGCATCAACCAAGCGAGCGCACGCGTTGATCAGAATCGCGTATGTCGCCTTGAAGGCTTCCGATTGCCCATCCGCAATCGATTTCATGGCACCTCGTGAGGGGCTATATCTGCCGTCAATCGAAAGGCCAAACATTAAGTCGTACAGATGGGGATTGCTTCGTGCAAGGTCTCGGCAAGCCAGGAGCATCGCACACAAGTCGGTTATCGGATCATCCGTGATTGGCACACGCTTGAAGACTGCAGCCAACCGCTTGAATCCCTCATCAGCGACTGCTTGTAGAAGTTCCGGCACTCCGCCGAAGTGTGTGTAAACCCCCATCGTCGACAGGCCGGCTTCGCTCGCTACCGAACGGGCCTTGACTTCGGACGGGCCGTTAGTCGCAAGCACACGGATGGTTGCCTCGACGAGGCGGGTGGGGGCATTAGGAAGTGAGTTATCAGTGGTCATGTTGCAATACTGCCATAACGGCGTTATGTTAATCAAATAACAGCGTTATATGGCTGGCGCGACTGGAAGCTTGCTCAGAAAGCGATCTGAACACAGCAAGCGCAATCCGATAGCCGGGAGCCACAGGGCCAATCTCATACTCTGCAAATGGCATCAGGCCGACAAGAAAATTCGCTCAATCATGAGGATTCAGACAATGCGTACGCTCAAAGCAGGTGTCTTCGGACTCACCCTGGCAGCAGCAGTCATCTCATCGGCACTGTGGGCAGACGATAATTCGCCCGTTGGTCTGTGGCAAAACATCGACGACGTCAGTGGCAAGCCGAGGGCATTGATTCGAATCACCGAGTCCGATGGCACTCTGAAGGGCGTTATCGAAAAAGCGTTTCCCGCCCCGAGCGAAGACCAGAATCCGAAGTGCGGCAAATGTGAAGGCGTGAACAAGAATGCGTCGATTGTAGGCCTGACCATTCTCACCGGTTTGCGCAAGGACGGCGAAGAATACACCGATGGCGAAATCCTCGATCCGGATAACGGCAAGGTCTATAGCAGTAAAGTCCACCTGACCGACAACGGTAAAAAACTCAGCGTGCGCGGCTACATTGGCACGCCGCTGCTGGGGCGTTCACAGACCTGGGTACGCCAAGAGTAAGGAAGTACGATGAAAGCATTCATTATCGAACGCTATGGAAAAAAAGTTGCGTTACGGGCGACCGAAATTCCAGAACCTGAATTGGGCAAGGATGACGTTTTAGGGATTCCTGAAACTGGTCATGGGCCTGTTGAGTTACGGGATCAGGAAAAAAGCTAAACGCCGTGGCGTCAGCTATTCATTCCTTTACATGAAAGCCAGCGGTGACCAGTTGCGTAAGCTTACTGCGCTCATCGATTCCGGTGTCATACGCCCGGTGGTGGACCGGGTTTTTCCATTCGAATCGACCCCGGATGCCTTGGCTTATGTTGAAACCGGTCGGGCAAAAGGCAAGGTCATCGTCAAGGTGAAATAACGAGACGACCCCATGTTCGAAAATTTCGAAACGCACCAAATTACCGTAGGCGATGTGGAAATTGCCTGTGTTGCAGCGGGTAAAGGCGAACCCATCCTGATGCTCCACGGTTTTCCGCAGACCATGGCGCTCTGGGCACGCATCGCACCTGGGCTGGTCGCGCGTGGCTATCGGGTTGTCTGTGCTGATTTGCGTGGGTATGGGGCATCGGATAAGCCGCCGCTTCAAGCGGATCTATCCAATTACGGATTTCGCGCCATGGCCGCGGATCAGGTCGGACTGATGCGTGTGCTCGGACATGAACGGTTCCATCTTGTTGGACACGACCGTGGCGCGCGCACTGCATACAGGATGACACTGGATCATCCAGACGTGGTGGCGAGCGTCACGCTGATGGACATCGTTCCTACGGCTGTGATGCTGACAGATCTGCGCAAGGACATAGCCCACAGTTACTGGCATTGGTTTTTTCTTTCTCAGCCCGCACCCTTTCCGGAGCGCATGATTGCGGCGGATCCCGATTTCTTTTTCGAGAGCTGCCTTTTCGGCTGGGGTGCCGCAGGGCCGGAGGATTTTGATGCTGACCAACTGGCGGCGTATCGGAAAGACTGGCGTGATCCGGCAACGATCGCTGGGTTTTGCAACGACTATCGCGCCGCACTCACTGTGGATCTGGAAGACGATATGTCCGATTCCGGGCGACGCATTTCCGCGCCCGCGCTGATCCTCTATGGCGCCTCAGGTGCGATGGCCAAGCACTATGATTTACCCGCCACTTGGGTGGATCGCTGCACGATGATGGAGGCTTCTGCGATAGTGGGCGGACATTTTTTTGCTGATTCCCGGCCGGACGAGGTCATTGAGCGAGTCGCCGCATTTTTGGCAAGCCATCCCTTGCAATCTTGCTGAAAACCTCCCGTGCATTCTTTGTCCTCGCCAGCACGGTAGGCGAGGGTAGCGGTTTGTAGCGAATGGGTCAGGCGATCTGCTGGCGGCAGGGCTTGGTCAGTCCTCCATGGGTAACTGAAACCTGGCTCGATAAGCCCCCGGAGTGAATCCAACGCGCTCACGAAACAGGCGTGCAAACGAGCTGATATCACTGTAACCGACATAGTGCGCGATTCGCTCGGTACTCAGGTCGCCAGCCTCCAGTAAAGCTCGCGCCGTATCAACGCGTAGGTTCTGCAGATAAGTGAGCGGTGACTGCTCAAGCACCTTATTGAAGCGGCGTATCAATGTACGTTCGCTGACGGCCAACTTCTGCGCCAGGTCTGTCATGCGCACCTGTTCCGCCAAGTGATCCTGAAGCCACTTTTGCGCGCGTTGAATCAAGGGATCATTGTGGGTCTTGTCGGCGATAAGCGGCTGGAAAGGTGTCTGCGTCGTTTGAGTCAAATCGATCAGCATGCTGCGGGCGCATTGCCTGGCGATGGCCTCTCCCGCGAATTTGTTAAGCACGTGAACCGCTTGCAACAAAAATGTGGCATGTGCGCCGCCACACACCAGACGTTCAGATTCAGTCACCACAGGACGCATTTGCAGATCAACCTTCGGGAATCTGCTGCGGAAATGCCCCTCCAGCCACCAAGTGGTCGTCGCCACTTTGTTGTCCAGCAAACCCGTCTCAGCAAGCAGGAAGGTACCCGTGCAATTGGCACAGAGCCATGCACCATTTCGCCATTGGCTAACCAGCCAGTCACGAACAGCTCCCTGTTTTTCCAGGAAGCCCTGGAAATGCTGCCAGCCGCAATAATGCAGGCTGGGAATAAAGACCAAATCATAATGCTGGTTCTTCGGCAGCGCCCGCATGCCAAGCTCGAGGCCATTGCTCGCGCGCACAGGCCGGCCGTTCTGCGATATGAAATGCCATTCAAACAGACCTGACGGTGGCATCCCCTGTTTTGACATGTGCGCGTTGGCAACCTGAAGCATGTCAGCAAAACCTCCCACAACGGAGGCATAGGAATCGTCAAAACCCAGAATCGCAACGGTGGTCATGGCGGAACCTTTTTTTGCATGGATGGCGATATTCGCATATTTACCGTCGTTTTTGCCTATTACGTCATTCCATCAGTTTCCATACCGTTCACATCACGTTGCTTCCCCAGGCTACAGAAGAGATAACCATGACCCATCTTGCCAATACTTCGGTCAATGCGACTGTTACGCGTCACCAGGATCGCCTGTATCACGACCTGGATACCCCGCAGGAAATCCTGGCTATCCGCCAGGAGATTCGTCGCTTCGCCGACGAACATGTCGCCCCGGTGGCTTACGCCATTGGTCACACAGAGGAGTCCGTTGCAGCGTTCCCCCGTGACTTGTTCGCCAAAATGGCCAAGGCTGGTTTATTCGGCATTCCCTTTGCCACCGATGTTGGCGGGCGAGGGCTCAAATACCCCACCGCAGCCACTGCCGTGATGATCGAGGAGCTGGCCTACCATTCGAACTCGGTGGCCGCCATCGTGGACGTGCACTGCATTCTCGCGGGTAATGCGCTGAACCACGGGGCGGACTCGATCAAGCAACGCTATCTCAGGCCTTTGCTCAGCGGTGACAAGATCGGGAGTTTCGCGACTACCGAGCCGGATGCCAGTACCGACTTGAGCGTTGAGGCCATGGGCACCCATGCTACGCGCACCGAAGATGGTTACATCGTCAACGGCCGCAAGCGTTTCATTTCCAACGCCCCAGTTGCCGACTTTGTTGTACTGCTCTGTGTCGATGGCGCGCGCATGACCGAGTTGGTGGTCGAGTTGAATTGGCCAGGTGTTCGTGTTGGCGAACCCGACAAGAAAATGGGCAACCATGGCCAACTGACGGCGGACATCTACTTCGACAACGTCAAAGTGCCCATGACGAATGTTGTTGGCCAGCCCGGTGAAGGTCTCAAGATAGCGTTGCAAACACTGACGTTCGGGCGCATCGGGATTGCCGCCAGCGGGACCGGCATGGCTCAGGCATTGTTTGATCACAGTATCGCGCGGCTCAAGACGCGCCGGGCTTTTGGCAAAGCCATTGCGCAGTTCCAACACTGGCAGTTCAAGATGGCTGAACGCGCCACTGAAATCGAGAACGCCCGCAACCTGTATCTCAAGGCCGCTTTACGCATGGACGAAGGACTCGCTTTCCCGGAGCCCGAGGCCGCAATGGCCAAATGGTACGGCACCAACCTTGCTGGTGAATTCGCCCGCGACGCGGTACAGATCTTTGGTGGCTATGGCTTTATGCGCGAGCTCGCGGCGGATGGTTCGCACTACCGTGTCGAAGAGATCTATCGCGATTGCAAGATCGCCGAAATCTATGAGGGAACCAATGAGATTCAAAAACTAGTCATCGCACGCGCAATCTTCGGCAAAGACATCACCGGCTGATTGGATGGCCAACCTAATGGAGAGCTGTCCAATGCACATTCTCATTATCCATGCGCACAACGAGCCGCAATCGTTCAATGCGGCCATGAAAGATCTGGCGGTTGAAGAACTGCGGGGGCAAGGGCACTCTGTCGAAGTGTCTGACCTGTATGCCATGAGTTGGAATCCGGTCGCCAGCGCAGCTGATTTTGGCAGCCGCGTCAATTCCGAGTACCTGACGTATGCCTTGGAGCAGCGTCACAATTGCTCGCAACGCACACTGGCACCGGACATCCAGAAGGAGCTGGACAAGTTGCTGGAGGCCGATCTGGTGATCTTCAACTTCCCAATCTATTGGTTCTCGATGCCGGCGATCATGAAAGGCTGGATAGACCGAGTATTGGTATCTGGCGTCTGCTATGGCGGAAAGCGCTTTTACGATCAGGGCGGCCTGGTTGGCAAGAAGGCCATGCTCGCCATCACTGTCGGCGGTCAACCACACATGTTGGTAAGCGGCGGTGTGCACGGTGAACTCAACGACATGCTCCGACCCATCCTGCGTGGAACGTTGGCCTATACCGGAATGACAGTGCTTCCGACCTTTGTTGCCTATCACGTACCGTACATTTCCCAGGAAGCACGTGTCACTCAGTTAGCGATGTATCGACAGCACCTGCGTTCGCTGGACACACTGCAAGGGCTTTCATTCGTCTCACTTGATGAGTTCGATGAGAAATTGCACCCGATTTCCGCTCCGAATCCCTAGCAGACACCACGTTTGCCTACATAGTTTTCTCACCATCGGTATCCCTATAAATCTCTGGTTTCGTCTTCTGCTTCTGCTGTTTCGTAGACGCTGGCGTAAGCCGGTCGATGGACGGCGTGGTCGTGATGGGAGGTCTTTTCCGCTCTGCAGACGGCACGATTCCACCTGATGATTTCGTCCGAGAGTTGGGAATAGCAGAGCGCCCGCCCGTGATGTCCAAATGGTTGACAGACTGGTCGCAAAGTTGCGATGACATGAGCCGGCAGCTTCGAAGTGAAGAGGGGCTATCTGACCTGAGTCGCAGTTAACGTGGTGGGCCATTTCCAGTCTGACCGCTAGAGCCAGGGATCACGTCCTTTCTCTTCTTGATACCCACTGAAAACAAGTCCAGAATCAAGTCTTTTCCTGCTTAGGCAAGAAAAGAAACCCCTTATATTTCAATGGGTAGGACGCCAGATGAGAGTCTCGTTTCCCGCTCCAAGCATTAAAAAATGGATCTCTGAAAAGAGGTCCATTTTTTTTCGTCCAAAGAAAAGTTTTTCATTGATTCTTTCCGCAACATCCTCTGAAAACATTCAAATCCAGCCCCAATTGGTAGCTCTTCACAATGGCCGCTTTCGAAAGCAGTCGGCTCCCATACCGGCGGAAAGTGCGTGGTTAACTGACAGCACAATTTATAAAGTTCTGCAGGAAAATCGAGTTGTCACTGCGACGCCAAGCGAGTGTCAGTCGGGCGATGGGTGATACATCATTTATCTCTTTGAAAACCACCCCTGCGGCATGCACTTGCTGCATCGAAGCCGGTACAAGCGAAACCCCCAGTTCTGCCGCTACCAAATGCACGACAGAGGCCAGTTGAGGAGCGCTTTGTCCCAGAATCGGATCAAAGCCTGCATCGCGGCAAGCAGCGATGACGGTGTCGAATAAGGTAGGTCCTACTTCTCTGGGATAGAGAATGAAAGGGTCCTGGCTGAGATCTTTCAGACTCAATTTTTTCTGGCGTGCAGCCACATGATCTTTTGGCAGAACCGCGAGCAACGGTTCCTCCGAAAGAGTTCGCATCGTCAAATGATCAGCTTCAGCTATTCCTGGGCGAATAAAAACTGCGTCCAGGTCACCTTCCTTAAGGCCTGCCATTAATCGAATGGTATTGCTTTCCTCCAAGGTCAAATCGACGTTCGGGTAGGCCCGCCGAAAATTACGAATCGCCGCCGCCACGACCGGATTGAAACTTGCGGAGGCAGTGAAACCTATGCGCAGCGCCCCTAACTCGCCCCGAGCGGCTCGTTGAGCCGCATGCATTGCGCGCTCTACCTGAGCCGGTATGTTTCGAACCAGGTCATGAAACGCCTGCCCAGCCGCGGTCAGCTCTGCGCCTTGCGGAATTCGGTGAAATAACCGGGTGCCCACCTCACGCTCCAAATCGCGTATCTGCAGGCTCAATGGCGGCTGTCCGATGCCGATTTGCTGAGCAGCACGGGTGAAATTCTGCTCTTGAGCGACGGCTAGAAAGTAGCGGATGTGACGCAGCTCCATAAATGTAAGCCCTATAGGTATTTGTAAAACATATGAAGATCGACAGTTCCATACAATAGTCCATTGGGATTTGTCTAGCTATGGTGGTTCACGCCGGCAAGGATCACAGCACGCCTTGCGGCACCTCACCACCTCTGGAGTAGAAAATGTCCGTACGTCTGCGCAGTGCTCTTTTCACGCCGGCAACACACCCTGAACGTTTTGCCAAAGCCGAGGAGGTGGGCGCCGATTTTTTGATCATTGATCTGGAAGACGCGATAGCGCCTAAAGACAAAAAAAGTGCTCGTGCTGCCACGTTCAACACACTCAATGCGGCCATGGAAACGCCGTTCCCTTGCATTATTCGTATCAACGGGCTGGATACGTCTGCCGGTCTTTATGACGTGCTTGAACTGTTGGCAAGCCGGGTTCAACCTGAATATCTGCTGCTTCCCAAAACCGAATCCGCTGCACACCTTCAGATAGTGGACCGTCTGCTTAGCGAAAAAGGGCTGAGCACTCAGTTGATCGGCTTGATCGAAAGCGCAGTCGGGCTCAAGGCAGTTTCAGACATCGCTCATGCGACGCCCCGACTCGCTGCACTCATGTTCGGGGCTGCGGATCTGGCGGCGGATCTAGGCTGCGGACCCTTTGCAGCGAACCTCACGCACGCACGTGTATCGCTTGTAAGCGCGTGCGCGACAGCAGGTATCGCCGCTATCGATTCTCCTTTTTTCGATATCCGCGACTTGGCCGGGCTTGAGCGGGCGGCACTCCAGGCCGCCGACATGGGGTTTTCCGGTAAAGCGGCGATCCACCCAAACCAGATTGCTGCCATCAATCAAGCCTTCACGCCAACCTTGGATGAGATCGCCGAAGCGCGGGCCATTCTGATCGAAAACCGTCGGGGCGTCGGGCAAGTAAAGGGGGTGATGGTCGATGAGGCGGTCGCTCGCCAAGCCCGTCGAGTGCTGGCCCGCGCAGGCCAATCCACTGAGGTGTAAGGACCAGGAAACCTGATCCCATGCACTATCGAGCTTTTCCAGGCTGACAAAGAATCTCTATCAGGTTGTCTCGTAACGCGTTCTTTTCACGCGGGTTGCGTTTTACGCACACTCGCAAATCACGCTTGGCCCAGCCTTCTACAAGATCGATAACCTGAAGGCGATCCAGGTCTGCAGGCTCTAACGCTGAGCGTGGCGCGATGCCGATACCCGCTCCCGATGAGACCAGCCGGGCAATCGCTCGAAACCCGGAGACCTGGACGCGCACGTCTAACCGCCCGCCAAGGGCGCTGGCGTGATTCATCAAAAAGGTGTGCAGTGCTGCGCCCGATTGAAGGCTGATGAATGGGAGCCCCAGGCATTCGGCGAAGCTGACCGAATGCAGTTTGGCGAATCGCCCGTTTAGCGGTGCTAACAAGACTAACTGGTCCTCTCTGTAGGGTAGAAATTCCAAATCCGGATGGTCGGACTCCAGGGCTACGACTCCAATGTCGGCACGGCCTGAGGACACGGCTGAAATAATGTCATGGCTCAATCGCTCCTCAAGGGTGATACGGACATTGGGGTACTTGGAGAAAAAGCGCGCCAAGTCATCCGGTAAATATGAGCTGATGGCATTGTTGTTGGCAAAAAAGGTCACGTGACCGATCAAACCGTTGGCGAACGGCTGCAGGTCAGTGGTCATTTGCTCCAACTGAGCCATACAGCGTCTTGCGTGCTCGACGAGCACATGACCCGCCGGGGTCAGGCCTACGCCTCTGGCCTGGCGCAGCAGCAAGGGTGTACCAAGGCTGGCTTCAAGCCCTTTTATGCGCAAACTGACAGAGGAGGGGGCTAGATTGCACCGCTCGGCGCCCCGCGACAGATTGCTTTCCTGCGCAACGGCCAAGAAGACCTTCAGGTCGGTCAAGTCGTACAACATTGCGTTAGTCCCCGGCGAAATCATGATGGATTTTTCTAATTTAACCTTTTAAAAGTAATCTTGTGTTTGTATTTGACAAACACTGTCTTCGTAAAAGCTCGCTGCTCCCTTGACCGTTCCATGCACATACTTGCGCATGCAAATCGTCAATGGGAGAACCTGATGTCCACTACAAAACCTCTGCAAGGCATTACCGTCGTTTCCATCGAGCAGGCGTTGGCGGCACCTTTGTGTACCTGCCGTTTGGCGGAGATGGGCGCAAGGGTCATCAAGGTCGAACGCGCAGAAGGGGACTTTGCGCGGGGTTATGACGACGCTGCCAAAGGTCAGTCTTCGTACTTTCTGTGGACCAACCGAGGCAAGGAATCGCTGGTACTGGATTTCAAGAATGCCGACGACGCGACGCTGCTGAAACGGATTATTGCCAGCGCCGATGTCTTTGTTCAAAACCTGGCTCCCGGAGCCCTTGCTCGCGCAGGATTTGAAAGCTCGGAACTGCGCGCACTGAATTCACAATTGATCACCTGCGACATCAGCGGCTACGGAACTGAGGGTGCCGCCAGTGGTTTAAAGGCGTATGACCTATTGGTCCAATGCGAAAGTGGTCTGGCCGCCATCAGCGGTTCACCTGAGGGATATGGCCGTATCGGCGTATCGATATGTGATATCGGAGCAGGTTTGAATGCTGCGATTGGCGTGCTTTCGGCGTTGCAGTTACGAGAACGAACCGGGCAGGGCTCCGGGATTTCCGTTTCGTTGTTCGATGGTGCTGCGGACTGGATGACTATTCCCTACCTGCACGAGATTTATGGCAATGGAGCTCCTACACGCCAGGGGCTGCGCCACCCTTCAATTGCTCCATACGGTGCTTATACCACTGGCGATCAGCGAGACATCGTGATCAGCATTCAGAACGAACGCGAATGGCAGCAGTTCTCTAACCTGTTCCTTGAAAGCACTGGCGCATCTACTGATCCTCGTTTTGCATCCAACACAGAACGCGTCCGTAACCGAGACGCGCTGGATGCGCTCATCAGTGCGTCCTTCTCCACCCTGAGCGCCGAACAGGCGATCCACAAACTGGGTCAGGCCAATACCGCTTTTGGTCAGGTGCGCTCCGTGGCCGAGATGGCAGAACATCCAGGCCTTCGTAAATGGCCGATGGCAGTCGAGACTGGTGAAGTCGAGATGATTGCTCCTCCGGTACGCGCTCCTTGGGACGAACAGCGATTCGAAAAAGCTCCGCTCCTGGGCGAACACAGTGATCGCTTGCGCGAAGAATTCCAGACGACAGCAACACAGAACAAACAAGAGGAGGTCCCTGCATGAGCACTATTGATCTTCAACACCTTCGCCAATGGATCGGCAAGACCCATGTCGACCACGATGTCCTGTCTTCACGCCATGCGCGTTTGATGGCTGCAACGCTGGGCATCCCACAAGGCGATTTGGTCTCGGGTTATCCATTGCCGCCATTGTGGCACTGGCTGTATTTTCTTGATGGGCTTCCGCCTGAAAAGTTGGGGCGTGACGGTCACCCCGCGCGAGGTGGCTTCTTGCCTCCCGTGCCGCTGCCGAATCGCATGTGGGCCGGTGGACAGCTGGAGTTTAGGAAAGCGTTGCCGCTGGATGGCAGCGTCGAGAAACGCTCCAGTATTGTTTCGATCGAGCACAAGCAAGGCCGCAGCGGCGAGTTGGTATTTGTAACTGTGCTGCATGAGATCTTGCACGCTGGGGAAGTAGTCATATCCGAGCACCACGACATCGTCTACAAAGAAGCGACTCCGCCCGGCTCAAGCAAGCCATTGACCACCATGCCGCAAGCCATTCACTCCCGTGAATTCTTGCCTGACTCGACCACCTTGTTCCGCTATTCAGCTCTGACATTCAATGGCCATCGCATTCACTACGATGCTGATTATTGCCGAGACGTTGAGGGTTACGGGAGTCAAGTGATACATGGTCCGCTGAATGCGACTCTGCTGGCTGGTTATGCTGAGAGTATCGCCGGAAAGCCGGTTAAACACTTTAATTATCGTGGGCTTCAACCCGCCATGCTGGGAGCGAAGCTATCTCTGAATGCCGTGCATGAAGGCGATGACTTGCTGTTATGGGTCAGTTTGCCTGATGGCGCAGTTTCGATGCAGGCACGCGCAAGTTTTTGAATCTGCATTGCAGTGAAGAATACACGATGAAGTCACATCAAGGCGTTTGACGTTTCAGTTTAAGTAGACTTTATCCTAAATGGTTTTATTAATTGATTAGATGATCAAACAAGCAGTCTGTGCGAGCCGCTTTTCTCTTCGCATGGACTGTTGTTGGGCTGGTGGTTTGGCGCGTAAACGCGTCAACGGATTATTTCCGCTCGTGGAGATTGAAATGACAATAATAAGCAAGGCTGATAAAAGTGCTGTCAAGCGTCCTCCCATCACCAATAAAGCACGAGCCCGAGCGATACTCGGAGCTTGCTCGGGCAATTTGGTTGAATGGTATGATTTTTTCATTTATGCCTATACCTCTATCTATTTTGCTTCGCTGTTCTTTCCGGCAGGAGATCAAAACAGTCAACTGTTAGCGACAGCGGGGATTTTTGCTGTCGGCTTTTTTATGCGCCCCCTCGGTGGCTGGATATTTGGTTACATTGCGGATACGCGCGGTCGAAAAATATCAATGATTATTTCGATTTTCATGATGTGTGGTGGGTCTTTGATGATCGCGATCATGCCAACCTATGAGTCGATTGGTGTCGCGGCCCCCATCTTGTTGGTTATAGCCAGGTTGATGCAGGGACTCTCAGTAGGCGCGGAGTACGGAACAGGTGCCACTTACATCAGTGAAATGTCGACCCCCGGGCGCCGATCATTTTTCGGTTCATTCCAATACACCACAATTATTGCAGGTCAGCTACTTGCGCTGCTGACGGTGGCTGTTCTTCAGCACGTATTGCTTCCTGAAGAGTTGAAAGCCTGGGGTTGGAGAATTCCATTTTTCATCGGAGCGATTAGCGCCATTGTAGTCGTGTTTTTACGTCGATCCATGACCGAAACAGCCTCAGTAACAGAAATGAAGAGTAAGGAGGCCGGCTCTATTCGAGCGTTGTTAAAGCATAAGCGAGCGGTGATTTTAACGGTGGCCATCACCATGGGGTGTTCGCTGTACTACTATACGTTCACATCCTATATGCAAAAATACTTGGTGCTTTCGGTGGGGATGGATGCGGGGACGGTAAGTTTTATCATGACGTCTGCCTTAGTATGCTTCATGATTTGTCAGCCATTTTTCGGCATGCTGGCAGACCGTATTGGAGTGAAAAAAAGCATGATGATATTTGGTGGTTTGGCAACAGTGTTGGTTGTGCCGATCTTAACCACGTTAAAGACGGTATCGAGCCCTTATGCGGCCTTTGCACTAATTATGTCTGGTCTTCTTGTTGCCGCATTCTATACACCCGTCACAGGTGTACTTAAAGCGGATCTTTATCCCGCCTCGGTCAGGGCGTTGGGGGTTGGTCTACCTTATGCGATCGGTAATGCATTGTGTGGCGGTACCGCGGAGTATGTGGCATTGATGCTTAAGTCGATGGGGATTGAAAGTTACTTCTTCTATTATGTGGCGGCGTTAGTGTGTGTGACGTTCATTGCTTCGATGTTAATGCCTGATTTGCGTAAGCATGGGTACCTGGATGGCACTGGAAGTGTTGAGGAGAATTTTACGGGGTCGCCTGGGTACGGTCGTAGTGCACACTCGTAAATTAGATGTGAGGTAACTATTGCGCCTTTGCCACTGTTGCATGTGCCACGCACACATGAGGCAGTGGTTTTTTGATGATTTGGGCACCCGTGACCCAAGTGTGCGGACAGGGACCGAGTCGGCTGACAGCGAGGGTGCTCAGGTTGCGATGTAGAGGGGGCGCCTTACCTTCGCTGTTCATGGCCAGTTAAGCCTTTGGGCCAGGTCGGTGATCAGTCGTTGGGCAGGTGCAGTTGCACTTCCATGGCGTCATGAAGGAGTCTGACGACCTCGATCACGTCGTCGTTTGCCACACGATAGAACACGATATGGCGCGGGCTTTTGACCGTTCCATGGGTTTGTTTGGCCTGCTGGCGTGAGTAGTTGAGATGATAGCTGCGAAGACCCGGTGCAAGCTCATCGCGGTCGTGGCTGCCAATGCAATAAGGCGTATCGGCAATCGCTTGCAGCGCCGCGAGGATCAGTGCCTGGTAGCGCCTGGCGTGCTTGATCGCCGAACTGCGTCTGGGAGAGCCTGAGGATGTCGACAATGTCGGCGCGCGCCGCGTTGGAAATCCGATACGGCGGCATGCTCAGTGTTTTTCACGCGCGGGGAGGGTGGCCTCCAGGCTCAAACCCTCGAGGTAGCGCTCCAGATCCCCTTCGTTCAACTGCGTGAAGCGCCCGTACTCAAGATCCATGATGCCGATTGAGGTCGCCTGACGCAGGGCCTCAATTTTGGCGGCGTCTTCGGCGACACGCTGTTCCAATAAACGCAAACCTTCTCGCATCACTTCGCTGGCATTCTGATAACGGCCGGACTGCACCAGGTCCTGGATAACCTGTTCCTGGTGAGGGGTGAGCACAACGTTTCGCGTCGCCATAATTAGCTCCAGCTCTGGGCAAACAGGTTTTTTCGATCATTGGCATATTATGCCATTTTGCCCAGGAGCACCTAGCTAGAGAGCTGTATCTGACGAACTGGGGCGTACGGGACCATCCTTCGCGCGAACAGCGTGTACTGGCTCCGGACTGCATGTGCACCGAGTCCAAAAAGGGTGTTGCAGGCGGACGTCGGGGACAGCTTAATTAGTGTGGGCCTTGGGTCCTCAGCTTGGCCAAACCCTGCTTGATGTGTCTGGCGTTCTCCATTCGAGAGAGTGGGGAGCTTAGCCGCGGGAATGGCTGACAACAAAAAGCCCGCGCATGGCGGGCTCTCTGTATGGGGTCAAATCCTTTTGTCCGTTCAATCTGCGCTCCGTTGTGTGAGCACTTCGTGAAAAGCATGTCGCTGGAACGAAAAAGCCGGCACTTAGCCGGGCTTTCTGTCGATGGGGCCAAATCCCTTTGGCTGACCGCATTGTGCTTGGTGGGTGTGACGAAGGCATGACAGGGCGGATACGAAAACGCTGGCAAAAGCCCGCGTAAGGCGGCCTCTCAGTCACCACCACGGTAGCGGCTCAACCTCAAACAGCACTTGAGAAAGATGCAGTGCTGATGCAGGAACAGCCTCTGGCCCTGTCAGCTGACGACTCAGCTCAGCAGAAAGATCATTGATTTCGGATTGACGTCACCTTTCCAACGAAGCGGGCTAGTTGAGACTATGCTCATCGCTACTGCAAGCAATGTATTGGTTTCAATTGTCGGCCGCCAAGGAAAGGAGTCTGTATGTGTTTAGTTCTTTATGCTTGGTTCTATAATTGGAATGGCCGAATGAGCAGTCTGATAACACGTGTCAATCGGCGCATTTTGTTCATTGGCGACACAACGTCAGTCCGTGAGAGTTTCCGCGAGACTCTCGGTCTTGCCGCGTATGCCGAAGATAGCTTGGCGTCCGCTGAAGAAGTTTTGTTCGGCAGTGCCGCAGGGGCTTTCATCGGCAGCGCCTCCCGGGGGGCGGCTAGTGCTACAAACCTGCGCGCCTCATCAGTTTCGCCTGCGATGTTGGCATTGGCATGACCGTCGAAGGCGTGGAAGCCCTAGAGCAACAAACCTCACTGATCTCCGCCGGCTTGCCGATGAATGCTCAGGGCTACTGTTTCAAAGCGGTTAGCGGCCAGCACGCGGCACAACACTTGATGGTAATAGCCGGTAGCAGCGTGCTGCCTCCCGCCACTGACGCCGCAACTCTAGTGATCAAAGACTTGCACCGTCCGGTGGAGGTCGCGAGATGACCCCATCGTCAGTTGTGACTAACCGGCGCATCCTGATTATTGACGACACGCCTTCGATCCATGAGGACTTTTTCAGGATCCTCAGCCCCGACTCCGCGAGTGTGTTGTCTCTGGCCTGCTCCGAAGAGGCGTTGTTTGGCACCGCGCAGCCCACGCGACCGACCTTCAGCCTCGACTCGGCTTACCAGGGCCAGGAGGCCCTCATGCTGGTCGAACAGGCCTTGGCCGAAGGCCGGCCTTACGCCATGGCATTCACAGACATGCGTATGCCGCCCGGCTGGGACGGTCTGCAAACCATTGAACAGTTGTGGAGAGTTGACCCGCACCTGCAGATCGCACTGTGCACCGCTTACTCCGACTACTCTTGGGAAACCATGGCGAAGCGTCTGGAACTCGATGATCAGTTGTTTATCCTGAAAAAGCCCTTCACTGCTCTAGAAATCCTCCAGATGGCCAATGCTTTGACTTGGAAATGGCAAATGGCTCGGAACGCAATGGCCAAAACGCTCAGCATTGAGCTCGGCAATGAGGCGCGCGCGCAGGAGTTACTGAGAATTTCCCATCTTCTCCAGTACGATTTACTGACCGAACTGCCCAATAGCACCTTACTCGGCGACCGTTTGACCCAGTCGATTTTGCTTTCCAAGCGCCACAACAAACAACTGGCGGTGATGTTTCTTGGACTCGATCGTTTCAAACGCATCAACAATGCCCTTGGCTACCCGATCGGCGATGAAATGCTCAAGTTGGTCGCTCAGTGCCTGGTCAATACCGTGCGGCAGTCGGATTCAGTGTTTCGCTATGGCTCCGATGAGTTCGTTCTTATCCTGGCGGATATTCTTCATCCCATGCAAACCAAAGGCATTGCGGAGAAAGTCTTGACCGCGTTGAGTGTTCCGCACCCTATCGCTGGTCATAATCTGAGCGTGACCGCAAGCCTGGGCATCAGCATCTATCCCGACGATGGTGAAGAGGCCCTGGCGCTGCTAAAGAAGGCGGAAACCGCCATGCGCAGCGCCAAGGAGCGCGGCCCGAACGATTTCAGCTTTTTTATCGATGACATGAACCAGCGCGCCCGAGAACAACAATACATCGAGTCGGGTATTCGTCTGGCCCTGGAGCGCAAAGAGTTCGCGCTGCACTACCAACCGAAGCTGGACCTCGAAAGCGGCAAGATAGTCGGTGCTGAAGCCCTGATCCGCTGGCTCCATCCGCTGCGAGGCTGGGTTTTTCCCGCCGATTTCATTCCAATCGCCGAGGACAGCGGTTTGATCGTTCCGCTGAGCAAGTGGGTACTGCGCGAAGCCTGCCAGCAAGCCCGTACCTGGCAGGTGAGCGGCCTGCCGCCGATCTGTGTGTCGGTGAATATTTCGGTCATCGACTTTCGCCAGCGCGGCTTTCTCGAAGGTATTCAGCAGGTGCTGGAAGAGACTGGCCTGGAGCCCAGCCTACTCGAACTGGAAATCACCGAAAGCGTGCTCATGCAAAACATCGATTCGACCATCGCGATTCTGAAGACCATCAAGGAGATGGGGGTACGGTTGGCTATCGATGACTTCGGTACCGGTTATTCAAGCCTGAGCTATCTGCGGCACTTACCCATTGATGTGTTGAAAATAGACCAGTCGTTTGTGCGCAACCTGAACACCGACAGTAATGATGCCGCCTTGGTCGACGCTATTATCAGCCTGGGTAAAAGTCTCAAATTGAACGTGATTGCCGAAGGCATAGAAACCAACGAACAGTTTGAGTTTTTGAAGGCTCACCAGTGCGAGGAGGGCCAAGGCTACTATTTTAGCAAGGCAGTAGACGGCCCGGCGTTTGCCACACTACTGAAAATTAACAGAGTGAACGCTGCACCTTATGAGTAATCCGAAACGAATCTTTACCCACAGTGTTGGTTTCCACCGCTGCGCCCTGCAGCGGTGGAGATAAATATCCATTTGACCTCCTCGACAACCAACGGCAATTGCCAAATGCATCACAAGTAAAGGCGGCGCAGATCAACATTCACAAGGTGCGAGGTTCTGTAGGGGGAATATTTCTACTGCATTTATCAGCGACGCAAGCTTCTCTCTGGCGGCGTGACCAAGTCTGCACCGGGTCAACGTTCCAGACTAACGAACGCAAAGTGCCGCAGGAATCACTGGGCAAGGTGCCTCATCTGATGAACGAACACGTCGACCTGAGCGATTTTCGCTGTCGGCAGGTGCATGTGGAGTTCTGGTGGTAAATCCCAAGGACGCTGGAGAACAGCATGAACACTAAACCGATCCACAAAATCTTGTGGCGCTTCGCCGGCTGCCTGACCGGGCTGGCGATGGTTGCCGCCAATCCAGCCCAAGCTGCCGACGGCGGCATCGCCGGCGGCCCTACCGCAAGCAATAGCATCGCCTTCAGCAACTCCTACGCGGGCAGCGATTTCCGTAAGGTGATGGTGCGCAACTGGCAGGAGATTGCGGTCCAGGCGCAAAAGGATGGCTTGATCCGGGAGGCTCCGGTGGTCAGCGCCAACAACTCGGCGTCGGAACAAGCGGCCCATATCCAGGACATGATCGTCAACGGCGTCAATGCTATCGTCATCCTGGCCGCGTCCGACACGGCCCTCAACGGGGTGATCCGGGATGCCTGCAACGCCGGCATCGTGGTGGTCGTCATGGCCAGCCTGGTCACCGAACGCTGCGTCTATACCGTGGACTACAACTGGTCCGCCATGGGCCGCGTGGAAATGGATTATATCGCCGAGCGCCTCAAGGGGAACGGAACGCTGCTAGAGATCCGCGGCATTGCCGGCGATGCCACCGATAAAAACATCAGCGACGGCATTCGCAAGGCCGCCAGCGACTATCCGGGCCTGAGGTTCGCCAAGACCGTCTACGGGAACTGGACGGCTTCCGTCGCACGCAAGGAGGTGGCGCTGGCGCTGCCGTCGCTGCCCAGCATTGATGCCGTCGCTACTCAGGGGGGCGACGGTTATGGCGCGGCCATGGCGTTCAAGGCGGCGGGACGCCCTTTGCCGATCATCGTGATGGGGAACCGTCAGGACGAACTCGCCCTGTGGAAACAGGAGCGCGATGCCAATGGCTACGAGACCGTCTCTGTCTCCGCTTCCCCGAGCGTCTCCCAGGTGGGGTTCTGGGTGGCCCAGCAGATTCTGGCGGGCAAGCAGGTGCCGAAGTTCGTCGAAGTGCCGTTGGTGCGTATCGATGCGAAAGACCTGGACGCCTGGCTCGCCACTATGCCGGTGGGCGGCGCCGCCAATCCTTCCTATAACCAGGCTTCCGTTGTGGCGATGATCGACGCGGCCATCAACAATACGGCGCCGCCGACGCCTTTGCCGGAGGTGACGAAGCAGTAGTGGCGGACGGGGGGCGAGGCGCCATGTCGATATTCAGACCCGCCACGGACAGGCCCATTGCCGTCAGGATCGGCCTGGCGGTCGCCGCGCTGGTGTTCCTGATGCTGGCGGTGTCGCTGGTGAACCTCTACGGCCTGCGCGGCATGGTGCGTGCGGTGGATTCCGCCAGCCATTCCGCGGAAATTCTCGCCTCGGTCAACGGGGCCACCGGGCGGGTGGAAAACTTCATCGCCACCCGCGACCAGGAAAGCCTGTCCCAGGCCGAAGGCATGGTGGCGACGGCTATCGCCGGCCTCACCGCCATTCCGGTGGCAGAGGCGCAATCGCTCAAGGGCAGTCTGGAAAGGCTCGCTGCGGCAATCGCCGCCTTGCGGACGGCGAGCCTGACCATGGATGGCGAAACGGAGAACATGACCGCCCACTACGGCCGGATGCGAGAGGCGACGATCCTCGTCGAACAGGGCATCGCCGATGGGTTGAAGGGGCTTGAGTCCCGCACCGCTGAGCACGAGGTGCGGGTGAGCAATATCGAAAGCGCCCATCGCATCCTGAATATCCTCCGCAACGGCGAACGGATCGTCACCGCCAATGTGGCCAAGATGCTGGTGACCGGTGATGGGGCTGCCGCCACCGCGGCGCGGAACGCCTGCGCGGCACTCCCTCCCGTGGTCGAGCAATTACGAGAGGTGATGGGGGCGCCGCAGGAGAGAGAGACTCTGGACCAGTTGGCGACGGCGGTCGCTGCTGCCAGCCTGGCGGTCGAGCACCTTGGCGAGGCTCCCAAGCTCCGGGGAGGCGAGGCTTTGCGGCATCTCGCCGCCGTCTGGGATATGGCCGAGCGCCTCGAGGAAATGTTGGGCGACGTGGATGGGCACGTTGCCCATGACGCAAGCGACATTCAGGCAGCAACCGGTTTGCTGCAAAATGCCGCCGCGTTGTCCAAGCGTTTCGCCGAGCGTGTTGCCACCCTGGAGGCGCAGACCTTGTCGTTTCGCCTGTCACCGTCGGCCGAGGTCGCCGGCTCTGTTAGCCACATCCTGGACGAACTTTCCCGGCTCTCTCGGGTTCTCCCGGCGTCCGTGGGGCTGCAAGCCAAGGCTACGCCCCTGACGGTCAGCGATCAGATTGCCGGCTACCGGGCGGCATTCGCCAGGTTCCATCAGGCGAGCAACGCCTTGAGCGACGCGCGCGACCAGGTTCGCAACGAGGCACGGAGCGCCGGCCTGTTGGTGGCGCGCTTCGCTGGTCAAGCGCGCTCCGACGCCTTGGTCCACAATGATCGCGGCATGCTTGCGACGATAGTTGCAGGGACCGTCGCCATCCTACTGGCCGGCGCCATCGCCTGGAGCACGTCGCGATTTGTCGCGCAGCCCATCGTGGCCCTGGCCTCGGTCATGCGCCGGCTTGCGGCTGGCGACCTGAACGCCGAGATCGCCAGCGCCGGACGCGGCGACGAGATTGGAATCATGACCCGCGCCGTACGGGTGTTCCAGGAGAATGCCCTGCGCATCCGGGTGTTGGAGGCCGAGGCCGAGGCCGAACGCCAGCAAGTCCAGGCCTCTTTGGAAAGAATGGTCGCCGAACGGACCGACACGCTGCACCAGCAGACCGAGGTGCTGGAGGCGCAGGCCATCGAACTCATTCAGGCGCGCAACCAGGCCGAGACGGCTAACCAGGCAAAGAGCGATTTCGTGGCCACGGTCAGCCACGAACTGCGCACCCCCCTGACCCTCATTCTCGCCCCGCTGGAGCAGCTCTCGGCGGCGACCACCCCGCCAGCGGACTGGCATGTGCAAATCGACCGCGCCCAACGCAACGCACTGCGCTTGATGAACCGGGTGAACGAAATCCTCGATTTCTCCAAGGCCGAAGCGGGCAAGTTTGAGTTGTGGCCGGCGCCAATTGACTTGAACAAGACGGTTGGTGTGCTGGCCGAGGATGCTGCCATGGTGGCCGCGGGCAAAGGCTGCACCTTGACCTGCAGCATCGATCCCGCACTCGGCACGGTGTTCCTGGACCCCCAACACTTCGAGAAAATTCTTCTCAACCTGGTGAGCAATGCCATCAAGTTCACGCCCGCAGGCGGCACCGTGCACCTGGCAGTAACTCCGCTTGATGGCGAGCAATTTGAACTCGCGGTGCAAGACTCGGGCATTGGCATTGCGCCTGACAAACTGCCGCTGCTGTTCCAGCGTTTTTCCCAGATCGACAATTCCGCCACGCGCCACTACAGCGGCACAGGTATTGGTCTGGCCCTGGTCAAGGATCTGGTTGAACTGATGGGGGGCGAAGTTGGCGTCAACAGCGAGCCCGGACGGGGTTCGTGCTTCTTTGTTCGACTTCCGATGGGGGCGGAGCAAAACACCGTGCCGACCGGGGCCAGCAATATGCACGAGCGATCGTCACCGAGCACAACGAGCACAACCGAGCAACGCCACCTGCGTTTCGACGACGGCCGCCATGGCAGTAGCAACGACCGACCTTCGACGGAAGGTGCAGACGACGAGCAGCATCCGGAACACGCCTCGCATTCCAGAGTGCTAGTGGTAGACGACAGCCCGGAAATGCTTAGCTACCTCCGCGAACTCTTGCACAACGACTACATCGTCGCCACCGCAGCTGATGGAGAACAGGCCTGGGCACTCCTGCAGCGTCGACCCATCGATGTCGTCGTCTCGGATGTGATGATGCCGGAGCTCGACGGTTTCGGCCTGACAGCGAGAATCAAAGCCAGCGCCGGTTTTGCCCATTTGCCCGTGATCCTGGTGACCGCCCGCGGCGGTAGCGAGGCCTGCGTCTCAGGGCTGGAGAGTGGCGCCGATGACTATATCGCCAAACCTTTTTCGCCGCTGGAGCTCAAGGCTCGCGTACGCGCGGCGCTACGCATGAGCCAGGTGCAAACCGAACTGCATGCAAAATCCCGTCAGGCGGGCATGGCCGAAATCGCCACTACTGTGCTGCACAACGTCGGCAACGTCCTCAACAGCGTGAACATATCGGCAGAACTGGTCAGCAGCCAGATGCGCACCTCCAAAGCCCAGGGGCTGGGCAAGGTGGCTCAGCTGATGAACGAACACGTCAATGACCTGAGCGATTTTCTCACCAGAGACCACAAAGGAAGGATGCTGCCCGACTATCTGCTCAAGCTGGCGGAGGTGGTGACGGCAGAGCAACAGGGCATCATCGAAGAACTCGAGCGACTCACCAAGGGCGTTGACCACATCAAAACCATTGTCGATGCCCAACAGTCCTATGCCGTTGCCGTCAGTGTCGTCGAGACAGTGCCGGTCTCAGAGTTAATCGATGATGCTTTGCGCATGAGTGCCGGATCACTGGCACGCCAGGAGGTGACGGTGGTCAAGGAAATTGCCGACTTGCCCCTGCTGTCGCTGGACCGGCACCGGGTGCTGCTGATTCTGGTGAACCTGATCAGCAATGCCAAGCAGGCGTTGGACGGCGTGATCGATCGCAGCCCGTGCATCACGTTCGGCGCCTCCCTCGTTGAGGGGCCAGTATTGCGTATCACGGTGGCCGACAACGGCAATGGGATTGCGCCAGAGTACCTGACGCTTATCTTTTCGCATGGCTTCACTACTCGCAAAGACGGTCACGGTTTCGGCCTGCACAGCTGCGCGCTAGCCGCGATGGAAATGGGTGGCAGCTTGACCGTTCACAGCGACGGGGACGGACAGGGCGCAACCTTCACCCTCGATATCCCCCTTGATGCTCCGCAGAATAAGCGATGACACCGAACCGGCGCATCCTACTGGTCGGCGATATGCCCGCGATCTATGAGGATCTCCGCAAAATCCTCGCATCTCTGGTGCTCGAGCATCCCGGTTTCAACGACGCCGAGGCGGCGCTGTTCGGTGACGCACCGCCGGTGCGGCTGCTGCGGTCACTTGCGAGCTGTATTCGGCTTATCAGGAACAGGAAGCGTTGGCTAAAGTGCAGCCCTCGCTGGAAGCGGGCCTGCCTTGAATCGTTCTTTGAAGCACGTGCCTGGGGGGTTGAAAGCGCACCTGAAAAGAGTCGGTTAATTGCGAAGTGATCGAGCTGTCGCACTGACAAAAACCAGCAGAACACTTACGCAGCCAAGAGCGAATGACAAGGTGCTCAGATGGGCGACCGCCCCGATAAATACGGGACCTATCAGAATCCCCGCGTAGCCCATCGAGATGACAGCGGGGATGGCTACCGCCTGTGGCATACGTTGTTGGCGGCCTACAGCGGTAAAGAGCACAGGGACAATGTTTGAGCATCCAGCACCGACCAGAGCGTAGCCAATCAAGGACGCGGCCCAGCCATCGATTCCAAGCGACACGATCATGCCTGCGGCTGCGCAGAGTCCGCCAAGCGCTACGACGCGCACGCCGCCTAGTTTGCTTACGATGGCATCTCCTGTCAGGCGGCCCAGCGTCATCGCAGCGGCGAAGGATGCGTAGCCCAAACCGGCGATGCTCGGCTCTAACCCTCGGCTCGAGACAAGGAAAACCGCGCTCCAGTCGAGCATTGCACCTTCAGTAAGGAAGACGATGAAACAGAGCGCCCCTAAAAACAGCACGATACCCCTAGGCATCGCAAACAATGGCCCACCCCGTTCAGTGCCATAAGTCAGCAAAGCAGGCGCAGCCTTGTAAAGCGCTCCCAAAACGGTGGCAACGATGCAGAGCGCAGCAATCAACGGATTCAGGCCGAAGGTCAGCAGAGCGGTCATCGCCCCGGCGCCCAATATGCCTCCGACGCTGTAAAGGCCATGGAAGCCGGACTGAAGTGCCTGTCCGCTGTTTTTCTCGACGATGACGGACTGTATGTTCATGGCGCAATCAAGCATGCCCATACTGGCACCGAAGATAATGACGGCTATGACCAGGCCGGGCAGCCAGACCACGGTGCTCAACAGCGGAAAAACGGCGCACAAGACAATCGTCGCCCAGATTACGACCGGGCGGCATCCATAGTGTGCAGTGAGATAACCAGCGAAGGGCATGGCCACAATAGATCCACCGCCCAGGCCAAGCAGCAGCAACCCCAGGCCACCATCGTCCAAGCCAGCGCGGGCTTTAACCAATGGGACCAGAGGCGCCCATGCGGACATGAGTAAGCCCGCGATAAGGAAGGCGATGCGTGTAGACATCCGCTCGCTGTGGTTAGCCGTGGGTACCAACACCGGCGATGGAGCATTCATAATTATCGGTAATCCTTATCGATGATGCTAGCCATCGTTTACTCGGCTTAGACAGTGCAGGTTTCGTATGTTTTTTTGCGTGCCCAGGTTTCGAAAAAACTTAGCGCCTGCGCTCATACGTCGCTCTATAACTACTCGGCGCTACGCCAAAGAAGTCACGAAAGCGCATATGGAAGTTGGCGAAACTACAAAAGCCGGTCGCAATCGCGATATCGGTGATCGGCCGATTGCTCTGCAGAATAAGCTGCCGCGCTCGAGTCAAGCGCAGCTCAAGGTAGTAGCGTGTGGGCGTGGCACCCACGAAACGGCAGAAGCGACGCTCCAATTGTCGTCGGGAAATGTTCACACACTCAGCCAGTTCGTCGATCGATAAGGGCTCTTCGATGTTCTTTTGCATCAGCTCTAAAGCGAGCTTCAGGGTTTGTGGCAAGGTGGGGTCAGAGTCAACGATGACAGTCGATATCCCAGAGACTTCAGAGGTTTGATCGCAACTGAGTATTTCCTCGACAGCATGGGTCAGCGACACGCCTTGTTTAGCGGTGATGAGCTCCAGCATCATGCGTAACGAGCTGCTGGCGCCAGCGCACGTGATACGGTTTCTGTCTATTACGTGCGTTCGACAAGAGACCAGGACTTTGGGGAAAACATCCTCCATCATCGCTCGTCCATCGGGATGGAAGGCACACTCGACACCGTCCATTAGCTGAGCTTCCGCCAGGAAAAATGCACCGTTCCACAAACCGCCCATGGTCGCGCCAAGAGAGGCGACGTTACGTAGCTTGCGCCGTAATAGCGGGTCGCTAATCAGCTTCACTCGCAATCCACCGGCGACGATGAGAACGTCGATACGATCCGGTAGTTGTGATAGCTCCAGGTCTGCTGAAATCGCAATTCCCAGATCGCTCATCACCAGACGGCTCCTGATGCCGACAGTCAATACCTCAAACGCTGGTGTCTCACTAATCAGGTTGGCGGTAACCAGCGCATCGATAGCGCCGGTGAACGACATCATCGAGAAATTGTTCAAAAGCACGAAAGCTACACGAGTCACCGCCTGCGGCTTTATTGGTTTCTCCGCCGTATAGGAGTACCCCATGTTTTTGTCTTTGAGCACGCTCTCGAATACGAATGGCATAAATCCTCTTTGACACCTGAACGAATAGCTAAGAACACGGTGCGGAATCTAAACAGCGGTTTTTGGAGCGGACAGCAACAAATCAAAGAATGATTGGCAGTCATCACTACCGGGCAATGCTTCAACACTGTTCTTGATGGCATTGCTGAGTGTGGTTCCCAAGCTGTCATCAGCCAGTAAATGGTACTTGGCAGTGAGTTCGTCACTCGACATAGGGTTGCCGGGGTCGCCCTTGGCCGTCGCGGTTGGGCTCGTAAGACGCGTGCCGTCTTTCAGGGTAACCGTGACGCGGGAGAGGATTTCCTCTGGGAACCTGGCAGACAGGTCAGGCGCCTCATGAAGGGTTATTTTCTCGCTGATATGCAAGATGTCTGGCGCATGAATGGAATCCCCGGTGACCTCATTTGGCCCCAGCTTCCCGCGAACGATCAAGGCAGCCAGCGGGAACGCTAGCGCATACTGGGCCTCGTCCGCATTCTTCGGAAAATGCCCCTGCAAGCACACAGACTCATGGAATGTTTCGACCTCTATGGCCTCGATCAACTCAGCAGTGATGACCGGATGTGCTCGCATCAAATCGGTCATGGCCGTGAGTGCCGGTTGCGCCCAGCGACATACCGGCCACGGTTTGAAATATTGTTCGTCGATCTCCCAGCGGGCTCCGATGTCCCGCCAGAAAGTGGAAATCTCCAAAGGTTCAACGGTGGCGGCTGGAGCGCCGGTGACACCGAGCTGTGCCATCAGTAGTGCGTTCAGTCCGGCATACGCCCCGGCACCGTGAGCGTCACGCAACATCGTCGGAAAACTCACCAGGCGCATCATCGGACACCTGGGGCCAAAGTATTCCGCGATACCCAGTGCATGACGGAACGTCGTTTCATCAAGCTTCAGCAAGCGGGCGCCAGCGCAAACGACCCCGATCCCGGAAAAGGCGCCTGAGGCATGATATTCAGGGGCCGTGGCCATCAATGCCTGGCCCGCCCGCAAGGCGGTCTCGTAACCGATGCACAGTGCGCTGAGGAATTCCTCGCCGCTGATGTCTTTGCCCTGACTGCGATACGCGTCTACCAATGCAACAATGGCCGGGACTACGGTTGCACCCGCATGCCCCTTGGAGGTGAAGTGACCTTCATGTGCATCCAGGCTATCAACGCAGAAGCCGCCTGCATACGCGGCGCCCAATGGATGTACGGCTCTGCCGTCGAACCAGAGGCGGCTGGACAGTTTGTTGGCAGAGTAGTGGGTGTCAGCGTAGGTTTTGAGCATCACGCTGGTTTGATTGTCGCGAGCACCGGCGGCCACACCAATGATGTCGAGCAGGCAAGTTTTAACCAACTCCCGTGTATGCAGGGGCGCGTCCTTGTAACTGAAATTCTGGACGAATGAATACAACTGCATTTCATGATTCCTGAATGATGAACGCCCAAACGGATAAAAGGTTGCCCGGGGAAGGGCAACCTTTTATGCAGATTTAAATGAAGGGACTAATTTTTTACGGTGGCGGTATTAGCCGCGGCTCGTGCGTCTGCCAGCCAGCTGTCGTACTTCGCGCGATGGGCCGCGATCCATTCTTTGGCGTGACGAGTTATGTCAGCTGCACTTTTTTCACCGTTGTGCATTTTCAGATTTTGCGCGCTTTCATCGTCGGTAGTGATCTGCATTTCAGACAGGAATTTCACGGCCGCCGGATTTTTCTCGGCGAACTCTTTATTGATTACCGCTTTGACACTGTCTACGGCGAAACCAAGGTTTTTACCATTAAAGGTCGTGTTGACATCGTTTTTGCCACCTGGAAGATCCGTACGCGGCACGGTTAACCACACAACATCTTTGCCTTCGACCAGAACACCGGAGATCCACTGAGGCACCCAGGTGTAATAGAGAATCGGCTTGCCCTGTTTATAACGAGCGATGGTGTCAGCCATCAATGCAAAGTAGGAGCCCTGGTTGTTTGTGACGGTTTTTTCCAAGCCATAGGCTTTCATATGGTGGGCAATGATCAGCTCACAGCCCCAACCGGGGTTGCAACCTGTCAGGTCGGCTTTACCGTCGCCATTGGCATCGAACAGTTTGGCATTTTCCGGCTTCTGCAAATCTGCGAGCGAGGTGATGTGGTGTTCATCGGCCGTTTTTTTGTCAATCATGTAGCCCTGCAACACGCCCGGCATGATAGCGCCGGTTTTCACCATCGTCTCATCGCCGCCGGCCTTCTCGTAGAAAGATTTGTGCAGTTCCTCCCACAAATGCACTGAGAAATCCGCGTCACCATTGGCAATCGCAACCATCATGGTGGAGTACTCGGTTTCCTTTGGTGTTTCAACGTCGTAGCCCAACTCCTTGAGACCCGCCATTGCAATCTCTCCGCGGAACCGCTCCTCGGCGATTGACGGAAAGATAGGGGTGATTGATACCCCTTTTCCGGGCTCCTGCGCCGTTGCGGCCGATGCGAACACAGGTGATACCGCTAAAACTAAAAGCGCGACAGAATGAATGAATTTCTGTTTTATTCCGAATGTTGTGAAGTTCATTATCGTTTACCTTGGCTGGATTACTAAGTTGGCATTTCTTTTGGTTCACGACGCGCCGCTTAGCGGAGTTAGCTTTCTTTGGGACTGACTTCTATTTTCGTAACAGTGTTTTTTCTTTTCAGGCGATAAATGACACCCGCCGGGCCTGTCTGGTACCAGTGCTCACCTTTGGTTGCTCTGTTACTGCGCTCGCCCATCGCTTGGGTCAGGCGGTCAAGGAAAATTGCCAGTAATACCAGGCCCAAACCACCGACGGTTGCCAAGCCCATATCAAGGCGGCCAATCCCGCGAAGCACCATCATTCCCAACCCGCCAACCGAAATCATTGATGCGATCACCACCATGGAAAGCGACAACATTAATGCCTGATTCAGGCCCGCCATGATTGTCGGTGCAGCTAAAGGAAGTTGAACTCGCCTCAGCATCTGGCGTGGGGTACATCCGAAAGCCCGGGCGGCCTCAACCTTATCTTCCGGCACTTGGCGAATTCCCAAATTAGTGAGCCTGACGAGTGGGGCTACCGAAAAGATGATCGTGACCAGTACACCCGGTACGTTGCCGATACCGAACAGCATCACTACGGGTACCAGATAAACAAATGCAGGCAGTGTTTGCATTGCATCGAGTACCGGCCGCAGCAGCATCTCCAGCCGGTCACTCCGGGCACACAGGACACCTAGCGGTATGCCAATAACTGCACAGAAAAACAGTGAAGTGAGCACCAGGGCGAGGGTGATCATGGCGTCATTCCACACGCCGATTACGCCTAATAGCGTAAGAGTTACAAAGCAAAGAATACCTATTCTTTTTCCGCCTACCTGCCAGCCAAAGAGTGTGGCGATAATAATGAATATTGACGGAGGAATGGCCAATAGTCCGTACTGAATACCATTAAGTACCTGGTCGATTGGCCATCTTATCGAGCGGAATACCTCGCGGAAATTCTGAACCATATAATTCAGGGCAACTTCTACCCATTGGCCCAAAGGGACGTTGATGGATTGAAACGGGTCTAGAAAACTGAATTCGTTCATGTCATCACCTGAATGTCCTTGCCTGGCAAGCCACCAATAGAGACTATTAGTGTCGGCTCATTGTCTGAAGCAGTAGGCTCTTGGAGATCGTGCCTTTGAACACACCCTGGCGATCCAGGACGGCAACTGGATTAACTGCATCCGCAACGATGTGAAAGACGTCCTGCAGGAGTACATCGTCGCGCAGCGTAGGAGTGGATTGATCCATGGCGTACGGATGCTCTGCGCAAATTTTTGCAACATCACCAGCCTTGAGGATCTTCGAGGCATCAAAGCCTTTGAAGAAAGCTCTGACGTAATCGTTCGCGGGGTTGCAAAGCAGCTCTTGCGGGGTACCGATCTGAACTACCCGGCCACCCTCCATGATCGCAATGCGATGGCCGATGCGAATCGCCTCGTCAATGTCATGGGAGATGAAGATGATGGTGCGATGCTGTTCTGCCTGCAGGCGGATCAGCTCGCCCTGCATTTCGTGGCGAATCAACGGGTCGAGTGCCGAGAAGGCTTCGTCCATCAGCAGGATGGCGGGGTCGTTGGCCAGCGCTCGGGCCAGACCTACCCGCTGTTGCATACCGCCGGACAGTTGGTGCGGATAGCTGTAGGCGTGGCCATCGAGCCCTACCTGTTTGAGTGCCTCGAGTGCACGTTTATGCCGTTCACTTTCCTCGACACCCGAGATTTCCAGGCCGAAAGCAACGTTGTCGATCACACTCATGTGGGGCATCAGGGCAAACGACTGAAACACCATGCTCATGTCTTTGCGACGAACGCTGAGGAGATCTGCATCTGACAGACCGGTGATTTCCTGGCCGTTAAGATGGATGGTTCCGGAGGTTGGCTCGATCAGTCGATTGAACAACCGGACCATCGTCGACTTCCCGGAACCGGAAAGCCCCATGATGACGAAAATCTCTCCACGTTTTACGGAGAAACTGGCATCAAAAACGCCAACGACTTGACCGGTTTTGCTGAAAATTTCACTTTTATCAGCACCGCCAGCCAGCATCTCCATCGCGAGCTTTGGCTGAGTACCAAAGACTTTGTAAATGTTTTTTACCGAGAGTATCTCGTCACCAAGACTCATAACCCCTCCTGCTGCAAATACGACGTAAGATCAAGATTTTAGATATACGTATCTTAATCAGTTAAGACGGTGCTTATAGGGGCAGTCAAGCTGGGATAAAGGTGCGGAGTTAGTCATTGTGACCATCCTCTTTATTGTGATGTTTATTATTCTTGTTTTATCGGCGCTGAATTAATCAGTGGCTTGGGACCCAAGTTATTACCTTATAGAGTCAGCGTCTAACAACATTTCTTCCAGCCAATCAATAACGTCATGTTATCAATCAATTGACGTATCAATTTGCGACTGCGACAGTGCTGGTTGCGAAGGCCACTGCCGCTGGCCCTGTCTTAGACCCTCTGTTTCAGCTACGCTCCAGCGTAGGCTCCAGGTGGAACCCCTCTCGCCGATCTCGTCCCTAACGGCCCTCCAAAGGGCCCCGAACCGGATATTCAATACTCTAGGTTATGGTTAAGCACATCGATCCAGACATGACGCTGCTGAAAATGCCGTCTCTGAAAGCAGTGAAGTCATTCGTAGCCGCCGCCAAATATCAGAGCTTTACGCGTGCGGCTGAAGCGCTGTGCGTTACTCAAGCGGCAATTAGCCGTCAGATTCGGGAGCTTGAGGCGTACCTTGGGGTGGATCTCTTCAAGAGGGTGGGACGAGCAGTCGAGTTGACGGAAGCCGGATCCATCTTTTTTGATGCTGCACAGATTTCTTTCGTCAACATTTCGCAAGCCGCGGAGCGCATTCGCACCAACAATGCAGGCAAGCGAACGTTGACACTTTGCTGTTCTCCCGCGTTTTCTGCCCTCTGGCTCGCAGCGAAGCTACCGGGGTTTTTTACCATGAACGCAGACATCGACCTCAATCTGGTAACCACTCAAAACTTCTTGTCGATGGAACCGGGTGTAACGCCGGACATCTTTATCACCAAAATGGCCAGGGTTCAGGATGGCTATCGCAGTTATCCGTTGTTTCATGACGTCATCTACCCGGTGTGCACGCCTCGTTACAAAGAGGAGCACCCTGAACTGTCCAGCCTGGAAGGCATACGCGACGGGGTTTTGCTAAACCTCAGCCCCTATGGCAGATCCCAGGTAGCGGAGCACGTTGACTGGGGCGTTTGGCTGGCTTATCACGATGTTGATATCGAGAAACGCCCCCACGACAGCCCTCACGTTTTCAACGCGAACGACTACAACCTGGTAATTAGCATGGTGTTGACCCATCAGGGCGTAGCTCTCGGATGGAATCATCTGGTTGCAAACCTGATCGAAAACGGCACGCTGATTCGTCCGATCGAAGAAGAAGTAGTTCTTCATGAAAGTCAGCACTATCTGACATTTCGAGAAGACCGGATCAATGACGACGCCTGTTGCCGGCTACGCGACTGGATTCTCGCCCAGTTTTCCTGAGCTGTTTAGAAGATAGGAGTACTGACTGAGCAGTGACTCGGGGTGCGAGGAGGGGAGAGGTTTGGGTGTGCCGGTGGTGATCATTCGTGGTTCTCACCACCGGCAGTGTTGCACTTAGCCGACAGATCTTAACGGGATCGTGTCATTGAGCTGCTCAAGCATCGTTTTGCAGTACCAATCATCAAACTGGCACACGCCAATTTCGCTGGCCACCGATAAGGGGCCTGGCTCGTAAGCAGGTGAATTAACCCCTACCTGAGCACCTTCCACCAAGGTGCGGTCCTGGTCATTGGTTGCAAGCCAAACCTTGGTCAGGCGATCGATGTCGTAGTCGACACCTTCCTGCGCGTCCTTCTTGACGATCCATTTTGTAGTGACCAACGTCTCGTTCGGACCGATGGGTAGAACGCGGAAGCTCAACGCGTGATCGCCCAGAAAGTGGTTCCAGGTCGATGGGTAGTTGAAGTAAAGCAGAGCACCGATGTTAGCTTCACCGGTTGTGTCCAAGCGGCCCGATACCGCTGGCTTGCCATCCATTGTGTAGCTGACGGCCCCTGAAAACAGTGGGATGCGCGTCATTCGGAAGCGGCCATCCTCGTCCATGACCAATCGGCTAGGCAGGCCTGCCGCTTCGCAGCGGTCCCAATGCTCTTTAAGTTCGAGATCCTCATCACCGCCAGCCCCGCCCACTGATGGATTGTCCACGAATGAGTGCATCAATTCCGGGTGGGTACAATCGCAGTGGTAGCACTCACGGTTGTTCTCGAAAACCAGTTTCCAGTTGCCTTTCTCAATGATGTTCGACTCAAACGCGACTTTGCAGTCATCCAGGTTATGAGGCGCAACGAAAGGGGTGACGGATTTTCTGAACGAAGAAAAGTCTGGAGCGACGTCAGCGACGCACACATAGATGTAGGTTTCGACGACCTCACAATGCACGGGTTTCAAACCATGCTGAGACTTGTCGAAATCGTCCCCCATGTTCCCGGCGAACAGCAGGCGGCCATCCAGTTCGAATGTCCATTTGTGGTAAGGGCACACCAGCTTGGCGACCTTACCGCTGGCTTCCGGGCACACCTTGGAACCGCGATGACGGCAGGAGTTGTGGAAGGCCCGAATCTGTTTGTCTGCGCCACGGACGACCGCGACGGGGTAGTCGCCGACTTGCAGCGACAGGTACTGACCCGACTTCTCCAGCTCAAATGTGTGCCCTGCGAAGATCCAGCTTTTGTGCCAGATCTGTTCCAGATCCTGCCTGTAAACGTCTGGATCGCTATAAAGGGCACCTGGTAGCGCGTGGTCAGGCTTGCGCTGCGCGATTAGATTTGAAACTGCCGATTTAGTGCTCACGGTCAACACACTCCAAAATACCAAGGGGGCGACACGTTCTGCCTTCTCAACGAGGTGGGGCTAAACGGTCTTGAGTTCGCAGAACCGTCTGTGGATGCAAGCCCATCAAACCGTGCTGCTTCTATCCGCGAACCGGAACGTTGTGCCACGTCCAGGAAGCGTCTTACGAAAAATGTGCCTTCTTGGATGGTGGTGCCATCCGTGCACTCATTTCGTTCGAGTCCTTACTAATGCAGACATTTCTGTAATGTCGATGTTTGCATCAATAGCAATATTTCTACAGCACCTTATTCGAGCCCGGACAAACAGATCCTAACTAATGGAACGAATGTACGAGAAATTCGCTTATCCAACTCGTCGGTAGAATATCGCTGTTGTAAGGCTACGACGGCAATCATGCATCAACAAGAAACATTTACTCTGATCAATGCATAAACAAATGTTATCGATTGATGTTGCGGCTCCGAGAACAAATTTTCAAATCATTGAAAACAAAGGGAAAATTATTTTTAAGGACGCTTGGAGCCCCTATCTATAAATGTATACGGCGGAAATACACTCTATTGACCGCCTTCTTGGCCCATGCCAGTCTGGATTCAACAGTTAACCAAAGTGCCGCAGTTGATCTCGTGTTTGAGCATTGGGAACTGTCCCGTGAAAACATGGAGATTTTTATCGCGCCTCAAGGCATCAAAGCTGACGCGCTCGTTGATCTTCCACCTAACTCGCATTCGGAGCATTTATCTTGAAATTTGAAGGTATTTATACGCCAGCAGTAACTCCTTATAACTCTGATGGGGAGATTGACTGGAATGTGTACTCGGAAGTTTTGGAGTCGCTGATTGAGGCGAAGGTGCACGGCATCATTATCGGCGGGTCGACCGGCGAGTATTATGCGCAGACTTCGGAAGAACGCACCGAGTTGGCAGCCTATGCCAAAGATGTGATCGGCACTCGGGTGCAACTGATCGTCAGTACCGGGGCGATTCGCACCGAAGATGCGGTTCAGTACGCCAAGGATGCCAAATCGATCAAAGCGGACGCCATTCTCGTCACGTCACCACCTTACGCGCTGCCAACCTCACAGGAAAACGCGATTCACGCGCTCACTATCGATCGCGCAGCGGACTTGCCGATCATGCTTTACAACTATCCGGGGCGCATGTGCGTTTCGATGGATGAAGAATATTTCAAGCATGTCAGCCAATCGAAAAACGTCGTCGCCATCAAGGAAAGTTCCGGCGACATGGGCCAGGTGCATATGCTGGCCCGGCAATTCCCCAACATCGCCTTGTCCTGCGGATGGGACGACCAGGCGCTCGAATTTTTTGCCTGGGGCGCCCGCAGTTGGGTGTGCGCAGGTTCCAACTTCCTGCCCAAGGAACACGTTGCGCTTTATGAAGCCTGCGTGATCGAAAAGAACTTCGACAAAGGCCGTCAAATCATGTCGGCAATGATGCCGCTGATGAATGCCCTGGACGGTGGCAAGTTCGTGCAGTCGATCAAATACGGCTGCGAAGTTGCCGGATTGAAAGTCGGTAACGTGCGCCTGCCATTGCAGCCACTTGAAGCGGACGAAAAGCAGAGTTTTGCGTCGGTCATTACTGAACTCAAACGTAACGTAGCCAACATTTCTTCGGGAGCCAGCCATGGGTGATCTTCTGAGCAAGGCCGAATATGCCGCGCTGGCCAAAGACATTTCGTTGCCATCCAAGGCGTTCATCAATGGCGCGTTTAAACCCGCGATCTCTGGCAAAACCTTCGCCACGAACAATCCGGCGACCGGTGACTTTTTGACCGACGTCGCAGCTTGTTCGTCCGATGATGTCAACTGTGCGGTGAGCAATGCCAAGGAGGCCTTTGAGGATGGACGCTGGAGATCTGTTTCTCCTCGGGAGCGCAAAGCGGTTCTGTTGAAGTTTGCAAACCTGCTTGAAAGCCATCAACACGAACTGGCCGTCCTCGAAAGTCTCGATAGCGGCAAACCGGTCAGTGAATGTCAGTTGGTCGACATCCCGGACACCATCCACACGATCCGCTGGCACGCAGAACTGATTGACAAGATTTATGACAACACCGCCCCGGTGGGCAGCGACGCGCTGACCATGGTTGTCCGTGAGCCGATTGGCGTGGTGGGCTGCGTATTGCCCTGGAACTTCCCGCTGCTGATGCTGGCGTGGAAAATCGGCCCGGCGCTCGCTGCGGGCTGTTCGGTCATCGTCAAACCTGCTGAACAAACCTCGCTGACCACGTTGCGTGTCGCTCAGCTGGCGTTTGAAGCCGGTATACCCGCTGGTGTACTCAACATTGTGACCGGCACGGGCAAAGAGGTCGGTGAGCCGATCGGTTTGCATCACGATGTAGACATGGTGAGCTTCACCGGCTCCACCGCGACCGGTCGCCGCTTCCTGCATTACGCAGCCGATTCGAACCTGAAACGCATCGTGCTTGAGTGCGGCGGGAAAAACCCGGCCGTGGTGATGGACGATGCGCAAGACCTGGATCTCGTCGCTCAGCATGTCGTCAACGGCGCATTCTGGAACATGGGCGAAAACTGCTCCGCGACTTCTCGTCTGATCGTGCACGCGTCTGTTAAAGACGAGCTGCTAGAGCGCATGGGCGCCTATATCCGCGAATGGAAGATGGGCGACCCACTCGATCCGGAAAACCGCGTAGGGTCGCTGGTCAGCCCTGAGCATTTTGCCAAAGTGAAGTCGTACCTTGAGCACGCCGCCGCCGGAAAGCTTGAAGTGGTTTACGGTGGCGCGACCAAAGACGGTGCCTTTGTAGAGCCAACGGTGATTGACGGTGTTGGTCGAGACAACCGGCTGTTCCAGGAAGAGATCTTCGGCCCGATTCTCTCGGTCACCTCCTTCAACACGCTCTCCGAAGCCATTGCGCTGGCCAATGACACGGTATACGGCCTGGCGGCCTCCGTTTATACCGGCAGCCTGCGTCGGGCGATCAAGTTGTCGCGTGAAATTCGCGCCGGCATTGTCACCGTGAACTGCTTTGGCGAGGGCGATGCATCGACGCCTTTCGGTGGCTACAAGGAATCAGGGTTCGGCGGTCGGGACAAATCGATTTTTGCCCATGACCAGTACACCGAAATCAAAACCATCTGGATCGATGTGTCTGATCGGTCGGATGAAGAGACCGAAAAATGAGCACCCATACCATCAAGCGCCTGCCGGTAGACACCGGGGTTTCAGGTTGGGAGGCGATTTCCGCACGCACTGCGCCTGTCCGCATGCTTGATGGAAACGTGACGGCGGACTGGCTGATTATCGGGGCCGGTTTTGCCGGCCTTTCCGCCGCTCGCAGACTTTCACAGCTGCACCCTGGCGACAGCATTGTTGTGGTCGATGCGCATGAAGTTGCCAAGGGCCCGGCGGGCAGAAACTCTGGCTTCATGATCGATGTGCCGCACAGTCTGTCGTCCGGGGAATACTCCGTGGCGAGTGAGTCTGCAACGGCGCTGGAAATCACGCAAAATCGTTTTGCGATTGCTTTTGCCGCTGAAGCCGCGCGGGAGTACGGCATGTCTGCCGACACGTTCGACCCTTCCGGGAAGATCAACGCGGCCGCCACTGAGCGGGGATTGAAGCTGAACGTCAATTACGCTCAATCCCTTGAACGCATTGGCGAGAAGTTCGAGATGTTAGATGCCGCGCAAATGCGCGAAATCACCGGGTCCACCTATTACCACGGTGGGATCTACACCCCCGGCGCAGTGATGATTCAACCCGCGCAATACATTAGAGACCTGGCAGCAGGGCTCGAAGGGAAAATCACGCTGTTCGAACGCTCTCCGATTATTGAATTGACCAAGCAGGGAAGCGGTTGGAGCGCTCGATCTCATAACGGGACGGTGCACGCACCCAAGGTCATCCTGGGGGTTAACGGCCACATTGAAGACTTTGGCCATTATCAAGGACGACTGCTGCACGTCTTCACTTACGCTTCCATGACGGCGGCGTACAGTGATGATGAATTCAGGAAAGAGGTGCCGGGCAAAGCCAAGTGGGCATTGTTGCCGGCGGATCCAATGGGCGCGACCGTTCGCAAGATCTCTTCAGACGGTCTCTCGCGTATCGTCATCCGGACAAAGTTCACCTATGACCCGAGTATCCAGGTCACTCCAGAGCGGGTAGCTGCGGTGGCCAAAGAACAGCGACATTCCTTGGATGCCCGCTTTCCCGAATTGAAATCCACTGCGTTGGAGTTCAGCTGGGCCGGCCGCCTGTGTTTGAGCCGCAACAGCGCCGCTGCATTTGGCGAGATCGAAGAAAACCTGTATTCGGCTTGCTGCGAAAATGGGTTGGGAACGGTCAAGAGCACCCTGGCAGGTGTCATGGCGGCGGAATTGGCTTCGGGTGTACGTTCTGATTTTCTGGATAGTTTCAGTCACGCACCAGGACCCAGCAGGCTACCCCCCAAAATAATAACGAAACTGGGCGTCAGTTCGGTCATTCGTTGGCATGAGTTTTGGGCCGGGCGAGAAGGTTAACAAGTTTAAGTTGTCGGCTTTTTCTATAGAGGCCGTTTAATAAGTCACTAATAAAAACGGAATAATCCATGAAACATATCTGGAAGGCATTCTGCGCGCTCGCGCTTGTGGGCATGATGAGTTTGCAAGCACACGCTGAAGAAAAAAACATAGTAATGGGTACCATGTCTTGGGAGGACTTGGTGCCTATTACTGGCATCACCAAGAAAGTACTTGAGAACGCAGGATACACCGTAAAAGTCGTGGAATTTTCCGAGTGGGGTATCGCCTACGCTGCACTCAGCAAAGGGGATATTCAGGTGTTGGCCTCCCAGATTGATTATGCCGCCGCCGATTATTGGAAAAAGAACAAGAACAAAATCGAGAAGCTGTCACCGGTCTCCTTTGGTCTTTATCAGGGCATGGCAGTACCCAGTTACGTAGACATCGACTCCATCGAACAACTGAATGCAAACGCGGACAAACTGGGAAACAGAATCATTGGCATCGAACCTGGTTCGGGTTTGATGAGTGACGCTAACAATGTGGTCAAAGCGTACGACATCAAGCTCAAGCTGGTCGAAGGCAGTACTTCGGCAATGACCGCGGCTTTAAAGTCGGCAGTCGACCGCAAAGAATGGGTGGCGGTAACCGTCTGGGATCCATCGTGGATGACCAAGAAATTTGATCTCAAATTCTTGAAAGATCCAAAAGGGGTCTTCCCGCCATTGCAGGGTTATTACTGGATCGGACACAAAGGCTTCGCTGAAGCCAATCCGCGTGCGCGTGAACTAATGGCCAGCGTATATGTGCCTATCACGGACATCACCGCGATGAATGCTGAAGTCAAGGATGGCAAGACCATGGACGAGGCTATCAAGGGTTGGATTGATAGTCATACAGATCTTGTAAATCGTTGGGGAAACATCAAGAACTATTAAGTTTTGTTTGTTTGCCACTGCCGCCCTTTGATTAATTAGAGAAGCCAGCAAACTACTGGTTCGATGGATTGCGAAATGACGATGGCCACAATTAATACTGACGAAGTGCTGGTGGATTGCCAGTCGGTTTGGAAAATCTTCGGCAAAAGTGCACCGGCAGCCATGGATGCGGTTGTCCAGCAGGGTCTTTCAAAGACCCAGATCCTGCAAAACTACGGCTGCGTGGTCGGGGTTTCTGATGTCAGTCTCCAGGTTCGCCGGGGGGAAATCTTTTGCATCATGGGTTTGTCCGGCAGTGGCAAATCCACCCTTATAAGGTTGCTCAACAAGCTGATTACCCCTAGCTCGGGGAAGGTGCTGGTCAAAGGCAAAGACGTTTCATCCTTGTCGCCGGCACAGCTGCGAGAGGTGAGGGCGCGTCACATCGGTATGGTCTTTCAAAGCGTTGCCTTGCTGCCTAACCGGACGGTTCTTGAGAACACCGCGTTCGGCCTGGAAGTGCAGGGTGTGGGCAAGGCTGAACGTTACAAAGTAGCCGAGCAGGCGCTGGCGAAGGTTGGACTGAGCGAGTGGACTTCGCGCTATCCCAGCGAGCTGTCCGGCGGCATGCAACAACGGGTCGGGCTGGCGCGTGCGCTGACTGCCGATCCAGAAGTGATTTTAATGGATGAGCCATTCAGCGCGCTTGATCCGCTGATTCGCCGACAGTTGCAAGATGAGTTCCGCCAACTGACCAAGGAGCTGGGCAAGTCCGCGGTGTTTATTACCCACGATCTGGACGAGGCTATCCGCATCGGTGATCGCATTGCGATCATGAAGGATGGCGCCATCATTCAGGTCGGCACCGCCGAGGAGATCGTGCTCAATCCGGCTGACGATTACGTGGCGGAATTTGTCGCCGGCATTTCCAGACTGCATCTAGTGAAGGCTCACTCGGTCATGACGTCGGTCCAGGCCTACAAGGCAGCGCACCCGACGTGCGACATCTCCAGGCTCACCAAAACCTCGCTTGACGCCGATATCAATGAACTTATCGGATTGACGATGAAGTCCGAGCGCGACGCGCTTGCCGTCGTCGATAACGGAACAGTGGTGGGGATCATCACCCCCCGTGATTTGCTGCGGGGCGTGCAAGGTATTCCCAATGAATTGGCGCCCGTAGCAATTGCCAATGCGATGGAGGCGTCCGCATGAGCACGCCGGATTTTTCCAGTCAGTTTGATGCATCCATTGATACAGGGCTGGAATGGCTTTCGGATAATGGTGAGTTCGTGTTCGATGCCGTCAATGCGGTGCTGAAGGGCATTTACGAAGGCGTGCTGTGGTGTGTCGCCTATCCGCCGCACTACGCCGTGGCGATTGTCATGGTGTTGATTGGTTGGCGTATGGCTGGCGTTCGCTTTGCGATTCTCGCAGGTTTGGCCTTGTTGTTTTGCGACGTCATTGGTTTGTGGCCAGAGACAGTCAGCACGCTTGCTCTGGTGCTCACAGCTACTGTCCTGGCACTGGCTGTCGCCATTCCGCTGGGAGTCATCGCGGGGCTGGCACCTGCCTTTGATCGGGTGGTTGATCCTTGTCTGGATTTGATCCAGACGATGCCGCCCTACATTTACCTTCTACCGGCCATTGCACTGCTCGGGTACGGCCCCGCCACAGCGCTGTTGGCGACTTTCATCGTCGCGCTTCCCCCAGCTCTACGACTGACCTCCCTGGGTATTCGCATGACGCCCAAGGAATTCATCGAATTGGGAGATGCCAGCGGTGTGACTGGAATGCAGATGTTTTTCAAGATCCGCTTACCGTTCGCAATGCCCAGCATCATGGCCGGCGTTAACCAAAGCCTGATGATGGCCTTCGGCATGGTCGTCATTGCCGGCATTGTAGGTTCGGGCGGTTTGGGCGAGGCGATTTACGGGTCCGTTCGTACGTTGGATATCGCCAAGTCGATCAACGCAGCCATCGCTATCGTCATTCTGACCATGATTCTGGATCGTCTGGCGCAGAGCGCTGCACAGACGCGGGTGGGGGCTTCTCAATGACAACGCACATTCAATTTTCTCCAGGCGATTACCTGGCGCCTGCCGTTGATTGGCTGAACACGAATTTACATGGCTTGTTCAAAGGGATCAGTCAGGTCGTTGAGACGGTACTCGGTGCAGTGGAGGGAGCGCTGCTTGCTCCCCATCCGTATTTGTTCATCGGTATTGTCGTCGTTGCGGCGTTCTTTTTTGCCAATAAACGGGTCGCTGTTTTCGCTGCGGTGATGTTGGCTTTTTGTTTGTTCGCTGGCCTTTGGATCGCGTCCATCCAGACGATCGCGCTCGTCAGTGTGGCGGTCCTGATCTCGGTGGCCATCGCTTTCCCGCTGGGGGTTCTGGCGGCCCGGGTGAAGCGAGTAGATGAGGCGTTGCTGCCGATTTTGAACATCATGCAAACCGTGCCGCCTTGGGTTTACCTGATCCCCGCCGTGATGTTGTTCAGCTTGGGACGGGTGCCCGCGATCATTGCAACGATTGTTTACGGCATCCCGCCGATGCTCAGATTGACGACCCTGGCCTTCAAGCAGTTGCCCAAGGATCTCCTTGAGCTGGGCCAGGCATCCGGTGCTTCACCTAAAGACATTCTGTTCAAAATTGAACTGCCGACTGCCGCACCCACGCTGTTGGTAGGCCTGAACCAATGCATCCTCATGTCGTTGGCAATGGTGGTGCTGGCAGGTCTGGTGGGGGCGGGCGGTCTGGGGGCTGAAGTGACCCGTGGCCTCTCCAGGATGGAGATGGGCTTGGGGCTTCGAGCGGGCCTGGCCATTGTCGCTATTGCGCTGCTGCTGGATCGACTGTCACGGGGCGCGTTGCAGCGTCACTCTCCCAGCAAACTCCTTTGAAAGGGCATCAGTATGAGACGCAGCTTTTTTTGCATTGATTCGCACGCGTGCGGCAACCCGGTTCGGGTTGTAGCGGGCGGAGCACCACTGATGCCCTCCGTGTCGATGGCGGAACGTCGCGATATTTTCGTACGTGACCACGACTGGGTACGCACCGCATTGATGTTCGAGCCTAGGGGGCACGACATTATGTCCGGCGTCATTATCTATCCAACGGTACGTGATGACTGCGACTTCGGTGCGTTGTTTATCGAAGTCAGCGGCTGCCTGCCGATGTGTGGAGCGGGCACCATCGGGTTATCGACCGTGGTCATTGAAGAGGGCTTGGTGACACCTCGTGAGCCGGGAAAACTCGCCATTGAAACACCGGCGGGACGGGTCGATGTCGAATACACCATGGGCGGCGAATTTGTTGAGTCGATTCGCTTGTTCAACGTAGCCAGCTACCTGCACAGCGCTGATGTGGTGGTGGAAGTTCCTGGCGTTGGAACATTTACGGTGGACATCGCCTACGGCGGAAATTTCTACGCGGTGGTCGAACCACAGGAGTGCTGGACTGGATTCGAAGGGCAGACGACGGCTGACATTGTGGGATTGAGCCAGAAACTGCGCGCAGCGCTCTCGGACATTTGTGACCCTGTGCATCCAGAGAACAGCAGAATCAGTGGTGTTCATCACATCATTTGGTGTGACAAACCACAGAGCAGAACCGTGCATGGCCGCTGTGCCGTGTTCTACGGTGATAAAGCTATTGATCGTTCTCCTGGCGGTACCGGTACCTCGGCCCGAATGGCTCAGCTCTTCGCAAAGGGGCGGCTGAACGTCGGCGACATTTACCGACTTGAAAGTCTGATCGGTACGATCTACGAAGGAAAGGTTGAGGCGTCGGTAAAAGTCGGAACCTTCGACGGCATGAATCCAAGTGTCAGCGGCTGGGCTGAGGTGATAGGTCACAACACAATTTTCGTTGATGACAAAGACCCTCTAGCCCACGGTTTTCAGCTCGCATAAAGAGTTTGCTCACGGCGCCAACGGTTGATTCTTTGGGCGCGCAGATTCAACCGTGGTTTGCACAATGGCCGCGTTCGTCAGTGTAAAGAAGCGAGGCGTAAAGTGATCGAACGACGAGATTTCAGTGGGTGTATGAAAGGTAAAAACCTGCGCTATCTGGAAGAGACTCGGAGTGAGCCGACGGCTCATGCCCAGGCAGGATTTTTACTGCTCGAACACTTCTCGCTGCCTGCATTTACGCAAGCACTCGATACGATTGTCACCGCCAACCTTTTGCATCCCACGTCGTTCTCTTCACGAACCTTTGGGTTGCAAGACGGTGAGGTCACCAGCGACCTTGGCCTGGTCATTCGACCGGATGCGCGTTTGGAAGTCGCAGCACTCAAAGACCTTAATTTGCTGGTCATATGCGGCGGCTACCGCACCGAACTCAAAGTCAATCACGAGCTGATCAGCATCCTCAAAACGGCATCAGAACTTGGTATCACACTGGCCGGGCTGTGGAATGGGGCGTGGTTTTTGGGCGTGTCAGGTTTGCTTGAAGGGTATCGTTGTGCGATTCACCCCGAGCACCGACCCGCGCTCGCAGAAATTTCAAAAGTCACGCATGTCACCAGTGAAGCATTTGTCATGGATCGCGACCGGCTCACGGCTTCGAGTCCAGCGGGTGCTTTTCACATGGCTCTGGAATGGATCAAGGGGCTGCACGGCAAGGCGCTTGTCGAAGGCATCGAAGACATTCTTTCTTTCGAAGAGTCGCGGTATCGGCGCATCAAACCAACGCAGAACATCTCGTTGAGCGCCCCCCTTAAAGAGGTGGTCAAGTTGATGGACGCCAACCTTGAAGAGCCGCTGCAAATGGAACAACTGGCGGCCTATGCCGGACGTTCCCGTCGACAAATAGAGCGTTTGTTCAAAGAACAACTGGGTAGCACACCGCAACGGTATTACCTGGAATTACGCATTACCGAAGCACGGCGATTGCTTCAACACACAGAGCTGTCTCAGGTTGATGTGCTGGTCGCATGCGGCTTCGTTTCGCCGAGCCATTTCAGCAAATGCTACAGCTCGTATTTTGGTTACCGACCTTCGAGAGAAACGCGGCTGGTGAAGTAAAGAACGCCTGTTCAAACCTTTATGACTGCGGTGTTTACCGCAACGGTGGGCTAACGACTTCGTGGCGTTGCTGTTTGTGCTGGATGCGTTAGTGAAACGCTGCAAAACCTGATGTTGCTGACACGTTAAGGAGGAGGGCATGACCGAGGTGCGATTGAAGAGCGCTCAAACAAAAAACACGGCGTACTTAACTACGCTCACCGTTTCCGCTAGTTCTGGGGTCTCAAGGCCCCAACTCGGGATTTTTTTATGCCTGCTTTCAATGCTTATCTTTGCGAGCCAGGACGGACTAACCAAGGTGCTTGTCAAAGACTTCCCGGTTGCCCAACTGGTCATGATGCGCTATTGGGTGTTTGTCGTTTTTGCCCTCGGATATGCCGCCTACCAAGGTAGGGGCAAAGAGTCATTTCGCAGTAAGCACCCTTGGCTCCAAATCATTCGAGCGCTGTTAGCCGTGGGTGAAACCATACTGTTTGCAGTGGGGCTACGATATTTGGGCCTGGCCGAAATGCATGCGCTCTATGCCGTATTTCCGCTGATGGCACTGGCATTGGCGGGGGCCGTGCTTGGGGAGTTCATAGGTCTGCGGCGCTGGATTGCCGCCGCCATAGGGTTCACCGGGACACTGATCATCCTTCGACCAGGCGCGGGCGTTTTTGAACTCGCGGCGCTGATTCCCCTGCTGGCAGCTTTGGCGTTCGCGGTGTTCAACGTACTGACGCGCCGGATAAGCCAACACGACTCCTTTGCGACGAACATGCTCTTTATGGCAGGTGTGGGTGCCCTGACGGTCACATTTGCGGGGCTACCCGTCTGGGTTGCTCCGACTCCGGCCCAGGGACTCTTGATGGGGATCCTGTCATTGACGGGAGTAATCGCTCAGATTCTCTTCATTCAAGCACTGAAATACGCAACCGCTTCTACCCTGCAGCCTTTCAACTATGCGCTGCTGGTGTTCGCCACTTTGATTGGTGTCATCGTTTTTGCCGAGCGCCCTGATACCTGGGTAGTTGTCGGAGCAGCGTTGGTGTTTATCGGGGGGTTGTATGCGATTAAAGCGAAGGCGTGAACATGCAGTACCACGCTGGTTGGCTCAGCTGATTTCTTTCTCCTAGACTGCCATCAGTTCAGGGACTGATCCCCCGACGACAGGAGCAATATGCAATGGTTGCGGACTGGAGTGGTCAGGTAGCGCTTATCAGTGGCACCGGTAGTGAACGTGGAATTGGCTTTGCGATTGCGAAGCGCCTGGGCAGTCTGGGCGTCAGGTTAATCGTCACAGGCAGCAGCGCTCGCATCCATGATCGGGTGGAGGAGTTACGTACCGCAGGATTTGAAGCGCAAGGTCGTACGGCGGACTTGAGTGAAGAGGATCAAGTTCTTGAACTTACTACCTGGGCCGAATCGGTATGGGGGCGAATCGATATTCTTGTGAACAATGCCGGCATGGCCGCGCAGGGTCATCCGGAGCCTTTTGCCGATCTGGCGGACATGAGTGTCGACAGTTGGAATCTTTCAATTGCTCGAAATCTGACAACCTCCTTTCTGCTGACCCGTGGAGTCTTGCCGGGGATGCGTAACAGACGCTACGGCCGAATCGTCAACGTCAGTTCCACGACTGGGACTCGGGCAGGTAATCCAGGAGAAGCGGCTTATGCTGCGGCCAAAGCCGGAATGGTGGGTATGAACATGAGCCTGGCCCTTGAGGTCGCGCGCTTTGGAATTACTGTGAACTCGGTCGCGCCGGGCTGGATCGCCACAGGATCAAGCACCCCAGAGGAGGTGAATGCAGCGAAGTATGTTCCGGTTGGTAGAGCAGGGCGCCCGGAAGAAGTAGCTGCTGCCGTTACGTTCCTGGCCTCACCTGAGTCCAGTTACATTACCGGTGAGTTGCTGGTGGTCGATGGTGGCAATTGCCTGATAGAGAACAAAGCGCCCAAGTAATGAATGCGTTGCCTGCTGCAAAATTTTGCAGCGGGCCAGAGTCTGGCTTCGCGCAACCTGCGACGGAGGTGGGTAAGTGACTCCCTCCGTCGCAAGTGGGGCTGATTCGATCAAAACGGCAGTGGCAGTTTCGCCGTGCGCCCCCCATCCACCACCAGTACTTGCCCGGTGATAAAGGCCGATGATTCCGAGGCCAGGAAAACGACTATCCCGCCAACATCCTCGGCATTGATGGCGTGCTCACTTGATTTTGCGATCTCGCGTCTTGAAAATGTACGCCTATGTACATGTCGTGTACGCCAAAGATCTTGCGGTGTACAGTGTCGAAGAATTTTCAAATAAAGGTGCACCCGAATGTCGCAGACAGGAAGGGCGAAAACCAAAGCGCAGGACGCAGGCTGGCGAGGCTCCGTCGATGGTTGGCTGGACGCCGCCTACGAAGCTCTTAAAGAGTCGGGTGTTGATGCTGTGCGGGTGATGCCGCTGGCCAAACGCTTGAATTTGTCTCGCACCAGCTTCTACTGGTTCTATGAAGACCGGGAGCAGTTGCTCGCGGCGCTCCTGGCCCGCTGGAAGGACAAGAACACCGGCGGTATGGTCAGCCAATGCGAGAGTTACGCAGAAAGTATCTCCGAAGCGATTCTCAACGTCTTCGAGTGCTGGGTGAACCCTGAGCTGTTCGACTCGCAGTTCGAATTTGCTGTGCGCAGTTGGGCGCTGCAATCGGACGAGGTCAAAGCTGAAATCGCTTTAGCCGATGAGGCGCGGATGAACGCCCTGGCCGCGATGTTCCGACGGTTTGGCTACGACGGCGAGGGGGCTGACGTTCGGGCCAGGACGATCTACCTCACACAGATCGGCTACATCTCCATGAAAACCAATGAAGATATCGTCGTTCGATTTCGACGGATTCCTCAGTACGTGAGCGTGTTTACCGGCAAAGTACCGAAGAGGCGCGAGCTGGATCGCTTTTATGGAAAGTTCGGCTACGCAGAAAAAGAGCCTGGTGTTTTCGTTCCCTTGGTCGAAACATTCGAGGCGTCCGCTGCCGATGGAGAATAGAACTCTGGGCATCATTGGGGGCACCGGCTGGCTCGGGCGTGCAATTGCCGAGGCGCTCCTTGAAAGCGGTTTCATCAAGCCTGAACGTTTGTTGATCTCGAACCGCTCAGGCGTCAGTACCTTCGAGCCAGGCGTGAGACTGTTGGCCGACAACCAGCAGTTGGTGGACCTCAGCGATATTGTCGTGCTGTCCATCCGGCCGGAGCAGTTTCGCGAACTGCTGATCAACGCCCGCGGCAAGCTAGTGATTTCTCTGATGGCCGGAGTTCCGGCGGCAGCCATCAGCGCGGCCACCGGTGCGGATGTCGTGGTGCGGGCCATGCCGAATGCGGCCGTGGAAATCAGGCAGTCGTTCACACCCTGGTACGGTGTCGGAAACCTTGTTGAACTCGACCGCCAGTGGGTGCAGCGACTGTTCGAGTGCGTAGGTTCGGCGGACGAAGTGCCTGATGAAGACTGTATTGATTATCTCAGTGCGTTGTCTGGGACTGGGCCGGCCTTTCCGGCAATGTTGCAAATGGCACTGACTAATCAGGCGGTGGCTGCGGGAATCCCTCTTGCCATCGCGCAGCGCGCTGCACAAGGCGTAGTGGTGGGGGGCGGCCAGATGCTTGCCAGCCGCGATCCGCGGCAAATGATTGAGTCATTGATGGCTTACCGTGGCGTGACGGCGGCAGCGCTGCGGTCGATGGCCGATCAGAACATTGAGGCGATTGTGGGGCGAGCGGTGCAGGCAGGCGCTGAGATTGCCCGCAAAGGCATGTAGCCGAAGAGATAAGCAATGAAGGCCCTTTGAAGGGCCTTCATGGTTTTAGGCATCAGACGGTTACGCTTACTCGGCCTTGAAGCAATAGACCGCCAGCTTGTTGCCATCCGGGTCTCGGGCGTAAGCGGCATAGGCATTTTCAGCCCAGTTACGCGAACCCGGTTGGCCTTCACAGGTACCACCGGCGGTGAGTGCTAAAGATGGAGGCACGTATTCAGATTTCTTTCACCAGGCGCAAAGCGTCGTAGATGGCCGCGTGGGTGTTGCGAGCAGACACGGCGTCGCCGATTCGGAACAGCTGGAAGCGTCCTTCGGGATTGGTGACGATGTTCTGTGCCGTGCCGGCGATCAGGTCATGCTGCTCTACCGCGCCGCCATTGGTGGAGAAAGGACGCAGGTCAAAGTACAAGTCGTCCAGGGGAAGGGTGCCGTGGTTGACGACCACCTGATCGACCACGCGCTGCTTGTGGACCTGTCCGTAATCGCTGCCAAAGGTTGCAACGAGCCCGCCATCACGTTTTTCCACTGTATCGACCCGGTAGGTGACGGTGAAGATGACGTCCAGGTCCTGCAGGCTGCGCATGTAGGGCACCAGGTTCATGGCCATGACTTCAGGTGCAAACGAGCGGTCAGGGGTGACGATCTCCACGGTCGCACCGCTTTGCGCGATGACCTCGGCAGCCTGCAGGGCGGCATGATCCCCGGCATCGTCGAAGATCAGTACGTTGCGACCGGGCTTGATGTCACCGGAAATGATGTCCCAGGTTGAAACCACGAGTTCGTTGCCCACGCGGAGCACCTCGGTATCCGGTAGGCCGCCGGTCGCAACGATGACCACGTCAGGCTCGAAGGCTTGCACGGTGTCGGCCTCGGCCCAGGTATTGAAGTGAAACTTCACCCCCAGCCGTTCGCATTGCGCCATTCGCCAATCAATGATGCTGATCATCTCGCGACGACGCTCACTCAGCGCAGTCAGACGAATCTGCCCGCCAGGTTGGTCAGCCGCCTCAAGCACCGTTACATCATGGCCGCGCTCACCGGCGACCCGCGCCGCCTCCAGCCCAGCTGGGCCGGTACCGACCACCAGCACCTTACGCTTGACGGCGGCTTTGGGAATGTCGTGAGGCATGGTGGTTTCCCGACCCGTCGCCGCGTTGTGGATGCAATAGGCCGCGCCGCCTTGGTAGATACGATCCAGACAGTAGTTGGCACCCACGCACGGGCGAATGTCTTCTTCGCGCTTCTCGATGATTTTGCGCACGATGTGCGGATCGGTCATGTGCGCGCGGGTCATGCCCACCATGTCCACTTTCCCCGAGGCAATCGCGTAGCGCGCCGTGGCCACATCGGGAATCTTCGCAGCGTGGAAAGTCGGAAAGCCTGTCGACGAGCGGATCTCGCCAGCGAAGTCGAGATGGGGCGAGTTGCGCATACCCTGAATCGGGATGACATCGGTCAGCCCTGCATCCGTATCGATGTGACCGCGCACGACGTTCAGGAAGTCGACCAGTCCGCTGTCCTTGAGCATGTGAGAAATCTGCATGCCCTCGCTGGCAGTGAAGCCACCGGGCAATTCTTCATCACCGGTGTAGCGAACTCCCAGCAGAAAATCTTCGCCTACCCGCTGGCGGATGCCACGCAAGATGTCGAAGGTAAAACGCATGCGGTTTTCCAGCGAACCGCCGTAAGGCCCGTCGAGGTCATTGGTCAACGGTGACCAGAACTGGTCCATCAAATGCCCGTAAGCCTGAAGCTCCAGACCATCGAGACCTGCCGCCTTCATGCGCTCCGCGGCGTCTATATAGTCCTTGATGATCCGCTCAATGTCCCATTCCTCCATTTTCTTCGGGAAGGAGCGGTGCGAAGCCTCGCGACGGTGTGATGGCGATACCACCGGCAACCAGTCGGCCTTGTCCCAGCGGGTGCGACGGCCCAGGTGAGTCAACTGGATCATCACTGCCGCGCCATGTTCGTGGCACTCATCGGTCAGGTCCTTCAACCAACCGACCACTTCGTCCTTGTAGGCCAGCACGTTGTTGAACACCGGCGGGCTGTCTCGGGAAACGGCAGCGGAACCGGCAGTCATAGTCAGTGCGACACCGGCTTTGGCGCGCTCCACGTGGTAGGCGCGGTAGAGATCCTTGGGCATGCCGTCCACAGGGTAGGCCGGTTCATGGGAGGTGGTCATGATCCGGTTTCTGAGGGTCAGATTCTTGATTTTATAGGGTTGCAGCAAGGGATCGCTGGACATCGTGGTGCGCTCCAAAGTGGCTTCATCGGGCTCGGTGACTTAAAATTAGGATAAATGTACACCTGTGTCAACGATTGGTGACACATGTGTACATTTTGCTTGCGTGCCAAAAAATCCAGGATTAACATCCATCAAAACCCGGGCTGATTGGATTCGTACGCGCCTGGCTGCCATCGCATTGAGCGGTCAGTGCCCGCGGCGTGATGAAAGTGCGCGCAGCGGCAAACCGCACTCGTTGAGGCGGACGTGAACGTGGGTGTTATAGGTGACGGTTCAGGTGTGATTCAGTGGGATTGAAGAGGGTACAGTCGTGCTTTCTAAATCTTCTGCCTTATTGATATTTCGGAAAAGGAGAGCATAGGTGACAGAGTTATTTGATATTCGCTTGGCTAGCAAACAAACAGCTTTCACTGAAATTCCGGTCATAGACATATCGTCGCTCATAAACGGCGAAAATCCACTGAAGGTGGCAAGTCAAATAGGTGATGCATGCGAAAAGGTGGGGTTTTTTTATATAAAAAACCATGGCATTGACCAGCAGTTAATAGATGAGATGTATGCGCTTACCAAAAGTTTTTTCAAGCTTCCTTATGAGGAGAAGAACAAGCTTAATGTCGTGAATTCCGGGCTCACGCTACGTGGTTATATACCGATGTACGCGGAAAACGTAGACCCTGCTAATACTCGCGATTTCAAAGAGTGTTTTGATTGCGGAGCTCATTATGATGAGGTCTCTCCATTCTTTGGTCCTAATCAAATGCCATCTGTACTGCCGCAATTTGAGAAGGTTGCCGAAGATTACCATTCCTCTGTATTGGCACTCGCGCGAATGCTTATTGGCGGGATCGCGCTGAGCTTGGGTTTACCACAAGATTACTTTGAACATCTTCAGCGTAAGCCCATCACTATTCAACGGATTTTGCGTTACCCGCCCCAGATCGGAAGGGTTTCCCAAGAGGAGATCGGTATTGGGGCACACACGGACTATGGTTTCTTGACGGTCCTATCCCAAGATGCAGTTGGCGGTTTGCAAGTCAGGAACCGTGCAGGGGAGTGGGTTACTGCACCACCCGTTGAAGGCACTTTTATCGTCAATATTGGTGATTTGGTTCAAACCCTCACCAATGATCGCTACACCTCGACAATGCATCGTGTCATCAATACCAGCGGCCTGGAGCGTTATTCAATACCGTTCTTTATTGATTTGGATTTCGATGCGGTTGTTGAACCTGTGCCAACCTGCGTGAGTGAGGCTCTACCCGCGAAGTACGAAGCGTACACTTGTGGTAAGCACAAATTTAAGCGTTTCGTAGATAGCTATGCGCATCTTCAAGAAATCGAGAAGGTATGATCGCTTTTCTGGCTACGCTAATGCCTGATTTAGGTATTGTTGAGTAATAGCAGTGAGGTTATTGCAATCACCAATTCGTCGAGAGACCAAGGCTTGTCCCAGGTAAATTGGTGCCGGGAGGCACGCTCGTAGGATCAAGCAATACCCAGATATAAGAATCGCCTTGATGGAGGGTCATTGACTCCTCACTAGGTCTGACCATTAAGTCAAGATGTTCAGCAGCGCTTTCCCATTAAGAGTCAGGCTGGAGATGTTGACGATCCTTCCCCAACTTCGGTTGCGTATTCCCGGTAGCAATGCTTGCGTTCTGCAAGGCGTGCCGGGAAAGTGCCGATCCAAACTGTTGCGAGCGATGCCCACAACATGGTGGCCCGCCTGGAACAATTGAGCCGCGAGCGCGCGCCCGATGCCTTTGCTGGCTCCGGTGATCAGGAAAATGCGAGTTGTCATTGCAGTGCTCCAAATACCCGGCAACATCCGGGGCCAGGGAATAGCGCGGTGCGGCAGACGTGTTATTTCAGTCGAGCGAGCAATGCTTTGCCGACCTCTATGGCCGAGTTCGGATTCTGGCCCGTGATCAACTCGCGATCGATGACCACATTAGGCGTCCAATTCGAAGCGTTGCTGCGGTACACCCCACCGGCTTTTTCCAGCGCCGTTTGCGGGTAGAACTTCATGGCGCCACCGTTGAGCAGACCTTTGGCTTCTTCCTCTTCCTTGTTGCTGATAACGGTCATCTTGTAGCCCGCATAGATCCAGTCGGCGCGACCCTTTGCCGGCTTCGCAGTCTGGAGTTGTTGGGTAAAGTTTTCGGCATCAGGCAAGGTCGAGAGCAGGGCGATCGGACCATGGCAGACGAGTGCGGTGGTCTTGCCTTGTGCATGGAAATCCGCCAGCAAGCGACCCAGCGGACGGCTGTGGAGCAGATCCTGCATGGGTGCATGGCCGCCGGGAATGTAGACCGCATCAAAGTGCGCGTAGCCGATCTGTTCCACCCGGGAAAGGCTGATGACTGGCGACTGTTCTGATTGGGTCAGTTTCAGTTGATCGAGCAAGTCTTTATAGGTCTGAAGTGCTGCTCCGTCATTGTTGAAGTACATTTTGTCGATGGATGTCTTGTCCACCGTCGGCACGTCACCGTTCGGGGTCGCAAAGGTGATGTTATGACCGGCGTCGAGCAGCATTTTCACCGGTTGCAAAAGCTCGTTCAGGTAAAATCCGGTCGCAAAGACCTTGCCGTCCTTCAAATCGAGTTTCGCCGAATCGGAAAGCACTACAAGCACGTTGTCCGCGCTGGCCGCCAGGCTGGTGCTGGCGAGGGTTGCGGCCAATGCAATACGGGTCAATGTTTTCATGTCGCGTCCAAAGTAGTTGGGCGAACACTTGCCGCCCCTGCCTGGATACTCTATTGATGTGTGTTATGGCGATAAACTACCGCCAATGGAATTCATTTGGACTTGGAAAGCAATAATGCCTCGTAGATTTGACCATCTTGGCGATGTGGAAGCTTTTATTCGCGTAGTTGAGCAGGGGACCGTTAGTGCTGCTGCCGTCGCCTTGGCGACCACGCCTTCGGTGCTTAGTCGTGCGTTGACCAGGCTTGAATCGCGTCTTGGCGTGCAATTGTTGCGACGCACTACTCGCAGGCTCAGCCTGACCGACGCTGGTAAGTTGTATCTGGAACAGACTCGTTCGGCGTTTGCGCAGATCGAAGAGGTGGAGCGCAGCATTCTCGGCCAGGAAGGCGAGTTGAGCGGGCGCGTTCGGATGAGCGTGCCGACGACTTACGGGCATCATCGTCTGCCGTCGCTGCTCAGTGCCTTTGCCCGGCAATACCCAGCTGTGCGGGTGGAGCTGAGCATCACCAATCGCAATGTCGACCTGGTCGCCGAAGGCTACGATCTGGCGATTCGCCTGGGGCAGTTGCCGGACAGTGGTCTGGTGGGGCGCAAGCTGGAAGATGCACGGCTCTGCCTGGTCGCATCTCCCCAATACCTGGCACGCGCCGGCGTCCCTACGACGCTTGAGATGTTAGGCGAGCACGTTTGCCTGCCGTTCATTATGCCCAGCAGCGGCAAAATCGGGCCGTGGTTATTCTGCCTTGATCAAAAAAATATCGAATGGCTGCCGCAAGCCAATGTGCAGGTTTTGGATGATGTCCTCGGCATCGTTTCGTTGGCCGAAAGCGGTCTGGGCATCTGCCAGACCTATGACTTCGTTATCCGGGACAGAATGCAGCGGGGGCAATTGGTGGAAATACTTCCGCAGTTGAGCGGACGCAGTCGGCCATTCTCGATTATTTACCCGCCTCACCGGCAATTATCGGCCGCATCCCGGGCGCTGATTGAATTCATCCTGGACAGCACCCAAGCCTGATATCCAGCAAAACTATCGGGATGAGGCCTGCGTTGGCTGGCAGCGTTGGCAACGATGCAAGACAACCTGCGTACTGCAATCAAGCAGATCGGTGATAAGTCCACCCAACTAGCGTCGACTTGGTGGTCAGAGCGGTACAGGCGAGGACAGAGAAAGCGGTGAGTGCGATGCAACAAAGTAGCCAGCGTTCACAGCAAAACCTGAAAGTGGTCATCAGCGCACCGTTGCCCTCATCGACGACATCGTCGGACACGGTGAAACCGACCTTGTTGATATAGAAATCCAGTGTGGCCGGCGTCGGCAAGCGCGCGTGCGGTGAGTGCACCAAAACCACTGGAAGCACCGGTAATTAAGATGATCGATTTCATGTTATTGACCTCTGCAAAGTGGTGGTTTCAGGCATGACGGGGAAGACGTTGTTGTACGGCGTGGGACAACCAGCCGGCGAAAGAGCCGATGGCACCGGCGGCACCCAGTTCGGCGAAGCTTTCCATTGATGGCGCCAGGTGCGAGGCAAAGTAAGCAATCAGGCCGAGGAAGTAGGCGACGATGTTGTTCATCGTCCGGACGGCTCGCAGCGACACTACAATCATCGCCACCACAAATACCACCAATGGCAGCGCAAACATGCCTAGAGTGGGTGCCAATGCGCCGATGCTCATTGCCGCTCCCATGCCGAAGGCGATGCCTATAAGCACGCAACCGAGGTTCGCCAGGCCGTCACGCAAGGTCAGGCCGCGGCTGAAGAACGCCACCCAACCGACAAACATCGCCCAGACCGGCAGGGTCAGCAGCATGCTGGAGCCCGCCGCGAGTGCAGCGGTGGCAGCGGCCACCGCGGTGAACAGCGTGAACATCAGCTTCGATTGCCCGGTACGGGTAGGGGTGTTGGCTGGCTGGCTCATGGTCGGATCTCCTTTAACCTAGGGGGTGAGACGGCTCAGACGAGGCCGCCGTTAACGCGCAGGATTTGCCCGTTGACCCAGGCCGAGTCAGGGCCGACCAGGAAGGACACGACGCGGGAGATATCTTCTGGCTGAGCCAGGCGTTCCAGTGGGGCCATCTTGGCGAAGGTCTGGATCTGCTCTTCACTCTTGCCGTGCAGGAACAGATCCGTCGCAACCGGGCCCGGTGCAACCGCATTGACGGTGATATTGCGACCGCGCATTTCCTTGGCGAACACCTGAGTCAGGGACTCCACCGCTGCTTTGCTGGCGATGTACACCGCATAGCCCGGCAGATTCATGCCGACGGTGCTGCTGGAGAAGTTGATGATCCGCCCGCCGTTGTTCAGGCGAGTGGCGGCTTCACGCAGCGTGTTGAAGGTGCCGCGAGTGTGGATGTTGAAATTCTGGTCAAACAGTTCGTCGCTGTGTTGCGCTAGTGGCAGCACCTTGAGGATGCCGGCGTTGTTTACCAGCACATCGACCTTGCCCAATTGCGCTTCGGTTTCATCAAACATACGACGAATGTCGTCAGCGTTGGCCACATCCGCCTTGATCGCTATGGCCTGGTGACCGGCCTCATGCAGTTCGGCTACCAGTTTTGAAGCTTCCGTAACGCTGCTGGCATAGTTGATGGCGACAGCGAAACCCTCACTGGCCAGTTGTTTGGCGATGACCGCGCCGATACCGCGAGAGGCGCCGGTTACGATGGCTACTTTCGACGTTTGAGTCGTCATAGTGGTGATTCCTTTGAAATAATGGGTTGTTTTGCTCGGTGTGAAGCTAGATTCACATGTTTACTTAAGGTGATAAATGCATGAGAGTTGGCTTTTCTATTCAATAATTGCCAACAATCGAAAAGCCAGGAATTCAATGTGGATCAAGTCAAAGCAATGAAGGTGTTTGTGCGGATCTACGAGCGCAGCAGCTTTACGCTGGCGGCGGATGACCTGAATCTGCCTCGGGCGACGTTGACTCACACGCTGAATCAGTTCGAAGCCTGGCTGGGGACACGTTTGCTAGAGCGCAGTACGCGCAAGGTCCGTCCGACGCTGGATGGTGAGGCGTATTACCTGCGCTGCGTTCAGTTGCTGGCGGAGTTGGAAGAGGCCGAACTGGCGTTTCGCGGTGTTGCGCCGAAAGGGCGGCTGCGGGTAGACCTGCACGGCACCTTGGCCAAGCACTTCGTGATCCCTGCATTACCGCAATTCATGGCCCGTTATCCGGATATCGAGTTGTCCATCAGCGAGGCCGACCGTTATGTCGACCTGATTGCCGAAGGCGTCGATTGTGTGCTGCGCGCCGGCACTCTGAGCGACTCCGCGCTGATCGGAAAACGTGTTGCCAACCTGCGGCAAATCACCTGTGCCAGCCCCGCATACCTGCGCAAATACGGCGAACCGAAAAGCCTTGCTGATTTGAGCCGTCACCACGCGGTGAACTATGTTTCGCGCACCACTGCCAAGCAGTTTCCATTTGAGTTCATGGTTGATGGTGAGCTGAGGGAAGTGACCATTGATGGCGAGTTATCAGTATTCGGCGCAGAAATCTATGCGGCATCGGCGATTGCCGGGTTGGGGTTGATCCAGTGCCCGCACTACCGCATGGCGACGCAGATTTCCCAGGGGTTGGTGCAGGAAATCCTCATCGACACTCCGCCGCCGCCGATGCCGGTTTCCGTGCTGTACCCGCACAACCGCCACATGTCGCCACGAGTACGGGTATTTGTGGACTGGTTGGGCGAGATATTTGCCAAGGCATCTTGAGGTCGAGCGCTGAGCGCCAGGATCGCTAGTATGCGGCGGCTTTTCTCTACCACAGCAAGAGACTGGGTGGTCGTCACTCTATATAAGGCAGTGGTCAGGGTTGGTTCGCATGAACACCGAACGCCAGAAGGAACGCCACAGGGTCACTCCGCAGAGCAAAGCGCTGACATCGGAGCAGCAGAAAATCCAGGAGCTGGAAGCACGAATCGCCCGTCTTGAACGGGAAAAATCGATATTAAAAAAGGCTACCGCGCTCTTGATGTCGGAAGGTCACGAGCGTACGCGCTGATCAATCGGCTGAGCGTCCACGAGCCGGTTGATTGATGGCCTGCTGGAGGGGATTAAAGACCTGCCACAAAGCGCGCTTGACAGTTTTCGCGAGGGCGGCAACGCAATTGGAGAGCGGGCAGCCGTTGCGTTAGAGCCGGAACTGGCGGCCAAGCTCAACGAGATATACGGGCTGGACGTATCAATTGCACAGCAAGCGCTTCTGCTCGTTCGTACAATCAGTGCGGTTTCGCTGGCGGGTTGGATAGGGGCGCTGTTGATGGCAGGCGGTTATCTGGCCAATAACGACCGCTTTAAAAAAGCGGCAGTTTGGACCTCCGTGGTTTCCGTCGCCTCTCATGGCTTTTTTCTTATCGTCGGGCTGGTATGGAATGCGCTATCGGAATAGACGGTAGGCATTCAGTGGTTGAACTTTCTATTCGCTGGAGTGTGATGTGCACAGGACGAAAAAAATATACTTGCTCATGACGTTCTGCATGCTAGCGGTCGTGCTGGCGGGTTATGGCCTCTGGCTGTTTTTCGAGTCGCAGAAAGTGCGCTGGGTTGTAGAACTTGTCGGCGGTGCAGAAAACCTGAGCGCTTCTGAAACCTTCTTACCTGAAAGCGATGCGCTTTACATAAAGTCGCTGCACCTGTCGCCAGATGAACAGATGTACGACCGCATCCGAGCGTTGAACCTTTGCCAGGACATGAACGACGCGTGCGTGACCACCAGTTTGACCGTCGCTAATTTTCTGATGATCAATACCGCGGATGTGCGGGCCGCGAGGAATACCGTTGAGCAGTATGCACGTTACAACGTTCTGCAAGCGCAGCCGTGCCCAGCGAAATATGAAACATCCGTGGTTATCAAGGATAACGAGTATCTCTCTACGTTGCCGATGGCGGATGCAAAGCGTTTTGCCGAACAGCGATTGGAAAAGATTGAAGCATCAGGCGGGCTGGTTTTCTCGTTAAGAACCCCTGAGTGTCATCGTTATTTTGCAGCGCACCCATCGATGGCCAGAGGTTATCTGGCGCATATGGCGCTGCTGGTCAGGGCCGCTCAAGGCAAAAGGTCTGCGGCCTGGTTGTATTTGTTATCCCGTCCGGGCGTGTACGCGATCATTAAGTAAGAGGGAGTTTGAAATGGCACAAGGTTCACAGCAGGCAGCAAGTGAAACGACGCAAACGCTCCCGGAAATGCTGGATGAGTTGGGCAAAGCGAAGGACCAACTGAACAAATCACTGGAGGCGACGGGTGATGCGGGTAAGGTCTCGCGTTACAACACCTTGCTCGATATGACCAGCTCCATGGGGATAATTCTGTCGTGCGCCAAGCCCTGCACCTGAAAACACGCCTGCTTAACCACCTCAATCAAGACAGTCGACTGACAGCTGCTGGCTGATTGCTGTCTCTCATCAAGGGACAACTCATTCCCGGTTAAAAGCCATTTTTTCCTGTCTTGTCACGCCTCGGGTTTCCCCAAGAATCCTTGCTGCATCTCGTGCTGGTGATAAGCCAAAGATCCGTGCGTAATCGCGGCTAAATTGCGTAGCGCTTTCATAGCCGACCTCGAACGCTGCACTCGTGACACTTTTGGCATTGGCCACCAGCAGCGTCCGCGCCTGAAGCAAGCGAACCCTTTTTTGATACTGCAACGGGCTCAGCGCCGTGACGGCTTTGAAGTGCCGGTGAAAGGCCGATACGCTCATCGCCGCTTGTTGCGCCAGTGTCTCCACACGGATGGGCTTGGCGAAGTCTCGACGAATGTACTGGATAGCCAGGCTGACCCGAGCCATGGCGCTATCGGGTGCCGCAATATCACGCAGCATCCAGCCGTGAGGCCCTTGCAAAACACGGTACAGAATCTCCCGTTCGTAGACAGGTGCCAGGGCCGCAATTTCCTCCGGTCGGCCCATCAAACGCAGCAACCGCACCCAAGCGTCCATCAGGTCGGGCGTGACAGCGGCTACCGAAAAGCCTGCTTCCTTGTCGTAATGCCCGGTGGGCTTTGGCAGGTCGGCCAGCAGAGTCGCCAGGATCGTCGGCTCGAGTGTCAGGCTGACTGCCAGATAAGGCTCACCGGAAGCAGCAGGGTGTACTTGACCGACCGCAGGCAACTCGATGGACATGACGAAATAGGTCGCCGGGTCATAGCGAAGCGTACGGTCTCCGATGGTCATTGATTTACTGCCTTGCAGGATCAGGTTGATCATCGGCTCGTAAACCGCGGCCAGCAGGTGCTCAGGGATTTCGCCCTGGACCATGGCGACGCGGGGGATGCCCGTCTCCGTGCGGCGGTTTTCGGCCCGGGCAGCCAGCGCGCGAAGTTCATTCAGTTGGTTTGTCATGGGGAACATCTGAACTCAGGCTGATACGCCCAGGCAAGCAAAAAGCAGAAACAGGCAGGATTGAAGTAGGAACGGCTGCGCTCGTGGCAACGGCGATGGTTACTGTGGTGACTCATCTCAGTGATCCTGGAGCAGCGAATGAGCGTTATCGTCATTACCGGAGGCAGCCGAGGCATCGGCGCCAGTACCGCCGAACACTGCGCTCGGCGCGGTATGGGGGTCATCCTGACCTACAAGAGCAATATTGATTCAGCAAACGCTGTCGTCCAGCGTATCCAGGCATCGGGCGGCAAGGCAGTGGCGCTTGAGCTGGATGTCGCTGATGTGAAGCGGTTCGACAGCTTCCGAGAAGCGGTGCAACTGACGTTGCAGGAAACCTGGGGTGTGGCAACCCTCGGCGGGCTGGTGAACAACGCGGGCCATGGTTTGTTCAATCCCCTGGAATTGGTCACCGAGGCGCAGTTTGACGACTTGCTGAACGTACACCTCAAAGGGCCGTTTTTCCTGACTCAAGCGTTGCTGCCACTGATGGGAGAGGGCGCCAGCATCGTCAACCTGACCAGCGCCACGACCCGCGTGGCCACTGCGGGTGTTGCGCCTTATGCGGCTTTCAAGGGCGGACTCGACGTGCTGACCCGTTACATGGCCAAGGAGTTCGGCCCTCGGCGTATCCGGGTCAATGCCGTCTCACCGGGGGCGATTCGCACCGAACTGGGTGGCGGTTTGAATGACGAATTCGAGGCTCTACTCGTGTCGCGAACCGCCCTTGGTCGGGTGGGCGAGCCGGAGGATGTCGCTCGCGTTATCACCCTGCTGCTGTCCGAAGAAGCACGCTGGATCAATGCTCAGACGATCGAAGTCGCGGGCGGGTACTCCATCTAAATCGGCACCTGAATAGTGAGGCAACCGCAATGCTTGATCATATTTTTATCTCGGTAAGCGACGTTGATCGTTCCATCCGTTTCTACACCGCGACACTGACCCCGCTTGGCATTACCGGCAGGCTTGATTACGACGGCAAGGACGGTCCGCCAGGCCACCCGGATCTCAAGGGCTTCGGTGCCAATGGCCGGGTGTTTTTCTGGTTGCGCGAGGGTGTTGTGGAGGGACGGGCGGTTCACGTTGGCTTCGTGGCGAACAGCAAGGCCGAGGTCGACGCAGCTTACGCGGCAGCAATGGACAATGGCGCTATCGACAACGGTGCGCCTGGCGCACGCCTGCATTACGACCCCCATTACTACGCCGCCAATGTCCTTGACCCGGACGGTTACAGCCTCGAATTCGTCTACAAAAACTGGCAGCACGCCCAATGAAAAAATTAATGATCTATGGGGCGACGGGCTATACCGGCCGCATGGCTGCCGAGCATGCCAAAGCGCAGGGGCTGGACGTTGTGATCGCTGGCCGCAATGGCGCAAGGCTGGCGTCTCTCGCTGCGCAACTGGGTGTGCCTTATCGAGTGTTCACCCCTGATGCCCAAGCCGCCGAATCCCTGGACGGCATCGGCGTATTGCTGAATTTCGCAGGACCTTTTGCTCAAACGGCGGACGCCTTGATGCAGGCCTGTATCAAGGCCGAGGTCGACTATCTGGACATCACGGCCGAGATCAATGTCTATCGGCTGGCGGAGCGGCTTGGCGCTCAGGCGGCTGAGGCAGGTGTCATGTTGCTACCTGGGGTCGGCTGGGACGTGGTGCCGACAGACTGCCTGGCGATGCATGTTGCTCGCCGTGTGCGCGAGCCGAAGTCGCTGAGCGTTGCGCTACAAGTCGCTGGCGCCATGTCGCGGGGATCGGCCTTAAGTGTCAGCGAGATCATTGGCGCGGGCCTCTTGGCGCGGGTTGATGGGCAACTGGTTGCAACACCTGATGCGCAGCCCCGGCACTTCGATTTTGGCGACGGCCCGGCACTGTGCGCGCCGCTGTCCTTCGGTGACCTGGTCACTGGCTGGCACTCCACCGGCATTCCCAATATCGCCATGTTCGTGAACATCACCGGCGACGCCTTCCCTGAAGGCGGCCTGTCACAACTTTCCGACGGCCCAAGTGCTGAACAGCGAGAGGCTCATAGCGCCCGTGCTGTGGCTGAGGTCATTGGCGCTGATGGCACACGTGCGCGTTCAGTGATCGAGACCGTCAACGGCTACACCTACACACCGTTGGCGGCAGTGGAGGCTGCGCGCCGGGTGCTGAACGGTGATCGGCAACCAGGCTTTGAAACGCCTGCGCGGGTGTTTGGCGTCGGATTCGCGCGAACGATTGCAGGGACGACAATCACAGATGATTAGGGCGCGACAATGATCGGTTTCGCGCTCATGGAATGCCGTTGCGTTCGAGGCGACGCCGCTCCAGAAACAATGGGCGTTCTGAACCGGGCAGCATCGCGCGCCGGAAGCATCCCGAACAGGCGTGCATATTCACGGCTGAATTGCGATGCGCTTTCATAACCCACCGTGAAAGCGATTGAAGCCGCATCGCGATTCTCCAGCCGCGGTTGCCAGAAGCCTCCCCCGAGCCGGTCCCTACCGAATGGGAAACCAGCTTGGATCAAGCATCTGCACCTGAAGATATCGAACAAGATACTGATAGTGAGTGGCCCGCGAAAGGTGAAGCCAGCCGCTTTGATCGCTGAGAATACCGGATTCTTTGCTCAGGCTTGAGATATACGCTGGCATAACGCTCGCTCTGCCCAGGTAACAAAGTTAGGTAGGACAAAAATCGTCCTGATCCTGATCCTGATCCTGGGCTTCTGCGCGGCTGGCAGTGGGTGGTAATGGTCAGCTAAAAACAAGAAAAGAGACTTCGGTCTCTTTTTTTTCGGTTAATGCACCACACGCGATACGCGCAATGCGTGTCGAAATCAGACTCGTCAGTGGCGCATTCGGGCTACTGGCTTTCAAGACAAGACGCGTAAGGTGACGCGTCACTTCATGGCCGTGTGCAGCTGTGATGCCTGATTTAGAAACCCAGGAGCGTTTGAGGTGTGCCGCGTTCGACGCGGCAACAGGGAGAAATGATGATCGCCTGACCCTCAGTCAGTACGCCCTAACGTCGATCACCAGAGAACAAAAAAAACAATGAATAGCCTGAATTCCAAAGATTCGAACGGTCAGTTGGCGCAGGGTTTCAAGCCGCGTCACGTCACAATGCTTTCTATCGCGGGGATTATCGGCGCAGGTTTGTTTGTCGGCTCGGGACATGCCATCGCAGCGGCGGGTCCGGCGGTATTACTGGCTTATCTGTTTTCCGGCCTGTTGGTCGTTCTGGTCATGCGCATGCTGGGTGAAATGGCTGTTGCCAACCCGGACACCGGATCTTTCTCTACCTACGCCGACCAGGCAATCGGGCGTTGGGCAGGCTTTACCATCGGCTGGCTGTATTGGTGGTTCTGGGTGTTGGTGATACCCATCGAGGCGCTCGCGGCCGGGCATGTATTGAATCAATGGTTCCCGCAGATCGATACCTGGTTGTTTGCCTTGCTGTCGATCATTCTGTTGGTCGTGACCAACCTGTTCAGTGTGTCCAAATACGGTGAGTTCGAATTCTGGTTTGCGATGGCCAAAGTAGTGGCGATCATTGGATTCATCGGCCTGGGTTTTGCGGTGTTGATGGGTTGGATTCCCGAGCGGGAAGCCAGCGGGTTGAGTCGACTCATGGAGGAACATGGCGGTTTTGCGCCCAACGGCTTGTCAGCGGTTGTAGGGGCATTCATCACCATCATGTTCAGCTTCATCGGTACGGAAGCGGTGACCATCGCTGCGGCCGAATCCAGCAACCCTGCGCAGAACATTGCCAAAGCCACACGCTCGGTGATCTGGCGCATCGGGGTGTTCTACTTGCTGTCCATTTTCGTGGTCATTTCCGTGGTGCCCTGGAATGATCCGTTGCTGGCGTCGGTGGGTTCTTACCAGCGAGCGCTGGAACTGATGAACATTCCCCACGCCAAGCTCATGGTAGATGTGGTGGTGTTGATTGCCGTGGCCAGCTGCATGAACTCGTCGATCTATATTGCCTCGCGCATGTTGTTTTCGCTGGGCAAGCGCGGTGATGCACCGAAGCCGCTGAAGGTGACGTCGTCGGCGGGCGTGCCGAGGGCTGCGGTGATCGCCAGCACCGTACTGGGTGCCGGTGTGACCTTGTTCAGCTACTTCATGCCCGCCGGACTGTTCCAGTTTCTGCTCGCCAGCTCCGGCGCCATTGCCTTGCTGGTGTACCTGGTTATCGCAGTGTCGCAACTGCGCATGCGCAAGATTCTGCGTCGGCAGAACGTTGAGCTGAGCTTCAAGATGTGGTTGTTTCCCTGGCTCACCTGGCTGGTCATCGCCTTCATCTGCGCCGCGTTGGCGGTGATGATGGTGACGCCCGAGCACCGTATGGAAGTTTCTTCGACCATCGGCCTGGCGCTGGTGATTTCCTTTATCGGCCTTGTGACCACGCGTCAGCATGGGCAACCGCAGAGTGCGGTGTCGGCGGAAAGTGCATAGCAGCCATATCAGCGTAAACCTGCTTGCGATCTTATCAGTGCGCCAGCAGTGGCGGGGCGGTTAACACCGCCAGCGCCACGGGCCATTACCGCTCACTGCGAGAAAAAACTTCGATGGCATACGACACCTCCAAGGCCGTTCCTCCCCAAACCATTGGCTTTTTGCTGCTGGACCAATTCACTTTGATCTCTTTGGCGTCTGCCATAGAGCCACTGCGAATGGCCAATCAACTGACCGGTCAAGAGCTGTACCGTTGGCACACTTTCAGCTTGGGGGGCGAGCGGGTGTGGGCAAGCGATGGCATGCCGATCACTCCGGATTCGGCGATCAATAACGCACCGATACTTGATACCGTGATCGTCTGCGGTGGCATTGGCATTCAAAGCGCGGTGACCCGTGAGCACATTACCTGGTTGCGAGCCCAGGCACGGCGCGCGAAACGGATAGGGGGCGTGTGCACAGGTAGTTGGGCCTTGGCTCAGGCAGGCTTGCTCGATGGCTTCGATTGCAGCGTGCACTGGGAATTTCTGGCAGCCATGCAGGAAGCTTTTCCGCGAGTGAACCTCAGCTCCAGTTTATTCACCCTTGACCGAGACCGCTTCACCAGCTCGGGTGGAACCGCGCCAATGGACATGATGCTGCACTTGATCAGTCGCGATCATGGTCATGAACTGTCAGCGGCCATCTCCGACATGTTCGTCTACGAGCGAATCCGCAACGAGCAGGATCACCAACGAGTGCCCCTCAAGCACATGCTCGGTACCAACCAACCGAAGTTGCAGGATATCGTCGCGTTGATGGAGGCCAATCTTGAAGAGCCGATCGACCTCGACGAACTGGCGAATTATGTTGGTTTGTCCCGTCGACAGCTGGAGCGGTTATTCCAGAAATACCTGCATTCCTCACCATCGCGCTACTACCTCAAGCTGCGTCTGATCCGCGCGCGTCAGTTGCTCAAGCAAACGCCGATTTCGATTGTAGAGTTGTCGGTGGTGTGTGGCTTTGTGTCCACCCCCCATTTCTCAAAGTGCTATCGCGAGTATTTCGGCATCCCACCTAGCGACGAGCGCTTGGCGGCGCAAACGCTAACGCAACCGCAAGTGACAGCAAGACCGATTGCACAGGCGTTGCCCTTGGCAAGGCCGATGAGTTTGCTGGATCAGGCACGTGATGAGTCAACATTCGCCAGTATCAAAATTTTGAAATCCTGAATAATCCGGGTGATCAATTCATCACTCCAAACGATCAGCGATAAAACCCGGAAGCCTCTCTGTTTCCCGGTTTTTCGTTGTTATGAAGTTTAGTTGTGAGTGGCGTTACGTTATTCAAAAAAAAAGACCTATGCCTGTCGGTAACAAGCAAGTTGTCGTTTCCAGGCATCCTCCCCATAACTGCTACCAAATTGCTCGCAGATTATAAGCAGGCTTACCAGATCGACCCGTTCGCTTTTGACCTTCGTTCTTGCGACCCTCCAGATAGAAGCATCGTCATGTCGTTTTTTGAATTGACTGGAAGTCTATTCAACTGCGGCGTGATTTTTGCACTAAAATTATAAATAGCCCGGCGTATTTGGACGGGCAATAAAAAGAGCCTGTGCCTGAGGCCAATACCTGCTTGGTGTGAGGAGTTACTGCGATGACGACATTCAACTCCGGGACGAAGCCCCAGAACCGTGCGCCTCAATCCATCGGCTTTTTGCTATTGGACAATTTCACACTGATCTCTCTGGCTTCCGCGGTGGAACCTCTGCGCATGGCTAACCAATTGTCCGGTCGTGAGCTGTATCGCTGGACGACCCTCACTGCCGACGGAAGCAAAGTCCTGGCCAGCGACGGCTTGCAGATCACCCCTGACACCTCGATGCAGAACGCGCCTGCCATGGACACCATCTTTGTCTGCGGCGGTGTCGGTATTCAACGCTCCGTAACCCGCGCGCATGTATCGTGGCTACAGAGTCAGGCGCGTCAGTCCAAGCGCCTGGGCGCGGTATGCACCGGCAGCTGGGCCTTGGCGTGCGCTGGTCTGCTGGATGGTTACGATTGCAGTGTTCACTGGGAGTTTCTGGCGTCCATGCAGGAAGCCTTCCCGCGAGTGGTTATAAGTACGCGACTGTTCACCCTGGATCGAAACCGTTTCACCAGCTCCGGTGGCACCGCGCCGCTGGACATGATGCTGCACTTGATCAGCCGCGATCACGGCCGTGAACTGTCGGCGGCGATCTCGGAAATGTTTGTCTACGAACGCATCCGTAATGAGCAGGATCACCAGCGTGTTCCGCTCAAGCACATGCTTGGTACCAACCAGCCGAAGTTGCAGGAAATCGTGGCGCTGATGGACGCCAACCTTGAAGAACCGATCGACCTCGACGAACTGGCAGTTTTTGTCTCCGTGTCGCGGCGTCAGCTGGAGCGGTTGTTTCAGAAATACCTGCACTGCTCACCGTCCCGCTATTACTTGAAACTGCGCCTGATTCGCGCCCGACAACTGCTCAAGCAAACACCCATGTCGATCATCGAAGTGGCGTCGGTGTGTGGCTTCGTGTCCACACCGCACTTCTCCAAGTGCTACCGCGAGTACTACGGCATTCCACCACGCGACGAGCGCGTGGGTTCCAACACCACGCAACAAGTGGCGATGATACCGCTGCCACAAGCGCTGGGGCTGTCACCGTTGTCCGACCCGTCGTCGGCGCTCGGCCAAGCTCGCAACGAATCAACTTTTGCCAGTGTCAGGATATAAAGCTATATCGCGATGGACTTTTGAGCTCATTACTCAGGATTTTGCGGCCTTTCAAAGCCTATACGATGAGAGGCTTTATGAGGCTATTGCCTGGCCACGTTGATCATACGAGTTGATTTCGCAACTTTTGCACTACTTTGGCGAGATAAAAAAGTATCGACTGATAATGGGAATTGATATTATTCGTTGTCAATTCTCGCCGAGCTCCTGAAGTGCCCGGCATCTTCTCAAGGTTGTATGTCGATGCGTCGAACTCTCGTTTCTCTGTGTGTGATTCAAGCCATTTCCCAGACCACCTGGGCTGACCAGGCACCGACTGATCCTGCGTCAATAGAGTTACAAGCGATCGACATTAACGGCACATTCGAAGAGCCGGCCCAAGGCCCGGTCCAGGGGTATCGGGCGACCCGTTCGGCCAGTGCGACGCGCACGGACACTCCGATTCATGAAACCCCACAATCGATCAGCGTGGTCACCCGGGATGTCGTGGAAGACCTCGGCGCGACCCGCCTGCAAGACGCTCTCGATTACGCCGGAGGCGTGGGCCGTGCGAACAATTTCGGCGGCCAGGGCCTGACCACTTTCACCGTGCGTGGCTTTACCACCGGTGAGTTCTACCGCAACGGTTTTCCGATCAACCGCGGTTATCCGAACATGCCCGATGCCAATACCATCGAGCGCTTGGAGGTCCTGCGCGGGCCAGCCACCACGCTCTATGGCCGTGGCGACCCGGGCGGCACCTTCAACGTGGTGTCCAAACAACCCCTGGCCGAGCCCACTGTGACCCTGGGCAGTCAACTCAACGATCAGGGCATGCGTCGCGGAACGCTGGATGCCTCAGGGCCGCTGGATGATGAAGGGCGACTGGCCTATCGGCTGAATGTGATAGGCGAGGGTGGCGACACCTTTCGTGATCACGTCGAAAACGAGCGTTACGGTGTGGCGCCGGTCCTCGGTTGGCAGGTCAACGACACCACCCGTATCACCTTCGAAGGCGATTTCATGCGCAACAACGCGCCGCTCGATCGGGGTGTGACCCGCTATCGCAATCAGATCGGTGTCGCGTCGCGGGATACTTTTTTCGGTGAGAAGGATGTCGGCAAACTGCACAACGACAACAACATGGCGCAACTGCGTTTCGAGCATTTCCTGAACGACAACTGGACCCTGGGCGGCGGCACGCAATATCTCGACGGCAGTCTGCAAGGCAATGCCATCGAAGCCAACGGTGTCGCTGCCGACGGCCGAACGCTGGGGCGCAACTTCAACTATCGCAAGCTGGAGTGGCGTGACCTTGATGTGCAGTTGAATCTGACCGGGCATTTTTCCACCGGCGGCTTCGACCACACGTTGCTCACGGGCATCGAGTATGAGGATTACGATTACAAGTCGATTATCCGTCGCTCCAGTGGGGCGGTGGGTGCTTACCCCATCGACATTTTCAATCCGGTCTACGGCCAGCCGCGCCCGGCACTGACTCGCACCACCACCCATGATCAGGAAAACCTCAAGACCTATGCCGCCTTCGTGCAAGACCAGGTGACCCTGGCCGAGGGTTTGAAAGCTTTGGCTGGTGTGCGTTTCGAACGCTTCGAACAGGATTACGACAACTACATCGTCAACGGTCCGAGCTGGACCAACAGTGACAACGCCGTCACTCCGCGCCTGGGGCTGATCTACGACTTGACCCCGACCGTGGCGATCTATGCAGACACGGCGCGGTCCTTCAAACCCAACAGCGGTGCCAGTCGAACGGGCGGCGGTTTCAAACCTGAAGAAGGCAAATCCTACGAGGTGGGCGTCAAGTGGCAGGCCCTTGATCGTCAGTTAAGCGTGGATGCCGCGGTGTATCAGATCGAAAAACGTAACGTTCTGACCACAGACCCGGTGGACTCGACCTTCAGCGTTGCGGCGGGTGAAGTTCGTAGCCGTGGCTTTGATCTGAATGTGGCCGGTAACCTCACGCCAGAGTGGCGGATGATCGGTGGCTACGCCTACGTGGATGCCGAAGTCACCCAGGACAACGTGCTGAAGTCAGGCACCCGCCTGGTGAACATTCCGCGCAACAGTTTCAGCCTGCTGAACGTCTACGAGTTTCAGGACGGTGGCCTCAAAGGACTGGGCCTGGGGGTGGGAGCCAAGTATGTCGACGAGCGCGCCGGCCAGACCGCGGCCAATGCCTTTTCCATGGATAGCTACGAGGTGTTCGACCTGCTCAGCTTTTACAAAGTCAACGAGCACCTGCGGCTTAACCTTGACCTGAAGAATGTGTTCGACAGTCACTATGATGAAGGCGCCTTTGGCAACGTTTACGCCTATCCGGGCGCGCCGAGAACCGTGCAAATGGGTTTCTCGTACACGTTGTAACTGGTAGGCAGGTAGCGCTCGCACGATCAATCGGCCTGTGCGGGTCTCCGGCGCGACGTTGCAGATCCACAGCCGCATCGACAACTACATCACTGTAAACGCTGATGCCCCGCGATGTTTTTCTCGAACGTTCGGCGACTGCTTAATAACGCTTGAGCAGTCGCCTTCGGGCGATAGCGCCTTGCCGAAGCGCAATGAAGCGCCATCAGTCAACGATGCAATTGACCTTCGTCCCTTGTTTTGTGCCATGAACCCTGTCCCATTTCCTGAATGTACAGGACTAAAGTTCGCGCACTTTACCCACAAAAGACCTGATGACAGCAGAACCGACTATCCTTTCGGATAGTGAACGCTGCACTCTTGGCAAAAAGGGACACCATGCCAGACTATGATCGCGCCATCGGCTCCAGACCCGGCATCACATGCGGTGATCGAACCTGTCTGATCAGGCCCTGGTTACTCAGGCCCTGGCTACTCGGGATGGCTTCAATTACGGTTTTCTGTCTTTTCACGGCAACGCCCGGATACGCTGTCGAAACCGCCACGGTTACGGTGATTCAAGCGCAGGAAATCGTTTCCAGGGCCACCCTCGAAGCCGTTCGCTGGAGCGGCCCTGAATCCGGCCCGCGAGCCCTGCGGGGCAAGAGCATCGCCCTTGTCGCAGAAGATTTGCGTAACGGAGGAATTGTCGGTGTCGCGCAGGGCGCTCGCGAGGCAGCCAAGGCGATGGGCTGGACGCTGAAGATATTCGATGGCGCCGGATCATCGGCCGGTCGCGCAAAGGCCTTTTCCGATGCCCTGGCAGCGAAACCCGACGGCCTCATTCTGTGCGGCTCCGATGCCCTTGAGAACAATGCGGCGCTGATCCTCTTCGCCAACAGGGATGTGCCGGTGGTTGGCTGGCACGCCGGGGCACGCCCCGGGCCGATTGACGGCACGCCGGTGGCCATGAACGTCACGACCGATCCACTCGAAGTGGCTCGCCTCACGGCCATGGCGGCAGTGGCACAGTCAAACGGCCGCGCCGGCGTGGTCATCCTGACCGACTCCAAGTACAGCATCGCCATGGCGAAAGCCAAGGCCATGGAAAACGTCATTCGGGCCTGTCGGGACTGTACGTTGCTGGAAGTGCGCGATGTCGCGATCTCCGAAAGTGGCGAGAAGATGCCGGCGATCACCAAGGAGCTGCTTCAGCGCTATGGCAAGCGCTGGACCCACACGCTGGCCATCAACGATATCTATTTCGACTACTCGATTGCCTCATTGACCAGCGCCGCAATACCCAGTGACGGCATCAGTCTGTTGTCTGCCGGTGATGGCAGCGCTTCGGCTTTTTTGCGTATACAGGCAAAAACCTACCAGACCGTTACCGTGGCCGAGCCGCTTAACCTGCATGGCTGGCAAGTGATGGATGAATTGAACCGGCTGTTTGCAGGTCAGCCGGTGAGCGGCTTCGTAGCGCCGATTCACTTGGTCAATGCCGACAATATCGCCTTCGACGGCGGTAAGAAATTCCAGTACGACCCTGACAATGGCTATCGAGACATCTATCGCCACCAATGGAATCCCTGATATTGGACGTTACTTCCCGGCTCGGACGCCGACTATTGCCGCAATCGCTACGCGCACAGTTCACACTGGCGTTTCTGACGCTGGCACTGCTGATCCTGGCGGGTGGTGCCACTGCGGTCTACGCGTTGCGCACGTCAAACAGCGCCACTCGCCAGCTGACGGATGAACGACTGGTTCGCATGCAAAATGGGCAAGACATGCTGCAGCGTACCTTGCTGATCGAACGTCAGACCGATCAGCTTCTGACAACTCGCTCGCCCGACACCCTGCATTCAAGCTATGCGGCGACCGTCCAACAGCTTGAAGCCCTTGATCAACTGGTGCAGCAGCTGACTGCCGCGAACAGTGGCGTGGCGATACTCGACATGCATCAGTCGAGTCAGCTGTTCCGCAATACCGCCAACATCGTTGCGCAGCTGCGAGAAAGCCTGCTGCAAACCGAGGTCACCTTCGAGCAAACCCTGGAGGATCACACGGCCCGGTTAACCGCGACCCAGACCCGGGCCAGTCTGGAACTGGCGGTGTTACTTTTCGATCTGCCGCAGGCTGTTGACAGTGATGCCGTGCAACGGCTGCGGATCCGATATGAGCGCCTGTCACGCACCGCAGGCAAGTTCCCCGACGCTGATGTGCAGACGCCCGATCTCTTCTCCCTGCGCCTGAGGCTCATCAATCAGTACAACGTCATACAGCGCTTCAATGAGGAACTGAAGAATGAGGCCGGGGTTCTGGTCGCGGTGGCTCGTGCGCAATCCAGTGCTTACACCGAAGACTATCGCGAAGCCGTGCAGCGCTTGGTCGAGGCCTCAAATCGTAGCCAGCAATGGGTGCTGATCATGTTGGGCGCCAGCCTAGTGTTCGCCTGGTTTGTGACCCGGGTCTTCATGGGCCGTCATGTGCTCGTGCGCCTGAATGAAATAAGCCGGCAATTGCGTCAGGAACACACTGACAAAACGCATGTGATGATGGCGGAGCATGGCAACGACGAAATCGGCAACATGGCTCGTGCGGTGAATCAATTCCTCAAAGACCGACTTCAGCTGGAAAAAAGAACGGTCCAATTGAGTATCGCCACAGAGCGGCTCGCCGTGCAAAACAGCCGATTAGAGCAAGAGGCCGTCATCCGTGCCGGGCAAGGTCATGTCCTGGAGCTGATCGCCAGGAGCACCGAGCTTGCCGAAGTCCTCGAAAGCCTGGCTCATCTGGTCGAGTCCCAACTGGAGGGGATGATGGTGTCCATCCTGGTGCTGGATGAGGAGGGCAAACACCTGCTTCACGGGGCTGCGCCCAGTTTGCCGAAAGCCTATAACCAGCTCATTGACGGGATTGCGATCGGTCCGAACGTCGGTTCATGCGGCACCGCGGTGTATCGACGAGAACCGGTCATCGTCACCGATATCGAGCTGGATCCGCTGTGGGAGGAGTACCGTTCAGTCGCTGCGCCCTATGGATTTCGCGCCTGCTGGTCGACGCCGATTCTGTCCCATGAGCGAAAAGTATTGGGTACGTTTGCCTTGTATTCCAGCACCGTACGCAGCCCCAGCTCGACCGAGACGCGACTGATCAACATGGCGACTCCTCTTGCTGGCATTGCGATAGAACGCCAACTGACCGAAAAGCGCATTCGCTATATGGGTGACCATGACGCACTGACCGGGCTGCCGAATCGCACACTGCTCGAAGACCGTCTCAAGCAGGCAATACTTTATGCTCAGCGCTACAGCCGGCTGGTGACGGTGGTGTTTCTTGATCTGGACAAATTCAAACTGGTGAATGACAGCCTTGGGCACAGTGCTGGAGACGAACTGCTGAAAACCGTCGCTCAGCGCATGCTGGCATGTGTACGCCGCACCGACACCGTCGTACGACTGGGTGGCGACGAGTTTGTGATCATCCTGTTCGACCAGCCCTCAGATCTCGACGGCGTTACTCCAGCCCTGCACAAAATCCAGGAAGCCATCCTGCGACCGATTCAGCTCAGCGGACATACACTCCACGTCACCTGCAGCATGGGGTTGGCCACTTACCCTGCCGACGGCAGCGATACCGAAACGTTGCTCAGCAATGCGGACGCCGCCATGTACCGGGCCAAGGAGCTGGGTCGCAACAGTTACCAGTTCTATACGAGCGAGATGAATAACAAGGATCAGGGCAAGCTCGCCATGCAAGACGGGCTTCGAAACGCACTCAACCATGACGAGTTCCTGCTGCTGTACCAGCCACAGGTGGATTTGCAGTCAGGTCAGATTATCGGCGTAGAGGCACTGATCCGCTGGCAGCACCCCGAGCTCGGCATGGTGTCTCCAATCAAATTCATTCCGCAGGCCGAAGAGACTGGGTTGATCGTGCCCATCGGCGACTGGGTGATTCATGCCGCGTGCAGACAGAACAAGGCCTGGCAGGATGCGGGCTGGCCGCCGATCACCATGTCGGTGAATATTTCAGCGCGCCAGTTCATCGAAAGGGACCTGATCGACCGGGTGAGGCATGCCTTGCAAGAAACCGGACTGGACCCGAAGTACCTTGAGCTGGAGCTGACCGAAAGTCTGATCATGCAAGACCTTCAGCAAGCCATCAGCAAAATGAAAGAACTGCAATCAATGGGGATCAGTCTCTCGATCGACGACTTCGGCACCGGCTACTCCAGCCTCGCAGCATTGAAAAGCTTCCCGATCGCGAGACTCAAGATCGACCAGTCTTTCGTGCGCGATCTGCCCGACAACGAGAACGACAAAGCCATCGCCACCGCAGTGATTTCGTTGGGGCACAAACTGAACCTGAAGGTCATTGCCGAAGGTGTCGAAACCGAAGAGCAGCAAACCTTCCTGCGTGAAAACGGCTGCGATGAAATTCAGGGTCATTTGTTCAGCAGCGCGGTCAGCTGCGATGAAATCAGTGTGTTACTGCGTACGCCCCGGTTGCCTCAGCCGGGCCGCATTGCGAGCCCTGACTCGGTAAGGCGTACCGGGCATGCCAGAACAGATTGATCTCGATTTTCGGCAACTCCAGATACGGCGGTAGAACGGCGAGCCCGAAGGGCTGTTCGCACTGATGGCGGATCGTTCGGGCACTGTTGCCCCTGCGGTGACTCAATAGTGCAGTCGCGGGTCGGAATCGATCAGGCTGGCCAGTTTGGTCAAGGCGAAGCGCAGTTCGTCCTGGCTCGTGGGTGACATCAATACCAGCCGCACACAACGGGTAATCCCGGAGCGTTCAGCCTGGAACTGGGTGCCACTGAGTACGAGCACACCGTTGGCTCGGGCGAGCATGGTGAACTCGTCGCTGGTCCATGGCTCGGGCAGCGTCAACCAGATGTGGTACGAATAGGGTTGAGTCTTGAGCTCGAAATTGGCAAAGATTTCCTGGGCAATCGCTTGCCGCCCGGCGGCTTCATTGCGCTGGATGCGGATCAGTTTTTTGTCCAGGCCTTCGGTAATCACATTGCTGGCCAGTTGCGCTGTCAAAGGCGACGGCATCCAGACGCTGCTGCGCACCATCGAGGTCAGGCGTGACAGCAGTTTCGGCGGGCTATAGATGTAACCGACACGCAGCGCCGGCATGACCGACTTCGACAGACTGGTCAGGTACACCGAACGGTCTGGCGCAAACGCCGACAGCGGCTTGATCGACGGATCGGTGGCGAGGAAGCCATAGATGTCATCGTCGAGGATGATGAAGTCGAACTCTTCGGCCAGTGCCGCGATTTGGGCCCGGCGCTTTTGCGACATGATCGCCGCCGTCGGGTTCTGGCAGGTTGCCACGCACACCAGCATCGCCGGTTTCTCTCGCTCGCACAGTTCGCGCAACGCTTCGGGAATGATCCCTTCGTCGTCCATCGGTACGCCACGCAGGCGGCGCTCAAGGCCATGGGCCAGGGAAATAATGCCGGGGTAGCAAAGCGCTTCGCAGAGCACCAGGTCACCGGCGTTGGTCAGAGCGCTCATCGCGACCATCAAGCCATGCTGGGCCCCGGCGGTGATCACCACTTGCTGCCATTGCGCATCGGGCAACGAATGGCGCAACCACTGCGCGCCCGCCTCGCGATGCGCCGGGTGACCGCCGTCCGGTGCGTAATCCAGGGCTCGGGCGAAATCGGTGCTTTTGGCCATCCCCACCAGGGCGTCGCGCAACCAGTACTCCAGGGTTTCGCTGTAGGGCTTGATGATCGAAAGATCGAGTAACTCGGATTGCCCCAGATTCAGCGGTGCGGCGCTGTTGCTTGCCGGCAGTTCCAGCTGCTTCTGGTTGAGCACATAAGTACCACGCCCCACTTCCCCCTGCACCAGGCGACGCCGATGGGCTTCGCTATAGGCTCGGCTGATAGTGCCCGGCGTGACATTCAGGGTCGTGGCCAGCTCCCGCAGGGTCGGCAGGCGATCGCCTTCATTCAACACGCCGTTGCTGATATCGCGCGCCAACGCATCGGCAATCGACAAGTACATCGGCTGGCTGAACTCGCTTAGCTGGGGAACCCACATGGATGATCACTGCCCATCGTAGAAATGATGAATATCCGAGCATATCACATGGAGGTTAGGCATCTAATAAATCGACCAAATCGATAAATTGATTCGATTGATTTTGTGATTGAGTCGATATCAATTGCTCGAAGAAAATATTTTTCCAGAAACTAATTCTCTTATAAATCAAATAAATAAACGACAAATCGTCGAAAACCAGGGCGCTGATAGCAAAAAAACATCTCGTAACAATCCTGCCATCTATTGAATCAACTCAATTCATTCAAATACACTCATGTCGAATCGAGTCAATCGACTCAATCTCCCCCCGGGTCACTGCGCGACTCTGCCGCGCCAAGTCGAGACATCATGGACACACTCAGAAAGGATCTATCCCTGTCAGCCGTCATCGCGGGCTTTATTGCCGTAATCATTTCCTACGCCGGCCCCTTGATCATCGTGTTTCAGGCCGCCAAGGAAGCGCACCTGCCCAACGATGTGGTGTCTTCGTGGATCTGGGCCATTTCGATTGGCAGCGGTATTACCGGCCTGTTCCTGAGCTGGCGCCTGCGAGTTCCGGTAATCACCGCATGGTCGACGCCGGGTGCGGCGTTGCTGGTGTCGATGCTGCCCACCGTTACTCTGCCTCAGGCCATCGGCGCCTATCTGGTGGCATCGGTGATCATTGCTGTGGTCGGTTTGTCCGGGGCATTCGACAAACTGATGAGTCGCCTGCCCAAAGCCATCGCCGCCGCCATGCTCGCGGGCATTCTGTTCCGCTTCGGTGCCGAGCTGTTCACGTCGATCAAGCTGCAACCGGAACTGGTGCTGGCGATGATCGCGGCCTACCTGATCGTCAAACGCTTTTCGCCGCGCTACGCGATTCTGTCGGTACTGATTGTCGGCTGTGCGGTGGCCGCCTCGTTCGGTGAACTCAACAGCGGCTCGATCACCATCGCCGTGGCCCATCCGGTCTTCATCACCCCCGAGTGGAGCTGGCACGCGATCATCAACATTGGCCTGCCACTGGCGCTGGTGACCCTGACCGGCCAGTACGTGCCGGGCATGGCGGTATTGCGCACCTCGGGTTACAACACCCCGGCGCGCTCGATCATTTCGGTCACCGCGATCGGCTCGATCCTGATGGCGCCGTTCGGCTCCCATGGCTTGAACCTGGCAGCGATTACAGCGGCGATCTGCACCGGCCGCGAAGCCCACGAAGACCGCGACAAACGCTACATCGCCGGGATCGCCTGCGGGGTGTTCTACATTCTGATGGGCACTTTCGGCGCGACCCTGGCCTCGGTGTTTTCCGCCTTGCCCAAAGAGTTGATTGCCTCCCTTGCCGGCCTGGCCTTGTTCGGCGCAATCAGCGCCGGGCTGACCGGTGCCATGGCGGACGAGAAACAACGGGAAGCGGCGTTGATTACCTTCCTGGTGACGGCCTCGGGCATGAGCTTCCTCGGTTTGGCCGCTGCATTCTGGGGCTTGATCTTCGGCCTCGCGGCGCACTTCGTACTGACCTACACCCGGGAAAGCAAAGCCGCTGCCTTGACTGAGGGCAGCCGACCATGAGCCTGCAAAATTTTGACCCCGCGATTGCCCGCCTGATCGACCGCGAACGCAATCGCCAGGAAACCCATCTGGAGCTGATCGCTTCAGAAAACTATGTCAGCGAAGAGGTGCTCCAGGCCCAGGGGTCGGTGCTCACCAACAAGTACGCCGAAGGCTATCCGGGCAAGCGCTATTACGGCGGTTGCAAGGTTGTCGACGAGATCGAAAACTTGGCCATCGAACGCGCACGCAAACTGTTCAACTGCGAATACGTCAACGTCCAGCCGCACTCCGGATCCCAGGCCAACCAAGCAGTTTTTCTGGCAGTGCTCGAACCCGGCGACACGATTCTGGGGATGTCCCTGGCCCACGGCGGGCACCTGACTCACGGCGCCTCGGTGAATTTTTCTGGCAAGTTCTACCGGGCGTTTTCCTACGGGCTGGAAAAAGAAACCGAAACTCTCGACTACGCCGAAATGGAAGCGCTGGCCCGGGAGCACCGGCCGAAAGTGATCATCGCCGGGGCCTCGGCGTATTCCCGGACCATCGACTTCCAGCGATTTCGCAACATCTGCGATGAGATCGGCGCTTACCTGATGGTCGACATGGCGCACTATGCCGGGCTGATCGCGGCGGGCGTGTACCCGTCGCCGGTCGGCATTGCTGACTTCATCACCTCCACCACCCACAAAACCCTACGGGGCCCACGCGGCGGTTTGATCCTGGCCAAGGCGCAATACGCAGCGCTACTCGATAAGACGATTTTCCCGGTTTACCAGGGTGGGCCGCTGATGCACGTCATCGCCGCGAAGGCCGTGGCGTTCAACGAAGCCTTGAGCGATGGATTCAAGCATTACCAGCAACGGGTGATCAGCAACGCCAGGACCATGGCCGACATTCTCACCCGGCGGGGTTTGCGGGTGGTGTCCGGCGGCACTGATTGCCATATGTTCCTGCTTGATCTGCGTTCGATGAACATCACCGGCAAAGATGCCGAAGCGCTGCTGGAAAGTGCTCACATCACGCTGAACAAAAATGCGATCCCCGACGATCCGCAGAAACCGGCGATCACCAGTGGCATTCGCATCGGCACACCGGCGTTGACCACCCGTGGTTTCGGTGAAGCGGAATGCGCGGAAGTGGCGAACCTGATCGCCGACCTGTTGGAACAACCGGACAACGCGGCGCTGCTGGATAACATCCGGTGCCGGGTGATGCATTTGTGTGAATGCTTTCCGGTGTATCTGCTGGTTTGATTTGGCCCGGAGCGTGTAAAAAAAACGCTCATGGGTGCCTTGATCGCCGAACTACGTCTGGGAGGGCCTGAAGCGTCCCGCGATTGGCCTACCGCAACGAGCGATAGGCAATGGGGTCGATGTAAGCCGACTGCAGGTCCCGCTCCGGGATCTCCCAGATGATTTGCTTGGGTGGCGTTTCTTTGGAGGCCGGGTTGTTGAGGTAGCTGTTTGCCGCGCCAGAGAACGCTCCACCGTCTTTGGCGAAGTTACCCACGGGGGCGCCCAGTGCCTGCTGCACAAACCCTGCGAAGTTGGAGTTGCGCGAGAATGAAGTGCCGATGAGCACGGTGTTGGGGAGGTCGGCATCGCCAAAGAGGTCTGCCTCAGTATCAGGGCTGTCGGCTGACGCAACGGGAAGTTCATGGGTGCTGGTTTGGGCGACCATTTCGGGGGCGGGTTGCCATTTGAGCGGCAGCCAGTCGATGCCCGCCAGATGGACCAGATCGCCAGGTCGCACCGCGAGCGGGGCATGACTTTCGTTGAACGACCTGCGTGGCGTCGCGCTGATACCCAGGGTCTTCAGGCGCTGCGCGATGGCTTCGGCCGCCGCCTTCGCGCCGGATTCGCTCCAGTGGGTATCAGTGCGCAACCAGGCACTGGCCCCCAGTGGCATCAGCGCACCGGTGAGGTCCAGATTCGACACGCCAGCCACATCCAGCTTCGAGGTCCAGGCCCGGATGCGCCCTTCAAGAACGGCTGGGCGGTGCAGTGCGCAACGCTGCTCAGCAGCAATGCGGCTCTTGTCTGGAACGATGACCACCAGCAGGCTGATGTCACGTTGGGAGAGCTGCTGCTTCAGATCAATCACAGCCTGGACTTTGGCATCGGCATTGCGCTGCGCTTGATGATGGACCTTGAGTTCATCGGCCAAAAACAACCAGTCAGGACAACCCGAGCGAACCCTTGGTCCGGTGTCACCGAGGAGCAGCCAACTGACACCGCGCTCCAGCTCGGCAAAGGTCGTGGGGAGTTGAGCGTTCGACAGTTCCTTGGCGATCCGATGCGTGATATCGCCGTCAAGAATCTGCGGGGGCAGCACTTTATCGGGTAGCGAGATTTGCCCTGAGACAATCAGACGGCCAGAGGACAGCAGTCCGACGAACAGGAATATCAGCAGCGCCACGCCTGCCAACCGACTGCTGCGTGTCGTCAGATCATCTGGCGGAGTGGGGGGCGGGGTGTGCTTTGGGGTCGTCATCAGAATTGGAAGTACAGGAAGGGTACGGTTTCGCGACTGGCGATCAGTGCGAACGACAGCATGAAACCGGCGATGGGCCAAAGGGCGGCGGTGTAGAGAAAAAGGCCGCCCAGTTGTTTCTCACAGTAAGGGCGCAGCAGCGGTACGATGACACCGAATACACCGAGCAAGCCCGCAAGGCCATGTACCGGGCGCAGGGTTGCGGACAGTTCATCACCGAGGGCGATGCCCTGCAGGCCGAACTGTCCGGCATACAGGCGTAGCGCGCTGTGAAAGTCAGGGGCGCGGAACAGTGTCCAGGCCAGGCAAACGAACAGCAGTGTCAGCCCATGGGAAAGCACCGGCGGTACCGGGGGCAGGGTAGAGCTGTTCCAGGCGCGATTCACACACAACGCAATGCCATGAGCGCTGCCCCACAGCAGATAATTCCAGCTATCGCCACCGTGCCAGAGACCGGCGATGGCCATGATCAGGAACAGGTTGCGATAGGTTTTCCAGGTGCCATTGCGATTGCCACCCAGCGAAATATACAGATAGTCACGTAACCAGCTGGACAGCGACATGTGCCAACGACGCCAGAAGTCCTGGATGCTGTTGGCCAGATACGGACGGTCGAAGTTTTCGGGAAAGTGAAAGCCCAGCATCAGTCCCAGCCCAATGGCCATGGCGCTGTAGCCGGCGAAGTCGAAGAACAGTTGCAGGGAGTAGGCCAGGCAGCCGATCCAGGCGTCGGAGAAGCTGGGGTTGGGCAAACTGAACGCCACATCGACCACCGGCGACAGGGTGTCGGCCACCAGCACCTTCATGCACATCCCGACCATGAACCGACGTGCGCCCAGCGAGAAATTCTGCAGGTTGAAGTAACGCTGATTCAACTCACGCCGAACCCAGTCATAGCGAATGATGGGGCCGGCGACCGAATGGCCGAACATCGAAATATAGGTAGCGTAATTAATGAGGCTGCGTTCGACCGGCACGGTGCGGCGGTGTACATCCACCAGATAGGAAATCGCCTGCAATACGATAAACGATAGCCCGGCCGGCATGATGACCCGCTGCCAGTCCAGCGGCACGGCGCCATACCAGGTGATGCCATCGATCAACGTGCCGGCGACGATGTTGGCGTACTTGTACCAGCACAGCACCGCCGTGTTGAGCACGATCAATGTCGCGAGTAGCCGCACGCGGCCCTTGCCCTCTTCGCGCAAGGCGTCAATCAGCAAGCCTCCGGCCCACGCCGTGATCGTCAGTACCACATGCACTGCAAGGAACCGGGGGCTCAACCAGCCATAGAACAGCCAGCTGCCGATCAGTAGCGTGACGTTACGCCAGGCGGCTGGGCACACTGCATAAGTGCACAAGAACAGCGGCAGGAACAACGTCAGAAACTCGAGAGAGGCAAAAACCATGGTGGCGGCGCGATCCGATCAGTGGGCCAGGACGTCAGTCGCGAGCAACAGGTACGGACCATTTGCGCCAGGTAGCAGCACAACGCTGTAGCGCTCGCCGGCCTTGAGCTGGCCCAGGTCAAGCGGGGCACCGACGTTGGTTTGAGCGCAGACCAATTGAACCGACAGGCTGACCGGGTTGATCGATCGGCGTTGCACGCTGCCGTCGGCCACCTCCTTGAACAGGTCGGCGCTCTTCCCCGCAACGCGCAAACCGGCCTGGGTGCACGCAGAATCGGCGCTGATAAACGCCAGCGAGGCTCTCAGGCTATTGAAGTCGTCGGGTTGCTCACGGATGACGACCTGGCGGATACCTTGAGTGCTGTCTGGCAAAGCGATCACGCTGGCGAATTCGCCTGCTGCCACCTGGATGTCCAGCGGCTGGCTTTTGCCGTTGCGTTCCAGGGTGCCCTTGATCGGCTGGTTGGCGGGCACGGGCAGGTAGTCGGACACGGCATTCGAGCCTTCCAGTCTGAGGCTGGCCCGCGAGCCTTCGGCCAGCAGCTGCAAGGGGCGGTCGGCGGCGTTGATAAAGCGCAGGAAGGCCGAGTCCTGATCCGGGCCCGTCGGGTACAAGGCAATGTCGGCGGCCTGGGCGTGCAGGCTCAGCATCAAGGGCGCGAACAGCGCCCAGCCACATGCGGATCGGATCATTTGCCGGCTCCTGCGCTGCTGACGCGGTCGGCGGGCAGTTTGGCCAATGCACCGCCAATCGCAGTACCCCATGCTTGATAACCGGCGACGGTGAAGTGCTGCCCGTCGGTGGTGATCCACTGCCCGGGTTTGGAGAACGTCAGCGAATCGATGTAGGTGCAAGGCGCCACGTTCGCGGCCAGAAACTGCGACATCAATTGGGTGCGGGCATCATTCTTCTGGTACATGCCACCGGCTTTGCCCCAGGCCGGGCCCACCCAGGCGCAACGGGTCCCGGTGGCCGCGATGGCCTTGGCCAGGCCGGTGACACTTTGCCATGCCCAGGCCTTTGGAAACACTGGCTTGTCATAGGACGCCATGGTGTCGCCGATGACCAGTACCACCAGGTCGGGCTTGTCGGTGGCGATCAGGTCCTGAATCGGCGTGGTGGTTGCCTCGCGCCCTTTGATCACGATCTTGTCGTTGCCTTTGCGCTCGGCGCCGCAGTCGACTTTTTTGCTGATCAGCCAATCGCCGGCGCTGGCACCGCAGGCACCGATGGAATGAACCTGGGCGCCTTGGCGAGTCAGGTTGTCGTGCAGCGGCTCCAGCAAATGGTCCGCGAGGCTCATATGGCTCTCCCCAAGAACAAGGAGGGACAGGCCGGCAAGGGCAGAAGTGGGCATCGAAAACTCCAGAATGATCAGTTGGAATAAGGCGAGGTGTACGGGCTGACCGGCAGGCTCATGGGGCCGCTGATGTCTTCGAACTGGTAGCGCAAAGACAGGGCACCGCTGAGTTGTTGGTAGTCATGGGCGTTGTCCAGGCCCAGATTGGCGCCCAGCAGGAAGTTCGAAGCGACCTTGTATTCAGCCGCCGCAGCGATGCTGTAGCCGATCCCGGTTTTGTTTTGCCCTTCGTAGCGCAGACCCGAGGCCGCTTGCATGGCTTTGTCGTTGGGGAAATAGTCGGCGCTGTCCTGCTCGAAATGCTGCACGCCGACCGAGCCCTTGACTTGATACGTCAAGCGTCCGGTGCGTTGTGCCCAAGTCACTGGCACGCCCAGGGCGAAGAACGTCTGCGGGCTGAAATAGCCGCCGTGGCCATAAGTGAAATAGTCCTGGTTGTTGGCGTAGCTGATGCCGGTCATGCTCAGGCCGACGGTCAGCTTGCTGTCCGTTGCATTTTGCAGGTACCAGTAGACACCGCTGCCCAGCTCACCGCGGCTATTGGACTCGACATGGTTGCCCAATAGCTGGTGCCAGGAGGCGTAGCCATAAACGCCAACTTCGTTGTCGTCAAAGCTCAACTGGCCACGTCCGCCATTGGCGGTCACGCCGCCCCAGGACTGCCCGCTGCGTTTGTCCGTGGTGCCGGCAAACGAGGTGACGCTGTCAGTCACCGGACGCCGGGAAACGCTTACGCCGTAACGGACATTAGAGGCGTCGCTCACCGGGCGATCAATGCTGATGCCGCCAGTGGCGGTGGTGTATTTGAAGCCGAGCGGGGTGGTGCCGAGATCGGCTTTGAGCCCATCCGCGGGCCGTTGAATCGCGACGGAAAGGCCGACACCCTCGGCTTTTTGCGAGCCGACGCCGTCGCTCTGCGCACCGCTACCAAAACGCGACAGCGCCTCGCCGCTGACACTGCCGGCGTTCAGCGAAACTGGCGTCACGCGCAGGGCGACGCGGCTTTCATCCAGCGGGATATTGATTTCCAGCGGTGTTTCAATATCAGTCAGTTTGCTCAGCCCCGACTCACTGTTGTTGCTGCGAATACTCACGCCCTGGGTGACGTAGGCACTGCGCTCCTGAAGGATCTTATTCAGTGCCAGTTGCGCGGGGCTGATGTCTTCGCTCACCAGTGCTGCGCGTGGCAGCTGCGACTCGTATGCATTGCTCGCCTGCTGCGGCCTTGGCAGTGCGTCGATGCCAAAAGGGGGGGGAGAGGTCATGCGGCCTGGCATCTCTTGAACCGGTGGCGGGATCGCTGCCAGCAAGGTGTCGCGACTGACTTCGTTACGTGAACCCGACACCCCGGCAAAAGGGTTGGGCGCCACCGTCGAACCGGCCAGTTGGCCGCTCTGGCTTCTGCGTTTCTCACTCTGTTCAATGGCCACCGCTTTGCGCAGCAGATCGGTCGCCGTGCCGGTCTTGCCCATGTTCTGGTAGAGGCGGGCGGCCTCTGTCAGCGTTTGAGGGTTGCCGGATTCAGTCTTGAGCAGCTGTTGCAGTGCCTGTTCGGCAAAGGCAGTGTCATGTGCCAACACCGCCGCGTCCGCGGCACCCAACAGCAGTTGCGGGTCGTTTGGCTGACGTTGTAACAGCGGTTTGTAGAGTTCGAGGGCTTTTGCCGTGTCGCCATTGGCCGAGTACATCCGCGCCAGCGCCGCGACGGCAGCGCTGTCACCGGGACGTTGCGCCAGGGCGGGCGCTAGCGTGTCATAAGCGCTGGCCAGATTACCTCGTTCACGCAGCTGGTCAGCCTGGCGGATGCGATAGAGATAGAGCAGGTCGTCGAAACGCTTGCGAGCCGGCGCGTTCAACGGCCTGTTCTGAAGGTCGCGCAGAATCTCGTTGACCTGTACGTCTTCTCCGGTTTTAAGCAAGACAGCGGCGTATTGCAGGATGAAGTCCGCCGAGGGCGTCGTGGTGTTTTGCAACTGGCCGCGCATGAGGGCCAGCGCACGGGTTGGCTCGCCGATGTCGACATAGGCCGAGGCCAGGCTCGCCGTGCGATCTGGACTGTTGTTGGCCATCGGCTGGATACGATCGAGCAAGGTCAGGGCTTCCTGGCGCTGTCCGCGCTTGCCCAACTCGATCGCCTGGCTGAGTTGCAAGTTGAGGCTGACATCAGCGGCCAGCGCGTCCATGTCCGGGGTGCGCTGGTCAGGGCGCAAGCGTCCCAACGTTGTCTGGGCGGCTTTCCACTCACCCATCTGGACCGACAGCAAGGCGCTGACGTAAAGCGCATCGGCATTGTCGGGATGGGCCTGGAGCATGGCGTTGATCAGGTCCCGAGCCTTTTGCGGTTCGCCCATCGCCAGGTTCAGGCGGGCCAGGGCGAAACGTGTCCAGATGTTGTCTGGTTCGTAGCGCAGCGCGTCTTGCAAGGCGTTGCGCGCAGCGGGCAGGTCGTTGCGTTGTTCGGCGAGGGCGGCCAGTTGCGTCGCGCGCAAGGCTTGCAGGCGTGCGGACTGGCCGATCTTTGCCTGTCCGGTGGCGGGCAGGCTGTTAATCAGTTGCAAGGCTTCATCGTTCTTGCCGCTCTTGAGCAGCACATTGACCAGCCCTTCCTGTACTTGAGGGTTGTCGCGGCGCTGGTTCAAAATCTGCCGATAGTTGCGCTGAGCGTCATCGAACTGGCCCGCGCTGGCCTGAATATCTGCCAGGGCGAGGCGAGCATCTACCCCGTTTGGATTGAGCCGCAGCGCCTGGTTGACCAAGACCTGTGCCTGGGCTGTCTGGCCTTTGGCCTGGGCGTCGCGGGCTTGCTGCAACGCTGACCAGTAGCGCACTTCGCTCAGCGCAACTTGCCAGCGGCTGCCGTCGTTTTGTCGCGTGGCCTGACTCAAGAGCTTTTCCGCTTCGGCCAGTCGGTGTTGCTGCTGGCGAATAACCCCAAGGCCGCCCAGCGCATCAGCATCCTCGGGCCGGGTTTTCAAGCGCGCTTGAAAGGCCTGTTCGGCGGTGGCCTGATCGCCCTCTTTGAGCGCCTTCAGGCCGCGCGCGACTTCGGCGGGCGGTTGCCATTCCTTGCTGGCCGTCGTTGCCACCTGTTGCTTGCCCTTGTTCATCTGCGCCCGGATTTGCGCGTCATCCGGATGCGTCTTGAGGTACGCCTCGAACAACGGCACTTGTGCCGGATTGGGCGGACCGATCCAGGTCAGCGCCAGGCGCCAGCTTTCGTCGGCATCACCGGCAATGTCGGTACGTTGGGTCAGCGCGGCCAGGGCGCGGATGCCCTCGGCCCGGCTGTCTTCACGGCGGACCAGATGCTTGGCGTAAAACAGTGCGACGATCGAGTCGTTGGGCATTTCGCGTTGCAGGCGCTGAAAGCCGCTTCGTGCTTCAGCCCAGTCAGTCGGATTGAAGGCAAGGTTGTTGTAATACTCGCGGCCGATCGTACCTTGAGGTGGGCGGCCATCGAACAGCGCGCGAAACACTGCAGTCGCCTTGTCACGTTCACCGGCATCGACGAGGCGCCGAGCCTCTTCCAGACGCTGCTGGTTCTGCGGTTGGGCCACGCTGATGTCCTGCGCCAATTGCAGTGCCTGCCGAGGCGGTGGCTGGATGGCCTGCAAGCGGGCGAGGTATTGCTGAGCCTGTTGTGGCTTGCCCTGTTGCACGCCGATCAAGCCCAGGCCATACAGTGCGTCAACCTGGGCCGGGTCCAGCAGCAGGACTTTCAGCCAGACTTCCGCAGCGCGTTGTGGGTTGTTGTGCTGCTGCCAGTATTGCCCTTGCTCGACGAGTAATGTCTGTGGCGTCGGACTTTGAGCGTGGGCAGCAGCGGCCGTCCATGCGCTCATGACGGCGATGGCTAGCGTGCGGTGGTGCGCGTGCATGCGGTCTCCCAGGAGAGTTTCAGCGTTCCGTCTTCTCGGAATCGGTAATGTTTATCTGCCCATCCGAGGGCGAACAGGCTGAGCATGAAGTTGTAGTAACGCGGCGGCCCGGCATCGGCATCAGGCATGGCCAGCGCCTCGTGCAAGGCGAGTTCCGCGTGGCGCCGTTGCTGATCGGCCAGCCCGGGTTGGCCCTTGGCCTCAAGGTAGGGAATCAGTGCGGCCCAGAATCCGAACGGGCTCTGACCCTGAACACTGCCGTGGAGAACCTGGACTGTTTCCGGGGGGGAACCCGTCGCGAGAGTGCTGCGGGCCATGCCGTCCAGCCGTTTGAGCAGGAGCGCTGCCAGCGGTTCGGAGGTATCACTCATGCCCAGCCAGAGGTACACGCGAATGGCATCGTAGCTGCCCGTGTCGCCGTGGATCGGGTCGCTTACGAAGGCGCCCGATTGCGCGGAAGTGCCTCGATAACCGACCCAGTCAGCGACGAAACCATGGCGGCTTGATTGGGCAATCATCGTCGCGGTGTTGTTGGCAATCGCTTGCCAGGGCCCCGAGGGTGCTTCCTTTGCCAGCCGTCGTAACAGTGGCAGTGGCAGGTAGCTGGGGTTCAGGCGCCAGAGAGCGTCCGGCTGGACGAAGCCCTGTGGTCCAGGCAACACCATCGGGCCCAGCCCGGGCAGCTTGACGACCAATTGCGCTTCAATCGTCGCCATCAGGTGCAGGGCATCCTGGTGATAGTCCGGCCGATGCCACAGGCGTGCGGCTTCGAGCAAGGCGAAGGCGATCCACAGGTCGGCGTCGGCGGCCGAATTGGCGTCTTGCAGGCGCCACTGACCATCCGTGCCTTGCCCCCATAACCAGCCCGGCAGGCGTGTGGCGGTGGCGGAGCCTGCGAGGTTGGCTGAGGTCCAGCGCCAGAGTTTGTCAAAGCGTGGCTGATCGTTGCCGATCAGTGCGAAGAGCATGCCGTAGGACTGCCCTTCAGAGGTGCTGTGATTGTTCTCCAGGCTCGATTCCAGAACCCGGCCGTCGGCCTGGACGAAGCGCGTTGCATAGGTTTGCCACAGTGGCCAGGCTGGCAGCTCACAGGGGGTTGCGGCCACTATCGCAGGCGCCAGCAGAGCCAGTGCAAGCACAGCGCTCAACCTGAGCGTGTTACCGCGCAGGCACCGGCGAAGTGAAACACCTCGGCTGCTCATGGACGACACAGGCATGCGCGGCTCATTGACCAAGACGACGTTTGGCCCGTAAGCGCAGGGCCAGGTAGGCCATCGAAGAAAGCAGCAGGATCCCGAGGAGAGTGAACAGCATGAGCGCCATTACGTTTTGCGAGAGGTACCACTGCAGATAGCGCAATGGGCCCAAGCTCCCGACGTAGTAATCCTGCTCGGCGACCAGCGACTCGACATGCTTGCCCCTGACCACCACCAGACTGCCTTGCAGCTGGCGGGCATTTTCTTCGCTGCTGAGCAGAGCGTTGGTTACGTCGGCCAAGCCGTCGGGCCTTGCGCTGGCGATAAACACCACACTGCGCCCACTCTTGAGCGGCGATTCGAATCCAGTCAGATAAGCACTGCGGTCGTCAGCGGTAAACCTGAAGCTGCTGCGCGCTTCACGCAGATTGGTTTTCGTATCCGGACTGATCCAGTTGCGCAGGCGCAATGGCAGGTCAGACAGTTCAAAGTACTGCGCAGCATCTTCGCCCTTGGCAGGCAGAAGGTTTCGCCATTGCTCCAGCAGCGGCTGATTGTTGCCCGAGGCGAGCACCAGCAAATCCCGGTCGCTTTGCTCGGCTACCTGGTCGGCGTGGACTGCCTTCACGCCGGTGGCCGGATAACCGGTGGAGTCGCCGAAGCGGCCCAGCAGGGTCAGGTAGGCGCTCAGATCGGCCGGGCCTGGCTCGTCGGGCAGGATCACCGATGTTTCAGAAAGGTCGGCCATGCGGGTGAACGGGAAGCCACTGTCCTTGAACACCCCGAGGTTGGGCATGGCCATGAAATGTTCGTATTGGCTGAGGTCCAGGGTCGAGTCCGGGTCGATCACACCGCGCATGTTGTCGATGATGATGTCGCGGCATTCGCCCTGTTTGATGTAGTCATACATAAAGCGAAATTGCAGGCGCGATTGCAGCGCTACGGAATTGAGCGGCAACAGCATGCGCGACGTGCGGGCCAGGCTGTCGTCGGTTTTGAGCATCGCCAGCAGGCTGTCGCTGCTGCCGAGTTTCTCGATCGAAGGCAGATCGATCGACTTGATGAAGGTGTCGTTGAAGTTGACCAGCAACGAGGAATTGGTGGAGACCGGTTGCGGCGTATAGCGGTATTTCAGGTCAAGTTGCGCACCGGGCTCACGCCAGTTGAACAGGTCGGGTGGCAAGCGCAGCGCAACCGTCATTTGCCCCGGGTTATAACCCGACACATTGAGTTCTGCGGGCTTCGCCAGTTCACCCAGGCGAACCGGGCGATCGGAGGGCAGCCAGTTAGGCGCGTCGTACGGTCGGCGTGGCTTGAGCGAGTCGATCCGGTCTATCACTACGCTCTGCCCGGAGAAGGCCGAGCCACCGAGAGCCAGCGCTGTCGCGGCGACCTTGAGATCGGCGCCATCGCGCCCGGAGACGATCAACAGTTTGCCCTGAGCATCATTCGGGTTGCTTACGAGTGTCAATGTCGGCCCCGTGGCCTCTTTGACCGGTAAGCCACTCAAGGCCGTTGATTCGCTGCCGCTGACAAACACCACGGCGTTGCCTTTGGCCGGCAGGCTGGTGAGGCTGGCGGGGAAGGTTGCGCCGCGGTAGCTGGCCAGCGCGCCAAACCAGGACGACAGGATACCGGCGGCCTCAAGCTCAGGGCCGCCCGGGCGCCCGGCGAACACGAAGGGCAGCTTCAGGGGCGAGGCATCTCGACGATCGAACAAGGGCAGCGGCAGAGCGGACAGGTCGTTGGGCTGTTTAATCGAGGACACCTGGAGGCTCAGTTGACTCTCGTTGCCGATCCGGGCCCACAGGCTGGAGTGCAAAGGGTCTTCACATTGCATCGTGTAGTGACCGATGAACTGCAGGCTGAGCCGGTTGAATTCGGTGATGGTCTGCGGCGGAATCTGCACGGTCCGGGTCTGCAATTTACCGGCCTCTTCCTTCGGGAGGGGCAGGCTGGCGGCCACTTGATCGTTGACCAGCACATTGATCTGCGAAAGGTCGGCCAGCAGCGCCGGTGAGTAGCTGTACTGCAGCGTGACCTGCGCAGCCGTGACGACTTCATCGGCGCGCACATCGAAGTTCACACTGTCGGTGGCCTCCACGCCTTTAAGGGTCATCGAATAGCTTTTGCCCAGCTCCTTGAGGGTGCGGGTATAGCTGTTGTTCGGGGCATCGGCCCCGGGCAACGCTGCGACCGGCATCATTGCCGGCTCTGTGGCGCTGATTTGGGCGGCAGCACTCAATGCCCAGCCGCTCCAGCTCACTAGCGAGCAGGTGATCAGCATGAGTGAGCGACGAGGAAGAAAGGTCCGGCGAGTGGAAGGCTTCAAGATCGTTGCGTGTCCGCGGTGGAGTCGATGGGTGATGGAGTGTCCGGGCGTTTGCGCAGCAGCGCCTGGCTGTCCTTTAGGGTTGCAACGAACAAGCGCAGGATGGCGCGAAAGCCAATGCTGCTGACCTCGCGCAACGCCGACATTGGCGCGTCGAGGCGGCCGTTACCCCACGTGTTGGCCCAGGTGTCGGCCCGTGAAAAGGTCAGTCGCACCAGCTCACTTTGCTGGCGCAGGGTCAAAGCCTCGAATTGCACGCCCGCCACGTTGTCGTTGCTGAAGACCGTTTTTGCGGGAAAGAGGCTTGAGGGAGGCGTGCGCAGAATGCACAGCCGCAGCTTCTCATTGACGTTGAGCAGAACCTGCGGTGGCAGTGCCAGACCCACGCCGTTTTGTGAGAAGTCCCGGGTAATGCAATCGAACCAGGTGCCGTCTTCGCGATAGACGCGCACGGGCAGATCCGCGGGCACCCTGGGTTCGTTGCGCACCTGAGAGGACTCAGTGGCCACCGCCACAGCGGTGCTGACGATGACGATGTTGTACACGGTCCAGGCCAGGTTGATCAGCAGGGTAGTGGCCTCGGCAGAATCACTCCCGATCAGTTTCACCACGCCGATCGCCAGACCGACCATGTTCAAGGTCAGCAGGACGATATAAGGCCGCGCGAGCTTCCAGTTGAAATAGTCCTCTTCGATGGTGCCGCCCTTGTCGGTCACGTTGAATCTGCCCAGCGAAGGGCTGATCAGGGCCAATAGCACCGGTCGCATGATGTACCAGGCCAATACCGACTCATACACTTCGTTCCAGAAGGAATGGCGGAAGCGCCCCTGGATGCTGGAGTTGGTCAGGCTGGAATGGAAAATATGCGGCAGTACATAGACCGTGACCATCAACGCCGAGGCATGGAAAATCTGCGCGTCGAAAAACAGGTAAGCCAAGGGGGCGGTCAAGAACACCAGGCGGGGCAGGCTGTAGAAAAAGTGCATCATGGCGTTGAGGTAGCAGATGCGCTGCCCCAGGTTCAGTCCTTTGCCAAACAACGGATTGTCGGTCCGAAAAATCTGCGCCATGCCCCGCGCCCAGCGTGTGCGCTGGCTGATGTGTCGGGAAAGGCTTTCGGTGGCCAGTCCCGCCGCTTGTGGAACGGCGAGGTAAGCGGTATTGAAACCACGGCGATTGAGCTTGAGTGCCGTGTGCGCATCTTCCGTCACGGTTTCGGTGGCGATGCCGCCGACTTCCAGCAAATGAGTCCGTCGGATGACCGCGCACGAGCCACAGAAGAAAGCCGCGTTCCACAAGTCGTTGCCGTCCTGCACCAGGCCGTAGAACAGCTCACCTTCATTGGGTACCGAGCGAAAGGTATCGAGGTTTTTTTCGAACGGATCGGGTGAATAGAAAAAGTGCGGCGTTTGCAGCAACGCCAGGTTCGGGTCCTTTAAAAACCAGCCCATGGTGATCTGCAGGAAGGAGCGGGTGGGCACGTGGTCGGCGTCGAATATGGCAATGAACTCGCCATCGGTAACTTTGAGTGCCTCGTTGAGGTTGCCGGCCTTGGCATGTTGATTGTTGTCGCGGGTGATGTAGTTGACACCAATCTGCTGACAGAAAACCTTGAATTCCTCCCGGCGTCCGTCATCGAGCATGTGCACCCGCAGTTTGCCCTCGGGCCAGTCAATGGCCTGAGCAGCGAGCACCACCAGTTTGACGATACCCAATGATTCGTTATAGGTCGGAATGAAGACGTCTACCGTCGGCCATTCTGTGGGCGGCTGTTGCAGAAACTGCGGTTTGCGGTGCAACGGCCAGGCGGTCTGTACATAGCCGAACACCAGGACGAGCAAGGCATACAGCTCGGCCAGCACCAGCCCGTAGCCAAATACGGCATCCTGCCAGTTGTCGAAATTCAGGGTGTCGGAGAGGCGCCAGTACATGTAACGCAACGAAGCGACCAGCGAGAGGGTGATCAGGGTCAAGATCGCCAGACGCCCGGCTTGCTTGCGGATGATCAGGCTGGCGGCAAAACAGACGGCGGCAAACGCGGCCTGGGAATACAGATTCAGCGGCGCAGTGAGGATACCCAGCACCAATAATGCTGCGATCAGCCCGGCTGAGATCTTCAGGCCTTGGCGCCAACGCAGGGGCCATCGACTGGCGCGAGCCTGGAAAGTATCCAGTAGCCCCTGCAACCACCACGTCTTTGCAGGTAGCTGATTCAGCTGGGCGGTCATGGCGTGCCCTGCTGGCTGGAAGTATCTGCGAAAAGCAGGGCATGGACCGCGCCGGACAGCGAAAGAATGTCCTGACAGCCAATGCTCTCAGGTGCGTACTGGAGGAGGTCCCGGCCATAGGCCAGCGACTCGTTGAACTGGTGATCGAGGCGAATCATCCCGATCAGGTCAGCGCCGAGCCGCCGCAGAAACAGCACGTCCATGTCCCTGCTGAACGAGCGCGAGGCATCCCGTTGGTTGAGCACATACCGGTGCCGCTGTGCGCGTCGTCGGGTGGTTTCCAGCCACTGGGTCATGGTGTCCAGTGCCAGGTAGGAAGCCGCGTCGGCCACCGTCATCACCAGCACCAGATCGGCGGCGTCGAGTGCCTGTTGCGAATAGACGGTCGCACCCGAAGGAGTGTCCAGGATCACGGTATCGTTTTCGCTGAGGTCCATTGACGCAAGGTGCTGATTCAACCAGTCAGAATCTTCGAGCATCAATTGCTTGAGCAATCGGCGATCGTTCACCTCGCCAGTGCCGAAGGGCAGGCACTCACTGTTGCTAAAGCCCGGCAGGCGATGAGCGCCCCAGTCTGCGTCCTGCTCTTTGAGCTGGATCAGCCCGGGAACCTGCCTGTTGATACCCAAGTGGCTGGACAGCGCGTTTTGAGGGTCCAGATCAATCGCGATGGTTCGCCCACCGGGGCGCCGAAGTGTTTTTGCGAGGCCAGCGGCGACGGTGCTTTTACCCACACCACCATTCGCCGAAACGATAGCAATGACCTTCGCTTTGGTCCGCTTGCGAGTCGTTTCTGGCAGACCGTCTCGACGAACCTGATTGAGTTCACGCAACAGGTCGCTCAATCGCTGACGATCCCCCGTAGCAGAACTGGCAGGTGGCACGGTCAGGGGAGGGGATTTGGGCGCGCCAATCAATAAAGAAGGCTGTGGCTCGTCCAGTAAAAACACAGGGGGCGTTGGTGTTGGTGTTGGGGGAGGCAAGGCTACCGACGGTTCAGGCTCAACCAGTACTGGTGTAACCGGGTCGTCTTTGAAAGCTTTATAGTTCGGTTGTATTTCCTGATAGTTCTCCGCATTAGCGCCAAAACGTGTAAAGAGTTTCGTAATATCGTCTACATATTTCATGCGTTGTACCGGGAATGAAATAACTTAGAAACTCAACATTCCATTAACTTGACAAAGTTGATGTGTCGTTTTGGCGTTGGCAGAGTGCCATTAATCTAGGGTGCCGGCCTCTGGGTGTCAATGGTTGTTATAAAAAGTCAGCAAGGCTTGTTAATGTTAATTTTAGTGTTATTAAAGCGTTATGTTATTCGTGGAAAGTGTTAGTTGAATGCGTCAAGATAATGACTGTCCAATCAGGTGCAGTGTGCTGATAGGTGATGGGTTTATTTGTTGAGGGGAATAAACTTCCGGCGCGATGAAGTGTGAGTGCGGATCGCCTTCGATGATTTGATGCTGGGTTATGTCTTAAAAGAAGTTGACTGATGTATTTGAAGAAGTGGTGGTGGTTTAAAAGAGACTTTTTCGTATAAGGCAAGCTGTTTAAGAGATGCCAGGCAGGCGTTACATGCAGACTGGCTCTGGCCGTTGAAAACCTGCTCAGTCAGTTAAGCGAGTAAACCGCTTTTCGTAGGAGCCAGACTTGCCGACGAAGGCGCTCTTAAGGACGCCTTTTCCCTCCAGTCCACTGCCTTCCCATCATGACGGCGCGCGCATGTGGAGTGCGACATCACCCAGCCCGCCGGGCTGACCGAAGCGGGCAAAGCTGATGCCAAAATCATCAAGCAAAAAAAAGCCGCCTAAAGTGGCAGCAGAAAAAACAGCAGGCGTTGAGCAGCCTGAGTATTGCTATTGGAAGGTTACAAAACGATGACGAATTTTTATGCATCGAAGACGGCATTTCGTCACCGTGAGGACCAGGCAGCATCCGATGGCGCGGCGCCCCGCTATGCATCATTCTGGGCAGCACTGACTGACGGCCGTTCAAGCCGCCGGTGGCGTTGCCTCTTTGGATCCAGTTAGGGCGACTCAGCGATCTGCGCTCTCTGCTCTTTCGATATGTAGCCAGTGAAGGCACAATGCGCATCCTTTTTTTGGCTGGCCTTGCCGGAGGCCTCGAAATGATCAAGACGCCGTACTACCTCATCGACAAACAAAAGCTGCTGGTGAACATGCAGAAGATCGCTTATGTGCGCGAACAGTCCGGGGCGAAGGCCCTGCTGGCACTCAAGTGCTTCGCCACCTGGTCGGTGTTCGATCTGATGCAGCAATACATGGACGGCACTACGTCGTCGTCGCTCTACGAGCTCAAGCTAGGTCGACAGAAGTTCGCTGGCGAGACCCACGCCTACAGCGTGGCCTGGGCCGACGACGAGATTGAGGAGATGCTCGACAACTGCGACAAGATCATCTTCAACTCCATCGGCCAGTTGCAGCGCTACACTGAAGCTTCAGCAGGCAAGGTGCGCGGTCTGCGGGTCAATCCGCAGGTGAGCAGCTCGGATTACCTGCTAGCCGATCCGGCGCGGCCATTCAGCCGTCTGGGCGAGTGGGATCCGGTGAAGATCGAGCAGGTCATCGAGCAGATCTCGGGCTTCATGTTCCACAACAACTGCGAGAACGCCGACTTCGGCCTGTTCGACCAGATGCTGTGCACCATCGAAGAACGGTTCGGCCATCTTCTGCACAAGGTCGAGTGGGTCAGCCTGGGTGGCGGCATTCACTTCACCGGTGAAGGCTACGCGATCGACGAGTTCTGCGCGCGGCTCAAGGCCTTTTCGCAAAAATACGGCGTGCAGGTCTACCTGGAGCCGGGCGAAGCCGCCATCACTCAGAGCGCGTCGCTGGAAGTTACCGTGCTCGACACCCTCTACAACGGCAAGCACCTGGCCGTAGTGGACAGCTCCATCGAGGCGCACATGCTCGATCTGCTGATCTATCGCCTGAATGCCAAGCTGGCGCCCAGCGAAGGCGAACACACCTACATGGTGTGCGGCAAATCCTGCCTGGCCGGCGACATTTTCGGTGAGTATCAATTTGATCGTCCTCTGGCCATCGGCGATCGGCTGTCGTTCATCGACGCAGCGGGTTACACCATGGTCAAGAAGAACTGGTTCAACGGCCTGAAAATGCCGTCCATCGTAGTGAAACAACTCGACGGTAGTGTCGAGGTGGTTCGTGAGTTTGGTTACAACGACTACATGTCCAGCCTTTCGTAAGCTGGCAGAGAAGGAGAGAGAGAAAAATTGAAGAAGAACGTACTTATCATTGGTGCAGGAGGTGTCGCCAAGGTGGTGGCCCACAAGTGCGCGCAGCACAACGATGAACTCGGTCGTATTGCTATCGCGTCGCGCAACATCTCCAAATGCCAGGCCATCATCGACAGCGTCAAGGCCAAGGGCAGCCTCAAAGAGCCCGCTGACATCAAAGCCTTCTCGCTCAACGCTATGGATGTCGAGGCGACCAAGGCGCTGATCCGCGAAACCGGATCGCAGATCGTCATCAACGTCGGTTCTGCCTTCCTCAACATGTCGGTGCTGCGTGCCTGCATCGATACCGGCGTGGCCTACCTGGACACCGCGATTCACGAAGAGCCGGGCAAAATCTGCGAGACGCCGCCCTGGTACGGCAACTACGAGTGGAAGCACCTCGAAGAATGCAAAGAGAAGAACATCACCGCGATCCTCGGTGTGGGCTTCGACCCGGGTGTGGTCAACGCCTATGCAGCGTTGGCACAACAACAGTATTTCGACCGTATTGATTCGATCGACATTCTCGACGTCAATGCCGGTTCCCATGGCAAGTATTTCGCCACCAATTTCGATCCGGAAATCAATTTCCGCGAATTCACCGGACAAGTGTGGAGCTGGCAGAACAGTCAGTGGACCAGCAACACAATGTTCGAAGTCAAACGCACCGACGACCTGCCGGTCGTAGGCGCGCAGAACCTGTACCTGACCGGCCACGATGAAGTGCACTCGCTGTCGAAGAACCTCGACGTGCCCAACGTGCGTTTCTGGATGAGCTTTGGCGAGCACTACATCAATGTGTTCACCGTACTCAGGAACCTCGGCCTGCTCTCCGAGCAACCGGTCAAAACCGCTGAAGGCCTGGAAGTCGTGCCGCTGAAAGTGGTCAAGGCCGTGCTCCCTGATCCGAGCTCGCTGGCGCCTGGCTACACCGGCAAGACCTGCATCGGTGATCTGGTAAAAGGCACCAAGGATGGCCAGCCGCGCGAAGTGTTCATCTACAACGTCGCCGACCACGAAGAAGCCTTTGCGGAAACCGACAGCCAGGGCATTTCCTATACCGCTGGCGTGCCACCTGTGGCGGCAGCCCTGCTGGTCGCACGCGGGGAGTGGGATGTGCAGCGCATGGCCAACGTCGAGGAGCTGCCGGCTGAACCGTTCCTCAAGGCGCTGGATGTGATGGGCCTGCCGACCCGCATCAAGGATGAGAATGGAGACCGTCCTTGGAACTGAGGCGCGCAAAATACATGTGAATCTCGTGTTCCGCGCTAGACGCCAAAACGCCGCTCTTTGAGCGGCGTTTTTGTTTGTGCGTCATTTGTCGGATTTGTTGAGGACTGGATCAAGATGGCTACTTTTGCCCCAGGTTAATCGCAATCACCCCGTTGCTCAGCCACCAACAGCAACGACTGCGGCACAGGGCTTTGCGGATGCTGCGGTTCCTGCAGGCCAGCCAGCCGAAAACCGGCCATGTCCAGCGCATTGAGCCAGCTGGACAACGTGCGGAAGTACCACGGCATGGGTTGCCACTGCCCCTTGAACCCAGTGAAGGTTTCCTGCCGCCAACCATCCTGATAGTCGCCCGTCGCCGCGGTCCACGGATGCAGTGTCTGGATCACCAGCGCACCGCCAGGGGCGAGCAGGGCGTTCATGGCGGCGAGCAGAGGGATGATGTCCTGGTGCAACAGGGCGAAGTTGGCGCAGATCAGGTCGTAGTTACTGCCGATGTCCACCTTCGCCTCCACCAACTCTTCATAGCTCGCCAAATGCACCCGCGAAGAGCCCGCCGCCCGCGCCGCCTCGACCAGTGTCGCATCGCCATCCACACCGACCGCCTCGATGGCCCGTTCAGCCAGCGCACGCAACAGCCAACCCTCGCCGCAGCCCAGGTCGAGCACACGCTCGGGTTGGCGGCCTAGTACCGCCAGCAGGATTGCCTGGTCGGTGACCTTGAGGCGGCTTTCGATGGTGCCGGTGCGGATAGCCTCGATCCAGGAGTGGGCGTTGTGGTGCCAGCTCTGGAGGAGGGTGGATTCGGGGGCAGGCATTTCGATGTCCGGAGTTGTCGGGTGGATGAAAGGATAGGACAAATGCGGGTGGAGCAGACCTTCTTGTAACGCTTTATAACGCGGCGGGTGTCTGGATTTTTCTAGATATTTTTTCTAGAGGCGGGGCAAGGCTTATCGCCTCAGGTGGGCGTCTTGGCGCCAGCAACCGCTCGATGGCGCCACTCACCATGTTTTCCATCAAATTATCGCGCTCTTGTTCATCCAGCGAATAGGGCGTCAGCCAACTGGGCGCACCGTTGAGCAAGGCGGCAATGGCATGACCGGCGGCCATCTGGCCCTGTTCACTGAATCGGGGTCGGACGCCGAGCATCAGCAGCAACTTGCGTTCGTACTGTTCGCGCAGTTGCCGGACCCGTTCCTGCTGCTCTTCATTCAGGCAGCCGCTGTCGCGCTCCACCAGACGAAAATGCCAGGGCATCTCCCGATGCAGATTCAGGTGCGCGCGGATCAATTGGTTGAGTCTGTCGCGTTTTGCCGGGGCCGCGTGTTCGATGCGCCCCAGGGTGGCTAGCAGCTCTTCGTAGAACTCCTCGATCAGGTCGAGCAGCATGTGCTGCTTGCTGGGGTAATGGTGATACAGCGAGCCCGGGGCGAGCCCCAGGCAGGTCGCGAGCTCACGCATGCCGACTTGGCCGAAACCCTTGCTGGCAAAGAGCTCCAGCACCTTGTCCCGGTATTCGGCGAAGCGCGAGCAACGCTCAGGCGTAGGCATGGAAGCCACGCCCTGTTTTGCGTCCCAGGTAGCCGGCGGCGACCATTTCCTTGAGCAGTGGAGCGGGGCGGTATTTGCTGTCGTTGAAGCCGTCGTAGAAGGCTTCAAGGATTGCCAGCACAGTGTCCAGACCGATCAGGTCCGCCAACGCCAGCGGGCCGATCGGCTGGTTGCAGCCCAGGCGCATGCCGGCGTCGATGTCTTCGGCGCTGGCCAGGCCTTCCTGAAACACCAGGATCGCTTCATTAATCATCGGGACCAGAATCCGGTTGACTACGAAACCCGGACGGTTGCCGGCGGTGATCGCGGTTTTGCCGAGTGTGGTCGCCATGTCCAGCGCCAAGGCGTGGGTAGCATCGCTGGTTTGCAGGCCACGAATCACTTCGATCAGGCCCATGACCGGCACCGGGTTGAAGAAATGCAGACCGATGAAGCGCTCAGGCTGACTGACACTGGCAGCGAGTTGAGTAATGGACAGCGACGACGTGTTCGAGGCAATCACACAGTCGGCGCTGACCTGCGCGGCGATTTGTTGCAGCACGCGCAGTTTCAGGTCGAGGTTTTCGGTGGCGGCTTCGATCACCATCTGCACGTTTTGCAGGCTGTTGTAATCGGTACTGGTGCGAATCTTGTCGAGGGCAGCGAGCTTTTGCTCATGGGTCAGCGTGTTTTTGGCGACCTGCCGATCGAGGTTTTTATCGACGGTCGCGATTGCCTTTTGCAAAGCACTCTCGCAGATGTCGATCAACGTCACATTGATGCCGGCCAGGGCGCAGACTTGTGCGATGCCATTGCCCATGGTGCCGGCGCCGATGACGCCAATGTTCTGAAGATTCATGCGCATGTCCTTATCAAACCCGTTCGAACAACACGGCGATGCCTTGGCCGCCGCCGATGCACATGGTCGCCAGGGCATAACGGCCTTGGCAACGATGCAGCTCGTGAATGGCTTTGGTGGCGATGATCGCGCCAGTGGCGCCCACCGGATGGCCCAGCGAGATGCCCGAACCATTGGGGTTGACCTTCTGCGGATCGAAGCCCAGTTCTTGCGCTACGGCACAGGCTTGGGCCGCGAAGGCTTCGTTGGACTCGATCACATCAAGGTCGGCAACGGTCAGGCCGGCGCGCTTGAGCACCAGACGGGTGGCGGGAATCGGTCCCAGCCCCATCATCGAAGGTTCCACGCCGGCGTGGGCATAACCCACCAGTCGGGCCATTGGCTTGAGGCCTTGTTCCTGAACAGTTTGGCCCGTGGCCATGATCAGTGCGCCGGCACCATCATTGAGGCCAGATGCATTGCCGGCGGTGACGCTACCGTCCTTTTTGAAGGCGGGTTTCATGCGGCTCAATTGCTCGACGTTGACCTCGGCCCGTACATGCTCATCCGTCGCAAAAGACACCGTCCCTTTGCGGGTCGCTATTTCGATCGGCACGATCTGCCCGGCAAAACGCCCTTCGGCAATCGCTCGGGCAGCACGCTGCTGGCTGAGAAGCGCCAATTCATCCTGGGTCTGGCGCGTGACGCCATAGTGCTCGGCGATATTTTCAGCGGTGATACCCATATGGAAACCGGCAAACGGGTCTTGCAGGGCCCCAAGCATGTAGTCGACGGCCTGCATGTCGCCCATGCGTGCGCCCCAGCGCGCCTGCGGCAACAAGTACGCGCCTCGGCTCATGGACTCGACGCCACCTGCCAGCGCAGCGCCCGCATCCCCCAGCATCAAACTTTGCGCGGCACTGACAATCGCCTGCAAACCCGAACCACAAAGACGGTTGACGTTGAAGGCGGGAGTCTCTTTCGTCAGGCCGGCATTCATCGCTACGACCCGGGAGATGTAGGCATCGCGCGCCTCGGTCGGGATCACATGTCCCATCACCGCATGGCCGATGTGCTCGGGCGCCAGGCCTGATCGTTCGATAGCGGCGCGGCAAACGTCGGTTGCCAACTGAATAGGCGGCACATCCTTGAGTGAACCGCCAAAGCTGCCAATGGCAGAACGGACGGCGCTCACTACAAAAATATCGGAATGGTTCATGTTGGCTCTCTGAATAGGTCTTTTTTGTTGAGCACGAGTCTAGAATCAGCAGCGCCACAGGCCTATGCCAAAACTGTTCAAGGGTGATGGCGTTTTTTGCCATATTCAGATGTGACGAGAGAGGCATTCAAATGCGGGAAACGGATTCAGTGGCGGTTTACTTCATGTACCCCATGATCCATGCGCTACGTGAGGAACCGCAGCGCCTGCGGACAGTACTTGAGCAGGTGGGAATTGATCCGGCACTGATGGATCAGCCGACGGCACGGGTGCCGGCCACGGCTTTCGCCGCGTTGTGGCTGGTGCAGATTCGTGAGTTGAACGACGAATTTTTCCGGTTGGACTCCCATGGAATGCCACCAGGCAGTTTTGCCTTGATCTGTCGGGCATTGATTCAGGAACCGACACTGGAAAAAGCCATGCTTCAGTGCCTGGCCAATTTCGCTCTGTTCCTGCGTGATTTTCGCGGCACGTTGAGTGTGCGTGGCAAGCGCGCGGTCATCAGCTTGCAGACCCGTTCGCAGAACAGCGAGGTCAGCCGGTTGGGCGAAGAAACGTTTCTGGTGTTGATGATCAGTCTGCTGTGTTGGCTGGGCGGGCGGCGCATTCCTATCGATCGTGCGGACTTTCGTCATCAGCGTTTGTCGCTGCGAGATGATGCCATGCTCTGGGGCCCCAACCTGACCTTCGGCACCGAACGCACCGAAATCGAGTTCGCCAGTCACTACCTGCGGTTGCCGGTGGTTCAAGACCTTGCCTCGCTGAAAGTGTTTTTACGCACCGCCCCGCAATGGCTGGTGATCCGTTTCCGCAACCAGCATGGGATGGCGTCGCAGGTTCATCAGCGCTTGCGCCACAGCCATTACAGCGAATGGCCGACCTTGCAGGCCTTCGCCCAGGAGCAGCACCTGAGCCCCAGCACCTTTCGCCGGAAACTGGGACGCGAAGGCTGTTCGTATCAGGAAATCAAGGATGAAGTGCGGCGCGCGGTGGCGTTTGAACGGTTGCGCCAGAGCAAGGCGAGCATCAGCGATATTGCCGAACAGTTGGGATTTCAGGAGCCGAGCGCGTTCCATCGGGCATTCAAGAAGTGGACGGGGGAGAGCCCGGGGCGGTATCGGGCGCGGTTTCAGGAGGGTTCTGAATAAGCCCTGCTCGATAGGTCACGGCAAGACTTTATCAGCCCCGAAAAAGTAGTTTTTCAGTGCCGAGCCGTGCAAGGAAGGAGCGCAGATCGCCGCAGATTGGGTTCGGTGATCATATGACTATGGTTGAGCAAGATACCTGGCGTCACACCGGGAGAGTTGGAAGCTCGCCGACCCACATAGCCCTGGTTATCTGGATTAAATCAGAATCTAGGCGAGTGACCTTTGAGACAGACGGCCATTTCTCAGATTGACAGCGCGGTATTGGAGTCGATATAAAAAGCACAGTTGTACGACGACAGACGATTTATCGACTGCTCAACCCTAAAAATAAAAAAGTGTCGGCCCCATCATGAATTCATCCCGTTTACCCATCTCCCTAAACGCCCATTCCAAAGCTGCGATCTTGGCTGCTTGCCTTGGCGCGGCCTCAACGCGTTTCGACGATGCTCTAAGACCCAATTGATCTCGTTTAAAACCGAGAGATCATCACCCTAATCCAACAATAAAGTGATGCCATGAATCTGAACGAGCCCATCAATGCTCAGCGAGTCGGCCAGGCCGTCGGCAAATATCGCTGGACGATCTGCGCGCTGTTGTTTTTTGCCACCACCGTCAATTACCTCGACCGCCAGGTATTGAGTCTGTTGGCGCCGGACCTATCGACGCAATTTGGCTGGAGTAATAGCGATTACGCGAACATCGCCTCGGTCTTTCAGTTTGTCTACGCGATTTCCATGCTGTTTGCCGGCCGGGTGGTCGACAAGATCGGCACCAAGACCGCCTATGTAGTAGCGATCGGCATCTGGTCGACTGGCGCGATCATGCACGCCTTTGCGGTGCCGATGGGTGAGGGGATTGGTGCCGTGTTCAGCGCGTTCGGCATTGCCATGATTCCGGTTTCGATCGCAGGTTTCATGGTGTCGCGCGCCGTGCTGGCGATAGGCGAAGCGGGAAACTTCCCGATCGCAATCAAGGCCACCGCAGAATACTTCCCGAAGAAAGAGCGTTCCTTTGCCACCGGCATTTTCAATTCCGGTGCCAATGTGGGCGCGATCCTGGCGCCGATCTGCGTGCCGCTGATTGCCAGCCTATGGGGCTGGGAAGCGGCTTTCATCGTAATCGGTATGTTGGGCTTCGTTTGGGTGGGTGTATGGATTGCACTGTACGAGAAGCCGGAGCAGCAAAAACGCCTCTCGGCGCAGGAACTGGCCTACATCCGCAGCGATCAGGTCGTGCAGGTGGTCACCCGCCCGGTACCGGGTGTCGCCGATAAGAAAGTATCGTGGTTCAAATTGCTGACCTACCGTCAGACTTGGGCTTTTGCTTTCGGTAAATTCATGACCGACGGTGTGTGGTGGTTCTTCCTGTTCTGGCTTCCCACCTATCTATCGGCGCAATACGGCATGAAAGGCGAGGCCATCGTGATGCCGCTGGCCGTGTTGTACAGCATGACCATGGTCGGCAGTATCGGCGGCGGCTGGTTCCCCAGCTATTTCATGTCACGCGGCGATGCGCCGTATGACGGTCGCATGAAAGCCATGCTGGTGATCGCTTTCTTCCCGCTGCTGGTGTTACTGGCGCAGCCATTGGGTTACATCAGTTTCTGGGTGCCGGTGCTGTTGATTGGCGTGGGCGCATCGGCGCACCAGGCATGGTCGTGCAATATTTTCACCACCGTGTCGGACATGTTTCCGCAAAAATCCATCGCTTCGGTGGTCGGTATTGGCGGTTTGGCCGGCGGCTTGGGCGGTGTAGTGATGACCAAGATCGGGGGTTGGGTGATCGATCACTACAAACTGATCGGTGATATTCATACCGGCTACATGATCATGTTTGCTATCTGTGCGTTGGCTTATCTGGTGGCATGGAGCTTCATGAAGGCGCTGGTACCTCGCCATAAGGAAATCACCGATCTGTAAATGACTAGCCCCCGTCAGTCAGCGAGCGCTACGCACTGCGATGGATTTTGTCGCAGTGCGTGGGCTTGACTGCCTTCCTCTGAGCCTCCGCAACCCGCTGAACATGTTGATTTGGTCGACGAAGTACGGCCTGTCGGTGCCGACCATCGGATTGCCATAAGTGAAGGAGGGCGCACGACCAAAGCAGCGCTTGCCTGGAAATCCTGCTGTTTGGCCGGTAACCCTGCACCAGAAACCTCTCATCAGCCCGCGATAAGGGCGACAGCTCGTCAGAGCGCATCCTGGCCTCGTCGCCGATAGCTTGGCGCTCCTCACCGCCGGGTAGTTGCAGGGGGAGGTGATCCGGCCGATGGCTACACACAGTCGTTCGGCATGATCTAAGCTCCAAAAGATGGTTTTTGCGAGCAGGGGTTTCAATGCGAAGCACACCTGAAAACAGCCTGAAAAATGCGTTGAAAGCCTGTAGAGATAGTTTTATTTCTGTTGGTTTTTTCAGCTTTTTCATCAACGCGCTCATGCTCGTGCCTACCTTCTATATGCTTCAGGTGTATGGGCGAGTGATGGCCAGCGGAAGCCTGACAACCCTGGCAATGCTGACGCTGATCATGACCGGGCTGATTATCACGCTCGGTTCCCTGGAGTGGATTCGTTCGCGCATCATGGTTCGGGTCAGTACCCGACTGGATGTGTTGCTCAGTCGCCAAGTCTATAAGGCCAGTTTCAAACGGGCTCTGGACAGTGGCGGGATGGATGCCTCGGCCCAGTCGCTCAACGACTTGACGGGCTTGAGACAGTTTCTCTCCGGTAACGGTTTGTTCGCCTTTTTCGATGCGCCCTGGTTGCCTATCTATATCGCCGTGATGTTTATGTTTCATCCCTGGTTTGGCTGGGTAGCGACGGGCAGTGCGCTGCTGTTGTTATTGCTCGCGTTTATCAATGAGAGGCTGACGGGGCCGGCGCTGGCCCAAGCGAACAAGGAACATATTGGCGCGACGCTCTACACCACGAAAAATCTGCGCAACGCTGAAGTCATCGAATCCATGGGCATGCTTGAAACCCTGATGGACCGTTGGGGACTTCGTCAAAGAAACGTTCTGTTGCTGCAGGCCGAGGCGAGCGACAGAGGCGCCATAATCAGCACGCTTTCCAAGACCTTCCGGATCCTGGTGCAATCACTGATCCTTGGCCTGGGGGCGTACCTGGCCGTGGACCATCAAGTGGGGGCTGGCCTGGTGTTTGCCGGGGCCGTGCTGCTAGGGCGCGCATTGGCCCCCATCGATCTGATCATCGGCAGTTGGCGGGGCTTTATTGCGGCCCGCTCGCAATACCGCCGTCTCAACGACATCCTCGACAAACAACAGGCTCAGCCCGAGCGTATGTCATTGCCGGCGCCTCAGGGGCACGTGCAGGTGGAGAGTCTGGTTGTTGCGGCACCTGGCTCGAAAACGCCGATCATCAACAACATAAGTTTCAGCGTACCTGCCGGCTGTGTTGTCGGAATCATCGGTCCAAGTGCCGCGGGCAAGTCCACGCTGGCCAGGGCACTGATGGGGGTATGGGTGCCGCTGCATGGTGTGGTCCGGCTCGATGGCGCGGACATCAGCGCGTGGGATAAACATGAACTGGGGCCGTATATAGGTTACTTGCCCCAGGACATTGAGCTATTCGAAGGCAGTGTCAGCGAGAACATTGCCCGCTTCGCCGAGGTCGACTCGGCAAAAGTCATTCAGGCTGCGAGGACCGCTGGCGTTCACGAAATGATTTTGCTGTTGCCCGATGGCTACGACACCGTCATTGGCAGCGAGGGCCTCATGCTGTCGGGTGGGCAGCGCCAGCGCATCGGGCTGGCCCGTGCCCTGTATGGCAACCCGCGGCTGATTATTCTCGACGAGCCCAATTCCAATCTTGACGAAGTCGGTGATCGCGCCCTGGTGGCTGCCATCCAGCAGCTCAAGCAGACCGGCGCGACCCTGTTCGTCATTACTCACCGAACCAACATCGTGTCGCAACTTGACCGGCTCATGGTGATGAACGCAGGGGTTATCAGTCTCTACGGGCCACGCGAGCAGGTGCTCGCCGAACTCAACGCGCAGAGACAACAGGCGCAAAAGCACGCCATGTCGGCAGGCGCCAGCATGGCTTCGGTCAAAACCAGCAAGGGCGATGCCGATGAACCCTACGATGCCCAGTCGTCAAATTGAAAGCTTCGCCGGCCTGCCGATATCTGATCGTAAAGCACGCCGCCTGGGCATTGGTATTGTAGGGGTGACCTTCGGCCTGTTCGGCACTTGGGCGGCGCTCGCGCCCCTCGACGGTGCCGCTTACGCGCCGGGAGTGGTCACCGTGCAGACTTACCGCAAAACGGTCCAGCACCCTGAAGGGGGCATCGTCAAAGCGGTACTGGTCCATGACGGTGACATCGTCAAGCGCGGTGATCCGCTGATCATTCTTGATGATGCCCAGTTGCGCTTCGAATACGAGATAACCCGAGGCCAGCTGGTTGCGACCAGAGCCATGGAGGCAAGGCTCAGAGCCGAGCGCGACACACTGTCGGCGATCAGCTTTGGGGAGATAGCCGATTCCGAGAGTCTGCGAGGAGTGGAAGCGCGTCAGGGCGAGACCCAGGTATTCAACGCCCGGCAGGGCTCGCGGCTGGGCCAGATCTCGGTGTTGCGCGAGCGCATTGGCCAGTTGAATCAACAGATCAAGGGGCTGGAGGCGATGATTGGCGCCAAGGTTCATCTGGAGAAATCCTACAGCGGTGAAATCGTTGAATTGACCGACCTGCTCAAGCAAGGGTTCGTTGACAAACAACGTCTGCTCGAGCAGGAACGCAAGCTGGGGATGCTCAGGTCGGAGGTGGCTGATCACCGTTCAGCTATCAACAAGACTCGTCTGCAGATCAACGAAACACAGCTGCAGATTCTGCAAATCGACAAGGATTTCAGTACCGAGGTGGTCAAGGAGCTGGCCGAGGTGCAGACCAGGATGTACGACCTGCAAGAGAAAACCTCCTCCCTGGAAGACCGGCTCAGTCGTATCGTCATCCGCGCACCCGACGCGGGCATGGTGATTGGCATGACAGTGCACACCATTGGGGGGGTCGTGAGCCCGGCGACGCCGCTGCTGGATATCGTGCCCTCGGTTTCCGAGCTGGTCATAGAGGCCCAGGTGGCGCCGGTGGATATTGATCGTGTCGCCATCGGCAAGCGTGCCGATATCCGTTTCGGCGCGTTCAATAGCTCGACCACTCCGGTGATCGAAGGCGAGGTCAGCAGCGTATCGGCTGACCGGCTGGTCAACGAAAAGGCCGGGACGGCCTATTACCTGGCGCGGGTGCGGGTAACCGAGGAGGGTGCGCGCACCTTGGGTGAGCGCAAGTTGTTGCCGGGGATGCCGGCGGACGTATTGATCATCACCGGGCAACGCACGTTGTTGCAGTACTTGATGCAGCCGGCTCGCGATGCCATGGCTCAATCGATGATCGAGGAATAACCATGAACGCATCGGCAGTTCTGCTGGGCGGTGCGTTCATGCTTGCAGCGGGAGCCGCCCTGGCGCAAACCCCTGCAGCCACGCCAACCGGGGTCAGCGCCTCGACGTTTTCCACCGACCTCATGCAGTTGTATCGTGAGTCACGGCTGGAGGATCCGCGGGTGTTGGCCTCCTATGCGCAAGCGCAGGCGGGTAAGGAACATCAGCGCGAGGCTATGGGTGCGCTGTTCCCGCAAGTATCGCTCAACGCCGGGAACAATCGGATTCATCAGGAGAGCGACTTGGTGCAGCGCAGTTACGACAGCGAAAACTACAGCCTGGTGCTGCGTCAGTACCTCTACAACAAGGCCGCGTGGGAGAACTACCAAAAATTCAAAAGTCTGGCCAAGCAGTCCGAATCGCAAGCGCTGGACGCCCAGGCCGAAGCCACGGTGGACTTGGCGCAGCGTTACTTCACCGCGTTGGCGGCCGAAGATGAACTGGAGTTAGTGAAAGCGGAGCGTCGAACCACGCAAAAGAGTCTGGACCGAGTCAATGCGTTGTACGAAAAGCAGCTGGCAATGATTACTGATCAGCTCGACCTCAAGGCCCGGGTAGATTTGCTGGCGGCGCAGGAGCTGGATGCCCAGAACCAGGCCAGTATCAGTCGCGAGGCACTGGCGGAGATCGTCGGCCGGCCGGTCAAGGAAAAGCTCAACCGGATTCGCGATGACGTGCAACTGCGGGTTTCAGCGCAGAGCCTGGAAACCTGGGTCCGCGACGGTATAGCGCTAAACCCGGCGCTCAAGGCCAACGAGAGCAGTGTGGAAGCCGCGGGCGCAGCGTTGCGTAGCGGCAAGGGCGGGCACTATCCGACCCTGAGCCTTACGCTGAGCGCGCAGCAGACCAACGAGGGCTACAACAATACCCTGCAGCCGCGCACCGACAGTTATGTCGCCGGTATCGGCGTGCAGGTGCCGCTGTACAGCGGCGGCTCGACCTCGGCGCGGGTCCGTGGGCTTTACCAGGATCAGATTACCGCTGAGCAGGAGCTGGAAGCGATCCGGCGCCGGGTGGTCAAGGAGATCACCAGCGCTTACCTGACCGCCAATTCGAGCGGAGAAAAAATCAATGCGAGCCGCAATGCCCTGGCCTCGGCACAGCTGTCCAGAGTGGCGGCAGAGAAAGCCCTCGATTACGGAATGGTCAATGCCGTCGATGTACTGACCAGCGTACGCAACGAATTCCGGGCTCGTCGTGACCTGCTCAAGGCGCAATACGAGTTCGTCACAAATGTCCTTACTCTCAATCGCTGGGCGGGAAAGCCGCCTGCCGAGGGTGTCGAAAGCGTTAATGCCTGGTTGAGTCCCGGCAGCTCTAGCCAAAGCCTCACATCCCACTGATTCTGCCGCACTATCGATCCCCGTCCCGACTTGCTCCCTCATTTGGACCATAACCTCCAGCAGTTCAGGTGTTGGTTGCTATGTGTTGTCGCCAGAAAATCGAGCACCGCAGTCATGTGGCTACCCAAGCGCACTTGGTAGGTAAAACCAGCGGCAAGACCTGGAACTGCAAGCATTATCATGGATCGAGGAGGCGAGTCTCGCCGATAAATTGACGCCAGTGTTACGGTTGTTCTTGTACGCAAACCATTTGTCGGTTAATTGACGATTTTGATCGCTGTCAGACGTTGGTCGGAGGTCGCCCTTGGCGCTCATAAACCATTGAATTTATAGGGAGTATTTATCCTTTTAAACATCGGCCGAACGACTTGCATCAGGCTTGAATCGACGACTGGCGGATGTGCAGGCTGGCAGCGCCTTGGGCTGGCCTAGACTCAGTTGAACAGCTCGAGGGAGCACATCAATCATGCGCAAGCTATTGATGATTATTCCTATTTATGTTGCCTCGATGGCTTTGCCCGGTTTTTGGAAACGCCTGCAGTCTCTGTCGGTGAAGCCAGTGGAAGTGTTGCCCGAGTGGGCACGGTGAAGGCCTGCCAGCGTTCGCATCTGTCCTTCGATCACGGTGGTCAGGTGAGCGAGCTGCTGACCCAGGAAGGCCAAGGGAGGGAGGTCAGAGTTAATTCTTCAAGGGAGTCAGGAAAGTAATGACGACCCACAGAAAAACAATACGCGTGATGCTGATCGATTGTCGTCCCCTCGTTCTCATGGGCCTTCAAGATTTGATCAATGCCAGGAAGCCTCAGATGGAAGTGAGCGGCCAGGCCACCACCTATACCAATGCGCTGGATCTTGCCGATCAGTTGCGTCCCAATGTGATTTTTTTCAGTTTCTTTCCAGATGCGCTGAACCCACTGGAGGTCGTTGCGGGGCTCACCCGCAACGCCGAAATGAAAGTGCTGGTGCTCAAGGGCCTGTACGAAGCCGTCCCCGTTGCCCAGGCAATAGAGGCGGGCGCACGGGGTATCGTGCTGGCGGAAGATCCGACGGAATCGATCATCCAGGCCATCATCACGGTCCACCACCGCGACACCGGAAAGGATAGAGCCTGGGCCGGTGGGCTTTCCGGCTATTCCGCGACTGAGCATATACACTTGAAATGCAATCTGGAGCAGGCGAAACAGGCGCGGCTGACGCTGCGCGAGAGGGAACTTATTCGCGCCATTGTGGGGGATCCGTCCGCCAAATACATGAGCATCGCCGGGCGCCTGGGCATCAGTGAACACACCGTGCACAACCACCTCAGCAACATTTATCAAAAGCTTAATCTGATCAACCGTATCGATTTGCTGATGTATGCGCTGAAGCACGGGCTCACCAACAACGAAAAGCCACCCGAGTCCTCGTGGGTGGAACTGGATTTGGTTTCACGTCAAAAAAAGACGCTCTGACATCCTCTGGCGCGCTTGGGCCGACACTGTATCGCCGTCCTTGTCGGTGGCTTGCCACTGGGTACCCAGGTTGATGCGAGCGTGCGGATCTCCTATTGGAAGTGCAAAAAAATGCGAGGGTGGCTTGCGCCACCCTCGCATCTTTTTACGCGCGTTTCTCAGACGCTGCCGTAAACAATATCGCTACTCAGAAGATCGACCCCGACCAAGGTGATGGTCGTGACTTGTCCGCCCGTTTCGGCAACCGTCACGATGCTGTCTGCACCGCTGATGTCGATCGATTGGACAACCGCGCTCTGGTCGCCGTTGAGCACCAGGGCGTCTCGCAGGTTTGCGCTCGCATCGAAGCCAGTGACCTGGTACAGGTTCTCATCGACTGACAAATCGATGTTGAAGGCATCACGCTCACCGCCTGTGCCCACCAGCGAGAAGTCGAAGAGGGCATCCTCCGAGTCGTTGGCGAACAGGTTGGCGTCGAAGGTACTCGTCGCCGAGTCCCCATCCTTGTCCGTCAGCGTCGCGTTGAACGTCAGCTGGACATCGCTGGCCAGGCTCTCGCTCTCCTGAATGAACTGGATCGTCGGGATCTTGATCTCGCCTCGGGCCATCGTGAGCTGAACAGCGTCAATCAGATTCGTGCCATCGCTCTCAATGAGGAAGGATACCTGTCCGCCTGCCTCCGGAGTCAGGGTGTTCACTTCGATGAGGTTCGAGAACGTGCCATCCTCGTAGAAGGCCCTGTAGTACAGGTCCTCGGTCGCCGTGTTGTAACCTCCCACGGAGTTGTCGATAAAGACCCTCATGCCCGTCAGCAGGCTCTCTGGATTGATGACGAAACTTTCGTCGTCAACGCCGATTGCCGCCAGGTTATCTCCCTGGAACAGGTTATTGGCGACGCCGATGCCGGCCGTGCTGACGTTCATGGCCGACGGGTCGATGTACGAGGGCAGGGGGTTGGTCTGTAGCGTGGCTTCGGTGGGGTCGGGTTCTCCGAGCCCGATACCGGTCAGGATGTCCGAAGTGGACGCAAGCGCCTTCGCGGAGAAGAAGACAACCTCCTCAGATGGCGAAGGAATAGTCGGCGGATCCTGCTCCGGAATTAACAAGGTGCGCACGGGATCCGGGCCGCCGGCGCCGAGCGCGCCGTCGGCAGTGCTGAGCACGATCTCCGAACGGAAGCCTTGCACCAGATCCAGTGCATAGCGGCCATCGGCATAGGCAGTCAGCGTGTAGTCGACGCTGGTATCCGCGGTTGCGGCGTTGTTGTCGAAATCACCCGTCAACGTCCCTGCGAATTGGTACGCGCCGTTGCCGTCCGGTGAGGGCGACTGCTCGGTGAGCGTGGCGGTCCCGGTGGTGGTCGTGTTGTCTGGCCTGACGAGGGTGAACTGGCTATTCACAGAGATATCCAGACCAGCCGCACCCAACCCGTCGGCGCCCGCCGAATTGTCCCAGAACCCGAATTGCGGCAGGACGCTACCGGTGCCGATCAGGTTACCGAATGCAAGCGATGGACCGTCGTCCTTGAATATCAGGTTCTGTCCGATGTTGAGGGTCGCCTGGACGCTATCGCCGTCCTTGTCGGTTGCGGTCCCTATCAGCGTCACCAGGTTGTCCGCCGACAGCGTCGTCGAATCATCTGGATTGGTGGCGTCGGGATGCACCACTGCGCGGAGCTGGTCGAGTGTGACGTCACCATTGGCGGCGACGCTGGCCGTGAACACCAGCAGGTTGGTCGTGGCCGTGCGGCCTTCCACCACGCCACCGTTGCGTGACAGGTTGACCGCCTCGCCGGTGGCCGTGTCGGTCAGCCCGGAGGCCCCCGCCACCACGCCCAGCGCGTAGGTCAGCGTACCCGCACCATCAGCACCAAATGCGGAGCTGAAGTTGGCGGCAAAGTTCTGGGTGGCGTTGGTTGCCAGCACCGTTTCGTCCACCGTCAGCGTTGGCTCGGTGCCGGTGGTGCTGATGCTTGGCCCGTCGTCCTTGAACACCAGATTCTGGCCAATGTTGAGGGTCGCCTGGACGCTATCGCCGTCGCCATCAGTTGTGGTCGCCGTCAGCGTCACCAGGTTGTCCGCCGACAGCGTCGTCGAATCATCTGGATTGGTGGCGTCGGGATGCACCACTGCGCGGAGCTGGTCGAGCGTGACGTCACCATTAGCGGCGACGCTGGCCGTGAACACCAGCAGGCCGGTCGTGGCCGTGCGGCCTTCGACCACTGTGCCGTTGAGCGACAGGTTGACTGCCTCGCCGGTGGCCGTGTCGGTCAACCCGGAGGCCCCCGCTACCACGCCCAGCGCATAGGTCAGCGTACCCGCGCCATCAGCGCCAAACGCTGAGTTGAAGTTGGCGGCAAAGTTCTGCGTGGCGTCGGTCGCCAGGAATGTTTCGTCCACCGTCAGCGTCGGCTCCTCGCCAGTGGCGCTGATGCTCGGTCCGTCGTCCTTGAACACCAGATTCTGCCCAATGTTGAGGGTCGCCTGGACGCTGTCACCGTCGCCATCGGTTGTGGTTGCCGTCAGCGTCACCAGGTTATCCGCCGACAGCGTCGTCGAATCATCGGGATTGGTGGCGTCGGGATGCACCACTGCGCGGAGCTGGTCGAGCGTGACGTCACCATTAACGGCGACGCTGGCCGTGAACACCAGCAGGCCGGTCGTGGCCGTGCGGCCTTCGACCACTGTGCCGTTGAGCGACAGGTTGACCGCCTCGCCCGTGGCCGTGTCGGTCAGCCCGGAGGCCCCCGGTACCACGCCCAGCGCATAGGTCAATGTACCCGGGCCATCGGCGCCGAACGCCGAGTTGAAGTTGGCGGCAAAGTTCTGGGTGGCGTCGGTGGTCAGGACTGTTTCATCCACCGTCAGCGTCGGCTCCTCGCCGGAGGCGCTGATGCTTGGTCCGTCATCCTCGAACACCAGGTTTTGCCCGATGTTGAGGGTCGCCTGAACGCTATCGCCGTCGCCATCGGTGACGGTCGCCGTCAGTGTCACCAGGTTATCCGCCGACAGCGTCGTCGAATCATCGGGATCGGTGGCATCGGGATGCACCACTGCACGGAGCTGGTCGAGCGTGACGTCACCATTAGCGGCGACGCTGACCGTGAACACCAGCAGGCTGGTCGTGGCGGTGCGGCCTTCGACCACTGTGCCGTTGAGCGACAGGTTGACCGCTTCGCCCGTGGCCGTGTCGGTCAACCCGGAGGCACCTGCCACCACGCCCAACGCATAGGTCTGCGTGCCGGCGCCATCAGCGCCAAACGCCGAGTTGAAGTTGGCGGTAAAGTTCTGCGTGGCGTTGGTTGCCAGCACCGTTTCGTCTACCGTCAGCGTTGGCTCCTCGCCGGTGGTGCTGATGCTCGGTCCGTCGTCCTTGAACACCAGGTTCTGCCCAATGTTGAGCGTTGCCTGAACGCTGTCGCCGTCACCATCGGTGGTGGTCGCCGTCAGCGTCACCAGATTGTCCGCCGACAGCGTCGTCGAATCATCGGGATCGGTGGCATCGGGATGCACCACTGCGCGGAGCTGGTCGAGCGTGACGTCGCCATTAGCGGCGACGCTGGCTGTGAACACCAGCAGGTTGGAGGTGGCCGTGCGGCCTTCTACCACGCCACCATTGAGCGAAAGATTGACTGCCTCGCCCGTGGCCGTGTCGGTCAGCCCGGAGGCCCCCGGCATCACGCCCAGCGCATAGGTCAGCGTACCTGGGCCATCAGCGCCAAACGCCGAGCTAAAGTTGGCGGCAAAGTTCTGCGTGGCGTCGGTCGCCAGCACCGTTTCGTCTACCGTCAGCGTCGGCTCCTCGCCGGTGGTGGTGATGCTCGGGCCGTCATCCTTGAACACCAGGTTTTGCCCGATGTTGAGGGTCGCCTGAACGCTATCGCCGTCCTTGTCGGTCACGGTTGCCGTCAGCGTCACCAGATTGTCCGCCGACAGCGTCGTCGAGTCATCGGGATCGGTGGCATCGGGATGCACTACTGCGCGGAGCTGGTCGAGCGTGACGTCACCATTAGCAGCGACGCTGGCCGTGAACACCAGCAGGTTGGTCGTGGCCGTGCGGCCTTCGACCACTGTGCCGTTGAGCGACAGGTTGACTGCCTCGCCGGTGGCCGTGTCGGTCAACCCGGAGGCACCTGCCACCACGCCCAGCGCATAGGTCAGCGTACCCGCGCCATCAGCGCCAAACGCCGAGTTGAAGTTGGCGGCAAAGTTCTGTGTGGCGTCGGTCGCCAGTACCGTTTCGTCTACCGTCAGCGTTGGCTCCTCGCCACTGGCGGTGATGCTCGGGCCGTCATCCTTGAACACCAGGTTTTGTCCGATGTTGAGCGTTGCCTGAACGCTGTCGCCGTCGCCATCGGTTGTGGTCGCCGTCAGCGTCACCAGATTGTCCGCCGACAGCGTCGTCGAATCATCGGGATTGGTGGCATCGGGATGCACCACTGCCCGAATCTGATCGAGCGTAACGTCGCCATTGGCGGCCACGCTAACCGTGAACACCAGCAGGCTGGTCGTGGCCGTGCGGCCTTCGACCACTGTGCCGTTGAGCGACAGGTTGACTGCCTCGCCGGTGGCCGTGTCGGTCAGCCCGGAGGCCCCCGGTACCACGCCCAGCGCATAGGTCAGCGTACCCGGGCCATCAGCGCCAAACGCCGAGCTGAAGTTGGCGGCGAAGTTCTGTGTGGCGTCGGTCGCCAGCACCGTTTCGTCTACCGTCAGCGCCGGCTCGCTGCCGGTGATGCTGATGCTCGGGCCGTCGTCCTCGAAGATCATCTTGGAGCCGATTTCGGCGATCGAAGTAGAGGCTTGGCGCAGCGTGAAGCCGCCGATATCAAAATCGGCGTGGTCATTGCCTCTGGCGTCAATGGCCGCCCCGTTCTCGATGAGCACGCGGTTGTGGTTCGACGTTGTGGTGTATTCAATCTGGTAACCGGCCAAGACGCCGGTGATGGTTGCAACCCCGGCAGCAGAAAAGCTGATGGTAATCGCCGGATCATTCACTGTTCCGTCTGAATTCTCGATCACTAGCCCGGTGCTATTGTTGATGACGCGAACATTGGTGATGGCAACCGGCGTATCGTTCGCATAGCCGTTGATGAAGTTCACGCCAGGTTCAGCAGCGGTACTGAATGCGCTGATTTTTACCACGGCACTCTTGCCGCTTTGCAATTGCACGACGTCGAAATTGGCCGAGGTCGTATTGTAGACGCTGGTAAAGTCAATGTTGGACTCAACGTCTGCTTCGGTCTGACTAAGGTTGGGAACGGTCACATCCTGCCTGGCGCCTGTGACGAACGAAAAGCGGATGCCTTCCTGTTCCACAATCATCTGATTGTTGGTGCCGATGGTGGTCGAGCCACCCCCCTGGCTGGTATTGACCGTGTCGCCAGTATTTATATTGGCACCGCTTGACTGGTCTGCGGGGTCCTTACCGGTGGCGATGATGGTGGGAACCGTGATCCGCACGACACCATTGACAGTTTCAGTTGTCGGGTTCGCTTTCGTGAACATCAGGAACAGGTTCTGACCGGAGGGCGCACCGGCAAGACTGAAATCCAGGTCCTGAGTGGCTCCGATGAACACCTTATCCAGCAGATTGAGCGAATCATCGGGGTTCGTAGCATCTGGGTGCTTGAGGGGTTGGTACTCCACGGTCCAGATCTTGCCGCCGGTGACCGGTGATCCGGTTTCTTCAATGTAGGCAGCGAACACGATCGCGCCATCCGCGCCTCCGGCTCGGCCCAGAAGGATGTTGTTGTTCGTGTCCGTATAGAGAAGGATGCTGGTGCCATCAAGGGTGTCCAGTCCGCTGTCCACGCCATTGAGGGGGGCGCCAGCGCTGTCGACGAAGCGGATATCGGTAATGCTTCCGCCGCCGTTGATGGTGAACGCATTGCTGCCCGTGTTGCCCGCGACACCGGTGTAGCCACTCAAGGCCGCACCCGTTGCGGTACCTGCTCCAAGTGCGGTCAAACGGGTAGAGAAGGAAGAGGGCAGGGATGCCACCAGAATGTCGTTGTCGTCAGCGTCTCCTGCAGGGGTTGGCGTGGCGGTGGCGTTCTGTAACCCGGCCGTTTCGTCTAGCACAACGTCCTCGCCGGTGATTGCAATAGCCATGATTTTTCTCCCGAGCAATTGCGGTCATGAGGTCTGACCATTGACCTCTACAACTATGACCAAGCGCCGGGAATTGCGCATCGGCCGAAACTCCCAAGCGGGATGGGAGTTTCGGCCTAGTCGTATTCGTAGGAGGTCTGTCGCAGGGTGCCCAGGTTGATGCGAGCGTGCGGATCTCCTATTGAAACTGCAAAAAACAATGCGAGAGTGGCTTGCGCCACCCTCGCATTTTTCACGCACGCGACGCCTCAGACGCTGCCGATAACGATGTCGTTGCTAGTTAGAAGATCGACCCCGACCAGGGTGATGGTCGTGACTTGTCCGCCCGTTTCGGTAACCGTCACGATGCTGTCTGCGCCGCTGGTGTCGATCTGGACATCAGCAGTCTGGTCGCCGTTGAGCACCAGAGTGTCTCGCAGTCCGTCCGCATCGAAGCCGGTAATCTGGTACAGGTTCTCATCGAATGACAAGTCGACGTTGAAGGCATCAAGCTCACCGTCCGTGCCCACCAGCGTGTAGTCGAAGGCGCCGGTCAAGTCGTTAGCGAACAGATTGGCGTCAAACGTACTTGATACCGAGTCCCCATCCCTGTCCGTCACCGTCGCGTTGAACGTCAGCTGGATATCGCTGGCCAGACTCGCGGTCTCCTGAATGAACTGGATCACCGGGATCTTGATGTCGCCTCGGCCCATCGTAAGCTGAACAGCATCGATCAGCAGCGAGCCCTCCTGTTCAATGAGGAAGGACACCTGTCCACGGGGCTCTGGCGTCAGGGTGTTCACCTCGATGAGGTCCGAAGTTGAGCCGTCCTCGTAGTAGATCCTGTAGTACAGGTCCTCGGTCGCTGTGTTGTAACCCGCCACGGAGTTGTCGATGAAGACCTTCATGGCCGTCAGCAGGGTTTCCGGATTGACGACGAAACTTTCATCGGTACCGCCGATTGCCACCAGGTTGTCTCCCTGGAGGACGTTATTGGCGACGCCGATGCCGGACGTGCTGACGTTCATGGCCCTCGGGTCGATGTACGAGGGCAGGGGATTGGTCTGTAGCTGGGCTTCGGTGGGGTCGGGTGCTCCAAGCCCGATACCGGTCAGGATGTCCGAAGTCGACGCAGTTGTTTTTACGGAAAAGAACACAACCTCCTCAGATGCCGAAGGAATAGTCGGGTCATTCGTATCTGGAATTAACAATGTGCGCACCGGGTCCGGACCGCCGGCAGCGAGCGAGCCATCGGCACTGCTGAGCACGACCGTTGAACTGAAACCTTGCACCAGATCCAGTACATAGCTGCCATCGTCAAAGGCGCTCAGCGTGTAGTCGATGGTGGTATCCGCCGTGTCGGCGTTGTTGTCGAAATCGCCGGTCAACGTCCCGGCGAATTGGTACGCGCCATTGCCGTCCGGTGAGGGCGATTGCTCGGTGAGTGTGGCGGTCCCGGTCGTGGTGGTGTTGTCTGGCCTGACGAGGGTGAACGGGTTATTCACCGAAATATCCAGACCGTTCGTATCCAGCCCGTCGGCGCCGGCTGAATGACTCCAGTAGCCGGTTTGCGGCAGGACGCTACCGGTCCCGATCAGGTTGCCGAAGGCGAGTGCTGGGCCGTCATCTTCGAAGATGATCTTGGAGCCGATTTCGGCGGTCGTAACAGCAGTTTGGAGCAGTGTGAAACCACCGATGTCAAAATCGGCGTGGGTATTGCCCCTGGCGTCGAGGGCCGCCCCGTTCTCGACGAGCACGCGGTTGTGATCCGAGGCTGTGGTGTATTCAATCTGGTAGCCGGCCAAAACGCCGGTGACGGTTGCAACCCCACCAGAAAAGGTGATGCCAATGGCCGGATCATTCACCGATCCGTCTGAATTCTCGATCACCACCCCGGCGCTGTTGAAGACGCGAACATTGGTGATGGCAACCGGCGTATCGTTCGCATAGCCGTTGATGAAGTTCACGCCAGGTTCAGCAGCGGTGCTGAATGCGCTGATTTTTACCACTGCACTCTTGCCGCTTTGCAACTGCACGACGTCGAAGCTGGCCTTTTTCGCATTGACGACGTCGGTAAAGTCGATGTTGGACTCAACATCTGCTTCGGTCGGACTAAGGTTGGGAATGGTCACATCCTGCCTGGCACCCGTGACGAACGAAAAGCGGATGCCATCCTGTTCCGTAATCATCTGACTGTTGGTGCCGAAGGTGGTCGGGTTAGCCGCCTGGCTGGTAATGATCGTGTCGCCAGTGTTTATATTGGCGCCGCTTGACTCGTCTGCGGGGTCCTTACCGGTGGCGATGATGGTGGGATCCGTGATCCGCAAAACGCCACCGACGTCGACTACTGTCGGGTTCGCCTTCGTGAACATCAGGAAGAGGTTCGCCCCGGAGGGCACACCGGCCAGACTGAATTCCAGGTCCTGACTGGTTCCGATGAACACCTTATCCAGCAGATTGAGCGCATCATCGGGGTTCGTATCATCTGGATGCTGGAGCGGTTGGTACTCCACGGTCCAGATCTTGCCGCCGGAGACCGGTGATCCGGTTTCTTCGATATAGGCCGCGAACACGATCGCGCCGGTTGCGCTCCCGGCTCGGCCCAGGAGAATGTTGTTGTTCGTATCTGTATAGAGAAGGATGCTGGTGCCATCGAGGGTAAACAGTCCGCTGTCCGCGCCATCAAGCGGTGCGCCAGCGCTGTCGACGAAGCTGATATCGGTAATGCTTCCTCCGCCGGTGATGGTGAACGCATTGCTGCCCGTGTTGCCCACGGCACCGTTATAGCCACTCAAGGCCGCACCTGTTGCGGTACCTGCCGCAAGTGCGGTCAAACGGGTAGAGAAGGAAGAGGGCAGGGACGCCACCAGAATGTCGTTGTCGTCAGCGTCTCCCGGAGGGGCTGGAGTGGCGGTGGCGTTCTGTAACCCGGCCGTTTCGTCCAGCGAAACGTCCACGCCAGTGATTCCAATAGCCATGATTTTCTCCTGAGCATGCGGTCATCGAGGCCTGACCGTTGACCTTGGCCGTCACTATGGATAAGCCCCGGGGATTGCGCATCGGCCGATACTCCCAAGCGGAATGGGAGTTTCAGACTACTTGGATGGGGGAACAGCACGAGGGCGTGAAGGAACGGTGCCGCCTATTCCGTTTGTGAATGAGGACATGCCGCAAGGCTCGTCTGGCCTTGGCTCAGGGACCGCAGTGGCCCAATAAAAAAACGGCCTGACCCCTTGTGGGAGCCAAGCCGTCCTGTCTCGCGCGTTTACTCTTCTTAGCGGATCAAAGCACCAAATCTGTCGGTGCCAAGTTAGTAACTCCCACCAGTTCGACCACGACAGGATTTTCGATATCAATCGTCTGGACAGCGGTGAAATCGCTATCTCTATCGACGACCTGGAAATCCAGTTCTAGATCAAGGGTAGCGGGTGTAGTCGTGGTGGTGGAGAAACCAGCATCGATGATCTTCAGCGGATTCGTACTCGTATCCTCCGCAATCGTGTTTCCAGGCCCGACGAGACCACTGACCGGCTGTGCGGAAGTGCTGCTTGCGCCATCGGCACCGACATCGCGATTCAGATTTATCGCGCTGCCCGTAAGGCCAGCATCATTCGAAAGAATCTGAATACCCTTGATGAGCCAGTTATCACCGGTCTGAATGTTGAAATCATTACTTTCAACAATCAATAGAGCATCATTATTGTCCAGGAACGGGTCGTTCGGATCGGCTGGGTCGTTGACGATAAGGGCCTCGTACTTGGTTCCAACAAGATCTGTATTGACCGTATCGTTCTCGTACACATCGCCTTGGTCGACGTAGATGGCACGTGTTGTAGTGATGGAAGGATCATTTGCATCAGCAAGACTGACGATAAGCAAAAGATCATCGCTTTCAGTCTCATATCCATCGAACTTGATAAAGAAATCGGTCGCGTAACTAAAATTGTCGGCGCCCAGATCTCCTTTCGGATCAGTCTGGAAGAAATTGATGTTGGCCGCTTCACCTGCCTGGATCGTATTTCCGGAGACGCCCAGAGCAGTGCTGGACAAGGTTACAGGGGCCAGCGTGCCGCTCACAAGCTCACCATCCGTCACAACAGTATTGCCGTCGGCACTCAGTGGTGCCTCGAAGCCCGTGATCTGGATGAAGAAACCTTCCCCAAGCTTCCCAGTGGCCACATTTGATGGGCCACTGGAAGGGCTCGTACCATCCACGTCATACGTTTCGTATCCAGTGCCTTCGCCCAGCGTGACGTCTTGCGTCGTTTGCAGCGCATCTATCTCGAAGGTATAGGTGTCATTGACTTTGTCAAACACCAGCGTGCCTTCCACCAGTTCAGGATCGGTGGTAGCGTTCCGATCGTGATCGTATTTGAACGACACGTTAAACGTGGCACCGTCGGGATCCTCTGAATCCCAGATGACCGTTGGATCAACGATCGCAACATCGTTCGCCAAGCCAGAGAGGGCGAGTTCGGCAAAATCACTGTCCGCTGCCGAAGAGTAGGTCGGCCCGCGCTTGTCCGCACCTATCGAGTAGGCGAAGTCACCCGAAAAGGTCCATGACGTCGCACCCAAAGTGGGGTCGACATCCTGCACAGGGGCTGTCCCTATAACGGGCGTATCGTCGTCGACGTTGATCCCCAGCGTGCCATCGGCCGTATCGCCATCACCATCGGTCACCCGGTAGTTGATGGTGAACGCCTGGTTGTTCTCGGTCAGGCCTGCCGCATGGAGGATCGGGTTGTTTTGCGTCACCGTGTAGGCGCCCGTTGTTGCGACCATCGTCAGCGTCAGCACCGTGGTCGTGCCCTGTTTGACCAACAGATTGGCGCCGTCGGCCACATAGGTGAAGCCTGTGGGCGCTCCGCTGGTCAGATAGGCCACCGTGCCGGCCCCGTCCTGCCCAAAGTCGTGACCCAGAGTGCCGCTTAGGTTAGCCGAGTCTACATCGTCGTCCGTGCCGCCAGGATTGCCACCCGAGAGCGCATCGTCGTCGAGCAGCACCGTGCTGTTGGCTGACACCCCCGGTCCGTCGTCGTCGAAGTTGATGTCGTCGCCGATGCCGACGCTGTCGGTGCTGGTGTCGCCGTCGCCGTCGGTCACCGTCACCACCGCGTTGATCAGGCCCGCCAGATCAACGCGGTCGTCGTAGGCTGCCGCCGAGCTGCCGGCGGTGGGGTGCTTGAGCGAGACATATTGCGCCACCGCCACATTGCCATCCTGCTGCAGCGCAATCGCGAACGCCGCCGGATCGTCAACCGTGACCGTGCCATTGGCCACGTCATACCGGCCGACAATCAGATCGCCTTCCTTGAACAGTTTGATGTCCTTGCCATCGGTGGTGTCGAGCAGCGAGTCGGTGCCGTCGCCGCCGACAATCGCCAGCGACAGCACTTTCGTTGCACCCTCCTGGTCCTGGCCAAAGCTGCTGAGCGCCGTGGAGACCAACGACGTGGTACTGATCGCGTACTCCGTTGGATTCAAGTCCGTGCCCTTGTTCACCACTTCCGTGTCGAACAGTGCCAGAACCGCCGCCGCGTCGCTGTCGTTATCCTGGTTGCCGGCCGTCTCGTCGATCGTCACCGCGCCGCCGCCATCGGCCACATCCGCGCTCGGCCCGTCGTCGTCAAAGTTGATGTCGTCGCCGATGCCCACACTGTCGGTGCTGGTGTCGCCGTCGCCGTCGGTCACTGTCACCACCGCGTTGATCAGGCCCGCCAGATCGATCCGGTCGTCATAGGCCGCAGCCGAGCTGCCGGCGGTGGGGTGCTTGAGCGAGACATACTGCGCGACCGCCACGTTGCCGTCTTGCTGCAGCGCAATCGCGAACGCCGCTGGATCGTCGGCCGTGACCGTGCCATTGGCCACGTCATAGCGGCCGACAATCAGATCGCCTTCCTTGAACAGAATGATGTTCTTGCCATCAGTGGTATCGAGCAGCGAGTCGGTGCCGTCACCGCCCACAATCGCCAGCGACAGCACTTTCGTCGCACCCGCCGCGTCCTGGCCAAAGCTGCTGAGCGTCGTGGTGGCCAAAGGTGTGGTGCTGATCGCGAACTCCGCTGGATTCAAGTCCGTGCCCTTGTTCGTCACTTCCGTGTCGAACAGCGCCAGAACCGCCGCCAAGTCGCTGTCGTTATCCTGGTTGCCGGCCGTCTCGTCGATCGTCACCGCGCCGGCGCCATCGGCCACGTCTGCGCTTGGCCCGTCGTCGTCGAAGATCATCTTGGAGCCGATTTCGGTTGTCGAAACAGAGGCTTGGACCAGCGTGAAACCACCGATATCAAAATCGGCGTGGTTATTGCCCCTGGCGTCGAGGGCCGCTCCGTTCTCGACGAGCACGCGGTTGTGATCCGACGTCGTGGTGTATTCAATCTGGTAGCCGGCCAAAACGCCGGTGATGGTTGCAACCCCACCAGAAAAGGTAATGCCAATGGCCGGATCATTCACCGATCCGTTTGAATTCTCGATCACCACCCCGGCGCTGTTGAAGACGCGAACATTGGTGATGGCAACTGACGTATCACCCACATAGCCGTTGATGAAGTTCTCGCCGGGTTCAGCAATGGTACTGAATGCGCTGATTTTTACGACGGCACTCTTGCCGCTTTGCAACTGCACGACGTCGAAGCTGGCCATCTTCGCGTTGAAGACGCTGGTAAAGTCGATGTTGGACTCAACATCTGCTTCGGTCGGACTCAGGTTGGGAATGGTCACATCCTGCCTGGCACCCGTGACGAACGAAAAGCGGATGCCGTCCTGTTCCGTAATCATCTGGTTGTTGGTGCCGAAGGTGGTCGGGTTAGCCGCCTGGCTGGTAATGATCGTGTCGCCAGTGTTTATATTGGCGCCGCTTGACTGGTCTGCGGGGTCCTTGCCGGTGGCGATGATGGTGGGATCCGTGATCCGCATAACACCACCGACGTCGACAACTGTCGGGTTCGCCTTCGTGAACATCAGGAAGAGGTTCGCACCGGAGGGCACACCGGCCAGACTGAATTCCAGGTCCTGACTGGCTCCGATGTATACCTTATTCAGCAGATTGAGCGAATCATCGGCGTTCGTAGTCACTGGATGCTTGAGCGGTTGGTACTCCACGGTCCAGATCTTGCCGCCGGAGACCGGTGATCCGGTTTCTTCGATATAGGCCGCGAACACGATCGCGCCGGTCGAGCCACCGGCCCGGCCCAGAACGATGTTGTCGTTGTTCGCATCCGTATAGAGCAAGATGCTGGTGCCGTTGAGGGTATCCAGTCCGCTGTCCACGCCATTGAGCGGTGCGCCAGCGCTGTCGACGAAGCTGATATTGGTAATGCTGGCGCCGGGGTCAGCGGTGACGGTGAACGCATTGCTGCCTGTGTTGCCCACGGCACCGGTATAACCACTCAACGCTGCACCCGTTGCGGTACCTGCCCCCAGTGCGGTCAAACGGGTAGCGAAGGTCGAGGGCAGGGAGGTCACCAGAATGTCGTTGTCGTCAGCGTCTCCCGCAGGGGTTGGAGTGGCGGTGGCATTCTGCAATCCGGCCGTTTCGTCCAGCGAAACGTTCGCGCCGCTCGCCACGACGCTCATAGCGCTGGCCGTAATCGATGAATTTTGCTCAATAGTCATGACTTTTTCCTGGGCAGTTGCGGTCATCTAGGCCTGACCGTTGACCTTTGGTCGCAACTATGGATAAACGCCGGGGATTGCGCATCGACCGATACTCCCAAGCGGGGTGGGAGTTTCAGACTACTTGGGAGGAGGAGATGGAACGGCGCGAAGGAGGGAGTGTCATATTCCGTTTTTAAATTGTTCAGGCCTGAGATAAATCCCAACGAATAAGCGGTCAACGAACAGGCACGTATAGCTCTGTAACTGTCCCTGGCGGAGTGGTCTTCTCGCGTTTAATGATGCGTGTTTAAAGACACTCCGTGTTACTTCCCGAAGGGCTACAAGACCTTGCGCCGTTACCTACGGTTAAGACAGAATCCGCCGGCTTGTGCGCCGATGGCCCGGGCTCTATCGTTTCCCTGTCACTGAAATCAGTGATCGGGTTTGGTAGCCCGGTTTCGTATCACGGCGCATCGCGTCACCTATTATGGTGGTCATGCGCGGGGCCCTTTCGAGGGCGCCGGGAACTGATACGACCGGTCTACCAACCCGCGTATGGCCACCACCTTCGTTTGGTAGCGAGCGTGATGGCTCTTTTTAATAAACTCGTATCAGGAGTTTGATTTATGTTCAAAGTTACACCCAACCCACCGGACACCGATCCGGCATCCCCGTACGAATCCCTCGATTCAAAAAAGCTCAACGAAGCCGCCGAGCGCGCCCTCGATTTTTACCTCAACCCGGCAGCGATCATGAACAACACCCCACGCAAACCCAGCACCATGTACATGGTTGCGCCGGATGTCGACCATGAAGCCTTGCTGGTGCAAACATGCGAGAACCTGGCGTCGGCCAGTGTCATGGCCAGCGACATTGCTGCATTGGTGGAAGGCACCCACCGCAATACCCTGCTGGCGCTTCAGCAGGTCATCATGCTGGGGGAGCTGGCGGTGAATCGAATGCTGGATAACTTCGTTCCGCCTAAGTAATCACTCAGCAAATCGGACCTGTAGGAGCCAGCGGTGCGGCGATCCGACTTACCGCACCGCTGGCTCCTACGAAAAGCGGTTTACTTACGCAGAATCTCGATGGGCGGCTCGATTAACTGCGGTTCGAGCGCACCCGAGGCTGGCACGAAGCGCGGGCCAGTGCTTTCAGGCGTTGCCCGCAATCTCCAGGTGCGCTGCACCTTCGCCAGTTTGGCGACTCCTGATGCCACGGACCAGCGCCGGCAGACCTTCTCCAATTTGAGCGGGTAAAGGGTGAGTTGGTCGCCTTTGAAGTGCATGCGCAGGAAGCATTTGTGGTCGGCGATGCACTGCGAGGAAAAAACCGCCTCGCTATGTAGCCCCCAAAAAGTGTTGCCCATCACCATCCATGCGCCGAACAACAGGCCTCCCAAACTGCCGCCGAGCACCAGCGTCTCCGCCAGGAACAACAAAACCTGGTGCAGGTTTTCTACCTCGAGCTGCAAGTAGTGGATGTTGACACGGCCCATCAGCCACAGCAGTCCGATTGCCAGTCCCAGATGAAGTACCCCGTGAGCCGCTCCAATGGCATAGGCGAGCTTTCGGGTACGCTTGACCCCGGCGGCTGAGAACACTGCGCAACCCAGCACAATGATCACGGCGAACATCACCGACGAAGGACTGTGTGACAGGACCAAGAGCAGGTGTCGCCAAACTTCGCTGATGTTGGGAATAGACGCTTCGAGGTCAGACAACACGTCCATCAGGCTGCGGTTGCCTCGTGCCGGGTGGGGCACCGTGCTGGCGCTTTGTACCATCCAGTCGAACAGCAGGTACAAAATGGCCAGCATGCCGCAGAACGAGCGATTGCGGGTAGGTAGCCGCCATGCCCGGTTACGCAGTTGCTCGGAGGTCTTTTTGTCCGGGTAGACCGCCGCCAGTTCGTAGTGCTGCCGGGTGCCGCCAACGTTGATCGGCTTGGGCGGATCGGGAAGCTGATGTGTGGCATTCAAGAAGGCGCCACCGCCTCCGCAGGTGATGCGCTGCGGCGCCTGGGTGCCAGCTTTTGGCTGGTAGCGCGCGTAGTGGTGCGAGTCTCCGGCCAAGACTACCGCGAGGTGGTCACCCAGGAGTTCCTCGATCTCGCGCAGGCTGCGAAAGCGCGGCGTCTGGGTTTCGATCGAGGGCAAGGCCTTGCTCTCCTCGCGTGCTAGCCGTTCGGCTTCGTCCACCCAACTCGGCTCGGGCGTGCAGAGGATCACGCGATCGCCGGGCTGCAATTTGGCGTGCATCTGCTCGAAGTATTGCTTCTGCTGTCGGTCGATCATGGATTCAAACTGCAGATCCAGGCCCCAGATCCACCAGCCATTGGGCAACTGCAGCACGTAGTAACCGGTGCGCTGGCGGGTTTCCCAAGCGCCGATGGGCTTCTGCTCGCAAAACAGTTGGGAGAAACCGCGCAGACCGTCATACCAATCGTGGTTGCCGGGCGTCGCCAATATCCACGGTGCACCCGGCTGCCGCACGGGCTGGTCCTGGTCATTAGGGCGCTCCTTGGGTACCGGCGCGGGAAATGCGGCGCGGAAGGGGTCCAGGAAACGGGTGCGATAGCCGTTGCGGGCCGGTGTGGGATAGACCTGATCGCCGCCGAGCAGCAGCACGTCGCCGCGCGGCAACGAGAGCTGGTGTTCCGGCAACTCGACAGCATGGCTGACGCACAGCGCCATCGAGTAGGTGGAGTCCCAGCCATCGCCGGTATCGGCCAGATAGTCGATCCACACGTCACCGTCGGCAACCACCTGGATAGGCGGGTTAGAGTCCCGAGGGTTGAGCATGGCCAGCACCTCACGTGGGTCCGCGAAGGCACCCATCGTGGTGGCGACAGCCGTTTGTAAGCCCGTGCGCATTAGCTGCAGCGGGCCTAGCCAGTTGACCATTGCCTCCTGGGTATAAAGCTCGATGCGGCTATTGAGCGTGGGAGAAGGGGTGGAACGGGTCATGGCGAGGGGCGCAGAGTGCGGCGTAGGCGCCTCTCCAGCGCGAAACTCAATCGATTGCTCCTTCATCATCCAGCCTCCATTGCTGTAACGAGTTCAGGTACCTCAAAAGGGTGATCTTTTGTCGGTCGATTCAGAATAGGTCAGTTAGGCGATAGCCGCCGGTTCATAGCCTGAAGGAGAGGCTGTCGTGAACAGTTCCCGAAAACGTTGTCTCTACCGGCCCGATGAGAAAGACAGGCCCCACGCCATCCCATTGAACCGTTACGGTTCCGCCATCACATTCAACCTCAACGCGAGGGTCTAACAAACCACGACGAATTCCGTTAACAGCGGCGCCACACGAGCAGGAACCGGAACCGAGCGCAATACCACCCCCGCGCTCCCAAATGCGCAATCGAATGTGCTTTCGGTTAATGATCTGGACGAAATGCACGTTCGTCTTGAGGGGGAATAGAGGGTTGGTTTCAATGATCGGTCCGATGGTCGCTATATCAACGGCGTTCAGATCATCTACAAAATAGGTGCAGTGCGGATTGCCCATGCTGGTAGCTGCTGGGTCACCCGCCAGTGGTAAAACAGCAGTATCCAGTTCCAGGGCCAGGGGAATATCCGACCAGCCGAAAAGCGGTTCCCCCATGTTGACGGAAATCGCACCGGTTGAGGTTCGTTCACACGTGAGTAGGCCACGATTGGTTCGCAGCGCTATCGAAGTCATATTTGATTCGCGCATCAGCATATCCGCGGCACCGCGCGTTGCGCTGCCACACACATCCAGCGTGGAGCCATCTGCATTCCAGAACATCAAGCGCGCAACGGCATCATCGCAATCGAGCACTACGGCGAGTTGATTGAATCCGACTCCTCGGTTTCGATCACCCAATCGCCGAGCCAAGGTGCTTGTCATTGGATTGGCCGAGTTTCGCAAGTCCACAACAACGAAGTCATCGCCATTGGCGTGCATTTTATGAAAGCTCAGCGGCATCAATAGATCCTGATAACGAGTGAGTTGACGTTCGCATAGAAGCGGACCCGCCAGAATAGCGGGTCCGAAAGGGGGAGATCAGAGTTTCGGCAACTGCCCTATGCGCCCGAACATTTCGGTCACGATCTGCAGGTCCAGCAGGAACTGGTCGACGGTCTTGAACTCGTTGTCGTTGTGGCCGGTGTATTTGACCTCGGGCCTGGCCAGGCCGAACTGCACGCCATTGGGTAGCTCATGGACCGAAGTGGCGCCGGCAGAGGTGCCGAACTTGTGTTCCATGCCGAGGTTTTCGCTGGCCACGGCTAGCAGAGCCTTGACCCATTCACCCTCAGGGTTGCGGTGCATTGGCTCGGCGATCGAGTAGTCGAAGGCCGGCTCAATGTGGGTCTTCTTGCTCCAAGCGCCAATTTTTTCCGCGATTTCGGTCTTGAGCACTTCTGGGGATTTGCCCTTCGGTACGCGCAGATTGACGGCGAGCTTGAAGGCTTTTTCATCCATCCCGACATAGGTCAGGGAGGTGGTCAGCGGTCCCATGAAGTCATCGGAAAAGCCGACCCCCAATTTGCCACCCAGGTAGTCCAGCCCCCAGTTGTCAGCGGCGTAACGGGCGGCGTCGGTAATGTGGTTGTGCTTGAGCGCGACCTTGCCGTCGAGGCTGTTGATGAAGTCCAGCATTCTTGCCACCGGGTTGACGCCTGACTCGGGCTCGGAGGAGTGGGCGGATACGCCGGTGACCGTCAGCAAGACGTCCTTGCCGACGACCTTGGCGATCACCTCGAAGTTGCCACCATTGCGCTTGGCATAATCGCTACCTGCCTTCTGCAGGCTGGCGGCCAATTCAGCGGGCTTGTCAGTCACCAGGGTGGCGACTGACGTCGATGGGATCTGATTGGTTGCCAGGCCGCCGGTCATTGAGATGATTTCGGCGCCATTGCCTTCTGCCTTACGCCGGGCAAAGTTCGCCATGACAGTGCCGTAGCCTTTCTCGGCAATCACCACCGGGTAGCCGCCATCCAGCGCCAGGTTGTAGTTGGGTGTCGGGTTGTGTTCGAAGTAATAGGGGATGGCGTCGCCGGTGGTTTCTTCAGTGGTGTCTACCAGCAGCTTGAAATTCCTGGCTAGCGGCAGCTTCTCTTCCTTGATGATCTTCATGGCGTAGAGCGCCACCACAATGCCGTTCTTGTCATCCTCGGTGCCCCGGCCATACAGGCGGTCGCCGACCAGGGTGACCTTGAACGGATCGAGTCGGGTGCCGTCCTTCAGGACCCAGTTCTCTGGTGTCACGGGCACCACATCGGCATGCGCGTGAATGCCTACGACTTCGTCGCCGTTGCCTGCGAGGGAGATTTCATAGACCCGGTTGTCGATGTTGCGAAAGTTCAGGTTGAAGGCCTGGGCAAGGCCCTTGAGCTTGTCGGCGATCTTGATGAATTCGGGATTGTCGTGCTGAGCAACGCCGTCCACGCGGAAGGTCGGGATTGCCACCAGTTCGCGCAGGGTCTCAGTGGCAGCACTGCCGTATTTCACCCGTGCATAGAGGCCAAGCAGGCGATGGATCTCGTTCTGCTGTTCAGGGGTAAGGGTCTTGTTGCTCTGGAAGGCACTGATTGCCGGGCCGAGGTCGTTGGTTTTGGCAAGGTCGCTCTTGGCCAGGCGACTCAGGAACTGCCGGAAATCGGTTACCGATGCGTCACTGAAAGTCTTGAGGATGGTGGCGCTCTGTTGCGGGGTGATGTTGGCGTGCGCTGACGTGGTGAACGACGAAAGGCTGGCCAGCATCAGGGTTGTCGCGGCCAGGTGCTTGAGTGATAAATCCATTGTTGGGCATTCCTTTGCAGGCGGTTTGTGAGAAATTTCTGGTCGATTAGTCAGAAATGTTTCCAAATTAACATGCCCAGAGGCACCTACCAACGCAACACGAAGGCATTTTTCGCGCCCGGATGGATGCTGCTGCCCAAGCGTGCGCACTCGCGAGAAAGGGTGTCGTGCAGCCATTGACGGTCATCCCCTTCGGCGCGAGAGAGGCGAAAGCGACAGAGGCGGGTGGGTATCAGGTCCAGCGACTGCAAATGCCCGCTCGGTTCCAGCGAGGCAAAGTACAGAAGCCCCAGGTCGCCGCGAAAATCTGTGTGGCCCTCGATGCCTTCATAATCGTTCAGCAGATCACCGCAGCCATAAAGAATCAGGCGTTCGCGGTACACCTCGATGCCCTTGATGTGGTGCGAGGAATGTCCGTGCACCAGGTCAACTCCAGCCTCGTCGATCAAGGCATGGGCGAACCGGACTTGTTCGCGCGGGATATCGAACCCCCAGTTGCCGCCCCAATGAATGGAGGCGACCACCAGATCCCCCGGTTTTTTGCTCTCGAGAATCCGTTTGGCCACAGGACGCAGGCTTTGCATCGTCAGATCTTCCAGCCGCGCCACGCCCGCGCGCCTATCCGTGGCGGCCCAGTCCGACGGAATGCCGCTGTCGGGCGCGCCGAGGCCAAACACCAGCAAGCGCCGCCCGCCAGGCTGTGGCAGCACGGCGGGTGCTTCGGCAGATTGTCGGTTGTGGCCGGCACCGGCGCTGCACATGCCGTTGCTCGACAAGGTGTCCAGCGTATCGGCCAGGCCGGCTGCTCCCCAGTCCAGCACATGGTTGTTGGCCAGCACGCAACAGTCGATGCCGGCTGCGCTGATGGCCGGGAAGTTCTCCGGGGTCATGCGGTAATTGATGCCCTTTGGCTCTGGTCGTCCACGGCGGGACACCGCCGTTTCCAGATTGATGATGCGTGCGTGTGGCTGGCGAAGTTCAAACTCATCCAGCGCAGCGCCCCAGACATAGGTGAAATCGACGGGGAGGGGAATCGGGCCATTGAGTCTTTCCGCCAGCCGGACGTAAACGCCGGCATTCTTGACGTAGTCTTCGTAAAGCCGCGGATCGCCAGGATGCGGCAGTACTGAATCGATGCCGCGGGCGGTCATGACATCGCCTGCGAGAAACAGCGTCAGTGTATCGGTAACAGTTGCCATGGCACCCTCCAGGATCAGGAGTAAGCATCTGTTTTAAAACAAATATATTTTTGTGTTGGCCTTCCCAGACGAAGCGAAAGTTGATAAATTCCCGCCCGTTCTTGCAGAGGCCCTTACAGGGGGCTTGTAGCGCAAGGACTCAGCATCTCGATGTTGCTCGCAGCAACAGATACAGGGGCGTCGCCAAGCGGTAAGGCAGCAGGTTTTGATCCTGCCATGCGTTGGTTCGAATCCAGCCGCCCCTGCCATTTTCCTTATACTCATCCAAGTATGGCCTCCGCCGGCAGGTAGTGCGGAAGTCCCGGATGATTGTCTTTACAGAAAACGCCAACGCCGATCCGGCCCGGCGTTTTTTTATGCCTGTAAATTCCTCTTGGTCACACCTTTAACATTCAGCCGTCTTGCGAGCGCAGCGAGCGCGGCGCCGTAGCGGCGCGCTCGCAAGTCACTCAGTGGGGCGCGCGAGGGATGGTCTTGAGCAGGTCTTCAGGGCTGATGTGGCCGACGACTTGCTGCACCACGCTGCCCGGTTGAGGCAGGTCGAGGATGTGCCCCTTCATCTTGCCGATCACGTGCATCTCACAAGGCTTGCAGTCGAACTTCAGCGTCAGCACCTAATCACCGTGCACCAGTTGCATCGGCGCGACCTTGGTGCGCACGCCGGTGACGCCCTTGGCCTGCTTGGGGCAGAGGTTGAAGGAGAAACGCAGGCAGTGCTTGGTGATCATCACCGGCACCTCGCCGGTCTCCTCGTGAGCCTCATAGGCCGCGTCGATCAGCTTGACGCCGTGACGGTGATAGAAGTCGCGGGCTTTCTGGTTGTAGACGTTGGCGAGGAACGACAGATGCGACTCCGGGTACACCGGAGGCGGCTCGGTTTCGGCCTTGCGACCACCTCGTGGGTGGGCTTTGATGCGGGCTGCGGTCAACGCTTCGATGACTTCTCGGCGCAAGGCCTTGAGCTGCGAGTTGGGGATGAAATACGCCTGCGGTGCATCCAGCTCGATCGCCGTGGCGTGGTACTGCGTGGTGCCCAGTTGGCCGAGCAGGTCGTGCAGTTGCTCCAGGGCCTGTTCCGGCTTGTTGGCCAGACCGAATGGACCGTCCAGGGCAACACTGGCGCTGACACCTTCCTCGCTGGTGGCGGTCAGCTCCAGGCGATCCTCACGCAGGCGAGCGACCCAGGCAAGACCCACCCGGCGCTCGGCGGAGGTCTTGACCAGGGCCTGTTGCCAGTTGTGGTCAAGGTTGCGGCTCAGCGGGTGATTCGGGCGCAGCTGGTGCAACCCCTTCGGCATCTCATTGGGCTCCACGCGATAGCGGTAGCGCTTTTCCCCGTCCTCTTCGAACTCGCCCTTCGGCTCGGCGATGTTGGTGCGCCAGCCCACCACTTCACGCTTGACCAGCACGTTTAGACCGTCGCCGTTGGACAGCGGTTCGTGGGTGACTACCAGCAGGTCGCGCTTGCCGACTTTCTCCACCACGCCCACCGGCAGGCCGGTGAAGGTGGGTGTGTCGAAGGCGCCGATGTCGATCTTGCGATCGCTGACGAAGTAATCGGTGCTGCCGCGGTGGAAGGTCTTTTCCGGATCGGGCACGAAGAAATGCGCGGTGCGGCCGCTGGATGCGCGGGCCAGGTCCGGGCGATCTTCGAGGACCTCGTCCAGGCGCTGGCGATACCAGGCGGTGATGTTCTTCACATAGCCCATGTCTTTGTAGCGTCCCTCGATCTTGAACGAGCGCACGCCGGCTTCAACCAGCGCGCGGATGTTGGCGCTCTGGTTGTTGTCCTTCATCGACAGCAGGTGTTTTTCGTAAGCGATCACACCGCCTTTTTCATCCTTGAGGGTGTACGGCAAGCGGCAAGCCTGGGAGCAGTCGCCACGGTTGGCGCTGCGGCCGGTCTGCGCGTGGGAGATGTTGCACTGGCCGGAGAATGCCACGCACAGCGCACCGTGGATGAAGAACTCGATCGCCGCATCGGTTTCGTCGGCGATCGCGCGGATTTCCTGGAGGTTCAGCTCGCGGGCCAGTACCAATTGGGAGAAGCCGGCCTGGTCGAGGAACTTCGCCCGCGCCAGGGTGCGGATGTCGGTCTGGGTGCTGGCGTGCAGTTCGATCGGCGGGATGTCCAGTTCCATCACGCCCAGGTCCTGGACGATCAGCGCGTCGACACCGGCATCGTACAGTTGGTGGATCAGCTTGCGGGCCGGCTCCAGCTCGTTGTCGTGCAGGATCGTGTTGATGGTGGTGAACACCCGGGCGTGGTAGCGACGGGCGAATTCCACCAATTGGGCGATATCGCTCACCTCGTTACAGGCGTTGTGGCGAGCGCCGAAGCTCGGGCCCCCGATGTACACGGCGTCGGCGCCATGCAGGATGGCCTCGCGGGCGATGGCCACGTCGCGGGCGGGGCTGAGCAGTTCCAAGTGATGTTTGGGTAGGGACATTTTTTTTAGTCTGGCTTGTCACGGTCAAGGTGCGCATTGTAGCGGCGAAACGTTTGACCGGCACCCGTGTGGTGCCCGATGGCGAGCGGGGCCGCCGGATGAAGCTGTGGCTAGCCCCTGCCAGGCATGTCGATGTCATGTTGATGCACCCGTCGATACAGCGTTGCCCGGGAGATGCCCAAAGCCTTGGCCGCGGCAGTGGGTTTCCAGCGATGACGCACGAGGGCATCGATGAGTGCCTGGCGTTCCGGGCTGGCGCAGTGTTCCACGGTGTCAGCTGAAGCCGGATCATTGAGTCGATGGCCGAGCAGTTGCTCAGGCAAGTCACTCAACAGAATCAAATGGGTCTCGCACACCGCGCAGGCGTAACGCAGCACGTGCCGCAGTTCGCGCACATTTCCCGGCCAGCGATAGCCGAGCAGGCATTCCAGTGCGGCGCTTCCCAGTTGCATCTCCATTGCGCAGCTCGACGATTCTTCTTCGAGTATCCGGTTGATCAAGGCCAGTCGATCACTGCGTTCGCGCAACGGCGGCAATTGGAATCGCGCGCCACTGAGGCGAAAGTACAGGTCCTCGCGAAACTCACCAGAGGTCACCCGTGCTTCCAGATCGCGGTGGCTTGCGCAGACGACCTGAATGTCGATCGCTTTGCTTCGTGACGCCCCCAGGGGCGCCACTTCGCCCTCGGCTAAAACCCGCAACAGACGGGTTTGCAGAGGCAGAGGCATATCGCCGATTTCATCGAGAAACAGAGTGCCGCCATCGGCCTGTTCCAGCAGACCTCGCATACCTTTATTCGATGCACCGGTGAAGGCGCCGGCCACATAACCGAACAGCTCGCTTTCGATCAGGTTTTCGGGAATCGCTGCGCAGTTCACCGCGATAAAAGGCCGCTCACGGCGCAGACTAGCCTGATGCAACTGGCGGGCGAAGACTTCCTTGCCAGAACCGGTTTCACCCTGGATCAGCACGGGTAAATTGCGATCTTTGACCCGCACCGCAAGGCGCAGGCTTTCTTCCAGTCGCGGGTCGAGTTCGGCGGGTGACAGCACCCGGCGCGCAGGGTTGCGTTTGACCCGCCGTGGCGCGCTGAGTCGTCCATGCAAGGCATGACGGCCACCTTGGCCGTGAAGCAGGCAGAGCGATTCGTCCCTGGCCCGATGCAATAACTGCTGATCGAACACTTGGTCGATGTGTTCCGGCAGCTGGCCAAAGCTTTGCAACAGCCACTGCCGCGCCGCGGGGTTCAGCGCCTGCAGTCTTCCGTCATCGTCCCAGGCGAGCAGGTAATCGGGTTGGCTGTCGACATAGCCCGGGCTGTTGTGGGCCCGCAGCACCCAGTAACCCTGGGCACTGCTCATGAAAAACGCTTGTTCTATTTCCCGTGCGCTCTGCACCACCATCTGCCGGATCAGGTGTTGCGAACGACGGTCGTCCGGAGAGCGCACCGCGGACACATCGAGCACCCCGAGCAGTTCGCCCCGAGGGTCGAAGACTGGCGCTGCAGAGCAGGTGAGTCCGATAAAGGCGGCGCGGAAGTGATCTCGCTTATGCACCGTGACCGGTGTTCGTGCGGTCAGCACCGCGGCCACCCCACAGGTGCCTTCCTCGCCTTCAGACCAGCAGGTGCCCAGGTACAGACCGGCTTTGCGGCAGTCATTGCGGATCGAGGTTTCCACGCGGTAGTCGATGGTCTGGCCCTGGGCATCGGTGAGCAACACGCAGTAGTCGGCATCGCGCACGCGACCGTGGAGGCGGGCGACTTCTTCGCTGGCGATGCGCAGGAACAGTTCGGAGCGTTCTCGACATTCCTTCAGCACATTCTGCGAAAGGATCCGTGGCCCTTGTAATGAGCCGGGGTCCAGGTGGTGTTGCTCCATGGAGCGACGCCAGGAGTCCAATATCAAGTCCGACACAGGCAGTTGCGGCAGGTGCGCTGCGTTCTTCAAAACACGGCTGACGCAATCCACGTGCGCCTTCGAGTGTGCGGAAAGCATTTAAGGTCTCCGGTTCGATCTTCTTTTAGTTGTGCGGCTATTAAGCGCCGTTCATCGATGGTCGACAAGCGTCGATTCACTCACGGCGAAGGTGAGACGCGACGTCTCAAGGTCTCACCACAAACCCGTGCAGGCTGACATGAAACGTCTCAATCGAGCGTAATTCCAACCCTCATAGGCTCAGGTCATGGCCGCTCTGGAACAGGCGTTCTGGCGCTTTTGTGCGGATCTGGCACCGGCCTTGCTCTAGCCCCTGCAACCAGTGCGACTGGCAACCCGATAATAAAAAGAGGTGCCCTATGTTCTCCTGCCGAGGCCTTTTCCTTGTTCTACCTGTGGGGGTGACATGAGTCGCTTGCCCCTGACCGTCGGCATCATTGCCAACCCGGCGTCCGGCCGGGACGTACGGCGCCTGACGGCGAATGCCGGGCTATTTTCCAGTACCGACAAGGTCTCGGTGATCCAACGGTTGCTGGCGGCTTTTGGCGCCACCGGTGTCGAGCGGGTGCTGATGCCCACCGACATGACCGGCATCGCCGCTGCGGTGTTGAAGAACAGTCGTGGCCGCCAGGCGCGTGACAGCCACTGGCCAACCCTGGAGTTCCTGGACCTTACCTTGCGCCAGAGCGTGGCGGACACTCGCCAGGCCGCGCGCTGGATGGCTGAACGCGGCGTGTCGCTGATCGCCGTGCTCGGCGGTGACGGCACCCACAAAGCGGTGGCCGCAGAAGTCGGCGACATTCCACTGCTGACCCTGTCCACGGGCACCAACAATGCCTTCCCGGAACTGCGTGAAGCCACCAGCGCCGGGTTGGCCGGCGGGCTATTCGCCAGCGGGCGGATTCCACCCGAAATCGCTTTGCGCCGCAATAAACGCCTGCTGGTGCGGATTCCGAGCCGCGACCTGTGCGAAGTGGCATTGGTGGACGTGGCGGTGTCCTCGTTGCCCTTTATCGGCGCCCGTGCAATCAGCCGTGGGATCGATCTGGCGGAGGTGTTTGTGACCTTCGCCGAGCCTCAGTCCATTGGCATCTCGGCCCTCTGTGGCTTGTGGTTTCCGGTGTCGCGCCAAGCCCCCAACGGCGCCTGGATGCGCCTTGATCCGCACTCTTGCGAAGCCTTGCTGGTGCCACTGGCGCCCGGCCTGTTGCAAGGCTGCGGCGTGCTCGCCGCCGCTAGCCTTGAACCCGGCGTTGCCCATCGTCTGTGCCTGAGCAACGGCACCCTGGCCCTGGATGGCGAGCGGGAGATCGAATTCAGCGCCCATGACTTACCCACCGTTACCCTCGATGCCGGCGGTCCGTTGAGCATCGATGTCAATGCGGCGCTGGCCTATGCAGCGCAAGAGCGGCTGCTGGCCATCGGCCGTGAACATCCGCAACACCCTCTGAACCTTGAGTATCAAGACACCCTGGAGAATAAAAATGTCGACACAACTGACCGCTGATCAATTGCTGCATGCCTATCGGGTGATGCGCACCATCCGCGTTTTTGAAGAGCGCTTGCACGTGGAGTTCGCCACCGGCGAGATTCCCGGTTTCGTCCATCTTTATGCCGGCGAAGAAGCCTCGGCCGCCGGTGTCATGGCTCACCTGGGGGATGATGATTGCATCGCATCCAACCACCGAGGCCACGGTCATTGCATCGCCAAGGGCGTTGATGTGTACGGGATGATGGCCGAGATCTACGGCAAGAAAACCGGGGTCTGTCAGGGCAAGGGCGGCTCCATGCACATTGCCGATTTCGAGAAGGGCATGCTCGGCGCCAACGGCATCGTCGGTGCCGGTGCACCACTGGTGGTCGGGGCGGCCCTGGCAGCCAAGCTCAAAGGGACCGACGGTGTCGCCGTGGTGTTCTTCGGCGATGGCGGCTCCAACGAAGGGGCCGTGTTTGAAGCGATGAACATGGCCTCGGTGTGGAACCTGCCATGCCTGTTCATTGCCGAGAACAACGGCTACGCCGAGGCCACGGCCTCCAACTGGTCCGTGGCTTGCGATCACATCGCCGACCGCGCAGCCGGCTTCGGCATGCCCGGGGTCACCGTCGATGGCTTTGACTTTTTTGCTGTTCACGAAGCCGCCGGTGCCGCAGTGGAGCGGGCCCGCGCCGGTGAAGGACCGTCGCTGATCGAGGTCAAGCTGACCCGCTACTACGGCCACTTCGAGGGCGACGCCCAGACCTATCGGGCACCGGACGAGGTCAAGTATTTCCGCGAGCACAACGACTGCCTGATGCAGTTTCGCGAACGCACCACGCGCACTGGTTTGATTGATGCCAGCCAGTTGGACCAGATCGATAGCGAAGTGGACCTGCTGATCGAAAATGCCGTGCGCAAGGCCAAGTCCGACCCCAAGCCGAGCGCGGCCGACCTGCTCACCGACGTCTACGTTTCCTATCCCTGAACGCCCCCTATAACAAGAATCGAGACCTTTATCATGGCGAGAAAAATCAGTTATCAGCAGGCAATCAACGAAGCCCTGGCCCAGGAGATGCGCCGCGACCCCAGCGTGTTCATCATGGGGGAAGACGTTGCCGGCGGTGCCGGTGCTCCCGGTGAAAACGACGCCTGGGGCGGCGTGCTGGGCGTGACCAAGGGCCTCTATCACCAATTTCCCGGACGCGTGCTGGACACGCCGCTGTCGGAGTTGGGTTATGTCGGTGCCGCCGTCGGCGCAGCGACCTGTGGCGTACGCCCGGTGTGTGAATTGATGTTTGTCGACTTTGCCGGTTGCTGTCTGGACCAGATCCTCAATCAGGCGGCCAAGTTTCGCTACATGTTCGGTGGCAAGGCCTCCACCCCGTTGGTGATTCGCACCATGGTCGGCGCGGGCCTGCGGGCAGCCGCCCAACACTCGCAAATGCTCACATCGCTGTGGACCCACATCCCCGGGCTGAAAGTCGTCTGCCCGTCATCACCTTATGACGCCAAGGGCCTGTTGATCCAGGCTATCCGTGACAACGACCCGGTGATTTTCTGCGAACACAAACTGCTCTACAGCATGCAAGGCGAGGTGCCGGAAGAGCTCTACACCATCCCGTTCGGTGAAGCCAACTTCCTGCGCGATGGCAAGGACGTGACCCTGGTCTCCTACGGGCGCATGGTCAATACAGCGATGGACGCAGCCCGCAGCCTGGCAGGGCGAGGCATTGATTGCGAGGTCATCGACCTGCGCACCACCAGCCCGCTGGACGAAGACAGCATTCTCGAAAGCGTTGAAAAGACCGGACGCCTGGTGGTGATCGACGAAGCCAACCCGCGCTGTTCCATGGCCACTGACATCTCGGCCCTGGTGGCGCAAAAAGCCTTCGCCTCGCTCAAGGCGCCCATCGAGATGGTCACGGCGCCGCACACGCCGGTGCCATTCTCCGACGCCCTGGAAGACCTCTATATCCCTGACGCGGCGAAGATCGAAAACGCCGTTCTCAAGTTGATCGAGTGGAGCAAGCGTTCATGAGCCAGATCCATACCCTGACCATGCCCAAGTGGGGCTTGTCCATGACTGAAGGCCGGGTCGATGTCTGGCTCAAGGAGGAGGGCCAGGCGATCGCCAAGGGCGATGAAGTACTCGACGTAGAAACCGACAAAATTTCCAGCAGCGTCGAAGCGCCGTTTTCCGGTGTGCTGCGTCGACAGATCGCGCGCCAGGATGAAACCCTCGCGGTCGGTGCGTTGCTCGGCATCGTGGTTGACGGCGAAGCCAGTGAGGCCGAAATCGATGCGGTGATCGAGCAGTTCCAGGCTGCGTTCGTGCCGGGTGACGGCGCTGAGGAAGACAGTGGGCCGAAGCCGCAGAAGGTCGAACTGGACGGGCGGCTGATCCGTTACTTTGAGCGCGGCGAAGGCGGGGTGCCGCTGGTGCTGGTGCACGGGTTTGGCGGTGACCTGAACAATTGGATGTTCAATCATGAAGCGTTGGCCGCCGAACGCCGGGTCATAGCTCTGGATCTGCCGGGCCATGGCGAGTCGACCAAACAGCTGGAGCGTGCAGATCTGGATGAGCTGAGCGGGGTGCTGCTGGCGCTGCTCGATCATCTGGATGTTCCCGTGGCGCATCTGGCAGGTCATTCCATGGGCGGTGCGGTGGTGCTGAACACTGCGCGTCTGGCGCCCCATCGGGTGCGTTCCCTGAGCTTGATCGGCAGCGCTGGTCTGGGCGCGGAAATCAACGGCGATTACCTGCAAGGTTTTGTCGATGCAACCAGTCGCAATGCCCTCAAACCACAACTGGTGCAACTGTTCTCCGACCCCGAACTGGTCAATCGGCAGATGCTCGAAGACATGCTCAAGTACAAGCGCCTGGAAGGGGTGGACACAGCCCTGCGCCAGCTGGTTTCGGGGTTGTTCAAAGAAGGGCGGCAACAGCTCGATCTGCGCGGCGTGGTGCAAGACGGCCGGCAGCCGGTGTTGCTGATCTGGGGCAGTGACGACGCGATCATTCCTGCGACCCATAGCGTTGGCCTGACAGCCCAAATCGAAATCCTGCCGGGCCAGGCGCACATGGTGCAGATGGAAGCGGCCGAGCAGGTCAATCGGTTGATCCTGGACTTTGTGCAACAACACTAATGCTCCCTTGGCGACCATTTGCAGGTCGCCAAGGCCAACGACTTCAAGGAGATTCCAGCATGAGCCTTTTGATCAACCCGACCCGCAGCATGCGTGCCGCTGTCTGGCATGGCCGTCACGATATCCGTGTCGAAGACGTTCCGTTGCCCGTGTCGCCACCCGCGGGCTGGGTCCAGATTCGTGTGCAATGGTGCGGTATTTGCGGCTCCGACCTGCATGAATACGTGGCCGGGCCGGTGTTCATCCCGGTGGATGCGCCGCACCCGCTGACCGGAATCAAGGGGCAGTGCATTCTCGGTCACGAGTTCTGTGGCGAGATCGTCGAAATCGGCGCCGGTGTCCAGGGGTTCAACGTTGGCGAACCGGTGGCAGCCGATGCCTGTCAGCACTGTGGCACGTGTTATTACTGCACCCATGGGTTGTACAACATTTGCGAGAACCTGGCCTTCACCGGGCTGATGAACAACGGTGCGTTCGCTGAGTTGGTCAACGTGCCGGCCAATCTGCTCTACAAGTTGCCGGCCAACTTTCCCGCTGAAGCCGGGGCGTTGATCGAACCGTTGGCAGTGGGCATGCACGCGGTGAAAAAGGCCGGAAGTTTGCTGGGGAAAAATGTGGTGGTGGTTGGCGCGGGCACTATCGGCCTGTGCACCATCATGTGTGCCAAGGCTGCTGGAGCGGCGCAGGTCATCGCCCTGGAAATGTCAGGAGCGCGCAAGGCCAAGGCTCTGGAGGTAGGGGCGAGCCATGTGCTAGACCCCAATGAATGTGACGCTCTGGCAGAAGTGCGGCGGCTGACCGGTGGACTTGGGGCGGATGTCAGCTTCGAATGCATCGGCAACAAACACACGGCCAAGCTCGCTATCGACCTGATCCGCAAGGCCGGCATGTGTGTGCTGGTGGGCATCTTCGAGGAACCCAGTGAGTTCAACTTCTTCGAGTTGGTCGCCACCGAAAAACAGGTGCTGGGTGCGCTTGCCTACAACGGTGAGTTCGCCGATGTGATCGCCTTTATTGCCGACGGCCGGCTGGACATCACACCGCTGGTAACCGGGCGCATTCAGCTGGAACAGATCGTCGGGCAGGGCTTTGAGGAATTGGTCAACAACAAGGAGCATAACGTGAAAATCATCGTGTCACCTGCCCGAATCTAAGGCCACCTGAAGCGTGCTGCCACGAAAACATACGTGTGAGGCCCACTCTGGACTACGCTTTGGCATCCAGGCTGGACGATCAGGCCCTTTCAGGGCACTGAAGAAACCTGATCGTTCGCCAAGTGCTACAGGGAGTTATCACCATGATGTTTTTGCATTGCACGCAGACCTCCTCACATCCCCGTTGGGCCAGTAACGACACGCTGCCAGGCAAGAAAACTCGGATGCAGCGCGATAGGGGCATTCTCGCCCGTATCGGCATCCTCAGTGTTTTTTCGCTCAGTCTGTTACCCACTCCGGCTATTTCAGCTACCTCCACTGCAACCTTCACCGTTTCCGCAAGCATCGTGGCCGGTTGCGGGATCACTGCCTCTCCTTTGGCTTTCGGCGCCTATACAGGTGTGCAAGCCGATGCCGAGTCCAGTCTATCGGTCAACTGCACCAACACGACGGCCTATAGTGTCGGCCTCGGTGCCGGGACGAGTGGCGGCACCGCGACAGCCCGGCAGATGTCCGGCACTCCCGCAGGCATTCTGTTCTATGCGCTGTACTCGGACGTCACTCGGGCGACCAATTGGGGTGACACCGGTGGCACCGGTCTCATCACTGGAACCGGCAGCGGCGCCGTCCAGGTCATCCCGGTCTATGGTCGGGTGGTGGCGGGGCAGCTTAGTCCGCCGGGCACCTATGCCGACACCATGACAGCCACCGTCACCTTTTGACCTTGAAGACCGTGGTCAAGCACGGTTTTTTCCTTCTGAAATCCTGCCGATACCCTGATAAACACGAAATATGTCCCTTCGTCGCAAAGGTGCGGATTTGACGTATTGTTTCCCCCTTGAATGCTAACCTCAGCCTGCGAATAACCCCTTAAAGGGAATGGGAATTTGAACGGACTCGGGGTTTTGGCAGTCATGAGCACAATGCTCAGTGCGACAGCGCTGGCGGCGCAGCTTCAGGTTGAGGTCCGGGTCAATGTGCAGCGCGGTTGCCAGTTGGTTGGCCAACAGCGTGAGGCGGGTATCGAGCAATTGGGCGTCCTCGACTTCGGCACCACCGCCCGCCTGGACGATCCGGCAGGGCCATTGAGTGCCGCATTGCTTGATACACGCCTGCCACGTCTGGAATGCAATCCCGATACCCCATACCAATTACAGGTCGACGGCGGCCTGCATGGCGGCGTCGGCGAGGTCCGCTATCTGGCGGGCAGTGCAGAGCACAGTAAACCCATTCCTTATCGCCTCTATCAAGACGCCGCACGGCAGATTCCGCTGCCGGTGAATGTGCTCTTGAGTGGGCGGGTGCCGGATTCAGGCACGGTGGATTTGCCTCTGTATGCCCGTATCGAACGGCTGGCCGAGATCCCCCGCGTCAGCCGTTATTCCGATCTCTTGAAAGTGACCGTGAGCTGGTAGCAAGGCAGCAAGGCATTGAGTGACACCTGCCCGATGGATTCGGGCAGCACAAGGAACGTCGTTCGCAAGCGGACGGCCAATGTTTGAATCCTGATGGAATTAGGATCGGTGCAAGACGATGAAGAGTTGGGTGGTAATGACCCTTGGCACAGTTTTACTACTGGCTGAGGAGGCGCAAGCGGCGATCAGCGGTCAGATTGATGCGCGGCTGACCATCATCGCCAGTTGTGCAGTGACCAATGACATTACCAACAGCGCCGGCAGTCCGGTCGGTGATTTCAGCCTGTTGGATTTCGGCTCGCAAGGTCCGACCTGGACCAACCCGATCAACGCTAACCTGAGTGATGCCGGCAACGGCACGCTGGAAGTTTCCTGCAACCCGTCGGTCACCGGTTTCACCGTGACCATCGATGGCGGCACCCATGGCGACGGCACCACGCGGCGCCTGAGCAATGGTACCCAGACCATCCCTTATCAATTGTTCCTCGATGCTTCCGGTGGCGACAGCTACAGCATCGGTCAACAACGCAATTTCGCGGTTACCAATGAAGGTCAGGTACCAATCCCGGTATTTGGTTCGGTGGTCGCGAATACCCGCGCGGTTCCGGCAGGGGTGTATACCGACACCCTGACGGTCACGCTGGATTGGTAAACCCAGAGGATGGACATCATGCATAAGCTCGTATCAAGGATTGGTTTATCAGCGCTCGTTCTGGCGCTGGCCGGCAATGCTCAGGCAGCCACATCTGCCGGCCAGATCACCACCAGCATGACGCTCAGCAGCAGCTGTGAGATCAACGGTGCCCCCGGCGGGGCTACCGGGGTGGACTTCGGTGTGCTGGACTTCGGCACCACCGGCAGTCTGTTCACCACCGCGAACGGGGCGGTGCTCGCTGGCGGCGGTGGCGCACTGTCGATTCTCTGCTCCAGCGGCACCTTACCGACCGTCACCGTCGGTGCTGGCGCCAATGACGGCGGATCTGTCGGTGGCACCCGCGCACTGACCGATGATGGCACCAACTTCGTGCCTTACGACCTGTACACCGATTCTGGTCGTACGCAGGTCCTGGCGATCGACGGAGTGATCACACTCGCAGAAAGTACCGGGGTAGCGCAGACGGTGAATATTTACGGCAAGGCCGTGGGCAAGGCCGGCCTGCCCGCAGGCGTCTACTCGGACGCTGTCGCCGTTGTATTGACCTTCTAGTGCAATGGAGTCCTGCCGCGCTGATCCTGATCGGCGCGACTGGTTTGCCTCTGCCGCTGGCGGCGGGCACCAGTCAGAGTTTTCAGGTTAGCGCGACAGTGACAGCGGCATGTCAGGTGATGGGCGGGGTTTCCACTTACGGCAACCTCGATTTCGGCACTCAATCGGCGTTGGCGACCAACACTGTTCAAGTGCAATTGAGCGACGGCGTGCAGTTGCAATGCACGCCGGGCGTGAGCCTGAACATGAGCGTCGATGGCGGCCAGTACAACAGCAACGGGCGGCACCTGCAGCTTGATGACGGCAGTGCCCGTGTGGCCTATCAATTATTCAGTGACGCCACCTTGAGTGAGAGCTTGGGCATCGGTCAGAGCGTGGCCGTGGCCTATAGCGATGCGAACAACATCCGATTGCCTATTTACGCACAAGTGCAATTACCGGGTGATCAGCCCGGAGGAATTTATAGCGACGTACTGCAGGTGCAGCTGTCGTGGTAGCTCGGTCGTTCGGGCATAAGGAGTAGGGCCTATGTATTCACCTTTGCGCAGGTTACCGGTCGCGCGTTGCGCTGTGCTGGCGATGGTATTGCTGGGCGGGGTCAAGGTGCAGGCGGCCAGTTCGGTGCTGATCTGGCCGATCGATCCGGTGCTGGAGGCCGATCAACAGGCGAGTGCGCTGTGGCTGGAAAATCGCGGCAACGAGACGGCGAATCTGCAGATCCGGGTGTTTGCCTGGAGCCAGAGTGGTTTCAGCGATCAGTATCAGAACCAGCGCGATGTCATTGGCAGCCCGCCGGTAGCGAAAATCGAACCCGGGCACAAGCAACTCGTGCGCCTGACCCGTACCCGCGATATACCGCCGGGGCAAGAGTTGGCCTATCGCATCATTATCGATGAAATCCCGGCGGCCCGACCGGTGACGGCCGAGGATGGCAAAACCGCTGCGGCCATCCGGTTTCAAATGCGCTATTCGGTGCCGCTGTTTGCCTATGGCGCGGGTCTGTGGAGCAAGGAAGACATGAACCGTAAACGCGACCCCAAAGGCGCCGGTGTGCCTGATCTGAGCTGGCGCAAAGTGGCGGTTGATGGCCGTTCCTACCTGGAGGTGCGCAATCAGGGCGCGGTGCATGCCCGGCTGACCGATGTCGCGTTCAAGCAGGGCGGTCAGACACGGCCGCTGGTTGAGGGATTGCTCGGTTATGTGCTGCCGGGGGCGATCATGCGGTGGCCGACACCGGGACCGATCAGTGCGGATCAGGCCTTGCAAGTACGGGTCAATGGTGCGCCGCAGGTTCAGAGTATTGCGCCGGCGCGGTGATAGCCCGGTGATGGGAACAGTGTGGCGAGGGAGCTTGCAAGCGCCCTAGCCACAGGTGTTGTGCGCGTCTCTTGATCGCCACAGTAAGGAATGTCCATTGACGGACGTAAAGCGGTGATGAGCCAGGATCGGGCTCGTGGTATCAAGCGTCCGCTGTGGGCCGCGATTGGAATGTGCTGTCTGGTATTCGCCCGCCACGGCTTGGCGGGAGACCTGCCGGCGGCCCCCAGCGGCATGGAGGCGATTGTCGATGCGCAATTGTTTCTGGAACTGGTCGTCAACCAAATGAATACCGGGCGTGTGGTGGCGGTGGAGCAGCGCGGCGGTCGCTTCTTTATGCCGGTCGCGGTGTTACGTGAAATTGGAATGAAGCTGCCGGAAAACCTTAGCGCCGAGGTCGCCCTCGACAGTCTGCAAGGTTTGCAAAGTGACTATGACAGTCAGGGGCAGCGGCTGTTATTAACCGTCCCGCCGGACTGGTTGCCGGAGCAGTTTGTCGGCAGCCGTGAGGCGTATCCACGCACCGTGGCATTGAGCAGTTTCGGCGCCTTGCTCAACTACGACCTGTACCTCAACGACACCGATGACAGCGGCACCTACCTCGCGGCCTGGAACGAGGTGCGGCTATTCGATAGTTGGGGCACGTTGTCCAACACCGGGCAATACCGACGCACGATTTCCGGAATCAGCAACGGCACACTGAACAACGGTTATCGGCGTTACGACACCACTTGGCGTTACTCCGATGACGAACGTCTGCTGACTTACGAGGCGGGCGATCTGGTCAGCGGCGCCTTGCCCTGGAGCAGTTCGGTGCGCCTGGGCGGTGTGCAAGTGTCGCGCGATTTCGGCGTGCGCCCAGACCTGGTGACCTACCCGTTGCCGCAGTTCGCCGGGGAAGCGGCGGTACCTTCATCGGTCGACCTGTTCATCAACGGCTACAAGTCCAGCAGCGCCGAGTTGCAGCCCGGTCCCTACACGCTGACCAACATTCCGTTCATCAACGGTGCGGGCGAGGCGGTGGTGGTCACGACCGATGCCCTCGGCCGACAGGTCTCGACCACCGTGCCGTTCTATGTCACCAGCAACCTGCTGCAAAAAGGCCTGATGGACTTCTCGGTGGCCGCCGGTAGCCTGCGCCGTGACTTCGGGATTCAGGATTTCGGTTACGGCCCGGGTGTGACCTCCGGCAGCCTGCGTTACGGTCTGAACGACAGTCTGACCCTCGAAACCCACGCCGAAGCCTCGGACGCGCTGGCCCTTGGTGGCGTTGGCGGCAACCTGCGCCTGAGCAATTTCGGTGTGCTCAACACGGCGGTCAGTCAAAGCCGGTTCGACGGTAATAGCGGTCAGCAAGTCAGCCTTGGTTATCAATACAGCAGCCAGCACTACAGCGTTTCTTATCAGCGCATGCAGCGCCGCGACCAATACGCCGACCTGACTGTTGTCGACAGCCCTTATCTCAGCCTCAGCCAGCGTAGCGAGCAGTTGACCCTGAGCGTGAGTCTCAACGGCTGGGGCAGCCTCGGCGCGGGCTATTTTGATGTGCGGGCGGCGGATGATTCGCGCACCCGGTTACTCAATCTGACCTGGAGCAAGCCACTGTGGCGCAATACCAGTTTTTACTTGTCGGCCAATCGCGAGATCGGCGATAGCGACTGGGCGATGCAGGCGCAACTGGTCATCCCCTTCGACCTGCGTGGCACCTTGAGTGTGAGTGGCGAGCGCAGCAAGACCGGCGTAAGCCGCCAGCGCGTCAATTACAGTCGTGCTGTGCCCAGCGCCGGCGGCGTGGGCTTCAACCTCGGTTATGCCCACGACGAAGGCCCGGATTATCGTCAGGCCGACCTGACCTGGCGCCTGCAATCGGTGCAGTTGCAGGCTGGGGTTTACGGCAGCAGTGATGCCCAGACCCGCTGGGCCGATGCCAGCGGTTCGCTGGTGTGGATGGACCATCAAGTGTTCGTCGCCAATCGTATCGATGATGCCTTTGTCGTGGTCAGCACCGGTGGATTTGCCGATATTCCGGTGCGTTACGAGAATCAACGGGTGGGCCAGACGGATAAAAACGGTCATCTGCTGGTGCCGTGGAGCAGCGCCTACTATCGCGGCAAATATGAAATCGATCCACTGAACCTGCCGACCAATGTGCAGAGCTCGAATGTTGAACAACGCGTGGCGGTGCGCCGTGGCAGTGGCTACCTGCTGGAGTTTCCTCTGAGCCGGATCATTGCCGCGAGTGTTGTATTGGTGGACGCGCAGCAACACGAATTGCCCTTGGGCAGCCGCGTGCGGCACGAGCAGAGCGGGACGCACGCGGTGGTCGGTTGGGACGGGCTGGTCTATCTGGAAAACCTGGAAGCGCATAGCAGTTTGCAGGTGACCCTGGCCGATGGCCGGACTTGCCAGGCGCAGTTCACGCTGGACATGCAACAGGATCAGGTGCCGTTGATCGGGCCGCTGCTGTGTCAATGAATCGCCAATAGAACAGGGAGATGGGTGTGCAATTTTCTGATGGGTGGCCGGGTAAAGTGATCAGGCTGATGGCGATTTTTCTGCCGTGTGAGGCCTATGCCTTGTGCGAAGTGGCCAGTACTTCACCGGCCGGTTTTGGCTCGCTAAGTTCGATCGCGGTGCGTACTACTTTGCAAACCAGTTCCACCTCCCATGCCGGTTTGAGTTGCACCGGTTCGCTGGCGTCGTCATTGGTCAGCGATGATCATTTTTACGCCACCATTACGTCGGCCACTGCAGGAGCGGTCGGGCCAACCAGTGATGTGATTGGTTACACGCTGTTTGCCAACAACAGCACCAGCTATCCGATCACTCGCGGCGTAGCGTTCGACTTTGCCCGACACTCGATCATCGATGCCCTCGGCCTGCTTTCCAATCCAGCGGTTGCCAAGGCCGCACCGATCTACCTGAATACGATTATCGGCAGCAACGTGGCGGCCGGGATCTATTCTGAAACCCTGAATATTTTCTGGAGCTGGGATTATTGCCATGACTACGGTGGCGGTGGCAGTTGCCAGGGGCGAGACATCAACAGCGGTTCCACCAGCCTGACTGTGAATATGACCGTGGACAACGACTGCACGATCACTGCGCCGAACATCAGCTTTGGCAGCGCTTCGGTAATCAGCTCCTTCGCCACCGTCACCGGCCAGACGATCAACCTGGCCTGCACCAAGGGCAGTGCGTACACGGTGGGGCTGGACGATGGTCAACATGCTGACGGCGTGGGCGGGCGCAGGCGGATGATCTCAGGCAGCAATTACCTGGCTTATGACCTCTTCAAGAGCGCCGGAACCACCCGTTGGGGCAGCGTCGGCACGGCCCGTCGCACCAGTTCCGATGCCGAGGTCAACCCCGGCAACGGCTTGGGCACGGGCAGTCAGATCTTCAACTACAACGCCAAAATCTACATAGACCAGAGCACGCCGTCACCGGGAACCTATCTGGACAGTGTGGTGCTGGATGTGGGGTTTTAATCCCTGCTCCAGGTATAAAAAAAGGACCTCTGAAAAGAGGTCCATTTGTTTTCCATGCAACGATTGCTTAGTTCTTCACTGTTTCTTCAAGAGAGAAACGTCCCAGCGGATTCTGCTGGAAGTTTTCTATGTTCTTGCGCGAAATGTTGATGTACGGGCTGTAGTAAAGGTCGATCCAGTTGACGTCCTGTTTGGCGACCTTCTGTAGGTCGACGTACATCTGTTCACGCTTGGCCGGGTCCGCTTCCACTCGGGCGGCTGACACCAGATTCTTGACCTTGTCGTTCTTGTAGCGGGTCATGTAGTTCATGTTGGTGTCGTGGCCCAGAACGAAGGTGGTCTTCTGGTCCGGGTCAAGGATGTCGTTGGTCCAGTACATCACAGACAGGTCGTAGTCACCGTCGACCAGCATCTGCCAGCTCTGGGTGGGGTCGACCTTTTGCAGGGTGGCGGTCACACCGACGGCCGCCAGTTGCTGTTGAACCAGCACGGCAATTTGCTCATCGGCTTCGTTGCCGGCGTTGACCACGTAATTCAGCTTCATGCCCGCTGCGCCGGCATCGCTCAGCATCTGCTTGGCTTTGGCCGGGTCGAATGGACGCTTCAAGTTGTCGGCGTAGTGGTAAAGCGAGCCCTTGGGAATGTAGGAGTAAGCCTCCTGACCATGGCCGAAGGTGACGGTATCGACCACCGATTTTTTGTTGATCGCCATGTCCAGTGCCTGACGTACTTCAGGCTTGCTCAGCAGACCGTGCTCATGGTTGATCAACAGGTGATCTTCCCGAGTAGAAGGGTCGGAGTGGATAGTCAGATTGGGATCCTTGCGCAGCGCATCGACTCGCGAAAACGGTACGAAGATCGCTGAGTCCAGCTCACCTGCCTGCACCTTGAGCATCCGGGTATTGTCGTCAGGGATGGAAATCCACTCCACGCCATCCAGGCTGACTTTGTCGGCCTGCCAGAAATGCGGGTTCTTCTCCAGCTTCACGCGGTCGCCGCGCAGCCACTCTTTGACAAAAAATGCCCCTGAGACCACAGGCTCTTGCGCATAGGCATCTTCGCCCATACGGGTCATGGCCTTCTGCGAGAGAACCGACACGGTCGGCGAGGCCAGTTGCGAGAGGAACGGTACCGACGGGGTGGTCAGGGTAACGACCAGGGTACGCGGGTCGGCCGCTTTCGCCGTGTCGATCAGTTTGTAGGCATCGCTCCACAGCGAGGCCTTGTTATCGCGAGTGCGCAACAGACTGAATGCCGCATCATCGGCCGTGATCGGCGAGCCATCGGAGAACTTCGCCGCGCGCATTTTGAAGGTGTAGGTCAGGCCATCGTCGGAGACTTTCCAGCTTTCAGCCAGGCCGGGTTCCATCTTGCTGCCGGCCTTGTCGACCCGGATCAGTGTGTCGTAGACATTGGAAAACACCCAGGTATCGCGGTTTTGCGCGCTCTTGATCGGGTCGAACGTGGTGCTTTCTTCACGGCAACCGATGGTGAGTACACCGGCCGCCTGAGCAATGCCGCTGGCAAGGGTGCAAGCCGTCAATGTGGCCGCGGCGAGCAATTTCAAATGCCTGGATCTCATGGTCAAACTCCTTCTTGATGAGTACGTGGTTTTTTAAAACAGAGGCTCCTCGAGCACGCAGTCATAACGGCGAGCTTCGAGTTGACGGGTAGGGGGCGCCACCTGGCTACAAGCGGGACGAACGTAGCGACAGCGCGGGTGAAAAGCGCAGCCGGATGGCAGCTGCAAAGGGCTGGGCGGTTCTCCGGGCAACGGGTCGATGGGTAGCGCCCGGGCCGGATCGATTTCCGGAATCGACTGGATCAGCGCGGCGGTATAAGGATGTCGCGGGGCGCGAAATACTTCCTCCACGGGGCCTTCTTCGACGATCTTGCCCAGGTACATCACCGCCACCCGATCACAGAGCCGGCGAACGATCGCCAGATCATGGGCAATGAACACAATCGCCAGGTTCATGCGCTGGCGCAGCTCCAGCAGCAGGTTGATGATCTGCCCCTGGATGGACACGTCCAGCGCGGCCACGCATTCATCGGCGACGATCAGGCGCGGCTCCACGGCGAGCGCGCGGGCGATCCCGACACGCTGGCATTGGCCGCCGCTCAAGGCGTGCGGTTTGCGGGCGGCCAACTCGGGACGCAGGCCGACCAGGGTCAGCAGTTCATCGACTCGGGCGGCAATCAGCGATTGTGGCACCTTGCGTTGTACCCGGAGCACTTCCGCAAGGGTCTCACCGATGCTCAGGCGTGGGTTGAGCGCGGCGTAAGGGTCTTGAAAAACCATCGCCGTCTCATGACGCAGCCGCTCGATATCGATCTTCCCGGCATGGGCCATGTCGATGCCGTCAAACAGCACCTGCCCGGCGTAGATCTCGTTAAGGTGCAGAATCGCCCGCCCCAGGCTGCTTTTACCGCTGCCCGACTCGCCGACCAGCCCGAGCGTTTCCCCGGCCGAGAGGGTCAGCGAAACGCCGTTGACGGCTGTCAGCCATTGCCGGTTCATGCCCAGCAGACCAGTGCCCGGCGCCGCGAAGCGAACCTGCAGATCCTTGACCTTGAGCAGGGTCATGAGCGGTCTCCGACGGCCAAGGGGTAATGGCAAGCGATGCGGTGTCCATGGCTGACGGGCTGCAAACTCGGCATCAGTGATGTGCATTGGCTGCCGGTTTGCTGGCAGCGCGGATTGAAGCGACACCCTTGGGGCAGGGCATCAAGCAGGGGCGGTTGCCCGGCGATGGTTTTGAGCAATGCGTGACCGTGACTGGTGGCCGGCTGACAGTCGATCAATCCAGCAGTGTAAGGGTGGCGTGGATGGGCCAGCACCTCGTGTTTGTTGCCGTGCTCGCACAAGCGTCCGGCGTACATCACGGCAATCGAGTCGCAGGTCTGGGCAACGACCCCCAGGTCATGGGTGATCAAGATGATTGACAGGCCACGCTGGTCACGAAGATCGAGCAGCAGGCGCAGGATCTGCGCTTGCACCGTAACGTCGAGGGCGGTGGTCGGTTCGTCGGCGATCAGCACGTTGGGGTTGCAACCCAGTGCCACGGCGATCATCGCTCGCTGACGCATACCGCCGGAAAATTCGTGAGGGTAACAGTCGACTCGTTGCTGCGGATCGGGAATGCCCACTTGCCGAAGTACGTCGATGGCCTGGGCGCGGGCTTCGCGCTTGCTGGCGCCTTGGTGCAGACGAATACCCTCGCCAATCTGCTCGCCGATGCGCATCAACGGGTCGAGATGGCTACTCGGGTTCTGGAAAATCATCCCTAATTGGCGCCCACGCATGCGGCGCATGCCGGCCTCGTCCAGATGCAACAGATTTTCCCCGGCCAGTTGCACGGTTGTGCCTTCGACTCGCAGGTTCGGCGACGGCAGCAGCCTCATCAAACCGCGACAAGCCATGGTTTTGCCGGAGCCGCTTTCCCCCACCAGTCCGAGTACTTCACCCTCGGCCAGGTCAAAGGACAAGCGATCCACCAGCGTTACCTCGTGCTCACCCTTACGGGCGATGACGCTGAGCTCTTCGACCTTCAGCACAGGCGCACTCATGAGCGTTCACCCAGATGTTCGGCAACAGCGTCAGCCAGCAGGCTGAAGCCCATGGCCAGGGTGACGATCGCCAATCCCGGAAAGGTGCAGATCCACCAGGCGGAAGTAATGAAACTCTGGCCTTCGGCGACCATCGTGCCCCACTCGGCAGTCGGTGGTTGAACCCCGAGGCCGAGGTAACTGACCGCCGCGCCGTTGAGCAATACCAGCACCGCATCGGACATGGAAAACACGATCGAGCCGAACATCGCGTTCGGCAGCAGGTGCCGAAACAGAATGCGCCCATGACTGAAGCCGAGGCTTTTGGCGGCCAGGGCGAAATCGCTTTCCTTGAGGATCAGGATCTGCGAGCGGATCAACCGCGCGTAGGACACCCAGCCCACTAGGGCCATGGCGATGTAGAAACTCATCAGGCCGGGGCCGAGGATCGCCATGATCGCCAGCATCAACACCAGGAACGGGAAGGCCAGGATGATATCGATCAGGCGCATGCAGAACGTATCGAAACGCCCGCCAATATAGCCGGACAAGGCCCCGACACAGGTGCCGATCAGAAACGGAAAAATGACCCCGATCACTGCCAGCTGCAAGTCGATGCGGGCCGACCAGATCACTCGAGACAAGACGTCTCGGCCAAAATTGTCGGTGCCGAACGGGTGGGCCAGATGCGGGGCCAGCAGGCGAATATCGGTGTTCTGGGCGATGGGATCAAAGGGCGCGATCCAAGGCGCGAAGATCGCCAGCACTAGCCAACCGAGCAGGATTGTCAGGCCCAATCCCATTGCCAATCGAGGGTTGCGCAAACCCAGGCGCAGGTTCAGTCGGGGAACCGTCGTTGCCTGACTGCTCATCGGATTTTTACCCGTGGATCGATGGCTACCGTGATCACATCAGCGAGGAAGTTTACCGCCACGGTGGCGCAGGCCAGCACCATCGCCACGCCCTGGACCACCATGTAGTCACGAGTAAAGATACCTCGGACCAACAACTGGCCGATCCCGGGAATGGCGAACAGACTCTCGATGACCACTGTGCCGCTGATCAGCCAGCCGATGTTCACCGCCAGCAGGTTGACGGCGGGTACGAGTGAGTTGGGCAGCACATGCCGACGAAACACCGCGTCTTCAGACAGACCGCGAGCCCGGGCTGCCGTGACATGGTCGGCTTGCAACTCCATCAGCATGCTTGCCCGCAGATTGCGTACCAGCACCGCCGATAACGCCAGGGCAATGGTCAGGCAGGGCAGGACCATGTGGTGCAGTTTGTCCAGCCAGGAGCGGCCGTAGCCGGAAACCGGGAACCAGCCCAGTTGCACACTGAATAGCAGGATCAACATGATCCCCAGCCAGAACGCCGGCATGCCGAGCCCGGCGGTGGTGAACAGGCGGATCAGGTTGTCGCCCCAGCCACCCTTGTTGCGGGCCGCAACGGTGGCCATCGGTACCGCGATCAACATGGCCAGCAGCACACTGCCAAGCACCAGAAACAGCGTGGGCTCGATGCGCGTGCTGATCAGCTTCAAGGCATCGACTTTGTACAGCAATGACTGGCCAAGATCGCCGTTGAACAGGTTTTTCAGGAAGTAGAAGTACTGCATCCACAGCGGCTGATCGAGGCCGAACTGAGCGCGAACCCTGAGCAGCCCTTCCGGCGTACTGCGCGAGCCGAGCAGCGCGCGCGCCGGGTCGCCGGGAATCGAGCGCACCAGCACAAACGTGATGAGACTGATGCCGAACAGCACCGGCAGCAGCTGCAGGGGGCGTGACAGGATGAAACGGTAACGCGACAGATTCATCGACTAACCTCGGTGCCGCTGGAGGAAATCCAGCAACACCGGAAAGTAGGCGTGAGGTTCTTCGTAGAAGGGCATATGGCTGCTGTTGGGGAACACATGCAGCGCAGCATCCTTGAGCGCCATTTTCATGCGCATGGCACAGGCGGGTGTGAGTTCGTCGTGTTGGCCGGTGGTAATCAATACCGGCATGGTGAAGTCGGCCATTTCCTGCAGACGGTTCCAGTTTTTCAGGTTGCCGACATAGAGAAACTCATTCGGCCCCTGCATGGTTGTGTAGGGCCCCATGTTCCAGTCGCCCAGAGAGCGCGTGACCGGTGCCGGCCACTCGTCCAGGCGGCAGACGTGGCGATAGTTGAGGAGGGTGATCGCCGCTTGGTATTGCGGGTGATCGAGGGTGCCCATGGCTTCATGGCGCTGCATCATGGCCACGGTTTCGCTGCCCAGCGCGCCACGCAGACGCTCCAGTTCCTGAGACAGGTGGGGGATATCGCCTACCGTGTTTTCCAGAATCAGGGTTTTGAGTGCGTGAGGGTGGTAAATGGCGTATTCGATCGCCAGCCAGCCGCCCCAGGAGTGCCCCAGCAAGTGCACCCGGCCCAGGTCGAGGGCCTGACGGACGGTTTCCACCTCAGCGACATAACGGGTGATGTCCCATAGGGACGGGTCTTCGGGTCTGTCAGATGCCCCGGTGCCGAGTTGGTCGAAGGCGACAACGCGCAACCCCTTGTCCTTGAGCCAGCCATGGGCGTCACGCAGATAATCGCAGGGAAGCCCCGGGCCTCCATTGAGGCACAGTAGGACCTCATCGCCCTCGCCAAAGCTATAAACCACCAGATTGTGGCCATCGACCTTGACGTTATAGTGCTGGTCCGGCTCGATTTCACGCCACATCGCAGCTCTCCCTTTATGATGCTGACCGGTTCGCAGGCAAACTAAATGGCCTACCTTACTGAGTAAGTCATGTGCCCAAAAGCTAGTATTTGTTATAGGTTTGGTCTGGCAGTCCCTCGCCGAGGCGTGGCATTCTACGTGCTGAATTTCAGGATTGAAATTAATTAGGGAGGGCAATGGATGCAGACGAAGCTATCAGACCTCAATCCCCGTCTGTTGTCGGGCAAGAGCCTGGATGAGCTGATGGACAACGCCTTGCTGTTGGCCGAAGAGCTGGGCTTTGAGGCCTTGGTGTACGACTACAGCCCGGTGCCGCTGGACCATGAAGGCAAGTTGATCACGCCCGCGGTGCTCAAACTGCGCAACACACCAGCCGATTGGCATGCGCGTTGGTGTGCAGAGGGTTACTACCAGATCGACCCTGTCCAGCAGGTAGCACTCAATTGTGTTTCACCCTTTGTCTGGTCTTACAAACCCGGGACTGACACCGTGCTGGAGCCGGTCATCAGTCAGTGCCATGCGCCAGTGGTGAATTATCTGGAAGACGCGCAGATGACCTGTGGTGTGTCGGTCCCGATTCATCTGCCCAGAGGCGGCTTTGCCTCCTTGACCGGGCTGCGTACCGCCAGCAGCAGTGTCCTTTGCGATGCCCGGCGGACCCTGGCGGATTTCAGCCTGATTTCCCATGCCTTGCAGGAAGCGGCCTATCCGTTGCTTGGCAAAGAGGCTCACACGCCTCCCATTCACCTGACCAAACGTGAACGCGAGTGCCTTAAATGGGCGGCTGAGGGCCTGACCGCCGCCGAGATTGCCAGTCATCTGAATCGCTCATTGGCCACCATCAGCCTCCACCTGACCTCGGCCATGCATAAACTCGGGGCCAAGAATCGGGTCCAGGCCGTGGTTCGGGCTACCCACTATCGATTGCTCGATAGCTGAAATAGGGCAGAAACCTATTTGTTTCTCTAGTTATTTCGAAAATCTGATCCCGGTATCGTGTGCCGTACGGTTTTTCAGGGGCGGCAAAGAGAAATGGAATCTATCGGAATACGTGAAGGCTTCGCACCTTTTGGTCCTTATCAGACCTGGTACCGCGTCACGGGTCACTTCGACGGTAAAAACACGCCGCTGGTGATTCTGCATGGCGGCCCGGGCTGCACGCATGATTACGTCGACGCTTTCAAGGACATCGCCGCGAGTGGCTATCCGGTGGTTCATTACGATCAACTGGGTAACGGTCGCTCGACCCACCTGCCGGAAAAAGATGCCTCGTTCTGGAACGTAGCGCTGTTTCTCGATGAACTGGACAACCTGCTGGATCATCTGGAAATCAGCGACAATTACGCGCTGCTGGGGCAATCCTGGGGTGGCATGCTCGCCAGTGAGCACGCCGTACGGCAACCTGCGGGGCTGCGGGCCTTGATTGCCGCCAATTCCCCTTCGGATATGCGCGTCTGGGTTGAGGAAGCTAACCGTTTACGTCAATTGTTGCCTGTCGGCGTACATGAAACGTTGCTTGAACACGAACGGGCAGGGGATTTTCAAGCGGTCGCCTATCAGGAAGCTTCGAGGGTCTTTTACGACAACCATGTGTGTCGCGTCCTTCCCTGGCCGGACGAAGTCGCGCGTACGTTTGCCCAGGTCGATGCCGATCCCACCGTTTACCATGCCATGAGCGGGCCGACGGAGTTTCATGTGATAGGCAGCCTGAAAAACTGGACCATTGTCGACCGCTTGCGGCACATCAACGTGCCGACGCTGGTGATCTCCGGTCGCTACGATGAAGCAACACCGACGGTGGTCAGACCTTATCTGGAGCAGATCCCGAACGTGCGTTGGGCGTTGTTCCAGAACTCCAGCCATATGCCTCATGTCGAGGAGCGGGTCGCCTGCATGGGGACGGTGGTGAGGTTCCTGGATGAGTGTATGCACGGGGCGATGGTTGGCAATCGCAAGCTTGAAGCGCTGATGCCCTGACCCGGGTGCCGTTACTGCAGACCAAACAAGCGCAGGGCGTTGCTGCGGCCGATTTTCTCCCATCGTTTTCGCTGATCAGCGCCTGGTCGGCCCCATTGCCGGATCGAGTCCAGCGGCCCTTGCTGTGGAGATCGCAGACACCATTCGTCAATTGCGCTGCACTCTGGCACTGACAGTGTCTCCAAAGAAGTTCCATTACCTCGTATTGGAGACTGATATGAAACCCGATCCTTCTACCACCAAAGATGAGCCCACCGAGGATTTGAGCAACCCCAATGACGACGGCTGCGTGCTCGGTACCGCTGGCCGCGATGAAGACCCGAACACCACCACAGACTGGGACAAGGAAAGGAACGCTGAAGACCATCGCCAAGGCCCGAGTGACGCCCGAGGGATGCCCGGTTACCCGCGTGAAGCGCCTGATGTACAGGCGCCATCGACTACCAAAACCCGGCCACAAACAAGCGAAGTAGAGCCCGGCATCGAAACGCCAGAACAGGACAACGACAAGGCCGGTTGATCTGCGCAGTGATCTTAAGCCGCAGGTGCCGCTGCAACTTCAGGTTCACTCATCTCCACTGAAGACCCCGCAACCACAGCCTCGCTCTTACGGGAATTGGATCAAACCGAGCGCAGCCAGCGGCAGCGGGATCCACGCGGTCGCACGATGATCACGTGCATCGGAAATAAAGAACTCCTGAGCGCAAACGGAGCCATAGCCTTAAGAACGTGAATTTTGGAATCCGGCGATGGCGCAGATCTTCAGCCGCTCGGCCGATACCTGGCTGCGCCTGGGGTTGCTGGTGCTGTTCGTCGGTCTCACGGGAGGCTTGCTCGTGGCATTGGCCCTGGACCGCTCCGACTACCGAACCGGCCGTAACTGGGTGGTCGAGCAGCCGCTGCCGTTCAGTCACGCCCACCATGTCGGCGAGCTGAAAATCGATTGCCGTTACTGCCACAGTTCCGTGGTGTCCTCTGCGATGGCCAGTCTGCCGCCCACCGAAACCTGCATGACGTGCCACTCGCAAATCTGGAAAAACGCCGACCTGCTCGAACCTTTGCGAAAAAGTCTGCGTGAATCACAGCCGTTGCATTGGCGGCGGGTGGTCGAACTGCCGGATTACGTGTACTTCCATCATGGCGTGCATGTGAATGCGGGCGTGGGCTGCAGCGAATGCCACGGCGCGGTGGACCGCATGCAACTGATGTTCAAGGCCGAACCACTGAGCATGGGCCAGTGCCTGGCCTGTCACCGCGATCCGGCGCCGCACTTGCGCCCCGCAGGGCAAGTGACCCGGCTGCAATGGCACACCGATCAGGATCGTCGGGCGCTGGGTGAGCAATTAATGAAGGATCGACGAATCGATCCCCGAGGCCTGAGCGATTGCGGGATCTGCCATCGATGAGCGCCTCCTCGCTGGACTTCGCCGCATGGCGCGAGCAGCTCGCCGGGCTCAAAGGCTCCGCGTACTGGCGTGGCCTCGAAGCGCTGGCGGCGACGCCCGAGGCGCAAGCGCTGATCGAGGCGGAGTTTCCCGGCGCCGCGCCCTTGTTGGACCGCCGACATTTTCTGCAATTGATGGCGGCGTCCTTGGCCATGGCAGGCTTGGTCGCGTGTGGCAAAACCCCTGAGCAAGCCGTGCCGGCGATCCGACAAGCCACGCAACTGACGCCCGGCGTTGTGAGCTGGTATGCAACGGCCATCCCGTTTTGTGGCATCGCCCAACCCGTGCTGGGCAAGACGCTTGCCGGGCGCCCGATCAAACTCGAAGGCAATCCGCAGCACCCGATGTCCGGTGGCGCGTGCGATGCCTTTACTCAGGCGGCAATCCTGCAACTGTATGACCCTGACCGTTCCCAAGCGCCGCGCTTCAAGGGTCGGGAAACCAGTTGGGACGAAGTGCGTGGCGCGCTGGCTCGACAACGCCTGACGCTGGACACCACGCGAGGCAAAGGCCTGCATATCGTCTGCGGGGCCAGCAGTTCGCCGACCCTCGGGCGGCAACTCGAAGCGCTGCGTCGGCGCTGGCCCGAAGCGCAGCTGTATCACGCCGAACCGTTCGCCGAGACTCAGGCTCTACGCGTCAGCGAGCGGGTATTCGGTCAGCCGCTGAATGCCCGGCGTTATCTGGAAAACGCTGAGGTGCTGGTTTGCCTGGAAGACGATCCGCTGGGTAGCGGCCCGCGCCAGACGCTGTTGCAACGTGGCTGGGCAGAGCGTCGACGGCAGGCGGCGCAAGGGCAGGGCGCGGCGTTGTCGTTTGTCGCCGAAAGCATTCCGACGCTGACCGGGGCTGCGGCCACGCGACGATTGGCGATTGCCCCATCGCGACTGCCTGATCTGGTGCTGGCGCTGAGCCGCGCCTTGGGTGACAACGTGGCCGACCAGCCGCGCCTGAGTGCGCGACAGCTCGACTGGGTCGATGAAGCCGCCTCGGCGCTCAAGGCTCATCCCGGCCGTGGCCTGATCTGCGTGAGCAAGCAAGCGGCAGAAGATGTGCAGGCGCAGGTGATGCGGCTCAATCAGCGGCTGGGTGCGCACGGCCAGACGCTGGATTGGCAGACGCCGACGTTGCTGGGTTACGAACGCGGACAGTTCTGGGCGTCGCTGGAGCAACTGAGCCAGCAATTGGCGGGTGGCAACGTCAGCCAATTGTGGCTGCTCGATTGCAACCCGTTGCACACCTCGGCGCCGGATCTGGGGCTGGAGGGGTTGCTGCAGAAAGTTCCGTTCCGACTGCATGCGGGGCTTTACTACGACGAAAGCGCCGCGCACTGCCACTGGCATTTGCCGCTCAATCATGCGCTCGACGGCTGGAGCGATACACGCGCGGCGGATGGCAGTGCCTGCATTGTGCAGCCGCTGATTGAGCCAATGTACTCGACCCGAACCCTGCATCAAATTATCGAACTGCTGCTGACCTCCGCCGACAGCGACGCCCTGGATCAGGTGCGCATCACCTGGTCCCATGTTCCGCAAAGTCAGTGGCGCCAGGCCTTGGCCGATGGCTGGATCGAAGCCTCAGCACCGGCGGTGGATGTCGCTGAAGCGGCGACATTGGTGCTGAACCTGATCGATATCGATGGCCTTGAAGCCGTGGTGCGCCCGGACCCTTGCGTATGGGACGGGCGTTTCGCCAATCTGGGCTGGTTGCAGGAATTGCCCAAACCCATCAGTACCCTGACTTGGAGCAACGTGGTCGGGCTGTCGCCACGGTTGGCGGAACAGGTGGGCGTGCGCAATGGCGACGGCGTTGAAGTGGCGCTGCCGGGGCAATTATTGCGCGGCGCGGCGTGGATCGAGCCGGGGCAGGCCGATCAGGTCATTGCGCTGTACACCGGTTACGGGCGTAGCCGCGCCGGGCGGGTCGGTAACGGTTTGGGTTATGCGGTACGGCCGATCCAGTCATCGTCGGTAAGTGCCTCGGTACGCTCCAGTGGCGAGCACCATACCCTGGCCGTTACTCAGACTCATCACCAGTTACCGGACGATGAGGCACCGCCGATTCGTGTGGTGCAACGCCGGGCTCCGCAGTTGCCAGCGCAGCAGATTCCGGCATCGCTCTACAGCCCGGTCGTTGACAGCGGCCCGCAGTGGGGCATGGTCATCGACCTCGACTTGTGCACCGGCTGCAATGCCTGCGTCACGGCGTGTCAGGCGGAAAACAACATCGCCGTGGTCGGTGCCGAACAGGTGGCCAACGGGCGCAACATGCACTGGCTGCGCATCGACCATTACTATCAGGGATCACTGGATGCGCCACGCTCGCGTTTCCAACCCTTGCCGTGCATGCACTGCGAACAGGCGCCGTGTGAAACCGGTTGCCCGGTGAATGCCACGGTGCACAGCCGCGATGGCTTGAACCAGATGGTCTACAACCGCTGCATCGGCACCCGCACCTGCGCCTCGTATTGCCCGTACAAAGTACGCCGCTTCAACTGGCTGGACTGGAGCGCCGACGCCGCTCCGTCGATTCAGGCCCAACGCAACCCCGAGGTCACCGTGCGTGCCCGGGGGGTGATGGAAAAGTGCACCTATTGTATTCAGCGCATCAGCGCCGCGCGCATCGAAGACAAGCAACAGGGCACCGACTTCGACACCACAAAAGTGCTCACCGCCTGCCAGCAAACCTGTCCGAGCCAGGCGATCCGTTTCGGTGACATTGCCGATCCCGCCAGCGCGGTCAGCCATGCCCGCAAGGATCCACGTCATTACCGTTTGCTCGAAGCCCTCGGCACGCGCCCGCGCACCACCTATCTGGCGCGGATCGAGGAGGGGGAGAGCAGCGATGAGGCCTGAACCGCTGCTGCACGATACCGGGCATTTTCTGCCACGGGACCTGAGCGATCAGCAGGTGTCGCGGCAGGTATTCGGCCCCCTGCAACAGTTTCCCCGGCGGGTGGCGTGGCGCTGGTTATTTGGAATCGCCATCACGCTGTTGCTGATGTACCTGGCCTCGGCCACGGTACTGCTGGCCAACGGCGTGGGCATGTGGGGCAACAATCAGCCGGTGCACTGGGGCTTCGGCATTCTCAACTACATCTGGTGGCTGGGCATCGGCCACGCCGGCACCTTCATCTCCGCGTTGCTGTTGCTGATCGAGCGGCCGTGGCGACACACCCTCAATCGCCTGGCAGAGTTGATGACACTGATGGCGGTGATCTGCGCCGCGCTGTACCCGATCCTGCACCTGGGGCGGCCCTGGCTGTTTTACTGGATCTTGCCGTACCCGAATGAAATGGGCCTGTGGCCGCAGTTCAAGAGCCCGACGGCCTGGGACATGTTTGCGATCCTGTCGTATTTGACAGTGTCGCTGCTGTTTCTGTTGGTGGGGGCCATTCCTGATTTCGCCACGGCGCGGGATCGTGCCCAAGGTGCGCTGAGGCAAACGCTGTATGGCCTGATGGCGCTGGGCTGGCGCGGTTCGCAGCAGCATTGGGCGTTGTGGCGACGTACCACCCGCGTGTTGGCGATGCTCGCGATCCCATTGGTGTTCGCCGTGTCCAGCGGCTATTCGTTCCTGCTGACCATGGGCCCGCAAAGCGGTTGGCATTCGACGCTGTTCCCGCCGTACTTCGTGGCCGGCGCGGTGTTTTCCGGATTTGCCTTGGTGGCGTTGCTCGCCATCGGTGTGCGCTGGTTGCTGCACATCGAAGCGCTGATCACTTTGCGTCATCTGGATATGCTCGGGCGCCTGCTGTTGGCCACCGGTTGGCTCACCGCCTATGGCTATCTGATGGATCTGTTCATACCGTTTTACAGCGGCGATACCCATGAGATCGAGGTCTTATTGACACGCCTGAGCGGCCCTCACGCCTGGAGTTTCTGGCTGGCCATCGTCTGCAACGTCGGCGTGCTCCAGGCGTTGTGGTGGCGTTCGGTGCGCCAGCGTCCGGGTGTATTAGCAGCCGTAGCGCTGGCGGTGCTGGTGGGCATGTGGGCCGAGCGTTTCATGCTGGTGATCCCGCCGCAGACCCGCGATTTTCTAGTCTCGACCTGGGGCGGCTACACCCCGACGATTTGGGACTGGACGTTGTTCATCGGCAGTTTCGGTGTGTTCCTGCTGCCCTACAGTCTGTTTCTGCGCTACGTGCCCATGGTCTCGGCGTTCGAGGTCAAGCAGGCGCTGCATCAGGAGCGCGGCGATGACTGAATCCCTGGGGTTGCTGGCTGAATTCGATGCGCCGCAGCCGTTGGTTGAAGCCAGCCTGCACGCCTGGGCCATCGGCTATCGACGCCTCGATGCGTTCGCGCCGTTTCCTCTTGAGGCGCTGCAACCGTTGTTGAAACCCAAGGCTTCCAGGGTATCGAGCATGGTCTGCATCGGCGGATTACTCGGCATCGGCCTGGCTCTGTTGATGCAGATTGGCTCGGTGTGGAGCTATCCGCTAAACGTCGGCGGTCGGCCGTTGATCGCCCTGCCGTTGCTGATGGTGGTGACCTTTCTATTCGCCGTGGTCGGGGCGGCGATCGCTGCGGTATTGACGCTGCTGGTCAGCAGCCACCTGCCACGTTTGCATCACCCGTTGTTTGGCGCTGAGGGTTTCGAGCGGGCCAGTGACGATGGGTTTTTTCTGTTTATCGAGGCCGGTGACCCGCTGTTCGACGCGCAGGCTACCCGAGCCTGGTTGGCCGAACGAGCGATTAGCGTGCGCGAGGTGCGGCCATGAACGGCTGGCGGTGCGCGCTGATAATCGCCGTGTTGTGCAGCGGCTGCGATGACATGTCGCGCCAGGCCAGGATTGAGCAACAACGGGCCGGAGCCTTGTTCGAAAACGGCTTGAGTAGCCGTCAGCCACCCGTCGGCACCGTCGCTCGCGGGCAACTGGAGCGTGAAGCGATTTTGCAGCAGCGCCCACCATTGACCGATGCGTTGCTCACCCGCGGCGAAGCGAGCTATCAGACATTTTGCACCCCGTGCCATGGCTTGAGCGGGCGAGGCGATGGTCTGGTGGTCGGCCGTGGTTTTCCGGCACCGCCGGCGTTGACCGAACCGCGGTTGCTCGGCGCCTCTGACGCTCAGCTGATGCAGGTCATCGCTCAGGGCAAAGGCCTGATGTACGGCTATGAATCACGCATCCCGCCGGCAGAACGCTGGGCCATCGTTGCTCATGTGCGCTTGCTGCAGTTAAGCCAGCACGCGCCTCTGGAGGGCCTGCCAGCCGAGTTGCGTCAGGCGTTCGAGGAGAACAACCAATGAGGCGGTTGTCGGGAGCCTTCGCCATCGGCGCCGTCGGCGTCATCCTGCTCGGGGTTTGGCAGCCGGCCTGGGTGGGCGCCGGGGCGTTGGCGGCCGCGATCAACGGCAGCAACATCGTGTTGGGCTGCCTGCTGCTGGCGCTGCTGACACCGTTGATTAGTGGCCGCTGGCAAATACTGCTGGCGCCGGGCAGCGGACTGGGTCGCAGCGCGGTGGTGCTGATTGTGCCGATGCTGTTGCCGGTGCTACTCGCCATGGCCTGGCTGTACCCGTGGTTCCACGTCGACGCGCCAGGGTTTCGCGGGCTGTGGTTGTCGCCGTGGTTTTTCGTGGTGCGCACGCTGCTTTACGCTGGGCTTGCCCTGGCTCTGCTGTGCTGGTCGCAACGTCCGGACGCCGAGCGCAGTGCCCCGGGGCTGATCCTGTATGGGCTGATGGTCAGCCTGGCGGCGGTCGACTGGTTGATGTCATTGCAGTCGGGGTTTGTGTCCAGCCTGTTCGGTGTACTGCTGATCGCCCGGCAGTTGCTCGATGGCCTGGCGTTTGCCGGCCTCTGCGTGCTGTGCTGGAACCTTGTGCCGCTGCCGGCTCCACAGCGTCAGGTGCTGCGCGGATTGCTGGTCAGTGCCCTGGCGTTCTGGGCCTACGTGCATTTCATGCAGTACCTGATTATCTGGTCGGTGAATCTTCAGCATGAAACCCAATGGTATCGCGTGCGTGAGGGAGGCATCTGGGGCGGGGTCAGCGGGTTGCTGATGGCAGGGCAGGTGGCGTGTCTGCTGGCGTTGGCCTCTCCTTGGGGCGGTCGACCACAGGTTCTGATTTGGGGGTGCACGGCTATTCTGCTACTGGGCAGTGTCGAGTCGATCTGGATGAGCTTGCCGTCGATCTTCCCCGACGTTGAAATCGGAGCCGGCCTGATGGCCGTGCTCTGCCAAGGGGTTTACGGTCTCGGCCTGTGGGCATGGTGGCGTTGGCAATGGCAACGGAGGCGCCATGAAATCTGAAAAACCGCTCGGCTACGAACCCAACGAGGTCGACAGTGGCAAAGTCTGGAGTCTGGTGGCGCTGTTTTTGGCGGCGGTTCTGCTGTGCCTCACCGGCGTGGCCTGGTGGCTGATCAGCTATCAGAATCGCGCAGAATCGCGGCAGCCACCCTTGAGTGCCCTGGAACGCGAGCGCCTGCTACCACCGGCCCCACGCTTGCAATCTCAGCCTCGGCAGAACGCCGAACGACAGCTCGCCGCCGAGCGTATTCACCTCGACAGCTTCGGCTGGGTCGACCGCGAGCGCCGCATCGTACACTTGCCACTGGAGCAGGCGCGGCAGGTGCTGTTGGAGCAGGGCTGGCCAACACCCGAGGACGCCCCCCCATGAACCGTGAACGGATCTCGCTGGTGCTGGCGTTGCTGTGGCTGATGACATTGCAACACAGCGTCGCGCAGACGTTCGACCCGTTTTCCGCCGCCGGAATCGACACGGCCCAGGTCGGCCAACGCTTGGCACTGGACACACGATTTACCGATCAGCACGGCCGCTCGGTACGCCTCGGCGATTTGCTTGGCGGCCAGCCAACGCTGTTGGTGCCTTTGTATTACCGCTGCCCGAACGTCTGTGGCGCGGCGCTCTCGACGCTGTTCAGTCAATTGACCCATCAGCCTTACCGCTTGGGCCGGGATTTTCAGGTGATTGCGTTCAGTTTCGATCCGCGGGAAGACAGCCATGCCGCCCGCGAGGAGCTGGCCAAACTGAGTCAGCATTGGCCGTCGCTGGCGGTTGAGCCGGGCTTGTATTTGCTGACCGGCGACGCTGCTGCGGGTCAGGCCCTGGCCCGCTCACTGGGCTTCGGCTATCGCTTCGATGAGCAACAGCAACAATATGCGCATAGCTCGGCGGTGGCGGTGTTGACCGGCGATGGACGCCTGTCGCGCTGGCTCTACGGCCTCGGTTATCAGGCCAGCGATGTGCGCCTTGCATTGACCGAGGCGGGGCAGGGCAAGCTGGGCGCATTCAAGGAACAGCTTCTGCTGCTGTGTTACCACTACGACCCGCAGAGCGGCACCTATAGCAGTCGGATCATTGTTTTGCTGCAAGTGGCGGGGATGGCGACCGTGCTGGTGTTGGGCCTGTTCATTGTTCTGGCGTTGCGCCGCGATCGGCAGAGGCCGCCATGAACGAACACTTCCTGCGCTTGTGGCCCGTGCAGGGCTCGGACTATGCCGTCTCGGTCGATTGGCTGGTGATCGGCTTCACCGGAATGATGGCGTTGTTTGTAGTGCCAGTGTTTGTAGCGCTATGGATGTTTATATGGCGCTATCGACGCGGGCGCGAGGCGGATCGGGATCATCGGGCGCAGAGCAATCTACCGATCGAACTGGCCTGGATCATCTTGCCGTTCATTGGCTCGCTGGTGATTTTTCTGTTTTCGGCACGGCTGTTCTTTTTCGCCCGCACGCCTCCCGCCGATGCTTTGGAAATCCAGGTCACGGCGCGGCAATGGATGTGGAAGTTTCAGCATCAGGGCGGGCAGCGTGAGATCAACACCTTGCACGTCCCGGCACGACGCCCGGTGAAGCTGACGATGATTTCCGAAGACGTGATCCACAGCCTGTTTTTCCCCAGCCTGCGGATCAAGCAGGACGTGTTGCCGCAGCGTTACAGCATGCTCTGGTTCCAGGCCGAACACAGCGGCACCTATCAGGTGTATTGCGCCGAATACTGTGGCACCGATCATGCGGCGATGCTCGCCCGGCTGGTGGTGCTCGATCCGGGAGACTATCAACATTGGCTGCAGGACAACGGCAGCGCCGCCGACCTGATCAGCCAGGGCGAGACCTTGTACCGACAATACGGCTGCGGCAGTTGTCACGATTCCGGTAACGCGCCGCCCTTGGCTGGCGTGTTCAATCGAACGGTGCGTCTGGCCGACGGCGGCCAGGTTGTGGCGGACGACGCCTACCTGCGCGACAGCATTGTGTTGCCCCAAAAACACCTGGTGACGGGTTACCTGCCGATCATGCCGACTTACAGCAATCTGTTGGACGAAGAAGCCGTGCAACGCCTGGTGGCTTACCTGCGCTCGTTGCCTGCCACGGCTTCCGGGGATCCGAAATGAGCGCACCCAGCTATTTGCATCAGCAAGGTTTGCTCTCGTGGTTTCTGACCCTGGACCACAAGCGCATTGCTGTGCTGTACATGGTCACGGTGACCTTCTTCTTTTTCGCCGGCGGGTTGGCCGCGACCCTGATCCGCATCGAATTGGTCACGCCCCAAGGCGATCTGTTGACCGCCGACGGCTACAACCGTGCGTTCACTCTGCACGGGGTGATCATGGTCTGGTTTTTCCTGATTCCGTCGATCCCCAGCGTGTTCGGCAACTTCCTGGTGCCGATCATGATCGGTGCCCGGGACATGGCGTTTCCGCGTCTTAATCTGTTCAGTTGGTACCTGCTGCTCGGCGGTGGGTTGTTCACGTTGCTGGCGCTGCTGCTTGGCGGGGTCGACACCGGCTGGACCTTCTACACGCCGCTGTCGACGATGTTCAGCAACGGCCACGTGGTGGCGGTGATCTGCGGTGTGTTCATCGCCGGGTTTTCCTCGATCTTCACCGGCATCAACATCATCGTCACCGTGCACACCTTGCGCGCGCCGGGCATGACCTGGATGCGTCTGCCGCTGTTCATCTGGGCGATCTATGCCACCTCGATCATTCTGGTGCTGGCGACGCCGGTGCTGGCGATTACCTTGTTGCTGGTGGCCGCCGAGCACCTGTTCAACATTGGCGTATTCGACCCGCGCCTGGGCGGTGATCCGTTGCTGTTCCAGCACCTGTTCTGGTTCTACAGCCACCCGGCGGTGTACATCATGATCCTGCCCGCGATGGGGGTGGTCAGCGAGCTGATCACTGCGGCGGGGCACAAGCGCATCTTTGGTTATCGTTTTGTCGCCTGGTCCAGCGTGGCGATTGCGGTGATCGGTTTCCTGGTCTGGGGGCATCACATGTTTGTCGCCGGGCAGTCGATGTATGCCAGCCTGGTGTTCTCGCTGCTGAGTTTCCTGGTGTCGATTCCGTCGGCGATCAAGGCCTACAACTGGAGCGCGACCCTGTACAAAAGCGACTTGACCCTGCATGCGCCGTTTCTGTTTGCCCTGACCTTTATCGGGTTGTTCATTATCGGCGGAGTCACCGGGTTGTTCCTGGCGCTGCTCGCCGCCGACCTGCATGCCCATGACACCTATTTCGTGGTCGCGCATTTCCACTACATCATGGTCGGCGCGGCAGTGGCCGGGTACTTTGGCGCGCTGCATTTCTGGTGGCCGAAAATCACCGGGCGCCTGTATTCGCAGCTGTGGGGCAAGATCACTGCGGTGCTGGTTTTTTGCGGTTTCAACCTGACGTTCTTTCCACAATTCCTGCTCGGGTATCTGGGCATGCCCCGGCGTTATCACGCCTATGACCCGGATTTTCAGTTCCTCAACGTACTGTCCTCGGCCGGGGCCTCGATTCTGGCGCTGGCCTACGTATTGCCGTTCTTTTATTTGCTCGGATCCTTGCGCTGGGGCGAGCGGGCGCCGATGAATCCCTGGGAGGCGGCCGGCCTTGAGTGGCGCGTGCCGTCACCGCCGCCGCTGCACAACTTTGAGGAACCGGTGACGGTGGATTTCGAAGCCTATGATTATTCTCCCGAGGCGCGCCGTGATCCGGTCTGACGAGAAGCCCGCCGAGCCCTTCGTGGCCTGGGCGCAGCAGCGTGAGGCCGCGAGGCTGGGTATATGGCTGTTTCTGGCCACCGAAGCGATGATGTTCGGCAGCCTGATCATGGTGGCGTGGTTGTACCGACTGCAGCACCCCGACGGCGTGGCGGAAGCGGTGGCGGGTTTGCACTGGCAGCTGGCAACGGCCAACACGTTCATGTTGTTGACCAGCAGTTTGCTGATGACCCTGGCGCTGGCGGCCAGCGAGCAGGGGAATGCGCTGCGTCTGCGCCGCTGCCTGCTGGGCGCGGCGTTGCTGGGAGTGCTGTTTCTGGCCTGCAAAGGCGTGGAATACGGTCTTGAATACCGCGAAGGGCTGCTGCCGGGTTTCGCCGAGGATTCACCACTGCATCTGCCGTCAGCGCACTTATTCATGAACCTGTATTTCATCGCTACGGCGCTACACGCTGTGCACGTACTGGTGGCGGTCGGTTTGGGGCTGTGGCTCTACATGCGACTCGCACCAGACAACCTGTCAGCGCGTGGGACGCGTACGCGTCTGGAAATGGTCACCCTGTACTGGCATCTGGTGGACGGGATCTGGATCCTGTTGTTTCCAACCCTCTACCTGGTGGGGCGCTGAGATGAGCACGGCGAACGCATTGAAAGTCTACGTCGGCTTGCTGCTGCTTCTGGCGGTAGAGGTGCTGGTCGCGCTGTTCTGGCCGCGCAACAGCAGCCTGATCATGCTCGCCGCTGCCGGGCAGTTTTTGCTGCTGTTGATATTTTACCTGGGCCTCTATCGCCATCAGGGCTGGGTGCGGCTGTTCGGTTGGCTGTATCTGCTGTGGCTGCTGATGATGATGGTGTTCATCCTCGGTGAAACAGCAACTCGCTGAGATCAAATGTCGTCATCATTCCTCAGCCGAAACCTGCGGCTGATGGATTGAGTGCTCAGCTGATAAGAGATGCTCAGGGTACTCAGCCATGATTAATCGCAAGTGCTCGATGGCTTCCAGGTATTTAAGATCGGCCTGCTTTCTTTTCTTCTGATACAGCGTGAACTTTTCTATGTCCATGTGGGGCTGATCTAGAAGATCAAGGGCGGCGTGGCTCAAGTGATAGGCTTCGCTGAACAGTTGTTTATTACGTTCAAGCGCCAGGTTTAGGCAGGCTATCGCTTGATCGGAAGTCATCGTACCGTTCATTGCTGCGACCTCTTTTATGGGTGTGTTTCTGGATTTTGGGTAATACCAGGCGCCTGAAAAAAGTGGCTGGCGGCTATTTACCGCGGCGCCAAACCTTGAGGTAGTCCACGCGGAAGGTGGAGGGCAGATCGGCGTCGTCGACAACGCCGAACCAGTTCCACATGGCCTCGCTGTCAAAGTTGATCTGCATCGGGAAAAACCAGTGGGTGTTCTTTGCCTCGCGCACCAGGACGCCATCTACGTACCAGCGCAACGTGTCGGGCTGCCAGTCAAAACCGTAGACATGGAAGTCGCTGGCCAGCCGCCAAGGGCTGATCCAGTTGCTGCCATCGCTCAAATGCTCGGTGCTGTGCGGCGTGGCCCAAACGTGGGCGTTCATGTTGTACATGCGGTCGAAGGAGGCGTTTTTGGTTTTGCCGCCAATTTCGAAAATGTCGATTTCCGTGGCGTTATCGGCAAGCCCCGTCCACGCGAGCCAGAAGGCGCTGGAACCTGCCGAGTCCATCGGTTTGGCGCGGGCTTCGTAGTAGCCGTAAAAACTGCGCTCGATCGTGCGCACCATCGCCGAGCTATAGCCTTCATAGCCGAGTCGTACGTATTTTTGCGGCAAGGTTTCCTTGCGGAAAACGATGTTCAGATGGCCATCGCTCAAGTAGGCATTGTCCGGCTTGAACAGTGCCGGCTTACGCCCGAGCGATTCAGTGCCTATGGCATTGTTGACGTGCCAGCGATTGGCGTTGAGGGTCGCGCCATCGAAGTCATCGGAAAATCGTGGGTCCAGCCGCCATTGGCCGACATTGCCTTGATCGGACAGCGGCAGGTGGGCGTTGATCTGTTTCGGTGTTGTGCCCAGGGGGCCGGCACGGGTCCAGGAATTGGCAGCCTTGGGCATGGCGACAGACCACTTGTTCGCCAGGTACTGAAACACGCGCTGCCGTTCCTCGAGCGAGGCCAGGTGGCGGTCGTACACCAGTACTTCGGCGATGTCGCCGCGCAGGTCTTCGACGCTGCCGACCACGTTGCGCCCAACCGCATAGGGGCCGATAGGCACGTCGTTGAGCTCCAGAAAAAACAGGGTCGGATCGTAAGCGGTGGTCTGTTGCACGCTGATCGCGAAATTCGGTGCCACATTGTCGTTATCGACGATCTGCGGGCGCGAGCTGAACAGTCGCTGCCAGGTCTCACTGCTGCTTTGTTCGGTCAGTCTGCGTGATACGACCAACACGGTAACGGGGCCTTTTGCCGCGCGAATGGTCTTGCCGAGGAACGCCGAAGCACCACTGAAACGCACCACCGCATGGCCATTCATGGCGTTTTCCACGCGCAACGGCAGCGAGGCGCTTGCTGCATCGTCTACGGCAGCGTCGTTGGCTTTGCCGGATTTGTCATGCCAGCGCAAGGGACGGGCGTGGGCATCGAGGGTCATTTTCGAAGCGTCGGCAGCGTCGAGCCACAGCACCAGACCGTCGGCAAGCGGCTGATTCTGGGACGCGCCAGGTGCGTTGCAAACAACCGCTGCCAGGACGATTAGCAGCACATACCTGGACATGGGCCTTTTGCTCATACCCGTTGCTTTGACGTAACTGATGCCAGTGAATCGGACTGGGCGTGGTATCCATGCGGATTACGCAGCTGCCATCGCCAGGTGTCGATGATCATCCGCACCAGGTCGCGCTGTGCGTACCAGCCCAGATCACGCCCGGCCTTGGTGGGGTTGGCCCAGCATTCAGCGATATCGCCGGCGCGGCGCGGCGCGAATCGGAAGGGGATGCTAATGCCGGTGATGTCCTCGAAGGCGCGGATGATCTGCAGAACGCTGTAGCCAATACCGGTCCCCAGGTTCCAGGCATGGATGCCGTTCCTGTTCTGCAACGCTTGCAGTGCTTTGAGATGGCCATCGGCAAGGTCGACCACATGGACGTAATCGCGCACGCACGTTCCGTCGACAGTGGGATAGTCGCTGCCGAACACAGTGAGTTCGGGCACTCGCCCCATCGCGACCTGGGTCAGGCAAGGCAGCAGGTTATTGGGCCGGCCATTGGGGTTTTCCCCGATCAGCCCGCTCTCGTGCGCGCCGATCGGGTTGAAGTAGCGCAACACAGCGATGTTCCAGCGCGGGTCCGACAGGCACAGGTCGGTGAGCAATTCTTCGGTCATGAGCTTGGTGCGACCGTACGGACTGACCGGTTTGCCGGTGCCCAGGTCTTCAATGATCGGTATCTGCCGGGGGGCGCCATACACGGTGGCCGATGAGCTGAACACCAGTTTGAAGACTTCGTGTAGGGCCATCGCATGGCAGAGATTGAGTGTGCCAACCACATTGTTGGCGTAATAATCCAGCGGCTTTCGAACGCTTTCCTCGACGGATTTGAGGCCGGCAAAATGCATCACGGCATCGATGTCGTAGCGGCTGAAAATATCGTCGAGCAGCTTCGTATTGCGAATATCGCCTTCAATGAAATCGACCTGTGTAAGGGTCAAACGCTCGAGACGCGTGAGCGATTCACGGCAGCTGTTACACAGATTATCGAGGACCAGCACCTGTCGACCGGCGTCAATCAGGGCAAGGGTGGTATGGGAGCCGATGTATCCGGCCCCGCCGGTAATCAACGTGGTTTTGTGCATGATGAGGCGTTCCTGTCACAAGGAAATTGCACGAGTCAGGAGAATGTGATCCGGGAAGGGAAAAGGTTGTCGGGTGCGTCCTCTCAGCGGGTGGTGAAAACCGATTTGAATTCTTGCAGCCAGCGCGGATGCATCACGCTATACGCCACGGCATAACTCAGCGCGCCAACCACGATGCTGCAGATCAGGTGTAAGTAGCCCTGAACACCCAGGCGGGAAGAAACCATCAGGACGATCGCTGCCATGACGAACGAAGCAATCACGCTGCGATAATTGGTTTCGAAAAATCGCCGCCAGCCATAGCCGATTGCACTGTTCAACCCGCGGATTTGCAGTGGCGTGATGATCGCCATCCGGGCCAGCAGGGCGAGGGCGGCGGCCATGCCGCCATAGAGGCTGCCGAAGCCATAGACCAGCGCCAGTGCCAATACGGTGGTTGCCACTTCGGCCTTGATGGTCAGGTGGCTGCAATTGACCGCGACCAGTGCGGTCGTGGCGTACATGGCGGTATTACCGATGGCTGCCGTGCACGCAAGCACTTGCAGCAGGGGAATGGCCTCGGTCCATTTGGCGCCGAAGATCAACAGGATCAGGTCGTGCGCCGTGAGTGCGATGCCGATGAACAGGGGCGTCAGCAGGAAGCAGCTGACGGCGGTCGAATCGCTGATGATCGCGCGCAACCGCGATGGATCGGCGCTGCGTCGGGCAAACACCGGCAGCGCATAGCTGATCAGGCCGTGATAGATCGCCGTGCGGGGCAGATCGATGATGCGCATCGCCATGTTGAACATGCCAACCGCGTTGGTGCCGGCCGTCATGCCCAGGATGACGGTGACCCCGCGCTGTAGCGTTTGCGAACTCAGCGCGTTGACGGCAACCGGTGCGCCGGCTTTCAACAGTTCGCGCAAGAGCGGGCCGTCAATGTAAAAGGCAATGCGGCGCGGGTCTGCGCGCATCAATACGATAATGGACACGAACTCCATGATCAGTGCCTGGGCAATGACCGCCCAGGCGCCCAATCCCCAGAGCGCGACAGCGATGCCGCCCACGCCACCACACACCTTGCCCAGCAGCGTGCGTGACGCCAGCATCCTGAAGTTGCCGCTACGGCGCATTTGCGCCACATAGACCCGCGCCATCATGGTGAACAGGATTTTTACCGAGGCCACCGCCGTCATCCATTGCAGAATCGGGTCGGGCGCGTACAGAATCGCTGCGCCCGAGATGACGACGATGGACGCCAGGCTGACGAGTACCGACGCCCAGAAGGCTGTGGCGATGTGTTTGTCTTCCAGCCGCTCGAGTCGTACCAGCGGGTCTTCCAGAACCGAGGAATAAATCATGCCGATCAACTCGACGATGGCAATGATGACCGTGCCCACACCCAACTCTGTGGGCGACAGCAGCCTGGCATACGCGACAAAGGTAATCATCGACAGGAAAATCAGGCCGAATTTTTCCGTGAAAATCCAGATCAATTTAACCAGTCGGTGATTGGCCATGGCGGATACCGGCTCAATGAGCGGTGGTTGACGCAGCTGGCTTGCGCAATGATCGGACGCACGCGTAGAGGAAGCGCAATGTCGGTTTGCCGTTTCTGAAGATCAGCGTTTGCCAGGAATACTCCAGCATTCGCCGGTACACACCGATCACCTGGGCATGCTCGCCTCTGCGGGAAAACAGTTCGAGAAAGTCGCTGTGGCTGCCCAGCGCGAAATCGATCCGTTGCTGCTTGCTGAGCTGCGCGCCATAGAGGGCGAGGAACGCTTCGATGAACCTGATCTTGTACGGGTAGTACCTTGTCGGTTGCGCGGTCATGTTGGCGCTGTTGACCATGCGCTGCAGCAGCACCTCCGGCACCGTGTGGATCTCCCAGTGTTCGGCGATCCGGGTCCACATGAAGCGGTCTTCGGAGTAACGCAGGCTGGCATTGAAGCCGCCGAGTTGCATGATAACGTCGCGTCTGACCATCGCGGAGGACACGCCATTAAGGACATTGGCGCGGATGAAATCGTCGAAATGCCTACCGTTTTTTTGCCGGTTTTCCAGTATTCGCTTGCCGTCGCTGTAATCGTTATGCACGTAGCAATCGACCAGCCCCACCGGCCGTCCCTGACGACTCAGTTCGTCAAACAGTGCCACTTGTTGCTCCAGTTTTTGCGGATACCATCTGTCATCGGCATCGAGAAACGCCACAAAAGTCTCTTCAGAGTGCTGCAGTCCGTGGTTGCGGGCGCTGGCCTGGCCTTCGTTGGCTTGGTGCAACAGCGTCAGGCGAAACGGCGCCGCGAAGTCCTTGACCCGTTGGGGGCCATCATCGGTGGAACCATCGTCGATGACGATGACGTGATCGGGCAGTCGCGTTTGCCCGGCCACGGACGCCAGTGTTTGCTCAATGCTGTCGGCGCCGTTGTACATCGCGATTATGACGCACACTGAATGGGGTGAAGGGAGGGCTTGGTCTGGCACGGTTATTTCTCCTCTTGTTACGCCTTGGCCGAGTCGCGTGGTAATGCCTTGCCAGGCGGACGTTGACGCAGGGTTGCCGGTGACAACTGGGGGTATGTCACGTGGTGATGCCGGAAGGACAGGGCCAGGACACAGAACACCATGAACTCTGCCGAGCGGTAATTGGGAATGACATACGCCACATAGTTGGTGAGCATGAACGATCCGATGATGATCATTGCGCTGGCGTGAAACCGTGCCGACTGATCCGCCACCACGGCCCGGTAGTGTTTACTCAGCGCTTCGATCAGCATCAGGATCAGAGCCGTGAGCTGAATGACACCGCCGTTGAGCAAGGTCTCCATGTAGCCGCTGTGGGCATTGCCGATGTAACCCCAGCGGTTGATGAATGTCTCGGCGCCCGGGCTGGACCAGAAGGCGCCGAAGCCGTAACCCTTGAGGAATTCGGCGTCGATCAGCGGTGTGAGCAGCTCCCAGATCAGCGTGCGATCGGTAAGTGACGCGTCACGACCCATCAGCTCCAGCAGCAGCGTGTAATTGCCGTATAGAAACAGGCAAATCAGAAAATAGATGATTGTCGTACCGAGGAATGCTGTCAGTGAGCGGTTGATGTGCAAGCGGATCAGTGTGAGGAAGTACCAATAGCTCACTGCGCCAGCAACAATCAGCGCTACTGCCGTGGCAGATTGGGCCAGCGCAATCGCGATCAGCGAGAATAACGAGCAGATGATGGCCCAGGGATTGCGCTGACGGATCATCGGCAGCAGTAACAGAATGGCGATCGCGTTGAGCCGGGCACCGGCATTTTTTTCCGGGAAAATCCCCTTGAACGCACCATCGCGAATACCGCCGTCAATGAAGGCGATGTCCGGCCTTACCAGCGCGAATATCAAGCCGAAAAACGCGGCGGCACCGATGGTGCAGCCGAGCATGAAGGCGATTTTCTCGAGGCTGTAGTTGTAGGCGATGAACCCTGCAAAGAACACCATGCTGATCAACGCCACAAAACGTTTGAAACTCAACATCGGGTCGTAGGACCAACTGATCGATACGGCCAGGCTGAGCATGAATATCAGCAGGAAGGCGTTATTCCTGTAAAAGCTTTTGCTGATGAAGACCCTGTTGCGGATGAAGAAGAACAGCGGAACCAGCAGGGTGATCAGGCCGCAGATCTGGTTGACCACGTTGCCTTCGAGATCTTTTTCGGCTGCGCCCAGATTCGACGTATCCGCCAACCCGAAAAAAAATCCGATGACCTGGATATAGAACAGCACGCCGAACAATGTAAAGGCGTCGCGCAGGGTGGTGTACCTGACTTCCAGTTTGTTCATGACGACTGGCTCCCAAGTAACGCATCGAGATAGGTCTTCGCCGCGCAGGCGCTCACAAAACGGGCAGCCGCATCGATGCGCGCCTGACGGTTTGCATTACGCGACAACGTCAGTTCTACAGTGATGGCCTGTGCCAGTGCGTCAGGGTCGTCGACCGCCACCAGCGGGGCGATCGCGCCATTGTCGAGAATCTCTTGCGGGCCATAGGGGCAGTGGGTCGATACCACCGGGGTGCCCGTGGACATGGCCTCCACCAGCGCGTTGGGGCTGCCCTCGAAACGCGACGACAGCACAAAACAATCGGCCGCTGCCACTTCCGCCAATGGGTCGCTGGTATAGCCCGGCAGATCGAAGCGGTCGGCCACGCCCAAGGCGACTGCTTGCTCGAGCAACTCGGTTCTGAGCGCGCCTTCGCCGAAAATGATCAATCGGACCCTGGGATCGGCTAATCGGGCAAAGGCATCGATCAATACATCAAAGCCTTTTTGCCGTGCCAGACGACCTACGGCGACAATCACCGGGGTGGTTTTTTTCGACAGCCAGCGGTGCTTCGGACGTCCCGGCGCCTTGTCGCGAAAATCGTTGTCGAGCACCGGGTTGTCGGCGATGGTGACATCCTGCGCACGGGTGATGGTGGTATCGACCAGGTCCTGGGCGACACCGCGCGAGACGCAGATCACCGGATTGGGGATGAGTCGATACAGCAGCGGTGCCAACAGATACGCGGTGCGCACCGCCAACGCGGGGTTGACGTGTTTGTCATGAGAAAACGCATTGCGCTCACTGACATGCAGGCGCGCCAGAGTACCGGACAGCATGGCCGCGGCGATGGCCACCACGTTGACGTGGGTGAGGGCAGCCAGTAGCGCGTCAAAGCGGTTTTGGCGAAGAAAGCGTGCCAGCGCCGGCACCGCCCTGGAGCTGCGCGCACTGTGCAACTCGACGCGCTTGACCCTTGGGTCGATGCACGCCGAGTTCACACCTGTATCGGTGAGCATCAGTAAGGTCACGTCATTGCCTGCATCAGTCAGCGCAGTGGCGAGGCGCACCATCATTTTTTCGGCGCCACCCCCGCGCAAGTCCTGCAGGATAATCAGCAGCCTTTTCATTGATTCCATACCTGGTAGTACGCCTGCGCGGCGCATTGGCTGGTGTACTGTCGGACAGCGTCAGCGGCCACTTGGCCGCTTGGCGCAGCATGGCGTTGCGAGGTCACGCTGCGCAGCATCCCTTCGGCCAGCGCCGGTACGTCATTGACCTTGACCAGATCGCCGAGACGACCGTTATCAAGCAGCTCCCTGGGCCCTGTTTCGCAGTCGCAGGCTAACACTGGCGTACCCAGCGCCAGGGCTTCGATCAGGACGGTCGGCAAGCCTTCATGAAACGAGCTCAAGATCAGCAGTCGTGCCTGCCTGATCAAAGGGTATGGATTGCTCAGAAAACCGGTGAAATGCACTCGGTCCTCGATGCCCAGGCGACTGGCCTGTGAGGTCAGCGCGGCGAGTTGCGGGCCATCGCCGATGATCACCAGATCCGGCAGCGCGGCACTGCTTGAGGCCATGGCATAGGCGTCGAGCAGCAGGTGGAAACCCTTCGGCTCCACCAGCCGTCCCACCGCTAACCAGAAATCGGCTGGCAAACCGGTGAGCATGGGCGTCTGTGCGGCACTGAGCAGTTGTTCGGTGACCACCGCATTGGGGCAATAACGGATGCGCTCGCGACCCCAGGGCACCAGCTCGGCGAGGGACTGACGCAAGCCGTTGGAAACCGCCACTACCCGACCGTTGCCACAGAGGTACAACGCATAGAGCAGACGCAGGGTGGTGGGGGTTATTTTTTGCTCGCCGCAATCGAGTGCCGCGTGACGGGTGTAGATGACCTTGCATGGGCTACCCAAGGTGGCAAACCAGGTGCAGAGGTTGGCTTGTTCCTTGGCGGCGATGAGGTGGGTCACCTGTTCGCGACGAATAATCCGGCGTAGCAATACGATGGACTTGATCAGACCGACGATTCCATTGCCGCCGCCATTGAGCGTGGCAGCTCCTTCATCGCCCGGCGTATCGCCGTTCATGACGAAATAACTGACACGCTGGCCATCCTTGAGAAACTGCCTGGCCAGGCGTTGCTGAACACGCTCGAGGCCACCATCGGGCTTGAAGTCCTTGAGGATGAACAGGATATGCATGGTCGTTGCTCGGTGCTGGATGCTCAGGGATAAGTGATATTGATGGTCACTTCCCGCCGAACGATCTTCACCAATAGATGAACAAAATTGGTCGGGTAGTCGATCAGGTAACGTTTGATGGTGTGCGGTTCGCGGTACATCCGATAGAACGCGCGCAGATGCAGGCGGTTGATCAGCTCAGGGTAATAGTGATGAGTGGCCGTGGCCTCTTGGCGAATGAAACCGCCACAGGTAAATGCCGCCCCGGTGAAGCCGGCCCGCAGGGCATCCTGCTCGAACTGCTCCTGCAGCCCGGCGCCCAAACCTACGATCAGGATGTTCGCTTCGCTGTGGCAGATGTCTGCCTGGATGCACGCGGCCTGTGCTGCATCGAAATAGCCATTGTGATGACCGGCAATAATCAGCGCCGGGTAGCGAGCCTTGATCTTATTGAGGAACAGGTCTAGTTCGGCTTGTTGGGCACCGACAAAATAGAGGCGTTTGCCTTGTTTCTCGGCGCAACTGAACACAGCGTCGGCGATGGACGTGAAGTCGAAGCTGACCCGGCCGACCGTGCGGCCGGTGATGCGCGACATGAAGGTCGACATCAGCATGCCGTCGCAAAAATAGGCGATGGACGTCGGGTCCCGGTCGAACAGACTGCCGACGGACGCAAAATTGATGAAGGAAAATGCCTTGTTGGCATCCAGCAAATTCGGTGCGTAATGCCCGATTAATTCCAGGTCGATCATTGCCTGACTCCTCAATAAGTGTCTTTTGAGAACAACGTGAAAGGGGTCTTGACGAGAATCTTGATGTCGAGCCACAGCGACCATTGGTTGATGTAGTTGAGGTCTTGGGCGACGCGCTGCTGCATTTTTTCCAGCGTCTGTGTTTCACCACGATGCCCGGTGATCTGGGCCAATCCGGTGATTCCCGGCTTGAGGCGATGACGGGCCATGTAGGCGCGGACCTTGCCGGTGTAGTAGATGTTGTGCGTGACCGCATGCGGTCGCGGGCCGACCAGGGCCATTTCGCCGCAGAGCACGTTGAACAGTTGCGGTAGTTCGTCGATGGAACTACGGCGCAAGAAACGCCCAAGCGGGGTGACGCGGTCGTCCTCGCGGGTGGCCTGACGGACTTCGTTGTCGTCGTGCACACGCATCGACCGGAACTTCCAGACCTTGATCACCTCAGCGTTACAGCCGTAGCGATTTTGTTTGAACAACACCGGGCCGGGCGAGGAAAGTTTGATGGCTACCGCCACGATCAGCAGCAAGGGGCTGAGCACAATAATGCCCACGGCGGCCAGGCTACGTTCGAACAGCTCTTTGCAGAGCAGGCTGCCGGGGTGCGAACTGATGAGGCTTTCATTGAGGTAGATGGCCGGCATTCGCTCTATTTCCGAGATCGAATGATTGAGCAGCACCATGCTGCCGAAATCGGGGATCCAGACCACGTCGACATTCATGTCCAGAAGATCGATGTACAGCGCTTCGATGATGGCGGCTTGTGCCATCGGCAAAACGATATAGACGCGACGTATATTCAGGCGGGTGATGATTTCGCGAACCTCGTCGATGCGCCCCAGCAGCGGCAGAATGCTCGGGGCCGGGCCGGTATGTTCGGCGGTTGCAATAAAACCCAGCAGCGGTACGCGATTGCGTCGGGACAGTTTTCTCGCCAGCGTATGTGCGGTCGGACACGTCCCGATGATCACCGCGCGGCGCTCGTTGCAGAGCTTGTGCGAATGCAGTCGGGCCAGGTAATGCAGGGGCAAAAAGCTCGCCGCCTGGACCAGGTATCCCAATACGGCCCAGACAATGATCACCTGACGCGAGAAAATCACGCTGGTCTGGGTGACGAAGGCAATGCTGATCAGAACGGCCAGCAAGATCATCCAGGCTGCCAGCAGCCGAGCAAGCCCTGACAACCACTCATGACGCTTGTGGTAAACCTGCATGACGCTGTAGATCGGCACCGAACCGAGAACGGTAAGAATCATCAGAACGCGGTATTCACTGGTCAGGCTGCCGACTCGCCCGTACACGAGCAACATCAGCAGCAGGTTGACCAGGGTGAGTGCGCACAGCCATTGGCCCCAGAAGGTCAGACCTCGGCGGTGCGTCATTTGAGCGGTGTAGAGCGATGTCATCGGCGCAACCTCCGGGCATGGGTTGGACATCGGCGCCGAATAGTGCACGCCCTCGTTCCCGCACGCTGGTATAGCTCGACTGGGATGAAGCAGCTTTTGGTAGATGTTTGGAGGGAACTACGGATGAGGCAGACGCAAGGTTTTACCGGGACATGTAGTCGTAGTTCTGAAACGTATCGGAATGGCTGTAGCCCTGTTTGCGGGCCTTGCTCAGGTCAACCTGGTTGAGCACCACACCGAACACCGGCGCATGACTCTGCTGCAGTATCGCAAGGCACTTCTGTACCTGGCTGACAGGCGTGCTTTCGGCCTTGATCACGTAGATCACCGCGTCCGAATGCTTGGCCAGCAACAGTGCATCGCTGACCATTTGTGCAGGCGGGGAGTCAATGATGATGCGTTGATACCGCGACTTCAGCGCCTCAAGCATGGGGGCCAGGCGCGACGAACTGAGCAGATCCAGCGGTGGCGGCGACAGCTTGCCGGCCGGCAGCATGTCGAGATTGCCGACAGAACGGATACAGTCTTCGAGCCGCGCAGTGCCCGCCAGGACGTTGGCCAACCCCGGGCCGTCAGCCGGAAAATCGAAATTGAGCGACAGGCTGGGTCTGCGCATGTCGGCGTCGATCAGCAGCACACGTTCCAGCTTGGCGAGTGAGTAGGCCAGGTTGTTGGCGATGGTGCTTTTACCTTCATCGGCCATGGTCGAGGCAACGAGTACCACGTGTGACGGCGTGTCGCCGCTGTGCAGCATCAACCAGGTGCGCAGGTTGCGGATGGTCTCGCAAAAACGCGGATGGTCGTTGTCGTCGAACAGTCGCGCCAGTTGTCGGCGGCTTCTCTTGGTGACCAGCGGCACCACGCTGAGCAGAGGAACATCAAGTGTGCTTTCGATCGCTTCGTCGGTCTTGAAGGTTTTGTTCAGGGTTTCGGACAGCAATGCCAGTGCTACACCGATCAGCGCAGCCACGACGGCGACAATCGCCAGAATCAGTGTTTTACGTGGCTTGCTCGGTTCCAGAGGAACAATCGCAGGGTCGACGATGCGTGCTTTGGTGGAGTCCATGTCGGACGTGGCTGCGGTTTCCTTTAAACGGGTGACGAAGGTTTCATACAGCGCGCGGCTGCTGTCAACTTCACGCTGGAACTCACGCAGTTGAAACTCCTTGCGCGAAATATCCTGTAGCTGCGCCTTGTTGCTGTTGAATGATTTACGCAGTGAGTTTTCATTGGCCCGGGATAGCTGGTACTCATGTTCAATCCCGGCAACCACCTGCTGAACCTGCACACGCAAACTGTCGGTGGCCATTCGCAACTCGGCGCGAGCGGCGGCAAGGGTCGGATGTTTTGGACCGTAGCGCCCCGACAACTCTTCGACCTTGGCTTGAGCCTTGGCCTGTTGAGCCTGGAATTTCTGCACCAAAGGGTTGCTCAAGACGGCCGGCACACTGGAAAGGTTGCTCAAGTTGCCATTGCTCAGGGCCTGGACCTGACGGAACTGGCTCTCGGCCTCTGCCAGATTACGGCGGGCATCGATCATGCGATTGCCGGTCAATTCCAGTTCATTGGCGCTGATGGTGGCGACACCGCCGACGTCGACCAGGCCTTGAGCTTCCCGGTAGCCCTGAAGTTTGTTTTCGGCACTGCGCAGGTTATTGCGCAACTCGATCAGGCGTGAGTTCATCCAGCTGGTATTGGTCAGCGAGGACTTCAGGTTGTTGTCGAGCTGGCTATCGATGAAGCCCTGGGCAATCGCATTGGCGGTAGCGGCCGCCAAACCAGGGTCGGGCAGCTCCACCTCTATTTTGATCAGCTGGCTCTTGCCGACGAATTTGACGCTGGTACGCCGCATGAGGTTCTGCGTGACTTGATTGAAGATCTCGGCTTCGGAGGGCATTACCTCGATGGGTGTCAAACGGCCTAGTACTGGCAGCCATTGGCCTAGCTCAAGCGTTGCCAACCACTTGCGCGGCGTGAACCACGACTTCGGTTGCTGGCGCGGATCGGTCACCGGGTGCGTGGTCAGGTTCAGCTTTCTGACTGCCCGCTCTGCGAGGTCCCGCGATTGCAGGAGTGCCAGTTGCGTTTGCAAATAATCGACGGTACCGGCGCTCGAATCCGTGACTTGCTGAAAGGTCAACAACGGTGGCGTTTTTTCTTTGATCAGCAGCGTGGTGCTGCCGATGTACTGCGAGGGAATGAACGACAGCGTGGCCATCGCCAGCGCACAGCCAAGCAGTACCAGCCAGCCGATTTTCCAATGGGCGCGCCAGATCACCCTCCAGTATTTGAGCAGGTCAATGGTGTCCTTTTCCTCGCTGTACGGCTGATGCTGCGGCACATGCGGCTGGAGTGGACGTTCGACATATAGGCTAGGGCTGTTGTCCATGATTAGAAAAAGCCTTGTGCAATGGAAATGGTGTCACCGGGGGCGATGGCGGTGCTGCGCGTGACCGTGTCGGTCAGTGGTGGGGAGCCATCGCCGCGCACGATGGTCACCCGCTTGATCGAGGCTCGCTCGGTCAGGCCGCCGCCCAGAGCGATGGCTTTCTCCAGTGTCAGCCCGGGCTCGAACGGATAGCTGCCGGGTTTCTGTACCTCTCCATTGATGTAGAACGAGCGGTAGGCAATCAGGTTGAGGCTGACCTTGGGGTCGACCAGGTACCCTTGCTTTAGCCCGTCGACGATGATCTTTTCCACCTGATTGGGAGTGAGCCCCTTGGCGGCAATATCACCCAGAAATGGATAGGAAAACATTCCGGCATCATTGAGACGGATTTTCTCGAAGCTCAGATCCCGCTCACCGAACACGGTGATGCGCAATACATCGCCGGCTGCCAGTTTGTACTGGGCACCGGTGTCTGCTGCAAAAGTCACGGGCAACAGCCACGGCACGAACAACAAGCCAAGCATTCGCGAGTTCATGGGGAAAACCTCTTAGAGACTTACGTTGAAGCTGAGCAGGAAGATGTTGCGTTCAAAACTCTGATCGTCCGCATCGGAGTCATCGTTGCGGTAGCGATAGCCCAGTTCGATATCCAGCCAGCGGCGCATTGCGTATTCCACGGCGAGGTTGTAATCACGAAGGTCATCAGTGCGCTCCTGCCCTTCGTACTCATAGCGGGCCAGCCCGACTTCGGCCACCGTGGTGATGCGTTCGGTCCAGCCATGACGCCAGCCGACCAGGGCCGAGGTGGTTTTGACGGCATCAGCACCGTCGTCGCCCTCGGCCATGGCTTGGCGGGCAACAAACGAGAAGGTCGAATAGGTTCGTGGTTTCCATCGCAGATCCACCCGCCAGGTCGGGTTACTGAGGTCATCGACACTGCTGTCATCGAAGTTCTTGCGCTCATAACCCACACGGACTTTGCCGGAGGTGCGTGCGGTGAAATCCCATTCGGCACCGGCGAGGACCGCATCGGATGTGCTGTTGAGACGGTTGTTGGACCGGTAATCAAAGTCGGTATGGTCGTATTCCAGCAATCCACGTGTGTTGCTGCCGATGCGGTGGTACCAGGTGCTGGTCAGGCCAGTGGTATCGCGCTCTTTGTCGTCGTTGATGCCGCCTGAATTGTCGTAGCGAAGTTGAGCGTAACTGGCGCCCAGATCGATCTGATTGGCAGCGCTCCTGGCGCCGTAGGTATAGAGACCATTGACGCGGTTACTGCGAATCTTGTCATTGATGCCATCGACTGCGGTCGACGTCGTACGCTCGTATTTACGTGCTTCCGCTTCAAGTTTCAGTCGATGGCGATCGGTGAATTCCATGATGCTGTTCAGGCGCACGCGTTGTGCCGTATTCGAGGCATCCGAATCGTCATGATAAATGTACCGTGTAGGCTGCCAGATAAGTCGGGTGGCACTGTTGCGGTCTTCCGCCTTGAGTTCGAAAGTGGGTGCCACTTTTGTCACCATGGAAGACTGCGCCCGCTCCAGTTCGCGGAAATTGTCATCATAACTTTCTGAAAACAGCAGGGTGGGAGTGAAGTCGAATCCATAGATATCAATGGACTGGGGATCAAGACTCCAGGCCGTTCCGGGACATAAATAGATCATGAACAGTGCGAAAGGGCCACGGGTCTTGAGAGTCATATTATTGCTCCTGGGGGTGAGTTCAATGACTATAGACCGGAAAAAAAGTGGGTGAATGTGGTTGTGTAACGCCGATAGCTATCAATAATTTGTTCATGGGGAGGAGTTTATAAGTTCAATCAAATAGCTGTGCAGAGTGCAATAATTCAAAAGAGTGCTGGCAATAACGGCGATGTATTTGGAACTGTACAGATTGTTGCAAGGCGCGCTAGTTAAAAAAGACAATGATTTATTTATAAATTAGGCCGGGGCCGCTCAATGTCAGTCAATGGCACGCGAACCTGATGTTCTCTATTCAAGAAGTGCAGAAGAATCATGACGCGTTCGTCACCTAACATGCTCAGGAAAATACCTTCAAGTGTCGATAATGGTCCTCGGGTTATTTGCAGCGTTTCCCCAGGCTTGAACGGTTGGGGTGTGTGCAATTCTGGTGGTTTGAAACACCGGATACGCAGATGCTCGATGACGTCGTCCGGGACCGTTGCCGGGCCATGATTGAAATCGACGATGCGGCTGACCCCGCGGGTAGAACGCAACGGAGCCCATTTGTCGTCACGGCTCAGCTGAATGAAAAGATACCCGGGGAACAGAGACTCAAGCGATTGATGGGGTTTGCCATGAATCAGGCGCTCGCTAATGATTTGCGGGCAAAATATGACGTAGTTTTGTCGCAATAAATTGATTTGTGCCCGTTCGTCCTGACGCGGCTTGCACTGCAAAAGATACCAGTTGGAACCTTGGGTACTCGTCAGCATTCTGGCAGGCTCCGAAATATTGGTTAAACATGCCTGTTCGCGCTTCAGCAATGCCACTGCGCTTCCAATGAACTCTATAGAGAATGTGGAATCGCGAAGGTGTTAAGTCATTGGAACAGGTGTATTAATAATGAAGCATGTAATGCACAAGTAACGATGACAATAAAGGTTGAGTCAATAATCTGGCGTAGGCGCTGCCTAGTGCGGGAAGATTCTCTTGTCGGGGCTGCGCTCAATCAAAACTCTTGATAGAAAGTGTAAACGTTACTTAACGCTATAAGTGATGTCGTCGTGTCATCAGAGGAAGGGTGTTCTTTTGCGATGGCCAAAGCTACCGCAGGGTCCGAACGCACGGTCCTTTGAAAAACAAGCACTTTCGATCGTGAACTTAAACGCAGGGGCAGCGTATATCTATTAATGGAGTTACATCTTTTGTTATACGTCGACCCACTTAGGTATCGACCACTCCAGACGGCCTGTCAAATGTCACTAGTCAAAAATATAGCCTTCTGTCCAATAATCCACTCGCTGACTTCAATCTATTGTTTTTAAAGTGTTTTATTGAATCTGAATTGGCGCGCGATTTGGTAAAGGGCAAGGGGATTGCCCACTACCGCGTTGCCTCCAGAGCGTAAGCGCCTCAGGTTACGAATGGAATGCGTCAATCGCTTCATAGCGACGCCCTGACCACCAATGGACAATCGACTGGCTGAGCTCCCGATTCTTCGAGGGCCTCGATCAGGTGCAGGGCCGCATTGCGACCGATCTCGTAGTACGGCAGTTGCACGGTGGTCAGCGGCGGGATGAACAGTTCGGCGATGCCGATCATGTTGTCGTAACCAAGCACGGCGACATCGTCGGGAATTTTCAGGCCACGGCCCAACAACAGCTGATAGGCACAAAAGGCAATGCGGTCGTTGCCACAAATCAGAATGTCGAATTCTGGGCGACCGTCAATAATGTGCCGGTCGAGGATGGCTGCGGTTTCACCATAGGCATCATGATCGGAAAGGTCGTATTGCAGGAGTGCGTCAGGCGCAAGGCCGAATGCCTGACAGGCACGCAGCAAGCCCTTGTGTCGCAGGTCCCAAGCCAGACTCTGTTTTGGCAGATTGATACAAAGAGGGCGCCGATAGCCTTGGCTCAACGCGTGATGTACGGCGCGATACTGCCCCGTTTCGTCGTCTGGCACATAACTGACCAGGCGACTGTCATCCGCCAGGCAATTGGCGAGTACCAAGGGTTTGCTCTTCAAGCGCTCGGGAATGCTCACCTGGCGAAACCCCATGGCACTGAAGATCAACCCGTCGGGACGGTGCGACAACATCAGGTCGATGTTCTGGTCGGTGGGCGGGTTGCTCAACAGGTTAAGAATGAACACATTCCAGCCAGCCTGCTGCGCGGTCTGTTCGATGGACAGCAGCAGTTCGACCGCGAACGGTGTGGTCGCGGTGTCCAGTGCGAACACACCGATGGTGCGCGACTGGAGGTTGTCGCCGCGCATCTTGCGCGCCGACAGGCTCGGTACGAATTGCAGTTCGTCAATGGCGCGACGCACCCGCTGAAGGGTTTCGGGGCTCAGTTTTTCCGGATTATTGAGCGCTCGAGAAACCGTCATCAGGGACACGCCGGCCAGCTGTGCAACGTCTTTCACTGAAGTCATGCGAGGCGAGGCCGGTCAGGTTGACGCAGGATCATGACACAGGGCCCGGGCTTCTCGCGACACGAATGACGCCGCTCATAGCCATCCCTCGCTCATAACCATCCAGAATCGAGAGGCCATGCCTTGGGAATCGAGACACGCCCGCCACTCCCGCTGGCAAACAGCTTCACCCCCAGACTGTCTGGCCGCGGATAGAGGCGACTGCTGAGGCTGAAGCGCCCGTTTTCGTCGAACACCTCGATGGACGAGCGATCAAGAAACACGCGCAATTCCAGTCGCTCTTGTGTCGGGTCTATCAACACGCTGCGTTGACCGGCGACTTGCGCACCCGACCGGTTGCGGTCGAGCACCAGTCGCTGCAGCGACGCATCGTAGTAGAGCAGGGTTTCTTCATGGTCATCGTCGCTGCAACGCAAGGCGATTCCGAGGTGGCCATCGGTGCAGCCGCGCAAATCCAGATGCACATGGATTTCGAGCATGTCGCCATTCACTTCCGGCACGCACCGGGTTCCCGACTCATCCCACCAGGATGTGCCCGGCAATGGCGCCATGCGCAGAGCGGTGAGCTCCCGTGCCGGGTACACGCAGAGGCGATCGGCGTGCAGTTCAAGTTCGCGCGGCAAACCGAGCATGCCGCACCAATGATGGGCCTGGCTCGGCATCGGGCTTTCCCACATGTCGAGCCACGCCCACACAAGGCGCCGGCCATCGGCGGCCAGGAGCGTTTGCGCGGCATAGAAATCGTGGCCGTTATCCAACTCGATAAAAGGCCCGCCGGTGAAGTGCCATTCGCTGTCGAGTCGGCCCACTCGATAACCGGTCTGGTACTTGTTGAGCCGTTCGTAACCCTCGGGTTGCATGCCCTGGGGGGAGTACAGCAGCACATCGCGTCCGTTCAGTCGGAACAGATCCGGGCACTCCCACATATAGCCATCGCCCGCGCTGCCGCTGGACACATAGTCGAGGAATTCCCAGCTATGCAGATCCGTGGAACGGTACAGCGGCAGCAACGGCACATCGCCTAGACGTGCGCCGGCAATCAGGTACCAATAGTCATCCTCCTGCCATACCTTGGGGTCACGAAAGTGCATGATCGTGTCTTGCGGCGCGGTGTCGATGACGGCGCCATGCTTGACGAACCGGATGCCGTCGGTGCTGGTGGCCAGGCACTGGACTTGACGGATCGAGCGCTCGTCCCCCACGTCCCCCAGCCAGGTGTGCCCGGTGTAGATCAGTGCCAGGGTGTCGCCACACACCACCGCGCTACCGGAAAAACAACCATCGCGGTCGAAGTCATCGCCGGGCGCCAACGCAATGGGCAGATGCTGCCAATGGACCAGATCGGCGCTCTTGGCATGCCCCCAATACATCGGGCCCCATTTCGCGTCGAAGGGGTGGTGTTGATAGAACACGTGGTATTCGCCACCAAAGTACACCACCCCGTTAGGGTCGTTCATCCAGCCCGCTGGAGGGGCAAGATGATAACCGGGCCGATAATCATCGATGACGCGAGACAGGCCATCACTCAGCGCACACTGCGCAAGGTCAAGGGCGCAAGACATTGGGTCGTTCATGGGATTCAAATACACAGTCATAGGGCGCTTGCTCGTGCCGAGCGCAGAGGGACGCCATCCGGCAGGGTTTCAATGGCGTGTGGATGACGGTTCAAGGCCGCGCCGTCGGCGTCGAACAGGTGCAGGTTGTCGATGTCCAGCAGCAGCTCAACCCGATCGCCCGCCTGCCAGCCGGCGCTGACTTCGCAACGACAGATCAGTGGCTCGTCCAGACGTGTATCGAGGTGCACATAGGTTTCGCTGCCCAGGTATTCGACCGCGGTCACGACGACGCCGGCGGTTCCCTCCGCCGCCTTGAGCGACACGTGCTCCGGGCGAATCCCCAGGGTCAGCTGCGTGCCTGCCGCCAGATTCGAGCTGTCGAAGGGGAGGGAGGTGATACCCCATACGAGGGTGTTGACCAGGCTGGTTTCGCCTGGCGTCTGCAGGCGCACTGGCAGAAAATTCATTCTGGGCGAACCGAGAAAACCCGCGACAAAGCGGCTGGCCGGGCGTTCATAGAGTTCGCGCGGTGAGCCGACCTGTTCTACGCGACCGCCATTGAGCACGACAATTTTGTCGGCCAGGGTCATCGCTTCAACCTGATCGTGGGTGACGTAGATCATGGTCGAGCCGAGTCGATCATGCAGTCGGGCAATTTCGTTACGCATCTGCACCCGCAAGGATGCATCCAGGTTGGAGAGTGGTTCATCGAACAACAAAATGTCCGGTTCCCGCGCCATGGCTCTGCCCATGGCCACACGCTGACGCTGCCCTCCGGACAGTTCCTTTGGCTTGCGTTGCAGCAGCTTGTCCAACTGCAGGATTTGCGCCGTTTTCAGTACGCGCTCGCGCAGGCTGGTCTTTTCCGTCTTGGCCAGTTTGAGACCAAAACTGATGTTGTCGTAGACGCTCATGTGCGGGTACAGCGCATAAGACTGAAACACCATGCCGACGCCACGCTCGCGTGGCTCCAGGTCGTTGACCCGACGCCCGTCGATCAGCAGGTCGCCGCCGCAGATCGAGTCCAGTCCGGCGATCAGTCGTAGCAGGGTCGATTTTCCGCAGCCCGAAGGGCCAACGAACACCACGAATTCACCCGCCGCGATTTCCAGGCTGACGTCGCGAAGAATCCGCGCGCCGCCCAATTGTTTGTTCACGTTGTCCAGTTTCAATTTGATCACGATGCTGTTCCTTGTCTTTGTTGGGCATCAACCCTTTAACGCGCCGGCAGTGAGGCCGGAAACGATTCGGCGCTGGAAGATCAGCACCAGAATCACCAGTGGGACGGTGACCAGCACCGATGCGGCCATCAATAACCCCCAAGGCAACTCATGGGGGCTGCCGCCGGAAATCAAGGCGATGGCGACCGGCACCGTGCGTTGGGTGTCGGTGAGGGTGAAGGTCAGCGCAAAGAGGAACTCGTTCCACGCTGCGATGAAGGCCAATAAGCCGGTGGTGACCAGTGCGGGCCAGAGCAGCGGCAGCAGCACTCGGGTCAGCGTGACCCACGGTGAAGCGCCATCCATGATTGCCGCTTCCTCCAGTTCGTGGGGCAGTTGCCCCATGAACGTGGTCAGCACCCAGACGGTGAAGGGCAGGGTGAAAATCGTGTAGCTCAGGATCAACGCCCAGGACGTGTTGTACAGACCCAGGGCGCGGATCACTTCGAACAGCCCCGACAGCACCGCGACCTGAGGAAACATCGACACGCCAAGGACCATCATCAAGACCGTGCCACGCCCACGAAACTTCACCCGGCCCAAGGCATAGGCGGCGGTCAGGCTGAGGAACAGCGCCAGTGTTACCACGCACAGCGCAACCACCAGCGAATTACCGATAGCCCGCAGGAATGAAGCTTGATGGAGTACCGCCGCGTAATTGGAGAAGTCGGGGTTATGGATCCAGTAGCTCACCTCGAACAAGGCGCTGGACGGCTTCAGCGAAGTCACGATGGCGTAGTAGAAAGGGAAAACCGCATACAGCAGCAACACCCCGATCAGACACCAGAACCCGAGGCGCAACAGTGCTTTTTTCAGTAGACGAGGGCTCATGAGCGGACCTCCAGTTGACGGCGTCCGAGGTAGAGATAAAGCAGGGCGATGACCGCAACCACCAGAAACAAAAGCGTCGAGGCCGCGCTGCCGTAACCGACGTCCTGGAACTCCACGAGGTGTTGGCGGGCATACACCGACATACTCATGGTGCTCGACGAGTTCGAGGTCAGCACATAGATCACGTCGAATACCCGCAGGGAGTCGAGGATGCGGAAGATCGCCGCCACCAGCAATGCGGGCATCAGCAGGGGAAGCGTGACACGCCAGAACACCTTCAGCGGATGAATGCCATCGACCCTGGCAGCTTCGTAGCAATCATTCGGCAACATCTGCAGGGCAGCCAGCATCAGCAGCGTGACAAACGGGACGGTCTTCCAGACGTCGACGATGATCACCGCCCACATCGACAGGTCCGCATCTGCCGTCCAGGCCAGGGGCGCGTCAATCAGGCCGAGGCTCAGCATCAGGTGATTGATGATGCCGAACTGGTCGTTAAGCATCCATGACCAGATCTTTGCCGAGACAATGGTCGGAATCGCCCAGGGAATCAGAATCAATGCACGCACCAGGGAGCGTCCGGTGAACTTGATGTTCAGCAGCAACGCCACCAGCAGTCCCAGTACGACTTCCAGTCCCACCGACACCACGGTGAAATGCAAGGTGTTGCGCACCGCGTTCCACCATTGTGGATCGACCAGAATGCCCGACCAGCTGGAACCGTTGTGGAATAGATAATTGCTAAAACCTATGAAGGTTCCGCCACCGGTGTCCGCCAGGTTGGCGTCGGTCAGGCTGAACCAGAATGTGCGCAGTAGCGGCCAGGCTGCCACCAGGGCCAGACACAACAGCATCGGTGTCAGAAACAGCCAGGCGGCGCGTACTCGGCGACGTTGTACGGGCGTTTCCCTGGTGAGCAGAAGCTCCTCACAGGGGGCATGGGTAGAAGAGACAGACATGGTGATTTCCTTCCTTGTGACTTACCAGTTCCGGCGTTTGATGCGCGTGAGTTCGCTTTCCAGTTCCGCCAGCGCTTGATCGACAGGCAACTCGCCCGCCAGCACGCCATGCACTCGATCGAAGAACGCATTGGAGACCCGTGGATAGCGATCGGCAGTGATGGAGGCGGGGCGCATCACCCCATCGTTGAGAATGCTGTGCAGCTGAGCGTAATAAGGCATTGCCGCGAGCAATTCGGGGTCTTGATACAGCGACTCGATAACCGGGTTATAGGCGCCTATCAGGGAACGACGTTTTTGCTCTTGGGCACTGGTCAAGTAGCTCACCAGCTCTGCGGCAAGTTTTGGATGGGCGCTATAACGCGATACCGCCAGGCCCCATCCACCGAGGGTGGATGCATGGCTGCCGGTCTCGCCGCCGCGGGGCAGGGGAGCGACCCCGACCTTGTCTTTTACCGCACTGTCCTTGCCTTGCACCAGGGCCCAGACATAAGGCCAGTTACGCATGAACAGCGCATTTCCCGACTGGAATACGCCACGACCTTCTTCCTCGGTGTAATTGAGTACGCCACGCGGGGAGATGTCTCCCACCCAGCTTTTCGCCAGGGTCAAAGCCGTTCTTGAAGCCTGACTGTTGACCACGATGTCGCCTCGTGGATTGACCAGTCCGCCTTCCGGCTGGCTGCTGATCCACTCCAGCGCATTACACGTCAGGCCCTCGTAGGCGCGTCCTTGAAAGATGTAACCCCATGCATTGGGATTCCCGGCAGTGCGCTCGGCCTGTTGAATATTCCTCGCGGTAGCGGTCATTTCTTCCCAGGTCTGGGGAACCTGCTCGTTGTACTTCTCGAGCAAGTCCTTGCGGTAATACAACAGGCCCGAGTCGGTGAACCACGGCATCGTCACCAGCCGTCCGTTCACCGTGGCGTTATCCACCTGTGCCTGGAAGTAGCCCTGGGTCGCGTTGGCGGGAAGCACCTCGCGCAGATCCATCAAATGTTTGGCCAGCATCCCCGGCCACACCATGTCGATTTGAATGATGTCGATGTCGCTGGACTGCGCACTGAGGATCTGTTGATAGAACGACAACCGCTCGGTCGCCGAGTTAGGCGTGGAAACCACCTCGACGTTGTTGCCGGTCTGTTTCGACCACGCCTCGACAGCCTCTTTGCAGAGTTGTAACTCCGCACCCACCGCCCCACACGAGATCGTCAAATCGGCTGCGCTCGAGAGGGATGGAAGCCCGGCACAGAGGGTTAGCAGTGCTGCTGGAAGGAGAGATTTCAGCTGTTTCATAAAGCCCTCTTTATTTTTGTTTTTAGAAAAGTTAACGTTAACATCGTCAATGTAGCAGCGTATTTGCGATGAGGCATCCTTTTTTTTGTCGATTTTGGCAATCCGCGAAACACGGAAAAAAGGCTCGGCCACTGGAACAAAACAATAAAAACAAAACAGGAAATCCCCCATGCAGAAAGCATCAAGCTGGCTACTCGCAGGCGTGCTCGGCACCTCGGCGGCGACCACTCAGGCCGCTACTCTGGAAGAGCGCATGGCCGCGTTTGAAGCCCGTGCCAGCGCAGCGGAAAAACGCGCCGCCGCAGCCGAACAGCAAACCCAGGCACTCGCCAGGGAATTGCAGCAAATCAAACTTTCCACTTCCGCCTTGCAGCCCGCTGCGTCTACTGCAGCAGCCATGTCGGCGCCTGCTTTGGACACCCGACTGGCAAAACTTGAAGCCCGTCAGCAAAGCATGGAAAAGCAGGGCAGCAGCGGACACCTCACTGACGGTTTCAGCTTCAAGGGCTACGCCCGTTCCGGATTGCTGATCAACGATGGGCTGGGTGGTGGTCGTGGCGGCCCTTATACAACACCGGCCGGTTCAGTCGGTGGCGCCGTCGGGCGACTCGGTAACGAAGACGACACCTACATGCGCATAGACCTGTCGAAAGAAGCCTACGCGCAGAACGGCACCCGTTCCAAATTCACGGTGTCCATCGCCGATGGGGTGGAGAGTTCCAATGACTGGACGGCGGACGAGAGCAACCTGAATGTGCGTCAGGTATTTACTGAACTCGATCATCTCGCCGCCTTCAAGGGCAATTCAGTGTTCGAAAATTCCACCCTGTGGGCAGGCAAACGATTCGACAGGGACAATTTCGATATCCACTGGCTGGACTCGGACGTCATCTTTCTGGCCGGCACCGGGGGTGGTATCTACGATGTGCAGATGAACAAGAACTGGCGCTCGAATTACTCCTTGATCGGGCGTAACTACGGAGATTTCAGTGAGGGCGGTGTCAACGCCGATGTGGAAAGCTACATCCTGACCTCCAACCAGTTCTTCGATAATGGTCAGTGGCAGTGGATGTTCAATGGCATTGGCTCGAAGAAAAACGACTTTGGCACTCGCACCAATGAAGCGGGCCTGACGCCTGCGGATTCCGGCTTGCACAGCATGCTGGCCAATCACCAGAAAAACTTTTTCGGCAGGGAAGGCTTCTTCAAAACGGCGCTGCTCTATGGGCAAGGTTTGGGGGCAGAGGTCAAGAACATCGGTTCGGATGGCGAACTGATCGACGACGCCCGGGCTCTGCGTCTGGCCCTTTATGGCGAGACACCCATTGCACCCGGCTGGCGCATCGGCCCCAGCTTGTTGGCCGAACAGAGCAAGGACAGATACGTCAAGGGTGACGACTACCGCTGGATGACCCTGAACGTGCGGTTGGCCAATGAAATCAACAGCAATTTCGAGATGGCCTACGAAATGAGCTGGCAAACCATGGACCTCGATCCCAAGGGTTACATGCAACGTAATGCGGTGGACGGTAACTTCTGGAAATTCACGGTCGCTCCGACATTCAAGCCTGACTTTGGAGACCTGCTCACACGCCCCGAATTGCGAGTGTTCGCAAGTCTCATGAACTGGTCTTCAGATCTGGACAGATACAGCTCCACAGACAACTTCGGCAAGACGGACTTCAACGCCGGCGGTGTATGGCAGTACGGCATACAGATGGAAACCTGGTTCTGATATCTGCTTCATCACTACCCGCTCCACGCATTAAAAAATGGATCCCTGAAAAGAGATCCATTTTTTTTGGCCAGCAGCACGGTAGTGCTGTCCTGGAACATTAAGCATCAGGAACATGCGCGGGTTCGGTAAGGTGTTGGTGGATACCGGAATCGGCGCCGTTGTCTCCGATATGCTGCGTACCACCGGTCTGCCGGTACCCGCCCAGGGCTTTCTGCTGACCCTTGCTCGGCACGTTGGGTTTCGGTATTACCTTGTTGATCTGGCCGTTTGTCTAACCTTCTATCCAAGGAGCTACCATGCCTCGTTTTGCTGCAAATCTCAGCATGCTCTACCCGGAACATGAGTTTCTGGACCGCTTCGCCGCCGCTGCCGCCGATGGTTTCGAAACCGTGGAATACCTGTTTCCCTACGATTACAGCGCTCAGGAACTCAAACAGCGCTTGAGCGACAACGGCCTGGTGCAGGCACTGTTCAACGCACCGCCCGGCGATTGGGCGGCGGGCGAGCGGGGCACGGTGTCGTTGCCGGGGCGGGAGAGTGAATTTCGTAGCGGTTTCGATCGCGCGCTGGAATACGCCGCGGTGCTGGGCAACTCGCGCATCCATGTGATGGCCGGCTTGCTGCCGTCGGAAAGCGATCGCCCACGGCATCACGGCGTGTACCTGGAGAACCTGGCTTACGCCACCGCGCAGGCCGCCAAGGCTGGCATCACGGTGCTGCTGGAGCCGATCAATACGCGGGACATGCCGGGCTTTTTCCTCAACCGGCAGGATCAGGCCCAAGCCATCTGCAAGGAAGTGGGCGCCAGTAACCTGAAGGTTCAGTTCGACTGCTACCACTGCCAGATCGTCGAAGGTGACCTGGCGACTAAACTGCGTCGGGACTTCGACGGCATCGGCCACATCCAGATCGCCGGCGTGCCGGATCGACATGAGCCGGACCTGGGAGAAGTCAACTATCCCTATCTGTTCGAGCTGATCGATCAGTTGGGTTATGACGGCTGGGTAGGGTGCGAATACCGGCCGCGTGGTAACACCTCGGCCGGCTTGCAGTGGTTGCGTGACTGGAAGGCGCGCTAACGCCCTACGCTATTCAGGCTCCAGAATGAAGAAATCCGCCAACAGGGAAAGCGGGGCAAACATAGTCGCGAATCTACGGCCAACGGACGAGTTGTTGCGGACCGTTATGGCGACAAATAGCTCTGCTGGATACGCGCCAAAGTGCCGTCATCGCGAAGCGTTTCAACCGCCTCGCGCAGGTCTTGCACCAGTTGAGCGGAGCAAAGCCTGGAGCAAGCCAGATAGAGCTCCGCTCTGTTCATGACGGGGCTCATGAACAGCTTGCGTTCAGACATTTTCGGCCAGATGTATTGACTCTCGGGAACACCGTTGAACCAGGCATCAATGCGACCTTTCAAGAGCATCTGTGCGGGATTGTCGCCAATGGTCAGCGGGTAAATCTGTTCGTCGCTGAAGCCTTGTGCACGCAGGATTTCCTCCTGTGCACTACCGAGGCCGACGCCGATCACCCGGTAGGTTTTTTTCGCTTGGGCGAAGCTGCTCACTGGCCGGTCGAGGCTGAAGAAGGCGCGCTCCATGGGCATGATCGACGCGATCCAGGTGAAGCGATCTTCGCGTTCCGGCGTGCGAGACAAGGGGGCTATCAGGATATCCTGCTTCTCGCTGACGTGTTTCTGTGATCGAGCCCAAGGAAGCACGTGGACATGAGCGACATAGCCGGCGTTGGCAATGGCCGCCAGGACGGCTTCTCCGACCATTCCATGACCCTTGGAGTCATCGACAAACGTCAGTGGCGGCGCGTCAGGGATATACAACTCAAGCGGCAATGGCGCGCCTGAGGCGTTACCGGCAATAAGCAACGATACCGACAGACAAAACCTGCAAAGCACTTTTGTATTGGCAATTAATACCCATGAACTCTCGCTCATGGTTGATAGGTCAGGCATTGAACGTAGAAGGGCGCCACAAGTCACCAGTGGTGTTGATCACAAGGATGATGAGTCTGCCGACCGTTTTTTGTTATTGAATTCAGTATCGACACGGCATTCTACGCAAACTTGAAGTCAGGACACATCTTCCCCCAGGTGCCGAAGCAGGAAGGCGCTGATCTGGTCCAGTGCCCTGCGGGCTTCTTCGAGTTGATCGCTCATGGTCTGGAAGACATGAATCATTCCCGGCCAGACGTCCAGGTGTACCGCCACTTCGGCGCTGGCCAGGCGGCTGGCGAGCCGGGTTGAATCATCCAGCAGGCATTCCCGGCTGCCCACCTGGATCAGTACTGGCGGCAGACTCCTAAGGTCGCCGTATAGGGGGGAGGCCAGCGGATTCAGTGGTTCGGCGCCCTGCAGATAGGTGTCGGCCATAAGGGGCTCGCCAGCAAGCGGGCCGAGCAATGGATCTCGAGCTTTCTGCAAATTCCAGGACTCTCCTGTCTGAGCCATGTCCACCCAAGGCGACATCACTACCGCAGCCGCGGGCAGCGGCAAACCAGCGGCCTTGGCAGCCAACATCAGCGCCATGCACAGACCGCCGCCGGCACTGTCGCCGGCCAGCACCAGGTGCTCGGCGTTCACACCGTTTTCGAGGAGTACACGGTAAACATCCAGAGCGTCCTCTACGGCGGCCGGGAAAGGGTGTTCCGGGGCCAGGCGGTAATCGATGCACAGGGTACGAATCCGGCTGCGGGCGGCCAATTGGCTGGTGAGCGGGCGATAGGCCCGGGCACTGCCGAATGAGTAGCCTCCGCCATGCAGATACAGCAACACGAAGTCAGGCCGGACATCTGTGGGAATGGTCCAAAGCCCGCTGACGCTGGCCAGATTGGCGGCCTCAAAGGTCACGCCCTCGGCACAGGAGCCGGCGCCGAAGAGTAGTTCGGCCTGTTGACGCTGCTGATCGACAGTCAGCGAGCTGAGGGGAGGTAGTTGGGCGAGTTGTTCTATGATGCCGTCGATGTTGTTGTTATTGGGCATGTGGACTCCGGGGCGCGTGTTATGGGGAAAACAAGTTAACTTCAAACATAGTTAATTGTCATAACTATATTGGCAAGATAATTTCGTTTCATCCTCATCTACGACGGGTCGTCGTTGCTACGCTAACCTCCGTGCCTCAACAAGAACAGGGCTGCTCCTATTGAGGTGGGCCTGCATTGACTCAGCCTGAGTCAGGCCGATGCCTGTCGGTACTTCTTCAGTCGGTAGGCAAACTGCGCACGACTTAACCCCAGCAGTCGCGCGGCGGCGGCGAGGTTGCCTTCGCTCTTTTGCAGCGCTTCGTCGATCAAACGCGACTCCAGACCTTCAATGGAGAAGCCGTGTTCCAGACGAGCCAGGGTTTCCAGCAAGGCTGGACGAGGCTGCGTGTTGGCGGGGCTCGGGTCAGTGGCTGCGAGGCTGCCATTGCCGTCCAGAGAGTACGCCTCCTGTGGCATGGGTTCGTTGCGAAACAGGTGGACCAGATCGATGGCTTGACCGTCTTCGCTGGCGATCAAACCGCGCTCTACCAGGTTCTGCAATTCCCGCACGTTGCCGGGAAAGTCATAGCGCAACAGCACTTTGAGCGCGCGCATGGTCAGCCCGGCGGGCTTGCGGGCGTAGGCCTGACAGAAGCGCCGCAGGAACGCGTTGACCAGCAACGGAATGTCATCACGACGTTCGCGCAGTGGCGGCAACGTGATGGGGTAGACGTTCAGGCGGTAGAACAGGTCCTCGCGAAAGTCTCCGGCCGCCACGGCTTTGCGCAAGTCGACATTGGTTGCCGCCACCACCCGGACATCGACCCTGATCGGCTGGCTTGCACCGATGCGCTCGATCTCACGCTCTTGCAATGCACGCAGCAGCTTGCCTTGGCCCGGCAGGCTGAGGCTGGCGATTTCATCGAGAAACAGGGTGCCACCGTGAGCCCGTTCGAAGCGTCCAGGACGCGAATGGGTCGCGCCGGTATAGGCGCCGCGTTCGACCCCGAACAGTTCGGCCTCGATCAGATTGTCCGGGATCGCGGCGCAGTTGAGGGCCACGAAAGGTGCTTGATGGCGTGGGCTGAACTGGTGCAACTGACGGGCGAACAATTCCTTGCCGACTCCGGACTCGCCGCTGAACAGCACTGTGGCCGGCGTCGGCGCAACCCGCTGCAAGGCGAGGGTCGCGGCGTTGAAGGCGGCGCTGGCGCCAATGGGTTTTTGCCCGCCGGGTAATTCGCTGTCGTCGTCCTGGGGCGCCGGCGCCGGGGCCGGGCGCTGCTTGGGGGCGACGCTGGATGGCGTGGCGGTGAGATAACTCAGGTCCTGTTCGACATCGCCCCATTGCTCGGCGGTCTTGCCGATCACCCGGCAGCACTCATGACCCATGCCTCGGCATTCGGTCTCACGGAAGATCACCAGGCGGCCGAACAGCCCGCTGACGTAACCGATGGCGTAGCCCAGTTCGGTCCAGCACACCGGATCCTGGCCGATCCCGTGGGCGGCGATATGTTCGTCGGCCTCACAGGAGTGGTGCCAGAGGAATTCACCTTCATAGAAGCCCGAGTCGGCGTCGAATTTGAAGTGCAGGGGTTCGACCTTGGTCATGCCTTCGAGTGTATGCAGACGAGTGCCGGCCGAGAAAACCGCCGCGGCATCGGCGTCTGGCCAGCGCTCGCGGATCAATCGCGCATCACGTGCACCGGACAAATAGCCGGTGCGGGTAAACAGGCCGCGGGTCTGTTCCAATCCCTGGCGCTCGATAATCTCCCGCCGCAGCGCGCCGAAGGATGAACTGTGCAATAGCAGCATGCGCTGGTCGTTGAGCCAGATACGTCCGTCAACCGGGGAAAAGAACAGGCATTCGGCTAACTCGGCCAGGGTCGGTGAGTTGCCCTCGGTCAGTTGAGTGCTGTCTCCTCGGGGCGAAAAATGTTCCTCCTGCACCGCGAGATGAGGAAGCAGCGAATGGGGATTATTCATTGTTATATGCCCCTGAGCGAGTCGACTGATCGAAATGATCAATTAGCAAAACAGTTATTAAACATAACTTTATCATTTGGACAAGTGGCCGGGTGTCGGCCGAGCGCCAAACGCCTTGCCCTATTCGTCGGTGCTTCTCTCAAACCTTCAGACCAGAGCCTTCGCCACCTAAAGCGCGTGGCAACGGAAGAAATCGGCACAGCCCTTGCTCTAGTGCTTTCACGACGCTGCATCGTTTTCGCGAGGCTGCGTCAGGCAATTACAAACACAAGAGCCGGGAGACTGAAATGTCGGTAAGTGAACCATCTGATTTTCTGCGGGACGCACTGTGGTGCGAACGCATCTTCAATGGCGACTGGATACGCCCATTGGGCGGCGTCAACAGAGTCATCGAGCCGGCCACCGGCGAAGTACTGACCGTCACCGGTTTAGCCGATGCGGCGGACATCGCATTTGCCACCCTGACCGCCGCCCGTGTTCAACCGGCCTGGGCGGCATTGGGGCCACGGGAACGCGCAGAGATCTTTCGCAAAGCCGCAGACCTGACCCAGCAACATTTTGCCGAACTGGCGCTGTACATCGCTCGGGAAAGTGGCGGCAGCCTGTTCAAGGGTGAACATGAGGTCCGTGAGGCGATCGTCTTGCTGCATCAGGCAGCCGGTCTGCTGTCGCAACCCCATGGTGTGGTTCTCCCAAGCGAAGCGGGGCGTTTGTCCTATGCACGCCGGTTGCCCCATGGCGTGGTCGGAGTGATCTCGCCCTTCAACTTTCCCCTCGTGCTCTCCCTGCGTTCGGTGGCACCGGCGCTGGCGGCCGGTAATGCGGTGGTGCTCAAGCCCGATCCGCAAACCCCGGTCAGTGGCGGTTTCATCATTGCCCGGTTGTTCGAGGCGGCCGGTTTGCCAAAAGGGTTGCTGCAGGTTTTACCGGGCGCAGCAGTGGCCGGTGAGGCCCTGTGCCGCGATCCGCATGTTCGGATGATCGCGTTCACCGGTTCTACCGCAGCCGGGCGCAAGGTTGCGGAGGTGGCTGGGCGTCATCTGAAAAAAGTCGCTCTGGAACTGGGCGGCAAAAACTCGTTAATCGTGCTCGAAGATGCCGATCTTGAGTTGGCGGCGAGCAATGCTGCCTGGGGGGCCTGGCTGCATCAGGGGCAAATCTGTATGGCCACCGGACGCATTCTGGCCCATGAATCGATCGCTGAAGAACTGGTCCGCCGGCTGGCAGAGAAAGCCCGGGCGATCACGGTCGGCAATGCCGCTCGTGGCGAGGCGGTATTGGGGCCTTTGATCAACAAGCGACAGTTGCAACGTGTGCATGAAATCGTCACCGAGAGTGTGACGGCCGGGGCAACACTGCAAGCCGGTGGCGAGTTTGAACGGCTGTTCTACCAACCTACGGTGCTTTCCGGTGTGCGCCCGGGCATGCGCGCATTTGACGAGGAGATCTTCGGCCCGGTCGCCACGGTGGTGAGTTTTACCAGCGACGATGAGGCCATCGACCTGGCTAATCGCACCGAATATGGCTTGTCCGCAGGGATCATTTCGCCTTCGGTCGGGCACGCGATGGCGATTGGCGAGCAACTCAATTGCGGTCTGCTGCACATCAATGATCAGACGGTGGCCGACGAATGCATCAACCCGTTCGGTGGGCGCGGCAGCTCGGGCAATGGCGGCAGCGTGGGCGGCCCGGCCGACTGGGACGAATACACCCAATGGCAATGGGTGACGATCAAGGATAAGGCGCCACGCTACCCGTTCTGACGGAAGGACCAGACCGACGAGGTCGGGCGAGTACACAAAAATAATAAGAGGACTCAACATGAAACTCGACAACAAGATTGTGCTGGTGACCGGGGTCTCCTCGGGTATCGGCGCCGCTACTGCAAGCCTGTTGCGCGCCCACGGCGCCCACGTGATTGGCGTCGATCTGAAGGCCCCGCACATGACCCTGGACGGTTTTGTCCAGGGCGATCTGAGCAGTGCCGAGAACATCGACCGGCTGTTGCCGCAGTTACCGGCACGGATCGACAGCCTGTGCAATATCGCCGGGGTGCCGGGCACGGCAAACCCGCAACTGCTGGCGAAGGTTAATTACCTGGGGTTGCGTCACCTGAGCAGCGCGCTGCTGCCACGTATTAGCGCTGGCGGCAGCATCGTCAATATCGCCTCGATCCTCGGCGCCGAGTGGCCGTTACGTCTGGAACAGCACAAGGCGCTGGCACGCATCGAAGGTTTCGCCGCCGCGCAAGCCTGGCTGGCCGAGCACCCGGTACCGGACGCGACCTGCTACCAGTATTTCAAGGAAGCCTTGATCGTCTGGAATTACCTGCAGGCTCAGCCCTGGTTTCTCGAACATTCAGTGCGCATGAACAGCGTGGCGCCGGGCCCGGTCTTCACCCCCATCCTCGGCGACTTCGTGAGCATGCTCGGTGAAGCACGAACCCAGGCCGATGCCCATCGCATGAAACGCCCCGGTTATGCCGATGAGGTGGCGGCGGTGATCGCTTTCCTGTGTGCCGACGAGTCGCGCTGGATCAACGGCGTCAACCTGGCAGTCGATGGCGGATTGGCCTCCACCTACATCTGAAACGCACACCTATAGACAGCGGCGCAAGCCGCTACCTGAGCATGCTGGCTGGTGCCATGCGTGCAAAGCCATGCCAAAAATAAAAATAATGAGGAGCGTCCATGGACAACGTTAAACGTTGCTTTCGTTTCAAGCATTGCGCCCTGTTTCTGGCGTTATGCAGTGCCGGCGTGATGATCGAAAGGGCCGAGGCCATGCAAATGGACCTGGGGGATTCGGACTGGAAACTGCGTTGGGACAACACCATCAAGTACAGCCAGGCTTGGCGTCTGCAAGGTCAGGACAGCCGATTAGTCAACGCACCGACCGCCAATGGCCTGTACCCCTCGATCCAGAGTCAGGGCGATAAAAACTTCAGCCGCGGTCTGGTCTCCAACCGTCTGGATCTGTTTTCCGAAATGGACCTCAGCCGGCAAAACTATGGGCTGCGTGTGAGCGGCGCGGCCTGGTACGACGATATCTACAACCAGGACATCGACAGCCGCGAGCAACCGCATTTCCTCAGCGAAACCCGCAAGCTCCACGGTCGCGACGCTGAAATTCTCGACGCCTTCGTGTTTCTGCGCGGTGACCTGGGCGAAGACTCCCAGGGCGTGGCGCGTCTGGGCCGGCACAGCCTGATTTACGGTGAAAGTCTGTTCTACGGTGGCAACGGCATCGCCAATGCCCAGGGCCCGACCGATGTGGTCAAGTTGCTCAGCGTGCCGGGGACTCAGTTCAAGGAGATCCTGCGCCCGGTCAATCAGATCTCCGGGCAGTTGCAGATCAACCCGCAGTTGTCGGTGGGCGCTTACTACCAGTTCGAGTGGGAACGTTCCAATCTGCCAGGCGCCGGCAGCTACCTGAGTGATGTCGATGCCATCGGTTATGGCAGCGGTTCGCTGCGCGAAGTGTTTGGCAACGACACCGTGAATGGCGGCGATCTGAAACCGAGGAACTCGGGGCAGGGCGGCATGCAGATTCGCTTCAAACCGACCGGGACCGAACTGGAGCTGGGTTTCTACGCCGCGCAGTATCACGACAAAGCCCCGATCGGCCTGTACTCCTACCTCGACGGTGCAGCCGCGGCGACCACCGGGCTGCCGATCCTGAGCTCCTATCGTCAGGTCTACGCCGAAGATATCAAGACTGCCGGCGTCAGCTTCTCCACTGCCTATGGGCCGTTCAACTTTGCCGGTGAAACCTCCGTGCGCTGGAATGCGCCGCTGGTGAGCAACCTGCAAGTGGTGACCCCAGGCATGGAGGCCGATGGCGGCGATGACGCACTGTTTGCCCGGGGCAAAACCGCTCACGTCAACCTGTCGGCGATTTACCTGCTATCGCCTGGTGCTTTTTGGGATGGCGGCTCGGCACTGGCCGAACTGGCGTGGAACCGCACCCTGAGCGTCACCGAGAACGCCGCGGCCCTGGATTCCAACACCACCCGCGATGCCACTGCGTTGCGGGTGTTGGTGGAGCCTGCGTACTTCCAGATTGTCGACGGGATCGACCTGACCGTGCCGATCGGCATGGGCGTGGTGCTCGATGGGCGTTCTTCGGCCGTCAACAAATCGGGCTTCGGCAATACCCATGCCGGCGACTGGAGTGTCGGGCTCAAGGCGACCTATCTGCAGCGCTGGGATGTCGGCCTGAACTACGTGAACTTCTTCGGGGCCCCGAAAGCCGGACTGCGCGAGGACGGCAATTTCAGTTACGGGCAGTCGCTGGCCGACCGTGACTTCGTCTCGCTCTACGTGAAAACCTCATTCTAATAAGGTGGATTCGCCATGCAGAACAACGCTTTCCTGAACACTTGCGTCCTTACCCTGGCCCTGGCTGGCATCAGCCTGGCGCAGGCAGCGGTGTCGCCTGAACAGGCTGCACGTTTGAAGACCGAGCTGACGCCCCTTGGCGGCGAGCGCGCCGGCAATGCCGATGGCAGCATCCCGGCCTGGGACGGCGGTTACACCAAGGTAGCTCCCGGCTACAAACCGGGTGACAAACGTGCCGATCCATTCGCCGGTGAGAAACCGCTGTATTCGATCAAAGCCTCGAACCTGGAGCAGTACGCCGGCGTGCTGGCCGAAGGCTCCAAGGTTCTGTTGAAGAAATACCCGGACTATCGCCTGGACATATACCCGACCCATCGCTCGGCAGCGGCCCCGCAATGGGTGTATGACAACACCGGCAAGAATGCCACCCGTGCCACGCTGGATGTGGAAACCGAGAAAGTCGCCAGCGCCTATGGCGGCATCCCGTTCCCGATCCCGGACAACGGCGCGCAAGTACTGTGGAACTACCGGTTGTCCTGGCAGGGCGGCGAGACCATCAGCTCGCCGTTCGATACCTGGCTGATGACCGCCGGTGGCAAGAAGGTCCAGGCGACCCGAGCCCTGTTCAGCTATCAGTTTCCCTATTACTCCGAAAGTGGCAGCCTGGCAAATTTTGCCGGCAAGTACCAGGTTGGCAAGCTGCTGACCGAACTGCCGTCATCCAAGGCCGGCGAAGGCTTGATGACCCATTGGGACATGGACCCGGCCAACCGTGCGGCCTGGCAGTATCTGGTCGGTCAGCGCCGGGTACGCCGAGCGCCGAACATCGCCTACGACACCCCGGACTTCGTCACCTCTGGCGTCGGTCTGTTTGACGAAGCGTTCATGCTGTTCGGGCCTACCGACCGCTACGATCTCAAGCTTGCGGGCAAGAAAGAACTGATCGTCCCCTACAACAATAATCGTGCCGGCCTGGCCAAGAGCGACGACCTGGTCAAACCGAATTTTCTCAATCCTGATCTGGTGCGCTGGGAGAAGCATCGGGTCTGGGTGGTCGAGGCCACGCTCAAATCCGGCAAGCGCCATGTGGTGCCGCATCGGACCTACTACGTCGACGAGGACTCCTGGCAGATCCTGATGGTCGACGGGTATGACGCCCAGGGCAAACTGGGACGGCAGATGTATTCGCTGACGCTGCTGGCGCCAGACCTGCCGGCGCTCACTGCGCAAGTCATGTGGGGCAGTTACAACCTCGATACCGGCGCCTACTTCCTTAACTCTTCGAGCAACGATCTGGCGGTCCAGTACCAGACGATCGCAAAACCTTCAGCTTCCTATTACACACCGGATGCCATGGCCAACGAAAACATGCGTTGAACCATGGAGCGCCGTGACGAGCGAAAAGCTCGTCGCGGTCGCTGGCGATTTTCCAGGCGGGATAAAGACATGAACGTTGAAAAAATCTTTGCGAGTTTTGGTCTGCGATGGAGTGCCTGCGCGCTGGCGTTGTGTCTGTTGGCGAGCACGTCCATGGTTGCGCAGGCTGCGACGTTTGCTGTGCTGCAGCAGCCGGCACTGCCTACCGCCAAGGCCGCGCGTGCGGTATTGCTTGGGTTGGCCCGGGCTGGCGAACGCCTGGTGGCGGTCGGCGAGCGTGGCATCGTGCTGCTCTCGGATGACTCTGGAATGACCTGGCGCCAGGCCCGTGTGCCGGTCAGCGTCAGCCTGACCGCGGTGCAATTTGTCGATGCCGAGCAGGGCTGGGCGGTCGGTCATCTGGGCGTGGTGTTGCACACCGAGGACGGTGGCGAAACCTGGTACAAGCAACTCGACGGTGAGCGTGCCGCCGCGCTGGCGGTGCAGGCCTCGGAGCGCGATGCCGATCAACCGGGTGGCGCCAGCAACCTTGCGCAGGCACGGCAGATGGTGGACGACGGGCCGGATAAACCGTTTCTCGACCTGTACTTCACTGACCGCCTGCATGGCTACATCGTTGGCGCCTACAACCAGATTTATCGCACCGACGACGGCGGGCGAAGCTGGCGGCCGTGGATGCAGCATGTGGACAATCCGCAGGGCCTGAACCTGTATGGGATCCGCGCTTCGGGTAACGACCTGCTGCTGGTGGGCGAGCGCGGCTTGCTGTTGCGTTCGACCGATGCCGGGCATTCGTTCCAGCCTCTGAAATCACCTTATGAAGGCAGCTTTTTCGGTCTGCTCGGCACCCGCGGCGGAGCGTTGATTGCCTATGGATTGCGCGGCAACGCCTGGTGGTCCGAGGACCGTGGCAGCAGTTGGCGACGCCTCGACACCGGCATCGAATCAACACTGGCGACAGCCATCGAGCTGCGTGACGGCAGCCTGCTGTTGGCCAGCCAGAGCGGTGAGTTTTTGTTCAGCCATGACCAGGGTCGCAGCTTCGACAAGCGCCAGAGCCGCAGCGGCGGGACGGTCGCTGCCGTGCAACAGACAGCCGACGGGGGGCTGGCCAGCGTCGGTTTGAGTGGCGTGGCCACTGACCAGGACCCACGGGCCTCCGCCAAACCTTGAAACTTCACGGTGTAGCGCTATCGGGCCATGGCCCGTGCAACAGGAGTCAGACTTTGAAAGACGACAAAACCCAAACCGTGATCGGCCGCCTGGAAGACTTCGACCAGGCGTCGGGAAATTTCGCCGAGCGAATGATCTTCAACCATCGACCGCTGGTGATCCTGCTGTGTCTGCTGGTGACGCTGGTGCTTGGTTGGCAAGCCACGCGCATCGGTATCAATGCCAGCTATGAGAAAACCATCCCTACGGGGCACCCCTATGTCGCCAACTTCCTGGAGAACCGCAGCGAGTTGAGCGGTCTGGGCAACTCGTTGCGGATCGCCGTGGAGGTCAAACAGGGCAGCATCTTCACCAAGGATTACCTCGACACCCTGGCCAGGCTCAATGACGAGCTTTATCTGCTGCCGGGTGTCGACCGGCCTTACATGAAGTCGTTATGGACCCCGACCACGCGCTGGACCGCTGTGACCGAGGAGGGGCTCGATGGCGGTACCGTGATCCCCGATGACTACGACGGTTCGGCGGCCAGTATCGAGCAGGTGCGAACCAACGTCGCCCGCTCCGGTGAGGTCGGCCAATTGGTCGCCGGTAACTTCAAGTCCAGCGTGATCTTCGTGCCGTTGCTCGAAGTCAGTCCGCAGACCGGCAAAGCCCTGGACTACGGTGAGTTCTCCCGGCAGCTGGAGGCGCTGCGGGACAAGTACCAGACCGATGAACTGCGCATCCACATCACCGGTTTCACCAAAATCGTCGGCGATCTGATCGAGGGGCTGACCCAGGTCTTGTTGTTCTTCGTGATGGCGGTGTTGGTGACCGTGGTGGTGCTTTACGGTTACACCCGCTGCGCGCGCAGCACTCTGGTGGTGGTGACTTGTTCGTTGGTGGCGGTGCTCTGGCAGATGGGCCTGCTCGCGATACTTGGGTATGAACTGGACCCGTACTCGGCGCTGGTGCCGTTTCTGGTGTTTGCCATCGGCATGAGCCATGGCGCGCAGAAGATGAACGGCATCATGCAGGACGTCGGTCGTGGCACCCATCGGGTAGTGGCCGCGCGTTATACCTTCCGCCGACTGTTTGCCGCCGGCATGACCGCTTTGCTCTGCGATGCGGTGGGCTTCGCCGTGTTGCTGCTGATCAATATCCGGGTGATTCAGGACCTGGCGATCACCGCCAGCCTCGGCGTGGCGGTGCTGATTTTCACCAACCTGATTCTGCTGCCGATCCTGCTCAGCTATATCGGTGTCAGCCCGACAGCGGCGCAACGCAGCCTGAGTTCGGAAACCGCCGAGCTGCAAGCACAGATCAAGCATCCGTTGTGGCGTGTGCTCGATTTGTTCACCCAGCGGCGCTGGGCCATTGGCGCCATGCTGGGCGGCCTGCTGCTGGCAGCGTTCGGTTTTGCCGTGAGCCTGAACCTGAAAATCGGTGATCTCGACCCTGGCGCGCCGGAGTTGCGGGCCGACTCGCGCTACAACCGCGACGCGCTGTTCATGACCCAAAACTATGCGGCCAGTTCGGATATTTTTGTGATCATGATCAAGACGCCGGAAGATCAGTGCACGCGCTACGCCAGCCTGTCTGCGGTGGACGCGTTGGCCTGGCAACTGGAGCAATTGCCTGGTGTGGAGTCGACCACTTCAATGGCGGCGATGAGCAAGATCGCCACGGCTGGTTACAACGAAGGCAACTTCAAGTGGTATGAGCTGATCCCCAATGACGGCGCGCTGGGCGCCGTGCAGACCCGGGCTCCGCGGGAACTGTTCAATCAGGGCTGTTCGATGCTGTCGCTGTACGTTTACCTGTCCGATCACAAGGCCGATACCTTGAATCGGGTGGTGGAGGCGAGCGAGGCCTTCATCGCTGCGCATCAGGTGCCAGAGGTCAAATTCATGCTGGCCGCCGGCAGCGCCGGCATCGAAGCCGCGACCAATATCGTGGTGAAAAAATCCATGCACGAGATGCTGTTCTGGGTCTACGGCGCAGTCAGCCTGCTGTGCCTGCTGACCTTCCGTAGCTGGCGTGCAACCCTTTGCGCGATGCTGCCGCTGATGCTCACCTCGATTCTTTGCGAGGCGCTGATGGTGGGTCTGGGCATGGGCGTAAAAGTGGCGACACTACCGGTGATTGCACTCGGGGTGGGGATCGGCATCGACTATGCACTCTATGTGTTGAGCGTGATCCTGGCGCGAATGCGTGCCGGTGACACTCTGGCCCAAGCCTATTACCAGGCGCTGTTGTTCACCGGCAAAGTGGTATTGCTGACCGGCATGACACTGGCGGTCGCGGTATCGACCTGGGCCTTCTCGCCGATCAAATTCCAGGCCGACATGGGCATCCTGCTGGCCTTCATGTTCCTGGTGAACATGCTTGGCGCCTTGATCCTGCTGCCGGCTCTGGCCTGGCTGCTGCTGCCGCAGAAGGTCTTCGCAAAAAAGCCTGAGGCGAGCGTGCTTGTGCAGTGGGTCAAGGAGGGCTGAAGAGCTCGGCACGTTGGACCCTGTGGGAGCGGGCTTGCTCGCGAAGGCGGAGTGTCAGACGACATCAATGTTGCCTGTGCCGCCGCCTTCGCGAGCAAGCCCGCTCCCACAGGTCTCGCGTTAACTGACAGGCATCAGGCTTTGGCCTTTTCCATCGATACAGTCAGTGGGGCTGAACGGGCAATCACGCTGATGATGGTCAGTGCTGCAATCACCAACCCGGGGGAGGTCGCCAGCAATACCCCGGTGGTGCCGGCTCCGGCTGCCAGAATCTGCCCCGCAGCCAAGGGCCCGGCGACTGACCCCAAGCGACCGATGGCCACTGCCGCGCCGACGCCGGTGGCACGCACCGAAGTCGGGTACGACGGCGGTGCCAGCGCGTAAAGCACCAGTTGCGCAGCCATCACAAACAACCCCGCGGCAAACCCGGCGATGCCCATCGGAACAATGCCCACCGACAGGCCGACCCCGGCCAGCGCCACCAGCAACCCGGTATAGACAAACAGCACCACCTTGATGCCGTTGCAGCGATCCAGCAGCAGTCCGCCGAGCAGGGAGCCGAGGGCGCCGCCGAAATTGAACAGCATCTGCACCAGGCCTGCCTGAGGTTTGCTGAAACCCTGTTCCAGCAGCAGTGATGGCAGCCAGTTGAGCAGCATGTACATCACGGTCAAGGTGAAGAAGTAGCTCAACCACAACGCCAGGGTGACGCGAGCCCGGCCTTCGCCGAACAGTGCCTGGCCGGTTGAGGCGCGCGCCACGTTGACGGTGCCTTGTTGCTGGCGAAAGGCGCTGGACTCGGGCAGCAGCAGAACCATCAGCGGCACCACCAGCAACGGCGCGAGACCGCCGATGATGAAGGTCGCCTGCCAATGATCGGTGAACAGCATGGCGACCACCGCCGCCAGCGCTCCACCCAACGGCACGCCGGCATACATGATGCTGATGGCAGTACCTCGGCGCTGCTCACCCACGGCTTCGGCGCACAGGGCGATCAGGTTGGGCAGGGCGGCGCCCAGGCCCAGGCCGGTCATGAAGCGCGCCAGCAGCAGGCCGGAGAAAGTGCTGACATAGGCAGTGCTGAGCGAGAACACGCCGAACAGCAACACGGCGCCGATGAGGATTTTCTTGCGACCGATGCGATCGGCAATCCAGCCGCCGAAGAAGGCGCCCGGCAGCAAGCCGATGATGCCGGCACTGAACACCCAGCCCATCATTTTCGGGTCCAGGGCAAAGGTCTGGCGCAGGCCCGCGGCGGCAGTGCCGGCAGCTTGCAGGTCGAAGCCTTCAATCAGTGCAACGATAAAACACAGGGCGATGGTCAGCGTCGTACGACGTGATGGGGTGTCCATGGCGAACCTCATTATTGTTTTTGTTGGTGTGCTGACGGGGGAACGCGAGCCTGCTCGTCTCAAGCGATGACAGGCTGGAATTAAGATTAACAAAGATAACTAAAAAATGAACGACCAAGGTTGTTGGCCAAAAAATGGCATTAATCTCATTAAAATCAACGTCATGACTCATTGAGTAAGATGGATCTAAAAAATAGATAATAATATTAATGTTCGGTTATCGGTCATTGTGGATTGACGCCACCCCTCGGCTGTTTCCATTCTCTGGCCTGAGATCCTTGGAACAACCCTGGCGATCCCGTTCAAAAAACAACAACAATAAGTGGACATCGAACATGCCAAAGCTCCCTTGGAACGCCCTTGCGGCGACTTCAGCCTTACCTGTTCGCGCACCTTGCCTGGTCCTGTTGGGCTTGAGTGTGATTGCCACCCCGGCGCTGGCCGAAGGCTTCATCGACGACAGCCACGGCACCTTCACCTTGCGCAATTACTACCTGGATCGCGACTACAAGGATGACGGAGCGAAAACCGCGGCCAGGGAATGGGCTCAGGGTTTCATCATGAATGTGGAGTCGGGCTTCACCCCGGGAACTGTCGGCTTCGGCCTGGATGCCCGCGGACTGATGGGGGTGAAGCTGGACTCGTCGCCGGACCGTAGCGGCACCGAGTTGCTGCCGGTGTCCAGCAGCGACAAGCGCGCAGCGGACGAATATTCGCGCCTGGCCATGACCGCCAAGATGCGTTTTGCCCAGACCACGGTGAAGTCCGGTGATGTGTCGATCTTCCTGCCATTCGCTTTCGCCAGCCCGTCGCGGCTGTTGCCGCAGACTTTTCGCGGCACCACCCTCAGTTCCAAGGACATCGACGGGCTGACCCTCAACACCGGTTACATCGATCGCATCAACAAGCGTGATTCCACCGACTACCAGCCGATGAGCATCGCCTCGCCGAACCGGCGTTTCAATGGCGCGGCCACGTCATCGCACATGGCCTATGTTGGCGGCGATTATCAGGTGAACAAAGACCTCAGTCTGCGTGCCTATCACGCCGAAGTGGCGGACCTGTACCAGCAGAACACCCTGGCCTTGCTGCACAATCTGCAGGTGGGCGAGGGCACGCTGACCACCGATCTGCGCAGTTTTTTCAGCGACGAAGATGGCAGCGCCAAGGCCGGCAAGGTGGACAACCGCAACCTGTCGGCGCTGTTCGGCTATCGCTTTGGCGGCCATCGCCTGAGCCTGGGCTATATGCACGCCAGTGGAGATACAGCGACACCTTATGTGTCGGGTACCGAGTTGATGGGCATGAGTGAGCTGACCATGAGTTCGGACTTCCTCAATGCCAAGGAACGGACCTGGCAAGCGATGTACGACTATGACTTCACCGCCGTCGGGGTGCCTGGCCTGAAGAGCCGGCTGCGTTATGTGCGCGGTGACCATATCGAGCTGACGGCGCTGAATGCCGACGACCGCAAGGAGCGAGAATTCCAGATGGAGCTGGGGTATGTGATCCAGAGTGGCCCGCTGAAGAACGTCGGGCTGATGGCGCGCAAGTCGATCTATCGCAATGACTTCCCCGCCGGCGCGGCATTTCGCGATGAAAACCAGACCCGCTTTCTGGTGCTCTACACCGTGCCGATCTGGTAAGTCGTTTACCTGTCATGAAGCCGGCCGTTCCCCAGGAACGCGCCGGCGTTGGCGTTTCAGGCCTGATAGACCTTCTTCAGCAGCCTGAGCAGGTCTTCGCGTTCCTGGCTGTCGAGGTTGGACGTTGCATCCATGTCGCTCTCGGCAGCGATCAGTTTCAGCTCCTTGAGCAGGGCCTCGCCGGTCTTGCTGAGAAAAATCCCATAGGAGCGCTTGTCCGGTTTGCAGCGCACCCGCACCGCCAACGCCCGACTTTCCAGTTTGTTCAGCAGTGGCACCACTTGCGGTGGCTCGATGGTCAAGGCCTTGGCCAGGTCGGCCTGCATCAGCCCGGGGTTCTGATCGATGATCGCCAGCGCCGAGAACTGGGCCGGTCGCAAGTCGTGGGCCGAGAGCCGACCAATGAGATTCTGGAACAGTTTCAGCTGCGCCCGGCGCATGGCGTAACCGATCAGATCGTCCAGGGCGGAATCCAGCGGCGCCTGGGTTTCGGCGCTGTCGACAGGGGCCTCGGGGGCGGCGGCAATCTTGGAAGACTTGGCCATTACAGGGTGAATCCTCGGCTGGCGGTTAAGAAGACTATCTAGTTTGCCGAGATTGGCCGGGGATAGCCATGACCTCTTTCAGATCTCTGGGCGTTGCGCCTGTTTTCGTGACGAAAAACATTTGGTTAATTTGATTAATAGTTAATTGACATAACTAATATTCGGGTTTAGTTTTTACCCATCGTCAAGCCAAGAACAAGAGAGCAACGCCATGAGCAATTACGAAGGTCGCTGGACAACGGTCAACGTGGAAATCGAGGAAGGCATTGCCTGGGTCATCCTCAATCGCCCGGAAAAACGCAACGCCATGAGCCCGACATTGAACCGCGAGATGATCGACGTTCTGGAAACCCTGGAGCAGGATCCAGACGCCGGTGTGCTGGTGCTGACCGGTGCGGGCGACGCCTGGACCGCCGGCATGGACCTCAAGGAATACTTCCGCGAAGTAGACGCCGGCCCGGAAATCCTTCAGGAAAAAATCCGCCGCGAAGCCTCTCAATGGCAATGGAAACTGCTGCGCATGTATGCCAAGCCAACCATCGCCATGGTCAACGGTTGGTGCTTCGGTGGCGGTTTCAGCCCGCTGGTGGCCTGCGACCTGGCGATCTGCGCCGATGAAGCGACCTTCGGCCTGTCGGAAATCAACTGGGGCATTCCGCCAGGCAACCTGGTGAGCAAGGCCATGGCCGACACCGTGGGCCATCGCCAGTCGCTGTACTACATCATGACCGGCAAGACCTTTGGCGGGCAGAAAGCCGCCGAAATGGGCCTGGTCAACGAAAGCGTACCCTTGGCGCAACTGCGTGAAGTAACGATCGAACTGGCGCGTAACCTGCTGGAGAAAAACCCGGTGGTGCTGCGGGCGGCCAAGCACGGCTTCAAGCGTTGCCGCGAACTGACTTGGGAGCAGAACGAAGATTACCTCTACGCCAAGCTCGATCAGTCGCGCCTGCTGGACACCGAAGGTGGCCGCGAGCAGGGCATGAAGCAGTTCCTCGACGACAAGAGCATCAAGCCCGGTTTGCAGGCTTACAAACGCTGAACCCCGGCATTGAATCAGGGCGAGCTGGCCGGGCGATCGAGCGTCCGCCAGTTGTTCGCCCCGGCGCCCAGGCGCTACTGTGAGCCCCTCGAATGTATTCCCGATAAAGACAATAAAGAGGAATCACCATGCTGGACGTGCCCCTGCTGATCGGCGGCCAGTCGTGCCCCGCCCGAGACGGACGAACCTTCGAACGGCGTAATCCGGTGACCGGCGAAGTCGTGTCGCGGGTTGCCGCCGCCACCCTGGAAGATGCCGACGCCGCCGTGGCCGCGGCCAAAGCGGCATTCCCCGCCTGGGCGGCCTTGGCCCCCAATGAACGACGCACCCGGTTGTTGCGTGCGGCCGAGCAGTTGCAGGCCCGCAGCGCGGAATTCATCGCGGCAGCCGGCGAGACCGGCGCCATGGCCAACTGGTACGGTTTCAATGTGCATCTGGCGTCCAACATGCTGCGCGAAGCCGCGTGCATGACCACTCAGATCACTGGCGAAGTCATTCCCTCCGATGTGCCCGGCAGCTTCGCCATGGCCTTGCGTCAACCCTGCGGCGTGGTGCTGGGTATCGCGCCCTGGAACGCTCCGGTGATCCTCGCCACTCGCGCCATCGCCATGCCGTTGGCCTGCGGCAACACCGTGGTGCTCAAGGCGTCGGAACTGAGCCCGGCGGTGCACCGGCTGATCGGCCAGGTGTTGCAGGACGCAGGCCTCGGGGACGGCGTGGTCAACGTCATCAGCAATGCGCCCCAGGATGCCGCGGCGATTGTCGAGCGGCTGATCGCCAATCCGGCGGTGCGTCGGGTCAACTTCACCGGCTCGACCCATGTCGGGCGCATTGTCGGTGAATTGTCGGCACGTCATCTCAAACCGGCGTTGCTGGAACTGGGAGGCAAGGCGCCGTTCCTGGTGTTGGAGGATGCCGATCTGGATGCAGCGGTGGAGGCTGCAGCCTTCGGCGCCTTCTTTAATCAGGGGCAGATCTGCATGTCTACCGAGCGCCTGATCGTCGATGCCAAAATGGCCGATGCCTTTGTCGCCAAACTCGCGGCGAAGATCGCCACCTTGCCCGCCGGCAACCCCAACGCCGAAGGTTCGGTGCTCGGTTCACTGGTTGACAGCAGCGCCGCTGAACGCATCAAACTGTTGATCGACGATGCCCTCGACAAGGGTGCCACCCTGGTCACGGGTGGCCAGCTGGAGGGCAGCATTCTGCAGCCGACCTTGCTCGACGGCGTCACCGATGCCATGCGCCTGTACCGCGAAGAGTCCTTCGGCCCGGTGGCGGTGGTGTTGCGCGGCGAGGGCGATGAAGCACTGTTGCGCCTGGCCAACGATTCCGAGTTCGGTCTGTCGGCAGCGATTTTCAGCCGCGATACCGGGCGCGCTCTGGCCTTGGCCCAGCGAGTCGAGTCGGGCATCTGCCATATCAACGGCCCGACCGTGCACGACGAGGCGCAGATGCCCTTCGGCGGAGTCAAGTCCAGCGGCTATGGCAGTTTTGGCGGCAAGGCGTCCATCGAGCATTTCACCCAGTTACGCTGGGTGACCTTGCAGAACGGACCGCGGCACTACCCGATCTGAGTATCCGCCGCACTGTCGGGCGAGCGAACGCTTGAAAGCAATCGCTGCCCGGTGCAGGCAGACATAACAATAACAAGGCTGCAGCCACAGGCTGCCATGCCCCGGTTGAACGCATTGCTGCGAGCCGGTGGCGTGCCTTGACGGAGGACAAGCACGTGAGTTCCGAATTCAGATCGCCACCCCAGACCGAAGCCAATGCGCCGCGCTATCGCCAAGTGTCCATCGGTCATCCTGCGGTCGAGGTCAGCGAAGAGCAGGGCATCCTGCACATGCGCTCCCTGGAACCCTTGGCCAAGTTGCCTGTACGTTTGCTGGATCGCCTGGTGCATTGGGCCCATGTGCGCCCGCAGCAGACCTTTATCGCTGCTCGCCAGAACGGCGGCGACTGGCGCCGGGTGAGTTACGCCGAGATGCTGACCAGCGTCCGCGCCATTGCCCAATGCCTGCTCAGTTATGGGCTTTCGGCCGAACGACCGCTGGCGATCCTCTCGGGCAACGACATCGAGCATTTGCAAATTGCTTTGGGTGCCATGTACGCCGGCATCCCCTATAGCCCGATCTCACCGGCCTATTCGTTGTTGTCCCAGGATTTCGCCAAGCTGAAGCATGTCTGCAATCTGTTGAAGCCGGGCCTGGTGTTTGTCAGCGACGCTGCGGCCTATCAGCGGGCGATCGATGCGGTGCTGCCGGCCGAAACACCGCTGATCACCGTGCGCGGTCAAATTCCTGGCCGCCATCAGGTGAGCTTTGCCAGTCTGCTGGAACAACCCGGCGGTGCCGAGGCCGATTGCGCTTTCACGGCTACCGGGCCGGACAGCATCGCCAAGTTCCTGTTTACCTCAGGCTCCACCAAGCTGCCCAAGGCAGTGATCACCACCCAGCGCATGCTCTGCGCCAACCAGCAGATGCTGTTGCAGACCTTCCCGGTGTTCGGCGAAGAACCTCCGGTGCTGGTGGACTGGCTGCCGTGGAATCACACCTTCGGCGGCAGCCATAACGTCGGGATCGTGCTGTACAACGGCGGCACCTTTTACCTGGACGACGGCAAGCCGACCGTCCAGGGTTTTGCTGAAACACTGCGCAACCTCAAGGAAATATCGCCCACCGCGTACCTCACCGTGCCCAAGGGCTGGGAAGAACTGGTCAACGCGCTGGAGCAGGACGGCGAGTTGTGCGAACGTTTCTTCTCGCGCATGAAACTGTTCTTTTTCGCCGCCGCCGGCTTGTCCCAACGCGTTTGGGATCGCCTGGACCGGGTCGCCGAACAGCATTGTGGCGAACGCATTCGCATGATGGCCGGGCTCGGCATGACTGAGGCGGCACCGTCCTGCACGTTCACCACTGGGCCATTGTCCATGGCCGGCTACATCGGCCTGCCGGCACCCGGTTGCGAAGTGCGGCTGGTGCCGGTGGACGGCAAACTGGAGGGGCGTTTTCGCGGGCCGCACATCATGCCGGGTTACTGGCGTGCGCCACAGCAGACCGCCGAAGTGTTCGACGAGCAGGGCTTCTACTGTTCCGGCGACGCGTTGAAACTGGCCGACGCCCGCGATCCGCAACTGGGGTTGATGTTTGACGGGCGCATCGCCGAGGACTTCAAACTGAGCTCCGGTGTGTTTGTCAGCGTCGGCCCGTTGCGTAATCGCGCGGTGCTCGAGGGCTCACCCTATGTTCAGGACTTGGTGGTGGCCGCGCCGGACCGCGAGTGCCTGGGTGCGCTGGTCTTTCCCCGTCTTTACGAATGCCGACGTCTGGCCGGTTTGAGTGCGGACGCCAGCGATGCCGAAGTCCTGGCCAGCGCGCCGGTGCGTCAGTGGTTCGGAGATTGGCTGCAACGGCTCAATCGCGACGCTACTGGTAATGCCAGCCGCCTGGAATGGATCGCGCTGCTCGACGAACCCGCCTCCATCGACCGCGGTGAAATCACCGACAAGGGCTCGATCAACCAGCGCGCGGTGCTGCAGTGGCGCGCCAACAAGGTCGAGGCGCTGTATCGCGGCGAAGAACCTTCCATCTTGCGTGCCGGACCTCTGCCGTGAGCGGTGCGGGGCAGTATTCGAGCTTTGACGATGTGGCCATTTTCGAAGCACTGCGCACGCCTTGGGTCGATCTCGGCGGGGCCTTGGCCCAGGTTTCGCCGATCGACCTGGGAATCAAGGTGGGGCGCGAGGTGCTGGCCCGCGCTGCTATCGACCCATCCTCGGTCGATAGCGTGCTCGCTGGCTCCATGGCTCAAGCCAGTTTTGACGCCTACCTGCTTCCCCGACATATCGGCATTTATAGTGGCGTGCCGCAAGGGATCCCGGCACTGGGTGTGCAGCGCATCTGCGCCACCGGTTTCGAACTCTTGCGGCAGGCCGCCAGGCAGCTGGATGACGGTGTGCAGTTGGCCCTGTGCGTGGCGGCCGAATCCATGTCGCGCAACCCGATTGCCGCCTACACCCACCGAGGTGGCTTCCGGCTCGGTGCGGGCGTGGAATTCAAGGACTTTCTCTGGGAGGCCCTCTACGACCCGGCCCCGGGCGTAGACATGATCGCCACCGCCGACAACCTGGCCCGGCGGCATGGCCTGAGCCGCGAAGAGGTGGATCGCTTCGCCCTCGACAGCCATCAATTGGCGCTGCAGGCCCAAGCTGAGGGCTGGTTTGAACCGGAGCTGGTAGCGCTCGGCAATGAGCGCTTTGAACTGGCCGGCTATCAGCCACGCAGTATCCGGTTGCCACGGGGCGTAGACCGCGTGACTCGCGATAGTCATCCGCGACCCACCGATCTGGGCACCTTGGGTCGGTTGCGGGCGGTGCATGTCGGCGGTGTGCAAACGGCCGGCAACAGTTGTGCGGTGGTTGATGGCGCGGCAGCCGCGCTGGTGGGGCGAGCGTCTGCCGCCCGGCGTCCGGCGTTGGCCCATTTGCTGGCCAGTGCCGTGGTAGGCGTGGCACCGGAATTCATGGGGATAGGGCCGGCGCCAGCCATCCAGTTGCTGTTGCAACGCAGCGGGCTGGCCCTTGGTGAAATCGGCTTGCTGGAAATCAATGAGGCCCAGGCCGCTCAGGTGCTGGCTGTGGCTCAGGTGCTTGAATTGGACGGTGACCGGCTCAACCGGCGGGGCGGTTCGATTGCTTTGGGACATCCTTTGGCCGCCACGGGTTTGCGCCTGGTGCTGACCCTGGCCAGGCAATTACGTGAGGGTAATCTGCGTTATGGCATTGCGGCCGCGTGTGTCGGTGGCGGCCAGGGCATGGCTCTGCTGATCGAAAACCCGGCGTATCAAGGCTGAAGCAGAACCCCAAGGTCTTTGCTGCAGTCAGCCTAATCCTTGCGTCACTGTCTTGCGTTACTATGCAGACCCACCTTTTCTGGAAATTGCCTGGATGAGTAAGCCCGGTCAAACGGTGCTGGTCGCGTTGCGCAAGATGATCGCCTCGGGCGAGCTGGCGGCTGGCGAGCGCTTGATGGAAATTCCCACGGCGCAATTGTTCGGTGTTTCGCGAATGCCGGTGCGCATGGCGTTCCGCACACTGGAGCAGGAAGGCTTGCTGGTGCGCTTTGGCGGGCGCGGGTTTCAGGTGCGCTCGGTCAGCCCCGACGACATTGCCGGTGCGGTTGAAGTGCGGGGTGTCCTTGAAGGCCTGGCGGCGCGTCAGACCGCCGAGCGCGGGCTATCGGACGAGGCCCGCGCGACCCTTGAACAGTGCCTGATGCAGGGCGATCAGCTGTTCGACAAGGGGTTTGTGACCATCGAGGACCTGGAGGTCTATCACGATCTCAACATGCGTTTTCACGAAGTGATTGTTGAAGGCAGCCACAACCCGGCGATCGCCGATGCACTGGCGCGCAATGATCATTTACCCTTCGCTTCGGTAACAGCTCTGGCAGTGGACCGCAACGACATGGTCCGGGAATACCGACGCTTCAACTACGCCCACATGCAACACCATTCGGTGTTTGACGCCCTGGTCAACCGCCAGGGTGCGCGTGCCGAAGCGATCATGCGCGAGCACGCCAACGCCACGTTACGTTATGCCGAGATCTTCGGCTCGGCGACGGCCGAAGAGCGGATGAAGGTCATTCTCCGCTCGGAATAGGCGCGATTCTTTCAGATATCCAGCACCAGCAGCGGCGTTTTCGAGCGCGAGCAGCAAGGGGTGAATTGGTCGTTACAGGCCTGTTCATCCTCGGTGAGGAACAGGTCACGGTGCTCCGGCACACCCTCCAGAACCCGAGTCAGGCAGGTGCCACAAATACCCTGTTCGCAGGAAATGGCGATCTCGATGCCCTGGTTTTGCAGCACCTGAACCACGCTCTTGTCGGCCGGCACCTCGAAGACCTGGCCGCTGCTGGCGACCTTGATCGAGAAACTGCCATCGGCGCCTGTGTCGACGGGATTGGCGGCGAAGTACTCGCGATGCAGGCATTGCTCCTGCCAGCCTTTGGCCTTGGCCGTGTCCAGCACATGCTGCATAAAACCACCGGGGCCACACACATATAAATGAACGTCATTGTGTGGCGTGGCCAGGACCTTGGCCGCGTCCAACGCAGTGTCGGGCTCCTGATCGAAATGCAGGAACACCCGGTGGGCAAAAGCCGAGTGTTGCAGGCGTTCGACAAAGGCCGCGCGCTCTCGCGAACGGGCGCAGTAGTGCAGCTCGAAATCTGCGCCGCTGTGGGCCAGGCGCTCGGCCATGCAGAGGATTGGGGTAATGCCGATACCGCCGGCGAAGAGCAGGCTGCGCGTGGCTTCATGGGTTAACGGAAACAGGTTGCGCGGCTCACTGATAGACAGCCGCGTGCCGGGGTGGATCTGCTCGTGCATGGTAAGTGAGCCACCGCGAGAGGTCGGGTCCTTGAGCACGCCGATCAGGTAGCGATGACGTTCTTCGGGGTGGTTACACAGGGAATATTGCCGGATCAAGCCGCCAGGCAGATGCACATCGATATGCGCGCCGGCACTGAAGGTCGGTAGCGGTCGATCATCGACACTGGCCAGCTCGTAGCTGCAGATGTCCTGGGCTTCGTTGTTGCGGGATACCACCAGCACTTCGATCATGCCATTGACTCCTGCGGCGTTTGTTCCTGGGCGATAAGGCGCTCCAGAACACGGCGCGACTGCACGCCGCCGGCGTCGATATTGAGCTTGAGCAAGTTGCGCTGGGGATGGCTGAGCAGGTTTTGTTGCTGGCGTTCGAGCATCTCCAGGTCCTCGCTGAAAATCTTGCCCTGACCCTCGCGAATGCTCGCGGTCAAGGCTTCATCCTGCGGGTTGAAATTGCGCGCCATGCCCCAGAAGTACCAGATCGAGGTTTCGGTTTGCGGCGTGATGAAGTCGACGACGATGCTCGACGCCTTGAACGGTTGAGGGGCGTGATAACCACCTTTTCCGGCATGGGCCACACCGACTTCGATCAGCACATGACTGGGCGGGGTGAAGCGGCAGATCTGCCAGCGGTCCACCGGTACATCGTCGGCCAGATTGTTGCCGCGCAGGGCCATGCGCCAGAAGGGCGGGGCCATGATGTTTTCCATGTGACGGGCAGTGACTACCTCGTCGCCGTCGACCGTGGTCACCGGCGGTGCTTCGTCGATTTCCTTTTGGCCGATGCTGGACGCGTGGACGTAGGTTTCGTGAGTCAGGTCCATCAGGTTGTCGATCATCAGGCGATAGTCGCACTGGATGTGGAACAGGCCGCCGCCATAGGCCCACTCATCGCTCACCGCCCATTCCAGATGATGGATCAGCACCGGGTCGGCCAACGCCTGATCGCCGGGCCAGACCCAGATAAATCCGTAACGCTCGACCACGGCGAATGTCTTGTTGCACGGAAAGCCACGAACCCGTTGCCCGGGCATTTCCACGGTCTTGCCGTCGCAGCCCATCACCAGGCCGTGATAGCCGCACACCAGATTTCCGTTTTCCACATAGCCCAAAGACAGCGGTGCGCCGCGATGGGGGCAGAAGTCCTCGACAGCTGCCACCTTGCCTTCATGCCCGCGGTAAAAAACCATCTTCTCACCACAGATCTGACGGCCAAGCGGCTTGTCGGCGATTTCATCGGGCGTACAGGCGACGTACCAGGTGTTCTTGGGGTACATGGAGATTCTCCAAGGCTGTTTGTTGTTATTTAGTGGATCCATTAATGGTGATTTATAGGGTGTTTGTCAAACTGATTCTGTTTGTTAACGATTTAGTGGATCCATTGGTCGGCTTGTGACGATTGGTCGGTCGATCAGATGGATACCGCAGAGGAAGGTTGTTTTTTTCGGCACGGGCCTTGTCGAAAAACGCTCCGGGCTTGAGTTGATGCTGACGGTTGGTGACTCACAAACCATCATCCAGGGGGCGGATTAATAACTCGTTAGTTAATAATACTGAGGGTATTTACTGGAAATACGTCGCATCATACAATGAGAATCATTACTACTAACTCATTGAGCGCGACGTCTTGAGCCATCCTCACCCCTTTGCCCGCCGCAAGGTCTTCATGAAACACGCGTTGCCAACACTCTCCTGCGTCATGTTTGCCAGTCCTTTATGGGCACAGGAAGCCATCGAACTGCCGACCACTGATATTCAGGCGAGCCGCGTCAGCCAAGACACTAGCTACACCACTTCTCAAGCCAGCACGGCGAGCAAAAGCAATGTGCCGATCAAGGAAGAGGCGCAATCGATCAATGTGGTCACCCAGCAGACCCTGGCCGACTATCAGGTGCGCTCGCTGGCCGACGCCATGAAGTTCGTCAGCGGCGTCAGTCAGGGCAACACTCTGGGCGGCTCCCGGGACTCGCTGGTCAAGCGCGGTTTTGGTACCAACGATGACGGCTCGATCCTGCGCGATGGCGTGCGTTCCAATCTGGGGCACAACTTCAGCGCCACGACGGATCGTGTCGAAGTGCTCAAAGGGCCTGCTTCGATGCTGTACGGTGCGCTGGAGCCCGGCGGATTGATCAACGTGATCAGCAAGAAGCCTGAATACACCCAGAGCACGACCCTGAGCGGCTCGGCCTATAGCGAAGGCGGCGGCACCATGGCGGTGGATACCACCGGGCCGATGGGAGATACGGGCCTGGCCTATCGCCTGATTACTGAACGCGGCCATGAAGATTACTGGCGCAACTACGGCGTGAATGAGAGCACTTTGGTCGCACCGTCGCTGAGCTGGACCGGCGACCGTGCCAGCTTGACGCTGAGCTACGAGTACAACGAATACTCCAATCCCTTCGACCGCGGCACCGTGTTCACCAACGGTCATCCGGCGGACATCGACTACGACAAGCGCCTCGACGAAAAATGGGCCAAAAGCGTCGGTATTCGTGAAGTGGCCACCGCGCGTTTCGAGTATCAGTTGAATGACGATTGGAAAACCCGCGTTACCTACGGCTGGAACAACGACCGCTACAGCCTCTCGATTGCCCAGCCGAGTTCGTTGACCGGCAACAATCTGCGACGTGCTGCCAACGGCGCTCACTACGACGATGAGACCCGCTACGCCAGTTGGGATTTCATCGGTCAGCAGGAACTGTTCGGCCAACGCCATGACCTGCTGGTCGGCGCGGATACTGAAGCGTCCGACCAATTCCGCGGCAAAACCTACCGTAATACGGCTCGGTCAGGCTTCGACATCACATCGCCGGTTTATGGTCGTCTGGCCGAGCCCAGTCTCGTCAGTGCTGCCCAAAGCGACTTGAGCAACCAGCTGACCTCAAGCTCCGTGTACTTCAAGGATAACTGGCACCTCGATGACCGCTGGATCCTGGTCCTCGGTGGTCGCCAGCAACATTACGATCAGTACAGCGATCAGGGCCGTGGCAGCAGCTACACCGTGAACCGTGACGATAACGGAGATGCTTTCGTTCCGTTTCTGGGCCTGGTCTACAAAGCCACCGATACCTTGTCGCTGTACGGTAACTACAGCCGTTCATTCAAGCCCAATACCGATGTCGACGATGCCGGCCACACCTTCGATCCGGAGGAGGGCCGCAGCTACGAGGTCGGCGCGAAGTACGACCCGCTGCCGGGGCTGAACATCAATCTTGCGCTGTTCGACATCGTCAAGAAAAACGTCGTGACCAGCCAGACGATCAATGGTGTCAGCCTCTCGGAGGCGGCGGGCAAGGTCGGTTCGCAGGGCCTGGAACTGGACATCACCGGGCGTGTGGCCGAGCGCTGGGACCTGATCGGCACCTACGCTTACACCCACACGGAAATCCTCGACGATCCAGATGACGAAGGTCACCGCCTCGCCAACGCGCCGAAGCACACCGCGAGCCTGTACCTCACGCATCACCTGAACGTCCCTGCGGAATTCGGAGCCTGGCATACCGGTGCTGGCGCGCGTTACGTCGGCGAGCGTGCGGCGAACAACGCCAACGATTTCTGGTTGAGCAGCTACACCGTGGCCGATGCCTTCGTGCGTTGGGAATCGCCGATGTTCGGGTACAAGACTTCGCTGCAATTCAACGTCGACAACCTGTTCGACAAACAGTACTACCCGTCCTCCACCGGCAGCCAGTTGCAGGTTAATGTCGGCGAGCCGCGCACGGCACGCCTCAGCGCCAGTGTGACATTCTGACCCCTGTGCATTGACGGCGATGCTTGGGCTGTGTGTCGAGCCCAAGTAGCCGGCGCAACCCAATTCAAAATGTGGGAGCGGGCTTGCTCGTGAAGGCGATGTGTCAGTCACCATCAGTGTTGGCTGACCTGACGCTTTCGCGAGCAAGCCCGCCCCACAGGTTCCGTACCATCAGGCTTCGACCTCTTCTTTCGTTCCGGTGACTCAGAAGTTGATCGAGGCACTCAGCCGCGCGGTCAATGGCGCGCCCTGGAACAGGTAGCCATCGCCCATGTACTCACCGGCATCACGCCAGTAGCGTTTGTCGAACAGGTTGTCCACGGTCAGGCGGAACACCGTGTCGTAACCGTCGATGCGCGTGCTGTAGCGGCTGCCGATGTTGAAGATGGCGTAGGCGCTGGTCTGCACTTCACCCTGGCGGTTGGCGTACTTGCTGGCGCTGTACTGCACTCCGCCGAGCAGCGCCAGGCCGTCGAACCAGGGCAGGGCATAGTCGCCGTAGAGGCTGGCGCGCAAGGTCGGAACGTTGATCGTCTGGTGGCCTTCATAAGCTGGCGTGCCGCTGTCGGTGACCCGCGCGCGGATCGCCGCGACACTGGCAGAAATCTGCAGACGCTGGCTGGCCCAGCCATTGGCCGAGAGCTCCAGCCCGGTGTTCTTCTGTTCGCCCTGTTGGGTGAACGTGAACGTGCCGTCGTCATTCGGTCGCGAGTACTGATAGGCCTGACGGATCTGGAACAGCGCCGCGGCCAGGCTGATGCGCTGCCAGTCGTATTTGATGCCGGCCTCGATTTGTCGCGACACGGTGGGCGCTAGGATTTCAAAGGCATTGGTGGTGAACCACGCCGCTTCGCCGCCCAGGGACAGGCCCTTGCTGTAGCGAGTGTACAGCGACAGGTTTTGCAGCGGCTTGTAGATCAGTGCGGCCTGGGGCAGGAACACATAGCGCTGGGTGTGCCGGGTGGTGTCGCCCTGGCTGTCGAAGGTCTCTTCATCCAGGCGCACTTCGCGCCCGCCGAGCACGGTTTGCCATTGCTCGTTGAAGCTGATCCGGTCATTGAAGAACAACCCGTACTGACGGCTGTCCAGACGTCGATAGGAATCGTTGAGCGGCCCGTCGTAGCGAGCAAAATCAGCCGGCTCGCTGTTGATGTTGGCACTGCCGATCATCTGGTTGATGGCGTCGCGTTTGTCCACCACGCGGCGGAACGCGCTGGTCCCGACGCTGAGTTCATGGCCCAGGCCGGCGGTTTCGAAGCGGCCGCTGAGGGTGGCCTGCACCTCGTCGTTGCGGCGGGTATCGTCGGGGCTGCGGAAATCGTAAATGTCGTAGTCGCCCTCGGGGCTGAAGTAGTTCGGCACTGCCGCGCTGGCGCAAGTGGCGGAGCCATAGCAGCCCCAGGCGAACGAACTGTAGTCATCGATCACCACCCGGCTGCGCGAAGCGCTGAGATTGCCTTTCCACTGGTCGCTGAAGCGGTATTCGAAGTTGCCGTTGAGGTTCAGCGCGTCGGTGGTAACCGGCTCCGAACCGCTCTGGTGTGCCAGCAGCTTCTTCGGCGAGGCATGGTGCGGCAGGCTGGAACCGCCGAGCAATTGATAACCCGGTGCCGAGCGCTGTTCCTTGGTCTGGTACTCGGCATCCAGTTGCAGCAGCGCATCGGGGCTGATGTTCCAGTCGAAGGCCAGCGAGGCGAAATCGCGCTGGCCATTGGTGTGTTCGACGTAGGAATGCAGGTCTTCATGGGCCACGTTGGCACGCAGGCCGAACTGTTGTTCGCTGCCGAACCAGCCACCGACGTCGGTGGCCAGGTAACCGCTGCCGCGATCATCGGTGGATACGGTGACCGAACGCACATCAGCGGGCCGCTTGGTCACATAGTTGACCAGCCCGCCGGGCTCGCTGACGCCGCTTTGCAGGCCGGAAAGGCCCTTGAGCACCTCCACCTGCTGTTTGTTTTCCAGCCCGACGTTCTGCTCGCCGGTGATGGTGCGGCCGTTGATCTTGTAGCTGCTGGCGGAGTTGAGGGAAAAACCGCGCACCACGAAGTTTTCGTAGTAACCGACCGGCGCGTAGCTTTCACCCACCGAGGCGTCGTTGCGCAGAACTTCGCTGAGCAGGCGCGCTTGCTGATCCTTGATCAAGGCTTCATTGACCACCGAAATCGAGGCCGGCGTATCGAGCAATGGCGCCGCTTCGAAACCACCGACCGAAGCGCTTTCGACCTGATAACTGGAGGTGTCTTCGCCGGTGACGGTCACCGCCGGCAGTTCGGTGGCGGCCCAGGCCGAAGGCATCGCGCTGGCCAGCAGCAGGCCCAGGTTCAGGGGATTGAACGCGAACCGCGGGGCGGGCACTCCCTCGCGGGAGGTCCGGTAAAGCATATCCATGAAAACTCCTCGACGACTGCGCTCCCGGGCTGGCGAATACCGGGCATAGATGCCCGGGTGCGCTTCAGGAAAGAGTCGGTTAAAACTGGAAAAGGCGATGTGTGCCCTGGGGGCTGGTAGTGCATGGCCCCTGGCGCATACGGCAATTATCGCGCAGGGGCGCTTTACGGTGGGTCAATGTTCTTTGGCTTTCCTGATCCTGATCAAAATAAACAGCAGGACACAGAGCGCGATCGGGGTCATGGCCAGCATGGCGTCTCTCGCGGAAATGTCCGCGCCCATGACGTGCAATCCCGAGTAGAGCAGCTTGAACAGGCTCAACAAGTAATAGGTGATGGCGATAATCGACAAGCCTTCGACCGCGCGCTGGATTTTGATTTGAGTATCGGCGCGGGCGTTCAGGCTCTTCAGGATTTCCGAGTTCTGCTCTTCCATTTCGACCTGCACACGGGCCTGCAACAAGTCCCCGAGGTTGGCCACGCTTTCGGCCAGTTGCTCCAGGCGTTGTTCGGTGACGGCGCAGTATCTGACCGTGGGTTTAAAGCGTCTTTCGATGAAGATACCCAGTCGCTGGCAATCACCCACGTGGCTTTCGCGCAGTTCGCCCAAACGTTCGAAAACCAGTTGTGCATAGGCTTGGGTGGCGCTGAAGCGGTGTCGGGTTTTTGCGCTGCTGCTGACCACCTGCGCTGACAGGTTGGCAATGTCGGTCAGCAACGCTTTCGCATTTGCGGTATCGGGGCCGGCGTTACGTTCCGAGAGGTTTACCAGAGTTTTGTCGAAGACGTTGAGCTGAGTGCTCAAGGCTTTCGCGGTGATGAGTGAAAGCGAAGCCATCATTCGGTAGGTTTCGATTTCCAGCAGGCGGCGGATCATCCGTCCCAGCCGATACGCATTCAGGCGTTTGTTAATGAACAGGAAACGGTTGGTGCCGTCGGCGCTCAGGCGAAAATCGCTCCAGACCGTCGCATCGCCACCACCGATGCAAGAGCCGCTAGGATCTTTGAATCCATAAACAGACAGATTGCCAGAGAAGGATGTATCGGTGCGCACCACAATCTGCACAGCGTTGATCATGTGCTGCATGAAGGGTTCGACCCGGTCCATCAAGGCTCTGGGTGGCGGGCTCCAGCATGGCTCGTGACTGGAGGAGGGCACCACCAGCGTCAGCGTCAGGAACTCCGCGTGCCGCTCCCACTTCAAGGCATGGCCCTCCAGCTCGGTGATGCCCTGGGCCGCATCCGGGTCGACCGGGCCGGGGCAGCAGCGACTCAGCAGAGTGTCGCACTGCCCGTCATTCGCCAGAAACGCCATATGAAATACATGGGCGGGCTCGTCGAAATACAGAGAAGGGCGCGCGTGCAACTCGTTGTGCAGGATCAGTCTTTGCGGATGCATGCTGTTTGGGCCATGTTGGAGTTGTTTGTTCTTGGGACAGGATGACGAATACCTGAGTCACAAACAAAACCTGGCGGTGCCCAATGCCAATCAGCCAAGCACGGAACCTGTGGGAGCGGGCTTGCCCGCGAAGGCGGAGTATCCGCCTACATCAGCGGTGCTACCTTTTCAGGCGAACGGCCATCACGGATGAGTCCGGCACGAGATGCACAGCACCGTTGTGAACTATTCTTCTCAAGTGGCCCCTGCAATGCCTCATTCAAGGAATTGATATAAATCAACGCTTAAGAGGCTTTAATGGCGGAGTCTGGGCCTGATGCTGGATTCTCGAGCCGGCGTCGAGGATCAACCTGTCTGGAGTCAGATCATGAGCCAGTATCAACGGTTATTGCTGATCATCAACCCGCTGCTGCGCCATTCGCCTGCGATAAACCATGGCGCCGCCCTGGCCAAGGCCAGCGGGGCGAGCTTGCACATTGCCGGCCTGATTCCCTCGTTGGACATTCTGTCGCTGCTCGAAGAAGGCGACCGCAAAATGGCCCGGGCGACCTACCTGCAGGAGCACCGCGACTGGCTCGATGAGCAGGCGGAAAAGATGCGAGGCCGGGGGATCGAGGTGACAACCGAAGTCGCATGGGCCGATAACATGCGTCAGGACATCCTTGACCACGTCACGCAAATGCAGCCCGATCTGTTGATCAAGCAAGTGCAGCATGAACCCGTGCTCAAGCGCGCGTTCTTCACGCCGCTGGATTGGCGTTTGTTGCGCCATTGCCCGGTCCCGGTTTATCTGGTGGGGGGTGAATGCCATGCCTTGCCGCAGAAAGTGGTGGCCGCGGTTGACGTGTCAGACACCGAGCCTTCGAACAATGAACTCAATGACCGGATCATCCTGCAGGCGTCGAGCCTTGCGCTGCAGTGCAATGCCGAACTGCATCTGCTGTACGCGTGTGACATTTCGGCAGCCTTTCTGGCGGATATGGACGGCGGTCTGACGCTCGCGGAGCTTACCCGAGAGTTGCGCAGCGACCTGGAAAAGTCTTTTCTCCAGTTGGCCGCTCGGTTCGGTGTGACCGCTGACTGTCGGCATTTCATCATGGGGAACCCTGTCTCAGTACTGAGCGAATTCACCAATGAGCATCAAGTGGATGTGATCGTGATGGGCAGAGCTCAATACCGTGGTCTGGAGCGGCTGCTTGGCAGCACGACGGAACATATTCTGTACCAGGTGCCTTGCAGCATTCTGGCGGTCTAGGGGCGGACGTCCCTATTGGAATGATGGCCGCCGTCAAACGAACGCCCGTTTTTTGGGGCTCCCGCCCCAGGGAGGTTTTCAAATGACTAGTCCTTCATTGCAAACCATCTTGCATGACCGGGTTGATGCCGGCCGAGGCCTGGTGGAACCGTTGCTTAAATACGCTAAAAGAGCCGATGTCATCGTCCTTGCCTTGCCCCGTGGCGGCGTTCCGGTCGCCTATGAAGTGGCCACGGCCCTGGAGGTTCGCCTGGACCTGATGCTGGTGCGCAAGCTGGGAGTACCGTCTCATCAGGAACTCGCCATGGGCGCGATTGCCAGCGGCGACATACGAATTGTCAATGACGATGTACTGAGGGCGAACGGTATCGATCAACGCACGCTCGATGGTGTTACTGCACGAGAAACCCAGGAATTATTGCGTCGCGAGCGTATATACCGGGCATCGCGCGCACCTGTGGCGCTCAAGGATCAGGTGGTGATTCTGATCGATGACGGCCTGGCGACGGGGGCTACGATGATGGCCGCGATACAGGCCGTGCGCCTGCAAGCGCCTTCTCGCATCGTCGTTGCCGTGCCGGTGGCACCTCTTGAGACGGCAGAGGCGTTGCGCGACGAAGTGGACGAGCTGATCTGCCCGCTGATCCCTGATTGGCTGATTTCGATCGGCTATTGGTACACGGATTTTTCGCAGACATCGGACGAAGAAGTCATCGATCTTCTGCATCGGGCGTGGCAAAGAGAGTCCGGTTCGGGCGACTCATTTCAGAACGGTTCCGGTATTTGAGCCGTTGCCTGGCGTGGAATAAACCACGTCAGGCTTTCAAGTAATCCTGACGTTCACGAATTGCCATGGATCGGATTCATCGGTCTGCTCGGGCATCAGTGAGTGACGTCCGGTAAGCGGCGTCCAGTCGGAATAAATGCCTTCTACAGTTCCCAGGTAGGGCAGGCAAATCTGCAGAATTTCCCTGAAGGGCAATTCATCCGGTTCGACAATGCCGCGTTGAGGATTGCGAATCGCCCAGATCACGCCGGCCAGCACTCCCGCCGTCACTTGCAGGCTAGTGGCGCTGTTATAGGGGCATAGAGCCCGGGCTTGCTGGATCGATAGGCGCGAGCCATACCAATAACTGTTTCTGGCATGCCCCATCAGCAGCACGCCGAGTTCGTCACTGCCGTCGAGGATTTCGTCGTCGAGCAGGCGCTCGCCGCTCTGGGGGTTCCAGTTGCGCTCGGCAAGTTCATACATCGATAGCAAGGCATCGTCACAGGGCCGATAGGCGTAGTGGACGGTCGGACGGTAAGTCGGCTGCCTTCCCTGGCCAAGGGTGAGGTAGTTGGCAATCGACAGGGCTTCGTTGTGGGTCACGAGCAGCCCATGGGTTGGTCCCGTCGAGGGTGTCCAGGTGCGAACCCGCGTGGAGGCACCGGGGCGTTGCAGATAGATCCCGGCCTGGCACCCGAAGGCGTGGTAATAGCCGTCCTCGGGAAGCGCCTTCTCATGGCTGCCCCAACCCAACTCCGCCGGTTGGCTGCCTTCACTGATGAAACCGTCCACGGACCAGGTGTTGACGAATTCATCGGCGATTTTATGTTGCGATGAATACTGCGAATCGCGTTCGGCGATGTGGATGCAGCGGATATTCAGTCGGCTGGCCAGTTGCGCCCATTCTTCACGAGAAGCGGGCAGGGGCGTTGTGTCACCCAAATCTTCAGCGAGGTTGACCAGTGCCTGTTTGACCAGGTGGGACACCAGCCCCGGATTGGCACCGTGGGTCAACATGGCGGTGGACAGACCTTGCGCACTTTCACCCCGAAGCTGAAGCGCCGCTTCCCTCAATGCATAGTTGGATCTTTCGGACAGGGATTTATCGGGGTCGACATAACCGCCTTCCCACGGCTCGATACAGGTGTCCAGATACAGCACACCTTTACGTTGGGCGAACTGAATCAGGGACAGGCTCGATACACCTACCGAGAGGTTGAGCAGGAAATCGCCAGCGCTCAAAAGAGGGTCCAGCACCGCCTCGTAATTGCTCTGGTCCAGTTGCTCGGCTTGGTGGGAGACGCCAAATTCCTGCGCGAGCAAACGTCCATCGTCATCGGGGCTGAGGATCAACAGTCGCTGCGGTTCAATCTCAAGATGGCGCAATAGCAGCGGGAGTACGCCTTTTCCGATACAGCCAGAGCCGATCATCACCAACCTGGCATTAAAGGGCTGAATGACATGCTCAAGATCTGACATCGATGCCTCCACCGCCTGACCGCGCGTTCGCCGCAAATGACCTGTCGATAACCACGCCGCTCTCAATCTAGAGACTGCAAGGCTCGGTTAAAGCTCAAAAAAGTTTCGGGCACCGTCAAGAAGACTCTGCTGTGCCGATCGAGAACAAAAAAACAGATGAGAATGAGGCGAACTGCTGGCCCCCCGATGTCCGTTTCGTTGTCAAACTTGCTTTCTTTTCAGAAGGTTAGGCATTGGCGATATGCGGACTTTGGTATGGATGGCTGCAACGTTTGTCCTGGTGACTCTCTCGCTTGAGGCTCAGGCAAAAGACCTGAGCAAGAACAGTCGTTTCGTCTGCAGCTGGGGCTCGGACATAGCTGCCGGCGCACAAGCGTCAAAGCTTTCCGGGCTCACGCTTTACGGGGCACGCAGGAAACTGCAAGCGCGCAAATTTCCCCGGCCGTGGATGCGCATGACAGCCATGGGGATCACGGAACAAACCTATAACAGTCCCTCACGCCTCAAGCCTTCCGACATCAAGCAAACGTATTACGAGCAATGCATCAAGCATGAACTGGCGCAACGGTAGCCTGGAGGGCGGCTAATTTGTAGGAGCTGCCGAAGGCTGCTCCTACGGGGGGTCCCTCGTAACATACGCCGACAACTCACAATCCCCACCCCTCTCTGACAGCTTTTCGAATCCCCTCCAGCAACATCGCAAACGCCGGGTTGTCGTTGTTCTCGCGCCAGATCAAGTGCAGCTCACTCTGCACGCCTTCCCCCAGATCGATATCGCGAAACACAACGTTCTTGAACACGACACTGGTGGCGCAACGCGGCACCAGGGCCAGGCCCATTCCGGCGTTCACCAGAGCCAGGATGGTCAGGGACGAGCCGAGCCATTGCACATATTCCGGGGCGACGCGGGCCGAGCGGAGCATGCCGGTCAGCAGTTCGTTGAACGGCGGGTAAGCCGCATGGGAGTACATGAGGAAGGGTTGTGCGTCCAGGTCTTTGACGGACACGGTTTCGGCGCTGGCCAGCCGATGATTGTGCGGGACGGCCAATACGAAGGGTTCACGCACCAGGCATTCGGTGGCATAGCCCGGCTCCAGCAACGGCGCGCGAACGATGCCCAGATCGATCCGGCGGGCGCGAAGGGCCTCGTGCTGCTGGTAGGTGTTCATCTCCGACAGATCGATTTTGACCTGAGGCTGTTTGAGCCGGGCTTCAGCGATGACCTTGGGCAGGAATTCGTACACCGCGCTGCCGACGAAGCTGATATTGACCGTACCGATGTCGCCTTCGGCGAAACGCCGGGCAGTCACGGCGGCTTGCTGAGCGCGCTCCAGCAGGTTCTGCGCTTCGATGAAGAAGGCGCGACCGGCGGCGGTCAAGGCGACGCTGCGCGTGCTGCGGGTGAACAACTCGACGCCCAGGTGGTGCTCCAACAATTGAATCTGGCGACTAAGAGGCGGTTGGGTCATGTTCAACCGTTCGGCGGCTCGGCGAAAGTTGAGTTCGGTGGCCACGGTGGTGAAGCAGCGCAGTTGCGTCAGTTCGAACATTGATCTAATCCGGGTATCAATCGAGTGCCAAGTTAGATTAGACGGGATCAATAGGCGCGTCCATGATCGGTTCTCCCCTAAAAAAACAATGAACGGGAGTCGCCCCTTGAATACCCATCAGAGTCCGCCGGACCCGACAGTCCTCGCCCGAGCAGCGGCCAAGGTCAAGCGCCATGTGCTGCCGCTGTTTGTGGTGATGTTCATCGTCAACTACATCGACCGGGTCAACATCGGCTTCGTGCGCAGCCACCTGGAAACCGACCTGGGCATTGGCGCCGCGGCCTATGGCTTGGGCGCCGGGCTGTTTTTCATCGGTTACGCGATCTTCGAAGTACCGTCCAATATGTTGCTGCAACGCTACGGTGCCCGCGCCTGGCTGACGCGCATCATGTTCACCTGGGGCGCGGCGGCGATGGCCATGGCCTTCGTGCGTGGCGAAACCAGCTTCTATGTACTGCGCTTCATTCTCGGCGCCGCCGAGGCGGGGTTTTTCCCCGGCATCATTTATTACTTCACCCAATGGCTACCGTCGACCGAGCGGGGCAAGGCCATGGCGATTTTCCTCAGTGGTTCGGCCATTGCCTCGGTGATTTCCGGTCCGGTGTCCGGTGCGCTGCTGCACGTCAGCGGTCTCAGCCTACATGGCTGGCAGTGGATGTTCCTGATTGAAGGCTTTGCTTCCATCGTGCTCTGTGGGTTTGTCTGGTTCTGGCTGCAATCCCATCCACGCGAGGCGAAATGGCTGAGCGTCGAAGAAAAGGACGCACTGGTAAGCGCCATTGCCCTGGAACAGCAGGCTCGCGAAGCCGTGCAGACGGTCAAACCGTCGATGTTCAAATTGCTGGCCGACCGGCAGATTGCCCTGTTCTGCTTTATCTACTTTTCCATCGCCCTGACGATTTATGGCGCCACGTTCTGGCTGCCCAGCATGATCAAGAAGATGGGTAACCTGGGCGACTTCCAGGTCGGCCTGTTCAATTCGATCCCGTGGATCATTTCCATCCTGGCGATGTATGGCTTCGCCGCCATGGCCAGTAAATGGAAATACCAGCAGGCCTGGGTGGCCGTGACGCTGGTGATTGCCGCGTTCGGCATGTTCATGTCAACCACCGGCGGGCCGATCTTCGCCTTCGTCGCCATTTGTTTTGCGGCCATCGGTTTCAAGGCGGCTTCGGCGTTGTTCTGGCCGATTCCCCAAGGCTATCTGGATGCGCGCATCGCTGCGGCAGTAATCGCTTTGATCAACTCCATCGGCAATCTCGGCGGCTTTGTGGCGCCAACCGCGTTCGGGTTCCTGGAACAGACCACCGGTTCTATCGAAGGCGGTTTGTACGGCCTGGCGGCCACTTCGCTGGTCGCGGCCGTGGTGATCTTTTTTGCCCGCACTGCACCACGTGGCGACACGCGCAGTTCGCTCACCGGTGAACCGGTCGACGCCGCGGCACCGAAAAAACCTGTCAGTCATCAAGCCTTGAATACCGAGCCAAAGGGAGCTGCCTCTTGAAAATCAAACGCGTCACCGTCACCCCCATCGCCTTCCGTGATCCGCCGCTGCTCAATGCCAGTGGCATTCACGAACCCTTCGCGCTGCGCTCGATCATCGAGATCGAGAGCGACAACGGCTACATCGGCTTGGGCGAAAGCTACGGCGACGCCCCGGCGCTGGCGATTCAACAGCAATTGCAAAATCAGCTGATCGGTCTCGACCCGTTCAACCTCAACCAGTTGCGCGCCATCGTGCAGGCCACCGTGGCGGCAAACAAAACCCCGAGCATCGCCGGTGCGGAACTGGCGCCCGGTTCTCACGCCAGCAAAGCAGTAAGCAACGCATATTCGGCGTTCGAAGTGGCGTTTCTCGATCTACAGGCGCATTCCCTGAATGTGCCGCTGGTGGACCTGCTGGGCGGGGCGATTCGTGATGAAGTGCCGTTCAGTGCCTATCTGTTCTTCAAGTACGCGCAACACATCGATTCACCGTACAAACCGGACAGCTGGGGCGAAGCACTGAACGAAGAGCAGATCGTCGCCCAGGCTCGGCGCATGATCGAGGCCTACGGTTTCAAGAGCATCAAACTCAAGGCCGGGGCACTGCCGCCGGAGCACGAAGTGTCGTGCATCAAGGCGCTGAAAAAAGCTTTTCCCGGTTATCCGCTGCGCATCGACCCGAACGGCAACTGGTCGCTGGAAACCTCGATTCGCATGGCAGAACTGCTGGGCGATGACCTGCAATATTACGAAGACCCGACGCCGGGCCTCGACGGCATGGCCGAACTGCACAAACGCACCGGTCTGCCGCTGGCGACCAATATGGTGGTCACTGACTTTGATGAGTTCCGCCGCAGCGTGGCCCTGAACAGCGTGCAGATCGTGCTCGCCGACCATCATTACTGGGGTGGCCTGCGCGACACTCAGGCGCTGGCGAAAATGTGCGACACCTTCGGCCTTGGCGTGTCCATGCATTCCAATTCGCACCTGGGCATCAGCCTGATGGCCATGGCGCATGTCGCCGCCTCGGTGCCCAACCTCGATTACGCCTGCGACACCCATTACCCCTGGCAGGAACCGGACGAAGAGGTGATCAAGGGCGGCAAGCTACCCATCGTCGATGGTTGCGTGAAAATCACTCGTGCGCCAGGGTTGGGTCTTGAGCTGGATCACGATCAATTGGGCAAACTTCATGATCAATACCTGACGTGCGGCATTCGTCAGCGCGATGACGTGAAGCAGATGCAGCGTTACAAGCCGGACTGGAAGACGATCAAACCGCGGTTTTGATCGCGCATTCCCGAACAAATCGATGACTGTCCTTCGCGCTTCGAGCCGACTGGTATCAGGCGCGAAGGCTATGGATCGCGGCTCATGCGTTGTCCGGCGCCTGGCGAAACCGCTGCTCAAGGGCCTCCGCAAACGGATAGAACGAAAACCACGGCCTGGCTTCGTCAATCACCCGCTGAAATGACCGTCTCTGTACCAATCTCTCGAAATAGGCGTTCAAGTGGCCGTAGTCGTCAGGGAATGGCACGAGCGTCCTGGCATAAAAAAGTGCCGGGGCGGCGGCGCAATCGGCCATGCTGAACTCCAGGCTGGCCACCCAGGTTCTGGACGCCATCCGGCGATCGAGCATGCCGTACGCCGTTTCCAGCGTGGACCGCTCTCTGCTCAAATCGCCGTTGGTCGCGTGTAGGCGATCACTGACAATCTGTTGCAATGGCACTTGTACATAATGGTCGAAGAAACGATCCCATAACCGGACCTCCAGCGCGCTCTCCCAATCGTCTGGAATCAGTCTGTGCGTGCCTGGATACAGCCGATCCAGGTACTCGATGATGATGCTGGACTCCGGCAGATCCCGCTGGTGTGCATGGTCACGAATAATCGGGAACTTTCCGATTGGCCACAATGCCTGAAGTTCTGCGCGGTCGGCAGCGTCCCCCAGATCGATGATCCTTCTCTCGAATTCGGTGCCGTTTTCGTAGAGCGCGATGAGTACTTTGTGGCAGAACGATGCCAGCGGATGGTAGTAAAGGGTCAGTGACATCTTCCAACGCCTCGATGGATGGAGGGGGAAATGAACAATCATAGACGGATGTCGGCAGGGCGTCAGGGCCGCCACTTTCAAGCTAGCCTACTTGCAGACGAAAGAATCCCTGCTTAACTGTGGACCACTGGTCGGTTTGTGACTTGTTGGTCATGGCGTTCATCTCAGCGCCCTTGTACCGTTGTCGCTGGTTCTTGCTGTCAGGCTTGCCCGGAGGAAGCCGGATAGTCATTCACGCTGTGTGTTGATCCAATTGTTCAAGGAAGAGAGTGACATGATGCTGAAAACTGCGATCGTCGAGATTAGTAAGAAGTACAAGGTTTATACCGAGCATTATCTCAACGCCACCGCCGACAAGACCATTATTCTGGTCAATGGCTCGCTGGCAACGACCGCATCTTTTGCCCAGACAGTGCGCTACCTGCGGCCACGCTTCAACGTAGTCCTCTACGATCAGCCCTACGCCGGTCAATCGAAACAACACAACCAGCACGACCAGCCGATCCGCAAGGAAGACGAGGCCGCAATCCTGCTGGAGTTGATCGAGCACTTTCGCGCGCAGCATGTGATGTCCTTTTCCTGGGGCGGGGCGGCGACCTTGCTGGCGCTGGCGCAGCATCCGCGCCGAATCGAAAAGGCAGTGATCAGTTCATTCGCCGCACGGATCAACACACCGATGCGTGATTATCTGGAGAGCGGCCGGAATTTTCTTCAAGCCTGCGATCGGCGCAATGTCGGGCGCTTGATCAACAGTACTATCGGCAAACATCTTCCGTCGCTGTTCAAGCGTTTCAATGAGCGCCATGTCAGCAGCCTGGACGAACACGAGTACCGGCAGATGCATTTTCACGTCAATGAGGTGCTGACCCAGGACACTCACTGCTACGTTTCCTGTGCCGATGCCATCGAAGTTCCGCTGCTGTTTATCAACGGCGAACGGGATGAATACACCTCGGTGGAAGACGCCCGTCTTTTTGCGGCTCATAGCCGTCAGGCTCAATTTCAGACCATCAAGAACGCCGGGCACTTCCTCGATATGGAACATCCGACGGCCTGGAATGACACCCAGCAGGCCTTGCTGGGCTTTCTGCAGCCGGTCGCCAAAATACCCAGCCAGCCCCGTGACCTGACATTCAGTAGCAAAGCGTCAGTGATTCCGCCCCTTCAGTCAGCTAACTGGGTGCGGCTTTAACTGGCGCAGCAACTCGATCTGATCTGCCGGGACCAGGGTGCGCAGGGCTTTATACAGCGCGCGGGTTTCAAGCAGGTTCCAGACGCGCAGCATGGTTTCCAGGGCATCCAGTGGCTTGCTGATGAAGTCTTTGGCGCCCAGGGCCAGCGCGCGCAGCCGGGTGTCGCGGGTGGCGTCAGCGGTTAGCACGAGGATCGGCAGGTATTCGCCGGTCGGGATGCGCCGGTTGAGTTGTTCCAGCACGGCAAAGCCGTCGAACTCCGGCATGTGCAGGTCGAGAATTACCAGGTCAGGTTCGAAGCTGTTAAACAGGTCCAGGGTTCGCAGCGGCTGAGTGCTGCTCAGTACATTGGTCAGCCCTTCGCGGACAAGCAGTTGCTCCATCAAATCGAGGTTGGGCCGTTGGTCGTCGATGATCAGAATACGCAGGTCGGTGTTCACACGGGCTCCGGTAGGTGCTGGTCAAGATGGGCGAGGAATGAAGGGATGTGAATCGGCTTGGTCAGCACCGCCGTCGCTCCCGCTTCCAGTAACGCCAGATGAGTGAGGTCGCTGGCATCGGCGGTGATCATCAGCACCGGAATGGCACGGGTGATGGACGACTGGCGCAAGCGTTGCAGAACATTGAAACCATCCAGATCCGGCAGCGCCACGTCGAGCAAAATCAGCTGCGGCGCATGTTGACGAGCCAGGTCCAGACCCATTTGCCCCTGCATGCTTGAGAGCAATTGGATGTGCGGCCGTCGTTGCAGCAGGGTTTCGATCAGGGCCAGGCTCGAGAGATTGTCTTCGATGCACAGCACTTTACCCTGATAATTAGGAGCGCTGAGGGCGGCCGTGACCGCTGGGTGGCTGATTCGTGCAACCGGTGGCTCGGTGACTGGCTGCAGGCGCACGAAGGGCAGTTCCAGGGTGAAACTGGAGCTTGCGCCGGGCTGGCTTTTGACGGTCAGGCTGCCGTTCATCATTTCCAGCAGACTCTTGCTCAAGGCCAGGCCAAGGCCGGTGCCTTCCACGTTTGGATCGGTCTCCAGGCGCTCGAACGGCTTGAACAGTTGCTCCAGTCGATCGGCCGCAATGCCCTTGCCGGTATCGCAGACCGACACGGCAATTCGCTGTTGAATGACCCTGACTTCGATGTGCACCTGACCCTGAGGCCGGTTGTATTTGATCGCGTTGGACAACAGGTTCAGCAGCACCTGAACCAAGCGTTGCCGATCAGCGACGATCCCGCTATCAGCGGCCAGCATTGGCAACTCAACCAGCTGAATGCCGGCGTCGCAGGCCATGGGAGAAACCAGCGTCAGGGCTTCTTGCAGCACCACCGTCAAGGGAACGGCTTCAACATTCAGCGGCAGGCGTCCGGCCTCTATCTTGGCGATATCCAGCACCTCGTTGATCAGGGTCAGCAGGTGTTGCCCGGCCCGCAGAATGTGACCGATCTGCGCCCGCTGTCCCTTGGGCGAGTCCATGTCCAGCAGTTGTGCGAAGCCGAGAATAGAGTTGAGCGGGGTACGCAGTTCGTGGCTCATGCGCGACAGGAATTCGCTTTTGGCGCGGCTGGCGCGTTCGGCTTCTTCCCGTGCAGTGCTCAGTGCTATCTCGGCCACACGGCGATCAGTGATGTCGCGGGTGATCTTGGAGAATCCGCGCAGGGCGCCACTGCTGTCGTATTGCGCGGTAATCACCACGCTGGCCCAGAAGCGGCTGCCATCCTTGCGGCAACGCCACGCCTCTTCCATGTAATGACCGTCGCGAGTGGCCTCGCGCAGCGCCATGTCGGGATGCTGCGGGCATTCTTGCGACAGATAAAACACCGAGAAATGCTGGCCAACGATTTCCTGCTCCGTGTAGCCCTTGATCCGTTCGGCGCCCGCATTCCAACTGGTAACGAAGCCCCGTGTGTCGAGGGCGAAAATACCGTAGTCCTTCACCCCGTCGATGATCAGCCGCAGGCGTTCTTCGTTGTCGCGCAACGCCCGTTCACGTTCGGCCAGCAACAGCCCGGCTTCGACCAGACGAGTGCCCAGTTGACCAATCTCATCGTTCTCCGGCGGTTGCGGCAGTAATGGCTGACCGAGTGCCAGCCGTTGCGCGTTGCCCTGGACCTGTTTAACCCGGGCGACGATGCCTTTGGACAGAAACAGTACCGCCACAATGGCGCCAAACAGTCCGCAAGCAGCGGCCAGCAGGGTGGAGAACAACAAACGCTGTCGAGTGGAGGCGGCCGCTGCGGTGCGCTCGGCCAGCAGCGTGTCTTCAAGGGTGCGCATGGCGCTGATGCGTTCGCGCAATTCGTCGAGGATGTGCTTGTTATTGATCAGGATCGTGGTGATCGACTCGGGTGTGGCGTTGCGATCATCGAGCAGCTCAACCAGGCCCTCGACCTTGGTATCGATCAGCGGCGTGATGACCGCCAGATGTTTGCGCACCCGCTCATCACGAACGTTGCTGTCGAGCCGTCGCAGGGCGGACTCGATCAAGGGCTTGGCTTGTCGATAACCCGGCAGGAAATCCTCGCGGCGGGTCAGCAGATAACCGCGCACGCTGGCGGCAGCCTCGGCGAGCAGCGTGTGCACCGCCTGAATGTCGCCTTGTACCAGCAGCACCCGGCGCACGTCCTCTTCCGCGCGTGCGGTCTGACGCTCGGTGATGTAGATCAGCACCAGCGAGAGCATCAGGATCACCAACGGCAGGGAAATCACCACGAGGGCTTTGCCGCGTAACGGCAGATCGGCCCAGCGTCGAGCGCTTGAAACCTTCATGACTGGGTCACCAGACCCAAGGCGATGCCACGGACAGCGGCCTGGGTTCGGTCGGCGGCCCCGAGTTTACCGATGACCCGTTCCACGTGGGCCTTGGCCGTTCCCGTGGTGATGCCGAGCTCTTCACCGATTTCACGGTTGCTGAAACCGCTGGCCACCAATCCGAGGACCTGGCGTTCGCGGGCAGTCAAGGTTTCGGCAGGGGCGGCGCCACTGGCGTTGCGTTCGGTCATGCGCCGTAGCAGACGGGCGCTCACGGCGCTATTGAGGGCTTCCTCACCCGCGGCGACGCGTTGCAGGGCGTTGATCACTTCATCGCGGCTGGCGTCTTTGAGCAGGTAACCCACGGCACCGGCATTCATCGCCGCTTCCAGGTGATCCGGGCTGTCGTCCATGGTGAAGATCACCACTTTCAGGGCCGGCAGCCGCTGCTGAAGAATCCGCGCCGCGCCCAACCCGTTGAGCACGGGCATGCGAATGTCGAGGATGACGATGTCGGGTAGCAGACGTTCGCACACGTCTACCGCTTCCTGGCCATCGCGGGCCTGGCCGACCACTTCGAATTGCGGATGACCCGCCAGCAGCGCGACGAAGCCGGTTCGGGTGACCTCATGATCGTCCGCCAGAACCAGACGTAAAACTTCAGTCATTGAGCTGTTCCATTGAGGTCGGAAGGGACGGTGGCGCGCAGTTGTGTTCCGCGGTGCGCATGGCTGACGCAGGTGAAATCACCGCCCAGCAGGCTCGCACGTTCCTGCATCGCCGCGAGCCCGAGGTGCCGGGCGCCGCAGGTGTCGAGTCGTTGTTCCATGGCAAAGCCTTTGCCGTTGTCGTCCACCCGCAGCGAGGCCTGTCCTTCGTGCAACTCCAGCGCCAATACGACGTGGCTGGCCTGTGCATGTTTGAGAATATTGTTGATGCCTTCCTGGGCGATCCGGAACAGGGCGATCTCCACCTGGCTGGGCAGGCGTGCTTCACAACGCGTGCTCCAGTTCACTTTGATCCCGGCGTCACGCAGGCGATCCGCTTCTTTGTCGACCGCCTTCAGCAAGCCAAAGTCGTCGAGCACCGTGGGGCGCAGGCCGCTGATCAATTGCCGGCCTTCACCGACGCAATGCTGGGCCAACGCAAGAATCGTTTGTAGGTCCGCGCCGAGTTCGTCGGGCAGTGGCGGGCAGCGGCCGGCAAAACCTTGCAGGCGCTGATGCAGCCCGGCGAGGGTTTGCGCCAAACCGTCGTGCAGGTCGTAAGCCATGCGTTTGCGTTCGTCTTCCTGAGCTCTGAACAGCCGATGCACCAGATCGGACATGGTGCGCTCGCGGGCGACCAAGGCGTCGAGTAACCGCTGGTTTTCCAGGTGCGCGGCCAGCAGGGTGGCGAGCAATTGCAGGGATTCGATGTCCTCGGTGTCCGGTGCACTGATGCTGACGCTGTTGGCCAGCACCAACGCACCGAAGGCCGCGCCATCGCCATCGCGCAAAGGCACCCGCAGCACATTGGGCAGGATCGCGCTCGGCTGTTCCTGCCATTGCGGAGTGCGCATCGCGGTATCGGCGAGGTGTTCGAGACTGTTTAAACGATCACGGCTGCCATGACTGGCGGTGGTCCTGACCTGCGCATCCACACCCCATTCCAGCAGTAGCGCGTGGTCCATCGCGAGGAAGGCACAGGCCCGTTGCAGCACACGTTGGCGCATGGCCTCGGGGGCCAGTTGCGTCAGTTCCTGGCCGGTATCCACCAGCAGCCGCAGCCGTGCCGCGCGACTTTGCGATTGCCGATATTGGGTGCGAATGGCCAGGGCGCTACCGGGGTCGTGATCAGGGTTTTGCATGGACAGATTCCGGCGCAGACACGCCCGTTCGGGCAGGGGCGTCATTAAACCTTGTTGACGGGGCAGGGCGCTATCTGCCGAATGGCATAGGCAAATGACTCCGGTTGGCCGATGGCGGACGGCGTTTCGAGCGGCACAGTGTGGCCATCGACCACCATTGGAATAGCGCAATGAAATTCAAGACCTCAACCATCGCCCTGTTGTTCGCCCTGACCGCCCCGTTGGCCCAGGCGTTAGAGGCAGTGCCTTACGTTTACAGCAGCGTGGCCGAACAGCCCGGTAACGTGAAGGATCGTGAAATTGCCGCGTTGTTTGATCAATGGAATAGCGCATTAAAGAGCGGCAATGTTCAAAGCGTGGTCGATCTGTACGCGCCGAACGCCGTGCTGCAGCCGACGGTTTCCAATAAGGTGCGCACCACGCCGGCGCAGATCAAGGACTACTTCGATCACTTCATGGCGCTCAAGCCGGTGGGGCAGATCAACTACCGTGAGATCCGTCCATTGGGCACCAACGTGGCCATGGACAGTGGCGTCTACACCTTTTTCCTGACCGAGGCCGATGGCAAGACCCGTCAGGTGCAGGCCCGTTACACCTTCGTCTATGAACAAGTGGGCGGTCAGTGGAAGATTCTCAACCACCACTCTTCGGCGATGCCGCAAGCGCAGGTGCTGCACGCCGGGAAATAACTACGTCTTCGACGCCTGATCGTGGTTAAGCACAATCCCTGTGGGAGCGGGCTTGCTCGCGAAAGCGGTGTATCAGTCAAGATTGATGTCGACTGACACTCCCTCTTCGAGAGCAAGCCCGCTCCCACAGGGTCCGTGTCTTAACTGACTGATTGTGTGCTCAATTCAACGCCAGGTCGTCCACAGGCTGCTGCCCGCGGGCTAGCGCGGCACGTTGCAACTGGCTGGCGATCAGGGTGTTTTTCAGCAGATAGGCAATGGTCATCGGCCCGACGCCACCGGGCACCGGGGTGATCGCACGGGCGACGGTGCGGGCGCTGGCGTAATCGACATCGCCCACCAGACGGTTGCCGGACTCGCTGGCGATGCGGTTGATGCCGACATCGATCACCACCGCACCGGGCTTGAGCCAGCTGGCGTCGATCAACTCTGGTCGGCCCACCGCCGCGACCACGATATCTGCCAACCGGCACAACGCCGGGGCATCGACGCTGCGTGAATGCACCACGCTGACCGAGCAATTGGCCTGCAACAGCAAGGTTGCCATCGGCTTGCCGACAATGTTCGAACGGCCGATAACCACCGCGTGCAAACCGCTCAAGTCAGCACCGCAGGTTTCGCGCAGCAGGCGCATGCAGCCGCTGGGCGTGCACGGGGTCAGAACCTCGAAGCCTTGCACCAGCCCGCCGACGTTTTCCCGATGAAAACCATCCACGTCCTTGATCGGGTCGATGGCATGAATCACTGCTTGTTCATCGATAGCATCCGGCAAGGGTAGTTGCACCAGGATGCCATTCACCGTGGGATCGGCATTGAGTTGCGCAATCAATTCCAGCACCTGGGCCTGGCTGGCGGTTTCCGGCAGACGGTATTCAAGGGAACGGATGCCGACTTCCTTGGCACGCAGCAGTTTGTTGCGCACATAAACGTGGCTGGCCGGGTCGTCGCCGACCAACAGGACCGCCAGGGCGGGATAGATCTGCTGGCCGGCCAAGGCCAGAACCTCTTCCCGGACCTCGTCGAGAACCTGGGCAGAAATGGCTTTGCCGTCGATATCGCGGGCAAATGCAGGGGGGCTGCTGATCAAAAGAGTCACCGTTGTCTTGATTGAAAGGGGTGAAGTGATCACCGCGTCTTCGCGCGCCGATGATCCATCAGAGACATGCAGGCAAGGGGGCTCAGATTATCAGGTGAGGGCAGGCGAATACGACAAAAGATCGCATTCGGCCGCTACAGGGATCGCATTTGATCCTCCTTGCGGGTCAAGATCAGACTCAACAGCACCGAAGTCAGAATGATCCCGCCAACAACGGCCAGCGACCATTCAACCGGCATGTGAAGCCACGGTATCAGCGTCATCTTGGCGCCAATGAACACCAGCACGATCGCCAAACCGTATTTGACCAGGTGGAAGCGGTCAGCCATGTCGGCCAGCAGGAAGTACAGGGCACGCAGGCCCATGATCGCGAAGATGTTCGACGTGAACACAATGAACGGATCGGTGGTGATGGCGAAGATCGCCGGGATGCTGTCGACCGCAAACATCAGGTCGCTGGCCTCGATCAGCACCAGCACCAGAAACATCGGCGTCACCCAGTGCCGACCGTCTTGCACCACAAAAAAACGTTCGCCATGAAACTCATTGGTGACGCGCAGATGGCTGCGTATCCAGCGTAATAAAGGGTTTTTATCGAGGTCTGGCTGCTGATGGGCGAATGTCAGCATTTTGATCCCGGTGATGATCAGGAACACACCGAACACATACAGCAGCCACGCGAACTGCGACACCAGCCACACGCCGGCGAAAATCATCGCCCCCCGCATCACGATTGCCCCAAGCACACCGTACAGCAACACTCGGCGCTGCAACTCTGGCGGTACGGCGAAGTAGCCGAAAATCATCACGAAGACGAACATGTTGTCGATCGACAGCGACAGCTCGATGAAATAACCCGTGAGGAATTCCAGCATTTTGCGCTGGGCGATTTCGGGCCCGAACTCGCCATTCAAGTACCACCGGAGCAATCCGGCGAAGACCAGCGCCAGCGCGCACCAGGCAATTACCCAGCACGTCGCCTCGCGCACCGATACCCGATGCGCCTTGCGCCCGCCGAAGACAAACAGATCCAAAGCCAGCATGGCGACGACGAAGACGATGAAGGCGACCCACATCCAGGGTTCACCAATGTTCAGGGGTTGCATGTCGTTCTCCCTGTCTGGAGGTGTTCTGGAGCCGACGGAGTCATGCTAACGGGGAGATTGCAGCGAAGAAAAATCGAATATTCCTTACCAATAATTCGTTATTTACGAAGTGTCGCTGATGATTCTCAGCGAGATGCAGCTTTGCTGGCGGAAAAGTGGCGAGGCTGCTGGGGTGCAAACTCGCCGCGAGCGCTGACCGCCGCATGCACTTTTAAGGAGCCATGCCTGACAACTTGCACCAGTGCGAAGCGGTTTCCTGAGCTACTCCTTCCTTTTGTTCCAACGTCTGCCCACCCGCTCGCGGGGGCCTGCAAAGTTGACTCGCGCCTGATGAGACCCGCCTGGGGCGCGGTCTTTATCACCTTCTCCCATCGTTCAGAGGTCGGTTTTCCCGAACTGAGGAAGTCATACACCGCAGTCTGGCACAAAGGCTGCATTCTCCCTTCAGCAACATCTGAAAAAGATGGGCAGCCCACTCGATCAACGGAGATCGACCGGCCGAGCAGGTCGTGGGCAACATCGGTGGATCAGGCGAAGGCGCCAGGTCGAACACCGCGAAGAACAGGCAAAGACGCCTGAAACCGAGAGGTTTCAGGCGTTTTTTTTTGCTTTTTTAACCGTGATTGGCTTTGGCTGGGTGCTTACTATGAATTCCAATGTTGCCGCGTTGAACAAACTGCAAACACTGATCGTGATCGGCAATGGCATGGTCGGACATCATTGTGTCGAGCAGCTCATCGAGCGCGGCGCCCTTGACCACTATCGCCTGCATGTCTTCAGCGAAGAGCCGATGCGTGCCTACGACCGTGTGCATCTGTCCGAGTATTTCGGTGGTCGCGATGCCGAGTCGCTGGCTCTGGGCGAAGCCTCTCTGTACCAGACGCCGGGCGTCACCCTGCATTTGGGCGTGCCCGTGCTGGAAATCGACCGGGCGCGACGCCAGGTGATCACCGCACAAGGTTGCGTCGCTTACGACAAACTGGTTCTGGCCACCGGCTCTTATCCTTTCGTGCCGCCTATTGAAGGTGCGGCAGGTGATTCGCGCCTGGTCTATCGCACCCTTGAAGACCTCGACGCGATTCGTGCCGCGGCGGCCAATGCCCGGCGCGGCGTGGTGGTCGGCGGTGGCCTGCTCGGTCTGGAAGCGGCCAACGCCCTGAAAAGCCTGGGCCTGGAAGCGCATGTGGTGGAATTTGCCCCCCGCCTGATGCCGGTGCAGCTGGACGAGCAGGGTGGCTTGGCGTTGAAAGCGCAAATCGAGCGACTCGGCGTGGGTGTGCATCTGTCCCGTGGCACGCAGTCGATCAGTGCCGGCGAGCAGTACCGCTACCGGATGAATTTTGGCAATGATGAATTCCTCGAAGCCGACCTGATCGTGTTCTCCGCCGGCATCCGCGCGCAAGACGCGCTGGCCCGCCAATGTGCGCTGGACATCGGTCCGCGTGGCGGCGTGGTGATTGACGATCAGTGCCTGACCAGCGATCCGAATATCTATGCCATCGGCGAGTGCGCCGCCTGGAATGGCAGCCTCTTCGGTCTGGTCGCCCCCGGTTACCAGATGGCCCGGGGCGTCGCGTCCCTGCTGTGTGATCAAATCGCGGAGCCATTCCAGGGCGCTGACATGTCGACCAAGCTCAAACTGCTCGGCGTCGATGTCGGCTCCATCGGCGATGCTCACGCCCAGACGCCGGGTGCGCGCAGCTATCAGTTCATCGACGAAGCGACGGCCAGCTACCGCCGCCTGGTGGTGGATGCTGACAGCAAACGCGTGCTCGGCGCGGTGTTGGTCGGCGACAACAGCTATTACGACACCCTGTTGCAATACATGCAGAACGGCATTGCTTTGCCGTCGGAACCGGCCAGCCTGATCCTGCCATCGTCCACCGGCGCGCCAACCCTGGGCCCGGGCGCGTTGCCTGAGGCGGCGACGGTGTGTTCGTGCCATAACGTCACCAAGGGCTCGATCTGCTCGGCCATCGACGGTGGCTGCACCGACCTCGGCCTGCTCAAGTCGCAGACCAAGGCTTGCACCGGTTGCGGTGGTTGCGCCGGGCTGCTCAAGCAAGTGTTCGAACATGAATTGATTGCCCGTGGCGTCAGTGTCGACAAGAGCCTGTGCGAACACTTCGCTTACACCCGTCAGGAGCTTTATGCGCTGGTGCGGGTAGAAGGGGTGATCACCTTCGAAGAACTGCTGGCCAAGCACGGTCGCGGCCACACCGGTTGCGACGTGTGCAAACCGGCGGTGGGCTCGATTCTCGCCTCGTGCTGGAACCAGCCGATCATGGACGCCTCGCTGGTGCCGTTGCAGGACACCAACGACACCTTCATGGCCAACATGCAGAAAAACGGCACCTATTCGGTGGTGCCGCGCATCGCCGGGGGCGAGATCACCGCCGACAAGCTGATTGCGATTGGCGTGGTGGCGAAGAAATACGACCTCTACACCAAAATCACCGGCGGCCAGCGGATTGACCTGTTCGGCGCGCAGTTGCATCAGTTGCCGGACATCTGGTCCGAGCTGATTGAGGCCGGTTTCGAAACCGGGCATGCCTATGGCAAATCGACCCGCACGGTGAAGTCTTGCGTGGGCAGCACCTGGTGCCGTTATGGCGTGCAGGACAGCGTGAAAATGGCCCTGACCCTCGAGGATCGCTACAAAGGCCTGCGCTCGCCGCACAAGCTCAAGTTCGCGGTCTCCGGTTGCACCCGTGAATGTGCCGAGGCGCAGAGCAAAGACGTGGGCGTGATCGCCACCGAGAACGGCTGGAACCTCTACGTGGCCGGTAACGGCGGCATGCGTCCGCGTCATGCCGAGCTGTTCGCCACCGACCTCGACGATGAAACCCTGATCCGTTACATCGACCGGTTCCTGATGTTCTACATCCGCACCGCCGACAAATTGCAGCGCACCTCGGTCTGGCGCGAAAGCCTGGAGGGCGGCCTGGATTACATCAAGGACGTGGTCATCAACGACAGCCTGGGCCTCGGCGCGGAACTCGAATCGCAGATGCAACTGGTGGTCAATCGCTACGAATGCGAATGGGCCAACACCCTCAAAGACCCGGAAAAACTTAAGCGCTTCCGCACCTTCGTCAACGATCAACGCCCGGACCCGGACATCCATTTTGTTCAGGAACGCGGTCAACGCCGGCCGATCATGGCCGCCGAACTCAACCTTATCCCTGTCACCGAGGAGAATGCCTGATGAGTCAGTCCAATACCCAGCGTGTCAACGCGCTTGCCACGGCGGCCAATGCTCAAGCCTGGCAGGCGGTGTGCAGCGAGCAGGATCTGGTCAGCAACTCCGGCGTCGTCGTCTGGCTCGACGGCGCGCAGGTGGCGCTGTTTTACTTGCCGCAGGCCGAAGGTCGCACTCTCTACGCCATCGACAACCATGATCCGCAATCCGGCGCGAACGTCATTGGCCGCGGACTGATCGGCAGCCTCAAGGGTGATCTGGTGGTGGCGTCGCCGATCTACAAACAGCATTTCCGTCTTGAGGACGGCAGTTGCCTGGAGTACCCGGAACAGCGTTTGCGCGTATGGCCGGTGCGCCTGAACGCCGGCGTCGTGGAAGTCGCGGCGGCTTGACTGCCGCCCTGAACCGTATCGGAGAACGTTGATGAAGACAGCCGCACAGTTGCTCAAACTGAAAGTCGTGCAAAACCAGCAGGTGCACAGCATTGCGCCGGATCAGATGGTCCTCGACGCCCTGAAAATGATGGCCGAGAAAAACGTCGGCGCGTTGCCCGTCATCGAGGATGGACAGGTGGTCGGCGTCATCAGCGAGCGCGACTATGCGCGCAAGGTGGTTCTACAGGGCCGTTCTTCGGTCGGTACGCCAGTGCGCGAGATCATGAGCGCGCCGGTGGTGACCGCCGACAGTCAGCAGAGCATCGAGCGCTGCATGGCGGTCATGACCGACAGTCATTTGCGCCATCTGCCTGTGCTGGAGAGCGGCGAACTGATCGGGCTGCTGTCGATCGGCGATCTGGTCAAGGAAGCCATCGTCGAGCAGGCCGATTTGATTCGGCAACTGGAGCATTACATTCGCGGGCACTGAGAACTTTGCGTTGCCGAATGACAAGACCAACGCGATAAGGCATACCACAGGTCGCTTAAAACGGCTTGAGTGGAAATAGGCCTAAGTGGAAATGATTGCCGGCATGTCCGAAGGCAACAGCAAGGTCATCAACCAGACCGCCTCGACCACCGATGAGCTGTCCACTTTGGCGGGCCAGCTTTCGCAGTCGGTGGATCGGTTTCGCCTTTGAGGCATGGGCTGGCCCCTGGATTGAGCGTAAGAAGGCCATGTCTACGGTGCAGTAGACATGGCCTTTTCGGTACAGACTTTAAGTCGGGTTCAATGCCCGTCAGCTCATCCAGTTGCCGCCATCGACGTTATAAGTTTGCGCCACGATGTACTCGCTCTCGGCCGATGCCAGGAAGATCGCCATACCGACAAGATCGTCTGCCGTGCCCATGCGTCCGTACGGGACTTCCTGACCCGCCAGCTTTTTCTTTTCCCCGAGCGGCCGGTTTTCATATTTTGCGAACAGCGCATCGACGCCATCCCAATGCTCACCGTCCACCACACCCGGTGCGATGGCATTCACATTGATCTTGTGGGGAATGAGATTGAGACCGGCCGATTGCGTGAGGCTGATCACCGCTGCTTTGGTCGCGCAATACACCGCGACAAGCGCTTCACCGCGCCGACCAGCCTGACTGGCCATGTTGATGATCTTGCCGCCATGACCCTGGCGGATCATCTGTTTGGCCGCGGCCTGCAGCGTGAACAGGGTGCCAGACACGTTGATCGAGAACAGCCGTTCGTAGCTCTCGCGAGAAATCTCGGTAATAGGCGCGAGATCAAACAGCGCCGCGTTGTTAATCAGGATATCGAGCTTGCCTGCGGTGGCGATGACCGTCGCGATGGCGCCGTCGATTGACTGCTGATCAGTCACGTCCATCTCGACCGCATAGGCATTCGGCCCCAGTTCGGCCGCGGTGGTTTGCGCGCGTTCCAGGTTGATGTCTGCGATCGCGACCGTAGCGCCTTCGCGGATATAGGCTTGCGCGAACGTTCTCCCGATGCCTCTGGCAGAACCGGTGATCAGGGCGCTTTTTCCTTCCAGACGTTTCATTTTTCCATCCATTCATTAGAGCTATAGAGACGCCCCCGTTGAGGGCATGGCAAGTCTGCGGAGAACCTATGTGGGAGCGGGCTTGCTCGCGAAGAGGCCGGCACATCCAACATTGATGCCGTCTGACACACCGCCTTCGCGAGCAAGCCCGCTCCCACAGTGATTGCACCAAGTCGTTACTACTTGGGGTAACCAGCGCGCTTCATCTCGCGATCGGTGGTTTGCTGGGCCGAGAGCAGGGCCTGCTCCACCGGCATCTGCCCGGTGAGCGCCGCAGAAAGAAGCTTGCCAACCGAGGTGCCGATGGCCTGGAACTCAGGAATGGTCACGTACTGGATACCGACGTAGGGCACGGGGTGGATTGACGGGTGCGCAGGGTCGGCGTTCTGCATCATTTTCAGCGTGACACTGGCGAAGGGCGCGGCCTGCAAGTAGGCGTCGCTGTAGGTGGACATCCGTGTGCCTGGCGGGACGTTGGTGATGCCATCCTTCTCGGCGACCAGTTGGATGTATTCCTTGGAGGTCGCCCAAGTCACAAAGGCTTTAGCGGCTTCCTTGTGTTTGGACGTCGCAGGGATCGCCAGCGACCAGGCATAGAGCCAGGACGAGCCCTTATCGGTGACTTGCGTGGGCGCTGCGACGAAGCCGACGTTGTCAGCCACTTTGCTTTGGGTTTTGTCGGTGATGAAGGAGCCGGCGACGCTGGCATCGACCCAGATCGCGCATTTGCCGCTGTTGAACAGGGCCAGCGTCTCGTTGAAGCCATTGCTCGAAACACCCGGCGGGCCGTACTGCTTGAGGGTGCTGACGTAGAAGTTGGCGGCGGCAGTCCATTCCGGCCCGGTGAGTTGCGGCTGCCACTGCTCGTTAAACCAGCGCGCGCCAAAAGCGTTGGACATGGTGGTCAGCAGGGCCATGTTTTCACCCCAACCGGCCTTGCCGCGCAGGCACATTCCATACTGCTCTTTATCCGGCTGATGCAGCTTGCCAGCGAACTCGCCGAGCTGCGTCCAGGTCGGGTGCTCGGGCATCGTTAGACCGGCGTCCTTGAACAAGTCGGTGCGGTAATAGGTGATGGTGCTTTCGCCATAAAACGGCAGGGCGTAGAGCGTGTCGTTGACTGACAGTCCCTGACGAACCGAGGGGAAAACATCCTCGAGATCATAGCTGGCGGGCAGATCTTTCACCGGTTCCAGCCAATGCTTGGCGCCCCACAGCGGTGTTTCGTAAGTGCCGATGGTGAGCACGTCGAATTGACCGCCCTGAGTGGCAATGTCAGTGGTCAGGCGCTGACGCAATACGTTCTCTTCGAGTACCACCCAGTTGAGCTTCACGTCCGGGTGCAGCTGTTCGAATGTTTTGGACAGCCGCTGCATGCGGATCATGTCGCTGTTGTTCACGGTGGCGATGGTCACCGTTTCGGCAGCCTGGCAGAGCAGGGCAGAGGACAGGCCGGCGGACAGAAAAAACGCGCTTGGAATGATCTTCATCGTGTTCTCCGCTCTGCGCCTTGGGCGGCAGAGACTCTTATTGTTGTTGTAATCCACGGTGCGAGTCATCGCCGCAGCGGGGATGACCACAGGATTACAGCAACCCAAGCGGTGAACAAATGAACGGCATACGCGGCACTGATACTTTTTTAACCGCGCAGGACCATGGAAAAAAAGTATCAGTGGCCGCCATACAGCGCGCTAGGCTTACTGTCCGTTTAGGGTGAGTCTGATAACAGCGCCGTAGCGTTTCGAATCAGCTTCGACTCGTCCCGGGCTTCGCGGTAGCCTTGATAAAACCAACAAAAATGGAATCGCCAAGGTGATGAACCATCACGTAACCGCAGACAAGCCGCCCGCGCTTGAAGTCATTTTGAACGAGCCCCAGCACAGCTTTCGTTGGTATGAGCATGACTATCCCTTCGACCTTGCGCGCTGGAACCATCATCCGGAATTCGAGATCCACTTGATCCGCGAAGGCAGCGGACGGCTATTGGCCGGTGACTACATCGGCCTGTTCGAGGCCGGCCACGTCGCTCTGATCGGTCCAGGCCTGCCTCACGACTGGATCAGCGACCTGGGCAAAGGGGAGGTGATTGCCGGCCGCGACGTCGTGTTGCAATTCGATGGACAGATGCTGATGCAACTGCACGACAAGGTCCCTGAACTCAGCGAATTGCAAAGCCTGTTTCGCCAGGCAGCCCAGGGCATCCAGTTTCATGGCGTTACCCGCAAGAAAGCGGCCCGACTGCTGGAAGAGATCGGTCAATGCCAAGGATTGCAGAGGCTGTGCCTGTTCCTGTCGTTGCTGCAGTTGCTGGCATCGGCCCCCGACAGCGAGCGACAGACGCTCGCCAGCCTGCAATATGCTCCGATGCTCGATGCATTGACGGCCCAGCGCATGAGCATTGCCTTCGACTACATCCTCAACGATCTCGCGGATGAGCTGCGGATGTCTGTCATTGCCCAGCGCCTGGACATGAACGAACCGGCCTTCTCCAAATTCTTCAAGCGCGCCACTGGCCATACCTTTGTTGACCTGACACGCAAACTGCGCGTCCAGCGTGCTTGCCGTTTGCTGGCGCAAAGTAGTTTCAGCGTTGCGGATATCTGCTTTGAGGTGGGGTATTCCAACCTGTCGAACTTCAATCGACACTTTCGGCATGAAATGCAGGAGACGCCCAGTCAGTATCGACAGCGGTTGCAACGGGTGGTGGCGGTCAGTCATTGAAGGGCACAAAAGCCGACACTTATCTCGCGATAGGTAGCGTTTTCTGTGGCGCTGAAGTGTTAGGCTCGAAAGCGACCGGGTATTGGCCATCGCGCATCTCGAATTATTTTCCTCCAGTTCTTGACATGCCTTTCGAACCAGTCCAGAATTGCGTCCATTCCTGCTTAGGGAACACGAAAACCCCTTAGATTTCAAAGGGTTGGATACTAGATTAGAATCTTGTTTCCAGATACGAGTTTACACGTTTGATGTTGTGCTACTGACATCAGATGTTTGAGGCCGAATAGCAAAATGGTTATGCAGTGGATTGCAAATCCACCTACGCCGGTTCGATTCCGACTTCGGCCTCCACTTTAAACGAGCTCCGTAGATCCATGATCTACGGAGCTTTTTTATTTTCGCAGTCCTGCAAGATTTAGTCTTGAAAAGGATCTTTGCGAACTTGCTTCACCGGGGCGGGATGTATATATTTCCCCCCTCTGTTGCACAAGCGTCAGAACTGCCAGATCGTTATTGGTCAGTTTTCAGACTGCTTTACCGCGCTACCGCCCGAATGGCGAAACTGGTAGACGCATGGGACTTAAAATCCCCCGCTCGTAAGGGCGTGCCGGTTCGATTCCGGCTTCGGGCACCATCTTGCATTCCATAGAGCGCTTTTGAGTTCTTTGGAAGCCTTGAAAAACCTGCCTTCTGGCGGGTTTTTTCGTTTTAGCATTCCGTCGGAATCTTGCCCATTCTTCTGGAATCCAGTCATTTAGAGGGTAAAGTTAGGGGTAGTCTTTGGTTCGATTAAGGATAGTACCCTTATGTCGCGCACAACTGCTCCGCTTACCGACACTGCTTGCCGTTTAGCCAAGCCAACAGACCGTCCCTACAAGCTTTTCGACGGCGACGGTCTCTATCTCCTAATCCAACCCAATGGCCGTAAAGGTGTAGTGGTCTAATGAAACCGGACACCCATTTAGGCGAGAATGCTCGCCAGATCGAGGTGTCAGATGACCAAACAACGCCGTTCCTTTTCTGCTGAATTCAAACGCGAGGCTGTCGACCTCGTCCTCAAGCAAAATTACAGCTACATCGAAGCCAGCCGTTCACTGGGTGTCGGTGAGTCGGCCCTGCGTCGCTGGGTTGATCAGGTTCAGCAGGAGCGCCAAGGCGTCACTCCGCAGAGCAAAGCCCTGACCCCGGAACAGCAGAAAATCCAGGAACTGGAAGCTCGTATCGCTCGGCTTGAGCGAGAGAAATCCATCCTAAAAAAGGCTGCCGCGCTCTTGATGTCGGAAGATCACGAGCGTTCGCGCTGATTGACCAACTGAGTGTCCACGAGCCGGTTGATTGGCTGTGCAAGGTGTTTGAAGTCACTCGCTCGTGTTATTACGCCCAGCGTCTCAGGCGCCGGACTCCCGACGTTGAGCGGCTTCGGCTGCGCAGTCGGGTCAATGAACTGTTCACGCAAAGTCGCAGTGCTGCGGGCAGTCGCAGCATCTTGTCGATGCTGCGTGAAGACGGTGAGCAGCTCGGAAGATTCAAAGTGCGCAGCCTGATGCGCGAGCTTGACCTCGTCAGTAAACAGCCCGGATCACATGCCTATAAACGAGCGACGGTTGAACGGTTGGATATCCCGAACATCTTGAATCGGGAGTTCGATGTTCCGGCACCCAACCAGGTCTGGTGCGGCGACAATCACCTACATCTGGGCCCAGGGGGAATGGCATTACCTGGCTGTCGTGCTGGATCTTTGTACGCGCCGAGTGGTGGGCTGGGCACTGTCGGAAAAGCCGGACGCTGATCTGGTTATCAAGGCGCTGGATGTGGCTTACGAGCAACGAGGAAGACCTCAGGGCCTGCTGTTTCACTCGGATCAAGGGTCGCAGGGCGAATTCAACCGGTCGTCGCAACACTGGATTGTTGGACAGATTTTAGATACTCATTCAATGCTTCGGCAGGTGTTTTCCAACCGAGTGTTTTCCGGGGTCTCGTGTTCAGCACAATCAAAGCCGCCGCTGAGCTTATAGCGGGAGCGAAGCGCATCGTGGTGTTCACCGGTGCCGGCATTTCCGCAGACAGCGGGATTCCCACTTTTCGAGATCCATTGACCAGCATCTGGGCCCACTATGATCCGGAGAAGCTTGAGACGGCGAATGCTTTCCGGGAAAACGCCGCACTGGTGTGGGGATGGTACTTGTGGCGAAGAGCACTTGTCGCCCAAGCCAGCCCAAGCGCTGCTCATCTTGCCGTTGCACAACTGGCCCAAACTGGCCGAGAAGTGACCGTGGTCACTCAAAACATCGATGACCTGCACGAACGGGCAGGATCGTCCGGGGTGATCCATTTGCATGGTGCGCTCGACCTGCCTAAATGCTTCGCTTGTCACCGAACTCCAGCTTCCGTGTCTCTGGATCACCAGTTTGTCAGCGAGGGCTTAAGCGTTGAACCACCCCGCCGCCCGCGTTGTAACGGGAAGCTGAGACCTGGGGTCGTGTGGTTTGGGGAGGATTTGCCTACCGCCGTTTGGAAACGGGCGGTTCAGGCAGCGCAGGGCTGTGATGTGCTGCTGTCTATCGGCACTTCAGGCGTGGTATTCCCGGCGGCAGAGATCCCAAGAATTGCGCTCAAGTCAGGCGCGCGCGTAGTGCATATCAATACTACGGAGACTCCCCTTGAGAGCCCTCTGGAAATGTCCCTAGTTGGCCGCGCAGCGATTTGTGTCCCCGCAATCGTCTCCCCGATCGCAATGCCCGGCGAAGTTGTTTAATGGAATTATTTGGCTGTTGTTCGGGATTCAATGATCTTCAGGGACGAGCACTGAGCCTGCCCACAACCTCTGCACAGACGGACGCAGCCCTGTGCTTAGCGAATGTTTCAAAAACTGTCTCCAGCGGTGAAAGTCGGTGCCGGGATCATCACTTATCTAGGAAGCATCGCGAGCATCATTGCTGCGATCCCGATCATTCACCCGTTCACGAACTTTAACTCCAACGTTGTGAGTCATTGGGAAAGCCACTACTCCTACCCCATTACAGGCGGCAGGTGAAGCTTCAAAGGGAAAATTGCGTTAGTTAAAAATCGCGCATATTAATCTTCAGCAATTCCCCAGTTCGCCGATGAGCATAATTCAGGGCTCAAGAATTGAGTCTTTGAATAACTAGGGGCGATTCAACATGCCCGAACGATCATGCCTTTGGTCAACGATCTATCAACCAACGGTTTCGGGAACGGTGTTATTGCGGAGCTTTTGATCAGATGCTTGAGTGTTCTCATACCCGATTGAATGATCAGGGTTTGATTAACCATGGAAACATGGATGATCGACTCCACTGCCGTATGAGTAGCTCAGGTCTCATAAAGCGCAGGGAAAGAGGGGGGGGAGGAACCTCATAATCACGCGCTCGGGCGGAGCCAAGGCATGTTTAGCTGGCTGAAGGAGAGTCGTATCGTGAAGCGCTTCGACAAGCTCGCAACAAGCTTTGCAGCGATGGTCTCATTGGCCTGCGCGGTGCGGTGCTTGCGACAGTACTCTTCGTACGGAGCCTGGTCATGCTGGGATAAAACCCGGAAGCTTGTGGCACACCTGGTTTTATCTATAAATGTCCTCGTCGGACGAATTATATTCCAATCATCAACGGTAGTTGACTCTGGTTTTTCAATTCACGCAGCGTGATATTCGATTGAATGGCTTTAACGATAGGAAGCTTTCGCAACACGTCCTCAATGAACGACATGTAATCGTCCATTGTCCGAGCGATGACTTGAATAACGAAGTCAAAATTACCTGTCACGTTATGAAACGCTAAAACCTCAGCACGGGAAAGAATGAGCTTCTCAAACGTCCGCGTTTCTTGCTCCGTATGCACAGATGCCTCGATCAAGATGTGAGCATGAATATCATAGCCCAATAATCGTCGATCAAGCCTTGCGTGATAGCTTGTGATGAATTTTCGTTCCTCCAAATTTTTCAATCTTCTCCAGCAAGGCGTAGAGCTAAGCCCGACATCTACTGACAGTTCAAGATTGGAGATTCTGCCCTTGTGCTGAAGTACGTTGAGGATTTTTAAGTCCACAGGCTCTAGCGGCCTGGATGAAATTAAATTCTTCACCTTGCTATTCCTTAAGCAATTTATTTTCAGTAGAAAAAGAAAAAGAAAATCATTTTCCTCCAGCGCACGCTAGCATGACTTTCTTCAAAACTGAAACGATTTTGCTTCATATAGTTATGCCGAACAGGAATAAGGCGCAGTGTCGCCACGGAGCGTTTGGCCGCTCTATTCGTCACTGGAATGTAGAAGAAAAGACTGGGGCCTTGCATGATGGCAAATGACTGCGAGTGTGGCCAGCATGGCGCTGGCACATACCAGGCAAAGCCTATGCTTTTAGGAAAAAGACCGTGTTGGTGTATGAGTACAGCTAAATGAAAAAGCTACTGATCGTGGAAATCGTCAGCCGACGAGAAGCGTTTTACTACCGATACGACATATTCCGAACCCAAGGGTACGATCTTTACTATTTAACGACCAGCGACAGGTTTGGTGACTATCCCTTCCAGGGATATCAGCAAGCGCCGTCCAGACAGATTGAAGATCTTCTTCGCGCTGCACAAACATGGCATGCCATAGAGTCTTTTGACTGCGTACTGACGACCGATGAAGCTTCGGTGATCGGGACAGCCATCATCAGCCGTGCGTTAGGACTTCCAGGGTTGGGCGAGCACGCAGCAAAAAGTCGCAATAAGTGGTTGATGCGCCAGGCGCACCAACGTTTTGGCGCCCCGCATCCCGCATTCAGCAAATGCGATACGCTGACTGAAGCATTGGAGTTTGCGGAGAAAACTGGCTACCCCGTGGTGTTGAAGCCAACGCTTGGGGGAGATGCCGAGCATGTCTACAAAATCAATAATCAAGAAGAGTTAGCGCACTATTACCCCTTGGCGAAACAGGGTAACGATACACACTCTCACCGCTTCATCGAAGCGGAGTGCGCTGACATGGGGCCGCATACGTTACTGGTCGAAAGCTTTTTGAACGGTAGCGAGCACTGTGTCGAAGCGATTATCTCTGGGGATAACGTCTATATCGGTTCCATTGCAGACAGGCTCTCCATCGAGCTGAATACCTTTGACAATGATCTTTATTCAACACCCACAGCGCTTTCCCAGCCCCATATAGATGCGCTGACTGAAGCCGTTCGTTTGGGCGCGATTGCTCAAGGGATTGCTCATGGGGTTCTTCACGCAGAAGTCAGGTTCCATGATGGAAAACCCTACATTGTAGAAATTGCAGCCCGGCCTGGCGGCGGTTCGCTTCAGTATATGGCGAAGATCAGCTACGGATATTGTCCGATCGTTGCCGCCTTGCGAGTCGCAGAGGGGCGTTTGCCAGAGCAAACCGGCATGCAAAACACAGGACGCATTGCCGTGGGGCTGACGATGCTTTGCGACGGCGGTGTATTGAAAAGCATATCGCTGCCAGAAGCCCTTGCGGATAACCCTCAGGTGTTCAATCTGAAAATCCTTCCGCGCATAGGTGACAAGGTAGTCAGGCCACCTCACGGCAACGACATTTTTGGTTTCCTGGGAACGACGGGTGCCACCGTCGACGAGGCGCTTGAAGTCGCACACAGTATCTATCATCAACTCAAAATCGAGATAGGTGCTTTGTGATTATTACCGGCGCTCAAATCAAGCACCTTAAAAAGGCGGGTCATATCGTCATTGAACCTTACGATGATGACTACATTGAGCCGAACTCGTATGGTTTCCATCTCGGGGATACGCTACTTGAATATGTAGAATCGGTCGACGCCAGAAGTTCGCCCATTGCCAAGACCATTACCATTCCTGAGGATGGCTACATCCTGCATCCGAAACGGTTCTACCTGGGGCATACCCTGGAAAAAATTGGTGGGGTGACGGTTGCATCTGAACTTTACGCTAACCATTCGACCGCAGCATTGGGTATCTGGGTACAAACCAGTGCGCCCCTTGGCCATGTCGGGGCTGTTATCAACTGGACGCTGGAAATTTGTGTTGCGCAAAAAACCCGTGTCTACCCAAGGATGCGCCTGGGGAAGATTTGCTTTTGGTTAAACAAAGGTGAAATTGCGCCTTACAGCGGACGTTACACCAACTCTGACTCTGTTATAGCCTCTCGAAGCTTCATGGATGCCCTATGATATTAACCGGCGACGAAATCACCAAACGAGTCAATAATAAAGACATCACGATCGAACCGTTCATTCCGTCAAACGTCAATCCGAACAGCTACAACTTTCGGTTGCATCACACGTTGGTCGTCTATGATGAAGAGATCATCGACCCAACGAAAAAACTGAAGACACGAAACATCGATATTCCCGCCGAAGGTTTGGTGCTGAAACCCCATCGGCTTTATCTGGCATCGACCGTGGAAGTCATGGGGAGTCGGCAATATGTACCCACCTATGCGGCCCGCTCATCGATTGCACGGCTGGGCATGTTTATCAATTTATCGGCACCCTTGGGTGACATTGGCTTCATTGGTCGCTGGACGATCCAGATTTATTGCCTTCACCCGGTAAGAGTCTATGCCGGCATGAACATTGGCCAGATGATGTTCTGGGTAGTCCACGGTGAGGTCAACCTCTATGACGGAAAGTATCAGTCCGCCAACGGCGTTATAGAGTCATTATTGTACAAAGACTTCAAACAACGGTTGGGCGCTCAGCCTTATCCCGGCCAGCCCATTGCATTAGCCAACGTGGCGTCTGCTTAAAACGATTTTCTTGTGCTCACCGTGCGCAACACAAAAGCCTAGTCCCCAACAACCGGCGTGCCCTTGGGCATGGCCCGGTCGTTGTCAGAGCGTCAGACATAATGAACAGTAAATATTCGACCTTAGCGACACTGCGATCCGATTATAATGTTCCAGCGCTAACCTGTATTGATGCAACGCAACTTCGTCGTTTGTGGACAAACTATGAAGCAATGACAGTCATTGCGGGCAAAGTGTTGTCCGAGATTGGACTGACGTCGGCAGCTTTCATAGATGATCATGTGGAAGCGCTACGTCAACTTCCGCAACCTCAATGGTCAATGAATGCTCAGATGATCATTGATTCGCTCTTGGCGTCTATCGATAGCTCGCCCTCGACTCTTTTGGCCATTCGTTCTTCCAGTGAGATTGAAGACGGCAAAGACCAGAGTTGCGCTGGTATTTTTGCGTCTTACCTGAACGTCTCCGGTTTTGTCGACATTCAAAACGCCATTGTTGCTGTATGGCAGTCGGGGTTCAGTCGAGCCGCCGTCATGGAGGGCGTGCGTTCGAATATCAATCTCGAAAACCTGATGAACGTGAATATCATCATGCAACGTATGGTGACACCCGTGTGGGCCGGTGTGGCGTTCAGTCATGATCCAGTCACAGCAGAGCGACAAATCACAATCGAAGCGGTACCAGGACTTGCAGAGTCCCTGGTGTCGGGAGAACAGAGGGGCGCGAGCGCTCGTGTGGTGGACGGTGAGGTGATCGTGGACACCTCATTAAAGGATGAGCGAACAATGCTGGGTGAGGTCGTTGCTTTGGTGCAGCGCGTGGCAGCGACGCTGGAGGCGCCCGTGGACATCGAATGGGCCTGGGACGGAGACCAAATGTGGTTGATTCAGGCCCGGCCAATTACAAGCTTCGTGGAAACCGTTCAGCAGGCTGAACCGACATTTGAGTTCATCGATCTGTATGTAGAAGATGATTCGGCCCTGGACGCCTTCAAGCCACTGCCGGATTTTGCACAATACTTCCGTACGAAACGAAAACCGCTCGCCGCACTCGCGCAGTCTTGTGGAGTGAAAGGCGGATCTGCGTTGCTCATTCGCGCGAACACAAAAGGGCTGCTGCAGGCTTCACCTGACGCGCTGTCGAGTCTTTTTTCGCACCCTCAAGTTGTTATGGACATCGCCAAGAATGTTCGACAATTGATCATCCCGAGAGAACAACTGCTGGACCGTCTCTCTGAAGTGCTCGGCGAAAAAACCAGCACGTTCGTCGTACGCGATTACATTCGCGGTGAGGCCGGGCTGATTACTCAAAAACTTGACCCTGCTTCAAACATAGGCGTCATCTGCGAGTGGTCGCTCGATGGCCTGCTGGCGATTAACCGGGGCACGGCAGATGCTTCATCGTGTGTCCTTTCTGTCACCGACACGGAGCTCCCTGATGACAACGGGCTTGACCAGTTACTGACCGTTTCACAGGCACTACAACTGGTCAACGTGACGGAGAAAGCGTCAGATATTTTCGGCAACATCCAGCTTGAGTGGGTGACGGCCGATCAGAAGTTGTGTCTCATCGATTTTTCGCTGCTTAATTCGTTTGCCGATTCCACTTATTCCGAGAATGCCCGGACGATTTCACCTGGTTTCGCAACAGGGCAGCCGTTAGTGATAGCCCAAGGCAGGGAAATAGAAGAGCTCAGTATCGCGGCCTCTGTGTCGATCAACGATATTCCTGAGCCGAGTCTGTTAGGGCCGGTGTTACAACATATTTATGAAACGCTTCGCAACGCGTCGGGGCCGGTAATTATCGCATCCCCTCGACCCTATGCAGCATTGGCCTCTTTGGCGCCGTTCGTCGCGGGATTTATTTTCGAGCAGGCTTCTATTTTATGCCATCTGGCGATCATTCTCAGGGAGCATGGCATCCCTGCGGTCGAGAGCAAAGAGCTCTTTCTGCAAGCAAGTAACCAAAAAACAATTGCAATAGAGCAGTTCTAATCACTCCTTATTAAATGGACAGTCAATATGTCTTCAACCGTCTCAGTATGCCTTTTCCGTGCGGGCGATCATTGTGCGCCTGTCAGTGTTCCTTACGATCCTCTGGTCCGTTTGAAGGGCAGTGTTCAGGACCTAAGTTATGGCGAAAACGGACTGTTTATAAGTGAAACCGGTTTTTATGTGGAGGCCATAGAGACTGCCACAGGGTGGGTGACAGACTTTGAGCCCTTTATCTATGAATTTCGATATTTTAACAAGCGTCAAAGGGCTGATAGCGAGCGATCCAACGAAACACTGAAGGCGCTACTGCTCAACGCTGGCGTCGAGGGTTTGCCGTCAACCCCGGCGTTGGTACCGATGGTCGTCAGCGTCGTCGAGAACGGCGTGGAAACGTTCTACCGCTATATGCAGCAAGGAAATAGCGGCGCTGTTTTTCTGAACTACCATGTTGATGAGGCTGCACAGCCGTACCAGTGGTCGTTGCTGCTGCAGCAGTTGAAAGACGGCTTTAAAAAGTTGAAAACCGCTTGGCCATTGTTGAACGATGACTGTTGGTATTCCAAGTGGTTGCCTGAAATGGAAATTGAGCGAAAGTTTACTTTTTCTCAGGTCGAAGACACCTGGGCGCTCAACTATCGACTCTACAATGAAATTCTGAATGGTCAACTGACCGGGTTTTTTCCGGAGCTGGACCGTGAATTTCAGGTGTTCGATTACGAGTCACATGTTTTCGAAGTTATCGGTGAGCCCAGTGAGCAGGGGTACATTTCCTTTATTCCCCAAGCAGACGGGCTCGTTACCGTCAAACGCAAATGGTTTATCGAAAACGCGGAAATACGTCGAGAAACGCTGGATGCGAATCAAGCTATCGCACTGACGGACTTCGCTCAGCATGTGGCATCCCTGACAACCGCTACTACCCGACAGCTGCCTACGTTCCGCAGAAAACGTTTCGACGTCAACTTTGAATCGCTGGCAACCGGGAATATTTACGGCGTGTACTTTGACATCTGCCGTACACAAAATCCCGAAACTGAATTCTCTCAATGTGAAGTTGAGTATTGCCGGACTCGAACGTTCTCTGATCTTAACCATGTCATGGAAGAATTTGAGTCAGTGGCCAGTTACGTTGAAGCATTTCTCGCCAGAAACAATATTAAATACACGCATGACATGTACTCGAAACTGGACTTCGTGCGCCAGGCTGATTCGATGGCTACCCTGGCACTGGAGAATTAATATGACTCACTATATCGTCTTTGGAAGCTGGAAAATTCGGCACAATGAGCCGTTGAGAGCACATGAGAAAAGTCTTCGTCTGTATGCCCACGACGCCATTGACTCACGCGAACACTCCATATATCTGGACTTGCGTACCCGGTATACCGATTGTCTTGAGTTGCACGAAGGAACGCTGGCCGAAAAGCATTTTTCGGTGGATGAAGTATTGGAGAACATGAGTGAAAACGTTCTGCCTCTCGCCATCGTTTCAGGTACGGATAATCAATGGACGATCAGCCATTTGACCACCCGCTTGGAAAAGCACGTGACGCACTTGATAAAGGTTCCTGACGGGTCAATCGCTGCTACGTCGGACAACTTACTGAGCCAGTTGACCGATGCATTCGATTCTCACCATATCAAGATGAACAACTTTGAATGCTTTTATATTAAAGGCATGCCCGATACAGAGCTGGAGCAAAAATTCGATATCAAGGGCGAGTATGACTATCACCTGCTTAACAAGCTATGGTATGCGGCGCTGGACAGTGGTGAATTAAAAGGTCTGGCACCTCAACTGGGCGATGAAATTGAACACTGGAGCTACGACAACGATTTCTGCAAAATTCTTCCCAATGCCGAGAAAATGGCGGGCTATCTGTCAATCATGCATTGGAGCCGACTGAAAAAAACCAACTGGGATCAACCGGTGGTGACGTTCAAGAAAAAGCTTTATGACGAAGATGCCCTCGAACGGTGGGAGCGTAATTACGCCGGTCAGTTCATTGAAGGCACGCCTGAAGAGTCGTTGGCCCGATACTTTAAGCTGCCATTGTGGACCCTGCCTTCGTGGCGTCGAACACGCTATGACATTGCGTGTGAAGTGCTCGCAACAGGCAATATCTTTATGGTTAATTTTGAAGACAGCAGAGTTCGGGACGATCGAAGCGAAAGCGGGCGGCTTCAACAATGCGAAATCGAATACCTGAAGACGCGTGGTACACCTGATGAGGCGTGCATATACAAGGACCTTGAAGCAGTTTCAAGACAAGTTGAGGCGTTTATGTCTAATTTTGGATTGAGTGCCGAACGCTCCAATTATTCTAAGTTGACGTTTCTTGAGAATTATGTGGCTGTCAAGGGCCTCTCCAATCCTGATTTGTCGGAAGTGAGTTCATGAATTCACAACAGATCAGTAACGGAAAAGTTAACGTCTTGTTGCGCTATGTTTCAGAGACTGCGGAACTGGCAGAACAGTTGATGGCGTTCATCGCTCCTTATTTCAGCACCCAGGCAGCGGCAGGTCATGCAGACTATGAGCTGTGTCTCCAGCCTTCCTCGGATTTTACTGCTGCTATGCGCGCTCAATGCGAGGAACCCGTTCAAATCCGTGTCAGTACTGCCGAGCAATTCAATCTCGGCGTTCGGGTAGGAGGCCGTGACGGGGTACTGCTCGCCTGGGACGATAAGCGTGAAGTGGGTTATGTAATGAACGCACAAAAAAATTATGTTCGATTTTTTGGTGGCGCCTCTTCGTTCATACACCTTATCGAGTTCTTCAGATATTACGGTTTGCTCATTGAGCAATCAAAAGGTAGCGTCGTCCTTCACAGTTCGGCAGTCATCGACTCCGCGCATCGAAACGTCATCGCATTGGTCGGGCGCAAAGGCAGTGGTAAAACCACAACACTGCTGGCGTTAACGGAATCCGGACAGTACGAATATTTTACCGGCGATAAATTGTTGCTCGATATTGTCGACGGTCAAATTCGGGCCCGTGGCTGGCCGGATTATCCACACGTCGGGATTGGAACGCTCACACAGCACCCCTCGTTAGCCAGATCTCTGAACGTTGATCTTCATGAGGCTGACGGATCGAAAAAACCAGACTCACACAAAGTCCTCATCGATCCTATGCTGTTCCGTCAACACGTAAAAATTGCGAACGCCGGTGTGGGTCGCTTGAGCAAAATAATTTTGCCCGATGTTTTAAGTGCCCCCGGCATTCGTAAGCTTGAAGATAACGACAAGAAGTCGATCTCGCATCAAAATCTTTTTGAATGGCCCCATGAATTTGTAACGGCGACGTGGCATGCGCTTCGCCCCACGGGAATAACGTCCGATAAGGATGTTCCTGACGCTCTTGCTTTTTTGCTCTACGCATTGCCTTGGGAGCAACATTCTGGTGGCGCGATCCTTTAGCGCTAGATGGGAGTTTAATGGTTTCAATGGACGTTGAATAATGAGCGAGCAAACAAGAATTTGCCTGGTGGGGCCTAGTGGCTCTGGAAAGTCAACAGTTGCCTCACTGATAAAAAAGAAGGCTGAGAAACAGAAAAAAACGGTGGGTGTACTAAAGTTGGCCGAACCGCTCTACAAAATACAGGAGTTATTCTATCAAGAGAGTGGATTGCAGATTTCCGCCTATCAACAAGACCAGCAACTGCTCGAAAAAATCGCTACAGAAATGCGGAAGATTTCATCCGTATCGTTAATTGACAACTTTTTGGGCCGGCTGGCCGTTACTTCCCATGATCTTTTGATCAATGACGATTTGCGAGACCATCTGGTGGACTGGCCTCGGATGGCCGCTGCGGGGTTTATTGTTATTCGCGTGGTCACCGACCCTTCGATTAGGCATTCAAGGCTCAAGAGCAGAGATGACATCACTCTGGTTGAGAAAAGCCAGCTCAACCAGCAAATTGCGTTGATAAACAGCACGTTTGTGCTGGTGAATAACGGAAATCTTGAGCATCTCGACGTTCAGGTAAATGGCGTTATGCCTTTTTTGCTCAAAGCCCAGGATGCAAGCGTAAATGTCTGACTCTTTGCCACCTGTGTTGTGGATTCTGGTAGATGGTCTTTCGTGCAATCTTCTGGCTCGATTTACTGATACTTATCCCGAGAGCGCACTGGGATCGTTAGTATCGATGGGACGAGCAAGGCCCTTGGCACCGTTAAGTCCGAATTGTCAGACTCCGCCGTCACTTTTTTCCATTTGGAGTGGTAAGGACGTTGATGAGCACAAACTAACGGGGTACGACGTTCCTGTTGAGGTCGGGAGTGATCCAACCGCCTACGCTAACGCGTTCCATTCCTGGCCAAGACACATCCCGATGATTTGGGACCGTTATGCTCAGGCAGGGCACGCTTTAAGGTTGTGTTCCATACCCTTCGTTCAGCCAGAGCGGTTAGGTCAGTATCTGCTTTCATCTTCAGCGACCTATGGGACGCCACTGTTACAACCCACATTGGTTTCGCTGGGGGACACATTCATTTCTGTTGCACTCAATTTGGAGTTTACCCTTACCGAAGTAAATAACACCTTGCTCCTTGAGCATCGATCAGGACGCACCACAACGGTGCCATTAGGCACTTCCGTCGACTTATCGTTGACTGAAACCAGCGCTATCGACCCGCACCACTACTACCGAGCAATGAAGGTCACGGCGATGACCCTTGACGGTCAGATAAAACTTTTGCTGCATGGCTATTCGCAGGTCGAGATTTCGGGTTCAGCCGTCAGCGCAATGTATGAGGAGCAAAAGGATTCCGCTTTTGTTTCGATGAACCCGGCAAAACTGTATCAAGTCGGCTTGTTGGGACGGCGCTTGAGGGACGGCGGAGGGGGAAGCGCCGAGTCGATCCTTGCCAACCTCATGGAACCATTGCATGCGAGTTTCACTGACGAGATTACAAGGGCGGTGAAGGCCAACGATGCACAGCTGATCATCGGCTATTACCCGGTTATCGATCTGCTGTCGCATCAGATACTGGCAAACGAATTCCCCACAGCTCCTGAAGACCGTCCAGGATCTCAGCATCTGTTCAATGTATTGCTTGAGTTCGACCGGTGGCTAACCGACCTGCTTCCTTTGGTCAATACCAATACACGAATCGTTATTCATTCTGATCATGGAATGACACCGCTGAAATGGGATGTCTATCCCAACCGTCATTTACTCGATGCGGGCTGGATGGCGTTGAAGCAGGATGGCAGCCTTGACGCTGATCGTAGCGTCGCCTTTTTCCATCCTGCCGAAAATGGTCTTTTGGTCGTTCACTCAGAGCGTGCGCATGCACGCGGTTTTGACGTTGATGTCGAGATTGCGGTGCTGAACAAACAATTGGCTCAGTCTGGTCTGTCGAAGATCTCATTGCTTCAGGCGATTTCCGCTGAGATTTCCGATCCGTGGAAAGCAAGTTACTACCTCCAACCACCTGACGAAGGACGGTTGCGATTCGGCCATTCAGAAACACTGGTCTGCCGAAGTTGCAAGGGCGGCGATCACACTGTTTACCACCCTGCACCCTGGCTCAGGGGAGTATTGGTAGACGCAAGCCAGACGGCATTTATATGTTCATCGGTGGGCGAATTGACCCTGCCTTCAATTATCGAAACCGTACTAAAATCCGAGGGACTGGAAGAATGATCCTGATTATCATTGCAATTATTTCAGTTGTGCAGTCATTATTTGGCGTAGGTTTGTTGTTATTCGGTACACCGATAATGCTTTTCATGGGTTACACGTTCCCCGTCGCGCTGAGCATACTATTGCCCGCGTCATTGACCATCAGTGTTCTGCAACTGTTGATAGACAAATCGGTAGGTCGCGCAAACCTTCGATCTTTTGTATTCTTCGGTCTGCCGTTCCTCGCGCTCGGGCTTATTGCCAACCTGAGCGGACTGTTGAAGTTGAACATTGAGGTGATGGTGGCCTTGCTATTGATTTTGAGTAGCGCGCTCAGATTATTCAGCGGCCCTAAACGGTGGCTGTCCGCCGTGTTTTCAAAACATGCCCATGTGGCTCTGGCAACTACCGGGTTATTGCACGGGTTGACAAACATGGGGGGGAGTCTGCTGTCGATCTATTGCTCATCAGCATTTGAAGAAAAAAAACTCGTGCGGCAAAATATTGCTTTGGGGTACGCCTGTTTTGCAGCGACCCAATTGTTGATTCTGGTCGCAACAGGTACTTTTGAGCCAAGCCTGACGCCGCTGTATTCCGCCGCTATCGCAGCATTGGTGTATTTGTTTATCGGGCAGATGCTGTTCCGCAGGGTTAATGCGTCAGGCTATAACTTTCTATTCAGTGGCTTCATGGTCGCTTGCGCTGGCTTGATGCTGTCAAAAAAATATTTATTTTAAGAGGCTAAACCATGAAACCCAAAGGTCTTTTGATCGATATCGACGGGACATTAGTACACCAGGGGATCGCTATTCCTGGCGCCGTAAAAGCGATTGAATACGCCCAGGACAGCGGGCTAAAGTGCCGTTTTCTGACCAATATAACCGGTCGGACCCCTGAGGCGATTGCGACTGATTTACAAACGTTGGGCTTTCCTGTTGTCGCGCAACAGATTCAGACGGCCACCACGGCATGCGTTGATTTTCTGAAAGAAATGCCGGGGCAGACAAGCCATCTGCTGGTGCCTGAAACAGTGCGTCCACTTTTCGATGGCATCGCCATTGATAACGAGCGACCTGATAACGTTGTTATCAGTGATATCGGCCGAGCGTTTTGTTTTGACAATCTGAATGAAGTGTTTTTGATGCTTCGAAACGGCGCCAGACTTATTGCGTTGCAGAAGAATCTGTTCTGGTATGACGTCGACGGACCGAAGCTGGATTGCGGTGCATTCATTGCCGGCCTTGAACTGGCCACTCAACAGACTGCCGAAGTGACCGGAAAGCCTTCACGGCTGTTTTTTGAAATGGCCCTCAAGGCTATCGCGTGCAGCGCTGAAGAGGTATGGGTCATCGGTGACGACCCGAGCACTGACCTCGCAGGGGCGAACGCCATCGGCGCCAGATCAGTGCAGGTTCTTACCGGAAAGTCTGCGAATGGATCAATGTCTGTCGAGCATCATGGTACCCATTGCCTGTCCTCTATCGCTGATTTGCCGCACCTGCTCGATAACCTTTTAATTCGCTACCCTTGAGGTACCTGTCATGTCATTAGGCTCAACCTCCACATCGACGCGAAGTCTTTACGTGATAGGTGCTATTGCTGTGTTTCTTGCCGTGTTGATGAGTGCGGCAAAAACCGTATATGTCTCTTCATTGGTCAGTCACTTGAACCCGGCAGTGTTGATTGTCTGCACATTCATCATTGCTGCAGGCTACTTCAATATACAGGCCGCGATTACGTCCAGGTCGCTGCCGGACTTTATTTCGTCCTGGCGAGATTTGCTTCTGCTGAATGTGTGCAGTGCAGTGGCGTGGATTGCTTTTTATTTCGCGTTGAAGTTTATTGCGCCGACGATTGTCAGTTGCCTTATTACCGGAATAGGTCCTCTGACGGCATTGATCATGGACCGCTTCATCAGAAATAATCGTCAATGGTCACTGATTGACATTATTGTAGGTTCAGGCATTTTGGCCGTGACCGTGCTGCTCAGCCTTTCAAGCGTTTCGGGAACGTCGAATGAATCCGTTGCCGGCATATGGACCGGTCTTGCGCTGAGCATTGCCTCGGGCATAGGTCTGACGGGCGTTACGATATACAGCAAGAAACTCTATAGTAACAATTGGAGTTCCGTGCAAGTTGCCGCCCACAGGTTTTATTTGTTGATTGTCCTCTGCTTTGTCTACGCCGTTGTATTCCTGTCATCGGCAGAGATAACTGCTTGGCGGTCAAGCATCCCTGCGATTATGACCATTGCGGTCGTTGGTATAATCGTTCCAACTCTGTTGATTCAATTTGGCATCAAAAAATGTGTACCTGTTACGGTCAGCACGGTATTGGCAATGGGGCCGGTGCTCACTTATATAGCGCAGGTGGTCGATGGCCGTAGCCCCATGACCACGGCCGCAAGCATTGCAGTCAGTGCGATCACCATCCTGGTCTTATTGAACACTTACAATCATGTTCGCCGGGCACCTGAAATCGTCAAAAATCCAATGGAGAGCTCTCGTTGATGACCACCCTGAACTTTACTGTCGAAGAACGAGCGCTTAGAAATCCTTACAGCTATGCACGCTCGACGATTGCGGTCCAAGAAGTCATTGTTGTTGAAGTTTTTCGCCACGGACACGTCGGGCGCGGCGAGTGCTCACCTTACAGTTCATTCTTTGAGCGACCCACTCAAGAAGTCATCGATCAGATCAGGCGAGTCCAGGCGCATATCAGCGATTCGTTTGATCGGGTCGAGTTGATGAAACTTCTTCCCGCCGGTCCTGCACGCTGTGCGATCGATTGTGCACTCTGGGACCTTGAGGCCAAGGTGGCAGGACGTCCTGTTTACGAACTTGCGGCGCGCGCCCGGCCTCTTGCTGTATCAATTGCCTATACCATAGGCCTGGATAGTTTAGATGTGGTGCAAAAGACTGCAGAGCTTGCCGCTCACCTGCCCATTTTGAAAATTAAAGGTGGTCTTGAAAACGATGCTGAGCGCGTACAAATCGTGCGACAGGCTGCCCCTCTTGCACGTCTTACCATTGACCCGAATGGAGGGTGGAGTGTCGGTTTTTTAAAACGCATCATTCCGGTCTTGGAAGCATGCAATATCGAAATGCTTGAGCAGCCGTTACAGCGCGGTGATGATCACCACCTTGCTGAAATTTCGACGTCGATTCCCATTTTTGCCGATGAATCTTTTTCCGATGACAATGACTTCGGCATTGCTGCGGCCCATTACGACGGTATTAACATCAAGCTGGACAAGTGTGGTGGACTCACCGCGGGCTACGACCTGGTCGATAAAGCCAGACAAGAAGGTCTCAAAGTCATGGTGGGCTGCCTGGGTGGCACTTCACTCTCGGCGGCGCCTGGGATGTTGATTGCGGCGTATGCCGATTTCGTCGACCTGGACAGTCAGTTATGGCACCTGAATGATCGTGAGCCGGCGCTGCCTTACAAAGACGGCGTTTTAAGTCCCGGGACCATGGCTGACTGGGGAGGTCACTCTTCATGATGGCGCTTCTTGTCCTTACCTTTCGTTTTCCAGAGGGTCGTGTCGGATGCTGATCGCCCAAGTGACGGACATTCATATTGGCGTGCGCAGCGACTGCGCAACAGCCAAGATTGCCAATATCGAACGCCTGGCTAATACATTTCGCCAGATTTCGAAGCTCCAACAGCAACCGGATCTTATCGTCTTCACAGGCGACATTACGGAGAGCGGATCGATCGCGGAGTATCGGGCCTTCGCTGAAAACCTGTCGGCGGATATTCCATGTATCGTTTTGCCTGGTAATCATGACCTGATTGAAAATATGCGCGTTGTACTTGAACCGCGCGGGATCGTGAGCAATACCCATTTTCTAAGCCGGGGTGATACTTCGCTTTTGGTCGTCGGTCTGGACTCATCGGTACAGGGCGAGTCACACGGCTTTTTGTCCGGGGATGAGCTTTCCCGGCTTGCATCGACTCTCCGTGAACACTCGTCTACGCCTACGCTTCTTGCTCTGCATCACCCGCCGATCAATTGCGGTGTCGACAGACTGGACAGGATCAATCTGACAAATGCTGTTGAGTTGGCAAATGTCATAGCACCGCACGATCAGGTCGTCGGCATCATGACGGGGCACTACCACAGGGCGATCTTTGCCAAGTGGAATACCACAGCAGTTGCTGTGTGCCCGTCGGTTGCTCGCCCACTGGCTTTGAATCTGGTCTCTGGTGATATTTGCTACGCCAATGGCGCACCGGGCTTCATGCTGCACCGTTGGGACGGCGAATGTCTGGTGAGTGCAGTGGTAGAGGTTGAACTGGAGGGCTCACTCCCGCGATGCTGAACCAGTCTCTTATCATTCACTGTTCCATAAGCTGCAACGTGTGACTTGCCACCGGCCTGGCCTCCCGGGACAGCACGGTATAAATCGCAGGCAGAACGAACAGCGTGAACAGGGTGCCTGTCATCATGCCGATGCCGATGCCGATGCCGATCACGAGGCCCAGGCCGAAGCGTCTGTTGGCGCCAGCGCCCGAAGCAAATAGCAGCGGGATCAAGCCCACAACCATCGCGGCGACGGTCATCAGAATGGGGCGCAGCCGGATGCGCGATGCCCGCACGATGGCCTGGGCAGAGGTGCCGCCGCTGAGGGTGCGCAGTTCGTTGGCGAATTCCACCATGAGGATGCCGTGTTTGCTGATCAGTCCGATCAGTGTCACTAGTCCGATCTGCGTGTAGATGTTCAGGCTGGCGAGCCCCATCGCCAGAGGGATCAATGCGCCGCAGGTTGAGAGCGGTACGGTGATCAGGATGATCAGCGGGTCGATCAGGCTTTCGTACTGGGCCGCCAGCACCATGTAGATCACGATCAGAGCGAAGAGAAACGCATAGAGCAGAGCGTTGCCTTCGTGAATGAACTGTCGGGCTTCGGCTTGCCAGTCGTGGGTGAATCCGGTTCGCAGCGCCGCGCTCTGTTCCTGAAGGAACGCGACTGCCGTGCCGATGCTCAGTATCCGATCCACGAACCCCACATTCCAAGCCGATAGCTGACGCCTGATGCTGCGCTCCCGATTTCTTTCAGGAGCCAGCACCATGATGCGTCCCAACGCCAGCGTTGAAAAAGTGTACCTCTACCCGAAACCAGTCGACTTTCGGAAGTCTATCGATGGCCTGGCTGCGCTGGTCGAGTTGGATATCAAAGTTGCCGTGTTCGACCCCGTACTTTTCGTCTTTCTCAATCGCCATCGCAACCGCGTCAAAGTGTTGTACCGGGAGCGCAACGGCTTCTGTCTCTGGCTCAAGCGCCTGGAGTCTGAACGTTTCAAAACCTCGCCGGATGAGGTCGACGTGTTGGCGCTGACGCGATTTTAACCCAGGCTGCTGATTTTGACTGACCTATATGCGGTATCTGAAATTCTGCGCAAAGACTTCGTTCGCTGAGTGTTTGGGTAGGTCAATGAATTCCGGCAGCCTGGGTTAAAATCGCATCAGCGGCAACAGAATCCATACGCGGCGCCCCACTGCGTTCCAGTCGTATCATTGGAACCCCAATGAGGGTACACATAGAGGTACAGGAATTTTCGAACTTAAAAATTTCCTTTATTTTCAGCGACAACGAGGAAGGTTCGATTCCGGCTTCGCACCATATTTATCAAAGGTCTGCATGAGGTTTCTCATGCAGGCCTTTGTCGTTTCTGCCTCCTCGATGCCAGTCGGTTAAGCATTTCAGCCCCGACGCACGCGTTGCAGCTGCTACAGATCTACATCAAACACCTACTTCTCCGTCCATTTCCCACCACCGGTTTCGCAATCGATCTTGGCCTGCGGCAGGTTCTCGATGCTGTAGTAATACGTGATGACCTGGGCATTGTCGGGGATGTTCAGCGGTTTGCTGTTCTTGTCCTTGCTGATGGACTGAGGGTTGGCCAGCGCCTCTGCAGTCAATGTGCCCAGGCAGGTGGCCCGATAGCGATCGCCGCACTGTGCGACTTTTTTCTTGGTGCTGGTCAGCATTTCCTTGCTCTCGTTGCTGCAGGACCAATCTATAGAGTCCACGGGCATGCCTTCGTATTCATAGCAGGAGTGTGTTTCGATCACGGGAACTGAAGGGCTTTGGGATCGGGTTTTGACGTCGCACCCTTGCGCCATCACCCACGTGGGGCACAGGCAGACGATCAGAAGCAGAAAAAGTCTGTTCATCGGTATTTCCTCTCCTATAGCGCCCCGTTTTGGGGTTCGGGAGTCAGCTACACGAATGGCTGGCCGGTGAAACCGCGCGGCAGTCTTTGCAAACCGGGCATTTCGATCAGTCGCTGGGTCCAGGCTGCGCGCCAGTCAGTGGCAGTGTGGGCGACTTTGGCCTTACGTGCGGCGCGACGGGCAGCGTTGCGTTCGGCTTTGCGTGCTTCTTTGAACGCATCGGTGTTTCGGCAGCTTCTGCATTTCACGCGAGTCAGTATGGTGCTTGAAGTCAGCTTGCTGCCTTTGTGTCCGCAGGCAAGATGCCCGCCGACTTTGAAGTGAGTGACCATGGGACATCTCCTTCGTGATGTGTAATCGTTCGACAGACGGGCGAGGGCGTTCGTTCGCTATAAAGCAGGCAAAAAAAAGGCCCGCATGCGGGCGGGCCAGGGGATTTCTTGAAAGGAGTGGATGCACTGTAGGGGATGAATTGTGAAGGCCGTGTGAAATGGGAAAAGACACAAACAAAAAAATCCCGGCAAATGTGGCCGGGTGGGTGTGTAGTGCATGACAGGCAGGCAGGTATAAGCCTGGTGACGATTGTCACCGTTCAGGTGCCCTGAATGGGGCTTTTTGCCTGGCTCAAGTACTTGGGTCGACTCATCTGAAACGAGGCAGCGGCGGCTCGACAGGTTTGAGTGAAGACAGCGCGCTGCGAATCTGCGGCGTGTCTTTCTCGATGTCATTCAGACGATCGCGAATCCTGAGGGCTGTCGGATGCCCCCCTTGATTATCAACCCAATCGGCGATTTCCTTGCATGCAGCGGCAAGGCGCGCCTGACGGGAGTCAAGCAGGGTAAGCAGGGTGGTGATGGACTCTTTCTCGGACATGACATACACCTCCGTTCAAAGAAATCGGGCAAAGGGCAACAAAAAGCCCGCGAGGAGCGAGCTTTCTGCCGGTGGGGTGCTGATCCTTCAGCTCCTTTGAGTATAGACCCGGAAATAAAACCGGTCAGCTTCAGGCTTGCCGGGACTTCGGCGAGCTGACCGCGTTAAGCCGTCGACATTCGCGTGCGGCGTCCTCTTCAAGATCGAAGCCGTCACCGATGAAGCCGCGAGTGCGGGTATCGGCGATGCGATACCAGACGGCAGCGTCGGGTGGCGGGTGATCGGGTTCTCCGGCCCGGCGACCATGAATGATGATCTTGTTGCAGCGTTTCACAACGAAAATGTCTTCCATGGCGTCACCCAAGCTATTCGTATTCAGGTCAAGCATAGAAGCCCTTTGCAATCATGCAAAAAAATGGGCAGGTCAGCTCGTCGGTTAGTTCGCCTCACGATGTTTCGGCCGTCTCGATCAGTTTGTCCAGAAGCACCGCCAGCGCGACTTCTTCGGCCCTGAGCCTTTTACGTCCCCTCGATCGCGGCAACTCGGACAATGCGCCCCGCATGAAACCATCGACGACTGCGGGGTGGATGTAGCACTTGCGGCAAACCGCCGGAGTGTTGCCCAACTGCCGGGCGACGTTTTTGACCATTTCCACCACATGCCGCTTCGCGTCGGCTTCCGACTCCCATTGCAGCTCGCGCAACACCGCCAACGCCAACGCACTGCCGGCCCAGGTGCGGTAGTCCTTGGCGGTGAAATCGGCGCCGGTCAGCGTCTGCAAGTAGGCGTTGACGTCGGAGGAGCTGATGGTGTGCCGCTCACCGTTTTCGTCCAGATACTGAAAGAGGTTTTGCCCGGGGATTTCCAGGCAACGTTTGATAATCCGTGCCAGGCGCCGGTCTTTTACGGTGATCTGGTGCTCGATGCCGCTCTTGCCGCGAAACTGGAACAGGATCGCGCTGCCGTTGACCTCGACGTGACGGCTGCGCAGGGTCGTCAGGCCATAGGAACGATTGTCCCGGGCGTATTGCGTGTTGCCGATCCGGATCAGCGTCGCATCGAGCAAGGTAATCACCGTGGCCATGACCTTGTCGCGGCTGAAGCCGGGCGCGGCCAACAGAGTTTCAAGCTGTTTGCGCAGTTTCGGCAGGGCCTGGCCGAAGTCCCGCAAGCGCGAATATTTGTCGGCATCGCGTACTTCCCGCCAGCGCGGGTGATAACGGTATTGCTTGCGGCCGCGAGCGTCGCGGCCGGTTGCTTGCAGATGGCCGCACGGGTCGGGGCAAATCCATACATCGGTGTAGGCGGGCGGCACCGCAAGTGCATTGAGGTGTTTGATTTCATCCGGATCGGTAATGCGTTGCCCCGCCGGGTCGAAGTAGCAAAATTTGCCGCGCAGGAGCTTGCGGGTGATGCCGGGCTGGCTGTCATCGACGTAATGCAGGTCGGGCGGCAGAACATCGGGCAACGCGGTATCTGGCATGGCGGGCAATCCTGGGCGACGAATCATGGGGCGTTAAGCCATTGACCGCGTACCGTTGCCGGGGTGCCGACAGATTTTATGCCAGCACCGCCACCGCTTTGATTTGCGCCCAGAGTTGCTGTCCGGGGTGCACGCCCAATTGATCCCGGGAATAGCGGGTGATTCGCGCCAGCAGCGGTGTGCCGGCCGCGTTCAGGCGGATCAGTACATGCGCGGCGTTATCGGCACCGATTTCACTGATCACCGTGACCGGCAGGCGATTGAGGATGCTGCTTTGCTCGACGCCTTGCAGGCTCAGGCTGACGTCCCGCGCCTGTACCTTGCAGCGCAGCGCCTGGCCTTCAGCCATCGGCGAATGGGCGACCCGAATGCTCAGCTCCGTGTTGGGCAGTTGCAAGGTTAACAACTGATAGTCAGCGTCATAGGCGCTAACGTGTCCTTCGATCACCACACCGGCGTCGTCGCCCAGCGCCAGCGGCAGATCGAGCCGGGCCAGGGTTTCGCCGATGGGGCCGCTGGCCAACGCCTTGCCATCGCTGAGCAGGACGAGATGGTCGGCGAGTCGTGCGACTTCATCCTGGGAATGGCTGACGTACAGCACGGGGATGTCCAGCTCATCGTGCAGCCGTTGCAGATACGGCAGGATTTCGTTTTTACGCTGGGTATCGAGCGCCGCCAGCGGTTCATCCATCAGCAATAGTTTTGGGCTGGTGAGCAGGGCGCGAGCGATGCCGATTCGCTGGCGCTCGCCGCCAGAAAGGTTCTGCGGATCGCGGTCCAGCAAATGGCCGATCCCCAGCAACTCAGTGGCATGTGCCATGTCGACCCGGCGCTGTTGACGAGGGATACGTCTGAGGCCGAACTCCAGATTGGCCTGCACCGACAAATGCGGGAACAGGCTGGCTTCCTGGAAGACGTAACCCAAAGCGCGTTTATGCGGCGGGATGAAAATCCCCTTGTCGCTGTCTTGCCAGACTTCATCGTTGATTTGAATAAAGCCCTGCTCGGCCTGCTCCAGGCCGGCAATGCAACGCAGACAGGTGGTCTTGCCCGAGCCGGAATGGCCGTAAAGCGCCGTCACTCCGCGGCCAGGCAGTTGCAGGTCCACATCCAGCGAGAATCCCGAATAATTCAGTTTCAAGCGCGTATGAATCATCGATCAGCTCCAGACCGCTTTGGTTTTACGGCTGGAGTAGAGCGCCAGCAATACCACAAAGGAAAACACCAGCATCGCCCCGGCCAGCCAATGAGCCTGGGCGTATTCCATGGCTTCGACGTGATTGTAGATCTGCACCGAGACTACGCGGGTCTTGTCTGGAATGTTGCCACCAATCATCAGCACCACGCCGAACTCGCCGACGGTATGGGCGAAACCGAGAATGGCCGCAGTGATAAAGCCGGGACGGGCCAGCGGCACAATCACGCTGAAGAACGTGTCCCAAGGATTGGCGCGCAAGGTGGCAGCCACTTCCAATGGGCGAGTGCCGATGGCGGAAAAAGCATTTTGCAGTGGTTGGATCACGAACGGCATCGAGTACAGCACCGAGCCGATCACCAACCCCGCAAAACTGAAGGTCAGGGTGCCAAGGCCCAGCGATTGGGTGAGCTGACCGATCCAGCCGTTAGGGCCGAGTGCCAGCAACAAATAAAAACCGATCACCGTGGGCGGCAGCACCAGAGGCAGGGCGACGATCGCCCCGACCGGGCTGCGCAGCCAGGAACGGGTGCGCGACAGCCATAACGCAATCGGAGTGCCGATGACCAACAGGATCACAGTTGTCAGGGACGCCAGTTTCAGGGTCAGCCAGATGGCGGAATAATCGGCACTCGATAGCGTCATTTAGAGTTGGTAACCGTAGGATTTGATAAGCGCGGCGGCTTTCGGACCTTTGAGGTAGTCAACCAGTGCCTTGGCGGCCGGGTTGTCCTTGCCCTTATTGAGGATCACCGCGTCTTGTTTGATCGGGTCATGCAGATCGGCCGGAACGATCCAGGCCGAACCGCTGGTGACTTTGCCGTCTTTGTAGATCTGCGACAAGGCCACAAAACCGAGTTCGGCATTACCAGTGGAGACGAACTGGTAGGCCTGGGTAATGTTCTGACCTTCAACGAGCTTGTCTTTGACCTTGTCGGTCAGGCCCTGCTTGGCCAGCACTTGGGTGGCGGCCAGGCCATACGGGGCGGCTTTCGGGTTGGCGATGGACAAATGTTGATACTGATTGTCGCTCAGTACCTTGCCCTTGGCATCGACGTAACCGTCCTTGGCCGACCACAGTGCCAGGGTGCCGATGGCGTAGGTGAAGCGCGAGCCTTTGACCGTATCACCTTCGGCCTCGAGTTTCTGCGGGGTGGTGTCGTCTGCCGAGAGGAACACTTCGAACGGCGCGCCGTTCTTGATCTGGGTATAGAACTGGCCGGTTGCGCCAAAGGAGGTGACCAGTTTGTGCCCGGTGTCTTTCTCGAAATCGGCCGCGATGGCCTGGATCGGCGCGGTGAAGTTGGCAGCAACCGCGACCTGGACTTCGTCCGCCTGTGCGGAGCCGAAAGCGAACACAGTGAACAGGCACGCGGGGGCAAAACGTGAGGCACGAATGATCATGAAACGGCTCCGTGGCAGGCGAGATGAAACGCTATATAGCGGAATATATAGCGAATTGCCTGTAAACGGAACTTGTCGGGTGCAGAGAGCGGGTTGGCACTGAATGCTGCTAAGTGCGGAAACTGTGGGAGCGGGCTTGCTCGCGAAGGCGGTGTGTCAGGCGACATCAATGTTGACTGTACCGTCGTCTTCGCGAGCAAGCCCGCTCCCACAGGTTTTGTGTCTAGTGAGTCAATTTGGCCAACGCCTCATCCGCCAAACGCCGAGTCAGCTCTGCCGAAGTCAATTCAACGCCCAGCGTGAACGCCTGACCCGCCCAAAGGTTGCTGAAATCCGCTTCCCCTTTAGGCCGCAACGGCATCAACGCACCGCCCGCCAACGGGAAGGCCGGCGCTTTGGCGCTCATCGGTCCCAGTTCACGCATCACCCGATTGAGAATCCCGCGTGCCGGGCGGCCGGTGAAAATGTTGGTGACCGCCGTTTCGCTTTCCTTGGCCGTGCGCAACGCCTTCTGGTGAGAAGCACTGACCTTGGCCTCCGGCGTGAACAAATAAGCCGTACCCACCTGGACCGCCGACGCGCCCAGCAGAAAAGCTGCCGCGACGCCCCGCGCATCTCCAATCCCGCCCGCCGCAATCACCGGCACTTTCACCGCATCGACGATTTGTGGCACCAGGGCAAAGGTCCCCACTTGGCTACTCAGGTCATCACTGAGGAACATTCCCCGGTGGCCGCCGGCTTCGTAACCCATGGCGATGATCGCGTCGCAACCATGCTGCTCCAGCCAGACGGCTTCTTCGACCGTAGTCGCCGAAGAGAGAATTTTCGCCCCCGTAGCTTTTACCCGATCCAGCAGGGACTTTTCCGGCAGGCCGAAGTGAAAACTCACCACTTCAGGACGAAACTCTTCGAGCACTTCGCAGGCCGCATTATCGAACGGCGCGCGATTGGACACTGGCGTCGGCGCGTCGAAATCGACCCCCAATTCCCGATAGTACGGTTCCAGCAGGTCCTTCCAGTCCTGGGCGCGCTGCTCATCGGGCGGTGGAGGTTGATGGCAGAAGAAGTTGACGTTGAACGGGCGCTGGGTGTGTTGGCGAATCGTTTTCAGCTCCTCGCGCAATTGCTCGATGCTCAGCATCGCGGCGGGCATCGAGCCCAGGCCGCCAGCATTGCTCACCGCAATCACCATGGCCGACGTCGTCGCGCCAGCCAAGGGGCCCTGGATGATCGGCAGTTCGATCCCGAGCAGGTCAAGAATGCGGGTGTCTGGCCATTGACTCATGTGCAGTGTTCTCCGACGTCGGTAGAAGCGAATTTGTATCAGTAATGAACGACACAAGGCCAGTCGAGTTTGAGGATTGGCTTAAAGTCGGCTACGGCGATGTGTTTTCATGTGCTATTTCAACAGCACGACAACTGAGCGATTCCATCGGGAGGCAGTGATGTTCAAAGGCATTTTGATCGACAAGGACGACAGCGGTTACCGGGCCACGTTGCAAGAGATCAATGACGATAAATTGCCTGAAGGCGATGTGACGGTGCGTGTGGCGTACAGTACGTTGAACTTCAAGGATGGCCTGGCGATCACCGGCAGTAGCCCGGTGGTGCGCAAATTCCCGATGGTGCCGGGGATCGATCTGGCGGGCACTGTCGAAGTCAGCAGTCATCCGGACTACAAGGTTGGTGATCAAGTCCTGCTCAATGGCTGGGGTGTGGGTGAAGGACATTGGGGCGGATTGGCGCAGAAAGCTCGCCTGAATGGCGACTGGCTGATCCCGCTGCCCAAAGCATTCACCGCTGCGCAAGCAATGGCCATCGGCACGGCCGGTTACACGGCGATGCTGAGCATCCTGGCGCTGGAGCACAACGGCGTGAACCCCGAGCAGGGCGAAGTGCTGGTGACGGGCGCCAACGGTGGCGTAGGCAGTTTCGCCATCGCGCTGCTGAGCAAGCTCGGCTATCGCGTGGTGGCATCCACCGGTCGTACCTCCGAGCACGAATATCTCAAGCAATTGGGCGCCAGCGAAATCATCGACCGCGCTACGTTGTCCGAACCGGGCAAACCGTTGGCCAAGGAGCGTTGGGCGGCGGTGATCGATTCGGTCGGCAGCCACACACTGGCCAACGCTTGCGCAAGCACTCGGGCCAACGGCACCGTCGCCGCCTGCGGTCTGGCACAAGGTATGGATTTCCCGGCCTCCGTCGCGCCGTTCATTTTGCGCGGTGTGACCCTGGCCGGCATCAACAGCGTGACCCAGCCCAAAGCCAAGCGGATACTGGCCTGGAATCGCCTGGCCAAGGATCTGGACTTCGCCTTGCTGCCACTGATCAGTCACGAAATCGGCTTGAGCGAAGCCATCGACGCCGCGCCGCGCCTGCTCGCCGGCCAGTTGCGCGGCCGGGTGGTGGTCGACGTCAATCGTTGATCGTCTCGGCGCCAATCAAACAGACACACTGTAGAAACAAGGAAATAGCGACAATGGATGTAAAGCTACGTGAAGTGCAGCCCTTTAGCGTCTCGGGTTTGCAGGTGCGAACCCTCAATGTCGCAGAGCAGCAGCCAGATACCGCGCGTATCGGCCCTATGTGGGAACGATTTTTCGTTGAGGACGTTTTCGACAAGATCGCCCACAAACAGCCGGATTCGTTTATGTACGGCGTCTATTCCAACTACGAGTCCGACGCTTCGGGCCACTTCGATGTGACCGCGGGCGCAGCGGTCACCGCGCCCTTCGAGGACTTTGCGCAGATTCAAATTGAGGGTGGCGATTACCTGGTGTTCAGCGCCAAAGGGCCGATGCCCGACAGCGTCATTCAGACGTGGGGTCTGGTCTGGGCTTACTTCGAGGATAACCCGCAGGTTCGCCGCAAGTTCGCCACGGACTTCGAGGTCTACACCGGTCCGGAGTCCGTGGCGGTCTACATTGGCATTCAGGACTCAACTGCGTTTTCGCGTTCCAGCAACTGACGCTTGCGCTCCACGCCCCAGCGATAGCCCGACAGGTTGCCATCGCTGCGCACCACGCGATGGCAAGGGATTGCCACCGCCAGGCTGTTCGCGCCACAGGCCTGGGCCACGGCACGCACGGCTTTCGGTGCGCCGATGCGCTGAGCGATATCGGCATAACTGGCAGTGCTGCCGGCGGGAATCTCCCGCAGGGCTTGCCACACCCGCTCCTGAAACGCCGTGCCGCGTACATCCAGCGGCAAGTCCAGGCCGAGTGCCGGTGCTTCGATAAAACCCACCACTTTAGCGATCAACTGCTCGAACTCATGATCGGCGCCAATCAGGTTGGCGCGCCGAAACTTGTCCTGCAGATCACAGACCAATTGATGCGGGTCGTCCCCCAGCAGAATCGCGCAGACGCCGCGATCACTTTGCGCCACCAGAATCGCCCCGAGGGAACACTGGCCGACAGCAAAACGAATGTCGTTGTTCTGTCCCGCCGCACGATAATCGCCGGGCTTCATGCCCAGCACTTGATCCGCGGCCTCATAGAAGCGGCTGTTGGAGTTGAATCCGGCGTCATACAACGCGTCGGTGACCGTGCCGCCGTCCGCCAGGCGTTCGCGAACCTTGCGCGAACGGTGGGCTGTGGCGTAGCCCTTGGGCGTCAGGCCGGTGATGGCCTTGAACACGCGATGGAAGTGGAAACTGCTCAGGCCGGCCGCGTCCGCCAGTTCATTCAATGCCGGCAAGGTCTCGGCGGATTCGATGTGACGGCACGCAGCGGCTACGGTTGTGGCGTGTTGTGCGGCGACGTCGCTTTGATCTTTCGCCGCTCGTTTGCTGGGACGATAACCCGCCGCCTGGGCCTGCTCGGCTGTGTCGAAGAACTCGACATTCTGTGGCTTCGGCAAACGCGCCAGGCTGCTGGGGCGGCAGTAGATGCCGGTGGTTTTCACCGCATACACAAACTGCCCGTCGGCGCGGGGATCGCGCGCGACCACGGCAGCCCAGCGAGGATCGTTTTCGGTAGCGATTTTTGTCGATTGAGTTGTCATGGCTTCATGTCCGTTGACCCGTTTCATGCAGATTAACCAGCCGGCAGAGACGCCACACTCCGGGTCTTGCGGTTGAATTCAACGGTTTCATCCCGCGGTACGAAAGGTGAAGTTGATCCGCTGTTCGCCCAACTGAGGGTGATAACCCTCCTTGATCGGCAATACGCCGTGATAACGCAAACGGTCCACGCCGCCCCAGACCACAATATCGCCGTGCAACAGCGGCACCCGCTGGCTTTTGGCGCTGCGTTCGAAGCCACCGAACAGAAATGTCGCTGGCAACCCCAAGGACACCGACACAATGGGCGCCGCGTAGGAATCTTCGTCTTTGTCCTGATGCAACGACATTCTGGCACCAGGGACATAGCGGTTGATCAGGCAGGAATCCGGTAAGAAATCCATAAACCCTGCCTCTCGCGCCGCCGCTTGCGCCAGCTCGAAAAACACCTCGGGCATCTCGGGCCAGGGCAGGCCGGTCTGCGGATCGTTGCGGGTGTATTTGTAGCCGCTGCGGTCAGTCGTCCAGCCCCAGGTGCCGCAACTGCTCAGCGCCACCGACATGGTAAAGCCGCCGGGCGTGACCATCTGCCGAAAGGGCGCGGCTGCCAGAACCGCCTCCAGCGCCGGCAGCAACCGTTCGAGCCAAGGCAGGGCGAAGCCTTTAAGCACGTAGGATTGTTCTCCGATTTGCTCGCGCCTGGGTTGTTGCTCGGGTTCGGCATCGGCAAACAAATCAAGGGTGATCGGGCTCATGGGGTCATAGCGCATCGTGAAAGATGATTCCAAGGGTATGCCGTTTTCCACTGTGCAGGCGACTCACCCCGTGACGCATGGTCACTCGGTAATAGCCGCGAACACCTTTTACCGGGCGCTGATTCACGGCAAAAATCAACGCGTCGCCTTTCTTCAGGCCGATGACTTGCGGGCGTGACTGCATCCGTGGGCGTTGTTCGGTCAGCACAAATTCACCGCCGGTGAAATCTTCCCCCGGTTCTGACAGAAGAATCGCCACTTGCAGCGGGAAAACGTGTTCGCCGTACAGATCCTGATGCAAACAGTTGTAGTCCTGCGGGCCGTATTGCAGCAACAAAGGTGTCGGGCGTTCCTGACCGGCGGCATGACAGCGTTGCAGAAACGCTTCGTGCGATTCGGGGAAACGGGTCGGCAGGTCCATCGATTCGTACCAGCGATTGGCGATTGGAACCAGTCGAGGGTAGAGCGCGCTACGCAACCGGGCCACCGGATCCGGCAGCGGGTACTTGAAGTATTTGTATTCACCACGGCCAAAACCGTGGCGAGCCATCACCACTTTCGAGCGAAAGGGTTCTGGCCGGTCGTACAGGGCGCTTATTTCATCGCAGGTCTCAGGGCTGAAAAACGACTTGATGACTGCGCAGCCATCCTGATCGAGTTGCTGCGCAAGCGCGCCCCAGTCGAGGGCGTCGTTGTGAATCGGGTCGGTAAACAAGGGTTCTGACTCCTTGACCAAAAGGTCGAGGCGGCCAGTTTAGTGAGCGTCGCGGGAGTGGACACTCCGGCGCTTGCGGTCGAATTCGAAAGGGGAGCAGACGTCCATGTTGTCGCTCCAGATCGCTTTAGAGCGCTTTGCTCACGCTGATCTCGCTGATGACATCTTCAGTCTGGCCATGAATAACGTCCAGTGCAGCCCTGGCTTCTTCTTCGGTGCCGTTTTCAAGCTGGGCGAATTCAAAGCGTCGCTCGCCGTTGAGTTTGTATTTGATGACGTACTTGGTCGTCTGAGCCACGGTCATTTACCTGCCTGTTTTGGTGTGGGCTTAGCTCAGCTTCGAGCTGGAGCGGCGGATGATTTTGATCGAGTGCGTCAGACTCGGTTTGCGAGTCACGCTGATCGGACGGCGGGTGACCATGTCGATGGTGATGTTCCAGAAACCGGTGCTCGGCGCAGTGATGCGGGCCGGGAACGTGTCGAATGCGCCGCCGTGGTAAGTATGACGGCCGCCATTCTTGAAGCTGCGGAAGTTGGCGTCGTTCATCAAGCGGATGTTGCACATTTGGGAGCACTGGATGACGACGATGTCGTCTTCGTTGAGGTGCTCGCGCTGGTGGATAAATTTCATGAGGCGCCTCCAGAAGGGCTTTTTCTACAAAATCAAAACGATAGCATGGGCGATTGACGCAGTTTATCAGCCCGAACAGGTTATTATCCGGCTCTCGAGGTGCGCTTTGACAATTAAAAACAGTTATACGGAATTCTATGAGCGATAAAAGCAGTGAGCCTCGGAGAAAACCAGCGTTTGAGCTGTCGGAAGGTCTTTATCGGAGGTTTTGTATGAAGTGGGGTGTTCTGGTCATGCCGTTGGCATTGGCAGTGGGTGGATGTGCGAGTGTCTCGGACATCAATGAGTCGCTGCCCACTATGAGCGTGATTTCAGGCAAGAAACCCCATGAGTACGCGCAATGCCTGGTCGAAAAACTGGCCGAAAGCCGTGGAGCCCTGCAAGTCGAGCCGCACAAGGAAGGCGTGCGGGTTATCGTGCCGCAGAAGTTCTCGTCGGGGCCGGCGGCGGTATTTGAAATTGAAGACCGCTCCGGCGGCAGCAGCATCAAGCTGCATGAACGCATCTCCAATGTGCCTTTGCGCCCATGGGATGTGCGCAATGCCGCCACCGCGTGCATATCCGGCTGATAAACTACCCCCAGTCAGCATCGATGCCGTCAAAGTCGCGCTTTGACGGCATTGTCATTTCTGGAGTTAAGCATGAAGCGAGAGCAGGTGCGGGAGCGCCATGCAGAGGGTCATATCTCTGCCACCCACGTGATTCAGAACCCGGCAAATCCGGGGGAGTGGATCGTGTTTTTCAAGAAAAGCGCCGGGCGCAGTTTTTTCCTGGTGGATGACAACGATGAAGTCGAGTCCTTCAGTCGCCTCGACGATTTGATCGAGACCGTGCGCGGGCTCGGGATCAAATTTGCCGAAATCCACATGTAGCTACTTGCAGACCACTACCACGCTGCGATTTTTGTAGTTGCCGACGTCGACGCCCAGGGTCTTGTCGCTTTCCTGGGGCGACGGTGTGCCGTCGGTACCGACAATCCGATAGCCGGTGCCGGCGCAAGAGGCATCGGCTTTTTCGTAGCAGGTGGCCCAGGAATTGGCCTCGCCGGAGCAATCGATGGTCAGCCCCTGTTCACCATTGTCCAGGTAGGTTTTTTCAGCCGAGGCACAGCCCGCCAAGGCCAGAACTGCAAACAGCGCCAGTATCGTTTTCATGAAATCAGTCATCGGGAGGGGAAGGGCTGGCGCGAGGGTATAGCGAATGGCCATTTCGGTACAGATAAACCAAACCCATCACCGAGTCCCCGTTCAATGCTCGAACGGCATTTGCCGGGGCCGGTCCTGGTCATTTCTTGCGGCGGGGGCTCCGGGCTGGCGCTGCTTCACGGGGCGCGGTCGGGGCAGAGCGGTCGTCCTGGAACACCGCAGCCACTTCCACCGCCATCGCCTTGCTGGGCAATGGGCCGGCGACCTGTTCGCCGTGGTAATTGACTATCCACCACTGACCGTCCTCGTCCTGGCTGACCGAATAACCGTTTGCGTTTTGTGCTGCCGACATATAACTGCCTCGTTGGCGGAATCAAGACGGCCATGATACGTCAAATGCACGCAAACGGCGCTCATGGGCGTAGAGTGGGACCGCTCGATCCGTCGAACCGGAAGGCGATTGAACTATTCGCCGGTTTATTTCTCTATGATGGCATCGGTTAGCCAGTGCGGGGCATTGTAAGGTGCTCGCCGCCTGATTAGACTGCGCCGAAACTCGAACACACAGCCCTTTCAAGGACTTATATGATCAAGAAATGCTTGTTCCCAGCAGCCGGTTACGGTACTCGCTTCCTGCCAGCGACTAAAGCCATGCCCAAAGAAATGCTGCCGGTGGTAAACAAGCCACTGATCCAGTACGGCGTCGAAGAAGCACTGGACGCCGGGTTGACCGAAATCTCCATCGTTACCGGTCGCGGCAAGCGCGCCCTGGAAGACCACTTCGACATCAGCTACGAGCTGGAAAACCAGATCAAGGGCACCGACAAAGAGAAATACCTGGTCGGTATCCGCAAGCTGCTCGACAACTGCTCCTTCTCCTACACTCGCCAGACCGAAATGAAAGGCCTGGGCCACGCGATTCTGACTGGCCGTCCGCTGATCGGCGACGAACCGTTCGCCGTGGTACTGGCGGATGACTTGTGCGTAAACCTGGAAGGCGACGGCGTACTGACCCAGATGGTCAAGCTGTACAAGCAGTTCCGCTGCTCGATCGTGGCCATTCAGGAAGTCGATCCGCAAGAAACTCACAAGTACGGCGTGATTGCCGGTGAGATGATTCGCGACGACATCTACCGCGTTCACAGCATGGTTGAAAAACCAAAGCCTGAAGATGCGCCGTCGAACCTGGCGATCATCGGTCGTTACATCCTGACCCCGGACATCTTCGACCTGATCGAACAAACCGAGCCAGGCAAGGGCGGCGAAATCCAGATCACCGACGCCCTGATGAAGCAGGCGCAAAACGGCTGCGTCATGGCCTACAAGTTCAAAGGCAAGCGTTTCGACTGTGGTGGCGCCGAAGGCTACATCGACGCAACCAACTTCTGCTTCGAGAACTTCTACAAGACTGGCAAGGCTTACTGATAGCGCCTGAGCTGCTTGTATTGAAAAGCCACCTTCGGGTGGCTTTTTCATTTTCCGGCCCCAAATAGTTTGCAGCGCTTGCCCAAAGGCCGCCCGCAGGTATGCTGGTGACCTGCCAAGGAGATAGAAATGGCCTACGATTTTGACTTATATGTGATTGGCGCCGGTTCCGGCGGTGTACGGGCTGCGCGGTTTGCGGCCGGTTTTGGTGCGAAAGTCGCCGTGGCCGAGAGCCGCTACCTGGGCGGTACGTGTGTGAACGTCGGCTGCGTGCCGAAAAAATTGCTGGTCTACGGCGCGCACTTCGCGGAAGACTTCGAGCAGTCGCAAGGCTTCGGCTGGGCCCCGGGTGAGGCGAAGTTCGACTGGGCGACGCTGATCGCCAACAAGGATCGCGAGATCAATCGCCTGAACGGCATCTACCGCAACCTGCTGGTCAACAGCGGTGTGACCTTGCATGAAGGCCACGCGAAAATCGTCGATCCCCATACCGTTGAGTTCGATGGCGAACGCTACACCGCCAAAAACATTCTGATTGCTACCGGTGGCTGGCCGCAGATCCCGGAGATTCCGGGGCACGAGCACGCGATCAGTTCCAACCAGGCGTTCTTCCTTAAAGAGCTGCCAAAGCGCGTTCTGGTGGTTGGTGGTGGTTACATTGCGGTGGAGTTTGCCGGGATTTTCCACGGGCTGGGTGCCGAGACCACGTTGCTGTATCGCGGTGACCTGTTCCTGCGTGGCTTCGACGGTGCGGTGCGCAAGCATTTGCAGGAAGAGCTGACCAAACGCGGCATGGACCTGCAATTCAATGCCGACATCGAGCGCATCGACAAGCAAGCCGATGGCAGCCTGAAAGCTACACTCAAGGATGGTCGCGTACTGGAGGCAGACTGCGTGTTCTACGCCACCGGTCGGCGTCCGATGCTCGATAACCTGGGGCTGGAAAACACCGGCGTCAAACTCGACAAGAAAGGTTTTGTCGAGGTCGATGAGCAATATCAAACCGCAGAACCATCGATCCTGGCCCTGGGCGATGTAATCGGTCGAGTGCAATTGACGCCGGTCGCGCTGGCCGAAGGCATGGCCGTGGCGCGGCGTTTGTTCAAGCCCGAGCAATATCGCCCGGTGGATTACAAGATGATCCCGACCGCCGTCTTCAGTTTGCCGAACATTGGCACTGTCGGCCTGACTGAAGAAGAGGCGCGAGAGACCGGGCACGATGTGGTGATCTTCGAAAGCCGTTTCCGGCCGATGAAGCTGACCCTGACCGAGTGCCAGGAGCGCACTTTGATGAAGCTGGTAGTGGACGCCAAGACTGACAAGGTCTTGGGCTGCCACATGGTGGGTCCGGATGCCGGCGAGATTGTTCAGGGGTTGGCTATTGCGCTGAAAGCGGGCGCGACCAAGCGTGATTTCGACGAAACCATCGGCGTGCATCCGACCGCCGCCGAAGAGTTCGTCACCATGCGTACGCCGGTCGCGGGTTAATCGTCCTTACGCGAGGCTGATGCGTCTGGCCCTGTCGCAACGACAGCGGCCTGACGCACGCTTTCATCCAGGCTTGCCTGCAACTTGATCAGTTCAACTTCCAGCGCTTTGTTGATGTGCGACTGTTCATCGATGTTCTGCTTGAGTGACTGGCTTTCCAGCATGGCAATGCGCAAGCGTTCCTGGAGGAGGGTGCGTTCGCTGTCGATACGGTTGACCTGTTCCAGCAGTTGATCCTGTCGGCTATTGGTGTGCTTAAGTTGCTCTTGCGACAGGCTCAACTCGCGCAGCGTTCCGCGGTTTTCCGTCAGCAAGCGCTCGTTGTCGCGATGCAGTTGGGTGATTTCATCCTGACGAACCAGCGCGCTTTGCTGCGCTTGACGCAACTCCATCTGAATCTGCTGCACCTGACCTTCGTGACGGCGCTGTTCCTGCTCGCGCTGGTCTTTGACGGCGTTGCGGTAGTGTTCCAGTGCCTCGCGGGCGTGCAGGTGCTTTTCTTCCAAAGAACGGATCTGCTCGTCCTTGTCCTGCAAGCGTAATTCGAAATCTGCCAGCGCCTGGTTCAGCCCGGCGTTGCGGGTTTGCTCGCTTTGCAGCGTGGAGCGGGTGTCTTGCAGTTCTGCCGACTCCTGGGTCAGCGCCAGGCTTTGAATTTCGTATTGCTGGTGCAATTCGGTATTGGCCTCGCGGGCCTCATGCAGTTGGGTTTCCAGCTCTTTTCGTTGTTGCTCGAACTGTGCGCGTGCCTGATCGATGGGTTCTTGCGCCTGTTCTTTCAGGCGTTGCGCCAGACGCGACACCAGGCTTGTGAGCTCATCGTCAATAGGTTCGGAAGGCGCTTGCGCGGGCTCGGCGCCGTCATCGAGCTCCTTCATATAGCGATGGATTGTGGTTTTTGAACCGGTATTGCCCATCTCGATCCGCACCGCGTCGATGCTCGGGTGTTCGCCCCGGGCGAGGATTGCCGAGCGTGCCGCCTGCACCAGTGCCTTGTTTACGCCGCCACGTGCCATGTGTTCTCCTACGATTTGATACTGTGGTACGTACCACTAATATAAGCAATGTACCATGATATGAATAAAGTTTAAATTCGGTGATTCATCATGCGGGATATACTGGTATTACCCCGTGTGATGCGCTGTAATCCGGGTTTCGCCCGCCTGAGCGGTACGTTTTCGAGAACTGAGCCCATGACTGATCTGGATCGCTACCTGCAAGCCGCCACGCGCGACAACACCCGTCGCAGCTATCGCGCGGCCATCGAGCATTTCGAAGTCAGTTGGGGCGGGTTCCTGCCGGCGACCGGCGATAGCGTGGCGCGCTATCTCGTGGCACACGCAGGTGTGCTGTCGATCAATACCTTGAAGTTGCGCTTGTCGGCGTTGGCGCAATGGCACAACAGTCAGGGGTTCGCCGATCCCACCAAGGCACCTGTGGTGCGCAAAGTGTTCAAGGGCATTCGCGCGCTGCACCCGGCGCAGGAGAAACAGGCCGAGCCGTTGCAGCTTCAGCATCTGGAGCAAGTGGTGGCCTGGCTGGAGCAGGAAGCGCAAACCGCCAAGGCACAGGGCGATCAACCGGGATTGCTGCGGGCCCGGCGTGACACGGCGCTGATCCTGCTGGGCTTCTGGCGCGGTTTCCGTAGCGATGAGTTGTGCCGCGTGCAGATTGAACATGTGCGGGCCAGCGCCGGCTCAGGCATCACCCTCTACCTGCCTCGCAGCAAGAGCGACCGCGAGAACCTCGGCCAGACCTACCAGACGCCGGCATTGCAGCGCTTGTGTCCAGTGCAGGCCTATATCCAATGGATCACTGAAGCGGCATTGGTCCGCGGGCCGGTGTTCCGGGGTATCGACCGCTGGGGCCATTTGAGCGAGGAGGGCTTGCACGCCAATAGCGTGATTCCGTTATTGCGTCAGGCCCTGGAGCGCGCCGGTATTGCGGCCGAGCACTACACCAGTCACTCCTTGCGTCGTGGCTTTGCCACCTGGGCTCATCAGAGCGGTTGGGATTTGAAGTCGTTGATGAATTACGTGGGCTGGAAGGATATGAAGTCCGCCATGCGCTATGTTGAAGCCAGCCCGTTTCTCGGGATGACCCGTATCGCTGAAAAGCCGTTGGCGCCGTAGATCACGTTTTCTTCTATTAATACTGTCGGCTAATAGCGAAAACCAATCAGCAGCATCAGGTTTGCCAATGAGCCAACCGGCGATCGACTGGGTAGGATTCACCTCATCAACTTCTTAACCCCTGACGGAGAGTCATCGATGCCTATCATCAACAGCCAAGTTAAACCGTTCAAAGCTGACGCCTTTAAAAATGGCGACTTCGTAAAAGTGTCGGACGCTGACCTGAAAGGCAAGTGGTCTGTCGTGTTCTTCTACCCAGCTGACTTCACCTTCGTTTGCCCGACCGAGCTGGAAGACCTGGCTGACAACTACGCCGAGTTCCAGAAACTGGGCGTCGAAATCTACAGCGTTTCCACCGATACCCACTTTGCCCACGCTGCCTGGCACAACACTTCGCCAGCGATCGGCAAAATCCAGTACACCATGATCGGCGACCCGACTCACGCTATCTCCCGCAACTTCGACGTGTTGATCGAAGAAGCAGGTCTGGCTGACCGTGGCACCTTCGTGATCAACCCTGAAGGCCAGGTCAAAATCGTTGAACTCAACGACGGCGGTGTAGGTCGTGACGCTTCCGAGCTGCTGCGCAAAATCAAGGCTGCTCAGTACGTTGCTGCTCACCCAGGCCAGGTTTGCCCAGCCAAGTGGAAAGAAGGCGAGGCCACTCTGGCTCCGTCCCTGGACCTGGTCGGCAAGATCTAAGTCTGTGACGCGCTTCATCAGGGCGGCACTCCGCACCTCCTAAGTAAGCTGCACCGCCCTTAAAAAACGCCCGGGCGAGATTCGCTCGGGCGTTTTTTGTTGACTTCTTTTTATCAAATACATGGAAATCGCCCGTATGTTGGACGCCAATCTTAAAGCCCAGTTGAAATCGTACCTGGAACGGGTCACCCAGCCGATCGAGATCGTTGCCTCCCTCGACGACGGTGCGAAATCCCAGGAAATGCTCGCATTACTCAAAGACGTTGCCAGTCTTTCCACCCAGATTACGTTGCTCGACAACGGTAACGATGCGCGTAAACCATCGTTCTCGATCAACCGCCCAGGGGCCGATATCAGCCTGCGTTTCGCCGGTATCCCGATGGGCCACGAATTCACTTCGCTGGTGCTGGCCCTGCTGCAAGTCGGTGGCCACCCTTCGAAGGCCAGTATCGAGGTGATCGAGCAGATCCGCTCGATCAAAGGCGAGTTCAACTTCGAGACTTACTTTTCGCTGTCCTGCCAGAACTGCCCGGACGTGGTCCAGGCATTGAACCTGATGGCTGTACTGAACCCGAACATTCGCCACGTCGCCATCGACGGCGCGCTGTTTCAGGCTGAAGTCGACGAGCGCCAGATCATGGCCGTGCCAAGCATTTACCTGAACGGCGTCAACTTCGGCCAGGGCCGCATGGGCCTGGAAGAGATACTCGCCAAGATCGACACCAGTGGCATCGAGCGCCAGGCCGAGAAAATCAGCGCCAAAGAAGCCTTTGACGTACTGGTCGTCGGCGGTGGCCCGGCCGGTGCTTCGGCGGCGATCTACGCTGCTCGTAAAGGCATTCGCACCGGTGTGGCGGCTGAACGTTTTGGTGGCCAAGTGCTCGACACCATGGCCATCGAGAACTTCATCTCGGTGCAGGAAACTGAAGGGCCGAAACTGGCCGTGGCGCTGGAAGAACACGTCAAGCAGTACGACGTGGACATCATGAATCTGCAACGCGCCGACAAGCTGGTGCCGGGCAAAAATGGCGAACTGCACGAAATCCATTTCGCCAGCGGCGCCTCTTTGAAAGCCAAGACCGTGATTTTGGCGACCGGCGCCCGGTGGCGTGAAATGAACGTTCCCGGTGAGCAGCAATACCGCAACAAGGGCGTGGCGTACTGCCCGCACTGTGACGGTCCGCTGTTCAAAGGCAAGCGTGTGGCGGTGATTGGTGGTGGTAACTCCGGCGTCGAAGCGGCCATCGACCTGGCCGGTATCGTGTCCCACGTGACCCTGCTGGAGTTCGACGTACAACTGCGCGCCGACGCGGTGTTGCAGCGCAAGTTGCATAGCCTGCCGAACGTCACCGTGATCACCAGTGCGCAAACCACTGAAGTGACCGGCGACGGTCAAAAGGTCAACGGTCTGCGCTACAAGGATCGTCAGTCGGACGAGTTGCGCACTGTCGAGTTGGAAGGGATCTTTGTGCAGATCGGTCTGTTGCCTAACACCGATTGGCTCAAAGGCACCATCGAGCTGTCGCCACGCGGCGAGATCATCGTTGATGCCCGCGGTGAAACGTCGATGCCCGGCGTGTTCGCGGCCGGTGACGTGACCACCGTGCCGTACAAGCAGATCGTGATTGCGGTGGGTGAGGGCGCCAAGGCTTCCCTGAGCGCATTCGATCACTTGATCCGCACCTCGGCGCCTGCATAAACGCCGACGCTGAAAACACAAAACCCCATGAGCGATCATGGGGTTTTTTGTGTCTTGCACATTCCCAATTGTGGGAGCGGGCTTGCTCGCGAAGGCGACCTGTCAGCCAGCATCACTGGTGAATGACACACCGCTTTCGCGAGCAAGCCCGCTCCCACAGGGGATCTGTGGTGGGGCTTACATCGGTGCAGGCTGAATGATCTCGACCCAGTAACCATCCGGGTCCTTGATGAAGGCCAGGCTTTTCATGCGACCGTCGTTCAGGCGTTTCTGGAAATCGCACCCCAGCGCTTCGAAGCGTTCGCACGCGGCGCGAATGTCCGGCACCGAAATGCAGATATGGCCGAAGCCGCGTGGGTCAGTATTGCCGTTGTGATAAGCGAAATCCGCGTCATTCTCGGTGCCGTGGTTGTGGGTCAGCTCGAGAATGCCGGGGATCGATTTCATCCACTCGGTGCGGGCTGCGGCATCGGCCGGGATCTGGTTTTTATCGACCAGCGCCAGGAAATACAGGCTGAACTCGGCTTCCGGGAAATCACGCTTTTCCACCAGCGAGAACCCCAGGACGCGGGTGTAGAAATCCAGCGACTGGGTAATGTCCTTGACCCGCAGCATGGTGTGATTGAAGACGAACTTCTGGGTAGCGGTGTCGGGTTGGGCGGTCACACCGGGAAATGTATTGAGTTCGTGCAGGCTCATGGGCCCTCCGGAAAATAAGTGGGGCTAGAGGCGTTGAGAACGCCCCCCTAATGCTCACAATGATACGCAAGGGCCCCAGCATCGCCAAACCAAAACCGCAGGCTTGCCTGACAGCCAGGTGAGGCTCAGACTTTACGGCTCAATTCGTGAGTATTCATTGCAATGACCCGATTCTGTCAATCGATGTTGGTCCTGATGTGTCTGCTTTCAGGTATTACCCCCGCTTATGCAGAGGCTCCGGTCATGACTTGGCCAAGTGGATGGACCGTCGAAGTCGTTCCGCAAGACGAGGCCAAACCGCAGGTGTCCCGGCAGCGCGCAGTAAAAAACGATCAGGAGGGTACGCCGGTGATGGTGATGGAGCTGACCATGACTCAAGTGGAAAGTGGTCACCAGGTGAACCTGGAAGGTGTGTTGCTGGAAATGCGCAAGTCGGTGCAAAAGGACTTTTTTCAGAGTGGGTATCAGAGCGTTTGCACTAAAATTCACCCGACTACCTTGAGCCGGCTATCGGCGCTGGAAACTACCTGTACGATTACGCAGAATGGTCGACATATGCTGTCTCAAACATTGGTCGCTGCGGTAGATGCCGATAAGGCCTATGTTCTTTCCTATGCGGGGCAGGCAGAGGTTTATAAGGCAAGTCAGGACGACATAACGGCTGCTCGAAACAGCTTGAAACTTTAGTTTGAGGTTTGCGTATCAGTAGATTTCAGCGTGTTCGGCATTTTTTAGATAGCCAAAGGGATTAAGCATAAAGTTGGACGATATGTAACAAATTGATCGGCGACTATCGTTGCATTTAGACGCTACCCAAGAAAAAAGCCCTGCATTGGCAGGGCTTTTTTATGATCGCGAGTGCTTAGCCACGCAGCCAGGAATCCACGGTGGCGGCACCGTATTGTTCCTTCCAGGCTTTCAGGCCGCGGTGGTTGCCGCCCTTGGTTTCAATCAGTTCACCAGTGTGCGGGTTCTGATAGACCTTGACCACGCGAGCGCGGCGGGTTTTAGGCGCTGCTGCCTGCTGCAGGCCGGATTTCGCCGGGTTCGGATCGAGGATGGCGATGATGTCGCGCAAGCTCTTGCCGTAGGTTTTCATCAGCCCCTGGAGCTTTTCTTCGAATTCGATTTCTTTCTTGAGCCCGGCATCGTTTTTCAGCGATTCCAACTGCTTGAGCTGTTCTTGAAGGGCCTTTTCAGCTGCACGGAATTCAGCGAGTCTGGACAATATCTTTACTCCAATAGTGTGTTTGGCTGATACCAACCGCAAACAAAGCTATAAGCCAAGAGCCTTGAAGCGACTCGGTGATAATGGCTCACCTGCCAGTTCTGCACAGGTATGAAAAATTGTAGTAGTTAATTGGCCAAGAGTAAATCCTGACTTTTTCTTCATGTAACAAGAGTAGTCTTTTGATTCAATTTGGTGCGTATCATCATGATCTCGGTGCTTAAAGTGGTTAGTTAATGATCACTTAATGCTCTAATGAAGTCTGCGCCGGGCATCGGCCGACCAAACAGATAACCTTGCAGAAAGTTCACGCCGTGGGCGGTCAGATAGTCACTTTGTTCTAGGGTTTCCACGCCTTCGGCGACGATACCCAGATCGAGTTTGGCCGAGAGCTCAATGATGCTGTCCAGAATGTGCCGGGAGAGGGCGTCGACACCGATCATGGCGACAAAGCTCTGGTCGATTTTCAGGAAATCCACATTGAATTGACGCAAATAACCCAGGCTTGAGTGACCCGTGCCGAAGTCATCGATCGCGATCATCACGCCCATTTCGTGAAGCTGTTCGAACAATTGCAGGGTGATGGCTGTCGGCTCGATGAGTTCGCGTTCGGTCAGTTCCAGTACCAGGTTGATGCTGCCCGGGGCGAAAGCGCTGAGGAATTCACGGCAGTCTTCGACCAGCTCCAGATCCCGGCAGTGATTGGCGGTGATGTTGATACCGATGTGAAACGGGCCATCGAACGACGCCGACAAGGGTGCCAGCAGTGCGGAGGTCTGTCGCATCAAGGAGCGAGTCATCGGCACGATCAACCCGGTATGTTCGGCAAACGGGATGAACAGATCAGGGCGAACCAGGCCTTCCTTGGGGTGTTGCCAACGCATCAATACTTCGGCGCCGGACCACTGCTTATTGTCGCCATGCACCACGGGCTGAAAGTAAGGGATGAACTCTGCTGCCTCCAACGCACGCTGCATTTCACGACTAGGCGACGTCGAACGCTTCTGCAGGACATGCCCGATCGAGCCTGACACCACACCAAAGAACATCAACAGACTGAACAGCGGCGGGTACTCATTGCGCATGTAACGCCAGGTTTCTCCTTCGGGGAAACCGGCGGCCACGGTAAAGGCATAACGCGAGGACGTCAGCGTATTTTGCGCCACGGGCAAGGCGGGCAGGGCATCGTCGTGGACCTTGCCGTCGGCCGACAACCAGTGGGGGCCGACTTGCAGCAACAATAATGTTTTGCGACCGATCAGACGCAGCACGTTACTCAGGTGATAACCGTCCAGTGTGGTCAATGCGCCCTGGTTTCCTTCGCTCAGCCGATACACCAACAACGCAGTATTGGGCGTGACCGGGTTGCCGTTCATGAGCCATAGCTTGCCTTGGGTGTAATCGCCGGGATTGATCTTTTCCTGATATTCACCGAACAACGAACTGCAATAGAGGTTGGTGTTCCATACAAGATTGGTCGAGCGCACGAACGGCCGGCGGGTGACTTGTTCGCGCAAGGCTAGTTTGACGTCGTTGCAGTTCTGGCCGGCCAGCGGCAACAGCTCTTGCGCCGCTTGCGCCGTGTTGTCGAGCATCAGCTCGAATTGGCGAACGGCTTCTTCGCCAGTCAGTTCGGTACTTTGCTTGAGTGTACGTTCAGCCTGTAGATAGAGAATGGCGACTCCCAGCAACACCGGAAGCAATCCGCTCAAAACAGTCACAACGATCCGGGTGCCACGCTTGCGGCGGCTTATGACGTTCAGTGGCATTCGCAAATCCATCGCGATAAAAGAGGGCTCTCAAAGGCTGGCAGGGCGACACGCCTCCCAGAAGAGTTCAGCCATGATAGTTGGCCGATGGCGCTTATGCCGCTCAACGTTCATTCAGGCTTGAGGCCAGTTTGATGAAGGCCAGTGTCGCAGGTGATGACTGACGCTGATCGAGCACCGCCAGCCCGACCTGGCGGCTGACCGGCGGCGACAGCGGTTTTTTCACGTAACGGTTGTCGTTGTCGTCAGGCAAAGAGCCTTCGGCGACAACGGTCAGGGCATCGCCACGGCCTACGGTGTCCAGCGTGCTGAGCAACTGCGAGCAGCGATACCGAATGTTCGGCGTCAACCGCGCCGCATTAAATAAGCGCGAGACCAACTCCGAAGAGCCGGCTTCGGTCAGCACAAAAGGGTCGTGGCATAAATCGCTCAAGCTCAAACTGTCGCGACTGGCCAGCGCATGGTCGGCAGGTAACAGCGCGACCATCTGGTCTTCGACCAGCCTGAAAGTGTCGAAACGCTCCAGGGGCAACACCACGAAGCCGATATCAATACGCCGTTCTTCCAGCCACTGGATCACCTGGCGATCGGGACCTTCGTCGATGTGAACCTCGATGCCCGGGTGGGCGGCGCGGTAATGCTGCAGGATTCTCGGCAGCAGTTTGATCGATGAAGTCGGACCGAACGAGCCAATGCGCAGGGTGCCGCGTTTCATTCCGCGGGCATCCGCCGCTTCCTGGCGCAAGGTGTTCGCCAGGCCGAGCATCGCCCGAGCGCGCAATAATAGCTGTTGGCCGATGTCACTCAGCTCGACCTGGGACTGATGCCGGCGCAGCAGTTCAACGCCCAATTCCTGTTCCAGCGACTTGAGCGCGTGGGACACCGCGGATTGGGAAATCTCCAAACGATGGGCCGCCGCCGTGAAGCCGCGCAGTTCGGCCACCAACGAGAAAATCTCGAGTTGCGTGAGGGTCATGAGTATTTACTCATTTTACGATGATCTGGGATTAGTCGAATGATACGCCATGTGCCCGATTTCTGATGGTGGAGACTTATGACGACGTGTGAACAGACCCTGGCGAGTTCCTCGGATGTACCGGTTTATCTGAAACTGGCAGCGGTCACCATGATCTGGGGCGGGACGTTCGTCGCCGGGCGATTTCTGGCCGACAGCCTCAGTCCGTTATTGGCCGCGAGCCTGCGGTTCTTGCTGGCGAGCGTGGCGTTGCTGCTGTTTCTGTTGCTGGCGCGCGTGCCTTTGGTGCGCCCCAGCCCTCGGCAATGGATGCAACTGACGCTGCTGGGTTTTTTCGGAATCTATTTCTACAACCTGTGTTTCTTTTACGGACTGCATTACATCAACGCGTCACGGGCGTCCTTGATCGTGGCCCTAAATCCGGCGGTGATCGGCCTGGCGTCGTGGCTGCTGTTCAAGGAACGACTGAGCGGGTCGAAAGTGGCGGGTATCGCGATCTGCATTGCCGGCGCCAGTCTGGTGATTGTCAGCCGCAATCCGCAATTGCTGGCCGGTGGTACTGATGCCTGGATCGGCGATCTGTTGATCTTCGGCTGCGTGCTCGGTTGGGGCATTTATTCGCTGTTTTCCAAAGGCCTGAATCAGACGCTGGGGCCGGTGCAGACGGTGACGTACTCGATTTTGCTGGGCACGCTGATGCTCTGGGTGACCAGTGCCGTGCGTGGTGAGCTGAGTATCGCGGCGCTGGCCGAACTCGGCACGCAACAATGGTTGAGCCTGATGTACCTGGGCGTGCTGGGGTCGGCATTGGCTTATATTGGTTATTACGACGGTATCCGCAAAATCGGTGCGACACGTTCAGGTGTGTTCATCGCCTTGAACCCGCTGACCGCCGTTCTGTTTGGCGCGTTGTTGCTGGGCGAGCAATTGACCTTGGTGATGTGCTTGGGCGGCGGGCTGATCCTGGCGGGGATTTTTCTGTGCAACAAACCGCTTGCACAGGCTGCGAAAAGGGGGATTTTATAAGAAGGATGGACAACTGATTTACGCTGTGTAGAATCGGGTTACGCATATAAGAATAATCGTCTTCTGGCAGCAGAAGCCTCGCCCGTAATAGCCTTGGGTCGACAATGAAGATATTTGGGTTTCAATTGATCTACGGTGACTTCCTCGCCCGCAGCGTGCGGGGCATCTCCTGTGCGCCACCCGCCGATCTCAGCATTGCTAGCAACTAACGATCCGTTAATTGATAAGAAATGATGAGGCGCCACAATGGCAGATTTATACGAAAACCCAATGGGCCTGATGGGCTTTGAGTTCATCGAATTCGCATCGCCGACCCCTAACACCCTGGAGCCGATCTTCGAGATCATGGGCTTCAGCAAGGTCGCGACCCACCGTTCCAAAGACGTGCACCTGTATCGTCAGGGCGCGATCAACCTGATCCTCAACAACGAACCCAACAGCGTGGCATCGTACTTTGCGGCCGAGCATGGCCCGTCGGTATGTGGCATGGCGTTTCGCGTCAAGGATTCGCAAAAGGCCTACAAGCGTGCCCTGGAACTCGGCGCCCAACCGATCCACATCGAAACCGGCCCGATGGAACTGCATCTGCCAGCGATCAAAGGCATCGGCGGCGCGCCGCTGTACCTGATCGACCGTTTCGGCGAAGGCAGTTCGATCTACGACATCGACTTCGTGTTTATCGAAGGCGTTGACCGCAACCCGGTCGGGGCCGGCCTGAAGATCATCGATCACCTGACCCACAACGTGTATCGCGGTCGCATGGCTTACTGGGCCAACTTCTACGAGAAACTGTTCAACTTCCGTGAAATCCGTTACTTCGATATAAAAGGTGAATACACCGGCCTGACCTCCAAGGCCATGACTGCCCCGGATGGCATGATCCGTATCCCGCTGAACGAAGAGTCATCCAAGGGCGCCGGGCAGATCGAAGAGTTCCTGATGCAGTTCAACGGTGAGGGCATCCAGCACGTGGCCTTCCTCAGTGATGACCTGATCAAGACCTGGGATCACTTGAAAAGCATCGGCATGCGCTTCATGACGCCGCCGCCAGACACCTACTACGAAATGCTAGAAGGCCGTTTGCCGAACCACGGCGAGCCGGTCAACGAATTGCAAGCGCGGGGCATTTTGCTGGACGGTTCGTCCGAGTCGGGCGACAAGCGCCTGCTGCTGCAGATCTTCTCGGAAACCCTGATGGGCCCGGTGTTCTTCGAATTCATCCAGCGTAAAGGCGACGATGGTTTCGGCGAGGGCAACTTCAAGGCACTGTTCGAATCCATCGAGCGTGATCAGGTTCGTCGGGGTGTACTCTCCACCGATTAAGCCGTTTCAGATGTAAGAAAGCCCGGTCAGCAGTAATGCTGGCCGGGCTTTTTTTTGGACAATTACATCGGCCGGCGTCGTTGCCGCACCAGATGCTTGAACCCTTCAAACACCAACACCAACACCGCCAACCAGATCGGAATATAAGTCAGCCATTCGCCGGCCTTGATACTTTCCCCCAGCAGCAAGGCAACGCCGAGCAACAGCACCGGCTCAACGTAACTCAACAACCCGAACAGGCTGAACGGCAGCAGCCGACTGGCAATGATGTAGACCACCAGCGCCGAAGCGCTGATCACGCCGAGCAGCGGAATCAGCAGCGACAGCCACGGATACTGGTCGAAGACGCCAAAGCCTTGTTCACCACCCTGCACGAACCAGAACGCCACCGGCAGCATCAACGCCATGTCCAGCCAGAGCCCGCCAAGGTTGTCCGTGGCCAGGCGTTTGCGCAGGATGAAATAGATCGGATAGCCGACCACCACCAGCAAGGTCGCCCAGGAAAAACCGCCGACCTGATACAGCTCGTTGAGCACGCCGAGGCTGGCGAAGAACACGGCTATTTTCTGCAGATAGGAAAGACGCTCGCCATAGGCGATTCGTCCGGTCAGGACCATGGACAGCGGCAACAGGAAATACCCCAGCGATACGTCGAGGCTATAACCGTTGAGCGGTGCCCACATGAACAACCAGAGTTGCAGGCCCAGCAGCACTGCAGATCCAATCAGGCCGACAATCAGCTTCGGCTTGCCAGCCAGCCGCCGAACAATCTCGACCACGCGTTTCCATTCACCGGACACCACCATGAACACAGTCATGCACGGCGCGGTCAGCAGCATTCGCCAACCGAAGATCTCCACGCCGCTCAAAGGTGAGAGCAACGAAGTGTAGTAATACATGACGGCAAACAGCACCGAGGCCGAAACCGATAAAGCGATACCTTTAGACAAACTGCCCTCGCGTGACATTGATTGAGCGTGAAGCGGGCGCAGAGGATACGTGGTTTTCGAAGCGAATATTGTCCGAACGATCAACACCCAACGAGTGTGGCAGAAGCACAGGCAAATGGTGGATGCAAAACCGCCATCGCGAGCAGGCTCGCTCCCACAGTTGGCCGGTGTTGTACTCAATGTTTGCGGTCCACACAAAATCCCTGTGGGAGCGGGCTTGCTCGCGAAAGCTGTCTACCAGCCAATATCAATGTTGAATGTGAAACCGTCTTCGCGAGCAAGCCCGCTCCCACATTTTGATCGATGCCGTACACATTATTTGCGGTCGACACAGAACCCTGTGGGAGCGAGCCTGCTCGCGATTAATCTCAAGCCGTGCGCGGTTTACGCCCCGACACAAAGTGGCTCACGTCATTGAACCCTGGCGTCGATGCATGCCCCGGTGTCACCAGCGAATCGATAAACGCTTCATCTTCCGCCGTGATCTTCACCGCCTGCGCCTTGGTGTACGCATCCCACTGTTCCTCAGTCCGAGGCCCGACGATGGCCGAAGTCACCGCGCCATTGTTCAGCACCCAGGCAATCGCGAACTCGACGATGCCCACGCCACGGCCCTGAGTGTATTCCTGGATCTGCTGGGCAATGCGCAGCGACTCAACCCGCCATTCGGTTTCCAGGATGCGTTTGTCCTGACGCCCCGCGCGGCTGTTGGCGTCTGGCGTCACGTCGGGCGCGTACTTGCCGCTGAGCACACCGCGAGCCAGCGGGCTGTAAGGCACCACACCCAGGCCATAGTTTTGCGTGGCGGTGATCTGCTCGGTTTCCGCCTGACGGTTGACGATGTTGTACAGCGGCTGGCTGATAACCGGTCTGTCGACACCAAGTTTGTCGGCCACACGAATCACTTCAGCGATGCGCCAGCCACGGTAGTTCGACAGGCCCCAGTAGCGGATCTTGCCCTGGCGGATCAAATCGCCAATAGCCGACACCGTGACTTCCAGCGGCGTGTCGTGGTCTTCGCGGTGCAGGTAATAGATGTCCAGATAATCGGTGCCCAACCGCGTCAGGCTGGCGTCGATGCCGTTGAACAGATGCTTGCGGCTCAGGCCGGTGCGGTTCGGCACACCGTCCACCGGGCCGTAACCGACTTTGGTGGCGAGCACCCATTCGTGGCGGTTGCCGGCAATCGCTTCGCCGACGATCTCTTCGGAGCGGCCGTTGGTGTACACGTCCGCGGTGTCGATGAAATTGATGCCCTGGTCCCAGGCCTTGTCGATGATTCGCAAGGAATCTTCGGTGCTGGTCTGTTCGCCGAACATCATGGTGCCCAATGTAAGGGTCGATACCTGTAAACCCGAATGACCCAGCGTGCGATAGCTCATGACGAAATCCTTTTACCGGTCAGAAAGCCCTAATCAAATACCAGAACCCTGACTGGGAGCAATCGGAATATTGACTCAGTCCCCCTGTGGGAGCGGGCTTGCTCGCGAAGAGGGCGTGTCAGTCGACATTGATTTTGCCTGACACACCGCTTTCGCGAGCAAGCCCGCTCCCACATTGAGTCGGTGGCAATAAACAGCAATGTTTAAATGGCGTCGATGGATGCTCTCGGAGGCTACACATCCTTGCGCCGTTGCCTACGACTACGCCAGAATCCGCCGGCTAGTGCGCCTTGAGCCGGAGCTATATCGTTTCCCTGTCGCTGAATTACAGCGATCGGGTTTGGTAGCCCGGTTACCTGTCGCATAACGCAACGTAATGCAGAGATTTTTTTCGTCTTCTGTTTTATGGCGGTCATGCGTAGGGCGTCCTCGGATGCGCCGGGTTTTTGCACCAGGTAACCGGTCTACCAACCTGCGTATGGCCGCCACCCTTCGTTTGGTAGCGAGGGTGATGGCTCCTTAATGTCTTACCTGGAGCTTCTTCTATGTTCAAACCAACACCCAACCCGCCGGAATCAGATCCGACATCCCCCTACGAATCCCTCGATTCGAAAAAACTCCACGAAGCCGCCGACCGGGCCCTCGATCATTACCTCAAGCCACCCAAAGAACCTGCCCGAAAACCCAGCAAGATGTTCATCGTTGCGCCCGATGTCGATTCGGAAAGCCTGCTGGCCCACGCCTGCGAATCCATGAAATCGGCGAGCGTGATGCTCAGTGATTTCGCCACATTGGTGGGCGAACCCTATCGCAGCACGATGCTTGGGATTCAACAGGTCGTGATGAACGGTGAACTGGCGGTCAATCGAGTGCTGGATAATCTCGATCCGCAGGGCTAGTACACATCTGTGGTTCGGAGCTTGACTGTGGCGAGGGGGCTTGCCCCCGTTGGGTTGCGCAGCGACCCCAAAACCATTCAACCCGGGTGCATCAGATAAACCGCATTCGCTGGTTTTACGACTGCTTCGCAGCCGAACGGGGGCAAGCCCCCTCGCCACAACAGCATCTGTGCGCTCATGAAATGAGAAACGGCCCTTTCGGGCCGTTTTTGTTTTCGCAGAACCTTAAACCCGCAACGTCCGCGTCATGCGCAACGCCAGCAAACTCCCACAAACAATCACACTCGCCAGCAGATACAGCGCCGCATCGGTCGACCCGGTGCTGTCCTTGACCCAACCCACCAGGTACGGGCTAAGAAAACCCGCCATCTGCCCCATGGAGTTGATCAACGCCAACCCACCGGCAGCCGCACCCGCGCTCAGCATTGCGGTCGGCACCGGCCAGAACATCGGCAGGCCGGTGAGGGCGCCCATGGTGGCGATGGTCAGGCCGAGGATGGCGATGGCCGGGTTGGCGGCGAAGTTCACCGCGATCAACAGACCCACCGCGCCCATCAGCATCGGCACCACCAAGTGCCAGCGGCGTTCTTTGCGCAAGTCCGCCGAACGACCGACCATCAACATGAACACCGCCGCCAGCAGGTACGGAATCGCACTGAGCCAACCAATCACCAGGTTATCGCTGAAACCGAGGTTCTTGATGATCGATGGCAGCCAGAAGTTGATCGCGTAGACACCGCTCTGGATGCAGAAATAAATCAGGCCGAAGGCCCAGATCGCCGGGTTCTTGAACACCGCCAACAGTGAATCAGTAGCGGTTTTCGGTTTGCTGGCCAGGTCTTCAGCGTGATCGGCCTCTAGTACCGACCGCTCGTAAGGGGTCAGCCATTTGGCGTTGGCGTAACTGTCGCTGAGCAGGAAGTAGGCGAGGGCGCCGAGGATAACGGTCGGAATACCTTGCAGCAGGAACATCCACTGCCAGCCGGCCAAACCGGCCTGGCCCGCGCCGAAGTGGTTGAGGATCCAGCCGGAAAACGGACTGCCGAGCAGGCCGGACACCGGGATCGCCGACATGAACAGCGCCATGATGCGACCACGACGGAACGTCGGGAACCATTGCGAAAGGTAAAGCACCACGCCCGGGAAGAACCCGGCTTCCGCCGCACCGGTAAACAGGCGCAGGGTGTAGAACTCGGTCGGTGTGGTGACGAACAACAGGCAAGTCGACAGCGTGCCCCAAGTGATCATCATCAGTGCGATCCAGCGTCGCGGGCCGAATTTGGACAGGGCCAGGTTGCTCGGTACGCCGCAGAGTACGTAGCCGATGAAGAAAATCCCGGCGCCGAGTCCGTACACGGTTTCGCTGAATTTCAGTGCGTCGAGCATCTGCAGTTTGGCAAACCCGACGTTCACCCGGTCGAGGTAATTGAACAGGTAGCAGATGAAGATGAAGGGGATCAAACGCAGGGTAATGCGTTTGTAGACGGCGTTTTTGTCGTCAGCGGTGGCCAGGGTAGCTGCGGCGCTCTGTGACATGGCGGGCTCTCTCTTTATTATGATTTTTTGCGACGCAAGGGTAACGTTGATCGCCCAGTGAGTCTCGGCCACCCCTTGGGTGGTTGTCTTTGTGCCTGAGCACAGGGTTTGCGACCAAGGCCTGTGCGGGTGAACAACCCGTTCCATCACGTTTTCAAGGAATCGCGCTATGTTCGAACTCGATCACGACCTGGCCCAGGACATCGTCGACCGGGCGATGGCCATCCTGCCGTACAACGTCAATGTCATGGACAGTCAGGGGCTGATTCTCGGCAGCGGCGAACCGGAGCGCATCAACACCCGCCACGAAGGCGCGCAATTGGTGTTGGCCAACGGGCGCGTGGTGGAGATCGACGCGCAGACCGCGATTCATCTCAAAGGTGTGCAACCGGGGATCAACCTGCCGCTGTTGCTCGATCAGCGTTTGATTGGGGTGCTGGGCATCACCGGCGAGCCTGAACAATTGCGCACCTACGCCGAACTGGTGCGCATGACCGCCGAGATGTTGGTGGGTCAGCGCAATCAGCAGGCCGAGCAGCAATGGCGGCGCCAGCGTTGCGATGATCTGTTGGCGCTGCTGCTCAGCGAGGCGGGGGATTCGCCGCGGTTGCTGGATGAAGCGCAGCAACTGGGGCTTAAACCGCAGTTGACGCGAGTGCCGTACCTGTTCGAGTTGGGTATGGAGCACGGCCCGGGCCAGACCATCGAAGCGCTCAGTGCCTGGCTGATGTCGCGCTACCCGGACAGTTGGTGCGTGAGCTCGGCCAAGTCTTCGTTGCTCTGGTGTCGACCGGCGACACCTGCAATCGAGAACGAGCGGCTGCTGGAGAAGCTCGATGGCCTGGGCTGGAATATTTTGCGCATTGCCGTGGGCGGGCAGGCTGATGGATTGTCGGGGTTGCGGCGCTGCTATCGACGCGTCGGTGATTTGCTCGCCTATGGACGCGATGTGTTGCCGAATTCGCGCTTGCTGACGCTGAACCGTTATCGATTGCCGGTGATGCTCTGGCGGCACCGCAATGACGATGCGCTGGATGAACTGCTGCGGCCGCTGCGCAAAGTCATCGCCAAGGATGGCAATGGCCAGCTGCTGGCGACCTTGCGCAGTTGGTGCGAACACGACGGCCAGAGCCAGGCCTGCGCCGATGCCTTGGGTATCCATCGCAACAGTTTGCGCTATCGCATGGAGCGGATCGCCGAACTCAGCGGCGTCGATCCGCTAAAGCTGGATGGGATGCTCGCACTCTACCTCGGCGTCCAGCTCCTCCCCCAGACAGACGCCAACCCGTGAATCACACAAATCACTGTGGGAGCGGGCTTGCTCGCGAAGACGGCGGCACAGTAAACATTGATGTTGCCTGACCCACCGCTTTCGCGAGCAAGCCCGCTCCCACAGTGATTTATGGTGGGGCACAGATTTGTGAACGACGCTGCTCCCGCCGGGTTTTGTGGAAATGAACAATAATCCTCTTGGGCGCTTGTGCAGCGGACCGGCGTTATTGTTCATGGCGGCTGGCAGCATGGACGCATTGGAACTGGAGAATTCGCATGAAAATCGTCATCGCCCCCGATTCGTTCAAGGACAGTCTGAGTGCCCAAGGTGTGGCCGAGGCCATTGCGCTGGGGTTGGCGGAAGTCTGGCCGGATGCACAATTGCTCAAGTGCCCGATGGCTGACGGCGGAGAAGGCACGGTCGAGTCGATTCTGGCCGCGTGCGACGGCGAACTGCGCCGCACCCATGTTCGCGGGCCGCTGGGCGCCACGGTCGTTGCCGCCTGGGGCTGGTTGCCACAGAGCCACACGGCGATCATCGAAATGGCCGAGGCCAGTGGTTTGCAACTGGTTCCGCCAAACCTGCGCGATGCCTGCACCAGCAGCACCTACGGCACCGGTGAATTGATCCGAGCCGCACTGGATGCCGGCGCGCGACGGGTGATACTGGCGATTGGCGGCAGCGCCACCAACGACGGCGGCGCCGGAGCGATGCAGGCTTTGGGTGTGAAGCTGCTGGACGCTCAGGGCCAAACTCTGGTGCCGGGCGGTCTGGCCCTGGCGCAACTGGCCCGCCTCGATCTGAGTGAGATCGATCCACGCCTGGCCAAGGTGCGCTTCGACATCGCCGCCGACGTTAATAACCCGCTGTGCGGCCCTCACGGTGCCTCAGCGATTTTCGGCCCGCAGAAAGGTGCGTCGCCCGAGCAAGTCGAGCAACTGGACCTCGCCCTTGGCCACTTTGCCGAACTCTGCGCGCAAGCGCTGGACAAAGACGTGCGCGACGAACCGGGCAGCGGCGCGGCGGGCGGCTTGGGGTTTGCCGCCAAGGCGTTTCTCGGTGCGCAATTTCAGGCCGGGGTGGAAGTGGTCGCCGAATTGGTGGAGCTGGCCGAGGCGGTCAAAGGCGCCGACCTGGTGATCACCGGTGAAGGTCGTTTCGATGCCCAGACGTTGCGCGGCAAAACTCCGTTTGGCGTGGCGCGCATTGCACGCCAGCACGGCGTGCCGGTCATCGTCATCGCCGGGACCTTGGGCGAGGGGTACCAGGCGTTGTACGAGCATGGCATCGAGGCGGCCTTTGCCTTGGCCAGCGGACCGATGACATTGGAGCAGGCCTGCGCCGAAGCGCCGCGCTTGCTGCGCGAACGCGCCCGTGATATTGCGCGGGTGTGGCGGGTGGCGGCCCGCAAGGCCTGACCAATGCCCGTCAGTTAAACGCAATCCATGTGGGAGCGGGCTTGCTCGCGAAAGCGGTGTGTCAGGCAACATCATTGTTGACTGTGCCGCCGCCTTCGCGAGCAAGCCCGCTCCCACAGGTTCTGCATTTAAGCTAACGAGTGTTTCACCACTGAAACACTCCTGCCTCCCTCGAAAAATATTTCTCCAACCCCTGCAACAAACCTCAACCCCGGCCGATACAACGTATAGGCGCACACAAACCAACTACAACAGTGGCGCCAAACTGCAAGGTGCCCGCGCCATCGCCCGCCCGAACAGTGATCACCGCAAGGATGCTCGCCGCCTCAATTACCGAGATCATCCTATGTCACTGCGTAATCTGAAAATCGCGCCTCGAGCTTTCCTGGGTTTCGCCTTCATTGCCTTGCTGGTGATCGTGCTGGGTGTGTTTGCCGTCAACCGCATGTCGATCATCCGCCAGGCCTCTGTCGATATGGAAAGGACGCAGTTACCTAGCATCGGGTTTCTGGGCAACTTGACGGAAAACGTCCTGCGGATGCGGATTCTCTCGTTCCGGGTGCTGGTCAACCGTGATCCGGCGGCGTTGCAGGAGGCTCAGACCCGCATCGGCGTGCTCGTCGATAAGGCGCGCAGCGCCCAAGCCAGTTATGCCGCCTTGCCGGCCAACCCTGAAGAAGCCGCGCTGTACAACACCTTCGCGACAACCCTCGACAATTACCTGCAAGCACAGAGCCAGATGCTGGACCTGTCGCAGCAGAACAAACTGGAGGAGATGCGCGCCCTGATCAATACGCGGATCAAGGAAGGCACCGATCAGATGGGCGAGCAACTGAACAAACTGGTGGCACTCAACGCCGCCGATGCCAAAGCCGCGTCGGCCAAGGCGGGCGAGCACTACAGCGAAGCCTTTATCGGCATCGTGACGGTGGCGGTGATGGCTTCGTTGCTGACCGTGCTGCTGGCCTGGCTGCTGACCCGCAGCATTCTCACGCCGCTGAACCGTGCGGTGCTCGCCGCCGAAACCATTGCCGGCGGCAACTTGAGCAAGGTTATCGAGGTCGACGGCAACGACGAACCGGCGCGGTTGCTCGGCGCCTTGGCCGCCATGCAGAGCAACCTGCGCAAAACCATCGAACAGATCGCCGGCTCCGCGACGCAACTGGGCGCCGCCGCGGAAGAACTCAGCACCGTGACACAAGAAGCGTCCCGCGGCCTGCAACAGCAAAACAACGAAATCGAACAGGCGGCCACCGCCGTCAACGAAATGACTGCCGCCGTGGAAGAAGTGGCGCGCAACGCGGTGTCGACGTCCGAAGCCTCGAACCAGTCGACCCAAGCGGCCCGCGAAGGTCGTGACCGGGTGGTGGAAACCGTCGACGCGATCCAGACCATGACCCACGACGTGCAAAACACCGCGTTGATGATCGAGGGCCTGGCGGCTCAGGGCCGCGACATCGGCAAAGTGCTGGACGTGATCCGCGCCATTGCCGAGCAAACCAACCTGCTGGCCCTCAACGCCGCGATTGAAGCGGCCCGTGCCGGGGAAGCCGGGCGAGGCTTCGCGGTGGTGGCGGACGAGGTCCGGGCGCTGGCTCATCGCACCGCACAGTCGACCCAGGAAATCGAGAAAATGGTCGCCGGCATCCAGAACGGCACCGGCGAAGCGGTCTCGTCGATGCAACAAAGCAATCAGCGCACCCAAAGCACCTTGGAGATGGCTCGCGCTGCAGGTATCGCTCTGGAACAGATCACTCAATCGATTCAACTGATCAACGAACGCAACCTGGTGATCGCCAGCGCCTCGGAAGAACAGGCTCAGGTGTCCCGTGAAGTCGACCGCAACCTGGTGAACATTCGCGACCTGGCCACTCAGTCCGCCGCCGGTGCCAACCAGACCAGTGCCGCCACCCACGAATTGTCGCGATTGGCGGTTGATTTGAACGCGATGGTGGCGCGTTTCGTGATTTGAGATAGGGTTGAAACTGGAACTCGCGCGTTAGGAGAAGTACATGCGCTATTCAGCCTTGACCCAACGAATCGCCGGTGACGGAGCGGCAGCCTGGAAGATTCACGATCGAGCGCTGGAATTGCGAGAGCAGGGCGTCGACGTGCTGTTGCTGTCGATCGGCGATCCGGATTTCGACACGCCGCTGCCCATCGTCCACGCCGCCATCGATAGCCTGTTGGCCGGCGACACCCATTACTCGGATGTACGCGGCACCCGCACACTGCGCAGCAGCATCGCCAGCCGTCATCAGCGGCGCAGCGGTCAGGAGGTGGATGCCGATCATGTGATCGTGCTGCCCGGTGCGCAGTGCGCGGTGTATTCGGTTGCCCAATGCCTGCTCGATCCTGGCGACGAAGTAATCGTCGCTGAACCGATGTACGTGACTTATGAAGGTGTGTTCGGCGCCTGCGGGGCCAGCGTGGTGCCGGTGGCGGTGTGTCCGGAAAACGGCTTTCGGGTCGAACCGGCAGATGTCGCGGCGCTGATCACCCCGAAAACCCGCGTCATCCTGCTCAACAGCCCGAACAATCCCTCCGGTGCCAGCCTGTCGTTAAAAAGCTGGAAGGCGTTGGCGGCGCTATGCGTGAAGCATGACCTTTGGCTGATCAGTGACGAGGTCTACAGCGACCTGTTGTATGAGGGAGAGCACATCAGCCCGGCCAGCCTGCCGGGCATGGCCGAGCGCACCGCGACGATCAACAGTTTATCCAAGTCCCATGCCATGACTGGCTGGCGGGTGGGCTGGATGATCGGCCCGAAACCGTTGGCTGAGCACTTGATGCATCTGTCGCTGTGCATGCTGTTCGGCCTTCCGGATTTCGTCCAGAACGCCGCGCAAGTAGCGCTCGATAAAGACTTGCCGGAAGTGGCGCTGATGCGCGAGGAATATCGCCAGCGTCGCGATCTGGTGTGCGCGAGGCTAAGCGGTTGCCCGGGCATCCGGCCGATCAAGCCCGATGGGGGGATGTTCGTGATGGTCGATGTGCGCCAGACCGGGCTCGGTGCGCAAGATTTTGCCGAGCGCTTGCTGGAAGACTATGGCGTGTCGGTGCTGGCCGGCGAAGCCTTCGGGCCGAGCGCGGCGGGGCATATTCGCATTGGCCTGGTGGTGGATCAGGGGAGGCTGGCGGATGCGTGCCGGCGGATTGCGTCGTGTGCGGCGGATTTGCTGCAGGTGCGGCGGGCCTGATGGATTTGTGTTGTTTGGGCTGGCCTCTTCGCGAGCAAGCCCGCTCCCACATTGGTTCTATGTCGGGTACAAAATCTATACCCGACGCAGATCAAATGTGGGAGCGGGCTTGCTCGCGAATGCTATCTGACAAACACCAAAATCCCTTAACCCTTCCAAGCCCGCCCATTCACCAGATTCGCCGGCCGCTGCCCAGCCAACGCTGCCAACAGATTCTCCACCGCACACCGGGCCATCGCCTCCCGCGTCTCATGCGTCGCCGACCCCATGTGCGGCGTCGCCACCACGTTGTTCAACTGCAACAACGGCGAATCATGTCCCAACGGCTCACGTTCGAAAACATCCAGCCCCGCAGCGCGAATCCGCTTCTGTTGCAATGCTTCGATCAACGCCGCTTCGTCCACCACCTTGCCCCGGGAAATGTTGATGAAGATCGTCTCGGGACGCATCAGGGCGAACTGTTCAGCACCAATCAACCCCTCGGTTTCAGCGGTCAGGGGTAACGTGAGGCAAACGAAATCGGCCTGCTGCAGCAATTCGCTCAAACTACGATATTGCGCGTTGAATCGCTGCTCCACCGCCGGTTTCGGCGAATGGCTGTGATACAGAACCGGCATGCCAAAACCGAAATGCCCACGTTGCGCCAAGGCTTCACCAATCCGCCCCATGCCAATAATGCCCAGCGTCTTGCCATGCACATCGCTGCCGAAATGCGCCGGGCCGATGTTGCGGTTCCACTGGCCGGCGCGAACCATATTGGCCAGTTCCACCACGCGCCGGGCGGTGGCGAGGATCAGTGCGAAACCGGTGTCGGCGGTGGTCTCGGTCAACACGTCGGGGGTGTTGCTGAGCAGGATTCGTCGCTCGGTCAGGTAGTCGATGTCGTAGTTGTCGACACCGACGGACACGCTGGCAATGGCTTCCAGATTCGGCGCCAGATCCAGTAACCCGGCGTCCAGTTTCAGACTGGCGCCGAGCAACCCTTGGGCGCGGGGCAGGGCCTGGCGCAGCTTTGCCAGGCCCTCGGCGTCGAGGTTGTCGATCAGCGTCACCTCGGTCTGCTCATGCAGGCGAGCCATCAGCAGCGGCGAGAGTTTCTTGTACAGCACAACCTGCTTTTTCATCGTCGTCATATCAACATCCATTCAGGAATGAGCCGCCACTGAGCGGGGCACAGCGGGCTTGGCCACCACCCGATCACTGGCACCGGGCTTGAGGAAAATCGTCAGCACCACCGACAGCAGCAAGGCGCCGCTCATCAGCAAATAAGATGCACCGGGCGATCCGGTAGAGCTGTTCAGGTAACCCACCAGATAAGAACCGCCAAACGAACCGAGTGCGCCCATGCTGTTGATCAACGCCATGGCGCCACCGGCGACGTTGGCCGGGAGGATTTCCGGGACGATGGCGAAAAATGGCCCATACGGGGCGTACATGCAGGCGCCGGCAATCACCAGCAGTGTGTAGGACCACCAGAAATGTTCCGCGCCCAAAACGTACGAGCCATAGAACGCAATCGAGGCGATCAACAGCGGTGGCCACACGAAGCGTTTGCGCTTTTGCAGTTTGTCCGAGCCCCAGGACACGAGCAGCATGGCGATCACTGCGGCCAGGTACGGCAACGACGACAGCCAACCGGCTTCGATCATGTCCATTTGCGCGCCGGCCTTGAGGATCGACGGCAGCCACAACACGAAACCGTAGACACCAATGCTCCAGCAGAAAAACTGCAACGCAAGGATGATCACTTTCGGCGAGCGGAAGGCTTCGGCGTAGTTTTTCACCGCTTTGATACCGACCTGTTCGGCGGCCAGGGCGCTTTCCAGATCCTGTTTTTCCTGGTCGCTCAGCCACTTGGCCTGAGCCGGACGATCATCGGCCAGACGCCACCAGATAAACGCCCACAGTACCGCCGGCAAGCCTTCGATGATGAACATCCAGCGCCAGCTGAAATGCTGGATCAGGTAGCCCGAGACCACCGACATCCAGAGCATGGTCACCGGGTTGCCGAGGATCAGGAAGGTGTTGGCGCGCGAGCGTTCGGCCCGGGTGAACCAGTGGCACAGGTACACCAGCATCGCCGGCATCACTGCGGCTTCGACCACCCCGAGCATGAAGCGAATCACGATCAGCCAGTAGGCGTTGGAAACGATCCCGGTCAAGGTCGCCAGACCGCCCCAGAGGATCAGGCTGACAAAAATCAGCTTCTTCACGCTGTGCTTCTGGGCGTAGATCGCGCCGGGGATCTGGAAGAAGAAATAACCGAGGAAGAACAGCGCGCCGAGCAGGGACGACAGCCCGGGGGTGATCATCAGGTCTGCGGCCATTCCGGAGGCGGCGGCAAATCCATAGTTGGCGCGGTCCAGATACGCCAGGCTGTAGGTGATGAACACGATGGGCATGATGTACCACCAGCGGCGGGTGGCCAGTGTTGCGGTTTTCATAGTGATGCTCCTGAGCTTGTTGTTTTTGTCGCAGCAGGTAACGGTTTTGAATCAGTTTTTTGCGGTGAATGTTATGGCCTCATCGCGAGCAGACTCGTTCCCACAGGGGATCTGTGTTTGAACCCGATCCAATATGGGAGCGAGCCTGCTCGCGATTGGCGGCGCCGAATTCGGCATACAGTTCGGCCCGATCAGGCAACCCCTCCATATCCCCACGGCTCTGCACCGCGCGGCTGCCGATCCAGTTGGCACGCTGCACGGCTTGGGCAACGCTGTGGTTTTCCAGCAGCGCGCTGATCAGGCCGACGGCAAACCCGTCACCGGCACCGACCGTATCGACCACCGTTTCCACGGGTACGCCGGCAACGAAACCTTCATCCAGATGGGTGCGGTAATACGCGCCGTGCGGCCCGAGTTTGATCGCCACAATGTCAGCGCCCTGGTCGAGGTAAAACGCGGCGATGTCAGCGGGGTCTTCGAAACCGGTGAGCAAACGCCCTTCGCTCAAACCCGGCAGCACCCAATGGGCGAGGGCGGCGAGGCGGTTGATCTCGGTGATCATCTGTTGCTCGCTGGCCCACAGACTCGGGCGCAGGTTTGGGTCGAACGACACGCTGCGCCCGGCATTACGCATGCGGGTCATCAGCTCGAAGGACATTTCCCGGGCCGAGGCAGACAGCGCCGGGGGAATGCCCGTGGCGTGCAAGTGCCGAGCCTTGAGCAATGGCGGGGCAATGGACTGCACCGACAAATGACTGGCTGCCGAGCCACGACGGTAATACTCGACAACCGGATCGCTGCCATCGTCAGTGCGGGACTTGAGTTGAAACCCGGTGGGGTGCGCCGGGTCGATGTCGACGTGGCTGCAATCCAGGTCTTGTTTTTCCAGCGTATCGATGACGAACCTGCCGAGCGAGTCCGCACCCACCCGGCTTAGCCAGGCGACGTTAAACCCCAACCGCGACAAGCCAATGGCGACATTGCTGTCGGCCCCGGCAATGCGTTTGTGGAACTGGCTGACGTCGGCCAGATCACCGCTCTGCTCGGCAACGAACATCGCCATGGTTTCACCGAACGACAGAATATCGATCTCAGACATGAGCAGTCTCCAGGCGGGATTGACCGAGGCGGGCGAGGGCGGCGACATGCTCGGTGGTCAATTGCACCAGGTCATCGCCTTGCAGCGGATACTCCGCCGCGCGCATCACGCCATGATCCATGTGCCGCAACAGTTGGCCCCACAGATGCAGGTCGCTGGCAGCCGGAGGCACCGCCACCAGTTTGCCGTCGGCCCGGCGTGCCACCGCTTTGCAGTGCACGTAAGCGACATGTCGACCGAGCAACCGCGCGGCGCTGGCAGCGGGCTGGTCCTGCCATTGCCAGTTACCAATGTCGAACGTCATTTTGATCGGCAGGTTGTGTTGCTCGACGTCGGCGAAGAAGCGCTGGAACGGTTCGATGCGGCCGCCGTGCAGCGTCTGGTCGTTCTCCACCAGCAGTTGCACTGGGCTCTGTTGCAACTGCAGCGCCAGTGTTTGCAGATCATTGTTGTCGGTGAAATAACCCAGAGAGACTTTCAGCCATTTGGCGCCGCATGCCTCGGCGCGCTTCAGGGTCGAGGCCAGTTCAGGATTGGGTGTCGAATGCCCGGCCAGCCACAATTCCATCGGTGAGGAATAGATGCTTTCCAGACCTTGGGATTGAGTGTCCTCGGCCAGTTGTTGCGGGCTTTCATGGGTCAGCAATTCTTCGCGCCATTCAATGCGCGTGGCACCGGCGGCGGCCAACACATCGATAAAACTGCCTTGGCCGCGTTGGCGTACAAGGTCCGCGCCGTAGCTGGACAGGCTGATGGAAACGGGTGGTTTGTTCATTGTTATTCACCTCTGAAACCGGTTTCATTTTTGGTCAAAAAAATATTGATGTTGAGTTGTGGGGTGTTCTTTAGGGCCTCTTCGCGGGAAAGCCTCGCTCCTACAGGGATCTATGGCGTTCACAAAACCTGTGGGAGCGGGCTTGCCCGCGAAGAGGCCCGAACATTCACCGAAGATTCCCCAAGGTCGACCCTCGAGCAATCAGCCGCGCCGAAAAATCCAACGTCCGCACCGGCCCGTCATCCCCACGCAGTCGCTTGAGCAAACATTCAAACGCACTCACGCCAATCTCCGCCGTCGGCTGGGCGAGGGCGGTGATCCCGCTACCCACCAGTGGATACCAATCCAGATCATCCAGGGCAATCAGCCCGACATCCTCAAACAGATTGCACTTCAACTCACGCAACGAATGAGTGCTGGCCAGCGCGGCGATACCGTTGGCACAGAACAATGCTTTCGGGCCAAGGCCGGGAGTTTGCACAAAGGTGTTCAAACGGGCGGTCAGATCGCCGCCCGTTTCAACCACCGCGCCCGAGAGCGCCGGACGCTGCTCGATCTGCGCCTTGAAACTGTTGACCCGCTCGATCCGTGAACTGGTGCCGTCATAAGGTTCGGTGACCATCAGCACATCGCGATAACCGCGCTCTTCAAGGTGGGCAACGGCCATCTCGACAGCGGCCGGATTATCCAGCCCCACCAGATCGCTATCGAGCTGATCGACCTTGCGATCCACCAGCACCATGGGCATTTCCTGATGCAGTTCGCGCAGCTCATCGCGGTGATGGCCGAGGGTGTTCACGATCAAGCCTTCGATGTTGTACGAGCGCAGCAACGCCAGGTGCTGACGTTCCTGCTCGTCATCGCGATCGGTGTTGCAAATCACCAGGCTGTAGCCGTGCTGACGGCAGGCGGTTTCCACCCCGTGCATCACGGCAATCGAATAAGGGTTACGGATATCGGCCACCAACATGCCGATCAGGCGCGTGCGCCCACGTTTCAGGCCGCGGGCCATCTGGTTCGGGCGATAACCCAACTCGCTGATCGCCTGCTCGATGCGCAAGGCAATGGCGTCGGAGAGCAGGGCGCGGTCATCGCCAATGAAGCGCGAGACACTGGCCTTGGAGACGCCTGCGTGTTCGGCGACGTCGAGCATGGTCACGCGGCTGCGTTGGGCGGCGGAGAAGTCGTTCACGGTGGTAGACCTTATTATTGGCTTCGTTACGGTTCTGTACATCAAGTTTCTGAAACCGGTTTCAGGGAACACCATCGATACCATTGCAGTCAACCGAATTGTGCTGAGTGAGAGGCCAGATACCTGATAATTTCCGACAGACGGTGGCTTTACCTGTCAGATCTGACAGTAGCCAACACCCGGATGCGGGCGCTTAATTTCTTGCACTAGAGGGCGATACAAGAAAGCGAGAAATTATTCATGTCAGCACCTGATGACCCACTTGCAGCAAGGAACGCCTCCGATGCGGGTGTACTACTTGACCCTCTTCGGGTACAGGGAGTCGATCCAGCGGATCCTGCCGGGACATTACCGGACGATGCGAAACAAAATGGCATTGTTTGCATCATTCTCCGCTGGCCAGCGTTCCCGACAGACGCGCGTATTGACCGAGTCGAAATCTTCATAGTCGGAAAATTCGATCCGATTGTGTGGCGCGACTATGGCGCTGCCGATGATGCAGCGGAGTTTCTCATTCCGATAGGGCCGACATTACTTCCGGATCTGCCTACGTTTGAAATCATGTACACGGTTCGTTCGGTTAACAATACGACGTCCCCACCACGACGCCTGACGTTCGCATTTGTTGCGCCACCAAAAGTTCTCAAAGAAGCGACTTTTCCCGATGCAAACCCTTGGGGCTATATCGTCTGCACTAAACATAACCCTCAGGATCCTGATTCTTTATATGTTTGGGAGGGGATACGCATCCTCATTCCGTTCGACGATCGTTTTCAACTGTTGGATGTTATCGAACTGGTCTGGCAGGGGTGGGACTCTTTAAACGGGTCAGGGACTGCTTTGACACCGGAAGTTACGTTCACCGGGACGGTAACAGATGTAACCAACAAACAACCGGTTTCGATCGTTATACGCCCGTTTATCCCTCATATCGAACCTATGCGTGACAAGGATTCTGCGACCGCAAGTTATTTGCTGTTGCGCAATGGGGTTCCGATCTTCAGCTCCTTTCAAGGGCTTGTGAAAATAGACAGGGTAATTCCGGGTAACAGTGGTTTTTGCTCGGATGCAAGTTGGATGAAGTAAGAGCATTGCTGTAACTGAAAAGCTACAACGACGGATGTTAGCGCTAAACGCTGTTGTCGATGATGTAAGGATTGATATTCAATATTTTCAGCGCAATGGAGAAAGCACATGACAATTTATCAAACTGAGACAGCGGGACAGGGAAGTGGAATACTGGTTGCTCCTACTCCTGAATTACCGGATGGTCGCGGCCCCGACTCCGATATTATTCCTTTGGCCGCAATTCCTGTGGGTGGCGATCTCACGCTCTTACTGGATACAAGCGTCTGGGCGACACCAAATAATGCTGATCAGGCGGCGTTGGAGTTCACACGAACCCAGCCATCCGCCACTCCACTCCCCTCAGAGTTCACAAGGCTTCCACGTGTTTTGCTCGGTGCCGTAGCGACCAGACCTCCTAAATTTCCGGTCACATTACCTGCCCAGCATCTGGGAGAGGATGCAACGCCAGATGGCCCGACACCGATTTGGGTGAGATGCATTCTTTTTGAGCGGGGTCTCAACCCGCTGACATCGCCTGTCATGCGGTTGTTCATTGACCGTACCGCGCCTTGGCAAGCGAAACCGGTGCAGACGGGCTCCAATCCCGGACAAACACCCGGCGCCAAAACTATTCCGCCGGCGACGTTTCCCAATGCCCCCGGCGACCTGGACGACACCTGGGCGAATCTCCCGGGAAGCTCAATGGGATTGAGGGTATTGATTGACACCACTTATCCCAATGCTCAACCAACAGACCGCTTGCGACTGTATGTGGCAAATCAACGAACCAATCCTCCTCAGGTAGAACCCTTCTACGATGACGTTATGCCTAGCGATGGTGAGGTAGTGATTCCGACTGCCGAACTGAGAAAGATAACCAGCGGTAGGGCTTTCATCTGGTTCATTATTACTGATGATGCAGGTAACGAAAGCGCGTGGGGAGTGTATTTCAAAAACACTCGTTTTCTGCCGCTACCCAAATTGGGTCCATTGGTCGTCCCGGCAAACACCGATGGTCTGATCGATCTGAAGGATGCCCGTGCAGCTGTAACGGTGGAAGTGGATCGGCCGGTTGACGCACTCAACGACGACGAGGTGAGTGTCAAGTGGGGAGCCCAGCCGGCGCAGGACTTACCGTTCGGCACCCTCACCAAGCTGATTTTCACCATTCCCTGGGCGGATCTGAGCAAACAGTATTTCGATAATCAGACCGGCACGGATTACGAGCAGGATGTTCTGGTCAGGGCTGACTTGATGCGTGCCAATGTATCTGTCAGCGATGTGGATACAACCGTAAACACGGATTTCTCAACGAACCCTCCCTATATCGTCGATCCACTCATCCCGCCTCCTGAGGTCAATCCCGAATTCAAGGAATTGATTGTGCGGGGACAGGAACCTGTCACGGATAACGTGCTAGGCCCACACGACGTCAATGAAACGGCTACGGCACACATCGATGTTTCGCCCGCAAGTGGTGGTACATTCCCAGACCCGGAACCGGGTGACCTGTTAACCCTGATGTACCTTGGCGATCAGGGCGAAGTGGTCGTAAGTTCAACGCCGTTGAACGATTCAAATATCAATACAATCATTCCAGTTGATTTGCCTTATAGCGTTGTCGGTCCAGGCGGTCTGGGGTTAAAAAAAGCATGGTGGGTATATGAAAATCCCGGTCGTAACAACACTCGAGCGGCGATCAAGACGTCTGTGACAGTCAACACCGTAGTCATCAAACTTGATCCACCGGAGTTCGTACGGCCACCCGCAGATGGCACTGCCCCTGAGTTCATTATTTGCGACAGTTTGACGGGTACGGAGCATGTGGCGAGATTCCGGATTCCGCCCAATACCCACTTCGTCGTGGATATGGATATCACCTTCAACTGGCGGGGATTCCGCACGGATGATTATGTAACGCCGGCGCCGGCTGATACTGAGTTCACCGAAACCCGGAAAATTACCCTCGCCGAACTGACGGACGGGATGATTTTCGATGTGGGTGATTATGACCCCGTTATCCGCAATGTACCTGTGCCTCCGGATAATCCTGCGGATCCAGCCGAGTTTTATGCCGGATATGTGAGAGTCTGGTATTCGACACCGACTGTTCCCACATCAGGTGTAACTGAAATGACCGTTTACTTGCTCAATGCCGACCACAAATACTGTGAGTCGGAACCGGGTTGGGACCCCGCGCCATCGCCATAACCATCGCTTAAGTGTGTAGAACTGCGTTCGCCGGGAGAGTTTACCTCTCCCGGCAGTGCTATCGCTGTCTGTCGTCAAAAACACAGAATGTATTTCGTGTGCAAGGGATAAATCCCCCTCATAAAAGGAATAGTCCTACATAGAAGGTTCGAAGTTGTAGGTACTCTCCGACGCCGCCAACGACGGACGTCTGATGGAGCATCTCTTTGAACCGTCTCTCCTTCCGTCCCGACAAAACTCAGAGAGTAGTGATCATGAAGTTTGAAAAGATACTGGGACTGACAGTTATGAAATTTACAGGTGTGCTCTCTTATGCAATGGTCATAATGGCCATTTCAGAGTCCGCCTATTCGCGAAATCTTTTGCCGGGAGAGGTGGAAACCGTTTCCAGTGGTGCAACGCCAGAAGCGTGGTTTATCCCGGCAACGGCAACCCTTAATATTAACGGTGCCGGCGCGCTGAATATCGAGGTCGGTGGTGGAACACTCAACGGCGACACCGCTGCCACATCACAGATAGATGCATCTTCAGGTGCCCGTATCAATCTGGCCCGGTCCGAGGTGACCAGCACGGGTTTTGATACCGCACTCGCATTGACTGACAGCTCGGCCACTGTCACAGGCAGTACGTTGACCAGTCAAGGCAGGGCAATGTCCTTGGCTCGGGATCTGCTGATACCGGTGGGATCAACAGCAACCGTGTCCAGCAGCACTTTACTCGGCGGCATATCCGGTGCCGCGGTTACATCGCTCAGCACTCTGAACCTGGTCGATACTCGGGTGGAAGGGACGGATTCGGATGGCATTGGTCTGGAACTGTTCGGCGGCCATGCCAATGTCAGCGCAGACAGCCAGATCATCGGCGGGCTCAATGGCGTCATGTTCGGGGACGACACTGTACTGAACCCCGGCGATGTGACGGGGCAGAGCCGGTTGACGGTGGATGGATCAACCGTGCAAGGAGGTACTGGCGCTGCGATCAGTGTCAATTTCGCTACTCCGGCCGGCCAGCCGGTCTTGATCGAAGTAAACAACGGTTCCAGCGTGATCGGAGGCAACGGCAATATCCTGGAGGTGATCGATGGCGCCGCTGCGCGGTTCCAGGTCGACAACAGCAAGCTGTCTGGCAACATTGAAGTCGCTGTGGGTGGAGACGCCAGCGTACTGTTGCGAAACGCAGCGAGCCTTGACGGCAATCTGATCAACGTTGAATCGGTTACGCTCGATACCCGCAGCTCCCTGACCGGCAACATTGAAGGTTCCGGAGCCGGCGTGGTGACACTGGATAATAAAGCGGTCTTCCATGGCGCCGTCACCGGTGTCAGCAACATGTCGATCAGCCGTGGTGCAGAGTGGAACATGGTGGGTAGCAATGCTCTCACCAGTCTTGACATGCAGGGCGGCAGCGTACGCTTTGGGACGAATCAGCAGTTCACTCGCCTGGACATTGCCAACCTGTCAGGCAATGGTCAGTTCTTCATGGACACGGACGTTGCCACCGCAGAGACTGATTTTTTGAATGTCACACAATCCGCATCCGGCCAGCATGAACTGGTGGTGGCTGCTACCGCCAGCAAACCGGTCAGTGGCGCGCCGGTCAAAGTGGCCAACATCGCCGCAGGGGATGCGCAGTTTTCCTTGAGAAATGGCCAGGTGGATGTCGGTGCTTTAGCCTACAAGCTGGTGAAAGAAGGCGAAGGGCTGTTCCTGCAACCTGATGCGACGAGTCCGAGCACGGGGTCGAAAACAGCCATGGCAATTGCCGGTACTGCTCCGACAGTGATTTATTCTGAAATGACTACCCTCAATACTCGTCTCGGGGATCGCCGCATGGCCGGTACCCAACCTCGGGCGCGATCCGCCGCGGCTCTGGATTCGGATACTCAAGGTTCGACATCCGGTGTCTGGATACGTACTTACGGGAATCAGTACAACGTTAAAAACGCATATGGTGACGGTTATAAACAAAATCAGACGGGTGTCTCCGTGGGGGTGGACACGGCACTGCCTGTGGGTGACGGCCAATGGCTGATCGGTGCTTTTGGTGGTTACAGCACCACTCGCCTGAATCTGGCGCGTGGCAGCGCTGGCACGATCGACAGCGTTTATCTGGGTACTTACCTGACCTGGTATGACGAAGAGAGCGGGTATTACGTTGATACCGTCGCCAAGGTCAACCGCTTCAATAACGACGTTAAAGTCACATTGAGTGATGACACTCGTACAAAGGGTAACTTCGACAATGTGGGCGTGAGCGGATCTGTCGAGGTCGGCAAGCACATCGTTTTGAACAAAGGCTATTTCATCGCGCCTTCTGCACAACTCGGTGTGGCGGCTGTGGAAGGTAAAACGTACCGTCTGGACAATGGATTGCATGTGGACAGCGATGAGACCCGCTCTTTACTCGGCAAGGTCGGTATGACCGTTGGCCGTGAATTGGTTCTAGACAACGGCAGCAAGCTTCAACCGCGACTGCATGCCGCCGTCAGCCATGAGTTCGTCAACAGTAATCGTGTGAGTGTGGATGACACTGACTTCAACAATGATTTGTCCAGCACCAGCCTGGAGTTGACCGGCGGACTGAACTGGATACCCGCAAACAATAAATGGCAGGTGTATGCCGAGGTCGGAACCAGTCGTGGCACTAAAGTTGACCAGGAACTGGGGGGGAGCGTGGGGTTGAGTTTTAATTTCTAAGTAGAGTGACTGCGTAAAAAAGGAAGCTTGAACGCTTCCTTTTTTATTACGTGCTGTAGGAGATTTATTTTCGGCGCTGGCTCAGATTGACGTTGACAAGAAATTCTCCTTTGATCGGAAACAGACTGTTGCCATCTGGCCCGCCATGATCAAACAAAGCGCTCCACATCGCGGTCAGGGTTTGTTCGATTTCATCATATTGAAACGTGATGCTACCGCTCTCGGCTACGTGTAAATCACCGTTCACAGGATTTGAGTTGTAGGTCACTCTGATATCTTCTATATCCTTGGATATTGAAAAGGTTCCCGTTCCAGGTCTTGCGAAAAAAACAAACTCGATCGTTTGGGTCATGCCATTTTCAGTGTGTCCAGCTCTTAACCAGTAATGCTGGCCATCGGGGAAATCCTTCAGCTCGATTGAAGGGATAGAGGTAGAGCGAAACTCCTTGAATGGGGGGATTTTGACGTGTTTGAAATTTGGATTGGAATCGCCATTGATGGTGGCGGACAAGTATGCTTGTGCTGAAAGAGTTGTCGCGTAGGCCCGGGCTGCGAAGCTCATGAGTTTATCTCCATACATAATGGTTAGAGGCATCCAAAGACTGAGCAGTCCTAATCCTGGATGTTGTATGGAAGCTTAAATATGACGCAGCTGTAAACTGCCAGAGTTGGCAGTTTACAGCTGCGGAATTTTGTGAGTTTTTAACCCTGCGTGACGTTCTTGTCTGGCACTTGACCCTACAAGACCGTAAGTAGCGTCAGATGTAAAGATTAATCAGTTATAACGCCTGAGCAGCGAGACACAAGCAACAGAACACCGATGAGTTGGTAGAACTCTTTCTGTCGCTTGCAGGGGGGCGTCGATCAGGTCATGGCCTTCGTCGTACAGGCTTTTGGTGAACCCGTTGATCAGGATCGTGTTCTTCGCCGACAGACCGATGATGGTAATCAGTTAAGGCTGCGGCATGTCAGGTCGAAAGTTTATACGGGAAGGGCAAAACCGTCACCCTGAGGCTGACGGTTTATTGAGGCGGTGGGCATCAGGATTTGGGGACGTTGTCTTTAATACTGAACTCACCGTTTACCAGAATCTCCTTCCCGTCCTCGTTAAAATACGCAATCAACGTACCTTCGGCATGGCCTGTTCCGGGCAGCGATTTGAACAAGAGGCTGCCCCTGATGGCTCGAAAGAACCCGCCGTGGTGTGGCCTGAAGTAAGTGACCCAAACGTCATTGTTGTCCTTTAACTGGTGCTCTTTCCCCTCCACGTTTGTTTTGATAAATAGCGCAATATGGGATTGGGTCGGTGGGATGGCATCGTCGATGCTCATGCGGCCGACGATCTCCCAGTAACCGACTGGATCAAAGGGGATCTCTTTATATTCAATGCTCACTACGTCGGCATTGAAGGGTCCCCACTCCTGGCTGGCGGCCTGGAACGTTCCGCTACCGGTGAGCGTGCCATTGTACTTGACGCCGTCGGTGATCCCCGTCAGATCGAACTCACCGGCACTGACCTCGATCGCTGGGGAGCCAGCTCTGGACTCGAACTGAAAGTCACCTTCCATTTGGGCCGTTTTCCAGTTGTAACTCATTCTGAGTTGGCCGGACGCTGACCCCCATTGGCTTCCGCCTTCAGGCGAAAATTGTTCGTAGTTTGCCCGGGCTTGAGTATCTGGATCCGGATTCATCACTAATGACAAGTCAAACTTCGATCCATCATCGGGAATGCTGGCGGGTAAATACATCGAAATGTATCGCCAATTACCATCGGGCAGGTCCATACGTGCCTTGACATAAAACCGCTCAGGGTACTTCACGATGGCGAAGTCACTCGATCCTTCGAAATGTTCGTCGAAGTAGTCAATGCTGGCCGACAGGGTGCCGGTTGTCTGGTGGGAGGTTTTGTTGTCCATCACTCTGTGCTCCTTGGCCCTTGAGCCGTCTGGTAATCCACTGAAACCAGTGGAAACCATAGCGTATGAGCTATGAGCAACCAGCGTAACTGTCAGAGTTGATAGGTGTGACTGCTGCTTTGAAGCTTGCATAAAATCAGTTTCAGCCAAATAACCCCGCTGCGATGTTGATCGAAAACCCCAAAATCGCCGTATTGAACACAAACCCGATCAACGACTGCGCCAGTACGATCTTGCGCAGATCCCGCGTTGCCACTCCGACGTCGGCCGTCTGCACCGCCACACCGATGGTGAACGAGAAATACAGGAAGTCCCAATAATTGGGGGTTTTCAGATCTTCGGCAAAACGCAGCGCCGGTTCCTTGCCGTTCCAGGTGTAATACAGCCGGGCATAGTGCACGCTGAAAATCACCCCGATCAGCAGCCATGAACCGATTACGGTCAGCGCGGTGAAACCGTAGCGCAGCAGTTTGCGGGTGGTTTCCAGGTCTCTGCTGCCGGCGAGTTCGAAAGTGATGGTGCCCAGGCTGGCCAGTGCCGCGATGCACACCAGCAGCAACACCAGACCGGCGTTTTCGTCCTCGACCTCGGCAATGCGTTTGACGTCCGGGGCCTTGGCCCGCATGGTGAGCCAGAGCATCAGCACCAGATAGGTCCAGACGCCGGCGTTCCAGCCGATGAGGATTTTGCCGAGGATCGAATCGGCCGGAGCCAGAATGCCTACCGCGACGCCGAGTGTGGCAGCGGCGGACAGGCGAGGGTGGGTGCGGGCGAGTAGGGGCATGGGAACTCGATGGGCCAGGGTGTGCAAACACCTTAGCCCAGCGTTGTCCGTTGTGACCACAAAGCTGAATCCAATGGGATCAAATGTGGGAGCGGGCTTGCTCGCGAAGGCGGCGTGTCAGTCAACATCAATGTTGAATGTGACGGCCCTTTCGCGAGCAAGCCCGCTCCCACAGGTGATTGGTGTTGTTGGTTAGATGTTCTTGCGTTTGCGCACCAGCTTCATCACCACCACAAAGAACACCGGTACGAACACCACTGCCAGGGTCGCGGTGATCATCCCGCCGATCACGCCGGTGCCGATGGCTTGCTGGCTCGCGGAGCTGGCGCCGGTGGCAATTGCCAGCGGTACCACGCCGAGGATGAATGCCAGCGAGGTCATCACGATGGGGCGAAGACGCAGACGTGCGGCCTGCAATGTGGCGTCGATCAGGTCATGGCCTTCGTCGTACAGGCTTTTGGCGAATTCGATGATCAGGATCGCGTTTTTCGCCGAGAGACCGATGATGGTGATCAGCCCGACCTTGAAGAACACATCGTTGGGCATCCCGCGCAAAGTCACCGCCAACACTGCACCGAGTACCCCCAGCGGCACCACCAGCAGCACCGAGGTCGGAATCGACCAACTCTCGTACAGCGCCGCCAGGCACAGGAACACGATCAGCAGCGACAGCCCGAGCAGAATCGGTGCCTGGCTGCCGGACAAGCGTTCCTGCAACGACAACCCGGTCCATTCTTGGCCCAATCCGGCCGGGCCTTGCGCCACCAGCCGCTCGATTTCCGCCATGGCTTCGCCGGTGCTGTAACCCGCTGCCGGTTCGCCGGAAATACTGATAGCCGGGTAACCATTGTAACGGGTCAACTGCGCCGGACCCTGGGTCCAGTTGGCCCGGACGAAGGCCGACAACGGCACCATTTTCCCTGCGTCGTTGCGCACGTGAATCTTCAACAGATCGTCGACCTGACTGCGTCGATCACCTTCAGCCTGAACCACCACCCGTTGCATCCTTCCCTGATTGGGGAAGTCGTTGATGTAGGCCGACCCGACCGCCGTGGACAATACGTTGCCAATGTCGGCAAACGAAATGCCCAAGGCATTGGCTTGCTTGCGGTCGACTTCCAGTTGCACCTGCGGCGCTTCGGCCAAGGCGCTTTCGCGTACGTTCATCAACACCGGGCTGTTCTCGGCGGCGGCCAGCAATTGGCTGCGTGCCTGCATCAGCGTGGCATGACCGAGGCCGCCACGGTCTTGCAGGCGGAACTCGAAACCACTGGAAGTGCCGAGGCCATCGACCGGCGGCGGCAATACCGCAAAGGCCATGGCGTCCTTGATCTGACTTAGTGCGATGTTGGCGCGGTCGGCAATCGAACTCGCCGAATCGTCGCTGCCGCGATCCGACCAATCCTTGAGCGTGGTGAACGCCAGCGCGGCGTTCTGCCCGCTGCCGGAGAAGCTGAAGCCGAGAATCACCGTGCTGTCGCCAACGCCCGGTTCAGTGGCGTTGTGCGCTTCGATCTGCTCGACCACCTGCACCGTGCGATTCTTGCTCGCGCCCGGTGGCAGTTGAATGTCGGTAATGGTGTAACCCTGGTCTTCCACCGGCAGAAACGAGGAGGGCAGACGACTGAAGCACAGCCCCAGACCGATCAGCAGCACGCCGTAGATCAACAGGTAACGACCGGTGCGTTTCAGCGCGTAGGCGACCCAGCCCTGATAGCGCTCGGTCAGTTGTTCGAAGCGTCGGTTGAACCAGCCAAAGAAGCCGCCCTTGGCGTGATGCTCGCCCTTGGCAATCGGCTTGAGCAGTGTCGCGCACAGCGCCGGGGTCAAGGTCAGGGCGAGGAACGCCGAGAACAGAATCGACGTGGCCATCGACAGTGAGAACTGCCGGTAAATCACCCCGACCGAGCCCTGCATGAACGCCATCGGAATGAACACCGCCACCAGCACCAGGGTGATGCCGATGATCGCCCCGGTAATCTGCTTCATCGCCTTGCGCGTCGCGTCCTTGGGTGACAGGCCCTCGGTGGCCATGATCCGCTCGACGTTCTCCACCACCACAATCGCGTCGTCCACCAGAATGCCGATGGCCAACACCATGCCGAACATGGTCAGCACGTTGATCGAGAAACCCAGCGCGAGCATCGTCGCGAAAGTGCCCATCAGGGCCACCGGCACCACCAGCGTCGGAATCAGCGTGTAGCGAATGTTCTGCAGGAACAGGAACATCACCGCAAATACCAGCACCATCGCCTCGACGAGGGTGTAGACCACTTTGGTGATCGAGACTTTGACGAAGGGCGAGGTGTCGTACGGAATCTTGTATTCGACGCCGGCCGGGAAGTAGCGCGCCAGTTCATCCATCTTCGCCCGCACCAGGGTCGCGGTGCTCAGGGCATTGGCGCCCGGCGACAGTTGCACGCTGACGGCGGTCGACGGTTTACCGTTCAGGCGGGTGGAGAATTGATATTCCTGGCTGCCGATCTCGACCCGCGCCACATCGCCGATGCGCACCGTGGAGCCGTCAGGGTTGGCCTTGAGGACGATGTCGGCGAACTCTTCAGGCGTCGACAATTGACCTTTGACCAGAATGGTCGCGGTGATTTCCTGTGTGGTGCGAGTCGGTAGGTCGCCGATGCTGCCCGCGGAAACCTGAGCATTTTGCGCAACGATGGCAGCGTTGACATCGGCCGGGGTCAGGTTGAAGCCAATCAGTTTCTGCGGATCGATCCAGATCCGCATCGCCCGTTCGGCACCGTACAACTGGGCCTTGCCGACGCCGTCCAGACGCTTGATCTCGTTCATCACGTTGCGCGCGAGGTAATCGCTGAGCGCCACGTCGTCGAGCTTGCCGTCACTGGAGGTGAGAGTGATCAACAGCAGGAAACCGGCGGAGACTTTCTCCACCTGCAAGCCCTGTTGAGTCACCGCTTGCGGCAAGCGCGACTCGACAACCTTTAGACGGTTTTGCACATCGACCTGCGCCATTTCCGGGTCGGTGCCCGGCTGGAACGTCGCGGTGATGGTGGCGCTGCCGAGGCTGCTCTGGGATTCGAAATACAGCAGATGATCGGCGCCGTTGAGCTCTTCCTCGATCAGGCTGACCACGCTTTCGTCCACGGTCTGCGCCGAAGCGCCCGGGTAGGTGGCATAGATTTCGACTTTCGGCGGCGCAACGTTCGGGTACTGCGCCACCGGCAACTGCACAATCGCCAATGCACCGGCGAGCAGGATGAACAAGGCGATCACCCAAGCGAACACCGGGCGGTCGATAAAGAACTGCGGCATAAAAAAGCGTCCTGCTTACTGGCCAGAAACCTGGGCAAGTGGAAGAGGGGTGTCATCTATCTGGACTTTTTCACCGGGGCGCGCATGTTGCAGGCCTTCAGTGACGATGCGGTCGCCGGGCTTGAGACCGTGGGTGACGATCCAGCGATCGTTCTGCACCGTGCCCAGTTCGACCGGTTGCTGGCCAACCCGCTGCTCGGCGTCGAGCAGCAGCACTTGGGCGATACCGGCGCTGTCACGCTGGATGGCCCGTTGCGGCACGCTGATGCCTTGCTGATTGAACGCTTGCTCCAGACGCACACGAACGAAGCTGCCCGGCAGCAAGTCGAGGTCCGGGTTGGGGAACTCGCTGCGCAGAATGATCTGACCAGTGCCCGGGTCGACGGTGATGTCGGTGAACAGCAATTTGCCCGGCAATGGATAGAGGCTGCCGTCGTCCTGAATCAACGTGGCTTTGGCCTGACCTTGGCCCACTTCCTTTAACTGGCCGGAACGGAACGCGCGACGCAGGTCGTTGAGTTCACGGGTCGATTGCGTCAGGTCCGCGTGGATCGGGTTCAACTGCTGAATCAGTGCCAGCGGCGTGGTTTCGTTCTGCCCAACCAGCGCGCCTTCGGTCACCAGCGCTCGGCCGATGCGCCCGGAAATCGGTGCGGTGACAGTGGCGTAACCCAGGTTCAGTTTCGCCCGCTCCACGGCGGCTTTGTTGGCGGCGACATCGGCGGCGGTCTGCCGGGCACTGGCGCGAGCATTGTCGTAATCCTGGCCGCTGATGGCGTTGCCTTCGATCAACTGGGCATAGCGCTGCTCTTGCAGTCTGGCCTGGAACGCATTGGCCTCGGCTTTGCGCAATGCGGCTTCGGCGCTGTCCAGGTCTGCCTTGAACGGCGCCGGGTCGATACGGAACAGAACGTCGCCTTTTTTTACATCGCTGCCTTCACGGAAGGCCTGCTGCAGCACCACGCCGGCCACACGGGCGCGCACTTCGGCGATGCGTGGCGCGACAATCCGCCCGCTCAGTTCGCTGCTGATCGACAGCGGCCGGGCCTGGATAGTTTCGATCCGCACGGTGGCCAGCGGCGCCTGTTCTTCGGCGGTCGAGGACTGGTCACAGGCGCTCAGCGTCAACGCCAGTGCAATCAGGCTGAGCCGGGCAAGCAGATTCTTTGACATGTAAATACCCCAATAATGACCTCCCGTATCCTACGGGGGGCCGGCGAGGCAAGCGGTGAAGCTTTGTAGGCGCTGTGTGAAATTGTGTAAGGGTTTTGCTCGCGCGAGCGTGAGGGCGTATATCCTTGGCGGCTTGATTCCTTTGCGCCTGTCATGCCGCCTTCGCGAGCAAGCCCGCTCCTACACTGGATCTGTGTCGCACTGAAGATCAAATGGGAGCGGGCTTGCTCGCGAAGAGGCCCTGACAGGCGCCACTGCACTTTCTGGAAACACCCCATGCCCAACATCCTCCTGGTCGAAGACGACACTGCGCTCTCCGAACTGATTGCCAGCTACCTGGAACGCAACGGCTATTGCGTCAGCGTGATCAGCCGTGGCGATCATGTGCGCGAACGGGCGCGGGTCAATCCTCCGGACTTGGTGATTCTTGATCTGATGCTGCCGGGGCTCGATGGGTTGCAGGTCTGCCGCTTGCTGCGAGCCGATTCGGCAACTTTGCCGATCCTGATGCTCACCGCCCGCGACGACAGCCACGATCAGGTGCTGGGCCTGGAGATGGGCGCCGACGACTACGTCACCAAACCCTGCGAACCACGCGTGTTGCTGGCCCGGGTGCGGACCTTGCTGCGCCGCAGTAGCCTCAGTGAACCGATGACCGCCAACGATCGCATTCTCATGGGCAATCTGTGCATCGACCTGTCCGAACGCACCGTGACCTGGCGTGAGCAACTGGTCGAGCTGTCCAGCGGCGAATACAACCTCCTGGTGGTGCTGGCCCGGCATGCCGGCGAAGTGCTGAGCCGCGATCAGATTCTGCAACGCTTGCGCGGTATCGAATTCAACGGCACCGACCGCTCGGTGGACGTGGCCATTTCCAAGCTGCGGCGCAAGTTCGACGACCACGCCGGCGAGGCGCGCAAGATCAAAACCGTGTGGGGCAAGGGTTACTTGTTCAGCCGCTCCGAGTGGGAATGCTGAGTCGATGTTCAGAATCCTGTTTCGCCTCTATTTGGTAACCATTGTCTCGTTCAGCGCCGCGATTTATTTGGTGCCGGACTTGGTGATCCAGGTCTTCCATGAGCGTTTTGTCACCTACAACCTCGATTACTCCCGAGGGTTACAAACGCTGATCGTCAAGCAGTTTCGCGCGGTGCCGATTGAGCAGTGGCCGGCATTGGCGGCCGAGATGGACAAGGAATTCCAGCCGTTGCACATCGTGCTGGCCCGCAACGACGACGCCGAATTTACCCTGGATGAACGTGCGCGCTTGCAGCGTGGGGAAAACGTCGTGCGCATCGGCGACTGGGGCTGGCGCACCTTGGCCGTGACGCCGTTGAACGAGCAGATGGTCGTGGAAATGGTCGTGCCGCCGGACCCGACGGACGTCAGCTGGTTGTACTGGAGCATCAACGTACTGATCGGCGCGACTATGCTCGCGTGCCTGTTGCTGTGGTTGCGCCCGCACTGGCGCGACCTGGAGCGCCTCAAAGGCACCGCCGAACGCTTCGGCAAAGGCCACTTGAGCGAGCGCACGCAGATTTCCCCCAGTTCCAACATCGGCAGCCTGGCCCACGTGTTCGACACCATGGCCGGCGACATCGAAAACCTGCTCAACCAGCAACGCGATCTGCTCAACGCCGTGTCCCACGAATTGCGCACGCCACTGACGCGGCTGGATTTCGGCCTGGCCCTGGCGCTGTCCGACGACTTGCCGGCCACCAGCCGCGAACGTCTGCAAGGCTTGGTCGCGCACATTCGCGAACTGGATGAGTTGGTGCTGGAACTGCTGTCCTACAGCCGACTGCAAAACCCGGCGCGGCTGCCGGAACAGGTCGACGTGTCGCTGGATGAATTCATCGACAGCATCCTCGGCAGTGTCGACGAAGAACTGGAATCCCCGGAAATCGTCATTGATGTGCTGCTTAACGGCCAGCTCGAACGCTTCTCGCTGGACCCGCGACTGACCGCCCGAGCTATCCAGAACCTGCTGCGCAACGCCATGCGCTATTGCGAAAAACGGATTCAGATCGGTGTGCAGGTGTGCGCCAAGGGCTGTGAGATCTGGGTGGATGATGATGGCATCGGCATTCCAGAGGAGGAGCGGGAGCGGATTTTCGAGCCGTTTTATCGGCTGGATCGTAGTCGGGATCGGGCGACTGGCGGCTTCGGGTTGGGGTTGGCGATCAGCCGCCGGGCGCTGGAAGCACAGGGCGGCACACTTACTGCGCAACCGTCGCCGCTGGGGGGGGCGCGGTTCAGGTTGTGGTTGCCGACCCCCGCCTGAATCTTGCGAAACCCTTGTGGCGAGGGGGCAAGCCCCCTCGCCACAAGGCATTACCAGTCACCGTTCAGCCGAGTATTTCGGTTGATGGAATCAACCCGACCCCAGCCACCTGCATCCGGTCGATTGCTGCCGCCAGCGATCCATCCAGATCAATCGCCCGACACGCATCCACCACCACAAACGCATTGAACCCCGCCGCCCGCGCGTCCAGCGCGGAGAACATCACGCAGAAATCCAGTGCCAGCCCGACCATGTAAACCGTGTCGATGCCGCGCTCTTTAAGGTATCCGGCCAAGCCTGTGGTCGTGGTTCGATCCGCTTCCAGAAACGCCGAATAACTGTCGATGTCCGGGTTGCAGCCCTTGCGGATGATCAATTGGGCGTGGGGCAGGTCCAGTTCCGCATGGAACTCGGCACCGGGTGTGGCCCGTACACAATGCTCAGGCCAAAGTGTCTGCTCGCCGTAAGGCAACTGAATCACGTCGTAAGGCTTGCGACCGGGGTGGCTGGAGGCGAATGAGGCATGGCCGGGCGGGTGCCAGTCCTGGGCGATGATGACCTGCTTGAATTGGCGGCCGAGGCGGTTGATCAAGGGCACGATCAGGTCGCCCTCCGGCACCGGTAATTGACCGCCGGGGATGAAGTCGTTCTGTACGTCGATAACCAGCAGGGCTGCACGTGAAGAGATAGGCATGGGTGGGGTTCCTCCTTGGAAAGTCAGGTGCAAGCATAGTGACAACTTTGCTGGTGCGCTAAGCCGGTTTCTCATTAATTTCGGTGGTGCAGCCAATCGCGAGCAGGTCAGTCCAGATACCACAAAACCCGGAGCAGTCCCGCATTTGGCCGAACCGCTGCCTTACTGCTGGCACTGATGCCTTGTTATAGTTCGGGCCTCATATTCTGCCCGGTAAAGGATCACTGCCATGTCTCAATACACCGCCTTCAGCGTCGAACTGGCCGATAAAATCGCCCATGTGCAGATCAACCGGCCGGAAAAGATCAATTCGATGAACGCCGCGTTCTGGAGCGAGATCATCGAGATTTTCCAGTGGATCGACGATACCGACGAAGTCCGGGTGGTGGTACTCAGTGGTGCCGGCAAGCATTTTTCTTCCGGTATCGACCTGATGATGCTGGCCGGTGTGGCCAATGAGCTGGGTAAGGATGTCGGCCGCAATGCGCGCCTGCTACGGCGCAAGATCCTTGCACTGCAAGCGTCGTTCAATGCCGTCGACAACTGCCGCAAACCGGTGCTGGCGGCGATTCAGGGTTATTGCCTAGGCGGCGCCATCGACCTGATTTCAGCCTGCGACATGCGTTACGCCGCCGAGGACGCGCAATTTTCCATCAAGGAAATCGACATCGGCATGGCAGCCGATGTGGGCACTTTGCAACGCTTGCCACGGATAATCGGTGACGGCATGCTGCGTGAACTGGCTTACACTGGTCGCACCTTTGGCGCCGACGAAGCGCGGACCATCGGCCTGGTCAATCGCGTCTACAGCGATACCACCAGCCTGCTTGAAGGCGTGATGGGCATAGCCCGTGAAATCGCCGGCAAGTCGCCGATTGCTATCACCGGCACCAAAGAGATGATCAGCTACATGCGTGACCATCGCATCGACGACGGCCTCGAATACGTCGCCACCTGGAACGCCGCCATGCTGCAATCTACCGATCTGCGCGTGGCTATGGCCGCCCATATGAGCAAACAGAAACCCGAATTTCTGGATTGATTAAACATGATTTCACGCTGGACCACTGCAGTACTGGACACCGATCAACCCGGCGGTTGGGCCGTGGCCCGCAGCCCTGAAGGCTTTTTGTTCGATGACAATGGCGCGCTGTTTCCACGGGAATGGCTCAAGCGTCAGGACCTGTCGATTCTCGCCGAGCATGGCATCGGTCACCTGGATGGCGAACCGGTCTACCTGCTGGAGTTGCGCAGTCACAGCGAAGTACCGGGCTGCAACTGGAAAGGCCTGCGAGCGTTCATGCTCGAGGGCGATCACACCGTCTACAAGGTTCTCGGCTATGCCGCGCAAATCGGGACTTGGGCCCGCGAACACCGTTTCTGCGGTAATTGCGGACAGGTGATGAACCAGGTGCCGCGTGAGCGGGCGATGTACTGTGAGCCGTGTGATATACGCCACTATCCGCGCATTTCACCGAGCATGATCGTGCTGGTGACCCGTGGCGACGAGGTTCTGCTGGCCCGATCGCCACGTTTTGTCACCGGGGTCTACAGCACGTTGGCGGGGTTTGCCGAGCCGGGGGAGTCGGCCGAGGATTGCCTGATTCGCGAGGTCCGCGAAGAGGTGCAGATCGAGGTCAAGAACATCCAGTACATGGGCAGTCAGTGCTGGCCGTTCCCGCATTCGATGATGCTCGGTTTTCACGCCGAGTATGCCGGGGGCGAGATTGTCTGTCAGGAAGACGAGATCGAAGACGCCCAGTGGTTCAACGTGCACGAGCTGCCGCCATTGCCGGCGTCTCGCTCGATTGCCCGTTACCTGATCGACGTCTATGTGGCGCGGCGCTTAGGCCACGCTGAACCAGTGCTGCCAAGCTAACCGGACGGTCAAGCCAAGCACCACGGTGATGAACACCGGACGAATGAATTTCGCACCGCCGCTGATGGCGGTGCGCGCGCCGAAGAAGGCGCCGACCATCACCGACAGGCCCATGCTCAGGCCGATGATCCAGTCCACCTGCCCGGAAAATATGAACACCGACAGCGCTGCGATGTTGCTGACGAAGTTCATGCTGCGCGCCACGCCGCTGGCCTTGACCAGGTCGATGGGGTACATCAGCAGGCTGCTGACGGTCCAGAACGCCCCCGTTCCCGGCCCGGCCACGCCGTCGTAGAAACCGAGGCTGAAGCCTTGTGTCGATTGCCATTTTTTCTTGATCGGTGCGTCGCTGTCCAGCGGCGCCTTCGGTGTGCCGCCGAACAACAGATAAAGACCGCAAGCGAAAACGATCACCGGCAGCATCTTGTTCAGCCATTCCGCCGGCAAGTAATGAGCGACCACCGCGCCGGTGAGTGCACCCACCAGTGTGCCGACGATGGCGTGCGTCCATTGCCGAGGATGGAACAGCTTGCGCCGATAGAAAGTGAAACTGGCAGTGGCCGAGCCGAAGGTCGAACTGAGTTTGTTGGTGCCCAGCACCAGATGCGGCGGCAGGCCTGCGGTCAGCAGCGCCGGAGTGGTCAACAGGCCGCCACCGCCGGCGATGGCGTCGATGAAACCGGCAATGAAAGCGACGAGGGCCAGAACGACCAGGGTAGTGGGGTCAACGCTGAGTTCGAAAGGCATGGAATGGGCTTATTCGGCAGGGCGCAGAAGAGGGCTGCGAGGAAGGCCGGTATCTTACCCATATCCAAACTCTGCGGCGACCGGTCTGGCCCTTTCGCGAGCAAGCCCGCTCCCACATTTAATCGCATTCCCCTGAAGGAACTCGGTCGAATGTGGGAGCGGGCTTGCTCGCGAAGGCGTCAGCCCCGACGACGCATCACTTGCGCTCAGGCCCATTACCAATCTGCCAAACAAACGGCGGTTCAGTCCCGTTGATCGCCCAGTCCCCGACAATCCGCGCCTTGTAGATCACCGGATTGTGCGACGACACGGTCCGCGCATTGCGCCAATGCCGATCCAGCGATTTGCCTTCACGAACATCCGAAGCGCCCAAGGCATTGAACAGCCCCGTGGTCGCGCGCTGGATCAATTCCGAGACCACCACCTGAGCCTTGGCCGACTCAATCTCCGCTGCCACATTCGCCGCACGCTCCAGCGCTTTATCCCCGGAGAACCGCGCCAGATAAGCCCGCTGCGCCGGTTGCGCAGCCTTCAAGGCACTGGCTTCGGCGGCATACACCCACGCCGCCACTTCACCAACCACCTGCTGCACTTGCGAATCTTCGCTGACCCGCTGTGCATTGCCGTGGCTATAGATGCGTTTACGCTCGCGCACCTGATGCGCCACATCACGCAATGCGGCGCGGCCAATTCCGGCCAGGGTCGCCAACAGCACCAATTGATAAAACGCCGTCTGGTATTTGAAGCGGGTGGCGAAGTCGATGATGTTCTCGGCGTCCACTTCGGCATCGATAAATCGCGAGGTGCCGCTGCCCGTGGTGCGCTGGCCGAAACCGTCCCAGTCATCGCTCTGCACAATTCCCGATTGGCGTGTGCGGACGGCAGCAATCACGTCGCCGCCGGTATCGCTGCGTTGGGCATAGACGTCGATCCAGTCAGAGAAAATGCTGCCGGTGCTGTAGAACTTCTCGCCGTTGAGCCGCCACTGATCGCCGTCGGGCGAAACCTTGGTGATCACATCACCGATCGCCACGCTGCCGATTTCGGTCCAGGCGCAACCGACGATGTCGCCCTCCACGAAGCGTTTGAACCAGACATCCCTAGCCGGTCCCGGCGCTGCGTTCAAACGATCCTCGGCAAAGGCGAAATGCCCGCGCAGGGCCTGGGGCACGTTGGAATCGGCTTCGGCCAGTTCGATCAGCAATTCGAACAACTGCGGCAGGGACGCGCCGCCACCGCCGTATTCAACCGGCACCCGAACCGCGCCGAAGCCAGCGTCCTTGAGCCATTGAATCGGTTCGTAAGGCAGGCTGCGGGTTTGTTCGCGCTCAACGGCACCGGCGGCGATGCGTTGGAAGATCGGCCGAAAACGTGCGGCCAGCGCTTCATAATCCGTGCCGGTAGATAGCGGGTTGATTACTTGATGTTCGGTCATGGGACAGCTCCTTGGGACGACAGTGAATACCGTGGGGGATTGCACGGTCCATGCCGAAGCTCGCAGACCTTGGTTTATTGGATGTTGTGGATTTCGGCGTGGCCTGAATTGTTGCTGTGCCAACAGAGCATCAGCAAATTGCTTCAGGTGTACCCGGATCCCTGTGGGAGCGGGCTTGCTCGCGAAAGCGATATGCCAGTCAATAAAGATGTTGAATGTTAAACCGCCTTCGCGAGCAAGCCCGCTCCCACAGGGATCTCGCTCGACTCAAGACGGTAGTGTCACAAATCGCGATTCAGCGCTGGCACGGTTGCTGCTCTGCCTCAGGACTTCCCTGAAAACCCGAGGACATGCCAATGAGTCATCAAGCCGTCAAATTTGCCTACTGGGTACCGAACGTCAGCGGCGGGCTGGTGGTCAGCAAGATCGAGCAGCGCACCCACTGGGGCATCGACTACAACCGCAAACTGGCGCAACTGGCCGAAGAGGCGGGGTTCGAATATGCCCTGACCCAGATTCGTTTCACCGCCGGTTATGGCGCCGAGTTCCAGCATGAATCCGTTGCCTTCAGTCATGCGCTGCTGGCCGCCACCACCAAGTTGAAAGTCATCGCGGCGATCCTGCCGGGGCCATGGCAACCGGCGCTGGCGGCCAAACAACTGGCAACCATCGATCAACTCACTAACGGCCGGGTGGCGGTGAACATTGTCAGCGGTTGGTTCAAGGGCGAGTTTCAGGCCATCGGCGAACACTGGCTGGAGCACGATGAACGTTATCGCCGCTCCGAAGAATTTATTCGCGCATTGAAGGGCATCTGGACCCAGGACAACTTCACCTTTCGCGGCGACTTCTATCGCTTCGACAACTACAGCCTCAAACCCAAGCCTCTGGGTCAGCCGGAAGTCTTCCAGGGCGGCAGTTCCCGCGCGGCACGGGACATGGCGGCGCGGGTTTCGGACTGGTACTTCACCAACGGCAACACCCCCGAAGGCATCAAGGCCCAGGTCGATGACATCCGCACGAAAGCAGCTGCGAACAATCATTCGGTGAAGGTCGGGGTGAATGCTTTTGTCATCGCTCGTGACACCGAAGAAGAGGCGCGGGCGGTGTTGGCGCAGATCATCGATCAGGCCGACCCCGAAGCCGTGAACGCCTTTGGCGACGCGGCGAAGCAAGCGGGCAGGGCGTCGCCCGAGGGCGAGGGCAACTGGGCCAAGTCGACCTTTGAAGATCTGGTGCAGTACAACGATGGTTTCAAGACCAACCTGATCGGCACACCGCAGCAGATCGCCGAGCGGATCGTCGCGTTGAAAGCGGTGGGCGTGGATTTGGTGCTGGCGGGGTTCCTGCACTTTCAGGAAGAGGTGGAATATTTCGGGAAGCGGGTGTTGCCGTTGGTGCGGGAGTTGGAGGCCAAAGCTCAACTGAAGCAAACCGCCGCGGTAGCCTGAACACCACAAGCCACTGTGGGAGCGGGCTTGCTCGCGAAGACGGACTGACATTCAATATTGATGTCGACTGACACACCGCTTTCGCGAGCAAGCCCGCTCCCACATTTGAACTGTGTGAACCTATAGGCCCAAGTCGGACAAGCCCGGGTGATCATCCGGCCGGCGGCCCAGCGGCCAGTGGAACTTGCGGTCGCTTTCCTTGATCGGCATGTCGTTGATGCAGGCGTAACGGTTGAACATCAGGCCGTTCTCGTCAAACTCCCAGTTCTCGTTGCCATAGGAACGGAACCAGTTACCCGAGTCGTCATGCCATTCGTAGGCATAACGCACGGCGATGCGGTTGGCGCCATGGGCCCAGAGTTCCTTGATCAGTCGGTAGTCCAGTTCCTTTGCCCATTTGCGGGTCAGGAATGCTTTGGCTTCTTCGCGGTTATGGGCGAACTCGGCGCGGTTACGCCATTGGGTGTCCAGGGTGTAGGCCAGGGACACCCGTTCCGGGTCGCGGGAGTTCCAGCCATCCTCGGCCAGGCGAACTTTTTCGATGGCCGATTCACGGGTAAACGGTGGCAATGGCGGACGAACTTCGGCAGTAGACATATTAAGTCTCCCTATCAAATTAACGTTCAAGCAAGTTGTCGGGCTTATTAAAAGTGTTACAGGTCCAATAACTTTCGCGCCATGCATTGCGCATTATCGGCGGCACTGTGATCACCCATCACAAGCGCTACGGTAATGGCACCGTCGATCAGGATCAGCAGCTGTTTGGCCTGCGTCTCCGGGTCTTGTGCGCCATGTTCGGTACAGAGCTCGCGCACGTAGTCGAGCAGCTTCTGTTTGTGGTCTTTGGCGACCAGGCGAACCGGGTCTTGCGCATCGCCGGTTTCGCCGCTGGTGTTGATGAATGCGCAGCCGCGAAAGCCTTCGGAGGCGAACCAGGCCTTGAGCACGGTAAACAGGTTGAGCAGCCGGTCGGCCGGGGTTTGCGCCTTTCCGACTTCGCTTCGATACCAATTCATCCAGCGCACATCACGGCGTTGCAGGGCCGCGACGGTGAGCTCCTCCTTGTTGGCGAAGTAGCGGTAAATACTTTTTCTGGAGACGCCGGCGGTTTTCACCAGAAGATCCATGCCGGTGGCAGCGATGCCACTTTTGTAGATCAACTTTTCGGTGACATCCAGAATGATGTCGCGTGTGTCGTTGCTAGTGATTTCGTTCATGCGGCCAACAGTAGAATGATCGTTCTCCTTGGTCAAGTGGTAATTTGTGTCGCTTGTGAAATTGCCTTCGCGAGCAAGCCCGCTCCCACAGGGGAACGCATTTCAAATGTGGGAGCGGGCTTGCTCGCGAAGAGGCCATTACAGACAGTAACAAGACCCAAGGCAATCCATGGTGTAAGCTCTCGGGTTCTTCGGATTCGACCCTTTTGCGAGCCCTATGCCGTCGCTTTTCAAACGCTCTCTGCTGCCTAAACTGCGCAGTTTTCCGCTGACCGCCGATGCCGTCACCATCCTCTCTGGCGCCGCCGAGTTCCGCCGTTGCCTGCTGGAACAAATCGCCCAGGCAACCCAGCGCATCTATATCGTCGCGCTGTACCTGCAACAGGACGAGGCCGGGCAGGAAATCCTCGATGCCCTGCACGCCGCCAAACTGGCGCGCCCGGAACTGGACGTGGTGGTGGTCGTGGACTGGTTGCGCGCCCAGCGCGGTTTGATCGGTGCCGGTAAGCAGCCGGGCAACTCGGCCTGGTATCAGGAAGCGACCCGTACCCACGAAAGCGTGGTGCCGGTGTACGGTGTGCCGGTGCAGACCCGCGAGCTGTTCGGCGTGCTGCATTTGAAGGGCTTTGTGATCGACGATTGCGTGCTCTACAGCGGCGCGAGCCTGAACAACGTTTACCTGCACAAATTCGACAAGTACCGCTTCGACCGCTATCACCTGCTGCAGAATCACGCGCTGGCCGACTCGATGCAGCACCTGATTCAGCACGGTCTGATCGCCTCAAAAGCGGTGCATCGCCTCGATCTGCCAAACCTGCCGACCACCCGCAGCCTGCGCAACGACATCGGTGACCTGCGCAGCCGCCTCAAGCACGCGGCGTACGACACCACGGCCGGCAATACGGCGAAGGGCGGTTTATCGGTCAGTCCCTTGCTCGGTGTGGGCAAGAACAACCCGTTGAGTCGGGTGATCTGCGAGCTGATCGCCAGCGCCCAACATCAGCTGACCATCTGCACGCCGTACTTCAACCTGCCGCTGGCAGTGACCCGGGAAATCAACCGGGCGCTGGCGCGGGGCGTGAAGATCGACATCATCGTCGGCGACAAAACCGCCAACGACTTCTACATTCCGCCTAGCGAGCCGTTCAAGGTCATCGCGGCGTTGCCGTACCTTTACGAAATCAGCCTGCGACGCTTCGCCAAGCGCCATCAGCGCAGCATCGACAGTGGCAAGCTGAACCTGCATTTGTGGAAGGATGGTGACAACACCTATCACCTCAAGGGCATGTGGATCGATCAGCGCTACACCTTGCTGACCGGTAACAACCTCAACCCACGTGCGTTCCGTCTCGACCTGGAAAACGCGTTGCTGATTGATGATCCGAAAGGTGAGTTGCTGGAACCGCGTGGCAATGAGCTGGCGGAGATTTTCCAACACACCAGCCGTATTGAGCGGTATCAGGATCTGGAAACGCTGCCGGATTATCCGGCGGGAGTGGCCAAGTTTCTCAAGCGCGTGAGTCGGGTACGGATCGAGCGGTTGTTGTATCGGATTTTGTGAGGGTTAATACGGCGGGGTAGGTGTGGCGCCTGCCCAAATGCCATCGCGAGCAGGCTCGCTCCCACATTGGAATTGTGATCGACTCAAATCCAATGTGGGAGCGGGCTTGCTCGCGAAAGCGGTGTGTCAGGCGACATCAATGTTGACTGTTATGGCCCCTTCGCGAGCAAGCCCGCTCCCACAGGGATCTGCGCCGGGCTGATGGCTGCGCTAATATGCTCACCACTCACACAAGAACAAGGCTCGCCACGGTCAATGTCGGAAAAAGACACCATCTCCATTCAACTGGTGCGTGAAGCGCTGTTGCAAAGTTGCGCCCCGGGCGCTGCCACCGAAGAGGTGTTGAACAAGGTCGGCATCGATCCGGCGTTGCTGGAAACCACCGACGCCCGTGTTCCGGCCACCGCTTATGCGCGGTTGTGGCGGTTGCTGGCCCGCCGCGGGGACGATGAGTTTTTTGGCATGGACCCGCGCAAGCTCAAGTCCGGCAGCCTGGAGTTTCTGTGTCGTTGCTCGATGGTTCAGCCAAGTCTGGCGGCCGGGCTGACTTCGGGCCTGAGCTTTCTGTCGTTGATGCTGGAGCGCATGCCCGCGCAACTGGTTCGCCAGCAAAGCCTGGCGGAAATCGTCCTGCTGGAGGACGAAGAAGACCCGCGCCGCGCCTTCACCTACTTCACTTACTGGATGATCGTGCACGGCGTTGCCTGCTGGCTGGCGGGGCGGCGGATTCCGATCCTGGCCATCGAGTTGCGTTGCCCAGCGCCGGATTTTTGTGATGACTACCGGGTGATGTTCTCCGAAAACCTGCGGTTCGACCGGCCGCGCACGCGGATGATTTTCTCCGCTGACTGCCTGGATTTGCCGATCAAGCGCAGCTCTGAAGAGCTCAAACGCTTCCTGGCCCATGCGCCGGCGAACATTCTGGTAAAGTATCGCGACCCCGAAAGCCTGGCCAGTCGGATCAAGCACGATCTGCGGCAACTGCCTGCCGAGCATTGGCCGGAAACCGAGGCGCTGGCGCAGCAACTGTGCATGTCGGCCTCGACCCTGCGCCGCCGCCTGGCTGAAGAGGGCCAGACGTATCAGGGGCTCAAGGACAGTGTGCGCAAGGAACTGGCCATCGTCTGGCTGGCCGAGCCTGCCATCAGCTTCGCCGAAATCGCCACCCGTTTGGGGTTTGCCGATACCAGTTCGTTCTACAAGGCATTTCGCAAGTGGTCGGGGTCTAATCCGGGGCATTATCGGAGTTTGATTCTTAACGAGGCCAGTTGATCCGGATTTTGTGTTGATTGGTCTGGCGCCTTCGCGAGCAAGCCCGCTCCCACAGTGGAATTGTGTCTGCCCACCTATTTGCAACCCACACAAAACTTATGTGGGAGCGGGCTTGCTCGCGAAGGCGTCCGCCCAGGCGCTGCATCCCTTGAACCTTGGCCAAACCAGTCACACAACTTGATAGCTTTGACCATTGTCCCGCGCCCCGCGCAGAGCGAGTATTTCCCTGTTATTTACGGTTCCCCCAACCTAATAAAAATACACAGGGATTCTGGCAATGCGCGATTACTTGTCTGCCACGTCACAGTTCAATTATCAGCACACCGTCGATGCCGCGCTCACAGGGTCGTTGAGCGCGCTCAATGCCTGCGTCGAGTGTTGCGACCGGCATGCCTTGCCGGGGCGCATCGCGCTGTTTTGGGAAGGCCGCGACGGCGCCAGCGCGACCTACACCTTCAGCGACTTGCAGGATAAGGCCGCGCGGTTTGCCAATTTCCTGCTGGCCCAGGGCGTGAAGAAGGGCGATAAAGTCGCCGGCCTCTTGCCACGCAACATTGAATTACTGATCACCGTGTTCGCCACCTGGCGCATCGGCGCGGTCTATCAGCCGCTCTTTACGGCATTCGGCCCGAAAGCCATCGAACATCGCCTCAACAGCTCCGGCGCCGCAGTCGTAGTAACCGACGCGGTCAATCGCCCGAAACTTGCTGAAGTGGCCGACTGCCCGACTATCGTCACCGTTGGCGGTCCCAAGGGCCAGGGCATCGTGCGTGGCGATTTCAGTTTCTGGGCCGAACTGGCCAATTATTCTTCCGAGTGCGAACCGGTATTGCTGACTGGCGAAGACCCGTTCCTGCTGATGTTCACCTCGGGCACCACCGGCCCGTCGAAAGCGCTGTCGGTGCCGCTCAAGGCAATTGTCGCGTTCCAGAGTTACACCCGTGATGCCGTAGACCTGCGCCCTGAAGACGCGTTCTGGAACGTCGCCGATCCGGGCTGGGCCTATGGCATCTATTTCGGTGTCACCGGGCCGATGGCGATGGGGCACCCGATCACCTTTTACGATGGCCCGTTCACCCTCGAAAGCACCTGCCGGGTGATCAACAAATACGGGATCACCAACCTCACCGGTTCGCCGACCGCGTATCGCTTGCTGATTGCCGGTGGCGACGAGTTCGCCCGCTCGATCAAGGGCAAGCTGCGCATCGTCAGCAGCGCTGGCGAGCCGCTGAACCCGGAAGTGATCCGCTGGTTCGCCGATAACCTCGGCGTGGTGATCCACGACCATTACGGCCAGACCGAACTGGGCATGGTTCTGTGCAATCACCACGGCCTCGATCATCCAGTGCACGTCGGCGCTGCCGGTTTCGCCTCGCCGGGTCACCGCATCGTGGTGCTCGATGACGAATACAAAGAACTCGGCGTCGGCCAGCCAGGCATTCTGGCCATCGACCGTACCCAGTCGCCGATGTACTGGTTCGGCGGCTACGAAGGCGCTCCGACCAAGGCCTTCGTCGGCAACTATTACCTGAGCGGCGATACCGTCGAGTGGAACCCGGACGGCAGCATCAGCTTCGTCGGCCGCAGTGACGACGTGATCACTACCTCCGGCTACCGCGTCGGCCCGTTCGACGTCGAAAGTGCGCTGATCGAACACCCGGCAGTGGTCGAAGCGGCGGTGATCGGTAAGCCCGACCCGGAGCGCACCGAGCTGGTGAAAGCCTTCGTCGTGCTCAGCCCGCAATACCGCGCCGAACCTGCACTCGCCGAAGAGCTACGCCAACACGTGCGCAAGCGTCTGGCGGCGCACGCGTACCCCCGTGAAATCGAATTTGTCAGCGAATTGCCGAAAACCCCAAGCGGCAAATTGCAGCGCTTTATCTTGCGCAACCAGGAAATCGCCAAGGCTCAAGAGGCCACCGCGAAGAACGTTTCAGCTTGAATCCAAGGAAACAATGATGCAGATCGAAAACAAGGTTTTTCTCGTCACCGGCGGTGCGTCCGGCCTCGGTGCCGCCACTGCTGAAATGCTGGTGGCTGCTGGCGCCAAGGTGATGCTGGTGGACATGAATGCCGAAGCCGTCGCGGCTCAGGCTGCACGTCTGGGCGCGCAAAGCGTAGTGGCTGACATTAGCAATGAAGCTGCTGCGGAAGCAGCGGTGCAGGCGACGGTCAAAGCGTTTGGCGGCCTCAATGGTCTGGTCAATTGCGCCGGCATCGTCCGTGGCGAGAAGATCCTCGGCAAGAACGGCCCTCATGCACTGGCCAGCTTCAGCCAGGTGATCAACGTCAACCTGATCGGCAGCTTCAACATGCTGCGCCTGGCAGCGGCGGCGATTGCCGAAACCGAAGCCGACGAAGACGGTGAGCGTGGCGTGATCATCAACACAGCATCGGCCGCGGCCTTCGACGGCCAGATCGGCCAAGCGGCGTATTCGGCTTCGAAAGGCGCGATCGTCAGCCTGACCTTGCCCGCCGCCCGTGAACTGGCGCGTTTCGGCATCCGTGTGATGACCATCGCCCCGGGCATTTTCGAAACGCCGATGATGGCCGGCATGACCCCGGAAGTGCGCGAGTCTTTGGCCGCTGGCGTTCCGTTTCCACCGCGCCTGGGCAAGCCGAGTGAGTACGCCGCGCTGGCCAGGCATATCATAGAAAACAGCATGCTCAACGGCGAGGTGATCCGTCTCGACGGTGCCCTGCGCATGGCCGCGAAATAAGGAGGATTAGACATGACACTTTCCAACGATCCGATTGTTATTGTCAGCGCCGTCCGCACCCCGATGGGCGGTTTTCAGGGCGAACTGAAAAGCCTGACCGCACCGCAGCTGGGCGCCGCGGCGATTCGTGCTGCCGTTGAGCGCGCCGGTATCGCCCCTGAATCCGTAGAAGAAGTGCTGTTCGGTTGCGTGCTGTCCGCCGGCCTCGGCCAGGCCCCGGCGCGGCAAGCGGCACTGGGCGCCGGGCTGGATAAATCGACCCGTTGCACCACGCTGAACAAAATGTGCGGCTCGGGCATGGAAGCCACGATTCTGGCTCACGACATGCTGATCGCCGGCAGTGCCGATGTTGTGGTCTCCGGGGGCATGGAAAGCATGTCCAACGCGCCATTCCTGCTGGACCGCGCCCGCAGCGGTTATCGAATGGGCCATGGCCGGGTGCTCGATCACATGTTCCTCGACGGTCTTGAAGACGCCTACGACAAGGGCCGCCTGATGGGCACCTTTGCCGAGGATTGCGCTGAAACCAACGGCTTTACCCGCGAAGCTCAGGACGCGTTTGCCATTGCTTCGACCACCCGCGCGCAACAGGCGATCAAGGACGGCAGTTTCAACGCCGAGATCGTGCCGCTCACCGTGACCGTCGGCAAAGAGCAGGTGCTGATCAGCCACGACGAACAACCGCCGAAAGCCAAACTGGACAAGATCGCCTCGCTGAAACCGGCGTTCCGTGATGGCGGCACCGTGACGGCGGCGAACTCCAGTTCGATCTCCGATGGCGCGGCGGCATTGGTGTTGATGCGCCGTTCCGAAGCAGAGAAACAAGGCCTGAAACCGCTGGCGGTGATTCATGGTCACGCTGCATTTGCCGACACGCCGGGGCTGTTCCCGGTGGCACCGGTGGGCGCGATCAAGAAGCTGATGAAGAAAACCGGCTGGTCCCTGGACGAAGTCGAGTTGTTTGAAGTCAACGAAGCCTTTGCGGTGGTCAGTCTGGTGACCATGACCAAACTGGAAATCCCCCACGAGAAGATCAACGTCCACGGTGGTGCCTGCGCTTTGGGTCACCCGATTGGTGCATCTGGCGCGCGGATCCTTGTGACCTTGCTCTCGGCCTTGCGCCAGAAAGGCCTGAAACGCGGTGTTGCAGCGATCTGCATCGGTGGCGGTGAAGCCACGGCCATGGCTGTGGAATGCCTGTACTGAAGCTGACACCAATCCCTGTGGGAGCGGGCTTGCTCGCGAAGGCGGTGTGTCATTCAACATTGATGTCGACTGACACGGCCTCTTCGCGAGCAAGCCCGCTCCCACAGGTCTTGCGTTTCAACTTGAATTTTAAGGACTTGGCATGATTCCCAATGACGAACAACTTCAGATCAGCGAAGCGGCCCGGCAGTTTGCCCAGGAACGGCTGAAACCGTTCGCCGCCGAATGGGACCGCGAGCATCGCTTCCCCAAGGAAGCCATCAGCGAGATGGCCGACCTGGGTTTCTTCGGCATGCTGGTGCCGGAGCAGTGGGGCGGTTGCGACACCGGTTACCTGGCCTACGCCATGGCGCTGGAAGAGATCGCTGCCGGCGACGGCGCCTGCTCGACCATCATGAGCGTGCACAACTCAGTGGGTTGTGTGCCGATCCTCAAGTTCGGCAACGACGATCAGAAAGAACGCTTCCTCAAACCACTCGCCAGCGGCGCGATGCTCGGTGCGTTTGCCCTGACCGAACCGCAAGCTGGCTCCGATGCCAGCAGCCTGAAAACCCGCGCTCGGCTCGATGGCGATCATTACGTGCTTAACGGTTGCAAGCAGTTCATCACCTCCGGGCAAAACGCCGGGGTGGTGATTGTGTTTGCGGTGACTGACCCGAGTGCTGGCAAGCGTGGGATCACGGCGCTGATCGTGCCCACCGATTCGCCGGGCTATCAAGTCGCGCGAGTTGAAGACAAACTCGGTCAGCACGCCTCCGACACCTGCCAGATTCTCTTCGAGGATGTGAAGGTCCCGGTGGCCAATCGACTGGGCGAGGAGGGCGAAGGCTACAAGATCGCCCTGGCCAACCTCGAAGGCGGCCGTGTCGGCATCGCCTCGCAATCGGTGGGCATGGCCCGCGCCGCGTTCGAAGCGGCCCGCGACTATGCCCGTGAACGCGAGAGCTTCGGCAAGCCGATCATCGAACACCAGGCGGTAGCGTTTCGCTTGGCAGACATGGCAACCCAGATCGCCGTCGCCCGGCAGATGGTGCATTACGCGGCGGCGTTGCGCGACAGCGGTAAACCGGCGCTGGTGGAAGCATCCATGGCCAAGCTGTTCGCTTCGGAAATGGCCGAGAAGGTCTGCTCCTCGGCGTTGCAAACCCTTGGCGGTTACGGTTACCTGAACGACTTCCCGCTGGAGCGGATCTACCGCGACGTGCGGGTGTGCCAGATCTACGAAGGCACCAGCGACATTCAGCGCATGGTCATTTCGCGCAATCTTTGAGAAGGAGTCCCCTCTGTGAGCAATAAAGAGCTGAACTACGAAACGATTTTGCTGGAAACCCACGGCCGCGTCGGCCTGATTACCCTCAACCGTCCACAAGCCTTGAACGCGTTGAATGCGCAAATTGTCAGCGAATTGAACCACGCCCTCGATGGTCTGGAAGCCGATTCGAACATCGGTTGCATCGTGCTGACCGGCTCGAAAAAAGCTTTCGCCGCCGGTGCCGACATCAAGGAAATGGCCGAGCTGACCTATCCGCAGATCTACCTCGATGACCTGTTCAGTGACAGCGATCGCGTGGCCAACCGCCGCAAGCCGATCATCGCCGCGGTCAACGGTTTCGCCTTGGGCGGTGGCTGTGAACTGGCGTTGATGTGCGACTTCATTCTGGCGGGCGACAACGCCAAATTCGGTCAGCCGGAAATCAACCTCGGTGTGTTGCCAGGCATGGGCGGCACCCAGCGCCTGACTCGCGCAGTGGGCAAGGCCAAGGCCATGGAAATGTGCCTGAGCGGGCGATTGATCGATGCGGTGGAAGCGGAGCGTTGCGGCATTGTTGCGCGCATCGTGCCGGCGGATGAGCTACTGGAAGAGGCGCTGAAAGTCGCGGCGCTGATTGCCAAGAAGTCGCTGCCGATTGCGATGATGATCAAGGAAAGCGTCAACCGCGCGTTTGAAGTCAGCCTGTCGGAAGGCGTGCGCTTTGAGCGTCGGGTGTTCCATGCGGCGTTTGCGACGCAGGATCAGAAGGAAGGGATGGCGGCGTTTATTGCCAAGCGGGAGGCGGAGTTCCAGGGTAAGTGATGTAGCGTTCTTGCGGACGCTTTCGCGAGCAAGCCCGCTCCCACATTTGATCTCGGGTGTTCACAAATGCCGTGTACACCGCAGGACTAATGTGGGAGCGGGCTTGCTCGCGAAGCTTTTAAGGCTTCAAACCAGGTAGTGCTTGAGCTCCCGGGCAATCACCATCCGCTGTATCTCGCTCGACCCTTCATAAATCTGCGTGATCCGCGCATCCCGGTAGTAGCGTTCCACCGGGTAGTCTTCCAGATACCCATACCCGCCATGAATCTGTATCGCCGACGAGCAGACCTTCTCGGCCATCTCCGAGGCAAACAGCTTGGCCTGTGAAGCCTCCGACAGACACGGTTTGCCGGCACTGCGCAACCTTGCGGCATGCAGGATCAGCAAACGCGAGGCGTTCAAGCGGGTGTGCATGTCGGCCAGCATGTTGGCGATGCTTTGGTGTTCGATGATCGGCTTGTCGAACTGCACCCGATCCCGCGCGTAAGCCAGCGCCGCTTCGAACGCTGCCCGGGCGATGCCCAAGGCTTGCGCGGCGATGCCGATGCGGCCGCCTTCGAGGTTGGAGAGGGCGATGGCCAGACCTTTGCCGCGTTCGCCGAGCAGATTGGCTTCGGGAACAGTGCAATTGTTCAGGGTGACGGCGCAGGTATCGGAAGCACGGATACCCATCTTGTGTTCACTGCGGTCGACGATGAAACCCGCTGTTTCGGTCGGCACCAGGAACGCCGAAATGCCGCGCTTGCCCAGCTCCGGGTCGGTCACGGCAAACACAATCGCCAGCTTCGCCCGTTTGCCGTTGCTGACGAATTGCTTGGCGCCATTGATCACCCACTGGCCGTCGCGCAGTTCGGCGCGGGTGCGCAGGTTATGCGCTTCGGAACCGGCCTGGGGTTCGGTGAGGCAAAAGCAGCCGATGGCCTGGCCGCTGGCGAGGTCCGGCAACCATTGCTGTTTCTGTTCTTCGGTGCCGTAGTTGAGCACCGGCCCGCAACCCACGGAATTGTGGATACTCATCAGCGCACCGGTGGCGCCGTCACCGGCAGAAATCTCTTCCACCGCCAGCGCATAGGCGACGTAGTCGACATAAGTGCCGCCCCATTCCTCGGGCACAACCATGCCCAGCAGACCCAGTTCACCCATCTTCGCCACCAGACCGTCATCGATCCGGCCTGCCTTTTCCCAGGCCTGTGCGTGGGGCGCGATTTCACCGCGGGCAAAATCCCGGGCCATGTCGCGGATCATCACTTGTTCTTCGCTCAATTCGATATCGTGCATGACTCAGCTCCCGCTCTGGTCGAACCCGGTGAAAAAACTCGCCACGTGCTCAGCGTCCAGCGCCTGCAGAGTCGGCGGGTTCCAGCGCGGGTTCTTGTCTTTGTCGATCAGCAAGGCGCGCACGCCTTCGATCAGGTCGCCGCGTTCGAACCACTGGCGATCCAGGTGCAGTTCGAGGGCGAAGCACTGTTCCAGGCTCAGGTACCGACCGCGCCGCAGCATTTCCAGGGTCACGCCCATGGCCAGCGGTGAACGGCTCTCCAGCAGGTCGGCGGTGGCCGTGGCCCACTCATGGCTGTCGGCGACGGTCACTTGACGCAGTTGTTCCACCATACTCGGCACATCAGGCAGGGCGAAGAAGTGATCGATAGCCGGCCGCAACGCCGCCAGGGGCGCTGCCGGCAGTTGCTGCACGGCGAGTTTCGCCAGCATGCCTTGCAGGTCCTTGAGCGGCGTGTCGTGCCATTCGAGGTGATCGAGTTGTTCGTCCAGCGTGCCCAGCTTGTCGCTTTCCAGGTACCAGTCGGCCAGGCCGCAATAGAGTGCATCGGCGGCGCGGATCTGCATGCCGCTGACACCGAGATAAATGCCCAGCTCACCGGGGATGCGCGGCAGGAAGTAGCTACCGCCGACGTCCGGGAAATAACCGATGGCCACTTCCGGCATCGCCAGACGGCTGCGCTCGGTGACCACCCGCAAATCGGCGCCTTGCACCAGCCCCATGCCACCGCCCAGCACAAAGCCGTCCATCAAGGCCAGGACCGGTTTGCGATAGTGATGGATGGCGAGGTCGAGGGCGTATTCCTCGACGAAGAAATCCTCGTGCAGGGTGTCGCCGCTTTTGAAACTGTCGTACAGCGAGCGAATATCACCGCCGGCGCAGAACGCTTTCTCACCCGCGCCGCGCAACACCACCGCATGCACCTGCGGATCCTGTGCCCAGGCATCGAGCTGCTGTTGCAGGCTGCGAACCATGTCCAGGGTAATGGCGTTGAGGCCGGCGGGGCGATTGAGGGTCAGGTGACCGATGTGATTGCGAACCTCGGCCAACACTTCGTTTTGCGTGGCATCCATGGGCTGTGTTGTCGGGGATGAAACCTGAGCAGTCATCACTAACTCCCTGCTTTTATTGTTCTTTATAGAGAAGCTCGCGCGCGAGCGATGCTGGATCGTATCAGTGCAAAATTGTGATGTACAACCGGGATACGTGCAGGTGCTGTTTGCATTTTTACCTTAAGGCACCATCAAAGGAATGCAAACTTCGGCAGCAATCGGCGGCGAATCTGTCAGTCAAGATACGGAACCTGTGGGATTGCGCTTGACTGACTGGCATCGGGGTAAGCCTGCACACCACAAAATCCTTTTCCTCAGGTTCTGCTGCTCAGCACTTCACCGATGCTACGCCGCTTGGCATGCAGCTCACTGGCATGAATCAGTTGTTCGAGGTCTTCGGGGGTGATGTCGTAGAAGGCCTCCATGTCGGCGAGGGCCAGTTTCAGATCCGCGGCAGTGATCGCCTGGCTGTCGGGGACGGGCATCATCGGTGCCGGTTCAGCGGGACGTTTTGGGTAACGAATGCGCGTCAGGTTGTTGTACGCCAGTGCGCTGAGCAGCATCGTCGAGCCACTGAGCATCACCGGGCCGAGTGCTTTCCAGTCCAGGGCAATGGTCGCCGGGTCTGCCAACACCAACAGCAACGCCAACGCTCCCGCAGGCGGGTGCAGGCAACGCAGCCAGCACATCAGAATCAGCGCCATGCCCGCCGCGAGGCAGGCGCTGCCGAGGGTGCGTCCGAGTACGTGAGCGACCAGCAGCGAAACCACCCCGGCGCTCAAGTAGCCGCCAAGAATCGACCAAGGCTGGGCGAGGGCGCCTGAGGACACGGCAAACAGCAATACTGCGGAGGCACCCAGCGGGCCGATCAAGTGCTGAGCCACTTGCATGCCGAATACCTGACTGCAGAGCCAGACGCTGAACATCGTGCCGAGCGACATGCCGATAGCGGCGCGGCTCCATTCTGAAGGACGGGTATTGATGGCGGCAGGTAACCAGCGAGCAAACATGAGGCAAACAATCCAAAAAATCGAGGCAAAAAAAAGGCTTAGCTGGGATACCCAGAAAGCCCTTGAAGTAGTTCCAACTATTGGGGGAGGAACGCCGCACAGTGTGCCGATCATTCCTGATGCTGACAAATTCATATTAATGCAGCTTCAGTGCATTATTTATGCAGTATTGCCACGCGCCGACCGCTCATGAAGCAGAGAAAACCGCCCATCGCCGTCAATGCGCTCAGGGCATAGAACATGGTGGGGGCAGGCGTATGCATCAGCAGATAGCCACAGATCACCGGGCTCAGCGCACCGCCGAGGGCCGCGAGGTTCTGCGCGCCGTAGTAGCTGCCGCGCAGTTCTTCCGGGGCCAGGGTGTCGACGAAGAGGAATTCGGCCGGATAAATGATCATTTCGCCGAGGGTGAAAATGAACATCGCCACGCACCAGCTCACCAGACTGTCAGCCAGGCTGAAACCGATCAACCCGAGGATGAACAGGCTGGTGCCCCCAGCAATCCAGTAGCGCAGTTGTTCACGTTTGAGGAACCGGCCGATCTGATATTGCAGCAGGATCACGCTGATGGCGTTGCAGGCGAGCAGGGCAGCCATGGTTTCCAAGGCACGTTTGGTGTCTTGGGTGACCAGCAAGTATTGCGACAGGTACAGGGTGAAACGACCGTGCACCACGGTGCTGAGCAGGCAGCCGCAAGTGAACATGATCAGCGTGCGGTCGTTCTTCAGGGTGATCAGGGTTTTGAGGAAACTCTGGGGCTGGCCGATGGCGGGTATCTGGGCCGGGTCTTTGGGAATCCCGCTCATCAGGAAAATACTGAAGAATGCGATGCCGCCGGCAATCAGGAACGGCGCCAGCGGCTGCACCCCGGCGATTACCACGCCGAGCATCGGGCCGGTAGCGTAGCCGATGTTGGTCAGGGTATAGCGCAGCGAAAAAGCCTTGGCGCGCTGGCCCATAGGCAGGTTTTCGCTGAGGATCGCCTTGGACCCGATCAGGAACAGCGCCGAGGCGGTTTCGGTGATCACCAGGGTGGCGGTGGTCAGGTAGAGGTTTTCGGCGAAGGTCAGCAGCACGAAACCGATGGCGCTGGAGAGCATGGCGAGGATCAGCAGCCGGCGCTTTTCCAGGCGGTCGATGATGTAACCGCCGTAAAGGGCGAGCAGGGTGGCGATAAACACCGCGATGCCCAGCAACAGGCCGACGTCCTGTTGGTTGAGGCCGAGTTTGTTGCTCAGAAACAGGGTGAGCAACGGGCTGGTAATGGCGCGGCTGACGACGATGGTCAGCGAAACGATCATCAAGCGGCGAATAACGAGGGAGTAAGTGGCCACGGTGGGGCAAATGTCCTTATTTATTTAGATTCTGTAGTGTTCGCCGGGATATCGAGTCGCTGCCATTCGCGAGCAAGCCCGCTCCCACATTAGAACTGTGCCGATCACAAAATTTGTGATCAACCCCCGATCAACTGTGGGAGCGGGCTTGCTCGCGAAGAGGCCGGATCAGGCAACGCCATACTCAAGTCAGCCATCGATCAAGCACCCGAACCGACTCCAGTTCTTCCAGCCGCCACAACTGCTCAATCAATCCTTCCGCCCGCTGCCGTGGCATAACCCGCCCAGCCAGACTGAAGAATTTCTCCTCCAGCGCCTCATCACTCAGCGGATTGCCCGGCGCGCCCAGCGGCACCTCAACACACAGGCTCGCTTGCCGACCGTCCACGGTCTGCAGGCTGACCACAGGCTCGCCATCCTCTGACAGTAGCGGGTCGACTTCAAGGCGAATGCGCGACATCCAGTGAGCAATCCGCGGGTGATGGCGTTGTTCATCATCGTAGGCTTCCAACCGGCAATGACCATGGACCAATCGAGCCGCGAGGGCATAACGCAGGCTCATCTGCGCCGCCGGCAGGGTGTTGATCTCCTGACCGCCGCACATGTCCTGAAGGAATCCGCACAACGAAACCTGAACGCTCTCGACCTGCTCCGCGCTGACCTGCAATTGATCCAGCAACAGGCCCAATGCATCGATCGCCGAATGCGTCCCCCGGCATGCGGCGTAGGGTTTGATCGAGCATCGGGCGAGTTTCCATACCTGGCCCAGTTCGGCATCCAGCGCCTCGGGCACAGCGGTATCCGCCGCGAGGGTCTTGAGAAAACCGCCCCAGACATCATCGAACAGCTTTGTCGGCCCGGTGATCCCTTGTTGAGCAAACCGCGCCGCCAGCAATCCACCTTCGGCGGCCCTACCGCTGTGGAGTTTTTTGCTTTGCGAGCCGTCATGAATGAAGGCCCAAAGACCGCCGCTGAAGCTGCCGGCAATGCCCAGCGCCGCCAGGGTTTGTGGTGCATCCAGACAGAGAATCCGCGCACTGGCCGCCGCAGCACCAAACACTCCGCACGTCGCCGTGGAATGCCAGCCGGCGCCGTTGTGGGCCGAGTAACTGCCGCAGGCTTCGAGCACCCGGCGGCCGATTTCGTAGCCGATCACTACAGCGGTGATCAACTCGCGGCCACTTACCGGTGTTTCAGAAACCGATCGCTCAGACATCGACACCGCGGCCATCACCGCCGGCAGCACCACTGCGCCGGAGTGGTCGCAGCCGCCGGTGTCGTCCAGCTCCAGGGCATGTGCGGCGATGCCGTTGAGCATGGCGGCCTGCGCTGCGCCGACTCGCTGACTGGTGCCCCAGACCAACGTATTCCCGGCTTCACCCTCGAAAACCCGACGTGCCTGCTTCGCCACATCGCTGCCAGCCCCAGCCAGGGTTACGCCGAAGGTGTCGAGGATGTGTCGCCTGGCTTGCACGACCAGTGCGGGTGGTAAATCTTCGAAGCGAGTATCGACGCAGAACTGCGCCAGCCGCTCCATCCGCATGACCCCATCGTAGGCGCCACCGAAGGTTGCGATCTCTTGATCTTTCATACGCCGTAATCCCGGTAATGACGTTCGTACACCGCCGCTGGGTGATCCTCGTCCAAGGGCGCTGCCGACTCAGCCCACCACTGAGCGACCTCGGCACCGGTGGCGATCCACACGTCGTTATGCTGTTGAATGCTTTGCAGCAATTCGCGCAACACGCCGATCCGCCCAGGCGTGGCGATGATTTCCGGGTGCAGCCGCAGCACGTAACACAGCCCGAATCGATGAAACCCGGCGAAGTCCATTTGCAGGTTGCCCAAGGTATGGCTGTAAGAGGCGATCCGCGATTGCGCGGGAGGCACCGCCGGGCTGAGGTTGAAGGCGAAGTAGGGCTCGTCTTCCAGTTCATAGTGCAACGGCAACTCGATCACGTCGGGCGCGGTCGGGTGCGCGAAGGGCAAATCATCGCCGCGCCATGACGAATCCCAACGGATGCCTTGCTCCCTTAACGCCTCGATGAAACCAGGCGCACCGTTGCCGGCGGGGATGCGAAAGCCTGTCGGACGCTGACCGGTCAGCGCGCTCAAGGCCGCGCAACCCTTGGCGACCTCGGCACTTTGCTCAGCCAGCGTCAGATTGTCGTAATTCTGATGGCGATACCCGGCGCAGGCAATCTCATGCCCGCCGGCCAGGATCGCCCGGATGTGCTGCGGGTTTTCCTCGGCAACGATGCCGGGGATGCACCAACTGCTGGAAACGCGTAGTTCTTCGAACAACCCGAGCAAACGCTCGACACCGCGTTGGGTGCCATAGCGCCACACCGACAAGGTTTTGTCGCGCCCGGCGACTTCCGGCGCCTGGGTGAGGATGCCGTGGATGTCGTTGTAATCGACGGTCAGCACCACGGCGCAGCGGTAGCCGTTGGGCCAGACAATGGAATCAGCCATGGTGATGCTCCTTCAGCCACCAGTGGGCGACGTCGCGGCAGGTGGCGAACCAGACGTCGTCGCGTTGGCGCATGTGTTCGAAGAGTTTTTCCAGCAACAGGATACGTCCCGGTTTGCCGGTGATCTTGGGGTGGAACAGGGTGGTCAGGCACAGCCCTTCATTCATGGCACCGTCGAACTCGCGGCACCAGTTGTCGAGGGTCAACGCGTAGCTGGCGGTGCGGTCGAGTCCCGAAGGAAAGTCCGGCGCGCGGGTGTAGGCGAGGGAGGCGTAGTCATCCATTTCCCAGCGCCCGGGGATTTCCACCAGCGGCGTATCGGAGCCCGGCACGTTGACCAGGTACGGCCGGTCATCGCCGCGCATGCTGCTGGAATAGGTCACGCCGGCTTCCACCAGCATGGCCGGTGTCTCGGCTCGCCAGTCGCCGGATGGCGTGCGAAAACCTTCGGCGCGGATGTTCAGGTGTTTCCAGAACACCTCGCGGGATTTGCTCATCACGTCCTTTTGCTGGTCCAGCGTCAGGGCGTAAAAGGATTCGTGTTTGTAGCCGTGGTAGGCCACCTCATGCCCGCGCTCGACAATCGCCTGGCACTGTTTGGGCCAGTTTTCAACGACCCAGGCCGGGACGAAGAACGTGGTCGGGATCCGGAACTCATCCAGCAAATCGAGAATGCGCGGCAGCGCCCGATAGGGGCCGTAACCACCGAAACCAAAATACTCGGGCTTGCGCCAGATCGAACCGTTGAGCATCGCATCGCCGGTCGGGCCATCGAGGTCGAAGGCCAGGGCGAGGCAGGCTGTGTGCTGATCGGGCCAGGTGGGTTGTGGTGAGGAGGACATGTGGTGCTCCAACTATTTATAGATAAAACACAGTCCCTGTAGGAGCGAAGCTTGCTCGCGAAGAGGCCCTGCCAGTCAATATTGACGTTGAATGACACACCGCGCCTTCGCGAGCAAGCCCGCTCCCACAGGTTTATCGGTTGGCCACAAAATTGTGATCAGACCCAGACTTAATGTGGGAGCGGGCTTGCTCGCGAAGAGGCCGGCACATTCAACATCTATGTCGCCTGTCAAATCGCTTTCGCGGGCAAGCCTCGCTCCTACGGGGCAAGCATTACTTGCCGGCGTTGATGGTCACGGTCTTGATCGCGCCCAGTTCCAGGTCCCATTTTTTAAGGATCGCCTGGTAGCTGCCGTCATCGACCATGCTCTGCATCGCCACTTTCACCGCTTCACTCAGCTCAGGCTTTTTCTTGCTCACGCCCAGCCCGGTGAACTGCTTGGAAATCGGCAGGCCCACGGTTTTGTACATGTCCTTTTCCTGGGTCTTGAGGTACGGCAGGGTTTCGCTGCCCTGCATGGCCGCGTCGATACGGCTCTGGCGCAGTTGCGCGCGGGCGTCGGCCGAGCCTTCGGTGCCGATCACGTTGATCGCAGGCTTGCCGGCGGCTTCGCAGTTGGCCTTGCTCCACTCGGCGATTTCCGCCGGGAAGGTCGTACGTCGGCTGGTGCCGACTTTCTTGCCGCACAGGTCAATGATCTCGTTGGTGTCCTTGTTTTTCTGCAAGGTGTAGAACTGCGGACCACTGGTGAAGTAGTCGACGAAGGTCACACTGGCCTGGCGCTCGGCGGTATCGGTCATGCCTGACATCACCATGTCGACGCGGTCGGTGGTCAGCGCGTTGATCATTTGCTCGAAGCCGGTTTCCTGCCATTTGATCTTCACGCCCAGCCGCTCGGCCAAGGCGTTGCCCAGGTCATAGTCGAGCCCTGTGAGGGTGTTGGTGGCCGGGTCCTTGAAATCCATCGGCGGGTAGTTCGGCATGATCGCTACCACGACCTCGCCTTTTTCCTTGATGCTGGCCGGTAACTCGGCGGCCCAGGTGAAACCGGAAGCCATAACGCCTGCGAGTACTGCTGGAATAACGAAGTTCTTCATGGTCGTTCTCTTATGAGTGTTGTTACGCAGCTCTTGGTTTCCGAGACTGGCGCTTAGGTTCGAACGGCAGAAATGAAGCTTTGGGTGCGTGGGTTTTGTGGACTTATTAGTATTTCTTCGGGGCTTCCAGCCTCCACGATCTGTCCCTCGTCCATGAACACCATGCGGTTGGAAACCTCGCGAGCGAAGCCCAGTTCATGGGTGACGACGATCATGGTCATGCCGGTCTGCGCCAGATCGCGCATCACCGACAGCACCTCACCGACCAGTTCCGGGTCGAGTGCCGAAGTGGGTTCATCGAACAGCATCAGCTTGGGTCGCATGGCGAGCGCGCGGGCAATCGCCACCCGTTGTTGCTGGCCGCCCGACAGTTCGATCGGGTAGCTGTTGCGCTTGTCGGACAGGCCGACGCGAGCGAGCAATTCCAAGGCTTCTTCGTGCGCTTCTTTGGGCGAACGCTTGAGCACCTGGCACGGCCCTTCGATGATGTTTTGCAGCACAGTCATGTGCGGGAACAGATTGAAACGCTGGAACACCATGCCGGTGGCCAGGCGCTGACGGGCGATCTGCGACTCGTTGAGTTCGTGCAGTTTGTTGCCGGCGATGCGGTAACCCACCAGTTCGCCGTCGACCCACAGGCCGCCCTTGTCGATTTTTTCCAGCTGATTCACGCAGCGCAGCAGGGTGCTCTTACCGGAGCCGGACGGGCCGATAATGCACAGCACTTCGCCTTGCTCGACCTCGATGTTGATGTCCTTGAGCGCGTGGAAATGGTCGTAGTACTTGTTCAGGCTCACGGCCTTGACGATGCTTCTCATGTTGAACTCCTCAAGAACGCTTGCCGGCGCCGCGAGCGAAACGACGCTCCAGACGGCTTTGACCAAAGGACAGAACAGTGACGGTGGCCAGGTACCAGATACCGGCGACGATCAGCAGCTCCATCACGCGGGCGTTGGCGTAGTAGATGTTCTGGGCGTTGTAGAGCAGTTCCGAGTACTGGATGACGCTCGCCAGGGAGGTCATTTTCACCATGCCGATGAACTCGTTGCCCACCGGCGGAATGATGATCCGCATGGCCTGGGGCAGGATGATCCGGCGCAGGGCTTGCAAACGCGGCATACCGATCGACTTGGCGGCTTCGTACTGCCCGGTGTCCACCGAGAGCAGGCCGGCACGCACCACTTCGGCGGTGTAGGCGCCCTGGTTGATGCTCAAGCCGAGGAGGGCGGCCACGAACGGCGTCATCAGGCTCACGGTGTCCATTTCGAACAGGCCGGGGATGCCGATGGTGGGGAAAATCAGCGCCAGGTTGAACCACAGCAGCAGTTGCAGGATCAGCGGCGTGCCGCGAAACAGCCAGGTGTAGGTCAGCGCCACATAGCGCAGGATCGGGTTGGCCGACATGCGCATGATCGCCGTGATCACCCCGAAGACGATGCCCAGCGCCATCGCCAGCACGGCCATGACGATGGTATTGAGCAGGCCCCACATAATGGCCTGAGAGGTCAGGAACTGGCCGATGTACGACCATTCGATCTTGCCTTCGGCGAAGGCCCGCACCAGGCCGACAATCGCAATCACGATCACCGTGGCGAAGAAAATCCGCCCGTAGTAACGCCGTGGCACATGCTGGTACTGGGTGATATCGAACTGGTTTTCCGCCAGTTTGCGCTCCGCCTGGAGTCGTTCTGCCTGAGTCTGGCTCATGTTATTTCTCCGTACACTTGGTAATTCAAGCCAACCACAATCCCCTGTGGGAGCGGGCTTGCTCGCGAATGCGGTGTGTCATTCAACATAAATGGCGACTGACACGGCCCCTTCGCGAGCAAGCCCGCTCCCACAGGTTTTGTGTCCTGCTTCAGAGCCGGAAACCTTGATAGTTCTCGGTCCATTCGTGCTGCGCAGCGAGGGCGCTTTTCAGTCGGCCGATCTGCTCGCGCACCTGTTGCGGCGCGGTGCCGCCCCAGCCACTGCGGGCGGCGATGGCGGCTTCGAGGGTCAGACTGTCGCGCACTTCAGGCTTGAGCCGCGGATCGATCTCGGCCAATAGCGCCGGGGACGCTTCCCACAATTCGATGTCGTGCTTCTCGCAGGCCTGGACCAGCGCGCCGGTGATCTCGTGAGCTTCCTTGAACGGCACACCGCGCACCGCCAACCAGTCGGCCACTTCGGTAGCGAGGGTGAAACCCAGCGGTGCCTGACGGCGCAGTTCTTCGACGTTGACCTTCATGGTCGCAACCATTCCGGCCATGGCCGGCAACACCAGCAGCAAGGTGTCGACGCTGTCGAGCACGCCGTTTTTGTCCTCACTCAAGTCGCGGTTGTAGGACAGCGGCAGGGATTTGAGGGTCGACAGCAAACCAGTCAGGTTACCGATCAGGCGACCAGCCTTGCCCCGGGCCAGTTCGGCGATGTCCGGGTTTTTCTTCTGCGGCATGATCGAACTGCCGGTGGCGTAGGCATCGTCCAGTGCGACCCAGCGAAATTGCCGCGACGACCATAGGCAGAATTCTTCGGCGAGGCGGGAAATGTTGATCCCGAGCATGCTGGCGATAAACAGGAACTCGGCAACGTGATCGCGGCTGGCCACGGCGTCGATGGAGTTTTCGCACACGCCGCTGTAGCCCATTTCCTTGGCCGACTGCTGCGGCAGGCGCGCGATGGCGGAACCGGCCATGGCTGCGGCGCCGAGTGGCGACAGCGAGGTGCGCACGTCCCAATCCACCAGACGCTGCACGTCGCGCAGCATCGATTGGGCATGAGCCAGCAAGTGATGAGCGAAGACGATCGGCTGGGCCTGTTGCAAGTGAGTGAAACCCGGGCAGATGCTCTCGATGTGTTGCTCGGCCTGGTCCACTAGTGCTTGTTGCAAGGCCAGCACTTCGACGGCCAGGGTGCGCACGTGATCCCGCAGGAACAGCCGCAGGTCGTTGGCGGTCTGGTCGTTGCGTGAACGGCCGGCGCGCAGCTTGCCGCCCAGTGCGCCGAGGCGTTCGGTCAGCAGGCGCTCGATGAAAGTGTGGACGTCTTCGTCGTCCAGCGTCGGCGCGATGCTGCCGGCACGGAAGTCATCACCGATACGCTCCAGGGCGTCGAGCATGGTCTGGGTTTCCTGCTCGCTCAACAGCCCTGCGCGCTGCAATTCCCGGGCATGCGCCTTGGAACCGGCGAGGTCGTACGGGGTGAGGCGAAAGTAGCGCTCAGGGCAACGGGAGAGGGCCGCCAGGGCTTCGGACGGGCCGCTCTTGAAGCGGGCACCCCAGAGACGGTCGGTGGTTTGAGACATTGTTGTTTTCCTCGTCGTAAAGCGAATTGAAATCGGTATACCGAGCCCGAAACACCCGCCGAAAAATCATTCGGACGTGGTTCGGCTCAATCAAATTCAAGGGCAGGGGAAAAGCGCAGTTGCTAAATGGCGAGAGCTGATCGAAGTGTCAGCTTTTAATAGTTCGAAATCAGTGAGTTGGCACTGATCTGCGGGATTTATTAACGGTTGCCAAGCCTTGTTTTCTGTGTTCATTATTATTGGCCAGCTATGTTTTTGTTGTTGGGCACAGATTGTTGAATAGGGCGCCAGAGGTAAATAAGCATTATGGAAACCCCACTTTCCAATTCCGGAAACCCGCCGCCAAAAACGGTACATCGGGCACCGCTGGCCCTCAGCGGTCTGGACTTCAAACTGCTCAAAGTGTTCAAGGCCGTGGTCGAGGCCGGCGGCTTCAGCGCAGCGCAGAATGAGCTGAATGTGGGCCTGGCAGCCATCAGCAAACAGATCTCCGACCTTGAGATTCGCATCGGCATGCGCCTGTGTACCCGAGGGCGGGAAGGCTTTCACCTGACCGAAGAAGGGCGTCTGGTGTACCAGGCGTCAATCGATTTATTTGCCTCGGTCGACAACTTTCGTGATCGGCTTAGTTCAGCCCAGAACGAACTGATTGGCGACCTTGGGGTGGGTGTTATTGATAATACGATTACCGACGATAATTCACCGTTAGTTGCGGCGATTCGAAAGATGAATGAAGAATCGCCGAAAATAAGGTTTCAACTTCAGGCGTCTCAGTTAGATGAAGTAGAAAGAGGCGTAGTCGAGGGGCGGTTAATGGCCGGAATCGTGCCGGTTTATCAGAAAAGGGAAGAGTTCGATTACTTCCCGCTTTATGAAGAACGCTCGTACGTGTATTGCGCCGTCGGCCATCCACTGTTCTCGATGCCGGAGGCGGAGATGGGCAGCAATGTGCTGCAGGATTACGAGTGCATTAACCACCGTTACGCGATCCATCGAGACAAACTGAATTTTGCCCGCTACGACAGCTTTTCCGCCTCGGCGACTCAAGTCGAAGCCGTGGCGCTGCTGGTCAAGACCGGCCGTTTTGTGGGTTTTCTGCCCGAGCACTACGCCGCAACGTTGGTGGCTCAGGGGCAGTTTCGGGCGGTGCGTCCGGACCTGATCAACATCGTCACGCCGTTCAATCTGATCCTGCGCCACAACACCGTGCGCAGTCCGCTGGTGAAGGCGTTTGCCCAGGCGTTAGGGGTGGATTTGAAGGCGCCGGTTTGACGTCAAGCCTATGTGTTCCAGCGTGGCTGACAATAACTAACGGACAATACTTCTATGTCGGAGCTGCCGCAGACGGCGGTCTTTTGATCTTGATCTTCGGCAACTTCGAAGCCGCCAAAAGATCGCAGCCTTCGGCAGCTCCTACAAGGGCATGGTGCGGCGCCAGGTAATCGTTTGATCGAAATACCGGCGACGTAGCCTTCGGCAACTGCTACAAGGCCTGCGTACACCGAGCTTTATGTAGGAACTGCCGCAGGCTGCGATCTTTTGATCTTGATCTTCAGCAACTTCAAAGCCGCGAAAGATCGCGGCCTTCGGCAGTTAGCGGCGCGTCAGGCCACGACCGAGGCCGCTGGCCATTGCTGATGGGGAATCGGCAGGTTACGCGATTCACCGCGGCCCATCGGGAAGTACAGGAAACCGCTGCGGGCCAGGCGTTCGGCGTCGTACAGGTTGCGCCCGTCGAAGATCACCGGTGCGTTAAGCCGTTGCTGGATCAGGTTGAAGTCCGGCGCCTTGAACTGCTGCCATTCGGTGCAGATGATCAAGGCGTCGGCCCCGGCAAGAACCGATTCTGGTGTGCCCATAAGCATCAGCTTAGATTCATCAGGGTAAAGGTGTTGGGTTTCCTGCATGGCTTCCGGGTCGAACGCCCGCACATGAGCCCCGGCGGCCCACAATGATTCCAGCAGCACCCGGCTCGGTGCGTCGCGCATGTCATCGGTGTTGGGTTTGAAGGCCAGGCCCCACACGGCGAAGGTTCTGCCGCGCAAATCGCCTTTGTAGAAGGCGTTGATGCGTTCGAACAGTTTGTGTTTCTGCCGCTGGTTGATGGCTTCCACCGCTTGCAACAGGTCGCTGGAGCAATGGGCCGCTTCGGCACTGTGAATCAGCGCGCGCATGTCCTTGGGGAAACACGAGCCACCGTAACCGCAACCGGGATAGATGAAGTGATAACCGATGCGCGAATCGGCACCGATGCCCAGCCGCACCGATTCGATGTCGGCGCCCAAGTGTTCGGCCAGCTCGGCAATCTGGTTGATGAAACTGATCTTGGTCGCCAGCATGCAGTTGGCGGCGTATTTGGTCAGTTCGGCGCTGCGCAGGTCCATGAACATGATGCGGTCATGGTTGCGGTTGAATGGGGCGTAGAGGTCGCGCATCACGTCGCGCACGTCATCGCGTTCACAGCCGATGACAATACGGTCCGGGCGCCGGCAATCGGCCACGGCCGAACCTTCCTTGAGAAACTCGGGGTTGGAGACGATATCGAACTGCAACAGCCGACCGACCTTGAGCAGGCACTTTTCGATATGCGCGCGCAGGGTATCGCCCGTGCCCACCGGCACCGTGGATTTCTCCACCAGAATCACCGGTTGTTCACGGTGACGCGCCACGGCTTCACCCACCGACAACACGTGGCACAGGTCCGCCGAACCATCCTCCCGGGACGGCGTGCCGACGGCGATGAACAACACCTGGCCATGTTGCACCGCGAATTTTTCGTCGGTGGTGAACTGCAGCCGTTTGGCCTCCAGGCTCTCACGCACCAGGCTGGCCAGCCCCGGTTCGAAGATGCTGACGTGGCCCTGTTGCAGCAACGCGACTTTTTTCTCGTCAATGTCCATGCACACCACGTCGTGGCCGACTTCAGCCAGGACGGCAGCTTGCACCAGGCCAACATAACCGCTACCAAATACACTGATTTTCATGAAGCACTCCTGATAGTGGGCGCGCGAGCAGGTCGAGAGTTGATAGTGATGACACCGAGGATGACCAGTGCCACCCCGAGGGTTTTCGAAAGGCTGAAGGTTTCGTTGAACAGCGGCAGGCTGGCGGCCAGCACGTACACCAGCGCGTAGCTGATGCTCAGCAGCGAATAGGCCCGACCCAGGGGCAAATCCCGCAGGGCGGCGAGCCAGGTGAAAATCGACACGGCATAGGCAAGGATGGCGGCCAGCACGACGGCCACGGCGGACGCATCGACGCTGCCGTTGCTCAAGGCGCTTATTAACTGTTCGGGATGGGGCAGGCGAGTCATGCTCCAGCGCATGCCCAACTGCGCGGCACTACCCAGCAGCACGCTGCCCAGGGCGAAGGCGAGCCCGCGACGCAGGCTCATGCGTGTTGCCCCAGCAAGGCCACACCAGCGATCACCAGCGCAACGCCCAGCCAGTGACGGCGGTCAATGGTTTCGTGGAAGACGAAGCGGGCGACCAGTGTGATCAACACGAAATTCAGGCTGAGCATGGGATAGGCGACGCCGACTTCGAGGCGCTGCAACACCAGCAGCCAGACCAGCAAGCCCAATCCCAGAGAGGCGAGCGCCAGCCACAGCCACGGCGAGCGCAGTTTCTCGCCCCAGCCCGACGTCTTGCCGCGCCAGCTTTCCACGGCGTACTTCTGGGCGATCTGGCCCAGGCAGGTCAGCAGGCAGGCAGCCAATACGAGCAGCAGGCTCATGACGCCTCCTGAGGCAAAATCAGCATCATCAGATTGCCTTGTTCATAACGTTTGCCATCCTTGGGCAGTCGCTGGTGGACTTCGAGCAGCCACGGTTGCTGAGTCAGGATAGGCTGGGTCATGTTTCAATTCGTCTATCGTGTTGTTTCCAGTCAAGCAGACGTTCGGTATTGGCGATGCCTGGTTTCGCCGACAACCCAAGAAGCCACCATTGACTTTCCAGTCCATGGTCGGCAGCGTGACGGCCCGGCGGGCTCAAAGGATGACGGGAGCCTGCGTATTTATTCATTTCAAGGCCGTTTCATTGATTGACTTACCTACTACTGAATCCATCGTTTCAAAAGCCAACCCGTTGACCCTGTATCTGGCGCGTCTGGCGCCGTCCAGCCAGTTGACCATGCGTTATGTGTTGCAGGACGCCGCTGACCGTCTGGACTTCGAAGACATGAACATCGAAGAGATTCCCTGGCACGAGCTGCAACCCGAGGATGTCATTGCGCTGGTGGCGACCTTGCGCGAAGACGGCTACGCGCCGAACACCTCATCGCTCTACGTTAACGCGGTGCGAGGGGTGATGAACGAAGCGTGGCGCATGAGCCTGATCAGTCAGGAGCACTTGCTGAAAATGCGTTCGGTCAAAGGCATTGCCGGCACGCGACTGTCCCAGGGGCGCAACCTCAAGCGCACCTTGATTCGAGACTTGATGGAGGTCTGCGCCGCCGATCCACGGCCACAAGGGCTACGGGACGCGGCCATCATCGGGATTCTGTACGGTTCGGGGATGCGCAAATCGGAATCGGTGAATCTGGACCTGGCTCAGGTGGATTTCACCGAGCGCAGCTTGTGCGTCACCGCCAAGGGCAACAAACAGCTGATCAAGTACGCGCCAGCCTGGGCCTTCGCCAAACTGGATGCGTGGCTGGAGTTGCGGCGTTCGCAGTTAAAGGAGGGCGAGACGGACGATCCGTTCCTGTTCAACCGCATCCGCCGTGGCAGCCACATTACCCGCGAGCGCATCACCAAACATGCGATCTACTACATTGCCCGGCAACGCGGCGCACAGGTCGGGGTGAAAATCATGCCGCACGATTTCCGACGGTCGTTCATTACCCGAGTGATTGAAGAGCACGATCTGTCGATTGCGCAGAAACTGGCCCATCACAGCAACATCCAGACCACCGCCAATTACGATGTGCGCGACGACAATGAACGCCGTCGGGCAGTGGACCGCTTCGACCTTTGACGTCGGGTTTCAGACGATATCGTCGATCAGAATGTGGCTCTGGGCACGGCTGCATTTCTCGATCCGCGCTTCGACCTTATAAACCTCGCGCAGCATCTGCTCAGTGATCACTTCATCGCTGGGCCCGCTGCCGTGGCTGGTGCCATTGGCGATGACCAGCACCTGATCAGCGAAGCGCAGGGCCTGATTCAGGTCGTGGATCGCGATGAACACAATCACCTCGCGTTTGCGCGCCAGTGCCCGCATGAAGTTCAGCACTTGCACCTGCCGATGCATGTCGAGGGCGCTGGTCGGCTCGTCCATCAGCAAGATTTCCGGCTCGCGCACCAGGGTTTGCGCAATCGACACCAGCTGTTGCTGGCCGCCGCTGAGTTCGCCGAGGTTGCGAAAGGACAGGTCGGTGATCCCCAGCGCGCCGAGGATTTCGTCCACCAATCTCAACTCGTCGTCGTGCACGACCCAGCCAGGCGTTAGCTGTTTGCGCGCCAGCAATACTGACTCGTAAACCGTCAGGCGGGCGCTGGCATTCAGGCCTTGGGGCATGTAGCTGATGCCTCGTGAGCCTTTTTTCGAGTCTTGCAGAATGACTTGACCTGGCCCATCGATCAGCCCGGCCATGCGCTTGAACAGGGTCGACTTGCCCGCCGCGTTCGGCCCGACCACGGCGACCACCTGGCCACCGGTGAAGGTCGCGGTGGTCACGCCGGAAATGATCTCGCGCTGGCCATAGCGGGCGCCGAGGTTCTCGAGCTGGATCTTCACCATGAGTTTTTCTTCCCGCTGAGAATCAGAGATATGAAGAACGGCACGCCAATCAGCGAGGTGACCACGCCAATGGGAAATATCGCGCCCGGGATCAGGGTTTTACTGACCACTGAACTGGCGGACAGAATCAGCGAGCCGGTCAGCAGCGAGGCGGGTAGAAAGAACCGTTGATCTTCGCCGATCAGCATCCGCGCAATGTGCGGTCCGACCAGGCCGATAAAGCCGATGGTGCCGACAAACGCCACCGGAAACGAGGCGAGCAGGCTGACCATGATCAGCGTCTGAAAGCGCAGGCTGCGCACGTTGATCCCGAAACTCGCGGCCTTGTCATCGCCCAGGCGCAGGGCGGTCAAAGCCCAGGCACGTTTGGCGAAAATCGGCAGGGTGATCAGGATCACCAGGCAAATCACCCCGAGTTTCGGCCAGGTGGCTTTGGTCAAACTGCCCATGGTCCAGAACACCACCGCCGCGACGGCTTGTTCGGTGGCAAAAAACTGCACCAGCGCCAGCAGCGCATTAAAGGTGAACACCAGCGCAATGCCGAGCAGCACGATGGTTTCCGCCGTCACGCCACGGCGCATGCTCAGGAAATGGATCAGCAGCGCGGAAAGCATCGCCATGATGAAGGCATTCACCGGCACCATGTACTGCGCCGCCAACGGGAACAGCGCCACGCCGAAGGCCAGGCCCATGGCCGCGCCGAAACTGGCGGCGGCAGAAATACCGAGGGTGAAAGGACTGGCAAGGGGGTTGTTGAGGATGGTCTGCATCTGCGCTCCGGCCAGCGACAACGCCGCGCCGACCGCCACCGCCATCAGCGCCACCGGCAGACGGATTTCCCACATCACCACCCGCACTTGCGCCGACGCGGTGTCCGGTGAAAACAGCGCATTGAGTACTTCGCTCACGCTGTAACTGGCGGGGCCCAGGGCCAGATCCAGCAACACGCTGCACACCAGCAACACCAACAACGCCGCGAGGATCAGCCGTTTGCGCAGCACCAATTGACGATACGTGTCGCGTTGTACGATCTGCGCTTCGCCCAAGGAGCTCATTGACGGCTCTCCTTCAGGCTGACGAAGTAACCCGATTCGTACGGTACCGGCAGGAATCGCTCATGCAGTTCGCGAAACGAGGCGTCGGGATCGAGGTCGGCAAACAGTGTCGGGTGAAACCATTTGGCGAGTTGCTGGATGGCCACGAATTGGTAAGGGCTGTTATAGAACTGGTGCCAGATCCCATGAAACGCCTGGGTGCCCTGAGCCTTGATCCCGGCATACGCCGGGCGCTGGGTGTACCAGGCCAGTTTGCGTCGGGCCTCTGTGAGGTCGGCACCCGGGCCGACACCGACCCAACGGCCGTTGGGCGCAAAGGCTTCCCAGTTGGCGCTGGTCACGACCACTTGATCCGGGTTGGCGACAATCACCTGTTCAGGGTTCAACTGGCCAAAGGTGCTGGGAATAATGCCTTTGGCGATGTTGTTGCCGCCGGCCATCTCGACGAAACGACCGAAGTTCTCGTTGCCGAAACTCAGGCAGCAGTCATCGGTGTAACCGCCGATACGCTCGATGAACACATTCGGGCGCGGCGCTTGACTGGCCTTGATGACGTCGGTAACGCGGCGGATCTGCTGGTTGCGGAAATTAATGAACGCCTCGGCGCGTGCTTCCTTGCCAAACAGCTTGCCGAACAGGCGCATGGTCGGTTCGGTGTTGTCCATCGGGTTGTTGCGAAAGTCGACATAAACCACCGGAATGCCTAGGGCGTCGAGTTTCTCGATGTAGCGGGCGTCTTCAGTGGCGTGTTGGGCTTCGATGTTGAGAATAATCACGTCCGGCTGCTGGGAGATGGCTTGCTCGATGTCGAACGTGCCGTCTTCAAAGCCGCCGAAGGTGGGGATCTTCGCGATGTCGGGGAATTTGCGCAGGTAGGCGCCGTAGGTGTCCGGATCAGATTGGATCAAATCCTTGCGCCAACCGACGATGCGCTCGATCGGGTTCTGCGTATCCAGTGCGGCGACCAGGTACAGCTGACGACCTTCACCGAGAATTACCCGTCTGACCGGCAGGTGAACCTTGACCTTGCGGCCGAGCAAGTCGGTCACCGTAACTGCAGCAGGGTCCTGAACGGCGGCAACCGCGTTGCGCGGTGCCAGTGAAAAAAACAACGCCGCGCCCAGCAGTCCTGCCAATAGCAGGGCAACGAAGGCGTGGCTGTGTCGATGAACAGATGCCATGGTTGAAGCCTTTACAGGGTCAGCCCGAGCAGCGGCTCAGGCCACTGCTCGGGCTGAACGTTTTCAGAAATCGACGGTGGCCGACAGTTGCAGGGTGCGCGGCGAACCTTGGGAGAAGGCGCCGTAAGACGCGACACCGGACCAGTACTCACGATCGAATACGTTCTGCACCGTCGCCCGGAACGTGGTCGGGTGTTCCGCGATGCGCGTGGCGTAACGCGCTCCGACATCGAAGCGGGTCCATGGATCGAGTTCCTGGGTGTTGGCCTGGTTCACGTATTGGCTGCCGGTGTAGATCGCGCCGCTGGTCAGCGTCAAACCTTCGACCCACGGGGTGTCCCATTCGGCCCAGAGGTTGGCCTGAACCTCGGGTACGCCCACCGGTTTGTTGCCACGGTTGGCGGCAGTGCCGGTTTTGGTCAGTTCGGCGTCGAGCAAGGTCACGCCACCGAGCAGCCGCGTGCCCTGGGCGATTTCACCGAACACGTTCAACTCCACGCCACGGTTGCGTTGTTCGCCTTCCACCGAGAACACGCCGTTGGCCAGTTCGCCGCTGGGCTTCTTGATCTGGAACAGGGCGAGTGTGGAGGTGAAGGTACCGTAGTCGACCTTGACCCCGACTTCCTGTTGACGGGAGATGTAAGGCGCGAAGATTTCACCCGAGTTCGAGGCCGTGGCCGGTGCGATGTCGCCTTTGCTCAAGCCTTCGATGTAGTTGTAGTAGAACGAAACGTGATCCCAGGGTTTGACCACCACCCCGAACAGCGGCGTGGTTTCGCTTTCATCGTACGAGGTGGTGACCACACCGGCGGTGTTGTAGTTATCGGACTTGATGTTCTGCTTGCGCAGGCCGAGGGTGACCTGCAAGCGTTCGTCCATCATCGACAGGGTGTCGGCCAGGGCCACACCGGACAGTTCGGTCTCGGAGACTTTCAGCGCATCGGGGCTGGCAATCGACGGTTTCGGACGGTCGACCGGGTGATAGATGTTCGACAGAACCGCCGGCCCGGAGTTGATGCCCCTGGACAACTCGTCACGGTAACGGGTGACCTGCACGGTGGTGCTGTGGCTGATCGGGCCGGTGTCGAAGCGCAGGCGGGCACCGGCATCGACGGTGTAGCGCTCGACTTCGAATTTGTAATAGCCGGGAACCGACCGCGTATCACCAGCGCTGTTGAGGATGGTCGGGGTCTGGTCGGACATTCGCGCGACATCCGACTTGCCGCCGCCGGCGTGGGCGAACACGGTCAGGGCGTCGTTGAGGTCGTACTCGGCACCGAGCAGGGCGGACTTGTCACGGGTTTCGGACCAACCCCAGTCCTGGCTGACGTTGGTCCGGCCATTGGCTGCAGAGGGAACGTCCACGCCGGAAGCAATGAGGAACGGCCGTGACGCTCCGTCGAATTCTTCCTTCTGGCTGATCAGGTCCAGGGTGGTGCGCAGGCGGTCACCCTGATAATCCAGCGAGATCGAACCGATATCGACATCACGGGATTGATCGTCGATGGCGGTGTCGCCTTGCTGGGTGCTGCCGTTGATGCGCACGCCGAACTGGCGTTCCTCACCGAAGCGCCGACTGACGTCGATGTGCCCGCCGATCTGCGAGTTCATGGCGTAACTGGCGGTGAACCGAGTCAGGTCTTCATCGAGAGAACGCTTGGGCACCACGTTGATCACGCCACCGACGCCGCTATTGGGTGACATGCCGTAGAGCAGGGCGCCAGGGCCTTTGATTACTTCGATGCGTTCGGCGTACTCGGTGAACACCCGATAGTTGGGGGCCACGCCGTACACGCCGTCGAATGCCAACTCACCGAGGTTGCCTTCACCCACCGGAAAGCCACGGATGAAGAAGGAGTCGACAATGCCACCGGTCTGGCCCGTGGAACGCACCGAGGAGTCACGCTCCAGCACATCCGCCACGGTGACCGCCTGCTGATCCTTCATCAGTGCCGAGGTGTAGTTGCTGACGCTGAAGGGCGCGTCCATCACATCCTTGTTGCCCAGCATGCCGAGGCGCCCACCACGAGCGACCTGACCGCCTGGATAAGCCGGCGGCAGGCTATTGGTGCGAGCGTCGATGCCGTTGACCGTGGTTTCGTCAAGGGTCAACCCGCCTGCGCTGTCGGCCGGGCGCGGTGCCAGGGTATAGCTGCCGTCATTGCGCGAGACGATTTCCAGGCCGCTGCCGGCCAGCAATCGGCTCAGCGCTTCCTGCGTCGAGTAAGTGCCCGACAGGCCCGGGCTGGTCAGGCCTTCGGTCATCGAAGGTTGAAACGACAGGGCAATGCCGGCGTCGACGGCAAATCTCGACAACGTTGCACCCAATGGCCCCGGCGCGATGTTGTAGGCACGGGTGGCGGTGGCATCCTGTTGTACCGGCGCGGCGGCCGAGGCAAACGGGCTGGCGACACCGGTCAGGGCAAGGCTTAGCAACGCGCTACGGACAGCCAGTTTCAATGAGCGATCCGAACACTGAGGGCGTGCAACGAACATGGAGTGATGACCCTTTCGACGAGGTTGAGAAGTTCTTCCTTCCCTAGCCAGTCGAGATCAAAAAAAGTATCACCTGCGCCGCAATTTTTTTGCGAGGCTTTTTTTCGAGCTTAGGCAGGAGAAAGCGTGACCCAATAGCCGCTTAAATGCCCGGTGGCGATCACCGGGTACGTTTGCACGAGCATGTTCAGGGTGCGTTGCGTGTCGCTGATGGGGAAGGCGCCGGAAATGCGCAGATCGGCAATGGCCGGATCGCAGCGTACGAAGCCTTTGCGATAGCGCGCCAGTTCGGTGATGAAGTCGGCCAGACGTACGTTGTCGGCCATCAGCATGCCTTGGCTCCAGGCGCTGACGGCGCTGTCCACCGGGTTCAATCGGCCAAAGGCTTGCGCGGAAAAATCGGTGCGTTGCCCGGCATTGACGATTAATGGGGCGACGTGACTGTCACGGGGCAATTCGACTCTGACTGCGCCGTCCAGCACGGCAAGGTGGGTGCGGGTCTGCCATTCGCGAACGGTAAACCGTGTGCCCAAGGCCTGCATGCGCCCCTGACGGGTGCTGACCAGAAAGGGCCTGACCTGGGGCAATACATCTGGCGCGGTTTGCACCAGAATTTCGCCTTCGCGCAAGTTGATCAGTCGCTGGTTAGCGTCGAACAGCACGTCGATGGCGGTGTCGGTGTTCAGGGTGATGCGCGAGCCGTCGGCCAGGGTCATTTCACGACGCTGGCCCACGGCAGTTCGGTAATCGGCTGTCCATTGCTGCGATTCCACCAGCTTCCAACTGCCCCAGCCGGCGGGCAGTACGGCGAGGATGGTCGCCAGTTTTGCCAGTGCGGTGCGTCGTTCGGGATTGCTTGGGCGGTCCAGCGTCGACATCGCCAGCGACGGCGGCAGCCCGCCGAGCTTGCTTTGCAGCAATTGCGCACGAGACCAGGCGCGATGCCGCTCGGGACTGCTGACACGCCAGCATTCCCATTCGGCACGCTGGGTTTCGTTGAAGTCGCTTTCGCTCAGACGCATCAGCCATTCGGCGGCTTCTTCGAGAATTCGCGGATCGATTTGCGCGTCACCGTGGCGAGTCGACATTCACTCCACCAGCATCAGGCATTGCACGAAGGCCTGCTTCATGTAGCGCTTGACGGTAATCAGCGAGACGCCCAGTTGTGTGGCGATGTCCTCGTATTTCAGCCCGCCGATCTGCGATAGCAAAAACGTACGCTTCACCAACGGCGGCAGAGAGTCGAGCATCGCGTCGATTTCGTGCAGGGTCTCCAGCACCATGAAGCGCAGTTCGGGGGAGGGCACTTCGGGCGCGGGCAACAACGCCAAGGCATCCAGGTAGGCGCGTTCGAGCGCCTTGCGCTGATACCAATTGACCAGGATGCCCTTGGCCACGCAGCTCAGGTAAGCCCGAGGCTGCTCAATGACCGCGACCCGGGACGCGAGTATGCGAGTGAAGGTGTCCTGTGCAAGATCGGCCGCATCCATGGCGTTGCCCAGTTTTTTGCGCAGCGTGGCGTACAGCCAGCCATGATGCCCGCTGTACAGGGCCTCAATTGTGCGCAGATGATTGTAGTGGGTCGCGGGCAAGGTATCGCTCATGGAGGATAATTTTTTGCGATTGAGAAGTATTCCCAATCCTAATGGACGGTGACCCTGCGACGCAAGAGGGGAATCGGTGGCTTACCTTCGCGGCATGCGTTCCAGTGCATGAATCATCGCGTCGATTTCGGCCTCGGTGTTGTAGGCATGGACCGAGGCGCGGCTGACTTCCTGCAAGCCCCGTTGCTGCATGTCGAGCAGGGTCGAGCGGAACGTCGAGGTGGTGACGTTGATCCGTTTGTCTTGTCCCGCCAGCCATTGCTGCACCTGTGCCGCGCCGTGCCCCTGATGGGTAAAGGTGACGATGCCCGACTTGACCGAGCCAGAATCCTGCGGGGTGACGCCGGGCAGGTTGGCCAGTCGGTGGCGCAGGTGGCTCGCCAAGTGTTGAATGCGTTGCCACATCGGCTCGATGCCTTGGGTCAGGGCGTAATCCACCGCAGCGCCGAGACCCAGTTTCGCGGCGACGTTGCATTCCCAGTTTTCGAAGCGTCGGGCATCGGCACGAATCTCGTAGCTGTCGGGTGACAATAGGGCGGCCGAATGCAGGTCCAGAAATGCCGGCTCCAGACGTTCGCACAGAGACTTTTCGATATAGAGAAAGCCCATGCCCCGTGGCCCGCGAAGGTATTTGCGGCTGGTGGCGGCGAGCAGGTGACAGCCGATTTTCTGCACATCGATGGGCATTTGCCCGACTCCCTGGCAGGCGTCGAGCAAAAACAATACGCCCGCAGCACGCGCCAGTGCGCCGATTTCCTCGATGGGCTGGACTGGCCCGCCGTTGGTGGCGATCACCGGCAACGACACCAACGCCACGCGATCATCGCCGAGCATGTCTTGCAAGGCTGGCAGCGATACCTGGCCCTGTTCATCATTGGGGATGATCCGGATCTCGATGCCGCGCAGCTTCTTCAGTTGCAGATAGGGAATGTAATTGCCGGCGTATTCGGTGGTCGACGTCAGCACCACATCCCCGGGCCCCAACGGCAGCGAATAGAACGCCATGTCCCAGGCGCGGGTGGCATTTTCGATCACCGCGATTTCATCCGGGCGGGCGTTGATCAAGCGGCCAATGGACCCATATACGTTTTCCAACTCAAACGCACGTTGCCCGGCTGCCTCGTAACCGCCCAGGCGCGCTTCGAGTTGCAGGTGACGGGTCATGACGTCGATGACCGGATCGGGCATCAATGCCGCGCCGGCATTATTGAAGTGGATCAGTTGCTCGACACCCGGAGTGTCGGCACGCAATTGTTCAATGTTCAAACGGGATTCTCCTTGATCAGTCGCCGGGCGGGACCTGACTCGGCTGCATCACCACCGGCCAATAGCGCAGGGCGACAATCGGAATCAGCGCGACCACATAGGCCAGGCAAACAAACAGGTAGGTGTATTGCAAACCATAGACCTGGCTGAGCAAACCACCGGCCGAGATGCCCGCGATGGAGGCGAATTGCGCGGTACTTTGGGCAATCCCCAGGACGTAACCCTGCTGTGAGCTGTCGGCGGTTTTCGAGATCAGTGCCATCAGCACCGGCGTCGTCGCCCCCAGCAGCACGCCCCAAACGAAGTAGGCAATGACAAATACCGCCGGGTTACGGGTGATGCCGGCCAAGGCGGTCAGGCCGATGCAACCGATAACAATGTAGGTGATGCGGTGCAGGGTTTCCTGCTGGCTACGGTGTTCGAAGTAGCGCGACCACGGCGTGGCCGAGATGATGAAACCCAGGGCCAGCAAGCCATAGCACAGGCCGACTACCGAGTTGCTGACCTCGAACACCGAGCTGACATACAGCGAGAACGAAGTCTGCGGCAGCATTCGCGCCAGCAACAGAATCCCCATCACGCCCAGCAACGACAGCAGTGGTGAACCTTGCCATAGGCTGCGTGAACGGCTGATCGGTGCCGCGGCATCCACCACCGGGGTTTTCTTCACCGGAGGCACATCCGGCAAGGTCACGGCCGCCACCACGGTGCAGATTGCACAGAGGGCCGCGGCAATGATGTTGATCCAGAAGAAGGTCGCGTAATCAAGGATCAGCCCGCCGACCACGGCACCGAGCAACGAACCGACGTTGGTGGATATTTGCAGGATTGCAAACAGCCGCGCCCGGCGTGAGGGCGCTTCGATGCTGACGCCGTAAGCCTGGGCCGGGGCGATGTACCCGGCGAACGCGCCCTGCAAAAAACGCAGGAGCAGGATCACCCAGATATCGCTGAAGAGGGCCAGCCCAAGCTGGGTCAACGACAAACCGGCCAGGGCGCGGATCATCATCAACTTGTGGCCATACCGGTCGCCGATACGGCCCCAGAATGCACTGGTCAGAATAATGCCCAGCATCGGCCCGACGTAGACGGCGATGCTGGCGAAGCTGAACACCGACTCCGACGACGTCAGCCCACGCAGGTGGACGGGCCAGAACGGCCCGCTCATTTCCATCGCGCCCATGGAGATGAGCTGGATCGCGAACAGAAGATAAATCAGGATTCTTACGCTCGAACCCTGGATGGCACCTGCATGGGACATGAGTCAGCCTCGATGGTTAAACGGCATCAAGCGGGTTGGTCAGCGTGTGCTGCAAGCGATAGTTGGAGTACTGCATCAAGTGCATGCGCAACAACGATCGGGTTGGCCACGGGTCTTGAATGAATGCTTTTCGTTCGACTTCCCACAGCGCCGGCGAGACACGATCGCGCACGGCGGCGAATGCCTGCTCGGTTTCTTCACGCAATACCTCCCACATCCGAGTGTTGTTCAACGCGTACTCCTTCGTCAGCCACAGGGCCATTTCGTGCAGGTGCGTGAGGAACGCAGCGTCCAGCACAAACATGCGTACTGGCTCGATGTCGTCGACGAAAACCGTTGGCAGGATTCCCGGCTGCACGTGCGGTTGCAGGGCGTAGCCGCGCTCTTCAAGCAGCGGCGCGTAGGTTCTGCCATCGCCGAAATCGCGGATCAGCAGACTACGTGCTTTGCCATCCGGAGAAAACAGCACCATGGTGTTTTGCTGGTGGGCTTCGAGCCCGATGCCGTACAACAGGTAGATTGCAACAACGGGCTGGGTGACGACTTTGGCGTATTGGCGGAACCAGCGTTCGACACTGTCGGCGCTGGCCTGAACCCCATCGCGCTCGATCAGGTCAGTGAATAGCGGCCGGCCGCTACCGGGCAAACGGGTGAACAGTGAGGCCACGGTGATCGGCAGGCAATCGTCGCTGCGCTCGAACGCTTGCTGACTGGCGCGATAAACCACTGACAAGTGCCGACCCGGCGCATCGTCCTGGGTGATGGCGTTTTTGTACCGCACGCCGATTTCTTCCGGGAAGATTTCCAGTTGCTGATCGAAACCGTTTTCCGCGGCGAGAATCTGCGTGATCACCGTGCTGATGCGCGGCCCCATGTGAATCGACTTGGCTTGCAGGCTGCGCAGCTCGCTGGTCATCCATAGCGCGATCGGCAATTTGATCAGCGGCGCGCTTTCGTTGAGCACCGGCATCATCGTGCGGTACGACATGGTCGGCAGCGTCGCAATGTCCGGGCCTTCAGTAATCAGGATGCCTTCTTCGATTTCCGCGGCGAAGGTCTTGAGTACGTAAGCCTGCAAATGCCAGGCGTGAATCGGCAACGGCAACCACTGAAGTTCGTTCAGGCCTTGGGCGTTGAGCGAAGCCTTCCATTGCTCCCATTGCGCCGGGAAGTTGCTGGCGAACCAGGCGTGATAACTGGTGACGTGGGGCATGCTTTCGCTTTTCGCCATGTCGGCTCGCAGCGATGCAATGCGCAGCGGCACCTGAGCGTTGAACTCCGGGGACAATTGCTCGACTTCGGCATCGCTCAGGCCCGGTCGGGACTTCCAGGTCGGGTAATACGGATGGCCTTCCAGCGAACCCCACTGGTCCAGCAGGATGGCCGCATCCTTGGTGCTGGCGTGCTGGCGAAGATAATCGGTAAAACTGTCGAGCCCGTTGTCTTTGGTTTGCTCGGCCAGTCGGGCATTCCATTGCTGACGATGCTGGCGAGCATGGGCATCGTTCAGCAGGCTGTTTTCCATGTCTGATTTCAATCCGGCGACACCCTCGTCGCTGGGTTCAAAGTCGAAGTTGTCGCGCAGCACATCCAGCAAGTCCTGATGGCTGTGGATCACTTGACGTACGCCTTCATCCGTCAGCAGCACCACGTCGCCGTCATTGACCAGCGTATCGGCAGGGCCCATTGCGATGTCGGAGAAGAACAAATGCGCGCGTGCATTCTTCAGCGCGAATGTGGCTTGTTTGCCATCGGCGGTAAAACTCAGGGCCGTGCGGTCGAGAATGTTTTCGGCAAACAGGCAACGGATCAACCGTCGCAGGGCGTTTTTGCGGGAGAAGGCGATCAGTGTCTTGAGGTCATCCATATCTGCTATCTGCTCGTCGGGAAATAAAGGAAGAGGTTGGCTCGCCACTTAGGCCGTACGCGGCCAATGGCTTGGGAAGTAGTCCAGCGCCGAATCGCGCAAGCCCTGCATGTAGGCCACGCTCCAGTTCAGGACTTCCTCGATGTAAGGGACTTTGAGCTCGAAACGCCTGGCCATTTCCACCAGCAACACCAAGCCATAGGCGACGTCTTCATTGAAGGCGCGGCTTTCCCGTTCGATCACGTAGCCGGGGCGGTTGTTGTCGGCGGGCACCATGGGCGCGAGGATGTCGTTGTAGGCCTGGTTGGTCCGCAGGATCGACAACATGCTGCTCTGGTCGCGGATCTGCTCGCCGTAAGCCTCGACAATTTCCTGCTTCAAGGATTTGACCGAAGACAGATCGACGCCCAGCCGCTGGCTGATCACCGCGCACAAATCCTGGCTTTCCTGATCCATGCGTTCCAGGAAATAGGCGCCCAGCTCCGGGCACTCGGTCCACCAGCACATGCGTTGCGGGAAAATCTTGCGATGCCACTGGCCATAGGGCCCGATCAGCCCGTAGATCACCGAGCTGTGCATGATCGGATTACCCGGCGTCAGGGTGATTTCCAAATAGTTGTCCAGCAGCGTCACACACGGGCCATACAACACGATGAGCAGTGAGTGCAGCTGTTGGCGGGAGGCGTCCGATTCGCGGGCATGGGTGGCGACGTAGAGCTGGCTTTTGCTGCCGCCCATTTTGATCGACAGCCCGGGTTTCAGATCGAAGGCGGTGTGCGGCACATCTTTCATGCCCCAGATCACCAGGTTCGGCCGTTCGGCCAGTGCGGCTTCGGCTAGCCAGTCGAAACCGCAGAAGCCTGGAATCGCACCGATGTAGACCGGTTTATCCGCACTCAGGTGCGGCGCGATGGCTTGCAGCATTTGCGGTCGGGCATGGGCCGGCACGGTAATGATCACGATATCGGCGTCCTCAACGGCGACTCGCGCATCGGAGGTCACCCGATCCAGCCGCGCGCTCAGCGTCGAGCCATCCGGCAACAGCGCTTGCATCGGCGTATGGCGGGTGTGCTGGTCGATCACCTCCGGGTTGCTGGTGAGCATCGAGACCTGAACATTGTGCAGCTGTTTGAACAGGATGGCGTTGAGATGACCGGTCCTGCCACCGCCACAAATGGCGACTTTCAGTGGTTCCATTGGAGCGTTCCTGAGTGGGGAAGGGGTCATGCAACGCTCAATTGCAGCGGGGTGGAGGTCGCGTCCAGCCATTGGGTCTTGCCCAGCCAGATGTCCAGCTGCGGCGCGACATCCGGGTCCAGCAGGTCCCGTTCCTCCAGCCATTTGTCATCGAACACGGTGTGCAGGTACTTTTCGCCGCCATCGGCAATCGGTACCACCACATTGCCGGTGAGCACGCCTTTGTGGATCAGTTCCAGGGCCTTGAAGATCGCGCCGCCGGTGGAGCCACCGACCAGCAATGCCATGTGGCGAGCGATGTAGCGTGCGGTTTCGAACGCCTGCGAATCGGTGACTTGCACACCCAGATCGATGCAGCTGTAGTCGAGCACCAGCCCCACGGTGTCGCCGGCGGGAGTACCGGTGCCGGATTGATAATACGGATAGCCGGGATGGCCAAAGACGATCGACCCGGCGGGTTCCACGGCCACGGTAACAGTGTCCGGGTTGTGCAGTTTCAGCCCGCGAGCGATGCCAGTCATCGAGCCGCCGGTCCCGACGCAACCGACGTAGGCACCGATGTTTCCTTCGGCCTGAGCGATGGTCTCGCGCACGAAATCGCTGTAACCACCGGCATTCGCGGCGTTGTCGGACTGGTTCATGAACACGGCGCCGGGGATCTGGTTCGCCAGTTCGGCGGCCAGTCGCTGGCGTTCGACCACCGCGACTTCATCCTCGCGATAGTTGCCCGCGACGAAGCGCACTTCGGCGCCGAGCGCTTTCATCACGGCGATCTTGTCCTGGGCGGCATGGTGATCGACCACGGCGATGAAATGCAGGCCGAACTCGACGGCCGCCATGGCTAGGCCGATGCCGGTGTTGCCGGAAGAAGACTCGACCACCACGCCACCGGGTTTGAGGCGCCCGGACTTGAGGGCGGCCAGCACCATGTTGCGCGCCATGCGGTCTTTTATGCTGCCGCCGGGGTTGTTCTTTTCAATCTTGAGCAACAGTCTGGCGTGGGTATCCGGAACAGCAATTCCCAACATGGGCGTATTGCCAATAAGGTCTGAGACTTTATTCAATATCATTTCAAGTATTCCCTTTAGTAGTCAGGTGAAAACGCGTAGTTACCTTCCGTACAACAGGTCGCCATCAGCCGCCGGGGCAGGGGATGGCGATGAAACTCGTTCTCCAGCAAGTCCATTTGATAGCCGGCGGTATTGGCATAGATCAATAGATCGCCGGCCTGGGGGCAGGTATTGAAATTGATTAATCGATAAGTGATGACATCGTCATCCAGACAACTATGCCCTGCGATATAGGCCTGCATGGGTATGTGATCTGATACTTGAGCGCTGATCAGGATTGGATCGACCAGATATTCAGACGCAAACCATGTTTCGCAGGCGCTAAAACTGCTGCCTTCAACGAATATAACCGTTTTATTGTTGGCCAGTTGTTTGGTGCGCGTCACACGAAACAATGAAATGGCCGCCTGATCAACCAGACTTCGGCCGGGCTCCAGCGCCAGGGTGATGTTTTGTGATTTAAAATAAGCCGCGATGGAAAGTCCTGGCGAATGATCAGCTTCCAGAAACAATGCCAGCCATTGGCAAGCCGTCAGGCTACTGCCATAAGGATAAAAAGAGTCCGGGACTGAGTGGTTGTAATAGTCGCTGGGTTTATTGTTGTTCTCCAGGAAACCGGCATAAGCCTGAGGGTCGACATAGCGCATCGGCAAGCCGCCGCCGATGTCGATCATGCTCGGGGTCAATCCCACTTCCCGTGCGGCATCGACAAACCCGCTGAGCTCTCGAAAGGCCTGCGCGCGGCTCTCGAATCCATAACCGCCGAGGTGAAAATGAAAGCCTTCGAAATGGAACGCGTCGGTATGTTCGGTCAGGTACTGCAGGCATTGCAGGAGGTCATTTGCCTCCATTCCAAATCGGCTTGCCGGGCAGCTCTGCGGCCTGTAACGCAGTAAAACCCTGGCTTTTGCGGCTGTTGATCGAGAGTCGACGACAGCTTTCAGGTGATCGAACTCTTCCAGCGAATCCACGCAAATCAGCGAACCATGACGCACCAGCGCCTGGTGGAACACCGTTGTTTTGGCCGGGCCCGTTGCGCATAAACGCTCCGGCGCGGTGCCGGCACGCAGCGCCGCATCCAGCTCATGGACGCTGGAAACATCGATACCGATGCCCGCAGTCGCAGCGGCGCCAAGCAGGCTCTGGGACTTATTAGCCTTGGCACCGTAGAAAATGGCATGACGTACGCCGTATTGATTGAGCACGCTTTGCAGGGCCGTGGCGTTAATGTGAAAAGCATGTGGCCATACCAGATTCAGCGGAGAACCATTTTGGGACACAAGTTCCAGAAGTGTCTGCGGAAAGTTATGAATCAATCGGTCAACGATTGGGTCAAGCAGCGGTTTAAGTCGTTCAGGCTCATGCACTTCAATTCGCTCTTCGGGTGGCGATGCAGTTGTATTAGGCATAGTTACCCCCTGGCATTGAAAACGTCGCCATTCATATTTCGATAACTAACGGTTATCGATAGGTGAGATGTTGCTTCTCGTCAGTCGCGAGTGATTAAAACCCTGGAGGCGGGTGCCACAGCGCATTTAAAGATAGGCAAATGACCCTAGTGATATTAATGGATTGCATGAGAACCCTATTCCCTGTGGTGTATGCGGATATGGCGATCAGCCATTGATTAATGGCGTCGCCTATCGATTTAAAGTGCCAGTGCCTGACATTTAAATGACATCACTGCGCTGCTTTCCTTGAAACATTACTTACTTGTATTTTGGAAAAAACCTACGGAACGGGGAGAACCTTATTGCTAGCGCGAACGATTATCAAGTAAGGTTTTCACATATTTTGAATATCCACCCCAGCGAGGAGAGTTCAGAGCCTGTTTATCTTCACGCTGAAGTAAGCAATCAACGCTCTATAAAAAAAGCTTAATGCCTTGATCAATAAGGAATTGAGGGTTGATCCAACAAACTGGCACCGGGTTCGAAATTCACCCCATGCCCCGGAGCCAGAAATTTTTGAAGCGCCTTTCGAATATCCCCGATTGATGCATGCCCAGGAGAGATTCAATGACAACTGATCGTCTCAGCACCACCGCCACGCTTCCCATCAGCTACCTGTTCGTTCCGGGTAATCGCCCCGAACGTTTCGCGAAAGCGGTCGAGGCCAATCCGGATGCGATCATCCTTGACTTGGAAGACGCCGTGCACCCCAACAGTAAAGCGGCGGCGCGGGCCGCGATCTGGGCCTGGCAGGAGAGCACGCCAACCACGCGGTGCCAGCGTTACATTCGCTTGAACAGCGTCAGCAGCACGTTGTTTCGTCAGGACCAGACATGGTTGAGCGACATGCGTTACCCCGAGCGATGCGCAGGTATTTTCCTGCCCAAGGCAGAATGCCCCGAGGCATTGTCCGAGGTCGTCGAGCGTTTGCTGGCGTGGAATCCTTCGCTGCAGATCGTCGCCATCATCGAGACCGCCAAAGGCTTGCATCAGGTCGAAGCGATTGCCGCCATTCCCGGGCTGGCGCGGCTGGCATTCGGTTCGCTGGACTTTTCCCTGGACATCAACTGCAGCCAGATACCGGAGGCCTTTCTCTTTGCTCGCAATCGAATCGTGCTGGCCTCGCGCACCGCGGAGCTGCCGGCACCGATTGATGGCGTCACGCCGGCGATCAGCGACATGACCGTGGTGGCGCAGGAATCACATTACGCCCGCTCCCTGGGCTTTGGCGCCAAGCTGTGCATTCATCCCGCGCAGTTGACCACCGTTCAGCGCGCCTTCCTGCCCGATGCGCGGCAGCTGGCCTGGGCGGACCGGGTATTGACTGCCGTCGCTGGTGGCAGCCACGCGGTTCAAGTGGATGGCGAGATGGTCGACCTGCCGCTGATCGAGCACGCTCAACGCTTGCGCGCGGTGGCCAGCCAGTACGCGATCCCGGCCAAAGCCGATGCCTGCTGAACCCGGCTGTTAAATCAGGAGATGAACCATGGGACACCCGCAAGCGGCTCTTGCCGCACGGCCGAATTCGCTCAACAGCTACCAGATTGCCCTGCGTCCATTGTGTGATGTCTTGCAATCGGAGCAGGTCGATCCGGTCAACGTGAAACGGCTCAGCGAAGCGATCATCCGCGCCGGGCATTGGCTGGAGCCGATCATCGTGGAACGCTCGAAAGGCATCGTGATGGATGGCAATCACCGGCTCAACGCGGCGTTGCAATTGGGCTTGAAACGGGTGCCGTGCATTCAGCTCGATTACACAGACCCACGGGTGTGCGTACGGCATTGGCAGACTGGGCAGGCGTTCGAGGTGGCGCGGATTTTCACGACCATCGCACGAGGGGAAATTTTTCCCTACAAGACCACCCGGCATGCATTCGACCCGGCGCTGCCGGTGGTGGCCATTCCACTGGACTGCCTGTACGCCTGAACTGATAGGTGATCAGGCGGGCGCTGGACCCCGCAACCTGTTCAGGGCGTCGCGGGGCAGCCTTTTTGTGATCCGGCTGCGGCCTGACTGATGGCGGCGGCCAAGCGCTTCACATTGTTCTGATGAGCGACCACCAGGTCATCAATGCTCGGGCCGGAAGGGGTCTGTAACGTGCTGCGACAGGTGATCAGTGCGGTATCGCCGGCACCGAGACTGCGCAGGCGCCATTTGACGTCGATCAATGCGTATTGCCCGGGAATCGAATCGAAGCGTTGTACATCCAGGCGCAACGACACTCTGCGTTGCGGGTTACTGTTGACCAGTTGATCGACCAGGGCGCTGCGCAATTCATCCACTAGGGTCGCTGCCCACCATTCGGTTTCGAGGATTGCCACGCCACTGTTGCCCTGGCGAATGACAATCTGCGGGCGGTCGACCTGGGGCGGCACCGTGATGCTTTCGATCTGGATCTCCGCGCTGCTGCTTGCGCCACTCAATTGGGCAGGGGTCAGGGTGTGGAACTGAATCGGATCGCTGCGGCAAGCGGTGAGCAACAACAACGCGGTGACCAGCGTGATTTTCAGCGAAAAAGCCATGGTGTTGCTCCTGTGGTCAGTTGCGCGGTGGTGCCTGCATATCAATAGGTGCGGCATTGTCGGGACGACCGCGAATCAGCGATTCCGGATGTCGGCCCAGGTAATCCGAGAGTTCACGCAAGGAGCGCGACATCCGCCCGAGTTCGTCCAGGGTTTGAGTCAACTGTTCCCGTTGCGGCGAATCCTCGGCCAGAGTCGAGCTGGCCGATTGCAACGTCTTGCTGACGTCCGCCAGGGTGGTTTGCACGCCGGGCAGGGTCCTGGCGTTGAACTGTACGAGGCCCTTGCGCAGTTCGACGAGGTTGCTGTCGAGGTTGCCGGCGATGCGTTCGATTGGCAGCTGGTTGATCTTGTTGACCATGCCCTCCAGTTTTTCCTGCAACTGCTCGAGGCTGCCAGGAATGGTGGGAATAACGACGGGACGGGCGGTCGGATCGAACACGACTTTCTCGGCTTTGGGGTAGAAGTCGAGCGCGATGTACAGCTGACCGGTCAACAGATTGCCGCTACGGGCCTGAGCCCGCAGGCCGTTTTCGATGAAGCTGCCCATCAGTTTTATACTGGCGGCTTCGTCATTGGGGTCATGATTCAAGGCCTTAAGCATCTTTTCATGGGCCTGGCCGAGTCGCTGCGGGTAGATCACGATGCCGACATTGACCGGAAAACTGCGTTTTTTTGCGTCGAAATCCAGATTGACCGAGACGACTTTGCCAAATTCGATGCCGAGGAATTCCACCGGCGCATCGATCTTGAGCCCGCGCAAGGCCTGATCGAAACGCAGGCTCAAGTACTGCCCCTTACCGTGGGGCGGGGCGAGGGCGGTTTGCGGATCCTCGAACAGGTCGAAGGTCTTATTCTCGCTGGCCGGCTGATCGTTGGGGCTGTATTCCGGCGCGCGAAACGCGATGCCACCCACCAACAAGGACGACAAGGACTCGGTACTCACCGCAAAACCGTTGGCGCCGACGTTCACATCAATACCACTGGCGTTCCAGAACCGGGTGTTCTCGGTGATGTAGACGTCATTGGGCGAGTGCACGAATATTTCGATGTTCACCCCTTTGCCGTCGGCATCCAGTGCATACGCGACCACTTGCCCGACCGGGATTTTGCGGTAGTAAACAGGAGAGCCGATATCCAGCGAACCGAGGTCCTGGGTGTGCAGCACAAAGCGCTTGCCCGGCTCGCCATAGGTAATAGGTGGCGGATTTTCCAGGCCGATGAAGTGTTTGGAGCGGGCATTGGCCTCGCCAATGTCGGCGCCAATGTAATCGCCTGACAGCAGCGTATCGATGCCCGAGACGCCGCCGGCTCCAATGCGCGGTCGCACGACCCAGAATTGCGAATCTTCGCGGGTGAAACTTTCAGCCTGTTTGTCGAGTTTGATCGTGGCGTTGACGCTTTTCTGATCGTCGCTCAGCTTTACTTCCGAGACATGGCCGATGACCACGTTGCGATACTTGACCTCGGTCTTGTTGGCCGTAAGGCCGCTACCGGTCTTGAACGTGACGGTGATGGTCGGGCCTTCCTGCATCACGTTGTGTATCACGAGGGAGATCCCCACCAGCACCGCAACGATCGGCACGATCCACACCAGCGAAACGCTGAAGCGACGGGTCTTGATACTGGCCTGGCCGGGGTCTTGCGGCCCATCAGTGGCTTGCGACTTCATCCATGACCTCCTCGTTTGGTGGTTTTTCTCGCTGGTTATCCCAAATCAGCCGCGGATCGAAACTCATTGCCGACAGCATGGTGAACACCACCACCAGACCAAAAAACAGAATGCCCAGGCGCGGTTGAATATCGCCCAGAGCCTGGAATTTCACCAGTGCGGCGACCAACGCAACAACAATCACGTCGAGCATCGACCAGTAGCCGATCAACTCAACGAAACGGTAAAGCTTCGAACGCTCCTTGCGCGCCCAAAGGCTGCCGCGTTGCACGGTGATCAGCAGCAGGGAGATGGCAACGAACTTGATGCCCGGTACCGCGATGCTGGCGATGAAAATGATCAGGGCAATGTCCCACGCACCGTGCTGCCAGAACTCCAGCACACCGCTCATGATGGTGCTGTCAGAGCCACTGCCAAACAGACTGGTGTTCATGACCGGTAGCAGATTGGCCGGGATATAAAACACCAATGAGGTCAGCAAGTAGGCCCATGTGCGGGTCAATGAGTTGGTTTTACGGGCATGCAGCGGCGCGCCACAGCGTGGGCATTCGTGAGGATTGTCGGTTATGTCGCAGGCCAGGCCACAGCTGTGGCACAGGCACAAGTTGAGTTCGCTGGCGAGCGGTGGCCTGTTCATAGGGTGTCCCACAGTTCACGGACATCACGGCCGGCAATGCGAATCAACAGCAGGCTGAGAACGGCCAGGGCAAACAGACCGATGCCGGGAATTACATCCAGTAAACCGGCGAGTTTGAACACCGCGACCATTGCGCCCAGCAGACAAACCTCGAGCATGCTCCAGGGCCTGAGGGTTTCCAGCCAGCGCATGCACACTTTGAAGCCGGGCGAGCGTTGGGAGGTGAGGGCGAAACCCAACACCCAGATCAGCAGGAGCAATTGGAACATCGGTGCGATGATGATGGAAATCGCTGCCACTAGCGCAATAAAAGTGATGGGGCCCTGGCTCAGCGCGACAACCGAGTCCCAAAGCGTCGCGCTGTTTTTCAGCCCCTTCATGCTGATGCTCATGACCGGATAGAAATTGGCAAAGATCCACAACACAGTCGCGGTGATGCTCAGCGCCAGACGTTGTTGCACCGACAAACTGTTGTGACGCTGGAGCACACCGCCGCAGCAGGTGCACAGGGCTTTTTGATGTTTGGCGAGCGTGACTTTTTCATACACGCAGTCGCAGTGCTCGCAAATGATCAGTTGGTCAGTCGTAGCCATAGGCCGCACTCGCCAGGAGACAGGAAAGTCAGAGCACTCCCTCAATATAGAAGTGACTTGCGATTGAGCAAATTAAAAGACTGATCAAGAGGATGGGGGCATAAAGTCTGATCGACCGCGTCATCGTTCTTCGCGAGCAAGCCCGCTCCCACATCTATGGTTACCCCCTTTTCTGCAATACTGTTTTTGATGCGTGTTTGGCTTGCTTTCATCTATCCGGCGTCTGAGTGGGGTTGTGGCCCCGCGCCTCGATGAGAATCGATGCCCGACGATCCTAATTATTCGAACGGCCTTTCAGCCGTGTGGGAGCTCAGGGTTGTCGTCAGGCCGGTTAGCCGTTCACGTCATCAGTTATCCAGCATCGCAAAACCAGGTGGGTGGTGCTCGGGTGACAGCAGGGTCAGGCGTTCATCGCGGCTGGCCCTGCATCGAATTCAGTGTGGTGGGCCGCAATCGCCCAGGCGATCCTCGCCAGCTTGTTGGCCAGCGCGCAGACCACATGGTTGGAGTGATGGTGGACCAATAGCTGTCGGACCCAGTCCGCCAACCAGCCTTTCTGGCGGTCCAGCTGCATCAAGTAAACACGGGCACACTGGACAAGCAGGCGCCTCTGGTTGCGATCGCCGCGCTTGCTGATGCCCAGCAGTACGGTCTTGCCGCCCGTGGAATGTTGTTTGGGCACCAGCCCGATCGAGGCCGAATAGCCCCGGCCGCATTTGAACTGTTTGCCATCGCCCAACTCGGCAGCCAGGACGCTGGAGGTGATCGGGCCGACACACGGCATGGTCATCAAACGGGCCGCCAGATCATCTTCAGCGGCCTGGCATTCCACGTCCTTGTCCATTGCCTTGACCTGCTCATCCAGATAGTTGAAGTGTGCATGCAGCAGCGTCAGAATTTTTTTGGTGCGCTCAGAAAATGAACCCGCCTCCAGCAGCGCCGGCAGCTCTTTGATGGATTTGAAGCCTGGGGCCAGGCTGACGCCCACCTCCAGAAGAACGGCGTGAATCCGATTGACGGTCGCGGTGCGGTCCTTGATGAACGAATCGCGTGTCGAATTGAGCATGGCCAGCTCTTGCTGAGCCTGGGTTTTGGGGTGCACAAAGCGCATCGTTGGACGCGTCGCCGCCTCGCAGATCGCCTCGGCATCAGCGAAGTCGTTATTGTTGCTTTTCACGTAAGGACGCACGAGGTGAGGAGCAATGAGCTTGGGCGTATGCCCCAGCTTGGCGACCTCCTGCGCCATGAAGTGGGCTCCGCCACAGGCCTCCATCACGACGGTGCAGGGTTCAAGGTTCGCCAAGTGTTGAATGAGCGCCACGCGAGTAAACTTTTTGCGGTAAAGCTCATGGCCTCGATCATCTTGCGCATGCAGGTGAAAGGCGTGTTTTCCCAAATCGATGGCGGCAATAGCTACTTTCATGGCAACGGTCTCCGGTGAGCCCCCTGCGAAAGCTTAGTGGGCGATCGCAGGGGGCGGCGGGGGTAGCCATTTCATTATTCGATCGCATTTCTTCAGGAAGAACTCGATCAACTGTGGGAGCGGGCTTGCTCGCGAAGACGGCCTGACATTCAACAAATAAGTGGCTGACACACCGCCTTTGCGAGTAAATCAGTACCACGACGGTATCTCCCTTCAGCCGAGCAATTCGCGCAGGCGATACCAGAACATGCCGAGGGCCAGTAGCGGCGAGCGCAGGGCTCGTCCACCGGGAAAGGTCATATGCGGCACAGCGCTGAAAACGTCCAGCCCCTTGCTGTGCCCGGCATGAATCGCTTCAGCCAGCAACCGTGCGCACCAGTGGGTCACGTTCAGCCCATGACCGGAATAACCCTGGGCGTAGAACACGTTCGGGTACTGGCTCAAACGTCCGGCCTGGGGGAAGCGGTTGGCGGTGATGCCGATCATGCCGCCCCATTGATAGTCGATGCGCACATCCGCCAGTTGCGGGAAGACCTTGAGCATTTTCGGCCGCATATATGCGCCGATGTCCTCCGGATCACGCCCGGAATAATGGCAGGCACCGCCAAACAGCAAGCGTCGATCCGCCGAGAGCCGGTAGTAATCGAGGCCGACTTTCTGGTCGCACAACGCCAAGTTCTGCGGGATCAATTGCGCGGCAACCTCAGGTGCCAAAGGTTCGGTAGCGATGATGTAACTGCCCGCCGGTAAAACCTTGCCGCTCAGGCGAGGTTCGAGTTCTTCCAGGTGCGCATTACAACCCAGCACCAGACTGCCGGTGCGCACCGTGCCACCAGCGCAACGAACCTGCACGGTGCTGCCATGGATCAACTCCAGCACCGGGCTTTGTTCGAATATTCGCACGCCGAGGGATTCGGCCACGCGCGCTTCGCCGAGCACCAGATTCAGCGGATGCAAATGTCCCGAACCCATGTCGATCAGGCCGCCGGCATACACATCGGAGCCCACCACTTGCTGGCGGATCTGCTCGGGGCCGACAAGTCGGGTTTCATGGCTGTAACCCAGTTCGGCGAGGCTTTGCAGCTCCGTCTTGAAGGCCTCGAACTGCTTTGGGGTATTCGCCAGCTCGCAGAAGCCCCAACGCAGGTCGCAATCAATCCCATGCTCGCGGATGCGGTTGCCCACCAGCTCCACTGACTCGATGCCTGCACGCTCCAAATAGCGCACACCTTCTTGACCGACATAACGGGCGAAACCTTCGACGTCATGGCCGATGCCGCGAATCAACTGCCCGCCATTACGCCCGCTGGCGCCCCAGCCGATCCGCCGGCCTTCCAGCAGAATCACAGAAAGCCCGCGCTGCGCCAGTTCGATCGCGGTATTAACCCCGGTAAAACCGCCGCCGATCACGCAGACATCGGCCTCAAGATCCGAATCCAGCGTGGGGTAAGGCGTCATGCCCTTCGCCGATGCCGCGTAATAGGAATGAGCGTGTTCGTTGTCGTACTGATTCATTGGTTGGACTTCACTTTGCTCCAGGAACGGGTCATCAGACGCATGATCGGCTGGGGCGGGGTGGTGGAAATGTAGAGTTTGTCGAGGACTTCCTGAGGAGGATAGACCTCTGGATTATTGACCAGCTCCGGGTCCATGTATTGTTTGGCCGCCGGGTTCGGATTGGCGTAACCGACCGAGGCGCTGACCTTGGCGATTACTTGCGGATCCAGCAGGTTGTTGACGAACGAATGGGCCTCTTTCGGGTTGCTGGCGTCGGCAGGAATCGCCAACAGGTCGAACCACAGATTGCTGCCTTCCTTCGGGATCGAGTAGGCGATGTTCACGCCGTTCTTCGCTTCCTTGGCGCGGTTTGCCGCCTGGAACACATCGCCCGAATAGCCAAACGCGACGCAAATATCGCCATTAGCCAGGTCCGACACGTACTTGGACGAGTGGAAATAGGTGATGTAAGGCCGGATGGTCAGCAGTTTGGCTTCGGCCTTTTTAAAGTCCTCGGGATTTTCGCTGCGTGGGTCCATGCCCATGTAGTTCCGGACCGCCGGGAATACCTCATCGGCCGAATCCATCATCGACACGCCGCACTGACTGAGCTTCTTCAGGTTCTCCGGTTCGAAAAACACCGCCCAGGAATCGATGCGATCGATGCCCAGCACTTGCTTGACCTTGTCGACGTTGTAGCCAATACCGTTGGTGCCCCACAGGTACGGCACCGAATGTTCATTGCCCGGATCGTTTTTTTCCAGCAAGGCCAGCAGTTTCGGGTCGAGGTTTTTCCAGTTGGGCAGCTGCGAGCGATCCAGCTTGAGGAACGCGCCGGCCTTCACCTGGCGCGCAAGAAAATGGTTGGAGGGCACCACCACGTCATAACCCGTGCGGCCGGCGAGCAGTTTGCCCTCCAGGGTTTCGTTGGAATCGAATACGTCGTAGATCACCTTGGTCCCGGTTTTCGCCTGGAAGTCAGCGAGGGTGGTCTCGCCGATGTAATCGGTCCAGTTGTAGACGCTCACACTTGATTGAGCTTGTGCAGTGGCGCTGAACAGCAACGTCAGCGCGACCGGAACCACGGATTTCAATAGACGCATATCGACACCTCTTTTAGTTATTGGCTTTTTGTGGGAGCGGGCTTGCTCGCGAAGGCGATTTCACATTCAACATTGAAGTCGCCTGGCACGCCGCTTTCGCGAGCAAGCCCGCTCCCACAGGGGTTGTGATCTCATACGGGAACGAGGTTTTTAGACGCTGAGCAGCAGGAATTCCCGCTCCCAGGAGCTGATCACGCGCTTGAAGTTTTCGTGTTCGGCGCGTTTGACCGCGACGTAACCCCGGACGAATTTGCTCCCCAGATAGCGCTCGATGGTTTCGCACTCTTCCATGCGCGTCAGTGCGTCCTCGATGGTGATCGGCAGGCGCAGATTGCGTCGCTCGTAGGCTCGCCCCTGTACCGCGGCGCTCGGCTCGACCTTCTCGACCATCCCCAGATAACCGCACAACAAGCTCGCGGCAATCGCCAGATAAGGGTTGGCATCAGCGCCCGGCAAGCGGTTTTCCACGCGCATGGCGTCAGGGCTGGAGGTCGGCACGCGCAGACCGACGGTGCGGTTTTCTTCGCCCCATTCAACGTTGACCGGTGCCGAGGTGTCGGGGAGGAAGCGGCGGAACGAATTGACGTTGGGCGCGAACATCGGCAGCACTTTGGGAATGTACTTTTGCAAGCCGCCGATGTGGTGCAGGAACAGCTCGCTCATCTGCCCGTCGGCATCGGCGAAAATCGGCTGGCCAGTGGCGATGTCCACCACACTTTGATGGATATGCATCGCGCTGCCGGGTTCGTCACCGATGGGTTTGGCCATGAAGGTCGCAGTGACGTTGTGCTTGAGTGCCGCTTCGCGCAGGGTGCGTTTGAACACAGTGATCTGGTCCGCCAGATCGAGCGCGTCGCCGTGACGGAAGTTGATTTCCATCTGCGCCGGGCCGTCTTCGTGGATCAGTGTGTCGAGATCAAGACCCTGGAGTTCGCACCAGTCATAGACGTCTTCAAACAGTGGGTCGAATTCGTTGGCGGCGTCGATGGAAAACGACTGACGACCGCTTTCCGCACGGCCCGAGCGCCCCAGCGGCGCCTTGAGCGGCAAGTCCGGGTCTTCGCAGCGCTGGGTCAGGTAGAACTCCATTTCAGGCGCGACAATCGGCTTCCAGCCTTTGTCGGTATAGAGCTGCAGCACTTTCTTCAGCACGTTGCGTGGCGACAGTTCGATGGGATTGCCGAACTTGTCGAACGTGTCGTGGATCACGATGGCGGTGGGTTCAATGGCCCATGGAATGACGTAAACCGCGTCGGCGACGGGCTTGCAGACCATGTCGATGTCGGCCGGGTCGAGCAGGTCGTAGTAGATGTCGTCGTCGACAAAGTCCCCGGTTACCGTTTGCAACAGCACACTTTCCGGCAGGCGCATGCCTCGCTCATGCAGGAACTTGTTGGTGGGTGCAATCTTGCCGCGAGCAATGCCGGTCAAGTCGCTGACCACACACTCGACCTCGGTAATCTTGTGATCTTTCAGCCACGTGAGCAGCTGATCGAAAGGGACATTCATAAAGACCTCGTTGTTGGTTTTATTGACGCCGGGGAAAGCGGCTTCATCTACCGAACACTTCCCCTGTAGCGCGTTGACGACTATCTTGGGTGAGCCTTGCCGTTCCATCTATCCACTTTAAACAGCACAAAGCGCACCAAAAGAGTGCGTAAGGCGCCCCATGACAGCGTGCAATTCGTTACAGGTTCAAGCATTCAACACCGCCGACGTGGCCGAGCAAATCCGCGCCACACCGGGTTGGGTGCAGCACTATCAGCAGATGTCCCCGGGGCATTTCGCCGGGCGGGTGCGCTATCTGGATTTGCAAGGCGTAGAGATTTACGAGGAACAGATGAATACCCGGGTCGAGCAGAATTTCAGCGCCCCCGAAGGCGCGCTGGCGTTCTGTTTCGATCGCAGTGACAACTCGCTGTACGTGTTGAACGGTGAAAGCCGCAACATCTGGATCACCCCGGAGAACTACCAGGAAATCGCCGTGGTGTTCGGTCCGGAGTTCGTTCAGCGGCATGGCCTAGACGTAGCGCGGCTCGAAGGCTTGTTCATGTCGCCGCTCAATTCAGGCCAGAACGCGCTGTTCAGCCGCTGGTTGAGCGGGACGTTGACGCGGCTGACGCAGACGCTGGATCCGCCGAGCATAGAGGCGTTGACCCAGCAACTATTGGAGGACTGTTTGTACATCCTCGATAACGCCTGTGTGTGCCTGGACCGCGCAGGTTTGCAGCGTCGGGCGGAAGAGCGAACGATCATGAAGCGCGTCGCCGAATGGGCCGCCGATACACCGGAAGAAACCCTCAATTTGCTGGAGCTGTCCCAGGTGGCCGGGGTTTCGCTGCGTCAGTTGCAACATGCGTTCAAGGCCTATACCGGGATGACACCCACGCATTGGTTACGTTTGCGTCGGCTCAACAGCGCACGCCGTGAATTGCTCAGCCGAACGGCCGGGGAAACGACGGTCGCGCAAGTGGCTATGGATTGGTCGTTCTGGCATTTGGGACGGTTTTCCAGCAGTTATCGAGCGTTGTTCCAGGAACTTCCCAGTCAAACGCTGGCCCGCAAACACAGTGGACCGTGTCGGAGATCATCATGAGTCGGTTATCGTCTTTCAGCCTGTGTGTCCTAATGTCGATGGTCTGTACGCAGGTGCAAGCCGAAACGGTCGTGCCCTTGAAAGGGCAGACCTCGCAACAAGCCCAGCTGGACATCAACGATTGCAGCAACGTCGTGGCCAGCCAGCCCCCCTCAAGCCCGCCTCCCTCGGAGGGTGCTGCGGTGGATGCTGCTGCCGGGGCGACGGGTGCGGAGGTACGAGGACGTCAACATGACGAGTTTTATGAGCCGGTCGAGGACGATGTGAAACAGCACGATCACGGCTGTCTGCAAGGGCGGGGTTATCAGGTCACTCCGTGAGCTGAGTGACGCCCGGATTGCGCTGCCGCCGATCGAGTAGATGAACCATCAGCAAGGCATAGAGCGTGAGGGCGATAAACAATCCCATGCGCACGACGAAGGCGGTATAGACGTCCTTTCCGGCGAGGCTGTCCTGAACCGACTGGCCCAGCAGGATGATCAACGTGATCAGGCTGTTGAGCCAGAACCCCGGGGTTTGTCGGGTCGGGCTCAGGGCATAGAGCTTGCGCGCCAACAGTAAGCCGAACAGGAGCATCCACAGAAAGAACATCCACAGGTGCACAAACAGGCTGAGCGCGCACCAGAACACAACGGCCAACAGCCCCCCCATGAACGTCGAACCGAGCAGTTCATGACCAGCGTTGCGCGCCGTTGTCGTCGAACTCTGCTGGCCAAGGCTGACCGCTTTCAAAATGATCGGCAGATAGCTCGCCGGGTCGATCAGTGCCAACAGGAACGCCGGTACAACAATCAGGGTCGCACGCAGCGCAACCCGGCTCACCTCTTGCGCCGGCAGAGCGCTGGCGGCGGGTGGGGAGGGCGCATCCGCCGGTTCGGGAAACAACCAGTGACCGAACGCCACGACGATGACGGCGAGGATCAAACCCATGACCAAGGCGCCGATGACCATCATTGCCAGATCGAACTCGACGACACCTGCCGAAGAAATCATGGTCAGGCCAATGATCAGGAAGGTCATGATCAAGGTGTTGCCGCCGCGCAGGCCAAAACCAAAGGCCAGGAACAGACTGACTCCGATCAGCAGCACGCCGCAGAAGGGGTAATAGCGCAGGACGGGGATCAGCAACAGACCGATGCCGGTGGTCAGCATCGCGGCCACCGCAAGCACCAGTCCGGCCTTGAACGACAAAGGCCGATTGAGCGAGGCCAGCAGCAACACGGCGAGCACTGGCGAAATAAAGGGGATCGGCAGCGCCAGGCCGAAGCTGATGGCCAGGCATAGCGCCGTGCCGGTGGCTAGACGCAACGCCCGTTGAACACGAGGCGTGCGCTGAGCAGGCACGCCCTTAATAGGCATAGCTCAGCCAGCTCATTAGCCCTACAAACAGACGCCCAAGCGGGTTCAGTGGATTGCCTTCGGTAGGAAACGCCATGACTTCAGCCTGCCCACCGGCACGGATGGCGCGACTGTCGAACAGCGTTTTCCTCGATTCCTCCGAAAACTCGATAATCACCGGGAAACGCTGGGCCGGACGCAGCCAGTCACGACTGTTCTGCACACTGGGAAGGCTGCCGGGCGCAGTGCTCTGACCCACGCTGACGCCGTAGCCGACACTGCGCACACGGCCCTCGAAAACCTTTCCCGGCAGGGCATCCAGAACGATCGAAACAGGGGTGTCGACCTCGACCAGACCGAGGTTGTTTTCGGTCATGTCCGCGCTGATCCACACATCGTGGATGGCAATCAGGGTCATGACCGGGCTGCCGGCAGTGGCGAACTGTCCGACATCGGTGCGCAGATCGGTGACAAGTCCCGCCGACCGTGCGCGTATCTGCGTGTTGGACAAGTCCAGTTCGGCTTTCGACAACGCCGTGGCGGCGCTACGCAACAGCGCGTTGTCTTCTTCGCTGCCGCCTTCCTGTTCCCGTGCCCGCTGAACTTCGGCACGGGCTGCGGCGACCTGACTGACGGCCTGTTCACGGCTGGCCCGAGAGACTTCGAGCAGGCGCACGGAAATGGTGCCGGGGTCTTCGCGGTACAAACCTTCAAGACGCTGATTGTCCTGCCGTGCCTTCAGTTCATTGGCCTGGGCGGCGCGCAAATTGGCTTGAGCCGAAGCAATACCGGCGGTGCTGGCACCGATCTGGCGGCGGGTAGACTCCAGGTCGGCACGTGCGCGGTCGACGGCGATTTGATAGGGCTGCTGATACACCTCAAACAGCACATCGCCCGCCTTGACGTCTTGATTATTGCGCACATTCACGCTGACTACCCGGCCGGCTACTTCGGACGCCACTGGAATGACAAAGGCGCCCACCCGAGCCTGTTGCGTATACGGGGTGAAACGGTCAGCCAACAGGTACCAGGCCAGGCTCAATACGATCAGCAGCATCACCCATTTGATGCCTTTTTTTGCAGGATCGGCGGCAGGCTCGGGTGCTTTGGGGGAGGGCGCCTCAGTAACGGGCGGCGAGGGTTCAGTCATCGGCTTTGACCTTCTGGCACAGGATAGGATGCTTGCGAAGGGGCTGGCTCATTCAGCAGGTTGCCCCAGTCGGTGCGTTGTTCCATTTGCTGGCGAGTGCTTTGATCGACTGTCGGCTGCGCGCTGTACCACCCACCGCCAAGGGCTTTGTACAGGGCGATCAGGTTGCTCACGGCATTGCTGCGGCTGAGCAGGTAATTGTCCTGCTGTTCGAGCAATGCGCGTTGAGCATCCAGCACGCGCTGGAAGTCCGAGTAACCTTCCCGGTATTGAGTGCTGGCCAGGCTCAACGAACGTTTTGCAGCGACTTGTGCTTCACCGAGGATGCGTTCGCGTTCCAGTGATTTGATCAGGCTGCTGGCAGCATCATCGGCCTCCCGTGCGGCTTGGCGGACTTTGTCGCGATAAACCTCAATCAGCTGCTGCAACCGCGCATCCTGAACACGCACGTTGTTGCTGATCTGGCCGTGGTCAAACAGGTTCCAGCGCAAACTGGGGCCGCCGATCAGGTCCAGACTGTTGGAGGTGCCGCTCAACGTGTCGGTGGTCCAGACGATACTGCCCAGCAAGGTCAGCGACGGATAGAAGTCGGTTTCCGCGACACCGATCAGAGCCGACTGGGCGGCGACATTGAGCTCGGCAGCACGCACGTCCGGTCGACGCAACAACAGGCTGGCCGGCACGTCTTGCAGCACGGCTCGGTCCACCAGCGGGATCAGCCCCTCGTTTTCGAGCAATTGGGGCAGGGCGCTGGGTGGCCGGCCGATCAGCACGGCCAACGCGTTGCGGGTGCGCAGTACTTGGGCCTCAAGATCCGGAATGCTGCTCAAGGTGCCCAGGTATTGGGTCTTGGCTTGTTGCAAGTCGAGTTCGGCGCTCTGGCCACTGTTGAACAGTTTTTCGGTGATCTCAAAGTTACGCTTTTGCTGCTCGGCGTTTTCTCGGGCGACGCGTAAACGCGCTTCGGTGGTGCGCAACGAAAAGTATGTGTCGGCTACCTGAGCACGCAGCAGTACAAGTACGTCTTCATAGTTGGCTTGAGCCGCGAAGTAACTGGCATCGGACGACTCGATGGCTCGACTGAAGCGCCCCCAGAAGTCCAGTTCCCAACCGACGTCAAAGCCCGCGCTGTGTTGCCAGAAGTGGCTGTCTTGCGGGTTGTTGCCGCCAGACTGCTTGCGGTTGAAGTACAAGCTGTCGGCGCTGGCCTGTTGCAGTTGCGGATAGCGTCCGCTTTGCGCAATACCCAACCGGGCACGGGCTTCCATGACGCGAAGGCCGGCAATTTTCAGGTCTGAATTGTGCGCATCCGATTCGTCGATCAGAGCGTCGAGGACCGGGTCGGCGAACACTTGCCACCACTGGCGAAGGTCGGGATTCAGACTTCGTTGGCTGGCCTGCTCAAGCGCAGGGCTGCTCCAGAGTTTTGTCCAGGCCTCGCCGGGGGCCTGAAAATCCGGCCCCAGACGGACACAACCGCCAAGGCCAAGGGCGACCAGCAGAAGCAGCCGACCCGAGCGCGTCAGCATCGGTGCACTGATAGTAGATTTTGGGGACACGTCATCCGAACATCCCAGGCATTGAAATGGCGTTGGTTACCGGTTCGATTAGGTTAGTACAGCTCGGACAAATACAAGGTCATGTTGAATGATCAGGGGATCGACCAACTGCTACGCTTCTGAAGATCTATTAATCCCGGCCAGAAAAGAAGGTTAAGAAGACCATGAGCAACCCTCAGGATGACAATGCACCCAGTTCTGCTGGTTGGCGCTTCAAACTGGGCATCGCGATTATCTGTTTGATGCTGGGATCCTGGCTGATGGTGCCTCTCGCTGCCGCAGCGGATGTGCCAGGCTCAAAAATCGCGGCACTGACAGGTGTTTTGTTTATCAGTAACAAGATTCTGTTGATCCTCGCCATTGCGATCATGGGCAAATCCGGTTTTCAGCAACTCAAGCGCAGCATGTTTGGTTACGTCTCCACGCTTGCACTGGCAGACGTGGAAGTAGGCCCGGCTCGCCATAGAATTGGCCTGGTGATGTTTTGCCTGCCGCTGATCTCGGGATTTCTCGAACCTTACATAGACACTCTTTGGCCGGGGCTGAGACCGAATCTCTGGCAGCTCCAGGCGCTGGGCGATGCCATGTTGATCGGCAGCTTTTTCGTACTTGGGGGGAATTTCTGGGACAAGGTACGCGCATTGTTTGTTCGCACGGCACGTGTCGTTAATACGAGCGCGGTGTGAATCGCCTCTAGCGCGAAATGATCCCGTGATCGATCGCGTACTTTACGAGGGCCGCGGGTTTGTCGATGTTGAGCTTGCGACGGATGCTCAGGCGATGGGTTTCTACAGTCCGGACACTGATGTCCAGTTCGCGAGCCATTTCCTTGTTGTTCAGCCCCTGAGCCATCTTGTACAGCACTTGGCTTTCGCGCGGAGTCAGCTCGTTGTCGGTACTTTTATCGGCAATGAGCCGCTGTGCGATCTCGGCACTGTAGAACGTCCCGCCACTGACAATGGCTTCGATCGCCGCAATGATTTCCCGTGAAGGCGCGTTCTTCAGCACATAGCCGCTGGCACCCGAGCGAACGGACTCACTCACGTATTCATAGTTGTCGTACATGCTCAGCACCAGCACTTTGAGCGACGGGTACTGGCTGCGTAACAACCGGGTCAGCTCGAGGCCGTTGATGTCCTTCAGGCTGATGTCGACCAGCAACAGATCCGGCTGGCAGCGCCCGACCATCTCGATGGCATCGACGCCATTCTCGGCTTCTCCCACCACTTCCAGCTGCGCCATGACCGCCAGCAGCGATTTGATTCCGTCGCGGACCAGGGAGTGATCGTCGACCAGGGCGACGCGGATCGGGTAGGGCAGGTTCATCGCAGGCATTCACTCTAATTGTTATGGGTTGAGTCAGCGTTCTGTACCGGGCAGTTTCATCGGCAGCAGCACGTCCAGCTCACTTCTTCCCGGCATCGATGTCAGGTCGAATCGACCGCCAAAATGCTCGACACGTTCACGGATATTGCGCAGGCCAATGCCGGCGTGACGACGTTCGACCTGGGCGACGTTGAAACCGATACCGTCATCGACCACCGTCAACCGTACGGACTTTTCAGAACCGTGCAGGGTAATGATGACGTTTTTTGCTTGTGCGTGGCGTTCGATATTGGTCAGGCCTTCTTGCACGATGCGAAACAACGAGACGGCGGCGCCATCGACCAGATGACAGTCGAATTCGTTATCGTTGAAAGTCACGACCAGACCGCTGCGTTGTTCAAATTCTGCGGCGAGTTGACCGATCGCCGCCGGCAGGCCGAGGGTGTCGAGCAGCGACGAACGCAGGTCGTGAGAGAGGCTGCGAACTTCGCCAATCGCGTCCCCGAGGCGCTCCGTGGCGTCTCTTAAAATGCTTAATCCCTTGTCTTGCCCATTCTCCAGCACATGGCTGGCCAGTTCGAACTGAAATTTGATCGACACCAATAGCTGGCTGATGCCGTCGTGCAGCTCTCGGGAAACTCGGGACCGTTCTTCTTCCTGCAGGCTGACGATGCGTTGGGTCAGGCGCTGGAGTTTTTTATCGGCCAGGCGATGTTCGCTGACGTTCAGCGTCATGCCGCTGGCGAACACAAACAGCACCGCCACAAGGGCCACCGCCGCAATCGCCCCCATGGTTTTACGGATGCCCTGAGCCACCTCGGCACGCGCTTGTTGGGTGGCGCGTTCAACGTCTTCAAGGTAGATGCCAGTGCCGAGCATCCAGCCCCAACGATCAAGCATCACCACGTAGGCGAGCTTATCGGTCACTTGACCGGAAGAGGGTTTGTTCCAGGCGTAACGTTGAAAGCCTTCGCCCGATTGCGCACTTTTGAGCAACGCCTGGATCACCGGCAAGCCGTAAGGGTCCGTCATGTCCCACAGGTATTTGCCCACCAGCTCTGATTGGCGCGCGTGCATCAGACTGCGGCCCTCGCGGTCGTAGACGAAGAAGTAGCCGTTGATGCCAAAGCTAAGCTTGCGCAGTTCTTCAAGCACTTGTTGTTGCGCGCGCTCATCGCCGCGACCGTCGTCGTACAGCGGCGCGATCAGGCTCTGCGCCATTTCGACGTAGTTTTTCAGTTCTGCGCGCTTGCTGGCCAGAATGCTGTCTTCGATCAGTTGCGCCTGTTGATCACCCAGTTGGCGGTTCAGGGAAATCACCAGCACGCAGATGACCGCGATCGCCAACACCAGCGGCAGAATCCCGAGCGCGACGATTTTGTGTTTGAGCTGCATCTCTACTCCTGGCCAGACCGAGGGAAGGCGAAGGCCCGGCATCATATGCCAAAGATACGCGCCTCCAGTAGCGGTGCTGGACAGAATGACCTGCGGCCGCGATGAAACGCAGAACCTTGTGGGAGCGGGCTTGCTCGCGAATGCATTCTGTCATTCAACATCGCTGTGTCTGATATACCGCCTTCGCGAGCAAGCCCGCTCCCACAGGTTTTTGCGTTTCAACTGAGAGATCAGCGGTATCTACGTAGAACTACGTAGATACCACGTACGTAGTAACGCGGATTTATTTGTCGACAGCATGGGCGGATATTGGGTCCGCTCCGCAATGCGGACACAATTATAATAATTACCGCCGCAGCCACTGGTTGTCGGCAGGAGACACGCTATGCCCCGTCTGGCTAAACACCTCGCCTGGTTTGCCGTGGCTGTCCTGGGAGCGTTTGCGCTAAGTGTCGTGGCCCTGCGCCGCGGCGAAGCCATCAACGCCCTCTGGATCGTAGTCGCAGCAGTCGCTATTTATCTCGTCGCATACCGCTATTACAGCCTGTTCATCGCCACCAAGGTGATGCAGCTCGATCCCAATCGAGCCACTCCCGCCGTACTCAACAATGATGGTCTGGACTACGTGCCGACCAACAAACACGTACTTTTCGGTCACCACTTCGCAGCCATCGCTGGCGCTGGGCCGCTGGTCGGCCCGGTATTGGCGGCGCAGATGGGCTACCTGCCTGGTACGCTGTGGCTGATTGCCGGGGTGGTGCTGGCCGGTGCGGTGCAGGACTTCATGGTCCTGTTCATGTCCACCCGCCGCAACGGTCGTTCCCTGGGTGACATGGTCCGTGAAGAAATGGGCCGCATCCCCGGGACCATCGCGCTGTTTGGCTGTTTCCTGATCATGATCATCATCCTCGCGGTGCTGGCGCTGATCGTGGTCAAGGCCCTGGCCGAAAGCCCGTGGGGTATTTTCACGGTGATGGCGACCATCCCGATCGCGATGTTCATGGGCATCTACATGCGCTACATCCGCCCGGGTCGCATCGGTGAAATCTCGGTGATCGGCGTGGCGTTGCTGCTGGGGTCGATCTGGCTGGGCGGGCAGATTGCCGCTGACCCGGTCTGGGCCAAAGCCTTTACCTTCACCGGAATCCAGATCACCTGGATGCTGATCGGCTACGGTTTTGTCGCGGCGGTTCTGCCGGTATGGCTGATTCTGGCGCCGCGTGACTACCTGTCGACCTTCCTCAAAATCGGCACCATCGTTGCGCTGGCGATCGGCATTTTGATCACCATGCCCGACCTGAAAATGCCGGCATTGACTCAGTTCATCGACGGCACCGGGCCGGTATGGAAGGGTGGGTTGTTCCCGTTCCTGTTCATCACCATTGCCTGTGGCGCGGTGTCCGGCTTCCACGCACTGATTGCTTCCGGCACCACGCCGAAGCTGCTCGCCAGTGAAGGCCATGCCCGTTACATCGGTTATGGCGGCATGCTGATGGAATCCTTCGTCGCCATCATGGCAATGGTGGCTGCGTCGGTGATCGAGCCAGGCGTGTACTTTGCGATGAACAGCCCCGCAGCCCTTGTAGGCTCCGATGCTGTTTCGGTGGCTCAGACCGTCAGCAGTTGGGGCTTTGCGATTACCCCGGAAGCGCTGCAAGCGGTGGCCAAGGATATCGGTGAAACCACCATCCTGGCCCGTGCCGGTGGTGCGCCGACCCTGGCAGTCGGTATTGCGCAGATCCTGCACCAACTTCTGCCGGGTGAAAACACCATGGCCTTCTGGTACCACTTCGCGATTTTGTTCGAAGCGTTGTTCATTTTGACTGCGGTGGATGCCGGTACCCGCGCCGGGCGATTCATGCTGCAGGATTTGCTCGGCTCCTTCGTGCCGGCGCTCAAGCGCACCGAATCCTGGACTGCCAACCTGATCGCAACCGCCGGTTGCGTAGCGATGTGGGGTTACCTGCTGTACCAAGGTGTGATCGATCCGCTGGGTGGCATCAACACCTTGTGGCCGCTGTTCGGTATCTCCAACCAGATGCTGGCCGGAATCGCGCTGATGCTGGCGACCGTTGTGCTGATCAAAATGAAACGCCAACGCTACGTCTGGGTGACCATGCTGCCAGCCGTTTGGTTGCTGATCTGCACCACCACCGCAGGCTTCATCAAGCTGTTCGACGCCAACCCGGCGATCGGCTTCCTGGCGCTGGCGAAGAAGTACAGCGATGCGTTGGCCAACGGGCAGGTTTTGGCGCCGGCCAAGAGCATCGAACAGATGCAGCACGTGATCTACAACGCCTACACCAACGCAACGCTGACGGCGCTGTTTTTGCTCGTGGTGTTCAGCATCCTGTTCTTTGCACTCAAGGTTGGCATTGCCGCCTGGGGCACTAAAGAACGTACGGATAAAGAAGCGCCGTTCCAGGCTCTGCCGGATGCTTGATGGAGGAGGGTGCCCATGTTCAATGACCTGAGTCGCCTTGGTAAATACCTGGGTCAGGCTGCACGCTTGATGGTTGGCATGCCTGACTACGACAATTACGTTGAGCATATGCAAACCAAACACCCGGACAAACCGCTGATGAGCTACGAGGTGTTCTTTCGCGAACGTCAGGAGGCTCGTTACGGCAGCAAGGCGGGACCGAAGTGCTGTTGATGCGAAACATTTAAGCGGCATTTTGCTTTAGGAGCCCGGCCTGCCGGCGGTAGCGATCTTCGAGACGCTACCGTTGGCAAGCCGGGCTTTTTTGTCGTTGTATTTTTAGCCTGACAACAAACTGACTTTGTTTGCTGTTCAATCATCTGATTTAGATCAATCAACGGTCATTGCAGGGGGACTTTTTCTTAGCAGGCTCTGTCACATGTACATACATACAAAACACATATGAGGTTTACATGTCCAAGCTCGCAGAGTTCCGTCAACTCGAAAAACATCTGGCTAAACAGCTCCAAGCGCTTGAAGCACTAAAAGGTGATGCAGGCCTTCAAAAGGAAATTGATTTCGAAAAGAAGCTGCGTGATCTGCTAGCCAAATACGGCTATAGCCTGAAAGACGTGATCAATCTTCTTGAGCCACAAACTGGTCGTCGCGCATCAGCAAGCGCGTCGAAATCCGGCACACGCAAGCCGCGCCAGGTGAAGATCTACAAAAATCCAAACACTGGCGAAGTCGTCGAGACCAAGGGCGGCAACCAGAAGACACTGAGGGAATGGAAGTCTAAATTCGGCTCTGCCACTGTCGAGTCCTGGCTTACCAAGTGAGTTTGATTTGAGTACAAAAAGGCCCGAGAAGGGCCTTTTTGTAGCTGATACGGGCTAGTGTCTGTGAGGCTTGACCGTATTTTCACGGGCAAGCTCAATACACTTCAATGCCAAAATAGTTGTCGGGTCGATCAACGCCACCGTATGTTTTTTTATCTTGTAAGCTTCGCTATGTTCGAGCACCAGGGGCAGCTCTGTACAACCCAGGATGAGTACATCAGCGCCCAGCTCACATAAGTGCTCTGCGGCGGTTAGAAGCTGGTCTTTGCAAATACCCCCAGTGAAACCCGCTTTAATGCCACGTTCTCCATAAATCGACTCCATGACCAACACTTGGTAATCCACGCCGGGGGTGATGACGTGAAGTCCTGCTCGCCGGGCTGCCTCGTGATAGACCTGACTTTTGATGGTGCCGGACGTCGCTAGCAGCCCTACGGTTTTGCCAGCACCGTATCGCTGAGCGATAGCCTCCACCGTCTCAGTCAACATATTCACTATGGGTACACGCAGGTGCGACTGGATGCGCTCGACGAAGGCGTGAGCTGTGTTGCACGGAATCGCAATGGCATTGGCTCCAGCGCTTTCAAGACGCTTGCATGTTGCATACATCGCCATTGTCGGGTCGGTTTCGTCATACAACAGGTTGGCTGTGCGATCAGGAATCTGGGGGTTTTGTTCGACCACCATTTTGATGTGCTCCTGATCTCGGCCTGCCGGTGTATGCGCAACAACCTTACCCATGAAGTCGACTGTTGCTGCCGGCCCAACTCCGCCAACTATCCCTAATTTGAACGGCGGACGAGTCAACTGGCCGCTTTGCGACGTCGCGAAACCGGCATAAATCTCGTTGATGTCCAGAGCCGTGATGCCTCGCCGTTGCAGATCACCACAGATCAATGAGAACTCAGTCATACCCGGCAATATGAGAGTGGCTCCCTGATCCTGAAGCGAAAGGCACGCCTGATAAACACACTCTAGCGGCACCCCGTCAAGGTACCCGTCTTTGATGCCGTTGACGCCATACATCGCGCCCATCAACCCGGACTGCTCGTAATTATCTGGATACACGAGCTTGAAGTCATTGCCGAAATATCGCTCAAACAGCCCGGAGTGCCGAACATAGTCAGACGCGATAACTCCCAACGTACTGCCGCGTTCAGCGACGTGATCAATATGCTTGCGTAACGCAGCCATCATATCCAGGACGGGTATGCCTATCTCCTCCTGAATTTCCTCCCGAAAGGTGTGACTGGCAAAGCAAGGTAGTAAAACGGCATTGACTTCGCTTGCCTCGAATGTCTGACAAACCTGAAAAACGTAGAACTTCCTCGAGGTCATGTTAGCGCCCCGCTCCAGGGGCATCAGGACGTCTTTGAAAGGGTGTTGCTCAAACAGAAAGTGATAGCGACCTTGATCTTCCAAAACAGCTCTGGACTTCACCAATTTGTAGAAAAGATCGCCGCCGGCCAGTGAGCCAAGTCCGCCGACGATACCTAGTTTGCGAGCAAACGATGACCCGCTGGACGGTTTCGATTTACCTTTCAAGTTCAGGTTCTCAGGCGGTGGCTGCAGTATGAATCGGGAGCGGAGATTTCGTGCCGGACGCTTCTTCAGCTTCTTCATGTGGTTCTGATTTGGCAACCACAGCTGTCGCGATGCTATTGCCAACCACGTTGGTGGCAGTCCTGGCCATATCAAGGAATTGGTCAATGCCAAGGATTAGCAAAATACCGGCTTCGGGAAGGTTGAACATGGGTAACGTAGCCGCCACCACAACCACCGATGCCCGGGCTACACCGGCCATTCCCTTGCTGGTAATCATCAGCGTCAGCAAGATCAGCTGTGTGAAGCTCAAGTCAACGTTGTAGGCCTGAGCAATGAACATGATGGCGAACGCTTGATACATCATTGAACCATCAAGGTTGAATGAGTAACCCAGCGGTAGAACAAAGCTGGATACACGCTTCGGCGCACCAAACTTCTCCAGCGCCTCCATGGTTTTCGGATACGCGGACTCGCTACTGGCAGTCGAGAATGCCAACAGAACAGGTTCGCGGATCAGCTTGCCCAAGGTAAACACTGAGCGACCCAGGAACAGATAACCGGCAGCGAACAAAACGCACCACAGAATCACAATGCCCAAGTAGAACTCGGCAATCAGTTTTCCGTAATCGACTATCAAGCCAAGGCCCTGCGTGGTGATAGCCGATGCGATGGCTGCGAAAACCCCAATGGGCGCGAAGGCCATGACGAAGTCCGTGACCTTGAACATCACCTTGGCCAGCTCTTCGATGCTGTCGACAATCGTCGTGTAACCAGCTCGTTTCACACCCGCCAAGGCAAATCCGAAGAACAACGAGAACACCACGATTTGCAGGATTTCGTTGTTGGCCATTGCTTCAGCAATGCTGCGGGGAAACACATGACTGATGAATACCTTGAGGCTGAAATCCCCGGTGTTGACCACCACGGGACTTGCCGCATGCTGGACAACTTCCATGTTCAGTCCCGCACCGGGTTGGAACAGGTTGACCAGGCCCATGCCGATTGCCAGCGAGATCACCGAAGCGGTGACGAACCAGGCCATGGCTCTTAGGCCAATGCGCCCAACCGAGCGGGAGTTCCCCATGCTGGCAATGCCACCGACCAAAGTAGCGAATACCAGCGGAGCGATGATCATCTTGATCATGCGTAAAAAAATGTCGGTGACCATCGAGAAGTAAGACGCGATCTCTTTGGCGCTTTGTTCGCTCCCTGCGAAATGGTGGCACGCCCAACCGACAAGCACGCCCAAGGCGATGCCAATTGCGATCCGACGCGGAAGTTTATTTTTCTTCACGGAGCTTTCCTCAAGTGGTTTTTTTGCTTTTTTTACTTGGCAGGAGACAAGTGTCATTGGGGCGAAGCTCTATGGCATCGCTTCAACGTTTTCGATTCTAGGGGCGGGATTGAAAGGTCGTGATGAGTAATCCCGATAGCCTCATGCGCTTTTGGAATAGTTTTCGAAACTTCTGCTTCGCCCTGACTGCGGCGCAGTACACTGCGTATTCGGGGCGTGAGGTGCCGCTATGCAAATCAAATGGTTGGATGATCTTTTAGCGATTTCCGAGTGGAAGAACTTTTCTCGGGCTGCGGAGGTTCGCTGCGTGACCCAGTCGGCTCTGTCGCGTCGCATACGGTCACTTGAGGAATGGGTAGGCGCGGAGTTGGTAGATCGCGGTACTTATCCCGTTCAGCTCACGCCTGCGGGGCGAAGTTTTTGTGAAGAAGGCCGCGAGGCATTAGCAGGGTTATTGAGACTGCGTTCAGCCCTGCGCGAGGTTGAGCGAATGCCCGGGCGATCCATCCAGGTGACTGCTGGCCACAGCCTTTCAATGACGTTTCTACCGAAATGGCTAACCCAATTTCAGCAGCACAATGAGCAGTTCAACGCTCGAGTCGTTGCCGCGAACATTCATGACGCCGTCATAGCCCTGGAGGAGGGGAGTTGCGATCTGATGATCGTCTACCACCATCCTCTGGCCCCCATTCTTCTAGACCCGGAAAAGTTCGGATGCCTGACGTTGGGACATGACGCCTTTATTCCGTTGTGTGCCCCTGACAAGAAGGGGCAACCGCTGTATCGCTTGCCCGGCACCTCAGCTAAAGCTGTGCCTCACCTCGCTTATACGGCCACAACTTTTCTAGGTCGCGTTGCCGACATAGTCATCAAAAATGGCCCAAGTGTGAGTGTGCTGGAACGGTGCTATGAGGCAGACATGGCGATGCTTTTGATGCGAATGGCGATAGAGGGGTATGGCGTGGCATGGTTGCCACAAAGCGCTGTCATTGACGAGCTTCAGCGAGGTCAATTGGTAAAAGCGGGTGGTGATGAATGGAGTACGCGACTGGAGATACGCTCCTACTGCGCCATCACCAATGAGAACCCTACGATGCGCAGTCTATGGAAAACCCTCGAAGGAGCTTCCCGCGATCTCCATGGCAAAACAGCCCATTGATTGAAGTGCCAAGGTTCGAAAAGCATTCCTCAAGAACCATTAAGGTCTAACCCCTGACACTAATGAGATGCTTAAGTGACCTTGGGTTTACGGCCGCGCGGGTTTGGCTTCACCGGCACGCTTTTCCCATACTCGCTCCACCATAACGCGAGTGCCTCCATCGTCGGCCCGAGCGCACGGGCCTTTGCCGTCATTTCATATTCGACACGCGGTGGCACTTGCGCGAAGACTGTTCGCGACACCAGCCCATCGTTTTCGAGCTCACGAAGTTGTGCCGTCAGCATGTGCTGGGTGATGCCGCTAATCGCCTTGCGCAGTTCTCCGAAACGGTAGATTCGCTGGTTCAACAACCACATGATTTCCAGCTTCCACTTGCCTGAAAGCAGCGCAAATGCACGGCGCATTTCCTCGTGCATGTTGATCTGATCGTCACCATTAGTCTGGTTTTCCATACTAAGCACCACTTTTTCATCCTACTTGTAGCTTTTCATATTAGGCGACATCTTTGACCTGAGTCGACGCATTAACGCTTGCTTGGGAAAAACCTCATGATCGAAAACTATGTTTATTGGATCAGCACGGCACTGCTGTCGCTGCTCTATTTCGCTTCTGCCTCCATGTACATCGCCAAGGGCGACTATGTTCGAAATGCACAGGCGGAGTTGGGCTATTCAGCCTCCCACCTGGTGCCTTTCATGATCGCGGTCAAGGTCCTTGGTCCTGCCGCGATTCTGTGGCGCTTTAACGTGGCGCTCAGTGATCTTGCCTATGCCGGCATGTTTTATCACCTGCTGCTCTCCGCTTTAGCACACCTGGGTGTTCGCAAGCCCAAAGGCTCTATCCCGGCAATCGTAGGACTCATCCTCTTGGTTGCCTCCTTCATGACACAAAACGCTGTTCGTGATCTTCCGTCGCCTTACCCACCGCTGACGGCGGTCATCCAAACGCCTCTTAAATAAAGGAGACTTATATGACTCGACTCAATGGGAAAGTTGCCATCGTCACTGGAGCCGGTCGCGGTATCGGCCGCGCCACAGCGAAGTTGTTCGCGGTGGAAGGCGCGAAGGTGGCGGTTCTTTCACGCACGGCTGAAAATGTCGCGGGTGTCGTCGCTGAGATCCAGGCGGCGGGCGGCATCGCCCTCGGAGTAGTCTGTGATATCGCCGATCCGGATCAGATCAAAGCTGCTGTAGAAAAGGTGGTGGGTGTGTATGGCCGGATCGACATTCTTGTGAACAATGCCTTCGACCCCTCTGTCGTCTTTTCATCGGTTCTCGATCTGTCGACCGAGCAATTGCAACGCAATTTAGAAATGGGGCCGATTGCCTATCTACGAACGATGCAAGCCTGCTACCCACACCTTAAAGCCAGCGGGGAGGGTAGGGTCATCAACTTCGCCTCGCTGGCGGGTGTCATCGGCCTGCAGGGATACGCCCCTTACAACATGGCGAAGGAGGCGGTGCGCGCCTTGACTCGCTCGGCGGCAAGGGAGTGGGGCGCTGACAAGATCACGGTAAACAATGTCATGCCGGTTGCAGACACTTGGGGGGCTGCCGCCAATGCACCCGCACCCACTAACGTACTTGGCCGTTATGGATCACCCGAAGAGGACATTGCGCCGGTCGTGCTATTCCTCGCCAGCAAGGACGCACAATTCCTGACAGGTTACAGCCTGACGCCGGACGGTGGCCAAATCATCGACAGCGCACGGTGATGGTCACGTCCAACCTGCGTGCGCATGCTCCCCCAAGCCGCCTCCCGCTTCAGCAGCGTCTGCAACGTTCTCGCCAGCCATGTCCACCATCCCAAAGCATTGCCGCCGTTGACGATGGCCATTGCGCGAGTGATCTGGTCATCAGGCACCAGGCGCATGGCGGTTGCCGCCGACAATGACCAGAAGCCACCTATCGCAACACCGATCAGGCTACTTCAGGTTGCTTTTGAAGAACGTGGTCAACTTGGCGAATGGAATGAGGTTGACCCGGTCGTAAAGATCCACGTGTCCGGCATCTGGAATAATGAGCAACTCTTTAGGCTCGGCGGCCCGCTTGTAGGCATCCTCACTGAACTCGCGTGAGTGTGCCTGGGCGCCGGCAATGAACAGCAGCGGGCGAGGGGAGATAGTCTCGATGTCATTGAACGGATAGAAGTTCATGAACTTCACGTTGCTGGTCAGCGTCGGCATGGTGGTTGTCTGCGGCGATGCGCCGGCCGGAGTGACTTCGCCTCGGTGGGTGCGATAAAAATCGTAGAACTCATCACCCACGGCATTGCCGGTCAGTTTGAGCGGCGTGCCGCCGGTGTAGCGGATTTCGCCACCCTGGAATTCGGCATAGCGCTGCTCGGTGGCGTCGCGAATGATCTGCTGGCGTTGTTGCGCAGTCACTGCGTGTTTGAGACCGTTACGGTTGGCCGCCCCCATGTCGTACATGCTGACGGTGGCGATGGCCTTCATGCGCGGATCAATCTTGGCGGCACTGATAGCGAAGCTGCCACTGCCGCAGATGCCGAGGACGCCGATTCGCTCAGGATCAACTATCGGTCGAGTGCCGAGAAAGTCTACGGCGGCACTGAAATCTTCGGCGTAAATATCAGGCGAGACCGCTTGGCGAGGCGTGCCCTCACTTTCGCCCCAGAAGGACAAATCCAGGGACAGTGTGACAAATCCTTGTTCGGCCATTTTGGTAGCGTACAAGTTCGCACTCTGCTCCTTCACCGCCCCCATTGGATGGCCGACGATGATGGCGGCGTTCCTGGATTTGGGGGCGAGGTCTTTCGGGGTGAACAGATTGCCCGCCACCTTCATTCCGTATTGATTTTTGAAGGTGACCTTTTCAACGGTCACTTTCTCGCTTTTATAGAAGTTGTCCGCGCCGTTTGACATATCGGCTCCCATTGAAGAAAAAGAGGTAACGAGAAGCCCCAGGGCAAGAAAAATTCTTTTCACCGGATAGTCCTTTCGATTGAGTTGTAGTTTGCTGGAGTGTTTTGACCCAAGTGCTTAATCAGCCAACATGGCGCTCTCGATCACGAAGCGATACTTGACGTCATGGGAGATTCCTCAATGGGTGTGTCGGATGAACATTCTCCGGCTCTGCCCATACTCCCTGTAGTGCATTCCGCTGGATTACTTGCCTGATTCTATGAGTCTCTGTTTTTTTGCAGGACGGTCGTGAACTGGCGAGTTAGAGTTCAGCAAAGAGGTAGAAGACGAACATGACGATCAAACACGACACCGCGCCTCAACAAACATCGGCGCAAGAATCGCTTGCGCAGATCATCGGCGCGCAGATTCCGAAACCAGGTGATTACGGAACGCCCATTACGGGCCTCGGCTTCTTCAGGCGCGAACATCCTTCGCCGCCCGTCGTCTGCATGGTCGAGCCAAGCATCATCCTCGTCGCCCGGGGTGAGAAACAGCTCTGGGTAGGCGGCGAAGGCTACCCGTATGACACGTCGCGATTTCTGATCACCTCATTGGACTTGCCTGCCAATTCAGAAGTGCTGGTGGCAAGCCCGGAACAGCCATGCCTGGGACTGACTTTGAAGCTCGACCTGCGCATGCTGGCTGAGCTGATAGCACAAAGTGACCTGCCGCCAACCCGTGATCGATCAGTTGCGAAGGGGGTAGGAATTGGTTCAGTAACCCCTGCAATGCTGGCGTCATTCGAGCGCTTATTGGCACTGCTCGATGAGCCGGAGTCCATTCCTGTTCTCGCCCCCTTGATCCAGCGCGAGATTCACTACCGTCTCTTGCAAAGTGATCAGGCGAGCCGCCTTCGACAAATAACTTCTGTAGATGGCCAAGGTTATCGGATCGCCAAAGCCATCGATTGGCTGAAGTTGAATTACACCTCGGCGCTTCGCGTCGATGAACTTGCGGCCCGAGTGCAGATGAGCACTCCGACCTTTCACCACCACTTCCGCCAACTCACCACAATGAGCCCCTTGCAGTACCAGAAATGGCTGCGACTGAACGAAGCGAGGCGATTGATGCTCAATGAACACCAGGACGTATCCAGTGCGGCTTTCAAGGTCGGATATGAAAGCCCGTCCCAGTTCAGCCGCGAATACAGCCGTCTGTTTGGCGTACCTCCCAAGCGGGATATTGCGGTGTTGCGAGGGCAGGGGTAGCTATAGAGTCAAGCCAACGAATTGCGTTTGCTCACGCTTTTAAACGCTATCGAGATAAAACGACTAAACAACCATTTAGCATAGTTATAATCTATCGAGTTGATCTGTTTAATAGCTACAGTATTTCAAGGAGGACAATCCACATGACCAACAGTGAGCTCGACATTCATATCCCCAACGCTGAAGCAGTAATCGCCGCGTTGGCTCTGGAGCCTCACATGGAAGGCGGTTTCTACCGGAGAACCTTTCAATCTGATCACCACGCTATGGCCGAGATCAATGGTGGTCAACGTCACTTGATGACTTCAATTTATTACTTGCTGACCAAGGATTCGCCGATCGGGCATTTCCACCTGAATCAATCGGACATCGTTCATTACTACCATTTGGGAAACCCGATTCAGTACAGCCTGATTTTTTTAGACGGCACGTTGAAAACTGTGGTGATGGGCAGCGACGTTATCGCCGGGCAATGTTTGCAGCTGCATGTACCTGGTGGCGTCTGGAAAGCTTCGCAGCTTATGAATGGTTTAGCGGGATACGGTTTGATCAGTGAAGCGGTTTCACCAGGGTTTGATTTTGCAGATATGGAGATGGGCAGTCGGCAGAAGCTCAGAGAGCAGTTTCCCGAGCATTCGGAGCTGATTGGAAAGCTGACGCAAGGATGAGGGGCTTGGGTGAATCGAGGGCTTCAAAATCTGCGTGCAACCGGGCTAATCTTGAAACATCTTGTTACGTGTAATGTATATTATGTTAAACGAGGTGCTATGTTAGAAATCCTGCGCCACCAGGTCCGTGGACAAGGTTTTGCTGGTGGCATCCACCAAGGAGAAATAGTCGGCACGACTGAAGACTGCACCGCTCTTCAACTCATACAAACGCACCCGCACAGGTGTCGCCTGCCCGCCCGCCGTGGGGTTCAGATCGGCAGCGGCCTGGATATGCATGACAACCACTGTGGGACGCGGACTCGAAGCACAGGCAGTCAGCAATATGGCTGTTGCGAGCATCAATAGCTTTGACATGTCGTCGTCCTCAATGACATTTATTATTCCAGTTTGGAACTACCGGCAACCCAACGGGATTGATCAACTATCTAATAGCCCTTAGCCTTTGCGCAGCTTCGCACTTTGTTCTTCATAAGCACGACTGAATTCGCGCCCGAACAAGTCCTCTAAATCATCTTCGGCCTCTCTGGAAATGCTTGCATAGAGTTCCGTGAATAACTCCCAGTAATGCGCTTGGCGTGCACCTGGTAGCAAAGCGCCAATACCCGAAGGCTTACTCAAGCGCGCTTCCAATACCGCCGGTTGAAATCGCTTGAGCAGATGTTTGATCGAGGCTTGTACGCCGGCCATAACGGCCAATTGATGCGCTTTGAGGTCGTCGAAGCTTTCCTCGATGGCCTGGTCGGCCGGCATGAAGGCTTGATTGTCGGCGCGCAGCAACAACAGCAGCGCCTCATCGACATTGGGGGCGAATTTGAGGGGGTTGTTCTCCACCGGGCGGATCATGGTTTGGGCCATGCGGAACTCACCCTTGAGGCTGGCACGGGCGCGCAGCACCTCGATCAGCCCCTCCACCATATGACGGTAGCTACGGCCAATGGCCTCCATCTGAGCGCAGGTTTCGTCTCTATCGATCCGCAACTGGTCGAGCCCGGCGCCCCTGAGAAAGGCTTCCAGCACCTCATCGCTGCTCTCATTTGCGGGTGCTGGAGTCGAAACCGCAGCCAACGGGTCGACTGGGGTTGCCGGGGCTGGTGTGCTGCTGGCCATATTTTCCGGCTCCGCGGGCAATGGTTGCGGCTGTGCTTGCGGGGTGGGCGACGCTACAGGCGCGGGGCCTATGTCCAGCTCGGCGAAGGGATCCCAGTCCCCCGGAATCGCTGGCGTTGCGCCGGTTTCGCTGGCCGGGGGGGCGCTGGGAGGCTGTGGCTCCGGCGGGCGGAAATCATGGCGCTCGGCCGGCACGTGGTCGGCCACGGCTGGCGGCGGCACCGATGGGGGCGCGAGGAAATCAAACAAATCGGAGGGGATATCCGGGGGCGGACCGCTCGACTGGATCGGCTCTCTGCTGAGGGGCGCCGGGGCCGCGTCGGGAATCTCGTCAGGCGCCTGACGCTCCATCAGCGCATCGAAGCCGGCAAAGGGATCACTCATCCCAGGCGCCGCGTTGATGATCTGTGGAGCGTCGTTGATCTGCACCAGGATGTCGTACTCGCCCACGCGCAGCAGTTCGCCGTCCCGTAAAGGTTCGCTGTTGCCGCGGTGCATGTGCACGCCGGCATTCACCAACTGCACGCCATTGGTGCTGGTGTCGGTCAGGTAGTAGGTGCCGTCACGCAGCTCAATGACGCAATGCTGGCCGGACACCAGTCGCTCCGGGTCTGGAAGTATCCAGTCGTTCTCGGGGCTGCGGCCGATTTTCAGTTCACCGCAATCAAGCTCGAACTCCGCGGGTTGGCCGCGCGTGAGCACGTGATAGTTGGTGATTGTCAAACGCAGCGGCATCAGAACTCCTTGTACGATATTGCTCAATAACGGCTCGGATATGCCAATCCGTGCAACTGAGTATAGCCCCCCTTAAAATGGTTAGGTGTCGTCGAGGTTTTTGCGGCTGTATTCGCTGTTTAGAATAAATCCTATAACCAAAGAAGCTAACTAGTGACTCTCCGTTCGCCCATCTTGAAACGCCCGATCTTTGCCCCACTGGTCGGAGAGTTTCTTGACAAGCATTGAACAGCGCTAACACTTCACTTGAATTGTTAGAGATGACGCCAAAGTGTGGCTCTGGACAGAAGGTTAATCCGCAGGAAGCGGTTTTAGTCGTACGTTCGCTCTGACTGAATGCCGGCCAGAGGAAGCCGTTTTTTTATGGCAATCACGCAAAACAACCGCTTGGTGCAGGTCGACAGCCCACTCGGCGGCGAAGTCCTGGTGCTGCAGGGCATGGAAGGCAGCGAAGAGCTAGGGCGGTTGTTCCACTACGAATTGGACCTCACCTCCGAAGACCGGGCGATCACGTTCGACCAGTTGCTGGGCAAGCCGATGGGCCTGACCCTGGAGCTGCACGACGGCGGCAAACGCTATTTCCACGGCATTGCCTGCAGCTGCCGGCAAGTGACCGGCCACGGCCAGTTCGCCGGCTACCGCGTCAGCCTACGGCCCTGGTTCTGGCTGCTCACGCGCACCTCGGACTGCCGGATTTTCCAGAACAAAACGGTGCCGGACATCATCAAGCAGGTGTTCCGCGACCTCGGTTTCTCCGATTTCGAAGACAGCCTGAGCGGCAGCTACCGCGAGTGGGAATATTGCGTGCAGTACCGCGAAACCAGTTTCGACTTCGTCAGCCGGTTGATGGAGCAGGAAGGCATCTATTACTACTTCCGCCATGAGCAGGCGCGTCATGTACTGGTGTTGGCAGACGCCTATGGCGCCCACTCCACGGTGGCCGACTATGCCTCGGTGCCCTTCTACCCACCCGATCGGCAAATGCGCGAGCGCGATCATTTCTACGATTGGCAACTGGCGCGGGAAGTCCAACCCGGTTCGCTGGAGCTGAACGACTACGACTTCCAACGCCCCCGCGCCAGCCTTGAAGTGCGCTCCAGTGTGTCGCGCAGCCACAGCAACGGCGACCACCCGCTCTACGACTACCCCGGTGAATACGTACAGAGCAACGATGGCGAGCACTACGCGCGTACCCGCATCGAAGCCATTCACAGCCAGTTCGAGCGTGTGCAGCTGCGCGGCCGCGCCCGCGGACTGGGCTGCGGCCATTTGTTCGAGCTGACTGGCTACGACCGTGCGGACCAGAACCGCGAATACCTGGTGGTGGTCGCCCGCTATCAGATCCGTCAGGACGCTTATGAAAGCGGGCAGTTGGACCTGGCCGAACAGTTCGTCAGCGAGCTGGACTGTATGGATGCCAACCAGACCTTCCGCCCCCTCCCCCTGACCCCCATGCCCATTGTTCGCGGGCCGCAGACCGCCGTGGTGGTTGGCCCCAGTGGCGAGGAGATCTGGACCGACCAGTATGGCCGGGTCAAAGTGCATTTCCACTGGGATCGCCATGACCAGTCCAACGAAAACAGCTCCTGCTGGATTCGCGTGTCCCAGGCCTGGGCCGGCAAGAACTGGGGAGCAGTGCAGCTCCCGCGGATCGGTCAGGAAGTGATCGTCAGTTTCCTCGAGGGCGATCCGGATCGGCCGATCATCACCGGCCGCGTCTACAACGCCGAACAGACCGTGCCCTACACGCTGCCAGCCAATGCCACCCAGAGCGGGGTGAAAAGCCGTTCGAGCAAGGACGGCTCACCGGCCAACTTCAATGAAATCCGCATGGAGGACAAGAAAGGCGCAGAGCAACTGTTTATCCATGCCGAGAAGAACCAGGACATCGAGGTCGAGAACGACGAGACCCACTGGGTCGGCCACGACCGCAGCAAGACCATCGACAACGACGAAACCGTGCATGTGAAGCACGACCGCACCGAAACCGTCGATAACAACGAGACCATCACCATCGGTGTCAACCGTACCGAAAGCGTGGGCAACAACGAGGACATCAGCATCGGCGTTAACCGTACGGAAAACGTCGGCAGCAACGAGACCATCAGCATAGGCAGCAACCGCACGATCAGCGTCGGCGCCAGCGAAACCGCGACCGTGGCCCTGCAGCGCACTCATGCGGTAGGTATCAACGAGACGATCGCCATCGGCGCCGCGCAGGAAGTTGTCATCGGTGCCTTTCAAACGGTGAATGTCGGGGCCTACCAAAACATCAACGTGGGCCTCTACCAGTCGACCAATGTGGGCGCCAACCGCTCGGTGGACGTCGGAGCCAATCTTTCAACTACGGTAAAAGCAAACGAATCGCGCAAGGTCGGCGCAGGACGCACGACCGATATCGACAAGGACGATGTACTGACGGTGGGCAAGGATCTTGTCATCAATGCCGGTGACTCAGTGACCATCACGACCGGCAAAGCCAGCATCGTCATGAAGAAGGACGGCACCATCAGCATCCGCGGCAAGGACATCACCATAGACGGCTCTGGCGCGATCAACATCAAGGCCAACAAGAACGTGGTGATCAAGGGACGCAAGATCCTGCAAAACTAGGAGTAACGCGTATGACGGTTCAATACTCACTACCCGCCCAGGCCCGCATCGATGGCGTGGTCATCGGTGTCCTGCTCGACCTGCCACAGGCCAGTGCGCCCTTGGTGACCTACCCCGGCTGCCCCGAGGAACAGAGCATAGCCGCCCGCACCACCACCCTGCTCGCCCCTGCGGACATCGGCACCCAGGTGGCGCTGATGTTCGAAGATGGCGACCCTTCCCGCCCGCTAGTGATCGGCCGCCTGCTGGGCCAGGCCGTGGCGCCCGCACCGGTCGCCTGCGTGCAACTGGACGACCAGCGCCTGGAGCTGAGCGCCGAACGCGAGATCGTGCTGCGTTGCGGCAAGGCCAGCATCACCCTGACCCGCGCGGGCAAAGTGATCATCCAGGGCGCCTACCTGTCCAGCCGCTCCAGCGGGGTCAACCGCATCAAGGGTGGTTCGGTGCAGATCAACTAGGTATTCGGCATATGGAACTGCTCAACGCCAGCAAACTGCTTGCTGCCTATACCCAGGGCATGGAGCCTGATGGCCGTGAATCCCTGGTGGTGGTAGCCAAAGGCACTTTCAATCTGCCGCTGGACGGCCGCGCGGCGACCCTCGCCGACACCCAACAACCGCTGCTGATGGCCGATACCTTCCTCGGCGAACCGGGCCTCAGCGCCCCGCTGCAGGAAATGGACTTCGCCCCGGTCAAGCCATTCTGCGATGTGCTGGTCCGCGGCAAGGCCTATGCCCCAGACGGGCGGCCCGTGACGCAGCTGGCCGCGGGCATTCGCGTCGGTCGGATGAGCAAGGCCTTTTCCGTCCTAGGCCCCCGACAATGGCAACCGGGGCTATTGGGCGTTTCTCCCGGCTTGGCGCAGCCTTTTACCGAGCAGGACATCTCCTATGCCCAGGCCTTTGGCGGCAGCCATCCGATGGCGAAAGACTCCGAAATGCGTCACTGCTACCTGGACAATCCGACTGGTTGTGGCTGGTTCCCACGTAGCATGGGTAGTGCTGACATTGTCGGCATGCCGATGCCGAACACCGAGGAATTGGGCAAGGCGATCAACAGTCCCTCTGGCGACTTCCGCCCGATGGCCCTTGGCCCCATCGGCCGCAGCTGGCCGCAACGCGCTCGCTTCGCCGGTACTTACGACGATGCCTGGTTGGCCAACTGCTTTCCGTTTCTGCCGCAGGATTTCGACAATCGCTACTTTCAGGCTGCCCCTGACGATCAGCAGATTCCTTACCTGCGTGGCGGCGAGGATGTGCTACTGCTCAACCTCACACCCCAGGAGCGCGCGGGCTTTCGCATCCCCGAAATGGACGTGTCGGTGACCTTCTTTCTGAAAAAAGGCGGTCATGAGACTGTGCAGGCGGTGATCGACACCCTGCTGATCGACACAGACGCGCTCCAGGTGCAGCTGACCTGGCGTGTCTCCCGTCCGCTACGACGCAACATGTTCGAGATCGCTCAGGTGCTGGTCGGCACTATGTCCACGGGCTGGTGGCGCGCCCGCGAACTGGGCAAGGATTACTACCCATCGCTCTCCTCCCTGGTAAAAGCCAAGCACGCCCCCGAGGAGACGGACTGATGACCGCACTTTGCATCATCGGCTCCGGCATGGTCAGCGCCGTTGGCCTCAGCGCACCCGCGAGCTGCGCGGCGATCCGTTGTGCCATCGACAATTTCCAGGAAACCCGTTTTATCGATCAAGGTGGCGAATGGCTGATTGCCGCCAGCGTGCCTTTGGAACAGCCCTGGCGCGGCCGCACCAAGCTGATCAAGATGGCCGCCCGCGCCGTCGCCGAGGCGCTGCAAAGCACCCCCAACGTCGACCCGGAAAAGACCCCGCTGCTGCTGGGGGTCGCGGAAGTCGAGCGCCCCGGCCGCCTCGACGGTCTCGATAAGGGGCTGCTGCACGCCATCGAAGCCGAGCTCGGTCTGCGCTTTCATCCCAGTTCCAATGTCATCGCCCGTGGACGGGTCAGCGCTGCCGTGGCCCTGCTGAATGCGCGTACGCTGATCTATCAGGGCGGCCATCGCCACGTGCTGATTGCCGGCGTCGACTCCTTCCTGAACGGACCGACGCTGGCCGCTTTCGAAGAACGCGAACGCCTGCTCACCAGCCAGAACTCCAACGGATTTATCCCCGGCGAAGGTGCCGCCGCCGTGGTGCTGGCCGCCCCTTTTGCCAGCGAAGAGCCGCAATTGGCCTGCCTCGGCCTGGGATTCGGCGTGGAGAAGGCCACCGTGGAGGCCGAAAACATTCCCCTGCGCGCCGAAGGTCTGACTCAAGCCGTACGCGCAGCACTGAGCGAAGTCGGCTGTGGGTTGGAGCAAATGGATTATCGGCTCACCGACATCTCCGGCGAGCAGTACTACTTCAAGGAAGCCTCCCTGGCCCTGAGCCGCAGCCTGCGCGTGCGCAAGGAGTTCTTCCATCTCTGGCACCCGGCCGACTGCATCGGCGAAGTCGGCGCGGCTATCGGCCCGGCGATGCTCACCGTGGCCCTGGCCGCCAGCCGCAAGGGCTACGGCGAAGGCCCGAATATCTTCTGCCACCTCGGCAACGACGCCGGCGAACGCGCCGCCGCGATGCTCAGTTATCAGACTGTGAGGGCTGCGTGATGGCGAATGAGGTGTATGCCAACAACATGGAGATTTCCTGCAAGGCGGCGGCTGGCAAGTCGATTGCCTGCTTTCCGGATGTCTGCTTCACTCCGCCGCAAACGGCTGCAACACCAACCGGTGTACCTATCCCCTACCCGAATACCGGCATGGCCAAGGACACCACCAGGGGCACGCGAACGGTCAAGATCAGCGGCAAGGAGGTCATGCTCAAGGACAAGAGTTACTTTAAAACCAGTTATGGAGATGAGGCTGGAAACGCCCCGAAGAAAGGAGTTATCACCAGCAAGATCAAGGGAAAGGTGTACTTCACGGCATGGTCGATGGATGTGAAGTTCGAGGGGGAAAATGTAGTCAGGAATATGGATATGACTACTCATAACCACGGCTCAAATTCTAATACAACGCCCTGGCTCTATCAGGATGCTACGGCGTTCGGAGACCCTCCCAACTGTAAGAGCGATACTGGGAAGATGCAGACTGCCTGCAAAGATTCAAAATCAAAGCAAGTTGGCGCAAGAAAGCACCACGTTGACTGCTCAGACGATTGTAAAACTGCCATGCAGTGCATACTTGTGCCCAAGGGCAAAGACAAAGAAATGTGCTGTAGTCCGGAGAACACAGGCGATCACTTGATTGAGGATCACTGGGTGCGCCCAGGGGGTGTTTTAATGCCTGATTTTTCTCATATTTCAAGCAAGCCTGGAGGCGCTTATAGCGGCGCTCCAACAATGTGCGCCAACTGTTCACGCTATGAAGGTAAACATGGCGTTGCACACGGCACACGCGGTGTTATAGAGGAAACGCTGATAGGCAAAGAGCTAACTTATGCCAAGGCAAAAGAAATCGCGCTCCAATCGCATAAAGACGCCAATCCTGATAGTGAGTGCTCGCCTGGCTGCATAGAGTCACAATTGGATCACTTTTACGGGAAAGATCCAAAAAAAAAATGTCACTCACCAACGCGAAGACAGCCGTTGAAAAAAGAACAAAGGGCCGATGCCGCAGAGCGCATAAAACGCATAAGCGAAGACGACGACATGTAATAATCAACCAATCTAGACGGGGTAATTACCATGTACCAACAACGCACCAGAAGTTTCACAGGGGTCACCGCATTTAGAAAGAATTACGTTGTCATAATGGCAGTTGACGATGAGTTAGCAGACCAAAATACGGACCACTCGATAGTTTTTCGCTATGCCGATGAGAAGTGGGGGAAAAAAACGCTGGATACGGCTACCAGGGGAGCAATAGTTCTTGAGGATGGGAAAAAAATATTAGCCATGGGTGTTGATGGGACAATATTAACCCTTAATCTGCCAGGGCTATCTGAGGAGCAAGTGGATCCCTCTGATGATGGTCCGAGTGATTTGTTAACGCTTAGAGCTGTGAGAGTTATCGATGGTGAAATTTACTTAGCAGGCATGGGCAGGCATGTATATAAAAAATCTAACGAGAAAATATGGTTTCGAATTGATAACGGCGTATTTCTAGGAAGAGATCGCCGCGAACACACCATAGGCTTCAATTGCATCGATGGGTTTTCTGAAGAGGACATATATTGCGCGGGATATTCAGGGGAAATCTGGCGCTATGATGGGAAGCGCTGGATGCAAGAGCATAGTCCGACGAATGTGGTACTTAACGCAATTGAATGTGCTGGTGATGGCTATGTGTACATCTGTGGAATGGCGGGGACAATCATTCGCGGGCGTGGCAACGCATGGGAGGCAATAGAACAAGACGTTACGAAAAGTGATTTTTGGGGCATGACTTACTTTTGTGGCTCCATTTATATCTCCAGCTACGAGGGGATATTCAAGATTGTAGGCGATGTTATTGAGAAATTAGATCTCGATATAAACGTAAGCACAGCATATCTTGATTCTGCTGATGGCCGCATTTGGTCAGTCGGCTTGCAGGATATTGCATACAGTGATGATGCTATAGCTTGGATACAGGTTGCCAACCCGTGATAGATGTTCGCCTTACAATAGAGGGGATTCTTAATCAATACGTGGAAGAGGCATCTTTCCTCGCCGGTCTGCGCGACTATGCCGTTCGGGCGCCTCACTACGACCTCAAACACCTGACCACCCTGGACAATCGCATCGAAGCCCATCTGGATGGCCTGTGCATAGCAGGTTTGCCTGGACTGGAGGCCCTGTTGCAGCAACTGAGCCCTACCGCGCTGGGCGAGGTGTTTGCCGCCACGGTGCTGGCCTTCGAGACGAATAATACGATAGCCATGGGTAGCCTGGCCGAGCATGTACGCGTGCATCCGGGCAGCGAGCGCTTTATGGCAGCCGCGCTGGGTTGGTTGAAGTGGACCCTGGTGGAACCCTGGATCGACCGCCTGCTGGCATCGCCGGAATCCCTGTTTCGCTGCATCGGCCTAGCCGCCTGTGGCATGCACCGGCGCGATCCAGGGCCGGCGCTGTTGGCTGGGCTGTCCCACGCCGACCCAAGCGTGCTGGCGCGTGCCGCCCGTACTGCCGGCGAGTTGCGTCGTCGTGACCTGATGCCGACGATTCGTGCCCACCGTCAACACAAGGACACGGCCACGCGCTTCTGGGCCAATTGGGCCATCGCACAGATGGGCGACGAGGAAGCGCTGGAGCCGCTGCGCCAGTTCGCCGAGCAACCGGGCGAGTTCCAGTATCGCGCGCTCTGTGTATTGCTGGCCTGGCAAAGGCGTGAGAACAGCATCGCCTGGATACGCCAGTTGATACAGAACCCTGAGCAGCAGCGCGTCGGCATCCAGGCCGTTGGGCTGCTGGGCGATCCGGTCAGCGTGCCCTGGCTGATCCAGCAGATGAGCGACCTGCCCCATGCCCGCGTCGCCGGCGAGGCCTTCAGCCTGATTACTGGGGTTGACCTGGCGTTGCTCGATCTGGAATTGCAGGACCTGCCGGATTTCGATGCAGGCCCGAACGACGACCCTGAGGATTCCAATGTCGCCATGGACCCCGATGAGAATCTGCCCTGGCCCGACCCGCAGTTGATCGCCGCTTGGTGGCAGGCCCATGGAGGCGATTTCCAGGCGGGCGTGGGCTATGTGCTGGGGCTGCCGCAGCGCGAAAGCAGTTTTCAGCAAGCGCTTGTCCGGGGCCAGCAACGCCAGCGTATCGCCGCCGCCTGCGGTGTCGCTCGTTTCCGGCCGACCGAAGTGCTTTTCCCCACCAGCGCACCGGCCTGGCGGCAAAAGCGGTTGTTGTTCGGACGATGAGCAGGCGATTGTCTTTCGATCCGCAGTGGTCGCGCTTTGGCTTCCGCAATTTGCTTGATTCCAGCAAGGCTCTATAAGGGGCGGCGGGTGGGCGGGTTCGATGACGGGCCCCCAGATCAAAGCATCAGCCGGCTACCGCTGCGGCGACAAATCACCCCTTCGATCCTGCTAACGATCTATATCTACGGCTATCTCAACCGCATCAAGGCCGGCGCAGCGAACTTCGCCTGCGGGGCATCGAAGGACTCTATAGATCTCAGAAATCACCTGCATCGTTGCGTCTTCGATCGTTCCTTCATTACGGCATAAAAACCAGCCGTGATCTGCAATCGCTCGCTCGAACGCCTTGGTACAAGCAACATGTTCTTCCAGCTTATGGATCACAGTACTGCTCAGCCCACGCCGTCGTGTCGCTGCCCTCGCCCATGAAATTTCAGGGGCGGTGACAACCCCGACATGCAGGTCTGGCACTCGCACGTTTCGATCAATGTTCAGCTGTAGAATCTCTGCAAACGGGACTATCCGGCGAAACGCGGCATCAGACGGGTACCAGCGGTCGATCAGGATAATGCTGCCTAGTGGCTGTTTAGCCAGCACGTGCTGGGAAATCCAGGTACGGCTATCGGCAAAGCGCTCACAAACCCCCAGCTCCAAATCCCGGGTGGGATTTCTGACGAGCTTGTTAACGAGGGCCATTGTTTCCCCCCGATAGGGATCGCTTTTTTTCTCGCAAAGTCGGATCACCTTTTTGTTGTCTGCCCTCAGTACTTTCGTAACGGCCTCCAACAGTGTGGTTTTGCCGGTTCCCTTGGGCCCATCTAGAGAAACAAACAGCGGACGATTCATTCTTCAAACAACGATTGATATACGGTTTTTTTTTGCCCGGTTCGTTCGCTGGAACCGCTTGGCGCGACTACGCGAATCGAGTGGAGGGAGCTTATGTACAGACGTTGATGAACACTCTACCCCGGTTCTGGCTAACGGGTCTCAAACTTCCCAAGGGCCTTTCGGTGTTCATGACACGGGAATGAGGCCGCTCACCGGCGAGGCTTTTGGCTAACGCAATCGAATATCCTAAGACGCGCATGCCAAGCCATTGCCATGACATAGACCGTCAGCCTTTAGCGTGGAACTCGATGTCGCGCGTGTCGTCTAGCGCATAGGTGGGGCCAACACTCGGGCCCTGTACGCATCAAGGACATCGCCATGACTGCTACCACCGCGCGCTTGAATTACATGCATGACACCCTCCTAGGCCCAATCGCGAAAAGCGTTGAATGCGATGTCGTCATTACGCCCATCACGCCGGGCGCTTTTCAAGTACAGGTGCTATCACCAGTGCCAGATGACCTACACAAAGCGCATTCCTTGGCCATTATTCTTTCATCAAGAGAACTCCTGACCGGCACAGTCACTCACACGCGCAATTTGGACAACGGGGATCTGGAATTACAGATCGATGTATGACAATCCATCTCCAGGGAGATGGTCATTGCATTTGCGACTGGCTGGCCTGCGACCTGCTGACATAGGCATCAGCAGGTCGAGCAGGTATATCATCGTTCTCCGCGTGTTCCCCCATGACTATGCTGCCCGCCGATTCGAGCTTTCTCCGCCTTGTCGGTTGCCACATTGGCGTTTTGTTCGCCTTTACGCCCTGCCTCTTTAACTTTTTGAGGGTCGTCGGAAAAGCCGTGATGCGGTTCTTGTCGCTTGGTCATGTCCAATCTCCTTTAAGAAAAAACAGTCGCCTTCATTGGAACTGCGCCCTGCACCTTCGTCCCCCCGGCACGACCAACGGACGCCCCTAAGCAAACGTCAACAGAACGTTATTTTTTCAAAACACCTCAAAACATCTCGCAACCGCTAATCAGTTAGTCCGGTTTTTTGACACTTCCCCGATACGCGGTCACAACTTTTGCCCTCCGTTGGGTCATAACACGGTACCTGTCGATGGAATATTGGCATCTACCGAGGTTTTCGCCTGATACGGAGATAAGCTCATGATTTTCAATGTACAAAATTTTGGCGCCAAAGGAGATGGCATCACTGACGACACGGCGGCGATACAAAGTGCAATTGATGCGGCGGCCGCTGCAGGCGGTGGGCAGGTGTATATGCCGACCGGAACTTATATCGTTTCGGGAGGGGAGGAACCCTCCGACGGTTGCCTGATGCTTCAAAGCAACGTCTACCTGTACGGCGACGGCATGGGCGCAACCACCGTCAAGGTGGCTGATGGCTCCGACACCAAGATCACGGGAGTCATCCGCTCCGCCTATGGCGAGGAAACCCACGACTTCGGCGTCAGCAACCTCACCATCGACGGCAACCGTGACAGCACCACGGGCAAGATCGACGGTTGGTTCAATGGCTACATTCCCGGCGAAGCAGGCTACGACTCCAACGTCACCCTCGACAGCGTCGAGATCAAGGATTGCTCCGGGTACGGTTTCGACCCCCACGAGCAGACCGTCAATATGGTCATCAAGAACAGCGTGTCCCACGGCAACGGCCTGGACGGCTTCGTGGCTGACTTCCTCAGCAACAGCACCTTCGAAAACAACATCGCCTACGACAACGACCGCCACGGTTTCAACATCGTCACCAGCACCCACGACTTCACGCTCACCAATAACGTGGCCTACAACAACGGCGGCAATGGCATCGTGGTGCAGCGCGGCAGCGAGGACATTCCCTCACCGAGCAACATCACCATCACCGGTGGCGAGGTGTACGGTAATGGCGCCGAAGGGGTGCTGATCAAACTGTCCAGCGAGGTGACCGTCAGCGGCGTCGACATTCACGACAACACCAGCGCCGGGATACGCATCTACGGCAGCAATCACGTCGAGATCATCGACAACACGCTCACCAACAATTCCCTGGGCAGCCCCGTACCGGAGATCATCATCCAGTCTTACAACGACACCCTGGGCGTGTCCGGCAAGTACTTCAACGGCAGCGATAACACCATCCAGGGCAACATCATCATCGGCAGCGACCTGTCGACCTACGGCGTCGCCGAACGCAACGAAGACGGTACTGATCGCAACGCCATTATCGGCAATACCATCAGCCACACCAGCAAGGGTGCCACGCTGATCTATGGTGACGGCAGCTACGTCAGCGACACGGTGCCGATCACCACCGTGCAGGGTACGGCTGGCAATGACACCCTGCTGGGCAGCGCCGCCAGCGAGATTTTCTACGGCGGGGCCGGCAACGACACCATCAATGGCGGGGCCGGTGGCGACATTCTGGTGGGTGGTGCAGGCACCGATAAACTCACCGGCGGTACCGGCGCCGATACGTTCCGTTTCACCACTCAGTCCGACAGTTACCGCAACGCAACCACAAGCTTCGATGACACCATCACCGACTTCGACGTCACCCAGGACAAGATCGACCTCGCCGACCTCGGTTTCACCGGCCTGGGCAATGGCCGCGGCGGCACCCTGCAGGTCAGCTACAGCGCCAGCAGCGACCGCACCTACATCAAGGACTACGATGCCGACGCCAGCGGCAATTGTTTCGAGCTGATCCTCTCGGGTAACCTGACCAGCACCCTGACGGCCAATAACTTCATCTTTAATCGGGTGATCACCGGCACCAGCGGCAACGACTCGCTGCTGGGTAGCGAGTCGGCCGACACCCTCCTCGGCCTGGCAGGTAACGACAGCCTTAATGGCGGCGCGGGCAACGACAAGCTCGATGGCGGTGTCGGTATGGACACCCTCACCGGTGGTGCCGGAGCGGACACGTTCGTGTTTTCCAATCGCCTGGACAGTTACCGCAACTACAACACCGGCGGTGCCAACCTTGGCGACCTGATCACCGATTTCGATATCAGCGCCGACAAGATCGATCTCTCGGCCATGGGTTTCACCGGCCTGGGGGACGGCAAGAACAACACCGTATACGTAGTGCTCAACAGTGCCGGCACCAAGACTTACATCAAATCCCTGACCGCCGACGCCAATGGTAACCGCTTCGAAGTGGCACTGGACGGCAACTACCTCAACACGCTGACCAGTGCTAATTTTGTCTTCGCCACCTCATCGCCGACCAATCAGGCGCCGGTGCTGGCCACTCCGCTGCTGGATCAGAGCGCGACCGAAAACACCCCGTTCAGCTACGTGGTGCCGGCCACCAGCTTCACTGATCCGGATAACGACAGCCTCAGCTACACCGCGACCCTGGCCGATGGCAGCGCCCTGCCCGCGTGGCTGAGCTTCAATGCCACCAACCTGACCTTCACCGGCACGCCGACCAGCACCGCGTCCAGCAATTACAACGTGCTGGTCAAAGCCATGGATCCGGCCGGTGCATCGGTCAGCGATAGCTTCGCCCTGGTAGTGGCCGATGCGCCCGCCAACACCATCACCGGCACCAACAATGCCGAAACCCTCAACGGCACGGCGGGCGCAGACCTGATCCTCGGCCTCGGTGGCAACGACTCAATCAAGGCCGGCACCGGCGCGGACATCGTCGACGGCGGTGCCGGACGCGATTCGCTGTACGGCGGCGACGGTGCCGACACCTTCCGCTACACCAACCTGCTCGACAGCTACCGCGACTACGACACCGGTGGTATCACGGCCACCGACACGATTTATGACTTCACCGCGGGCGTCGACAAGATCGATGTTTCGGGCCTGGGCTTTGTCGGCCTCGGCGATGGCAGCAATGGCACGCTGTACATAACCCTCAACGCGGCCGGCGACAAGACCTACATCAAGTCCGCCGAAGCGGATGCCGATGGCAATCGTTTTGAAATCGCCCTCAACGGCAACTACCTCAATACCCTGACCGCCAGCGACTTCGTGTTTGGCGAGAGCACCCAGCAGGACATCCTCTACCTGCCCACCCTCGGCCAATCCAATGCGCGCCTTCTGCGCATGACGGAGGATGACAATCAGTCCGGCACCTCGATGCTGGTCAACGACCTGGACCGCTACACCCCCTATGACGTGCGCAGCCAGTTCAACGATGCCAATGGCAACGGCATCGACATCGCGGTGGGCGGCAGCACGGTCACCGGCCTGTCGACGCTCAGCGCCGAGGAACTCCAGTTGTGCTGGTGGCTGACCGACACCAACCAACCCGGGGCTGCGCTGTTGCGCGCCGTGACGCTGCTGCGGGACCAACGCACCGAACTGCAATCCATCGATAACGTCACCATGGGCATCATTTGGGGCCAGGGCGAGGAAGCCGCCCAGGAGATCGGCCGCGCCACGGACAAAGCAGCGGCAGCAGCGGCCTACAAGGCCGCGACCCTGAAGGTGTTTGATTACCTGCATGCCCAGTTCGGCAACTTCACCGTGTACTTGATGGAAACCGGTCACTACGAACAGGACGCGGCGCGTGCCCGTGGTTATTCGGAAGAAAAGATTGCCTCCATCGTCGAGGGGGTTGGCTATGTCCGCGCCGCCCAGGAAGCCATCGCCGCCGAGCGCGCCGACGTCAAGCTGGCGGTGGACTACACCGACCTCCCCTTGCGCTACGAAGTCGATCCGCTGGCGTATCCGGACGACGTCTGGCACCTGCACGAGGAGTCGGCGGAGATCGTCGGCCAGCGCCTGGCCGACTACATTGCCAATGACCTTGGCTTCCAGGGCAACCCCAACGACAACAACAGCGTGCAGGACATCTTCGACAACGCTCAGAACATGATTTCCGGTACCGACCAGGCGGATACCCTGGTAGGGAGTTCGGGCAACGACACACTGGATGGTCACCTGGGTGCCGACACCATGACCGGTGGCAATGGCAACGACGTCTATGTGGTCGATAACGCGTCCGACCGCGTGGTGGAAACCAACACCTCGACCTCGCAGATCGATACGGTGCAGGCCTCGGTCAGCTGGACCCTGGGCGCCAATCTCGAGAACCTGGTGCTCACCGGCGTGTCGGGCATCAACGGCACCGGCAATGAGCGGCACAACTTCATCACCGGCAATGCCGCCAATAACGTGCTCAATGGTGCCGCAGGGGACGACAGCATGAGTGGCGGCGATGGCAATGACACCTACTATGTCGACAACGCCGACGACACCGTGATCGAGATCAGCAATGCGGCGCCTGGAGGGATCGACAGCGTGCACAGCAGCCTGGCGGCCTATACCCTCAGCAACAACGTCGAGCATCTGTATGTCGATAGCACTGGCGCCGCCAATGGTACGGGCAATGCGCTGGACAACACGCTGTTCGCCGGAGCCGGCAACAATGTGCTGGACGGGCGCGATGGCAATGACACGGTGTCCTTTGAACGCGCCCTGTCCGGCGTTACCGTAAACCTCTCGACGTCAGCGCAACAAAACACCGTCAGTTCCGGGCTCGACACTTTGAAATTCTTCGAAAACGTGAAGGGAAGCGCTTACGCCGACAGCCTGTCGGGCAACAGCGCCGCGAACGTTCTGAACGGTGGTGCGGGCAACGATACGCTGGTGGGCGGTTCGGGCGATGACCGGTTGATCGGCGGTGCAGGCACCGACAACCTCTCCGCTGGCACTGGCGCGGATACCTACGCGTTTGGTGCGCTGTCGGACATGGGCGTCGGGGCTTTGCGCGATGTGATCAACGGCTTCAAGAGCACCGAGGGCGATCTGCTGGATTTCACCGGCCTGGACGCCAACCCGCTGACCACTGCTGTCGACGCCTTCACCTTCATCGGCAGCAACGCCTTCGACCCTGCCGACGCCACCGGCCAACTGCGCTTTGCCGATGGCATTCTCTACGGCAGTGTCAACGCCGGGGCCACCCCCGAGTTCGAAATCCAATTGGTGGGTGTCCAGGAGCTGCACGCCAGCGATTTCACAGTCTTGAGTTAGGCCCACATCCTGGGAGCGGGCTTGCCCGCTCCCACAGGGGATTTGCAGTGCCCAGGTAGATCTACTCTTGATCTGCAGTAACCACCTTCCAACTATCGTCTGGATCAAAGCGCTTCATCGACTGCGCCAACGTGTCACCACCGGGTCCCAAGTCTTTTTCGAACACCTGTCCTTCATGGCTGATCATGAAACTCATCACCCCGGTGTCATCGTATTTCGCTGGCCACGTGATCAGTGCAAAGCCACGGATCATCTTGTCACCGATGAGGTAGCTGTAGGCGCCGCCAGGTGCCGAAGGACCTTGGCCATCAAGGATGCGGAAGTGGTAACCATGCCAGTCTTCGCCAGCAAGGGTTTGGCCGAACAAGGGACCCAGAGGGCTGATCTGACCGCTATCGTCATCCTCCCAATAAAGTCCATCGTGCTTGCCGGCAGTGCTGAAGATTTTCTGCGCATAGGCGAGTGCGCCGTCACCGTCGCGATCCACTGACGCATAGTCCATCTGGACGTCGTGATAGGTCAGCACTGATTGCAACGCGGCGAGTTCGTTACGGCCAATTCGACGTGCACGGACTTCGGCACTGCCGGCATTGATGTCGAAGCGCCACCCGTTCGCGCCTTTTACCATGGGTATAGGCAGTGTCCAGTGGTCACTGCCAACCGACAGGATCGCCTTGCGATCGCTGGTTTTTTCAATGGAGTGTTGTTCGCGATATTGCTTCAAAAACGCATCCACATCACTGCGCTGCACGCCTTCGCGCGGGATGAAACTGCGCCATTCATTACCCAGCAATTCTGTCAGGCGTGCCTGATCGGCGTATTCCGTACCCAGTGCCTCGACGAACGCCTGGGCGGCCATTTCTGGCGTTGGAAATGCCTGCTGTGCCGTAACCATGCACGACCACGCCAAGCCGGCAGCCATCGCTAAGACATGAAGGCGCAAGCCCATGAGTGCCTTCACTCGAGCATTGTTTTTCAACGACGGCCCCCCCTTTGACGTGCTGGTGGATTGGACGGGCGACTGACCTGATGGCCGGCTGGTCGCGAGGCACTGGGGCGCTGGGCGGATGCCAGGCTGGCCTGGCCACGACTGGCTTGTGCATTGGCCTGGGACGGTGAGCGTACGCCGGCGAACGCATTGTTGCGGGCACTGCCCGTACTGGCGGACGGTCGATTTTGCGCAGCCTGGCGCCCTTGCGAATCGCCCTGCCCGCGCTGATTTACCTGAGCGGTCTGTTTCCTGGGTTGCTGACTCTCCCGAGTGTTTCTGGCAGTGCCCTGGCTTCTGTCAGACGACTTCGGTCTGTCTGTACCTGCTTGCATCCGATTGCTGGCCGAGGTTCCGGACTGGGCTGCGCGCGCTCGATCACGGGCTTCGCGGTTGCTGGTGGCAGGTCGTTCGATACCGTGCTTGTCCATTGAACTACGGGCTTTTTCACGAGCCTGGGCTCGCTGAGCATCTTCCCCTCGATAGGCCTCACGCTTATTGGCACCGTCCAGTTGGCGGCCGTACTGTTCGCGGCTCTTGCTGTCTCGATAGGGAACGCCATCGCGGTGAACGGTGTTGTGCTGCCACTTGTTCTGATTATTGGTGATCTGGTTGTTGCGATTGATGTTGTTGTAGCGATCGACGTCGATGTCGATGTCGTTATTGCCCCAGTCACATTCACCCCACAACGCACCGACAATAGCCACACCGGTACCAAACGCCAGCCCAGCCATCAATGCAGAACCGGGGTAATAGGCTGGCGGCGGTGGATAGTAAACGGGAGGCGACGCTGGATAGGGCCAGGTGCCGTAGGTTGTTGTCGGGTTATAACTGGGTACGTACACCACCTGCGGATCGGAGGGCTGAATGATGATGGTGGAAGTGCTGCTGGCCGGAGCCGGACCCGAAGCTGCCGGTGCCGGTGCCGGTGCCGCAACAGCCTGAACCGTCACGTTCTGATACTGGTTGCTCTGCAGGTTGCCTGCTGCTTGCGCCTGATGACGCAAGCGTTGCACGCCCCCCATGACATCGTCGGGCTGCGCCAGGAAGGCATCACCCAGGCGTTGTACCCAGACGGGATCCTGTCCCAGCGTTACCAGCACCTGTGGGAAAGCGACCAGCGCCTGCACGCTCGGATCCCAGGGCTGGCTCGCCACTTGTTTGACCGCATCATCGCCTTTGGCGTCCGGGTGTGCTTTAGACCAGGTAACTGCCTCGGCGATTTCCCCGGGGTACGTGGTGGCCATCAGCACCTGTGCCAGCAGTGGGTCCGGGTAAAGCGCAATGGGAGCCAGCATTTGATCCAGCTGTTCCTGGGTAAACACGGCATCTTTGGCCGCCGCCGTGACGGGCGCTGTATCGGCAGCGTTTGCGGTCGCGCTCGCATCCAATGGCTGCGCCAGGCAGTAAGGTCCGCTCAAAAACAATACAGCTGACACCGCGTAAAACAATGGAATGCGCATTGCACCCCCTATGTGGTCAGGCAGACTTGAGCGCCTTGATCGTTCCGCCCTTCCCTGCACCGTCGCGCCCGTCAAAGACGATACAGATCTTCACGCCATTACCCTTTGTTGTTCAGGTTCAAGGGGTTATCTGGTAGCCCCGTTGCTGCATGCAACTGTTGTAGGCGGAAGCAGTGACAGCTGGTTCTTCCCGGCGATCCTGACGACGATCCTGACGCTGCCGGGATCCACCTACAACCGCACCTGCCACAGCAGCATCCTTGGCCTTGTTCTGTCGATATTCCTGTTTAACATCGTCGTCTACCTTGTCATAAATCTCGTCATGCTGACGACCGCGCGCTCCGGCAACCGCCGCACCTGCTACTGCGCCAGTAGCGGCACCACGGACACGTCCACCTGATTCAGGCGTTGTGCTGGTGCTTGCAGCGTTGCCAGCCTGGGCCTGGCATGAGCTGATGTCCTGCTGAATCATTTCGGGGGGCTGCCCTTTGAGCGGCGTTACGGTCTCGGCTGAAGCACAAAGGCAGAATACCGAGACAATCGTAGCCAGACAGGGGGGGATGGATTTTTTCATAAAGCCTCCACTGCTATCAGTGTGCTTTGGATATTTGAGTCTAGTTCAGCGTCTGGCGACTAACCCTGAAACAAAGTTCTTAGGGTGCAAGCTCTAATTCCGTTTGTACTTTTACTTCCTCGAACTCGAACGGGTGCGGCAAGTTTTAAGCACTGACTTACACTGCGATACACCCAATGCGAACAAATGACTGTTCAACGGATCAATAGATCCCACAGCAATCCGGGTATCAGGTAATGAATCAGCCCAACATGAAAACGGTCACCTGTCTGTTCGCTGCCAGCGTGTGCGCGGCGGCGAGCAGCTGGGTCAATGCTTCACCTGCTACGCCGACCTTCCAGACCAGCTTCGACTGCGCCACGGCAAGGGCCCCCGTCGAAAAGCTTATTTGTCGCGACCCACAACTGATGCAGATGGATATCGAACTGACGCGTCTTTATCGCCTGGCGCTTACGGATGATCATTCAGTGCCGCGTCCAGACAAAGTCATGATTGACCAGCAGTTCTGGATCGACGCCCGCAATCAGTGTGCCTCCACGTCTGAGCCCAAGGCGTGCACGATCCGACATTATGCCGAGCGCGCGCACCAGCTACGCCAAGGTTCAGCCATTGTGAGAACCAAGGATCCAGACAGACTCACTGAAGGCCCCCTGGCTTTTCGGTGTACAGGGCTTAATGCGCTGATTGCCGCCACTTTCTTTAACACGCAGCCTGGTGTCGTGTACCTGAAATGGGCGAACACCTCGATCACCCTGAGCCAGGCGCAGAATGATTCGGGAACCCAATACACGGGCAAGGATTCCCAAGGGAGCTACAGCTTCTGGCAAGACGGCAACGTGGTGCTTTTCCAGAAGCCAGGCTCAGGGGAAATGAGTTGTACGGCCGAGCCTATCGGCTGAGACCGTCTCTCACGTACTCGGCGATTTATGCCACGGATAGCCTTTGGCACTGAGTTCAAAGGCGTATTTGAACAAGCGCTTCATGTACTCGCCATCGAATTTATGGAGGCGAGAAATGCGGAAGTCAGAGCCGATGTACGCCAGATTGAACTCCGCCCCATCCTGCTGGGCAATTCGGTAAATTCGATCCAGATCGCTGATCCCCTGATTCTGGATCAATGCGCTGATGGCTCGACCGCCGATGTTCAAGGTTCGGCGCTTGGTTCCGGACCATTGCAGTTCCAGTTTGCCGTTGCGAATCACATAGAAATGCCGTTCACGACGCAAACGCGCCCCGGGCACCTGATTCAGCGCCATTACGGTGCCGGGTGGATAAAGAAACACCTGCGTAAGGACACCTCCGTCCACGTGCATTTCCTGAAACGGGTGACCGTTAACGTCCACATCAATCATGACGGGTGAGACGGCACCGGGAATACTCATCGACGCGACCATGATGTTGCGAAACAGCTCGAGCGCTCCCGGTGCCTGGCTGGCGGCAATAGCCCCCATGTTCCAGGTGACCGGGCGCCCTGAGTCAAGATCGGTTGTACCGATCATCAGGAGCCGTCCTTTGGCGTATTCCGCCGCGATCGCCGCAAGAGTCTCGGCAGTGACGTGCTGTGCAATGAGCCGCGACAGTGGCTTGCTGTGCGCCATACCATCGCTGGTAAGACGGGTCAGCATATTGCGCGCATGGAAAATGTCTTTTGGACCGACCGCATTGCAGATACGCACAATGACATCGTCGTACTGGGGCCCCAGATAGGCAAACGGGGCGACCAGGGCGCCAGCGCTAATGCCGGTGACAACTTTGAACTCAGGCCGAGTCCCATGCCGGGTCCATCCCGCAATGATGCCCCCGGCGAATGTGCCGGCGTCGCCGCCGCCCGAAACGGCCAGCAGATTTGCCCGCGGAAGGATGTCGTTCGGTAACCCTGCGCTGGCGAGCGCCTCAGCCTCTCGAAGGTTGGCCTGGCTCACATCCCGAATGAACGGTGTCAGGTCCTGGTCCAGCCAGTAGCGAGCATCTGGAATGTCCGGGATCAGCGCTCTTTCCGTTAACGTTGGCGGCACCGCATCACGGCGTTGCAGGCACGCTTGACGCAACATGTTCAGGGTTGAGGCGCTAGGTCTGAGCTGGAATGGTTTCAACACGCCTCCTCCGGCCCCTGCAATTGACAGAGCCCGTCACGCACACTCGACACCCACGACCAGACTCTCAATGGCGAGTGGCCTGAACATCTTTCATGCTAGCGCAAGCTCAGGCAGTCATAACGTTGGTGGGACGTCCGGTCTGCCCTGCGGATGATCCTCCCCCCATAGACGCTCATTAGAAAATGCGAGCAATCACCGCAACTTCAGCGGATCGACCAGTTCAGCGGCGATGGCCATGCCCACCAGGTCCGGCAAGGTATTGGCTTGCATGCGTTTCATCACCCGCGAACGATACAGATCGACGGTTTTCGCACTGACACCCAGTTGCTCAGCGATCTCGCGGGTGGTGTAACCCTGGACCAGCGGTAGCAAGACATCGCGCTCCCGTGGGGTCAGGGTCAGCAAGCGCGCCTGCAAGGCATCGTGCCCCTGATTACCCGAGCGGCTTGCCGCGCAGTTGCTGAGCGCCTGTTGCACGCTGTCCAGCAGCAATTGTTCGTTGTAGGGCTTCTCGATGAAGTCATGAGCACCCGCTTTGAAAGCGCGAACCACGATCGGCACATCCGCGTGCCCGCTGACGAAAATGATCGGCAGGTTCAGCTCACGTGCGCGCATCTCTTCCTGCACGTTCAAACCGCCCATGCCGGGCATGCGAACATCGAGCAGCACGCAGGCATCAAGACTGGCATCACAGGCATTGAGAAACGCCACGCCACTGGTAAACGGCAAGGCTTTGAGCCCTACCGACTCCAGCAACCAGACTGTCGAATCGAGCATGCCTTGGTCATCGTCGACCACATACACCACGTGCTCCGTCGCACCTGCCATTACGTTATTCCTGTTGTTGTTTTATTGGGCCGACCAGCGGCAAGCGGCAGCACATCAGCAGCCCGACAGGTTGGCGTCGGGCCTGTAATTCGCCACCAAAACCTTCGATGATGCTGCGACTCATGGACAAGCCAAGCCCCAGGCCATCGACCTTGCTGGTATAGAACGGGGTAAATATCTGCTCCAGTTCGGGCTCGCTGACGCCTGGCCCCTGGTCTTGCACACTGATTTCCACGGTTGCACCACCGCCCTGCCCCGCAGCCATCACGATCAGCGAGGGTTGCCCCGGATGTTGTTCGCGGTTGGCATCGATGGCATTTCGCAAGAGATTGAGCAGGACCTGCTCCAGCAGCACTCGGTCGGCATAAATCGGCGGCAGATTATCCGGTAGGCGATCCTCGATTGTCACTTGGCAATTGCTCGCCTCCCAGGCGCATAAACGCACGGCCTCGCGGGCGACCTCGGTGAAATTCAAGGCCTGCATGCGGCGTTGCCCCTTGCGCAGAAACGCCCGCAAACGTCTGATCACTTCTGAAGCATGAGTGGCGTGATGGGTAATGCGCTCCAGCCCTTGGGCCACTTTGGCGGCGGCCTGGGGATTGGAGTCCAGCGTCTGTAAGTAGCGCTGGCTGGCATTGGCGTAATTGACCACCGCAGCCAATGGCTGGTTGATTTCGTGAGCGATGCCCGAGGCCAATTCACCCAGGGTGACCAACCGCGCGGTGTGCGCCAGTTCGTCCTGATGACGGCGCTGCTGCACTTCACGCAGTTCACGCTCGGTCATGTCCCGCGCCACCAACGAGTAATAGCGCTCGCCGCCGGCCGAACGGTGCGCCAGCAGCACCAGCGATACCGGCACCGAAGTGCCACCTGCCGGTGGTTGCAATCGCGCATCGGTGCTCCAGACACCGTCGCGTTCGGCGCTGCTCCAGCCATCACGCTGCAGACGTGCCAGGTCGCCGCTGGCGAACAACGTTGCCAGGGCTGGCATCGGTTGTTGCTCGTCGATCCCGAGGACGCGCCGCGCCGCTGGATTGAGGTAAGTGACTTGACCCTCGGGGTCGATGAACAACACAGGATCGGTGTTGGCCTCGACGACTTCCGCCAGGCGTCGCTTGTTCTCCTCGGCGAGCACCCGGGCGGTAATGTCCCGGGACACGCTGACCACTTCCACCACCGCTCCGGTATAGGTCTCACGAATCGCCCGGCTGGCGGTTTCAAACCACAGGTAATGCCCATCCCGATGGCGAATCCGATACGTCATCGTGTGATAACCGTCCTGCTCCAGGGCATCCCGCGCGCGCTGCACCAGGCTGGCCAGGTCCTGACCATGGAACAAGCCTTGGGCCATTTGCCCGCGCAGCTCCTCCGGCCAGTAGCCGAGCAATGTCCAGGACGCCGGCGAGGCATCGAGAAAGCGCCCGTCCGGTGTGTGTCGGGAAATCAGGTCGGTGGTGTTTTCAATGATCAGCCGGTACAGCCGCCGTGCCGTGGCCGCTTCACGCTCGGCCAGCACTTGTGCCGTGGCATCGCGACACCGGGCGAGCACACGGTTGTCCTGGGGATCGGGGATAAACGTCCAGATCAGGATCTGCGCTTCGAATTGGGCTTCGACCCCTTCGATGGCGCGCTGCTGGTCCAGGCAGGCGCGTACCAGCACACGGTGATTGACCGGCAAAAAACCCAGCACATCGGTCAGCGGCTTTTCGGCCAGCAATGCCAGCAGCGCCGCATTGAACTCCAGCGGCCGGCCCTGCGCATCGAGCAACAGACTCGGTTGCGGGTCGTGCCCCAACAGCGGTGAGCCGCGCAGCATGCCGTTGACGCTACTCAGCAACGTCGTCAGCAAGTCCTGCACCCAACCCAGCCAATCAAGACTCACGCCCTCGCACACTTCCACCAGCAACAAACCCGCCTGCCCCGGTTGCAACGCCAGATCAAACACCTGGCCATGGCTGATAGCGGCCCGGCGCAGTCGGCCGGCCAGCCAACAATCGAGTTGACGCACTTGAGCCAGATCCAGCCGCCCCGCTTCGGCCAGCCGATCAAACAGCCGCTGATCGCTGGCCAGCGAAGGGTCGCCCAGCCCCGGTGGAAAATGCTGGGCGGCGCCCTCGTGGCTGTAAATCCGCGCATTGGCTTGCCAACTCAAATAAACCGCCCGGCGCACCTCGGGGCAATCCTGCAGCGCACGGCACAACGCATCGGCCCGGGCGGCCAGAGACACACCCTCGCGCTGCAGGCGCAACCAGCTGTGCAATCGAACGGGAGTCAGGGTCATCACGGGTCCGCTTCGTTGGGGAAGCCAAGGATATACCGGCCTCGGCGGTGTCACTGTATTCATTTAGATCCACAAGAATCAAATATAGTACATATCCTATATGACGTAGGTTGTACTTCCATATCACTGGCTGAATGTTATATAAAGCAGGCCGGACATAAAAGGCGACCTCAGCGGCTACGCTGCAAGGTCACCTATAGAGCTAACAATCAGCCACCGAGTACCGTACATGTCGATCTATGAACAAGGGCTAGGCCCTGCGGCTGTCAACCATATTGCCTTGTCTCCGCTCAGCTTCATCGAGCGCACCGCCAGCGTTTACCCACACTATCCCGCCGTCATCCATGGCTCGATCCGCCGCACCTGGGCGCAGACCTACACCCGCTGCCGCCGTCTGGCCTCGGCGCTAGCCGGTCGCGGCATCGGCAAGAACGACACCGTGGCGGTGATGTTGCCTAACATTCCCGAGATGCTCGAAGTGCATTTCGGCGTGCCGATGATTGGCGCGGTGCTCAACCCGCTCAACGTGCGTCTGGATGCCGAAGCCATTGCTTTCATGCTGCAGCATGGCGAAGCCAAGGTGCTGATTACCGACCGTGAGTTCCATGATGTGATTCACGCGGCGATCGGCATGCTGGATCACCCGCCATTGGTCATCGACGTTAATGATCCGGAATATGGCGAAGGCCAGGCTGTCAGCGATCTGGACTATGAAGCGCTGTTGGCCGAAGGCGACCCTGCTTTCGCCTGGCAGTGGCCCGATGATGAATGGCAAGCCATCTCGCTGAATTACACCTCCGGCACCACCGGCAACCCCAAAGGCGTGGTTTACCACCATCGCGGTGCCTACCTGAACTCATTGGGCAACCAGATGACCTGGGCCATGGGTAACCATCCGGTGTACCTCTGGACCTTGCCGATGTTCCATTGCAACGGTTGGTGCTACCCGTGGATCGTCACCGCCATGGCCGGTGTGCATGTGTTTCTGCGCCGCGTCGATCCACAGAAAATCCTCACGCTGATCCGCGAGCATCAGGTCACCCATCTGTGCGCTGCGCCGATCGTGCTCAATGCCTTGGTCAACATGCCGGAATCGGCGAAAGCGGCGATCGATCACCCGGTCAACGCGATGGTCGCCGGCGCTGCACCGCCGGCCAAAGTGATCGGTGCCGTGGAACAAATGGGCATCAAAGTCACCCACGTCTATGGCCTGACCGAAACCTATGGCCCGGTGACGCTCTGCGCCTGGCATGCCGAATGGGATGAGTTGCCACTGGACGAACGGGCGCAAATCAAATCCCGTCAGGGCGTGCGCTACCCGACGCTCGAAGGCGTGATGGTCGGCGACTCGAAGACGCTGGAACCGACCCCGCGTGACGGTCAGACCATCGGTGAGATCTTCATGCGTGGCAACACCGTGATGAAGGGCTACCTGAAGAACCCGACCGCCACAGCCGAAGCGTTCGACGGCGGCTGGTTCCACACCGGCGACCTGGCGGTGTGTCATCCGAACGGTTATGTCGAGATCAAGGATCGACTCAAGGACATCATCATTTCCGGTGGTGAGAACATTTCCACCATCGAACTGGAAGGTGTGCTCTATCGCCATCCAGCCGTCATGGAAGCGGCCGTCGTCGCCCGTCCCGATGAGAAGTGGGGTGAAACGCCCTGTGCCTTTATCACATTGAAGGCTGATCACCAGGACGTTCGCGAGGCCGACATCATCAGTTTCTGCCGCGAACACCTGGCCGGTTTCAAAGTCCCGCGCACCGTGATTTTCACCCTGCTGCCGAAGACTTCAACCGGCAAGATCCAGAAGTACGTTCTGCGCGACAGGGCCAAAGCGCTCTAACCGAATCGACGTTGTACCCACCAGACGGCAGGTGTTTTACCTGCCGTCTCGGGCTCGTGCAGGCTGAATTTGGCCCTGTCCCTGACCTACACACTGATAACAAAAACAATGTGGAGCCACCCATGATCGACATCCATTCAACCGATACCCAACGCTGTGAACGCATTCGGTCCAACCCCAAATTCCTTCAATTGGTGAGCAGCCGTTCGCGCCTGGCCTGGTCGCTGAGTGCTGCCGTGCTCGGCACCTACTACGCGTTCATGCTGGTGGTGGCGTTTGCCCCGCAGTGGCTGCACGCGCCGATCGCCGAGCATCGGATGTTGACCCTGGGCATGCCGGTTGGCGCGGCGATCATTATTTTTTCCTGGCTACTGACCGGTTGGTACGTCTACAGCGCCAACACGCGTTTCGATGCATTGGGCGCCGCCATTCTCGAGGAGAGTAAGTGATGACTCTGCTGCGTAAACTTCTCCTCGCCGCTGCCGGGCTATTGCCGGCTTCCGTTGTGCTGGCTGCGCCCGCGCTGGGTGCAGTGGAAAAACAGCCGCTCAACCTGCATGCGATCGGCATGTTCTTCGTCTTCGTACTGGGCACATTGGCCATCACTTGGTGGGCCGCGCGGCAAACCAAATCCACTTCGGACTTCTACACCGCGGGCGGTGGCATCACCGGGTTTCAGAATGGCCTGGCAATTGCCGGCGACTACATGTCCGCCGCCACGCTGCTGGGGCTGTCCAGCCTGGTGTTTGCCAAGGGCTATGATGGCTTCATCTATACCATCGGTTTCTTCGTCGGCTGGCCGATCATCACCTTCCTGATGGCCGAGCGCTTGCGAAATCTGGGGCGCTACACCTTTGCCGACATCGTGTCCTATCGACTGGACCAGAACAAAGTGCGGATCTTCGCCGCCTTCGGCTCTCTGACGGTGGTGTGTTGCTACCTGATCGTGCAGATGGTCGGTGCGGGTCAGTTGATCAAGTTGCTGTTTGGCCTCGACTACCCGGTAGCCGTGGTGATCGTCGGCGCGCTGATGCTGGTGTATGTGATTTTCGGCGGCATGATCGCCACCACCTGGGTGCAGATCATCAAGGCCGTGCTGCTGCTTGCCGGCGGCACGACCCTGGCGTTCATGGCCATGTCGCAGTTTGGTTTCAGCTACGAAACTCTCGCGGACAAAGCTGTCCAGGCGCACGCCAGTGGCTGGAACATCATGGGCCCTGGCTCAATGCTCGCCGACCCGATCAACACCGCTTCGATGTCGCTGGGCCTGGTGTTCGGGATTGCCGGCCTGCCGCACATTCTGATGCGTTTCTTCACCGTGCCTAACGCCAAGGAAGCGCGCAAATCGGTGTTCTACGCCACCGGTTTCATCGGCTTTTTCTTCCTGGTGGTATGCACCCTGGGCTTCGCCGCGATGGTGATCATCGGCACCGACCCGCAGTACTACGTCAATGGCGAAATCGGCGGCACCTTGATGGGTGGTGGCAATATGGTTGCCATGCACTTGGCCAAAGCGGTCGGTGGCAATCTGTTCTTCGGTTTCCTCTCGGCCGTGGCCTTCGCCACCATCCTTGCGGTGGTCTCCGGGCTGGCCCTGGCCGGGGCTTCGGCGATTTCCCACGACCTCTACGCCACGGTGTTCAAGAAGGGCAAAGCCAGCGAGAAACAGGAAATGCGCGTGACCCGCATGGCCACCGTGGGCCTTGGCATCATCGCGATTCTGCTGGGCATTCTGTTCGAGAAGATGAACGTCGCGTTCCTGGTGGGCCTGACCTTCGGCATCGCTGCGTCGACCAACTTCCCGGTGCTGATCATGGCCATGTACTGGAAAGGCTTGACCACCAAAGGCGCAATCATCGGCGGTTTCGCCGGGCTGATCTGCGCGCTGGTCCTGGTGATCCTCTCGCCAGCGGTCTGGGTCACCGTGCTCGGCCATGCGCATGCGATTTTCCCGTACGACCACCCGGCGCTGTTCTCCATGCCATTGGCGTTCTTGGTGATCGTCGTCGTATCCAAACTCGACCGCAGCGTGCGGGCCGACAAGGAGCGTGACGCTTACGCCGACCAGTTTGTCCGTGCCCAGACCGGCCTCGGCGCCGCCAGCGCTTCCGCCCATTGATAGAAAGGGCACGGCCTGCTCAAGCGGCGCTGTGTCCATCGCACCCCCTTTTGAGGTTCACGTTATGCCCGAATTCAACGCCCCGCTGCGCGACATGCACTTTGTATTGCATGAAGTGTTCGATGCCCCGGCCTTGTGGGCACGCCTGCCGGCCCTGGCCGACAGTGTCGACGCCGCCACCGCTGACGCCATTCTTGAGGAGGCGGCCAAAGTCACCTCGCACCTGATTGCGCCATTGAATCGCAGTGGCGACGAGGAAGGCGCCCAGTGGGCCGACGGCCAAGTCAGCACGCCGATCGGTTTCAAACAGGCTTATGCCACCTACATCGAAGGTGGTTGGGTGGGCCTGTCCGGTAACGCCGATTTTGGCGGCATGGGCATGCCGAAGATGCTCGCCGTGCAGTTCGAAGAAATGCTTTACGGCGCCAACTCCAGCTTCGCGCTGTATTCGGCGTTGAGCTCCGGTGCCTGCCTGGCACTGGATGCCCACGCCAGCGATACCCTGAAAAATCTCTATCTGCCGCCGATGTACGAAGGGCGCTGGGCCGGTTCCATGTGCCTGACCGAAGCCCACGCCGGCACCGATCTGGGGATTATCCGCACCCGCGCCGAACCCCGGGCCGACGGCAGCTTCAGCATCACCGGCAGCAAGATCTTCATCACCGGTGGTGATCAGGACCTGACCGAAAACATTGTGCATCTGGTGCTGGCCAAACTGCCGGACGCACCAGCGGGGCCCAAAGGCATCTCGTTGTTTGTCGTCCCCAAAGTGCTGGTCAATGCCGACGGTTCCCTCGGCGATGCCAACGCTGTGAGTTGCGGTTCGATCGAACACAAGATGGGCATCAAGGCCTCGGCCACCTGCGTCATGAACTTCGATGGCGCCAGCGGCTGGCTGGTCGGCGAAGCCAACAAAGGCCTGGCGGCGATGTTCACCATGATGAACTACGAACGCTTGTCCATCGGCATTCAGGGCATTGGCTGCGCCGAAGCGTCCTATCAGAGCGCCGTCGCCTACGCACGTGAACGTGTTCAGAGTCGCGCGCCGACCGGTGCTGTTGCGCCGGACAAAGTGGCCGACCCGATCATCGTCCACCCTGATGTGCGCCGCATGCTGCTGAGCATGAAAGCCATGACCGAGGGCGGCCGTGCGTTCGCCAGCTATGTCGGGCAGCAACTGGACCTGGCGAAGTTTTCCGATGACGCCAAAGAGCGGGACAGCGCGCAAACCCTGGTCGCGCTGCTCACACCGGTGGCCAAGGCGTTCTTCACCGACACCGGCCTGGAAAGCTGCATCAACGGCCAGCAAGTGTTCGGCGGCCATGGCTACATCCGCGAGTGGGGCCAGGAACAATTGGTCCGCGACGTGCGCATCGCGCAGATCTACGAAGGCACCAACGGCATTCAGGCCCTGGACTTGCTTGGACGCAAAGTGCTCGCCGATAAGGGCTCCGCGCTGCGCCAGTTCACCGGCAAGATCCGCCATTTCGCCCATCAGCCCGACGCGCTCTACTCCGCTCAACTGTTCGATGCCGTGCAGCGTCTGGAAGACCTGAGCGACTGGCTGCAGGACCAGGCGACCACCAATCGCAACGAAGTCGGCGCTGCTTCGGTGGAGTATTTGCACCTGTTCGGTTACGTCGCCTATGCCTGGCTTTGGGCGCGCATGGCGCAGGTTGCCAAGCAAAAGCTGCCCGAAGATGCCGGGTTTTATGGCGCGAAGATCGCCACCGCCGACTTCTACATACACCGCTTGCTACCGCGCATTTTGAGCCTGGAGCAATCCATCCGCGCGGGCAGTGCCTCCTTGTTTGGCCTGAGCGCCGAACAGTTCTAACGATTGAACCCACGCGGCGCCACGCTCCTCTCTTTTTGGCGTTCGCGTTTTTTATTGATAAGCCCTCGCCCACCTGGCGAGGGCCGCGGGACCTGTCTTTCCATAATAAAAACAAAGGGGCTTCACCATGGACCGCAACACCCGCACCCTCGCTACCCGACTATTGCTGGCCGGCGGCGTCATCAGCCTCTCGGCCCCCGCCGCTGCTGATTTTGTCAAAGACAGCAAGGCCAGCCTGGAGCTGCGCAACTTCTATTTCAATCGCGACTATCGCCAGGACAACGCCCCGCAATCCAAACAAGAGGAATGGGCGCAGGGTTTCCTGCTGCGTTATGAATCGGGATTCACCGAAGGTTTGATCGGCGTGGGTTTCGATGCCATTGGCCTGCTCGGCATCAAGCTCGATTCCAGCCCCGATCGCACAGGCTCCGGCCTGCTCAAACGCCATCGCGACACCCGCAAAGGGGCTCAGGACGAGTACGGCGAGCTGGGCTTGACGGCCAAAGTGCGGGCCTCGAAAAGCACGCTGAAACTCGGCACGCTGCTGCCGAAACTGCCGACGGTATTGGCCAACGATTCACGGCTGTTGCCGCAAACCTTCAAGGGCGGTCAGCTAACGTCGCTGGAGCTCGAAGGCCTGACGGTGGATGCCGGGCGACTGACGCAAGTCAATCAGCGCGACTCCTCGGACTACGAGGACATGGGCATCACCCGCACCGGCGCCAAGGGCATCACCACACGTCATCTCGATAGCGACAGCTTCGATTTCGCCAGCCTGAACTACAAATGGACCAGCAACCTCGCCACGGGCTACAGCTATGGTCACCTCGACAATTTCTACAGCCAGCACCTGGTCAACCTGACCTACGTGCTGCCGGTCACAACCGGCCAGTCGCTGAAGACGGATCTGCGCTTCGCTCGCTCCACGGACGATGGCGGCAGTAATGTCGATAACAATGCCATCGGCGCGATGTTCACCTACAGCCTCGGCGGGCATGCGTTGGGCCTGGGTTATCAAGGCATGAGCGGCGACACCGGCTACGCCTACGTCAACGGTACCGATGCGTTCCTGGTGAACTTCGTGCAGATCGGCGACTTCGCCAGCAAGGACGAAAAATCCTGGCAGGCGCGTTACGACTACAACTTTGCGGCGATTGGCGTTCCGGGGCTGACCTTCATGACCCGTTACCTCACCGGCGACAATATCGATCTGGGCGGCAACCGCCCCCAAGGCAAGGAATGGGAACGTGATACCGACATCGGCTATGTCGTGCAGAGCGGGCCATTAAAGAATGTCGGGGTGAAATGGCGTAACGCGACAGTTCGCTCCACCCACTTTGGCAGCGACCTGGATGAAAACCGCCTGATCGTCAGCTACACCTTGTCGATCTGGTAACTCAGTTCTGGTTACACAAGGGGGGACTCGCTTGACGGCGCAGTCTCCTTTTTGCTGCTGGATTTGTGCTGTGATGGCGGGCCTCTTCGCGAGCAAGCCCGCTCCCACATTTAACCGCATTCTCATGGGAGACTCGGTCAAGTGTGGGAGCGGGCTTGCTCGCGAAGGCGGCCTGAAGAACACCAATGATGATTGTAGGTTAAGATGCCTGCAAACCAGGCCCGCCGCGAGACGCCCGCATGACTGATACCACCCCACGCCTGATCAAGAAGTACCCCAATCGCCGACTGTATGACACCCATACCAGCAGTCATCTGACGCTGGCGGACATACGCCAATTGGTGGTCGATAAAATTGCCTTTCAGGTGGTCGATGCCAAGAGCGGCGAGGATCTGACGCGCAGCATCTTGCTGCAAGTGATTCTGGAAGCCGAAAGCGGCGGTGAGCCGATCTTCACCAGCGAGATGCTGATGGGGATTATCCAGTTCTACGGCCCTTATCAGGGCGTACTTGGCAGTTACCTGGACAAAAGCATTCAGACCGTAATCGACATCCAGTCCCAGACCGGTGCGCAATCATCCGAAGCCTGGAGCACCTTCATGCACCAGCAAGCGCCAGTGATGCAGGATCTGATGCGGCAGTATGTCGATCAGTCGAAGGCGCTGTACCTGAATACCCAGAACCTGTTCGGCATGTTCGGCGGCAAACCCGGTGCCGATGGCGGAACGAAAAAAAATGGCGATGGGGAATAAACCCATCGCCATTGGTGCCGCTGGCTTGACGTGACTTACTTGTTACCGCTGTTAGGCTTGGCGCTGGCTTCTGGCGCAGCTTTAGTGCCCGCGGCAGTCGCTGCATCGAAACCACTCTGAGCCACATCGGCAGCCTGTTTTACGGCTTTCTGTGCGCTTTCGAACACAGTACCGGCATTCGCCAGGCCCGACTTGAACGCGGCCACAACAGGCTCGGAGCCGGCCGGTGCATTCTTGCTGATCGTTTCAACGAACTCATGCATCTGCTGGGTGCCCGCTTCGACCTGACTCGAGGTCAATTTGGCGATGTCCGACTGAGTACCCACAATCAGTGCTTGAACCTGACGATTGAACTCGGCCAGGCGTTCGGTTTGCGCGCTCGGCTGGGTGAAAGAAGCCTGCAGCTCGGCGAAACCTTGTGGATCACGGACGGCCAGCAGCTTGCGAACACCTTCAAACTGCTCCTCGGTGGAGTCGCGCAGTGCCTTGAACTGCAACTGGCTGAGCTGTTCAACGCTGGCGAACACTTTGCCACTGATTTGCTGCAAAAGGTCGAGGTTGGCTTTCTGAGCGGTTTGCAGTTTTTCCGAATTGAAAAAAGACATGCTTGAATCTCCTGGTACTGGAAGGCCCTGATGAGCCTGAGGACGCGATAGCGATCCGGCCAGTCATCGCGCTAGCCTTGATATTGCAGTGCACAAAATAATTTGGCAACGCCTATTTTTGTGCGGCGCAAAATAAACATTGCTAACGCCCTCCTTATTCGCTGTAGACTCCTGCTCATCGAACGGCCAGCCTGGCCCTCTTTAACTAAAGGGTTCAGATGCGCAGGTTCCCATGCATAGCAGCAGGAGATCACCATGGGTCAGGAAGCAAATATTGCGCTGCAAGATGAAGAGCGTAGCGACCCCGCCGGCTTGTTCGAACACCTGAATCATCTGCAACACCTCAATACCCGCAACGTCCTCGACGCTGTGCAGAAGCGTCAGGCAAAAACCTTCGCGCCTTTAGGCCTTGGGCAACTCAGGCAGCCGACACTGGCTGACTGGCAGGAATACTTCACTGACCTTGGCCAACGCAGCGTGCTGTTCTGGGACACCTTGCGGCAGCGCGGCGACAACACCCTGGCCCACGAACGCGCCGGGTATCCGCTGCTGCTCAAGTTCAATCATCAAACGCTGGTCGCTGGTGAAGACCTGCCTCGTGTGGTCAACTATTCGTTGTTGCAAATCCTCGGCGGCCCGGGGCAACAGATCGACAGCAAAAAACAGCCCGTGATCATCATTGACCCCCGCGGCGGTCATGGCTCGGGGATCGGCGGTTTCAAACAGGACTCGGTCATCGGCGAAAGCCTGAGAGCCGGCCATCCCACCTACTTCATCGCCTTCAGTCACTCGCCACGCCCAGGGCAAACCCTTGCCGATATCACAGACGCCCAGGCACGGTTCATCGAGGTCGTCAGCGCCCGGCATCCGAACAGCGCCAAACCTATCGTCATTGGTAACTGCCAGGCGGGCTGGGCGTTAATGGGCCTGGCGGCCACTCGGCCAGAGTTGCCGGGGCTGATCATCGTCAACGGTGCGCCGTTGTCGTACTGGGCCGGCGTCAATGGCCGCAATCCGATGCGCTACACCGGCGGTTTGCTGGGCGGAGGCTGGATGGCGCGCCTGGGGAGCGACCTCGGTAATGACCGCTTCGACGGCACCTGGCTGGTGAGCAATTTCGAAAACCTGGACCCGGCCAATACCTATTGGGGCAAGTACTACCACCTGTTCAGTGAAGTCGACAGCGAGGCCGCACGCTTTCTGGATTTCGAACGCTGGTGGGGCAGCCCGACCCTGCTCAATAGCGAAGAGATCGAGATGATTGTCGACGACCTGTTCATCGGTAATCAGCTGTCCGGTGGCCTGGGGCGCAAGAGCAGCGGGCTCGACCTCAAATTGATTGAAGTGCCGGTGGTGGTGTTCTGTTCCTATGGCGACAACATCACCTCCCCGCAGCAGGCACTGGACTGGATCACCGACGTCTACCCCAGCGATCTCGCGTTGCAAAATGCCGGACGCACCATCGTTTACCTGCGGCATGCGAGCATCGGTCACCTGGGCATCTTCGTGTCCGGTGAAGTGGCGCGGCGTGAGCACCGCGAGTTGCTGGGTGCGGTCGATGCGATCAATGCGCTGCCGGCCGGGTTGTATGAAATGCTGATCGACGACCTGCCGGAGCCCTCGGCGACGCCGTATACCGTGCGTTTCGAGCCCCGGCGTATCGCCGACATTCATGGCCAGGTGCAGCCGCCCCGTGATGACGATCGCGAATTCGCGCTGGTGCAACGTGCGTCCGCCATCAACAACAGCGTGTACGACGAATTCATACGCCCATGGTTGCGCCTGCTGATCAACGAACCGAGCGCCGAAATGCTGCGCCGCGCGCACCCTTTCCATCAGCAGCAAGTAGCCTGGAGCAGTTTGAACCCGGCGCTGTGGTGGCTGACTGGCAGTGCCGCCCAAGTGAGCAAGGATCGTCACCCCGCCAGCCAGAACAACCCGTTACTGGTCTGGCAGGAACTGTTTTCCAATCAGGTGCAGGACGCCTTGAACGGCTATCGGGACCTGCGTGATGCGGCTCACGAAATGTGTTTCTACGGCGTGTATGGCGTACTCAATAGCTTCGCCGGCAATGCACCCGGGCGAAATCTGCAGGAACACGCCAAGCAGCACGACCAGGTTCTGATCGAGCGCCTGCAGGATGCCCTGCCCCTTGGCGGCCTGATGGAAGCCTTGATACGGATTCTGTTCCTGCTGGGCCGCGACAGCGACGAACCGGGCAAGGAAAGCATCGAGAAATTGATCCTGCAACTGCAGGTACTGCTCCAGGACTACAGTGCCGAGCCGCTTGATTTGCGCGAAACCCTGCGCCTGCAAAAATTGCTGGTCGCCACCCACCCGCAAGAAAGCCTGCACAGCCTGCCCTTGATGCTGGTTGAAGTCGAAGAGCGTCAACAAGTGCTGGCGGCCGTTGCCAATTTACTGCCCGAACTGCTGAGCAGCGGCGCAAACAACCCATGCTGGTGTGAGCTGCATACACTACTCGACGTTCCGCTGCCAGGTTTCAGCCTGACCCAACCACCCGGTGCAGCCGATGCGATTGAAGTGAAAGTCCCGGCGATCACTACAGAGCCGACCAAACAGAAAATCCCCGCAGTGACCCCAGACCTCATCGCCAAGGTGGTGAGTCCGGTGCGCAAACCTGCCAAGAGCAAGAAAGCCGTAAAAAAACCTCCGATGAAATAACGCTGGGCGCTGACGGGAGGCTGTATCAGAACGGCGTGGCCCCCTTGATCCCGAACGATTCATCGGCCCGATATTGACCGGGGGTCATGTCAAACCAGCGGCTGCAGGCTTTGTTGAAGCTGCTGTGATCATGAAAACCAAGGAGATAGGCCACGTGCTTCATGTTGAAGTGAGAATGGCGCAGATAGAAATCGGCCAATTGCCTGCGTACGGCATTCAGCACGTCCTTGAATTGGGTCCCGTCTTTTTCCAGGGCGCGTTGCAGGGTTCGCTTGCTGATGTTCAAAGATGCAGCGATCGACTCCATGTCGCATTGCCCCTGCCCCTGACTCAAGCGCTCGGTCACCAGCGCCCGAATCCTGCCGACAACGGAAAAACCAAAAAGCAGGTCCAATTGCGCCTCGGCAAAGCTGTCATGCAGCACCGCCAACGCTTCATTGGCCATGCTCAAGGGGCGCTGCAACTCCTCCCCGTCGAACACAATGCTGTCGTAGGCCGCGTTGAAATGCAGGTCGCAACCAAACAGGCGACGGTGTTCGGAGGTGTCTTCAGGTTCGGGATAAGTGAAATCCACACTCAAGGGCTGCATTGATTTGCTGCCCGCCAGCCAACGGCAGATTCCCAGCAACGACGCCAAGCCGGCATCACTGTATTGGCGTGGTTTAATCGAGCCGCTTTGTTGATGATCGAGTCCGGACAGTCGGTAGTTTTGCTGTTCCGGTAGAAGGAAAAGGCTGAATCCGGTGCCTATCAACGGACTGAAGCGAACCAGCCGTTCCAGCGCTTTTTTCAGATTGAGACTGGACATCATGGTGTAGCCGACGATCTGAAAAGTGCCGGGATTGAAATTTCCGTAAGCTTTCAGACCGATGTCTGGATCACCCGAGGCCTGAGAAGCCAGATCCCATAATCGATAAATCGCCCTTCGCTCGCAAAACGCTCCTGGTTTGTTCGCAAGCTTCATGTCTAGTCCAGCCTCCCGACACAGACTGGCAACATCCAGCCCTTGAGCCGAGAGCGTATTTACCAGCACGCTGGCGTAGCCAGAACTCATTCTATACATGGCGTCCTCAATGACGTGTGGAACCGAACATCCTGTCCGGAGCCATAACTGATCTGCGATGAATCAAAGACTAACGGGTTCTTCAGTGGCGAATATTGATCCCAGTATAGGTAACCAGCGTTTTTCGCCACCCGTCATTAACCTGGGCATGGCACCGTTGGACACCAGAGCGTCACCTCTCAACACTTCCGCACACCCGGCCAATACCGAACAATCCCCCTATCTTGCAACGCAAAACAAAGAAAGGAATGGATTGTATGAAGTCGCTTGGTCGTATTGCGTTGGTCACGGGTGGTATGGGTGGGATTGGTACTGCGATAAGCCAACGCCTGTACAAGGAAGGATTCAAGGTCATCGTCGGCTGCAGCTCGGATTCCGCCCGCAAGAACGAATGGATAGCCACCCAGCTGGCGGAGGGCTATCAGTTCGAGTGCATCTTCGGCGACATCACCGATTGGGAGTCGACTCGTAAGGCTTTCGAAATGGCACGAGAACAATTCGGCCCGATCGATGTGCTGGTCAATAACGCCGGCATCACTCGGGACGCTTCCTTTCGCAAACTCACTCCAGAAGACTGGAACGCGGTGATCGGGACCAACCTCAGCGGCCTGTTCAACACCACCAAACAGGTGATTGAAGGCATGTTGGCCAAGGGCTGGGGGCGGGTCATCAACATTTCGTCGATCAACGGTCAGCGCGGCCAGTTCGGCCAGACCAATTACAGCGCGGCCAAAGCCGGTATCCATGGCTTCACCATGGCACTGGCCCGGGAAGTCTCGGGCAAGGGCGTGACCGTCAATACCGTATCGCCCGGCTACATCCAGACCAGCATGACCGCTGCCATCCGCCCGGACATTCTCGAGACCATGATCGCCGCCACACCGGTCGGGCGCCTTGGCCAACCCGAAGAAATCGCCTCGATCGTCGCCTGGCTGGCGTCCGATGAATCGGCCTACAGCACCGGTGCCGACTTCTCGGTCAACGGCGGCATGAACATGCAGTAAGCCTGTCAGGGCATTGATGCCCTGCTCCCGCTCGACAAAATTTTGATGAGGTCATGCATGAACGAAGTCGTAATCGTTGCCGCTACTCGCACCGCCATTGGCAGTTTTCAAGGTTCACTGTCCGCCATTCCAGCTACCGAGTTGGGCGCGGCGGTGATTCGTCGCCTGCTCGAACAGACCGGGATCGACGCTGCGCAGATTGATGAAGTCATCCTCGGCCAGGTGCTGACTGCAGGCTCCGGGCAAAACCCGGCACGCCAGACCGCGATCAAGGCCGGCCTGCCCCATACCACCCCTGCCCTGACCCTGAACAAAGTCTGCGGTTCGGGCCTCAAGGCGGTTCAGCTTGCGGTTCAGGCGATCCGTTGCGGCGACGCCGAACTGGTGATTGCCGGCGGTCAGGAAAACATGAGCCTGGCGCCCTATGTTCTGCCCAAGGCGCGCACCGGTCTGCGCCTGGGTCATGCGCAACTGCAAGACAGCGTGATTCAGGATGGTTTGTGGGATGCCTTCAACGACTACCACATGGGCATCACTGCCGAGAATCTGGCGAATCAATACAGCATCAGTCGCGAAGATCAGGACGCTTTCGCCGCGACCTCGCAACAGAAAGCCGCCTCGGCCATCGAGGCGGGTTACTTCAAGGGTGAAATCACCCCGATCCTGATCCCCCAGCGCAAGGGCGAGCCGCTGGTCTTCGACACCGATGAACAGCCACGTCCGGACAGCACGCTTCAGGCACTGGGCAACCTCAAACCCGCGTTCCAGAAAAACGGCAGCGTGACCGCGGGCAACTCGTCGACCCTCAATGACGGCGCCGCCGTGTTGATGCTGGCCAGCTCTGCCAAAGCCCTGGCGCTGGGTTTGCCGGTACTTGCGCGCATCAAGGCCTATGCCAGTGCCGGAGTGGACCCGTCGATCATGGGCATCGGCCCGGTACCCGCTACCCGTCTGGTGTTGACGAAAGCCGGCTGGAGCCTGGACGACCTCGACCTGATCGAAGCCAACGAAGCGTTCGCCGCGCAGTCACTGGCCGTCGGCAAGGAATTGGGCTGGGACATGAACAAGGTCAATGTCAACGGTGGCGCCATTGCCCTCGGTCATCCGATCGGCGCATCAGGCGCGCGGATTCTGGTGTCGCTGCTTCATGAACTGATCCGGCGCGATGGCAAAAAAGGTCTGGCCACCTTGTGCATCGGTGGCGGCCAGGGCGTCAGCCTGGTCATCGAGCGCTAGAAACACAGGCAGAGTTGCCAGACGCGGCGCCGACGTTAGGCGCCGCGTTTTTTTTCCTTCCGGATTATTCATGTGGGCAAGGAGTTCCATGGACAACACGCATACCTTAAACACATTCTGGTCGGGCCAGGTTCCATTCATTGCGTCCTTTGCAGTTCAACAATTAAGGCTCTGGGTCAGCAGCAATCCCTGGTTTACCGGGCAGGACTACAACGCCTGGTTTGAACTGCCACGCGAAACCCTGGACAGCCTTCAATCGGACTATCAGCAACAATGGAGTGAACTCGGCCAGCGTCTGTTGACCGGTCAGCCCTTCAGTTTCGAAGACCGACGTTTCGCCAGCGGTAACTGGAGCCAGCCGCTGTTCGGTTCTCTGGCGGCGTTTTACCTGCTCAATGCCGACTTTCTGCTGAAACTGGTCAATCAGCTGCCGATCGACGGTAAAAAGCCGCGTCAACGCTTGCTCTATCTGGCGGAACAAGCCATCGCCGCCGGCGCGCCGAGCAATTTTCTGGCCAGTAACCCCGATGCGCTGCAACGGGTCGTGGACACCCAAGGAAGCAGCCTGCTCACAGGCCTGATGCACCTGGCCAGCGATCTGCAGGAAGGCAAGATGCGCCAGTGCGACGCCAACGCGTTCACAGTCGGTGTCGACCTGGCGAATACTCCCGGCGAAGTGGTCTTCGAGAACGAACTTTTCCAGCTCATCCAGTATTATCCGCAAAGCGAAACCCAGTACCGGCGCCCGGTGTTTATCGTTCCGCCATCGATCAACAAGTACTACATCCTTGACCTGCGCCCCGACAATTCGATGGTTCGCCACCTGTTGCAGCAAGGCCACCCGGTGTTTCTGATGTCGTGGCGCAACTTCGATCAGGAACACGCCGGCACCACCTGGGATGACCTGATCGAAACCGGAATTATCAAAGGCCTGCAGCTGACCCGTGAAATCACCGGCGAGCAACGGCCCAATTGCGTGGGTTTCTGCATCGGTGGGACGTTGTTGAGTTCGGCGCTGGCTGTATTGGCGGCTCGTGGCGACAAAGAGATCGCCAGCGTGAGCCTGCTGACCACCTTCCTCGATTACCTTGATACCGGCCCCATCGACATCTTCGTCGACGAGCAATTGGTGGCTTATCGCGAGCGCACCATCGGCGGCCTAAATGGTCCCATCGGCCTGTTCAAGGGCGAGGACATGGGCAATACATTCTCGTTGCTGCGCCCCAACGACTTGTGGTGGAACTACAACGTCGACAAATACCTCAAGGGGCAGAAATCGATACCCCTTGACCTGTTGTTCTGGAACAACGACAGCACCAACCTGCCCGGGCCGATGTACTGCTGGTACTTGCGCCATACCTACCTGCAGAACGATCTGAAATCCGGCGAGCTGGATTGCTGCGGGGTCAAGCTGGACCTGCGCGCCATCGATGCCCCGGCGTACATCCTCGCCACCCATGACGACCACATCGTGCCATGGAAAAGTGCCTACGCCAGCACCGAGCTACTGTCTGGAACCAAGCGTTTCGTACTCGGCGCCTCAGGGCATATCGCGGGGGTGATCAACCCACCGGCCAAGGAAAAACGCCATTACTGGACCAATAATCGCGTCACCAAAAACCCTGAAACCTGGTTCAAGAATGCCCAGCAGCATCCGGGCAGCTGGTGGAATGACTGGTTCGTCTGGCTGGCCGAACACGCCGGGGAACGCCAGCCTTCAGTGCTGAGCACGGGGAATGCTAAATACCCGGCACTTGAGTCGGCGCCGGGGCGTTATGTGATGCAATGAGAGCCGCCCCGTCCGGGTAAATAGGCAAAAAAAAGTCCCGTGGCCGAATGAGTCACGGGACAAAGAAATGGTTGGTTGCGGCCAACCAAAGGAGCATTTTTAAAAGCGGTTACAGGCATTCCTGCGCGGCACGTTCGAAACTCGACGGCATGAAGTTCGACGCCAGCAAGTGGCGCTCATACAAAAACACCTTGCCGCCATTCGGGGCTTTGAAGGCTTCCAGAACATTGTCTGCCGCGACTTTGCTCGGCACCACGATCCGGTAGCTGCGCTGGTTTTGCGAGACCGTCGGGTTCAGTGCGCTGCCCTGCAACTTCGGCACCACGCAGTCGGCGTACTCGGCAGGCGTTTTTTTCGTCTGAAAGGTCAGCGTCGGGTCGTTCGGTGCGGAGGCGCAACCGGTCAGCAGCAGGGCGACAACAGCCAGTCGGGTCAATGTCTTCATTTGCGCCAGTTCCTTGAGCAGCGTCTTCGATGGAGGCGATTTTCCGACTTTGCCCGACAAAGCAGAACTGGCGTTTCTTGATGGTCACTATTACCGGAACCGATAGTTGCCCCGCGCTATCGCTGATTTTCAGGAAGCTTGGCAATCACCTTGATCTCGAACTCAAAGCCATACAGCCACGTGACGCCGACAGCAGTTAGTGTCGGGTGCGGTGCGTTACCCCAGAACTCCGGCACTACCTTCCAGATCGTTTCGAATTTCTCTTGCGGATCGACGATGAAGACCGTTATGTCAATCACGTCGTCGAAGGTGCAACCGGCAGATCCCAGGATCGCGTTCAGATTGTTGAACGCGAGCCGAACCTGAGTCTCCAGGTCGGGCTCGGGTGAGCCGTCTTCGGTGCTGCCGACTTGCCCCGAAACGAATAAAAAGCCATTGGACCGGATAGCCGGTGAATAGCGATTGCGCTCATAAAGCGCTTGGCGTCCGGGCGGAAAAACAACATCACGCTTGCTCATAAAGTGCCTCCAGCAACGGGTCAAAGACGACCCGCAATTAATGATGAAGAGACTTTAAGGACTTGTGCCTGCCCGATAAACGAGCAACTGTAGCCATCACTGTTTGTAAAACCCAAACAATCCAATAGATATCCGGGGCAGAAATGGACCGTTTCGATGCGATGCTGGCATTTGCTCGGGTGGTGGAGACGGGCAGCTTCACCAAGGCGGCCGAAACACTGCATATGAGCAAGACGAGCGTGACGCAACTGGTGCAGCAGTTGGAGGCCCGGTTACGCGTGAAATTGCTCAACCGCACGACGCGCAAGGTCAACGTAACCGCCGATGGCGCCGTCTATTATGAGCGCGTGGTACGGCTGCTAGCCGACATGGACGATGCCGAGACCAGCCTGTCCAGCGCCTCGGCCCTGCCCCGGGGCCGGCTGCGAGTGGATGTGCCCAGCCCGTTGGCCAGCATGATTCTGGTCCCGGCGTTGCCTGCGTTTCATGCTCGATACCCTGACATCCAGATCGACATGGGCGTCAGCGATCGCATCGTGGACATGATCGGTGAGAATGTAGATTGCGTCGTGCGCGGTGGCGAACTAACCGATCAGTCTCTGATGGCCCGGCGGGTAGGCGAACTCCAGTTGGGCGTTTATGCGGCGCCGAGCTACCTGGAGCGCGTCGGTACGCCGTCGCATCCGCAAGAGCTGGAAGATTCGCATCATCGTGTCGTCGGTTTCCTGTGGGCACGCACCGGCAAAGCCGTGCCTTATGCCATGCGCAGCAACAGCGAGAGTGTCCATATCAAGGGTCGCTATGTGTTGGCGGTCGACGATGGCAATGCCTACATCGCGGCCGGGCTGGCCGGCCTCGGAATTCTTTGGCTGCCAGACTACATGTCCAAGCCCCACGAAGCGCGCGGCGAGTTGGTCCGTTTGTTCGAAGATTGGCGCCTCGATCCGATGCCGATCTACGTGGCCTTTCCGCCGAACCGGCATATCAGCTTCAAGTTGCGCGTATTCATTGATTGGGTCGCTGAGCTGATGGCACAGCATGCGCCTATCATGATTCGTGAGGTGTCAGGAGTCTGACCTGGATAAAACCAAGCCCCGCCATAAGCGGGGCTTGATGTATTTCACACGGCATCAGGGTTTACGCCCGCCGCCGGGATTTTGCCCTCCTCCTTTTCTGCCTGCATCTCTATCCTTGTCGTCGGCAAAGTTGCCCGAGCGGCCTCCTCCCTGTTCGCTGCCGGAGCGATTGGTATCGCTGGATTGACGGCCCCCTGAGGCCTGTCCACCTTTTTTGCCGGCGTCGGAGGGGCGTTGCGGATCGTTCATCATCCCGCCGCCTGACTGCCCGCCTTTTTTGCCAGCTTCGGAGGCTTTATCAGGGTCGTTGGCAAAATTGCCAGGTTTTTTGTCACCGGTGTTAGCCATTTTCGTTCTCCTCATTGTTTCGCGCGAACCTTTGTCGGCTCGTCTTATTCCGAGGTTTTCCGGGATTGAAAGTTTGAACTGATGCGGCATTCTTGCGACCAACGGATTGGGGTTATTAGTTCCAGAAAACTCCTGCTGCGGCGACTAATGGGTGTGCATCAAACGAGTATAAAAACAGGCTGCGCTTATACAAATTGATGAAAGAAAAGAGCGTTGAGGTCTGGCATCATTCAAGCAGTTACGCTTAATCATTAGCTCTCTAATTTATCCTGTATGGAGGTACGTCGATGACAGAGCACATCGTCCACTTTCATTGCCAGATTGATCAGGGCACGATGGAACGCTTCAGGGACTGCTGCCTCGACGCCATCGACCAGGGCGCCTCATCTTTACTGCTGAATCTTTCCACCAGCGGCGGCAGCACCAATTTTGGCTTCGCCCTCTACACCTTCCTCAAATCCCTGCCAGTGCCGCTGTGCGCGATTAATGCCGGCAACATCGAGTCGATGGGCATCATCATGTACCTGGCCGCCGGCCGACGTATCACCGCGCCCCATTCGCGGTTTCTGATTCACCCCATGAATTGGTACTTCCCCCAAAGCTCGGTCGACCATCAACGCCTGCGCGAATACCTCTTGAGCCTGGATAACGACCTCGCGCGTTATGTGCAAATCTTTGCCCTGGAAACGGCCAACGCGGATACCAAACTGGATATTTTTCATTGCCTTTCAGCGGAAGAGAAAGTGATTGCGGCGCATGAATCTTTGGTTTACGGAATCGCCCACGAAATGCATCAGATGGTGTTTGCCGATAACGTCAAACACTGGAAAATCAGTGGCGGCTGACGCATGTTCGAGACGGACCTGAGCTTTTCGTTACCGATGCGTCAGGTGCCAGCAATGGGCTGAATGTCCAGGGTCATTCCGTCACTCAGCGTGAGTTTTAAATCCTTGATAGTGCCGGCTACACGATCCTGGAAAACCGGTTCGCCCTCGGGATCAAGTTCATCGTAGATAAAGCGGTTGCCCTCCAGCCAGCCGATGGCCGTTTGCAGTTCGGGCGTGAGGTAATACTTGCCGTCCAGAAAAAAACCGGCGAACGGTTCTACCCTTTCCCGGTTCTCGATTTCGTAGCGCACGCCGGGGGTCATGCCTGTGGATTCATCAATCATGATGGTGTACCTCGTCATGGTGTCTGATTGGCGTCGACAAACCGGGCTCGACGGGACGTCTGTGCATCAGACCTCCCGCCTTGCCCTGATACCTGTCAAGAAGTTCCCAGCCCACGCGACAGGTCGGCTGAGGTTTCGGACGCGGTCTTGCGCATCTCGCCCGTTTCTCCAGCGATTGCCTCGTGGGGCTCTGTGGTTTCCATCACCTTTTCGCGCACCGCCTCATAGCCCTCCCGTGCTTGCTGTTTGACCTTGCCGGTGAGGCTTGCGCTGGTCCTGCCCAGATAACGGCGCTCTGTTTCGGTGGTCGGTAACGCCGCGCCCAGCAACGCGCCCACCGCAATACCCATCGCAGCCATCAGCAGTGGTTGCTCCTTGAGCAGATGACTGAACTGGTCGCTCATTTCATGAGTCCTGCGCGCCAGGCGATCACTGGTGTCATGGACGGTATGACTGAGCTGATCGGTCTTCGCATGCAGGCTATCGCTCAGGTGCGCTGCCTTACCTTTGACCGCCTGATAGCTGTCCTTCAGCGAATCGGTGGTGTTGTGCAGACGCTGTCGGGCGCTGTCCAAACCCTCGGAGAGCCCTTCACCCACGTCATCGGCCCAGTCGACATCCGGCTGCGGCTCGACGCGATATTCCCTGGGCGTTGGCGGACGATTCTGGCTCATCATCAACCACATCAGCCCGACCGAAGTCAGCACCGCGGGCACGGGGTTGTTGCGCACACTGGTGCCCAGATTGGTCAGGAAGGTCGAGCCGTTGCTTTGCATCATCAGCAGCGCCTGATCGAACATCTGGCCAGGGGTGAACTTGCTTTCCAGCGCGTCGACGATATGCCCGATGTTCTCCCGTTGCGCATCGATTTCACGCTCGATGGTTTCCGGGCTCTTGGCCGCTTCGGTTTCGAATTCTCGGTTCATGACACTTTCCTCCGCAGGGCTTCCTGGTCTTTGTTCAGCGCGTCCAGGGTGCGATCAGGCTTGAAGTGGGAAGGCTCGAATTGTTTTTTGCCTGCCTGCAGCATCACGAACCCGATGACCATCACCACGACGCCGACAATCAGCGCGGCCAGCCAGGGCGCCATCACCAGGCTCAAGGCATAGACGACCGCCATCAGCAGAATGATGAACCCGGCGAGCAGCACAATGGCGCCGCCGGCGACCCCGGCAATCCCTGCTTTCAATGTCGTCAGGCTGGCCTGCAATTCCACCTTGGCCAACGCCAGCTCCTTGGTGAATAACGCCGGTACTTCCCGAGTTAACTGCCGCAATAAACCGACCACGGAAGCGTCATGATCAGCCGTCGTGACCGACGGTGTGACGGGAGGTGTGCGTTGTAGTTCTGGATCTTCTCTGTTCATCACCGTTCTCCTGAGAAGGGGCTGGACCCCGGCATTGAGGAAGTATCGCCACGATGGTCGGGCGCGCTCGGCGAGGACGGCGTGATGCTAGAGGCCAACCCGGGCGACAGCTCGCCTCCGGGCGGCATCGACGTTTCATAAAGTCCTTGCGAGCCATCGCCAGTGAACGTGGCTGCGCTGCTCTGGGCAGCGAACTCACGGTCGGTGGTTGTCGGCATAGTCGCCGTGCCTGCTTTCAGGAACCGCGACAGACCGAACCCCACCGCGATGCTGCCGACAATGAACAGCCCCGGATTGTCCCGTGCCAGGTCAGCGCCATCGTGCAGAAGTTCTTCGGCGCTTTTGCTGCGCAGTTTTCCCGCCAGGCTGCTCATGCTGTCGGCCATGTCTGCCAGGTAATCGGACATCCCAAACGTATCGTTCGTCCTGATCTCGGAAACGACTGACTGGGCGCCTCTGGCCAGTGCTTCAATCTGATCCGCTGCGGTATCGCGGTACTGGCCGAACTGCTCATCGGCCTGATGCCGTGCACCGCCTATCGCTTCGGTAACCTCCTCCTTTAAATGCTGAAAGTTTTGTTCGGAGCCTGCGGGATCCCGAGGGGCATCCGGTTGTCCGGTTCTGCTATCTGGAATAGTCATGTCATCCATCGCCTTCGTAATGAACACGTCAGGAAGTGGCCGCGGGCTGTCCGCGGTAGTGCTTCATTGCAGATGACGAGGGTGTCTGGCGGGGAGTTCCAAGCAGATGATGAAGTGATGAAAAGCGGCACCAGAGGTACTCGCGGGAGCGGAACCTGTGGGAGCGGGCTTGCTCGCGAAAGCGATGTGTCAGGCGACATCAATGTTGAATGTGCCGTCGTCTTCGCGAGCAAGCCCGCTCCCACAGGATTGCGTTTCATTGACTGACTGGATGCATCCAGTAACAAAAATCTGCTAAGTTGTACGATGACAGATGAGACGGCTGTCTCTCGTCTGTCATCTCCATAACAACAAGGAAAAATATTCATGAAAAAAACGAAATTGCTTATCGGCTTCTTGTGCCTCTTCAGCGGCTATGTAATAGCAGCCCCCTCATCGGGTGAGAAGGAAGTTGCCGTAGCGGTGGACCATCTGACGCAAGCCATGCTGCACAAGAACATTCCCCAACTGAACGCGCTCACCGCTGAAAACCTCACCTACGGCCATTCCAGCGGGAAAATCCAGGACAAGAAAGCGTTCATCGCCGACATCGAAACCGGCAACAGCGCTTTCAAGACGCTGGAAATGCAGGGGCAGACCATTACTCTGTCGGGTGATGTGGCGTTGGTCCGGCATCATTTTTCGGCACAAGCCATCAAGGGTGAAGAGATCGTTCCGACGGAAATCGAGAACTTCCAGATCTGGCAGAAACAGAAAGGCAAATGGCTACTGGTAGGACGACAAGCGTTCCGCTTCTGATTTCTGCGTGACAAGGCAGTGAATAGGCGCTGGGCTGCGATCGGTTTCAAACGTGGGCTCAATTGATGAGCCCACCTCATGACTCCATGCAGCTTATTGGCCTTAATCGATCTATCCACTTTCTTTAGTATGTGAAAGATGAGTGGCTGCCATCAGGCGCCAGACAACCTGGAGGTCGATGTCATGAAGCTGTTCGCTGCCACACTCGCCACGCTGTTCTTTTCCGCGTGGGGCGAAGGCAATCAGGGGAGTGCCAAACCTGCGCCCAAACCTTCACCGGATGTTCAGGAAGCGACACCCCAGCTCTACACTTATACGACTGAGCTGCTGTTCGGCGAGGTGTGGAAACGCCAGGAATTGGCGCCCCGGGATCGCAGCCTCATCACGATTGCCGCGCTCCTGGCCAACGGGCAATCCGCGCAACTCACAGGGCACTTCAACCTGGGGCTCGACAACGGCCTCAAGCCCAGCGAGATCAGCGCCCTCATCACCCATCTCGCGTTCTACTCCGGCTGGCCCAACGCAATGTCAGCCGCCGGCGTGGCGAATAAAGTGTTTACAGATCGAGGCCTGACGGCTGAGCAGATCCTGCCGCCCTCCTCTGAACCGCTGACGCTGGACCCTGCCAGCGAAACCAAACGCAAAGCCGCCGTCGAGGCGTCAATCGGGGACGTGGCGCCACAACTGGCCGCGTACACCAATGACGTTCTGTTTGGCGATCTGTGGCGCAAGACTGACCTGACGCCAAGGGACAGAAGCCTGATCACCGTTGCAGCCCTTACAGCCCAAGGCCAGGTGGCGCAACTGCCCTTTCACTTGAACCGAGCGATGGACAACGGCCTGACCCAAACCCAAGCCGCCAAGGTCATCACGCACCTGGCGTTTTACGTCGGGTGGCCGAAAGCGATGTCTGCTGTGCCTGTTCTGAAAGAGGTGTTCGCCTCGCGTAAACCCCAGGGATGAAAGGTTAATGCCAGTCAGTTATGCACAATCAATGTGGGAGCGGGCTTGCTCGCGAAGAGGGAGTGTCAGTCGACATTAATGCTGGTGGGCCACCGCCTTCGCGAGCAAGCCCGCTCCCACATTTGCTCGCTGGCGTGCACAAATAATGTGTTCACAGAAAATCCAGTGTGGGAGCGGGCTTGCTCGCGAAGGCGTCCGTCGCTACACCGCTAAACAGCAGTCTTGAACCCCTCCTCCCGCTGCAACGCCCGAGCCTGAATCACATCCAGTATTGCGCAACCTTCGCGCATCAGCAGATGCACCACCCGGGTAACACGGGTCAAGTCGCAGTCGGAAATGCCGTTGAGGTTAAGGCTGGACAAGGTGTCGGTCAGATCTCGAACCACGGTGAAGCGGTGCATGGCGCAAGCGGCCATGTCGCTGAGTTCTTTGTGGGTGTTGATGAAGAGCACTGGGGTTTCAGCGTCGTAGGTGTCGATGTAGAGCAACCACCGTTCGCGGCCAAGCGAAAAAGGTGGCGGCTGTGTGCGGGTTGGCCGACCGGCACCCATTAGATCCGGCACACCCGAGGGTGTCCCGCGCACAGCTGCCATAACACGATATCCAGACATAAAACGGTCTGAACAATGACGCTGATGCGTTTTGGGTGATCGACCGGCCAAGGTCGTTCGCGGTGTTTTCCGCGAGTCCGAACTATAGGGGTCGATACCGAAACGCGGCAACAGGGTACGTTGTAGGAAACGTCTTGGAAAGTTGTGCGCCATAAAGTTGATCGTTCCTACGATCGCGTGGGAACGATCGGCGCTCAATCGTCCTCATGCAATTTAATGCCGCGTTTATGCAGCAGATACGGAACCAGCAACACCAACAGCGTCAGCACCAGGACCGACGCCGCGATGGGTTGTGTCACAAATATCATCCAGTCGCCCTGGCTGATGGACAAGGCGTTGCGTAGTTGTTTTTCCGCCATCGGCCCCAGCAGCATGCCGACGATCACCGGGGCGACGGGGAAATCGAAACGCCGCATCAATACCCCGGCCCAACCGATGCCCAGCATCAGAAACAAGTCGAACGTTGAGTGGCGCATGCCGTACACGCCGATGGTGGCGAACACCAGAATGCCGGCGTTCAGGTACGGTCGTGGAATCTGCAAGAGTTTGACCCACAGACCCACCAACGGCAGGTTCAGCACCAACAGGATGGCGTTGCCGATGTACAGCGAAGCCACCAGCGTCCAGACCAGCTCGCCCGAGGTCTGGAACAGCAACGGCCCCGGTTGCAGGTTGTAGTTCTGGAATGCGGCCAACAGGATCGCCGCCGTGGCAGAGGTCGGTATGCCCAGGGTCAGCAGCGGCACCAGAGAACCGGTGGCGCTGGCGTTGTTGGCCGCCTCGGGGCCGGCGACACCTTCGATGGCGCCCTCTCCTTTGCTGGCCGCGAACTCTTTCGGGTACTTGCTGAGCTTGCGTTCGGTCGAATAAGACAGGAACGTCGGAATTTCCGCGCCACCAGCCGGAATCGAGCCAAAGGGAAAACCGATCAAGGTGCCCCGTAGCCACGCGGGAACCGAGCGTTTCCAGTCGGCACGGGTCATCCACAACGAGGTCAGGCGATGTCGGCTGCCCGTTTCTTCCTTTTGGTAGAGCACGCTGTACAAGGCCTCACCGACGGCAAACAAACCGACCGCCACCAGCACGACCTCAATGCCATCGACCAGTTCGGGCACCTCCATGGTGTAGCGGGCAATGCCCGAGGTCGAGTCCAGGCCGATCAAGCCGATGGTCAGCCCGATCCCCAATGAGGCAAAGCCGCGCAGCATCGACGCACCGAGCACCGCCGACACCGTGGTGAAGGCCAGCACCAGAATCGCGAAATACTCCGCCGGCCCGAACTTCAGCGCCAGCGTGGCCACGAGGGGGGCGAACAGGGTCAGCAAGATCGTCGCGATGGTGCCGGCCACGAATGAACCTATCGCCGCCGTCGCCAACGCCGGGCCTGCCCGCCCGTTGCGGGCCATGAGATTGCCTTCCAGGGCCGTGACCATGGAGGACGATTCCCCCGGGGTGTTGAGCAGAATCGAGGTGGTCGAGCCGCCAAACTGAGCGCCGTAATAGATACCGGCGAACATGATCAGCGCCCCGGTAGGATCGACCTTGGCGGTAATCGGCAGCAGCAACGCCACAGTCAGCGCCGGCCCGATCCCCGGCAAAACACCGATCGCGGTGCCCAGCAGGCAGCCGATAAAACCCCACATCAGATTGATCGGCGCCAACGCGGCACCGAAGCCGGTTGCCAGACTCGAGAGAATATCCACCTTGTCGACCTCCTTCGGCCCGGATCAGATCCAGGCGTTGACCAGGGGCGGAAGGGAAACCCCTAGCCCGGCGGTGAAAAGCCAGTAGATCGGCAGTGTCAGGGCGATGCCGATGGCCAGGTCCCGCACCGGGCTACGACTGCCAAAACCCCGTGCAGAACAGGCAAACAGTAATGAGGCGGCCAATACGAAACCGATGTAGGTAATGAGTAAGGCAACCCCCACCAGCCCCGCCGTGACCCAGGTTGCGCCGAGCTTGCCGCCGGGCTGAGCCTGGGTGGTCTGGTGGTCGTCGGCAAGGTTGCGAAAACCACCGGTGAGCGCCTGATAGCACATCAACAGACCGACGATGCCCAGAAACGCCGCGACGGCGTAGGGATAGACGTACGCCGCCATGATGACGAAGCCCATCTCGGCAGGAAATCGCGAGGCACCGAACGCCAATACCGCGCTGATGGCGACGACACCTAAACCAATCGCCAGTTGGGTCGGCATGACTTTCCAGCGCCCGGCCATCTCAAAGCAGTCCGACCTTGACCAGCATCGCGCGCAGACGGCCATGTTCTTCTTCGACGAATTTGCCGAAGTCATCCCCGGTCAGAATGCTCGGTGACCATGCATTGGTTTTTACGTTTTCTTGCCAGACAGTGCTTTTGGTGGCGGTCAGGACGGCTTCGGTCAGTTCTTTGCGCTGGTCAGGCGTCAGGCCCGCTGCGCCGTAAACGCCACGCCAGTTGCCGATCGTCACGTCATAGCCACTTTCTTTGAGAGTCGGTGCATCGATGCCTTCAACGCGGCTGGGTGCGCCAATGGCGAGTAGCCGGAACTGCTTGGACTGCACGTATTTGGCAAGCTCGGCGTAGCCGCCGGTGATCACCGTGATGTGGCCCCCCAGCGTCGCGGCGACGACTTCGCCGCCACCGGCAAAGGCCACGTAATTCACCTTGTTGACGGGGACGTCCATTTTGCTCGCCAGTTCGGCGATGCCGATGTGGTCGATCGACCCCTTGGAGCCACCGCCCCATTTGATATTGGACGGGTTGGCTTTGAAGTCTTTGAGCAAGTCATCCAGGGTTTTGTACGGGGAGTCGTCCCGCACGGCAATCACGTTGTATTCGGTGAACAGCCGGGCGATCGGCGTCACGTCCTTCAAGGTGATTTGCGGTTTGTTCTGCTCGATGGACGCGACCATGATTGCGCCGACCACCAGCAGGGCATTGGCGTCGCCCTTGGTGCCGTTGGCAAATTGCGCCAAGCCCAGGGTCCCACCGGCGCCGCCCTTGTTCTCGAAGGTAGCGGACTTTGCCGTTTTCGCCTCGACCATCGCCTTACCCAGGACGCGTGCAGTCTGGTCATATCCACCACCGACCGAACCGGGGGCCATGAACTTGACGGTGTCCAGCGCAAAAACCGGTAAGGCGAGCGCGGCGGCGGTAATGAAAACGGCGAGGTTGCTGCTGAATCGACGGGCCAATGCAAACATGAGTGGTCTCCCGAGAGCTGTTTTTTGTTGTTTTCGATCAGGGAAGAACCCCTGTTCGTTGAACATGCGTCTGGAATAAGCGTAGGTCATAGTTGTGTTTGTTGGCGGTATTTCAATGGCCTGCCTGCCGCCACTATTCCTGCGAAAAAAACAGCACATCGACTCAATATTCCCGCCCGAATCTACGCAACCATGGCCTCGCGAATCACCTCTCACTTAATCCGTAAGGACATTCACCATGGCCATTGCAAAAGCTGTTCCCGGCAAAACCCTGCTGACCCCGACCGACCACACCCTGATCATGATCGATCACCAGTCGCAGATGTCGTTTGCGACCAAGTCCATCGATGCCGTCACCCTGCGCAACAACGCCGCCCTTGTCGCCAAGGCCGCAAGGGGCTTCAAGGTATCGACCATCCTCACCACCGTCGCCGAGAAGAGTTTTTCCGGCCCGATTTTCGACGAAATCAAATCGGTATTCCCGGAACACAAGGTGATCGACCGCACCAGCATGAACACCTGGGAGGACGAGCGTATTGCCGTCGAAGTCAACGCAGCCGGCAAGCAGAAAATCGTTCTGGCCGGCCTGTGGACTTCCGTGTGCATCGTTGGCCCGGCCCTTTCGGCGATTGACCAGGGCTTCGAGGTGTACGTGATTGCCGATGCCTGTGGCGACGTCACCACCGAGGCCCATGAAATGGCCATGCAACGCATGATCCAGATCGGCGCCCGTCCCATGACATCGTTGCAGTACTTGCTTGAACTCCAGCGTGACTGGGCACGTACCGAGACTTACGACGAGACGGTGAAAACCTCCATCGCCAACGGTGGTGCCTATGGCCTGGGCCTGATCTACGCCAAGACCATGTTCAACGCCTCTGAAGGCCATTGAGAGAAAACAGCGACTCTTTGGAGTCGCTGTTTCAGGGGGCGATCAATGATGTTTTCTTTACAAGCCCCCCCGCTCATGCCCGGTCGGGAGGACGTGGCCAAAGCGTCCTTCTGGCTCTGCGTGCTTTTCGCCGGAACGGCCTTGGCGGATGAAGCGCCGGCAACCGCGCCAGGATTCCTCGAGGGAGCGAAGCTTGAGGTGCTCAGTCGAAATTTCTTCCTCAACAGCGACTACCGTTCACCCTCGCCTTCGGGCAAGAACTACAAACAAGAGTGGGCTCAAGGCTTTATCGGCTCTTTTGAATCCGGATTCACACCCGGCACGCTAGGTTTCGGCGTCGACAGCCACGCCTTTACGGGGCTGAAGCTCGACGGCGGCAAAGGGCATTCGGGAACGGGGTTACTGCCACTGGACAGTGACGGTCGTAGCGAAAGCAACTATTCCAGTGCCGGTGGCGCGCTGAAAATCAGGGCTTCCCGAACCACCCTGGCTTTCGGTGAAATGACCGTGGAAACCCCGGTGTTCGACACCGCCGACAAACGCCTGCAACCGGAATACGCCACGGGTTTTCTATTGAACAGCGGCGAAATCGACAACGTGAATCTGGTGGCCGGTCATTTCACGGCGTTCAAGAATCAAGACAACCCCTCGGGCAAGGGCAACTTTTACGGCTACGGTGCCAACACCGAGGCCGGAGGCATCACGCTTCTGGGCGCCGACCTGTTCACACACAGTCCTGTCGGCGGTGCGCTGTATGCCTCCGAACTGAGCGACACCTGGCGCCAGTACTATGGCAATCTGCACCTGAAACGGTCCGGATGGTTCCTCGACGCCAACCTGTATCGCACGCAAGACAGCGGCAAGGCGTTGGCCGGTGCCCTCGACAACACCGCCTACAGCCTGTCGGGCAAATACACCGTTGAGGCTCATGCCTTCACCCTGGCCTGGCAACGCATCAATGGCGACACACCGTTCGACTTCGTCGGCGGCGACTCCATTTACCTGGCCAACTCGATCAAATACGCCGACTTCAACGGCGCCCACGAACGCTCCTGGCAGGCACGCTACGACCTCGACCTCGGCGCTTATGGAATACCCGGCCTGAGCTTCATGACCCGTTATGTCAGGGGCAGCGACGTCGATGGCACCCGTGCGCCCAAGGGTGGGGCCTACAACCCGTTCGACCAGACTGTCGGCGGGTACGTGCCTCAACAAGGCGATGGCGGGCGACATTGGGAGCGCGACATTGACGTGCGCTACATCGTGCAATCAGGTGCCGCCAAAGGGTTGTCGGTGCAACTGTCCCATGTGTCTCACCGAGCCAACAGCGCCCAGGCGGGCGATGACATCGACAGGGTTTACATCGTCATCCAGTACCCGCTGACCTTCGGGCACCTATGATCAGCGTCACGATGGAAATGGCGGAAGGCAGCCGGAGTCGAACCTGCCCGGGAACGGATGCCGTCCCCAACCGGGTTTGAAGCCCGGCCGCGCCACCGGGCGCGATTGCCTTCCTTGAACTCAGTTTTCTGTTTGTTGGGCCAATGCATTGTCGAGCCGGATATGGCGCCGGTCGCCAAAGCGCCGGGTCAGGCCGATTCGGTCGAAGTACTCAAGAATCTGAATGCTGCGTTTGCGCCCCAGGCCCACGGCATCGCGAAACGCGGTGACCTGAATCACCGGGTCATCGCTGGCCAGTTGCACCAGCATAGCCGCCAATCGGCGCACCAGTGTCTCGGTATAAAACAAGTCACGAACCACTTGATGCACAAGCCCCAGCCGCGCCATCTTGCGCAGCAGCAGGCGCACGGCGGCCTCTTCATGGCCCGTCGATTTAGCCAGATCACGCACCCACGGCGGATCGAAACCCGCCTGTTCGAACAACGGCTGTAATTGTTGCCACAGGGTTTCGTCATCCTCGCTCAACCGCACTTGGTGATCGGGCAAATGCAGCCATGGGCCACTGGCGACGATCGCACCGCTGACCAGTAATTCGTCGAGCAGGCTGATAAAGGTCGGCCGGTCCAGCGCGGTGCCGGCGAAGCGACGCAGGCGATCCCTGTCCGGTCCCATTTGATCCGGTTCGAGTTGATGAAAGCGTGCGAGGTGTTCCAGCAGTGGCGCTTTCAGGGCTTCCCAGCGAGCAGCGCTGAAGAGCAACGGCCCCTGCCGCGTATCGATCAAGCGCACGTCGTCGGGCAGCTCCCAAGTTTCGCGCGGGCGATTGAACTGACGCTCCAGACGTTGCGGATCGAGCCCGGTGTCGCTGTTGGCCAGCAGCGCCGGCAATGCTTCTTCCAGGCTGTTCGTGGTGGCCAGCGCTTGTAGCTGCGCCAATCGTTCGAGACTGCGACGGTGTCGGGTCGGGGCGAACGGGTCAAGCACCCGGCCGCCGCCGAGGGTGCGTTGGGCGCTTTGGTCGCGCAGGATCAAACAGTCGCCCTTCACCACCAGCACCGGCGCGTTCACCAGCAGTTGCGCGAACATCTGCTCACCCGGTGCCAGGCTGGCGCCCCCCAGCAACGCCACTCGCCCGGTCACGTCCTGAGTACCCAGATGCACGTGCACGGGCTGAAAGTGCTCGAAGCTTCGCGCCTCGCTGACCAACAAGGTCATCTCGATATCCAGACACTGGGTCGGCGCATGCAGCCATTCGGCCAACAACCAGTGGCCCCGGTGAATCTGCTCCAGGGCCAAACGGTCGGCACTCAGGTTCAGCGCGACTCGCAGCCCGGCCGTTGCGCTGTCAGCCGCCTGGTTCTGCGCGTGCAGGCCTCGCACCCGCACCGGTTTGCCCAGCGGACTCAACATCAGCGTATCGCCCACGGCCACTTGGCCAGACAACGCGGTGCCGGTCACCACGATCCCGGCACCGGCCACACTGAAAGCCCGATCAATCGCCAGGCGAAAACCGCCGCTGGCGCTGCGTTGAAGCACCTCATGTTGCGCATCCAGCAAGGCCTGACGCAGTGTCTCGACGCCTTCGCCGGTCACGCTCGACAGCGCGATTTGCGGCGCGTTGGCATAAGGTCCGGGTGCGAGCAATGCTTCGATCTGTTCCCGGACGGCTTGCACACGAGCAGGGTCGACGCGGTCGCATTTGGTGATTGCAATCAGTGCCCGAGGGATGCCCAGCAACTCGACAATCGCCAGATGTTCGCGGGTCTGCGGCATGACGCCGTCATCGGCCGCCACCACCAACAACACCAGATCAATGCCCTGAGCCCCGGCCAGCATGTTGTGGGTGAAGCGCTCATGACCGGGAACGTCGATAAAACCGGTCAGGGCGGCGCCCGGTTCCAGCGCCGTGTAGATGTAGCCGAGGTCGATGGTCATGCCGCGTTCGCGTTCTTCCCGGCGACGGTCGCCGGCCTGGCCGGTCAATGCCTGGAGCAAGGAGGTCTTGCCGTGATCGATATGCCCCGCCGTGCCGACAATCACCCGTCCGCGCCCTCCTCCTGCAGTTGATCGAATTGCGCCAGCTGATCGAGTTGCGTCAACCACGCGGCTTCGTCGTCCAGTTGGCGCAGGTCCAGCCAAAGCGCATCGTCATCGATGCGCCCGAGCACGGGAATCGGCAACCGACGAAACGCGGTTTCCAGCCCCATCAATCGCCGCCCGCGCAGACGTTTGGTTACGTTGGGCCGCAGGCATAACGCAGCACTAGGTAAGCGAGCCACCGGTTGGCTGCCGCTGCCGATCATGCCCAGCGCCGGTACCGCGCTGACGCTCCAGCCATTGCCCAACACCTGCGCCAGTGACGGTTGCAGGCGTTCGGCCTCGGCGAAGATGTCGGCCTGGGGCCGGGTCAGCAGGCGCAGACTCGGCAGGCGTTCGGCCAATCGATCAGGATCGCGGTACAGCGCCAATACGGCTTCGAGGGCAGCCAGGGTCAGTTTGTCGACCCGCAGCGCACGCTTGAGCGGGTTCTTCTTGATCTTCGCGATCAGGTCTTTGCGGCCGACTATCAGCCCGGCCTGGGGACCGCCGAGCAGTTTGTCGCCGCTGAAAGTAACGATGTCCGCGCCATCAAGCAGCGCCTGACGCACCGTCGGTTCGGCGGGCAAACCCCAGCGAGTCAGGTCCAGCAGGCTGCCGCTGCCCAGGTCTTCCAGCAGCGGCAGTCCGTGACGGTGTGCCAACTCCGCCAGTTCAGCCGTCGGCACCCGGGCGGTGAAACCTTCAATGGAGTAATTGCTCGCGTGTACGCGCATCACCAGGCCACTGCGCGGACCAATCGCAGCCTCGTAATCGCGGGCATGGGTGCGGTTGGTGGTGCCCACTTCGTGCAGCCGCACCCCGGCGCGGGCCATGATGTCGGGAATGCGAAAGGCACCGCCGATTTCGATCAGCTCACCACGGGAAATGATGCCTTCCTTGCGCGCGCCCAGGCTGTTGAGTGTCAGCAACACGGCGGCGGCATTGTTGTTGACCACGGTCACCGCTTCGGCGCCGGTCAGCTCACGGATCAACCCTTCGATCAAATCATCCCGATCGCCGCGCTTACCGCTGTGCAGGTCAAATTCCAGATTGAGCGGATAGCGGGCGGCGAGTTGAACGGCTTCGATAGCCGACTCCGGCAACAACGCGCGCCCGAGGTTGGTGTGCAGCACCGTGCCGGTAAGGTTGAACACCCGGCGGACCTGGCTGCGATGCTGGATCGCCAGACGCTCGCCTGCCCTGCCCGCCAATACGTCGGGGGCGATTTCGACGGCATCGAGTTCCCCCTTGAGCACCGGCTCGCGCAAGTCATCGAGCAGTTGCCGCAGGCCGGCCAGCAGCGCGTCACGCCCATAACGCTCGGCCAGCGCCTGGCAGGCAGGATGGCGCAGCAAGCTGTCGATGGAGGGCAGCCGCAAGGTTTGGCTGGCGGAGGGTGCGGGCATCAGAGGCTCCCGGAAGCGATTGATCGTCGCGTCTGAGTGTAGCCGCTGGGCTCATAGGGATCGGCTTAGGGAGACAAGCTCAGTCGCCTCCCGGTGCCAGCATCAGATTCGGCGATGGGCGCTGGTAGCCTTCCTGCTCCAGGCGCATGTCCAGCATCAGGCTGGACAGGTCCGCCGAGAGTGCTTCGGCTTCGGCGTCGTTTTCCAGGTAGATCAGCTTCAGGTAGCTGTTGCAGCCGGGGCAGACTTCCGCCCGCAACGGCGCCTGATTGGCGGCATGACGGTCATCCTCGAAACTGACGTATTGCAGCCCCTTGCTCTGTTCGCAATACACGCACTTGACCCGCACCGCATGCCATTCGCAGGCGCACAACGAGCACACCAGATAGCGCAATCCGTTGTATTTGCCGCGATGACGAATCACTCCGGCCATCGCCGGCGAACCGCAGGCTGGGCATTGACTAAGACTGTCGCCGCGCTTGAGTTCAAGGTTGGGTGAACTCAGCAGCCAATGGCTCCAGGCCGCTTGCAGCGCTGCACCGAGGAACGGCACCAGCTCTGCCGGCAGCATTGAATACTGGCCGCTGACCAAGGCAATTGCCCACGCTTTGAGCAGCCCCGGGTTGGCGCTGCGCAAAGTCGCCACGGCGTTTTCTATCGCCGTTTGTGGCGGTGGCTGATAGCGTTGCAGCAAGGCTTCGAGATACGGTAGCCAAACATTTTCGCGCACCAGACTGTCGGCGGCGAACGGTGGCAAGCCATGTTCTACGCACACCCGAAGACGTTCGGGATCGGGCATGGCGGCCACGGGCGGATCGTCCATCAGGTTCTGCTGAGCGTGGCAAAGACCTGCGATCAAACGCAGGTAGTCCGCCATGGGATGCCCATCGGCCAGGCGTTCCAGACGCAGCGCGCGCAAGGTGAACAGGTTGTTCGGTGGCAGGTACAGAAACGGCGGTGAACTCGCCGCCGCTTCTATCTGCCCAGGCTCGAGGATCGTGGCCAAGGGGTCATCCTTTTTTGGTGATCGGTCGCTCAGGCGTTTCGTCACCGGTCACTTCCCGGTACCAGAGTTCATGGTGTTTTTTCGCCCAGGCGCGGCTGACCCTGCCACGCACCATGGCGTGGACCGAGCCGCGAATCCAGATACCGGCATAGACGTGAACGATGATGCTCAGCACCAGGATGAACCCCGCCAGCGCATGCAGCAGCATCGCCCAGCGAATACCGGTGATGCCGAAGTACGCGCTGAACCAGGCACGCCAGATCACCAGCCCGCTGAACAACAGCACCAGCATGCAGATCAGCAACACCCAGAACAGTAGTTTCTGCGCCGGGTTGTATTTGCCGATCGGCGGCACGCCCTCCTCATCGTTGCGCATGACAGTCCCGACGCGCCTGAGCCACAACCGGTCGTTGGCGCTGAAGTAATTCGCCCGCCAGAAACTAAACACCAGGCCGAGAAACAGCACAAACATCGCCACGCCCATGTACGGATGCAGAATACGCGTCCACGAACCGCCGCCAAACAGGTTGCTGAGCCAGAACAACCCCGGATGGAACAAGGCCAGCCCCGACAGCGCGGCCATGAGAAACAGAAGCGCCACCAGCCAGTGATTGGTGCGCTGGTTGGAGGTATAGCGCAGTATCGTTTTGTCGTTCATGGCCTGTCCTCCCCGCCGGGTTTCGTCGGATCAAAGGTGTGCACCGATGGATCGAACTCATGCACCGCAGGGTCGACGGTAACTGGGTGTTCGTCTTCCTCAACCAACTGCGGCCCAACGCGCACGTAATGGAAGAATCCGGCCAGCACCGCCGCGCCCATGGCCAGCAACGCCAGGGGTTTGCTCAGGCCTTTCCACAGGTCCACCAGCGGACTGATCGCCGGGTGATCCGGCAACCCGGCATACAACCTGGGCGTGTCGGCATGGTGCAGCACATACATGACGTGGGTGCCGCCGACGCCTGCGGGGTCATACAAACCGGCGTTTTCGAAACCGCGACTCTTGAGGTCGACGATACGTTCGGCAGCGTGTTCTTTCATGTCTTCCTTGCTGCCGAAAACGATGGCGCCGGTCGGGCAGGTTTTCACGCAGGCCGGCTCCAGCCCCACCGCCACCCGGTCCGAGCACAGCGTGCATTTGTAAGCCTTGTGGTCCTTTTGCGAGATGCGCGGAATGTTGAACGGGCACCCGGTGATGCAATACCCGCAGCCGATGCAATGGTCCTGATCGAAATCGACGATGCCGTTGGCGTGCTTGATGATCGCGCCGGGGCTCGGGCACGCCGCCAGGCAGCCGGGCTCGGCGCAGTGCATGCAGCCGTCCTTGCGGATCAGCCATTCGAGGTTGCCGGCGTCGGTTTCATGCTCGGTGAAGCGCATCAAGGTCCAGGTATCTGCGCTGAGGTCTTGAGGGTTGTCGTAAGTGCCGAGGTTGTGACCAACATCGTCGCGCAGCTCGTTCCACTCCGAGCAGGCGACCTGGCAGGCCTTGCAGCCGATGCACTTGGTGGTGTCGATCAGCTTGGCCACTTCCTCTTGCGTGCGCACCGAGGGCGGCACGGTGGTGGTGGCCGAACGGGCGATGATGTCTTGGCTGGCCATTTAGACTTTCTCCACGTTGACCAGGAATGACTTGGATTCCGGGGTCTGTGTGTTGCCATCGCCGAGGAACGGCACCAGGGTGTTGGTCAGGTAACCGTGACGGGTGGCGCCGGTGAAACCCCAGTGCAACGGGATACCGATCTGGTGCACCACTTGATTGTTGACCTGCAGCGGACGAATCCGCTTGGTCACCACCGCCACCGCTTCGATATGCCCGCGCTTGGAACTGACCCGCACCCGGTCACCGGCAGCAATGCCCTTTTCCTTGGCCAGGACTTCACCGATTTCGACAAACTGTTCGGGCTGGGTAATAGCGTTGATCGGGCAATGCTTGGACCAGAAATGGAAGTGTTCGGTCAGCCGGTAACTGGTCGCCGCATAAGGGAAGTCCTTGGCCTGCCCGAGGGTGTCCCAGACTGAATCGAAGATCCGTCCGGCCGGATTGCTGGTCGCCTGCTTGTTGTTGGGGTGCATCGGGTTGATGCCGATGGGTGTCTCGAACGGCTCATAGTGTTCCGGGAACGGCCCTTCGTTCATCTTGTCGAGGGCGAAGAAACGCGCCACGCCTTCGGGGTTCATGATGAACGGGTTCATCCCGGCTTCCGGCGGCACATCGGCCTTGTAGTCAGGCACGTCTGTGCCGGTCCAGACCTTGCCGTTCCACCACACCAGCTTCTTGTTCGGGTCCCACGGTTTGCCTTGAGGGTCGCAAGAGGCGCGGTTGTAGAGAATTCGTCGGTTCATCGGCCAGGCCCAGGCCCAGCCCAGGTTCTGCTTCATGCCGAAAGGATCGCTGTTGTCACGCCGGGCCATCAGGTTGCCCTGCTCGGTCCAGCTGCCGCAGAAAATCCAGCACCCGGACGCCGTGCTGCCATCGTCCTTGAGCTGGCCGAAGCCGGACAGTTGCTGACCCGTCTTGATCACCGCGCCCGAAGCGTCGGTGACATCGGATACGGCGTAGCCGTTGAATTCCCGGGCCAGCTCTTCTGGCGTCGGGTCATCCGGCACTTTGTAGGGCCAGTCGAGCTTGAGGATCGGCTCGGCCCAGGCACCGCCATTGGCCTGATAGCGCTTGCGCAGGCGCAAGAACAACTCGGCCATGATCTTCACATCCGTGTGCGCCTGCCCCGGGCCATCGGCGCCCTTCCAGTGCCATTGCAGCCAGCGACCGCTGTTGACCAGCGACCCGTTTTCTTCGGCGAAACAGGTGGTGGGCAGACGGATGACTTCGGTCTGGATCTCGGCCGTTTGCACATCGTTGTAAGGCCCGGCGTTGCGCCAGAACTCCGAGGTTTCGGTGGCCAGTGGGTCCATTACCACCAGCCATTTGAGTTTGGCCAGCGCCTTCATCACCCGGTTCTTGTCCGGTAAGGCGGCGATCGGGTTGAAGCCCTGGCACATGTAGCCATTGACCTCGCCCTTGCCCATCATGTCGAACATTTTCAGGATGTCGTAACCGGGGATGTCCAGCTTGGGCAGCCAGTCATAGCCCCAGTTGTTCTCTGCGGTGGCATTGGCGCCGTACCAGGCTTTCATCAGGCTGACGTGAAACTTGCCGTAGTTCTGCCAGTAAGACATTTGCCCGGGACGCAGCGGCTTGAGTGCGCGCTTGGCGATATAAGCGTTGTAATCCTGTTCGGCCTCGGCCGGCAGGGTCAGGTAACCGGGCAGCAGATTGGACAGCAAGCCCAGATCGGTCAGGCCCTGGATGTTGGAGTGCCCGCGCAGGGCATTGACGCCCCCGCCCGGCATGCCGACGTTGCCCAGCAGCAGTTGCACCATGGCCGCGCTGCGGATCATCTGCGAGCCGGTCGAGTGCTGGGTCCAGCCCAGCGCGTAAAGAATCGTCATGGTTTTGCCCGGTTGCGAGCAGGTGGCGATTTCTTCCCAGATTTTCTGCATCGCGTCCACGGGCATGCCGCAGACCTGACTGGCCAGCTCCAGGGTGTAGCGGCTGTAATGCTGCTTCATTAATTGATAGACGCAGCGTGGGTCTTGCAAGGTCGGGTCGACTTTGGCGAAACCGTCCTCGCCGATTTCGTAGCCCCAGCCGGACTTGTCGGTGTAGATGCGTTTGCTCGCGTCGTAACCGCTGAACAACCCGTCCTCAAAGCCGTAGTTGGCCTTGACGATGAACGACACGTCCGTATAGGCGCGTACGTATTCGTGCTGGATCTTGTCTTCGGTCAGCAGGTAATTGATCAGCCCGCCCATGAAGGCAATGTCGGTGCCGGTGCGGATCGGCGCGTAATAGTCCGCCACCGAGGCCGTACGGGTAAAACGCGGGTCGACCACAATCAGCCGCGCCTTGTTGTGGGCTTTGGCTTCGGTCACCCATTTGAAACCGCAAGGGTGCGCTTCCGCGGCGTTGCCACCCATCACCAGAACCAGATTCGCGTTGGCGATATCGGTCCAGTGGTTGGTCATGGCACCACGGCCATACGTCGGGGCAAGACTTGCCACCGTCGGGCCATGTCAGACACGTGCCTGGTTATCAAACCCCAGCATGCCGAGACTGCGAATCACCTTGTGGGTGATGTAACCCGCTTCGTTGGACGACGCCGACGCCGCGAGGAAACCGGTAGTCAGCCAGCGGTTCACCGTTTGCCCCTGGGCGTTCTTCTCGATGAAATTGGCGTCGCGGTCGGCCTTCATCAGGTCGGCGATGCGATCCAGCGCTTCATCCCAGGAGATTCGCGTCCACTCCGTGGTGCCGGGCTTGCGCACCTGCGGGTACTGGAGACGGCTGGGGCTGTGAATGAAATCGAGCAGGCCTGCGCCTTTAGGGCAGAGGGTGCCGCGATTGACGGGGTGGTCGGCATCGCCTTCGATGTGGATGATGCTCTGGGCGACATTCTTCGCGTTGTCGCCCTGGCTGTACATGATCAAGCCGCAACCGACCGAGCAGTACGGGCAGGTGTTGCGGGTTTCATGGGTATGGGCGAGCTTGAAATGACGCACTTGTTCGGCGAAAGCTGGCGTCGGGGCCATGCCCAGCGCGCCGAGGCTTGAGCCCGCAAGGCCGAGACCAGCGACCTTGAAGAACTGACGACGGTTGAGGTCCATCGTGCACTCCTGATCAGGTGGAAACCCGGTGCATTGGCCAGCCTCGCTCCTACAAGGGTTTTGCTTAACTGCCTGGCGTTTTGCGTAGCCGGGTTTTTCTGGACGATCACGGTGACGGTAACCTATCTACCGCCACTTAGAACTTTAGACAATGTTGCCGTGCGCCGTCTGAAAACCGACCGTCGGCGGCTTGCCGGTCATGCTCTGTTGCGCAATTCGCCAGCGATCAAGGTTGGCGCTTATCATGGCCGCCGGATTAACCCCCTGCCTTTTATGAGACTGAGCATGACTTTCGATTTTGATCAGGTGTTCGACCGCCATGGCACCGGCAGTACCAAATGGAGCCGCTACCCGGCCGATGTGTTGCCGATGTGGGTCGCCGACATGGACTTTGCCGCGCCGCCAGCGATCATTCAGGCGCTGCAAAAACGCCTGGAACACCCGATGCTCGGTTACAGCGTGGCTCAGGATGACTTGCGTGACGCCATCGTCGCCGACCTTTGGAACAAGTACGCTTGGCGTGTGCAACCTCAAGAGCTGATATTCCTGCCGGGTATCGAGTCGGGTTTCAACATGGCCCTGCATGCGCTGGTTCAGCCGCAGCAGAACGTGGTCGTGCAAACGCCAAACTACCCGCCGCTGCGCCATGCGCCGGGCCACTGGCAGTTGAACAAGGTCGAGCTGGACTTCGACGCGTTGGCCGATGGTACGTATGCCACGCCGCTCGATACCTTGCGCGAGGCGCTGCAAGGGGGCGGCGCGCTGCTGCTGAGCAACCCGCATAACCCGCTGGGAAAGGTCTTCCCGCGTGAGGAACTGCAAGCGGTCGCCGACATTTGCCTGGAGCAGGACGCCTGGATCATCTCCGACGAGATCCATTCCGAGCTGTGCTTCGACGGGCGCATACACATTCCGACCGCCTCGCTCAGCCCAGAAATCGCCAAGCGCACCATCACCCTGATGTCGGCGAGCAAGGCCTACAACATTGCCGGTTTGAAGACGGCGTTCATGATCATCCAGGACGCGACACTGCGCCATCGGGTCAACAACGCCCGCTGCGGCATGGTCGACAGCGTCAACCCGCTGGGCCTGGAAGCCACCCGCGTCGCCTACCGCGAAGGCGGCCCGTGGCTGACCGAGCTCATGGCCTATCTGCAAAGCAATCGGGATTATCTGGTGGACGCGGTTCGTACGCGGTTGCCGGGTGTGACCATGAACATCCCTCAGGGCACTTACCTGGCGTGGTTCGACTGCACGGCGCTGGGGCTGGATAACCCGCAGCAATTCTTCCTCGAGCAGGCCAAGGTCGGGCTGAGCGCAGGGCTGGATTTTGGCGATAACGCCCAGCAGTTCGTGCGCTTGAACTTCGGCTGCCCGCGGGCGCTGCTGGAGGAAGGGATCGCGCGGATGGAGCGTAGTTTGCGTAACCACCAGGCCTGACGCCCCAGGTTGACACCGAAAACCCGATGCCCGTGCATCGGGTTTTTTATGGGCGATATGCGCAGTATCGAATCCCGTTCAAGGCGTTATGCGCTCCATGCAGGCTTTGATGAAGTCTTGCCGCTTCTGATCGTCCGGTAGCTTCATGAAGTTTTTCGGCTCGCAATTTTTCTCATTCACTTCGTATTTGTTTTCGCAGCCAGCGAGACATGCCAACGAGAGTGCCAGTGCAACGAGCGATTGGGTGTTCATGAGCAACTCCTCATCGAGTTTCTTGCATCGCATTGAGCCTAACTCATGAGTTGAGTGTATGCAGAAACAGTGAGCTCTCCCCTTGCGCTAAACCCGTCGGAAGTCCAACCGAACTCAAGGCAAAAGACCGGGGTCAACCCTCAACGAGCGCTTGTGGCGTTTGAGTCTTTTGCCTTGAACAGAGGAGATTTCCCGATGACTGACTATCCAAAACCACCCTTCCCTAAACAAAGCCAGCCAGTCCCCGGGGTTCAAACGAAAATGGACCCTTACCCGGATTGTGGCGAGCAGAGTTACAAAGGCTCGGGTCGGCTGGAGGGCAAGATTGCCCTGATCACTGGGGGTGACAGCGGCATCGGCCGTGCGGTGGCGATTGCATTCGCCCGGGAAGGCGCGGATGTGGTGGTTGCCTACTTGAATGAAACTGAAGATGCGCAGGAAACCGCACGCTGGGTCGAACAGGCCGGTCGTCAATGCCTGCTTCTGCCCGGCGATGTGGCGCAGAAAGAGCACTGCCAGGCGCTGGTGGACAAAACGGTCGAGCGCTTTGGCCGGATCGACATTCTGGTCAACAACGCCGCCTTCCAGATGACCCACGAAAACATCGAGGACATCCCGGACGAAGAATGGGTGATGACCTTCGATGTGAACGTCACGGCCATGTTCAGGCTCTGTCAGGCCGCGCTGAAGCACATGAAGCCAGGCAGTTCGATCATCAACACCAGCTCGATCAACTCCGACATGCCCAAGCCGACATTGCTGGCCTACGCGACCACTAAAGGCGCGATTGCCAACTTCACCGCCGGCCTGGCGCAGATGCTCGGCCCGAAAAACATTCGGGTAAACAGCGTGGCACCGGGGCCGATCTGGACGCCGCTGATCGTCTCGACCATGCCCGAGGAAGAGGTGCAAAACTTCGGATCGCAAACCCCGCTCGGCCGTCCCGGCCAACCGGTGGAAGTCGCACCGATCTATGTACTGCTGGCCTCGGATGAAGCCAGTTACATCACCGGGCAACGGTATGGCGTCACGGGCGGCAAGCCGATGCTTTGACGCAACTGGCATGGCCAGCGTTCGGCCCCTGTAGGAGCTGCCGAAGGCTGCGATCGTTTGACTTTGATGTCAGCGAAAGCAAGACCAAAAGATCGCAGCCTTCGGCAGCTCCTACGGGGATCGCAGTGAATCAGGGCTCTTGAGCAATCACCGAAATTTTGCCGTTGCGCTCGATGATGGCGAATTTGATCTGCTCAAGGGTTTCAATGCCTTGGCTCGAACGCGCAGCCTCCATGATATCTGCTTCGACCAGCCGCGCATGGCGCAGGCGTTTGTGCAGGATCTTGCCGTTTTCGACGATGATCGTCGGCCCGCCATCGATCAGCCGCTGTACCCATTGCGAGCGTTGTTTGAGCAGTGAAAGCCCGACATCAATGGTAATCAGCGTGACGATCACCAGCATCGAGTTGGTCAGGGAAAAGTCATTGCCCAACAGGGCTTGTTGGGTCGCCTCGCCGATGATCATCAGCAACACGAAATCAAATGTCGTCAGTTCGGCCAGCGAGCGCCGACCGGCAATCTTGAACAGCACCATCAACGCCAGGTACATCACGGCCGCGCGCAATACCGAATCCATAAGTCACCTAAGGGAAAATGAATTGATCCACCTTGACCGAGGCCGCCCCGGGCGAGGCGATATGGCTGCGAAACAGGCCCAGCCCCTCGCCACGCAAAGTCAGGTAAAGACTGGCTTGGCCTTGCGCGTCCGTTTGTACCCACAGTTTCATACCCTGCTCGCCACTGAGTGCACGCACAGGTTCTGGTTGCAGGGTTTCGATTTCGAAGCCCTCCAGCAGTTTTCCGGTCAGCTCCAGCTCAACCGTGGCATCCGGCCGGCCGATCACACTGACCTTCATCGGATTGGTCGAGCCATGACGGTGGAACATCTCGTACTCCACCCGTACCTTGCCATCGCTGCCGTGAACGTCCCGGGAACTGAGCGGGCCACGGGAAAACAAGCCGAGCAATGCCAGCACCACCAATAGCACCATCACGTACCAGCCCCAGCGCTCGAATCGCCAGACCCTGACCTGATAGGCCATGTCTTCACGCACCGGATAATCGCGGCTGTGGTATTCGGTGCGGTGGGATTCGTCGTTCATTGATTCACCTGATCTTGTTCTCCGGCTAGGGCACGTTTATGAAAAAACGAGATCCGCTTCAAGGCATGTTCTGCGGCCAGTAACTGGACCTTGCTGCGGGACCCGAAAAAACGATGCTGTTGGGTGAATACACATTTCCCTTGCTCAGTCTGGTAGGCCCAGGCGAAACAGATGGTGCCGGCCGGAATCCCGTCGACATCCTCCGGCCCCAAGATACCGGTGGTGGCCACGGCGACGTTGGCGGTGCTGTCGAGCAAGGCGCCCAAGGCCATTTCGCGAGCCACTTCGCAACTGGTCAGGTTGAAGGTTTCGATCGTATGGGGGCTGACATTAAGTAACCGTTGCTTCGCTTCGGAAGAATAGACCACGTAACCGCTCTCGATCAGGTCCCCGCTGCCCGGCACTTCGGCCAGCAAAGTCACGATCTTTCCGGCGGTACAGGACTCGGCAGTCGTCAGTCGCAGGTCGTGTTGGCGCAAATATTCAACGACGGTTTGGCTGACGTTCATGATCAGGCATCCAGGCAAGAGGAACTGCTCGGTTGACCTTCGACGCTTGCAAACATTCCCTCGGGCAGACCGCCCATACCCCCCGATAAAAAATGAACCCCCGGCGATGGATGCACCTCAATACTTCTAGGGGCCCCTATGCCGGGCCGCTCGTTATTTGGAGGTCGTCATGTCCGCACCTTTCGTCAGGCTGTTCACTCAGCCCAATTTCGTCTGGACAGATATTCGTAAGGAAGAGGAAGCGCATCCGCGCCATTACCTCGCTCATTTGCTGTTGCTCGCCCTGATCCCCGCCGTGTGCCTGTTTATCGGGACTACCTACGTCGGCTGGAGCCTGGCCGAGAACGAAACGGTCAAACTCAGTGCCTCCAGCGCCCTGCAACTCTGCGGGCTGCTGTACCTGAGCATCATTGTCGGCGTGGTGCTGATGGGGCTGTTCATCCGCTGGATGTCGCGCACCTTTGACTCACGCCCCAACGTCAATCAGTGCATCGGTTTTGCCGCCTACACCGTCACCCCGTTCTTCCTCGCAGGTATCGCCGGGCTCTACCCGAGCCGCTGGCTGGCGATCACCGTGCTGGGGGCCGCCTCCCTCTATTCAACGTTTCTGCTGTTCGTCGGTTTGCCGATCTTCATGCACGAGCGCAAGGAGGAAGGCCTGCTGAATGCGGCGAGCGTATGGGGCGTCGGACTATTGGTGCTGGTGACTATCCTGGTGGAGATGATTCTGCTCTGGTTCAACTATCTGGGGCCTGAGTACGTGCGTGTGACCGGCGTGTGATTATCCTGATTCCGCCATCCGCCGGCGGTCGGCGGCCTACCTCCGAGAACCGGGCATGAGCTTCATTGTATGGGTGGCGGTATTGGGTACGGTGCTGTTGACTCTGGCACTGACCTCGTCCTATCTGCGCTGGATGCCGGTGACCACCTCCGCGGTGTGCCTGGCGCTGGGCGTGGCGATCGGTCCGGCGGGCCTGGGCTTGCTGAAGCTGGACATCAAGGACGCGGCGGTCTGGATGGAGCACCTGACTGAGGTCGCGGTGCTCTTTTCGCTATTTGTCTGTGGGCTCAAATTACGCCTGCCGCTGAAGGATCTTCGATGGCGGGTGGCGTTCGGTCTGGCGGGACCGGTGATGATCTTGACCATCATTGGCGTCAGCCTGTTGCTGCATTACGGTTTTGCCCTGGCCTGGGGGCCGTCGCTGCTGATCGGGGCGATTCTGGCCCCCACCGATCCGGTACTGGCCTCGCTGGTGCAAGTCAACGATGCCAGGGATTACGATTCGGTGCGTTTCGCACTCTCCGGTGAGGCGGGCCTCAACGACGGCATCGCCTTCCCCTTCGTCATCCTCGGCTTGCTGGTTGTGCAACAGAGCGGCAATAGCGACGCCTGGCTCGGTGAGTGGGCATTGAAAAGTGTGCTGTGGGCCGTGCCTGCCGGTTTGTTCATCGGTTACTGGATGGGCCATGGCATCGGTCGCTTGACCTTGTCGATGCGCATCCGCAATGCCGACAGCACCATTTCTCCCAACGATTACCTGACCCTGGCGCTGATCGCCCTCGCTTATGTCGCGGCCGAAGAGATCCATGCCTATGGCTTTTTATCGGTATTCGCCGCCGGCCTCGGGTTGCGGCAGGCCGAAGTCAAATCCACCGGCGACGCGCGGATTCCCGCCGAGCATCTGGTGCAACCGGTGGTCGGCCACCAGAACGTCGAACCTGCGGCTGCCGTCCACGGCGACGTGACGAACTTGCCAGAAACCCAGGTCGCGGCGGGCATCATGATGGGCGACATGTTGGCATTCGGCAGTTTGGTGGAACGCGCCATGGAAGTGTTTCTGGTCACCCTGCTGGGCGTGGTGCTGGTGGGCCACTGGGATTGGCGAGCGTTGGTGGTTGCGCTGGTGTTGTTCTGTGCCATTCGCCCCTTGTGCGTATGGCTCATACCGTGGGGGCGCTTGCTGGACAGCCGTCAGCGCCTGTTGATCGGCTGGTTCGGGATTCGCGGGATTGGGAGCTTTTATTACCTGTTCTACGCCTTGAACCACGACCTCGGTCCGGCGGCAGCGACGCTGTGCACCGACCTGACGCTGTCTGTGGTGGCGCTGAGCATTCTGGCGCATGGCATCAGTACTCAACCGATGCTGGCCCGTTATGAGCGGCGCAATCAGCAAGACGCCTGACGGTTTCCTCCTTCGGTCAACCTGCATTGAACAGCAACAAATATTCATGCAGGTTGCACGACAAACGTCGTTTCTATTCGATCACATCCCTCTGTTTTTCATGGTTTTTTGGTAAACCTTGAAACAGGCACGAGAAATGCTCCAGCAGTGTGAGCGACAACGGCAGCAAGACCGTTTGCGTGTGCCCCGTGACTAAACAAGAGGTTTGACCATGAACGCCATTGACCTGTTGAAAGCCGACCATGAACGCGTAAAAGGCATCCTGGCCCAGTTGAGCGAGTCCACCGAGCGTGGGGTTAAAAAGCGCACCGAGTTGCTGGCCAAACTGGAAATGGAAATCAAGATCCATACCCGTCTGGAAGAGGAAGTCTTGTATCCGGCGTATAAAAAAGCCGGGGGCAAAGAGCAGGACATCATGTATTACGAAGCCAAGGAAGAACATCGCACCGTCGATACGCTGGTGCTTCCCGACCTGAAAACCACTGATCCCTCTACCGTCGAATTTTCCGGTCGAGTGAAAGTGGTCAAGGAGTTGCTGGAACATCACATTGAAGAAGAGGAAAAGGAAATGTTTCCTCAGGCCAAAAAACTACTGGGCAAAACGACGCTCGACGAATTGGGTGCAGAAATGGAAACCCTGAAAGCCCGATACAAAAAAGAGCTGGGCGCGCCCAATCTCGCTGCTTGATGGTGGGAAGAGCAAAGCCCGGCGAATGACTTACGAGAGTTTTGAGTCAGTGAGAAACCTGTGGCGAGGGAGCAAGCTCGCTCGCCACAAAGGAAGCACCACCATGCCCGAACAGAAGGTGTCACTTCATCGCCAAGGCAATGACTTCCACCAGATTAAGTTGGGTAAAAGGCTTGGACAGGCGTGGAAGTCTGGCCGCGAAGCCTTCCAGGCGCTCCGCATAACCGGTGGCGAGGATGATCGGCAGGTGTGGCCTTATCACCCGAATAGCCTGCGCCAATTGCGCGCCACTCATCTTGGGCATGACCATGTCTGTAATGACCAGGTCAACGTCGTGCTCGCTGTCGAACAGCTCCAGTGCCTGTGCGCCGGACGCTGCACTGATCACCCGATGGCCCAGGTCCTCAAGCAACAGGCTGGTACTGGTCAACACCAGACTGTCGTCGTCCACGACCAACACACACAGACGAGGTACCCGCGACATGGCGGCCTCCTCAACAGCGGGCTCGGTGGTCGCGTTGGCTAGCGCAACAGGTAACCAGAGTTCGGCGGTGGTGCCGACGTCTTTCTGGCTTTTGAGGATGAAACGTCCACCCAGTTGTTCAGTAAACCCGTGAACCATCGACAACCCCAGGCCAGTGCCTTTGCCGACGCCTTTTGTGGTGAAGAAAGGGTCCATTGCCGACGCCAGGGTAGCGTCATCCATGCCCTCCCCTATATCCGTGACACTCAGGCAGACATAGCGGCCTGGCGCCAGGGCTAATCTCGACTGATCGCAGACCTCTTCTGTCTGGGCTCTGATGATGAGTTTTCCACCGTCGGGCATGGCATCGCGGGCGTTGGTCGCCAAGTTCAGTACCGCCAGTTCGAGCTGATTGACGTCGGCCATGACCGGTTCAAGTCCAGGCGCAAAGCGCGTTTCTATGCTCACCGACGGCCCCAGAGAGCTGCGCAACAGCCCGGTAATCCCCTGTATCAGCGTTGGTATCTCAACGGATTCGGTCTTGAGTTCCTGACGCCTGGCAAACGCCAACATGCGCTGGGTCAAGGAAACGCCACGCAAGGCGCCTTGAGTGGCATTGTCGAGCAAACGGGTAATTCTCGGGTCGTCCGCCGCACGTTTGCGAATGATTTCCAGATTGCCGAGGATAACGGTCAGCAAATTATTGAAGTCGTGGGCAATCCCTCCGCTGAGTTGACCGATGGCCTGCATCTTTTGCGCCTGAAACAACGCTTCTCGGGTTTTTTCAAGCGCTTGCTGGGCCTGGGTGACCTCGGTGATATCCCGAGTGATCTTGGCAAATCCCAGCAACGTGCCGGTTTCGCCCCAAATCGGGTCGACCACCACATGCGCGAAAAACCGCGTGCCGTCCTTGCGCATGCGCCAGGCCTTGTTTTCGAATCGCCCCTCGCGCGTAGCGATTTCCAGCGCGCGTTGCGGTTCACCGGCTTCACGGTCTTCAGGGGTGTAAAACATCGAGAAATGCTGGCCGATCACTTCTTCGGGGCGATACCCCTTGATTCGCTGAGCCCCCAGATTCCAGTTGGTCAGGCGTCCATCCGGGGCGAGCATATAAATGGCGTAGTCGGTGACGCTCTGCACCAGCAGCCGGAACTGCTGCTCACTTTGTTTGAGGGTTTCTTCAGCCATTTTTCGGTCGGTCAAATCCCGGGTGATCTTGGCAAAACCCAGCAATTTGCCCGACGGATCCAGAATGGGATCGATGATGATGTGGGACCAGAAATGCGTGCCGTCCTTGCGAACCCGCCAGCCTTCGCCCTCGAAACGCCCTTCGTGAATAGCGGTATCAAGGGCGCGCTGAGGCAAACCGGCCTTGCGGTCCACTTCGGTATAGAAACGCGAGAAATGCTGGCCGAGAATTTCCGCTTCCTCATACCCTTTGAAACGCTTGGCGCCAGCGTTCCAACTGGTGATGATGCCATCGGGGTCAATCATGTAGATCGCATAGTCGACCACGGCATCGATCAGCAGACGAAAGCGCATCTCCTCCATGGCATTGGTCTTGATCCGGTCATCGCTCATGGATCCCTGTCCCTATTGTTGTTCTTCTGGAGTATGCGACAAACCGCTCGTTTGGAAATTCAAAAATACCAATACGTTGGTGGGAGCACTACTCAACAGGCTAAAAAGGCGCCGATTCCATCGACCACCAACGGGGCAGCAATTGCTTGACCTTGCTCTCGCCAAACCGGTCATCGATCAACATCACCACCCCTTGATCCTGCTGAGTGCGGATCACCCGCCCCGCTGCTTGCACGACTTTCTGCACGCCAGGAAACAGATAGGTGTAGTCATACCCGGCACCGAAAATCGCCGCCATGCGCTGTTTCATCTGTTCGTTGACCGGATTCAGTTGCGCCAGACCCAGGGTGGCAATGAATGCACCAATCAACCGCGCGCCGGGCAGATCGATGCCTTCGCCGAATGCGCCACCCAAAACCGCAAACCCTACGCCCTGACTATGGAGGGTGAATTGATCGAGAAACGCCTGACGCGGCCCTTCCCCCATTCCCCGGGACTGCGACCACAGCGTGATGTGCGGATGCCGTTCGGCCAACAACTGGGCCACTTGCTGCAAATAATCGAAGCTGCTGAAAAATGCCAGGTAGTTACCGGGGCGTTGGGTGAACTGTTTGGCGATCAGCTCGACGATGGGCTCAAGGGATGCCTGACGATGGACATAGCGGGTCGAAATCTGGCTGACGATGTGCACTTGCAACTGTTCGGCGCTGAACGGCGATTCCACATCAATCCAGACTGTATTCGCCGGTGTTCCCAGCAAATCGGCATAGTAATGCCGAGGGCTCAGGGTGGCGGAAAACAGCACGGAGCTACGCGCAGCAGTCAGGCGCGGGCGAATGAAAGCGGCGGGCACCACATTGCGCAGGCACAGTTGCGACAGGTTGCGCTTGCGGTCGAGGTCGCGTTTGCTGATGTCGAACAGGAAATGCTCATCGAACAGTTCAGCCACGCGGCCGAATTGCAGCATGTCGAAGTAAAAATTCTGCAACCCGCTGTCCAGGCCCTGAGGGTGATCATTGAGGTAGTCGCCGATGCTCGCGCAGCATAAGGAGAGCGCCTGAAGCAGTTTTTCCGGGGCTTTGTCGTAGGCCTGATAGGGGCTCAGTTGCTGATCATGCAGGGCGTTCCATTCGCGATTGACCCGCTGCAAGGATCTCTTCAGTGGCTCAGGCGCGGTTTTTCGCACGCTGTTCAACGTCGCCTGGTCGAGATTGGCGCTGTACATCTGCCGGCCACGCTCCACCAGGTTGTGAGCCTCGTCCACCAGCACCGCGACTTTCCAGTTATTGGCCTGGGCCAGCCCGAACAGCAATGCGCTGAAGTCGAAATAGTAGTTGTAGTCAGCGACGACCACGTCCGCCCAGCGGGCCATTTCCTGGCTCAGGTAGTAGGGGCAAACGTCATGCTGCAGGGCAACCTCGCGCAAGGCACTCTGGTTCAGCAGGCTCAGTTGGCTGGCGGCCTGACGCGCGGCCGGCAGACGATCATAAAAGCCCTGGGCCAACGGGCAGGACTCGCCATGGCAGGCCTTGTCCGGATGCTCGCAAGCCTTGTCCCGGGCGATCATCTCGAGAACGCGCAATGGCGGAGCATCGGCGCTGTCGAGGATGACCTGAGCGGCGTCCAGCGCCAATTTGCGCCCGGGAGTTTTCGCCGTTAGGAAAAACACCTTATCCAGTTGCTGCGGCGCCAGCGCCTTGAGCATCGGGAACAGCGTGCCAACGGTCTTGCCGATACCGGTCGGTGCCTGGGCCATCAGGCAGCGACCGGTGCTGACAGCCTTGAACACCGATTCGGCCAGATGCCGTTGTCCGGGACGAAAATCGGCATGGGGAAATGTCAGCTGTTGCGCCGCCAGATTGCGCCCTTCGCGATGGGCCATTTCCTGCTCGGCCCAGTGCAGGAACAACCCGCAATGATGTTCGAAAAACAACTGCAATTCGGCGGCGCTGAAGGCCTCGACCAGGCAGGTTTCCTTTTCGCTGACGATATCGAAGTACACCAGCGCCAGATTAATCTGCTCCAACTGCAGTTTCTGGCACATCAACCCACCGTAGATCTTCGCCTGCGCCCAGTGCAATTGGCGGTGGTTAGCAGGTTGTTTGCTCAGGTCGCCACGGTAGGTTTTGACTTCTTCGAGGCAGTTTTGCGCCGGATCGTAGCCGTCCGCCCGGCCTTTCACGGTCAAGGTTCGATACTGGCCCTCAAGCGCGACCTCATTCTGGTAACCCTCGCTACGCCGTGACGCCACAGTGCGATGTCCGACGATGCCTTCCAGCGCAGTCGGCGACGGGGTAAAGCGCAGGTCGAGATCGCCGACCTTGGCGGTGAATTCACACAGCGCGCGCACCGCAATGCTGTAGCTCACGCGCCCTGCTCCGCCCATTGCACGTAGCACACGGCGATTGGCATCTGGTGCTCGTGACAGAATTCCAGCCAGCGCAATTGATTGTCTTGCAACCGATCGCCGGGGCCTTTGACTTCGATCATCCGGTAGGTTTTGTCTTGCGGCCAAAACTGAATCAGGTCCGGCATGCCGGCGCGGTTGGCCTTGATGTCGAGCAGCAGTCGATTGAACCAGTGTTTGAGGTGCTCGGCGGGCAGACAATCGAGTGCCTGCTCCAGCAGTTCCTCGCTCAGAGCCCCCCAGAATACGAACGGTGACTGCACGCCCCACTTGGCGCTGTAACGCTCGCGAACCGTTTGCACATAACGCCCGTCATCGAGTTCAGCGAGGCAGGTCTGGAACAGATCCGCGCGCCGCGCATGAAAATCTTCGTTGAGCAGGTCCACCGGCCCGCGCTGGAACGGGTGAAAAAACGCCCCCGGCAATGGCGCGAAAATCGCTGGCCAGCACAGCAGGCCGAACAGTGAGTTGATCAGGCTGTTCTCGACGTAATGCACCGGCGACTCCTGCGCCAGATGTGCTTGAACGTAAGACTCCACCGACAACGCCGGATCGTGTCTGGGCAGTTGCAGGTCCAGGCGCTGCATGGCCCGAGGGGTTGGCCGCTTGATTGGCGGCCCGCCCAGTTTGCGCCGCAGTCTGGGCAGCACACGCAATAAATGCTGATGCTCGGCGGCGCTTTCGGGGGCTTGTTCGGCGTGGGCGGCCAGGTCCATGGCCAGTTGATATTCAGCACAGCGCTCCAGCACCCGAATCAGCCGTAGACGTGCGCCGGGATAGTCGCATTCGCGGTAGAGGCTCAGGGCGACGGAAAAATCCGCGATGCGTTCGCAATGCTGACCGATCTGGAACAGCAGTTTGCCCCGACGTTTTTGCAGCCAGGGATTGTCGAGCTCCAGCCCGTTGATCTGCTCGACAATCGCCGCCACCGCTTCACCGGTTTCGAAACGCTGCTGACAACTGTGCAGGAACAGGCAGGCATCGACGTCTTCGCGACTGCGCAAGCCTCGGGACTCGGCGCAGAACTCGACTTTTTCGTAGGTAAAGATGCCCAGGTCGGCCAGCACGAATTCCGACCAGTCCTGGTAAAGGTTGCCGAAGAACATCAGCCGCAACCGGTCACACAAGCCCATGACGGTCAGGCTGAACAACCGGTCATTGAGTGCCGGACACCACTGGGCAAAACTTTGCGCTTCGGGGAACTGCTCGCTCAGGATCGGCAGCCAATCGGTCTTTTTGCCTTTGGGCTGATCGATGGCGTCGCCAAAGCACTGGAGAATCTCGGCCTTGAGCAACACCTCGAACAAGTCCTCGATGTGCAACGGCGACTGCTCATCGATCCAGCCCGATACCAATAGCGGCGCCGCAGCGCTGTCGATGTCGCCGATCTCGACGTAACTCAGTTTGCCGGCCCTGAAATGCACGCCCTTGCGCATCACAAGTCTCACCAGCAGGGCTTGGGACTCGCGGGGCAGTCGATCGAAGTCATGGATGAAATCCTGCTCCTCGACGCTCAACACATCGGCATAACGATGTTCAAGCCAATCAAGCACTTGCATGAAGTTGTTCAAGTAATAGAACGGATCATCGAGAGGATTTACAATCACGGGCAAAAGGGCCATGGCAAACGAGTACTGGTTATGCGTACAGATACCAGCTATGCCCCACCCGGTGCAAACGGAAAAGGATCAGTGGCGACGCTATTCGGCAATTTTCGGGTGACCATCGAACTTTCTGCCATTCCATCGCACAAACCGCGGTAGAGGCACAGCGACGATTGACCTCAAGCGGGGCTGTCGCGCTGTTTTTATTCAGTGATGAGAGGTGTGTATGAATATCAAGACTCTGGGTTTGCCCCTGGCAGTAGCGGCCTTTTTGGCCCTGGCCGGCTGCTCGACGCCAACGGTCGTGACCCTGCAGAACGGCACCCAGTATTTGACCAAGGACATGCCGAACACCAAAACCGAGGATGGCTTCTACGAATTTGAAGATATTTCCGGGGCGAAAGTGAAAGTCCGGGCCGATGAAGTGGCCACGGTTCGCAAGGAAGACTGATCCCAACGTAGATCCTGTAGGAGCGAGGCTTGCCCGCGAAGAACGATGACGCGTAATGCCTGATAAACCGCAGTGCATTTTTCGCGGGCAAGCCTCGCTCCTACAAAATTTTCATCGCACCGGTGTTTTAGAGCGCTTCTGCAATCGCCTTTCCGACCTCCTGGGTCGAGCCCTTCCCGCCCAGATCCGGCGTGATCGGCCCCTCGGCAATCACCCGTTCGATCGCCTGCAGAATCCCGTCGTGCGCGGCGCGATAACGCTCATCACCGTTCCCCAGAAAATCCAGCATCAACGCACCGGACCAGATCATGGCGATCGGGTTGGCGATGTTGCGCCCGTAGATGTCCGGGGCCGAACCATGCACCGGTTCGAACAGCGACGGAAAACGCCGCTCGGGATCAAGGTTGGCCGATGGCGCAATACCGATGGTGCCGGCACAGGCCGGGCCGAGGTCGGACAGGATGTCGCCAAACAGATTCGACGCCACCACCACATCGAACCGGTCCGGTTGCAGCACAAAACGCGCGCAGAGGATGTCGATGTGTTGCTTGTCCCAAGTGATGTCCGGGTACTGCGCGGCCATCAACGCCGTGCGCTCGTCCCAGTACGGCATGCTGATGGAGATCCCGTTGGACTTGGTCGCCGCCGTCAGGCGTTTGCGCGGTCGGGTCTGGGCCAGGTCGAAGGCGAACTTGAGAATCCGGTCCACGCCACGCCGAGAGAACACCGACTCTTGCAGCACGAACTCATGCTCGGTGCCTTCAAACATCTTGCCGCCGACCGAAGAATACTCGCCCTCGGTGTTCTCGCGGATCACCACGAAATCGATGTCGCCCGGTTTGCGCCCGGCCAGTGGGCACGGCACACCGGGAAACAAGCGCACCGGGCGAATGTTCACGTACTGGTCGAAGTCGCGGCGAAACTTCAGCAGCGAGCCCCACAGGGAAATGTGATCCGGCACCTTGTCCGGCCAGCCCACGGCGCCGAAGTAGATGGCGTCGAACCCCTTGAGTTGCTCGAACCAGTCGTCGGGCATCATCTGCCCGTGTTCCAGGTAGTAATCGCAGTGAGCCCAGTCGAGCACTTCGATGCTCAAATCGAGCTGCCACTTCTTCGCGGCTTGCTCCAGTACCCGCAATCCTTCCGGCAGGACTTCCTTGCCGATGCCATCGCCAGCAATCGCGGCGATTCTGAATGGTTTACTCATTAATCATGCCTCGCAAAATGGCTGTGCAATCGTTATCACAGCCCGCCGATGTGGAAGGCTTTGACTTCAAGGTATTCGTCCAGGCCGTACTTGCTACCTTCACGGCCAAGGCCCGACTGCTTGATGCCGCCGAACGGCGCGACTTCCATGGAAATGATCCCGGTGTTGAGACCGACCATGCCGAACTCCAGCGCCTCGCCGAAACGCCAGGAACGGCGCAAGTCCTGAGTGAAATAGTAGGCGCCCAGGCCATAAGGCGTGGCATTGGCCAATGCGAGCGCTTCGGCCTCAAAGGTAAAACGCATCAACGGCGCCACCGGGCCGAAGGTTTCTTCGTTGGCCAGGAGCATGCCGGCGTGGGTGTCGCCGAGGACGGTTGGCTGAACGAACTGGTTGTCGCCTTCGGGAATACCGCCGCAGAGCAAACGCGCACCCTTGCTCAGGGCATCGTCGATGTGCCGGGCGACCTTGCTCACCGCTGCCGGGTTGATCAGCGGGCCGATGGTGACGTCGGCGTCCAGGCCATTGCCCACTTTGAGCTTGCCCACCTCCTCTACCAAACGCTGGGCGAAGCGCTCGTAGATGCCGTCCTGCACCAGAATGCGGTTGGCGCAGACGCAAGTCTGGCCGGCGTTGCGAAACTTGCTGAGCATGATGCCGGCCACTGCCTGCTCTAGATCGGCGTCGTCGAACACGATGAATGGCGCGTTACCGCCCAGTTCCAGGCTCAAGCGCTTGATGTGTTCAGCGCTCTGACGCATCAGCAGCCGACCGACAGCGGTAGAGCCGGTGAAGGAAATTTTGCGCACCGTTGGGTTGCCTGTCAGCTCTTCGCCGATGCCCGCAGGCATCCCGGTCAACACGTTGAACACCCCGGCCGGAATGCCGATACGCTCGGCCAGCACCGCCAGGGCCAGGGCCGACAGCGGGGTCAGGTCCGAAGGTTTGACGATGATCGGGCATCCGGCAGCCAAGGCCGGCGCGCACTTGCGCGTGATCATCGCGTTGGGGAAATTCCACGGGGTGATGGCGGCGCACACGCCCACCGGTTGCTTGAGCGTCAGCAGGCGGCGGTCGCCACTGGGGGCCGGCATGGTTTCGCCGTAGACCCGGCGAGCCTCTTCGGCGAACCACTTGACGAACCCGGCGCCGTAGCGGATTTCGCCCTTGGCCTCGTTCAGCGGTTTGCCCTGCTCGCAGGTCATGATCAAGGCGAGGTCGTCGAGGTTGTCGATCATCGCCTGATACCAGCGCTCCAGCAGCGCCGCACGTTCCGCCGCCGGGCGTGCGCGCCATGCAGGCCAGGCGCGTTCGGCGGCTTCGATGGCACGCCGGGTTTCCGCGCCTTGCATGGCCGGGACTCGGGCGAGCAATTGGCCGGTGGCCGGGTCGATGACGTCCAGGGTTGCGGCGTTATCGGCGCCGATCCACTGCCCGTCGAGGTAAGCGAGTTCTGCCAGTAGGCTGGGGTCTTTCAAACGATTCTTGAGCATGGTCGAGTCCTGATCCGAGACATTTTCAGTCTAGGGAGATGCCACGGATGAGGATGCTGAAAGCGTTTGATGGGCAGTGTTGGATGCTGAAATTTGCGGTGGGACGGCAGGCTCTACCGAGATTAAGGGTAAACACAAACCCTGTGGGAGCGGGCTTGCTCGCGAAGGCGTCCCTCCAGTCGATATGGATGTCGCCTGACCCGACGCCTTCGCGAGCAAGCCCGCTCCCACATTTGATCTCCATTTACCCGCAAGACCTGATTACAGTTTCAGGGAACCGAGCAACCCTTCAAGAAACCGCTCACCAGCCTCCATCTGGCTGATCTCGATAAACTCATCCGGCTTGTGCGCCTGTTCGATTGAGCCAGGGCCGCAGACCACCACTGGCACATCCAGACGCTGCTTGAACAACCCGCCTTCGGTGCCGAACGAGACTTTGGCGGTGCCGGTGTCCGGGGCGACGAAGTTTTTCAGGAAGCGCACCGCTTCAACGCTCGGGTGGGTATCGAGGCCGGGATAGACGTTGACCGTTTCAATGTCGATCGCTGCGACACTGGACAGTTTTTTGGCCTCGCGCACGATCACTTCGGCACGCTCGCGCATCTGTTCCAGGAACTGATCCAGATTGTCCGCCGGCAAGTTACGCACCTCGAAATCCAGGGTGCACAGGTTGGGCACGATGTTCAGCGCCTTGCCGCCGACAATCTGCCCGACATGCACGGTGCTGTAAGGTACGTCGTAGTCGGCATCCTGCGCGCCCTGCGCTTGCAGTTGCTGCTGGCTCTGGCGCAGTGCCGCGATGAAATCGCAGGCCACGTGAATCGCATTGACCGAACGCGGTGCCAGGGAGGAATGCGCCTCCAGCCCACGACAGTAAGTGCGGTAAGAACCCTTGCCCTTGTGCCCCAGCACGAACTGCATGTTGGTCGGCTCACCGATCAGGCACAAAAACGGCCGCACCGGCGCCAGATGCAGCACATCGAGCAAACGTCGAACCCCCACACAACCAGTCTCTTCGTCATGGGACAGAGCGATTTGAAGCGGTCGGCTCAAGGAATGGTCGGCGGCATCGAGCATGGCGTCGATCGCCAAAGCAATAAACCCCTTCATGTCGCAACTGCCACGGCCGTAAACCCGGCCGTCTTGCACCGTCGCCTGAAACGCTGGAAAGGTCCAGGCCTGCCCCGCAGCCGGCACTACATCGGTGTGCCCGGACAGCAAAATCCCCGGCAACTCCTTTGGGCCGGTGCTGGCGAACAGGTTGGCCTTTTTGCCTGTTTCGTCCTTGACGATCAACGACTCGATGCCCTTGCTCAGCAACAGGTCACGCACGTACTCGATCAGGGCCATGTTCGACTCCGACGATACGGTGTCGAAGGCCATCAGGCGTTTGAGAATTTCCAGTACACGGGGTTTCATGAGGCCCTGCTCCGTTGCTCAGTTGTCCGTTGCTCGGCTGAAGAGGCGAACCGGCGGATGGAGAACGGCTCAATCGAGGTGCTAGTGCTGCCGGTGCTGATCAGTTCAGCCATCACATCGCCGACACCAGGGCCGAGTTGGAAGCCGTGACCGCAGAAGCCGAATGCGTAGTACAAGCCGTCAACGTTGCCGCTCGGCCCCATCACCGGCAGGGAATCGGGTAGATAGCCTTCGATGCCGCTCCACACACGGATGATGTTCAGGTTGCCGACACCCGGCAGCAGGCGGCGCATCTGCTCCATCTGATTGAGAATACTGCGCGGCTCGACATAGGCCCGGCGGTTGAGCATGTCCGGTTTGCTCCGGTAACCGCCGCCGATGATGATGTTGCCGCGCGGGATCTGCCGGAAGTAGATCACTTCTTCGGGAATTTTGGTGTACACACCGATCACCGTCGGCAAGGCGTAAGGCACCGGTTCGGTCACGGCCATTTGCGGGCCGTGGGTGTCCAGCGGCACCGGTTCGCCGAACTGCGCCGAGAGTTTCTGGCCCCAGGCACCGGCCGTGATCAGCAAGCGCTCGGCGCTGAATTGACGGCCATCGGTGGTGGTCACCGTGAACTCGCCGCCGACCTTCTGCACATCGGCGACTTCGGTCTGTTCCTCGATCCGCGCACCGAGGCGTCGTGCCGCCCGGGCAAATGCCGGAGCGGCCAGTCGCGGATTGGCGTGGCCGTCGTGGGGCGCATAAGAACCGCCCTTCACCTCCGGCCCGAGGAATGGAAAGCGCTCGTGCAGCTCAGCGCCGCGATAGATCTTCAAATCCAGCTGCGCCGCCTCGGGCGCCGCCGCGTAAGCTTCAAGCTCAGGGATTTCGTCTTCGCGATAACACACGCGCATGTGCCCGCGGGCGATGAATTCGAGGTCGTCGTCGATCAGTTCCGGCAGGCGTCTCCACAACGCCCAGGACCGATTGGCCAATTCCAGTTGCCCGAGGAATCGCCCCTGGCGCCGAACGTTGCCGAAGTTCACGCCGCTGGCGTACTGGCCGATCTGATCGCGTTCCAGCAGAATCACCGACTGCCCGCGCTGGCGCAGGAAAAACGCCGCCGCCGAGCCCATCAGGCCGCCGCCGACAATCACGACATCGGCTTTGTGTAGCGTCATGGCGACACCTCCTCGGTGAGCATCGAAAGGGGTTTGACCGGCGCTTGACCACGCTGCCGACCGACCTGTTGCACGCTGACGCCCGCGGCGGCGGCAATCACCTCGGCCCCGGCCTGGGAGCAATAACGGCCCTGACAACGGCCCATGCCGACCCGACTGAAGGCCTTTGCCCGATTGACTTCACAGGCGCCCTTCTCGCTCACGGTGCGGCGCAACTCGCCGGCGCTGATCATCTCGCAGCGGCAGACGATGGCTGAATCCGGTAGCGCTTTGGCCTGCGCCGCAGGCCAGGGAAACGCCTGGGCCAGGCCGAGGCGAAACTCATCCATCACCGCCAGAGCGTGCCGTTGTTCGTCGCGCAATCCGATGTTCACCGGTTGCTGCAGATCCTCCAGCAACGCCATCGCCACCAGTCGCCCAGCGTGCTCGGCGGCATCGGCACCGCGAATCTTCGAACCGTCCCCGGCGGCATACACACCGCTGACCGAGGTGCGACCCGCTTCATCGACAGCCAGCCACCATTGACTGGAAGCCTCGTCAAAGCGCATGCGGCAACCAGCCAGGTCGGCCAATTGGGTTTCCGGGCGCAAGTGATAACCCAGGGCCACGGCATCGCAATCGATCGTCAGGGTTTCGCCTTTCGCCATGCTGATCCGCACACCACTGACCCCGCTGGCGGCGTCACCCAGCACTTGCAGGGGGTTGATCCCCAAGTGCACCGGGATCTTCGCCCGATAAAGCTGCGCCAGCAGTTTCATCCCGGTAAACAGCAACCCCGGCCGCGCCAACAACTTGGGCAAGGCGCCGATGCGCTTGATCCGCGGCGAAGTGTCGAGCACCGCCGCGACCGAGGCCCCGGCTTTGACGTATTGGCTGGCAACCAGATACAGCAGCGGCCCACTGCCCATGAACACCACGCGGTGGCCAATGGAAACCGCCTGGGACTTGAGCGCGATCTGCGCCCCGCCGAGGCTGTAGGTGCCCGCCAATTGCCAACCCTCAATCGGCATCAAGCGGTCAGTGGCGCCAGTGCACAGGATCAGCGCGTCGTAATCCACCGTCGAGTGCTTGCCCTGGCTGACGCAGCACAATTGCCCCGGCGTCAGGTTCCACACCAGCGTGTCCGGGCGGTAGTCGATCTGCCCGCGCAAACGGTCGAAGCTCTGGTGCAAATCCTTGGCCTTGGCGGCTTCGGTGCCATACAAGGTGATGTAGTCCCGGGTAAACCCTTCAGGCTGGCGACGGTAGATCTGCCCGCCGTCCCGGCGATTCTCGTCGATCAGGATCGGTTTGAGGCCAGCCGCCAACAGGGTTTCGGCACAGCGAATGCCGGCGGGCCCGGCGCCAACAATGACTATCCGCGCAGTGGCCATATCGCCTCCGGTTGTGTGGTGATGATGTCCAGCCCTTCGCGGACTTCATTGGAGCAGGCGCGCAGGCGTTCGCCGCTACGGGTCCAGACCCAGCAATCCTGGCAGGCACCCATCAGGCAGAAACCGGCGCGGCGGCCCGAATCGAATTCCGATTGGCGCAGCGCGTTGCCCTGGGTCAGCAATGCGACCATCAGGGTGTCGCCCTGCAAAGCCTCGATGGGCGAACCGTCCACCGTCAGTTTGACGGTCGGCCGGCCCTGCTCGGCCAGCCTCACAAAACGCCCGTTCATGCGTAGGCTCCCAGGCTCATGGTGGTTAAGTCCCGCTGAGTTTTCAGCAACTCGGCACTGTCGTGATGGCAAAGGATTTCACTGCCTCCGTCGATGATCCGGCGGTTCGGCGCGGTGTGATTGCACAGGCCGTCGACCCGCACCGGGCAGCGACTGAGGAAGGTGCACAGCTCAGGCACATTGGCCTTGGCGCCGATCGGCGGCAGCGTGCCGCAAGTGGTGCCGCAGTTTTCCAGCCAGCCCTGTTGCAGCTCCGGCACCGAATGGATCAACAGGTCGGTGTAGGGGTGGAACGGTGCCTGCGCGAAAGACTGCCGAGTGCCGGCCTGAACCTTGTGGCCGCTGTACATCACCACAATGTCGTCGCACAGCGCCCGCACCGTGGAGATGTCATGGCTGATGAACAGATACGACACGCCCAGTTGCTGGCGCAGATCGCGCAGCAGTTCAAGAATCGCCGCGCCGACCACGGTATCCAGCGCCGAGGTCACTTCATCGCAAAGGATCAGGTCCGGTTTCGCCGCCAAGGCACGGGCCAGGTTGACCCGCTGCTTTTGCCCGCCGGAGAGTTCATTCGGGCGTCGTTCGGCCATGGCTCGCGGCAGGCGCACCAGGTCCAGCAGTTCGCCGATACGCTCGCGCAGTGCGGCGCCCTTGAGGCCGAAGTACATCTTCAGCGGACGACTCAGAATGGTGCCAACACTGTGCATCGGGTTGAGCGCGGTGTCGGCGTTCTGGAACACCATTTGAATCCGTCGGAACTGCTCGTCAGTGCGCTCGGACAGGCTGCCGCCCAGTGGCTGACCATCGAAGGTCAGGCCGCCCAATGCCGGCGTCAGCAACCCGGCCACCACCCGCGCCAGGGTCGACTTGCCGGAACCCGACTCCCCGATCACGCCGATGGCCTGGCCCCGGCGCACAGTCAGGTCGATGTCTTCCAGCACGCGGATTGCCGGCATGCCTTGCATATTCTTGTTGCCGTAACCGGCGGTCAGCCCCTGGATGGTCAGCAGCGGCGTTTCTTCGGCGATGCCGCAAGGCGGGCGAATTGTCGTATCCGGACGGGCCGCCAGCAGCAGGCTGCGGGTGTATTCGTGGGCCGGGGCTTTGAGCAACGGCGCGGTGGCGCTCTGCTCAAAGATTTGCCCGCCGTTGAGCACCACAATCTGATCAGCCATTTGCGCTACGACCGCCAAGTCGTGGGACACATAGACCGCCGTCGCGCCACGCTCGCGGACCACGCGTTTGAAGGCGCGCAGCACGTCGATCTGGGTGGTCACGTCGAGGGCGGTGGTTGGCTCGTCGAGCACCACCAGCAATGGATCGCTGATCAGCGCCATGGCCGCCATCACTCGTTGCAACTGCCCGCCGGACACCTGATGCGGATAACGCTGACCGATGTGATCGGGATCCGGCAGGGCCAGGTCGCGGAACAGTTCGATGGCTTTGGCTTCAAGCACGGCCCGACTGCCCAAACCGTGAATCAAGGCGCCCTCCACCACTTGGTCGATTAGCTTTTTCGCCGGGTTGAACGCGGCGGCGGCACTCTGGGCGATATAGGACACCCGATTGCCGCGCAGGCCTTGCAGCTCGTTTTCGCTCAACGCCAGCATGTCGTGTTCGCCGACCTGCACCACCCCGCCCGCCAACCGGCAACCGCGCCGGGCATAGCCGAGCAACGCCAGGGCGATGGTGGTCTTGCCGGAGCCAGACTCACCGATCAGTGCCAGCACTTCACCTTTTGCCAGGGAGAAGCTCACGCCCTTGACGATTTCCACCTCGCCGCGCTCACCACAAGCGACCACGCGCAGGTCTTCGACTCGAATCAAATCACTCATTTCAATGACCTCCCGCACGTCGACTACGCCGTGACGACAGTCGGTCGATGAACAGATTCACGCCGATGGTCAGAGTGCCGATGGCCAGCGCTGGAATCACGATGGCTGGCGCGCCCTGATTGAGACCGCCGATGTTTTCCCGTACCAGCGAGCCAAGGTCTGCATCCGGTGGTTGCACGCCCAGGCCGAGGAAGCTCATGCCACTGAGCAGCAGCACGATGAAACCGAAGCGCAGTCCCAGATCCGTCAACACTGGGTTAAGCATGTTCGGCAAGATTTCCACGCACGCGATGTACAGCCGGCGTTCGCCACGGGTGCGGGCCACTTGCACGTATTCCAGCGCTTCGATGTTCACCGCCATGCTGCGGGCGATGCGGAATGCACCGGGGGTGAAACTCAGCACCGCGGTGCAGATCAGCAACAGCACCGAGGAGCCGAAAGCCGAGACCATGATCAGCGCCAGCATCTTGCTCGGAATGGAAATAAAGGCATCCATCAACCGGCTGATCACCTCGTCCAGCCACTTCGGCGAGACCACCGAGAGCAACGCACATCCGGTGCCCAGCGTGCTGGCCAGCACTGCCGAAATCAACGCCAGGCCAACGGTGAACCGCGCGCCGACGAGGATGCGGCTGAGCATGTCGCGGCCCAGGTAATCAGTGCCCAACGGGTAAGCCGCGCTGAGGCTGTCGAAGACGTTGTCGGAGATCACTTCGCCCACCGGGTGCGGCGCCAGCCACGGACCGAAGATGGCCACCAGCAACCAGATCACACACATCGCAGCGCCGACCAGACCAAGCCACGACGGCCCATGGGAGACCTTGCCCAGCGCCAGTTCGGGGCCGGCAGGCGCCGATTTCGCAATGAGATCGTTCATTGGTTTCTCAGCCTCGGATTGGAAAGAATCGCGCACAGGTCGGCAATCAGCACCAACCCCAGGTACGCCGTACAAAACAGCATGGTGCAGGCCTGAACCAGCGCCATGTCGCGGTTGGTCACCGCATCGACCATCAGGCTGGCGATGCCGGGATAGTTGAAGATGGTCTCGACGATCACCACCCCACCCAGCAGGTAGGACAGGCTCAGGGCGATGGCATTGGCAATCGGCCCGATGGCGTTGGGCAAGGCATGGCGCAGGACGATTCGCATCGGGCTCACGCCTTTGAGCCGGGCCATTTCCACATAGGCACTGTCGAGTTGATCGATCACCGCCGCCCGGGTCATGCGCGCCATTTGCGCCACAATCACGCAGCACAGCGTCATCACCGGCAAGGCGTAGGTGCGCAGAAACTGCAGCGGTGAGGTGATGTCGCTGGCATAGGACAACGCCGACAGCCAGCCCAGGTTTACCGCAAAAATCAGCACCGCCAGGGTCGCCACTAGAAACTCCGGCACCGCGACCAGGGCCAGGGTGACAAAGCTGAGGAAGCTGTCGATGCGCCCGCCGCGGCCCATGGCCGAACCGATGCCGAGGATCAGCGCCACCGGCACCGACACCAGCGCCGTGACGGCCGCCAGCATCAGCGTGTTGGGCACCCGCCCGGCCATCAAGTCGCTGACCGGCATGGCGTTGGACACCGACTGCCCCATGTCACCGCTGAGCAGGTTCATCAACCAATGCAGGTAACGCACCACACCGGGTTGATCCAGCCCCAGTTTCAGGCGCAAGGCCGCCACCTGTTCCGGCGTGGCGAATTGCCCGAGAGCCTGTTGCGCCGCGTCCCCCGGCAGTACCGCCGTGATGGCGAAAACCACCATGGACACGATCAACAAGGTCACGACCGCCGCGCCCAGGCGCCGGCCGATCAACCACAGTGTGTTGCTATTCATCGCCCTACCCTCATGCAATATCCCCGCTTACACGCGTGTGCGGCCGATCAAGCATCCAGCCAGATCTGCTCGGCGAACATGTAGCCCATGAAACCGCCCAACGGGTTGCTGCCGTAGCCTTTGATGCGCTGGTCGACGCCATCGATGTTGCTGATGAACACCGGCACGCCGATGCCGCTGTGGTCGTGCACCAGGGCCTGCATGTCGGCGTACATCTTGCTGCGTTTGGCGTCGTCGGTTTCACCGCGGGCGAGCATCAGCAACTGGTCGAACTGATCGTTCTTCCAGCCCGACTCGTTCCAGGGCGCGCTCGACTGGAAGAACTGCGAGAACATCACGTCGGCGTTCGGCCGTGGGTTGATGTTGCCGAAGCTCAACGGGTGCTTCATCCAGTGGTTGGACCAGTAGCCATCGCTGGGCAGGCGGTTGACGTCGAGTTTGAGCCCGGCCTGTTTCGCCGATTGCTGTAACAGCACGGCGATGTCTACCGAACCGGTTGCGGCCGGTGAGCACATTAGCGGCATGCTGATACTTTCCATGCCGGCCTTCTTCAGCAGGAATTTGGCTTTTTCCGGGTCGTAGACCCGCTGCGGCAGGTCGGCGTTGTAATAGCGCGAACCAGGGGAAATCGGATGGTCGTTACCGACCACGGCAAAGCCACGGAACACCGCGGATTTGACCTGTTCACGGTCCAGCAGGTACTTCATGGCCTGAGTGAATTCCGCACTTTTACCCGGCATCTGGTCCTGACGGATGATCAGGTCCGTGTAGTTGCCCGACGGTGCATCGACGACGCGGTGGGTGGTGCTGGCCTTGATCCGCGTGGTCGAGCGTGGGTTGACCTCGTTGATGATGTGCACGTCGCCCGACAGCAACGCATTGATCCGTGATGGTTCGTCGCCAATCGCAATGAATTCGATCTCGTCCAGGTACGGCAGGCCCGGTTTCCAGTAGCCGGTGTTGCGCGCGGCAATCGAGCGCACGCCCGGTTTGAATTCCTTGACCTTGAACGGCCCGGTGCCGATGCCCTGATTGAAGTCGGTGGTGCCTTCGGGAACGATCATCAGGTGCGACACGGCGAGGATCGACGGCAGTTCGGCGTTCGGCGCGCTCAGGCGGATCTGCACTTCGTGGGTGCCGGTGGCCTTGATCTCCTCGAACTGCGCCATCAGTGGCATGACCTTGGAACCGGTCAACGGGTCCTTGTGGCGCGACAGCGAGTACACCACGTCGGCGGCGCTCAGGGTTTTGCCGTTGTGGAAGGTCACGTCCTTGCGCAGGGTGATGATCCACAGCGTCGCGTCGGTGTTGTCGATGCGCTCGGCCAGTTCCAGTTGCGGCACCAGGTGGCTGTCGAAACGGGTCAGGCCGTTGTAGAACATGAAGTGGCGCACGTAGTCAGTGGACAGCGCGCCCTTGGCCGGGTCCAGGGTATCGGCGGTGGAGCTGGACATGCCGGCGACGCGAATGCGCCCGCCCGGCTTGCCTTTGCCCGGGGTCGCTGCTTCTTCGGCGAACAATTTGCCGGCGGCGCCGAACAGGCTACCGGCACCCGCTGCGGCGACACCCGCCACGCCGAGCATCTGCAAGGCGTTGCGGCGCGACATGCCGCGATTGAGGCCTTCGAATACCCGCAGACTTTCCTGGCCGGAAATCAGTGTCGAGTCGATTTTGTTGTCAGTCATATCAGTTGTACCTGTCGAAAAAATGAGGCTCGAGTGCCCACGGATATCCGGGGCGTCCTGGAAACGCAAACGACGGTGACGCCACAACATCAACTCAATGAAAATAGTCCTGGAAACGGTAATAAGCGCCCACGAACGGCAGGAACCACGGCTTGCCGAAATGCCCGGGGATCGCCGGCCAGTCGAGTTCGCGCCAGGGGTTAGCCTCGACCTTGCCGGCCATCACCTCGGCCATGACCTGCCCCATGTGCACCGACATCTGTACGCCATGGCCGCTGTAGCCCATGGAGTGATAAACACCGCCGTGCTGACCGGCGCGAGGCAAGCGGTCGGAGGTCATGTCCACCAGTCCGCCCCAGCAGTAATCGATCTTGACGTTGGCCAACTGCGGGAACATCTGCACCATCGCCGCTTGCAGCACCTTGCCGCTCTTGGCGTCGGACACGCTGTCGGACATCGCAAACCGCGCACGCCCGCCGAACAGCAAGCGGTTGTCCGGGGTCAGGCGAAAGTAGTTACCAATCATGCGGCTGGTGACATAGGCACGCCGACCGGGCAGCAGCTGATCGATGAGAAACTGTGGCAGCACCTCAGTGGCGATCACGAAACTGCCGACCGGCACGATCCGCCGCCGATACCAACCTAAACCGCCGTGCTGGCAGGCGCCGGTCGCCAGCAATACTTGCCCGGCGTGCAGCGAACCCTTGCTGGTATTGACCCGATAGCCGCCGGCCTGGGCTTTCCAGTCCGTCACTGACGTCCCTTGATGGATCAACGCACCGTGACGTGCCGCGGCCTCGGCCAGACCGACGCCGAAACGCCCAACGTGCATCTGCACGCCGTTGCGTTGCAGCAAGCCGCCGTGGAACTGAGCGGAATTCACTTCGGCGCGGGTCTGTTCGGCGGTCAGCAACTCGACCTCGGCATCGACTTCCTGGCGAATCAATTCGCAGGTGCGCGCCAGGCCTTCGTAGTGCATCGGTTTGGCCGCCAGCTTGAGCTTGCCGTTGCGCTTGAGGTCGCAGGCGATCTGCTCCTGCTCCACCAGCGACACCACGCTCTGCACCGCGCTTTCATAGGCCTGGTAATAAGCGCGGGCCTTGTCGGCACCGAGGCTGGCGCTCAGCCCGGCGTAGTCCTGGGCAACGCCGGTATTGCACTGGCCGCCGTTGCGCCCGGAGGCTTCGCCGATCACCCTTCCGGCTTCCAGCACCACCACACTGGCGCCCTTCAGCGCCAATGCCCGCGCCGCCGCCAGGCCGGTGAAACCACCACCGACGATGGCCACGTCGACCTGCCCGGGCAATGCACCGAGCTGAGCACCGGTAAACGCCGGTGCGGTGTCGAGCCAGTAGGATTCACTGCCCATGTCTAACCCGCCTATGCCAAATGAAGAATGCCGTTACCGTTCGACTCAGAGACCGACCAGCGCCGCCAGCCCACCGATGTCGGTGATCTGCTGGTAGCCGTAGAACGCATTGCCCGGAACCTCGTGACCGCGGGCGACAAAGGCCTTGTTCTTGATCTTCATGTCGTGGGCCGGCATCAGGTCGTAACGGAAACTCGAAGACACATGCAAGATGTCTTCCGGGCCGCAGTTGAGGTTATCGAGCATGAACTCGAATGCGGCCAGACGCGGCTTGTAGGCCTGGGCCTGTTCGGCGGTGAAAACCTTGTGAAACGGCGCGCCGAGTTTGTCGACGTTGGACATGATCTGGCTGTCGCTGGCGTTGGAGAAAATCACCAGAGGAATCTTGTCAGCAATTTTCGACAGGCCGGCCGGCACGTCCGGGTGTGGGCCCCAGGTCGGCACGGCGTCGTAATACAGCTGACCTTCGTCACGGTATTCGATGCCCCAACGCTTACAGACTCGCGCCAGTGAGGTCTTGAGGATTTCGTCATATGGCATCCAGTCACCCATCACTTGATCCAGACGATAGGCGGAGAAGTCCTTGACGAACTGATCCATCTGCTCGGGTACCACGCGATCGGCGAACAGTTCGCGAGTCATCGTGCCCATGTGGAAATTGGTCAGCGTACCGTAGCAGTCGAACGTAATGAATTTGGGGCGAAGAAAGCTCATTGAGTGCGGTCCTGAAGTTCGTTGAGGTCATGGCGCGACAGGTATTCGCTGCGTTTCGGGAGCGGCGATGCAACGCTGCAGCACACCGTCATTACAACACCGTGAAACCAGCAGATGGCGTTAAAAGCGACCTCTGCTTGATACAAACCACCGTTTTAGCCACCCCCCTCAGCAGACTTTGCGGCTCGCTCCAGCCTTGGGCAAACCCCGTATTTGTGCGCTTTTATGGACCTTGATGGCCGCGCGAGGCTCAATAACGCCCGCATTCACGGCAGAACCTGCGCCGCGCGGAACGAAAACGGGCGCTTCGGTGAGGAAGCGCCCGTTTGGGTGCGATTTGAAACCTGTCGACGATCAACGGTCAGCGGATCCCTGTGGCGAGGGAGCTTGCTCTCTCGCCACAGGCCGCCTCACCACAGGGTTATGTGTCAGGCGTTATTGCACGATATCGATCAGCACGCTCTTGAAGCGCAAGTTGGCTTCGAACGCTTCGCGCCCCAGGTCCTTGCCGATGCCGGAGCGTTTGTAGCCGCCGGTTGGCAGGATGTAGTCGTTGCTGCGTCCGTAACGGTTGACCCACACCGTGCCCGCTTCCAGACGCCGGACCAGCCGCAACGCACGATTGATGTCAGCGGTGTGCACCCCCGCCGCCAGGCCGTAGGTGGCGTGTGCGGCCAGGCTCAATGCCTGCTCTTCATCATCGAACGCCTGCACCGTCAGCACCGGGCCGAAGATTTCTTCGCAGACCGCCGGGTTGTGGTTGTCCAGACCCGCCAACAAGGTCGGTTGGTAATAAGCACCACCCAGCCCTTCGAACAAGCCACCGCCGGTCAACACTTCGGCCCCGGCCTGAAGGGAGCGCTGGACGATGCCGTCAATGCGGCTGGCCTGCAGCCGGGAAATGATCGGCGACAGCGTGCTCTCGGACGACCAGGTCGGCCCCGGGCGCAGTTCTTCGAAATACGCCTGCAAGTGCGCAATGAACGGTTCCATGATCGAACGCTCAATCAACAGCCGCGAACCGGACACGCACACCTGCCCGGCGTTGCCGGTGATGGCCAGCGCCACGGTGCGCGCGGTTGTCGCGATGTCCGGCACGTCGGCGAACACCAGTTGCGGACTCTTGCCGCCCAGCTCCAGCGTCACCGGTTTCGGCCCCACCAGCGCGCAGGTAGACATGATGCTCGACCCGGTCGCCGTGGACCCGGTGAAGGTGACCTTGCCCACCCGTGGATGACGGCACAAGGCATCGCCGGTGACGCGGCCATCGCCCTGCACCACGTTGAAAATCCCTGCTGGAATACCCGCCTGCAGCGCCAGCTCGGCGAAGCGCAGGCTGGAGAACGGCGTCAGCTCCGACGGCTTGAGCACCACGGCATTACCGGCGGCCAGTGCCGGAGCGACTTTCCAGGAGGCCATGCTTAACGGGAAATTCCACGGCGCAATGGCCGCGATCACACCGTACGGTTCGGCGATCTGCATGCCCAATCGATCAGTCTGCGTGGCCGCGACATGGCCGCCGTGCTTGTCCGCCAGTTCGGCAAAGAAACGAATGCCCTCGGCAACATAAGGAATGTCCCAGGCGATCACATCTTTATGTGGGCGGGTCGAACCCACCGCTTCCAGCGGCGCCAGAATGGCGGCATCGGCTTCGATCAGATCGGCCCAGCGGCGCATGACACGCGCCCGTTCCCGGGGTGGACGACTGGCCCAGTCGCTGCGATTAAAAGCCTGCCAGGCATCATTGACCGCCTCATCCACCAGGTCGGCATCAGCGATTGGCAACTGGGCATAGGCCTGGCCGTCCGAAGGGCGAACCACCTCCAGTCCCGGTCGGGCATCGCGGTATTGACCGGCAATAAAGTGAGCGCTGCGCACAGCGATATGGCGAGGATCGAAGCTATCCATGGAGCACTCCAAAAAGGGACGGCGAGGCGTGAACTCAGGCTTCCATCGTAGAAAAAAAGCCCAAGCATTTGCTGCCGACCTTATGGGGCAATTTAGTAGTAAGTGTGGTCTGCAGGCCTGCGACGTGAGGAATCTGCCGAATCTTCCAGGCCCCCTTGTCAGGCCTTCACGCAGATGGGATACAGGCACCCTAGCGCCGGAAAACCGGTTGATCGCGCACACTGAAAACGGAGACTCGCCATGTCCGCCTCGCAACCTTCTTATGTCTATCGGCCGATGACTGCCGCCGATATTCCTTCGGCCCATGCCTTGTCCGTGCAGTTGAAGTGGCCCCATCGCCTGGAAGACTGGGCGATGTTGCAGCGGGTCAGCGAAGGCTTTGTGGTGCTCGATGGTGAGCGACTGATCGGCAGCGCATTCACCTGCCCGCAAGGCAAGTTCGCGACCATCGGCCTGGTGATCGTCAGTGACGACTATCAAGGCAAGGGGATTGGTCGTCGATTGATGGAATACGCGCTGGAGGCTTGCCACTCATGCACGCCGATGCTCAATGCCACCCTCGCCGGCGCACCGCTTTACGTCAGCCAGGGTTTTGTCGAATTCGGCCGGGTTCAGCAGCATCAAGGCCAGGCGCAAGCACCCGCGCTGGAAGCACTGGCGGACGGTGAAGAATGTCGCCCGCTGCGCGCGGCTGATCAGGCGCGTCAACTGGAGCTGGCCAACGCCGGCAGCGGGCTGGACCGCCAAGCGGTGCTCACGGATCTGTTCGGGGTGGTCGAGCAATCGGTGGGCATCGAGCGCGACGGTCAATTGCGTGCCTTTGCCCTGCTGCGCCCTTTCGGTCGTGGTCGTTGCCTCGGCCCGGTCATCGCTGAAACCCCCGAGCAGGCCAAACACCTGATCGCCATGTTGTTGGCCCAGGTGCCGGAGGCTTTCGTGCGGATCGACATTCCGGCGGACAGTGGCTTGGGCGAATGGCTGGAGCAGGCCGGTCTCAAGCAGGTCGACACTGTGGCACAAATGGCACTCGGCACACCGCCGCAAGCGGTCAACGGCGTCCGCCAATTTGCCCTCGTCACCCAAGCCATTGGTTGACCCCGGCGCGCGATGAAGCAAGCGCCATCCAACACCTTCTATCCCCCATTTGCAGGGAGCGTCACCCGTATGTCTCAACCTACCGTTCTGCTGTTGGCTCGCGCCGACGGCAGCCGTATTTCTACGCCTTTCAAAGCAGCCCCCTTGAGCTCCATCGATCCGTTCATGGACGGTCGTCAGGTCGCCTACACCGGGCCCGACGGCGTATCAGCGGGCATTGTTCACACCAGCAAAACCCTCGATATCGATGACTTTCCGCACACCGAAGTGATCGTGGTCCATGCCGGGCATGTCGTGCTGCAATCCCGGGAACAGACGCTGGAACTGGGGATCGGTGCCAGCGCCGTGATCGGTCGTGGTACGACCCTGCGAGTTCAGCCGCAACCGGGCACTTGCTGGGCCTTCTGCGCCGTCAGCATCCCCACTGCCGAACCGACGCCGGGGCTGACAGCCCTCGACCCGTTGGCGATGCTGTCCCCATCGGCGGCCCCGGAACCGCAAATACTGATCGGACCTACACCGCAGTGCCGATCCCGCAATGCCTTCGAAGATGACGCCACTGATCTGCGCGTCGGTGTCTGGGATTCGACGCCGTACACCCGCCATGGCCGAGCGCACAGACTCAACGAGCTGATGCACCTGCTCGAAGGCAGCGTGACCTTGCAGGCACCGGATGGAACCAGCGTAACCGTCAACCCCGGCGACACCGTGTTCGTACCGCAAGGCGCACCGTGCGCCTGGAGCAGTGCGCGGTATGTGCGCAAGGTTTACGCCGTTAAATAAATGCCATGAAGAACTATGTGGGAGCGGGCTTGCTCGCGAAGAGGCCATAACATTCAGTATCCGGGTTGAATGTAAGTCCGCCTTCGCGAGCAAGCCCGCTCCCACATTGGATCTGTGGCGTTCGCAAAAAAACGGGTTCACCACAAATCCCTTGTGGGAGCGAGCCTGCTTGTCTTAGAACTTCCCACCCAACGGGTATTCAATCGCCAGACGAATCTGATTGGCATCCAGCTCGGCCTGCGCCGAATTCCCCCGGTGGACCGCATGCCGCAGGGTAAACCCGAGGTTTTTCGCCGGTCCCGACTGCACTACGTACTTGGCTTGCAGATCACGTTCCCAATGTTTGCCACCCTGCCCGTAGCCCAACCATTTGTAACCGCCGTTCGGGTCCATGTGAGTGCCATCGATGCCGCTGCCGCGTACATACAGTGCGCCGAAGGTCAGGCCGGGAACGCCGTAGCCGGCCATGTTCAGATCGTAGCGGGCTTGCCAGGATGCTTCCTCGGGCGCGTTGAAGTCGGACAGCGCCACCGCGTTGCTCAGGTAGATCGCACCGCGGGTCACGTAGTCGAAGGGCGTGTCGCCGTCGACCTTTTGATAACCCAGGCCGAAGCTGTGGGAGCCGACCTTGTAGGTGGAGAGAAAACTCCAGGTGGTGTTGTCGATTCCGCCCGACAAGGCTTTGCCGGTGTCCTGGGTGCGATACAGATTGAGGTCGAAGATCAGGTCCTGGCCTTCGGCCAACGGCTGCGTGTAGACCGCGCCCAAATAGTGCTGACGCCAGGTATCGTCGTACACCGCGCTGAACAGGCTGGCGTTGAGCCCTTTGATCGAGGTGTTGCGCGCACCAATCAAGTCGAAGCTGTTGCCTTGTTTACCGTTGGAGTAATTGACCACGAAGCCTTGGTCATGGCTGCTGGCGTTACGGTCGGTACTCTCATTGAAGTGCCCGCCATACAACGTGGTGCCGGGCAGTTCGCGGCTGGTTAGCAGCCAGCCGGTGGCGGTCTCGGGTAACAAGCGACTGTCGGAAGAGCCGAACACAGGGGTTTTCACTCGCTGCTCGCCGTAACGTAATTCGGTGGAGGAAAAACGCAGCTTGGCCACCGCGCCGCCTCGGCTGAACTCGTCTTTGGGGTGACCTTCGTTGTCGACGCCCAGCAGTCGGGCCTTGCCGGCACGCCCGCCTCCGCTGTCCAGTTGCCAGCCGGAATACAGGTGCGCGTCCAGCCCAAAGCCTACGGTGCCGGTGGTGAAACCCGAGGCCACATCGGCCATCAGACTGTAAGCCCATTCCTCCGCCAGATCACTGCGCTGGGCCCTGGGTTTATAGGCGTTGCGTGCGCCATTACTAAGCGAGCCGTGTTCATAATCGCGACGGTCATAGACGCTGCGATTGAGCAGGTTCCACTGGCCGTCCTCTAAAAAACCTTTGGCATTGTCTTGTTCCGATGCCTGAGCGAGCAGGCTTTGCCCTCCCAAAGCCAAAAGCAGGGCGTGCGTGGTCAATGTCTTCACAGTTTGACTCCTGGAAAATCAGTCGTACGTAGCGGGTCTGCAAGGTGTCCCGCCGAATGGGGGACACCGAAGGGCAACTCTGGGAATCAGCGTCTGTAAATCAACGCCTGTAAATCAGAGGTATTTGAGAATCGCGATGTCGCGACGGCGCTGTTTGAGGTTGGCGAACCAGCGCGTCGGGAAGAACAGCAACACCCCGAGGATCACGCTCCACAGCCAGACCATGGGCAGGTTATCGAAACCATAATAAGTGCCCTGATTGGCGCCCCAGATCGCAACGGACACCAGGTACATGGCCTTGAGCACGTACAGGTGCAGCAAATAGAAGAACATCGGCGCACCGCCGTAGATCGCCAAAGTCGCGGTGGACCAGCGATCCTTGGCTTTCTCGAACAACGCCAGAAGAATCAACCCCAGACCAAGCGTCGGCATCAGGAACATCAGCGATGGCGGGTACTTCTTCGCGCTCAGGAAACTCATGAAAGTGCGCAGCGACTCACCGGTTTGCACCCAAGGCTTCTCGCCATAAACATTCAAGTAGCGGATAAACACGAAGGCCACCAGCAGGCCGACACCGACTTTCAGCAAACGGGAAATCCGCTCGGCCGGTTCCATGTCTTTGCCGAACCATGGCCCGATGGCCCAACCCAGCAGAATCACCCCGATCCACGGCAACACCGGATACGTGGTGCGAGCCCGGGTGAACTCGGTGATGTCGATGAACACCCGCTGATGCAGGATTGACCACGGCACAAAGAACGGCGACTCCGGCCCCACAGTCACACCATCGAGCAGGTTGTGCCCGGCGACAATCGCTACCCCGAGCACGATCAACCAACCGCGCTTGAAGTGCAGCAACCCGGCGAGCACGATCATGCAGATGCCGATGCACCAGATCACTTGCAGCCACAACGTCTTGGGCGGGAACTCGGCGTTCCAGGCGAAGCACACGAACGTAAGCTCCAGGAACACCAGGAACAGCCCGCGCTTGAGCAGGAACACCGAGGTCTCATTGGCCGTGTGTTTCTGGCTGTAGAGCCAGGCTGACAAACCGGTGAGGAAGATGAACACCGGGGCGCAGATGGTGCTCAGCAATCGGGTGAAGAACAGGTCCGGGGTCACGCTCAAGGCGTCGATCGGGTCGGTCACCTGGCGGTGCAGCAAAAAGGTTTCCCGCACATGGTCGACGAGCATGCAGAGCATGACGAAGCCGCGCAGGGCATCGATGGCGAGCATCCGGGTGTTGGTTTTTGCAGCGCTGGAGGCAAGCGCAGGGGAAACACTTCCCGCCTGCCCTGCCACGCTTGTGGATAGGGTCATATCAGTCACTCATGTCGTGGTCAGTGGACTACCGCTGGCTCAGCCCTGTTTCTTCAGCCTGGCAACTTCCGATGCCGGCAGCTGCGACGGTGCCCGCGGCAAGGGTACCTGACCTTCCTTTCGATAGAACGACAACGTCGAACTGAAGCTCTTCACGTCAAAGGGTTCGGCCTGGCCCTGGGGATTGATGCGCTCGCCGGCGGTGTGGTCCTTGTATTCGACGGCCACCACATAGATGCCCTGCCAGGGCAGCTCGAAACTGACCTTGCCGGTCGCATCGGTGCGCCGGGTAAACACTTCGCCGGAACCGGTTTCCAGCACCACGTCTTGATCGGCCAAGGGCTTGTGCGCATAGAACACCTGGAACTGTGCCTTGCCGGTATCGGCGACACCGGTAGGCACGATATCCAGCGTCAGTTCCGGTGTGCGGGCGCGCAAATCACCGACCCAACGGGTAGCGGGCGTCCAGTAAGCCTTTTTCGTTTTATCGCCGTCGTGAAGGTCGAAGATCGGGTAATGCGCGTCCTCGGCCAGCAGCGAGTCATCCGCCTTGGTTTGATGCGCCACGGCAAACGCCTGGCGCTGCAAGGTCAGGCTCAACGGCTGAGACTTGTTGCTGATCGACCAGCCCTTGAGTTGCCGGAACCGGTCCATCCCGCCCGGTGTGACTTCCAGCATGTTCTTGTCATATTCCCCGTAGTACAACGCCAGGGGTTGCCCCGGTGGCTGCTCGTACCAGATTTGATGCGCTTCGCTGCTGCTTGCCAGCATGAAGACGCCGTAACCCAACAGTGCTTTTTTTGCGTGGCTCATTCGCATTTTTTTGCGCTCCGATTGGTGTTGTTCAACGGATCGTCGCAGCCCTGCAACGATCTGCCCCTCTCTCTGAACGCATTACAACGCAGGCTATTTTGTGCTTCGCGCCGAATTCATCGCTCATAACGCAAACGAAGACTGTTTTCGTGGCGTAAACAGCTATTTATGCGGCCTGCGCCAGCATGAAGCGTGTTGAGAGGTTTGGCGGGGCCGATGTCCAATCGGGGTGCATGCACAATGTCAGTCAGGTGAGGAACCTGTGGGAGCGGGCTTGCTCGCGAAGGCGCCGGCACAGTCAACATTTATTTCGCCTGACACACCGCTTTCGCGAGCAAGCCCGCTCCCACATGGATTGCGGTATTAGCCCGTCGCGCGCCTTTTTTACAGGCGCGGCAGGTTGCAAGGGAATGGTGTATATGCGGAGGGAATTTCAGTGACGCAGTAATTTGCGCAGCGGCACGCCGTCCTTGAGTACGGGTGATTTGATGACGATGTAGCTGAAGTACTTGGAGATGCCGATGTTCTTGTCCAGCAGGCTTTCGATCACTTCCTGATAATGCTGGATGCTACGGGTCATGAAGCGCACCAGGTAATCGTAGCCGCCACTGATCAGGTGGCATTCGAGCACTTCATCGACCAGACGGATATTGGATTCGAACTTGGCGAAGTCTTCGCGCTTGTGGTCGCTCAAGGTGATTTCGGTGAACACCGTGACCGAGTCGGTGATCTTGGCCAGGTTCAGGTGAGCCTTGTAGCTGGAGATATACCCGGCCGACTCAAGCCGTTTGACCCGTTGCAGGCAGGGGCTGGCCGACAGGCCCACGGCATCGGCCAGGCTGACGTTGGTCATGCGCCCATCCTTTTGCAGCTCAACCAAGATGCTGATGTCGATCCGGTCCAGTTTTACTAAACCTTCCATTGCGTACCTCTTGACTGCCGTTTGTAAGACAATCTTCTAGCAAAATCAGCGCCGTAAAGACAGCTGATGCTGAGCCACCAGATCCGCCATGCTGTTGATGCAGTAATCCGCCGCGCACGGCGTCGGGTGTTTGCCCCGGCCGCGACAGATCAGGCAGACAGCGCCCGCGCCCTGCTGCCGGGCGGAAGGCCGGGTCACCTGGAGGATGGTTTTGGCGTCAAGTTCATTGGCCGCCAGCCAATCGTGATCCCGCAGGGGATCACTGGCCAATGAAATAAAATCGTCGGGCATGATCCCCAGACGCTCGCACAGCAGGCCGCGATCCTCGGCATCGCGATCGCCGTGCACCAGCAGCCGATAGAACTTGCGCAGGTACAGCATGGCGCCGGGCGCGTCTTCGAACAACGACCAACCCGCCACCGACCGGGCAAAGCTCATGCCCTCCTCCCAACTGGCTTTCAGCCCCCAGCGCTCGGCCAACTGACGGTGGGCGAAACACAGCAAGCCGCTGAAACCCAGTTCGCCGAAGCGCGGGTACAGCGCATGCACCACCTCGCTGAATTCGGCCAGCACCTGTGTTTTGTCCGGGTGGCCGCCACGGCTGTCGAGCAGCGGCTGCAACGCCGTCCAGACCCCGGAATCGCGATCCACCAGGACCTCATCGCAATCGATCAACAACGCTCGATAATCAGTCAGCCCCATGGTGTGTAAAGCCTCCGATGATGCATTCCATCAATCCATGCTCCATAAATGCTCACGGGCGATGCCATGTGGCACCGCCCCGAGCAGGCGTGAGCTCAGTTCAAGACTCGTGCCAGCGCCGCGTCGAGAATCTGCAGCGCTTCGTCGACCTGCGCTTCGGTGGTCACCAGCGGCGCGAGGAAGCGCAGCACGTTGCGGTACACGCCGCACTTGATCACCAGCAGGCCACCGGCCCGGGCTTCGTCGATCAGCCGTTGGTTGAGGTCGGCATCGGGGGTGCGCGCGTCGTCATCCTTGATCAGCTCGATCGCCAGCATGAAGCCGCTACCGCGCACGTCGCCGATGCGCGGGTAACGAGCCTGCAAGCTCAACAAACCCTGACGCAGACGTTCGCCCAAAGCATCACCACGGGCCAGCAACTGCTCTTGCTCGTAGGCCTCGATCACCGCCAGCGCCGCCGCGCACGCCAGCGCGTTACCGCCGTAAGTGCCGCCGAGGCCGCCGGGTAACGGCGCGTCCATGAGCTCGGCCTTGCCGACCACGCCGGACAGCGGCAAACCACCGGCCAGGCTTTTGGCGACAGTGACCAGGTCCGGCTGAATGCCGGCGTGCTGGAAGCCGAACCATTTGCCGGTGCGACCGAAACCGGTCTGGATTTCATCAAGGATCAGCACGATGCCGTGTTTTTCAGTCAAGGCACGCAGGGCCTGGAGAAACTCTGTCGGTGCCGAGAGGAAACCGCCATCGCCCTGCACCGGTTCGATAATGATCGCCGCGACCCGCTCGGGCGCCACTTGAGTGGCCAACAATTCGTCCAGCGCCTTGAGCGCCATGTCGCTGGTCACGCCGCGATAGGCATTCGGATACGGGGTGTGGAAGACCTCCGGCGCGAACGGCCCGAAGTTCTGTTTATAGGGCTGGCTCATGCCGGTCAGCGTGGTGCCGAGCAAGGTCCGGCCGTGGAACCCGCCGCGAAAGGCGATCACCGCCGAGCGGTTGGTGTGGGCGCGGGCGATCTTCACCGCGTTTTCCACGGCTTCGGCGCCGGAGGTGAAGAACGCCGCTTTATAGGATTCCTGGCCGCCGATCATTTCGCACAGGCGCTGAGCCAGGTCGAGATAAGGCTTGTAGGCCACCACCTGGAAACAGGCGTGGGAGACTTTTTGCAGCTGCGCCTGCACCGCCGCGACCACCTTCGGGTGGTTGTGACCGATGTTCAGCACACCGATACCGCCGACAAAGTCCAGGTAGCGCTTGCCGTCCACGTCCCACAATTCTGAACCTTGGGCCCGATCGATCACCAACGGATGCGCGGTAACCAGGCCACGTGGCACGAATTGATCGCGCTGACGGAGCAAATGAGGGGTTTCGTCGACTTTGCTGTTCATGGCATTTCCCATCGTGAGTCCGGCAACCGGGAAGTGGTTGCGATGGTGTTCAGGTTAAGGCTTGCGCGAAACGAACTACGCCGAACTTGCCCCCTGAGAAATTCGGATCGACTGTTTTCACCCCGCCAAACGGCAGATTCCTTTAGCCGGCCGAATCTGCCGGTGCGTGGCCGATACAACGTTACTCAACGCGTTAAACCCGCTGCTTTCGACAGATCCTGCGCTGGCGTTGCGCGATGATGGGCAGCACCTTCACCTATCAGGAAATGCCCATGGCCCTGCTGTATAAAGCTGACCCTGTGCGCGGCGAACAGTGGCAAGCGCTGTTCGCCGAACACGCCCCGGATATCGAATGGCGCGCGTGGCCGGACATCGGTGACCCGAAGGACATTCAGTACCTGGCCGCGTGGCAGGCACCCGACGATCTCGAGGTTGTGCTGCCCAATCTGCAAGTGCTGTTTGCCTTGTCCGCCGGCGTCGATCAACTCGATCTCAATCGCCTGCCGACGAGCTTGCCGGTGGTGCGCCTGCTGGACCCCGGCATCACCCGTGGCATGTGCGAATACGCCAGTTTTGCCGTGCTCAGCCTGCACCGGGACATGTTGCGCTATCGCCAGCAACAAATGGCCCGCTGCTGGCAAGCGCACTTGCTGCAACCGGCCGCCAGGCGTCGGGTCGGGGTCATGGGGCTTGGCGCTCAGGCGCAGCAGATTCTGGCGACCTTGCAACCGCTGGGCTTTGCCTTGTCAGGCTGGGCGCGCAGTGCCCATCAAATTCCGGGGGGCGATTGTTATGCCGGCAACCAGCAACTGCCAGCGTTCCTCAGTCAGTGCGACATTCTCTTGTGTGTATTGCCGCTGACCAAACAGACCCAGGGCATTCTTGATCGCAGGCTGTTTGAGCAACTGCCCCGCGGCGCGGCGCTGATCAACATGGGCCGTGGCGGGCATTTGGTTGAGGATGATTTGCTTGAGGCATTGGACAGCGGGCATTTGAGCGGCGCGGTCCTTGATGTGCTGCAGCAGGAACCGGCACCGGTGGATCACCCGTTCTGGCACCACCCGCAGATTCTGCTGACACCGCACATCGCGGCGATGACCCAGCCAGAAAGCGCCTTTGGGGTGTTGCTGGAGAACATTCGCCGGCATCAACGGGGGGAGCCGATGCTCGGTGAGATCGATCGTGCGCAGGGTTATTGATCGCCCATGCAGTATGTGGCGAGCGAGCTTGCTCGCGTTGGGTTGCGTAGCAGCCCCAAAAATCTGATAACCATTGCCGATTTTTGTGAGTGCTGCGCACTCAAGCGGGAGCAAGCCCCCTCGCCACAGGTTTCTCTGACTCAAGACGCTCTTAAGTGAACAGCATTGTTCTCAAAGGCCCCCGTTATGCTCAGTGAGTTCCCAGAATATTGTTATCGCAGGAGAAGGACTGTCCTCCTTTGAGCATCAGTCGTTCCTGCATCCGCTGGCAACGCTCCCGTTCCTGCTGCATCGAACGATCGATGCTGATATTGCCGGTCTTCTCCGGTTGTTTGCCGTCGCCCAGGCGCACTGTCACCCACGGCTGTTCCGGCTGGACCTGAAAGCGGCTTTTCTCTTCGACGGGCTTGGCGGGTTTGGTGGTTTCGATCTCGGCCGGTTTGGGCAGTTGATCGGAGGTGACCCCGTAACGGGTCAGAATCGAGCTTTGAGGCAGTTCTGCGGCGGCGGTTGCCGATAACAAGGCCAGCGCCAAACCGAAGGTGAACCTCTTGCTGTTACTCACGTTGCAAAATCTCCTGTACTCAATGGCGGCATGCAGCACCGGCGTCATAGGGATAACGCGTGGATGGGCTGATGGTTTAGTGCCAGTTCCTGTTGGTGCAGGTATTGGAGTCCGGGAGTGAACGGTGAGTCACGTAGGCAGGCAGGTTTACCGCGTTATCGTTCTTCGCGAGCAAGCCCGCTCCCACATTAGATCTTCAGTGAACACCCAATATGGGTACACCTGCGATCAAAATGTGGGAGCGGGCTTGCTCGCGAAGAGGCCCTTACCGGCACCGCATCACCCTCAGGCGATCACAATCCCGCTACCAGACAAACTGTCCAGCCCCACGCCCACCAAAGTCACCGAATCGCTGCCAAACGTCAGCAGCGTATCCTGCCCCACCGCCGTGGCATGGGCGCGGAAGTCGTCGTTCGGCGCAACGCCCTGAACCCCGAAAAACACCAGCTTGTCGTTGGCTTGATAACCCACCACCCGGTCCTGACCAAACGCACCGCTGAAAAGGAACGTATCGACCCCGCCGCCCGACTCCATCAGGTCATTACCCGCCCCGCCGACAAACACGTCATTGCCGGTGCTGCCAATCAAATGATCGTTGCCATCGAAGCCAAACATCCAGTCGCCGGTTGCGTGCGCGTTGAGGGTGTCGGCTCCGGTCGTGCCCTTCACGCTTGAAGCGTACTGAGTCAGATTGCTACCGACCGCAAGGCCATTGGCGGTGACGCTGTGGGTCACGTCATCCTTGAACACACCCCAGAGAAAACCCGGCTCCTTGGTCACGATGCTGCCGATGTCGCGGGTGATGCTGATGCCGCCATTGGCATCGCGCACATACAGGTTGCCGGCACCGTCATTGGCGAAGACAAACTCTTTCACCGACTGTTGCAGGTCCAGCACGTTGCTGCCCTTGCCGCCCAACAGGATGTTGTAGCCACCGCCATCGCGGAAGGTGTCGTTCCCGTCGCGGCCTTCCAGGTAGTCGTTGCCCTTACCGCCCTGGATCAGGTCATTGCCGTCGCTGCCGATGATAAAGGTGCTGCCTTTGTGGGTTTCGGCGTTGCGGTTCAAGTCCTGGACCCACGTGTTGCTGCGCGCCGGGTCCGAGAGGTTGGCGACGATGATGGTCGAATCTTTGCTGGTCAGGTCGTAGAACTGCGACTCAAGCACCCGGGTCATGCCGTCGCCGTAACCGGTGGGCAAGTGTGAAATCCAGGTGGGGATGTTGAGGATGGAATACGGCAGCACGTTCCACGCCGTCGAAGCGTAGTGGTCGTTGAAGCTGACGATGTTATCGGTCGTCGAATCCTTGGCGGCATCGTGCACGCCTACCGAGGACAGGTTGAACGAGGAGCCATCGAGGGCGCGGAACACCGGGTCGTTTTCATAACCGATGTTCAGCACTTTGTCGCTGCTGCTCTGGGTCGGCGAGGCGTAGGCGATGTAGTTGGAATCCTGGTAGAACCCGGACCATTTTTCGCTGCTCAAGTCCGCCAGGCTGTTGACCGCCAAGCCACCGAGGCTGTGGCCGCTGACCAGCACGTCCTTGCCCGACAACCCATTGGCCTGGGCAAATGCTGCAACGTCACTGAGCAAATTACCGAAGGCTTCACCCGCGTAGTTTTTCGCATAATCCTTGGGACCCAAGGCCGCCAGCAAATCGTTGATCACGTCACCGATGGAGTCGCCGATCTGGATTTCTCGCGGGCCGCTGGTGCCGCGAAAGGCGATGCCGATTTCAGTGAGATGACCTTGGGCGTCGTACTTGCCGAGAATCTCTACTTGAGCGCTGGTGTAACCGTCCTTCTCGCCGAAGAAGGTTCCGCGAGCGTCGGTCTTGCCGTCATAGCCCAGTTGCGCGGCGGTGATCGGCGTCCATCCTGCTTTTTGCACAGCTTCGAGAGCAGCTTTTTCCGAATCGGGGTTCCAGGGAATGCCGGGAATGACACCTTGGGAATCGGTGCCGCCAATCAGCGCGGTGACCAGGGTTGCCGGCAAGCCCAAGCCGAAGCCGTTTTGCTGGTAACCGGTGGCGAAACCGTTGTCGAGGTTGTGATAGGAATACAGCGTGATCGCCATGGCGTCGCTGAACAACGCCTTGGAGTCTGCTGTGCCGAAGTTTTTGTAGTCATACACACCCATTGGTATTGCCTCTCTCTTTGTTGGAATTGTCAGAGATAGCTCACAGCCAGGACGTCTCAATCACGAGGCGCCCCGGAGCCTCTAGTGCATGCAGCTTTTACGCAAACGTAATTCCCGAAGCCGAGAGATTATCCAGACCCACGCCCACCAGCGTTACGGCGTAATCGCCAATCTTGAGCACAGTGTCGTTGCCGGTCTGGGTCGCATGCTGCGCGTAGTCATAGCCCTGCCCCGCGCCCTGGACGCCCATGAACACCAGTTTGTCGCTGCCCTGGTAGCCATTGATCGCGTCGAAGCCGAAGGCGCCGCTGAACAGGAAAGTGTTGTTGCCGCTCCCCGAGGCATGCATCACGTCATTGCCCGCGCCACCGACGAAGGTCACCTGACTTTTGTCGCTGCGCAGCAGGTCGTCGCCGGCATTGCCGAACAGCCAGTCACCGTCGACACTGGCCACCAGCGTGTTGCCGTAAACATTGCCATTGAGCGAATGGTTGTAGTGGGTCAGTTCACTGCCATTGAGTAAGCCATTGGCGGTGACGTTGTAGGTGACGTCCTTGCTGCCCCACCACGCGCCCGATTCCTTGCTCACCAGCGCGCCGATGTCGCGGGTCAGGCTGATGCCGCCGTAGGCGTCGCGCACATACAGCGTGCCGTCGCCGTCATTGGCAACGCTGAAGTTCTGCAACGGTTTCTGCAGCTCGAAGGTGTTGCTGCCCTTGCCACCCAGCAGCAGGTTGTAGCCGCCGTCATCGCGGAACCGGTCGTTACCGTCACGGCCTTCGATGAAGTCATTGCCCGTGCCGCCCTTGAGCAAGTCATTGCTGTCGGTGCCAATGATGAACGTGCTGCCGGTGTGGGGCTCACCGCTGCGGCCCAGGTCCTCGACCCAAGTGGTGCCTCGGGACGCTTCCGACAGGTTGGACACGATCAGCGTCGAGTCTTTGTCGGTGAGGTCGTAGAAGCGTGAGTCGATCACCCGGTTCAAGCCGTCGGCATAACCCAACGAACCATGGGCCGACCAGTTCAGCGGATTGAGGATGCTGAACGGCACCAGGTTTTGCGCAGTGGAAGCGTACTGGTCATTGAAGTTGACGATGTTGTTGGTCGCCGAATCCTGATGACCGTCGTGCTTGCCCAGCGAGCCACTGCTGAAGGTGGTGCCGTCGAGCACTCGAAACACCGGGTCGTTCTCGTAGCCGATGTTCAGCACGTTGTTGCCGGTGGCGCTTTGGGTCGGCGAGGCGAAGGCAATGTAGTTGGCGTCCTTGAAGAAACCGCCCCAGTTATTGCCGCTCAACTCCGCCAGGCTGTTGACCCCTAACCCGCCGAGGCTATGCCCGCTGACCAGTACGTCTTTGGCACTCAGGCCGTGGGTGATGGCGAACGCGGCGACGTCCTTGAGCAAAGTGTCGAAGGCGTTTTTCGCGTAGTTCGTCGCGTAATCCACCGGGCCGACCGCGGCCAGCAGATTGTTTTTCATGTCGCCGAAAGTGTCGCTGTAGCCCAGGCCACCAGTGCCACGGAAGGCGATACCGATGCCGATCAGCTTCCCTGCCCCGTCGTATTTACCGAGGATTTCGGCTTCGGCGCTGGTGAAGCCGTCCTTCTCACCATAGAAGGTGCCTTGAGCGCCGACGTTGCCCTGGTAGCCCAACGCTGCCGCGCCAATCGGCGCCCAAGCGGTCGCCGGCAGTGGCTGGCCGGTCGGCGTGTACGCGTAGAGCGTCAGCGCGATCGCGTCGGAGTACAGCGCCTTGCCGGCCTCACTGCCGGCTTTTTTGTAATCAAACAGTCCCATGTTCTTGCTTCCTTAGCGTCAAATCAGAACTGCCAGTCCAGGGTCAGGCCCACACCGTGGTCTTTTTCCCGGGAGCCGAGCAGCCCGTTGTAATCCAGGTTCAAACGAGTATCGCGGCCCAGCGCCAATCCCGCACGGGCACCGACCACCGCGGCATCGCGGTCCATGGACACGCTTTGCACGCTGAACGCGGTGTTGCCGTTGACGAAGGCCAGGTGGTCTTCGGAACGGGTGTTGCTCAGGTTGTGCTGCCAGCCGAGCGTGCCGGACAGTTCCAGCTGTTGCTGGTCGGACAGGGCAATGGCTTTGCTCGCTCGCAAGCCAAGGGTCGAAAGCACCACGTCGCGGTTGTTTTCACCGCCCTTGAGTGCGGCGGCATCACCTTTTTCGCTGAAGCTTTCAGTGTTCAAGTGCACGTAGGCCAAGTTAATGAATGGCTCCAGAGCGATCGGTTGCAGGTCCAGGCGATACGCCGCTTCGGTGAACAGTTGCGCGGAGGTCGCATCGCGTTTGGATTTCTGCTTGCCGCTGACGCCGTTAAATTGCAGGTCACGTTTGACGTCGATGCGATGCCAGCTGTAAGCGCCACCGACGCTCAGGCGCAGCGCGTCGATTTCATGGCCCAGGTAGGCACCCAAGTGGTAGCTGTCGACCGATGCCGACGAGTGCGTGCCATCGCCCATGCTCAACGAGCTGTCGCTATAACCGGTGACGAAACCCAGTCGCGTATCTTCAGTGATCAAGCCATCGACACCGGCCAGCAGCCCGCCGATGGAGCTGTTGGAACTGGCGTTGTCATCCCCGCCATCGCTCTTGCCCCAGGCGCCGAGCACTTTGAGCCAGGCGTTGCTGCGGTCATCGGTGGGTGCCCCGGCGTCGAACAGATCGTGCTCACGCAGACGCTCGCCGACTGCATCGCGCAGGTAACGGCTGTCGTTGATCAGCAGCGTGCCGATTGCCGGATGAATCTCACCGGAGAGTTGCTGGAACGCTTGTTGCGCGACAGCAGCGGTCGGCGACAGCAGCAGGGTTTCGTAGAGCGGATTGCCTGCGCCCAATTGCTCGGCGGCAGCGGCCACGGCGCGTTGGTTCGGGGTTTGGCCCACGCTGGTGAAGGACGTCGCGTTGCGCACCACTGCCAGTTGAATGCCATTAGCCGAGTAGTCGAGGGTGCCGCCGAGGAACAGGTAATCCGGCACCACCGCACCAAAGCGCCCTTCGATTCCGCCGGCCGCTTGCAGGATGTTGTACTGATTGCCGAGCAGGGATTTCGCTTCACTGGTGGTCAGCAATGTCGGGCTGTTTTCCAGAGACAGGCTGACGGTTGCGCCCTCGATGATCGCCTTGCCGTCGGCGATGATCTGGTCGCTGCTGGTGGGCGACAGCTCTACGGCATAGGTCGAGCCAGGTTCGAAAACCACGTCGCCCGCCACCTGCAGGGTGCCGATGGAATTGCCGGGCGCCACGGTACCGCCGCTTTTCGCGGTCAGCGCCGCGATGCTGCCGTTACCGCCGAGGATCCCGCTGTTATTGACGGTGACAGCCGACAGCAGCGAACCATTGATCGCCAATCGGCCCTGATTGACCAGGGTCGGGCCAGCGTAGGTGTTGGCGCCGGTCAGCACCAGCGTGCCGATGCCCTGCTTGGTCAAGCCGCCATGGCCGGAAATGTCGTTGCGCCAGACGTCGAGCCCGCAGTGCACGTCATTGCACACACGCTCGGTGGGTTTGCCGGCATCGATGATCGCGCCGATACCCGGCAAGTCCGCGACAAACTGGCTGGAGCCGTAGGCGCCTTCGATGCGAAATTCCTCGGGAATGTCCTGCTCGGTCACGAACATGGCCGGGCCATCGATGCCTTTGCGCAGGTTGATCATGCCCCAGCCGTACAGCGAGTCGACGCCGGGTGCGCCGAGGTCGGTGGCGGTGGTTCGCAGCACACTGGCGACTTGCGCGCCGGTCATGTACGGGAAGCGTTCCATCAACACCGCCATCGAGCCTGCAACGTGCGGCGCCGCCATGGAGGTGCCGTTGTAATTGGCGTAGCCGGTGGTCAGGTCATCGGCATTGGTGCCGCTGATGATCGAGCTGTAGATCCGGCTGCCCGGTGCCGACACGCAGAAGCTCGCGGTGTAGCCGCAACGCGACGAGAAGGTGCTGATGTTGTAAGGATCGGGGCTGCTGGTGTCCGGGTTATTCTGCAACGCGGCGACGGTCATCCAGTTCGGCGCGATCTCCGGGATGAAGTAACCGAGGCCGGCGATGGCGTCCGGATTGTTGAGGTTGTAGTCGTTGCCGGCGGCGAAGATCGTCACGATGCCGCTGCGGGCCGCCGCGATGGCGCCGTCGTAGGCACCGCCGGGTTTGGTCCCCAGCAAGGTCTGGATCTCATTGAACTGCAGTTGCGCGTCCTGCACGGTGAAGTGCGGATACGCCGGGTCCCGACCACCCAAGTCGAAGCGGTCGGTGATGCCGATGCCCCAGCTGTTGTTGATGATCCGCGCGCCGCTGGCGATCAGCGCGTCCCGCCCGGCCTTGTATACCGCGCCGTCGTTACCGCGAATGATCCCGTCTTCCGGGCCCGGGTCGCCGTTGTCGGCGCTGATGATTTGCGCACCAAAGGCGACGCCGTGCATCGGCCCGCCATCGCGACTGCCCGCGGCGATCCCGCCAACGTGGGTGCCGTGGGCACCGAGTTTGCCGTTGGAGCCCACCGAGGGCGAACCGTCATAGAGAAAGGCGTCCCCGGCTTTGACCGGAATGTACGGGTCGGTGTATTCGCGGATGCCACTGGTGACCAGCGTGATCACCTTATTGGCCCCGGAAAATTCCGGGTGCAAGGCGTAAACCGGTTGGTCGAAGATCCCCAGTTTCACCCCTTTGCCGGTGTAACCGGCGGCATAGGCCTCCTGAGCATTGATCGCCCCCAGGCCCCAATCGGCGTTGAACTCCGTGCTGCGCCAGCTATCGGGATCGCCTGTTCTGCCGTTTTCCACGTAGGGCGCCGCGTGTGCGGTGCCCAGGGTGGCCAATGCGCAGAGCAAGGCAAGGTTGTTGTACTTGTTATTCATCATCGAGCTACCGTCCTTAGTTGTGTTGCCAAAATCCTTGTGGCCAGGGGGGGGGGCCAATTCCTCTGAGTGAAGGCGCGGAACCTGTGGGAGCGGGCTTGCTCGCGAAAGCGATGTGTCAGGCGATATCAATGTTGACTGTTCCGCCGCCTTCGCGAGCAAGCCCGCTCCCACATGGATCGCGCCAAGCCCCCTCACCCACAATCGGTGTTTACCGCATTAAAACTGCCAATTGAGACTCAGCCCGACGCCGTGGCTTTTCTCGCTGCGGGCCAGTTGGCCGGTGTAATCGAGGTTCAACCGAATATCCCGGCTCAAGGCCAGGCTGGCATGGGCGCCCACCAGCGCCGCATCGCGAACCAGCGGCGAGCTTTCCACCACGAACGGAGTGCCACCGCTGGCAAACGCCAGGTGTTCCTCGGAATCGGTGTTGCTCAGGTTGTGCTGCCAGCCGAGGCTGCCGCTCAGGTCCAGTTGTTGCTGGCCGGACAGCTTCAGGGTTTTCAGAGCTCGCATGCCTAAGGTGCTGAGTACCGCGTCGCGCCGGTCGCCGCGGCTTTTGAGTGCGGCGGCGTCACCTTTTTCGGTGAAGCCCTCGGTGTCGAGGTGCACGTAAGCCAGGTTGGCGAATGGCTCCAAGGCCATTGCTTGCAGGTTCAAGCGATAGGCCGCTTCGCCGAACACCTGGGTGGTCCCGGCATCGACTTTGGCTTTCTGTTTGGCGCTGACGTCACCGTATTGCAGGTCACGTTTGATGTCGGCCCGATGCCAGCTGTAGGCACCACCGGCACTCAGACGCCAGGCGCCCATTTCGTGGCCGGCATAGGCGCCCAGGTGATAACTGTCGACCTGCGCTGATGAGTGAGTTCCGGAGCCCATGCTGACCGAGCTGTCGCTATAACCGGCGACCAGACCTACACGGGTTTGGTCATCCACCGCACCATCGACACCGGCCAGCAAACCGCCAATTGAGGTGGTGTAGCCGGCGGTATCGTGGCTGTCATCGGTCTTGCCCCAAGCGCCCAATGCCTTGATCCAGCCGTTGCTTCGTGAGCTATTGGCTTCGTTGAGACGTTCACCGACCGCATCGCGCAGATAACGGCTGTCGTTGATCAGCACCGAGCCCAGCGCCGGGTAAATTTCCCCCGACAACTGCTGGAAGGCCTGTTGCGCTGAACTGGCGGTCGGCGACAGCAGCAGGCTTTCGTAGACTGCGTTACCCGCTCCAAGCCCTTCCGCTGCGGCCGCGACGGCACGCTGATTCGGCGTTTGCCCGACGCTGGCGAAGGTTGTGGCGTTACGCTCCACGCTGAGCTGAATGCCGGTCGCGGCGTAATCGAGGCTGCCGCCGATGAACACGTAGTTGGGCAGCACCGCGCCGAACTGGCCTTGAATCCCGCCCGCCGCTTGCAAGATGTTGTACTGATTGCCCAGCAGGCTTTGCACTTGTTGGGTGCTGAGCAAGGTCGGGCTGTTTTCCAGGGACAGGCTCACGGTGGCGCCGCTGATCGTGGCCGTACCGCCCGCAATAATCTGGTCACTGCTGGTGGGTGACAGTTCGACGGCATAAGTCGAACCCGGCGCGAACGTCACATCGCCGCTGACTTGCAACGTACCGATGGAGTTACCGGGCGCCACGGTGCCGCCGGGGTTGGCGGTCACCGCAGCGATTCGTCCGTTACCGCCGAGGGTGCCACTGTCATTGACGGTGACCGCCGACGTCAGCGAGCCGTTCACCGCCAGCAACCCGCCATTGACCGTAGTCGGGCCGCGATAAGTGTTGTCGCCAGTGAGCATCAACCGCCCGGCACCGGACTTGATCAGGCTGCCTTCGTAGACTCGATTGGCGGCGACGGAATCGCGAGCTGTGCCCACCGCATAATCGGTCTGGTCCTGCTGACTGGCGCCAACCGGAACGCCGCTCTCCCAGCCCTTGTCCTTCAACGTCTGTTGCCAGGCACTGCGTTCGGCGGCGTCTTCGGCCTGACGCTGAATCAGCGCCTTGTCCGAAATGTCATTGCTCCAGACATCGCTTTGCCCTGCCCCCAGATTGGCGTCAAACGACCCGAGCAATTGCCCTGGCCCGCGCATCGCCCGCTCAAGGTTGGCCACGCCCCAACCGATGCGCGTACTCGGTGCGTCGGTGACCGAACCGTCGAGCTGCGTTGCGGTGGTCAGCAGCACCTCAAGCGCCTGCTGATTGTTCATATACGGATAGCGTTCCATCACCAGCGCCAGCGCCCCGGTGGCATGCGGCGCGGCCATGGAAGTGCCGGACTTGATCGCGTAACCGCCGCCGGGAATGGTGCTGTCGATCTTCGCGCCCGGTGTGGTGATGCACCAATACTTGGCGATCCCGCACTGGTTGTATTTCTGCTGATTGCTTTGATCCAGCCCCGACACTGCCAGCCAGTGGCCTTCGAGGTCCGGCTGAAAGTACGGCAAGGCCGAACGCACGCTGGCATTCGGGTAACCGCTGTTGCCGGCGCTGAACACATTGATCACGCCGCGGCGCGAAACGTCGGCGGCGGCATCGAGCCAGGTGCCTTTGTTCCAGTGCTGGGCGTAGGCGGCGTGCAGGTCGTCGAGGGTTCGGTAGCTGACGTCCGGCGGCTGGCTGCCCCAGCTGTTGTTGATCGCACGGACACCGGCATCCGCCAAGGCGTTATAGACCGCTGTGAAGTAGCGCGGGTCGGGGCTGGGGCCGAACAGGAAACTGTCGTTCTTGTTGGTGTTGCCGACATAGATTTGCGCGTTGTACGCCACGCCGTGCATGCCAGTGCCATCCCGGGAAGCGCCCATGGTGCCAGTGACGTGGGTGCCGTGAGAGTCGTTGTTGGTGTTGAGCGTGCCGTCGACGTTGAATGCTGAGCCGTCGACATAGCTGCCACTGGCGGTCACTGCGTGATAACGCTCGGCGGCAAATTCGGGATGGCTGGAATCGAAACCGGAATCCAGTGCGCCGATTTTCACGCCCTTGCCAGTGATGCCGGCGGCATAGGCTTGATCGGCCTGCATGCGCGCCAGGCCCCAATCGCGCTGGAACTCCGTCGAGCGCCAACTGGCGGGATCGCCTAGAGTGCCGGTTTCCAGGTAAAGCGCCTGGGCTGGGCCTGGCACTGCTGCAATCAGGAGCAATAGCGTGCCGACCGACATCGGCTTGATTTGTACATCCATGTTCATGACTCTCGCTTTTTGGCGTTTTTAGAGTTGTAGTCCCCCGGTTCGGGGACGGTGTGGCGAGGGGGCTTGCCCCCGTTGGGCCGCGAAGCGGCGCCAAACAATGCAATGCACAACTTCAGATACATCGCGCCGCGTGCTTCACGACGGCTTCGCCGTCCAACGGGGGCAAGCCCCCTCGCCACAGGGGTTACTGGGTCTTCGTTGGCCGGCCTTGACCGAAGGCCTCATCCACCTTGGCCAGGTCCTGCTCGCTCAAGGTCCCGGCGTAGTAGTGCAACTTGGTCCAGGCCATCAAATAGTCGTACCGCGCCTGAGCCAGATCCCGGCGGGTGGTAAACAGTTGTTGTTCGGCATTCAGCGCATCGAGGTTGACCCGTTCGCCGCCCAAAATGCTTTGCTTGGTTGAAACCACCAGCGCTTCGGCCGACACCAATGCCTTCTGATAAGCCCGCAATTTATTGACCCCCGACAAGCAGGCGCTGAACTGACGGCGCAACTGAATCAAGGTTTCCCGGGTCTTGCCGTCCAGGTCGTACTCGGCCTGTTCCATGGTTCGGCTGGCTTGCCGGGTCGAGGCCGAGACCCCGCCGCCGGCATACAGCGGCACATTGACTTCAATGCCGATGGTGTTGGTGTCGTAGCGCTGGTTGTAGGTGTTGCCGCTTTCCGATTCGTTCTGGCGCACCGAGGCGTAGGCACTGACTTTTGGCAAGTGGCCGGCGCGGTTGCGTTCGACTTCGTAACGCGCCACTTCCACCGCCTGGCGTTGGGAGGCGAGTTTCGGGTTATTGGCCACCGCCATCTCGTGCCAGGTGTCGTAATTGGCCGGTTGCAGGGTGAAGGTCTGGAAGTTCTGATCCAGCGGCGTCAGGTCGCCTATGTCAATGGCCGGCACGCCAATCAGTGCGCCCAGCTCCCGCAAGGACGCATCCTGTTCATCGCGCGCCTCGATCTCCTCGGCGGTCGCCAGTTCGTAACGTGACTCGGCTTCGAGGATATCGGTGCGCGTGCCCTCCCCTTGGCGGAACATCTGCTCGTTCTGCTGAAACTGCTGTTCGAAGGCTTTTTTCTTGGCCCGCGCGATGTCGATCTGGTCCTGAGCGAACAGCGCCTTGGTGTAATTCTCCAGCACACGAACCAGCAGTTCCTGGCTCTTGCCACGATAGTTTTCGTCAGCGAACAGCGATTGCGCCACGCCTTTGCGGTACGCCGCATAAGCCTCGTAATCGAGCAGCGGCTGTTGCAGGGTCAAGGTCGAACCGTAACTGCTGTAGTTGCGGTCCTCGGTGAAGTCTGGTCTTCCCTCATTAATTTGAGTGACCTTGGAGGTGTTACGCCCCTTGTTGTAGTTGTAACCGATCCTGGGCAGCAGCCCGGCGCGGCCGATGGCGCGGTTTTCAAGGCCTGCATCGCGCTCCTTGATGGCGCCGAGGAACACCGGATCATTGCGTAAGGCTTGCTCATAGATGTCGAACGGCCCCATGGCCATCGCGCTGTTGCACGTCAGCAACGCCACGGTCGCTGCGAGCAGGGAAAGCTTATTCATACAGCCGAACATCCTTATTCCTCGGTCAACGCGGAGCCTGCCCGGTCGAGCAGCGGTTTGAACAAATAGTTGAGGAGTGAACGTTCACCGGTACGCACGAACATTTCTGCCGGCATGCCCGGTTTGATCACCAGACCGTTGAGTTTTTCCATGGCCTGGTCACTGACGCTGCTGCGCAGCACGTAGTACGGCACACCGGTTTTTTCATCGACCATCTGGTCGGCGGAGATCAGGCTGACTTCGCCGGGGACTCGCGGGGTACGGCTCTGGTTGAATGCGGTAAACAGAATGTCCACCGGCAAGTGTGTGCCGACCTTGTCGATCAGGTTGATCGGCAAGTGCCCTTCCACTTCAAGGCGGGTACCTTGCGGGACGATCTCCAGCAGCGTGTCGCCCTGACGAACTACGGCGCCTTCGGTGTGAACCCCAAGGTTGACGGCGATGCCGTCGGCGGTGGCGATGATTTCGCTGTGTTGCAGGTCGAAACCGGCGGAGGTCAATTGCTCTTCCAGGGTCACGCTTTTGAGCTGCGCATCGGCCAGTTGGCTGCGGACTTCCTTCTGGTATTCCTCGCTGTGCTGTTGCAGTTTCAGGCGGGATTCAAGGATGCCCTGCTCCACGCGGCCGCTTTCGCCGGTGTTCTCGGCCAGCTGTTGTTGCACTTGCGACAACTGACGCTGGTAATCCATCAAGCGGTTGCGCGGAATGTAGCCGTTGTCCGCCAAGGGCTGAAGATTGCTCAACTGTTGTTGCAGGGAACTGGCCTGGGCCGTCAGGTCAGTGCGCGCGCGGCGCATGCCGGCCAGTTGCGCGCTGGCGCCTTCGATGTTGGCGCGCAGGGCGGCTTGCTCGCGAAAAAACGCTTCGCGACGGCTGCTGAACAATTGCCGTTGGCCTTCGAGTACCAAGGCCAGACGCGGGTCAGGATCGTTGCTCAGCTCGGCGGGGAAATTCACCTGCTTGAGGTTGTCCCGTTCACTCTGCCAGCGCGCCAGGCTGGCCCACGCCATGCGGTATTGCGCTTGCAGCGATTGCACGTCGGCCGCGACCTGGGTCTGGTCCAGGCGAAACAACGGCTGGCCCTGCTTCACCACTTGGCCTTCGAGCACCAGAATCTGGCTGACCACACCGCTGCTCATCGATTGCACGGCTTTGCGCTTGCCCGAGACCACCACGGTGCCCTGCACCGGAATGCCTTGATCGAGCGGCGCGAGGCTCGCCCAGGTGAAGAAACTGCCGGCACCGACAATCGCCAGAATCCAGCCCATGCGGGCGAAGAAACGCGCGTCGCGCTCAGGACGTTCGGCGATGTAGTCGTGTTCCATCGTCGCTTCGCTGTCGTCGTTCATGCGTGTGCTGCTCATACACCCGAATTCCTTGTCGTGGGCTGATACTGCCGGCTCATGCTGAGCCCGCCCGGTGCTTGCGCGGCTTTTTCACGTGGCTGTTCATGAGCGCCTGACTGATTACCGGCAAGCGCCTTCAGCACCTCCTGGCTTGGGCCGAAGGCCTGCAAGCGACCTTCGTTGAGCACCAGCAACTTGTCGGCCTGTGCCAGCGCCGAAGAACGATGGGTAACCAGAATCACGCTGGTGCCCCGGGCCTTCATGTGCGCGATGGCGCCGGCCAGTGCCGCTTCGCCGACGGTGTCGAGGTTGGAGTTCGGTTCATCCAGCACCACCAGACTCGGGTTGCCATACAGCGCGCGAGCCAGCGCCACACGTTGCTTCTGGCCACCGGACAAGCCGCTGCCGTCCTCGCCAAGCACGGTGTCGTAGCCCTGCGGCATGCGCAGGATCAGTTCATGAACGCCGGCCTGTTGCGCGGCTTCGACCACTTTTTGCGGATCCGCTTCACGGAATCGGGCGATGTTTTCGGCGATGCTGCCGCTGAACAGCTCGATGTCCTGGGGCAGATAACCGATATAGGGGCCAAGGTCGTCGCGGTTCCAGCGATGAATGTCCGCGCCATCGAGGCGCACCGTGCCGCCCAACGTCGGCCAGGCGCCGACCAGCACCCGGGCCAGGGTCGATTTACCGGAGCCGGAAGCCCCGAGCACGCCCAGCACTTCCCCGGCGCCCAGGTTGAAATTGACCATGTGCAAAGTCGCTGCCCTTTGCCCTGGCGGTCCGGCGCTGACTTGTTCGAACGTGATCTGACCTTTCGGCGCCGGCAGCGCCATCGCCTCCTCAGTCGGTGGATAGGCTTGCAGCAAGGCGTCAAGACGGCGATAAGCAAGCTTGGCGCCGCTCCACTGTTTCCACACGGCGATCAACTGATCGATGGGGCTCAGCACCCGACCCATCAGGATCGAACCGGCGATCATCATCCCGGCGGACATATCACCCTTGATCACCAGCAAGGCGCCCAGCCCCAGCACCAGGGATTGCAGGCACAGGCGCAGGGTTTTGCTCAGGGAACTGATGACCGCGCCAGTGTCGCTGGCCTGATTCTGCAAGCCGAGAAAACGCGAGTGCACCTGAAACCAGCGCTTGCGCAAGACACCGAGCATGCCCATGGCCTGGATGGTTTCGGCGTTATGCAGGTGACTGGTGGCCAGTTGGCTGGATTTCTGGGAAAACCCTGCGGCTTCGCCCAAGGGCTTTTTGGTCATCGCCTCGTTGAGGCAGGCCAGCCCGATCAGCAGTACCGCACCTGCGGTGGCCAATACACCGAGCCAGACGTTGAACAGAAAGATCACAAACAGATAGACCGGAAACCACGGCGCATCAAAGAAGGCAAACAGCGCCGGGCCGGTGACGAATTGGCGAATATGGGTCAGGTCGCCCAAGGATTGCCCGGCGTTGCCCTCGCCCTTGAACAGGTTGCGCTCGAAAGCGGCCTGATACACCCGCAGGTTGAAACGGCGCTCCAGTTGGCTGCCGATACGAATGACAATGAAGCTGCGCACGATCTCCAGCAGACCGATAAAAGCGAAAAACCCGACCACCATCAACGACAACATCGCCAGTGTGGTTTCGTTTTGCGAAGACAGTACCCGGTCATAGACCTGAAGCATATAAATCGACGGGACCAACATCAGCACATTAATCAGTGCGGTGAAACATCCAACGCTGATCAGGATATTTTTATAGTCGCCCAGTGCCTTGAATAACGGTGCGGTGGCCGGGCTCTTCGCCTTCTTCATTGGTTTTTCCTGAGGTGTTATTCCTCGCCTTACTTGGCGAGGTTCCAATTAACTGTCCGCACATGGGCCGAGACATTCTTTTGCCGGCTATCGCTTGCACATCAATAACAACCCTTTGAGTTCTTCAGAGAGTTCCGGCTATTGATGTGCTGCTTATAATTTTTATTCAGGCAGGCATTACTTACTTAATGCGCAGTGCGCTTGAGCGTAATGATCAGACCTGACTTCAAGGTGCTTTTATAAAGCCCCTCATGCTGTCGGCTGAAAAACACAATTTTCGAGCCTTCTTTACCGGTCACAGCAATGCCATCCGGTTCCGGGAACCAGCCAATCGCCGACTCGTTCAGCCAGGCACCGAGGCACTCGGCCCCCTCACCCAGGGTCTGGTTCAATTTGAGCTCGATCGAGCAAACATTCGACGGTTTGTCCTGCAGCGCCTGGGACTCGGGCGAGTCTTGCGCGGCGTTCAAGGTGGCCTGCCATTTCCCCGCGAGTTCCGACGGGTCGGCTAATTTAAGACTGCGAGCCATGGCTACATCTCCAAGAAACATCATCAGCGTCGCCAACAGCCACGCGGTTGCTTTGTAGGTAAAAGCGTTCTGAATCATAGGGCGTTTTACTCATGGTTATAGCCTTACTCATAGCACCTACCGTTCAAGGGACAGAGAGCGGCGCCTCAAGCGCCGCCCTCCTTTTGCCTTGAATCAGGCCACGATGTCCGAGAACGCCGCCTGGCCAACGGTGCTGATCAGGAAGTCAGCCACGCCGTGCCCGGAGAAGTCCACTGACAACAGGCTATTGCCGCCCGAAGTGGTCAATACCGCATCACCTGCCGCACCGGTGAACGAATTCACGAAGTGCAGTCCTGCGCCGTTGGTGATGCCGGTCAGGTCGATCTTGTCCAGGCCACTGACAAAATCGAGGATCTGGTCGACGGCACCTGGCTTGGAGTCGCTGCTGGCCGCGAACACAAAGGTGTCCGAACCCGAACCGCCCCACAGTTTGTCCGCACCGCCCGCGCCGAAGAGGATGTCGTTGCCGGCACCGCCCTTCAACTCGTTGGACACGCTGTTACCGATCAGCAGGTCGCTACCCGAACCGCCAATCGCGTTCTCGACGGTGACACCCTTGGCGATGGACACGTTGCCCACCATGCCGCCAACATCGGAGAACGAGGCTTCATTGAGGTTGATCTTCTGGTTTTGGGTAAAACCGGAGAAGTCCAGGGTGTCCTTGCCGCCCGCATCCCAGACCGAGAACACGACTTTGTCCGACGACGAAGACGCACTCAGGAAGTCGCGACCGGCGTTGGAGTTGAAGCCGTAGGTGGTATCACCGGTACGGGTGGTGGTGTTGGCACCGTAGAGTTTCTGAATGGCAGCGATATCGTCCATCAACGGGCCGGACGCATAGGCTTCCACACCGCCCTTGCTGAAGTTCTGGTCGGTATTGCTTTCACTCCAGTAGCTCATGAGGCTATAGCCGCGGGTGTCTTCCCCGTAAGTCGCGTCGTTGTAGGTCGGCGCACCTTCACCGGCGTTGTAGTCGCCAGGGTGTGCCAGGCCCAGGGAATGACCGATTTCATGGGTCAGGGTTTGACGACCGTAGTTGTTCAGGTCCGGTGTCTTGTTGACGTTATAGCCACTGCCCGTCAGATACCACGAAGTACCGTCATAACCTGGACCGGTGCCTGGCAGGTAGGCGAATGCCGCCGCGCCATCCTGACCGCCACTGTAGTTACCGAAGGTCATGTGACCGTCGCCGCCAAAAGACTTCTCGGTGAAGGTGACATTGGCCACGTCGGCCCAGGATTGCATAGCGAGTGCGGCCTGGGCTTTCTGTTGCGCGCTGAACTGACTGAACCCGGTGATGCCGTGCTTGTTCATGGTGCTCGACGAGGCCGAGGTCAGGAACGTGTAGGTGAGTTCAATTTTGCCGCTGCCGTCCTTGTCCTGGTAGGCAGCGCCGTCACGTAGCAGCTGGGTAGCAGCCTCGTCGACGGAGAAGGAGGGTTTGCCATTGACCGTGAGATTGCCACCCCGATCATACTGATGGCTGAAACTATCGATCTGGTTGTAGGCGGAACTGGGTGCAGCCAGCGCTTGCAATGGCGCAAAGGCCTGTTCGGCAAGATCAATAGCGTTGTCTTTTACTTTCGACATAAACACACTTCCTTGTTTAGCAATGGAACAGTTTTTGTCCGATACGACAATCTCTGGCGAGATCGTCCTATCACTCGCCCAATGAAGGCGTTTAAAAACTGACACAATTCGAAATCAAACGTCTACATTTTTTTTGACGTCAAATTGAGCTATTCCAGCGAACTCCAGTAAACAGTGCGCGCGCTGTCGAAATATAGTTTGTAGTTGAAGGGTTTTAGCCGGATTGTCCGACAATCTGATATTTAAATATTAAATATGGGTAAGTTGTTTTCTGTAGACTAGTTCTCGTTTTCCGGATTTATCAATATAAGTGCCAGTGTATTGCTATCAAATAAATTAAATAATCAGTTAGTTGCGATACTGGTGGGCAAGTCTATCTCTGCGCTTCAGGCTCGGGACGGTTGAGCGAAGCGCCCCCCGTCGATGGGGGGCGCAACGCGCAATCAGAGGATCAAAAAATCAAAACGCAGGTCTTGCGCACGGGCTGGCAACTCAGAGCGTCGCCGTTTAGTGCATGAAACCCTCCATGAACCCCGCGACCCGACTGGCCAGTTTGCGACGCCAGGGCGCGGTAGCCGGGTTGGCCAGGGTCTGGTCTTCGTGGACGAAGCTGCGGATGATCGCGTTGTAGCCCAACCAGCGGCAGGGCTCGGGTTCCCAGGCCTTGAGCGCGTCGAGACCGCCCTGAGGAATGACCCACGGTTGGCGGACCAAGTCGGTGTCACGCTGAAGAATCAGGTCGGCCAAGGTTCGCCCGCCGAGGTTGCTGGCACCGACCCCCTCCCCGCCATAACCGCCAGACAAGGCGATGCCGCTGGCCTGATCGCAGAGCATGTGCGGCTTGAAGCGCCGGGACATGCCCAGGTTGCCGCCCCAGGCATGGGTGATTCGTACGTTCTTGAGCTGCGGGAAGAGTTCGCCGAACAGGTAGCGCCGCAACTCTATTTCGTTGGTGGTCAAGTCGAAGTCATGGCGCAACTTGCCAGCAAATTGATAGCCGCCACGGGCACCGAACACCAAGCGGTTATCCGCCGTGCGCTGGCCATAAGTGACCTGTCGGCTGCTTTCACTAAAGGCCTGACCGTGGCTGAGGCCGATTTCGTCCCAGGTCGCGGCGGTCAGCGGTTCGGTCGCCACCAGCAAACTCTGGACCGGCAACTGATAACGGTCCAGCGGTGGCAATGTGGCCGCATACCCTTCTACCGCCGGCACGATCCAGCGGCTACGAACCTGAGCCTTGGCTGTACGCAAACTGCCCGACTGCCATTGAGTAACCGGGCTGTTCTCATAGATGTTGACCCCCATGCGCTCCACCGCCCGTGCCAGACCTCGGACCAACTTTGCCGGGTGAATGGTCGCAACGTGCGGTGCATAGATACCGCCATAAGGTTTGGCAATTCTGATCTGTTGCGCCAATTGCTCGGGACTGAGCCAGCGGTAGTCGCTGTCGGTCAGCCCTTGGCGGTAGAGCGTGTCCAGGTACTGGCGCAGGCTGGCTTCCTGCTCTGGATAACGCGCAGCACAATAAAGCACTCCGCCTTTGCGATAATCGCAGTCGATGCCTTCTCGTTCGATGACGATCTCTACTTCGTCAGGGATACCGTGCAGCAGGTCGAAAGAAGCGCGGCGCTGTTCTGCCGGTAAATCGGCAAGCAAGCGATCTTCGCCCAGTAGATTACCCATCAACCAGCCGCCATTACGGCCCGACGCACCAAAACCCGCGATGTTTGCTTCGACGATGGCAATATTCAGCCCTGGCGCCAGGCGCTTGAGGTAGTACGCGGTCCAGAGCCCGGTGTACCCGGCGCCAATGATGGCCACGTCGACGTCCAGATCCTGCTCCAGCGCCGGGCGCGCCAGCAATGGCTCGTCGAGTTGGTCCATCCACAAACTGATCGTGCGCCACGCTGACATGCAAGACTCCGCCATTCAAACTTCGATAGCGTCGATCCTAATGCGTGGGTTCAGAGATTGTCTTGCGCGCGTGCACGCAAGAAGCTTTGGCCCCCGAGGAATACCCCCGGCCATATAGGCCTCGGGTCGAAAAAACCGTGTCTCGTGATCTGCATCAAAAAAAAATCAACCAATCGCCAAACGGACTGAAAAAATCCACATGATTTTCACATCTGGATGCTACTTTTAAAGACAGTCACCGGTTGAGCCATTGAAGGTTCTTCCCTCCTAACATGAGCTAAAGGAAGCGCTCGATGAATAAGGTGGGCAACACATGAATAAAGGGTCCTTCAGCAAAGTCACTTTTCCAAATGCCTGCCAGCTGATGCGCTGGCATTTTCATCCCATGGGTTTCGAAGCCACCATGGATGCACCGGGCAGTATGGTTGCGCGGCTGTTCGATCGCGCCAGTGGCGAAACCATGATCGCCATTGCCGGCATTCCTTGCGCAACGGTCATGAATGCGGCGGATGTAGAACGAATCATTGAAGCTGTGGAAGATGAGCTGGAGGCGTTCATTCCGCCGGAGGCTCTCAGGAGTTATGCCTGATGGGCGCTTCACAAAACCTGTGGGAGCGGGCTTGCTCGCGAATGCGGTGTGTCAGGCAACATTAATGTTTACTGACACTCCCTCTTCGCGAGCAAGCCCGCTCCCACATTGATTGGGTTTAACTGATCTGCATCAGGGCCTGTGCCAGATCGGCGCGCAGGTCTTCGACATCCTCGACCCCCACTGACAAACGTACCAGCGCATCGCCAATGCCCAGCTGCGCGCGAGTTTCGGCGGGAATGCTGGCATGGGTCATGATCGCCGGGTGCTCAATCAGGCTTTCCACCCCGCCCAGGCTCTCGGCCAGGGCGAAGATCCGCACACTCTCGAGGAAACGCTTGGCGCCAGCCAGGTCGCTGTTCAGGTCGAGGGAAATCATCCCGCCGAATCCGCGCATCTGCCGCCGCGCCAGTTCGTGCTGTGGATGTGACGGCAGGCCCGGATAGTAAACGCGCGCCACCTGTGGCTGACGCTCCAGCCATTGCGCCAGCTCCAGCGCGTTGCTGCAGTGACGTTCCATGCGAAGCGCCAGGGTCTTCACCCCGCGCAATGTGAGAAAAGCGTCGAACGGTCCGGCAATAGCCCCCACTGCGTTCTGCAGGAAACCCAGGCGTTCGGCCAATTCAGTGTTCTGCCCGACCACCGCGATGCCGCCGATCACGTCGGAGTGACCGTTCAGGTACTTGGTCGTCGAGTGCAGCACGATATCGAAACCAAGCTCCAGCGGACGCTGTATCCACGGGCTGGCGAAAGTGTTGTCGGCCACACAAATGATGCCTCGCTCGCGACAGGTGCGCGCGACGGCGGCGAGGTCAGTGAGACTCAGCAAAGGATTGCTCGGCGTCTCGACCCAGACCATCCGCGTGTCATCCTGAAGCGCCGCTTCGAATGCCGTCAGGTCTGTCAGATCGACGAAGCTGAAACGATGCCCGGCACTGCGCTGGCGCACCTTGTCGAACAGCCGGAATGTACCGCCGTACAAGTCATTACCAGAGACGATGTGGGCGCCAGCATCGAGCAGCTCGAGCACATTGGCGATCGCCGCCAGCCCGGAAGCGAAGGCGAAGGCCCGAGTACCGCCCTCGAGGTCCGCCACGCAACGCTCCAGCGCAAAGCGCGTCGGATTGTGCGAGCGCCCGTAGTCGAAACCCTTGTGCACACCAGGGCTCTGTTGCAGATAGGTGGAGTTGGCGTAAATCGGCGGCATCAGCGCCCCGGTGGACGGGTCCGGCGTCTGTCCGGCATGAATCACACGGGTGGCGAAGGCACGTGGCTTGGCGGTTTCATCGTGCTGACTCATGCAAGGGATCTCCGCAGGTAATTGAGCATGTCGACGCGGGTAATCAGTCCATGGAAACCCGAGTCGTCGGCGATCATCGCCACCAATCCACGGTCGAGCTTCGCCTCCAGTTCGGTCAGACTGGCGCCGGGCGGCAGGATTTCCAGCTTGTCAGTCATCGCACTGCTCACCGGCATTCGGAAGTGCGAAGCGTCTTCGTGCACGCCAAGCAGAATGTCCGACTCATCGATTACGCCGACCAGCCGCTGCCCGCCCACCAGCACCGGCAGTTGTGACACATCCGCCAGGCGCATGCGCTGGAAAGCGGTGAGCAAAGTGTCGTCCGGCCCCACGCTGACCACCCGGCCATCCTCGAAGCGCCGCGCGATCAGGTCTCGCAAATCACCGTAGCGCTTGCGCGCAAGCAGCCCCTGATCATTCATCCACTGGTCGTTATAGACCTTCGACAGGTAGCGGGTGCCGGTGTCGCAGACGAAACTGACCACCCGCTTCGGCTCGGTTTGTTCGCGGCAGTAACGCAGTGCCGCCGCCAGTAATGTGCCGGTCGAGGAGCCGCCGAGAATGCCTTCGGCGCGCAGCAATTGGCGGGCATGATCGAAGCTTTCCTCGTCGCTGATCGAATAGGCCTTACGCACGCTGGACAGGTCGGCAATCGACGGAATGAAGTCTTCGCCAATGCCCTCCACCGCCCAGGAACCGGGCGTACCCAAGGTGCCGCTGCGGCTGTATTCGGCCATCACCGAGCCGACCGGGTCGGCCAGCACCATTTCCAGATTCGGTTGTACGCGCTGAAAGAAACGGGTCAGCCCCGTCAACGTGCCGGCCGAGCCGACGCCGACAACGATGGCATCCACATCATGCTGAGTCTGCGCCCAGATTTCCGGGGCGGTACTGCACTCGTGCGCCAGCGGGTTGGCCGGGTTGTTGAATTGATCGGCGAAGAAGGCGTCGGGAATTTCCTGCGCCAACCGCGCAGCGACGTCCTGGTAATAATCGGGATGGCCTTTGCCGACATCGGAGCGAGTGATGTGCACTTCAGCGCCCATCGCCTTGAGGTGCAGGACTTTCTCGGTGGACATCTTGTCCGGCACCACCAACACCACCCGATAACCCTTGGCCCGGCCGACCAGGGCCAGGCCCAGACCGGTATTGCCAGCGGTGGCCTCAACGATGGTGCCGCCGGGGCGCAGGCGCCCATCGCGCTCGGCGGCGTCGATCATTGCCAGGCCGATGCGATCCTTGATCGAGCCTCCGGGGTTCTGCGATTCGAGTTTGAGAAACAGTGTGCACGGGCCGGTATCGAAGCGGCTGACGCGTACCAGCGGCGTATTGCCGATCAGTTCGAGCACGGCGGGACGGGAGTCGTTCGGCATGTCGTCACCTCGCTGCATGTATCCGCATTGGATGGACAGCGACCTGCGGCGAATCATTGCGCGCCAGTCGCAAGCAAAGCCTCGCCTTGGACCTTAGGCCGGGATTGCGCCCCCCGCAACTTTTCGCAGCCAGTCGGTAATGTCTCTGTGGCGAGCGAACTTGCTCGCCACAGGTTTTTCTGACTCAAGATTTTCAGTGAACAGCTTCAGGGGTCAGGCAGAGACTTTTCCTTGGCGGTGATCCGCGAAGAACGCCTTGCCTTTGCCGATCCGGTCGGAGGCCTTGGGCATGTTCGCAGCCGAGGTATCCTGGCCATCGACATACCAGTAGCAATGGCTGACTGCCCGGGTGATGCCCACGTAAGCCAGTCGCAGAATCTCGTCTTTCTGTGCGCTGTCGTAAGCTTCGCTGTCGCCAGCCTTGCCGAGCCCGGCCATGCGATAGACCTGATTTTTGTAGGGTGAACTGGTCAGGTGCTGGCAATCGCCCAGCAAAAACACCGCATCAGCCTGCAGGCCTTTGGCGCTGTGATAGGTCAGTTGTTTGAGTCGTCGAGCGTCGTACGGCAAGTTAGAATCTACATTAACTACAGACTGAATATGCTCCTCTATCAATGACTTATCGCTGCTTTTTCGATAAAGCATCAAGATTGAATCGCCTTTTCTGTAGTGCTCGATCAGCCGCTGGGACAAGCCTTGGTCATCCCGGTCGAGAACATTCACTGGCAACAGCGCCTTGGGTTCACCACTGGCCTTGGCCTTCTTGCCGGCGATCGCCGGTGCCGCGCGGACAATATGCTCCGCCGCGTCGATGATGTGCTGATGGCTGCGGTAATTGTCGCTGAGCATCACTTTGGTCGTGCTCGGCGACGGGAATTCCTTGTTGAACTCCATGAAGTAAGTCGGCGAACTGCCGCGCCAGCCATAGATGGACTGCCAGTCATCACCGACACAAAGCAATGACGAACGCTGCGCGCCGCGCCCCACATGCATGGCCGGTCCGCGACTACGGATCTCCGCCAGGCTGGCGCGAATCCACGAAACGATCTGCGGTGACACGTCCTGAAACTCGTCGATCATCAGGTGCGACATTGGCCTGAGCAACTCATCGCTCAGCAGCTTGAGGTTCTCCGGCGAATGTTCGCTGAACAAGGCGAACATCCGGTTATAGGTCATCACCGGTGGCGATTGATCCAGCAGATGATCTTCCAGCGCTCGCCAGAACAGGCTCAAGGCCTCGAAGAAGAACCGGTCCGGGTCGTCCTTGGCGAAACTCATCTGGCCCACGGCATTCGGCACATCCAGGCCGAGGTTTTCAATAAACCCGGCCGCCGCGACAAAACAGTCCAACAACGGCGCGGAGCCGAGCTCGCCCTTGACCTTGTAATCGAAGCCCGGCCCGGCGCTGGCGTCTCCGGCAAGAGAGGCCAAAACACGTTTTGAAGACTCATAACTATCTAGCCATATCAAAGGCTTACGACAGAAAGCTTGAAACAGTGTGCGCTTTACCGCCCATTCTGCGCGCACTGAAAGCTTGGCATTTGGACGGCTGACCTGGGGATTTTCCCGGGGATCGAAACCCAGCACCACCCAGGCGTCGAGCGTCGGAATGTAGCCGTGGCAATGAAAGGTCGAGCCGTTGATGTCGAAGGTCTGACGATTCGTCTCGATGCCCTTGATCGGCCAGGCACCGGCGCGAAACCATAAGTCCTCGATGGTGTCGCACAGTTCTTCATCGCGCTTGGCGGCGAGTTCAGTCACCGCCATGCGTTTCTGCACGTCCGGGTGATCACGCTCCAGCTCTTTGAGCTGCAAGGCATGACGCGACAAAGGTTTGATCAGTTCGCGGAAACGTTCATCGCGGGTGTGCAGGCTGTGATAACAGGCGTTGAGTTGCTGACGCTGGGCGTCATTGATGCGAAGGTCGAAGGGGTTGCTGTCGACCTCTTCGTCGCCGCCTTGCACGCGGTGACTGAGGTTTTCGAAGGCTTGTAGCCGCTCGAAACCCGGCAGACTGCGAACCATCGGCAGGATGCGCGAATGGAAAGTGCGCACCAGATCGCGCGCTTCTTTAAGGCTGATTCCCCGACCCCAGACTGCAAACAGCTCGATCAGTTTATTGATGAAGTCCTTGCGCGATTCGCGGGTGAAGGTCACCACGGTCATAGAGCTCAGCTCAAACCCCAGGTAGTGGTTGAGCAGCAGAATTCGCAGCACCAGGGTAGTCGACTTGCCCGCGCCCGCCCCGGCGATCACCGAGGTCGACGGTGTGTCGCTGAAAATCATCTTCCATTGGGCTGCGCTCGGTTGGGCATACGCGGGCAGCAGTCGCGCCACGTCGGCCTTCATGCGCTTCTTCAGCTCAGCACTCAATGGCAGGCGCCAATCGTCGAACAGATTGTCATCGACGTTGGGTGGTCGATGCTCGGTCGAGCGCGAGTCGCGAATCAACAAGACCTGCCGACCTTCCTCCAGTCCCTCGAGTTTGCCTTCCTTATAGCCGTACTCCACGCCGGCGCTGTGGCCGCTGCGAAAACCGTCGGCTTGGCCGTGCAGCCAAGAGGCACGGTGTTGCGCACGCAACCGAGTAAGGCCATGGCCAAAGAACCGGGCGGCCAGGCGCTTGAACAAAGGCATCTCAGCCAAGGGGCGAAGTTCGGGGGGAAGATCGGGGGTGTGTTGCGGCACGCTGACGGACTCCAGGGTGTGAGGCTGTTGAGGGCTATGGTGTCTGCATTTGCCGTTGAGTTCTAGTGAAATGCTTACAGGTCATTGGCTTATGCGATGAAGTGAAGGCTGGATGAGAATATTTCGAGGTTATTTGAGATCAACTAATTCGATTGTATTGAGGCATTTTTTACGCTTTTTATCGATTAGTGCCTGATAGATGATGCTCGCCATCAACCACCGGTTCTCGTTTGTGGCTCAGGCGTTCTGCCCCATGACGAACCTTTTCAGGAGACGATCATGCTTGAACTCAGACCTTTCAACTCGCTGGGTGGCGCACACCATGGCTGGTTGGATGCCCATCACCACTTTTCGTTCGCCGAGTACCACGATCCCAAACGCATGAACTGGGGCAACCTGCGGGTGTGGAACGACGATGTGATTGCCCCCGGAACCGGGTTCCCGCAACACCCGCACCGCGACATGGAAATCATCACTTACGTTCGTGAAGGCGCGATTACCCACCAAGACAACCTTGGCAACAAGGGCCGTACCGAAGCGGGCGACGTGCAGGTCATGAGCGCCGGCACCGGGATTGCTCACAGTGAGTACAACCTGGAAGCGACCGAGACCCGGATCTTTCAGATCTGGATCATCCCCAACGAAGCCGGTTCGGCACCGTCGTGGGGCGCCAAGCCGTTCCCCAAAGGCGAGCGCGAAGGTTTCGTGACCCTGGCCAGCGGTAAGCTGGCGACGATCAAAGCCTGCACATTCGTGCCGATGCGCGTCTGGTGGCGGCGAATCTGAAGGCTGGCGAGTCCGCGGAGTATCACCTGGACAGCGGCCGTCGTGCTTATTTGGTTCCCGCAACCGGCGTTATTGAAATCAATGGCTTGCGCGCACAAGCTCGAGACGGTGTTGCGATTGCCGATGAGCAGGTGTTGCGCGTGACCGCGATTGAGGACAGTGAGATTGTGTTGGTGGATGTGGCTTGATGAGGTAATTGCAAGGCAAAAAAAGGGGCGACCGTTAATGGTCGCCCCTTTTTTTACGTATAGCCGTTGTGGCGAGGGGGCCCTCAATCACTTCGCAGAAATAGCGCTATCCACAAGTGTCTGAGCTTCCGCCACCAACTGTTTGAGGTGGTCGTCGCTGACAAAGCTCTCCGCATAGATCTTGTAGATATCCTCAGTGCCCGACGGACGCGCCGCGAACCAACCGTTCTCGGTCATGACTTTCAGACCACCGATGGCTTGGTCATTGCCCGGCGCATGGCTGAGGATGCTCTGGATCGCTTCGCCCGCCAACTGAGTCGAGGTGACCTGGTCTGGCGACAATTTGCTCAACAGCGCTTTCTGCTCAGGGTTTGCCTTGGCATCGACCCGTACCGAGAAAGGTTCGCCCAGCTCATCGGTCAGCGCGCGATAGGCCTGGCTAGGGTCACGGCCCGTGCGAGCGGTCATTTCGGCGGCCAGCAATGCCGGAATCAAGCCATCCTTGTCGGTGCACCAGACACTGCCGTCCTTGCGCAGGAACGACGCGCCAGCACTTTCTTCACCGCCAAAACCGAGGGAACCGTCGAACAGGCCGTCGGCAAACCATTTGAAGCCGACCGGCACTTCGTACAGGCGACGGCCCAGACGTTTGGCAACGCGATCAATCAAGCCACTGCTGACCACGGTTTTGCCCACGGCCGCATCGACGCGCCATTGTGGACGGTTCTGGAACAGGTAATCGATCGACACTGCGAGGTAGTTGTTGGGTGCCAGCAAACCACCGGAGGGAGTCACGATGCCATGGCGGTCGTGATCCGGGTCACAGGCAAAGGCCACGTCGAAACGCTGTTTCAGACCGATCAGCCCTTGCATGGCGTGGCTGGACGATGGATCCATGCGGATCTGCCCGTCCCAGTCGACGGTCATGAAACGGAATGTCGCATCAACCTGTTTATTCACCACCTCCAGGTCCAGGCGATAGTGCTCGGCAATCGCCGACCAGTAGCGCACCCCTGCTCCGCCCAGCGGATCGACGCCCAGACGCAGCTTCGCATCGCGGATGGCGTCGAAGTCGATCACGTTGATCAGGTCGGCGACATAGGTGTTGAGATAATCGTGACGATGGGTGGTGCTGGCCTTCAGGGCCTGCTCGTAGCTGATGCGTTTGACGCCGGCAAGTTTGGCCGCCAGCAGCTCGTTGGCCTTGGCTTCGATCCACTTGGTGATGTGGGTATCGGCCGGGCCGCCGTTGGTAGGGTTGTACTTGTAGCCACCGCTTTGTGGCGGGTTGTGAGACGGCGTGATGACAATACCGTCTGCCAGGCCCGAAGTGCGCCCACGGTTGTAGCAAAGAATCGCATGGGAAATGGCCGGCGTCGGCGTGTACTCATCGCCTTCGGCGATCATCACCGTCACGCCGTTCGCCGCCAGGACTTCCAGGGCACTGGCACCGGCCGGTGTGGACAGCGCGTGGGTGTCGATGCCGACGAACAGCGGACCGTCGATGCCCTGGGCTTCGCGGTACAGGCAGATCGCCTGACTGATGGCCAGAACGTGCCATTCGTTGAAACTCAGATCGAACGAGCTACCTCGGTGTCCGGACGTGCCGAAGGCGACGCGCTGGGTAGAAATGGCTGCATCGGGCTGGCCGGTGTAATAGGCCGTCACCAGTCGCGGGATGTCGACCAACAGTTCTGCCGGTGCCGGTTTGCCCGCAAAAGGACTGAGTGTCATGCAAAACCTCTGAGAGAGAGTGGTTCGGGAATAGAACGCAGTTTACTGACAGTTTGCTCCTGGCGCGACGTTATCAATTGTCAGGTACCGAGGAGGGTTGGCGCCTCGGCTCAGTCGATCGATTCCAGGCGCAAGGCATCCCCCAAAAGCCCCAGCGCGTCGGTGAGGTCGTGATGCCCCCCGAAGGTGTGACTCAGGCGCAAATGCTGCCCATGCAGGCCCTGCAGGCTGAACAGCTCCCCCGGCGCAATCACCACATGTTGCTTGAGCAAACGCTCGAATACTCGATGTACATCGACCTGGCGCAACGAGCGGATCCAGATCGTCGCCCCGCCTTGGGGTTCAACGAAGTACAGCGCATCGGGCAGGCGCTCTTCAAGCAACTGAGTCATCTGCACCATGCGTTCCTTGAGCAGTCGACGCAACACCAGCAGGTGTTGATCGATGCGTCCATTGCTGTACAGCCGCGCAATGGCTTTCTGACGGATCAGCGACAAACGGAAAGCGCGCAGCAAAAAGTGCCGCTGCAATCTGGCACGCATTTGTCGCGACAGCAGATAGCCGAAGGGCGCCTCCGACCCGATGAATTTCTCGAATGTGGAAAACACGATCAGCCGATCCGGGTCCAGCAGATCGCGAAATCGCAGGCCGTTCGGCTCGAACTCAAGCTCGCCATAGCAATCGTTTTCCAGTACCCAGCTGCCATGTCGCTTCAGCAGCTGTGCGGCGGATTGCCTGTTGCTGTCAGGCGCCACACTGCCTCGTGGCATGTTCAGCCCCGATGAAAGCATCACCAGTCGCACCTGCTCGGTCTCAAGCAGTTCCTTCAACTGCTCCAGATCCAGACCACCATCGGCTTGCAACGGCAGCTCGATCACCCGCACGTCCGCATCCTTGAGCAGACGCAGAATGCCCCAGTCGCACGGTGATTCGACTACCATCACAGCGTCTTTGAGGCCAAGAGCGGCGATCAATATTTCCAGGACTCCCCGCAGGTCGGCGCCGATATAGACATCATCGGCATGCCAGCAGCGTGTCGGCGAAGTGGTGTAGCGCGCCGCCAGGGCTGTGCGCAGCTCCAGCTCGCCGCAGGGTTGTGAAGACGGTTGTGGCTGGCGTGGGTACTGGCGCAGCAGTTCTCTCTCCAGCAACAGCAACGGGCTATCCAGGGGTTGTAATGACGCCGGCTCATCGGCGCTCAGCACCAGCATGCCGGGACGCCTGGCGTTGACATAAACCGTTTCGAGCAGGTCCTTGCCACTGCCGGGTATGCCGATTGAGGACACGGGTAGAGCGTAGTAGCCGGACTTGGCCACTGAGTAGACGCGCCCTTCCTTCTCCAACAGCGAATAGGCGTACTGAATGGTCGAGATCGACACACTCAGGCGGTGCGCCAACTGTCGCAATGAAGGCAGGCGCACTTGCACGTCACTGCCCGGCTCATTGATCAGGTTAGTCAGGTAACGGTACACCGCCTGGTAGGCAAAATCGGTATCTCGTGGTCCTTTCATGGGTAATGGCCGAACAGGCTACGAACGTCGTGACGCATCCTTGCTGAATCCGTCAAACCTGGCACTTTCACCGCCCCGTCGACCATTCGCCAGCCACGCTCGTTTCACGGTCAGGTTCCACGACTTCAGCTTGCACACCCACCTCGCCGCTTTCCGTGCCGAGCCCCCTGCCCTCATCCCGAACCACCGGGGCCATGCGGTAAAGCGTACCGATCAGACTCACGGGCAACCCGCTGACATCCACCATCCACTGCAGAACCTGCTCGGGTGCCGGGCCGCCCTGCATTGCCCGGTGCAAGTCCGGCAACGCCACGAGCATGCCGGGATGGCACTGACGAAGAAAATGCTCAAGCGCCGCGCCGTTATCGACAAAAGGCGCGAACAGCAGACATACCAGTTGAGCCTCGCTCAGACCGAGGTTCTTTTGTGCTTCAGCCGCTGCCAATGCGCGCTGGTCAGTCATTGTCATCGGGTTGCCGAACGTCTTCATGGCCTGTTCGCAAAAGCGCTCTGGAACGTGTTTACGCCGCATCATCACCAGCGCCCGCTGCACATACTCGCTGACGCCCGTCTCGTAGGCGCGACCGTGTACAAAGCACGCTTGCAAGCCACGGATATGCGCGGATATCGACAGGCTGACGTAGTCGTTATCACTGAGCTGAGCCGACAACTCGTCAGGTTGAAACCCGAGGAAATCGGTGAGCAATGGCCAGCGCTCTTCCAGGTTGCTGACCAGCATGTCGTGAATATCGATGAAGATCGTGCGGCGACACGCTTCAAAACGCTCGGCGGGACGCCACGGCGCCAGGGCAGACTCTGGATAAAACTCGCTATAGCAATCGCAGCCCAATTCATCGAGCCGCGCGAACAGCCCCTCGTAGCCGGTTTCATGACGGTCCGGTGCCTTGAGCCCGGCCTTGGCCGCTGCACGGTTCAACCCCTCGAGGAACTGCTTCTGCCGACGAGGCGTATCGCTACTGACCAATGCATCGACACCTTTGTCCCAGCGGGCGATTTGTCCGTAAAACTCGCCGGTCGCCAGGTACCCGTCATCCCACAGATCAAGCGGCTCGTTCCAGGTACGGCGGTGCCCGACCATCAGCAGATTGAGCCGATTCGACTCGCGACCGGCTTCGGAGATCGACGCCAGATGGTTGAACGGCAGGACTTCACGATTATCGACCATCAACACTTCGACCCGGGGATCGTCGTAGAGAAACAACGCACTGCAGCTGCGATGGATGTTTTCCAGAGCCGTCGAGTCCACACCGTTCAAGCGTAAGGTCGCCACTCGCAGCTGAAACGTCGCCGGTGCGCGGCCGGCGATACTCAGTTGCGCGGCACGCAATAGCGCCAGGGTGTAGCAGCTGTCGCGTGACCCGGACTGCATCGCCAGCACCTTGTAGTCGCCGATACGCTCCATACCTCCTGCGGACATCACCAGGCGCTGAATCATCAATTGCAATGCCGTGCGCTCGGCGCGAGAGAAAAAACCCAACAAACGCTGCAGCATTTGCTGATAAACATAGTTCATTGCCTGATCATGGGTAGCGGTCATCATTATTTACCTGTGACTCATAAGTTCAATGCCGCGCAAACAATGAGGTGTATTGCGCAACAGGTATCTGTCATGAAGGGAGTGCCGGGATTGTTGTTCAAATGCTAGCACTTAAGCATTGTGTAATTATTTGAAATAATTGCATGTCGAGGGTACCCCTAGGACATCAGGATCTCCGCAACACCCGGCAGAATGGGCGTCTTGTGCTCCCGCGAACGTTCCTAGGAAATTTCCGACAGCGTCCCACAGACACTTAGCACAAGAAATAAAGAAAGAAGTTGCCAATGAATGTAAGACAACTGAGCGACGCTGCATTATTTGTTGAGCATATATTGCCGACGCGCATTGAGGAGTTTCAGCCTGATATTCGGCCATGACTCTTTCCTTGAGATGAAATTAATCATTCAATTATCAGGGCTTATATAATGATTAGAAGATACAGATTGAGAGCAAAAACCAGTTCAGTTGCTGAACCGGCCCATCGACAGATCGATGGACGTCTCATTTGGGAGTGACGGCCAGCAAAAGAGTCCGTGCTCTCACGGACTCTTGCAGAGAACAGCTTACGCAGGCTCGACCTGAAGGGCGACCCGTTCGCGGCATGGGCATTCGTCCATATAGCGGTGTGCTTCGACAAACTCGGAAAACGGAAACACCCGGGTCTTGAGCGGCAGCAGCACACGGTCCGCGGTCAATTGGTTGATGTCGCGCAGGGCACGTTGCAGTGCGGCCTGATCCTGGATGATGCCCAACTCCGGCTTGCCGGTGAAGTTACCGATGCAGTGCACGAAGAACTGAATGTTCTTCTGGAACGCCGCGCAGGCCGGGAATGGCGTCTGGTTACCCCCTTGCAGACCATAGAGCACCAGGCTGCCACGAGGTGCGAGCACATCGCCGAGCAGCGACATCTGCGGCCCGCCAAGGCCGTCGAACACCACATCGACGCCGCGGTTATCGGTGATCTTGTTGATCTGCATCAGCAGATCCTGTTCTTCGGTGACGATGACTTTCTCGGCGCCCAGGGACAGCAGGTACTCACGCTCATCCGCGGTTTTGGTCGCAGCAATCACTCGCACACCAAGGGCTTTGCCCAGTTGTACGAACGACGGCCCGGCGCAGTGGCTGGCATCGGTCACCAGGGCAAATTGCCCGGGTTTGACTCGCGCCAGGTCAGCGTAGGCAAAATAAGCGATCAATAGCGGCGTGTAGTGCACGCTGGCTTCGATCGGGCTGAGTACATCCGGGTAGCGGGTCAGCGCCGAGCGTGGCAGAACGATCTGTTCGCCGTAAACCGGGTAGTCATTGGGACTCTCGGCCGGGAAGCTGGCGACCTTGTCACCAACGGCCAGGTCATCGACGCCTTCGCCGACCATCGTGACCACGCCAGCCATTTCATGACCAAGGCCTGAAGGCAGACGAGCATGGGATGAGGCCAGGTTCTGGCGCCAGAGAATGTCGTACCAGCTGATGCCTATCGCTTCGACGCGCACCTGCACTTCGCCCGGCGCAGGCAGAGCGGCCGCATGCTCTTCGCATTTGAGCACCTCGGCTGGACCAAACTTGTGAAAACGGATCGTGCGGGACATCGCAAACCTCGTCAAAGTAACCTCTAATGCCCTGAACTCTATCTGGGCTTTCTACCCAAGACCATCAGTGGCTATTAATAGTCGACATGCCTGTCATTGATTCCGCAGCGACGGCGACATCATCCAATGCCGTAAAAACCGAAGCAGCCTTTCAGAAAAAACTGAATTACTCTGTGCAGAGTACCAGCCTTTGCCCGTAAGATTCATGCCGGCCATTCTTCTCATATGGCCGCTCACGTCAAGTTTGCTGAATCTGCCAGGACTCCAGATGAATCGTAATGACCTGCGTCGTGTCGACCTGAACCTGTTGATCGTTTTCGAAACACTCATGCACGAACGCAGTGTGACCCGCGCTGCGGAAAAACTGTTCCTCGGCCAGCCGGCCATCAGTGCGGCGCTCTCGCGCCTGCGCGGGTTGTTCGATGACCCGCTGTTTGTGCGCACCGGCCGCAGCATGGAGCCTTCCGCCCGAGCGGTGGAAATCTTCGCCCTGCTCTCGCCGGCCCTGGATTCGATTTCCACCGCGGTCAGCCGTGCGGCGGAGTTCGACCCGGCGACCAGCACCGCGGTATTCCGCATCGGCTTGTCGGATGATGTCGAGTTCGCGCTGCTGCCGATGCTGCTCAAGCGGCTGCGCGCGGAATCGCCGGGGATCGTACTGGTGGTGCGTCGGGCCAACTACATCCTGATGCCGAACCTGCTGGCCTCGGGCGAGATTTCCATCGGCGTCAGTTACACCGCCGATCTGCCAGCCAACGCCAAGCGCAAAGTGCTGCGCCGCAGCATGCCGAAACTGCTGCGGGCCGACACGGTGCCGGGGCCATTGAGCCTGGATGATTTCTGCGCCCGCCCCCATGCTTTGGTTTCGTTCGCGGGCGACCTGAGCGGCTTTATAGATGAAGAGCTGGAGAAACTGGGACGCAAACGGCATGTGGTGTTGGCGGTGCCGCAATTTAACGGGTTGAGCACACTGATCAGCGGGACTGATATCGTGGCCACCGTCCCGGACTACACTGCTGAAGCGTTGACCGCGGCCGGTGGCGTTCGCGCGGAAGACCCGCCGTTGCCGGTGCGCAGTTTTGAATTGCACATGGCTTGGCGTGGGTCGCAGGATAATGACCCGGGTGAGCGTTGGTTAAGGTCGCGGATTCAGATGTTTTTTGGGGACCCCGATAGCCTGTAATGGAATTCAGTTACTCAACGAAGAGCGCACCTTCGCGTACGTGGCCGAGCAATGGCTGGCATTCAAGTCTGCTGAACTGGTGACCAAATCCATCACGGGGTTTCGCGGAGCTCTGAACAACCACATCTTGCCTGCCATTGGCAAAAAGCCGGTCAGCGAGATCAAGCTGGAGCACATCACCACGATCATCACCGCGCTGCGTCGCCAGCGCACCATGGCCATGGCTCGGCGCGTGTGCACCATCATCCGTGCAATCTTGGGCTTTGCCGAGGGGCGCGGCTGGGTGGAGCGCAACGTGGCACTCAGCAACATCGAGGAGTTGAAGATCCGCCACGTCGTCACCAGCAACCCGGCGATCGAAAGGCCAGCCGACCTAGGCAGGTTTCTGCTGCGACTGGATGACTGCAGCAACGGCAGCAACGGCAGCGTTGCCACCGTAATGCGCTTGCTGGTCATGTTGCCTGTCCGCCCTGGCGAACTGGTGCAGATGCGCTGGGAAGACGTCGACTTGGTGGGCGCCGATTGGCGTTATGTGGTGAGCAAGACCAAGCATCTGGACAAGAGCAAGCACGTTTTCGCAGGAAAAGCCGGAACTAATGTAGAGATTGCGACTTCTCCTCAACGCACCCCAACAAATTACACACAAACAAAAATGCCCCTCATAAGCGGCGTTTTTGTATATCTGGAGGGGGACGGGACGCTTACCAATCATCGACTCTGACTAAAAGCCAGGCAAATCACTAAGCTCTCCGATTAAATCGAGTGAAAGATATATTCAGTCTGTGCGCGAAGATCCAGTTCAACACCTGCCCCATGCAGACGAGTGTGAAGGTCAGCATCATCGACACGTACTTTCCAAGACACATTTGCCGGTACATCGACCCCCGCCCTAACGAGACTGATGGCCTGCCGCAATTGCGCACGGTCGGCTAAGTAAACAGCCAGCGCGTTGCCTTTCCAAGCGGCAACACTCATCCCCATCGCTGCGCACACTAAAACTTTAGCCTTGGCGTCGTCACGGTCAGCCTGCCGGGAGCGTTGAATCTGATCCTCCAAGACAGGGTCAACTATACGGTCAGAACATAACACCTCTCCCGCCTCCCAGACTTCCGGCGGGCAAACCTTTTCTTCGGGGCGCACGGTTAGAAATGGATTGATTTCCATCGGATAGATTCGACAGACCAGCGGTCGATCTTCATAGATCCTGCAGTGGTTATCCTCCCCTAAACTTGGACACTGTGTCAGTGCGTTGCCCGCAAAAATGGCTATTACCTGAATGCGTGCATCTCCACTGACGACGGCTACCGCGCGTTGCACGCTGTGGGCGTAATGCTCTGGCAGGGGGAAGACTGACGTGTCGAAAGCTTCGAGTATGACTGCGATGTTACCGCCGCGATTTAACCATTCCTCGGCCTCTTGAAGAGTCAGAGGGATAAGACGTTCTTTACAGCAAGTTCCGCACCCGTTGCAGGTAAACCTCGTGACGTTGTTTTTTATGAGCGTCACTGATTGGCTAGGCGTCATGATCAGTCCTGTTCCGCCCCTCCCCCCAAACTTCAAGTAGAGGCGATGGCTAAAGAAATCAATGATATACGTTGTATACCTGGTTTCAATTAGGCACCAAATCCCTACTAGGTATACTTGAACACACCTTCCCCTGGCCAGTCGGCCCCCCTTGCCAGATCGGCACGCCATCTACGGCGTGGCCCTGAACGTAGTAGTAAACCTTAGCAATTGGCTCGACTGACCATTGATCAATACGGGCGTACCAGTGGATGCTTTCGTGTGGAAACGTCGGCTTCACCCGGCCAACGGACATCTACGACTCGCACGTAGATGCCCGGGACCCACTGTAATTCAATCCAACTCTGACGGATGTTGAGTGGCAGGTGAGTCATTGAAACAGTCAAGCCGCATTACGACTCGACTTCGCAAGATCCGAGGCGAGACCTCTGATTCCTTCAGACTAAAACCTTTGTGGCATCACACTCTCCACTCCGCTGTAAGGCTCAAACCAATTCGGCTAAAGATGCCGGATTGAAGCCCTTCAGATCCGCGTAATCGCCTTGTTCCACTTTGGCGACCCAATCCTTGTCACTCAGCAGAACACGCCCTACAGCGATCAGATCAAACTCTTCGCGCTCCATACGCTCGACGAGTCGATCCAGACTCGCAGGGGTTGATCCCTTGCCGGCGAATGCGTGAGTAACATCGTTATCCAGCCCGACCGAACCGACGCTAATGGTTGTGGCCCCAGTGACTTTCTTCGCCCAGCCCGCGCAGTTCAGCCCGTTCTCACCATCAATTTCGGGAAACTCAGGGTCCCAGAAGCGTCGCTGCGAGCAATGCAGAACATCAACACCCGCTTCGACCAACGGCAGCAGCCAGTCTTCCATTAATGCAGGGGTCTCGGCGAGGCGCACCCCAAAGTCCTGCGGCTTCCACTGGCTAACGCGCATGATGATAGGGAATTCGGGGCCGACCGCATGACGAACGGCAGACACGATCTCAGCGGCAAAGCGCGAGCGCTCTTTGATCGTCGGTCCGCCATAACGATCGGTGCGCTGATTGGTGCCGGCCCAGAAGAACTGATCGATCAAATAACCATGAGCCCCATGGATCTCAACGGTGTCGAAACCCAGGCGTTTGGCATCCGCTGCTGCCTTGGCAAAAGCAGCAATTGTATCTGCAATATCCTCTTCGCTCATCGCCACACCGCGCGGGTCGTTTGGCGAATCGAGGCCAGATGGGCTTTCAACTGGCGCATCAGGCTCCCAGCCGCTGACGTCACGCACTGCACCGGTGTGCCAGAGTTGCGGCCCCATACGGCCACCCGCATTGTGGACAGAATCGATCACGTTCTTCCATCCGGCCAGCGCTGCTTCACCATGGAAAAAAGGAATGCCGGAACCGTTACGTGAAGCGGGACGATTGATGACGGTCCCTTCTGACAAAATTAATCCGGCCCGACCTTCAGCGCGCCGCCGGTAGTATGCAGCGCTCCCTTCGCCGGGGATGCCCTCTGGCGAAAATTGCCTCGTCATCGGCGCCATGACAATCCGGTTTTTCAGCTCAAGCGACCCGATGGAAAAAGGACGGAATAAAATGCTGGTATCAGGGTTTGACATTGGATGGACTCCATTTGCTTTCGGAAGCCATATAAGTATATTTTGTAAACCAAATGTCAATTAGGCACCTAGAGTCGCCTAGGTATACATGAGGAAACTTCGATGCTGGAATTAAAGCCGCAATGTTTTTCGTCGGAGTGCCCAAGCCGGGCGCTGTTCGACCAAATCGCAGATAAGTGGTCAATGATGGTTCTGGCGGTGCTTGATGACGGGCCGCATCGCTTTAATGCCATCAGGCGCCGTCTGGAAGGCGTCACTCAGAAGGCACTGACACAGTGCCTGCGACGGCTAGAACGAAATGGTCTTGTTTCGCGCAAGGTCATTTCGTTCTCGCCTGTGGCAGTGCAGTATGAGATCACCCAACTTGGTCGAACACTGCAGCAGCCATTTCGCGAATTGCATAAATGGACGCTCGATAAATTGCCCGAGGTTGAGGCGGCACGGTTGAAGTTTGACGAGGCCACGGAGGTAAGCTGACGGGGTGGTTCTTTTTATTGACTCGCCGATGCTGTCATGCCCCGTCTGCGGGTTCAAGTGGTAGCCGTATCGGACTCAGAGCACGTGAAGGGCGAGGCCATTGCCGAGCGATTCAAATGTCCTTTGTATAGTTCATCCTATGAGCTGCTTGAGCGCGAGGAGGTCGATTTTGCAAGGCATGCCTCACCCGGTCGATCAGGTCCGAAGGCCAATTGCATCGTTGACTACATTGAGTGGTTTTACAAGGCTTCGACTTTGCATAAACACCAGGCAAAACAAACGGCACCCGCAGCGCTTTTGTGTTTTTTGAACAGGGAACGATACTCACATCGGGCAAGCCTCGCTCCTACGGGGATTTGTGCACGCCGCCGGTCCAATGTGGGAGCGAGCCTGCTCGCGACGGCCACGACGCGTGTTGATGCCAATCCCTTACACTCCCTGCAACACTGATTTGTCATCATTTCATTTGATAGCCCACTAACGGAAGGTGCATGCTAGAGGGCTCGCTTTGAGCTTATATCATTCCGAATGATAGTTACCTTCGGTTCATTCGATTCGTGCCATACAACCCCGCCAAGCATCATCCGTCCATCTCAATACATTGGCGGATGCATCCATGGAACAGTCACTCAAACATTTGCGCTTCCCCTTGGCCCTGTTGGCCGTGCTGGTGATGAGCGCTTGCGGCAAGACCCCGGACGCTGCCGCCACCATGCCCGCGGCCAAAGTCAGCGTGGCCAAGGTGCTGGAACAACCGGTCAACGAGTGGGATGAATTCACCGGGCGCCTTGAAGCGCCGGAAACGGTAGAGATTCGTCCACGGGTTTCCGGCCAGATCGATGACGTGGCCTTCACCGAAGGCGCGCTGGTCAAGAAAGGCGATCTGTTGTTCCAGATCGACCCGCGTCCATTCCAGGCTGAGGTCCGCCGCCTCGAAGCCCTGGTTGCCCAGGCTCGCGCTACCGCCACTCGCAGCGAAAACGAATCCCAGCGCGGCGAACGTCTGCGCACCAGCAACGCGATTTCCGCCGAACTCGCCGACTCGCGCACCAGCGCGGCTCAAGAAGCTCGCGCGGCCGTTGGCGCCCTCCAGGCCCAACTGGACCTGGCCAAACTGAACCTGAGCTTCACCCGCGTCACTGCGCCAATCAGCGGCCGTGTCAGCCGTGCGGAAATCACTGCCGGCAACCTGGTGACCGCCGATACCACCGCGCTGACCAGCGTGGTGTCCACCGACAAGGTCTACGCCTATTTCGATGCCGACGAGCGTGTCTTCCTTAAATACACCCAGCTCGCCCGCCAGGGTCAGCGCGGCGCAACTACGCCGGTTTACCTCGGCCTGTCCAATGAAGACGGCAATCCGCACCAGGGCCAGATGAACTTCGTCGACAACCAGGTCAACCCGAAGACCGGCACTATCCGTGGTCGTGCGGTGTTCGATAACAGCGATGGCACTTACACCCCGGGTCTTTATGCACGCCTGAAACTGGTGGGCAGCGGCACTTACTCCGCAGTGTTGATCAACGACGAGGCGGTCGGTACCGACCTGGGTAAAAAGTTCGTGCTGGTGATGGATGCCGACAACAAAACGGCTTACCGCCCTGTCGAGCTGGGTCCGAAGATCGAAGGTCTGCGCATCGTGCGCAGCGGCCTGAACAAAGACGACACCATCATCGTCAAGGGCCTGCAACGGGTTCGCCCTGGCTCACCGGTCACCCCTGAAGTGATCCCGATGGCCAGCGAACAAACCCTCGCGGCTCTCGCACAACAACGACAAGCGCTGGAAGCCAGCAACCTGCCTCAAGTCGCACCTGCCAAGGTCGCGTCGGGTACGGTTGTGAAAGTGGCAGCTGCCACTCCACGCGGTTAAGGGACAATTACTCCGATGAATTTTTCCCAATTCTTCATTTCACGGCCGATCTTTGCGGCGGTACTGTCGCTGCTGATCCTGATCGCTGGCGCCATCTCACTGTTCCAGTTGCCGATCAGCGAATACCCGGAAGTCGTGCCACCGACCGTTGTGGTCCGTGCCAACTTCCCGGGCGCCAACCCTAAAGTCATCGGTGAAACCGTGGCCGCTCCGTTGGAGCAAGCCATCACCGGCGTCGAGAACATGCTGTACATGTCCTCGCAGTCCACCGCTGACGGCAAGATCACCCTGACCATCACCTTCGCCCTGGGCACCGACCTGGACAACGCGCAGGTACAGGTCCAGAACCGCGTGACCCGGACCGAACCGAAACTTCCCGAGGAAGTGACGCGCATTGGTATCACCGTGGACAAGGCTTCGCCCGACCTGACCATGGTTGTGCACTTGACCTCGCCGGACAAACGCTACGACATGCTCTACCTGTCCAACTACGCCTTGCTCAACATCAAGGATGAGTTGGCGCGTCTGGGCGGTGTCGGTGACGTGCAGCTGTTCGGTATGGGCGATTACTCGCTGCGGGTGTGGCTCGATCCGAACAAGACGGCTTCGCGCAACCTGACCGCCACCGATGTGGTCACCGCAATTCGTGAACAGAACCGTCAAGTGGCGGCCGGTGCCTTGGGCGCTCCGCCTGCGCCAAATGCCACCGCGTTCCAGCTGTCGGTCAACACGCAAGGTCGTCTGGTTTCCGAGGAAGAGTTCGAGAACATCATCATTCGCTCCGGTGAAAATGGTGAAATCACCCGCCTGAAAGACATCGCTCGCGTCGAACTCGGCTCCAGCCAATATGCCCTGCGTTCCTTGCTGAACAACCAGCCGGCGGTGGCGATCCCGATCTTCCAGCGCCCTGGCTCCAACGCGATCCAGATCTCCAACGACGTTCGGGAGAAAATGGCCGAGCTTAAGAAGAACTTCCCGGAAGGCATGGACTTCAGCATCGTTTATGACCCGACGATCTTCGTGCGCGGCTCCATCGAGGCGGTGGTTCATACCCTCTTCGAAGCGCTGATCCTCGTTGTGCTGGTGGTAATCCTGTTCCTGCAAACCTGGCGCGCCTCGATCATCCCGTTGGTGGCGGTGCCGGTTTCGCTGATCGGTACGTTTGCCGTGATGCACCTGTTCGGCTTCTCATTGAACGCCCTGTCGCTGTTCGGGCTGGTACTGGCCATCGGTATCGTGGTCGACGATGCGATTGTGGTGGTGGAAAACGTCGAGCGAAACATCGGGCTCGGATTAACCCCTGTAGAAGCCACCAAGCGTGCGATGCGCGAAGTGACCGGTCCGATCATTGCGACGGCGCTGGTGCTGTGTGCGGTGTTCATCCCGGCCGCGTTCATCTCCGGCTTGACCGGGCAGTTTTATAAACAGTTCGCCCTGACGATTGCGATTTCGACCGTGATCTCGGCCTTCAACTCGCTGACCTTGTCGCCGGCGCTGGCCGCCGTATTGCTCAAGAGCCATGACGCACCGAAAGACCGTTTCTCCAAGGTTCTGGACAAGATCTTTGGTGGCTGGCTGTTCCGTCCGTTCAACCGCTTCTTTGACAAGGCCAGCCATGGTTATGTCGGCACCGTGGGCCGGGTTATCCGCAGCAGCGGTATCGCCCTGCTGGTGTACGCCGGCCTGATGGTGTTGACCTTCTTCGGTTTCTCCAACACCCCGACCGGTTTCGTACCCGGCCAGGACAAGCAGTACCTGGTGGCCTTCGCGCAACTGCCGGACGCCGCAAGCCTGGACCGTACCGAAGACGTGATCAAGCGTATGTCCGACCTGGCCCTGAAACAGCCTGGCGTGGAAAGCGCGGTGGCCTTCCCGGGTCTGTCGATCAACGGGTTCACCAACAGCCCGAACGCCGGCATCGTGTTCGTTACCCTGAAACCGTTCGACGAGCGTAAGGATCCGAGCATGTCCGCCGGTGCGATTGCCGGTGCATTGAACGGCCAGTACGCCGGGATTCAGGAAGCCTACATGGCGATCTTCCCGCCGCCGCCGGTACAAGGCCTGGGGACCATTGGTGGTTTCCGCCTGCAGATCGAAGACCGGGGCAACCTGGGCTATGACGAGCTGTACAAAGAAACCATGAATATCATCACCAAAAGCCACAGCGTGCCGGAACTGGCCGGTCTGTTCACCAGTTACACCGTGAACGTGCCGCAGGTCGATGCCGCCATCGACCGGGAAAAAGCCAAGACCCACGGCGTTGCCGTCAGCGACATCTTCGACACCCTGCAGATCTACCTGGGTTCGCTGTATGCCAACGACTTCAACCGCTTCGGTCGCACCTATCAGGTCAACGTTCAGGCTGAGCAACAGTTCCGTCTCGAATCGGACCAGATTGGTCAGCTGAAAGTGCGTAACAACCGGGGCGAGATGATTCCGCTGGCGACCTTCATCAAGGTCAGCGATACCTCGGGGCCGGACCGCGTGATGCACTACAACGGCTTCATCACCGCTGAAATCAACGGTGCGGCAGCGCCCGGCTACAGCTCCGGCCAGGCCGAGAAAGCCATCGAGAAACTGCTCAAGGACGAATTGCCCAACGGCATGACCTACGAGTGGACTGACCTGACCTACCAGCAGATTCTGTCCGGCAATACGGCGCTGTTCGTGTTCCCGCTCTGCGTACTGCTGGCGTTCCTGGTGCTCGCGGCTCAATACGAAAGCTGGAGCCTGCCACTGGCGGTGATCCTGATCGTTCCGATGACCCTGCTGTCGGCCATTACTGGTGTGATTGCCTCGGGCGGCGACAACAACATCTTTACCCAGATCGGCCTGATCGTACTGGTGGGACTTGCGTGTAAGAACGCGATTCTGATCGTCGAGTTTGCCAAGGATAAACAGGAAGAAGGCCTCGGCCCGCTGGCAGCGGTGCTGGAAGCTTGCCGTCTGCGTCTGCGGCCGATCCTGATGACCTCCTTCGCGTTCATCATGGGTGTTGTGCCTCTGGTTTTTTCCAGCGGTGCCGGTGCCGAAATGCGTCATGCCATGGGTGTGGCGGTGTTCTCCGGGATGCTCGGGGTGACCTTCTTCGGTCTGTTGCTGACGCCGGTGTTCTACGTACTGATTCGCAACTTTGTGGAGCGCGGTGAGCAACGCAAAGCGGCCAAGGCGCTGAAATTGGAAAAGCAAGTGGAGGCGCAACAATGAGCCTGAAAGCCTTCCTGCCGAGCCTTCTGGTATTGGCCCTGAGTGCCTGCGCCGTTGGCCCGGACTACAAAACCCCAGCTACGGAGGCGGCCAATATCACGGCCGCCACCGATGGCAGCGCCGGTCAGAAGAATTTTGACCGCGCCCGTTTCGAAGGCATCTGGTGGCAGCAGTTCGAGGACCCGACCCTGAACCAGTTGGTGACGCAGTCCTTGCAAGGCAACCGCGATTTGCGCGTGGCCTTCGCCCGCTGGAAAGCGGCCCGGGCAATTCGCGATGACGCCAGCAATGACGCCATGCCGACCATCACCAGCCGCGCGAGCAGTGATTTGGCCAAAGGACAGATTCCCGGCCAGACCACTAAACGCGTCAGCAGTGAACGCTATGACCTGGGGCTGGACATGGCCTGGGAACTGGACTTGTTCGGTCGCATCCAGCGCAACCTGGAATCCAGCGACGCCGAACAGCAGGCCGCCGAAGCCGATCTTTACCAACTGCAAGTCACCATGATTGCCGAACTGGTGGACGCCTACGGCCAACTGCGCGGTGCGCAGTTGCGGGAAAAGATCGCCCTGGCCAACCTGAACAACCAGCAGGAATCGCGCAAGATCACCGAAAGCCTGCGTGATGCCGGTGTCGGCGATCAGCTGGACGTGGTTCGCGCTGATGCGCGCCTGGCCTCTGTCGAAGCCAGCGTGCCGCAACTGCAAGCCGAACAGGTTCGTCAGCGCAACCGCATCGCCACCCTGCTAGGTGAGCGTCCGGACAAGCTGACCGTCGACCTGAGCCCAAAAGATTTGCCGGCAATCGCCAAGGCCCTGCCGATCGGTGATCCGGGCGAACTGCTGCAACGGCGTCCGGACATCCGCAGCGCCGAACGCCAACTGGCGGCCGCCACCGCCCGTATTGGCGTGGCCAAGGCTGATTTGTTCCCACGGGTCAGCCTCAGCGGCTTCCTCGGTTTCACCGCCGGGCGCGGATCGCAGATCGGTTCCTCGGCAGCCAACGCCTGGGCACTGGGCCCAAGCATTACCTGGGCGGCGTTCGACCTGGGCAGCGTGCGCGCCCGTTTGCGCGGTGCCGATGCGGAAGCCGAAGGCGCCTTGGCGACCTACGAGCAGCAAGTGCTGCTGGCGCTGGAAGAGTCGGAAAACGCCTTCAGCGATTACGGTAAACGTCAGCAGCGCCTGATCTCGCTGATTCGTCAAAGCGAATCAAGCCGCGCCGCTGCCGATCTCGCCGACATTCGCTACCGCGAAGGCACCGTGGACTTCCTCGTGCTGCTCGATGCTCAGCGTGAGCGCCTGGCAGCCGAAGACACCCAGGCCCAGGCCGAAGTCGATTTGTATCGCGGCATTGTCGCCATCTACAAAGCCCTCGGCGGCGGCTGGCAACCAGAGACGGTCGCCAGCAAGTAACGTTTTAAAGAGCTCCTTTGGTTGGCCGCAACCAACCAACTTCTTTGCCCCGCGCCTCATTCGGTTGCGGGGCTTTTTTTGTCTGCACGCCATAGCGCAAACACCACAACCCCCTGTGGGAGCGAGCCTGCTCGCGATGACTGACTGACAGGCGACGTGATGTTGGCAGACAGACCGCTATCGCGAGCAGGCTCGCTCCCACAGGGGATTAGTGGGCAGTCTCGTTATCTCGGTGTTCCTCAACGGTTACCGTAGCCGTAGTCCCGGCCCGCAGGCGGTTTTTAGCGACATAATCAGCATCGATCTGAATCCGCACCGGCACTCGTTGCGCCAGCTTGACCCAAGTGTAACTGGGGTTGATGCTGGCTAGCAGGCGACTGCCGGGGGAGTTCTCGCGGTCGGCGATAGCAAAAGCGATGCTTTGCACAGTGCCGCCGAAGGTCTCGCCGCTCATCAACTCGACCCTGACCCGGTCGCCCTCCTCGATTCGCGGCAGCTTTGTTTCTTCAAAGTAGCCGCTGATATAAAACGAGTCGCTGTCTACCAGTGCCAACAACGCCCCCCCGGCAGTGGCGTAATCGCCCTGGCGAGTCAGCAGGTTGGTCACGTAACCGCTGACAGGCGCTGCGACCCGCGTGCGCTGCAAGTCCAGTTCGGCCTGGGTCAATGCAGCGATCGCCAGTTGCACGTTGGCCTGGGCCAGGCCCAGATTGGCCTGATTGCGTAACAGCTCCGCCTGCGCCACCGCCACTTCGGTACTGGATTTCTCCCATTCTTCGCCGGAGATCGCGAAACCCTGTTTGAGGGTTCGACGGCGACGCTCTTCGCTCTGGCGCTGCCTGAGCAGCGCTTCACTGGAGACAATCGTCGCTTCAGATTGGCCCAGTGTGGCTTTTGCGACTTCCACCGCGCGCTTGGCATGCTCCACTGCCAGCGTATAACGAGCCGGGTCGATCTCCAGCAGCAACTGGCCTTTCGTAACATGCTGGTTGTCTTGAACACTCAGGCTGACGATGCGCCCCGAGACATCGGCGGACAACGTCACCACATCGGCGCGAACCCGCGCGTCCCGAGTCCAGGGCGCGCGGGTGTAATGTTCCCAGGCGAACCAGCCAAGCACGAAGGCCAGCAATACCACTGCCACAGTCACGAGTCGGGCGAGGATCTTCTTCAAGGCATTAAGCTCCCATCACCAGAATCAGCGTCGCGCAAACGCAGGCGTATAACGCGCCTTCGAACAAGGCCTCGTGCCAGACAAAACGCAGCACGCCAAAACGGCGCAAGATCCAGTCCAGCAGCAGGAAGATCGGCAGGGCCAGCAGTAACGCCTGGGCAATCGGCGGCAAGTAGACACCACCCAATTCAAAATCAATGGGCAAGGGCTGGCTCTCCTTCCCTTTGGACGGGTTGAAAGTATTGGCGATGTCGCTCCAGAAACGACACCACGATCAACAACGCCACGCGCATCCTGAATACCGACCACAGGTGTTCATGAACGTCTAAATGCAAGTCGTCCATTTCATCGCCCAAGACACGCAAGTTGCCGAGCAATTGCTCAAGGTCTATCCCGGGCCGCCCGGCGATCAATCGGCCTGTCTCACGCACGGCAGCCAGCAAACGGTTTTGCTGGTCTGTACTCAGTAACGTGTTGCTTTGCCCCTGTTGCCTGAGCTGGTTCAAGGCCACACCCAGTGCCATGCAGCCAAGGCTGACTTCGAACAGCTCTGTGGAGTGCTTGTCGTTGGTCGCCGGCAATAATCCCAACATCATGGTCAGGCGATCGACCATACGGCTTTCAAACGCAAATTGTTGTTCATCGGTGGCCGGCGTCTTCAGCAAAGCGTAGACCTGCTCGCAGTTTTCATTGAACAGCCGACGTATCCGTAAAACGGGCCTGAACGGGAAGATCAAGGCATAGACACTGAGCGCCAGCGCGGAGGCGCTGATATACGCACCGGCAAACTCGAACCACTGAATAGCGCTGTTTTGGCCGCTTCCTGTGTTTTGCGGGCCCAACAACAGTATTGTCGTTAGCCCAAGACCGATGCCTGTGCCAGTGGTTGGCGGACTGGCCAACCCCACCGCGACGGCATACAGCAATGGGGCAAGCAACAAGGCGAGTAACTCGAAGTTACTAATCATCGGTATCAGCATGAACAGATAGAGCGCCGACACCACCAAGGCCAGACCCAGCCCTTTGGCAAAGCTTTGCGCGGCCAGCAACGGCCGTGGAAAAGTCGCCATCAGCGAACAGAGAATCCCCACCACAATCATCCCGCCACGGGCCCCATCCCAAGCGGTCTCGATCCAGATCAACCCGGCCACCAGCAACGCGAAAAATGCCCGGATTGCATTCATTGCCGCCAAGGTGAAATCCAGATGCAGCGGATTTTCCTGGCCACGGAACACGCAACTGGCTTCACGCCCCTCCTGGATCGCGTCGCTTAGCTCCAGAATCTGCGCCAGTTGCTCTAGCATCCGTGCCTGCTCCCAACGCAGTGCCCAAGCCAATGAACGCAGGGTGGCAGGCATCGTCTCGGTGAGTTGTTCGGCCTTGTAGGCCTGGTCATCGAAACGCTGTTGCAGCGCGGCGAAATGGTGCCGTGCCTCACTCGACAATGAACGCCCTTGCTGGGCCAATTCATCGAGAAACGCCAGTTCTTCGGCGCGCAAACGTTGTATCTCTTCCGGCAACGCGCCTTCCCAGCGTTCGGTGAGCAGTTGCCGCTGGTGACGCAAGGCCGTCAACCGCGAAGTCAGCAGCACCAGTTGATTGCCCAGCAGTTGCACCAGACCATTGGCGCTGCGCAACCGTGGTGCATCGTAATATAAATGCCGACGTACTCCCTCCAGAGCACTGATTGCGCCGAGCAGTTGCATCTGCCGCCGATGGAAATCGGCCTCGCTTTCTTCGGTTCGGATGACGGCAGCAGCGTGGGTCGCGAGCAGCTTGATGACCTGATCGATCTTGGCGAAGTAATCCCGCGCCACAGCTTCCGGTCGCGCCGTGAGAAGGCTGACCACGCACACGCAAGCCACCGCCAAAAGCGTTTCGGTCACACGAGTGACGGCCAGCAGGAACGTGCCTTCCTGATCGGGTACCGCCAGCAGCGCCACGACCACCGCCGTGTACCCGCTCAGCACAAATGCCTGGGAGCTGGTGTAGCGCAACAAGGTGCCGCCGGCGGTACAGAATGCCAACCACAAGGCCAGGGTGAGGATGAAAGGCAGGGGCGCCTGGGGGAAGATCGCCATGATCAACACCGCCACCACCGCTCCTAAAGTGGTGCCGATGACCTGACCGAAACTTCGGGCCAGGGCCATGCCGCCCAATGGCTGGCTGACGATGACCACCGCCATGATCGACCACTTGGGCTGCTCAAGGTCGAACAGGAAGGCCAGGTACAACGTCAGCAGCCCGGCCACAATGGTTCTCAGGGCGAACAGCAGCACCTCTCGTCCGGGGTTGAGTATCGCCTTGAAATATTGAAGCAGCGGTTGCATGGGAGCGCTCATTAAGTCATCTCCAGCAAGCGTAGTCATTGCTTCAGTGCCTCGACAGGTTTCAGTGTCGACAAAACCTGTAGGCAAATTCGCCGACGACTACCTGCTGAATCGAGCTTGGGTTTGACTCACAGCCCGGCCTGACCGAAGCTGGTGGCTTTGCAAAAGCCTGCCAGCTCCCGGATTCCTGCATGCCTCAGTCCCGCCGCTACTTGCTCATCAGCCTCTGCGTATTGTTTGCCCTCGCCCTCGCCTGGTTTTTCCTGCGTAGCACGACGCCCGTGGTGCCGGCGGCGATCAAGCATGGCTACAGCGAAGCGCTGGCCCAGGCACGCGCGGGTCAACCGGGGGCGGCGCGGGTGCTTTATCAGCAATTGGGCCGCCCTGACCTGTCGGCCAAGCGCCGTGTCTGGCTGCATGCCGAACTGCCCAACTACCCAAGCCCGCAAGCCCTGAAACTGGCGGATGCGGACCTGCAACATCCCTCGGCGGACGTGCGCATCGCAGCAATCAAAAGCATCAATGGGCTGGTGCCCAGTGGGCAGCGCAGCCTGTTGCTGGGGCCCTTGCTCGATGACAGCGATCCGAGCGTCCGGTTTGCGGCGGTCAATGCCTTATTGGGTCTGACGCCGGATGAACTGGGGTTGTACTTCGGCCCCTTGGAGCAAGCCATCGATGCCTGGGAGCAGCTCCTCAAGGGTCAGCCGGAAAGCGCCGAAACCCAATACCAACTGGCACGCCTGCACTTGCACAATGCCGAGCTGAAGGACGCACAGCAGGCCTTGGAGCGCACGTTGCAACTGGCGCCCGGCAACCTGCCAGCGCTGGTGATGCAGATCGAAGTGCTGGATAAACAGGGCCAAAGCGATGCGGCCAGGCAATTGTTGGCGAAACAGTTAAAGGCCCAGCCTGACTCGGCCTACCTGCAACATGCGCTGGGACTCTGGTTGCTGCATCACGGGCAAAGTGAGTTCGCCCTGCTCGGGCTGTCCAAAGCCGTGGAGCTTGAGCCCGACAACAAGGATTACCGCTACGACCTGGCCACCACGCTGCATGGTGAGCAAGAACTGGAGGCGGCGCAGAACCAGTTGCAGGAAATCGTCCAGCGCCACCCGGCCGATCGCAAGGCGCGTGTACTGCTGATCAACTATTGGAAGGAAAGCGGACAGCTGCAGAACGTGCAGATCCTGCTGGCACAGCTGGAACAGCTCAATCCCGACGATCCGGCGTTGCAGCAAGGGCTTTAATCAAGATTTTTGCTTTTTTCGTACAAGAACCACACACAAACACAAAAGGTTGAACCGCCGTCTCGGCGAAAGGTCAAGTGATCAGGCAGTCCACTCAGGCGCCCCCAGCCTGCTGCCTCGCTTCCCCTAGTCATGAGAGGGCATTTCTTGTCTACATCTAACGAGTTGATCAGTGCAAAAGCCGCCACCGGCATTGAAGGTCTGGATGACATCCTGGCCGGTGGATTGTCCCGCGGCCATGTGTTCTTGCTGGAGGGTGAACCCGGTACCGGCAAAACCACCGTCGCATTGCATTTTCTGTTGGCTGGCGCCCGTGCCGGCGAACGCTCGTTATACATCACCCTGTCGGAAACCGAGCGAGAGCTGCGCCAAGGGGCGTTATCCCACGGCTGGGAGCTGAATGAGAACATCCACATCTTCGAGCTGACGCCGCCGGAAAGCCTGCTCAATGCCGAGCATCAGCAGAGTCTGCTGTATTCCTCGGACCTGGAACTGGGCGAAGCCACCAAACAGATTTTCGAAGCAGTCGAACGGGTCAAACCGACCCGCGTCGTGGTCGACAGCCTGTCCGAAATCCGCCTGTTGGCCCAAAGCTCTTTGCGCTACCGCCGGCAGATTCTGGCGATCAAGCATTACTTCGTGCGTTACGAAGCCACGGTGCTGCTGCTGGATGACCTGACCACCGAAGCTCTCGACAAAACCGTGCACAGCGTGGCTCACGGGGTAATTCGTCTCGAAGAATTGACGCCTAACTACGGTGCCGAACGTCGGCGGATCCGCGTGGTGAAGTATCGCGGTCAGAAGTACCGAGGCGGTTTCCATGACTTCACCATTATGGGTGACGGCGTGCATGTATTCCCACGCCTGGTGGCGGCCGAACATCGCGGGCGTTATATCCGCCAGCAGTTGACCAGTGGCATCGCGCAAATGGATGCCCTGCTCGGTGGGGGTATCGAGACGGGCTCCAGCACCCTGATCCTCGGCCCGGCGGGTACCGGCAAATCGCTAATCTCAATGGTCTTCGCCGCTGCGGCGGTGGCCCGTGGCGAAAAGGCTGCATTGTTCATCTTCGATGAAGAGCTGGGGCTGCTGTTCGAGCGGATGAAAAACATCGGCATCGACCTGAAGGCCCTGGAAGAAACCGGCAACCTGCTGATCGAGCAAGTGGATGCCGCCGAATTGTCCCCCGGTGAGTTCTCCTACCGGGTTCGTCGTTGTGTCGATGAAGGCAATATCAAAACCGTGGTGATTGACAGTATCAACGGCTATCAGGCGGCGATGCCCGAGGAAAATGCGCTGGTGCTGCACATGCACGAGTTGCTGCTGTACCTCAACCGCCAAGGCGCCGCGACGTTCATGACCGTCGCCCAACATGGGCTGGTCGGTGACATGCAGGCCCCCGTCGACATTACCTATCTGGCCGACACGGTCATTCTGTTGCGCTACTTCGAAGCCCTGGGCAAGGTTCGCCGGGCGATCTCGATTATCAAGAAACGTACCGGCAGCCACGAATCGACCATTCGCGAATATCGCATTAGCAGCCAGGGCATGACCATCGGTGAACCACTGGATGCATTCCAGGGTGTATTACGTGGCGTGCCCACTTACCTGGGCGCGAGCAAGCCGCTGCTTGAGGAAGATGTCCAGTGACGGCCATAGGGGCAATGTCCGAGCGTGCGATCATTCTTGCACCGTTGGGACGCGACAGTCAGATCGCGCTGATGATGCTTAACGAGGCAGGGTTCGACGGGGTCATCACCCGGGATCTGGGCGCGTTGTGCAACGAACTGTCGCTGGGTGCCGGCCTGCTGGTGATTGCTTCCGAGGCCTTATTGGGCGCAAACCTTGAACCGCTGCTGGGTCTGATCGAGCAGCAACCGACATGGTCGGATCTGCCGATCGTACTGCTGACCCACCACGGTGGCCCGGAGCAGAACCCTGCGTCGCAACTCGGGCTGCAACTGGGCAACGTGACCTTTCTCGAACGGCCTTTTCATCCGGTCACGCTGATCAGCCTCGTCACCACAGCGTTGCGCGGGCGACGACGGCAGTATGAAGCCAGGGACCGGTTGATTGATCTGAGCCAAAGCGAACTGCGTCTGCAAAACACCCTGGAAACCCTCGAGCAACAGGTCGAGGAGCGCACCGCGCAATTGCGCCACAACGAAGAGGTGCTCAGGCAGTCGCAGAAAATGGAAGCGGTCGGCCAACTCACCGGCGGTATTGCCCACGACTTCAACAACATGCTGACCGGCATCATCGGCAGCCTGGAGCTGCTGCGTCGACGCCTGGCGCGGGGGCGCACCGAGGACCTGGACAGCCTGATCGATCTTGGGGTGACCTCAGCCAACCGCGCGGCGGGCCTGACGCATCGTCTGCTGGCGTTTTCCCGACGCCAGTCGCTGGATTCAAAACCGGTGCAGATGAATACCCTGGTGGTGTCCATGGCTGAACTGTTGCAGCGCAGCATCAACGAAAGCATTCACCTGGAAATGCAACTGGACGAGCAACTGTGGGTGGCCGAGGTGGACCCCAACCAACTCGAAAGCGCCCTGCTCAACCTGGTGCTCAATGCCCGGGACGCTATGCCCGACGGCGGAAAGCTGCTGGTCAAAACCTCCAATCAGCATCTGGATACCGGGTTCACCGAGGCACACAGCAATCTGCAGCCGGGCGATTACATTGTTCTGAGCGTCACCGATACCGGTTGCGGCATGCCGCAAAGCACCATCAACCGGGCCTTTGATCCTTTCTTCACGACCAAACCCATCGGCCAGGGCACGGGCCTGGGGTTGTCGATGATTTACGGTTTCAGCAAACAGTCTGGCGGCCACGTCAGCATTCACAGTGAAGTAGGAAAAGGCACCACGGTCAGTCTGTTTTTGCCACGCTTCAGCGGGGAACTGCTCCAGGACACCCAAGTCGACGCCCAACACGCTCCTTACGCCCGGGATGGCGAAACCGTGCTGATCGTCGAAGACGATCCCGCCGTGCGAGTCCTGGTCAGCGCCGTATTGAGTGAATTGGGCTACGCCTTCGTTGAAGCGGGCGATGCCGATAGCGCCGTGCCGATTCTCGACTCCGGTCAGCGAATCGACCTGCTGATCAGCGACGTGGGGCTGCCGGGCATGAACGGTCGACAACTGGCGGAAATCGGCCGGCAACATCGGCCTGATCTCAAGGTATTGTTCATCACCGGGTATGCCGAACACGCCGCCGTGCGCGGTGGCTTTCTTGACCCTGGCATGCAGATGATCACCAAGCCGTTCACCTTCGATTTGTTGACGGCGAAGGTGCGGGAGATGATTCGGGTCTAATGTGTAATCCGGAAAATCACACCTTGATCGCACCGCACAGCCGCTCAGCATAGACCTCGATTTGAAGCCTGTCAGCTGTCAACTCTGACAGCTATTCAGTGCAGTTCTTCCTTGATTAACTCTCCTCTGAAGTCCGCAGCCCGTCCTTTGGTAGGTCGCTCTGCGCCCGCCTGCCACGCGCAGGTCACATTCAAGGGATGGACAGGCAATGAAGGAAATCATCGCGCTAATATTGGTGGTTGTTTTGGCGGGCTGTCAGGTTCGCGAACAACAACAACAACAACAACAACAACAACAACAACAACAACCGGCTCCGACTGAACAGACACCCATGCGGGCCGTGCAAGCTGAAACCGGCATCGCCAACACCACCAACAGCACAACGCAGAGTGGCGCAGCGGTCGCGGCCGCACTGACCGCACAATATAACGATACTCGTCCCACTTGCGGTACAGACTCAATGCCAGCCTTCCTGTGCCGCGGGGTAATGCTGCGGTCAACCGTGGCATCGAACGACTATTCCAGTTGGAACCCCAGCCCGCCCTCCGTGAAAAGCGGAGGTGTTTCTTTTTCCTACTTGAGTAAAGACTCTAACTTTACCGGACTTGTCTTCGGACAGAAGAACGGCTTTATCTTTTACCCGGTATTAAATCGTCCCAGCGGCACACGGCAAATCGAAGTACTCTGCGCTTTTCCCATGGATGCAGGATCCGATAGACGCGCCAAACCTGGTTGCGGTGGACACGAGCTGGATCCAGTGGGCAGTGGCCCTTGCCATACCGTGGGAATACACAATGTTGAACAATGGGTAACACGCTGGCAGCAAAATAAAGCCGGTTACAGAATGTGCGGCTTCGACGTGAGTGACACCATGAATAGTGAAGGTGCCCCCTCGTTTCACCGCACCCTGCTGGTCCACAACCGAGCAGGCTTTTTCGCTGGTCCTCACGACTACATCGAACTAATCCTTAAAACCTGGCCACAAAACATTCCCAAAGAACTGCCCATCGAAGCGTTCTTCTACCTCGATGGCGGCTTGCCCGGTGCGCAACATGATCAACGGGACTTCTTCAACAAGACCGGTGGACGGGTGATGCCCATCATCAGAATCATCTTGCCACGTACCGCTTCGGCAAACGCGCAGTTCATCTACAGCGCGGCGGATCAGGTCAAGTAACGATCAGAACCCCACGCATTGTGTGCAGGTCAACTTCGAAGGATGGGTAGTCAATGAAAAATATCATCGCACTAATGTTGATGGTTGTTTTGGCGGGCTGTCAGGTTCGTGAGGAACAACAAGGAACGGGGAGCACTTCGCCAACCCGCGGCGCGACAGCCAATGGCGCGGCGGTTGTGGCCGAGCTGACCAGACGTTATCAAGACACCCGCACCGATTGCGGCCAGGCCTCGATGCCGGCGTTTCTGTGCTCAGGCATTGTGCTGCGCTCGACGGTGCCATCCACGGAATACTCAAGCTGGAATCCCAGCCCGCATTCACAGCAAAGTGGTGGTGTGTCGTTCTCATTTCTGCGCAAGGATTCGAAATTCAGGGATCTGGTGTTCGGCCAGACCAACGGGCTCATTTTCCTTCCGGTTCTTGCCAACCAGCCCGGCATGCGGAAGATCGAGGTACTGTGCAGCTACCCCATCGACGGCTGGAGTCAGCTTCGAGACAAGCCGGGGTGCGGGGGGCACACCGCCTACCCTTTGGAAAGCCGGCGCTGCCAAACGTTGGGCATCACGACGGCCGAACAATGGATGGCGCATTGGCAACGCGCCCCTGCTCCGTCGAATGCCCCGGCTTATCAATGCAGTTTTGATGTGCGCGACAGCATGAACCACCTGGCGGCCGACTCCTTTTACCAATCCATACGCACGAGGAACATGCTCGGCGCAAGTTGGTTCCCTCAACAAAACGAACTGATCTTGGCGACTTGGCCGCAGAATATCCCTCGAGAATTGCCCATCCAGGCGTTCTTCTATCTCTACACCCCGGGCGGGTTGGCCGGTGCACAACATGACCAGAAGGACTTCTACAATAAAAGTGGGGGGATGGTGGTTCCAATCGTGCAAATGGTACTACCCGCCTCTCCCCGCGAAGAGGCGCTGTTCGCCTACTATCCGGCTGATCAAATCGTTCCCTGACACGGAGGTACGATCAAGACAACATGTCCTGCATGATCTGTTGCAACACATCCAGATCGAACGGCTTGGCCAGGATCGGCGCTTTGCGGGTGATCGGGCTGTCGGTCTCGCGAATTTCCTGCGGATAGCCGCTGATAAAAATGACCTTGAGCTCCGGTCGCAGCTTCACGGCGGGTTCGGCGATCTGCACGCCAGAGATTCCCCCCGGCAAGCGGAAGTCGGTGATCATCATGTCCAGATGCGGTTTGCTCGCCAGAATTTCAAAGGCCTGCTCGCCGTTTTCGGCTTGCAGCACCCGATACCCCTCACCCGACAAATAAGCAGACAGCACCATCAAGATCGAAGGGTCATCCTCGACGATCAGTACCACATCTTGTGCATCTTCACTCATGGAAAGCCTTTGTTCGGTCAATAGCTGCTGATACGACCGTGTGGTCACTCAGAGGTTGCGTTTATCGGGCTGTTTTCCTGCAGCGGCAGACAAACGCGAAACAAGGCGCCTTCGCCAATCCGGCTCTCGACGGTGATGGAGCCACCGTGGGCGGCGACAATCTGTTCCGAAATAAACAGCCCCAGGCCCAGCCCTGCTACAACGGCCTTGGCGGACACTCGCTCGAACTGCTGAAAAATGCGCTGCTGATTCTCTTCACTGATCCCGATGCCGCGATCCTGAACCTCAACCCACGCTTGCCCGTCCTGATTGTACACGCGTACGTCGATCAGGCTCTTGGCGCCGTAACGCAGCGCATTGGTCAATAAGTTTGAAATCACTTGTTCTATACGGAACTCGTCCCAGTGCCCCATCACGGGCTGCTCGGCCGTCAGGGTGACCGACGATTCCGAGGCTTCAACCTGCGGGGCAAAGTTTTGCAGAAGGTTGTTCACCAGTTGCACCAGGTCAAACCGACTGGGGCGAATCGACAGCTTGCCCGTGCGGATCCGCGACACATCGAGCATGTCTTCGATCAGGCGGATCAGGCTTTTGATCTGCCGCTCATCGCGGTCGACCATGGCGTGCATCTTGTCCAGGGTGAAGGCTGCGGCGTTATCCCGGGCCAGGTGCATTTTGCGCAACTGGGTTTCGAGAATCAGGCCATTGAGCGGCGTACGGACTTCGTGGGCCACGATGGACATGAAGTCATCCCGCATGCGCACCGCTTGCTCCAGCTCATTCTGGGTGTTCTGCAACTGTTTGAGCAGCGCCTCCTGCTCCCGGCGACTTTGCTCCAGCGCTTCAACCTGATGCTTCATCGCTTTGCTCTGACGATACAGGTCGACGAAGACATTGACCTTGCTCTTGACCGCATGAACATCCAGCGGCTTGTGCAAGAAGTCGACCGCACCGCTTTCATAGCCCTTGAACGCGTAATTAAGCTCGCGGCCGGCGGCACTGACGAACACAATCGGGATGTTTTTGGTTTTTTCCGTGCCGCGCATCAACTCGGCCAGCTCGAAGCCGTTCATGCCGGGCATCTGCACATCGAGAATGGCCATGGCAAATTCGTGTTGCAGCAACAGCGACAAGGCTTCGTCGGCGGATAGGGCTTTATAGACCATACGGTCTTCACGCCGGATCAATGCTTCGAGCGCCAGAAGATTCTCCGGCAGGTCGTCGACGATCAGTAATTTGGCCTGGATGCTACTTAACATGCGACTCCTTCCAGCTCGACAAGCAGACGGCTGATGCCGCGAAGATCCAGCTGATGAGTATCCTGCACTGCCCTGTTCATGATTTGCGGTATATCCGTTCGGGTTTGACCAAGGCTTCAAACTGATTGCCATAAGCCGAGAAATCCAGGGTTTCCTTACTGCCCAGTGCAAGAAACCCCCGATGACACAGGGATTCGTGAAACAAGCCGAACGCGCGACCCTGTAGTTTCTTGTTGAAATAAATCAACACATTACGACACGAAATTAATTGAGTTTCCGAGAACACACTGTCAGTGGCCAAGCTGTGATCGGCGAAGGTCACGTTGTCGCACAGGCTCTTGTCGAAAATGGCATAGCCATAGGCCGCCGTGTAGTAATCGGCGAACGAACGCTGACCACCCGCCTGCTGATAGTTGTGAGTGTAGGCCCGAACATTCTCCAGGGAGAAAATCCCCTGCCTGGCTTTATCCAGTGAGCGCGGGTTGATGTCGGTGGCATAGATGATGGTGCGATCCAGCAAGCCTTCTTCGCGCAGCAGAATCGCCATTGAATAGACCTCTTCGCCGGTGCTGCAACCGGCGATCCAGACCTTGATCGACGGATAAGTCTTGAGCAGTGGCACCACTTCCTGACGCAGCGCCAGGAAGTGCGAAGGGTCGCGAAACATTTCGCTGACCGGAATCGTCAGCAATTGCAGCAGTTGCATGAATGCGGTCGGGTCGTGCAGAACCTTCTCCTGCAGCGACGAGATGGTCTTGCACTCAAACTGACTCAAGGCATGATTGACCCGGCGTTTGATCGACGCGGCGGAATAATCGCGAAAATCGTAGCTGTACTTGAGGTAGATCGCCTCAATCAACAAGCGCAATTCGATTTCGGTGTTGCGCTCCACTAGATGCGTTCCATCTTCGGTAACCACACACGAATCAACGAGAAAAGACGATCCAGATCGATGGGCTTGGCCAGGTAGTCGTTGGCGCCGGCGTGTAAGCAGCGCTCCTGATCGTCCTTCATGGCCTTGGCCGTCACCGCAATGATCGGCAGCTTGCGCCAGCGCGGGTCCTTGCGGATTTCGAGGGTGGCTTCGAAACCATCCATTTCCGGCATCATGACGTCCATCAGCACCAAGTCGATGTCCTCGACTTCATTCAATTTCTCTATCGCTTCACGGCCGTTACGGCCAATGACCACGATTGCGCCCTTCTGCTCCAGCGCACTGGTGAGGGCAAAGATGTTGCGTACATCGTCGTCCACCAGCAGCACTTTACGTCCCTCGAAAACCTTGTCGCGACTGCGGGCGGTCTTGAGCATCGTCTGGCGTTCCTGGGACAACCGGGATTCGACTTTGTGTAAAAAGAGTGTCACTTCGTCCAGTAACCGCTCGGGCGAGCGCGCGCCCTTGATGATGATCGAGCGCGAATACTTGCGCAGCTCGGCCTCTTCGTCCCGGGTCAGGTTACGTCCGGTATAGACGATCACCGGCGGGAACGAGCAGATATCTTCGGTGGACATACGTTTGAGCAAGTCGTTGCCGAGCATGTCCGGCAGCTTCAGGTCGATAATCATGCAGTCGAAAATCGTGCTGCGCAGCAAGTCGAGCGCATCCTGCGCCAGGCCGACAGCGGTGATTTCGATGTCCTCGTCACCAATCAGTCGGGCGATGCTGTCACGCTGCACATCGTCATCTTCGACCAGCAACACCCGTTTGACCTTCTGCGTCAGTTTGGCTTCGAGGCGGGCAAACACATCCTTGAGTTCCTCACGCGTGGTCGGCTTGAGCGCATAACCGATGGCGCCCATGTGCATGGCGGCCTCGACGCGGTCTTCGACCGAAATCACGTGCACCGGGATGTGCCGGGTTTCGGCATGTTCTTTCAGGCGCTGCAATACCGTCAGCCCGGAATGATCCGGCAAGCGCATGTCCAACAGAATCGCATCAGGGATGAACTGCCTGGCCAGATCGTAGCCTTCGTCGGCGCCGTGGGCTACCAGGCACTGATAACCCAGTTCATGGGCCAGGTCGTAGAGGATGTGCGCAAAGTTCGGCTCATCCTCCACCACCAGAATGCAGCGAGTGGCGAATGGCGCCTTGTTGCGATCATCGTCGAAACGCGGAATGTCGACGTCGGCAATCAGCGGCACAGGCGCAGTAACCACGGCGCTTTTCGGCATGACCACCGGCGTGGCTTTCATCGTCTCGACAGGCGCGTCGCCCGGCTCGACGTAGTGCTGCGGCAACACCAGGGTGAACACACTGCCCTGCCCAGGCATGCTGGTCACACTGATGGAGCCGCCCAATAACGTGGCCAGATCACGAGAGATCGACAAGCCCAGGCCGGTGCCGCCGTAACGACGATTGGTGGTGCCATCGGCCTGACGGAAGGCTTCGAAAATGCTTTCCTGCTGATCCGGCGCAATACCGATACCGGAATCGCGGACGATAAAGGCGATGCCGTTGTCTGGCTGAGCAGCGACGCTCAGGTTGACCGTGCCCTTTTCGGTGAACTTCACCGCGTTGGACAGCAGGTTCTTGATCACTTGCTCCAGCCGCTGGCGGTCGGTGAACAGCGTCAGCGGTGCATCGGCCTGCAATTGCACCTGAAAATCCAGTTTCTTGTCCGCAGCCATCGGCTGGAACATGCCGCGCAGGCCTTCCACCAGACGCGCAACATTGGTGTTCTCCGGACGCACCTCAAGCTTGCCGGCCTCGACCTTGGAAATATCGAGAATATCGTTGATCAGGTTAAGCAAGTCGTTGCCGGCGGAGTAAATCGAATCGGCGAATTTGACCTGCTCGGCGCTGAGGTTTTCCTGCGGGTTTTCCGCCAGCAATTTGGCCAGAATCAACGAACTGTTCAGCGGCGTGCGCAGCTCGTGGGACATGTTGGCGAGGAATTCGGATTTGTACTTGCTGGAGCGCTGCAACTCTTCGGCGCGCGCTTCGAGCTCAACTTGAGCCAGATTCAATTCAGTGTTCTTCAGGTCCATGGCATCGCGTTGCGCGGCCAGGATCTGCCCCTGCTCGGCGAGTTGTTCGTTGGTTTGCTCCAGCGCTACCTGCTGGGCTTCCAGGTGGCCCTGGGATTCCTTGAGAATCCGCGACTGCTCTTCCAGCTCTTCGTTGGCGGTCTTGAGTTCTTCTTGCTGAACTTGCAGCTCTTCGTTGAGTTGCTGGGCTTCGGCCAGCACTTCCTGCAAGCGCTGGCGATAGCGGGCGGCCTCGATCGAGGTACCGATGTTGCCGGCAATCAATTCGAGCAGTTCAACATCGCGATCGGTCAGCGTGCGCAGGAACCCCAGTTCGATCACACCGTTGACCCGATCGTCGTCGCTGGTCGGCACCACCAGCACGCTGTGTGGTAAACCTTCGCCCAGGCCGGAGCTGACTTTGAAGTAGTCGCCCGGTACGTCATCAAGACGAATCAAGCGCGCCTGTTGCGCCACCTGGCCGACAATCCCTTCGCCACTGTAGATCTGCTGCTCAAGCGCTTCCTGCTCCCGGGAGAAACCGTAAGACGCGATGCGCTTCAGGCCACCATGATCCTCACGGACATAGATCGCCGCGACAGCCGTGCCTAAATATTGGGCGCAGAACTGCAGGATGTTGCGCCCCAACAGATTGAGGGATAACTGCCCCAGGACTTGCTCGGCCAGTTCGGTCTGACCGTTGCGTAACCAGGCTTGCTGTTCCAGGCGCCGGGCACTGGCCTGTTGCCCGGCGAGGTTGGCGCTATAGCTTTGGGACAGTTTGAGCAAGTCCCGACGGCCAATGTAGGCCAGCAACCCGCTGATACCGGCCACGAACAGCAGATAAAAGGCGATGCTCCAAATCGTGGTTTGACGCACTTCCTCGTTGCGAGTGGCGCGCAACTGTTGTTCCAGATCGATCACATCTTCAAATTGCTTGCGGATCTCATCGGTCAGACGCTTGCCGCGTCCGGCCTTGACCGCGCCACGGTAGTCACCGCTGGCGCGCTGCAAATCGATCATCGATTGCGCGTAATTAGCCCATTCCGTCTGCAAGGCCTGGAGCCGGCGCAGACGATCAGTCTGGACCGGGTTGTCGGTGGTCAATTCGAGCAAGGTATTGAGAGCGACGGCGATTCTCGGCTTGGCCGTCTCGTAAGGGTCAAGGAAATGTTCGTCGCCGCTGAGCAGGAACCCGCGCATGCCGGTTTCCAGATCGACGGTCAGCTTTATCGCCTCATTGGCATTATTGATCACCCGGTCGGTGTGCTGGACCCACTGGATCACCGACAGCAGGTAGCTGATCAGCGAAACGAAGAAAACCGCGCTGATAATGCCGACACCCAACGGCAGGCTGACGTTGCGGCTCAGGAGTTTGCGGAATCGTTGCTCATCAACCGAGGACGCAGAGGTCATGGGGAGGCCTTGTCGTACTGTTGAAAAGCATCGAGTCTGCCCCAAAACGGCCGAGCTCATCCATTTTTCTGACATGTTTTGCGGCAAAAACCTGCATTTAGCTGCTCTGGGACAAAGGAGCGGTTATTCTCTGCGGCTCTTGTGCGGCTATTGTTTTTGTAGCGCGTCGGGAACTTGTCATGATTCGTCACTTACTCATGCAAGAGCCCGGCGATTTCGATCGACCGGCAACCGCGAATTCAACCTTTGAGAGCCCACTATGCCCACCAACGCCTCCACCATCCTTGTCGTCGAAGACGATGCCATCGTGCGCACGCTGATCGTTGATGTACTGGAGGAATTGGAATTCCGGGTACTTGCGGCGGATGGCTGCGAAATGGCGCTGGAGTTCATCAATGATGAAGACCAGGACATCGATTTGCTGATGACGGATGTGGGTCTGCCCGTCATGGACGGTCGGGAATTGGCGAAACAGGCACACATGCTGCGTCCCGAATTGCCCATTCTGTTCGCCAGCGGTTATGCCGAAAGCATCGAGGTACCTGACGGCATGCATATCATTGGCAAGCCGTTTTCCATTGATCAGTTGCGGGACAAGGTCAAAGGCATACTCGTCCAGGCCTGACTTTTCTCGCACCCCGACTTTCTCCGCTCCCTACCCGTTTCAAGGAATACCCGTCAATGAGTCAGCCCCGCGCAACCAAAGTCCTGGTGATTGGTTACGTCTGGCCCGAGCCCCGCTCTTCTGCGGCCAGTGGGCATGTGATGCAAATTCTCGATACGTTCTTGCAGCAAGGCTGGGACATTACCTTCAGCAGCCCGGCCGGCACCGGTGAGCACCGTGCGGACCTGACTGCGTTGGGCATTCGCGAAGTGCCGATCGAGTTGAATAACAGCAGTTTCGACACCTTTGTCAGTAAACTGGCACCGGATATCGTGCTATTCGACCAGTTCATGATGGAGGAACAGTTCGGCTGGCGAGTAGAGAAACACTGCCCCGACGCCTTGCGCGTGCTGGAGACCTCCGATCTGCAAAGCCTGCGACATGCTCGGCATCAGCGCCTCAAGGAGCGCTTGAAGGCCAGTGACGACGCCAACGATTTCAGCGAGTTATTCGTCCCGGCATTGCGTGAAGAGTTCGAACTCATGGCCGACACCGATCTGGCAAAACGGGAGATCGCCGCGCTGTATCGCTGCGACTTGAACCTGATGATCTCCGAAGTGGAGATTGAATTGTTGGTCGAGCAGTTCGGGTTGCCGCAACAACTGCTGCACTGCTGCCCGTTGATGGTCGAACCGCTGACCACCACGTCGCCGGCGTTTGAGGAGCGTGCGCATTTCCTCAGTATCGGTAACTTCCGCCACGCGCCGAATTGGGACGCCGTACTCTGGATGAAAACCACGATCTGGCCGCTGATCCGTGCGCAGTTGCCAGAGGCGCAATTGCATATCTATGGCGCCTATACGCCACCCAAAGCCACCGCCCTGCACAATGCAGCCCAAGGGTTTCATGTGATGAATTGGGCAGAAGATGCATTGCAAGTCATGTCTGCGGCCCGGGTGTGTCTGGCGCCGTTACGCTTCGGTGCGGGCATTAAAGGCAAGATCGTCGATGCCATGCTGTGCGGTACACCCAATGTCACCACGCCGATTGGCGCAGAAGCGATGCACCGCGAACAGCCGTGGCCGGGCGCCGTGACCCGAACTGCGCGTGAGTTCGCCGATTGTGCGGTTCGTCTTTATAAAGACAAAGACCTCTGGATGAGTGCCCAATCCAATGGGCAGACGCTGTTGGCCGAGCGCTATCAGTCAGCGATACATGGCCCGGCACTGATCGAGAAACTGTTGTATTGCCAGCAACACCTGGCACAACTTAGAAGGGATAACTTCACCGGCAGCATGTTGCGCCATCACCATCACAAAAGCACTCAGTACATGGCGCAGTGGATTGAGGCAAAGAATCGAACTCAATAACTAAGTTTTCAATTCATTCCAACTATCTGATATAGAAACCACATACCTTGCATCAATCCAGCGATTGGCCATTGATACTTTCATCGCTATAAACATGGGGAAGTCGCACCCCAAACACATCACTCACCAAAGGTGTGACCTTTCCTATTAAATGATGCAAGGATGCATTAATGAACAACGATACTTTAGACAATTACGCACTCAACAACTGGATGACCGCGACACCGGCCATCGACACTTTATCGCTCTGCGAGTTGACTCTACCAGGCACTCACAACGCGGGCTGCGACTGGGAAGCATCCTATTCCTTGCCCAAGCACTGGGTGGCGTGTCAGCACAAACCATTTCATGCACAACTGAACAGCGGTGCACGCGTACTTGATGTCCGGTTGGAGTACGACGCTAGTGCACAGGGGCTCGGAAAATTTCGCTTCCAGCACGGTGGCATCCTCTCTTCCCGCACCTTGGGGGAACTCATTACTGACGTGAATCAATTCCTTAAGGACAACCCCGATGAGTTCATTACCCTTGACTTCCACGAACTGAATGAAAATAAAGAGGCGTTTGATTTTACCTACTTCAACTCCATGATGATCCACTTCCTTGGCCATCGCATCATTCCCACCAGAAACTTGCACCTGAGCCTCAGCCAACTCAAACAAATCAGCACTGAGCAAAGAATTTTGGTCGCAGCCCCATGGCACGGCGCACTTGATCGAAATGCATTTTGCGAGAAGATCGACCACAAATGGAGTGGCAACAATATTACCAGTGCCGCGGAGCTGGAAAAACACATCATCGAAGTGCTGAACAACCCTCCCGGCAAATGGGCACCGTGGTCTCTTTCCGCAACCAGCTACAGCATTCTCGGCGGCCCCGTAGACATTCACACTCAACTTGATTTGTGGTTTGATCCGGAAAAATCCGATTGGGCGGAAAAGTGCAACATTATCAACGTCGATTTTTTTGAAGAAACGAAGATAGTTTCTTATTGCCGAACCGTAAATCTTAAGAAGGCGAACAGCCGGATCAAATAACCCCCCACTCTAGCGCGCCATCATTTAGCTATATTTGTTGAGATATTTCTATCGCTGGCAATACTGCCAAGCACTCCTATGCTGGTTTCTGAACTTGTCTTTATGACAGCCTGACAATCCGGACGCGGCCCTTCGCCGCCTTCGGCTCACGAACCAATTCGCCCCACGGATGGGGCGAAGTTAACGCACAAGGAATAATCATGACTCACAGTGCAACGGGAACGCTTGATAAACAGAAGTGGATGAGCAACGTACTGGATATCGATCAGTTGAAGCTGACCGACATTGTCTGGCCCGGCGCTCATAACGCCGGCATGGACAAAAAAGCGCCAAACTATGAAGTGGTGGTCGGCAACTGGACAACCTGCCAGAACGATTCATTTGCCTGGCAACTGGCCAATGGCGCGCGGGCTTTCGATCTGCGGCTTGGTTACACATTCGGCCCCGTAGAGCCGGTGTTTTACTTTCATCACAATGGGTTTCAGTCCCATCGGATCCTCGATGAACTGATCGATGCGGTATCGACCTTCCTGGATCGAAATCCGGATGAATTCATCGTGCTGGACTTTCATCAACTTGGAATCGCGGGCAAACCCTTCGACTATCGGAAATTCAACGACGTACTGGTGCGTCGCCTTGGGCTGCGAATCATCCCGCATAGCGACGCATTGAAAACCGTGGGCGAACTCAAGCGCACCAGTTCATTGCGCCGCATCGTCATGGCGGCCCAAGGTGCGTCGGGGCTGGACAGCAAGTACTTCTGGCCGCGCATAACGCACAAGTGGCGCGACCAGGCCTTCACTGATACCACAGAGCTGCATAGCCATATCGCTACGACCCTTGAAGATGCGCCCTACGAAACGTTTCTCTGGTCGCTGTCGGCGACCACCTATTCACTATTGGGCGGCCCTCAGCACATAAAAAGCCAAATCAATGACTGGTTCAGCACAACGCGCGACTGGGTAACCCGTTGCAGCATCATTAACATTGACTTTTTCGACGAGTGCGAGATTGTTCGCTACTGCTGGATCGCCTCCAGCATGAAAGCCGTTTATGGCCGCTCGTTGCATGAACGGTCCTGAACGGTCAACGTCGCGGGCTGGCACAGTGAGCCTGGAAAGAGGCATGATCAACGGGCGATAACAATAAAAGTGCCCTGACATGAGCCGACCAGCCAGAGTTACCGATCCTTCCTACGAATTGATGGACGACCATAACGGGTTGTCCATCATCTATCGTCAGCACGGCTTCCCGTGCCCTTTGGTGCGCTGGCATTTCCACAAGGAATACGAACTGCACCTGATCGTCGCCAGCTCCGGCAAGGTGTTCATCGGTGACTACATCGGTAACTTCTACCCGGAAACGCTGTTCCTGACCGGCCCCAACCTGCCGCACAACTGGATCAGCCAGGTGGCTGAAGACGAAGTGGTGCCCAAGCGCGACATGCTGGTCAATTTCACTGACGAGCTGTTTGAAAGCGGCCATCAGGTGTTCGCCGAACTCAAGACGCTTGCACCCTTGCTGGAGCGCGCGCAGTACGGCATCGAGTTTCGCTGCAAGCGCACGATCCGTCAGGCCATGACCTTGATGCAGCGCATCGCTGATACCAAGGGCATGACCCGGCTCGGGCATTTTTTCATTCTGCTGGAGTTGCTGGCGGCGTCCGATGACTATCAGTTGCTGTCCGGTGCCACGACGCCGCAATTGGCCGATGAACACAATATCGACCGCACTAACCGCGCGGTGGACTACATCTTTGCCCATTACGCCCGGGAACTGCCGCTGGAAGAAGTCGCCGAGCATCTGGGTCTGAAGCCGACCTACTTCAGCCGAGTGTTCAAACAGGCCACCGGGCGCTGCTTCATCGAATTCGTCAATCGTTTGCGCATCAGCAAATCCTGCGAGCTGCTGGCCGATGGCGACAAAACGGTGACCGATGTGTGTTTCGAGTCAGGCTTCAATAATATTTCCAACTTCAACCGACGTTTCCAACAGCTCAAGGGCATGACGCCGTCGCACTACCGGCGGTTGGCAGTGCAGCGTTTGACTGAGCAAAACCACGGTTAAAAGCAGGATCAAAAGGTCTCAGCCTTCGGCAGCTCCTACAGAATCACGCGATCCCTGTAGGAGCTGCCGAAGGCTGCGATCTTTTGATTTTCAGCCCTATAAACCTGTACGGATTCAATCGGTTCTAATCGCTAAAACACCGTTCTCCAAGCTTCTTGAACTGAACCCCAGTGCAAAAAAGTATCGGTGACAGTGCGATGGATGATTTGTCAGCCCATCGTTTGAAGGCTGTAATCAGTGCACATTCTTCCTGCCCTTCGGAAGACACAAAAACAATAACTGTCCTTCTGTAACCCGCCGGGTGCAGAAAAGGAGTGCACGATGCAACCTTCTGTAAAAGCTCTGCTTGCTCTCACCTGCATGACCCTCAGTAGCGTCAGCCTCGGCGCCCAGACCCTGACCATTGCCACCGTCAACAACAGCGACATGATCCGCATGCAAAAACTCTCGAAAACCTTCGAGGCCGAACATCCGGACATCAAGCTCAATTGGGTGGTGCTCGAAGAAAACGTCCTGCGTCAACGCCTGACCACCGACATCGCCACCCAGGGCGGACAGTTCGATGTGTTGACCATCGGCATGTACGAAGCCGCACTCTGGGGTGCCAAGGGTTGGCTGGAACCGATGAAGGACTTGCCGGCCACCTACGCCCTCGACGACGTGTTCCCTTCGGTCCGTGAAGGCCTTTCGGTCAAGGGCTCGCTCTATGCCCTGCCGTTCTACGCGGAAAGCTCCATCACCTATTACCGCACCGACCTGTTCAAGGACGCCGGGCTGACCATGCCCGAACGCCCTACCTGGACTCAGATCAGCGAATTTGCCAGCAAACTCACCAATAAAGACAAAGAACAGTACGGCATCTGCCTGCGCGGCAAGGCTGGCTGGGGCGAGAACATGGCGCTGATCACCACCGTCGCCAATGCTTACGGCGCACGCTGGTTCGATGAAAAATGGCAGCCAGAATTCACCGGGCCGGAGTGGAAGAACGCGCTGAACTTCTACGTCGACACTATGAAAAAGTCCGGCCCGCCGGGCGCGTCGAGCAACGGTTTCAACGAAAACCTGGCGCTGTTCAACAGCGGCAAGTGTGCGATCTGGGTCGATGCCAGCGTCGCCGGTTCGTTCGTCACCGACAAGACCCAAAGCAAGGTCAGCGATCACGTCGGCTTCACCTACGCACCGCATGAAACCACCGACAAAGGTTCGGCCTGGTTGTATTCCTGGGCGCTGGCCATTCCGACCAGTTCCAAGGCCAAGGACGCGGCGAAAACATTCAGCACCTGGGCCACTTCCAAGGAATACGGTGCGCTGGTCGCGGAAAAAGACGGCATCGCCAACGTGCCGCCAGGCACTCGTGCCTCGACCTACACCGAGGCCTACATGAATGCCGCGCCGTTCGCCAAGGTGACGCTGGAATCGCTGAAGGCCGCGGACCCGAGTAAACCGTCCCTCAAGCCTGTGCCCTATGTCGGCATCCAATTGGTGACCATTCCTGAGTTCCAGGCCGTGGGCACCCAGGTCGGCAAGCTGTTCTCGGCAGCGCTGATCGGCCAGACCACGGTCGACCAGGCCCTGACCGCCGCCCAGTCAACCACCGAACGTGAGATGAAGCGCGCCGGTTATCCCAAATAGTAACGGTGCGGTGGGTGCAACTGTTCTGATTGTCTGGACACCGAGTTGCCTCCATCGCGGGCAAGCCACGCTCCCACAGGTGTAACGCAATCCATGTGGGAGCGGGCTTGCTCGCGAAGAGGCCGGTACATCCGATGCATCTTCAGAGACTGGAACACCGCTTTCGCGAGCAAGCCCGCTCCCACATTAGATCTTCATTTGTCTGTTCCCAATCGGTTCTATCGCCATGAATATTTCAACTGTCAAAGCTCACATGGACATCCCCCAACCGGTGCGTAAAAGCCGGTTGAGCAACCCCGGCTGGTTTCTGGTCAGCCCCTCGGTAGCGTTGTTGCTGCTATGGATGATCGTGCCGCTGGGCATGACCGTTTACTTTTCATTGATTCGCTACAACCTGCTCTACCCCGGTGAAAACCAGTTCGTGGGGCTGGAGAACTTCAGCTACTTTCTGAGCGACTCGGGCTTTCTGCCTGGCGCCACCAACACCCTGTTGCTGGTGGGCAGCGTGTTGCTGATCAGCGTGGTGTTCGGCGTGTTGATCAGTGCGTTGCTGGAGGCCAGTGAGTTTCTCGGTCGCGGCATCGTGCGGGTGATGTTGATCTCGCCGTTCTTCATCATGCCCACCGTCGGTGCGCTGATCTGGAAAAACCTGATCTTTCACCCGGTCTCGGGGATTCTCGCCTACATCTGGAAGCTGTTCGGCGCGCAGCCGGTGGACTGGCTGGCGCACTACCCGCTGCTGTCGATCATCATCATTGTCTCGTGGCAGTGGCTGCCCTTCGCGATCCTGATCCTGATGACCGCCATGCAGTCCCTCGATCAGGAACAGAAAGAAGCCGCGCGCCTGGACGGTGCCGGTCCGGTCGCGATCTTCTGGCACTTGACCCTGCCGCACCTGGCCCGGCCAATCGCGGTGGTGGTGATGATTGAAACCATCTTCCTGCTGTCGGTGTTCGCCGAAATCTTCACCACCACCAACGGTGGTCCCGGCTACGCCTCGACCAACCTCGCCTACCTGATCTACAACCAGGCGCTGGTGCAGTTCGACGTCGGCATGGCGTCCGCCGGTGGTTTGATCGCGGTGTTGATTGCCAACGTCGCGGCCATCGTGCTGGTGCGAATGATCGGCAAAAACCTGACAGACAAAGCCTGAGGCCTGCGCCATGACTCTTCAACAATCCCGCCGCCTGCAAAGCCTGCTGCTCGGCACTCTGGCCTGGGCCATCGCGATCCTGATCTTCTTCCCGATCTTCTGGATGGTGTTGACCAGTTTTAAAACCGAAATCGATGCGTTCGCCACGCCGCCGCAGTTCATCTTCACACCGACGCTGGAGAACTACCTGCACATCAACGAGCGCAGCGACTACTTCAGCTTCGCCTGGAACTCGGTGGTGATTTCCTTCAGTGCCACTGCGTTGTGCCTGCTGATCGCCGTGCCGGCGGCCTACTCGATGGCGTTCTATGAAACCCAGCGCACCAAAGGCACGCTGCTGTGGATGCTCTCGACCAAGATGCTGCCGCCGGTGGGCGTGCTGATGCCGATCTACCTGCTGGCCAAGAGTTTCGGCCTGCTGGACACGCGAATCGCGCTGATCGTGATTTACACGCTGATCAACCTGCCGATCGTGGTCTGGATGATTTACACCTACTTCAAAGACATCCCCAAAGACATCCTCGAAGCCGCACGCCTGGACGGCGCAACGCTGTGGCAGGAAATGGTCCGGGTGCTACTGCCGATCGCCAAGGGCGGCCTGGCTTCCACGGTTTTGCTGTCGCTGATCCTGTGCTGGAACGAGGCGTTCTGGTCGCTGAACCTGACCTCGTCGCAGGCCGCGCCACTGACCGCGTTGATCGCCTCGTACTCGAGTCCTGAAGGTCTGTTCTGGGCCAAGTTGTCGGCAGTGTCAACCCTGGCCTGTGCGCCGATCCTGATCTTCGGCTGGATCAGCCAGAAACAATTGGTCCGCGGCCTGTCGTTCGGTGCCGTGAAATAGCCCTCAAAGAATAAGCACAAAGGAGCGCCATCATGGCCAACCTGAAAATCAAAAATCTGCAAAAAGGCTTCGAAGGTTTTTCCATCATCAAAAGCATCGACCTCGAAGTGAATGACAAGGAATTCGTGGTGTTCGTCGGCCCGTCGGGCTGCGGTAAATCCACCCTGCTGCGGTTGATCGCGGGTCTTGAAGAGGTCAGCGGCGGCACCATCGAACTGGATGGCCGCGACATCACCGAAGTCAGCCCGGCCAAGCGCGACCTGGCGATGGTGTTCCAGACCTACGCCCTGTACCCGCACATGAGCGTGCGCAAAAACATGTCGTTCGCTCTGGACCTGGCCGGTGTGGCGAAAGCCGAAGTCGAGAAAAAAGTCGGCGAAGCGGCGCGCATCCTTGAACTCGGACCGATGCTGGAGCGCAAGCCGAAGCAACTGTCCGGTGGTCAGCGTCAACGCGTGGCGATCGGCCGGGCGATCGTGCGCAACCCGAAAATATTCCTGTTCGACGAACCACTGTCCAACCTCGACGCCGCCCTGCGGGTGCAGATGCGCCTGGAACTGTTGCGCCTGCACAAGGAACTGCAAGCCACGATGATCTACGTGACCCACGACCAGGTCGAAGCCATGACCATGGCCGACAAAGTCGTCGTCCTCAATGGCGGCAAGATCGAGCAAGTCGGTTCGCCACTGGACCTGTATCACCAGCCGGCCAACCTGTTTGTCGCAGGCTTCCTCGGCACGCCGAAAATGGGCTTCCTCAAGGGCAAAGTCACCCGCGTTAACGGCCAAAGCTGCGAAGTGCTGCTGGACGCCGGCACCCGCATCACCCTGCCGCTGAGCGGGGCGAACCTGAGTGTCGGCGGTGCGGTGACCTTGGGCATTCGTCCGGAACATCTTGAACTGGCGCAACCCGGCGACTGCACCCTGCAAGTCACTGCCGATGTCAGCGAACGTCTGGGCAGCGACACTTTCTGCCATGTCCTGACGTCTTCCGGCGAGGCGCTGACCATGCGCGTTCGCGGCGATCTGGCCAGCCGTTATGGCGAATCCCTGAGCCTGCACCTGGATGCTGAACACTGCCATTTATTCGATGCCGACGGCGTGGCGCTGACCCGCCCACTGCGCGCCGCAGCCTGATTCGAGAGCATGCGATGAAACTGAATAAACAGAACCTCAACCGCCTCGCCCCCGAGGTGGCCCTGCCCGCCTACAGCCTGAGCGATACACGCCAAGGCATCGCGCACATTGGCGTCGGCGGTTTCCACCGCGCGCATCAGGCGTACTACACCGATGCCTTGATGAATACCGGCGAAGCGCTGGACTGGGCGATTTGCGGGGTCGGCCTGCGCGCCGAGGACCGCCGCGCCCGGGACGACCTCAAAGAGCAGGATTATCTGTTTACCCTGTTCGAACTCGGCGATGCCGATGACGCCGAAGTGCGGGTCATCGGGGCCATCCGCGACATGCTGCTGGCCGAAGACAGTGCCGAGGCGCTGATCGACAAACTCGCCGATCCAGACATCCGCATCGTCTCGCTGACCATCACCGAAGGCGGCTATTGCATCGACGACAGCAACGGCGAGTTCATGGCGCACCTGCCGCAGATCCAGCATGATCTGGCTCACCCGAACGCGCCGAAAACCGTGTTCGGTTTCCTCTGCGCCGCACTGGCCAAACGGCGCGCAGCCGGTACGCCCGCGTTCACGCTGATGTCTTGCGATAACTTGCCGCACAACGGCGCCGTGACCCGTAAAGCCCTGCTGGCATTCGCCGCCCTGCGCGACGCCGATCTGCGCGACTGGATCGAGCGCCATGTCAGCTTCCCCAACGCCATGGTCGACCGCATCACGCCGATGACCAGCACCGAGCATCGCCTGCAACTGGCCGACAAACATGCGGTCGATGACGCTTGGCCGGTGGTCTGCGAACCGTTTGTGCAGTGGGTGCTGGAAGACAAATTCGTCAACGGCCGCCCGGACTGGGAAAAGGTCGGCGTGCAGTTCACCGACGACGTCACGCCTTACGAAGAGATGAAGATCAAACTGCTCAACGGCAGCCATCTGGCTCTGACCTATCTGGGCTTTTTGAAAGGTTATCGCTTCGTTCACGAAACCATGAACGACCCGCTGTTCGTGCGCTACATGCGCGCCTACATGGACCTGGACGTGACGCCGCAACTGGCGCCGGTGCCGGGGATCGACCTGACCGAGTACAAAAACACCCTGGTGGCGCGCTTCTCCAACCAAGCGATTGCCGATCAGTTGGAGCGAGTGTGTTCGGATGGCTCGTCGAAGTTTCCGAAGTTCACCGTGCCGACCATCAACCGCTTGATTGCCGATGGGCAGGAGACCAAGCGTGCGGCGCTGGTGGTGGCGGCGTGGGCGCTGTACCTCAAAGGCGTGGATGAGAATGGCCAGACCTACGCAATTCCGGATCCACGGGCGGCGTTCTGTCAGGCGCTGGTGGCCGATGATGTGTTGATCACTCAACGAATGTTGGAGGTTGAGGAGATTTTCGGGACGGCAATCCCGCGTTCAGCCGAGTTTGTGGCGGCGTTTGAGTGGTGCTGTAACAGCTTGCGGGATGTTGGCGTGACGCGGACGCTGGAGCGGGTGCTGGCGTAAGAATGGTGGTGAACCTGCTGCCGTCTTCGCGAGCAAGCCCGCTCCCACAGTAGATCTTCAGCGAACACAGGTTTTGTGTTCGACAACAATCCAATGTGGGAGCGGGCTTGCTCGCGAATGGGTTCACCGAGATCGACCTGACACACCAAGGATCTTCCATGGCAAACCAACAACTTTTCCTCGGCATCGACTGCGGCACCCAAGGCACCAAAGCCGTTGTCCTCGACGCGCACAGCGGTCAGGTCCTCGGTCAGGGCGCCGCCGCCCACAGCCTCATCAGCGGCGCCAACGGTCGTCGCGAGCAAGACACCGCCCAATGGCTGGAAGCCTTTACCCTGGCCACCCGCCGCGCACTGCTCGCTGCGGAGGTAGACGGTCAGGCGATCCTCGGCATCGGTGTTTCCGGCCAGCAGCATGGCCTGGTAATGCTCGACGATCACGGCCAGGTGCTGCGACCGGCCAAGCTTTGGTGCGACACCGAGTCCACGCCGGAGAACGACCGCTTGCTCGCCCATCTGGGCGGCGAAAAAGGCTCACTGGAACGCCTCGGCATCGTCATCGCGCCGGGTTACACCGTGTCCAAACTGCTCTGGACCAAAGAACAACACCCGGAGGTATTCGCCCGAATCGCCCGCATTCTGCTGCCCCATGACTATCTCAACTACTGGCTCACCGGCCGTAGCTGCAGCGAGTATGGTGATGCCTCGGGCACCGGTTATTTCAACGTGCGCACCCGCCAGTGGGACTTGCAACTGCTGCGCGACATCGACCCCACCGGACGCCTGCAAGCCGCACTTCCGGAGCTGATCGATGCCCACCAACCGGTTGGCACAATCCTGCCGAGTATCGCCGAGCACCTCGGCATCAACCCCAAGGCCCTGGTCTCCAGCGGTGGCGGCGACAACATGATGGGCGCCATCGGCACCAGCAATATAAAGCCCGGCGCGATCACCATGAGCCTCGGCTCCTCGGGAACGGTTTACGCCTATGCCGAACAAGCGAACGTCAGCCCGGATGCCTCGGTCGCGACGTTCTGCTCCTCCAGCGGCGGCTGGCTGCCATTGATCTGCACGATGAACCTGACCAACGCAACCGGCGCGATTCGCGAGTTGTTCGAATTGGATATCGAAGCGTTCAACGCCTTGGTCGCGCAAGCGCCGATCGGTGCCGACGGTGTGTGCATGCTGCCGTTCCTCAATGGCGAACGCGTCCCCGCCCTGCCCCATGCCAGCGGCAGCCTGCTGGGGCTGACCATGACCAACCTGACCCGGGCCAACCTGTGCCGCGCCGTGGTGGAAGGCACCACCTTCGGTTTACGTTACGGGCTAGACTTGTTGCGCCAGAATGGCTTACAAAGCCGCAGCATCTGCCTGATCGGCGGCGGCTCAAAGAGCCCGGTGTGGCGACAGATCGTCGCTGACATCATGAATACGCCAGTGATTTGTACCGAACAAAGCGAGGCAGCGGCCCTCGGCGCAGCGATTCAGGCGGCGTGGTGCAAATCCTGGGCAAACGGTCACGAAGACAGCCTGGCGGATTTGTGCGAGCGCTGCGTGAAGCTCGATCTGGCCAGTGAAACATTGCCGATTGCAGAAAATGTGGTGGCCTGTCAGCAGGCCTACGAACGCTATCAACAGCATGTCGCAACCCTTTAAAGAGCGAGCAATTATGTATTTGGTGTGTGGCGAAGCGCTGTTCGATTTCTTCAGCGAAGATGATGCCAGTGGCCTGGCATCCAAAGTGAATTTCAAGGCAATTGCCGGCGGCTCGCCGTTCAACGTGGCCGTAGGTTTGCGCCGTTTGGGCGTGGACGCCGCGCTGTTCGGCGGGCTGTCGACCGATTACCTCGGCCGCCGTTTGCAGCGAGTGCTGCAGGATGAAGGTGTGTGCCCGGACTACCTCGTGGACTTTGCCGCGCCAACCACCTTGGCGATGGTCGCGGTCGGTGCCAATGGCTCGCCCCATTACAGCTTTCGTGGCGAAGGCTGCGCTGATCGGCAGTTGAGCCTGGCGCATCTGCCAGAGCTAGGGCCTGAAGTGCGCGGGTTGCACGTCGGCTCGTTCTCGCTGGTGGTGCAACCGATTGCCGATACGTTATTGGCATTGGTGCAACGGGAAAGCGGCAAACGCCTGATCAGCCTCGACCCGAACGTGCGCCTGAATCCCGAGCCGAACATCGAGTTGTGGCGCTCGCGGATTGCTACGCTGGTGGAGCTGGCGGATCTGATCAAGGTCAGCGACGAAGACTTGAGCCTGCTGTATCCCGAGCAAGATCCTCAGCGCGTCATCGAAGGCTGGCTGGAGCATCGCTGTCAGTTGGTGTTCCTGACCCGAGGCGGCGAAGGCGCAACGGTGTTCAGCCGTGCCCACGGTTCATGGTCGGTACCGGCCTGCTCGGTGAAAATTGCCGACACCGTGGGGGCTGGCGATACGTTTCAGGCAGCGTTGATTACCTGGTTGACCGAGCAGCAGCTGGATTCGGTTGAAGGTCTGCAACAGCTGAGTCGCGAGCAAATTGACGCCATGCTCAGGTTTGCAGTGAGTGCTGCGGCGTTGACCTGCAGCAAGACCGGGCCTGATTTGCCGTATCGGCGGCAGCTAGAGTTGCGTTGAATGTGATGGCCTCTTCGCGGGCAAGCCTCGCGCCTACGGGATCTGCGCAGATCCCGTAGGAACGAGCGGTGCGGCGATCCGATTTGCCCGCGGAGACGATCTAACGGTTAAAGGCCAGGATTCATTGACTAGAAACCTGTAACTAGGGGTTTTCCCTATACTTTTTACCCTCCCCGCCTACCGCATTTCAACCTTGATTATGGCACTTTAATGCCACACCATCCGCCCCTGCTTTTTCAAAGGACGGAACTCAAGGCATGCTGGACGCAAACGCAACCCATATCTCCCTCACGCTCGAAGGCGTTTCCGTCGACCTGCAGGTCCTCAGCTTCGTCGGCCGCGAAGCCCTCAACCAGCCGTTCTGTTTCGACATCGAACTGGTCAGCGCCCGCCCCGACCTGAAACTCGAAGAGCTGCTGCACAAGCCCGGTTGCCTGACCTTCGGCGCCACTGGCCAGGGCAAGATCCATGGTTTGGTCTACCGCATCGAGCAAGGCGACTCCGGCAAAAGTCTGACCCGCTACAGCATCAGCCTGGTGCCGCAACTGGCCTATTTGCGGCACAACCACGACCAGCAGATTTTCCAGCATTTAACTGTACCGAAGATCATCGCCCAGGTGCTTGAGGCGCGAGGTATTCTGGCCGACGCCTACAGCTTCCAGCTCGGCGCGATCTACCCCGAGCGCGTGTACTGCGTGCAATACGACGAATCCGACCTGCACTTCATCCAGCGCCTGTGCGAAGAGGAAGGCATTCACTTCCACTTCCAGCACTCGACCAGCGGCCACAAACTGGTGTTCGGTGATGACCAGACGGTGTTCCGCAAACTCGCGCCGGTGAGCTACCAGCAAGACTCCGGCATGGCCGCCAAAAAACCGGTGATCAAGCGCTTCAACCTGCGCCTGGAAACCCGTACCACCCGCGTCAGCCGTCGCGACTACGACTTCGAAAAACCACGACGGCTGCCTGAAGGCACCGCCAAAAGCGGATTCGCCCCGGACCTCGAAGACTACGACTACCCCGGCCGCTTCACCGACCGCGCGCGCGGCAAGCAACTGGCGACCCGCGCCCTGGAACGCCATCGCAGCGACTACCAGTTGGCCGAAGGCAAAGGCGACGAACCGACCCTGGTCAGCGGCCACTTCATGGCCCTCAGCGAACACCCGCGCGCAGAGTGGAACGACCTTTGGCTGCTGCTGGAAATCGTCCACGAAGGCAAGCAGCCACAAGTGCTCGGCGAGAACATCACCAGCGACGTCACCGACAATAAGGATGACTTCCAGCAGGGCTATCGCAACCGCTTCCTCGCCACCCCGTGGGACGCGCATTACCGCCCTGCCCTCGACCACCCGAAACCTAAAGTGCTGGGCAACCAGACCGCCATCGTCACCGGCCCGCCGGGCGAAGAAATCCACTGCGACCAATACGGCCGCGTCAAAGTGCAGTTCCACTGGGACCGCGACGGCCAGGGCGACGACACCAGCAGCTGCTGGCTGCGCGTCGCCACCGGATGGGCCGGCAACGCCTACGGCGGCATCGCCATCCCGAGAGTCGGCATGGAAGTGCTCGTCACCTTCCTCGAAGGCGACCCGGATCAACCGCTGATCACCGGCTGCCTGTACCAAAAGGGAAACGTCGTCCCCTACGACCTGCCGGCGAACAAAACCCGCAGCACCTTCAAAACCCTGAGTTCACCGGGCGGCAAGGGCTACAACGAGTTCCGCATCGAAGACAAGAAAGGCGCGGAACAGATCTACCTGCACGCCCAGCGCGACTGGGATGAAAACATCGAGCACGACCAGAAAATTCGCGTCGGCAATGAACGGCATGACACCGTTGAAGCGAATGTTTTTAGTGAGTTCAAGGCGGAGGAGCATCGCCTCACCCACCTGGATCGCAAGACCGAAGCGCGGGCGGACGATCACCTCACCGTCGGCGTGACCCAGCATGTGAAGGTCGGCACGGCGCAGTTTGTTGAGGCGGGTCAGGAGATTCACTACCACGCAGGGGAGAAGGTGGTGGTCGAGGGTGGCATGGAACTCACGGCCAAGGCTGGGGGGAGCTTTGTGAAGATTGATGCGGGTGGGGTGACGATTAGCGGGGCTGAGGTGAAGGTGAATTCTGGTGGTGGGCCGGGAGCAGGTTCAGGTACCCAGGCATTAGGTCCATTGATCCCGTTAGCAGCTGCAATCGCGAGCGCGGGTCAACTTTTAAAAAGATAAGTTTTACGCCTGAAATGAGCGCTTCATCCTATTGAATACCTCACCGTCGGACATCTAGCTTCAAAGCCTGCCCACAGGAGGCAGGCTTGTTTTTGAAGGTGCAGCTTCAGATCGGCGCTTTCCAGCCCATCATCCTTTGCTGTGCAACCGTCAACAGATCACAACCATCCTGAGTCAGCAGATAAAGCGCATGGGTAATGTGCGGAATGTCCTGAACATCGCCATGCTTAAAGCATTGGCAATGGAGCGTTTCAAGTAACTGGCTGGAGGCTCGGATACGCTGGAGGGCGGATTCGAGGATGTCCTGGGGATTGGCTTCTGTGTCGATCACCAAGGGATTTGAGTCGGTGACGCTGCTTTTGATTGAACGGTAGCGTTTGGGGAACGGATTTATCGTTGGCATAGTAATTACTCGGCATTTATTAGTAATCGCCAGCACCGTGACCAAACGATGGGTGGCGGCTGTGCACAGGCTTGGTCAACCGATAACGCCAAATCGGCTCGCCCGAAGGCGTCCCGCACACAGCCGCCATTACAACGCAATACGAGACGTAGAAGTCCACAGTGCGAATGAGGGCACAAATATGTGCGACGTTATCAGGTGACCAAACCTGTTCGCTGATTTTGCAGCGATGCCAAACAGTAATCGCTGGTTGCCGGCCGGCGAAAGACGACAAAGCGCCCAAGGTTGTAGGAACGAGCCGAAGCTCCCTCAGTTTTTTTACCTACATGAAACCTCTGTCAGAAACTTCCTCACGACAGGCGGCATGCAACCCGGTTAACCATCGCTTAACCCCACGGTCCAAAACTTTACTGGACCGCACTCCCTCAGCACCCTCTGACGCCCAGTGCGGCAGGTTCGACGTTCTTCAGTCGAACTGACTTCCCCTCTGCACTGGAGACCCATCATGAACATGCGAATACTACTGATGACCACCGCCCTCGCCGGCACCGCGTTCGCAGGTTTCGCTCAAGCCAACGAGACATCGTCCTCACAGGCCGTGCCCTATCACTACGGCATGCCGCTTCATGTGGGCAAGGTCATTTCCCTGACTGAGCCGCAGACCCTGGAATGCCAAGTGGTGACGGCTGAGATGAAGTACATCGACAAGTCGGGTAAGCCTGCGGAAATTACGTACCGAAAACTTTCTGACGCGTGCAGTTATCAGAACTGACAGAAGATTCTGATTCGGAGCTTGGCGGTAGGCCAGTGAGGATTCTGACGCTATGCTTTGGCGTCTTCCTCACTGCCGAAAGGATTCGCCATGCAGTTCTCGTTTCGCACGCTGTCGACATTCACCGCTGCCCTTTGTTTTCTGCTGGCGCTGGTCTGGGGTTTGATGCCGCAATGGTTGCTGGCGATCTGGAGTATCGAGTATTCGTCCGCGTCGGGTGTTATCGCCAGGCGAAGTGCGGTGCTGTTCGGCGCATTAGGGGTGATGTTCTATCTCGCACGGCAGGCACCGCCCTCGGCGGCGCGAAGCGCGATGTGCAGCGGCTTTATGGTGGGGTGTTTCGGTTTGGCAGCGCTGGGCTTCGGCGAATGGCTCAATGGTCATGCCGGGCCGGGTATTTTGCTGGCGATTGTGGTGGAGCTGGCTCTGGGTCTGGGGTTTATCCAGACCCGGCGCGTGTCGCTCGAACTCGGTGAAACAGCCGGCTAATGGGCTTTTGACGCCGGGTGAAACAGATGGCTATGCCTGTTGTGCTCAAGGTCGGTGCGTAACTCGGCGATCAGATTGTTGATCTCCCTACATCCATTGAGGCGTTGAGCATCTATGCCGGTGACGAACAGGTCGAGATGGTCCGTCTCGACGTCCGAATACACCTTGACGGTCATCGACAGGTCCGGTGACAGCGTGCATTGGCAGCGTTTCGGGAGAAAACTGCTTTCAACGATATTGCGTAGTTCCAAGGCAGAAAGAAACATGGCCACCCTCTCGGTTTGTGAGATTGCCAATCAAAAATCAATGTCGGTCGGAGCTCAAATCGCCCGTTGTTTTTCTTCCTTGGGGAACCTCATTGTTCCAACGTCCCAACCGTCTTCTTGTTTCAGCACTGACTCAGTAAGGATCGTGATCAGCTCAAGACAGCTTCAGCATAAAACATGCCTGAGATTTCGCTCTGCGCCTCGTCGGCAAATCAAAGGTTTGGAGGAAATGGCAACACATCGCGTCATGCAAAATGCAAGAAAGGTCTGTTTCAAGACCCGCATTTTGCAAACACCCCCGATGGCGGGTTTGCATTGGGTGAGGACGGCAGTGAGAATGCGGCCCATCCATTTAGTATCCGCTGACCCCACACACACGCAAGGAGGCATCATGGGTGCTTTGCCGCTTAACACGACCGTCGGGCTGATAATTGCCGTTTTGTCGTCCGTAGCCCACGCCGCAACCCTCGAAAACGTCGCGCCGTATCCCAAGCCTGAGCGCGGTTTTACCCGCCAGGTCATTCACCTCGCCCCGCAACAACAGGAAGACGGCTATCAGGTCGAAATCCTGGCCGGCAAGACCCTCACCGTCGACTGCAACCGTCAGCGCCTGGGCGGCATGCTTGAGGAAAAGAACCTTGAGGGCTGGGGTTACCCGTATTACCGGCTGGAAAAAGTCACCGGCCCGATGAGCACGCTCATGGCCTGCCCGGATGGCAAGAGCAAAAAGGACTTCGTGCCGGTGGTCGGTGACGGTTTCAGGCTGCGCTACAACAGCAAGTTGCCGATAGTGCTTTACGTGCCCAAGGACGTCGAAGTGCGCTACCGGATCTGGTCGGCGTCGAGTCACGTCGAGAAAGCCGTTCAAGAATAACCGGTCCATTACGCCACAGGAGTGCCCATCTTGATTACCTGTCACGTCAAATATGTGATCGACCCCTATCAACTCACCGAATTCGAAGCCTACGCCAAAGCCTGGCTCAGCATCGTCGAACGTTTGGGCGGTACTCACCACGGGTACTTCTTGCCTTCCGAGGGCGCGAGTAATATCGCCTACTGCCTGTTCAGTTTTCCGTCACTGGCGGACTACGAAAGCTACCGACATATTGCGATGACCGACCCAGAAAGCACGGAACTGGTGGCCTCGTTGGTCGAGAAGAAGTTCATTGTGAGCTACGAGCGGACCTTTTTGCGTCCGCTGCTGGCCTGAGCGCCTAACGTCTGAGCCTCACGCCGACACGCCGCTCAACGCGGCGCGCTCGGCCACATGCCGCAAACTGTCGAAATTGATGTTCGCTCCGGAATCGATAGCCACCAAGGTCTGACCCCGGGCACCGGTTCGTGCCACGTACTGCTTGATCCCGGCCACGGCCAGGGCGCCGGAAGGTTCGGTGATCGAGCGGGTATCGTCGTAGATGTTCTTGATGGCGGCGCAGAGTTCGTCGTTGCTGACGGTCATTACCTCATCCACGCAAAACCGGCAGACCTCAAAACCATGGGCGCCGATCTGTGCGACGGCCACGCCATCGGCGAAGGTGCCGACGGTTGGCAGCACAACCCGTTCGCCGGCCTGCAATGCAGCCTGCAAGCAGGCGGAATGTTCCGACTCGACGCCGATGATGCGAACTTCAGGACGCAGGTATTTGACGTACGCGGCAATGCCGGCGATCAAGCCACCTCCGCCCACCGGAACGAAGATCGCGTCCAGCGGCCCCTGGTGTTGGCGCAGGATTTCCATGGCGACGGTGCCCTGCCCCGCGATCACGTCCGGATCGTCGAAGGGCGAGACAAAGGTGCGGCCGGTTTGCCGTGCCAGGCTAAGCGCGTACTCCAGGGCAAACGGAAAACTCTCGCCATGCAGCACCGCATCGGCACCCCGGCTGCGAACCCCGTGCACCTTCAATTCCGGTGTCGTGCAGGGCATGACAATAGTTGCGGCAATCCCCAACTCGCGGGCCGCCAGCGCCACGCCTTGGGCATGATTGCCTGCCGAGGCCGTGATCACGCCGCGGGCTTTCTGTTCGTCGCTCAGGTTCACCAGTTTGTTGTAGGCACCGCGGATCTTGAAGGAAAACGTCGGTTGCAAGTCTTCGCGCTTGAGCAGGATCTGATTGCCCAATGCCTCGGACAAGGCTGGTGCCGCTTGCAACGGCGTGCGCACGGCGAGTTCGTAAACCGGCGCGGCGAGGATTTTTTTCACGTAGTGCTCAAGCAAACGCTGCTGGGCGGGGATGCTGCTCATGGTCGTCTCCTGACTTTGATCGAAGCCCAAGAGACAGAAAGTAAAAACCCGCCTCTAGGGCGGGTTGGGTGCTGCAGTCGTGAGCTAGCCCGCCAAATAAGGAATGGCGGTAATAATGCTTGGCTGGCAGCGCAATACGGCGGAAGTCATGGCTGGAAATTAGCCGGACGCTAATGGCAAGTCAATGGCCAACTTCCAAGGGCCGCTGTAGGCTGGCGATTCTGCTCATTGTCCCAAGGAAGGAATCCATGAAGTCTGTCGCCCTGCCCCTCATTGCCCTGATTGCTTTCGCCGGCTACACCATCTTGGTGATGCTGCAGGCCGAGCAATCGTTGCTCGACTTCGGCATCAGCCTGATGTCGCAGCCCGATACCGCGCAGGTGGTGATCGATTTGTACCTGTTGGCGACGCTTGCCGGTATCTGGATGTACCAGGATGCGCGCAAGCGTGGGCAGTCGGGGTTGTCGGTGGTTCCTTATTTGTTGGTGACGGCGATTTTTGTGTCTATCGGGCCGTTGTTATATCTGGTGGTGCGGGGTCTTCAGGAGCGGAAAAACTCCGTTAGCGCGGCTCAAGAGGTCTGATCCGGGATTTGTGGAGTTGATGTGATTGCTTTCGCGAGCAAGCCCGCTCCCACATTAGCTCTTCTGCGAACACAAAATTTGTGAACACCCGAGATTAAATGTGGGAGCGGGCTTGCTCGCGAAGGCGATCTGATCGCCACCGGAATCACTTCGCCAAGCGCTTGAGGCCAATCACCATCCCCCCCGCCCCGAGCATCATCACCGTCAGAAACAACGGGTAGGAAACCCACCACGGCGTGCCGGCGGTCATCATGCTGAACTCGGACATGCCGCCAATGCTCGCAATCAGGTTCAACGGCAGAAACACCACGTTGATCAACGTCAGTTTGCGCAGCAGGTTATTCATGCTGTTGTTCATCAGATTGCCCCGCGCATCGATCAGCCCGGAGAACACCGTGGAGTAGATTTCCGCCTGCTTGTAGCACTGTTTGTTTTCGATGATCAGATCGTCGATCAAACCAATGGCTTCAACGCTGAAGTGTTCCTTCGCCGCATGATTACGCAGCCGGGTCAGGACCGCGCCATTGCTGTGAATGGCGTTGATGTAATAGATCAGGCTTTCGCTGAGGTTGAACATCTGGATCAGATGCTGGTTCTGCATCGAGGCATTGAATTTTTGTTGCAGCTCCCGGGCAACCATCTTGATCACCTTGAGGTGCCCCAGATAGTGGTGAATGTTGTTGAACAACAGGTCGAGCAACACATCCAGTGGCGTCTTCAGTGACTGCCGCGTGCCGAGGCCGCTGAGCGGCGAGTCGTCGGTGGCAATCACCAGCAGACGCCCCGGGGAAAACAGCAAGCCGCAGGACGACACTTCGAAGGCCAGGCTGCCGCCGCCGGAGTAGTTCTCCGGGCGCTTCCAGATCAGGAACAGGTTGTCGGGGTGAAACTCGATGCGCGACACCGCGTCGGGGTCCAGGGCCGAGGCCAGAGCGTGTTCATCGAGTTTGAAATGGCTGTGCAACAGATCCCGTTCGGCCGCATCGGGGTTACTGAATAGCATCACCTCGGCGTCTAGCCGTTCGACCGCTTGCAAGCCGCCGTGGCTCAGATCAAAGCTCTTGATCATCGGCCGCTCACCAGGCCTGGCCGCGGCGCTTGAGCTCCAGCCGACGGACAAACTCTTCCAGCACCAAGGAATACAAATCGTCCTGCAAGTAGGCGTCTTCGATGCCGGCGTCCATGTTCGGGTTGTCGTTGACTTCGATCACCACCACTTTGTCGCCGGACTGTTTGAGGTCGACGCCGTAGAGGCCGTCGCCAATGAGATTCGCGGTTTTCACCGCCAGTTCAACCACCGCTCGCGGTGCTTCGTGAACGGCCAGGGTGCGGCATTCGCCGTTGATGTCCTGGCCTTTTGCCTTATGGTTGTAGATCTGCCAATGGCCCTTGGACATGAAGTACTGGCAGGCAAAGATCGGTTTGCGGTTGAGCACGCCAATACGCCAGTCGTATTCGGTGTAGAAGAATTCCTGGGCCAGCAGCAACACCGAGTGCTCGAACAGTTCGGCAGTCGCCTCAAGCAAGGCTTGCTGACTTTCGACCTTGATAACGCCCTTTGAGAAACAACCGTCGGGAATCTTCAGCACCAGTGGAAACCCAAGACGCTCGCCTACCCGCTCGAAATCTTCCGGTCGTTCCTTGTAGAGGATTTCAGTGGCGGGCATACCCAACTGATGGCTCTTGAGCAAATCAGTCAGATAAACCTTGTTGGTGCAGCGCAGGATCGACGCCGGGTCATCCATCACCACCAAACCTTCGCTCTCGGCTTTTTTGGCGAAGCGGTAGGTGTGGTTGTCGACGCTCGTTGTCTCGCGGATCAGGAGCCCGTCGTATTCGGCGATTCGGGCGTAGTCCTTGCGTTCAATCAGCTCGACGTCGATGCCTAGTGTCTTGCCGACCCTGACGAAGTTGTCCAAAGCCTTGGGATTGGACGGCGGTAATGCTTCTTGCGGATCGTGCAGAATGGCCAGGTCATAACGGGCCAATCGCCTGGAGCGCGGCATGCGCCAGATCTTGCGACTGAAACTGTCGAGTGCATTAGCGAACTGATCTTCCTGATCGTCACGCAACTTATGCAAGGTGCCAAACTTTACACCTTCGATGTGCCAACCGTTAGTTCGACGAAACTCAACTAGCAATATCGGACAAGGAAAGACTTCGAACAACTGTCGAGCCAGATCCTGTAATGGTTCGATAGTGGTTTTTCCGAAGTACAGTGTCAGGGTAAACCCTTCGGTATCGCTGTAAAGGTGATTGCTGAGGGCCTTTTCCAGGGTTTTATCCAGATCATCCAGGGCCAGGCCATACAGGGATTTTCGGGTCAGTTCGCTGATGGTCCGCACCGACGGAATAACCTTGTGCCCCCGCGCTTCGGCCAGCAGCGAGCAGTAATAACCGTGCCCAAGATACTTGTAGCTGCGGCACAGGTTGATCACCTGAACCCGCTTGCCCTGCTCGTTGTCGCGGGTCTGTTCGAGGTATTCCTGGGCGGTGACGATGTCTTCACTGGGAAAGTAAGAGGCCCAGTCTTCTTTGCGTTCGACGATGATCATCAACTGGCTGGAAGTTCTGATCGCGCCATTTAAATAGTTTGCAGAAGTTATTGCTGTGGGTAACGTTTGCTCAGATACTTCGCGCCAATGACCTTGTACCGCTGACATAGTGATTGATCCATTTGAAGAACAAGACCTTTCCTATTAAGCACGAACTTTTTCGAAAGTCCCGTTTCATTACGCAACTTTTACGGCGGTCAAATGAATCCTGTTTTTCGCTTGGCGATAGTTGAAGACATACCGGCACTGCTGGCACTTGAACAGCAATGTTTCACCACGGACCGGCTCAACAGTCGCAGTTTTCAATGGATGATCACTCGGGCTCACGGGCAACTGCTGGTGGCCCAACGTGGCGAGCAATTAGTGGGCTATGCGGTGGTGCTGTTTCACCGGGGCACTTCATTGGCGCGCCTGTACTCGATTGCGATAGCCCTTGATGCTCGCGGCAGTGGACTGGGCAAGCAATTGCTCGAACGTGTCGAGGCCTGCGCCATTGAGCATGACTGCGCCTACCTGCGGCTGGAAGTGCGTATCGACAATCCAACGGCGATTGCGCTGTATGAGCGCAACGGCTACCGGCGTTTCGCGCTGATTCACGACTATTACCAGGACCATGCCGACGCGCTGCGATTAGAAAAACGTATCCTCCAGCACCGCGACTCACGCAACATCAAGGTGCCTTACTACCCGCAGACCACCGAGTTCACCTGTGGCCCGGCCTGCCTGCTGATGGCCATGGGCTCGCTGCAAGACGATCGAGCGCTGGAGCGCGGCGAGGAACTACAAATCTGGCGCGAGGCGACCACGGTGTTCATGACGTCTGGCCACGGTGGCTGCAGCCCTCAAGGCCTGGCGCTGGCAGCGTGGCGGCGTGGCTTTCGGGTGCAACTGCAACTGAGCATGGCCGGGCCGCTGTTTCTCGACGGCGTGCGCGATGCGCATAAAAAAGACGTAATGCGCCTGGTACACGAGGAGTTCACGGCGCAGTTGCAAGCCACCGGCGTGGAGCGAATGGTCGGCGGGCCACTGGATCTGCCACGGTTACTGCACGATGGCGGACAGCCGCTGGTATTGATCAGCAGCTATCGCCTGACCCGTTCCAAGGCACCGCACTGGGTGATCGTCACCGATTGCGATGAAGAGTTCGTCTACTTGCACGATCCGGATGTGGATCACAGCCAGCATCGTCAGCCGATGGATTGCCAACACTTGCCGGTCAGCCATGGCGAATTCGACAAAATGTGCAGTTTTGGGCGAGGCAAGCTGCGGGCGGCGGTGATTCTCTACCGGCGTGAGTAAACCTGTGGCGAGGGCGCCTGCTCCCGTTCGAGTGCGAAGCAGTCGATTGCATGGGGGCGCTTCGCACCCCGGCGGGAGCAAGCTCCCTCGCCACAGGTTATGCGTTTTACTTCAGGCCAAGCTTGTACAGCCCCCCGTCATCTTCATCGGTCAGTACATACAAATACCCATCCGGCCCCTGCCGCACATCGCGAATTCGTTTATTGAGTTCACCAAGCAGCCGCTCTTCGTGAACAACTTTGTCGCCTTCGAACTGCAGGCGGATCAACTCCTGACTCACCAGCGCTCCGATAAACACGTTGTGCTGCCAGGCCTTGAAGCGATCGCCGTCATAGAAGGCCATGCCGCTCAGGCCGGGGGAATTTTCCCAGACATGGTGCGGGCCCACGGTGCCTTCGGCGGTTTCGCCTTTGGCTTCCGGGATCGGCAGGCCGGAATAGTTGATGCCGTGGGTTGCCATCGGCCAGCCGTAATTTTTGCCTCGTTCAATGATGTTGATCTCGTCGCCGCCCCGAGGGCCGTGCTCGTTTTCCCAGAGTGTGCCGCTCCAGGGGTTGAGGGCCGCGCCTTGCGGGTTGCGTTGGCCGTAGGACCAGATTTCCGGGCGAACGCCTTTTTGCCCGACAAAAGGATTGTCCTTCGGCACTTTGCCGTCCGGGTAGAGCCGCACGATCTTGCCTTGCAGTTTGTCGAGATCCTGCGCCGTGGGCCGGTCGTTGTTCTCGCCCAGGGTGATGAACAGATAACCGTCGCGGTCGAACACCAGTCGCGAGCCGAAGTGATTGCCGACCGAGAGCTTGGGCTCCTGACGGAAGATCACCCGGAAATCCTTGATCGCCGTCAGGTCTTCCGACAACCGTCCGCGGCCAACCGCCGTGCCGGCCTTGCCGCCTTCACCGCCCCCTTCGGCGTAAGACAGATAGACCATGCGGTCTTGCTTGAAATCGGGCGACAACACCACGTCGAGCAATCCGCCCTGCCCCTTGGCCCAGACCTGAGGCACGCCATTGAGCGGACCCGAGAGTTTGCCGTCTGCTCTGACCAGCCGCAGGTTGCCAGGCCGCTCGGTCACCAGCATCCCTTGGCGGTCGGGCAGAAACGCCAGCGCCCAGGGATGTTCCAGGCCTTTAACGATCGGCGTGAGCTCAAGGGTACCCTGCTCGCTTTTTATATCCTGTGTCGGCGCCGCGAAAACGGGCGCAGTGGCTGTCAATAACGCGCTGGCGCAGAAGGTGGCCAAGAGGGTTTTACGCAACATGCACGATTCCTTTTGTCGTCAAAATGGCTGGCAAGACCTCTGTCCTGCCGTTCAACGGTAGTTGCGGTTCGAGTCCCGGGGTGGTGGATTGGGAATGAACTTCGGTTGGCTGGTGGGAGCCGGTCGATCTAGCGGATAGCGGTTGCCGATCCCACCGTTATCCAGCGTTGGCGGTCGTGGCACAGGCACCGTGTTTGGGCCGCGAATCACCGGGATGCTCGGCTGGGTGCCTTGCATGCTGTTGGGATTGGCCCGGCGAATCGGGCTGTTGTAGGGATTGTTGTTGGTGCTACCCGGCAGGTTCTGCGCCAGCAGCAAGGGCGAGGACGGCGATGCGGCGTCTGCCAGCGCCACAGGGCTTAGCACGCCACTCAATGCCATCGCGATAGCGCCGAGCACACATCGGTTCATGAGGACCTCTCTAAATGAGCGTGCCACGCTTCATGGATGAATAACGCCACGCTACGCCCAGGGTTCGGATTTGTTAACTAAAACCTCCTCCACAAGATGTAACACGAGTTAACCGCACCGCCGATCCGCCCGCAGGACCGGGCCGCCGCCAACTGAAACTTTTGCCCTTGGCCACAGGTCACCAGAACATCAATCGACGAGATCACGACGATGGCACGGGCAATCTGGAAAGGCGCAATCAGTTTCGGTCTGGTGCACATCCCCGTGGCGCTGGTTTCGGCGACGTCTTCGCGCGGGATCGATTTCAACTGGCTCGACCGCCGCAGCATGGACCCGGTCGGCTATAAGCGCATCAACAAGGTCACCGGCAAGGAAGTCACCCAAGAGCACATCGTCAAAGGGATCGAGTACGAAAAGGGACGTTACGTGGTGCTCAGTGAAGAGGAGATTCGCTCGGCTCACCCACTGTCGACCCAAACCATCGACATTTTTGCCTTTGTCGGCAGCGAGCAGATCCCCCTGCAAAACATCGACACGCCCTACTACCTGGCGCCGGACAAACGCGGCGGCAAGGTCTATGCGCTGTTGCGCGAAACCCTGAGCAAAACCGACAAGGTCGCCCTGGCCCGCGTGGTGTTGCATTCGCGCCAGCACTTGGCGGCCCTCATGCCGCTGGAATCAGCCATGGTGCTGGTGATGCTGCGCTGGCCCGCCGAAGTGCGCAGCCTTGATCAACTGGAACTGGGCAGTGAAGTGACCAAGCCGGATTTGGCCAAAGGTGAGCTGGAGATGGCCAAACGGCTGGTGGAGGACATGAGTGCCGACTGGACACCCGAGGAGTACCGCGACAGCTTCGAAGACAAGATCATGGCGCTGGTCGAGAAGAAAGCGAATGAAGGCAAGATCGAAGATGTCGAAACCGTTACTGGTGAAGAGGAGCGCAAGACGGCGGATGTTATCGATCTGACCGAACTGCTCAAACGTAGTCTTGGTGGCAAGGGTGGCGGTAAAGCGGCCAGTAAACCGGCTAGCAAAACCAAATCTACTGTGGAGAAAAAACCCACGAAACGGTCGAGCGGCTGACCTCCTGGGACACCCACAAGTTTTGCAGTGAAAATACTGGCCTCTTCGCGAGCAAGCCCGCTCCCACATTGGTCCTGTGAACGACACAGATCCAATGTGGGAGCGGGCTTGCTCGCGAAGGCGTCTTACGCCTCAATACCAAAACTCAGATCAAAACAAAAATCGCCAACAACCCACCAAAAATCGCCCACTTCTCCAGGTAGTAGCGAGTGCGGTTCCGCTTCTTGAGCGCTTTGCCGCGCAGGCGAATCTTGTAGATTTTGGCGAACAAGCGGTTGATACCACCGACCTTGTCGCCGGCATCGTTCGGCGCGCCCGCCGCCGCCATCACCGTTCGGCTGAACCAGCGGTTGAACGCCGTCGCCCAGCGATACTTCATCGGCCGCTCAATGTCACAGAACAGGATGATGCGGTTTTGCGCAGTGGTGTTTTCGGCGTAATGAATGAAGGTCTCATCGAACATCACCGCTTCGCCGTCGCGCCAATGGTAGTTCTCACCGTCGACGTTAATGTAGCAACCGGCATCGTTCGGCGTTTCAAGCCCCAAGTGATAACGGTACGAACCGGCATACGGATCGCGGTGACGGACCAGTTTCGAACCCGGTGGCAGTTCGGCGAACATCGCGGCCTTGATCGAGCCGATGCTTTGCACCAGTTCAGTCGTGCGCGGACAGAGCTTTGCGGCCGACGGGTGACTGTCGCCGTACCATTTGAGATAGAAACGTTTCCAGCCACTTTTGAAGAACGAGTTGAAACCAACGTCGTCGTACTGATTCGAACGCTTGATCTCCCCGGCCTTGAGCAGATTCTGGCCTTCGGCTCGAATCTCTTCCCAATGAGCCTGCAAAGGGCTCAAGTCGGGAAAGTCTGCGGGATTGAGATAAGGCTTATTGGGCGTTTTCGAAAACAGATAAAGGAAGCAATTGATCGGCGCCAGAAACGTCGAGTGGTCGCTCAGTTGACGGCCTAATTTGTGGCGCACCTTACCGCGCAAGTGAACATACGCGATGGAGATGACATAAATAGCGGCAATGATAAGTTTCACGAAAATCGTCACACGTCAGAGATGAACAAACTGCGTCCCGATGGCGCGTTCTTGAGCCATACCGGCGGTCCGCATGGGGTCGAAAGATGGCATTTTAGCCACACTTTGTAATTAATAGTTAACCTTCAACTGTGAAAATGTGTCCACGTTATTGTTAGCGCGGTACGGCCTTAATGCGAACCGCTCTCCCGATAGTAGCCTCCTGCCATACCACCATCCGTCGCCTATGTAAACACGACACTCAATACGGGGCCCTGTCTGGCTTAGGCTTTGCAAAGCCCGGACCTAGCAGCCCCAGAGCGACGTAATTCTGACGCGGCGGCAATTAAATTAACGCTTAGGACTCCAGCGATACGCTTGGTCAGTCACCGGGAGATGTAACGTGTCAACTCTCAATGAAATCGCAGCGAACCACGCGAGAATGGCTAAGGCAAAGGAAGAAGCGTCGACCGGACTGAATGAGCGACACCTTCAAATAGTGGGAAGTTTCGAAATCCCATCTATCGATGAACAACAACACATGCCACTGCACCTCATTACTGGAGGGCAGGACAACCATCTCGGTCAAGCCGCTGGGTACTTGCTCTGAGTCTCGACCTGGTCAGTCGCCGGCTTGTCGCACGCCTTTCAACGTGCGGCAAAGCCAGACTTTCAACCGCTGCCAGTAAGTTGTTTACAGTGGGCAGATAGCGACAACTTTATAGTCACTGCCTGGAGAGGTGATCTGCACGGTCCCGCCTTGCGCAAAAACCATGTCGTGATTCTTGATCAAACTCGTTTATTCCCCTTTGCCCAGCCGACCACCATTAAACCCAGGCCGGGAATCCATAGACCAGGCGCAGTGATAGCGAGACCGCAGATAGCCATTGGGAGCCCAGTCAGAAAAATCGGGTTTCGAAACGCCTTATCCATAGCACTCTCTCCTTTAAGAATTTCTCTCATTAAACCACTAAGCCTGTTGCTGAGCGGCAAATAGTCATTGGCACCACTGCGACTCACAGGGGATTGCGTCGTTGTCCCCGTCCATTTTCATTCCTGGGCAATGTTGCAGAAAGTTTTTGGCCTCTGCGCACGAGGTCATCTGCGAACAATATTTTCGCCCATCACATTTGAATGGCGCTGAAACAGGCTTCGGCGCAGTCACGACTATAGAGATTTTTTTTGAGACTTCTTTTTTAGAGACTTCTTTGGGATTCGATAGTTGAGCTGCAGCCCAGGACTGTAGTTCAGGGGAAAGCTTCCAAGCCAACAGACCAACAACAAGCATCACCAAAATCAGTTTCATTTTGATCCCATCCATGATGAGAGACTGTTTGCGTTCTCACGTTGCCTGCTTTCCAGCGTAACCCATTAATCCACTCATAGCCTGCCGGGGGAATGGTGGGCGAGGAGCGTCTTGGGTGAGAAACCAGGGAGAGTATCTGCGAGCCGCTATCGATCAGGTAATGGTCAGCGGTGATGACAACTAAACGCCAGCGCGCCCGGAAATCCGGCCCCTGACGAAGAAGAACAGACCCCTCCCCACCTTCTGCTGTTACGCATGGCATGGAGAGACGAGTCTGAATGGGTGCCCACCCTGACCAAGTGCTGGCCATTCAGTAATCCATCTGAAACACACGAGGCCGGGCAAGCGGTGCTGACTTTACCCAGAGCCACGCCAAGTGTCCCGAACACAACACTGAACAAAAATAACATTGAGATGCCACCAAGGAGCTCCCCTACGTTTGCCCGCCCTCAGGATGAGCCAACCCGTCAGACAGACGCCGGTTCTACACAAACCAGGGCCCAGCCGTGAAGAAGCGGGCGACACGTTATCGCCCACCGTACAACTGCCGTCACACTTATGCGACAATATGCACAATGTCTGGCATGAATCCCGCCTTTTTGCCCAACAGCTTGGACACAGCGTCCAGATGCTGCTCTCGACTTATGCGCGCTGGTTGAACTCTAGCGGTGACTGGGGAGAGATGGAGTGAATCTCCAGAATGTCCCAGGAATGGCCCAAGCGCCAAATGCGCAGCTCGCAACCCATTGATAGGTAAAGTAATTGATCTCCACAGCTAACATCACGATGCAGTTCGGCGCCAAGCCGCTATTCGAAAACGTTTCGGTCAAATTCGGCGCCGGCAACCGCTACGGCCTGATCGGTGCCAACGGTTGCGGCAAGTCGACCTTCATGAAAATCCTCGGTGGTGACCTCGAGCCGTCCGGCGGCCAGGTCATGCTCGAGCCGAACGTGCGTCTGGGTAAACTGCGCCAGGACCAGTTCGCCTACGAAGAATTTACCGTGATCGACACCGTGATCATGGGTCACGAAGAGCTGTGGAAGGTAAAGGCCGAGCGCGACCGCATCTACTCGCTGCCGGAAATGACCGAAGAAGACGGCATGGCCGTGGCCGAGCTGGAAACCGAATTCGCCGAAATGGACGGCTACACCGCCGAATCCCGTGCCGGCGAGCTGTTGCTGGGCCTGGGTATCGGCATCGAGCAGCACTTCGGCCCGATGAGCGAAGTGTCCCCAGGCTGGAAGCTGCGCGTATTGCTGGCGCAGGCACTGTTCTCCGATCCTGAAGTGCTGTTGCTTGACGAACCGACCAACCACCTGGACATCAACACCATCCGCTGGCTGGAAAACATTCTGACCCAGCGCTCCAGCCTGATGATCATCATCTCCCACGACCGTCACTTCCTGAACAGCGTGTGCACCCACATGGCTGACCTGGACTACGGCGAGCTGCGCCTGTTCCCGGGCAACTACGACGAGTACATGACCGTGGCGACCCAGTCCCGCGAGCAACTGCTGTCGGACAACGCCAAGAAGAAAGCGCAGATTTCCGAGCTGCAATCGTTCGTCAGCCGCTTCTCGGCCAACGCCTCGAAAGCCAAGCAAGCGACCTCCCGTGCCAAGGCGATCGACAAGATCCAGCTGGCCGAAGTCAAGCCTTCGAGCCGTGTGAGCCCGTTCATCCGTTTCGAACAAACCAAGAAGCTGCACCGTCAGGCGGTCATCGTCGAGCGCATGGCCAAAGGCTTCGACGGCAAGCCGCTGTTCAAGGACTTCAGCTTCCAGGTTGAAGCCGGCGAGCGCGTGGCGATCATCGGCCCGAACGGTATCGGTAAAACCACCCTGCTGCGTACCCTGGTCAACGAATTGACTCCGGATGCCGGTACTGTGAAGTGGACCGATGCCGCGGAATTGGGCTACTACGCCCAGGACCACGCTCACGACTTCGAAGACGACTGCAACCTGTTCGACTGGATGGGCCAATGGACCCAAGGTGGCGAGCAAATCGTTCGCGGCACCCTCGGTCGCATGCTGTTCTCCAACGACGAGATCCTCAAGTCGGTCAAGGTCATCTCCGGTGGTGAGCAAGGTCGCATGCTGTTCGGCAAGCTGATCCTGCAAAAGCCGAACGTGCTGATCATGGACGAACCGACCAACCACTTGGACATGGAATCCATCGAGGCGCTGAACCTGGCGCTGGAGAACTACCCGGGCACGCTGATCTTCGTCAGCCACGACCGTGAGTTCGTATCGTCCCTGGCCACCCGCATCATCGAGTTGAGCGCCGATGGCGTGATCGACTTCAGCGGCACCTATGACGACTACCTGCGTAGTCAGGGTGTTTTGATGTAAGACGGCTGCAAGCTTCAAGTGAAAAGCCCTGTCCTGGTGACGGGGCTTTTTGCATTTCAGGGTCGAGGAAGTTTGTGGTGCTGAAACCTTCGCGAGCAAGCCCGCTCCCACAGTGGATCTCCAGTGGCTATCACTCTTCTGCACGCAACCGATCCAGTGTGGGAGCGGGCTTGCTCGCGAAGAGGCCATCGCTGACACCGCAAAAGTGAGGTTCCAGCCTGATTTTCAATCCACATAGTTAGCCTGCTTCCTTTTATTCCCCACCCACGCCATGATGCAGTTCTCCTACCGCCGCCCGCGAACGAGCTCTTCATGTCTGTGCAGCAACTGCCCCCGCAAAGCTCAATGGCGATCACCCTGCAGATCGTCTCCATCGTTTTCTATACCTTTATTGCCTTCCTCTGTATTGGCCTGCCGATTGCGGTGTTGCCGGGGTATGTCCATGAACAGTTGGGGTTCAGCGCCATCGTGGCGGGGCTGACCATTGGTTCTCAGTACTTGGCCACCCTGCTCAGTCGGCCCATGGCCGGGCGCATGTCGGACAGCATCGGCACCAAACGGGCGATTGTTTACGGGTTGTCGGGGATTGCATTGAGCGGCGTGCTGACATTGCTGTCGACCCTGCTGCAAAGTGTGCCGTTGTTGAGCCTGATCATCCTGATCGCTGGCCGCTTGTTGCTGGGCATCGCTCAAGGGTTGATCGGAGTCGGCACGATCAGTTGGTGCATGGGCCAGGTCGGTGCCGAGCACACGGCGCGTTCGATTTCCTGGAACGGCATCGCCTCATACGGCGCCATCGCCATCGGCGCGCCGCTGGGCGTGGTGATGGTCGCTGAACTGGGGTTCGCCAGCCTCGGGATCGCGCTGTCGTTACTGGCCCTGCTGGCGCTGCTGTTGATCCGAAACAAACCTTCGGTGCCGGTGATTCGCGGTGAGCGTCTGCCGTTCTGGGCGGTGTTCGGGCGCATTGCCCCCTTCGGCGCGAGCCTGAGCCTGGCGTCCATCGGTTACGGCACGCTCACTACCTTTATTACTCTGTATTACGTCAGCCTTGGCTGGACCGGCGCGGCTTATTGCCTGACGGTATTCGGGGTCTGTTTCATTCTGGCGCGACTGTTGTTCATCTCCAGCATCAGCCGTTTCGGCGGCTTCACCTCCGCCATTGCCTGCATGACCATTGAAACCGTCGGGCTGGTCCTGCTGTGGCTGGCGCCCTCGACGGGTTATGCCTTGATCGGCGCGGGGCTGACCGGGTTCGGCCTGTCGCTGGTGTATCCGGCGCTGGGAGTGGAAGCGATCAAGCAAGTGCCCAATTCCAGTCGCGGAGCAGGTTTGAGTGCCTATGCTGTGTTTTTCGATCTGGCGCTGGCGATTGCCGGGCCGCTGATGGGCGCGGTGGCGTTGAACCTGGGGTATTCGTGGATTTTCTTTAGTGCGGCGTTGTTGTCGATAACCGGGCTCGGTTTGACCCTGCTGCTGAAACGCCGCGCAATGGTCTAAGCCTGCCGCATATCCCCTGTGGGAGCGGGCTTGCTCGCGAATGCGGTGGGTCAGACACATTAATGTCGACTGACACGCCCTCTTCGCGAGCAAGCCCGCTCCCACAAGGGTTCCGGGGACACTATTGATCCGCGGTCTGCATACCGGCGCGGGTGGGTTTGCCCAAGGCATGGGCGAAGAACCGTCCTGCTTCGGAAATCATGTTGCGATGAATGTCCTTGCGGTCGACGCCGTCGGCATCGGTGCACAGCGCCGGCATGGCGGCGATCTGTTCTTCGTTGCACGGCGCCAGGAACACGAAGTGCCCTGCCCCGGCCAGCAATTTGAAGTCCGGTGCGGTCGGCAGTTTGCGCGCAAGCGCTGCGGCGTTTTTGTCGAACGCCACCAGTTTGTCGCCATCACCGCTGTATAGCAGCACCGGCACATGCACGTCGGCCAGGGTATGGCGGCCGAACTTCAGGCTCAGCGGTGCCATCAGCAACAAGGCATGCACGCGCGGGTCCGCCACTGGCTGCAAGTCATCACGATCAACGATCAGTTCGCCTTGCGTGTTGCACGCATCGTGATCATCCGGGCGCTCATGGCAATAACGACGCAGACGATCCAGATCCGGAGTGGCACCGGACAGGATCAACGCCGTCTCACCGCCCGCCGAATAGCCAATCACCCCGACCTGCTCGGCATTGACGAAGGGCGCGAGCATCCGGTCGCTGAGTGTTGCGGTAATGGCTTCGGAAATCTGGATCGGCCGACCATAAAGGTTGCTCAAGGTGCCGAGACGGCTGTGGTCTTTGGAGTTGTCGCCGGGATGGATCACCGCCACCACCACAAAGCCCTTGCGTGCCAATGAGGTGGCGAGGTCGTGCAGGGCCAGCGGGGTTCCGGTGTTGCCGTGGGACAGCATCAGCATCGGAAAACGTCCGATGGCGACTTTGGTGTTTTCACCCGCTTCGACCGTGTAGCCCTCGAGCGTGCTGGAATGTTCCTTTTCACTGGACGGGTAAAAGGCGATGGCGCGCATCGGCTGCAAGTCCAGCGGATCAAGGAAGGTCATCTCATGAAAACCGACGCTCCAGTGAGGATGTGGCGCAGACGCGGCGTGCACCAAACCCAGACTGCCGAGCAGGCAAATCAGTAGCGTTGCACAAAGACGCACCATGGGATGCCCCACCTTATTACCTGACCGCAGATGTTAACCCTCGACTGCATAACCTGGGCCAGAAACTGATAACCGCCAGAAACAAAAAACTCCGTACCTGGCCATCACGATGACCAGAATACAGAGTTTCAGGGGTATTGCCCGAGCTGTTTACGACTTTACGCAAGCCTTACGCGGCAGCGAACAATTGCTCGCTGATGTGCGCCTGAGCGTCGCTCATGGCTTTGGTGCGCACTTCGTCACCGTAGGCCAGGCCATGGGCGCGGACGAACTCGATGTCGGTGATGCCGAGGAAGCCGAACAGCACTTTCAAATAATCTTCGTGCGCAACACCGGTCGCTTGACCGGCATGCAGACCACCGGCTGTCGAGACGATCACGACTTTCTTGCCGCCGCACAGGCCTTCAGGGCCGGCTTCGGTGTAGCGGAAAGTCTGGCCGGCCACGGCGATGCGGTCGATCCAGGCTTTGAGTTGAGTCGGGATGGTGAAGTTGTACATCGGCGCGGCAATCACGACGGCATCGGCGGCGAGGAATTCGGCCAGAGTCGAGGCACTCAGGTCCGCTTCGTGCTGTTGCGCGGCGTTGCGCAGCTCTGCGGCGGTGCCGGCAGCGACCAGGGTGGTGGCGGAGAAATGGCTGATGGCATCGGCGGCCAGGTCGCGGTAAGTCACCACAACGCCAGGCTCGGCGGCTTGCCAGGTTTTGACGACTTCGCCGCTCAGCTGACGGGAAGCCGAGTTGTCACCCAGAATGCTCGAATCGATATGCAGTAATTTCATGTGGAGATCTCCAAGGTGAGGATCGCTACCGGGCGATCTGATGGAGACAATCCTACCGACGAAACCAATAGATGATTAGTCGGCAACAATGCGATAGTTTGTCCCACTGATAGAACAGTCGAGCTTAAACCATGCAAGATCTCAACGACCTCTACTACTTCGCCAAGGTGGTCGAAGCCGGTGGTTTCGCAGCGGCCGGGCGGTTGTTGGGGATTCCCAAGTCGCGGTTGTCGCGACGCATCGCCGAGCTGGAAGAACGCCTGGGCGCGCGTCTGCTGCAACGCACCACCCGCCAACTCAACCTGACCGCCGTGGGCGAGCGTTACTTGCGCCATTGTCAGGCGATGCTGCTGGAGGCCGAGATGGCCGACGAAGCGGTGGCCAGCATGTCCAGCGAGCCCCGAGGGCGCTTGCGAGTGTCCTGCCCCGTGGGGTTGGCTCACCAAATGCTGCCTGGGGTAATCAGTAGCTTCCTGGAGAAATTCCCTCAGGTTCAGCTGGAGGTGATGCTGCTCAACCGTCGGGTTGACCTGATCAACGAAGGCGTCGATGTCGCCTTGAGGGTGCGGGATCTGGGTGATGAAGATCCATTGCTGGTTACCCGCCGCCTGCGTCAGGCCCAAATGCTGATGGTTGCCAGCCCGGCTTTTTTGCTCGGCCGTGACATCAATCATCCCGAAGATCTGAAAAATTTGCCCGTGCTCGGCGCTCTGGAAGCCGATCGCATGGTGCACATTCGCATGCTTGATCAACAGGACAAAAGCTACGACCTGAGCCTCGAAGCGCGATTGGGCTGCGAAGATTTCATCGTGCGCAAAGCCTGCACCCTCAACGGCCAGGGCTTTACCATGCTGCCCATGATGTATTGCGAGCAAGAGCTGGAAAACGGTTCGCTGGTGCAACTGTTGCCCGACTGGTCATTGCCGGGCGGCTGGCTGCAAGCCGTCTACCCTCATCGACGCGGGGTGATGCCGGCGGTGCGGGCCTGGATCGACCATTTGATCGAATCATTCAATGTTTGCGGGGACAGACTGTTATGAAAGCGGGACGAATGAGCGAAGAGGACGTCGCGCAATACTGCCTGGCGTTGCCCGGCGCGCGGGAGGATTACAAGTGGGGTGGCGTGCGGGTGTTTTCGATTGCCGGGAACAAGATGTTCGCCTTGCAGAACCTGCGGGGACAGTCCCTGGCGTTCAAGGTCGACAAAGACCTGTTCCTGGGCCATTGCGACCGGCCAGGCATTCACCCGGCGCCGTATCTGGCCCGGGCCCAGTGGATCATCATGGAAACGCCCTACCCGCTGGGCACAGAAGAACTGCAAGGCTTGCTGCAACGTTCCCATCAATTGGTGGTGAGCAAATTGCCCAAGCGCACGCAGGTCGGCCTGCTGCTTTAAAGGGCTTTAAAGCAATGCAAACAGGTTAGCGCCCAGAAACAGCTGATCGATCCAGAACACCTGGTGCATTAGCACGATGAGCCAGAACACCAACTGAAACGAGACTTTGCGGGTCTTGTGCCGAAACGCTTGCTGGGCCAGCAAGGCACCCGGCCAACCGCCCGCCAGTTCCACCGCGTGCAAGACATTCTCCGGCGTGCGCCAGCTGTCGGCGCGGGCCTTGTGCTTGTCGCTCCAGTACAGGAAAAACGCCAGCACGCTGACGATGCTGTAGGCCGCCAGGGGAATCACCGACACCCCGCGCAGCCATAGCGACACCGAGCCAAACAACGGCACTGCGCACAGCACAACGAATACCAGCAGTTTCAGCCGCAGGTTCTGAATTGCTCCCCCGGACTTGCGTCCGGCGTTGTTGCGCGCCCTGGAATCGTTCATGGCTTGACCGCTGTCCAGTCGACCCAACCGAATTGCCAGGTGGCCAGAATGACCAGACCGAACGCAATGCGATACCAGGCGAATGTCGCGTAGCTGTGACTGGCAATGAATATGAGCAAGGCCCGAACAGCAATCATCGCAAAGATAAACGCAGTGACGAAGCCAATGGCGAACACCGGAAAATCAGCCGGCACAAACAGATTGCGGTATTTGTAGCCCGAGTACACCGCCGCGCCGACCATGGTTGGCATGGCGAGGAAGAACGAGAACTCGGTGGCCGTCTTGCGCGACAACCCGAACAGCAGACCGCCAATGATCGTCGAGCCGGAACGCGAGGTCCCCGGAATCATCGCCAGGCACTGGGCAAAGCCGACTTTCAAGGCGTCTTTCCAGGTGATGTCGTCGACGCTTTCAGCATGCACTTCATGCTGACGGCGTTCGGCCCACAACATGACGATACCGCCCACGACCAATGCGGTGGCTACGGTAATCGGGTTGAACAGGTACTCGTGAATCAAGTCAGCGAAAATCACCCCCAATACCACGGCCGGCAGGAAGGCAATCAACAGGTTCGCGGTAAAGCGTCGAGCGCTGGGTTGTGTCGGCAAACCGATGACCACGTCGAAGATCTTGCGGCGAAACTCCCAGACCACCGCCAGGATTGCCCCGAGCTGAATGATGATATTGAAGGCCATGGCCCGCTCGCCCCCAAAGTTGAGCAAGTCCGCCACAATAATCTGGTGCCCGGTACTGGAAATGGGCAAGAACTCCGTCAGCCCTTCTACAACGCCTAAAATCAATGCCTGAAAGGCCGTCCAAAGATCCATCAATCCCCCAAGAAGCAATACCCCCAGGCATGCTCCGTTAATAATTTGTAGAGCGTTAACCGCAATCAACCTTAGCTGAATCCCTGCGCGCACAAGATCCACGCAGAACCGTAAAAATTGCGGGAAAAAAGACTTGGGCTCAGGTTTTTCCGTGCGGGGCCGAAATCCTATCAGAGACGCCTCATTTACGCTGCCGCGTCATAGGTCCTGAGTCGCATAGGCCCGATCGGCAAAGTGTGGTTGGATGCTGGCGATCGTTTATTACAAGAACAAGAAACCGGAGTAACAGCGTTATGAACAGCTTGCGCAGTGTGTCGATCAGCCGACGCTTGTGGCTCATCTTGATCGTGGCCGTGGTGATGCTATTGACGTTGGGCGTGTTGATGCTCAAGCAGATTCACGACGACCTCTATCAGGCCAAGGCCCAAAAGACCCAGCACGTGGTACAGACCGCCAGTGGCATCCTCACCTACTATCACGGCCTGGAAACTGCCGGCACCCTCACCCGCGACGCCGCGCAAAAGCAGGCACTGAATGCCGTGCGCGGTTTGCGCTACGACCAGAATGACTATTTCTGGATCAACGATCTGACGCCGGTCATGATCATGCACCCGACCAATCCGAAACTTGATGGCCAGAATCTCTCGGCGATCCGCGACCCCGACGGTTTCGCGCTGTTCAACGAGATGGTCGCCATCGCCAAGGCCAAGGGTGCCGGCATGGTCGATTACCGCTGGCCGAAACCGGGCGCCAGCGCGCCGGTGGAAAAAACCTCCTACGTGAAACTGTTCGAGCCTTGGGGTTGGGTGATCGGTTCGGGCGTATACATCGATGACATGCAGGCCGAGTTTTATGCTCAAGTCTGGAAGGCCTCTTTCGTGGGCCTGGTGATTGCCCTGATCATGGCGTTGCTGGTGATCATGATTGCCCGCAGCATCGTGCGCCCGCTCCAGGAAACCGTGAACGCCATGGCCAACATCGCCAGCGGTGAAAGCGACCTGACCCGCAGCCTCGATACCCACGGTCAGGACGAAGTCACGCAACTGGCCCGGCACTTCAACGCCTTTACCGCCAAACTGCGCCTGGTGATCAGTCAGCTGCAGGTGTCCGCCGGCGCGCTGGGCCAGTCCTCCAGCGAACTGGGCAACGATGCCGCGCAAGCCCAGCAACGCAGCCAGCAGCAATCCCAACAAATGGAACTGGTGGCGACCGCGATCAACGAAGTGACCTACGGCGTGCAGGATGTGGCCAAAAACGCCGAGCACGCGGCCAGCGAAATGCGCAATGCCGAGTCTCAGGCGCAACAGGGCCAAGTCAATATCGATGGCAGCCTGCAGCAGATCGACAAGCTGTCTTCGACCATCGATCAAGCCGTCGAAGTGATTCGTACCCTGGCCGCCGAAAGCACGCAAATCGGCAGCGTTCTGGAAGTGATTCGCTCCATCGCCGAGCAAACCAACCTGCTGGCCCTTAACGCCGCCATTGAAGCTGCCCGGGCCGGCGAGCAAGGTCGTGGATTTGCGGTGGTCGCCGATGAAGTGCGCCTGTTGGCCCAGCGCACCCAGAAGTCCACGGCAGAAATCCAGTCGATGATCGAACGCCTGCAAAGCCATTCCGAAGCGGCGGTCAAGGTGATTGGCGACAGCAGCCGTGCGTCGCAACTGACTATCGAACAGGCCGGGCTGGCGGGCGCCAGCCTGAATGCCATCGGCCAGGCCTTGCGCAATCTCAACGGGTTGAACGCTTCGATTGCCAGCGCGACCTTGCAACAGGCCCACGTGGTGGAAGACATCAACCAGAACGTCACCCAAGCAGCCGGGTTGTCCCACAGCACGGCACTGGCGGCCGAACAGTCGAGCGTGGCCAGCGTTCACCTCAAGGAACTGAGCGAGCAGTTGAACGGGTTGCTGAAGCAGTTTCGGGTGTAACTCCGTCCCAGCAGCCCCGCTGCCCCCTGTGGGAGCGGGCTTGCTCGCGAAAGCGGTGTATCAGCCAACATCAATATTGATTGTGCCGTCGCCTTCGCGAGCAAGCCCGCCCCCACAGGGATTGCGTGTGACCTGACTCGCATTGGCAAGCCCCCTTCCCCACTACAAGCCCATTCCCCACAATCCGGGTACAATTCGCCCCCCTCATTTTTACGACACCAAGGAACCTCCATGTCCGGGCTTGAACTGTTTGCCGCCGCCCTCGGCGTGATTGCCGTCTGGTTGACGGTCAGACAGAACCCTTGGTGCTGGCCGATCGGCCTGGTCATGGTGCTGCTGTATAGCTGGATTTTTTTTGAGGTGAAGCTGTATTCGGACATGCTGCTGCAAGTGATCTACGCCGGTTTGCAGATCTACGGCTGGTGGCAGTGGACGCAGGGGAGCGCGACTCATGGCAAGCGGCATGTCAGCTTGCTCGATAGAAAATCCATTGCGCTCGGGCTGACCGTCGGCGCAGTCGGCAGTTTGCTGCTCGGCGCCGCGATGGCCCACTGGACCGATGCTGCCCAGCCTTGGCTCGATGCGGCGCTGACCGGGTTCAGCCTGGTGGCGCAATTATGGATGGCGCAAAAACGTCTGCAATGCTGGGCGCTGTGGATCGCGCTCGACATCATCTTTGTTGGCCTCTTCATCTACAAAGAGCTGTACCTGACTGCGGGCCTCTATGGGGCGTTCGCCCTGCTGGCGGTGCATGGCTGGCGGACATGGCGCACCGATCCGGCGTTGCGCACATGAAAGTGCTGGTGCTCACAGGACCTGAATCCAGTGGCAAGAGCTGGCTGGCCGCCGAACTGCAACAGCAATTCGGCGGTGCTCTGGTGGGTGAATACGTGCGCTGGTTCATTGAGCGGGAGGCGCGGGATACTTGCCCGGCCGATATTCCCGAAATCGCTCGCGGTCAGCTGCAATGGGAAGATGAAGCCCGCGCCCTTGGGCCGCCATTGCTGATTCTCGACACTCACTTGCTGAGCAACATGCTCTGGAGCCAGACCCTGTTTGGCGATTGCCCGACCTGGCTCGAGGAGGCGCTGCTGGCGCGGCACTATGACTTGCACTTGCTGCTGTCGCCCGAACAGGTTGACTGGACCGATGACGGTCAGCGTTGTCAGCCCGAGCTGGATGAACGCCGGGCTTTTTTCAACGCCACTCAGGCATGGCTGGAGCAACATCGACAGCCTGTTCAAGTGCTTCAGGGCGATTGGGCCGAACGCCGGATTCAGGCATTGCGAGCCGTCACGTTACTGCTCGGGCGCTGACCTTCACTATTTGGGCCAATACCCCATGCCAAGGCTCGCTCCCACAGGGATTGCGCTTAACTTACTGGCATTCTCCTCCAGCATTTGTTGCGGTAACTTTGCAAATACGTCCGCTTCTGAAACACCCCTTCCCCCTCGAACAGCCCGTTTCAACGCTGGTCATCGTTTTGTCACGCGATATGTTAAAGCGTTGATACATCCCCGCAAAAAGCTTGGATCCAGTGCTATTGCGATCACTTATCACATTGCCGTCCCGGCAGTCGTCTCAGACCTGAAACACCGCACTTCATCGATCCGCTAACCTCGATCGATAACCCTCTGAATCAAAACAATAAACAAAAACCGGCACAGCTTTCGCTCGTTCCCTCACAACGCTGAGCAGGACCAGCCCACAACAAAGAAGGAATTGCCGCCGTGGGGACATTTCATAACCGCATCTACAGCCTCCTATTGATCGGATGCGCACTGGGCTCAAGTGTCAGCCTGCCCGTACAGGCCGACAATGGCATCATTATTATCAAACGTGATGTCCAACCGCGCATGGCAACGCGTGCGCCGGTGATGCCCGACCCTAGCCCCACGACCGCCAATGCCAACCCGTCCAAACAAGTCCTCAGGCAAACGAACGAGTTGAGCGATGGCGACTTTGCCAACGTCGCCAGTGGTGCAGGCATCTCCCGCCTGGTCACTCAAAACACCAACAACCTGGGCGGCAACCTCACCAATCAGACCCAGCTTTCCAACCTCCCCGCTGGGCGTTCGGGCAATTCGGGCAACGGTATTGCCAACATGGTCAATTCCAACATCCAGCAAGGCCTGGGTGCTCTGAAAGTCGTAACGGGAGACCGTTAAGATGAATCGTACGCTGCTGATGATTGCCATGTTTTGCAGTGCATCGACCTTTGCCCAACCTCCCGTCATTAATAACGCTGAAATCGACGCTTCGGGCATGCAGTACCAGGGCAACCTCACCGTCAACCAGGCTGCCGGCGATTTGCAGCAACAGGCCAACGCCCGAGCCATCGCCGTTGGCCATGGAGCCAGCGCGACCACGCAGATTCGCCAACGGCTGCGTACGCAGGTCGACCCCAGGATCGATGCTCGATCCAGCATTCAAGGCGACTCCTTCAGCAACGGCAGTGGCGCTCTGGGCGTCAACCAGAGCGCGGGCGCCAGCAACCAGCAAGCCAATGCCCTGCGGATAAGCATCAGTACACAGCCGCAAAGTATCGACGACAGCGTCCTCATGCAGCAGAACGTGGCGCTGATCAACAACTCCGATCCAACTGACTCTGCACCAGGCAATCGCCAGGTCGCTACCAGCGATCAGGCCTTCACCGGTAGCCGTGGGGTGATCCAGTTGAATCAGAGCTCCGGGGTGGGAAACCGAACGGCCAACACCCTGAGCGTACGGGTCATGATTGACCCAAACAGGTAGAAACAACACTTAACCTAAATAAGTACGGAGAATCACCATGAAACCTTCGATGGCACTCAAGCCTCTGGTTTTCGCAATTGCTGCGGTCATGGCTGTTGCTGTACAAGCTGGGCAGAACGATTGGCGTAACAACCACCACAATGGCCATCACACCCCTCCTCCAACAAAGATCCCTGTCTATGCGACGGCCAATGCGTGGGATAACCAGAGCAGTACCGACAACCGCATCCGTAACGAAGGGACGATTAACGAAGCTGAAATGAACAGCTCTGCCACAGGTGCCAGCGGCAACGTCGGCGTCAACGTGGCAGCAGGTAGCGGCAACCAACAAGACAACGCGTCCGCCATCGCCAATGCTGCCTCAAACTCCAGTCAGGACAACAGCTTCGTGTTCGGCACTGCCACAGCCACCGCCGACGTCACGCAATACAGCGACAATAACAGGGTCAACAACTTCGGCAGCACAGCCTCTGCCGTGATGAACGGATCGGGTAATGGCGGCAGCGGTAACATGGGTATCAACATTGCTGGCGGCGACCTTAACCAGCAGAAAAACACCATGGCAATTGCCAACACCAATGCCCCGCTCGGCAACGCAACAGCCACCGCCTCTGCCGATCAACAAGGTCCTGGCCTGGTAGTGAATAACAACGCCGATCGGACGTACCGCCTGGATACAATGACAGTTACCAACTCGGCCAGCGGTAGTTTCTCTCGCGATAAGTCATCCGAGGCTAGCGGCAGTAAAAGCGCTTCTTCAAGCTGGGACGCGAGCGGTTCCAGGAGCTTTGATGCCAGCGGTTCCAAAAGCGTTGATATAAGTGGTTCTCGCAGTAGTAATGCGAGCGGCTCTAACAGCAGTGATGCGAGCGGTTCAAGCAGCAGTAATGCGAGCGGTTCTTCGAGTGCTTCTTTGAGTGCTTCCTTGAGCGCTACTTTAGACGCTACTGCGGCGGCTTCCAGTTCCCGTACCTTCAATAATGGCAATGGCGATCGCACCCGCAGCAGGACTGCCGACGCATCGCTTAACGCATCGATTGACGCAACGCTTGACGCATCGAGAGACAGATCGTACGACAGATCGCGCGACTCTTCGTACGACAGATCACGCGACTCCTCGTACGACAGATCGCGCGATTCCTCGTACGATTCCTCGTACGATAAATCATATGAGAAATCGTCCGCATCCTCGTACGAAAAATCGGGCAGTAAATCGTCCGAGTCTGCGTACGACAAAGCGAAAAGCTACAGTGAAAGCAGCTCATATGATTTGAGCAACACCTACTCCTATCAAGTGCTGACTCCAACTGGCTGGGCCAACCCTGTGACCAACACTGCAACCCTGAACGGTTCGGTGAATGGTGGCAGTGGCAACCTGGGCGTCAACGTGGCTGCTGGCGTGGGTAACCAACAAAGTAACTCGCTGGCCATTTCCAACAACTCGTTCTAATTGCTGTCTCTGGAGGCCCCCTGACGGGGGCCTGTTTCAACACCACCAGAAGGCGTCTTTTCATGCGCATTATCGTCTTGGCATTTTTGCTTTGCGTGGCCAGTGTGATTGAGGCTGCGCAAATGCCGCTTTCCGTCCTGCCCGGTGGCGCGGTGGTGTACAAGCCGATCCAGAGCGTACGCGAGCGTAAATTTGCCGACCTGGTGCAACAGAAAACCGACTTCAGTTGCGGCGCAGCTGCGCTGGCGACCATCTTGCGCCAAGCCTATTGGCTGGACGTGAATGAAGAACAGATCATCGAAGGCATGCTGGCGCACTCTGATCAAGATCTTGTCCGCGTCCAAGGCTTCTCAATGCTCGACATGAAGCGTTACGTGGAAAGTATCGGCATGCGGGCCCGTGGCTATCGGGTAGCCCCGGAAACGTTGAGCGAAATCAGAATTCCGGTTGTGGTACTCCTTGATATCCGCGGCTACAAACATTTTGTGGTTATGCAAAAAGTCCATAAGGGCTGGGTCTATATCGGAGATCCGGTACTCGGTCATAAACGCTACAAAGTCGACGACTTTGTAAAAGGCTGGAACGGCATCATCTTTGCCGTCATCGGCCAGGGCTACGACAAAACCAATGCGTTGCTCGACCCACCCCTGCCACTGACCGCCAAGAACCGCATCAATACCTTCACTCCGGTGCGAGACGCAGAGTTGATGGATTTCGGATTCATCCAAAGCGACTTCTTCTAATAACAAGGAGCACGACGCTCCGGGAGCATCCAATGAAGACTCCAATCTGGCTGGTCGTGGTTTGCCTGGCCGCCAGCCTGCCGACCCAGGCACAGACGTTCAAACCCATTGAACTGAAGGATCAGGAGTTGGCGACCCTGCGCGGCCGCTATGTCATGCCGGGGTGGATCATCAGTTTCGGCATTGTCATGACCAGCACTTGGCAAAATGCCAACGGTGAAGTGATCGGGGCAACTTCCTCGATGCAAATTCAACAATCGACCATCAAGCCTCAGTTCTATGTGTCGATGATCGACGAAAAAGGTAATGGCTCAGCGCGTTCGCAAGGCACCGGTACCGTCACTGGCGGCAGCGGCCTCAACAGCACCGAAGGCGTCACTCAAGTCGTGCGTGCTGCCGGGGACCATAACTCTGCCTACAACAACGTTTACATCAACGTCACAAAGGCTAGCCAAGCGCCAGCAACGCAACAGCAGGGCCAAGCGTTGGCCGCAGGCTCGACGTTGGTCGGCGCCAATGGCGCAGGCTCGTTGAGCGTTGCCTCGACCGGTACGGGTGTGCAACTCAATATCGTGGCCAACAACAACCAAGGCAGTACCGTACAACGCCTGGCCCAGGGTGGGCTGATGCAGAACACGACTTTGCTCGGCGGTGGTAACCAGGTCAACAACCTCACATCCTTCAATGTCGTGCTGCGTGACAACGCGACAACCGGGTCGCTGAACGGCAACCTGGACCAGCTCAAAGGTCTTCGCACCCAAGGATTCTGATCTACGCTCAGTCTCATCCGATGTAGTCAGAAATGGACGGCTAACCCATGCACCGATCGTTGACGTTCAGAGCTATCGTTTGTTTGACTAGCCTGGCCCCGACAACACTGCTGCACGCAGCAACGGACCCCCAGGTCGAAGCACTAAAACAAGAACTCATGGAGTTGAAACAGCGTTACGAAGTACAACAGAACGCGCTGATGGTACTCGAGCAACGCGTTCGCCAAGTCGAAGAAGCACCTGCGACACCTGCTCCCAAACGCCTGACCAAATCCCCCGCGGAAACGCCCAGGAGTGGCCAGACGGTGGCCGCCGGTGCGCCGGGAACCACGGGCAGTTCATACGGCCAATCGCTCCAAGAGGATTCGGAGCCTGCGCAAAGCGTTTCCAACCTGTATGACGAAGCCAGCGGCTTCTTCGGTGGCGGCAAGTTCAGCGTCGAAACCGGCCTGACCTATACGCACTACGATACCCGTGCATTGGTACTCAATGGCTTCCTGGCACTGGACGCGATTTTCCTCGGCAACATCAACCTCGACCGTATCAAGGCGGATAACTGGACCCTGGACCTGACCGCCCGCTACAACGTGGCACAACGTTGGCAGTTCGACATTAACGTCCCCGTGGTTTATCGCGAATCAACGTATTCCTCCGGTGGCGCCGGGGGCGCAGGCCCGGTGACGTCGGACGCAACCGTAACCCGCGACCCGACCATCGGCGATGTGAACTTTGGCGTTGCCTACAAGTTTCTGGATGAGTCGGCCAATCTTCCCGACGCGGTCTTTACACTGCGCGTCAAGGCGCCGACCGGTAAGGACCCTTACGGCATCAAGCTGGTCAATGACCCGAACAACGATAACCTCTCGGTACCCGAGGACTTGCCTACCGGCAATGGTGTCTGGTCGATCACCCCGGGCCTTTCGCTAGTCAAGAGCTTCGACCCGGCCGTGCTGTTCGGCAGCCTGGCCTACACCTACAACATGGAAGACTCTTTCAGCGACATCAGCCCTCAGGTCAACTCCAAGGTGCCCGGGGACGTGAAACTGGGCGATTCCTGGCAGGTCGGCGCCGGCATTGCATTCGCCTTGAACGAGAAGATGAGTATGTCGTTCTCGTTCACCGATCAATTCGCCCGCAAGAGCAAGATCAAGCCGGACGGTGGCGATTGGCAATCGATTTCCAACAGCGATTACAACTCGGCCAACTTCAACATCGGCATGACCCTGGCAGCAACCGATAACCTGACGATCGTTCCCAACCTGGCCATCGGGCTGACCGACGACTCGCCAGACTTTTCCTTCAGCCTGAAATTCCCGTACTACTTCTAACCGTTTCATCCCAATGGAAAAGGCCCGCTGCGATGAATGTCGCAGCGGGCCTCTTCGTTTCACCGCGCCCTAGCGGATTTGGTGCTTATGCAGCAATCGGTAAAAAGTCGGCCGCGACACGCCAAGGACTCTGGCGGCGACGCTCAGGTTGTCGCTGTGCCGGTTCAACACATCGCACAGCGCCTGACGCTCGGCGCGGGTCTTGTAGTCTTCAAGGGTGCCCATCGGCGTAGCGGTGATGTGTTGACTGATCAACCCCAGGTCTCGCGCCTCGATCTGCCGTCCTTCGGCCAGAACCAGCCCGCGCCGTACCCGGTTGGCTAACTCACGGACATTGCCCGGCCAGTCGTGCTTGCCCATGGCGATCAGCGCGTCCTCGCTGAAGCTGCGAGGACGACGCCCGGTTTCCTGGCTGTAGAAATGGGAAAAGTGGTTGGCCAGCATCGAGAGATCGCCATGGCGTTCACGCAACGGCACGGTAATGACTTGCAAGACATTCAAACGGTAATACAGATCTTCGCGAAAGAGTTTCTTCTCAATGGCCGCTTCAAGGTCGACGTGCGTCGCCGCCAATACCCGCACATCCACCGGAATAGGCTGGTGCCCCCCTACACGCTCAATGTGTTTTTCCTGCAGGAAGCGCAGCAGATTGGCTTGCAGTTCCAGGGGGAGATCACCGATTTCATCGAGAAACAGCGTTCCGCCGTTGGCCGCCTCGATCCGCCCGACCTTGCGCTGATGAGCGCCGGTAAAGGCCCCCTTCTCGTGGCCAAACAGTTCGGACTGGATCAAGTGTTCGGGAATCGCGCCGCAGTTGATCGCCACGAACGGTTTGCTGTGACGCTGGGATTGTCGATGCAGGGTGCGGGCGACCAATTCCTTGCCGGTCCCGCTTTCGCCGCGGATCAGCACCGGGGATTCGGTGGGTGCCAGTTTGCTCAGCAGTTTGCGCAGTTCGCGAATCGGTTTGCTGTCGCCGAGCAGTTCGTGTTCAGGCTGATCGATATGAACCGTGCCCTGGCCGCGCAGGCGCGCCATGCCGAACGCGCGGCCCAGGGTGACCTGAACCCGTGAGACATCGAACGGCAGGGTATGGAAGTCAAAAAACCATTCGCAGACGAAGTCCCCGACATTTTGCAATCGCAGGACTTCTTGATTCAGCACCGCAATCCACTCGGTACCGCTACGGCTGATCAATTCCTTGACGGCTTCCGGGCGCTCCAGATGAAAGGGCTGCAATCGGAACAGGCCGACATCGCAGGTTCGTTCGGTGGCGTTTTCCAGGGTACAGCTGTCAACATCCCAACCCACGGCGCGTAAACCCGGCAACAAACGGTGACAGTCGTCGCAAGGATCCACTACTAAAAGACGTCGTAAGGCAGGCGCTTCGATCATGACTGTTCCTTGACGCCAAATTTTAGGAAATATTATTAAAAACAGTCATTTGGCGGGCTTCGTTGTAACACTAGCAAGATTTTGACGCAGGCTTGTATCGATTGCTTATAGGGCTGTTTGCTTATTAGTTATAAGAAATCACTTGGTTAGTTGCCTAACGAGTTGAACCTTTCATTCAGCTTTCAGAAACGGCCTGAATATCGAATCAATCAAAGAAAGTTGAAATTTCTTTTGATTGTGTGTGACCTAAACCCCGGTTGCGGGCATCAGTACAAGTAACCAGCCGAACGGTAAGCCCAACCGACGGCAGATCACTTGATTGGGCATACAGAGAGAAGATCCCATGAACGCCCCGCTCCGTATCAACGAAGCACTTTTGATTGCCGACCGCGCATTCCAACCCTTTCAATGCGTGGCCTGGGCACCACAAGACGGTAATGGCGAGCTCAGCCTGACTATCATCGATCGCACTAGTACTCGTATCGGCCGTAAACAAATTCCAAGCAGTGCCTATTCCGATCCAGAGCAACTCGAACACTTGCTGGAAGAAGCCCGTGCCGAGTTGAGCCAGGAAGGTTACACACTGCAATCGTGGTCCATGCCGCACTAAGCGTTTTCGCGGATTGCCCGCCTGGCAATCCGCGCCCCCTTCTTTTTAGTTGACGATTTTCTACAGTCAGCTGCGCAATACCCTCCCCCTGTTTCAACTTCTAACCGCCGGATTACTTGGCAGGCTTTTCAGTGGTTCGAAAAGACACTGTTCTGGCACAAAATGCCCCTCTTCCGGCTCATGAAAACAGTTGTGCGCCGAGTCATTCAGGGATTGAATGTTTTGCTCATGTAGTCACCCTCCGGGCACCCGGATAAGGACGACTGGCAAGGAGATGCATGCATGTCACCCCAGACTGCTTTTGCCTTACCTGCAACCGTGAATGGCGCCGAACGGCTCGATACGAATTTCGCTGGCACCGGCAAGACTCAAGTGTATTTCGCCGGCAGTCTCTCCAGCATGACCAATGGGGTTGCGATTGACCACGTTGGCCGGTTGTTGGTGGCGGCAAAGGTCGGTACGCCGGGCGGCCAACGCTTTGGCCTGGCCCGCCTGCTTGCAGATGGTTCGGCGGATCTGGCATTCGGCATAAAAGGCAGCATCAGCGGCCAGTTCGCACTCGGCTTCGAGGCCATGGCTGGCAAAGCACGGGCATTGCCCAACGGGCACATTCTGGTGGCCGGCCTGCACTACGAGAATGCTCACCGTACGCTGCCCGCCCTGGCGATGTTTGATCAGCAAGGCTGCCCGGTCCAGGGCTTCGGCGACAATGGACGTTGCGTGGTGCACCTTCCGGGTAATCTTTCCTGGGGTGCTCGCGACGCCTGGTTACCGCCCGGCGTGCCGAGCGCCGAAGCCTGTGATGTCTGTGTGCAGGACGACGGTCGAATCCTGCTGCTGACCAATCATTACTTCGAACCGACCGATCACGTCGGCATGCTGATACGACTCAACGCCGACGGCTCGCTGGACGACAGCTTCAACGGTCGCGGCTTCGTCATGGTTCGGCACTTGTTGATGAACACCTGGCTCAGCAGTCTGATGGTGCAACGCGATGGTCGAATCCTGGTGAGTGGATCAATCAATTTTCCCGAGGAAGGTCTGCTGGCGCGCTATCACCCGGACGGCCGACTGGATGACAGCTTCGCCGTGGATGGTTTCATGACCTTCAAGGCACGGGAGCACAGCGCTCAGATCAACCAGATCGTCCAGCATGAAAATGGTGACTTGCATTGTTTTGGCAGCAGTCGCGACCCGATGCTCTGCCTGTCTCTGAAAGTTCACAGTAATGGCCGACCCGATATTCATTGCAACGGTGGCAAGCCAAAGCTTTTAGGCGTCGGCCGCAGCAGTTGCCGCTGGACCGCCGCCGAGACTCAACCGGATGGACGTGTGCTGACAGTTGGATCGATGGTCGGCGGGATCGAAGCCGATTTCATTTTTGCCCGATATTTACCCAGTGGGCAGCTGGATCGCAGTTTTGCCAAGGGCATTGGCTGGTGTCGCACACGCCTGGGTCGCGGTTCGCATACCGCTACTTCATTGGCCATTCAGGCCGACGGCTGCATTGTCATAGGCGGCTATTCACTGGACGGAAACTGCCGCGCGATCGTCGCGCGTTATCAGTGTTAGGCCAACGCCATTTGCCTGCACTTGATCTTCTGTTCTTCTTACGGCAAGTTGCGCGCTTCTTAATACAAGGAGTAGCCGATGTCCGGTTCAATGGCCCAGGCCTTCGCGCACAACTTTCTCGGGCACTCACCTCGTTGGTACAAGGCGAGCATTGTCGGCTTTCTGATTCTCAACGCCCTGGTGTTGTGGACGGTCGGCCCGGTGGCGGCCGGCTGGCTGTTGGTGCTGGAGTTCATCTTCACCCTGGCCATGGCGCTCAAGTGTTACCCGCTGATGCCCGGTGGCTTGCTACTGGTCGAAGCGCTGCTGCTGAAAATGACCACGCCCCAGGCACTCTATGATGAGCTGGTGCACAACTTTCCGGTGATCCTGCTGCTGATGTTCATGGTGGCAGGCATCTACTTCATGAAAGACCTGCTGCTGTTTCTGTTTTCGCGCCTGCTGTTGGGGGTTCGCTCCAAGGCCCTGCTGGCATTGATGTTCTGTTTCCTGTCCGCGTTTCTGTCAGCGTTTCTCGATGCGCTGACCGTGACGGCAGTAATCATCAGTGCCTCCGTGGGGTTTTATTCGGTGTATCACCGCGTCGCCTCAGGCCACGATCCGCGCGAGGATGCCGAGTTCAGCGACGACCGGCATTTACCCAGCCTTCATCATGCCGACCTCGAACAGTTCCGCGCCTTCCTGCGCAGCCTGCTGATGCACGGTGCTGTCGGCACCGCGTTGGGTGGCGTGTGCACGCTGGTTGGCGAGCCGCAGAACCTGCTGATCGGCCATGAGATGGGGTGGCACTTCGCCGAGTTCTTTCTGAAGATCGCCCCGGTGTCGTTGCCAGTGCTGGCAGCCGGCCTGGTGACTTGCGTGCTGCTGGAGAAACTGCGCTGGTTCGGCTATGGCACGCTGCTGCCGGACAACGTGCGTGCGGTGCTGGCCAACTACGCCGCCGAAGACAACGCCGAACGCACTGCACGTCAGCGCGCTGCGTTGCTGGTTCAAGGAGTGGCGGCACTGATTCTGATTGCCGGGCTGGCGTTTCACATTGCTGAAGTCGGCCTGATCGGTTTGATGGTGATCGTGCTGATCACTGCGTTCACCGGCATTACCGATGAGCACCGTATTGGCAACGCGTTCAGGGATGCGATGCCGTTCACCGCGCTGCTGGTGGTGTTTTTCGCAGTGGTGGCGGTGATTCATGATCAGCAACTGTTCACGCCGCTGATCCAGTGGGTGCTGGCACTACCGGCAGATCAACAACCGGGCATGCTGTTTATTGCCAATGGCTTGTTGTCGGCCATCAGCGACAACGTATTCGTTGCGACCATTTACATCACCGAAGTGAAACAGGCGTTCATCTCCGGCCACATGAGCCGCGAGCACTTTGAAACCCTGGCCATTGCGATCAATACCGGCACCAACCTGCCGAGCGTGGCAACGCCCAATGGTCAGGCGGCGTTCCTGTTCCTGCTGACCTCGGCGATTGCCCCGCTGATTCGTCTGTCGTACGGGAGGATGGTGTGGATGGCGGTGCCTTACACCGTGGTGATGGGCGTGCTGGGCTGGTATGCGGTGAGTTACTGGCTGTAACGCTGAACAACATGTGGGAGCGGGCTTGCTCGCGAAGGCGAAGTGTCATTCAACAACGATGTTGAATGTGACGGCCTCTTCGCGAGCAAGCCCGCTCCCACATTGGTTTTGTGTCGTTATCGAGGAAGGATGTACTTCTCGATCGCCTGGGCCGCACCGTCTTCGGTATTGGCCCCGGTTACCACGTCGGCCTGACGCTTCACCGCCTCCTCCGCCTGCCCCATGGCGATCGACAATCCGGCCCGGTGAAACATCGCCGGGTCGTTGCCGCCATCACCGAGGGCGGCGGTCTGTTCCAACGGCACCCCGAGAAACTCGGCCAGTGTCGCCAATGCCTCGCCCTTGTTAGCCAGCATCGCCGTCACGTCCAGATAGATCGGTTGTGAGCGCGAGACCTGCGCCTGCCCTTCGACCTTGGGCAGCAACTGCGCTTCCAGTTCGATCAACAGTTCGGCGTTATTGCTGGCGGCGACGATTTTGTCGATACGCGCCAGGTAAGGCTCAAAACTCTCGACCACCACCGGCGGATAGCCGAGGCCATGCTGTTCTCGAGGAACCATCGGGCCGTACGGATCCTTCAACAGCCAGTCGCCGCCACTGAACACCCAAACCTCAATGTCCGGCTGATCGGCAAACAGCGTCAGCGCCGTCAACGCTGACGTCGCCGGCAAATAATGCGCAACCAGCAAACTGCCGTCCGGGTTGACGATTGTGCCGCCATTGAAGGCCGCCGTCGGCAGATCGACACCCAGGGCTTCGATCTGCTGCAACATGGCTTTGGGCGGACGCCCGGTGGCCAGGCTGAACAGCACGCCGGCCTCGCGCAACGCGCGGACTGCTTCGATCGTGCGCTGACTGAGGCTGTGATCAGGGAGCAGTAAAGTGCCGTCCATGTCACTGAGCAGAAAACGGATGGGTTGTTGCGTTACGTCACTCACCGACGCTGTGCCAAACGCGGCCGTCGCGGGTCAGCAGCTCGTCAGCGGTCTGTGGCCCATCTTCGCCAGCCGCATAGCTCTGCACTGTTGCATCCTGCTCCCAAGCGTCGAGGAATGGCTGCACGGCGCGCCAGCCGTTCTCGATGTTGTCGGCACGCTGGAACAGCGTCTGATCGCCGGTCAGGCAGTCGTAGATCAAGGTTTCATAGCCGGTCGATGGCTGCATTTCAAAGAAGTCCTTGTAGGCAAAACCCAACTCGATATTGGCCATGTTCAACGCCGGTCCCGGCCGCTTGGCCAGCAGGTCGAACCACATGCCTTCGTTGGGTTGAATCTGGATTCGCAGGTAGGTCGGCTGCAACTCATCGACCTCGGTGTCGCGGAACTGCGCGTACGGAGCCGGTTTGAAGCAAATGACAATCTCGGTATCGCGCGCGCTCATGCGCTTGCCGGTGCGCAGGTAGAACGGTACGCCGACCCAGCGCCAGTTGTCGATCATGACTTTGAGCGCGACATAGGTTTCGGTCGTGCTGTCGGGCGCCACGTTGGCTTCCTGGCGATAACCGGGCAGCGGCTCGCCACCAATCTCGCCGGCGGTGTATTGGCCGCGCACCGAGTTGGCTCGCGCTTCCTCGGTCGTCCAGGGGCGGATCGCGCCGACGACTTTGGCTTTTTCGCCGCGTACTGCATCGGCGCCAAAAGCGGCCGGTGGTTCCATGGCCACCATCGCCAATAATTGGAACAGGTGATTGGGCACCATGTCCCGCAGGGCGCCGGTGACCTCATAAAAACTGCCACGGGTTTCCACGCCGACGGTTTCGGCGGCGGTGATTTGCACGTGGTCGATGTAATGGTTGTTCCAGAAGGCTTCGAACAGGCTGTTGGAAAACCGGCTGACCAGAATGTTTTGCACGGTTTCCTTGCCCAGATAGTGATCGATCCGGTAGATCTGCTTTTCCGTCATCACTTTGAGCAAGCACGCATTCAAGGCTTCGGCGGTGTGCAAGTCGGAGCCGAAAGGTTTTTCGATCACCACCCTTCTGAACGCTTCAGGGGTTTCCTGCAGCAATCCGGCAGCGCCGAGACGCCGCACCACTTCGCTGAAAAAGCGCGGCGCGGTGGCGAGGTAGAAAATCGCATTGCCGGTACCGCTGGCGATGATTTTCGCCGCCAGTGCTTCGTAGGTGCGTTCGTCAAGGAAGTCGCCCTGGACGTAGCTGATGTGCTTGGCCAGTTTGGCCCACAATGCCGGGTCAAGGGCGTGATCGCCCTTGCCGACCTTGGCCGCCACTTCCGCCCGAATGAAGTCTTCGAGTTTTTTGGCAAAGGCTTCGTCGCTGATGGCGTTGTGATCAACGCCGATGATCCGCAGTCCATTCCCCAGCAAACCGTCGCGACTCAGGTTGTACAGCGCCGGCATCAGCAGGCGCTTGACCAGATCACCATGGGCACCGAACAGAAACAGCGTGGTAGGCGGTGCGGGTTCTGCCTTGGATTTCCTGCGGATCACATGAGTCATTTTTTCGAAGTCTCCACATGGCCGCCGAAGCCGAAGCGCTGGGCCGAGAGAATTTTATCGCCAAAGGTGCCTTGCCCGCGTGAACGGTAGCGGGAGAACAGCGAGTTTGACAGCACCGGTACAGGCACCGATTGCTCCATGGCGGCTTCGATGGTCCAGCGACCTTCACCGCTGTCAGCCACTTCACCTGTGTAGCCGTCGAGTTTCGGATCGCTGGCCAGCGCATCGGCGGTCAGGTCGAGCAGCCAGGACGATACCACGCTGCCACGACGCCAGACTTCGGCGATGTCAGCGACATTCAGGTCGAAACGCTGGTCTTCCGGCAGGTTGGTGCTGGCCTTGGTCTTGAGGATGTCGAAGCCTTCGGCGAAGGCCTGCATCATTCCGTATTCGATGCCGTTGTGAATCATCTTCACGAAATGCCCGGCACCAGCGGGGCCTGCGTGGATGTAACCGCGCTCGGCGCGATCGTCATCGGACTTGCGATCCTTGGTGCGCGGGATGTCGCCCATGCCCGGGGCCAGGCTTTCGAACAGCGGGTCGAGACGCTTAACGGTCTCGGTATCGCCGCCGATCATCATGCAGTAGCCACGTTCCAGGCCCCAGACGCCGCCGGAGGTTCCAACGTCGATGTAGTGCAGGCCTTTTTCCGACAAGGTTTTGGCCCGGCGGATGTCGTCTTTATAGAAGGTGTTGCCGCCGTCGATGATGGTATCGCCAGCGTCAAGCAAGGTGCTCAGGGTGTCGATGGTGTCTTCGGTCGGTGCGCCGGCGGGCAGCATGACCCACACCGCGCGTGGTTTGGCCAGGCCAGCGACCAGGGCTGGCAAGTCGGCAACACCAGTGGCGCCTTCTTCAGCCAGGGTGTCGACAAAGGCGGTATTGCGGTCGTAAACAACGGTGGTATGTCCGTTGAGCATCAGGCGCCGCGCAATATTGCCGCCCATGCGGCCCAGTCCAATAATCCCGAGTTGCATGTACTGATGCTCCCTACTACAAATAAAGTGTGTCAAAGGTTATAGCCCAACGCGACTAATGAGGGTTAGTCCAGAGCGCTGGCACATAGTTTCCGGGCATTGTGCCCGATCCAGACTGATAACGTCGGGAATCGTCCCGAAGACACAACGACCATGAAAAATAAAAAAGTTCCCTTCGAGGGCAAAAGAAATCAATATTGGCGCCGATAGTAAGTAAGCACCTGATTTCAGGGAGCGTACTTACAGTTGAGACAGCCATTTGCGAGGTGAGCAATGGGCACCATACACACAGCACTGCCAGCACAAACCCTTTACGTCACAATCCGTCGCGATGAACTGCGCCAGTTGAAAGACGAGCGTGACCAGTTGAAGCAGGAAGTCGCGCAATTGCGCCTGCTGACCCAAGGCAATCAGGTTCAGCCCTGGCCTGTTACCCAACGTGTTCCCCACGCCTGACCCCTCGTTTGACTCGGAAGCAGCCACCGCTGTTTCCGACTCGCTGCACCCTGCCTGCTCCGGCAACTCACAAAGTTTTCACACCTTCTTGTCGATACTCCGGCTCATTGTGGCCGCTCGGTATCCGCGCGGCGCTTGTTCGTCTGCGACAAGGAAAGTGCCGACGGCCGAAGTAATTATCAGGCTGGAGTTCTGAATGGCTTTGTTTAAACGCAGCAAAACGTCTGCGAAAGGTTTTGATTGGGCAGGATTTCTCTGGTTATTTCTGTTCTTCTGGTATTTTTCCGGCATCACCCAACTGCTGATTCAACTGACAGGCACTTCCGGTTTTACCGGGTTCCGTCAGGCCTTTGTGATGAGCGCCATCTGGCTGGCGCCGATGCTGCTGTTTCCCAAGCAAACACGTGTGATGGCCGCGCTGATCGGCGTGGTGCTGTGGGCCTGCTCGATGGCCAGCCTCGGTTATTTCTTCATCTATCAGCAGGAATTTTCCCAGAGCGTCATCTTCATCATGTTCGAATCGAACGTGTCTGAAGCCGGCGAGTACATGACCCAGTATTTTGCCTGGTGGATGGTGGCGGCGTTCCTCGCCCATACCGCGTTTGCGTATTTCCTTTGGACCCGCTTGCGTCCGGTGTACCTGCCACGCGGCCAGGCGCTGATTGCAGCGACAGCCATTCTGGTGGCGGTGATCGGTTACCCGATGATCAAGCAGACCGTGCGCACCGGCAGCCTGGCGGGCGGCTTCGAGAAATTCGAAACCCGCATCGAGCCCGCGGTGCCGTGGCAGATGGCCGTGGCCTATCACCGTTACCTCGATACCCTGGCCGGCATGCAAGACATGCTTCACAGCGCCAGCAAGATTGCACCGCTCAAGAACCTCTCCGATTCGATGGCCAATCAGCCAGCGACTTTGGTGCTGGTGATCGGCGAGTCCACCAACCGTCAGCGCATGAGCCTGTACGGCTACCCTCGGGAAACCACCCCGGAACTGGACAAGCTCAAGGACCAACTGGCGGTTTTCGATAACGTCATTACCCCGCGCCCCTACACCATCGAAGCGTTGCAGCAGGTACTGACATTCGCCGACGAAGAAAACCCCGACCTCTACCTGTCGACACCGTCAGTGGTCAGCATGATGAAACAGGCGGGTTACAAGACCTTCTGGATCACCAACCAGCAGACCATGACCAAGCGCAACACCATGCTCACGACCTTCTCCGAGCAGGCCGACGAGCAGGTGTACCTGAACAACAATCGCAACCAGAACGCCGCCCAATATGATGGCGACGTGATCGAGCCATTCAACAAGGCTTTGGCTGACGCGGCGCCACGCAAACTGATCGTTGTGCATTTGCTCGGCACGCACATGAGCTATCAGTACCGTTACCCGCCCACCTTCAACAAATTTACCGACCGCAAAGGTGTTCCGGAAGGTGTGCGTGACGATCAGGTGCCAACGTACAACAGCTATGACAACGCGGTGCTGTACAACGACTTCGTGGTGTCGAGCCTGATCAAGGACTACGCCAAGTCTGATCCGAACGGCTTCCTGCTGTACCTCTCCGACCATGGTGAAGACGTCTTCGACTCCGCTGGCCATAAAACCCTGGGCCGCAACGAGAGCAAACCGACAGCGCCGATGTACACCATTCCGTTCATGGCCTGGGCTTCGCCGAAATGGCGCGAAACCCATGACTGGAGTTTTGCCGGCGATCTGAGCCGGCCGTATAGCAGTTCTCAGCTGATTCACACCTGGGCGGACCTGGCAGGCCTGAGTTTCGATGAGCTGGACCGCAGTAAAAGCCTGGTCAGCGACAGCTTCAAGCCTCGGCCATTGATGATCGGCAACCCTTATGAGCGTCAGCAGCGGCCGTTGATCGACTTCAGCTTGATGAAACCCAAAGGAGCGCCTATCACGCCGGCAGTTGTTCAGCAGTAGTTTTGGCGCGGATCCTGTGGAGCGGGCTTGTGTGGCGAGGAGTACTGTGGCGAGGGGGCTTGCCCCCGTTGGGGTGCGAAGCGCCCCCCGGCATTTCAAAGTTAAACCGCATGTAAAGGATTTACGACTGCTTCGCAGCCGAACGGGGGCAAGCCCCCTCGCGACACAAGCCCGCTCCCACAAGATTGTGGATTGCGAATTAAAGTGCCTTGATCCAGAACAGCATCCGCCCGTGCGCCGGGTCGAACATGCCTGGCGAAAAACCGAATTTGCCGTAGGCCCCCTGAGCCACCGCATTGCCTTCCAGTACTTCCAGGGTGATTTTGCAGCAGCCGCGCTGGCGCGCGATGTCTTCGACTTTGTGCAGCATCTTCTGACTAAGCCCCAACCCGCGAAACTTCGACACCACTGCCACGTCGTGCACGTTGACTAGCGGCCGGCAAGCGAAGGTCGAAAAACCTTCAAAGCAGTTGACCAGCCCTGCCGGCTCGCCGCCAACAAACGCCAGTACGCTGAACGCATGGGGACGTTTGGCCAGTTCCCCCGGCAGTTGTTGCAACCTATCGGCAGGTAACGGGTGACCGCCGCCCATCGGGTCTTCGGCGTAGTGGTTCAATACAAGACAAATCGCCTCGGCATGCACCGGGTTGGTGTAGCTGGCCTGAAGCACAAGAATTTCTGCGGATTCCATTTCCACCCTCAATCACACAAGTTGCCCCAGTTCGCCTCTTGCGCACTGAAAGGTCCAGTGACCTTATCGCGAGTGCCGGGGTGCCGACAACCGGATCCTGTTGTGATCGTTCTCCCTCAAACACCCCAGATCAATGACTCGGTCCATCCCAACTCCGCAAAGTCCTCAGCCCTCAACGCCGACTCACCAGCACAGAAAAACTCGTCCAGTTGCGGCGGCTTGACCGAGGTGCCACTGAGCATCGCGTGGACCTGCCCGCGATGATGAATCTGATGCTCGAACAAATGGGACAGCATGCGCAAACGGCTGTCATGTTGCGGGGTGTCGCGCGCGATGGTCACGAGCCGTCCGAGGTCTGCGTCGCGCAGTTGCTCGCAGTAGGCGATCAGTCGACGGTCCACCACGGCTTGCTCGCGTTTGAGATCGACGCCGTGGGTGAATGGCTCGTCTTCGTTGAAAAACACGTAGCAATCGGGATGCGGTTCGTCACCGCGCAACTCCCGCTCCAGGGCATCCACATAAAACCAGTCGCAGGTCAGGATGTGATTGAGGGTCGCGCTGAGGCTGGGAAAGAAACTGACTCGCGGCGCCGCCAGTTCGGCCGGGCTTAGCTGAAGCCAGGCCTTGGCCAGTCGGTGATTGGCCCAGGCGTTCTGATAGGCCATGGTCAGCAAATGGTGGGACAAGGGCTGATTCATGTTCGCTCCTCCCGGATATCAAGCCTCGGCGAAACGTTGTAGCTGCATTTCCTGCAGACGACTAAGGGTGCGACGAAACGGAAACTCCAGATAGCCCTCGGTGTACAACGCTTCCATCGGCACCTGCGCTTCGAGGTACAGCGGCACTTTGCGGTCGTAGCATTCGTCCACCAGGGCGATGAACCGGCGCACGCCGTCGTCATGCACCGACAACTGCGGCAACTCGCGATCGCCCGCCACTACCCGCTCGACACCGTCTTCAGTGCCGCGGGCGATGCGCCCTTCGCGTTTTTGCGCGCTGAGGTTGGGCACGTCGCTCAACAGAATAGCGCTGAATTTGTCGCACAGGGCCATGAAGTCCATGGCGGCAAACGGCTGCTCGCAGAGCTCGGCGTAACGGCACCAGAGCACGGTTTGACTGGCCTGCATCACATTGACCGAACGGTAGCCGATCTTGACCGGATCGCTGGACAGCGACCGGCCGACGGTCAAGGCTTTAAACACTTCGCTCAAGGCGCCGGGTTGACCCGGTACGTTCACCCAATAACGCTGCAGACCGGCGCCAGGGTGCAGGCGATGATCTTCCCCGCCATCCACTGCAATCACCTGCATGTGTTGCTTGATTGCGATAATGGCCGGCACGAACCGGTCACGGTTGAAGCCATCCGCGTACAGCTGATCCGGCGGCTGATTGGAGGTGCAGACCACCACCACGCCCTGCTCGAACATCACCTGAAACAAACGCCCGAGAATGATCGCGTCACCGATGTCGTTGACGAACAGTTCATCGAAACACAGCACGCGCACTTCCTGGCTCAGTTCGCGGGCCAAGGCTTTCAACGGGTCGGCGGTGCCAGTCAATTGAAAGGAGCGCTGATGCACCCAGCCCATGAAATGATGAAAGTGCTGACGCCGGGCGGGAACGCACAGGTTTTGGTAGAACTGATCCATCAACCAGGTCTTGCCCCGCCCAACCGGGCCCCAGAGGTACACGCCGGTGACCGGTATGCGGTCTTCATGCAAGGCTTCGTGGCATTTTTGCAGCGCCCACACGGCGTGCTCCTGAGCTTCGTCCTGGACGAAGCCCTTGTGTTCGATGGCGTGTTGCCAAGCGCTTAAGGGAGAGTCGACATTCATGCGCGGCAGTATATAGCAGCTGGCGAAGCTCAACCCCTGTGGGAGCGGGCTTGCTCGCGAAAGCGGTGTGTCATTCAACATTGATGTTGGCTGACCCGATGCCTTCGCGAGCAAGCCCGCTCCCACAGGTTCCGCGCAGCGACACAGCACCGGGTTACAGCGAGATATCCAGCCTGGCAATCTTGCCCTGCTCATTGAGGCGGAACATGTAGCGCAGTTCCAGCGGGCTGCCGGGAAACGTGCCGGAAATCAGGTTGTGCACCAGCACTTTGCCGGTGCGCAGCTGAACGTCGAGCACCTCGACCCGGGGCTGATAACGTTGTGCGGTGTCTTGCATCCATTGGGCGATGGCTTGCGTGCCGACTTGATGCTGCCCTTCATCGAACACGTTGGCATCCTCAGCGAAAAAACTGGCAACCCTCGACGTATCGCGAGCATTGGCGGCAGCAATGTAGGCGGCGATGGCGGGGGCCAGTGAAGAGGCTGGATTGGACATGTTTACGGCTCCTTGTGAGTTGATTCTGGAGCCATGCTAAAACATGCCTGTGTCAGTTCTTGTCAGGAGTGAAACGCCCTGCTTCGTCGAGTTGCATCTGCTTGCGCCAGGTGCGCAACAGGTCGCTGCGCCGCCCCGGATAACGTTCGCCCTGCTCACTGGCAGCCGAGATCCGGTCGGTGCGAAAGGTGCGATAGGCACTGCGCAATTCACACCAGGCAACGATGATCCGCACCTCGTTGAGAAAACCCAGGGCCAGTGGCCAGATCAGCCGCTGACTCGGCACCTGATTGGCGTCCGCGTAATCGATGTGCAGCTTGGCCTGATCGCGGATGGCTTGGCGAAATACATTCAAGGGCACGGCATTTTGCGGATAGCCATAACCCGGAGGGCCCGGCAGTACTGTGGGATTGCGCAAGGCCTCCTGGGCGGCGGGGTCGAGTACCGCGGCGATTTTTGCCAAGGCATCGGCCGCTGCTTTGCTCAAGACCTCATCGCCACGCTGATCTACGTAGCGCAATCCGAGCACGATGGCTTCGGTTTCATCGGCATTGAGCATCAAGGGCGGCAGAAACAGACCGCTGCGCAACACATAGCCGATCCCCGCCTCGCCAAAGATCGGCGCGCCGAGGGCGGTGAGTTCAGCGATGTCGCGGTACAACGTGCGCTCGGAAATCTCCAGTTCGCTGGCCAATGTCGCGGCAGTCACCGGACGACTTTTGCCCCGCAGCACTTGTAACAAAGTCAGTAAACGGCTGGTTCGCGACACGGTCGGCAGGCTCTTTCCTGAAAAGTCGCCGGAGCTTAGCAGAGGCTGTTGTCAGAAACTGGCAGGAGCGATAACACCTCGCTCCAATGGCCGGACATAGATCAAATGTGGGAGCGGGCTTGCTCGCGAAAGCGGCTTAACATTCAACATTTCTGTTGGCTGATACTCCGCTTTCGCGAGCAAGCCCGCTCCCACATTGGTTTGTGTGTTACCGATCGACCTTATGCCTGGCCGCATACAAACACAGCATCTCCATCGCCAATGTCGCCGCTGCCAGTGAGGTAATGTCCGCGCTGTCGTAGGCCGGCGCCACTTCCACCACGTCCATCCCCACCAGGTTGATCCCGCGCAAACCGCCGAGAATCTCAAGCGCCTGCACCGTGCTCAAGCCGCCGCACACCGGCGTTCCGGTGCCCGGTGCGAAGGCCGGGTCGAGGCAATCGATGTCGAAGGTCAGATACACCGGGTGATCACCGACCCGCGCACGAATCGCCGCGACGATCGCTTCACACCCTTGTCGATGCACCTGCCGCGCATCCAGCACTTGAAAGCCCTGATGATCGTCATTGGTGGTGCGCAACCCGATCTGTACCGAACGCGACGGATCCACCAACCCTTCTTCGGCCGCATGCCAGAACATCGTGCCGTGGTCGACACGCTTGCCCTCTTCGTCCGGCCAGGTGTCGCTGTGGGCATCGAAGTGAATCAATGACAACGGGCCATGCTGGCGGGCATGGGCCTTGAGCAGCGGATAACTGATGAAGTGATCGCCGCCAAACGTCAGCATCGCGCAACCACCGCTCAGGATGTGCTCGGCATGGGCTTCGATGCTGTCCGGCACCGACTGCGGCGTGCCGTAATCGAAGGCGCAATCGCCGTAGTCAATCACCGCCAAGTGATCGAACGGGTCGAACGTCCACGGCCAATGACGTTCCCAGGCAATCCCGGTGGACGCCGTCCGAATGCCGCGCGGTCCGAAACGCGCGCCGGGACGGTGGCTGGTAGCCGTATCGAACGGCACGCCGCTGACCACCACGTCGACACCGCTCAAGTCGCGGATGTAGCGACGACGCATGAAACTGGTGATACCGGCGTAGGTGCTTTCGGCGGCAGTCCCGTAAAGACTGTCGCGGGTCATGGCCTGATCGTTTTGGGCAGGGACGTCCATGGTGTGTTCCTTATTGTTGGCTGATTGGCGGCTACGAAAGTGAGCCATGACAAACACTGACCGGAGGAAGTGGTTGCAGGATGCGTCGTCGGTTACATTGGAAAAATACCAAGTTAGTTATCCTGACTTTATTGCGGAGTAATGTTTGATGCTCGGTCAACTTCATGACCTCGACCTGCACTTGCTGCGCCTGTTTGTCAGCGTGGTGGAATGTGGTGGTTTCAGTGCGGCTCAGGGTGAATTGGGGTTGAGCCAATCGAGCATCAGCCAGCAGATGGCCAGGCTCGAAACCCGACTCGGCTATCGCCTGTGCAGTCGCGGCAAGGTTGGGTTCAAAATCACCCCCAAAGGCGAGCAGTTGCTTCTTGCCATTCGCGCCTTGTTCGAATCCATCGAAGCGTTCCGTCATCAATCCAACGGCGTGGCCGGACGCTTGATCGGCGAAGTGCGCCTGGGCTTGTCCGAAGCACTTGATCAGTCGGTGCTGCAACGGGTTGCCGAGGCGATCCGGCGCTTTCGCGAACGGGATGAATCGGTGCGTATCGAGTTGATCAGCGCCATGCCCGGCGAAATGGAGCGGCTGTTGCTGCAACAACGGCTGGATCTGGCGATCGGCTATTTCTCACAGGCGCAGAGTGCTTTTGACTACCGCGAACTGTTCACTGAAACCCAGCACCTGTATTGCGCCCCGGGGCATCCGCTGTTCACCGATGAGGCGCCTGACGATCAAGCGCTTCAGGCCTGCGACCGGGTCGATCACCCCTACCGCTTCTTGCGCAGCGACGAGCCGTTTCAGGGGAAGATGTGTTCGGCGCGTTCCGAGCAGGTCGAAGGCACCCTCGCCTTCATTCTTTCCGGCAAGCATGTGGGCTACTTGCCCGATCACTTCGCCCGCAGCTGGGAAGACAAAGGGTTGCTGCGCGCCGTGCGCCAGGGCGATATGAGTTTTGAGGTGGCGTTCCATCTGGCCCGCCATCGCGCTCAGGTGCCGGGGGATGCGCAAAAAGCCTTTGAAGAGGATTTGCTCGCGGCGTTTGCTTGAATAGCAGGGGGCTTGCCACATTGCCCGTCAGTCAGAAGCGGAACCTGTGGGAGATTCTATGGTTGAAGGGAAGCCCTCAACCAGCTTTGGGTTGATATTCGCTCTGTCCTTTCAGTAGAGCGAATACGATCCGAGCAAGCTTGCGAGCCAGTATCACCAGCGCCTGAGTGGTGCTGAAACCTCGAGCTCTTTGCTCTTCATAAAAGCCTTTCCAGGCTGGCGTACGGCTGGCCGACATAGCTGCATTGTGCAGAAGCCGGCGAGCTTCCGGGTCACCTCGCTTGGTCAAGCTCCGGCGCCCGTCTTTTTGCCCTGACTTCGCCACCCGCAAATCCATTCCCAGAAAGGCAATAAAGGCATCTGCGTTTCTGAAGTCGCCCCGCTGAAACGCCGTGAGCAAGCGGGCTCCGGTCAGAAATCCAATGCCTTCAACTTTCAGGCAACGCTTCAACTGACCGAGCAAACCGGCTTCTTTCAGATGATCATTAATCGTCTTTTCGACCAGCGTTTCAAGCTGCTGCATGGCTTTCACTTGCGCGGCGAAAGCAGATTTCAGCAGCGGTTCATTCGCCCAACTTTGCACCAGGCCGACCCGCGCCTGAACCAAGGCTGCGCGACGACGAAAAAGGCTCAAGAGCTGGCGGTACAGCGGTGATGGCGGGGTCCAAGGATGAAGATCATCACCTTCGTTCTTCAGATAGCGGGCGAGCAGTCTGGCATCCAACGCATCGGTTTTGGCGCGGATATTCACCCCTTTTCGGTAATGGCTGAGTTCATAGCCACCCACCATGTAAATCACGCAGCCAGCCTCATAGGCCAGATCGGCGAACTCCAGGTGATAGATATTGGTCGACTCAATGGCTACCGCGACTGTCCCCGACAAGGCTTTCAACCACTGCTTGATGGCAGCCTTGTTGTTGGGAATCTCTTCAAGCAGGTCAAGTTCGGCGTGATAGATCACCAGTTCGTTCTTGGCGACATCCACGCCTACGATTGGCTTTGTGACAGAAACCGGCATTGCCATTGGATTTCCTCCGGGATATGTTTTGAGCACTTGAAGGGCTCACCCAGAGGCGCAGGCTTGTTCCTATCGTCGGTCCTAGCCAGATGCATTCTTTATCGGCGCTTGGGTGAAAGGAGGAGGGGCGAAATCTCCCACGGATCTGTACTGCGTCAACAGTCAGAATCGGGCTTTGTCCCTCCTCCTCCCTTCAAGTCCTACCATACAAGCGGGCTTGCTCGCGAAGGCGGTATACCCGGCAACATTAATGTCGACTGACACGGCCTCTTCGCGAGCAAGCCCGCTCCCACATGGATTGCGCTTGACTGACGGGCAGTGTGGCAAGCGATCACGTTGTACGTTGCCCTCACTGCCCGCGGCTGGCATCCTGCGCCTCCATTTTCTGACCCGGCCCCGCCTTTCGGCACGCAAACCACCATGACCGTCTCTGAAAAAGCCCTTGCCCCACGCAACAACGATCTGATTTACGGCCTCGACGATCGCCCTCACCTGACCGCCACGGTCTTCGCCGCCCTGCAACATGTACTGGCGAGTTTCGTTGGCATTATCACGCCGACGCTGATCATGGGCAGCGCCCTTGGCCTGCAAAGTGAAGTGCCTTATCTGATCAGCATGGCGCTGTTCGTTTCGGGGCTGGGCACGTTTGTCCAGGCGCGGCGGTTCGGCCCGGTCGGTTCCGGCCTGTTGTGCCTGCAAGGCACCAGCTTCTCGTTTATCAGCGTCATTCTCAGCGCCGGTTTCATGGTCAAGGCGCGGGGCGGCGGCACCGATGAAATCCTCTCGACGATTTTCGGCGTGTGCTTTTTCGCCGCGTTCATCGAAGTGGTACTGAGCCAGTTCATCGGCAAGCTGCGGATGCTGATCACCCCGGTGGTGACCGGCACCATCATTACCCTCATGGGCCTGTCGCTGATCAAGGTCGCCATGACCGACATTGCCGGCGGTTTCGGTGCGGCGGATCTCGGCGCGGCCAGCCATCTGGCGCTGGCGGCACTGGTGCTGGGGACCATCGTGGTGTTGAACCGGGTGGATGTGCCGTTCCTGCGCCTGGGCGCGATCGTCATCGGCCTGGCCCTCGGTTATGCGGTCGCCTGGTTCATGGGCCAGGTCGATTTCACCAGCCTGCCCACCGTGCCGCTGATGAGTGTGCCCGTACCGTTCAAGTACGGTTTCTCATTCGACTGGGTGGCGTTTGTGCCGGTGGCGGTGATTTTCCTGGTGTCGCCCTTGGAGGCTGCCGGTGACTTGACCGCCAATTCGATGATTTCCCGGCAGCCAGTCAAAGGCCCGGTCTATATTCGCCGGATCAAATCCGGGTTGCTGGCCGACGGTCTCAATTCGGCGATGGCTGCGGTGTTCAACAGCATGCCGATGGTGACCTTCGCGCAGAACAACGGCGTGATTCAGCTCACGGGCGTGGCCAGCCGCTATGTGGCGTTTTTCATTGCCGGCCTGTTGGTGGTATTGGGGTTGTTCCCGATGATCGGCGCGGTACTGCAATTGATGCCAAAACCGGTGCTTGGCGGCGCTGAACTGGTGATGTTCGGCACCGTGGCAGTGGCCGGGATCAAGATTCTCGCCGAGGCTGGCCTGCATCGGCGCAACATGCTGATCGTGGCGATTTCCCTCGGCATGGGCTTGGGCGTCGCGGCAGTGCCTGAAGTGTTGCGCGAGTTGCCGAAGGCGCTGCACAACATCTTCGAATCACCGATCACCGTCGGTGCGTTGTGCGCTATCGTGCTGAATATCTTCCTGCCCGAAGAATTCATCGAGCTGGAAGAAGACGAGTTCGACCCGGAAGCCTCGGTGCTTCAGGTGATGCAGAACCCGGATGTTGCGGCCAAGGGTGAACCCGCTTCACCTGCGGCTGTCGCACAGTTGAACCGCGCGTAAGGCTCAAGAGCCGAGCCACGAGCGGCTCGGCCTTTTTCTTTACGAGAACCTGTCCATGCGCAGATTGTTCGCACTTTCTCTATACCTGCCTCTGTCCCTCCTGTTGCTCTCGCTGAGCGCCTGCGCCCTGTTCCCTCATCGCGATCCGCTGAACATCAACGTGGTCGGTATCGAGCCGCTGCCAAGCCAGGAACTGGAAGTGCGTTTTGCGGTAAAGCTGCGCGTGCAAAACCCCAATGAAACGGCGATCGACTACAACGGCGTGGCCCTGGATCTGGAGGTGAACGGGCAATCACTCGCCTCCGGTGTCAGCGACCAAACGGGCTCGATCCCGCGCTTTTCCGAAGCGGTGATTGTGGTGCCGGTGAGTGTTTCAGCCTTCTCGGTGCTGCGTCAGACTTTCGGGCTGGGTCAGACGCAGACACTGAACAATCTGCCGTACGTGCTTCGGGGCAAATTGGCCGGTGGCGTGTTCGGCACGATGCGTTTCGTTGATCGCGGCAAACTCAGCCTACCGGAGGCGACTACCGGCACGTGGTAACGCTCAAGGCTCGGCCCGTGGCTTAACCGGATCGATCACCTGGGTCACACAATGTTTGAGGCCTTCTACGTGCCAGTTGGCCCACAGCCGACTTTTGCCGGTGCTGTCTTCATCCGGCTCTATCGCCAGCCAGTTTCTTGCGGCGATCAGGTAACGCCCTCGTGCACCGATGGGCAACATGGTTCCGGTGATGCCGTAGTCGATCTGTTCCTGTTGCTTGCCAATGGACTCCAGAAACTGCACTGCCAGCACTGGCGGTGCAGGATGCACGACCCCGGTCGAAATCAATTGGTAAATCAATCCTGAACCATCGTTGCGATGCCGGGACAACGTCGATTCGATCACGCAGGCGCCGGCCACATGAACATCACCGGACACCAGCGTGACCTTGCATGACTCAGCATGGGCGAAATCCAGTAACCGCATGATCAGCCGCTTGCGTTCGTCTCGATGGGGCAGGCTTCGCCAATGGTCGCGCAAATCGTCCTCGAGCTCCTGTTGCCCCGAGATCAGGTCCAGTGCCTTTTCGGCCGCCTGCAAATCAAGGTAACCCACGGGAATACTCGACATTAGCAGCAAGTGCTTATGCCCCTTGACCTTGCTCAGCCAGGCATAAATCGCATCCCAACTGACGGGCGAAATGATCCGGGTCGGCCGAGCCGGCGGAGTCGTCAAATCCGGTGCACGCTCACTGCGCAAGTCGGGAACCAGCAATGCCAATTCACCCAGGCCGGTAAACCCCAGGTGAAAGCCATCAGCGGTGTCGGGAATCGCACAGGGATGAGTATCGGCGGACGGTTTGAGGTGCGGATGAGTCTGGATCAGTTGCTGCTGGAAAATCCTGAAATAGCGCTTGGCCGTGGCAAACAGCCCCTGGAACACCGGGCTTGAATGCAGAATCTCGTCGTAGGAACCCCAGCCATCGATGATGTCATGGTCATCCCACATCATCACCGTCGGAACGGCGCTGAGCAGCTTCGCGACCTCAGACTGCTTCCAGCGCTCCAGGTAGAGTCTGGCGAAGAACTTGTCCAGATCGGCTTCGATCACCTTGCTGTAGACCGCCTTTCGACGCTCGGCAAAGGGTTTGGCAAACCATGTTTTCATCGACGACACATTGCTGCGCATATCGTCGCTGTAAACCTGATCGCCCCCCATCAACAACAGGTGATAGGGCTTGCTTTGATGAGCGCCCCACATGTGTTCCCAGCGCTCGTTGTTCCGGTCCACCTTCTCCATGTCCTTGGGGTCCGAAAAGCCATTGCACGACACATAGGCCATGCGCGGCGACTGGCCCTCGGCCGGAACCACGAAGTTGGCCGCCGCGCCCTCTATCTTGATCGTGTAAGTAGTGGCGACAGCCTGGTCTTGCAGCGCTTTTAAATCGATGCGCCAGACGCGGTACTGAGGATTGAGCAACGGGATATCGGCGGTGGCCAACGGTTTGCCGGCAGTGACACCACCGGGTACTTTTACGCTGGGTGATGTCGCGCCCAAGGGTAAAACCACTAGAGCCGACACGTTATAGACATTACTGTTGATGCCACGAAACTGCAGAATCGGGCCGAGTAACAAACTCATGGACAGTCCATCCGTTGACAGGGGTGTTAACGCCTAGAGACTAGACGGACAATCGACGCTGCGCATGATGCGCAGCGCCCGTCCCTACAAGGAGGTCACCCACGATGCACGCCGCTCCAACGCTCTACACCGAACGACTGATTTTGCGCCCGCTGGAACTGGCTGATGCCGAGGCCATTCAGCAACAGTTCCCTCACTGGGACGTGGTGCGTTATCTGAACGTCTTGGTGCCGTGGCCTTATCCCGCCGACGGCGCGTTGACTTATCTGCGTGATATTGCCCTGCCGGCGATGGCCCGTGGCGAGGAATGGCACTGGTCAATCCGCTTGAAGTCGGCCCCCGATCAACTGATCGGCAATGTCAGCCTGATGAATGAACAGGACAACAACCGAGGCTTCTGGCTGGCCCCGCAATGGCAAGGCCAGGGGTTGATGGGTGAAGCCAGTGCGGCGGTGACCGAGTACTGGTTCGAAACACTCGGCCGGTCGTTGCTGCGCGTGCCGAAAGCGGCGCCGAATATCGGCTCGCGCAAACTCTCGGAACGTACCGGCATGCGTTTGATACACACCGAAGAGGGTGATTTTGTCAGCGGGCGATTCCCGAAGGAAGTCTGGGAGATCACCCGCGAAGAGTGGCTGCGCCTCAGATAAAACGCACGCCCGGTTTGGCCCGCTCATCCACCGTCAACTCAAACACGTCCGGGCGCGCGTAGTGCCCGACCACGTCGTAGTCGTAACGGGCGCGGATCAGGTCGTCGGTGTTGATTTCAGCGGTGAGCAAACCCGCCTCGCCACGCAGCGGCCCGGCGAGAATGTCGCCCATGGGCCCGACAATCACGCTGCCGCCGGCAATCAACGGGCGCTCCGCCGGCCAGTTGGCGATTTCCACACCCAAGGCTTGCGGTGAGGCCTGGACCTGACAGGCGCTGACCACAAAGCAGCGTCCTTCATGGGCGATGTGGCGCATGCTGACCTGCCACATTTCCCGCTCGTCCACGGTCGGCGCGCACCAGACCTCCACGCCTTTGGCGTACATCGCGGTGCGCAGCAGCGGCATCATGTTTTCCCAGCACACCACCGCGCCGATCCGCCCGACCTGGCTGTCGATCACCGGCAAGGTCGAGCCATCGCCCTTACCCCAGATCAGTCGCTCGGTACCGGTGGGCATCAGTTTGCGGTGCTTGGCGACCAGCCCGGCCTGCGGATCGAAATACAACGCGGTGCAATATAAGGTGCTGCCCGCGCGCTCGATCACGCCGATCACCAGGTTGGCGCCAGTGCGTGAGGACAACCCGGCCAAGGCTTCAGTCTCGGCGCCGGGCACGTCGATGGCGTTGTCGAAATACCGCGCAAACGCTTCCCGCCCCTCCGGCAGTCGATAGCCGAGTTGCGTGCCAAAACCCTCGCCCTTGGGGTAGCCGCCGAGCAACGCCTCCGGCATGACCACCAGTGCGGCGCCGGATTCGATAATGGCGGTTTCCCAGGAGAGGATTTGATCGAGGGTGTCGGCCTTGCCGCCGGGCAAGGCGCCGATTTGCAGGGCAGCAACGATGGACTTGGGCATCGCGGTGACTCCGTCAGTAATGAGGTGTTGCTCATTCTCCGGCGCCACAGGATCATGAACAAAGCCCGACTCACTGCTGAATGATATGAACCAAATGAATATCGCGACCGTCGATCTCAACTTGCTCAAAGTCTTCGAAGCCCTGCATGAGGAATCCAGCGCTAGCCGTGCCGCGCTGCGTCTGGGCGTGACGCAATCGGCGGTCAGCGCGGCGTTGCGCCGATTGCGAGAAGTGTATGGCGATCAGTTGTTCGTGCGCACGGGTCGAGGTCTTGCGCCGACGCTCAAGGCCAACCAGTTGAAACCGGTGGTCAGCGATGCGCTGAATAAATGCCGCCAAAGCCTGGCGATGGTCGATCCGGCGGCGAATCATTACGACGGACGCTCGGTGACGGTGGGTTTGTCGGATGATTTCGAAATCGCCTACGGGCGACGATTGATTGACGAGATCGCTGATCGTGCGCCGAAGCTGCGGCTGATCTTTCGCCAGACCCACAGCCAGATTGTCGCCGGGGCCTTGATGGAGCGCAGTATCGATCTGGCGATCACGGCCGGCGGGTTTGCCGAGCGTCTGCTCAGTCGTCAGGTGCTGGGTGAAGGCGATTATCTGTGCCTGGTGGACCCCCTCAGTCTGACCGAGGGACAGGAAACTCTCAGCCTTGAAGCGTTCGTCGCCCGCGAGCACATTCTGGTGTCATCGGGCGGTTTTATCGGGATTACCGATGAAGGCCTGGCGGCGTTGGGCCTGAGTCGGCGGGTATGCGCGTCGACCACACACTTTGCCGCGTTGCCGCACTTGCTCAAGGGCAGTCAGGCAGTGGCGACTATTCCAGCCCATGCGGCTCGAAGTATCGCCGCGCTCAGCGGACTGGCGCTGCTGCCCTGCCCTCTGGCGCTGCCACGCTATCCGATCGAGCTGGGCTGGCGTACCAGCACGCAACTCGATCCGGTGGTGCTGAAAGTGCGCGAGGCGATTATCGCGACCTTTTCCCGCCTGTAGGGGCTGCCGAAGTCCTGCACGGGAATAGTGTCTGGTGGCTTATTTAGCCGCCATCAAACGATTGACTTCACTGCGCACCATGTTCGCGAATTCCGGGGGCGACATGCCGTCGAGTTCGGCGCGGACCCACTCGGCCCATTTGCCTTTGCGCTTGGCACGCTCACCGAACAACCGTGCAGCTTCACCCTTGGATTTACCCAGGTTGTTTTGCCAGAGTTCGAACAGACGGGATTTTTCATCTTCAAGCGCCGCGCGCTCGGCAAGGGGTTTGTCGGCCAGATTGAAGCTCATGGAAGATACCTGCTGCGTAAAATAGGCGACATCTTACACTGTAGGAGGAAATGTCCTGCCCTGGATTTTTCTTCAGGGTGGAGTCGTCACGCAAAATGGCTGCAACTTTTGCCATGGCGCCAGACTCCATTGTTCACTGCCCATTTACCTGCAAGGAGTACTCCAATGGCCCGCAAAATCATCGATCAAGTCGCCGAGGATCAAATCAAGGATCAGGTCTTCAGCGAACTTCAGGCCCTGATCGAAGAGTCGGAAAAACTGCTCAAGAGCAGTGCTTCACTGGTCGGTGAGGAAGCGGATACCCTTCGTGGGCAAATCGCCCAGAAGCTCCAGCAGGCCCGGACTTCAGTCTCCAGCGTGCGTGACCGGACCAGGCCCGCGGTCGAGGCCAGCGAAATCTACATCGGCGGCCATCCTTGGCAAACCGTGGCCATCTCCGCCGGATTCGGTTTGGTGGTGGGGCTGTTGTTGGGACGGCGTTAAGTCATTGAGCGTCAGTACGGAACCTGTGGGAGCGGGCTTGCTCGCGAAAGCGGTGTATCAGGCGACATCAATGTTGACTGTACCGCCGCCTTCGCGAGCAAGCCCGCTCCCACATTAGGGATTGCGTTTGAGCTCAGATCCCGGCCAGCTCTCGCAGATTTGCCAGCGTCTGAGCATCGAGCGCAATGCCTTCGACCTTTGCTTTGGCGCGCTGCCGGTGACGTCGATCACCCGGTAACCGCTTGAGTCCCACACCGTACATCTGCCGGACCAGTTCTTGACTGCGCTCGGCAAAGTTCTGCCCCGCCGACTTGCTTGGATCGATCACGATCAGCAGTTGACCGGTCCAGGGTGTTTTCGCCCCTGGATGGTTCGACCAGTCGAACTCGAAAGAAAAATTGCCCCCGGTCAACGCCGCCGCCAACAGCTCCACCATCATCGACAGCGCCGAGCCCTTGTGCCCGCCAAACGGCAGCAAGGCGCCGCCCTCAAGGATCGCTTTCGGGTCCTGGGTCGGCTGGCCGAGGCTGTCCACACCCATGCCCGCCGGCAAACGCTCGCCTTTACGGGCAGCGATCTGTACGTCGCCATGAGCAATGGCGCTGGTCGCCAGGTCGAAAACGATCGGATCACCGTTGGCCCGAGGGGCGGCGAAGGCAATCGGGTTGGTCCCGAACAGTGGACGATCGGCACCGTGCGGCACCACGCAGGTCATGCTGTTGACCACGCTCAGTGCCACCAGCCCTTCATCGGCAAACGGCTCGACGTCTGGCCACAAGGCGGCGAAATGGTGGGAATTACGGATGGCCAGCACCGCAATGCCGGCACTGCGGGCTTTCTCCACCAGCAATGACCGCGCCGCCGCGAGGGCCGGTTGGGCAAAACCATTACCGGCGTCGACCCGGACGAACCCCGAGGCCACATCCTCGACCACCGGCACCGCCTGACCATTGACCCAGCCGCTTTGCAACGTCGACACATAACCGGGAATGCGGAATACACCGTGACTGTGAGCCCCGTCGCGCTCGGCGCTGGCGCAGTTGAGGGCCAGGGTTTTGGCGACATCGGCTGAGGTGCCGTGGCGCAGGAAGATCTGCTCGAGCAACGCAGTAAGCGCTTCGAAGGACAGGTTTTGCGAAACCGCAGTAGACACATGATCGTGTGGCGCAGACATCTGAAGCTCCAGAGTAATTATTGGAGGGGGCAACAGCGTATGAAAACCAACCGATTAACAACGTGCGACGAGTAGCCTGTCAACCCTTCGCTTGAACCGATGCATCTGATCAGAACCGATTAAGCCGAAAAGACGCTTTGGCGCATCTTTGCACAAACATCGGGCGGCCATGCGGTAACTATCTACCACCTTCGACTCACCCGCGACTTTTAGTCTTGAGCCTCAATCCATTGGCGCATTCAACCGCGCCCTGAACGAGACTCGACGATGCCCACACCTGCCGCTCCGCTGTTCTTCCCCGAGGCCCTGCACGCACCCGGCCACTGGAATGATCTGGGTAAAATCCATGGGCTGACGCGCAAGGATTTCGAATGGCTCAGTCATCTGGAACTGGCCAGCCAAACGTTACGCCTTCAACAGACCCCATCCATGTTCGCCGAAAAAATTTTGCTGAAATCGGACGCACTGGACCCCATCCCCTTGGCCGGCAGCTTCGTGTTGAGCCTCACCCCGGATGACAAGGGCGAGATTCTCTACACCCCGTACGCCGGCATAAAGAAGTTCGACAGCCGCGCAGCCTTGACCGAACAGCTTAATCGTCAGCTGAACAGCGTAACCGAGGACGACGATCTGCTGGCCTTCATGTCGTTGTCTGCGCGCAAAACGCTGGCAGCCGCGACCTCTATTCAAGTGAGTTTTCAGGCCATCGAAGGTGAAATATTCGAAGACCAGCGCAACGTCATCACCGCGTACCAGCGAGTGAACGAGCAGGCCATGCTGGACGAGTTGATCAAGTTGCCAACGCTCACCTCGCTGCTCACTACGCTGCTTGATGAGTTGTTGCAGCCGGGATTCCCGGGCCTTGATCAAAGCCAGACCCGACTCAACTTTTATTCCGTTAGACCGACCGATGATGACAACCAGGAAAGTGCCTCGACCCGCCGCTGGATCAACTCCATGTCCTTGAGTGACGCCGTGCTGTCGTACTACCGCCATCAGCGATGGCCGAGCGGGCAGTCTCACGAATTTTTCCATCCGGAAAAAAAGTCGACGAGCATCGACCAGGGCCACTGGGAAACCGCTGTAAAGACCGCCTCCAGCAAACTGATAAGCCTGCTGTCCGCAAAACTGCAGCACTACTGGGACACTGCAGCTGCCGACGGTGCTTCCCGTCGCGACTTTTTCAGTCGGGCCATCCGGGAAAAGGCGCGTGCAGAGTTCCTGATCAAGCGCGAAGCCGACATCATCAACCCTGAACAGAGCCAGGCCCTGCACCAACTGATTCAGCTGAGCGCCGGCACACCCTCGACACTCAGCCTTGAAACCGTGCGTCTTTGGGAATACGAGGCCAACTTTGTAGAGCTGGCAGGCTCACTGATGATCAGTCATTCCTCGTCCAATGCCTTTCTTTACACGCCCGCTCAGGGGTTACAGGTTCTGAAAGACCATCAAGACCTCAAAGACACCTTGCTGAGCAAATTCAGCGCGGCCGGTCATGAAGACGAGCTCTACGGTCTCCTGAATCTGGATGAACGTAACCGGTTCATCGGCTTCAAGCGCCCGCAGGTTTCCGGCGAGGTGATTTCAGGGTCAATATTCAAAAAAATGTTTGAAGCGATCATTACCAAGCAACTGCAAAACATTGAATACGTTCTGCAGGTTTACCGCCACAGCGATGGGGCCGTGAACGTCCATGCCTTGTTCGACAAGGCACTGGATATACGCTCAATGATCAGCGAACAATTGCTGACGCTGGATGCACAGGGACGCTGGAGTACCCGGCCGGTGTTGTCTGGCAACCAACTGCCGTCCCAGGTGCTGGCAGACAAGGCAGCGGTTTTCGTAAAATCCTTCAGCGATGTCAAATCGCTGCTCAGCTCGAAATTTGCCTCCCAGCCGATTACCTCCCTGGCGCTACAAAGCGTTTATCTGGAGAAACTGAAACCCAAGATAGCTCACGCATTTTCCCTAGGTTTGCGCGGGGAAGCCAGCCTGCGGGTACTTAACACAACACTACGGGAAGCCGATCGGGCCATTGTCGATACAGTGTTCGATCCGGACAAACCGGATCGAGGAACGCGCCTCGCCCTCAAAGGTTTCAGGCCTGACGCTTATTCACTGATCCTTGAGTGTTCCGGGCAGAAAAATGTGCTGCCTCTGGCCAATTGCGTGTTGTTGACCGAACGTGGCGGGCTCGATGTTCAGCATTCGGGCCGGGCGATTCTGTGGACGCCTGCGGCCGGGCTCGAAGTTTTCGCGACAGTCAGCAGCGCAACGACGGAACTGAACCGGCGCCTGCTCGACGACAACAAACGCCTGGAGTTGCTGGAAAACCTCAGCCCTGCCCAACGCACATTCCACCAGAGCTATAAGCTCAACTCGTTGCGACTGATTGAAGGCCATGTGTTGCAGCGCCTTGCGCAATCCTCCATCGAGCACTTCCTGGCCTGTTGTGAACACCTGCGCAGCCAGAAGCTGGACGATGCGCAACAGATCAAAGCGTTGAAAAAAATGACCCAAAGGGTCATCGACACCAACTTGCAAAGAGCCACGTTGATCTCGCAAGCCATCACCCGACAGCAGTCTCTGCCTGCATGGCTTGGAATGGCCCCAGTCGAAGAACAGCAGCTGCACATCGAATTGCTGGAGCAATACCGCAACAGCGTCACCGACGACAAGGACTACTTGCACGGGATCCAGACCCTGACGTCCTATGTGCATGAGCGATTAGTATCATTGATTGGCAGCCGGTTTCCTGGAACGCAACTTGATCCCGACCAGATCAAAATCACGCCCAATCTGGCCCTGGCCGGGCCGTCGCGTAGCTTGACCGAATTTGCCCTGAACCCTGTCAACGCGGCTCAAGGCACCGGGTTCAAGATTGCCTCGACCACCTCTCAGGCCCTTCCCGCAGGCCTGAATCAGGACACCGTGCGCCAGCTTGTGCGGTCGCTGAATATCCAGAGCGATTATGCAAAGCGAGTGACCGATGCATTGACCAAGGCCGGTACCGATGCCGACAGTCGAATGCAGCGTTTTATTCAGCAACTACCATGGCAGCTGCTGCAACACGCTCATGCGCTGAAACTGCAGCAACGTCTTTCCGGCAGCGCCTTTGATTTGATCTGGCAGGTTCTCGATATGCCGGACACAATCGCCCGCGCGGCTGTAACAGGTGCCCACGCCATCGTCAGGCCGCTGGAAATGATCAAGACCGCAGGTGCCGCAGCGGTGAAAACCCTGGGCCTGTACCTGATCGGCCCAGGTGCCGGACATGACGGGCCGCAAATCCTCTATGCGCCTTATCACGCAGGTTCCATATTCACCGAGTTCGTGAACGAGGCCAGCGTTATCTCAGCGATCAATACCCCAGGGCCACTTCAGGAACTGATCCTTCGCAGGCTTCCCGAGGCTGAACAGTCTTTGTTCGGCAACTTGTTCAAATCCACCGTAGGACAACAGAGCGAAATCACCCTCGCCTCCACCCCTATCAGCGGCAACCTGCTTGCGCAGTTGTTCGACGATAACGTCAGCCTTCTTTCGAAGATGCTCGGCAGCCACTCCGAAATCAACGGCCAGGCAGAATGGGAAGCCGCCAAAAACCTGTTCAGCTCTGGCATCAGACTGATTTCGGGCCTGTTGCCGGGCAAACTCTCCTATGTGCAGTTTCTGTGGCAAAGCTACAAAGACTTCAAAGACTCCGCCGAAGCGCTGCAGGATCATCATTGGAAACAGGCATTGCAGACATTTATTGCCGGTGCCGCGCAAATGGTGTCGCTGGGACGGTTGTCGCTGGAGTCTTCTATCGAGTCGGCGCCAGCAACGGCCACCTCCCCACCTGTTACCCAGCCGTTGGTTGTCCCGCAATGGTCACAAGTAAAACCGACAGCACCGACGCGCACGGCATTGCAGCCTTTCGAGACCACTACTGTCGCGTTGAAGGATCTGACCAGACGCACGACTGATGGCACTTATCTGGAAGCAACCAGCAAACGAACCTACGCCCCGGTCGGCGGAAAGGCATACCGCGTCTCGAAAACCGGGGCGATCTGGCGAATGATCAACGACCAACAACAGGGCCCCGCGTTGCTGACAACGCCTGGAAAACAACTGGTGATCGATCCGGACTCACATACGATTCACTACGGCAAAGCCTTGTCGAAAATGCACAACCAATATGTTTCCAGTCGCGTAGTCAACAGCGTACTGAATATCGAAGCGCGGGGAATGGAAGACATACGGACAAAGCACCCGGAAAAAGCACGCATGCTCGTGCAAGCCATCGATCTGGCTCGCTACTACGCGTTTAACAGTCTGCATAACCTGGTGCAACTCAGACTCCTGAACCCGGGAACGCGGCTGGATACCTTTCTTAAAGCCTTTTTTGATACTGGCAGCATCGACGCCAGTGTTCTCGACAAGATCAAAAAAGTCATCGTTCCAATTTGCAAGGCACTGGTAGACCCAAACGAGGACTTGATGAATACCGAGCATTTTGTGGTCGGTTCAAACAAAGACTGGTTCGACAGTACGATCGCTTTTGTTGTGAATGACGATGCGCAGAGGCGTGTGCATTTCACTGAGAGGTTTTTTGACCCGAAACTCGATTGGTACAAGTACTGTTTGACTGAGCCTTTCGACGTTGACGACCATTCCCGGGCCGCGACCCTGATTCATGAGTTCTCCCATCTTTTTTCAAAAACCGTGGATATTGCGACGGTTGAGGCAAGGCGCCCGTTCACCGACCTCATCGCCACAGTCACCGGTTTCGGTGTGGTAACCAAACAGACGCAGCAGGATTTCCAGCGACGAGCATTGTCCCTGGCCACCCCGAGAGAAGAACTGTTTACGCGCTGGAACGAACCATTGCAGTCATGGATCAGCCTGGACTCGATTGATGGGTTGGAGCATGTGGCTAAGGACATCCTCAAAACGACGGGCTGCACGACGATGGAAGAAGCTCGCAACGCCTTCCTCGATCCACGGAATGCGAGCCAGCGCATCGACACCATTTTGCGCAACGCCGACTCGGTCGCTCGCTTGATATGTGAAATGGGTCGACAGCTGGATCCGGTGCCAGCCCCATAAACGGTTTGACTTGAAGCACATAAAATCAGGCGCAGGTCACCCCGATCTGCACCTGCTTTTCTCGTCCTGGACAGGGATCACTCCTGCTGACCTTGACCATTTTTTCACTCCAACTATGGATACTTCCCGGCGACGCCCTGTTTGCAGGGTGTGCGGGTGAAAAATAAGTCGCACTTTGATGGGCAAATGCCATGACGGTTGTTCTCGCAGACTTCCCCTCAAGGTTAGAATGCAGGAAATCAGGATGAGTCAATGACAGACCACTCTCTCTCGCAAGCTCAATACGACGCCATCACCGATGCCGCTGCGCACTGGTGCATGCGTCTGCACGCCGTTGACTGCACGGCCGAAGAACGCCAGGCATTCGAGCAATGGCGTAATGCTCATCCTCTGCATGCCTTCGAATACGAAGCCATGCTAGAGATCTGGGATGTGGCTGGGGACTTGCCTCGTCCCGAATCTCCCGCGCCGGCTGTTCGCGACAAGCCGACAATGCCTTGGCGCACTTTCGGCATTGCAGCCACCGTCTGCGCCTTGGCGTTGCCACTGGCGGCCTATACCGGATGGAACCTGGGTTGGCTGCCCAATGCCTATCAGCATTTCGAGGCGACCGATAATGTTCGTCAGGTCACGCTGAGCGACGGCAGTCAGGTGGAGCTGAACCTGGGCAGTGAGCTGACGTTCAGCAATTACAAGGACCAGCGTCGTGTCACGCTGAAAAAAGGCGAAGCCTTCTTCGACGTCAGTCACGACATGCAGCACCCATTCATCGTCAGGGCAGCCGACGGCAGGATTCGCGTCACCGGCACCCGTTTCAACGTCTGGATGTATGAGGATCAGGTACGCGTGAACCTGATTGAAGGTTCCGTGCTGGTGACCAGCAATGACGCCCTGCCCGGCGAGGGTCTGCGCCTCGAACCTGCCATGCAGGCGCGTTACCGGCACGGCGATTTCACGCCGCAAATCACCCAGACTTCCGCCAACGACCACTCGCTGGCCTGGCGCAGCGGCAAACTGGTGCTCGATGATCTGGCGCTGACCGACGCCCTGCCCTTGATCAATCGTTATTTGAACAAGCCCGTCATGATCGCCGACCACAGTACCGGCTCGATTCGCCTCGGTGGTATCTACAACATCAAAGAGCTCAATAACCTGGTCGCTTCGTTGCCCAAGGTGCTGCCGGTCTATCTGACCCGCAACAAGGACGGCAATCCGGTCCTCAATTCGATCCCGCAACAAACCCCAAAAAGCTGAAGGCCGCGACCCTTGCGGGGTGCGGCCTTCACTTTTGACTCAAACGCTATCGCGATTACTGCGCGGCGATCTTCCCTGCTTTTTCATCCTGCTCGCGAATCGTCTGAGCCTGGTACTGCGGATCGGACGTGATCTGCTGCTCGGTGAACGGCAGCACACTCAACTGTTTCTTCGAAAAGGCCAGTGTCTGATCCCGGGAGTACTTCGACGCCGGGTCACTGGACAACGAGAATGCCAATAAGCCCTGAGCCTGTGGCCCCTTGTCATCGAAAGTCACCACCTGTAAATAGCTGGTGCCACTGACGACTTCGCGCTTGCCGTCGGTTCTCGGCACGCTCTGGATCGCGTTATACACACCCAGCGTGCCCGGCCCGCCGTGGATCGGCGTTTGCTGCCCGCCGCTGCTGACCACCTGGATATCGCCCCAGCGGCTATCGGCTTTCAGGCCAAGGGTTTTTACCTGTTCAACCGAAGCCAGCATCGCCGCCCGAATCGCTTTGGCGACATCTGGCTGTTCAATTGCCAGGCCACGTGGTGTGTGTTGCGGATCCTTCGGATCGAACTTCACACGCCAGATGCCAGGGATTTGCTGTAACGGCACCATGACATTCTGAAAATGCACAAAGCCCAGTCCACTGTCCAGATTCACCCGGCGATCCCAGGCCTTGAGGCTGGCACACAGCGGCGTAAGCGTTGGCGCATCGGCGCCGAGATCCGCGGCACAGAATTGCAGCAGATCCGGCATCACTTGGGCCGCCTGATACACCTGATCGTCCATCACCATGTGTTGCAGATCGGCCGCAGCGACAAGGCCAGCCTTGCTCAAGGTGCCCAGACGCTCCAGTGCAAAACGCGAACGCAGCCCCAACGGCTGATTGTCCTGACTGATCAACGGCGAGAAACCGGTAAGCGGTTGTGCCGGGTTGGCCATCCAGGCCGAGTCATTGGAATGTTGCACAAAGTCTTTGCGCAATAGTTGCGGCAACTTGTCTGCCGCATAAATACCTTTTTGCGCAGCGTGCGGGTCGATGTCCCAGGCACAGGCGCTGTTGGAACCGTCGAGCAGGATCATCTGTAATCCGGCCCGCGGATCGCTGCACTTGGCCAGCTTGTCGGCATTGACGTTCGGCACCACCGACAGGTTCATGTAAAGCGTCTGCCCCTGATCGTCCACCGCCAGGGTATTGACCCACGGGATCCCCTGAATCTTGTGCACCGATGCCTGCAAATCCTTGAGGCTGACGGCACGGTTCATCGCATACCACTGCTGCAAGACCCGGTCGTTCTCCAGGTTGGCATCGCGCAGGCTGTAGGCGAACTGGTTGTTCCAGTCCAGCTTGCCGGGCCATTGCACAATCGGGCCAAATTGCGAGCTGTAGACCACATGGGAGATCTGCCGGGTCTGGCCATCGGCTTGCTTCACGTTCACTGCCAGCGTCTGCTTTTTCATCGGCAAGGACTGACCATCCAGCAGGTAACGGGTCGGATTCTTGGGATCGAGTTGCAGGCGATACAGTGTGAAGTGCTTGGACGAATCCACCGTGTGGGTCCATGCCAGGTGCTGGTTGAAACCAATATTGATCATGGGCAAGCCGGGCAATGCGGCGCCCATCACATCCAGTTTGCCGGGAATGGTCAGGTGCATCTGATAGAAACGCATCCCACCGACCCACGGAAAGTGCGGATTGGCCAGCAGCATCCCGCGACCGTTGAACGAACGCTCGCTGCCGACCGCCACGGCATTGCTGCCGCGATCCAGAGCGAAGCGTTGCATGCGCGAAGCCGCCAGTTGGAACGACACCGGTTCGCCCGCCACATGGGCAACGGTTTTCGGCGGGGTAGCGCCGGCCAATGCTTCGGCAAACTGCCCTACGCCGCCTTCGACCAATAGACGCCGGGTCAACTTGACCAGGTCCTGCGCGGTAATCGCGCGCACCCATTCACCCTGGCATTGCTGCGGCAAACCCTGCGCTCGACGCTCTGTCAGCGAACGGTTGTAACCCGCCACGTAACCATCGATGAGCTCGCGGACTTCCGGTGTTTGCGCCTGCCAGAAAGCGGCGACGGCCTGGGGGGTGTTCAGCCAGTTGAAAAACACATCGCTGGCCAGGTTCCCGCGCTCTTCGACGGTAAACTGGTCCGGGCCGAAATACCGTGAGCGCTCGCCATTGACGGTGACGATCTCATTGGCCAGCAAGCACAGATTGTCCTGAGCGTAGGCATAGCCAATGCCATAGCCGAGCCCGCGCTCGTTGTCGGCACGAATATGCGGCACGCCGAAACTGGTTCGACGAATCTCGGCCGTCGCCTGCTCTGGCTGGCTGCGCGCATTTGCTGCAAGACTCAGCCCCAGAAACACACCCGCAAGGCTCAACCTGGTTAACTGCCTGGAAATAATCACGCTCGCTCCTGATCGAAAAGACGTATGACACGCAATGCGCCTCCCCTTAAAACGAAGCAAACAGCAAAAATTTAGGACGTCCCCACGCCCAGCTCACGGGCCGCTGACGTAACCGCGACAAATTTTCTACATGTGGGTCTTCATTATTTGCCTGGCTCGTTCGTCATATTGATTGAGAGCACCCATCACATTTTTCCGGATCAGGCTCTGAAAAGGAGTTTTTGCATGTACAACCCGCAACTGCCAACGGACGGTAGCCATGCGCCAAAGACCAGCACCCTGGGCTCAGGCGTTTTCAATCAACAAGCCGAACGCCACGGCAACGAACGGATCAGGTTTCTGCTCAAGAGTTTTGGCCTGCGTACCAGCCTGATTCGTCTGAAAGTCATCGACGCCTTGCTGACCGCCGCCGAAAGCGACCGCAGCCTGGGAGTGCGTGGCGTGCACAGCCACTTGCTGGACCTGGACATTCCCCTGTCCTTTCTCAGTGTCCGTGAAGTGTTGAAACGCTTGTGCGGTGAAGGCGTGATCACTCTCAATCCGGACAAAAGCTACAGCCTGCATCCACAGGCCGCGGCTGTCCTTTACAGCGAGCAATCCGGCCAGGGGGCGTCACTCAAGGCTTGACCTTGCGACGCATTACGCCATTGATCACCACCACCAGCACCGCCACGCCAATAGCGATGTACTGGAACAGCTGCTCAGTGATGATCCCTGCATTTTGCAGCCAGGAAAGGCCGAACATGATCCCCAGTACCGCCAGGGAGATCAGAATCGAGTATTTCAAACGTTGCGACTGAGTCATTGCGGGTTCCTGAACCAAAAAAATGTATCCGGTTTGTATCCGATAGCATACCAAGCCCCTACCGTACTGCGGGAATGAGGGGCTGCAAACGGGGTCTCATGTTACAGCCGATGAAGAGTTTTGACTTCATTGCGGCGATAACTATGAGGATTTTGAAATGTTCCGTCGAATCACGCAGCTGATTCCCCTGCTCGCTCTCCTGACCCTGAGTGGCTGCATCGTTTTCCCCCACGGCGGTTGGCATAGCGGCCACCACTATGACCGAGGCGGACCTGGTTATTATCAACATCGATAATTCAACTGACTGACGCAAACAACGACTATTCAGCCGTTCACTTGTAAGAAAACAATCATTCTTTGCTCCACTGAAGAAAATGCCCGCTCTCTAGCGGGCATTTTTCGTACATGACTATTCTCATCAATCTGTCAGTTTAATCCACCGTAATTATCGCTTTCCAACTTCCTCCCACACCTCGAAATATAGCGAAAACCATTGAAGCTTTAAGTCTCAATCGTGTGTTTGAGCTGTTCGCTATCGATGTCTATTCTCGATACATCACAAACAAATCAGCCCCTCAAGCCACGAGTAAAACAGGGATGCCATGCTCAAGCCTTTAATCAATATCAGCCCCCATTATTTGTTTGGTTTTTGCCTTGCAATCACTCTTTTCGAACTGCTGACTTATATGGGCAGCGACATGATCATGCCCGCCATGTTGACTGTAACCCGTCAACTGGATGCCAGTCCGAGCCACGTTCCTTATGCCTTCAACCTTTACTTGATTGGCGGCATTCTTCTGCAATGGCTTATCGGCCCGCTGTCTGATCACTTCGGTCGCCGCAGGCTGTTACTCATCGGTTGTGCGGGGTTCGCTCTAGCCTGTGCCACAGCGTTCTACGTACAAAACATCCTCGCCTTCAACGGCTTGCGTCTGATTCAGGGCATGGGATTGGGATTTGTCATCGCCGTCAGTTATCCAGCCCTGCAAGAAGTCTTCTGCGAAGCCGATGCGGTAAAAATCATGGCGTTGCTGGGCAACGTTGCGCTGCTCTCCCCGCTGCTCGGTCCATTGCTCGGCAGTCTGGCGCTGGAATGGCTCTCCTGGCGGGAGCTGTTTTTACTGTTGGGTGTCGGCGGGGCGATGGTCTGGCTGGGACTTTACTGGTTCATGCCGGAAACCGTGGGCACCTTGCGCCAGGACGGGCAACGACTGGCCGCGGTGCCTTTTGAGTGGGGTGGCACGGTGCGCCGCTACGCGGCATTGCTCGGCAACCCGCCATTCCTGAGCGCCACCATCGCCTTGGGCCTGATGAGTCTGCCGTTGATTGCCTGGATCGGACTCGCGCCACTCTTGCTGGTCCAGAGCCAGGGACTTTCTACCCTGCACTATGGCCTGTGGCAAATCCCGGTATTTGCGGCAGTCATTCTCGGTAACCTGATACTCAACCGACTGATTGCCAACACAGAACTGACCCAACTGATTCGATACGCGCTCTGGCCATTTTGCGGCGGGCTCGTTGCATTGATCACCCTCTCTTTCATCGGTGCTTCAACGGTTTTGCTGGTCAGTTGTCTGTCGGTTTATGCCATCGGCCTTGGCATGAGCAATGCCGCACTGTACCGGCTTGCACTGTTTTCCAGCGACGACAGCAAAGGCTTGGTGTCGGCCATGGTTGGCATGATTTCCATCGCCGTCATGGGTGTTGGCGGCTCGATTATCGCGGCCTTGGGTGCCGGTGACCGGCTTGAAGCCTTTGCCCTGATGGCCGGTCTCGCGGGGCTCCTGTGCCTGCTGCCCTTGCGACTGTTTTTGCGGCGCTCCCACATCGCGCTTACTGTCTGACACCAAACCATAGGTCTTTTGATGATCCATCTCCCCCACACCGATGCGCTTTGCGCGTTGAGGCAACCCTATTGCCCTGATTCCGTGCCGGAAGGCCTGTTCGACCGGGCCATGGGTGAAGTCAGCCTGTTTCATTGTCACCATACGCCTGGCTACGAACGCTGGCTGAACGCCAATGATCTTGATGCCCATGCCCTGGAGACACTGGATGACTGGTCCAGGCTGCCGCCGATTTTCGCCAATTACTTCAAACGTCATTTGGTCTTCAGCCCCACAGGCGAAGGCGCGCTGGAGCTGACCTCCTCCGGTACCGGCGGCCAGAAGAGTCGCATGCGGTACGACCAGCGCAGTATGGCCGCGGCACAAGGCATGGTGAGCCATATTTTCCGGCACTACGGCTGGGATACCCCGGACAGTCCCTGCAATTACCTGCTCCTGAGCTATGAGCCCGAGGCGGCTATCACCTTGGGCACGGCCTATACCGATCAATTTCTTTGCAGCTATGCCCCCGTCAACCGTGTTGTTTACGGCTTGCGCCTCACCGGCAAAGGTCACAAGTTCGATCTTTTTGGGGTAATTCGAGCCTTGCAGGAGTTTGCCGAGGAAGGACTGCCCGTTCGCATCCTGGGTTTTCCGGCGTTCCTTTCGCACGCACTGCAGTACATGGAAGACACGTGCGAGGCCGAGTTGCAGTTGCCTGCCCAGTCATTGGTGTTTCTGGGAGGCGGCTGGAAAACCCAGGCAGCACAGGAGATCCCGCTCCATCAGTTGTATGCCCGAATCAACCGGCAATTGGGCATCGACCTGTCCCGATGCCGGGACGGCTACGGTGCCGTAGAGCATGCCGTGCCCTATATCCAGTGTGCCCACCATCATTTTCATGTACCGATTTATTCGAAGGTTTTCGTGCGCAACCCATCCAATTTCACTGTCCAGCCCTACGGCCGGCGCGGCTTGCTGGAATTCGTCTCTCCCTACATTTCATCCAGCCCCGCCCATGCCGTGGTCATGGGCGATCTAGCGATATTGCACCCCGGCGCCAGTTGCGGATGCGGCCTGGCGACCGATTGGTTCGAGCTGCATGGACGTGCCGGCACCAGCGCCAGTCGCAGCTGTGCCATGGCCGCTTCAGAACTGATCGGAGGCGCTTGATATGTACCTGATTAATGGCCAATTGCGTGACGACATCACTCCTGAAAGCGCACTCGACCTCCTTCAAAAACAATTGCCCCGCCTGCTGGCTGCGCCGATCGATAGCGACACCGTCATCGAGTCCGCCGCTCGCTTTGCCACGCAGTTGCAAGCCCGTAGTCTGGATCTGCCCCTCGACGACGATCAATACCAGGGACTGATCGATTTTTGCCAGCAGAGCAACCTGAGCACCAAGCTTGATCGGGAACTGGGCCTGCAACCGCGTTCGCTGCGGCGTATCGACTATCGGCAGTCGTGCTTCGAAAGCTGGCATCCGTTGGGGCTGGTGGTACATATCACTCCGGGCAACGCGCCGATGCTGGCGTTTTGCGCGGTACTCGAAAGCCTGTTGGCCGGCAACATCAACTGGCTTCGCCCCAGCTCCAGCGATCAGGGTTTGACCGCGCAGTTGCTCGCCGCCCTTGTGAGCTGCGACATCAGCGGCAGACTGGCCGAATTCGTAGCGGTGCTGCCGGTGAACACTTCTCGCATTGCGCAACTCTGCGCCAATGCCGATGGGGTATCGGCCTGGGGCGGCGAAACAGCACTCAAAGAAATCCGTCAGCAGATCCCGGCCGGGTGTCGCTGGATCGATTGGGGACACAAGGTCAGCTTCGCCTATCTGTCACCTGAAGCGGCAAATCCTGCGGCGCTCGATGCGTTGGCAGATGAAGTCTGTCGACTGGATCAACAGGCCTGCTCCAGCCCTCAATGGGTGTTGGTGGACAGCGACGATCCGGCTGTTGTGCAGGAGTTGGGTAACCGACTGGCCGAAGCCCTCAACCGTCGCGCCCCACAATGGCCGGCGTTAGTGCCGACAGATCAGGAAGCGTCGGAAATCACTACCCGCACCGCCATGGCGCAGCTGGATCAGAGCTTCAAGAACCAGACCGGCCAAGTGTGGACCGGCCCTGGATGGCGTGTCATTTGGGAACACGATCAGACGCTCGGGCCGTCGCCGCTGTTTCGTACGATTGTGCTAAAGCCAGTGCCGCGGCACCTGATCGCCGAGACGTTGTTGCCCTGGCGAACCGTACTGCAAAGTTGCGCGCTGATGTGCCTCTCGGGAGAAACACCCGAGCTCGTTCGAACATTGATCAATGCCGGCGTCACTCGTATTGCACCTTGCAGGTCGATTCATGATGGCTACTGCGGTGAACCCCACGATGGCGTCTATGCGCTGTCACGTCTGAGTCGCCGCCTCTCGGTGACTCTGCCTCCGGATGCCTCGACTGGCCGTGCAACGCTCGACTCGCTTCCACCCGCCCCCGACACCGCCCATGGCCCGATCATGGACAAAGACACGTTCATGACCCAGCCAATCGGCTCCGCAGCGCAGTTGTACTTCCGCTCTGGCGGCAGCAGCGGGATCCCGGCCCTGGCCGGTTTCAGCTATCGCGACTTTCAACGACAGATGCGCGCGGCGGCTGATGGCTTGTTCTGCGTTGGGCTCGATCCCTCACAGGACCGGGTAATGAACCTGTTCTACGGCGGCAACCTGTACGGCGGATTTTTCAGTTTCTCGAACATTCTTGAACAGATGGATGTTGTGCATTTGCCCATGGGGGCTCCCCAGGACGACGACTTCAGCGAAATCGCCCGACTGATCGTGGAGCAGCGAGTCACCGTGCTGATCGGCATGCCCAGTACGCTGCATCGCCTGTTTCTAAAGGAGCAGGCCCGACTTCGCGCCTATGCCGGCATCGGCAAAGTGTTCCTGGGTGGCGAACATCCGGCAGAGGCCAGTCAGCGCCTGATGGAACGCTGTGGAGTGTCGACGATTCGCTCTGCCATCTATGGCTCCGTCGATGCAGGTCCCCTGGGGCATGCCTGCCCGGCAACCGCGAACGGCATATTTCACTTGATGAGCGAAACCCAGCATCTGGAAATCGTTCAGCTCGAACAGGATGAGCCGGTGCAGACCAATGAGATCGGCCGTCTGCTATTTACGTCCCGCTCCCGACAAGGTCAGCGCGTGCACCGATATGACATCGGCGATACCGGTCGCTGGATACCCGGTGCCTGCCCTTGCGGACTGGAGACACCGCGATTCGAACTGCTACAGCGGCACGGCAAGCTGGTACGGATTGGCACGGAATTCATTTCACCGTCGGCGCTGGAATGCAGCGTAGGCGTACCCATTCAAATTGTTCTGGACCACACCGCCAGCGGAGTCGAACGCATGCAAGTTCGAGCAGATGCGGATGCCAACCGGGTACGCCAAAAACTGCTGACCCATGAAGCAGTGGCAAATGCGGTGAGTGCTGCACTTTTAATAGTGGAAGTTTCCCTGTGCGCCGAACAAGCCTTCACCCGAAACAAACACAGTGGCAAAACACCGTTAATTATCGATCAAAGAAAATAAAAGCAGACACCTCATTGATGCTGCTTCCTGACAAAAACGCCTGATAAGAAAGAGAACCCTGTGAGTCCAACTTATTCGCTTGAACAACTAGTACCTTACATAAGACGGCACTCAAATTTTTACAGTAAACACCTGAAACATTTGCCCTCGAAGGGTATTACTTTAAAAGACCTACCGTTAACCGATGTATCCGACTATTGGGCGGGCAGCAACGATTTGAGTCATTGGCCGGTCCTGACCGGAAACGTCGACGATGCGCTGGTGTTTAAAACCGGAGGTTCGACGAGTCAGGGCAAACTTGCCGTTTACTCCTGCGAGGAATGGAAAACACTGGTCGGTACATTCGGAAACAGTCTCTCTGCTCAACTGAACAATAGCGACCGCGTCGCCAATCTGTTCTTTTCAGGAGATCTTTATGCCAGCTTTCTGTTTATCCACGATTCCCTGGCCCATGTCGGGCCATCCATCTGTGAGTTTCCGTTTACCGGAGACGTCGAGCTGGACGTACTGGCGGATGCCATCGCACGGCATCGGATCAACGTTCTGGCCGGAGTGCCAGCACAGTTACTGCGATTCGCGGCCTACCTGGCACAGCATCGGCGTGTGTTGTGCGGGGTCGAGACGCTGCTGTATGGCGGCGAAAGCCTGTTTGCCCCGCAGTTGGCGATCCTCGGCGAAGTGTTCCCCAGCGCCCGTATTGCCTCCATTGGCTATGCCAGCGTAGACGCCGGACTCATAGGCGCCAGCGATCGCGACTGTGCATTGGGCGAGCATCGAGTATTCGAATCGCAAACTTTGCTGGAAATCGTCGATGAATACACCGGTGAAGTGATTGAAGAATGCGATCGCACCGGGCTGTTGGTACTGACCAACCTGACACGCCGGCTCATGCCGCTGCTGCGTTACCCGGTAGGCGACCGTGCTTGTTGGCGTGAACCGGCTGCAACCCCGATGCGTAAATTCGCCCTCAAGGGGCGCAGCGCCCACAGTCAACGAATACGAGTAGGTGTGCTGTCGCTGTTCACCGAAGAAATACACGAGATCGTTCAACGCGCAGCACACAGCGAGCAATGGCAATTGCTGATCGAACAGGTCGGACACAAGGATCTGTTGAGCCTGAAGTGGGTGCCTGAACCTCAGTTACAAAGCGTCGAGCCGGCGCGCCGCGCATTGCGTGAAGCGCTACTTGCCCATTACCCCGCCATCGACGACCTGAGCCGTGAGGGTCTGCTGGAGTTGCAGGTGCTGGCCTGCGCAACCACAGACCTGAAGCTTCACCCTCGTTCAGGCAAACAACTGCGGGTGCTGGATTTGCGGGTGTATGACGCTCCCCCGCTGGAGCCCGTGTGATGAACCGGTTGATTTTTCGACCCTGCCGCCCTTCCGACGCACATGCCGTGAGCCGGTTGTTTCGAGAGGTCTACGGCGATCATTACGTTCAGCCGGATGTCTATCTGCCGAACATGATCAGTCAGCACAACACCGAGGGGCGCTGGCAATCAATGCTCGCAGTGGACGACGCGCGCGTTGTCGGGCACGCCGCGTTGTGCCGCGATATCCCGTCGAATACCGCGGAACTGGCCCTCAGCGTGGTACATCCCGCCGCGCAAGGGCAGAACATCGCGACCCGTCTGGGCCAGGAATTACTGACGCAATCAGACGCTCTGGGGCTCAAGAGCGTCTCGATCAAGCAAGTGACCCACCATCCCTATACTCAACGCATGGCAGAAAGAATCGGCTTCTACAGCACTGGACTGCTTCCCGACTACGTTCCTTCGCCATTCGCTGAACCACTTCCGGAGACCATCGTGATGGGCTATCACATGATCGACGGATACGCGCGCCCGCTTCCCGATATCCCTTGGCCCGCAAGCTGCAGGGCGTTTATGCAACACCTGTGCTCGGTGTTTGGAACCCACCAGGACAAGGCGTCACGGCCCGCGATCCCCTTACAGATCAAGCAACATCAGCATCGGTTCGACATTGTCATTCAGCGCTTGAACAAACACTTGCATGAGCAGCTCTGGCAACTGCCCAGGCACTGGCTGATATCGGCCAGACTCGAATTGTCCCGGCACTTCGCCCGGAACCTGCGCAGTTTTTCGGCTCTGGGCTTCACCTTCACAGGCCTGATGCCCATGCCAGGTGACCATGGCTGGTTCGCACTGTTTCATCGGGGCGTCCAGTCTAGATCCCTCAACCTGCACTGCGCGCACATGCAACAGTTGCACGACGAGTTACAGCAAAACGCCAACGCCCCTATGGGTAACCGCTCAGCCGCGTGAGTCTTTTTTGTAAAAACCATTAGTCGGCTGCGCACAGAGTTCCACCATCCAGTCGACGAACACCCGCACTCGTCGGGACAATTGGCGATGAGGAGGATAGAGCGCCGTCAGCGGCATACCCGGTGGCGGCACATCCCTCAGGACCTCGATCAAACGGCCCTCCTTCAGTTGACGGGCAACGTGATAGTACGGGGTCTGGACCAAGCCATATCCCGCCTCGCACGCCGCCAGATAGCCATCGGCGCTATTGACCGAAACGTGCTTGGGCAGGTCGATCAACCGCAGCTGATCATCGAGTACAAATTCCAGTCCAAAGCGTTTGCCCGTGTCATTGGAAAAGTACTCCACCATCTGGTGCCCCTTCAGATCTTCCAGACACAACGGAGTCCCGCAACGCTGCAAGTATTCCGGGCTCGCACAGGTGACTTGGTCCATCACGCACAATGGCCGTGCCACCAGTGAGTCGTCCAGAGTCGAGCCACCGCGCAACACGCAATCGATACCTTCGCGAATCAAATCCACAGGCCGGTCATTCAAACCGATTTCCAGTTCGATCAATGGATACCGGGCAGTGAACTGCGGCAATGCCGGGATCACGATCAAACGCCCCACTCCCGCCGGCATATCCACTCGCAGCAGACCTTTGGGGTTTTGGCGAGCTGCGGAAAACACGGCTTCGGTTTCCTCCAGATCCGCCAGCAACCGCACGCAACGCGGGTAATAGGCAGCGCCATCGAGTGTCAGGCTGATCTGCCGGGTGGTGCGTTGCAGCAGTTGCACGCCCAGATGTGCTTCAAGTTGCTTGATCAGAGTGGTCACCGAAGCCCGGGGCAAATGCAGGCTGTCCGCCGCTTTGGCGAAGCCGCCCAATTCGACAATTCGGGTGAACACGCGCATGGCGTTGAAACGGTCCATTGCTTTGGTTTACCGGCTGATTATTTAGAAATTACGAATAGTCATAGCAGTTTTAGCCGGTTTATCTCGTTTCTGTCGAGGTCAACAATAGGATTTCAATTCACAAGGGAGCTGATTCATGCAAACACGACAATTGGGTAAAAACGGTCCGCAAGTTAGCGCGATCGGTCTGGGCTGCATGGGCATGACCGATTTCTATACCACGGGCGTGGACACTCGCGAAGCCACGGCCACTTTGCACCGGGGCGCTGGAACTGGGGATCAATTTGCTGGACACGGCAGACATGTACGGTCCACATACCAATGAAGAGTTGATCGGCAAGGCCATTGTCGGCAAGCGCGACCAAGTGTTTCTGGCCAGCAAGTTCGGCATTGTCCGCGACCCATCCAACCCCGGCGCACGGGGCGTTAACGGGCGACCGGAATACATTCGCGACGCTATCGACGGCACCCTCAAACGCCTTGGCGTGGAAACCCTGGATTTGTATTACCAGCACCGCATCGATCCGCAGGTGGCCATCGAGGAAACCGTCGGCGCCATGGCAGAACTGGTGAAGGCCGGCAAGGTGCGTTACCTGGGATTGAGTGAAGCCTCGGTTGCCACGCTGGAACGAGCGAACAAGGTTCATCCGATCAGCGCACTGCAAAGTGAATACTCGCTATGGAGCCGCGATCAGGAGGAGAACGGTTGCCTGGCCGCGTGCCGGCGCCTGGGCGTTGCCTTTGTGCCTTACAGTCCGTTGGGCCGGGGGTTTTTGACCGGTGCTCTGAGAAGCCCGGATGATTTCGCAGCCGATGATTACCGTCGCTTCAGTCCACGTTTTCAAGGGGAAAACTTCGCAAAAAACCTGTTGCTGGTGCAGCAGGTGCAGGCCCTGGCCGCAGACAAAGGTGTGACGGCGGGTCAACTGGCGTTGGCGTGGGTCTTGGCCCAAGGGGATTACCTGATCCCGATTCCAGGCACCAAACAGCGTAAATACCTGGAAGAAAATGTGGCTGCGCTGGACGTGAAGTTGAGCCATGAAGAATTGCAGGCCCTGGAAGCGATATTCCCGGCCAATGCCACGGCAGGCCTGCGTTATCCGGAAGAAGTCATGAAGTTGCTTGACCGATAACAGGTGCCCGGCCCGTTCGATAGTTCGAGCGGGCCAGCGCTGCCAAAGATCACGCCTTGGCGTTAACACCCTTGTCATTAGGTACCGTCGTACCGTTGCCCTTGCCATAGGCTTGCAAGTTCTGCAGTACGTAGATCGCCGTCTTGTATTCCGGGATCAGGCCAACGGCGTACTTGTCACCCTTGATGCTGTTGTTCTGAATGGTGTCCAGTTGCGTGGCGAAATACTCCAGCGCATTGAACTTCGCATCCGGGTCTTTCTGTACGCCAAACCGGTCAAATTTGTCACCGGCATTAAGCAAGGTCATCGAAGTAATATCGGAAATCAGGCCTTTGCCTCTCAAGAAGGCACTGAGATTGCCCAGTTGCCTGGCGGAGACATTTTCCGGATCGAAACCCTTGATGTTCCTGTGCAGTTTCTGCTCATCCATTTTCGCCGTGTTCAGCGCATTGGGATTGCTTCCCACCAGCGCCAGCATCTGCTTGACCCTGGCGCTGTGGGTGACAGGCTTGCCGCTGCCGGTATCCCTGACCAACAAACCTGCCTTGCTTGTCCAGGCACCTGTATAGCCGATTGTCATGACCGGGCTCCCGACTGTGTGACGGGATGCCGATCATCCAAAACACACAGACGTCCTTGTGAGGCGACCATAAAAGTTCCTTGTTTAACCGGGTTAAGTGCGGGCGAGTATCGATGCGCGCTCTAACGTCACCAACAAATATTTCCGTTTTTTACAATTCTTGTACATTTACGATACATACCCAAAAAAACGCTTTGTTTTATGGGTCTACACGAACTTTTCGATATGGGTGCAGATAACTAATCAAGCCTTTATGTAAGCCTTGGCGCAGCGGCCTCGAGTCTGCCATTGTGGGGAGCCAGATCAAATACGAACGTCTGTTTTGCGACTGCTTCGCAGCCGAGCGGGAGCAAGCTCCCTCGCCACAATGATTACCAACGCTGTATTACTTCGAAACAATCGCCTGTCTCTTTGTTGGGTAAACGGGTCAAAATGCATCTTTTTGGCCACAACCCGAGACGAGATCCCCATGCGAACCCACCTGCGTCTGGCCGCCCTGAGCGCCCTCTTCATCTCTTCCCTGGCCCAGGCCGCCGACCTGATCCCTATCGAAGTTCACCGCGACGCCAACTGCGGCTGCTGCAAAAAATGGGTCAGCCATCTGGAAGCCAACGGTTTCAAAGTTGAAGACCACGTCGAAGCCGACATGAGCCAATTCAAGCAACAACACGGCGTGCCACCTCGCCTCGCGTCCTGTCACACCGGCCTTATCAATGGCAAATTCGTTGAAGGCCATGTACCTGCCGATCAAGTACTGGCCTTGAGCAAGCGTGACGATCTGTTGGGTGTTGCCGCGCCTGGCATGCCCATGGGCTCGCCCGGCATGGAAATGGACGGCAAGAGCGATGCCTACCAAGTGATAGGCCTGAAACAGGACGGCACTGATGTGGTGGTGGCGGACTACCCCGCCCATTGATGTTCGGCGCCTACATCGGGCTATTTCTCGCGGCGTTCGGTGCCGCGACGCTGCTGCCACTGCAATCCGAAGCGGTGCTGATGGGGCTGTTGCTCAGCAACCAGTATTGGCTCTGGTCGCTGCTGGCGGTCGCAACGCTGGGCAATGTGCTGGGCTCGCTGCTGAACTGGTGGCTGGGGCGCGGCATCGAGCGGTTTCACGACCGGCGCTGGTTTCCGGTCAGCCCTCGCCATCTCGAGCGAGCCCAAAAGCACTATCAGCGTTACGGCCATTGGTCGTTGCTACTAAGCTGGGTGCCGATCATCGGCGATCCACTGACGCTGGTGGCTGGCGTCATGCGCGAGCCGTTGGGGCGTTTCCTGATGATCGTGACGCTCGCCAAGGGCGCCCGCTACGGTGTGTTGGCCCTGGCTACGCTAGGGTGGATGGGTTGAACGATCATGCAGGGCCATTGCCCAATGCCCGTCAGTTAAGGTGCGAAACCTGTGGGAGCGGGCTTGCTCGCGAAGGGGGAGTCGACATTAATGTTGCCTGGCACACCGCCTTCGCGAGCAAGCCCGCTCCCACATGGATTGCGCTCGGTATTACGGCCGTGACCTATGTTTAATATCACCCTGATCATGCCGATCCAGTATCGGCAGATTTCCTGTGGAGCTCCCCCATGTCGCGCATTTTCTCCCGCTGGTTACCGGGTCTGCTGCTGACGGCGGCACTACCGGTTCTCGCCCAGACCCAGGACCAGAACCAGGCCGAAACACCGGAATACGGTCCGGAACTTCAGGGCTTCGAGTATCCCTACACGGTCAAGCACTTCGCCTTTGAGTCCCAGGGCAAATCCCTGCAGATGGGTTACATGGACATTGCCGCCCAAGGCAAGGTTAACGGCCGCAGCGTGGTGCTGATGCACGGCAAAAATTTCTGCGGCGCGACCTGGGACAGCTCGATCAAGGCGCTAAGCGAGGCCGGTTACCGGGTCATCGCCCCGGACCAGATCGGCTTCTGCACCTCCAGCAAGCCGGAGCACTATCAATACAGTTTCCAGCAACTGGCGACCAACACCCAGCTACTGCTCAAGGCCTTGGGCATCCAGACCGCCGCCCTGCTCGGTCACTCTACCGGCGGCATGCTCGCCACCCGCTATGCGTTGCAATACCCCGATCAAGTCGAACAACTGGCGCTGGTCAATCCCATCGGCCTGGAAGACTGGAAAGCCCTCGGCGTGCCGTATCGCACGGTTGATCAATGGTACGAACGCGAGCTGAACGTTACGGCGCAAGGTATCCACGACTACCAACGCAGCACCTATTACGATGGCCGCTGGAAGCCGGAGTTTGATCGTTGGGTGAACATGTACGCAGGCCTGGCCAAAGGGCCGGGCAAAACAGCGGTGGCGTGGAACTCGGCGCTGATCTACGACATGATCTTCACCCAACCGGTGTACTACGAGTTCAAGGACCTGAAAGTGCCGACCCTGCTGCTGATCGGCACCTCCGATACCACGGCCATCAACAAGGACATCGCACCACCGGAGGTCAAGGCGAAAATCGGTCATTACGACGTACTCGGCAAGCAAGTGGCGAAACTGATTCCACAGTCGACGCTGATTGAATTCCCGGGCCTTGGCCACGCGCCGCAAATGGAGGAACCGGCCAAATTCCATCAGGCGTTGCTCGACTGGCTGAACAAAACCAATCCCGTTCGTTGATGAGGTAAGGCTGATGGCGGTGCAGATTGCGGTGATCGATGACTGGCAGGACGTGGCTCGCGACGTGGTGGACTGGTCGGTGCTGGACAGCATCGGCCAGGTGAGTTTTATCCATGACTACCCGGCCGACAACGAAACCCTGGCCGAGCGGCTCGGCGCATTCGAGGTGATCTGCGTGATGCGCGAGCGCACCCGGTTCGACGAAGACCTGCTGCGCCGCTTGCCCGCACTCAAACTGCTGGTCACCGGCGGCATGCGCAACGCCGCCCTGGACCTGAAAGCCGCCGCTGCACTGGGCATTCAGGTGTGCGGCACCGACAGCTACAAACATGCCGCCCCCGAACTGACCTGGGCGCTGATCATGGCCGCGACCCGCAACCTGGTGGCCGAAGCCAACGCTTTACGCGCAGGCTTTTGGCAACAAGGGTTGGGCGGCGATCTGCAGGGCAAGACTCTGGCGATCCTTGGTCTGGGCAGCATCGGTCAACGGGTCGCCCGGTTCGGGCAGGTGTTCGGCATGCGGGTCATCGCGTGGAGCGAAAACCTGACCGCCGAACGGGCTGCCGAGGTCGACGTCACCTATGTCAGCAAACAGGAACTGTTCGAGCAGGCCGATGTGTTGTCGGTCCATCTGGTGCTCAGCGAGCGCAGCCGAGGGCTGGTGGATGCACAGGCACTGGACTGGATGAAACCCACGGCATGGCTGATCAACACTGCCCGCGGGCCGATTGTCGATGAGCCGGCGTTGATCAAGGCACTTCAGAAAAAACGCCTGGCGGGTGCTGCGCTGGATGTATTCGAGCACGAGCCGTTGCCCCGCCACCATCCTTTCAGAACGCTGGACAATGTACTGGCCACGCCTCATGTCGGGTATGTCAGCCGGCAGAACTACCAATTGTTCTTTTCGCAAATGATCGAGGACATACAGGCTTGGGCGGCTGGGGAGCCGGTTCGGCTGCTGGGCTGAGACCGCGTTATCGTTCATCGCGAGCAGGCTCGCTCCCACATTTGGCTTTGCTTCGTCACGCATCCTGTGTACACCCGAGATCCAATGTGGGAGCGAGCCTGCTCGCGATGAGGCCCTAAAACTCACCATACCTCCCCAAATTCTGCGCACCACAATGGCGCACATAACCTCCCATCACGCCCGATTATCGTGACTTCCTGGTCCCGATTTGACCCGCACCAGAAAATAAACCTGCTCTTCGTCGGTGCGTCTCCCCGCAAAGCTCTATGCCTGTACCCTCTTTTGACCGATTGTCGAACAATTTCACCCATTGGCCGCCCCCGCTCTAAGTTCTGGCCTAGACTGATTTTCGCGGAGTAAAACCGGCTGGTCATTCGGTGAAAATAATCGAAACTTTTGGTACTGGCCTCGTGTCAGGTTAAAGGTAGGGCCACAGCGACTGGTGCATTCCTTGCAACAGCCACTTCACCCATTCTGCTTCAGCGCATGGGCAGCACTTGCTCACCGATGCGTAGCGCGTTTGCGCCCGGCCACAGGATTTGGCCACGAACACCGTTTGTGCCAGACCTAGAATTAGATCAACAACACGGGAGATTCATATGATCAGTGCGGCTTTAGATATCCAGGGAGAACGTGCTCATCAGCAGGTCGGGGAAACGAGCACCGTCGGTGTCCTCAATGCCAAATCGGTCAAAGCGCCGACCCCCAAGACGCTGGCACCGGTAGCCAGTCAGAATCCCAACAAGAAGAGAGTCCTGTTCGTCACCTCGGAGATTGCCGACCTGGTAAAGACCGGAGGTCTTGGCGACGTTTCCGCCGCACTGCCCCGGGCCATGGCGCATCTGCACGATGTGCGTGTGCTGATCCCCGGTTATCCGCAAGTGATGAACAGCGAAAACCCGATTCATATCATTGGGGAACTGGGCGGGCACGCAGCATTGCCGCCCTGCAAGATCGGGCGCATGGACATGCCCGACGGCCTGGTCATTTACGTGTTGATCTGCCCTGAATTGTACGAGCGCGAGGGTTCACCCTACGGCGCCAACAACGGCCGCGACTGGCCGGATAACCATATTCGCTTCGCCCGGCTAGGCCTCGCAGCGGCCGATATCGCCGCCAACCTCGCCCAAATTCACTGGTGCCCGGATCTGGTGCACGCTCACGACTGGCCGGCTGGCCTGGCCCCCGCCTATATGCACTGGCGCGGTCAACGCACCCCGACCCTGTTCACCATTCACAACCTGGCATACCAGGGCGTCACCAGCCTCGGCTCGTGCCCGGAACTCGGTATCCCCATGCATGCCTTGCAACAGGAAGGCATGGAGTTCTACGGCAAGATGTCGTTCCTCAAGGCCGGCATGGCCTACTCGAGCCACATCACCACCGTCAGCGCCACCTATGCCCAGGAAATCACCACGCCTGCCTTCGGCTGCGGCCTCGACGGTTTTCTCGCCGCCAAGACCCAGCAAGGTTTGCTCAGCGGAATTCCCAATGGCATTGATGAGAGCTGGGACGCAGCCACCGATCCGCACCTGTTCCACCCGTTCGGCATCGGCGATTGGGACGGTAAAGCCGTGAATGCCGCGCACGTTCGCAGGCTTTTTGACCTCGAAGATTCTGAAGGTCCACTGTTCGCCGTGGTCTCGCGGCTGGTCTACCAGAAAGGCCTGGACCTGACCGAAGCAGTGGCCGAATACATTGTCGACAACGGCGGGCAAATCGCGATCATCGGCCGTGGCGAACCGGAAGAAGAACAAGCCATGCGTGAATTGGCATTGCGCTTCCCCGGGCAAGTCGGCGTGCACATCGGGTTCAATGAAACCGACGCCCGACGGATGTTCGCCGGCAGCGATTTCCTGCTGATGCCTTCGCGTTACGAACCCTGCGGCCTGAGCCAGATGTACGCCCAGCGCTTCGGTTCATTGCCGGTGGCGCGCAATACCGGTGGCTTGGCCGACACCATTGAAAACGGCGTGACCGGTTTCCTCTTCGACGAATCCACGGTGGAGAGTTATCGCGAAGCCCTGAGCCGCGCGTTCAAGGTGTTCGCCTTCCCGGGTCTGCTCAACGCGATGCGTTGCCGGGCCATGGCGGCGCCTTTCAACTGGTGCCAGGCAGTCGAACCCTACGCCGAACTCTACGAAAAACTGGTGACTAAAGCGCTGGGAAAATCGGGCAAACAGTAAGAGGCTTTCAACGATGCCGTTACGGACCCTTGAGACCTGGCCCCACGGCGCAATCATGCTGGACGCAGAACACACGCGTTTTGCCTTGTGGGCGCCAGATGCGTTTTTCGTCAGTCTCGAACTGGAAGATGGACAATCCCTGCCGCTGCTGCCTCAGGCCGATGGCTGGTTTGTGATCAACACCCGCTGCCCCGCGGGTACCCGCTACCGCTACAACATCGATGGCGAACTGGAGGTGCCGGACCCGGCCTCCCGCGCTCAGGCGGGCGATATCGACAGTCCCAGCGTGGTGGTCGATCCCCTCGCCTATCAATGGCAACACAGCGCCTGGCAGGGTCGGCCCTGGAATGAGGCGGTTATCTACGAATTGCACGTCGGTGCACTCGGCGGTTTCAGCCAGGTTGAGCAGCATTTGGAACATCTGGTCGAGTTGGGTATTACCGCTATCGAACTGATGCCGCTGGCGCAGTTCCCCGGCGAGCGTAACTGGGGCTATGACGGGGTTTTGCTTTACGCGCCTCAAGCCTCCTACGGCTCGCCCGAACAACTCAAACACCTGATCGACACGGCCCACGGCCATGGTTTGGCGGTGATTCTCGACGTGGTCTACAACCACTTAGGTCCCGACGGCAATTACCTGCACCGCTACGCAAAGAGCTTTTTCCGCGAAGACCAACACACGCCGTGGGGCGCGGCGATCGACTTCCGGCGGCGCGAGGTGCGCGACTTCTTTATCGACAACGCGCTGATGTGGTTGCTGGAGTACCGCTTCGACGGCCTGCGCCTGGACGCGGTGCATGCCATCGAAGACCCGGACTTTCTTCAAGAGCTGGCGCAACGGGTGCGGCGGCAAACCGATCCGGCGCGACACGTGTGGCTCATGGCGGAAAACGAGCACAACCAGGCCAGCCTGCTGGAGCAAGGTTTCGACGCGCAGTGGAACGACGACGGCCATAACGCCCTGCACGTTCTGCTCACGGGTGAAACCGATGCCTATTACGCCGATTATGCCGAGCAGCCCACCGAACAACTCGCCCGCTGCCTGAGCCAGGGCTTTGTGTTTCAAGGCCATATCACCCGTCTCGGTACGGCGCGCGGTGAGCCGAGCGGTCACTTGCCGCCCACGGCCTTCGTGCTTTTTCTGCAGAACCACGACCAGATCGGCAATCGCGCCTTTGGCGAGCGCCTGCATCAACTGGCCCATCCTGATGCCCTTTACGCCGCCACCGCGTTGTTGCTGTTGTCGCCGATGATCCCGCTGATGTTCATGGGCGACGAATTTGCCGCCGAGCAACCGTTCCTGTTCTTCACCAGCCACCACGGTGAATTGGCGGAACTGGTGCGCGAAGGACGACGCAATGAGTTCGCGGCGTTCAGCGCCTTTGCTGACCCGCACAAACGCGAGCAGATTCCCGACCCGAACGCGACGCAAACCTTCGAAGCGTCACGGCCGACACTGACCACCAGCCGCCAATCGCCGATTTACGCTCTGTATCGCCAACTGCTGCAGATCCGCCACCGACACATCATCCCGCACCTGCCCGGCGCCCAGGCGCTGGGGGCGCAGGTACTGGCCGAGGGCGCGGTGACGGCGCGCTGGCGGCTGGGCGATGGCAGTCAGTTGCGCATTGACCTGAACCTCAGCGATGCACCCGTGGTCCACACCCCACAGGCCGACGCGACATTGCTGTTCGAACACCCGCCACAATCGGCCGGTCTGTTGAATCAGGGCATGCTTGCCCCGTATTGCGCGCTAGTCAGCCTCACGGCCGCAGCCCCTTTGCTACCCCCGGATGGAGAGCGCCCATGAGCAATGCGCAACTGGAAATACTGGCCAGCCGAGCAGGCTTGGCCGTCGACTGGATCGACGCCAATGGTCGCCCACAGAAAGTGACTCCGGCGGTGTTGCGCTCGGTGCTCAGCGGACTTGGCCATCCCGCCAACACTGCCCAGGAGATCGACGCCAGCCTGCTGCAATTGCAGGAAGTGCAACAAACCCGGCACCTGCCACCGCTATTGACCTGCGACGTGGGTGTTGGCCTTGATTTGGCCCACTACTTCGAACCGCAAACTCCGTGTGAAATCCATCTCGAAGACGGCTCACGGATTAACTTGAATCTCGATGACAACGCTGTGTTGCCCGGCCTGGTGCCGGTGGGTTATCAGCACGTCAGCATCGACGATCAGTCCTTCACCCTGGCGGTGGCGCCCCAGCGCTGCTACAGCGTGGGCGACGCGGTTGACAGTCAAAACCCGCGCGCCTGGGGCCTGAGCGTGCAGTTGTACTCACTGCGCCGTCCCGGTGATGGCGGTTTCGGCGATACCCAAGCCCTCGAAGATCTGGCCCGGGTGGCCGGCGAACGAGGCGCCGAAGCGTTGGCGATCAGCCCGCTGCACGCGATGTTCAGCGGCGACACCCAACGTTACAGCCCTTACTCGCCGTCCAGCCGTTTGTTTCTCAATAGCCTGTACGCGGCGCCCGGTGCGATTCTCGGTGAGCGTGCCCTGCGCACCGCGATCGATGCCACCGGCCTTGCCACTGAGCTCAAGCACCTGGAAAAACTGCCGCTGATCGACTGGCCCACCGCCGCCGAAGCCAAGCACCGCTTGCTCGAAGCCTTGTACGAAGGGTTCACCCACGGCGAACACCCTTTGCACCCGGACTTCAGCAGTTTCCGCCATGCCGGTGGCGAAGCACTGGAAAATCATTGCCGCTTCGAAGCGATCCAGGAAGCCCGTGCGCGGCGCGGTGAAAGCCTCGATTGGCGCGAGTGGCCCGAGCAATGGCGTGATCCGCGCAGCACCGCCCTGGCGCATTTTGCCGAAGAAAACTCGTCCCGCATCGGTTACTACGCATTCTGCCAATGGCTGATTGCGCGCAGCCTGGAACGCGCCCAGGCCGCCGCCCGCGGTGCCGGCATGGGTATCGGCCTGATCGCGGATCTGGCCGTTGGCGCTGACGGCGGTGGCAGCCAGGCCTGGAGTCGTCAGGACGAATTGCTCACCTCGCTGACCGTGGGTGCGCCACCGGACATCCTCAACCGTTCCGGCCAGGGCTGGGGCATTTCCGCGTTCTCCCCCGAAGGTCTGGTGCGCAACGGCTTTCGCGCGTTCATCGAAATGCTGCGGGCCAACTTCGCCCATGCCGGCGGCCTGCGTATCGATCACGTCATGGGCCTGCAACGTCTGTGGGTGATCCCCAACGACGCGCCGCCCAGCGACGGTGCCTACCTCTATTACCCGGTGGACGACCTGCTGCGCTTGCTGACCCTCGAATCCCATCGACATCAGGCCATCGTCCTCGGCGAAGACCTCGGCACCGTGCCCGAGGGTTTGCGCGAGAAACTCATCGCGCGCTCGATTCTCGGCATGCGCGTGCTGCTGTTCGAACAGGACAATACTCACTTCAAGCCGATTCTCGATTGGCCGGACAACGCCCTGGCAACCACCAGCACCCATGACCTGCCAACGCTCAATGGCTGGTGGCATGGCCGCGATATCGATTGGAGCGCTCGCTTGAATCTGGTCGACGCCCCGGGTGAAATCGAATGGCGCCAACACCGTGAACGCGAGCGCGAAGGTTTGCGCCGGGTGCTGAGCGAGGACCCGCAGAATTTTCGCGAAGAGTCCCACGAAACCGATCAGGTGCTCGACGCCGCCGTCCGCTTCCTTGGTCATACCCGCGCGCCGCTGGTATTGCTGCCAATTGAAGATGCGCTGGGTATCGAACAGCAGGCCAACCTGCCCGGCACCACCGACACCCATCCCAACTGGTCGCGCAGGCTGCCCGGCGACAGCGAAGCCCTGCTCGATGATCCGGACGCCGCCCGGCGCCTGGAACTGCTCGCCTGTGCGCGACTTCAGGCGGCCGAGCGTGACCAATGAATCAACCGTTCAACCAACCGCTGCGGGCGACTCTGCGGCTGCAATTTCATAAAGGTTTCACTCTGGATCAGGCGGTGCCGTTGGTGCCGTACTTCGCCAGCCTGGGCATCAGCCACGTCTATGCCTCGCCGCTGCTCGCCGCCCGCGCGGGGTCCATGCATGGCTACGACGTGGTGGATCCGACCACCGTCAACCCTGAACTGGGCGGCGAAGCGGCATTGCGCCGTTTGGTCGATGCGTTGCGCGAACAGAACATGGGGCTGATCCTCGATATCGTGTCCAATCACATGGCCGTTGGCGGTGGCGACAACCCTTGGTGGCTCGACTTGCTGGAATGGGGGCGCCTGAGCCCTTACGGCGAGTTCTTCGACATTCAATGGCACTCGCCCGACCCGTTGATGGAGGGCCAATTGCTGCTGCCGTTTTTGGGCAGTGATTACGGCATCGCCTTGCAGGACGGCACCCTGCCCTTGCGTTTCGATGCCCGGCGCGGCGCCTTTTATGTCGAGCACTACGAACATCACTTCCCGATTTGCCCCACGAACTACGGCGAACTGCTCAAAGCCGATGATCAATTGAATGCCGAGCAAGTCGAGCAGCTCAAATCCCTGGCAGACCGCTTCAGCACTTTGAGTTATCAGACCGACGCACACAGCTTGGCGATTCCGCTCAAAGCCGAGCTGCATGAACTCGCCAGCGATCTGGCCATTCTTCACGCCATCCAACACACCCTCGGCACCTACGACTCGCTCACCCCCGAGGGTTTCCAGCGCCTGCATAACCTGCTCGAGCGCCAGAGTTATCGCCTGGCCAGCTGGCGCACCGCGGCGGACGACATCAATTGGCGGCGCTTTTTCGATATCAATGAACTGGGCGGCCTGCGGGTCGAACGCCCGGCGGTGTTCGAGGCGACCCATGCAAAAATCTTCGAACTGGTGGCCGAAGGTCTTGTCGATGGGCTGCGCATCGATCACATCGATGGCCTCGCCGACCCGAGGGGTTACTGCCGCAAATTGCGCCGCCGAGTCGATCGCCTGGTCCCGGACCGACACCTGCCGATCTACATCGAGAAGATCCTCGGCGAAGGCGAAACCCTGCGCCGCGACTGGTCCATCGATGGCAGCACTGGTTACGAATTCATGAACCAGTTGTCGTTGCTGCAACACGACCCCGAAGGCGCCCAGACCTTGGGTGAACTCTGGAGCCGGCACAGCGAACGGCCCGCCGATTTCCGTCAGGAAGCACAACTGGCGCGCCAGCAGATTCTCAATGGCTCCCTCGCCGGGGATTTCGAAAGCGTCGCCCACGCCCTGTTGCAAGTGGCCCGGGACGATCTGATGACCCGGGACCTGACCCTCGGCGCGATCCGTCGGGCCCTACAGGAACTGATCGTGCACTTCCCGGTGTATCGCACTTACATCAGCCCGCTGGGCCGAAACTGCGCCCAGGACGAAATGTTTTTCCAGCAGGCCATGGACGGTGCAAGGCAAACCCTTGGCGAAGCCGACTGGCCCGTGCTCGATTGCCTGTCCCGCTGGCTCGGCGGTCAACCCTGGCGCAAACACCCGGTGGGCCGCCCACGCAAACTGCTCAAGCATGCCTGCGTGCGCTTCCAGCAACTGACCTCACCGGCGGCGGCCAAGGCAGTGGAAGACACCGCGCTTTATCGCTCGGCGGTGCTGCTGTCGCGCAACGATGTCGGCTACAACACCGAGCAGTTCAGTGCGCCGGTTTCCGACTTCCATGCTGCCTGCGTCAATCGCCTCGCCGAATTCCCCGACAACCTGCTCGCCACCGCGACCCACGACCACAAACGCGGCGAAGACACCCGCGCGCGGTTGGCGGTGTTGAGCGAGCGCAGCGCCTGGTACGCCGAACAGGTCGAACACTGGCGAACCCTGGCCGCCGAATTGCGCACTGAACCCGGTGCACCCTCGGCGGGCGATGAGCTGATTCTCTATCAAGCGATCCTCGGCAGTTGGCCGCTGGAGCTGCGCAGCGATGATCAGGTGGCGCTCGAGAACTACGCCCAGCGCCTCTGGCAGTGGCAACAGAAAGCCCTGCGCGAAGCCAAGTTGCAGAGCAGCTGGAGCGCACCCAACGAGGGATATGAACAGGCGACCCATGGGTTTCTCGAGCGCTTGCTGCTCAGCCCCGAAGGCCAGCCACTGCGCACGGCCATCGGTGCGGCGGCACAGAGCATCGCCGCCCCGGGCGCGTTGAATGGCTTGGCGCAAACCTTGCTGCGAATGACCGTGCCGGGGGTTCCGGATCTCTATCAGGGCAACGAGTTCTGGGACTTCACGCTGGTCGATCCGGACAACCGCCGGCCGGTGGATTACGTCAGCCGTCAGCAGGCCATGCACGTACGGTTGGACCTGCCCGATCTGTTGGTGAACTGGCGTGATGGGCGCATCAAGCAAAGCCTGATCGCCCAGACGTTACACCGGCGTGCCGAGCATGCCGGGCTGTTTCAAAAAGGGACTTATCAAGCCCTTGAAGTCCTTGGCAGTCAGGCCCACCGGGTACTGGCGTTTGCTCGTGAATGGCAGGGAAAACGGGCTATCGTGATAGTACCTATACGCTGTGCCGAACTGCTGGAAAACAGTGCCGTACCACAGATTGACGCGCCGCTCTGGGGCGATACACGGGTCACATTGCCGTTCGCCGTCCCTGAAGAAAATATGAGGGGACTTTTTGCAAGCGTCATAGTCACAAAACACAGGGAGCTGATGGTCAGCGCCGCGCTGGGGGATTTCCCGGTCAATCTCTTTATCCAAACTACCCAAGCTTGAGTTCAGTTCAGGAGCATTGCGATGAGTACCGACGATAAACGCATCCGCGAATTTGCCTATCAAATCTGGGAATCCGAAGGAAAACCCGAAGGCCAGGAAGAGCGCCATTGGGAGATGGCCCGCAAACTGGCCTACGCTGAAGCCCAAGCCAAAGCGCTGGCACCTGGCAAGTCATCGAAAGCTGGCAGCAAAAGCCTCGGAGCCAAGTCCGCGGTCGGCAAGCCCGACGGCAAGCTCAATGCCAAAAGCGTCGAACCCAAAACCAAGGCCAAAGCCAAACCCTCTGCTTCGACAGTGACCCCGCTTGGCGAAAAAAACGTCGAGAAAAAGCCACGCGCTGCGCGCAAACCGCCAACGACCTGACGCGTTTATCGCCTTGCCTCGCTTGATTTGTGGCGTGTCTCTCGCCACCGAGGGCGCGCTCGCCCTCGAAAAAAACCAGAGCCACGGTTCATCGCAGTCGAGTACCGTCACCCCATGCAGGAGCAACTATGAGCAGTCCAAAGAAAACCGCGCCCGAACCTCGTGCCGAGGCTTCGCGAATCCGTGAAGGCTTGCCCTTCCCGCTAGGCGCGACCTGGGATGGCCTGGGGGTCAATTTCGCGCTGTTTTCGGCTAACGCGACCAAGGTCGAACTGTGCATCTTCGACGATTCCGGCGAGGTGGAACTCGAGCGTATCGAGTTACCGGAATACACCGACGAGATCTACCACGGCTACTTGCCCGACGCCCACCCGGGGTTGATCTACGGTTATCGCGTGTACGGTCCTTATGACCCGGCCAACGGTCATCGCTTCAACCCCAACAAGCTGCTGATCGATCCCTACGCCAAGCAATTGGTCGGCCGATTGAAATGGTCCGAAGCGTTGTTCGGCTACACCATCGGCCACCCTGACGCGGACCTCAGTTTCGATGAACGGGACAGCGCGCCCTTCGTGCCCAAATGCAAAGTGATCGACCCGGCTCACACCTGGGGTCATGACCATCGTGTCAGCGTGCCGTGGGATAAAACGATCATTTATGAAACACACGTACGCGGTATCAGCATGCGTCACCCCTCCGTCCCCGAGAACCTGCGTGGCACCTTCGCCGGGTTGATGGTCGATGACGTGCTGGAACACATCCGCAAGCTCGGCGTGTCGACCGTGGAATTGCTACCCATTCATGCCTTCGTCAATGACCAGCATCTGCTACACAAAGGCATGACCAATTACTGGGGTTACAACAGCATCGCGTTCTTTGCCCCGGACCCACGCTACCTGGCCAGCGGCAAGATCGCCGAATTCAAGGAGATGGTCGCGCACCTGCACGAGGCCAATCTGGAAGTGATCCTCGACGTGGTCTACAACCACACCGCCGAGGGCAACGAACAAGGCCCGACCCTGTCGATGCGCGGCATCGACAACGCCTCTTACTACCGCTTGATGCCCGACGACAAGCGCTACTACATCAACGACTCCGGGACCGGCAACACCTTGGACTTGAGTCACCCGTGCGTGCTGCAAATGGTCACCGACTCCCTGCGTTACTGGGCCACGGAAATGCATGTGGACGGTTTCCGCTTTGACCTGGCGACCATTCTTGGCCGCTACCACGACGGTTTCGATGAACGTCACAGCTTTCTCGTGGCCTGCCGTCAAGACCCGGTGCTGCGTCAGGTGAAGATGATTGCAGAAGCCTGGGATTGCGGCCCCGGGGGCTATCAAGTCGGGAACTTTCCGCCGGGTTGGGTTGAGTGGAATGACAAATTCCGCGACACCGTGCGCGCGTTCTGGAAAGGCGACGACGGCCAACTGGCGGACTTCGCCAGTCGCATGACCGCCTCCGGCGAGATGTTCAATCAGCGTGGCCGGCGGCCGTATGCCTCGGTGAACTTCGTCACCGCCCACGACGGTTTCACCCTGAACGACCTGGTGTCGTACAACGACAAACACAACGAAGCCAACGACGAGAACAATCAGGACGGCAGCAACAACAACCTGTCCTGGAACCACGGAGTCGAAGGCCCCACTGACGACCCCGAGATCAACGAGCTGCGCCAGCGGCAAATGCGCAACTTCTTCGCCACGTTGCTGCTGTCCCAGGGCACGCCGATGCTGGTGGCCGGCGATGAGTTCGCCCGCACCCAGGAAGGGAATAACAACGCCTATTGCCAGGACAGCGAGATCGGTTGGGTCAATTGGGACCTGAGCGAAGACGGCAAGGCCCTGCTCAAGTTCGTCAAACGCCTGATCAAATTGCGCCTGGCCTATCCGATCCTGCGGCGCGGGCGTTTTCTGGTAGGCAATTACAACGAAGACATCGGCGTCAAGGACGTGACCTGGCTGGCCCCGGATGGCAGCGAAATGTCCACCGAACAATGGGAGGAAGGCCACGGTCGTTGCCTGGGCATGCTGCTTGATGGCCGCGCCCAGGAAACCGGCATTCGCCGCAAGGGGGCCGACGCGACCCTGCTACTGGTGGTCAACGCCCACCATGACATCGTCAACTTCTTGCTACCGGAAGTGCCTGACGGCGGTTTCTGGACCTGCATGATCGATACCAATCAACCCTCGATTCGTGGCCAGGAACGTTTCGAGCTCGGTCACGAATATTCAGTCACCGGCCGTTCGCTGCTGCTGTTCGAACTGCAGCGCGAAGAAGACGAGTAAAAAAGGAAGCAATCCATGTGGGAGCGAGCCTGCTCGCGATAGCGGTGGCACATGCAGCATCAATGTGACTGACAGACCGCTATCGCGAGCAGGTTCGCTCCCACAGGTTTTTGCTGACTATTTGCGACACCTGACACAGCTTGGATTAAAAAAACCGTATCCGACCAAAGGCTGGGGCGACGAATAGCGTTCCATGAGCAATACTCTGCCCGCAGCAATCCAGGGTTCGGAGCGCTGCAACTGCTATTTACCCCGCCTTCACGGGTCTGCCGGGCTTGCTCCCTGCAAGTAATGCGCATGACTGAGGGCAAGACAGAACAAGGAAGTAGCGCCTATGAAATCGGTTTCCATCACTGAAAACAGTTTGCCAGCGCAGATCTGGAACAGCGCCCCGCAACTGGACAATATCCCTGTCATCAACACCGAAACGCTGGTCCCGGCCGGCGCGCGCGCGGTAGTCATCGCGCCGCATCCCGGCGATGAAGTGGTGACCTGCGGTGGCCTGCTGCAATTGCTGTGCGCCCTTGGTCATCCTCTGCAATTGATCTCGATCACCGACGGTAGCGCCAGTCATCCGGGGTCACGGCAGTGGTCGGAAAAACGCCTGAGCGTGTTCCGCGTCCAGGAAAGCGTCGAAGCCTTGCGCCGGCTCGGGTTGCCGATGCACAGCCTGAAATGGATTCGCGGCGGCTTCACCGACAGCGGGTTGGGTGAGCGGGAGTCTGAATTGATCCAATTCATCGTCCGCTACCTGCGCCCTGGCGATGTGGTGTTCAGCACCTGGCGCGAAGACGGCAACCTCGACCACGATGCCGTCGGCCGGGCCTGCGCCAGGGCCGCGGCGCTGGTCGGCGCGACGCTCAACGAAATACCGGTCTGGGCCTGGCATTGGCCGACACGCGATCACGGGCTGATCCCTTGGCATCGCGCACGCAAGGTACGCCTCGACAACTGGACCGTCGCGCGCAAAAGCCACGCCACCTACGCCTACGCCAGCCAACTCGCCGGCGAGCCGGCAATCGGCATCGCCCCAATGCTGCCCCCGGTGATACTGGAGCGCATGCGATTGCCGTATGAAATTGTGTTTGTATGAATCATTCGGGGAGTGCCTTAGGCGAGGGGGCTTGTCGGAACGCCGCATCGCCCCGTTCGGCTGCGAAGCAGTCGCAAAGCTTTTGGGGCCGCTTCGCGACCCAACGGGGGCAAGCCCCCTCGCCACAAAAGCCCCCTCGCCACAGTAGTCCGCTCCCACATTGGATTGGCGTCGCTCAAACTGAACTGCTCGTCCGTGTATCAGTCGCATGGAAACAGCAGCCCTGATTCAGAGGAGTGAACGTGACCAGCGATGCCGAACGACAGGCCGTCGAATCAATGCCACCGAACACGCCTCCGGCGATTCATCGACTGAGAGTGCTGACGGTCAACACCCACAAAGGCTTCACTGCCCTCAACCGGCGTTTCATCCTCCCGGAACTGCGTGAAGCGGTACGCAGCACGTCGGCAGACCTGGTGTTTCTGCAGGAAGTAGTCGGTGAGCACGACCGGCATTCTTCCCGTTACAACGATTGGCCACAGACCTCGCAATACGAGTTCCTGGCCGACAGCATGTGGAGTGATTTCGCTTACGGTCGCAACGCGGTCTACCCCGACGGCCACCACGGCAATGCCCTGCTGTCGAAATACCCGATCCGCGAATTTCGCAACCTCGACGTCTCGATCACCGGCCCCGAGCGGCGTGGGTTGTTGCACTGTGTGCTGGATGTGCCGGGGCATGCCGAAGTGCATGCCATCTGCGTGCACCTGAGCCTGTTGGAAAGCCATCGACAACTCCAGTTGCAGTTGCTCTGCCTCTTGCTTGAGTCGTTGCCCGATGACGCCCCGGTGATTATTGCCGGCGACTTCAACGACTGGCAGTTGCAAGGCAATGCCGCCCTCGCCCGACGCGACTACCTGCATGAAGCCTTTGAACGCCATCATGGCCGGCCGGCGAAAACTTACCCGGCGCGTTTTCCCCTGCTGCGCCTGGACCGGATCTACCTGCGTAATGCCAGCAGTCATGAGCCGCGAATACTCGGCCACAAACCCTGGACGCATCTGTCGGACCATTTACCGCTGGCGGTGGAAGTGCGCCTGTAACACCGTCAAATGGCAGTCGCCAAGGACTGCCAACTCTGACAGAAAAAATGACAGCAATGGCGCGCCGACGCCGTTTGTTTATCCTGCACTGGATCATCCGCCAAACAACCGATAGCCCCCTACCCAACGCGTCTGGCTCGCGCCTTTCTGGATGATTTTTTGCACAAACAACAACTTATATACGCGCCAAAAATCAGTCACTTACAAAGCCTAAAATAGACTTACCGCTTATCGGCCACTTTCTTGACGCAGCGTCAGCAGTCTTCTTAGCTAGTGCTTACTACCCCCGGAAATCCATCAGGGGCAAGCCTCCAGACTCCTGTAAAAACGGGCGGGTCTGACCTTGCCTCAATCCATTCGGTCGCCCCTCATTCGGGGTAGGAGAGACGCCAAAGCGAGATACGCATGCGATTGCAAGGTAGACCCCCATGAAAACTTCGTTCACCCCACAAGAGATCAGAATCACTTTTTGCACGGTCACGAGTTCATTACTGCTGTGCTCATCCATGGAGGTGCAGGCCGCGTCTGCCGAGGACGAAACAACCCCTTTGTATAACCAGGAGTTACCTGGCCTCACCTTACCTGCCGGCGCCCCCCCCTATCCCGGCCGTTCACGCGTCAATCCAGACTTACAAAATTCACGCCTGACGGTTGAAGATGCCTCGCCTTCAGCCTGGGACCACGTCTACGGAAAGACCTCACGGCAGGCCCAAACCGACTCTCTGGCCCAGGGTTCTTCTATCCCCGGCGCCAGCGAATTCAAAGGCCCGGCGGTGCTGACCGTAGAAAGCAACAGCGGCCATACCCAACGGGTTGGACTGATCGGCGGCACCACCCAATTCCAGGGCAATGACAACGGCCTGCTGACCAGTCGCGCCCTTGCCGACCCCGGCCATGACACGCTCAACCTTCAAGGCCAAAGTCTCGGCGCCTACTGGAGCCTGACCGGCCCGCAAGGCTGGCACGTGGACTTGTCGGCCAGCGGTGGCCGGGTCAACGGTTACAGCCGCAATGACCAAGGCGCGCGACAAGCCGCCGAAGGCAGCGCGGTGACGTTGTCGGTGGAAGGTGGTTTCCCGATTGGTCTGGGTAATAACTGGGTGATCGAACCCCAGGCACAATTGATCAATCAACGCATTACGCTGGATACGCCCTATGCCGGTTCTGGTAATGCGTCATCCAGCGACTTGATGTCCTGGAGTGGTCGTGTCGGTGCACGCTTGAAAGGCAGTTACGATATTAACGGCCTGCCCGTCGAACCGTATGTGCGCACCAATGTGTGGCACACGGTGTACACCGGCAATACCGTGAGCCTGGATCAGGTCGACAAAATCAGCAGCAGTCGCAAATCCTCGACGGTGGATGTGGGTCTGGGTTTGGTGGCCAGAGTGACGCCTTTGGTCAGCTTTTATGTCAGTGCCGATTACAGCAGTGATGTGGATGACAATGATTTGAACGGGTTGATTGGCAGCCTTGGGGTGCGGATGCGTTGGTGAGTGCATGATTCAAGAAGCGCTTTGTTCGGTCTGGCCCCTTCGCGAGCAAGCCCGCTCCCACATTGGATTGTCGTCGTACACAAAACCAATGTGGGAGCGGGCTTGCTCGCGAATGGAGCGACGCGGTTTTAGATCAACCCTCCGGACGCAAAATCAACACTGCCAACGGCGGCAGGTTCAACTCCAGTGAGAGCGCCTGGCCATGGCTCGGTTCTTCGTCGGTGAACACCCCGCCGCCGTTACCGTAGTTGGACCCGGCATAGGTGTCCGCATCGCTGTTGATCAACTCGACCCAACGCCCGGCAAACGGTACGCCGACGCGGTAGGCCTGTCGCGGCACCGGGGTAAAGTTGGCCACCACCAACACCGGCCGCCCGTCCTTGCTCCAGCGCAGCCAGGCGTAGACGCTGTTGACCGCATCGTCGCCAATCAACCACTGGAAGCCTTGTGGGGCATCGTCCTGATCATGCAGTGCCGGCTCTTCGCGATACAACCGATTCAGGTCACCGACCAGTTTGCGCACCCCTTGGTGTTCCGGGTATTGCAGCAAATACCAGTCCAGTTGCTGATCGTGATTCCACTCTCGCCACTGGCCGAATTCGCAGCCCATGAACAACAGTTTCTTGCCGGGATGCGTCCACATGAAACTCAGATAAGCCCGCAGGTTGGCAAACTTCTGCCAGCGATCGCCGGGCATCTTGTCGATCAGCGAATGCTTGCCATGCACCACTTCATCGTGAGAAATCGGCAGGATGAAGCGCTCGGACCAGGCATACACCAGGCCGAAACTCAGCTCGTTGTGATGATGGGCGCGGTACACCGGATCCTGCTGAATGTAATGCAGTGAATCGTGCATCCAGCCCATGTTCCATTTATAGGCAAAACCCAGCCCACCCTGTTGCGTGCTCTGGCTGACACCCGGCCACGCCGTGGATTCTTCGGCAATCACCAACGCGCCCGGCGTTTCCAGGGCCACCACATCGTTGAGATGGCGGACGAAATCAATGGCTTCCAGATTCTCCCGACCGCCGTGACGGTTGGGCACCCATTCGCCGGCCTTGCGCGAGTAATCTCGATACAGCATCGACGCCACTGCATCCACGCGCAGACCATCGACGTGGAAATGCCTGAGCCAGTGCAACGCCGACGCCAGCATGTAGCCATGCACCTCGGTGCGGCCCAGGTTGTAGATCAGCGTGTCCCAATCCTGGTGAAAACCTTCCTGCGGGTTGCCGTACTCATACAACGCGGTGCCGTCGAACTGCGCCAGGCCGTGGGTGTCGGTGGGGAAATGCGCCGGCACCCAATCGAGGATCACGCCGATCTCGGCCTGGTGACAGGCATTGACGAACGCGGCGAAGTCATCCGGCGTTCCGTAGCGGGCGCTCGGGGCGAATTGCGACAACAGTTGATAACCCCAGGAGCCACCGAACGGATGCTCCATGATCGGCATCAGTTCGATGTGGGTGAAACCCAGCTCCTTCACATAAGGAATCAGCCGCTCGGCCAACTCGGGCCAGGTGTACTGACGGGCGACCTCGCCCAGGTCATCCAGCTCGCATTGCCAGGAACCGGCGTGCAACTCGTAGATCGACAACGGTGCGCTGGTTCGCTGACGCTCGCCCCGCGACTGCATCCAGGCGTGGTCCTGCCAGTCGATTTTCAGCGGTGAGGCGACTTTCGATGCCGTGTCCGGTGGCAAAGCGGTGGCAAGGGCCATCGGGTCGGCCTTGAGCGGCAGAATGCCGTGGGCGCCGAGGATTTCGTATTTGTAGGCCTCCCCCGCTTGCAGGCGCGGAATGAACAATTCCCAGACGCCGGAAGGGTGGCGCAAACGCATCGGATGCCGGCGACCGTCCCAGACGTTGAAATCACCGACCACCGAAACCCTTCTGGCATTCGGCGCCCACACGGCGAAGCGCACGCCATCCACGCCATCGACCGTCTTCAGCTGCGCGCCGAGGCAACTGCTCAGGTCGCGGTGATTGCCCTCGGCGAACAGGTACAAATCCATCTCGCCGAGTAACGGGCCAAAGCTGTAAGGGTCCTCGGCGAGTTGCTCGCCACCGGCCCAACGGGTTCGCAACAGATAGGGCCGGGCCCCCTCGAAGTGCCCGACGAACAGCCCCGGGGTTTGGGTGGTCTCAAGGCTGCCGAGTTCCTCCCCGGACTCTTTGTCCACCACCTGCACGCTCAAGGCGTCCGGTAGATAGGCTCGAATGAACTGCCCGCCGGCGCCATCGCCATGCGGGCCGAGAATTGCAAAGGGGTCTTGGTGCTCGGCGCGTACCAACGCATCGATATCCCGCGCCCTGGGTAGCAGCGCCTGTCCCACATGCCCCTGTTCCTTGTTCGAGATACTCATGACTACTCTCCACCAAGATCGGAAAAGGGTTTGAGCCCACTCAATAACCCGTACAGACCGTGCAACGGCACGGGCAGCCAAGTGGGGCGATTTTCAGCCTCATAGGCCACTTCATAAGCCGCCTTCTCCAGACCGAACAACGCCAGCGCGGCGTCTTCGCCTTCGGGATCTTGCCATGCATGAGCAAGACTAGCTGCCGCCAGCCGATAAGCGTCGACAAATGCTTGCCGCGCTTCCCTCAGATAACGATCGGCGACCCGTTGACGCGCGGCTTGGGCCTCGGCGGTGTTATCGACGTTATGCACGTTGATTGTCATCGCCGCGGCGTAATCGAAGGAGCGCAATACGCCGCTGACATCTTTATAAGGGCTGTGTTTACCGCGGCGCTCATGCAGCGGCCGCGCCGGCTCGCCCTCGAAATCGATCAGGTAGGCATCGCCCTTGATCACCAGCACCTGCCCCAGGTGCAAGTCACCATGGACGCGGATACGCAAACCGCCAGCAGCCTTTTTACCCAGTTCCTGGACATGGCTGAGGATGGATTTTTTGTTGTCCAGCAAGCGACTGACCAATGCCTGATCCTCGGCGTTCAGTTCAGTCTGATGCTGCTTGAGTAACTTCAGGGCATGTTCCAGTTGCGCCGCCACGTCCTTGGCCGAGGCCAGGGCATCTTTCTGGGTGGTGACCTGTGGAGCGAAGTCCGGGTTGGCGCTCGGGGCCGCCAACACCTGATGCATTTCCCCCAGACGCTGGCCGAGCATGCCGGCAAAATCCTTCAGCTCGCCGAGGGCATTGTAGTGCTGCTCCTGTTCCGAGACAGCATCGGCGAGTTCGTCGCGAAGCGCCCGTTCGAGGTTGTTCTGGGTCCACTCCCACGCATCGCCCTGATTGCTCAAGTAGCCTTGGGCGATCATCAACAGCGTGTCCTCGCCCGCTGCATCGCGACGAATCACCGCCCCCAGCAGCGGCGAAATATTCTGGAAACCGGCATGGGTCAGGTACGCACTCATTTCCAGTTCCGGGTGCACCCCTGTCGCGACCTTGCGGATCAGTTTCAGCACCAGGCTGCTGCCGATCACTACCGAACTGTTGGATTGCTCGGCGGACAGGTAGCGCACCTCCGACTCGGCTGTCAGGCCAAGCCTGGTCAGTTCGTCGGTCGGCTCGAAGCGGATCTCGCCACCGTCGGATGACAACACCGTGCCGGCCTGCATGCCCTGCAACACGGCATGAACAAAGCTGTCGAGGCTGAAGGCATCGGTGATCAAACCGACCTGACGCCCGCGCCGGACCCTGGCCAGCGCCAATTGCTGCGGCAACGCCGCGCCGACTTGCTCCTCGGAGATAAAACCGAATGGCAACTGATAGCGGCTGGTCTGACCGCCGCTGGTGACGTCGATTTCACCCAACAGCACGGGATGCTGCGGGTCGCCAAAGCGCACGCCGTAAGCGAGGTTGACGTTGTCGATGATGCCGTCCTTGCCGGCGTACCAGCGGCGGTTTTGCAACCAGCTCGGCAGGATGCCCTGTTCCAGGGTGTGGCGGGACGGCGCTTCGAGCAGCTCTTCCATGCGTTTCTTCAGCACCAGGGTGGTGAAGTCCGGCAGGCTTTGTGCCGGCTCCACGTGCCAGCTGGGCATTTGGTTTTCCGCCGCCAGCCCGAACCAATAGAAGCCGTAAGGCGCCAGCGTCAGCAGGAAATTCAACTGGCCGATGGGCGGGAACGCATTACCGCCAAGCATCTCCACCGGAACCATGCCGACATAAGCCGACAGATCCAGTTCCGCCGCTTGCGCGCTACGGGATACGTTGGCCACGCACAGAATAATTTCGTGCTTGCCGTCCGGGCCGGTGAATTCGCGGGTATAAGCCAGAATCCGTCGATTGCTCGGCGAGAGCATCTTCAGCGTCCCGCGACCGAAGGCCTTGGACTGCTTGCGCACCGCGAGCAGGCGCCGGTTCCAGTTCAACAATGAATGAGGGTCGCCGGCTTGGGTTTCGACGTTGACCGACAGATAGCCGTAGAGCGGGTCCATGATCGGCGGCAGCACCAGGCTGGCCGGGTCGGCGCGGGAAAAACCGCCGTTGCGGTCGATCGACCACTGCATCGGCGTGCGCACACCGTCGCGATCGCCGAGGTAGATGTTGTCGCCCATGCCGATTTCATCGCCGTAATACAGGGTCGGCGTACCGGGCATCGACAGCAGCAAACTGTTGAGCAATTCCACGCGACGACGATCACGTTCCATCAATGGCGCCAGCCGCCGGCGAATCCCCAGGTTGATCCGCGCCCGACGGTCGGCGGCATAGTAATTCCACAGGTAATCGCGCTCCCGGTCGGTGACCATTTCCAGGGTCAGCTCATCGTGGTTGCGCAGGAAAATCGCCCACTGGCAGTTGGCCGGAATTTCCGGGGTCTGGCGCAGGATATCGGTGATCGGGAAGCGATCTTCCTGGGCCAGCGCCATGTACATGCGCGGCATCAACGGGAAGTGAAAGGCCATGTGGCATTCATCGCCGTTCTGGCCAGTGGCGTCGGTGTTGCCAAAGTACAGCTGAGTGTCTTCCGGCCATTGATTGGCCTCGGCCAGCAACATGCGGTCGGGATAGTTTGCGTCGATCTCGGCACGGATCTGCTTGAGGACGTCGTGGGTCTCGGGCAGGTTTTCGTTGTTGGTGCCGTCGCGCTCGATCAGGTACGGGATCGCGTCCAGACGCAGACCGTCGATGCCCATGTCGAGCCAGTAACGCATCACCGACAGCACTGCTTTCATTACCTGCGGGTTGTCGAAGTTCAGGTCCGGTTGGTGCGAATAGAAACGGTGCCAGAAGTACTGACCGGCCACCGGGTCCCAGGTCCAGTTGGATTTTTCGGTGTCGAGAAAGATGATGCGAGTGCCATCGTATTTCTGATCGTTATCAGACCAGACATAGAAGTCACGGGCCGCCGAACCAGGCTTGGCCTTGCGCGCGCGCTGGAACCACGCGTGCTGGTCCGAGGTGTGGTTGATGACCAGTTCGGTAATCACCCGCAGGCCGCGTTTATGGGCCTCGGAAATGAACCGCTTGGCATCGGCCATGGTGCCGTAGTCAGGGTGCACGCCACGGTATTCGGCGATGTCATAGCCATCGTCGCGTCGTGGCGAGGGGTAGAACGGCAACAGCCAGATGGTGTTGACGCCCAGATCGGCAATGTAATCGAGTTTGGCGATAAGGCCGGGAAAGTCGCCGATCCCGTCATTGTTGGAGTCGAAAAAAGACTTAACGTGAACTTGGTAGATCACCGCATCCTTGTACCAGAGCGGGTCTTTGATAAAGGTGGCTGACCTGGGTTTCTTCGCCATTTGTAACTCCTGTTGAATTCGAAAAAGCCGCTGAGCCGATCACCAACCTTGTGGGAGCGAGCCTGCTCGCGATAGCTTTCTATCAGTCGACATGTCTGTTGAATTTGAAGGAGCCATCGCGAGCAGGCTCGCTCCCACAGGTACTGCGTCTACACGGTAATCCGCCAAATCCCGAACGGCAGATGCCACGGCTCGATCCGCATGAACTGGTACTTGCCGTGCCAGGTCCAGCGGTGGCCGTTCATCAAGTCCTCGCCCTGAGTGACAGCATCGTCGGGCAGGCCCATTTCCCACAGCGGCAATTCGAAATTCGCCTCCTGGGCGTGATGCGGATCGAGGCTGACCGCCACCAGAATGAAATTGCTGCCGTCGACGCTGCGTTTGCCGAAGTACAGAATGTTGTCGTTCCAGGCGTTATAGACCTTCAGGCCCAGGTGCGTGTGCAGCGCCGGGTTCTGCCGGCGGATGCGGTTCAACTGGGCGATTTCGGCAATGATGTTGCCCGGTGCATTGAAGTCCCGCGGACGGATCTCGTACTTCTCGGAATTGAGGTATTCCTCCCGGCCCGGCACCGGTGCCGCTTCACACAGTTCAAAACCCGAGTACATACCCCATAGGCCAGAGCCCATGGTCGCCAGTGCGGCACGAATCAGAAAACCGGCGCGCCCGGATTCATGCAGGAACGCCGGGTTGATGTCCGGCGTGTTGACGAAAAAATTCGGCCGGTAGCATTCACGCCACGGCGATTCGTTGAGTTCGGTTAAATAGGTCGCCAGCTCGCTCTTGGTGTTGCGCCAAGTGAAATAGGTGTAGCTCTGGGAGTAACCGACCTTGCCCAGGCGCGCCATCATCGCCGGCGTGGTAAAGGCCTCGGCCAGGAAGATCACCTCGGGGTACAGCGCCCGCACATCAGCGATCAGCCACTGCCAGAACGGCAATGGTTTGGTGTGAGGATTGTCGACGCGAAACAGCTTCACGCCCTCCTTGACCCAACCCACAACGATGTCACGCAACTCGATCCACAGACTGGGAATCGCGTCCACGGCATAGAAATCGACGTTGACGATGTCCTGGTATTTCTTCGGCGGGTTCTCGGCGTATTTGATCGTGCCGTCCGGCCGCCAGTTGAACCAGCCCGGGTGCTGTTTGAGCCACGGGTGATCCTGGGAGCACTGAATCGCAAAATCGAGAGCGATTTCCAGCCCATGCTCGGCGGCCGCCACAACGAGTCGGCGAAAGTCCTCGCGCGTGCCCAGTTCCGAGTGAATCGCCTCATGCCCACCCTCTTCGCTGCCGATGGCGTAAGGGCTGCCCGGATCGTCGGGGCCAGCGATAAGCGAGTTGTTCGGGCCTTTGCGGTAGCTGCGGCCGATCGGGTGGATCGGCGTGAAATACAGCACGTCGAAGCCCATGTCCTGAATCATCGGCAGCCGCGAATGCACGTCGTTAAAAGTGCCGTGACGGGCCGGATCATCGGTGATCGAGCGCGGAAACAATTCATACCAACTGGCGAACTGCGCCAGCGTGCGTTCCACGTCTACCGGGTATTCCGGGCTCAGGCTCAGGAAGGGACGATGGTCGGCCTGGGCCATCAAGTCCGCGCTGCGTTGGTGCAGAAACAAGGCGACTTGCTCGGTTTCGAGCAGACCGGACAACTCATGGTGCAACGCCGCCAGTTGTTCACTGAGCGGGCCCTCGGAACGTTCGGCTGCCTGCTGGACGTGGGAGCGCCCTTCCTGCAATTCCAGGCTGACCGAAACGCCGACGGCGTGTTTTTTCTCAAGTTCATAACAAAAACTGGCGTACTGATCGATCCAGGCTTCGAGGCAGAACACATAACGCCCCTGCTTCTTGACACGAAACTGGCCCTGCCAGCCGTTATTGCCCAGCTCAGCCATCACCTCGCTCTGCCAGGCTTCGTCGCCGTCGGCACGCCAGCGGATGCGCACGGCCATTTTGTCGTGACCGTCGGCAAACACTTTGCTGGTCACCACCACGTCCTGATCAATCACGGCTTTAACGGCGAATTGCCCGCCATCGAGGGTCGGCATGGTGTTTTCGATCACGATCCGCGGTAGCAGTAACGCCTGCGACAGCGGTATATGCGGGTTGTAGCTCAACTCTGTGGGTTTCTCAGCGGTCATCGAGCATCTCTCCTTAACGCCCCAAGGACGCTCTTGTGCCTGGTCGTCGTTCACACGAAGCGATCTGCCCCGGCATGAACTCACTTAAGTTCCGAACAGCAGGCGCCGGTAAAAGTTCAGAGGGATTTGCCAAGTCTTTCGGGGAATCAAATTCCCTGAGTACGGGTCAATCAACTTAAGCACGACTCACGCCATCTGCCACTGGAGACTGTTTCGATGAGTATTCCTATCCCCGCCGAGACACCCGATCCGAACATTGATGAGCCGACGATTCCGCCCACACCGCCAACCCCGCCGACCGAACCCGGCCCCATCCCGGAGCAGGAACCGCCAGGCACCAGCCCGCCACCGCGGGAAGAGCCGCCGAGCACCCAGCCGCCGGAGATCGTGAGTCCGTAAACTGCATGAAGACTCAAATTATGGGTGTCGATCCTTTTCAAACTGGCGCACGACGATAGGCATTACGCCGAGAATCACCAATGCCAGCAACGTACTGAGCACGGCTGTCGCCTCGCGGCCCATTCCGGCCGAAACACCAATGGCCGCCGTCATCCACAAACCGGCGGCGGTGGTCAGGCCTTTGACATGGCCCTCATCACCATCAGTGTTTTTCAGGATAGTCCCGGCGCCAAGAAACCCGATGCCGGCGATCACGCCCTGCACCACTCGGCTCATGGCATCGGCCTGGGATCCTGACATCTGCGGCACCAGCACAAACAGCGCCGCGCCCAGCGCCACCAGCATATGGGTGCGAACCCCGGCGGCCTTGCCCTTTTGCTCACGCTCGAAACCCAAAATGCCGCCCAGCAAGGCGGCCATCAGCAAGCGCACCGTAATGCGTGTCAGTTGTGAAGCATCGCCAATGTCGGCGAACTCCGCTTGCAGCGTCACCCAAACCTCATGCCACCAAGCGTCCATGGGCGCAGTCCTTATGATGATTTAATGACTCGATAGAGGATGGACCGCACCCACCATTAATCGGTTGCACAGAACGATGACCGGCGGATACGCCCTAACACTTCAGAATCCGCCGAAAAAAGGACGCCTCCATGACCGTGCGCATCGAAAACCAGACCTGTTTCTTCATCACCCAAAACGGCGAAGAAATCCGTCTTTGCTCCGACGTGACCATCATCACCGACGGGGAAAAATCCATGTCGGCGGTCGACCTCGACGACCAGCGTATCTACATCACCGAAGCAGAAGCCGATGCATTGACCGTAGCAGGCGCAGTGGATGAACGCCGGCATTTGAAGGCCACGGACAGTGATTCGGTGATTTGACTGACCCGCATCAACACACGCCGCAAACACCTGGCATAGGCGTTTGCGGCCTGCCGTTGCGGGTGCATCAAGTTGTCGCAGGCGAGTGCCAGAAACTCATCTGATCCGCTTTTTATTGCTATAGCTGAGTCTGTTATGCAAACAGATCGCTGGTCATAGTGCTCAGGCCTGATGGAGGCTGATGAGCGAAAGACCATGAGCGATAGAATCCCCGTCCGAACCGTTGAAACGTTCGAGCCTTTGCGTCCAAAGATAAAGGCAAAGTCCAGCGACAACCTGATCCATACCCGCAGCTTCACGGGTTTGTTCCGCACCCTGCGCATGAGCGGCGCGGGGTTTCTGTTTCTGCTGTTCTTCGGCACGGTGTGGCTGAACTGGGGTGGCCGCCAGGCAGTGCTCTGGGACCTTTGCGAAAGCAAATTCCACATCTTCGGCGCCACCTTCTGGCCACAGGACTTCATTCTGCTTTCGGCGCTGCTGATCATTGCCGCGTTCGGCCTGTTTGCGATCACCGTGTTCGCAGGCCGGGTCTGGTGCGGTTACACCTGCCCGCAGAGTTCCTGGACGTGGATCTTCATGTGGTGCGAGAAGCTCACCGAAGGCGAGCGCAACCAACGGATCAAGCTGCAAGCTGCACCCTGGGGCCTGAACAAACTGATCCGCCGCTCGGCCAAACACACCCTGTGGCTGGCGATCAGCCTGCTCACCGGCCTGACGTTTGTCGGCTACTTCACGCCGATCCGCCCCCTGGCTGAAGAACTGCTGACTTTGCAAATCGGCGGTGTCAGCCTGTTCTGGGTGCTGTTCTTCACTGGGGCCACTTACATCAATGCCGGTTGGCTGCGCGAAGCGGTGTGCATGCACATGTGCCCGTATGCGCGGTTCCAGAGCGTGATGTTCGACAAGGACACCCTGACCATTTCCTATGACGTGGCCCGCGGCGAAAACCGTGGCCCGCGCAAACGTGACGTCAAACCCACCGATGTCGGGCTGGGGGATTGCATTGATTGCCAATTGTGCGTGCAGGTCTGCCCAACCGGCATCGATATTCGCGACGGTTTGCAGATGGAATGCATCGGTTGCGCCGCGTGCATCGACGCCTGTGATTCGATCATGGACAAAATGGGTTATGCCCGTGGGTTGATCAGCTACACCTCGGAGCATGAGTTGCAGGGTGGCAAGACCCACCTGCTGCGCCCGCGACTGATCGGCTACAGCGCGGTGCTGCTGGTGATGATCGGCGCCCTTGCCCTGGCGCTGGTGGAACGGCCGATGGTGTCGCTGGACGTGAGCAAGGACCGTGGCCTGTTCCGCGAGAACAGTGAAGGCCAGATCGAAAACATCTACAGCCTGAAGGTCATCAACAAGACCCAGCAACGTCAGGATTATCAATTGACACTGGTCGATGGCGACGGCTTCCAGCTGCAAGGCAAGACCGAACTGAGCCTGGCCCCCGGTGAGATCGTCGACGTACCGGTGTCGGTGGCCATGACCACGGATCGCCCGAGCAGCAGCTCGCAGACCATCAGTTTCAAGATTGTCGACAGCGATGAGCCGGACATCTACAGCGTGGCCAAGAGCCGGTTTGTTGCGCCGATGAACCGTTGAGCCTTTAAGATGCAGCCCCCTCGCCACATAAGCTCCATTTGCCCAATAGCGCTCCAAACCGGGACTTAAATGAAACGCTACGAAAAATTCGCCGACGACATCGCTGAACTGATCCGCTCCGGCGTCCTCGGTCCCGGCCAGCGGGTGCCATCGGTGCGCTACGCCAGTCAGACCTACGGCGTCAGCCCGTCCACCGTGTTCCAGGCCTATTACCTGCTCGAACGCCGGGGCCTGATCCGCGCCCGGCCGCGTTCCGGCTACTTCGTCAATGCGCATGCACCGAGCCCGTTCTCGGAGCCGGTGATCAGCAGCCAGGTCAACGAGTCCACCGAAGTCGACGTCAGCGAACTGGTGTTCTCGGTGCTGGACTCGATCAAGGATCCGAACACCGTGCCCTTCGGTTCGGCGTTCCCCAGCCCCACGCTGTTCCCGCTGCAACGCCTGTCCCGCTCGCTGGCCAGTGCCGCCCGCGAGATGGACCCGCGCATGGTGGTCACCGACATGTCGCCGGGTAACCCGCAACTGCGTCGACAAATAGCCCTGCGCTACATGGTCGGCGGGCTGATGTTGCCCATGGAAGAGTTGCTGATCACCAACGGCGCCCTCGAAGCCCTGAACCTGTGCCTGCAAGCGGTCACCGAACCCGGCGATCTGGTGGCCATCGAAGCCCCGGCGTTCTACGCCAGCCTGCAAGTGCTGGAACGGCTGAAGCTCAAAGCAGTGGAAATTCCCGTCCACCCACGAGACGGCATCGACCTCGGCGTGCTCGCCCAAACCCTGGAACGACACCCGATCAAGGCTTGCTGGTGCATGACCAGTTTCCAGAACCCCATGGGCGCGACCATGCCCGAAGAGAAGAAGCAGGAGCTGGTGGAGCTGTTGCGCAGCCATCAGGTGCCGCTGATCGAAGACGACGTCTACGCCGAGCTCTATTACGGCCAACAGGCGCCAAAACCGGCCAAGGCTTTTGACACCGAAGGGTTGGTGATGCACTGCGGTTCGTTCGCCAAGAGCCTGGCCCCCGGTTACCGCATCGGCTGGGTCGCTGCCGGGCGGTATGCACAGAAAATCGAACGCCTGAAGCTGATGACCTCGCTCTGCGCCTCAATGCCCGCCCAGGCCGCCATCGCCGATTACTTGCAACACGGCGGCTACGACCGGCACCTGCGCAAACTGCGTTACGCCCTGGAAGAACAGCAAAGCGCCATGCTCGCCGCCATCGCCCGTTACTTCCCGGCCCAGACGCGCGTCAGTCAGCCGGCAGGGGGCTACTTTTTGTGGCTGGAACTGCCGCCGCAGATGGATTCATTAAAGTTGTTTCAGATGGCATTGGCGCAAGGGATCAGCATTGCGCCGGGGCCGATCTTTTCACCGACCCAGCGGTTCAGGAATTGTATTCGGCTGAATTATGGCAGCCCTTGGACTGAAGATTCGGAGAAGGCGATGGAGACGTTGGGGCGGATTGTGCGGTCGTTCTGAAGGTTTGATGTTGTCTGGGCTATCGCCTTCGCGAGCAAGCCCGCTCCCACAGGGGACGGTGATGTTCACAAATGTTGTGTTCACATCCGTCCCCTGTGGGAGCGGGCTTGCTCGCGAAGAGGCCAGAACAGACAAAGCAAATCCCGGGATTAACGCCCGCCCCCCAGGTCGACGAAAGTCCCCGTCGCATAAGAAGCCTTATCCGACAACAACCAAACAATCGCCTCCGCCACTTCATCCGGCCGCCCACCCCGAGCCATCGGGATCGCCGACTCCAGCTTGCTGACCCGGTCCGGATCACCGCTCAATGCATGGAAATCGGTGTAGATGTAACCCGGTCGCACGGCGTTGACGCGAATACCCTCGCCCGCCACTTCCTTCGACAGGCCGATGGTGAAGGTGTCCAGCGCGCCTTTGGACGCTGCGTAGTCGACATATTCGCTGGGGGCGCCCAAGCGGGCTGCGACCGACGACACGTTGACGATGCTGCCACCCTGCCCGCCATGTTTGGGCGACATGCGCAGGATCGCGTGTTTGGCGCAAAGGATCGGTGCCAGGACGTTGGTCTTGAGGATTTTCAGAATACGGAATTCGGACATTTCGTCGATCCGCGACTTTTGCCCGACAGTGCCGGCGTTGTTCACCAGCGCCGTGACCCGACCCAGTTCGGTGTCTACGCGGTGGAACAGACCGATCACTTCGTCTTCGATGCTGACATCGGCACGCACGGCAATGGCCTGGGCGCCGAGTGCGCGGACTTGTTCCAGCACACTGTGCGCCGCCTGTTCGTCGGACTGATAGTTGATACAGATCCGATAGCCAAGCTCAGCGGCCAACAGGGCCGTAGCGGCGCCAATTCCACGGCTGCCGCCGGTGATGACGATGACTTTGTCCATGCTGGCATTTCCCCCGTTACAAGCGTATGCAGTCGGGGCCAAGAATAACCGCCATTGCGCGGTTTTGCATGAACCTGCGTCAATTCCAATGACACAAACCTGTGGCGAGGGGGCTTGCCACAGGGGTCCATCAGCCAGTAGCCAATTGCTCCCCACGATGAATATCGGCCATGAATCGATCAGCAGGCAGCGGATGCCCCAGCAGGTAACCCTGCAACGAGTCGCAGCCCAGTTGGGTCAGGAAGTCTTGCTGGACATCGGTTTCCACCCCTTCGGCGACGATCCGCAAGCCAAGCGCCTGGCCGAGGACGACGATGGCCGAGACGATGGCTGCGTCGTCGCTGTCGTGTTCCAGATCGCGGACGAATCCCCGATCAATCTTCAATTCATTGGCCGGCAGGCGCTTGAGGTACATCAAACTCGAATAACCGGTGCCAAAATCATCGATGGACAGGTCGACGCCCATTTCCGAGAGTTCCTGCAGCACCGTCATGCTCGCATCGGCGTCGCTCATGGCAGTGGTTTCGGTGATTTCCAGGGTCAGGCTGTTGGCCGGCAAATGATGAGTGGCCAAGGCCTTGGCGACGCTCTGGACCAACCCGGCGTGGCAGAACTGCAAGGCCGAGAGGTTCACCGCGATGCGCCAGTCGGTGTAACCGAGCACATACCACTCGCGCATCTGACGGCAGGCTTCGTTGAGCACCCATTCGCCGATCGGAATGATCAGCCCGGTCTTCTCCGCAAGATCGATGAAGCTGTCCGGCTGCAGCATGCCCTGGGTCGGGTGCTCCCAGCGCAGCAATGCCTCGGCGCCCACCGGTCGACCATTGCCAGCGTCGAACTTGGGTTGGTAATAGAGACTGAACTGCTGCTGATCGACAGCGTTGCGCAGGTCTTGCAGCAATTGCAGCTGTTTGCGCGCGTTGCTGTTCATCGAGGCATCAAAGAAGCGATGACCGTTTTTGCCGGCACCCTTGGCGTGGTACATCGCGGCGTCGGCGTTCATCAGCAATTCCTCGGCAATCTCACCGTTACCGGGATAGAGCGCGATGCCGACGCTGGCGGAAATCTGCAAGTCATGCTCCGCGACCCGGAACGAGCGCGCGATCAGCCCCACCTGTCGCGCCGCCAGATTCAGCGCGTCATTCGGCTCGGCGAGCTGCACCAGCAGCACAAATTCATCGCCACCGATTCGCGCCAGGGTGTCCTGGCTGCGCAAATCTTCACGCAGGCGCAGGCCGACCTCACGCAGCAACTGGTCGCCCATGTGGTGTCCAAAGGCATCGTTGACCGGTTTGAAGCCGTCCAGATCAATGAACATCAACGCAAAACAGCCGCCCTGCTCCTTCACCCTCGACATCGCCTGATCGATACGGTCGGCCAGCAATACTCGGTTCGGCAGCCCGGTGAGGGTGTCGTGCAGCGCCAGTTGGGTGAGTTCGCGATTGGCTTCGGTCAGCGATTGAGCGAGGTCCGCGGTGCGAGCCTCCAGGCGTGCATCGAGGATCGAGGTCAGCAAGGCGATACTCAACACCGCGAGGGTGGTGATCAGCACAAGATTGTCCAGGCCCTCACCGTTCAGGCCATCGGCCGCCGCGCCACAGAAACTGCCATCGGCAAAACGGGCCGCGGCCATGCCGGTGTAGTGCATGCCGACGATGGCAATGCCCATGATCACTGCTGCACCGCCGCGGATCAGGCGGACATAAGGTGCGTGCCGGCGCAGACGAAAAGCGATCCATAACGCTGCACCCGACGCGCCAACGGCGATGAGCAACGACGCGCTAAACAGTGCAGGGTCGTAATCGATGCCCGGCTGCATGCGCATGGCGGCCATGCCGGTGTAATGCATGGCACTGATGCCAGCGCCCATCACCAGCGCGCCGAACGCCAGTTGCCAGGCCGGCAGTTGTGGCTGGCTGACCAGCCACAGAGCAAAACCGCAGGACAGGACCGCAATCAACAGGGAGAGCGCCGTGAGAGTAACGTCGTAGCCCAGATCGATCGGCAATGTGAACGCGAGCATGCCGATGAAATGCATCGACCACACGCCGATACCCATCGCGAAAGCGCCGCCCGCCGTCCATAGATGCACCGCCCGACCCTTGGCCGTGGCGATGCGACCGGTGAGGTCGAGCGCGGTATAAGAGGCAAGTATCGCCACACAGAGCGATATGAAAACCAGCGTAAGGGAATAACTACCGATGAGCATGGGACTTCTCGCGACCGCTCCCGCCGTGCTGCGTTCGTGCATGGGGAGCAAAGCCGGCGATTGTACTGATTCCGCGGACGAACGCACTCACAAAGTCATCAAAAGGCCATCAAGGCGATGAAACGTGTGATCGCCGCTCAACTGATCGTTCCCCCGCTCTGCGTGGGAACGATCATGCGCTACTTTTTGTCGCTCACCTGAAGCTGCCCGTCCCACCCGCCGCCCAGTGCGGCAATCAATTGCACGCTGGCGATCAAGCGGCTCTGCAGCAAACTCAGCACGTTGCGTTCGTTGCTCAACGCCGTGGCTTGAACCACCACCACATCCAGATAAGCAATCACCCCGGCCTTGTACTGATTCTGGGTCAATCGCAAGGATTCTCGCGCCGCATCCAGGGCTTCCTGGCGCACCTTGGCTTCGTCTTCCAGCACCTTGAGTTGCACCAGATAGTTTTCCACTTCACGGAAGCCGTCGAGCACGGTCTGGCGGTACTTGGCGACGGTTTCGTCATAGGCCGCTTCGCTGCGATCGACTTCCGCCGAGCGCTGCCCACCGTCGAACAGGGTCATGGCCAGTTGCGGCCCGACCGACCAGAAGCGGTTCGGCACACTGATCCAGTTGTTAGAGGTGCTGCTGCTATAGCCGCCGTTCAGGCTCAGGGTCAGGTCTGGGTAGTAAGCGGCTTTGGCCACGCCGATGTTGGCGTTGGCGGCCATCACCGAGCGCTCGGCGGAGGCGATGTCCGGGCGGCGTTCCAGCAATTGCGAAGGCAGGCTCAGCGGTACCTGCGGCAATGCCGGGATGTCTTTGGTTTCAGCCAGGCTGAATTCGGCCGGCGGCAGACCAATCAGCACAGCGATGGCGTTCTCGAACTGCGCGCGCTGCCAGATCAGGTCGACCATCTCCGCCTGGGTGCTTTTAAGCTGAGTGGTGGCCTGGGCCACTGCGTCCTTGCCGGAGACACCGGCGCGGTATTGGTTTTCGGTCATGGTCAGCGAACGTTGATAGGCCTCGACCGTCGCTTCCAGCAGGCGTTTCTGTTCGTCGATCACCCGCAGTTGCAGGTAGTTCTGCAGCAGCTCCGATTGCTGGCTCAGGCGCATCGCCGCCAGATCGGCAAAACTCGCCTCGGCGTTGGCCGTGTCGGCTTCCAGGCCTCGGCGCAATTTGCCCCAGACGTCCGCTTCCCAACTGACCCCGGCCTGCGCGGTGTACGTGTCGCGAATACCGCTGGAGGAACTGCTCAGGCTCGAACTGCTGCTACCGGTGCCCTGGCTGGAACGGGTTTTCCCGACCGTCAGGTCCACCGTCGGGAAAAACGCCCCCCGGGCACTGCGCACCAAGGCCTGGGCTTGGCGGTACTGGGCTTCGGACTGGGCGACGGTCTGGTTGGCGCTGTTGAGTTTTTCGATCAGCCCATTAAGCTGCCGATCGCCATACAGCTCCCACCAGGCACCACGCGCCAGAGAGTCGCTGGGATTGGCCTGACGCCAGCCAGCCGCTTCCTTGTACTGTGCCGGCGCGGCGGCTTGCGGGCGCTGGTAATCCGGGCCGATGGCGCAGGCACTGAGCATCGCCATGCACAGCGACAGGCTCAGCAAACGCGAGCCTCGGGCCGTGATCAGCGGTGCAACCAGATTGATAAGCGAACGGTCAGTCATAGCGGAGTTTCCAGAGCAGCATCGGTACGCACCCCACGCCAACGGTTGAAACGATGGCGCAGATTGTCGAGATAGAGGTAAACCACCGGGGTGGTGTAAAGGGTCAGCACTTGGCTGAAGACCAGCCCGCCGATGATGGTCAGGCCCAGTGGCTGGCGCATTTCCGCCCCTTCGGCCCGGCTCAGCAGCAACGGCAAGGCACCGAGGATTGCCGCCAGGGTGGTCATCAGAATCGGTCGAAGCCGTTGCAGACAAGCACTGCGGATCGATTCCAGCGGCTCCAGGCCCTGGTGCCGTTCCAGTTGCAGCGCCAGGTCGATCATCAGAATCGCATTCTTCTTCACAACGCCGATCAGCAAGAACAGCCCGAGCAAGGAGATCAGGCTGAACTCGCCGCCCAGCACATAAATCGACAGCAACGCCCCGACCCCGGCGGACGGCAAGGTCGAAAGAATCGTCAGCGGGTGGATGTAGCTTTCATACAACACACCCAGCACCAGATACACCGCCACCAGCGCGCCGAGAATCATCCACGGCTGGCTCTTCTGGGTGGCGGCGAACGCATCGGTGGTACCGGCCATTTTCGCGATCACGTCTTCCGGCAGACCGACCTTGGCAATCGCCCGCTCAATGGCCGCCGAGCCCTGCTCCACCGTCACGCCTTCGGCCATGTCGAAAGCGATGCTTTCCGAAGCGAACTGGCCTTCGTGGCTGACCCGGTCGTCTTCCAGGCTGTTTTCGTAGTGAGCGATGGTCGACAGCGGAATCCGCGCACCGTCGGCAGTGATCACCTGGACTTGCTTGAGCGTGATCGGGTCCTGGGCGTATTTCGGGTTGACCTCCATCACCACCTGATACTGGTTGAGGCTGTCGTAGATCGTCGAAATCTGCCGCTGGCTGTAGGCGTTGTTCAGCACCGCGGTGACCATGTCCATGTCCACGCCCAGACGCTTGGCCTGATCGCGATCGACGATAAGGGTCACTTGCTGGGCACCACGGCCTTCGCGTGCGTCAATCGCCGTCAACTCCGGCAGCGCCTTGAGGGCGGTGACGACTTTCGGATACCACTCGCGCAACGCGCCGAGATCGCCGCTTTGCAGGATGTAGGAATATTGCGAGGTGGTCTGCTCGCGGCCGCCGCCAAATTGCAGGTCCTGATCCGCCATCAGCATCAATTGCGCACCGGGCACCTTGGGCATTTCCTTGCGCAGGCGTTCGATGACTTTCTGGGCGGACAGGTTGCGTTCCTTGATCGGCTTCAGCCGCAACAGCATGAAGGCGTTGTTGGTGCCGTTATTGCCACCGATGAACCCGGCGACGCTTTGCACCGCCTCGTCCTTGAGCACGGCGCGGCGGAAGATCTCCATCTTCGGCTGCATCACACTGAACGACAGACCGTCGTCACCGCGCACAAAACCGATCAACTGGCCGGTATCCTGCTGAGGTAAAAATGTTTTAGGAACAACGACATACAACGCGATATTCACGCCAATCGTCACGATCAGGCTGAGCAAGGTCAGTCGACGGTGACGCAGCACCCAGTCGAGGCTGCTGGCGTATTTGCCGACCATCCACTCGTTGGTCCGCTGGCTCCAGCGTTGCAGGCGGTTTTCCTGCCCCGGAGTATGCGGCTTGAGCCAGCGCGCGCAGAGCATCGGCGTCAATGTCAGCGACACCAGCAACGACACCACAATGGCCGCCGCCAAGGTGATGGAAAACTCGCGGAACAGGCTTTCGATGATCCCGCCCATGAACAGGATCGACAGAAACACCGCCACCAGCGAGACGTTCATCGACAGCAGCGTGAAGCCGACTTCCTCGGCCCCGAGGTACGCGGCCTTCATCGGTGGCACGCCCTTGTCGATGTGCCGGGAAATGTTCTCCAGCACCACGATGGCATCGTCCACCACCAGCCCGGTGGCCAGGATCAGCGCCATCAGCGACAGGTTGTTCAGGGAGAACCCGTAGAGGTACATCACCGCAAACGTGCCCACCAGCGATACCGGTACCGCCAGGGTCGGAATCAGCGAGGCACGGAAGTTACCGAGGAACAGGAACACCACCAGAATCACCAGCGCCACGGCAATCAGCAGGGTCATTTCCGCTTCGTGCAGAGTGGCCTTGATCACCGGCGAACGGTCCATCGCCAGGTTCAGTTTGACGCTGGCCGGCAACACGGCCTGCAACGCAGGCAACTGCGCCTTGATCTCGTTGACCGTCTCGATGATGTTGGCACCGGCCTGGCGGTTGATCACCAGCAACACCGCCGCGTCGTCGTTGAAGAATCCGCTGTTGTAGCGGTCCTCGACGCCGTCACTGACCTTGGCCACATCCTTCAGGCGCAGGGCCGCGCCGTCCGCGTAGTGAATGATCAGCGACTCGTAATCCTTGGCTTTTTCCAGTTGATCGTTGGCCTGAACCTGCCACAGCCGCTGGCCGTCTTCGACCGAGCCCTTGGGCCGGCGCACGTTGGCGTTGGCGATGGTGTTGCGCACGTCGTCCAGCGCCACGCCGTACTGGTTGAGCGCCTGGGGTTCGAGTTCGATGCGTACCGCCGGCAACGAACTGCCGCCGATCTGCACTTCACCGACGCCCTGCACCTGCGACAGGCTCTGGGACAAAATGGTCGAGGCCAAATCATAGAGCTGGCCTTTCTCCAGCACATCCGAGGTCAGCGACAGCACCATGATCGGCGCCTGGGACGGGTTGACCTTCTTGTAGGTGGGCATGCTGCGCATGCCGCTCGGCAGCAAATTGCGCGAGGCGTTGATCGCCGCCTGCACTTCCCGCGCCGCGCCGTTGATGTCGCGGTCGAGGTCGAACTGCAGAATCACCCGCGTCGAGCCCTGGCTGGAACGGCTGCTCATGGTGTTGACCCCGGCGATGGCGCCGAAGGAACGCTCAAGCGGCGTGGCCACGGTCGAGGCCATGACCTCAGGGCTCGCGCCGGGCAAGCTGGCCTGAACCACGATCACCGGGAAATCCATCTGCGGCAGCGGCGATACCGGCAACAGGCCGAAGCTCACGCCGCCCAGCAATATGATCGCCAGGCTCAACAACATCGTTGCGACCGGGCGCTTGATGAAAGGTCCGGACAGGTTCATGGCTGTTCTACCGGTTCCACAGACTCGGACTTACGGCCCCAGCGCCGCCCGAGGCGGTCGAAGTACAAGTAGATGACGGGCGTGGTAAACAGCGTCAGCACCTGACTCACCAGCAAGCCACCGACCATCACCAGACCCAAAGGCTGGCGCAGTTCCGCGCCGGAACCGGTGGCCAGCATCAGCGGCACCGCGCCGAACAACGCCGCCAGGGTGGTCATCAGAATCGGCCGGAAGCGCAGCAGCGCGGCCTGATAGATCGCGGTTTGCGGGTCCATGCCTTGGTTACGTTCCGCCTCGAGGGCGAAGTCGATCATCATGATCGCGTTCTTTTTCACGATACCGATCAGCAGGATGATGCCGATGATCGCGATCATCCCCAGGTCATTGCCGCTCAACAGCAACGCCAGCAAGGCGCCGACCGCCGCCGAGGGCAAGGTCGAGAGAATGGTGATCGGGTGAATGTAACTCTCGTAGAGCACGCCGAGCACGATGTACATGGTCACCACCGCCGCCAGAATCAGCAGCAAGGTGCTCGACAGCGACGCCTGGAACGCTTCGGCCGCGCCCTGGAACTGGGTCTGCACGCCAATCGGCATGCCGATGTCTTTCTGCACCTGATCGATGATCTCGACCGCATGCCCCAGTGCCACGCCGGGCGCCAGGTTGAAGGACATCATCACCGCCGGGAACTGGCCGATGTGGGTGATCGCCAGTTGCGCCTGGCGTTCCTCGACATGCGCCAGGCTGGACAGGCGCACCTGACCGCCATCAGTGGTCTTGACGTGAATCTGGTTCAGCGCATCCGGGCCGATCTTCTCGCCGGACTGCGATTGCAGCACCACGCGGTATTGGCTGGCCTGGGTGTAAATAGTGGAAATCTGCCGCTGACCAAAGGCGTCGTACAGCGCATCGGTGATGTTCGACACCGATACGCCGACCCGCGACGCCGCATCGCGGTCGATCACCAGATAAACCTGCAAGCCCTTGTCCTGCAAATCGCTGGCGACGTCGGTCAGCTCCGGCCGTTGCGCCAGCGCTTCCACCAGACGCCCGCTCCACAGGCTGAGCAACTCGGAATCCGGCGACGACATGCTGAACTGGTACTGCGTACGGCTGACCCGGTCCTCGATGGTCAGGTCCTGCACCGGCTGCATGAACAGGCGAATGCCGATCAGCTTGTCCAGCTCCGGTTGCAGGCGCGCGATCACTTCGGTGGCACTCAGGTCGCGCTTGCCGTGGGACTTGAGGTTGATCAGCAGCCGGCCGCTGTTCAGCGTCGAATTGTCGCCATCGACCCCGATGTAAGACGACAGGCTCTCAACCGCCGGATCGGCGAGGATTACCTTGGCCAGTTCCTGCTGCCGCTCGCTCATCGCCGCGAAGGAAATCGACTGCGGTGCCTCGGAAATCCCCTGGATCACCCCGGTGTCCTGCACCGGGAAGAAGCCCTTGGGCACCACCATGTACAGGAACACGGTCAACGCCAGCGTGCCGATGGCCACCATCAGGGTTAGCGGCTGGTGCTTGAGAACCCACGTTAACTTACGTCCGTAAGCCGCGATCATCCAATCAATTGCGGCGCCACTGGAGCGGTAAAACCGGCCCTGTTCTGCTTCCTTGGGCTCACGCTTGAGCAGCCGCGCGCACATCATTGGCGTCAGGGTCAGGGAGACGACAAAGGGAAATCAGGATCGCCACCGCCAGGGTGATCGCAAACTCGCGGAACAAGCGCCCCACTACGTCGGCCATGAACAACAGCGGAATCAACACCGCGATCAGCGACAGCGTCAGGGAAATCAGGGTGAAGCCAATCTGCTTCGCGCCCTTGAGCGCCGCTTGCAGCGGGCTGTCGCCCTCTTCAATAAATCGGGAAATGTTCTCCAGCATGACGATCGCATCGTCCACCACGAAACCGGTGGCGATGGTCAGCGCCATCAGGGTCAGGTTGTTGACCGAAAAGCCTGCGAGGTACATCACGCCGAAGGTGCCGATCAACGACAGCGGCACGGCCACCGAGGGAATGATCGTGGCGCTGGCCCGCCGCAGGAACAGGAATGTGACCATCACCACCAGCGCGATGGCGATCAGCAGTTCGTGTTGCACGTCGGTGACCGAGGCGCGGATGGTCTGGGTGCGGTCGGTGAGTACCGTGACGTCGAGACCGGCCGGCAGGTTGTCGGTGATGCTTGGCAGCAAGGCCTTGATCCGGTCGACCACTTCAATGACGTTGGCGCCGGGCTGGCGCTGGATGTTCAGCAGCACCGCCTGATTTTCATTGGCCCACGCTGCCAGACGTTCGTTCTCGGCACCATCGACGATCTCCGCCACGTCCTTGAGTCGCAACGGCGCGCCGTTAGCGTAGGCGAGGATCAGGTTGGCGTAGTCCTTGGGTGACGTCAGTTGGTCGTTGGCGTCGAGCATCGACACCCGGGTCGGGCCGTCAAAGTTGCCCTTGGGTTGATTGACGTTGGAGGCGCCAATCAGGGTGCGCACGTCCGACAGGTTCAGGCCATTGGCCGCCAGGGCCTCGGGATTGACCTTGATGCGCACCGCCTGACGCTGGCCGCCGGCAATGCTGACCATGCCGACGCCGCTGATTTGGGCGATTTTCTGCGCCATGCGCGTGTCGACCAAATCATTGAGTTTGGGCAACAGCATAGTCTTGGAGGTGATAGCCAGGGTCAGCACCGGGGTGTCCGCCGGGTTGACCTTGTTGTACACCGGCGGTGCCGGCAAATCCTTGGGCAGCAAATTGGTCGCGGCGTTGATCGCCGCCTGCACTTGCTGCTCGGCGACGTCCATGTTGATGTCGAGGCTGAAACGCAGGGTCAGCACCGAGGCGCCGCCAGAACTGGTGGACGCCATCTGGGTCAGGCCGGGCATCTGCCCGAACTGACGCTCCAGCGGCGCAGTCACGGCGCTGGTCATGACATCCGGGCTGGCGCCGGGATAGAGCGTCATGACGCGAATGGTCGGGTAGTCGACCTGGGGCAATGCCGACACTGGCAGCAGCCGATAAGCGATCACGCCGGCCAGAATAATCGCCAGCATGCTCAGGGTCGTGGCGACTGGGCGAAGGATAAACAGCCGCGAGATGTTCATGCGCCGCCCTTTTTCGCCTTGTCAGTGACTGTCGCCTCAGGCGCAGTGGCGGCCGACTTGCCTTGCAGGTGTTCGGTCGGGGTGGTCGGTACATCCTTGCTGTCGTTGACGACCTCCACTTCGCTGCCTTCTTTCAGGCGGTCGGTGCCTTCCAGCACCACCCGATCACCAGCGGCCAGGCCTTCGGTGATCACCGTGTTGTCACCGTCACTGGCGCCGACTTTCAACTGGCGGATGGTGACCTTCTTGTCACCGTCCATGGCATAGACGAACGTGCCGTTGGTGCCGAACTGGATCGCCGCCGAGGGCGCAAGCACCACGCCTTTGAGGGTGTCGGCCAGCAAGTGGACATTGACGAATTGATTAGGGAACAGCGCTTGATCGCGGTTCTCGTAGCGAGCCTTGAATTTCAGGGTGCCGGTGGTGACGTCGATCTGGTTGTCCAGGCTCTGCAACACGCCAGTGGCCTGCAGTTTGGTGTCACCACGATCCCAGGCTTCGGCGGGCAGTTTGGCGCCGGTGCGATAGCGGGCCAGCACGGTGTCCAGGCTGTTTTCCGGCAAGGTAAAGGCCACGCTGATCGGTTGGGTCTGGGTGATGATCACCAGCGCCGTGGTGTCGTTGGCCGCCACAAGGTTGCCGACGTCCAGCTGACGCAGGCCCACGCGCCCGGCAATCGGGGCACGAATTTTGGTGAATTCCAGGTTGAGCTTGGCGTCATTGACCGCCGCCTGATTGGTCTTGACCGTGCCCAGGTACTGGCCGACCAATGCTTCGGCAGTATCGAGGGTTTGCTTGGCGATACTGTCTTCGCGGTACAAGCCGCGATAGCGCTCGACATCGACCTGAGCATTCTTCAGTTGTGCCTGATTCTGCAGCAAGGTGCCTTCGGCCTGGAGCAAGGCGTTCTGGTAAGGGCGCGGATCGATCTCGGCCAGCAGGTCGCCCGCCTTGACCATTTGCCCTTCTTCGAACGAAATTTTGATCAATTCACCGCCAACCCGGCTGCGTACATTGATGGTGTTCAGCGCGGTCACGGTGCCCAGCGCCTTGTAATACAGCGGGAAATCGCCTTTGACCGCTGGCGCCACGCGCACCGGCACCGGCCCGCTCGCCCCGCCGAACCCCGGACGCATCCCCCCCGACCGGCCTGTATGCCCGGCAACGGCTTTCTGCCCTGCGCCCTCCTTCGGGCTGCTACCTGCGGGCCAGAATTTCCAGCACAGGCCAGCGATGACCAACAGGACAAGCAGGCCGAACAGCCAGCGACGAGGATTGCGGGAAGCGGAGGATTGCATGGAATGATCAACCATTGGGCGCGTGAGCTTCTTTCTACAGGAGGCTGAACGATAAGCACTGACGGGTATTAAGCAAAGCGCCTTTACCGGCAATTTACCTTTGGCTTACGTAACAGAAGATTTATCTAAGACACTGAAGCACAAATGAAAACGGCCTGGACAGGGCCAGGCCGTTAACAATTGTAAACTTCGCTTACTTCAGAACGGCAAGTGCTGCGTCGTAGTTCGGCTCTTCAGCGATTTCCTTGACCAGTTCGCTGTGCAGGACCTTGTCGTTTTCGTCCAGCACCACGACGGCACGGGCGGTCAGGCCTTTGAGCGGGCCATCGGCAATCGCCACGCCGTAGTTCTCGATGAACTCGGCACCGCGCAGGGTCGACAGGTTCTGGACGTTTTCCAGGCCTTCGGCGCCGCAGAAACGAGCTTGGGCGAACGGCAGGTCAGCGGAGATGCACAGCACTACGGTGTTGGCGATGTCATTGGCCTGGGCGTTGAACTTGCGCACGGAGGTAGCGCAGGTCGGGGTGTCGATGCTTGGGAAGATGTTCAACACTTTGCGCTTGCCGGCGAAGCTCGCCAGGGTCACGTCGGACAGATTGCCGGCAACCAGGGAAAAGGCTGGCGCCTGGGAACCGGCTTGTGGCAACTGGCCGTTGACTTGAACCGGGTTGCCTTTAAGAGTGACTTGAGCCATGAACGGAGTCCTTCTGAACGTTGATGTAGAGAATTTTGACGAGGCCGAAGTTAACCACGAAATGGTCTGGCGACCTATGCCCAGATACAAATTGTGATATGTCGTCGCACAAAACTGGATACACGCGTTTCAACAAAACTTACTAACACTGCATAAGCTTGTGGGAGCGAGGCGATTTTCCATTGGCCGCGTTGTCGATTTGGCCCGTCGCTATTCGACTAGACAGCGAGTCACTCAAATCCAGCGGAGACAAGACCATGCGATTCATGATCATTGTGAAAGCCAGCCCGGATTCCGAGGCCGGTGTGATGCCCAGCGAAGAACTGATGACCGCGATGGGCAATTTTAACGAGGAACTGGCCAAGGCCGGCATTCTTATCGATTGCGACGGCCTGCAGCCCAGCAGCAAAGGCGCCCGCGTACGTTTTTCGGGTGACCAGCGCACGGTGATCGACGGCCCGTTCGCCGCAACCAAGGAGCTGATCGCCGGCTATTGGATATGGCAGGTGAAGTCGAAAGAGGAAGCGATCGAGTGGGTCAAGCGCTGCCCCAATCCGATGCCGGGGACGGAGGCCGAGATCGAGATTCGCCAGGTGTACGAGGCCGAAGACTTCGGTGCCGAGTTCACACCGCAATTGCGCGAGCAGGAAGAGCGAGTGCGTGCGCAGGCGAAGAAGCACTGAAACTCACTTGATACGCCTGAAGGACCGCTTTTCGCGAGCAGGCTCGCACCCACATTTGATCTCTGGTGTTCGCAAATAGTGTGCTCACAGCAGATCCAGTGTGGGAGCGAGCCTGCTCGCGATATAGGCCCTCAGCCCCGCCGCACTATTTGGACTTGAGCTTCAGATACGACTGATGCAGGTCCGACGCCCAGCCATCGATCACGTTTTTCACGTCATTGGGCTTCATCACCTGATCTGAGTTTTCCAGCGGTTTGCCGGTGCCCTTGCGCACGACCTGGGCGACGGCTTTGTTGCTGCCGCCATCGAGAAACACCGCTTCGGTGGCCAGATCGGTTTCCTGGTCGCGAATGCCGGTGGCCGTGCTGACGGCCGCTGCCACTAGGGCGATCGGGATGACTTCATAAGGCTTGAGACCTTGGGTCTTGCTGCTGACGGCGGTGATCGCCGCACGCACCACCATAACGCCAGGGCCGGGGCCGGAGGCCAGTGGCAGGGATCTGCCTATTTCGCGTTTAAGTGCTTGATCGTAGTAGCTGGTGATGCCGTTCAGTGTGGTCTGAGGGATTTTCACCGTCGGTTCCGGCTTCGGATAGAGCTGAGTCGGTTCGACGTAGACACTGGTGAATTTGTTGATATCGAGCTTGGGGTCCATCCAGCGCATCACCACGGCGCCCGATGGCGACTTGGCTTCCTTCAGCTGACTGTAGTCCTTGAGAAAACCGGAGTACTGGTCTGGCTCGACGACTTTGCTGGAGCACCCCACCACCCCGATAGAGGCGATGCACAGTGTGCTCATCATTAACGCAAGCTTCATGCTGTAACTCCTGTCAGAAGGCCGGGCAACAATATTGCATATGGGAATTACAGGTATAGCCAATACTCGGCGTTTTGTTATCAAAACACACAATATTCATCTATTGCTGCAGCACATCGTTGATATCAAAGACCTCTTCGCGGGCAAGCCTCGCTCCCACAGGATTTTCGTCGCTCAAAACTCTTGACTTACCAGCATTGGGACAGGCCTCCTCGCCACAGGCTTCAGCGCCGTCTGAACAACGGCCGCGGCTCAATCACCGAGCGCCCATAAAGCACGCTCATCCCCGCCAATCCCTTCAGCGCATCTTCGGCGGATTTGTCTTCGCGCACGGCAAAGCTGTCGAAACCGCATTGGCGCATGTGGCTGAGTTGATCGCGTAGCACATCGCCAATCGCGCGCAATTCGCCTTGCCAACCGAAACGCGTACGCAACAAATAGGCTTGGCTGTAGGCGCGTCCGTCGCGAAAACTCGGGAAGTCCAGGGCAATCAGCGGCAGGTCGGGAAACCATGGGGCCAGGTTTATCACTTCGTCGTTGGGCCCCAGCCAGACACCTTCGAGCGCTGATGTCCTATCGGCATTCAGGGCCAGCCACTGGGGTAACGGCAGTATCAGCGGTCCAGCCGGCAATTCATCCGTTACGTCACGAATCAACTGCCACGGATCATCGCGCACCCACTCGGCGCCGCTGTCTTGCAAACGAATGAGATTGTTCATGCCGACACCTCCAGCATTTTCGGGTACACCCGCTCCTTGAACGGCTCCAGACCGATGCGCGCAAAGGTATCGACGAACAACTCCTCGCTCTCCCGATAGCGAACGAATGTACCGATGATCCGCTCGATCACCGCAGGCACTTCGGCGGCGCTGAAGGACGGGCCGATGACTTTGCCCAACGCGCTGTTCTTGCCCTGGGCGCCGCCGAGGGTGATTTGGTACCACTCACTGCCGTTCTTATCGACGCCAAGAATGCCGATGTTGCCGATATGGTGGTGACCGCAGGCGTTCATGCAGCCAGAAATGTTCAAGCTGATGTCGCCCAGGTCATGCAGGTAATCCAGGTCCTCGAAGCGCGCCTGAATCGCTTGCGCGATGGGGATTGATTTGGCGTTGGCCAGCGCGCAAAAGTCGCCGCCGGGGCAAGCGATGATGTCGGTCAGCAAGCCGATGTTGGCGCATCCCAGGCCTTGCTCGCAGGTCACGCACCACAGCGGGTAAAGGTCAGCCTTAGGCACATCCGGCAGGACGATGTTCTGTTCATGGGCGATGCGGATTTCGCCAAAACCAAACTGCTCGGACCACTGGGCCACCGCTTCCATTTGCTCGGCGGTGACATCCCCCGGCGGCGCGGCGATGCCCGGTTTGGTCGACAGCACCACGCTGGCGTAACCCGCCACCTTGTGCGGCTGAACGTTGCGCGCCACCCAACGGGCGAACGCCGGGTTCTCGGCCAGGCGTGTGCCGAAGTCCAGGTCGGTGCCGGCCAGTGAACGGTAATCGGGCGGCACGAAGGCACTGGCGACACGCTCATACTCGACGTCGGTCAACTGCGCCGGACCGTCCTTGATGTGCTGCCACTCCTCCTCCACTTCTTTGGCAAAGGCTTCGATACCCAAGGCCTTGACCAGAATCTTGATCCGCGCCTTGTACTTGTTATCGCGCCGCCCGTGACGGTTATAGACCCGCAACACCGCCTCGACATAGGACAGCAGGTGCTGCCACGGCAAGCCTTCGCGAATCTGCAAACCGAGGATCGGCGTGCGACCTAACCCGCCGCCAACAATCACCCGCAAGAGCATTTGTCCGCTGTCATCGCGATAAAGATAAAGGCCGATGTCATGCATCATGATCGCCGCGCGGTCCTGCTTCGCCGAGCAGATGGCGATCTTGAACTTGCGCGGCAGGAACAGGAATTCCGGGTTGATGGTCGACCATTGCCGCAGGATCTCTGCCAGTGGGCGCGGGTCCATCAACTCGTCCGCCGCGACGCCGGCGAAGGCTTCGGTGGTGATGTTGCGCACGCAGTTACCGGAGGTCTGGATCGCATGCATTTCTACTTGGGCCAGGCGTTCGAGGATGTCCGGCACCTGAGCCAGCTCGATCCAGTTGAACTGCATGTTCTGCCGGGTGGTGAAGTGGCCGTAACCACGATCGTAGTCCCGCGCAATGCTCGCCAGCATGCGCATTTGCTTCGCGCTCAGCGTGCCGTAAGGAATCGCCACGCGCAGCATGTAGGCATGCTTTTGCATGTACAGGCCATTCTGCAAACGCAGGGGCAGGAACTCTTCTTCGCTCAAATCGCCTGCCATGAAACGTTCGACCTGATCGCGAAACTGCGCAACACGCTCGAACACCAGGGCACGGTCATAGTTGTCGTACTGATACATGTGGCTGCCACCTCATCAGGATTATCGGGCTCTGTGGCTAATGCCAGTCAGTCAGGTGCAGAACCTGTGGGAGCGGGCTTGCTCGCGAAGAGGCCGTCACATTCAACATTACCGGGTGACTGACACTCCGTCTTCGCGAGCAAGCCCGCTCCCACAAGGATTGCGGTGTTCAATTCCTTAACTGGTCGGCATCAGGCTCTGCGGCTCGTTCTTGAGGTGGCGACTATGCACCGGCAGCGCAGCACGTTACAGATTCAGCTACACACTAAAAAACCGTATCAGAGCGCAGCCTATGGCCTCAGGCCCGCATCCCATCTGATCCGCACAAACTCGGTTTTTCTGAGTCTGTTTTGTTTGCGGCAGGGTTTCTACAGTTCATGGCATGCCAGACCGGGTGGCCTGGCAAGTCTTTGCAACCGTGGAAGAACTGACCATGAGCACAGCAACAATCGGACAGGCCTATAACTACAAGGTCGTTCGCCAATTCGTCGTGGCAACCATCGTCTGGGGTGTCGTCGGGATGGCGATGGGGGTATGGATCGCCTCGCAACTGGTGTGGCCCGAGATGAACCTCGACCTGCCGTGGACCACCTTCGGCCGCTTGCGCCCGCTGCACACCAGCCTGGTGATTTTCGGCTTTGCCGGCAGCGCGCAATTCGCCGCCAGTTACTACGCGGTGCAACGCACCTGCCAGGTTCGGCTGTACTCCGACAAGCTCGCCGCCTTCACCTTCTGGGGCTGGCAATCGGTAATCGTGGTGATGCTGATTACCCTGCCGCTGGGCTACACCACCACCAAGGAATATGCCGAGATCGAATTCTCCGGTGCGGTGTGGATGACGGTGGTCTGGGTCGCTTACGCCATCGTGTTCTTCACCACCGTGGTGCAACGCAAGACCAAGCACATCTACGTCGGCAACTGGTTTTTCGGCGCGTTCATCGTGGTGATCGCCATGCTGCACGTGGTCAATCACCTGTCGATTCCGGTGGACTGGTTCAAGTCGTATCCGGTGTATTCCGGAGCCACCGACGCCATGGTCCAGTGGTGGTACGGGCACAACGCCGTGGGGTTTTTCCTGACCACCGGCTTCCTCGGGATGATGTATTACTTCGTGCCGAAACAGGTCAATCGGCCGGTGTATTCCTATCGCTTGTCCATCGTGCATTTCTGGGCGCTGATCACCCTGTACATCTGGGCCGGCCCGCACCACCTGCACTACACCGCACTGCCAGACTGGGCGCAGTCGCTGGGCATGGCGATGTCGCTGATTCTGCTGGCGCCGAGCTGGGGCGGGATGATCAATGGGATGATGACGTTGTCGGGGGCCTGGCATAAGTTGCGCACCGACCCGATCCTGCGCTTTCTGGTGCTGTCATTGGCCTTCTACGGCATGTCGACGTTTGAAGGGCCGATGATGGCGATCAAGACGGTCAACGCCCTCTCCCACTATACCGACTGGACCATCGGCCACGTTCACGCCGGGGCCCTCGGTTGGGTGGCGATGATCACGTTTGGTGCCATCTACCACATGGTCCCGAAAGTCTTCGGTCGCCCGCAGATGCACAGCATCGGCCTGATCAACACACACTTCTGGCTAGCGACCATCGGCACCGTACTCTACATCGCCTCGATGTGGGTCAACGGCATCACCCAGGGGTTAATGTGGCGCGCGATCAACGACGACGGCACGCTGACCTACTCCTTCGTCGAAGCCTTGCAAGCCAGTCATCCGGGGTTCGTGGTGCGCTTTGTCGGCGGGGTGTTCTTCCTCAGCGGCATGTTGCTGATGGCCTACAACACCTGGCGCACGGTGCGTGTAGCGGACGTGAAAATGGCCGAACTTGAAGCGCAAATTGCCTGAGGCAAGGAGCCGGACATGATCGAGATGGGGTTGAATCTATTGGGTGTTTTGGGGCTTTGGTTGGCGGTTGAGTACTGCCTGAAACACCAGACGGCCGAGAGCCTGGACGATGCCAGCCTGATTCCGTTTGCCGATGACCCCGAAGTGGCGCGGCGGGTGGAGTTGGCGACGGGCAAGACCGTGAAAGCAGTAGCGCCGGAAGAAGTGAAGCCGGGTTGGGGCAACCTCGAAATCTGATACACCCCACCTACTGAGGGAGCTGCAGTGAATCCATCTGTTGCGAACGCCGCAGATCAATGTGGGAGCGGGCTTGCTCGCGAAGAGGCCATAACATTCAGCATCAATGTTGAATGTTAGTCCGCCTTCGCGAGCAAGCCCGCTCCCACAGTGGTTATGTGTTCGTCACAAATAACACGCTTCAGCCGCGCTCGCGGGGAATCAGGCTCTGCAGCTGCTGCGCCAAAAAGTTCGCATCGAAGGCAAAAGTGTCCGGGTCTTTCAAGCCATTGGTCTTGCGCCACTGCCAACTGCTGGAGGGCGGCAGGCACACCAGCGAAATGCTGCCATAACGCGCGGCGGTCAAGCCCATTACTGCGAGGGAAATCTGCCCACCTACGCCCATCACGTCGGGCACAAACTCCACCGGTTTTCCGGCGATGACGATGCTCAGCTTCTCGGTCTTGAACGTCGACGTCTCCGCTGGAACGCTCGGCCCGGACGCGACATACGCCTCGCGGCTCACTTCCAACAGATTCGGCGTCAGGACCGGCGCCAGCCACTGCTGGATCTGATCGAACAACTCACCAATGCGCGTCGCCCACACGGCCGATTGCGACTCAAACAGTTGCTTCTTGTGCGCTTCGCTATCTGCATAGTGGCGAAGCATCTCGCCCAGTTGCTGTACGTCGTCCATTGCGGTGTTCCTTTGGTTGAAGCGGTGCTGCGGAAGTCGATCATGGCAGATGCCGACCGCTCGCGTATGGCAAAGGTGCGAACGGCTACACAGCCGCGGCAGATCAACGCGACGAACGGTCGTGTTTTTCCTGCTTTTCAGGGCTCCACCTGTCAGATCTGTCAGTTGCGGGGCATGACGACCCGGGTATTAGATAAACCTGTCCGCAAAGCCCACATCACGATCAAGGAACGCGAGCCATGACCAGCAAGGAAGACGTCGGGGTTTTAAAAATTGATAAGGTCATCATCCCCGGGTTGACGGTTCCGGTCATCCATCCTGACCCGGACGTTACGGGAGGCCTGGCACTTTCTCTCATTGTCAACTCGGTGGTGAAAGTGCTGGTCGATCCCTGGCTCTCTCAGGCCGCTTTCGACGTTGCAGCGCTCTGGATCAATAATGAGCCCGCAGCGGTGGCCACCAAAACCATCAATCCGGGTGAGGAAAACCAGCGGTTCACGATGGATCTGCCGGCTGCGTATCTGCAGAACGGCATCAACCGGATTCGCTTGAGAGTCACACGTGTCAGTCAAGAACCCGAGACCTCTGAAGATCTTGTGGTGCTTTATCACACACCTCGCCCGGGGGGCGAAGTAGTGGGCTCCGGGGACAACCCCAATCTCCTGATGACGCTTCCCGCGGATGTCATTGCCAACGGACTGAATGCCGATCGCGTCGTGCAAGGGGTAGATGTCACGCTGCGCTTGGTCTACATGCGCGTACACGACAAATTGACCCTGGATTGTGATGGACATACGGTTTTTCACACCGTAACCGCCGCCCAGGCCGCAGCCGGCATCGTCATTCTGAAGCTGTTCGCCGATGCGTTCCCGAAGGACAATGCCAATTTCGCTATGCGTTTCAGAGTTGTCGATCAAATCGGCAACTCATCTGGCCCGCTAGCGATCTGGTCGAAAACCACCTACATCAATGTTCATATCAGAACACCCGTCCTTGATCTGAAGGCGCCAACAGTGCAGGAAGCCAGGGAACTCGGCGGAACCCGATTGAACTTTGTACAGGACTTCTACGAGGCCCAGTTCGCCACGGTCCTGGTTACTTACACCGGCTCCGCCCGAGGGCAAACTGTCAAAGTCTATTGGATCGGGCGCAATTCGACTTATGGCAGCGAGATTCAAACCGTCGACTATGCAGGACAGGTACTGAGATTTCTGGTCCCCAGGCTGGAAGTGGTTGATTGCATCGGTAGCGGTGCGCAGATCAGTTACACCGTGAGGCTGCCAGATACCACCGAAGATCTACCGTCAAAAGACCTGGACATCACGGTCACCGCGCAAAAACACCTGTTACGGGAACCGACGCTTAATGCGGATAAAACCAACCTCAGGATTTACTACCCCGCACTCGAAGACGATTACAAAGCGCGCATTTCGTTGACTGTCGGCGGTACGCGTTATGACGGCGACGAAATCCAAATCCCACAAGTCGCGCCGTACTTCAACATCGCGGTCACCCCAAGCTGGGTGAGCCTGAACAAAGGGAAATTGGGCCTCTTCAATTTCACCCTGAAAAGGACAGGCACGACAGAGCCGATCATTTTTTCCTGGTACCTGAGGGTGATCCTGTAACGGTCGGGCCGTACCCGTCACCAGCGCCCCCTACATCCAAAATGCCTCAATGGCATAACGTCCAATGACGAGGGATCTGTCATGCAAAAAATAATAGGTGTTCTGTTAATCGCGTTAATGGTGGGTTGCACTCAGGTCGATATAAAACCACCGAGCGAAAGTGAAGTAGGGACGCTTAATAATGTCCAGACCCTGAATGGCCCTGCCATCGCCACCCAGCTAAACACGCTGTACAGCCGCAAATTTCCCAACTGCAACAAGTCAGACTCACAGCCCGCGTTCCTGTGCTCGGGCGTGACCCTCAGGGTCACGGTAAAAGACCCCAACAACATCTATAAAGTTTGGGACCCCAGCCCTGCCTCAATCAAAAATGGCGGAGTGGCATTCTCCTATCTACGGGCGGATTCCAATTTTGGCCGACTCGCCTGGGGTCATGGTAACGGTTATATCCTGTATCCGATCTTCGAAGCACCGACAGACAAGTATGACCTGGACTACCTATGTTCCTATCCCTACGACGCATGGACCTGGACCCGTAATGCCAATGCCGTCTGCGTCGCCCACCCCACTTATCCGGCTCAAAGTCAGATCTGCCATAACGCTGGGGTAACCAGTGCAGAACAATGGCTCACCGTCTGGAAGACTCCTGGAGGAAACCCCAACCAGCGCCAATGCGGGTTCGACGTATCGGATGACCGCAACACATTAGCAGGCCCGGCCTTCTATCAATCCATACGCGCCAGAGGCCTTGCGGGGGTGACGGGGTACAACGAACATAACGAAATTCTGATCAAGACCTGGAGTTTTCGCGACCCCAACAAGTTCCCGATCATGGCGTTTTTCTATATTTACGGTGGTACCAACGCCGGCCTTGCCGAAGCTCGATACAACCAACAGGACTTCTATAACTCGACCAACCCGAGAATCGTTGTACCGATTGTGCGGCTAACGCCGGCCGCTAGTGCCGATGGAAACTCCAGTTTTTCCTACGCCCCGGCGGATCAGGTGGTGACTCAATGAACACCCTACTGTCGCGCACGCTCGGCAACGCTCCGCGCATTCTCTTTCATTCGCTAATGGGCGTGGGTTTGATGTTGAGTATCAACTCGCCCCTTTATGCGCAAACAGCAAAAGATGCTCCTGACAGCTACATCCTCACTGTGGAGCGCTGTGTGAAATACATCGAAAGTGCGCAATGGGTTTATCGGGACTATCGGTGGTCGTTCTCTATTACGCCCACGACTTGTGCGCGACGGACACTACCGGAAGGGACCCAGGCTGTGGGATGAGCTCACCCGTGACTATTCCAATAGCCGCTACTGGAAAAATACTCATGGGATGCGCCATCAACTGATCTGTCATTTGGCGATTGCACGAGATAAACCACAGTGGAACCTGGAACCGTGGCGACCTGATGTGGGGTATGCAAAAACCTTGGAGGCTGGCTGCAATCATGTCGTCCCCTTGCCTGAAAAGGCACCATGACACTTCACCAAAACATGAGCATTACAGTTGATTTATCGCTGGTGCTCGCCAATGAACAAATGGAAACTCCCTTCAGGCCTGGCCTCTCAACACAGGCCATAGCCTGAGGAAATCCAATGCGCACCATCGGCCTTATCGGCGGCATGAGCTGGGAGTCCAGCGCCGAGTATTACCGACTCATCAACCAGCAGGTACGTGATCGCCTCGGGCCGTTGCGCTCGGCAAAACTGTTGATGTACAGCGTCGACTTCGGCCCTGTCGAACAGGCCCAGCATGCCGGGCGCTGGGACGATGCAGCGGTGATTCTGGTGGATGCGGCCCAGCGTCTGGAAGCGGGCGGCGCCGAGTGCGTGGTGCTGTGTACCAACACAATGCACAAGGTGGCCGGGCAGATTCAGGCCTCCATCGATATTCCGTTCCTGCACATTGCCGATCCGGCCGGCCAAGCGGCACTGGACGCCAGCGCGCTGCGAGTGGGTTTGCTGGGCACCGCGTTCACCATGGAGCAAGACTTTCTCAAGGAGCGTCTGACGGCCAAAGGCCTGACGGTGCTAGTGCCGGAGGCCGAGGAGCGCCAGGCCGTGCACCGGATCATCTATGACGAGTTGTGCGTCGGGGTGATCAGCGAAGCCTCACGCCAGGTCTATCAACGGGTGATCGAATCGCTGACCGAACGCGGCGCCCAGGCGATTATTCTCGGCTGTACCGAAATCGGCCTGCTGATCAAACCCGAGCACAGCGCCCTGCCCTTGCTCGACACCACCGAACTGCATGCGCAGGCGGCGGTGGCGTTCGCGTTGGGCGACTGACTCGCGCAGAACCTGTAGGAGCGAGCCTTGCCCGCGAAGAATGCACCGCGGTTTTTCAGGTATTACGCGTCATCGTTCTTCGCGGGCAAGTCGGATCGCCGCACCGCTCGCTCCTACAGGACTTTCGTCGCTCAAATTTCTTCACTTACTAGCGCGACGCAGGCGCGCCATGCTCAGGGTATCGACCAGCCGACCGTCACGCACGGCGTAATCGCGAAACAGGCCTTCGGTCTCGAAACCGAATTTCTGGTACAGGCCGATGGCCGCTTCGTTGTCGGCGTACACCGTTAGTTCGACCCGTTGCAGGTTCATCCAGTTGTCGGCGACGTCCAGCGCTGCTGCCAGCAGTTTCGAGCCGATGCCCTTGCCCTGCCAAGCCACGGCCACACACATGCCGAGGCTGCCGGCGTGGCTGCGGCGGATCCGCGAAAACTGCTCAAGGCCAATGTTGCCGATGACCGATCCCTGGTGCAGCGCCACCAGTTTCACCGCCCGCTCGTTGTCCGCCATCAGGCGTTGGCGCCAGACTTCGGTGGACTGAAACGGCATTTGCAGCACCTGCCGGGCCACGGCCGGATCGTTGTAGAGCGCGGTGACGCCCTCGATGTGCTGCTCGCTGAAGCGTTCGAGGTGAATGGCGGGGTCGTGGTCGGGCATGGCGGTGTTCGTCCTTGATCGGTGTGTGGCCGACCACTCTAAACCGCGATCCCCATGAGTGGCGAGATCAAAATGTGGGAGCGGGCTTGCTCGCGAATGCGGTGTGTCATTCAACATCCATGTCAACTGAATAACCGCTTTCGCGAGCAAGCCCGCTCCCACATGGATCTGTGTCAATTCTGGGACCGCGTCTGCCGCTTGTTGAAGGCAGGGCGCGTGGAATTCATACCGGCACAGACCTACACGCGAAGAAGCGCTTCGCCGGTTGACGGCCCTGCCCTCACTCCCTATCCTCGCGCCTGTCACGACTCATTCGTGATCGGGTTTGACGGCCTGTATTTTTCTTACGACGCGCATAGCCTTTCTCTGCTCGAGCACTTTTGTGCCCGCTGCATTTCCTTTATGGCGACTGTGCGCGGGGCACCTTCGGGTGCGCCGGTGTTCGTGAGAGCCGGTCCGTCAACCCACGCACAGTTGCCACCCAATTTCGTTTGACGGCGTTTTTTTGTGGCGGCTCTTTTGAATCTCACGGAGCTACAACCATGACGGAACCAACCACAAAATCCACCCCCTTCGTCCGCTGCGACCACGTCGACCACCACCTCTTCGCTGTACAACCCGGCATCCCGTTACTCGACGCCCTGGAGCACGCCTCGGTCTACCTCAGCTGCGCCGAAGCCCTCGCCCATCAAGCCCCCACCGCCACCCGCCCGGAACACAGCGCTTCGTTGCGTTGGGCCAGCCAGCAGATGCTCGGCACCGCACGCTCGCTGGTGCAAGCTTCGGTCGACGGTTTACACGCCGCTCAGGCGGGAGGTGATGCATGAATCCGCACATGCCGATGACGCATAACGAAGACAACATTCCAGTGTTGCTGGTGGCCACCCAAGCGCCATTGGATGTACTGCATAGCAGTGCAGCCAGCCGTTTTCTGGCGGTGACGCAGATGATGGAAAGTCTGGCCAGCCTTGATATCACTGGGGCCAAAGGCACCGATGTGCAGCAACTGGCACATGCGGCGGCGGTGTTGCTGCGCGATGGCTGTGATGTGATGGATGTACTGGGGCGGCAGATTCGGGCTCGGATCTGACGAAAAGCAAAGTCAAAAGATCGCAGCCTTCGGCAGCGCCTACAGGGACCATGTGAACCCGTCATTGCGCGGGTGTACGCAACCTTTGTAGGAGCTGCCGAAGGCTGCGATCTTTTGCGACCCCATCATCAGACGTTCACAAAGGCGCAATACATTAGCGCGGATTGATTTCTCGCCCCTTCAATCTGTGAGCCGTATACGTAATGTTGCCTGTTGCCGAGATGGAAGCTGCCTTAAAAAACGGGATTGCAAAGGTCCCTGATCGTTGCGCTGGTAGACATGAAGTGGGGGCTTACAGCCCCTCTGATGACCTTGAGATCGAGGTTCGATTTCTGTCGCCAGCCGACATTCCTTCGGTGCTTGAACTTGAGCAAAGGAAATGGGAAGACGATCAGCGCGCCGATGCCTCGATGCTGGCGTCACGGATCGCCTCCTTCCCTGCATTGAGTATCGGGGCTTTTTGCACTCGCACGGGGACTGCACTGGCGTCAGTGTTTATGAAGCCTGCCCGGCACGACATCATACGCAAGTGCCCAACGTGGGCAGACTGTGCAAGAAAACAGCACGGCGACGAGTCCGCAAAAACCGGCGTGCTGTTTGGCATCAGCCTGAGCAGCGTTGATCCGAAAGCGGCGCAAGCCATTTTCGAATTCTTTTGGCCCCATGCGCTGAAGGCGGGATGGTCAGAGGTCTATCTTGGCTCGCCAGTCCCGGGCCTTCGTAACTGGATCTCGAAAAACCCTGACATTCCGGTGGCACAGTATGTGCGAAGCGAGCACAAGGGCCTGCCGCTGGATCCGCAACTGCGGTATTACTTCAAAAAAGGCTTTCGCAAGATCGTCGCCATCAAAGACAACTATTTCCCCCATGAACGCTCTCTGGATTTCGGCGTGCTGATCTTAGGAAAAGTGCCACTCTCCAGCCTTTCCTTTATATGGAAGCGAGTTCCGCTGCCTTGGCTGCAGCGTATGAAAAAACTGTTCTTCGTATGCTTGTGAACGCTTCCCTGGCAGCAGAAAGCGCAGCACGTCCACTCGCGCGCGACAGACGTTTTTGGCGGCTGCTGGCCTGCGCTGCGGCGTCCATGATGGGAGACCAGTTCAGCTTGGTCGCCTTTCCTCTGCTGGTCATGGCGATAACGCCAGACCCGATGGTGCTCGGCTGGGCTTTTGCCGCGCTCGCATTACCGCGCGCCTTGTTCCTGTTGGCGGGCGGCTCGCTGGTCGACCGTTTTGGCGCCCGCTCGGTATGGATGTTCGGCTGCTGTTCGAGTGCAATGGCGCTATGCGGCTTGTCCTGGGCGGTTTTTCAAGGCCACGCCACGTTGCCCGTGATCTATGGATGCGCCGCATTATTGGGACTGTTCAGCGCGCTCACTTTACCGGCTGGCAGTGCCCTGGTGCCCGGCATTGTGAACCCGCGCGATCTGGAGCAGGCCAACGGCATCTTTCTTGCGCTCAGACAGGTCACCATGGCCTTGGGCCCGGTCGCGGCCGGTGCGCTCATCGCCAGCGCGTTTTGGCTCCCTGGTGTGCGCCCAGACGCAAACGGCGCGCTGGACGGCTATGCCATCGCGTTTGCACTCGATGCGCTGACCTTTGCCCTGTCCGCGTTCGGCCTGAGCACTCTGCGTATCCGCAGAGCGACTTCCCCTGATTCCGGCCCCACGGCCTCGGCAGAAGGCCTGCGTTATTTCTTTCAGAATCGACCGTTGCGCACGTATCTGGCCTATATGGCGGCCATGACGCTGTTCATGACCGGACCGGTACAGATCGCCGTGCCGCTACTGGTTCACATGCGCTTCACCCCCGAGGCGCAAGCTCTGGGCTGGTTATTCGGTGCCCAAGGCGCGGGTACCTTGGTCGGCATGCTGATGTTCACGACCCACTCGAAACTGCGGATTATCAATTTAGGCACCACCCTGCTCGCAGTGGATGCCGCCATCGCCTTGCTGATGATGCCGCTGGGATGGGTATATGCCCTCTGGCAAGGCGTGGCACTGCTGTTCGCCATCGGTATCTTCGGCGGCTTTGTACAGGTCATGGCATACACCTGGCTGCAGCGAGCATTACCGCCTGCATTGCTCGGTCGCGGCATGAGCCTGTTCATGCTCGTGTTTGCCGGACTCGCGCCGGTCTCGGCAGCGATTTCAGGCTGGGTTTTGCAATTCACCTCCATCGAAGCCGTGTTCGTAGCATCCGGTGTGCTGCTATTGACGACGGTGACGTTTTTTTACGTTGGCTCGGGCCTTGGGAGGCTGTCGGATGTTTAATCGAATAGAGCCTTTGAACAGTGCCACGAGGTCTGCCCGTCATGCCCAGCTATCTGTTCATGGCCCTGTGCGCCTTGAATACGGCCGCGATTGTCTGGCTGGCTGCGCACGAGGCGCTCGGCTGGCTGGCCATTGCTCCGCTGATAGTATTTCAGGCGATTCTGATGATCGGGGTTCAGGAGGCCAAACATCAATGTGTGCATCGCCAGTTCCTCGTTGGCACGCGTCTGAACGATGCAGTGGGTGTGTTCACGGCTGCCATTTTCGGCGTCAACTTCGTGGGCTACCGCTGCTTTCACCTCGAACACCATCGCAAAACGTGCCAGACCGATGATCCCGAAGGTTTGCTGTACCAACAGACATGGCGAACACGCCTGATCAGCCTGTTTGGCGCCGTTGAGCAACTGTGGGTTGCCGTTTCCATCAATATTTTTTCCCGACGCTACACACCTCCTCATGCGCTCCGGCGCTGGCGCTGGAACAATGCCTTTCTCGCCGTTTTCGTCGCAGCGCTGGCTTTGGGCATCCATGAGGTGCCTCGACAAATCGTATGCGCCTACCTGCTTCCGTATTGCATTTTTGCCTGGCTGGATTTCTGGCTGACCCAGGCCGAGCACTATGGAGTACCTATCTCGGCTCAGGATCTGCGCCGCGCGCCCTCTGACATCACGACCGATTTATATCTGCCAACGCCACTGTCCTGGCTCGTCCTGCATCGCTCGTTGCACCGCATTCACCATGAGGCGCCGGCGACGCGCTGGTTCCATGCTCACGCTCGATCGAGGGCTCTGGCCGAATGCAAGCCAGGCGGCGTGACGGACCTCCCCACCTTCTTTGCGACCTGGATGCGACTCGGTCCCCGACTCTGGAAGTAAGCCATGACAGACGCAGCTATCGAACCACGGCACACAAAGACTGCCGAGACCCAACACCCCATCCGCACTGTAGAGCGCGCCCAGCTATTGGAGTGGGGCAAACCCGCCCCATTGCGTTTACTCGCCGCCACGGTTCTCGAGTGGGTGCTTATCCTGTGTACAGCAGGTCTGGCAATGTACGCAGGCACGATTTGGGCCTCGGTGTTGGCCGTGGTGTTCATCGGCACAAGGCAGCATGCATTACTCATTCTGATGCACGAGTTTTCACATCGGCAGTTCAGCCGGACTCGCCCTGTACTCAACGACACGCTTGGCGATTTCTTGACGGCAATCCCATTCACCATCACCATTTTCGGGTTTCGTCGCGACCACACCGCCCACCATCGGCATACCGCAACCGACCACGATCCCAACTGGGTTTCATGCAAGGGACAGGACCGATTCACGTTTCCAAAATCCGCGTTCAACATTGCCATCCTGTTGCTGAAACACTGCGCAGGGCTTTACGGCTTCCACGAGTTGAAAACGGCCTTGGTGACGTCAAAAATGGCGTCGCAATGCCCACCTTCCACGCGGTATCGCCAATGGATTTTTGCCGTTTTGCTCGCGGGAGTTCTCACCTGGTTCCACCTCTGGCTGGCGGCCTTGGTGTATTGGCTCCTGCCTCTGTTTACCGTGTTGATGGCCCTGCTGTATTGGCGCGATGTGGCAGAACACTTCGCCATGCCCAACCCCGGTCCCGGAGCATCCCGAACGGTGATTGCAACCTGGTGGGAACGCTTGTTGATCGCCCCCCACGGCGTCGGCTTTCATGCCGAACACCACCTGTATCCTGCCGTGCCGTGCTTTCGCCTCAGGCAGGTGCATGAAGCGCTCGCGAAAGACGAGGCACATGCCCGGCAGGCGCAAATCACGCGAGGTTATTTCTCGGGATTGATTCGCGAGATCGCTGCCGCCGACACCCCGCGCTCATGTGTGAGCCATTGACCCATGGATTACCTCGAGCAGCCTGTATCCGACAATAGTGAAGAGGCCACTATCTTCAATCCATTCTGGAACGACACATCGATCAAGACCTATCTGTTCGATGCTTGTTCGGTACTGCTTCCTGCGGGTGAGCAATTCGTGATTTCGGTGGTGGAGTCATCCGCGTTGCGATTACAGCAAACGTCGGCGCTTGCCGAACATTCGCGCAGCTTCGTGGCCGAGGAACGTGCCCACCAACGAGCGCACCGGCGGTACAACCAGCAACTGGAAACCCAGGGGTTTGAAGTCAAGAAGTTCGAGCACATGATCGAAAAAGATCTCGAGGCTCTTCAGTCGAAATTGTCACTCAATGCGCAACTGGCATTGGCTGCCGCGTTCGAGCACGTGACGGCCGTCATGTCCGCTGCCGCCTTGCGTAAGAACGGTTTGCTCTCGGTCAAGGAGTCACCACAGACCCGCCTGTGGCGATGGCATTGCGCTGAAGAAGTGGCGCACCAGCACGTCACCACGGACCTGGTGCGGTCGCTGGGCATACCCTATTGGCAGCGGATTTTCTTTTTCCTGGCAGCATCGGGGCTCATGGCATTCGATGTCATTCGCCACATGCACAGTTTTGCCCGCCTCGACATCGCCCGCGGCCGCGTCAGCTCGAAGCAAGTACGGCGTGCCGCGGGCAGCTTGCTGTTGCGCGATGGCGCCAATCTGGCGTTGATGGCAATCAGATGGGCCGCCTACTTTCTTCCGCTGAAAAAAAGCTGATTTCGGAAGGCACTGGCTCGCGAAGGGACCATCACATTCAACGTTGATGTTGACTGCTAGATCGCTAGATCGCTATCGCGAGCAGGCTCCTTCCCACATTTGAACAGTGGCTAGCCTTCGAACCACTCCCGCCGCTCGCTGAACGTGTTGTAGATCAACTCGACGATCCCCTGCACCTCGGCCTCATTCCGGGAGTCGGCATTGACCGCCATCCACACCTGACGCTGCATCGGTTGCTTGAAGAGCCCGGGCAATGCCACCAGTCCCCGGTCGAATTGGCTCATGTAGTGCGGCAACAAACCGATGCAGGCGCTGCAACGGATCATCTCCAGCATCAGCTCATAGGAATGCAGTTGCACCACCCCCGCCAGTCGCTGCTCCACCAGACTGTTCCATGGGCAAAAAGCGGTGACTTGGCGATCGTGCTGCCATTGCACCAGCATGAAATCGGCCAGGTCACCCAGGCTGTCCGGCCGCGCCGCGACCCGTGAATACCGTTTGGCGATATGCGGCAGATAATCCAGCCGTGCCAGACGCTGGGGTTCGCTGATGGCGAAACTGGGGCCCGGCAATGGCGAATCGGTGCCCGCCAGCCACACCACCACATCGGCACTGATCGCTCGCAGCGACAGCTCGCTGTCCAGGGAAATGATGTCCAGACGCACACTGGCGTTACGCCGCAGCAGCGAGACCAGATCACGGCCTAGGATGTCGTGCAGGATCGATTCGGCGACGGCCAGGCGAATCAAGGGCTGTTCAATCACCGGCAACTTGCGCTCGTGCACCAATGCAATCAACTGCGCCTGCAACTGCTGTCCGTCACGACTCAAGGTCAACGCGCTGCCCTGGGACTTGAACAGCGAACGTTGCAGCTGATCTTCCAGCTGCGCCAGGTGCTTACGCAGCTGGGTCGCCCGCACATTGAGGCTGCGCGCGGCTTGCATGAAACAGCCGCAACGTGCGCTGACCAGAAAGTATTGCGCCACCTCCGCATCAATCCCCGCGGCCTGTGCCAGCCAGAACTCGGATGGCCCCTGCGGGAATCGGTATTCGACAACATCCCGACGTCCTGTGGGTTCTATGAATGACATCGATGACTCCTTGTCGATCTTTGTTTTTGATTGCTTCCAGCGCGATGGAAATTCTTTAAACCAGTGAGAAACCTGTGTGCGGGCTCATCTGGCGAGGGGCTTGCTCTCATCACCAGAAATTCGCCCTGCACCGACATCCTTGGCCGCGCCGTATATCTGTTGATTCTTGACCGAACATTGCTGCATTTGTGTGTCACGCTCAGCCAATTGCGTCTCGAGCCGGGCACGTTCGGCTTCTCGACCAGCGTTCGGCCCACTCAATTGCTTGTTGTCTACGTCGCTGCGTGTTTGCCCAGCCACGTGTGCAGCAACGCGAAGTTCAAGGAGAACTCGGGCATTTGCAGCAAGGCATTCTCTCACCCGGCTCCCGCCTTCGGCTTGTGAAAAGCGAAAAAAAGGCCCCTCAAGCGCATCACATAGGCATGACCGGAATGGCGATGTGCTACCGAACTTTTGTCATAAAACTTAGTGTAGAAGGTTGGAACATGTGGTGACGTCGGGCAAACGACAATTGACTGGGAATTAATTTTTCAATTAGCGCTATACCGAAATACTTAATAACTTGTCGGCACAACGCTAACAATAAAAAAAACTCACATCCTCATAGACACTAGCTGTTACTCAAATCGAAAGACCCAGTAACTTTTAGCGTTGGAGGCCCGAATGAGTCCCCGATATTTTTCATGTCCATGTAAAATATCCCGCGGACCCGTCGAGGTGATTTTGTCAACCACACCATCACGTGGCCCGTCAAAGGAATATACTCAAAGCTGTGCCCATCCGAATAGTCAAGAAGCTCCACCTCCAGCTTATCAACATTATAAAGCCCGGTTGTTTTTCGCGGAAAAGTAAGCCGGAAGAACATTTTAGGCTCCATTATCCCACCGACACCCTGACGAACCGAAACCTGAAAGCCAACACGGGTCTCTTCAAATGAAACTACATCTGCTCTTATATTTCCTCGACCATCAGTTTTGACCTCGAAGGTACCGACAGTATTGACACTCATCTTAGTTTCAATATTCATCTTTCGTTCATCCTATCGAAGAATCGCGCACCTTTTATTTGAAAATATAAAAGGCATCCATGACACCATCTGAAAGTTTTCAATTAGCAACCTCAAGAATGACGTTGTCGATGCGAGTGATACGCCCACCGCAATAAATCTGTCTACTGTCAAACTTGACAGTAGACAGATTTACAGCATGAGGGGCATTCTTTTCTGTTCAGAAACAAACCGGCCAAATATCAACTATCTGTGACGTCAAGGCATAGACGATTTTAGTATCGCTGTGCCGATCGGGAGCGGCTCAGGGTTTCGTTTTCGTGCGCGATTTTGAGGGTGGGGTACTGTTGGCGGGAATTGCACTTGAGTCGCTCGAAGAGATGGAGCATCTGGAAGTGTCGTTTAAACAGTGCTTGTTTAGTGGTCTCACTGTGGGTCTTGTGATGGATGGGCCGGCCTCTTCGCGAGCAAGCCCGCTCCCACATGGATTGCGGCAAGCCTCCTCGCCACACTCCTCATTGATCAATCACTGGGCGTTTGCCGAAAGCTCACCGCCAGCCGATTCCAGCTGTTGATGGTGCTGACGGCCATTGTCAGGTCGACCAGTTCACCTTCGCTGAACTGCTCCCGGGCCAGTGCGTAAACGTCGTCCGGTACGTGGCTTTCCGAAAGCAGGGTTACCGCTTCGGTCCAGGCCAGGGCGGCTCGCTCCCGAGGATTGAAAAAGTTGCTGTCGCGCCAGACCACGATCGCATACAGCCGGCGATCGCTCTCACCGAAGCGGCGCGCGTCCACCGAGTGCATATCGGTGCAGAACGCGCAGCCATTGAGCTGCGAGGCGCGGATTTTGATCAGGTGCAACAAGGCCGGTTCGATGCTCAGGTCGCGGGTCAAGGCCTCCAGGGCGATCATGGCTTTCATCGCTTTGGGCGATGCGCTGTAGTAATCAAGACGGGCGTTCATGGGCGACCTCATGGATCGAATCAGTGCCTCCACACTAGCCACCGATGCACCCGTGTTACAGACCCAATTCAGCGAAAAAACCATTGACCGCCCGGCAACAGGCCAATCGCAGGTTTTTCGACCACGCAACTTCTGCGCAGCCGTTCATGCGGGTAATCTGGCGCGACGCACAGTCGCCTCAACCGCCCCAGGAGCCCCGCCGGTATGGAACTTCATGTTGTCATCAACGGCCGCAAGGACCTGGCAGGCCAGTTGTACCGGCAACTGCGCGACGCCATTGAATCCGGTCGCCTGACAGCCGGGACGCAGCTACCGCCCAGCCGCTTGCTGGCCGAGCAACTGGGGATTTCGCGCAAGACCATTTCCGATACCTATGCGCAACTGACCTACGAGAACTTCCTCACCGGGGTGATCGGCAAAGGCACTTATGTCAATGCCCGGCCGGCAAAAATCGTCCGCAAGCAGAGCCATTCGGAGCTGGCGAGCTTTGATGTCATCGAACGCTGGCGCAGCCTGCCGACATTCTTGCGCCACCCGACGCTGGAAGGCTCGCTACGTTACGAGTTCATCGGTGGTGCCACCAGCAAAGGCCAGTTTCCGCAGGACGATTGGCGCCGCTGCACCTCCCATGCCTTGCGCCAGATTGCCGGTTCCAAAGGTTTCTACAGCCTGCCTGAAGGCCTGCCGGCGCTGCGCAATGCGATCGCACGGCACATCGCGTTTTCGCGCGGGGTCAATTGTCAGGACGAAGACGTGGTGGTGTGCAACGGCGCGCAGCAGGCGCTGGACCTGATTTCCCGGGTGTTGACCCAACCGGGCAGTCTCGTCGCCATGGAAGACCCCGGCTACCCGCCAGCGCGTCTGTTGTTCGGGAGCCATGGCGCGACGGTGGTTGGCGTGCCGGTGGATGCGCAAGGCATTCAGGTCGAGCACATTCCCGATGGCACCCGGCTGATTTACGTCACCCCGTCCCACCAGTTCCCTTTGGGCATGCCCATGAGCCAGCCCCGCCGGGAAGCACTGCTCGCAAGGGCCTATGAGCTGGGGGCGATCATTATCGAAGACGATTACGACAGCGAATTCCGCTACGAAGGCCGGCCCACCGACTCGCTGCAAAGCCTGGATGAGCGCGGCATCGTCGCCTATGTCGGCACTTTCTCGAAGACCCTGTTGCCGGAGCTGCGGCTGGGTTACGCGATTTTGCCGCCGGCGATTCTCGAAGCGGTGATCCGCGCCAAGCAGCTCACCGACTTGCACACCTCTACCCTGCCCCAATGGGCGCTCGCCAAGTTCATCGCCGAAGGCTGTCTGCTCAAGCACATCCGACGCTGCCATACGATTTACGCCGGGCGCCGTGAACGGATCCTGGCGCGCATGGCGGGTGACCTTTCGCCGTGGTTTGAAGCGGTGCCGACCACGGCCGGGTTCCACATGGCGGTGCTGTGTAAGGTGCCGGTGGATATTCCATTGGTGATCGAGTTGGCAAAAAAAGTCGAAGTGGGGCTCTATGCACTGGACAGCTTTTTTTACCAGCAAGCGCCGCGGACCGGGCTTTTCCTGGGGTTCGGCGCGATCGAAACCCTGGACATCGACATCGCCCTGGACCGTTTGCGGGACATTTTGCAGCAACTCGGCTGAAGGATTGGTCTGCGGCTTTATCTGGCGATTGGCTATTGGCGGTCTGGGGGGGCAGGCCTATCCTGATTGGGCGTTATCCCTCAATGAGCAGGATTCGTCCGGCCTGATTCAGGAGTGTGAGTAATGTCCAACGAAGTGATCAACACCGTAAAGGTGCAGGCCGCCGCCGGCCGCTCGGACGAACTGGGTAAGCAACTGCAAAAGATTGTCGACACCCTGCGTGAACTTCCGGGCTGTGACTCCTATATGGTAGACCGCTGCCCCGAGGACGACACCCGCTGGACAGTCAGCGCCCGCTGGCAATCGGAAGCGGCCATGCAATCGCATTTCAACTGCCCCGAAGTGCAAGGCTTTATCGGCCTGATCGACAGCCGACTGGCCAATGCCGTCGACTTCAACAGCTTTCCAATCGTCTAAAACAAGATCAAAAGATCGCAGCGTTCCGCAGCTCCTACATTGGAATCGCGTACCCCCTTGAAACATCGGGCGGACGCAAATTCTGTAGGAGCTGCCGAACGCTGCGATCTTTTGATTTTGACTTGCTTGATTGGTCCCCTCACCTTCCCGAAAATTGGCCGTTTGATTGCCCGATAGCGCGGCTTACTGTGGTCCCTGACGACTCACCACCTCAGGTAATCAACCATGAATGCGCTCCGTTTTTTTGCTGCCCCTTTCGCCGCCCTGACGCTTAGCGTCTCAGCCTCGGCCTTCGCCCATGAGACTGCCCCTGCAGAAAAAGTCACCATCCTGCAGGACCAAATGCTGAAGAATGCACCCGGTAAAAAAGCCTTGATGATTGAAGTCGATTACGAGCCGGGCCAATCGTCCATCGCCCATAAACACCAAGGCACGGCGATGGCCTATGTGCTTTCGGGCGAGATCATTTCGCAAGTCAAAGGTGAAAAAGCGATTACCTACAAGGCCGGCGAGTTCTGGTACGAACCGGCCGGGTCGGAACATCTGGTCTCGAAAAACGCCAGTGCCACCCAACCCGCCAAGCTGTTGGTGTTCATGGTGTTGGCCCCGGATGAGCAAGTGTTGATTCCTTTGGAGAACTGATCGCGGAGGTGATGCTGATGGCCTCTTCGCGAGCAAGCCCGCTCCCACATTTGAACGTGGGTGTATGTGGAATATATGCACAACAGAAATCCACTGTGGGAGCGGGCTTGCTCGCGAAAGCGCCAGACCAGACACCACAAAACCTTCAGACAAAAAAAAGCCCCATCTCTTTCGAGACGGGGCTTTTTCATTTAACGCCTGATCAGGCTGCCGGTTCCAGCTCGGCGCTGGCAGTCATATTGGCAGTGGTAGGCACCACCGCTTGACCGCTCAACGCCAGGTCCAGCAGTTCGCGGTTGGCCACCGCGTACATGGCGTAGTCGGTGCCGCTGGCGGCACGGATTTCCACCAGCATGGCGCGCCAGCGTTCGATCATGCCTTCGTGCTCTTCCATCCACAGCGCCAGGCGTGTTTCCACGTCCTGGGTGCCGTCGCCCTGTTGCAGGACGGAGATGGTGATCGCACGTTGTTGCCAGTCGACGTCATCACGGAACGCTTCACGGGCCAGGGCCTGCCAGTTGTTTTCAACCGGCAGAGCGCTGATCTGTTGCAGGTACCAGGTGATGTCCAGCGCGCTGCCCACGGCGAAGTAGGCCTTGGCCACGTCCGCTGCGTTCTGGCCGGTCACATCCGAAGCTTCGATGATCGGCAGCAAGGTGTACAGGTGAGTGGTGCCTGCAACCATGCGCGCCAGCAACTCAGGCACGCCAGCAGCGACGTAAGCCTGGTAGCGGGTCTGCCAACCTTCGCGGGTCGGGCCTTCCAGCAGTTCGTCGAGCTTGAGGCCCAACGCGGCCAGGTGCGGACCGAAGTGTGCGACGTCACGGGCAGCGTTCTGCTCGTTGCGACGGCTGCGCAGGAACCAGCGCGTAGCGCGGCGACCCAGACGCATCAGCTCATCCATCAGCTCCAGTTGCACGTCAGCGGAAACCTGGTAGTCCAGGGCTTCGATCTGACGGAACCAGTGCGGGAGGTGGAAGATGTCGCGAACGATCACATAAGCACCGGCCACGTTCGCCGGGCTCATGCCGGTCGACTCTTTGAGTCGTTGAACGAAGGTGATACCCATGTGGTTTACCAGATCGTTGGCGATCTGGGTGCTGACGATTTCGCGCTTCAGACGGTGACGGCGCATGGCAGCGGAGAACTTGCTCACCAGCGTCGGCGGGAAAGCGGTTTCCATGTCGCGGGTCAGGTAGTCGTCGTCCGGCACCAAGGAGTTGAGCAGCGCTTCCTTGAGGTCGATCTTGCTGTAGGAGATCAGCACCGACAGCTCGGCACGGGTCAGGCCATGGCCCGCCGCGACGCGCTCGTTGATTGCCTCTTCAGCCGGCAGGAACTCGATGGCGCGATCCAGCTTGCCGCGGCCTTCCAGATCGTTCATCAGACGCTTGTATTCGGCAATCCGCGGCAAGGCACGGCGTGCCGCCAGGGACAGGGCCTGAGTCTGCTTGTAGTTGTTGCCAAGCACCAGGTTGCCCACTTCGTCGGTCATGCTCGCCAGCAACTGGTTACGTTGCTTGTCGGTCATGTCACCGGCGTGTACCACTTCGTTCAGCAGGATCTTGATGTTCACTTCGTGGTCGGAGCAGTCCACACCACCGGCGTTGTCGATGAAGTCGGTGTTGGAACCGCCGCCATTGAGGCCGAATTCGACACGACCCAGCTGAGTCATACCGAGGTTACCGCCCTCGCCCACGACTTTGCAGCGCAGTTCGTTGCCGTTCACGCGCAGTGCATCGTTGGCCTTGTCGCCGACATCGGCGTGGCTTTCGGTGCTGGCTTTCACGTAGGTACCGATACCGCCGTTCCACAACAGATCCACCGGTGCCTTGAGCAAGGCGTTCAGCAGTTCGGTCGGGGTCAGTTTGTCAGCCTGAATGTCGAAGCGCTCTTTCATCTGCGGGGAAATCGCGATGCTTTTTGCGCTGCGCGAGAAGATCCCGCCGCCTTCGGACATGATGCTGGTGTCGTAGTCCGACCAGGCCGAACGCGGCAGATCGAACAGACGCTGACGCTCGGCGAAGCTGTTGGCAGGCTCCGGGTTCGGGTCGATGAAGATGTGCAGGTGGTTGAATGCAGCGACCAGTTGCAACTTCTCGGACATCAGCAAGCCGTTACCGAACACGTCACCGGCCATGTCGCCGACGCCCACCACAGTGATGCTGTCTTCCTGAACATTGATGCCACGCTCGCGGAAGTGGCGTTGTACGCCGACCCACGCGCCCTTGGCGGTAATGCCCATTTTCTTGTGGTCGTAACCGGCCGAGCCGCCGGACGCAAAGGCGTCGCCGAGCCAGAAGCCGTAGTCGATGGCGATGCCGTTGGCGATGTCGGAGAAGGTCGCAGTGCCCTTGTCCGCCGCTACCACCAGGTACGGGTCATCGTCGTCATGACGCACGACGTTGGCCGGCGGTACCAGCGCGCCGTCTTTCAGGTTGTCGGTGATGTCCAACAGGCCCGAGATGAAGATGCGGTAGCAGGCGATGCCCTCGGCCGCGATCTCGTCACGGCTGCCGCCCAGTGGCAGGCGACGCGGCAGGAAGCCGCCCTTCGCACCCACCGGCACGATGACCGAGTTCTTCACTTGCTGGGCTTTTACCAGGCCCAGGACTTCGGTACGGAAGTCTTCTTCACGGTCGGACCAGCGCAGACCACCGCGAGCTACGTTGCCGAAGCGCAGGTGCACGCCTTCAACGCGAGGCGAATAAACGAAGATTTCGAACTTCGGTACCGGCTTCGGCAGCTCTGGAATCTGGTGCGGGTTGAACTTGAAGCTGAAGTAGGACTTGTTCTGACCATGCGCGTCGGTCTGGTAGAAGTTGGTCCGCAGGGTCGCTTTGATCAGGTCCAGGTAGCGACGCAGGATGCGGTCTTCGTTCAGCACCTGAACATCGTCCAGAGCTGTCAGAATCGCGTGTTCCAGGCGTTGCTGCTTGTCTTCCAGATCATCGCTGGTCAGCTTGCGCGCCAGGTAGAAACGGGTCTTGAACAACCGGGTCAACTCGCGAGCGATGTCGGTGTGGTTGTTCAGGGTGCTGGCGATGTAACCCAGGTCGAAGCCCAGGCGGATCTGCTTCATGTAACGGGCGTAGGCACGCAGCAGCGCCACATCGCGCCATGGCAGGCCAGCGGTCAGCACCAGGCGGTTGAATGCATCGTTCTCGGCATCGCCACGCACGATGTGGACGAAAGCGTCCTGCAAGGTGTCGTTGAGTTGCTGGATGTCGAGTTCCAGGCCTTCGGCGGCGGTGAACGCGAAATCGTGAATCCAGAATTCGCGGCCATTGTTGTGACGCAGGCGATACGGGAACTCACCCAGCACGCGCAGGCCGAGGTTTTCCAGGATCGGCAACACGTCGGACAACGCCAGCGGCGTATCGGCGTGATACAGCTTGCAGTGCAGCATGCGCTGACCGGAGACCTGGGCCAGCGGCTGATAGAAGCTCATGACCAGCGGATTTTTTTCGCTCAGGCTCAGCAGGTGCTGCATGTCGACCACAGCCGAGTGGGCGGCGAAACGCTCGCGGTAGCCGGCGGGGAAGCCTTTCGGGAAGTCGGCCAGCACGTTGGTGCCTTGGGCTTCGCCGAAGCTCTCGACCACCAGGCTCGCGTAGTCGTCCTGCCAGCTGCGGCAGGCCTGTACCACTTCTTTTTCCAGCAGAACCGGGTCGATGTCCAGACGGTTCTTCGGATCGACGCGCAGAATCAGTTGCACACGGGCCAGCACGGACTCGGAGAAGAAGGTCCAGAACTCGCAGTCCGAGGCTTTCAGGCGATCCATCAGCACTTGCTGGATCTTCTGGCGCACTTCGGTGGAGTAGATGTCGCGCGGCACGTAGGCCAGGCAGTAGCAGAAACGGCCGTACGGGTCTTTGCGCAGGAACACGCGGATCTTGTTGCGTTCCTGGATCTGCACGATCGACATCACGGTGGTGAACAGCTCGTCCACCGGGGTCTGGAACAAGTCGTCACGCGGCAACACTTCAAGCACCTGGGCCAGTTCCTTGCCCAAGTGAGCCTTGGCCTGGAAGCCCGAACGCTGTTCGATGATCTCGACCTTGCGACGGATGTAAGGAATGACCCGCACGCTTTCGCCATACACCGAGGAGGTGTACAGGCCCATGAAGCGGCATTCCTTGACGACTTTGCCATTGGCATCGATCTGGCGGATCGACACGTAATCCGGGTACGCCGGACGGTGGACACGGCTTGGGTGTGCGGCCTTGGCGAACGACAGTGGCGTTGGTTCGCGCAGGTAGTTCACGGCGTAGTCTTCGATGCGCAGATCATCGACGGTCAGGCCGGCGCGCAGCAGTTTGGTCAGGCCGAGGAACGAGTTCTGGTCATATTCAATGTGACCGCCGTTCTGATCTTCGCCTACTACGAATTCTTCGTAGCCCAGGAAGGTGAAGTGGTTGCCCACCAGCCATTCCAGGAAGCTCTTGATCTCGGACTTTTCGTCGGCGTTGATGATGAACTGGCTGTTGTCGATGCCTTCGATCAGCTCCTGGACCTTGGCTTTCATCGGTTCAAAATCAGCGACCGCGACGCGGACTTCACCGAGAACCTGCTCCAGCTCTTTGCTCAGGACATTCAGTTCGGCCGTGTTGGCGCAACGGTCGATTTCCAGGTACATCAGCGATTCTTGCAGAATTCCTTCGCCCTGGGTGCCTTTCGGCAAGATTTCCAGCAGCTCGCCCTTGCTGCCGCGACGCACGCTCAGCACAGTGGTTTGCAGGGTATGAATGCTGTAGCCGCGACGGTTCAGCTCGGTGCGCACCGAGTCCACCAGAAACGGCAGATCGTGGTGCAGCACTTCGACCGCGGTGTGGGTCGACTGCCAGCCGTGGCGTTCGTAATCAGGGTTGTAGACGCGCACTTGCGGATGCGCGTGATCGAAGCGCTCAAGCAGGCGCCACGCAGAAAGGGTGCAGCCGGCGAGGTCGGACAACCGACGCTGGGTCAGCTCGTCCAGGGAAATAATGCCGAAGAATTGTTCAGCGAACAGCGCCACTTGTGGCAGTGCCTGTTCACTGATGTGCTGCGCCAGTGCCGCTTGCAGTTGGTGCTGGAAGTCGGCTTTGCTGGCTGCGGTGAAGAACGCCATCTGTGGTACTCCGCTTGGGCTTGTTATTGATGGAAGCGTCGCGTGCAAACCCCTTTCGGGGCAATCCCGTCACCCTGTTCCTGATTCTCGGGCAGAGGAAACAGGATGACAGGTGGGTGAAGCTGGACGAGACACTCAGGTCACATTCACCTTCCAAGAATGGGCATCTGCAAAAACGACTGCCAGGGCAACAGGCAATGCCTTTACGGGTGCTCATCCGTTGCGCAGCTTAACGAGTGCGGCAAGGGCCGTGCTTGCAGCGCTGCGACATATTCGGTCATCGGCACGCAACTCGCGGCATGTGCCTTGAACAACACTAGCAGCCGCGCAGCAAAACGGGCGCTTTATGCCCGGTTTTGCGGTACATGCGTGCCAAAAATGACCAGTAACACCCCGAATGTTCACGACACATCTTCTGACACTCAGCCGAGCAGAAATTCCCCGAGGCTGGCAGAATTGCCTTTTGTTACGTTCACCACGCTCGCCGAGCCAGGATTTTCCCATGCAAATGACAACTGACCTCTTGATCGTCAATCCGTGCGACGAAGAAGAAGACAACTTGGCCATGCTCTGCTGCACCAGCGCCGAGGGTGAAATGTTCCTGATGAGCCGCTTTCCGGACGAGGATGAGCTGGAGATCATCTTCCACGACAAGCCTTCGGCCCTCAACGGTGTGAAAGTCACCTTAAGCCCTGACCGCCTGCTGATCGAAATCGCCGCCGCGGACGCCGATGTGCTCGATGGCGAAGATTCGCTGGAGATCCTGCATAGCACCGATGCGCAGGATTTGGCTGAAGTGGAAGAGACTTTGCAGAACATCCTCAAGGGGACTGGTACTTATATAAGCCAGCTCTGAGTTTTAGGGTCTCTGAACGGACGCCTTCGCGAGCAAGCCCGCTCCCACATTCGATTGCATTTTTCCTGGAAGAACGCGGTTAACTGTGGGAGCGGGCTTGCTCGCGAAGAGGCCAGCCAGATCACCACCCTGTCCCTCGCCTACAAATTTCCAACAATTTCACCCGTCAATTCCCGCACTTTGCACAAAATGCCGTTAGTCGCCGCACCCCGCGATGGATTAAAGTAACGCCCCCAGCCCTGGCGTTATTCGAACGTCTTCGGTCACCCTTTCCAGGAACAGTCATCGATGGAACATCGTGAAGCGCTGCTCGCGCTGCGAACCTTTCTTTCAACGCAGATTCTCGGCCAGGAAAAACTCATCGAGCGCTTGCTCATCGCCTTGCTCGCCGACGGCCACATGCTGGTCGAGGGCGCCCCGGGGCTGGCCAAGACCAAGGCCATCAAAGAGCTCGCCGAAGGCATCGAAGCACAGTTCCATCGCATCCAGTTCACCCCCGACCTGCTACCGGCCGACATCACCGGCACGGAAATCTATCGCCCGGAAACCGGCAGCTTCGTGTTCCAGCAAGGTCCGATTTTCCACAATCTGGTGCTGGCGGACGAAATCAATCGTGCCCCGGCCAAGGTTCAGTCGGCCCTGCTTGAAGCCATGGGCGAACGCCAGGTCAGTGTCGGGCGCAGCACCTACGACCTGTCGCCGCTGTTTTTGGTCATGGCCACGCAAAACCCCATCGAGCAGGAAGGCACCTACCCGCTGCCCGAAGCCCAGCTCGACCGTTTCCTGATGCACGTAAAAATCGGCTTCCCTGACGCCGCCGTCGAGCGCCGGATTCTGCAACAGGCTCGCGGCGAAGCGCTGCACGGCGAAACCAAACCTGAACGCCGAGTCAGCCAGCAGGCGATCTTCGCCGCGCGCAAGGAAATCCTCGGGTTGTACATGGCCGACGCCGTGGAGGAATACCTGGTGCAACTGGTCATGGCCACGCGCACGCCGGCCAAGTTCGACCCGGAAATGGCCGAATGGATCGCCTACGGCGCCAGCCCGCGCGGCTCCATTGCCCTGGACCGTTGCGCCCGGGCCCACGCCTGGCTCGCCGGTCGCGACTTCGTCAGTCCGGAAGACATTCAGGCGGTGCTGTTCGATGTGTTGCGCCACCGCATCATTCTTTCCTTTGAAGCCGAAGCCGCTGGCATCGACCAGGACCGGGTGGTCCAGCGGATTCTCGACGTCGTAGCCGTCGCTTGACCCCGATGAACGCCCACCTGCCGCCCGAGCCGGGCATCCGTGTCAGCCTCGCCGAGCTGATCGAGATGCGCCATCGCGTGCGTGAAGTGCAGCTGTTTTCCACACCGAGCCAGCGCAGCCCGTTGATCGGCCTGCACCACTCAAAACTGCGCGGGCGCGGGGTGGACTTCGATCAGGTGCGGGTCTATCAGGCCGGTGATGACGTGCGCAGCATCGACTGGCGCGTCACCGCCCGGACTCAGGAGCCTCATACCAAGCTGTTTCACGAAGAACGCGAGCGACCGATTTTCATCATGGTCGAACAAAGCCGCCGGCTGTTTTTCGGCTCGGGGCTGATGTTCAAATCAGTGCTTGCCGCCCAGGCAGCGAGCCTGATTGGCTGGGCCGCTTTGGGCCATAACGACCGGGTCGGTGGGCTGGTGTTCGGCGACGACGAGCACTACGAAATCAAACCGCGACGCAGCAAACAGAGCCTGCTGCAATTGCTCAACCGACTGGTGCGGGTCAATCAGTCGCTGCACACCGAACGCGAGCCGGACCGCGACGCCTTCGGCATTGCCCTGCGTCGCGCCCGGGAAGTATTGCGCCCCGGCAGCCTGGTGATCGTGATCTGCGACGAACGCGCCTTGTCCGACGGTGCCGAGCAGCAGTTGAGCCTGTTGTCACGTCATTGCGACCTGTTGCTGCTGCCCGTGTCCGATCCGCTGGATCATGCCCTGCCCGCTGCCGGCCTTCTACGCTTTGCGGAACGGGGCGCGCAGCTGGAACTCGACACGTTGAATTTCGACTTGCGCCAAGCCTATCGCGCACAAGCGGAAGCGCGTATCGCCCGTTGGGAGCTGCTGGCGCAAAAGTTGCGGGTATTGCTGATGCCTTTGAGCACCCAAAGTGAAATGGTCGAGCAACTGCGCGAATACCTGAACCCGCAGCGTCCGGGGAAAGGTCGATGAGCAGCCTCGATCAACTGCAACCGCTGATTTCCCCGCCACCGATCGGCTTCTGGCCGCCGGCGCCGGGCTGGTGGCTGCTGCTGTTATTGCTGCCATTGATCGGTTTCGGCCTGTGGCAGTTGCGTCGTTTCATTCCGAACAAGCGCCCTGTCGTCCGCGCCGAACAACCGCTGGACCCGGTGCGTCTCGCGGCGCTGGCCGAACTCGCCCGGATGCCCAAGCCCTACGACGGCGCCCCGGCCGGTGCCTGGCTGCAGCAACTCAATGGCTTGCTCAAACGCCTGTGCCGCAACCATTACCCCTATAGCCAGAGCCACACCCTTAACGGGCGCAAATGGCTGGCATTCCTCGATAACCGCTGCCCGGCTGCAGGCCTTACGCGCTGGATGGTGCTGGTGGAAGGCGCCTACAAACCCGAATGCAAACTCGACGACAAGGCCATCGCCGGCCTGACTCAAGCAGTCGACACCTGGATTCGCAAACATGTTTGAGTTCGCCTGGCCGTGGATCTTCGCCCTGCTGCCACTGCCCTGGCTGATGCGGGTGCTGCTGCCAGTCGCCGACAGTGGCGAACCGGCGCTCAACGTCAGCTTCCTCAGCGACCTCGAAGGCCTCGCTCGCCGCCGTGCCCGGGCGAATCTGCCGGCGTGGCGTCAGCAAGCACCGTTCATTTTGCTGTGGCTGTTATTGCTGATCGCCGCCGCGCGCCCGCAATGGCTCGGCGAACCCCTGCCGGTTGCCGCCAGTGGCCGCGATCTGCTGGTGGCGGTGGATGTATCCGGCTCCATGGATTTCCCCGACATGCAGTGGCAGGACGAAGACGTCAGCCGACTGTCGTTGGTGCAGCATTTGCTCGGTGATTTTCTTGAAAGTCGCGACGGCGACCGGGTCGGGTTGATCCTGTTCGGCAGTCAGGCCTATCTGCAAGCGCCACTGACCTTCGACCGGCACACCGTTCGCGTGTGGCTCGACGAAGCGCGGATCGGCATCGCCGGCAAGAACACCGCCATCGGCGATGCCATCGGCCTGGCCCTCAAACGCCTGCGCCAACGCCCGGCACAAAGCCGTGTGCTGATTCTGGTCACCGATGGCGCCAACAATGGCGGCGAGATCGACCCGCTGACCGCCGCACGACTGGCGGCCAACGAAGGCGTGAAAATCTACCCGATCGGTATCGGCGCCGACCCGGAACAAAGCGGCACCCAGGGATTCCTGGGCATCAACCCGAGCCTGGACCTCGACGAACCGGCCTTGAAAGCCATCGCCCAAGCCACCGACGGCCAGTACTTTCGCGCCCACAACGGCGAGGAACTGCAGGCGATCAAACGCACCCTCGACCAACTGGAACCCGTGACTCAACAACCCACCCAAGCCCGCCCGGCCCAAGCGTTGTATCACTGGCCTTTGGCGATGGCGCTGCTGTTGAGCATGCTGCTGGTGATCCGCGAACGCTGGCCGGATAACCCGTTGCAACGGCTGTTTAGCAAGGAGCGGTTCCTACAAACGCAACTGCCCGACTGGCGTCAGCGACTCAAACGCCTACGTCTGCGGAGGCGTCGATGATTGCGCTCTGGCCGCACTGGTTCCGTCCCTGGTGGCTGCTGTTGTTGCCGTTGCTGGGCTGGCTGCTCTGGCAACTCTGGCACCGGCAGAAACGCGCCGGCCGCTGGCAAATGATTCTGCCGCCGGCCTTCCATGCTGCGTTGCTCAGTGGTGGCAGCGGTCGCGAAAGCAAACTGCCATGGATCGCCCTTGGTCTGGCTTGGGTATTGACCGTGTTGGCCTTGCTGGGCCCGAGCTGGCAGCGTGTCGAACAAACCAGCCAGAAACCCGCCGACCCGCTGGTGGTGTTGCTTGAGCTGACCCCGGAAATGCTCGCCACCGATATGGCGCCGAACAGGCTGGAACACGCCCGGCGCAAGTTGTTCGACCTGCTGCAAAACCGCAGCGATGCGCAGACGGCAATCATCGTCTACGCCGGCAGTGCCCACACCTTGGTGCCGCTGTCGGATGACCTGTCGACCAGCCGCAACCTGGTGGATGCACTCAAGCCGTCGCTGATGCCCCTGGCCGGTCATCGTGCCGATCTGGCGGTGGCCAAGGCCCTTGCGCTGCTGGATCAGGGCGCCCTCGGCCAGGGTCGGATCCTGCTGATCGGTTCGTCACTGACGGAACAGGAACGCCAAGGGATTCGTCAGGCGCTGGACGACACGTCCACGCAATTTCTGATGCTCGGTATCGGCACCGCCGAAGGTGCGCCGGTGGCCCAGGACGACGGCAGTTTCCTCAAGGATGACGTAGGCGCAATTCTGGTGCCCCGTCTGGACGGCCCCAGCCTGAAAGCCTTTGCCAACAGCCTGGGCGGACGTTATCGCCAGGCGCGACTGGACGATGCCGACCTGCGCGGCCTTGGCCTGTTCGATGGGCCACGGGATCTGCGCAACGACGGCCAGACATTGCGCCTCGACACCTGGGCCGATCAGGGCTACTGGCTGCTGCTGCCACTGTTATTGCTGGCAGCCTGTGCCGGGCGCCGGGGTTGGCTGTTCTGCCTGCCGCTATTGTTTCTGCTGCCGCAACCGAGTTACGCCTTCGATTTCGAAGACTTGTGGCTGCGTCCCGATCAGCAGGGTCTGCATTTGCTCAAACAAAAGCGCCAGGCCGAGGCCGCGCAGCATTTCGAAAATCCGCAGTGGCAAGGCGTGGCGCTCTATGAAGCCGGCGACTACAGTGGCGCCGCCCAGCGGTTTGCCCAAGGCACCGACGCCCACGCCCACTACAATCGGGGTAACGCCCTGGCCAAAAGCGGTGAGCTGGAAGCAGCGCTGGATGCTTACGATCAAGCGCTTGAACGTCAACCGGATCTGCGTCCGGCCCTGACCAACAAGGCGCTGGTGGAAAGCCTGCTCAAACAGAAAACCTCAGCGCCGCCTGTCGAGCCGGACAAAACCGCCGATGGAAAAACCGAAACCATCGCCCAGGAACCGCCGCCGGGCAGCGCCACCCAACCCAGCAATGGCGAGCCGAAAGCCGACGCCGAGCAAACCACCCCGGACGCCGAGCAGCCGCCCACGACGCCACCGCAACCGGGCGCCAATGAAGTCCCGGGCAGCGAGTTGGGGGATGAACAAAGCACCACGCCACCGCGACGCCCGGCCAGCGACATGATTGAAGGCGAACAGCGCCAGGCGCTGGAGCAATGGCTGCGCAAGATCCCGGATGACCCCGGCGAACTGCTCAGACGCAAATTCTGGTACGAACAGCAACAACATCAGGATCAGGAAAAAACTCGATGACCCGCTTCACCGCCTTCTTGCTCGCACTGTTGTCCGCCCTGTTGCTCTGCACCGTTCAGGCCCAGGCTGCGGAGCTGGTCGCCAGCGTCGATCGCAGCCGCCTGAATTCCGGCGAGACGGTCGAACTGACCCTGGAAACCAGCGACGTGACCCAGTTCGGCAAACCCGACCTGACCCCGCTGGAGCCGCTGTTCGAAGTGCGCGGCACCCGTCAGGTCAACCAACTGAACACCCTCAACGGCGACACCCAAGCGACCACCCGCTGGATCATCACCCTGCTGCCCCGGCAAAACGGCAGCGTGGTGATTCCGTCGCTGCAACTGGGTGACGTCCAGAGCCAGCCAATTACCGTGCAAGTGATCGAGAGCGAAACCCAGGACAGCAGCAACACACTGGCGCCGGTGTTCATAGAGGCCAGCCTCGACCAGAGCAGCGTCTATGTGCAGGCGCAGGCAATCCTGACCTTGCGCATCTACCATTCGGTGTCGCTGTACGACGACAGCAGCCTGACCCCGCTGCAGATTCCCGATGCGCGCATCGAACAGCTGGGCGAGTCGCGCACCTACGAAAAAGTCATCAACGGATTGCGCCATGGCGTGATTGAAATGCGCTACGCGATCTACCCGCAACACAGCGGTGAATTGACCATTCCGGCGCAGATGTTCAGTGCCACGCCGGTCGATACCCGGCCGTCCCAGGACGCAACACCTCAAGGGCCGAAACCGGGCAAGCTGATGCGCGTCAAATCCGCCGAGATCCCGCTGACGGTCAAGGCCAAACCCGGCACGTATCCGGCTGATGTGCCCTGGCTGCCAGCCCGCAGCCTGAGCCTGAGCGAAAGCTGGAGCCCGGAACCGGATCATGCGCAGGTCGGCGACTCGCTGACCCGCAGCCTGACCCTGAACGCCGAAGGCCTCGCCAGTTCGCAATTGCCACCGTTGCCCGCCACCGAAATCAACGGCCTGCGGCGCTATCCGGATCAACCGGTGCTGGGCAACCAGAGCAGCGAGCGCGGCTTGATCGGCAGTCGCGAGGACCGTGAAGCCCTGGTGCCGACCCGCACCGGCAACATTGACTTGCCGAGCGTTGAAGTGGTCTGGTGGAACACCTTCGAGGACCACCTGGAACACAGCAGCCTGCCGGCCCGCACGCTACAAGTGGCGAGCAATCCAAGCCTGATCGTCGATACACCGGCGGGCAGCCCGCAGGCGATGTCCGGCGCCAGCAACGAAGCCCTCTGGTGGTGGAAACTCAGCACTGTGATTCTGGCCTGCACCACCCTGCTGGGCTTTGGCCTCTGGTGGCGCGCTCGCTGGCAACCGGCGATCCTGCGTGCCGCGCAAACCGGCCCGAGCCCACGCACCTTGCTCGACGACCTCAAACGCTCCTGTCAGGCCAACGACACTCATGCCACCCGCCAGGCCCTCGACGCCTGGGCCCGGCAACAACCGGAAACCCTGGCCGACATGGCGGCGCGTTTTGTGCCGCTGTCCGATGCGCTGGACGGCCTGAACGGCGCGCTGTACAGCGAAACCGGCCAGTACTGGCAGGGCGAAGATCTCTGGCGCGCGATTCGGGCGATCCCGACGGCCGAAGGGGTTCAGGATCTGGTTGGCGATACCGGGTTGCCGCCGCTTTATCCGAAATAGATCAAAAGATCGCAGCCTTCGGCAGCTCCTACGGGTGTACGCCATTCCAATGTGGAGCTGCCGAAGGCTGCGATCCTTTCTGCCCTGACACGGTCAACCCTGGCTTTTGAGATGGAACTCGGCGTCCAGATGAATGGCCTGTAAAAAAGCGCTGTCGTGAGAGACCACGATCAATGCCCCTTGGTACTGATTGAGCATCTGCTCCAGCGCAATTTTACTCGGCAAGTCCAAATGGTTGTCCGGTTCGTCCAGCAATAGCAATTGCGGTGGTCGCTGTGCATATAACTGCGCAGCCAGTGCTATTTTCAGGCGTTCGCCGCCGCTCAACCGACAGGTCTTGAGCATCGCACGATCCGCATCAATGCCCATCTGCGCCAACCGGGTTCGCGCCTCAGCTTCGGGCAACTCCGGATTACTCTCGTAGAGCCATTGCACCGCGGTGCGTTCGGGGTACTGTAATCCGGCGTGTTGATCCAGCCAGCCAACATGGCAACTGCGGATGAGTTCGCCTTCGCGCACCGGCAGTTGGCCGGCGATCACTCGCAGCAGGGTCGACTTGCCGCTGCCGTTCGCTCCCAGGATTGCCATGCGCATAGGCCCGGTCAGCGTCAGATTGACCGGCGCCGCGTAACCGAACGGGAGAATGACGTCGTTGAGCTGCACAATCAGCTTGCCATTGGGCACTACGCTTTCCGGAGACAACATCATGCGTTGAATGTCCGGAGCGCACCGCGCACGGGCCTCGGCGATACGTTGTTGTTGCTGCTCCCGGGCCACCTGTTGATTGAGGCGCAATTTTCCCTGACTGTTTTCACTACGCTCTTTCTGGGCGTTGGTAATCAGCTTGGTCTGATTGCCGTCACGGGCCTGACGGTCGCCGCGGGCATTACGCCGTTGCTGACGCTCCATCTGCACGGCCATCTCACGTTGCTCGCGCTTGGCCTGCGCCCGCTCCCCTTGCAACGCCGACTGGAACGACTGCTGTTCTTGCTCGCGTGCCGCCGCATACTGACTGTAGTTGCCGCCATAAACCGCCAGCCCCAAGGGTGAAAGCTCGACAATTTCGTTCACGTGCTCCAGAAGGCCCCGGTCGTGGCTGATCAACACCAGGCCGTTGGGCCAGCGAGCGATCTGCTGCGCAAGTTTGTGTTGCTGATCAATATCCAGGTGGTTGCTGGGCTCATCCAGAATGAGCCAGTCTGCCCTGGATAACCACGCCCCCAGCAGCGCCACCCGTTGCCGTTCGCCACCACTGAGGGCGTCGGTGCGCGCGTCGGCATTCAAATGACCCAGACCGATCTGCTCCAGCTCCGCCTCAAGACGTGTCGCGCAATCCCACTGATCAACCGCCAGCGAATGGTCGTCATCGTCGACGCTGCCTTGGGCAATGCGATCCAGCGCCGTCAGAATATGGTCGACCCCGGCCAGCGCGGCAACGCTGGGATAGCGCTCGGGTTCCAGTAACTGCGCCACGGCGTAAACCCGACCTTCGCGACGGACGATTCCGGTAGTGGGCAGCTGTTTCCCCGTCAGAAGCCGGCCAAGCAAGGACTTGCCACAACCATTGGCACCCACGATACCGGTGGCCCTGGCGCTGAAGGTGTGGTTCAAGTCATCTAACAGAACGCGCCCGTCGGGCAGGTTGAATGACACATGATCAAGTTGAAGTAACCGTTGGGTCATGACGTCTCCTTAAATATTTAAAACTCCCTGGTGTTGCGCAACAGCGTTCGCCTCGTCACTTCGGCCCGCCATCTACCATACTGAGGCCCCATCCAATCGATAGGCAATCTTTCAGGGTATTCAGCATCCCCGGTCTTTTGCCAGTAAACTCTCCTCCCTTTAGTCGCTGTCATTTTCCTCGCGACCATCACCTTATTTCCTACGGAGTACGCCTTGCGTCTGTTTCACACCTCCGACTGGCACCTTGGGCAGAACCTGCACGGCCAGGAACGCGATTTCGAGCACGGTTGCTTCCTCGAATGGCTGCTGCGTCAGCTGAAACTTGACCAGCCCGATGTACTGCTGATCGCCGGCGATATCTTTGACACGGTCAACCCGCCGGTCAAAGCCCAGGAACGTCTCTACGATTTCATCGTCAGCGCCCATGAACAGCAGCCCTTGCTGACCATCGTGATGATCGCCGGCAACCATGACTCCGGCTCGCGGATCGAACTGCCCGCGCCGTTGATGCGGCGATTGCGCACTCACGCCCTCGGTCGCGTGCTGTGGCTCGATGACGGTCAACTGGATGCCGAGCGCCTGTTGTTGCCGTTGCCTGATGCCAGCGGCGAAGTTGCCGCCTGGTGCCTGGCGCTGCCGTTCCTGCGCCCCGCCGAAGTGACCGGCGCGCATTTAGGCGATAACTACTTGCGCGGCATCGGCCAAGTCCATGAATGGCTGATCGAAGCGGCTAACATCAAGCGCAAACCAGGCCAGGCGCTGATCGCCATCAGCCATGCGCACATGGCCGGCGGTTCGGTTTCGGAAGATTCCGAACGCAGCCTGATCATTGGCAACGCCGAAGCCCTGCCCGCCAGCCTGTTCGGGCCGAGCATCAGCTACGTCGCTCTCGGGCATTTGCACAAGCCGCAGAAGGTCAATGGTGAAGAGCGGATTCGCTATTGCGGCTCGCCGATTCCGTTGTCGTTCTCCGAGATCAATTACCAGCATCAGATCCTCGACATTCAGCTCGATGGCGAAACATTGGTCAGCGTCGAACCGCGTCTGATTCCGCGTTCCGTCCACTTGCAACGACTCGGCTCCGCGCCGTTGGCGGAGATCCTGCTGCAACTGGCCGATCTGCCCAACATCGACCTGCTCGCCGATATCCAGCGTCAGCCGTGGCTGGAAGTGCGGGTCCGTCTCGACGAACCGCAACCGGACCTGCGCCATCAAGTGGAAACGGCGTTGCAAGGCAAAGCCGTGCGGCTGGTGCGGATTGCCGCCGAATACGCCGGCAATGGCAGCCGCGACGGCATCGATGACGGCACAACCTTGATCGAACTGGATCAGCTTTCGCCCCAGGAACTGTTCAGCCGCGCGTGGCAGGACAACTACGGCAGCGAGGTCGACGAGCAAACGCTCAAGGACTTCGCCGAGCTGTTGCAAGACGTGCAGATGGAGAGCGAACAGCCATGAAGATTCTCGCGATCCGCCTGAAAAACCTCGCCTCCCTGGCCGGGCCGTTTGAAATCGACTTCACCGCGGAGCCCTTGGCCAGTGCCGGTCTATTCGCGATCACCGGGCCGACCGGTGCCGGCAAAAGCACGCTGCTCGACGCCCTGTGCCTGGCGCTGTTTGGCGCCGTACCGCGCCTGAACAACACCGGCCGCGACGCCAAGGTCCCGGATGCCGATGGCGAAATCGGCACCGGCGACCCACGCACCCTGCTGCGTCGTGGCACCGGTGAAGGTTATGCGGAAGTGGATTTCGTCGGCATCGACGGTCGTCGCTATCGCGCGCGCTGGGAGGCCAATCGCGCCCGGGAAAAGGCCGGCGGCAAGCTGCAAGCCAGTCGCCAGAGCCTGCGCGACATCGATCAGGATCAACTGCTGGCCAGTCAGAAAGGCGAATACAAAGCTCAGCTTGAAGCCGCGCTGGGCCTGAACTTCGAACAGTTCACCCGCGCCGTCATGCTGGCTCAGAGCGAGTTCAGCGCCTTCCTCAAGGCGGACGACAACGACCGCAGCGAACTGCTGGAAAAGCTCACCGATACGGCGCTCTACACCCGCCTCGGTCGTCGGGCTTTCGACAAGACCAAAGAAGCTCGCGAAGCCCATAAGTTGCTGCAGGATCAGGCCACCGGAGTTACGCCGCTGTCGCCGGAAGCCCGGGCCGAACTCGATGAGCGTTTCAACGACGCTCAGCAGCAACTCAAGACCCAACAGGCGCAGCTCAAACAGTTGGAGTTGCAACACACCTGGCTCAAGGACCTGCGCCAGTTGCAGGACGCGCAACAGAGCACCGCCGAGCAACTGCACTCCGCCCAGCAACACTGGAACAGCCTGGCCGGCGAGCGCTTGAAGCTGACCCGTCTGGAACAATTGGCGCCGCAACGGCATCAGTTTGCACGCAAGACCGAACTCACCGCCCAGCTCACCCCGCTGGCGGCGCAGATTCAGCAACACACGCAACAGCAAAGCGAGCTGACCGAGCGACAGACTCAACTTGAACAGAGCCTGAGCACTGCCCAAACGGCGCTGACCCACGCGCAAAGCCAACACACCTCCAGCGCGCCACTGCTGCGCCAGGCCTTCGAAGAGCAAAGCACCCTCGCCCGCCTGGTCAAGGATGCCAGCCTCAGTGCCGACCTCAAGCAGCAGGCGGAACAAGCCTGCACTCAGGGTCAGGGCACGATTCAGGGTTTGCTCGACCAACAGAAACAGGTCGCCGAACGGTTGCAGCGGATTGCCGGTGAGCTTGAGCAAAGCACTCATCTGGCGCCGTTGAGCGATGCCTGGAACGCCTACCGCGATCGTCTGCAACAACTGATGCTGATCGGTAATCGCCTGAACAAGGGCCAGGCCGAACTGGCCGCTCTGGAGCAAAGCGCCGCCCGCGCTGCCGAGGAACTGGCCACCCAGCGCCAGAGTCTTGAGGTGCTGTACAAAGAGGCCGGCGCCGAACCTGAAGCGGTGGCTGAGCAGATTCAGATTCTCGGCAGCCTGCTGCAGGACAACCGCAAGCAACTGCGGGCCTTTGAAGAGCTGACACGACTGTGGGCCAGCCAGCAGGAACTGGACAAACGCGGTGCCGAGCTTCAGCAGCGGCAACTCGCCGCTCAGCAAGACCGCGATCGTCTGACCCAGGACGGCGTGAAGACCAAGGCCGAACTGAGCGTCGCCGAACAGACCCTGACCGTCACCCGCGAACTGCTTGAGCGTCAGCGCCTGGCGCGCAGTGCCAGCGTCGAAGAACTGCGCGCGCAGTTGCAGGACGATCAGCCGTGCCCGGTTTGTGGCAGCCCGGACCATCCTTATCATCAGCCCGAAGCTCTGCTGCAAAGCCTCGGCCGCCATGATGAAAGCGAACAGGCCAACGCCCAGAAAGCCGTCGACCTGCTCAAGGAAAAACTCACCGATCTGCGCGCTGAAGTCGGCGGTTTGATTGCTCAGCAAAAGGAATTGCTGCAACAGCAAGAACAGCTCGCGGCTCAGCAACAAGGCCTGACGCCAAGCCTGGAAGCGCACCCACTGTCCGCGCAACTGTTGGTCCAGGACGCCAGCAAACGCGATGCCTGGCTAACGCAACAAAGCAGCCAGTTGAACCAGAGCATCACGCAGGACGAACAACGGCAAACCGCCCTGCTCACCCTGCAACAGGATGCCGCACGTCTTGCACAGCAACTGCGCAGCGCCGAAGCGGCGAACCAACAGGCAACACAACACCTGCTCAACCAGCAACGCGAGTTGAGCAGCGATAGTAAACGCCTGGACGATGAACTGGCGGCGTTCAGCACCCTGCTCCCGGCCGACACGCTCGAGTCCTTGCGCAATGAACCCGCCGCGACCTTCATACAGCTCGACCGGCAGATCGCCCAGCGCCTGCAACAACTTGACCAGCAGCGCGAAGAACTCGGCGAACAGCAACAACGCCAGCAGACGCTGGAGAAAGAACAGTACCAACAGCAGACCCGCACCCAGCAGTTGGACGCCGCGCAACAACAGTTCACGGCGTTGGCCGGGCAGCAACAGGCTTGCCAGGAAAAACTGACGCAACTGCTGGGCGAACATGCCAGCGCCGAACAGTGGCAGCAGCAACTGGATCAGGCCGTCGAGCAAGCGCGCACTGCCGAAGCGACGGCCAATCAGCAATTGCAAACCGTGCGCACGCGGTTGGTGCAACTGGCCGCTGAACTCAAAGCGCAGCAGGAACGTTCGCAGGCCCTGGAAACTGAAGATCGCGAGCTGAGCGGCAGGATCGCCGACTGGCGCGCGCAGCATCCAGAGCTGGACGACGGTGGACTGGAAGATCTGTTGAGCGTCGACGACCAACACGTCAGCGAACTACGTCAACGCTTGCAGCAGAGCGAAAAAGCCATCGAGCAAGCCAAGGTGCTTTTGCAGGAGCGCGATCAACGCTTGCTCGATCATCAGGCGCAGCACAACGGCAATCTCGATGCCGAACAACTGGCCTCGACGCTCGCCGAGCTGCAAAACCTGTTCGCCGCCAGCGAACATCGCTGCGCCGAATTGCGCGCCGAACAGGCCGAGGATCAGCGTCGACAGAATGCCAATCAGGCCCTGGCGCAGCAGATCGCCGACGCCTACACCGAGTATCAGCGCTGGGCGCGGCTTAATGCATTGATCGGTTCGGCCACCGGCGACACCTTCCGCAAAATCGCCCAGGCCTACAATCTCGATTTGCTGGTGCATCACGCCAACGTCCAGTTGCGGCAACTGGTGCGGCGCTATCGTTTGAAACGTGGCGGCAGCATGCTCGGGTTATTGGTGATGGACACCGAGATGGGCGATGAACTGCGCTCGGTGCATTCGCTGTCCGGCGGCGAGACGTTCCTGGTGTCGCTGGCCCTGGCGCTCGGTTTGGCGTCAATGGCTTCGAGCACGCTGAAAATCGAATCGTTGTTCATCGACGAAGGCTTCGGCAGTCTCGATCCAGAATCCCTGCAACTGGCCATGGACGCCCTCGACGGTCTGCAAGCGCAGGGACGCAAGGTCGCGGTAATTTCCCACGTGCAGGAAATGCATGAACGGATTCCGGTACAGATTCAGGTCCACCGCCAAGGCAACGGCCTGAGTACGCTGGAGGTGAAATGAATACGCTGTATTCGTTCCGCCGCTGCCCCTACGCCATGCGAGCACGCATGGCGCTGCACAATTCGGGGGTTGCGGTGCAGATCGTCGAGGTCAGCCTCAAGGCCAAACCTGCCGAAATGCTCACGCTGTCGAGCAAAGGCACGGTGCCTGTGCTGAGTGTGGATGGGCGGGTGATCGATGAAAGCCTGGAAATCATGCACTGGGCATTGGCGCAGAACGATCCGCAGGACTGGTTGCTCAAGGATGATCACCAAGGACAGGAACACAGCGCCGCGTTGATTGAAGAGAACGATCAAGTGTTCAAGGTGCACCTGAATCGCTACAAGTACGCCGAGCGTTATCCCGAGCAGCCGATGGAGTTTTACCGGTCAGAGGGCGAGGTGTTCTTGCGCAAGCTGGATACATTACTGGAGGGGCGCGACTATCTGTTGGCCGAGCACCCGAGCCTGGCGGATATCGCCCTGATGCCGTTCGTGCGGCAATTCGCCCACGTGGATCGCGAGTGGTTCGGGCAGACGCCTTATGTGCGGTTACAGGCATGGTTGCAGCGCTTCATCGAGTCAGATCTGTTCACATCAATCATGAAGAAATAACCGAGCCCCCTACGGCGATTCATGCCAATACCGAGCACATCCCCAACGCCGAGCAATCAACCTGGAACGGCCCGAAGAATCCGCCATTGGGTTTGATCGGCGGATTGCCCACCAGCAACCCCAAGGCCTTGGCCATCTGAATGTTGTGGGCGATGTTGTGGTTGCATTCGATGGCCCGCGCCACCGACCCCGCCGAGCCCTGCCCGATCCCCAACAAAGAAGCTCCATTGGTCATGAACGCCAGGAAGGCGATGACCCAGAGTTTGCGTCCTTTCATGCCCCCACCACTCCCGCGACGTCAACGTGATCGACCGTTACGTTTTGCGCGCGGTGTTCAAATTGAATGGCGGGATAAGCGACCTGGATCGGTGCTTGATGGCTTTGTTGCGATTGAGTCGAAAGGCTGACGACCAACACCATGGCCACGTAAAGACCGATGGCCAGGTAGGCGCCGTATTTGGCAGAAGTGATGATTGCGCTGGCCATGGTGTTCTCCGTGGGCATGTTTCAGTGCCCACAGAATCGATCAAAAAACAGAAGATAACTAGCGACCTTTATACATAGTAGCTATCAGTTTTATTGATCATGAACCCAGCGTGTTTCAGTCCTCGATAAAGCTCATCAAGCGCTCGCGGGCCGCATCCGGCTCGTTGGGAACGGGCTCGGCGGCCGACAGAATCGGGGTGGAATAGAGAAACAGGAGAACCACTGCCAGACGCATCGCCATGCTGTCGATCCTTTTAGGGAAGGAGTCAAAAAATCAGCGTCAAATCTAAACTAATGGCTATGTGATATCAATCAATACATTGATAGCAATATGATACTGTCGTAAACGCGTTATGCAGGAGCGACATCACTTCGGCGCTTTTCGATACTTACAACTCGATCGGCAAGTGACTTCGCTCCTGCATAAAAGGTGCAGGGCTTTATATTTCAGTGTTGGGTTTTGTGATCCAGCGCGGCGTAGAAGTTGGCGCTCTGTTGCAGGTATTTCTGGGTATAGCTTTGGGCGTGGGATTTTTTGTCGCTGATTTCAACGTTGGCGCTGGCAGGCAGTGCAACAGTGGCGGAGATAGCGGAAGCGGCGATGACAGAGAAGAGATTGAAGTTCATGGCGGTATTCCTCGATTCAGTTGGCTTGCTTGCCCGGTGGGGCCGTGAAGCAAACTTAACTCCCAAGGGTCGGCGCCTTGAAATGCTTTGTAGCATTAGCCGATATCAGTCTCATTAATAGAAGGTTGCAGGCCCCATCAACCGGGGCCTGCGGTCTATTGACGCACCAGGAACTTGAGATCGCTCGGGGCATCCATCGGCAGTTTCTGCACGGTTTTACCCAACAGACCGGTCTTGGCATCGCGCTCGACGACGACAATCTGGTTGCTCTTCTGGTTGGCAATCAGCACGAACTTGCCACTCGGATCGAGGCTGAACTCGCGCGGGTGATCACCGTCCACGGAGCGACGCTGAAGCTCCTTGAGGCGCCCGGTCGCCGGGTCGATGGCGAACACCAGCAACTGATTGGCGGTGCCACGGTTGCTGACATAAAGGAACTTGCCATCGGCCGAGGCGTGAAGCGCAGCCGCAGCCTTGCCCGATGTCGGCAGGCCCGCCGCCAGATCGACCAACTGCGTTTGCTCAAGCTTGCCATCGCGGTATTCGAACACCGCGACCTGCGCGCTCATTTCCATGGTCAGCCAGGCGTGCTTGCCATCGGCGCTGAACAGCAAGTGTCGCGGCCCGCTACCGGGTGGCAACTGGACGGACGCAGGTTTGGCGGCGGTCAATGGCAGCTCCGGGTTGGCCTTGGGATCGAAGCGATAGACAAAGATCTTGTCCGCCCCCAGGTCGTTGGAAAACACGTATTGGCCATCCGGGGATGAAATCACCGAATGCACATGCGCCGACTTCTGTCGCTCGGGGTTGACCCGGCTGGCCTGATGACTGCTCATCTGCACCACCGGTTTGAGTGTGCCATCGGTGCCCACCGGCAACACCGCCAAGGTGCCGCCCGGGTCTTCAGCCACCGAGTAGTTGCTGACAAACACGTGACTGGCGTCGCCGCTGACGCTCGAGTGCGTCGGCTCGTTGCCCAGGGTTTGCGCCTGACTGATCAGGCTCAATTCATGGGTCTTTGGATCAATCGCATAACTGCTGACACGCCCTACCGGATCGGCCTGCCCCGGGCCGTTTTCGTTGACCGCGAACAGGCGCTGTTGGTCCTTGGACACGGCGAGCCAGGACGGGTTGGCGCTCTTCACCACTTGCAGGGGTTTGGCGTCGATCTGCCCGGTACGGCTGTCGAAGCTCAGGCGATAAATCCCCTGGCTCTGGCCGGCGGTGTAGGAGCCCACCAGCAACTCGTAACTGTCGGCCGGTGCCGCCTGCACGCCCATCGCACCGACGCTGCCGGCCATCAACAGTGGCCAGAAGTTACGCATCCTCATTCGTTTCGTCCTCGTCGTCACCACCGCCGAATGCTTCCATGGGCACCAACCGGTGCTCGCCGGAATCGCCGGTAATGATCCAGCTCTTCAAGTCGGGATCAAACGTTGCCGCCGCGATCTGCGCCACGCTGAACTCCCAGCGCTTGAGCGCCCGACCGTCCATGCATTCGATGTGCAGGTTATCGTCTTCATCGAGGGAGAAGTCGAACGCGTGCAGGCCGTCGATCTCCAGCATGTCGCAGTGTTCGAGGGCGTTGATCAAGGTGTCGTTTACGGCAGTCATGGCAGTCAATCTTTGAATGGGAAAGAGGCAATGATAGCTCAATGTGGAAGCGGACTCGTGTCGGTCACAACACTCGCACACGACACCGAACACATGTGGGAGCGAGCCTGCTCGCGAAGACGGTGGCACATCTAACATCGCAGTGACTGTCAGATTGCTATCGCGAGCAGGCTCGCTCCCACAGGGATGGTGATCAGCCGTTAGAGCGCGTCGCGCGATGACTTGCCATCGACCAGGCGCTGGATGCGCAGCGGATTGCCATTTTTCAGCACTTCCGGCAGCAGGCTGTCGGGGTAGTTCTGGAAGCACACCGGGCGCAGGAAACGGTCGATGGCCAGGGTGCCCACCGAGGTGCCGCGCGCATCGGATGTCGCCGGGTACGGCCCGCCATGGACCATTGAGTCGCAGACTTCCACGCCAGTCGGATAGCCATTGAGCAGAATCCGCCCGACCTTCTGCTCCAGCAACGCCGTCAGCTCGCCGAACTGTTCGAAGTCCGTTGGCTCACCGATGATCGTTGCCGTCAGCTGCCCATGCAGGCCGTTCAACGCGGCACTGAGTTGCGCCTGATCCGCCACTTCGACGAACACCGTGGTCGGGCCGAACACTTCCTCTTGCAGCACTTCATCGCCATCGAGCAACAGGCTCACCTCTGCCTTGAACAATTGCGGCTGCGCCTGATTGCCTTGTTGCGGGTTGCCGGCCAAATGCTCAATTTTCGGATGCGCAAGGAGCTTCTGCAGGCCTTTGCCATAGCTGCTCAACGTACCGGCATTGAGCATGGTTTGCGCCGGTTGATCGCCAATCAGCCCCGCCACCTGCTGCACGAACGCACTGAACTGCGGCGAACGAATGCCGATCACTAACCCCGGATTGGTACAGAACTGACCACAACCCTGCACCACCGAAGCCGTGAGGTCACGGGCAACGCTTTCAGCGCGAGTTTCCAACGCTTGAGGCAACACGATCACCGGGTTGATGCTCGACATCTCGGCAAACACCGGAATCGGCTGCGCACGTGCCGCGGCCATGTCGCACAGCGCACGACCACCCTTCAGTGAGCCGGTAAAACCGACCGCCTGAATCGCCGGGTGCTTGACCAGCGCTTCACCCACCCCGCCGCCGTAAATCATGTTGAACACACCGGCCGGCATCGACGTTGTCTCGGCGGCGCGGATCACCGCGTCGGCCACCCACTCGGCGGTTGCCATGTGGCCACTGTGGGCTTTGAACACTACCGGGCAACCGGCGGCCAATGCCGAAGCGGTGTCGCCGCCCGCCGTGGAAAACGCCAACGGAAAGTTACTCGCGCCAAACACAGCGACCGGCCCGAGGCCGATGCGGTACTGACGCAGATCCGGACGCGGCAATGGCGTACGTTCAGGCAGCGCGCGATCAATCCGCGCCCCATAGAAATCACCGCGACGAAGGACCTTGGCGAACAGACGCATCTGGCCGCTGGTGCGACCACGCTCACCTTGAATACGGCCCGCCGGCAACGCGGTTTCGCGGCAGACCACGGCGACAAAGTCATCGCCCAGCGCGTCCAGCTCATCGGCTATCGCATCGAGGAATTGCGCACGACGTTCAGCGCTCAGGCTGCGATAGGCCGGGTAAGCAGCGGCGGCAGCCTTCGCGGCGGCGTCGACTTCTTCAAGGGTGGCCTGATAGAAATCGTGAGGCAAAGCCTCGCCAGTGCTGGCGTCGACGCTCTGGAGTTTGACGGTGCCGGTAGCGCTGCGCTGACCGCCAATGTAGTTGTGACCAAAAATCCGGGTCATGGGTGTCTCCTTAAAGTGTGCCGACGGTGCCGGGTTCGAATGCCGCTTCAACGGGTTCAATGCCGTTGATCAAGGGCGCGCCGAACTCGGCCTGACTGATCTCGAACACATCACCCGGTTGGGTGCGGATGCCGTCAGCGAAAGACAGGGTCGCGGTGCCGAAGAAGTGAATGTGCACGTCACCGGGGCGCAGGAACTGGCTGTATTTGAAATGGTGGTACTCGAGGTTTTCCAGGCTGTGGCACATGTTCGCTTCGCCGCTGAGGAACTCGTTCTGCCACAGCACTTCACCATCGCGCAGGATGCGGCTGGTACCGGCCAGATGCTGGGGCAATTCGCCGACCCGAAGCTCCGGGCCATAGCTGCAACTGCGCAATTTCGAATGGGCCAAATAAAGGTAATTCTTGCGCTCCATCACATGATCGGAGAACTCGTTGCCCACCGCGAAACCGAGGCGATACGGTTTGCCGTCGTGGCCAATCACATAGAGACCGCTGAGTTCAGGCTCCTCCCCGGCATCTTCGGCAAACGGCGGCAGCGGGAACGGCTTGCCCGGTCGCACGACGATACTGCCATCGCCCTTGTAGAACCACTCCGGTTGCACGCCGGCCTGGCCAGTCGCGGGTTTACCGCCCTCCACGCCCCACTTGAAGATGCGCATGGTGTCGGTCATCGCGGTTTCGTCACCGACCTGCTGATGCATTTTGTCCCGGGCCGAAGCGCTGCCCAAATGGGTCAGGCCGGTGCCGCTGACCAGCATGTGCGCCGGGTCCGGGTGATCCAGCGGCGGGAGGATTTGCAGATTGGCCACCAGCGTTGAATAGTCGTGGCTGATGCCCAACCCCAGGGTTTGAACCTGTTGCTCAAGATTGCCCCCCGCCTCGATCGCCGCCAGCGCCAGATCCCGCACCGAGCGCGCATCCTGCACCTCGCGCACCAGGCCGTCCTCGACCACGCCGACACGGCGTTCGCCGTTACTCAATTCGAACTGAACTAAACGCATGATTTTCTCCTGTTGACGCAAAACTTCAAAACAACGCAGGACCCATGTGGGAGCGGGCTTGCTCGCGAAGAGGCCATCACATTCAACATCACTGGTGACTGACACGACGCCTTCGCGAGCAAGCCCGCTCCCACATTTGAATTGTGTTGACCTCAGATACGGGTAGCCCCACGCGCACTGGCCGCAAACTCATCGGCCGGCAGCACATGCTTACGCTCCAGCAGCCGATAAACCACACCCGTCAGCACCAGGCCGAACACCATCACGCAGGACAGGAAGTACAACCCCGACGCCAGATTGCCGGTGTACTCCTTCAACGCACCGATCACGAACGGACCGATGTAGCCGCCGAGGTTGCCCACCGAGTTGATCAACGCGATCCCCGCCGCCGCACTGGCGCCGGCGAAGAAGCGACCCGGCAAGGTCCAGAACACCGCGGTGCAGGAAAACAGCGCGAACGCCACCAGGCACAGTGCCGCCAATTGCAGCACCGGCACCGTCAGCCAGGCGCTGAGGAACAGACCGATGGCGCCCAACACATACAGCACCGCCAAATGACCGTAGCGATCATTCAAGCGATCAGAACTGCGCGGAATAATCAGCAAACCGATGATCCCGAAGATGTACGGCACCGATGACACGAAACCGGTCACCAGATCAGTGCCACCGAACTGCTTGATCAACGTCGGCAACCACAAACCGAGACCGTAGATGCTCAGGGTCACCGGCAGATAGAACAGCGCCAGCAGCAACACACGTTTGTCCTTCAGCGCATGCAGCGGATTGCCGTGGCGGGTCTGGCCGTACACCTCCAGGTCTTTTTTCAGTTCGCCGGTCAGCCAGTCTTTCTCGGACTGGTCCATCCATTTCACCTGTTGCGGGCCGTCCGGCAGGTAACGCAGTACCGGCCAGGTCAGCAGGATCGCGGGTGTACCGATGACGATGAACAGCCACTGCCAACCGTGCAGCCCGAGAATGCCGTCCATGCCCAGCAAGCCGCCGGACACCGGGCCGGTGATCATCATCGCGATGGGTTGGGAAAGGATGAACAACCCGAGGATCTTGCCGCGATGGCGGATCGGGAACCATTGGGTGATGTAGTACAGAACGCCCGGGAAGAACCCGGCTTCGGCCGCGCCGAGCAGAAAGCGCATCACATAGAAGCTGTTCGGTCCCTGGACGAACGCCATGCCGATGGTGATAGCGCCCCAGGTGACCATGATCCGCGCGAACCAGCGCCGGGCGCCGAAGCGGTCGAGCATCAGGTTGCTGGGGATTTCCAGCAGGAAATAACCAATGAAGAACAGCCCGGCACCCAGGCCATAAGCCGCGTCACCCAGGCCGATGTCGGCGCCCATGTGCAGCTTGGCGAAACCTACCGCGGAGCGATCCACATAGGCGATCAGGTACAGCAGGATCAGGAAGGGAATCAGTTTCAGCGTGATGCGACGAATAAGCCGCAGTTCCTGGCTCATGAGTTCGGTCTCCGATTGTTGTTGTTATAGAACCTCGGGGGACGCCTCTCGCAGAAAACCGCCAGGGCCATCCCTCCGTTGAAAACGACTATATAGTAATACTATTTAACCAACAACACTTCCAAACAGCCGAAATTGAGCTTATGTTACGCCGTAGCTCGAACAATATAGTCATACAATAAGAGAACCGATCATGTCTGATAAGAAACCCACCCTGCGCTCCGCCCAATGGTTTGGCACCGCCGACAAGAACGGCTTCATGTACCGCAGCTGGATGAAGAATCAGGGCATCGCCGACCATCAGTTCCACGGCAAGCCGATCATCGGCATTTGCAACACCTGGTCGGAACTGACCCCGTGCAACGCGCATTTCCGGCAAATCGCCGAGCACGTCAAGCGTGGGGTGATCGAAGCCGGCGGCTTCCCAGTGGAATTCCCGGTGTTCTCCAACGGCGAATCGAACCTGCGCCCCACCGCGATGCTCACCCGCAACCTGGCGAGCATGGACGTCGAGGAAGCTATTCGCGGTAACCCGATCGATGGCGTGGTGCTGCTCACCGGCTGCGACAAAACCACCCCGGCGCTGCTGATGGGCGCGGCCAGTTGCGACGTGCCAGCAATCGTCGTCACCGGTGGGCCGATGCTCAACGGCAAGCACAAGGGCAAGGATATCGGCTCGGGCACGGTGGTCTGGCAGCTCAGCGAACAGGTCAAGGCGGGCACCATCACCATTGACGATTTCCTCGCGGCCGAGGGCGGCATGTCACGCTCGGCCGGCACCTGCAACACCATGGGCACGGCCTCGACCATGGCCTGCATGGCCGAAGCCCTCGGCACTTCCCTGCCCCACAACGCGGCGATTCCGGCGGTCGATGCGCGCCGCTATGTGTTGGCACACATGTCCGGCATGCGCGCGGTGGAGATGGTTCGCGAAGATTTGAAACTGTCGAAAATCCTCACCAAGGAAGCCTTCGAAAACGCCATTCGGGTGAACGCCGCCATCGGCGGTTCAACCAACGCGGTGATCCACTTGAAGGCTATCGCCGGGCGCATCGGCGTCGAGCTGGACCTGGATGACTGGACCCGCATCGGTCGCGGCATGCCAACCATCGTCGACCTGCAACCCTCCGGGCGCTTCCTGATGGAAGAGTTCTACTACGCCGGCGGCTTGCCCGCGGTGCTGCGTCGCCTCGGCGAAGCCAACCTGATTCCGAATCCGAATGCCCTCACCGTCAACGGCAAAACCATCGGCGAAAACACCAAGGACGCGCCGATCTACGGCGAGGACGAAGTGATCCGCACCCTCGACAACCCGATCCGCGCCGACGGCGGTATTTGTGTGTTGCGCGGCAATCTGGCGCCACTCGGTGCGGTGCTCAAACCTTCCGCCGCGAGTGCCGAATTGATGCAACATCGTGGCCGTGCGGTGGTGTTCGAGAACTTTGACATGTACAAGGCGCGGATCAACGACCCGGAATTGGACGTGGATGCCAATTCGATTCTGGTGATGAAAAACTGCGGGCCGAAGGGTTATCCGGGCATGGCCGAAGTCGGCAACATGGGATTACCGGCCAAGCTGCTGGCCCAGGGCGTGACCGACATGGTGCGGATTTCCGACGCACGCATGAGCGGCACCGCGTACGGCACGGTTGTACTGCATGTGGCGCCGGAAGCGGCGGCCGGCGGCCCCTTGGCGACAGTGAAGGAAGGCGACTGGATCGAGCTTGATTGCGCCAACGGGCGTTTGCACCTGGACATTCCAGATGCAGAGCTGGCGGCGCGCATGGCGGATCTGCAGCCGCCACAGCAATTGATCGTGGGCGGTTATCGTCAGTTGTACATCGACCATGTGCTGCAGGCGGATCAGGGTTGCGACTTCGACTTCCTGGTTGGTTGCCGAGGGTCCGAAGTGCCGCGCCATTCTCACTGACACCATCAATCTAATGTGGGAGCGGCGGTGCGACGATTCGACTTGCTCGCGAAGAGGCCATCACATTCAACATTGATGTTGACTGATAGTCCGCCTTCGCGAGCAAGCCCGCTCCCACATTTAATCCCCGTATGCTTCAGGACTGCGCTTGCTCTGGCGACCGTCCTCGCCGCGCCTGCTATCATGCGCGGCACCCCATCGCACAGGATCGCGCCGTTCCCCATGGATTACCGCAAACCCTCCGACCGCAAAAGCATGCACTCGCGCATCGTCCAGGAACTGGGCATGCAGATCGTCTCGGGACGTTTCAAACCGGACGACAAACTGCCCGCCGAAGCCCTGCTGTGCGAGGAATACGCGGTCAGCCGGCCGGTGCTGCGCGAAGCCACTCGCGTATTGGTCGCCAAGGGCCTGGTGTATTCCCGTCCGCGGGTCGGCACGGTGGTCAAGCAGCGCAAGGAATGGCACATGCTCGACCCGGACGTGCTGCACTGGCTGATGCAAAGCAGCCCGCAAAATGAATTCTTTGATCTGCTGACCAGCGTGCGCAGCATCATCGAGCCGGCCGCCGCCGCGTTGGCCGCGCAGTTCGCCACAGATGAAGACATCGCCTCCATCGGTGAAGCCTACCAGCGCATGGAAGCGGCACCGACGCCTGAAGCCTTGTTGCAACCGGACCTTGATTTCCACAGCCGCATCGCCGACGCGACTCATAACGACTTGCTGGCGAACCTGTGCAACATGCTGTCGGTGGCGATTGCCGAAGCCTTGAAGCATTCAAATCAACGGCCGAATCTGCATGAATTGGCGATGCCACGGCACAAGGCGATCCTGACCGCTATCGAGAATCGTGATGCGCTGGGCGCGCGGCATGCGACGCTGGTGCAGCTGGATGATGCGCGTAGTGCGCTGAATGTGGTGCTGGGAACCGATCCCTCATAACCGCCACAAATCCAATGTGGGAGCGGGCTTGCTCGCGAAGGCGGAGTATCAGTCGACATCAATGCTGAATGTACAACCGCATTCGCGAGCAAGCACGCTCCCACAGGGGGTCTGTGTCGAACTTGAGGTATAAAAAAGCCGCAACCTTGGTTGCGGCTTTGTTGTTTCAGCAACCGGTCAGTGAGCAAACAGCGAGTTGCCCTTCTGCCCTGCCAGCTTTTCCGGCTTGATCAGGAACCGTGCCAGCGCTGGCAGCAGCCACAACGCGCCGAACATGTTCCAGAGCAGCATGAAGGTCAGCATCAGGCCCATGTCAGCCTGGAACTTGATCGCCGAGAAGATCCAGGTGCACACGCCGATCGCCAGGCACAGACCGGTGAACAGCACGGCCTTACCGGTGGATTTCAGCGTCTGGTAGTACGCCTCTTGCAGCGGCAGACCTGCACGCAGGAAGCTTTCCAGACGGCTGTAGATGTAGATCCCGTAGTCCACGCCAATCCCCACCCCAAGCGCCACCACCGGCAAGGTCGCCACTTTCACGCCGATGCCCATGAACGCCATCAACGCGTTGCCGAGGACCGAGGTCAGTACCAGCGGCAGCACGATGCACAAGGTCGCCGCCCAGGAACGGAAGGTGATCATGCACATGGTCGCGACGCAGATGTACACCAGAATCAGAATGGTCAGTTCGGAGCGTTTGATCACCTCGTTGGTGGCCGCCTCGATCCCGGCATTACCGGCGGCGAGGATGAATTCCAGGCCTTCCTTGTTGTTCTCCTTGGCGAAGTCCTGCACCGCATGCACGGCGCGATCCAGGGTTTCGGCCTTGTGGTCGTTGAGGAACACCAGCACCGGCGCCAAGGAGCAATTGTTGTTGTACAGGCCATCGGCGCGGGCGATGGAGTTGTTCAGCACGTCCGGGTTGCGCGACAGGGTTTCCCATTTCAGGTTGCCCTCGTTCATGCCCTTGATCATCTGCTTGGACACGGTCACCAGCGAGATCGCCGACTGCACGCCCTCGGTGTTCTGCATTTTCCACATCAGCTCGTCGATCGGCGCCATAGCCTCATAACGCGAGCAACCTTCGGACTTGGTCTTGACCATCACCACCAATACATCAGAGCTGGTGGAGTAGTTGTTGATGATGAAGCTGTTGTCCTTGTTGTATCGCGAGTCCGGACGCAGCTCCGGCGCGCCTTGGTCGAGGTCGCCGATTTTCAGGTTCTGGCTGTACCAGAGGCCACCACCGAAAGCGATCAGCGCCAGGGCAATGGAAATCGGTGCGACTTTCGGGCTGGCAAAGTTCGACAGCAGACGCCAGAACGGATGTTCGCGGTGCGCATCTTTCTTGCTGCGTTCGACCGCGCGTTTGCTGATACCGACGTAGGAAATCGCCACCGGCAGCAGGATCAGGTTGGTGAACACGATCACCGCCACGCCGATGGACGCGCCGATGGCCAGCTCACGAATCACGCCAATGTCGATGATCAACAGCGTGATAAAGCCCACCGCATCCGCGAGGATTGCGATCATCCCCGGCAGAAACAGCTGACGGAATGTGCGGCGTGCCGCAGTCAGCGCGTTCTCCGCCTCGCTGGACTGCAGGGCGATACCGTTGATTTTCTGCACGCCGTGGGAAATCCCGATGGCGAAGATCAGAAACGGCACCAGCATCGAATACGGATCAAGCCCGAAACCGAAGAAGTGCATCAGGCCCAACTGCCAGACCACTGCCACCAGCGTGGTGCTCAAAACCGCCACGGTACTGCGCATGCAGTTAGTGAACCAGTACAGCAGGATCAGGGTAATGACGAAGGCGACGCCGAAGAACATTACCACCATGACCAGCCCATCGATCAGGTCGCCGACTTTCTTGGCGAACCCGACAATGTGGATCTTCACGTTGGGGTTCTGGGCTTCGAACTTGTTGCGGATCTTGTCTTCAAGTTCGTGAGAGAACTTGCGGTAATCCAGCGCCAGCAACTTGCCCTGGTCCTGCGGGTCCGGGTAGGACTCCAGCAGCGGGATGTCGACGATGCTCGACTTGAAGTCGTTGGCCACCAGACGCCCGACTTGCCCGGACTTGAGCACGTTGTTACGCAGCAGGTCGAGGCTTTGCTGGGAGCCGTTATAGCTCTGGGGAATCACTTCACCACCGGCGAAGCCCTCCTCCGTCACCTCGGTCCAGCGCACGCTCGGGCTCCACAACGATTTGAGGCCGGAACGGTCGACACCGGAAATGTAAAACACCTCGTCGTTGATCTGACGCAGGGTCTCCATGTATTCCTTGGAGAAGATGTCGCCGTCGGTGGCTTCCACGGAAATCCGCACCGTGTTGCCCAGGTTCGCCAAATCGTTGCGGTGCTCCATCATTTTTTCAATGAACGGATGCTCGAGCGGGATCATTTTTTCGAAACTGGTGGACGGCCGGATCAACGTCGCCTGCCAGAACAGGAAAACGCTGACCAGCAGGCAGATGACGATGACTGCCGGGCGGTTGTTGAAAATCAGGCGTTCAAGAAACGTCGCCTTGTCCTGATGAGGAGTGCTTAAGGATGTCATAGACCCGCCTTCTTATTATTTGCCCGGCTCATTTGGACGACCCGTTTTTTCCATTCTCTGCGCCGGTGGGCGAAGTGACGCGAACGCCACCCTGTCCAGCCAGAATCAGATTGCCGTTGCCTGCCGCAGTCACCGCCGAGACGGAGATGCGATCCGGACGGTTGAACACGCTGAAGGTTTCGCCGTCGTCTGTGCTGCGAATAATGCTGCCGCCGTTGCCGACGATCACGATGGAACCGTCATCGAGCAATGTCGCGCCGGACAGACCGAACTCCAGTGCGCCGCGTGCAGCCTTGAGCTCGACCTGCTCCCAAGTACTGCCGAAATCCGTGGAACGGTAGAGATTGCCGCGCAACCCATAGGCCAGCAGTGTGGCCGGTTGCGCGGTGCCGATCACACCGAACAGCGAGCCTTCATAGGGGCCTTCAAGCCTTTCCCAGGTCTGCCCTTCATCGGTGGAGCGGAACATGCTGCCCTGCTCGCCGACGATGAAAATGCCGGAATCCTTGACCGCAGCAATGGCATTGAGGTGGTACTGGTCTTCGTTGTCGAGGCGATCGCTGACGTTTTCCCAGTTTTTACCGCCATCGGTGGTTTCCAGCAAGGCACCGTAAGCGCCCACGGCAAAGCCGCTGTTAACGTCCTTGAACCAGACGTCGAGCAGCGGCGATTCGCGTGTCAGGTCTTCGAATTGTTTGGTCCAGGTGATGCCACCGTCTTCGCTGGCGAGGATCTGCGCGTCATGGCCAACGGCCCAGCCGTGTTTGTCATCGACAAAAAACACCGCCGTCAGCAGTTGCCGGGTCGGTACTTTGGCCTGGGTCCAGGTCGCGCCCTGGTCATCGGAATACAGAATGTGCCCGCGATCGCCGACCGCCACCAGGCGTTTGCCGGCGTGTACGACATCAAGCATCAGGCCTTTGCTGGCCTTGGCGGACTCAACGGAATAAACCACGTCGGAGGCCGACGCGGCAGCGGCCAGCGCAGGCGCCGACAGCACGGTACAGCCCAACAGCGAGAGCGCTGTAGCCAGCAACGCGAACCTGCGTAACGCCGGCGGGCGGCCAATACTCACACCCATGACAGGCTCACTCATAGACCTTCCCCCACATTATTATTGTTAGGTCGTTCAACCCTTCAGGGCGCCGTAAGGGATGCGCATCGGGATTGACCTATTCAGGAGCATAGTCCTGAAACCCGCAATCCAGAGCCCCTTCGGAAGCTGGCTTATCCTATCGGGGTTTGGAAAGGTCTGACAATCGACACCACGTTATGTTTTGTTAACCTGAGGGGTATGGGGTGGGGGTGAATGATTGGGTATCAGGTGGGGTGATTGGTTTTTTTGTGTACATATCCGTTTCTGCGGTTACGGCGGCTATTGGTTCCGCTCTTACAGCGGGTCACTTTGGAAAAGCGCCAAAGTAACCAAAGCGCTTTTGCCCCTTTCGTTCGGTGCCTCGCCCAGGCTCGGCATGCCCTCGCTCCGGTCCTGCTCCGTGGGCCCGCCGCCATCGGCCATCCATGGCCGGGGGCGGCTAACCCGGCATCCATGCCGGGTTGCCCACTGCGCAGAACCTCCTCTCGGCCTCTCGAGGGGGCGGTGCGTCAACATCAAAAGCTGCAGGCGAGCTAACGCTCGGCCTGTTGAGTGGTGAAAAGCAGAGCGGATATGCTCTGATTTTGGATGTGCTCTGATTTTTTGTGGGAGCTGGCTTGTCGGGTCGCCGCATCGCTGCGATGGCGCCTGTCAGCCGACCAATTTTCCCCGGATGTACCCAGTCCAACTGTGGGAGCGGGCTTGCTCGCGAAGCTGTTGATCTTGCCGTTGCCGTTGCTGTTGCTGTGGCTTTTGATCTTGATCTGCCTGCCCCTTTCCCAGAGGCCGAACGCAGGTATTGCGCAGGGGGCACCGCGGCAAGGATGCCGCGGTAGCCGCCCCCGGCCATGGATGGCCGATGGCGGCGGGCCCCCGGAGCAATGCCTTCGTTATGGCATGCCGAGCCTAAGCGAGGCACCGAATGGAGGGGCAAAGCCTTTTGGTTCCTTTTCGGCGTTTGGAAAAGGGACTCGCTGTAAGAGCGAAACCGCCAGCCACCGTGACCGCAGAAACGGATATGTACACCATCAAAAATCCCGGTCGGCTATCAGGCCGCCTTCGCGAGCAAGCCCGCTCCCACAGGGGTCCGAGTGAACCCTGCGGGAGCAAGGCCAAACTCAGGCCAGGCTTTTGCTGACCACTTCAAACACATCGCTGGACAGTTGCCCCGAAGCGCGAATCCGCTCCAGCTCACCTTTCATCAACGCCTGACGAGCGCTGTCGTATTTGCGCCAGCGAGTCAGCGGCGCCAGTTGGCGAGAGGCGATCTGCGGGTTAAACCCGTTCAACTCGATCACCAGATCCGCCAGGAACCGATACCCGGAACCATCGGCCGCGTGGAAGTTGATCAGGTTCTGCCCGGCAAACGCGCCGATCAGTGCCCGCACCTTGTTCGGATTCTTGATCGTGAACGCCGGGTGTTGCATCAAGGCTTTGACCCGCTCCAGACCGCCCGGCAACGTGCTACCCGCCTGAACGCTGAACCACTGATCCATGACCAGCGGATTGTCCTTGAAGTGTTCGGCGAAGGTCGCCAACGCCGTGGCTTTCTGTTCTTCGAACGGCGAATTCACCACCACCGCCAACGCCGTCAGACGCTCCGTCATGTTGTCGCTGGTGTCGAACTGTTCAAGGGTCGCCGCCAACACTTCCGGCTTGCCGCTGAGCATCAGGTACGACAGCGCAATGTTTTGCAGCGCGCGGCGGGCGAAATGCTCGGCCTCGGCCACATACGGCGTTTTCTTCGAAAGATCGCGATTGGCCTGATAACGCAGCCACAATGCCTCGAACAAGCCTTCAGCCAATTGCTTACGGGCAAACTCGCGGGCCGTGTGAATGGCGTCTACGTCAGCCACTTCACTGATCTCGGTCAGATACGCCTCGCCCGGCAGCGAAAGCATCTCGGCGACCATCGCCTGATCAAGCGTATCGTCGGACAGCACAGTACGCAGCGCAGAAACCAAACGCTGATCCAGCACCAGCGTTTCACCCTTCTGTTGCTGTTCGATCAACTCTTGCAGCACCTGCACCGACAATTGCTGACCGGCATCCCAGCGGTTGAAACCGTCGCTGTCGTGCTGCATCAGGAACATCAGCTGATCGCGGTCGTACGGGAAGCTCAGTTTCACTGGCGCCGAGAAGCCACGCAGCAACGAAGGCAGCGGCTTTTCAGCAATGTCGATGAAGGTGAAGGTCTGCTCGGCCTCAGTCACCGAAATAACCCGCGAGGTGCCTTGAGCACTGGTTTCACCGGCAAGACGCAGGCCAATTTCGCCGCCCTTGCTGTCCAGCAGGCCCAGTTCCACCGGAATCACGAACGGCAGTTTTTCCACCTTGTCCGGGGTTTCCGGGCAGCTCTGGCGGAAGGTCAGGCTGTAGGTTTTCGCTGCGGCGTCGTAGGACTCGCTCACCGCCAAACGTGGTGTGCCGGCCTGGCTGTACCAGCGTTTGAATTGGGTCAGGTCAACACCGTTGGCGTCTTCCATGGCCTTGATGAAGTCGTCGCAGGTCACGGCCTGGCCGTCATGGCGTTCGAAGTACAGGTCGCTGCCTTTGCGGAAACCGTCAGCGCCAAGCAAGGTGTGAATCATGCCGACCACTTCCGAGCCCTTTTCGTACACGGTCAGGGTATAGAAGTTGGAAATCTCGATGAAGCTGTCCGGGCGCACGGCATGAGCCATCGGGCCGGCGTCTTCGGCAAACTGGTGGGTACGCAGGTAAGCCACGTCCTGGATGCGCTTGACCGTGGCCGAGTTCATGTCGGCGGAGAAGCCGGAATCGCGGAACACGGTGAAGCCTTCCTTCAGCGACAACTGGAACCAGTCGCGGCAGGTCACGCGGTTGCCCGACCAGTTGTGGAAGTATTCGTGGGCAACGATCGCTTCCACACGCTGGTGCGCGGCGTCGGTAGCGGTTTCGGCGCGGGCCAGTACGGCGCTGGAGTTGAAGATGTTGAGGCCCTTGTTCTCCATGGCGCCCATGTTGAAGTCGTTGACCGCGACGATCATGAAGATGTCCAGGTCGTACTCGCGACCGTAAACCTCTTCGTCCCAGCGCATCGACTTCTTCAAGCTGTTCATGGCGTGCTGGCACTTGTCGATGTTTTCCGGCTCGACATAGATGCGCAGCGCCACGGAGCGCTCGGTCATGGTGGTGAAGGTGTCTTCGACGCACCACAGGTCACCGGCCACCAGCGCAAACAGGTAAGCCGGTTTCTTGAACGGGTCTTCCCAGGTCGCCCAGTGCCGGCCGTCTTCGCCCGGACCTGAGGCAATCGGGTTGCCGTTGGACAGCAGCACCGGATAGCTGTGCTGCTCGGCGACCACCGTGGTGGTGAACGTGCTCATCACGTCCGGGCGGTCGAGGTAATAGGTGATCTTGCGGAAACCTTCGGCTTCACACTGGGTGCAGAACATGGTGCCGGATTTGTACAGGCCTTCCAGGGCCGTGTTGGTTTCCGGGTGGATCTTGACGCTGGTGTCGACCGTGAAGCTTGTACCCGTTGGTTGCAGGGTCAGGTGATTCTCGGTCAACTGGTAGTCGGCGGCGCTCAGCTCACGGTCGGCCAATGTCACCGACAGCAGCTCGAGTTGCTGACCGTCCAGCACCAGCGGCGGCAGGCCCGGGCCACGTTCAGGATTGCGGCGCATCACCAGTTGCGCATGGACCAGGCTGTGGTCCTCGAACAACTCGAAGGTCAGGTGCGTCTCGTCGATCAGGTACTCAGGCGCCTGATAGTCCTTCAGGTAGATCATCTTCGGTTGTTCGGTGCGCATACTGGAATCCTTACTGATGCACGGCGAGCTGGTAGGCCGTGTATTTACGAATATTGATCACGCCGGTGTCGAAAATCAGGTACTGGCCCTTGATCCCCAGCAGCGTGCCTTCGGCAATCGGGTTCTTGTCCAGGTTGAAGCTGACAATCTTGGCCGGGTATTGCTCGACCGGATAGCGGATCTCGAGCGGTTCGACATCGGTAATGGTCTGGATTGCTTGTAGGCCAAATCGTTCCTGCAAACCTTGCAAACCTTGCGCACAACTTTCAAACAGCTGATCGCGAACCTGCGCCAGGTCCACAGATACGGCATCGCCCTTGAGTAAAGCACGCCAGTTGGTCTTGTCGGCTACCTGGCTGCGGAACAGGTCTTCGACGAAGCCCGACTGCTGACGGGTCGCGACGCGCATGATCGGCAATGCCTGGCTGGCGCCCTGATCGAGCCAACGAGTGGGCAGCTGCGTAGCACGGGTTATGCCGACTTTGATCCCCGACGAATTGGCCAGATACACCACATGATCGGTCATGCAGAATTTTTCGCCCCACGCAGGCTCACGGCACGTGCCGGCATCGTAGTGGCAACGTTCCGGACTCATGATGCAAATGTCGCACTGCGCCAGTTTGGTCATGCACGGGTAGCAGTAACCCTGGCTGAAACTGGTTTTGGTCTTGCGTCCGCAATGGGTGCAGTGGATCGCCCCCAGGTATTCCAGGCGTACCGTGCTGCCGATCAACGGATTGACCGGTACCTCGGCGTCGCCCAGACGAAAGGCGTACTGAACGTTCGGCCCGTCAAGGCGCGCCGACATTTTGCTGATTGCACCGCGGCCAATCTCGATCAATGGATGGCATCCGATTTGAACAGAATGTTTGGCACTTCAATCGACTTCGACTCGCATTCCTGCGGGCCCATGTAGCCGGTGCGCTCTTCCTCGGGCAGGTTCTGGATTTCCCAGGCGATCATCGCTTGCAGAGACAGTTCGCGCTGCTCGGCGGTGAGTTTGCCACCGTCGGACCATTTGCCGATTTCCACCGCCAGTTTCAGGCTCTGGTAGATATCCGGGGTGATGTTTTTGATCATTTCGTTAAAAGAGGACATCAAGGGCTCCGCGCTCTTTAATCACATAGCTTATTTGGAAGTCAGTTTACGGCGGTTGTACAAACCGCCCAACAAACCGGTGAAGCATCCGATGAGTAACCCGCTGACGTGGGCCGCGTTGGCAATCTGGCCGAAGCCGATCATCGAAACCAGCCCGGACAGGCACACCAGCAACCACACCAGCATCATCACCAGCACCCCTCGGGGCAGGCGATACGCCGGGTTCGGCGACAGGATCTGAAAGATCCAGCAATGCCCGAGCAGGCCGTACAGCACCCCGGACAACCCGCCAAACAGGCTCGGGCCGCTGAAAAGGTATTGGGTATAGTTGGACACCAGGCTGAACAGCAGCGTCAGGCCGATCAAATTGATGCTGCCCTGACGCGACTCGATGCGCCGCCCCAATTCCCAGTACCACATGCCATTCATGGCCAGGTGCAGGATGCCGAAGTGGATCAGCATCGGCGTCACCAGACGCCACCACTGCCCCGCCGCCAAGCTGTCGGCCAATGGCGTGAAATGGATGTACTCGCCGACCACGCGGAAATCGAGGAAGGTCAGCCAGCGTATCGTTTCGAGATTCTCGCCAAGCAGCGTCACCATGGCGACGATCAGGCTCAGCAACAGCACCAACGCCGTAGCCTTGCTGTGGCGCAATTGCTCGACGAAGCCTGGACGCTGCCGTGTCTGCGTGATCGGGATATCCAGTTGCTGATCGGGGTCGCCTGCCGGAAAGCGTTCGTACAATGAGCGCACGTCTTCGCTGATGTTGGCCGGCACCCACAGCACCTGTTCGCCCGCCTCTTCGCTGACCCGATGGGGCACTTGCATGCGCTGCAGCAGTTTGACGAACCCGCTCAAATCCACCGCCAGAGGCAGACGCAATACCGCCACCGCCGTCATCGCAACACCTCCGGGCGCTCGACATCGACCCAGACAAATTTATGCGGGTCGAGACGGGTTTCCTGATCCAGACGATAAGCGACCAGTTTGCCGTAGAGCACCGCGCTGTAATCCAGGCACGCCAGGTTCGGACGGATCGGCGCCGGTTTGCCGCTGCGCCAGTAGTGGCCGACGAACAACAACGGCTCATCGACGCCGTAGCGCAGCAAGTTGTCTTTTTCGGTGGAGGACAGTGGCGTCCGGGCCACCGGCTCAGGCAAGGCGTCGGGCTGGAACACGATATCTCCGTAGGTTTGCGGGTCGTCTTCCCAGAACTTGGTGCGGAAAAACGAGCGCGTCAGGCCGTCGCCACTGGTCATGGTCAACCCATGGGGCAAACGCATGTCGGTGCCGCGCAACAGGCGATCGAACACGGTGCAGGCAAAACTGCCCGGCACCGCGGAGGCCTGGAGGAAGTGCTCATCGATGCAACCGTCGGGGAACAACCCGCGTAAAGGCTCGATCAGGCTGGCGTCCCAGCAGGCATGCACTACGCGAAAGCGCCCGGCATCGACGAACAATGGCAATTCATAGAACCATTGCAGGAAGTCATGCCAATCTTCGGGGTGATCTTCAAACTGGGTCAGGGTTTCCTTGAGCAGGCGACCGTGGCGCGGCGTATGTTCACGCACGAACTGCTGGCCGCTGCCCGGTAACGCCGGAGTGCTCCAGCCGAGGGCGTTGAATTCATGGTTGCCCATGATGCACAGCGCCTGGCCGGCCTCGACCATATCGTGGACGATATGTAGCGCCTCGCGAATTCGCGGGCCGCGGTCAATGATGTCGCCGAGGAACACCGCCATGCGCGACGGATGCCGCCAGACGCCAGCCTGCTTGTGGTAACCGAGCCGGTCGAGCAAGTGCTCAAGGGTCAGAGCGCAACCGTGCACGTCACCGATCAGGTCGTAGCTACGCGCGGGATCGAGCATCAGTCGCCTCCACCACCCAACTTGCTGCCCCAGCCGAGCTTGGTCCGGCAGACTTCATAGTAGTTGTGATCGAGCGGATGAATCAGCCGCAGTTTCTGCGCTTTCTTGCTGATAGTGATGGTGTCACCGGGCGCGCAGGTGAAGTGATTCTGCCCGTCACAGGAGACTTGCGGGTAAATCTGCATATCTTTGGACACGACGATTTTCAGCTCACTATTGCCATCGACCACGATCGGTCTACCTGACAAGGTATGGGGGTACATCGGCACAATCACAATAGCGTCGAGCTTGGGATGCATGATCGGGCCGCCCGCCGACAGCGCGTAAGCGGTCGAACCGGTCGGCGTGGCAACGATCAGGCCGTCGGCCTTCTGACTGCAGACGAATTGGCCGTCGATGTACAACTCGAACTCGATCATCCGCGTCGATTTGCCGGGGTGCAGCACCACGTCGTTCAGCGCATCGCCCTGGCCGATGGCCTCGGCGTGGCGACGGACTTCGGCTTGCAGCAGGAAGCGGTTTTCCACCAGATAGTGGCCGTCGAGCACTTCGGCGACTTTGACTTCCAGCTCATCGGGACGAATATCGGTCAGGAATCCCAGGCTGCCCCGGTTGATGCCGAGCACCGGAATATTGTGTCGGGCCAACGCCCGGGCGGCGCCCAGCAGACTGCCGTCACCACCGACCACAATCACCATGTCACAGACTTCGCCAAGCATCTTGCGCGACGAAGTTTGCAGGCCATGACCCGGCAGGACTTCGGCGATGGTGTCTTCGAGGATCACGTGCAGGTGACGATCGAGCAGAAACCGTTTCAGTCGGCGGACGGTATCCAGCACCTGAGAACTGCCCAGGCGACCGATGATGCCGATATTACGAAATTGCTCCATGGGGCTCCTATTGGGACGCGGAGGGCCTGCGACGGCGAAAAACACGATTATGGGCGAAAGCGCGGCGTAGACAAAACCCTTTCAGCCACGACGGTGCGCTCGCGTTTCGGGCTATGCTCGCAAGATGATCCTATTTCCAGATTTGCTCCAGTTACCTCACCAGTTGCGCCACCCTGAAGTGCGCGACCTGGCTTGGGTCATCCTCGCACCGCCGATGCTCAGCGTCACCCCGTGGCCACAGCGTCATCCGCTGGCGGGCAGCGACTGGGTGCAGGCACCGGAGCGCCTGGAACACTGGCTCAGGCAACTGGATCGCGACAGCTACGACTTGCTGCACTGGCTGGCCCAGGCCAGAACCCGGCGCCTGGGTCTGTACTACGAGCGGCTGTGGCAATACGCCGTGCGACACGCGCCGGGTATCGAACTGATTGCCGCCAACATGCCGATCCGCCGTGAAGGCCACACCTTGGGTGAACTGGACATGCTGCTGCGTGATCGCGATGGCGTGCATCACCTGGAACTGGCGATCAAGCTCTACCTTGGGCCACAGAACGGTGACGGCCACGACACCGCGCAGTGGCTCGGACCGGGTTGTCATGATCGGCTCGACCGTAAACTGAAGCACCTGAGCCAGCATCAATTACCGATTTCCGCGCGGGCGGAGAGCCGTGCAGTGCTGGCGTCGCTAGATATCCAGCAGTTCAGCGCGCATCTGTGGCTGGGCGGCTATCTGCTCTATCCGTGGCCGGGGCAGGCCGAATCACCCAGCGGCGCGCACCCTCAGCATTTGCGTGGTAGCTGGCTGCATCAGAAGGATTGGGCGGACTTTGTCCTGCAGCGCCCATTCGGTCGCTGGCAACCCCTGCCCCGCCATGCCTGGCTGGCGCCGGCGCACTATCCCGAAGAGCAGACCTGGAACGCTGAACAACTGAGTGCATGGCTGAGCGATCTGGACCCGCTGGCACCGGCGCAATTGATGGTGCGGCTGACAGAGAATGGCAAAGGGGATTGGGAAGAAGCCGAGCGGCTGTTTCTGGTATCCGATCTTTGGCCGAATGTGCCGGGTAATGGTTGAGTTTTGTAGCGTCTGGGCGGGCGTTTTCGCGGGCAAGCCTCGCTCCTACAAGGACCTTCGCCATAAGGAGATCCAATGTGGGAGCGGGCTTGCTCGCGAAGACGGTGTGTCAATCGACATAAACGTTGAATGTTAAACTGCATTCGCGAGCAAGCCCGCTCCCACAGGGATTGTGGCTGACACAACAACTAATCAGCGCCACATAACGGGTCATTGCTTTTTATGCTGCTCAACCCACTGCGCATACGCATCGATGAATTTCTGCAAGAACGGCCTGACCGACTCCGACAAATTGCCCGCCTCGTCGAACGCTGAACCGGCACCGCCCAGATAGGCTTCAGGCTGTTGCATACACGGCACATTGAGAAACACCATGGACTGGCGCACGTTGTGGTTGGCGCCAAATCCGCCAACGGCGCCCGGTGAAGCGCTGATCACCGCACCCGGCTTGCCGTTCCAGGCGCTCTTGCCATAGGGGCGCGAACCCACGTCGATCGCATTCTTCAACGGCGCCGGCACCGAACGGTTATATTCCGGGGTCACGAACAGCACCGCGTCGGATGAACTCACTTGTTGTCGGAAAGTGCTGTAGGCTGCCGGCGGTGATTCGCCATCGATGTCTTCGTTGTAGAGCGGCAAATCGCCGATTTCGACGATATTCAGCTTCAGATTGGCAGGCGCCAGCTCGGCCAGCGCCAGCGCGACCTTGCGGTTGATCGACGCTTTTCTCAGGCTGCCGACCAGAACGGCGATCTCGTAGACGTTGCTCATGGAGGATTCTCGACTGTCCGATGGGAAGAGCTTCTAGTTATAGATGATCAAATGACGATTCAACCAGTGGGCGACGGAAAAACACCGCCCCTGACTATTTTTTTCCTGTAGGAAAACTTACCTCGCCCAACCACGGTCTACAGAACCGCAAATTGAGTGATTTATCTCCAGAGGTTCTAAGCAGATGGCAGCAGTACTCGTCGGTCAGTTCCATGCAAGAGACGCGGAAGGCCGCGTTTATTCCGTGCATGAGTTCCAGGAATCCACCCCGTCGCACGACGGCCTCGCCGGCTCGGTGCCTGTCACCACCTATAAGCTGGCCATTGGCGACCGGCTCAACAAACTCGACGACAACGAATTTGTGCTGGTGCAATCAGGCGTCACCCTCACTCGCGAACCTGAAACGAACGTGGCCTCATAACCCGCTGTTATGAGCAGAAGTCATATGCGCGCACTTGAGTTAGGATTCAGTGACTGACTCCCTCACCTGCTGAACATGGACTTCACGCATGCGTTTACGTCATATCGAAGTGATCCAGGCGCTCCTGCAGACCGGTCACCTGGGCACCGCCGCCGAATGGCTGCAGCTGCCGGTGGCCGAGGTTGAACGCACCCTGCGTGATGCCGAGGATCAGTTGGGCTTCATGCTGTTCGCCAGCGTGCGTGGTCGCCTGCAAGCCACGCGCGAGGCGCGGGAGTTGCAGGTCGAGATCGCCCACGTCTACGAAGCCCTCGAGCCGGTCCAGCGACTGGCCAGCAGCCTCAAGCAATATTTGGCCCTGCCCCTGCGAATCATCTGCACCCCGCCGTTGGCACAACAACTGTTGCCACACAGCATTGCGGCCCTGCGCCGACGCCTCCCCGACGCACCTTGCACCCTCCTGAGCCAGCCGACCCGCGAAATTGTCAGAAGCCTGCTGCTGCGTGAAAGCGATCTGGGCCTGAGCCTGCATGACCCGGAGCACGCCGATATCCATTGCCAGGTCATCGCTCAAGGCAAGCTCCAGCTGCTGGCGCCCCATGGCTGGCTGCAACCGAAACAGAAGTACATCTCGCTGCAGGACCTGGCCGGCCAGTCGATGGTAGGCCTGGAAGGTCACGATCCGTTAAGCCCGGCGCTGGACAACAAGCTGCATGCGCTGCGCCCTGCCCCGGTCATCCAGACCCGGGTACAGACTCATCAAATGATGCGCAGCATGGTCGAGGCCGGTGAAGGCCTGGCGATCGTCGACCCGTTTACCGCCCTCGGCGCCAAATCGGCCGGGCTCGATGCCTGCCCACTGGCGCCTGCCGTACCGATCAACGTCTATGCCTTGAGCCTCAAGAGCGCCGAGCCCTCACCGGCCGCTCAGGCGCTGCTGGACATCATCACGGAACAAGCCGTGGCGATGCTGGCGAGCTGAGCGGGTTTTCCAGCGGATTATCGAACAGCCGATACCAGAACAGCGCCACCTCAGCGGTGTTCGGATCGATCCCGCGGTAGCGCAGATGATCGATCCCGCCGACCACATAGCCACAGCGCTCATAAAGCCGACAGGCGCCCAGGTTGTTGTTCTGGGTTTCCAGCATGATGCCCGGCAGTTTTTTCTTGCGACTCCAGAACTGCGCCACATCCAGCAGCGACTTGGCCACGCCATGACGGCGCGCCGGAGCATGCACCGCCAATTCGTCGATATGGGCGAAGCCGTTCCAGTTGGTGCTGACCACCAAATGACCCACCGGCTCGTCATCCAGATAGGCCATGAAAATCGCGCTGTCAGTGGCATCGTGAAAACTGCTGAATTCCTCGGGATCGATGCCATAACACTTGCGATACGGGGTGATTGGCGTCACCGGCCACTGCGCCACCGGCTTACCTATTTGCGCGGCACCATAGGCGGCGACTTCAAAACTGAAATCACTGCCCCAGATATAAGCCGCAAACCCCTCATCGGCGACACGCACCGAGAGGCCTGGGTATTTGGGATTCATGACTGGTTGCATACTCGGAAAGGTCCTCATTCCTTGATGCAATCGACGGTGTAGTGCCGTCCATTGCCCTCGTCTTCGTGTTGCAAGCCATGCACATCGGCGACAAATCCGGGGAAACTACTGTCGAACGTACGGGCAAACTTCAGGTAATCGATGATCGAACGGGTCGACTCGGTGAAACGCTCGCCGGGCATGATCAACGGGATCCCCGGCGGGTATGGCACCAGCATTACCGCTGCGATCCGCCCGTCCAGAGCATCGATCGAAACAGCCTCAACCTCCCCGCGTACCAATTGATCATAGGCGTCCGCCGGCTTCATCGCGACTTCCGGCAGTACGGTGTACATGCGTTTGAGGTGTTTGGCCGTGGCGTTGCTGCGATAACAGGCGTGCAATTGATCACACAGATCACGCAAACCCATGCCTTGATAACGGGCAATATTGTGTTGCGCCACGCACGGCAGGCAGTTGGCCAGGCTGACGTTGGCGTCGTAACTGCGCTTGAACTCCAGCAACTCGGTTAGCAACGTGCTCCATTTGCCCTTGGTAATGCCCATGGAGAACAGCACCAGGAAGGAATATAGCCCGGTCTTTTCCACGACCAGCCCGCGTTCCCAGAGGAATTTGCTGACCACCGCCGCCGGAATCCCGCGCGCGCTCAGGGCACCACCTGCCGTCAAACCCGGCATCACCAGCGTGACCTTGATCGGATCGAGCAACACGTAGTCGTCGGTCACGCCGCCAAAGCCGTGCCAATCGGCGTCGGGTTGCAGCAACCAGTCTTCGGTGACCACCTGCTCGATACCTTCGGCCGAAGGTGGTTGCCAGATGGAAAACCACCAGTCATCGGCGGCGATATGCTGACGCAGATTGGCCAGGGCCCGGCGAAAACTCAGGGCCTCGTCGAACATTTCCTGCAACAGCGAACGCCCGGCTGGTCCTTCCATCATCGCCGAGGCCACGTCCAGCGAGGCGATGATGCTGTATTGCGGCGAGGTCGAGATGTGCATCATGAACGCTTCGTTGAAACGGTCGCGATCCAGCTGCCGCGCGCCGCCGTCCTGAACATGAATCATCGACGCCTGGCTGAACGCCGCCAGTAGTTTGTGCGTTGAGTGCGTTGTGAACACCAGCGGGCTGTCTTCGCTACGAGAGGTGCCCATGCCGTAACGGCCGGCGAAGAACTCGTGGAACGCCGCGTAGGCGTACCAGGCCTCGTCGAAATGCAGCACCTCGACGCTGTTGCCCAAACTTTGCTTGATCAGCTCGGCGTTGTAACAGAGGCCGTCGTAAGTCGAGTTGGTCACCACCGCCAACTTGACCTTGGGCTCGCGGCCCTGGGTCAGCGGGCTGGCGTCGATCTTGGCCTGGATCGATTCGCGGCTGAATTCGCTCAACGGAATCGGCCCGATAATCCCCAGCTCATTGCGCTCCGGGCACAGGTACAGCGGGATCGCGCCAGTCATGATGATCGAGTGCAGCACCGACTTGTGGCAGTTGCGATCTACCAGCACCAGATCATCGCGGGCCACCATGGAATGCCAGACGATCTTGTTGGCGGTCGAGGTGCCATTGATCACGAAAAAGGTGTGATCAGCGCCGAAATTGCGCGCTGCTCTCGCTTCCGCCTCGGCCAGCGGGCCAGTGTGATCGAGTAGCGAACCGAGTTCCGGTACCGACACCGATAAATCCGAACGCAGGGTGTTTTCCCCGAAAAACTGGTGAAACGCCTGCCCTACCGGGCTCTTGTGATACGCCACGCCACCGCCATGGCCGGGGGTGTGCCAGGAATAATTGGAGTCGGCGGTGTGCTGCACCAGCGCCTTGAAGAACGGCGGCAACAGACCGTCCAGATATTTGCGCGCCGCACGGGCGACCTGACGGGCGAGGAAGGGCACGGTGTCTTCAAACAAATAAAGAATGCCGCGCAGTTGATTGAGCTCGGCCATGGCGTCGGCCGGGGCATTTTCCAGGGTCACCTGCTCACCGAGGGCAAAGATCGGCAGGTCCGGTGCCCGAACCCGTGCCAGGCGGATCAGCTCGGCCATGTTATGTAGAAGATGAGCATTGGTGCTGGCGTCTTCGGCGGCAATCAACATGCAAGAGAGGCCGTGATGAGTCGAGGCGACCAGACGCCCTTCGTTGTAATCGACCGCCGAGACGATGCTGAAGCCTTCCTGCTCAAGCTCCCGGGCGATGCCACGCACGCAATCACCGGCAACGGTGTCGGCTTTGATGTCGCGGTGGACGATCAGCACCGGGAATTTCAAATCTTTATACATGGGGCTCGGTGTCCTGAGGCGGCAGACCGTGGCCTGCCAATAACCTCAGGGTAGAGGGTTGAAGCGCATGTGGCGAGCGGGATGCCCTGAAGTGGGGCATTGGTTGCGTTTGCGAAGATCAAAAGATCGCAGCCTGCGGCAGCTCCTACAGGATCGGGGCCACCGTTGATTTGATGCTCGACACGGTTGGCGTAGGAGCTGCCGAAGGCTGCGATCTTTTAAGGCCTTTAGGCCTGAGCCTTGGCCTCAGCCAATTGCTGCCACAACGACGGAGCGCCGGCGGATTTGGCGATGGCTTCCAGGCGCGCAATATGCTGGGCCAGATCTTCTTCACTGGCGCGGATGATCCGGATCGGCTGACGATCGGCCGGCAGACGACGGATTTCGGTGGCGGAGTTGTCCGCGCCTTCGCCTGAACCATTGCCATCGGACGCATTGCCAGCCAGCGACAGGCTGGTCTGGCCACCCGTCATGGTCAGGTAAACGTCGGCGAGAATCTCGGAGTCGAGCAAGGCGCCGTGCAGCTCACGGCCGGAGTTGTCGACGCCATAGCGTTTGCACAAGGCGTCGAGGCTGTTGCGCTGCCCCGGGTGACGCTCCCGGGCCATCATCAGGGTGTCGAGGATCGAACAGTGTTGCGTGATGTCCGCGCGATCGTGGTGGCCCATCAGGGCGAATTCGTTGTTGATGAAGCCAACGTCGAACGCCGCGTTATGGATGATCAGCTGCGCGCCCTTGATGAACTCGAAGAACTCATCGGCGACTTCAGTGAAACGCGGCTTGCCCACCAGGAATTCGTTAGTGATGCCGTGGACGCCGATGGCGCCCTCATCACTTTCGCGATCCGGTTGCAGGTAAACGTGGAAATGCCGGCCGGTCAGGCGCCGACCGATCAACTCGACACAACCGATTTCGATAATCCGGTGGCCGTCGGTCACCGGCATGCCGGTGGTTTCGGTATCGAGTACAACGGATCTGGTGGCCATCAGTGCTCAGCTCTCAACGGGTCAATCGTGCAAAAGCGGCGATGTTAACACGCTCGCAGGATCGTCAACGACCGGTATTCAGACCAGCAACTGACCGCCGTGATTTGATGCTGTGATTCCTTGAGGGGCCGGGTTTGCCCGCGATGCGCCCTGCCAGGAACACCGAGTCGTGGCCTTCGCGAGCAAGCCCGCTCCCACATTTGATCGCATTCCCGTGAGAGAACTCGGTCGAATGTGGGAGCGGGCTTGCTCGCGAAGAACGATGACGCGGTGCATCGGTAGAACCGGAATCAAGCCTGCTTGTACCCACGCACTTCATCCACACCACGGTTGGCCAGTTGGTCGGCCCGTTCGTTGCCGTGATGGCCGATGTGCCCGCGCACCCATTTCCAGGTGACGTTGTGGCGGTTAACCTGCTCGTCGAGCAGCTTCCACAGATCGGCGTTTTTCACCGGTTCCTTGGCCGCGGTTTTCCAACCGCGCTTCTTCCAGTTGGCCATCCACTCGTTGATGCCTTTCATCACGTATTGGGAGTCGGTCACCAGCAGCACATCGCAGGAGCGCTTGAGTTCTTCCAGGCCGCGAATCGCGCCCATCAACTCCATGCGGTTGTTGGTGGTGTTGGCTTCGCCGCCCCAGAGTTCTTTTTCAACGCCCTTGCACACCAGCAACGCGCCCCAGCCGCCCGGACCTGGGTTGCCCTTACAGGCGCCATCGGTGAAGAGTTCTACGCTATCGCTCATGCCAATCTATCCAGAAAATGCGGTGGCTCGCCGATCGGTGACCGACGATGCCCGAGGCCAGGGCGAACCCGGCCGGGAAATAAAATATGTATTACGGTTCGAGGTGACGACGGTTGACCTTGGCCATCGGCAATGGAATCAGCTTGCCCATCGGTTCGCGCCGTTCCTGGCGCACCGGCCGCAAGCCCACCACGATCTTGCGCGCGACCAATAAATAGAAGCCACCACCCGACAACTGCCAGTCACCGGCCTTGCGCTCCCAACCGGCCAGACGGGCTTGCCAGGCAGGCGACGCAAGCGGCGGACGATAGCACCCGAAGCGGCGTTTCTCCAGCGCGAAGCCCAGCAGGTTCAGCCAATCGCCAACCCGCGACGGCGAAATGCAACGGGCCTTGCGCAAGGCGTCATGGGCGAACACATGACGCAGCCCCCAGCTGCTCCAGGGATTGATCCCGACAATCAGCAGATGCCCGCCGGGGCGCACGCTGCTTGCCGCTTCGCGCAGCAAACCGTGGGGCGACAGGCAGAAATCCAGCCCGTGCTGCAACACCACCACATCGGCGGCGTGCTCGCTCAAAGGCCAGGCTTGCTCTTCGCAGACGATCTCGACCCCCGGTAACGGCGCACCGAGCCGCACATTGCGCTGGACCTGCGGCGCCGATGGCGGTGTCTGCGCCGAAGGGCCATAATGCACCAGATAGCCGCCGAAGAAGCGCTCCAACTCGTCTTCGAGCATGCGTCGTTCTTCGTCCAGCAGAAATTGCCCGATGGGCCCGGACAGCCATTCACGGGCCGCGCTGATCAATGTCAGCCACTCAGGATCGGCCTGAGCGAACGCTTTATCGGTCATTGCATTCTCCAACGCGCCAGGAAGTTCTAAGATGCGCCAATGTTTTCTGCTTGGCGAATCCGACGATGATACAGATCAGTGCCCTGCCCGCCTTCACCGACAACTACATCTGGTTGTTACAAGACCACAACACCCAGCGCTGCGCCGTGGTCGATCCGGGCGATGCCGCGCCAGTACAAGCCTGGCTCGCGGCGCACCCGGGTTGGGTGTTAAGCGATATTTTGATCACTCATCACCATCATGACCATGTCGGCGGCGTCGAGCGGCTGAAAAAAGCGACAGACGCGACAGTCTACGGCCCGGCCAGCGAAAGCATCCCGGCGCGGGACGTGGCGCTCAAGGACAATGACCGCATCAACGTGCTGGGCTGGGACTTCGACGTCATCCAGGTGCCGGGCCATACCCTCGGGCACATCGCCTTTTATCACCAGGGCCATTTGTTTTGCGGCGACACCCTGTTCGCTGCCGGTTGCGGACGGTTATTCGAAGGCACGCCCGAGCAAATGCATCACTCGCTGAGCCGCCTCGCAGCGCTGCCCGAAGACACGCTGGTCTACTGCACTCACGAGTACACCCTGAGCAATCTGAAGTTCGCCGCAGCAGTCGAACCGAACAACCCCGATACCCTCGAACGACTGGCCAAAGTCGCCCGTCAACGCGAAGCCGGAATCATGACGCTGCCTTCGACGCTGGCACTGGAAAAGCTCACCAATCCGTTTTTGCGTACCGGCGAAACATCCGTTCAAGAAAAAGTGGACGAACGGAACGGACCCGACAACCGGGCTCCGAGTGCGGTTTTTGCGGCTCTTCGCGCTTGGAAAGATACGTTCTAGGGAGGCTGCTTGATGATACAAAAATTCTGAATGGTTGACCGCAGGGGGTGCGCTTTCTAGAATCGCCCGACATTTTTGCCCGGAACTTACTTCCAGCCAATGTCGTCACCTATTCGTAAAGCCATCAATTCAGACGCATTGACCCGCTTGGCTCAAGCCATCGCGGTGGCTGTGTCCGCCACTCTGGCGGGCTGTTCCAGCCATGTGCCGCAGACCGAAGCGACACACACTCCGAATATCGCGGCTCGAGCCAAGCAAAAACCCATTTGGCTCAGCGAAAAACCAACACCGCAAATTCCACAGGACGTCTGGGAGCGCATGCGCCAGGGCTTCCAGTTGCAGGACAACCTGGGCGTCAACCCGCGCATCGAGCAACAGCGTCTGTGGTTCGCCAGTAACCCGTCCTTCCTCGAAAATGCCGGCGAACGCGGCAGCCTCTACATTCATTACATCGTCGAACGCCTTGAAGAACGCAACATGCCGCTGGAACTGGCGCTGTTGCCGGTGATTGAAAGCGCCTACAACCCGATGGCCTATTCCCGGGCCGACGCGGTGGGTCTTTGGCAATTCATTCCTTCCACCGGGCGTTACTTCAACCTGCGTCAAACCCGCTTCTATGATGGCCGTCGCGACATCACCGCCTCGACCACCGCAGCCATGGATTACCTGACCCGCCTGCACGACATGTTCAACGGTGACTGGCTGCTGGCCCTGGCAGCCTACAACGCTGGCGAAGGTACGGTCAGCCGGGCCATCGAGCGCAACGAACGACTCGGCCTGCCGACCGACTACTGGAACCTGCCGCTGCCAGCGGAAACCCAAGCCTATGTGCCTAAGTTGCTGGCCCTGTCGCAAGTGGTATTGGCGCCCGAAGCCTATGGCGTGAACCTCAACCCGATCGCCAACGAACCGTACTTCCAGGTCGTCGAAATCAACCAGCGCATGGACCTGTCCAAGGTTGCCGCGGTGGCCAACATCGACGAAGACGAACTGTTCCAGCTCAACCCGGCCTTCAAGCAGCGCACCACCATCGACGGCCCCCAGCATCTGCTGGTGCCAACGTCCAAGGCGCAACTGCTGACCGCCAGCCTGTCGACCATGCGCCCTGACGAGCTGATCAGTCAGCGATCGCTCAAACCAGTGTTCGAAGGCGCAGACGACCGCGAAGTCGCCAGCCTCAAGCGCGCCTACCGGGTCAAACGCGGCGACAATCTGGGCACCATCGCCAAGGCCAACAAGGTCGACATCAAGGACCTGCAACGCTGGAACAAACTGACCGGCAAGAACCTCAAGGTCGGCCAGACCCTGGTGATGCAGGACACCACCAAGCGCAAATCCGGGCGCGTCAACACCGTGGTCGCGGCGAACAGCAAGGCGAACGGCAAGGCGAACGGCAAGGTAACCAACAAGACGCAAAAGACCCAATACAAGGTCAAGCAAGGCGACTCGCTGTACATGGTCGCCAAACGCTTCAACGTTGAAATGCAGCACCTCAAGCGCTGGAACCCTCGGGTTGGCCAGGCGCTGAAGCCGGGGCAAATGCTGACGGTTGCTTCGCCGAATTAAGCTGGTTCAGGCAATGGGGGCTTTTTGTGGCGAGGGGGCTTGCCCCCGTTGGACCGCGAAGCGGTCCCAAAACCTGTAATTGCATTTCAACAGACACACCGCGTCAGCCGCCATCGCGCCTGCTTCGCAGCCGAACGGGGGCAAGCCCCCTCGCCACAGGTTTTGCGCTTGCAGGCCAATCCTCTCGACAATTAACAACGCATTACCCCCCCGTCTTTTTCCTGTCGATACAAGCTGTTACTGTACGGCCCACAAAGCCCAAGCCGCCTGGATCGGATCTCTGACTTGAAGCGTCCCCTCCTTCTGCTCCTGATCAGCCTGGCCTTGAGCTCCCCCGCAAGCGCGACGATCAGCGAAAGCCATGGTTATGCGCAGTTCGGCACGCTCAAGTACCCGGCCAGATTTACCCACTTCGACTGGGTCAACCCGCAAGCGCCCAAGGGCGGTACGTTGCGGGTGATGGCGTTTGGCACCTTCGATACGCTCAACCCTTACACATTCAAAGGCTCAAGCCCGGTTTCCACCGGCAACTTCCTGCAATACGGCATCAACGAACTCAATGAACCGTTGATGGTCGGCACCGGCCAATACGCGCCGTCCGGCGATGAGCCAACCTCCAGTTATGGCCTGATAGCCCAATCGGTGGAATACAGCGAAGACCGCAGCTGGGTGGTGTTCAACCTGCGCCCCGAAGCGCGTTTCCACGATGGCACGCCGATTACCGCTTACGACGTGGCGTTCTCTTACCGTCTGCTGCTCAAGGAAGGTCATCCGCAATACCGCACCAACCTTCAGGAAGTGTCGCGGGTGGATATCCTCAACCCACGGCGTATCCGCTTCGTCTTCAAGCGCGCCGGCAATCCGCTGCTGATCCTGCGCCTGGGCGAGTTGCCGGTGTTGTCTCAGCATTACTGGGAAGGTCGCGACTTCAAGGCCACCACCTTCGAGCCGCCATTGGGCAGCGGGCCGTATCGCATCACCTCGGTAACGCCCGGGCGGCAGATCGTCTTCGAACGGGTTAAGGATTATTGGGGCAAAGACCTGCCGGTCAATCGCGGCAAGTACAACGTCGATCGCATGGAAGTCGAGTTCTACCGTGACAGCGACGTGGCTTTCGAAGCGTTCAAGGCCGGTGAGTTCGACATCTACATCGAGCACCAGGCAAAGAACTGGGCCAACGGATACAACTTCCCCGCCGTGCGCCGTGGCGAAGTGATCAAGGCGCAAATCGCGCATCAGATCCCGACCCAGAGCCAGGGCCTGTTCATGAATACCCGGCGACCCGCTTTCGCCGAGGCCAAGGTCCGCGAAGCGCTGGGGCTGATGTTCGACTTCGAGTGGACCAACCGCACGCTGTTCAGCGGCGCCTACAAGCGCGCCATGAGCTATTACCCCAACAGCGAGTTCTCCGCCACCGGGCTACCGGTGGGTCACGAGTGGCTATTGCTCAAGCCCTATCGCGATCAGTTGCCCGCCAAGCTGCTCACCGAGCCGTTCAGCCTGCCGCAGACCGAAGGCCGCGGCATTCCGCGGGAAACCATGCGCAAGGCCCTGGAGCTACTCGCCGAGGCCGGCTGGAAGCTCAGCGGTCAGCGGCTACAGAACACCATCGGCCAACCGTTGCGCTTCGAGATCCTGCTGGTCAACCCGAACCTGGAACGCATCCTTCAGCCTTACGTCGAGAACCTCGCCAGCATCGGTATCGACGCACGGCTGCGCACGGTCGATCGCGCTCAGTACAAACAGCGCCTCGATCAGTTCGATTTCGACATGATCCTGATGACCCTCAACCAGACCCTCAGCCCGGGTCTGGAACAATGGCAGTACTTCCACTCCAGCCAGGTCGGGGTCAAGGGCAGCAAGAACTACGCCGGTATCGCCAACCCCATAGTCGACCATTTGCTCGAACAACTGCTCGCCGCCCAGACCCGCGATGCACAAGTCGCCGCCGGCAAGGCGCTCGACCGGGTGCTGCTGTGGCAGCACTACATCATTCCCAACTGGTACCTCAATTATCACCGCCTGGCCTACCGCAACCGGTTCGCCTTCGTCACCACGCCGCCCTACACCCTGGGCCTGAGCGCGTGGTGGTTGAAATCTTCGGAGAAAGATCGATGAAACCCGTACGCGCCCTGCTCTTGCAGGCCAGCGGTCTGTTGTTCGCCGGGCTGGCCTGTGCCGCCCCGCAACATGCCCTGACCCTGTACAACGAGCCGCCGAAATACCCGGCCGATTTCAAACATTTCGATTACGTAAACCCTGACGCGCCCAAGGGCGGGATCTTTCGCCAGGCCGGGTTCGGTGGCTTCGACAGCCTCAACCCGTTCATCAACAAAGGCGTGCCGGCCGACGACATCAGCATGATCTACGACACCCTGGCCAAACAGGGTCTGGATGAGCCGTTTACCGAATACGGCCTGATCGCCGGCAAAATCGAAAAAGCCCCGGACAACAGCTGGGTGCGTTTCTACCTGCGTCCCGAAGCACGCTTCCACGACGGTCACCCGATACGTGCCGAAGACGTGGTGTTCAGCTTCCAGACCCTGATCAAGGACGGCGCCCCGCTCTTCCGCGGCTATTACAGCGACGTTGAAGAAGTGGTCGCCGAAGACCCGCTCAAAGTGCTGTTCAAGTTCAAGCATAAAAACAACCGTGAGTTGCCGCTGATCCTCGGCCAGTTGCCGGTGCTGCCCAAGCATTGGTGGGCGACCCGCGACTTCAACAAGGGCAATCTGGAACTGCCGCTGGGCAGCGGCCCGTACAAAGTCAGCGAAGTGAAGGCCGGACGTTCGGTGCGCTATGAGCGGGTCAAGGATTACTGGGGCAAGGACCTGCCGGTCAATCGCGGCTTCTACAACTTCGACGTACTGACCACCGACTACTACCGCGACAACACTGTCGCGCTGGAAGCGCTCAAGGCCGGTCAGTTCGACTACTGGCTGGAATCGGCCGCGAAAAACTGGGCCAAGGCCTACAACATTCCAGCCGTGGCCGAAGGTCGGCTGATCAAGGAAGAGATCCCCAACGGCAACCCCACCGGCATGCAAGGCTTCGTGTTCAACCTGCGCCGCCCGGTGTTTCAGGATGTCCGTGTGCGCCAGGCACTGACCCTGTTGCTGGACTTCGAGTGGACCAACAAGCAACTGTTCAACGGCGCCTACGCGCGCACCCGCAGTTACTTTGAAAACTCGGAAATGGCTGCCACTGGCCTACCGGACGCCGATCAACTGGCGATCCTCGACCCGTTCCGCGGCAAGATTCCCGAGCAAGTGTTCAGCGAAGCGTTCCAGAACCCGGTGACCGACGCCAGCGGCATGATCCGCACTCAGCAGCGCAAGGCCTATCAACTGCTGCAAGAGGCCGGCTGGCGGATCGTCGACGACAAGATGGTCGACGCCACCGGCAAACCGGTGACCATCGAGTTCCTGCTGGCCCAGACCGAGTTCGAGCGAGTGCTGCTGCCGTTCAAGCGCAACCTCAGCGACCTGGGCATCGATCTGGTGATCCGTCGGGTCGACGTCTCGCAATACATCAACCGCGTGCGCTCCCGGGACTTCGACATGATCGTCGGCAGCTTCCCGCAGTCCAACTCGCCGGGTAATGAACAGCGTGAGTTCTGGATGACCGACGCAGCCGACAAACCCGGCAGTCGCAACTCCATGGGCTTGAAAGACCCGGTGGTGGACCAACTGGTCGAGCAACTGATCAACGCCGATTCGCGCCAAAGTCTGGTAGCCCATGCCCGGGCGCTGGACCGGGTGCTGCAATGGGGCTATTACGTGATCCCCAACTGGCACATCAAGACCTGGCGCGTGGCGTACTGGAGCCACATCGGCCACCCGAAGGTTTCGCCCAAATATGACATCGGCATCAATACCTGGTGGGTCAAGCCCAACGCGACATTGCCGATAGAAGTCGAAACCAAACTGCAAGCCGACCCTGCGGGCACGGAGTAATCAGATGCTGGCGTATATTTTTCGGCGACTGCTGCTGATCATCCCGACCCTGCTTGGCATTTTGCTGATCAACTTCGTGATCATCCAGGCCGCCCCCGGTGGGCCGGTAGAACAGATGATCGCCAAGCTCGAAGGCTTCGAAGGCGCCACCAGCCGCATCGCCGGCGGCGGTGCCGAGGTGTCGGTGGCCGGTTCTGCCTATCGCGGCGCCCAAGGCCTGGACCCGGCGCTGGTCAAGGAAATCGAGCACATGTACGGCTTCGACAAATCGGCGCCGGAACGTTTGTGGATCATGATCAAGAACTACGCCACCCTGGATTTCGGCGACAGCTTCTTCCGCGACGCCAAGGTCATCGACCTGATCAAGGAAAAGATGCCGGTATCGATCTCCCTGGGGCTATGGAGCACGCTGATCATGTACCTGGTGTCGATCCCGCTGGGGATCGCCAAGGCGACGCGACACGGCAGCCACTTCGACGTCTGGACCAGTTCGGCCATCATCGTCGGTTACGCGATTCCGGCGTTCCTGTTCGCCATCCTGCTGATTGTGGTGTTCGCCGGCGGCAGCTATTTCGACTGGTTCCCGCTACGGGGCCTGACCTCGAACAACTTCGACGAGCTGAGCACCGGCGGCAAGATCCTCGACTATTTCTGGCACCTTGCACTGCCGGTGACCGCACTGGTAATCGGCAACTTCGCGACCATGACGCTGCTGACCAAGAACAGCTTCCTCGATGAAATCAACAAGCAATACGTGGTCACCGCCAAGGCCAAGGGCCTGACCCGCCATCGCGTGCTGTACGGCCATGTGTTTCGCAACGCCATGCTGTTGGTGATTGCTGGCTTCCCATCGGCATTCATCGGGATCTTTTTCACCGGCTCGTTGCTGGTGGAAGTGATTTTCTCCCTCGACGGCCTCGGTCTGATGAGTTTTGAAGCAGCGATCAACCGCGATTACCCGGTGGTTTTCGGCACGCTGTTCATCTTCACCCTGCTGGGGCTGGTGGTGAAGCTGATCGGCGACCTCACTTACACCTTTGTCGATCCGCGCATCGACTTCGAAAGCCGGGAGCATTGAGATGAACCTGTCCCCTCTCAATCGCCGACGTTTCGAACTGTTCAAGGCCAACAAGCGTGGCTGGTGGTCGCTGTGGCTGTTTCTGATTCTGTTCGGCGCAAGCCTCGGTGCCGAGCTGATCGCCAACGACAAACCGCTGGTGGTGCATTACGACAACGCCTGGTATTTCCCGGCACTCAAGCGTTACCCGGAAACCGCGTTCGGCGGCGAATTCCCGCTGGAAGCCAACTACAAGAGCCCGTACATCCGCGAACTGCTCAAGGCCAAGGACGCTTGGGTCTTGTGGGCACCGATCCCCTACAGCTACCAGAGCATCAACTACGACCTGAAAGTCCCGGCCCCCGCGCCGCCCTCGGCCGACAACCTGCTGGGCACCGACGATCAGGGCCGCGATGTGCTGGCCCGGGTGATTTATGGCTTCCGGATTTCGGTGCTGTTTGCTTTGACGCTGACCATTCTCAGCTCGATCATCGGCGTTATCGCCGGGGCCTTGCAGGGTTTTTATGGCGGTTGGGTCGATCTGGCGGGGCAGCGTTTTCTGGAGATCTGGTCCGGGTTGCCGGTGCTGTACCTGTTGATCATTCTGGCCAGTTTCGTGCAGCCAAACTTCTGGTGGCTGCTGGGGATCATGCTGCTGTTCTCGTGGATGAGCCTGGTTGATGTGGTGCGCGCCGAGTTCCTGCGCGGTCGGAATCTGGAATACGTGCGCGCGGCCCGGGCGCTGGGCATGCAGAATGGTGCGATCATGTTCCGCCACATTCTGCCCAACGCCATGGTCTCGACCATGACCTTCATGCCGTTCATCCTGACCGGCGCCATCGGCACCCTGACCGCCCTGGATTTCCTCGGCTTCGGCCTGCCGCCGGGCGCGCCGTCCCTGGGTGAACTGGTGGCTCAGGGCAAATCCAACCTGCAAGCGCCGTGGCTCGGTATGAGTGCGTTTGCGGTGCTGGCGCTGATGTTGAGTCTGCTGGTGTTCATCGGCGAGTCCGCTCGCGATGCCTTCGACCCGAGGAAGTGAAATGAATCAGGACAATCTGATCGAAGTGCGCGACTTGGCCGTCGAATTTGTCGTCGGCGAACGCTGTCAGCGGGTGGTCGAAGGCGTCAGCTTCGACATCAAGCGCGGCGAAACCCTGGCGCTGGTGGGCGAAAGCGGCTCCGGCAAATCGGTGACCGCCCACTCGATCCTGCGGCTGCTGCCCTACCCGCTGGCTCGGCATCCGTCCGGCACCATCACTTATTCCGATCGGAATCTGCTGGACCTGAAAGAGAAAACCATCCGCCACATCCGTGGCAACCGGATTGCGATGATCTTCCAGGAGCCGATGACCTCGCTCAATCCGCTGCATTCGATCGAAAAACAGATCAACGAAATCTTGGGCATCCACAAAGGCCTGACCGGCAAAGTCGCGACCAAGCGCACGCTGGAACTGCTGGAAATGGTCGGCATCCCCGAACCGGAGAAGCGTCTCAAGGCTCTGCCCCACGAATTGTCCGGAGGCCAGCGCCAGCGGGTAATGATCGCGATGGCCCTGGCCAATGAGCCGGAATTGCTGATCGCCGACGAACCGACCACGGCGCTGGACGTGACCGTTCAACTGAAAATTCTCGAACTGCTCAAGGAATTGCAGGCCCGTCTTGGCATGGCGTTGTTACTGATCAGTCACGATTTGAACCTTGTGCGAAGAATTGCGCATCGCGTATGTGTCATGCAGCGCGGTTGCATCGTCGAACAGGCATCGTGCGAAGAATTGTTCCGCGCACCGCAGCATCCGTACACGCGGGAACTGCTGGCAGCGGAGCCCAGCGGCAAACCGGCGACCAACGTGATTGGCCCGCCATTGCTGCAGGTCGAGGACCTGAAAGTCTGGTTCCCGATCAAGAAAGGCTTTCTGAAAAAGACCGTGGACCATATCAAAGCGGTAGACGGGATCAATTTCAGCCTGCCCCAGGGCCAGACTCTGGGGATTGTGGGAGAAAGCGGTTCCGGCAAGTCGACGCTCGGCCTGGCAATATTGCGGCTGATCGGTAGCAAAGGCGCCATCCGTTTTGAAGGCAAGCAACTAGACTGCCTGACGCAGCATCAGATTCGACCGCTGCGGCGGGAGATGCAGGTGGTGTTCCAAGACCCGTTCGGCAGCCTGAGCCCACGGATGTGCGTGAGCCAGATCGTCGGCGAAGGCCTGCGGATCCACAAGATGGGCACCGAGGCAGAACAGGAACAAGCGATTATTGCAGCACTCAAGGAGGTAGGTCTGGACCCGGAAACCCGGCACCGCTACCCCCACGAATTTTCCGGTGGGCAACGGCAAAGAATCGCCATTGCCCGGGCATTAGTGCTAAAACCGGCGTTGATTTTGCTGGACGAGCCGACTTCGGCCCTCGACCGCACCGTGCAACGCCAAGTGGTGGAGCTGCTACGTTCACTGCAAACCAAGTACAACCTGACGTATTTGTTTATCAGCCATGACCTGGCTGTCGTCAAAGCGCTGAGCCACCAGCTGATGGTGGTCAAGCATGGCCAAGTGGTCGAACAGGGAGACGCGCAAAGTATCTTTGCCGCCCCCAAACATCCGTATACACAGCAGTTGCTGGAAGCCGCTTTTCTGGCACCAGCCACTGCGCAATAAACCTGAAAAGAGGAGCAACACATGGGTTTTCTCGCCGGTAAGCGCGTACTGATCGTCGGTGTCGCCAGCAAGCTGTCCATCGCATCCGGCATCGCTGCCGCCATGCATCGCGAGGGCGCTGAGCTTGCCTTCACTTATCAGAACGACAAACTCAAGGGTCGTGTCGAAGAATTCGCACAAGGCTGGGGCTCGAGCCCTGAGCTGTGCTTCCCGTGCGACGTGGCCAGCGATGAAGAAATCGCCAAGGTCTTCGAAGCACTGAGCAAGAAGTGGGACGGCCTGGACTGCATCGTGCACTCCGTCGGCTTCGCCCCGGGCGACCAACTGGACGGCGACTTCACCGAAGCCACCACCCGTGAAGGTTTCCGCATTGCTCACGACATCAGCGCCTACAGCTTCGTGGCCTTGGCCAAAGCTGGTCGCGAAATGATGAAAGGCCGCAATGGCAGCCTGCTGACCCTGTCGTACCTGGGCGCCGAGCGCACCATGCCGAACTACAACGTAATGGGCATGGCCAAGGCTTCTTTGGAAGCTGGCGTGCGTTACCTGGCCGGCTCCCTGGGCCCGGATGGCACCCGCGTGAACTGCGTATCGGCTGGCCCGATCCGCACTCTCGCCGCTTCCGGCATCAAGAACTTCCGCAAAATGCTGGCCGCCAACGAAGCGCAAACCCCGCTGCGTCGTAACGTCACCATCGACGAAGTCGGCAACGCCGGCGCCTTCCTGTGCTCGGACCTGGCCTCCGGCATCAGCGGCGAAATCATGTACGTAGACGGCGGCTTCAACACCACCGCCATGGGCAACATCGAAGAGTGATCTTCGGTTAGCCATGAAGAAACCCGCCGATTGGCGGGTTTTTTATGCCCTCAATTCCAGGCTTGATGCGGTCAAATGTGGGAGCGGGCTTGCTCGCGAAAGCGGTGTGCCAGTCGACACTTTCTGTATGCCGAACACCGCCTTCGCGAGCAAGCCCGCTCCCACAGGGGTTAGCGTTTAGTCGTCGATTTTCGTCAAACACCGCGCAAACAACTGCTGGATCGGTTGTGTGCGCTGGCTATAACGCTGCAACAGCACGATCTCCCGGTAGAACGTCAGCTCACCCAACGGGATGATCCGCACCTTCGCCCCATGCTCAAGCCACAGCCCCGCCTCGGGCAATAGCGAAACACCCAGCCCGCATTCGACCATTTTGACGATAGCTTCCAGCTCATCCAGCTCCAGAGCCACCTGCACATCGATCTGCTGCTCGCGTAAAAAGCGAGTCACCAGGCGCCCACCGAAAGAATTGCGGTCGTAGCGTACGTGGGGATGGTTGGCGAGCAACTGCAGCGGGTCGTCGCCCTCAAGATCTGCCGGCACGATCAGCACAAACGGCTCCCGGCGAATGACGTGCACCGACAATTCCTTGGGTAATTCAAACGGCGGCTTGATCAGAATCGCCAGGTCCACTTCGCCGGTGTCCACCTGGCTCAACAGGCTCAGGGATACCCCCGGCACCAGTTTCGCCTCCAGCAATGGTGCCTGTTGCCTGAGGCGTAACAGCGCGCGCGGCAACAACCCGGTCTGGACGGTGGCCACCGCGCCGATCTTCAATTCGCCACGAAACTCGCCGACGCTATCACTGACGGCCATGCGGTTGAAGGTCTCAAGGATTTCCCGAGCCATCGGTAACGCCCGCTGCCCCGCAGCGTTGAGAATCGCCTGACGTCCGGTGCGATCGAACAGGCGAATGCCCAACGCCTGTTCGAGGTTTCGGATCTGTGCGCTGACTGCCGACTGGGTCAGGCCAATGTGCATGCCTGCCGCAGCGAACGTGCCATGACGTGTCACGGCAATGAAGGTTTTCAGTTCCCGCAGCATGCGGCTCTCCGATTGATCGAAATAATTTGAGCTCGTCGCAAAAATTATCGTCTTTCAATCAAAAAGCACAGGACTAAACTCGGTCTTCACTCTCAACCCGTCGAGGCACGTTCGATGCAACTGTCCCCTTTTCACTTGGCTATCCCGGTTTACGACTTGGCCGTTGCCCGGCGCTTCTATGGTGAAGTGTTCGGCCTGGAAGAAGGTCGCTCCAGCGACCATTGGGTCGATTTCAACTTTTTCGGCCATCAACTGGTGATTCATCTGGCACCGAAAAACGCTTCTCAGGAAGCCGCCCATACCAACGCCGTCGATGGCCACGACGTACCGGTGCCGCATTTCGGTGTGGTATTGGGGATGGAGGAATGGGAAACCCTGGCCGAGCGCTTGAAAGCCCTTGGCACCCGCTTCGTGATCGAACCGGGTATCCGCTTTCAGGGATTGGTGGGCGAACAAGCGACGATGTTTCTCTTCGATCCCTGCGGTAACGCTCTGGAATTCAAGGCGTTCAAGGATATCGATCAGTTGTTCGCCAAATGATCTGCCCGACCGGCAGTTGCGAACAGCCGAGCACATTGCAGCGGACTTGCAAGATGCCATTCAACAATGACGAGCATCGAACTGCCGGGCGCACAGCGCCTTATCGGCCAAAGCCAGCAAGTCTTCCGCCGTCTGGTGCAGCCGAGAATCAATCTCGATCTGCCCGATACTGAAGCGAATGTCATAGCCACGATGCGCTGTGGCATTGCGTTCTTCGAGTATTTCTTCGAGGCGCGCTCTGATCGCGGCGATTTCCACGGCGTCGGCGCCGGTCAGCAAGGCAGCAAACTCATCGCTGCCGAGCCGGCCGATCACATCGCTTTCACGAAAGGCGATGCGTAGCACATCGGCGAAGGTTTTCAGGGCATCGTCACCCTCGGCGCGACCGTACAGCTGGTTGATGCGCTTGAAGTCATCAAGGTCGAAAAACAGCAGGGTCGCGGGTTTGCCCAACTGCTGACAGGCCTCCAGTCCTAACTGAGCCAAAGCCTCGAAGCCATGACGATTGGAGAGCAGGGTCAATTCATCCATGCTCGCCATCTGCACGCCCATCAGCGCTTGCTCAGCCTTACGCGCCAGGTCGCGCAATACATCGCGATCCTGAATTGCGCTGTCGAGTGCATTCGGCGCACGCATGTCTGCGCCAGCGCCGGGTTTGAGCGGTTTGCCTGGGGTTAACATCACTCACTCCTTGATGGATATGAACGTTAGAGTCGTTCACACCCGATATGACTCCCTATAAACGCGCCGCTGGTCAGCTACCCGCCACCGGACACGGCCCTCCAGCATCGGCCCAGAGCTTGAACTGGGTGACGAAGATGTCGTGGGGTACCGGCACCGGCGCCCGCCCCTCACCTGGATTCCAGCCCCAAAGCACCAGCTTATCCTCGCTGACGTGCTTGATCAGCGCCGCAAAATCACGATCGCCATTGCTGGAACGGTCCTTGATCATCGCGCACAACTTGTCGGCCGGCAGGCCGATCCAGGCCATTTTGTGCGCAGCCGGCGGCAGGCTCCAATGCGGTGCTCCGGGTGGCGAATTGGGGCCATAACTGGCCGGCGGATTGCGTTCGGCATGGCAACTGGCACACGGCAAACCGGCGGCGCCCTTGCCGTCCAGGCCGCGAACCACATTCATTGCGTGAGGAACACCGGCGTCGAACTGCAGCGGCGAATCGCCAGGGATATGACAGTTCTGACAACGCGGGCTCTGGAACACTTTCTGCACCGTGTCGAACGCCTTCACCGCCTCTTTATCATCAGCGAACAGGTCCGAGGCATAGCCACCCAGGCCGATCAGCATCACCGCGCCAAGAAACGCATGTCGTCTCATCTCACACCCCCGACAGTTGCAACGGCAGTTCCCGCAGACGCTGCCCGGTCAGGGCAAACACCGCGTTCGCCACTGCCGGCGCTACCGGAGGCACACCGACCTCGCCAATACCACCGGGCTTGTCGCTGCTGGGAACGATGTGCACCTCGACCACCGGCATCTCGTTCAGGCGCAGGACCTGATAGTCGTGATAATTGGATTGCTCCACCTGACCGTTCTTGAACGTCAGCTTGCTGTGCAAGGTAAATCCGAGACCGAAGGTGATGCCCGATTCCATCTGCGCGGCGATGCCCTGCGGGTTGACCGCAATGCCGCAATCCACCGCACACACCACCCGATGCACGCGAATCGCCAGATTGTCCTGGGACACCTCGGCCACCTGGGCGACGTAACTGCCGAAGGACTCATGCACCGCCACGCCCAATGCGTGACCGTCTGGCAAGGGTGCTTTCCAGTTGGCTTTCTCCACCGCCAGATTCAGCACGCCCAAATGCCGTGGATGCGCCTTGAGCAAGGCGCGTCGGTATTCCACCGGATCCTTGCCGGCGGCGTCTGCCAGCTCATCGATCAACGACTCCATGACGAATGCCGTGTGGGTGTGCCCCACCGACCTCAGCCACAGCACGCTGATGCCGGTTTGCGGTGAATGCAGTTCGACCTGATGATTGGCCAGCCCCACAAGATAAGGACTGTCGGCCACGCCTTCGACGGAGGTTTTGTCGACGCCGTCCTTGACCATCGTCGCCGCGAACGACGTGCCCGTCAGAATCGACTGCCCGACCAGCACATGCTTCCAGGCCATCGGCATGCCGTCGGCACCGAGGCCAATGCGTGCCTGATGCAGGAATGCCGAGCGGTAATAACCGCCACGAATGTCATCCTCTCGGGCCCAGACGGTTTTCACCGGCCCGCCCGCTGCCTTCGCTACGTACACGGCTTCGCTGACAAAATCCGAGGTCGGATTGGCCCGACGCCCGAAACCGCCACCGAGGAATTGGGTGTGGATCTCGACCTGTTCGGGTTTGAGCCCGGTGATCTTCCCCGCGATCATCTGATCCAGCGTCTGAAACTGCGTACCGGTCCAGATTTCGCATTTATCCTTGGAGATTTTCACCGTGCAATTGAGCGGTTCCATCGGCGCGTGAGCCAGGTATGGCACGCTGTATTCGGCCTCAATCGTCTTCGCCGCTTTGCCCAGCGTCGCCGTCGCATCCCCGGCCTTACTGGCGGAAGTGCCGGGGGTGGCGGCGAGTTTACGAAAGCTCTCCAGCAGCTGTTGGCTATCCAGCCCGGCGTTCGGCCCCAGGTCCCATTCGACCTTCAGCGCATCACGTCCCAGCTTCGCCGCCCAATAATGATCGGCAATTACTGCGACCCCCGTGGGCACCTGCACCACCTTGTGCACGCCCGGCACCGCCAGCGCCTCGGCGCCTTCGAAGGATTTGACGCTGCCACCGAACACCGGTGGGCGAGCGACCATCGCCGTCATCAGCCCATCGAATTGCACGTCCATGCCGAACTTCGCCTGCCCGGTGATTTTCTCCGGGGTGTCGAGGCGCTTGGTGGGTTTGCCGATGACCTTCCAGTCTTTGGCTTCCTTGAACTTGATCGAGGCCGGATCCGGCACCGGCAACTTGGCGGCGTCATCCGCCAGTTCGCCGTAAGTGGCGCGTTTGTCGCCGGCAATGACCACGCCCGATTCGGTGCGAATCTGCGAAGGCGCCACGTCGAATCGCTTGGCCGCCGCCTCGATCAGCATCAAGCGCGCCGCCGCTCCGGCCTGGCGATAGCGGTCGAACTCCATCCAGGTCGACGTCGAACCGCCGGTGATCTGCATCCCGCCAAACCCCGGCAGGCCATAATCGGCGGCCGAGGCTGGCGCATGTTCGACGCGGATTTTCGACCAGTCGGCGTCCAGCTCTTCGGCGATCAACATGGTCAGGCCGGTCCAGATGCCCTGGCCCATTTCCGAATGGCCGAGCAGCACGGTGATGCTGTTGTCGTTGCCAATGCGTAAAAAGGCATTGGGGGCGAAGACGTTTCCTTGATTCTCGGCACCAAGGGCAAAGCGATTGGCACCCGGAATGACAAACGCCACCACCAGACCACCGCCCAACACTGCGCTGCCCTTGAGAAAACCGCGACGCGAGACAGGGTTGATTCTGTTCATGGGTCAGCTCCCTTCGGCGTGTATCAACCGATCTCGGCGGCGCGTTTGACCGCGGCGCGGATTCTTGGGTAGGTGCCGCAGCGGCAGATGTTGCCGGACAGCGCCTGGTCGATATCGCTGTCGGTGGGCTTGGGGATCTTCGCCAGCAACGCGGCCGCCGACATGATCTGCCCCGACTGGCAATAACCGCACTGAACCACGTCGAGTTCGGCCCAGGCTTGCTGGACCGGGTGCGAGCCATCGGCGGACAAGCCTTCGATGGTGAGAATTTTCTGCCCGTGGGCCACCGCCGTGGCGGGCGTGATGCAGGAGCGCAGCGGCGCGCCGTCGACGTGTACGGTGCAAGCGCCGCACTGGGCCATACCGCAACCGAATTTGGTGCCCGTCAGGTGCGCGACATCGCGCAGCACCCAGAGCAACGGCATGTCCGCGGGGACATCCAGTTCCTGGTCCTTGCCATTGATATTAAGGGTCAGCATTGCGGATTTCCTCAGACTCACGGTGTTCTGAAGGGGCGCCTCTCTTCGCTCAAGGTCGGCGGTTACGCGCGCCATGGGTTATCCATACAGCTAAGCGCAATTTGACCCACAAGCCATGTTCATCGACCACCGGTCGCTGCCCATTCGCTCTAAACGGGTTGAGGGGAATTCTCACGACTTGTCGATCTATGGCACAACCGGACCATCACAGGCTGACTACGCTGATAATCCAGAGTGATCAACCCGCAGAGGAGCACCGCCATGCACCGCGTTCAAAAACTCACGCCCTGCCTGTGGTTCGACGATCAGGCCGAGGACGCCGCGAAGTTTTACTGCGCGATCTTCGATCATTCCAAAATCGCCGGCATCACCCATTACGGCAAGGCGGGTCAGGAAATCCATGGCCGGCCGGAAGGCTCGGTGATGACCGTCAGTTTCGAGCTCGATGGGCAGAGTTTCACAGGCCTTAACGGTGGCCCGGTTTTCAAGTTCAATGAGGCGATCTCATTCCAGGTCAATTGTCACACTCAGGAAGAAGTCGACCACTTCTGGGGGCGCCTGTCTGCAGGCGGTCCCGTTGAAGCCCAGCAATGCGGCTGGCTCAAAGATAAATTCGGCGTGTCGTGGCAGGTCGTGCCGGTCGTTCTGATGGACATGATGAAAGACCCCGACGCAGCCAAATCCCAGCGCGCCATGGCAGCGATGCTACAAATGAAAAAACTCGACATCGCCACGCTGCAACGAGCCTTTGACGGCGAGAGCTAATACACTCCAAAGCTGAACCGCCGAGGACACCGAGATGAAGCACACCGTCGCCAAAGATGCAGACAAAGCCCCGCGCTTCTGGCGCGACGACGCCCTGCCCTTCATCGAAGCCCGCTCCATCGCCGACGGTCGCGAGGTCTGCTACAGCCGGCATTCCCACGCGCATTTTTCCATTGGCGCAATCACCGCCGGGCGCAGCACCTATATCCACGAGCAATCGGAGTTTCAGGTCAGTGCCGGCACGGTGGTGCTGATGAATCCGGGCGATGTGCATGCCTGCAACCCGATCGACGACCAGCCTTGGTCGTACCTGATGCTGTACGTCGAGACGCCTTGGCTGACCGATTTGCAGCATCAGCTCGGCTTCAGCCAGGACTTGGCGTTTCGCCGGTTTTCCATCACCCACAATCGTGACGTCGAGCTGTTTGCCGGCCTGAAGAATTTGTACGAGGTATTGGTCGATCAGCAGCAAGACGTGCTGCGCAAGCACAGCGCGGCGGTGGAGTTTTTCACCGAGGTGCAACAGCGGCTCAACCCCATCGATCAACCGCTGCGCGAACCCAATTTCAAGCTGGAACGGGCCGCCGACTATATCCGCGACAACTGCACGCAGATGCTCAAGCTCGAGGACATTTGCGAGGCGGCGCAACTGTCGCCGTCGTACCTGATCCGTGCCTTCAAACAGCATTACGGCATGACGCCCCATGCGTTTCTGGTTAACCGGCGCATCCAGTTCGCCCGGGATCGACTGCGCAGCGGCAAGTTGATCGCCGATGTGGCGCTGGAAGCCGGGTTTGCTGATCAGGCGCATTTTCAGCGCGCGTTCAAACAGCATCTGGCGGCGACACCGGGGCAGTACCGCGGCTAACTCATCCTCCCTCGCCACAAGCCTTGATAGGTGGAACTGCCCCACATTAGAGGAACACTCTCCAGACCTACGGCAACAGCAAATACCCCGCACTCACCGCCAGCAGCAACGCCATGACCCGATTGAACAGGCGCATCCCCGCCGGATTGCTCAGATAGCCGCGCAAAAACGTCCCGGCATACGCCCAGCAACCCACCGACAAGTAGCAGATCACCAGATACACCGCCGCAAACTGCCAAACCAGCCGCGCCTCACCGTCGGCGACAAACGCGCCCATCCCCGCCACGCAGGCCAGCCAGGCTTTCGGGTTGAGCCATTGCATCACCGCGCCATACAGCATCGACGGCACCCGCCCCGACTCCTTGGCATCGAGTTGACCGTTGTCAGTGGCCAATTTGAAAGCCATGAACAACAGAAACGCCACCCCCGCCCATTGCACCACCCGCGTCAACGCCGGCCAACGTTGCAACACCTCATGCAAACCCAACCCCATCAGTACCAACAGCAGAACAAACCCCAAGGTCGCCCCAGCCACATGCCGCTGACTCGCGAGGAAACCGAACTGTGCCCCCGAGCTCAACGCCACAATATTCACCGGCCCCGGCGTTATAGAGGCGACCAGCGCAAACGCGGCCATGGAAAGAATCAGACTCATCGCACACCTGCTTCAAATCAAGGAATACAGCGCTCACGGTAACCAGCGCCCGGCCCCCGGTATTGAAGAAAACTGCCCTCGCCCCTTCCATGAACAGTCACTGCCCAGCGAAAGAACACAACCCGCCAACTTTCATAGCAACTTTAGCATCCATAAAAAACACCTCTTACATAACTTGATAACAAACACATTCCACTAAAATAAAAACTCGATATATAGTTTCGCCGCCTCAGCAAACAGGCTGACTGCCCAGTGACTTATTTAACAGAACCTTAACAAGTCAACACCAAGGATGGATGAAAACCTCATGAACAACCCGCTGAACTTATTCGCCTCCCTACCCGCTTCCGGCAATATGAAAGAGCGTCAGACCATTGCTGAAACATTGAAGTCAATACTTGACTCGCAGATCGGGCAGCCAGCATTTTTCTCCCAGAACTCCACAGACAATTTTGTCGACATCTCGCAAGTGATCGTCGAAATTGTCGAAGACAGTCACTTCGAAAAAAACCACCGAGCGGCAAGCACGCTACTCCAGCGGCTGATCATGCAGCCCGCTTTTGCAGGGCTCTCCGGCCCTTTTGGCCCGAGCGATGAAGAGTGGATTCTGGTCACGGACAGCGGCGTTATTCTTCAGGTGCCAGACACTTCACCCGTCTCTGACGTTTATATTTCACACGTCGATGTCACTGATGTAGTCACTGCCACTTCCACACTCAATGCCGACATTGAGCTTCTGGTTAAAGCGGCAAAACTTACCGGCGGCATTGTTTCTTCGATAAAACATGTCCCTCTCGTTAACTGGCTTCGCTTCCATCAACTGGATGTGCCGAAGACCGCCGAGCATGTTGAAAACCTGATTGCCTTACTGAAACTATCGCTGCCTGAACCACCAAAGCATGGCAACTATTGGGGCGGCATTTCCAGCGAAACCAATGAAACCACCCTGGTCATCACTGAAGACCAGCGCCACATTATTCTTCATGAAACATCCAAACTATTTCACGATGCAGGAAAACCCGTTGAACCGCTGATCAATTACCTGACCGATGCCATTCTCGGCGGTAGATCCGCTGCATTCTTGCAGGAAGAGCCGAGTCTGAGTTGGGAACCGCTGATCGAGACGCCCGTCGCAAAAACCTTCGCCCAATCCTGCTTCGATGCATTACACCCGCAAAGTGTTTCTACCGCCCCCTTACCCCCTGAACAACGCAGCGGTTTGCTGGTGGCAGCCATCATGCTGGACTTTGCTTTGGGTACAGCCGACAGAAACCACAGTTTCTGCTCCTCCAATCTCTATGCTTCCCACAACGTACAGGCGAATACCTACGATGTACGACAGCATTTGACTGCGCATTTCAGCGGATTTCAGCGCGTTAACCCGGCGGCCGTGCCCTTGGCGCTGCAACTGATACTCGCCGGGCTGGCACCGGAGTTTCTGGTGCAAACACCGCAGGCCTTGCAAATTGGTTCCCCTGGCTGGGTGATGTTGCGCAAATCGGTTCTTCTCGCTGAAAGCATCGCTCCCGGGTTATCCCGCGCCTTGTCATACGAGATGTTGATGGAACTGGGGGCTATTTCGCCAACCAGCACCGAACAACGCACGCTGCAGGGCGTGATCCTGGTGAAGTGCGTGCTGGACTGGGCGATGATCAACGAGCTTGAACTGGAAGGTGCTGACGACCTGCCAACGGAACAAATCGTCAAACACGCCACGACCCAATACAACGCATTCATTGACACTATGAGTGAAGCCCTTAACAGCATTACCACCCCACCTGTGAGCCGCAGGGCACTGGCGAAATCCGCAATATTGGAGTTGGGCATCAATCCCGCAACCAAGCTTGCCACCGCGTACTCTGGCATAGAAAACTCCCTGCTTGACCTGTATTTGGCACGCCAATTGACCGCCTATAACCATTCGGTCGCGACGGCGGTTCTGGATCTGGGGCCTGCCAACGATCTGTATACCCGCCAACTCGAAAAGCAGTACGCCCCCTATAAAACGGGGATCGCGACAATCCTGCGTCTGGCCATGTCGCGATTAAAGGTAGAGGACCGGGTTGCCATCGAATATGGCCAACTGGCGCTTTATCATGTGACCCAATCCACCCCTCCCGATAATCACGGGCTGATCTCCGAGGCCGAGCGCAACATCAGAGCGTCGTTTGGCATTTTGATTGTTTCCAGGTTCAACAGCGAAGTCCGTGCCTATGAACTGTTCCCACTGCAAGGTCAGTGTCGGAAAAATGAAGCGCTGACCCAGCAGCTTAATGACAACTGGATCTGGCTCGGGAAATCCCCAGATGATGCTGATGAAGGTTTCAAGACGCGGACCTATGTGTACGGTGCGCACATTGACTATCGGACTTATTACAAAGGCTCGGAACTCACCAACGACTCGGTACTGAACACTGAGGGCGTCCTTCTGGAACGCTTTGGCCAATTCAACGACATGCGCGACTCAGCAACTTCCCTGCGAAGCCCGATGCAAAGTTTCAACTCCGGGCGGTTCCGTGACATCAGTGAACTGATTGCACAACACAATCCTCCGATGACTTATGATCATTTTTACGCGATGGGCTACGACAAAACCGACATCGAACAAAGCGGGGAAAATTTTGAGAAGATTTTCGACACTATTCTCAACATCATCATCCCGTTCAAAGAATGTATTGAAGGACTCGCCTCGGGCAATCCGGATCGGCGCAGCGGCGCATTGTTCAGCTGTGTGATGGATGCAACCACATTGCTGTTCTCCTTCGTGGGAGCGGCCGGCGTCTTCTTTAAAGCAGCCGCGAGTAGTTCCAAATTGCTGAATCTGGGCAAAGTCGGCGGGAGTTTTGTCCTGTCGCTGTTCAATCCTCTGGATGGCATCCCGCAACTGGCCTACGGCGGCGCCAAACTGATCGGCAAAGGAGCGCTGAAACTCGGCCACTTTGGTCAGTCCGCCACACGTCTGGGGGTCTTCCAGTTGCGCCGATTGACCGGTGCCGCCGGGGCTTACGACCTGGTCAAGGCCGTACAAAACAGCGGCTCCGCAATCGAAATCGCCAAGACCGTATCCGCAGTGAATCAGGGCCGCGCACTGTTCAACGACGCCACGATCAGTACGGCCAGGCAAGTTGTGAACCTGTTCATCGACACGACAACCAAATTACCCAACGTGCCTGACAAAATACTGGAAGAGCTCTACAGCACTGCGGTAATTGAAACCACCATCGAACTTGACGGGGCCAAGGATCTGAACGTCTTGATCGGTAAAGAGGGGCTGAGTGAGCTGTTGCGAACCTACATGAGCAACAGCCGCATGTCTTACGTCGATACAAGGTACGGTAAAGAATCGACAGATCACATCCAGTCATTGGAAGCCCTCGTCGTAATCGAGACGCAAAACACCGCCAGCCGCATTTAGTCGTCGCAAGCCTGCCACGATGCGCCCTGAGGCGGGCCTATACTCTAAGGGCACACTCGAAGCGACATGCAATCGTGTTTGATATATGGGGTGGCGCGTCGAGTGATCGTTCACGCAGGCCGCGGCCTGCCTTCATCGTAGGGAGGAAAAGATCATGGCGCGTAAATACATCGATTGCCGCGAGTTTCCAAGCGATTCCAAATGCTCGGTCGCGCTGTCCGCGGACTCTGAAAACGAACTGCTCGAGGCCGCCGCACAGCATGCGGTCAGCGTTCACAAGCACACCGACTCACCGGAACTGCGTGCTCAACTGAAGACAATGTTTCACGACGGCACCCCGCCTGTTGAAGCACCACGTCCCGCTTGATAAGGAGATCCTCCTGCGGGAACATAAAAAGGGACAGACACGATTTCAGGCATATGCCGAGCAATCGTGATCTGTCCCTTGTTTCCAGATTCGCTCTCGGCCAAAAGTGGCCGGTGGTCGTTACATTTCGCTCGCCGCCGGGCGTTTGGCTAAGCTGATTAAATCGGGACGAACTGAAACCTGAGTGATAGCGGCCATTAGCGGATCAGTATTGGCGTCAAGACGGTAACTCCTAAAGGAGACGACCATGTATGCGGTTATAAGAACCTACTTGGGTGCTGGAGCAAAGCAGCTGTTCGATCTTTTAGAACAGCGCAAGGCCGACGTCGAAGCTACCCTGCGGACAGTGCCGGGCCTCGTAAGTTACACACTGCTGAATACGGGTGATGGCGGTACGGCGGTGACTGTTTGCACGGACAAGGCCGGCAGCGATGCGAGCTTGAAAGTCGCGCGCGACTGGATTCAGAAAAATGCCTCGAATATCCACGCGAACCCGCCGATCGTGACGGAAGGTCCGGTGATTGTGCAGATCAAATAGCGTGCCTTTCCAGTTGATCTTACGTTAGAAGGGACAGACCGCGATTTAAGGCGAATGCCGGGCAATCGTGGTCTGTCCCCTGTTTTTCTCTCAACCTGAATCACGAAGGAGATCCCTGTGGGAGTGGGCTTGCTCGCGAAGAGGGAGTATCTACCAACATTAATGTTGCCTGACACACCGCTTTCGCGAGCAAGCCCGCTCCCACATGGACTGCGCTAACTGACTGGCATTAGCGCTAATCAAGCCAACGCAAGTGTACGGCGATTTGCGCTCACCGCTGTATGGGCCGGCCCACTCGTCGCTCATGATAAAAATACGGCTCTCGATACTGGAGCCGTCGTCATGGACCTCGCCACTCTCACCCTGTTTCTCCCGGCCTGCTTCGCCCTGAACATGGCCCCCGGCCCGAACAATCTGCTGTCGGTCAGCAACGCTACCCGTTATGGCTATCGTCGCGCCTGCGTGGCTGGCGTCGGTCGCTTGCTGGCGTTTGCCGGGATGATCGCCCTGGCCGCCGCCGGGTTGTCGGTGGTGCTGCAAACCTCGGAATGGCTGTTCTATGCGATCAAGATCGTCGGCGCTGCTTACTTGTTGTACCTGGCCTGGCAACTGTGGCGCGCCAACCCCGAGGCCGAGCAAGTTGTGACCGGCGCGCTAATTGGAATTGTCGCTCTGGCGCGGCAGGAGTTTCTTGTAGCAGCGGGCAATCCCAAGGCCATTTTGCTGTTCACCGCATTCCTGCCGCAATTCGTCGACCCGACTCGACCGATTGCCGCGCAATTCGTCGTGCTCGGCGCGTTGTTCTTGATGCTGGAATGGATCGCCATCAGCGCCTACGCTTACATGGGCCTGCACATGCGCCGCTGGTTCGCCGAACCACGGGGTAAGCGGATATTCAACCGTTGCTGCGCGGGATTGTTGTCGGCAGCGGCTTCGGTGCTGTTGATGGCGAAACGGGCCTGATCTTTAGCCTTGGGACGGCCCTTTCAGTTCGACCTGATTGCCGTCCGGATCGAAGCAATAAATCGACAGCCCGTGACCTTCGGCGCCGAAACGCACGGCGGCTTTCTCGGGTGTCAGGCCGAAGGACTGCAAGTGACTGACCAGCGCTTCCTCGTCGAACGGTTCAATGCGCAGGCAGAAGTGATCGACGTTGCGCCGTTCGTTGCCAGCGGCAGCACCGCCCTTGCGGCCGAGCTCACCGTGGATGTCGACGAGGTCGATCATCGAGGTGCCCGCACGCAAATGCACCAGGCCCAGATCGTCGCGGCGCTTGACCAGTTCGGCGCCGAATACCTCGCCGTAAAACGTGATGCTTCGTTCGAGATCCTTGACGCGCAGGACGATGTGATCGATGTGTTTGATCGTGAACGGTTGCATTAGGAAGATTCCTGAAAATATTGTTTACAGGATTATCGGTGACCCGATGACTGTAGCTCAGGGCGACAAAAATTCACTGTCGATTTTCCGGTGGAGGCGCCGGGCGACGCGGCATATGCTCAGCCCATGAACCTACAAAACGCTGTGCTTCCGCCCCACGCCGAGATGGTTCGCGCCATGCTCGAACGCGACACCGCCTACGAGGGGGTGTTCTTTACTGCGGTGAAAACCACTGGCATTTTCTGCCGCCCCGGCTGTACGGCGCGCAAACCGAAGCCGGAAAACGTCGAGTTCTTCGCCCATGCCGATGAGGCGATGTCGGCGGGTTATCGGGCCTGCCTGCGTTGCAAGCCGCTGGATGCCGCGGCCATCGCGCCGGACTGGGTGCAGCGACTGCTCAAATCCGTGGACGCCGACCCCGACCTGCGCTGGACCGATGCCCAGTTGCTCGCCGAGGGCATCGAGCCGTTGAAACTGCGTCGCTGGTTCAAGCAGCATTTCGGCATGACCTTTCACGCCTGGCTGCGCAGCCGGCGCCTGGGCATCGCCCTCGGTGGCATCAAACAGGGCGAATCCATCGACAACGCCGCGTTCGACTCCGGCTACGAATCCCTGAGCGGTTTTCGCGATGCGTTTCAAAAGTCGTTCCACATCACTCCCGGCCGCGCCGCCCACAGCGAGCCACTACTGTTCACGCGACTGACCACGCCGCTGGGGCCGATGATCGCCATGGCCGAAGAGCGTGGGCTAGTGCTGCTGGAGTTTCTCGATCGACCGGCATTGACCAAGGAAATCGAAGAACTGCAGAACCGTTATGGCTACGCCGTGGCCCCCGGGCACAACGGGCATTTGCAGCAGATCGAAGAAGAACTGGCGCAATACTTCGCCGGCAAACGGAGCGAATTCAACGTGCCGCTGCACCTGCCCGGCAGCGCTTTCGCCCGGCAGGTATGGGCCGAACTGATGAAGATCCCGTACGGCCAGACCACTACTTATGGCGCCATCGCCGCGCAACTGGGCAAGCCCGGCGCCAGTCGCGCCGTGGGTCTGGCCAACGGACAAAACCGCTTGGCGATTATCCTGCCCTGTCACCGGGTGATCGGTGCAGACGGCTCGTTGACCGGCTATGGTGGAGGACAGCCGCGCAAGGCGTTTCTGCTCAGGCTGGAAAGCGCCGCGGTGCAAATCACCCAACAACTCGCGTTCTGATCACTCCACCGTTTCTTTTCAGAAAGTCATAAGGAAGGACACTCGATGGACACACTCGACAACCAATTCCACCAACTGCACCAAAGCGGCCTGCTGATTCTGACCAACGTCGCCGATGCCACCGGGGCGCGATTGGTGGAACAGCTGGGCAGCAAGGCCGTCGCCACCAGCAGCGCGGCGGTGGCTTGGGTTCACGGCTACCCGGATGGCAACACCTTGCCGCTTGAACGTCTCGTTTCCACCGTCGAATCCATTGCCCGAGTCATCACGATGCCGTTGACCGTGGACATTGAGGCCGGTTATTCCGATGACCTGGGTCGGGTCGCAGAAGTGATCGACGCCGTCATCGCTGCCGGTGCCGTGGGGATCAACATCGAAGACGGTGCTTCGCCGCCCGAACTGCTGGCGCGCAAGATCGAAATCGCTCGTCAGGTCGGCAATCGCCGGGACGTAAAGCTGTTTATCAACGCTCGCACCGACGTGTATCTCAAGGGCTTGGTGCCGGCCGAAGATCGCGTCGCAGAGACACTCAAGCGTGCCGCGTTGTATCAGGCCGCCGGTGCCGACGGACTGTTCGCGGCGGGCGTCACGGCGGCGTATGAGATCGAAGCGCTGTGCCGTGGCACGACGCTGCCGGTAAACGTGCTAGGTTTCGCGGGTTTGCCTTCGCCGGAAGAACTACAAGCCCTCGGAGTGCGCCGTTTGAGCGCCGGCTCGAGCATCGCCGAGTTCCTCTACGGCGCCATGGCGTCGGTAGCCAAAAGCTTTCTGGAAACCGGAAAACTCGATAGCTGCGACCTCAAGGCCTTCACGTATGGCCAAGTGAACGCCCTGCTGGCCCCCACCGGCAAAGTTTGACCGCAAGCAATGGAGTGCGGCGCTACGGGGCGACGACTAATCTTCCCGCAGTCCCCCGCACTTCAGGATGCTCCATGCCCGACACCTATCAACTGGCCAGCGAATTTCTCTCAGCCCTCGATGCCGACTGGCAACGCCACATCAGCGCCATCGGCCCCTGCCTGCATCAGCCCCATGCGGCTCGCGATCCTTATGAGTCGTTGGTGCGGGCGATTGCCTATCAACAACTGCATGCCAAGGCCGGCGATGCGATTGTCGGCCGGCTGCTGGCGCTGTTTCCTTCAAACACCTTCCCAAGACCTGAGCAGATTCTGGCGACAGACTTCGAGCAGATGCGCGGGTGCGGGTTTTCCGCCAGCAAGATCACGACTATTCAGGGCATCGCTCAAGCGGCTCTGGACGGCGTGGTGCCGGATTACGCTACGGCCCTGTCCATGGCCGATGAAGCGTTGATCGAGCGCTTGGTGACCTTGCGCGGAGTCGGGCGCTGGACGGTTGAAATGCTGCTGATCTACAGCCTGGAGCGGCCGGACATTTTACCGGCCGATGACTTTGGCGTGCGCGAGGGCTATCGGCGGCTGAAGGGGTTGGAGGTACAGCCGACTCGTAAGCAGATGATTGAAATCGGGCTAACGTGGAGCCCGTATCGAACGGTGGCGGCGTGGTACTTGTGGCGGGTGCCCAACCGGTAGACCGCGTTATCGTTCTTCGCGAGCAAGCCCGCTCCCACATTAGATCTTCAGTGAACACAGATTTTGTGTACGACAACGATCAAGTGTGGGAGCGGGCTTGCTCGCGAAGAGGCCCGCACATCCAGCACAAATTCAACTGCCCGGAAACCCTGACGGTCTAGGCTGTCTTGAGCCATCCCAAGACCCGTCGGAGGTTCCCATGCAGCTCGAAGGCTCCTGCCATTGCGGCGCAGTGTCGTTCAGCCTGACCAGCGCCCACCCCTACCCTTATCAACGCTGCTATTGCTCGATCTGTCTCAAGACCCAGGGCGGTGGCGGTTATGCGATCAACATCGCTGGCGATGCCGCCAGCCTCAAGGTGCGCGGTCGCAAGCACATCTCGATTTACCATGCGCGGCTCAAGGAGGAAGGTGACAAACGCGCCCACCGCAGCACTGCCGAGCGGCATTTCTGTTCCCTTTGCGGCTCGGGATTATGGGTGTTCAGTCCTGAATGGCCGGAGTTGATTCATCCGTTTGCCTCGGCCATCGACACGGCGCTGCCGGTGCCACCCGAGTACACGCACGTGATGCTCGGTTCGAAAGCACCATGGGTGGAAGTCCAGACGCAGCCCGCTGATCGACAGTGCGATGTGTGGCCCGAAGAGTCCATCGCCCAGTGGCATGAGCGCCTGGGTTTGAGCCGTTAGGCCGCTACCGGCACACCACTGTGAAAGCGAAACTCCACATCTGGCGACTCGATCAACGCCTGCTCGGCGTCACGAACCTTGTCGATCACCTGGGCGATGTCCTTGGCGTCACCGTACTGATAGGCCAGTTTCAGGTAACCCTGGAAATGCCGCGCCTCACTTTTCAGCAGACCGAAGTAGAACTTGCCCAGTTCTTCATCCAGATGCGGCACCAACGCCTCGAAACGCTCGCAGCTGCGGGCTTCGATGAAGGCGCCGACCACCAGCGTGTCTACCAGCTTCACCGGTTCGTGGCTGCGCACCACTTTGCGCAGGCCCGAGGCGTAACGCCCGGCGGACAGCTGACGCAGCCCGATCTTGCGCTTTTTCATCAGGCGCATGACCTGCTCGTGGTGCACCAGTTCTTCCCGGGCCAGACGCGACATCAGGTTGATCAGATCAACGTGGGAGTGGTATTTGGCAATCAGGCTCAACGCCGTGCTGGCCGCTTTGAATTCGCAGTTTTTGTGGTCGATCAGTAGGGTTTCCTGATCGGCCAGCGCGGCCTGGACCCAGCCATCGGGCGTGCGGCAGCCAAGGAATTCGTGAATTTCGGGAAGGATCATGGGGCTCACGGATAAAAGGTACAGAACGAAGGGCGCCGATTATACCGGCCTGCCGACAGACCACCAGCCGCCAACCGTTGATATGCATCAAGTCGCCGAATGCCGACCAGCAACTATAGTTGTCCAACGCAGTGTTTTTTACCTTCCAGGGAGATTCCGATCATGCAAGCCATTCGCAGCATTCTGGTGGTCATCGAACCCGAGCACTCGGAAAGCCTGGCGCTCAAACGGGCCAAACTGATCGCTGGCGTGACCCAGGCCCATTTGCACCTGTTGGTCTGCGATAAAAAGCATGACCACGCTGGCATGCTGGGTGTGCTCAAGGCGGCCCTTCTGGAGGACGGTTATAGCGTCACCACTGAACAGGCGTGGAACGACAGCCTGCACGAAACCATTGTCGATGTGCAGCAAGCCGAAGGCTGCGGGCTGGTGATCAAGCAGCATTTCGCTGACAGCCCGCTGAAAAAAGCCCTGCTGACCCCCGCGGACTGGAAACTGCTGCGCTACTGCCCTACTCCGGTGCTGCTGGTGAAAACCGCCAAACCCTGGACCGGCGGCGTGATCCTGGCGGCCATCGATGTCGGCAACATCGACGGCGAACACCGCACCTTGCACGCCAGCATCATTGATCATGGCTACGACATCTCCAGCCTGGCCAAAGCTCATTTACACGTGATCAGCGCTCACCCATCGCCGATGCTGTCGGCGGCCGACCCTACATTTCAGCTAAAAGAAACCATCGAGGCCAGTTACCGCGAGCAGTGCAAGGCGTTCCAGGCCGAGTTCGACATTGATGATGACCATCTGCACATCGAGGAAGGTCCGGCGGATGTGTTGATTCCGTATATGGCTCATAAATTGGGAGCATCGGTGACGGTGATCGGCACCGTGGCGCGGACCGGGTTGTCCGGGGCATTGATCGGTAATACGGCGGAAGCGGTGCTGGATACGCTGGAAAGCGATGTGCTGGTGCTCAAGCCGGATACGGTCATGGATCATCTGGAGGAGATCGTGACCCAGCATTGAGATTTTCGGCGTCAGATAAATAGCCTTCGCGAGCAAGCCCGCTCCCACATGGGATCTCCATTGGTCATGAAATTTGTGAACGACACAGATCCAATGTGGGAGCGGGCTTGCTCGCGAAGCTTTTAAGATTTAACCGCCAAAGGCATCCTTGAGAAACCCCGGCGCAATGTAGCGCTGGTAATGCGCCTCAGACAGCAGGAAAAATTCCCGATCAATGGCATCGCGCAGTTCCGGCAGGTTCCAGTCGCGGAATTCCGGCAGCAGCACCATCCCGTAGGCTTCCAGATTGTTGATGACCCGCGCCCCCCGGGCGATCAACTGGTATGCCCAGCAATACTCCGACTGATGCGGCACAAAGCGGATCTTGCGCTGTTCCAGCTGCAGTCGCAGCAACGCAGGATCGAAAATCTCTATCTTGCTGGCCATCACCTGCGACAGCAGTTGCTCAAGACGCAGCCATACCGCGCGCTTTTCTTCCTCGTTGTAACCGTTCCAGTGAATCACTTCATGGTGGAAACGCTTGCAGCCACGGCACACCAGATCACCGTAAACAGTGGAGCAGAGGCCGATGCAGGGGGTCTTGATGGTCTGATTGGGCATAGGTAGGCAAAACACGGGAAAGCAGAACAGGTCGGCATGTTAGCCCTTTGTCTAACATTCATCACCCCTCAAAGTTCAGGGCCTAACTTACCTAAATTTTTTTTTTGCCGTAGAATCAGCCAGCCTTTTAAGGCGCCAATGTCCGTTAGAAGCTGTTTTCAAAGCGTCACGAGCACAGTCGTTCCTTCAGAGCGGTGTTGGCGAAGGGTTTTTCAGCGGTGAAAAACCTGACGCCAACCCTCATCAGCTCCCCGTTCTGCAGGCGTAAAACTTTGAAAGCAGCTTCTGTAAGGAATTGCCGGTAATTCTGGCTAAGCGGCCCACAACGCCACGCAGCGCATGAGTACGGCAATTTCGGGATGAGCGTCCCGGACACCCATTTGGGACCACTGATGAGGGTAATAACTGTGCTTGAAGCCTACCGCAAACATATCGAAGAGCGTGCAGCACTGGGTATCGTTCCCCAGCCGCTTAACGCCGAACAAACTGCAGGCCTGGTCGAGCTGCTGAAGAATCCCCCGGCTGGCGAAGAAGCCTTCCTCGTTGACCTGATCACCAATCGCGTTCCACCTGGAGTGGACGAAGCGGCCTATGTAAAGGCCGGTTTCCTCTCTGCCCTTGCCAAAGGCGAAGCCAAATCCCCTCTGATCGACAAGAAGCGCGCTGTTGAACTGCTCGGCACCATGCAGGGCGGCTACAACATCGTGACGCTGGTCAATCTGCTGGACGACGCCGAACTGGCACCAGTGGCCGCCGAAGAACTCAAGCACACCCTGCTGATGTTCGACGCCTTCCACGACGTCGCTGAACGCGCCAAGAACGGCAACGTTCACGCCAAAGGCGTTCTGCAATCCTGGGCCGACGGCGAGTGGTTCAAGAACCGCCCTGTACTGGCCGACAAGATCAGCCTGCGCGTGTTCAAGGTGACTGGCGAAACCAACACCGACGACCTGTCCCCTGCTCCTGATGCCTGGTCCCGCCCGGACATCCCGCTGCACGCCCTGGCCATGCTGAAAATGGCTCGCGACGGCATCGTGCCGGACGTGCAAGGCTCCATCGGTCCGATGAAGCAGATCGAAGAAATGCGCAACAGCGGCTTCCCGATCGCCTACGTCGGTGACGTGGTCGGTACCGGTTCGTCGCGTAAATCGGCCACCAACTCGGTGCTGTGGTTCTTCGGTGACGACGTTCCTTTCGTCCCGAACAAGCGTGCTGGCGGCTTCTGCTTCGGCAGCAAGATCGCTCCGATCTTCTACAACACCATGGAAGATGCCGGCGCACTGCCAATCGAATTTGATGTGACCAACATCAACATGGGCGACGTGATCGACCTGTACCCGCACGCTGGCAAAGTCTGCAAGCACGGTACCGACGAAGTCATCACCACCTTCGAAATGAAGACCCCTGTGCTGTTGGACGAAGTCCGTGCCGGCGGTCGTATTCCGCTGATCATCGGCCGTGGCCTGACCGATAAGGCTCGCGCCGAACTGGGTCTGCCAGCGTTCGACCTGTTCAAGAAACCGGATGCCCCGATCGAAAGCACCAAGGGCTTCACCCTGGCGCAGAAAATGGTCGGCAAGGCGTGCGGCGTAGCCGGTGTGCGTCCAGGCACCTACTGCGAACCGAAGATGACCACCGTCGGCTCCCAGGACACCACCGGTCCAATGACCCGTGACGAACTGAAAGACCTGGCGTGCCTGGGCTTCTCCGCTGATCTGGTGATGCAGTCGTTCTGCCACACCGCGGCTTATCCAAAGCCGATCGACGTGACTACCCACCACACCCTGCCTGACTTCATCATGACCCGCGGCGGCGTTTCCCTGCGTCCGGGCGACGGCATCATCCACAGCTGGCTGAACCGCATGCTGCTGCCGGACACCGTCGGCACCGGTGGTGACTCCCACACCCGTTTCCCGATGGGCATTTCGTTCCCGGCCGGTTCCGGTCTGGTCGCATTCGCCGCTGCCACTGGCGTGATGCCGCTGGACATGCCGGAATCGATCCTGGTGCGTTTCAAAGGCGAGATGCAACCGGGCGTCACCCTGCGTGACCTGGTTCACGCCATTCCTTACTTCGCGATTCAGGCTGGCTTGCTGACCGTCGAGAAGAAAGGCAAGAAGAACGCCTTCTCCGGCCGCATCCTGGAAATCGAAGGCCTGGACAACCTGAGCATCGAACAGGCTTTCGAGCTGTCCGACGCCTCGGCCGAACGTTCGGCTGCCGGTTGCACCATCAAGCTGTCGAAAGAGTCGATCACCGAATACCTGCAATCGAACATCACCCTGCTGCGCTGGATGATCGGTGAAGGCTACGGTGATGTGCGGACCCTGGAACGTCGTGCTCAAGCGATGGAAGCCTGGATCGCCAACCCTGAGTTGATGGTTGCCGATGCTGACGCCGAATACGCTGAAGTCATCGAAATCGACCTGGCCGACATCAAAGAGCCTGTGCTCTGCGCGCCAAACGATCCGGACGACGCCCGTCTGCTGTCCAGCGTTGCTGGCGAGAAGATCGACGAAGTGTTCATCGGTTCGTGCATGACCAACATCGGTCACTTCCGCGCTGCCGGCAAGTTGCTGGAACAGGTCAAAGGTCAGCTGCCAACCCGTCTGTGGCTGTCGCCGCCGACCAAAATGGACGCTCACCAGCTGACCGAAGAAGGCTACTACGGCATCTACGGCAAGGCTGGCGCACGCATGGAAATGCCAGGCTGCTCGCTGTGCATGGGTAACCAGGCACGTGTAGAGCCGAACTCGACTGTGGTGTCGACGTCGACCCGTAACTTCCCGAACCGTCTGGGTGACGGCGCGAACGTCTACCTGGCTTCGGCCGAGCTGGCGTCCGTTGCGTCCATCCTGGGTCGCCTGCCGACCGTCGAGGAGTACATGGAATACGCTGGCAAGATCGACAGCATGGCGGCCGACGTTTACCGCTACCTGTCCTTCGACCAGATCGCCGAGTTCCGTGAAGCTGCTGCGAACGCCAACATCCCGGTCGTTCAAGCCTAACGTTACAACGCCATAAAAAACGCCGCCCATCGTGAGATGAGCGGCGTTTTTTTATGCCTGCCCCCAAACACCGGTCCTACAGGGATTTGCATGAATCACACAAAACAAATGTGGGAGCGGGCTTGCTCGCGAAGAGGCCATCCCATTCAACATCTTCGTTGACTGTAAGGCCGCATTCGCGAGCAAGCCCGCTCCCACAGGGTATTCAGCGTGTCTGGAAGATCTATCCTCAGGCAGTCAGGGAGTAGATCAACGCCGAAATCGCCACCAGGCCCACCGCCGTCACGAAGACGTTAGAGGCTTGACCACGAAAGCGCGCCATGGCCGGAACCTTGCGAATCGCGTACATCGGCATCAGGAATAGGATCGCGGCGATGATCGGGCCACCGAGGGTTTCGATCATGCCGAGAATGCTCGGGTTCAGCGTGGCAACGATCCAGCAGACCACCAGCATGAACGCCGCGGTCATGCGGTCCAGCGTCTTCGGTGCCGGGCGTTTGCCGCTCTTGACGATCAGGCCCTTCAAGCCTTCGCTGGCGCCGATGTAGTGGCCCAGGAACGACTTGGAAATGGCTACGAAGGCAATCAACGGCGCCGCGAAGGCGATGGTCGGGTTGCTGAAGTGGTTGGCCAGGTACGACAGGATCGACAGGTTCTGCGCCTTGGCTTGGGCCAGTTGCGCCGGCGACAGGGTCAGCACGCAGCTGAAGACGAAGAACAGCACCATCACCACCATCAGGATGTGGGCGCGGGACAGGATCTGCGAGCTGCGCTCTTCGGCATGCGCGCCGTAGCGACGCTTCTGGTCCACGGCGAACGCCGAGATGATCGGCGAGTGGTTGAACGAGAACACCATCACCGGAATCGCCAGCCACAGGGTGTGCAGCAGCGCCGACGGCTCAGGCAGCGTAGTCGCGGTGCTGAGAATGCCGCCATTCCAGTGCGGCACCAGGAACACCGCCAGGAACAGCAGCGCGACGATGAACGGATACACCATCAGGCTCATGGCCTTGACGATCACCTGCTCACCGCAACGCACTACCGCCAGCAGGCCGAGGATCAATACGAACGACAGCACAGCGCGCGGTGGCGGCATGATGTGCAGTTGATGTTCGAGGAAACTGCCCACAGTGTTGGTCAGGGCCACGCTGTAGATCAGCAGGATCGGGAAGATCGCAAAAAAATACAGCAACGTGATCAACGCGCCGGCCTTGATGCCGAAATGCTCTTCCACCACTTCGGTGATGTCGGCGCCTTCACGGCCGGACAACACAAAGCGGGTCAGGCCACGGTGTGCGTAAAACGTCATGGGGAACGCCAGCACCGCCAGGATCAGCAGCGGCCAGAAGCCGCCCAGCCCCGCGTTGATCGGCAAAAACAGGGTGCCGGCCCCGATTGCCGTGCCAAACAGGCCCAGCATCCAGGTGGTGTCATGGCGATTCCAGCTTTCTAGGCTCGCTGGTGTTGCCGCTACATAGCGTTCGTCGACGCTATTGGCCTGATCATTCATCCGGTCGGATCTCCGCTTTCCGGTCACTTGCCACCCGGTCAGGACGAGTCGGAAAACCCGACAGGCAGCGCCCTGGCCGAAACAGGGGCGCGATTGTCCGGGATTAATCAGCAGAAGCAAAGACTTAGCTGAGGAATGGTTATGCGGATCAGATGCAGCGGGCGCCTGCATTCTCCTGTAAGAGCGAGGCTTGCCCGCGAACCAGTCGCCTCGGTCCATCAGGAATACCGCGTTATCGTTCTTCGCGAGCAAGTCGGATCGCCGCACCGCTCGCTCCTACGGATCGTGGACAAACTCCCACCATCTGCCCCGCTCTGATCTAGTGTTGTCATTAGAAGGATCGCAGGCTTCGCCAGCTCCGACACCGGGAGTCAAAACCCCTGGCCATTGCCAAACCGCTCTGGAGTCAGCAATCTGAAGTGACGTTCGAGCCCCCAACATTCCGCTGCCCGCAGGAGCCCAGCATGACCGCAACTGTTCTGGTACTGGTTGAAACCATCAATGAATACCTGCCGATTCTCGAACATCAGGGGTTTCATCTGATCCTGGCCCCGACCCCGGCCGAGCGCGCCGCTGCCATTGCCCGACAGGGCGGTCAGATCGATGCGGTGCTGACGCGCGGCCCATTGGGCCTGCACGCCAATGAAATTGCCGCCCTGCCCAATCTCAAAATCATCTGCGTGATCGGCGCCGGCTACGAGCACGTCGACCTGCAAGCCGCCGCCGACCGCGGCATCACCGTCACCAACGGGGCCGGCGTCAATGCCTCTTCCGTCGCCGACCACGCCATGGCGCTGCTGCTGGCACTGGTGCGGGATATTCCTCGGGCCGATGCTGCCGTGCGTCGGGGCGAGTGGCCGAAAATCATGCGCCCTTCCCTGGCCGGCAAACGCCTGGGCATCCTCGGCCTTGGGGCCGTCGGCATCGCTATCGCCAAACGTGCCGCCAACGGCTTCGACATGAGCGTGAGTTACCACAACCGCCAGCATCGCAGCGACGTTCCCTATAGCTTCTGCTCAACCCCATCCGAACTGGCACGCCATTCGGACTTTCTGATCATTGCCGCACCCGGCGGGCTTGGTACCCAACACTTGATCAACAGGCAGGTACTCGACGCTTTGGGGCCCAACGGATTTATCGTCAACATCGCGCGAGCCAGTGTGATCGTCACGGCAGATCTGATCAGCGCGCTGGAACAGCGACGGATCGCCGGTGCCGCGCTGGATGTCTTCGATAACGAACCCCAGGTGCCGGACGCTCTCAAGCGGTTGGCCAACGTGATTCTGACCCCGCATGTCGCCGGATTGTCCCCGGAGGCCACCCAAGGCACTGTAGAACTGGTCGGCAAAAACCTGACGGCGTTTTTTTCCGGTCAACCGGTCCTGACCCCGATTGCTTTACCGCCGCCGACGGCAGCCACCCGACTCAATCACTGAAGGACGCCCAATAGCAGTATTGAATGAGATCGCCTCATCGCGAGCAGACTTGCCCCCACATTTGGATCTCCGCGCTCAAGCGAGTCTGCTCGCGATGACGTCGGCACATTCAATATCGATGCTGGCCGACATTCGTCCGCCGAGCCCGCGCTCGCGCATCAGGAACGCTGATTATCCGGCAACACGCTAACCTATAAGACCGTGCCGCGCTTGTGGCGCCCCCGGCGCACCATTAGATTAGCCAATGATGTCTGGCCTCCAAAATAAGCAGAAGGGATAAGCATGGCGCTTACTGACCAGTCCACCCGTATCCGCTCCGGCGAAGAACTCGATGCCAGCCTGATCGATCCGTACCTTAAGGCGCACATTCCAGGCCTTAGCGGCTTGCCGAAAATCAGCCAGTTTCCGGGCGGTGCGTCGAACCTGACTTACCTGCTGGAATACCCCGAACAGGAATTCGTCCTGCGGCGACCACCGTTCGGTCACAAGGCCAAGTCCGCCCACGACATGGGCCGCGAATTCCGCATTCTCAATCAGCTGCGGGACGGCTTTCCCTATTGCCCCAAAGCCTATGTGCACTGCACCGACGAGTCAGTAATCGGCGCCGAGTTTTATGTGATGGAACGGGTCAAGGGGATCATCCTGCGCTCCGAACTGCCGCCGGAACTGGGCCTTGATTCAGCGAAGACCGAAGCCCTGTGCAAAAGCTTCATCGACAAATTCGTGGAACTGCACCAGGTCGACTACAAGGCCTATGGCCTGGGCGACCTCGGCAAACCCGAAGGTTATGTAGCACGGCAAATCAAAGGCTGGAGCGACCGCTACGAAAAAGCCCTGACCCCGGATGCGCCGAAGTGGGAAGCGGTGAAGGCCTGGCTCAACGACAAGATGCCGGCCGATCACCCGACGTCGAGCATCGTCCATAACGATTACCGCTTCGACAACGTGATCCTCGACCCCGAGAACCCGATGCAGATCATCGGCGTGCTGGATTGGGAACTGACCACCCTCGGCGACCCGCTGATGGACCTGGGCAACACCCTCGCCTACTGGATCGAAGCCGACGACCCGGCGCCGGTGCAATTGATGCGCCGCCAGCCAAGCCACGCTCCCGGCATGCTGACCCGCCGTGAGTTCGTTGATTACTACGCCGAGCGTGCCGGCATCCAGATCGACAACTTCGACTTCTACTACACCTACGGCCTGTTCCGTCTGGCCGGCATCGTGCAGCAGATCTACTACCGCTTCTTCCATGGTCAGACTCAGGACAAACGCTTCGCGCAGTTCATTCATATGAACAAACTGCTGGAGCAGATGAGCCTGCAAGTCATCTCGAAATCCAGCCTCTGATCACGGCCGCTGATCGGGCCCAAAAACAAGGAAAAATCATGTCCAAGACTCAGTTGTTCGACCTCGACGGCAAGATCGCTTTCGTCTCCGGCGCCAGCCGTGGCATCGGTGAAGCCATCGCCAAACTGCTGGCGCAGCAAGGCGCCCACGTGATCGTTTCGAGCCGCAAACTCGATGGCTGCCAGCACGTCGCCGACGCAATCATCGCCGCCGGCGGCAAGGCTACCGCCATCGCCTGCCACATTGGTGAGATGGAGCAGATCACCCAAGTCTTCGCCGCCATTCGCGAACAGTTCGGGCGCCTGGATATTCTGGTCAACAACGCCGCGACCAACCCGCAGTTCTGCAACGTACTGGACACCGACCTCAGTGCCTTCCAGAAAACCGTCGACGTGAACATTCGTGGCTACTTCTTCATGTCAGTGGAAGCCGGCAAGCTGATGCGCGAACACGGTGGTGGCAGCATCATCAACGTCGCCTCGATCAACGGCATCTCGCCGGGGATCTTCCAGGGCATCTACTCGGTGACCAAGGCAGCGGTGATCAACATGACCAAAGTCTTTGCCAAGGAATGCGCGCAATTCGGCATTCGTTGCAACGCCCTGCTGCCGGGTCTGACCGACACCAAGTTTGCTTCGGCGCTGGTCAAGAACGACGCCATATTGCAAACCGCGCTGCAGCAGATTCCGCTCAAGCGTGTGGCGGACCCGAGTGAAATGGCCGGTGCGGTGTTGTACTTGGCGAGTGATGCGTCGAGCTACACGACTGGGGTTTCGTTGAATGTGGATGGTGGTTTTTTGTCCTGAGTTGGTACTGCGAATAAACCGAAGGCAGCCTCATGGCTGCCTTTTTAGTTTTCAGTACTCACCACTGATCGTTCCCTCGCTCTGCGTGGGAACGATCAGATCGCAGCCGTATCGGATCTAGCATAAGAATATTTATTCCACTATTTGCATATTGAGAATATTTATTCCATAAATAGCCCTCCTGAAAATAACAATCCAAAGGACCTCGGCTATGCGCGAACTCGGTATCGGACTCATCGGCACAGGTTTCATGGGCCGCGCCCACGCCTTGGCCTTTCGCAACGTCAGCGCCGTTTTTGAATTGCCGCTGAAGCTCAAGCTCGCCGCCCTCGCCGACGCCGATCCGCAGCGTGCCCGACATTGCGCCGACGCCTGGGGCTTCGATGCGGCTCACAGCGACTGGCAACAGCTGATCAATGACCCCAAGGTCAACCTGATCGCCATTACCACCCCCAACCATCTGCACTACCCCATGGCCATGGCCGCCCTCACCGCCGGCAAACCGGTGTACTGCGAGAAGCCGCTGGCCGTTAACCTCGAACAGGCCAGTGCCATGCGCCTGGCTGCAAAAGCTGCGGGCGTGGTGACGCGGGTCGGTTACAACTATCAACACAACCCGATCATCGGCCTGGCTCGCGATCTGATTCAAAGCGGCGCACTGGGGCAGATCATCAGTTTCCAGGGCGAATTCAGCGAAGACTTCATGGCCAACCCCGTTTCACCTTGGTCCTGGCGCTGTGATGCCGATTACGCCGGCGGTGCCTTGGCGGATCTGGGCAGTCATTTGCTGGCCATGGCTCGTCATCTGCTGGGCGACGTCGAGGCGGTGTGCGCGGATACCCAGACCGTGCATGCGCAACGTCCCGTTACGTTGGGCGGTCAGGAACGGCGCGAGGTCGCGGTCGACGATCAGGTCCACGCGTTGCTGCGGTTCGCCAATGGCGCGCGCGGGACGTTCAGCAGCAGCTGGCTCAAACACGGTTACAAGAATCACCTGAGTTTTGAAATCAGCGGCACCCGGGGCACCCTGGCGTTCGATCAGGAACGCTTGAATGAACTGCGGATGTATCGCGCTGGGCAAGGCGGTTTCCAACGGCTGCTGGCCGGGCCGGATTTACCGGGTTATGCCGCCTTTAGCCCAGCGCCGGGGCATCAGCTGGGTTACAACGAGCTCAAGACCCTTGAAGTGCACGAGTTGGTGATGGCGCTGGCCGGCCTCGGTCAGGACGGGACAGATTTCGAACAGGCATGGGAAGTCGAACGCCTGGCGACGGCAATTCGTTTGGCGGCACAAGAGTCGCGGTGGGTCAGGATCGAGGAAGTCTGACCCGCCACTCAGGCCACACCCGCCAGTCGCGCAGAAGGCAACTGGCGGTCCACACCATTGCTTACTGAGTGACGCAACGGGTCAGGGTCGTGGTCCGCGTCACCTGCCCTTCAGCCCTCATATCACCCTGCACATCAGTGTTTTCGGAGGTCTGACAGGTACGAACCGGTGGCGGTGGCGGCGCAGCGGGTGGTGGAGGCGGCGGACTGGCGCAACCACCCAGAATCGCCGCGCAGAGTACGAGCGACAGTGGCGAAAAAATACGTATCCCAAGACTGTTCATAGGCTGACCCGCGGTAAGTAATCGACATTTTCCGCGACAAAAAAACCACACCGCACACCCGCGGCCCCGTCACAGAAAAGAAATACCTCGCATTCCTTATAGCCCAGCCACCCGCCAATGCCAGAAAAACAGCGGGCGGAACCATAAGCAGCCATTACCGCAGAAATGGATATGTACACCACCGAAAATCCCGGTTGCCTGACAAATAGCCATCGCGAGCAGGCTCGCTTGTATGTTTAGACTTGAAGGGTGTACATCAGCGGGAAATTTATAGGCTATAAGGTCGTCTTCGCGAGCAAGCCCGCTCCCACAATGGATCGGGGTACATCTGCGGGAGAAAAGCCAGCACCTATAAAGCGCTGGACCGATGCAAGCCAATACTCTCAAGCTCATATCGCAACTCTTCAATCAACGCCGCCATTGCCTCTGGCGTCCTGAGCATCGCCATGCTCAACCCACTGACCACCAGATCCACCTGCCCCGTCACCGGGTGATAAAGCTTCACCGTCAACGAATTATCCCCCGTGAGCGCACACTCACAGGCCAACGGCGAAAAATTCCGCTCTAGTTGTGTACGCAATTGCGCCAGGTAAATCATCCCGATTCACCTTGGCGAGGGCAAAAAATCGACCGCATTCCTGATTTGTTCGCACTCATGTGGCTGTTCCTTTAGCTGCATCGAAGAGACCGCGATACCGGCTCAAAGCCACGTATCGCACCCTCACAGCCTAGAAAAACCAGTCCCTGAGCAAAACACGAAATTGCACTACCCTACCTAGTGCATTTGCATCTTAACGTTGCCCCTTGGGCCGCCTCTCGCTGGAGAACAGACCCCGTTCACGAGCCCATACAATCGCCTCACTGCGGCTGTGCACGTCGAGCTTGGAATACACCGTCGAAACATGATTGCGCACCGTATTGGGCGCCAGTTTCAGGCGCGCGGCGATTTCCTTGTCGGCCAGGCCTTCACAAATCAGGCCGAGCACATCGCGCTCCCGGGCGGTCAGTTCGGTAAATGACACACTGGGCAATTGCGGCGAATTGACGTTCTTCACGTTGGCGAGTTTTTCGATCAACGTGCGGCTGAACCAGGAGGCATCTTTCATCACCTCTTCAATCGCCGACACCAACTCCAGCTCGGTGCGTTTGCGCTCCGTGATGTCCATCAACACCAGCAGGTAACAAGTACCGTCCTGAATGTTCACGGTGTCCGCCGAGACGGCGCAATCGATCAGCCCGGCATCCTTGCGGCGCACCCTGACATCGACCCGATCCACACTCCCGGTTTTCTCCAAGGCCGCAAACAGTCGCGTGCGAGTGCCCGCCTCCTCGATGAAACCGAGTTGCGCCACAGTCTTGCCGAGCACCTCTTCACTGGGGCATGCGAGGGTATCGAGAAAGGCTTCGTTGACGTCCATCACCACTTGATCCTCGGCGCTGCACACCAGGATCGGCACCGGGGTGAGGCGAAAGGCTTTGGCGAACCGTTCCTCACTCTGGCGCAGGGCAATTTCGGCCTTGTGCCGCAGCTCCATGTCGACGAAGGAAAACAGCATGCAAGCTTCGTCGTTGAGCTCAAGCGGTTGCCCGGCGACGATCACCTGTTTGCTGCCACCGTCGGGTAATTGCAGTTCGGCCTGCATCTGCGGAATGGTTGCCCCGTCACGCAAACGCTGCTTGGCCAGGTCCTTGTTTTCAGCGCGCTCCAGCACATCCAGCTCATAGGTCGAAGCGCCGATCACCTGATCACGGGCATAGCCGGTCATTTCCAGGAAGCCCTGATTGACTTTGATGAAACGCAAATCGCTGAGGCGACAGATCACCGCCGGGGCCGGGTTGGCGTTGAAGGTCTTTTCGAAACGCTGCTCGGCGCTGGCCCATTCGGTGACGTCGTTCATGATCAGCACCAACGACTCCGGCTCGCCCGCGCCGTCGGCCAGCACCATGCTGCGCACGCTGTGAACCCAGGTGCGCTCGTTGTTTTCGACTGGTGTCAGTTCAACCAGCACATCACTGAACATCTCACCGCGGGCCACGCGGCTGATTGGATAATGCTCCGGCGCTACCGGGTGATTGTTGCGATAGCGCAAGGCAAACCGCTTCGCGTACTCCTTGGCGTTGGCGCCCAGCTCACCGATCCGACTGACGCCGTGCATCGTCAGCGCGGCGTCATTGGCCCAGAGGATCGTCTGGTCGAGTTCCAGCAGAATCACCCCATCGGACAGGCCGGCGATGATCTGCTGCAACTGGCGGCGATTGGTTTCGGTGGTCAGGACGTCCTGGCGCATTGGATCTCCACGATTGCGGCGGCGCCGTTACGCGCTGCCCTGTGAAGATTACGACCGTTGGTGGCTCTGATAGTGCGAATGAAGCGGTTGCCTGGACCAAAAGATCAAAAGATCAAAAAATCGCAGGCTTCGACAGCTCCTACAGGGGTTGCGTGTATCCGCGTGATTGCGGCTGTACTCGATCATGTAGGAGCTGGCGAAGGCTGCAATCTTTTCGGCAACCCCATGCAAAAGCAGCCCTATGCTCAAACAAAAAAGAGTGGTTTAGTGCCGTTCTTTGCCCGTCCGGAGAGTTGCCATGATGCTTGATTCGCTTCACTTCACCCCATGGTCCGCCTTGGCCGGAGGTGTACTGATCGGTCTGGCCGCCAGCGTCATGGTGGTGGCCAACGGACGGGTTGCCGGGATCAGCGGGCTGTTAGGCAGTCTGCTTGAGGGTAATGATTCGGGGCGGGGCGAAAAAGTTCTGTTCCTGCTCGGACTATTGGCGGCGCCTTTGTTGTGGGCGTTGTTTCATGTGTGGCCGGCCATCGAATTCAAAACCGGTGCCGTGGGCCTGATCATCGCCGGATTGTGCGTCGGCGTCGGCACTCGTTATGGCTCCGGATGCACCAGTGGCCACGGCGTGTGCGGTATCTCGCGCCTGTCACCGCGCTCCATTGCCGCCACCTTGAGCTTCATGTTCGCCGGCTTCGTGACGGTGTTCGTCCTGCGCCATCTGCTGGGGTATTGAACATGCGCAAACTGACCGCCTTTCTCGCCGGCCTGCTGTTCGGCATCGGCCTGTTGCTGGCCGGCATGGCAAACCCGGCCAAAGTGCTGGGTTTTCTGGACATTACCGGCGTGTGGGATCCCTCCCTGGCGTTGGTCATGATCGGGGCCATTGCCGTGGCCTGGGGGCCATTTCATTGGGCCATGAAACAACCGACGTCCTTGTTGGGGGCGCCTATGCAGTTGCCGATCAGCCGTGAACTGGATCGGCGCCTGATCGGTGGCAGCCTGCTGTTCGGAGTCGGTTGGGGCATTGCCGGCATCTGCCCCGGCCCGGCGCTGGTGTTGCTGCCGACGGGCCACTGGCAGGCTTGGGTTTTCGTCATCGCCATGCTGGCGGGGATGCTGATGTTCAAAGCGTTGCAAACCCGCCGTTGAGCATCCCGCCAACACAATGAGGCTATCGAACAACCGATACCTCAAGCCGCTTGCTTGCCACGGGCAATCGCATCCGAAGCCGCCAGCATCGCCCGCAACAACACCGCACACCCGGCGGCCAGGTCATCCGGCGCGGCGTTTTCGATTTCGTTGTGGCTGATGCCGCCTTCGCAAGGCACGAAGATCATCCCCGCCGGGCCGAGTTCGGCGAGGAAGATCGCGTCGTGCCCTGCCCCGCTGACGATGTCCATGTGCGACAAACCCAACCCTTGAGCGGCGCCACGTACCGCTTCGACACAGCCCTTGTCGAAGTACAGCGGCGGGAAGTCGGCGGTGGGCGTCAGTTCGAAGGTCAGGCCGTGTTCCTCGCAGGTGGTTTCGATGACTTCGCGGACTTCGGCGATCATTGAATCGAGTCGCGCCGGTTCCAGATGACGGAAATCCAGGGTCATGCGTACTTCGCCGGGAATCACATTGCGTGAGCCGGGGTAGGCTTGCAGGCAGCCGACGGTGCCGCAGGCGTGGGGTTGATGGCCGAGGGCGGCGCGATTGACCGCGCCGACGATCACCGAGGCGCCGACCAGAGCATCCTTGCGCAGGTGCATCGGTGTCGGGCCGGCGTGGGCTTCGACGCCGCGCAGTTTCAGGTCGAACCATTTCTGTCCGAGAGCGCCCATCACCACGCCGATGGTTTTGCGCTCATCCTCAAGAATCGGGCCTTGCTCGATGTGGGCCTCGAAATACGCACCCACGGCGTGGCCACTGACTTTGCGCGGCCCGGCATAGCCAATGGCGTTCAGGGCTTCGCCGACGGTCACGCCCTCGGCATCGACTTTGGCCAGGGTTTCTTCGAGGGTGAATTTTTCCGCGAACACGCCAGAGCCCATCATGCAGGGGGCGAAGCGTGAGCCTTCTTCGTTGGTCCAGACCACCACTTCCAGTGGCGCTTCGGTTTCCACGCCCAGGTCATTGAGGGTGCGCAAGACTTCGACCCCGGCCAGCACGCCGAAGCAGCCGTCGAACTTGCCACCGGTGGGTTGAGTGTCGATGTGGCTGCCGGTCATCACCGGCGGCAGGTTCGGGTTGCGCCCCGGACGGCGGGCGAAGATGTTGCCGACGGCGTCGATGCTGACGGTACAGCCGGCTTCCTCGCACCAGTTCACGAAAATGTCCCGGGCCTGGCGATCGAGGTCGGTCAGGGCCAACCGGCAGACACCGCCCTTGACCGTGGCACCGAGTTTGGCCAGATCCATGAGCGACTGCCACAGACGGTCGCGGTTGATGTGCTGATGGGTGGACTGCAGAACGTCTATGGCAGCGTTCATGGTGATCTCCTCTGGCAGTTGTTATAGGTTTCTTCAGGCGAATTTTTGGTGTCTTTGAGGCCGCCTTCGCGAGCAAGCCCGCTCCCACACTGGATCTCCAGTGTTCACAAAACCCATGTGGGAGCAGGCTTGCTCGCGAAGGGGCCATCCCTCACACCGCAGTTTTCACAGCAGTAGGACTCGGCCGCATCACGCTCAACCCGTAATAAATCAGCCCACCAAGGGCCGAGCCGGTGAACCAGCCGTAGCTGTAAAACCAGCTGAACGCATCGCTGCCCAGCGACAGCAGCGTCAATGCCACCGGCACGCCGAACGCGATAAAACCGAACCAGTTCCACGCCGGGTAAACGTCGTCACGGTAAAGTCCGGCCAGATCCAGTTGCTGTTTCTTGATCAGGAAATAGTCCACCACCATGATCCCGGCGATCGGGCCCAGCAGGCTCGAATAGCCGAGCAACCAGTTGGAATACACCGTCTCCAGGCTTAAATCCGAAACGATCAGCCCCAGCTTCTTCAACAGTTCATGGGCCATCAGCGCCAACCCGACCAGCCCCGTGAGGATTACCGCTTTGGTGCGGTTGATGATCTTGGGCGCAACGTTCTGGAAGTCGTTGGTCGGCGAAACAATGTTGGCAGCGGTGTTGGTCGACAACGTGGCGATGATGATCAGCGCCATGGCCAAAGCGACCCAGACCGGGCTCTGGATATGGCCGATCAACGTGACCGGATCAGAGACAGTGACGCCCACCAGTTTTACCGAAGCGGCTGTCATCACCACGCCGAGGGAGGCGAACAGGAACATGGTCAGGGGCAAGCCGATAATCTGCCCGATGATCTGGTCCTTCTGGCTTTTCGCGTAGCGGCTGAAGTCCGGAATGTTCAGCGATAACGTCGCCCAGAACCCGACCATGGCAGTCAGCCCGGCGGCAAAGTAACTGACCACGCTGGCCCCTTCTGGACGCTTGGCCGGGATCGCCATCAATTCGCTCATCGATACGTTCGGCATCGCCCACATCAGCAGCCCCACGCCCACCAGCACCAACAAGGGTGCCGAGAGGGTTTCCAGCCATTTGATCGAGTCCGCGCCGCGAATCACCACCCACAGGTTCAAGGCCCAGAACACCATGAAACCGATCACTTCACCCGTGCCGCCGAGGGCTTTCCAGCCATCGAACACCGACCCGAGAAACAGGTGAATCGCCAGCCCGCCGAACATGGTCTGGATGCCGAACCAACCGCACGCAACCAAGGCACGGATCAAGCACGGAATGTTGGAACCGAGGATGCCGAAGGACGAGCGCAGCAACACCGGGAATGGGATGCCGTACTTGGTGCCGGGGAAGGCGTTCAGGGTCAGTGGAATCAGCACGATGATGTTGGCGAACAGAATCGCCAGCAGCGCTTCGCCGACGGTCAGGCCGAAATAAGCGGTGAGCACACCGCCGAGTGTGTAAGTCGGCACGCAGATCGCCATGCCGACCCACAGCGCGGTGATGTGCCACTTGTTCCAGGTTCGTTCGTGCACCTTGGTCGGTGCCATGTCGTGGTTGTAACGGGGACTGTCGAGGACATCGCTGCCGGCTTCTAGCTCAAACAAGCCGTCGCGCTCGGTCACTTGCGATCTGATCTGTTGCATGGCCGCTCCACTGTTCTTTTGATTATTTTTGCTCATCAGGGGCTGGCGCGAGTGCGCTAGCCGGACGATGGCCGGAGAAACTGACAACTTTTACGGACCGGCCAAGGTGTCAGCGGCGGCATCAATAAACGTGCCGGGTGCCCCGCTTACGCATCGGGCAGTGCCATAAAATTTCGCTAACCAACTGATGTTAATCAGCTTTATTTATCCAACTATTGAATCCGCGGTGAGTTGCCATGCCACTCAGGCCGAATGTCAGGCAAGTTGTCCGAACAGTCAGGACTCAATCTGGTGCGTCGATCTTTTTTGAAAGACTGCGCCTCAACCATAGACCATCCACAAGCGGCTGATTTCACATAGAAAATCTCGTCTATTTTTGGAACCTGTCAAGTGCGTCAAAATGGTGAGAGGCCTCACCATTTTGGTGATTTTCAGTTTTAATCGTTATTTTTCAACATGTTAAAACAGTCATAAGCTTATAAAAAATATTCTTGCTCAATCGACAAACTGCAGCTAGCGTCTATTCTTGACAGCGCTGACAGGAATACACCGATTGGCGTCTGCTTCATATAAAACATTTAGAACCGGCATCAGTCGGTCAATGCCTGCGAGGAACTCGGAATGTCTCTGTTGATCCGTGGCGCCACCGTTATTACCCATGATGAAAGTTATCGCGCCGACGTCTATTGCGCCGACGGCGTGATCAAAGCCATCGGTGAAAACCTCGATGTTCCCGCCGACGCCGAAGTGCTCGACGGCAGCGGCCAATACCTGATGCCCGGCGGCATCGACCCGCACACTCATATGCAGTTGCCCTTCATGGGCACGGTGGCCAGCGAAGACTTCTTCAGCGGCACCGCAGCGGGGCTTGCCGGCGGCACCACCTCGATCATCGACTTCGTGATTCCCAACCCGCAGCAATCGTTGATGGAGGCATTTCATCAATGGCGCGGCTGGGCCGAGAAGTCGGCGTCGGACTACGGTTTCCACGTCGCCATCACTTGGTGGAGCGAGCAGGTCCGCGAAGAAATGGCCGAGCTGGTCAGCCATCACGGCGTCAACAGCTTCAAGCATTTCATGGCCTACAAGAACGCGATCATGGCCGCCGACGATACGCTGGTGGCAAGTTTCGAACGTTGCCTGGAATTGGGCGCAGTGCCAACCGTGCATGCGGAAAACGGCGAGCTGGTCTATCACCTGCAACGCAAGTTAATGGCCCAGGGCATGACCGGGCCGGAAGCGCACCCGCTGTCACGGCCTTCGCAGGTGGAAGGTGAGGCCGCGAGCCGGGCGATCCGCATTGCTGAAACCTTGGGCACGCCGCTGTACCTGGTCCACGTCTCGACCAAGGAAGCCCTCGACGAAATCACCTATGCCCGCAGCAAGGGCCAACAGGTCTACGGCGAAGTGCTGGCCGGGCATCTGCTGCTGGACGACAGCGTTTACCAACACCCGGACTGGCAAACCGCCGCCGGTTACGTGATGAGCCCGCCCTTCCGTCCTCGCGGCCATCAGGAAGCCCTTTGGCACGGCCTGCAATCAGGCAACCTGCACACCACCGCCACCGACCACTGCTGCTTCTGCGCCGAGCAAAAAGCCGCCGGCCGTGACGACTTCAGCAAGATCCCCAACGGCACTGCCGGTATCGAAGACCGCATGGCGGTGCTCTGGGATGAAGGGGTGAACACCGGTCGTTTGTCGATGCAGCACTTCGTTGCCCTCACCTCCACCAACACCGCGAAGATCTTCAACCTCTACCCGCGCAAGGGTGCGATCCGTGTGGGCGCCGATGCCGATCTGGTGCTGTGGGATCCGGAAGGTACGCGGACGATTTCAGCCAAGACCCATCACCAGCAAGTCGACTTCAACATCTTTGAAGGCAAGACCGTGCGCGGCGTGCCGAGCCACACCGTCAGCCAGGGCCGAGTGGTGTGGGCCGATGGTGATTTGCGGGCCGAGCGTGGTGCCGGTCGGTATGTCGAACGGCCAGCGTATCCGGCGGTGTTTGATTTGCTGAGCAAGCGGGCTGAGATGTGCAGGCCGGTTGCTGTGAAACGTTGAAATCGTGGCCTTCGGCCTTCGCGAGCAAGCCCGCTCCCACAAGGGAACGCATTCCAAATGTGGGAGCGGGCTTGCTCGCGAAGGCGGCAGTCCTGAGAACACAAAAACCAATGCCCACCAGAGGCAGCACCTCAAAAAACATGAGGCCTTAAACCGTGATCAAGACCCTGAACCACCTCCCGCATCCCCATGAGGACGCGGCCGCCCTCGCCGGCCATTTCACCGATCTGGCGCCACCACTCAACGACCGTCAGGCGCATCTGGAAGCCTCGCGCTGCCTGTATTGCTACGACGCGCCATGCGTGAATGCCTGTCCGAGCGACATCGACATTCCCTCGTTCATCCGCAATATCCATCAGGAAAACGTTCAGGGCGCCGCGCAGAAAATCCTCTCGGCGAATATCCTCGGCGGCAGTTGCGCCCGGGTCTGCCCGACGGAGATTCTTTGCCAGCAAGCCTGTGTGCGTAACAACGCCCAGGAATGCGCGCCGGTGCTGATAGGCCTGTTGCAACGCTATGCCGTGGACAACGCACACTTCAGCGAACACCCGTTTCAACGCGCCGCCGCAACCGGTAAGCGCATCGCCGTGGTGGGTGCCGGCCCGGCCGGTTTGTCCTGCGCGCACCGTAGCGCCATGCACGGCCATGACGTGGTGATTTTCGAGGCGCGAGAAAAGGCTGGTGGCCTCAACGAATACGGAATCGCCAAGTACAAACTGGTGGACGATTACGCGCAGAAGGAGCTTGAGTTTTTGTTGGGAATTGGCGGGATCGAGATTCGCCACGGGCAGAAACTTGGCGACAACCTGACCCTCAGCGAACTGCATCAGCAATTCGATGCGGTGTTCCTTGGTCTCGGCCTGGCCGCCAGTAAACAGCTGGGGCTGGCCCACGAGGATGCCCCCGGCCTGCTCGCCGCCATCGACTACATCCGCGAACTGCGCCAGGCCGATGACCTGACGCAACTGCCGCTGGCCGAGCACTGCATTGTCCTCGGTGCCGGCAATACCGCCATCGACATGGCCGTGCAAATGGCTCGCCTCGGCGCTCGCGACGTGAATCTGGTGTACCGCCGCGGCGTAGAGGACATGGGCGCCACCGGCCACGAACAGGACATCGCCAAGGCCAATCAGGTGCGGCTGCTGACCTGGGCGCAACCGCAAGAAGTGCTGCTCGACGATAAGGGCAAGGTGCGCGGCATGCGCTTCGCCCGCACCCGGTTGGAGGAAGGTCGCCTGCAAACCACTGGTGAAACCTTCGAACTGGCCGCCGACGCGATCTTCAAAGCCATCGGCCAGGCTTTCGACGGCAGCGCCCTCGCCGATCCGCTGGCCCGTGAACTCAAGCGTCAGGGCGACCGCATCCTCGTCGACGAACAGCTGCGTACCAGCATTCCCGGCGTGTATGCCGGTGGCGACTGCACCAGCCTCGATCAGGACCTCACCGTGCAGGCCGTGCAGCACGGCAAGCTGGCCGCCGAGGCCATCAACGCTCAACTCATGCTCAACGTGGAGGCTGCGTAAATGGCCGATCTCTCGATTGTTTTCGCCGGCATCAAGGCCCCCAATCCGTTCTGGCTCGCTTCCGCGCCACCGACCGACAAAGCCTACAACGTGGTTCGCGCATTCGAGGCTGGCTGGGGTGGCGTGGTCTGGAAAACCCTGGGTGAAGACCCGGCGGCGGTCAACGTATCGTCGCGTTACTCGGCACACTTCGGGGCTAATCGGGAGGTGCTTGGTTTTAACAACATCGAGCTGATCACCGACCGTTCGCTGGAAATCAACCTGCGGGAAATCACTCAGGTCAAAAAGGACTGGCCGGACCGCGCGCTGATCGTGTCGCTGATGGTGCCCTGTGTCGAAGAGTCGTGGAAAAACATCCTGCCGCTGGTGGAAGCCACCGGGGCCGACGGCATTGAACTGAATTTCGGCTGCCCCCACGGCATGCCGGAACGGGGCATGGGCGCGGCGGTCGGCCAGGTGCCGGAATACGTCGAACAGGTCACCCGCTGGTGCAAGACTTATTGCTCGCTGCCGGTGATCGTCAAGCTCACGCCGAACATCACCGACATCCGCGTCGCCGCCCGTGCCGCTTACCGAGGCGGGGCTGATGCAGTGTCGTTGATCAACACCATCAACTCGATCACCAGCGTCAACCTGGAGCGCATGGTCGCCAATCCCGCCGTCGGCAGCCAAAGCACCCATGGTGGTTATTGCGGTTCGGCGGTGAAGCCGATTGCGCTGAACATGGTCGCCGAGATCGCCCGCGATCCGCAGACCCAAAGCTTGCCGATCTGCGGCATTGGCGGGATTGGCAGTTGGCGCGACGCAGCAGAGTTCATCGCGCTGGGCAGCGGCGCGGTGCAGGTGTGCACGGCGGCGATGCTGCATGGTTTCCGGATTGTCGAGGAGATGAAGGACGGTTTGTCACGCTGGATGGACAGTCAGGGCTACGCCAGCGTCTCGGAATTTTCCGGGCGTGCGGTGGGCAATACCACGGACTGGAAGTACCTGGACATCAACTATCAGGTGATTGCGAAGATTGATCAGGAGGCATGCATCGGTTGCGGTCGCTGCCACATCGCTTGCGAAGACACCTCGCACCAGGCGATTGCGAGCCTTAAGCAGGCGGACGGGACGCATAAATATGAAGTGATCGATGATGAGTGCGTGGGGTGCAATCTGTGCCAGATCACGTGCCCGGTGCAGGATTGCATCGAGATGGTGCCGATGGATACCGGCAAGCCGTTTCTGGATTGGAATCATGATCCGAGGAATCCGTACCATGTCGCGGTCTGAACTCAGCGGCGCCTGAACTGACGCCTTCGCGGGCAAGCCCGCTCCCACAGTGGATCACCTTCGTGCACAAATACTGTGTTCGCTAAAGATCTAATGTGGGAGCGGGCTTGCTCGCGAAGAGGCCAGCTGCAGCGCCCCCAACCTCAAGGCTCCAACCCAATCCCACGCAATATCACACTGGTCACCGTCTGCACCGCCCGCTCGAACTGCATGTCCGACAGTGGCTGGTGATCGTTAAGAATATTCACCTGGTGATCAAAGTCGGCGTAGTGCTGGGTCGAGGCCCAGATCATGTACAGCAGGCTGGAAGGCTCCACCGGCAGGATGCGTTTGTCCTCCACCCACTGGCGAATTTTCGCTTCTTTCATCTTGGCCCAGTCGTACAGGCTGGCGTCCAGTTTCTCACCCAGTGTCGGCGCGCCGTGGATGATTTCGTTGGCCCAGACTTTCGAACCGTACGGCCGGCTGCGGGAATGGTTCATCTTGGCGCGGATGTAGCTGCTGAGCACCACTCGCGGGTCGTCGAACATCTCGAAGCACAGGGCATCCTGCTTCCAGACCTCCAGCAAACCCAGCAGCACCGCGCTGTACAGTTCACTCTTGGTACTGAAGTAGTAATGCAGGTTGGAGCGCGGCAGTTGCACTTCGGCGGCGATGTCGGCCATGGCGGTGCTGCCGAAACCTTTTTCGGCGAAGACTTTTTCGGCCCCCAGCAGAATTTTTTCGACGTTACTGCGACGAATCTCGATCTTGTGATTGCCCATGAGGGCTCCCTGACAACAGCGTTGGTCAAGACTAGCATCCGCTCTGGATCGGGGCGACAGGGGAAAACGAAACTTCGTACGGTGGTCTTGAGGCAGGTAAACTGGCCGCCTCTTTGAACCTGCCTCCGAGGTCTTCACGATGCTGCTCAAGAACGCCCTGACCACCACCGCCCTCCTCAGCTCGCTGCTCGCCGCCTCCTCGGTGTTTGCCCACGCGCACCTGAAAAGCCAGACCCCGGCGGCCGACAGCACCGTGAGCGCACCTGCGGAACTGCGCCTGAAGTTTTCCGAAGGGGTTGAAGCGACATTCACCAAAGTGACGATCAGCAAGAACGGCGCCGACGTTCCGGTAAAAAACCTCGCCACCGAAGGCAGCGACAAGAAAACCCTGATCGTCACCCCCGCCGCGCCGTTGGCCGCTGGCGATTACAAAGTCGAATGGCACGCCGTGTCGGTCGACACCCATAAAAGCGAAGGTGCCTATCGCTTCAAGGTCGGTCAGTAATTCATGACCGATGCGCTGGTGCTGTGCCGCTTTCTGCATTTCACCGTGGTGCTGATGCTGTTCGGAGCCTGGGTGTTCAGGCCTCTGCTGTTGGGCCGTGAAACCGCGTGGCTGGATCCGTCTCTGGCGCGAGTGACCCGCTGGCTTACCGCTGTGGCGTTAATCAGTGGCATAGGCTGGTTGCTGCTGATCACCGCCAGCATGGCCGGCTCCGCGGATGCGGCATTCGATCCGGCGACGCTAGGCCTGGTGCTGCGCAATACCTTTTTCGGTCAGGTCTGGCGCTGGCATCTGCTGCTCAATCTGTTGCTCATGGCCCTGCTGCTGACGCCCTGGCGTTCCAGTACGCTTTGGCGCATCAGCCTTTCCAGCCTGCTGCTGGCGACGCTGGCCCCGGTCGGGCATGGCGCCATGCTCGATGGTCTGCAAGGCCAGTTGCTGATCCTCAACCAGATCATTCATCTGGCCTGCGTCGGCGCTTGGCTTGGTGGGTTGATGTTGCTGGTGATGATTTTGCGCCAACCGGCCGATCATCCCTTGAGCGCGATATTGCAACGCTTCAGCGGGATCGGTTACGCCTTGGTGGCGGGACTGGTGATGACCGGGCTGATCAACGTGCGGGTATTGACCGGCGTGTTCTGGCCGACGCCGTTGCTATCCGGGTTTGCGCTGATCCTGTTGATCAAGGTTGTGCTGGTGATCGGGATGCTGGGGTTGGCGCTGTTCAATTGGCTGCGGATCAAGGATTGCCAGCAGCACCTGGGACAGTTGCGTACCAGCGTCATGCTGGAGTGGTTGCTGGGAATTGGCGCGGTGGCAGCGGTTTCGCTACTGGGCACCATGCCGCCGATGATTACCGCCTGAACACATCTCCAATGTGGGAGCGGACTTGCTCGCGAAAGCGGTCTGACATTCAGCATTGATGTCGGCTGAAAGTCCGTCTTCGCGAGCAAGCCCGCTCCCACAGGGTTTTGCGGTGGTCATGGATTATTGGGATCCCCTTCCGCGGCGGTATCAATACTCACCACCACTGACATCCCCGGTCGCAACCGCTCGCTCTGTTCCTGATCGGCATCGACGGTGATCCGCACCGGTACCCGCTGGGCGATCTTGACGAAGTTGCCGGTGGCGTTGTCGGCCTGCAACAGGCTGAACTCGGAACCTGTGGCCGGCGAAATCCGCTGTACCCGTCCGTGGAATTGACGATGGCTCAGCGCATCGACCGTGAAGCTCACCGGCTGGCCGACCCGCACGTTGTCCATCTGGGTTTCCTTCATGTTGGCGATCACCCACAACTGGTTCGGCACCAACGCCATCAGCTGCGCGCCGGAGTTCACGTAGGCGCCAAGGCGCACGCCGATCTGCCCGAGTTGCCCATCGCGCGGCGCCACTACGCGAGTGTTCGACAGGTCGATCCGTGCCAGTTGTACCGCCGCTTCGGCGTTGGCCACCGCGGCTTCCAGGGAGCCGCGATTGACGATCACCGTTTGCAGATCCTGCCGGGAGATTTCCAGATTGGCCTGAGCCTGCGCCACTGCGGCACTGGTCTGCGCATTGGCGGCCAGGGTCACGTCCAGTTCGCGTTTCGACACCGAGCCATCGCTGATCAGCTCCTTGTTACGGCGCAAATCCGCTTCACTTTTGCGCAACTGCGCCTGGGCGTCGGCGACTGCGGCCTGACGCAACTTGATGGTCGCTTCGGCGCTGTTGCGTTGCTGCACCACGTTGGCCAACGCGGCTTTCTCCACTGCCAGTTGCGCCAGGGATTGATCCAGGCGCTGCTTATAAATGCGGTCGTCAAGGCGTACCAGCAAATCCCCGGCCTTCACAAACTGAAAGTCCTGCACCGACACTTCGTAAACATAACCGCTGAGCTGCGGGCCGATGATCGTTACCTGACCCCGCACCAGAGCGTTTTCCGTGGTCTCGACCGCGCTGCTGAACGGCGGCAGTTGCCAGGCGTACAACACGATCAGCACACCGACGATGGCAATCGCCGCAAAGCCCAGGGACGAGATGATCCGCACCCGCAGCGAACGCGGTTCGGTGCCCGGCGAGGATGGCGGCGTTACGCCTTCGGGGGTGGCGGCAATGGCGTTGGTGGTCGGTTCGGTCATGAAGAAGTGGCACCGCTGGTTTGTACGGTTGGAGTGGCAGGCGCCGGGGTGACGGTAGTGCTCATCAGCCACAGGGCGCGAATGGAAATCCAGATCATGGTCAGCACTGCGATCACGGCAATCAGCATGAACACATCGTTATAGGCTAGAACATTGGCCTCGCGGGTGACCGCCGCGGCCAGGCTGCGAATGCCCTGCAGGTTGCGCAGGCTCGGGTCGGCGATCACCGAGCCGACCGCGTTGCCACCGCTCTGTACCCGCGCCGCCACTCGCGGATCGAGCAGGGTCAGCTGCTCGACGATGTGGCTGGAGTGAAACTTCTCGCGCACGATCTGGAACGTTCCCAGCAACGCCGCGCCGATCAAGCCGCCGAGGTTCTGGCAGATACCGAACAGTACTGAGAAACTCACCAGATTGCGCGGGCTGGTCAGCACGTTGCGCATGCCGAAGACCATGGTCGGCCCGAGGAAAAACGTCCCGCCGAAGGCCAGCAAAAACTGACTGAAGTACAGGTTTTCCGGGCGGGTCAGGTTGTTCGAATAACTGTCCATCACCGAACCGACCGCCATCAGCGCGAGAGAGATGTTCAGCGGCATGATCAGGTGTTTGGGATCGATGGTCAGGGCGCTGGTGGCCAGACCGGCAATGCTGCCGATCAACATCACCACATACAGACTGTGCAATTGCTGACTGCTCATGTTCAGCGTCTGCATGAACCCCACCGCGCCGGTGGACTGCTCCGATGTCACCATGCGAATCAGGATCACCGCCAGGGCCAGGCGAATCATCGCTCCGCTGCCGAGCCAGCGGGTCATCAGCATCGGGTTGCTGCGGTTGTGCTCGATGGCCAGGCCCGTGAGGATCAATACGATCGAGGCCGCCGAGGCCACGCCGATCCACTGCGCTTCGAGCCACCAGTCGATCCGCCCCAGGGACAGCACCGCACATAGCAAGGCCACGCCGCTGGCGAGGATGGCAAAGGTCAGGAAGTCGAGTTTTTCGAAGGTCTTGAAGCGATCACCCGGCGGCAGTTTCAGCAGAAATACGCAGCCCAGGGACAACAGCGCCATACCCAATTCGAACAGATACAAGCCGCGCCACTCGGCGATTTGCAGCAGGTCTTCGGAGAACAATCGTGCCAGGGGCAACGCCAGTTGCGAGGTGCCGAGGCCCAATACCAGCGCCTTCATCCGCCACTTCGCCGGGAAGGCCTGGATCATGTAATACAGGCCCAGCGAAGTCAGCGCCGCGCCGACCATGCCGTGGGCCGCGCGCACGGCAATCGCCGAATTCAGGTCGTTGACGAACAAATGGCCGAAGGTCACCAGGGCATAGAGCATCAGGAACACTTCGGTGAACGCCCGCAGGCCGAACTGCTGGCGAAACTTCACCAGCAGCAGGTTCATCGACACGTTGGTCATCACATAGGCCGCCGGCAACCAGGCCATCTCGGCGGTGGTCGCCCCTAACGCGCCTTGCAGGTAAGGCAGGTTGGCGATCACTAGCGAGTTGCCGAGGCCGCCGGTCAATGCCACCAGCAAACCCACCAGCGCGTAGGCCAGCCGCTTGGTGTTGGAGTGCAACGGCGTTGAAGGCGAACCGGGCAGGCTGGGCCGTTCGTGAGGCTGCCAGTCGCGCGGGGTGTAGTGATCCATTCAATGGCCTTGTTTCGGGAAGGTTGTCAGTTTGCCGCAAAAAACCGGAAAAAGTTCAGTCTGTGGCTGCAATCAATCCCCTTGTGGGAGCGGGCTTGCTCGCGAAAGCGGTCTGACATTCAACAGTCGGCTGACAGTCCGTCTTCGCGAGCAAGCCCGCTCCCACAAGGGGGGCGATGTGATCGTACAACTTGTGATTGACAATCCTCGAAAAGCTCGCAAATAATCGCCGCCAATGTTGTACGACGACGTATAACAAAAAATAAAAATAACAAAAAACCAGGGAGCGTTACTGTGAGCAGACTCGCCCGCAATTCCTTCATCAGCACCCCTCGCCCCACCTTCGCCCGTCGCCATCCCCTCAGCCTGATCGGTTGCAGCAGCCTGTTTCTCGCCCTGCCCATGACCAGCCAGGCCGAAGGTTTCGTCGATGACGCCAAGGCCACGCTGAACCTGCGTAACGCCTACATCAATCGCAACTTCACCAACCCGAACAATGCCCAGGGCAAGGCTGAAGAGTGGACGCAAAACTTCATCCTCGACGCTAAATCCGGGTTCACCCAAGGCCCCATCGGTTTCGGCGTGGATGTGCTCGGTATGTACTCGCAGAAGCTCGACGGCGGTAAGGGCACGGGCGGCACGCAGTTGCTGCCGATCCATGATGACGGTCGCCCCGCGGACAATTTCGGTCGTCTGGGTGTGGCTCTGAAAGCCAAGGTCTCGAAAACCGAATTGAAGGTCGGCGAATGGATGCCAGTGCTGCCGATCCTGCGCTCCGATGATGGTCGCTCGCTGCCGCAAACCTTCCGCGGCGGCCAGGTCACCTCCACCGAGCTCAGCGGCCTGACGCTCTACGGCGGCCAGTTCCGCGGCAACAGCCCGCGCAATGATGCGAGCATGGAAGACATGTCGATGAACGGCAGAGGCGCGTTTACCTCCGACCGCTTCAATTTCGGCGGCGGCGAGTATGCGTTCAATGAAAAGCGCACTCAGGTCGGCGTCTGGTACGCGGAACTCAGCGACATTTATCAGCAGCAGTATTTCAACCTGAGCCACAGCCAGCCCATGGGCGACTGGACCCTGGGGGCCAACCTCGGTTACTTCATCGGCAAGGAAGACGGCAGCGCGCTGGCCGGCGACCTCGACAACAAAACCGCGTTTGCCCTGCTCTCGGCCAAATACGGCGGCAACACCTTCTATGTCGGCCTGCAAAAACTCAGCGGCGACAACGCCTGGATGCGTGTCAACGGCACCAGCGGCGGCACGCTGGCCAACGACAGTTACAACGCCAGTTATGACAACGCCAAGGAACGCTCCTGGCAGGTGCGTCACGACTACAACTTCGTCGCCCTCGGCATCCCCGGCCTGACGCTGATGAACCGCTACATCAGCGGCGATAACGTGCACACCGGAGCGATCACCGACGGCAAGGAATGGGGCCGCGAATCGGAACTGGCCTACACCGTGCAAAGCGGCGCGCTGAAGAGCCTCAACGTCAAATGGCGCAATGCGACCATCCGCCGCGATTTCAGCACCAACGAATTTGATGAGAACAGGATCTTTATCAGTTACCCGATTTCGTTGTTGTAAGGCAGGACACCTTTTCAGGTTGGCATAAATCCCATGTGGGAGCGGGCTTGCTCGCGAAGACGGCGGCACAGTCATTATTGATATCGCCTGGCACACCGCCTTCGCGAGCAAGCCCGCTCCCACAGGTTCAGCGCACTCACGGGGGATGAACATGACCCTCCGTCAATTTCAACCAAAGTCGCGTTGACAAGCACCAGAAAGCCTAACAATACTTCGACCAAGTCATACGACAACCTACAACAAACCCAATAACTACAATTTTCTGTTCAGGGATTTACATGACGACCACATCCCCATTCAATCGCCTGCTCCTGACCGGCGCCGCCGGTGGCCTCGGTAAAGTCCTGCGCGAACGCCTGCGACCTTACGCCAACGTACTCCGTCTGTCGGACATCGCCGACATGGCACCGCCCATTGATGATCGCGAAGAAGTCGTGCCGTGCGACCTCTCCGACAAGCAAGCAGTACATCAACTGGTCGAAGGCGTGGATGCAATCCTGCATTTCGGCGGCGTGTCGGTGGAGCGTCCGTTCGAAGAGATTCTCGGCGCCAACATCTGCGGCGTATTTCATATCTACGAAGCGGCCCGTCGCCATGGCGTGAAACGGGTAATTTTCGCCAGTTCCAACCACGTCATCGGCTTTTACAAGCAGGACGAAACCCTCGACGCCCACTCCCCTCGCCGCCCGGACAGCTATTACGGCTTGTCCAAGTCCTACGGCGAAGACATGGCCAGTTTCTACTTCGATCGCTATGGCATCGAAACCGTCAGCATCCGCATTGGCTCCTCGTTCCCGGAACCACAGAACCGCCGAATGATGAGCACCTGGCTGAGCTTCGACGACATGACCCAACTGCTCGAACGCGCGTTGTACACCCCGAATGTCGGCCACACCGTGGTGTACGGCATGTCCGACAACAAGAGCATCTGGTGGGACAACCGATTCGCGGCGCACCTGGGTTATGCGCCACAGGACACGTCCGAGGTCTTCCGCGAAAAAGTCGAAGCCCAACCAATGCCCGCCGAAGATGATCCGGCCCGGATTTATCAGGGTGGTGCCTTTGTCGCGGCCGGGCCGTTCGGCGACTGAGCCCTCGCCAATCCCCACATAACAAAGCCAAGGGAATGCGTTGCCATGCAAGTCGAATTGATTGTCGATGCCCGCAATGCGGTCGGTGAAAGCCCGGTGTGGGTCCCCGAGGAAAACGCCCTGTACTGGGTCGATATTCCGACCGGTGGATTACAGCGTTGGAATGCCGACAGCGGGCACGTTCACGCCTGGAAAGCCCCGCAAATGCTCGCCTGCATCGCTCGTCACAGCGCGGGTGGCTGGGTCGCCGGCATGGAAAGCGGATTCTTTCACCTGCACCCGCACAACGATGGCAGCCTCGACAGCGAACTGCTGGCCCACGTCGATCACGCCCGTCCCGACATGCGCCTGAACGATGGCCGCTGTGATCGTCAGGGCCGTTTCTGGGCCGGCAGCATGGTGCTGAACATGGGCGCCAACGCCGCCGACGGCACGCTCTATCGCTACAGCGCCGGACAACCCGGGCCGCTCGACGCCCGGCTCAGCGGTTTCATCGTGCCCAACGGCCTGGGCTTCAGCCCGGACGGCAAGACGATGTACCTCTCGGATTCGCACCCGAACGTGCAGCAGATCTGGGCCTTCGATTACGACATCGACAGCGGCACGCCATCCAACCGTCGACTGTTCGTCGACATGCATCACTTCCTTGGCCGCCCCGATGGCGCGGCAGTGGATGCCGAAGGTTGTTATTGGATCTGCGCCAACGACGCCGGGTTGATTCACCGTTTCACCCCCGATGGCCGACTGGATCGTTCGCTCCCCGTGCCGGTGAAGAAACCGACCATGTGCGCCTTCGGTGGCAGCCAGCTCGACACGTTGTTTGTGACCTCGATCCGCCCCGCTGATGACCATGACGAACAGTCGCTGGCCGGCGGCGTGTTCGCCCTCAACCCCGGCGTCAAAGGCTTGCCGGAACCGGTGTTCAACGAATTGCTTTAACCCCTCTGCTGCATCGCTGTGCCTTGAATAAAAAAAACAACAAGACTGGAGACACAACCCATGGACTTCAAACGCACCTTGCTCGCCGCCGCACTTCCCATCACTGCAGCACTCACCTTCACCCTCAGCAGCGCCGCCCAGGCGCTGGAAATCAAATTCGCCGACATCCACCCCGCCGGTTACCCGACCGTGGTCGCCGAGGAACAACTGGGTAAAACCCTGGTGACCGACAGCAACGGCAAGCTGACTTTCAAGATGTTTGCCGGCGGTGTGCTCGGTTCGGAAAAAGAAGTCATCGAACAGGCCCAGGTCGGCGCTATTCAGATGGCTCGGGTCAGCCTCGGCATCGTCGGGCCGGTGGTACCGGACGTGAACGTGTTCAACATGCCATTCGTGTTCCGCGACCAGGCGCACATGCGCAAAGTCATCGACGGTGAAGTCGGCGATGAGATCCTCGACAAGATCACCAACTCCGAATTCAATCTGGTCGCCCTGGCCTGGATGGACGGCGGCACGCGCAATATCTACACCAAAAAACCGGTACGCAGCCTCGCCGACCTCAAAGGCATGAAGATCCGCGTGCAAGGCAACCCGATGTTCATCGACACCATCAACGCCATGGGTGGCAACGGCATTGCCATGGACACCGGCGAGATCTTCAGTGCGTTGCAGACCGGGGTGATCGACGGCGCGGAAAACAACCCGCCAACCCTGCTCGAACACAACCACTACCAGAACGCCAAGTTCTACAGCCTGACCGGGCACCTGATCCTGCCCGAGCCAATCGTGATGTCGAAAATCACTTGGGAAAAACTCAGCCCCGACCAGCAAGTGCTGGTAAAAAAAGCCGCCAAAGCCGCACAGGCCCAGGAGCGCACGCTGTGGGATGCGAAGTCGGCCAGCAGTGAAGAAAAACTCAAGGCTGCCGGCGTCGAGTTCATCACCGTCGACAAAAAACCTTTCTATGAAGCCACGGCTTCGGTCCGGGAAAAATACGGCGCGCCTTACGCCGACCTGATCAAGCGCATCGAAGCCGTTCAGTAACCCTCCCTGCATTCATGAAAGGCCCGGCACCGTTGACGAGTGGATCGTCAGCGGCGCCCGGTTACGGTGAAACCCGATGAAGAATCTGCTGCTGCGCATCAACGACAGGATTTACATGACCTGCATCTGGGTCGCCGGCCTGTCGGTCCTGACTATTTCCCTGATCATTCCCTGGGGCGTCTTCGCCCGTTACGTCCTCGGCACCGGTTCCAGTTGGCCGGAGCCCACCGCGATTTTGTTGATGATGGTCTTCACCTTCATCGGCGCCGCCGCCAGTTATCGCGCCGGTGCGCACATGGCCGTGGCCATGCTCACCGACCGCATGCCCCCCGAACTGCGCAAGACCATGAGCATCGTTTCGCAGCTGCTGATGGCGACCATTTGCCTGTTCATGGCCATCTGGGGCACCAAACTCTGTCTGTCCACCTGGAACCAGTTCATGAGCGCTCTGCCCACTCTGCGCGTGGGCATCACCTATATGCCGATCCCCGTGGGCGGTGTGCTGACGCTGATTTTCGTGCTGGAAAAACTCTTGCTCGGTGACCAGAGCAACCGTCGGGTCGTGCGTTTCGACCTGGTTGAAGAAAGCGAAGGTGCCGCATAAATGGACGCTCTGATTCTGCTCGGCAGTTTTATCGCTTTGATCCTGATCGGCATGCCGGTCGCCTACGCCCTGGGGCTTTCTGCCCTGATCGGTGCGTGGTGGATCGACATCCCGTTCCAGGCGCTGATGATTCAGGTCGCCGGTGGCGTGAACAAATTCTCGTTACTGGCGATTCCGTTCTTCGTGCTCGCCGGGGCGATCATGGCCGAAGGCGGCATGTCCCGGCGACTGGTGGCGTTTGCCGGGGTGCTGGTGGGGTTCGTGCGCGGCGGGCTGTCGCTGGTGAACATCATGGCCTCGACCTTCTTCGGCGCGATTTCCGGCTCTTCGGTGGCGGACACGGCGTCGGTCGGTTCGGTGCTGATTCCGGAAATGGAGCGTCGCGGCTACCCGCGGGATTTCTCCACCGCGGTGACGGTCAGCGGTTCGGTGCAAGCCCTGCTGACGCCGCCCAGCCATAACTCAGTGCTGTACTCGCTGGCCGCTGGCGGTACCGTTTCGATTGCTTCGCTGTTCATGGCCGGCGTAGTGCCGGGCCTGCTGATGAGCGCGTGCCTGATGGTGCTGTGCCTGATCTTCGCCAGAAAGCGCAATTACCCCAAGGGCGAAGTCATTCCCCTCAAGCAGGCGCTGAAAATCTGCGGTGAAGCGATGTGGGGCATGATGGCGATGGTCATCATTCTCGGCGGCATTCTCTCGGGCATCTTCACCGCCACCGAATCGGCGGCGATCGCGGTGCTGTGGTCGTTCTTCGTCACCATGTTCATCTACCGCGACTACAAATGGAGTGAGCTGCCCAAGTTGATGCACCGCACGGTGCGCACCATTTCGATCGTGATGATCCTGATCGGCTTCGCCGCCAGCTTCGGCTACATCATGACGCTGATGCAGATTCCGGCGAAGATCACCACGATGTTCCTGACCCTGTCGGATAACCGTTACGTGATCCTGATGTGCATCAACGTAATGCTGCTGTTGCTCGGCACGGTGATGGACATGGCGCCGCTGATCCTGATCCTCACGCCGATTCTGATGCCGGTGATTCTGGGCATTGGCGTGGACCCGGTGCAGTTCGGCATGATCATGCTGGTGAACCTGGGGATCGGATTGATCACACCGCCGGTAGGCGCGGTGCTGTTTGTCGGCTCGGCGGTGGGCAAGGTCAGCATCGAAAGCACCGTGAAAGCGCTGCTGCCGTTCTATGGCGTGCTGTTCCTGGTGCTGATGGCCGTGACTTACATTCCCGCCATTTCGCTGTGGTTGCCGCATTTGGTGTTGTAAAAAACCAAGAATGCACCGTGCTCAATGGAATATTCCTGCGGGCACGGGCTTTTTGTGGCGAGGGGGCTTGTCGGAACGTCGCATCGCCCCGTTCGGCTGCGAAGCAGTCGCAATCCAGACAACTCGGTATGCCTGAAAGATTATTGGGGCCGCTGCGCGACCCAACGGGGGCAAGCCCCCTCGCCACAGAAGCCTCTCATTGAGCCAATGAAGATCGCCATGACGCCAACACTCCTGGAACTCGAAGACGAACTCACCCGCCTCACCCTCGCCCCCGAACTCGGTGCGAGCATCGTCAACTGGACGGTACGCAGCACCGGCCAACCGCTGTTGCGCCACAGTGACCAACACGCCTTGAACACCGGCCTGCCCGGCAAACTCGCCTGCTATCCCCTGGCGCCATGGTCGAACCGCATCTCGGAGGGTGGTTTCGACTGCCCCGATGGCTGGCTCGCGCTGGCGCCCAACAGTCTCACCGACCCGCTGCCGATTCATGGCAGTGCCTGGCAACAGCCGTGGCAGATCGTCTCGCACACCCGCGATGAAATCGTCCTGCAACTCGACAGCTCCACGCCCTTCGCTTATCGCGCAAGGCAACGTTTCCGTCTGAGCGAGGGCAAGCTGAGCATCGATTTGCAGGTCACCCATCTGGCCGAACACGCCGCCTGGCATGGGGTCGGTTTACACCCTTATTTCCCGCGCACTGCAGGCACTCGGTTGCAAGCGCAGGCGCGACAGGTCTGGTTGTGCGACAGCGCAAAACTGCCAACACAACTCACTTCGATACCCAAGGATTGGGGCTTCAGCCAGCCCCGGGCATTACCCGAAACGCTGGTGGACAACGGCTTTTGCGAATGGGACGGCCACTGCCTGATCCAGCAACCCGACTTAGGTTATGAACTGGAATGCCAGGCCACCGGCAGCGACTACTACTTGCTCTACTGCCCCGTGGGTCTGGAATTTTTCTGTATCGAGCCGGTGAGCCACCCGGTCAATGCCCATCACTTGCCGGGTCGGCCAGGGTTGCGTTTGCTGGAGCAAGGCCAATCTGCCGAACTCGGTTTCAGCCTGCGCTATCGCTACGCCAACAGCTGAGTCAGCACCGCGCGCAACTTGCCGGGCTTCACGGGTTTGTTCAGCAGCGGCGCGTCGAGGCGCTGCAATGAACGCCGGCACTGGTCGGTGCGGTCGGCGGTGATGATCACCGCCGGAATCGCCTGGCTAAAGTGTTCGCGCAAATGCCGGACCACCTCACAACCCACCACCCCGTGATCGAGGTGATAGTCCGCCAGAATCAGTTCCGGCGCCTGTCCCTGCAAAGCCACCAGCGCGGTGGCCTCGTCGGTGGCGGTGACCACCTCGCAGCCCCACTGCCCGAGCAGCGCACTCATGCTTTCAAGGATGCTGACTTCATTGTCCAGCACCAACAGACGCCGTCCCGGCAACGGGTTGCCGGTACTCGGCTGCGGTGCGACCTGACTGATCGGCAGTGGAATCTCATGGGAAATCGGCACTTCGATGCTGAACACCGAACCGCGCCCCGGCCGTGAATGCACTTGAATTCTGTAATCGAGGATCTTGGCGATGCGTTCAACAATCGCCAGTCCCAGGCCTACACCCTTGCGATCGGCGGCGCGCCCGACGTCCAGTTGGTTGAACTCGAGGAAGATCGAGTCAAGACGATCCGCCGCAATCCCGCGCCCGGTGTCCCAGACTTCGATACGCAGCGCATCGCCCCGGCGTCTTGCCCCCAGCAGAATGCAGCCCTCGTCGGTGTAGCGGCAGGCATTGCTGAGGAAGTTGCGCAAAATCCGCGTCATCAGGCGCAAGTCAGTATGAATGGCGTAATCGCCCATGTGCACCCGCAGGTTCAACCCGGCTGCCGCGGCCACCGACTGAAACTCCGAGACCAGTGGCGCGAATAATTCGTCGAGGCGGTACAGGGCAATGTCCGGCTTCACCGCGGCCTGATCGAGCCGGGAAATATCCAGCAGATCGGTGAGCAAGTCTTCAGCCCCTTCCAGCGCCTGATGCGTGCGCTCCACCAGCACCTGCTCGACGTCGGGCAGTTTGCGTTCGCGCAAGGTCGAGATCAGCAAACGCGCGGCATTGAGCGGTTGCAGCAAGTCGTGACTGGCGGCGGCGAGGTATTTGTCCTTGCTGCGATTGGCGGCTTCAGCGGCATCACGGGCATCGCGCAAGGCTTCTGCGATCTGTTTGCGCTGGGTGATCTGCTGTTGCAGGTTGCGGTTGGCGTCCAGTAACTCGTTGGTGCGCGCGGTGACCCGCTGCTCCAGTTCGTCATTGAGTTGTTGCAGGCGCTGCTGAGCGAGTTTTCGCTCGGTGATATCGGCGACAAAACCCTCCACCAAGCCTTCCTGATCTGGTTTGAGCAGCAGGTTCATCAATACATCAAGAACGCTGCCGTCCTTGCGCCGCAGCTGAGTTTCGTAACCCAGCAGGCTGCGTTCGCGCTGGAGAATTTCGCCGATGCTTTCCAACTCCTGCGCCCCACCAACAAACAGCGTGCCCGCCAGGTCCGTCAGGGAAAACAGCACCTCCTGCGGGTTTTGATAACCGAGCATCCGCGCCAGCGCCGGGTTGGCGGCGCGCATGCCCTCCAGCAGGCTGGCCTGGAAGATCCCGTGCACCGCGTTTTCGAACAGCCATTTGTAGCGGTTGCGTTCGGTTTCCAGTTCATCCAGGCGCGCGGCCAGTTCCGGGTAATGACTCTTGCGCGCCGAGTGGTTGCCTAAGCCGAGTAACCCGGCCAGCGCCCGTTGTTGCTCGTCAGAGGGCTTCGCCATAGACGACCTCGACGTCGCGCTGACTGGATTCACGCGGATTGGTAAGGATGCACGGGTCGTGCATGGCGTGTTGCGACAGAAACGGAATGTCCGCGGTACTCACCCCGTGCAGGCCGAGGGTTTCGTGGAAGCCGATGGCGTGTTTGAGGGCGATCAGGTGTTCGACCAGCCGCCCGCAAATCTGCCGGTGATTGAGGCCACGGCAATCAATACCGAAGGTCTCGGCAATCACCTTGAAGCGCTCCGGCGCCGAGCTGTAGTTGAACGCCACCACGTGTTCCACCAGCACCGCGTTGCATAGCCCATGGGGCAGATCGAGAAAGCCGCCGAGGCTGTGGGACATGGCATGCACCGCGCCAAGGATCGCGTTAGAGAACGCCAGCCCGGCCTGCATGCTGCCGAGCATGATTTTTTCCCGCAGGGCGATGTCGCTCGGGTTGGCGATCATTTGCACCAGATTGCCGTTGATCAGCCGCATCGCTTCCAGCGCATGAGGATCGGTGAGCGGCCCGTGACCGGTGGAGACGAAGGCTTCGATGGCATGGACCAACGCGTCGATGCCGGTACAGGCCGACAGAAACGGGTCCATGCTCAGGGTGGTTTCCGGGTCGATCAGCGACACATCCGGCACCGCAGCCTTACTGACGATGGAGAACTTCATGCGTTCTTGCTGATTGGAGATGATCACGAACTGCGACACGTCGGCCGAAGTGCCGGCGGTGGTCGGGATCAGGATCAGCGGCGGGCTGGGCATGCGCAACATGTCCACGCCCTCGAATTCGAGGATGTTGCGCCCGTGGGCGACGACGATGCCGATGCCCTTGCCGCAATCCATCGGGCTGCCGCCGCCGATCGCCACGATCACATCGCAGTGATTCTCCCGGTACAGCTCGGCGCCGAGCATGACCTCTTCGATCCGCGGGTTGGGCGAAACGTCGCTATACAAAAAGAAATCAATGCCCTGGGCTTGCAGGCTGGCCTCGACATCGGCGACCCAACCGGCGGCAATCACACCGGGGTCGCTGACCACCAGCACCTTGCGGGCACCGAAGGTCTTGGCGTAGTTGCCGACATTGTGCCGACAACCGGCACCGAAGATGATTTCAGGCGAAACGAATTTACGCAGCTGGCTGAGATTCTGGCTCATTGGAAAGCCTGTTTTTTATTGTTTTGAAGGTAAAGAACACACTAAAGCATCCGGCTGCGAATGCAATCAGACCAATGGATAGCGAGCCGCGGTGTACTCAAATTTTGTATCCACTGAAGATCAACTGTGGGAGCGGGCTTGCTCGCGAAAGCGGCATTACATTCAACACATCTATTGACTGACACACCGCTTTCGCGAGCAAGCCCGCTCCCACAAGGGATTTGTGTTCACAACTCATCCGCGATAAATCAGCCGCGAGGCTTTCTCGTTGCGCAAGGTCAGGTGCTCCATGCCCTGCCCCGGCGCGTCGGCTTCGTCCCGGGCCTTGAGGATAACGTCGTGGTGCGGCGACTTGCTGCACACCGGATCGGCGTTGCTCGCGTCACCCGTAAGCATGAACGCCTGGCAACGGCAGCCGCCGAGGTCTTTGTGCTTTTCATCGCAGGAACGGCACGGCTCTTTCATCCAGTCATCGCCGCGAAAACGGTTGAAGCCGAAGGAGTCGTTCCAGATGTGCGCGATGCTGTGCTCGCGCACATTGGGAAATTGCACCGGCAACTGGCGGGCGCTATGACAAGGCAATGCCGTGCCGTCCGGAGTGATGTCGAGAAACAGGTTGGCCCAGCCATTCATGCAGGTTTTTGGGCGCTCTTCGTAGTAATCCGGGGTGACGAAAATCAGCTTGCACGGGTGGCCCTCGGCCTCAAGCCGCTGGCGGTATTCATTGGTAATGCGCTCAGCGCGCTGCAACTGTTCTCGGGTCGGCAACAGGCCGACGCGGTTGAGTTCAGCCCAACCGTAGAACTGGCACGTCGCCAACTCGACGAAATCCGCCTCCAGCTCCAGGCACAGTTCGATGATCTGCGCGATCTGGTCGATGTTGTGCCGATGGGTGACGAAATTCAGCACCATCGGGTAACCCTGGGCCTTCACCGCCCGAGCCATGGCCAGTTTCTGGGCGAAGGCCTTGCGCGAACCGGCGAGCAGATTGTTCACCTCTTCGTCGGCGGCCTGAAAGCTGATCTGGATATGATCCAGCCCGGCGATCTTGAAGTCGCGGACCTTCTGTTCGGTCAGACCGATACCCGAGGTGATCAGGTTGGTGTAGTAACCGATGTCCCGCGCGGCCTTGATCAGCTCGGCCAGGTCCTGGCGCACCAACGGCTCGCCACCGGAAAAACCCAGTTGCGCAGCGCCCATCTCCCGGGCCTCGCGGAACACCCGAATCCACTCTTCTGTGCTCAATTCCTCGCCCTGTTGGGCGAAGTCCAGCGGGTTGGAGCAATACGGGCATTGCAGCGGGCAGCGATAGGTCAGTTCCGCCAGCAACCACAGCGGTGGGCCGGGTTGCTGTTCGATCAGGCTCACAAGATGATCCCCCGGTGCCAGACCTGCTCGGTGGTGACGGTGTGATACGGCGGGCGATCCAGCTCGTAGGCCATGCTCATCGCGTCGAGCATGCTCCACAGCACATCGAGCTTGAACTGCAGAATCTCCAGCATGCGTTGCTGGCCTTCGACCGTGACGTAGTGCGCCAGGGTGATGCGCAAACCATGCTCGACATCGCGCCGGGCCTGGCTCAGACGCGTACGGAAATAGTCGTAACCGGCCGGGTCTATCCATGGGTAATGGGTGGGCCAGGCGTCGAGCCGAGACTGGTGGATTTGTGGCGCGAACAATTCGGTCAGGGAACTGCTGGCCGCTTCTTGCCAGCAAGCGCGATGGGCGAAATTGACATAGGCGTCCACGGCAAAACGTACGCCCGGCAGCACTAGCTCTTGCGAGAGGATTTGTTCGCGATCCAGCCCCACTGCTTCGCCCAATCGTAGCCACGCTTCGATGCCGCCTTCACTGCCGGGGACGCCGTCATGGTCGAGAATCCGTTGCAGCCATTCCCGGCGCACGTCGCGGTCCGGGCAGTTGGCGAGGATGGCGGCATCCTTGAGCGGGATGTTCACCTGGTAATAGAAGCGATTGGCGACCCAGCCCTGAATCTGTTCGCGGGTGGCGCGCCCGGCGTACATGGCTTGATGGAACGGGTGGTGGATGTGGTAATAGGCGCCTTTGGCGCGCAGGGCTGCTTCGAATTCGGCGGGGGTCATGGGAGTGTCAGTCATTGCGGTTCTCCGGATTTTGCGGTGTCTGGTCTGGCCCCTTCGCGAGCAAGCCCGCTCCCACAGTTGTTCGGTGTGAACATAGATTTTGTGTACACCAACAATCCAATGTGGGAGCGGGCTTGCTCGCGAAGAGGCCATCCGCTACAGCTCAATACTCATGCCGTCATAAGCCACTTCAATCCCGCGCCGTTCCAGCAATGCGCGCTCGGCCGAGTCTTCATCGAGGATCGGGTTGGTGTTGTTGATGTGGATCAGCACCTTGCGCTGGCGATTGAAGCCCTCCAGCACGTCAAGCATGCCGCCGGAGCCGCTTTGTGGCAGGTGGCCCATTTCGCTGCCCAGGCTCTGGCCGACTTCGCACACGCGCATTTCATCGTCGCGCCACAGCGTGCCATCCAGCAGCAGGCAATCGGCGCGTTGCATCCAGCTCAACACCTCGGCATCGACCTGCCCCAGCCCCGGCGCATAGAAAACCGATGTACCGCTGCGCAGGTCTTCGATGAACAGGCCGATGGTGTCGCCTGGCTGCGGATTGCCGCGATTGGGCGAGTACGGCGGTGCATTGCTGACCAACGGAATCGCGCGAAATTGCAGGTGTGGGCAGGCAGCGATGCGGAATGGCTCGCGATCCAGTTCGATGGGTTGCCACTGCAAGCCACCGTTCCAGTGTTTGAGCATGGTGAACAAGGGGAAGCCGCTGCTCAGGTCTTCGTGAACCCGCTCGGTGCACCAGACCGAATGCGGGCAGCCTTCGCGCAGGCTCAACAGCCCGGTGCAATGATCGATCTGACTGTCGAGCAGGACGACGCCGGCAATCGCCGTGTCACGCAAGCGTCGGGCTGGCTGCATCGCCGGGAAGCTTTCGAGTTGCGCGCGAATATCCGGTGATGCATTGCAGAGCACCCACTCCACACCGTCGTCGCTCAGGGCAATGGACGACTGCGTGCGGCGTTGTGCGCGCAGGTTGCCGTTGCGCATGGCGGCGCATTGACGGCAGTTGCAGTTCCATTGCGGAAAACCGCCGCCAGCGGCGGAACCGAGAACGCGGATGTGCATGGGATGGCTCCAGAAGGCAGGCCCGGCCAACGCGACGGCTGACCGGGCAATCAATCAACGGTTGGCGAAATACATCGTCACTTCGAAGCCAATGCGCAGATCGGTAAACGCGGGTTTATTCCACATGGGTCAATCCTCTTCTTGTTCCGGGCAATTCCGGTAAAGCCATTAATGCACGGGGGATGAGATGACCGAATGCTACTTTCGAAGGAGGTTGTGGGGTGCGTTGGTAGGGGGTGTGGCGCAGATCTTCAAATACACACAAGACCAATGTGGGAGATTCTATGGTTGAAGGGAAGCCCTCAACCAGCTTTGGGTTGATATTCGCTCTGTCCTTTCAGTAGAGCGAATACGATCCGAGCAAGCTTGCGAGCCAGTATCACCAGCGCCTGAGTGGTGCTGAAACCTCGAGCTCTTTGCTCTTCATAAAAGCCTTTCCAGGCTGGCGTACGGCTGGCCGACATAGCTGCATTGTGCAGAAGCCGGCGAGCTTCCGGGTCACCTCGCTTGGTCAAGCTCCGGCGCCCGTCTTTTTGCCCTGACTTCGCCACCCGCAAATCCATTCCCAGAAAGGCAATAAAGGCATCTGCGTTTCTGAAGTCGCCCCGCTGAAACGCCGTGAGCAAGCGGGCTCCGGTCAGAAATCCAATGCCTTCAACTTTCAGGCAACGCTTCAACTGACCGAGCAAACCGGCTTCTTTCAGATGATCATTAATCGTCTTTTCGACCAGCGTTTCAAGCTGCTGCATGGCTTTCACTTGCGCGGCGAAAGCAGATTTCAGCAGCGGTTCATTCGCCCAACTTTGCACCAGGCCGACCCGCGCCTGAACCAAGGCTGCGCGACGACGAAAAAGGCTCAAGAGCTGGCGGTACAGCGGTGATGGCGGGGTCCAAGGATGAAGATCATCACCTTCGTTCTTCAGATAGCGGGCGAGCAGTCTGGCATCCAACGCATCGGTTTTGGCGCGGATATTCACCCCTTTTCGGTAATGGCTGAGTTCATAGCCACCCACCATGTAAATCACGCAGCCAGCCTCATAGGCCAGATCGGCGAACTCCAGGTGATAGATATTGGTCGACTCAATGGCTACCGCGACTGTCCCCGACAAGGCTTTCAACCACTGCTTGATGGCAGCCTTGTTGTTGGGAATCTCTTCAAGCAGGTCAAGTTCGGCGTGATAGATCACCAGTTCGTTCTTGGCGACATCCACGCCTACGATTGGCTTTGTGACAGAAACCGGCATTGCCATTGGATTTCCTCCGGGATATGTTTTGAGCACTTGAAGGGCTCACCCAGAGGCGCAGGCTTGTTCCTATCGTCGGTCCTAGCCAGATGCATTCTTTATCGGCGCTTGGGTGAAAGGAGGAGGGGCGAAATCTCCCACGGATCTGTACTGCGTCAACAGTCAGAATCGGGCTTTGTCCCTCCTCCTCCCTTCAAGTCCTACCATACAAGCGGGCTTGCTCGCGAAAGCGGACTATCAGTCAACATATTTGTTGAATATCAAGCCGCCTTCGCGAGCAAGCCCGCTCCCACATTTTGTGGTTGTGGTGTTCTTGCGGGTTAGAAGAACCCCAGCGGATTGATGTCGTAGCTCACCAGCAGGTTTTTGGTCTGTTGGTAATGGTCGAGCATCATCTTGTGGTTCTCACGGCCGACACCGGACTTCTTGTAGCCACCAAACGCGGCATGGGCCGGGTACAGGTGGTAGCAGTTGGTCCAGACGCGCCCGGCCTTGATCGCCCGGCCCATGCGGTAGGCGCGGTTGATGTCGCGGGTCCACAGGCCAGCACCGAGGCCGAACTCGCTGTCGTTGGCAATCGCCAGGGCTTCGGCTTCGTCCTTGAAGGTGGTGATACCCACCACCGGGCCGAAGATTTCTTCCTGGAACACACGCATTTTGTTGTGCCCCTTGAGCAGGGTCGGCTGGATGTAATAGCCGGTCGACAAATCGCCTTCAAGGCGCTCAGCCGCGCCGCCGGTGAGCAGTTCGGCGCCCTCCTCCTGAGCGATTTTCAGGTACGAGAGGATCTTGTCGTATTGCTGCTCGGATGCCTGGGCGCCGACCATGGTTTCGGTGTCCAGCGGATTGCCGCGCTTGATCTTGACGATCTTCTTCATCACCTCGGCCATGAACGGCTCGTAGATCGATTCCTGCACCAGCGCCCGGGACGGACAGGTGCAGACTTCGCCCTGGTTGAAGAACGCGAGCACCAGGCCTTCGGCGGCTTTCTCGATGAACTGCGGCTCGGCGTTCATGATGTCTTCGAAGAAAATGTTCGGCGATTTACCGCCCAGCTCGACGGTGCTTGGAATAATGTTCTCGGCGGCGCAATGCATGATGTGCGCGCCCACCGGGGTGGAACCGGTGAAGGCGATTTTGGCGATGCGCTTGCTGGTGGCCAGCGCCTCACCAGCTTCGCGACCGAAACCCTGGACGATGTTCAGCACGCCGGCCGGCAGCAAGTCGGCGATCAGCTCGGCGAACACCATGATCGACAGCGGCGTTTGTTCGGCGGGTTTGAGCACGATGCAGTTGCCGGCAGCCAGGGCCGGGGCGAGTTTCCAGGCGGCCATCAGCAGCGGGAAGTTCCACGGGATGATCTGCCCGACCACGCCCAGCGGTTCGTGGAAGTGATAGGCGGTGGTCAGTTCGTTGATCTCGGCGGCGCCGCCTTCCTGAGCGCGGATGCAACCGGCGAAATAACGGAAGTGGTCGGCAGCCAAAGGCACGTCGGCGTTGAGGGTTTCGCGCACGGCCTTGCCGTTGTCCCAGGTTTCGGTGACGGCGAGGATTTCCAGGTTCTGCTCAATGCGGTCGGCGATTTTCAGCAGCACCAGCGAGCGATCCTGCGCCGAGGTTTTGCCCCAGGCATCGGCGGCGGCATGGGCGGCGTCGAGGGCTTTTTCGATGTCGGCGGCGCTGGAGCGCGGGAACTCGGCGATCACTTCACCGGTAACCGGTGAGGTGTTGGTGAAGTACTCGCCGTTGATTGGGGCAACGAACTCGCCGCCGATGAAATTGCCGTAGCGCGGTTTGAAGGAAACGACGGCGCCGGGTGTTCCGGGTTGTGCGTAGATCATGGTGGGCCTCTGTCTGGGTCGATGCCTGTCGAGCCAACAGGCGATGAACCGATAGTAGAGAGCCCCGCCTGCCAGACGAATGCGCCGTTGGCAGGGGGATTCTCGTTATTTGGTCGTAGATTTGCGCAAATCAAATGTGGGAGCGGGCTTGCTCGCGAAGGCGGTGTGTCAGGCAATACATATGCTGAATGTAAGGCCCTCTTCGCGAGCAAGCCCGCTCCCACAGGGTTATGCGGTGGAATCAGGTTGATCAGTGTTTGGCAACGAGATCTTTAGGCAGCTTGAACGTCCAGAGCATGCCGCCCTGGTTGAAGTCCTTGACGCGCTTGGCCACTTCGCCGCCCCACAGCGGTACGGCGCCACCCCAGCCGGAGAGCACCGAGACGTACTGTTCGCCGTCCATTTCCCAGGTGATGGGCGAGCCGAGCACGCCGGAACCGGTCTGGAATTCCCAGACTTTCTCGCCAGTCTTGGCATTGAATGCTTGCAGGAAACCTTCCGGCGTACCGGTGAACACCAGGTTGCCCTTGGTGGTCAGCACCCCGCCCCACAGTGGTGCGAAGTTCTTGTGGCGCCAGACTTCCTTGCCGGTTTTCGGGTCGATGGCGCGCAGCACGCCGATGTAGTCTTCATTCAACGGTTTGATGGTGAAACCGGCGCCGAGGAACGCCGCGCCTTTCTTGTAGGCGATGCCTTCGTTCCAGATGTCCATGCCCCACTCGTTGGACGGCACATAGAACAGGCCGGTATCGCGGTTGTAGGCCATCGGCATCCAGTTTTTCGCCCCGAGGAACGCTGGCGCGACGAACACCGAACTGCCTTTGGCTTCGGAGCCCGGCGCACCTGGACGGCTGGCTTCGTTGTAGATCGGCCGACCGCTTTTATCCAGGCCGCTGGCCCAGGTGATTTTGTCCACGAACGGGAAGCCGCGAATGAATTTGCCGTTGGTGCGATCCAGCACGTAGAAGAAACCGTTACGGTCCGCCGTGGCTGCGGCTTTGATTTCTTTGCCGCCTTCGTTGTAGTTGAATGACACCAGTTCGTTTACGCCGTCATAGTCCCAACCGTCGTGGGGCGTGCTCTGGAAGTGCCATTTGATCGTGCCGTCATCCGGGTTCAGCGCCAGGCGCGAGGACGAGTAGAGGTTGTCGCCAGGGCGCAGGTGCGAATTCCACGGCGCCGGGTTACCGGTGCCGAACAGCAGCAGGTTGGTTTCCGGGTCGTAGTAGCCGCCCAGCCAAGGCGCGGCACCGCCGGTTTTCCACAGATCGCCCGGCCAGGTCTTGCCCGCTTCGCCGCCGGAGATGCCGTTTTCTACTGCCTTGCCGTCCTTGTAGACATAACCCATGTGGCCTTCAACGGTTGGTCGGCTCCACAGCAGGCTGCCGTTTTTCGGGTCGTAGGCTTCGATCTTGCCCACCACCCCGAACTCGCCACCGGCCACGCCGGTGATCAACTTGCCGTTGATGACCAACGGCGCGGCGCTGATGGAATAGCCTTCCTTGTGGTCGGCAACTTTCTTGCTCCAGACGACTTTGCCGGTGTCCTTGTTCAGCGCCACAAGCTTGGCGTCGAGGGTGCCGAAAATCACCAGATCGCCATACAGCGCGACACCACGGTTGATCACGTCGCAGCACGGGCGGATGTCATCGGGCAGGCGCGCGTCGTATTGCCAGAGCTTCCTGCCGGTGCGCGCATCCACCGCGAACACCCGCGAGTAGGAGCCGGTCATGTACATCACGCCGTCCTTGATCATCGGCTGTGCCTGCTGACCGCGCTGCTTTTCCCCGCCGAACGAAAAGGCCCAGACCGGGCGCAGATCCTTCACGTTGTCGACATTGAGGGTGTCCAGCGGGCTGTAGCGCTGACCCTGGACGCCCAGGCCGTTGGTGACGATCTGCTCCGGGTTCTTCGGGTCCTGGAGGATGTCTTGATCGGAGACTGCGGCCAATGCCTGGCCGGACAACAGCATGGCACTGAGCAGCATGCTCAAAACGAAGGGTTGGCGACGTGCGGGTTGGGTCATGACGGCTGCCTCTGCGGTTTTTGTTATACCCGGGAAATTTTCCCGGTCTGGTGCAGATTCTTGGGCGCCGCCGCCCTTGCAACAATTGCCCGCAGTGCGGAGATTGCTAGTTCCTTAGTACCGGGTCGGAGGAGATGAACACCTGTTTTGTGATCGACACCAGTCCCCTGTGGGAGCGGGCTTGCTCGCGAAGGCAGTGTGTCAGGCAGCATCAATACTGAATGTGAGTGCCTCTTCGCGAGCAAGCCCGCTCCCACAGGGGATCTTCGGTGGACACAACATCTGCGTTCACACCGCTCAAGTGCGGGAGCGGGCTTGCTCGCGAAGGCGGTGTGTCAGGCAGCATCAATACTGAATGTGAATGCCTCTTCGCGAGCAAGCCCGCTCCCACAGGGGATCTTCGGTGGACACAACATCTGCGTTCACACCGCTCAAATGTGGGAGCGGGCTTGCTCGCGAAGGCGGTGTGTCAGGCAATATCAGTGCTGGCCGGAATCCACCCGCCTCATCTGCCCCCGTTCGTAACGCGGGTACAAATGGCTGACGCTGCGGATCAGCTCATAGCGGCTCAGGTTGATCCCGACGAAACGCTCGGGAATGGGGCTGCGGATCATCTCGGCCATGTCGCTGCCATTAGCCGCGCCATCGCGCATCAGCTGGTCCAGCCAGGTCAGGTAATCACGCATCTGCTCGAACGGTTTTGTGTCCGTGGCCACCGGCCCATGGCCGGGGACGATCAGCGTCCACGGCAAACCCTGCAGGGTCGCGATGTCCGCCAGCCACACCGACAGCCCCGGGCTGTTGGGCGTAGTCAGGGCACGTTGATAAAACACCAGGTCCCCGGCAAACAACACGCCGGTTTTCTGGTCGAGAATAGCCAGATCCGCGCCGGTGTGCCCACCCAGACTCAGTAGGCGCAAATCGTGATTCCCAAAACGTTGCACGCCAGGCGTCAGTGTCTGCGTCGGCAACACCACCTCGGTGCCGCGCATCCAGTCCCCCACCAGTCGATACATGTTTTCAGCCATGGCATCACCCTGTTGACGCAACAGCTCGGTGGTACCGGCCAAGGCGCCGATCGGCACGTCGGTGAAAGCCTGATTGCCCAGCACATGATCAGGATGGTGATGGGTCAGCAGCACCTGGATCACTGGTTTATCTGTGGTCGCCGCAATCGCTTTGCGCAGGGCTTCGCCATAGCGTTTCGACGGCCCGGTGTCGATTACTACCACGCCCTGTTCGGTGACGATGAACGCGGTGTTGACGATGTTGCCGCCGTTGCTCTTGGAGAAATTGTTGGTGCTGCCTTCCAGCAACCAGGTGTCTTCGGCGATCTGCCGGGGCTTGAGTGCGTAATCGGGATCGGCCAGGGCCGGCAGGCTCAGACTGATGAACAACAGCAGCATCCAGCGCATCACTCGCTCCTTGGGTCAGGGAATGGCCGCATCGAATTGATTGCCGCTGTTGTCGCGCAACACCAGGCGCGTCTGCCCTGCTCCTTCGATATCGAAGGCCAAATTGGGGTTTTCGCTGACCGCCGGGAACAACTCCAGTCGCGCCAGCAGTTGATCGTTTTGATCACGCAGCTCGGCGTGATTGATGAAGAATTCCGGGATGCCGCTGACCATGCCGTTGTCCATCGGATGCGCCACCTGCAAACGCACGCGGCTGAATTCACCACGGGGATAACGGCCACCTAGCACCTCGCCAATGTGTTCTTCCCAACCTGGCTGAGTGCGCACCACACTCGGCGCCGTGCAACCCCCGCCCGCCGCATCGATCAGGGTCGAGCCGACATGCCACAGCCCATCGCGGGTCAGCACCGCCGCACGTAATGGCGTGGCCTGTTCAACGCGGATACGGATCGACAGCCATGGCAGCACACCGGTCAAGGGTTCAAAATCGACGATTTTCGGCAACGGATTGAGTTCGGCCCAGGCGAGGATTCGCACCACTTCACCCTTGAACGCCCGGGCGTCGATTTCCAGCGGCACTTGCCGGGCATCCTCGGCAAACGGCGGCGCGAGCAACTTGACCCGCTCGTCGAACACGAACGGTGCATCGCCCAGCATCTGCTTGTGATAGAACCCCCACATCACCGACGGCACCGGGCCTTTACCCGGCTCGACGTCCACCGCATACGCGGCCAGGGGCAACCAGCAGGCCAACAGACAACTCGCTCGCCAGTTCACTATTGATACATCTCGGGCACGTCATACCGCAGGCCGTAACGGGCATAAATGGCTTTCACCGAACCCTCGCGAATCAACGCTTCCAGCGCCTCTTCCACGGCGTAGGCCAGTTGACGATTGCTTTCATGCACCGCCATGCCGATGTCCCAGAGCTGCTTGCCCATGTTCGGGTAGGCGTTTGCCGCCAGCGCCACTTGCGGGTCGGCGGCCTGATGGACTTGCCAGTCGATCTCGCCGCGCATGGCCATCACCGCGTCGACTTCACCGGCCTTCATCGCGGCAAACGCCTGGGGCACGCCCGGGTAATGGCGGGTCTTGGCGGCGAGCATGCCGTTGAACACCGAGGTCAGGTAAAACGACGGCACGCTGTCGACTTCGACGCCGATCGGGTGTTGCTGGAACACCGCGACACTCGCCACCGAGTCCAGCCGACGACGGTCGTAAGCGACTTGCCATTGTTCGGTCTGGTACGGCCCGAACATCACCACATGGCCGTTTTCCAGCTCACCCAGTTCATTGCGTTTCTGTGAGTAATCGCGATCGTAGGGCACGCGCATCATCAGGTCGGCCAGTTGCTGATTGTGCAACTGACTGGCCCGCCAGATGTAATCGCGCAGGTCGTCGTCGAGCTTTTCCCCGGCGGGTGCCCAGATCAGTTTCAGACGTACTCCCATGGCCTTGGCCAAGGCCTGGGCAAGTTCGACATCGACCCCGCGAGCCTCGCCAGCGTCTTCAAAGCTGTAGGGCGCGAAGTCCTTGTACACCGCGACTTTCAGCTCGGCGGCGGCGATCATTTCGTCATAGGTTCGGACCTGCGCCTGCGCTGTCTGGCAACACAGCCACACAGCGCTGATCAACACCGCGAGCAAACGCATGGGTCACTCCTCGACGTGCACGCTGTCCAGGTAGGTGCGCACCGCCCACAAGGCTTCCTGGCTCAGGTAGTCGGCCATTTTCGGCATGTACACCCGGCCGTCACGCACGGCGCCATGGCGCACACGTTCGACGAACCATTCATCACCGGCCTCGCCGACGTCGAGCATGCGCAAGTCGGGGGCGATGCCGCCGGACTTGGCTTCCAGGCCATGACAGGCCGCGCAGTTCTGGTTGTAGGCCGAAGAGCCGATTTGCACGGCTTTATCGCGCTCTGGGGAGGAACGGTACGGGTTCGCCGCTGCCCAACCATCGGCATCGACCTGCACACCGGCATCCTTGATCGGGGTCAGTCCCTGGGTTTCGACGGCTTGGGGTACCACGTTGCCGTGGGCCCAGACGGAACCTGCGCTGATAAAACCGGCCAGCAGTCCGGCAACGAGCAAGGCGTTGCGTTTTGTTGTCATTGTTCTGCCCTCAAGATTGCACGCAAAACCTCTTTGAAGAGGCTATGGCACCCATCTTAGGAACGGCTTTGCGCCAACCCCATGCTGCTTTGGTGGCCGCGGCCTACTCCCTTGGTAGTAGGGCTTGTGGCGCAGGCCCAACCAATACGGGTCGCGTGCCGTGAAGCTTGTCGACGCCGATCAGGGTCAGGATCAGCAAAAACGGCAGGAGCAATGCTTTGAGAATTCGCATGGTCAATCTCCCCCTTGAGTGATGGCCGTTGTAGCCCATGCTAAAACCGCGCCGCCCGGGGTGAGTTACTACCTTGGTACTGGCCCATCGGTACTTTCTGCATATTTCCCCCTCCCGTCCAGGGTTCCTATGCTGACGCTACCTGTGATGGAGTGCCTTTATGCGCCAGCTCGCCCCTTATGCCTTGATCTACTTGCTGGCGATTGCCTGCGCCGCCGGGGTGGCGACCCAGGTTCAGGCGGCAGATGCGCCGTTGCAGGTGCAGATCGGCTACCTGGGTTATCGCCCCGACCCCGGTCCGTTGCTGTCGAACGTTATTCCCGAACCGACCGATGCCGGCCTGCGTGGCGCCGAACTGGCGATCACCGACAGCAACAGTACCGGGCGTTTTCTCAATCACAGCTACAACCTGGTCAGCGCCAACGTCGACAATCCGGAGGCGTTGATCGAAGCGGCCAAAACCCAACACGAACAAGGCCTGCGCCTGTTTGTGGTGAATGCACCGGCGCAGACCCTGCGCCGACTCAGCGCCGTGCTACCCGACAGCCTGCTGTTCAATGCCGGCAGCCCCGATGACAGCCTGCGCAGCACCGACTGCTTGCCGAACGTGCTGCACAGCCTGCCAAGCCGCGCGATGCTGGCCGATGCGCTGGCGCAATTTCTGGTGCTGCGTAAATGGCAACGGGCGCTGCTGATCGTCGGTCCGACCGCGGACGATCAAGCCTATGCCGCCGCCCTGCGTCGCGCGGCCAAGCGCTTCGGCCTGCAATTGGTGGCAGAAAAAGCCTGGCGTTTCGATAACGACCAGCGCCGCAGCGCCCAGGCCGACATGCCGCTGTTCACCCAGACCGCCGAGTACGACGTGGTGCTGGTGGCCGATGAACGCGGCGACTTCGGCGAATACGTGCCCTACCAGACCTGGTATCCACGGCCGGTCGCCGGCACCCAGGGCCTGACCCCGGTGGGCTGGCACAAGACCGTGGAAACCTACGGCGCCGCGCAGTTGCAGAAACGCTTTGAAGCCCAGACCGGTCGCTGGATGAACGACCGGGATTTCGCCGCCTGGATGGCCGTACGCAGCATCGCCAGTGCGGTGGGCAAACTGCGTCAGGCCGATGCCATGGCGATCCGCACGCTTGAAATCAGCGATCAATTGCCGCTGGACGGCTTCAAGGGTCGCAAGCTCAGTTATCGGCCGTGGAACGGTCAGTTGCGCCAGCCGATCCCCATCGTGCAACCCCGGGCGCTGGTCAGCACCTCGCCGCAAGACGGTTTCCTGCACCCTGTCAACGAAATGGACAGCCTGGGTTACGACAAAGCCGAGGTCAGCTGCCGCTTTCTCTGATCCTTTTTTCACGACAACAACAATAAGGAATCTGCCATGCGCCGCACCCTGCTTTCCTGCGCCCTGCTACTCGCCGCCGGGCACGCCGCTGCCAGCACCGCCTGGGTCTCCAACGAAAAGGACAACAGCCTGAGCCTGATCGACATGCAGACCCTGCAAGTCACCGACACCCTGCCCGTCGGCCAGCGCCCGCGCGGCCTGTTGCTGTCCCACGACAATAAGCTGCTGTACATCTGCGCCAGTGATTCGGATCGGGTCCAGGTGATGGACGTCGCCACGCGCAAGATCATCAAGGAACTGCCCTCGGGCAAAGACCCCGAGCAATTCGCCCTGCACCCCAACAATCGCTGGCTGTACGTCTCCAACGAGGATGATGCGCTGGTGACGGTGATCGACACCGAAACTTCGAAAGTGCTTGGGCAGATCAGCGTCGGTGTCGAGCCTGAAGGCATGGCCGTCAGCCCCGATGGCAAGTGGGCGGTGAACACCAGTGAAACCACCAACATGCTGCACTGGATCGACACCAGCACCCAAACCCTGGCCGACAACACCCTGGTCGATCAGCGGCCGCGTTTCGTCGAATTCAATCCCGATGGCTCGCAGCTCTGGGCCTCGGCGGAAATCGGCGGCACTGTGACGGTTCTCGACGTCGCCAACCGCAAGGTCCTCAAGACCCTGACCTTTCAGATCAAGGGCGTACACCCAGACAAAGTCCAGCCGGTGGGGATCAAACTCAGCGCCGACGGCAAGTACGGTTTCGTCGCCCTCGGCCCGGCCAACCATGTGGCGGTGATCGACGCCAAGACCTTCGAGATTGTTGATTACCTGCTGGTGGGCCGACGGGTCTGGCAGATGTCGTTTACCCCGGATCAACGGCAATTACTGGCTACCAATGGCGTCAGCGGCGATGTGTCGGTGATCGATGTCGACAGCCTCAAGGTCAGCAAATCGGTGAAGGTCGGGCGCTATCCGTGGGGCGTGGTGGTGACGCCATGAACGCCCTTGAAGTCAGCGACCTGAGTTTCACTTACGGCCAGCGCGAGGCCTTGCGGCAGGTGAGTTTCAACCTGGCAGCGGGACGTTTTGCAGCGCTGCTGGGACCGAACGGCGCGGGCAAGTCGACGCTGATCGCCCTGCTCACTCGCCTGTATGATGTGCAGCGCGGTGATATTCGGGTCGGCGGCTGTTCGTTGCGCACCTCGGCACGTCCTGCGTTGAAGCAATTGGGTGTGGTGTTCCAACAAAGCACCTTGGATCTGGACCTCAGCGTCGAGCAAAACCTGCGCTACCACGCCGCGCTGCATGGCTTGTCTCGGCGCCAGACGAGCCTTCGGGTCGACGCCGAACTGGCGCGCCAGAGCCTGACCGAACGTCGTCGCGAACGGGTGCGCGAACTCAATGGCGGCCATCGTCGCCGGGTGGAAATCGCCCGCGCGTTACTGCATGAGCCAAGCCTGCTGCTGCTCGATGAGGCCAGTGTCGGCCTCGATCCGGCCAGCCGTCTGGCGCTCAACCAACACATCCGCAGCCTGTGCCGCGAGCACACCATCAGCGTGCTCTGGACCACTCATTTGCTGGATGAAGTGCAGCCCAGCGATGACTTGCTGATCCTGCATCAAGGCCGCTTGGTGGCCAGCGGACAGGCTGACGCACTGAGCCTGGAACATGGCGGCGACCTCGGTTCGGCCTTCACTCGCCTGACCACCTCGGTCTCTTCAGGGGCAGTCGTCCAATGAACGCTTACTGGCAATGTTTCAACGGAATCGTGCTGCGTGAATGGCTGCGCTTTGTGTTGCAGCGCACGCGGTTTCTCAGCGCGCTGGTGCGGCCCTTGTTGTGGCTGCTGGTGTTCGCCGCCGGTTTTCGCGCGGCACTCGGTATCGCCATCATCGAGCCCTACGACACCTACATTCCCTATGAGGTTTACATCATCCCGGGCCTGGCGTGCATGATCCTGTTGTTCAACGGCATGCAAGGTTCGCTGTCGATGGTCTACGACCGGGAGATGGGCAGCATGCGCGTGCTGCTGACCAGCCCCCTGCCCCGGACCTTCCTGCTGTGCAGCAAATTGCTGGCAACCTCGCTGATTTCGCTGTTGCAGGTGTATGCCTTTCTGGCGATTGCCTGGCTGTACGGCGTGCAACCGCCGGCCATGGGCCTGGTGCTGGCGTTGCCGGCATTGCTGCTGGTCGCGTTGATGCTCAGTGCGCTGGGTCTGTTGCTGTCCAATGCCATCCGCCAACTGGAGAACTTTGCCGGGGTGATGAACTTCGTGATCTTCCCGCTGTTTTTCCTGTCGTCAGCGCTGTATCCGCTGTGGAAAATGCGCGACTCCAGCGAATGGTTGTATTGGCTGTGCGCCTTGAACCCGTTCACCCATGCGGTGGAACTGGTGCGGTTTGCGCTGTATGAACGCTTCAACCCATTGGCGTTGGCGGTGTGCGTAGGGCTGACGCTGGTGTTCGCCCTGCTGGCGGTACTCACCTTCAACCCGCAGCATGCGGCCTTGCGCAAAACCAACTGACAACACATTCCCCCTGTGGGAGCGGGCTTGCTCGCGAAGAGGCCAGTACATTCAACAACTTTGTCGACTGACACACCGCTTTCGCGAGCAAGCCCGCTCCCACATTGGATCTTCATTGAACACAGCATTGGCGTACGACGCAGGTCCCATAAAACAAGACAAATTACTACTTTAGTACTGGTTTACCTGTCTATCGTCGCATTCACAACGCACCGCTACTGGCATGTAATGGGTTCATAACTATAAGGACTGAACCCCCATGCCGCGTGCACGATGTGTTCTGCTGTGCCCTTCTCTCGCCGCGCTGTCGCTGAGCCTGTTGCTGGGCGTCGCGCAGGCTGAAACAGCGCTGTTCTCCGCCGAAGGTTATCGCATCGGTCTATACCGCAGCCCGACCCCGACTCAGCTCCAGGGGGCGAGTATCATCGACACGCCCGCCCTGCAAAACCTGCTCAAGCAGACGCCCCAACCATTGCTGATCGATGTCTACCGCCGGCAATGGCTGCAAGGCCGTTTCATCGAAGACGAGGCCCACCAAAACCTGCCCGGCAGCCATTGGCTGGCCAATACCGGTGACGGCGACCTGACGCCCCCGTGGCAGGATTATTTCGCGCGTCACCTGCAACAATTGACGGCGGGCGACCTGACGCGACCGCTGGTCTTTTACTGCCGCTCCGATTGCTGGTTGAGCTGGAACGCGGTAAAACGCGCCGCGTCCATAGGCTATAAGACACTGTATTGGTACCGCGACGGGCTGGATGCGTGGCAAGCGGCAAACTTGCCCGTGTCCCCCGCCCGGCCCGAGCCCTTTCCCTGACTTGAGCGCTTGCGAGTTGTTGCCACACCCTGATCAAAAAAATAATGAGGTGAAAGGCCATGTACAAAATTCTGATTGCCGACGATCACCCGCTGTTTCGCGAAGCCATTCATAACGTCATCAGCGACGGTTTCCCCGGCAGTGAGGTCATGGAGACTGCCGACCTCGACAGTGCCCTGGCCCTGACTCAGGAACACGACGACCTGGACCTGATCCTGCTCGACCTGAACATGCCCGGCATGCACGGCCTCAATGGCCTGATCAACCTGCGCAACGAAGCGCCGACCATTCCGGTGGTGATCGTCTCGGCCGAGCAGGACAAACAAATCGTGCTGCAAGCCATCACCTATGGCGCGGTGGGGTTCATCACCAAGTCATCGCCACGGGTGCAGATGACCGAGGCCATCCAGCAGATTCTCAATGGCAACGTCTACCTGCCGCCGGACATCATCCGCACGCAGAAAAGCGGCACTCATCGCCGGATGAATGACACCCCGAGCTTCCCACCCGAATTGCTCCAGGCGCTGACCCGCAAGCAGTTGCTGGTGCTTGAGCGCATGACCAAAGGCGAGTCGAACAAACAGATCGCCTACACCCTGGAAATCGCCGAAACCACGGTCAAGGCCCACGTCTCGGCGATATTACGCAAACTCAATGTGCACAATCGGGTGCAGGCGATTTTGAGTGCTGGGGATATTGATTTCGGGTCGTATTTGCGGCGCTGAATTCGCAGGCAACCAGAAGACCGAGTCGCCCCCTTCGCGAGCAAGCCCGCTCCCACATTAGATCTGAGTCGACTCGGTCAATGTGGGAGCGGGCTTGCTCGCGAAGGGGCCCTAAAAATCACCCAACTCTCTCAGGCCCACCTCAAGGCCGACCAAGCAAATGACTCATCGCCGTCTTGAGCTTCATCGGCCGCACCGGTTTGTGCATCAGGGTGTGGCCCAGTTCGCGGATCTGCTGTTTGAGTTCGTTGCTGTAGTTGGCAGTGATCATCATCGCCGGGATCGCTGAAGCGCGGCGAGCGTTGATCCGGGCCACGGCGTCGACACCATTCTTCTCGTCATCCAGGTGATAGTCGGCAATCAGCAGGTCGGCTTCGTCGTGATAATTATCCACTTGCCGCGCCAGGTCCTCCTCCGACAGCGCCGTGATCACCCGGCAGCCCCAACCTTCGAGCAAGGTGCGCATCCCGGCGCAAATGGCTGCGTCGTTGTCCAGCACCCACACCCGTGCACCGCGCAGGCGCTCGAGCATCGGTTCGCTCATCAGCAAGTTTGGCAACGCCTTCGGTGCCGTGGCACTCAACGGCACTTCGACGGAAAACACCGAGCCTTTGCCCGGCCATGAACGCACGTGAATCCGGTGGCCGAGAATACGGGCGATTTTCTCCACAATGGCCAGGCCCAGCCCCAAGCCGCGATCCTGATCCGGGCGCTGCACGTCACCGCGTTTGAACTCCTGAAAAATCTCCTCCAGACGGTGTTCAGCAATGCCCATGCCGCTGTCCCAGACTTCGATGGTCAGCCGCTGATGATGACGTCGGCAGCCGAGCACCACTCGTCCGCTGTAGGTGTAGCGAATGGCATTGCTCAGCAGATTACGCAGGATCCGCGCGAGCAACTGAATGTCGCTGCGCACCAATGCAGAACACGCAATGAAATGCAGCTCGAGGCCTTCGCTGCGGGCCACTTGGGTGTATTCGGCCGCGAGGTTTTCCAGCAATTCGCTCAGGGCAAATGGCGCAATATCCGCCTTGATCACCCCGGCATCGAGTTTGGAAATGTCCACCAAAGTGCCCAGCAGGTTTTCCACGTCTTCCAGGGAATTGCTGACGTTGCGCACCAGCGTTTCGTTGGCCACCGGCTCCCGGCGCTCCAGCAAGGCGCTGGTAAACAGCCGCGCGGCATTCAGCGGTTGCAGCAGGTCGTGACTGACCGCCGCGAGAAATTTGGTCTTCGACAGGTTGGCCTGCTCGGCCTCGAGCTTGGCCTCGCGCAAGCGTGACTCCACCCGGCGGCGCTCATCGATTTCGCGCAGTAATTGGTCATTGAGGGTGGTCAGTTCGGTGGTGCGTTCACGCACCCGCAATTCAAGGTTCTGATAGGCCTGATGCAGCGCCTCGGCGGTACGGCGGCGCTCGGTAATGTCGCGGATCAACACGAAAATCCCCACCACTTCCCCGGTGGCCAGGCGATTGGGCACGTAGGAGCGCAGCATGTAGCGCTCCTGATTATTGATGTTGGTTTCGGCAAACTCGAACGTCACGCTCTCACCGGCCAGCGCCCGGGCCACGTAGGCTTCCAGGCGCTGATAATGCTGCTCGCTGTGGACTTCGCGCAGGCTCTGCCCAAGCATTACGCCCCGGGGCCAGCAGTACCATTCTTCGTAGACTTTGTTAGTGAATTCATAGACCAGATCGGCATTCAGGTAGGCGATCAGCGCTGGCACATGGTCCGTGATCAGGCGAATCCAGCGCTCGCTTTCGCTGAGCGCTTCGGCATGCTGGTAGCGTTCGGTGATGTCGGTGAAGGTGTTGACGAAGCCGCCGGTGGGCAACGGATGGGTGCGGATTTCCAGCACCCGGCCATCGTAGAGGCGCTGCTCGCATTCCTGCACATGACGCCCGTTCGGATCACGACTGGCCGGGGTCAGCAGGTTCAGTTCGCTGTCGGCGATCACTTCGGCGAACGGTCGATGAGCCGCCACCGGGGCCAGGCCGCTGAGTTCCAGGAAGCGCCGGTTCCACAGTTCCAGAATACCCTCGGCGTTGACCATCGCCACCCCTTGGGACAGGTTGTCGACCGCCCGTTGCAACAAGTGCGACTTCTGCGCCACGGCCTGCTCGCGGCGCAGGGTTTCGCTGAGTTTGACGTCGGTAATGTCAGTGAACAGGATCACCCGCCCGCCTTCCTGAGTCGGCCGTTCGCTGACTTGCAGCCAGCGTCCGTTGTGCAGGCGATAGAGCAGGTTTTCGTCGGCATGCCCGCGGGGTTCTTCGCTGAACAGTCCGGTCGCGGTCATCAGCCGTTTGACCTCGCGCAAGCGCATGCCGGCGTTGATCCGCACCCGGCTGTTGCCCCAAAACGCCTTGAAACGGCTGTTGAACAGCACGATCCGCTGCTCGGCATCGAACAATACAAAAGCGTCGGAAATGCTTTCGATGGCGTCGATCAGGTGTTGATGGGCAGTTTCGGCCCGCAGTCGTGCCTCGCTGAGCAAATGATTGCCGGCCTTGAGTTCGGCCATGGCCTGGTTCAGGGCGTCGGTGCGCTCACGCACCTGCTCGGCCAGCACCACCGAATGCTGGAACGCGGCATACGGGTCGTTGCCGCGGGTGATGCCGGACTCGATGCGCTCGATCAGCGCGCCATTGATGCGCTGCAGTTTGTAGTTTTCGTGGCGCAGGCTGGCGATCTGCGCCTGAAGGTCAGCGCTGTCCAGGGGAGCGGCCTCGGGCAATGGCAACCCCGGTGAAGGTCTGGTTGATGTGCATGCCATTGAACTGTTCTCCGTAGGTGTTGAAACCCATCACCCGCTGGTCCCGCAGAAACGCGCCGATCTGCTCGAGATTGCCGCCGTCTTCCAGTTCCAGACGCCTGAGAAAACAGTCGCAGCCGATGGTCAGCAACAGATCCCCGAGACGCTCCTGCAAACCGTCGAACAGGTTTTGCAGATTCGGCAGCATGGGGCCGGGGGTCATGACAGTGAGGACGATGCCGTTTTCCACCGCACAGTAGAAACTCAGGCTCAGGTCTGGATGAACCTGCTGGATCGCCCGCACGTAATACTGATCGTTGATGCGTACCGCCAACGGGTGCGCGGCAAAGATCCGATAATCGAGATCGGCCACCGCCACACCGATGTGCCGGGCGTACTCTTCGGCGGCCGGTTCGGCGTTGAGTTCGAACACCCGGCGCGAGGCGCTGTCGGCAGCGGTGACCACCAGTTTTTCGGCCCTGGGCAGGATGTGGTGGGTGGTGAAGACTTCGAAGTCCAGCCAGGTATTGACCAGCACCACCACTGCCGCGCCGCTGTGAAACTCGCCGCCGAAATACACATGGGTGTGGGTCAGGTAGTTGTCGTCGCCGGCCGAACCGCCGAAATGCGGAATGTCGCCCAACGCCGCACTCAAGGCAGCAAGAACCATCTCTTCACGGCTGGACAAGCCATCGAGCAGGGTCAGGGCAAAGCTGTTGCCCTTGATCGGCGCCAAGGTGTTGCTGCGACAGCCACTGACCAGACGCTCGACCATTTGCTGGGCATCGATCAGGCTGAAATGCTCCATCTCATCGATCAGTTCGGTGGAGATGGAAAAGTGCCGATGATCGAAGCCCACCGCCGTCACGCAGCTGCGGCCATAACCTTGAGGGGTGATTTCCCCGGCGCTGGTGCAGCCCACCAGGCGAATGCCGCCGAAGCTCTGTTGCAACGCCTGCCCCAGCGCCTGCAAGTCGTACTCGGCGGAACAGAAGAACAGCACGAAGCCCAAATGCGGATGCAAGAGTTGTCGCGCCAGATCCTGAGCCGCTTGCTGGGCATCGGTGGCCTGGGACATGCCACTGACCACACCGTCGTTCTGAACCTGCTGCATCCTCGCCCCTCGCCGGTGCGCCTGTATGAGGCACGAGTGTACGAAGCCTGCGGGCGGCGGCGAATGCTACTTGGGTAGTGGGTGGGGGGGTCGATGGGATGAGAGGACGACAATATCTACAGAACACCACAAATCCCCTGTGGGAGCGGGCTTGCTCGCGAAAGCGCAGTGTCAGGCAACATCATTGTTGACTGGAAGGCCGCTTTCGCGAGCAAGCCCGCTCCCACATTGGATCTGCGTGATGCCGACTCCTTTGTTACCAGGTCAACACCGCCCCCACCGCAAACGTATCGGTGTCTTCATTCTGGTCGCTGGTGTCGTGGCCATTGATTTCAAACTGGTTGTACTCGGCCACCAACTTCAGGTTGTCGTTGACGTCATGGAACAGCGCAATGCCGCGGGTCTCGTAATCGGCGCCGCTGCCGACCACGCCGTTGCCGTCGTCCTCGGTCTTGCCGTAAGACAGTGCCAGGCGGTTCTTGCCGAGTTTGTAGGAGCCCTGCAACAGGTAACCGTCGCTGTCGACATTGCGCAGGGTCGGTTCGCCAGCGTTGTTGGTGAAGAACGGGTTGATGCCCTTGGCCTGGAAGCCGGAGCCGGTCAGCGACAGCCCGCCCATCTTCGCCTGCACGCCGTAGCCGACGCCTTTGGAGGTGACGGACTCGACACTGGAGTCGGTGTTGTCCGAAGTCTGGTAGCTGCCGTTGAGCCAGCTGTAAATCTTCGCCCCGCCGACGTCGAACTGATAGGTGATCTCGCTCTCGGTGCGCGGGTTCTCTTGATACGCCTTGCCCGTCGCGCTGCTGTCGTTGGTGTCAACCGGGTCCATGATCCCCACCGCCACCCGCAAGCCGTCCATCACCGGGGTGCGATAGGTAATCTGCGACGTCGGGAACGGGTACGGATAACCGCTGCCGATGTTGCCGAACGACACCCCGCCGCCGTCCACCAAGCCCAACGTATCGCTGACCTGACCGTAGCCCGCCAGCAATTCGTCGAGCAGGATGTTGGAGCGGGCAAACAGGCCGAAGTCCTTGCCGATCAGCACCTCACCCCACTCTGGATTGGCCACCGTGCCGTAGAACTGCCGCACGTCGATGGCGGTATCGGTGCCGTTGGTTTCGCTGTCGTTGATGGTCACCCAGAACGAGGCGCGGGCGCCGAGCTTGAGGTCATCGACCTGCTTGCCCATGTTGAAGCCCAGGTAGTTGGGCAGAAACCCCATCTTCACCCGCGCCTGGCGCCGGTCGTACTGCTCGCCGGCCCGGTCCACGTCGCTGTTCACGTAGAAAGCGTTGATGTAGCCATCCGTGGAAAACGTGGTCTGGTCCTTGTCGTACAGCATGATCTCGGCCTCGGCCATCGAGCTCAGGCCAAGGGACGACAGGCTGGCGATGAAGGCCGGCAAGAAACGATGCTTGAAGTTCTTATTGTTGTGCATGACGCGCTCCGCAACGGGGGACTTAATGTCGGAGGCGATTATCGAAAGTGGACCGGCGGCGTCATACGCTGCCTTGGGTGCGGTTGTCAGCTGCTTTGGATTGGCGGGTAGCGCGCGGCAAATTCGGTGTAAGACCGCCCGCAGGACAGGCCCGGAACTTAGGGTGTAAGCCTGTGGACCCGACTGGCGTCCACAGGAGCCGGTGCCCGCTAGGCGAGCGCTCTAAACAGCATGTAAACGGCGATTACCACGCAGACGCTGGCGAAGCCGATCTGCAGCCCTCGGGCCGGCACCCGGGCGCAGAGTTTTCGACCAACAATCATCCCGACGATGCTGGCGACAATGAACGACACGCCCAAACCATTGATCCGCACCCCGGCATGAAACGCACCGACCACGCCAATCACCGAGATCAGGCTGATCACCATCAACGACGTAGCGACGATGCCGCGCATCTGCACATCGGTCAGTTGCTTGAACGCAGGGACTATCAGAAAGCCGCCGCCAACACCGAGCAGCCCCGAGACCACACCGGTCACCGCGCCGAGTGCCGCCAGGGTCGCGGTGCATTTGGCAGTCCAGGAAAAACGCCCGGTCTGCTGATCGAGCATGCAATTCTTCTGGCCCCAGTTGGCATGCCCGTGATCGCTCGGACCATCGTCGTGCTTTTCCCGGCGCAACATCCGCCAGGCCACCATGACCATCAGCAGACTGAACAGGACCATCAGGATCTTTTCCGGCAACTGATGCGCGAAGTAGATGCCCACCGGCGAAAACACCGCGCCCAGCAGTGCAATCAACAACGCCGCGCGATATCGCACCAGGCCATGGCGCAAACCGTCGATCGCACCGATCGCCGCCGCACTGCCCACTGCAAACAAGGCGACGGGCGCCGCTTGGGTCATGGTCAAACCCAGCCCCAGCACCAGGGCCGGCACCGCAAGAATACCGCCACCGGCACCGGTCAAACCGAGCACCAGACCCATGACCACACCGAAAAAACTGGCCAGCAACATAGAGTTCTCTCAGTCAACCTTGGACAGATGGGTCAGCCATTCACGGCCCTTGAGCAAGCCATTCCAGTAGAACCACGGCAGCAGGGTCGCCTTGAGAAACCAGGCCGAACGGCGCGGCACCGTCGGGTCGAGGGGAAAGGTCGGCAGCAACTTACCGGCGTAACCGAACTCGGCGAGAATCACCTTGCCCTTCTCCACCGTCAGCGGGCAGGAACCGTAGCCGTCGTACTTGAGTGGCAACGGCTGTTGCTTGCGCAGGGCCAGCAGGTTTTGCGCCACCACCACGATTTGCTTGCGCACGGCTGCAGCAGTTTTCGCGTTGCTGGTGGAACAGACATCGCCCAAGGCAAAGACGTTGGTATAGCGCACGTGTTGCAGGCTGTGCGGGTTCACTTCGCACCAGCCAGCAGCGTCGGACAACGGGCTTTGGCGGATGAAATCCGGCGAGACCTGAGGCGGCACGACGTGCAGCAGGTCGAAGGTTTTTTCTTCTACGGTCACGACACCCGCAGCGTCCTTGACCTCGAACCACGCGGTTTTCGACGGCCCGTCAACCTTGACCAGATTGGAGTTGAAGGCCAGCCGGGCGTTGTACTTTTCGATGTACTTCATGAGCGGCGGCACGAATGTCGCCACGCCGAATAACGCAGCGCCGGCCAGGTTGAACTCGACGTCGAATTTGTTCAGAACGCCAGTTTTACGCCAGTGATCGCAGGACAAGTACAAGGCTTTCTGCGGCGCACCAGCGCATTTGATCGGTAGCGCTGGCTGGGTGAAGATCGCTTTGCCGCCGCGCAATCCCTGGACCAGTTCCCAGGTGTAGGCCGCGTATCGATAGCTGTAATTGGAGGTCACGCCGTTCTGGCCGAGGGTGTCCTGCAAGCCTTCGATTTTCTCCCAGGCCAGGCGCAAACCGGGGCAGACAACGAGGTTCTGGTAACTAACGGTGCGGCCATCGTCGAGGGTCAGCTGGTTGCTGTCGGGGGCGATGTCAGTCACGGACGCCTGCAACCAGGTGGCCTGACGCGGCATCACCGAAGACATCGGGCGCGCGGTGTTTTTCACCGCGTAAGCACCGCCGCCCACCAGTGTCCACGCCGGTTGGTAGTAATGCTGGCTGTCGGGTTCGATGACGGTAATTTTTAAACCCGGATCGCGTTTCAGCAGGCTGGCAACCAAACCAATGCCGGCGGTCCCGCCGCCTATTACCACGATGTCGGCACTGATGGATGGGCCCCAGTGTTGATCGTTCATCATTCATTCCTTGTTATTGCACGCATGGCGCCGGGTTCATTAAGTCACGGAACCTGTGGGAGCGGGCTTGCTCGCGAAAGCGGTGTATCAGGCAACATCAATATTGACTGTGCCGCCGTCTTCGCGAGCAAGTCGAATCGTCGCACCGCCGCTCCCACATGGATTGCGCTTAACTGACCGGCATCAGGTTCAGCCCCAGCTTTTCAGCACCGCTCCGCAATACAGGCCGGACAGCGTCTTCATCACCTGAATCACTTCGTGACTGGCTAAACCATAGAATATGTACTTGCCTTCACGACGGGTGACTACCAATCCCTCGTCGCGCAGGATGCCCAGCTGTTGGGACAGTGTGGGCTGGCGCACGCCGGTCATTTTTTCCAGTTCGCCGACGTTCCGCTCGCCCTGGGTCAATTGGCAGAGAATCAGCAAGCGGTCCTCGTTGGCCAAAGCCTTGAGCAGCGCGCAAGCTTTGGAGGCCGAGGCCCGGAGCTGGGCGACTTCACATTCGGTCAGACTGGATTGCATTTGCAGGATGCCTTCGACGTCACTTAAGCTGCGGACATTATGTTTAAACATAAAGTGTTGCAACCGGTTATTGTCCTCCCGCCCCTTTCCACAGGTTCCTGCCATGTTTGCGTTGATTGAAGCCTTCCTCGACCCCGCCTCGTCAACCTACAGCTATGTAATCTACGAGCACGATGGCGGGCACTGCGCGATTGTCGATCCGGTGCTGGATTACGACCCCGCGGCCGGACGCACCGCGACCGTCCAGGCAGACAAGATCATCGCCTTCGTGCGTGAACACCAGTTGCAGGTGCAATGGCTGCTGGAAACCCACGCCCATGCCGATCACCTGTCGGCCGCGCCTTATCTGCGTCGGGAACTGGGGGGCAAGATTGCGATTGGTGAGTCGATCAGCAAGGTTCAGGGGGTGTTCAAGACGCTGTTCAACCTTGAACCGGAATTTAGCGTTGATGGTTCACAGTTCGATCACCTGTTCGCGCCGGACGAGTCATTCCGGATCGGCAACCTCAAGGCCACGGCCCTGCACGTTCCCGGGCATACCCCGGCGGACATGGCTTATCTGATCGACGGCGATGTGATTCTGGTGGGCGATACGTTGTTCATGCCGGACGTCGGCACCGCGCGTTGCGATTTCCCCGGCGGCGACGCCAACCAGATGTTTGCTTCGATCCACAAACTATTGGCCTTCCCCGCCAGCGTTCGTCTCTACGTCTGCCACGATTACCCGCCCGAGGGCCGCGCCCCACAATGCCAGAGCACGGTGGGTGAGCAGCGCAAAAGCAATATTCATATTCACGATGGCATTGATGAGGCTGCTTTCGTCGCCATGCGTACTCAGCGCGATGCCGGGTTGGGTATGCCGACGCTGTTGTTGCCGGCGATTCAAGTGAATGTGCGGGCGGGGAATTTGCCGCCGGCGGAAGAGAATGGTGTGAGTTACCTGAAGATTCCCCTGAATCAACTCTGACCTTCGATCGTTCCCACGCGCAGCAAAGGAATGCCGCCAGGGACGCTCCGCGTTCCGCTTCCGAATGTGACGCAGAGCGTCACGGGATGCATTCCCACGCAGAGCGTGGGAACGATCAATTAGCCAACGTCAACCCATTCGCCGGCAACGGCAGTGCCGTCTTATACCTCACCTGCTTGAGCGCAAAGCTCGAACGAATGTTCGCCACCCCCGGCACCTTGGTCAGAAAGTCCATCATGAAGCGTTCCAGCGACTGAATGGTCGGCACCAGCACGCGGATCAGGTAGTCCGGGTCGCCAGCCATCAAATAACACTCCATCACTTCCGGGCGATCCGAGATCGCCTCTTCGAAATGCTGCAACGCCTCCTCCACCTGTTTCTCCAGGCTGACGTGAATGAACACATTCACATGTAGCCCCAGCAGGTCGGCATCCAGCAGGGTCACTTGCTCACGAATCAGCCCTAATTCTTCCATCGCCTTGACCCGGTTGAAGCACGGCGTCGGCGACAGGTTCACCGAGCGCGCGAGGTCGGCGTTGGTGATGCGCGCGTTCTCTTGAAGGCTGTTGAGAATGCCGATATCGGTACGGTCCAGTTTGCGCATGAGACAAAACCACCTGCTTTTTATGTTTATGCAGAATTTTTATCCTCAAATGAGCTCAAGCGCAACGAAACAGAGAGAAATATTCTTCTTGGGCCGGCCTATGATTGTTGTAGGACAAGAATTCTTTTACCGAAGAATGACTGCCAGCTCACTACAAGAAATTCACAAGATCGAGCGTAGAAGCCATGAACCAAGCGTACGAACCGCTGCGCCTGCACGTTCCCGAACCTTCGGGCCGCCCCGGCTGCAAAACCGACTTCTCCTACCTGCATCTGACTGACGCAGGCCTGGTGCGCAAACCCCCAATCGACGTTGAACCGGCCGACACGGCTGATCTGGCCAAAGGCCTGATTCGCGTGCTCGACGACCAGGGCAATGCCCTCGGTCCATGGGCCGAAGGCGTGCCGGTGGAGATCCTGCGTAAAGGCATGCGCGCCATGCTCAAGACGCGGATTTTCGACAACCGCATGGTGGTCGCCCAGCGTCAGAAAAAAATGTCGTTCTACATGCAAAGCCTTGGCGAAGAAGCCATCGGTAGCGCCCAGGCCCTGGCCTTGAACATCGACGACATGTGCTTCCCCACCTACCGTCAGCAAAGCATCCTCATGGCCCGCGAAGTGCCATTGGTGGACCTGATCTGCCAACTGCTGTCCAACGAGCGCGATCCGCTCAAAGGCCGTCAGCTGCCGATCATGTACTCGGTTAAGGATGCCGGCTTCTTCACCATTTCCGGCAACCTCGCCACTCAATTCGTTCAGGGCGTTGGCTGGGGCATGGCCTCGGCGATCAAGGGCGACACCAAAATCGCCTCGGCCTGGATCGGCGACGGTGCTACCGCTGAATCAGACTTCCACACCGCCCTCACCTTCGCCCACGTCTACCGTGCGCCGGTGATCCTCAACGTGGTCAACAACCAGTGGGCGATCTCGACGTTCCAGGCGATTGCCGGCGGTGAAGCCACCACCTTCGCCGGACGCGGCGTCGGTTGCGGCATCGCCTCCCTGCGGGTCGATGGCAACGATTTTGTCGCGGTATACGCCGCTTCCGCCTGGGCCGCCGAACGCGCACGCCGCAACCTCGGCCCGACCATGATCGAATGGGTCACCTACCGCGCTGGCCCGCACTCGACGTCTGATGATCCATCCAAATACCGTCCTGCCGACGACTGGAGCCACTTCCCGTTAGGCGACCCGATTGCGCGCCTCAAACAGCATCTGATCAAAATCGGTCAGTGGTCCGAAGAGGAGCACGTCGCGGTCAGCGCCGAACTGGAAGCCGAAGTGATCGCCGCACAGAAAGAAGCCGAGCAGTACGGCACCCTCGCCGGCGGCCAGATTCCAAGCGCCGCGACCATGTTCGAAGACGTCTACAAAGAGATGCCGGAGCACTTGAAGCGCCAGCGTCAAGAGTTGGGGATCTGACATGAACGATCACAACAACAAAATCGAGTTGGAAACCGCCATGACCACGACCACCATGACCATGATCCAGGCCCTGCGCTCGGCCATGGATGTGATGCTTGAGCGTGACGACAACGTCGTGGTGTTCGGCCAAGACGTGGGCTACTTCGGCGGCGTGTTCCGTTGCACCGAAGGCCTGCAGAACAAGTACGGCACCTCCCGCGTATTCGATGCACCGATCTCTGAAAGCGGCATCGTCGGCGTCGCCGTGGGCATGGGCGCTTACGGTTTGCGGCCGGTGGCCGAGATCCAGTTCGCCGATTATGTTTACCCGGCATCGGACCAGATCATTTCCGAAGCCGCACGCCTACGCTATCGCTCGGCTGGCGAGTTCACCGCACCGATGACCCTGCGCATGCCCTGCGGCGGCGGCATCTATGGCGGCCAGACCCACAGCCAGAGCATCGAGGCGATGTTCACCCAGGTTTGCGGTTTGCGCACGGTCATGCCGTCCAACCCTTACGACGCCAAAGGCCTGCTGATCGCCTCCATCGAAAACGATGACCCGGTGATCTTCCTCGAACCAAAACGTCTGTACAACGGCCCGTTCGATGGCCACCACGACCGCCCGGTAACCCCGTGGTCGAAACACCCCGCCGCGCAAGTGCCGGACGGTTACTACACCGTGCCGCTGGACGTCGCCGCCATCGCTCGTCCGGGCAAAGACGTGACCATCCTGACCTACGGCACCACGGTTTATGTGTCGCAAGTGGCGGCTGAAGAAACCGGCATCGACGCCGAGGTCATCGACCTGCGCAGCCTGTGGCCGCTAGACCTGGAAACCATCGTCAAATCGGTGAAGAAAACCGGCCGTTGCGTGATCGTTCACGAAGCGACCCGTACCTGCGGTTTCGGCGCCGAACTGGTCGCCTTGGTGCAAGAGCATTGCTTCCACTACCTGGAAGCGCCGATCGAGCGCGTCACCGGTTGGGACACCCCCTACCCGCACGCGCAAGAGTGGGCGTATTTCCCTGGTCCGTCCCGAGTGGGCGCGGCTTTGCATCGGGTTATGGAGGTCTGAATGGGCACGCACGTTATTAAAATGCCGGACATTGGCGAAGGCATTGCAGAAGTTGAACTGTCTCAGTGGCACGTCAAGGTCGGCGACATGGTCGTCGAGGATCAGGTGCTGGCCGATGTCATGACCGACAAGGCGATGGTCGACATTCCATCCCCGGTGCATGGCAAGGTGATTGCGCTGGGCGGCCAGCCTGGCGAAGTCATGGCGGTTGGCAGCATCTTGATCAGCATTGAAGTCGAAGGCGCGGGCAACGTTAAAGAGTCGGCCCAGCCAGTAACGGTTAAAGAAGCACCCGTTGCAGCGCCTAAAGTTGAAGCTGTTGTTGAAAGCAAACCGGTTGCGGTGCCTCGCCCGGCCGCTGTCTGCCAAGGCCCGATGGTTGCCCGCGAGGCCGATGAGCGTCCGCTGGCCTCCCCGGCCGTGCGCAAGCATGCGCTGGACCTCGGCATTCAATTGCGTCTGGTGCGTGGCAGCGGCCCTGCCGGTCGGGTGCTGCACGAAGACCTCGAAGCCTGGCTGGCTCAGGGTCAGTCGAATGCATCGACCGCCACCGCCGCTTACGCCCAGCGCAACGACGAAGAGCAGATCCCGGTGATCGGCATGCGCCGCAAGATCGCCCAGCGCATGCAGGACGCCACTCAGCGGGCCGCCCACTTCAGCTACGTCGAAGAAATCGACGTCACCGCCGTGGAAGAACTGCGCGCACACCTGAACGAAAAACACGGCGCGACTCGCGGCAAGCTGACCTTGCTGCCGTTCCTGGTCCGCGCGTTGGTCGTGGCTCTGCGAGACTTCCCGCAGATCAACGCCCGCTACGACGACGAAGCACAAGTCATCACCCGCCTCGGCGCGGTGCATGTCGGCGTCGCCACCCAAGCCGACATTGGTTTGATGGTGCCGGTGGTGCGTCATGCCGAAACCCGCAGCCTGTGGGACAGCGCCACGGAAATCTCCCGTTTGGCCAACACCGCGCGCACTGGCAAGGTCAGCCGTGACGAGCTATCCGGCTCGACCATCACCCTGACCAGCCTCGGCGCTTTGGGCGGCATCGTCAGCACCCCGGTGTTGAACCTGCCGGAAGTGGCGATCGTCGGCGTGAACAAAATCGTCGAACGGCCGATGGTCGTCAAAGGCCAGATCGTGATTCGCAAGATGATGAACCTCTCCAGCTCCTTCGATCACCGCGTGGTCGATGGCATGGACGCGGCGCAATTCATCCAGGCCGTTCGCAGCCTGCTCGAACAACCCGCAACCTTGTTTGTGGACTGATTATTAATGGAGCAGACATGCAGATTTTGAACACCACACTGCTGATCATCGGCGGCGGCCCCGGCGGTTATGTGACGGCGATCCGTGCTGGTCAGCTGGGCATTTCAACCATTCTGGTGGAAGGCGAATCGTTGGGCGGCACCTGCCTGAACATCGGCTGCATTCCGTCGAAGGCGTTGATTCACGTCGCCGAACAGTTCCATCAGACGCAACACCACAGCCAACACTCGGCGCTGGGCATCAGCGTGTCGGCGCCCACCCTGGACATCGGCAAGAGCGTCGAGTGGAAGGATGGCATCGTTGATCGCCTGACCACCGGCGTCTCGGCGCTATTAAAGAAGCACAAGGTCCAGGTCATTCAAGGCTGGGCGAAAGTGATCGACGGCAAAACCGTGGAAGTCGGCGACACGCGCATTCAGTGCGAGCACCTGGTGCTGGCCACCGGTTCGAAAAGCGTGAACCTGCCGATGCTGCCGATTGGCGGGCCGATCATCTCCTCTACCGAAGCGCTGGCGCCGAAAAGCGTACCGAAACGGTTGGTCGTGGTCGGTGGCGGTTACATCGGTCTGGAGCTGGGGATTGCCTATCGCAAGCTCGGCGCCGAGGTCAGTGTGGTCGAGGCGCAGGATCGCATCCTGCCGGCCTACGACGCCGAACTGACCCACCCGGTGCATGAGGCACTCAAGCAACTCGGCGTGAAGCTTTACTTGAAGCACAGCGTTGAAGGCTTTGATTCACAAGGAAATACGCTGCAAGTTCGTGACCCGAACGGTGACACCTTGACCCTGGAAACCGATCAGGTACTGGTAGCCGTCGGTCGCAAACCCAACACTCAAGGCTGGAACCTCGAAGCCTTGAATCTGGAGATGAACGGTTCGGCGATCAAGATCGACAACCGTTGCCAGACCAGCATGCGCAACGTCTACGCCATCGGCGACTTGAGCGGCGAACCGATGCTCGCCCACCGGGCCATGGCTCAGGGTGAAATGGTTGCCGAGCTGATCAGCGGTAAACACCGCGAATTCAACCCGACCGCCATCGCCGCCGTGTGCTTTACCGACCCGGAACTGGTAGTGGTCGGCAAGACCCCGGACGAGGCCAAGGCTGCGGGGCTGGACTGCATCGTTTCCAGCTTCCCGTTCGCCGCCAATGGCCGGGCGATGACGCTGGAGTCGAAAAGCGGCTTCGTGCGCGTTGTAGCGCGGCGTGACAATCATGTGATTGTTGGCTGGCAGGCGGTCGGTGTGGGCGTGTCGGAGTTGTCGACGGCGTTCGGCCAGAGCCTGGAAATGGGCGCTCGTCTGGAAGACATCGCCGGCACCATCCACGCGCATCCGACGCTCGGTGAGGCGGTGCAGGAAGCGGCGTTGCGTGCTCTTGGTCACGCGCTGCATCTGTAACCCAGGGAGATTGATGGCGTAGGTGATGGCCTCTTCGCGAGCAAGCCCGCTCCCACATTGGATTTGTGGTGTTTGTAGGTGCTATGGCAACCACAGATCGAATGTGGGAGCGGGCTTGCTCGCGAATTCTCAAGGTCGACATCATTTATATGCCATTCACCTGATAGTCCGGGCTGCGAAATGGGCCCGGAATGAAGTATTGTTGTCCCCATCCAGAAAAATGTCAGAAGCCTTGAACCGTTTCGGCGGTTGTTAAGTGATAGAGGGTGTCATGGGTAACGAAAGCATCAATTGGGACAAGCTGGGTTTTGACTACATCAAGACAGACAAGCGCTATCTGTCGCACTGGCGTAATGGCGAGTGGGACAAAGGCACCCTGACCGAAGACAACGTGCTGCACATCAGCGAAGGCTCCACTGCCCTTCACTATGGCCAGCAGTGCTTCGAAGGCCTGAAGGCCTACCGTTGCAAGGACGGTTCGATCAACCTGTTCCGCCCGGACCAGAACGCCGCACGCATGCAACGCAGCTGCGGTCGCCTGCTGATGCCGCAAGTGTCCACCGAGCAGTTCGTCGAAGCGTGCAAGGAAGTGGTTCGCGCCAACGAGCGTTTCATCCCGCCTTACGGCACTGGCGGCGCGCTGTACCTGCGCCCGTTCGTGATCGGCGTGGGTGACAACATCGGCGTGCGTACCGCGCCCGAGTTCATCTTCTCGATCTTCTGCATCCCGGTCGGCGCCTACTTCAAGGGCGGTTTGACCCCGCACAACTTCCTGATCTCCAGCTACGACCGTGCAGCCCCACAAGGCACCGGCGCGGCCAAGGTCGGTGGCAACTACGCCGCCAGCCTGATGCCGGGCTCCCAAGCCAAGAAGGCGCATTTCGCCGACTGCATCTACCTGGACCCGCTCACCCACACCAAAATCGAAGAAGTCGGCTCGGCCAACTTCTTCGGGATCACCCACGACAACAAGTTCGTCACCCCGAACTCCCCTTCGGTGTTGCCGGGTATCACTCGTCTGTCATTGATCGAGCTGGCCAAAACACGTCTCGGCCTGGAAGTGGTTGAAGGTGACGTGTTCATCGACAAGCTGTCCGACTTCAAGGAAGCCGGTGCTTGCGGTACCGCTGCAGTGATCACCCCGATCGGCGGCATCAGTTACAACGACAAGCTGCACGTGTTCCATAGCGAAACCGAAGTCGGCCCGGTCACCCAGAAGCTCTACAAAGAGCTGACCGGTGTACAGACCGGCGACGTCGAAGCGCCAGCGGGCTGGATCGTCAAGGTTTGACTTGACGGGGCCTGACCCCAAGCGGCATATAACCCATCCATCGCTTTGGCGGTGGGTGGGTTTTTTATTGCGTTAATTGCACCTGCTGGAACCTTGCAGTTCTCGTATGCGTTTAAGCATGGTCTCAGGGCAATGTTTTTTCAGGGCTTCCACGTCAATCGGCTTTGAGGGTGAAGCTAAAAATTGAGAAATAGCCTCCTTGTCAAACTCTTCAAAAATATAGAAGCGACTAGGATCATAAAAATACAAATCCTTGACGGCTTTGTTGGTAGTAATTAGTTTTTTGTCAAAAAATGCCGCTTCCAAGGTTCGAAGAGTGAGGCCAGATTGCCCTGGCTGGTTGATCTCTATTAGCACGTCAGCATCAATTACTTGCTGGAGGTTTTCCTCATACGACAATACTGAATCAGTATGATATTTCGTTAGAGGAATGGATGACTCATCCTTCACGATTTGAAATTTAATACTACAACCCAAGCTTTCAAGATCATTGGCAATCTCTTCTATCAGTTGAGAGCGACCTTTATCCCTGCCAAGAAAAAAACAAGTAATACTGCGGGAAGGCTCCCGTTTATTTGTATTCAGCTTTCTTGCTGCTTCTGCATTGAAAGGAAAGAACTGCTCGAGGTAGTCGATACCAAATAAACGACACTGCACCGGGTCGAAGCTGTAGATTCTGTCGAAAATCTTTCTCATTTCATCTACAAAAGGCGCATCAACCAGATCTCTGATCAGAAGGACTTTTACGCCTTTGAAGGTTTTAATAACACTAGGATTTAATCCGCGTTTAGCTTGCCCCTCATTACAAATCAATATGTCTTTAGAACTTATTGATTTATTCGCATTGACCAACCTCCCGAGCCAAGACGTTGAAATAGTTAGCGGGGTTTTCTTTTGAAGTGATCTTATAGTACGGTTGATTCTTTTGGCGTAAGCCGGGATGTGGAGTTTATGAACATTATGGTTTTCAGCCAGACCATCGATCATAATTTGCTCGTACCGAGCTTTCCACCCTAAAAAAAACACTCTCATATCATTTCCCAGGTGTTAAATTGCTGGTCATCTAACGAGGTCAGGATGTTTAAAAAATCAAACAGGTAATGACCGACATAGAAAACCACAACCAAAAATAATCGCACCCAGAACAAAATAGTTAATTCCCATTCGTTTTCGCGAACGCAAAAATAGCATCATTCTACTGGCTGTCGCTATAAAAAAGCTGATACCCCGAGCTCCTGAAATTAGCCCACTGAACCAGCATGGCACATAGCCATTCAACAGGGAGTTTGACACAACACCCGCCAATGGGTGAAGTCAGCCTTGCAAATTTGACACTATAACCTGATACCGCACGCCAATATTTCCCGAGCCTCCAGCCTTCAAAGGTGAACGTCGGAGCCAATAATTGCATCGGATCAAATCAGCGCCCTGCTCCATTCGTCACTAAACTTGCCGCGTGCAACAACCTCAACAGGTGCCTCAAAACCATGAACAGACTCTGGCGAAAGTATCTGGCCTTGCTGGACACCGACTTCACCACGCAAGTGTTCGACAACATCAAGAACCTGCTGGTGTGTGCCCTGCTGTTCGCGGCGGGCACCAACGTACTGGGTCGCGAGCATCACCTGTTCATGGGGTTACTCGCTTCGAATCTGGCGGGTTGGGGGCTGATTTTGGTGTCAGCGATGCTGATGTTGCTGAGTGTCAGTGACGGCCTGCGCCGGCTGTCCAAGTTGCCGTATCACACGGCGTTTCAAATTATTTTATTTCTGATTTACCTGATTTTGGCAGTGCGTGTGGTGGAGATTGTTTGGGTTTTCAGGGCGTAGCGGTCACAGTACGAGGTGTTTGCCAACGCAGCTCATCCTGAGCAATCCGGGCAAACAACCACTCCACAAACACCCGTGTCTGAACGGTCACGTCCGGCGCAACACCGTAGTAATAACGCGGCAACGGCACACGCAACTCGGGCAACGGACAGATCAGCTGTCCGCTCAAAAGATGGGTGCCCAGCAAAGAGGTCGGACACAAAGCAATGCCCTGTCCTTCCACGGCGGCCTGAAGCACCAGGTGCATGTGATCAAACTGCCGGGTTACCTGAGTGGCTGACTGACTCTGACCAAAGTGCATCGCCCAATGGTGCCAGTCTTCACGACGTGCCTTGGCGGTCAGTAACGTGTGCCGGCTCAGCGAAGTGAGGTCTTCAAGTGGCAGGCGCTCGATCAGCGATGGCGCCGCGACCAGCAAGAGTTCGTCTTCGAACAGCGCTCGCGCTTCAATCGCCGGGGCCCAATCGTCACGACCACGGCGAATGACGATATCGAACCCGTCACGTGCCTGATCGGGTGCCTGGGTTTGCGTGATCACCTGGGGCTTGATGTCCGGGTGCTGCGCAATGAAATCCGCCAGCCTGGGCGTCAGCCAAAGCACGGCAAAGGACGGACGTACATTGATCTTCACGATAGGCAGCGAGGCATGTTGCTTGAGCGCAGCGGCAGCGTCGGCGATCTGCGACAGCCCCGCACTGACCTGCTCATAAAAGCGCTGACCGGCCGGCGTCAGCACCGATTGCCGGATGCGCCGCTCGAACAGCAGCACGCCCAGGTACTCCTCAAGCAATTTGACATGCCGGCTGACGGCGCTGTGACTGACATGCAGCTCTTCGGCCGCCAGCCTGAAGCTCTGATGACGAGCAGCAACGGCGAAGGCGCGAACAGCATTAAGCGGCGGTAGTTGATTTTTCATGCGTCTAATTTAGTCACCTATGCGCTTTAATTAAAGCGTTTGTCACGCCCTCGTCGTCCCGCCAATCTGCCAGCACGCAGCCAGCGGCACTTGACGGAGCAAGACATGAACAACTACGGACTCTTTATACTTTTCGCCACCCTGACCATTTTGAGCCCGGGGCCTGGCGTGGTCCTGACCCTGTCCAACGCCGTGCGTCACGGCTGGACGGGAGCCGTGCCGGGCATTCTGGGGATCGCATCGGGGGCGTTCGTCGTCGCCGCCATCAGCGCCACCAGTGTTGGCCTGATACTCAACACCTCCGCGAACGCCTTCACCGCGTTGAAATACGCAGGGGCCGCCTATTTGTTGTACCTGGGCTACAAAAGCTGGCGCTCGGATCGTTTCAGTACGCTGCTTGAAACGCGTCCCTCAAGCCCTGGCTATCGCTTCCTTGAAGCCGCTTCGATCCAGTTTCTGAACCCCAAGGCGGTGTTTTTCTTTCTGGCGGTGTTCCCGCAATTCATCGATACCTCCGCGCACTTCTACGCCCAGTTCTTCAAACTGGTCGCTTCCTACGGGGTACTGGTGATTCTGGTGCATGGCTGCTATGCCTTGCTCGCCAATGCCGCCAAAGGCTGGTTGTCGAGCCCGAAAGGTTCCTGGCTGGCGGCGAAAGTCTCGGGCGTGACCTTCGCCGGTTTTGGCGTGCTCATGGCCTCGGCCAGTCGCTAAGTCGCAGGACTGGCGATCGCGCGGCACCTGTTCTCGGTGGACGCGGGTTGTGCTGTCGTCACCTGAACCGGCAGCTCAACGGCGAACCGGCTACTGAGTTCCCTGCGCCCCACCGCCGTCAACGCCAATGCCCGGCTGTCCAGGTCCTGCGTCACCCATTTGCGTTTGATCGCCGTTTGCAGCAACGCCGCGCCCAAGGCACCGCCCAGGTGCGGCCGTCGCATGCTCCAGTCCAGGCACGGGCAGGCGAAGCGGCGGCGTAAGGTGCCGAGGTCTTTGACATCAATCCCCAATGCTGCGAACAACGCTTCGCCGCTGTCGCTCAGTTGATAAGCCTGCTCATCGGTTTCCAGCAACCACCCCGCTTCGATCATCCGGTCATGCAGCAACACCGCCAACGTACCGGCCATGTGGTCGTAGCAGGTGCGGGCGAATTGCAGGCGGTCCGGGGTGCGCGGGTTGAACGTCGACGCGGCGTTCTGGCCGATCACCATCAGCGCTTCCAGGGCCTGGGCCACGCGCTTGTCCGCGAGGCTGTAATAGCGGTGGCGCCCCTGAACGTGCAAACGCACCAGTGCCAGTTCCTTGAGCTTGGCCAGGTGCGCGCTGGCGGTCGAGGCACTGACTTCGGCAACCGCCGCCAGTTCGGTGCTGGTGCGGGCGTGGCCGTCCATCAATGAGCAGAGGATTTTCGTCCGAGCCGGTTCGGCAATCGCTGCCGCCACTTGAGAGACGCCGATGTCGTGTTGTTCTGCGTTCATATTTCGCTCCCGGACGAATCAAGGCCCTTTCGGACTGGAGATAGTAGCAACACTTTCCAACCACCGATAAGGCTGCGACCCATGGACCCGATCATCGCTGCGACTCACGCCGACCCCTATCCCTACTACGCACAACTGCGCGCCGAGGGTGGGTTGGTTTTTCATCAGGGACTGAAACAGTGGGTGGCCAGCAGCGCCCGAGCCGTTGCCGCCGTGCTGGCGCATCCGGATTGCCATGTCCGGCCGTCTCATGAGCCGGTGCCCAAGGCAATTGCTCAAGGCATGGCCGGAAAAGTGTTTGGTCAGTTGATGCGAATGAATGAAGGCGAACGGCAGCGTTGCCCGAGGGCGGCGATTGAGCCGGGGCTGGCGTTGATTGACGTGAACGAGGTCAATGCGTTGGTCGGCGCTCGGTTGATCACCTCGGGTGCTGACGGGTTGTACGCGGCGATGTTTCGCGGGCCGGTCTGCGTAGTGGCGGCGTTGCTGGGGTTTTCTCCGGCTCAGGGCCGGGCTATCAGCGAGCTGACCGCCGACTTCGTCGCCTGCCTGTCTCCTCTCAGCGATCAGGCGCAACTGGACGCCGCCCATGTCGCGGCGGAACAGCTGAAGGGTTATTTCATCGAGCTTCTGGACGACCCGAACAACCGAAGCGCCCTGCTCGCCGGTATCCGGCAGCGTTTCGCGACGACATCGACCGGTTCTGAAACCTTGATCGCCAACCTGATCGGCCTGTTCTCCCAGACTTACGAAGCCACGGCCGGGTTGATCGGCAATGCGCTATTAGCGTTGATCCGAAACCCACAGTTGGATTCGGCTCAAGTTGACGACCTGATCGCTGAAGTCCAGCGCTTCGACCCGTCGGTGCAAAACACCCGCCGCTTCGTCGCCGCGCCGTGTGAAATTGACGGCGTGAACCTGAACCCCGGCGACGTCATCCTGGTACTGCTGGCCTCGGCCAATCGCGATCCGCAGCTTAATGACGATCCCGATACGTTCCTGCTCGACCGCCCGAACCGCCGCAGCTTCACTTTCGGCGCGGGGCGTCATCAATGTCCGGGGCAGGTGTTGGCGATGAGCATTGCCAGCGCGACGCTGAGAAAAATTCTGGCCATGAAACCCACGCTGGACCGGTTGACCTGGCAGTACCGCCCTTCCCTGAACGGGCGCATTCCGGTCTTTGCCTGAGTTCGCCCAATCGAAGATCCGAAGAATTTTGAACTATCCTGTGTGGCTACAAGGGACCAATCATTTCAAGTCACTGCTGCAGGGAGCGCGATGATGAACGTGGATTCAGGGCGGCGGGTAAGAACATGACTTCGGATTGAGCCCGGCTAACTTCAAGCCACTGACGCCACGAGAGCGAGAAGTGATGCAACTAATCAGTCAGGGCCTGGATTGCCGGGCCATTTCCCTGCAGTTGCATATCAGCCCTTTGACCGTTCGTAAACATCGCAGCCACATCATGGCCAAAAAGGGCCTGACCCATTCGGCGCAACTCTGCGTCCTCGCCGTAGGATATTATTTTCGTCGAACGAGCCATCATTCCAGTCACTGATGGTTCCAGGACTGACCAACCCCATCCCCCTTCCCTGCTGTCCAGGCGAGAACGCGAAATCGCGCTGCATATCGCATGCGGACGCACCAGTAAAGAAATTGCCCAACGGCTGAGTCTCAGTGATCTGACCGTGCGTAAACACCGTGAGAACCTGTATCGAAAACTGGGCATCGGCAGCATCGCGCAACTGGTGCGCTATTGCCTGGAGCAACACCTGGTCAGACCTTCAACATCCTGATAGCCAACTACGCCATCGGTGGTATTGCCGGCCTTACGATCTGCCTCCAATCATGTACCGGCAAAATGCCACAACTGAAAAGCGCTCGAGCAGCCTGCCCGAACGTGAACCTTCTTAATGGAGACAAGGAATGTCACGCCAAAACAAATGTGCCTGCCTCTGGGCCATCGAATGCGAACGCCTGCGTATAGCCTGTGACCTGCACGACCATGCCGGACAACACTTGGCGCTTGCCCAATTGCGCCTGGCCGAGCTGCAACAACAAGCATCTGCAGCTGCGCTAAAGCAGTTGATTCAGGAGTTGCAGACCTTGATCCATGAGGCCAGCGCGAGCCTACGCTCGGTGGTGCACAACCTGGGGAAAGAGCCACTACCACGCCAATCCTTGGACCAAGCACTTCGAGGGTTGGTGCGCGACATTCAGACCGACTTCCCCGATGCCCCGACCATCGTTCTGAACCTGCATGGCCCGCAAGCACCGCTTGCAGATGCCACCACGGCCACCCTGCTGCGATTAGTCAATGAACTACTGGCCAATGTACGCAAACACAGCGGTGCGACGCAGGCAAAACTCAAATCCTCCTGCCTGGGCAACTACCTCACGTTGTGCGTAGAAGACAATGGCCATGGCTTCCCCCCCAATCCGGAGGGGCAGTCGAGCGGCTTCGGTTTGCGCAGTATTGCGCTACAGCTCAAGCCACTGGAAGGACGGTTGATACTGGACTCCGAGCCAGGCAATGGCACCAGCGTTCGATTGCTGGTTCCCAGTCATCACCTCGATAGCGCGAGGCGGAGGCGCTCATGAGCACAGGTCCGCTGAAGATTTTGCTGGTTGACGACCATATTCTGTTTCGCCAAGGCCTCGCCGCATTACTGGTCAGGGAACATGACCTACACATTATCGGTCAGGCGGCCAATGGCCTGGAGGCCTTGGCGTTGATAGCCCCGCAACCTCCGGACCTGGTGATTATCGATCTGGAAATGCCGCTCTTGAACGGCATCGACACCATCGCTCGCGCTCGCCAAAGGGCACCAGCACTGCAATTTCTATGCGTGTCGGCCCACGGCGAACAACGCAGGATCAGCGCGGCCCTGGACGCAGGCGCCTCAGGTTATCTGCTCAAGGATTGTGCCGTAGATGAGTTGGTTAAAGCCGTGCGTACAGTTGCTCAGGGACGCAGCTACCTCTCACCGGAGATAGCCACGGCAATGGTGCTGAGCCAGCGCCTGACCAACGCGCAACACTCCATCCCCGCGGGTGCACGACTCAGTCCACGGGAACGGCAGATCCTGCAACTGTTGGTGGAGGGGCTCACCACCCGTGCGATTGCCGACTCCATGCACATCAGCTGTAAAACCGTGAGCACCCACCGCGAACACATCATGAGCAAGCTCAACCTCAAGGGCATCGCTCAACTGACCCGCTATGCCCTACGCGAAGGATGGCTTTAGAGCTGATGGGCGGTCGGTATTAATGCCTATAGAGAATCAGTGTTTCTGAGGCCTCGAATCAGCATTACGTACAGGTTCACACCTGCGAACGAAAGATAGTCTCTGTTCCAGACGAGCGATGCGCACATCACTGCACTGATCGTCTCAGGAGGTCGCGGTACTGGCCGCGATGCTCGGTTTTCCAACCGATTTGGAGCAATACGAAATGGCTAATATTGATACTTTGGACCTGTGGCAAAAATGGATGGGAGCAGTTCAGGCAGTAGCACTGCCGGGCGGCATTAGTGATAAACAACAGTTCAGTGCAGGTTCTACCACCCTTAACATTGATCTGGGTAATAGCAACCCGAACATCCAGAACTACTACATCCATGGCCTGGGTGATGTGGTGCCGGCCGACAGTCCATCCTACTCGGCTGGCAGCGGCTTGCTGTCCGCTTATGCGACCTTTCTGGACTGGATTGATCCGGGTGCTGCGCTCAACCCGAATCTGGCCAGCCAGGTCTCTGTCGCGACCACCAACCTCAATACCGCGCAGACAACCTTCAACAACGTGCAGGCACAAGCCTTCACCGCCTACACCAACGCCAAAAACATTTTCCCTAACATCCCTGCGTTCCAGGATTGGGTAGGGCAAGGCTACCAGTCCTATCCAGCGGCGAATAACGCCCTGATCGGTGCCGCTAACACCTACGAAGAATTGATGATTCAGATGTATGGACCGGGCTACAGCGTCCTTCAGACGGCTCGGACGAAAGCCGGCATCAACGGCGCCCAGAGCCTGATGGGACCCAACGCCTTCAACATGGCGGTAACCTCAGGCACTGTCTCTCCGCCCGGGAGTCAGCCAGTCGTGATTGGAGGCGTCACGCCACCGCCAACGACCGCCTTGGTGTCTTCCCTGGCACCTTCCTATACCCTCCAGGCGTTCGGCACCAAATATGCCGAATGGCAAGCGGCCAGTGTTGCAGGCAAGACCAACGCCGGCGCCACGATCGCCATCACCTCCAGCACCGCCAGCTACAGCCTGGACAAGTCCGGCTGGAGCACTTCGGCCAACGCCAGCCTGTTTGGCGACTTCTTCAACTTTTCCCTGGGCGGCTCCGCCAGCGGCCAGAAAACCAGCATCGATACCACCAGCACCGACTTTTCCTTGCAAGTCGACTTCACCGGCTTCGGCAGCTTTCAGGTCAGTCCCGGGCCGTGGTGGGACAGTGCCCTGGTAGCGTTAAACAGCAAAAAACTTAAACCTGGAGCCCCTGCGTTCTTCGGTGAAGGTGGTGCGTTGTCAGCCATCGCCACCCAGGTGGTGGTGGGTTTTGAGCCAACGGTAACGCTGAAAATGAGCGCAAGCGATTACAACAACGTCAAAAGCAGCTGGCAGGCGAGTGCCACCACCTCGATTGGTATCGGTCCGTTCCGCCTCGGCTCCCTCACAGGGTCGGCCAACGGTACCAAGCAAGACATCAAGTACGACGATGCCAGTGCGTCCGTGACCATCGGCCCGGTTAGCAGCACGCTGCCAGTACTGCTGGGGGTGATTAGCCAAAAACTCGGCGTCTAGCCCCTCGCTGGTTGCCCTTTGCCTGAAGACGCGAAGGGCTCCAGCCTCTGGATCGCAGCCAAAACAGGGAGAACATATCGTGCAGAGCGATTCATCGATATGGCAGTTGTACAGGCAGGCTCTTTCCAACTGGGCGCACGTGACAGGCAGCGACGTATTGTCGGTCGCGGCCATAGATAGTGGGCCCAGACCTTGCCCAGCTGGCGCGGCAGCGGGTTGTCGGCGCTGCGCAGCAACGCTCCCACCGCATTGCTCAACGCCGTGGACATCGTCCTGCCCTCAGTACCAGACAGCACCTTGGGTGCTCAGTTGCTGACTACCGCCGACTTACCGTCCTTTATCGGGTTGAACCTGGCCAATCCCATGCACACGGCAATGTGCAGCCTTGCAAATCTCAGCAACACCTCAGTCACCATGAGCTTGTCCCTTGAACAATTCGGTAGCTTCGCCCTCAGCCCTGCGGCCTGGTTTGACGCCGATTTTTTTGACGGTAGCCGTTACATCGCACCGCCCAATGCTGCCGATTTTTTCAGTGAAAACGGGGCCATTGGCCTGCTGCCCAGCCATGCCGTGATTGGCTTTCGCCCGCACCTGACATTGAGGGTCAGTAACCTGGCCAAGGCACAAGACCTGGCCAACTCGGTGACACGCATCGGGCCGTTCAACCTTCAGGCGACGGCCACCGTTCAGCTTCCCGCAGATGCCGGCGGCAGCTCGGGTGAAGTCGATATCCATTTTGATGCGCAGGATTCAAACCTGCCGGTGTTACTCGGCGTAATCAGCCGCCAGGTATTGCACTAAACGGAGTTTTTCAATAGCCGACCAAGGAGGACTGCGATGAACAAGACACCCGATTGTTGAGCGAAGTGAGCAAGACCAAAGCAATACTTTCTATGGAATGAACGAGGGTCAAGATCATGGCGTACTGTCAGGAAAAGTTTGAAGACACCGTCACCGGAGCAACTCAGATCGTTTACTGGCAACAGAATAAACACGTCCACAATGCCGCGCTACAAACGGTAATCGCTACATGGTTAGGACCAAACTGGCGGCCCCGAAACAATAGCTACCAATCAAACTTGTCAAAAACCACAATTGGCGCAGTCGAGTACCGATGAGCAATAGCCGAGGGGGCTTCACGCCCCCTCGTTTTTTAACGCTGCACACCAGATTCTGTACGAAACCCTCGTGCACACACCTCAAGCGTTGCGATATTCAACCGTCAGGTGAGACAACTCATGAACCGGCGCCAGACGTTCGCGAATGGCGTCGGCACTGACGCCCGCCACCGCCACGACACTGACAATCGCCGCCCGCGCCTGAGGGCCGACTTGCCAGACGTGAAGGTCACTGATGCGAACATCGTCCGTCGATTCGAGCAGCTCACGAATTTCGGCGGCGACGTGCTCATCGGTGGTATCCAGCAACACTGCGGCGCTGTCACGCATCAAGCCATAAGCCCATCTCGCGATCACGATGGCGCCGACGATGCCCATCACCGGGTCCAGCCAAACCCAACCCAGGTAGCGCCCGGCCAACAAAGCCACGATGGCTAGCACCGAGGTCAACGCATCGGCCAGGACATGCAAATACGCCGAACGCAGGTTGTTGTCGTGATGATGAGCGTGGGCATGACTGTGATCGTGATGATCATGGCCGTGATGCCCATGATTGCCCGACAGCAGAAACGCACTGACGATGTTCACCCCCAGCCCCACCACCGCAATCATCGTCGCTTCGGTGAAGGCCACGGTGGTCGGTTGAAACAGCCGCACGATGGATTCGCCAGCGATGCCGATCGACACCAGGCCCAGCACTATGGCTGAAGCGAAACCCGCCAGGTCCCCGACCTTGCCGGTGCCGAAGCTGAAGCGCGAGTTGTTGGCATGCCGCCTGGCAAAACCGTAGGCCGCCGCGGCAATGCCCAAGGCCCCGGCGTGGGTCGCCATATGAAAACCGTCTGCCAGCAGTGCCATGGAACCGGTGATGTAACCGGCGGCAATTTCGCCAATCATCATCACGAAGGTCAGGGCTACCACCCACAACGTGCGGCGGGCATTGTCATCGTGGGCCGCCCCTAGAAACAGGTGATCGTGGGCATAACGCGAAGGTTGAGGTGTCAGTGTCATGGGGCTGGCCTCTATTTCGAGTAACGGCGGATGGCTTGCAGCAAGTCTTCAACGCCTTCGGCGCGGGCTTCATCGCTGAGCCCGGGACGCGCCACATGCTCACGGGCGTGGGCGTCGATAAACTGGTCCATCAAACCGTTAACTGCACCGCGGATCGCCGCCACCAGATGCAGGGTTTTGGCGCATTCAGCATCGGACTCCAGCGCCCGCTCCACCGCCTGAACCTGGCCGGCAATACGCCGGACGCGGTTTAGCAGGTCGTCTTTGTGTTCGTGGATGTGTGACATACCTATACCCCCTACCCCTATATGGCGTGCATGGTTACCCATATGGTTGGGGTTAGCAAGGCAGGTTGACTACGCCATCGCTCATCGCGAGCAGGCTCGCTCCCACAAGGGATTTGTGTCGAACACAAATATTGTGAACATCAACAATCAAATGTGTGAGCGAGCCTGCTCGCGATGGCAGTCTGACAAACAACGCATCATTTCTGGCATGCGTAATAGACCCGCATCGCAACACAATGCTGGGGTCAGCATGCTAGGTGAACTGGCGATGAACCGGGCGCTGGACAACATTGATCCGCAGTAATAGCCGCCGTCACCGATCGTTCCCACGCTCTGCGTGGGAACGATCAGAAACCCGCTGTCTCCTCACAGAGACACAGAGACAGCGGGTTTTGTCGTTTCAACTCACACAGCCATCAATCATCCCGCGTCAGCACTTCCAGCAATTCAATCTCGAAAATCAGGTTCGAGTTCGGTGTAATCGCGCCCATCGTCCGCTCGCCATAAGCCAGATGCGCCGGCACCAGCAGCTTGCGTTTACCGCCAACCTGCATGCCCATGATTCCCTGATCGCAAGTTTTGCATATGTAGGTTGGTACTGATTTACAGCGAAGAGCGCCATTTGTAACAACAGCCGGAGTTTCAGACCCGTCCTACATCTTTCAAATACCCTTTGATATAGCGTCTGCATCGCTTTCAAAAAATGAAACAAGGACGCTCATGGCCCGCAAAACAGACATACCCAGGGTTCAAAACCCACCGTCAGGCGACGGGCACCACATCACCAGCCGCTACATGACCGCCTCCGAACTGGCAGAACGCGACTCCAGACAAAAAACATATGAAGACATGTTGGCCCGACAACAGGCATATGAAGACCGTTTCATAAGGCAACCTCAGCAACATGACCAGCCCAGCTCCATGGGTTGCGTATTCGCCAAAAACTGCAACCTCCCCGACGGCGTAATCAACCACGACAATCCAAGCGGGTTTGTCCCGGTCGAGAAATTGGCCGACTACGGAAAGTTCTCGCTATTAGGTGGCCGTGAAAGGGATGAAGCAGGAAACATACCTCTCAAAAAAATCAGTGGTAGCGCATTACCTCGCTCATTCGGAACACTGATTTTAGGTGGCGTAGGAGCTGTTGGCTCCGGGGCGGCTGCAAGCGGTGCGGGGGTAGTGACGACTGGTGTTGTTGCTGGCGCTTTGGCGGGAATCGTTGCGTTGCTCTGGCCATCGACGCTCGGGGACAGTTCCCTGTATTCGGAAGAACAACTCAAATCACTCAAAGAAGGTCGCACCCGAGTTCGCCTGCATATTGAACAACAGGCCAATGGCACCTTGAAGGCATACGGATACAACACTCAAAAGCGCAGCGACTGGGAAATGATTCCTGTCGTGCAGTTCGTAGCTCAAGGCTCTCAGCAAGTGGCTGACTTTGGTAACGGGGTAACGCTGATATGGACACCAGCCGTAGATCCGTCGAGCACTTCGGGAATCCCGCCGCTAGAAGGAGCTCCACAAGCTCCGCAAATCTGGATTTATCCGCCTACACCAGCGGCTGACAGCATCATTGTTAACCCGATCTACCCGCCTAAATACAAGGACTTCATCCTTGTTTTTCCGGCTGATTCCGGCATCAAGCCTCTTTACATTGTCTTTTCCCTGCGATTCGATGCTGCCAGGTACCATGGAAAGACGGATACACCAGTTAAAAGTAAGGGTCCCGTGAATGGCCAGGAAGCTTTGGATAATTCGGTACAGGTAAAACCTACATCGGAACGCAGGATTGGTATTGATCCCAAAACCAACGAGTTTGTCGTCTTTGATCATACGGGAGGGGACGACTACCACGGACATGTCAGAGCATGGAATAAACTCCATCAAGATATGAAAAATGTATTGATCAAGGCAAAAAAAGCCGACACCAAGGGAAACATCCTGGGAGCTAAACAGTGAGTCTTATCTACCACGATCCGTCGATTAGCCATGACGAAGCAATCAGTCTCTTTGATAGCGGCTTAGAAAGGAACATTGTCACCGCGCTGATTTCCATCGGATTAAATGAGCAAGACAGTGCCTGGGCTCAGACCATTTGCCTGAAACATCTCGAGAGTGGCACTCAGTCTGTGGCTGCGGCAGCAATCACCGCACTCGGCCATGTAGCCCGCAGATTCGGTGAGCTTGAAATGCAAGCCGTGATGCCCGCCCTTGATTCCGTAAAAGGAAAATTCCCTGCACTTGAAGCCACAGTTGCTGACACGCTCGACGATATTGAAATGTTCACCTGACTCGTTAAATCAAAACCAGAAATCACCCTCCCAACACATAAAAACCCCACCATTTCTTCTAACAGAGATGGTGGGGTTCGCCATTTCAGCCCACACCCAACAAATCAATCATCCCGCGTCAGCACTTCCAGCAATTCAATCTCGAAAATCAGATTCGAATTCGGTGTAATCGCACCCATCGTCCGCTCGCCATAAGCCAGATGCGCCGGCACCAGCAACTTGCGTTTACCACCAACCTGCATGCCCATGATGCCCTGATCCCAGCCCTTGATCACTCGCCCCGTGCCAATCACGCACTGAAAAGGTTTACCCCGACTGTAGGAAGAATCGAATTCAGTGCCGTCTTCCAGCCACCCGCGATATTGGGTAGTGATCAGCGCGCCTTTGACAGCGGCTTTGCCGTCGCCCACTTCAAGGTCGATGACCTGCAACTCATCATTCATCACATTCACTCTTTTGCGCTTGCCCGAACAGGGCTTCATGGGCGCCGTTTTCCCAGAAATACGGGCGACTGGCAACTTATTCAGTTAGACCCCGCTCGGCGCCCTTACCAGAGGGCAATATCGTAGGTGAAATAGATTCGGTTGCTGTCACGTCCGCGCGCAAAGTCCGAACGGTAGACATAATTGCGCAGCTTCACGCCCACGCCCTTGAACGTGCCACTCTGGACCACGTAGGCCAGTTCCATGTCGCGTTCGGATTCTTTGATGCGGGTGTCGGACTTGCCATCGTTGCCTTTGAGATAACGGGTCATGAATGTCAGCCCGGGCACGCCCATCGGCGCAAAGTCGTAAGCGTAACTGAGCATCCAGGTTTTCTCGTCCTCCTCGATGAACTTGCCGATGCCGACGTTGCTGAACGAGTACACCGTCGCACCACTGATGTAAGGCAACCCGGCGTCACCGCTGAGTTGTTGGTAACCGCCACCAAAGGTATGTCCCGCCACCGCGTAGGACAGTTGGCCGCTGAGCATGTCGTTATCGATTTTCGAGGCGTAGGAACGGCCCGCATCCTTGCTGTTGAAATAGCGCAGGTCACCGGTCAACACCCCGGGGCCCAACGGCAAATCATGCTGGATGCCGGCAAAACTCTGCCGATAGAAGTCTTCCAGCTCACCGTAGAAGTAACTCAGACGCGTATTCTTGCCGAGTTTGTAGTCACCACCGGCGTAGGTGAAATCGCCACCTTTGTCGCCTGTATAACCGTCAGGAACGATCGACACGCTGTCGGTGGAATCGCGCAGTTTGAATCGGTCCAGATGACCGCCGGTCAGGGTCAGGTTTTCGATGTCGGTACTGGTGACTTGCCCCCCCTCATAGGTTTGCGGCAGCAAGCGCGCATCGTTGTAGATCAGTACCGGGTTTTTGGGCAGCAGGGTGCCGTACTTGAGGGTGGTCTTGGCCAGTTTGACCTTTGCCGCCACCCCGGCACTGGCAAACTCATCGGCGGCACGGCCGTCATCGTGCACCGGCAGCAGACCGGTGCCACTGCGGCCACGACCGGAATCAAGTTTGAGCCCCAGCAAGCCCAGCGCATCGACCCCGAAACCGACTGTGCCAGGGGTGAACCCCGACTGGAAATCCAGCAGGAAACCCTGGGCCCACTCGGTGCGCTCACTTTTGGCGGTTCTGGCTGAACGCGCACTCAAGCCATGCTCATCGCGAAAGTTTTCGTTGATATAGACGTTACGCAGTTGCAACTTCAACTTACTGTCGTCGATGAAATCACTCGCACCGGCAGTGGCCATCGGCAACACACCCAGAAAAGGAAGAAGAGCCCCGCGAGTCAGAAAGTGGGTCATGTCGAACTACTCATATTGTTGTTTTTAAGGATGCACGTGACCGCACGTCCGACATCGGGCGCGTGGAGTTCTATCAAGTGGCGAGTCAGGGATGAATCAGGAGAACAGCGTCAAGGCCCCGGTCAGTAGGGCTAAAGCTGTGACCACCAGGGAAGTGAGCACCGCCCATTTGAAGGTGGCGCGCTGGAAGTCGCCCAGGTCGCGATCGACCATCCCCACCAGCAATAGGGTCGAGGCCACCAGTGGACTCATCAAGTGCACCGGTTGGCCAAGAATCGACGCCCGGGCGATTTCCACCGGATCGATCCCGTAGGCCGCCGCCGCGTTGGCGAGGATCGGCACCACGCCGAAGTAATAGGCATCGTTGGACAACACGAAGGTCAACGGCATGCTGGTGATCGCCACCACCAGCGGGAACAGGTGCCCCCAGGACGGTGGAATCCAGTCCACCAGGGTTTGCGCCAATGCGTCGACCATTTTGGTTCCAGAGAAAATCCCGGCAAAAATACCAGCCGCAAACACCAGCAGGACTACAGTCATGGCGTTGCCGGAGTGTGCGAGGATGCGTTCTTTCTGAATGTCCAGTTGCGGATAGTTGATCATCAGCGCCAGCACGAAGCCAATCAGAAACAGGATTGCCGAGTGCATGAGCCCCATCACCAGCGCGACCATCACCGCCGTCACCAGCAACAGGTTGACGTAGGCCAGTTTCGGGCGTTTGTGCGGCGTGTCCTCAAGAATCGCCTTGATGTAGCAATCACTCCCGCCGCTTTGCAGCTGGACGTTGCCAATGCGTTTACGCTCGGCGCGGCCCAGCAGGAACGCGGTGAATACCACCCACGCAGCGCCGCCGATCATGGTGGGCAACAACGGAACGAAGTACGCCCCGGCATCCAGCCCCAACGCGGCAATCGCCCGGGTCGCCGGGCCGCCCCAAGGGGTCATGCCGCTCATGATGCTCAACGCCAGCATGGAAACGGTCGCCAGAATCATCGGGTTCATACCAATGCGCTTGTACAACGGCAGCATTGCCGCGCAAGTGATCATGTAAGTGGTGGTGCCGTCACCGTCCAGGGCGACAGTCAGCGACAGCAGCGCAGTGCCGACCGCAATTTTCATCGGGTCGCCGTTGACCCGTTTGAGAATCTTGCGGATCAGCGGATCGAACAACCCCGAGTCGATCATCAAACCGAAAAACAGAATCGCGAACAGCAGCAGTGCAGCCGACGGTGCGACCATCTTCAGGCCGTCGAGCATCATTTTGCCGGTGGTCCCACCAAAGCCACCGATCACCGCAAAGACAATCGGAACAACGGTCAACGCAACGATGGGTGACAGACGCTTGGTCATGATCAGGAACGTGAACACAACCACCATGGCCAAGCCGAGTAAGGCGAGCATAGGGCAACTCTCTTGTTGTTATTGGAATGCGTAGCCAAGACGCAGGCGAACGACCCGATCTTGTTCTGATGCAAAACTGCAGTGATTGTGCGGGAAGACTACCCGGCGAGCCGGTGGGAAACCGGGGCATACACAAAGCCGGAAAACAGCCTTCGGGCGGTACGAACAACGGAGGCCCGGATAGTCTCACCGTTCTCACCGGTGTAGGACAATACGACATCGATGCCGCCGCTCGGGTGCTCGATCCGCACCTGTTGCAGACGCGGCCCGTCGGTATGGCCGAGCATCTGCGCGACCACACTGCCTGCGCTGACACACGCGGTGGCAAGACCGATGGAACCGGTAATGGCCAGCGCACGGTGGCAGTTGTGCGGCATGAAGTAGCGAACCTGCAACGTGCCACCGGCCTTGGCGGGTGCAACCAGCACAGGCTTGGGGATGACCTTGTCGCTGACGTCGCCCAAACCCATGGCTATGCCGGCCTGCAGTCGCAGGGCTTCGAGGCGCTGCAGAAAGTCTTTGTCGGCGTCCAGTTCGGTCGGCGTTTCGTCGCCGCGTTTGCCCAAGTGACGCGCCTCAAGAATCATCATCGGCATGGCCATGTCGATGCAAGTCACTGGAATGTCGTCGAACCAGTCCTGGATGCTGCCGGTTGGAAACAGCTTGCCGGTCTTGCTGCCGGCCGCATCGAGGAATGTCAGTTGAACCGGTGCCGCGCTGCCAGGCACGCCATCGATGGCGGTGTCACCTTCATAGCTGACTTTGCCGTTTGGTGTCTGCACGTCAGAGGTAACGAAGGTGCCGGTGTTGAGATTGCGAATCCGCACGCGGGTTAGCTCACCGACCGCCTTGACCAGGCCCTGCTCGATGGCAAACGGCCCGACCGCGCAGAGCATGTTGCCGCAGTTCGGGGCGGTATCCACCCGACGCTGGGACACCATGACCTGCACGAACAAATAATCAACATCGGCATCGGGATGCAATGAAGGGCTGACGATGGCGACCTTGCTGGTCTGCGGACTGCCGCCACCGATGCCGTCGATCTCCAGTTCGTGACCCGAGCCCATCACCGAGAGCAACAGCTCATCGCGTTCTTGAATCGAAACCGGCAGATCCCAAGCGAGAAAAACCGGACCCTTTGAGGTACCGCCGCGCATCAGCACACAAGGAATTCGTTGCATGGCTACTGACTCTTGTTGATCAATCGAGGTAATTGATGTCTTGCAAACAAGAGTGACAGGGAAGTAATTGTGTTTCCAATGCAAAGATCGGCGCAATTATTGCGTTTCACAAAAGAACGTTTTACCGTGATTCAGCGCCCTCCTCCGACGAGATAGAACATGGAATATGAACTTCAGGACATCCGATCTTTCGTGAAAATCGCCGAACTGGGGAGTTTTCACGAAGCTGCCGATGCACTGCATCTGTCGCAACCAGCCTTGAGCCGACGGATAAAAAAACTTGAGGAGGGTTTAGGGACTACGTTGCTCGATCGCACCACACGCAAGGTCAGCCTGACCAGCGTCGGCCGCGACTTCCTGCCCAAGGCTCGTCGATTACTGGATGACTTCGACGATTCGATCCTGAACATCCGTGAATTGGCCGAACGGCAAATCGGTCAGGTGACCCTGGCCTGCATTCCAACCGCTGCGTTTTATTTCCTGCCGTCGGTGATTCGTCTTTATAACGAGCGCTATCCGAAAATCCGCATCCGCTTGCTCGACCTCAGCGCCAATGAAGGGCTCGAAGCAGTGTTGCGGGGTGAAGCCGACTTCGGCATCAACATGATGAGCGGCCAGCACCCGGACATCGAATTCGTTTCACTGGTCAACGAACCCTTCGTCCTGGCCTGCCGTCGTGACCATGAACTGGCCCAGCGGACGTCCGTGACCTGGTCAGAACTGAGCGATTACCGGTTGATCGGCGTCGGACGCCTGAGCGGCAACCGCATGTTGCTGGACCACGCCCTGTCGGGCCTGAGCTGGCGTCCGCAGTGGTTTTATGAGGTACAGCATTTGTCCACCTCGCTGGGCATGGTCGAAGCCGGTCTGGGAGTTTCCGCGATGCCGAGCCTTGCGATGCCGACGGCGGATCACCCGACGCTGGTGAGCATTCCTCTCACCGATCCTATCGTGAACCGGACACTTGGCCTGGTGTACCGTCGGGGCGCATCGCTATCGCCGGCGGCGGAGAAGTTCGTTTCCATCCTGCTCGAACAATGGCCCCACTAAACCGTCAATTCTCAGCAACCTCCTTGCTGACTGAACGGACGCCACCCTTTATCCTGACGCCCCGCTGAAAATCGGGCGAGCGCCGCTCTCGCCTGCCCCACCCAGGAGTTTCGCCATGCCCCACGAAGGCAACCTGTTGCAAGCCGCTGTCGTCTTTTTATTCGCGGCGGTGCTCACCGTCCCCTTGGCCAAGCGCCTGCAACTGGGGGCGGTGTTGGGTTATCTGTTTGCCGGGGTGATCATCGGGCCGTCGGTGCTGGGCTTGATCGGTAATCCGCAAAGCGTCAGCCACATCTCCGAACTCGGGGTGGTGTTGTTGCTGTTCATCATCGGCCTTGAGCTGTCGCCGCGACGCTTGTGGGTGATGCGCAAATCGGTGTTCGGTGTGGGCCTGGCGCAGGTGTTGCTGACCGGTTCGGTGATTGGTGTGCTGGCGTTGTTCGTGTTCGGCCAATCCCTGAACAGTGCCATCGTATTGGGCCTGGGGCTGGCCTTGTCCTCCACCGCGTTTGGTTTGCAAAGCCTGGCCGAACGCAAGGAACTGACCAGCCCCCATGGGCGGTTGGCGTTCGCGATTTTGCTATTTCAGGACATCGCCGCGATCCCGCTGATCGCGATGGTGCCGCTGCTGGCCGGCGGCGATCACACCAGCAGTGCCGCCGAAGATTTGAACCACGGCTTGCGGGTGCTGGGCAGTATCGCGGTGGTGGTGATCGGCGGGCGTTATCTGTTGCGACCGGTGTTTCGCGTGGTGGCCAAGACTGGTCTGCCGGAGGTGTCCACCGCCACCGCGTTGCTGGTGGTGATCGGTACGGCGTGGTTGATGGATCTGGTCGGCGTGTCCATGGCACTCGGCGCGTTCCTCGCCGGTTTGCTGCTGGCGGATTCCGAATACCGTCACGAACTGGAAGCGCAGATCGAACCCTTCAAGGGGCTGCTGCTAGGACTTTTTTTCATCAGTGTCGGCATGGGCGCCAATTTGAGTTTGCTGCTCAGTGCGCCAATTGCGGTGCTGGGGCTGACCGTGCTGCTGATCGCGATCAAGCTGCCATTGCTGTTTGTGGTCGGTCGACTGGCCGGGGGGCTGGGCAAGGTCAATGCGATTCGCTTGGGCATCGTGCTGGCGGCCGGTGGTGAGTTTGCCTTTGTGGTGTTCAAGATCGGCCGGGATCAGGGCTTGTTCGAGCCGCGTCTGTACGACTTGCTGGTGCTGACCATCACCCTGTCGATGGCGCTGACACCGCTGTTGTTGCTGGCCTGCGCACGACTGGTCAAACCCAAGGTTCAACCGGTGGAGGTGCCGGAAAAATTCCGCGAAATCGACACCGACACACCGCGCGTGGTGATCGCCGGCATGGGCCGTATGGGGCAGATCGTGGCGCGGATTCTGCGGGCGCAGAACATCAAGTTCGTCGCCCTCGACACGTCGGTGGAAACCATCGAACTGTCCCGCAGCTTCGGCGGCGTGCCGGTGTTCTACGGCGATCCGATGCGCCCGGAAATCCTCAGCGCGGCCAAGGTCGAGCAAGCGGAGTTTTTCGTGATTGCCACCGATGATCCCGACACCAACATCAAGACGGCCGAGGTGGTGCACAAGCTCTATCCGCACATCAAAATCATCGCCCGCGCCCGTAACCGTCAGCATGTGCACCGGTTGGTGGATGTCGGGGCTCAGGCGGTGCGGGAAACCTATTACTCCAGCCTGGAAATGACCCGGCGAACCCTCGTTGGACTAGGGTTGACCCAGGCCCAGGCGGATGCTCGGATCAAGCGGTTTACCCATCATGATGAGCAGGTGCTGGAGGCCCAGCATGCGGTGTATGACGATGCCGCCAAGGTGATGCAAACGGCGCAGGAAGCGCGGGCGGAATTGGCAAAACTGTTTGAGTCGGATCAGTTGGAAGAGGAAGCGGGTAAGGTTTGAGGCGGTTGTGAGGGCCTCTTCGCGAGCAAGCCCGCTCCCACATTGACCGCGTCAGCCACAAGATTTGCGGCTGACATAGATCCAATGTGGGAGCGGGCTTGCTCGCGAAGAACGATAACGCGGTATTTCAGGTAAACGGTATTTCCAAGGAGCTCACAATGGCAGACCAAACCTCCCCCGCCCTGAAAGAAATCTTCAACGCCGAACGCCTCGCGCATATCGCCGCCGAAATGACGGCGGTCTACCCCGAATTCGATGCCAAGGCTTTCCTGAAACTGGCCAAAACCGGCTTGGCGGAATTGTCAGTCATGCAGCGCATGGCCCGCGTCAGTGAATGCCTGCACGCGGTGTTGCCACTCGGTTATGAAGAATCCCTGGACATCCTGCGTGCCCTCGCCCCGCGCCTGAACAGCGCCTTCGTCAGTATGTTTTTGCCGCACTACGTCGCGACCTACGGCGCTCACACGTTCGACCTGTCGATGAATGCGCTCAAATATTTCACAGCCTTCGGCTCATCGGAATTCGCGATTCGGCACTTTCTGCGCAACGATATCGAACGCTCGTTGGCGCTGATGCACGTCTGGTCGCTGGATGAAAACGAACACGTCCGGCGCCTGGCGAGCGAAGGTAGCCGACCGCGCCTGCCATGGTCGTTCCGCCTGGAACAGGTCCAGGCCGACCCGACACTGGCGGCTGCGATCCTCGACAACCTCAAGGCCGACAACAGTCTCTACGTGCGCAAATCCGTGGCCAACCACCTCAACGACATCACCAAGGATCATCCCGAGTGGGTGCTGGCGCTGATCGAGGGTTGGTCGCTGGACAACAAGCATACGGCGTGGATCGCCAGACACGCCCTGCGCAGCCTAATCAAACAGGGTAACCAGCGGGCGCTGGCAATCATTGGCGCGGGCGGCAAGCCCGAGGTTGAAATCATTGACGTTAAGGTTGAACCGACGGTGATACGCCTGGGGGAGAAAATCACTTTGTCCTTCGCGATGAAATCCACCGTCCCGGAGTGTCAGCGACTGGTGATCGACTACGCGATTGATTATGTCAAAGCCAACGGCAGCACGTCGGCAAAGGTATTCAAGCTCAAGGCGATGACGCTGCCCGGCAAGGCTACCGAATCCATCGCACGTAGCCAGCACATCAAGGAACTCACCACTCGCAAACACTACGCCGGTCAGCACGCCGTGCACATTTTCGTGAACGGTGAACGCCTCGCCAGCACCTCATTCGAAATTCTTGATTGATACACGGTCCCTGTGGGAGCGGGCTTGCTCGCGAAGAGGGAGTGTCAGTCGACATTAATGTTATCTGATACACCGCCTTCGCGAGCAAGCCCGCTCCCACAGGGATTGCACGTGACTGACTGGCATTAAGGCGCCAGTCAAGGTCAAAAGGCCGCTGAACACTCTGTGGCGAGGGAGCTTGCTCCCGCTGAGCCGCGAAGCGGCCCCAAAAAAGGAGCCACTGCACAACCCTGCGTCAGTAACTCCCTCACCACAGCAACCCACACCTACTAAGGCGTATCAATGTGATCCAGCAATCGGTTCGCGGTGATCTCCGCCACCATGATGCTGTTTGAAATGCCCATCAAGGCGTAGCGCGACTCACCCTCTAGATGATCTACCAACTGATGGACCATCACATCGACCGAGGCCAGCGTCTCGACCAAAAAAATCGCCAGGGTTTCGGCTGTGGCCTCTGGGGCCACGGCAAACAGCTTGCTGGGGTTACGCGCGGTGGCTTTGATATCGGCATTCGATGGAAAGTGGAAGTCGAGGGCGCGTTTGGCGGCCCCATTGAGTTTTTTTGAATCAGGTTCGTACGGGGATATTGGATCGGTGTCCGGCGGATTGGGCGTAGGTTTGATCATGGTGAAACTCCTGATTGTTCATTAGGAGCTACCGACATCACTTGCAGATGATGGGTGGCAGCTATGTGCGGGTCTGCAAGACCGGGAAACCAGGAACCCGGCAGATCCGAAGATCTCCCGCACAAAGCCGCCATTTCGCGGACATAAACGAGCGTCCTTTGGCAGGGCTATGCGACTGGTATTCCGGCGGGCTTGCAGACCCGATCACTGATGAGCAGTGACGAGAATTAAGTTACCGACGGCCCCCTAGACGCACAAGCCGGCGGATTCTGTCTTACCTGTAGGCGGTGGCGCAAGGCGTTGTAGCCTTTGGGTGGTAACGGCAAGCTTCATTTAAACGATCGCTATTTTTCTTGTTTAAATGGGCTGCGGGCGAAACGCAGCCTCACTCGCGGCGGATGCCTCTGTAGGAGCGAGGTTTGCCCGCGAAGAACGATAATGCGGTGTGCCAGACTTGACGCCTTCGCGGGCAAGTCGGATCGCCGCACCGCTCGCTCCTACAGGGGAATAGAGCCTCGCAGCAGCTCCTGCTCACGCTCACACAACTCCACCACGTAATCCCACAGCACCCGCAGCCTCACGGACTTGTGCAACTCGCGCCGCGTACTGATCCAATAACTGCGCTGGATGCTTTCATCCGGCAGCAACGGCACCAGTTGGGGATCGGCGCTGGCCATGTAGCACGGCAGCACAGCAATCCCCAGGCCCGAGCGCGCGGCCTGTTGCTGGGCGATGACGCTGGTGCTGTGAAAAACCACCTGGGGGTTGCGGCAGAAGCTGTTGAGGAACATCAATTCCTGGCTGAACAGCAAATCGTCGACGTAGCCGATCCATGCATGGCGACCGAGGTCTTCGCGGCTGCGCAGTGGTGGCGCGCGGTCCAGATAGGCCTGGCTGGCGTAGAGTGCCAGTCGGTAATCGGTGAGTTTGCGGGTGACCAGCATGTCGGCGGCCGGGCGTTCCAGGTGAATGCTGATCTCGGCTTCACGGTTGAGAATGCTGACGAAGCGCGGCACCGCCACCAGTTCCACTTCCAGTCCTGGATAGCGTTCGAACAGCCCGTTCATGCGGCTGGCAAGGAACATGATGCCCAGCCCTTCCGTCACCCCGACGCGGATCTTGCCCAGCGGCGCGGATGACTGGGTGATTTCTTCCTGAGCCAGTAGCGCGACGTTTTCCATGGCTTCGGCGTGTTTGAGCAGCGCTTCGCCGGCCGGGGTCAATTCGTAGCCTTGGGCATGCTGGACGAACAGCGCGGTGCCGAGGCTTTTTTCGATGGCTTCGATGTGCCGGGCCACGGTGGCGTGAGTGGTGTTCAAACGGCGAGCGGCGGTGAGCAAGCGGCCGCTGCGCTGCAATTCGAGAAAAAACCGCAGGTCATTCCAGTCGAACATGAACCATCCTTGACGTTATGCCGTTAGCGACGCTGTTTAAAAACGCACAGCAGCTGCGCAAAAACTAACATTCTTTTAACGAAAGCTAACAACTAGGATGACCGACAACAAGAACAACAATACGAGGTCAGGGATGCAGACTTCCCTTGATGAATACGACTACATCGTGGTCGGCGCCGGGCCGGCCGGTTGTTTGCTGGCCAATCGACTGTCAGCCAACCCGCAACACCGGGTGCTGCTGCTCGAAGCCGGCGGCCGCGATAACTACCCGTGGATTCACATCCCCGTCGGTTACCTGTTCTGCATCGGCAACCCGCGCACCGACTGGTGCTTCAAGACCGAAGCGCAATCCGGCCTGCAAGGCCGCGCCCTGAGTTACCCACGCGGCAAGGTGTTGGGCGGCTGTTCCTCGATCAACGGCATGATCTACATGCGCGGCCAGGCCGGCGATTACGACGGTTGGGCGACCGAGGGCAATGTCGGCTGGAGCTGGCAAGACGTACTGCCACTGTTCAAACAAAGCGAAAACCATTTTGCCGGCGACTCGGAATTTCATGGCGCTGCCGGCGAATGGCGGATCGAACGGCAGCGGCTGTCGTGGCCGATCCTCGATGCCTTCCGCACGGCGGCCGAGCAAAGCGGCATCGCCAGCATCGATGACTTCAATCAGGGCGACAACGAAGGCTGCGGCTATTTCCAGGTCAATCAGAAAGCCGGGATCCGCTGGAACGCGGCCAAGGCGTTTCTCAAACCGATCCGCCAGCGCGCCAATCTGACAGTGCTGACCGACGTCGAAGTGGACCGCGTGCAGCTGGAAAACGGCCGTGCCTCAGCGGTCAGCGCACGTTGGCAAGACCAGGCGAAAACCTTCAAGGCACGCAAGGAAATTGTGCTGTGTGCCGGTTCCGTCGGTTCACCGGGCATCCTCCAGCGTTCCGGTATCGGCCCTCGCCTGCTGCTGCAAAAACTGGGCATCGGCGTCGCCCATGAACTGCCTGGCGTGGGCGGCAACCTGCAAGATCATCTGCAACTGCGGCTGATCTATAAACTGGAAAACGCCCGCACCCTGAATCAGATCGCCGGCACGCTGTGGGGCAAGATGGGCATGGGCCTGCGTTATCTGTATGACCGCAGCGGCCCGCTGTCCATGGCCCCGAGCCAACTCGGCGCCTTCGCCCGTTCGGGGCCGGAGCAGACCTCGGCGAACCTCGAATACCACGTGCAACCGTTGTCGCTGGAGCGTTTCGGCGAGCCGCTGCACGCCTTCCCCGCCTTCACTGCATCGGTCTGCGATCTGCGTCCGCAAAGCCGTGGCCGAATAGACATTCGTTCCGCCGACCCGCGGGAAGCGCCGCTGATTCAGCCCAACTACCTGAGCCATCCCGAAGACTTGCGAGTGGCAGCCGACGCTATCCGCCTGACTCGTCGCATCGTCTCCGCACCCGCCTTGCAAGCGTTCAAACCGGTCGAGTACCTGCCCGGCGACAGCTTGCAGAGTGAAGAGCAGTTGCACGAAGCGGCCGCCCGGATTGGCACGACGATTTTCCACCCGGTGGGCACCTGCCGGATGGGCAACGATGCGGACGCGGTGGTCGACGCCGAGTTGCGCGTCCACGGCATTCCCGGCCTGCGCATTGCCGACGCCTCGATCATGCCGCGCATCACCTCGGGCAACACCTGTTCGCCGACGCTGATGATCGCCGAGAAAGCTGCGCAATTGATCCTCAACCCTTCGCCTATAGACCTCTCCCCTGTGGGAGCGGGCTTGCTCGCGAAGGCGGCATTACATTCAACATAGAGGTCGACTGACCCACCGCTTTCGCGAGCAAGCCCGCTCCCACAAGGGATCGCCGCTGCAAGGACTACGCAACACCAGTGGAACAACAAAAACAATCACTGTGAGGGATACCGATATGTCAGAACATGTTCAGCCCCTGGAAGCCGTCCGCAGCGCCGGCACCAGTCAGGAAACCCAGAAAGTCATCTTCGCCTCGTCCCTCGGGACGGTGTTCGAGTGGTACGACTTTTTCCTCTACGGCGCCCTCGCGGCGGTCATCAGCAAACAGTTCTTCGCCGGGGTCAACGACACCACGGCGTTTATCTTCGCGCTCATGGCCTTCGCCGCCGGCTTCATCGTGCGGCCGTTCGGTGCACTGGTGTTCGGACGTTTGGGGGACATGATCGGGCGCAAATACACGTTCCTCGCGACTATCGTCCTCATGGGCCTGGCGACCTTCTGCGTCGGCTTGCTGCCGACTTACGCGAGCATCGGCATCGCCGCGCCGATCATCCTCGTGGTGCTGCGCATGCTTCAGGGTCTGGCGCTGGGCGGTGAATACGGCGGCGCGGCCACTTACGTCGCCGAACACGCGCCGATGGGCAAACGCGGTTTCCACACCAGCTGGATTCAGTCCACTGCCACCCTCGGCTTGCTGCTGTCGCTGTTAGTAGTGCTCGGCTGCCGCTACTTCACCGGTGATCAGTTCGAAGTCTGGGGCTGGCGCATTCCGTTTCTGTTTTCGATCGTGCTGCTGGGCATCTCGACCTGGATTCGCCTGAGCCTGCATGAGTCGCCTGCGTTCGTGAAAATGAAAGAAGAAGGCAAGCTCTGCAAGTCGCCGCTGCGCGATTCCTTCGGCAAATGGGACAACCTGAAAGTGGTGCTGATTGCGCTGTTCAGCATCAACGCCGGGCAAGCGGTAACCTTCTACGCGGCGCAGTTCTATGTGCTGTTCTTCCTCACCCAGTTCCTGAAAATGGACCCGGCCCTGGCCAACAGTCTGCTGATCGTCAGCGTGATCATCGGCGCACCGTTCTTCATCTTTTTTGGCTGGCTCTCGGACAAGGTCGGGCGCAAACCGGTGCTGATGATCGGCCTGTTGCTGGCCACTGCGCTGTACTTCCCGATCTTCAAAACCCTGGCCCACTACGCCAACCCGGCCATCGACCAGGCCAGCCGCCAGGCACCGATCACCGTGCTGGCCGACCCGGCCACCTGCACCTTCCAGTTCGACCCGGTCGGCAAGGCTAAATTTGATAGCCCGTGCGACAAGGTCAAAACCTTCCTGGTCAAACAAGGCCTGCCCTACAACAGCGAAGCGGCTCCGGCCGGCAGCGCCGTGCAGATCAGCATCGGCGAGGTGAAAATCGATGGTTACGACGAAGCGGCCCTGCGCGGCGCGGTGACCCTGGCCGGCTATCCGTCGCAAGCCGACACCCAGCTGATCAACAAACCGATGATCGTGGCGCTGATCGTCGCGCTGATCATCATCTCCGCCATGTGCTACGGCCCGCTGGCGGCGCTGATGGTCGAACTGTTCCCGACCCGTATCCGCTACACCTCCATGTCCCTGCCCTACCACATTGGCAATGGTTGGTTTGGTGGTTTCCTGCCGACGGTGTCGTTTGCCCTGGTGGTGTACACCGGGGATATTTTCTATGGGCTGTGGTACCCGGTGGTGATTACCGGGGTGAGCCTGGTGGTGGGAATGATCTGTTTGCGTGAGACCAAGAATGTGGATCTGGACAAGAACTGACGGCACGAACCTCTAGCAAAGGGGTACCTGTGGGAGCGGGCTTGCTCGCGAAAAGGGAGTGTCAGTCGACATTAATGTTGCCTGGCACACCGCCTTCGCGAGCAAGCCCGCCCCCACATGGATTGCGTGCGGGCAACAGTCCCCTTACCACAATGCTTTCTGCACCTCAGGTATCAAGCACCTCAAACGTCACTTCTTCAGGATAAAACGCCACATACCCGCCAATCTGCGCAACCGACACCTTCGGGTGCTCATAACTCCATACCGCATTGGCACCTTCATGCCCGGGGATTTGCAGGCTGAAATAGCTGGCATCGCCCTTGTACGGGCAATAGCTGGTGTGGTCGGTGCGGGCGAAATATTGTTCGGCGATGTCCTCCCGGGGGATGTAGTACACCGGAGGATAATTGGCCTCATGCATGACCAGCGCCCGAGTGGATGACGCCACTTGAATGCCATGGAACTTCACCACCACGCAGCCGGGTTGAGGGCTGATGGCAATGGGATTACCGGGGCCGGGGGCTTTCATAGAGTAGGATCCTCTGTCGCTGTTGCGCTGTATCCGCGCTCCGACAGGTATACCTCATGTTTCGGCATCGCGACTGCTTCACAGCCGAACGGAGCTTGCCTGGGCTACAGTGAGGCCCCCAAAACAGCATGCCCCATCAGGAGAGCAGCATGGACATTGCCAACATCCCCTTCGGCACCACCGACTGGTCGCAAATCGAGCCCACCGAGCACCCGGGCGAGACTGGCAGCGCCCTGTGGCGCACCCGGCAGTTCGGCGCGATTCGTGCGCGCATCGTCGAATACACGCCGGGGTATCTGGCCGATCACTGGTGCTCAAAGGGGCATGTGCTGTTTTGCCTGGAGGGAGAACTGCACACCGAACTGGAAGACGGTCGAGTCTTCGTTCTCACGCCGGGCATGAGCTATCAAGTGGCGGACAATGCCGAAGCGCATCGTTCATCCACCGCCACTGGCGCCAGGTTGTTTGTGGTGGACTGACCGCTGTCATCAAGCGCAACAGCTTAAGCTGTACATCCATACAGATAAAGATTGCTCCATCGCTCATCAGCCGCCATTCTGTGCACCTCTCGAACACTGATTGATGATGGTGGTTATGCAGCTGTACCTCTGTGAAAAACCCTCCCAGGCCAAAGACATCGCGGCCGTGCTCGGCGCCAAGCGCCGGGGCGACGGCTGCTGGCTGGGAACGGGCGTCACGGTGACCTGGTGCATCGGCCATCTGCTGGAAACCGCACCGCCGGATGCCTATGACGCGCGTTACAAGCGTTGGGTGCTGGCGGATCTGCCGATCATTCCCGAAAAATGGAAGATGACCGTCAAACCGCGCACGGCCAGCCAGTACAAGGCGGTCAAACGCTTGCTCGGCGAGGCCAGTGAACTGGTGATTGCGACCGACGCCGACCGTGAGGGCGAGATGATCGCCCGGGAACTGGTGGAGCATTGCCGTTATCGCGGGCCGATCCGGCGGCTGTGGCTGTCGGCGCTGGACGATGCATCGATCCGCAAGGCACTGGCGGCGCTCAAGCCTGGGGCCGAGACGTTCAGCCTTTATCATTCGGCATTGGGGCGCTCCCGGGCCGACTGGGTGATCGGGATGAACATGAGTCGGCTGTTCACCCTGCTGGGGCGTCAGTCCGGCTATCAGGGTGTATTGCCGGTCGGTCGGGTGCAGACACCAACCTTGCGCCTGGTGGTGGATCGCGACCGCAGCATTGCCGATTTCGTCCCGGTGGCCTACTGGGCGATCGAAGTGCAACTGCTGCACGACGGCACCGCGTTCACCGCCCAATGGCGCGCGTCCTCCGACGTTTGCGACGATCAGGACCGCTGCCTGAATCAGGCGCTGGCTCAGAAAGCGGCTGCGGCCATTGGCGGTGCGGCGAGCGCGCGGGTGATCAAACTGCGCACCGAGCGGATGCGCGAAGTCGCGCCTTTGCCGTTCGATCTAGGCACGTTGCAGGAAGTTTGTTCGAAGAAGCTCGGGCTCGGTGCTCAAGAAACCCTCGATATCGCCCAGGCGCTGTACGAAACCCACAAAGTCATCACCTACCCGCGTAGCGACTGCGGCTACCTGCCCCTGAGTCAGCACAGCGAAGCCCCGGGTATTCTGGCGGCGCTTCGGCAAGCCGACCCGGCCCTGAACGCCTTGCACGATCACCTGGAGCCCCAGCGCCGCTCACGGGCCTGGAACGATGCCAAGGTCAGCGCTCACCACGGCATCATCCCCACAGCGGCGGCGAAAAACCTCGACCGACTGGCAGGCAAGCAACGGGCGGTCTACACCCTGATTCGGGCGCGTTACCTGGCGCAGTTCCTGCCGAACCATGAGTACGACCGGACCCAGGCCGACTTCGACTGCGCCGGTGAAGCCTTGCGCGCCGTGGGCAAGCAGATTGTCGAGCCCGGCTGGAAACGCGCCCTGCCCGAAGCCCTCGCGCCAGCCAAGGGCCGTGAAGCACCGGCACCACAAACACTGCCGGCATTGACCGAAGGACGTGACTGCGCAGTGGCCGATGTAAAACTCAAGGACCTTTGGACCCAGCCGCCCAAGCCGTTCACCGAAGGCGACCTGATCAAGGCGATGAAAAACGTCGCCAAACTGGTGGAAGATCCGCTGCTCAAGCAAAAGCTCAAGGACACCACCGGCATTGGCACCGAAGCCACCCGCGCCTCGATCATCCAGGGCCTGCTGGACCGCGGCTACCTGATCAAGAACGGCAAGGCCCTGGCCGCGACGCCGGCAGCGTTCAGCCTGATCGATGCCGTACCGCGCGCGATTGCCGATCCCGGCACCACGGCAATCTGGGAACAGGCCCTGGACATGGTGCAGAGCGGTGAAATGAGCCTGGAAGAATTCGTCACCAAACAGGCTGCATGGATGAGCAAGCAAGTGGCCCGTTGCGCCGGCCTGAACCTGACCATCAGCGGGCCGGCAAGCCCGGCCGGGCGTGGCGCCACACCGTGGAAAAACAAACGCAAACCGACCAAACGCAATCCCTCGACCAGCACCAAACGCGCGGCGAAACCGGCGAGCAAGGGTTGAGAGCACTTGCAACGAATCGAAATGGTCTAGTGTTCTTCATGTCCGGCAACATGCAATCCATGTGGGAGCGGGCTTGCTCGCGAAAGCGGTGTGTCAGGCGACATCAATGTTAACTGACACACCCTCTTCGCGAGCAAGCCCGCTCCCACAGGTTCAGCGTCAGGCATCAGCCCTGCTTTCTGAAAGGTACGACCATGACGACAATCAGAAGCCAGCCCTCAATAGAATTGCACGCCGCTCAGCGCGACGAACTGGAAACCATCGAAAACCTGATGCAGTTCTACGTGTATGACTTCAGCGAATGGCTGCCGCTGAAACTCGGGGAACATGGCTTCTTCAACATCCAGCCCAGGCTTGATTATTGGCGCAATCCCGCAACCAGACCGTTTCTGATCAAGGTTGACGACGAACTTGCTGGTTTTGTGACCGTGGATAACGAAACCCATATCGTCGGCGCGAAGCACAACATCGGCTACTTTTTTGTCAGTCGACGCTTTCGTGGCCAAGGCGTCGCGAGATTTGTCGTCTCTGCCCTCTTGAACCGGTTCCCCGGTCAATGGCAGATTTTCCACATCGAGGCCAACCAGCCTGCAAGGCTGTTCTGGGCCAAGGTGATACCTGATCTCACGGACGGTGAGTTCACCCTGCATCATCTGCCGATCGACGGTTATCCGTGCACCATTTACCGCTTTAAAAGATCGCAGCCTTCGGCAGTTCCTACCCCGGCCCTGTAGGAGTTGCCGAAGGCTGCGATCTTGGCGATTCTGTGACATCACAGCCTCCAATCGCTAGCCACACCTGACGTTCTAATTCCAAAACCACTTTGTCCGACAATATGTAGTGAGCAAAAATAATCACTACAAAACCGTTGACGCCTCCGATTTGCCCTTGCATGATGCAGACATCTCCCCGATCGGGAGTGCAGGTAACACGTTTGAGCAAGCTCGTCTGACCGCCGAGCTGTTTTTCCCGGATACACGCTGCCCACAAGGCAGATTGAAGAAGCTGACCTGGCCTGAACGTCCAGTACAAGGACGAGAAGCGCTGGCGATCAATCCTCATGAAGCTTGTGGCCGACCCTGAAAATGTCGGCAGTGGCCTCCAGGTTTTCGCTGCTTCTCTTCGTTGTGACGCTATTGCGTAGCAGTTATTCAACACGACTACATGCAACAGACGCGGGACCCCGTCGTATTGACGGCCGACCGCTGACGTCCTGGTTTCGGTGCCAGGGATCAACTAACCGATGGGCTACTTGTATTAGCGAATCAACTTTGAAAGATCACCAAATGGTCAAGGGGCTTACAATGAATCTGAACAATCAACCTACTATCGATGAACTGGCTCGCTTGTTCGCTGCGCAAAAAGACAGCCAGGACAGCCATATTCTGTGGATCAGCAAATCGGGCCAGGTACATATCGACTGCCTGTCGCCCCATGCCCACGAAGAAGCGTTCGACCAGAGCAACCAGAACCTGCTCGCCCGACTGAAGATGTACCGTCGCGGCCAGGGTTATGTCGGCAAAAAAGCCGCGGCCGACAAGGACTTCATCGGTAATGTGCTGCAAACGCTGAAACAGGCGTGGGCATCGATGCAGAACCAGAACGAAGTTCGGGTGATTGATCGGTTGTATTGATATCCCCTCTCAGTAATGAAAGAAGGCTCCGCTCGGAATATCGAGCGGGGCCTTTTCGTTTGTCTCGTGCGCACCAAACAAAGCTATGGTTAACCGTATGCCCTGCTGGATCTCTGGAGGCCTGCGATGAACAAAATCCTGATATTCATAGTGTTCGCGATGGCGAATGTTGCCCATGCGAACACCCTCCCTGGCATTCCCTCATTCGATGTGGACTGCCCCGGTAAAGTCGTTGTCCATGCGGATCAGGACGGCCCGGTATTGATCAACAGTAAAGAGGCGGTAACCAAAGCCATCGACGATCGCCGCTTCGAAGCCAGGGGTTCGGGCATCACGATCTCGATCATCCTCGCCGATGACGATTCGGTGACCGTGTCCTCCACCGGCAAGGCTCCCAATGGGCTGTGCCAATCAGTGGATGACTGACTTCGCCGACGCGACCGCAGTCGCGCCCAATACCAGATCCATAAAGGCCTCCGACGCCGCACTGTGATAGTTATTTTTGCGCCGAAGCAGCGCGGCCCCTCGGTTGGGCGCCTCCCCCAGCAGCGGAATTTTGCGCAATGCCCGTTCCGCAGTGGCGATGGGTTCCGGGAGGATGGTGGCCATCGGCGCGTGACGAATGACTTCCAGCAGCGTACTCACCGAGTTCACCTCGATTGCCACTTTGGGCGTAATGTTCTGTTGCCGAAAATACCCGTCGATAGAGGATCGGGTGATGAAGTCCGGCGTCAGCAACGCGAACTCCAGCTGCGCCACCTCCTTTGGCGATAGCGGGTTCTGGCGCTCGTACAACGGATGACTGCGCCCGACCATCACGCCCAACGTCTCGACAAACGCGGGCACGCACTCGATATCGAGGCTTCTCACCGGGGTAAAGGCGATGGCGATGTCCAGCGAGTCATCGAGCAACCCGGCCTCGATGTCATCCATCGATAACTCGAAAATCTGCAGATGGATGTTCGGAAACTTCGCCACGTAGTCGCGCACCAACGGCCCCACCAGATACGCCATGAACGTTGGCGTCATGGCCAGTCGCAAGGAGCCCCGAGACAAGTCCTTCACGTCATGCAGTGCGCGTTTCCCCGCTTCAAGTTCCACCAGTACCCGACGGGCACTTTCGATATAGGCCAGTCCCGCATCGGTCGGCTTGACCGTGCGCGAGGTGCGGTCGAACAAGCTCACGCCCAACGTTTCCTCCAGTTGCCGGATCTGCTGGGACAGCGTCGGTTGGGAGACGTGCAACGCCTCGGCGGCGCGGGTGAAGCCGCCGTGGTCGGCGACCGCCAGCAAATAGCGCAAATGTCGGAGCAGCATGGGGCACACCATCTATAGGCAGGGCTTATGCGAAGCATTGTATATCGGTCTTGGATGCTATGAATCAATCGACCGAAGATGGCTCCACTTTCCAGCCACAACCGATAGGAGTCACACCATGCAACAGTCCCACGCTTACCAGGACCCGAGTCTGGCCCTGACCACTTCGATCCTCGATGCCAAGGCGCGCAAGAATCTGTCCTGGCAGGATCTGACCGACGGCACTGGCCTGGGCCTGGCCTACGTCACCGCCGCCCTGCTCGGCCAACATCCGCTGCCGGAAGCCGCCGCCAAGGTGATTGGCGAGAAACTCGAACTGGATGCCGACGCCGTGGCCAAACTGCAGATCATTCCGCTGCGCGGCAGCCTCTCGGGTGTCCCGACCGACCCGACCATTTACCGTTTCTACGAAATGATCCAGATCTACGGCACCACGCTCAAAGCCCTGGTTCACGAGCAATTCGGCGACGGCATCATCAGCGCGATCAACTTCAAGCTGGACATGAAGAAAGTTGAAGACCCTGAAGGTGGTTCCCGCGCAGTGATTACCCTGGACGGGAAGTTCCTGCCGCTGCGTCCGTTCTGAAATCGACTAATGCCAGTCAGTTAAGAATTTGAACACTGCCCACCTGTGGGAGCGGGCTTGCTCGCGAAAGCGGTGTGTCAGGCGACATCAATGTTGACTGTGCCTCCGTCTTCGCGAGCAAGCCCGCTCCCACAGGTTCTGCACTTAACTGCCCCCTCATTCATTGCAAGGAAGTCCGCTATGAAAGCGCTCATCGAAGGCTTATTGAAGTTCCAGAACGAAGCCTTTGTGCAACGTACCGACCTGTTCAAACACCTGGCCACCACCCAGCATCCCGGCACTTTGTTCATCACCTGTTCCGACAGTCGTGTGGTGCCGGAACTGCTGACCCAGCAAGAGCCCGGCGAACTGTTCGTGGTGCGCAATGCCGGCAACATCGTACCCTCTTACAGCCCGCATCCCGGCGGCGTGTCGGCCACGGTCGAATATGCAGTCGCGGTATTGGGCGTGACGGACATCGTGATCTGCGGGCATTCGGATTGTGGTGCCATGACCGCCATCGCCCAGTGCAAATGCATGGATCACCTGCCCGCCGTCAGCGGCTGGTTGCAACACGCCGAGTCGGCCAAGGTGATCAACGATTCCCGCCCTCACGCCAGCGACGCAGCCAAGGTGAGTTCGATGGTCCGGGAAAATGTCATCGCCCAACTGGCGAATATCCAGACTCACCCGAGCGTGCGTCTGGCCCAGGAAAAAGGTCTGCTGAATCTGCATGGTTGGGTTTATGACATCGAGACCGGTTCGGTCGATGCTCTGGATGCCAGCGGTCGCAACTTCGTGTCGCTGGCCGAGCACCCGGACACCTGTGCGGTGTATGGTCAAGCGGTCGAAGCCGCCTGAAGGCTTCACCCGCTCGAGCTGCGCCAGGCTTGGCGCAGCGTTACAAAGTGAGCACGCGCGCGACTACACCCGTCCTCGGCTCCCGACCGGGAATGTGATACTCACAAGATCATCCTTGTCATTTGTCGTCCGTCTTTGCTGACGATGGTGGCCGACGTTCAGGCGTGTCTTCAGCATTGGGCGCTTCTGGAAAACTGCCCGGCGTGAACACGTGAGTGAGCAATTCGCTGGCATCGATGTCGACGACACCCTGAACCGAATGGGCCAGAGCAACAGCCTGTTCACACTGCCTGTGAGTGTTGACGCGGCCGCTCAATGCCACCCTGCCCGCATGGGTTTTGACATGGACATGCAGGCCAAGGGTTGAGTCGGCCAATGCCAGGGCCGACTTCACTCTGGTGGTAATCCACGCGTCGTGAACGACCGCTTCCAGATCATGAGAGTAATGTTGAAAGGAATGAAGTTTCATGACGCAACTCTCCCTGACGTAATCAGATGCGCCGCCCGCCCCACCGCAGACACGGACACACATTAAGTATAGTGCGGCCGTTGCCTGCGGGCGGGGCTGTCCCTGATGCCGGTAAGATATAAGAGCGACGAATATCCTGTGGGAGCGGGCTTGCTCGCGAAGACGGCGGCACAGTCAACATTGATGTCGCCTGACACACCGCTTTCGCGAGCAAACCCGCTCCCACAGGTTTGCGCGGCTGTTCTGGAGTGTTGTTTCAGCGTTTGACCGACAAATCCGTCTGCGTCATGCGGCTACGGATGGTGAACACGCCATCCCCCGAGAGAATCGCGCTGCGTGCAAACAAGCGCCCACTCTCCCAGTTCGAAAGCCCCAGCTCTGGCTTGTTCAGCGCGTACTGCCCGTCGACCCAGCGGGTAATCCCATTGCCAACAAAAGGCGCGTTGACCGCGTTGTAGAAACGCTCCTGCACCGGGGCATCTTCACTGATCAGCGACACAGTGAATTGCGGGCTGTAGCGGTTGAACAGAGCGATGGCCTGATCCAGGTCGTCGACGATCTTCAGGCTGACTTCCGGGGTTTCTTCCCATTCCCACTCGCGACCCAACTGATCCTCGGGCAGCGGTTCGGCCAACGCTTCGGTCTGATAGCCTTCGGCGCGGTACACCTCGACGCTCGCGGTCTGCCAATCGGTTGGCAAATGCTGCTCGCTACCCTTGACGATATGCAACTTGCAGCCCTGGCCCCGAGCGGTCCCGGCCTGTTGCAATGCGTCGAGAAACAGCGGCACCAGTTCGGCGGCGCGATCGCGGTGGATCAGGCAGACGTTCAGGGTGTTGCAGACTTTGCGGTCCAGCGAGTTGCGCACCACGGCGGCAAAGCGCTGGGCATCGGCGTCCTTGTCGGCGATAAGCCATGCGCCGCCGGTGCCGTGCAAGCTGACCGCGGTGCCGGCCTGTTGCGCGATGCTGCCCAACTGGCTGACCGCACGTCCCGAACCACGGGCCACAGCCAATGACAGGCGTCGGTCGGCGAACATCGCCCAACCAGCGGCGTGATTGACACTTTCAACCAGCGACACCGCACCGCTCGGCAATCCGGCATCGCTCAATGCAGGGTTCAATGCATGGGTGACGATGGCCTGAGCGGTGCCCAGCGCATCGCTGCCAATGCGCAACACCGCGGTGTTACCGGTGCGCAAGACACCGGCGGCGTCGGCAAAGACATTCGGCCGGCCTTCGAACACGAATGCGACGATGCCCAGCGGCGACACCACTTGCTCGACTTTCCAGCCGTCATGCTCGACGCAACTCACAACCTTGCCGCGGGTGGCCGGTGCATCGCGCCAGGCCCTGAGACCTGCAATCATGTCGCCGCGCATGCGTTCATCGGCGAGCAACCGCGTGGTGGAACGCCCGCGCGCCTTGGCTCGCTCGATGTCGGCCAGGTTCGCGGCCGCAATCAAGGCCCAGCATTCAGGCGTTTCCAGGCGTTGGGCAAAGCGATCGAAGAACTCGCTGATGGCCTGATCCGAGACGCCAGACATCGCAGCGAACGCCACTTCGGCACGTTCGATGGCGACCGCCGCCGCTTGCTGGTCCGCTACCGGGATCAGCAGCAATTCGCCGCTGACCTGCTCCACCAGCAGATGGTCGCCGGGCTGAAAGCGCGCCGCCAGTTCGGGGCTGACGACAGTGACACGATTACCGGCAAAAGGGATTGGCGTGCCAGCGACTAGACGTTCGAGCGCAAGAGACATGAAACGGTTTCACCATGCAGGAGAGCGGCCAGAAAATGTATAGGAAAATCCGTGGAACGTCATTCACTGGGGCGCAGTAGCGGTTACTTTTTAGCAAGTCGAAATACATCTTGCTCCAGGCGATTGCTCCCCTGTTTGCGCCACCTGGCGTTCGCGTCATAGACCACCAGCAGCAAGGGCTCTTCTACGCCCGCGGTGCTGATAAAGGTCAGTCCTTCGGCATGATCGCAGCCTTTATCCTCGCCTTGCCCGTAAGGAACCTCCAGGACTGGCGTCAATTGTTCGCTGAAGGCAAAACTTTCCTTTGTTGGCCTGGCGCCGTCGAGCCATCGAAATACGCTGACAGGCCCGTCGAGGTTCATCGTCGGCCCGGCCAGGATCAACATGTCGTCACCCTCGATGCATAAGTCCCTGACGCCGAGTCCGCCCAACTGGAGAAAATGCTTTCGATATTTTCGCCCCCCAGGCCCGATTTTTTTCAGCGTCAGCGTGTGGGCGGTCTGGGGATGGTCCTCGGGTTCGATCTCCAGAACAATGGTCCAGCCCCGCAGCACTGGCCCTCGCAACCCGATAAAAACACGCTTGCCGTTGACCTCGAGGCCTTCGGTATCGAACCCGTTGTCCTTGCCGGGAATGTGCAGGAATGCCCCTACATGCTCATCGTCCTTGAGTTCATCGAGCAATTCGTTACCCAGTTGATTGCCGGCCAATTGGGCGGCGGCTCGATCATCGCTGGCGGTGCTCTTCACCAAAGTGAACGTCCCGTTTTCTTCGACCACCGGAATCCGGGCCAGGAGAAAACGATTGCCATCGCGGCTGACAGTTGCCAGACGCTCGGCGTTTTTCTTCAGGGTCTTGGTGCTATCGGTTTTTTTCCGTATCAGGCTGTGAGACCCCACAATCCAGAGATACCCCGTGTCGGGGTCGTAGCTCATGCCTTCCAGGTCTGCTTCAACGAATTCTTGGCCATTCTTCGGAATGACCGGCAGCGCCAACAGGGATCCCAGCGAGAACTGTTTGTGTTCGTCAAACAAAAACTCGGCCGCACCGGCGCGCTCACGCAGGGTGAAGCGCTCCAGCGTCAAGGATTCATCATTGGCGACCCACAGGGTGTTGCCAATCTGGACCACGGCGGACAACCCTTTGCGCAAATGAGCGTCCGGCTCATTGAAGACTAGAAGCACGGAACCGAATTTCACCATGAAGTCACCCAGCCCTTCACCCGTTCGGGTGAGTCAAAGAATGCCTGCTTCACGGTAGCGGTCATCGGTCGCTAGTCAAGAGATGCCATCAGAACACCGACCAGCCAATCCGCTGACTCAACAACTCCAGCGCCGCCATGCCCGCCAGAGAATTGCCGGCAGCGTTCAATTCCGGGGACCAGACGCACACCGTGAATTGCCCCGGCACTACCGCGACGATGCCCCCGCCCACGCCGCTCTTGCCCGGCAGGCCGACGCGATAGGCAAAGTTACCGGCTTCGTCGTACAGCCCGCTGGTGGCCATGATCGAGTTGACTTGCTGGGTCTGGCGGGCGCTGAGGATCTGGGCGCCGCTGTGTTTGCAGAAACCGTCGTTGGCCAGAAAGCAGAACGTGCGGGCCAGATCCACGCAACTCATGCGTAGCGCGCAATGGCTGAAGTAGCTGCGCAGCACGGCTTCGACGTCGTTATGAAAGTTGCCGAACGATTGCATCAGATAAGCCATGGCCGCGTTGCGCGCGCGGTGCTGGTATTCCGACTCGGCGACCTTGCCGTCCACCATGACATTCGGGTTGCCGGACAAGCGCCGGACAAAATCGCGCATCGACAATGCCGGCGCGGCAAAACGTGACTGGTTGATGTCGCAGATCACCAGCGCACCAGCGTTGATGAAGGGATTGCGCGGGCGCCCGCGCTCGAACTCCAGCTGCACCAGTGAGTTGAACGGCTGGCCGGACGGCTCGTGTCCCAGGCGCTCCCAAATCGCTTCGCCGGAATGGTCGATGGCCTGCACCAGGCTGAATACCTTGGAGATACTCTGCACCGAGAACGGCGTGTCGGCGTCTCCGGCGCAAAACAACTCGCCGTCATTGCCATACACGGCAATGCCCAACTGATTGGACGGCACGGTGCCGAGGGCGGGAATGTAGTCAGCCACTTTGCCCTGACCGATCAACGGTCGGACTGCGTCAAGGATCTCGTTCAACAGCGCTTGCATGCCGGGTTCCGAAGTCTCGCCCCATAGGATTGCGGGGACACTGTCGCTAGACGCTGCTGGTCGGTGATGAATCACAGTTTTGTATGGGAATGTATCTGTCGCGGCCCGGGATACATGAACTTGCACCGGGCGACCTTTCGGACATACCGCCCACACACCGGGTTGAAAAACTCCTGCTGTCCGCTGACCACCGGCAAAACCGGGTCGGCCCTTGCTCAGGAGTGTTGTCATGATGACCCAAGTTCCCCGTTACCACGGCTGGTCGCTGTTTGGCCTGCTGTCCCTGCTGGTGTTGTTGATGACCGGCCTGATTCTGTTGCTGAACCCGGATCTGGTGGAAGCCACCCGCAGCGCCATTCGCGCCACTGCACGCACTTCGTTTGCACTGTTTCTCGCTGCGTTCACTGCGTCCGCTTTGGCTGTGCTGGTGCCCTCGCCTTTCACCCGATCGCTGGTGCGCGAACGACGCTTCATCGGCCTGGCCTTTGCGTTTTCCCACCTGGTCCACGCCATCCTGATCTACAGCTACGGCCAATTGAACCCCGAGTTCTGGCCCAGCCGCACCACGGTCGGCAACATCCCGGGCTCGGTGGGTTATCTGTTTATTTTGCTCATGGCACTGACCTCGTTCAAAACCACGGCGCGGCTGATCGGCCCCAAAGCCTGGAAAGCCCTGCACGTCAGCGGCATGTGGGTACTCGCGGCGGTGTTTACCTATTCCAACTTCAAACGCATCCCCATGAGCGCCTGGTACGTCCTGCCGTTCGGTTTGATGTTTTCGGCAATCGTCGTTCGGCTGCTGGGCAAGATTGCGTTGAAGTACAAACGGTCGGTCAGGAATGCGCTGTTGACTGAATGAAATCTCAACAACACCAACAATCCCCTGTGGGAGCGGGCTTGCTCGCGAAAGCGGTGTGTCAGGCGACATCAATGTTGAATGTGCCGCCGTCTTCGCGAGCAAGCCCGCTCCCACAATGAATCCCCGGAGCTCACGCCCATGAACACCTCTCTCTCATCGGCCATCAAAGGCCTGCACCTGAACCTCGACCGTGTCGGTAGCTGGATCGCGCCCCTGACCTTGCGGGTGTTTCTGGCCTGGGAATTTTTCGAGTCAGGCCTGGAAAAATGGAACGGTCAGAACTGGTTCGCCGACATTCAGCACAACTTCCCGTTTCCCTTCAACCACGTGCCGGCCACGCTGAACTGGGAACTGGCGATGTGGGCCGAATTGATCTGCGCCCTCGCCCTGCTGGTGGGCCTGGGAACGCGGGTTTCGGCGGTTATTCTGACCATAGTCACGATCGTTGCGACCGCTGCCGTTCACTGGCCGGCCGATTGGTCTACATTGAGTGAACTTGCCCAAGGCTATGCCATCAGCAATAAAGGCCATGGTAACTTCAAACTGCCGCTGATCTACCTCGCAGCCCTCATGCCGTTGCTGCTCTCGGGGGCCGGCAAACTCAGCGTGGACGCGCTGTTGGCTCGATACTTCTGGCGGCGCAGTCACCGCTGATACGCAGCGTCTCGATAACCTACCCAACTTATGTAAAGGAGCCATCATGAGCGTAACCACCCAATGGATCGAGATCAGTAGCGCCGAGGGCACATTCGGCGCTTACCTGGCCATCCCCCACACCCTTAAAGGTCCGGGGATTGTGCTGATTCAGGAAATCTTCGGCGTCAACGAACACATCCGCTCGGTCGCCGAGCAATACGCCGCCGACGGCTACCTGGTCATAGCGCCGGATCTGTTCTGGCGCAACGGCCACCGTATCGAACTGGGCTACGACGAAGCAGGCTGGAAACGCGCCGTCGAACTGATGAATGCCACCGACACCAAAAAAGCGCAGGCCGACATCAAACTGGCCATCGACGCCCTGAAAGCACAACCTGGGCTGGACGGCAGAATCGCGTCTATCGGTTTCTGCTTCGGCGGCATGCTGTCGTACAACACCGCGGCCAACGGTTTCGTCGACGTGGCGATCGCCTACTATGGCGGCGGTATTCAGAACCAACTGGATCGAGCCGATGAAATCAAAGTGCCAGTGCTGATGCACTTCGGCGAACAGGACAGCCACATCCCCATCGACGCCGTGAAACAAATCGCCGAGCGTTTCGAGTTCAACGATGACGTCGATATCGAGGTTTATCCGGGGGCCGAACACGGCTTCAACTGCTCACACCGTGACAGCTACAACCAACGGGCGGCGGTTGAGGCACATGGCAATACGTTGCTCTTTTTGAGTCAGAACCTTTAAGACCTGATCGCTGGGGTTGGCGACATAAACAATCGGTGAGCATTCAATCCCGGAAACCAGCATGGACAACCTCTCAAAACCCAGACCGACCTCATTACGCATCCCCTCCACGGTCTGGGCCCTGGGTTTTGTCAGTCTGTTCATGGACCTGTCTTCGGAGCTGGTGCACAGCCTGCTGCCGGTATTTCTGGTCACGACCTTGGGCGCGAGCGCATTGACCGTCGGGGTGATCGAGGGCATCGCCGAAGCGACCGCGATGCTGACCAAGATCTTCTCCGGGGCCATCAGCGACTTTATTGGCCGGCGCAAAGGCCTGCTGTTGATGGGCTACGGTCTCGCCGCCTTGTCGAAACCGCTCTTTCCCCTCGCGCAGTCGGTGGATGTGGTGTTCACCGCACGTTTTCTGGATCGCATCGGTAAAGGCATTCGTGGCGCGCCGCGAGATGCGCTGGTCGCCGATATCGCACCCGCTGAAATCCGTGGTGCTTGCTTTGGCTTGCGCCAATCGATGGACACCGTGGGCGCCATTCTTGGCCCGATCCTGGCGATCGTACTGATGTTATGGCTCGGGCAGATCCATCTGGTGTTGTGGTTTGCGGTAATTCCGGCGGTGATATCAGTGGCGCTGATTGTCGGCGGGGTCAAAGAGCCGACCACTGTCGCTGGCGAACGTGCCTTTCACTCGCCAATCCACTGGAAAGTTCTGCGGGATTTTTCGCGCGATTATTGGTGGGTGGTGATCGTCGGCGGGCTCTTCACGCTGGCCCGTTTCAGCGAAGCCTTTTTGGTTTTGAAGGCGCAACAAACAGGCCTGACGGCCACTTGGGTGCCGATGGTGATGGTGGTCATGTCGCTGCTCTATGCGGTGTCCGCCTACCCTGCCGGCTGGTTGTCCGACCGGATCAGCCGCACCAAAGTGTTGTGTGTCGGCATCGTCCTGCTGATCCTGGCGGACCTGTTATTGGCGCAAGCAGATTCGATCATGACCATGCTGGCGGGCGTGGCTCTGTGGGGCCTGCATATGGGTTTCAGCCAGGGCATTCTCGCGACACTGATCGCCGACACCGCGCCCGAACATCTCAGGGGTACGGCATTCGGCCTGTTCAATCTGATCAGCGGCGTGTGCCTGTTGATCGCCAGTGTACTTGCGGGCGCGCTGTGGGAGACCTCGGGCTCAGCCAGCACCTTCGTCGTCGGGGCGGTGCTGGCGGTTGCGGCGTTGTTGTTGCTTCTGCTGCGCAAGCCCTAGTCCACAGTGGCGGCGAACCCGCGTTGCAAATCCTCGATCAACGTGTCGGCATCTTCCAGGCCGATATGCAGCCGCAGCACCGGGTTCAATGCACGATCTACCGCGCTGTTGCGATCCTTGGTATCCGCGACGGTGACCAGGCTTTCATAGCCGCCCCAAGACGCGCCCAGACCAAACACCTGCAGCGCATCGATAAACCGCTCGAGGTACTTGGCGTCGACATCGCGCAGTTCGAAGGACAGCAAACCGTTGCTGCCAGTGAAGTCCCGCCGCCACAGTGCGTGATGAGGATGATTGGGCAGCGCTGGATGGAACACCCGTTTCACCTGCGGTTGCGCCTGTAGCCATTGAGCGATTTCCAGAGCCTGGCGTTCGTGTACGTCGAGGCGCGGCGCCAGGGTTCGTGCACCGCGCAGCACCAGATAGGCATCGTCGGGACTGACGGCGATGCCAAAGGTGTCGCTCATCGACGACAGTGGCTGCCAAACCTCTTGCCGGGTACAGACGCTGCCCATGACTACGTCGCTGTGGCCGCACAGGTACTTGGTCAACGCCATGATCGAGATATCCGCGCCCAGGGTCAGCGGCCGGTACAGATAGCCCGAGCCCCAGGTGTTGTCCACGGCCAGCAGTATGCCGCGCGGTTTGCACAATGCAGCGATGGCCGGCAGGTCGCAGAGTTCATACAGCAGCGAGCCGGGCACCTCGGTGTAGACCATTTTGGTATTGGCTTGCAGTTGCGCTTGCAGGCCGCTGCCGTCAGGCGCGAAGTAGCTGACCTGGATGCCGAACGGCTCAAGCAGCTCCCGGGCCAGACGCCGCACGGGCGCATACACCGCATCGGTGATCAGCACATGATCGCCGGGCCGCAAGTAGGCCAGAAATGTCTGCGCCACTGCCGCCAGCCCCGTGCCGAACAAGCGCGTGCGGTAACCGCCTTCCAGTTCCGTCACCAGATCTTCCAGGGCGAACGCCGTGGGATTGCCACGGGCGCCATAGCTCAGAACACGTTCACTATCACGACGAGCACGGGCGTCGCGCATTTGCGCCAGGTTGTCGAACAGCACCGTGCTCAAACGAGTGACCGGCACGTTGACCGCCCGACCGCCATTGCCCTTTTCAGTTCGCGCCGAATGCACCAGACGGGTACGAACCCGCGTATCACGGCTGGCTTGAGGCTGCGCGCGCAGCGGTTTGAGGCTGGCGATTTCGTCCTCGCTCATTTGCGCCAACAAGCCGATTTCCCAAGCCAGGTACTGACGCGCCGCGTCCTTGTTGCCGGAGTGACGATCGTGGGTAAAGAACAGGAAATCGATGCACTGGTGATCGGGCGGTGTGTTGGCATCCTCATGCAGTGCAAACCCCGCCGCACGCCAGGCCTCGACACCGCCATCCAGCAACCGAGTTTGTATACGCTGAGCATCGGGCAATTCCAGTACCGCGAAAGCGGCCAGCAGCGGATCATCGGCCAGCAGCACCAGAGGCAGTTGCTCTCCCATCACCTCAGTCGCCAGCAACGAGCGGATCGACCAGCGCGAGCCGGCGATATGACCTTTGCGCCAAGTCATGCTTGGACGCAGGTCAATCAGTGTCACCTCGTTATCCTTCAGCGCATCGCTCAGGGCCTGTGCCGTGATCACTGGCAACGCTTCGTGTGCGACGGCCTCCACCGCCGGCAACGCCAGACCGCTGTTCACCCCATCCGCTAGAACATAAGCCTCATGCCCCAACTGCCGAAGCCAACTGGCAACAATCGGTGCCCGCACGCCATCGCTGTCAATCAGCACCACCCGCGCCTGGCGCACGCCGATGTACAAATCGGTAGATTGAATCAGCTGGCCACCCGGCGCGGGTTGCGCGCCCGGCAAACTGCCGGCGGCAAACTCCTCGGCGGTACGCACATCACACAGAAACAGACTGCGTTCGGCCTCCCCGGCCCACTGCTCGACTTGCGCGGTCGCAACGGTTTTTACCCCGGCCCGTTCGGCCAGTTGTGCCGCGGCAAGACGCTCTTGCGGCAAGGTCTGCGATGACACCTCATCGGCATAGCGGCGGGTGCTGCCATGCTCCAGCTGAAGATCTTCCAGGTACCAGCCCTGGGTCCCATTTTCCAAGGCATAGACCGGGTTCTTCAGCCCCAGATTGATCAGGGTCTGGGCACCGATAATACTGCGGGTTCGACCGGCGCAATTGACCACGATCGGCGTGCTGTCGTCCGGCACCAGATCGTGTACGCGATAGCCCAGTTCGCCATTCGGGCAGCAGACAGAACCGGGGATGGTCATCTTGCGGTATTCGTCGAACGGCCGACCGTCCAGCACCACCAACGGTTCGCCCCGGGCTTGCCATTCGGCCAGCTGTTTTGCGGTGACATGCGGCGTATGACTGGCCTCTTCCACCAACTCGCCAAAGGCCTTGGACGGCACGTGCACGCCGGCAAACAGTTGCAGGCCTGCCGCTTCCCAGCCCTCGGCACCACCGTCGAGAATATGCACGCGGCCGTACCCCAACGCCTGCAGACGCTGAGCGGCGCGCGCCGCGACGTCCCCTCCGTTCTGGTCATAAATCACCAACCGCACCTGCGGATTCGGCGCCAGGCGTCGGACCTCCAGTTCCAGTCGACTGTAGGGCAGGTTCACCCCGTAAAACAGATGGGCTTCGCCATATTGGCCGTGCTCACGCACGTCAAACAGGGCAATTTCCTGCCCGTCGAACAGCCATTGCTGCAATTGCCCTGGAGTTACAGTCCGATTCATGCGTAGGCCTTGATCGACGGGGCCATTTGCGAGGCGTTGTAATTGAGAATGCGCCCGTCGGCCTCGACCCCATAACGGCCATTGAGCGATTCCAGCGGCAAACCGTAAAGGTGGAAATGCAGGGTTGGTTGCTCGCCTTCGACACGGATGCCATGCAGGTCTTCACCGAGAAACGAAATCGACGTGCCAGGCTGCACGATCACTTGTTTTTCCAGGTGCAGGGTGGTGAATCCAGGCTCGCGGTCCTCGTCATCACGGGCGTAGACGTAATTGATTTCCTGGCCTTCGACGGCACTGATGATCGCCCAGGTTTCGTGGTTGTGCGCGATGGTGCTTTTGCCCGGCAACAGCGAGTTGAGGTACAGCGTCGGCGTGTCGCCATCGTCGTTGAGACGGTAGCGAAACGCGGTGCTGCCCTGCCCTGGCACCGGAGCCGGGAACGCATCGAAATTGAACAGATCGCGGCGCTCGGCCAGGGTTTCGAGCAAGGCGACGATTTGCGTCAACGCGGCGCGGTCGACGCCGCGCTGATTGATGACGCGGATTTTCTTGAGGAAATCCTCGATGACGGCGGCACGGTTATCGGTACTCATGAACAGACTCCTCGGTATTAGACGGACAGGCTGTAGCGGCTCAGGTTGGTCAACAGATACGGGTCGTTGGCGACGCGGGGACGGCGTCCCGGATCGCCCAGGGCGTGGCGCAAAAACTCTTGAGTGCGCTCGCTGGTGGGGTGCTGAAAGATCTGCGCGGCGCTGCCGTGCTCGACGATCACGCCGTTTTCAGTGAAGTAGACGATGTCGCTGATCTCTTCGGCGAAGCGCATTTCGTGGGTCACCAGCACGCAGGTCATGCCCTCTTCGGTCAGCTCGCGAATTACCGTCAGTACCTCGCCGACGGTTTCCGGGTCGAGGGCCGAGGTCACTTCATCGAACAGAATCAGTTCCGGGCGCATGGCCAGCGCCCGGGCAATCGCCACCCGCTGTTGCTGACCGCCAGAGAGTTGTCCCGGATAGGCATCGGCCTTGTGCTCCATGCGCACCTTGGCCAGCAAGGCGCGGGCGTCTTTCTCCGCCTCGGCGCGGTTGCGCCCCAGCACTTTGCGCGGTGCGATCACCAGGTTCTCCAGCACCGACAAATGCGGGAACAGGTTGTACTGCTGGAACACAAACCCCACGCGTTTGCGCAACTCGATGCGCTGGGCTTCCTGGGCCAGGGTGTGAACCTTGGTGGCGCCGACACGAATGCTGCCGCGCTGAGGCTGCAACAGCCCGGTGATGCAACGCAGGATCGTCGACTTGCCAGAACCGGACGGGCCGATGATCGACACGGCCTGGCCGCGGTGCACGTCGAGGTCGATACCCTTGAGCACCGGGTTGCTGCCAAACGACAGGTGCAGGTCACGCAGGCTGACCAGAGGCTCGGCGACGGTTTCAGTAGAAGGCATAACGTCGCTCCAGGTGTTGGGTGAGTCGGGAAATCGGGTAGCAATAAGCAAAGAACAGCACCAGCAGGCTCAGGTAAATCACCACGGTGAAGCCGGTCAGGTTCACCGTGTTGCTGGCGATCTGCGCGGTGTCGATCACGTCATGCACGCCCACCAAAGACGCCAGCGCGGTGCCCATGGTGATCACCGCGTAGAGGTTCATCCATGGCGGCAACATGCGTTTGAAGCACTGCGGCAGGATGATCGAGCGGAAAATCTGCCCACGGGTGAACGCCAGGGAGCGTGCGGCTTCCCATTGGGTACTGGGGATCGAGGCGACGGCGCCACGGAAGATTTCCGCGACGTTGGCACTCGCCGGCAACGCCAGGCCAAGGGTGACCTTGACCCAGTCGGGGAACGAGACATAGGCCCTGCCGATGTGGATCTCGAACGGGAACACATAGGTGGTGAAATAGATCAGCACCAGCCACGGCGCGTTGCGAAAAATCTGCACCCAGATCCGCGCCGGCAAACGCAGCAGCCACAACGGCGACAACCCCAAGGCACCCACCAACAGTCCCAGCAACGCCCCCAACCCGATCGCCACCAGGCTGATCAGAATGTTCTGGCCAAAGCCCACGACCAGCGCCGGGGACCATTGCAGCAAGGCCTTGAGCACCGGGCTGTGCGGGGTGAAATACACCAGCCAGAGCACGGCAACCGCCAACAGCAGCAACTTGCCGACATGCCGCCGTGGCCAGGCCACTGGCGCGGTGACGGACGATTCAATGGCCATAGCCGGGCATCCTCAGGCGCGCTTCGAGCAGGCGTCCCACACAATTGACGGTAAAACTCAGCAGACCGAAAAACGTCAAGATCAGAATCATCAACTCCAGCACGTTATCGCTCTGGGTCCAGATCATGATCGCCGCGTAGGTGATATCGCCGACGGCAATTGCCGAGGCGACGGCGGTCATTTTCACCAGGTCGATCAGGTTGTTGATCAGCGATGGCAAGGCGAAGCGCAAGGCCAGCGGCAGTTGCACATTCCACAACAACTGGCGGCTGCTGAACGCCAGCGAACTGGCCGCCTCCATCGTCACCGCAGGCACGGCTTCGATGCCGGCGCGCAAGGCTTCGGCATGGAACGCCCCCTTGTGCAGCGAGATCACGATCACCACCCAGGCGAACGGCGTCAGCGGGTTGGCCGCGCCGACGGCCTGGGTCAGCAGCATGTTCAGCACCAGGAACGCGCAATACAGCTGCACCAGCGTCGGCGTGTTGCGGGTGACTTCGACAAATACTCGCGCGGGTTTCGCCAGCCAGGGTTTGCCCGAGGTCAACATCGCCGCCAACCCGACACCCGCCAGCAGACTGCCGACGATAGTGAACAGGCACAGCAGCACCGTGGTCAGCGCGCCCTGCTCCAGGGTTCCGCGCTGATAGGCGTCCAGCAGAAAACCGTAATTCAGGCCGAACCCGGCGGCCCAGTGGACGAACAGTTCCATCCAGTGATTCCTTGAACGACCGCCGAGCCCGTCGGCGACCTATTGAAACGATGAGGTGAACCGGTCAGGCGCCGTTGGCCTGGAACTGTTTCTGTAAATCCACCAAGGCCGGTGACGCGGGGGTGATGCGGCTGCGGGTCTGGGCTTCGATCAGCCAGCCGCTGCGATGCAGTTCCTTGACGATCGGGTCGAGCCGGGCCTGGGTATCGCGTTCGCCAAGCCGGGTCCAGATCACTGAAGGGGCCGGGTTGAGTTCCGGGCTGAGCGCGCGATAGCCCTGCCATTCGGCGTTGTCGGCGATCAACGGGTTGATCAGCGTGGCGTCATGCACCGCCGCGACGCAGTTGTTGCCACGCAGCGCGAGCAGGGATTCCGACGAGCTCTTGAAGGCCTTGATCTCGACGCCCAACTCGGTGAGCGGCTTGATGTAGCTGCTGCCTTGGGAGGTGCAAACGGGTTGGCCTTTGAGGTCTTCCCAGCGGGTGATCTTGCTGTCCTTGAGCAGCGCCGCGGAGCCGCCGACGCGGTAGAACGGTGTCGGCACAAAACCGAGAATCTCGCCGCGTTCGGCCGTCCATTCCATGTTGGCGATCAGCAGATCAACTTTGCCCTGCTGCAAAAACTGCACGCGGTTGGCTGGCAATACCGGCACCAGTTGCACCTCGGCGCCCAATTGCCGTCCCAGTTCCTGAGCGAGATCGACGTTCAAACCCCGTGGTTTCTGGGTACCCGGATCGATACTGCCAAAGGGACCGCCAGACAGTACAACCCCCACTGTCAGCACATGGCGTTGCTGGATCTTGTCCAGGGTGGCATCAGCCTGAGCACCGGCACTGGCGGCCAATGAGATCAAGGCACCCAGCATGGCAGGCAACAATCGTTTTACAGGTGAGCGCTCAAGCAACATGGATTTCCCCTCATGAAATGATCGGCGTCCCCCGACCTGATGTGAGGGCATCCTAGGTACAGCGTTGGCGTAACGGAAATTCAAATATCTAATATCGTTATAACTTGCCGTGTTGACGCTAAGCGGCAATCTTATTAACCCCAGTAATTACTGGAACATGTGACACAAACACTAAAATATCGCCAAAAACACATAAACAACTGTAATGTTTATGTTTGCAGCACTGATATAAAAACAGCCTCGGGAATGACCATGTCGACCTCACCTACCCTCGATCTCGAACTACTGCGCACCTTCATTGCCGTGGTCGATCACCACAGTTTTGCCGAGGCCGGCGCGCAACTGGCCCGCACGCAATCGTCGGTAACCCAACACATGCAACGCCTGGAACAACAAGTCGGGGTGAGTCTGTTCGAGAAGCGCGGGCGACAGAAACAACTCACCGAAGCCGGTTTGCAGTTACTTCGGCATGCACGGCAGATGCTCTCGCTCAACGACGATGCGCTGAACTCCCTGCGTGAAAGCAGCTTGAGCGGTGTATTGCGCATCGGATCGCCCCATGACATTGCCGACACCATCCTGCCGCCGATCCTCAGCCACATCGCCCGCTCGGCCCCTCGTTTGCGCCTGGAGATCGATGTCGGCCGCAGTCCGTTTTTGATGGATGACCTGCACCGGGGCAAGGTCGACATGGTGATTTCCACTCGCGAGGATCCGACGCTCGAAGGCTTTGCCTTGCGCACCTCGCCGGTGTGGTGGATCTGCTCGGCGCAGTACATCCATACGCCCGGCGAGCCCTTGCCGCTGATTCTGGTGGACGAGCCAAGCATCTATCGCCGCTATGCGCTGGAAGCCCTGGAACGCGCGAACATTCCTTGGCGCCAGGCGTACCTGGCGTCGAACCTGATTGGGATCAAGGCCGCGACGCGTGCGGGGCTGGGCGTCACGCCCCGCAGCATGGAAATGCTCGGCCCTGACATGCGTGTACTCGGCGAAACCGATGGCCTGCCACGACTGCCGGACGTGACCTACCACTTGTGGATTCGGCCCAACACCGTGAATCCGCTGGTGCGTCGGGCCTATGAGTTGATCAGGAGCAGTCGGGGGCTCTGAGCCGCTCAGCTTCCCTCGCTGCTGTGTGCTTCTTCAAAGAAGTAATCCTTCCAGCTGGCAGCCTTGTTTTTCAGCACACCGAGTTCCTGGAGTTTCTCGGCGTAGATGAAGGTGCGCTGGGGCACAACGGTGAAGTCGATTTCAGGGTCGGCGACGATTTTCTCAACCAGTGGCAGCGCCAGCTTCGATTGCTCCACCCGGATATAGGTTTGGGCCGCTGCGGGCTTATCGGCCTTGATTATTTTCTCGGCCTCGGCGAGTGCCCCGTAGAACGCCTTGTAGGTTTTCGGATTTTCGTCGTGGAATTTCTCGGTGGTGTACAGCACGTTAAACGTGGCCTGGCCACCCAACACGTCGTAGGAACTCAGGACCTTGTGCACGTTGGGACTCTGCAGCTCCTGGTACTGGAACGGCGGACTGGAGAAATGTGAGTTGATCTCCGAACCGCCGGCAATCAGCGCCGACGTCGCATCCGGATGAGCCAGGCTGATCGAGATGTCGTCAAATTTCTTGAAGTTTTGCGCGCCAAACTGTTTCGCCGTTTCGATTTGTAAAGTGCGCGACTGGAAACCTACCCCTGCTGCCGGCACCGCGATGCGGTCCTTTACGGTGAAGTCCTTGAGGCTTTTTACGTTCGGATTATTGGTCAGCAGGTAATTGGGCATCGACCCCAGCGAGGCGATGGCCTTGACGTTTTGTTTGCCCTTGGTCCGGTCCCAGATCGTCAGCATCGGCGGCACGCCTGCCGACACCACATCCAGCGCACCGGCCAGGAGCGCCTCGTTCATCGCCGTGGCACCCGAGATGCTGCTCCAGTCGACCTCGATGTCGAGGCCCTGCTCCTTGCCATGTTTCTCGATGAGTTGCTGATCGCGCACCACATCCAGGATCAGGTAACCGATACCAAATTGCTGGGCAATGCTGATTTTGCCTTCGGCCTGAGCGCCGGGGCTGAGTAACGCACTCACCGCAGCCACGGAGGCTGCCAACAGTGTTAATCCGGAGCGCTTCAAGGGAGTCGCCATGAAAACCTCAACGTTATGGAAAGTGAGCACAATGCCGGTAAGCCAAGACGTAGAACCTGTTGGAGCGTGGCTTGCCCGCGAAGAACGATGACGCGTAATACCTGAAGAACTGCGGTGCATTCTTCGCGGGCAAGCCACGCTCCAACAGGATTTTCGTCGCTCAAATTTCAATTTCAGAGCTTGGCGATCGACACCTCGGTGGATTTGACGAAGGCAATCACCTCGCTCCCCACTTTCAATTCAAGGTCGCGCACCGAACGGGTGGTAATCACCGAGGTGACGATCCCGGAAGCGGTTTGCACGTCGATTTCAGATACCACATCGCCCTCTACTATTTCCTTGATGACACCCTTGAACTGGTTCCGGACGTTGATCGCTTTGATGGTCATGATGAGGCTTCCTGTCTGATGTCGGGCGCATCCGCATGGATGTGCAGACCCTCAAAATGCACCACCCGAACTAACAACAAAAGGAATATATAATTATCTGCTTATTCCTTAATTGAATATTAATTCAATAACCAAAACGAATTAACAAATACAAAATCAGTATTTATCGTTATAAATATATCCACGTACTCTCAGCTCATCCCGTCATTCATCACCACAGTGAAGTGCCCCATGAATCCGACTGACAACCTCATCGACTTCGCCAGTTACCGCAAACGCAAACAGGCTCAGCAACGGGCACGGGCCATGTGGGAGATGTATGCACGTAACGCCGGTTTACAGGCTTATCAATGGGTCCAGGCCGCTCATTCGACCGAGACCCGACACGCATGAACGCGCAGCAACCCTCGCGATTTCTGGCGAGCGCAGACGAACCCGTGACGGATTTGAATAATCTGGAGCCACTGGAAGAAGAGCCGATCTGCGAGCGAGTCGCACAGAACCTGCAACGGCTGCGGGGCAAGCGTCACTTGTCCCTCGACGCGCTCGCCCGGCAATGCGGTGTGAGCCGGGCAATGCTGGCGCAGATCGAGTCCGGACGCAGCGTGCCGTCCATCAAAGTGCTGTGCAAAATTGCCAAAGGCCTGAAAGTCTCGGTGGCCGCCTTTCTTGAGCATCGAGCCTTTGAAGGTGTGGCCGTGCTGTCCGCACGTGAGAGCAAACGCCTGGTCAGCGCCAACGGAGCCTTCATCAGCCGTGCCCTGTTCCCGTTTGATGTGGCACGCCAATCGGAATTTTACGAACTGCGCCTGAGCCCTTTGGGCGAAGACCACAGCGAGGGGCATGGCCCCGGTGTTCAGGAGAACCTGGTGGTGTCGCAGGGTGTACTGGAAATCAGCGTCAACGATGAACGCTACCTGCTGTCTACCGGCGACTCGATCCTGTTCTACGCCGACCAGCCCCACCGCTACCGCAACCCCGCGGACAGTGAGGCAGTGGCTTATCTGGTGGTGACCTATCCGGAACGCCTGGATTAAACACCTGAAAGAGCAATGAACATCCAATGTGGGAGCGGGCTTGCTCGCGAAGAGGGAGTGTCAGTCGACATTAATGTTGCCTGGCACACCGCCTTCGCGAGCAAGCCCGCTCCCACAGTTTTACTACCGCTACCCACGAATACCGCGCTCAACCCAGATCCCTGTGGGAGCGGGCTTGCCCGCGATGAGGCCAGTCCATCCAACATTAATATTGGCTGACACTCCGCCTTCGCGGGCAAGCCTCGCTCCTACGGGGGGATGTGGTGTTTGCCGGAATGAAAAAGCCCCCGTAACCATAAGGTCGCGGGGGCTTTTTTGTGCTCCTGTCAGGGATCAGCAGGTGCAGCACATCAGCGGCATGCCGTTGCAGCTCATCATCATCGGCATGCTGCAATCGTTCATCATTTTCATCATCAAGTCGCAGCAGCTTTTCATCATGTCCATGTTCATGCCGGCCATCGGCATGATTTTGCACATCATGCAGTCGGCCATCATCGTGCACTCCATCACACACTTCATCGACGGCATCGGCATGCCCATCATCGGCATGGGCATCATCATGTTCATCATCGGCATGGCCATGCTCGCCTGGGACATGCACATCATGCTCATGTTGCCGCAGTGCATCATCATTGGCATGCCGCAGTTCATCATCATCTGCATCATTTCAGCGCTGTTCTTGAACATGGCCATGTCCATGCCAGCGGCCGGCATCATTTTGCACATCATGCCGTCGTCCATCATTTCGCAGCTCATGGTCGCCATCATCATCGGCATGCCCATTATTGGCATCATCGGCATGTTGGCGTTCATCATCGGCATTGGCATCTGCATGGCGTTCATCATGGTGTAACTCCCTAAGCGATTCGATAGTTGGACGAAGCTGATGGAGGCGGATTCTAAGGACTGGCAAAGGGACGACAAGATGATGGCCGAGCAGCAGGTTTTGATGTTGAAACCGCTTTAGTGGCGTGGTCGGTACGCTGCCGTCTGTAATAGCGGCTAAAGCGCCTTCATCACAGACAGAATCAAAACGAAGACGTGGTTTTAGCAGTTACGGATATTCGACCCAGCGCTATATAAAGAACCGAAAGAAATAATCGATCTAAACAGTGCCGATTTTTTTATTCGAGAGCTCTGGAGTCGATCAGTTAGCCGTATAGAACAATTTACGTCGACGTATTGAGCGCCACCGCCGCACGAATCAGCGTCTTCAACGCGTCTTCATCAATCCTGTCGCCCTCATGGAAATCGATGGCACGTCGGGTGTTGCCCTCGAGGCTGGCGTTGAACAGACCTGAAAGGTCCTCCAGCGCGGCGCCCTTGGCGAAGGTCATCTTCACGGCATTCTTGTACGTCTCGCCGGTGCAGATGATGCCGGCGTGCGACCACACTGGAACCCCTCGCCACTTCAACTCCTCGACCACATCGGGGTCGGCTTGCTTGATGAGCGTCCGGACCCGGGAGAGCGTTTCACCCCGCCAGCCACCCAGCGCCTGGATTTTTGCGTCTATCAGCTCAGAGGCAGAGCTTCCCTCCTCGTCTTCCTTTGTGTCGATCTTCTTCATGATGGTTGTCACTCCTCTGGGGGGTCATCAAGTTTCGTCGCTGGATAAAATCCAGCGACATAAACCATAGCAGGAGCCCGCCATGATCAAATGCAATCGACACTGTGCTCCAAGCATGGCGTTGCGAAGAGCTCGAGTCTTAACCAGCCTTTTCGCTGGACACATGGTCTCGGCCATCTTGGCACGGCCCAGTTGCGTGAAAGACCAGGCAGCTCGCCGCCACTAGCACCCATGCCGCAATACCGCCATACAGCATCACCCAGCCAAATCCATGGGCCAAAGCTGCGTTGGCGACATCGACCGGAATCGTAGTGCCCTGGCCAGCCTGTGCCAACACGGCGGAGTTGCCGGCTGAAATATTCTCCGCCGGCAACCTCAGTTGCACATCATCAGAGGAGCCAGATAACTGCTCGCGCAGGGAAGACAGGATGCCTTCCACCAGGATGAATCCCATCAGCGCGATATTGATTGCAAGGCTGATCATACGAGCGCTGATATCAATGCCCGATGCCATGCCTGCACGCTCACTGGGCACCGATCCAGTGGTGGTATTGGTGACAGGCGTATTGGTCAACCCCAGTCCGATTCCGGCGATCAGGCAGCCGGGAAGCATCGTCAGCCAGCTGGCATGCGTGACACTGCTGCCCCATTTCATCAGCAGGAAGCCCAGACCTATGATGAACAAGCCTGCGGGAATCACCACGTCAGGTCGATAACGTAGCGCCAGCCGTTCGCCCAACGGAGGGATAACCAGCGTTGGCAGCGTATACGCCAGCAGTGCCAGACCGGTGCCGACACTGGCGTAGCCCAGGCTATTTTGAAAGTACAGCGGCAGGTAGATCATGAATGGCCAGAAGCTGAAGTTCATGCCTGCCGACCCTAGCAAGGCACCCGAGAAGCGGCGGATGCGAAATACCGAGAAGTCGAACATGGGATCGACATAGCGTCGCTGTGCGATGACAAAGACAATGAAGCTGACCATTGCCACAACCAGGCTGGCGATGGCCGAACCACTGGAGAAGCCCAGCCCCGCTCCCTGAGTGATGAACCAGGAAAGACCCAACACTGCCAGCGATAGCGAAATAATGCCCAGCACATCCAGCCTGCGACGCTGCGGGTCGCGTGACTCATCGACACCGGCGATCACCAGCACCAGCGCGAGCACGGCAATTGGCGCATGCACCAGGAACACCCATTCCCAACTCGACAACTCCACGATAGCTGCGCCGATAATCGGACCGAACCCCAGACCGATGCCGAACACGATCCCCCAGGCACTGAAAGCTTTACCGCGCGCAGCTCCCGACTGGAATCGGTGAGACAGCACTGCCACCTGACAAATCAGCATGGCACCACCGGACATACCTTGCAGGAATCGGCTTGCGATCAACACACTGGTGCTTTGCGCCCATCCACAGCTCAGTGAGGTAATGCCGAAAAGTACCAGGCTAATGACAAACACTCGCTTGCGCCCATACCGATCCGCCAGTGTGCCGGTGGCCATCAGCACCGTGGTGCAGGCGATGGTGTAGGCATTCATGATCCACTGCATATCTTTGAAATCGCTGCGCAGAACCGATTCAAGTGTGGGCAGGATTGCCGGCACGCTCGAGATTTCCAGGCCGAACATCAGCGAGGCCAAGCAAACGGCGGCTATTGTGAAAACATCTTTTTGCGAAGAAGAGAACTGCATCGTGATCTTCCAGATCAAGTTGATGGGCAACTGGCAAGACCGCCCTGAACGCCCTCAGGGAGTTGGCGCAATGCCTCACCAGCGTCACCCGACATAACTCCAAGTGACCGGCCGCATTCTGGAAGTAATTAAAAAATGACAGAAATGATTTAATTTCGTAAGTTTTATTAATATTCATCATGAGTTGACTAAATGGACTTCGACCCAGCTCTGTTGCGTGCTTTTGTCGCGATCAAGGAGACCGGTAGTTTCACTCGTGCCGCAGAACGGCTGCACTTGAGCCAGTCAGCGATCAGTCATCAGATCCGGCGCCTGGAAGAACAGGCCGGCACCACCCTACTGGTGCGCACCACCCGACGTTTGACGCTGACAGAAGATGGCGAAGATTTTCTGCGTCATGCCGAACATGTCCTCAACGCGCAAGACGCCCTCTCACGACGTTTCAAAACTTCATCGGTATCCGGAACCGTGCGCTTCGGTGTGCCAGAAAACTTTATCGGCGACGGCCTGCCGCCGTTATTGACTCGGTTCGCCAGACAATTTCCCGCAGTACGTCTGGATGTAACCGTTGGCACCTACCTCGATCTGCGCGCGCAGGTCGATGCCGATGGGCTCGATCTGGCCGTGGTCATGGCATTGCCGGGCAGTCAGGCCGGCGGTACCGTGCTGCGCGAAACCCGGTTTGTCTGGGCCGCGGCGCAGGGTTTCGACTTTACCGGCGACGCCCCTCTACCGCTGGCGTTTGCACCAGCGCCCTGCATGCACCGGCAAGTGGCCGTAGAGGCACTGGCGAGTTCCACAGTGGATTGGCGAGTTGCCTTCACCTCTCCAAGTCAACAAGGACTGCGGGCGGCGGTATTGGCGGGGCTTGCCGTCACCGCGCTACCGCTGGGAGATCTAGAGCCCAGCATGGTGGTGATTGACGGGCAATATGGCCTGCCACCGCTGCTGGATGCTGATTTCAGACTGATATGGAGCGTCACAGGAAAGACGCCTGCGGCCAATACATTTGGGCAACTGCTGGTGCAGATGTCTGAGTCGTCATCGATCTAGAACAGGCTGACTGCCATTGGCATTCCAGGGTAAGCGTCCTGTTGGTTGCGAATGGCTGTTTGGGTTGTGGACGTTGGACACGGGATGGCTATCGCCGCAATATTGCCAAGCCTGCGGATACAAGGAAGAAGCACATGGCGCTAACCAGCAAGATTTCCCCCTACGACAGTAAATGGCCCGCGCTCTTCGTTAGTGCCAAAGAGCAGATCGCGAAGGCGTTTGGCACTGATCTTATTGCCATCCATCATGTCGGAAGTACCGCCGTTCCCGGGCTCGCAGCCAAGCCAGAGATCGACCTCCTGGTCGAGGTTGCGGAGCATCGAAACGAATCCTCCCGAGACAATGTCATGCGCGAACTAGGCTATGCACGGGGAAGCGATCTGTCGGCGGGACACCATTTTTATCGTCGCGATGTTGATGGTGTGCGAACACATAAGGCCCACGTTTGTATCACCGGCCACGGTCAAATCGAAAGAATGCTCCGTTTTCGTGACTTGCTCAGGGACGCCCCTGTGATTCGCCAACAGTATCAAGACTTAAAACTTGAACTGGAAGCAAACAACACCGGCGGCATAAGTGAATACCTGGCACGGAAAGCACCCTTTATCGACGGGCTTATGGGGTCAGTCTCGACACCCGCTCACAGAGGTGCAGCCGGATGCGACACCGATAGCGGCCCCTCGCGATAAGCTGCTTTCGGCCCAGTGTGTGTAAAAACACATATGGATTCGCGGTGGAGGTTACGCAGCCGGTTCGAAGACACCTGCATCCACAAGCATCTCAACTAACGCCTCTGGCCATACTGTTTCTCCAGTAGATCTCAGCTCGTGAGCGGACCACCATTGATGATCTGCCATGACCTGAGTCTCGTGTAAGGTCCATTCGGAGCTAGAAAGGGTTTGGCTTTGCGCATGCACAACGAAATACTGCTCAACTGCGAACACTGTCTCGCCGCTGGGCAGGAGCATTGAAAACCTCCGATCTGCCACAGGCCCTACAACTGTGTTGACCTGAATACCAGTCTCCTCACGCAGTTCACGTATTGCAGCGGCGTGGAATGTTTCTCCGTCTTCAAGACCACCGCCTGGGGTGGCCCAGTAATTTCTACCGGCTAAAGCCCCATCTTTATGGATAAATTTGAAAAGAAGGACATCCCGAGAGGGGCCTATAACTAGTAATCGTGCGGCCTTTCGCTCACGCATTTGACGTATATCTTCCCTGAAATTTTGAAATGTGGAGTGCCGTCCCGATCAGTCGGAGGTCACCCATCGACGACTCGGCCGCAATTTCACCAGCGCCAAACTGATCAACGATCAAGACTCTCCCCTAATGACTCTGCCATTCGAACCAAATCAGCAAATGACTTTGCGTGCATTTTTTTCATTGCATGCCCGCGGTGAATTTTCACGGTGATCTCGCTCAGATTCATCTGCCCTGCAATCTGTTTATTCATCAGACCTTTGACTGCAAGGGCCATTACCTCTTTCTCACGAACTGTCAGCGTCTGATAGTGGGCATGCAGATCTGAAAACTGCTGCTCAAATTGCCGGCGTTTGACATCTGCTTGCAGTGCGGCAGACACCGCATCCAGAAGGTCCTGTTCACGGAACGGTTTTGCCAAAAAATCCACCGCACCGGCTTTCATCGCCTTGACGGACATTTCGATGTCCCCATGCCCAGTGATGAAAATAATCGGAATATTGGCATTGGATTTAGCTAACTGGCTTTGAAACTCAAGACCACTGTTACCTTGAAGTCGTACATCAAGGATCAAACAGCTTGCACCCTCTGTCTTTGGCTGTTGAAGAAACTCCGCAGTGGATGCGAACGTCTCGACTTGTATACCGGCAGAGCGTAAAAGATTGCTTAATGCGTCGCGCATGGAAGCATCGTCATCCACCACGAACACCATAGAACCTTTATTGCCTTGCTCATTGGATGGTGGATTTCCGTTCATGCACAGCCCTCTTTGGTTGGTTGAAGGAAAAAGTCTAGCACAACACTTTATTTTGCGTTAGTGCGCGCGCAAGCATGATTACAACGGCCCGGAAAGACTGGGAAAAGTCATGCTATAAAATACAGCTCCAGCGCTGAAATAAAAGAAAGTAGATAACGTGGACAATGGAGAAACGCCCTGACCTGGACACTACAACTTCGCCCACTAATGCACCAATTGCAAAAATGCTCGCAGTTATTGGACAGAATCCTGTATTGACTTTCACCCATTCTAGAACGCGCACGACTGACAATTTCATCGCTTGAATATTCACACGGTTCCCGTATCAACCAGACTGGCTTGCCGCGTGCGAAGCTTTCAAGGTCAGTCACTTCGATGGGACCTGGCTTGAGGGAACTGCTAAATCCAGAGTAATGAGCTACGTCCCCACACCCAAGGTATATGCCATGATGCACATAAAATTTGCGCGGGCTAACCAGGTGCGAACCTATTGGCAAATTAACTGTATCCTTTTCGACATGCACTAACTCCATTGGAAACATGAAAGATCTTCTTGGTGACTTACTACCATTGCAGCGCTCGACAAACAGACAACTTTCGAGCATTAGCGCCTTCAAATAACCAGCGAGGTCTATTTCCATTATCGTCAGACAAAAAACGATGACTGATCGAAGCGATGAAAATCCACTTGTCAACTTGATAGCTAGAGTATTCACGACAAACTCTCCGCAGACCCTTGTTATGTAATATATCGCCAGGGCTGCGAAGCTTCATTTGTACACAGGATTAATTTAAGTGACCATTAATATACCTCCCCTAAACCTAAGTATTAAACCGGGCACCTGATTGCAGGCGACCAGAGTGCAGTAGATTCAATGATGCTCGACAGGCAGGGTGAATTGAACGGTAGCACCGCGGGGCCGGTTGACGCTTGCCCACAAGTGGCCGCCATGTGCCTCGATGATCGAGCGACAAATGGACAACCCCATCCCCAATCCGGTGGGCTTGGTGGTGTAGAAAGAAGCGAAAATCTGCTCGGTGTTTTCCGAGGCAAACCCTGGCCCCGAATCGCTCACACTGACGAGCACACAACCGGCGTCATTTAACAGAGCGCTGATGCGCAATTGGCGTTCACCCTCGCTTACACCATTCATGGCCTCGAGCGCATTCATGATCAAGTTGAGCAGCACCTGTTGCAGTTCAACGCGATCGCCTTCGATAAATGGCAAACCGTCTTTGAGTTGAGTCCGAATCAAGGCCCCACTCTTCATGATCTGGCCACGGGTGAACTCGATCATCTCGCGAATCGCCGCGTTGATGTCCACCGCCCCCTTTTGCGGTGGTGCCTTGCGGATATGCCGACGAATTCCACCCAATACATCGGCTGCCCGATTGGCATCCATGATGAGACTGCCAAGTACTTTGCGGACCTCTTCGATCTCCGGCGGCTGGATGTTTAGCCAGCGCAGCGCGGCGTTGGCATTGAGGATGGCCGCTGCAATCGGTTGATTGACTTCGTGAGCAATCGAGGCGACAAGCTGCCCCATGGTCGCGACACGGTTCGCGTGGGCCAACTCCGTTTGCACCTCGCGATAGCGTCGTTCGCTTTCGCGGATTTTTTCTTCCGCCTGTTTGCGCTCGGTCAGATCCAGCACGAAAGCGACTCCTTCCTTGCTGCTGGCTTCGAACATCGCCAAACCGACAATCACCGGCAGGCGACTACCATCCTTTCTGAAATATTCCTTCTCGTGGGGTTGGGCATAGCCGGTCCGCACGGCTTGCGCCAAAAAGTGCTCGCTGAGCTCATGAAATTCCGGTGTTGTCAGATCTCTCCAGCGCAGACAGCCCGAGACAAGATCCTCTCGCTCATATCCCACCATGCGAAGAAAGGCATCATTGGCCTCGACGATGTCACCGTCGGCGTTCCAGACGAGGATCCCGATGATGTTGGCGTCTACGAGACGCCGAATCTTCCCTTCGCGCTCCGCGACCTCGCGGTACAAACGGGCATTTTCCAGCGAAATAGCAGCCTGTGAGGCCACCAGTTTCAACACGGCAATCCGGGATGGGCTGAACACACGGGCGGTCAGATTGTTTTCGAGGTAGAGCGCGCCGGTCAGTTTGGCCTGGTTCATCAACGGCAGGCAGAGAACCGATCGGACGTGGTGCCGACGTATATAGGGGTCTTCGGCAAACGGGGCCTCGGTCAGGGCATCATCAAGAAAAACACTCTCACCCGTGCGCAGGACATGGTAGAGAAGTGACTCCGGCAGCAGTGCCGAAGTCATCGGCTCATCGCGCAACTGCATCGAATGGCTGCCAGTGGTCACTTGCGCTGCTATGCGGTGCTCACCCGTGTCCGACAGAATCAACACGCCTCGTTCGGCACCGGCCTGTTCGATGGCTGTGCGCATGATCATGTCGATGAGTTTTTCCAGGACGATTTCTCCCGACACGGCCTGCGAGACCTTTATCACGGTGGCCAGATCGAGGTGTTCGACCGGTGCGGCCATCGTCGTTGTCGGGCCGAGCGTTTGCTCCTCGGACCTCAGCAACGGATACCGTGCCTCAAGCTGCCGCACCTTGCCATCAGCGCCCCAGCGCAGGTAGCCGTAGCGAGCGTCTTGCAAGTAAACGCGGGCTACTTTCCCAAGACCGCGGGCCGCATAGAAGCGAGACGCCAGTTCGTTGGCAAGCGCTTCGATATGGACGAAACCGCTCTTCTGCGCCGAGTGGACGGCTTGTTCGTAAAGCAACTCGGCCTCGATCATGCGTCCTTCGACGCGGGCGATCTCGGCGTCGACCAGCGCGGCCCGGCTCGCGAAATTCTCTGGACACTGTTCAGCCCAGATCTGGAGTTGCCGGTGATCCGTCGCCATTGCGATCAGGTGCTGCGCACGCTCGTCCACCGGGACACTGTCGCACCATCGGGCACGAGCCAGTGCGTCATAGAAGTAAAACTCAGCCTCCTCGAAGAACAAATATGACGTCCATAGCAACTGCTGTGCCTTTGCAGCGGCTTGCATGGCCGCCCTGGGGTCGTCGGCCATGTAGCATGCCTGTAATTTGCGGACCCAGTACCAGCACTCGGCCAATGCCAGGTCCGGATTGCTGGACAGGTGGGCTTCGGTGCCTGGCTCGTCAAACTGTCCATCATCAAAACAACCGAATACTGGCGTCGAACCCCGGAGCATCCGGATCAGCGCCAGTTGTGTGCCAATGAAATCGGTGACCAGCCCGAACCGCACCTTCCTGGCGTAAGCCAGGCCACGTTCGGCTTCGTCCTGTACCTCGGACAATGGCTCGCCGGCGAAGAGAGCGTCGGAGGTGAGGCTATTGCCCGCATAAGCACCATATGGCAAGTCACCGATCCGGTTCGCCGCAGCAAATGAGCGATGCAGCAGGTCGCGGCATTGCTCTACGGGCTTCATCCAGCGCACGGAAAAATTCGAGAAACAAAGATAGGTACTGGCTTCGAATCGCTTCAGGCCTCGCTGTTCAACGAGTTCGCAGCCGAGTTGGCCGAATCGGAATCCTGCCTCGTAATCGCCGAAACGCCGTCCGGCGACTCTGAATGCATTGGCGTAATGCACACATGAGGCATCGCAGTTGCCCCCTTCGAGGCTCAGGCTGATCGCCTTGCAGATCAACAGGTCCGTCAGGTTCGCATCCGTCTGCAAGGCAGGCGGGAAGAGCTTGCCCAGCGCGCTGACGGTCATGAGGGAAGCTGCGTCCTCCATCAATGGCAAATCAATGAGTTCCTCGATTGCCCGATCACCCAGTAACGACCAGATATGGTCGTACTCCTGGCGCACTTCATCGTCGCTCGGATGAGCAGACCACTCGATGCCCACATGCCGCAGATAGGCGAGACAAGCAGCGACCGCGCCATCGCTCCGATCCAGGAGCAGGTAGTCATCCATTTGCAGACACACGACATTGGCTCGTTCGATCGTAGTCATGGCGCGATCCGATAGCGCCGCCAGGCGCTTGTCCGCGACCGATAACTGTCCAGTCAGCATCTCGCATTCGGCCCGGTTCAACTCCAGCGCGAACATCAACCCATGCAGACGCGCCCAACAGCTGTCGTCCAACAGCTGCGCACCCGTGGTGAGATAGTTGAGCGCCGAGGCATAGGCCGTTGACGCCTTGGCACGCTGGCCGGCCATCAGGTTGAGCTCTGCCAATTGCTCCCGTTCGGCCTGATCGGTGAGCAGCACTGCGCCGCTGTTGAGCTGGCCGACGATGTCAAAGATCGCCTCCTCCCGCCCTTGCAGGGGCGTCTGCGCTGCGAGCAGCCGGCCTATTCGCAGATGAGCCTCGGCGCGAGCCCCCTTGGGGATCAGTGAATAGGCCGCTTCATGAATACGGTCATGAACAAAGCCATAAGCGCCTTCCAGCCGCTGAACCAACTCCTGGCGTACGGCTTCCCACAATACCGTGCGGATCTGTGCCTGGGGGATGCCCAGAACGGTCGAAAGCGTCGTGGTCCCGGCAACGTTCCCCAGACAGGCAAGCTGCTGTAATGCGTGTTGCGTTTCAGCCGGCAAGCGGGTCAGCTTGCCGACCATCAGGTCCACGATGTTGTCGGTGTAACCCTTGGCATGGATGCGCTCCGGGCTCCAGCACCACTGCCTTGCTTGATGGTTGAAGGTCAGCAGCTGTTCGTCAGCGAGTGTTTGCAGAAACTGGATCACGAAAAACGGGTTGCCGGCGGTTTTGTCCAGCACCAACTGCGCCAGGGGCTCGATGTGCGCAAGCTCGTCGTGAAGCGCATCCGCAATCAACTGCTCAATGTGTCCCTTCCCGAGCGGCGCCAGAGTGATTTCATCTACCCTGCCCCCAGCGTTCCGAATGGCCTGAAGTTTGCCCGCTAATGGGTGCGTGACATTCACTTCATTGGTGCGGTAGGCACCCACCAGCATCAGATGCCGCACATCCGAGCTGGTCAACAGATCCTCCAGCAGGTCGAGCGTTGCCGCGTCGATCCACTGCAGATCGTCCAGAAACAGAGCAAGCGGATGCTCCGCCCGGGCAAATACACCGATAAAGCGCCGGAACACCAGGAGGAAACGGCGTTGCGCCTGTTGAGGCTCAAGTGTCTGCACCGGTGGTGGCTCACCAATGATGAGCTTCAGTTCGGGAATGAGGTCGGTCATGAGCCCCGCGTTGGCATCCAGTGCGCTCTGTAATGCGTCACGCCATTGCGCCAGTTCAGTGTCGTTCTTGCCCAGCAGCGTGCGCACCAGGCTTTGAAATGCCTGCACCAGCGTCGAATAGGGAATATCGCGCCGGTATTGATCGAACTTGCCGGTAGCGAAGAGTCCTCGCGGCGGGACCAGCGCTTTGTGCAGCTCATTGACCACAGAGGATTTGCCAATACCGGAATAGCCGGTGACCAACATCAGTTCCGGCGCGCTGCTTGCGATGATCCGATCGAACGCGGCGATCAAGGTACTCACCTCATGCTCGCGCCCGTAGAGTTTCTCGGGAATCATCAGCCGATCGGATGTCCCTTGCTCGCCCAACGCGAAGGCATTGATGTGGCTCAAGGACTCCCAGTCTGCCAGGCATTGCCGCAGATCGTGTTCAACACTCGCAGCCGTCTGGTAGCGCTCCTCAGCGGTCTTGGCGAGCAGCTTCATGACAATCCGGGAAAGCACATCGGGGACTGTTTCGACCCGCACGCTCGGTGGCTGCGGTTTTTTGGCGATATGGCAGTGCACCCACTCTATCGGGTCAGATGCCGTAAACGGCAGCGAGCCCGTGAGCATCTGGTAAAGCGTGACGCCAAAGGAATAGAGGTCGCTGCGTAAATCGATCGAGCGATTCATCCTGCCGGTCTGCTCAGGTGCCATGTAGGCGAGCGTGCCAGCGATGGTCTCAGGCGCCTGTCGCTCACGCGGTAGCCACGAGGCGAGGCCGAACCCTGTAAGCCGGGCCTGACCGTCGGAGCAGTTCACCAAAATATGGGAGGGCTTGATATCTTTATGGACGAGTCCGCGCTGGTGGAGCTTTCCCAATGCCTGCGCGATGCTAATAGCAAGACGCAGAAAAGTTAGCGTTTCCATGGGGGCAACCAGCAATTGCACAAGCGGCGTGCCACCCGTATCTTCCAGCAGCAGATACATCTGCCCACTTTCTCGCACCATCTCAAGCGGACGCACAGCCCAAGAGCCATCCAGTTCGTCCTTCAGGCCAAACTCGTGGGCGAAACGGCCAAGACAAGCCGGAAGCGGTTGTTCAGCAGCGGGTCGTGCAACCAGAACATTGCGGTCGCCTTCCACACCCGAGCGTAACTCTCGACAGAAGGTACGCTCACCATCGTTCCATAGTATCTGCATGTTGTTATCCGTCGGAGCGGGAACAATAAGTAGGTTCTTGACTGCCGCGCATTACCGTCACGCTGTATCCAGAGTCGCGCCGCACATGCCGATGCCGCCGCAATAGCCTACAACAGCTTCCAGTACCATTAGAACTCAGATCTGACCGAGCCCACCGTCAGCACAAAGATCAATGCCAGTGATAAAGCTACTTTCGTCGCTGGCCAGAAACAGCGCCGCCGCTGCCAGTTCCTCGGGACGGCCCAGTCGTCCAAGGGGGATCATCTCGCCAAGCCCCTTCTCAAAGGCCTCCAGACTTTCATCGGGTATGCCCATTTTGCCGATGATCGGTGTCATCACCGGCCCCGGGCTCAGGCAGTTGACGCGGATCCCGCGATGCTTGAGATCATGCGCCCAACTGCGTGCAAAGGAGCGTACCGCGGCCTTGGTCGCCGCGTACACACAGTGGCCTTCCAGTGCCTTGAAATGCGCAATGGAAGAAACCAATACGATAGCGCCGCCGTCGTTGAGCAACGGCAAGGCTTTTTGGGTGGTCTGGAATACTCCCCTGACATTGATATCGAACTGACTTTCGTACTGCTCCTCGGTCACTGACTCCAACGGTGCGGGATGGATGACGCCGGCATTGGCCACCAGCACATCAATGCGGCCATGCAACTCCCCCACTTGCTCATACAAACGCTCGATGTCATCCCGTCGACTGACATCTCCCCTGAATGCTGTGGCGCGTGAACCTATTATCGCCAGCGCATCATTCAGCGTTTCCTGTCGGCGTCCGGTGATCACCACTTTCGCACCTTCCTCAACGAACCGACGCGCGATCGCCAGGCCAATGCCGCTGCCACCGCCGGTGATCACCGCTACTTTATCGTCCAGTTTACCCATCGCTAACTCCCTCCAGTTCCCTATCAAAGCGTGTGTTATTGAGCGCATCGCTCTCTCGCTCACCTGTGTTCGTCGATGCGCCCGATTGGGTGTAGCGCTCCAGTCGGTCAAACAGTCGTTGCCTTCGCTCCAACAACAGCGCGAGCAAGCTGTCCAGGGCGCCCAGCTTCTCCATGTGCTGCTTCAGGCACTGACGAAATTGTTCACTGCCTGGCTCGCTGTCCTGCAGATAGGCGAGCAGACCGTGTATTTGTCGGGTACTGAAACCGCAATCAATGAGTTCCTTGATCCAAAGGACTCGTTGCACGGCCCCTGGCGCATATTCGCGATAACCGTTTTCCCGTCGGGTCGATTCGATTAGCTTCTGCAGCTCGTAGTGACGCAAGGCCCGATGACTCGCACCGGTCCGGAATGCCAGTTCTCCAATTCTCATGTTGTCCTCCACAATGGGACTCTACGACCCTGACACTAATGTCAGGGTCAAGCCCTGTTTGCACGACCTGCCAGGGGGCGCTTCACGGAACAATGTAGCCTTGATTCACGCTACGGCGAGAGGCGCGGGCTGCTCTTGATGTTGACCAAGATAGCGACAGAAGCACGAACGCAACCAGCGTTCCCGAGGGTCGTTGTGGGCCGCGCCGCGCCAAGCCATGGACAAGTCCGGCGCCGGTAGCGCCAACGGCGCAAAGTCAGCACGCATCCCCTCCATTCGCTCCATGGCCCGGGCGACGTAGTCCGGTACGATCGCAATCATGTCGCTGCCGGCGAGCAAAGCGGGCAAGGCACTGAACTGCGGAACAGCCAGTACTACCCTGCGCTGCCGACCGACCAGACTCAGGGCATGGTCGGCATCGTCGATGACATTTCCCATCGAAGAGACAACCACATGAGGCCGCCTGCAAAAGTCATCCAGCTCGAGGGAACCGGGGGCCGAATCGGCACGCAATAGCATGGGTTGCATCGCTCGCAAGCTTTTGCAATGGGCACTGGCCGGCAGTTCTTGCGCAAAGCTGATACCCACGGAAATCTCTCCCGAGGTCAGCAATTGGGGTAATTGCCGATGGTCCACTCTGCGCACTACCAGCGTGATGTTTGGCGCCTCGTCCCGCAGGTGCTTGATCAAACGAGGAAGCAGCGCGTACTCGACATCGTCAGAGAGCCCGATATGAAAGGTCTCGTCGCTGGTGAGTGGGTCGAACGCCCGGGCACAACTCAAGGCGACAGCAATGCCATCCAATGCTGGCGTCAGCCGCGCATGAATTTCTTCTGCCCGCGCCGTCGGCTCCATCACCCTGCCAGTGCGGATGAACAGCGGATCATTGAACATCGAACGCAGTCGCCCGAGGGCGCTGCTGATAGTGGCCTGACACAGGAAAAGTCTCTCTGCGGCCCGGGTAACGTTGCGTTCGCACATCACTGTTTCGAAGACAATCAACAGATTGATGTCGGCACGCCGCAGATCATTTCTGTTCATCACGTTCACCGCCTAGGCACAAGGCCACATGGGTAAGGGGAGTTCAAGCTTATGCAGGCCAATAGCAAGACGTCACTTGTACCTAGGTTCAGCCGATGTATCCCTTGGTTGGGCAGCCTTGTACATGGGTATGCCCGGAATCGCGACCAAGTAGCACAAGACTAACCTGGGTGACTTCATCGAACTTCCAAGTAGAACATCTACACTTTGGTCTTAGCGGATCATACATTGGTATACTTCAACACCTTACAAGTTGGCGTATGTTGTAGTAACGACCAAAGCTGTCACGAGGGTCCCAAATGAAGCAAGATACACAAATACGCAACTCAATGATTATCGCCATCGTCGACGATGATGATTCGGTCCGGACAGCGCTTGAAAGCTTGCTGCGATCCTGCGGTTACAAAGTTAAAACTTATTGCAGCGCTCTGGAGTTTCTCAACACGGACGGTCCCGCTCAAACACATTGCCTTATCTCCGATATCCAGATGCCGGGAATGAGCGGTTTTGAGCTTCATAAGCAGCTCGTCGCGATGGGCTTTCACATTCCCACTATATTCATCACGGCTTACCCTGAAGCCCTCCCGCCCCTTAGCACCGATACGCCTGCGCTGATTGCCTATCTGCCTAAACCTTGTGACACCAACAAGCTTCTGAACTACATCGAAACAGCCCTCCTCCAGCAGAACTGAGAGCGCTCTGAAAGTTCTCTTTTGCATCCAATACAAACCTTCGTATATCCCCATACCACTGACGTATAGCTTTTCTGAACCGATGTAGAAGTGCGCCGACAATAATCCAGCAATAACATAAATCCACAGCGGGCGACCTGCTGCATTCAACATAGGCACCTTGACTTTCGGGGCCCTTGTATCGACCAACCAAACTTGAAGAATAACTTCAATAACATTGAAAACCTTTTTGAGGAACAACTAATGAAACAGCATATTCTGGTTATTGGTGCGGGGTTCGGTGGTGTGTGGAGTGCATTGAGCGCCGCCCGTCTACTGGATAAGCACAGTCGTAGCGACGTGGAAATCACGCTGCTGGCGCCCCAGGCGCAATTGCGCATCCGCCCCCGCTTCTACGAAAGCGACGTGCACAAAATGTTCGCCCCCCTGGATGGGTTGTTCGACTCGGTAGGTGTGCGTTTCATCAAAGGCACCGCCGAGCACATTGATGACCTTGGAAGGACCGTTGGCTATCGCGATGAGGCTGGCCGGTGGAGCACATTGACCTACGATCGCCTGGTACTTGCGGCTGGCAGCCAGTTAGCCCGTCCGACGGTGCCAGGCCTTGACGCCCATGCCTTCGACGTTGATCAGATCGAAGCCGCGATGCGCCTGGAGAACCACCTCAAATCCCTCAAGAACCGTCCCTCCAGCGTTGCCCGCAACACGGTGGTGGTCGCGGGTGGCGGTTTCACCGGTATCGAGACCGGCACCGAGATGCCGGCGCGACTGCGGTCCTTGCTCGGTAACGATCAGGACATCCGCGTGATCATCATCGACCGTGCGCCTCAGATCGGCGCGACCATGGGTGAGGGAATTCGTCCATCGATCATCGAGGCGTCCGAATACCTGGGCATTGAATGGGTGGTCAACGCCAGTGTGACGGCAGTGGACGCCAACGGCGTTACCCTCGCCGATGGTAGCCGCATCGAGACCCAAACAGTGATCTGGACCGTCGGCTTTCGCGCCAGCCCGCTGACCGAACAGATTTCCAGCGTGCGCGATGTCCAGGGTCGCCTGCACGTCGATGAGAACCTGAAGGTGTTCGGCCAGGAGCATGTCTACGCCGCTGGAGATGTCGCCTATGCCGCCACCGACGACCTCGGTAACTTCGCCGCAATGTCTTGCCAGCATGCGATTTCTCTAGGCCGTCACGCCGGGAACAACGTCGCTGCGGACCTGCTAGGTGTCGCGCCCACCCCCTACCGTCAGCCCAAGTACGTGACCTGCCTCGATCTGGGCGCCTGGGGCGCGGTGTTTACTGAAGGCTGGGATCGCCAGCTCAAGCTGGTCAAGGAAACGGCCAAAGAGCTCAAGACGCAGATCAACACCCAGTGGATCTACCCACCGGCAGCTGATCGGGCCGCCGCCCTGGCAGCAGCCGACCCGATGATTCCTGTGGCCTGAAGCCTCCCGCCTGAACCCGACGTTCTTGACCCAAGCAATAGGAGAAGGACCATGACTATGCATTTGAACCACCCCACCCCAAAGGATGGAACACAGAAAAGGAACGCTCAGCAGGAGTCAAACCTGAGCTTGCACAACACCTCACACCCCGGTGGGTCGGGGTCCGAGGAGTTGGTTCCTTCGCGCTACGCGCTGCGGATCGGCGAGATTGACGTGCTGGTGGTTAGCGATGGGGTGCTGCCTCTTCCGACCGAGACGATGTCCACCAATGCCGACCCAGCCGCCCGCGCGGCCTGGTTCAAGGACATGTTTCTGGGGCCGGACGCGTTCGATTGGGCGCTGAACGTACTTGTGGTGCGCAGCGGCGACAAGCTCATCCTCGTCGACGCTGGACTCGGAGGACAGTTCCCCGGATTTCCGCGGGCCGGGCAGTTCCCCAAACGACTGAAGGCCGCCGGTATCGATCTTGCGTCCGTGACCGACGTGGTGATTACCCACATGCACATGGACCATATTGGCGGGCTGCTTGTCGATGAGGTGAAGAGCCAACTGCGTCCAGATCTGCGTATCCACGTTTCAGCCACCGAGGTCGCGTTCTGGGAGTCGCCCGATTTCTCCCTCACCTCCATGCCGTCGCCGGTGCCGGACGTCCTGCGGGCAACGGCCAATCAGTTCATCAGCGAATACCGCAGCAAGGTGCGCACGTTCGAGGATGAATACGAGGTGGCACCAGGCGTGGTCGTCAAGCTCACCGGCGGCCACACCCCAGGGCACAGCGTGGTCTACGTGACATCCGGCGGTGAGCGGTTGACCTTCGCAGGCGACGCCCTGTTCCCGGTCGCCTTCGAACACCCCGACTGGCATAACGGCTTTGAACATGACCCTGAGGAGTCGGTTCGCGTTCGTGTCCGCCTGTTGCAAGAGGCGGCAGCTAGCGGTGAGCTGTTCGTGGCGACTCACCTGCCGTTCCCCTCCGTTGGCCGGGTGGCAGTGGACGGTGACGCCTTTCGCTGGGTCGCGGGTTTCTGGGACTACTGATCGCTTGTCGGATTTGCGCCTCCGTTCACGGAGGCACGAATCTCCCTGAGCAACATCACATGATCGAGAGACCTTTAATGAAAGACTCCAATCGGGAGATAGATCTCCAGCGTCGGGCCATATTGACAAGTTCAGCAGTAGTGGCCGCCAGTTTGTTGGTACCGCTTTCCAGCTTTTCCGGGTTGACGCAGGCCGCTATTGAGCACTCTGCAACCCAAAACAAACCAGATCACAAGGAGATGCACGCTATGAACTCTATTACGACCAAAGACGGCACCGAGATTTTCTTCAAGGATTGGGGGCCGAAAGACGCGACGCCCATCGTGTTTCACCACGGCTGGCCATTGAGCGCGGACGACTGGGACAACCAGATGATGTTTTTCTTGCTCAAAGGCTATCGGGTGATCGCGCACGACCGCCGCGGTCACGGCCGCTCGACCCAAACTTGGGCGGGCAACGAAATGGACACCTATACCGCTGACGTCATCGAGCTGACCGATGCGCTCGACCTTAAAGGTGCGATCCATGTCGGCCATTCGACCGGTGGTGGTGAAGTAGCGCGCTACGCCGCTCGAGCCAAACCGGGACGCGTCGCCAAGGCCGTACTGATCAGCGCGGTTCCCCCCATCATGGTTAAGTCAGAGAAGAACCCCGGCGGTTTACCTCTGGAAGTGTTCGACGGGTTCCGTTCGGCACTGGTCGCCAGCCGCGCACAGTTTTACCTGGACGTGCCGTCGGGGCCGTTCTACGGTTTCAATCGACCTGGGGCCAAGGTTTCACAAGGCGCAATCGACAACTGGTGGCGTCAAGGCATGATGGGCGGTGCAAAAGCTCATTACGACTGCATCAAAGCGTTTTCCGAGACCGACTTCACCGAAGACCTGAAGGCGATTCAGGTGCCCACACTGGTCATGCATGGAGAGGATGATCAGATTGTGCCGTTTGCCGACTCTGCGCCGCTTTCGGCCAAACTATTGAAGCATTCCACCCTCAAGACGTACCCGGGCTTTCCTCACGGTATGCCGACTACCAACGCGGATCAGATCAACGCCGATTTGCTGGCGTTCATTCGCGGTTGAGCACTAACGTCGTGACGGCGATCTGATCGCCGTTGCGGCGGCTGAAATGGGCGCCACAGTCGAAAACTGCCTGCCCTACGACACTCCCACGTTAAATCAACCCCCATCGTTTGACCGCGCCCGACAGTCATTCCAAACCTCACGTATCACATCCTTAAGTATCAGCGCCTCCGCCCAGCGATCGGTGATGTCGCGTCCATCGGCACCCGTAATGGCATAAGGCGGCGGGCCGAGTTCACAGGTGAAGGACAGGCTGTCGGGCGTGTTCGGTCGGGCCAGCCAATCCTCGATCCCATAACGCCACCAGCCCAGAAAGCGCTCCAGCCAGGGTCGATGCTGGGCGAAGCTCAGGGGCACCTGGACCTGTTCGCCGTTGGCGACACGACCATGAAAACCCCAACTGTGGCGCAGGATGGTGTGGATCTGTTCGTCGTCCTCGGCGGTAGCCGACTCTGGCAGTTCGCGACCCACGACATAGTGGGACAAGTCGGCCAACAGTTTGAGATCGGGCATTTCAGCGAGGATGTCGAGGGTGAACAACAGGTCATTGGTGAGGCGATAACGGTGGGTTTCCAGCAGAACAGGAAAGTCCACCTGCTCGGCCAGACGCTGCCAGCCTTCGATCAGCTCGATAGCTTGCTTCAGCGTGCGCGGCCGCACGTCTGCTTGCAGCGTGAGGTGGTGGCAGCCGAAGCGGGACGCGACATCGATCGCTGCCGCCAGATCATCCACGGTGCGGGGGAACACCTGCCCTTCGATTTGCAGGCCCTGCGCCTTGGCGGCGGCATGCAGGCGTGCGGCATGTGGCACGACCCAGAAATGGTCGGTGATGCCGTCGAAGCCGGCGGCGGCGATTTTCTCCACTTGCGCTTCCAGGGGAAGGTCGCATTGGCCGCGGTGATCTTGCATGGCCCACTGGGACTGAAAGACCAGGAATTCACGCATGTCAGTTCCTCAGCAGTTGTTTGAGCGGTACATCGGCGTCGGCCAGAGCGTCTACCGAAAGGAGGTTACGGTAAGCGATCAGCCGTTCGCACAGCTTGATGTCCTTGGCGACGCTATTCCCCTGCCCCCAACCGCAAGCGCCTTGCAGACGTTGCTCGGCATCAAGGTAGAACAACAGGTAACCGCCACCAGGGGTTGTCCGACTCGCCGTGGGTTCTGTGTTTGCGATCACGCCCATGGTCTGCAATCCCCAGTCGTATTGATCGGACCAAAAACCGGGAATGACCTCGAAGGGCAACTCGCCGCCCAACAGATTCAGGGCGGCGTGACGACCTTGGGTCTCGGCGTTGCGCCAGGTTTCCTGACGCTGGAAAACGCCTTGCGGGTGCAGCCGAAACTCACAGACATCGCCCGCCGCAAAGATGTCCGGCGCACTGGTGCGCAGTTGGGCATCGACGCGGATGCCTTGGCCGACCTCGAGTCCTGCGGCCTCGGCCAGTTCAGTGTTGGGTTGCATGCCGATGCCCACCACCACCAGGTCGCAGGGCAGCAACTCGCCGTCGACCAGTTGCACGGACTCAACATGAGTAGCGCCCTGCACCGCCTCAATGGCCACATTCAGCCGGACATCCACGCCCTGACTGCGATGCAGTTCCAGCAGGACACTGGACAGCTGCTCCGGCAATACTCGCCCCGCGAGACGCGGTCCGGCCTCGAGCAAGGTCACCGTGCAACCCAAGGCACGGGCGGTGGCGGCGACTTCGAGTCCGATAAAGCCGCCGCCGATGATCACCACCCGGGCGTCAGGCTGCAACGACGCGCGCAGTGCCAGCGCCTCGTCATGGGTACGCAGATAAAGCACATTGAGCAGATGCTCGGGCACCGAGGCAAGTCTGCGCGACCGCCCTCCCGTCGCCAGCAACAGCCGGGCGTAATGCAGCCAGCTGCCGTCGGCCAACTGCAGACGATGCTGCTGCGGATCCAGGTATTTCACCGGGTTGCCGGCCAGGTGTTCGATGTCCAGATCGGCAAGCTGAGTGGTGTCGCACAGGCTGTAACCCGCCAGATCGACCGTGCCCTGCAACAACCCCTTGGACAGCGGCGGACGTTCATAGGGCGGGTGGGACTCGTCGCCTATCAGAATCAGGCGACCGCTATAACCTTCGCCGCGCAAGGTCAGGGCCGCGCGGCCACCCGCATGGCCGGCGCCGACGATGATCAATGGAGCATTGGCAGGATTCATGGCACAGACTCCGCGCAGTTAAACCGTGATGGCGAGCAGAACACGTCCCGCCTCGACCCGGACTTTATAGGTCTTGAGATTGACGCACACCGGTGCGCCAAGGGCTTTGCCGGAGCGGTAGTCGAAACGTCCGTTGTGCTTGGGGCACTCGATGACATGCTCCATCACCAGGCCATCGGCCAGGTGGATGGACTCATGGGTACACAAGCCCGCGGTGGCGAAAAACTCGCTGTCGGCGGAGCGGTAGACGGCATAGGTGTGCTGGCCATGGTCGAAACGAATGACATCTTCATCGTCGATATCGTCCACGGCACATACATCGATCCATTGATCGGTCATGGCGTTTTCTCTTGTAGTGGTACAGGCAGGAAGGTGTCATGTGGGAGCGGGCTTGCTCCGGGCGGCGTTCCGACGAAAGCGGTGTATCAGGCGACATCGATGTTGACTGTGACGCCGTCTTCGCGAGCAAGCCCGCTCCCACAGGGGTTGTGCCTATTGGATGTCAGCCCGGCATTGCTTCAGGTTGTGCCCGGACGGTTGCGGCGGGTTTGGTGCTTTGTGGCAAAGGACGAGAGACGAAATAAGTCGGGTCTTTGCGCTGCCTCCAAATGGTCGGGAGGATCTCCTTGAAGGCCTCGAACAGACTGGTGTAAGGCGGCGGACAGTCGTTGCGAATCTCCTCGTGAAGCTGCGCCAGCGCGTGAAAAGGCACCATCGGATACATGTGGTGCTCAAGGTGATAGTTCATGTTGAGGTACATAAAGCGCAGCACCGGGCCCATATAAATCGTGCGGCAGTTGCTGCGGTGATCGAGTACATCCTCAGCCAGGCCGACATGCTGCGACAGGCCGAACAGGTAGGACAGCCAACCGCCATAGAGCGTCGGCAGACCAATAAACATCAGCGGCAACCAGCTCTGCATGTACAGCGCAGTGCCCACGGTAAGCGCATAAATCGCCAGCCAGACGCGTGCATCCCTCACCACCTTGGGCCACTCGGATTCGGGGATGAACGTCTGTTCTTCTTCACCCATCCGCCCTACCGCATGCTTGCAGACTGACCACATCGTGTTCAACGCATAAGGCATTCTGAACAGACTCAGCACCATATTGATCAGGCTTGGCGGACGTGGTTCGACGATCTCCGGATCGCGGCCGACGATGACGGTGTCGGTGTGGTGCCGTGCATGGCTCCAGCGCCAGACTTGGGGTTCGAACATGAACATGAAGCTCGACAGCTGGTAGACCGCATCATTCATCCAGCGGGTCTTGAACGCTGTGCCGTGACCCGCTTCGTGCCAACGGGCATTGGACGCCGTGCCGTAGAGCATCCCGTAGACGAAGAAGAACGGAACGCAGGCCCAGGAGCCCCAGAACCAGTAACCGCCGAACCCGGTCACAACCATCGCCGACAGCCAGATCGCGGTATCAAGCAAGGCCGGGCCATCGCGGCGCTGCATCAATTCCTTCATGCGTTTACGAGAAATGGGGGATTGGTACCAGCTTGCCGATACCAGGCCTTTTTGCGCCGCTCGGGCGGCTTCGGGGCCGGTCAATCGATAATCCCGAGGCATGGGTTTACCGGGGTTTTCAAAGGCTGCGTTTTGTTCAGGCATTTTATTGTTCTCCGCAAGCTTGATTGTTTTAGGCACTTTTCGACGCGGGATCACATCGCTGGGGAAAATATAGAGAGCGCAGAAATCACCCTCAAGCCCTTGAATACATTCCCTATCAAGCTATCATCCAGGCCCATTGAAGCTTGATAGTTTTCTATCAAAGCGTTTGCGGGACCTACCATGAACAACACTAAACGCCCAACCATCGCCACCGTTGCCGAACACGCTGGCTTGAGTGTCGCTACCGTAGACCGGGTGCTCAACGCCAGGGCTCCGGTCAACCCGGACACCGCCGAGCAGGTATTCCAGGCCGCCGAAGCGGTCGGTTATTTCGCCGCCAGGCTGATCGGCCAGCGGATCCGCGAACGTCGTCCCACCTACCGTTTCGGCATCCTCTTGCTCGGCACCGCCCAGGCGTTTTATGGCAACGTGGCCACCGCCATCACCGAAGCGGCGCAGCGTCAGGCTGGTGCCAACCTGAGCATTCAATTCGAGTACGTCTTCGATCGCACGCCCAGCGCGATCATTGCCCAGATCGAACAACTGGCGGTGCAGTGCGATGGTCTGGCAGTGGTCAGCTTCGCGCATCCGCAGATCAATGCCGCCATCGCGCAGATCAGAGAGGCCGGCGTGCCGGTGATCGCGCTGCTGTCCGACATCCATGAGACGGCGGATGAGCCTTACGTCGGCCAGGATAATCACGAGGTCGGACGTACCATGGGTTGGCTGATGGCTCACACGTGTGGCGCCCGCACAGGCAGTGTCGGAGTGTTACTCGGCGGCCACCGATTTCTTGGCCATCAGGCGCGGGTCGAGGGGCTGCGCAGCTACCTGGCGGAGCGCGCCCCAGGGTTGCGGCTGCTGGAAGCAGTGATCAATCTGGACAATTGCGACATCACCGAAGAGGCGACGCTGGACCTGCTGGCGCGGCATGACGACTTGCGCGGTTTGTGCGTGGTCGGCGGTGGCGGCGACGGGGTCATCAATGCCCTGTCGCAACTGCCGAAGCAGCCATCGCTGTGCTGCATTCTGCAGGAGTCGACCGAGCTGTCGCGACAAGCGCTGGATCAGGGATTGATCAGCCTGGTGATCGACTCCCAGCCGCGATTACTGGCAACCGCGCTGGTCGATTTGCTGGTCGAGCTGCAGACCACGCCGGACTTCGATCCGATACGGCATCGAATCCATGTTCCATTGCAGATCATCACCTCAGAGAACGCCCGACACTGACGGTGTGAGCCCCCATCAGAGGTTGGGTTCCGAACGAAAAGCATCGGCACTCAGCCCGAATCGATTCATCTTGTTGTACAACCCGCCACGAGAAACATTTAGCTGCCGCGCGGCCAGGCGGATGTTCCCGCGGGTATCCCTGAGGGCCGCGATGATCGCATTCATTTCATGGGTGCCAAGGTCCAGGGCAGCCAGGGGTTCGGGCACACTTCCCGGCGCCGGCTGACGCAGCTTTTGCTTGATTTCAAGCGGTAGATCAGCTGGCTGGATCAGTTCGGTCACCGCCAGATTGGTCGCGCGCTCGATGGTGTTTTCCAATTCACGCACATTACCCGGCCAGCTATAGGCCGAAAGAATATCCAACGCCTCTGGCGAGATGCCCTGCACCGATTTGCGCAACGACCGGGTACAACGATTGAGAAAATGTCGCGCCAGCAATGGAACATCTTCCCGGCGCATCCGCAGAGGCGGAACTGTCAGGTTCAGCACATTGAGCCGGTAGTAAAGATCCTCACGGAAGGCGCCATCGGCAACCGCCTGGCTCAGGTTGCGGTGGGTGGCGGCGATGATGCGTACATCCACTTGCTGGGATTTTTTCGCGCCCACGCGAGTCACCTCACCTTCCTGCAAGACGCGCAGCAGGCTGACCTGGGCATCGAAAGACATGTCACCGATTTCGTCGAGGAAGATCGTTCCGCCATCGGCCAATTCGAACTTCCCGGCAGAGCCTCCACGGGCCGATCCGGTGAAGGCGCCCTCGACATGACCAAACAGTTCGCTCTGCACCAGATCTCGCGGAATGGCCCCGCAATTGACGGCCACAAACGGACCGCTGCAACGGTCGCTGGCGTTATGGATCGCCTGGGCAAACAACTCCTTGCCGGTACCGCTCTCACCGAGGATCAGCGTGGTCGAGTCACTGCGACTGGCAATCCGTCCCAGGTGCAACGCGTCTTGTATGGCTCGCGAATTGCCTTGAATGGTCTCGAAGGTGTAGCTGGCTTGAGTGCCGATAATCCGCCGGGTAATTTCCCGGATGCGCCTGTTCTCGCGCAACGAAACAATGCGCCCACCCTGCTCCAGTGGGCACACCGACACCAGACACGCCAAGAGGCTGCGATCATGCAGCTCAAAGGTGCAATCCAGATCTCTTATCCCTTCATACTGCTGCCCTTCCCCGCCACGCAGCAGAATCTCATCGGTCAGCTCGCTCTGGCCCAGACGCTGGAACGGGCTGCCCAACAGGTCCCGGCCGACGCGGAATAATTGCCGGGCATAACGGTTGAGCGCCTTGATGCAGCCCCGCTCATCCAGCACCACAAGACCCTCGTTGAGCACTTCGAGGACGGTTTGCTGTTCTTCCAGCAGAGCTTGAAGCGCCATCTGCCGCGAGACCGCTTCGGCCGCTGCCTGGACGGTGCCCAGCGTATGGAAATGAAACCACCCCGGCTCGGCGGTCAAGGTCAGCATGGCCAGCGTCCTGCCCTGCGCATCCCTGATCGGCGCGGCAGCACAATGCATGCGCCGGCGACGCAGTCCGATCCCGAAGTTTTCCTCGGCCAGCACATACACCAATCGATCCTCGGCAATCGCCAGCCCGGTGCAGTTGGTGCCCTGCACCGACTCCAGCAGCCGACTGCCCACAGGCGTGAGGTCCAGGCCACAGAAATACAGGGTCGTGCCTGCAGCATCGGTCAGATTGATATGGCCCCTGGGGTTGTAAGCCAGCAATCCCTTCATGACCTCCGCCGCCGCGGCGATCAAGGCACGATTGGCCGCCAGCGTTGCAGCCAGAACGGTGGGGGCGACAAACCGGTATTCACCATCCTCAGGATCGAGGCCGGCACTGACGCTGCGCAGCCAGGAGTCCCAGATAACCTGCCTGACCCCGGCAGGTCGATCGATGCGCCCTTTCAGGCAAGCCAGCCAAGCCTGATCCAGCTCGGCGATCGGTCCTTCGTTCAACGACGCAGGCCCGAGCGCGGTGATGTAATCGAGGTCTTGCGCGCTGAAGGCTGTTAGCTGTGGGTTCACCATCATCGATTCGCTTCTATGTTCACGTTTTAGACATGTCAGTGTAGACATGTCATGCGAATGAACACATCTTTCAATAAATATTAATTAAACCCTTAAATATCAGGTACTTATACATTGGCACAGCCCTTGCTCTCTTGATTGACGCCAGCGAGAACATTCCTGCTGCGAGTCATTGAACAACAATAAAAGGGAGTCATTTCATGAGTACGTCCAAGATCATCCGCCTGGGTCTCATCGGTGCTGGCCGCATGGGCAGCTTTCACGGCCTGACTGCCGCCAGACACATTCCCGGCGCCTGCCTGGCCGCCATCGCCGACCCTACCCCCGGTCAAGCCGCGCGCCTGGCCGCAGAGTTGGGTGTGCAACGGGTCTATACCGATCCACAGCAACTGCTCGATGACCCGGAAATCGACGCTGTCTTGATTGCCGCCCCCGCCCGCAGCCATGCCGAACTGGTGATCAGTGCGGCCCGCGCCGGCAAAGGCGTGTTTTGTGAAAAACCCATGGCCATCACCCTCGACGAGGCGGACCGCGCCATCGCCGCAGCCGCCGATGCGCGCGTGCCGCTGCAGGTCGGCTTCAACCGCCGCTTTGCCAAAAGCTTCCGGGCTGCCCATCTGGACGTGGTCGCCGGTCGCATCGGTACCCCGCAACTGCTGCGCTCGCTGACCCGCGACCCAGCGTTGAATAATCCGGCTGCCTCGCCGCAGTGGGTGATTTTCCTCGAAACCCTGATCCATGACTTCGATACCCTGCGCTACCTCAATCCCGGTGCCGAAGCGGTTGAGGTTTTTGTCATGGCCGATGCCCTGATTGCACCGGACTACAAGGCCAAGGGCTTCCTCGACACCGCCGTGGTCACTATCCGTTTCGACAACGGCGCCATCGCGACGGCCGAGGCCAATTTCCAGGCCGTGTATGGCTACGATGTTCGAGGGGAAGTCTTCGGCAGCGCTGGCATGCTGACCATGGGCAGCCTCAATGATTCTGACCTTGTGCGCTATCTGGCCAATGGCATCCAGGCCGATACCCAGCGCCTGGACACCGACCTGCTGCGTGATGCCTACGTGGCCGAGCTCAATCACTTTGTCGATTGCCTGCGCACCGGCGAAAAACCACTCGCCAGCGGCGAAGATGCCCGGGCGGCACTGGCCATTGCCCGCGCGTGTATCGAGTCCTTCCAACAGGGCAAACCTGTGCGCGTGCAAGGAGCCCATTCATGAGTTTCACACCGTTCAAACTGGCGATCAGTGCCGAGATGGTCTTCCTCGATCTGCCATTCACAGAGCGCGTCAAACGCATTCACTCGCTGGGTTTCAGCGCCGAACTCTGGGACTGGACCAAGAAAGACATTGCGGCCCTTGTCGCCACGGGCGCTGACTTCACCTCCATGACCGGCTACATCTCGGGCAACCTGACCGACCCCGAAGACATCCAGCACCTGCTCGACAGCGCACGAGAATCGCTGGCCGTCGCCGCACAACTGAATTGCCCGAGTCTCAATCTGCATGGTACCGGTTTGGGCGACAAAGGCATGCCGGTCAAACCCGTGGCCCACACCACCGGACGCATGTGGCTGAGCGCCTGCAAGACCCTGGAAAAAATCGCTCGCCTGGGCGAAGACGCTGGTCGGGTATTCTTGCTGGAAAACCTCAATACCGAGGTTGACCACCCCGGCACTCCCTTCGCTCGCGCCGACGATACTCTGGCGCTGATCGAGGCCGTGGGCAGCCCTCATTTGAAGATGAACCTGGACCTTTACCATGCCCAGATCGGCGAAGGAAACCTGATCGAACTGATCCAGCGCGCCGGCAGCGCCATCGGGGAAATTCAGGTCGCCGATGTCCCCGGCCGCATGGAACCCGGCACCGGTGAAATCCATTATCCGGCCATTGCCAAAGCCTTGTTCCGCATGGGATACACCGGTGTCGTCGGGCTCGAGGGCTGGGCCAGCGGCGACAGCGAAGCGGCACTTGAACGCTTTCGGCAAGCCTTCACGCTAGATTGAGGACGCTGGCGCTCTCGGCGGGTTTGATTCAGAGAGCGCCAGAAACCCTCACGTTTGATCTTGATGAATTTCAACTCATAACAAAAAAGGAAAAACCATCATGCGTCGCTGCACTCTTCTATTTGCCACGCTGCTATTCCTCTTCAGCCAATGGGCCGCCGCCAGCTATCGCATCGGCGTCAGCATTGCCAGGGTTGACGACAACTTCATGACCTATGTGCGCAGCGGCCTGGAAGATGCCGCCAAGAAGGAGAACGTCCAGATCCAGTTCGAGGATGCCCAGGGCGATGTGGTTCGCCAGCTCAATCAGATTCAGGGCTTTCTCGGCCAGAAAGTGGATGCCGTCATCGTCCTGCCCGTGGACACTGCCGCCACCGCCAACATGACTCGCGCCGCCGTCGAAGCGAAAATACCGCTGGTCTACGTCAACCGCCATCCGGACGAACGCGTCCTGCCCAAAGGCGTGGTCACGGTGGCGTCCAACGACGTTGAGGCCGGGCAACTGCAAATGCGCTACCTGGCTGACAAAATGGCGGGCAAAGGCAACATCGCGATCATCATGGGCGACCTCGCGCAAAACTCCACGCACGACCGCACCGAAGGCGTCAAACAGGTGCTCAAGGACTATCCCGGGATCAAGATCGTCGAACAGCAAAGTGCCGAGTGGCAGCGCAATAAAGGGATGGACCTGACCAGCAACTGGCTGCTGGCCGGCACCGGCTTCGATGCCATCGTTGCCAACAACGACGAGATGGCCATCGGCGCCGCCATGGCACTGCAGCAAGCAGGCAAAGCCAAGGGCGAGATTGCAATTGTCGGCATCGACGGCCTGCCTGACGGCCTCGCGGCCATCAAGCGCGGAATGCTCGTAGCCTCCGTCTTTCAAGACCCCAAAGCGCAAGCGACCAGCGCGCTGCAAGCGGCTATCAAAATGATCAAAGGGGAACCGGTCGAGACGGATGTCTGGGTGCCCTTTCAACTGATCACGCCGGAGCAGGTAGCGGTGTTTGAGCAACATTACAAATAGCGTCAAACCGGTAGCGCGGTTGGTCGATTTTGTTCATTGAGTGATGTCGCGACACAGACGTTCAAGCCGTTTGATTGCTGCCCTTGGTGACGGGCAGCAATCGGCCCAGACTGGGTGAAAACGTATGCACTGTTTTGAAGTCTGCGTTGCTAGTAAAAACTGCCAGCGTTTGGCTAGTCAGCAGACCTGAAATTTGCGTAGGAGCGCGACTTTCGCTCCCGTCATAAACAGGGGAATTGAGCAGTCAGCTTTCACTACGTAATTCCTCTGCAAGCCACTCAATCAGCGCACGCACCTCGATCCGATCTTCCCCATCATGTTGTCTAAAAACCGATATCGCATCAGGTAAAGGAACACTTTCTGCGCAAGGTCTCACCAGCGCACCGCTATCAATAAGCCTCTCGGCGGTTCGGCGCCACCCCATTGCAATTCCATGTCCTTCGACGGCGGCCTGAAGCATTAGGGGGTAACTATCAAACACGGAGCCCTGAGGATAACCGTCCAATGTCTGCCCAAACACCTGCAGCCAGCTATCCCATTCCATCAAGTGAGGCGGCGTGGCGCGATGGTGTAAAAGCGTGTGGAGGCGAAGATCGCTGATTTCCAGTGATTGCCGGACAGCCAGGTAATGGGGGCTGCACACTGGAAACACCTCATCTGCGGCAGTGAACGCCAGAACATGCAAGCCACTGGGGCGTCCGGTACTTTGTAAGGCCACGTCAAAATGGTCATTGAATTCAGTCAATGGTCGGGTGGATGTCGCGACCTGGATCTCGATTTCCGGGTGTTGCTGGTGGAACGTCGAAAGGCGCGGCATTAACCAATAGAACGCTTCGCACAACTGACACAGTAAAACGACACGGTTTTTGCGAGGTGATTGACGAAGAGTGACGGCACTGTCGCTGATACTTTGCAATGCGGTGCTCACCACGCGCCCTAGCTCACGCCCCTCCTGCGTCAGGAAGACTGCGCGGTTGCGCCGGCAAAAAAGCTTCAGTCCCAGATTATCTTCAAGCCCGCGGATCTGGCGGCTTATCGCCGCTTGCGTGATGTGCAATTCATCGGCGGCCTTTGAAAAGCTTTCCAGTCGAGCAGCCGCTTCGAAGGGCAGCAAACTGGCAAGCGGCGGCAATGACTTCCCAAGCGTATTCATAATCAGACGTTATGCATCCAGGACCGAGAACTCGTTTGTAGCATACCCCTGACGCTGTGCAACATGAGTTGAATACCTCGTGGATACGCCTGATGACCATTGCTCACTCAAACATCATCGCCGGAGTGACCCTTGCCGTGGTCGCGACCCTGAGCTGGGCTCTGAATTTCGTAGCGCCCTACGTCACTGGCGCCTACAGCATCTACGACTTGATGGTCATCAGGTTTCTGATCGCCGGTGCGCTGGGCCTGAGTGTCATGGTGCTCTGTCGCGCCCAGCTGCGGTTCCTGCGTCGCGATCAGCAGTTTCTCGCCGCAAGTCTGGGGGTGATCGGATACCTCGGCTACAGCACCTGTATTGCCGCCGGTGTCATTTTTGGCGGGCCCGTGCTGACTCCAGCGTTTATTGGCATGGTGCCAGTCTTGTTGGCACTGCTCAGCAACGCTGCGAAAAAAACGCTTCCATGGCGCAGACTGACGATACCGCTGACGTTTTTGACGGGTGGGCTTTTGCTGTCGAACATCAGCAGTATCAATCAACCCGTAACAGGCGACGGTTCGTGGCTGATAGGGTTGGTTTTTTCAATCAGCGCCGTTGTCTTGTGGCTCACATTCAGCTGGCTGAATCAGGGTGCCTTGGGGAAACTCCCGGCCAATGCATCAGGTATCTGGACCGGCCTTATGATGGCAGGCGCCGGAATGGGCACCTTGTGCTTGTTACCGGTTGTGCAGGTGCTGGATCTTCTCAAGCTGCCAACGCTTGGTTTCCGTATTTCCCTTGCAGGACATCTGTACGTCTGGGGCCTTGTTATTGCGGTAATGTCCTCACTCGTCGGGGCCTGGGCGTGGAACGCAGCATCCCGTCGCCTTCCCATGGTGCTTTCTGGGCAACTGATCTCCCTTGAATCGCTGTTCGCCACCCTACTTGGCTTGTTGTTTCACAGCCGGCTGCCAACACCTCTAGAAGCGTCAGGTCTTGCTGCCGTTCTCGTAGGTGTGGTTATGGCTGTTCGTATCATCCTGATTTCAATCGATAACCCACCCAGCACGATAAGAAAAATCGGCTCCGTTTGCTCCTGACAGTCACTATCCGGTACTGGAAGCGGCCTGAAGAAGATAACCATATTGGATTTAGCTGACCGTTTTGGTGTCACGGGGAGGCCAGGTTTCATTCTGATGTTCCACCGCGACCGCGCGACAGTTCCAGAATGGCCCCCACGACCGAAGTGCCCCTCTTCAGCTCGAAATCGAGTATGCGTTTGGCGCGTTGAACGCCAATGGTGTTCATGTGACCTACTCCTCAAAGCGACCCGTAGCGTCACGATCGCGCTCGTATCGTCGCATGAGCGGAAACGGCGGCAACCAGGATTCGCGACGGACAATCCAGCTTTCGTAGGTTGGCATCAGTTGGTCAGGGGCATCCAGGGATCCGAGGTTCACTTCGATTTCGTCGCCGGTGCGGGCGAAAACGGACGAGCCGCAGCGGGGACAAAAAAACCGTCCGGCGTAGTCGCGTGTTTCCCCATCGATCGTCACCGCATCCTGAGGGAACACTGCCGAGGCGTGAAAAAGAGCCCCATGATGCTTGCGGCAGTCAAGACAATGACAAAGGCCGACCCGGTATGGGAGCCCCGACGCCTCAATTCGGACGTTGCCGCACAGACAACCGCCGGTGAATCGGTCCATGCTGCCTCTCCTCTGAAATCAAGTGGCACGATGGCGCCATTGCGTGACGCTTTAGCATTTCAACATTACACAGAACTAACAGTATCTACTTTCAGCCGTCGCAGTTTCTGACGACGAACCCGGCTGATACACAGAGGTCAAAGCAGGTGATGACGTCGCCAATGTTCAAAGGCCTCTGGCCTGCTACATTCAAGGGCGAAGCCAGTAATTCACACACTTAAGGGTGCGCGGGATAATTTCAGCAGGCTCGGATTTCTGCCGAAGGCAGGTGCTGACTGCTGCTCACATCCAATGCTCCCGTATTGGAGTACTAAAATGACTCAGTCAATGCGGTTCTTCCTATCGATCGTCCTTGCGACAGCCTCACTGGCATCAGCCAGCTTCTTGAACACTGCAGGTGCGGCAACTGCCGAGGATCTAGATGTCGATTCTCGGCAAGCGTTGCAAACTCTCTACAAGTCCACCCCATTTGCCGAATCCATTTCGCATAAAGCCAAAGCGATTCTTGTCTTCCCGAAAATCATCAAGGCGGGCCTTGTGTTTGGCGGCAGCTATGGCGAAGGTGTGTTGTTGGAGGGCAAGAAAGTAGAGAATTATTACAACTCCGTAACCGGGTCCTGGGGGCTGCAAGCAGGCGCCCAGTCGTATGGCTATGCGGTTTTCCTGATGACCGACAAAGCCGTGGACTATGTCCGTAAAACCAAGGGTTGGGAAATTGGCGTAGGACCCACCGTTGTAATGGTTGACGAAGGGGTGGCGAAGAATCTGTCCAGCACGACAGTGAAAGACGATGCCTACGCGTTCATTTTCGACCAGCAGGGGTTAATGGCCGGGATCAGCATCGAAGGCACCAAGATTTCCCTGATCAAGCGCTAAGACTAGTCGTTTGGCGCATGGATGCGCCCTCTTGCCAACCAGTCACCGTGCAGATAATGTCAACTCTATGAATCAGCCACGCATTGCCTCGACCACCACTACCACGACCGCCCGAGGCGGGTCGTGAGAGGTGTCGTGAGCCAATAACGCACGAACTTCAAAAGGCCCGCCAGTGATGGATAGGGCCTTTTCTTTTGCCCTTGTGTCGCTGGTCCAAACGCAAGGAAAAGCACTATGTATGCACTGTTGATTCTCGATATGCAGGTTGGATTGTTTCATGGCCCGGATAAACCATGGGCTGGCGAAGCGTTGCTGAACACTTTGAATAGCCTGCTGAGCAAAGCCCGGAAAGCAGGCGCGCCAGTTTTTCTTGCTCGCCACGTAGGTCCGCCTGGCTCGCCTATCGAACCTGGAAGCCCGTTGACACAACTGGTGCAGGAACTCCTGCTACAAGGCGACGAAGTGATCTTCGAAAAAAGCCGACCCAACGCTTTCGCCATGACTGACCTGGCCGATCGGCTAAAAGCTTGTGGATCTCAAGGCGTGGTTATTGCCGGCATGAAGACCCAGTATTGTGTCGACAGCACCTGCCGCGCTGCACGGGATCTTGGGTTCGATGCAGTGCTGATCGCCGATGGGCATACCTGCACCGACACGCCTGCGTTGAAGGCCGAAAATATCGTCGCTCATCACAATGCAACCCTGGCGGGCCCATTCTGTCGTGTCGTTCACGCTGATAATTGGCACTTCTAACCGGCATTGATAGATCGGCTCAAGACTGGGTCGATCTGTCCTTTTGTCGGCGTCGTTGATTCTGCTGCTCCGCTGTGTATCTCAGTGTGTCTGGCTAGCAGCTTGATACATGGGTTTTCACCTGGCCTGCGATTCGACACAGGCCAGATACGTCGCCGCGTTCAAATGCAAGCCAGGTTTGAAGGGGATCACCCGGAACCCCTGACCAACGGCTTGCAACGGAGACATCACCATGAAGATGGCACTGCAGAACAAAACCGGCAAAACTCGCCGCCGTCTGGTCGGCTCATCGATCCTCGCGCTCACCCTGTTCAGCGCTCTCGGTGCGGCCCACGCACAAACGACCGCAGCTGTGCCGCCAGACGCGATCAGCGCCGACGCCACTCATGCGGCACCCTCCCCGTTCGGCCCGCTGAAGCATGTCAGCGCCGGACTGTTGAACGTGGCGTACGCCGAAACAGGCCCGGCCGATGGACCAGTAGTCATTCTTCTGCACGGCTGGCCGTACGACATTCACAGCTATGACGAGGTCGCGCCATTGCTTGCAGCAAAGGGCTATCGAGTGCTGATGCCGTATGCGCGTGGCTACGGTGATACGCATTTTCTGTCCGATAAAACCGTTCGCAATGGTCAGCCGGCCGCGCTGGCAAGTGACGTCATCGACTTTATGGATGCGCTGAAGATCAAACAGGCCGTACTCGGTGGCTATGACTGGGGCGCGCGATCGGCCGACATCGTCTCGGCGCTGTGGCCAGAACGGGTTAAGGCGCTGGTCTCTGTCAGCGGCTATCTGATCGGCAACCAAGCGGCCGGCAAGAACCCGCTGCCACCCAAGGCCGAGTTGCAATGGTGGTATCAGTTTTACTTCGCCACCGACCGCGGTCGCTCCGGCTACGAGAAAAACACCCACGACTTCGCCAAGTTGATATGGCAACTGGCGTCGCCGAAATGGGTGTTCGATGATGCCACTTTCGACCGCAGCGCCAAGGCTCTGGAGAACCCCGACCATGTCGACATCACCGTATTCAACTACCGCTGGCGCCTGGGGCTGGTTCAAGGCGAGAGTCAATATGAAGCGCTAGAGCAGAAACTGGCTACGGCGCCTTCCATTAGCGTGCCGACCATCACCCTTGAAGGCGATGCCAACGGCGCGCCGCACCCTGCCCCCGAGGATTACGCCAAGCGCTTCACCGGCAAATACGAGTTCCGGCTGATCAACGGCGGCATCGGCCACAACCTGCCGCAGGAAGATCCGCAGGCGTTCGCCAAGGCTGTAATTGATGCGGATCACCTTTGAATCCGGTCTGACATCCGTGCACTTCCTCCGATAAGCACCGTCACAAAAACGGCTCGTTCCATTTAACGAGCCGTTTTCTAATTTTTGCACTCCGCCAACACCACGTGGCAAGTATCCGGCGTGCCACCGGATCGGCCGGCATAGCGTATGCAATTAGTCAGGGATTTTTCGCGAGCCATGTTCAAGGTTGAGCCCCAAGCCAGGCCACCCTCGCCGGCGGTGGGTAGCGCTTTTGCATAGCAGCTTGAGCCTATGTTTGAGGCCGAATAGCGAGCCGTGGCAGCTTTGCCGGAACATCCCGCCGTCAGCACCAGGTTGATGGCTAACAGGGAGAGTAGGACCCATGACGAGCATTGGCACGCTGTTGTTCCGGTCATCCCGTTTCCCCTGCAGCAAGAGACGTGAGACATGCTTGTGCTCGCGTACTATTCAGATTAGACGGAGTTGCGCCGGCCCTTGGCTCCGTTTGGCGGACTGATTTGCGATGGCCCTGACAATGGCGATTGTTCTCGATGCTCGGCAGTTTTCGGCCATCATCGGGCACCCGGGAACGTCTCCTCACCGCCCCAAGCTCCGGGAGCGACAGTCAGTCTGGGTCGAAGAGCTCCGGTCGCTTCGGGTTGCAACCGAACTCAAGAGAACCAGCATTGATTTCATTCAATGCGTGCAGTCAGGGAATAAATCAGATTGGTCGCAGGGGCTGGCGCGTGTGCTCCCCCATGCGCCTGCGTGTTGGTCGGAATCTCAGGTAGATAAGGTCACTTCTTCCTGGGGTCATCCGCTGGATTGAGAAAATTGATACCCCACGGGCCGGTCCCATGGATCTGCACGACAGTTTCTTCTTGGGTGAATACATACATCGGCATACCAACAGGCATGATCGTGATACCGCCCGGCGTGTAGGCCCTGGTTTTGGCGGGGTCAAATTTGTCGCCGACTCCCAGGTGAAAAGTGCCGGAAATTACGGTGACACGTTCCACTACCGGGTGAGTATGGACACCTATTTTAGAGTTGGCCGGTAGCTTGAGCCGAAAGGTAAACGGATCTGCAGTTTTCAGGTCGCCTTCAATGACTACGATTTGGGCGCCAGGCGCGACCGATGGCGCATCAGACCATTTGAGATCGGAGGGTAGAACCGATATGTGGCCCGCCATCGGTTGCTCAGCGCTCGACACGGGTAACGTCATGAATGCGGCGAGTGTGAACGCGCTTGACGCCAAAAAGACTCTTAATTTGTACATTTTCTGCTCCTTTCGAACGGAACAAATGTTGCTCAGGGAGATCACCATTTATTAAAGCTACCTTGGGGCCATAAGCAAGGTGGCCTGTTGTTAAAGCCGCAGCCGTTAGGGACGTCGACGTACGCATCCGGCCATCTACGGCGTGCGCGCCCTCCCAAGGTACACAAGTTGCCAAAATTGTCCGGCTGCCTACGCTACTAGAATGCATGCATCAGTCCCAATTCTGGAGAACCAAGATGATCAGCAAGAACACGATTTGTCTCTGGTACGACGGCACCGCGTTGGACGCGGCGAAGTTCTACGCCGATACGTTCCCGGACAGCACTGTGGGAGCTGTCCTTCGCGCGCCTGGCGACTATCCGGCGGGCAAACAGGGCGATGTCTTGACGGTCGAGTTCACGGTGATGGGCATCCCTTGTCTCGGGCTGAACGGAGGTTCGGCGTTCAAGCACAACGAGGCTTTCTCGTTCCAGGTTGCCACCGACGACCAAGCTGAAACAGACCGCTTGTGGAACGCGATTGTCGGAAACGGCGGCCAGGAAAGTGCATGCGGCTGGTGCAAGGACAAGTGGGGACTGTCGTGGCAAATCACACCACGCGTTCTGACCGCCGCGATAACCGATCCTGATCGAGCGGCAGCCAAGCGCGCGTTCGACGCCATGATGGGGATGAAAAAGATCGACATCGCGGCGATCGAAGCGGCTCTGAAGCGTTAACCAGCGGTGCGTTCGTTGCTCGATCAGGCAGGATTTACGGCGGTCGAGGCCTCCTGTGAGGTGTCAGGTTTGATCTTGAACCAGAGGGCGTACATCGCAGGCAGGAACACCAATGTCAGCACAGTGCCAGCAAACGTACCTCCGATCAGGGTGTAGGCCAGCGTTCCCCAAAACACCGAATGGGTCAGCGGGATGAACGCCAGCATCGCCGCGAGCGCCGTGAGAATGACGGGCCTGGCTCGCTGCACAGTGGCTTCGACCACTGCGTCATAAGGGGACAGGCCGGCCTGCTTATTGGCGTGAATCTGACCGATGAGAATCAGCGTGTTACGCATCAAAATTCCCGACAGCGCAATCAGCCCCACCAACGCGTTGATCCCGAAGGGTTGCTGGAACAGCAGAAGCATCGGCACCACGCCAATCAGTCCCAGAGGCGCCGTGGCGAACACCATCATCATTGCCGACATCGAACGCACCTGAAGAATGATGGTGAGCAACGTCAGCGCGATCATGATGGGGAACAACGGCAGCAACGCCTTGTTCGCTTTGCCCGACTCCTCAATCGCCCCTGCCAATTCAATCCGATAGCCCTTAGGCAACTGTTCAATAAGCGGTTGCAGTTGCTTCATCACGGCGCTGGAAACATCTGGAGGCTGAAGCCCTTCAGCCACATCACCACGTACGGTGATGGTTGGCGTTCGGTCACGACGCCGCAGGATGGGCTCTTCCATTCGGATATCCACCGTCCCGATCTGAGACAACGACACCCGTTGGCCCTGCGCTCCGGTCAATGTGAAGGCATCGATTTTCGAGGGATCCAAACGAGTGTCACCGGCAGAGCGTGCAACCACCTGGACTGAGCGAATGTCCTCGCGCACCTGGGTCACTGGCGCTCCGGTCAGCAGAAACTGAAGCTGCTGAGCAACATCTGCGGAGGTCAAACCGAATGCCTGCAGACGATCCTGATTCAGCGTCAGGTGGAGTGCCGGCGCACGCTCGCCCATGTCCGTATTGACGGTTCTCATCATGGGGCTGGCTTTCATGACCTCACGCACCTGGCCGGCGATATCGCGTAGCACTGTCAGGTCCGGCCCCATGACGCGAAAGGCCACCGGGTAAGGCGAGTAAGGACCGAATACCAACTGGGTCGCACGTACGCGTGCTTGAGGGGCCAGGCCATCAGCAACGGCTTGCCTCAGCCGGATCTTGAGAGCCTCACGCTCTTCCTGATTTGCCGTTAGCACAACGATTTTTGCAAAAGAAGGATCGGGCAACTCTGGCGCCATCGCCAAGTAGAACCGTGGAGCGCCCTGACCAATGTAGGCGGTGACTATCCGTGCTTCCGGCTGTTGCGCAAACCAAGCCTCGACTTCGGATGCCGCTGCATCAGTTTGCTCGATGGACGTGCCATAAGGCATCTGAACCTCAACGAGCACCTCGGGGCGGTCTGATGTTGGGAAAAATTGCTTCTTCACCACGCCCATGCCGAGAATAGCGACAATGAACAAACCAACCACTGAGATCGCTACAAGCCCTTTACGGCGAATTACCACGCCCAGCACGCGCCTGAAACGCAAGTAATTGGGCGTGCCGTAAATCGCGGTATGGCCGCCTTCAGGCACCTTGATCTGCGGCAGCAGTTTCACCCCCAGGTAAGGTGTGAACACCACTGCCACCACCCAGGATGTGATCAGCGCAATGCCGACGATCCAGAACATGTTGGCTGTGTACTCACCTGCTGTTGATTTGGCGAAGCCATTAGGCATAAAGCCGATTGCAGTGACCAACGTGCCCGACAACATAGGAGCTGCAGTGTGACTCCAGGCATAGGCGGAAGCTTTGATGCGGTCATAACCCTCCTCCATTTTCACCACCATCATTTCAATGGCAATGATCGCATCGTCCACCAGTAGCCCCAGCGCCAGAATCAGCGACCCTAGCGTTATACGGTCAAAGTCTTTACCTGTTGCGGCCATGACAATGAAAACTGCCGCCAGGGTCAGCGGCACCGCCGCAGCGACGACGATGCCGACACGCCAGCCCATGCTGAGAAAACACACCAGCAGAACCACGCCCAGCGCAGCGAAAAACTTGATCATGAATTCGGTGACGGATGCATCTATGTTCACCGCCTGATCGGTGACCTTGCTCAATGTCATGCCTAGCGGCAATTGCTCATTGATCGACGTTGTCTCGGCTTCAAGCGCCTTACCTAAATCGAGACCGTTCCAGCCGTCGCGCATCACAATACCGAGCAGCAACGCGGGCTCGCCATTGTTGCGCACCATAAACGTGGTGGGGTCCTCGTAACCGCGCTTGACCTCGGCCACATCGGATAATTTGAGGGTCCTACCCTGCACGGCCAGCGGCGTGTCGCGAATCTTCTGGAGATCATCAAACGCGCCATCAAACCGGATGAACACCTGTGGGCCCTTCGCCTCAACTGAACCGGCCGGCGTCATCATGTTTTGCGCGCTCAACGCGCTAAATATGTCTCGAGCGGAAATACCCAGCGTCGCCAGACGCTCGTATGACAACTCGACATAAATGCGCTCGGACTGCTCACCAATGATATTGACCTTCTTCACGCCCGCCACGTGCAGCAGGCGCTGGCGCAAGGACTCGGCCTCGCGCACCAGCAATCGCTGCGGCTCGCCCTTGGCCTTGAGCGCATAAAGGGCAAAGGTGACATCGGCATATTCGTCGTTGACGATCGGGCCGATGACTCCAGGCGGCAAACCCGCCTCTTCATCACGGAGCTTCTTGCGAGCCTGGTAAAACTCCTCGGGAACAGCAGAAGGTGGCGTGCTATCGAGCAAATAGACGGTGGTGAGTGCCACTCCCGGACGAGTGAAGGTCTCAGTCCGGTCATACCAACGCAGTTCCTGCATGCGTTTTTCCAGCTTTTCAACCACCTGATCCTGCATCTCCTGAGCCGTCGCACCAGGCCATACCGTTACCACCGTCATTTGTTTGATGGTGAAGGCAGGATCTTCCGCCCGCCCTAGTTTGAAGAAGGCGTACAGCCCACCTATGGATATCAACAAGATCAAAAACAGCGTGATCGAACGCTCACGCACTGCCAGTGCGGACAGGTTGAACCCGGTCATCGGCGCACCTCAGCCACTGCTGCCTGAGCGTTGCCCGCCACCTGAGGCCTGACCTGCTCACCCTCGCTTAAAAGGTGAGCGCCCAACGCGACAATACGATCATTGATATTGAGATTACCTGTCACACGTGCAGTTTCTGCGTTACTCAAACCGAGGAACTTTACGGGGCGCCAGGTCACCTGCTCAGGTTCTCCGCCCACGACCCATACACCCGGACCTTTACCCGCGTCGTAGAGAGAAGCGACGGGCACCTGGACTTCACTATCGATGGCAGTTGGCGTGCCGCCTATGGCAACCGAAATGGTCGACCCCAGCGCGGCATTGGCAAGTGCGCCTTCCAGCACGTAACGCGCCTCAAATGTGCGAGTCAACCTGTCAGCCGAATCGGACAGTTGGCGCAGATGCGCCTTCCCTTCGTGCCGGTCCAGCCCATAAAGCTGCACTGTCGCCGACGATCCCAGTGCAGGACGTAGCGTTTCAGGCAATTGAATGACTGCCTCACGCTGCCCGGAATGGGCGACACGCACCACCACCTGGCCCGCGCCTACTACCTGCCCCGGCTCCACCAAAGTGTCTACAACAACGCCGTCGGAATCGGCCAGCAAGGTTGAATAACCGGTGGAGTTTTTCGCCACATCAGCCTGGGCTTTGGCCGCATTCAGTTGAGCTTTGGCCGAGTCGGCAGCCGCTTTGATCCCTGCGTAAGCCGAGGCAGATACAGCACCGATAGACACCAGATCACGGTATCGCCGCTCGTCATCAGTAGCTTGTCGGGATCGAGCCATTGCCGCCAGCACTGCTTCCTGCTGCGCTCGCGCTGTCAGCATCAGATCGTTCGCATCAATTCGCATAAGTGGCTGTCCGCGTTTGACGCTCTGGCCGGTGTCCACGAGGCGCTCCGTCACCTTTCCGGGCACTCGAAAACCAAGGTCACTCTGAACCCGAGCCGCAACGACGCCGGTATATACGCGGGTTTCAGGCACAGAAGGCTGAACCAGACCGATGCGCACCAAGGGCACCTGAAGACGAGGATCAGGAGGCGGCCCCTCGCTGCATGCAGCCATGGCAAACGGCAATAGACCGATGAAGATAAATGAATGGGAGCGGCGCTGGACCATAGAGACCTCTTGGAAGCAGATACGCCATGCTTATTCAAGTGACCAATTATGTCAATGGTCACGACATGAACAAATGAAAGCCGCCTGATGACCAAGGTGAGATCAGCAGAGTCGGCCTTAAGTTACGGATGCAAAGATAAATGTGGAGGTACGCAAGATCTGCCAGCCAGAACCTTTTTAAGGCATCAGGCTGCGCAGAATGAGGTTGGAGATGAGCCCGGGTGCCTCTTCAACGACGTCGAGGTTGTACTGCAACAGCAAAGGATTGATGTAGGGACGTAAAGCGAGATGAATCGATTCCACCGTCTCATCCAATGGTGTCTTGCGCTCAAACTCTCCAAGTTCACGCCCCTCTCGCACAATTTGCTGTACGAAGTGTTTGATTCGCACGTCATAGACCTGCGAGCTGGGCCAGCTCTCCGAAGCAGCGAACGCCGCTATGTCATACAACTTTCGATCATTAAAAAATAGGTCAATCCCCTTGGTTATCAGGGTTTTGACCAATCGCCGAAAGCGCTCCGTGGGTGAGATACCCTCGGCATTGATCGCTTCCTCCACCGCCGCAATGATTTGCGACAGGCAATTGCTGCAAATTGCCTCACCAATCGCCTGCTTGGAGTCGAAGAACTTGTAGATATAAGCCTTGGAAAAACCGATCGCTTTCGCAAGGTCGGAGACTGTTGTCTTGCTGTAACCGTATTGACTGAAATGTTCATTGGCCGCCGCGACAATCTGGTCGCGGATGTCGTGTTCGGCTGGACCGCGGGTGCTGGACGAGGAAACGGATAATGGGTTCATGCGATCAGCTTACGCACCCGCAGGACAGTTGACAACTCATGACCAAATCGTAATATGGTCACAAATCTAGCATTTCCAAGGTGTCACATGCACCCTTTCCGTTTTGCCGTTTTGCTAAGTTTCGGTATGGTCACGGGTTGCTCGGTGGGCCCTGACTATTCAGTGCCCAAAGTAGAACTGCCCGAGCATTTTTTGGCGCTTACACCTACAACACGAACAGTTGACGCAGCCCCCTGGGATCTCACCGTCTGGTGGAACGCTTTCAATGACCCCGTTCTCAGTCAGTTAATCAATCGAGCCCTTGAACAGAACCTCGATTTAGCTCAGGCAACAGCCAGGATCGAACAGGCTCGCGCAGGCTTGGGGGCAGCTAACGCAGCTCTTTTGCCGTCGGCTACAGTCAGCGGCCAAGCGGCTAGAGCGCGACAGTCCTTGGAGACACCGCTGGGCCAAGTGCTGAATTCAGATCCATCCTATAACCGCTACGGCAGTGCTTATGAGGCTAATCTCAATGCTGGCTGGGAACTGGATGTATTTGGAGGATTACGCCGAGGCAAAGAAGCAGCCGTCGCCGACTATCAGGCTTCCCAAGCTGCAGCGGTTGCCACACGTCTAGCAGTGGTAGCGCAGACTGCTGACCTTTACATCAGCATCCGCGGCCTGCAAGCACGCCTGGCAATTGCAAGAAAGCAAGTAGAGACGCGACAACACCTGCTCTCCACCATCGAACATCTCTATGCCAAAGGACTGGCTGCTGAACTACAGTTGAATCAGACTCAAGGATCGCTGAACCAAGCGCAAGCAACTGTCCCTGTACTGCAGGCTGGCCTTGATTCGGCGATGAACGCTCTGGATGTCATGTTGGGTAAACCACCGGGTACTTACACTGCGCAGTTGACTCAATCGACACGCATCCCGGACATACCAAAATTCGCCAGCCTGGGCTCTCCAGCCGACCTGCTGCGTCGGCGTCCAGACTTGATCGTCGCAGAGCGCCGACTTGCGGCATCGAACGCTCGCATCGGCGAAGCCATTTCCGAGTACTACCCAAAGTTTTCTATGGGAGCGCTGCTAGGTAGCGCTACGTCGGTCTCCAGCGGAAATCTTTTCACCAACGATGCCAGTCAGGCATCGGCGGTATTGGGATTACGCTGGAGGCTGTTCGACTTTGGCCGCATCAACGCTCAGATTGACTTGGCCAAGGGGCAAGAAGCCGAAGCGTTAGCCGCCTATCGCCAATCGGTGCTGCGGGCCTCCGAGGATGTCGAAACCGCTTTTTCGGCACTGATCAACCGCGAGCAGCAATATAAAAATCTTGCACAGGGTGAGGCTGCTTATGCAAAAGCCCGACGTACATCGTTTACCGCCTATGAGAAAGGCGTGGTGAGCTTGATCGAAGTATTGGATGCCGATGAGAACTTGTTAGCTGCATCTGATGGTAGGGCACAAGCACAAACGGAATCGGCTCGCGCTGCGGTGGCTACATTCAAAGCCTTGGGTGGCGGCTGGCAACGCGAGGCAACATTTCCCAATCCTGATCCCTTGCCCCCCGCCATCTAATCTGCAAGCGGCCCAGCACAGATGTGTATCTGACCGGTGGCTTTCGGGTTGATTACAACCCTTCAAGATGGACACCAATCAGCCAGAAGCCCCCGCACAGATTTATCGAGGTCAGTGCGACTCACGCGGGGCCACCAGAAGGCCCTTCTGATCATTTAGAGCGGCCCGCAAATTTCTGAATCAGATGAGTCGAGCCAGAGACGATGAGTAAATCGCCCGGCAGGATCAGGGTGCCAGGCGTGGCATGCTGGAAGTCTTCGTTGGCGCGCTTGAGCCCTACAACCGTTACGCCATATTTTTCACGAATATTGGCGTCGGCAAGTGTGTTGTTTTGAGTCGGCAATGGGGCGTGAATTTTGGCGATTGCAAAGCCGTCATCAAACTCGATGAAATCAATCATCCGCCCGGTAATGAGGTGCGCGACACGCTCCCCCATATCCGCCTCCGGGTAGACAACGTGATGGGCGCCAATACGCTGGGCAAGATGTCCATGTTCGGCAGTCAGTGCTTTGACCCAGATATCCGGGATGCCCAGTTCGGTCAACGCCATGATGGTCATCAGGCTGGCCGCCAGGTCGGTACCGATCCCCACGATGGCATGGGCAAAGTCGGCAACGCCCAGTTGGCGCAAGACCATGAGGTTGGTGGAGTCGGCCTGGACTGTGTGAGTCAAGAGATCAGCCCTGTCATGGACAGGCTCAGCATTCCTGTCGATGCCCATGACGTCATGGCCCAACCGCATCAACGATTGGGCCACAGAGCTGCCGAAGCGGCCCAGGCCGATCACCACAACGCTATCGCCTTTGGAAAAAGAAAACTGCTCCGTAAACAGAAACTTAGCCAACAATTGGATCCCAAGGCGCAGCACTACCTTCGGCGTGGGATATCGGGAGCATCAGAAGCGCGCTGCCGACGAGTATTGCTGCCAGAAAAACCAAAGCGACAGCTCTGGCTGGATGAAGCAATGATTTCATTTAATGGTCGCCAGCAAGGTCGGGAGGCATGGGCGAGGGCTTACGCGCATCGAGGGCCGATTCTCAAAACAGGAACATCGGTAGCTCACAGGCACGGTAAATTCAGCCGTATTCCAGAATATAACCCTGCATGCCGGACGCGAACCCGGGAGCAAGAGGCTCTTTTCTGCGAGAGCCGAGCCAGGTACCGGATGCTACCCCAGATTCAATATCTACATGTATTGCACGGCTGACTGCGGGGCGAAAATTTACTATTTTTTTACGCGCCGCCGATCCCTGTGTATCGAAGCTTTATGCCAATCACTCAAGAAAGGTGATAGCCATGTGGGAGGCCCGGGGACAGGTGGGAAAACGCGGTGTCTAGTCCTGAAATAGGTTTACACCTATTTCACCCCAACGCGCGTTTGCACTCGATCTAACAACCAATCGCATCAAAGCTGACCAGCTTGCTTCGTATCCATGATCAGCAGTGAACTGCGCATAGCTGCCGGTGACGACAGGCAGCTATCGACCGATTCTGTTGGAAAAGTCGGTCCTTCCAGACTGCCTGCATACTGACCGCTGAAAAGCCTTTTGCGCACCGCTACGCGAAATCTGAGCCATCAAGAATACTCATCGCTTCCTTTGCGTGGCGAAGGTGTCTCAGTGCGCCGGACGAGGCTACGCGGTCACCCTTTTGTCCCTTCCTGGCTTAGGCGAGGTAATCGGCGTTTGCTTTCGGCCCTGGCTGGGTAAAACGTTTTAAAGCAGGTTTGACAGGCAAAACCGGAACGAAAATCGCGCTCCTACACAATTTTTGTGCGTCTGCTGAATGCCGGGCGCTGGCAGATTTTACGTAGCGACGCAGACTTCAAAACGGTGCCTTGAGCAAACGCGGCTAGGCGCGTTCACGCCGCTATAGTCGACTCTATTGCCGACCGTACTTCCAGGAGCCTTTTCCCAGTGTCTGACATGCCGACCAACTTCGCTTACACAAAACGCTTCAACGCCGTACTCGCCTACATTGATGCCCATCTCGAAGGTGACCTGTCGGTGAAGACGTTGAGCCATGTGGCGAACTTTTCGGCGTTTCACTTCCATCGACAATTCACCGCGTTCGTAGGAGTGCCTGTCTCACGTTATGTGCAACTGATGCGGCTACGACGCGCGGCACATCGCTTGGCCGCCCCCGCTGATCACTCGGTACTGGATGCCGCACTCGGTGCCGGCTTTGAAAGTCCCGAGGCATTTTGCAGGGCGTTCAGGCGGGCGTTCGGTATGACGCCGAGTGCGTTCAGGAAGGAACCGAACTGGCAGGTCTGGAATGCGGTATTCGCAATCCCTCACTTTTCCAGGACTATCATCATGCAAGTACGAATCGTGCAATTCCCTGAAGTCAGGGTAGCAACGCTTGAGCACTGCGGGCCAGCCGGGCTCGTCAATGAGAGCGTGCGCAAGTTCATCGAGTGGCGTATGCAGAGCGGACAGTCGCCGGTGGCATCGAGTCGCACCTTTGGCATTCCCTATGGCAACCCCGATACGACACCTCCACAAGCATTCCGCTTCGCCATTTGCGGCGAGATTCACGAGGCCGTGGCGCCGAATGGGTTCGGCGTGCACGAGATCGTCATTCCTGGCGGTCGCTGCGTCGTGGTGCGACACGCGGGGTCACCGGATCACATTGGCGAAACGATCTATCCGATTTACCGTGATTGGCTTCCCGCCAGTGGAGAGGAACTTCGTGACCAGCCGCTGTTCTTTCATTACCTGAGCGTCTATCCCGAGACACCGCAGGATCAATGGCAAACTGATGTGTATGTTCCGCTGCAATAGCGAAGCTTTTGGCCCTGAGCTGATGTTGACGAGTGTCCGCTCAGGGGTGTGGATTGCAGTCTTTGTTCTCTATTTATGGCGTTGCTGACAAAGAGTAGATACTTTGATGAGCCCGGTCAGCGGGGTTCTCACTCAAATATCAAAACAAGGAAGTGCAATGGGCGTCCCGCTCCCCCTCTGGCTCATTCTCACAGCCGTGACCGCTTATGTTGCGAGTACACGCGGGCGATCAGGGCCAAGATGGTTTGCAATCGGGCTTTTCGTTCCCGGCGTAGCCCTGATCGCCGTGTTGTTAATGCCACGGTTGGCAAAGACCGGTGTTGACGCTCTAGTGCACGAAGATCTGCGCCCCTGCCCTGCCTGCACCCAAGCCATCAAAGCTGCAGCCTCACGATGTAAGCGCTGCGGAGCCGAAGTGGAGCCTATCGCCCTGAGAAATCGCAGCGGCTGGGTAGCACGCATTACTGCCCATACCGATGAGGAATTTGAACGGATAGCTGCACAGATGACGCTAATCGACATACCAACAATTCTCGATGAAGCGCCCCACGTTTTCGCAGGCCCGTTTGAAGAAAAGGCCGAGGCACAAAACATGCTCAGATACCTGAAGTCCGACCATGGCCTGGATGGACTGGTGACGTGGCGGTCAGTGACTAGGTAACAAGACACTCCCATCATCGCGCCTGGCTGTCTGCATACTTGGCTTACATGGATTCCATCTGGTTCGCAGACAGGTCTGCTAGCATCCGCTTTTTGTATATTTCTGAGCTACCAGCAGATTCAACCGGTCGAAGCAACACAAGGAGTTCCATGGAAATGCTGATGGAGGTTGTGTTCGGCGTCATCTGCTACCGAGTCGGATATTGGGTACTCAGGGCGATAACGCTGGGCCGGTTCACCGGAAAAAGCAGCTATTGGTTTGCAGTGGTCTGCACCGTAGGCGCATTGGTGTTGCTATCCCCTGTCATCACAATCATTGCATGGAAGTTGATGGAGAGCGCCAAGTAAGCACTGACCTGACTATCGTCCTTTTTCGGACAGAAGCGGGAAAAAGGTACTTTGGGTCGCAAGCTGACCTTCTTGACCGGCAGAAAACGGCCAGAAGCGGACGATCGTGCTCAGCCGTTTATCTTAGTTATTTGCGAGGCGGTACAGTGCTTGGGCATGAGATGTCGTCAACCCGGCACGTTGCAGATTTCGATGACTTTGGGAGCTGGCCAGCGCGGTCGCGGCGATCAAGTGGCAGCCATGCTTCTTCGCTTGCTCAATTCGATGAGATATCAGTGCTCCATGGTAGCCAAGGCCCCGGGCATCCTTTCGGGTGGCAGCTGTTCCAAGGTAGGCAATGCCATTACTGGCCAAATACATTGAGGCTCCTGCCACGACTTCCCCATCAGCTTTCAGGACGCAGATTTTCAGACGTCCGCTCGACGTCTGCTCTTCGAAGGATGCTTGATTCAACAATCGGTACTCCGGTTTGGTATGAAAACCGTCCGCATGCACGTCTGCGAACTGAGCAAGAGTTTTTGACGTGACTTCCTCAATTTCGAATGAGTGGCGACTCAAGACTACCTTCTCGATGGCACACGCGGATTGCAAGTGAGTCCAGCCCCTCAAACGCTCAAGCTGCGCTTCGCCCACAAGTGAGTACTGCCCCAACGCGGAAGGTTTCCCGATTAGGGGAGTTACGACCGAATGTTCCGCTGAATCTTTGAGCAACTTCAACACTGCCTTGGGATCACCTGCGCTGTCGCCGTAGATGCGGTTGAACATTGGGCTAGGTGATGCGTTCACCTGAAAACACGGAAAGTCTCCATTGGAAAAAACACATGCGCCATAAGGATTTCCGCTTACCCCTGCTAGGTTCTGAACACGCGAACGCAAATACTCGCTTTCTGCGGCCTCAATCTGATGTGCCAGTTCAACATCCATGTAAGTCGTCCTTTTTTTAAGATTTCCAAGGGAAGTAAAGCGCATCGAACAATACGCTTGCGTCCAAGTACGTACCAGTAGCTGGCTCTGCTTCACTGTCAGCTTTGGGTCGAAAGCAGGCATCCGACACCCGACTTCAATATGCTAGATTCACCGCTCGATTGGCACGACAAGGAATGTTCGTTCATGAAATTTGGTTACATGATCATCTACGTCCCGGACGTTGCTGCTTCACTTCAGTTCTTTTCATCAGCCTTCGGGCTCAGCATTCGATTCCTCCATGAATCCGCCACCTATGGCGAACTTGAAACAGGAGAAACTGTACTGGCATTCGCCGCCGATGAACTGGCCGCGATGAACTTCAGTACCGGCCATGTTTCGGCGCACTCGTCCGCCAAACCGCTAGGAGTCGAAGTAGGACTGGTGACCGAGGACGTTCCAGCGGCTCATGCCAGAGCGCTGCAAGCATGCGCTACTGAAATTTCCACCCCAAGCACCAAGCCCTGGGGGCAAACCATTTCCTACGTTCGATGCCCTGACGGGACGCTGGTAGAACTCTGCACACCAATGATGCATAAGCCAGGTGCTACCCATGACTGAAGCAGAAATCCTGTCTTGGCTTTTTTCCAACGATTGGCCTAAGGCTGATGAACTGACCAGCTACGCAATAAGTCATCACGGATATGTGGGGGATGATGGCTACTATGGAATGAGATTTTGTTCCGATCTCGATGAGTTTGAGCGAGAGGTTGAAGGGGCGTTCATCCCTGAAGGTTTTGTGGAAATAATGTTCTGGGACGGTGACCACAAAGAAATTCAAATTCCCGAAAACAACTACATCTTCGGCTTAAAAAAACACCTTTTGAAACAGGGCTATTGGCGTCTTGCTGCCGATCTTGACAGTGCATATCCAGCTGCTCAAACAAAAATGTCGCTTCTCCCATGAGCCAGGCTTAAGCCGGTTGTCTGCCGGTCGCTGATTGGCGCGAGATCACCAGTCGAATTTTAACTTGGACTGAGAGCGAAGGGCTGCCTTCGGCCAAAAGCGGCCCTTGTGCGAACGATAAGTCCAGCATTTTCCGCATTAACTAAAGTTCGGCTCGGTCAACACGTTGCGCCCTGACTGGCGCAATCGCATGCGAAAAAGATAGTCACGAAGATTTGATGCTTTTTTCAGCCATTGCGCACTTTCGGGCACGCGTTCCAAATAATCGAGCATAGGCGTCAGGATGGCGTCCGCCATGCTGTAGTCCGCCCCGCAGAAAAATTGCTGCCCGCCCAAATGCGTCTCCAGCAGCCCAAGTGTTTGGGTAGCCATTGGCTCGGCGGTAGCCACAGCTTCTCTATCGATAGGGCGTGACGGTTGCGCAGGTGAAACCAGCAATAAAAGATAACGACGTATCAGTCGATCATCGGCATACATCGCCAAGGCAGCGGACCACTGTTCGACCTTTACCCTCTGGGCCAAGTCTGCGGGTCTTAGAGAAGTGTGCGCAAAGGCTTCATCCAGGTAGCGGCAAATGGTGGTTGTTTCGATTACGCTCCGCTCTCCATGCAGCAATACCGGGACCTTGCCAAAAGGATGCAGTGCCTTGTGTTCAGGGCTGTGGAGCGTGATCGTTTTACCATCCACGTGCATCCCGTGTGTGTAATCGAGCGCTTTCTCTTCGCAGTAAAGTCTGACACTACGTACGAAGGTACTAAATCCAGGTCCCAGTATGTGCAATCTCATGTGTAGCTCCTTGAGGGGGAAGAGTCGGCAATTCTGGTCGGTATGACTTTATGTTCAAGAACATAAAGTCCCGTTTTGTCATACTCCATCTCACGCTTTACTGAGGAGAAGACGTATGCCCTGGCCTGCTACACAGCGCGCAACCACTCGACAGATGATTCTGGATAGCGCATCGCGACTCTTCGCACTGGAAGGTTTCGAAAAAGTCAGTATCGACTCAATTATGGAGAGTGCGGGATTGACCCGGGGGGCCTTCTATAGTCACTTCGCATCCAAAACGGAGCTTTACACCGAAGCTATTAGAAATGCCGCGAACGCGGGGGGCGCGATACTGGAAGAGGCTGGTAAAGACGGTTTGCAGCAGGTGGTGAAAGACTATCTCCGCATGGACCATCGGGATGCAAGCCGCATGCACTGTCCGTTAGCCTTCATGGTCAATGATGCTGCTCAGCAGGACGGAGCCATCCAGGAGAGCTACACCCAAGTGCTCGCAGCTTTCATCACACGTCTAGAGTCCGGACTGAAATCGACGACAGAGACGGATACACGCCAGCATGCTCTGCAAATTGCCGTAGGGATGATTGGGGGCTTGGCACTAGCTCGAGCTGTGGCCGATGACCAATTGGCGCAGGAAATTCTCACAGCCTGTCAACAGGGATGTTTGGAGCTCGTTGAGCTATGACATGCCTTAGCAAGCAACGAAACGGCCGCATTGGGTCGCACGCGACCCCACGTCAGAGGCAAAAATCGGCCAAAAACGGTCATTCAGATGTGTCTATGGAGCCAGGGTCGATACAGGTGGAGTTGACCTCTACTCAAGGCACTCCGAGCAGGAGGGCAATTGATTTACCTACATCTGACCACCTCACGCACCACGTTTGAGGAGTCTGGAGCTGGATCTGCGACGTCTTTGGTGGGTCGGTACCCAATGAAAATGTTGATAGTGTCGCGACCCACAACCTTACGGCCCGTAAATATCAAGGGACAACTCAATACCTCGACGTGACAACGCGTCAAGGCTTGTAACCGACAGTGATAAACCCTGGTTGTCGTTGCTCATGAACAGACCGCAGAACAGGTCTACTTTAAACCGCGCACCTATTCGCGCCCACACGCTGAGGTCGGGCGTAAGCTTGCTGAGTAGCTCAGCGATTTGACCATCTAGATCCTCTGGGCTCGACTCCGTCGCCTCTAGCCTCCAGCCCCCCGTTTTGGCTTCAAAATCCGAGCCTGCTTTGATCGGTAGGCCTTTGGTTTGAGCGCTCGTAGGCGGACATCCAAGCAAATTCGTCAACTCATCAGGATTTAGGTCGTCACCGAACATACGAAGTGTCGCCTTGGAGCGTCCTATTGGGCCCATAGTTCTCTCTCAAAAACTTGATTTTAGCAGTTCGTCTCCATCCCTGTTTTCACTGACCGCTATCAGCCATAAAGCGGTCATTCAGACTTCGCCGATTACCGCCAGAAACCGCCATCGATGCCCAAGGATCTACAGACTTACCCGTAGCCAGAGCAAAGAGTGAGATGTAACTGCTATACCTTCACCTGCTGCGTTCCAGCATAGTAAGAGGGTAAATGAACATGGGCTTCCTTGGAGACACCTACCAGCAAATCATCACATGGCGCCGGCTCAGCGATTCGGCGGCAGTGAGATACGTCTGCTTTTTGAATTTCCAAACCTCACTGTACACCGTACAAAGCGCTGATTTTTTTAACCTGCCATTGGACACCTCTAATCAAACCTTCCTTGATAGTCAGTTGATTGAGCTATTTATCGAGGTTTCGCCGCGCGATCGGAGTGATGGATATCGGAGCTTGACGGAAGCTATGGACGCTCACGATGCAGCTTTCTGAAGGTACTCAGCTTATGGCTACCGACCGGGCCGAGAGTAACAAGACTAATTGAAGGGACGGTCTGCCCGGGCGAGTGCTCGCGTTTCGGGATCGGCGTCGAATGCACACTCTGCAAGCACCCAGGCCGGAGCGATGTTCGTGTCGGTCAACGCCTTCACTGCCCGCTTTCGGCAGGTCGAACACGGCGAAAACTCATATACGTAGAGGAGACAGTCGAGCGCCTCTTGGCCAGGATGCGCTTCGCACAAGTTCAAGAGTTGTCCGACGAAATGGTGCGTTTTGTCAGCATCATAAAGCTGTGTTAGGTGCTTCGTGCACAATGAAAAATCGCCCTCAAAAAAATTGTTCACCAGCAACGCGACACCGTTTGGGACGTTGCCATCAGCGATCAATCGCTTAGCCACATCTCGCAGTTCTCCGTGCGTTTTAGGTGCAAAAGCCTCTACTGCCGCCCACTGAACTTGTTGGTCGGCATGGTCAATCCAGCGGAGTAATCGACTTTCGAATCGAGGAACGCCGGTTTTTGCAAAGCATCTGAACAGTCGTTTGACTTGTTCCGACTCCTCCGACGCAAGCAGGGCTGCGAATACTATGTCGCATTGCTCGTTAGTGGCTTGTGTGCCCCATCTTCTGAGCCAATAACATTGTTCTATGGGGTTCTTTTTGACATACGCCACGACCTCATTGCCATCAAATAACATTGGTTGAAAGCGGGTAGAAGAACCGCTGAGGCTATCGTGCGTCTCGCGTATCCCCACGAGATAGCTCGCAATATCGGAATCAACTGCGGCCTTACGCTCCAATGCGGCAAGCCCTCCTTCAATCCCTGTGGAGGCATCAAATTGTTTGATCGGATAGTCATCAACCCAGAAATCCGGATCAGCCTGCAACCATTGCCCCATCTGCCTGACGACATATATCAAGCCATCCACGCCGCCGAGTGCGATGATTTCCTCAGCGCCAATTACGCTAGCGGTACCCGGAAAGAGCGCGAGGGAAGAATACAAAAGACGTCTCGCGTCTTCTGATCCTGAAGCAGCCAGTTCTTTCAGGATCGCACTGCGCTGATCACTGTCGCGTTGATTCTCGGGCGGTGGCGTGTTCTCTAGCGCCTTGATTGCCTGCACCACCTTTGCGTTCAGCTTCGCGCGATCAACAATCGAAAACAGCCATGGAGCCCGATCTACCTCCAGCTGAGGATCATAGGAAACGCATGTTAGGCACGCTTCGATGATTATCTCTTCCAGCCCATTCGATCCATGACTTTCGACGTGATAGATAGCGCGCCCATGACCTGTCCTGAGAGCCGCGGCGAATGCGGCTTTGGCAAGGGGCAGAACCGGCTGTTTTATTCGCATAAGGCGTCCAATGTTGGATCATCAAGCCTGTGAACGTTGCGGTATTTCTTCGCCTCGCACCATAACTATAGCAATCGTGAGGCCGCCGCAATTATGAACTGTAGGGTAACTGGCGTCGTTAATTGGCCAGTTTTAGCCGATTGATCCCCGGCAAGCTGCGATGGAGGCGCGAACGTCAGCTATGGGCCCAGGCTGTGTGAAAACGCATGCTCCGTTTTGAAGTCTGCGTTGCTACGTAAAATCTGCCCGCGTTTGGTTAATCAGCAGACCGGAAATTTGCGTAGGAGCGCGATTTTCGTTCCGGTCCTGACTGTCAAACCTGCTCTAAAACGTTTTCACACAGCCTCGGTCGGTTGCTGCCCTTCGCAACAGGTAGCCATCGGACCCAAAAAGCAGACTGTAGACAGGTAACCGCTGACGTCTCTACGCTCGTCGACCTAGTGACAGCACAGCGCTAAAAAGGAGCAGTTATGTTGGTAGTTACCATTGATCGAGATAGCGTTCATGCGGGGGATGATATGGGAAGCCACGCGACGTCGATCACGCTCGATCCATCAGCAACGCTGCGTTCCTTAATCGAAGTGATACAAGGTATGGGCTACCTACCTGGTATCAATGGAGGCAAGGCTACTTGGATTATTTGTTCGTCTGGCAAACCAATAGGTGTTTTAGCGCAACAATGGTCAGAACCTAAATTGACTGCGCCCCCCGCGAGCATCGTGGATCAGTATTTCGGAAATACCGAACCTCGCCTTCTGTTCAGATATTGGGGCCAAGCAGATCCAGATCAGGTCTTTTCGCATATCGAGGCCGGAAATGAGCCGCCATCACTGTTTTAGGATTGGCGGGTGGCATTCCTATCGATGAATGCAGTTCAGATGACTGCTATCCAAGCTTAATGCTTTCGCTGCAAAGATGTATGAGATGAAACTGCATTGCCTTGCCAAGACCATCCAAGGAATGTCATTCCAGTAGCGGGACCAGGCGCGGCTCAATCGAGCACGTAAGCACCTCGAGTAGAGCCAGCGTCACCGGTAGTTTGAAGCGCCGCCGGCCAGCGCTACCTGGGTTGAGGTATAGCCGTTCGCCGCGCCATTCTATGCGTGGCTTATGCGAATGGCCGGTGATCACCAGCCTTATGTCTGCATCAAGCACGGCAGGGACATCTGCAATGTCATGAACCAGCAAGGTCTGCCAGCCATTCAGGTCGAAACATAGTCGGTCGGCGAGATTTTCTGCCCAAGGGGCGTCCAGATCATTGTTCCCGCGCACTACGTGCAGCGGGGCAATGGACGCCAGTTGATCAAGTATTTCGAGCTTGCCGATGTCGCCGGCGTGAATGATCCGTTCACAACCCTCCAAGGCAGCAAGGGCTTCGGCGCGCAGTAAGCCATGGGTATCGGAGATCACGCCAACTTTCATGCAACGCTCCAGACCGGTCTCAAGTATGGGAACTCACCAGAACCAAAGCAGCCGACTGAATACCTGAAAGCAGCTGCATTTACCGGGCTTACAAGATGAGCATTATGGTCGGCCCGCTCTTCTGCGGGTCATATGGATGAGTGCTGATCTACGACTATCCAGAGAAGATCGCTCTTCAACAGCAAAGGGCAAGAAGCCCAGTTTTGGATAAAGCAGCAAGCCTGCTGTGTTTTCATTGAAACACGAGATCTGTACTTCGGTGGCGTCATAGCGATTGAACGCCAGAGCTGTCATCGTCTCCACGATGAAGGTCGCCACACCTTTACCTCGTGCCTCTTGGGCAACGATGACATTGCCGATACAGCAAACCCCACCCGTTTCAGCCCGATAAAAGTTAGCAAAGCCGACGACGCTATTCCCGCACTCGACAATCGTCGAGTCGAATCGTTGAGTAATAGCGTTAGAAAGCTGAGCTTCAGTCAGAGGGTATTGAGCTTTCGGAAACATATAAAACAGTTCCCGAGCGTCAAGAGGAAAGCTACAGATAGTTTTGATGTCATCAGCCTTCACTGGCCTGTGCTGCAATATCATCGCGCGTCCTTGAGGTCTTTGATTACCGTTACCAAGCGGGATTGGAGCGTGTCCTGCCCCAATCCCGCCCTTCTTATTTCTGGCCACCCGACAATGGTGGGGTTCGAGGCGGGATCAATCGTTTCGTCCCCGTCGACTCAAATGCTAAAGCCAAGCGAAGCAGCGTCGAATCGTCATAGGCACGCCCAGCAAATGTCAGCCCGACGGGCATGCCGATGTCCGGCATGACGCCCATCGGCACCGTGACCGTGGGAACACCCAAGTGGCGGATGGCGAGGTTGCCGTTGGCGACCCAGACACCGTTACTCCACGCGATGTCCGCAGACTTCGGATCGACATCGGCATTCGCCGGCCCCACGTCGGCTACCGTAGGGAAGATCACTGCGTCGAGCCCCAATCGATCCATCCAGTCTTCAAGATCGATTCGACGGGTCTGCTCAAGGCCGCGTAGTCCGTCCGGCACCGTGGTGATCTGGTCCCAAGGGGTGATGCCGCGCTCGGCCATTCGCACATACTCGTCCATGCCCGCGGCAAGGTCGCCCTCACGGTTGGGCAGCGTCCCCGGGTCGTGCGGGAAAATCAGCGGCCCGTTCACATCGACCAGGCGATTGAGTTTTGGATCGCCATTGGCCTGCAGAAAATCGTCGAACGCCCAGGCCGTCAGATCCCACAACTCATGGTGAAGGAACTCTTTGGAAACCAGGCCGCGGTTGAACACTGTCGGTGCACCAGGACGATCGCCCTCGCAATTGGAGACCAGCGGGAAATCGACCTCGATCACTTCGGCACCAAAGGCTTCGAGTGCCTTGCGAGCCTCTTCCCAGAGCCCGATAACCGAGGGACGGGTATTGATTCTCTGGCCCGTCGGACCACCGATACCAGGCGCATCGCTGGTGCCTGCCTCGGGATCCGCGTTGATGTACATACGTGGAACGCCGAAGCGCTTTCCGGCGAGGGCATCGGTATTTGCGGCAAGCGACCTATAGGAAGCGGGACGCACCGAGGCGACACTCGGAATGGGCACCCAAGGTTGCATCCGCCACAGATCGCCTCGTGTGTCGGGATCGTCCGCCACCACCACGTCGAGCACTTCGAGCAGGTCGGCCATGGTTCTGGCAAACGGCACGACAACGTCCATGGTCGGCGTCAACGGCCAGTTCCCGCGCACCGAGATCACTCCGCGCGAAGGCGTATAGGCACACAAGCCATTGTTCGACGCCGGGCCACGTCCGCTCGACCAGGTTTCTTCAGCGAGGCCGAACGCCGCGAAACTGGCGGCGGTTGCAGTACCGGCCCCGTTTGATGAACCCGATGCGAAGGGGGCGGTGAGATAGTCAGCGTTGTACGGGCTCTCCGCACGACCGTAGACCCCGCGCTGCATGCCGCCGTTGGCCATGGGCGGCATATTGGTTTTGCCCAGGCAAATCGCGCCGGCGGCGCGAAGCCGTTCGATGGTGAACGCATCGCGATAAGCAATCAGGTTCGCGAAGGCGGGACTTCCAGAGGCTGCGGTAAGCCCCTTCACCAGATAACTGTCTTTGGCCGTATAAGGGATGCCATCGAGCGGCCCCAGCGCTTCGCCCTTGGCCCGACGGGCATCGGACGCCTGCGCTTCCTTGAGCGCATCGGGGTTGCGAACCACCACTGCGTTGAGGGCGGTGGGCGTGTCGGCACCGTCGTAGGCATCGATCCTGGCGAGATAGGCCTGGACCAACTCAACCGCCGTCGTCTGGCCCGATTCGAGCGCAGCACGCAGTTGGGCAATGGAAACCTCGGTGACCTCAATCATGCTGTTACCGCCGGCTGCTGAAGGGTGACTGGATCTTGGGCTCAAAGACATCACTTATCTCAAAATGGGTTTTTGTATCGATTCTCGTTGCACTGCATTACGCGACAGGGTCGGGACTTCCTGCGTCGAACTCCACATCTGATGCGAGTTCCGGGTACTCCATTTTCATGTCCGCAAGGCATTCTTGCATGAGCCTCGCATCATCCGGTAAACGTCTGGACAAAGTATCCCACCCTGAGATTTTCAGTTGCGTGGGCATTTGGACAAGCCCTGTTATTGCGTCCCGGAAAGCATCCCAATTACAGCCCTACCAGCCGGGGAAGCCGAGCGCATCGCTCAAGGTCGAATAGAGTTCGCCAGAACTCGTCACCGTACTTAAGTCGATTTTTACAACATCTAAGCGGGTCATCGTCAGTGCCTCGAAAATTGCTCACTAGTGAGAAGGATAACTGAAGTCCGCGTCTGCCACGCAGCCTTGACTCTGTCCCGTGGGACAGAGTTTATGGTTGCCCGCTATGAAAAAGGGTACTGGGTCCAGCGAGGGGTGATTTCAATGCGTCAGTTATGTCTGGTTACAGGGGCGAATGGGCACTTGGGAAACACCTTGGTCAGAGCGTTGCTCGATCAAGGTTACCGAGTCCGGGCCGGCGTTCGCGACATGAACAATACGGCCCCTTTCGATGGGCTGGATTGCGAAATGGTCTATGCCGAACTGTTGGACGAATCCGCCATGCTTGAGGCATTGCAAGGGGTTGACGTGTTGTTCCAGGTCGCCGCCGTGTTCAAGCACTGGGCAAGAAATCCGCAAGCCGAGATTATCGAACCTAACGTAGGGGGCACTCGCAGCGTTTTGCAGGCCGCGTCGAAAGCCGGGGTCAAACGCGTGGTTTATGTCAGTTCCGTTGCGGCAATCGGGCAGAACGGACATGCACTCGATGAAGATCATTGGAATGACGAAGACGAGAATGCCTATTACAAATCCAAGATATTGTCGGAAAAAATGGCGTGGCGCACAGCTCAAGCCTTGAACCTTTGGATGGTCTCGGTCTTACCCTCGGCAATGATCGGTCCTAATGCCGCGAACCTGACGGATACCATGAGGTTTCTTGATTCGGTCAGACAGCGGCAAGTACCTCTGGACCCGAGGTTTCATTTCAATTTTGTCGATGTCCGGGATGTCGCCCAGGGAATGATTCAAGCAGCAGAAAAAGGCAGGCCGGGGCAGCGCTATATTCTGGCGAATGAGCAGTCCTCTTCACTCACCGAAGTCATTGATGCAGCGAATGTAGTTTCACCCGGCTATCGTACTCCCCCGGCGGCCCCCAAGTGGCTTCTGCTCACTGTGGCCTGGGCACTGGAGGTTTGGGCACGGCTAACTGGCCAACCTGCCCGGATGTTGCTCAGCCAGGTCAGGATGTTCCACGACGTTCAACAGAACTACAGCATATTAAAGGCCAGAACCGAATTGGGCTTTAATCCTCGATCACCAGAAACCGCCCTGCAGTCGGCTTTTATCTATCTGAGCAAGCGCTCGATTCTTCCCTATGAAACGTTGCCGTTGCGCCAGATTCAAAAAGCGAATTGATCTCGCTTTTGAGTTCGCCAAGGTGAATGTCCAAGGCCCGAAATTCAGCTATTTTTTCGTTGATTTGTTGACGTTTGAGGTCGATAGCCTCGTTCGCCAGCGCCAAGGGAAAGGCATTCAGTTTGTTCTTGGCCGAGATCAAGGGAGTCATCTCGGCGAGCTTGAATCCGGCAACCTGTGCTTGGCGGATAAGGTGTACGAGTCGGAGGTGATGCGCGGTATAGACGCGATATCGACCATGGCGGTCGGGCTCCGGGATCAATCCCATCTGTTCATAAAGTCGAATGGCTTTCGGTGTACAGCCAGTCAGCCGGGCGAGTCTTCCAATGAACATTAGCAATCCTTTTTTAGAAAAACGGGGGCAAGGGCGAGGTCAAAACCACTCATCCACCGACTACGCATCCTGAAGCCGCTCACGCAGAAACTCGATAAACCGCTGGGTTTTCGCCGGTAACAGCCGCGTCTCGGTGAGGGCGTAAACCGAGACGGGTGAAGCCTGCCACTGCGGCAAGACTCTGCGCAGTGTGCCATCGGCGAGGTCTTGCGCAACGATACCTTCCCCCAATAACGCAATACCCAGATCCAGCGTCGCCAGACGTCGAATCATTCCCACGCTATTGAGTTCGAATCGACCGCCAACCTCAACCTCCACCTCCCCTTCACTGCCGGAGAGTATCCAGCGGTCGGCGCGCGTGCCGCGCATACGCAGGCATTCGTGGCTGGTCAGGTCCGTGGGATGAATCGGATCACCGTGCAGTTCGAGATAACGGGGTGAGGCATACAGGCCGCGGCGCAAACTGGCGAGCTTACGGGCGATCAGGTTCGAACTCGCGGGCTCGCCCATGCGAATGACCACATCAACCGGCTCACTCACCAGATCGACCTGACGCGGGGTCAGATCAAACTCGAAGCTAATACCCGGATACAACCGGGCAAACTCCGCGATCAGCGGTGCCAGGTAGATATTGGCGAAATCCACCGGGAGCGAGGCCCGGAGTACACCGCTGGGTCGGGCAAGCATTTCGCCGAGCTGCTCGTGCGCAAGCCGGGCTTCGTCGACGATGCGTTTGCAGCGATCGAAGTACAACTGCCCCGCTTCGGTCAGCTCGATTTTGCGCGTGGTGCGATGCAAAAGCCTTAGCCCGATTTCCTTCTCGAGGCCACTTATCCGGCGCGACAGCGTCGAGTTCGGCATCCCCATCGCCTCCGCCGCCCGACGGAAACTGCGCGCCTTCACGACTTCGACGAACAACGCCATGTCGTTGAGAAACTCCAATGTCATTGCTCCATCAGTGGATCAGTCAATTCAGTTTTACCCGGTTTATCCCGGATTCGGATTGATCAATGATAGCCACATCATTTACCGAGGAGTACCGCAATGCATTCGCTTTTTTCTCAAGTCCAGATCGGGCGCCTTACACTGTCCAACCGCATGGTCATGGCCCCGATGACTCGCTCGCGTTCTGATGATTCCGGGGTGCCTACCGAACTGGTACCGACCTACTACGCGCAGCGCGCCGGTGCTGGGTTGATCATCTCTGAAGGGGTGTTCCCTGTGGCCTTGGGCAAAGGTTATGTGCGTACTCCCGGTATCGAAACCGCTGAGCAAGTGGCCGCCTGGAAGCAGGTGTCCGAAGCCGTACATGCTCGCGGCGGACGGATCTTCATGCAGCTGATGCACTGCGGACGCATATCGCACCCTTCGCTGTTGTCTGACGGCGCCCTGCCACAGGCCCCCTCCGCGATCAAACCCACCGGCCAGACCTGGACAGCCTCAGGCCTTCAGGACTTCGTCACCCCACATACGCTGAGCGTGGTCGAGATTGCCGCGGTCATCGAGGGCTACCGTCAGGCCGCACGCTTGGCCATTGAGGCCGGCTTCGACGGTGTCGAGCTGCATGCCGCTTCGGGGTATCTGCCTGAACAGTTCCTCTCGACGAGCAGCAATCAGCGCACGGATGAGTACGGTGGATCGGTTGAAAATCGTGCTCGCTTTGTACTGGAAGTGTTGAATGCCATAGCGACGGAAATTGGCAGTGATCGTGTTGGCATCAAGCTCTCCCCTGAAATGAACTTCAACGACATCGTCGATGCCAACCCGCAAGAAACCTACACCTGGCTGGTCGAGCAATTGCGCGGGTTGAATCTCGCCTATCTGCACGTTGCCCTGTTCGGCGCCAGCGTCGACTACCACGCCTTGTTGCGCCCGCTGTTCGATGGCAGCTACCTGATCGGTGGCGGGCTCGACCAAAACGCCGCCCAATCCCTGCTCACTAAGGGCCAGGCCGACGCGGTGGTGTTTGGCAACGCATTCCTCGCCAACCCAGACCTGCCTGAGCGTTTTCGCACAGGCGCCGAGCTTAATGTGCCGGACAAAGACACGTTCTACGCACCGGGCGCTCAGGGGTATATCGATTACCCAGCCATGAGCCCGGCTCAAAGCGCCTGAGGAAACTGCGCTTCCCATGCATGCGGCTCACTGAGGCCATTCAGCGCAGAACCTGTGGGAGCGGGCTTGCTCGCGAAGAGGGAGTGTCAGCCAACATTAATGTTGCCTGGCACACCGCTTTCGCGAGCAAGCCCGCTCCCACAGGGATTGTGTTTGACTGACTGTTGTCGTCTACATCTCAACCTGCGTGCCCAGCTCTATCACACGATTGAGCGGCAACTTGAAGTATTTGAGGTTGCTGTTGGCGTTCTTCAGCAAGAACGCGAACAGGCTTTCGCGCCAACGGGCCATGCCGATACGCTTGGTCGGGATGACAGTCTCCCGGCTGAGGAAATACGTGGTGCGCATCGGACTGAAATCCAGCTCTTTCAAATGGCAAAGGCTCAACGCCAGAGGTACGTCGGGCTCCTCGATAAAACCAAAGTGCAGACTTACTCGAAAGAACCCTTCACCATAAGCCTCGACCTCGAATCGTTGATCCGCAGCCACACGCGGACTGTCTTCAGACACCACGGTAAGCAACACCACCTGCTCGTGCAGAACCTGGTTATGCAACAGGTTATGCAAGAGGGCATGCGGGACAGCATCAGCCCTGGCCGTCAGAAATACCGCGGTACCCTGCACACGATGGGGTGGTTGCGAGCCGATGCTGCTGATGAACAACGGCAGCGGTAGCGAGGTTTCGTCCAATCGCTCGACAATGATCTTTCGGCCCCGTTTCCAGGTGGTCATCAATATGAACAGGGCAATACCGGCAATCACCGGGAACGCACCGCCCTGGAAGATCTTCGGTGCGTTGGCGGCGAAGTACAGGCTGTCCACTATGAGAAAACCCAACAGCATCGGAATAGCCAACCAACGAGGTGTTTTCCACAGCAGCAATACAACGGCCGAGGACAGAATGGTGGTAATCAGCATGGTCCCCGTCACCGCCACGCCATAAGCCGCCGCCAGCGCACTGGACGATTCAAAGCCGATGACCAGCAACACAACGCCGACCATCAGCGCCCAGTTCACCATGCCGATATAAATCTGCCCCTGCTCCTGACTGGAGGTGTGCTGGATAAACATACGAGGTACGTAGCCCAGCTGAATGGCCTGGCGAGTCAGTGAGAACGCGCCGGAAATCACCGCTTGGGAGGCGATGATGGTGGCCAGTGTCGAGAGCGCAACCATCGGCAGCAGCGCCCAGTCAGGTGCCAATAGATAGAACGGATTACGTACCGCTTCAGGGTTCCCGAGGATCAGCGCGCCCTGGCCAAAGTAGTTGAGTACCAGGCCGGGGAGTACCAGGATGAACCAGGCACGAGCAATGGGTTTGCGACCAAAATGGCCCATATCGGCATACAGTGCTTCAGCACCGGTCAATGCCAACACGACGGCGCCCAGGATGGCGACGCCAATGCCCGGATGTACCACGAAAAATTGCACCGCCCACGCAGGATTCAGCGCTTGCAGAACTTCCGGTCGTTGCAAGATGCCGTAAATGCCGAGTGCACCCAACACCACAAACCACAGCACCATGACCGGGCCGAACAGGATGCCGATACGAGCCGTGCCATGTTTCTGTATCAGGAACAGTGCTACCAGGACGACCACGGACAGCGGAACCACCCAATGCTCAATGCCATCGAACGCAAGCTGTAGCCCTTCAACCGCAGAGAGCACCGAGATGGCCGGGGTGATCATGCTATCGCCGTAAAAAAGTGCCGCGCCAAACAGGCCAAGCAATACCAGGACCCTGCTCATTTTGGGATACGGCGCAGCGGCCCGACGTGCCAGTGCCGTCAAGGCCATGATGCCCCCTTCGCCCTGGTTGTCGGCACGAAGGATAAACAGCACGTACTTGATCGAGACGACCCAGATCAATGACCAGAAGATCAACGACAGAATACCCAGTACACCGTCGTGATTGGCCTGGACTCCGTAGTGACCGGCGAACACTTCTTTGAGGGTGTAAAGAGGACTGGTGCCGATATCCCCATAAACCACGCCCACCGCGGCGACAAGTAAACCCACTCCCGAGGTTCTGGAATGGGATTCTTCATGGGCAGGGATTGCTGTTTCGCTCATGGGTCGCTTCTCGAAAATTGAGGAAAAGAGGGTTTGCGGGGGCACTGGGTAGACGTTTCGACTCGGCCGCCATGAGATCCAACGGCTTGATAAGGACGAAAAACTACAAGCATATCGATGACCAAAAAAACGCGGTAAGTATCGTTGCGAGAAAGAATATTCCCCGTAAAGAATCCGTAAAATTCTACGGACAGCACGCTCCGCCAGCGACTCACACCTACTGCGCCGTCCCGCCACGAGGTTTATAAAACAGAAACTTCCGGGTCTCGGCCGTCCTGGTGTATTTCTTTGCCCAGGCGGGCTTTACCGTTCTGTCGTGGAAATACAACGCACCATGGGTGCGGTCCGCGAGTTGCTTGTTGAGTGCCTTGCGCGCGATTTCCTTGGCGAGGGCATATTCGTCGTCTTCCTTTACCTGATCCGCACGTCCGTCGCACCACCACGAAAACTGGCAGGAGCCCGTTTCAGAACCTTGCTTGACCACGGCGCACACCGTATCGGGAAACCCACCATGGCCGAGCCGGTTCATGACCACGCTGGCGACGGCTTCCATGTTGGCCGGTGCCACACCTTTGGCTTCCCAATAGATACTGCGGGCAAGGCAAGTAATGGCATCGTCCAGCGGCGCGGTGCCCGCCGGATCGACTGCCTGCACTTCGGAGGTGGTAATGGCTTCGGTCTTGGGCACCGGAAGTTCGCTGTCCTTTTCGGCGGCTTTCTGTTCCAGGACCTGCGCCTTGTCTTCAGCCACTTCCTGTTTTTGCTCCTGCTCAGTCGCCAACACCTGACCTCCTAGAAGGATGATTGCGAAGCAGGTGAGTACCCATTTTAATCGCATTATCGATCCTTCCGATGACACTGGCTTGAGCAATGAAACGGCGATGTTGTAGCGCTGACCTGCTGTGATTGTAGTCGTCGCAAGTCATTCCAGCCGCCTGACAATAAACGCGTTTCAGTGCAAAAAGGCATTGCGTTCGCAGGGGTGAAATCGCGCATCATGGGCGCAGTCCGTCCAAGGGAGAATTTCATGCGCAGCCTGTCATCCGTTTTACATCTTGCCGTGTTGTCATTCGGGCTGGTGTTCAGCGTCGCCGCCTCAGCGGCTGATGAAACGCAGTTGGTCGAGTCAATCAACGTTTACCGCAGCCAGGCGCAGCGCTGCGGCGGCCAGGCGTCTTCGGAGTTGCCGCCACTGGCGAGCGATCCGCGTCTGGTCCTGTCTGCCAACAGCATCGGTGACTTGCAGCAGGCACTGGCCCGCGCGGCTTATCCGATGGTCAATGTGCAAGCGATCAGCCTGTCCGGCCCGCGTGATGCGCCGTCCGCCATGAAGGCGATTCAAGAGAGCTTCTGCCAAGTGGTGCTGGACCCGCAATTCGTAGACATCGGCGTCAGCCGCGATGGCCGTGAGTGGCGCATCGTGCTGGCGCGTCCGCTGTTGACCGGGCGTTTGGGCGACTGGCAGGCAGAGGGACAAAAACTGCTTGAAGCGATGAACAGCGCCCGCGCTCAAACGCGCCAGTGCGGCACCCAAGCCTTTACCGCCACGACGCCGCTGGCCTGGAACGCCACACTGGGCTCCGCGGCCGAGACCCATAGCCGGGCCATGGCCAACAATAACTATTTCGATCACAAGGACCGCGACGGCCGAACACCGGGTGATCGGGCTGAATTGGCGGGTTATGCGGGTCAACAGGTCGGCGAGAACATCGCTGCCGGGCAAGACACCGTGCGCAAAGTGGTCGATGGCTGGCTGGCCAGCCCGGGCCATTGCGCCAATCTGATGAACCCGCAATTTCGCGAGCTGGGTGCGGCCTATGCGGTGGACCCGAAAAGTGACGCGGGCATTTACTGGACGGCGATGTTTGGGACGCCATAAAGGCCTGAATCGACCGTTGAAAAAGGAATCGTGATTTGAATAAAGCCCCCTCTTCGACCGTCGAGCAGGACCTGTCGACGCCTGCGGCCATCAGTCTGCGGGAAGCATTTCTGTTTTGGCTGAAGCTCGGCTTCATCAGTTTCGGCGGGCCGGCCGGACAGATCTCGATCATGCACCAGGAGTTGGTGGAGCGCCGACGCTGGATCTCGGAACGGCGCTTTTTGCATGCTCTCAACTACTGCATGTTGCTGCCTGGGCCTGAGGCTCAGCAGCTGGCGACCTACATTGGCTGGCTAATGCACCGCACATGGGGCGGCCTGATTGCCGGCGCGCTGTTTGTGCTGCCTTCGCTGTTCATCCTGATCGCGTTGTCCTGGGTGTACATCGCCTTTGGCGAAGTGCCGGTGGTGGCCGGGCTTTTTTATGGGATCAAACCGGCCGTGACCGCCATTGTGGTGCAGGCAGCCCACCGAATCGGCTCGCGGGCACTGAAGAACAACTGGCTATGGGGGATCGCCGCGGCTTCATTCACGGCGATCTTCGTGTTCAATGTGCCCTTCCCGTTGATTGTGCTGGGCGCCGCGATCATCGGTTATGTCGGCGGACGTCTGGCGCCTGAAAGGTTCCAGACCGGGGGCCACGGCGCTGCGAAAAAATCCTTCGGCCCGGCGTTGATCGACGACGACACCCCGACTCCCGAACACGCCCGCTTCAGCAGTTTTAAATTGCTGCGCCTGTTGCTGGTGGGTGTTGTTTTGTGGGTATTGCCGATGGGGATTCTCACCGCGCTGTTCGGCTGGGAAGGCACCCTCACCCAGATGGCCTGGTTCTTTACCAAAGCGGCGTTGCTGACGTTCGGCGGCGCGTATGCCGTGCTGCCCTATGTGTATCAGGGCGCTGTCGGTCACTATGGCTGGCTGACGCCCACGCAGATGATCGATGGCCTGGCACTTGGCGAAACCACCCCCGGGCCGCTGATCATGGTGGTGGCCTTCGTCGGTTTTATCGGCGCCTATGTTCATCAGGTGTTCGGCCCCGAGCATGTGTTCCTGGCCGGCACCCTCGCCGCCACGCTGGTGACCTGGTTCACTTTCCTGCCTTCGTTCCTGTTCATCTTTGCTGGCGGTCCGTTGGTGGAATCGACGCACAACGAACTCAGGCTCACCGCACCGCTGACCGCGATTACGGCGGCGGTGGTCGGCGTGATTCTTAATCTGGCGTGTTTCTTCGGCTACCACGTACTCTGGCCCAACGGCTTCGGCGGTCAACTCGACTGGCCTTCGGCGCTGATCGCCATTGCGGCGGCCATCGCCTTGTTCCGCTTCAAACGGGGAGTGATTGAGGTGCTGATAGGCTGCGCGTTGATCGGGCTGGCGGTGCATCTGCTGCGCTAACCCATCAAGACGGAATCATTGACCTTGCCGTTGCCTCTGTAGCTCAGTCTTCAGCCAGAGGCTGGCGGATTGTACGCCTGCCGGACAGCGCACTTCATAGGCGCGGCCACTCATACTGCTTTGGCTGGCCGCCAGATCGATGAAGTCTTCGGCGCTGTTGACCTTGTTCCGGTCTTCAAGATACTTCAGCTTCTTCTGCAGATGTACCCGGGCCTCAGCGCCCGGGTATTCGCTTCCATTACGCACAAACCGGCACTCACTGTGCTCGACAAAGTCCAGCAAGCTGTTTATTTCCTGAGTGGCTTGAGGTGGGGTTTGCGCCTGTGCATCGAACGCCATACCGGTGAGGCAAATACTCGACGCGATCAGCCATTGGCTGAGGCGCCGAGTGAAACGTCCAGGCAGAATTTCCATGGTTGGGCCTCGCATAACCAACGGCAGATCAGAGCGGTGGTGCCCTCCGCTCTGAAGGTTGACGGCAAGTATCAATCGTCGTCCCGGTCGTCATGGTCCCGATCGCGGTAACGACGGCGATCATCACGACGATCGTAATCGCGGTAATACCCTCGATCATCACGTTGGTCATAGCCTCGGTCATGGTCGCGACGGTATTCACGGCGATGATCCCGATCGTACCTGTCGTCATCTTCCCAGTGAGGAAAGCAGCCTCCCAACAGGAGAGTACTTGCAATGGCCAGGGTCATTATCGCGGTGCGCTTCATTTGAACATCCTAAAAGCAAAGGTCAGAGCTGCGGGGATGAGTTGACGCTATCCACGAATTTATTCGAAGTGCGTGCAAACCGCAGATACGACCTTCCAGATGCTCAATGATTCAGTTATCGCCAAGCCTTACAGCGTTCTTTGGCTATTGCCGATTGTTTTGGCTTTTTCGATCGCCCAGTCCAGCGCGGCCTCCATGTCCAGCAGATGCGGCGACGGATGGTTGTCCTCAACAATGGCCGAACCGTCCGGCCAGTAAACACCGATGAACATCCCCAGCGAACCGTCTCTCAATATCTCGGCCTTAACCTTGATCGTGCATCCGTTCGATAGCGTTTCCGAGTGGATCATATGGCGCTCAGTCATGACTGCATTCCTCCCGTCGTAGCTATCAGCGTAACCCATGCAGCGCTGACCGCGATGACACTCAAGCGTCTACCTGCACCACCTCGATCCCCAGTTTTTGATAATCCTCGACATTGCCCGAGGCCACGTGACGTTCGGTGATCAGGGTATGCACGCGGTTGCAAGGCGCAACAACGAAGGGCTCCACCGCCCCCAGCTTGTCTGCGGTAGTGACGGCAATCACGTGGGAAGCACTGGCGAGCATCGCCTGCTTTACCGGCACCTCATCGAAATGCAACGAGCTGATGCCGACTTCCGGATGAATGGCGCAGACCCCGGTGAACAGCAGATCGGCCTTGATGCCCTCGATCAGCCGCAGGGTTTCATGGCCGCCGGAAGACATAGTCACGGGGTTGAGCTGACCACCGGCGACGATCACCGTGATGCCTTTGTATTCGGCGAGGATGATCGCGATCATTGGCGACGCGGTGATGGCCGTGATGCAGATGTCTGCGGGCAGCGAGCGTGCGATCTGCAGTGTGGTGCTGCCGGAATCGAAAATCACGATCTGGCCATTTTTGACCCGGCGTGCGGCGAGTTGGGCCAGCCGGGTTTTCACTTCATCGGTTTCGCCGACCCGGGTGAAGTAATCCTTGCCCGTGTCCTTGGGTCGCGGCAGCGCCCCGCCGTGTACCCGCTGCACCAGCCCGGCGCTGGCCAGCTCCGACAGATCCCGGCGGATGGTGTCTTCAGACACGACGAAATGCTGGCTCAATTCGGAGGCCATGACCTTGCCATCGCGTTCGAGGATCAGCAGGATTTTCTGACGGCGCAGCTGCGGGAGTTCGGCGGAGGAATGCTCGGCTTGCATGGTTATGCCTGTTTTTGCGTGTTTGTGCGAGATTAGCCAAATGCCGGGATGAACACAACTGGCATGGCAGCGCAGAACCTGTGGGAGCGGGCTTGCTCGCGAAGGCGGCGGCACAGTCAACATTAATGTCGCCTGACACACCGCTTTCGCGAGCAAGCCCGCTCCCACATGGATTGCGTTTAACTGACGTTAATCACAACGCACTCACAATGAACTCGCGCAACCATTGATGCGCAGGATCGCGATGAACACGCTCGGGCCAGAGCATCGACATCTCGTAACCCGGGACTTCAAGTGGTGACTCGACCACCGCCAGCGCCTGCGTATCGCGAACCAGCCGCGACGGCAGCATCGCGACCATGTCGGTGCTCTCCACCACCGACCGCACAAACAGGAAATGCGGGACTGAAAGCACCACCCGGCGTGTCATGCCTACCGCCGAAAGCGCCTGATCGGTGACACCCTGAAAACTTCCACCATCCCGTGACACGATCACGTGGTCGAGTTCGCAGAATTGCGCAAGTGTCGGCCGCTTTTTCAACTGCGGATGGCCGGCCCGCCCCACCAAAACATACTGTTCGGTAAACAACGCGCGCCGCCGCAAGCCGAGGGGAGCGTCCTCGCTGGTGTGAAAAGCCAGATCGATTGCCCCCTGCTCCGCTTGTCTGGCGATCTGTGATGGAACCAGGTCAAACACCGCCAGACGTGTGCCGGGGGCTGCCGAGCGCAGCCCGGCCAACGCTGACAACACAATGGTCGACTCACCGTAGTCGGACGCCATGACGTTCCACGTCTGCCGGGCCTCGGCCGGGTTGAAAGGACTGGCGGGCGACACGGCGCGCTCCAGGGCTTCCAGGGCCTGGCGCAACGGCTCGCGCAACTCATCAGCCCGAGCCGTGGGCCGCATGCCCCGTGGTCCAGGCAGCAACAGCGGATCACCGAAAATGTCCCGCAATTTGGCGAGATGAACACTCACCGACGGTTGAGACAAATTCAGGCGTTGCGCCGCACGGGTCACGTTGTGTTCCGAGAGCAAGACATCAAGGGTCAGCAGCAAGTTGATGTCCAGGCGTCGCAGATTATTCATGGTAATACCTGGCATATTGGTTATTCATTTCCAATATACCTGGCAAAGCCCGACTCTGCTGGCTCCTGACACTGGAGACTCAGCCATGAATGTTCTGCTTGTTTATGCCCATCCCGAACCCAAATCATTGAACGGCTCGCTCAAAGACTTTGCCGTCAAACGCCTGGAGGCTGCCGGCCACCAGGTGCAGGTCTCCGATCTATACGCTATGGACTGGAAAGCCTCGCTGGATGCCGATGACAGTCCCGGCCGGCCATCCGAATCGCGGTTCAATCCTTCTCTGGACTCCAAACTTGCCTTCGAAGAAGGCCGGCAAAGCCAGGACATCGCCCTCGAACAGGAAAAACTGCTCTGGGCCGATGCCGTCATTCTGCAGTTTCCGCTGTGGTGGTTTTCGATGCCGGCGATCCTCAAAGGCTGGGTGGAACGCGTCTATGCCTATGGTTTTGCCTATGGCGTAGGAGAGCATTCCGATGCGCGCTGGGGTAACCGCTACGGAGAAGGCACGCTCGCGGGCAAACGGGCGATGCTGATCGTCACTGCAGGTGGATGGGAGTCTCATTACAGCCCTCGGGGTATCAATGGGCCCATCGATGATCTGTTATTCCCCATCCAGCACGGCGTACTGTTTTACCCCGGCTTCGACGTGCTGCCACCGTTCGTAATCTATCGGACCAGCCGCATGGATGAAGCGAGATTTTCGACGACCTGCGACGCGCTCGGCCAACGGCTTGATGACCTATGGAAGACCGCACCGATTCCTTTCCGACCGCAGAATGCTGGGGCGTATGACATTCCGCAGCTGACATTGCGCGCGGAGATTTCTTCGGATCAGACAGGGTTTGCGGCTCACATCAGACAGGCGGAACGCGATGAACCAGGCGTACGCGCCGTATCCGCAAAAGCGCGCGCCGTATAGAACAAACTGGCTCCCCGCAAACACGAAAAAGCCCGCACAAGGCGGGCTTTGGAAATCGATGTAGGTGGCCAGCGCTGGTCTCTGGCTTACAAGGTTTATCGGGCCTCTCACAGAACAGTAATTGTTGCTTTGGGCTGTTCTGCCTCACACGGCATAAGGGCTGGATCTCAGCGCGGAGATCTTTCTAACCGTGTACCCTTGGGAGCGCGCCCCACGCTTCCTCGCTATCCCTTTGCGCATCAGTCTGCGTCTTCACCTACAACTTCAGGATAGCAAATTGATCGACGCCTGGGTCGGGCTTTTTAGACCGATTCTCTTCAAGGGGAATGACCGCAGAATGGAAAAATACTAACGCCACCCAATGACGATTTAATTCACGGACATGCTGCCCGTGAGGTTCTGCTGCATGTAAGCCAGGAAACGACGCTGAAACAGCATGGTGTGTTCATGCGCGGCCTGTTCGGCCTCATCCGGATTGCGCGCCGCGATGGCGTCGATCATTTCATCATGGTCACGCCCCAACCGCGTGCTGGTGCTGGCAGCGCTGATGATGTAGTCGAAATGCAGATGCAGCAGTCGCTGGCCTTCCCCCAGGAGCTTCTCGTAATAGTTGATGAAGTAGGGATTCTTGCCGGCTTCGGCGATGGTCATGTGGAAGGCTTTGTTCATTTCCGACATCGCCTGAAAATCCCCGGTGCTGACGGCTTCCAGATAGGCCGCATCGGCGGCGCGAATACGCATCAGGTCGTCTTCGGTGCGCTGTAACGCCGCCAGCCTTGTGACGGCACGCTGAATCAGGTCCAGGGCGGAGATGTAATTAGGGAATTCTTCGATCTCGAACGGTGTCACCAACGTGGTGCGATTGGGCAGAATCGTGACCAGCCCTTCGCTGATCAGTCGCGCCAGGGCGTCGCGTACCGGCGAGCGTGACAGCCCGAATTGCGCCGCCAACGACACCTCATCCAGCGGCGTGCCTGGCTTGAGCTTGAGCGTCAGGATCTGTTTACGCAGCTCCTCGTAAATGTAACGCCCACCATGGCGTTTGACGCTTGCGTTGGGTTCAGCGGTGTCTTTGCTCATCAGGCAGCTCTCAGCGGTGCGGGCCGGACGTCTGTCCGGCCCGCAACTTTAGCATCAGCCAAGGCTCGGTTAGAAACCTTCGCCCCAGGTATCGCTCAGCATGAACCCTTCGCGAAGCGGATCGTCCGGGTCCACACCGATCTGATGCAAACCATACACCCAGGCACGCCCGGTGATTCTCGGCAATACCGCAGGCCGATCTCCTACCTCGGTCAGGCCCAACAACTCGACCTTGAATTCACCACCGATGGTGGAACGCGAGGTGAGCTGATCGCCTGGCCGCACCAGACCGCGCGCGCTCAAGGTCGCCAGGTTCGCGGAGCTGCCCGTACCACACGGCGAACGGTCCACTCGGCCGGGCGGCAAGGTGGTGCAGGTTTGCCAGGTTTTATCGTCGAGGCGATTGCGGAACATCACGTACGCGACTTCATTCAGCTCTTTGATCAACGGATGGCGGACCACTATCTGCTCGTTGATCACGCGCCGCAAACGCACTCCCTCGCTTGCCAGCGTACGGGCGTTTTCCGGGGCGATACTCAGGCCGATCTGATCGACATCCACCAGCGCGTAATAAACACCACCAAAAGCGATGTCAGCCTTGATCGGTCCATACTCGGCGGTTTCGATGACCACGTCCAAATGCTCGACGAACGAGGGCACCATATCCAGCGAGACGCTAACACAGCGCCCATCCGCACACTGGGCACGCGCCGTGACCAGGCCGGCCGGCGTGTCAAGCACCACGGTGGTGGACGGCTCCTGCATCGGCAAAATGCCCAGCTCCAGCAACGCGGTGACCACACAGATGCAGTTGCTGCCGGACATCGGGTGAGCCTTGTCCGCTTGCAGTACGATGAAGCCGGCCTGCGCCTCCGGCCGGGTTGGCGGCAACAGCAGGTTGACGGACATTTGCAGGCAGCCACGAGGTTCCAGCACCACGAGCCGACGCAGGCTGTCGTCCACTTCGTTGATGTAATTCATCTTGTCGAGCATGGTCTTGCCGGGGATGTCGAGCACGCCACCGGTAATGACTTTGCCGATCTCGCCTTCGCAATGCACGTCGGCCATTTGCAGGGTTTTCTTCCAGCGCATCTCGGCCTCCTCTACTTGATGTACCAGCCCCAAGGCTGTTGGCTGTCATAACGGGTGATCTGCTTGGTTTCCAGGTAATTGTTCAAGCCCCACTCACCCAGTTCACGGCCGATCCCGCTTTGTTTGTAGCCGCCCCAAGGCGCTTCGGTGAAGGTAGGCTGCGAACAGTTGACCCAGACGATACCGGCCCGCAGCCCGCGCGCGACTCGCTCCGCCCGCTGCAGATCCCTGGACATCACCGCCGCCGCGAGACCGAAGCGTGAATCGTTGGCGCTGCGCAATGCCTCGGCCTCATCGTCGAATGGACGCACGCACACTACCGGGCCGAAGATTTCCTCTTTCCAGATCCAGCTCTCTTCGGGCACATCGGCAAAAATCGCCGGCGTCAGGAAGTAGCCTTTTTCACAATCAGCCGGGCGCGTGCCGCCGTACAACAAGGTTGCGCCCTCCTCCTGCCCTTTGGCGATGGCTTCCAGCACTTTGTCGTATTGGCCACGGCTCACCAGCGGGCCAAGCAAAACGCCTTCTTTCAGGCCATTGCCGATACTCAGGCTGCGGGTCTGTTCGACCAGGCGCTTGAGCAAAGGCTCGTACAGATCACGCTGGACCAGCACACGGGAGGTCGCTGAACACACTTCGCCCTGGTTCCAGAAAATCCCGAACATGATCCATTCGACGGCAGCCTCGATATCGCTGTCATTGAAAATGATGAACGGCGACTTGCCGCCCAGTTCCAGGCTGATGTTTTTGATGTCGCGAGCCGCCGACTGCATGATCTTCGTTCCAGTCGGCACGCTGCCGGTGAAGGCCAGTTTGTCGATGCCCGGATGCTCACTCAACGGCGCGCCAGCCTCGCTGCCCAGACCGGTCACGACGTTCAACACACCGGCGGGCAGGCCGGCCTGATGGGCGATGTCGGCCAGTTCCAATGCCGTCAGCGGCGTGAGTTCGGACGGTTTCAACACCATGCAGCAGCCCGCCGCGAGCGCGGGGGCGACTTTCCATGCCGCCATCAGCATCGGGAAATTCCAGGGAATGATCGCGCCCGCGACACCCATGGGCTCTTTACGGGCGATCGAGCTGAAGCGTTCATCCGCGAGGGCGATCGGTTGCTCCCGATGCCCATCGAGCTCTTCGGCCAGATCGGCATAGAAGTCGAAACAACCCGCCGTATCGCCGATGTCCCACAGGGCTTCCGGCAAAGGCTTGCCGTTGTCTCGCACCTCAAGCTCGGCCAAGGTTTGCTGACGCTCGCGAATCCCGGCGGCGATTCGGCGCAGCACGATGGCGCGCTCAGCCCCGGTCATTTGTGGCCAGGGACCGTCATCAAAAGCGCGGCGCGCGGCTTTGACCGCCAGGTCGATGTCTTGCGCGGTCGCGGCGGCCACGCGGGTGATCACACACTCATTGCTCGGGTCGATGGTCTCGAAGCTGCCGCCCTCGGCGGGGCTGACCCATTGGCCGTCGATGTAAAGCAGGTCGTAGGATTTCATGAATGGCCTCAATTGAAAGCAAAGCGTTTGGCACTGAATGGGGTCAGGTCCTGGGCAGGTTTGCGCCCGGCGACCAGGTCTGTAATGAGTCGCCCGGTCGTTGCACCCAGGGTCAGCCCCAGTTGACCGTGACCGAACGCAAGGAATACGTTTTTGAGCCGATCACTACGATCGATGACCGGTTTGGTGTCCGGCAGAAATGGGCGATAACCCACGCCGTATTCAAGGTCGTCGACCTTCAACTGAGGAAGGATCTTGCGCGCCTTCTCCAGGATGATCTCCGCACGCTTGTAATTAGGCGCGGCATTGGGGCCGGCGAACTCGATCGTTCCGCCTATTTGCAGGCCTCGGGTCATCGGCGCGAAGCAAAAACCGCCGTCGGCGTAAATCACCGAATGACGAACCTCGACACCGGAATGCGGGAGCAGCACTTGATAGCCGGCAATACCCGCCAGAGGCACGCTGGCGCCTGTCTGCTCGAAGAATTGTCGTGAGCCGGTACCGGCCGCGATCACCACATGATCAGCGGCGTAACGCTCACCGGTGATCACGGTCACGCCGCTGGCCCGGTCTGCGACCTCATCGATGTGCTTCACCTGAGCACGCATCCTGACGCCGCCCTGATCGACGAAACTTTGCGTCAACGCGGCAATAAATCCTTTGGTGTCGCTGACCGCACGCCAATCGGGAAACAGCAGCCCGTGGCTGAATTTACCGGCCAATGCAGGTTCAAGGTCGGCGATTGCTGCGCGATCCAAAACCTGCGATTTGAAGCCGAGGGACCTGCGCAGCTCCATATGCGGTCCTTCCTGTTCAAGCCCCGCCGCTGTGTCAAAGACTTCGATAATCGGGCGCTCGCCCATCAATGTCTTGTCTGCACAGGCGTCCAGCAGGGGCGCATAGTCTTCATAGACATGATGCGTCAGCGTCGCCATCTCATTGGAAATCTCGACAATCCTGGAATGCCGCGCGCAGGCCAAAAACCGCAAAAACCACGGCAGGATTCCCGGCAAGGCACTGGGTCGCAAGGCCAATGGTCCTTTCTGATCCAGCAACCAGCCCGGAATCTTTTTCAGTATTCCCGGCTTGGACAACGGGATGACTTCACTCACCGCCATTTGCCCGCAGCTCCACTTGGCCGTGCTGTCGCCCGGCGCTTCGGGGTCGATCAACGTGACTCGATAACCCTCGCGCTGCAGATACAAGGCGCAGCAGACGCCGACGATGCCTGCGCCAATGACAACCGCGGTTTGGCGATCGGCTTGCTGCTGGATGGGTGATTGCATAGGGGTCATAAACACCGTCTCTCTTTCATGAAGCCGAGCCCGTACAGGTGGAACCCATCCTGACACGGACACGCCATTACCCGCATCGGCCCGCGTGGAGGCCGATGCGGGAAAAGTATCAGCCTTGCAGCTTCTCGAACTCTTTGCGGAATTCGGTTTTTTCCTCAGGCGTCAGCGGCAACAACGGCATGCGCGCGATACCCACTTCAAAGCCAGCCAGTTCGCATCCGTATTTGACCTTCTGAATGAACTTGCCGCTTTCCAGATTGGCCATTAACGGGAACAAGGAGCGCACGATTTGCTGCGCACCGGCCAAGTCACCTGAGGTGTACTTGTTGTAGAACGAAACGATTTGCGGCGACAGGAAATTCGCCGGCGCGCAGATCCAGCTGGTCGCGCCCCACAGGAAAAAGTCCAGCGCCTGGTCATCGGAACCGCAGGACAGCTGGATTTTGCCTTTATAGTTTTCACCGATCTCAATGGCGCGCAGCAGGCTGCCTGCACTTTCCTTGATGCCGATCACCCGCTCATGATCCTTGAGCGCATCGAGCACGCTATAGCCCACTTCAACGTTAGTCCGGATCGGGTAGTTATAAAGAACGACGTTCACATCCGGGACGGCGTCGAGAATCGCTTCGTAGTGACCGATCAGCTCTTCCTGGGTCGGAATGGCGTAGTACGGCGGCGCGATGAGCAGGTTGCTGTAACCGATGTCGCGAGCCTGTTTGACCTGCTCGATCACCTCACGGGTGCACGAGCCGTTGGCGCCAGCGATCAGCATGCCGCGATCACCGACCACCTCACGGACAGTGGCCATGACCCGACGACGCTCATCATTGGTCAGCGCGTAGTATTCGCCCGTAGAGCCCAGTGGCACGAAACCGCTCACGCCCTGTTTGAGTTGATATTCGATGATCGATGCAAGGACGTCGTAATCGATCGCACCGGATTGATCGAACGGGGTCACCAGGGCTGGCAGGATGCCTTTGAGTTGCTGCATGGGAGTATCTCCAGTGTGTTGAGTTAGTACGCGTAGCGTCTGAGCATCCGGGTTTCGATCACGCCGACCAGTCGGGTCAGGGGGAACGCCACCAGGAAATAAATCACCGCCACCGCCGACAGGAACTCGACCGGGCGTGCGGTGCTGTTGGAAATGTTCTGGCCGACGAACATGAGGTCAGCGATCCCCACCGACGAAATGAGCGCGCTTTCCTTGAACAGGCTGACCACGTTGGAAAGCAGTGGCGGGACTGCCCGCAAGAGTGCTTGCGGGAAAATCACGTAAAACACCTTGTTCCACGACGCCACGCCAAGGGCAGTGCAGGCATCGTGTTGCTCACTCGGAATGGACTTGAGCGCGCCGCGAAAGGTCTCGCTGGTGATGGCGGTCATGTACAGCGTCAACGCCAACACCACCGATACGTAGGGGGGAACCGAGATACCGAACACGACGGGCAGGCAGAAGAAGATCCAGAACAGTTGAATCAGCAACGGCGTGCCGCGAAAAAGCTCGACGTAAAGCCCGGTAGGGATTCGGATCAAGGGGCTTTTCGAGAGCCGCAAAAGGCTCAAGAGAAACCCGCAAACACTCCCCAGCACGGCGCAACTGACGGTGAACGCCAGCGTCAGCGCCAAGCCTTTGGCCAACACCTGCCAATAGGAAAAGACCACCATGAAATCCAATTGCATCATCGTCTCCTCAGCGCGCGAGCGCAGTGTCCTGGCGTCGCTCGAGCCACTGCACCAACTGCGCGATGGGCAACGAGAGGGCGAAGTAGATCAGGGCAATCAGCGAGTAAGTTTCGAGTGGGCGATAGGCTTCAGTGGCAATGCTTTTGCCGACGTACATAAGGTCAGCGACCGCCACAATGGCAACCAGCGCACTTTGCTGGAGAATTGAAATGCCGTTGGTCATCAGCACCGGCAGCGCGGTGCGCAGGGCTTGCGGGAGGATCACGTAAAGCGTTCGCTGCCATGGTCGCAGACCCAGCGCAACGCAGGCATCCAGATGTTCGCGCGGAACCGCTTGCACCCCTGCCCGATAGGCTTCTGCGTTGAACGCGGTGAGGTTCAGCCCCAGGGCCAGTACGCCCATGGTGATCGGATCGATGAACACGTTGAACAGCATCGGCAAGCAGTAGAAGAACCAGACGATCTGCAACAAGGCCGGCGTGCAGCGGAAGAACTCAATGAACAGCTGAGCGGGCCAGCGGATGAAAAACCAGCGGTTCAAGGTCAGCAGGCACAGGCCAAAACCGAGTATCAGCCCCACCACGTTCGACACCAACGCCAGTTGCAGGGTGACCTTGAGGCCTTCCCACAGGGCACCAAAGTTGCCGGTCAGAAAATGGAAATCAAATTGATAATTCATGGCCGTTATCCTCAGTCCAGGTGCAGGACTTTTTCGAGGAATTCGCGGGTGCGCGGCTCCTTCGGCTGAGTGAAGATCTGCGCGGGAGGCCCCTGTTCGACGACCCTTCCATTGGCGCAGAACACCACCCGCGAGGCGATGTTCCTGGCGAAGTGCATGTCGTGGGTGACGATGATCATGGCCATTTTTTCTTCTGCCAGTTGCATCATCACGTTCTGCACTTCGGTCACCATTTCCGGGTCGAGCGCCGAGGTCACTTCGTCGAATAGCATCAGCTTCGGTTCGAGCATCAAGGCGCGGGCAATGGCGACACGCTGCTTCTGTCCGCCGGAGAGCTGACTCGGATACGCATTGAGCTTGCTTTCCAGACCCAGGCGAGCCAGGAACAGCCGAGCCTTCTCGGTCGCCTGGACCTTGGAGAGCCCGTGAACCTTCATGGGCGCCAGAATCAGGTTGCTCAAGACCGTCAGATGCGGGAACAGCGTGTAATGCTGAAACACCATCCCGACCTGGGTTTGCAAGCGCACATCCAGTGGCTTGCCGTGGTTTCTCGCATTGCCATCGATGTAAGGCTTGCCCTGGAAGCTGATCGTCCCGCCCTGGATGCTTTCAAGCCCCATCATGACCCGCAGCAACGAACTCTTGCCGCTACCGCTGGGACCGATGATGACCAACCGATCGTCAGCGCGCATATCCAGGTTCAAATGGTCCATGACCACCAACCCTTCGCCATAAGATTTGTAAACATCGCGAAGCTGGATGAAGTCACCGCCGGCCGAATCAGGGACGAACGAAGCCTGTGGCTGGGCGGCCACCAGTAAAGGAGCTGTCATAAAGGGTCTCCAGGAGAGCGGCGGTTACGGGCCGCTCTCGGGAATCATCGAAATTACTTGGATGTTTTTTCGTCGGCGTTCGCGAGGACGGAAGCCTTGTCGACCAGGGCGGCAATCTCGCCTGTTTCGCGACGCTGGGTGAGGTAGATGTTCAGCACTTGCAGGTCGGACGGTGACGCGTCACGGCTTAGCCCGAACGCTACGCCCTGCTTCGCCAATGCCGGGGCCGGCAGTATTTCCTTGGTCCAGTCCGGGTTGGCGACGGCGAACAAATGGTTGGTGTCACTGGCGTCGACCAGGACGTCGGCCCGACGCGACATCACGGCCAGTCGCGTCTCGTCCATCCCGGGCAAACGCATGACCGTGCCATGCTTCACCACTGCACTGATCGCCTTGTCGGCGGCCGTGCCAGACATCACCGCGAACGACACGCCCGGCTTGTCATAGTCCGCGATTGCATTGCCCGCTGTGGCGAGTTTTGGATTGTCTTTATGGGTGAGCAACGAGATCTGGTAGTCAGTCGCCGGGACCGAGAAGCTGACGGCCATGGCGCGTTCCGGGGTCTGATTCAACGCCATCGCCAGATCCCATTTCCCGCCTTGCAGGCCGGCGACCAGGTTGTCCCAATTGGTGTCGACGAACTCCACCTTGACCTTGAGCACCTTCTCGCCGAAGTCCCTGCACAAATCCACGAAGTAACCGCTGTACTGACCCGAACGGGCATCACGCATCACATACGGCGCCGCGACGGCAGCGCCGCAACGCAACACGCCGGCTTTTTGAACGCCTTGCCAAAGTGACGGATCAGCGGCGTGCGCTGGAGCCTGGCTCAGTAGCGTACCGATAGCGGCTGCACAGACGAGCATGTTGCGGACGGAGCGAGAGAATAACCGAGCCATTTTGAACCTCACCGATATGTAGTTGTTCTTGGGCAGAAAGGTACAAGCGTGTAACGATGTGCGCCATCATGTATGCAGCGCTGTATGCAGATTAGTTTTGAACGAATTGAACTGTCAACAGGCTTGCGGAGATTTTTTCAGGAAAGTGACTGAGCGGTCGGATGGCCAACCCATACCCGTAGTCGCATGTTCAACACCAAGGAAACCTACCCGAACCAGAACCTGGACAATGACCTGTGCCAGGCCGTGCGGGCCGGCAACATCGTTTATGTTCGCGGCCAGGTCGGCACCCATTTTGACGGCAACCTGGTGGGCCTCGGTGATGCCCGTACGCAAACCGAACAAGCCATGCGTAACGTCAAACAGTTGCTGGAAGAAGCCGGCAGCGACCTCAGCCACATCGTGAAAACCACCACTTACCTGATCGACCCGCGTTACCGCGAACCGGTGTATCAGGAAGTGGGCAAGTGGCTTAAAGGGGTGTTTCCCATTTCGACCGGGTTGGTTGTGTCGGCACTGGGGCAGCCGCAGTGGTTGATGGAGATTGATGTGATTGCAGTGATTCCTGAGTAAGCAGGTACACCGCGCCGTAGCCATCGCAGGCAAGCCAGCTCCCACACGATCCGCGTCGTACACAACTCTGTGACCACCGATCCCTGTGGGAGCGGGCTTGCCCGCGATGAGGCCAGCACAGCCCCCCCTCAGCCAAGGCTAAATAAGGAGCGAAACCATGACCTTCTCCATCGCCGCCCGTTGCCCCTCGCGCCTGCCGAGGCGTTGGACAAGGTTTTGACCCGCAACGGCTACAGCCAATACCGACAGATCACCGCGATTGACCACCTCGGCCGCACCGCACACTTCAGCGGCTCGGAACCCCTGGGTAACCACAACGCCGTGACCGGCGAACAATGCGTGGCCGCTGGCAACATGCTCGCGGACCGTGCAGTGATCAAGGCCATGGTCAAGGCCTGCTGGCGGTCAGTGCCTGCACCAACTCCCGCAGCTCACCATCGCGAATCCGGATCTCCACACCCGGCCAGCGCTCTTTGAAACCGGCGATCAAACGCGGCAGATACAGCGGCGCCACTGTTTCGGACCGATTTCGGAACACACCAATGGGGCTGACTTGTCTTGAGTGGTGGGGTTGTTGGTGACTTCGCCGTTGTACTTCTGGTTAGCGAGTCGGGATAGTGCTTACAGGTGTCGGTTGACGAGTGGGAAATTGGCTACCGGTGTGTAAGGGATAGCGCGCACCGTCCAAACATAAAAACCCCGCACTGAGTTGCGGGTTTTTTCTGTTTGAATCAGTCAAGCGAGTTACCTCCAACTTCTGCTAGATTTGCCAGCCCAATGGCACGACAAGGAACGTTCGCACATGAAATTCGGCTACCTGATCATCTACGTCCCGGACGTCCCCACCTCACTGCAATTCTTTGAAAAAGCATTCGGAATCACCACCCGATTCCTCCACGAATCCAACACCTACGGTGAACTCGAAACAGGGGAAACTGCTCTGGCCTTCGCCGCCGATGAACTCGCGGCGATGAACTTCAGTACGGGTCACATCTCGGCCCACGCCTCCGTCAAACCATTGGGTATGGAAGTTGGCCTAGTGACCGACGACGTCGCCGCCGCCCACGCCAAAGCGCTGAACGCCGGCGCCACCGAAATAGCCGCCCCGCTCGTCAAACCCTGGGGGCAAACCATCTCGTACGTTCGCTGCCCGAATGGCACGCTGGTGGAGCTTTGCACTCCAGTTCAGGCTTGAGCGACAGGCAAAAAAAGGAGGCTAGAAACACCGGGGCAGACCACGATTTCAAAAACTGTTGAGCGGAAAAATTGTGGTCTATCCCGGTATTTCACGAGCATCAGTTTCGAACACCATTGTCATATGCACCACCCGTGAAATGTCCCATACAGGGCATTTCCCTCATTCGACCTGACCAGTCATTTGCATCGGATTTGACCAGCACGATTCGTGGGCATGACCGGCAGAGAACGACCCAACACAGACGTTGAGCGACGCCAACCTTTTGCGGCGTCGTTTTGAGCTTTTCAATGCTCCAGCAACAAGGCCTCAGTAAGCCATGCCGCCGTTCAGCTCTCAAGGAGCGCTTATCCGCAACGGAAATCCGTACGATTCGAAAAGATCCCAAACGTCCTCGCGATCGAAGAGCCGCCACCCCAGTGTCGTGAACTGCATCAGGTCATCCTCGCCGGGAAAGGAGTAGTAGGCCCCGGCAGATGGATCTTGAGACGTCCCCGTCATGGGCTCATCGCGCTCCAAGCGCCTGATTGCGTTCATGATGAGACGCGCGCCTGGTTGATAAAGTGAAAGGATGTGCCACAGCAAGGAGCGCTCCTTTTCGACTGCCACACGCGCAGTCTCAATGATGCGACCGACATCAATGCCGGGACTGTCGATCCAATGGAGAGTACAACCGATCTCCGGGTCCCCGTTCAGCAGCGCCCGGAAGGTCGCGAGAACACCTCGATATTGAGGCAAGAGGCCAGAGTGAAGATTGAGGACGCCGCGTGGCGGAATTGCCAACGCTTCATTCTTCAGGATTTGACCAAAGCGGATTGAGATGAACAGATCCGCTCCCGCATCCTGCAGCATTTGCAGGCCCGCAGGATCCCTCAAGCTGGGCAATACCCGCACAGGAACCCCAAAGCGTTGCTGCAGTTCTGCAAAACCGAATCGATGCCCGCTGCTAACCTGGTCGCTCGATCCGATTAACCCAGGGGTCAAGGCATTGAAGAAGTCCTGCTCGATCAATGCCAGTTGTCCGAGCATGCGTGGCACCTTCCTGCCCGATCCCACTCTCTCCGAGAGGAATATTCCCACTGTGCTCTCGTGAATCTCGGGCAACAGGAAATTGAGAGTGAGATTGCTCTCCACGTCCCGGTTCACCAAAAAAGCGATTCGCAACTTCAGACCTCCTCCGGCAGACCTGCCTTGAGATGCAGCAACGGCCAATTCAACACAAGCGGATCGATCCCATTTCCATTGTTTTGCCACGACGTATGGACGGAAGGCCCGATCTGCTCGATCAATTCCGGCATCAGACCTAGCATAGTTACTATTTCGTCATTGTTACGCCCCTAGCAGCTCCTGGCCGTTCTCTGCCGATCATGGTTACAAAGCGTGCTGGTGAAATCCGATGCAATCGGTGGTCAGAACGAATGCAAATGACTGGTCAGGTCGAATGCAAACGGGTGGTCAAGTGGAGTGCAATTGCGGTCCCAAGCCACCGCAAATTTAATGAACCCCGCCCCCACCCGCTCGCCTAACTGAATGACTATCAGGAGGTGACGAATGCAAATCGAAACAATCTGGATCGTGCTCGCAGCAGTACTTGTACTGATTGAGTTGTGGGCGATAAATCGGGTGCGAAAAGCCGAAGGTAAATCGAGCAACAAACTGGTGTGGATGGTGGTGATCGTGTTTGTGCCGCTATTCGGGCTGATCGCATGGGCCTTGGCGGGGCCGAAGCACATTGCACAGAACCCGCACTCACCGCAGGCCAGACAATAACGCCGGACGGCGTGCGGTAACGATCTGCGAAGTGCGCAATTTCAAAGAACAAAGCCCTGATGATTTTGGGCTTTGTCGCTTCTGGCTGGAACAGCCTCCGGCACTCGCGCCTGCAACGCGGTGCCAACACTCACTACGAACGCAACACCCCGATCGCCCGCCGATACTTCTCAACGCGCTCCAGATCCTCCCAGGACGGCTGGGCAATCCGCGACAAGTCGCTGTTCTCTTCCAGATCCGCCAGTTTCACTACCCGCCCGATCGGGTTCTGCGCCACGCGCTCGACAAACTCCTCGTAGGACTCGTCCGGCACCTTGGTCACCGATGCAATCGCCATCAGCACCGTTTCGCTGAAGCCTTCGTTACGCAGATCGTCGAAGCTGATGCCGCAATCCTCGACCACGTCATGCAGCACCGCGACGATGCGCTCTTCCAGCGTGTTCACCCGCAGCATGACTTTCAGCGGATGCAGGATGTAAGGCGCGCCGCCCTTGTCCACCTGCCCCTCATGCGCCGCCGCGGCGATGGCAATGGCGCGTTCCAGTGTCTGACTCATGGGATTCTCCTCAGGTTAAACGCCGTAACGGCCGCTGAAATGAATGTTGCGTTTGAACCAACCTGCAATCGCCTTCCACCGCCCCGCAGGCTTGGCGCCCTCGGCGTGGCGTTCGAGAATCATCAACACCTGCGTCGCCTGATCGACACCCGGATGCCCATCCACCAACTCAGCGACCCAGCCACAACCGGACTTCTGCAAATGCAGACGCCACTCACCCGGCCAAGCCTCAAGCTCCGACACCGCCAACCACGCCGCCCCACCCTGCTCGCAATGACCGCCACCGATGGACTGCTCGAACCAAAAAGGCGTATCCGGCCGGGAAAGATCGATGTGGAAGAGGTAAATGTCCTGGGTTTTGTGCTGTGGCGTGGGGGCGTTGTTGCGGCTGCCGATTTCGATCATGGGGTGCGTTCCATCCTTGAATTCCCGTTGGCTTTCAGTCTACGACGGTGGTGATGCTGAACGGAAGCAAGCGTCCTTTCCACCGAAAACCCGCGCCTGATAGCACGATGAGCGCGCGGCCAGGATTTTGAAGTCTGAGAATCTTGTAGGAAACAACTGTTTGTGGCGAGGGAGCGTGCTCCCCCCGGGATGCGAAGCAGCCCCAAACCCTGCTAGCTCGTTTCCTCAGATACATCGCAACGTCCGGTTTTGCGGCGGCTGCGCCACCGAGCGGGGGCAAGCCCCCTCGCCACAGTGACCGCGTGTGGTCCTACAGCCCGGTTGCGGCTATCAAAATCGCTGCCTAGAGTGGGTCTGTCGCTGACCGCAGTTAGCGATAGGGTTTCGCAGCCCCAAGAAGAGATGTCCTTCACCGTCGAATGAAAACTCTGGCAAAATTCGCCCGAGCTTCATTTCATGGCGGTTGTACGTGGGAGACTTTCGAGTCTGCCGGGTTTAGGTCATCTCTCGGTCTGCGAACCCGCGTACATCTGCCACCCAATTGTTTCGCAGCGAAAAGGTGGTACCTCTATTTACTTCCTTAGAGAACTACCAATGACCACGAACAAACCGCCTCGCCGCGTCACCCCCATGTCCCACTTCGCCACCGACCACCCCGTCCTCCTCATCGACGCCGACGTTCCACTGCGCGAACTCCACAACTGCCTCAGCGAACGCCTCAGCGCCGTCCTCAAATACCTCAACCTCATGGCCTGCACCAGCCTGCCGGACTACGCCGAGCATGACATCAACACCGTCACCAACATTGCCCGGATCATGGTTCAGGATGTGAGCGATGTGTTTCGGGTGATTGAGCAACGTGGATTTGATGCGCCTAAAGGTCAGTGATCAGATTTGAGCCGTAAGGAAACCCGCGTCGCTGCGGGTTTTCTAGTCTTGAGCGATTCGGGACTTCATCGCGCAGTGATGGGGATTTCCTGCAAGGCCCTGTCTCCAGGGCCTGCAAGACAACAACGATCAGTAAACCTGCACCCGCCACAACTCCCTCGACGAAGAAGCCGCCGACATCGGAAACCGACCATGCAACGTCCGATAGTTGTCGATCAGCACCAGATCACCCTCACTCCATTGATGGGCAATCATGCACTCCGGGTCATAAACCAGCGAGTTGACCTGTTCGAGCAGCGCCTGTTGAGCTTCCTCATCATGGTCCTGCACAGACTGGCTCAGGGTCTGCAGTGTCGAGTCGGTGCCTTCTTGGTAACGCAGGATGAGTTCGCCGCTGCGGGGGTGATGATCCACCAGGCTGTACATGCGCGGCGAGCCACCGAAGTAGGTCATTTTGGTGTAGTAGGTGATGTTCACGTTCTGCCATTGTCGGGCGACTTGCTGCCCGACTTTGCGCAGTACGTTTCGGCTGTCGACGATGGTGGTCTGGCCCTCGCCCGGTTGCGGCGCTGTCTTGCAATACAGCATGAATTTGCTGGCGCAGAATTTCGGATTGCGCTGAACCTGTGCGTCGCTGTCGGGCAGCATGTTCAAGTCCCAGTGCAAAGGCGTTTTCTCTAGCGAGTGCACCACGCCTTGGGGTTTGTCCGCGGGTTTGACCACGTGCACGGCGCCGAAGGCCCATTCGTACAGCGTGCCGAAACGTTCGCAGCTGCGAGCAAAACTGTCCTGGTCGTCGAAGCGGCAGCCCTTGAGGCAGACGAAACCGAAGGTTTCCACCAGTGCCTCCAGCAGGCCCGTGGACAGTCGTTCGAAACCCAGCCCCAACGGATCTCGCACCACCAGGCCAAAGAGCGGAAGTTTTTGCAGTTCGTATTCGAAGCCTTTGGCCTGCGGGTTTTCTGTTTGGTGGTAGAGCCACGGCCGCCCTTGCCAGGTGACCAGCACATGGTGGTCTAGGTCGACTTGGGCGCGTGCGCGAAGGCTCTGGCTGCCATCGATGTTGCACACCGGCACGGCATGCCAGGGGCTGTCGACACGGGCCAGCCCTTCGGCCAGGCCGAAGGTGAATTTGGGCCCGGCATTGCTGTATTGATGGACCGACAATCGAATGTCATCGCCGAAGAAACGATCCACTGCCGCATTCAATGCCTGCCCTCGATACATCATTTGGTAGGCTTTGAAGTTGATTTGCTGCAGGTACTCGTCCTCACTCTGCCCGTCTTCACGGCACAGACGCAGGTCGTTGTAGAGGTGACTGCAGAGATGGTCATGCGCCTGGCTGAGGGATTCATCGTGCCGGCTCTGCTCGATCAGATCCCCAAGATTTTTCCAGGGCAGACGGGCCTGCTTGATCAGGCTGGCGCGAACCGACTCGGCACTTTGGGCCTGAGGGAACAGGTCTTCCATGCTGACCCACTGAATCGTATGGGTGGTGCACAGTTCACGCAACGCCCGGTTGTAGGTCTCGCGAACCTCGTCGGCCACCCCGACGATGTCATTGAAGGTCGTTCCGTCACTGAGGATCGACACCACACAGCCCGGTGCGTGCAACGCGGCGATGGCTTGGCCAAGTTGGTCGAGGCGCTCGATGGCGATGACTTCGCCATAATCCGGCAACACGCCGAATGTCTGGTCAGTGGCGTTCGGCGACTTGCAGGGAAAGCCTGGCAGCACCAGACGCACCGGCAGGCTCTGATCGAAGTAATGCCCCAGGCGTAGCGCGAGATGCGCTCTGCCTTGTGTGTCGAAACAATCATCCGTGCCTTTGAGCAGATAGCCCGCGAGCAAATCGCTGACGGCAGCGATCCATGCGTCTCTATGTTCCATAGAACAACTTCCTTGAGAGTGTGTGTATCAATAGGATTTAACGGTGTCGCCATGCTCGGTGAATACAGGCGCTGTAGCGCAGACTTGCTGCAGAATGCGCAGCAATCCGGCTGGCTGTTCACAACAGAAGTTCGGGGCCTGGGCCTGCAATGTTGGGGTCAGGCCATATCCCCAAGTGACCGCCGCCGAGTACATGCCTGCAGCACGGGCGGTCTTCAGATCGATCTCGGTATCGCCGATGAACAAACAGCGTTGTGGATCAACCGACAACTGCCGGGCGGCTTCCCATGCCACATCCGGCTGAGGTTTGAGCGCCCTGCCCGCGCGATGCCCCAGAATCGTCCCGAAGGTATTCTGTGGAAGCAGTGCATCGGCTACTTGCCGGGCCATTTCCTCGGTCTTGTTGGTCACGATTGCCAGCGGCACGTGTAACTGGCGACAGCCTTCAAGCAAGGCAAGCACACCGCTGAATGGCCGGGAAAATTGAACAAGGTTGTTTTGATACAGCGCCACATAGCGCTGGTGCAACGCGACCGCATCGGCAATGCCAAACCGCGCGGCAACCTGCTCGATCATCGCCGTGACCCCGCCGCCGATGTAACCCCGCACTGTTTGCGCCGTCTGCGCCGGGCAACCGTGTTCGAGCAAAACCTGGTTCAGGCACCAGGTGATGTCCGGCAGGGTGTCGACCAAGGTTCCATCCAAATCGAAGAGTACGGCTTCGACCCGCAACCGAGACGCCATCATTGAGCACTGGCGTAGTGACAAGGACGCCCCTTGCGGAACACCAGGCGGTGGTAGCGCTCATCGACATTGCTGCGTTTTTCGAGGGTGACCACACCCCGTCGCTTGATAGCCACCGAATGCCAGGGCGTACGCCACAGGTCACTGGTTGGCACCAACCGGATACCGATTTTCGTCGACACCGCCAGTTGCGGGTGAATCGACAGGCGCAGGCAATGCGGGTAGCGCGCCTGTAACAGCGCGCTCCAGGCTTCACTGCGCTGGATCACCCGCTGCGAGGCAGGCTTGGCGATTTTCTTCACCGCATTAAGGCTCATGCCGGCGAATACTTTGAGCCCCGAGTAATCCTCGGACAGGAAGCGATGGATGCCGCAGTACATCAACATCATGTGCGGATCATCCTTGAAGCGCTGCTGCAACAAGACCAATGACTGGCCGTGCTCGATCATCATTTCCTCACGCATGGCGTCCAGACAATCAAGCGGAGGATAGGCATCCCTGAGATCGAAATGGGCGAACGTGCCGGGATAATGCTGTTCGGCGTAGTCCTGGATAGCGTCGGTGTAGGCCTTAACGTCTGCATCGGGAACATGCACCAAGTCAGAGAATACATAGCCATCGGAGCAGATATGAATCAGCGCTCCCGGTGTGTAGATCTCCTGGATCTCATTGCACAGGCGGTGTAACTCGTCGATTGCGTGATGTTCAGCAAGATCGGGTAGATGGCTGAGGGTTTTCTTGCGACTCGGCGATTTGCCGGGAAAGGCTGGCAAGACCATTTCGACCTGGCGACCGCTCTCGACCGCCTGCATTACTTTCGCCAGATGGGGTTCCAGCACCTGCAACGAAAGTTCGTGATCCTGCCCCGGGGCAAGGCTACGACGTCGAAACAGGCATTCGAGGATTTGCTGGGCAATGTGCATGTGCGCGATGTTCTGATGCTCGTGCACCAGCTGACCGCACACCTGTTGAGCAACGGTGTTTGAACCCTGCATAGACAATCCCTTGTGTGGTGAATAACGGCCATTTTTTGGCCGTCAGCAGATATGCCTTACCTGCGGGCGGCTAAATTCCTACAAGTCGTTAGGGCTGTCAATCGTGGCAATCAGGAATATTGCGGGCTGCACGAGCTCCTCCGGGTCTGCTGTCGGTGAAGCAATCAATTCTGTCTAGTGCTTTCACCATCGGCACACAAGCCAGCTGAAGCCCGGAGGGCGAATGGTAAATAGCAGGTTCGTCACCCACGAAACCGCAGCGCCGGTAAAAGTCAGCGGCGTTCAACGTGGCGTCCAGATTGACCTCCTTCAGCCCCAAATCCCGCGCCAGGCATTCAAGGTAGTCCAAGACTCTCAAGCCAATGCCTCGCTGCATAAAGCTCGGTAGGACAAAGATTGCGCCGATTTCGCTCCTCTCCAGATCAAGCATTCCTGTCGCCACCGGCTCACCCTGAATACAGCCCAGATAAAAGTGTTTATCCATCAGGTCGCTATACCCGTCCTTGGCTGCTCCTGCCGTCCAGGCCAGCATTTGCTCCGTGGTATAGGCGCCGATGCATTGGTGTCGTATCGCTTGAAGGCGAATGTCGAACGCCGTTTGGGCATTGCTGTGCGTGGCGCGTCTAATCTCGAACATTTCATTCTCCGTTAGCCATCGGTAGACGGAGAACTAAAAAGCCCCGTCCATTTCTGGCGGGGCCTTGGGTGATTACGTCAAATTCTGTGAACGCATGACCTCATGGCCCGCCGGAAGCGGTCATGTAGGAGCACATCATGTTCATGCGGCGTGTGTAGGTCATGGGCCGATAGTGTTTTGGATGATCCGGGTTGTCAATTGTGGAGCGCAATGATTAGGAACAGTACCCGGATTTACGACTGCTTCGCAGCCGAACGCAGCCTTCGGCAGCTGCTACAGATTTGATGTTCGCTATCGGTATCAGAAGTTAGCCGGGGTGTTGGCGCTAATGATCTCCGCCTCATCCGCCCCGATATTGCGAAACCGGTGCGGTAACGTCGTCGGAAAGTAATACCCATCCCCGGCATTCAGCACGCTAATCTGCCCATCAACGGTGAGCTCAACCGTGCCACGGGTTACGAGCCCACACTCCTCCCCTTCAGCATGCACGATGGGTTCTTCGCCAGAACTCGCCCCAGGCGCGTACTGCTCGCGCAAAAGCCGCATCTGCCGACTCGGTACCGAAGCGCCAATCAGCAACAACCGCAGACCATGACGGCCGAGATCCGGCTGTTCATTGGCGCGGAACACGTATTGGTGTTCGCGAGGCGGTTGGTCGAAGGTGAAGAAGTCCGCCAAGGACATGGGGATGCCTTCGAGCAGTTTTTTAAGGGAGCTGACGGAGGGACTGACGCGATTCTGTTCGATCAGGGAAATGGTGGCATTGGTGACGCCGCTACGCCGGGCCAGCTCGCGCTGGGACAGTTTGTAGCTTTCGCGTACTAATTTGAGTCGTGAGCCCGTGTCCATGACAGCCTTATGCGAAGAATACTTAAGGGGTAATGGGGGTGGGTGGCGGGCGACTGGTGGCCGCGGATTACGCCGTTTCCCGTCCCGGAACCGTGGAAGGCGGGTATTAAATCACGTTTGCTGGTGTTGCTCAGCAGGTTCGATAAACGGCTATGAAAAAAGCCCGGCGGGCCCTTGATGCCGGTCGGTCAGGTGCGGAAATTGTGGGAGCGAGCCTGCTCGCGATGGCGGTGTGTCGGGCGATATTGATGGTGGCTGATATGGCCTCATCGCGAGCAGGCTCGCTCCCACAGTTTGGTCCCGGTTGACCACCCATTTGGTGTGCGGCCTGGATCTCTGTGGGAGCGGGCTTGCTCGCGAAGAGGCCATCACATTCAACATTGATGGCGACTGAGCTACCGCTTTCGCGAGCAAGCCCGCTCCCACAGTTGATTGGTGTTGTTCGCAAAATTTGTGTATGTCACCAATTCCCTTGTGGGAGCGGTACCCTGCCATGACTGGCATTGGCCGGCGGCACATTTTGGGATGGCCGCCGGTAAGGTTCTACTTAGATGCCGAATCGGTCGCGCAGGGCGTAATACGCGGCGCCCATGGCGGTGAGTGGGGCCTGGAAGGTGCGGCCGCCGATCATGGGCATGTGCGGGAGTGAAGCGAAAGCATCGAAGCGTTCGGCGTCGCCGCGGATCATTTCCGAGATCAGTTTGCCGGCCAGGTGCGAGCAGGTGACGCCGTGGCCGCTGTAGCCTTGCATGTAGTAGGCGTTTTTTTCGATGCGGCCGAATTGCGGCATGCGGGACATGGTCAGCAGGAAGTTGCCGGTCCAGCGGTAGTCGATTTTCACGTCTTTGAGTTGCGGGAAAGTTTTGAGGATTTTTGGTTTGATCAGTTGTTCGATGTCGTCGGGCTCACGGGCGCCGTAGACCACGCCGCCGCCGTACAGCAGGCGGTTGTCGGCGGTGAGGCGGTAGTAGTCGAGCAGGTAGTTGCAGTCTTCGACGCAGTAGTTGTTGGTGATCAGGCTGCGAGCGACTCGTTCGGACAGCGGCTCGGTGACCACGATTTGCGAACCGCAGGGCATGCTTTTGCGCGTGACGCGGTTGTCGAGGTCTTGAGGCAGGTAGGCGTTGCCGGCGATCAGCAGGTACTTGGCCCGCACCACGCCTTTGGCGGTGCGCACGGTGATCGGTTCGCCGTAGGTGATTTCCACGGCGGCGGACTGTTCGTAGATTTTGCCGCCCAGGCTGATGATCGCGGCGGCTTCGCCGAGGGCCAGGTTCAGCGGGTGGATGTGGCCGCCCTGCATGTCGAGCAGGCCGCCGACGTAGTTGTCGCAACCCACTTCGCGCTTGATGTCAGCCGCGTCGAGCATTCTCAGGTTTTTGTTGCCGTAGCGCTCCCAGCTGCTCTTTTGCTCGGCCAGGCCGTTGAGTTGCTTTTTGTTCAGCGCTGCGAAGATGCCGCCGGGACGGTAGTCGCATTTGATGTCGTACTCTTTGATGCGCGAACGGATGATGTCGGCGCCTTCGAAGATCATGCTGCCGAGCACTTCGGCGGTTTTGTCGCCGTAGCGCTCTTCGATTACATCGACGTCGCGGCTGTAGGAGTTGACCAGTTGGCCGCCGTTGCGACCACTAGCGCCGAAGCCGACTTTGGCGGCTTCCAGTACGGTGACGCTGTAACCCGCTTCGCTGAGAAACAGCGCCGAGGACAAGCCGGTGTAGCCGGCGCCGATCACGCAGACGTCGCATTCCACCAGCTCTTCAAGAATTGGGAAGTCAGCTGTGTGATTGCGGGTTGCGGCGTAGTAGCTGTTTACATGTGCTTGTTTCATAGGTTTCTCCGATGGCCGCAAACTCTCGCCTGCGACCGCCGCTGTAAAAGTGTTAGAGCTTGATCCAGGTCGCTTTGAGTTCGGTGTATTTGTCGAACGCGTGCAGCGATTTGTCCCGACCGTTACCCGACTGCTTGAACCCGCCGAACGGCGCGGTCATGTCGCCGCCATCGTACTGGTTGACCCAGACGCTACCGGCGCGCAAACCGCGAGCGAAGGTGTGGGCCTTGCTGAGGTTGCTGGTCCAGACACCGGCGGCCAGACCGAAGATGCTGTCGTTGGCGATCTGCAGTGCTTCTTCAGCGGTGTCGAAGGTGATCAACGACAGCACCGGGCCGAAAATCTCTTCCCGGGCGATGGTCATGGCGTTGGTCACGCCGTCGAAAATTGCCGGTTCCACGTACAGGCCACCGGTGCCTTCGAGGGTACGGTTGCCGCCAGCGATCAGTTGTGCGCCCTGGTCTTTGCCGACCTGGATGTAGCGCAGCACGTTGTCCAATTGGCGCCTATCGACGACCGCGCCGACGGTGGTTTCAGGATCGAGGGCATGCCCCGGTTTCCACGCTTGCAGTGCTTCCACCAGCAGCGGAATGAACTGCTCGCGAATCGAGCGCTCCACCAACAAGCGCGAACCGGCGGTGCAGACTTCGCCTTGGTTGAAGGCAATCGCACCAGCCGCTGCTTGTGCTGCTGCGCGCAAATCCGGCGCATCGGCGAACACCACGTTCGGGCTCTTGCCGCCCGCCTCCAGCCAGACCCGTTTCATGTTGCTTTGCCCGGCGTAGATCAGCAGTTGCTTGGCAATTGCGGTCGAGCCGGTGAAGGCCAGCACGTCGACGTCCATGTGCAACGCCAGTGCCTTGCCGACGGTGTGACCGAAGCCCGGCAGGACGTTGAACACGCCTTTGGGGATGCCGGCGTCGAGGGCCAATTGCGCGATGCGGATGGCCGTCAGTGGTGACTTTTCCGAAGGCTTGAGGATGAACGAATTGCCTGCCGCCAGGGCCGGGGCGAATTTCCAGCTGGCCATGATCAGCGGGAAATTCCACGGCACGATGGCGGCGACCACGCCTGTCGGCTCGCGGGTGATGAGGCCGAGTTGGTCGTGGGGTGTGGCGGCGACTTCATCGTAGATTTTGTCGATGGCTTCGGCGCTCCAGCGAATCGCGTTGGCGGTCGCTGGGATGTCGATGCTCATGGAATCGCTGATCGGTTTGCCCATGTCGAGGGTTTCGAGCAGCGCCAGTTCTTCCTGGTTTTGCAGAATCAGATCGGCGAAACGAATCAGGACGCGCTTGCGCTCGGCGGGGGGCAGTTTGGCCCAGATGCCGGATTCGAATGTGCGGCGTGCAACCTGCACGGCGGCATTGGCGTCGGCTTCGTCGGTGCTGGCGATGTTCGCCAGGAAGCGGCCGTCGACCGGGCTGATGCATTCGAACGTATCGCCGCTGAGTGCCGGGCGGTATTGGCCGTCGATGAATGCGCGGCCTTCTAGTGTGAGGGACTGGAAGCGTTGTTCCCAGTCGCTGCGAGTGTTTGTCATTGTTGTGACTCTACGCAGAGGAATAGTTGATCGTTGGATTGATGCCAACCAGTTAAGTATCAGAACACCGCAATCCCCTGTGGGAGCGGGCTTGCTCGCGAAGAGGGCCATCACATTCAACATTGATGGCGACTGACCCACCGCTTTCGCGAGCAAGCCCGCTCCCACAGGGGTTGGCGGTGTACACATGATTTGTGTACGCCCACCTTTCATCCTTGATTGACGGTTTTTAGCCAATCAAACCGTGTGCAAGTACCAGTTGTACTCAAGATCGGAGATGGAGTTTTCGAACTCGGCCAGTTCGCTTTCCTTGCACGCCACGAACACGTCGATGTACAGCGGGTCGATGTAGCGCGCCATGACTTCGCTGTCGTCCAGCTCGCGCAGTGCATCGCGCAGGTTGTTCGGCAGGCTTTGCTCGTTCTGCTCGTAGCTGTTGCCTTCGACCGGGGCGCCCGGTTCGATTTCGTTGGTCAGGCCGTGGTGAATACCGGCCAGCAGCGACGCCATCAGCAAGTACGGGTTGGCATCGGCGCCGGCGACTCGGTGTTCGATGCGCACGGCATCCGCCGAACCGGTGGGCACACGCACCGCCACGGTACGGTTGTCGATGCCCCAGCTTGGCGAGTTCGGTACATAGAACTGCGCGCCGAAACGGCGGTACGAGTTGACGTTCGGGCAGAGGAACGCCATCTGCGCCGGCAGGGTCTCGAGCACACCGCCGATCGCGTGACGCAGTGCGGCGTTCTGCTCGGGATCCTCGCTGGCAAAGATGTTGTTGCCTTCTTTGTCGAGAATCGAAATGTGCACGTGCAAACCATTGCCCGCCTGGCCCGGATACGGCTTGGCCATGAAGGTGGTGTCCATCTCGTGGTCGTAGGCGATGTTCTTCACCAGACGCTTGAGCAACACCGCGTAGTCGCAGGCCTTTATAGGGTCGGAGACGTGGTGCAGGTTCACTTCGAATTGCGCCGGGGCGCTTTCCTTGACGATGGCGTCAGCGGGAATGCCCTGCTCTTTCGCGCCTTCGAGGATGTCTTGCAGGCAGTCGACGTATTCGTCCAGATCGTCGATCAGGTACACCTGAGTCGAGTGTGGACGTTTGCCGGACACCGGCGAACGTGGCGACTGCGGACGACCGTTCACGTTGTCCTGATCGATCAGATAGAACTCCAGTTCGAAGGCTGCGCAAATGGTCAGGCCCATGTCATCGAACTTGCTCACCACCTGACGCAACACTTCGCGCGGATCAGCAAAGAACGGCTGGCCTTCGAGTTCGTGCATGGTCATTAACAGCTGCGCGGTCGGGCGCTTCTGCCAGGGTTCGATGCTGAGGGTATTGGGGATGGGGAAGCAGATGCGATCCGAGTCGCCGATGTCCAGACCCAGGCCGGTGCTTTCCACCGTAGAACCGTTGATGTCCAGGGCAAACAGTGACGCCGGGAGGTTAATGCCTTTTTCGTAAACCTTATGAAGACTGGTGCGTTCGATGCGCTTGCCGCGCACCACACCGTTCATATCCGCAATCAGAAGGTCGACGTACAAAACCTCAGGATATTTCTTAAGGAATGCGTTTGCTTCGTTGAGTTGAACGGCACGCAGAGGGACCGACATGATGCACCTATTAGCTGTTAATTATTATGTTCACTACCCTTTCACGAACCCAGTCAATCCGAAAGGCAAAGTGAAGTCAATAGCGAACACTTGGCCTTTCAACCTTTATTTTCTGGCCTTTTTTGGGGCCGCTAGTGCCAGATCAGTCTTGCACGCCACGTAATTCCTGAAGATAAGATGCCCGGCGTTTAGAATTTTTTACATGAGAGTTGTTAATTAAAATCAACAAGGCTAAGCTCCGGAAAAGCTCGTTCAAGTGTGAAACTTCGAGGTGATAAAAATGGCATTCAAGCCATTGATCGGCGTTACTGCGTGCATCAAACAGATTGGCCTGCACCCCTACCACGTCAGCGGCGACAAGTATTTGCGTGCTGTCAGCGTTGCGGCTTTGGGGTTACCCGTGGTCATTCCTTCCTTAGGCGATCTGACCGAAATCGATGACCTGCTCGCGCAGCTCGACGGTCTGTTGCTGACCGGCTCGCCATCGAATGTGGAACCCTTCCACTATCAAGGCCCCGCCAGTGCCCCCGGTACGGATCACGATCCGCAACGGGACGCTACTACCCTGCCCTTATTGCGCGCAGCCATTGCCGCCGGTGTTCCGGTGCTCGGCATCTGCCGGGGCTTTCAGGAAATGAACGTGGCGTTCGGCGGCAGCCTGCATCAGAAGGTGCATGAACTGCCCGGCTACCTCGATCACCGCGAAGCGGATCACCCGGACCTGGCTGTGCAATACGCGCCTGCTCATGCGGTCAACGTGCAGCGGGGTGGCGTGTTCGAAGCGCTGGATTTGCCGCAGGTGTTCCAGGTGAATTCGATTCACAGCCAGGGCATCGACCGGCTCGCTCCTGGCCTGCGCGCTGAAGCTGTCGCGCCGGATGGTTTGATCGAGGCGATCTCCGTCGAGCACAGCAAGGCCTTCGCCGTCGGCGTGCAATGGCACCCGGAATGGCAGGTGCTTTCGAATCCCCCCTATTTGAGTATTTTCCAGGCGTTTGGCGACGCGTGCCGGCAACGGGCGGCGCTACGTAATACGCACTGACTTCAAAAAGCATTCAACGATTTAACTGCCCCCGTGAGTCTGGCGGGCGTGCCTTTGCGCGCCGGTCGCTCACGTAATAGATGAACCGCAATAACAACAAGTACGACCAGGCAGCCAGGATGGCGGTGCCGAATAAGCCCGATCGGTATGGGCCAGTGATTCAAATGCAAATCCCCTTGTGGGAGCGGGCTTGCTCGCGAAGAGGGAGTGTCAGTCGACATCAATGTTGCCTGATACACAGCCTTCGCGAGCAAGCCCGCTCCCACAAGGGGGCCGCGTTCTGGCTGACTGGCACCGTACGGCTTGGGCTTGCAATCAACTACTAAGTCAGGCCGCGTTGGCCCGACGACTGAAACCTGTTGGGAGTTTCATATGGCAAACGCCTCCAGCATCTACAGGAAGGCTCTTGAAGGTCACCAGGCACCGAAAAAGGTGTTGGTGAAAGTCGACCGCGTCACCAAGAAATTCGACGAAACCACCGCCGTGGATGATGTGTCCCTGGAGATCCATCAAGGGGAAATCTTCGCCCTGCTCGGCGGTTCCGGCTCGGGTAAATCGACGCTGCTGCGCATGCTCGCCGGCTTCGAACGCCCGACCGAAGGGCGGATTCTGCTCGACGGTGTCGACATCACCGACATGCCGCCGTACGAACGGCCGATCAACATGATGTTCCAGTCTTACGCACTGTTCCCGCACATGACGGTGGCGCAGAACATCGCCTTCGGCCTCAAGCAGGACCGTTTGCCCGCCAGCGAAATCGACGCCCGTGTCGAAGAAATGCTGCGGCTGGTGCACATGACTCAATACGCCAAACGCAAACCCCATCAGTTGTCTGGCGGCCAGCGTCAGCGTGTGGCATTGGCGCGTTCCCTGGCCAAGCGGCCGAAGCTGTTGCTGCTCGACGAACCGATGGGCGCGCTGGATAAAAAGCTGCGCTCGCAGATGCAACTGGAGTTGGTGGAAATCATCGAGCGGGTCGGCGTGACCTGCGTGATGGTGACCCACGATCAGGAAGAAGCCATGACCATGGCCGAACGCATCGCCATCATGCATCTGGGCTGGATCGCCCAGATCGGCAGCCCGGTCGACATCTATGAAGCCCCGGTCAACCGCATGGTCTGTGAGTTCATTGGCAACGTGAACGCCTTCGACGGCACCGTGGTCGAGGATCTGGAAGGTCACGCGATCATCCACAGCCCGGACCTGCAACAGAAGATCTACGTCGGCCACGGCGTGAGTACCTCGGTGCAGGACAAGTCGATCACCTACGCCATCCGCCCGGAAAAAATGCTGGTCAGCACCCTCAAGCCCGAGACCCGCTACAACTGGTCCGAAGGCAAGGTGCATGACATCGCCTACCTCGGCGGCCACTCGGTGTTTTACGTGGAGTTGCCCGGCGGCAAGATCGTCCAGTCGTTCATGGCCAACGCCGAACGCCGTGGCGCGCGCCCGACCTGGGACGATCAGGTCTACGTGTGGTGGGAAGACGACAGCGGCGTGGTACTGCGCTCATGAGAACCTTCAATCAGCAGTTCCTGCGCCTGGTGCCCAGCGGCCGCAAACTGGTCATAGGCATTCCGTTCCTGTGGTTGTGCCTGTTTTTCCTGTTGCCGTTCTTCCTGGTGATGAAGATCAGCTTCTCGGAAGCAGCCCTGGCCATTCCTCCCTACTCCGAGATTTACACCTTTGCCGAACAGAAATTTCAGCTGCTGCTGAACATCGGCAACTACTCGCTGCTGACCGAAGATGAGTTGTACATCTCGGCCTACTTTGGCTCATTGAAGGTCGCGTTTTTAAGCACGCTGATGTGCCTGGTGATCGGCTTCCCGATGGCCTACGCAATCACCAAGGCCAACAAGGAAACGCAGAACGTTCTGCTGCTGTTGATCATGATGCCGACCTGGACTGCGATCCTGATCCGCGTCTATGCGTGGATGGGCATTCTCAGCAACAACGGTTTGCTCAATGCGTTCCTGATGTGGACCGGGCTGACGTCGCAGCCGATCGAGATCCTCAATACCAACACGGCGGTCTACATTGGGGTTGTTTACGCTTACTTGCCGTTCATGGTGCTGCCGCTGTACGCCAACCTGGTGAAGCACGATCACAGCCTGCTGGAAGCGGCGTCGGACCTGGGCTCGAGCAACTTCAACAACTTCTGGAAAATCACTGTGCCGCTGGCCAAGAACGGGATCATCGCAGGTTGCATGCTGGTGTTCATTCCGGTGGTCGGTGAGTTCGTGATTCCGGAACTGTTGGGCGGTCCGGAAACCCTGATGATCGGCCGCGTGTTGTGGCAAGAGTTCTTCAACAACCGCGACTGGCCGGTGGCGTCCGCCCTGGCGGTGGTGATGCTGGCGATCCTGATTGTGCCGATTCTGCTGTTCAACCGCAGCCAGGCCAAAGAGATGGAGGGACGGGGATGAAACGCTTCGGATTTTCAAAGTTCATGCTTATTTTCGGCCTGTCGTTTATCTACCTGCCGATGCTGATTCTGGTGATCTACTCGTTCAACGCCTCGAAACTGGTGACGGTGTGGGGCGGCTGGTCGGTGAAGTGGTACGTCGGCCTGCTCGACAACTCGCAACTGATGGGCTCGGTGGTGCGCTCCCTGGAAATCGCCTGCTACACGGCGATTGCCGCCGTGGCGTTGGGCACCCTCGCCGCTTTCGTGCTCACCCGTGTGACGCGTTTCAAGGGTCGCACGCTGTTCGGTGGTCTGGTGACGGCGCCGTTGGTGATGCCGGAAGTGATTACCGGTCTGTCGCTGTTGCTGCTGTTCGTGGCCATGGCGCAGTTGATCGGCTGGCCGCAGGAACGTGGCCTTGTCACGATCTGGATCGCGCACACCACGTTCTGTGCAGCGTATGTGGCGGTGGTTGTATCGGCGCGTTTACGTGAGCTGGACCTGTCGATTGAAGAAGCAGCCATGGACTTGGGTGCGCGTCCGTTCAAGGTGTTCTTTCTGATCACCATCCCGATGATCGCGCCGTCGCTGGCAGCGGGCGGCATGATGTCGTTTGCCTTGTCGCTGGATGATTTGGTGCTGGCGAGTTTCGTCTCCGGCCCGGGCTCGACGACGTTGCCGATGGAAGTGTTCTCGGCGGTGCGTCTGGGCGTGAAGCCTGAGATCAATGCCGTGGCCAGTCTGATTCTGCTGGCGGTGTCGATCGTCACGTTCATGGTCTGGTATTTCAGCCGCAAGGCCGAAGCCACGCGCAAACGGGCGATCCAGGAAGCGATGGACCAGACCGCCAGCGAGTCGTGGCAGCAACCGAAAAACCAGCGAGTTGAGGCGACGGCTTAGTGCTGCGGTGCAGTTTACTGAACACCATCCTGTGGTGAGGGGGTTTACCCCCGTTGGGTCGCGAAGCGGCCCCCAAACCTGCAACCGAGGTGTATCAAGCACACCGAATTCGCTGGTTTTACGACTGCTTCGCAGCCGAACGGGGGCAAGCCCCCTCGCCACAAAAAGCTCCCTCGCCACAGGTTTTGTGTTTACTGCACTTTTGCTTTGCGTATTTGAATAAAAAAGAAAATGGAGTTGTACCGATGAAAATGTTTGGCAGGACTCTGCTGACACTGTCCTTATTGGGCGCAATGGCTACCGGTGCCCAGGCCAATGACAAGGTATTGCGCGTCTACAACTGGTCGGATTACATCGCCCCGGACACCGTCAAGAAGTTCGAAGACGAGACCGGCATTCGCGTGACCTACGATGTGTTCGACAGTAACGAAACCCTTGAGGCACGCTTGCTGGCCGGTAAATCCGGCTACGACATTGTGGTGCCGTCCAACAGTTTCCTGGCCAAGCAGATCAAGGCCGGCGTGTATCAGCCGCTGGATAAATCGAAGCTGCCGAACTGGAAAAACCTCAACCCGGTGCTGCTGAAAAACGCCTCCGCCAGCGACCCTGACAATGGCCACGCTTTCCCGTACATGTGGGGTTCGATCGGCATCGGCTACAACCCGGCCAAGGTCAAGGAAGTGCTGGGCACTGATGCGCCGGTGAACTCCTGGGACTTGCTGTTCAAACCGGAAAACGCTGCGAAGCTCAAAGCCTGCGGCATCAGCTTTCTTGATTCACCGACAGAAATGCTCCCGGCCGCCCTGCACTATCTGGGCTACCCGGTGAATTCTCAGGACAAGGCGCAGATCGCCGAAGCCGAAGCGCTGTTCATGAAAATTCGGCCGTCGGTGGCTTACTTCCATTCGTCGAAGTACATCTCCGACCTGGCCAATGGCAACATCTGCGTCGCCGTCGGTTACTCCGGCGACGTGCTGCAAGCCAAGGCCCGTGCCAAAGAAGCCGGCGACAAGGTGAAGATCGAATACAGCATTCCGAAAGAAGGCGCCGGCAGCTTTTACGACATGGTCGCCATCCCGCGGGACGCGGCCAACGTCGACAACGCCTACCTGTTCATGAACTTCCTGATGCGCCCGGACATCATCGCCGAAGTCACCAACAGCGTCGGTTACAGCAACGCCAATGCGGCGGCCACGCCGTTGGTGGATGAAGCGATTCGAAGCGACCCGGGTTCCTACCCGCCGCAAGCGGTGATGGCGACGCTGTATGCCATTCCAGATATGCCGATCGGTATTCAGCGGGTGATGACCCGGGGCTGGACGCGGGTGAAGCTCGGTAAGTGATTCAAAATCGGACACCACGGACCAAAATGTGGGAGCGGGCTTGCTCGCGAAGGGGCCATCACATTCAACATCATTGGTGACTGACCCACCGCTTTCGCGAGCAAGCCCGCTCCCACAGGAGTCCGTGCTGGAACGATCAGTGGCAAGGTTTTAATCATTTTCCGTTCACGCAGCGCCTTACCACCGCTGCGCTCCTCTGAAGAAGAACGGCTTCACCTGGCTTCCTCGGTTAAGGTGAATTTCGGGCGCCCTCGGGCGCCTTTTTTTGTGTAGAAATCAGTGGCCATTCGGCCAGCGCCCGGTACCGGCCTTTATGGGATTCGAACAAGGTGAAGCGGTCAGCACGCAGGAAAAATTCTGGTGGCGTAGCGGATTCGGGGACTGGTGACCGGTAGTCGCGCATCAGGGTTAAATGCGGGCGAAATTCCCGACGGGTGTCTTCAAAGCCAAATGGCAACATGGCCTGCTCCAGCGCATACACCAACCGCAGCAACTGCGGTTCTGCCTGCTCGGACGCCAGCAACAAAACCCCGGAGCGACGCCAGACTTCCAGTCGATCAAGCACAACCGTCAAGGGCATGCCGGGCATCTGGACATTGGCGGCGGCCTCGCAGACGCCCGCTATCTGCGCCATCCCCACCGTGCCGAGAAACAGCAGCGTCAAATGAAAGTTTTCCGCCGGCACCGGGCGCCCGACATTGAGCTCCAGCGCGTTGCGCCATTGGGCGATGGCCCGGCGTTGTTCGGGGGCGCAGTTCAGGGCGAAGAACAGCCGTTTGAACGGCTCACGGGATTCATCGCTCATGTTTGCCACCTCAAGGCTTCGGGGACCCTTTGATTTTACAAAGGGATACCACACCAGCAAGTGCATTTCTGGCACGTGCCGGCATGCGCGTTATAGTTGAAGCAACCGAATCAATGGGAGGGCGCCATGCGTCAGATCATCAGCAAAGAGCCATGGTGGGCCGTGCCACCAAAACCCGGCCAGGATGAGTCCGAGCTGGAATGGGGCTGGCTGGTTCACTACAACGAAGGCGAGCCGCGTTTCGAGTTCATCAAGGAGCGCCCCTCGGACAGCGAGATTCGTAACCGCAAGAGTTGCAGGACCGCCCCGACGCCAGAGTGATCCTGCGGTTCCCGTCAGGCTTTCACGATCATATCGAAACCGCCAAAAATCATGCGCTGACCGTCAAACGGCATTGGATTGACGTCGGGTTGCATCCGCGGATCGCTCATGAGTTTCGCCATCCCGGCGTCACGGGTGGCCTTGTCCGGCCAGACAATCCAGGAAAACACCACGGTTTCGTCTTCCTTGAGTTTTACTGCCATGGGAAACGAGGTCAATTTGCCATCGGGCACGTCGTCTCCCCAGCATTCGGCGAGGCTGAGTGCGCCGCTTTCCTTGAAGATTGCGGCAGCGGATTGCGCGTGTTGCTTGAATTTTTCACGGTTGGCGGTGGGTACTGCCGCGACGAAGCCATCAACGTAAGCCATGATCGTTCTCCTCGGGTTATGGGTTGATCTGCTGGGTAGTCGAATCAGCGTGGCTAAAATCGACAGTGCCTGTATCCAGACCGACCGACGGCTCGACGGTCTCCTCCAGGCTGCCCTCAATTTGTCTGGCCATGTACAGCGTTCCAGCCATGACGCCGGTTGCGGGGTTATCCACCAGCTTCACCCATGCCTTGTCGAACGAATTGCCCAGACTGCTGCGAATCAGTGCCTCGCTGTCAGGCCGATCGTTGGCCTGAATAATCGCGCGCACCCCCGCCACCCCCACGGAAATCAACGCCCCGGCCGCCTTCCCCGCCACTGCCGCCACGGCACTGGCCGCGCCTCGGGGGGCCATTTCGGCTTGTATTCGTCGGCTGGCACGCTTGGCCACTGGCGCCATGCCGGCATCCGTCGAAGCAATGCCCTTCTCGCCGCCCGCGGTGTGGATCTTCTCGATCAGCGCCTGGTAGGCCGGCAATTTGCTCAGTTCGGCATGCACCACCTGATATAGCGAAGCGTCACGGGCGCTTGGCGGGCCCAGCGAAATAGCCGGGATTTTCTGAACGCGACCGTTGAGCTGCGCCATTGGCACGCCATGACGTTTGGAAATAACTTCGAGTTGCTGCCCCATCAGTTGCACATAAAACTCTGTCGCCTGGCCGAGGACCGCGTCGGGATCGATCTCCACCGCCACCGGTTCCAGTACTCGCCGGTGATATTGCTCCAGCAGATAGGCCGCTAGGCGTTTGGTCGTCGCATCCTGCTCGTCTCCGGCATTGATGGTGTACCAGCTGACTTTCATCGACAGCCATTCCTGGGTCCAGTAGCTGCTGAACCACGGAATGAAGACTTCTTCGGTTTGCTGATAAACCCGGGTGCGCCAATGCTCCATGGACCCGCGGGCGTAGACCCTGGCCTGTTCGGTGGCCTGCTGTGAAGCGGCGACAATCTCTCGGTCTACTTGCTGCCAGGTGCTCTGGGATACCACTACTGGCACCACGATTACCGGGGCACGCGTGGGCGTGGCGCATCCCGCCAATATCACCAACACAGCGACGATCAGCGAACGCAGGTTCAAGATCGCGGCGTCCTACAGACTTCGTCGAACGGAGTGTTCGACGCTAAAGAGCGTGCTGATTTGAGTATAGGTCGGGGGCGGGGTCCGTCCGTCAGGTGAATGGATGGTGCCCTCAAAGACGCCTTCGCGAGCAAGCCCGCTCCCACATCTATGGTTACCCCCTTTTCTGCAATACTGTTTTTGATGCGTGTTTGGCTTGCTTTCATCTATCCGGCGTCTGAGTGGGGTTGTGGCCCCGCGCCTCGATGAGAATCGATGCCCGACGATCCTAATTATTCGAACGGCCTTTCAGCCGTGTGGGAGCTCAGGGTTGTCGTCAGGCCGGTTAGCCGTTCACGTCATCAGTTATCCAGCATCGCAAAACCAGGTGGGTGGTGCTCGGGTGACAGCAGGGTCAGGCGTTCATCGCGGCTGGCCCTGCATCGAATTCAGTGTGGTGGGCCGCAATCGCCCAGGCGATCCTCGCCAGCTTGTTGGCCAGCGCGCAGACCACATGGTTGGAGTGATGGTGGACCAATAGCTGCCGGACCCAGTCCGCCAGCCAGCCTTTCTGGCGGTCCAGCTGCATCAAGTAAACACGGGCACACTGGACAAGCAGGCGCCTCTGGTTGCGATCGCCGCGCTTGCTGATGCCCAGCAGTACGGTCTTGCCGCCCGTGGAATGTTGTTTGGGCACCAGCCCGATCGAGGCCGAATAGCCCCGGCCGCATTTGAACTGTTTGCCATCGCCCAACTCGGCAGCCAGGACGCTGGAGGTGATCGGGCCGACACACGGCATGGTCATCAAACGGGCCGCCAGATCATCTTCAGCGGCCTGGCATTCCACGTCCTTGTCCATTGCCTTGACCTGCTCATCCAGATAGTTGAAGTGTGCATGCAGCAGCGTCAGAATTTTTTTGGTGCGCTCAGAAAATGAACCCGCCTCCAGCAGCGCCGGCAGCTCTTTGATGGATTTGAAGCCTGGGGCCAGGCTGACGCCCACCTCCAGAAGAACGGCGTGAATCCGATTGACGGTCGCGGTGCGGTCCTTGATGAACGAATCGCGTGTCGAATTGAGCATGGCCAGCTCTTGCTGAGCCTGGGTTTTGGGGTGCACAAAGCGCATCGTTGGACGCGTCGCCGCCTCGCAGATCGCCTCGGCATCAGCGAAGTCGTTCTTGTTGCTTTTCACGTAAGGACGCACAAGGTGAGGAGCAATGAGCTTGGGCGTATGCCCCAGCTTGGCGACCTCCTGCGCCATGAAGTGGGCTCCGCCACAGGCCTCCATCACGACGGTGCAGGGTTCAAGGTTCGCCAAGTGTTGAATGAGCGCCACGCGAGTAAACTTTTTGCGGTAAAGCTCATGGCCTCGATCATCTTGCGCATGCAGGTGAAAGGCGTGTTTTCCCAAATCGATGGCGGCAATAGCTACTTTCATGGCAACGGTCTCCGGTGAGCCCCCTGCGAAAGCTTAGTGGGCGATCGCAGGGGGCGGCGGGGGTAGCCATTTCATTATTGGATCTCATGCGTACACAAATCTTGTGTCCGACAGTGATTCAATGTGGGAGCGGGCTTGCTCGCGAATAGGCCCTCAAGACCAGCAGATCGCCATCATCATTCACGTCAATATTCACCATCGCCGCGAATGCCTTCCGCAAAAAAACCGTCAGGTGCAGGATTAATCCCATCCCCATTTTCAACCCCGCACCGGAGGGGCAAACCATGTTGATCCATCTCCTGACCTGCCTGGCCCTGACGGCCGTCACCCTGACCCTGTTTTCCCGCTTGGTGCTGGATATCGGTCAAACCGAGGAGCCGAAATCATGATCCATTTCATCAGCCTCGCCGTCAGTTTTCCGGTGTTCGGCAGCAACTACTATTCGCAACAGGTCGTGTCTCGCAAAGCAGTCGCACTGGTGTTCGACGAGCACTTCGAGGCCTTGCTGATGCCGGCAGCGGCCAACCACTTCAGTAACGAAGTGGTCGGGCTCAATGATCAGTTCCGCTTTTTGAACGATGTGCTGGTTGAGCATTTGCTGGAGACTGAAATGGCTCAGCATTCATCGGGACAAGCGTTCACGTTCTGACACGCTCGCGCCCCTCTTGCTAACTGGTACTCAAAATCCGCACCGGGCCCTGGCGATTGAGAACCTCGATCATGACGTTTTCCCCCGAACGCCGGAGCATCAAGTCCACACATTCAGCACCCACTGCCAAACGCCGCAAGGCGATGGTGTCCAGAAATGCCGGGAGCACCGGTTCGTCGAACAGGATGTTGAGTTTCCTCGGCCTGAAGCTCAGCCCCAGGCACGACTGAATCATCGACAACGGCGCAGCAGCGGCCCAGGCCTGGGGCATGCAGGCGACTGGATAGAACGTCGGCCCTTGGGTGCGTTGCCGGGCAAAGCCGCAAAACAGTTCGGGCAAGCGCCGCAGATCGATGTAGGTCGACGCGGCGAACAGGCCTTCGAAAATCCGCGCCGCGTCCCGACGGTAACCGTAGCGGGCGAAACCAGCGGCGATCAGCGCATTGTCGTGGGGCCAGACGGAGCCGTTGTGATAACTCATCGGGTTATAGCGAGCCTGGGAAGACGCCACGGTGCGCACGCCCCAGCCGGAAAAGGATGAGCGGTCCATCAGCGCGCTGACGACCGATGCCGCGCGCTCCGGATAAGCGATGCCGGCGAACAGGGCATGACCGGCATTGGAGGTACGGATTCGACAGGGTTTCTTGTTGCCGTCCAAGGCCAATACATAAGTGCCCAGTTCTTCGTCGAAGAAACGGGAATCGAATTCTTCACGCAAGCGTTGAGCCTTGTATTTCAGGCGCTGAGCCCGCTCCGGATCACCCAGCCGACGAGCGATTTTGGCGGCCCCCGTCCAGGCGCCATACACATAGGCCTGAACTTCGACAATCGCAATCGGGCCCACGGCCAATTGCCCATCGGCATGGAAAACCGAATCGTGGCTGTCTTTCCAGCCCTGGTTAATCAGCCCCTCAGCGGACTGCCGGCCATACTCGACAAAACCATCGCCATCGCGGTCGCCGTACTCCTCGATCCAGGTCAGCGCCGCCTCAATATTCGGCCAGAGCTGACGCACTGTGCCCAAATCATTGGTGCGCTCCAGGTACGCGGCGGCCAACATGACGAACAGCGGTGTGGAATCGATACTGCCGTAGTAGCGTCGGAACGGCACCTCGCCCAATTCGGCCATTTCTCCCAGTCTTATTTCGTGCAGGATTTTACCGGGCTCGGAATCGGCGTGGGCGTCAACGATGGTTGCCTGGTTGGCGGCCAGATGCCCGAGCACGCCTTTGGCGATACCGGGATCGAACCACAGCATCTCCCATGCAGTGATCAGCGCATCTCGTCCGAAAACGGTGCTGAACCATGGAATGCCAGCGTAGGGATATAGCCCCTCGCGGGTTTTGGTCATGAGCATGTAGAGGTCGGAAACGCTGCGGCTGACCGCCTCGTTGAACACATCGTGGGAGCTCACCACAGAGGCCGCCCGCGAAGAGAACGTGCGTAACTCGCGTCGGGAATCGCGCAATGAAATGAAGAACCCGTGGCGCACCGTAAACGGTGGGTTCTGCACACCGCAGTTGATGTCCATGAACAACGACTGGCTTTCCCCAGGCGCCAGCTGAACCTCGAACAACGCCGAATCGCAGGTCAGGCTGGCCGGCACCGGGGCAAAACGCAGGCGGGTCATGCGCCGTTTGTGGTCCAGACCTGTGTAGGAAAGCACCACCTCTTCATCGGTGATCTCTGCCCGGTGCCCTTCGCCGCGTTGCGGACGCCGGGCGCCGCGAACTTCGAACAGGTCTTTGAAGTCGGCCGCGAACTGAATTCTCAATTGCAGATGCTGGGGCGAATCGTCGAAATTGCGCAGGGTCAGCCGTTCATAACAGGAGCCATTCCACAAGAATCGTGAGCGGCGCAGATGGATCAAATCGTGGTGCAGGATTTTTTCACCATGAGCGTCGAACAGATCCGGGTTGGTCAGGTCGCACGTGAGCATCGCGTTATCGTCACGCAGCGTCGAACTGAGCAACAGCGGCCGCGCGCCGTTAAGCGTCAGGTAGAGCCCGGAAAGGTGTCGGGTGTCGGTATGGAAAATCCCTTGCGGGCTGTCGTCCGCAAACAGCACGTCGCCATTGGGATCGAACACCGCGAAGGTGTCGTTGTTTTTCAGGTTGCGCAAGCGCAGCTCTTGCAGCGACGCGGTGGCTGGAATATCGAAGGGCGTGGAGGGATGGCCATAGGTGTTGCCCGCCGTCAGATGGCGATATAACTCCAGATAGTGATTGGTCATGCGCTCGACCGTGAACCGTTCGTCGAACCTGGCCCGCACCCTGCGCCGATCCAGCTCTGCCAACCGCTGCACCGCCGCTACCGCCCCTGCGACGCCATCGACGATGTAACCGGACACGCCCTCGTCGATCACTTCCGGCACCGAGCCCTGACCAAACGCAATCACCGGCGTGCCGCAAGCCATGGCTTCGATCATGACCAGACCGAACGGCTCGGGCCAGTCGATGGGAAAGATCAAGGCGCGAGCATTGCCCAGCAAGTCGGCCTTTTGCGATTCATCGATCTCGCCGAGAAATTCGACATTCGGATGGGCGGCGATCATCGGTGCGATGACTTCTTCCCAATACACCTGATCAGCCCTGTCGACCTTAGCCGCGATCTTCAATGACAGCCCCGCCTTCAAGGCAATTTCGATGGCGCGGTCCGGGCGTTTTTCGGGAGAGATACGCCCCAGAAACACCAGATAGTCGCCGCTCGGTTCAGGGTTGAAGGCCAGCAGATCACTTGGAATGCCGTGATAGACATTGCCCACCCAATTGACGTCACCCTTCACCGGGGTGCGTTGCGCCTTGGACACCGAGACCAGCGGCACCTCGGGAAAGTGAGGGTAAAAGGATTGGTAGTCCGCAATGTCCAGACGCCCGTGAAGCGTGGTCACGCTGCGCCCGGCCAAGTGTCGAATCAAAGGAAAATGGAAAATATCGACATGAAAATGCATCACGTCGAATTGATCCGCCTGTCGCAGGACTTGATCGAGCATCAGAATGTGATGAGGCGCCCCGTCCTTGATGCGTGGATCGAACCGCAGGGCCTGGGGCGCACCTGGTTCCAGGCGTGCCGAGGTTTGCGAATCGCCGCTGGCGAAGAGCGTGACATCGTGTCCCTGTCGTACCAACTCTTCGGTCAGGTAAGACACAATCCGCTCAGTGCCACCGTACAAACGGGGCGGACAACGTTCGGTAAGCGGCGCAATCTGAGCGATCCTCATGGAGAGGCCCTCCGTCATGGGGTCGAAGGATAATGGCCTCCTGCATCTCGGCGTCTGAGGTCCGGCGGCCTTATCCTCGATTGACGGTGCGCCTGCTGCAACAGTTCCATCCGGTTATACGCCCCGGAGCTCACCGGTCACCGCCCTCCAGACTTCTGAGCAACTGGCCCAAACCATCGGCAAAACAAGTCGGCTCGGTGAACCGAAAACGTTCAAGCAAACGCTGGTTATCGGCCCGGGAATGGCGGATGTCACCGGAGCGCGGTGCAGCGTAGTTCAACGCCAGAGGCCGACCCAGCAGCGTGCTCAACGTGGCCGCGAGCTCGTTGATGCTGGTGGAGCGGTTGAAACCGACATTGACCGGTTCGCCGCTCGGCTCCGATTCTTTCACCGCCTGTACCAGTACCTTTACAAGGTCCTCCACATAAACGAAATCCCGGGTCTGTTCACCGTCCCCGTACACCGTGACGGGCAGGTGTTTCTGGGCTCTTTCACTGAAGATACTGATGACCCCAGAGTAAGGCGATGACGGGTCCTGGCGCGGTCCGTAAATGTTGAAGAAGCGCAGGATCACTGGTTCCAGACCATGTTGGCGGCGGTAAAAATCAAAGAAATGCTCACTGGCCAGTTTGTCCGCGGCATAGGGCGTCAACGGAGCCTTGGGCGTGTCTTCGGTGATGGCCGTGCCCTCGCCGTTATTGCCATAGATGGCGGCGCTGGAGGCGAACACCACCCTTCTCAGGCCGGCCTGGCGCATGGCTTCGCAGATATTCAGCGTCCCGATGAAGTTGCTTTGGTGAGTGGCGACCGGGTCTTCGACCGACGCCTGAACCGAGGCGACCGCGGCCAGATGCACCACCGCGCTGCAATCTTTCAGGGCGCGCTCCACTGTCGGCGCATCCGCGACATCCCCGACTATCAGGCTCAAATGCGCACGGTCCACTGGCAGATTCGCCAGTTTGCCGGTTGAAAGATCATCCAGCACCCGAACGCCATAGCCGTTTTCAAGCAAGGCTTCGACCAGGTGCGAACCAATGAAGCCCGCGCCACCCGTCACAAGAATTCGATCAGCAGACATGGCAAATTCACTCTGGAGTAGTGGTTGTAGGTCGATCCATCGCGACGAACTCCTCGACTCTTTCCATGAGTTCCCGACCGGCGCTGAACATCTCTTGCCAGTCCGTGGGGAAGCGAACATTCAAGGGCAGTTGATCGATTCGCCAACGCGACGGCAGCGGGTCATCGAACCGGGCTGCGACCTGCAAACCCATTTCACTGGCGGCAAACGGGCCGCGCAGCACCGTCGGCGTGCGCCCGGCGCTGTCTACCGCCTGAACCACATGCGCCGCCAGCCACTGGCCATCCGGCATGCGCACGCGCAACGGCTGACCGATCGCGGCGTAACTGATATTGAGCGGTTCCAGATAAATCCATAGCAGCGGGTCCTCCAGCCGCTCCAGGCGCATCAACAGCGTGCCGGCGCCGACGTTCTCGCCCGGAGTCACCAGCACTTCCGCGATCCGGCCGCTCTGTCCGGCCTTGATCGACAATGCGGCGAGACGCGTCTTCAACCACTGCTGCTCGGCGTTCTGCTGAATGATCTCGCGCTCAACGCTTTGGGTGGGCTGACGCGCCAGTTGCTCGCGGCGTTCAAACGCCAACAAGTCCGCTCGAAACCCGTCGAGCTCCGACTGCGCTGCCAGCACCTCGCCGCGAGCCGCCGCGCCTCGGTCAGCCAGGTACTCCAATTCCTTGATCTTTTGTTCCGCCCTGCCGATTCGGGTCTTGAGCAATTGACGCTCGCGGCCGCCCAATTGGGCAGTGCCTGTGCCTGTGCCCGTTGCCTTGGTTGGCATGGCAGCCAGTTGCGCCAGCCGGGCCCGCCATTCCGGGTTGTCCAGAGTGACCAGCATTTGATCGGCCTGGACTTGCTCACCCGCCTTTGCAAACAGCTGATCGACCCGGCCGGCATCGCGCGCGCGCACCTCGTAAATCGGCAGACGCAATTGCGCCGGTGCGTCGATCATCAGCATGCTGTATGCCAGCTTGCCACCGAGCCAGATCAAGGGGCTGGCGACCAGCAACAGAATCAAATACCAGCGCGCGCGAAAGGCCATGCGCTTGCTCGGTGCGTACAGCACGCTCAAGCCCTGTTCCTGGGTGGGGTTCAATTCTTTGCGACTATCGAAACGAATTTTCATGACGGCTCACCGTTTGGGGAAGTCTCGCCAGGCCTGCCAGTCGATACCGGCAACCCCCCGCGGTTGCAATTGTTCGCGCCAGGCGCTGGCCTGGTGTTTCAACTGGTCAGTCGATGCACCCGCCCAGCTTTCCGTGGCTGGCAATTCGGGTTCTGTGCTTTGTGCCAAACGAAATTGCAGAGCCGGCCAGCGCTGGGCGATCTGCTCCGTCATGCGTGCGCTGTTTTTCGGGTTGCGGGTGTAGATCATCAGGCTGACCTGACGCACACCAGCGTCGGGAAGCGCACACGGCACACAGGTTTGCCCGGGTTTCGGTTCAGCGAACCAGCGATGATGGCTGGATATTTCCACCGGCCATGGGCTCTCGCTGGACGCCATGCGCAAGGTATCGAGCCAGTTTTTCAGGCGCTGATCGGGGACGGGCATGCCCAGTTGTTCGACCTCGAGGTCCAGATGCAGGCTGCTGAATGCAAGCCCCTTCAACTTCTTCAATAAATCGCTGAGCTGGTGACGGTCCGTCGGCTCGATCCAGCTCGAATCGCCGAGCAACAGACTCACTTGCAGATCTTCTCGGGCCGCGTCCTGAAGCAATTGCTCCAGCCGTCGGCGAGTCGTGACCAAGTCATTGACCTGTGCAGCCTTGAGGCCGAGGTAGATCTTGTCCATCCCGGCCTTGCGCAGCGCCTGAAGCTCCGCCTCGCGCCGATCGGGATCGAGCAACGCTTCGCTGTCCCAGACATAACTGGCCTGGGACCATTTGCCCGAACTCGTCCCCGCCTCTGCCCCTGCTTTCGGCGCTGCCGCTGATGTGGACGCCAGCAAGAAACGCGGTTGCCGCAGGTCGGCCTCGCCGGTGCGAAACATGGGGTCCGATTGCTGCTTGTCGATCAAATCCTGAAGGGGCAGCGGTTGTGCAACGAGCGCCGCAGGGGGCAGCGACAGTGTCAAGGCTAGAAGTACGAATCGCATATCAAAACCTCGTGGCTCGTTTAAGAACCCACCACGGCGCCATAGAGGTTTCTTCATGGCCTCGACGAAACATCTCGTTGAGCATGGCCACTGCGCTCCAGCACCGAATGAGTAGCATGAACAGAGGGAAGACAGGCACCAACAACCCCAGGGTCACGTCCTGTCGAGGTCGGTCGGACACCATCGACAACATGGCGCCAAACAGCAGCATGGTGATTAACAGGTACAGCAGGTAGATCAGCGCAAACAGAAACAATAGCGTCTTGCCCGGCAGAATGAACAGCGCCAGCAAGGTGTAGATGAAGATGATGAACGGCAGCACCAACTGGAAAAAGAAGCCACTGAGCAGGATCATCAGGAAGGTTGGCCAGCCCAGTAAATCCGGGTTGATGTTGTGGTTGTGCTTTCTGACGTACAGAAAAAACAGGTCGCCGTCCCAGCGCAAACGCTGCATCAGAAACTGCCTGAGCGTCGCGGGTGCATCGGTATGCCCGATGGCTTCCGGCTCGAAGGGAATTCTCAAGTCATGTCGCTTGAAGTAACTTTTGATGCGCAGCGTCAGGTCCAGATCTTCCGCGGTATGGGTGTTCCAGCCACCGATTTTCACCAGGAAACTGCGGCGGAAAGCGCCGAAGGCACCCGAGACGTTATTCACCAGGTTCCATTCGGCCAGGCCGATTTTCGACATGTGAATCGACAACACGTATTCAAGCGCCTGCATCGCCGTGACCCAGGAGCCCCAGACATTGCGCACCCGCAGGCTGCCAGCGACTGCAGGCACCGAGGGGTCTTCGAAATTGCGCACGATGGCACTGACCATGTTGTTGTCGAAGGACGTATCACCGTCGAGCGCCATGACGATGTCGCCGCTGGCATGGGACAAACCGGCGTTCAATGATGACACCCGTCCGCCCCTCTGCCATTTGGCGATCGGGCGCAAATGGCGCCGGGGGTACAACAGCGGGTCCACGTAAAAACTGCGAACGGCGCTGAGCGTCGGTTGATTGATCGTGGCGCCGTCCACCACCGGAATCATCTCGATGTGGCCGGGGTAGGTCTGCTCGCACAGGCTTAACAGCGTGGTCTGGACATCCATCCCTTCGCTGTAGCAGGTGATGATGCAAGAGACCTTGGGCCGATAGAGGCTGGTCTTCGGCACGCTGCTGCGCCGACGGGTAAACCAGCGCAATACGCCGAGCAGCACCATGATCGTCAGCGGCAACTCAAACACCAGAAACAACGGAAAGAGCATGTAGAACAACCGGCTCAAACCGTCCGTCCCCATGATTGCGCTAAGCATGCTGTAGAGTTGCTCCATCAACGGGCTCATGGCTTAAATCAACTCACTGGCAAGACGGGCCAGCAACAGCTCACCGTCTTCTTTCTCGAGCAAATCTCCGGGGGCCGTGAAACTGACGACGCGCAGGGAAATGTCACTGACCTCCGGCGCGGAAAACAATTCGGCGACCCGGCTCAAGCGCTGGGTGACGAACTCCAGCCCTTTGCCATCCGTGTGCGGCAGCATGATCCAGAAGAACTCTTCGGTGCTTCGCGAGCAGCGATCGGTTTCCCTGACGGATTCTTTCAGCCGATCCGTCAGGCTATCGATAAAGGCATGCCCGCGGTGCTCGCCAAGACGCGCCAGCGTACCGGCCAGATTGACGAAGCGCAGGCCGATCAACGAGAACGCCGGCTGCTGGTAACGACGCACCACTTGGAGCTGCCAGGTCAAAAGCTCGTAGAAATCCTTGCCGCCCAACAAATTGAGGCGACCGAAATGGTTGATCGATCGATCGTTGAAATCCTGGCGACAACGGAAGCGCCCCGCTTCCGTCAGATGAAAGTCTCGAACTTCACGTATGCGCAACTTGTCGGGCGCGTGTGACAAGCCGCAATCCAGGCAGCGCGCCTGCACATCGGCGTCGACAAAAAACGCCTGGCATGAGCGGCAGCGGTAGTTTTCCAAAGGGCGATCGTAGTCACTGCCAATGTGCCGCAAACGGTTCAGGCAGTTGGGGCAGAGCAACAGGCCATCCTTGAGAAACGACTCCTGATGACCCACGTGACCACAGGTGAAACAGTGCAATGAAGGTTGCCGTGAAATGTCCATCGCCTGGCATTCGGCGCACACATCAATGTAATTGAGGCGCCCCGAACCACAGTCCGAACACAGACGTACCCGATCGACCAGCACGCCCTCTTCCAGCCAGTCGTGCTGCACCATCAGACTGAGCCAGACAAACGGGTTGACCTGCTCGGCATCTGCCAGTGCTTCGAGCAGCGGATAGCGATAATGTTGGGGGACTTCGGGGTCGCGCAGAGCAAACACATGGGCGTCGGCGCGTAACCACAGCCACGACAGCACCCGACCTTCAAACCGTTCGGGCGCAGACCCCTGCCGGAACAGGTTGAAGCGCCCTCGCCAAATATCCCACAGTGTTTTTATTTCGCTTGTTTCGGCCGGGCATGGGCCATCGCCCAGCGCTTCACACCAGCCATCCTGATCCCGACAGCAGTAAACGAGCTGATAGCGATAGGCCGTAGTTGAGCGCAATTTGCGCAGAACTCGCCCGGCATAAGCCGCGGGCATATCAAGCAACAGAACATCAAATACAGGCGCAGCCAATAAGCTGCTTAGATCCGAAAAGTGTTCGAGTTCAGGAATGTTAGAACTGGCAACTCTATTACCAAGAACCGCAATACGAGGATTTGGAGTCGACATAATGCACTCCCCCCTAAGAAGCGAGCCAAGTGTGATCCAACACAAGACTACCAACACTAGCACCCCGCCAGAAAAATGCCCGACTAATTATAAAGTTATTTTTTGACACTACCACTGCCAAAATATTGCCACCAAACAGGATAACTCGCCATTATCCATGGCATAAAACACTAAGCAAATAACCAAAATAATATCATTTAATTTCAATACATTACGACTATAAAAAGCCAAACAAAAAGGCCATTTGTATGAATATACAGCGAAATTCAACCGTGCCTTAATGCGTCTTGTTATCAGATAAAAACACCTGCCAAATTGCAGGCGCATTGCAATAATATTGATACTATCCAGAATCAAATAAGTTCAACGTAACTCGTCGGAAAACAACTACTGCGCGGATACCCCAAGTGTTACATCAACTTTACATTAGCGGCTTATCGACATCATTCAATTAGAACACTCTATAAATTTTATGAATTTTTTTCGAGGGCATTTAATTGAGTGTTTTGATGAAACAACCGTCGCCGGAACCAGACAACCAATAACGTGAAGAACGCACCTGCCACTGCCAGTGCCATGTCGGCCTGAGAGTCCCATGGGTCATTTTGTGCAGCGACAAATGCCTTCGCCGTGTCTTTTCCCAGGAACTGCCCACCTATCCATTCCACGATTTCATAGACAGCTGAGGTCGACAGAATGATATTCAGCGCGATAAACCCGACCCAGCCCCCCCGTAGCGGCGTGATTCGCACAAGCACTTCCCGAATCGGATACACCATCAAGAGTCCATACGTCAGATGGACCAGTCGATCGTAATGATTGCGTTCCAACCCAAGGGTTTTGTTCAGACTGACCCCGGTCAAGGCTGAGCACCAGCGGTCGTAGGGCACCAGCGCATAGGTGTAGTGCGAGCCCAGTTCATGGATACAGAGAAATACGAATACCAGAGTGATGGAAACGGCAGACAGACGGAACCGTCGGGAGACGCCCACCAGGACCATCACCAGCAGCAGGGCCAGCAGATTTTCCAGGACCCAATCCACTCGACTATGGGGTGAAATCCCCAGCGCTGCGACGATGAGAAGAAATGCAATCAACAGCGCCAGGTCGTATCGCGGATGTTCAATAGGTTGCATGGCTTGAGCCCCTCAAAAGGTCTCGCTCGGCCACTGTAGATTAGTTCCATTCGCGCACCGCGGTACGACCCGAGACTTGCGCCGCAAAGGCTTATTCAGGACGGCGCACTGCCCTCACCTTCCCGCTGTTGCCGCCGCCACAGAAAAACCGGTCGTGACCATCGAACTCAAGTCCCGACACGCCGACGCCAGCCGGCATCTGGACGCTCTCCAGCACCTCGCCCGTTGCCGGATCGACTCGCCGCAACTCGCTCTCGTCCCCCTCCCACGTTCCGTGCCACAGATCGCCCTCGACCCAGGTCACACCGGTGACGAAGCGGTTGGATTCGAGCGTGCGCAGCACTGCCCCGGTCTGGGGATCGACCTGATGAATCTTGCGCTCGCGATACTCACCCACCCAAAGCGTCCCTTCGGCCCAGGCGAGCCCCGAGTCCCCACCGCCGCCGGGCGCGGGGATGGTGGAGAGCACACGGCCGGTCTGTGGGTCGATTTTCTGGATGCGATCCTCGGCGATCTGAAACAGGTGCTGACCGTCGAAGGCTGTCCCGGCATGGGCGGCGACATCGATCGAGCGCAGCGTCTTGCCGCTCGCAGGATCGAGGGCGTTGAGTTTGTCGCCGGAGGCAAACCAGACCTGCTGGCCGTCATGGGTGACGCCATGCACGCTGTCGACGCCTGGAAAAGGCCCGTATTCGCGGATGATTTCGGCTGCTGAATGTTTCATGTTTTGCTCCTCTTTCACTGGGCTGGTGAAGTCGATGCTAGTCACTCGGCAGCAACCCTGTGAGTAACAATACCGTCGCGAATCCCGGAACCGGCGGGGTCATCCAGCGCCGGGCGCGGCCATGACCGAATGACTGCACCTTGCCGACAGCCGCCAGCGTGTCGAGGGCTCGTTGCACGGTGCGCTGACTGGCGCCAAGCGCCAACGCCAGGGCCGAACTCGACCACGATTCGCCGTCGGCGAGGAAGGCGAGCAGCGTCGCATGCTGCTCTTCGACAGGTCGCGCCAGCACCACGACGTCACGCGCATCGTGCGGCACCAGCGCAAACCCTCGCGGGGTCGCGACGACATCGGCGATCAGGTGCAACGCCGCGCGCAACCGCCCGAGTTCGACGCGTAACCGCGCGCGATGGGAGTCATCCGCGAACTTCATCCGAAAGGCTCGCGCAATCAGCGTCTCCCTCGGCACGTCAGCGGGCCACGCTTCGCCCAACGCCCGGGCGAGCGCGAATAGCACCGGCCGCCGGGCGAGTGAAACCGCCGAGCCTGCGTCGCGCACGACATACCGGCAGGCGTCGACGACCAGTGTGGGGGATGTCAATAACGTTTCAATTTCATCGAGCAGCAGCGGCCGTTCCTGGCCACCGACAATCAGTCGCGCCGCCGGTGTATCGAGGATGCGGGCGGCGCTTTCGACCTCTGCCGTCAACGCGGGAATAGCGGCGTGTTGTGCGGCAAGCTCGGCTCGTTCAAGTGCAGCGCGCGCCGCTTTTGTTTGCAGGCGGCGCATCGCGATGCCCGCCACGACCAGTTCGTAGGCTGCCCTCGATGCGGGCGGTAACGGCGTCGGATCAAGCTCGGCGAGCCGGTGTTCGGCCTCGTCGAGGTGCCCGATCAGCAGCAAGCGGCGGATCTCGAGGTACCGCGCATGGGCGGCGTTGACCCAGTCGCCATGCGCCTGAAGCGTTGCCCGCGCGGCGTCGAGTGCCTTGGTTGGCCAGTTCAGATCCCGCGAGGCGAGCGCGATTTCGGCCTCGGCGACGACACATCGCGCCCGGGCCAACGCCTCTTTCGGCCCGAAAGCACGTGCGGCGCTGCGCACCAGCGCCTTCGCGCGCACAAGGTCGCCCAACTGCGCCATCGCGATGCCGCGAAGCGCGAGCGCAGGCGCATCGTCGCGCAAGGCGATGCGGTTCAGCGCGCCGAGGGGATCACCCGCCGCAAGCGCACGGGCCGCCGCCGTGATCAGCGAGTCCATCTGAAGCGCGCCACCTGTCACCCCCACCGTCCGATGCCCGCTGATCAGTCTATCTCACGACCGCATAGCCGCACGCCTATCCACTAGGGGTGCCGCTCACTTGATCCGGTAGTGAAAGGTATTGCGCACGGCCGGCACTGCCACCGCGTGGCCGTCGACGATTCTCGGCTGGTAACGAAAGGTGTTGGCGGCGGCCAGCGACGGACGCATGAACAACGGATGGCAGCCGTCCAGCACCTTGGGGTTTTCGATTTTGCCTTGGGGATTGACGGTGTATTCCACGGTGCAATCGCCTTCGATGTTTTTATCCAGCGCCCGTTGCGGATAGTCCGGCGCGTCCTTGCTGAGGGGCAGGTATTGGCGGCTGTCGGCAGCTACTTGGGTGGCCTGCTGACGCGCGCGTTCGGCGGCCAGGCGCGATTGTTCGGCGCGTTGTGCCTGCTCTTGGGCCTGCTCTTGGGCCTGGCGTTGCTGCTCGAGGTCATGAGTGCGTTTTTCTGTCTCCTGACGCTGGCGTTGTTGCTCGGCCTGAAGTTCGCGTTTTTTGTCTTCGACGCGTTTGCGCGCAAGAACGGCCTGTTCAAGTTTTTGCGCCTGGATCTGCGGATCGATCGCAGGTTTGACGGGCTGGATGAGCGCCTCGGCCACTGGCTCCGGTAGCGGCGTCGGCGCCGCTACCGGTTCAGTCGCCTTCGGCGCCGGTGGCAGCATCACCAGTTGCGTTCTCAACACCGCCGGCTGTTCGAGCGGTGGTTTCTCCAGGGACCAGCCGTGCACCAACAACGCCAGCACAATGGCATGCAGCGCTACCGCCAGGCTCGCCGCCAGACTGTTTTTCCAGAACCCGTTGCGGGCAGCATCCCGCAATGTCATGGATGGACTGGGCATGATCATCGCCGTCATTGCGGGGCCTCGGTCACCAGCCCGAGGTTGCTCACACCGCCCTGCTGCAACGCCGCCATGGCTGCGACCACACTGCCGTAACCGGCGTCCTTGTCGGCGCGAATGTAAACCTGAGTGTCACGGCGTTCGGCAACAATCTGCGCGACCTTGGCGCGCATCTCGTCGAGCGCCACCGCACTGTCAGTCTGGTGCTGCGTATCCAGTTCACCGCCGAGGTTCCAGTAATAACCACCCTCGGCCTTCACCGACAGGGTAAGGATTTGCTGGCGAGTATCGGTGGCCAACGCTTCACTGGCGACTTTGGGCAGTTCGATCTTCACGCCCTGGGTCAGCATCGGCGCGGTGACCATGAAAATCACCAGCAGCACCAGCATCACGTCGATGTACGGCACCACGTTCATTTCGGCCTTGGGCCCGTGCTTGCGTTGCGGTCTGACGAGCATCTGTATTCTCCTCTCAGGCTGCGACGGCCAGGTTCATCGGCGTGCCATGCAAGGTGCGATGCAAGCGCACCTGCAATTCATTGCCGAAGGCGTAGTAGCGAGTCAGCAGGGTCTGGCTGCGCGCCGAAAAGCGGTTGTAGGCGATCACTGCCGGGATGGCGGCAAACAGGCCGATGGCCGTGGCGATCAGCGCTTCGGCGATGCCCGGGGCCACGGTGGACAGCGTCGCCTGCTGCACCTGGGACAGGCCGAGGAAGGAATTCATGATCCCCCACACCGTGCCGAACAGGCCGATATAGGGGCTGACGGAACCGACCGTGGCGAGGAACTGCAAGCCCTTCTCCAGGCGGACTTCTTGCTCGCTGATGGCCACGTACAACGCCCGTTCAACACCTTCGAGCACCACGTCGGCCGCATTGCCCGAGTGCTGTTTGAGGTGGCTGAATTCCTGAAACCCGGCGTGGAAAATCGGCTCGACACCGGCTTCGCTGTCAGCGCTCTGTGCAGTTTCGCGGTACAGCGGCAACAGGTCCGCAGTGCTGCGAAAGCGCTGCATGAAGTTGTTCAGCTGCCGCTCGCGACGTTGCAGCACGCCGCTGCGCTGGATGATCAGGTACCAGCTGAGCACCGACGCCAACAACAGGATGAGCATGACGGCTTTGACCAGCAGGCTGGCATCACTGATCAGGCCCCAGATGGTCATGTGTTCCAGTGTCGCTTGCATGGTGAAACTCCTTGTCTGGCGCTCTCGGGCTGTCGATGCGCGACGGCCGTTGAGCTATTCGATGAAATAGTGATGACAGGTTGATGACTGGCCGGGTCAGGGCAATTTCAACGCTTTGGTGACCTCGGCCCAGGGCACGAATTTGAAGTTCTGGGTTTGCTCGGGCATGCGTTTGCGGCCGTCCTGCACCACCAGCATGCCGTGGCTCCAGGGACCGCCGAGGTTGGCCGAGGTGACTTCCAGGCCATCGGTTTCCGAAGCACCGTCGATCCCCGCCGCCGCGTTCAGCCCGACGCGGAATGCGCCGCGAGACGCGAACGGCGGTTCAGCATCGAGCACCACATAGCTGTCGTTGCCCTGGCTGGAGATCACTAAATAGTCCTGCGCCGCGCTTTGATAGAGCGCCAGCCCTTCCACATCCGCCTGCAACTGCGCACCGACTTTGATCACGCTGCTGAGCGTCGCCGGTTGATCGGCGCGGGCGTCCACCGCCCAGACGCCGACGTCCTCTTCACCGAGAAACAGGCGCTGGTGCTGGTCGTCGGCAACACAGCCTTCGGGCTGGCTGTTGACCTTGAACTGGCGCACCAGCTCGCCCTGTACATTGCCGTTCGGCGCGCTCAAGCGGTATTGCAGGAAGGTGCCGTCCTTGCCGTTAGCGATCGCGTAGATTTCGCCGCTGGCCGGTTGAAACAGGCAGAGGCCGTAGATGTCCTTGAGCGGCGTGGGAATCTCACCGGCTTCGCGCAACTCACCGCTGGTGCGGTCGATGCTGAACAGGCTGAGGCTGTTGTAATCGCGATTGCTCGCCACCGCGAGGTCGACGGTCTGCTGACCGAGCTTGAAATTCGGCCGTATATCGACGTTGTTCAGCCGCCCCACCGGCAACTCCTGTAGCAGCTTGCCTTGCAGGTCGTACGCCATCAGCCCCTGCTTTTTATTGGTGCCCAGCACCCGACTCAGGGCTGCTTGCTGCGGATGAATCCAGATCGCCGGATCATCCGCGGCATCGCCCTGGCGCCCTACCGGGTCGCTTTGGCTGATTGCTTTTACGTTCGCCAACACCGGCGCCAAGGGCACCGGCGTAGCTTGCCAGGCGAGTTCGCCCTGATACAGAAGGCCGTCGTCATCGTCGCGCAGCAGTACTTGCAAGCCTTTAGCCGTCGGGCGCAGGGCGAGGTTTTCCGGCTCGTTCAAGCCTGGCAACGCCAAGGTGGCCTGAGCCGTCCAGCGTTCGCCCTGCTGCTGATAGAGATGCAGTTGTGCAGCTTTCGGATCGAGTGCGACGATGCCACCCGGCACCAGGGCCATCGCACCTGCGGCTTGTTTGATCTCGCCGAACGGTTCGCGCATGGCCACCGGTGTGCGCGTTACATCAGCTTCGGCATGCGCCGGGTAGGCCCACCAACCGACGTTCTCCTCATTGACCACCAATTGATTGGCGCCATCGTCGACCTGGCAGAACTGTGCCGATGGCGGTAGCGGCAGACCGCGCACCCGTTGCGGTTGTGGGTTCAAAGTGACGCCGTTGCCCACCAGCCATTGCTCACCCTTGCCCTCCTCGCCCACCAGAAACAGGAACAGATTGCTGGCTTCGTCGCGGTACAGGCACAGGCCGTTCACCGGGTAATCCCGCGTCGGCAGATACACCGGTTGCCCCCAACTGCGCTTGGCCGGATCGAGGCTGACCAGCAACGCTTGTTGTCGAGCGTTGTCGAGGCTGGCCACCAAGACATGTTGGCCGGCGGCGCGGCTGTCGAGGCTACTGAACGAACCTTTCAGGCGTGCCAGCTCTTTGCCTTGCGTGTCGAGCAGCAGCAAGCCGTCACGCTCGCTGGCGGCCAGGCGTTCGGTGCCGAAGTCGGCGGGCAAAAACGCCACCGCGTCGACTGCCAGATTCGGTGCCCAGGGTGAGAGGCTCAGGTTCGGCGCGGCCGCCATGGCCTGGCCGATGGTCAAGCTGATCAGGGTGGTCAGCAGACCGTGTTTGGGTAACCACGAAATACTCATGAACAGGCAAAGTCCTTGTCGTGCATCCATCACGGCGGCAACACCGGGCTGCCGCCCCGGGGCTTAGAAGTGGGTAAAGGTCAGGCCGAGCTTGTAGGTCGGGCCGTATTCTTCGTATTGGCCGTTGTAGGAACGGTTGCCGGTGTAGACGAAGTACGGCTCGTCGGTGAGGTTCTGCGCCTCGAAGCTGACTTGCAGATTTTTGGTCAGCGAATACCGCGCGCTGAAATCGACGAAGGTCTGGGCGTCGACGTGCAGGTCGTGGGTCTTGTCGTTGATCGAGGCCAACTCAAAGAGGTAATCGGATTTGTAGTTGGCCGACAGACGCAGGCTCAGCTTGTCGTCTTCCCAGCCAAGCATCAGGTTGCCGACGGTGTCCGATTGGTTGGGCAAATCGATGCTGCGCTTGCGGTTGATACCACTGGCGGCGTCAAAGCCTTCGATCTCGGCATCGGAGCGGCTGAAGGTGGTGTTGGCGCCGAGCAGCAGACCGTTCCAGGGCGCCGGCAGCCAGTCGAATTTCTGCGAGTAGGCCAGTTCCAGGCCATATAGCTTGGCGCTGTCGCCGTTGGCGAACGTATGAGCCTCGGAGAAATCGGCCCAGGCACCGGTGCCGGCCAGGTCAGTGTTGTAAACGAAGTTCTTGATGTCTTTGTAGAACACGAACGCCGAGACCGTGCCGGCATGGCCCATGTAGTGCTCGATGCCCAGGTCGAGGTTGCTGGATTCCAGCGGCTTGAGGTCCGGGTTGCCGAAGGTCGCCTCGTCATCGTCGATGACAAAACCCGGCGCCAGTTGGCCGAAAGTCGGGCGCACCACGGACTTGGTCCAGGCCGCGCGCACCTGGGTGTTCTTGTCCAGTTGATAGCGCGCATGCAGGCCCGGCAACCAGTGGTGATAACGGCGTTTGGTTTCGGTGGACTGGAACTCACCGTCGGTGGCGCCCGTGCCTTTGGCTTCGAACTCGGTGCCTTCGTAGCGCATGCCGGCAATGAAACGCCAGTCATCGATATCGATGGTGTTCATCAGGTAGCCGGCGTTGATGTCTTCGCTGATCTTGAAGTCGTTGACCCGCGATTCGGTCTCGTCATAGAAGTCCGCCTGATTCAGGCCACCGATCAACTGCTTGATGGCGCTGCCGCTGATGCCCGGGCCGAATTGGCCGAGGCGGTAATCCACGGTGCCTTTCTTGAATCGGCTGAGGTTGAGCTGTTCATCGCTGAAACCCAGATCGTCGAAATCTTCATAGACCCAGGCGTCGAGGTTGTTGTCTTTGTTGCGGCGGCTGACCTTGCCGCCGAATTTGACCTGGGACGCATAGCCGCTGAAGTCGTAATCGCGGGCCAGGTCCAGGCGCAGGTTTTTCTCGGTGTCGGTGGTTTTCTGTTTTTCCCAGTCGACCTTGTCGAGGCTGAAGTTGTCCGGGTTGTAGAAGCTCTGACCGATGATGGGCCGCGGCTTGTCGTTGTCGTAGAAACCGCTGTCAGTGAAATCGTCGGTACCATTGAACGCGGCGTTGGCGATGTGGCCCGGGCTGTCTTCGCTGGAGCGGCTGTAGCCGGCCTGGCCGCTGAGGGTCCAGAGGCCGAACATACGCTCGCCGCCCAATACGTAGGACTGGATTTCCTGGGTCTCTTCCCGCTGTTTGAGTTTGCGTGAGCCTTCGGCGTCGCCCAACTCCCCCGCCGCCAGTGGGTCAGCGAATTCGAGGCTGGTGGAATTGCGCGTCTCGCTGTCCTTGTAGCGGCTGTACAGGGTGCGCAGGTAATAGCTGCTAAGGTCGTCGGGTTTGTAATCGAAGTTCAGGCCGCCACCGGAGCGTTCACGGCTGATGTCGTAATCGCGTTGCTCGAACTCCTGTAATTTGGCGCCTTGCTCGAAGTCCCAGGCGCCGCCGGTTTCGACGTTGTCCGAGCCGAAGTCGCGCTTCTGCCAGCTCAGCGCCGCAGCAACGCCGAAGTTGTCGATGCCGTCGCCAAGGCTGAAACGATCACTGATGGCGCCGGAAAATTTCGGGCTGGTCTGGTGGGTATTCTTGTCGTAACTGGCTTCGCTGCTGCCGGTGTAGAACAGCCCTTTGTGATCGAAGGCCGAGAGGCTTTTCACATCCACGGTACCGCCCAGGGAGTTGGCGTCCATGTCCGGGGTCAGGGTTTTGATTACCGACAAGGACTGCACCAATTCCGAGGGCAGCACATCGAGGGCCACGGCCCGGCGTTCGCTTTCCGGCGATGGCACCAGTGTGCCGTTGATGGTCACGCTGTTCAGATCCGGACCGAGGCCGCGCACGCTGACAAATCGCCCTTCGCCCTGGTCGCGCTCGACGCTGACGCCCGGCAAGCGCTGCACCGCTTCGGCAACGTTTTCGTCCGGCAACTGCGCCACGCCGTCGGCATGCACCACGCTCTTGATGCTGTCGGAACTGCGCTGCTCCTTGAGCGCCTGATCAATGCTCGCCGCCTGGCCCACTACTTCGACGTGTTCGGTATTCGCCACGGTTTCGGCGGCGCTCAGGCGTTCACTGGCGATCGCCATGGCCAGGGCGGTGAGCGTGAAACCGACCACTCCTGCGGTGCTGCTGCGCTTGTACATGAATGTCCTCCCCCAAGAGTCCGTTAACGCCAGGCAAGAGGCCCGGCAACTGGGAGGGCACGCTAGGGCCGGGGAATGACGGTTCTGTGACAGGGGTTGGCGGGAGGTGCGGTAAACCGGGGGGTTTGTGGGGTTTCGGGGAGGGAAGTGAGCTGAAATGACTTGTTTTGGCTGACAATGCTTCTGTGGTGAGGAGGCTTGCCCAACTGTCAGTCAGCTAAGCGCAATCCATGTGGGAGCGGGCTTGCTCGCGAAGACGGCGGCACAATCAACATTGATGTCGACTGACACACCGCTTTCGCGAGCAAGCCCGCTCCCACAGGTTCTGCGCCAGCCAGAAAACTTTGCTGCACCATGAGCTGATTCGACCTCACCCCTCCCTCACACCCCAGTCACCCGACTGTCACAAACATCTGCTGTGCTGGCGCGCATTGCTTCTTCGCCAAAGGATCACGGCCATGTTCTCAGTGCTCAAACCCCACCGTTGGAAACTCGCCCTGCTGCTGTTGGCCGCCAACCTGGGGTTGCTTCTGCATCTGGCCTGCGGCGAGGTGAAACCGGTCAGCGAATGGGTCTGGCTGGACATCGTCGGTGAAGGTGGATCGGCGCTGCTGGCGTTGGTCTGGCTGGGGTTGGTGCTCAAGAGTCGGCCGGCCGGCCGCGTCACCAATTACCTGGCGCTGGGTTTGAGCGGGATCTTTTTTTCCTGGTGGATCGACAGTCTCGACGAGTTCATCCGCCTGCCCGACAGCATCACCTGGGATCACTGGCTTGAGTCCGGGCCGATGCCGGTCGGCATGATCCTGCTGACCATCGGCATCTATCACTGGCACCGCGAACAACTGGCAATCAGCGCGCAGATGGAGAAACGCGAGCGGCTGTTCCGCGAACATCGGTTGTTCGACAAACTCACGCCCTTGGGCGGCGCCGATTACCTCAAGCGGCAACTGGCCGGCAGCCTTGAGGAAAGCCACGGCCAACAACAGCCGCTGTCGTTGTTGGCGCTGGACCTGGACAACTTCTCGGCCATCAATCAGGCTTTCGGGCATGCCGAAGGCGACGCCGTGCTGCAAGCGCTCAGTCATTTGCTGTTGCTCAATCTGCGGCGCCAGGACTTGCTCTGCCGACTGGCCGGCGATCGTTTCGTGGTGCTGCTGCCCAACACCGGCGAGAGCCAGGCACGGCTGCTGGCGCTGGAACTGCAACAGGCGGTTCAGGGCCTGGCGCACAAAACCCGACAGCACGGCGAACGCTTGCAACTGTCGGCGAGCACGGCGGTGGTGATGGCGCTGAACGAGTCGCCGGACGCCCTGCTCAAGCGCCTTAACCTGGCGCTGGCCCGGGCCAAGCAGCCTCTGGCCAGAACGGCCTGAGGCCCGGCCATGACCCTGAAAACCACGTGGTACGAAACCGACAGCCGTTTCATTCCCGGGCATTATCAGCCGGCAACCCTGATCGATCTGGCGCTGTCCCGGGACATCGACAGTCATCGTCTGCTGCGCGGCACGGGGCTGTTTCATGAAGACATTCTGGCTGGCCAGACCCGCCTCAGCCCCCTGCAGTTTTTCGCGCTGATCGGCAACAGCCGACGTCTGCTGGATGCCGACGACAGCAGTTTTCTGTTCGGTCAGCGCCTGCTGCCCGGACACTACGGCGCCGCCAGCCACGCCCTGCGCCATGCACAAAATCTGCACCAGGCACTCGACACCCTGGTGCAGCAACAGGCGCTGCTCAGCCCGTTAATGACGCCGCGATTGGTGCTGGATGAAAAACACGCCTATCTCTATTGGCTGGACAGTTGCGGGGCCGGCGAGCAATGGCGTTTTCTGCTGGAAGCGAGCATGACCTCGCTGGTAGCCATGAGTCGCGCGCTGAGCGGCCAGCGTCTGCCGTGGGAATGCAGCTTCAGCCATGCCGAGCCCCGTTATGTCGAGCAGTATTGGGTGCATTTGGGCGAGCACACTCAATTCAACCGGCCTCTGGACCTGATGCGCATCCCCCGGGAATTTCTCGCCCAGCGATGGCCCGATGCGTCGGCCATTGCTGGCCAGGTCGCCCGTCAGGAAGCTCAGGGGCAACTGCAACAGTTGGGCTGCACGTCGAGTTTTCTCGACTGTATGTACCGCTATTTACAGCGCCACGTGCGCCACACCCCAAGCCTGGAACAAGCCGCCCAGGCCTTCGCCATGAGCCCCGCCACCCTCAAGCGCAAACTGCAAAAACACGACACCGGTTTCCAGCAACAGGTGGACCTGGTGCGCAAGCACGTGGCCCTGTACCTGTACCAGATCAAGGGGTTCAGCAATGAAGCAGTGGCCGAGTACCTGAGTTTCAACGATGCGGCAAACTTCCGCCGCTCGTTCAAACGCTGGACTGGCAGTACGCCCAACCTGATCCGTCAGTTGTTCAATACCGGCTGAAGAGTCATGCGACCCGTAGGAGCTGTCGAGCCTGCGAATTATGAAAGAAGCGCTCTCAGCGGTGCTGGAATGGCAACAATGTCTTTGGTTTCAGGCGAGACACAAACATGAGTGATATTCGCGACAAACGATAATGTCTCGTTGCTGACAAATCCTTCAACCAAAAACGTGAAGGAGTGAACCCCTAACTTGGCGACGCTAACCTTGATGTTCAACTCATCATCCCAAGTCAGGGGAGTCAGTAACTCCAATGACATGGCGCGTACAGGTGGCAACACATCAAAACCCATCAGCGTTCTAAGCCCGGGCGCTCCCAACCACTTATCAAGCGCTCCATAAATAGCTTCCACTGCAAAATATGAAAATCGCGGGGTGTACACCACTCCCGCCGGATCACAATCTCCAAACAGAATGGTTCTGCTGACAAAAACCGCATGAGGCATTGATCTATTTTCCCTGTAGTTATCAGATGCCGGAAGTTATCCGAGTCCTTGGTTTTTTATTTGATTATTGCAGTTCGGAAACGAGGTCCATGTCATCGGATTACGGATTGCGCGAAGCATGGAGCAGCTGACAGTCTCTCCATCCCGCGCCACATGGAGCGCCCTTCCGTGTTTTCGAGCTGATGCACGAACGGCACGACGATGACGCTGTAAACTGGCCCTTCAGAACGCATTGCCTCAATTGAATACCTCGGGACTGAGCCCGCTGACGATGTCAGGCCAGCCGTCCCATACGCAACCGCCCTTCACCACCTCAAGAGATCCCCCATGGCAAACCACGACATCACCTTTCTCCCCGACCCAGACCCGGAATCCATCTCCTCCGACGTCGCCGGTTTCGGCGGCCTGTTGGTCTCCACCCAGATCCCCACCCGTGCCGACGGCAGTCTGGAGCTGGGTGGCATCGCCGAGCAGAGCGAGTGCACCCTGCAAGCGCTCAAGGTGGCGTTGGAGCTTGCCGGCAGTTCCATGGATCGGGTGCTGCATCTGACCATATACCTCACTGACATGGCCGACCGCGCCGCTTTCAACGAAGTCTACAAGCGCTTCTTCGCCAAGCCCTGGCCGGTTCGCGCCGCCGTTGGCGTGGCCTCTCTGGCCGTCGAAGGTATGCGTGTGGAAGTCACCGCGATGGCGGCCAAGGGCTGAATTCGCGGACTTGTCCGGTGGCACTGCTCCAGCGAGCGGCCGTCACCGGGTCGTTCCCGACGGCAGATTTGCACCGTCGGGAGATCTTCGTCGGGACTCAAAAAGCGGCTATTTGACCAGCCGTTTTTCCTTGGAAGGCCTGTAGCCGAAGTACGAGCTATAGCACTTGCTGAAATGACTGGGCGACACAAAGCCGCAGGCAACCAGCACGTCTACCTGTGACAACTCTGTGTGCTGAAGGAGTCGACGCGCTTCGGTAATGCGCAGCTCCATGTAATATCGCTGCGGCGTTGTCCCGAGCTGCTCCTTGAACAAGCGTTCGAGTTGTCGCCGGGAACGGCCGGCGTAGACGGCCAGTTGCTCCAACTCCAGCGGTTCTTCGAGGTTGGCATCCATCAGCTTGACCACCTCTCGCAACGGCGCGCTCACACAGATATTTTCAGCCGGTTTGATGCGTCGATAACGAGACTCCTCGAAAGCAAGAATGTCCTCGATACCCTCGACCAGGGCTTTATCGTGCAGTTCTTTGATCCAGTCCAACGCCATATGAAATGCGCCAGAGGGACTGGACGCGGTGAGCCGGTCCCGATCGATGACATAGGGCTCACTGGTGACATGCGTCGCCTTGGAGATTTCTGCAAGTGCGGGACGATGTTCGGGGTGAATGGCGCAACGGTATCCATCGAGCAAGCCTGCGCTGCCCAGGAACCATGCACCGTTCCACAACCCGGCCAGAATGACACCTTGGTCTGCCGCCGCTCGCAACAGGCTGATGAGCTCATCAGTCGCCTTCAGTTCTGTCCTGTAGCCGCCGCAAATAACCAGCAGGTCCAGGTCGTGAATGGCTGAAGAGTCGATACGCGCATCCGGACGAATGACCAGGCCCAGATCGCTGACGACCTCCCCCTCATTCAAACCGAACGTTCGGGAAGAGAACAACCCGGGGCGCAAAAGATTTGCGGTGACAATCGTGTCCAGCGCTTGCGTGAACGCAGGCAGCGAGAAATGCTCGAGCAGCAAAAAGCCCGCCCGAGTCATTCGAGCAGGCTCGCCAGTGTTTTCATTCAGATAGCGGAGGTTTTTTCCTTTCATGCCTCCGCTGAATTGACGTCGTTCGATCAATGTTCGACCCACTCGGTTACGTTAGCCAATCTGTCATTTGATGCGCAGCGTCATGCTACCTGCAGAAGCTCAAACTAGCACCATTATGCGACCGATCAGGCCAGTTGAAAGCCGTGACGAAGTGGGTCTTTATCATCGACGAAAATCGTGTTGTAGCGCGCGGTTGGCCCGGGACGACACGCGAGGAAGCGTTTGCGACATGCCATTGAGGCAAGGGAGAGACGTCACTGAAAACGGAACCATTGAATCGTGTCATAAAGGCTGAAAAACCCGAACTCCTTCCATACCGCTGAATCCAATGTGTAGGCCAATGGAGGTGAGCGACATGAACAATGATGACCGTGTTAATGACGACAAAGCAGAAGCGACCCCGCCTACCGATACATCTGGCAAACCCGACGATGTGGTCGAAAGAGAACTTGAGGACAGCGACAGTGACGCCGAAAGTCTGGAGGAAGCGCGAAACCAGGAGCGGGAGGCTGAAGAGCTCAGGCGAAAAATAGCGGAGATAGAACGTAAAGTGGCGGACGGTAACTAGCAACGCGCTGGAGGGCCGCGGCGCGATTTTCGCAACTGGCATCGAATTCTGAACGGCCCCGAACTCACTGCTCTTTGAATCAACTCGAGCAGCAAGCCGGTGTCGTGTACGCCAACGCGGGTCATCAAACCAACCCAAAGGCCCGTCAGCCCTTGTCGGCAGGATTTCGGGTCTGGATTTTTTCCAGCGTCTTGGTTGTTTCACTGATGCACGCCTTGTCATCGCCAGCTTTCTGCGCATCTTCTGCACGTTTCAGCGAGGCTTTGATGTTGTCCTTGGCGTTCTCTGATGTCGTCGGCTCACTGTCCAGCACTTGTTTGATTTGTTGTATGTTTGACGTACAAAGATCTTTGTCTGCAGCAAACACCGGTGAGGCTAACATTGCGGCCGTGACGAACAATCCAGCAATCGCAGAATGCTTCATGGGTATCTCCTTGCGCATGGGCTCGGTGCTGCCGGTCAATGGGGGCGCTTGCCGAGGTGGGTATGAACCCTTCATAGGGCCTCGGTAAATGACTATAGCCGCACATGGCAATTCGGTAATTTTTTCGAACCACTGACCTGATTCCAGGCGCTGGCTTGAATGTGGTGGATGAATCTGGCCCACTTGAACAGCCGAAAAAACGGGTGCTGATTGTTTTGCGATGGCTTGATTCAATTGGCTGAGCAGAAGGGAGCCTTTTCGATCTGCGCTCTTCAACCAAAAGCAGTCAATTTCGCTCCATTTCGTCTACCCTCACAAAGCACCAGGCTGGATCCACTTGTGCCAGGCGCCTCGACATTCTTTCGTTAATACACCGGAGATCTTCCATGCTCAAGCGTACCCTGGCATTGGCCATCGGCTTGACCCTGTCATTTTGCACCCTGTTGGCGCAGGCCGCCGATACGCTGAAAGTCAGCGCAATTCCCGATGAAGCCCCGACCGAACTGCTCCGCAAGTTCAAGCCGCTTGGCGCCTATCTGGAACAACAGTTGGGCATGAAAGTCGAGTTTGTGCCGGTGAGTGACTATCCAGCCGTGGTCGAAGCGCTGGCCACCGACCGCATCGACCTGGCCTGGCTGGGCGGCTTCACGTTCGTGCAGGCACGCCTGAAAACCGGCAATGCCATTCCGCTGGTACAGCGCGAACAGGACGCCCAATTCACTAGCAAATTCATCACCGCCGACCCTGCCGTCAAGTCCCTCGCCGATCTCAAGGGCAAGACCTTTGCATTCGGCTCGGTGTCCTCCACGTCGGGCAGTCTTATGCCGCGCTACTTTATGCTCAAGGACGGCATCAAGCCTGAAACCTACTTCAGTCGCGTAGGCTACTCCGGCGCCCATGACGCCACTGTCGCCTGGGTCCAGGCCGGCAAGGTCGACGCCGGCGTACTGAACGCCAGTGTGTGGGAAAAACTGGTCGCAGCCGGCAAAGTCGACACCACCAAGGTCAAAGTGTTTGCGACTACCCCGGCCTACTTCGACTACAACTGGACGGTGCGCGGGACCCTCGACCCAGCGCTGGCGGCCAAGATAAAGGCAGCCTTCCTGGCGCTCGATCCGGCGAAGCCTGCGGACAAGGAGATTCTGGATCTGCAGGCCGCCAGCCGATTCATCGAAACCAAGCCTGAGAACTACAAGGGCATCGAGGAAGCCGCCCTCGCCGCCGAACTGCTCAAATGACATTGCGTCTGACCCAGGTCAGCCTTACCCACGCCAACGGCGTTCAAGCGCTGCGTGGCGTGGACCTGCACATTGGCGCCAGCGAACAGGTCGCCATCATTGGCCCGTCCGGCGCGGGTAAGTCGAGTCTACTCAACCTGCTGGCCACCGCCCTGCGACCGGGCAACGGCGAGCTGCAGGTGCTCGGCGAGCGAGCCTGGCAGCTTTCTGCCCGTCAGCGTCAACGTCTGCGCGCTCGCATCGGCCTGATCCATCAGTCGCCTCCCCTGCCACCGCGCCAGCGCGTGATTACTGCGGTTCTGGCCGGAAAGCTGGGTCAGTGGGGTTTGGGCAGGAGCCTGTTGAACCTGGTGCATCCACTGGATATTCCGGGCGCACGCGCGGCATTGGCCAGACTGGACCTGAGTGACAAGTTGTTCGCGCAATGCCAGCAACTGTCCGGTGGACAGTTGCAGCGCGTGGGCATTGCCCGCGTGTTGTACCAAGCGCCCGAGGTGTTGCTGGCCGATGAGCCGGTATCGGCCATGGACCCCGTGTTGGCCCAACACACGCTTTCGGTGCTCTGTAGCCATGCCCGGCAGCACAACGTCACCCTGGTCGCCAGCCTGCATGCGGTGGAGCTGGCCCTGGCGCACTTTTCGCGCATCATCGGCTTGCGTGACGGACAGATCCTGTTCGACCTTCCGGCCAGCGAAGTCGACCGTGAGTTGCTCGACAAGCTCTACGCCAACGAACAATTGCTGTCCCCACCGATTGCTCCGGCGCCCTTGAGTGTGCAGATTCCCCGATGCTGACCCGTGATACCCGAGATCCGGCCACCCGGCCCCGCCTGCTGCTCACCTTGCTGGCCCTTGCCTTGCTGTGGCCGGGCATCCACTTCAGCGAGTTGGACCTCAGCGTGCTGGTGGCGAGTGACAGTCAGAGCGAGATAGGCCGGTTTGTATCCGCCTTCTGGCCACCGGCCCATGGCGAGGCGTTCATTGAACTGCTGTTGCAAGCCACCCTGCAGACCCTGGCCATCGCCACGGCCGGCATGGCCCTGGCGTTGCTGTTGGCAGTACCCGCCAGCCTGCTGGCCAGCCGTGCTCTGTCGCTGTCTGCTGCTTCCCGTGCCGGCCACCCGAGCTATTGGGGCCAACTGCTGCGCTGGCCGGTACGCGGTTTACTGATCTTCCTGCGCAGCGTGCCGGAAATCGTCTGGGCTCTATTGTTCGTGCGCGCCGTCGGCCTCGGCCCGACGGCCGGGGTGCTGGCCATTGCCATTACCTACAGCGGCATGTTGGGTAAGGTTTACGCGGAAATTTTCGAGTCGGTCGACCAGCGCCCTGCCCACGCGCTACTGCAATCGGGCAGCGGTCGGCTCGCAGCCTTTTTCTACGGGATTCTGCCCAATGTCGCGGCGGAGCTGCTGTCGTACACGGTGTACCGCTGGGAATGCGCCATCCGCGCCTCGGTGGTGATGGGCTTTGTTGGTGCCGGCGGTCTGGGCCAGCAAATGGATCTGTCGTTGCGCATGTTCGCCGGTGGTGAAGTGGCCAGTTTGTTACTGACGTTTCTCGTGCTGGTACTGCTCGCCGATCAACTCAGCCGCCTGTTGCGCTGGAGGCTGGCATGAATCGCCTGATCAACCTGGCACTGCTGCTCTGCATCGGCGCAGCGGTGATCGCCTCGTTCATCTACCTGGGCATCGACCTCGGCGAGCTCGGCGGCACCGGCAACCTGAAGCAGATGGGCGCTTATGCGCAGCGTTTTCTCAGCCCGGACCTGAGTTCGGGCCATCTGCAAGCCATCGGCCACGGCGCCTTGGAAACCATTGCCATGTCGGCCCTGGGCACCCTGCTCGCGGCGGTATTCGGTCTGTTATTGGCATTGCCTGCGGCCGGGCGCTTCGGCTGGCCATTGCAGAGTGCGTCGCGCCTGGCGCTCAACGCCTTGCGCGCGGTTCCGGAACTGGTGTGGGCTGCGCTAATGGTCCTTGCTGCCGGTCTCGGCCCCAATGCCGGCACCCTGGCATTAGCCCTGCACACCACCGGCGTACTTGGTCGGTTGTTCGCCGAAGCGCTGGAAAACACCCCACCAGAGCCGGCCGAAGCCATCCGCCTGCAAGGCGGCAACGCCGTATCGGCTTTCTGTTACGGCACCCTGCCCAACCTGTTGCCACAGCTACTGGCCTACATCCTGTATCGCTGGGAAAACAATATCCGCATGGCCAGTGTGCTCGGCTTCGTCGGCGCCGGTGGTTTGGGGCAAATGCTCTATGTCAGCCTCAGCCTGTTCCAGGAAGCGCAAGCCAGCACGGTTATTCTGGCCATGCTGTTACTGGTACTCGCCGTCGATACATTGAGTAGCTGGAGCCGTCAACGCTGGGTCAAAGCTTGACTGCTTTCGGTGCCGGGCAATCGCTCAGTGGGTCTTCGAAGCTATGCAAACCCGAGGAACGACAGAATAACCACGACGATCACAACTACTCCAACGATGTAGATGATGTTGTTCATGAAGGCCACCTCTCAACCTGGACAGGACTGGGACACGAGGATGCTACAAATACAAGGTACTGCACCTTTGTGCGCAATTCCATTCGGAACACACATAGGCTCCGCTCTCGCGGAAATCTTGGTTTGATGCCGTGGTAAAGGGGACGAAGTCATTTCCCTGAACGGGTTACTCCGAAACCACCGAGGTGCCTAACGACTTTCGTAAATAGGTTGCCGACGCAGGACACAAATGCTTGAACTGGGCGGTTTGACGAATAGCGAGCGGCGCTTCATCCCTATCGAAAATTTCATACCCAGTGGTTGTAAAAAATCCAGTAGCGCTTTGAGTTAACAAGTGCAACCGAAGCGCACCCTGGGAGGCAGCATATCGTTCCAGCTCAGACAGCACAGCTTTGCTCAGCCCTTTCCCACCTTGCAACTTTATCAGCCCTTCTATAGCCCCCAAAGCCCTCAAGGCTAGCAGACCTAGCCGCTGCAGCCTTGTCGCCTGTCGACGGCGCGGTATTGGCCGCGTTCTGCTGCCAAAGACAAGGCCGCCCCCTTTCTTCGATTGTGTTGATAGTAACAATCAACACGAACTCATTGTTAGCCTACCAACTGGATGGTAGCTTGTTATCGAGTTTCAAACATCACTGTAACCACCACCATCCATATCCCTGTGAGAATCCCATGCAAGACTGGAAGCAAACTCGTAAAGACATCAACACTCGTCTGGTAGAGCTTAACGGCCTTTCTCCGGAAACAATGAAAGGCATGGCGTCACTCGGCGCCGCAGGCGCCAAGACCAATCATCTAGACGCAAAGACCCGCGAATTGATTTCCCTGGCCGTGGCCGTGACCACTCGCTGCGACGGTTGCATCGCCTTCCACGCCGCCGAAGCGAAGAAAGTCGGTGTTACCAGCGAGGAAATCGGTGAAGCGCTTGGCGTAGCCATCAACATGAACGCCGGCGCCGCGCTGGTCTACAGCACACACGTGCTGGACGCATTCGATAAGTCATAAATCAAACGCTGGCTTTCAACCTGTCAACGACGTCGAGTTTAATCATGAATAAGTTGTTCACCCCTTACGATCTGTCCGGTACCGCATTGGCCAACCGTGTTGTCATGGCTCCGATGACCCGCACTCGAACCCTGGAAAACATCCCTGATGAATTCACCGCGCTGTATTACGCTCAGCGCGCAACCGCCGGCCTGATCATCACCGAAGGTCTGCCGATTTCCGAAGAAGCCCGCGGCTATCTGTACACCCCGGGTATTTACGCCAATGAACATTTGCCAGGCTGGCGTCAGGTCACCGATGCCGTGCATGCCAAGGGTGGGAAGATTTTCGCGCAGTTGTGGCACGTCGGCCGTATGTCCCATGTATCGGTACACCCGGATAACGCGGTCCCGGTTTCTTCAGGTACGCAGTCGGCGGTCGACACCACGGTTTACGCATGGATCGAACCGGGCAAGTCCGGCCACGTGCCACCCAGCGTGCCACGTGCGTTGGAGACGAACGAAGTAAAACGCGTCACCGCCGACTTTGTGAAGTCTGCGCGGCTGGCGATGGAAGCAGGTTTTGACGGCATCGAAATCATGGCGGCCAACGGCTTTCTGTTCGACCAGTTCCTCAGCAGCACCCTGAACACCCGCACTGACCAGTACGGTGGCTCAATCGCCAATCGCCAGCGTTTCCTGCTCGAAACCATTGACGCGATTGCTGATGAAATCGGCAGTTCGAACGTTGCCGTGCGCTTTTCGCCATTTGGCCGCCTTTATGACTTTGGTGTGTACGAAGGCGAAGAAGAAACCTGGATGAGCATGGCGGCAGCGCTCAACGAACGTGAGCTGGCGTACGTTCACCTGAACTATCAACCGACCATCCTCGCTGCCCAGACGCCGCCTGGTTTCGGTGCAGCGTTCCGTGAAGCCTACAAAGGTACGTTGATGGCGGCCGGCGGGTTTACCCAAGCGCTCGCTGAATCGGAACTTGCTAAGGGCGAGCTCGATTTGATCGCCTTCGGCACCGCCTATATCGCCAACCCCGATCTGGCGGAACGCATGCAGTACGGCTGGCCATTGGCTGAGGGTGATCGCGCGACCTACTACGGGGTGAGCGAAACGATTGCCAAGGGCTATACCGACTATCCGGGATATGCCGCGGGCGAAGCCTGATATCCAGAAAGTGGCGTTCAATGCTGAACAGAGGAGCCTGGTTACACGGCCTCTTCCAACTCCGCAAGAACCGCTTTTTTCAGCGCTGCAACTGAACGGGATCCGGGCATGACCCGGAGCAACCGACCCTCGTGAAACACCGCCAAGGATGGCACTGCACGGATGCCGTACATCTGCGAGATCGTCGGAGACACCGCCACATCGATCTTTCCAAAAACCGCCAAGGCGTGGAGCTTTTCTTCCAAGGCATGAAAGACCGGCTTCATCTCCTGACAAGGCTTGCACCACGACGCGGAAAACAGCACGACGCTGCTGCCTTTGGCAACAAAACGGGCGAACTGTGGGGCACTCAACTCAACGATACGGCTCATTTTTGCCTCGTTTTCTATGCTACTGGAAAGCGGCACTACTCAGTGCCGCACACCTTCTGCCGATCAAGTCTTGCAGCCATCTATACCGCAGATCTGGCCGATGAACGCGTCATCCTCAGTCTTTGACTTCGTTTGCAGCTTGTTCAGCGCTTCAAGAAACGCGGCCTCAGGCTGAGCGCCGGATAATGAGAAGGCATTGTCGAATACAAACAAAGGAACACCCGAACCCAGTTGCGTGGCGATATGTTCGTCCTCCTCCATCTCTGCGCGCAATTCAACGGATGACCACGCCAGTTGAATTGACTCATCCGATACACCTACTGCCTTGGCAATGGTCTTCAGGCTGCTGCGATCAAACAGCGACTTACCATGGGTCGTACTCTGCTCATACAGCGCCTCTACCAGCCGCTTCTTCGCTGTCGGATCTTCAACCGCCTTGACCAATACGTGGGCATCAGCGGTGTCGCCAAACAGCATGGTGTCAAAACGGTAATTCAGCTCATCGGCTTTGCCATATTTACTGACGGTGCTCATCATCGCGTCGGCGGAGTCCGGGTTTCCAAGCTTGCGCTTAAGAGCCGCAACCATAGGCTCTGGCGCGTGATTCGCCGCCAGACGATAGGCCCTGACATTGACCTGCACACTGTCTTTTTCAGGAAAACGCTCCAGCGCTTTTTCGAAGCGGCGCTTGGCAATCCAGCACCAGGGGCAGACAAAATCAGACCAGATATCCACTGCATATTTTTTTGAAGGGGTTTGCATAATTCATCCTGCACCAAAATTAATAGAGACCGAGTTGCCGGCGTTTCAAGCAAATAGTTGGAGTGACGACAGAAAGCCCCCCCAACGGGGGACTTTCATAAGGTCGCGCTTGCTGATGTGGTCAGGCACGTACCGCCATGACACCGGCGTCCACATCCCAGATAGCACCGGTCACCCAGGACGCCTTGTCGGAAAGCAGGAACAGGATGGTATTAGCCACATCTTCGGGAACACCGACTCGCCCGAGTGGGTGGAAAGCGTTAAGCGACTTCATTGCCTCCGGGATCGCCTCTTTGTCCATGAAACCCTCGTAGATCGAGGTATGGACGATCCCTGGCGAGACTGCATTGACCCGGATTCCGGAGTGGGCCAATTCAATGGCCAGGTTGCGGGTCAATGCATGCAGCCCCGCTTTGGCCATGGAATAGGCCGATGCCGGTGAACCGGCCAATGCTGCCTGTGCACCAATGGAGCCGACGTTGACTATCGCCCCTTCGCGCTTGGCGGCAAGCATGTTCTTGACCACCGCTTGCGTAATGAAAAAGGTCGCCCGGTTGAGCGACAGGTACATGTCGTACTCAGCTTCGTCGTGCTCAGTGAACGGCTTGGGAACAAAAATCCCGGCAGAGTTCACCATCAGGCTGATATCGCTGTGGTGGGTATTGATTTCCTGCCGAACGGAATTCATGCCCTCTTCAGTCATCAGGTTGGCGACGATCACGGACACAGAACCCAGCGGGCTCAATTCACGGCGTGCAGCCTCGGCCTTATCCTGCTTGCTTCCGGTAAGCACCACGCTACCGCCCGCCTTGAGAACCATGCGGGCCGTTTCCAAGCCCATTCCGCTGGTACCACCGACGACTAACAGTTTCTGACCTTTAAAGAAATCGCTCATTTCATCAGTCCTTCTGATCAAGATTTAAAACTTGGCACCAAGACGACTCATCGCCTGCTGGTGCGTGGAGAGTCGAAATCAGCCTTCACGAACTTCGAGGGTGGGCACCATACGGATGGCTTTCGAGAAGTTTGCGTAGTTGACCGACGTCTTGAGCACCACTTTGTGCAGCTCTTCAACGCGCTCACGGGAAGCATCGGTGTGCAGGCGAATAACCACACTTACCTCGTCGTAGCCCGGGTTGACACTCTCTTCAATCCCCAGAAAACCGCGCAAGTCGAGGGTGCCATCCGTCTCGATTTCCAAGCTATGAATCTTGATACCCATCATTGCGGCGTTGGCGGCATAACCGACCGACATGCAGGCATTGAGTGCTGCCATCAACAGTTCCTGGGGGTTAGGCGCGGTGTTCTGGCCCAGCAATTCATTTGGCTCATCGGCCACGATTTCAAAATCGCGTGAGTAGGTTTCACCTGCCAAGCTGTAACGGCTGACTTTCGCGACTGAGCGAGTCTGGTACTCCCATTGGGTCTTGACGTTGAAACTTGCCTTGCGCCTGGTCACATCCTCAGCAACGCCTTGGGCAAACTGCTGGAGTGCGGCTACGTCGATACCATTCAGGTTGTTGCTCATTTATTCAATCCTCTTTGTGGACAGGGCGTTTGGCCGCCCGAAAGAGATACAACCCTACCAACTAGTAGGCAGCCATTCAAGAGATCTTTAAACCCATCCCCCAGCTGCCGAACAAATGCACCCGCGACCCGGCCTGTCTGGAATACGCAGACATCATTATTAAAATGTAGGGCTTGCCATCTTATTGGTTATAGCCTTTCCACCTCAGGCCATAGGCATGGCCAGATATCCGCAGCACAACCGGGAGACGAGATAGGCTCTCGTCAGTCCAGTACGCGGGAATAAAATTCAGGAGGTGAGCGATAAGCGGATGGAGCTACTTACTTGGCAGGAACAGCAGACCGAGCTGGCGATGGCAGAATCGGTCGTCTCATAAAGCAAAAAAAGCGGATCGGGCATTAGTGGCGCGGTTCGGCCACCCGAAGTCCATCTAAAATGAAATCGAATCCAGAAGAACGGTCGTACTTGTCGTTCAATGCCCAGGCTACAAAGCTGCCACCTTCCAGCGTATTCAGGATGACTCTGGCGATCTTCACGCCGTCCAGCTCAGCTTTGAGCTCCCCTGCCGCTTGGCCTAGAGCGATATTGGCCTGAAGCCAGTCGAGATGGATTTCGAAAAAGTCCCGCGTCATTTCCTTTAGGCTTTGCGGCAATGCCAGTAACTCCGCGGCCAAGGCGCCACAGAGCGGCAACATGCCGTTCTCACTGCTTTGCGCAAACATCAGGGCGAAGGCATCGAGACGTTCAATAATGCCGGAATATTCATCATTGATAACCTCCAGCTGCTTCTTGTATCGGAACAGGTAGCTCTCAACAATGGCAATTGCCAGACCTTCCTTGGTCGGGAAATGATGGTGAATACTCGCCTTCTTGATGCCGATGTCAGCTGCGAGATCGGCGTAACTGAAAGCTGCATAGCCCTTTGTACGCAACAATAGTTCAGCGGTGGTCAGAAGGTCGGAACGTGTACTCATGATGCCGTATCCAAATTTATCAATGCAGCATCATAAATTAGTACATCTGCATAAGACAGCGCTCAGGCGTCCTCGACCGCCGCAGTCATTACATCTTCATACTTGTCCCCCGCTGCTCGCTCATCCACCGCCAGAGGTGTGGCACGGTAGGTCGCGAAGGCATCTTCTATCCGAGCCAGATCCGTCGCCAAGTTCTGGTAAACACGCCTCTTGTCCGCTTCAGAAACGTCACCAGCGATCAGTACCGATAGGTTGCCTGCACTGAAATTCCATGCGCACTATTTTCGTAGTTGGCACTGTATTCCGGTTGAAGACCGGAGTTGTTCGACTGCTTTACTGAGGCTTTGGAATCCCAGAGATAACCGTAAGCAAAGTCTATCGTCAGATCGGAATTCGGTGAGTAAGCGCCGCCCAAAGTCACGGCCTGGCGATTCCCGACCGGAACGCGCACGCTGCGATCGGCATTTCTGATGGGCGACGGATCATAGGCGTAGCCTGCGCGCAGCAGCCATTGTTGGTTCAACTGCCAGGATGCGCCAACTGCGGTGGACCAAGTGTCGCGCCAGTTCATTTCTTCGGTCACACGTCCCAGGCCAGCCGCCTGACCCAGGGGGGAAAGACCGCTGTTGACTGCCTCGACCTTCTGGATCCGGCTCCAACGTTTCCAAGTGGTCCCCAGGTAACCCGTCCAGCGACTATTGAAATGATGGGTGATGGACGTATCCACTGATTCGGGCATAGTCAGGTCTAACTTGTTGTCATACTTTCCGTCCAGCGGGATAACGCTCGGGGAGCCGGAAACCTCAGTATGCCCTTTGAGTTCATAGCTCACCTTCGAGTGATAGTTAATCCCCCAACGGGTCGCATCACTCAAGTCAAACAAGACGCCGACATTGTAACCAAGTGCCGTGTCATCGCCTTTGATGGTAACCAGTGTGTCCTGGCCGTTGTTCAGGGCGCCGGTGGCCAGGTAATTCTGAAGCTTTGCATTGAAACGGTTTATGGTCGGTCCGCCACCAATGGACACGTAATCATTGATTCGATAGGCAATGGTGGGCTGCAGGGTTATTTCCTTGGTCGTGCTGTAGGAGCCATGGTAGCGGCCCTGAAAAGAGCCCTCGTAATCATTGATCAGGCCACTCGGAGCATAGAGACCCAGACCTATCGAAAGACGATCATCAAGCGGTGTCGACATATAGGCGAAGGGCACGACCGCCAAAGGTACCGAGTCCCCCTTATTCGTTCCTGCGGCACTACTCTGCGCATCACTAATGTCGTCGCTCGCCGAAATGATCGCGGCCCCGGAAATCCTGATGGTAAAAGGAGCTGCTGATGACAGACCGCTATCGGCCAAAAGTGGACGGTGGACATGGTGATGGCAAATGAGTAGTGTCACGGATGCTGCTTTCGACTCTAGAGGGCAGCAGGGCTTGCCGTCATCCATGTCGCGTTTCTCCCTGAGCAATGTCGCATTTACCGCGACCACCTCTAAGCTAGACAAGGACTTACAGGACGACAAGGAACGTTATACGACACGCCATCGCGACATGGCATGTCATCTAATTAGTAGTTATACGCTTGCAAGGAATCGCAATGATCACCGTCTATGGAATTGACTACAATTTAAATGCCAAAAAAGCACAGATGTCCGATGTGCTACATAATTGCATGACTACTGTTCTTGGGTTACCCGAAGACAAGCGTGCTCACCGTTTCGTCCCGCTAGATAAAACTAATTTTTATTACCCCGGCGGTAGATCTGAAAAATACACAGTAATCGAAATAAGCATGATTTCTGGGCGAACGGAAGAAACAAAAAAGAAGCTCATAAAGCAAATATTTACAGCCTTTGAGCGAAACTTGGCTATAAATCCGGTTGACGTTGAAATCACAATATTTGAGCAGCCAAGTCATTGCTGGGGATTCCGAGGAATCACAGGCGATGAGGCAACCTTGAGTTACAGGGTTAACGTATAACAAGCCGTTCGCTTCGCTCTCTGGGACCGCGTACCGCGGCTCCTTAACCTAAACGTCAGGCAGTCATGAATATTGTAAGCGTCCGGTAACACGCCTTTTTGAGGCCATCGCTTAATGATCAATTGCACTGACTTGACCACCCGTTCGCATTTAACTAACCCAGCGTTTGCATCGAACTTCAACGCTCAGTAAACAGCACCGGCAAAGGACGACCCATAGCGGCCCATCGCATTAGGCAGAAAGCGGCCCAGAGTGTGTAAAAACGTCTTCGCGAACACTTGCTATGATTTCTGAGGATTTCATCGCAAGGATCGCCCATGAAGCGCTTCATCCAAGGTGAACATCGGTCGCCATCGATGGCAGCAAATTCAAAGCGGTTAACAACCGCGACCGCAATTTCACCAGCGCCAAACTGAAGCGGCGAATGGAAGAAATTGAATCGAGCATCAACCGTTACCTGACGGCACTCGATGCTGCTGATCGGCAAGAACCAACAGCTTCCGAGCCCAGCGCCGTACGGCTGGAAGAGAAAATCGCCAAGCTCAAAACTCAAATGAAGGAGCTTCAGGCGATCGAAATCCAGCTCAATGAATCGCCGGACAAACAGGTCTCACTGACCGATCCAGACAGCCGCTCCATGATGACGCGCGGCACGGGAATCGTTGGCTACAACGTGCAGACAGCGGTCGATACGCAGCACCATTTGATCGTTGCGTATGAGGTGACCAACGTCGGTTCCGACCGCGATCAACTCAGCTCGATGGCCAAGCAAGCCCGCGAGGCGATGGCGTCAGATACGTTGTCGGTAGTGGCTGACCGAGGTTACTTCAAAAGCGAACAAATCCTGGCTTGTCACCATGCAGGTATCACCGCCTATGTGCCCAAGCCGATGACCTCTGGAGCCAAGGCTGACGGGCGTTTCAATAACGATGCCTTCATCTATGACGCGGCAAAAAACGAATACATTTGCCCGGCTGGAGAGGCGCTGACCTGGCACTATTCCTACGTTGAAAAAGGCCTGAAGTTGCATCGTTACTGGAGTTCGAAATGCCAGGATTGCGCGTTGAAGTCGCAATGCACCCCGAGCACGGAACGACGAGTTCGATGCTGGGAACATAAAGACGTATTGGAGGAGATGCAGCTTCGGCTGAGCAAAGCGCCAGAGATGATGCGAGTCCGAAAACGGACAGTTGAACATCCCTTCGGGACGCTCAAACAATGGATGGGTGCGACGCACTTCCTGACGCGAAAGCTGGCCGGGGTGAGTACGGAGATGAGCTTGAATGTGCTCGCCTACAACTTGAAACGGGTCATGAAAATCATCGGTACCCATCACTTGATGAAAGCGCCAACAGCCTAAAAACCGGCCTGTTTTTACGTGTCCCGATGATCTGGCGCGTTGCTGGGGCGGTTAGCTCATCAGGAAGGGACATCGTGCCTTGATCAGGCTACTAAGCCGGACAGTCGCTCAGCCTTGAAGATCGAAACGGGATCTAGCGTTTTTACACACTCTGGGCCAGAAGCGGTCAGTCGCTCAAAACACTTAAAAACCACTGATTGCTAAAGCAATCAGGATCCGAAAATAGCTCACCCGGTCGACGGGACGGACGCTTTGCTGCCCAAGCGGATCAGTTCATTGGAGAAACACAGCCCGACGATGATCAGTGCCGCCCCCGCGTACAGGCTTTCGCGCGGTACTTCATTGAGCGCCACAAACGCCAGCAGCGCGGCGAACAGCGGCTCGGTCAGCTCCAGCGCCTGCACTTGGGATGGCTTGAGATACTCGATGGCCTTGGTGGTGCAAAAGAAGCCGAGGATGGTCGGCAGCGCGGCCAGCGCCAGCAGTGCGGCGATCGCCAATGGCGACAGGTCGCCGATCACAAAACCATCGGCCGCAGCCGGCATCAGCAGATACAGGCTGCCAAAGAACAGCAATTGCCGGGTGAAGTGCAGTCCCCCCGACACGCCCATCCGCTTCATGGCTACCGAAAAGGCCCCATAGCCGCAGCCGGCCATGGAGGCTAGCGCAGCACCTTGCAGGGTAAAGCCCTGCTGCAGGTCGGCGCCGAAGATCACCGCGATCCCGGCGATGGCCAGTGCGGCGCCCACGGTCGCGTTCGCGGTAATGGCATCCTTGAGAAAAATGCGCCCCAGAATGATCGAGGAAATTGAGGCACTGGCCATCAGCACCACCACCACACCTGCTGCAGCGTAATGTCGATAGGCGGACGTTTCGAAGTGGAACAGCACAAAGATGCCAAGGAACGCGCAGATAGCCGCCTGAGTCCATTTGGTCGACACCGCCGGGCGCTTGAGGAAAAACAATAAGATCGAGAGAAGCACGCAACCCAGTACGGTCTTGATGACCGCGACACTGCTAGCGGTGAAACCATTACTCATGAGTATTTTGCTGAGTACACCGATCGTTGCGTTCAGTGCCGCAGCGGAGAGTGCAAATATGACGCCTTTGCTGAAAGTAGATTGCATTGATGACGATCCCTGTCGCTGAATTGTCGTTCGATAGAATGCCGCCCTATATCGACGGCGCAAAGTTCGAGGATACGAAGATCTCGCCAACCCCAGTATTTATTGTGGCATAAGCTGGATCGCCCAGTAGGATGCTATTCGCCTTCTTGTCGCCGCCAAGGGAGAGGTCAGAGGGCCTAGCGCTTGGCTATGCAATATGAATTGACGAACGTTGCAGTGTGCTGCAAAGACTGACGTATATCCGGTTTGGCTATTCCATGCCTGTTGGCAAATTGCTCGACCGCCGCTGTATCAAAACGAGTGGTCTGGATAAAGTCCAAGGCTTCGGGTTTTGTATTCAAAAACCACGCGACGGGAGGAATACTCAGTAGCAACTTCAGCAATCGGAGTGAAATGTGATGCTTGGGAGACTTTAAGCCCAAAGGTTGTGCCACCTGTATCAGGAGTTCTCGCAAGTTTGGAGTTTGGTCGTCAAGCGCCAGCAGTTCCTGGCCCACCATGGCAGGATCAAAAGCACAAACTGCCACCAGCTCAACCAGGTAATCCACGGTGACCAGTGGCAGCCAGTGCTCGGCGGTACCGGGCACTGCAGTCAGCTTTCCCTGCACAAGGTTGCGTATCAGCTCCACCAGCGGCTGACCGTCAAGGATATGCCCCGTGCGGCTGTGGCCACAGACAGGCGCAGGGTGGACAACGGTAATCTCCCCGCCCTTGGCGGACATGACCTCCAGGGTCGCAAAATGCGCCTCCAGCTTACTTCCCTCGTAACCACCGACATGTCGGTAGACGGCAGGCCAATTCGTCAACTCCGGATGACGAGGATCAATTCCGATGCGTTGCAGATGTTCATGATTTTTCAGCATGTAGCCGCCGATCATCACTAAACGGCTTTTTTGCTCAGCCGCCAACAGCGCCACGCGCTTTGCCCCTTCCACATTCACCGCACGAGAATGCTCCACTGAAAGTCCCCATGCGAAGTGGGCGCCTAGGTGGAATATGACTCTGGCGTGCCTTAGCACTTCTCGGTCAGCAAGACTCAGCCCGAGGTTGTCCCGTTCCAGATCGCCAGCTACGGCAAATACCCGGGTTGCGCACCCTCCCAAATTATCGACTTGCTCCCGCAGTACAGCTAGTCGCTCTGGGCGACGCATCAACACCCGAATGGTGTGACCTTTTGCACTAAGGTACGCCACCAAATGTTGACCGACGAAGCCGGTCCCCCCCGTGACAAAGCACTCCACGCTCATTTCCCTGCTCCTTGTTTAAGGTGAGAAATCAAGCGTAAACTATCGACCCAGCTCTATAGTCAAGCGGTGTTTTCATGAAAATCGGCGAACTTGAGGCCCGCAGCGGCGCCAGCCGCCATACGCTGCGTTACTACGAGCAAATCGGCCTGATCTCACCGCTGCGGCAAACTAACAACTATCGCGTTTACACAGTGCAAACTCTGCAGGATCTGGACTTTATCCAGCGCGCGCAAAGCATGGGGTTTTCCCTGGGGGAAATAGGCGAGATTCTGGATGCGCAGCGGAACAAGCTGATCGATTGTGCTGACGGCGCGAAGCTAATTGAAAAGAAGATGGCAGAAATCAAACAGAAAATCGCCAACCTCCAAAGCATTTATCGGTATCTGGATGAAGAGCGTGCAACCCTCGAAGCCAGTGCTGCCAAGCAACTTGAGCTTCAGCAGCTGAGCAACTCTTCCAACTGAACTGTCAGCATCTGGGAAACGGAAGCTGCAGACTGCCTCCAGTTTCAAGCCCATCACTTACGCATTTTCTAAAACCTTGTAGCCAGGCCCTGGACGGTAAGCGTCCGCCCAAAAGACCTTGCGTGGTTAAACGGGCGCCCATCTACGCGGCAGCTACTCAATAATCTCGCTCGGCCGCTGCATTGGCAGTCGCGTGAACACGCCCCTTAAATACGCAGTAAGCGTCCCGCGAACACATCCCCCTGAAGCTGATATGGAGCCATCGCCTCCATTGAACCGAGGCAGTAGTGGTTGTGCGGATTCTGTTTTCTATAATGACTGACCGGCCATGTTTAGGGTGCTTGTTATGCCAGCCTCCGCTGATCAAAACTCCGCTGTCGTTTTATGCGCAGCTTCCAATAACGACCTGGAAGATCTGGTAGCCATCAGGATTGAGGCCATGCGCGAGAGCCTTGAACGGCTTGGACGATTTAACCCAGATCGTGCGCGCGAACGATTTCTTGGTGGGTTCGACGCTAACAGCACACGCCGCATAGAAGTATCAGGTGATCTGGTCGGTTTTGTCGTTATCAAAGACCATCAGAGCGAGCTTCTGCTTGACCACTTGTATGTGATACCCAGTGCTCAAGGAGCAGGAATCGGTTCTGAAGTTCTTACTCAGATTTTCAGAGAGGCTGATGAGATCGGGCGTCCCATCAAGGTTGGTGCTCTCAAGGAAAGCGCTTCAAATCGTTTTTACACTCGCCATGGCTTTGTGTTCGTCGAAAGCGGTGAATTCGATAATTATTATGTCCGGATTAACGGTAATGCCGTTAATTTGGGCGACTAGGCAAATCTTGATACGGTGCCCCGTCAGAGGTTGCACCGTTAGATGGGCATCCACCTGTGCGGCAGTAGGTCGGTAGATGCTGCCAAAGCTAACTCAATTTTTCACATGGCTAAAATCAAGCATCTCATGTCTATTGAAGTATCCGCCAGTACCAATAAGATGATTCTGCAACACCAAAATCAATATTAAAATAAAGGAGAAATCTTATGGCGCTTAAACCAGGCCCAAAGCCAATTGCTAAATCAACCGGCGAAGTTGATAAACGTCGTCGTGACAATAAAGACACGCAAGGAAATAATCCCGACTTGAAACCTAGCAAGTCCTCCAAAAAATAGGTTGTCGCTGGCAGAAGCTACTCTAATGGTAGCTTTGTCATTGGAGCTTGTAGATCACCGCGATCCCGGCGATAGCCAGTGCGGCGCCCACGGTCGCGTTCGCGGTAATGGCATCCTTGAGAAAAATGCGCCCCAGAATGATCGAGGAAATTGAGGCACTGGCCATCAGCACCACCACCACACCTGCTGCAGCGTAATGTCGATAGGCGGACGTTTCGAAGTGGAACAGCACAAAGATGCCAAGGAACGCGCAGATAGCCGCCTGAGTCCATTTGGTCGACGCCGCCGGCGCTTGAGGAAAAACAATAAGATCGAGAGAAGCACGCAACCCAGTACGGTCTTGATGACGGCGACACTGCTGGCGGTGAATCGCTCAGCAGCGATCCTGTAGGCCTTCTTGAAGTTCCAGTACGGAATGGCAGAAAAGAGATGGTGGATCAGGTGGAAGGCCTCCCGGAGAAGATGTCCGGACTAGACTCACTCATCCTGTAGCCCTGCCATACTGTTCAGCATGACCCGTGCAACCTTCCGCTTCTACGAGGAGCTCAACGATTTCCTGCCGGCCGAACGGCGGCGGCAGTCCTTCACTTGCGAGTGCGCGCGAGGGGCGACGGTCAAGCATATGATCGAGGCGCTCGGGATCCCGCACACCGAGGTCGAGCTGGTGCTGCTCAACGGCGAGTCGGTGGGCTTCGAGCGCGTGATCTTCGACAGTGACCGGTTGGCGGTGTATCCCAAGTTCGAAGCGCTAGACATCAGCCCGCTGCTAAAGGTTCGTGCGCAACCTTTACGGGTGCTGCGCTTCGTCGCTGATGCGCACCTTGGCGGGCTGGCCAATCTGCTGCGCATGAGCGGCTTCGACACCCTCTACGATAATGGCTTCGAGGATAGCGAGATCGCCGAGATCGCAGCGCAGCAAGGACGCATCGTGCTAACCCGCGATCGCGAACTGCTCAAGCGGCGGATCATCAGCCACGGCTGTTACGTGCATGCCCTGAAACCGTCGCTACAGCTGCGCGAATTGTACGAACGCCTCGACCTGGCGCGTAGCGCGCGGCCATTCAGCCTGTGCCTTCATTGCAACCTGCCGCTGCACGAGATCAGCCCGGAACTGGCCCGACAGCAGGTGCCGCCCCGCGTTGGTGTCCTCTATTCGCATTTCCTGCGCTGCGACAACTGCCAACGGGTTTACTGGGAGGGTTCGCACTGGCGCAGCATGTGTGCATTGCTGGCACCTTTGCTGGACCGATAGCCGAGCAATGGTGCTCAAGCTACATAGATCAGCTCTCAGAAGAAATGATTGAGTCGTGACTGAATTCAGCAGCCAGCTTCAATCGGTCAGCTTTACTAATGTATTTGGACTTGCTTGGCGGTGCCAATTTGGCACTAGCCTTTTTGGCGTGAGCCTTTAATAACTGCTTTATTTTTTTACGACGATTCATATTTTTCTACTCGGTTTGTAAGCTCTTGAATGATATCAGCTTAAAATATCGGGCCAGAATGAAACACCCCAGCGGTTGCATCCAGCCTTTGGGGTGCAATTCATCAAGCCATCAAGAGCGCCCTACGGAACCTGTGACCGGTAGATTCCCCAGCAATTTGAGCCCGGTACTCTTCACGAAAGCGTCATAGTCCATCGGTCTCTCAATGCGAGTTTCAGCGTTGGGTAGTACGTAGGCCCAGGCACGCTTGGACGATGCGTCATAAACCAGCTTGAACAGGCGCGTCGGCACCCAGACCTTGTTGTCGCCGATGGTGGTGTGGCCTGAGTCAAAGAGCGGGCCGGTAAAGACAAAAACATTGCCATCGGCTCGCTTGGCAAACTTTCTGACATCGGACTCGACCTTACTCCAGATCTTCCGGTTGTTGGTTGGGTCTTGCGGCACCATGTTCGACAGTGCAAAGGATTGGGCCATTGCATTGGGGTTCGGAGCATCGGCTGCCGGGGATTGATGGCCGCGGTCCACAGCCGGATGTTGGCTACGGTAGTCGCTCAACTCTGCCCGTCCACTCTTGGGGATGCGTGGGTCCGGGTAGAACTGGTTGGTGCGCTCCTCGCCTTTGGCATCCTGTAACTGGGCGGCATTAAGGCGTTCGACCACTACCAATGGCGTCTTGCTGGTTTGCGAGTACAGCACCGCAAAGTTGTCGGAACACAGGGCCAGGGGTTTCATTGTTGCAGGCACAGAGGCCATGTTGATGGGTTTCTCAGCCGGGAACAGCTCTGCGCAGCCGTCAAACGATGCCTGTTTCTGTTTGTTTGAATAGAGACCCAGGGCCGCGTTCTGGCTGACCGATCCCGAGCGGGACACTTGTTCCTGATGCTGGGTGGGCGGCTTGATGAGATCCAGCAGACTGCGGGCTTCTGCCCCGGTCGAGAGCAAAACAAGGGCCGACAGCCCAACTGCAATTTTGCGTAGGTGCATGCTTTAAATCTTCGAATTGGATTGAGGGATAAACGTACGACGAGTCCCGATTCACGGAACCAGATGGAGGCGGTTGCTGATTAAATTGCGGCAAGCATGCTTTCACTGTCCTTGATCAAAATACCGATGCGGATTCGGTCGGTTCCGAGCAGTACGACTACTGATGGTCGTTGCGGGATTTTATTGACCATCACAAGTCACTTTAGTGCTGAGTAGCGTTTACATTCGACTTACCAATGCTCGTCGAAGAAGCGATCGGCAGAGGAATGTAGACATCGCGCTCAACGGCACAACAACCCCATGGGCAAACCCGATCATAGCGCTCTATGATTGAATCCCATGACGACCTCTCTTCCGATCCGCCAACCCTGCCCGCCCGGAGCCTGCATCTGCGAGCGTGAGCCGTTGCTGGAAACCCCCGGCGCGGATTTGCGCATCCTGAGCCTGACCCGGTCGGAGGAGAAGCGCCTGATCGAACGCCTGGAAAATCTCCAGAGCCTGAGCGACCTGGAGCGTCTGCAACGCCGGATGTATGAGCAGTTGGGTCTGCGTGTGGAGATCGTTCCGGGCTTCAATGAAGTGCGCACCATGCGCGGCATCAACATCACCCTCGGCGATTTGCCGGGCCTGTGTCGCAAAACCCGTCAGTCGATTCCGGCGGCGATTCGTCGAGGGCTGGAGAAGCGCCCGGAGATTGCCTACGAGCTGCTCAATGCCAACGACTTGTTGCGTGATGCCTGATGGTTTGCACTGTTATCCCGATATGTTCATTTCAAATGCCTGAAAGAGGATCAGCGGTCGTACGCAAAACGCGGGCCGCTGCTATGCCTTTTCATGGGAGAAAGGGTTTCAGGCCTGCCAGGATGGAGCTGGAAACACAAGCGTGACCGTGGCCCCGGCGCCAGCCAGGTGCGCGAAGATAAAGGTGCCCATCCGTAGCAGGAGGTGGCAGATGCTATTCATCGTCCGTTGGTCCATCAGTCCGCAACATCGCAACAGCGCAATCGAACGTTTTCTCAAGACCGGTGGCGCGCCACCCGCAGGCGTCAACATGCTGGGGCGCTGGCATGCCGTCGGTGGCTCGAGTGGTTTTGGCATTGCAGAAGCCGATGATCCGGTGTCGATTCAGAAGTGGGTGCTGGAATGGAGCGACCTCATGAGCATGGAAGTCCACGCCGCATTGACCGATGAGCAGGCGGCGCCGCTGCTGGCTGCCGCGCTCGGCAAGCGATAGTCGTCGAGGCGGCGAGCCTGTGGTGAGGGGGCTTGTCGGAACGCCGCATCGCCCCGTTGGGCTGCGAAGCGGCCCCAAAATCTCTGATGTGCCAAAGATCTTGTGAGTGCTACGCACTCAAACGGGGCGATGCGGCGTTCCGACAAGCCCCCTCGCCACTTTCCTTCTCATTCCCTACTTTTTCATCCCGACCCGCCGACGCATTTCGGCAGTAATCGTCTGTCGGGTTTTCTTCAGCTCGGCCCAAGGTTCGTCACCGATCTCGGCCAGGCGTTCATGCACATTGTGCACGTTCCATTGATTGCCGCCCTTGAGCTCGGCCACCTCCTCCCGAAAAATCGGCACCGATACCGGCAACCCTTCGCGGGTGCGCACCGCGTAAGCGCAAATAGTGGTGGCGCCCAGACCGTTGCGCAGGTAGTCGATGAAGATACGCCCTACACGGTTTTTCGGTCCGGACACCGCAGAAAAGCGATCCGGTAGCAATTTGGCCATATGGCTGACGATGGCATGGCTGAAGTCCTTGACCTCGTCCCAACCCTGTTTGCGGGTCAGCGGTACCACCAGGTGAATCCCCTTGCCGCCGCTGGTTTTGAGAAACGCCTTGAGCCCCAGCTCATCCAGCACTGTGAGCGTTAGCTGGGTTGCTTCGATCATGCTTTTCCAGGGCAGGGCCGGATCCGGGTCGAGATCAAGGACGAAACGATCGGGTTTATCCAGATCCACTGACGTGGCATTCCAGGTGTGCAGTTCCACCGTGCTCATCTGCACCGCGCCGATCAGTGCTTTGGCGTTGTTGATGATCATCACCGGTTGGCCCGTCAGCTCCTTGTCCAGGGTAACAATCCCCGGAATGGCCAGCCTTTCGGCGTTCTTCTGAAAGAACAGTTCGCCGGCGATGCCGTCCGGCGCGCGCACCAGCGCCACCGGCCGGTCCTTGAGTTGCGGCAAAATCCATTCGGCGACGCTGGCGTAGTACTCCGCCAGTTGCATCTTGGTGGTGCCGCTGCTGGCGTCGATCACCCGGTCCGGGTGCGTGATGCGCACCTTGCCGCTGGCCAGGCCGATCTGCGACGGCGCGACAGTCGACTGGGCAGCTTTTGGATCGGCGGTGTCAGGTATCTCAGCGGCGGATTTCTTCTTCGCTGTGGATTTTGCTGCGGCGGTTTTCGAGACTGATGTTTTCGAGGCTGAAGTGTTCACGGTTGTCGGCAACTCCTCGGTGATTTCTTTGGCAGGCTTGTCATCACGCAAACCATGGAACACGGCGTGGCGCACCGAGCCGTCCTTGGTCATTTCGGCGAAGGCCACTTCTGCCAGCAGTGTGGGCTTGAGCCAATGCACACCTTTGGCTTCGAAGCCGCTGGGCGGATTGACCACCGACGGCTTTTTCGTCTGCAGCGGTTTCAATTGTTCGTAAATACGCTTGAGAGTCGCCTCGTTGAACCCGGTGCCAACCTTGCCGGCATAACGCAATTCACCGCTGTCGCGGTCGTGCAATCCCAGCAACAATGCGCCAAAGGCACTGCGTGCGCCTTTGGGGTCAGTGAAACCGACGACGACGAATTCCTGCCGATGCTTGCACTTGAGTTTGATCCAGTCACTGGTGCGCCGAGACACGTAAGGCGAGCCCAGGCGCTTGCCGATCAGCCCTTCCATCTTCATTTCGCAGGCACTGTTGAGCAAGGCCTCCGGGGATTCGCCAAAGGCGTCGGAGAATCGCAACAGCGGATTTTCATTGGGCTTGAGCACGGTCGCCAGCGCCGCCCTGCGCTCCTCGACAGGCACTTCGCGCAGGTCCACGCCGTTGAGGTAGGGCAAGTCGAACAGGTAGTAAACGATGCTGGCACTTCGGCCGGAATCGAACGCGTTTTGCAGCGCCTGAAAATCCGGAACGCCTTGCTCGTTGGCCACCACCATTTCGCCGTCGAGCCAGGCCGACTCCAGGCCCAGCGCTGCCAGTGCCTCGGCTTGCCCGGGCAATTTGTGGGTCCAGTCGTGACCATTGCGGGTGAAGAGTTTGACCTCATCGTGGTCGATGCGCGCCATGACCCGGTAGCCGTCGAACTTGATCTCATAGCTCCATTCGCCGCTTGGCGCGGATTCGACCAGCGTTGCCAGTTCGGGTTTGAGCAGCTCCGGCAGCTTGGCTTTGCGAGCGCCCGTCAGTTGTGCCGACTTTTCCTTACGCGCCTTGGCCGGCGCTTTCTTTATCGGTTTAGGCTTTTCAGTACCGTGCTTTTTTTCCACGATGGTGCGGTCGCTGAGCACGCTGTCCGGCTCGGCGGCGACCACGTCGTATTCGCTGTCAGGTCTGGCGGCGCTGTCCTGATGTTTGATCAGAAACCATTGCTCCTGCTTGCCCGGCATGTGCGTGCGCACGAGGTTCCACAGGCCGCCGAGCTTCTCTCCTTTCAGCTCGAATTTCAGCCGGCCCTTGGTGTACGCCTTGGCCGGATCGTCCTGGGGAATCCACACCCCACGGTCCCAGACGATCACATCGCCAGCGCCATAATGCCCTTCGGGAATGGTGCCCTCGAACGTGGCGTAATCCAGCGGATGGTCTTCGACGTGGATGGCCAGGCGCTTGACCTTGGGGTCCAGCGACGGCCCTTTGGGCACGGCCCAACTTTTCAGCGCTCCGTCGAGTTCCAGGCGAAAGTCGTAGTGCAGGTGCGAGGCGTCATGCTTTTGAATGCAATACTGTAGCGCGTGCGCTTGGTCCTTGCGTTTGCCTCTCGCAGGTTTGGCAATACCGGCGGGTTCGGGACTTTCGTCGAAGTCTCTCATGTCACGGTACTTTTCGAGTGGCTTTTCCATGTGAGCTCCACGGGAGTGAAGACAAAATTCGATCTGCTATTTGCTTGTGACCCTTGTTAGGTATGGGAAGGTTCCGCCGCCTCTTGGCGGATGCATGCAGGCATTTTTCTCCGTCGCCCAGACCGCCCCCCCCCCGAGTCGGAACACCAACCCGCGCTCGGATTCGCGCGAAATCCGGAAGGCCGGGTACACCCACACAAGCGCAGGGCTGGCAGCGCGCCAAAATCCGATTCGAAGGACTTGAATTAACTTTCTAGCGGTGGCGTTTCATCCAGCGCAATGACATCCAGCATCACCCCGGTGCGCGCCACCACTCGGACCTGTTGGCCCAAGTGCAGGGGCAAGTTGCTCTGAACCTGCCATTTTTCGCCCTGCAGTTGCACCCAGCCGCTCATGGGCAGACCCGGCAGCAGCCCCGTCACCGTGGCCAGACTGCCGACCAAGCCTGCATCGCCGCTGACCAGAGCACGGCGTCGAGCCTTGAGCGCCATGCCGACCAAAGCCATCAACAACAGGGCGCTGATCAGTGCCATGCCGATGATCAGCGTCAACGGAATGCCGAAGCCCGGTACATCGGTGTCCATCAAAATCACTGCGCCGACTACAAAAGCAACCACCCCACCGAAACCGATCACACCGAAACTTGGTAGAAACGCCTCGGCGATCATGAAGGCGATCCCTAGCAGAATCAGTCCGACCCCGGCGTAATTCACGGGCAACAGTTGCAGGGCATACAGCCCCAGCAACAGGCAGATGCCACCGAGCACCCCACCAACCCCCGACCCTGGGTTCATGAATTCGAATATCAATCCATAGACCCCGAACATAATCAGCAGCAACGCCACGCTGGGGTTGGTGATCACCGCCAGCAGTTGCGTGCGCCAATCAGGCGCATGGTCGATGAGCACAGCCCCGGCGGTGCTCAATTTCAGCGTTTGACCGGCGACATTGAGGCTCTTGCCGTCCAGTTGCTTGAGCAGGTCGGCCACGTCATTGGCCACATAGTCGACCACCTTGAGTTTGAGTGCTTCGTCGGCCGACAGGCTGAGCGATTCGCGTACCGCTTTTTCGGCCCAGTCGGCGTTACGTCCGCGCAGTTGCGCAAGGCCACGGATGTAAGCCGCCGCATCGTGGATCTGTTTTCGAGTCAAGGTGTCCCGCGGCTCAGGCGCAGAATTCTTGTCGGTGGTGGGTGCGTCGGGTGGGCCCGGCGGTTCGGGTGCGGTGCCGGGCAGACCGCCGATCTGCACCGGCGTAGCAGCGCCCAGGTTGGTGCCGGGGGTCATGGCGGCAATGTGGCTGGCATACAAAATATAGGTGCCGGCGCTGGCCGCGCGTGCGCCACTGGGGGCGACGAAACTGGCCACTGGCAGGGGACTGGCCAGAATCGCCTTGATGATCAAGCGCATCGAAGTGTCCAGCCCGCCGGGGGTATCGAGGTTGATGACCACCAACTGCGCGCCTTCGGTGACCGCACGCGTCAGGCCGCGCACCACGTAATCGGCACTGGCCGGACCAATAGCATCGTTGACAGTCAGGACCACGACACTGCCCGAAGCCGTCGTCGCCCCCGTCGGTACCCAGACCAGTATCATCAGCAAGAGCAGGCGGCACCACCAGTGACTATTCACGGGATCCTCCCAGTTGCGGGTTCGACAGCCTTCAACCTTCACCTAAAGCGTAGTTGAGTCAGCCACGGGCGATTCAGGCGCGACGATTAGTCCATTTTCGACTATTGGCCCCACGTCATAGCTTCAACTAGCAATGGGACCGTCGGACGGCTTCAATTTGATCACGGGCACGGCGCCAGGATATCAAGCCATTCACGATTTCTTATTTTACTAAAGTGATTGGAATGCTAGAGAGCTGAATCACCTTGGTGGCAACGGACCCCAGAAAGATTCCCGCCAGGAAACCGTTACCCTGTGAACCTAAAATGATGCTGGCCAAGATGCCAGCAGACAGCAACTGGTTGCAGCTATACGGCGTGGCGCTCTTGTGCGGAATCGGTTTCACCATGAGTCTGTTTATTGGCAATTTGGCGTTCCCTGGCTCACCTCATCTGGTCGATGAAGTTAAAGTTGGGGGTATTGATCGGTTCGTTTCTGGCGGCGATTGGTGGTGTCATCGTCTTACGCTTTAGCAACGGCCTCACCGGTACCGCCGTGGCTAGATAATCAACTATTTCAACTGGGTGTCATAGCTCCGTTGCGGGACCGGGCTGGCGCAAGGTTGCCCGCCGGTTTCCATCAGCAGTTGATCGACAGCTCGCGCCAACGCCTCGGGCATCGAGCGTCCGTCGCGCAATGCCTGTTCCACCGCGCACCGTTGCCGATCCGCGCTGGTGCCTTCGATCAGCATGCGCCGGGCCTGTTTGAAGACGTCTTGCACGCCCAGCTGCTGCGCGGTTTCGGCAAACGTCACTTGCGCCAGGGCCAGCCATTGCTCGACCGAGATCGTCGGTTCGTGGTCCTGGCCAATGAAGGTGCCGTGAATGCCGTAACGCTTGGCGCGCCAGCGATTTTCCTTGAGGATCCAGTAAGCCGTCCGGTTGAAGTTCGCCCCAGGCAGCGACTGCGCGATGGCGTCAGCGACCATCAGGCGAAACAGCGAAGCGATGCACAGCGCATCGTCCAGCCGTGGGCAGGCGTCGGTGATGCGCAGCTCCAGCGTGGGAAACCGCGCGGCCGGGCGCACGCTCCACCAACAGTCGCTGGGCTGCCGGACCGAGCCGGTCCGGGTCATCAGCGCGACGTAGTCATCAAACGCTTGCTGATCCTCGAAAAACTCCGGAATGCCCATGCGCGGCCACTCATCGCAGGCGACTTGGCGATAGCTCATGAAACCGCTGTCCTCACCCTCCCAAAACGGTGAAGAGGTACTGAGCGCCAACAACAGTGGCATCCACGGCAAGACTTCGTTCATGACCCTAATACGATCCAGATGACCGGGCACTTCGACGTGCACGTGCAACCCGGACAACAGGCTGCGCCGGGCCACTCGCTGGTAGTCGTCGAACAGCAGGTGGAAATGCGCCTGATCTGTCGGGTACTGAATTCGCCAATCCGCCAAGGGGTGACTGCCGGCGCTGAGCAGGCCCAGGCCGAACGGTTCCAGAGCACGTCTCAGGGCACTGCGGGTAGCTGCCAGATAATCGGCGGCCTCCGGTAAGCTGCTGAACACCGGTGAGGCGACTTCAATCTGCCCCTGGAACATCTCATAGGCGAACGACTGGCCCAGCGCCGCCCTGCACGCCTCGATCGCTTGGGCCGAGGGCTGCCCCGGCATGCGCCGGGTGACGAGGTCGGTGAGGAAGTATTCTTCTTCAATGCCGAAGTTCAGGCGCCTGCTCATCAACGTTTTCCCCAATGCCTGGGCCGAGACGCGTCACGGTCAGCGCGACGACGGCGATCCGTTCCACCCGTTGATAACCGGGTGACGACAACTCTTCACCGAACACATCGGGATCAAGTTCGCGATACGTCCAGCCGAACCCCGGGGCCTCCAGACGCGGAGCGAGAGCCTCCAGAAACGGGTCGCGACCATCGACCATCGCCGCGCCGGTGTACAGCAGCAATGAGCCGCCGGGTGCCAGCCGACCGAGTGCCTGCTCGACAATCCGCAGTGACAGCTCCGCACCCAACGCGCCACCGCCATGCCGGTAAGCACGCTCGGCGGGGTCAGCCATGTAGGGTGGATTGGCGACGATCAGGTCGAAGTATCCGTCGACATCCTGCAGCAAATCGCTGGCCTCGACACTGACGTTAGCCACTTCGGCGAGCGCGGCGTTGATGGCCGTCATGCGCAGCGCCTCCGGGTTGATATCCAGCGCCAACACCTCGGCTTCGCGACGGGCGCGGGCAATCAGAATGGCACCGACACCGGCACCGCAACCGATGTCCACGACGCGCCTGATTGGGGCGAAGTTCTGCTGCAGATGGGCGTGAATCAGTTGGGCGAACCGATACGTGTCGGGGCCGAAGAACACTGAATCGGCGGCCTCCGTCGGAAACGCCGAATGCACGAACAACAAGTCATCGAGGCTGGACCAACGCACCCGACTTATCAGTCGCCCGTTGCACTCCTCCAGCACCTGCGCCTGTTGCAACTGGCGTTGTTCATCCGCCGACAACAGCCCTGGTTCAAATGGCCGCGACCAGCCAAAAACATCGCGCAAGGTCTCGGCCCGCCGGGCTTCGGCGCGGGTATTGACGCGTTGATGTGTCAGCGGCGTCGGCGTGATGAATCGGTAACCGTCAGCCTGCAAGCGCCGTCCCAGTTGCACCAGCGCCAGGTCGGCGGCAGACAGTTGTTCTTCCTGACTCATAAACCGCTCCCGTTGATAAAAAGGCGTTTTAGAGAAGGCTGGATTTGAGCTCGATAAACCGGCGCGTCGCCAACAGACCGGCAGGATGGGCATGCCGATGGGGCGAGAGCCACGGCATCAACACCGGCATCTGCTCGTGCCCGCTCAGACCGTTCAGCGCGGTTTGCAGGCGCTGGATATCCGGATCGCTGTCAGGCACTGGCATCTGCGCCGTAACGCTGCTGCCGCGCCGTACCGCAGCGACCGGATGCTCCGGTTTCCAGTCGCCGGCAATCCAGTCATGCAGCAACTGTTTTTCGTAAGGGCTGAATACGCCGAACATTGCCGCGCCAGCGCCGTCGATCAATTGCCAGAAACGACTGGCCTTCGGGTCTTGGTGGCGCTTGATCCAGCCCTTGTTTTCCAGGGCCGCCAGCAATCCTGGCAACTGCTCCGGTGAAGACAGCCATTGATTGACGGTCTTGCCTTCAAAGCGGCTGTAATCGGAATGCATGTGCTGGCCGAACGGGCGTTTGCGTTCAAGCATGCTCAGTACTTCACTGTCGAGGTCGAACGACTCGATGATCGCCCGGCTGCTCAGCCCCAGGTCATTGAGCCGATAACCCAGCGCCACCCGCCGCAAAAAGTCATCACGATCGCCTTCCACCGGGAGCAACTGCAGCACCGATTGCACCGCCTTGTGGGCATGCCCGGTGCTGGCATTGTCGATGGTCACGTGGAGCGTGAAGTAAAGCGGATCGATGCCCAGTTCGCTGAGTTCATAAGCGCTGATCAACAAATGCAGCGGCAGCTGTTCATAGCCGAGGTTGTAGCCGATCACTTCCGGCAAATACTCATCGGCGCAATAGCCGAGCGCCAGTTGAATCGCGCCTTGCAGGTAGCGCTCATCGGCAATCGCTGCGGTGTCTTGCAGGCCATGTTCGGCCAGCAGTTTGCGGTAGATCACCACATGATTCTGCGCCGGATGGCCCTCGCCCAATTCTTCCAGATAGGTGCACAAAAGACCGTCGAAACGCGGGTCGCGCCAGTGCCGCAACAGGCCATAAAGCCAGGCGCCATCCACCAGTTTGGTCGGGGCAACTGCTTGCAGGAAGAACAGCGCATGGGCCTTATTACTGAAGAACTGTCGCGCCCCACCCGCCTTGCGTTGCTGAAGGTAATCGGCGTATTGCCGGGCCACGTCGACGCTGTGCTGTTCGACCCAGTTTTGCAACGCCGAGAGGTCCCGTGGCATCTGTTCAGGCAGGTGCGCCGCTTGCTGCAATTGCTCTTGCAGAAAGCGCCCGGCTAGCGCGTGTTTTTGCGCATCATCGTCGCTCAGCAACAACTGTTGATAGAGCGACTTTACGCCCCCAGCGGCATTCATCGCGTGTTCGTGGGCAGGCCGGGGTTCAAGTCGTGTCAGGGCAGTCATGGAATAATTGTCTCGCTCTGCGGCCAGTGGCAGGACGCTGGATCAGCACGTCTCTATCAGCAGAGCGGCGGTGCCTGAAAAAAATTCCATTGGCGTTGAAATTGGCCGGACAGACGGGGCAGCGCCGCGGTACGCCAGCGCCTACGCCGGCCACACCATCCCTGTAGGAGCTGTCGCAGCCTGCGATCTCTTGATCTTTGGCATATTCAAAACCGCTGAAAATCAAAAGATCGCAGGCTTCGCCAACTCCTACAGGGGAACGTTCAGGCAGCGCCGCCCTTGGCCTGCTGCTCCAGATGCACCTGCAACTCTGGATCGATCTTCAACGCAGCGGCCAATTCATCCAGATAATTGCGTTCGGCGTCCTGCTGATCGTCCACCAACATCACGCTGGCAAGGTACATCTCGGCGGCCATGCCCGGGTCTTGGGCGGACTGCGCCACATCGGCGGCATCCAGCGGCCGGGCGACTTCGTCATCGAGCCATTGCTGCAGTTGCGGATCGTCGGTGTGGCGGCCGATTTCGGTGCTGATCATCTGTTTCTCGGCATCATCGATGCGACCATCGGCCTTGGCGGCGGCGATCAAGGCGCGAAGGATGGCATGGCTGTGGTCTTCGATTTCCGGACCAGACAACAGGTCAACGGTGCGCGGTGCCTGTTGCGGTGCCGAGGCCTGGCTGCGTTGCCAAGCCTGATATGCCTGGAACGCCATCATCCCCAAGGAAGCCAACGCCGCGTAGTTGGTGCCGCCCGAACGTGTCTGGGTTGAACGGCCCACGGGTGAATTGCCACCCAGCAGACCACCGAGCAAACCACCCAGGCCTCCGGCGCCTGCGCCGCCACCCGCACCGCCCCCCAATAGACCACCAAGCAACCCGCCGAGGCCTCCTGGAGCTGACGCCGCACCGCCACCTTGTTGCGACTGCGAGCCCTGGCTGGCCCGCAGTAATTGCTCAAGCAAATCACTGGTGTTCATGACGACGTCCTCATCAATAGGCAGAAACTCGGTCAGGCCACGATAGTCCTCACCCGACATTCCGCCAACTCCGTCTGGCTGACGTCATGGGTGCTGCCCTCGCCCTTCACACTCCTGACAGAAACTGACACCGCCTCCTTCTATGCTGCGCCCACCTTGAATGGAGCAGCCCTATGATCACTCCCCGTTATATTTTGCTTTTCGTGGAAAACCCCGCCGTCAGTGCGCGGTTCTATGAGTTCCTGCTGGAGCGCAAGCCCGTGGAAGAGTCGCCGACCTTCGCGCTATTTGTCCTGGAGGGCGGCTACAAACTGGGGCTCTGGTCACGGCATACCGCCGAACCGGCAGCGCAAGTGACGGGCGGTGGGACCGAGCTGGCGTTCCCGGTGGAGTCTGCCGAGCAGGTCGATGCGCTGTTTTCCGATTGGAGCGCGCTCGGGTTGACCATGGTGCAAGCACCGACAGAGCTGGACTTCGGTCGCACTTTCGTCGCGCTTGACCCGGATAACCATCGGCTGCGCGTGTTCCACCCCTCGCTGCGCTGACACTCGTCCCGGCATCGGTCAGGCACAGACGTGCCGCGCTCAATACGTGCCCCGGATATTTCCGGGGTATTTTTTTGCGTGGAGGCTAAGATTCAAAGGTGGTGAACCTTATTCCCGAAAATCCGGTCGATACCTGCAACCCGACCCGGTTTGCCGACGCCCTCAACAAGAGGGTGATAACTGGCTTGCTTCACTTTCTGGAGAACGCCCCCGTGATATCCACTGTACACATTGCCAGGCTCAAAGCATGGGGCGCCCATGGTTTTACCGCCACTGGCGTGGTCACAGCCTTCCTCGCGACCCTCGCCTTGTTGGAAAACCAGCCCACCAATTGCCTGCTGTGGCTGGGCGTGGCGCTGATCGTCGACGGTCTGGACGGCGCGCTGGCACGTAAGGTCAATGTGCAATCGGTGCTGCCGAGTTTCGACGGTTCGATCCTCGATCTGGTAATCGACTACCTGACGTATGTGTTTATCCCGGCACTGTTTATCTACCGTTACATCCCGTTGCCGGACTACACCCTGCTGCTGACCGTGTCGCTGATTCTGGTGTCGTCGCTGTTTTGCTTCTGCAACGTCAACATGAAGAGCAAAGACAACTACTTCCAGGGCTTCCCCGCCGCGTGGAACGTGGTTGCGCTGTGCCTGTACATCATCGATCCATCGCCATGGATCACCCTTCTCAGCGTCATCGGCCTGGCGCTGCTGACCGTGACCCGAATGAAATTCCTGCACCCATTCCGTGTGCGGCGGTTCATGCCGATCAACATTGCCGTGACGGCCATTTGGCTGTTGTGCAGCATGTCGCTGGTGGTCAACCACCCGGTCATCAACCCACTGGTGATGGGCCTGTGGCTGCTGATGTCGGCGTACTTCCTGGGGATCTGCTTCTGGCGCACGGCGCTGGAATGGTTCGACAGCTCGCGGCTCAAATAGGCACAGCGATCATGCCCATCCACATCGTGCAACTCGGCTCACCCCGCACCGCGAATGAAGGGCTGCGCCTGGGCACGGTACGCCGCCCGCCTCGGGGCGTACCAAAGGCCGAATTTGCCAGCCGGAATTTTTACGACGTGTGGCAACCGCTGCTGTCCCCCAGCCCCGAGTTGGTGGCCGAAGCCAAAGCGGCAGAAGATGCCAAAGCCTGGAACGCCTTCAAGCGCAAATTCAAGGCCGAGATGAACCATCCCGCACCCAGCCAGATGCTCGACCTGCTGGCCGCCCTCTCCCATCAAACATCGCTGGCCGTGGGGTGCTATTGCGAAGAAGAGGCACACTGCCACCGCTCCGTATTACGGGAGTTGCTGGAGGCACGGGGCGCAAAGGTTGTTTAGATAGGGTGAACACCCAAAATCCCTTGTGGGAGCGGGCTTGCTCGCGAAGGCGGTCTTTCAGTCGATAGAAATGCTGCCTGATACTCCGTCTTCGCGAGCAAGCCCGCTCCCACATTCGATTGCGGTGTTTGGTCGTTCCCACTCGCAGCCAAGGAATGCAACCACGGACGCACAGCGCCCAGTCAAGACACAAGGAATGAGGTCTTCAAGTGAACACCCAGATTCGAACCGCAACCCCCGAGGATGCGCCAGCCATAAGCCGGGTCATCATTCAGTCGCTACGCCGCTCCAATGCCCAGGATTACCCAGCCGAAGTGATTACTCAGGTGGAGAAAAGCTTTTCCACCGAGGCCATTCTCTCCTTACTCACTCAACGCCAGGTCTTTGTAGCAACCATCGATCATCGTGTAGTCGCCACCGCCAGCCTTGATCGCGACGTTGTGCGTAGCGTCTTCGTCGACCCACAGCATCAAGGCAACGGTATCGGCGGGCAATTGATGGCAATGATTCGAACCGTCGTCATCGATAAGAAAATCGAGGTGTTACGTGTCCCATCCTCGATTACCGCAGAAGGCTTTTACTTCAAGTTGGGCTTTCGAAAAGTGCGCGATGAATTCCATGGTGCCGAGCGTACGATTGTCATGGAGCAGGCCATTAGTTACTCGTAAGGGCTGCATCTGCTTGAGGTGTGGAGATTTATCAATTGGAAGGCCGTCCATCGCGAGCAGGCTCGCTCCCACATTTTAACTTCGGTATGACATCTCTAAGCACGAACTTCAGCCCGCACCGGCCTTGCGGACGAGAGGTTGATCATGGTCAATACTTAGAGGATTGAATGGCTATCGAATGACCACACGTCGGGCGCACAGGCGCTCTCCCGTCGCAGCCCCAGGGGGACCGTCGTCTGCTCGTTTACCCACGGGAGGTTTGTCATGTCTGGTCAAGCACGTTTCATGCTGGTCGCCTCGCCCCTGATGGAACACAGCCCTGCCTTCGACCGGGCCGCGGCGCTGGCCAAGGCTGAGGATGCAGCCTTGCACATCGTGGCTTTCGACTATCTGGAAGGCCTGGCGACCGCCGGCTTGGTCAATGAAAAGGCCCTGGAACAGATGCGTCTGGGGTACGTCGAGCGTCACCGCCAGTGGCTTGAGGAACAGGCCCGCCCCTTGCGCAAGATCGGTGTGCACGTCACCACGGAGGTGACTTGGGTCGAAAATCCGCTGGAGGAAATCCTGACTCACCTCAAAGAGCAGCCGATGGACGTGCTGATCAAGGCGCTGGAACATCAATCAAGGCTGTCACGACTGGTGTTTACCCCCCTCGACGTGCATTTGCTGCGCGAATGCCCGGTGCCACTGCACTTCGTCAGCCATGCCAAGCATGCGTTGCCGCGCAAGATCGTTGCAGCGGTCGACCCTTTCCATCGCGATGATCACTACAAAAGCTTCAATGACCGAATTTTGCACGAAGCGTCAAAACTGGCGAGTGCCTGTAACGCCGAACTCGACGTGGTCTATGCCTATGACCTTTCGTCTATCAGCTCGGACGAATTCAGTTTCGAAAACGGTTCGGCGTTTTTTGCTTCGGACAAGGCCAAGACCCTGTTCGACTTCCAGGAGGATGCCTTTAACGAGTTGGCCGCGCGCAACGGCATCGCGCCGGAGCAACGGCACATGCTCATGGGCAGCCCGACCAAAGTGCTGACCCGCTATGCCGATACTTATGATGTCGACGTGATTGTCATGGGCCGGGTCGGCCATCGCGGCATGGGCCGGTTGCTCGGCAGCACGGTGGAGCATCTGCTGTACAAAATGCCGTGCAGTGTGTGGGTGGTGTACACCGAGCGGCTGGATGAGTGAGGGGCGGGTCAAATTTTGCACATACCCCTTGTGGGAGCGAGCCCCTCGCCACAGAGGCCCACTCCCACAGGGGATTTGTGTTGCCGTTTCAACGCCGTGTAATCACCACCTCCAGGTATTCACTGGGCACCACCAGTGACCGCTCCCCCGCCCGGTTCAGGCGATTCAGCAGTTCGGTCAGGTCGTTTTCCAGGGCGGTGCCCCCTTCGGGTGGCAGGGTCGCAAAGGCCTTGTGAACCGGTCCATACCAGGTACGGAAGGTGTCGATCCAGTGCGCGGCCGAGCGATAGCGGAAGTTGAACAACCGCCGCGTCACCTGGAGCTGGAAGTCACGCTGGTCGAAGTGCGAGTTTAACCAGGCTTCGGTGCCCCAGTTCGAAGGTGGTTGCGCTCCTGGCGGTGGCGGCATGTGGCGGCCCAAGGTCTTGAAGACCTGGCCGATGTAGCCTTCAGGCGTCCAGTTGGCAAGGCCGATCCGCCCGCCAGGACGGCACACCCGCGCCAGTTCCGCTGCAGCCTTGGGCTGATCGGGCGTAAACATCACGCCAAAGGTTGAAAGCACGGCATCGAAACTGGCGTCCTCGAACGGCAAGTCCTCGGCATCGGCTACCTGAAAGGTCACGTCCAGGTGTTCCGCCCGTGCGCGGTCTTCGCCGCGTTCAAGCAGCTTGGCCACGTAGTCGGTGGACGTGACCTTGCAGCCCCGGCGCGCGGCAGCGAGCGTTGCGTTACCGTTGCCGGCGGCGACGTCCAGCACCTGCTCATCACAGAGCAAGTCGCAGGCTTCGGCCAGTTGTTCGCCGACGATCTGTAAGGTGGTGCCGATCACGGCGTAGTCGCCGCTGGCCCACGTGACCATCTGGCGGTTTTTCAGGGCAGTGAGGTCAATGGGTGTGCTCATGAAGTCTGCTCCGTTACGGGTTGGGACGCGTCCCGGCTCACTCCGCCGTGGTGGGATCGATGATGTTCATGACCCGGGAAACGCTGTTGATGGGAAATTCACCCTTTTTGGCGTGCTCCCTGATCAGTCCCTCGTTCGGCGCGATGTACACGCAGTAAATCTTGTCGCCAGTGATGTAACTCTCCAGCCATTGCACCTCTGGCCCCATCTCGCGCAACACATCGCAGGACTTTTGCGAGATCGCTTTGAGTTCTTGTTGCGGCAGTGCGCCGGCGCCCGGAAGCTCGCGTTCAATAATGAATTTAGGCATGGCAACTTCCTTTTCTTGATGGTGATGACAGGGTCGGCAATGATCCCGTCGTCCACAAACTATCGCTCCCGGATACGCCGGCGTCCTGCCGATCGTCCGGAGAATTCACGATATATGGCATTCTCCGATGCGTGGTCAGCTATCTGTAACGCCGCATTAACAGATTGGCTTGCGTCGCCAAAAACGGGTCAAGCGGCAGGCGCTTTGGCCTCTTCCAGCAGTTGCCGAATCATCTGTTCCTGAGTCTCGTACCGTCCCTCGCCAAAGTGGGTATAACGCACCTGGCCCTTGGCATCGATCAGGTAGTGAGCGGGCCAATATTGGTTATTGAAGGCGCGCCAGATCGCATAGTTGTTGTCGATCGCCACCGGGTAGGTGATACCGAGTTTTTTCACTTCATCGCGGACGTTGTCGATGATGCGTTCGTAACCGTATTCAGGGGTGTGTACGCCGATCACCACCAGGCCGTCCTTCTCGTATTTCTTCGCCCAGTCTTTCACGTAGGGCAAGGTGTGCTGGCAGTTGATGCAGTCGTACGTCCAGAAGTCCACCAGCACCACTTTGCCGCGCAGGGAATCGTTGCTCAGCGCCGACGAGTTGAGCCATTCGACTGCGCCGGAAAGTGACGGCATCGCGCCTTTGGCCGCGTCCATGGTCGAGTCGGCCTTGACCTTGCTGATGAAGTAATCGACCACTTTCGGTACGGTTTCCAGCACCCGCTGCTCCACCGTGGTGACGCCTTCGGATGAGGTGCTGGCGAGCAACTTATTGTCAGCGCCGGTGGAGATAACGGCTGCGGCGACCAACACCGCAGCCCCCGTGCCGCGACGCAGCCAGCCAGTCAGCGGAATCGACGGCTTCAAGCGATTGACCAGACCGCGACCGGCGAAGATCAAAGTGCCCAGGGACAACGCGCTGCCCAGGCCGTACGCTACCAGCAGCAGACTGGTCTGGGCGTTGGCACCTTGCAGCATGGCGCCAGTGAGGATCACCCCGAGGATCGGCCCGGCACACGGCGCCCAGAGCAGACCCGTGGCGACGCCGATCATCACCGAGCCTGACGGGCCAGACATTTTGCGGGTGTTGGGATCAAGGCGATTGCCCAACAGCACGAACGGGCGCGCCAGCCAGCCACCGATGCGAGCGGAGATCAGCGACAGGGCAAACAGCACCATCACGATCAGCGCCACATGGCGGCCGGTGTTGTTGGCTTGCACCACCCAATCGCTGCTGACCACGGCCAGGCTGGAGATCAGGGCGAAGGTCAGGGCCATGCCGCCGAGGGTGAGCAGGATCGAAGAACGCGTGCGTTTAACACCGGCAAACAGAAACGGCACGACCGGGAGGATGCAGGGGCTGAGGACGGTCAAAATGCCGCCCAGGAATGCGATGAGAAACATGGGGATCACCTCGAGAATGTGAAGGGCGATACACCGCAGTGCCCATGTGGGAGCGGGCTTGCTCGCGAAGGCGGAGTGTCAGTCGACATCAATGTTGAATGTACTGGCCTCTTCGCGAGCAAGCCCGCTCCCACACTGGAACAGCGGGAATTGACAGAACTGTGCCAGGCTTCAGGCCTCCAGCTGCTGGCCCTGTGGCGTGCGGCTGGAACCATTCTCTGCAACCAGTTGCCCTTGCGGCGTGCGGCTGGAACCATCCTCAGTCAGCAGCGGAGTCAGTTGGAAGCAGGTGCTATTGCCACAGGTATTTTGTTCAACCGCAGCGTTGGCATGGGCGGCAGCGCCTGCTACGGAGAAAACGATGGCGGTCAAAAAGCGGGTGACGTTGTTCATGATGTTCTTCCTGTTTCAAAGGGGATGGGCAATGGGTAGTCGAAGGACTCAGTTGCCTTCGTTGCAGCCGTCAGCGAATTTGCTGTAATCCAGTACCTGGGTTTTTCCTTGGGAATCCAGGTAGGTCATCCGGGCATTCACAATCCCGCAGGCAGGGGTGGCGTCTTGTTTCATCGACAGCACTTTCTGGATGTCCAGATGTGTGCCGTAGGTGTAGGTTTGAGGGGTTACATCGGCTTCGGCGCGGGCCGAAAAGGTGCAGATGTTCAGGGCGGCAAACAGGCAGGCGGCGTACGCGGCTTTGGTGTTCATGGTGGTTTCCTCAGGGCTTCAATAGGTCAATCGTTGATTGAGCGAGGCGGTTTGGGTTTGCCTCGATGGAACCTATTTGAAACCCGTGAGGTATCTCGTCTGTGTCGAGAACCGGCGCGGGTAAATCGCTGTGTATCCGCGCAGGCTTGCGATACACAGCGATACAAAACGCCCGAAATCGGTCATTTTTACGTCCCCGTGTATCTTTCGGCACGCCAGATACACTGCAATACAATCGGCGGCAGGCGAGCGGGCCGAGGCTCGATAGACTGCGCGACATCCCCCACTTAGAGGCTTGGCTCATGGAACACGTCGATCACATTCTCATCGTGGACGATGACCGCGAGATCCGGGAACTGGTAGGCAACTACCTGAAGAAGAACGGCCTGCGAACCACCGTGGTAGCGGATGGACGGCAAATGCGCTCGTTTCTGGAGTCCACGCCGGTGGACTTGATCGTGCTCGACATCATGATGCCGGGCGACGATGGCCTGGTGCTCTGCCGTGAGTTGCGCGCGGGCAAACACAAGGCCACGCCGGTATTGATGCTAACTGCTCGCAACGATGAAACCGACCGCATCATCGGCCTGGAAATGGGCGCCGACGATTACCTGGTCAAACCGTTCGCCGCCCGTGAATTACTCGCCCGCATCAACGCCGTGCTGCGACGCACGCGGATGCTGCCGCCGAATCTGGTGATCACCGAAAGCGGCCGCCTGCTGGCGTTCGGTCGCTGGCGCCTGGACACTTCGGCCCGGCATCTGCTGGATGAGGACGGCACCATGGTCGCCCTCAGCGGCGCGGAATATCGCCTGCTGCGAGTGTTCCTCGATCATCCTCAGCGGGTGCTCAATCGCGACCAATTGCTTAACCTGACTCAAGGCCGCGATGCCGATCTGTTCGACCGTTCCATCGATTTGCTGGTGAGCCGCTTGCGTCAGCGCCTGCTCGACGATGCCCGGGAACCGGCCTACATCAAGACCGTGCGCAGTGAAGGTTATGTGTTTTCCCTACCAGTAGAAGTGCTCGGTGCACCGTCATGAATCTTGCGCTGCACTGGCCTCGCACACTGGCCTCGCGGCTGTCGCTGATTTTCCTGATCGGCCTGATCCTCGCCCAGGCGCTGTCCTTTGGCGCTCAGTACTACGAGCGCTACGAAAGTGCGAAAAATACGATGTTGGGCAATCTGGAAACCGACGTCTCGACCTCCCTCGCCATCCTCGACCGTTTGCCCGCCGATGAGCGTGTGAACTGGCTGCAGCGTCTGGAGCGCACCAACTACAGCTATCTGCTGAATGAAGGCTCGCCGGGCACGCCGATGGCAGCCCGCGATGTGCCGATTGCAGTGACTTCGATTCAGGACGCCATCGGCCATGATTACCCGCTGACCTTCACCGACATCCCTGGCCCGAAAAAACACTTCCAGGCCCATCTGAAACTGAAGGACGGCAGCCCTGTCACCATCGATGTGCGGCCTTCGATGGTGCCGTTGTCGCCGTGGTTGCCGGCGGTATTGCTGGGGCAACTGGCGCTGATGATTGCCTGCACTTGGCTGGCCGTGAGAATCGCCATTCGCCCACTCACCCGCCTCGCCCAAGCAGTGGAAACCCTCGACCCCAACACCCACGCCATACACCTGGACGAAAAAGGCCCGACTGAAGTCGCCTACGCCGCCCGGGCCTTCAATGCGATGCAGGCGCGCATTGCGGCCTATCTCAAGGAACGCATGCAACTGTTGGCGGCGATTTCCCACGACCTGCAAACCCCGATCACCCGCATGAAACTGCGCGCCGAATTCATGGATGACTCCAGCGAGAAAGACAAACTGTGGAACGACCTCGGCGAGATGGAACACCTGGTACGCGAAGGCGTGGCCTATGCCCGCAGCATTCACGGAGCCACCGAGGAAAGTCGCCGCACCGATCTGGATTCGTTCCTCGACAGCCTGGTGTTCGACTATCAGGACATGGGCAAAAACGTGCAGCTCGACGGCAAAAGCGCAGCCGTGATCAACACCCGACCGCATGCCTTGCGACGGGTACTGGTGAACCTGATAGACAACGCGCTGAAATTCGCCGGCGCGGCAGAGCTGTGGGTGGAAACGAAGGCTGATGGCAGCTTGTCGGTGAAGGTGATGGACCGTGGACCGGGGATTGCCGAAGAGGAATTGGCGCAGGTGATGGAACCGTTCTACCGCGTGGAGAATTCGCGTAATCGCAGTACGGGAGGGACCGGGTTGGGGTTGGCGATTGCGCAGCAATTGGCGCTGGCGATTGGCGGGGCGCTGACCTTGAGCAATCGCCAAGGTGGTGGGTTGTGCGCGGAGCTCAGGTTGCCAAAGCCCCAATAAACACCACGAATCCAATGTGGGAGCGGGCTTGCTCGCGAAGATGCCATCCCATTCAGCATCTATGTCGACTGACACACCGCCTTCGCGAGCAAGCCCGCTCCCACATTGGATGTGTGGTGTTTGGGGGATTGTGTGCGATCAGGCGGCGATGCCGATCACCCCTTCCCCATGCATCTGCCGCAACAACGCCAACCCACTGTCGATAAACTCCAGCGACCCAACCATCCCCGCTTCCACCGCCAGCCCTTCCAGCTGCGCTCGGCCATCGAGCTGAGGAAATTCCCCGATCCGCTGCAACAGCCGCCAAGCCAACGGGCTCAGTTCGGAGAAGCACACATTCCAGTCCTCGGATCGACGAACCAACAGCAATGTCGGCTGAACTGGCGGCCTGTCCGGCCGGTAATCAGGCCCCACCAACTGCACTGGCCAGCCATACGCCAATGGCCAGGCCAGCGGCGAAACCTGCAACGGTCGATCCAGCAGTAATGCGGCATCGCTGGCCGGCAACGGCTCGGCGTCGGATTGTTGCAGCGCCATCTCTACCCATTCGTAATGCGCCAGCTCAACCATGAATGGCGGCCACGCCCCATCACTCAACGCCGACGGCTCAGAGGCGAGGAACTCGACAAATTCCTGGGCGATCTCACCGAATTTCGGCGTTTGAGCGCGGTAGTCCCGCAGAAAGATCCGCACCAGAGAACGCCACTCACCGTCCCCCAATATCTTCACCAGCACCGGAAAAGTCCCGCTGAGCAACGACGACAGATTCGAGAACACCAGGTCGCGATAAACCTGCGCCCGTGCCGCATCCATCCCGGCGGGCGGCGCGTTGTGGTCGGGGTCGCGCAGGTAGCGAGTCAATGTGTTTTGCTGCTGAGACAGCGTCGATTTATCCACGGTTCACCCCTCACCTTGCAGGCGGCGAATGGTCTGTAACTCGCTCACTAAGTCGGAAAATTCGGGAAAGTTGAAATCCCGTTCCAGCAGCGTCGGTTGCACACCAAACCGCGCATACGCCTCGGCCAGCAACGACCAGACCACCGGTTTGACCGAGGCGCCATGGGTGTCGATTTTCAGCGTATCAGACTCATCAAAGTGCCCCGCCACATGCATGGCAACCACCCTTTGCGCGTCGATGCCGGCCAGAAATGTCTGCGGATCGAAGCCGTGATTGATCGAGTTGACGTAGACATTGTTGACGTCCAGCAACAGGTCGCAATCGGCTTCTTGAAGCACCGCGTTGGTGAACGTCAGTTCGTCCATGTCCTGCTGCGGCGCGGCGTAGTAGGAGACGTTTTCCACCCCCAGGCGCCGACCGAGAATGTCCTGGGCCTGACGAATTCGGGCGGCGACGTGATGCACCGCTTCTTCGGTAAACGGCAACGGCAGCAGATCGTAAAGATGCCCGTCATCGCTGCAGTAGCTCAGGTGTTCGCTGTACAGCGGCACCTTGTGGTGATCGAGGAAAACCCGCACTTCCTGCAGGAACCCGACGTCCAGAGGCGCCGATCCGCCCAAAGACAAAGACAAGCCGTGACAGGACAACGGATAGCGCTCGGCCAGGGCGCGAAACGCCGCGCCATGAGCGCCGCCGATGCCGATCCAGTTTTCCGGTGCGACTTCCAGGAAGTCGAAAGCACCCACCGGGGCCGCTTGAAGGTCCTTCATTAAACCGCGGCGCAAGCCTAGCCCGACGGTCGCCTTCGCTGATGTGAGGGGAGTCTGCATGGTGTCGATCTCATCCTGGGATCCGGTCTCCAGCGTCTGAAAACTCAGTGCTGGCCGGCAGGCCCAGTCAAGCGCCGTGGTGTGTCGGGTCTGTGTTCACCAACCCCGCTCTTTTCAGGCCACTGTATCGGACAGGCAGTCAGATACAGTGGGATACACGAACTAGACTTATTGATTACCCCCGTAGGGGAGCCAGGACGCGGTTATCGTCCTGTTCATTCCCACGATCACCGCCCAAAGGTGCATGCCTCGACAAACAATGCCTCTGGACCGTGATCCTGCTGAAGGAGCACACATGATGGACGAGGCCAGACTCAATGATTTCATGGGCAAACTGGTAAACGACATGGGCGGCGCGGCGATGCTCGCCAACGTCATCCTCGGCGAAGAACTCGGCCTCTACCGGGCCATGGCCGACAGTCAGCCCGTCACCCCCGAAGCCCTCGCCGAAAAGACCGGCTGCAATACCCGCCTGCTGCGTGAATGGCTCAGCGCCCATGCCGCCTCCGGTTACATGGAGCACCGCGACGGTCAGTTCCGCCTGCCCGAAGAGCAAGCCCTGGCGCTGGCGATCGAAGATTCACCGGTCTATGTAGCCGGCGGTGTCGGAGTGGTTGCATCGTTTTTCCATGACAAGGACAAACTGGTCAATGCCATGCGCGGCAACGGCGCCCTGCCCTGGGGCGATCACCATCCGTGCATGTTCAGCGGCACCGAACGATTCTTCCGCCCAGGGTACAAGGCGCATTTGGTGGCCGAGTGGCTGCCGGCCCTCGACGGGGTGGTCGCCAAACTGGAAACCGGCGCGAAGGTGGCGGACATCGGCTGCGGTCATGGAGCCTCGACCGTGATCATGGCCCAGGCGTTTCCGAACTCACGGTTCGTCGGTTTCGATTACCACGCGCCTTCGGTCACCGTCGCCACCCAGCGCGCCGAAGAAGGTGGCGTGTCCGGCCGGGCGCGGTTCTTCCAGGGCACCGCCAAGAGCTATCCGGGCGACGACTATGACTTGGTCTGCTACTTCGACTGCCTGCACGATATGGGTGACCCGGTCGGTGCCGCAAAGCATGCCTATGAATCGCTCAAACCCGACGGCTCGGTGCTGCTGGTAGAGCCCTTCGCCAACGACACGCTCGATGCCAACACCACCCCGGTGGGGCGACTGTTCTACGCCGCCTCGACCTTTGTCTGCACACCCAACTCACTGTCCCAGGAAGTCGGCCTCGGGCTCGGTGCCCAGGCGGGTGAGGCACGGTTGCGCAAGGTCTTCACCGAGGCGGGATTCACGCAATTCCGGCGGGCCACGGAAACCCCGTTCAACCTGATTCTGGAGGCGCGTAAATAAGGGCAGGCTCATCATCCGGGCAGGTTGCAACTGACGAAACCGGATCCTGTGGGAGCGGGCTTGCTCGCGAAGGCGTAGTGTCAGGCAACATCGATGTTGACTGTACTGGCCCCTTCGCGAGCAAGCCCGCTCCCACAGGTGACCGTGTTCACTGCATGGACAGGCGCTCCCCAAGGTTTTCGGCCTTGAGAATATCGAACAACGCCTGCGCCGCCGCCGACAGTTCATGCCCCGTCGTCAGCACCCCGATCGCGCGTTCCACCACCGGATCCCGCAGGGTAATGCAACGCGCGCCCAGCTCGCGCATCTGCCCGGCGCACAACGCCGGCACCGCGCTTACGCCCAATCCGCTGGCCACCATCCGCCCGACCGTTGCCAATTGATGGCTTTCAAATTCCACCGGCAATTTCATGCCGCGCGTCTGCAAGTGTTCTTCGAGCATCACCCGCACCGTTGATGGTCGCTGCAAGGTAATGAACGGTTCCTTGAGCAAGGTTTGCCAATCAATGTCGTCCAGCTCCGCCAGCGGTGAATCGAACGGCACCACCGCCACAAACCGGTCGATGTACAACGGCGTGAACACCAGCGACGAGCTCTGTGTCGGTTCAAACGCCACGCCCAGTTCCACCTGACGGTCGCGAACCAGTTCCAGCACCTGCTCGTTGATCACGTCATTCACTGTGACGTTGACCTTGGGATAACGCGCGCGAAAGGTCTTGAGGATCGGCGGCAGCAGGTTGCCGGCAAACGACGGCATCGCCGCCAGGGTCACGCGGCCGCGCTGGAGGGTGAAGCGTTGGCGCAAATCATCCTCGGCATTGTCCCAGTCCGCAATTAACCGGCGGGCCAAGGGCAGCAGCGATTCGCCTTCGGCGGTCAGCGCGACGTTGCGGGTGTTGCGCGTGAACAAGCGTCCGCCCAAGCCCTCCTCCAGCGCCTTGATGGTCAGGCTCAACGCCGACTGGGACAAGTGCAGCCGCTCGCACGCCACGGCAAAACTCAAACTCTGGGCCACGGCCAGGAATGCACGGATCTGTTTGACGGTCATGGCCACTGCCTCCAACGAGGTACGAAACGAATTAGTGAGTTTTATCTATTAATCAACCTTAAAAATCAACTTAACAAATAAATCCTCCAGCGTGACACTCCCTCCCCATCCGGCTAGCCAGCCGCCCACAAAGAATAAAAGAGGTGCATATGGCAGGGTTCGACAAGCGCGTGTATTCCTACGAGGAAGCGATGGCAGGTCTTGAAGACGGCATGACCGTGATCTCCGGCGGCTTCGGCCTGTGCGGGATTCCGGAAAATCTCATCGCCGAGATCCAGCACCGCGGCACCCGTGATCTCACCGTGGTCTCCAACAACTGCGGCGTCGACGGTTTCGGCCTCGGTGTGCTGCTGGTAGACCGGCAGATCCGCAAGGTGGTGGCCTCTTACGTCGGCGAAAACGCGCTGTTCGAGAAGCAACTGCTGAGCGGCGAAATCGAAGTCGTCCTGACCCCTCAAGGCACCCTCGCCGAGAAAATGCGCGCAGGCGGTGCCGGCATCCCGGCGTTCTTCACCGCCACTGGCGTCGGCACTCCGGTGGCCGACGGCAAGGAAGTCCGCGAATTCAAGGGCCGCAAGTACCTGATGGAAGAATCCATCACCGGTGACTTCGCCATCGTCAAAGGCTGGAAAGCCGACCATTTCGGTAACGTGGTCTATCGCCACACCGCCCAGAACTTCAACCCGCTGGCCGCCACCGCCGGCAAGATCACCGTGGTCGAAGTCGAAGAAATCGTCGAACCCGGCGAGCTGGACCCGTCGCAGATCCACACCCCTGGCATCTACGTCGACCGGGTCATTTGCGGCACGTTCGAGAAGCGCATCGAACAGCGCACCGTGCGTAAGTGATCCCCTGCCCCCGGACCGAATGAAGGAATAACAACAATGGCACTTTCCCGCGAACAAATGGCTCAGCGTGTCGCCCGCGAAATGCAGGACGGCTACTACGTGAACCTCGGCATCGGCATCCCGACCCTGGTCGCCAACTACATCCCTGAAGGCATGGAAGTCATGCTGCAATCGGAAAACGGTCTGCTCGGCATGGGCGCCTTTCCGACCGACGCCGAAGTCGACGCCGACATGATCAACGCCGGCAAGCAAACCGTGACTGCACGAATCGGCGCGTCGATTTTCTCGTCCGCCGAATCGTTCGCAATGATCCGCGGCGGCCATATCGACCTGACCGTGCTGGGCGCGTTTGAAGTCGACGTCGAAGGCAACATCGCCTCCTGGATGATCCCCGGCAAACTGGTCAAGGGCATGGGCGGCGCGATGGACCTGGTGGCCGGTGCGGACAACATCATTGTCACCATGACCCACGCCTCCAAGGACGGCGAGTCGAAACTGCTGTCGCGTTGCAGCCTGCCGCTGACCGGCGCCGGTTGCATCAAACGCGTGCTGACCGACCTGGCCTACCTGGAAATCAAGGACGGCGCGTTCATTCTCAAGGAGCGCGCGCCGGGCGTCAGCGTCGAAGAAATCGTCGCCAAGACCGCTGGTAAACTGATCGTGCCTGACCACGTCCCGGAAATGCAGTTCGCTGCCCAGTGAGGAATCCTTCCATGCAAGAAGTCGTGATTGTTGCCGCCACTCGCACTGCCATCGGCAGCTTCCAGGGGGCGCTGGCCAATGTGTCCGCGGTTGACCTCGGTGCTGCGGTGATCCGCCAGTTGCTGGCGCAGAGCGGGCTGGACCCGGCGCAGGTCGATGAAGTAATCATGGGCCAGGTTCTGACCGCTGGCGCTGGGCAGAACCCTGCGCGTCAGGCCGCGATCAAGGCCGGCCTGCCCTTCACCGTGCCGGCCATGACCCTGAACAAGGTCTGCGGCTCCGGCCTGAAAGCGCTGCATCTGGCGGCTCAGGCGATTCGCTGCGGCGATGCCGAAGTGATCATCGCTGGCGGCCAGGAAAACATGAGCCTGGCCAATTATGTCATGCCGGGCGCCCGCACAGGATTGCGCATGGGTCACGCACAGATCGTCGACACGATGATCAGCGACGGTTTGTGGGATGCGTTCAACGATTACCACATGGGCATCACCGCCGAGAATCTGGCTGAGAAATACAGCCTGACCCGTGAGCAACAGGACGCCTTCGCTGCCGCGTCCCAGCAGAAAGCCGTGGCCGCCATCGAAGCCGGGCGGTTTGCCGATGAGATCACGCCGATCCTGATCCCGCAGCGCAAGGGCGATCCGCTGTCCTTCGCCAGCGATGAACAGCCTCGCGCCGGCACCACCGCCGACTCCCTGGGCAAACTGAAAGCGGCCTTCAAGAAGGACGGCTCGGTGACTGCTGGCAACGCCTCTTCGCTGAACGACGGCGCCGCGGCGGTGATCCTGATGAGTGCGGAGAAAGCCAAAGCGCTGGGGCTGCCAGTGCTGGCGAAGATCGCCGCTTATGCCAACGCGGGCGTCGACCCGGCGATCATGGGCATCGGCCCGGTGTCGGCCACTCGTCGTTGCCTGGACAAGGCCGGTTGGTCCATCGATCAACTGGACCTGGTCGAAGCCAACGAAGCCTTCGCCGCGCAATCTCTGGCCGTGGCCAAGGACCTGGAATGGGACTTGAACAAGGTCAATGTCAACGGCGGCGCCATTGCCCTGGGCCATCCGATTGGGGCGTCAGGTTGCCGGGTGCTGGTGACCTTGCTGCATGAAATGATCAAGCGTGATGCCAAGAAAGGCCTGGCGACGTTATGCATTGGCGGAGGCCAAGGCGTAGCACTGGCCATCGAGCGCTAGCCCCTAGACCGCGTTATCGTTCTTCGCGAGCAAGCCCGCTCCCACAGTTGATCGGGGCTGATCACACATTTTGTGATCGGCACAGTTCCAATGTGGGAGCGGGCTTGCTCGCGAAGAGGCCCGACCAGACAACACCCCTCCCGAGTCAGGCCACAAACTGCAGAATCAACCAGCTGTTCGCCCCACTGATCACCACAAACAACCCCCACGCCAACACCCGTGTCGGCAGTCGATTCACAAACGGCCCCATGAGCTTTTGATCGTTGGTCATGCGTATCAACGGATACAACGCGAACGGCAGTTGCAGGCTGAGCACCACCTGGCTCAACACCAACAGTTTGCCGATCGCCCCATCGCCCATCAGCCAGACACCGATGAACGCCGGGATCAGCGCCAGCCCACGAGTGATCAACCGCCGTTGCCAGCAGGGCAGCCGCAAGTTCAGATAGCCCTCCATGATCACCTGGCCCGCAATGGTGCCGGTGAAGGTCGAGCTCTGTCCTGACGCCAGCAACGCCACGCCGAACAGCACACTGGCCAACGCTCCGCCCACCAACGGATCGAGCAAGTGATAGGCATCCTGAATGTCCACCACGTCGGTATGCCCGGTCTTGTGGAAGGCCGCCGCCGCGAGAATCAGGATTGCCGCGTTAACCAGTAGCGCCAAGGCCAGAGAGCCGATGGTGTCGATGCGCGCCAGTTTCACCGCGTCTTGCTTGCTGGCCAGGTCCTTGCCGATCATCCGGGTCTGCACGATTGAGGTGTGCAGATAGAGGTTATGCGGCATCACTGTGGCCCCGAGAATACCGATGGCCAGGTACAACGGCGCGGCATCGCCAATCGCCGAGAATGACGGGGTAAAACCACGGGCGACGTCCGGCCAGAAGGGTTTGATCAGCCACAGTTCGACGAAGAAACACGCGCCGATGGTGCCCACCAGCACCAGCATGATCGCCTCCAGCCGGCGAAAGCCGCGGTTTTGCAGTGCCAATACCAGCAGCGTGTCGAATGCTGTGAGTGCGATGCCAAACGTCAACGAACAGCCCAGCAGCAAGTGGAACGCCAGCGCACAGCCGAGCACTTCGGCGAGGTCGGTGGCGATGATTGAAATTTCCGCCAGCAGCCACTGGGTCCGTGCGGTCCGCGTGCTGTAGCGTTCGCGGGACAGTTGCGCCAGATCACGTCCGGTGGCGATACCCAGACGCGAACACAAACACTGCACCACCATCCCAGCCAGGCTCGCCAGCAACACCACGAACAACAGGCTGTAGCCAAACCGCGAACCGGCTTCGATGGCCGTGGCCCAGTTGCCCGGGTCCATGTAGCCGATGGACACCAGCAAACCGGGGCCGGCAAAGCGCAGGACGCGTTTGAAGAAGGACGCACTCGGGTCAACGGCAACAGTGCCGGCCACTTCCGGAGGGCAAAACGGCGCAGTGCCGACTTTGGGCAAACTGAATTTCACGCAATCATCCGTCAACAGGTGGGAGCGCGCAGCTTAGACGTTTCACACATTCCGGTGTAGACACTCAGCGCTTGCGCAGAGACCACGCTGAGCAACCCATCGCCCGCAATGCTAACGTAGCCGGCTAACACCGAATGGAGACGAGTGCGTGCTGATGCTCAAACTGCTGGTGATCCCGGGATTTCTGTTGCTGATTTCTTTGGCCGGAAAACGCTGGGGCCCCAGTGTGGCCGGTTGGTTATCGGGGTTGCCGGTGGTGGTCGGGCCGATTCTGTTTTTTCTCGCCATCGAGCAAGGCGTGATGTTCGCCGCTCAGGCGGCGACGGCAGCGTTATCGGCAATGTTCGCGATGATTGCCTTTTGCGTGACCTACGCCCAGGTTGCACAACGTTTGAGCTGGCCGTGGGCGCTGACGATTTCGCTGCTGGTCTGGGCCCTGGTGGCAATTGTGCTTTCCCTGATTCCGCCGTCGCTGGTGTTCTCGGTGATCGCGGCCGCCATCGCATTGCTGGCCGCGCCGTACCTGTTTCCCGCGGTGCAGCCCATCGTTTCTGGCCCGGCACCGAAGTCCGACAAGCTGCTGCTGCGCATGATGGCCGGCGCCCTGCTCACATTGGCTGTGACGCTGCTGGCCGGCACCGTCGGCGAACGCTGGAGCGGGCTGCTCGCGGTATTCCCGGTGTTGGGCAGTGTGATGGCAGTGTTTTCCCAGCAGACTCGCGGGCCGGCTTTTACTGCTGCCTTGCTCAGGGCGACGGCGACCGGGATGTATTCGTTTGCGGCGTTTTGTCTGGTGCTGGCGTTGGCGCTGCCAAGATGGGGATGGCTGGGGTTTGTCTTGGGCATAGGCGTGTCGTTGGCGATGCTGGTGATCACTAAACGGCTGGCATTGCGTCCAAGGTGAGAACGTAGCAGGCTGCGGCAGCTGCTACCGATCGCGATCCATGGGATGATCGCCATCAAAGCGCGGATCATCCCCAGGAGAGTTTGAATGTCATTGTTGAGTAAAAAAGCCGTTGTTCTGCTGCTGACGGCGGCTACCAGCCTGGGTGCCTTGAATGCGCAGGCGGCCAAGGCCACTGCCAGCGACAAAGCACCAGCCCAGAAGGTCTCGATGCTCGGCGGCAAGTTCACCTTCACCCTGCCCAAGGGTTTCATCGCCAACCCGCTGCCAGCCGGCGACGCGGCCACCGGCACTGCCGGGGCGACGGGCACGATGTACACCAACCAGACCACCAAAACCGTCGTTATCGCGGCCGAAAACACCATCCCCGGCGGCGCCAACGTCAAGGACAACGACGGTGAGTTCCTTGACGCCACCGTGTCCGCGTTCGCCACTGAGCAACGCAACGCCTTGCCGGATTTCAACAAAACCAGCGAAAAAAGCCTGACTCAGAAAGGCACGGGCCTGGGCCTTCGGCAGATCGACAGCACCGCCACCCAGGGCGGTGGTATGACGCTGGACAGCACGTTGATGGCCGCTTCCGGCACGCGCATGGCCATCGTTCAGATCATCTCCCGTCCCAACGACAAAACCGGCCACGAAACGCTGGTGAAACAAATCGTCAGCGGCAAATAAACCCGACCGATTCAGGGATTGAGGCGCTGCAACCAGGCACTCAAATTCTGCATCTCGGGGGCGCTGATGCTGTGACCGACACCCGGATAGGCATGAAACTCGGGCTTGAGTGACAGGCGCTGCAACAGGCTGTCGGCCTCAGTACCGTCGTTGTAGGGCAGGAGTGTGTCGGCGGTGCCATGACCGATGAAAATCGCCAGCTGCTGGCGTTTTTCATCCGGTTTGAGCTCGGACCTGAGCACCGGCAGGATGCGCCCGCTCAACGCCGCAATCCCGCCTACCGCCTCGGGATGACGCAACGCGACCTCGTAGGACATCATCGCGCCCTGGCTGAAACCCACCAGGAATACCTTGTCCGCTTCGGTGTGATATTTCTTCGCCGCTTGTGCGACAAAATCCCTCAGCACCTGGCCGCTGGCCTTCAAGTCGTCCGTCTCACCGTCATAGGCGCCCTCACCCTTTTGGCGAAACCACTGGTAACTGCCCTCCTCCAACGTCATCGGCGCCCGCACCGACAGGTAGTTGTACTGCGGCGGCAATTCATCCTTGATGTCGAACAGATCCTGCTCATTACTGCCGTAACCGTGCAGGAAAATCACCAAAGGTTGGTTGCGGGATTCAGCGTCGGCCTGCTCCAGGTACTTGAGCGGCAGATCGGTGTGCAGCGAGGCTTGAGCGTGGACGGCGGAGGACGCCAGGAGCGTGAGCAGAGCGACTAACTTCAACATAAACCTTCCTTCACAGAGCGCAGGATTCGGGGCAAAGCCTAACACTGTGAGGCGGGATGTCGATGATGACCCAGGCATCTTCGCCGCTTCTGAGGCCGTCTTCGCGAGCAAGCCCGCTCACACATTAAATCGCGGCCTGATTAGAAAGCATAAAAAAAGTGGCCACCGCGTCAACAGTGGCCACTTTTTTCTACGGCGTATTAATGGCCGTAAACGTCAAAGTCGAAGTACTTGTCCTGCACTTGCTTGTACTTGCCGTTGGCGCGGATTTCAGTGATGGCGGTGTTGAATTTGTCCGCCAGCTCTTTATCACCCTTGCGCACAGCGATGCCGGCACCGCCGCCGAAGTACTTGGCGTCTTCATAGGTCGGGCCTACGAAGGCGAAGCCTTTACCGGCGTCGGTTTTCAGGAAACCGTCGTCCAGGTTGACCGAGTCGGCCAGCATCGCGTCGAGACGACCGGCGACCATGTCCAGGTTGGCTTCCTGCTGGGAACCGTAACGCACCAGGTTGATGCCCGCCGGTACCAGCACTTCAGTGGCGAAACGATCGTGGGTACTGGCGCGCAACACACCGACTTTCTTGCCTTTGAGCTCGGTCAGCGGATCCTTGACGTCGGTGCCTTCCTTCATCACGAAGCGCGCCGGGGTGTGGTAGTACTTGATGGTGAAATCGACGTTCTTCTTGCGATCGTCAGTGATGGTCATGGACGACAGGATCGCGTCGATTTTCTTGACCTTCAGGGCCGGGATCAGACCATCGAACTCTTGCTCGACCCAGGTGCACTTCACTTTCATCTGTTCGCACAGCGCATCGCCGATGTCCACGTCAAAACCGGTGAGTTTGCCGTCGGGGGTTTTCATCGAAAATGGCGGGTAACCGGCTTCGATACCGAGGCGAATCGGCTTGGCGTCTTCGGCCACGGCGGTCAGGGACAACATCGACAGTGCCAGGGCACCGAACATCACTCGCTTCTTCATTTATAACTCCTGTGTACGGAGGCTTTTATTGGCAGCTTTCTGTTGGCAACTTTCGGTTGGTGAATACCGAAGTGGCCGGCAGTCTAGAGTGGCTTCTGGAGGGCAAATTGTGTTTAAGCGACAAATACTTATAGAAAAACAGCCGAGGGATTCAAGGCACTTGAAGCGTGCGCCACGGTGGTGCAAGGGCTGTAGGACAATCCTTTGTTTCAGACAAAACCTACAAGATTTCGGGCGTGATCCGATTGAACAGTCGCACTGGCGATGATCTTTTTTTTGCGGCACATTGACCCCGCCAACCCATTCCCGGAAGAGAAGCGTGATGCCCACGTTGAACCTGATCCAGCATCATCCTGCCGAAGGTCCTGGCGCCATTGCCGAATGGGCGCGGGCTCGTGGCGTTACGCTAAACGTGTTTCGCGCCGACCTCGGCCAGTTGCCGCCGGTGAGCGCGGCACCGGTGATCCTGTTGGGCGGGCCTTATGAATCCAACGCCGGGCCAACGTGGCTGGAAACGGAGCGTCAGTGGCTGGCGGGTAGTCTGGATCAGGACGCGCCGGTGTTTGCGATTTGTCTGGGCGCGCAATTGCTGGCGCTGAGCCTGGGTGGGAATGTGCGGCGCATGGCTCATCCCGAAACTGGCTGGTCGACTGTGACCTTTGCGGATGGCCAGAGGCTGAAGGTGCTGGAATGGCATGAAGACGCAATCGATCTACCGGTGGATGCGCAATTGCTGGCCAGCAGTGACGTGTGTGAGCAGCAGATGTATCGCGTCGGGGTGACGCGAGTGGGGTTGCAGTTCCACCCGGAGTGGAATGCCGAATCGGTGGCGATTCTCAATGAGCACTTTGCCGAGGAATCGCCGCTGCCTCGGGGGTCACAGGAGAGCGCCGCCTATGCAGCGGTGTTTGGCTGGTTGCAGGTGACGCTCGACCAGTGGTGGGCGGCGCGGACAGCGGTTTGAATCAAGATCAAAAGATCGCAGCCTACGGCAGCTCCTACAGGGGAAGTACAGCCGTAATTTCACCGGTGTACCCGGTCAATGTAGGAACTGGCGAAGCCTGCGATCTTTTCGGCTACATCAACATTCGCAGCCGATCACGGTACTGACCGGCTGTTGCACCGCAACACTCAACTCAAACCCCTCATCCAGCCACCCGGTAACCCCGCCAATCATCTCCTTGACCGGGTAACCCAGCGCCGCCAATTTCACTGCGGCCTTGTTGGCGCCGTTGCAGTGGGGCCCTGCGCAATAGACCACGAACAGCGTGGATTTCGAATAACCCGCCAAGCCGTCAGCCGTGATCAGTCGACCCGGGATGTTGATCGCACGTGGCACATGTCCGCGTTCGAACGCCAACGGTCCGCGCACGTCGACCAGGACAAAATCCACCTCGCCGGCCTGTTGGCTGCCGTGGACGTCGGAACAATCGGTCTCGAAGGTCAGACGGTTGCTGAAATGCATCAGGGCAATGGCAGATGGGGCTGCGGGAATTTCGCGAACCAGGCTGGGCATGGGCGGTACTCCAAAGTCTCGGTGGGTGTGGGAAGACTTTATCTGCCCTGCGCTTGTCGCTACAGTGGCGCACAAGACACTCACCGGGAATTTTCCGCCAAATGCAGCCCACCCCTGGATTGGTCGCGATTCTGGCCTACGACGGCCTCTGCACTTTCGAATTTGGCATCGCCGTGGAGATCTTCGGTCTGGCGCGGCCGGAGTTCGATTTCCCTTGGTATGAGCATCGTATCGTCGCCGTCGACCAAGGGCCGATGCGCGCCATGGGCGGCATTCAGGTGCTGGCCGACGGTGGGATGGAACTGCTGGAAGAGGCCCGGACCATCATCATCCCCGGCTGGCGCGACCGCAGCGCGGCGGTGCCTGAACCTTTGCTCGCCGCCCTGCGCCAGGCCCATGCCCGGGGCGCGCGATTGCTGTCGATCTGTTCCGGGGTATTTGTACTGGCGGCCACCGGTTTGCTCGACGGTCACGGCGCCACGACGCATTGGCGATACACCGCTGAACTGGCCGAACGTTTTCCGAACATTCAGGTGGACCCGGACGTGCTCTATGTTGATTCCGGCCAATTGATCACCTCAGCCGGCAGCGCTGCGGGCATCGATGCCTGCCTGCACCTGGTCGCACGGGATTTTGGCACTCAGGTGGCCAACTCGGTGGCGCGGCGATTGGTGATGTCGCCGCAACGCACCGGCGGCCAGGCGCAGTTCATTCCGTCACCGGTCAGCCCGACGCCGCGCAGCGATCTGTCGCGAGTCATGCAATGGGCGCGGGAACGTCTGCACGAACCGCTGGAGGTTCGCGACCTTGCCAGCGAGGCGGCCATGAGTGAGCGCACGTTCCTGCGGCGGTTCACCGAAGCCAGCGGTCTGCCGCCCAAGGCATGGTTGCAACATGAGCGTCTGGCCCGTGCTCGCGAATTGTTGGAGAGCACCCGCCAGAACACTGAGCAGATTGCCCAGCGCTGCGGTTATCGTTCGGTGGAGAGTTTCCGGGTGGCGTTTCGCAGCGTGGTCGGTGTGCCACCGTCGGTGTATCGGGAGCGGTTTGGGCGCGGGGTAAAGGCGATTTCTTGAGGTGTGCTTGAGGGCGCCTTCGCGAGCAAGCCCGCTCCCACACTGAATCTCTATTGAGCACAACATTTGTGTACGACGCAGACTAAATGTGGGAGCGGGCTTGCTCGCGAAGGCGCCAGCCCAACCACCGAAACCCTCAAGGCTTGCGCAACAGATAGGTATCCATAATCCACCCATGCGCCAGCCGAGCCGCCTTACGCACGCGCTCAATCTCATCCGCGACATCCTTGAGCTTGCCGCTAATCAGGATTTCATCCGGCGTCCCCAGATAAGCCCCCCAGTAAATCTCCGTCTCCGGATCGGCCACGTGATGGTAGGCATCTTGCGCGTCCAGCATCACCACCAGGCTGTCGGCATCACTCACCTGCCCCGCCGCCAACCGCCGGCCGGTGGTGATTTCAATCGAGCGACCGATGCGATTCAGCGGCACCTTATGTTGCGCCGCCAACGCCTGCACGCTGGTGATCCCGGGAATCACCTCGAACTCGAACACACACCGGCCTGACGCCAGAATCGCCTGCAGAATCCGAATGGTGCTGTCGTACAACGCGGGATCGCCCCACACCAGAAAACCGCCGCACTGGTCGTCAGTCATTTCTTCATTGATCAGCCGTTCGAAGGTCTGCTGCTTGGCGCGGTTCAGGTCTTCGACGCTGGCCTTGTAATCCACATCCCCGCGTTCTCGCTCCGGGCTGTGGGCTTCGACGAAGCGGTAGTCACGATCGGTGATGTAGCGCTCACAGATCTCGCGGCGCAGGTCGATCAGTTTGTCTTTGCTCTGGCCCTTGTCCATGAGGAAAAACACATCGACGCGGTTCAGCGCCTTCACCGCCTGCATCGTGATGTAGTCGGGGTTGCCGGCACCGACACCAATGACCAGAAGTTTTTTCATCAACATGCTCCCTCAGGGTCCGTGCCCATCAAGCGTAGCCGCCAGCGACCGTTGAACCGCAACTCGATCGCCGACAACGGTTCGACGTCGATCTGGTTGAACGACGCGCCCTGCAGCACCTGCATCAATGCGGCGCGGATGACAAAAGGATGGGTGATGGCAACGACATGCCCCGGCGTCGCCTCAAGGCTGTTCAACCACGCAGCCACCCGCTCACCGAGTTGCGCCACCGATTCTCCACCGTGGGGTGCCGAGGTCGGGTCATTGAGCCAGGCCTGGAGTGTCTCGGGTTCGGCTGTTTGCAGGTCGTCAATCGACGTGCCTTTCCAGCGTCCGAAATCGCAATCTGCCAGTGCCGCGACAATCTCCACCTCGTCGCCAAACAGCTCAGCGGTTTGCCGGGTCCGCAGTTCCGGGCCACAGAGCAAACGGGGGGTGCCCTTGAACTGACGGCAACGCGACCCCTTCGCCGATTGCCAATCCATTTCCAACGGCTCATTCGTAGGAAAACACGCCAATTTTTGTGCGACGGTTCGAGCGTGGCACATGAGGGTCAAGCGGGTCGCCTGCACGGAAGATCACTCTGTCGATGGGGTGGAAAACGGCACGATGCCACGACTAATCGGTCCATTGTGCCGCAAGACGCGCGATCCAGGGCGCTTCGCTTCAAGCAGTCGATCGGGTTGGCGGTCCCATTTTATCGCCGATAAGTAGCGATCTCTGACACCACTATGGGCAATGTCCTACAAAGCCAGTCGACATCCGCGTAGCCCCCGGCGCACGGGATTTTCGCCCGATTTTTGGACTTTTAAAATCCTCGAAAAAATTCACTAGACATGTAGCACACGCTACATAAATACTGTTTTAGCAATTTATGAAACGAAACCGACACACCCATCCAGCAGGAGCCCGGATGCCCTCTCTCAGAGACCTGATCACCGATCCCGACCTGGAACTCACGCCGTCGGAACGCAAAGTCATACGTGCCTTGCTGGATCAGTACCCGCGTAACGGACTGGGCCCGATGTCACGTCTGGCCGAACATGCCGGTGTCAGCGATCCGACCATCGTGCGGTTGGTAAAGAAGCTTGGTTTCAGCGGTTATGCCGACTTTCAGGAAGCCTTGCTCAGCGACATGGATGACCGCCTGCGCTCTCCCAGTACCCTGTTGCAACCCCGCGCCCATCTCAAGAAAGATGATCCCTGGGGCCACTATCTAGCGAACAGCCATCGGGCATTGGTCGACACCCAGGCGCTGACCCAACCTGAAGATGTACGAATTCTGATCGAATGGCTGCTCGACACCCGCCATCAGGTCCATTGCTTCGGCGGCCGTTTCAGCAGTTTCCTCGCCAACTATTTACTCAACCATCTGCGCCTGTTGCGGCCCGGCTGTTTTGCCCTGGAAGACAACGCGCAATTACCGGACCGGTTGTTCGACGTGCAACGTCAGGACGTGGTGCTGGTGTTCGATTATCGCCGCTATCAGTCCCAGGCCCTGCGGGTCGCCAATGCCGCGAAGAGCCGACATGCACGGGTCGTGTTGTTCACCGATATCTACGCATCACCGCTACGGGAAATGGCCGACCTGATCATCAGTGCGCCGGTGGAATCGGCGTCGGCCTTCGACTCGATGGTCCCGGCACTGGCCCAGGTTGAAGCACTGGTTGCCTGCCTGTCCCTGCGCAGCCCCGATCTGGCCGATCGCCTGGAAGGCATCGATGCCCTGCGCACCGACTTCGACACTCACCTGCTGGAGGATAAATAAGGATGTTCACGCTCCCCCACCACTCGCCCCGGGACTTGCCATTTGCCGCCGACCACACCGCGCTGTTGCTGGTGGACATGCAGCGTGCCTGGCTTGAGCCGCAGTTCGATCCGCACCTCAACGGGCCGGATGCCGAATACTTTCTGACCCGCGCCCACATGCAAGTGGTGCCCAATCAACGCCGGTTGCTCAGTGCCTTTCGTAATGCACGACAAAACGTGCTGCACACGCTCATTGAAAGCCTCACCGCCGATGGCCGCGATCGTTCGCTGGACCACAAACTCTCGGACATGCACCTGCCCAAGGGCAGTTCGCAAGCGCGAATCATCGATGACCTGACGCCGATCGAAAACGAAATCGTGCTGCCCAAGACATCTTCCGGGGTCTTCAACTCCACCAACATCGACTACGTGCTACGCAACCTTGAAACCCGCCACCTGATCATCGCCGGCATCGTCACCGACCAATGCGTCGACATGGCCGTGCGTGACGCCGCCGACCGCGGTTACCTGGTGACGCTGGTCGAAGATGCCTGCGCCACCTACACCGAACAACGGCATCACGCCTGCCTGAACGCCATCAAGGGCTACTGCTGGATCACCGACACCCAGACTGTGCTCGGCCGATTGCAGGAGATGCAGCCATGAGCGCTCCCCTGTCGCCACTGCCGATGACCACGATCGTCACCACCGACCTGATCGGCGTGACGCGCGGCCGTTCCTTTCCCACCGACGAACTCGAAACCTATCAAGTGGCCGGCTGCGGCTGGGTGCCGGCCAACAGCGCCCTGACCCCGCAAGACATCATTGCCTCCAGCAATCCGTGGGGTGCTTATGGAGACTTGCGGCTGATCCCCGACTTGAGCAGCCGCGTGACCGTCAACAACGGCCCGGACGCCAATGCCCCCGCGCTGGACTTTATTCACGGCGACATTCACGAAACCGATGGCCGCCCGTGGGGTGCCTGCCCGCGCACGTTATTGCGCAACGAGGTGGAGCGTTATCGCGGCGAATTGGGATTGCAGATCAACGCCGCGTTCGAACATGAATTCAACCTCGACAGCGGCGTTGCTGAGCATCTGGCGTTCTCTCTTGAGGCACAGCGCCAGGGCGCCGAGTTCGGCGGCTGGTTGCTCAGTGCACTGCGTGCCGGCGGTGTGGAGCCGGAGATGTTCCTGCCGGAATACGGCAAGCACCAATACGAAATCACCTGCCGCCCTGCCCTCGGGGTCGCTGCCGCCGACCGCGCGGTGAACGTGCGCGAGATCACCCGTGAGATCGCCCGGCAAATGGGCCTGGACCTGAGTTTCGCCCCCAAGACTTCCGAGCAGGCGGTGTGCAATGGTGTGCACTTGCACGTGAGCCTGCAGGATCTGGCCGGCCACCCGGTGATGTACGACGCCGGCACCACCAACGGCCTGTCGACCCTCGGCCAGCATTGGGCCGCCGGCGTTCTGCATTATTTGCCGGCGCTCTGCGCCTTTACCGCGCCGACACCGGTTTCCTACGAGCGCTTGCAGCCCCATCACTGGAGCGCTTCCTACGCTTGTCTCGGCCAACGCAACCGCGAAGCGGCGCTGCGGATTTGCCCGACCGTAAGCCTGGGCGGCAAAACCGTGGCGGCGCAGTACAACCTGGAATTTCGCGCCATGGACGCCACCGCTTCGCCGCATCTGGCCATGGCCACATTGCTGATCGCCGGGCGCCTGGGCATCGAGCAGCGCCTGGCCCTGAACGCGATCACCGATGAAGTCCCCGATTCCCTGAACGAAGAGCAACGCCAGGCCCGCGGCATCGTCGCCCTGCCCGCGTCCCTGTCCCAGGCGCTGGAATGCCTGCGCAACAGCGAGGCGCTGATCGAAGCCCTGCCGAGTGCCTTGCTGGACACCTGGTTCGCCCTTAAAACCGAGGAACTGAGGCTGACGGAACAGCTCTCGCCCGCCGATCTTTGTGAGCACTATGCGCGCCTGTACTGAGTCCGCCGAATTGGGGTTCTATACCCAACCTGCGTACACCCTGAGCCGGGAAGCCTCCGAGCACCCGCTAATTCTGGTGTGTGAGCACGCCAGTCGTTTTATCCCGGCCGGATTGAATGACCTGGGCTTGAGCCATGAAGCTGCCCGCGAACACATCGCCTGGGACATCGGCGCTCTGGCGCTGGCCGAGGGCTTGTCCGAAGCACTGGGCGCCACCCTGTTGGCGGCCAACTATTCACGGTTGTTGATCGACCTCAACCGCCCGCGCCATGCGCCGGACAGCATTGCGTTGCAGAGCGAGATTTATCAGGTGCCGGGCAATCGGGATCTGGACGAGGCCACCCGCGACTATCGCCGGCACTGCCTGTTCAAGCCGTTTCATGCCCGCCTGCAAACCTTGATCGACGCCCGTGTGGCGCAAGGTCGACCGGTTCGCGTGGTGGGGATTCACAGTTTCACGCCGATATATTACGGCCAGCCACGAGAGCTGGAAGCCGGCGTGTTGTACGGACAGGCCGGGGAGTACGCGCAGCGAGTGATCGACGGGTTGAGTCGGCACCCCTTGAAAGTCGCGGCTAATCAGCCCTACAAAGTCGATCCGCTGGGTGACATGACCGTGCCGGTTCATGGCGATGCACGCGGGCTTGAGTCGGTGTTGATCGAGGTACGCAACGATCTGCTGCGCACTCCCGAAGACATCGGTCGCTGGACCGATTATCTGGCGCCACTGCTGTAGAACAATAGCTTCAAACTCGCAGCATGCAGCTGCTTTCATATCAAGGAGAAGGGCTTCATGGAAATAGAAGAATTCGGCTACAAGCAAGAGTTGAAACGTAGCCTGACGCTGACGGACCTGGTGGTATACGGGATGATCTTCATGATCCCCATCGCCCCGTTCGGCGTTTATGGTTACGTCAACGCCGAAGCCCCGGGGATGGTACCGCTGGCCTACATCATCGGCATGGTGGCGATGCTGTTCACCGCCCTCAGTTACGGCAGCATGGCCCGGGCCTTTCCGATTGCGGGCTCCGTGTATTCCTACGCACAACGCGGCCTCAACCCGCATGTCGGGTTTATCGCCGGTTGGCTGATGTTGCTCGATTATTTGCTGATTCCGCCACTGCTCTATGTCTACGCGGCGATGGCGCTGAATCATTTGTACCCGGACATCCCGAAAGTCGGCTTCATCCTGGCTTTTCTGGTCAGCGCCACCTTCGTCAACCTGCGGGGCATTACCTTCACCGCGCGGATGAACATCATCTTTCTACTGGCGCAACTGGTGGTGCTGGGAATCTTCCTGTTCTATGCCTGGAATGCCCTGCACAACGGTGGCGGTAACGGCGAGCTGACTCTGGCGCCGTTGTACAACCCCGAGACATTCAACTTCGCCCTGCTGATGCAAGCAGTGTCGATTGCGGTGCTGTCGTTCCTCGGTTTCGATGCGATTTCCACCCTCGCCGAAGAGATCAAGGGCGACCCGGGCCGTAGCGTCGGAAAGGCTGCGCTGATCACATTGCTGGTGATGGGCGTGATCTTTGTCGTGCAGACCTGGATTGCCACGGATCTGGCCGCCGGCCTGGGCTTCAAGACCGCCGACACTGCGTTCTATGAAATCGCCGAAATCGCTGCCGGCAGCTGGCTGGCAACCCTGACTGCCGTGGCCACCGCCCTGGCTTGGGGTGTCGCGGTCGCAATCACCTCGCAAGCGGCGGTTTCGCGCCTGCTGTTCGGCATGGCGCGGGACGGCAAACTGCCGAAAGTGCTGGCCAAGGTGCACCCGAAACACAACACGCCGTATGTGAGTATCTATCTGGTGGCGGCGCTGTCGCTGGTGATCTGCTACCTGTTCATCAACTCGGTGGACACCCTCACCTCCCTGGTGAACTTCGGCGCCCTGAGCGGCTTTATGTTGCTGCACCTGACCGTAATCAACTATTACTGGCGTCGGCAGAAGTCCGGTCAGGTGATTCGTCACCTGCTCTGCCCGGTGATCGGCTTCATCATCGTCGCGGCCATCATGTACAACATGGGCGTCGATGCACAGAAACTCGGCCTGATCTGGATTGCCCTGGGGCTGGTCTATCTATTCTTCCTCAACAAACTGGGTGCCAGCACGGTCCTACCCGACCCAAGCAATGGCTGACAAGAAAAAGGGCAGCGTCTGACATGAATTCAGGCGACTGCCGATTTAACGCGTGGAAACCGACAGTGATAGTCAGGTTCGGTGCAAATCGCCGAACCCTTTGATACAGGAGTACATCCATGCTGGTCTTACGCCCAGTGGAGTTAACCGACCTGCCCCAGTTGCAGCAACTGGCGCGCGACAGTCTGGTGGGGGTCACGTCCTTGCCGGACGACACCGAACGCCTGCGCGAGAAAATTCTCGACTCCTGCGCTTCGTTCGAGAAAGACGTCCAGGGGCCTGGCCCGGAGAATTATTTCTTCGTTCTGGAAAATCTCACGACTCGCCATCTGGTCGGCTGCTCGGAAATCCTCGCCACCGCAGGGTTCAACGAGCCGTTCTACAGTTTGCGCAATCGCCATTTCACCAGTGCCTCACGGGAGCTGAACATCGAGCACGGGGTGCCGGCGCTGTCGTTGTGCCACGACCTCAGTGGTCATACTTTGCTGCGCGGTTTCCATATCGACACAGCGCTGGAACGCACGCGGTTTTCCGAATTGCTGTCCCGGGCGCGACTGCTGTTCATCGCCGCACACACAGCGCGCTTTGCCGAAGCGGTGATCACCGAGATCGTTGGCTACAGCGACGAACAGGGCCAGTCACCGCTCTGGGATGCGCTGGGCAAGCATTTCTTCGACCTGCCGTACGTTGAAGCCGAGCGGCTTTGCGGTTTGCAGAGCCGGTCATTTCTCGCCGAACTGATGCCGCAATACCCGATCTACGTGCCGATGCTGCCGCCGGCGGCACAAGCATGTATCGGCCGGATTCATCCCGACGGTCAGGAGGCCTTCGACATTCTTGAACGCGAAGGCTTCGAGACCAACAGCTATATCGACCTGTTCGACGGTGGCCCGACGTTGTACGCACGCACCTCGAACATTCGCTCCATCGCCCAAAGCCAGACCGGCACGGTGCACCCTGGCTCGGCCATCGATGCGCGCGGCAGCTACTTGGTAAGCAACGAGTCGTTGAAGGGTTACCGCGCCATCGTCGCCGAGTTGGACTATCGCGCCGGGCAACCCGTGGCCTTGAGCGCCGAAATGTGCGCGGCCCTGAATGTGACCGACGCCAGTGCGATCCGGTTGATCGCCCTGTGAGCCGCCACCGGCCCCGTGCCCAACGACAGCGCCAGAACAGGCGCGAAGAAGGAGCTGCATCATGATTGTCCGCCCGGTTCAAGTCACCGACCTGCCCGCCCTGCTGGATCTGGTGCAACGGGCCGGCCCCGGGTTCACCACCCTGCCGGCCAGTGAAGAACGTCTGACCCACCGAGTGCGCTGGACCCAGCGCACCTTTGCCGAACAGGTAGAGCGTGCGGACGCCGATTACCTGTTCGTGCTCGAAGACGACGATCAACAAGTGGTCGGCGTCAGTGCCCTGGTGGGAGCTGTCGGCCTGCGGGAGCCCTGGTACAACTATCGGGTCGGACTCACGGTCAGCTCGTCGCCGGACCTGGGTATTCAGCGCCAGATCCCCACGTTGTTCCTGAACAACGAAATGACCGGCCAATCGGAAATCTGTTCGCTGTTTCTGCGACACGATCAACGTCATGGCAGTAATGGTCGATTGCTGTCGCTGGGGCGCCTGCTGTTCGTTGCCGAATTTCCCCATCTGTTCGGCGACAAGCTCATTGCCGAACTGCGCGGCAGTGCCGACGAACAAGGTTGCTCACCGTTCTGGGACAGCCTGGGCCGGCATTTTTTCAAGATGGATTTCAGCCATGCCGATCACTTGTCGGGGCTAGGCAGCAAAGCGTTCATCGCCGAACTGATGCCGCGCCAACCGCTCTACACTTGCTTGCTCACCGAACAGGCGCAGGCGGTGATCGGCAAGCCGCACCCGACCACCGAACCTGCGCTGAAGATCCTCGCCGCCGAGGGGTTTGCCCATAAGGGTTACATCGACATCTTCGACGCAGGCCCGGTGATCGAAGCCCCGGTGTCGAGAATCCGCACGGTGCGTGACAGCCAACGCTTGGAGCTGGCCATCGGCACGCCCGACGACCAGGCGCCAATATGGCTGATCCACAACCGCCGCCTGGAAAGCTGCCGCATCACCACTGCCCAGGCGCGGCTGGTCGGCAACAGCCTGATCGTCGACCGCCTCACCGCCAAACGCCTGCAACTGCAACCCGGCAACTCGGTCCGCGCCGTGCCGCTGCGCAACCAACAACAGCAGGCGGTGGCGGCGTGATCGGAAAAGATCGCAGCCTTCGGCAGCTTCTACATCATTCTTTACCCGCCCACATCGATCGTTGAACATCCAAGGAGCTGCCGCAGGCTGCCGATCTTTTGATCTTGCATCCCTTGGCCGGCAAATTCGTCATCATTCTTCACCCGCCCACGTGATAGCCTTTTGTTCCTTCGGCGTTGACACTTTTGCTCAAGCCCTTCCATTCCTTTGTATTGGTGGAACTCATATGTCCAGGCTGTCACATCAAGATTTGCGCCGTAATTTCCGCCAACTGTTCGCTTCCAACGCCTGCTATCACACCGCGTCGGTCTTCGACCCCATGTCGGCACGTATCGCCGCTGATCTGGGTTTTGAAGTGGGGATCCTCGGTGGTTCGGTCGCGTCGTTGCAGGTACTGGGCGCCCCCGACTTTGCCTTGATCACCCTGAGTGAGTTCGCCGAGCAGGCTACCCGCATCGGCCGCGTAGCCCAATTGCCGGTGATCGCCGACGCCGACCACGGCTATGGCAACGCACTCAACGTCATGCGCACCATCGTCGAACTCGAACGCGCTGGCGTGGCCGCCCTGACCATTGAAGACACCTTGTTGCCCGCGCAATTCGGCCGCAAGTCCACTGACCTGATCGGGGTCGCGGAAGGCGTCGGCAAGATCCGCGCAGCTCTGGAAGCCCGGGTCGACTCGGAAATGGCGATCATTGCGCGGACCAATGCCGGGATCCTGCCGGTTCAGGAAATCATCAGCCGCACCCAGCAATACCAACAGGCCGGGGCGGACGGGATTTGCATGGTGGGCGTGCGGGACTTCGACCACCTCGAACAAATCGCCGAGCACCTGAGTGTGCCGCTGATGCTGGTCACCTACGGCAACCCGCTGCTGCGCGACGACAATCGCCTGGCCGAACTGGGCGTGCGCGTCACCATCGACGGCCATGGCGCCTACTTCGCGGCGATCAAGGCGACTTACGACAGCCTGCGCGAACAACGCCAGATCTTTACCCAGGCGTCGGACCTGAGCGCCACCGAACTGACTCACACCTATACGCAGCCTGAGGATTACATTCGTTGGGCGAAGGAATACATGAGCGTCAAGGAGTGAGGGTTCGGCTGAAATGATGGTGTGGCATCTGGCCCCTTCGCGAGCAAGCCCGCTCCCACACTGGATCTTCTGTGAACACATTATTTGTGCACGCCAGCAATCAAATGTGGGAGCGGGCTTGCTCGCGAAGAGGCCAGATGAGACACCGCTAAATCGCGACCTTGAACTTCCCTATTCCGAACCACCGCCAACCCCGTGGCGAGGGGGCTCGCCCCCGTTCGGCTGCGCAGCAGCCGTAAATCCAGGCGACTCGGTGAGTCTGAAAGAATGCAGGGGGCCGCTACGCGCCCCAACGGGGGCAAGCCCCCTCGCCACAGAGAGCTGCGCCCGAGCTGTGTGGCTTATTTCTTGGTCAACTCCATAATCATCCTCGACAACAGATAAATCCGCGGCGCCACGCTCTCGACCTCGGCGTATTCCTCTGGCGTATGGATATTCCCGCCGACAATCCCGAACCCGTCCAGCGTCGGTGTACCCACCCCGGCCGAGAGGCTGGCATCCGCCGCCCCGCCGCTGCCTTCTTCCGTCAACTTGCGGCCAATTTCGCCATAAATCCCTTGGGCCATGGCCATCAAGCGATCTGACTCCGCCGTTTGCGGCATCGGCGGCAAGCCGCGTTTAAGGGTGGTAGTCACTTCAGTCTCGGGAATCAGTTTGTCTTTCGAGACCCGTGCCAGGTCCTTTTCGATCCGGTCGAACTCTTCCGGCACCGCTGCCCGCACGTCAGCCTTGGCGGTGGCCTGATCCGGAATCACGTTGGTGCGGTCGCCAGCGTTCAGCACGGTGAAGTTGATGGTGGTTTTCTTCTGCGCATCGCCCAGTTTGCCGAGTTGCAGAATCTGGTGCGCGGCTTCCATGGCGGCGTTACGCCCCAGTTCCGGCGCGACGCCAGCGTGAGATGCCTTGCCTTTGACCTCGACCATGGCGGTGGCGCTACCTTTGCGCCATATCACCAAACCATCGGCTGGGCGGCCCGGTTCGAGGTTGAGCGTCACGTCGTGGGCCTTGGCGGTTTTCTTGATCAGATCAGTGGCGACGTCCGAGCCGGTCTCTTCGCTAGCGTCGAGCAGGAAGGTGATTTGCGCATAGTCCTTGAAATCGAGGTTTTTCAGGACTTTCAGCGCATAGATCCCGGCGACGATGCCGCCCTTGTCGTCCATCACGCCCGGACCATAAGCGCGGCCCTCCTTGATCTGGAACGGGCGCGCGGCGGCCGAGCCTTCCTTGAACACGGTGTCCATGTGTGCCATCAGCAGGATTTTCGCCTTGCCGGTGCCTTTAAGCGTGGCCAGTACATGGTTGCTCTTGTCCGGGGTGTTGGGCACAAGTTCGATGGTGGCACCGAGTTTCTTCAACTCCTCGATGGCGATGTCACTCACCTGGGTCAGGCCCGGTTCATAACCGGAGCCGGAGTCGATGTTCACCAGGCGTTCCAGCAGTTTCAGGGCTTCGCCTTTGTACTGTTCGGCATCGGCGAGGACTTGTTTATGGGGTTCGGCGAAGGCTGCGGGGGTGAAGGCGCCGAGGGCGAGGGTCAGGCCGAGGCTGGTGGCCAGGAGGGAGCGAGAGCGTTTGAACGTCATGAATCGATCCTTGTTTCGTGTCGGGGGTCGAAAATACCCTACCTGACTACGACGCAAGGCTCTACACCGGATGCGACATACACAAACCTGAATGACCACACATCCCCTGTGGGAGCGGGCTTGCTCGCGAAAGCGGTGTATCAGGCAACAATGATGTCGACTGACACTCCGTCTTCGCGAGCAAGCCCGCTCCCACAGGGATTTGTGGTGATTTGGTTACACCGAATCGAGCAACTCTTTATGCGGTTTACCATCGCTGTGGCAGATGACGCGGTTGCGGCCGGTGGTCTTGGCTTCGTAGAGCGCCTGGTCGGCGTCGTTGAGCCACAGGGTCGCGTCGTCGTGGGCCGGGTTGAAGGCCGCCAGGCCGATGCTCAAACTGACTTTCAGCGCTGGGTTCTGCTCATAACCCAACGTGGCGAAACGATCACGCAGCGCATCCATCGCCACGGCGGCGCGGTCCAGCGGCAGGTCCGGCAGCAGCACACAAAATTCGTCGCCGCCATAGCGCCCGGCGACATCCGCTGCCCGCAGGTTCTGCTTGAGCATTTTGCTCAGCTGACGCAGGACAATGTCCCCAGCGACATGGCCGTAGGTGTCGTTGATGATTTTGAAATGATCGATGTCGATCAGCGCTATCGCCCCGCCCTGCTGCTGGCGCTGGCAACGCTGAAACTCGATTTCCAGCTGATCTTTCCAGGCACCGTGATTCAGCAGGCCAGTCAGGCTGTCGGTGCGGCTCAGGGCCAACAGTTCGCGCTTTTGTCGGCCAAGAGTATGGGCCTGATGGAAGCAGATCCAGCCCAGGGACATCGGATAAATCGACAGCAAAGGCAAACAGGCGTACAGCTGAAACGGACTGGTTTGCGGGACAAAAGCCGGCATGAACACCAGCAGCCCGACGCCGATCCCGAGCATCTGCGCGACGGCGCCCATCAACAGAAAACGCAAACCGCCGATGGCCACGTTGTGCATCGCCATCATCGACAGTGTTGCCGCGCTGGGCAGCGGATTGAACTGCATGGCGGCCACCCAGAAGCCGCCGAGAAACGCGTCCACCAGGATATTGCGGTGTTCGGCGTGGAAAGGAATTTTCGCCCGGCGCGCCCATTGATAGGCCACATGCGGCCAGAGCAGCCCGTTGAGCAGCATCACTACCCAGACCCAAGGCGCCGGGTTGAGTGGATACATGCCTGCGCCGACGCACAATAATCCAAGGGCCAGCCCCAGGATTCGTGACCCATAAAGCCTCCTGGCCAGTGAAAGTCCCTTTCCTCCCTTTTTTTCCATAGAGGCCTCTGTACCACTGAACGGAGCCTGACAACACACGGGATTGAAAGTGTGCTTGAAGTCTATCAGGGCGACGGCAAATAGCCATCACCGGTTGGCGGTCTGAATAGCATGGCCTCGCCATGAGCTGAATGCCCGATGTTTGGTCTATACATGAAGGGAGGGATCGCGCTCAAACCCACCGACCACACTCTGTCCTGATCACTGCAAAGGAATAGCCTGATGCTTTTGTTGGTTGTCACTATCGCCGTCTTCGTGGCCTGGAGCTGGTTGAGCTACCCGGCCATCGGTTACTGGCTCTATGACTTGAACATGGCGCTGGAGGCCCGGCTGTACCGGTTGCACAAGATCGTCGTGCCAATCCACGAAATGACCGTTTCGACCTGGCAAGGCGGGCCTTACGAAGCCTCCAGCAGTGTGCTGATGCTGCACGGCTGCAGCGCCGACAAGAACATCTGGCTGCGCTTCGCACGGCATTTTGTCGACGACTACCGGGTGATTATTCCTGACCTCGCCGGGCATGGCGAAACCGGCTTCAAGGCCGGCGGTGGCTATGACATCCCGGTCCAGGCCAAACGATTGATCCAGTTGCTCGATATCTGTGGGGTCGAAAAGGTACATGTGATCGGCAACTCCATGGGCGGCTACATCGCGGCGTGGCTGGCGGCCACTTACCCGGAGCGCATTATCTCGCTGGCGCTGCTCGACCCGGCCGGCGTCACTGCCCCGGAGCTTAGCGATATGGAGCGACACCTGGCCCGCGGCCACAACCCGTTTTTGATTCATTCCCGTGAAGAGTTCCAGTATTTCTACGCCATGACCATGGCCTCCCCGCCGTGGGTGCCGGGAATCGTGCTGGATGCCGTCGCCCAGCGCTATGAACAGCAGCGCGACGAACTGGAAGAAATCTTCAGGGACTTTCACGCCAGCCCGCCGATGGAGCCGAAACTGCCCGACATCAAATGCCCGGCGCTGCTCCTGTGGGGGCGCAAGGACCGTTTGATCGACGTCAGCAGCGTACCGGTCTGGAGCAAGGGCATCGCCGATCTTCGGGTGGAAATCTGGGACGGTGTCGGCCATATGCCGATGGTTGAGCAACCGGCCAATACGGCGCGGTTATATCGGGAGTTTTTGGGAAGGAAAAACTGATGAGATCCCCTGTGGTGAAGGGGGCAAGCCCCTTTGCGCTTGGTGGTGAACGATGAACATTCTTTACGACGAACGCATCGACGGTGTCCTGCCCAATGTCGACAAGGCTGCATTACTCAAGGCCTTGCAGCAGGAGGTGCCGGACCTGGACATCCTCTGGCGCGAAGAAGAACTCAAACCCTACGAATGCGACGGTCTGTCGGCCTATCGCACCACGCCGATGCTGGTCGCCCTGCCCCGGCAGCTGGAACAGGTGCAGGCGCTGCTCAGGCTCTGCCATGCCCGCAACGTGCCGGTGGTGGCGCGCGGGGCCGGCACCGGCTTGTCCGGCGGTGCACTGCCATTGGACAAAGGCGTGCTGCTGGTGATGGTGCGGTTCAACAACATCCTGCACATCGACCCCGCCGCCCGCACCGCACGGGTCCAGCCGGGGGTACGTAACCTGGCGATTTCCCAGGCAGCGGCGCCCTTCGGCCTGTATTACGCGCCGGACCCGTCCTCGCAAATCGCCTGCTCCATCGGCGGCAACGTCGCGGAAAACGCCGGTGGCGTGCATTGCCTCAAATACGGCCTGACCGTGCACAACCTGCTGAAACTCGAAGTATTGACCCTTGAAGGCGAACACCTGACCCTCGGCGCCGATTCGCTGGACGCGCCGGGCTTCGACTTGTTGGCGTTGTTCACCGGTTCCGAAGGCTTGCTGGGGATCATCACTGAAGTCACGGTCAAACTGCTGCCCAAACCCCAAGTCGCCAAAGTCCTGCTGGCGAGCTTCGACTCGGTGGAAAAGGCCGGTCGCGCGGTGGCCGAGATCATCGCCGCCGGGATCATTCCCGGTGGCCTGGAGATGATGGACAACCTGGCAATCCGTGCCGCCGAAGATTTCATCCACGCCGGTTACCCGGTGGACGCCGAAGCGATTCTGCTGTGCGAACTGGACGGTGTCGAAGCCGATGTCCACGACGATTGCGAACGAGTCCGCGAGGTGCTGCAGCAGGCCGGCGCCAGCGAGGTGCGCCAAGCCCGGGACGAAGCCGAACGCGTGCGGTTCTGGGCCGGGCGCAAGAACGCCTTCCCGGCAATTGGCCGCCTCTCGCCGGATTATTACTGCATGGATGGCACCATCCCCCGCCGCGAATTGCCCGGTGTACTCAAGGGCATCGCCAGCCTGGCGCAAGAGTACGGCTTGCGCGTGGCCAACGTTTTCCATGCCGGCGACGGCAATATGCACCCGCTGATCCTGTTCGACGCCAACCAGCCCGGTGAACTGGAACGGGCCGAAGCCCTTGGCGGCAAAATCCTCGAACTGTGCGTGAAAGTCGGCGGCAGCATCACCGGCGAACATGGCGTCGGCCGGGAGAAAATCAATCAGATGTGTGCGCAGTTCAACAGTGACGAATTAACCCTGTTTCATGCCGTCAAAGCCGCGTTCGACCCCAAGGGCCTGCTCAACCCCGGCAAGAATATCCCTACCCTGCACCGCTGCGCGGAATTCGGTGCGATGCACATCCACGCCGGGCAACTGCCGTTCCCTGAGCTGGAGCGTTTCTGATGCCGGACTTCGATGCCAGTGAAGCCCTGCTGGAGCAGGTCAAACAGGCGCGGGAGAACGCCACGCCGCTGCGCATTCAGGGCGGTAACACCAAGGCGTTTCTCGGCCGTGAAGTGGCCGGAGAAATACTCGACACCCGCGCCCATCGCGGCATCGTCAGCTACGACCCGACCGAGCTAGTGATCAGCGTTCGCGCCGGCACGCCGCTGAGCGAACTGTTTGCTGCACTGGACGCAGCAGGGCAAATGCTGCCCTGCGAGCCACCATCGTTCGGCGAAGGCGCCACTGTTGGCGGGATGATCGCGGCGGGGTTGTCCGGGCCGCGGCGCCCGTGGTCCGGTTCGGTGCGGGATTTTGTCCTCGGTACGCGGGTGATCAGCGGCCTCGGCACCCACCTGCGCTTCGGCGGTGAAGTGATGAAAAACGTCGCCGGCTACGACCTCTCGCGCCTGATGGTCGGCAGTTATGGCTGCCTCGGGGTGCTGACCGAAGTCTCGCTCAAAGTGCTGCCCAAACCCCGGCAATGCTTGAGCATCAGCCTGGACATCGACTGCGCCCGCGCCTTGGCCAATTTGGCGCAATGGGGCCAGCAACCGCTGCCCATCAGCGCCGCCAGCCACGACGGTCAGCGTCTGTATCTGCGGCTGGAAGGCGGCGAAGGTTCGGTCGCAGCCGCTCATCAACGGCTCGGCGGCGAACCGTTGGATTCCGGTTATTGGGCCGACCTGAACGAACAACGACTAGACTTTTTTAATGAGGGCCTGCCGCTGTGGCGCTTGTCATTGCCCAACAACCTCGGGCCTCTGGACTTGCCCGGTGAGCAACTGATCGACTGGGGCGGCGCGCAACGCTGGTTGAAATCCGCCGCCGACAACATTCAGTCGCGGGCCCTTGAACTCGGCGGCCACGCCACCTGTTTCAGCCATGGCGTCAGCGAGACGCCCTTCCAGCCGCTGGCCCCGGCGCTGCTGCGCTATCACCGGCAACTCAAGGCGCAACTGGACCCGCTAGGGCTGTTCAACCCCGGCCGGATGTACGCGGAACTCTAGGGGCGCTCTCAATGCAAACCAATCTCAGCGAACAGTCCAAACTACTGCCCCGCGCCGAAGAAGCGGACAAGATTCTGCGCACCTGCGTGCATTGCGGGTTCTGCAACGCGACGTGCCCGACCTACCAACTGCTGGGCGACGAACTGGACGGGCCGCGCGGGCGCATCTACCTAATCAAGCAAGTGCTCGAAGGCGCCCCCGCCACGGCCAAAGCCCAGTTGCACCTGGATCGCTGCCTGACGTGCCGCAACTGCGAAACCACCTGCCCGTCCGGGGTGGATTATCACAACTTGCTGGACATCGGCCGCGCCGTGATCGATCAAGCGGTGCCGCGCCCGGCCAGTCAGCGACTGTTGCGCCAAGGGTTGCGGGCATTGGCGCCGAATCCGAACCTGTTCAAGACCTTGCTGCAGATCGGCGCCACCTTCCGGCCGTTGCTACCACGGGGCGTTGAGGCAAAGTTGCCCCACGACCTTCCCGCCACAGGCAAGCGCCCTGCCCCTCGGCATGCGCGCCGGGTATTGATGCTCGAAGGCTGCGTGCAGCCCGGTCTGTCGCCGAACACCAATGCCGCGACCGCGCGGGTGCTGGATCGGTTGGGGATCAGCGTGATTCCGGCCCCAGACGCCGGCTGCTGCGGCGCGCTGGACTATCACCTCGACGCCCAAACCATGGGCCTGGACCGCGCCCGACGCAACATCGACGCCTGGTGGCCGCACCTGGAAAACGGCGCCGAAGCCATCGTGCAAACCGCCAGCGGCTGCGGCGCGTTCATCAAGGATTACGGGCATCTGCTGGAGCGCGATCCGGTCTATGCGGCCAAAGCCCAGCGGGTCAGCGAACTGGCTCTGGACCTGGTGCAAGTGCTGGCCGATGAACCTTTGGAACGGGTTTGCGCAGCCACCGACCAGCGAATCGCCTTCCATTGCCCCTGCACCTTGCAGCACGCGCAGAAACTCGGCGGCGCGGTGGAAGCCGTGCTGACCCGGTTGGGCTTCAATCTCACCACTGTGCCCGACAGCCATTTGTGTTGCGGCTCGGCCGGCACCTACTCGATCACCCAGCCGGAATTGGCCCGGCAACTGAGAGACAACAAACTCAACGCCCTGGAAAGCGGCCATCCCGAGGTCATCGCCACCGCCAACATCGGCTGCCAGAGCCACCTCAACAGCGCCGGACGAACGCCGGTCAGGCACTGGATCGAATTGGTGGACCAAGTGCTGCGATAACCGAATAGCCTACGTTGCAAGAACAGCCTGCATCGCAAGAACAGTCCTTGGCAGAATGAAGTTCGTCAGAAACTTCGTTTGTCGGCGCCGCCGAAGGCTGCGATCTTTTCCGGCATCCGTTACGTCACTGCGCCAGGAAACTTTTCATGAGCCATCCGAACTTCGTCAGCCCTGACCTGATCCGCCAACGCTTCTCCAAAGCGATGTCCGACATGTACCGCGAAGAAGTGCCGCTGTACGGCGCGCTGATGGAACTGGTGGAACAGACCAACCGCCACGTGCTGGACAGCGATCCGCAGATCGCCCAACAGCTGAAAAGCACCGGTGAAATCCAGCGACTGGACCTGGAACGCCATGGTGCGATCCGCGTCGGCACCGCCGCTGAACTGGCGACCCTCGCCCGCCTGTTCGCAGTGATGGGCATGCAGCCGGTGGGCTATTACGACCTGACCCCGGCCGGCGTGCCGGTGCATTCCACCGCGTTCCGTGCCGTGCATGAGGCGGCGTTGCAGGTCAGCCCGTTCCGGGTGTTCACCTCGCTGCTGCGCCTGGAACTGATCGAAGACACCGAACTGCGGGCCTTTGCCCAGTCAGTGCTGGACACGCGCTCGATCTTCACCCCGGTGGCATTGGCCCTCATTGAGCGCGCTGAAACCCAGGGCGGCCTGACCGAATACGAGGCGCAGGACTTCGTCGCACAAGCCCTGGAAACCTTCCGCTGGCACCACAGCGCCACCGTCACCGCCGAGCAATACCAGCAACTCAGCGCCCAGCATCGGCTGATCGCCGACGTGGTGGCGTTCAAAGGCCCGCACATCAACCACCTGACGCCACGCACCCTGGACATCGACATTGTGCAGGCGCAAATGCCCGCCCATGGCATCACCCCCAAAGCGGTAATCGAAGGCCCGCCCCGCCGCCAATGCCCGATCCTGCTGCGCCAAACCAGCTTCAAGGCGCTGGACGAACCGATTGCGTTTACCGATCAAGCCGAAACCCGTGGCAGCCATAGCGCCCGCTTCGGTGAAATCGAGCAACGCGGCGCGGCGCTCACCCCCAAAGGCCGGGCGCTTTACGACCGCTTGCTCAACGCTGCCCGGGATGAACTCAAGGACTTCCCCAATGAAGCCAACGCCGCACACTACAACGCGCTAATGACGCAGCACTTCGGCGAATTCCCTGACACCGTCGAGGACATGCGCCAACAGGAACTGGCGTATTTCCGCTACTTCGTAACGGAAAAAGGCCTGGCAGCGGATGAACTGAACGGCGCGTCGCTGGAAGATTTGCTCCGCGACGGCTATGTGCGGGTTGAACCGCTGGTGTACGAAGACTTTTTGCCGGTCAGTGCGGCGGGGATTTTTCAGTCGAACCTGGGGGATGCGGCGCAAACCCACTATGGCGTGCATTCGAACCAGCAAGCGTTCGAAAAGGCCTTGGGAAGGTCGACGATTGATGAGTTGGGGTTGTATGCGCAGACGCAGCGGCGGTCGATTGATGAGTGTTTGGCAGCACTGGGTTTGGACGTTTCCGAATAAGCGTTATGGCTGCAAAAAAGATCGCAGGCTTCGCCAGCTCCTACGGGGGATTGGGTACACCGCTGCATCGCGGTTGCACACGGTCGAGGTAGGAGCTGCCGCAGGCTGCGATCTTTTGGTCTTATTGCAGCTTCGCCAACAAAGCCTTGGCGGTCGCTTCCGACGAGGCCGGGTTCTGACCGGTCAGCAACAGACCATCCGCAATCACGTAACTCGCCCAATCATCGGCCTTGGAGTAAAGCCCTCCATTGGCCTTGAGCATGTCCTCCACCAAAAACGGCACCACATCCGTCAGCTGCACAGCGGCTTCTTCGGAGTTGGTGAAGCCCGTCACCCGCTTGCCTTTAACCAATGGCTGGCCGTCCGCATCCTTGACGTGACGCAACACCCCCGGCGCATGACAGACCGCCGCCACCGGTTTGCCCGCCGTGTAAAACGACTCGATCAGCGCAATTGAAAAGGGGTCTTCAGCCAGATCCCACAACGGGCCATGCCCGCCCGGATAGAAAACAGCGTCATAGTCTTCGGCCCTCACGGTATTCAGCACCCCGGTAGACGCTAATGCAGATTGGGCAGCGGAATCCTTGCGAAAGCGATCGGTGGCCGCAGTCTGCGCGTCTGGCTCATCGCTCTTGGGGTCCAGCGGTGGCTGGCCGCCCTTGGGTGAGACCAGGGTCAACTGCGCGCCAGCGTCCTTGAAGATGTAATACGGTGCGGCGAATTCTTCGAGCCAAAAGCCGGTTTTCTTACCGGTGTTACCCAATTGATCGTGGGACGTTAAAACCATCAGGATTTTCATGTCGTTCTCCAGTCGATTTCAGGGTTATTCAGTGATCTCGGCGCTGGGTTTGACCATCGGACAGCGCTGTTCGTTGCGCCCATTTTCGGGGTGACGGCTCATGGCCTTGATGCGCAAGAAGTTGCGCAACTATTTCGATGAAAAGCCCCCCAGCGACGCTGGACGCCAGGTTTATGAAGCCCTCCAGCCGAGTGCGCAAGAAGTTGCGCAATGCTGCGCAACTTCTTGCGCACCTTTTCAGCTGATCCTTGCCGAAAACCCTTTCGGCGCTGGATAAATCGTATCAACCACCTGATTTATATAGCTTTAATCATTTCTGGCACGGACCTTGATAACAGTCAGGCACCCACCGGGCGATACCGCCTCCCGGGCACCCTAACTTTTAGCAAGGAGCACATCCATGGCTACACCAGCGTACATGTCCGTTACCGGCGAGAAACAAGGCCTGATCACTGCCGGCGCGTTCACCGCCGACTCCGTAGGCAACACCTACCAGGAAGGTCACGAAGACCAGGTCATGGTTCAGGCTTTCAGCCACGACGTGATCATCCCGCGTGACCCACAGTCCGGCCAACCGACCGGTCAGCGTGTACACAAGCCAGTCGTGATCACCAAGGTCTACGACAAGTCCTCGCCACTGCTGCAAGCGGCGCTGACTTCCGGCGAGCGCATGAGCGAAATCGTTATTCAGTGGTACCGCACCTCGGCTCAAGGCACCCAGGAGCACTACTACACCACCAAACTGGAAGACGCGATCATCGTCGCCATCAACAACAAAATGCACAACTGCCAGGATCCGTCGAACTCGCACTTCACTCACCTGGAAGAAGTGCAATTCACCTACCGCAAAATCACCTGGACCCACGAAGTATCCGGTACTTCGGGTTCCGATGACTGGCGCGTTCCGGTCGCCTGATCCAGGCCGACCGTTTCAAGCATCGGCCAGCTCTGCTGGTCGATGTTGTTTACGTCCTTCCAGAATTTTGCGTCCGTTGACCCGGCTTCCGGGTCTCAACGAACGCCGCAGCACTGTACGAGGAACAAGGGATGTTCGCGCCGGCCAATCAGACTCACTTTGCCCTGACTATCGAAGGTCTGGAAAACGATCTCCAGGTCCTTTCCCTGCAAGGTCGGGAAGCCATCAGCCAGCCTTTTGTGTTTGAGGTGGAGCTGGTTAGTGAGCAGCCGTCCCTGGACCTCGAGACCCTGCTGCACAAACCGGCCTTTTTGCAGCTCTCGCCAGACGGCAGCGGCATCCATGGCCAGATCTATCGTGCCGCCCAAGGCGATTCCGGCAAACGCCTGACCCGCTACGCCGTGGCCCTGCGTCCGCAGCTGACCTACCTGGCGCACCGCATCAACCAACGCATCTTCCAGAACCTCACCGTGCCAAAAATCATTGGCATGGTCCTCGAAGAGCACGGCATCCAGAGCAATGCCTACGAATTCAAAGTCGGGGCGATTTATCCCGAGCGCATTTACTGCGTTCAATACGATGAATCGGACCTGCAGTTCATCCAGCGCCTGTGCGAGGAAGAAGGTATCCACTACCACTTCCAGCACAGCGCCACGGCCCACAAGCTGGTGTTCGGCGATGACCAGACGGTGTTCCCGAAACTCGCGCCCGTGGCCTACCAGCAAGACTCCGGCATGGTCGCCAATGACCCGGCGATCAAGCGCTTCGACCTGCGCCTGGAAACCCGCACCAGCCGCACCACCCGCCGCGACTACGACTTCGAAAAACCGCGCCTGACCCTGGAAAGCGAAAACCGTGGCGACGCCCTGCCCGACCTCGAAGACTACAACTACCCCGGCCGCTTCATCGACCGCGAACGCGGCAAGCACCTGGCCAAACGCGCCCTTGAGCGTCACCGCAGCGACTTCCAGCTCGCCGAAGGCAAAAGCGATCAGCCGTTGCTGGTCAGCGGCCACTTCCTGGCCCTGACCCAACACCCAAAAGCCAAATGGAACGACCTGTGGCTGCTGACCGAAATCCTTCACGAAGGCAAACAGCCGCAAGTGCTGGAGGAATCGGTCACCAGCGACACGACCCAGCTCAAGGACGATTTCCATCAGGGCTACCGCAACCGCTTCCAGGCCACCCCCTGGGACGTGCCGAACCGCCCGCCGCTGAACCACCCCAAACCACGCATCCTCGGCAGCCAGAGCGCCGTGGTCACCGGGCCGAAAGGTGAAGAGATCCACTGCGACGAATACGGTCGCGTCAAAGTGCAATTCCATTGGGACCGCATCGGTGCGGCCGACGACAAGACCAGCTGCTGGCTGCGCGTGTCCTCCGCCTGGGCCGGCGCCCACTACGGCGGTATCGCCATCCCGCGGATCGGCATGGAAGTGCTGGTCAGTTTCCTTGAAGGCGACCCCGATCAACCGCTGATCAGCGGCTGCCTGTACCACAAGGAAAACGTCGTCCCGTACGCCCTGCCGGCGAACAAGACCCGCAGCACTTTCAAAACCCTGAGCTCTCCGGGCGGCGGCGGTTTCAACGAACTGCGCATCGAAGACAAGAAAGGCCAGGAACAGATCTTCCTGCATGCCCAGCGCGACTGGGATGAAAACGTCGAACACGACCAGAAAATCCGCGTCGGCAACGAACGCCACGACACCGTCGAACAAAACAGCTACAGCGAATTCAAGGCCGAAGAACACCACACTGTCTACGCCGATCGCAAAGTCGAAACCCGCGCCAACGACTACCTGACCGTAGGCGTGAACCAGCACATCAAGATCGGCACCGGCCAGTTCATCGAAGCCGGCCAGGAAATCCACCTGAGCAGCGGCATGAAAGTCGTGCTCGAAGCCGGCAGCGAACTCACCCTCAAGGGCGGCGGCAGCTTCATCAAGATCGACGCCAGCGGAGTCACCCTCAGCGGGCCGGTGATCAACATGAACTCCGGGGGGAGTCCGGGGAGCGGAACCGGGGCGGCACCGTTGATGCCGGGGGTGTTGAAGCAGGCTGATGCGGATAAAGCAGGTGCGGTGCTGACCCCGGCCCAAGTCAACACCCTCAAACGCAACGCGCCATTCTGTGAAGAGTGCGAAAGGTGCAAAGCGGGTGTATGCGATATAGCAAAACCTGCCCAAGACACTAAAAAAACCAGCCACGACTTAGTATTTTTAGTCAATGATGAAAAAACGGGTAAACCGAAGCAGAATATTCCCTATCGAATAACGCTTGAATCCGGGATTATTGTTGATGGTGTCACTGACAACAAGGGGATGACCCAAAAAGTCTCATCTAACAAAGCTGAAAAAGCCACTATTGAGGCCCCGTATTATGGCAACACAACAAGCGACGCTCACCCCAACCACGGATCAGACACCTGTAACTGTTAGTATCCCGACCAAGGAGCTAAGCGGCACGCAATGGGTTGCACGATTCCCGACCAGTACAAGTGTGGGCGATCTCACGACTGAGTTCGAAGCCAGTGTGAACAAATTTATTGCAGCGATAAAAGAAGCCGGAGGCAGTGTTGCAATTTCGGCAACTTATCGGCCCAAAGAGCGTGCTTATCTGATGCACTATTCCTCAGCAATATCTAAAGGAATTATTGCACCAGAAGACGTACCTGAAATGGACGGTGTAAACATCGAGTGGGTTCATAGCACCTCAGCGCAATCAATCAGTGCTGCGACCAGCATGGCGTCGGGCTACGGAATTGTGTATCCGCCGGCACTTACAAGTCGCCATACACAGCGAAAAGCCATAGACATGACAATATCCAACATGTCTGGAAAAACAATTGTAAATGCTTCTGGCGCCTCCATTTTGATCACTCACTTAAGCGACTTGAATCCAGTAGGTACTACATATGGAGTTAAAAAGCTTGTTTCCGACCCTCCACATTGGTCGACCGATGGACATTAAACATACACTTTTCACCATTCTGACTATTTTTGCAGGGTCAGTACTTGCCCAAGACACTGGATTTGGATTCGTTAAAAACAATCCAGACGGGCAAACTTATTTATATACAACCCAGAACATTTCAAGCAACGAAGTCATTTCAGTCCAATTCCCTCAGGATGGAACCGTTGCTTGCTGCAAGTTAACAAAGACAACTGGGGAAAAACAGCAGCATAGCGATGCAATGGACCTGCTCAACGAATCCGATATGCACATCTATGGGCTCGACATTCAATACACAGCGCCTTTCATCGGCATAGCTGTAGTTGGTAACCATGCAACCGAAAACGGCGTTTCAGCCGTGGAGGTCAAGGACCAAGCTACAACTATCAGCACCTGCTTGAGTCAAGAAGGCGTTCATTTCTTCTCGAGAGAAAATGGGAGCTTGAACGGTCACTTGTATTTGAGCCTAGGTTACGATGCAGAGCCAACGTCAAATTCTTGCGAAACGGAAAATGCTGAGTCCGTTCCGACCGACGTCTCCGGCTACATCAAAAACAGAGACAACTGTGATTCTTTGCGCGGAGATATTCCTGAACGGGACCCCGCCGACCCGAAAAAACTCGATCGTGTCATCAGCGATATAAATAAATATTGCAAGGGCACCGACCAGCAACTGAAGCAGTTGAAAGAAAAATACTCCGGAAACGAAAGCGTTGAGAAGTTGCTCTCGACTTACGAAGAAAACATTGAAGCTGACATGAGTTTTTAGATTCACTCATCAAGGACGGCTGTTGTGACATCTGAAGACATCAATCCACAGGTCTGGTTATCCAAATCTCCGCTGCTACCGGGTGAACGCCTCTACCTGATCGTTAGCGCGGCCAGCGATGCCGAAGCGCTCAAGACGCTTTACCAAAATGAACCAACAACCCAGGCGATCCCAATCTGGGGCGGTACACCCTACGCGGCTTGGCAGCCAGTGATGCCCTACCTCACCGAGTTGAAACCCAACTCAAGCTTCCTGCCATGGATCGCCGAAACTGACGCCCTCGATTGGGGGTGGCTGGCCGTATCCCGCTCCGAGCCGAACGTGGTGTTTGAACACCTTCGCAGCCTGACTCAAGTGAAGATGCCGGATGGGACTGAAGTGTTTTTTCGGTTCTGGGATGGGCGGCATATCTACCCGATTCTGGAAGGACTCGGCGATGCCGCCGGAGAAGTTCTGCCGGTGTTTGATCGGTACCTGATCAATGGGATGAGCCTGGAGGTGGGGCCGCGTGCGGTGCCACCGGCGAAGGACTGGCCTTGGTGGGAGGTGCCGAAGGCGTTGCTGGATGGCCTGACCAAGCAAAACCCATCGACCGTAATCGGCAACATGATGCAGTGGCTGAAGGAGGATCACGCCGAGCTGTACTTCTCGTTCCCCGAATCCAACCTGCGAACAAAAGTGGCGCGCTTCGTAAAACGCACGCCACTCACGGAAGAAAATTTCACCGGGCTGTTGAAGGCCCATCTGGAAAATGAGGTGGCTGTATGAGCATTCTGATGGGTGAGATCGTAGGCAACCTCACGGCAAAACAACCTGATGCTCAGGCCATCATCAGTGACTTCAAAAAGTGCCTGAAGGATTACCGTGAGCATGCCGAGGCCTGGTACGGCGGAGTCCTGGACGCGGAACAGCAATTCAAGGTCGGTGATGAGGTCCACACTCAGGACAAGGACAGCAAAAAGGAAAACACCCTTTATGCCAACTGCCCGGCAAACGGCAAACTCACGCTTGTGCATAGCTTCGAGTCTGCGCGATTTGTTCCGATCGGCAATACGCCGGTCCGTCTGGTGCCTGTGGTGGATGGCCGGTTCATTGGCAAGAACGAAGCCGGACCGGAAATCAACAAGACAATCGACTCGACCGGGATTCTGGAAATCACTGGCCTCACGCCCAATCAGCAATACAAAATCACGTTCTTCCCAAACCCTACTCGCGCGCAGATCGACAGCCTGTTCAACTCCTATCAGGGCGTGATCGGCGATTTGAGCGGCTGGTTGCAAACTGAATGGAGCACCAGTTTCCTACCGCTTTGGCAGGCACATACCGATGCATCGATGGGTCGCCGTGTCCTGCAGGAACTGGAGGCCGCATGGGAAGGCTTTCTGAAAGCGATCATGGGTTTGTGGGGTGATATCAAAAGCCTCTACAACCTGGTTGCACACCCTCGTGAGAACTACAAGAAGCTGAAAAAATTCTTCACCGAAGAACAAATCAAGAAAATTTATGACGCCTCCGCTGAGGCCATTCACACCGCCTTACTGATCGCCAGCGATGAACCACTAATGTGGATCTACGTTGCCGCCATCATGGCCTGGGTGAAGATGCTGCCACCGCAGACATGCACGGAGGTGCTGGCTCAGCTGACCACAGAGTTCCTGCTGAACATTCTGGTCGGTGTCGTCCTGACCGGTGGTCTCGGCCTGGCCGTGCGCATTGGCACGAAGGTAGTTAAAACCACGCAAAACAGCGGCAAAGTCGTGAAACTGATTGAAGACTTTACCGGCATGCTGATGAAGGTCAGCAAAACAAGCGCCACACCGCATTCCGAGGCTGCTCGGCCTTTACTGCTTAATGGCAATTCGGCATTCAACCCGGCGCGTAAAGCCAACGTTGAGATCGCCCCGCCCAAACCCGCCGAAACAGCAACGGCGCCGAAGAAGAAGCCACCTGTCGCCGGTGGAAAAGTGGAAACGGATGCGCAGATCCAAGCGCGCGGCAAAACTGAAAGCGCCACACGCGTCGAGCAAAAAGAGGCGGTCGACAACGCGCCAAATCAATCGAAAAACCCGGCTGACCAACCCACCGAGTGTGCCAACAAAACCTGCCTGAAAGACGACCCGATTTCGATGGTGACCGGCGAGGAATTGCTAACCCTCTCCGATGGCGAGCTGGGTGGTTTGTTGCCGCTGGAATGGACGCGCCTTTACCGAAGCAGTGCGGTCGAAATCGACAGCCGTCTTGGCCATGGTTGGAGCCATTCCCTGTCTCATCGTTTGCTACTGGACGATGAAGGTGTGCTGTGGACGGACAACGAAAACCGCCAGATCCGCTTCCCGATACCAACCGAACAACGCCCGGCCATCACCAACAGCCTGGCGCAGGCGGCGATTTATTTGGGCGATGCTCCCGGTGAACTGATCCTTACCCAGGCGGGGCCCAAAGCACGCTTCTATCACTTCCGTGCCGGGCGACTGATCACCATCAGCGATGCCTATGACAATCGGGTGCATATCAGCTATGACTTTGTCGACCGCATTCAACGCATCGACAACGGCGCAGGCCGCGCCTTGCTGCTGCGTTACGACGACCGTCATATCGCCGCGGTGGATCATCAGCAACAACGCTCCGAGTACAACGAGCGCGGTGAACGCCAAGATCCGTGGCTGACCCTTCAGACCTTGGCCTCCTACCGCTACAACGCATGTAATCAGCTCGTGTCCTCGACCAATGCGGCAGGTGAAACCGAGTATTACCGCTACAACGATCAGCACGTCATTCTGGAACGGCAACTGGCCGGTGGTGCCAGTTTTTTCTGGGAGTGGGAGCGTGAAGGCAAGCTTTCCCGTTGCGTCCGTCACTGGGCTAACTACTCGCAACTGGAAGCGCATTACGAGTGGGATGACAAAGGTTCAGTGACTGCTTACAACTCCGACGGCAGCGAGCATGTCTACGTGCATGATAAGAATGCGCGTCTGATCAGCGAGACCGCTCCCGATGGTGGGGAAACGCAGAAAGCCTATGACGATCAGGGTCGTCTGGTCGCAGTAAAAGACCCGATGGGCGCCATCACCGAGTATCAGTACAGCGATGCCGGGCGCTTGATGGCCGTGATCCCGCCAGAAGACGAACCGACCCGTTACAACTACTTCAACGGTCAACTCATTGATGTCCAGCGAGGTAAAGCGCGCTGGAAGTACGAGCGCAACCGTCAAGGCGATATCACCCAACAAACCGATCCTCAGGGCGCCGAAACCCACTACAGCTACGACCGTCAAGGCCGCCTGCTGGAAATCCGTCATCCCGACGGCAGCCGTCACCAACTGGGCTGGAACAATCTCGGCCAACTGCTGGAAGAACGCCTGCCCGACGGGGGCCAACGCAAGTACCGTTACGACGCGCTAGGTCGGAAAATCACACGTCAGGATGAAAACGGCGCCATTACCCATTACCAATGGGATGCCGTTGATCGCCTGACACAAATCACCCTGCCTGGTGGCGCCACCCGCGCCTTCACCTACAACCCGTATGGTCGCGTCACCGCCGAACGGGATGAACTCGGGCGCATCACCCGCTACGAATACGCCGACAACCTGCACCTGGTGAGCCGCCGCATCAACCCCGACGGCAGCCAGCTGCGCTACCGCTACGACAACTCGCGCCTGCTGCTCACCGAGATTGAAAACGAACGCGGCGAGCACTACCACCTCGACTACTACCCGAACGGCCTGATCCAGCAGGAAACCGGGTTCGATGGTCGCCGCACCGCCTACGAATACGACCTCAACGGTCGGTTGCTGAAGAAAACCGAGTTCGGCGACGACGGCAGCGAACTGGTGACCGAGTACCAGCGCGACGCTGCAGGTCGCCTGCTGGTGAAAACCCTGGCTGACGGCGAAGAAATTCACTACAGCTACGACGCCCTCGGCCGCCTCGTTAACGTTGACGACGGCAACTGGCCGCTGGCGTATGAATATGACCTGCAAGACCGCCTCATCACCGAACACCAGGGTTGGGGCACCCTGCGCTACGAGTACGACAGCGTCGGCCAACTGAAGCACTGCCGTCTGCCGGACGGCAGCAAGCTCGACTACCGCCACCAGCCTGGCGGCCAGTTGAGCAGCATCAACCTCAACGGCTCGCGCCTGACCACTCACCAGTTCAACGCAGGCCGCGAACAGCAGCGTCAACAAGGCCTGTTGCTCAGCCAATATCAGTACGACGAACAGGGTCGGTTGCAGGCGCACAGCGTCAGCCAGCGCGAAAAGAATCTGTTCCAGCGCCGCTACACCTACGACGCCAACGGCAACCTCGCCGGCATCGACGACAGCCGCAAAGGCAACCGCAGCTACCACTACGACCCGCTCGATCGCCTGATCAACGTCCGTGGCAGCACGCCTGAAAGCTTCGCCCATGACCCGGCGGGCAACCTCCTCGGCCAAGGCGACCAGCCAACCGCGAACCTGGCCAACGTCAAAGGCAACCGCCTGCTGATGCAGGGCGACCGTCATTACGACTACGACGCGTACGGCAATCTGATCCGCGAACGCCGAGGCACCGGGCAGAAACTGGTTACCGAGTACCGTTACGACTGCCAACATCGCCTGACCGGCGTCAGCCTGCCGGGCGGCAGTGTCGCATCCTACAAATACGACGCCTTCGGCCGACGCATCGTAAAGACCGTCGACGGCCACACCACTGAGTTCCTCTGGCAGGGCGAACGCCTAATCGCAGAAAGCGCCGACAATCGCTATCGCACCTACATCTACGAGCCCGGCAGCTTCCGTCCATTGGCCATGCTCGACGGCGAAGGCCCGCTGAAAGCAACACCGTTCTACTACCAACTCGACCACCTCGGCACCCCACAGGAACTCACCGACTACAGCGGTGAGATCATGTGGTCGGCGAAATACTGCGCCTACGGTAATCTCGCCGCACTCGACATCGCCGAAATCGACAACCCGCTGCGCTTTCAGGGCCAGTATTTCGATGCCGAGACAGGGTTACATTACAACCGGCATCGCTACTACAATCCGGGGACTGGACGGTTTCTGACGCCGGATCTGATCAAGCTGGCGGGTGGGTTGAACAACTACCAGTACGTGCCTAACCCTACGGGGTGGGTGGATCCGTTGGGGTTGACAAGCTGTCCTGGAGCGGGTGGTAGCAAGTCGGAAATCAGACTGGAAGATCCACCAGTTAAAGCGACCGTAAATGAAGGATCCCCTCCCCCTCCGGCCCCTCCAAGACCGGACAAGTGGAGTCGGGAACCTAAAAGTATTCAAGATCAGATGACATTACAGGCAGCTAAAGAAGGTCAAGGCGTCGTTATTATCGAAAACCTCAATGATCCTGCCTTTAAAGGAATGGATAAAATTGAGCTCAAGATAAAATCGAAGAACGGAAATGACTCCGTAGTACATTATGTACGCAATCCGCAGACCGGAGAGCTCATGGATTTCAAGTTCAAAAAGCACAGCACCGATGATATAAAACCTTGGGGTAATGACCCATCAGTGCCACCCGGAGTCATCGACAAATGAAAGTCGTATGCAAAATCAACAATCTGAATGACATATCAGCACCAGAAACCGTCATGCGTTTAAAGCGTTACATATTCATGCCTGACGGCGAGCTAGACTTGCAACTTGGAATGGAATACACGGTTTATGGCATCGAGTTTCGAGACAACTGCCCTTGGTTCTATATATGCACAGAAAAAGATGATGAGTATCCAAAACCATATGCAGCCGATGTCTTTGATATTATTGACGAGCGACTTTCCTCTCATTGGAAACTTAGCTTTCAAACTCAAGATAATAACAAATACAAAAGCTCACTTATATTCCAAGAATGGGCCACAAACATTAGCTTTTATGAAAACTTAATTGATGGCGACGAGCAAGCTATCACTACATTTGCGAAATACAAAACACTTATGGACTCAGAGTAATTTAGCAACCAAAAAAAACAATAAGGAAGGCGACAGATCTATTTTCTACGTACTCATGAAAATAAATCTGTCCCTTTTGGCTGGCCCCCTTTTGGCTGAGAAGATGATTAACAAGGATCTGGAATTATTAATTTTTGATTTTTTAGGCGCTGTAGAAACCTCACTACAGTTGCTTGAAGACAAATTCGGCTCGAGATCACTACAACAGCTATGGCATGAGAAAAAAATAGCTCAACGAGGAAAAGTTCTTAATGGAGTGAGCTATCAATTACATGGGAGCGGATGCATGATCGAATATCCAGATTATTGTGTGGATTTCGATTTCGGGCCGAATGGAAGAACCGATGGGTTCGACGCATGGCGCCTGTATAACTACGCATGTGAACTCCCAGAAAAACATGCAAAATACACAAACCTAACTATAGTTGAATCCGAATTAAACCAATACATCCAAGGAGACATAGTTAAAAAATAGACGACTCCAGTTCCCACTTATATTTTTTTACGCAACCAAAAAGCCAATTATCCTCATGTACATAAAGGGGGGGCCATAAAGGAGAAATCACGACAGGCACCTCAAACCTGTTCCTTCTTCGAGACAAAAGCACCAAGCCTAGGATGGGAAACCCAGCCAAAATCGGTAAAACAGACACGATTGGACCGAATCAACAAACAGGATGGAAGTATCCATATCAGCCACCACAATCGAAGCGATCTAACATGATAATAAAAAGCATTAAATGGATATCGAAGTCAGCTGAAGAAGCGGAAGTTGAAATTAGTGATGGTAACTTCACATGCATCGCCTTCTCTCAACCTTGCAATGTAATAGTGGGCGAGCATTTAATTCAACCACTCCACGTTTTTTCTGTAAAAAACGCAATGATCAGTGATCAGTCGGCGGTAGGAATATGGAACTTAAGCGACACAAAACTTGAGCGAAAAGTCATTTCCGAAGTTATCGACATCACTAACCAAGTGGTTGCCGTTGGCGACATACATATGGTGATCGATGATTTTTTACCAAGAGGATTAGAGATTGGGAACATCATTGAATTCGAGTGTGCAAGAATAGATCTGTGGTAGTAGAAAAAAACAAACCCGCCCACTAAGCTTGGCCACAAGGAACAAAAATGAAGTTCTGGAACGATATCGATGGCAGCATTTTTTTTCAACCAAATTTTCAAAACCCCCGTAGCAATTGGCCTCATTGAACTTTTCACAGTAAACATCGAAAACAACAGACCAACGATAATACTTGAGTTCGACATCAAAGAACTCCCTGACGCCCCTCCCGCAAAAATGGAAAAAGGCTGAATTCAACACATGCCGCATCGGTTTAAACTGTAGCGAAATCAGCAGCCTGACGATCAAAAATATACCTACAAAAGAAAAACTTAGTATAAAAATCACTCAGAGCGAAAGCCTCTTCACAATTCATGCTTCGAACAGCAGTTCGACATTTGAACTCACAACAAAATCCCCCTACTTTGTGGACCCTCAGTATATATGAACAATAAAAAACCCGAACTCACTTAAAATCAAATTTGACTCAATTTTTCAGCCCCTTTGGACGCCTGACAAAAGCATCGGACATTTCCCACAACCCCCATCGCCATCCATGAACTTGTACTCCCCTCCCTCCCCAGATAACCTCCCCCAGTCGCTGCAACCTCAGCGACCGGTTTTGACAGACCGAACACGATCAAGGCATGCAAATGCCGCTTTGCGGCTCCGTTGATTCAGGAGCTTCACGATGAAAAAGTTTCCACCCGATTCCCTCACCCCCCTCCAACTCAACCAAGCAACCCAACGCACCATCAGCGCCCGCCTCCGCAACCCAAAAAGCCCCGACCCCACCAGCCACGTTTTCACCCTCCTCCCCAACATCAACACCGAAACCCTGCTAAGCCACGCCTGCGAAACCCTCGCCTCGCTCAACGTGCTGACTACCGACTTTGCCTGCGAGCTCGAAGGCTCGCACCGCAGCCTGGCACTATCGATTCAGCAATTGGCCGTGCTGGGTGAATTGTTGGTGAACAGGGCGCTGGACAACCTCGACCCACCCGGTGGGGCGTCCGACGCCCAGGAGGTGCAGCCATGACTCGATACATGCCGATTACCGGCATCGACTGCACGATCCCGTCCCTGCTGATCGACACTGAAGCGCCTGTCGACGTGTTGCACGACACGGCGGCGTATCGCATTCGCAGCGTCACTCAACTGTTGGAAACTCTGTCTCTGGGCGAGGCGCTTGGTGGTGATGCTGCGCTGTTGCAAGAGTTTGCGCGGGTGTTAGCAATCCAATTGCGTGATGGCTACGATTTGCTGGATGTGGTCGGGCGGCGGTTACGAGCGCAACTTTAAATCATCAATAAAAATGGGCGACCCAAGGTAGCGTCGCCCATTTTTATATCCGCAACTTTTAAACACCACCTCCCAGACTTACGCACGCAGCACTTCGCAAGAGTTTGTTAAAAACTGTCTTTAAACTTCTGATCAATCCAAAAAAACGACTCAACATCGCGAGCACAAAAAACCGTCTCTTCGGTCAAGTAACTTCTCACCGCCTCACCTGAAAACCGCGAAAAACAAAACCATGGTTTTCACCTCACCTTCAAACTATACTTCCGCGCGCAGTATGGAGGCTGTGATAAATGTTCAAACTCAGGCGAAAAACATGGGCTTTACTCTTGGTTTACATCGTAGGTGTCAGTGGCTATATCTACTACCTCTACGTCGAGACTCAAGGGGTCCTCACTGAAAACATTAATAACAAATTGCTGCATGCTGCGTTGGGTGCTTCGGCCATCCTTGGCGACCGCTACCATGACAATCTGATCGACAAACAGTCCAAATCCGAAACGGAAGACTGGAATGCCATTCAGCGGCTCTCCAGCTTCAACGAGTCCATGGGCACCGCCTTTGTCTATAGCGTAGTCAAACGCGCGGGTGAAGCTTATCTGGTCAGTTCCAGCGCATCGAAAAAAGAAATTCAAGAGCAGAATTTCGTACGTTTTTTCGATCCCTATCCGGATGCCAGTCAGGCTTTGCTCGACAGTTTCGAGCGCACCGAACCCACCTGGATCGACTACTCGGATCACTGGGGAGACTTTCGCGCCGTCTTCGTCCCAATGAAATCGCAGGACGGTACGATTTATGTTACTGGCGCGGAGATTACGTTGGCGGACTACTACCACCAACTTAATCAGGACTCCCTGCACCATATCATCCTGGCCATTCTGGTATTTCTCGCCCTCAGCCTTTTACGCATGCGTGCTCATCTCCAGCAATTGAAAATAAACGAACAGGTATTGAATCAGGCAAAAAATGCCGCCGAGGACGCTGATCGTTCAAAAACCAGATTTTTGGCCACCATGAGTCATGAAATCCGTACGCCCATGTACGGTGTTATCGGCGCGACCGAGTTGCTGGCGAGGTCCGCCCTGAATCCCGAGCAAAGCAGTCTGCTAAGAACGATTAATACAAGTGGACGAGCCCTGCTGTCTCTTATCGACAACATTCTCGACCTTGCAAAAATCGAAGCGGGCAAACTTGAATTGAAACCTCGTGTTTTCGAAGTGAGAGCATTGGTTTTATCCAGTATTGAAATGATCCGACAAAACATTCAGGACAAGCCAATAGCACTTGAGGTCCAAGTCTCACCGGACGTACCTTCCCTGGTCAAAACCGATACCGATTGCCTTCGCCAGATATTGCTCAACTTGTTGGGCAATGCGGTCAAATTCACCGAAGCCGGAACGGTATCGCTCATGGTCACGACTAGCGGTTACGGCCCTCAAGCCCGACTCGACTTCTCTATACGCGATACCGGCATAGGTATCCCCGCGGAACGGCAAAACAGCCTATTCAAGCCCTTTACTCAGTTCAAAGGGCCGGCCAGTCAACGCTTTACCGGGAGTGGGCTAGGTCTTTCAATCTGCAAAAATCTGGTCGAGGCGCAGCATGGGACTTTATCTTTCACCAGTCAGCCTGGCGTCGGATCGACGTTCTCCTTCTCACTCCCCATGGAGCTTTTTTCAGTCTCGGAAATACCCATCGGGGACGATCATGCAGTGGTGGGTTTCGACTCATCTTTTGCCGGGGACTACCCGCTCGATATCCTGCTGGTGGAAAACCATCCAGTGAGTCAGAAAGTTGCCATGGCGATGCTACAGGAGTTGGGCTATACACCCGACCTTGCGTCAGATGGCCTGGAGGCGGTCAATCAGTGTATGACTTCGACTCCAGATATCATTTTTATGGATATCAACATGCCTGTTATGGATGGGCTAGCGGCCATTCGTGAAATCCGCAAACTACCATTGGGCGATACTTGCTACATCGTTGCTTTCACCGCGAGCGCTTTTTCGAGCGAGATAGAGCGTTTCAGGGCCGCGGGTGCCAATGACGTTTTAACCAAACCGGCGAACTTTATGGCCTTGACCCGAGTGCTTCAGCGTGCGGCCAACTACCGGCAGCAACTCCAGGCCAGCACTCCGGTAGTGGATGCAATTTAAGGGCACATTCGCAGCGTGACTCAACGGTTGGAAACGCGTTCCCTGGGCGAGGCGCTTGGCGATGGCGATGGCGATGGCGATGACGATGACGCTGCGTTGTAGCAGGCATTTGCGCGAGGGCGGCGGTTGCGGACACAGCTTTAAATCACCCAATAAAAATGGGCGACTTCAAGGTCGCCCATTTTTTATGTCCGAAACTTATAAACATTGCGTTCCAGAGGAGGTGTTCGCCCAGTGTAATGGCCTGGCAATCCATGCACCGGTAAAGAGCCCTGACACCGGGCGAACGGGAAGGATTTTAATAGAATTTGGCCGATATGTCCTCGGTATAAACATGAAATTAATGCACGTAATATTTCGTAAGTTTTTGCTAAAAAAACGGATACAAACTTCTAAAACTCACCAGTTCGACCATTAAAAATGATTGTTCTTATACAGTTATTTGCACAGGAACAATCAATACGTACAAGTAATGATCAGCTTGGTCGCTGGCTGGCGACTTTCAGCACAGCAGTATGGATCACCACAACGCTCTGTTCTACGTTCAGATCTTTCATTTTCGCCTGCATAGACGCTACTCAGGGAGTGTTCGCAGTTTCTTGCGCGGTGGATTCGCCGCTTTCTGTGCCCTTGCCGCTTTCCTTGCGCCGGGTCGGGTCGGTGGGGCGCAAGGCGTCGTTGTCGCGCTCGACTTCGCCTGGTGGCCGGGGCTCGTCGGGGTTTTCCGAGGGGGTGGTCGGTTTGGGATTCATGGGGTTTTCCTCAGGCTTCGGGATCGTCGACTTCCTGCGCAACGTTCACGGCGGGTGAGTCTTTGTGGGATTGATCGGCCTTGGTTTTGAGGATCTGCCATTGATCGAGGTCGATGGCGCCCTGCCCCAGCAGATCGTCGGCGATGCGCAACAATTCACTGTAATGCACGTCGGGAGATTGCTGCCAGTAGGCCTTGTCGTCGAACAGCCGCTGCCAGGTGGCAAGGGTGGGCGGTTTGAGGTCGTCGCTCATGGCGGGCTCCCGTGAAATGGGCTTCATTACGTAGGAAAACGGCGTGGCGGCGAGAGTTCCGGTTAATACCCGGTCATCTCCAGATACCCCTGCCCGCCATGACTGCCGCTGAGCCGCACCGGTCCTTCCCAATAGGGAATGCGCAAGTCCATCCAGGCCTTGGGGTTGAGGGCGCTGATGGTGATTTCGAGGTGTTTGGCGGGGATTTTGATCGACCAGCTCACGGGCATCGAACGCCCGGCCACGTTGGCGGTGTCTTGAGGCGTGAGGCTGATGTCGTCGGCATGCAATAGCTGCGTCTGGCCTTGGGAATCGATCCAGGTGCCGGTGAGGTACGGCGCGCCGTCCTTTTGCCGCATGCGGTAGAGCATGACCTGTTCGCCACTGTCCAGGTGCAGGGAGAACCAGTCCCAACCGGTCTGGTTGGCGGTCAGGGGTTGGCTGCTCCACTCGCGATCGAGCCAGGCAGGGCCGCTGACGGTGTAGGTTTTGCCATCGATTTCCAGGGTGCCGCTGGCCTGGAAAAACGGCTGGCTGTAGTAATACGAAGCCTGGCCTTGTTCGGATTTCTGGCTGAAGCCTTTGTCGCCCTGAAGCACCAGCGGACGTGTGGAGGTCAGTCGAAGCTGGTAGCTGAAAGCCTTGTCGCGGGCGCTGAGTTGCAGGTCCGCCAGAGGCTCTTCATGGGTGGCCTGACTGCTGAAACGCCAGTCGTCGATCCATGCGTTGAACGGCGCCAGGCTCACGCCGGCCTGGCCGACGCCGCCTCGGGCGTAGCGTTCGGCGGCATAGTGCGCCGTGGCGGAAGTCACCGCCGCATGGCCCAGCCAGATGGTTTGATTGCTCCAGCCAGACTGTTCGGGAGTCGCTTTCAAGGCGCTGCGAAACAGCGTCCATTGCGCGCCGAATTCCTGGCCCTGATCGTCCTTGAGGTTGGCGGTGACGTACCACCATTCGATGCGAAAGCCATCGTGCGGGCCGTGGTCTGCCGGGAAGCTGAACACCCGCCCGGGCACCACTGGGGTAAATGCCTCGGCCTGATGACCGAGGCCGGCGAAGCCTTTTTCCGGCGCAGGCGTGTTGTCGCATCCGCTCAGCAGCGCGGCCAGTAACAACACGCCGAGCTTAATCTTCATGAGCAAACGTCCTCAGCAGATCCGCCGGTTGCGTGCGATACAGCGAGTACAACGGCCACGCTGAAGCGAGCAATGTTGCGAGCAACGCCAGGCCCATCAACTGCAACACTTGCAGTGGAAACACCCGCAACGGCAAGCGCCAGCCGAACGCCTGAACGTTGATCACCGTGTCCAGGCACCACGCCAATGCGATGCCCAAGGGCAATGCCAGCACCAGCGTCAGTACCGCCAGCAACCAGGTTTGCCCGAGGTTCAGTAGCATCAATTGGCGACGGGTTACGCCCAAAGCCCACAGCGGCGCGAGTTGTCCGAGGCGGCTCTGGCTTTGGGTCAGCAGGCTGATGAACAGCGCCACGCCCGCGACACAAAGCGTCAGGCTATTGAGCGCGGCGGTGGCGGCGAAGGTGCGTTCGAACACTTGCGTGGACCAGCCCTTGAGCCGGGCCTGATCGACGATGCGGCTGTCGTCCAGGGTGAAACGGGTTTGCAGTGCGGCCAGGAATCCGGGAATCGACGCCGGTTCGATGCGCAGGTTGAAACGGTTGGGCGTCAATTGCGGCCAGCCGCGCAACAGGTGATTGATGTTGACCAGCAGGTGGCCCTTGGGATTGCCGTAGTCGGCGTAGATCCCGACGATCCGTGGTGACCATGGGCCATTCGGCGTGGGAATCGTCAGTTGATCACCAAGGCGTACCTTCAACCGCCGCGCCAGTTGCTCGCTGAGCATCAACGCGTCGTCCTTGGCCAGTCGCTCCCAAGGGTTGTCGCCCAAGGCTTCCAGCAGGGGCCAATGCTGACGATACGTCGGGTGATCGATCACGCCAAAGACGTCCGCCGGCCAGCCCTGCAACTGGATCGATACCTGCCAGTTCGGAAGCACCGCGGTGACTTGAGGTTGTTGTTTGAGCCAGGTGTGCAGTTCTCGAGCCTGGGCGGGATTTTGCGGATTAAGGTACAGCTCAGCGGTCAGGCGTTGTTCGAGCCAGTTGCTGAACGTCTGACGGAAACCGGCGGTCATGCTGCCGGCGCCGATGTTTGCCGCCAGCGCCAACAACAGCGCCATCAAGGCCAGGCTCAGGGCCGGCAGTTGCTGGCGGCAGTCGGCGAGAAACCATTGACCGAGCACCGAACGACTGCGCCCAAGCACCCAGTTGAGCACGCTATTCAACACCACCGGCAAGGCCAGTGCGGCGCCGATCAACAGGGCGGCCATCAGCACGAAACCGCTGCTCAGGCTGTCGCCGAAGATCAACGCCAGCAACGCGATCACCGCAGCCATCGCCGCGACCCAACCCTGGCGCCGCAACCAGCGCGCGTGGGCTTGGTGCCAGGCTTGCGGATTGGCCAGCGCCAGCAACGGCAGACGCGCCGCACGCAGCAAACTGTTGGCGCCGGCCAGCAAGGCGCCGAACAGGCTCAGGCCGATACCGCTGAACCACCACAGCAGACTTAGATTCAATTGCCCCGGCACTTCGGCGCCGTACAAGCCGCGCAAGCTGGCGGCGACGTCCGGCAACAGCACACCCGCCAACAGGTAGCCGCTGACGACACCGGCGATACCACCGATCAGCGCCAGCCCCCCCAGCTCGACGGCGAGACAGGCAATCAACATGCGCGCACTGACTCCACAGGCGCGCAGGGTTCTGAGCAAGCTTCGGCGTTGCTCCAGCGCCAGGCCGATCGCCGCGTGGACGATGAACAGGCCGACCACGAACGACAAAAAGCCCAAGGCATCGAGGTTCAGGTGGAAGCTCTCGGTCAGTCGCGCGAGATTGTTTTCTTCGCCACTGGTTTTGAGCTGGAGTTGGCCCTTGAGCTCATCAGGCAGGGGCGCGCTGAAATCCTTGGGCAGCAGCAGCCGTGACAGTTGATCGGGCAATTGCAGAATCTGTTGGGCGAAGCCGATGTCCACCAGCAACACGCCGGGCGCCATGTCGGTCTGGGCACGCAGCGGCGGCAAGGTGATTCCGCTCTGGGCCACCGGGGTTTCCCCTTCGTGCAAGCCCAACGCTTGTAAAGTCTGCGGTGAAATCCAGGTGCTGCCCGGCGGGGTGAAAAACTCGACAACCTGCTCGATTGGCAACGACCGCCCGGCCACTGCGGACCCGGCCGGCAGCGACACCGGCTCAATGCCCATCAACTGCAAGCGCTGGTCTTCATGGCCCTTGAGCGTCACCCGACCTTGCAACACGGGTGATACCGGCCAACCCGCACGACGCAGGTCGACAAACACTTGCTGGGAAAACACCCCTCCGCTGGGTGCACTGAGGCTGGCTTGCGGTTCGCCGCCGATCAGTTGACTGGCGCGGGCGTAGCTTTCTCGCGCCTGGCTGTTCAGCGCTTGCACGCCGGTCAGCAGGCTGGTGGCGAGCCAGAGCCCGGTCAGCACACTGAAAAACTGCACCGGATGCTGGCGCCAATGGCTGAGCAGCGCCCGCAACGTCTCGCGAAAAACCCGCACCTCAGCGCTCGTCCGCGCCAGCCAGACGGCCGCCGTGCAGCACCACTTTGTCTGCCAACCGCGCGGCGACCCGTGGGCTGTGAGTGACCATCAACAAAGTCGTCGGGCTATCGTCGAGCAGCTCCAGCAACAACTTCAACACCTCATCGCTGGTGGCTTCATCGAGGCTGCCGGTGGGCTCGTCGGCCAGCAGCAGTTTGGGTTGCGATGCCAGGGCGCGACCTAATGCGACCCGCTGCTGTTGCCCGCCGGACAGTTGCTCCGGATAGCGCCGCAGCAAATCTCCCAACCCAAGGCGCTGCACCAGATGCGCCTGCCAACGTGGATCGTGGCGCCCGGCCAGACGTGCCTGAAACGCCAGATTGTCTTCAACGCGCAAACTGCCGATCAGGTTGAACTGCTGGAACACCAGACCGATTTCGGTCCGCCGCCAGTTCGCCAATTGGCTCTCGTTCATCTGCTCCAGCCGATGCTCGCCACTGCGGATGCTGCCGCGATCGACCTTGTCCAGCCCGGCGATCAGGTGCAGCAAGGTGCTCTTGCCACTGCCCGATTCACCCATCAGCGCCAGGCTGCTGCCGGGCTTCAACGTGAGGTCGACGCCTTGCAGCACGGGCAATGGGCCTTGGGGGGTGGCGTAGCTTTTGAAGACGCCCTGGACGTGAAGCATGAAGGGGAAACTCTTTTGATGAGTGGGGGCAAGGGTAGAGAGTACACCCGATAATCTTGGGTTGAACGGTCTGACGTCTTCGCGAGCAAGCCCGCTCCCACAGGGATGCCGGTGTACGCAGAATCTGTGTACACATCGATCAAATGTGGGAGCGGGCTTGCTCGCGAAGTGGCCGGCTCAGCCAACAAACAACCTCACTGCCCCACCGCCACACTCGGCACCACCCGCCCCGGCGTCACAATGCTGTTCAGATCAATATGCTTCCACTCAGGCTTGGCCCCCAACCGCGCATTAAACCGATAGTTAAAGGTGAAATCGTCCCCCGTCGGCATACTCAGCGGTTTGCCATACACCGCCTCGATCCCCGCCAGGTCATAACCCATCACCTGCAGCAACGTCGGGAAGATGTTGTAGTGACTGGAGCGATCCTTGTTGGCCGGCAATTGCGCCTGCCAGTCCAGGGTCTTCAAACCGCTGCCCGAAATCACCACCAGGGGCACCAATCCCTCCTCCCCCACCGGATCACCACCGCAGTGAGTATTGAGCCCCGGGTTACCGCGCTCATGCAGGTCCTGCCCGTGATCCGAGGTGTAGATCAGCAACGCATTGCGCAAATCCGCCTGAGCGAAAACCCGTGCGAAGAACTCGCCGACATTCCACAGCACGGTATTTTTGTAGGCATTGCGGTACAGCAACCAATCATCTGGCTGACCGTTGAAACCATCACGTTTGCCCGTGTCCGCCACTTCGACAAATCGCCCTCGGGGCAATGTCGGACGGTAAGCCATAAACGCGTCCGGGTACTTGTCGTGCACCGGAAAATGCGCGCCGACCTTGTTGATCACCACCAGCTGCGGCTTACCGTCGTTGAGCAGCTCGATCAGCTTGGCCGCCGCGGCCATGTCGCGCTCACGCACGCTGGTGCGGTCGAATTGCACGAACTCGTCGATGTCCTTTTTCTCGGCAGCGTTCATCAGGTTCTGCAAGTTGCCACCGGTGCGCTGGGAGTCGATGTAAACAGTGCGCAGTCCGGCCTTTTTGGCGTACTGCCAGATTGACGGCAGCGTGCTGTTGATCCGCATGTAGTCGCCGCGGGTGCCACCGTAGCGCAGGGTGACATTGGTGTCGGCACTGCAATTGGCGATGGATGCCGCATAGCCGTAATTGAAAATGTCCACGCCCGGGCGCGGTTCCTTGAGGTTGCTGTGCACACCGAACGGCGTGTTGATGTCCAGGTAGTTGCCGGAGATGCTCTCGTCGATGATCAGCACAATGTCGTGCCCCACCGGCTGATCGATACGCGTCATGCTCACCGGTTCACGGGGGCCGACGGTGTTGTGCAGCGCTTCATAGGTGAACAGATTCAAATAGGCTATCGGCGTGTACATGATCGGCAAGCCACGGGCACCCTCGCCGGCCCGCACAAACAGCACGGTGCTGAGCATCAGCACCCCGAGCACTGGCGCCGCCACCAACAGCGCACCCGGTAATGGCACCCGTCGACGCGGCTTGAGCCCGATACCGAACAGCAGTAACAAACCACTGACTGTCCCGCTGATGATTGTATCGCGGTACTGGTACGCCGCTTCTTGAATGAAGCCACCGGAATACACCAGTGACACAAAACTGCTGTAGGTCATGTAACCGGCAGTCACTTGCGTATAGACGTCAAAGAACACCGCCGAGCCAAACATCGCCAGCGCGAACAAGTGACGGATCAGCGTCTGACGGATGTAGGCGGTCATGAACAACGCCACTGTCAGCACGACGAACATTGCGCCATACAACAGCATAGGAAAACCGATGCCCAGCGCGTCAAGACGATCGAGGTAGTAGTCGTAATTCTTGAGTAAATACAGAACCAGCAACAGTTCCTTGAGGTATCGGATCATGGCGATTACAGCGTCTCCGTGGCCAACGGATGATTGGCCATTTTCTGACACTAGCACCGAGCCCTCGAAGCGCAAGAAATGCCGGTTTTTTTCCTAAAGCGTCAAAAAAACGTTGCCTCAAATCTGACACACTCAAGCGTCTGTAACCCTTGTGTTTCAAGCCTTACGACCGTTTATCGTTTTCTTCAAACCGTCAGAAACCCCTCAAAACCGCGGCAAATCCAGCAGCGGCAAGCACTTGATGGCAAATAGCCCGTGAAATCGGGGTTTTCCCGGTCGAGTTACCCGTCATTTTGCTGACTCGCTTTCCCATGGCTGGGCTATACCCCTTTTGACAGTCTCATTTCAGTTACATCCACCGTTTTACGAGGCACGCCAATATGGACGTGAGCGTATTTGGTACGGGTTACGTCGGTCTGATACAAGCCGCGGCATTGGCCGATGTCGGACATCGTGTGCTGTGCGTTGATATTGACCCCAACAAGATCAAGCAACTGCAACAAGCCGTGCCCCCGATCAGCGAACCGGGACTGTCCAGCACACTGGAAGACAACATCAAGGCCGGTCGCCTGCTCTTCTCCACTCAGGCCAGTGACGCGGTCGAACACGCCGAACTGATTTTCATCGCGGTGGGCACTCCCGCCGATGAAGACGGTTCCGCCGACCTCAGCCATGTGCTGAATGTCACTCGGCAGATCGCCAGTTTCATGGAGTCAGACCGCACCCTGATCATCAAGTCCACCGTGCCGGTGGGCACCGCGGACCAGGTGGCAAGCACCGCTAACGAAGAACTGCAACGCCGTGGCAAAGAGGCGTTGAACGTGCGAGTGGTGTCCAACCCGGAGTTTCTCAAGGAAGGCAGCGCCCTGGCCGATTGCATGCGCCCGGACCGGATCATCGTCGGCACCAATGACGATGAAGCGCGCAACCAATTGAGCGAACTCTATGCGCCGTTCTGCCGCAACCGCGAAAAGCTCATGTTCATGGACAACCGCAGCGCCGAGCTGACCAAGTACGCCGCCAACGCAATGCTCGCCACCCGCATCAGTTTCATGAACGAACTGGCCAACCTCACTGAGTTGCTGGGGGCCGACATTGAGGCGGTGCGCAAAGGCATCGGCTCGGACCCGCGCATCGGTTACCACTTCATCTACCCCGGCTGCGGCTTTGGCGGCTCGTGCTTTCCCAAAGACCTGCGTGCCCTGTTGCACACCGCCGAACACAACGGCATGCCAATGCGTCTGCTGCGTAGCGTCACCGATGTGAATGACAGCCAGCGGCACATCCTCTTCAGCAAACTGCAGGCGCTATTTCCCGATGGCCTGGTCGGCAAATCCATCGCGATTTGGGGCCTGGCCTTCAAGCCCAATACCGACGACATGCGCGAAGCCCCCAGCCGTTATCTGATGGAGGCGCTGTGGGCCGATGGCGCGAGCGTGCAGGCTTACGATCCGGAAGCCATGTCCGAGTGCCGACGCATTTACGGCTACCGCAATGACCTGCACCTGTGCGCCACCCGCGACGACACCCTGGAAGATGCCGACGCACTGGTGATCTGCACCGAGTGGAAGAATTTCCGTGTGGTCGACTTCGATCTGCTGGCGAGCAAATTGCGCGCGCGGGTGATCGTCGACGGGCGCAATCTTTACAACCCGGAGCACGTGGCGGCGGCCGGTTTGCACTACAGCGGTATCGGGCTTCGGCACATCGCTCCCGAGGCGCCACGGCCATGAAGATACTCGTCACCGGAGCGGCCGGTTTCATTGGCGCCCATTGCGTGTTGCGGCTGTTGCGCGATGGGCATCAAGTGTGCGGCCTGGACAATTTCAACGACTTCTACGACCCGCAGCTCAAGCACGACCGCGTGGATTGGGTGTGCAAGCAAGTCGGCGATTTCCCGCTCGCGAAAGTCGATGTGGCCGACGCCACGGCCCTCGATGCATTGTTTGTTCGTGAACAACCAGAGGTGGTGATTCACCTCGCGGCCCAGGCCGGGGTGCGTTACTCCCTGGAAAATCCCCGGGCCTACGTCGACAGCAATCTGAGCGGGTTTCTCAACATCCTCGAAAGCTGCCGTCACCACCCGGTCAAACACTTGATCTATGCCTCGTCCAGTTCGGTCTACGGCGCCAATCAGCACACGCCTTACTCGGTCAAGGACTGCGTCGACCATCCGTTGTCGTTGTACGCCGCGACCAAAAAAGCCAATGAGCTGATGGCCCACAGCTACAGCCATCTGTTCGGCATTCCCTGCACCGGTTTACGTTTTTTCACCGTGTACGGGCCTTGGGGGCGGCCAGACATGTCGCCGATCCAGTTCGCCCGGGCGATTGCCGAAGGGCAGCCGGTGAAGCTGTTCAACTACGGCGAGCACCAGCGTGATTTCACCTACATCGACGACATCATCGAGAGCATCGCCCGTCTGATCGAGCGCGCCCCCCTAGCAGCACCGCAGTGGAACCGCGAACAACCAGACCCGGCCAGCAGCATGGCGCCATGGCGCATTTACAACATTGGCGGACAACAGCCAGTGGAGCTCAAGGACTACCTGGCGCTGCTGGAAAAACACCTCGGACAAAAAGCCCTCGTCGAGTTGCTGCCCCTGCAACCGGGCGACGTGCTCAACACCTGCGCCGATGCCAGTGATCTGGCCCAGGCCACCGGTTTCCAGCCACGGATCGAGCTGGATGAAGGACTCGGACGATTCATCGCCTGGTTCCGTGACTACTACCCACTGCGCAACGCCCACTCGCCACTCGCGTCCGGGCTTCAGCGGAGGACTCTATGACTGGACATGAAAAAGGCGTGTTGCTCAATCACATGCAGCGTGACAAACGCCTGGACCCCGAACACCGAATGCGCCTGGACACGGCCATCCACATGCAGGGCCGCGGCTGGATGACCGGCCGCGACGGTGGCCGGCCCTGGACGCTGTCGCGAACCAACCGGGTGGTTGCATGCCTCGGCGCGCTGGTGATTTTGCTGCTGCTCTCCCCTGTGTTGCTGGGCCTGGCGCTGGTGATCAAGTTCAGCAGCCCGGGACCGGTGATGTTCGTGCAAAAGCGCACCGGTTACCGCGGCCGCCTGTTCGGCATGTACAAGTTCCGCACAATGGTGACCAACGCCGAAGAGCTCAAGGAGTCGTTGCGGCACCTGAACAAGCACGGCGCCGATGCCATCGATTTCAAGATCGACAACGACCCAAGGATTACCCCCATCGGCAGCTTCCTGCGGCGCAGCAGCCTCGATGAGTTGCCCAACCTGATCAATGTTGTCAGCGGCGACATGCGTTTAGTCGGTCCACGACCGACCTCCTTCAACGCCTATCGCTACAAAGACAACCACCTTGCACGCCTGAGCATCTACCCCGGCATGACCGGCCTGTGGCAGATCTCCGGGCGCAGCAATATCGACTTCGACCAGCGCGTTGAGTTGGACCTCAGCTATATCGCCGAGCAGAGCCTCTTGCTTGATCTGAAGATCCTGTTGAAAACCCCCTTCAAAGTATTCAGCGGCCACGGAGCGAGTTAAATGGACGGTTCATCGAATAAAAGCCTGACCATCGCCAGCCCGAGCGAGTCCAACCTGACCTCGACCGTGCTCGACCTGGATCTGCGGATCCTCTTCCTGACCGCCGCCAATGCAGGCGCCGGCACCACCACCAGCGCCCTGGCGCTGGCCAGCCAACTGGCGTCAATGAGCAGCGGCCAAGTGCTGCTGGTGGACGCCAGCCAATCGGAGAGCAACCTCACGCAACAGCTGGGGCTGACCAAAGAACGCGGCTTTCGTGACCTGCTGTTCAACGCCTCGCCGCCGCTGCTGCAGGACTGCCTGGTGAACGTCTCCAGCCTGCCCTTCCACATCCTGCCGAACGGGCGGCACATCCGTGGCGCCGAACACCTGACGACTGAACAGCTGGCCCCGTTGCTCAACCAGCTGGGCGATCGGTATCGCTTCGTGGTGATCGACGGCGACGCGGTGTATTCGGCCGCCGACACCTTGGTCATCAGCACTTTGGTGGACGGCGTGATCATGGTGGTGCGCGCCGAAGACACGCGCTGGGAAGTGGCCCAGGCCGCGGTCCAGCGCCTGACCCAGGCCGGCGCCAAACTGGTGGGCAGCGTCTTCAACCGGCGCAAGTACTACATGCCCAAATGGCTCTACAAAAACCTGTAAGCAACCGCAGAAAGGATGACGCCATGAACGCCAAAATGCTTCTCCTGCTGTTGCTGCCGCTTGCAGGTTGCTCCAGCACCAGTGAAACCCAGCAAATGCCGGTACAGATTCTCACGGCCGAGCCGGCCAATGCCCAGGCCACCGACATGCCCAAGGTTGAACAGACCTTGCGGCCCAAGGATGTGCTGGATGTGATCTTCCACGTCAGCACCAGTAGCTCGGGGGCTTACCGCATTCAGCCCGGTGACCAGGTCGCCCTGAACTTCACCGCGGCCAGCCAGCTTAACGGCACTCAACTGGTGCTGCCCGACGGCACCATCGAACTGCCAGGGGCCAATACCGCGGTGAAAATCGGCGGGCTGACGGCCGTCGAAGCGCGGCAGGAGATCCAGCGTGCCTATGAGCGCAAATCCCTGTTTCAGCCCAATCGCAATCAGGTGACGGTGCTGGTCACCAGCCCGCTGAGCAACGAGCTAAACCTCAAGAGCAACCTGAGCCAGCCCGGTAGCGGTATGACCCGGGAGATCACCGTGGGCAACGACGGCTATGCGAGTTTCCCGGAAATAGGCTCCGTACCACTGCAAGGCATGACGGTCAACCAACTGGAAACGTTCCTCAATCAACGTTACGCGCAACTGCCGGGGCGGATGAGGGTCGACGTCATGCTCAAGTCCACCTCGGGTAACGAAATCTATGTGCTGGGTGAAGTCGCGCAACCGGGCTCCTACCCGATTCGCCGGCCGGTCTCGGTACTCGAAGCGTTGACCCTGGCCCGTGGCACTAACGTCAAGGCGCGACTCGATTCGGTGGTGATCATGCGCCGCACCGGCAACCATGTGCAGGCCGTGCACTACGACGTTGAAAAAGCCTTGTCCGGTGACGCCTCGCAGATTGCTTACCTGCAACCGGACGACATGCTCTACGTGCCCAAGACCAAACTGGCCAGCGCCGGTGAGCTCGCGCGGCAACTGGCGGACGTGGTGTTGTTCCAAGGGGTGGGCTTCGGTTTCGCCTACCGCGTCGACAACAAAGACAGCGACAACTAACGCTCAGGTGACCGACCATGAACCCAAAGGAAAACTACCTGCATGAGTTCTTCAGGATTTTCTTCGCTAACAAACAGTTGGTGAAACGAGTCTTCCTGATCTTTGCAGTGATCGCCCTGATCTTGCCGCTGATGCTCAAGCAGAGCTTCGACATTACCGCGCAGGTGATCGTGCAGTCCAAAAAACTCTCCCAGGGAGACGCCACCACGTCCCTGACCCAAGGTGATGCCTCTTTCATTCCACCGTCACTGGCGGACATGGAAACCGAGAGCAATATCCTGCGTTCGCCGGCCCTGATCCGTCAGACCATCAGCGACCTGCGGGACAAAGGCGAGTACGCGCCCAACCCCGGGATCTTCAGCAAACTGGTGACCGAACCGATCAAACGTTTTGTGACCACCCCCTTGCGTGAATACGTTGTCAATCCGGTGCGCGATGCATTCGGGCTTGAGACCGATCCGGTTCGGGACACCGCCCTGGATACCTACACCCAAGAGGCCGTCGATAACCTGAAAATCGAAACCCTGCCGGGTTCCAACGTGATCTCCATTGTTTACAGCTTTGGCGATCCCGCCCAAGGCACCCGGTTTGTCGCGGCGCTGTTGCAAAACTACCTGGCCAGCCGTCAGGAACTGCAATCGATCGACCTGCCGCAGAGCTTCTACGAAACCAAGAAGAAGCAATATCAGGTGCGTCTCGATGGCTTGGAAGGCACGCGGCTGGCGTTGCTCGAAGGCGTGGGTTCATCCGATCCGAAGGAAGAAATTACCTTCCGCCTCAATGCCATCAATACCGAGGAACAGGCCCTGAACCTGTATCAGGATCGCCTGCTGCAAAGCCAGCGCTGGCTCGACTACCTGAAAACCGCCCTGGCGTCAGCCACCAATACGTCCCGGCTCAGCGAGTACACCTTCCCCTTCACCTTCACCACCACGGTGGACAACATTGCGTTCGAAGACCGCGAGATCAGGCAGCTCGGTGAGCAACTGACCACTCAGGTCAGCCGCTACATGAACGACCTGGCGGTGTTCCAGCCGGGCAGTGAACCGATGCTGTTGACCCGCGAGCAGATTTCCCGCACCCGTCAGCAGTTCCTGAAAATCGTCAGCAACCGGATTCAGGAGCGGACCAACGACCTGGCGATTGTCACCTCGGTGATCAAGCAGAAAACCGCGCGCATCGCCGACTTCAAGGACCGCATCCATCAGTTGCAAGTGGCTCAAAGCAAGCTTGCGCAGATGGACACCGAGATCAATGCCTTGCACGCGGCGTTCTCCACCTACGCCCAACGCTTTGCCGAAAGCAGCTCCGCCGGTTTGCTGGACAACGATATGTCCAACGCCCGGGTACTCAGCCCGCCGTACGAACCGACCGAGGCGGCGTTTCCCAAACCGCTGCTGATCATTCCGTTCGGGATGCTGACCGGTCTGCTGCTGGCGATTGCCTTTGTCTACGTGCGTGAGTTCTTCGATCACCGCTTCAAACACCCAGCGCAAATCACCCATGAACTGGGCTTGCCGGTGCTGTTGGTGATCAACGAGCAAGACGTTATGCCGAACAACCCGCACAAAAACTGGACCGTGGATAGCTTCGTGCATTGGGTGCGCCATTGAACGGGCCGCTCAGCGCCAGCGCTCTGCCGATCATGCATTTGATCAGCAGCGGCGGCTTCTATGGGGCTGAGCGGATGCTGCTGGACCATTGCCTGGCGACGCCGGGGCGGCACCAAGTGCTGTTTCTCGATGCGCCGCCAGTGCTGATCGCGCGATTTCGCGAGGCTGGGGTCGATTGCCGCAGCTTCACGGGTTTGAGGCAATTGCTGCGTCATTTACGTCAGCGGCGGGCTGAACAGCCGCTGATCAATACGCACAATTTCAAGGGTCTGTTATTTGGTTGGGTGAGTGCGACGTTGTTGGACTTGCCATTGGTGATTACCCAACACGGTTTCACCCCACGCAGTCGCAAGCAACGCCTCTACGGCTGGCTGAGTTTGCAACTGTGCCGCACGGCGTCGGTGCATCGGGTTGTTTGCGTGGCTGAAAGCATCGCCGTACTGCATCGCAGAGCGAGTGTTCGAGCGGAGAAACTGCAAGTGATCCCCAATGGTCTGCCAGCAGCTAGCGACCTGCTGCCCAACAACGTCAAACACCCGCGCTGGCTGGCGGGCTACGTTGGAAGGCTGAGCAATGAAAAAGGCCCGGACCTGTTTCTCGATGCCCTGATTCCGCTCTGTCAGCAACACTCGCAACTGGACGCCGTGATGCTCGGCGACGGCCCGGAACAGGCAGCCCTGCTGGCGCGGATTGCCGCTGTCGGCTTGCACAAACGCATCACCCTGCCGGGTTATCAGACCGACATGAACCGGTGGTGGCAGCAACTCGATGCGCTGGTGATCAGCTCGCGCACCGAGGGCACGCCGATGATTTTACTGGAGGCGATGCAGGCCGGAGTGCCGGTGGTGGCATTCAGCGTCGGCGGGATACCCGATGTGCTGGAGGATCGGCACAACGGCCTGCTGGCGACACCCACCGACAGCGCCGCCCTCGCCCGGCAGATCGACACGCTGCTGAGTGAGCCGGCACTGGCTCGCGAATTGATCGACAACGCAAGACGTACGCAATTGGACCGTTACGACCTGAAGGCCTTGGCCGAACGCTGGTCGCAGCTTTATATCCGTACTGCACGGGAGGCACGCGCGTGATCTTTCCGCTCTCGATCGTCAGTCTGCTCGCCCTGGTCTGCCTTGGTTTGCTGGCCAGTCCTTATCCTTATCTGGCACCAGGCGCGGTGCTCGGCCTGGTGGCTGTCGCGGTGCTGTACCGAAAACCTGCCTGGGGTTTGTTGGGCATCGCGGCGCTGGTGCCGTTCGAAGGTTTCTTCAAGGGCAATGCGCTGTCGGGCACCAAATTCATCGGTGCTTCGCTGGCGCTGATCGTGATGTTGCAACTGGCTATCCACCAGATTCCGTCCGAGCGCCTGCGCAGCAACATCTGGCGCTACTTGATCTGGTTCATGGTGTTGTACCTGTTGAGCATGATCAATACCGACAACCTGGACATGTCCCAGAGTCATCTGCGGGATCTGAGTGTCGGCCTGGTTCTGTTTGTAATCACCTTGCTGATCGGCCGTGATTTGAACCTCGATATGTTCGCCCGGCTGGTGACCCTCAGCGTCAGCGCGACCAGCGCGCTGGCCATGTTCTCCACCAAGTATCAGGACCAGGGCCGCGCCGCCGGGCTGCTGGAAGACCCGAACTCGTTTGCACTGCTGATCGCCTTCGCCGTGCCGTTGGCTCTGCTGCTGGTGATTCGCAGCCCGAACCTGTTGCACCGGTTGTTCTGGGGCGGCTGCTGCATTTTGCTGCTGGGCGGCATGACCAAGACCGATTCCCGTTCCGGGCTGGTGGTGCTTTTTATCAGCTTGATGATCGGCGCCTGGCACTACCGCGCGCAGTTGCCACGCATCCGTCCGCGCCACTTGGGTTTTGCCATGCTTGGTCTTGCGATCGTGATCCCGCTGGCCATTTATTCAATGCCGGCCGGTTACATCGCACGCATTCAGTCCTTGAGCATTTTGAAGGCCGGCGCCAAGAGCCAGGACGAATCCCTCGGCCGCCGCACGTCGTACATCCTGGTCGGCAGCCAGATCATTCGTGAGCACCCGTTACTCGGTTCCGGCCCCGGCACCTTCCCGCTGCACTACGCCACCACCGGTTACGCCAAGGTGTTTTCCGCCAACCGCAAGCCCAGTGACCTGTACCGCCGCGCTCACAACACTTACCTGGAAATCTTCAGCGAAGTGGGGATTCCCGCCGGGCTGTTGTTCGTCGGCATGCTGGGCCTTGGGATGTACAACCTGATCCGTGCCCGTCATGCCTGGTTGCTGCGACGGGATTGGGAACAGGCCGACCTGATCACACACCTGGGCATCAGCTATCTGTCGCTGATGCTGTTTTTGATGTTCCTCAGCGCACCAAATCACAAATACCTGTGGATCATGCTCGCCCTGACTTTCGTGTTGCGCCTCAAGGCTGAAGAACGTCCGCCGACGGAGGCCAAGGCATGAGCCGCATCAGCCTCGTCATCCCGATGTACAACGAAGCCCGACACATCGGTCGTACGTTGCTCGCCGCGAAAAAAGCCGCTGAGGCCACCGGGCTGGAATGCGAGTTGATCGTGGTCGATAACGGCTCCGACGATCAGGGCCCGCACATCGCTCGCCAGTTCGGTGCGCAGGTGCTGGTGCTGCCCGGCCTGCTGATCGGCGCCCTGCGCAATCGCGGGGCGGCGGTGGCGACAGGCGAATGGCTGGGCTTCATCGATGCCGATATCGAGATGCCCGGGGACTGGCTGACGCTCTTGTTCGAACTGGAGTCCGGCGGTCAGGCCGATGTCCTTGCCCTGGACTTGCACACCCCTATCCAAGCGCCGTGGTTTGCCACGGCCTGGCAACGCCGCATGGCCCGCCCGACCACTCACACCTTGCACCCGGTGCGATGGCTGCCCAGCGCCAACCTGCTGATGCGCCGCACCTGGTTCGATAAGGTCGGCGGCTTCGACGAAACCCTGCGCACCGGTGAAGACAAGGCGTTCACCTTGCGCCTGAGCGAAGCCGGCGCACGATTGCTCGCGGTCAACCAAAGCGTCGCCTTGCATTGGGGTTACGAAGGCAGTTGGCGCGAATGGATGGGCAAGGAATTGTGGCGCCAGGGCAGTCACCTGCAACTGCTGCGCACCCAAGGGATGAGCCTGCGCTTGTTGCGGTTCCCGGCCTTTTCGATGGGCGTCTGGGGGCTGGATTTCATCGCACTATCCGCCCTGCTCAATGGTTTCTCTCAAGTGGCGTTATTTATCGTGTTCATCACCAGCCTGCCAGCGCTGGTGCTGAGCCTGCGCCAGAGCCTTAAACACCGTGACATTGGCCTGATGCTGCAACTGTGGGGCCTGCACTGGGTGCGCTTGCACCTGGCCGGTGCCGCGCTCATTTTGAGCCTGTGTCATTGGAATGCCAGGAGGCCGGCCCGTGGCTGAACTCATTTTCTGGTTGTGCCTGTTATTGCCGGTGTATGCCTGGCTCGGCTACCCGCTGCTGCTGACGCTGATCGCGCCGTTGTTTCGCGTGCGGCGTCATGTACCAGCACAACCCATGAATGTCAGCATCATCATCGCCGCGCACAACGAGGCCCGGCATATCGAAGAGAAGTTGCGCACCCTGCTCACCCAGGATTATCAGGCGCGCTCGCTACACATCATTCTGGCCAGCGACGGCTCCACCGACGACACCGTGGCCTGCGCCCACAAGGTCATCGACCCGCGCATCAGCGTGCTCGACCTGCCCCGTCAGGGCAAGGCAGCCACCTTGAATGCCGGCGTCGCCCTGAGCACGGGTGAGATTCTGGTGTTCACCGATGCCGACAACCAATGGTCGACCGACACCCTCGGCCAGTTGCTCGCGCCCCTGGCCGATCCGGAGGTCGGGGCCTGTGCCGGGCACATGCTGATCCCGGTGCCGGGCAAGGGCCTGAGCCTGGGCGACAGCCTTTATCGGCATTACGAAGGCTGGTTGCGCAAGATGGAAAATCGCACCGGCTGCATGGTCTCCGCCGACGGCGCCCTGCTCGCCCTGCGTCGCGAGTTGTTCCAGCACGTGCCGGCGGAGGTCAATGACGACTTCTTTATCAGCACCTGTGCGCCGGTGGCGTTCAAACGCATCGTCTATGTGCCCGAAGCACAAGTGAGCGACCAGGGTGTCGACGAAATCGCCAAGCAATGGCGTCGTCGCCAGCGCGTCACCGTCGGCGGCCTGCAAAGCCTCGCCCAGCGCCGGGAGATGCTGAACCCTTGGCGGTATGGCCTGTATGCGATTGCACTGATCAGCCACAAGCTGATTCGACGCCTGGCACCGATCCTGTTGCTGCCGTTGCTGCTGAGCAATTTCTGGCTGTGGAATGTACATGGCTTCTATCGCCTGAGCCTGATCGCGCAACTGCTCGGTTACGCGATGGCCATCGTCGGCCTGCTGGATGTGCAACACCGTTTGCCCAAACCCTTTCGCCTCGCCGCGTTTGTTCTGGTGACCCTTGCCGGGATGAGTATCGGTCTGTGGCAGTTCTTGCGCGGCCAGCGGTACGCGCAATGGAACCCCGAGCAAAATCGTTGAAAGGACCGCGCCATGGCGATCAAACAATTATTAAAACGCACCAGTGGCTGGCTTTATCTCAACTCGCCCGTAGGCCGTCACCAATTGCACGGTGCCGGGGTGATCCTGATGCTGCACCGGGTGCTGGCCAATGACCGCGCCGCCGACCTGCCCCATCGCAATGAACTGTGCGTCGGGCCGAAGGCGTTCGAGCATCTGCTCGCCTGGTTGAAAAAAAACTTCGAATGCGTGCCGTTGATGGAGATCTTGCAACCCGGTGCCATCAGAACCGAACGGCCAAAAGTCGCCCTGACCTTCGACGACGGCTGGCGCGACAACGCGCTGAATGCCTTCCCGTTGCTGAAAAAGTATCAGGTGCCGGCGAGCATTTTTCTCTCCACCGATTTCATTGGCAGCCGGCAACGTTTCTGGTGGGAAAGTCTGGGGGAAACCCTGTGGCACAGCCACGGTGAAAAAGCCCGGACGCATTTGATTGAATACCTGCAACAGCTTGGGCGACCGCTACCGGTGCTGCTCGATGATCTGGATGTGCAGCGCCGTAGCCTGGCGCTTTTGCATTTTCTGCAAAGTCTGAAAACCTTGCCTGCGGGCGAACTGAACCGGCTCACCGATCAATGCCCCGAGGAGTCGTTGCCCCAGGCTCTGGACTGGCATCAAGTACGCGCGCTGGAAGCCAGCGGATTGATCCGCTTCGGTCCCCATGGCGCCAGCCACGCGATACTCACCGGCCTTGACGATCAACGTCTGGATGAGGAACTGAGCCGCAGCCGCAATGCCCTGCTGAACGGTTGCAACCGGCCACTGCCGGTCTACTGCTACCCCAATGGCGACCATGATGCGCGGGTGCGCGAACACGTGGCGGACCATGATTTCCCGTTTGCCTTGGGCACCGTCGCCGGGATTTATCGTGGTATCAGCGATCCATTGGCCTTGCCGCGAATCGGCATCAGCCAGCGCACCGCGCGCAATCCGGAGTTGTTGTCCTGGCGCATCTACCGCGGAGCCAGGCCATGAGTCGCAGTCATTACCTCAAACACCTGGCCCTGAGCATGGGCACCAAACTGGCGATGATCGGCCTGCGGTTGCTGCGCAACGTATTGCTGGCGCGGATTCTGGGGCCTAGCGAGCGAGGTCTGTTTGCGTTGCTCAGTACCCTGCCCGATTTGATCAGCGCCGCCACCAGCGGCGGGCTGAATTCGGCGGTGGGGTATCAGGCGGCCAAGCAACGACCCATGGGATTGTTGCTGAGCCAGGTGCTGGTATTTGGTTGCCTGCTGGCGGGTTTGCTGACGTTGCTGGTGGTGGCGCTGGTGCGGGAGTTCGGTGGTGAACTCGACATCACCACGCAACTGGGATTGCTCGCCTGGCTGTTACTGCTGGCGGTGCCGCTGACCGTGCTCAAGAGCGGCCTGCTGACCTTGCACAATGCGTCGGGCGGCGTGGTGGCGTTCAATGCCTTGCGGCTGGTGGAATCCCTGGCGCCACTGCTGCTGTTTCTGGCCTTGTTCTGGATGTGGAAAGACGCAGCCCTGGAAGCGGCGCTGATCAGTTGGCTGGCTGGCTTCAGCCTGGTGGTGCTGGCCGGGTGGTTCTGGCTCAAGCGCGCTCAGCCCCTGGCGTTGCAATGGGACCGCGCCAGCCAGAATGAACTGCTGCGCTACAGCGCTCGCAGCCATCCGGACCTGCTATTCCAACAAGTGATTCTGCGCTCCGATTTCCTGTTCATCGGCGCCCTGCTCGGCAGCGCGGCGCTGGGGCATTACGCCATGGCCAGCGCCGCCGCCGAGCTGTTGCTGATCGTCCCGGAAGCGGTGACCACGCCGCTGATGAAACGCCTGCTGCAACAGGACGAAGGCATGGATCGCCTGACGCCGTTGGCGCTACGCCTGACCGCCACGGTGATGCTCGGCGCCTGCCTGACCATGGCGGTGATCGGTGAATGGCTGATCATCACGTTGTTCGGCATTGCCTATCAGCCAGCCTACCCGGCGTTGCTGGCGCTGCTGCCGGGGCTGCTCGGCCTTTGCTATGCGAGCATCCTGCGCCTGGATTTGCTGGGCAAAAATCGCCCCGGCACGATTTCACTGTTGATGGGCCTCGGCGCGTTGCTGAACCTGGCCCTGAACCTGTTGTTGATCCCGATTTACGGCATCGTTGGCGCCGCGACGGCATCGTCCATCGCCTACCTGGCGGTCACCCTCGCGCTGCTGGTGATGTATTGCCGGTTGAGCGGCGTACCGGTCTGGCAAACCCTGATCATCCTGCCCAGCGATGTGGCCCCGATGCTTCAGATGCTGCAACGGAAATCGGCATGAAACGCCTCATGCTGCTGTTGAGCCTGGGCCTCGGTTTGAGCGCCCAGGCGGCGCCCATGCGCTGGGCTGATATTCGCGACGGCAGCTTGTACCTGCAAACGGATCGCCCCGACACGCTGACTATTCGTTGGGCTCCGGCGTGGCAGGCCGACGCCAACGAAGAACGCCTGTATCTGCTCGATGGCAACGGCAACCTCAAGGGCGAGCGCCTGATCGCCGCCAGTGAAACCCGAGGCAAACAGAGCTGGCCGCTGGCGCCGAGTGCCGCCAGTTATCGATTGGAAATCCCGGGCTACAGTTTCCGTCGCTACACGATCGAACACGACGAGCACACCGTGGCGTTGTTCGCCCCGGCCAAGGTGCATTTCAGCGCCGAAACCCGCGGCGGCGATGAGCTGTATTTCAAGGTCGCGCCGGGGGAACACGCAGTATTGGCCGGCAAGTTTCACGGTGGGATCAATACCCTGCAAGCCCAGCGAGTGAGCGACAACAAACAGCTGTCCCTGGCGCTGAAACCCTATCGCGCCTACTGGCAGTTCGATCAGGTGGCATTGCCCGTCACTCAGGACGAACAGGTCTGGCGACTGCGCCTGCAAGGCAGCGGCAAGGTCGCATTCTGGCTCGATGGCACGGCGAACCTGTTTGCCCAGAACCCGCAGCAGCTAAAACCGCTGCGCGAGGACGATGGCCAGACCCGCTTGACCCTGCACAAAGAGCTGCTCGGCCCCACCCCGAACCTGGGCATTTACTTGCCCTACGTGCTGCCCCCTCAATCCAGCTTCGCAGCGCTCGATGCCCTCAAGCCTCAGGCAGGCACCTATTACAGTTTCGTTGACGTCACCGCGCAAAATCCGCACCACGAAGATGCGTTCCGCCAGCTCTATCAGAACCGCTTCGGCATCACGCAGGACCTCACGCTGTTGGCCGGCACCCAGCGTCAGGCCGATCTGCGCGCCGACACCCAAAGCAACGCCGGCCTCGACGCCTGGCTCGCCGCCACTCGCGCCCTCGGCGGCAACGGTACGCACTACATCGCGTTCGCCGACGAGCCGAACCTCAATTACCCGAGCTACGCCGACTACCAGGCGATCTTCAACAGCATGGCCCGGCAAGTGCGCAGCGATCCGGCCAACGCCAAGGCCGGTGTGCGCATCGCGATGCCCGCCACTTCGCGCTTCGTTAACGGCCCGTTCGCCGACAACGCCGTCGACAAGCGCGGTATCGATTGGGCGCGGCGCCTGCTGGCCGAATCCGGCGAGCAGATCGACGCCCTCGCCTGGCACGAATGGATGATTCGCGACCTGTTGGCGACGCGGGTCTACCGCGACAGCGTGCGCCGTGCCGCCGAGTTGGTGGGCCTCGATGCCAAGGGCCGGCCACGCAAAGCCTTGCTGCTGGATCAGACCAACCTGTCCAGCGGCTCAAGCCTGAGCCCTTACGATCAGGAAACCCATTTTGCCTCGCTGTGGTGGACCTCGGTGGTCATCAACTCGACGCAGGACGGGTTGCTGGACATGCTCAACTGGTTCCAGGCCGCCGACGAACCGACTTACCCCAAAGGCATGGTGCGGGTGCTGGGCGGCGATCGTTTCGAACTCAAGCCGGTGGGCCTGGCCCAGCAATTCATCCAGCAGCACTGGCTGAAAAACGTCATGCGCCTGGACAACGACGCCTTCGAAGTCGATGTGCTGGCCATGGCCACCGAACGCCAGCGAAGTTTACTGGGGGTCAACAAGGGGGTGCGCTTGCAGCGTGTCGATCTGGCCGGGGCGACGTGCCCGCTGGTAAAGGGAGCGCTGGTGTACTTCGGTGCCGACAGCCGCAGTCGTAGCGCTCAATTCAACTGTCACGACGGTCGCGTCAGCTTCGACCTGCCGGGCGAAACCTTGTTCGCCTTGAGCTGGAGCGCCTCATGAACGCTGTCAACTTACATCACCACGACCGCGCCGCGCTCAACTGCGCGCTGCAGGACGCCATCCGCGACCGGTCCCTGTCAGGAGGCAATGATATGAATGCCTTAGGGAAACTTCGCCAACACATCAAACGAAAAGGCCTGCGTGCAACGATCAGGGTCGTATGGCGGCGCTACGTGTTTGCTCACTGGGCGCTTTTGTGGATGAAGCGTGACCTGGTCAGCCCGGTACCGCCTCACCAGCTCAAGCCTTGCCCACCGCTGCAAGTGAAGACCATCACGGTGCACAACATCGCAGCCTTTGCCCGTCACTTTGGCGACCGGATCAACATCATGGAAGAACTGGCCACCGAGGGTTACACCGGGCACATGTATCTGGATGGCAACGGCGACGCGGTGGCCTTCATCTGGGGCAGCACCCGGGAGTATCACGACCGGCATTTCTACGGCTGCACGTTCCCGGTAAACAAAGGCGAATTCTTCGAATTCGGCGGCGAACTGGCCCGTGCCTATTGGGGCACCACGCTTTCGGTGGACCTGCAACTGCGACTCTGGAAAGCCATGCAGGCCCAAGGTTGCAACACGGTCGTGGATGTCTGCGACGCCCACAATATACCGGCGCTGAAACTGCACATTCGCATGGGCTATCAAGAGCAAGGACGCATCCAGCACGTCTATCGATTATTCGGTCGCTGGCGCTTCTTTCGTGAGACCCGTTACAGCGACTCACGCCTGGATGCGCTACGTAAACCGTCCCGTTCACCTGTTCCTGAGGCGGTGGCCTGAACTTATGGTGGCACGATTCGAATGGCGCACGTCGTTGTGCGCCCCGGACTTTCCGGCAGCTGCCTATGAGGGGTTGCGCCTGCGCGTGCCCGATCACACGCCGTTCAACACCCTGGCCTGGCTGTGCGCGTCGGAACAGGCACTGACCGCTGGGGAACGCTTGCACGTTCTGCTCGGCTGGCAAGGTGATGAATTGGCCTTGTGCCTGCCGCTCGTGGCGTCCGTGGAGCGCTTTGGACGGTTGCCATTTCGGGTCTTGCGTCACCTCGGTTATCCCCTCACCGATCGCCTGGCCCTGCTCACCTGTCTCGATACCGACAGCATGCGCAAGGCGCTGGTAATCATCCGCCGTCACTTGCCCCATGCGATGCTGCAACTCAATGAATTGTCCGAACCCATCGGCGAAGAAAGCGCGCTGACCGCATGGATGGCCCACAGCTCGACCGGCGAGCGCCGCCTCAGTTGCCGGGTGCCGGTGCATTTGATCAGCGAGGCCGACCACCAGGAAGTCTCCGGCGACCCGCGCTACAAACTGCGCCGGGCGCGTAAACGCATCTTGGCCTATGGTGCCCAGATCCGACGCGTAATCCCTGACGCGGCCACCATCGGGCCTTTATTGCAAGCCCTCAGCGACGTCGAAGCGCAGAGCTGGAAAGGCGTCGAAGGCGTGGGGATTTTCACCAGCAACCGTAGCCGGCAATGGATCGACCTGGCCTTCACCGCCCTCGCCAAACAGGGACTGCTGCGGGTGATACTGCTGGAGCTGGACGGACGCTGCATCAGTTACCGGCTCGGGTTGCTGGAACAGGGCCGGCTGTACGACTACAACCTGGCGTTCCTGCCGAAATACGCCGATCTGGGCAGCGGTCGTGTGCTGCTCGAAGAGTGGATTCGCTGGGGCCTGGACGATAACTGGCACTGGATCGACGCTTCGCGGGTCAGCCTGAAGAGCTCCAGCCATCAACTCCATGAGCGCATGACCGGGCAACTTGAGCACTGGCGCTGGAGCTTTTACTCCTGGCGCCCCAGCGGCCTCGCCTTGGGGCTGACCATGCGACTCTGGCATCACTTCAAGCCGTGGTTGAAAAAGTGGCGGGCCTGGCGTGAAACGCTGCTGCCTGTTGCTGAACCCACCCCTGCACCCGACGCCGCCGCAGCCGCCGACAAAGGCCCTGCGCCCACCGAAAAAACCATGGAGGGCAAACATGCCTCGCCAAGTCATAGTCAACGCTGACGATTTCGGCCTCAGCTCGAGCGAAAACGCGGTGATCCTCGGCGCCTTCCAGGCCGGGGTCATCAGCTCTGCCACTGCCATGGCCAACATGCCGGCGTTCGAGGAGGCCTGCGTCCTGGCACGGCAGCCGTTGCTCCTGGGGCGAATCGGGTTGCACTTCAACCTCACCTATGGCCGGCCGTTGAGCCCGTCGATTCTCACGCGTTCGACGTTCTGTGACAGCCAGGGCGTGTTCAATCTCAACCTGCCCCGCCACAGTCTCTGGCTCAACCGCCTGGATCGCGACGCGGTGCTGGAGGAACTCGAAGCCCAATGGCAACGCTGCCTGGACAATGGCCTGCGCCCCAGCCACATCGACTCCCATCAGCACGTGCACAACATCTGGCCCATCGGCGAAGTCGTCGCGCGTTTCGCCGCCCGCCAAGGGGTGCCCGTGCGACTGGCGCGCCATTTGGGAAATAACCTGAGTGTGCCCAAGCGGGTATACAAGACGCTGTTCAATCATCGATTGAACCGCCTCGCCGGAGCGACCGCCCAGTACGTATGCACCCCGGTAGACCTGCGCAACGTGGCGATGCCGATCGACGGCCTGTTGGAAATCGTTGTCCACCCGACCCCTATCGGGGCCGATTTTGGCGATATCTATTTAAACCCCGGAGAGTCTCTGGCTCACATTCTGGAGAAGCGTCTCCCGGGCATTCCGAGAGTGTCCTATGCCGTTGTGCCGAGGACGCTCAAAGACGAACAGCAGTACTCGATTGAGCTACACCCGTTGCAACCTTGATTTATCGCTATCGAAAACCTTATCCACCACACCCTGGCTTCAGCCACGGAGGACTTCATGAGCGCCATCGCCAAGCTTCGCGAACGAATCAAAGAAAAAGGCCTGCTTCACACGCTCCAGACGCTCTGGAACCGCTATGTGTACTTGCACCGAGAGCTGCTGTGGCTGGGACGCGATCTGGTCACCCCAATAGCGCCGCACAAACTACGGCCCTACACGGGCTTGCGTCTGGTGACGATTACCCAGGAGAACGCCAAGGCTTTCACCAAGTATTACGGTAATCGCGTCAAGGCCATGGCCCAAATCGCGTCCGAAGGTCATACCGGGCACATGTATCTGGACGAGGAAGGTGATGCGATCGGATTCATTTGGGGCAGCCTCAGTGACTACTTTGACCAGCACTATTACGGCTGCTGGTTCCGGGTCCAACCCGGTGAGTTTTTCCAGTTCGGCGGTGAGATGATCCCTCAATACTTCGGCTCCGCCCTGTCGGTGGATGCCCAGTACAATATTTGGGGTGCGATGCGGGACCAAGGTTGCGACAAGGTCATGGACGTCTGCGATGCCCGCAACATCCAGGCCATGAAAATGCACCTGCGCATGGACTACCAGGAGCAAGGGCGCATCACCCACGTCTACGACCTGTTCGGCCGCTTTCGCTTCTTCCGCGAAACCTACTACAGCGGCTCGCGGCTGACTGAACTGCGCAAACCTGCGCAGTCGACGGCGACTGCGGCGCAGGCGTGATTTGGGCTGGTGGGTGTTCGTTGCTTGATTTTCCGCCATCGTGGGTTTTCCTGCGATGGCGTCATTTTGCCTACACAATTTAGGGAAAAACACACACCAGACCAGAGAATGAACTGACTGCTCGTCCGTATTCATATGGATACATTCGAGCAATGAATTATCTTATTCAACAAACCAAAATCTTCGTGACATGGCATGCCTCGATTCGCGACTTGCGGGCCAAGGTTGCGATCGCTCGTCGCATTGAACGTGCCTCTGCGGGTAATCTAGGCGATATCAAGCCCGTGGGTGATGGTGTCTCCGAAATGCGCATGGACGTCGGTGCAGGCTATCGGGTCTACTTCACCATGAGAAATGGCGTAGTCATCGTATTGCTGGCCGGTGGTGACAAGTCCTCGCAAAACACCGATATCCGGCGGGCGAAAAAATTGGCAAGGGAGGTTTAAACATGGGCCAGACTTTGACTACTTTCGATATGGCAGCACTGCTCGACAGTGACGAAGCCATCAGCGAGTACCTCTCTCAGGTACTGGCAGACGGCGACAACGAAGAGTTTCTTCGTGCTATTGGCTACGTGGTAAAGGCCCGTGGCATGACACAAATCGCCAAAGATTCCGGAATGGGCCGCGAAAGCCTGTACAAAGCCTTCGCGCCAGGCGCGAAACCACGTTTTGATACGGTTCTAAAGGTCATTCATGCCCTTGGCATTGATCTCTGCGCACAACCGGGACATGCGGCAAATCACTCAACTCTCTGAAAATGTCTTCGGCACTACGTTGTTCGCCTTCACCGCGACCAACGTGTAGCACAACGGCAACTGCGCCTTTTGCTGCTGATACCGATCGTAGAGTTCTTCGCGGTTGGAATGCGGGTATTCCTTGAAGTGGCTGATCTGCAACGCCGCCTCAACGGCACCGGTGAAGATGGCGCCCAGGGTGTGGACGAACCAGTAAGACGCTGAGGCCGGCTGTTCGACTTTGCCTTCATAGACGATCGGCTGGTTCTGGACGAAAGGTTCGCTGCGAAAATACGAGCTGTCCAGGCGATAGGGATCGGCTGACTCGGGGTCGAACATTTCCAGGAACGGGTGGGTTTCGTACACCACAAGCGCACCGCCGGGCTTGAGGGTTTGCGCGGCATGGCGCAAGAATTCGGCGATGTCCGGCATCCAGTTCAATACACCGATGGTAATCAGCGCTACATCGAAGCGCTGGTGAAGCTCAGTCGGCAGATGATGGATGTCAGCCTCGATGAATTCAGGCTCATGGGGCGAACGGGATGCCAGCTCCCGGGCCTGATCGAGAAAGGCCTCCGACTGGTCAATGCCCACGACACGACGAGCCCCCAAGGCAAACAGCGAAAGACTTTCGCGTCCGTTGTTGCAGCCCAGTTGCACCACATCCTTGCCATCGATGCCGACCTGTTGAAGCAACCCGGTGAGGGTGTCATCCAGGCAGGAAAAATCGCCATGGCTCACGACACTCAAACAGGCCTGCCACTCAGGGGTGTCTTTATGGTGTTGGGCGGAGTCATTCCAGGCATCGCGATTGCTGGCGATGACTTTTTCTTTTGTCGGCATTTCCATTGCACGCTCCAGAATTCGGGCCTTTGATTGGCCGACACGAGTCTGGATCAGCATCAAGAAAATCGCCATTCGAGCTTTGTTGCGAACTTGTAAATCAGCGGTAGTGCGAACCCTCTGCGCGTTGATTCAACCGCTCACGCAAGAACTCGATCAATGCCTGCACCGGTCGCGAACTCTGGCGATGTTGCGGGTAGACAGCCGACAAGGTCAGCGGTTCGGGGCGCAGATCATCCAGCACCGGCACGAGTCGGCCGTCCTTCAGGGCCGAACCGACGATGAACGTCGGCAGGTAGGTGATCCCCATGCCGGCAATGGCCGCGTCCTTGAGCAACTCACCATTGTTGACGCGCATCCGCCCAGTGACGGTGACGTTCAGCGGCTTGCCCCGCCCCTCGAAACGCCATTGCACCTGACGACCGTGGCCATAAGGCAGGCAATCATGGGTGTGCAAATCCTCGGGTTTAAGTGGCGTGCCCCGCTCGGCCAGATACACCGGGCTGGCGCAATACACCCGCTCGATGGAGGCGAGGCGTCGGGCGATCAGTGTCGAGTCTTCCAGCACGCCGATGCGCAATGCCAGATCGTAACCCTCACCGAGCAAGTCCACCGGACGATCACTCAGATCGACTTCCACGGTGACATCGCGATAACGCTGCAGAAACTCCGGTAACAGACACCCCAGATGCGCCACGGCAAACGACAATGGCGCGCTCAGGCGAATAGCGCCGCGAGGCTCGGTGGTCTGGCCGGCGATGCCCTGCTCCACTTGCTCGACTTCGCTGAGCAGGCGCAGGGCTGATTCGTAATAACTCTGCCCCAGCGGCGTGACGTCCAACCGCCGGGTCGAACGGTTGAGCAGGCGCACACCGAGGCGCTCTTCCAGTTGCATCAGGCGGCGGCTGACGAACTGCTTGGACAACCCCAATTGATCGGCTGCCGCAGTGAAGCTGCCAGAGTCCATGACCTGGCAAAAAATACGCATATCCTCGAACGGGTTCATTGTCGCGCCCTGGTTGACAGCAAAACGCTTTATAGCCGTTTTTTCCGTTCCCGACTCCCCAAATCTAAAGATCAAAAGATCGCAGGCTTCGCCAGCTCCTACGAGAGATTGCGTTTCGCCGGTCAATGACGGGTGTCCACAATCATGTAGGAGCTGGCGAAGTCTGCGATCTTTTAAAAGGCTGCCAGCGCAAGTCTGGCAGCCTGATGGCTTACTTGGAGCTCAGCACCGAATAGCTGTTCATCAGGTTGCGATAATTCGGAATGCGGGGCGACAGCAGGTTGGCCAGGCCTTCCATGTCATTGCGCCAGTCGCCTTGCAGCTCGCAGGCTACCGAGAACCAGTTCACCAGCTGTGCGCCGGCCGCTGCCATGCGTGCCCAGGCCGCTTGCTGCACGGTTTCGTTGAACGTGCCGGAAGCGTCGGTGACCACGAACACTTCAAAGCCTTCAGCCAGCGCCGACAGGGTCGGGAAGGTCACGCACACATCGGTCACCACACCGGCGATGATCAGTTGCTTGCGACCGGTGGCCTTGACGGCTTTGACGAAGTCTTCGTTGTCCCAGGCATTGATCTGGCCTGGACGCGGGATGTATGGCGCGTCCGGGAATTGCTCTTTCAACTCCGGCACCATCGGACCGTTCGGGCCGTTTTCGAAGCTGGTGGTCAGGATGGTCGGCAAGTTGAAGAACTTGGCCACGTCGCCCAAGGCCAACACGTTGTTCTTGAATTCGTTGGGCGAGAAATCCTGCACCAACGAGATCAGGCCGGTCTGGTGATCGACCAACAATACAACTGCATCATCTTTGTTCAGACGTTTGTAAGGAACGTTGCTCATGTGAAACTCCTCGCAGGATTGACGTTGCATAGGGCGCCGACACGCCAGGCCGGCGCTTTTTTAATGACTAGAAGGCAAAACACGAGCAGCCAAACGCGCCCCAGAACCCCTGGAAATCGCTGACCGGTGCGTTCGATAAACGCGCCCGTTCATGGCTGTGGGAATGCACCGCGCACGGCCCGCTGCACTGGTGAACCTGCGCCTGCATCGGCGAAGCCGGACGCCAGTGACCCGGCACCTTGACCACCGGCGACCAGTCCGGCAGCACCGGCACGCTAGGCGGCCCAAGCTTTTCGAATTCGCCGGCGGCGTACACCACTTTGCCGCCAACCACGGTCAACACCGATTCGATCCACTTGATGGCTTCTTCCTCGACACTGAAAAAGTCCGCGCTCAATGCCGCCACGTCGGCCAGTTGACCGACCTTGATCTGGCCTTTCTTGCCCTGTTCCGACGAAAACCAGGCACTGCCATGGGTGAACAGTTCCAGCGCGGTCTGCCGGGGCAGTCCTTCGCTGTGCAGCGCCAGGCCGCCGACGGTGCGACCGCTGACCATCCAGTACAACGAGGTCCATGGATTGTAGCTAGACACTCGAGTCGCATCGGTGCCGGCGCCGACCGGTACACCCTCGGCCAGCATGCGCTTGATCGGTGGCGTGTTTTCGGCGGCCTTGGCGCCATAACGCTCGGCGAAATATTCGCCCTGGAACGCCATGCGGTCCTGGATCGCGATACCACCGCCCAGCGCCCTCACCCGTTCGATATTCTGCGGGGTGATAGTTTCGGCGTGGTCGAAGAACCATGGCAAACCATTGAAGGGAATGTCGCGATTGACCTTCTCGAACACGTCGAGCATGCGGCTGATGGATTCGTTGTAAGTCGCATGCAAACGGAATGGCCAGCGCTGCTCGACGAGGTGGCGGACCACCGGTTCCAGCTCATCTTCCATGGTTTGCGGCAGGTCTGGACGCGGCTCGAGGAAGTCTTCGAAATCCGCCGCCGAGAACACCAGCATTTCCCCGGCGCCGTTGTGCCGCAGGAAGTCGTCGCCCTGATGCAGCTTGACGCTGCCGGTCCAGTTCTTGAAATCGGTGAGTTCTTCCTTGGGCTTCTGGGTGAACAGGTTGTAGGCGATGCGGATGGTCAGTTGTTGATCCTTGGCCAACTGCTCGATCACCGCGTAGTCGTCCGGGTAATTCTGGAAACCACCGCCCGCATCGATGGCACTGGTCAGGCCGAGGCGATTGAGTTCGCGCATGAACTGGCGGGTCGAGTTGATCTGATATTCCAGCGGTAACTTTGGCCCTTTGGCCAGGGTCGAGTACAGAATCATCGCGTTCGGTCTTGCGACCAGCATGCCGGTCGGGTTGCCGTTGGCATCACGCACGATTTCGCCACCCGGCGGGTTCGGCGTGTCGCGGGTGTAACCGGCAACTCGCAATGCGGCGCGGTTGAGCAAGGCGCGGTCATACAAATGCAGGACGAACACCGGTGTATCGGGCGCTGCCTGGTTGAGCTCTTCCAGGGTCGGCATGCGCTTCTCGACAAACTGGAATTCGTTCCAGCCACCCACCACCCGCACCCATTGCGGCGTCGGCGTGCGGTCAGCCTGATCCTTGAGCATGCGCAAGGCATCGGCCAGGGACGGCACGCCTTCCCAGCGCAGTTCGAGGTTGTAGTTCAAACCGCCACGAATCAGGTGCAAGTGCGAGTCGTTGAGGCCGGGGATGACGCAGCGGCCCTTGAGGTCGATGACCTGCGTGCCCGAACCGCGCAGGGCCATGGCCTCTGCATCGTTACCGACAGCGACAAAGCGCCCGTCCTTGATCGCCACGGCACTGGCGAGCGGTTTTTCCCGGTCTACGGTATGAAATTGGCCATTGAACAGAATCAGATCGGCATTCATCGCAGTTCCTTCGATATAAGTGAAACGGGGGTGCATTCCGCCGGTTCAGCGCGGCGGATTGCCGGTAGGTTCGAGGTGTTCGCGCGGCTGACTGGCCTCCAGCCACGGCGCAAACAGACGGGTCGCGACTGGCATGCACACGTACACCACCGACAGCACGATGGTCAGGGTGATCAGGAACGTGGCGACCACGTAGTTGGAGAGAAAAGCATTGAGTTGCAGCAGCGGCCCCCAGAGCAGCGGCACCAGCAAGGTGTGCGGCAGGATCACCAACAACGTCACCACAGCCTGCTTCCAGCGCGGCGGTGGCGAAGCGGCATCGGCCAGTGGCGTGAACCAGAACTCGTTGACCGGATTGATCTCAGTCTGGTCACCGTCGGCCAGCATCGGCGCGGCTTCATCGATCAACGCCTGACGTTGCGGCGAATCGAGCCAGCGCTGCATGGCCTCGGTGGAGCAAAAGCGCAGCACGCAGGTGAACATGTCCAGCCCACCGTTTTTGGCGCGGATCACGTCCACGCCCAGATGCCCGTCGCTCTGCCCCGCCACGCTGACAATATTGCGCAACCAGGCTTCATAGGCCGCTTCGAAACCGGCCTTGACCCGGTGCTTGACGATCAGCGTCACGATCTCATCGGACCCCGGCGCTTTTTGAGTTTGGGCTTCAGGCATAACGGAGCACTCCGGGCAAACGGACATTGAGCGCCAGCCGTCCCGGCCCGGCGATGAACACAGAGGTGAAAAGGATCAACAGCAGCCAGCCGAACTGCCCTTCGGCCACACTCCATTGCGGATGCACAACCAGCAGCGCCACCAGCAGCACAAACAGAATAGGCAAGCACGCCAGCCGCGCCAGCACCCCGGCGACAATCAGCAGCGGGCACAGCACTTCGGCGAAGATCGCCAGGCTCAGGGTGAGGTGGGCACCGAGGTGGAAAGGGTCTTCGATCAGTTGCAGCTGCGCATTGAAGTCCAGCAGCTTGGGCAAACCGTGAACCCACAGCAGAAACAGACCGCCACTGACCCGCAAAAACAGCAGCCCGACATCCCGCGCCTGTTCATCCCGTTGCGAAGCGTTCATGGCTCACCCTTGTTCAATCACTGACCTGAATAGTGCCGCCAAGGGGTGGGGAAAAATTGAATGTACGTGCTCTCTTTGCGAGTGCGTTGAACGCCCGAACGACACAAAACCCTGTGGGAGCGGGCTTGCCCGCGAAGGCGGTGTGTCATTCAACGGTGATGTTGACTGATCCGACGCCATCGCGGGCAAGCCCGCTCCCACAGTGTTTTGTGCGTGCTCACTACTGCTCAGGCACAAAAAACGGCCCGAAGGCCGTTTCGTATTGAATCCGGTCAGACGGCCGGGGCGGCCTTCAATTCCAGGCTATCCAGCGCCCGACTCACAGCCAGTTCACCCAGCATGATGAGCTGCGCGACGCCCAGTATCGTATTGCGCTGCGGCCCCTCCAGAAACCCGGCACAGTCACTGGCGATCACCTTGGCCGAGGCAAAGGATTCGCTGGCATTGGCCAGTAGCTCTTCGATGTCTATGCCCGGGGCGACGGTGTAAATCGTGCTCGGTTTGCGCGAGGTCTTGGGGTCGGACGGTTTGAGGTAGTGATCGAGGGCGCGTTCGGCGGCTTCGTTGAGTTTTTTGGGATCGAGGGGATCGTAGGGGGAAACGTCGTCGGTTTCTGGTGGGTTAGGTGTGGCTTTGAACATGGTGAATCTCCGTTATACCTGATGGAACCACCAGTACCTGTCGCTAAACAAGTAAGGGTGGCGGCTGTACGCAGGTTAGCGAACCGAGAGGTATAAGACCCGGCAGACCCGAGGGCCTCCCGCGCACAGCCACCATATCGACACTGCAGACATGGAATGCCTGCAATATGACGGAGCGTTGTTGCGCTTATACCTGTTCAAGTCGCTAAACCCGATCGCTGATTGGCAGCGATGCGGAAACGATAAAGACCAGGCCCAAAGCGCACAAGCCGGCGGATTCTGGCGCAGTCGTAGGCAACGGCGCAAGAATCTGTAGCTTTCAGGAAGTAACGCTAAACACTATTAAACACAGCCCTCGAATCAACACACATTCCCCTGTGGGAGCGGGCTTGCTCGCGAAGGCGGTGGATCAGTCGACATCACCGTTGAATGACACACCGCCTTCGCGAGCAAGCCCGCTCCCACAGTTGGACTGTATGGGTATGCAAGATGGGTCGTCGGTCAGGCCATCAGGATCAAAAGATCGCAGCCTTCGGCAGCTCTTACGGGGCCGGTATTTTCAGGGGTTCAGACATGAACTGACCGATCCGCGAGCGCAACCAGCGCTCCGCCGGATCGTTGTCATGCACCCCGCTCCAGGCCATCGACAACTGCGCCGCATCGATGGGAAACGGCGGATCTTCAGCGCGTAAGGCACAGCCTTCCACCAAGGCACAGGCTGCGTAATCCGGCACCGTGGCGATCATTTCAGTGCCAGCGAGCAACGCGCGTAACCCACTGAATTGCGGCACTCCAAGCACAACGCGTCGCGTGCGGCCGACCTTAGCCAGATCCAGATCGATGTTGCCGCTCAGGTCACCGGAAAACGACACCATCGCATGGGGCCTTGCACAATAATCATCCAGGGTCAGCGGTTCGGGACGGTCATCGCCGCGCAGGACTTTGCAGGGGATGTCACGCAGCTTCTTGCGTTTGGCATTGGCCGGCAGATCGGTGGTGTAGCTCACCCCCACCGAAATTTCCCCGGAGGCCAGTAACGCCGGCATCAGCAGATAATTGGCGCGGCGCACCACGACCACGATCCCTGGTGCTTCTTCCTGCAATTGCCGCAGCAACGGAGGAAAGAGACCGAACTCGGCGTCATCCGACAGGCCGATGCGGAACACATCGCAGCTGGTGGCCGGGTCAAACTCCTTGGCGCGGCTGACCGCCCCCGAGATGGTGTCCATCGCCGGTTGCAGCTCCTTGAGAATCGCCAGCGCCCGCGCCGTCGGCTCCATGCCGCGACCATGGCGCAGCAACAACGGATCATCGAACAAATCACGCAACCGCCCCAGCGCGGCACTCACCGCCGGTTGGCCCATGAAGAGTTTTTCGGCGACCCGGGTCAGGTTCTTTTCGAACATCAAGGCTTCGAAAATCACCAGCAAGTTCATGTCGACGCGGCGCAGATCGTTACGGTTCATGGGCAGGGTTCCTTTGGTGTTCAGCCAGGCGCGAGTCTGTCGAACTTTACTCGATCATCGGCACTTTCGCCGCTCGTTTGTAAGGCCCGTACTCGATGGGCACCCACTGAAAATGCTTGTCCACTGCGCTGATATGGCCGACACCCGGAAACGGCAAATGCGCCGCTGTGACCCAGATCTTGCTGGCCGCCGCATCGCTGAAAACCTTGGCGCGACTCTTGATCGCTTGCTGACTGTCGACATCGAAACGAATCGATACCTCGGGATGCTCGAACTGCACCGCCAGGTTATGCACCAGATCGCCCATGAACAAAATACTCTGGCCTTGGGAGTTGAGCCGGTACGTGGTACTGCCCGGTGTGTGCCCGGCCTCCAGTTCGGCATCGACAACGCCCGGCACTGGCGACTGCCCGGCAGTAAAGGTCTTGAAGCGGCCGGCCGCGATATACGGCGCGGTGGAGTCCTGGGCGATCTTGAAAAATTCCCTGGCGCCGGCCGGTGCCTTGGCCATGGCCTGCGGGTCAAGCCAGTAATCGGCTTCGGCCTTGGCCGCGTAGACCGTTGCATTGGCGAACACTGGCTTGCGCTGCCCATCCACCAACCCGCATACATGATCCAGATGCAAGTGGGTGAGCAGGATGGTATCGACCTGTTCTGGCTGATAGCCGGCGGCTTTCATGTTCGCCGACAGCTGACCCGCCGTGGCACCGATGCACTGCCCCGCCCCGGTATCCACCAGAATCAATTGTTTGCCGGTGTTCACCAGAAACGCGTTGAACGCGGTTTGCACCCCCGGTGTTTCAATCGAACGACGAGCCAGCAACGCGCGAATCTGGTCTTGGGTCAGACCGTCGAGCAGTTTGGGCGACAGGTCATTGTAGCCATCAAACAACGCTGTCACTTCGTAGTCGCCCACCGCGAGCCGGTAATAACCGGGCACCTGAGTGTTCACCTGAGCCGGTGCCTGGGCCAGGCTGGTGCCGGACATCAGCGCCAATGCCAGGCCAAATCCGCCCAGCATGCAAACACGGGAATGCTTCATGAGATCACCCTTGATCGTACCAGAAAAAGCGGCCCTGCCCAGGCCGCCACACGTCGTCAATCTTGCATGACCGTGCGTCGGTGCGAATTGCAGCGATGTGCTCAGTTGGCGCATTTTCACTCTTGGCCGGACCGCGGAATTAACAACGTTTAACTCGCAAGCCAAACACTGCGCGACCAAGAATGAAGCCCTCTGCGCAGACCTGTCTTTTTTAAAAGGGAACGTGCTGACCCACCGTGCAGCTGCACCCGCGCGCGCCCACCGACACGGATATTGGCCATGGCTCACTTTCAGCAAACCGCGATCAGTGCGTATGCCACTGAAACACGAAAAAAAGCCACGGGCGGCCTGAGTCCCTGGCGCGAAACCCTGGTCAAGCAACTGATCCTCGACCACCTCGGCGACCCCCTGGAAGTGACCGAACTGGCACGGGCCTGCGCCCTGTCACGCAGTCATTTTTCCCGCGCGTTCAAGTGCAGCACCGGCCTTTCGCCGCAGGACTGGATTCGTCAGCAACGTATCGCCCGGGCCAAGCAGTTGATTCAGAACACCGACCTGACCCTGACGCAAATCAGCCTGGAATGCGGCTTCTGCGATCAGGCACATTTTTCCCATATCTTCACCCGCAGCGAAGGCATCACACCGTTTGCCTGGCGTTGCCGGAACATGCGTGCCCTTCCCTCCCTCAACAACAAAAGATCGCCGCCTTCGCCAGCGCCCACGGATATCAACATAACCCTGTAGGAGCTGGCGCAGCCTGCGATCTTTTGATCTTGATCAGCCCTTGATGAACGCCAGCAGATCTTCGTTGAGTTGATCCTTGTGGGTATCGGTCAGGCCGTGAGGGGCTCCCGGGTAGACCTTCAATGTCGAGCCCTTGACCAGTTTCGCCGCCGCGATGCCGGCGGCTTCGATCGGCACGACCTGGTCGTCGTCGCCATGCACCACCAGGGTCGGCACGTCGAACTTCTTCAGGTCTTCGGTGAAGTCGGTTTCCGAGAACGCCTTGATGCAGTCATACGCGTTCTTGTGGCCGGACATCATGCCCTGCAGCCAGAACCAGTCGATCATGCCTTGGGACGGCTTGGCACCCGGGCGATTGAAGCCGAAGAACGGACCGCTGGCCAGATCCTTGTACAGCTGCGAACGATCGACCAGGGACGCCTGACGAATACCGTCGAACACGTCCATCGGCAGGCCGCCGGGGTTGGCTTCGGTCTTGAGCATCTGCGGCGGCACCGAGGAAATCAGCCCGGCCTTGGCCACGCGACCGGTGCCGTGACGACCGATGTAACGTGCCACTTCGCCACCGCCGGTGGAGAAACCGAACAGCACGGCGTCCTGCAGATCAAGATGCTCGATCAGCTGCGCCAGGTCATCGGCGTAAGTGTCCATTTCATTGCCGAACCATGGCTGGCTCGAACGACCGTGACCACGGCGGTCATGGGCAATGACCCGGTAGCCTTTGGAAGCCAGAAACATCATCTGCGACTCCCAGCTGTCGGCGTTCAATGGCCAACCGTGGCTGAAGACGATCGGCTGACCGGTGCCCCAGTCCTTGTAGTAAATCTCGGTGCCGTCTCGGGTGGTAAAGGTACTCATGGTGATGTCTCCTCATGCATGGATTTTGCGGCGGTTAATAAGGGGGGCGGGCCATTCGTTCGGCCAGGCGTGCCACCCGCTCGCCCAAATGCGCGGCGGTGCGGCGGTCTTCGGGCGGTGGGGCAAGGTCGGGGGATTGTTCAACGTTCGACTGCGCCATGGCCCCCAGCGAACTGCCGAGCCGATTCAACTGCCCATCGAACAGGCCGATGCTGCTGCGCGCCGGCAGCAGGTCGAGGCCGACCCAGATCATCGAGTGCTGGGCGGCGAACACTGTCATCTGCAGCAAGGTGTTGAGCTTGTCGCCGCACAGGCAGCCGGAATTGGTAAACCCGGCAGCGAGTTTGTCGCGCCAGGGCTGGGCCAGGTAGAACGATGCGGTGGCTTCCATGAAACCCTTGAAGGCCGCCGAGGCACTGCCCATGTAAGTCGGGGCGCCAAAGATGATTGCATCGGCACGGTGCAAACGTTCCCAGTGCTCATCCACTTCCTCGACCGGAATCAGCCGACAGGTGCTGCCCAGGTGCCGTTCCACACCCTGGCCCACGGCTTCGGCCATGACCCGGGTATGCCCGTAGCCACTGTGATAGACCACCACCACATTGCTCATTCCGGCTCCTCCAGAAGTGTTCATCCTTTTTTCGGCACGCTTTTTGTTGCAAGAAGGTCGGTGCTTTCGGTTGAACTTGAAGGGATGGATTTTTGAGCGTAGACCGGACACACGACGAGTTAAACGTTGTTAATTTTTAATGGTGCGCCAATGGACCCCGCGGCGCCTTTAGCGGCATCGCGCCCAATAAATACGGGACCGACCAGGGCTGACTTGAACACAGTGACCGATACGCACTGCCACCAGGTGCTCGACGCTGCGTTGCGCTGCCGAAAAAACCTGAGGAATATGCCCGGATACCGCGTGATAGACGGATGCAAGCAGGAGTGACCCGTTGACCCTTTCTCCCGAACAGGCCATCCATTTCGGCCCTTACCGGATCTACCCCGGACAACGCCTGGTAATGGAGGCCGATCAGCCCGTGCGCCTGAGTCGGCGCGCCATGGACATTCTGTTGATCCTGCTGGAACACGCCGGGCATGTGGTGAGCAAACAGCAGCTGATCGCTCGGGTCTGGCCCAAAAGCGTGGTGGAAGACATCAACCTGCGAGTGCACATGGCGGCGCTGCGCAAAGCCCTCGGCGACGGTCAGGCCGGCCAGCGCTACATCATCACCGTCGCCCAACGCGGGTACAGTTTTGTCGCGCCGTTCTCTGTGGAGCAAGTCGAGCAAAGCCCGAAAAACGACGGGAACGAACCGAGCCGGCATAACCTGCCAGTCCGTCGGACCCGCATGATCGGTCGTCAGGCTCTGGTCGACAGCCTGGTGACACAACTGGCGCGGCAGCGTTTCATCACTCTCGTGGGCCCCGGAGGAATCGGCAAGACCACGGTGGCACTGCGCGTTGCCGAACAATTGATCGACCGCTACCGAGACGGCATTCGCCTGCTGGACCTGGCACCGATCAACGACCCTTTGATGATCACCACGCACTTGGCAACGCTGCTGGATTTGTCCTTGCACGACGCCGAACCCATGAGTGGTCTCGCCACGTTCCTGCGCGAACGGCAAATGCTGCTGGTCATCGACAATTGCGAACACCTGATCGACGCCATTGCGTTACTCAGCGAAAGCATCCTGCGCGCGGCGCCCCACGTGCACATTCTGGCCACCAGCCGCGAGAGCCTGCGGGCCGAAGGCGAGTTCGTGCAGCGCCTGGAATCGCTGGACTGCCCGCCGCCCATCGCCGTGCTTGACCGCGCTCAGGCCCTGACGTTTTCGGCACTGCAGTTGTTTGTCGAGCGGGCGATGGCCAGCCACGACAACTTCGAACTGAGCGAAGTCGAACTGCCGCTGGCAATTGAAATCTGTCGGCGTCTGGACGGTATACCGTTGGCTATTGAACTGGCGGCAGCGCAAGTGGGCAGCCTGGGTTTGAGTGGGTTGCTGTCACAACTGCAAGGAAGTTTTCGCCTGCTCACCCAAGGCTGCCAGACAACTTTGGGCCGCCATCAGACCCTGCGCGCGACGCTGGACTGGAGCTTCGAGCTGCTCAACGCCTGCGAGCAAACCTGCCTGCGTCGACTGGCTATGTTCCGGGGCGGCTTCACCCTGGAGTCGGCGGCCGCCGTGATCGTCGGTGAACACATCGAGCCCTGCATGGTGTTCGCCTCGATCACCCAGTTGGTCGCCAAGTCGTTATTGAATGTCGAAGTCGGCGATGAAGAGGTGTTCTACCGTTTGCTCGACACCACGCGCGGCTATGCACTGGAAAAACTCGCCCAGGCCCAAGAGCTGCCGGACACCCGCGAGCGCCACGCCGAGCGCTGCCTCGCGTTGATGCAGCAAGCCCAGAACGACTGGGAGCAGATCTCAAGCGATCGCTGGACTGAGCGTTACGCTCGCAGCCTGGAAGACATTCGTGCTGCGCTCGATTGGGGGTTGAATACTCAAGGGCCGCAGGCGTTGGCGATCCGTCTCGCCGCGACCTCGACACCGCTCTGGCAGGAACTGTCGCTGCTCAAGGAGCACGGCGTGTATGTGCGCAAAGCGTTGGCATTGCTTGAAGCGACGCATCAGCCCTGCCCGCGCTTGCAAATGACCTTGAAACTCGCCCTCGGCAGCTCTTGCTACCACACTCAGGGCGGCACTGCTGAGACTATCGAAGCGTTCGTCAGCGCCAAACATCTGGCCGAACAGTGCAACGATGCGGTGGGTCAGCTCAGAGCTGTCTCGGGACACATGGCGGTCAACCTCAGTTGCGGCAACTATCAAATGGCCCTGGAACAAAGCCGACAATTCGATCGACTGGGCCTGCACGGCGATGCGGTATTGTCCCTCAGTACTCACCGCTTGCGGGTCCTGGCTCAGCACTTTGCCGGGGATCAGGCACTGGCGCGGGAGAATGCCGAGCAGGTCATTCAGCGCCTGGCCCAGAGCGGTCACCTCAACCGCTTTACCCACGGCTTTGGCGTGCAGTACGACCAGAGCGTTGCGGCCCTGACGATTCTGGCGCGTATCCTCTGGCTGCAAGGGCACCCGGAAAAAGCCTGGCGAACCGCGCGGCAGGCGCTCGATATTGCGATCCAGATCGATCACGGCACGTCCATCTGCTACACCCTGGCACTGTCCGGTTGCCTGATTGCCCACTACAACGGCGACACCTCGGTCGCTCGCGAACTCGTGGGCCTGCTGCTTGAGCAGGCACAGAAACACTCAGTGCTGCTGTTCTACACTTGGGCCAAACATTACGCGCAGGTAATTAACGCTGTCGATGGGCCCTTGCCCCCGCTACCAAACACCGGATTGATCAAGGAAATCATGGTCACGCTGGACAGCCGTTTCATCAATCACGCGTTGCTGGAACGGGTCGAAAACGGCACGGCGGGCTGGAGCACCGCGGAAATTCTGCGAGCCCGGGCCGACACGTTGCTGACCGAGGATTCCCCGACCGGGGTCAGTGAGGCTGAGACGGTGCTGCTCAAAGCTTTAGCCGTGGCAAAGACCCAGGGAGCGCTGGCCTGGGAACTGCGTAGTGCCACCTCATTGGCCCAGCTGTGGCAGCGTCAGGGCCGCTTCCGACAGGCCCATGAGTTGCTCGCACCGATTTACCAGCGTTTCACCGAAGGCTTTGCCACGCCGGACCTGACGAAAGTCCGTCGGCTACTCGACGAGTTGCAGCGACACCTGCCCGGCTGATATAGCGGGTATAACGCAGTTCAAAGGCATGCAAATGACCGCTGTGTTCGAGTTTCTCCAAGGCGTAGATGCGGGTGGTGTTGAGGAGACGGTAACGGATCACTCCGTGGCCCTGCTCCACCGACAGCAGTGATTTGCTCACCAGCCGCTCTACGATTTCGACCAGGCAAGTGGGCCGCAGCACCGCGCAACTGATCACGCCAATCGCCGCGTCCAGCGTGAACGCCATTTTGAACACCGCCAGCCGCTGCAACACGGTTTGCTCCAACGGGCTCAGCTGTTCATAGCTCCAGTCCAAGGCAGCTTTCAGACTCTGATGCCGTGGCAGAGCGGTGCGCCGGCCTTGAGTCAACAACTGCAAACAGTTGCCGAGTTGCGCTTGCAAACCCACCAGCGCCAACGCATCGATCTGCGCCGCCGCCAGTTCAATGGCCAGGGGCAGGCCATCCAGGCGCCGACAGATTTCGCGCACTGCCTTGAGGTCCTGTTGGCGCAGGGCAAACCCTTGCTGACGGGCTCGGGCGCGGCTGACCAACAGCTGCACCGCCGAATAATCCATAGCCTCGGCCACGCTGTATATCGCTGAGGCCGGCGGCACCGCCAGGGCCGGTATATGCAGCAGCGTTTCTCCCACCGCTCGCAGGGGTTCGCGGCTGGTGGCGAGGATCGACAGCCGTGGCGCCGAGGCCAGCAGATTGTCCACCACTGCCCGACTGCTTTCGAGCAGGTGATCGCAATTGTCGAGCACCACCAAGGCATGCCGTTGCTCCAGCGCACCCCCGCCGACGTCCAGTTCCAGCGTGCGCGACATATGCTCGACGAGTTGCGCCGGGTCATCGATGGCCGCCAGATCAATCATCCAGACGCCGTCGTGATAGTGCTGCAACAGCAGCTCGGCCACGCGCAACGCCACGGTAGTTTTGCCAATGCCGGTGGGACCAATCAGGGTCATGAGACGTCGAACCGGCAACTGCCGGACCACACTGCCGACGATCGAGTCGCGACCGGTCACCGGTGTGAGCCGCGCAGGCAGGTTGTGCTGAGGCTTGTGCACAGTCTCGACCGGCACCGGCGTGCCTGTCCCGTCGCGTTGCACCGGAGCGATGAAGCTGTAGCCGCGCTGGGGAATATTGACGATGTAACGCTGCCCGTTCTGGCCATCGCCAAGTGCCCGGCGCAGGGCGGCGATGTGCACGCGCAGGTTGATTTCCTCGACCACCGAGGTCGGCCAGACGAGGGCAATCAGGGCATCCTTGCTCACCACTGAGCCGGCGCGTTCGACCAAAACCTGCAAAATATCCAGGGCTCGTCCGCCCATGCGCAGCGGGCGATCAACCTCCAGGATCAATCGCTGACGCAGGTGAAACGCGTAGGGCCCGAACCGCAGCACCGCATCGCTATTTATATTTCTGAGGCTATTCATGCACGTTCATGCGCTGAAAACCTGGCCCGGCTCAAGGTACCGCAAAATCCATCGCGCCCATCCATCCAGGTTCCCGCACCTCCATGGCAAAGAGTTCAGGGGTATCTTGGCAGGCATGGGTGTCGGTACAACGACCACGGGAGGAGCGTCACGGCCATCACGGTGCGCGTGACGGACAACGCCCCCTAACTGAATTGTTCGCGGTATTGAGTGGGGGTCAGGCCGAGCTTTTCACTGAACAGAAAACGCATATGCCGCACGCTGCCAAAGCCACTTTTATAGGCCACGGTCTTGAGCGGCAGGTCGCTGGTTTCCAGCAGATTCCTGGCGCAGTCGATGCGCGCGCTTTGCAGAAATTCCATCGGCGTCATGTTCACTTCCCGGGCGAAAACCCGGGCGAAGTGCCGCGCACTCATGTTCACCAGACTGGCCATGCGTTCGATGCTGAATGCTTCATCGAGGTGTTCGAGCACATGGTTCTGCACCCGGGTGATCGGCGTTTCATGGGGCGCGACCGCCGCCATCAACGGACTGAACTGCGCCTGCCCGCCCTGGCGCTTCATCACCACCAGCAACACCTTAGCGACATCCTGGGCGACTTTCTTGCCATGGTCTTGGGCAACCACCGCGAGCGCCAGGTCGATGCCAGCGGTGACACCGCCGGAGGTGATGAGATTGCGATCCTGCACGTAAATCTGATCGGTCTCGACGGTGGCCTTGGGGAAGCCTTTGATCAGACGCTCGGTGTAATGCCAGTGAGTGGTCACGCGATAACCATCCAGCAACCCGGCATGCCCGAGGATGAAGGCGCCGGTGCAGATCGACCCATAACAGTTTGCGCGGTTGACGGCGCCCTGAAGCCAGTCGAGCAGCGGTGGATGTTTTTCGTTGTAGGCTCCCGGCCCGCCTGGCACCAGCAACAAGTCATAACGTTCGTTCGCCTGATCGATGTGCAAATCGGCCTGGACGTTGACGCCGTTTGAGGCTCGCAGCGCACCCGACTCGGTGCCGATGGTCGACAGTTCGTAACGATCGCCCGGTGCCAGATAACGATTGGCGATGGAAAACACTTCCATGGGACCAGCCATGTCGAGCAGAAGAAAGTCGGGGAACAGCACCATTGCCACGGTTTTCATGGGTTCAAGGTCACTAAAAGAGAACTGTTTAATACCATTGCGCCGAACACAAACCCCTTGTGGGAGCGCCCGGCATTATGGCCAAGTGTAACAACAAGGATACGTGAATCCGCGCAAATAACTGTCAACTTAAAAGAGACAGTATTTCAATTTTCATCTACTTATTGCACCAAACGGTAAATATTAACCTTCTCCTCACTCGGACGAATTCACGTCCTGACAGGAGATTTCATCATGCTGACCCTTCGTAAAGCTTCGGATCGCGGCGCGGCCAATCACGGTTGGCTGAAGTCATTTCACACCTTCTCCTTCGCCAATTACCGCAACCCGCGGGAGCAGGGTTTTTCCGACCTGCTGGTGATCAACGACGACCGCGTGGCCGCCGGCAAGGGGTTTGGCCAGCACCCTCACCGCGACATGGAGATTTTTTCCTATGTGCTCGAAGGTGCTTTGGAACACAAGGACACCTTGGGCACCGGTTCGGTGATCCGTCCCGGTGACGTGCAATTGATGAGCGCCGGCAGCGGCGTGGCTCACAGCGAGTTCAACCATTCGACGAACAAACCGGTGCACTTCCTGCAAATCTGGATCGTGCCTGAGGTTAGCGGCGCCAAACCGCGTTACCAGCAAGAGCACTTCAGCACGCAGAAAAAACGCGGCCGCTTGCAGCTGATCATCTCCCCCGACGGGGCCAATGGTTCGCTGAAAGTTCGGCAGGATGCGCGAGTGTATGCAGGCCTGATCGACGGCCAGGAAAGCGCCACGCTGGAACTGGCCACCAATCGCTACGCCTATGTGCATGTGGCGCGTGGCAGTGTCGAGTTGAACGGTGTGCAGTTGCAGGAAGGTGATGGTGTGCGGGTGCGTGAGGAGCAAGTGCTGACCTTGAGCAACGGTGTTGATGCCGAGGTACTGGTGTTCGATTTGCGGCCGCAAGAGTTGCCGGAAATGCCATGACCTCTAAATCCTGTGGGAGCGGGCTTGCTCGCGAAAGCGGTGTGTCATTCAACATTAATGTTGGCTGACTCGACGCCTTCGCGAGCAAGCCCGCTCCCACAGGGGATTAAGGCGTTACCGATAGCCACGAGCCTGCACGTTGAACAACTGCGCATAACGCCCACCCGCCGCGACCAGGCTGTCGTGATCACCTCGCTCAAGGATCGAACCCTGATCCAGCACGATGATGTGGTCGGCATTGCGCACACTGGAGAAGCGGTGAGAAATCAGCAACGTCATGCGGCCTTCGGTGTGTTGACTGAAATGCTCGAACACCGCCGCTTCCGCCGCCGGATCCAGGGCCGAGGTTGGCTCATCCAGGATCAGGATATCGGCGTCACGGCGCATGTAAGCGCGAGACAAGGCGATTTTTTGCCATTGCCCACCGGACAATTCCTGCCCACCGGCAAACCACCGCCCTAATTGCGTGGCGTAACCGCGATCCAGGCGCTCGATGAAGGGCGCGGCCATGCCCTCGGCGGCCGCTTGCTGCCAACGCATTTCATCGTTGAACGCCAACGTATCGCCCACGCCAATGTTCTCGCCCACGGAGAACTGGTAGCGAATGTAGTCCTGGAAGATCACGCCGATGCGTCGTCTCAGCGCCTCTTCATCCCAAGACTGCAAATCGCTGCCGTCCAGCAAAATACGGCCCTGATCGGGACGATACAGCCGAGTCAGCAACTTGATCAGCGTGGTTTTGCCTGACCCGTTTTCCCCTACCAGGGCGACGCTGCGGCCCGGCAGCAGGTGCAGATCGATGCCCTGCAAAGCGTCGCGGCTCGCCCCCGGATAACGGAAACCAACGTTCTCGAAACGCAAACCATCGCCGGGCACCGCGCCCACGGTAAGGCTTGCGCTATCGGCAATAACCGGTTCGGCCAAATACTCGTAGAGGCTCGACAGGTAAAGGCCATCCTCGTAGAGACCACTGATCGCGCTCAAGCTGCTGCTCACGGCGGCCTGCCCTTGCTTGAACAGCACCAGGTACATGGTCATTTGCCCGAGGGTGATATTGCCGTGAACGGTATCGACCACGACCCAGGCATAGGCCAGATAAAACGCAGCGGTGCCGAGCAGCCCCAGAACAAAACCCCAGCCATCGCGACGCAATGTCAGGCGCCGGTCTTCGGCATAGAGACGAGCAAACGTGTCCCGATAACGCTGCAACAACAGGGGCGCGAAGCCGAACAGCTTCACCTCTTTGATGTAGCCCTCATGGGAGAGCAGCGTTTCGATGTAATTCTGCTGCCGACTCTCCGGCGCCCGGCGCGTGAACAGGCGAAAGGCATCCCCGGAAAAGTGCGCTTCGGCAAAGAACACCGGCAACGCCCCAACTACCAGCAGCACCAGCGCCCACGGCGAAAAATGCACCAGCAAGACACCGAAGCTGATCAACACGATCAGGTTCTGGATCAGCCCCAGCGACTTCATCACCAGCGCCAGCGGCCGGGTCGATGCCTCGCGCCGCACCCGTACCAGCTTGTCGTAGAACTCGGAATTCTCGAACTGCACCAACGATAACGTCTGGGCCTTCTCCAGAATCATCGTGTTGACCTTCTGCCCCAACTGCACCCGCAATAGCGATTGCTGAACCGACAGTGCGCGCTGTGTCCCGGACAGCAAGGCGAGCACGCCCGCTTCAAACAGCACATACCGCACAACCGGCCATAACGGCGCACTGCCTTGCTGTGTGTGCAACTGCATGGCGGTGACTACGGCGTCGACAATCCGCTGCCCCAGCCAGGCCGCCAGCGCCGGCAATACACCGGCAATCAGGGTCGCCACTACCAACCCCAGAAACAGCCCACGGGACGTTCCCCAGACCAGCAACAAGGCACGTCTCGCCTGGTCGAGCAAAGAGGCAAAACGGGTCAGGACAGACATAGGGTGATGGACTCGGTGGCGGATGTCGGAGGAGCGCGGCAGGTTCTACAGTACGTGGAATGAGCCATCCGCTCTACGGGGACAGGATGCGATAAGGCTGGCCACGCCCATCGTAAAAACATCTAAAAAAACACCCTCACTCGCTACGTTTTAGCGCTTTGATATGGGGAGTCAATGCCCATCGAGATTCGAGGACGAACCTGAACGTCCAGCTGATGTGCCCTCTCCATAACCGGGAGCAAAAACATGAAAATCAATCCCTACCTGATCTTCAACGGCGACTGCAAGGCCGCTTTCACGTTCTACGCCAAAAGCCTGCCAGGCCAGATAGAAGTAATGATGACCTTCGGCGAAACTCCGGCCCGCGACCATGTTCCAACGGACTGTCATAACCTGATCATTCATACGCGCCTGCTGGTCGCAGACCAGGCAATCATGGGGTCGGACACCACACCTGATCGCCCCACCACCAAAATGAGCGGTTGTTCGGTTTCATTGAATGTCGACAGTGTGGCGGAGGCTGAGCGGGTGTTTGCTGCATTGGCGGAAGGCGGCAGTATTCAAATGCCGCTGGAGGCGACGTTCTGGGCGGCACGTTTCGGGATGCTGGTCGATCGGTTTGGTGTGGCGTGGATGGTTAATTGCGAAAAGGATCAGTGACCGGGCTACCCTCTGGTTAGTACATAAAATTTACTGGCGCTTTAATATCAACTTTGGGGATTTTTTTTCAATAGCCAAACAGAATAACTACACATCCACAAATTCCCCCCTGACCAAAATATTACCAATATAATGCAAAAAGACTCAATTAATATAGCCTCCCTCTCATTCGCCCTAAAAAGAGGCGATCGTTGTACTGATCGCCTCCCCAACGTGCACCTACATCCCCCTAGAACACCGTGGAATATCCTTATAAATCAACTCCAATTTTCGAAAAAGCGGACACCCGCACAGTTCATACGCAAGGCTTCATCAGTTGTGCTTCGTTCTGCAGCCAGATGGGCAATTAGCCATCGCATCTGTATTGCTTATAGAAAAGTCAACCTAAAGAGCCTAGTCCGACTGACAGGGGCGTACCAACTAAGCCCGATATCACAAATCAAATGGGCTTAAGCCTCAGCATTTGCCTATGTCATTGAATCAGCTAAAACTACCGAGGATGGAGTGACGTGTGTTCACGACGGGAAATGTTATAAAAAGTCAGATAACGTCAGTATTTTGTGTATTAAGATTGCAACGCCAGCACATATGAGTAATTTACATGATGAGTACTGAGAGCAAAACCGAAAATAGCCAGAGAGGTATTCTCGCTATTGGGCGCACTTGGCGCTCGACAGAGAAACTTCGACAATTATTTGTACCCAATCTCACACATGTTTATACATTAGATTATCCAAACCCGGCAAGTCTGGATATCGAAACGCAAACACTCGATACCGTACTGATCGATATTGAAAGCTCCTCCATACTTAATGACTGCCTGGCGCTGATCAAGAAGTTACGTACGAATCCGACAGAACTGTCCATTATCGTTGCAATCAACTATCGCTCTCCGCAAACTAAAATTGAATGCTACCTGGCCGGAGCCGATCACTGCATCAATGTACCTAACGATCAGGATGAAAAAGCCAGGTTACTCTCAGAGTTGCTCGAAACCCCTGAATGGCAGACCAGTGTCAAGTTGACCCTGGACCAAACATGCCTGCACTTATACAACAACGAATACAAACTGGATCTGGCCTATCAGGAAATGAAAGCCCTGGATGCGCTTATTAACGCAGAAGGCAATATCCTGCACCACGACTGCATGGCCGAATCCATGGGCTTGAATATAAAACTCTACGACTCACGTGTCCTGGAGAAGTCCATAAGCCGGCTTCGAAATAAAATCAAAAAACACTTTGGCATTAACATCATTCACAGTGTTCGTGGTTATGGTTATCGACTGCTTCGAGGGGTCGTCTCAGTCAATCAAACAAACTTTCACTCTTAAAGGACTAGGTAATGGAGCCCAGCAGGCAAGCTATCGTGCACGAAAATTTCGCACTGGTATTCTTCAGGCAATCGATTCTGAAACGAAACGATGAACTGTTCGGCAGCGAAATCTATGCCAAGGCGACCAAACAGGAGACACCTCTGAACAAGGGGTATCAACAACTGCATTCCGATCATCCACTGGCGACTTATTACGAAGTCCTGACACGGATCCAATTGAATGCCCTCTCACAGATTGAGGCGACGCCTTCCCGTTCCACACCGACGCCAAACAAACTGTTCGTGACCATGAATCAATCTGCTTTATTGGATAAAGCGCTTATCAAGGAAATGAATGAGGCTCAAGCGATACTCAAAAAGCATGAGCAACAGCTAATCCCCAGCATTAACAGCAGCTCGTTCCTGTCGTTCAACCTGAAAGAAAAAAGAACTATTATCAATCACATTCACCTATTAAAAGATAATGGGATCGAGATCGCTTTCGATGGCTATGATTTAAGCGACGACAGCACCGAAAAACTGATCAGCCTGGCCCTCTTCGATTACATAAAAGTGGACCTGACCAAATCCAATTTCGACATCATGGTCGAAAACAGCCAGGATTTTTTCAACAGGTCTTACGACTGCCTGAGCGGCATGATCCATGACAGCAAGATCAAATTCGTGGCGGACCGCGTGGAGCACAAAGCACTACACACACTGGCTCGCAGCATGCCCTTCGACTTTTTCCAGGGGAGGTACTACTCACCCACCGAGCTTATTTAAGTTTTGAAAACTTCACCAGACTAGGAAGGAACCTTATTGTGAATACGCCGAATAACAGCTTTCTGATTTTCACCCGAGACCAACTGGCACGACAAGCAATAGAATCGCTTCTCGCACAACGCCTGTATTTATCTTTTGAAATCGAGTCAGGTAAACTCAGCAGCGAACGCATCCGAAAGAGTCGATTCACGCACATCCTGCTCGACCAGGCGGACATATCGCTGAGCGATGTCAGTTTCATTCGTAAAAATCAAAAAGATGCGGAAATCATCCTCATAACGCCTAACTCTGAACCTTCGGAACTCCATCACTTTTCGCACTTCGGTGTTGATGGCTTTCTCAAGAAACCGGTGGCCGACGAAGAGTTCATCTCGGCAGTCAGTCGGGTTAAAGAGTCCCAGGGCAACCCTGATATCTGGTGGTTCAATGCTGACGATCGAACATTGGTCAAAGAAGATATCACTATCCCATTGACCGGTACCGAATCGCTAATGCTCACCCAACTGGTCCTCAGCGATCGACGGGTACTCAGCAAAAACGATCTTATTCTACGCATCGACAAAGACCCGGAACAATATAGCGGTCTTGAAATGTGCCTGAGCCGATTGCAGAAAAAGTTCAAGACGGCAGCCAATGGAGAACGGCTGGTCCGCTCGGTTAGAAACCGTGGCTACTGCCTGGCACAGAGGATAAGAGTCGCTTACTGAGCGAGAATTCGCAAAAATAATAACAATAAACGCGATTCTCCACTCCACTTGATACACACACCCACCACCTGCCTCCTTGCACTGCATATCCTGACTGTCGCCATAAACTCTCCCATGGCGCCCACTTCGTTTCACCCCTCACCTACCCGACAAACGTTTATCGAATCCTGCAATTATATAGACGATTGAGCGATACCCTCCTAACAAAAGAGCACGACCTTTTATAACAAACCCTCTGAAAGAGTGGCCGTTATAATTCGTCAGACACACATGGAGATTTAAGTACTAGTATAAAAACCTGGCACTGAGACAACCGTATCAGCTGACTTGAAAACAACGCCAGGATGGCCAGCCATAAGCCCGCGTTATTCCCTTCTAATAATAAAAATAACTTCTGACTGAACCGCGTTCGCTCAGCCTTTGTGCGTGGCTGCCATTTATTAACCGTCGACTGATACACAACGTGGCGCATGCCCGAGGGACACCGCGATGGTACATAATCGTATTAATCGAAATAGCATATCCAAAGGACTGACTTTCTGGGGGCAATGGATAATTGCCATCACTTCGGTCAACGCGCTGTTATTTGCTCTTGCGCTCTATCAGACAGGAGAAATAGAGGCCCATTATCGTGTGTTAGCGGTGCTTACTCTCCTGGGTTCGGTCCCCTCCTACTCCCTGCTGCTGGTTTATCACAAGCAGCATGGCTACCTCAGCGGCCTGGGTCGACTGCTACTGGGGTGGCTGCTGACGCTGACCGGACTGACCAGCATCGGTTTTATCAGCAAAACCAGCGAATTGTTCTCCCGGGAGATCATCCTGGTATGGGCTATGGCCGGTTATTGCGTACAGGCCTTGCTGTACCTGCCTTTGCACAGCTTTTCCAGGCACTACCATCGGCAATTGCACAGCCAAAACAACACCCTGATTATCGGCACCGACCAACTGGCGGTGAATCTGGCGGACAAACTGGCCAAAACCGAGTTTCCACCGCTGGTCGGCCTGATCAGCTCAAAACCCAACGAGTTGTCTACCAACGTCAATGCCCACAGAATCGTGGGTCAGTTGCAGGAACTGCGTGAGCTGATCCGGGTGCACGATGTCCGGCGGTTGTACATCGCACTGCCCTTGAGCGAAGCCAAACAGGTTGAAGCGCTGTACATCGACCTTCTCGACTCCAATGTCGATGTGGTCTGGGTTCCCGACCTGGGCAGCATGACGCTGCTCAATCACTCCGTCAGCGAACTGGATGGCCAGCCCGCCATCCACCTCAATGAAAGCCCGTTGACCAGTTACCCGACAGCGGCGCTGAGCAAGACCCTGCTCGACCGCAGCCTCGCCGCCCTGGCGCTGATCGGCTTCAGTCCGCTGCTTCTGGTGATCGCCGTCGCGGTGAAGATCTCCTCGCCGGGCCCGATTATCTTCAAACAAGAGCGCCATGGCTGGAACGGCAAGATCATCAAAGTCTGGAAGTTCCGCTCCATGCGCCTGCACGACGACCATCAGGTACGCCAGGCCGGTCGTGAAGACCCGCGCATTACTTCGGTCGGCCGTTTCATACGACGCACCTCCATCGATGAACTGCCGCAGTTCTTCAACGTGCTGCAAGGCCATATGGCGCTGGTCGGGCCGCGGCCCCATGCGATCGCCCATAACGACTACTACACCGGAAAAATTCAGGCTTACATGGCCCGCCATCGAATCAAACCGGGCATCACCGGGCTGGCCCAGATCAGCGGCTGCCGTGGCGAAACCGAGACCCTCGACAAGATGCAGAAGCGTGTGGAGATCGACCTCAACTACATCAACAATTGGTCGTTGTGGCTTGATATCAAGATCCTGATCAAGACTCCCTTTACGCTCTTTTCCAAGGACATCTATTAACTGCTGCGACGTTCATCCCTTCTATTCTTCAGCGTATTGCTGACAAGGTTGTAGCCTGGGGTAGTCAGGTTTCTGACTACCCCTAACACCCCCGCCCCACCGCCTCATATCCCATCCCATGTTGATCCCAATTGAACGGCCTGCCGAAGGCTGCGTTCGGCTGCGTAGCAGGCGTGAGTCGTCCGGCTGACGAGGTCTACCCGACGCACCGCAAGTTCTGATTTTGCGACTGCTACGCAGCCGAACGCAACCTTCGGCAGCTGCTACAGATTTGCGACTTGGCTGACTGACATGAGTGGGGATGGATGCTCAATGCGTCGAGCAGGTCGAGCGAGTCGACCGTACTCGCGTCATCGGCAAGAGAGGTGTTGCTGGAGGGGATAGAGAGAGGATCTACGGTTGCAACATGCCGGGCAGACTGCTTGGTACTTCGCGCCTTTTCAGCGCACCCAGTACCTGGAAATCAATAACCCCATCAACACGCCGACAGTATTTGCCAGCATGTCGTAGGGCGAAGCCGTGCGTAGCGGCATCAAACCTTGCGCGGCCTCGATGAGTACGCCGGTGAGCAAACACCCCACGGCGATCCAGCGAAATTTCACATTGGGAAAGGCCAGGCGGCAGCTGCACGCAAATACCAGAAAGCCGATCCAGTGATGGAGCTTGTCCTCTTCGACGAACAGCTCCGGGATCGGCTGAGCGCGCAAACCCGCGAACAGCAGAATCACGGTCACCGAGGCAAAGACCAGGCCCCGGAGCCAGAACGGCAACTCGACCAGGCCTTTGAGCCACGTGATCATTCGGTAATTTTCTCGAAGTTGTTGTAGAACAGGTCGCTATCACGTCCGTCGGTCATGGTTTGCAGCGAGTAAGCTCGGCTCAGGCGTGCACCGCCATCGCGGGTCAGTGGCGCCCAGACGATGTTGGCCCGGCGCATGGTGGAGGTACTCATCAACTCGTCGAACGGGATGGAAACATAGATCCCTTTGTCGAAGCTGCCCTCACCATACTCCTCCTTCGACGCGCTGGTCAGAGTGACCCAGGCGCCAAACTTCACACCGTTCTTGAACACCCGCGACAAGTCCACGGTGGTGCCCCAGTCCCGCGCCAGATAACGCCCGACACTGACTGCTGCAAGCATGTCATTGGGCAATTCAGTATAGCTGGTGACATGGCCCGTCACGGTCTTGTAGTCACGCAGGCCAAAGCCCTGATCATAGTCCCGCTGACGCACGAAGTTCAGGTCTGCGCCCACCGACCAGCGTTTCCCCGTGGGTCGATACAGTACTTCGCTGCCGACGCCGGCGAACATGGATTCCAGATAGCCGCCGTAGGCCATGCCGTACAAATCCCGATCCAGCTGCACCGCATGGTTGAACTGGAACGTCGGCATCATCACATCGGAGGTGGTCATGTATTGGCGCAGATCAGTGCGCACTCGTGGCAGCCCGCTCGGCGCATCGTAGGTGAACTTGTCGTAGTTGTTCAGCAGGTTGGCACTGAGCAAGCCGCTCCACCAGGTATTGCGGGTGAAACGGTACTCCGCGTCGGCATCGGCGGTGAACTGATAGAGCAGTCCATCGGGTCCGCCGATGTTCTGTTTGTAGCCCAGGCCGAGGCCGTAACTGAACGGTTCCAGCGCCTGGGTGTAGAGCGTGGTTTCCCGGTGCGCAGTCGCTGGATTGACCTCGGTCGTACGGTGCAAATCCTTCAACGGCTGGTCATTGTTCACGACCGCGCGGAACGTTTCGCGCGGCACGCTGGTTTCCTCGATGGACATGTCATAACGCTGGTTCACCAGGGTGAACCAGTCGATGTCTTGATTGACGCTGTTATCGAGAATCCGGCTGGCTCGCCCGACGGCTTTGGACGGATAAAAATAGCGAGACTGCTCGCCATACACCATCAACTCCGAACCGCGCTGGGTGATGCGTTTCACCTTGTAGCCGGCATTTTGCTGCAGCCGGTTGGAGACATCGGCCCAGTTGACCTGGTCAGCCGGAGTCGACGGCTCCTGCGCCGGCAACGGCTCGGCGGGAGGGTCGTAGGTTTTGACCGGCGCCTTACGGCTGACAAAATTGGTGTGCAGGGTGATGCCGAACATCGCCGTATTGCCACGCTCCCAGCCAGCACTCAGATCGACACTGTCCGCGAGCTTGTAGACCACGCCGATGTTGATCGGCAGGTCTTGCTTGATCGAGTTGTCCAGCGGCTCATTCTTGTAATCGTTGCCCTCGTACTCGATCTTCAGGCTCAGCGGTGCCCACGGCGTTTGATAGGCGATACCGCCAAACAACGAAGGGTGCCCCCTGAAGTAAGCATTGGTGTTCACGTCCCCTGCCCTGGCGACAACCGCAGAGCTCTCTGGCCGGTCGTTGAACTTGCTACCGAAGACCGCCAGCGGGTTGCTGAAATCCCCTCGATTACCCAGATAGCCCCAGGCAATGCCGAGGCTGAAATCCAGGTCGCCATAACGCTTGTTGGCAACGAAATACTCGCTGGAAAACAGCCCGGTACCGCCAATGTCCCGAGCACCGACGGCGACCTGCGGGGCCCAGTGACTTTCTTCCCAAAGCCGCGCCTTGATGTCGATGGCCTTGTCTTTGAAGCTCTGATCGCCGCTCAACTCTTCGGTGCCGTACCTGCGGTTAGTGATCGCGGTGTAACGAAACGAGCCTTCTAGCCAATCGAGCGGCTGCAGGGAAAAACTATAGCGGGTGTAAGGATCGGTACGACTGGCCGTGGCGCTCAACTCCCCCGCGGGGGCCATGCGCGCGGTGGGCGTTTGTAATAGACCGACGCCACCAAAATCATTCTGGGTGTAGCGTGGTTCACCGTGAACCATTCCGCAGGGCAGGATCAATACAGCAGCAAAACGTAACGTCAACGGGCACTTCAAGGGGCCACCTCAGCCAAGGGTTGAGTGGCGAGAAACTCGGCCAGTTGTTGATTGAGCTCTGGGGTCGGCATCTCAAGGTCATCGCTCCTGATCGGCACCAGGATCCTGCTGCCAGGAGCAGCCACGATGCCATCCTCGCGATTCCATGCCGCCACACCCACGCGCCGTACCTGGCCGTCGGGCTGGATCAGCCACAGATAATCGCGTTCGGCGTCGTCGAGAATGGTGCAGTCGCGCACGTAAGCACGGACTTCCTGCAGGGCGCGGTAAGGCACATGACAGGGCTGCGCGACTGCCCCGAGGATTTCCACGGTGGACGGCCGCGCGGGATAAACAAGACGGTCACCATCATCCAGCAACGCGTTGCGGGCGAAGCCCACTTCCACGGCGATCGGGTCGAGCACTGCAACCTGGCGCCCGGTGACCGGCAGTCGTTCGATCTGCTCATACAGGCGCGCACTCAAATTAGCTCGCGTGCCCTTGCCATCCAGCAAGGCACCCCGTTGCAGAAGCTTCAGATCGAACAGGACGCCTGCCTTCAAACGCGCTTGCTGATCCTCCAGCGAGCGGTGCAGCCACGCAGCACCCAGCCAGTAACTTTCGGCGTTGGGTCGGGCGCCTCGAATGACGTCCATCAAACGTGCACCGGGTTTGACGTCGATGGGACCGGGGCTGCGCACATCACCGCTGACTGTCACGGCTGCCTGGCTCACGCCCGGCCCCATCAAGAACAAGCCCAGCAACACAAGGTTCGAACACTTCACCGGGCAGCCCCCCGATCAGGGCGTACCTGCATGATTTTCAGGATTAGCTGCGGTGTCAGGTGCTGCTCGCTGCGCAGGATGAAACCGTCCTGGGGGTCGACCCAGTAGCGGTTGGTGGCGCGAAATTTCAGGGTGGGTACATCCACCTGCTCGTCGATGCGCAGCAAGGCGTAATCCTTGTCCAGAATGCGAATGGTCTCGATGTCGTGGGTGCTGAAACGGCTGTTGACGGCGATACCGATACGGTTGCCGTCATAGATGTCGATCCAGCGCGTGCTGGTATAGCCGTTGGGTAAATGCTGAAGGCCGCGTTTGAACGGCGACTCATCATTGAAACGAGTGCCATCCAGTGAAACGCCCAGCCCCACGGTGCGTACCACCAGACCGTCGCGCATCATCAGTACTTGCTTGCCAGAAGCGACCCAGAACTGCAGGTCGCCCTGCCGGCGAGCCATGGCCATCACCCCCTCGCTGGAGGTGGTGGTGACCAGGATCTGCGGATACGGCACGGCGTCGACCTGAGCGCGGGTCAAGTTGATGGAGGCAGGTCCTGTGACGGAGGATTCGAGGGTGTCCCAGGAGACCCTCATCAACGGGTTACACCCGCACAGCAAGAGCGCCATCGTCAGACAGGCACAGGTAGGCAAAATTTTCACGGCGGGATAGAGCCTTATCTGCTGTTGGCTTCGCTGAGGTCGTTAACCGAGCTGGCACCGGTACCGAGGACACTGGCGGTAGGCAGAAGCTGGGTGATCAGACGGTTCCAGCGCGTCACGCCGGCCGGGCCGACATAGACGATGTCTTGCGGTTGCAAGTCGAAACGAGTGGCCAGCACTAAAGCGGAAGGCGATTCTGCATCGAGCTGGAATACCTTGGCCGGTTCGGTTTCCAGGTTGTCCGCACCGCGAATCACGTACACCGCGTTGCCATTGGAGGTGGTCTGGTTCAAGCCCCCCACAGTGCCCAAGGCATCGGTCAGGTTGATCGATTTGCTCTTGAAGCTCAGCGCGCGGGGCTGATTGACCTCACCCATGACATAGATCCGCTTGAGATCGTTATAAGGCAGGTACAGTCGGTCGCCACCCTTCAGGTAGACGCCCTGCAGTTGCGAGTCCTGGCGATTGAGAGTGTCCAGATCCAGCTTGTACTCGCGCCCGTCGCGGGTCAGCGTCAGGCCTGACAGGTCTGCATTTGTCGGGTCCACACCAGCCGCGCCAATGGCCTCCACCACACTCAACGGAGTGGTGGTGATCGGCTGCTGGCCGGCTTTGATCACCGCACCGGAAATCACCACGGTCTGGCTGGCGAAGCGCAATACGCTGACGTCGACCTGAGGGCTTTCGACAAATTGCGACAAGCGCTCGGCGATAAAAGCTCGCAACTCTTCGATGGTTTTACCAGCCGCCGGAACATTACCGATGTAGGGATAAAACAGCGTGCCGTCCGGACGAACCAGGCGACCGTTGGCATCGATTTGCTGTTGCGGCCCGGAAGGCGCCGTCAACTCCGGGTGATCCCAGACCGTAATAAACAACAGGTCGTTGGCACCCACGCGATAACCGCCCGAAGTATAAGACAACAACTCCGAGGGGACAGATTCGCGTACGCGTGTGGCGGCATCCATGGCAATCAATTTAGGGGTGATGGGAATAAGTTCCACACGGCTACTCTCCGGAGAGCCGTCACTCACCATTTGACTGGTGTCCATGTGTTGACCAGGCGAAAACATACAGCCGGACAAGCTGATACTTGCCAGCATAACAACAGAAAACCTACGGATCATAATGGCACTACGCTAGTCGAGGGCAAGTCTAAAACAAGATCACCCAGAAAGTTCTGAGTGATCTTGTACAACACACTTCGCGGGGTATTAGTTGGTACCAGTAGTACCACCAGTACCACCAGTACCGGTGGTGCCGCCCGTTCCAGAGGTACCGCCATTGGAACTGCCCCCAGAGTTTGAAGCGGCCACTGCAGCACCGACAACTGCCGCGCCGATCACCACGGTTTCGGCGACAGTTACACCCCCGACCAGCGGGGTGTTCAACGACAGTGGCTCGCTTGTGCTCACCGTATCGCTCACCGGTTCATCCGCTGCCAACGCCGCGGTACTCATGACAGCCAGCAAGCTGGCTAAAAGTAATTTCTTCATATCAGACTCCTTCTCGATATTAAACCCTTATAGAACTCTATAATAAGGGAGCAGGGATGGAACGGAGATGAAGAGGCAATGACAACTGCAGAAAGATCTTGTCGGATCACGCACGTAGCCTCCTCAGAATCATCTCACTCGTCGATAACTTAAACCAGTGGCCAACATTCGCCAAAAAGCCTGCGCAGATCACCTGCAAACCAGATCAGAATGCGATTTCGGCGGGTTTTCCAGGGAATTAGCCAGACGTTAGCCGTTTTTCAACGCTCATCGTTAAGCGCGAACCTTCCAGTATGCTGAAGCATTGTTAATAATGGTCAGCATTATCCGGGCTCTTGACCACTGGACTTGTTCATTCCAGGACACGGACCAAGTATGGAAGAGGGACTATGGCGCTTTCAGTGGCCTGGACAGCTTTAAATGACTGGCCTTACCGATAGCCCACGACCTATACCATAATAGTCGAATCCATTGGCTTTCATGCGGTGAGGATCAAATATGTTACGGCCGTCAAATATGACAGGGGTACTGAGTTTTTCCTTTATCAAGTCCAGGTCAGGGGCTTTGAATTCGCGCCATTCTGTCACAATGATTAAAGCATCAGCGCCTTGAAGCGCGGCTTCTTTGGTACCCATTAAAAGCAAGTCTTCTTTCATTCCATAAATTCGTTGCGTTTCGGCCATAGCTTCGGGGTCGAAGGCTTGCATTCTGGCACCAACGCTACGCAACTGCTCAATCAAGACGCGGCTGGATGCTTCTCGCATATCATCGGTATTGGGTTTGAAAGCCAAGCCCCAAATCGCAAATGTTTTTCCCTCCAACTGCCCATCGAAGTGATGTTGGATATGTTCGAATAGATGTTCCTTTTGCCGTCTGTTGACTTCCTCGACAGCTGACAAAAGCGTTGCTTTATAGCCGATCGACGACGCTGTGCGCTCCAGGGCTTGTACATCTTTTGGGAAGCAGGAGCCGCCATAGCCGCAGCCAGGGTAGATAAAGTCGTAGCCAATTCTTGGATCAGAGCCAATGCCCTTACGAACGGCCTCAATGTCTGCGCCCAATCGTTCGGCGAAATTAGCCATTTCATTCATGAACGAAATTTTTGTTGCCAACAGACAGTTAGCCGCATACTTCGTCAGTTCAGCACTTCTGATGTCCATTGTGATTATTTTTTCATGGTTTCTGTTGAAAGGCTCATAGAGCTCCCTCATCCGGTCCACGGCGTAGCTACTATCACTTCCTATGATAATTCTATCGGGACGAGTACAGTCTGCTACCGCAGAACCTTCCTTCAGAAACTCAGGGTTCGAGATAACGTGAAATTCCACCTCAAGGTCCCGAGACTTCAATACGTCGGAAACTTTCATTCTTACTTTATCTGCGGTACCGACAGGCACAGTAGACTTGTTAACAATAATTTTAGTCTCCGTCATGTGGAGCGCGATGGTCGCTGCAACGGATAACACGTATTTTATATCAGCGCTGCCATCGTCGTCTGGAGGCGTGCCCACTGCAATAAACTGAATGTCACCATGATGCACGCCGCGTGCTGCATCGGTGGTGAAATGTAAACGCCCTGCTTCATGGCATTTTTCTACGAGAGCACTTAATCCAGGCTCATAGATCGGAATAATCCCGCTCTTCAGGTTCTCGACTTTAATAGCGTCGACGTCAACACAACATACGTCATGCCCTGCGTCAGCAAGTACAGCCGCTTGAACCAGGCCCACATAGCCTATCCCAAAAACAGTAACATTCATTTTAACACTCCTTTAAACGAGCTCGAGGCGGCCATAACGATCTTCAAAACGAACGATGTCATCTTCGCCGAGGTAAGAACCTGATTGAACTTCTATCAACTCAAGGGGGATTCGCCCTGGATTTTCAAGGGAGTGCACAACCCCAATGGGTATGTAGGTGGATTGGTTCTCGCTCAGTAACACCTGTTTGTCGCCGATTTGCACATTTGCGGTGCCTGATACCACGATCCAGTGTTCTGCCCGATGATGGTGAAGTTGAACAGAAAGTTTATGCCCAGGTTTGACGGTGATTCGCTTCACTTGGTATCTATGGCCTTGGTCCACCGAGTCATATTTCCCCCAGGGTCTATAGACTTCGCGATGACTAGCGCTCTCAACTCGATTGTTTTTAGTGAGTTCAGACACTATTTTCTTGACGTCTTGAGAGTTCTCCTTGGTCGTCACCAATATCGCGTCCGAAGTCTCGACGACAACGACATCACTTATACCTAGAACAGTGACTAGACGATGGCTGGAGTGGACATAACTGTTGGTAACGCCTTGCAGCAGCACATCCCCTTGTATGCAGTTTTCATTTTCATCCTTCAGGCCTGCTTCCCAGACCGAGTCCCATGCACCAAGATCGCTCCAACTGGAGTTGAGGATAACGACTGACGCAATGTTGGTTTTCTCCATGACCGCATAATCAATTGACACATTGGGCGCGTTCACGAAGTCCACCTGATTGAGCCTTGTGAAGTCGTGGTCATGCGCCGCATTGGAGAGAGAAAGCTCTGCGGCAACAACGATGTCAGGACTCAAGCGTTCCAATTCAGATTTCATGACGGAGGCGCGGAACATAAACATTCCGCTATTCCAGAAATAGTTTCCTTGGGCAAGGTAGCTTTGTGCTGTTTCCAGGTCGGGCTTTTCTACAAAAGCTTCGACATGCGCAACGCCTTCGGCAGTGTCAATTTGCGTACGGATATAGCCGTAACCAGTCTCTGGCTTAGTAGGTACAACGCCGAAGGTGACAATTCGCCCCTTGTCGACTTCCACCTTGGCCAACGCAAGGGAAGCTTTAAAAGCGTTAATGTCGGTGATGACATGGTCTGCGGCTAAAACCAAAAGGATAGGATCATCCCCGTCCTCCAAGGCTGCCAGTGTCGCGGCCGCTATAGCGGGAGCGGTATTTCGTGCAGCGGGTTCCAATAGTATCTTTTGTGGTTTTATATCCAGAGACCTGCTTTGCTCAGCCACGATGAAACGATGATCTTCGTTACAAACTACTATCGGAGGACTTAAGCTCTCCCCCTCTGTAGATAGATTTTTTATTCGATCTAAAGTGGCTTGAAACAAGCTCAAATCATCGTGTATCGATATAAATTGTTTTGGCTTGAGAGATCTAGAAAGCGGCCACAGGCGCGTGCCTGAGCCACCAGATAAAATAACTGGGATCATAGCAATTACTCAATGATTAAAGGTGATGAGAGAGTGTCGACAAACAGCGAAAGCTTAAGACGTGAACGACTTTATATAATCGATTAAACGATCTCTCTCCGTGAAGTCCAGCGAATTCTCTGCGCTACTGTAATTGAGTGCTGAATCGATAGCCGAAAAAAAATCATCTTTATCATAGGCAATGAAAACAGACGGAAAGCTCGAAAAGTTCTCAACAGTGTCGTACTGATGATTATTAATGTGTTCACCACGGCTGCTATCCCGGGGCACGATAACTATTGGTTTCCCCAGCTCAAGCGAGCGAATGATATTACCCATGCCCGCATGAGAGACGACGACTGCTGAGGTGTTAAAGTTTTTGGAAAACAGAGGTTCAGCTATTGTCTTGAACGCGGTAATGCGGCCCAAGTCCTTTTCGTTATCGCCGACTTGGGCAACAATAGGGATATGAGGGTTTGCATGACTCCATTCACTTAAATAGCTGAGCATTCTCTCAAACGGCGCTTGAGTGCCAACGCTGCAGAATATCATTTATACAATCCTCCCTTTATATTGAGCCCTGCTGTTTTCCGAAAGAGTGGGCCACTGCGTGAGCAATTCATCTACAAAGTAAGAAGCGATTCTGCCGGACAGAGAGATTTTCTTGGGGTTCGCAATGCTATCAATCCAGAGCGTTTTTTTTCCCATGATCTTTGCGGTGATCAAACCCAGCAGACCCGGTGCCGCACCCGTAGAGATGACGTATTTTGCTTTGCTGTGGTAAACGATATTGAAGATCTGATAGAAGCCCTTAATAATCTTCAAGGGTTCATTTCTATTAAAGTCTGGGACTTTAACAAAATCGTGAAGTGGATACTGTGAGTGAACGCTGATATCGACGGTGGCAATGTTAACCTTTTGGCCGTCAAAAGCAGGAAGCAGTTTGCTCATCTGTACCCAGTGCCCACCTCCGGAACAAATCAGTAAAACATCATACGATTGACTCATGACGGCTCCCTTCCTGTCAGGATTAATAGACATCATTAGATAATAACGGCTGCTCTTAATAACTCCGCCTGGCCCTTCCAGCGTGTTATTCGCTTGGCTTTTAACTGGGCTGATTTTTCTTTATAGAGTTCTTCATTTTCGATGAGTTGAGATACCCCGAATTTTATTGACAGGGGGTCTAATGTCTCAACAAATACGGCCGCGTCCGAAAACAATGATCGCAGTACCGTCGTGTTCGAGAGTGCCATCGGCCTGCCGGCACTGACAGCTTCGTTGGCCACACTCAATTGGACATTGTCGCGCGTTGTCAGACCGAGAACGACATTCGCGTTGCACAGCAACTGTTCAAAAATCAATTTGCTCAGAAAACCCGTAAGCTTGATATTGGCTGGCATTGACTCTATGAGCGCTTCCGACAACTTGCCCTCATGCTTCCCTGTGATAAGAAAGTTTATATTAGGCATCTCCCTGGCTGCATTAATAACGACTTCTATCGGTTCGTCGATATCAAAAGAACAAGGGAAAAGCACATAGGGGGTCTGATGATCACTGGTGGGCGAGGCTTTAAAATCACACGGCAAATCTTCCAGGATGAAAATGTTTTCTGCGTTAACGCCTGCGTGAGATAATTCTTCTTTGACTTTGAAGTTGTGGACTACAACAGCATCGATTTTGTTGAGTAAAGACACCGTCCCTGGGAAAGTTAGCCACTGTTTGCGCAGCAAGCTGTTGTGTGCGTCAGCGATAATCTTGAGGCGCCTGTTCACCAAAAACTTGTAGGCCAGTGCTATGTGCAATACAGGGCTCGGGGGCAGCTGGACCCAAACAACCTCAGGCGCACCGACAAAAAGCGCTTTGATCGTCTTAAAAGACTTAATCAAATAATCCAATGGTCGTGTATATTTTTTCTTGAATCTATTTGGGAGGTGCAGAATGTCATACGCCCAATATTGTTTCATTGTGTCGGCGCGTCGTTGATAGCCAACCCATGCGATCATTAATGATTTCACTTCAGAATCCTGCATAAAGGACAGTCGGGAAAATTGAGTGCATTACAATGCAAACCAAATAGGGAAGTCGGCGTTGTACAGAATATTTTGATTTCTGAACCGAATATGTTTAGCCGGGTTTCCTCCCGCGATCGAATACTCTTCAACATTGCGCGTGACAACGCTGCCCGGATAAATAACCGCACCTTTTCCTATTGTGACTCCTGGCATTATCATCACATTGGGAAAGATCCACGCGTTATCTCCAATGACAACTGGCTTCCCGACTGTATTACTCATGGGGTCATCGATATCGTGCCCCAGTGTATAAATTTTTGTGTTGTGGGAGATATTGACGTTGTCGCCGATGCTGATTCCAGCCCTATTATCCATGTAGCAGTTGTAATTTACCGTGCAGTTCTTTCCTATTGAGAATTTACCAAATGAAAAAAAAATGACCCTTCTATGGACAGTAGTTTTGGTGCCAATGCGGCATCCCGTTGCCCTTAGCAGGGAACGTCTCAAGTTGAAAAAGAAAGCCAGGCTAAGCGCCGTATTAAATAAGGCAACCACTACCTTCTTGGTATTAAGCTTCAAGTTCTTCATCTAGTTACCTGCGCCCTGCCCTGATGTATTAGCGATGCGACGTGAACTCATCACGAAATTCCTGAACCGAATATTGGTACTGGCAGGTGTAGCGAAGGATGCGTTGTTTCCACCGAAGAAAGTAGAGAACAGCAAACCATCGATCGTTAAGTTTTTAGTGTCTCTAAATATCAGTCCGGTTTCAGAGTGCACCAGTTTTCTATCGTACCAAATAGAAATCACGCCATCGGCTTGACCCGGAGTATTTAATTTTACGAGTTGCTCTAATACGTGCCATCGCCCGACACTAAAGGTCCAGGAGCCCAAGCCTATTGCTGTCCCCCATGTTTTGCTGGTGGGTAAATAGGCATAGATTGCGCCAACGCCATTTTCTTTCCATATGTAGCGAGTGGAAAAACCATCATGGCCGTTAGGTATTTTCCCTCCTGTATTGCCTGTGCCGCCGTAGAGACCCGGAAGTTTTCCGCCTTTTACAAAATCAAAGTTTTTATCGAATTTCAATTCATAAGTAAGAATCAGGCATTCTCTACCCGGTTGCTTGAGCCTGGATTTGAATTCAATTCCCCCGTAGGGTAAACCCAACCGGACCATCGAGCCTGGATCGTACGACCCGGCGGGATAATGTACCTTGATGTCTTTGATTTCGTTGCTGTAGGCTTTGTTGGTTAAATTAGCGCTGCCTTTTATACTTTCCTGTACTTGGGCTTTACCCTGACGACTGGTAAACGTCTGTGAAACATCTGGAAGTGACGGATAGATGTTTTCAATGTTTTGCTCGCAGTTGTCGTTTACGTCTGACGCACCGCTCGTAGCCACATGCAGAGAAAAAGCTAAAGCGAGTAGCGTCGAGCCTTTTTTTTTCACGTCAGTTGCCCCTCGCAATCTTATTTGTTATCGACCCATTTCAAAAAATCATCGACAGCATTTTGTGCGATGGATGATCTCTGTGAAATCTCTTGCTTGAGGTGCTCTGCCATTTGCGCTTTGGATTGTCTGAATTCGCTAATGGTCGCCATGATCAGGTTATGGTCAGGAGCGCTGACCAGTTTGGTGCCGCGTGGAAGCATTTCATGAACTTTTTTCAGTTTGTTTTCGATTTCAACAGCGATGGTTGGATAACCTAAAGAAGCAGGCAGAAGCACGCCGTGCGCCCTGGCGCTGATAATGACATCGGATTCAACTATCAATTTCGCCATGAACGTCTCTGGTGTGTCGACTGCAGCATCCCAGCACAACCATTCAAACGTGTGGTGCTTATCGATAAGATGCTGGTCACGTTCTTTATAAAGTGATACTAGGCGAACCTGTTCACCACGTTTGGACAGTTCATGAGCGGCCTGAACCATTGCCTCGATGAATTTTTGTCCATTCAGGTCATGCGGCCAATCGCGCAGGATAAAGGATAGGTATTTGTTTTTATTTGCGCTGTTTATGTTCAGATCTTTGCTGGAGATCCACAGATCGGAAAGCAGCGTCGGGTCCGTGTACACATCCACATCTGATTTTCCAAACGTATTGCAATGCTTTTGGCTTGTTCCGTCCCTGACGGAAATATAATCACAACGATTAATGACACTGACTGCGCGAGTCAGTTGCTTGCCACCACCATCAAATGGGCCTAAACCGATACAGAATGCAGCAAGACGACGATGGAAAAAAATCTTGTCGATGCCGCCGCGCATCCCTACATACAAGCGTAACAGTGTAGATTTCAAATCGGTTTGGGCTTTTACACTCTTATAAAGCTTTGACGCTTTAAGCGAAAGAGTGGAGGCTTTCTTGGCCGGAGGGATGAACGAGAAAAACTGACCACCGCCGCCCAAAACAACCAGATCAGCTTTGACAGGTTCCTTGATATGTAACCATTTTATGCGCGGGTTAAAATTCTTGGCGATAGCCGGATGGTCGACACCCACTGCAATGTCCGACTCTTTGAATCTCTTTTTCAGAATATTGATGACGCACAACATTAGTATGTCATCACCTAAATTACCAGGGCCGTAAGCACCACGGATATAAACTTTACTGGAATTCATGCTGGGCTTCCAATTTCTACGGGTTCATTGAACATAGTATTCAAGGTAAACGTTGTTGCAATAATGTATATAAATATCATGACCACTATCATCAATCGATACAGGGGGCTTTCAATGTATGTGCTTGAAATGAAACTGACAAAAGGTAACGTCCACAAGATCAGTATTCTGGGGGAGACGAGTAGTTCCAAGGGCAGTATTTTTTTGTATACGAAATAGGGCAGACCAAGCAGGAAGTGTATTAATTGCGAGCCAATGAATGCTTTTGCAATGCCGACGGCGCCCTCCTCCCTCAGAAGCACAGCTCCGGATATGAACAATACGCCCCATAGAATATTACTCATGACGCTGTACCACGCCAAATCCATCACGATCATTTTTCTTGAGATACCGGATTTAAAGGCACTTAGCAGCGACCCCAGGATGACCAGAATCAACGTTACTTCAAAGTCCCGGCCAAGGAAGCTATCCCCATAGAGTTTTGCCAGCAGTTCGGGGAACATGATGACCGGCTGTATAACAATCAATACGACTAACCAGCCGGATAGAAAGTTCAAGGCGTCTAGCTTCCGGCTTTTACCTCCCAGGGTTGCGGCTAGCATCGGGACAAGCACGGAACCTAATACCACGGAGACATGTGAGAATATTGCATTCCATTGCATGGCGGCTGCGTACATTCCTAACGCGGCGAGTCCGTTACTTGTTTCTGCCAACAATTTATTCGCGAGCCAATTCATCGGGGCGACCATCAGGCCTGTCAGCAAGACCGGGAGCCCGACCGAAAGAACGGTATGCTTTTCAGTCATTACACCTTTGAAACTGAGTGTAGTGTTCTTTGCCTTTAGTGTTTTCCAGCACGCGAGTGCGCTAAAAAACACAATTAATAGTTGAGAGCATGCCAGTCCCAGCAAGGCGCCATTGAGTCTGAATTTTGTCGTCAGGAAGTAAGTCCCCGGGATCGCGACGATGGCGATAATTCCATTGATCGTTGCAATAGACCGATATTGCCCCCAACCGGTTAAACACCCTTGGGTCCATCCAGATAAAATGATGAAGGTGATGGTACTCAATACAATCAGTGATACATATTTCAGATTGTCGGAGCCAAGAATGATGTTAGAGAAGAAAAGCGGAAAAAATAGAGCGATACCAATGATCATGGCACTGAAAGATAAGGCAAATATCAGCGTTAGAGCGATACCTCTGCCCGTTTTCTCTGGGGAAGTCTCTTTAAATTGACCAATATGTTTAGCCGTCGCCGTCGTTGTGGCTTGGGCTGCGACATTGGCGAGCATCACAATGGCGCTTTGTATCAGGCCATACTCTCCAAATGATTGTGCACCCAGTACTCTGGCGACCAGGATGCCGGTAATGACAACCGAGACTTTCGTGGCCACGGCTGAAATGAAACTCCATGCAGTACTGGACACGAACTTTTTCAACAGTGCGTTGTTCATCTGGCTTTAACCTGAAAGGATGGGGCTATCAGCGGTTGATGAAATGTCAGCATTTTTTTACGTTGCCTGCCGGCGTGCTCCGCGACGACGCGTAAAATGATGGCGCTATAAGCGATTCCGATAGCGTACGGCTGATAAGGCGTGGCCGATACGATGAACATCAGTGCCAGAAAGGTGGCTATTGATACCGCAACCCGGGTTTTTAAGTGATGGGTAATGGACGTAGTGAATACGAATAACAAGTACAAACCGATGACCCCGTATTTAACAAAATACGTTAAGTAAGCACTGTCGATATTCGAGTTTTTATCATCGAGACCACGGTATTCAAACCAGGGTATTTCAAAAGGAGTTCCGGCCCCTAGACCAACGAAGTAGTGCATGGGGTTCATGTTGCGTATCAAGTCCAGCGCAGGGCTGAAGCGAGTGGTTAGCTGAACCGCCAGGCCTTCAGATGATAAACCGTCATTGATTCGATCAGCACCGATCATGTTGCTGACCCCAATGAAGGCCAGTAGCACGATTGAACCTAATAGTATGACGCCTATCATTCGAGCAGGCTTTGTATATTGGTGGATGATGATAGCTGCAAAAACAGAAACGAAAATGAATCTTGAATTGGCGATAAACAAACAGATGAATGAAGTCATCAAACAGACTCTCGCCAGCTTCTTTTTGTTCTCAAATAGCCCAGGATCTATGAAGTAGTATATTAAATATGCAACGGCTGCATACGTGCCACCATCCAGATACCTGTAGGCGTTTTCTTCATAGTAGACGTCTTGAAAACTGTACAGCCCCAATCGTAACCAAGCGATATCCAGTATATTGAAAACTGTCATCGCAATTAATATTTTCAGTACCGTTTGCAGCGTCAAGGTTTTTGCTGCAAGGGTGGCGATGTTCGTGAGCACTATAAATGACAGGATCATTATAAAAGGTCGGATGTCCTTCAATAAGTACTTATTCGGGGACCCTATCAGGCCGCACGCGAGTAGTACCACATAGAGCCCACAGCCAAAAAGAAGGCCGGCGGGCACTGTTAATTGAAGTTTTTGTGCCACGACCTGTCTTGTCAGCAACGCACTCAGTGCACCTGCTATATAGAAATCAAAAAAATAGAGGCCTTTTAACGATATTATTTCGCTGTAGGAGTTTCCGGTGGGAATGACAGATAGCATGATGCCCAAAAATACAATTGAGTATTTTGGGGTTTTTACTGCAAGCAAACCCGCTGACAGGGCGATAAGCGATAACAGGTAGAACATGGTTTGGTATTCTTTATGCTGATGTTGTCATTTGACACGCTACCGCCCCAGGATTTTTCGTCATCTTCCTCAGGACGTGGTGTTTCCATGAAATATCGGTTTGATCATGCCTATTGGCATGATCCCGCGTAGCAATAACGACAAGCACTCAAGAACAACAGTAACGCCGTCAATAATCTGAACTTATGACGCGACCCGTTCAACACTCATCAATTTTTGTCGGAGGCGTAGGCATAGTGGTAATAACCATAATCACTGTACCCGTATTTATTGGAGGCCTTTTTCTCCACGCCGTTAAAAATCGCACCTTTAATGGAAACGCCATTCTGGGAGAACCGGCGGACCGTCAACTCGATTTCTTTCGCCGGGTTCAGTCCGTAGCGCGTCACAATCAGGTTGGTCCCGGACAAGCGCCCGACAATCGCCGCGTCTGTCACTGCCAATATCGGCGGCGTATCGAGAATCACCAGATCGTATAGCTCGCTCGCCTGCTCCAATAGCGCGCTGAAATTGGCGTGCATCAGTAACTCGGAAGGATTGGGCGGGATTTGGCCTCGACTGACAAAATCGAAATTGTCGATTTGGGTCTTATGGATAGCGGTGGCTACATCGCAGCGCCGGGCCAGGATATCGGAGAGCCCATTGTCTGAAGAAACATCTAACACTTTGTGCAGATAGCCTTTGCGCATGTCGACGTCGATCAACAATACCCGCAACCCGGTTTGTGCTATCACCACCGCGAGGTTAACCGACACGAAGGTTTTACCCACCTGAGGGCTAGGCCCGGAAATCATCAGGCGGTTATTGCCGGCCTCATGCATGGCGAAGTGCAGACTGGTACGCAAACTGCGCAACGCCTCGACTGCCAGATCGGTGGGATGAGTGACGGCCAGCAATGTAGAACCTGCGCCGGAACGTCCCCGTCCGCGAGAGACTTTGTCTTCTTCACTTTTCTGCAGAATGCTGTAAGGAATCGATGCGTAGACCGGCAACCCAAGTTGCTCGATGGCTTCCGGACTTTCCAGCCCCCGGTTAAGTGCCTTGCGTACCAGTACCAGGACCACCGCCAGGAAGCCGCCAAGAATCGTGGCGATCAATACAATCAAGATTTTTTTCGGTTTGACCGGCTTGAAAAAATTGACATCTGCGGTGTCGATCAGACGCACGTTACCGACCGTCCCCGCGCGCATCACATCCAGTTCCTGAGACTTGTTCAGCAGCTGGGTATAAATGGCAGTACCGACCTCTACATCCCGGGTAAGGTTCAGCAGTTCTTGCTGGGTGGAGGGAAGGCCCTCCACCTTGGACGCCAAACTTTTCTGCTTGCTGGTCAACTCACCGATCTGAGTCAACAAGGCGCGATAGGCGGGATGTTGGCGGGTGAATTTGCGGTCCATCTCGGCTTGCTGCAATTTCAACTCTGAAATGCTGGTATCAAGCCCGACAATCTGATCGAGAATGGCTTTGGTTTCGAGCGTGATGTCCACGGATTTGCTGCGCGTCTGGTATTCATTCAAGGCATTCCCGGCTTTTTCCAGGTCCTTCTTGACCACCGGAAGTTGCTCTTTGAGAAACGCCAGGCTCTGCGCTGCCTCAGCGGAAGTGCGCTCTACGTTTTGCCGTACATAAATAGCTGCAATTTCGTTGAGGGTTTTAATGGCCTGATCCGGATCTGTGCTTTCCAGCGCCAGCCCGATCATGCCGGACTCTTTTCCGCGCTCGGATACATCCAAATCCTCTTGGTAGTCGAGGATGCTGGTCAGGCGAAAATTGCGGATGATTCTGAAGCGGGTTCCAGGATTGGCGTGCATTTCTTCTATCTGAAACGCAATGCCATTTTGTTCGAAAAGTTGTCCAGCCTGGCTGGCCGCCAATACGTTGTCGTCTTCGTCCAACAGGGTGTAATGACCATTTTCACCCGCGGTCAGGGTCAACTTCTTGCCCAGTTGCGAGTCGGGAAGATCCAGTTTGAATATCTTCAGCGACGCCCCTCCCCAAGCGAAACTGTTCAACCCCAACAAGGGGTCGGCTATTTCACCGGGATTTTTATTCTGGAACCGACGAGCCAGGAACTCACCGACCACCGGGAAGTACATTGGTTGTATGACGATATCAAGTTTCAGGTTATCGACCGTCTTACCAATCACCGCACGAGACTTGATCAGTTCGATCTCGGTCGCAGAAGGCGACTCTTTTCCCAACATGCTGCTGACATCGGAGAAGCCCAACAAATCATTCTTTTTCGCTTCGACCTGCAACAGCGCATTCGCCTGGTATACCGGGGTCGCAAGCACCGCGTACGCGACCCCAGCCACCATGAATGCACCGGTAACCGCGGCAATCAGCCATTTATGGTCGATGAGTGTTCCAAACAAGCCGAGAAGATCAATCTCGTCATTGTCGTCGTCCCGCACATTAACTACCGGTGCTTGCTGCATAAGTCGGATTCTTTGCCTGTATTACGATTCAAAAAGGAGTGGCCATCAGCGCGCCAGGCGCTGTGCCCATGCGAGTACGGCTTCTTCGATCAACGCATAAGCGTGCACAAATGCAGGTTTGCCGTGACGGTAGGGGTCGCTGATTTCGCGATCGTCTTGCCATTTGCCCAGTAGCAACACTTTGCCTCGCGCTTCAGGGGCAATATTGAGTACCCCGCTGACATGCCGTCGCTCCATCACCAGAATCAAATCCGCCTCGCTGACAGCTTGAGGCGTGAGTTGAACGGCCTCATGCCCATCGGGCTGATGACCATGCTCTTTGAGTACGGCGTGTGCCGTCGGCTCGATGGGTTTGCCCGCCAAGGCAGCAAGGCCAGCTGAGCTGACCTCGATATCGGAATGAACGAGTGCCCCGCGCAGCAGATACTCCGCGGTGGGACTGCGGCAAATATTGCCGACGCAGACAATCAAAACCCTTTTAAGCAAGATAACATTCCCCGTCTTGTCAACATTGGCGGTGACATAGCACTTGCCGAACATAAGAGCTTTAAACTACGAATGAATCCGGGTATTTATGACCCCGGTAACTGCAGCTGAAACTTTCAAACCATCAGTGCGTATTTATTACCATGACGTTTGAACAGCCCCCAACTTTTTCTTCAGACAAAAAATAACATTTCGCTCTTTGAGCACTGAAAATAACAGTTATAGAATTTATCCAGACGATTTCTAACAATTGTCGCTTTCCCGCGACCGTTCAATCTAAATTACACCAAAATAGAGAGTAGCTAATATATAGCTGTTCCGTTAGTACATTGCCAGGGCGCCAGACATTCGGTTAGAAGTTGGGTAAGAGATGCCTTGGGCAATAACTTTGTTTACAGCGGGTTGCATCAGAAGCATGCAGTGGAACAACCAGACATGCTCGCCGACCAAGCGACCGCGCGATCTTTCTCTCTGCCTGCGCCTTGCGAGAAACATGGCGTACTGGCCTTTCGCTGCTTATGCAGCGTTGCCAACATTTTTCTCGAGTGATCGAGCCATTTAGAGCCCGCACTCTCCAGCGTTACCGGTTCCGACAACCAGTCGAACCTTTCCTACTGCCATTAGCCATTCCATCTGTCTACTTTCAAGGACGCTTCCATGATTCGTAAATGCCTATTCCCCGCTGCCGGCTATGGGACCCGCTTTTTGCCCGCCACCAAGGCCATGCCGAAGGAGATGCTGCCGATCGTCAATAAGCCGCTGATCCAGTACGCCGTCGAGGAAGCGCGCGACGCCGGCCTGCAACATATGGCCATCGTCACCGGTCGGGGCAAACGAGCGCTGGAGGATCATTTCGATGTCAGTTTCGAGTTGGAACACCAGATTCGCGGTACCGACAAAGAACGGTTCCTGGCCGGCACTCGTGAGCTGATCGACACCTGTACTTTTTCCTATACACGCCAGGTGGAAATGAAGGGCCTGGGGCATGCCATTCTCAGCGGTCGTTCGCTGATTGGTGATGAGCCATTCGCCGTGGTGCTGGCCGACGACCTGTGCCTGAACCTGGAAGGCGATGGCGTACTGGCGCAAATGCTCAAGCTCTATGAGCAGTTCCGCTGCTCGATCGTAGCGATTCAGGAAGTACCCCGTGAGCAAACCCAGAAGTACGGCGTGATTGCCGGCGAGCTGATTCGCGAGGGTATTTACCGGGTCAACAGCATGGTCGAAAAGCCGCGCCCGGAAGACGCCCCGTCCAACCTGGCCATTATCGGTCGGTACATTTTGACCCCCGACATCTTCGACCTGATCGCTGACACCGAGCCTGGCAAGGGCGGTGAAATCCAGATCACCGACGCATTGATGAAGCAGGCCCAGAACGGCTGCGTGCTGGCTTATCAATTCAAGGGGCGGCGCTTCGATTGCGGCGGCGCCGAAGGCTACATCGAAGCCACCAACTTCTGTTTCGAGAACCTGCATCAGAACACCTTGTGACGGCGCTGAACCCTGACAAACGTGTGCGTTATCGAATCGATTTTTCGGTCTTTATTACCCTATGGACGAAGCCTCTATGAAGACATTGAGCGGTTTCAAGGCAGATGACAGTCGCCGCCCGTATGGCGCTGACCTTAAAAACAATCTCGCGTACCTCATCGTGCGTGCCTACGCGTCGGAGCTGATCTTTCCCCGCGCGCAGAAACCGCCGGTGCTGCTGGTGGAGCGCATCGGTGCCTTCCCCTCCTCCGGGGAGATCCGTCGTCACGTCAAGGATGGTCCGGCGTTGCTGACGAGCATCAGGCAGCGTTATGCCGCCGACGCCCTCGACATCGACGAGAGCGACGGGCTGAACCTGGTCTTTACCGACTGGCGTCTGAGCTTGCGTCTTTTGGACGATGGTTGCGTGACTTGCCTGACCGTGGAAAGTCGCGGCGACAGCTCGCTCATGCAGCACAAGACCGCCGAACTGCTGAGGCAAATCGATGCTGGGAGGGAATTCGAATGAACGCGATTGCAGAGCACGCCGACAAAGCCTGGTATCTGCTTCAGTGCAAACCCAAACAGGATGAGCGCGCCGAAGAGCATTTACAGCGCCAGGGCTATGCCTGTTTTCGCTCGACCTACCGGCGTGAGCGCGTTTTGCGCGGGCAGCGTCGAGTGATCAGCGAGTCGTTGTTTCCAGGCTATCTGTTTATTCAACTGAGCCTTCAGGACAGTTGGGGCCCGCTGCGCTCGACCCGCGGTGTTTCGCGAGTCGTCGGGTTCGGCGGTCAGCCACTGCCGATCCGTGATGCGCTGATCGACGAGCTCCAGGAGCGAGACAGTCAGGCGATCGTGACAACGTTGTTGAGGCACGGAGATACGGTGCGCATCACTGAAGGCCCGTTCTCCGATCTTGAGGCGGTGTTCCTGGCCATGGACGGCGAGGAACGGGTGTTGCTGATGATGAATTTCCTGCAGCGTGAACAGCACATCAGCCTGCCACTGGCGGGCGTTAACAAGATTTAGATCCACCCGGAGTCTTGAGTCAAAGAAACCTGTGGCGAGCGAGCAAGCTCGCTCGCCACAGACCTACGCCCCTTCCGAGAGATGATTCCAATCGACCCAGCCCAAAAACCATGTCGCCAGAATCAGTAGACCGAACGCGATCCGGTACCAGGCGAACACCGCATAGCTATGGTTGGCGATGAACTTGAGCAAACCGCGTACGGCAATCATTGCAAAGAGGAATGCGGCTACAAACCCCAGGGCAAACACCGGCAAATCTGCGGACTGGAACAGGTCGCGGTACTTATAGCCCGAGTACACCGCGGCCCCCACCATCGTCGGCATGGCCAGGAAGAATGAAAACTCGGTCGCCGTCTTGCGTGACAGGCCAAACAGCAACCCGCCGATAATCGTCGAACCCGAGCGCGAAGTGCCGGGAATCATCGCCAGGCATTGTGCGCAACCGACTTTCAAGGCATCGGTCCAGCGCATCTCGTCAACGTGATCGATAACCACCACATGCTCACGTTGTTCCGCCCACAACATGATGACTCCACCTATCACCAGCGCCACGGCCACGGTGATCGGGTTGAAAAGATATTCATGGATTTTGTCGGCGAACATCACCCCCAGAACAACCGCCGGCAAGAAACCGATCAATAAATTCAGAGTGAAACGTTGCGCATTACGCTGGGTTGGCAAACCGGTAGTGATCTCCAGAATCTTGCGACGAAACTCCCAGACGACCGCCAGAATTGCCCCCAACTGAATGATGATATTGAACGCCATGGCTCGCTCACCGCCGAAGTCGAGCAAGTCTGCGGCAATGATCTGGTGTCCCGTACTGGAGATGGGCAAAAACTCTGTGAGCCCTTCAACCAGCCCTAGAATCGATACCTGCGTAGTGGTCCAGAAGTCCATTAATCCCCCGTTAAACCCTCTCGACTGAAAGGTTTGTTGATGATGCCGAGCAGTTGATTTCTGATCGCGATTAAACCTGTCGGACCAGCGGAGGATTAAAGCGCACTCTCTGCCTGGTTGAGCTAAACGTTATAAAACGTCCATCTCGGAGCATCAGGGCCGGCTTCCTGCAAATGGCCTACGCCTGAGAATGAAATTGTTTTTCAGGACTGATACTTGTGAGCTGCAAATCTAGCGATGCCACTCATCGTCGGATCGTTGACGTTTCAGCGTTGGGCGCGCGCAATGTCCTACCCAAAAATGATCGCCCAAGAGAACACTCCATATGGCAAAGATCATAGTACTCGCCGGTGACTTCCCGCAGGGCGACGGGGAATATCACCTTGGAACCATCACCCTCAAAACGTCCCTCAAACCCCGGCTTGGAACAAGCTTCCCGGTTTCGGAGTTTAAAGATCTAACGGTTCAGAATACTGATTCGAATAAGAATATAAAAACCGCCATAGGGTTGGGCCTTGCAGGCGCCATGTTACTTGGTCCCGTTGGAGCCATCGCCGGCTATTGGCTCGCCGGAAAAAACACCGAGGTGACATTCATGGCCACCCTGAAGGACGGCGCAAAGCTGCTGGCGGCCACCGATAGCGACACCTACAAGGATATCTCGGCACACGCCCTGAAAAAATCCCGAGCCGGCCGCCGAGGCCCTCTTTCCAGCTCACTTAATAACGGATCCATTCATTGATCCGCTTGCCCGGCGACTGCGAGAATGTTGCAGGGTACCCGATACAAGACATGCTCCGTGGTACTGCCCACCCACTTTTCCAGCCCCTTGCGATGCGCATTGCCCATGACGATCACGTCGGCCCTGTGATGCGCTGCAAAGTCGGCCAGCGCTTTACCTGGCGGCCCTGCAACGAAGTGTTGCCGTTCGGTGGGCACGCCGTAGTGATCGGCCAAGGTGATGAATGACTTGTGCAAAGACTTGCGCACGTCGCTGTTGAAGCCAGGCATCGTGACGGCACCCGCGCCCGCATCGGATATATGCGTCTGCGATAGATCGTAGGCATACAGCAGATGCATTTCTGCATGGCATTGCGTTGCCAATTCGTTCGCAGCCTGGATGATCAGGTCGTTGATTCCGGTGATCTGAGTCTCTGGGTGCGACGGATCGACTGCCGCCACGATCACCCGCGGAAGTGGGCAACTGACTTCGCTGACCAGATGCACAGGCACCGGACATTCGCGCAGCAAATGCCAATCCAGAGGCGTGATGAAAACGCGTTTGAGCGCCGACTCATGCTGCACGTCCTTGATAACCAGATCCGCCTGCGTTGTTGTCACGTGCTGAAGGATCTCTTGCAGCGCGTCGCGTGTGAAAAGAACCTCGGTACTCAGGTTGATCCCGCGCCCACGGATCAGATCGGCTTCATCCTTGAGCCATTTTTCGTTCTCTTGCTGACAAGCCTCACGAAACCGCGCACTGGCGTGGATCAAACCCAAGATGTTGAAATCTTCGATGAACACCGTGATATGCAGCGCTGCGCCAGTAGCTTCGGCAATGGCGACGGCCCGCTGCAGCGCCGGCGTATGACGCATGGTGGGACCGGCTATTAGAAGGAGTCGTTGATATTGGCTCATGTCACACCTCCAAACGTTCTGGGATATCTGCTAGCCCCCCAGCCTCTCGTCTGTCGCACCGCCAGCGATCTGCTATCGCCTCAATGACCTGGATCGACACAATCAATATACGCCTGGATTCGACTAACCATCCAAGGTGTGTCTCATTGCAGCTAATACAATGAGACACATTCCGACGGGCAAATATTTGACGACAAGAAGTTACTTCTTCGCATACTTCGCGCCATGCGGATCGTTAAGCTTCACCTGCATCAGCTCCCATTCACGCTGAATGATCGAGTAAGGGATAAAGATGCTGACTCTCTCAGCCCCCTTTAACCCTGGGTGAAAACTCACATCATTAAGGGTGGTGGAGAAAAAGCCGACATTGATACCGACAATGCTGCCGTCATTGCCTATGACGGGCCCACCCGACATCCCCTTTATCATCGGGGCATCATGGATGGCATAGCGTTCGCCGCTGCCTTCATCGCTATTGATGAAAGGCGCCGGGTACACCTTGCCTTTGCCGGTGACGGTCGTCATGTAGGGGCTCGCCCCCACGGCAGTGATGTGTTCACCCACACGCGGTGCGCGCCATGACGGGTAGCGACCGTCGGCCTTGTGCTGGATGAAGACGAGGTCGCAGCCGGTGCTGCAGCTGTATTCCACGTTGCGAATGAGGGGGGTGTGGCGAGTGGTGACGGCATAGTCTTCGTTCCATTGCACGGCCGAGGCCATGTACAGATAGGGCAAAGGAAAGCCCGAGAAGACTGAAAAATATGAATCATTGGCAGGCCCCGACAAGTCGGGTTTTACCATACCGTTGCATCCTGCAATACCAGCTCCTATTAAAAAGTAGGTCATGATTTTAATCATGATAATCACCGACTTATAAGGAGGATTAGATTTTTATTGTGGCGAATCTTTCTAGTTGTCCGGTTCTTGTAGTTTTCCTCGCGGCGTGGTTCGGTGCGTTTATTTATGGCTGAAGTTGTAAAGAATGCGTATGAATCAATTGTGCTAAGACTAATTGCTTTTTGATCCATGTCATGGATTGCACATATTTGGCGCCTGAAAAATGGCATAAATGCGACAGAGAATGAAACTTACACACTCCAGGCAAAGCAAGTGAAATAGCCGGTTTCAGAGCTGCTTAAGTCACTGCGGCATGCCTCGGTAACGCCACAGAAATCAATGCCGCGAAAATAACAAACGCGCTGGAAATCCATAAACACGCCCCCAGCCCGAAAGCCTGATAAACCCAGCCAGAGAGCACGGTGCCGATCAGCCGTCCCATGGCGTTGGACATGTAGTAAAAACCGACGTCTAGCGACACGCCATCTTCCTTGGCATAGGACACGATCAGGTAGCTGTGCAGCGAGGAGTTCACCGCGAACAGCGCCCCAAAGACCATCAAGCCGCCTAACAGCACCCCCTGTTGCGACAACCCGGTGTTCAGGCCCAGAGCGATCGCCGCGGGCAGGCCAGCAAGAGCAAGCGCCCACAAAAAAGCCGCGCGACCGTCAGGAACATGCCCCCGTTGCTTGCCGGTGATTCGCGGCGCGAACGATTGCACGATGCCGTAGCCGATCACCCAGGCCGCGAGGAATCCTCCGACCTTCCAGAAATCCCAGCCAAAGACGCTGCTCAAGTACACCGGCAACGCCACGACAAACCAGACATCGCGGGCACCGAACAGAAACATCCGGGCCGCCGACAGAATGTTGATGGCCCGGCTCTTGGACAGGATGTCGCGAAACCTGGGCTTGGCTTTGGCCTTGCCCAGATCCTTTTTTAACAGAATCAAGCTGCTGACCCAGATCAGCGCCAGAACACCCGCCATGGCCAGCAATGCACCTTTGAACCCGATCAAGGCGAGCAATGCCCCGCCCAGAAAGAAGCCGACACCCTTGAGTGCATTCTTCGAGCCGGTGAGGATGGCTATCCATTGGTAAAGCTTGCCCTGTTGCCCGTCGGGCACCAGAAGCTTGATCGAGCTTTTGGCGCTCATCTTGTTCAGGTCTTTGGCGATCCCCGACAACGCCTGCGCGCCCATCACCCAAGGGATCGTCAGCCAGGCCACTGGCACCGTCAGCATCAACAGCGCCACAACCTGCATCCCCAGCCCGATGTTCATGGTCCGGTTCAAGCCCAGTCGGGCGCCGAGATAGCCGCCCACCAGGTTGGTGATTACACCAAAGAGTTCGTAGAACAGAAACAACGCCGCGATTTGCAGCGGGCTGTAGCCCAACGCGTGAAAGTGCAGCACCACCAACATGCGCAAGGCACCGTCGGTGAGGGTGAAGGCCCAGTAATTGCCCGTCACGAGCAGGTACTGCCGCACTTGGGGCGCGAGGGCTGACAACGCTTTCATCACCGCTCCTTAAACGGCCAGGCCGACCATTCTGGCCAGTTCGACGGTGCGGTTCGCGTAACCCCATTCATTGTCGTACCAGGCATAAATTTTGACCTGGGTGCCATTGATGACCATGGTCGACAACGCATCGATGATCGAGGAACGCGGGTCGGTGCGGTAGTCGATAGACACCAGCGGACGCTCCTCGAAACCGAGGATGTCTTTCAGTTCGTTCTCGGACGCGTCCTTGAGGAACTGATTCACTTCTTCGACCGTGGTAACGCGTTCGACTTCAAAGACACAGTCGGTCAGCGAAGCGTTGGCCAACGGTACGCGCACGGCGTGGCCATTCAGACGCCCGCGCAGTTCCGGGAAGATTTCGGCAATGGCCGTGGCCGAGCCGGTGCTGGTCGGGATCAAACTCATGCCCGACGCACGGGCACGGCGCAGATCCTTGTGGGGTTGGTCGAGGATGCTTTGAGTGTTGGTCAGGTCGTGGATGGTGGTGATCGAACCGTGGCGAATGCCCAGTTTCTCGTGGATCACCTTCACCACCGGCGCCAGACAGTTGGTGGTGCACGATGCGGCGGTGACGATGCGATGTTCCACCGGGTTGAACAGCTGATGGTTGACGCCCATGACGATGTTCAGCGCGCCCTGCTCCTTCACCGGAGCGCTGACCACCACGCGCTTCACACCTTGATCGAGGTATGCCTGAAGCACCGCGACGGTCTTCATTTTGCCGCTGGCTTCAATCACCAGATCGCAGCCCGACCAATCGGTGTCGGCAATCGCCTTGTTGGCGGTAACTTTGATTCGTTTGCCGTCGATGACGATGCTGTCACCTTCGGAGTCGGCCTGGTCATTCCAACGGCCATGCACCGAGTCGAAGTTCAGCAGGTGCGCATGGGTTGCTGCGTCGCCGGCCGGATCATTGATCTGCACGAACTCAAACTCTGGCCAGCCCCAGGCTGCGCGCAGAGCGAGGCGACCGATGCGGCCAAAACCATTGATGCCCACTTTGATCGTCATGTTTCCCCCTTCAAATGGAGCGCTGATTGACACGTTTCATGAGCTCTTGCGCCGATTCCTTGCGTTCGGAATAGCGATCGACCAGATAGTCCTGACGGTCGCGCAGCAGCAAGGTGAATTTTACCAATTCCTCCATCACATCCACGACGCGGTCATAGAACGGCGAAGGCTTCATCCGACCGTTATCGTCGAACTCCATATAGGCCTTCGGCACGGAGGATTGGTTGGGAATGGTGAACATGCGCATCCAGCGCCCCAGCACCCGCAACTGATTAACTACGTTGAACGACTGCGAGCCGCCGCACACCTGCATGACGGCGAGGGTCTTGCCCTGGGTCGGGCGTACGGCGCCCATCGCGAGCGGCACCCAGTCGATCTGCGCCTTGAAGACCGCGCTCATCGAACCGTGACGTTCTGGTGAACACCAGACCTGCCCTTCCGACCACATCATCAACTCGCGCAGTTCCTGCACCCGTGGGTGATCGTCGCCAGCGTCATCAGGCAGCGGCAAACCAGAAGGATTGAACACCCGCGTCTCGGCACCGAAGTGCTGTAGCAATCGGGCGGCCTCCTCGACCAGCAAGCGACTGAAGGAACGCTCACGCGTCGATCCGTACAGCAGCAAAATGCGCGGCTTGTGGCTGGAGGTTTGTTCGATGCCGAGCTTATCGGTCGACGGGAGATCAACCAGTTCGGTATCGAGTTGAGGCATGTGGTCATCGTGCATGGTCATTGTCCTGCGCAATAGCGCTTCTGGAATCATCGAACCGGACAGCAGGCCGCTGCCCGTTCGGGACGGTCACCCATTTCTTCAAGGCGTTTGGCATCTGGGTTCAACCAGTGCCCGTTGGCTTCGAGCACCACGGTCAGTACCTGATGCACCCAGCCCGGCAGATCCGGGTGCAGTCGGTAGTAAACCCATTGGCCCTGCCGACGGTCCGAGAGCAATCCGCACGTACGCAACTGCGCCAGGTGCCTGGAGACTTTGGGCTGGCTCTCATTCAACGCACAGGTCAGCTCGCAGACGCACAGCTCTCCCTCACGGGCAATGAGCAGCATCATGCGGACCCGGTTGTCGTCAGCCAGGCATTTGAAAACAGTGGTCGGCGTCAGTTGGTCAGCCATCGGGTTTCTCGGCGTTGGGTGTTCACGCATCAAAGGTGAATACAGACATATGCGTTTTTCCGAATATACGTTTTCCCGCATGTACGGGTCAACGGCAAATGTGTCGACTCTGTATGTGAATGATATTTATTTACTTACAAAAGGTAATCGTTATCATTAGCGCAATAATTAAAAAAGGAGCTCATGGTGGCTTTACCGCGCATTTACCCCGCCTCTCTCTCACTGCTGGGGCTTTTTGCAGTACCTGATTTGCAAGCACAAACCCAATCGACATTGGCCCTGCCTGCAACCGCTGTGACCAGTGATTACAGCGAGCAGAACTACAAGCCGACCGACAGCCGCAGCGCGCTGAAGATCGACGCCCCGCTGCGGGATATCCCGCAAACGGTGAACGTGATCCCCCAGAGCGTGATCAAGGATCAGGGCGCACAGTCGATGGAAGAAGTGTTGAAGAACGTCCCCGGCATCGGCCTTTCCAATGGCGATGGCCAGCGCGACCAAGTCACCATTCGCGGCTTCAGTGCCATCGGCGACATGTACGTCGACGGCGTTCGTGACGATGCGTTGTACTTCCGCGATCTGTCCAACGTCGAGCGCGTGGAAGTGATCAAGGGGCCGGCAGCGGTGCTCTATGGCCGTGGTTCATCCGGTGGCCTGATCAACAGCATCAGCAAGAAACCCAACTTCACCCCCAAGCAGGAAGTGGGTGTCAGCTTCGACAGCGAGGGCAAAAAGCGCACGCAGTTCGACGCCGGTTGGGCCGATCAGCAGCAAAACGACAAGGCATTCCGGGTGACCGGTGCGCTGGAGAACAGCGACACCTTCCGCGATGACGGCTATATCGATCGCAAGGCCATTGCGCCTTCGGCCTACTTCAAGCTCTCCGACGATCTTGAGCTGAACCTGGGGGCAACGTACCTCTACGACAAACGCTTGATCGACTTCGGCATTCCCGCGCGGGGCGATCGCCCGGTCGATGTCGATCGGGACAAGCGCTTCGGTTCCGCCGACCCGGATGACGATTACACCCGCAGCGAAGTGTTTTCGTTCACGGCTGGCGTCGACTACCGCATCAACGACGACTTCACCCTGAGCAACACCAGCCGTTACTACCACTACGATCTGGATCGCAACAACACACTCGCCGACTCCAGCCCGACACGTTTCGTCACCGCCCCCAATGGCGAGCTGCTGGTAAAACTCAACCGCGGCAACGTGCAGCGCAAGGAAGACGGCTGGTTCAACCAGACCGAACTGAAGCAACAGGCCACGCTGGCCGGGATGAACCACAACCTGCTTTACGGCGTGGAACTGGGACGTCAGGTCAAAGACCAATCCGTCTTCAGCCAGAACAACGTAGCGCGGGTCCCGGTGTACCGCGATGGCTTGGTCGACGTACCGTTCCAGGCCAACCGACAAACCGCCAAGGGCACCACTACCCAGGACACGGCCGGTTTCTATGTCCAGGATCTGATTGAACTGACCCCGCAATGGAAAGCACTGCTGGGTGTGCGCTATGACGTGTTCGACCAGGAATATTCGGATGACCTGACACGTGCCACCATGTCCCGAACCGACAACACCTGGAGCCCGCGCGCAGGCCTGGTCTATCAGCCTGATCAGGTCCAGTCCTACTACATTTCGGTGAGTCGCTCTTATCAACCCTCCTCCGAAGTCTTCGCCCTGAGCACTACCAACCAGGACCTTGAGCCGGAGCAAACCACCAACTTCGAGATCGGCGGCAAGTGGGACCTGCTCGACAATCGCCTGGCGTTGACGGCGGCGCTGTTCCGGCTGGAACGCACCAACATGAAAACGACCGATCCGGCGAACCCGACCAAACTGGTCCTGTCGGGCGAGCAGCGCACCGACGGTCTTGAATTGACCGCCAGCGGGCAGTTGAGTGACAAGTGGCAGGTCTATGCCGGCTATGCCTATCTGGACGCCGAGATCATCAAGTCCAACAACCGAACCAACGGCGTTGCCAACGAAGGCCAGACACCAACCCTGACCCCGCGTCACAGTGCCAACCTCTGGCTGGTGCGCTCGCTGACCAACACCTGGCGCGTAGGCATGGGGGCGAACTATGTCGACGATCGTTACACCGCCCTGGATAACCAAGTGGTCATGCCCGCTTACACCACCGTGGATGCGGCGTTGCTCTATAACTTGCCGAAATGGGACATGGCGCTGCGCTTGCGCAACGTCTTCGACAAGGACTATTACGCCTCGGCCCATGGCTCGGTGGACCTGATCACCCCCGGAGCACCACGGACTCTGGAGCTGAGCACCAACTACCGGTTCTGAGTGAAGACCTAAATCAAATGCCGCAGTGCCGGCCCGTTAAGATGCAAGCCCGCTCCCACAGGGATTTGCGTCTTAACTGATTAGAATTACACGCCCTTGCATTCCTGGGCGTTTGTTTGCAACCCGCAACATCGTGACAGCGATCAAAAGCTCAACTAACCTTCAGCGCGCGGAGAGTGATTGAGAATCTCTCGCGTTGTCAGACAACAACAATATTTTGAGGAAACCCCATGCGCAAACTCCTGTTGCTCTCGCTTCTTGCCGCTTCTCCCCTGGCCTTTGCCGGTCCTGAATGCACCACAACCGACAAGGCCCAATGGCAAGACCAGGCCAAATTTCAGGAAGAGCTCAAAGCCAAGGGCTACAACATCAAGAAGTTCAAAGTCACGAGCGGCAATTGCTACGAGATCTACGGCTGGGACAAAGACAAGCGCAAAGTCGAGATCTACTTTGACCCGGTCACTGGCAAGGTCGTGAAAGAAGAAATCGAATAGCCCCCTGTGAAAGCTGAAACCCTGCGCCTCTGGGACCCTCTCGTACGCGTTTGTCATTGGTCCCTGGTGGTTGCCTTCATCAGCGACTACTTCCTCAATGAGGAAGGTGACGGCTGGCATCGCTGGCTCGGCTATTACGCCGTGGCTGTCGTGCTGGTGCGGGTGGTGTGGGGGTTCATCGGCCCGCCATCGGCGCGTTGGTCAGACTTTTGGCCAACCCCGACGCGGGTCGTTCAGCATGGCCGGGCGCTGTTTTCCGGCAAGGGCTATCACCGCATGGGGCACTCGCCCATCGGAGCACTGGTGATGGTCCTCATGCTGTTGTTGATGACCGGCCTGGGTCTCAGCGGTTTTTTGATGGAAGAAGTGGACTATTTCTGGGGCGAAGACTGGCTACGTGATGTCCACGAGTTTATGGCCCATGCACTGCTCGCATTGGTTTGCGTACACATCCTCGCAGCGCTGGTGGAGAGCGTTCGCTTGCGTGAAAACCTGCCGCTGTCAATGATCACGGGCCATCGTCGTAAGCGCTAGCTCTCAAAGATGCTGACACCACACATTGCCCTCCCCCTTGCGGGAGAGGGCGAGTGCCAACCTTATGTGTGATGAATTTCCCGATCCTTGGTTTCCGGCAGGAAGAACGTGCCAAGAATGGCCGTCATCACGGCGATGACGATGGGGTACCAAAGTCCGTAGTAGATATCCCCCGTGGCCGCGACCATGGCGAACGCCACTGTGGGTAGAAAGCCGCCGAACCAGCCATTGCCGATGTGATACGGCAGCGACATCGAGGTATAGCGAATACGCGCCGGGAAGAGTTCCACCAGCCAGGCGGCGATCGGGCCGTAGACCATGGTGACGTAGATCACCAGGATGGTCAGGAGCAGCAGCACCATCGGGTAGTTGGTCTTGGCCGGGTCGGCCTTCTCGGGGTAGCCGGCGTCCTTGAGGGCGGTGCCGAGGGTAGCGGTAAAGGCGTCGTTGCGGGCCTTGAAGTCGGCGGCCGGCATGCCGGTGCCCTCGAAGCTCTGGATCACCTTGTCGCCGATGCGGACCTGCGCGATAGCGCCTGGCTCGGCCTTCACGTTCTCATAGGGTATGGCCTTCTTCGCCAGTACGGTCTTGGCAAGGTCGCAGGAGCTGGTGAATTTGGCCTTGCCCACCGGGTCGAACTGGAACGAGCACTTACTCTGATCGGCGATCACCGTGACCGGGTTCTTCGCCTGCGCGGCGAACACGTCGGGGTTACCGTATTGGGTCAACGCGTGGAAGATCGGGAAGTAGGTCAGCGCCGCGATAATGCAGCCGGCCATGATGATCCCTTTGCGGCCGATGCGATCGGAGAGGCTGCCAAATACGATGAAGAACGGCGTGCCGATCAGCAGCGAGCCAGCAATCAGATAGTTGGCGGTCTGCGGGTCGATCTTCAGCGTCTGCAGCAAGAAAAACAGCGCATAGAACTGCCCGGTATACCAAACCACGGCCTGGCCGGCAGTGCCGCCGAGCAGCGCCATGATCACTATCTTGAGGTTATCCCAGCGGGCGAAGGATTCGGTCAGCGGCGCCTTGGACGACTTGCCTTCTTCCTTCATCTTCAAGAACACCGGCGACTCGCTGAGTTGCAAGCGGATGTACACCGAGACGATCAGCAGCAGGATCGACAGCAAGAAGGGAATCCGCCAGCCCCAGGCCTCGAAGGCTTCGTTGCCGAGAATGGTTCGGCAGGCAAGGATCACCAGCAGCGAAAGGAACAGGCCGAGGGTCGCGGTGGTCTGGATCCACGAGGTGAAGTAGCCGCGCTTGCCTTTCGGCGCATGTTCGGCCACGTAGGTCGCCGCCCCGCCGTACTCACCGCCCAGGGCCAGGCCTTGCAACAGACGCAGGGTGATCAGGATGATCGGTGCGGCCACGCCGATGGTCGCATAGCCGGGCAAAAAGCCCACGACGGCGGTGGAGACACCCATGATGACAATGGTGATGAGGAACGTGTGCTTGCGCCCGATCATGTCACCCAGTCGGCCGAATACGATGGCACCGAAGGGGCGTACAGCGAAGCCCGCGGCGAACGCGAGCAGCGCGAAGATGAAGGACGTTGTCTCATTGACGCCGGCGAAGAAGTGCTTCGCTATGATCGCGGCGAGGGAGCCATAAAGGTAGAAATCGTACCACTCGAACACGGTACCCAGGGACGAGGCGAAAATGACCTTGCGCTCCTCCTTGGTGATCCCGTGGTGGGGCGCGCTGCCCGTGGATGTGTTGTCGATTGCGGCCATGAGTCTTCTCCGTCTTGCTCTTGTTATAGGGCGGAGTACCTCGTTACCTTTTTACCGTACCCAGGCCCCAGGGCTGATGTCATCGGATCAAGGACTGCGCGAAGCATGGAAACAGGCTGGCGGCCTCGCATCGCTGCAAGGTTTCTTGAAGCATAATCGGCTTCGCGCAGATATCCACTCGGCCCTCCCGCTCCAAACCCGGGCCGACGCGCCGTCGAATGATTATTCAGATCATTGAGATCCCACGCGAAGCGTCTGGGTCGCGCCCGCTGATGCCTATTCTTCGGGGCGACCATCGCCTGGAACTTCGCAGCGAAAGAATTTCGTATACCCTATCGCCATCTCACTCCAAACGACCGCTGCCGTGAACCTACCCAAACTCAACGCTCCCGACCTTGGCAATACCCCTTCGACCTCGGAAATCATCACCCGCCATTTGCGGGACGCGATCGTCGCCGGGCATTTCGCGGAAGATGAGCCGATTCGCCAGGACGACATTGCCCGCCAGTTCAACGTCAGCAAGATTCCGGTGCGCGAGGCCCTCAAGCGGCTGGAGGCCGAAGGGCTGGTGATGTTCCAGCGCAATCGCGGGGCGATGGTCACGCGGGTTTCCGATGCCGAGCTGGCGCAGATGTTCGAAGTGCGGATGTTGCTGGAGGACAAGATACTGCGCCTGGCCATTCCCAACATGACCGAAGAAACCTTCGCCCGTGCCGAGCGTATCTGTCAGGAGTTCATTGGCGAAGACGACGTGGGCCGCTGGGCCGAACTCAATTGGGAGTTGCACGCTTGCCTTTACGAGCCGGCGCAACGGCCATTTCTGGTCAGCCTGATTCGTTCGGTCAACGACAAGCTGGAGCGCTACTTGCGCATGCAGATGAGCTTGTCGGCCGGCAAGGAACGGGCTGATCACGAACACCGTGAGATCCTCGCGGCCTGTCGTGCCGGGGATGTGGATCTGGCGGTGAAGCTGCTGGACGAGCACATTGCCGGGGTCTGCAAAACCCTGTTCGAGCACCTGCCTCACGCGCACTGACCACTAGAATGCTGTGCTGATTTCGTCATCGGCACAGGATAAATCCATCAAGCCGACACCCCGCTGCACAGGCCACTCTTTCGTTCACTCATCTGAACGGACGTGGCCCTCCCATGAAACGCATCACCGTGATCGACTCCCATACCGGCGGCGAACCGACCCGTCTGGTGACCGCTGGCTTTCCTGACCTGGGCACCGGCAGCATGGCCGAGCGTCGCAAGCTGCTCGCCGAACATCACGATCAATGGCGCGCCGCTTGTGTGCTGGAACCCCGTGGCAGCGACGTGCTGGTGGGTGCCCTGCTCTGCGAACCGGTGGACCCGAGCGCCTGTGCCGGAGTGATTTTCTTCAACAACACGGGGTACCTGGGCATGTGCGGCCACGGCACCATCGGCCTGGTGGCGTCGTTGGCGCATCTGGGCAAGATCGGCCCCGGTGTGCATCGCATCGAGACGCCGGTGGGTACGGTGCAGGCGACCCTGCATGAAGATCATTCGGTGAGCGTGCGCAATGTGCCGGCCTACCGTTACCGCAAGGCGCTGGTGTTGCAGGTGCCAGATGTCGGTCAGGTGGTCGGCGATATCGCTTGGGGCGGCAACTGGTTTTTCCTGATTGCCGAGCATGGCCTGCGGGTAGCCGGCGACAACCTCGACGCGCTGACCGCTTATACCTATGCCGTGCAACAGGCGCTGGAGGCCCAGGGTATTCGTGGCGAAGACGGTGGGCTGATCGACCATGTCGAGCTGTTCAGCGATGACGATCACGCCGACAGCCGCAACTTTGTCCTCTGCCCCGGCAAGGCCTATGACCGCTCACCGTGCGGCACCGGCACCAGTGCCAAACTGGCGTGCCTGGCCGCGGACGACAAACTGCAACCGGGGCAGATCTGGCGCCAGGCCAGTGTCATCGGCAGCGAGTTCGAAGGCTCTTACGAATGGCAGGGCGAGCGCGTTGTGCCGACCATTCGCGGGCGTGCCTTTATCAGCGCCGAAGCCAGTTTGATCATCGAACAGGATGACCCGTTCGCCTGGGGCATTCGTCCATGAACGAGGGCCTGGTGGCCGATGTGATCGTGATCGGCGCCGGCATCATCGGTGCCACCTGTGCCCAGGCGCTGGCCCGTCGTGGCTTGCAGGTGCTGGTGCTGGACGCCGGCTTGCACGGCGCGACGGCGGCGGGCATGGGCCACTTGCTGGTGCTCGACGACAACCCGGCCGAACTGGCCCTGAGTCAATATTCCCTGCAACGCTGGCGCGAACTGGCGCCGGACCTGCCCGACGGCTGCGCCTACCGCAACAACGGCACGCTGTGGCTGGCGGCCAACGCCGAGGAAATGGCGGTCGCCCATGGCAAATACCTGAACCTGCAAGCCCAGGGCGTGGCGTGCGAATTGGTCAGCGCCAGTGCTTTGCGCCAGCGTGAACCGGAACTGCGCGTGGGTCTGGAAGGCGGTTTGTTGATCAATGGCGACGGCATTCTTTATGCGCCAGCGACGGCCAGCTGGATGCTCGACACGCCGAACATTCGTCAACGTCGGGCGCGGGTCAGCGCAGTCGATGGCAACCGCGTCTGCCTCGATGACGGTCACTGGTTGAGTGCCGAAGCGGTGGTGTTGGCCAACGGTATTCAAGCCAACGAACTGTGCCCGGGGTTGCCCATCGAGCCGAAAAAAGGTCACCTGCTGATTACCGACCGCTACCCCCGCACCGTCACCCACACCCTGGTCGAACTGGGTTACGTCACCAGCGCCCACAACGCCACGGGGCCGTCGACCGCCTGCAATATCCAGCCGCGCCCCACCGGGCAATTGTTCATCGGTGCCTCGCGGCAATTCGGTACCACCGACCCGCAAGTCGAAGGCTGGATGCTGGCGAAAATGCTCAAGCGCGCCGCCGAGTACATGCCGGGGCTGGCCCGACTCAACGGCATCCGCGCCTGGACCGGTTTTCGCGCCGCCAGCCCCGACGGCCTGCCGCTAGTGGGCCAACACCCGCAACGCCAAGGCTTGTGGCTGGCCGTCGGTCACGAAGGGTTGGGCGTCACCACGGCCCCCGGCACGGCCGACTTGCTGGTGGCGCAACTGTTCAACGAAACCCCGCCACTGACCGCACAACCCTATCTCCCCCAGCGCTTCCTCGGAGAACCTGTCTATGCCTGAATTGCTGCTGGACGGCCGCGCCTTGAAGGTAGCCGAGGGCACCAGCGTCGCCGCTGCCTTGGCGTTGGGCAGCGACGGCTGCACACGCACGTCGGTCAGTGGCCAACGCCGCGCACCGCTGTGCGGCATGGGCATTTGCCAGGAATGCCGGGTGACCATCGACGGCCGGCGACGCCTCGCTTGCCAGACCCTGTGCCGAGACGGCATGCAGGTGGAGACACGTCCATGAACGAATACGCCGATCTGCTGATCATCGGTGCCGGCCCCGCTGGCATGGCCGCCGCCCTTGCCGCCGCCCCCAGCGGCGCACGCATCATTATGCTCGATGACAATCCGCTACCGGGCGGGCAAATCTGGCGTGACGGCCCTCAAGCCAACGTGCCCGATCAGGCCCGTCACCTGCGTGAACGTTTGCAGGCTTGCAGCAACATCCGCCATCACGCCGGCACCCGGGTGATCGCCAGTCCCGGTCCGAAACAACTGTTGGTCGAAGATGATGACGACGGCTGGTTGATCAGCTACGACAAACTGATTCTGTGCACCGGCGCCCGCGAGTTGCTGCTGCCCTTCCCCGGCTGGACGTTGCCGAGCGTGACCGGGGCCGGTGGCTTGCAAGCGCTGATCAAGGCGGGTGTGCCGGTGCAAGGTGAGCGCGTGGTGATCGCCGGCAGCGGCCCGCTATTACTGGCGAGTGCCGCCACCGCGAAAAAACATGGCGCCCAAGTACAACGCATCGCCGAGCAAGCCTCGCGCATTGCCGTCGCCGGTTTCGCCGCGCAACTGCCCCGCTGGCCCGCCAAATGGTTGCAATCGTTCAGCTTGTTCGACCGCCATTACCGCACCGCGACTCATGTGCTGGCCGCCCTTGGCACTGACCGACTGGAAGGCGTGCGCCTGCAACAGCAAGGCAAAATCGTCGAACTGGAATGTGATCGGCTGGCCTGTGGTTTCGGCTTGATCCCGAATATTCAATTGGGCCAGGCACTGGGTTATGCCATCGAAGGTCAGGCGTTGGCAGTGGATGCCTGGCAGGCCAGCAACCGCGCCGATCATTATGCGGCGGGTGAATGCACCGGGTTTGATGGCAGTGAACTGGCGTTGGTCGAAGGTGAAATTGCTGGCCACGCGGCGGTCGGTAACCTTGAAGCGGCCCGCCAATTGTGGCCGCGCCGGGCACGCTGGCAGGGATTCGCCAAGGCACTGAATCAGGCATTCGCCCTTGACCCGCAACTCAAGTCCCTGGCCCGATCCGACACCCTGGTCTGCCGCTGCGAAGACGTGCCTTACGCCGCCTTGGCCGGGCACACTGACTGGCGCGAAGCCAAGCTGGCCAGTCGCTGTGGCATGGGTGCCTGTCAGGGTCGAGTGTGTGGTGGTGCGGTGCAGCATCTGTTCGGCTGGCAACCTTCGGCGCCCCGCCCGCCCTTCAGCCCGGCGCGGATCGAGACCTTGATGTGCCTGGACGACACCCCGCCGGCCTGATTCCCCCTCGGGGGTTTCGGCCACGCTGCCGAGCCTCTATGATCCCGGGGTCGCCATCAGACCCCAGCGCCATGTATCCCTCGCTCAGCACCTTCAAACCCTGCGACCTGCCAACGCTGCTCAACAGCCTGCAGCCGATTGCGCCGCTGCTCGATACCCTGGCGGACGTGGTGTTTTTCATCAAGGACCGCGAAGCCCGCTACGCCTTCGTCAACCAGACCCTGGCCCGGCGTTGCGGTTTCAAACATCGCGAGGAACTGCTGGGGCTCACCGCCGACAGGGTCTTCCCGGAACGCTTCGGCCCGCTGTACACCGAACAGGATCGACGGGTACTGTCCAGCGGCCGCGAACTGTCCGACCAACTGGAGTTGCACCTGTATTACGGCAACCAGCCGATCTGGTGCCTGACCCACAAACTCGCCTTGCAGGATGAACAGGGTCACATCGTGGGCCTGGCCGGGATCTCCCGCGACCTGCAATCACCCCAGTCCAACCATCCCGCCTTCCAGAAACTCGCCGCCGTGGATGCGCATATCCGCAGCCACTTCGCCCGCGCCATCAGCCTCGCCGAACTGACCGCCATCGCCGGCTATTCCGTGGCGCAACTGGAGCGTCACTGCAAACGGGTATTCCAGCTCACCCCACGGCAGATGATTCACAAGGCGCGCCTGGAAGAAGGTTCGCGGCTGTTACTGCACACCGACCTGCCGATCACCGAAATCGCCCTGCGCTGCGGCTACACCGACCACAGTGCATTCAGCCGACAGTTCCGCGCGTTGACCAGCCTTTCACCGAGCCAGTTTCGGGATAATCAGCGTTAGGGTCATTTTCCGGTGATTTGGTCCGGGGTTTGAGGGTGTTCTTCCGGGCCTCTTCGCGAGCAAGCCCGCTCCCACACTGGATCCTCTGTGAACATATTATTTGTGTCCGACACAACTCAACTGTGGGAGCGGGCTTGCTCGCGAAGAGGCCGGTACAACCACCACAAGGCTCGGTGTCAGACCGCTAAACAAACACTGTTTAATCGACACTTCCAGACACTCACCCAGGCTACACATCCTTGCGCCGTTGCCTACGACTACGCCAGAATCCGCCGGCTTGTGCGCCTTGAGGCCGGGCTCTATCGTTTCCGGGTCGCTGACGAATCAGCGATCGGATTTGACCGTCCGAATCAATCAAGGCGCGCCAGCGTCCAAGACCTGTTTCAGGCATGTCTGAAATATCGTGTCGCGGTGGCTGTGCGTGGGACACCTTCGGGTGTGCCGGATTCCTTGATGTCCGGTCGGTCAACCCGCGTACAGCTGCCACCTTGTTCGTTTGACCGCGAACGGTGGTAGCTCCAGTCATCAAGGAGCTTCACCATGTTCAAACCAACACCCAACCCGCCGGAAACCGATCCAACATCCCCCTACGAATCCCTCGATTCCAAGAAACTCAACGAAGCCGCCGACCGCGCCCTCGACCACTACCTCAAGCCAGCCATCCCCAAAGACACCAAGCGCAAACCCAGCACCATTTACCATGTGGGTGCGAAGGTCGATAACGAAACCCTGCTGGTCAACGCCTGCGAATCCCTGGCGTCAGCGAGCATGATGCTCAGTGAGTTCGCCGGCTTGATGGACATGCCACATCGCAACGTGATGTTGGGGATTCAATCGGTGGTCATGCTTGGGGAGTTGGCGGTGAATCGAGTGTTGGATAACCTCGATCCGCCGTCCTGAACATTGATCTGAGGCCACAGGGCTTTTGTGGCGAGGGAGCTTGCTCCCGTTCGGCTGCGCAGCAGTCGCAAAGCCTGAGCATGCGGTAGGTCTGAAAAACCGTGATCGCCGGGATTGGAGCCGCTTCGCGGCCCAGCGGGAGCAAGCTCCCTCGCCACATGGGGTGAATTCGGGCAAAGGGTTGGTCGATCAAAGGATCGCAGGTCCGGTGTTCCTTAAAGGGGCGCCCCGCACAACCATTGCTCCCATCTGTAACACCCGCCGTGGCGAGCCCAAGCCTTCACAGCGTCACTCCCCCTCCGTTGCGCCACTACAACACCTCTACCTCAAGGCCTGACGATTAATTCACACCTCGGCCTGGAAACGGGCACGTTGATTGCTATATTTAATATCGTATACGAAATCCCCAATACGATATCCAACAGCACTTCACATCAACGAGGCCTCTATGAAAAACCCCGCATTTGCCGTAGCCCTCAGCGCTGTTCTCAGTACCTCCTTTATCGCCACCGCCCAGGCCGACAAGCTCGACGACATCATCGGTTCGGGCAAGCTGCGCTGCGCCGTGACCCTGGACTTCCCGCCCATGGGTTTTCGCGATGCGGGCAACAACCCGGCCGGTTTCGACGTGGACTACTGCCATGACCTGGCGAAAATCCTCGGGGTCGAGGCCGAAGTGGTCGAGACGCCGTTCCCGGACCGCATTCCGGCGCTGGTCTCCGGGCGGGCCGACGTGATCGTCGCCTCTACCTCCGACACCCTAGAACGGGCCAAGACCGTCGGCCTCACCGTGCCTTATTTTGCCTTCCAGATGGTGGTGCTGACTCGTGATGACACCGGCATCAACAGCTTCGATGACATCAAGGGCAAACCCGTGGGCAACACCAGCGGCACCTATGAGGCCATCGCCCTGGAGAAAGATGTGAAGAACTGGGGCACCGGCACCTTCCGCGCCTATCAGTCGCAGAACGACACCCTGTTGGCGATCGCCCAAGGCCATATCGACGCCACCGTGGTCACCAACACCGTGGCGGCCGCCACCCTCAAATCCGGCAAATACAAAAACCTGAAAGTCGCCGGTAACGCGCCGTACGTGATCGACTACGTTTCCCTCGGCGCCAAGCGCAACGAGTACGGCCTGCTCAATTACCTCAACTTGTTCGTCAACCAGCAGGTGCGCACCGGTCGTTACAAGGAGCTGTTCGTCAAATGGGTCGGCACTGAAATCTCGCCGACCAATCTGACCGTACCACAGGTCTACTACTGAGATGTCCGGCATGCCTAGGCCCACTTCTCTGACCGGTCGCAGCCTGGTCGCGGGCGCCGCCGAGGGCGCCCTGCTGTTCGCCGATATCGGATTGAGTTTCTGGGGCGGGGTCGATCCGTATAGCGGCGAGATCATTGACCGTCACCACCCGCTCAGCGGCGAATACCTGGCCGGCCGTGTGCTGGCCATTCCCAGCGGTCGCGGCTCGTGCACCGGCAGTAGCGTGTTGATGGAACTGATCAGCAACGGTCACGCACCGGCCGCACTGGTGCTGGCCGAGCCCGATGAGATCCTGACCCTGGGCGTGCTTGTGGCACAGACCATTTTCGAGCGTTCCCTGCCGGTGTTGTGCATCGGCCGGGAGGCCTTCGCCGCCCTGCGCGGCAAGACCTTCGCCCGGGTCGAGGGCACAACGCTGAGCCTGTTCGAGCACCTGCCGGGCGATGCCTGGGAGGCAAGCGACAGCCCTTTGCCGAGCACCGAAATCGCCGCCGCGATCGAACTCACCGAACACGACCAAGCACTGCTCGACGGCCAGCATGGCAAGGCCGCGCAGGTGGCGATGCAGATCGTCCTGCGGATGGCCGAACTGCAAGGTGCCCGCCATCTGGTGAATGTCACCCAAGCGCACATCGATGGCTGCATCTACACGGGACCTGCGAGCCTGCGTTTTGCCCAACAGTTGGTGCAATGGGGAGCAACAGTGCGGGTGCCCACCACCCTCAATTCGATTTCCGTGGACCAGCGCCGCTGGCGCGAGCTAGGCATTGATCCCGCCCTCGGCGAGCCGGCCAGTGCCTTGGGCGATGCTTATATGGCAATGGGCGCACAGCTGAGTTTCACCTGCGCGCCCTACCTGCTCGACAGCGCGCCGAAGGCTGGCGAGCAGATCGTCTGGGCCGAATCCAACGCGGTGGTCTATGCCAACAGCGTGCTCGGCGCACGCACCCTGAAGTACCCGGACTACCTCGATATCTGCATCGCGCTGACCGGTCGCGCGCCGTTGATCGGCTGTCACCTGGACGCGCAACGCAAGGCCCGACTGCAGATCGAGTTGCCCGCCTTGGGTGAACTGGACGATGCCTTCTACCCGCTGCTGGGTTACCACATCGGCGCGCTGGCGGGCAGCCGGATTCCACTGGTGCGCGGGTTGGAAAACCGCAAGCCAAGCCTGGACGACCTCAAAGCTTTCGGCGCGGCATTTGCCACCACGTCCGCCGCTCCACTGTTCCATATCGCCGAGATAACCCCAGAAGCCATCGACCCGTCTCAAGTGCTGGATACGGATAACCCGGTGCCGGTGGAACACATCCTCTTGAAGGATCTGCTGCTCAGCTGGCGCGAACTCAACAGTGCCCGCGACAACCGGGTGGATGTGGTCTCGCTGGGCAATCCGCACTTCTCCCTCAGCGAGTTCGCCCACCTCGCGCGGTTGTGCCTCGGTCGGCACAAACACCCTGAAGTAGTCCTCGCCATTACCTGCGGCCGTGCCGTGCTGGAGCAGGCTCGCGAAGCCGGGCATGTCGCCGTGATCGAAGCTTTCGGCGCCACCCTGGTCACCGATACCTGCTGGTGCATGCTCGGCGAACCGGTGATCCCGCCGGCCGCAAAAACCTTGATGACCAACTCCGGCAAATACGCCCATTACGCACCCGGCCTGGTGGGTCGCAAGGTGCACTTTGCCAGCCTCGCCGAATGCGTCGATGGCGCCTGCAATGCCACCGCCAGCGGGCGTCTGCCGGCGTGGCTACAACCTGCCGCCCTACTGGAGAGCCCTGCGCATGTTTGATTACAGCTTCCAATGGCGCTCAGCGCTGCGCGCCCTGCCGGACATGCTCGCCGGTGCTCTGGTCACCTTCGAGACCGCGGCGCTGTCGATGATCTTCGGCGTGCTGATCGCCCTGGCCCTGACCGTGATGCGCGAAAGCAAAAACCCGCTGCTGCGCGGCATCGGCAACGGCTGGGTATCGATCGCGCGCAATACTCCTTCGCTGTTCCAGATCTACGTCCTCTACTTCGGCCTCGGCTCGCTGGGCATGCACGTCAGTTCATGGCTCGCCCTGCTGGCCGGGATCACCTTCAACAATGCCGGGTATCTGGCGGAGAACTTTCGCGGTGGCCTCAAGGCCGTACCGGACACACAAGTGCGCGCCGCGCGTTCGCTGGGCATGAGTGCCTTCCAGGCCTACCGCATGATCATCGTCCCGCAGCTGCTGCGAATCGTCTTCTACCCGCTGACCAATCAAATGGTCTGGGCGGTGCTGATGACGTCGCTGGGGGTGATCGTCGGGCTGAACAATGACCTGACCGGCGTGACCCAGGACTACAACGTCAAAACGTTCCGCACCTTCGAGTTCTTCGCCATCGCAGCGGTGCTGTATTACCTGATTGCCAAGGCGATCGTCGCGGCAGCCCGGCTGATGGCCTGGCGGTTGTTCCGTTACTGAGGAGCTGTGCATGTTCTCTACCGGTTTTTCCTCCAATGACCTGTTGTTCCTGCTCAATGGCGCCTGGGTCACGCTGCAACTGACGTTCTGGTCGATCCTGCTCGGCTCCCTCGCCGGCTTGCTCTTTGGTCTGTTGCGGGCCTTGTTGCCGCGGGCCAGTTTGCCCCTGGCCTGGGTGCTGGACGTGTTTCGCAGCGTGCCGTTGCTGATCCAGTTCGTGCTGTTCAACTCGCTCAAAAGCATCGTCGGCTTGAACATCAGCGCCTTCAGCGTCGGCTGCATTGTGCTGGGGGTTTACGCCGCCGCGTACTTCACCGAGATCGTGCGCGCTGGCGTGTTGTCGGTGCCGTTCACCCTGCGCCGGGCGAGTCGCTCGCTGGGCCTGAGCTTCCTGCAGGACCTGCGCTGGATCGTCCTGCCGATGGCCACCCGGGTGGCTTTCCCCGGGTGGCTGAATCTGGTGCTCGGCGTGATGAAAGACACCGCGCTGGTGATGTGGATCGGCATCGTCGAACTGCTGCGCGCCTCACAAACCATCGTCACCCGCATCCAGGAACCGTTGCTGGTGCTGTGCATCGCGGGCCTTATTTACTACGTCATGAGCCTGGTGGTCGCACGCCTGGGCGCTCGTCTGGAAAGAAGGTGGCAAGAAAATGATTGAGATCGACAACGTACATAAATCCTTCGGCGACCTCGCCGTGGTCAAGGGTGTCAGCCTGACGGTGAACAAGGGTGAGGTGGTGTCGATCATCGGCGGCTCGGGCTCCGGCAAATCGACCCTGCTGATGTGCATCAACGGCCTGGAACCGATCCAGAAAGGCAGCATTCGCGTCGATGGCGTCGAGGTCCACGACAGCGCCACCGACCTCAATCGCCTGCGGCAGAAAATCGGCATCGTGTTCCAGCAATGGAATGCCTTCCCGCACCTGACGGTGCTGGAAAACGTGATGCTGGCGCCACGCAAAGTCTTGGGTAAAAGCAAGTGCGACGCCGAGGAACTGGCGGTGCAGCAACTGACCCACGTGGGCCTTGCCGACAAGCTCAAGACCTTCCCTGGCAAGTTGTCCGGAGGCCAGCAGCAACGCATGGCCATCGCTCGCGCCCTGGCCATGTCGCCGGACTACATGCTGTTCGACGAAGCCACGTCGGCCCTCGATCCGCAATTGGTCGGCGAGGTGCTGGACACCATGCGCATGCTCGCCGAAGACGGCATGACCATGGTGCTGGTGACCCACGAAATCCGCTTTGCCCGCGATGTCTCCGACCGCGTGGCGTTCTTTCGCAATGGCCTGGTGCACGAGATCGGCTCGCCGGATCAGGTGATTGGTAATCCGGTGCATGCGGAGACTGCGGCATTTCTGAAATCGGTGAAATAGCGGCTGGCCCCTTCGCGAGCAAGCCCGCTCCCACATTAGAACTTCGGTACATTCGAGATCTGTGGCACACAGGAGATCCAATGTGGGAGCGGGCTTACTCGCGAAGGGGCCCAAACAGACAAAACAAGGAGCAGGTAATGCGCTCATCGAAAGTCATTCATGTAGTCAGCTGTCACGCCGAAGGCGAAGTCGGTGATGTGATCGTCGGCGGTGTCGCCCCACCACCGGGCGCCACTGTGTGGGAGCAATCGCGCTGGATCGCCAAGGATCAGACACTGCGCAACTTCGTGCTCAACGAGCCGCGCGGCGGTGTGTTCCGTCACGTCAACCTGCTGGTGCCGGCCAAGGATCCTCGGGCGCACATGGCCTGGATCATCATGGAACCGGCGGACACGCCACCGATGTCCGGCTCCAATTCGCTGTGCGTCGCCACCGTGCTGCTCGACAGCGGCATTCTGCCGATGACCGAACCGCAGACCCGACTGGTGCTCGAAGCGCCCGGCGGCTTGATCGAGGCCGTGGCCGATTGCCGTGATGGCAAGGTCGAGCGGGTAGAAATCAAGAACGTGCCCTCCTTCGCTGATCGCCTCGACGCCTGGATCGAAGTCGAAGGCCTTGGCTCGTTGCAGGTCGACACTGCGTATGGCGGCGACAGCTTTGTGATCGCCGACGCCAAACGCCTGGGCTTTTCCATTCGTCCTGATGAGGCTGCCGACCTGGTGGCGGTCGGGTTGAAAATCACTCGCGCGGCCAATGAACAATTGGGCTTCGTCCATCCGCTGAACCCCGAATGGTCACATATTTCCTTCTGCCAGATTGCCGCGCCCATCGTCGTTGAAAACGGCATCGCCACCGGCGCCAACGCGGTGGTGATTCAACCCGGCAAGATCGACCGCTCGCCCACCGGCACTGGCTGCTCGGCGCGCATGGCGGTGCTGCAGGCCAAGGGATTGATGCAGGTGGGCGAGCGCTTTATTGGGCGTTCGATCATCGGTTCCGAATTCCACTGCCGCATCGATTCCCTGACCGAAGTGGCCGGACGCCCCGCAATCTACCCGTGCATATCCGGCCGGGCCTGGATCACCGGCACCCACCAATTGCTGCTCGACCCGAGCGATCCGTGGCCACAGGGCTATCGCCTGTCAGACACATGGCCGGGTGCCTGAAACTCCCCCAGACCAACGGCTACCAAAAACCCCTGACTCATTGAAAAAAACACTAGCCGAGTCATTGTCATTTAAAATATCGTATACGAAATACAATCAACCAACCGGAGGCAACAATGAGCAAGCGTATAAACTGGAGTGGCGTCTTCCCCGCGGTGACCACTCAATTTAACGATGACTTCACCATCAACCTGGAAAAAACCCATCAGGTGATTTCCAACGTGATCCGTGACGGCGTATCAGGCCTGGTGGTGTGCGGTTCGGTGGGGGAAAACACCTCATTGACCGCCGAAGAAAAAATCGCCGTGACCGAAGTCGCGGTCGATGCCTCCCGGGGCCGTGTGCCAGTGATCTGCGGCGTGGCCGAGTTCACCAGCGTGCAAGCGGCCAAGGTCGCCAATGCCGTGCGCCGGGTCGGCGTCGACGGCGTGATGCTGATGCCGGCGCTGGTCTACGGTTCCAAGCCGTTCGAGACCGCCGAGCACTACCGCTACGTGGCGAAAAACGCCGACGTACCGCTGATGGTCTACAACAACCCGCCGATCTACAAAAACGACGTCACCCCGGACATCCTGATTTCCCTGGCCGACTGCGACAACGTGGTGTGCTTCAAGGATTCGTCCGGCGATACCCGTCGTTTCATCGACGTGCGCAATGAAGTCGGCGACCGCTTCGTGCTGTTCGCAGGTTTGGACGACGTGGTGTTGGAAAGCATCGCGGTGGGTGCCGAAGGCTGGGTCTCCGGCATGTCGAACGTGTTCCCGAAAGAAGGCGAAACCATCTTCCGCCTGGCCAAGGCTGGTCGCTTTGCCGAAGCCATGCCGATCTACGAATGGCTGATGCCGATCTTGCACCTCGATGCCCGTGCCGACCTGGTGCAGTGCATCAAGCTCTGTGAAGCCATCGCCGGTCGCGGCAGCGCGCTGACCCGTCCGCCACGCCTGGCACTGCCGGAAGCCGATCGGGTGTTCGTCGAACAGATCATGGCCAAGGCCCTGGCTAACCGTCCGGAGTTGCCAGACGTCGGTCTCTGAGTGATTGCCGGACGGGTCTTTGCGGACCCGGCCCGGCTGCCTGTTTTTGCGCCCCTACAGGAAACGCCAGCATGTCCAATCCTCTACACACGCAAAGCGCAACCACCCCCTCGGGACTCAAACGCGTAGTGGCCGCCGCCATGGCCGGCACCGTTGCCGAGTGGTATGAATTCTTTCTCTACGGCACCGCCTCCGCACTGGTCTTCGGCCAGTTATTCTTCCGCCAGACCGACAGCCCCATCGACGGCATCATCGCCGCCTTCGCCCTGTACGCGGTCGGCTTTCTAGCCCGCCCATTGGGCGGTCTGGTGTTCGGTCACTACGGTGACAAATTCGGCCGAAAACGCCTGCTGCAATTGAGCCTGGTGGTGGTCGGTATCACCACTTTTCTGATGGGATGCCTACCCGGCTTCGACAGCATCGGCTATGCCGCGCCAGTGTTATTGGTGCTGCTGCGGCTGATCCAGGGCTTTGCCTTTGGTGGCGAATGGGGCGGCGCGATTCTGCTGGTATCCGAACACTGCCCCGACAATCGCCGAGGCTTCTGGGCCAGTTGGCCGCAAGCCGGGGTGCCGGCCGGCAACCTGGTGGCTACGGTCGCGCTGTTGCTGTTGTCATCGAACCTGTCGGAGGAGCAATTCCTCGCCTGGGGCTGGCGCGTGGCGTTCTGGTTCTCGGCGGTGGTGGTGCTGATCGGCTACTGGATTCGCACCAGCGTCGATGACGCGCCGATCTTCAAAGAAGCCCAGGCCCGTCAGGCACAGACCAAGCAGCAACAGCTGGGTGTGGTCGAAGTGCTGCGTCATCACTGGCGCGCTGTGCTGGTCGGGATCGGCGCACGCTTTGCCGAGAACATTCTCTATTACACCGTGGTTACCTTTTCGATCACCTACCTGAAACTGGTAGTGCACAAGGACACCTCGGAAATTCTGCTGCTGATGTTCGGCGCGCACTTGGTGCACTTCTTCCTGATTCCGTTGATGGGGTATCTGTCGGATATCGTCGGGCGCAAACCGATCTACCTGACCGGCGCGGTGCTCACTGCGTTCTGGGGCTTTATCGGTTTCCCGATGATGGACACCGGCAATAACTGGCTGATCATGGCAGCGATCATTCTGGGCCTGGGCATCGAGTCGATGACCTATGCGCCCTACTCGGCGCTGATGGCCGAAATGTTCCCGACCCATGTGCGCTACACCGCACTTTCACTGTGTTACCAGGTGGCGCCGATTTTCGCCGGTTCCCTGGCACCGCTGATCGCGATCACCTTGCTCAACAAATATCACAGCTCGACACCCATCGCCTGGTACCTGGTTGGCGCCGCGCTGATCTCCATCGTGGCCGTCGGCCTGACCCGGGAAACCCGCGGCAAGTCGTTGCACCAGGTGGATGCGGAATCTGCCGCGCGTATTGCTGCACTGGATAGCGCCGCGCCGGCCACCCCGCGCCGGGGTAGTGAGCTAGCTTGAGCCAAAAACCTGTGGGAGCGGGCTTGCTCGCGAAGACGGCGGCACAGTCAACATTAATGTCGCCTGACACACCACTTTCGCGAGCAAGCCCGCTCCCACATGGATTGCGGGCGTTCAAATTCTTGACTGACTGGCATTAGCCCCCCTCTTTTCCAACAGGAGTTTTCCATGCCCGAGATCATCGGCCACAACTACATCGCCGGCGCCCGCAGCGCCGCTGGCAGCATCACCCTGCACAGCCACGACGCCAGCACTGGCGAAGCACTGCCCTTCTCTTTCATGCAAGCCACCGTGGAAGAAGTGGACGCCGCCGCCCAGGCCGCTGCTGCCGCTTACCCGGCCTTTCGCAACTTGCCGGCGACTCGCCGTGCAGAATTTCTTGAGGCGATCGCCGCGCAACTGGATGCGCTGGATGATGAATTCGTCGCTCTGGTCACCCGCGAAACCGCGCTGCCGACCGGGCGCATTCAAGGTGAACGCAGCCGTACCAGCAGCCAAATGCGCCTGTTCGCTCAGGTTCTGCGCCGGGGCGATTTCTATGGTGCGCGTATCGACCGTGCCTTGCCCGAACGTCTGCCACTGCCACGGGTCGACCTACGCCAATACCGGATCGGTCTCGGTCCGGTGGCCGTGTTCGGCGCCAGTAATTTCCCGCTGGCCTTTTCCACCGCCGGCGGTGACACCGCTGCCGCTCTGGCCGCCGGTTGCCCGGTGGTGTTCAAGGCCCACAGCGGACACATGGCGACCGCCGAACGCGTGGCCGATGCAATCATCCGCGCCGCCGAGCAAACCGACATGCCCAAAGGTGTGTTTAACATGATCTACGGCGCAGGCGTCGGTGAAGCGCTGGTCAAGCATCCGGTGATCCAGGCCGTCGGTTTCACCGGCTCGCTAAAGGGCGGTCGCGCCCTCTGTGACATGGCCGCCGCACGGCCACAACCGATCCCGGTGTTCGCCGAAATGAGCAGCATCAACCCGGTGCTGGTATTGCCGGAAGCTCTGCTCGCGCGCGGCGAGAAAATCGCCGGTGAACTGGTGGCGTCGGTGGTCCAGGGTTGCGGTCAGTTCTGTACCAATCCGGGGTTGGTGATCGGTATTCGCTCACCCCACTTCAGTGCTTTCACCGCGCGGCTCAGTACCTTGATGGCCGAACAACCGGCGCAGACCATGCTCAATGCCGGCACCCTCGGCAGCTACGAAAAAGGTGTGCAGGCCTTGCTCGACCATCCGGGAATAACCCACTTGGCAGGCCACGATCAGCAGGGCAATCAAGCGCGGCCGCAACTGTTCAAGGCCGACGTCAGTCTGCTGTTCAAGGGTGATCCGCTATTGCAGGAAGAAGTGTTCGGCCCGACCACCCTCGTCGTCGAAGTGGCCGACAAGGCCGAGTTGCGACAAGCGCTTAACAGTTTGCACGGTCAACTCACCGCCACGTTGATTGGCGAAGCACAGGACCTGAAGGAACACGCCGATCTGCTGGCACTGTTGGAACAAAAGGTCGGCCGGGTGCTGTTCAACGGCTACCCCACCGGCGTCGAAGTCTGCGATGCCATGGTGCATGGCGGCCCCTATCCGGCGACCTCCGATGCCCGTGGCACTTCGGTCGGCAGCCTGGCCATCGAGCGCTTCCTGCGCCCGGTGTGCTACCAGAACTGCCCGGACACCTTGTTGCCCGACGCCCTGAAAAATGCCAACCCGCTGGGCATTGCTCGACTGGTTGACGGCATCAACCAGCGCGACCCGATTTAAAAAACACTCGAAAAACTGTGGGAGCGGGCTTGCTCGCGAAGGCGGAGTGTCAGTCAGCATTTGCATTGCCTGGCACACCGCCTTCGCGAGCAAGCCCGCTCCCACAGGGTTGGGTATTTCGTTTCAAGCCAGCAGTGCTTTCAGGTCGTTGTACAGTGCCTCGGGAATCTGCACCCCCTCCACCATACTGCGTGCCCGTGCCGCATAACGCCGTTGCGACGGCAAGCGGGCGCCCTGCCCTTCAATGCCCTGAAACAACACTTCGGCCCGGGCCAAATGTTCCTCAGTGGCCGCTCCCAGAAAACGTCGCGGATCCAGCGCAATGATCAACTCGCCATGGTACGGCGACGACCTGCTGCCCGCGTCGTAGGCCAGCGATTCGGCACTGGTCAAATCACCGATCAAAGGCCCGGCGATCAACTCCACCATCGCCGCCAGCGCCGAGCCCTTGTGCCCACCGAACGTCAGCATCGCGCCGCTGTCGAGCACCACATTGGCATCGGTGCTCGGCCGGCCCTCAGCGTCCACGCCCCAACCCTCGGGAATCGCCTTGCCGGCACGCCGATGCAACTCGATATCGCCACGGGCAATCGCACTGGTGGCGAAGTCGAACACAAACGGATCCTGCCCCGCACGCGGCCAGCCAAAGGCTATGGGATTGGTGCCGAACACCGGCACACGTCCCCCCGCCGGTGCCACCCAGGCATGGCTCGGATTACACGCCAGCGCCACCAACCCGGCAGCGGTCAACTGCTCGATCTCCACCCACAGCGCCGAGAAATGCACACAGCGATTGATCGCCAACGCCGCAATCCCGTTGGCCCGGGTTTTCTCCGTCAGCAGCCCAAGCCCCGCCTGAAACGCCAATTGCGAGAAACCACCAGCGGCATCCACCCGCACGATCGACGGCGCCTGGTCGATCACCTGCGGCTCGGCATCGGCCGACACCTTGCCGGCCCGCAGGGAATTCACGCAGCCCAGAATCCGGTACAAACCGTGGGAGGCACAGCCATCGCGCTCGCCGGCGATCACCGTCGCCGCCACCGCTTGCGCGTGGGCCAGATTAAAACCGTTGTGCAACAGGATCGATTCGGCCAGTTCACGGGCTTCGATCAGGGTCAGTCGGATCATGCTCATCTCCTTGGACAGACCATCCAGACTGGGCCATTCCAAGGCTCACGGCTTGATCGCTTTAGGTCGGGTTGATGACGAATTCGGCATATCGCTAAAAGCAGTCGACCTTGTGTGGCCGCACCACTCGTCGGCAGGCGCAACGCGATCAATTGACATCGGTGGGGGTCTGCGTAATTATTATTACATCGCATACGATACAAACGTATACGACACATAAATCACATCTTTTGAAACGTTGAGGATCCACCCCCATGAGCAAGATCGAAAAAGTACTGGCCACCGGCAAGACTCACACCACCGTTAGCGCCGCTGGCAATACTTCGCGGGGCCATAACGGCAGCCTCGACATCCAGCTCTCGTCGCCTGGAAACGCGAAACTGGCGCACGAGTTCAAAGCCATTGCACCGCACCCAACCGCCGAGCAATTGTTCGCCGGCGCATGGTCGGCCTGCTACACCGCCGCCGTCGGGCTGGTGGCAAATGAAATGAACGTGGTGCTGCCGTCTGATCTGTCCGTCGACATCGAAGTCGATCTGGGCCAGACCGGTCCGGCGTACTTCCTCCAGGCTCGGTTGACTCTGCGCGTCCCAGGTCTGGCGCATGACATCGCGACAACGCTGGCGCATACCGCAGATCAAATTTGCCCTTACTCGAAAGCGACGCGAGGCAATATCGACGTGGCCCTGAACGTCCTCACGGCATGACGCACTGTGATTGGCCTTTTTTTTCCACGTATATATCGCATGCGCTTTAAGCGCATGCGAATCAGGAGCCCATTCGTACTGTCGAACCCGGCCACAGTCGAAGTCAGAGCTGTTCCGATACAATCGCATACGCGGTATATTTTGCCTTTGCGAGCCTTCAACTTTGGCCAACGAGGAAGCACATGAAACCCACCGACAAGACGGCTCCCGCCAAGCTCTCCGACTTTCTGTGTTTTGCGGTCTATTCCACGAACCTGGCCTTCGGCAAGGCCTACAAGCCGATACTCGAGCAGCTGGGGCTCACCTATACGCAATACATCACCATCGTTGCGCTATGGGAGGAAGACAATCAAACCGTGGGTAGCCTGGGCGAGAAGCTGTTTCTCGAATCGAACACGCTCACACCGATCCTGAAGAAGCTGGAAGCGATGGGCTATCTACAGAGGCAGCGTGATCCCGAGGACGAGCGGCAGGTGCGCATCAGTCTGACGAAGAATGGTCGACAGTTGCGCGAAGGCCGTCCCGAAATGGGCCTCTCCGACGCAACCGGTCTGACACCGGACGAGTTCATGCAGATGCAGAATGCGATCGTGAAGCTGCGCAACAACCTCATCAAATCGACGAAAACCGGGGAATGAGTGACCACTGATCGTTTTTTTAATCGGGGGTATTTTCGGGTATGTAAAAGCCCAACCTTTTCGGATTGGGCTAGTCATTGAATCATAGGGTCGGGACACTCGCCCCTTGGTACCTCATCTTCTTTTTCACCCCAATTCGCTTTCCCGAATCAGCTTCTTATTAATCTTTCCCACACTGGTTTTAGGAATCTCGGCGACGAACTTGAACTGCTTGGGGATCGCCCATTTGTTGATGCGGCCACGCTCGACAAACCCTTGAAGGTGCGTCTCCAGGATCTTGCGGTCGAGATACTGCCCAGGCTCGCACACCACCAGCGCCATCGGCCGTTCGCCCCATTGCTCATCGGCAATGCCCACGACCGCGACCGACATCACCGCCGCGTGTTCGCTGATCAGGCTTTCCAGTTCCAGGGAGCTGATCCACTCCCCGCCTGTCTTGATGACATCCTTGATTCGATCTTTGATTTCCACCCCTCCCAAGGCGTCGATGGAGGCCAGATCGCCGGTGTGCATCCAGCCGTTGTGCCAAAGCTCGGCACCCTTTTCGGGCTCCTTCAAATAGCCTTGGGTCAGCCAGGGTGCGCGCACCACGATCTCGCCCAGAGACTCGCCGTCATGGGCAACGTCATTGCCATTGGCATCGATGATTTTCAGGTCGACCATCGGCACCGGCGTGCCAGTCTTGATGCGGGTGGCCAGTTGGGCTTGCGTGGATTGTTCGAGGTCTTCATCACGCAGGTACGTCAGGCACAGCAATGGGCAGGTTTCCGACATGCCATAACCGCTGTGCACCTGAATACCTTTGGCGCTCGCTTCGCTGGCAATTCCCAGCGTCAGTGCGCTGCCACCCAAGAGCATTTTCCAGCCATCGAAACGGGTCTGTGCCGCTTCCTCGCAGCTCAAGATCATCTGCAGAATGGTCGGCACGCAATGGGAAAAAGTGACCTTTTCCTTACGATACAACCTGACCAGGCTGTTGGGTTCGTAGCGGCCGGGGTACACCTGCTTGAGCCCCATCAGGGTGGCGACATAAGGCACACCCCAGGCATGCACGTGAAACATCGGGGTGATGGGCATGTACACATCATCGGAACGCAGCAACGGCAGGCCTTGATAGACACCCAAAGTGCCCACGGCATTCAAGGTGTGCAGGACCAATTGGCGGTGGGTGAAATACACGCCCTTAGGGTCGCCCGTGGTGCCCGTGGTGTAGAAAAGGGTCGCCACCGAGTTTTCATCGAAGTCGGGAAAGTCGTACCGGTCTGCGGCCCTGGACAACAGGTTTTCATATTCCCCCAGCACCGGTAACCACGTATCGATTGCTGTGTCGTCCGTGAGCTGCAGGTAACCTTTGACGGTTTCAAGCCGCCCCTGGATCTGTTCAACCAGCGGCAGGAAATCATCATGCACCAGCACCAGGTCGTCCTCGGCATGGTTCATGGTGAAGAGCACCTGATCCGGCGAAAGACGAATGTTCACGGTATGCAGCACCGCGCCGATCATCGGTACCGCAAAGAAGCATTCCAGGTAACGATGGCTGTCCCAGTCGAGCAAGGCCACCGTATCTCCGGCCTTGACGCCGGCAGCGGTCAAGGCGTTGGCCAGCCTGCGGATCCGCTGGTTGAGGGTCTGGTAGCTGTAGCGCAGTTTGTCGGCGTAGACGATTTCCCGGCCCGGTTCGTAGCGCACGCCGGACAGCAATAATTGCTTGATCAGCAAGGGGTAGGCATAGGCGCCATCGGCGGGCGGAATTATTTTTGTCGCCATCATGGTTGGGTTCCTTGTCCTTTCGATCAGAAGTGCGCTGCTTCCAGCTCGTAGAGGCATTCGCTGCCGGCCTTGACCGAAGCGCTCAACGAGTGGATGCGCGGCAGCAGGCGAGCGAAGTAGAAGCGTGCGGTAGCCAGTTTGCTGACGTAGAAATCGTCTTTGGAATACGTGCTCATGGCAGCCTTGGCCATTCGTGCCCACATGTAGGCGTACGCGGTGTAGCCAAACACGTGCAGGTACTCGACCGAAGCCGCGCCGATTTCATTCGGGTTGCTCTGGGCTCGGTCCAGCAGCCATGCGGTCAGTTCGTCGAGGGTGTCGACGGCGGCGTTCAACGGTTTGGTGAACTCACCGAGGTCGGCGCAGGCATTGGCGGTAAATTTGCGGATTTCCGAAGCGAACAGCCGGTAGAGCGCCCCGCCGCTGCCGACGATTTTGCGCCCGGCCAGGTCCAGTGACTGGATACCGTTGGTGCCTTCGTAGATCTGCGTAATGCGCACATCGCGAATCAATTGCTCCTGGCCCCACTCGCGGATGTAGCCGTGGCCTCCGAAGATCTGCTGGCCATGCACCGTGGTTTCCAGCCCCATGTCGGTGAGAAACGCCTTGGCCACCGGGGTCAGCAGCGACACCAGTTCCTGGGCGCGGGTGCGGGTTGCCGCGTCATCGCTATACTTGGCGGTATCCAGTTGCAGCGCCACGTAGCTGGAGAACGCACGCCCGCCCTCGTTCAAGGCTTTCATGGTCAACAGCATGCGCCGTACATCCGGGTGCACGATGATCGGGTCGGCGGCTTTGTCCTTGTTCTGCGCGCCCGTCGGCGAACGGCTTTGCAGACGGTCACGGGCGTATTCGACTGCGTTCTGATACGAGCGCTCACCCAACGCCAGGCCCTGGATGCCCACGCCAAGGCGTTCGTAATTCATCATGGTGAACATCGCCGCCAGCCCCTTGTTCGGCGCATCGACGATCCAGCCGGTCGCACCGTCAAAGTTCATCACACAGGTGGCGGAGGCCTTGATGCCCATCTTGTGTTCGATGGAACCGCAGGACAGCGCGTTGCGCTCGCCCAGCGAGCCATCGTCATTGACCAGCACCTTGGGCACCAGAAACAGCGAGATGCCCTTGGGACCGGCCGGTGCATCCGGCAACCGGGCCAGCACCAAATGAATGATGTTTTCGGTCAGGTCGTGCTCGCCGCCGGTGATGAAGATCTTGCTGCCGCTGATCTTGAAACTGCCGTCGGCCTGGGGTTCGGCTCGGGTGCGAATCAGGCCCAGGTCAGTGCCGGCGTGCGCCTCGGTCAGGCACATAGAACCGGTCCAGGTGCCGGCATACATGTTCGGCAGATAGCGTTCCTTGAGTTCCTGACTGGCATGGGCATTGATCGACAGGCACGCACCGGCGGTCAGCATCGGGTACAAGCCGAACGACAGACTTGCCGAGTTGACCATCTCTTCGACCTGAGCCGAAATCGCCTTGGGCATGCCCATGCCACCGAACTGCGGATCGCCACCAACACCCACCCAACCGCCTTCGGCGAATGCCTGGTAGGCCGCGACAAATCCGTCCGGAGCCTGGACCGCACCGTTGCTCCAGGTACAGCCCTGTTCGTCGCTGCTGCGGTTCAGCGGCGCGACCACCTCGGCGCTGATCTTGCCGGCCTCTTCAAGAATGGCGGCGGCCGTTTCTTCATCAATCACCTCGGCCATGCCAGGCAATTGGGCCCATAGCCGGGACACCTGGAAAACCTCGTTGAGTACGAAGCGCATGTCGCGCAAAGGAGCTCTGTAATCAGACATAGTTGGCTTACTCGGAAGTGGTCAGGGCATGCGACATGTCCTGACGTTGGGATGTACCGGTTTCACCGGCTTGCGCCACATCGGCTTGCGGAACCGGGTGACGCAGCAAGAAATACGACAGGGCTGGAATCAGGATCAGCGCGCCGAGCATGTTCCACAGGAACATGAAGGTCAGCAGGATGCCCATGTCGGCCTGAAACTTGATCGGCGACCAGACCCAGCACACAACGCCCGCCGCCAGGGTGATGCCCACCAGGCCCACCACCCGCCCGGTAAACGACACGGCGTTGCGGTAAGCCTGACTCAGCGGCAGGCCCTGGCGCTGGTAATGCAACTGCACGCTGAGCAGGTACAAGGCGTAGTCCACGCCGATGCCCACGCCCAATGCGATCACCGGTAGAGTCGCGACTTTCACGCCAATGCCCATGGCCACCATCAACGCCTCGCAAAGAATCGAGGTCAGGACCAGTGGCAACAGGGCGACCAGGGTTGCGCGCCAGCTGCGGAAGGTGATCAGGCAGAACAGCGTCACCGCCGCATAGACGTAAAGCAGCATGGTGCGGTTGGCCTCGCGCACCACAATGTTGGTCGCCGCCTCAATCCCGGCCGACCCGGCCGCCAGCAGAAACTGGCGATCTTCGCTGTTGTTCTCTCGGGCGAATTTTTCGGCGATGCCCACCACGGCATCCAGGGTCTCGGCCTTGTGATCTTTGAGAAAGGTGATCACCGGCATCAACGAGCAATCGGTGTTGAACAACTCCGGGGAGTTGACCGAGGCTTGCTGCGCGGCGTAGTTCAGCACGTCCTGATTGCGCTGGATGCTGTTGAGCTTGGGGTTGCCTTCATAAGTACCGGCGGTGATTTGGCGCACCGCGTTGACCAACGAAGCCGTGGCCTGTACGCCCGGATACTGCTGCAGCTCCCAGGCCAGACGGTCGGCTAGAACCAGCGTCTTGTAGTTCAAGCAGCCTTCCGGCGCGGTCTTGATCATCACCGCGAACAGGTCGCTGGACAGCGCGTAGTGGCTGGTGATGTAGGCGTTGTCACGGTTATAGCGAGAGTCGGCACGCAACTCCGGTGCGCCACTTTCCAGGTCGCCGATCTTCAGCTGCAAACTGACCATGAAGCCGCCGATGCCCATCAGCACCGCGACCAATACCGCCCCCGTGGCCCATTTGCGCGTCGTGAAGCGGTCGAGCAAGTCCCACAGTTTGCCGAAGCCTTTGTGCCCTTCTGCACGCGTGTCGATTTTCAGCGCACGCTCGGCAGCCTTGGTGCCGACGCCGACATAAGACAGCGCCACCGGCATCAGCAACAGCGAAGTAAAAATCAGCACCGCCACACCGATACTGGCAGTGATCGCCAGGTCGCGGATCACCGGAATGTCGATCAGCATCAGCACCGCGAATCCGACAGCGTCGGCCAGCAGCGCGGTGACGCCGGCAATGAACAGGCGGCGGAAGGTGTAGCGTGCGGCGATCAGCTTGTGGGTGCCACGGGCGATGTCCTGCATGATGCCGTTCATTTTCTGCGCCGCGTGAGACACACCGATGGCGAAGATCAGGAAAGGCACGAGCACCGAGTAAGGATCGATGGCATAGCCCAGCCAGGCGACGATACCCAGTTGCCAGACCACTGCGATCAGCGAGCAGCCAACCACCAGCAAAGTGCTGCGCACGCATCGGGTGTAGGCGTAAATGATGATCAGCGACGTGACGACGGCCAGGCCGAAGAACATCATCACCTGGATCAGACCGTCAATCAGGTCGCCCATCAGTTTGGCGAAACCGATCACCCGGACTTTGTACTGGCCCTTGCCCTCCTCCCCGGCCTTGCGTGCCGCGCTGTCACCGGCGAACTCGATCTTGTCGCGCAACTGCTCTTCGAGCATCTGCGAAAAGGCGTGGTAGTCGATGCGCTGACCGCTGGCCGTGGCTTTGTCCAGCAGCGGAACAATGAGCATGCTCGATTTGTAGTCGCTGGCCACCAGACTGCCGACGATACCGGCGCGGGAAATGTTCTGGCGCAGCTGTTCTATTTCTTCAGGCTTGCCCTGGTAGGTATCGGGCATCACCGGGCCACCCTGGAAACCTTCCTCGGTGACTTCGGTCCAGCGTACCGCCGGGCTCCACAACGACTTCATCCAGGCACGGTCGACGCCTTCGGTGACGAACAGCTGATCGTTGACCTGCTTGAGCACGTCAAGATAAGCGGGGTCGAAGATATCGCCCTGAGTGTTCTCCACCACCACCCGTACCGAGTTACCCAAACCGCGCAGCGACTGACGGTTTTCCAGGAAATTCTGAATGTACGGCTGGCTCTGCGGAATCATCTTTTCGAAACTGGGACGCAGCTCCAGGCGAGTCGCGGCCATGTAGCCCAGCACCACGGTGGCCAGCGCCATCAACAGCATGAACAGCGGGCGATAGTTGAACACCAACCGCTCCAACCGATTGCCGGAATGGCGGTCGAAATCCCGCAGATCGCGGATCACCGGCATGGTTTCTTGTTTGGTATGGCCCATGTCTGGGTTCTCGCTCTAAGGGTTCGAGGGCTTATTCAACGGACAGCGTCCGTGCACCACGGCTGCCAACTACCACCAGTGCACCGTCGGCGGACTGAGTGGCGCCGGTCACAGGTGTCGGTGCCCGTTGCTGAACCAGATGCAATTGCGCACCGAAGCCCTGGCTGACCAGCATCTGCCCGCCCTGGGTGAACAAGCGGTAATTACCTTGGGCATCGACGATGCCGGCGGTGATGCTGACGTGCAGGCCATTCTTCAGCGGGGTCCAGCTGTGACCGCCATCGGTGCTGCGCAGCACATTGCCGCGCAAGCCGTAGACGAGCGCTTCGCCGGGCTTGCCGAGCACACCGAAAAAACTGCCCTGATAGGGTGTCTGCACGGCGGCGAACCGCTGTTGGGTGTCATCCCACTTGAGCAACAGGCCCTGCTCTCCGGCGATGTACAGTGCATCACCGGTAGAGGCGATGGCGTTGAGGTGAAAGCCCTGCGGGTTGTCGGTGCGATCCTGAAACGGCGTCCAGCTCTGGCCGCCGTCTTCGGTGCGCAGGATCAGGTTGAACACCCCGACCACATAGCCAAGGCGCTCGTTGGCGAACCAGACATCGAGCAACGGTTTGTCGGCGCCCTGCGCCATCAGGCGCTCACCTTCGGCGACCAGCAGTGGCCATTGTTCGTTGCCGGGTTCTGCACTGGCCAACGCGCCGTAATGCTTGACCAGCAAGGCACCGATCTCGCGGCCGTCCAGTTGTTTGCGCCAGGTCGCGCCAGCGTCACTGCTGTGCAACACCACGCCGTCGCCGCCCACCGCCCAGCCTTGGGTGGCGGAAGGAAAACTCACGGCATTGAGGTCGGCACTGACTGGCACCGCTGCCTGCTGCCAGTGTTTGCCGGCATCATCGGAATACAGAATGTGGCCACGCTGCCCGACTGCGACCAAGCGGTCGCCGGCGCGGGCCATGCCGGATAACGGGCTATTGGCGGCCAAGGCGCTGACCCTGGCCGGCAGATCCAGCACGTCGACATAAGCGGACGCCTGACTCATGCCCTGCAACGTTGCAAGCAGAACGCCGAGCGCCAGCTGCAGATAATTTTTGTACGAACACATACCGCGTCCTCTTCGGATAACCGCGCCGGGACACACGTCCGTGTGCCTGACGTTCCAACCTGGCGCCCGCAACAATCGGCATGCGCCGACCGTCGTGCGGTCCCCTGCCTTGCAGGCAGCAGACCGAACGGACGCTTTGTCACGGTTTGCTTAGCGAATCCCGCTACCGGCCAGGGACTCTGGCGACCACTGCGCCTTGGAGAGCGGATCGATGTACTTGATGCCGCCGTAAGGCCCGACCACACCGTTGATGTTGTAGGAGCCACCCACCAGGTCGTAGATCATGAAGGGCGTGGAGTCCGGGATCTGCTTGTCGTAGCTCTGGCTGAGGAACGCGAACGAGCCACGGTACAGCTGACCACGGGCGTCGTATTGGTCAGAGGCCAGAGCGGTCCAGCTGTCTTCATCGAGGTAGAAGCGACGCTTCTGATAGATGTGCCGGGCACCGGCCTTGAGGTTGCCCTCCACCACCCAGACCCGGTGCTTTTCCCAACGCACATAATCCGGTGCCAGGTGATTGGCGGTGGTCAGCGACTTGGGATCCTGGGCGTAGGTCAGTTTGTAAGTATTGTAGGGCACGATCATTTCCTGCTTGCCCACCAGCTTCCAGTCGTAGCGGTCCAGTGCACCGTTGAACACGAAAACATCGTCGTAGGTGCCGGCACCGGCGGTGCCTGGGTTAGGCGTGTCGTAAGCCAGGTTCGGTGCCAGCTTGACCCGGCGCTGGCCAGGCAGGTATTGCCAGGCGCGGCGCGGTTGCTGCAGCGGGTTGGCGGCGTCCTTGAGCATCACCGCTTCACCGGCCCGGCGCGCAGGCCCGGTATAGGACAGCTTCATCTGGTAGTACACGTCGGCGCTGCTGATCGGCTGCGCCAGGTTCTCGTAGATCGGATAGGAAATGAACGCCTGCCCGGTGGTCGCCAGGGTCGGCACGCCAGCGGAATCGACGTTCCAGGAGTCGTACTTGGAGTTGATGTTGACCCCCTGGTAACGCAACAGGAAGTTCCACATCGCCTCGTTGCCCGACTGCGGAATCGGGAACGGCACACCGGGCAGTACGTTATCGATGGCCAATCCGCCTTCCAGAGACTTGGCGTCGGTGGCGTTTTTCACGCCATTGTCCAGCACAGCCTTGGGCAACGAGACGGTACGGTGAGTCGGGTAGACATTGACGTGGAAGCTTGGGAAACGCTTGGCCAGTTCCGCCGTGGTTGCACTGAGCAAGCCCTTGTACTGATCGACGTTTTTGCCATCGATCACCAGCAACGGTTTTTCGTTGACGAAGGGATCCGGACGCATGCTGTCACCGGATTTGAAACTGGCCGGCGGCGTGGTCAGGCCACCGTTGTAGGCTGGGATGGAACCATCAGCGTTCCCGGCCTTTTCGGCGCCCACCAGGGTCAAGCTGCTGCCCAACTTGGCAGCGTCCTGAGTTGAAACAGCGGCCTGTGCCTGGGCGGCAAGGACCATGGCCAGCGAAGCGGCCAACACGGTTTTTGCGAATTTCATCTTGTTATTCTCCTGCTTGCATTGAGCAAATCAGTGGTGAATCAAAAAGTGGTTTTCATCGTCAGGTAAACGGCGCCACGGTCCTCAGTCGTGGCCCCACCACCGGAGAAGGCCGAGTAGCCACCGCCGTAGCACGCGTAGTTTTCATTGCCGCTAAAGGCATTGGGGGTGGAGCCGTCGCCGCTGCCGGCATTGGCGGCACCGGTGCTCAAACCACTGGTGTCGCACTTGTCGGTCTTGCCGAAGGAGTCCACGTACTTCAGGTCTACGAAGTATTTGTTGTACACAACGGCACCCACGCCCACGGCATAGTTGCCGGTGTCTTTGGCACCGCCACCAGACACCGGTGAGACGCCGTCAAGGCCGACGTTGATGGACATCGGCGCGTTGAGGTCGACGCCGGGAAATACCTGGTACCAGGTCGGCGTGAAGTTGACCGCGATGCCCCAGTTGTCCCGGGTCGGCTGGTCGATGCCGCGATAGGTGTCATTGCCCTTGTAGAGCGCCTCGTTCTTGCTATCGAGCTTGAGCAAGTTGCTGTAGTACAACTCGGCGAGCAGGCTGGCCGAATCGAACACCGGTGTTTTCGGGAAGGTCATCAGGCCGTTGAGCGTCCAGTGCAACGTGTCACCGGTGGCACTCATGCTGTCGCCCTTTTGCGGGGTGTCGTAGATCACACCGGTGGCCGCCGTGCGGGCCGGCAACAGCCCCAGGCCTGCGCCCAAACCCCGCGGCCCTGTCGAGCTGACAACGGCGGGAATACTGGCCAGCGGCATGTTGTGGCGAATGTTCAGGTCTGAACCGACGCTGATACCGCCCACATCCTTGGACAAACTCAGGCCGACGATCTTGATGTTGTCGGCATAGGCCAGCTGATAGGTGCTGGTGCTCAGCGAGTTGAGGGTGTTGACCACAGCGGGCACCATGCCGGCAGGCGGGGTGCCATTGGGATTGGCCGAGGTCAGGCCGGTGGCATTCAACCAGGCTTGCGGCAGGATCTCCGAGGTTTCGCGGTAGTAAACGCCGAGGGTGCCATCCAGCCAGGCCGGCGACCACTTGGCCATCACGCCCCAGTCTCCGCGCTTGTCCGGCGTCAGGTCGTGACCGCGACGCACATTGGTCAGCCCGTTGCAGGGCGCCAGACCACAACCCAATGGACTGCCCGGCACCACGCCATTGGTGTTGCCCAACAGGAACGACTGCGCACCGAAGCCGACCAGATCGGAACCGCCGTAGTAAGTACCGGCTTCAGGCAGGCGGGCGGCATCCCAATCCAGGAAATACTGAGCGCCCACGGTCAACTCGGGATTGACCGTGAATGACATCGACAACTGGTTACGCGGAACGAACAGCTCCTTGGCTTCGGTACCCGGCGAGGCGGCCAGTTTGGCCAGGTCGAGGCCGGACTGGCCGTAGCTGATCGAGTGCACCGGGCTGAGGATGGTTTCACCCCAGAACACGTTGTGCTGACCGGCCTTGACGCTCAACAGCGACTCCTCGCCCACTTCGGTGCTGTAGAACACGAAGGCATCGAGAATTTCGCCGGATGGACCGGTGTAGTAACGCTGGGCGTAGTTGCTCAGATGCGGGCTGCCATTGCCGACATTGTCGCCGGTGACCCCGGCCAGGCGCGGATCGTTGGCGACCAGACCCGACCGTGCGTCATTGCCGTTGACGAACGGGTTGGAATTGGAACCGGTGTTCTCGTAGGCCTTGTCGTACCAACTGGCGGCACTGACGCGAAAGCCCATGTGGTTCTGGTAGACCACATCCATTTCGGTCAACAGGTCAACACGGTTGGTGATGTTGGTTCCGGCCTTGCGGAAGTTGTAGTCGCCATCGTTGTTGTTCGGTGTCGCCAACATGCGCTTGTCGGCGCTTTCGGTGCGTACGCCGTAGTTGTACTTCACGGTGTTATCAAAACGCACGGTCCAGTCCGGGTTACCTGTGTCGAGTTCGACCGCCTGCGCGACCGGCACGGCGGCGGCCAGAATGGCCGAGGCCAACAAGGTGTAACGCGAGGGTGCGAACCCGTGACTCTTATTGTTGTGCATTGCGTTGTCTCCGCCTTTTTGTATTTGTTTTAAGCGCAGCCGCCCTCGCGCAACCCTTGTTCCAGGGATTTGCGTTTTTCAGGAGTGAGGGCAAATGCCGGATGGCTGGGGCCAACCGGCGCCTGAACTAGCGATCCAGCGCCAGGATGAGTGCTTCGGCTTGCGGCCAGTGGCCAAACCCTGCAGCTGGATTGAGGTGGCCCACGTCGCCCAGGTTGAGCAGTTCGCTGCCCCAGCCTTCAGCCAGGTGAGTGGCGGCATCGAAGCTGGCGAGGTGGTCGTTGGTACTGGCGGCCACCAGACTGCGGAACGGCAGTGGCCCTTTTGGTAGAGGATTCCAACCCTGGGTACGCAGGGTTTCAGCGGACGGGTAGCCTTGTGGCCAATGAGCATCGAGATCCGGAGGGGTGGCCAGCAGCGCGCCCTTGATCGGCCGACTGTGCTGCGCAGCCCAGTGCGCGACCATCAGCACACCGGCGCTGTGAGCAACCAGAATCACCGGCCCGTCGATCTGCTCCAGCGCGTGCTGGATCGCTTCGACCCGCTTGGCGCAATCGAGCTTGTCGGTTTCCAGCGGCGGCACACTGCGCACTTTGCAGAGCCTTGCCTCAAGCAGCGTTTGCCAATGCTCGGCAACGTGCTCGCGCAGGCCCGGTACGATCAGAACGGTTGCGGCAGTTTGCAGTTTGTCCACTTCAACACCTTCGCTTTCTCGATGACTCGACTGGCTCTATCGCCAGGGGCTTTTTGTAGGACTGACATTAAAGAGCGCCCACCCGAGGTGCTTTTCATTGGACGTCAGGCACTTTTCTTTTCATGACAAATTTCCACAAGTTGGCGTGCCCCGACCACTGGTCGAAAATCCCCCCAGCTTCGCTGTGGGTCACTGTAATCAATGGGTGAGCGTCGATTGCTCGACGACAACGCAGCTGCTTCTGGACAGAATCGGGCGAGCGCCCTCGACAACGTCACAACTGTTCAATTGCTGATGTGCTGGATATAGTCGCCACGCTCATCTGAATCGCAACCGGCCCAGGAAAGACCTTCGCATGCCCAAGCTTGTTCGCGCCGCCGTCTTGACCAACTACCTGGAGGTCACCCAGTACCTGGGGTTCAATTCGCGTGATGTGCTGGCCGGCGTCGGCCTGAGCAAAGCCCTGCTACAAGCGCCTGAACACCGTATTCCCATTGATGCCGCCGTACGCCTGCTGGAAGATTCGGCCGCCGCCAGTGGCTGCCAGAGCTTCGGCCTGAGCATGGCCGAGTCGCGTCAGCTCTCGGACTTCGGTGTGGTCAGCTTGTTACTCAGCCACCAGCGAACGCTGCGAGATGCGTTGCAAGTGTTGGTGCATTACCGGCATCTGATGAACGACTCGCTGGCCCTTTTCATTGAAGAGGCCGGCAAGATGGTGATCATTCGCGAAGAGGTGGTTACTGAATCGCCGATGCCTTGCCGGCAAGCCAATGAACTGGCCATCGGGGTGATGTTCCGCCTGTGCGCCGCCCTGCTCGGCACCCACTGGCATCCCTACAGCGTCAACTTCACGCACCAGCCTCCCGACAACCTGCAACTGCATCGTCGCCTGTTCGGTTGCAAGCTGGAATTCGGCAGTGAGTTCAACGGCATTGTCTGCTCCGACGCCAGCCTCGACGTGACCAACCCCAATGCCGACCCAGCCATGGCGCGCTATGCCCAGAGCTACCTCGACTCGCTGCTGAGTCACGAAGGTCCCTCGATGCTGTTCGAGGTGCGCAAAGCCATCTACCTGCTGCTGCCGATGGGACGCGCCACCATCGAGCAGATCGCCCAGACCCAGGGCATGAACGTACGCACCCTGCAACGTCGCCTGAAAGACGACGGCTGCGCCTTCAACGACCTGATCAACGACGTGCGCCGCGACCTGGTGTTGCGCTACCTGGAAAACCCGAACTACTCGTTAGGGCGCATTGCCGACATGCTCGGCTATTCGATGGCGAGTTCCTTCACACGCTGGTTCATCACCCAGTTCGGCATGCCGCCCGCCGCATGGCGCAGCGCGCAAAAGCACACCCTCAAAGCTCCGCCGGACCTGACCACCCTACCCGGCTCCAGCGAACCCTGAACCGGACGCAACAGACGCAGGGCATGCAAAAAAAAAGCGGCGACTGCTGGTACAGTCGCCGCAAAAGAACCGGTGTCTGTGACACCGGCCGAGGAATCCTGTGGCGAGGGAGCTTGCTCCCTCGCCACTGTTTTGTGTACCTACATTCCCCAGCGCAGCAACAGCAGCACCAGCACGACAAGGAACACCGTCTCCCCCACCATCAGCAGGATCGGTTTGATGCCCACCGCCGCCAGCTCCTTGAGCTGGGTTTTCATGCCCAGGGCGCTGATGGAAACCACCAGGCACCAGCGCGACAATTCATTGACCGATCCCTGCACCACCGGAGCTATCCAACCGGTGCTGTTGATACAAGCCAGAATCAGAAACCCGACGGCGAACCATGGCAGCAGCGGCGGTCGTTTGCCGGCCGGGTCAGCGCCCTGCATGCGGGTAATCATGGCGGCGCAGACGATCACCGGCAGCAGCATGGCAACCCGCATCAGCTTGATCACCGTGGCCGTATCGCCGGTCTCGGTCGACATGCTGTAACCGGCACCGACCACCTGGGCGACATCGTGGATGGTGGCGCCGAGGAACACGCCCGCCACTTGTGGCGACAACGACAGCCAGTTGGCAATCATCGGGTACACGATCATCGCCAGGGTCGACAGCGCCGACACCCCGATCACCGTGAATAACGTCGCGCGTTCTTTCTGCGGATGGTTCGGCAATGCCGCCGCCAGCGCCAACGCCGCCGACGCACCACAAATCGCAGTGGCCCCACCGGTGAGCATGCCGAACAAACGCTGGAATCCCAGCGCCTTTGCCGCGATCACCGAGACGCCGATCGTCACCGCCACCACAATCACCACCAGCGCCACAGGCTTCCAGCCCAGCGCGGCAATCTGTTCGAGCGTGATGCGCATGCCCAGCAACGCCACACCAATGCGCAACACGGTGCGTGCGGTGAACTCGATGCCAGCCTTGCAGGCGCCGTCACCGGCCAGAAAGTTCAGTGCCATGCCCAACAGCAAGGCAAACAGCATCACCGGCGCGCCGTAATGCTCGGACAAAAAGGACGCGGCCGCCGCCACGATCAGACTGACGACAAAACCCGGCGCCAGTTCGCGCGTTCGGCTATGGATACGGGTGAGAGCGATAGCGCTCATGGCACGGACTCCTCGGGAACGATGACGATAAATGCCTGGCCGTCGATGATCTCGACCGGGTAGTTGGCGACTTTGAGCTGGGTTGAATTGAGCAAATAACCGCTGCGCAGATCGAAGCGCAGGCCATGGGCGCAGCACTGAATCACCCGCCCCTCAAGGCGCCCGCCACACAGCGAGGCGCCCTGGTGCGGGCAACTGTCGTCGATGGCGAACAGGTCACCTTCGACGTTGAATAACGCCAGGCTTTTGCCATCGAATTCGAACAGTGCACGACCACCCGCCTGCGGGAGTTTTCCGGCAGGTACAGGGACACGAAGACTCATATCGGTTGCCGCTCACGAGCACTTTCTTTCAGGGCTTCGCTCATGGCCCCGAGTAGCGCTTCGGCAGACTGCGCGCCCACCATCGTCATCCGACGGTCGAACTGAAAGCTCGGCACGCCGCTGGCGCCGCCGGGGAATCCGTCATAGGGACTGGCGTCGCCCTTCAGGCAGTCGGCCACAGCTTCTGCCTCAATGCCGCAGGACCGGACAATGGCAAGCAAGGTCTCACGGCAACCGAGGTCTTCGCCCTTCTGGAAATAAGCGGCGAACAGACGCTCGAACAAGGCGTCACGCCGGGCAGGATTGCCCAGTACGCTGACACGCTCCAACAGCCGATGGGCGTCTGCGGTATTGGGCATGGTGGCTATGCGACTGAAGTCGATGGACACCCCCACTGCCTTCGCGGCCTGCTGCACCTGGGCCTGCCGCATGGCCACAGCGTCGGCATTGCCCAGACGCTTGCGATAGAAATCGGCGAAAGGTTCACCTTCTACCGGCAACTGCGGCAGCAACTGCACGCCATGCCACACCGTGGTGACCTGCACATCCGGTTGGCGACTGCGAAACTGTACCTGCGCATGCTCCAATTGGCGTTTGCCGATCAGGCACCAGGGGCAGATGAAATCGAAAAACACATCAATACGTAAACGACGACTCACAACTTCACCTCTAACCCGGCTTCGCTGACGGGGTCAGGAAGGCTCTGTCCTTGAAGGCGGGCAATATCTTTGTGGTAATGACACTTGGCATAAAAGAACACGGCCGCTGCCGCGATGCTGACCAGCGGCACCATTTGAAAAGCTGCATGCAAGCCGATGAGGTCGGACACCTTGCCGGTGATGAACGGCCCAGGCGCCAGCCCCAGCATGTTGTTGGCCAGGGTCAGCGTGGCGAAGGCCGTGCCATGGACCGAGTAATGGGTCAGGTTGGCAACCATGGCGCCGCAAGGGCCGGTCGTGCCGGCGGCAATCAACATGCCCAGGCAGATCAGCACCAATTGCACAGGCCCTGCCGGCAGCGCGAACGCCGCCGACAACAGCAGACAACTGCCCAGACAATAGGCGATGGCCAAAGCGACTTTGCGCTCCGGCGAATGGCGACACAGTCGATCGCTGAGCATGCCGCACAGGATCATCCCGGCACCGCTGCACAGAACGATGATCGCCGCGACTCCCCCCGCCTTGTCCGTGGCCATGTCGTAATAACGATTGAGGTAACTGGGCATCCACACAATGACGGTGCCGCCGACGAACAGTTGCAGGCCACTGCCGATGTAGGCAGCGATCACCGAGCGGCTGGAAAACAGCGTACGCAACGGACGCTTGACCGCGGCAGCCGTTTTGTTCGCTGCCTGAGCGGCACGTTGCGGCGCAATGCGTGCTTCCTTGACGATGATCGGGTAAAGCACCGCCAGCAGCAGGCCGAACAGCGACATGCCGGCGAACGACCAGCGCCAGCCAAGCTTGGCGGCGATTGCACCGCCCAGCGCCATCCCTAATACCGAACCGAACATGCCACCCGCCATGAAGGCACTGGCCAGGGTTGCACGCATGTGTTTGGGAAACACCGAAATCACCACCGCGATACCGACGCTGCCGTACGCCGCTTCGCCAACGCCGACCATGAACCGTGCAATGAACATCTGCTGATAGTCCTGCGCCAATGCGCAGCCCAGCGTTGCCAGGCTCCACAGCAAAGCCATCAGCGCCAAGCTCTTGACCCGGCCGAAGCGATCCGCCAGCAATGACAGGGGAAATGTCAGCAGCCCCACCATCAGGGCGACAATGCCACTGAGCAGGCCGAGCTGACCGTCGCTCAAGGCCCATTCGCCCTTGAGCATCGGGAACACCGCGTTCAGCACCTGACGCGACATGTAATCGGAAATCAACAAGCCGAACGTCAGTGCAAAGACGATCCAGGCATACTTGCGCGCAACGCCGACGCCACTGCAGTCATCATCGTCTGCGGCGATTGGGTGAAAGGCCATGCAGCCTCCTCAAAGCTTCGTTTTATTGTTGTTATCAAGCGTGTTGCAATGCAGCGAGCGGAAAGCCATTGACCTCCCGCGTCGTCTGCCGATCAGCCGCGTTGCGGCACACCTTTCTGCCCGGCCTTGCGGTTGGGGGCCATGCCATTGGCCAACAGGGTTTCTTCGATGCTTTGGTACTGCACGCCGATGCGGTAGATCTCGCGGGCTTCTTTACCCGTGGCGATTTCGCGACCCAGTTCATGGGCGATGCGCACGGTCTGCTTGATCTGCGCAACTGAGCCGAAACGATCGCCCTTGTGATCAATGATAGTGTCTTCATTGCCCACACGCGGGTGCATACCCATGGCCATCGACATGGTGTTGAACGGCATGACGTTCTTGAGCAGCGACTCGGAGGTCAGGGTGCAACCGTCTGGCGCGCGGTGGATGAAGTTGAAGAAGTTGAACGGATTGGGGCCATCGAAACCACCGCCGATACCGATCCAGGTCAGGTTCAACGGGCCCTTGTAGACGCCCTTGCGCACCAGGCGCTCAAGGGTTTCCATGGCATGCATGCCGGTCAGCTGGAAGTGCGGCTGGATGCCGTTGTCCATCAGACGCTTGAGGTGCTCCGCGACCCAGGCCGGGCCGGCCGGTACGGTCATTTCGCTGTAGGCCGCCTGATAGGCAGGATTGGCCAGGGACGTGCCTTCCAGGTATTCCGGATACAGCAGCTCCATGATGTTCATCTGGGTGGTGTTGATGGCCACCGTGACCTGATCCGGTTTTGGCGTCAGCTCGGCCAGCATGTGACGAGTATCGTCAGACAGCCACTTGGCAGCTTCGCCATCGCTTTCCGGCGCGAAGGAAATCGAACCACCGACCTGGATGATCATGTCCGGCACGGCTTCACGCACACCGGCGATCAACTCGTTGAACTTGGACAGACGCTTGGAACCCTTGCCGTCCAATTCACGCACGTGCAGGTGCAATACCGTTGCACCCGCCTCATAACAATCAACCGCCTTCTGCACCTGCTCGTCCATGGTCAGCGGGATGTCTTCAGGAAAGTCTTCCGGCATCCACTCGGGGCCATACGGGGCCACGGTGATCACCACCTTTTCCATGTTTTCCGGGTGCAGGGAATCGTCGAAGAATTGCATGAGTTACTCCTATTCTTATGATTGTTCCGCCCACCCGGGATCGTGCCGGGCAGGCGTGTCTACGAGAGCGAATGCAGCGGCGGTCGATCAGTAAGTCTTGTCGCCGATGATGCCGGCGCGCTCCATCTTGCGATGGCACGGCGGGTAATCCATGACGGCGTAGTGCTGGGTACTGCGGTTGTCCCAGATGGCGATGCTGTTGGGTTTCCAGCGCCAGCGCACCTGATACTCGGGGATGTAGGCCTGGCTGATCAGGTAGCGCAGCAGCTCACTTGCGCCCGGATTGGCGTCCTGGCCGAAGCGCACCCGCTCGGGGGTGTGGTAATTGCTCAAGTGCGTCGTGAAGGCGTTGACGAACAGCACCTTCTCCCCGGTTTCCGGGTGGGTTCGCACCACCGGGTGCTCGGCATCCGGGTACATCGCCTTGAGCGCCAGACGCTTCTCGATCGGCATGGCGGCACCGAAACTCGCTTCGATGCTGTGGCGCGCGCGCAGGTCGGCGATCTTCACCTTCACGTCTTCCGGCAAGCGCGCATAGGCCTCGACCATGTTGGCCCACATGGTGTCGCCGCCCACCGGTGGACACTCCACGCAGCGCAGCACGCAGCCCATCGGCGGCGCCTCGCGCCAGGTAGCGTCGGTGTGCCAGGCGTTTTCGTAGCGGTCCATCGGCTGGTCCGGCCGCTTGTAGATGCGCACCAGCCCTGGATGATCCGGATCACTGCCGGCCACCGGATGATCCTCCAGTTTGCCAAAGCGCCGGGCAAATGCCACATGCTCGGCGCGAGTGATGTCCTGATCACGCAGGAACAGCACCCGGTGCTTGAGCAACTGAGCACGAATCTCGGCAAAAAGACCGTCGTCATGCACCGCGTCGGCGAGGTTGACGCCCACCAGCTCCGCGCCAATGCTGCAGGTCAATTGTTCGACTTTCATGGCAGACAACTCCCTTAAATGACGAAAATCGATGAGCCCGTGGTTTTGCGTGATTCCAGGTCGCGATGGGCCTGCACGGCATCCTGCAAAGCATAGTGCTGGTTGATCTCGATCTTGATCCGACCGCTGCCGACATGGTCGAACAACTCGCCCGCCAACACGGCTTTTTCCGCCGGGTCGGTGATGTAATCGGCCAGGGCCGGCCGGGTCATGAACAGCGAGCCTTTCATCGCCAGCAATACCGGATCGAAGGCCGGGATCGGGCCGGATGCCGTGCCGACACACACCATCAAACCGCGACGCTTGAGCGAGTCCAGCGAGCCCATGAAAGTGTTCTTGCCGACACTGTCGAACACCACGTTGACCCCCACGCCGTCCGTCAGCTCGCGAACGCGTTGGGCGACGTCTTCATGGCTGTAATTGATGACATGCTCGCAGCCATGGGCCCGGGCAATTTCACCCTTGGCCTCGGTGGACACGGTGCCAATGACGTTCAAGCCAAGCAGCTTGGCCCACTGCGAAACGATCAGGCCCACGCCACCCGCGGCGGCATGCAGCAGAATGCTGTCGCCGGCCTTGAAATCGTAAATGCGCCGCATCAGGTACGAGGACGTCAAGCCGCGCATGGTCATGGCCGCAGCGGTCTCGAAACTGATGGTTTCCGGCAGCTTGATCAGCGGCGCGGCCGGAATCAGACGCTCGGTGCTGTAGGCACCCAGGGTATTGAGAAAACCGGTGTAGGTGACGCGATCGCCGACTTGTACGTTGGTCACCCCTGCGCCGATGGCCTGGACCACGCCGGACGCTTCAACCCCCATGCCGTTGGGCATCGGAATCGGGTAAGTGCCATTGCGAAAGTAGGTGTCGGCATAGTTCAGGCCCACCGCCACATGACGAAGACGAACCTGGCCTGGACCGGGATCGCCGACGTCGACCTCTTCATAACGAAGGACTTCGGGACCACCGGTTTCGTAGAAGCGTACGGCTTTGGCCATTTTTTCTTATTCTCCAGTCTCAAGTTGGGCGTGCTGCGTCGAATTGCGCTGATTGGACTGTAGGACGCCGTCTGGCGAGTCGCTTCTCATCAGACGACAATGGCTTTTCATTTCATGACAGTGTGCGTTGCATCAACGTCTGCTATGGATGACTTATCCAGTGCCTCTCGATACCCTGCGCACCTCGGTATGATGGTGTTCCAGGTCAAACCACCTCCCCTCCAGACGAGCATGTGATGAAATCCCCTGCAGGTTTGCTGCTGTCGGCTATTGAGCTGGACCGTGCCAGCGCCATCCCCCTGTACCGCCAACTCTATTTGCAGATTCGCAAACAGATTCTCAGCGGAAAAATGCAAGGGGGCGTGCGCCTGCCGTCGACGCGGACCCTGAGCAAAGAATTGGCGCTGTCGCGGATCACCATTCTCAATGCATTCGATCAGCTGATTGCCGAAGGTTTCCTGGCCTCGCGCACTGGAGCGGGTACCTATGTCGGCGATGAGTGGGAGAGCCGAGGGATTGCCGACGAAGAGCAGCGCCAGCCACCGCGCCTGTCCGACCTGAGCCAGTCCATGCTGTCGCTGCGCAGCAGTCACTTTCGCGGGGTTTCCTATACCGATTGGGACCCCGCGACCCCCACCTCATTCTTGCCCAGCCACAGTACCTACGACGCGTTCCCGCTCGCGGTGTGGCGGCGCTTGATGAACCGCCACCTGCTCAAGCCGACCAAGGCCATGCTTGGCTATGGCGAACTGCAAGGGTTACAGGCCTTGCGCACGGCGATTGCCGAGTACGTCTTTGATGCCCGTGGCATCGACTGTAGCGCCGAGCAGGTGGTGATCGTTTCAGGGGCCCAGCAAGCCTTCAACCTGTTGGGCATGCTGTTGCTCAATCCGCAGGACAGCGTGTGGATGGAAGACCCGGGACACATCGCGGCGCGCATTGCGTTGCAGGCCCAAGGGGCTCAGGTGGTCCCGTTGCGGATCGATGAACAAGGGAATAGATATTCAGCAAGGCCTGACCGAGTGCCCTGACGCCCGCCTGGTGTTCACCACACCATCTCGCCAGCATCCCTTGGGCGTGACCATGAGTTATGCGCGGCGCCAGGCACTCATCGACTGGGCCGCGCACTATCAGAGCTGGATCATCGAGGACGATTGCGACAGTGAGTTTCGCTACAGCGGCCGCCTCCTCCCCGCGCTCTACGCCATGGACCAGATGGCTCGAGTGATCTACGTCGGCACCTTCAGCAAAGTCCTCTTCCCCTCGCTAAGACTGGGCTATGTGATATTGCCGCAAGCCCTGATCGAACCCTTCTGTACCCTGCGCGCGGTGATGGATCGCAGCCCGCCCACGCTTCTCCAGGCGACGACGGCGGATTTCATGCGCGAAGGCCACTTCCTCGGCCATATTCGCCGCATGCGGGCGCTGTACCAGGCTCGCCAGCAAGCACTCCTCGAGCAGCTTCAGCAACAGCTGGGCGGCTTCTTCAACATTACCCCGGTGGAAGCCGGCATGCACCTGATCGCCTGGCTGCCACCCACGCTTGATGACGACGTGATCGCCAGGGAATTGGCCCGGCACAACATCCACACCTATGCCCTGAGCGACTACTGCCTTGAGCACGTCCTGCCACCTGCCCTGCTCATCGGTTTCGCCGGGACGCCTGAGGGCCAGGCGCAGGAGCGCGTCGAAGCGCTGGCCCGGGCCTTGAGCAAAATGGGGTACCTGCAGGCCACTTGAGGTAAGTGGTCTTATGATTTAACTGATAATGGATCTATCGAGAGTTCCTGACTGGCGCGATAAAGGCTGCGCCGGCAGACCCGGCGTCTGACCAGGAACGACTCGAATGAACAATAAGATCCAAGAGCGATTCAATGCCTTGCTCAGCCACAAGGCTGCCGAGGCAGGAACACCTCCCCTACTGACAGAAGCATTGGCCCGCCAACTGCTCGACCGCCTTGGGCAGATGCGCTTGTTTGCGCATGCCTATCCCTTGCTGACCAACCTCACCCATGGCCGTGTCACACCTGCCGACCTGCTGGACTTCGCCTATCGCCACGAGCTGCAGGGTCTGAGCCTGCATTTGCTCGACGGCGAAGAAAACAGCCTGAGCCAAATGACACCCGCACAGCTACAGGTGTTTGCCGACAAGGCCAATGCGCTCGGACTGGATGTGCACCTGGAAATCAGCAGCACGCTGAAAAAAGATGTCGATCAGGTGATCGCCATTGCCAAAGCGCTTGGGGTTCGCAACATCCGCGTTTACTCACGTTACGAGGGGACGCTGTCCCGGGTCATGGACGTGATCGAGTCAGACCTGCACTACCTCGCGCAGCAGGCCGATGAGCACAACCTGTTCTTCGACTTCGAGCAGCATGAGGAACTCAAGAGCGCCGAAATCGCGCAACTGCTGAGCCGGCTAAACCACCCACGGCTGCATGCCTTGTTCGACTTCGGCAACATGATCAACGCCTGCGAACAGCCCCTGCCGGCGCTGCGGACCCTGGCGCCGCACATACGCCAGACCCACCTCAAGGGTGTGCGCATCGTCCCCGAGCACAACGGCTTCGGCCATTACGGCGTGCTGCAGGGCAGCGACGATGACGACCTGCCAAGCGCTCGCATGCTGTTCGAACTGTTGATGCTCGGCGACTCAACCCCGCAGGTGATCGCGTTCATTCTTGAGCAGGAAAACCACTACGTCGCCCCGGCGTTCCGCCAGACCTCTGAGGCTGCCGATCCGTTCATTGCGTACCGGGAAATGAGTGACACGCCACTCCCGGACGGCTACTCGCTCGAACGAATGCTCGCCGACGAACACCGTTGGGCGAACAACCAGGTCGCCTATGTACGAGGCCTGCTGGCCGAGTTCCGAACCCTGGCCGAGTTGACCCTGGCCAACCCCGCTAATCCCTGAACCTGACACGACAACCAGCACTGCTTACCCGAACACGCCTGGAGAACAATAATGACAACTCGTGACAAGGCCAAATGGCTCAGATTCCTGATTCTCATCCTCGGTGGCGGCACCATCTACAAGCTGGCGAACCTCAAGGACGCCTTCTACATCCCCATGCAAGAATTCATGGGCTTGAGCCACACTGAAATCGGCATGCTGCTGAGCGCCAACGCCATCATCGCCACCGCCCTGTTTGTCGTCGGCGGCATGCTCGCCGACCGCTACGACACGCGAAGACTGATCCCCATCGGCCTCATCGGTACCGGAGGCCTGGGGCTGTATCTGGCGACCTTTCCGCCGTTCAGCAATCTGCTGATCGTGTTCAGCCTGCTGGCCGTCTGCGCCGATTGCATCTTCTGGCCCTCGCTGCTCAAAGCCATCCGCAATCTGGGTGACGATCAGGAACAGGGTCGGTTGTTTGGACTGTTGGAAGGTGGGCGTGGCGTCATTGATACCTTGGTCGCCTTTTCTGCACTGGGCGTTTTCGTCGCCATGGGCTCCGGTGAAACCGGTCTGAAATCGGCAATCCTCTTCTACTCGGTCATCGACATTCTTGCCGGAACCCTGACCTGGTTCCTGCTCAAGGGCGGCAGCGCGCAGACGATTGCCAAGCCGAAGAACGGTATGTCGAACCTGCTCGAGGCCATCAAGGTGCCGGGTATCTGGCTGGTCAGTCTCAACGTGTTCATGGTCTATATCGTCTACTGTGGCCTGACCTATTTCATTCCCTATCTCAAGGAAATGTACGGGCTGCCCGTGGCATTGGTGGGCGCCTACGGCATCATCAATCAGTACTTCCTCAAGATCCTCGGTGGCCCCGCCGGTGGTTTCATTGCCGACAAGCAGTTCAAGAGCACCAGCCGCTATTTGAAGTGGGCATTCCTGGCCTTGCTGCCGCTGATGGGCGTCATCCTGCTGATCCCGAAAAGCCCGAGTTTTATCTATGCGGGCATGGCAGCCACGCTCTCGTTCGCGCTGATTGTATTTTCCATGCGCGGCGTGTTCTGGGCACCCATGGGTGAAGTCGGCATCCCTTCGCACATCACCGGTTCAGCCTTCGGTATCGGCTGCCTGATCGGCTACGCACCGGGCATGTTCGCTTACGTCATCTACGGCGCAATCCTCGACCATTTCCCGGGTCAACAAGGCTACAACTACGTCTTCAGCTTGATGAGCCTGTTGGCCGTTCTTGGATTCATGGTGTCCAGCCTGCTGTATAGGACTGTTCGGAATAAATCCATGGCAATGGGTGCGGTTAGCGCGGCGTAAAGCTGATCGGGTAATCGTCGCCTTCATTGAACAGGCCAAGGCCTTTCGATGGAGGCGGTCGGTTCACACTCTCACCCTGGACTTGAAATCGTTGAGGGTTGCGACTATCAGTGAGGTTCAATCCTTCGAGGGCAATAACATGCCAACGACTGAAGAATCGATAATCGCAGCAGCAAGGTTGCGCGCCGCATACCGGGGAGAAAACGAGGCGATGGCTGCGGCTTCAGCGCTCGAAGCCTTGGCCGTGCTGAAAAAAACATTAACGGGAGATAAGTACCAAGAGGCTCTCGAAAGGCTGTATCTCGAATACTCAACCTCTTGATCCGCCCGTGCCGCACTTGGCTGCGGCACATTGTTCGCCTATTGAGAGCGAAGCGATTTTCATCTGGGATGCAGTGCATAACAAAAATGCCCGCGTCTTGCGATCCGGGCATTTCGTTCACCTGAGTGGCGTTTTTATCTCTGTCTGCGTTAGAAACTCGCTTTGACCGACAACATAAAGTTACGTGGATCACCGTAGTAGTTACCGAAGGTCTCGGTACCGATGGTGGCGTAGTAGCGCTTGTCGAACAGGTTGTTGCCGTTGAGCGCAACCGACCAGGTGTCGTCGATGCGATAGCCGATGCGGCCGTTCCAGATCGCATAGCCCGACTGGCTGATTTTCTCACCACTGGAGGGTGAAACCCGGAAGTTATCGCTTTGCGCGTTAACGCCAGCGCCGATCGTGAACCGCTCAAGTGACCCACTCAGCGCGTAATCGCCCCACATACGCAATACATGCCGAGGCACATAACTATTGAACGCTGCTCCGTTCAGGCTGGTGTCGATGTCGTCGAGGGTTTTGGTCTGGGTATAGGTGTAACCTGCCAGTACTTGCAGGCGTTCAATGACTTCCCCGCTGATCTCGGCCTCGAACCCCTGAGCGCGAACTTTGCCGGCATTGACGTAGCAGTAACCATCGGATGACGGGCAGGACGAGTTGTAGTCAGTCTGCGCCTGATCTTTCTGGATCGTACGGAACAGGTTGAAGGAGCTGTTCAGTCGACCGTCGAACCAGGCGCCCTTGATCCCCAGCTCATAGCTCTGGCCCACGAGTGGCTTAAGCGCCGAACCGTCTTCTGAGCGGGAATTGCCTTGCGGTCTAAAGATATCCGAATAGCTGGCGTAGGCCGTCAGGTTCTCGTTCAGGTCCAACAGCACAGCGGCAAACGGCGTAACCTGCCCGGTCTCTGTAGTGCTGGAGTGTTCCGAGGTGCCAGTGTTGATGAAGTCGGAGTCGGTATCGGAGTTGTACCAGCTCACTCGACTACCGACGACAACTGTCAGCGGATCAGCCAGTTTCAAACGCAGTGTCGAGTAAATGCCCTTCTGTTTAGTCACTGAATTGACCGGCCCACCGCGAGATGAGTTGTCGATAAAGTAACTGTCATCCGGCTCCGGTATATGCTTGTCGGGGTTGAACACATTCTGGCGCTGCGGCAGAAACGCCACCGAGTAGAAGTCGTCCTTTTTCGAACGGCTGGCGTTGAAGCCCACGACCAATTCATGTTGCTGACCGAACGCATCGAACTTGCCATCCACGTAGGCATCGAGGCCGTAATCGACCTGATCGTAATCGTACATACTGCCCAGCACACCGGTGGTGTTGGTGCCGGGAGTCACGGCGCCGGAGGCGAACGCGTATTTGATGTCCTGAGTGTTTTTTGTGTAAACACTGGCGACCTTCAAGGTCCAGTCTTCGTTAATCTGGTGTTTCAGATCACTGAACACCGTGGTGCGCTGGCTGCGCCAGGTGTTCCAGGAAGGATCGAGGCACGTCGAACGACTGAGCTTCAAATCGCTGCTATCCCTGTAACGCGGCAGGCCACCCCAGCATGGATTGGCGTCCACGTCTTCATAGGCAATGCCCAGCCCCAGCGTCGTGTCAGGGTTCAGATCAACATCGAGCGCGCCGTAATACACCTGATCCTTGCGACTGGCGTCGTCTACAAAGTAATGCCGGCTCTGCTCGGCAACGACGGCCCGTCCGCGTACTGTGCCGGCGTCGTTCAGCGGGCCACCGGTGTCGACCTGTCCGCGATAGTTGTCCCAGCTGCCACCGGACAGCGTGATGTCGGTGTGCGGGGCCGTCTGGCCGCGTTTGCGCACGAAGTTCACGCCGCCGGCAGTGCCACCTGAACCTTTCATCATTCCCGCTGCGCCGCGAAGAATTTCGACCCGGTCGTAATACGCCATGTCACCGCTGAAACTGTCGGCCTGAACATAGAGGTTGCCCATGTCCAGCGGTACACCGTCGTACTGATACTGGCCCGACATCCGGAAACCGCGCGAATAAAAATATTTGCCGCCCATGGTCGAATCGTAGACGGTAATGCCCGGGGTCTTTTCCATGACCTGATCGATGGTGTTGAGGTTCTGGTCATCCAGCATCTTGCGGGTCATCACCGTGACCGATTGCGGCGTTTCCTTGAGGGAATGTTCGCCCTTGCCGATAGTCACCGCGCCGGTGGTGTATGAACCGCTGTTCTCGGTCGTTGCGCCCAACATCTGCCCGTTGATGTTGGTGGCGCCCAGTTCCAGCGCCGACCCGGCAGCCGGTACCGGGCGCAAAACGTAAGTACCGTTGGCCTGTGGTTCAGCTTGCAGACCGCTGCCACCCAGAATCCGTGCAAACCCTTCGCCGACCCCGAAAGCACCTTTGAGCCCGGGGGATTTCAACCCGTCGGTCTGCCGCGCATCAAAGGAAATGGCGGCACCCGCCGCGCTGGCGAAATGGCTGAGGACTTCAGTCAGGCTGCCCCCGGCGATGTCGAAGGATTGAAGCTGATTGTACTGTTGCGTCGGTGCCGCGATCGCGGCGACCGGCCATACGCAAATCGACGTTGCCGCGAGCAACCCGACCTTCACTACAATCGCCAGACGACCTGGCGCGTACACCCGATACATGCTTACCCTCCCCCAAAGACCATCAATAAAAACTCACTGAGGGATGAGCCGAACGATGCGTATGAAAAGTGCAAAAGCCCTAAAACATTTTTTTTTGCGCGGCGCACGCTAATGCACATCACCGCCTGAAACATTGACCCAGTAGCGACTGTATCGGGTGATCCGTAGCGAAAACCCACTCTCCAGCGCAGCCAGCGCCAGGTCGGTATTATTAATGGGGAACGCGCCTGACACCTTCAGTTGGGCGATACGCGGATCGCAGCGCAACACGCCTGTGCGATAGCGCGAAAGGTCGGCCAGCAACTCGGCCAAGGGACGATTAATGGCAATGATGCTTCCCTGTTGCCACGCACCGACCGAAGCATCGTTGCGCCGTACAACCCCCAATGAGTGGCCATCGAAGTCCAGGGACTGGCCGGCCTCCACACGCACCGTCGAGCCACCGCCAGCCGAACGGACCTCTACGGCCTTCTCGATCACCGCCACCCCACCGCCCTGCTCATGGGACCGGACGATAAAACGCGTCCCGAGCGCCAGCACTTCTCCATGATGGGTGAGCACCTTGAACGGCCGCTGCAAGGGATCGACAGCAGTCGTCACAAGTATCTCGCCCCATAACAGTTCGAGTACACGTTGACGACCGTCGAAACGAAGGTTGACTGACGTGTCGGTGTTGAGCAGCAACAAGCTGCCATCGGCCAACCGAAATTCACGGCGCTCACCCACGGCGGTGCGAAAATCGGCAACCAGGTTCTGGGACGTTTCACTGCGCCAACCCAACCAGCCCAGCGAACTGGCTGACGCGAGCACCAACACACTGCGCAACACCTGACGCCGGGATCGATCAGCGCCGCGCAACGCTGGCGAAGCCAGGGAGCCCGGCACGCTCGCCATCTGCTCGCCTACGTCCACCATGCGTTGCCAGGCTTGGCGATGAGCAGGATCGGAGACCAGCCAGTCGTTCCAGGCTGCCAGATCCGAATCGGTGGTGACACCAGACCGAAGTCGGGCGTACCACTGAGCAGCGACGCCAATCGCCTTCAACTCAGCGGGCGAAAGGCTCACGCCAGCTGCAACTGAATCTGCATCAGACAGCAATGCTCCATGGCCTTGGCCATGTAGTTGTTGACCGTGCGGGCGCTGATATTCAAGCGCTCGGCAATCTGCGGATAGGTCAGACCGTCGAACTGAGACAGGATGAACGTCTGCTTGACCTTCGCCCCCAATCCTTGCAACAGGCGGTCGATTTCCATCAGGGCTTGCAACAGGATCGCCTGTTCCTCCAACGAAGGCTGCTGCCATTCGGGCATAGCGGCCAAGGCTTCCAGGTAGGACTGTTCCAATGAGCGTCGGCGAAACAGATCGATCAGCAAGCCCTTGGCGATCATCGACAGGTAAGGTCGCGGCTCGCGAATCTCTAGCGCGTTTCGCGCCTTGATTACCCGAACAAAGGTGTCCTGCGCCAGGTCTGCCGCATCGAAAGCATTGCCCAGACGCTTGCGTAGCCAGCCATTGAGCCAACCGTGATGGTCGCAATACAGATCATTGACGGCGCTACGCAGGGATAAATCGTTGGCGGACATGACGACGGAATAATTCGCGAGTGATAATGACTCGCATTGTCATGCGTACGAAGGGTGATTTGCAATAGCCACATTGGCCAACAAGCCCCGCGTCACCGGAAGGTGCGAGGGCGAGATGCCGGAGTTCGGAGCAGGTTTCGCCGTCATTGATTGAGCGCTGCTCCCTACTTCTTGATGCCACTTATTAAAGAGAATGGGTGACTCGGTAGCCGTCTGGCATCCAGACAGCGATCGGAGATATCACAGGCGTTATTCACACAGCCACCCACGACTTTGTTCTGTTGCAAAGCCATGTAAGCCGAACCGGGGTCTTGGAACGTCACCGGTGTTGCCCCGGCAATTCGGATCGACTGCTCGGAGGTCGAGCCTTTGGTGGAGCTGATGCGCTTGTCTTTGAAGAAGCTTTTTGGCTGATCGGCGTTGGTTACGCGCAGCAGTACTACTACGGCAACCGGACTTCTACAAACAGAACTTTCTGGGCCTCAAATACGATTGGCAGGTCGGCCCCGGCATCCTGCGTACCGACTTGCGCCACTTCGACAACCCTATGTTCAGGTCAATTTGGCGAGACGCCACTCAAATTTTCAATCAATGACGGGGTCACCACTGCGCGATATCCATCAGCATTTGGGTGCAATCCATCCGCAACATACTGATTAAACAGGTCGGGATTTGATTTCAAGACCGCCTCCCACTTTGGATAATTGTCGATCAGACGAAGTCCCTTGGCTTTTGCGACATCCCGGTACATCTGGAAGTAATCCCTTAACTTCGGTCTCTGCACTCCAGAGCCTCCAATCACTGGATTCGTCACCATTAAAATGATCTCCGTCGATGACTTGGCAGCCTTGATCCGGTCAATCATTAGCTCGAGGTTTTTCCGCGCTTGTACGACGGTGGTTTTGTTGGGAAGGAAAGCGTCGTTGATCGCGAATTCGATAAACACCGTATCCGGGCTTTTGGAGATAACTCGACTTTCGAGATTTTCAACACCCCATCCCGACCACATCGAATCCTTGCCACTATTTATAACCGTGGCACGTCCAGGGTAACGCTGATTCAGATCATCCCCAAGCTGCTGCACCCAAGCGCCGGAGGCCGTCAAGCTCGTACCATAAGCTACGACGGTCTGCGCCTTGCCAGCATCAAGGTTTGAATAAAGATCGCTCTCCTGACCAGCAAAGCTGGCCGCGCTTAACGAAAGTAACATTCCAGCAAACAGAGCCTTGGCCCACAAACCATTCATTCAACTGTCCCGATCTTTTCACAGGTGGCAAGGATGAACCCGTGAGCTTGAGGCGTCCAACAGATTTAGGCGGGTGGCATTGGTTCTCACCCCGTAAGGTGCGGGCGAGGATGTCTCGGTCATTGTCGGGAAAGGATGGGCAGAAAATTGCAGGACATGCAAACGAAGACATGCCCAAAAATTACCAGCAGTAACCCCGAGCAAATCGTCTGGTCCGAGGCGATTCCGGACCTGAATATCAGCGAAAACTTCGGGTAGTTTTGCGCGGGTTTTGCGCAGAACTGCAACGAAAAAGGGGATCAAGCCGCTAAGTGCTTGATCCCCTTACAAAATATGGTCGGGACGGAGTGATTCGAACACTCGACCCCTAGCACCCCATCTCCTTTTTCATACTTCTTGATAGCTTCCAAAATTTTACTCTGGATTTTTCCAAGCTAGTATTTACTTGAGCTCCAGCGGTGTTCTGCTCTACGAGAGTCCAGTAACGTCCATCAAGAACCGACGTTTTTGTGGGGGTAAAAGTAGGGGGAGTCCGTTTCATGGCCAAAATTACCATCAAAGAACTCGAGTCGCTGACCGCCAATAATGCCAGCCGAATCCTCTAGGAGGATGGCAATCTGGCCGGTCGAATCTCAGTTCGCAAGAACGGTGTGTCGGTCAGCTTTTTCTATCGTTATCGGCGGGCGAGCAGAACTAAGAGTACGCCTGCGGGTCTTGGCCGCGCAAATCCCTGACGGACATCCGCAAGGCGCGTAACCAGGCCAGGGCGCAGTGATCAGCGTCTCCGAACACGATGTTTGGACGCTGATCCGAACCGTGGCCAACCACGGCGCTCACCGGCAAGGATTAACGGAACCAACACCGCAGAAACAAGAATGCTCAGAGACAATGCGCCATAACCCACTGGCTAGCCCAGCCTGTCTCTTCAATGATCGGATCGGCCATTACGCCATAAGGAAGAACGAACCTCCCCAGACCAAAACTTGCAGCATCCCTAACAAGACGATGCCGCATTTTCCAGGTAGTGGAGTTTGATTTCTCAAAACAGAGTCCGTTCCGCCATCTGAGCAATGCTGGAGTCAAGGGAGACATCAGGGATGCAGATATGCGTTGAGTTTTCCAAGACAGATTTTTGATGTGCCCAAAGGCGGCCATCGCAAAGCAATCCGGGGATAAGCACGAGCGGCGTACGGTGGGAAGACAACGGGGTTTCCTTCATAGGTTCATGGTCGAGGATTGATGCTGTTCAAAGCATGTGCCCTGCCCAGATTTTGCGACCTACTAGATCGGCGGCAATTTCGATGAACGCATCTCCAACAAATTTTGCGGCGAGGCTGACTCGCCTGTCTGCGGGAAATACCTAGACCAATTTACGCATGGGAATAGGGTCGACCAAAGGTGCAGCACTGAGCACTCCCGATTCAATCTGCGTATAAATCGATGCCAGTGGCAAAGCTGTCAAACCGAAGCCATTGCGAACCAGGTCAATCATCGCGCCGAAGGAGTCAGCTTCAACGCTGGTTTTGAGCTTGATGCCGACTTCACGCGCACAATTATCCAAAATCACGCGAAGACTGTGGCGGGCGCTTAACACCAATTGCTGCTCGGCCAAAGACTCGAATGACACCGGCGCATCCAGGCGCAGATTGGCGCTGGCGGGCCCCACCAGCAGCAGGTTTTCCATCATCACCGGCACGATACGCAGCGTATGCAAGGGTTCCCTTCTGCCATGGTCCACAGCGAAACATCACTTGTTCGGCCTGGCCAACCACTGTCCGGCCCTGCTTAGTGAACCCACCAGCTGCCCACAACACAGCGAGATCGGCATCGATCAAATGCTCATGGTCATCGTTGTGCAATTCGCCATCGGGATCGATGATCGTGGAGAACAGCCAGTCAGTGACGTCTGGCGCTGGGGCAAAGCTGATCGAGTAGTCCTCATCCTCATTGAAGAGGCCAAGGCCTTTCGGTGGATATGGCCGATTCATACCTTTATCTCGGGCAGAAAAAAAACCCGCTCATGGCGGGGTTTCTAATGACGAAACAACTATTTTGGATCAGCGCCAATCATGTGTAGCAGCGACAAAGCTAACTCGTAAGCTTCGATATCATCCCTGCCTCTCATAGACACCCTGGCTTTGATTGGAGCATCTTTACCACCTCGAAAAACAAGGCCATCTTTCGTTATGCGCAACCCCCAAACTACTCGCCATGCAGGCTCCCCTAAAGGACCCTTAACTTCTTTTTCGAAAATATAGCGGCCTTGAATTCCCTCCTCGCTGGTAAAGAAACTCAGTGCCGACCGCACGCGCCCAAACACCGTTTCAAAGTCGGCCGAGACTCCGTCTTTGTCTGTTGTGGCTGACACCCCAAGGCGTTCTTTTAAGTTCACGTGGTCGAAGATTTCTTGGATTCTCGCCACTAGGCTTACCGCATACCCCGAAATTTGCTCTGCATCCATTACAGGAGTGCTTACCAACTCTCTTTGCTCCGGTGTTACTGGCAAAAATTCCATAGCAACCTCCATCCAATTTGGATAGTCAGTATGGCATCAACTCACCATCCTGCTTGTCTCGCTTTGCGCCTGACCGTGTAGTAGCGCGACGATCAGCCCCTGCGGCATTCCGGCATCTTTGGCGTTATCGATTACCTTGCGCAGGCTCTCGTCCATTTCGTTGATCGCTCTCGCCGGATTCAGTGGTAATGCGTGATGCAAGCGGGTGACGTTACTCATCAGCTGAATGGATCAGCAGGCTTGGCGATCGAGCGCACGAACCACATGAAGCCTTGCTGCAGGTTCGTCTTGGCCAAAGCCAGCAGGCGAGGATCTACGCCTTCAATCTGACCGATCTGCTTGAACAGCTCACCTGCGTCAGCTTCAAGCGCTTTGATGGCGTTCATACCGTCAATCTCGGACTGACTCAGGTCGCGGTACCCGGTGATTTTCTTGTGCTGGTTGTCCATGGTGCTTCCCTCATCGCATGTCGCGACACAATTTGCTGATCGCGAAACGTGTCGCGGATTAAGTTTTCAGCTCGAACAGGTGGCCGCGCCGAGCCCAGGCATACACCACAATGCCGGCATGGATCATCACGCCGAACGGATTTACCCAGTGCCCCTGAAGGGCAGTGACGAACGCGCCGATGACCACCAGGTAGAACGAAATACTCAGCAGCGGCTGGTCAATGGGGCGAACGCGGCGCAGGTAGTCACCGGCAGCAATTACGACCAGGACGCACAGAAAAGCTTCGGTCGCACTCATGGTTGAAATCAGGATCGCGTTCATCCGGATGCTCCTGTGGCGCCGAACTTCCCTGCCAAGGCCTTCAGGCCTGGGATAATGTTCATGGCCAACAGGCCAATCAGGAAAGCCACGCCGTTCTGGGTGTCACCATCAACCGGGAGGTTGAAGTAGTGCACCGCCAAAGGGGTGGTGAACATCGCCGAAGCGAATCCAGTGAAGACAGCCCAAGCTGCCTCCTTTCGGGAAAGGCCTCGCAGAAACGTTAGGGACAGGATTGCCCCAGCGAATCCAGCGATTGCAACGCCGTACTTGGCCATAAGCAAGCCTGCGGCAGTGCTCGTTGGTTCTGCCATAGGAAGCTCCAGAAATGAAAAGCCCCGCTCTAGGGCGAGGTTCAAGTAAGGGGTTGTCGATCATTCAGACCGGAGGTAGGAGCTATTTTATCGTACCCAGACTAGGGTCTGAAGGGTGATAGCCTATAGCCATGAGGTTCGTCATGAAGCTCACACACTTTATTATTTGCTACAGCTTCAATGGGTATCGAGTCGTGTTCGCTCACCTCTCGACAGCCATGACCGAAGCGGATGCTTGCTACCTCTCGTTTCTGCACTCAGGCGGCAAATTGGCTTCAAGCCCGCCATGCGGCAGCACAGTCAGAGCGATGCGAGACTTCGTGAGATTAAGCGGCATCACCGAAGTGACTTGGCACCGAGATTCCGACTAATGTAAAAAGCACCCGCTCAATGCGAGGCTCTGAATAGCTCCATCATCAGCGTGACTATCAGAGGCTTCGAGGGCTATGGGGAATCTTGGATCGAGTAGGAGGCGGATTCACATCCGCCGTCCTCTCACACCACCGTACATACGGTTCCGTATACGGCGGTTCAAGTTATGCGGTTAAGCCGGTTTATCGTATCCAGTATCGAGACCAGTCCGAGTCGATCCCACAGCTTCTTCGGTAGCGCCTGATTCATATGTGGCGCTCCTGAGTTCCACCATGGGCCTCGGCCATTGACTGCCGATTTCCACGCCCGCGCCTCACCGAGTCCCAGACGCATCAAGTTGCGCGCCCTCGTAGAGGGCCGCTTCCATTGACGCCAGATGACACAGCGAAGCTTATGACGTACCCAGCCATCCAACTCCTCAAGCGGTCGCTTGCTCTGGCTTAGCTTGAAGAAGCCAGCCCAACCACGCAGCACGGGGTTTATCCGCTCGATGACAGTCGCCATCTTGTGGCCCCGTGCTCCGCGCAGCAGGTCTCTGAGTCGGTCGCGCAAGCGACCCAAGCTCATCGTCGCCACTCGCAGCCTCGGCTGTTGGTGCCAGCTCATTCCGTAACCCAGATAATCGCAGGCCCAAGGCCGCGCCACGCGGCTCTTTTCCCGGTTCAGCGTCAGTTTCAGGCGCTGGCTCAGGAAACGCTCGACACCGGCCATTACTCGCGCGCCTGCCCGCTGACTGCGCACATAAATGTTCGCGTCGTCGGCATAACGCACGAAGCGATGGCCTCGCCGTTCCAGCTCGCGGTCGAGTTCGTTGAGCAGGATGTTCGACAGCAACGGAGAGAGCGGGCCGCCTTGCGGCGTCCCCTTCTGCCGCCGACTGGCAATACCACCTGCCATCGCCCCGGCTTCGAGAAAACGACGGATCAGCGTGAGCACCCGCTTGTCTTCGATTTGGCGCTCGATGCAGGCCATCAATACATCGTGGTTGACCCGATCAAAGAACTTCTCCAGATCGAGCTCCACACACCAGCGGTGACCCGCCGCCACATGGCCGCGGGCTGTTTCGATGGCTTGGTGGGCGCTTCTGCCCGGACGAAAGCCATAGCTGTAGTCCGAGAACAGCGGATCGAAGATCGGCGTGAGCTGTTGCAGCAGGGCCTGTTGAATCAGGCGATCCACAACGCAGGGAATACCCAATTGCCGTGTTCCGCCTTTGGGTTTGGGAATATCGACGGCGCGTACACCTTGCGGGTGATACTCGCCGGCCAGCAACCGAGTCTTGAGGGTCGGCCAATACTGTTTCACATAGCCCGCCAACTGGTCGACCGTCATGCCATCGGCACCCGGCGCGCCCTTGTTGCTGGCTACGCGTTGATACGCACGCCTGAGGTTGGCGGGTGCAAGCACCCGCCCCATCAACGTGTCCGGCTCCGCTTTCGTCCACGTCACAGACGCCGCTGATACCTGTGCGCTGTCAGCCGTCATCCTCGGATTCTGTCCGGGACTCGGAGTAACAGTCTTCTCTGGGAGAAATTTCTGCATTTCGGTATTCAACGAGACTTCGACGCCTACTGGCGGCATAACCTGTTCAGCCCTTGGCGGCATGGTCATTCGCCACTTACTACGGCTTCAGCTGACTTCTGCACGCTCATCCCGTCGCCTCTCGACGCTCGGTAGCACACTGGCAAACGTGCAGATCTCCCAGGGTAATTCGCGCGACCTTCCTGCTTATGCCTGTCGGATCTACGTCACAGCGTTCCGTGCAAGTATTGGGCTTTAACGGTTTGGGCCGTCTTACCCCGCTGCACCGCCTCTATCCGCTTCCTGTTCGTCAGGCCAGCATTTTGCCTCGGGCTTCCTTCAGATTCGCAGTCACCCGCGACACCCTTGCCTCTGGCTAACACTTCCCCTTGCCGGGTGTGTAGAGGACTTCCACCTCCAAGTCACCAGCGTGGCCACCACAGCCAAGCTGGTTGCGCTTGCGCGCAACGCGCCATGCCTGGCGCACACAATAAAAAGCCCGGCGCAATAACCGGGCTTTCTTTAAGGCGTCAGAACGGTGATTGGACGCCCCATGACCTGCGCCGCACCGGCGCGACCATGATGCAGGCTTTAGGGGTCAGCCTGGACGTCATCGATCGTTGCCAAAACCATGTGTTGGCCGGCTCTCGGGTGAGGCGCCATTACCTGCATCACGACTATGCCGAAGAGAAGAAACGCGCCTGGAACCTGCTGGATGATCGACTCAGTGCCGTGCTGTCCTCAACCTATGAGCACCCTCCAGCCGAGTCAATGCTGTCTTTTCCTGCGTATGCGACGACGGAGACGCGGTCCCCCACATAAAGTCGGACTGCTTTCAGCCATTGACGACAGGCAGGAACCGGCCGAGACCGTGTAAAAAAGATTTGGATTGACGCCTCTGCCTGAGACCGTGCGGAAAATCGCGTTCCTACGTAAAGTTCAGGTCTGCTGAGTAGCGGGTCCTCACCAGATTCCACGTAAGAACGGTTTTTGTGTATTTGGAGAGGGAAACGAGACTCGCATTTAGCGTCCGACCCTTTGAAATCTAAGGGGTTTCTTTTCTTTCCAAAGCAGGAAAAAACTTAATTCTGGACTTGTTTTTGAAGTTATCAAGGGCCAAGAAGGGGTGGCTTTGGACTATGCGATTTGATTCGACCAACAGCCAAGTGGACGGCAAGCAATCTCACAACACCCGAGCACACACCGACCGAGCAAAAGTTTTCCAGCACCGTCCTCAGCACCTATGAGACTTTGCTGATCATCAAAGTGATGTTGTTTGCCGGAATGCTGGTGCTGGCCGCAATGAACCGATTTCAACTTGGCCCGCTTTTGGAGCGGTCGTTGCGGGAGGGGGAGTATCGAGTGGCGGCGAATGCGTTAAGGCGCAGCGTGTTGGTCGAATTATCAAAGGCGATTTTGATAGTGGAGCTAGTGGCTTGGTTAGGAACCTTGAGTCCCGACGGGGGATAGCATCAAGATAGCGTAGCCAAAATTTGTTCATCATGGTTATTGCGTGCGAGCAACAGCTTGATCTTCTGTCTGATGAATGCCTCAAGTGAAAACTCTGGGGCATTGGCCTCTTTCGCCGATCAGTCCGCCTGAGGCGGACAGCAATCAATCTTGGTGTATACCTCAATGGCTGGTTACATCGGAGCGCAAGGCCCCTGTCTTGCCAGGCCTGTACAACATCGGCAAGGCAAGATTAAAAGCTGCCGAACTTTAGCGAGGCTGCGATGGTGTCAGTCCTGCCAACATTGATGTTGGATGGGGCATTGCCATCGCTGCCTCGCTAACGCTCGACAGCTCCCACAGGAGACCGACTTATGCCGTAGCCTCCCGGTGATGGCTCAGGTCGACCGCCATATCGGTATCACCTTCGCAACCGAACAAGCGCAGGTTCGGAAGCCCGGCGCGAATCAGCGGGAGTACGTTCTGGGCAAAGGCATAACCGTTGCATATATCGAAGTACAGGCTGCCGCTCCACCCTCCCGGCGGGTATGCCAGCAGTACATCGGCGAACTGACGGGGGGTGAAATCGGTGAAGCTGACGCCTTCTTCACCGAAGGCTTGCGGTGAGCCGTGTGCGGTAATGATCAGGGTGTCGCCATTGCGCAGGCGCCCGAGTGTCGCCGGCAGGGCTGCGCGGCGGCAGCCGCTGTAGCGATAATCAGCGGGGAAATTACGCGCGGCGGCGGTGAGCTGGGTGTCATCGCGGCACCAGCAAAGCAGGGTTGTGCTCATGGTCTTGCTCCTTGCATGAGGTTACGAACATTGAGAGGTTGCTTTCACATCTATTCCCTTTTCAAAGGGGGGCGCGGTTGCGCCCTTCTCCCGCGCCTCGTAGCGCAGGAAAGCCGTCAAAACAGGATCAGCTCACCAGCAGCCACTTGGCCCGTTCGAGGTACGCGGTACGCTCGGCAAGGCCGTTGACACCGCCGTTGATTTTCCGCGTGACTTTTTCCACGTTGTCGGTATCGGCCAAGTCATTGAGGCTATTGCTCGACCAGAACCAGCCTGCGACGTCCACGGCCAGGCCACGGTCTGTGCTCACCAGGTCGGGTGCATCACGGTTCTCGAAGTCCCGGTGGCAGGCCAGCCCGTACTGGCGATAGTTGGCGCGACCGGTGAGCTGGATCAGCCCCCGGCCCTTGAACAGCTTTCCATCGCCTGTTTGCGTATTGCCGAGGCCTGCGCGGCCTTCATAAGCAGCGCCCGAAGCCAGCTCTTCGGTGTAGAGCAGGCACCCACTTTCGTGGGCGATCTGCGCCAGGAAATGCGCGATGCGCAGCGGTGTATTGATCTTGTAGCGCGCGAGCACATCGACAATCGGCTGGTAAAACTCGGCGACGCGCGAGGCGCTGGCGGTGGTCATGATGATGCGCAGCTTTTCCACCGTCAGGCTTGGGGGCAGCCCTTTGCGCAGCGCCGCCATCGTCTGGTCGCCCGGCGCCACCAGCGCGCCCGGGGCCACACCAACGCCTTGCTGGAAACTCTTGAGGGCCCCGCGTGAACCGCTCCCCCACGCACCATCGGTGGCGAGATTGCAGGCCAGGCCGTGTTGGCCGCTATTGAGGTTGAGCAGAAATTGCAGGCTGCGAACATCTGCCGGAGTATTCTTGCCGCCGTCGCCGACCGTATTGCTAATGCACATGGCTTGCTCCTCGCCGCAGGCATACGTTCCCCGTCAGACGACGGAAAACGTGCCTTACTGGATTTGACTGAAGGTGGAATTCAGGAAGCGGTGGTGATCGTCAGTTGCTCGGAAGGACCAGATCGACGGTGTAGACTGGGTCCTTGTGGGTACGATCAAACAGTTGAATGACGGTGCTGCCGTCAGCACCTGCCCCCCGGTGCAAATAACCGGATGCCAGGGCAATGCAGCGGCCCGACCCTGCCCCCTGCAAGGAATAGACGTCGACCTTGTCGCGGTTTTTGGAGAACTGCAGCGCGAAGCCGCACTTCCACTGGTCCTCGAAGCGGATCTGCCCGGCAGCGCTACCCGGTTGCTTGGTAGCAGTGATGGTCAGGGCGACCGGGATATCGTCGTTACCGTCGCTGATGGTGCCTGCGAACTTTTCATCGGCAGAGGCCGGCAGGATGCTGGCCAGTAACATCGCGCCGGCGAATATGGATGTGATATGTCTCATGTTGACTCTCCTTGTTAAGTGATTGGTTTAGAACCACAGCTCCAGCAAAAGGCCCGCCAATTTGGCAATGGCTATCGCCATATCGGGCTTGACCATCCCGAGTACCACCAGGGCGAACAGGAAGACAGCGCTCAACCCGCACAACGCACGCTTGGGCAGCGACATCCGTTCGGGCCCTTCAACTTTTGGCTTGATGATGTCTCTCAACGTCTTCGTCTCCTGTTCCGACAGGGTCAACAACATCGAACGGTCAGCGCGCTTCGCCATCACCATGCCCCCTGTAGCGCCCAAGCAGATCGCCGTCGAGGCGAACGGTGATCGCCTCGGCACCATTGCCCGGGACCTCGATAAACAGCTGATGAGAGGTCGCCGTGCCCCGTGGTGCGCGCCCAATCCGCAGCGCCAGCGCCCCGGATGCAGTCCGCTCCACTGTGGCGTCCATGACCACCTCCATGCCCGCCACGTAAGTACCGGGCCACAAGCGGCCTGAGGCCACCTGCGCCTGGTGCATTTCGCCGCCCAATGCCCGGATGAACTCCTCCAGGCGGGTCATCAAGACTGTCCTTCGTCATCAGGCAGCCAGTACGGTTTGCGGGCAAAGCCCAGGTGATAGATCAGGGCTTGCAGTACCACCTGGTGCTCACCAATGTTGAGCAAAGTGAAATTCTTTTCGATGCCAACAATCCGCCCCTTGGGGGTTTCGGTCAGGCAACGATTGAGCAGCGCGGCCTGCGCCTGCACCACCACTTCGGGAGTCAGCTTTTCCGGATCGATACTGCCGACCACGATGCGCTTCACGTATCCCACGTCCGTCAGGTCAAACATCCTGGGTCTCCTTTCCGGAAAAGCCTGACGACCAGCGCCGGGTTAATCCCCTATAGCCGCTGGCTGTTAAGCGCTAGCGATGCCGGCTTACGCCGCCTGGGTAATCGCCTTGGGCGCGACGGACTGGGCGATCATGTCGAGCACCCGGGCCAACCCTTCAGGCATGCCATCGTCCGAGGCATGTACCTCGACGTGATACTTGGCAGACTGGTCGCTTGATCGCGTGTTTTCCTTGTGGGAAGACACCGAGCCCGAGATGTTCACCTTGGCGCTGAACGGGCCCCAGCCGATCTTCGCCTCGGCCGACAACGCCGCCTGGGAGTCGCTGGACTCGCGGGATTGCTCGGAGTTTTTCACTTCCATGTCGAAGCTGATGTCGACCTTGTTGATGGACAAGTTCGGCACCTTGACCACGGCCAGAAGCGGTACTTGCAGCTCCACCGTTTCCATCGGGTTCGCCCCGGCCGTGCCTGGGTTGGCTTGTGAAGGTCGATCGAAACGGAACATCACCGTTCGCACACCACCGACCGCGTTGGGATCGTCGTCGGTAGCGGGCGGCAGAAAGCCAATCACCTTGATGAAGTCAGCGGTGGCATTGGCCAGGCGTACTTGGGCATCGCAAGCGGCGGTCAGGGGACCGCCGATCAGGTCACCCATGGGAAGGCCGCGGAATTGGTCACCCATCGAGAAGTTAGGCATAAGTCATCTCCATTTGTACTCAGATCAATTTATCGAGGTTTTGAACCAGCCGAGCCATCCCCTCGGACGAGGGTTGGGTTTCGACTCTGAGGGTGACGCGCGCGAGTGGCCCGCCTTCCCCATTACGGCGAGCGCCGAGATCGACGCTCAAAGGCTTGTGGGATTCAGTCGGCCATGGGGAATCGGCATCGCCTGCGTCGGGCACCGCGTTTTGCACAGGGGTCGGTGCGCCACTTTCATCGGCGTTGAGGCCAACCTCGAAGGAGATTTCCATGTCCTTCACGGCAAGCAGCCGTGAGCCTACGAGGGAAAGCAGTGGTATGGAGACCACGCGTTCCTCACCTTCCTTTGCCCCATGGGACGTGGATGGCAACCGGACCTCGATACTGACCGGCCGGTTATCTTCATCGAAATACTGGCGCACCGTGGACACCTGGAAGCGCTGGATCTTGTCCTGTGCTTCGGCGACGGCCCCAGCGATGCTCTGGATGAGAAGGTGCAGAGATTGGTTCGCCACGCGAGACACTCCTTGTCAGATGTCAGTGCCAATGCAGAATGCTGTGCCTGGCAACGCCACTTACTAATGGGTTGGTTGGTGAGTCGAGGTTATGCCCGGGGGCCTGGCGATGTCTGTGGACGTGCGTCCCGAAAACCTGGATGCGCGTCCCAAAAAGCGGTCGTCCGGTTGAACGGCCGCTGAAGGGTTTAGCTGCTGGTCAATTCACGCACCCAATCCGCAAGCCCGGGCGTATCGCCCGCGTATGGCACCAGAGGTGCAACCCCCGCCAGATCACCGCGCTGCATGGCGGCTTTGGCAGCCCGCGGCGACAGCCCGAAGGCCTTGCGAAACAGCCGGCTGAAATGCGCTTCATCGGCGAAGCCATGGTCGTAGGCAAGGTCCGAAATGCGCCTTGCGGCGTTGCCCGGATCGCAGAGCGCGAACAGACACCGGCGCAGGCGACGTTGAAGGAGGTAGTGGCGCACACCGCCAAATTTTTCGAACTCCCGATAGAGCTGGCTGCGAGAAACCCCCAGCTCCTTGGCAAGCACGCCGGGCGTGAGGTCTTCGCGCTGCAGATTCTGTTCGATGTAAAGGCGCACTCTGCGGCCAAGATGGGCTGGGCCGGAGCGCGGCGCAGCGGCTGTACGGGCCGCTACCTGGCCCAGGCAGGCGGCGACCATGCCGAGCATGGGCAGGGTGAGCCTGAAGGCCTCATCCATCGAAAGCCTCGGCACCGCGATCGCCAGTGATGACAACAGTTGGGCCAGCAGTGCGCCGGATGCGCTCTCCCGGCGCAGCACCAGGCCATGCAGTTGGCCAGTGTCATACAGCAAAGGCGACAGTGCCGTGCGCGGAATCAGCAGGCTGACGCCCTCGCCTGCCGCCATGGAAAAGCCGGCCGGTTGAGACAGGTCAAGCACCACCACATCCAGCGGACGCACCCGTAAGCCATTGCCGCACACCAGGCCTCTGTGCAAGGGAAGATGAAGCAGGTAATGATCCAGATCGCACCATCCCAACCGTGCCCTGTCGCGGCAGTAGCGGGCGCCATCCAGGCTACCCATGCAAAACAGAAAACGGTTGAAATGGTAAACCGCCATTGAGGCGGAAAAGTCGTTGGTATCAAGAGCGCTTGCGTCAAACAGAACCTCGATGGTCTGCCGCCAAACTGCAAAGCCTTGATTGCTGGAAGTGCCCACCGTTGCACTGTGGAAACTCGGAATCGCTGCGTCACCCTGTCCTTCGTTGTTGCTATTACCCTTAGCAGAATAAGATTCCATCGTACCGACCCATCCATAGTTGAGTCGGTTAATGGCTTAGAGAGGGAACGGGGAATACGCCACTAATTTGGCATCACGCCCCCACAAATAAAATTCTATGCCCGGCCGTTATCGATCTGCCTGGCCGACGCTCAACCTCTGCTTCGCGCCGCTGTTGCATGAAATTGAGGCTTGGCAGCGCGCGCCCCAGCCACCAGTGCCTCGAGTGATCACCTGGTATACCGGCTAAATCTGCGAAGGCCTCATCAATGCTATAGACCTCAACTTTCGGCACAATCGACTCGATAACACTCATTACCGCGTTCGCTCATATCGGCGTTTATGTGGAATAGAAAATCAACAGGACATGTCGCTACCATCCGATCTGTGGTTATTACGGCCCGCCCGGCCCATGATCACGCCCGATTTGAGGGTATCGTGAAGCCTCGAACTTACGTTTTGGCCTGTGCAGTCAAAACATTTCCTCTAGGCCTTCACTGGCAGTAAGCCCACTGCGTAGTCAACAGCTTCAAGCAATGCATCTCTTGATACGCCATCACGCGCTTGGACAGAAATCCCATGCAAAAATGTTGCGTAGAAATTTCCTAGTGCCTGAACATTTACCATTCTGCTCAACTGCCCATCTCTGCTGGCCGCTTCCAGGCGAAAGATGATCGACTCCGTCCGGTGGCGCCGATGCTCCGAGAGCCAAGCGAGTACCGGCGTATTTTCGGGTGCCACGCTATTAGCTGCGCTGACCACAAGGCACCCCCAAGGCCTATGCGGGGAGGTGTAGGTATTGACGGCCTCGCACAGCATTTGCCGGATCGCCTGACTAATATCAGCTAGCTCCAGGGTGCGCTCTGCAAATCCTCCCTCTCCAGCCTCATAAAGCCCGACAGCCTCTTCAAACAGCCGCTGCTTACTACCGAATGCTGCATAAATGCGGGCAGATGCAATGCCTAACGCATCGACAAGCGCTGACATGGAAGTACCTTCGTAGCCGTGCTCCCAAAAAAGGAGCATGGCCTTTGTCAACGCCTGTTCTTTGTCGAATTCCCGTGGTCGCCCTGCCATACCGTTATGCCCAAAAAATCAGATGGCGCATTTTAGCGCAAATCAACTTGACGAATATCGCTTAGCAAACCTATTCTTTGTCGATCAACAAAGAATAGGTTTGCACGATGAAAACATTAAAAGGCCCAAGCCTACATCTGGCTCAGTTCAGCACCTCCCAAGCCCCTTTCGATAGCTTGGCCCACATCAGCAAGTGGGCAGCGGGCCATGGGTTCAAAGCATTGCAGATTCCCGCCTGGGATGAGCGATTGTTTGACGTCGCCCAAGCAGCACAAAGTCAGGTCTACTGTGATCAGATCAAGGGCACACTCGCAGAGCACGGATTACAAATCAGCGAATTGACGACGCATATCTATGGTCAACTTGTCGCGGTGCATCCAGCCTATGATGCTATGTGGGATGCCTTTACACCGGCCCGCCTGCAGGGTCGCCCCCAAGCTCGCACCGAGTGGGCAGTAGAGAAAATGAAGTTGGCTGCACGCGCATCTGCTCGCCTTGGCTTGAGCGAGATGGGTACGTTTTCCGGGTCGTTGGCCTGGCCGTATCTGTTCCCATTCCCGCAGCATCCAGAGGGATTGATAGACGCCGCTTTCAGCGAACTTGCAAAGCGCTGGCGCCCTATCTTGAATCTGTGCGACGAGGTGGGCATCAATCTCTGCTACGAAATTCATCCCGCCGAAGATCTGCATGACGGTACCACCTTCGAACGTTTCTACGCGCTGGTGGATGAACATCCACGGTGCAACATCCTGTTTGACCCCAGTCACTTCGTACTCCAGCAGCTCGATTACCTGAGCTACCTGGACATCTACCACGAGCGCATTCGCATGTTCCACGTCAAGGATGCCGAGTTCAATCCCACGGGACGCCAGGGTATTTACGGCGGCTACAGTAACTGGAACGATCGTGCCGGCAGGTTTCGCTCCCTAGGCGATGGTCAGGTGGACTTCAAAGGGATTTTTTCCAAGCTTGCCCAGTTTGACTATCCGGGGTGGGCGACTCTTGAATGGGAGTGCTGCCTCAAGAACCAGGAAGACGGTGCACGGGAGGGCGTGGCATTTATCAATCAACACATTATCCAGGTGACTGACCGCGTGTTCGACGACTTCGCTTGTGCACCCGTCAACTTTCAGCAAATTCAGTCAATGCTCGGTATGGCCACTGCGCCCATGGAAGGAATAGCGTAAATATGAACAAGGCCGTCGATCTTACCTCCCCCATTGAAGCTCACTTCACTCACCGTTATGTGCGAATCCAGGGGATCCGTATTCATTGCGTAGTTGCCGGAACCGGTGATCCTGTTCTGTTGGTGCCTGGCTGGCCACAAACCTGGTATGCGTGGCGTCATGTGATGCAAGCATTGGCCACTCAAGGATATATGGCGATCGCCGTGGATCCGCCTGGACTGGGTGATTCCGACCGCCCCGAACAGGGGTATGACACCGGCAGCGTGGCGCAAATACTGCACCAAACGATGGAACAATTGGGTTTCGGTCGTTACCACTTGATCGGGCATGATGTCGGTATGTGGATTGCGTATGCTATTGCTAGTGACTACCCGGAGGCGGTACGGACATTAGCTGTAACGGAAGCCGTCATACCCGGATTAGCCGAAGCACCGCCTATATTCGTAGCCCCGGAGGAAAACATCTTTCTGTGGCATTTTTTGTTCAATCAGGTCAGGGATCTGCCCGAGCTGTTGATCACAGGAAGGGAGGCCACCTATCTCAACTTCATGTTTGACCGCTGGGCGTTCAAGCGTAATGCGGTCGCCTCCGAAATATACATTCAGGCCTACTCCTCACCTGGCGGGCTGCGGGGAGGGTTTGCTTATTACCGTGCGATCCCCGAAACAATTCGTCAGAACAAGCAACGCTCCCTACGACCGCTGACGATGCCGGTGCTGGCGATAGGTGCCGAGTACGCCACGAAGGATGCCCCATTGCTCACGCTCAAAGATCACGCTAGTAACTTGCGTGGCGCGATTATCGCCGAGTGTGGCCATTTTGTAATGGAGGAAGCAGCTGATGATTTTATCCACCATCTAATGACGTTTCTTGAAGACCATATCGCCATATGACCTTTCGCAGTGCCTAGGAGCAGACCGCGTCCATGTAGTGTGGTTCCTGACTTTGAAAGCTATTATCGGCTGGCACAAAGGGTCGCGGTAGGGATGGCAGTTACCTGCCACCCCCCGCACATACATGGACGCCCCCGGGTTGCCAAGCTTTCAATCTGTGACGGCTCGATGGTAGAGATTGCACTCATACATCCGGACTTTCGGTGCAGCGTTGCCGCTGTCCCTGATGGAATCCGCTGGCCGAGTTCTCAATAGATCCGTGTGCTCATGGCACGCTGTGCGGGTCAGATTTTCTTGGCCACGGTCTTACCAGTTTTTCCATCAATTCATGATCACCTGAGCAACCAATAGCGTTGGTCTACTACAGGGTTGAGTTGACGTCTTCAAGCCGCTCCGATTACGCGACGACGGTCGTGTAATCGGAGCGGAACTCGCGGTCGCCGGCCAACAAGACCCATATAATTCGGGCGTTTTTATTTGCCAGTGCAACGGCTGCCACATTGGTGTTACGCCGCTTAAGTAGCCGGCCAAGCCAGCTGTCAGAGATATCTTTTCGTTGTGCTGCGTAGATCATCGACCGTGACCCCTGGATCAGTAGCGTCCGTAGATAGGAGTCCCCCCGCTTACTCATCCCCAACAGCACCGTCTTACCACCAGTGGAGTTCTGCTTCGGCACCAGCCCAAGCCAAGCACTCACCTGTCGGCCATGCTTGAAACTCTTGGCATCGCCAAGAGAAGCTACCATCGCACTGGCCGTGATTGGCCCGATGCCTGGAATCTTGGCCAGCTTGCGGCTGTTTTCGTTCACGCGATGCCAAGCGACAATTTTACTCTCGATCTCATGAACTTGATGATCGACCCCCTTCAACTGTTCCAGTAGACGCTGCACAAGCAGACGAAACGAGCCCGGCAACTCGTTGTGCTCATCCTCAATAATCTCCGGTACATGCTTGGCGATATGTGCGATGCCCTGTGGGATTACAAGACCAAATTCGGCTAGCAACCCACGGATCTGATTAGCCTGCGCTGTCCGAGCCTTAACGAATCCCTGACGAACCGATGCAGCGACAGCACAGCCTGTTGCTCAATGTCCTTAATCGGCACAAAACGCATGTTTGGCCGACCTACCGCTTCGCAGATAGCCTCAGCATCAGCTACATCGTTTTTGTTCGTTTTCACATATGGCTTTACGAATTGCGGGGCCATCAGCCTCACATCATGACCAAGGCTGCGCCGCTTGCGAGCCCAATGGTGGGCGCTTCCACAGGCCTCCATACCGATCAGGCACTGCGGCATGATGGCAAAAAAGGTGGCAACCTGGTCGCGCTTGAGTTGCTTCCTCAGAACGGTCTTGCCATGTTCATTAACACCGTGCACCTGAAATACATTTTTCGCCAAGTCGATACCAACGGTCATAGTTTTCATGCCGGATGCTCCTCTTGGTTTATGGTTTCTGAAGCCCTTCTACCATGGCACGTTGAAGCCACTGGCTTGTGGATGGGAATGGGGGCGTCCATACCAATAGATCCGTACGTGCGGAACTACCGCATACGGCTCCTGCCTTGGGTGCGTGACGCGAAGCGATCCTCAGGATACGGGTGTGCGTTCTTTGGGCTCGGTATGTAGTGATCTGTGAGCAACCCGAAGCGTGACCATTGAAGCCGATTACGCTGGCTGCGACGTTTGAGGGCTTGCCACCATAGACGGCAAACCGCCAGACGAAATCCACCAAGACGTATCAGATTTCCCGGCACCGCGTGGTAATTGAAGTAGCCCGTGACCACTCGGGTAAGCCACTGACCCACGACTTGAACAGACTCGTGGCGTCGGCGTTTCAGCTCATCCCGAATGGCCAGCAGCGTCGCACGCATTCGCTTCTTGACCGTCAGTCGCAGTATTTGAAACCCACCGCTTCTGTTGGTACTACAACAGTGCGTGAAACCCAGGAAGTCAAATGTCTCCGGTTTACCTAAGCCTCCGCTTCCTACGATTTCTCGCAGCAAAACGACCAAACTCAATCAGTCGTGTTTTCGAGGCATTGAGGGACAATCCGAACTTGGCCAAGCGCTCCTGCAGCTGCACCAGAAACTACGGCGAGATCACCGCGCCTTGGGGAGTCCCCTTGGTCGCAGCCACCCTACGGCCATCCTCCATAACACCCGCTTGAAGCCATTTGCAGATAAGCCCGAGCATGCGCCGGTCTGCAATCCGGTGTCCCAGAAACATCAGCATCCATTCATGGTCGATCTCATCAAAGAACGACGTGATATCCGCATCCACTATCCAGTTCACCTTCTGGCCCTTGAGCGCGACCGTCAACGCATCCAGCGCATCGTGCTGGCTACGTCCCGGCCGAAACCCATACGAGAATCCTAGAAAGTCTTCTTCATAGATCGCATTCAAAACGGTAACGACCGCCCGCTGTACGATCTTGTCCTCAAGAGAGGCAATGCCCAGCGGACGCTGCCTGCCGTCGGCTTTGGGAATATAGACCCGCCGCGACGGCGTTGCCCGATAGGCTCCACTGTGAAGCCTTGCGTGCAAATCGGTCACCCGCTGGAGAAGATCCTCCTCATATTCTCGCCACGACATGCCGTCCACGCCCACTGCTGCATCGCGGCGAAGTGCATAGAAGCTCTGCGCCAATAACTGCGGTGTGATGTGGTGCAGCAATGCCGTGAAATGCATGCCCTTGTTCCTTCGGGCTGCTTCACGTACACCTTCAAGTCCCATCGACGCGCAACTGATCCGGCTCAGTGTCCGGGGCGCGGGGGCCCGTTGGTGTTTCCCTTGGCTACGTCCCTTTCCTCCACTATCTCCGCCGGGCCAGGCCCTTTGTTCGATGGCTTCTCAGGTACTACGGACGTATCCGACTTCTCGGCGGCGTAGACAGCAGGGTTACGGCTTTTGGCCTTTCCTGCTCCGCCCGGTGCTTGCGCACCGGGCGCCGCCGAGATCTCCCAGTTTCTGTGCGAAGGACTTCCCGACGTGCACAGGGTCTCCGACCGCGCGGGATCAGAGCATGACTGGCGTATACCCGCCAACAAGTTGCCCCCTCCCCAATTCACAACTGACTGTTGGCGACCCAGAGCTACTTGTGGTGACGGGCAGCAATCGCCAAAAGCAGTCATTCGAGCCGGTCTGATCATAAGCAATTATGGTTCAACGAATGGGAGCGGTGCATCGGTATCACGGCGAACAGAGAAGACATTCAGGGTCATCGCAACCAGTGCGTAATAGCCGAATACCCCCGTCAACTCGACGACAGCAGGCTCTCCAAACGCTTGCACAGCTTGCGCATAAAGACCGTCGTCGATACGTCGAGTCTCGTACAACGTCTTGCCCAATCGATAAACCAACAACTCATCTTCGCGAGTGAATGGCGGGACCGTCTGCTGACGCAGCGCGTCGACTACCTGTTCAGATACACCCGCCGAGCGCGCGATCGGTTCATGAATCTGCCACTCGGCCTGTGACTGCCACCATGAAGCCGTGAACAGGATTGCGAGTTCGGTCAACCGCAACTCCAGCCGAGTGCTATAGCGGCAGAACGCGCCCAGTCGCTGAGCATGACGGGCCAGTTCAGGGCTGTGAATCCAGGCCAGGAAGGGGCCGTCCAGATTACCTCGCGGGCCGCTGAGGATCTCCTTGAGAACGGCGCGTTGGGCCTCATCCATGTGTGCTTCATCAAGCGAGGTCAGACGCGATTGAATAGCCATGACGATAAATTCCTCAGAGACCTTTAAGCGTACTGTTCACCGCGCTCAGGAGTTTGTCGGCGATCTCGTCCAGGTGATGGTCTTCGAGTATGAACGGTGGTGCCAGCAGGATGTGATCGCCATATTGCCCGTCGATGGTTCCACCCATCGGGTAACACATCAGGTCTTCAGCCATAGCGGCTTTCTTGAGTCTGGCGTGCAATTTCAGCGCTGGATCGAACGGCGCCTTGCTGTCGCGATCGGCCACCAACTCAATGCCATGGAACAAGCCACGCCCGCGAATATCACCCACATGGGGATGGTTGCCCAGCCGCTCGATCAGGCGCGTACGCAGCCCCTCGCCCAATTGATTGACCCGCGCCAGCAAACCGCGCGACTCGATGGCTTTCTGTACCGCCAGCGCCGCGGCGCAGGCCGTGGCGTGGCCGATATAAGTGTGGCCGTGCTGGAAAAATCCTGAGCCATTGGCGATGGCGTCGCGGATTTTCTTGCTCACCAGGGTCGCGCCGATAGGCTGATAGCCTGCGCCCAGCCCTTTAGCAATGGTGATCAAGTCCGCGGTAATACCTTCCTGCTCTGCGGCGAACAATGTCCCGGTCCGGCCCATGCCGCACATGACTTCGTCGAGGATCAACAGAACGCCGTGGCGATCGCAAACCTCGCGAACTCGCTTGAAATAGCCAGGCACCGCAACGACCGCACCCAAGGTCGCCCCAACCACGGGCTCGGCAACGAACGCCATGACGTTTTCCGCACCCAGACGCAGAATTTCGGCTTCAAGTTCGGCGGCCAGGCGCACGCCCATTGCCTCGGCGGTTTCCCCACCTTGTTGCTCGCGGTAGGCGTAGCAAGGGCTGACATGACTGACGCCGATCAGCAGCGGTTCGAACTGCTTGCGTCGCCATTCGTTGCCCCCGGTGGCCAGCGCACCGAGTGTGTTGCCATGGTAACTCTGCCGACGGGCGATCAGATGCTTGCGCTGTGGCTGGCCGATCTCGATGAAATACTGGCGGGCCAGTTTCAACGCTGCTTCCACCGCTTCGGAACCACCCGAGACGAAATACACCGACTCAATGCCTTCAGGCGCCCGGGCCACGAGAAAATCCGCCAGCTCCTCCATCACTTGTGTGGTGAAGAACGACGTGTGTGCATAGGCCAACTGGCCGACCTGCCTGCGCACGGCCTCAATGACATCGGGATCACTGTGGCCCAGGCACGACACGGCAGCACCGCCGCTGGCGTCCAGATAGCGCCGACCGTTGCTGTCGATCAAATAGGGACCATCGCCCTGGACGGCCATTGGGTAGCTTTGTGTAAGGCTGCGATGAAAGACGTGGCTCATGATCCCCTCCCGGTTAGTAAGGCAAATAATATGTGCAAACCCGACAATTGCAATATTTTTTTGCGCTAGAAAACCGCCCCTCAGATACGCAAAAACCCATACAACACTCGATATTGCTGCTCTAAAGCCCAAAAGCAGGACAAAAAACAGATGCAAAATATAGTTGCATTTAAAAACAATGCACGTATATTTTGCTTAGAAGCATACGTTTCGTGCGCCTCCTCATTCAGGTGGCTAGCCGGGCTAAAAAACAAAAAAAGTCGAGCGAATCTCGCGATTCACTCAAAAAATTGACTGCCGCTACCCCCAACCGCCCCAGGCTCGTCCCGGGGCTTGTACTCCCCTGAAGAGAAAACAGGTATGAAGAACTTTCTGAAGGCATCACTGGCTGTAATTGCACTGGTCAGCGCGTCGGGTTCCTTTGCGGCCAGCAAGGAACTGCTGGTGGCAACAGACACTGCATTCGTTCCTTTCGAGTTCAAACAGGGCAACGAATACGTCGGTTTCGATATCGATTTGTGGGCAGCGATCGCTAAAGAGATGGGCGTCACCTATAAGCTCAAACCGATGGATTTCAACGGCATCATTCCGGCCCTGCAGACCCGTAACGTCGACTTGGCGCTGGCCGGGATCACCATCAAGGAAGAGCGCAAGCAGGCCATCGACTTCTCCGATGGCTACTACGACAGCGGCTTTCTGCTGATGGTCAAAAGCGACAACGACACGATCAAGGGTGAAGCGGATATCGCCGGCAAGACCCTCGCCGTGAAAAGCGGCACCTCGGCAGCCGACTATGCCAAGGCGAATCTGAAGGCGAGCGACCTGCGCCAATTCCCCAACATCGACAACGCCTACCTGGAACTGCGTACCGGCCGCGTCGATGCAGCCATGCACGATACGCCCAACGTTCTGTACTACATCAAGACGGCCGGTGAAGGTCAGGTCAAAGCCGTGGGCCAACAGATGATGGCCCAGCAATACGGCATCGCGTTCCCCAAGGGCAGCGAGCTGCGCGAACAGGTCAATGCCGCGCTGAAGAAAGTCCGTGAAAACGGCACTTATGCGCAGATCTATCGCAAGTGGTTCGGCACCGATCCGCAATAAACCCCTGCCCTTCATTCAATAGAGAATTCAGCATGCATTTCCAATGGAGCGCCATTTGGGATGCGCTGCCGGTCCTGCTCGAAGGCGCCAAACTGACCTTGTGGATCTCGATCCTGGGTCTGATCGGTGGCGCCATCATCGGCGTAGTCGCGGGTTTTGCCCGCGCCTACGGCGGTTTTTTCAGCAGCCGTTTAGCGCTTGTGTTCATCGAACTGATTCGCGGCACCCCGATCATGGTGCAGGTCATGTTCATCTACTTTGCCCTGCCGATGATGATACCGGTGCGCATCGACCCGTTTAGCGCGGCGGTGGTGACCATCATGCTCAACTCCGGCGCCTACATCGCGGAAATCACCCGCGGTGCCGTGTTGTCGATCCATCGAGGGTTTCGCGAGGCCGGGCTGGCACTAGGCCTGTCGAAGCGCGATACGTTGCGTTACGTCATCGCTCCGCTGGCCTTCCGGCGAATGATCCCGGCACTGGGCAACCAATGGATCGTCAGCATCAAGGACACCTCGCTGTTCATTGTCATTGGTGTCGCCGAGTTGACCCGCCAAGGGCAGGAAGTCATTGCCGGTAATTTCCGCGCGATGGAAATCTGGTCAGCGGTGGCGGTCATCTACCTGATCATTACGCTGGTACTGAGTCACGTGCTGCGGCGCATGGAATCGAGGCTGAAAATCCTATGATCGACTTCAAAGGTGTCTCCAAGCACTTCGGCAGCACCCAGGTGCTGCACGACATAAACCTCCAGATTGCCAGTGGCGAAGTGGTGGTCATCATCGGCCCTTCGGGCTCGGGGAAATCGACGCTGCTGCGCTGCATCAACAAGCTCGAAGAAATCACCGAGGGTCAGTTGATGGTCGATGGCCTGGAGGTCAACAACCCCAAGGTCGATGAGCGACTGATTCGTCAGGAAGCCGGTATGGTCTTCCAGCAATTTCACCTGTTCCCGCAGATGACTGCGCTGCAGAACGTCGCTTTCGGTCCGGTACGGGTGCGCGGCGCCAGCCGTCAGGAGGCCGAGAAACTCGCCGCCGAATTACTGGCAAAAGTCGGCCTCGCGGATCGCGCCAATCACTACCCTTCCGAGCTGTCCGGCGGGCAGCAACAGCGCGTAGCGATTGCCCGGGCGCTGGCGGTCAAACCCAAGCTCATGCTGTTTGACGAACCGACCTCCGCACTGGACCCGGAGCTGCGTCACGAAGTGTTGACCGTTATGAAAGCGCTGGCAGAAGAAGGCATGACGATGGTGATCGTCACCCACGAAGTGGACTTTGCGCGCAAGGTCGCCACGCGCCTCATTTTCATCGACAAGGGCCGCATCGCCGAGGATGGACCGCCCGCCGAGTTGATCGCCAACCCGCCCAGCCCGCGCCTGCGGGAATTCCTGCAGCACGTGTCCTGAGGAGATGTCATGACGTTGTCCCGTATTGATCTTGGTGGAAACGCACACGCCATCGGCCGTGGCCTGGGCGTCTTCGGTCGTGAGGCGGTGCTTCGGCACTTGCGCCCTCTGCCGCTCTGGCAACACTTGGCCACGCTGGCGCAAACACCGAAAGCCGTGCAGATGCGCCAGGCGGTGCAGACTGAGTTCCCGCGCTACTGGCAGGAAATCGAAGGGCTGGCGGCCGGTTTGCAATTGCCGGTCGATGAAGTGTTCATGTGGAACTGCCGGGGTGACTATGTTCATCAGCAGAGCGTTGACGGCTGCACGACCGTGTTCGGTCCCACCAGCGACGGCATGCTTATCGCCCATAACGAAGACGGATTCCCTCAACTGAGGGGCCATTGTGCATTGGCGCAGGTCAAACCGGATTCAGGCCTGGCCTTCAGCAGCTTTATCTATCCGGGCTCCCTTCCTGGGCACACCCTGGCCGTCAATGAGTGTGGACTGGTGGCGACCGTCAACAATATCCGTCCGACCGATATTCCGGCCGGTATTCCTCGACAGATTCTGGGGCGCGCAACCCTCGACGCGCACACCCTCGACGAGGCGATTGCCGTAGTGACTCGTACCGATCGCGCCGGCGCTTTTCACCACACCTTTGGCCAGGCCGGAAGCAACAGAGTGGTCAGTGTCGAGGCCAGCGCCGAAGGCAGCAACATCAGCGAAATCCAGCGGCCGAGCGGGCATTCGAACCATCTGATCGCGCCGTCGCTGAGTCAGCTCCAACAGCGCATTACCGCCAGCTCCGGCGCCCGGCAACAGTGTATTGATCAGAGCCTGAAGCAGCTGCCAGGCGATCTGGATGCCGATGTATCGCTGAGTATTCTGCGCGATACCTCGGGTGGTCACCTGCCCGTTTACCGCACCGCCGCAGATGATCCAGACGATGAAAACACCCTGGCCACGGGGGTCTTTCTGGTCAGCGCCAACTCTGTGGAGTGGCGAATTTACACCAAGCAAAATACCGAACAGCCAGACATTGAAGGCGTAGTGTCTCTCTCGCGGTAGAATGGCCAATTTTCACGCGGCTCAGCACCGATCACCCGAACACTCAAGGTGGAGTGGCGACCGCTCAATAGCAAATGGATGCCTCTGATGACCAAAGCCCTGGCAGAATTACCCGACACTTTGGATGGCCTCAAGCAATTGCTCGAAGCCATCGAGCGGCGCGAAGTGGATATCGTCTTGGGAAGCAGCTCCAGACGCGTGTTGATGGCGCTGATCGAATCCCCACAACGCACCGCTGTTTCCTCGATCAGTGAGCTGGCGGAGCAACTGGACGTCAATGCCTCGACACTGTCCCGGCTGGCCCAACGTCTGGGCTATGGCGGCTTCAGCAAATTGCAGGACGTGTTTCGCCGGGAGATTACCGAAGGCAAGCATTTCTACAGCGACCAGGCCTCGCGGCTGGTAGTTAATGCTGACGACAAGGACATCCTCAGTCAGTTGACGCGTCTGGGTCGCCAGGAAAGCGCCAATCTCGCCAGCATGATTGAACAGGTCGATCCCGACGTATTTGTTCAGACGGTCGAACTGCTGGCCAGTGCCCATCGGGTACGGATCCACGGCATGCGCCAGTTCAATTCACTGGCGCTGTTCATGTCCTACGGGCTGGGCATGTTGCGCCCGGATGTGACGGCCCTCGATTCCAGTCGCCAAGGGGTGGCGGACGCTCTTGCGCAACTGGATGAGGGCGATGTACTGGTGGTGTCGAGCTGCTTTCCCTACACCCCCAGTGTGCTGGCTACGGCCGAGGTCGCGGCCCGGCACGGGATCAAAGTCATTGCACTGACCGACTCGGCCAGCTCGCCGCTGGCCAAGGTTGCGCTGCATAGTTTCTACGTGCCCAACCACAGCCTGTTTTTCAGCAACAGCATGTGCGCCTTCATGCTTCTGGCTCAAGGTTTGTTGAGTGCCGTTGCCAGCAAGCTTGGTGAGGTGTCGGTATCGGCATTGAAGTATCGGGAAACCTTGATCGACGAGCTCAATGCTTCACTGTGAGGCTAGCCCCCATGAACTTCCGAGTCCTGTTCATCCTGGCCGTCGCGTTAATCCTCGCGGACTTGTTGATCAATCTCTACTGTTCATGAACGCAATGGATTTCCAGGCCACAACAGCATTACCCCTCCAACCAACACAATCGGCCAGAACCCATTTTGTCGGTTCCTGGCTGCCGAAAATGCCAGCGCTGCGCCCCTCCCGTTCCTTTGTAAACCAGACAAGCATGGTTCTGAAGATCTTGCGGCGAGCTGGGATGGCCATACCGTTCCAAATAATCTGCACTAGCGCAGAGCACGTACAGCTGGTCGCAGACTTTTCGACCAATCAACCCGCAATCCTCTAAATGCCCGACCCGGAAAATGATGTCTGCACCTTCCTGAAGGGGATTAATAAAGGCGTCTGTGACGGTAAGCTCTACAGTCAAGTCCGGGAACTTGTCATACAGACCATTCAATAGCTTTCCGATGTGTAGACTGCCGAACGCGACGTGTGCATTGATCCGGACAAGTCCACGAACCTCTCTGATGAGCCTCGGTGGAAAGTTCCGGCCTAGCAGCAATACTCCATTCTGCTTCGAAAACTATTCGAGTATAGCGTGGGGCAATAAGTCATTTGCTCTGCCGCAAACCGAACAGCACGGCGTTGCTGTTTACGGTGCTCAAGCCACGCTATTGGATTCTCCATTGCTTGCAGTTGACCGGGTGAAGCGTGGGAGTTGCGGCCCTTCAAGTAACAATCCGACAAGAACCGACATGGGGCGAGCCAATCGTGCGCATGCTTTTTTTGATCGACACCATGGTGCAATATCCTCGCTTTAATCCCCGTGCTGTTATTGCCATAGCGGGCAATGTAAGGCAGTTGCCATCGGATTAGGCCTGCAGCCCGACATTGTCATGCGCAAACGATGCTCCATCCCGCTCCGAAAGGAGTCCGTTGAGTCGCGAGGCTAAAATGCTTTTACACATGTCAACCTGGTCTGAAATCGAGCAATTTCTTAATCGTTGCCGCACCATTGTCATTCCCATCGGCTCGAATGAGCAGCATGGCCCAATCGGTCTTTTGGGAACCGACTGGATGTGCCCGGAAATCATTGCTCACGAAGCTCAAAAATCTGCAGATATTCTGGTCGCGCCCACCTTCAATATCGGCATGGCTCAACACCACATTGGTTTTGCCGGGACCATCACGCTACGGCCTTCAACATTCATCGCCGCCATCGGCGATTGGACACGCTCGTTGCCGCTTCAGGAATCGATAGGGCACCCGCACATCACTGCTGGCTCATAGGCTCAAAGATTAACTGGTCGAAGCCAATGCCTATTTCCGGCAAGATCGGTGCGGAGCTCCAAAAAATTTACTTCCTCAAGACCCAAGCAGGCAAAGGCTACGGGAAGCAGCTTCTGCAATTCATCCGCCAACTTGCCGAAGATCGTAAAGAGCATTTCATTTGGCTCGACGTACTAAAAACCAACGCCAGTGCGAGACGCTTCTACGAGGGCTTCGGCTTCGAAGTACTAGGCGAGATCCCATTTACCACCGACAAGATCGAGATCGGAATGGGTGTGATGTGCTGCGACATTTCCCGGTAGGCACGCTCGATCGACTCCCAGTCGGGTTGCTTGGTTGTCATAGGTTCACTCTGATACTTGAAATAATTACGGGTTGCCGGTATTGGTGCGCGTCTTTTGAATAGTAAGGAAGCTCAATTTCATGTCTCGCACGCAAATCAGATCTCTCGCAGCCTGCACGCTCGCAGCCGCAACTCTCCTTGGCTGTGCTGCAACGCCCAAGGCAACGTGGACCAACAAGGGCCCTGTAGAGATCGCCACGGAACGTGGAAGAATCGCCTGTTACACCGATGCAAACATCATCGATGGCGAGCGAATGGAAGGCTCCCTATGTGCCACTGCAGCATCTGGATTTTTTAGTGACGGCGAGCCTGAAATATACTTTGGTCCATGGAATCAGCGATTCATGCAAGTGCCAGTAAGCCAAACCACAGTAGGGGTCACTGTCCCTTACAAAGACAAAACCGTCTTCTTACAATGCAAGCCACTAGCGTCAACAGATAGTAAGGTGGAGGCGGCACGCGACTGCAAAGTTACGATCAATAACCAGTTGCTAGTCAGCGCCAAGGTTACCTATCCGTCTAAGTAACCGCCTATCCGTGCCGCATTAACCCTGCGGCACACCTACCCTTCCGTATCTTCCAGAATGATTTCGATCAACTTCTGCTCGCGCGAAACAGGGCAAGCGATTGCATGTCGTCAGCCATCGGGCCAAAGCCGAACACATCAATGCGACCGCTCTCAGTACGCATGCCGATCACACCGACCGAGCAGGCTTCACGCTCACCCGACTCAAGGTCATCGGCAATCTTGCGCAGCGTGCTGACCGCGTCTCGCCAGCCCTCCCGCTTGAACTCAACGATCTTCGCGGTCATGCCGTCACCTGCTGTAGCCACTCTTCAATGATCCGGCGCACTACTGGCTCAGTCAGGATGGCGGATGGCTTGTCTCCAGTGATCACTGAGCGCACCAGGTCACAGGGCAGCACGTGGACAGCGTCACTTGCCACCACTGTCAGGTGCGGTCGCTGGTCCGCGATGTCGTGAATATCTGCGGTCATTGGCTCACCATGATGTGCGTTTGTCCGTGTGCATGCCCATGCAAAAGTGATACGACCAACCCTTGAGGGAGACCCGCAGCCTTCGCAGCGTCAATTGCTTTGGCGATGACGCTATCAAGCTCAGTAATCGCCTCATTGATGGCAGGGCTCAGCGGTAATGCGTGATGCGTTCGGGTGACGTTGCTCATACCCTTCTCCAATGTCGCGACACAATTTGCTGATTCGCGAAACGTGTCGCAACACTTGCCGTTCGGTGATGAACACCAGGAACGCGCCTACACTGATATGCACTACGATTGAGCGGACATGGAGCTACACGCATGCCGACTAGCACTGTTGTGTTACTCCTTTTGAGTTATGCCGTGCTGATGGTGGTTTTTTTTAAGCTAAATGCTCGAAACAATCGACGCCGCAGAGAGGTTCTTTACGAAGCCTTTGAAACCACAATGCGACTGCGTGAGATCAAGTCTTTCGAGATCCTCAAGGAACGTATTTTTATCGGCAACAACTTCCGGCCATCAGAACTGTACCGGATATTGTTAGTCGATTCCGGGCACTACTTTCTTTACCTGCACGCCAGTAATGCACAGCCAACTTTGACGCCGCTGACCGAAGAACGAGCGTTACAAGCTGCACAGGGTGAGATAGAAATTCAGGCATAGACACGTCGCAACCTAAGACTTCTGTGCTCTACTTGGCCCTTGCGCAGATCGCGCTAGATCTCATCTGCCTTTCTTTCGGCCCAGCGCTTACCGAGCTGACGAGCCTGCTCAACACCGAGTACGCCAATGAAGCCAGCCGTGGCGAATGACCAGGCAATGCTGAAGCCGAACTCTTTCACCGTAAGGCCTACCACCATCACGATCAGCGCGCCGAGTGCAGCCTCGATGATCTGCCGCCAAGGCTTGGTCTCTTTGCCGTCGTACTGAATGCGGAGCCATGTCAGGGCGAAGGTCAGCCCCATGGCTAGGCCGTTCTCTCTCAGGGCGGTCAGGACCAACACCCAGAACGACGGGTCCTTTTCTGGCATGTGCGGTATCTCGATTTCCTCCCAGTCGGGAGTTGAGGGATTAAAAAGGGTCTGTGTTGGCCTGCGCACAGCCCAAAAAGAAAAAGCCCCAGCAAATGCTGAGGCGCGAAAAAAACCTCTTTGAGCCTGACGCTCAGAGGCTCTGAGGGCTTTGGGAATCTTGGACAATAAAAAGCCCGGTGCAATAACCGGGCTTTCTTTAAGGCGTTGCACTGAAACAGCTAAACAAGTTATTACAGGAATACTTATATAGCGGCCCAGACAATCCTTCTACAGCGATTGTTTTACAATAAAAAGGAATGGATCAAAACTCATCGTGTGCTTCCCGTCCATTAGCAGCTCCACGCTGTACTGAACTTTATCACCAACAGTTGTATCATTGACGCGGCCTTGCCAGTAAGTTCGTCCTTGACTAGGTGTCTTCTGAGGCGAACAGATGTTGTCTTTAATCATGTTGCCAGAAAAATTATTAATATCGACTTGGTTTTCAGCTACAACACCAACGACACTCCAGTTGATGAGCTGCCCGTTAAAGCAAGCTGTAACCAGCTCATCATTACCTTCATAACTAGACCCAGAGTTCTTGTTGTTATCTATCAAATACACATTACCGCCCAGATCATTTGTTGCCAGTGCATTCTCAACATCAACCACAATCAAAACACTAATATCTTTCATCACAATACTCCTTTTGTGCAAGTTATCCGCCTACTTCCATTTACAACCCTGACGGAAATCTGAGAGTAGCACTGGTTTTTTTAAAGTAAAGCCCTGAACGCTTTCAATTATGAAACATTGAGCGCGCCATATTTTTGGCTAAATCACTCCATTATCGACGAAACTCTACATACACCCGGATGCAACTTATTGATACCGCGTAGATCGTCGATGTTAACAATTCGAGCAACTGCACCAGCCTCTCCGAAACGCCTCGTTCACCCCTATGAAGCGCAGTCAAGGGATGCGCAAGAACTGCGGAGCATTGTACTGCCGGCTTTTCAGTGTCCAGGCCTTCCGTGAGGCCGCCCTGGCTGCGGTGAATTTGCTGCGAATCAAATCGGCTACAGCAGCACTCCCAGCTCGGAGCAATGGGTGTGGCTGAGCCGAAAACGAAAAAGCCCGCCACAGTGGCCGGGCTCATTAACTAGAAGTAATCATCAGGGCTTAGGATGCTCGCTCGACACCGAATTGTTGGCATCCACATCGGCCATTTCTTCATCGACAGGCGCTTCGTCGTCCGGAGGCAGCGGAACCTCAGGTTCATTCCGCTTAGGATCATGGCCGGCTTCATTATCCGTCGTGCGCGTTACTTCCTGCTGGGACTTGTTCCCAGGTGCGTTCTCGTCAATGTCCATGCTGGTTCTCCGTTCTGACGCGCGGGATGTCCGTGCTTGATCATGAGAGACGGCAAGGCATTGCAAGTGCCGAGCACTGGACAAACGGTGCGGGAACAAAAAACCCGGCGCGATGGCCGGGCTCAGGAATTCATGTGCGTGTTGCGTGAATTGCGCACTATGGGAAAAGCACGCACAAAACCCCACCATGTCAATATATTTATGCCGCCTCTTCGTCATTTTCCGAGTGAATCACCTGCCATAGTGGGTTCCTGCGCCTGAATATCCACTTCAGCGATCACCTTCTTCAGTGATTCCCATAGATCCAGCCAATCCCTATTCCAATGCTTCGGTTCAATCGACACGCCGAAGAAATCCTTCATCTCTGCGGCGACCCGGGCCGGCCCCCACTCTGCCGCCCCGACTACCTCCCCCTTGTACGATTGCAGAGCCAGGGTCACCAGGTACTGCGCCTTCACGCGTTTGGCCGAAGTAAGGTCTGGCAACTCGGCCTTGGCGGTGATCAGCAGTACCGCGTTCATAACGTAGCGCATGGTCATCGCCGGGTGATAGAGGTAGTGCCCGAACTGCTGCACCTGAAACGGAAGCGTGTCTATCGCGCGCAAGACCTTGCCGATGGTGGCCAGGTGCGCAGCGCGGGCGGTGGATCGGCCAATCGGCGTGCGGCGCGTCTCGCTGATGCTGATCTTCTGCCGAACGATCTGGATGCGTTCTTCCTTGTCATCGCCCAGGGCGGCATGGTCCGCCGCGCGTAGGAGGCAATCGACGAAGTTTTAACCAAGGATCAGATGCCGGATGTGATCAGTCTCCGAGACCTCATGGACGCTTTCATCGAAGATCATAAGGAAAGCGCTGCCGAGGAGCGCTGGGAGCGTCCGGATATCCGTTTCCAAGAATCCGACTACGGCGGCATGCATATCTACTTCGACAAAAAGCCGAAGGATGACTCATCGTTCTACAGCAGTCGCGAGCGTGACGAGTACAGCCCGGATAACGCCATCCATATCTCATTCAGTAAGCGCGGCACGGATCGTGAAAAAAAAGATCGCGAAGTCGGCACCGTCTACGCCGTCAAGATCGACAACGAGAAGATTGGCCAGACCCTGCGATTCAGAACGAAGTTCGAGAAGCTTCTGGCTGCGCTCTACTTCGGCGCTTCCAAGATTCTGGTGGACTGCGAAGAAGACGAGTTCAGCTACGGCATTTACGACTGAACAAACAGCGCCACGACAGCCTGTCGTTAACTGCCCGATCCTCTCTTATGAGAGCGCATCGGAGTGTGATCTGCAGCAAAGCAAGCACCTGACTTGTAATCAGACCCGCCACTGAGCACGCCGGGCAGAAACCGGCGCAGGCAGAGCCAGAGGTGACGACCTCGAGCAGATCACACCCCGAACACCGGCATCAGATTAAAGATTGCAGCTGTTCTGATACTCGACGGAAAAAATACCGTGTCGACCACCAATGAAAGCGGACGCCCTTATTGGGGCGCGGCCGAGGGCCTATTACTGCCGCTGGTAGGCGAATATGTGCTGTACGTAATCAGCTTTCCCGAGAGGTACACCGTTATGACGAAGGATGTTGTACGCCGTGACTAGATGAAAATAGAACTGTGGCGTGACCCAATTCACCGCGTATTCACTGCCGGTCATATCGAAAGTTATGCCATTTGGTAGCGCGATAGCGATTTGTCGCTCTGCACCTTCATCCACCTGGGCACGGTCCACCGAAGCAAGAACCGCCAGAGTACGCTCGATCAGTGCCTTCGCTGCAGCCAAGTTTTCGGGGGGAGCGAGCGATTGCAACGGCTGTTGTGTAAGCCGCTGGACCGCCTCCTGCGCCTGAGTACAAGCATACTGAACTTGTCGAGCTAGATTGTGCATATCCGGTGCAAGCCGAGCTTCAAGCAGAATTTGCGAACCATAGCCGCGTTCACGAGCGCAAGTCTCACCCTTAGACAAAAGAGACGATAGGGATCGCAGCATCTGTGCGAAACAGGGGATGGTAACTGAGTAGACCGACATATCTTTTCCCTAAGTAGTCATTCAAAGCGGGCACAAGCGATCAGCCTTTCTTCCGCCCAGCGGGCTGAATGCTAGCAGATCGCTGCACTTCATCCGCCAACAGCAGCGTCCTCTTCCCCGACACCACCCGCATGCACTCCCCTCCGCGCCCAACGGCAACCAGCGGAACGGATGAGTGCATCCGAGTTTTGTTGGATTAACCGAGGACAAGCATATGCGCGGCATAATGACGCTCAAAGCAACAGTCAACGAAAACGGCCGAATCACCGGCAGAGAGGATGACCGCGATGGCGTCTTCCACTGCTGGGGGGCCGAGGCCGAAGACGGCGAAAACAACTGGGGCAACTTCACCGTAGCCATTGTTGAGTTTGCGGACGGAAAGGTTGGGACGTTTCGACCCGACTACATCCGCTTTATTGACCGCTAACCCCGTCCATTTGGATGCAACGGATCGGGCCGAATACCCCGCGGTCAATATGTTTAAAAAGGATGCAGGGCGGCCCTCGCCCTAATCCACCTCGCCGATCTGGAGGCGATCATGAACACCCCGCATAGTTCTCTGCCCAAACACCATCGCAAGCCGCCTCCAGTGAGCGATAGCCCCCGGGATGCGGCACGAGCGGAATGGCTGTACAACGCCGCCGAAGATCTGCTGCGCGGCACTGACGTGTCCTTCCAGCGCCGCATGCACAAGCTCAGGGCGTGACCGCCGCTCAGTTCGCCCTGGCAGTAGATGAATACGTGAACAGCCGCCTTGCCGATTGCGAGGTCGACACCCCGGCACTCGGGCGGTTGTTGATATCCGTGGAGCGCGGAAACGCTGACAAGACCGCAGCGGCAGAACTGCTGGGCAACAGCGATCACCCGCTGGACATGCTTGGCGAAATAGCCGAGGCACTGCTTCAGCCACTCGCCGATGACGCGCTGATAGCCAAGGCTTAGGACGACGAACTGTGAGCCCGCACATCCTGATCGATCAGGCGCTCGACGGCGTGGCCACGCCCTCTGGTCAAGAGGACATCAGCCTGCTGGTTCAATCACTGATCACCCGTCTGTTCAACGGTCTGTACAGTCTGGAGAATTTTCGTGCATTGGGCCTCATCCAACCCTCCGGAAAGATGGAAAAGCACGTTTTCTGACTGACATGCAGCAGCGGTGGCAGTACGCGCAGGATCAATCGGTGCAGTGCTTTATCGCCCGTGACCACTGCAGGTGTGCCAATAAATGAATAACCCTGCTGGCGTAGCGTCGGCAGTATCAACCATAGGTTCAAATCCCCCGCCCGGTTGCGCAGGTACGGCACTGTGATGTGGCTGCCCTCAACCTTTTGTCCCGACTGGAAAGCCAGGAAGGAATCCAGATACGAGTAGGCAGGCTTCGTATCCCCGTCGAGTTTGAGCGCCTGCTTACTTTTCAGCACAACCCCTAAGGCAGTCAACATAAGGCTGGAAGTGAAGCGCGGAATATCAGCCTGCCCAATTCGATCAAGCTCAGCCAGCGCCGTATCCACCGGCATCTTCCTCGACAGCAATGATTTCATGATCACCACATAGGGAAAAATGAGGCAGAACTGCGTCTTCAGTGCCGCTTCATTCCTGCGTAAAAGGGGCCACTTGTTGCTCGGCGAAATTCGCTCGAAAGTTAAAGCCCAAATCGCACAAGGTTTGGGTCATCGCGTCTATTCGGGTAATCGGGTCAGCGCGAAACTCTGGATTGGAAAACCACTGTTCCATCAGCGCCGGCAACGGATTCAGAATGGACTGGTCTCGGACGTGCTGCGGCAGCACCAAGAAACGCCACCGATGGTGGAGCACCTCTTTGAGGGCCAAATGTAACCCAGATTTTTGGATCATCTTCGGGGTAGCCGTACGAATCCCAATGAGCCATTGCGCTTCTCCTTGATTCGGCCCATACCGGACCATCAACCAATAGCCCACAAACACATTTCACGCCAGCCAGCGAGGCCGGCATCTGCCTGGAAATCACCTATGACCATTACCGCACCGGTCATCCGATACCACGGTGCCAAGTTCCGGCTTGCGCCGTGGGTGCTGCAACACTTCCCACCTCACACCTGCTATGTCGAGTCATTTGGTGGCGCAGCCGGAGTGCTGATGCAGAAGCCCCGGTCGTATGCCGAGGTGTACAACGATCTGGACGGCGACATAGTGAATCTGTTCCGCGTACTTCAGGATCCGGTTACGCGATCGGGACTCACAGAGCGACTGGTGTTCACGCCCTACTCCCGCGAGGAGTTCGAATTGTCCTGGGAACCGAGCGCTGAACCGATCGAACGCGCCCGCCGGACAATCATCAGAGCCCAGATGGGTTTCGGGTCCGCCGGTGCCACCAAGGGCGTCACCGGCTTTCGCATCGACACCAAGCGGCAATACGGCACGGCCCAGTCACTTTGGGCGACTTATCCCGAGCAACTCGCCGAAGTTGGCCAGCGGCTGACTGGGGTGCTGATCGAAAACAGACCGGCGATCGAGGTAATCAAAGCCCACGACGGACCACAAACCTTGCACTACGTTGACCCACCGTACGTACACGACACCAGGTACAAAGGCGCATCAAGCGGCCGGTACTACAAGCATGAAATGGATGACACGGGGCATCGTGAATTGCTCGGTATTTTACTCGAACTAGAAGGGATGCTCGTGCTGTCCGGTTACCCAAGCGAGCTGTATTCCGAGATGCTTCCGGGCTGGATCTGGCGCCGGAGTAAGGGAATCGGTATCAATGAGACTTTGATTGGACCTTGCCATCCACCAGTGTCACCGTCATGTAGACATACACTTCAGTGCCCCAAGTGTAGACCTGAACCCTCCCCGTACTTGCGGCTTCTTTACCGGGTATTTTCACGATTTCTAGTACCTCGTCATACGTCATTCCCGGTTGTATCGCTTGGTACTGCCGCTCACTGATATTAGGGCGTTGTGCCCTGATTGTTTCAGCGCTAGGGAACCCAGTATGCGACTGGTAGTTAACGGTATTGCCGTTCCCAGAAATGACCGGACTATTTGCCCCGCTGCTGCTCTGCGACACGGCGGTTCCTGGTAATACCAGCGCAGCTACTGACGCCAAAGCGCCTAAAATCCCAGCATACAAACCTATTTTTCTCATACTCACCATGCGACGCTCTAAGAAAGTAAATAAATAAGGAACGTTGCCCGCAGGCACCCGAGAAGCGACGCCATGGGACGTATGAAACCTAAACGCGGATCCACTCGCCAGGATCATCTGGTAATCCGAGAACAGAAGTATCCAGCAACTCAAATGTTTTGGGGTGCAGCACCGAGCTAGTTGCATCACTTGTCAGATCATTGATCGCATGGGTAATGCTTCGATAGCTGTCCAGGCTCTCATCATCAAACACTGGGTGAAATCGCCCGTCAGTCGACTGGGCAATGTAGAAGGTGCCAACCTGCGTCGGATACCTCAAAAGAGCTCGCATCGATTTGCCTCCCTGCATCGAGGCCAAAATGCCGTCGATCATTAATGAGCAATGTAGAAAAAGCCATTATTAAGCCATCGCGCCTATTTCAATCCAATTAGCGCGATCAGGCAAGGGCTGGAGCAAGCCGTTCTGATAGAAGACTCCAGCAAGAGCCAGTCGTTTTGTAGGGGGAAAAACGCTATAAAATAAAAAGGGGTCGCGAGATAAAATCTCGCAACCCCTTGAATTATATGGTCGGGACGGAGTGATTCGAACACTCGACCCCTAGCACCCCATGCTAGTGCGCTACCGGACTGCGCTACGCCCCGACTAGGCGTTAAATCTGTTCCTCATCTCGAGGAACGCTCAAGAATATATCGCAAGCTTTTGAAAACTGGAAGTATTTAAAAGCAGGAATTTATTTCTTGAGAACCACCAGAACATCTTCCAGCTCGGCAATCATCTGGCGGATCATTTGTTTGTATTGGGTGGTGTCGTCTTTGGCTTCATCGCCGGACAAACGCAGGCGTGCGCCGCCGATGGTAAACCCCTGATCGTAAAGAAGCGCGCGGATCTGCCGGATCATCAGCACGTCCTGGCGCTGATAATACCGGCGGTTTCCGCGGCGTTTGACGGGGTTGAGTTGAGGAAACTCCTGCTCCCAGTAGCGAAGCACGTGCGGTTTTACGGCACATAGCTCGCTGACTTCACCAATGGTGAAGTAGCGTTTTCCCGGGATGACGGGTAGTTCGTCGTTATGACTTGGTTCCAGCATAAGCCTCAACTCGGGCCTTCAACTTCTGCCCTGGACGAAAGGTGACCACACGGCGAGCCGTGATCGGGATTTCTTCTCCCGTTTTCGGATTGCGGCCAGGCCGCTGGCGTTTGTCCCGAAGGTCGAAATTGCCGAAACCGGACAATTTGACTTGTTCGTTGTCTTCAAGAGCGTGCCTGATTTCTTCAAAGAACAGCTCGACCAATTCCTTGGCCTCCCGCTTGTTCAGGCCCAGCTCTTCATACAGACGTTCCGCCATCTCAGCTTTCGTCAAAGCCCCCATACGTCACTTCCTTAACGTGGCGTTCAACCTTTGTTCGAGCGAGGTGAGGATGTTTTGCGTCGTGGTATTCACCTCATCATCATTAAGAGTGCGCGATGGATGCTGCCAGGTCAAGCCAACTGCAAGGCTTTTTCTATCAGGATCAATGCCTTTACCCTGATACACGTCAAATAGCCTGAGGTCTGTGAGCCATTCGCCTGCATTTTCACGGATTACGTCCAGTACAGCGGTGGCCGCAACGTCTTTATCCGCCAGCAGTGCAAGGTCACGACGCACTTCAGGAAAGCGCGATAACTCCTGGAATTCAGGCATTTTGCCCAACGCCACTTCGGCCAGAACCAGCTCGAATACGAAGACCGGACGGTCGAGACCGAGGGTTTTCGACAATTCAGGGTGAATCGCGCCAACGAAACCTACCAAACGGCCTTCACGTTCGATGCGCGCGGTTTGACCCGGGTGCAACGCAGGGTGTTTGCCCGGCACGAAAGTGAACGAATCCAGTGCACCGGCGAAGCCCAGTACTGCTTCCACATCAGCTTTGACGTCGAAGAAATCGACGACATCGCGACCTTGCGCCCAGCCTTCCGGCAGACGGCTACCGCATACCACACCAGCGAGCATCGGCTCTTGCTTCAGGCCTTCCAGCTGACCAACGAAGCGCAGGCCGCTTTCGAACAGGCGGACGCGATCTTGTTGACGGTTCAGGTTGTGCTGAAGCGCCTTGACCAGACCAGGCCACAGGGACGAACGCATGGCAGCCATGTCGTTGGAAATCGGGTTGGCCAGCAGCAGAGGCTCGACACCTGGATTAAACAACTCGAATTGTTTCGGATCGATGAAGCTGTAAGTGATCGCTTCCTGATAACCACGAGCCACCAGCAGGCGACGCAGTTCAGGCAGATCGCTCCGCGCTTCGGCCTTGGCTTGCGGCGCCAGACGGGCTTGCGGGTAGCGAACCGGCAGACGGTTGTAACCGTACAGACGGGCCAGTTCTTCGATCAGGTCGACTTCCAGGCTGATATCGAAACGGAAGCTTGGCACTTCAACGCGCCACTGCCCTGCCCCATCGGCGGAAATGGCCAGGCCCAATGCGCTGAGCAGACGCTCGACTTCGGCCGAATCCATCTCCATGCCCAGCATCTGGGTGATGCGCTGGGCACGCAGGGTGATCGGCGCGATCGACGGCAGGTGTTGCTCGCTGACGGTCTCGATGATCGGACCCGCTTCGCCGCCGGTGATGTCCAGCAGCAGGCCAGTGGCACGCTCCATGGCTTCACGGGCCAGCTGCCAGTCCACGCCACGCTCGTAGCGGTGCGAGGCATCGGTGTGCAGGCCGTAGGAACGAGCCTTGCCAGCGACAGCAATCTGGTCGAAGAACGCGCTTTCCAGGAAAATATCGCGAGTGGTCGCGGTGTTGACACCGCTGTGCTCGCCACCCATGACGCCGGCGATAGCCAAGGCACGGGTGTGGTCTGCAATCACCAGCGTATCGCTACGCAAGCTGACTTCCTGACCATCAAGCAGAACCAGCTTCTCGCCTTCTTCGGCCATGCGTACGCGGATGCCGCCATTGATTTCGGCGAGATCGAACGCGTGCAGCGGTTGACCCAGTTCCAGCATCACGTAGTTGGTGATGTCGACGGCGGCGTCGATGCTGCGCACGTCGGCACGACGCAGACGCTCGACCATCCACAGCGGCGTAGGCTTGGACAGGTCGACGTTGCGGATCACACGACCCAGGTAACGCGGGCACGCGGCCGGTGCCAGTACTTCAACCGAACGCACTTCGTCGTGCACGGCCGGAACGCTGGCAATCGCCGGGCGCACGACTGGGGCGGCATAAAGCGCGCCGACTTCGCGGGCCAGACCGGCCAGGGACAGGCAGTCGCCGCGGTTCGGGGTCAGGTCGACCTCGATGCTGGCGTCGTCGAGGCTCAGGTACTCACGAATGTCCTGACCGACTGGCGCATCGACCGGCAATTCCATCAGGCCATCGTTGCCTTCGCCGATTTGCAGCTCAGCCTGGGAGCACAGCATGCCGTTGGATTCAACGCCACGCAGCTTGGCTTTCTTGATTTTGAAGTCGCCCGGCAGTTCGGCACCGATCATGGCAAACGGGATCTTCAGGCCGGAGCGCACGTTTGGCGCACCGCACACTACCTGGAAGGTCTCCGAGCCATTGCTGACCTGGCAAACACGCAACTTGTCGGCGTCCGGGTGTTGCTCGGTGCTCAGCACCTCGCCCACGACCACGCCACTGAATTCACCGGCGGCCGGCGTAACGCTATCGACCTCAAGACCGGCCATCGACAGACGAGCAACCAGCTCGTCGCGACTTACCTGCGGGCTTACCCAGCCACGCAGCCATTGTTCACTGAATTTCATCCTGCTCTCCTAAGAATTCGTTACGACTAGCGAAATTGCGCGAGGAACCGCAAGTCGTTGTCGAAGAACAGACGCAAGTCGTTCACGCCGTAACGCAGCATGGCCAGACGCTCAACGCCCATGCCGAAGGCAAAGCCCGAAAACTCTTCCGGGTCGATCCCGGACATGCGCAGCACATTCGGGTGAACCATGCCGCAGCCCATCACTTCCAGCCAGCCAGTCTGCTTGCAGACGCGGCAGCCTTTACCGCTGCACATCACGCATTCCATGTCGACTTCAGCGGATGGCTCGGTGAACGGGAAGTACGAAGGACGGAAACGCACGGCCAGTTCTTTTTCGAAGAACACGCGCAGGAACTCTTCGATGGTGCCTTTCAGGTCGGCGAAATTGATATCGCGGTCGACCAGCAGGCCTTCGACCTGGTGGAACATCGGGGAGTGAGTGATATCGGAGTCGCTACGGTACACACGGCCTGGGCAGACGATGCGGATCGGCGGTTGTTTCGATTCCATGGTGCGGACCTGTACCGGAGAGGTATGGGTGCGCAGCAACATATTGGCATTGAAATAGAAGGTGTCATGCATCGACCGGGCCGGGTGATGGCCTGGGATGTTGAGCGCTTCGAAGTTGTGGTAATCGTCTTCGACCTCAGGGCCTTCGGCGATGCCGTAGCCGATGTGGGTGAAGAATTGTTCGATACGTTCCAGAGTGCGAGTAACCGGATGCAGACCACCGGAGGTCTGACCGCGGCCAGGCAGGGTCACGTCAATGGACTCGGCGGACAGTTTGGCGGCCAGGTCGGCCTCTTCAAACAGTGCCTTGCGGGCATTGAGAACCTCTGTGACACGCTCCTTGGCAACGTTGATCAGCGCGCCGACTTGCGGACGCTCTTCTGCCGGCAAATTCCCCAGGGTCTTCATCACCTGAGTCAATTCGCCCTTTTTGCCAAGGTAGTGAACCCGGATTTGCTCCAGGGCATTGATATCTTCAGCGCTTTGCACAGCCTCTAGTGCTTGAGAGACGAGCGCATCCAGGTTTTCCATGTACAGACTCCAGATACAAAATAGGGGAAGAGCTTGAAGGCTCTTCCCCTATTTATGACGTTTAACACCTGACCCCACAGAGGTGAGGCCGGGTGACTGTCGGGGGTACTTAAGCCAAGGTGGCTTTAGCTTTCTCGACAATCGCAGCAAACGCCGCTTTTTCGTTCACTGCCAGATCAGCCAGAACCTTGCGGTCGATCTCGATGGACGCTTTTTTCAGGCCGGCGATGAAACGGCTGTAGGACAGACCGTTGATACGTGCACCAGCGTTGATACGAGCGATCCACAGAGCGCGGAACTGACGTTTTTTCTGACGACGGTCACGGTAGGCGTATTGGCCTGCCTTGATTACCGCTTGCTTGGCAACACGGAATACGCGCGAGCGAGCGCCGTAGTAGCCTTTAGCAAGTTTCAGAATTTTTTTGTGACGTTTACGGGCAATGACGCCACGCTTTACACGAGCCATGAGTTACTTCCTCTATTCTTGACTAAAATTAACGAAGGCGCAGCATGCGCTCGACTTTTGCCACGTCAGACGGATGCAGCAAGCTGCTACCGCGCAGTTGACGCTTACGCTTGGTCGACATTTTAGTCAGGATGTGGCTCTTGAAAGCGTGCTTGTGCTTGATACCGTTAGCAGTTTTCAAAAACCGCTTAGCAGCACCACTTTTAGTTTTCATTTTTGGCATGTTCGGATACTCCGCATTCAGTTGATAAACATAATCAGAAGGCCTGCCGTGCCCTATTGATTACTTCTTCTTTTTCGGGGCGATGACCATGATCAGCTGGCGTCCTTCCATCTTAGGATGCTGTTCGACCGAACCGTACTCGAGCAAGTCACCTTCAACTCGCTTGAGGAGTTCCATCCCCAGCTCCTGGTGGGCCATCTCACGGCCGCGGAATCGCAAGGATACCTTGGCCCTGTCCCCATCACTCAGGAAACGTACCAGGTTGCGCAGTTTTACCTGGTAATCCCCTTCCTCCGTCCCTGGACGAAACTTGATTTCTTTAACCTGAATCTGCTTCTGGTTTTTCTTGGCCGCGGCAATCTGCTTCTTCTTCTCGAAGATCGATTTGCCGTAGTCCATCAGTTTGCAAACAGGGGGTACTGCATCGGCGGAAATTTCCACCAAATCCAGTTTGGCCTCTTCAGCCTTAAGAAGCGCGTCTTCAATTGACACAATCCCAAGCTGTTCACCTTCAGCTCCAATTAACCGAACCTCGCGTGCCGAGATATTCTCGTTGATCGGGGCTTTCGGTGCAGCTCGTTTATCTTGTCTCATTTCACGCTTAATAATAATTACTCCGAATCTGGGCGACCACGCCGGGAAACCGCTTGCGCGAGAAACTCAGCGAACTGGGCGACGGGCATCGAGCCCAGGTCAGCACCTTCACGAGTACGCACAGCGACAGTCTGCATCTCGACTTCCCGATCTCCGATAACCAAGAGATAGGGAACCTTGAGCAAAGTATGCTCGCGGATTTTAAAGCCGATCTTTTCATTTCTCAAGTCAGACTTGGCACGAAATCCGCTTTCATTGAGGGTTTTTTCAACCTCAGCGGCAAAATCAGCCTGTTTATCAGTGATATTCATGATCACTGCCTGGGTCGGAGCCAGCCACGCGGGGAATGCACCCTCGTAGTGCTCGATCAGGATTCCGACGAAACGTTCGAACGAACCCAGGATCGCCCGGTGCAACATAACCGGGTGCTTGCGACTGTTGTCTTCGGAGACGTATTCGGCTCCCAGACGGACAGGCAGGTTAAAATCGAGCTGAAGGGTACCACATTGCCAGACGCGGCCGAGGCAATCTTTCAGCGAGAACTCGATTTTCGGACCGTAGAATGCACCCTCGCCCGGCTGCAGATCGTACGGCAAGCCAGCACTATCAAGGGCTGCAGCCAGTGCAGCTTCGGCGCGATCCCACAGCTCGTCGGAACCGACGCGTTTTTCCGGACGAGTGGACAGCTTCATCTCGACGTCTTTGAAGCCGAAGTCGGCATACACGTCCATGGTCAGCTTGATGAACGCAGCGGATTCGGCCTGCATCTGCTCTTCAGTACAGAAGATGTGCGCATCGTCCTGAGTGAAGGCGCGCACGCGCATGATGCCGTGCAGTGCACCCGACGGCTCGTTACGGTGGCAGGCACCGAACTCGGCCAGACGCATCGGCAGTTCGCGGTAGCTTTTCAGGCCCTGATTGAACACCTGCACGTGGCACGGGCAGTTCATCGGCTTGATGGCGTAGTCGCGGTTTTCCGACTGAGTGGTAAACATGTTGTCGGCGTAGTTGGCCCAGTGCCCGGATTTCTCCCACAGGCTGCGGTCAACGACTTGTGGAGTTTTGATCTCCAGATAGCCGTTGTCGCGCTGAACCTTGCGCATGTACTGCTCGAGCACCTGATACAGAGTCCAGCCGTTCGGGTGCCAGAACACCATGCCCGGCGACTCTTCCTGGGTGTGGAACAGGCCCAGACGCTTGCCGATCTTGCGGTGATCGCGCTTCTCGGCTTCTTCGATGCGCTGGATGTAAGCCGCCAGTTGCTTCTTGTCCGCCCATGCGGTGCCGTAAACGCGCTGCAATTGCTCGTTCTTGGCATCGCCACGCCAGTAGGCGCCGGACAGCTTGGTCAGCTTGAAGGATTTCAGGAAGCGCGTGTTCGGCACGTGCGGACCGCGGCACATGTCGACGTATTCTTCGTGATAGTACAGGCCCATGGCCTGCTCGTTCGGCATGTCTTCGACCAGGCGCAGCTTGTAGTCTTCGCCGCGGGCCTTGAACACTTCGATCACTTCGGCGCGCGGAGTGACTTTCTTGATCACGTCGTAATCTTTCTCGATCAGCTGTTGCATGCGCTGTTCGATGGCGGCCAGGTCATCCGGCGTGAAAGGACGCTCGAAGGCGATATCGTAATAGAAGCCTTCGTCGATGACCGGACCGATGACCATCTTGGCCGTCGGGTACAACTGCTTGACCGCATGGCCAACCAGGTGGGCGCAAGAGTGGCGAATGATCTCCAGCCCCTCTTCATCCTTTGGCGTAATGATTTGCAGCGAGGAATCGCTGTCGATGATGTCGCTGGCGTCGACCAGCTTGCCATCGACCTTGCCGGCCACGGTGGCTTTGGCCAGACCTGCACCAATGGATGCGGCGACCTCGGCTACGGAAACCGGGTGATCGAATGAACGTTGACTGCCGTCGGGAAGAGTAATAGTTGGCATGGCGCCTCCTCTCCTAGTGGTGACCCCTACCAAAGGTCACGTGGGTTGGGATGAGCCAGTACAAGATCCGATCCAGGCCATTCAATAACGAACGCCTGCCTTACAGCGGCAGGAGCCTTGCGGCCAACCGGAAAACCGAACCAGAGTGACTGGGATTCAAATCAGGGTTATTCGAGCCGCTGCCGCTGCCGGGACTGAAGGTCATCCGGAGCCTGCAAACGCCCGAGCGAAGCATGCTAGCACAGATGAACGGTCATCGCGGCGGCAAGGTTTTCTGCGGGGGCAAATCAGGCATTTTTATGCCAGAGTGCTGAACTTGAACCATGCTTTACCCCTCAGATAACAAGACATTGACCCAAAAGGAGCATCTCAGCATGCGTCTGAATCGTTTATTCGCCATCGTCGCACCCGTCGTCCTGTTGCTGCCGCTGGCTGCCCATGCCGACTGGCCAAAGGGCGAGCGCGAGAAATACATGGCTCAGTGCACTCAGGCGGCCACTCCGCAGATCGGCGCTGCAGCTGCAAAGTCTCACTGCGCTTGCGGTGCCGACGCGATCAAATCGTACCCGGCTGGCGACATTCAGGCCCTGATGGATAACAAGGCCAGCCCGGAACTGCAACAGAAAGCGCTGGGTCAGATAGCTAAATGCAAGGCCGATGCACCGGCGAAAAAGTGAGAAAAAAGTCCTTTTAACTCGGCTCACTGCCGATAAAAAGTGATGAAATTGAGCTTTTTCGTACAAATTTTTCAGGTTTTTCAGCTTTTTTTCTTGTCTTAACTTTCGACTGAAAGCCTTTTAAACCGGGGCTTTCAGCCACACGAAGCAACAAAGCAAACGTGACTGTAGGGCAAACAGCACACCCAGGGGGCTCCCAAAGCGAACATTTCGACTATGATAGTCCGGTGTGCCCAGTTGGCCTGAGCAGCACAGTACTACTGAAAATATATGTTTCTTGGAGATACACCATGTCTAATCGCCAAACCGGCACCGTTAAATGGTTCAACGATGAAAAAGGCTTCGGCTTCATCACTCCTCAAGGTGGCGGTGACGACCTGTTCGTACACTTCAAAGCTATCGAAAGCGACGGTTTCAAAAGCCTGAAAGAAGGCCAGACCGTTTCCTTCGTGGCTGAGAAAGGCCAAAAGGGTATGCAAGCTGCACAAGTCCGCGCAGAGTAATTTTCTGCCGCACTAAAAAAACCCCGTCCATGTGACGGGGTTTTTTATGGGCGTAACAAAAACCTGAAGCAATCAGCCGCAGTTGACGCGAGTGACCACCAGGTTGTTGTCGGTGTTCAGGTTCAGGCGATCGGAGCGGTACTCCAAGGTCACCATGTCATCAGGCTTGAGGAACCGGGCATTCTGCGCGCCTGCACGGGTACGTGCCTGCTCCAGCAATTGGGGCGAAGCCTTTTTGCCAATGGTGAATTCGGCAGCCTTTGCTTCACAACGGCTGTGGCCGGTGTCGGTCGCCACAGGGTCCTTTGCCGACTCGGTGGACGTACTGCTGCAACCGGCCAGCAGGGTGGCGGCCAACAAAGTACCCAATGACGCGAGCTTCCAAGGCATGAAGCCTCCTTTTTTCAATAATTAAGCTGAGATCGTGCGACCGCCATTTTGGCGTTTGGTTTCAGAGTGGCGCTATCGCCCCGCCCTCGATCCGGGCAGCGGCGAGTGTGCCTGAGCATCGGTGCGCCGTTCATCCCTCAATCATGACTGAATATGAACAGAGCTCAATAGACGTCGATGTAGTCGAAAGGCGGTTTCGGCCAATTTTGCTTGAGCGCATTGAAAATCTGCATGACCCAGACCTCGTCGCTGGCTGCTACCAATCCGACATAACCGGAACCCTTGGCCCAGGTCTCCAGGCGAAACAGCAACCCGTCGATGTCCGTGCCGCCCACAATACCCGACGAAATGTAGGCGATGCCGCCCTTGGTGACCCGCAACTGAGTGTGTTCATCATCATTGGCAGAGGCCAGTAGCTGACGCACCGCTTCCAGGGTCAAGCCGTCAGGAGTGTTCAAATCGATCTGCACAGCACGGTCCTTGAAAAATCGTCAAAGACCAAGTGTCGCATAGCCCTCCCCTCATGCCTAAGTCGGAGTGCCAAACGTCCCGCAAAATGGTTAACTCGACACTCAGACTTTCCCGACTTCACGAGCGCCATCATGACCACCGTAAGTATCGACGCCGACATCAAAGCCAAGTGGCCACAGGGCCACAGCTCTTACAGCCCGGGTAGCCCGGAAGAGTTGGCGATCATTGGTATCGATTTGCTGGTCAAGGAACTGGGGACGCAAGCCGCCCAGACATTCATCAAACAGGTTCTCGAGAAGTACCCCGCCGACTATATTGGGGCAACAGAGACCGAGTAGCGTAAAAACCCGCAGGCCGGCACCTGCGGGCCTGTGACTTACTTCAAACGAGCCAGACGCTGGGTCAACAGGTCGAAGAAGCCCTGAGCGTCGCCGCTTTCAACCCAGAAGGCATTTTTCGGGGCCTTCAGGCCGTCATACCAGTCGACAATGGTCTGGCCGAAGGTCGGCCCTTCGCGGCTATCAACCACTACGTTGACCGAACGCCCGGTGAACAGCTCTGGCTTGAGCAGGTAAGCGATGACTGTGGCGTCATGCACCGGGCCACCCGGAATGCCGTAGTGCTCCATGTCACCTTTGACGTACTCGTTGAGAATATCGCCCACCAGTTTGCTGGCATTGTTGTTCAGGGCGGCGATCTGCTTCAGGCGCGCTTCACTGGTCAGGATCTTGTGGGTCACGTCCAGCGGCAAGTAGGTCAGCTTGACGCCACTTTTCAGCACTACTTCCGCCGCCTGAGGGTCGGCGAACAGATTGAATTCGGCCACCGGGGTGATGTTGCCGCCGTTGAAGTGCGCACCGCCCATGATCACCACTTCCTTGATGCCCTGAACGATTTCAGGCTCCTGGATCAGCGCCAGGGCCAGGTTGGTTTGTGGACCGAGCATGGCGATGGTGATGCTGTGGGGCTTGGCGGACTTCAGGGTATCGATCAGATAGTTGACCGCATTGCCTTCGGCCAGGCCTTTCTTCGGCTCGTGCACCGTGACACCCGACAAACCTTCCTTGCCGTGGATGTTCTCGGCATAGATCGGCGTGCGCATCAGCGGTTTCGGTGCTCCCGCGTAAACAGGCACCTCCTCGCGCCCCGCCCACTCGCGCGCCAGACGTGCATTACGCGAGGTCTTGTCCAGACGCACGTTGCCAGCAACGGTGGTCAGCGCACGAATATTCAACTCTTCCGGCGATGCCAGGGCGAACAGCAAGGCGACCACGTCATCGGCACCTGGATCAGTGTCGATGATCAGGTCGATCTTCTCCGCCGCTTGGGCGCTTGTTGCGGTAATCAGGGACAAAAGCAGCAGACTCCGGAGCAGGTGGTGCAGTTTCTGAGCATAGCGGTGCATAGCGCACTCCTTGTGCGTGGGAAGAACGGAAAGTTAAAACGTTACTCCAGCCACCAGGACGATGTTGCAGTACGGCTGACATTCGCCTGTACGAATAATCGCCCGTGCCTGTCGGCTGAGTACTTTGAATTGGTCATGACTGAGCAACTCACGTCGGCCCAGCGCACCTTCGGCATTCAGTTCATCCAGCGCGCTCAAGGCCGACGGTTTCTTGTCCAGAATCTCATGGGCCAGCACATGGCTTTCGACCTGCATTTCGCTCAGCACGACCTTCAAGGTACTGACGAAATCCGGAATCCCGTGGGTCAAGGCCAGGTCGATCAATTCAACGCCGGGTGGAACCGGCAGGCCGGCATCGCCGATCACGACCGCGTCGCCATGGCCAAGGGAGGCAATCAGCCGCGACAGCGCGACGTTGAGCAAAGGAGTCTTTTTCATGGTGCTTTAAAGGCCTGTACGTCGGACAAGGTAGGAATCGAAGGTTGCGCGCCAGCCCGGGTAACCGACAGCGCTGCGGCGACTTGGCCGAAGCGGATCGCCTCGACCTCGCTTTTGCCGGCCGCCAAGGCTGCTGCGAAACCACCGACGAACGTGTCGCCGGCTGCGGTGGTGTCGACCGCCTTCACTTTCGGTGCCGGGAAATGCTCGAAGCGTTTGCCATCGGCGAACAGTGATCCTTGAGAACCCAGGGTGATGATCACTTTGCCAGCGCCCATGGCGATCAAACGGGCCGCGGCGGTTTCGGCGGTGCTCAGGGAGTCCACCGGCAAACCGCTGAGGGCCGAGGCTTCGCTTTCGTTGGGGATCAGGTAATCGATGGCCGCATACCAATCCGCCGGCAGCGGGCAGCTGGCCGGCGCCGGATTGAGAATCACGGTTTTACCCAGCTCATGACCGCGCTTCAGAGCATGGCCGACCGTGGCATCCGGTACTTCCAGCTGACAGATGATGACATCCGCCGCTTGTAACACCGCGTCGAAACGGTCGATCACTTCGGGCGTCAGCGCACCGTTGGCACCGGCAACAATCACGATCGCGTTCTGACTGTTGTCATCGACCACGATCAACGCCACGCCGCTGGAATCCTCGACCGTACTGACCGCCTGGCAATCGATCTGCTCGGCCAACAGAGCCCCGCGCAGCGCTTCGCCATAGGCGTCGCTGCCGACACAACCGACCATCGATACCTGCGCCCCCAGCCGCGCCGCGGCCACGGCCTGGTTCGCGCCCTTGCCGCCGGAAACCGTGGCAAACGATTGGCCGATCAGCGTTTCACCACCACGGGGCAGCCGTGGCGCCCGGGTTACCAGGTCCATGTTCAGGCTGCCTATTACCACTACTTTTGCTGGCATACATCACTACTCGTCAATTCTGTTTCTGCGGTGCTTTTGGTTTCAGCGGAATTGGGCGAACACACTAGCCAGCGGCGCAGTCGATTCTCGCAAGACAATACTGGGGGTCACGATGCGCTGATCGGTCGCCAGAGCCGGCGTGGCGATCCTGCGCAACAGCACTTCGGCCGCCATCTCGCCAAGCTGCAAGATCGACTGGCCCACGGTGGTCAGCGCCGGATAGACGTATCGGCTCATCTGGATATCGTCGAAGCCGATCACCGACAGCTCGGTGGGCACACGGATATTGCGCTCGGCAGCGGCGCGCAACACACCGATGCCAATCATGTCGTTACCGGCGAAGATCGCGCTGGGTGGGTTCTTTTCCAACAGGATCGCGGCGGCGTTGTAACCGCCCGTGCTGGTGAAGTCGCTCTCCAGCATGCGCTCGCGCGGCACTTCGACACCCGCCTCTTTCAAGGCACGGCAATAACCGGCCAGACGCATCTGCGCCACGCTGGTACTCGCCGGCCCACCAATCGTGGCGATGTCCCGATGCCCCAGATCCAACAAGTGCCGGGTCGCCAGATAGGCACCGTATTCGTGATCGATGCGCACCAGATCGGCATCGAGACCTTCGAGCCCACGGTCGACGATCACCATTGGCGTACGCACACCCGCCAGACCTTCGGCCAGGCCGCTGTCACCACCGGCAGACGCAACGATCAAGCCGTCAATGCGTTTTTCCAGCAACACGCGAAGGTAGCTGCGTTGCTTGTCCGGGTTGTCGTCGGAGTTGCAGAGGATGACGCAATAGCCGTTGCGCTCGCAGTAATCCTCGATGCCACGGGCCAACTCGGCGAAGTACGGGTTGAGGCTGTTGGGCACCAGCAGGCCGATGGTCGCGGTGGTTTTCGCTTTCAATGACCGCGCCACCGCACTGGGCACGTAGTCGAGACTTTTGATCGCCGCCTCGACCTTGATCCGTACTTCCTCACTGACCGGCCGCGTCTTGTTCACCACATGGGAAACCGTGGTGTAGGAAATACCCGCGAGTGCCGCTACATCCTTGATTGTTGCCATGACTCAGGTCCGCCGGCTTGCGCGCTGACTGCGATAAGTATCAAGCACCACCGCCACCACGATCACCGCGCCGGTGATGATGCGTTTGGTGGGTTCGGTCGCGCCGATCTGCGCCAGACCGGCCGCCAGTACGGAGATAATCAGGACGCCGAAGAATGTGCTGATAACCGAGCCGCGCCCGCCCATCAGGCTGGTGCCGCCGATCACGACCGCGGCAATCACTTGCAGCTCCAGACCGGAGCCGGCGTTCGGATCCGCCGCTTCCAGGCGCGAAATCTGAAACAACGCAGCGATACCGGCCAGCAGCCCCATCAGGCTGAAGACCAGGATCTTGTAGGGCTTCGGATTGATCCCCGCCAGACGCACTGCCTCTTCGTTGGTACCAATGCCGATCAGGTAACGACCGAACACCGTACGCGTCAGCACGGCCTGGGCGATGAAGATAATCAGCAAAGCGATGATGAATGACGGCGAGATGCCGAACGCGATCGGGTTGGACAGCCAGGCGAAGGCATCACCGATATAGGCAGTGCGCGAACCGGTCATCTGATACGCCAGGCCCCGCGCCATTTCCAACACGCCGAGGGACACGATGAACGACGGAATCCGCCACGCCACGGTGATCGAGCCGGTGATAGTCCCGGCCAATGCCGCTACCGCCATGCCGAGCAAGGCCGAAGGCAAGACGCTCCAGCCCCAACCGAGAATCGCCACGCTGACCGCGGAGGCCGCGAGCGCCAGCACCGACCCCACTGACAAGTCGATACCGCCGATGATCAATACGAAGGTCATGCCGACCGCCAGCACCATCAAGTCGGGAATCTGGTTGGCCAGGGTGCTGAAGGTGTCGTAAGACAGGAAGTGGCTGCTCAGGACCGAGAACAGCGCGACCATCGCCAGCAAGGCACCGGCCAGGCCCAGATAAGTGCCGAGGCCGTAAAAATTGCCACTACGTTTGCCGGCCAAAGATGCAGTATTCATGGAAGATCCCTAGGCGCTGCTTCGTTGAGCAACGCATCACGTTTTTGGTAGCCGGCGAAAGCGGCGGCAAGCAAATCATCCTGGGTCCAGCTGTCACGCTCGAAAGTGTCGATCAGACGCCCTGCCGACAACACACCGATGCGATCGCAGATCAGCATCAGTTCGCGCAGATCGCTGGAGACCACTACCAGCGCTTTGCCCTGACGGGTCAACTCACCGAGTAATGCGTAGATATCGAACTTGGCGCCGACGTCGATGCCCCGGGTCGGCTCATCGAACAGCATCACCGTGCAATCGCGCTCGAGCCAACGGCCGATCACGACTTTCTGCTGATTGCCGCCGGACAATTCCGAGACCAATTGCGTCGGGCTGGAACTGCGAATCCGCATGGCGTTGATCTGACGCTGGGCCAGAGACATCTCGTCACCGTTATTGACGAAGCCACCGCTGGAAATCACCGGCATATTGCCCAAGGCAATGTTGGCGCTGATTGATTGCGTCAGCAGCAGGCCTTCGCCTTTACGGTCTTCGGTGATCAGCGCGATGCCGTGACCGACCGCGTCGGCCGGCGAACGAATATTCACCACCTGAGCCGACGCCCCCAGCGCGACGGTGCCGCTGTCGGCTGTATCCGCGCCGAAGATCAGGCGCAGTAACTCGGTGCGCCCTGCCCCGATCAAACCGGAAATCCCGAAAATTTCGCCGGCGCGCACCTGGAAGGACACATCGCGAACCTTATCGGAACGGGTCAGCCCTTTGACCGTCAAGGCCGGCGCGCCGATCTTGCGCGGCCCCATGTCGATGTGCTCACCCAATTCACGGCCGACCATCAGGGTGACCAGTTGCTCGCTGTTGTAATTGGCCATCGGCTCGACACAGACCAGGTTGCCGTCGCGCAATACCGCAATGCGCTGGGCCACCCTTGCCAGTTCTTCGAGGCGGTGGGAAATGTAGATGATCGACACGCCACGCGCCTGCAGACGAGTGATCTGCTCGAACAGCATTTCGACTTCACGGGCCGTCAGCATCGCTGTCGGCTCGTCGAGGATCAGCACGTGGCAATCGCCGATCAGGTTGCGGGCGATCTCCACCATCTGCTGATGGCCGATCCCCAGTTCGCCGACCAACGTATCTGGATCGATGGCGTCCAATCCGACCTGGGCCATGGCCTCGATCGCCGCCTTGCGCAGCTGCTTACGGCTGATCCAGCCACCGTGGCTGGGCAGGTTGTCGAGAAACAGGTTTTCCGCCACCGACAACGTCGGCAACAGATTGAGTTCTTGCATGACCATGCGGATGCCCAGCTCTTCGGCCTGGCTTCGGCTGCCGGGACGGTAATCCTGCCCCTGGAATTGCATCTGGCCGGTGGTCGGCGTGACCAGTCCGCCAATGATTTTCGACAGCGTGCTTTTACCGGCGCCGTTCTCGCCGGTCAGCGCCAGCACTTCGCCGCGCATCAGCGTCAGGTCGATACCAGTGAGGACGGGTTGGGCATAGGTCTTACCGATACCGCTGACCGAGAGGACAGCGTTCGGGGCGCAAACAGACATAAAACTCTCCATGTGCTCGCCCCAAGAGGCGAGCACCGTTGTGTCGCCAGAAGGACTACTTGGTAACCAGCTCTACCGGAGTTTCGATGACGCCGTTGACGCCGCTATCGACTGTCTCGCCTTTGATGATTTTCAGCGCCGTCTCGATGCCGAACACCGCTTGCCGGGCAGCAAACTGGTCGGCGGTGGCCAGGACGCGGCCATCCTTGAGCATTGGCTTGATGGCGTTGATGTTGTCGTAACCAACCACTTGCACCTTGCCGGCCTTGCCCGCCGCGCGTACGGCAGATACTGCGCCAACCGCCATGCTGTCGTTGCCGGCCAACAGGGCCTTGATGTTCGGGTATTCGCTGAGCATCGATGAGGCAACCTTGCCGCCCTTGTCGATTTCCCAATCGCCGGACTGCAGGGACACGACTTTGATCTGCGCCGCTTCCATCGCATCCTTGAAGCCTGCCGTACGCTGCTGGGCATTGGTGGTAGTGGAAACGCCTTCGATGATGCCGACTTCGTCACCGGCCTTCAGCTGTTTGGCCAGGTACTCACCCACCAGACGCGCGCCTTTGCGGTTGTCCGGGCCTACGAACGGAACGGTGATGTTTTTGCTTTTGACCACCGCCGGGTCCAGCTGGTTATCGATGTTGATCACGGTGATGCCGGCATCGACCGCTTTTTTGATGACCGGAACCATGGCCTTGGAATCTGCCGGAGCGATGACCAATGCGTTGACCTTGGACAAAATCATTTGCTCGACGATGCGCGTCTGGCCGGCCGTGTCCGTTTCGTCCTTGATGCCGTTGGAGATCAGCTCGAAGTCGCCGGAGTGGTCTTTCTGGTAAGCCTTGGCGCCGTCTTCCATGGTCAGGAAGAATTCGTTGGCCAGGGATTTCATGACCAGCGCGACTTTAGGTTTTTCAGGGGTTTCGGCGAAAGCCGAAGACACGGGCAAAGCGGCGGATGCCGCAGCCAGCATTGCGACAGCGAGAAGACGTCCAGCGAATGGCAGCTTCATGGGTTCACTCCGATCTTATGATTATTCTGAGCAACGCTTGCGCTAGACCCTGCCCTTACGGGATCAAGCCATCTAGGGCGACCGCGCAAACGTTTGCGTAGACCGAACTATGCGAACCCTGTCGAAATTTGTCAACGATCTGTTTTGTGTCTCGATTGGCAAAAGCCAACCCTTTTGCATCACGCCATGGTGCTGACCAGATTGCCACTCATGGAACCCTTGGCCAGCTCTTTAACCAGATTGCCTGTCACTTGCGCGAGCGCACCGCTGGTATCGGCGATTTGCCCCTGAATAGACATGACAGCGGTGGCTTTGGCTTCCGGAGTCGGATAATTCGCTGCCTGAGCGGCCGCCAGTTGTTGCTGCTGTTCGCGCAGTTGCTGCTGTAGTTCCTGCATGCGCTTGAGCAAAACCTGCACCGCAATACTTTGACCGCCGCTTTTTTCGGATTTGCTTTCGCCCTGAGTCTGCGCAGCGCCACCGGTTCTGACCTGGTTGTCGCTCCCCTCCTCTTTGCCCAGCGCTTGGGCCGAGGCGTCGGACGTCGCTTCACTCAAGGCATTGATGGTCGCAGGGGACTTGCCCGCGATAGTGATTGCGGCTGCATTTGGAAAACCGACAGTAAACGACATGTGAACTCCTGGAAAAGATCCCTTTAAAGGAGCATCGACCTGCGCCAGGGTTTCTTTAGCACTGATTTCAGATTTTGCAAGGCGACTTTCTCAATGAAGGTCGGAGAGCCGAACGTAAAAGCTGCACATGTTCGGAAACCCGGACGACCAAGTCCGAATACTTTTCCAGACGTTTCAATAATTCATATAAGAATCATCAGGTTAAAAGATCTTATTGTTGATTATCAGGCTGGTACAGATCCTGCTCTTCTCCTACACCCCCAGCGTTCAGATCTGCTTGGGGCCGTGTCTAGATGAACCTGCATCCGCAACGTTTCACTACGAGAGAAAACAATAATGAAATCTGCCTTCAACACTTTTATTCCGGGCGCTTTGGCCCTCCTGCTACTCCTTCCGTCCGCCCTTCAGGCAAAAGAAGTCGAAACTCAACAGAAACTGGCGAACGTGGTGATACTGGCCACCGGCGGCACCATTGCTGGCGCGGGAGCCAGCGCCGCGAACAGCGCCACCTATCAAGCGGCGAAAGTCGGTATCGAACAGTTGATCGCAGGGGTTCCAGAACTGAGCCAATTGGCCAACGTTCGCGGCGAACAGGTCATGCAGATCGCGTCCGAAAGCATCACCAACGACAACCTGCTGCAATTGGGCCGTCGGGTGGCTGAGCTGGCCGACAGCAATGACGTCGATGGCATTGTCATCACCCACGGCACCGACACCCTGGAAGAAACCGCTTACTTCCTCAATCTGGTAGAAAAAACCGACAAGCCGATCATCGTCGTCGGCTCCATGCGCCCTGGTACCGCCATGTCGGCCGACGGCATGCTGAACCTGTACAACGCCGTCGCCGTGGCCAGCAGCAAAGACGCGCGCGGCAAAGGCGTACTGGTGACCATGAACGATGAAATTCAGTCGGGTCGCGACGTCAGCAAAATGATCAACATCAAGACCGAGGCGTTCAAAAGTGCCTGGGGCCCATTGGGGATGGTGGTCGAAGGCAAATCCTACTGGTTCCGTTTGCCAGCCAAGCGCCACACCATGGATTCGGAATTCGATATCAAAACCATCAAGAGCCTGCCTGACGTCGAAATCGCCTACTCCTACGGCAACGTCAGCGACACCGCCTACAAAGCCCTGGCTCAATCAGGCGCAAAAGCCATCATCCATGCCGGCACCGGCAATGGCTCGGTCTCGTCTCGCGTGGTTCCCGCCCTGCAAGCCCTGCGCAAGGACGGCGTACACATCATTCGTTCTTCCCACGTCAACGCCGGTGGTTTCGTACTGCGTAACGCCGAACAGCCTGACGACAAGTACGACTGGGTTGTGGCTCACGACCTGAATCCGCAAAAAGCCCGCATCCTGGCCATGGTCGCGTTGACCAAGACCAACGACAGCAAAGAGCTGCAACGGATGTTCTGGGAATACTGATCTACCCTCGCCCGACCTGTTCCGGGTCGGGCACCGCTGTCACCACTCGCCAGCCTTGGTGAGTGGTTCACGACCTTTCCGACAAAAAAATCACCATCGTCCTACACCAAACGGAAAAAACTACTGTCAGAGGATTTTCTTGAATTTTAAGCAGTTGCGAAAATGCTTACAGTTAAATACTGTATGCACGTACAGCTTAATAAGGATAATTCCGTGGCCACTCCCTCTGCCTCTCCTGACGCCTATGAACGCCTGGGTATGCGCGTTCAGAAAATCATCAATTCCCCCACCGCCCAGAAAGCCAAAGCTGCGCTGATCTTCCGTCTTCCGGACGAACCCATGGATGAGTGGGAACGCTTGCTTGAAGAAATCGACGAGAACGACAACGTCACCCTCGCCCATCGCGACGATGGTGGTGTACAGATTTTCTGGGTTGTGCCGAAGGAAGATTGAGTCAATGAGTGTCCGCTGGTTTGCTTTACTGCTTCTGTGCATCACCCTCGGCGCCCAGGCTGGCGCCCCACGCACCTTCAACGAAGCCAAGAAAGTTGCGTGGAAGTTGTACGCGCCGCAATCCACCGAGTTTTATTGCGGCTGCAAATACACCGGCAACCGTATAGACCTTGCTGCCTGCGGTTATGTGCCGCGTAAAAATGCCAAACGCGCCTCGCGCATAGAGTGGGAGCACATTGTCCCGGCCTGGCAGATCGGCCATCAGCGCGAATGCTGGCAACAAGGCGGTCGCAAGAACTGCACGCGGTACGATCCGACCTATCAGAAAGCCGAGGCCGATCTGCACAATCTGGTGCCAAGCATCGGCGAGGTGAATGGCGATCGCAGCAACTTCAGCTTCGGCTGGCTGCCGGTGCAAACCGGTCAATACGGTTCGTGCCTGACACAGGTCGACTTCAAGCAGAAGAAGGTCATGCCCCGCCCTTCCATTCGCGGCATGATCGCCCGGACTTACTTCTACATGAGCAAGCAGTACGGCTTGCGCCTGTCAAAACAGGATCGGCAACTGTATGAAGCCTGGAACAAGACCTATCCGGTACAGGCCTGGGAACGTCAGCGCAACCAGAGCGTGGCGTGCGTGATGGGGCGCGGCAACGAGTTTGTCGGCCCGGTAGACATGAAAGCCTGCGGCTGACCGACCGCTGAAAACACAAAGGCCTGGGGCATTACACCCCAGGCCTTTGTTCGTTTCTAACCGCTGTTTTTGCTTATTGAGCCGTCGGATGTTCGACCACCAGCGACTCGATATTCCTTTTCTTTGCCCGGGTAAGCGCTGCCGTCACCTCAGCTTGCTTGGCTTCTGCCTCGGTTTTCGAATTGAACGGCCCTATCAGGATACGAACCTTTCCGTTCTCCCTGATGACGCTGGAAACGAAGCTATGCTCAATCAACCAGCCGCTCAGGTCGCTGACCGCCTGGGGCGTTTCGCCGCGTACCTCGACGTCCCATTGCGGACCGGTTGTCGCCGCGGGTGCGGAAGCGACTGTCGGTTGCGGCTTTTGCGCGTCAACCCCCTTACCCTCATCGCACCCGGCCAACGTCAATACTGCGATTACCAAGGCCATTTTGCGCACAACGCTTCCCTCTGGATGCTGAAAGCGGCGATTTTAACACTCATGGATCCTGTTCGAGCGCCGCAAAATGGGCGCAAAACAACGAGAATGATGGTTGCGGCCTCTGTATAGTTACGCCTTGGGAATTAATGCAGCATCTGCGCGTCAGAAAGAGGCACCCAAACTGCGAGACTTCGCACTAATCTATACCTATACCGACCTCTGCACTGTCCGAATCAGGTGCCCCACAAGCAATCAAGGAGAAAACCATGCTGATACTCACCCGCAAAGTCGGTGAAAGCATAAACATCGGTGACAACATAACGATCACCATTCTGGGCGTTAGCGGCCAGCAAGTCAGGATTGGCATCAACGCCCCGAAAGACGTTGCGGTGCATCGCGAAGAAATCTATCAACGCATTCAGGCCGGCCTGACCGCCCCAGACAAACCGCAAACACCCTGAATCCTGCAGTGGTCAGTAGCCAGCCCATTCTGCCTCGAATAACGGCTGGCTAAAGATTCAAGCACCGCATCGCCCTCTGCCCAGCCTCTTTACAATACCGTCGCAACGTGGAGCCGATACTACCGCCCATCTCATGCCATGACTGTCAGACGTTTCGGATTTGCAGCGAGAAAGAGCTTCCTCCTTCCCGGCTAACCAAACGTTACCCCACGCGCCATGCCCGTGGCAGCTACGACCATCAGCACCAACAGCAGCGCTTCGATATGACTGATACGGGCAAACAGCGTTGCGCGCCCGGTATCGATAGCCGCCCCACGCCCCTGCGCAATCCGCCATTTGATCAGCGTCACCATCGGCGCAATTTCAAGCAACAGGATAAGGACGAAGAGCGTCATTTTGAGATGAAACAGCGGTTGGTGAAGATAGTAATCAGTGCCTTTTTCATATCCGCCAAAGGCTCGCATCCCACCCGTGATCAAGAGAATGACTGCAGAGATCCCCCACAGATTATCCGCCACCAAAACGCTGCGCGCCTCTCCTGCACCGGCAGTCAGACGACGTAAAGCCGTGCCGCGAGTCAGTACCGCCCAGAAGCCCAGCGCAAAGGCCAACAGGTGAATCGCCGCCAGAAACCAGTGAGCCAGCATCGACATACTCCTTATAGACGAAGTTGAAATAGCCCTACAGTAGTAGTTCATCGGCGGAGATTTGCCCACGCACGCGGCCCCGCTTATACATCGCCATCGACATGGAGTCACTATGCGCAAGGATTACCTGGCTTTCTTTATCTCGCTGTTCCTGTCCCGGCTGGCTGACCAGATCTTGCTGTTCATCGTCCCGCTGATTGTCTTTCAGACCACCAACAGTGTGTCTTTGGCAGGCCTGGCTTTTTTTGCCGAGTCGTTGCCGCGCTTTCTGGCATTTCCGGTATGCGGTGCACTGTGCGACAAATTTCCGCCCATTAGTATCCTGCACATCAGTCAGGTCTACCGCGCAGCGGCCTGCGTCGCAGCCGTGGCACTGTATGGCATGTTTGATGGCATCTACTGGATCGTGATTCTGTCCGTGCTGTGCGGCGTGCTGACCACCCAGGGCATCATGGCCCGCGAAGTGGTCATGCCCTACATTTTCAAGCAATACACCTACACCAAGACCCTCTCCTATTCGCAGATCGCCGATCAGACCGGGCTGGTGCTCGGCCCACTGGTCGCGGCGCTGATGCTGGAAGTCTGGGCGTGGCACTGGGTGGTGCTGGGGATTGCCGGACTGTTTCTGCTGGCTGATCTGGCGATGCTGATCTGGCAACGCAGCAATTCGATCACTCTGGAGTCGTTCGAGCAACATCAAGACATCTGGCTGCAACCGCTGCGCATTGCATTCGGGCATATTCGCGACCTGGTGGAACTGCAGAAGGTGATCAGCCTGGCGGTGGGCGTGAACCTGATCATCGGCATAACCCTGGCCACATCAGCAGCCATGGTGATCGGCCAATACAGTGCCAGCAAAGACTTTTATGCAGGGCTGCAAGCCGCAGGGGCAGTGACCACCATCGTCATTCTGTTCTTCCTGGCGCGGGTGACCCTACCGTTGAGAGTACTGGGAGTCGTTTCCTATACGATGATTGCCACCGGCGCTCTGATCACTGCCTTCAGTTCGAACGCTTGGGTGTATGTCATCGGCTTCCTGCTGATCGTCGGTTTCGACAAGATGTTCAACGTATACATACGCAGCACCCGCCAGCGGGTGATTCCACCCAAGGACTTCGGCAAGACCGTGGGCGTCATTACCTTGCTGAACAATCTTTCTCAACCATTGGCCGGATTGCTGATCGCCTTGTTGGCCGCCCCTCTGGGAGCACAGAAAGTCATTCTGCTGCTGGCGGTGATCACCGGCTTGATCGGGGCAGGTGTGGTGTTTTTCGCCAGGGCGAGCAATGCACCTGCTGTCTCAGTGCCCGATTCAATTGGCAAATAGCGGGCACAAAAAAGCCGGGTTCCTGATGGATACCCGGCTTTTAGAGTCTTGGACTTAATCCGTTCTTTTTGAAGTCGAAGTGCGAGCGTTGCTTAGTCCTTTAGCATTGTGATCGCCAGGCGTAGAGGTCGAAATGGCAGAGGCCTTCGTCACCCCTCGCGTGTCCTTGGAATTCGCGATGCCCGACGTCACCGAACCATGGCCGTTATCATCGTTTCGATCGCTACCGTAGTGATTGCCACTGGCGCCTCGGTCCCGAACGGCCTTGCCTGCGTGATCGCTGCTCAAGCCATTGCCGTGGCCATTGCTGACGCCGCCGGAGTGGCCGGAACCACTGTGCCCACCGCCGCCACCGTTACCGCCGCCATTGCCACCGCCGTTACCACCACCACCACCACCACCACCACCACCACCACCACCACCACCACCCTTCGCGTAGGCGGAGCTCATGATGGACAGATCAGCGGGCAATAATGGGGCGGCTGCAAGCATCATCACGCATGACATGACAGCTGCAAAACTCTTGTTTTTTAATAACATGGGTGGGTTCCGTGAGGTTGATATCGCACGAAGTAATTGACCGTTTCGGCCCCACACAGTTCAAAGGTCAACGACCAACGGGCAGGCAATGTGCAGTTATCGAACAATGCACATTGCTTCCCGTAGTTTTACTGATCGTTATGCAGCGAGGGCGCGATTGGAGTTTGTCGTTTCACTTCAATCGAATGCGCCATTGAGAACCTCGTAGATGATCCCGGTAGCGATGGCCACCAGTATCAAGTCAGTGCCAGCCTGCCGCCACTCGTAGCCATCGTAATGCGGAAGCCTGCCGAGCAATCGGCCATCGAGCTTTTTGGCGATCCCCGGCGGTAGCGGTTTTCCGCGAGCGAGGTTTTTTTGAATGCCGGGTGGCAACGCCGGCCCGGGGCTCCAGTAGTCGCGATAACCACCCACGACTCCAAGAACACTTCCGTGATTGATGCTCGGGCCGTGACTCCAATCGTCACCCCCTGAACCTTTGCCTTTGTTTCCATGGCTGGCGTTGCCATGGTCCTGGATGTTTTGTGGATTTCCCTTGCCGCTTCCCTGGCCCTTCCCGTTTCCCGGGTCGGCCAATGCAGTCATTGAACCGGACGCCAAGGCAAGACACGTCATAGCGGCAATCAACGAGCGAGATCTAAACATATCCGTTCTCTCAGAAAGGGGATGCCCCCTGCAATGTAGACGGTTATGGCTGTGTTAGTTCAGAAAACGTGTGCAATGGAGGTGGCGACAGGGCCATACGGGAAAATCGAACGAACGGAGAGTAGAACTGGCCCAGTCAGTTGATAGCTGGGCCAGATGAAACAACTACAGCACTACGGTTGAGAGCATGCCTAAAGCCCCCAGGCAAAGCCCGATGAGTGCGCCACGTCCCGGCGCCTCATGAAACAAGTACCAAACCACTATCGGTTCAAGGAGCAATAGCGACGTGACTGAAATCACCGTAACAATCCAGATATCACCCTGTCCCGTCCTGAATAAGGTTTACACCTCCTGAAAAACAGATCAGAAGGTGTAAACCTTATTCAGGACGGGACACAGACAACAAAAAAGGGCCCACCTTTCGGTGAGCCCTTCCAGACCGCCCAGCAGAGCGGATTTTGTTTGGTAGGCGCGATTGGACTCGAACCAACGACCCCCACCATGTCAAGGTGGTGCTCTAACCAACTGAGCTACGTGCCTGCTGTGAGGCGGCATTCTACGGAATTCCGGAGGGGTGTCAACACCTTTTTTTCACCTAACCCTATGAATATGCAAAATATTTAATTTTGCTGCGGCAAAGAAGATTTTCCGCTGGCTGGCGGTCGTTTTTTAACTCGGGTAGGATCGATGCACTCGTAAAATATATTAAACAGAGGCTGCAGGATGGCGAACACTCCCTACCCAGAGTCCTATTACGCCGCATCGGCTAATGGAGCGCCGCCGCGCCCGGCCTTGCAGGATGATGTAGAGACTGATGTCTGTGTCATCGGTGCTGGTTATACCGGCCTGTCCTCTGCCCTGTTTCTGCTGGAGAACGGTTTTCGGGTAACGGTCCTGGAAGCGGCCAAAGTGGGTTTTGGCGCATCGGGGCGCAACGGTGGCCAGATCGTAAACAGCTACAGCCGTGATATCGATGTGATCGAGCGCAGTGTCGGCCCCAAGCAAGCTCAGCTGCTGGGGCAAATGGCGTTCGAGGGTGGACGGATCATTCGTGAGCGGGTGGCCAAATACAACATCCAGTGCGACCTGAAGGACGGCGGTGTGTTCGCCGCCATTACCGCCAAGCAGATGGGCCATCTGGAATCCCAAAAGCGCCTTTGGGAGCGCTTCGGTCACACGCAACTTGAGCTATTGGATCAGCGACGCATCCGTGAAGTGGTGGCTTGCGATCAATACGTCGGCGGCATGCTCGATATGAGCGGCGGGCATATTCATCCGCTCAACCTTGTCTTGGGCGAGGCAGCCGCCGTGGAGTCGCTGGGCGGCATCATCCACGAGCAGTCGCCAGCGGTGCGCATCGAGCGCGGCGCCAATCCGGTGGTGCATACGCCTCAGGGCAAGGTCAGGGCCAAATTCATCATCGTCGCCGGCAACGCTTACATCGGCAATCTGGTGCCGGAGCTGGCAGCCAAGTCGATGCCCTGCGGGACTCAAGTGATCGCCACCGAGCCCTTGGGCGATGAATTGGCCAAGCGCCTGTTGCCTCAGGACTACTGCGTCGAAGACTGTAACTACCTGCTCGACTACTACCGCCTGAGCGCTGACAAACGCCTGATTTTCGGCGGCGGCGTGGTCTATGGCGCGCGCGATCCGGCGAACATCGAGGCGATCATTCGACCAAAGATGCTCAAGGCCTTCCCGCAGCTCAAGGACGTGAAAATCGATTACGCCTGGACCGGCAATTTCCTGCTGACGCTATCGCGACTTCCCCAGGTCGGACGGCTAGGCGACAACATCTACTATTCCCAGGGTTGCAGCGGCCATGGCGTAACGTATACGCACCTGGCGGGCAAGGTACTGGCCGAAGCATTGCGCGGTCAGGCCGAACGCTTCGACGCCTTTGCCGACCTGCCCCACTACCCGTTCCCCGGCGGACAATTGCTGCGAACACCGTTCGCTGCGTTGGGCGCCTGGTATTACGGATTGCGGGACAAGTTCGGATACTGACCGATAGAGGTGAAAAGGGGCCGCTGAATGCGGCTCCTGCGAAAAGCGGTTCACTCAGAAGTCGACGGTTGCCGAAAGGAGGTAGGTTCGTGGAGTCGAGAGCGTCAAGCCAGGCTCGCTGTCATCTGAGGCCCCAGCCGAACTCCAATAGCGTTTGTCCGCCACGTTCTCGACATTGGCACGCAGGGTGATGTTCTTTTCGTCGACCTTGAATGCGTAACGCGCACCTACGTCGAAACGCTCCCAGGAGTCAATTTCCTTGTTGTTGGACTGGTCCAGATACTGCGAGCTGGAATAGAGGCCGCGACTGGTCAGGGTCAGGCCTTGTACGGTCGGCACGTCCCACTCGGCGCCCAGGTTGACGTTGTATTTCGGCGTGGCCGGTGCCCGGTTGCCGTCAAAGGTGCCATTGGTGGTGTCGGTCAACTCGCTGTCGATGTACATGACACCGCCGAGCAGGCGGAAACCATCGAGCGGCTCACCGAACACACTCAGCTCCACACCCGTGTTCTCACGCTTGCCGTTCGGGCCGAAAACCCGCGTCGTGGCGTTGGTCTCATAGGCCGGCTGCTTGATCCGAAACACCGCGGCAGTCACGGCGAATGCACCCGCGTCATACTTGGCGCCGACCTCGACCTGGCGGCTGATGAACGGCGGGAATATCTCGTCCTCGTTCACAGAGGTCGACGGCGCGATCTTGCCCTGGCTCAGGCCTTCCATGTAGTTGGCATACAGCGACAGCTTGTCGGTTGCCTTAAACAGGATCCCGCCCGACGGCGAAACCTTTTCCTCATCGTAGGCTGTGGCGCCTTTGACATTATCCGTCCAGTCGTCAACCTTCACGCGCTGCCAGCGGGCGCCGAGGGTCAGCAGCAGCCGGTCATCGAAGAAACCCAGAGTGTCGGACAACGCCACGCCGCTGAAGCGGTTCTCGGTGTAGACCTTCGAATCGAGTCGAGTGGGTCTCGCAGGTGTTGGTGTTTCCACGGGGTCGTAGAGGTTGCTGCGGGCCGCGGCATAACGGGCGCCGCCATTTTCGAAGTCCATGTAGAAATAGCTGGCGGCCAGATTGACCTCATGGCTCACCGGGCCGGTATGAAACCAGTTGCGCACCCCTGCCGTGGCCGTCCGGACATTTTCGTCACGGGTGAAGTCTCGTGGCTGAACGCTGAAATCGCCAGCATCATTGGTGACCGCAACGGCATGCCGGAGAAAGTCATGGTTGCTTTTACGCGCGCCCACGCCGCCGTACAGCATGACGGAATCGCTGACATCGAATTCGCCGTTCACCGCTCCGAAAGTGTCGTTGGTGCTCGCCTTGCTCCAGGGCTGCGCATAGTTGTCGCGCACATCGTTCGGATTCGGCACCTTCGCATTGGCGCCGACCTGCACGCGCTCCTGCGGGGCGTCGGTATCACGCTCGGTGCGCCCGACGTCCGTTGAGAGTCGCAGACGCTCACCGCGAAAATCCAGGCCCAGCACGGCCATCTCGCGGTCGACACTCTGGTGATCCCATTCGGTGTCGCCGGACTGCTTCACGCCGTTGAAACGAATACCGAACTTGTTGTCTTCACCAAAGCGCCGGCCGACATCCACGGCACCGCCGACCTGATTGTCGGAAGCGTAGTTACCGGTAAACGAAGTGATGGGCTTGTCGGTCGCGCGCTTGGGCACCACGTTGATCCCGCCACCCACACTGCCCCGTGGCGAGATGCCGTTGATGAGCTGGCTCGGGCCTTTGATGATGTCGACGCGGTCGGCCATCTCCATGTCGATCGTATAGGTCGGCAGGACGCCGTAGAGACCGTTGTAGGCGACATCGCTGTTGAACAGGCTGAGCCCGCGAATGGTGAACTGCTCATAACGCCCACCCGCCGGGTTAGTGGCGCGAACCGAGGGATCACTGGCGATCAGGTCGCCCAAGGTACGAGCCTGCAGGTTTTTGACCGACTCGCCGGTATAGGTGGTCATGCTGAATGGCGTTTCCATGAAGTCTTTCGAGCCCAGCAAGCCTTGCGAACCGCGGCGCGCGACCTGGCCGCCGGCATACACCTCACCGCCCGCCTCGCCCGTAGCACCGAGAATCGAAGTGGGGGCCAGTTGCAGGCTGCTACCTTCTGGCGCCGGGGTCAGGATGTAGGCTTGTTCGCCCACCGATTGCAATTGCAGACCGGAACCCTGCAACAGCCGGGCAAAGCCCTCCTCGATCGCGTATTCGCCGGAAAGACCAGGACTGGTGCGACTGCCCACCAGTGCCAGGTCGACCGAGAGATTGACGCCAGACAGACCGGCGAAGCGGGTCAGCGCATCGCTCAGGCTGCCGGCAGGCACCTGATAGCTGCGCCGGGTGGCGTCTTCGGCCCAACTGGCAGTGATGAATAACGGACTGGCACTCAGGCCTAGCATCAGGCTCAGGTGCAACAACGGACGCAGGCGGGAAGAAGCCGGGCGCAGACAGCAAGGTATTACTGCGGGCATTGATAGAGTTCTCTTGATTCGTTCACATGCCTTGAATGACAAGCGAGTCGAAAAAAGGGGACAGGCTTTACACACTATTTTTGCGCGGCAGCAACGTCACCCAATAACGGGTACGTGAATGCACCTCCAGCGGCAGGCTGGCCGCGAGCAACGCGAGGACGCGATCGGTGTCGTCCAGGCGGAAACTGCCGGTGACACGCAACGCTTCAAGTTCCGGCTCCCAACGCAGCACACCCGGTCGATAAGTGCTGAGTTCGCGCAGGAAATCTCCCAGCGGCTGGTTTTTCGCCATCAGCACGCCCTCTCGCCAACCCGGCGCAAGCACATCGAATGGGCTGATCGGCCCGACACCGGCTGCTTGAAGACTGACTTGTTGACCACTGCGCAAAGCCAACACGGGCCCCTGCAAGGGCTGCAATTGCACGGCACCGTTGTACACCGACACGCGGCAACCGCGCGCCTCCTGACGAACACAGACTTCGCCTTGGCTGACGATGATCTGGCCAAACTTCGTTTGGATCGTCAGCGGCGACGCGCTTGGCACCTTCAGCGACAGTTCGCCCTCAATCAGCTTCAAGCGACGGCTCTGCAAATCCACATCGACGGCACTGGCCGTGTTGAGCTGCAAGGAACTGCCATCAGCGAGCTGCAGCTGTTTGCGCTCCCCGGTGGCCGTATGCAGATCGGCTCGCCAGACATCCAGGGGCAATTGTCGGCTAATCAACCAAGCGGCCGGCACCAACGCCACCGCACCCAATGCACGCTTGAGCACCACCCGCCGACCCGGCTCGGGGCGATCCAGACTTTTGAGCGCCAACGCTGAAGGCAGACTGGCAAACCGCTGACGCAAGGCTTGAGCCTTCTGCCAAGCCTGCTCGTGACTGACGCAACTGTCGCGCCAACGCTGCAGATTCGCACGATCCTGCTCACTGGCACTTCCAGATTCCAGCAAGGCAAGCCACTGCGCGGCAGCTCGCACTGCTTGACGGGCATCGGGCACTGGACTGTTCACAGCTCCACCAACAGACAATGCTCATAGGCTTGCGCCATGTAGCGTTTGATCGTGCGCTCCGATACCTGCAGGCGCTCGGCGATTTGCTGATAGTTCAAGCCTTCCAGCTGACTCCAGAGAAAAGCCTTACGCACTGCCGCCGGCAATCCATCGAGCAGTTCATCCAGGGCTTGCAGGGTTTCGAGCAACAACCAGCGCTGCTCGGGCGACGGCACACAGTCTTCCGGCAACGCCGCCAGTGCCGCCAGATAAGCCTGCTCGAGGCTTCGACGCTTATAGAAATTACTCAGCAGGCGTTTGCCCACGGTCAGCAGATAGGCACGGGGCTCTTGCAGATCGGCAATTCGTTGAGAGCTGGCGAGCAAGCGCAGGAACGTATCCTGGCTCAGGTCCGCCGCATCACAGCCATTGCCCATGCGCCTTCTCAACCAGCCTTCAAGCCAGCCACGATGATCGCGGTACAAGTCGTGGAAGGTTTGCTCCTTCGGCATCGCCACATCACTCATCTCAAGAAGCCCTGTGCCAAGGAGTTATCGTAAATGAGAGTGATTCTAATTAATGTCGAAGCTGTGAACCAAGTCCTTTATGCAATTGGGGCGCAGAAAGGTTGGACGGGGAGGACATGAGAGAGGAAAAGCCAAATCGCAGACACAAAAAACCCCGGTCTTTCGACCAGGGTCTTTGCTATCGACTCGAAACAGACACTGGCTTTACCAGCAACTTGCTTCGTAGCTCCAAGGCGTTCAGTGGGCCTTGAGGCAGATATGGCGCAGCGGACGGGACTCGAACCCGCGACCCCCGGCGTGACAGGCCGGTATTCTAACCGACTGAACTACCGCTGCGTATCGCTTTGGACTTTCATCCAAGTAACTCGTCTGACTGGAAAGCTTCGAGGCTTTTCAATCTCGAGGCAGGCAGACCTGACTCGGAAAATATGGCGCAGCGGACGGGACTCGAACCCGCGACCCCCGGCGTGACAGGCCGGTATTCTAACCGACTGAACTACCGCTGCGCGTCGGTGGAGGCTTTTAAAAGCTTCCATCTTGCTTTCGCAAGACTCTCGGAAGTGGTGGGTGATGACGGGATCGAACCGCCGACATTCTGCTTGTAAGGCAGACGCTCTCCCAGCTGAGCTAATCACCCGTTTGCATCTCCGAGGCAGCGAAATTTACGCAGGTACCGAAGCTAAGTCAATACCCCGCTTGAAGTTTTTCTGAAAAAGACAAAATTGTGTCTTAACAGTCAGACCGCTTTCGCGAGCAAGCCCGCTCCCACACTGGATCTGCGGCGGACCACAGGTTTGTGATCGAGATAAATTCAGTGTGGGAGCGGGCTTGCTCGCGAAGACGGCGGCACATTCAACATCAATGCTGGCTATATCCATCGCAGCCACGCTTGGATTTACTCGCTGTAAATCATCTTCTTGGTCATGCCACCATCGACCACGAACTCCTGGCCTGTGACGAACCCCGCGTTCCTCGACAGCAACCACGCCACCATCGCCGCCACGTCCTCGACCGTCCCTACCCTGCCCGCCGGATGCTGCGCATGATCGGCGTCGGTCAGCGGTTCGGCACGCCGTGCCGCCGGGTCTCGCGCGTCGATCCACCCCGGGCTGACCGCGTTGACGCGAATTTCCGGCCCTAAACTGATGGCCAAGGCGTGAGTCAGGGCCAGCAAACCGCCCTTGCTCGCCGCATAAGCCTCTGTGTCGGGTTCCGACTGTGCGGCACGGGTCGAGGCCAGGTTGACGATGGCGCCGCTGTGAGCACGCAGGTACGGCGCACAGTGCTTGGCCAACAGCATCGGCCCGCTGAGGTTCACCGCCAGCACCCGGTTCCAGTAGGCCAGATCGAGGCTTTCCAAGGTGATGTTGTGCGGGTCGGCCACCGCCGCATTGCACACCAGCGCATCCAGACGCCCGAACTGTCCCAGCACCTCGGCCACGCCCAGTGCCACCTGCGCTTCATTCGCGACGTCCATGGCGATGAACCAGGCGTTTTCGCCAAGCACCTTCGCCACTTTCGAACCGCGCTCCCGATCCAGATCGGTCAGCACCACCTGCCAGCCTTCACTGATCAGCCAGGCCGCAATCCCCAGACCGATGCCGCGCGCAGCACCGGTGACCAGCGCGACGCGGCCATGGGTGCCCGTGGTCGGCGTCGACAACTCGATCACAAGGCAGCCAACCCGCGCGCCAGATCGGCCTGCAGGTCTGCCACGTCCTCCAGACCAACCGCTACGCGGATCAGGCTGTCACGGATCCCTGCCGCTTCACGCTCTTGCGGCGCGAGACGGCCATGAGAGGTGGTGCTCGGGTGCGTGATGGTAGTTTTGCTGTCGCCCAGGTTGGCGGTAATGGAGATCAGGCGCGTCGCATCGATAAAGCGCCAGGCGCCCTCTTTGCCGCCCTTGACCTCAAAACTCACGACCGCACCAAAACCCTTCTGTTGACGCAGGGCCAGTTCGTGCTGCGGATGGCTCTTGAGACCGGCGTAATGGACTTTCTCGATACCGTCCTGCTGCTCCAGCCATTCGGCCAGTTGCTGGGCATTGGCGCAGTGCGCCTTCATGCGCAGGCTCAGCGTTTCCAGACCCTTGAGGAAGATCCAGGCGTTGAACGGGCTCAGGGTCGGCCCGGCAGTACGCAGGAAACCGACGACTTCTTTCATTTGCTCGCTACGACCGGCCACAACGCCGCCCATGCAACGGCCTTGGCCATCGATGAACTTGGTCGCCGAGTGCACAACGATGTCCGCGCCCAGTTTCAACGGCTGCTGCAACGCAGGCGTGCAGAAGCAGTTGTCGACCACCAGCATCGTACCCTTGGCGTGAGCAATTTCCGACAGCGCCTTGATGTCTACCAACTCGGCCAGCGGGTTGGACGGCGATTCGACGAACAGCAACTTGGTGTTGGCCTTGATCGCCGCATCCCAGCCGGACAAGTCCGCCAAGGGCACGTAATCGACTTCGATGCCGAAGCGCTTGAAGTACTTTTCGAACAGGCTGATGGTCGAGCCGAACACGCTGCGCGAGACCAAAACATGGTCGCCGGCGCTGCACAGGCTCATCACCACTGCCATGATCGCAGCCATGCCCGTGGCAGTAGCCACGGCTTGCTCGGCGCTTTCCAGCGCGGCAATACGCTCTTCGAACGCGCGCACGGTCGGGTTGGTGTAGCGCGAGTAAACGTTGCCCGGCACTTCGCCAGCAAAGCGAGCGGCCGCGTCGGCGGCGGTACGGAACACGTAGCTGGAAGTGAAGAACATCGGATCACCGTGTTCGCCTTCCGGCGTGCGGTGCTGACCGGCGCGTACGGCCAGGGTATCGAACGCTACGCCTTCGAGGTCGCTGTCCAGCCGACCGGCATCCCAATCCTGACTCATGCTGTCACTCCTTGCCCTGCTCTTGATTTAGAGAGTCTTTAGTAGATACAAAACCGGCCCCTTAGGGGCCGGTAGTTACTCAGTTGTTGTACAGATCAATGATCGCACTGACTGCCTGGGTCTTGACCTTGGAGGCATCGTTGCGCGCCTGCTCGATCTTGTTCAGGTAAGCCTCGTCGACGTCGCCGGTGACGTACTGGCCGTCGAACACCGCGCAATCGAACTTCTCGATCTTGATCTTGCCGCCACCGACCGCTTCGATCAAGTCAGGCAGGTCTTGATAGATCAACCAGTCAGCGCCGATCAGGTCGGCAACGTCCTGGGTCGAACGGTTGTGGGCGATCAGCTCGTGAGCGCTCGGCATGTCGATGCCGTAGACGTTCGGGTAACGCACGGCCGGCGCCGCAGAGCAGAAGTAGACGTTTTTGGCGCCGGCTTCGCGAGCCATCTGAATGATCTGCTTGCAGGTGGTGCCGCGAACGATGGAGTCGTCCACCAGCATCACGTTTTTGCCGCGGAACTCCAGCTCGATGGCGTTGAGCTTCTGGCGTACGGATTTTTTCCGTGCAGCCTGGCCCGGCATGATGAAGGTCCGGCCGATATAGCGGTTCTTCACGAAGCCTTCGCGGAACTTGACGCCCAAGTGGTTCGCCAGCTCCAGGGCCGCAGTGCGGCTGGTGTCCGGAATCGGGATGACCACGTCAATGTCGTGATCCGGACGCTCGCGCAGGATCTTCTCGGCGAGCTTCTCGCCCATGCGCAGGCGGGCCTTGTAGACCGAGACGCCGTCGATGATCGAGTCCGGACGCGCCAGGTAGACGTGTTCGAAAATGCACGGAGTCAGCGACGGGTTGGTCGCGCACTGACGAGTGTGCAGCTTGCCGTCTTCAGTGATGTAGACCGCTTCGCCCGGTGCCAGGTCGCGAATCAGGGTGAAACCGAGTACGTCCAGAGAGACGCTTTCGGAGGCGATCATGTACTCGACGCCTTCGTCCGTGTGACGCTGACCGAAGACGATCGGGCGGATGCCGTGCGGATCGCGGAAACCGACAATACCGTAACCGGTCACCATCGCCACGACCGCGTAACCACCGACGCAACGGTTGTGCACGTCGGTGACGGCAGCGAACACGTCTTCTTCGGTCGGCTGCAACTTGCCGCGCTGGGCCAGCTCGTGTGCGAACACGTTGAGCAGCACTTCCGAATCGGAGTTGGTGTTGACGTGGCGCAGGTCAGATTCGTAAATCTCCTTGGCCAGCTGTTCAACGTTGGTCAGGTTACCGTTGTGCGCCAGAGTGATGCCATACGGCGAGTTGACGTAAAACGGTTGAGCTTCGGCCGAAGTCGAGCTACCCGCGGTCGGGTAGCGCACATGGCCAATGCCCATGTGGCCGACCAGGCGTTGCATGTGACGCTGATGGAACACGTCACGCACCAGCCCATTGTCCTTGCGCAGGAATAACCGGCCATCATGGCTGGTCACGATACCGGCAGCGTCCTGGCCGCGGTGCTGGAGGACGGTTAGCGCGTCATACAGCGCCTGATTGACGTTCGACTTACCGACGATACCGACGATGCCACACATGCGACGCAACCCCTACTTAATGGATCTGAACTGAACACAACTCACTGAGGCGTTTTGGCCGTCGGCAAGAGGTGCTCCTTGAACGGTATATCAGCGGGTACGCTGATTCCGCTGGCAAGCCACTGACTACTCCAACCCAGGATCAGGTTTTTGGACCAGTCTGCAACCAATAGAAATTTTGGCACGAGCTGTGACTCTTGCCACCACCCGTCCTGCTGTACCGGCCCCAGGCTCAACAGCCCGACCGCCACAACCACCAGCAACACGCCACGCGCTGCGCCGAAGGCCATGCCGAGAAATCGATCGGTCCCGGATAGCCCGGTAACGCGAACCAATTCGCCGATAAGATAATTGATCATTGCGCCTACGATTAAAGTGGCGACAAACATGATGGCACAGCCCGCGATCACGCGAGCCGACGGCGTTTCGATGTATCCGCCGAGGTACTCGGACAATGAGCCACCAAACATCCAGGCAACGCCTCCTGCGATGATCCAGGTCAGCAGCGAGAGTGCTTCTTTGACGAAGCCGCGGCTAAGACTGATCAAAGCGGAGATGGCGACGATTGCAACGATCGCCCAATCAACCCAGGTAAATGGCACAGTGCAGCCTACAGACAGATAAGGCGGCGCATTTTAGCAGAGCCCATGGCTATCGGTAAGCTGAGATTGTCAGTGCTTTTCAAATCAGGGCGATAGTTTTAACCGCGCTCAGGCTGGAAACGCACCACAAAACCTTTGAGATTCTGCTGGCGACTCAACAAGTCACGCAGACGATCGGCTTCGGCGCGCTCGATCAGCGGCCCGACGAATACCCGATTCTTGCCATCGGCGGTGCGGATATAGGCGTTATAGCCTTGGCTGCGCAGGGTTTTCTGCAGGCTTTCAGCGCTCTCACGGCTCGCCAGACTGGCCAGTTGCACGGACCAGCTGACCGACAGGCCATTGGCATCGACGCGGCTTGGGGTGGTAGCCGGCTTGCTCGGTGCGGCAGTAATTGGCTGGGTAGGTGCTGGCACAGGCTTGGCGACGGGCACCGGAGGCGTGACCGGTTTGGCAGCCGTCGGCGCTGGTGGCGCTGGTGGCGCTGCCACAGGAGCACTTGGCGCAATCGGTGTCGACGGAGCTTGCTGTGCGGCAATTTCCTCATCGCTTGGCACAGGTTCCTGCGGCAATGCCTGCGGTTCAGGCACCACCACCGGCTCGACCTGCACTTGCGGCACAGCCGGCGCTTGCGGTGCAGCTGGTGCGTCGACCCTCACCTGGCGCTGTTCGTCCTGACGGGAAAACAGCATTGGCAGGAAAATCACCGCCAGCGCCACCAGCACCAAGGCACCGACCATGCGCTGCTTGTACGCCTTATCCAGCAAAGCCATTTGCCGCTTCCTCCGTGGAGTGCCGGGCCAGCCATTCAAGGGCCTCGGCGACACAATAAAATGATCCGAACAACAGAATTTCGTCGTCGCTCGTCGCCTGCGCGCACTGCCCTTCCAGGGCGGCGGCCACGCTGCCATAAGAGGTGACCGAGGCGCCAAGGTTCTGCAACGCCGCATGCAACTGCTCAACGGGCCGCGCCCGCGGCGAATCCAGCGGGGCGACAGCCCAATGCTGGACACTAGCATTCAATTCACCGACAACACCATCCAGATCCTTGTCCGCCAACAACCCGAACACCGCCAGACGCTTGCCTGCCGGTGGCCGACTGGCCAGGCGACGGGCCAGGTATTCTGCCGCATGGGGGTTGTGCCCCACATCCAGCAACACATTCAGACGCTTGCCCTGCCAGTCGAACTGACGGCGATCAAGACGACCGACCACGCGCGTCGCTTTCAGGGCATCAATAATCTGCGCATCTACCCAAGGCAAACCAAGCAGCAGGTAAGCCTGCAGTGCCAGTGCGGCGTTTTCCATCGGCAGATCGAGCAATGGCAGATCATGCAACCCGACTGCACGCCCTTGAGCATCAAGGCCGCGCCATTGCCAGTTGTGATCAGTGATACCCAGATCGAAATCGCGCCCACGCAGGAAAAACGGGCAATTGAGCTCGCGCGCTTTATCCAGCAGAGGTTGAGGGGGATTCAGATCGCCACAGAGCGCAGGCGCGCCCTGGCGGAAAATGCCGGCTTTTTCGTAAGCCACGGACTCACGGGTATCACCCAGATAGTCCGCATGATCGACGCCGATGCTGGTGACCAGCGCGATGTCCGCATCGACCACGTTGACCGTGTCCAGACGCCCGCCCAGCCCCACTTCCAGCACCACCGCATCAAGCCCTGCCTGTTGAAACAGCCAGAACGCCGCCAGGGTGCCCATTTCGAAGTACGTCAGGGAAGTGTCGCCACGACCGGCCTCGACCGCCGCGAAGGCTTCGCACAGCTCGGCGTCAGTGGCTTCGACACCATTGACCTGCACCCGCTCGTTGTAACGCAGCAGGTGCGGAGAATTGTAGACACCGACGTTCAGGCCCTGCGCCCGCAGCAACGAAGCCACGAACGCGCAGGTAGAACCCTTGCCGTTGGTACCGGTGACCGTAATCACCCGAGGCGCCGGCTTGCCCAGTCCCATGCGGGACGCTACCTGTTGCGAACGCTCCAGCCCCATGTCGATGGCCGAAGGATGCAACTGTTCAAGGTAGGCGAGCCACTCGCCAAGGGTGCGTTGGGTCATATGTTGGCAGGCACCGGCGGAACCACGATTGGCTCGATCGGCGCGGCGACGAATTTCGGCGTCGGCAGGCCCATCATTTGTGCCAGCAGGTTACCCAGACGCGGACGCAGTTCCTGACGGTGAATGATCATGTCGATCGCGCCGTGCTCCAGCAGGAACTCACTGCGCTGGAAGCCTTCCGGCAGTTTTTCGCGAACGGTTTGTTCGATAACGCGCGGGCCGGCGAAACCGATCAGGGCTTTCGGCTCACCGACGATTACGTCGCCGAGCATCGCCAGACTGGCGGAAACACCGCCGTAGACCGGGTCGGTCAGTACCGAGATGAACGGAATGCCTTCTTCACGCAGACGCGCCAGCACCGCGGAGGTCTTGGCCATTTGCATCAGGGAGATCAGCGCTTCCTGCATCCGCGCACCACCGGAGGCGGCGAAGCAGATCATCGGGCAGCGGTTTTCCAGGGCGTAGTTGGCGGCGCGCACAAAGCGCTCACCAACGATGGCGCCCATCGAGCCACCCATGAAGGAGAATTCGAAAGCCGATACCACGACCGGCATGCCCAGCAAGGTGCCGCTCATGGAGATCAGTGCATCTTTTTCGCCGGTCTGCTTTTGCGCAGCGGTCAGGCGATCCTTGTACTTCTTGCCGTCACGGAATTTCAGACGGTCAACCGGCTCCAGGTCCGCGCCCAGTTCGGCACGGCCGTCAGCGTCGAGGAAGATGTCGATGCGCGCGCGCGCGCCGATGCGCATGTGGTGGTTGCACTTGGGGCAAACGTCCAGGGTCTTTTCCAGCTCCGGACGATACAGCACCGCCTCGCAAGACGGGCATTTGTGCCACAGACCTTCAGGCACCGAGCTCTTCTTGACCTCGGAACGCATGATCGAAGGGATCAGTTTGTCTACTAACCAGTTGCTCATGCTTTCTTTCTCCAGTACCGGTGGCCCGAACGCTCTGGTTCGCAGCCCCGCGTATGCCCTTGACCTAAATTCATGTGTGTGGCGATGATTGATCGGGTGGCCGGGTCAGCGAGACGTGACCTGCGTACAACCCATCAATCCTCAGCCGTGCCTGCTTATGCAGCGCAGTGCATTTTGGGACGGCGGCAGTCTGCCAGCCGTCACATCAAGCCCCTATAACCGCTTTGATGAATGCCTGAATCTTTGCGTGATCCTTGATGCCCTTGCTCGCCTCTACTCCACCGCTGACGTCCACCGCGTAAGGCCGAACCCGGGCAATCGCCTCGGCGACGTTGTCCGGCGTCAAGCCGCCCGCCAGGATGATCGGCTTGCTCAGGCCTTGCGGTATCAGTGACCAGTCGAAGGCTTCACCGGTTCCGCCGGGAATGCCTTCGACGTACGTGTCGAGCAGGATCCCGCTGGCACTGGCGTAGGCATCGCAAGCTGCTGCGATGTCGTCGCCGGCCTTGACCCGCAACGCCTTGATGTACGGTCGGTGCCAACCCTCGCAGTCGGCCGCGGTCTCGTCACCATGGAACTGCAACAGGTCCAGCGGCACGGCGTCGAGGATTTCCCCCAGCTCGCAACGGCTGGCATTGACGAATAAACCCACGGTGGTCACGAACGGCGGCAAGGCCTTGATGATCGCCCTTGCCTGCTGGAACGTTACGGCCCGCGGGCTTTTGGCGTAGAACACAAATCCGATGGCATCGGCCCCAGCCTCGACCGCCGCCAACGCATCCTCTATGCGGGTAATCCCACAAATTTTGCTGCGAACGGCTGACATGTCGATAGAACCTCAGGACAAATCCGGGAAAGTCCCGGATGGTAACAAAAGCGTTCGAGGGCGTCAGCCGTCAAGTTCCGAGAAACCGGTGAGGAAGTGTGGGCCGATGTAACGCTCGGGCAGTTCGAACTCGTCGCGGTACTCGACCTGCACCAGATACAGGCCGAACGGATGGGCCGTCACCCCGCCGGAACGACGCACACGACTTTCCAGGACTTCCTTCATCCACTCCACGGGACGCTCGCCGGCGCCGATGGTCATCAGCACCCCGGCAATGTTGCGCACCATGTGGTGCAGGAACGCGCTGGCGCGAATATCCAGCACGATCATTTTGCCATGACGGGTGACGCGCAGGTGATGCAGCTCCTTGATCGGCGACTTGGCCTGGCACTGGCCGGCGCGGAATGCGCTGAAGTCGTGGGTGCCGACCAGATACTGAGCAGCCTCGGACATGCGCTCGACGTCCAGTGGACGGTGATTCCAGGTGATTTCATCGTTCAGGTGCGCGGGGCGGATCTGATCGTTGTAGATCACGTAACGGTAACGACGGGCGATGGCCTTGAACCGCGCATGGAAATCAGCGGGCATGACCTTGGCCCAGCTAACGCTGACGTCATGCGGTAAATTGATGTTGGCGCCCATGACCCAGGCCTTCATCGAACGCTCGACCTGGGTATCGAAATGTACCACCTGCCCGCAAGCATGCACACCGGCGTCGGTGCGCCCGGCGCAATGCAGCGACACGGGTGAGTCGGCGACTTTGGACAAGGCCTTTTCGAGGGTTTCCTGCACCGTGGCCACACCGGAGGCCTGACGCTGCCAGCCGCGATAACGCGAACCTTTGTATTCAACGCCCAACGCGATCCGGAAAAAGCCGTCGGCCGCCATTTCGGCGGCCGGATTATCTATATTTGCCAAAGGGTGACAGCCTGCTGATCTACGCAAAGGCAGGCATTATAAGGCCGCCGGACCGGGATGCCAGAGCTGAGTGATCTTCGTGCCCCGCCCGACCGGTGCAATGCCGGGTTTGATGTTGAACGGGATGCCCTCATCGCGAGCAGGCTCGCTCCCACAAGGGGATTAGTGGCAGACACAAATGATGCGAACAACCCGACCAAATGTAGGGGCGAGGCTTGCCCGCGAAGGCGATCCAACAGGCGCCATCGCATCACCACCCAAACAAAAACGGCAGCCTCGATGGGCTGCCGCTTTGTTTATGCCTTACCGATGACTCACGCCAGACGCGAGAGCATTTCCTTGGCTTCGCTCTTCTGACCGGCATCGCCCTCGGTCACTACCTCATTGAGGATGTCCCGAGCGCCGTCGCTGTCGCCCATGTCGATGTAGGCCTGGGCCAGATCGAGTTTGGTGGCGACTTCATCGGTGCCGGAGAGGAAATCGAAGTCCGGTTCATCGGCCGCCGAGGCCAAAGCGTCTTCGGCGGTGAAGCTCGGCTCACCGAGGCTCTGGGACAAACGATCCAGTTCGGCATTGACGTCGTTGAGTTCACTTTCGAAGGCATCAGGCTGATCCGGCGCGGCGGCGTCCATTTCATCGGCCAGTGACAGGTCGAAATCCGCAGGCAACTCCAGGTCGTCGAGCGTCGGCTCGGCCACGGTCGGCGCTTCGGCGGTAGACAAGTCCTTGAGATCTTCATCCAGACTCAGCAGGAAGTCGTCTTCGGCCAGGATTGCCGGCGAGGCATTGCCGCCCAGATCCATGTCCAGGTCGAAGTCCGACAGATCGTCGAGGTTTTCCTTGATTTCAGTCTGTTGCTGCAACACCGACTCAAAACTCAGGTCGTCGTCCAGCGGGAACTCGTCCAGCTCAGCCAGCGCTTCCGGTGCTGGTTCTGGTTCTGGTTCTGGTTCTGGCGCTGGTGCTGGCTCAGGCGCAACAACTGGCGCGATCGGAGTAGCCGCCTCCAGATCGTCCAGACTCAGATCGAAAGCGCTGTCGAAGTCGGACAATGACGGTTCCGGGGCTTGCGGTTCGTCCAGCAACAGGTCCTTGACGTACTGCGCGTCCAGCTCGGCGGCGATCGCCGCAGCGGCCAGTCCACCCGCAACTGCGACTGCCATCGCCGGGAAGCGGCTTTTCAATTCTTCAACCCGGGCGAAGTTATCGCCGTTGGCCACCAGTTGACGCTCCTGAGCGACGAACGCATCGCGGTCGCCCTGCTGACCGTAGACTTCCATCAGCTTTAAACGCAGGTCACTGCGTTGCGGCTCTTGCTTGATCGCGTCTTCCAGCAATGCGGCGGCCTGATTCAGACGACCGCCTGCAATGTGCGACTGCGCCTGAGCCAGTACGTCGTCGGAACGCTCGGCGGCAGGCGATACCAGTGGCGCAGCGATCGGCGGCGTTACCACAACCGGGGCAATCACCGGGGCCGGTGCTGGCGCAGGCGTTGGTGCGGTCGCAAGTTTCACGCTCGGCGGCGGAACTTCCAGACCTTCGAAGCTGCTTTCCGGCAGGTCCTGGTCGACGGAGAACTCTTGTTCCTCCTCCAAGGCACGGGCCATGCGCAGATGCTTCTCGGCCTCTTGCTGAGCTTTGCGGCGACGGGCCAGCAACAGCAGCAAGAGCAGCAGAACCACCGCACCGCCCCCCACCAGACCCAACAGGATCGGATTGGTCAGCAGCTCATTGAATTTCTGATCATCGGATGTCGCAGGCGCTGGCTCGACGGCTGGCGCAGGAGCAGCTTCCGGTGCAGCAGCCTCTGGTGCAGGCACCGCGTCCGCAGGCGCTGCCGCAGGGTTGGCCGCCAGCTCAGCCGACATCGCCGGAGCGCTCGAAGCCGGTGCATCCGCGCCACCTTCGGCCTGCAACTTGGCCAACTGGTTGTTCTTCAGTTCGATCAGGCGTTGCAGCTTGTCCAGCTGACTTTGCAGATCGTTCATGCGGCTTTTCTGTTCAGCGTTTTCACGACGAGCCGCGTCGAGGCTTTCCTCGGTGACGGCCAGTTTGTCGCTCAAGGCTTTCGCATCACCGGCGGCACCTTTGCCACCTTTGCCGGTATCGGCAGAGACCAGGCTCAGTTTGTCTGCGGCGGCTTGCGATGAAGCACCTTCACCCCGAGTGCGTTTGGTGGCGTCGAGTTGCTGCTGACCGGTTCCTGGTTTCGCCACGTAGCGACGACCCTGACGCCACGCGGTGTTCTGCGCGGCGACCTCAGCGACGGCCTTGGGTTGCGGCAGGTTGGTGCTCTGCACCTGATCAGGCAGGCGCAGCACCTGACCGGTTTTCAGTCGGTTGATGTTGCCGTCGATGAACGCATCCGGATTCAGCGCCTGGATGGCCAGCATGGTCTGCTGAATCGAACCGCCGTTACGCGTCTTCGCGGCGATTTCCCACAGGGTATCGCGCGGCGTGGTGGTGTGTTGCGACGGCTTGGTGGCGCCGGTGACTGGCGCGGTCACTGTTTGGGATGGCGCCGGTTGCGCGGCCGCATCGGCGGTTTGCGGCGAGAATTTGGACGGATCGAGCAGCACGCTGTAATCGCGCAGCAGACGACCGTTGGGCCACATCACCTGAACCAGGAATTTCACCATCGGTTCGGACAGCGGTTTGCTGGATGTGACGCGCAGGATGCTTTTGCCGCTGGCGTTAAGCACTGGGGTGAAGGTCAGGTCGTTGAGAAACGCCTGACGATCGACACCGGCTTTGGCGAAATCTTCGGGCGAGGCCAGGCTCGGCACCACTTCGGCAGCCGTGAGGTCCTTGATGTCGAGCAACTCGATTTCTGCAACCAGAGGCTGGTTCAGCGTCGATTTCAGGGTCAATTCCCCGAGCCCGAGGGCATGCGCCATACCGGAGGACAGCGCCGAGGCGGCCGCTATTGCTAACACCAGTTTGCGAACTTGAACCATAACCTCTTCCTTTGTTTGAACATTCCTCGGCCAGCGAGAAGGTGTTGATTGCCGCTGCCGTAAGGCATTGCGCGCGGCGGCGAAGGGTCGTCGCGCGCGATCATTTCATTCATGCAATGGGAAGCCCTGCGGGGTGGCTCACCTTAAGCATTCCGGCCAAGCATGACGCTCGACTGGAATCATTCGATAAATTGTTGCCAAGTATCTTTTACAGCAGGTCTTTTATCAACAATTCAGCCACCTGCACAGCATTGAGCGCGGCCCCTTTGCGTACGTTATCTGACGTCAGCCACATATTAAGTTCCGCCGGCTCGTCGATCCCGCTGCGAACCCGACCAACGTAAACAACATCCTGCCCTACCGCATCACCTACCGGGGTCGGGTAATCACCCGCCTCGACCAGTTCGATGCCGGGTGCCGCTTCCAGGGCTGCGTTGACTTTCGCCAGATCGATAGAGCTCGACGACTGTAAGGTCATGCTAAAGCTATCGCCGAAAAACACCGGAGCTTGAATGCAAGTGACGGAAATCTTTAATGAAGGTAGCGCCATGACCTGACGCAGCTCGCGCACCAGGCGTTTTTCCAGCAGCGTATGACCTTGAGCATCGGGCGTACCGACTTGCGCCAGCAGGTTGAAAGCCATCTGCCGATCGAAGAACGCTGGTTCCAGCGGACGCACATTGAGCAGCTCGGCGGTTTGCCGGGCCAGCTCGGTGACCGCTTCGCGGCCTTGGGCAGAGACCGCCAGACACGCCGTCAAACTGATGCGTTGCAGGTCGAGCAAACCGAGCAATGGCGCCAGCACCACCGCCAGCGTCGCGGCCGAAGGGCTTGGGCTGCTGACCTGGAAGGGCTTTTTCAGGCCCGCCAGAACTTCAGCGTTGGCCTCAGGCACCACTTGCGGCGCCTGATCGGCCGGCAAGGCGCCGGACAGGTCGATCAGCGAGCAACCGGCGGCCGTGGCACGCGGAGCGAAACTGAGGGTCACCGCCGGACCGGCGGCAAAGAACACCAATTGGACTTTGCTGAAATCGAATTCATCGACTTCCCGCACTCGCACGTTCTTGCCGCGAAACGGCACCGAATGACCGGCCGATTCACTGCTCGCCAGCAGGTGCAGGTTACCGACCGGAAAATCCCGCTCTTCGAGAATCTGGACGAGTGTTTCGCCGACAGTACCGGTGGCGCCGATCACGGCAATATCAAAGGACTGGCTCATGGTTCTACCTCTGGCGAAACGGGGGGAGCGGCACTTTACCGGGTGGTTGGCAGTGAGGCAATTCGGCGGAGACCTGCGGCGCCAGTTCCGGCCTCATCGCGGGCAAGCCCGCTCCCACAGGTTTTGTGTTGCTCCCATATTTTGCATACGACCCCAACCTTGTGGGAGCGGGCTTGCCCGCGATGACGGTATAGCTGACAACCGAGTACCCTCAGACTGTCGCGCATAAAAAAACCCGCACCTCTTTCAAGGCACGGGCTCTTTCATTACTTCAATCGATCAACGCTCAAGCAGAATCCGCAGCATGCGACGCAGCGGTTCGGCCGCGCCCCACAGCAGTTGGTCGCCGACGGTGAAGGCACCGACGAACTGCGAACCCATGTTCAGCTTGCGCAGACGGCCAACCGGCACGTTCAGGGTACCGGTAACCTTTGTAGGGCTCAGCTCCTGCATGCTGATTTCGCGGTTGTTCGGCACCAGCTTGACCCAAGGGTTGTGCTGACTGATCAGCCCTTCGATGTCGGCGATCGGCACGTCTTTGTTCAGCTTGATGGTCAGCGCCTGGCTGTGGCAACGCATGGCGCCGATGCGCACGCAGATACCGTCCACCGGGATCGGGCTCTTGAAGCGACCGAGGATCTTGTTGGTCTCGGCCTGGGCCTTCCACTCTTCGCGGCTCTGACCGTTCGGCAGTTCCTTGTCGATCCACGGGATCAGGCTGCCAGCCAGCGGTACGCCGAAGTTTTCGGTCGGGTACGCGTCGCTGCGCATGGCTTCGGCAACACGGCGATCGATGTCGAGGATGGCACTGGCCGGATCGGCCAGTTGATCGGCGACAGCGCCATGGGTCACACCCATTTGCTTGATCAATTCACGCATGTGCTGCGCGCCGCCACCGGAGGCCGCCTGATAGGTCATGGCGCTCATCCACTCGACCAAACCGGCCTCGAACAGGCCACCCAGGCCCATCAGCATCAGGCTGACGGTGCAGTTGCCGCCGATGTAGTTCTTGGTGCCCGCATCGAGTTGCTGATCGATGACCTTACGGTTCACCGGGTCCAGCACGATCACCGCGTCATCCTGCATGCGCAGGCTGGAAGCGGCGTCGATCCAGTAACCCTGCCAGCCGGCTTCGCGCAGTTTCGGGAAGACTTCGCTGGTGTAGTCGCCACCCTGGCAGGTCAGAATCACGTCGAGGGTTTTCAGCTCTTCAATGCTGTAAGCGTCCTTGAGCGGAGCAATGTCCTTGCCCACGGACGGGCCTTGGCCACCGACATTGGAAGTGGTGAAAAACACCGGCTCAATAAGATCGAAATCCTGCTCTTCCAGCATCCGCTGCATGAGCACGGAACCGACCATACCGCGCCAACCGATCAGACCTACACGTTTCATCGCAACTACACCTTCTTAAAAGTGGGCCGCTGCTTTCATGGTTGAAAGTTGCAGCGGGCCAAAGAGATTACAGATTCCGCAGCGCGGCGACTACTGCATCGCCCATTTCCTGCGTACCAACCTTGGTGCAACCGGCCGACCAGATGTCGCCCGTGCGCAGGCCCTGATCCAATACCAGGCTCACGGCCTTCTCGATGGCATCGGCCGCGTCCTGCAGATTGAAGCTGTAACGCAGCATCATCGACACCGACAGAATGGTCGCCAACGGGTTGGCAATGCCCTTGCCAGCGATGTCCGGCGCCGAACCATGGCACGGCTCGTACATGCCTTTGTTGTTGGCATCCAGCGACGCCGACGGCAGCATGCCGATGGAGCCGGTAAGCATCGACGCTTCGTCGGAAAGAATGTCGCCGAACAGGTTGTCGGTGACGATCACGTCGAATTGCTTGGGTGCACGCACCAGTTGCATGGCAGCGTTGTCAACGTACATGTGGCTCAGTTCGACGTCCGGGTAGTCCTTGGCCACTTGCTCGACGACTTCACGCCACAGTTGGCTGGACGCCAGCACGTTGGCCTTGTCCACCGAGCACAGCTTCTTGCCGCGTACGCGGGCCATGTCGAAACCGACACGGGCGATACGGCGGATTTCGGTTTCGCTGTACGGCAGGGTGTCGTAGGCCTGACGCTCGCCGTTTTCCAGTTCACGCACACCGCGTGGCGCGCCGAAGTAAATGCCGCCGGTCAGTTCACGGACGATCAGGATGTCCAGGCCAGCCACGATTTCTGCCTTCAGGCTGGAAGCTTCGGCCAGTTGCGGGTACAGGATCGCCGGACGCAGGTTGCCGAAAAGGCCCAGTTGCGCACGGATTTTCAGCAGACCGCGCTCAGGGCGGATATCACGTTCGATGGTGTCCCATTTCGGGCCGCCCACGGCGCCCAGCAATACCGCATCGGCAGCACGGGCACGGGCCAGGGTTTCGTCGGCCAGCGGCACGCCGTGCTTGTCGATGGCGGCGCCACCGATCACGTCATGACTCAGTTCGAAGCCCAGGCTGTACTTGTCGTTCGCCAGCTCCAGCACCTTGACCGCTTCGGCCATGATTTCCGGGCCAATACCGTCACCCGGGAGAATCAGAATCTGCTTGCTCATGCTTTCCTCATGTCATCAGTCGGCACGCCCGTGGGCGTACCCGGAAAAAGTCTTGGCGCTTATCGTTCAGCCATCAGCACCAGCACATCGGTACTGAACGAACCATCGGCCTCAATCTCAAAATATTCGCGAACTTCATTGCCCATCGATTGCTGCAGCTCGCGGATCGCCGCGCGCATCACTTGCGGCGTACGCATGCGCTCAACCCAGGAGGTGTATTCCAGACGCAGCCGTTGGCGCGTGGTGCTGCGGGTATGCAACCCCGCTTCGCTGACCTGACGCAACCACTCACCGGCAGAATAATCGCGCACATGGCTGGTGTCGCGCAGCACTTCGACGCTTTGCAGATAAGTGTCGAACAACGGGCTGCCCGGTGATAACACATCGACGAACGCCGCCACCCCGCCCGGCTTCAGCACCCGGCGAACTTCCCGCAGGGCCAGCCCGAGGTCGCTCCAATGGTGCGCCGAATAACGGCTGAAGACGAAATCGAACTCGCCGTCAGCGAACGGCAAGCGCTCGGCGGCACCCAGGACCGTGGACACGTTGTTCAAGCCGCGATCGACGGCAGCAGTGGCGACCACGTCGAGCATCTGCTGAGACAAATCGTAAGCCACCACTTCCTTGACCAGCGAAGCCACGTGAAAACTCACATGACCGGCGCCGCAACCGAGGTCGAGCACGCGAGCATCGCCCTGCCCCGCCAGTTCAGCCTGTAGCAGCGCGAATTCAGTGCCTTGAGCGTGGACGGCGCTGCTCAGGTAGGCCGAGGCCTGTTCACCGAATTGCTTTTGTACTACCTGACTGTGCTGGGCGGTGCTGGTCATAGTTATGTCCTGATATTTGTGTTGTCTGATCTGCCGCCTTCGCGAGCAAGCCCGCTCCCACATTTGAAATGCATTCCAATGTGGGAGCGGGCTTGCTCGCGAAGAGGCCGGCCCTACCTACATCAATTTCGGATCAATCACGCGTCGCGAAACAACCACGGCTGGCTCGCGCGGTGTTTGGCTTCAAACGTGGCAATCGCCTCGTGGTCCTGCAACGTCAGGCCAATATCGTCCAGACCATTGAGCAGGCAGTGTTTGCGGAAGGCATCGATTTCGAAATTCAACACTTTGCCATCCGGACGGGTCACGGTCTGGGCTTGCAGATCAACCTGCAACTGATAGCCCGGCGTCGCCTCAACCTGCTGGAACAGCTCATCGACTTCAGCGTCGCTCAGGATGATCGGCAGCAAGCCGTTCTTGAAGCTGTTGTTGAAGAAGATGTCGGCATAGCTCGGCGCAATGATGGTGCGGAAACCGTACTCTTCCAGCGCCCACGGCGCGTGTTCGCGGCTGGAGCCGCAACCGAAGTTCTCCCGGGCCAGCAACACGCTGGCGCCCTGATAACGTTCGGCGTTGAGGACGAAGTCCTTGTTCAACGGGCGCTTGGAGTTGTCCTGATACGGTTGCCCGACATCCAGGTAACGCCACTCATCGAACAGGTTCGGGCCGAAACCGGTGCGCTTGATCGACTTCAAGAACTGCTTCGGAATGATCTGGTCGGTATCGACGTTGGCACGATCCAAAGGCGCGACAAGACCAGTGTGCTGAGTGAAAGCTTTCATGCTGCGCTCCTTTAGATCAATTCACGGACGTCGACGAAACGGCCGTTTACCGCGGCGGCGGCGGCCATGGCCGGGCTGACGAGGTGCGTACGGCCACCGGCGCCCTGACGGCCTTCGAAGTTACGGTTGGAGGTCGACGCGCAATGCTCGCCCGACTCCAAACGGTCCGGGTTCATCGCCAGGCACATCGAGCAACCCGGCTCGCGCCATTCAAAACCGGCTTCGAGGAAAATCTTGTCCAGACCTTCGGATTCGGCCTGAGCCTTCACCAGCCCCGACCCCGGCACCACGATGGCCTGCTTGATGGTCGAAGCCACTTTGCGGCCCTTGGCGATCACGGCAGCGGCGCGCAGGTCTTCGATCCGCGAGTTGGTGCAGGAGCCAATGAATACGCGGTCCAGCTGGATGTCGGTGATCGCCTGGTTGGCGGTCAACCCCATGTATTTCAGGGCACGGACGATGGAGTCGCGCTTGACCAAGTCCATTTCCTTCGCAGGATCGGGAACGTTCTGATCGACAGCCAAGACCATCTCGGGCGAGGTACCCCAGCTGACTTGCGGTTTGATCTGAGTGGCATCGAGCTCGACGATGGTGTCGAACTTGGCATCCGCATCGGAAACCAGGTCTTTCCAGGCTTCGACAGCCAAATCCCATTCCGCGCCTTTCGGAGCAAATGGACGGCCCTTGACGTAAGCCACGGTTTTTTCGTCGGCGGCCACCAGGCCTACGCGAGCGCCAGCCTCGATCGCCATGTTGCAAATAGTCATGCGGCCTTCAACGGACAAGTCGCGAATCGCGCTACCGGCGAACTCGATGGCATGGCCGTTACCGCCGGCGGTGCCGATCTTGCCGATCACCGCAAGGACGATGTCCTTGGCGGTCACGCCGAACGGCAATTGGCCTTCGACCGATACCAGCATGTTCTTCATCTTTTTCGCGACCAGGCACTGAGTGGCGAGCACGTGCTCGACCTCGGAAGTGCCGATACCGTGAGCCAGGGCACCGAACGCGCCGTGGGTCGAGGTATGGGAGTCGCCGCAAACCACGGTCATGCCCGGCAAGGTGGCGCCCTGCTCCGGGCCGATGACGTGAACGATGCCTTGGCGGACATCATTCATCTTGAATTCGACGATGCCGTATTCGTCACAGTTATCGTCGAGGGTCTGAACCTGCAAACGCGAGACCTGGTCGACAATCGCTTCAATGCCGCCCTTGCGCTCCGGAGTCGTCGGAACGTTGTGGTCGGGGGTCGCGATGTTGGCATCGATGCGCCAAGGCTTGCGCCCGGCCAGACGCAGGCCTTCGAAGGCTTGCGGCGAGGTCACTTCGTGGATGATGTGACGATCGATATAGATCAGCGCCGAGCCATCGTCGCGCTGCTTGACCAAATGCGAATCCCAGAGCTTGTCGTAGAGCGTTTTGCCGGCCATCAGACGGTTTCCTCATCAGCTTGTTTCTATGCCCCGGATCTTGAAAATTTCAATAACCCCTTGGCTTGTGAGGTCGATCCTAGGGGGTTACATTAAATAACTCAAATTCATATTTTTCATGCTTTGCATAACCATCTGGAATACAACTGAGACATCATCATGGACCTCGCCAACCTCAATGCTTTTATCGCGATTGCCGAGACAGGAAGCTTCTCCGGCGCCGGCGAACGGCTACACCTGACGCAACCCGCCATCAGCAAGCGCATTGCCGGCCTGGAGCAGCAATTGAAGGTGCGGCTGTTCGATCGACTGGGCCGGGAAGTCAGCTTGACCGAAGCCGGTCGCGCCCTGCTGCCACGGGCCTATCAGATCCTCAATGTGCTGGATGACACCCGCCGCGCCCTGACCAACCTGACCGGCGAAGTCTCCGGTCGTCTGACATTGGCCACCAGTCATCACATAGGCCTGCACCGTTTGCCGCCCTTATTAAGGGAGTTCACTCGACGTTACCCACAAGTGGCGCTGGATATTCAGTTCCTCGATTCGGAAGTGGCTTACGAAGAAATCCTCCATGGCCGCGCCGAACTGGCGGTAATCACTCTTGCACCGGAGCCTCACGCCCTGGTCAAGGCCACGCCCGTGTGGGACGACCCGCTGGATTTCGTGGTCGCCCCGGAGCATTCGCTGATCGCTAACGGTCCGGTCAGCCTGGCGGATATTGCCCTGCACCCCGCGGTTTTCCCCGGCGGCAACACCTTTACCCACCACATCGTACAGCGCTTGTTCGAGGCCCAGGGCCTGACGCCGAACATCGCCATGAGTACGAATTACCTGGAAACCATAAAAATGATGGTCTCGATCGGCCTGGCCTGGAGCGTATTGCCACGCACCATGCTGGACGATCAAGTGGCGCGCATACCTTTGCCGGGCATACAGCTCACTCGCCAGCTAGGCTATATCCTGCACACCGAACGGACGCTGTCGAACGCGGCACGGGCCTTCATGGCTCTGCTGGATGCACAAATCGATCAGCCAGGGACTCGCGGCTAAGCTGTGCTTCTTCTTTTTGTGCTACGCCTATAGAGCCCCAAAACCCTGTGCCTAACGCCCAATTCAGCCCAAGGCCTGTTATCCATGCCCAAATCTGTTGAACGTATGCCGCCGATGCCGCGAATTCAGGCACTTGACCCCAAACGGTCCGAGCAGAGCTGGGAAAGCGCCCCACAGTTGCTGGCAGCCCTCAACGGCGCTCGGCTGGGCGCCTGGTATTGGGACATTGAGCGGGGGCAGATCAGTTGGTCTCGGGGTACTCAGGCGTTGTTCGGCTTCGATCCCCGGCAACCGTTGCCCGAGGACCTGGAATACCTCGACTTGCTGCCCCAGGAGGATCGGGCGAAAGCCATCCGCGCCTTCAATGCAGTGATCGCCGGCGCCCCGCTGGAACAGGCGATGCACCACCGCATCCGCTGGCCCGACGGCAGCCTGCATTGGCTGGAAATCAATGGCAGCCTGCTGCCGGACAAAAACGGTCGGCCGCGAATGATTGGGGTCATTCGTGAAATCACCCATCAGCGCCAACGCGAACAGGCGTTGAGTAGCTCGGAAAAACGCTTCGCCACGCTGTTTCACCTGTGCCCGAACATGGTCCTGCTGACCCGTCAGGAAGACGGCTTGATCAGCGAAGCCAACCAGTATTTCGAAAGCCTGTTCGGCTGGCCGGTGCAGGACGCCATCGGTCGAACCACGCTGGAGCTGGGCCTTTGGGTCAATCCCGAGCAACGTGTGCAACTGGTCAAGGCCACCAAGGCCAAAGGCGAGCTGATCAATATGGAGGTGCAGTTTCGCGCCAGCAATGGGCAGGTTCACGACGGCATTCTCAGCGCGCAAAAGGTCGAACTCGAAGGTCAGCCTTATCTGCTGAGCACGTTCCTTGACACCACCGAACGTAAAATCGCCGAGCACGCCCTCAAAGACAGCCAGGAACGCCTCGACCTGGCCCTGGATTCGGCGCAACTCGGCACTTGGGACTGGCACATTCCCAGTGGCATGCTTTACGGCTCGGCGCGGGCCGCCCAGCTGCATGGGCTAGAGCCCAAACCCTTCCATGAATCCTTCGATGCATTTTTCGAAGGCGTGCCCGGCGAAGAGCGCGACACCATGCGCGACGCTTACCGCAGCTTGCGCGAAGGCCCGGCCGGCAATTATCAACTGACGTACCGGGTGCAACTGCAGGACGGCAGTTCGCGCTACCTGGAAAGCCGCGCCAGACTTTATCGAGACGATCACGGCACCCCGTTTCGCATGGCCGGCACACTGCTGGACATCACAGATCAGGTGGAGCGCGAACAGCAACTGGTGGCGTCGGAAGAGAAATTCGCCACCTTGTTCCAGGTCAGCCCGGACCCGATCTGCGTCACGCGCCAGGACACCGGCCATTTCATCGAGATCAACTCCAGTTTCACCCAGACGTTCGGCTGGAGCACCGTCGACGTGATTGGCCGCAGCGCCGACGAAATCGGCCTGTGGGACGCTTCGGCGAAAAGCCTGCAAAGGATCGAGCGGGTCATCCGCGAACAGGGCCTGAACAATGTGGCGATTGTCGTCCAGCACAAGGACGGGCAGTCCCTGACCTGTGTGATATCGAGCCGGCAGATCAGCGTCGGCGACCAACCGTGCATCGTCACCACCCTGCGCGACATCACCCAGCAGCAACGCTCGGAAGCGGCGCTCAAGGCCAGCGAGGAGAAGTTCGCCAAGGCCTTCCACTCAAGCCCCGACGCCATCACCATTACCGAGCGCGACACCGGACGCTATCTGGAGGTTAACGATGGTTTCTGTCGACTGACTGGCTACCGCGCTGATGAAGTGATCGGCCGCACGGTGTATCAAGTCGGTATTTGGGCCGAAGAAAAACAACGCTCGGCGTTGTTGGCAGAACTACAGATCAAGGGCCGGGTTCACCATCAGGAGATGCTCGGGCGCAACAAACGCGGTGAGTTGCTGACCGTTGAAGTTTCGGTGGAGCCGATCACCCTCAACGAAACCGCCTGCCTGCTGCTGACCGCGCGGGACGTCAGCCTGCTGAAAAATGCCGAAGCGCAGATCCGTCACCTGGCCTACCACGACCCGCTGACCAACCTGCCCAACCGCGCACTGTTGATGGATCGACTAAGCCAGCAGATCGCCCTGCTCAAACGCCACAACCTGCGCGGCGCGCTGATGTTCCTCGATCTCGACCACTTCAAGCATATCAACGACTCCCTTGGTCACCCGGTGGGCGATACGGTACTGAAGATCATCACCGCGCGCCTTGAAGCCAGCGTGCGCATGGAGGACACCGTCGCGCGTCTGGGCGGTGACGAATTCGTGGTGTTGCTCAGCGGCCTGGAAGGTTCGCGCAGCGAGGTCAGCGCTCAGGTCCGGGAGTTGGCGGACACGTTGCGCGAACTGCTATCCGAACCGATGTTTCTCGACGGACAGCGCCTGCAAGTGACGCCGAGCATTGGTATCGCGCTGATCCCCGACCATGGCTCGACCCCGACCGACCTGCTCAAACGCGCCGATATCGCCCTTTACCGCGCCAAGGATTCGGGCCGCAACACCACGCAGATGTATCACAACACCATGCAGAAGGCCGCCAGCGAACGCCTGCGCATGGAAACCGACCTGCGCCTGGCCCTTTCCCGGGGTGAGTTCAGCGTGCAATACCAACCGCAAGTGGATGCCCGCAACAATCGCATTACCGGCGCCGAAGCCCTGGTACGCTGGCACCATCCGCAACTGGGTGCGCAATCGCCCACCGAGTTCATCAAGGTACTGGAAGACAGCGGGCTGATTCTGGAGGTTGGCACGTGGATCCTCGACGAAGCCTGCGCGGCCTTCAAACACCTGATCGCCAAAGGCCTGATCGACCCGCTCGATTTCAGCCTGTGCGTGAACATCAGCCCCCGGCAATTCCGTCAAAACGATTTCGTCGAACGCATCGAACACAGCCTTGGCAGCCATGGCCTGCCCTGCTCTCTGCTGAAACTGGAAATCACCGAAGGCATCGTCATCCAGAACCTGGACGACACCATCAGCAAAATGCGGCGCCTGAAAAAACTCGGCGTGAGCTTTGCCATGGACGATTTCGGTACCGGCTATTCCTCACTGACCTATCTCAAGCGCCTGCCGGTAGACACCCTGAAAATCGACCAGTCGTTCATCCGCGACGCCACCACCGACCCCAACGATGCCGAAATCATTCGCGCCATCGTCGCCATGGCCCGCAGCCTCGAGTTGGAAGTCATCGCCGAAGGGGTGGAAAACCTGGAACAACTGGCGTTTTTGCAGGGGCTGGGCTGCCATTTGTATCAGGGCTATTTGCACAGCCGGCCGCTGCGGGTGGAGGAGTTTCAGAAACTGCTCAAATGAGTGGGACACGGGCACAAAAAAGGGCGCCAGTGGATGGCGCCCTTTTTGTTACTTGGCTCAGTGCTGCAGAGCCGGTTTTTCCGTCCCGTTGATCGGGATGCGTTTGGCTTTCGCTTCTTCCGGAATCACGCGCAGCAAATCGATACTCAACAAACCGTTGCGCAGTTCGGCGGCCTTGATTTCAATATGGTCCGCCAGACGGAACGACAGTTTGAAGGCGCGCTGAGCGATGCCTTGGTACAGGTAAGTGACGTTTTCGTCCGCGTCACGCTTGCCGCCACTGATGGTCAGCACACCTTTCTCCACTTGCAGGTCCAGGTCTTCTTCCTGGAAACCGGCGGCCGCTACGACAATACGGTATTGATCATCACCATATTTTTCAACGTTGTAGGGTGGATAGGTGCTGCCTGGCTCATTGCGCAGGGCGGTTTCGAACAGGTCGTTGAAACGGTCGAAACCTACCGAGGAACGGAACAGTGGGGCCAGGGAAAATGCAGTACTCATGATTCAAATCTCCTGAACATAATCAGCAAGTTTTTTTGTCTCCGCGACCCGAATTCGGCATCGCGTAATCCTTAGATAAGGACCGCTGATTACTTTTCAAGAGATTATTTTAAGATTTTTTCAGGCCGCTTCAGAGACCTGCAGACCCAGTAAACGCGAGACATTATCCAGCTCGGTCTCACGACGCAGGACGGTGAACAGCTCTACCGCTTCAGGATAATTGCGGGTCAGCATCGCCAGCCACTGCTTCAAGCGACCCGGCGATTGACGCGGTGTCATCTGCGCTTTGGCTTGCAACCAGAAGTCCTGAATCAGCGGCAGCAGCTCGGCCCAAGTCATCTCGACGACGTCTTCACCGGCGCGGGCGGCGGCGATCTGCCGGGCCAGATCCGGGCGCGATACCAGACCACGACCGAGCATGATGTCTTCGACGCCGCTGATCTCGCGGCAACGACGCCAGTCCTCGACGCTCCAGATGTCGCCGTTGGCAAACACTGGCACCTTGACCACGTCCTGCACCCGAGGGATCCATTCCCAGTGAGCTGGCGGCTTGTAGCCATCGGTCTTGGTCCGCGCATGAACCACGATGTGCGCCGCGCCGCCTTCGGCCAAGGCCGTAGCGCAGACCAGCGCACCGTCCGGACTGTCAAAACCGAGGCGCATCTTGGCGGTTACCGGAATGTGCGCGGGTACGGCACGACGGACGTGTTCGACGATTTGGTTGAGCAGTTCAGGCTCTTTGAGCAGCACCGCGCCGCCACGGGATTTGTTGACGGTCTTGGCCGGGCAGCCGAAGTTCAGGTCGATGACTTCGGAACCCAACTCGCAGGCCAGTGCGGCGTTTTCCGCCAGGCACACCGGATCCGAGCCCAGCAGTTGCACCCGCAGCGGCACACCGGACGCGGTTCGGGCGCCAGTCAGCAGTTCCGGGCCGAACTTGTGGTAATAGGCAGGCGTGAGCAGTTGATCGTTGATCCGAATGAATTCGGTCACACACCAATCAATACCGCCCACACGGGTCAGCACGTCCCGCAGGATGTTGTCGACCAACCCCTCCATGGGCGCCAAAGCAATTTGCATGAAAAACACACTCAACGAAAAACGTGCGGCAGTTTACTGGATTGCGCGAGGAATCTGCAGAACATCGCAGATTCCTTGTGGGAGCGGGCTTGCTCGCGAAAGCGGTTTAACATTCAACAATTGTGCTGCCTGTCAGTCCGCTTTCGCGAACAAGCCCGCTCCCACATTAGATTTTCGCTGAATCCAACTCCTGCAACGCGGGGCCGTAGCCCTCGATAAATTCCGCCGGCATGCGCTTGGGCTTGCCGGTCGACAGTTCGATGCACACGAAAGTGGTCTGCGCCCGCAGCAACGTGGTGTTGTCGCTGGGGCGTTTCAACTGAAAGTGTCGGGTCATTTTCAGACGCTGATCCCAATCGACGATCCAGGTCGCCAACTGCAACTCGTCGCCCTCATAGGCTGCGGCCAGGTAATCGATCTCGTGCCGTACCACCGCCATCGCCCGATCCAGCCGTCGGTACTCGACCAGGTCCAGGCCCAGCCGTTGCGAGTGACGCCAGGCGCAGCGCTCGAGCCAGGTCACGTACACCGCGTTGTTCGCGTGGCCCAACCCGTCAATGTCCTCGGCGCCCACTTCCAGATCAATGATAAACGGCGTTGCCCGATCCCAGCCCATGCCCCACTCCCGGTCAGATTATTCGACCGGGGCAGTGTAACGGATGCTTAGGCCGATTGGCGCGATTGCAGGCTGCGACCGGTCAGCAGCGAGAGAACGCCGTCGATCACCCGCGGATCGGCTAGCACCCGCTGATGCCCACCCTCTTCCAGGCGCAACAGGCGACTGTCGAACCAGGCTTCGTGGATCAATTGGGATTCCTTGACTGGAACAAAGTTGTCGTCCTCGGCATGGACGATCAGTCCCGGCATGTCGAGCTGATAATGCGCAACATCCAACGCAGCGGCGCGCATGCCGACGTCTTTCTCGACCTGGCGAATAAACGCCGAACGCGCCTTGGGCGGCAGGCGCACATAACGGGCGAAACCGCGCAGCACCCCGATAATTCGCGCTGGAGCAGCGATCGAGACCAGGGTTTCGGTGCGCAAGCCCAACTGGACCGCGAGCATGGCACTGGCGCCGCCCATGGAGTGGCCGATGACCGCTTGCAGCGGTGGCAACTCAGCGGCCGCTTCGAGCATCGCCCGAGCGAACAACACCACATTGGCCTCGTTGCCAGGCGAGCGACCGTGAGCCGGGCCGTCCAGGGCAACCACGGTGTAACCGGCATCGACCAGCGCGGTGATCAGCGCGGCGAACTGTGTCGGCCGGCCTTCCCAGCCGTGCATCAACAACACCGCCGGCCCCTGCCCCCAGCGCAACACCGAGAGGCCGAAGCGCAAGGTGATCCGCTCGGATTTTGCCAGCAGTGGCAACTCCCAATCACGCGGAGGCAATTCCCGCGGGGTCATGAATGCCAGGCGCATCTTGCTCGCCACCAGCTTCGGCGCGAACCAGCCCAAGGTGCCATTAACGCCACGAACCCAGCTCAACGTGTTCATCGCTCATCTCCTCAGGCTGACGCCGTTAGCTCATAGCACCGCCGACTTGGCGGCGCGCAGCAATCGATCGGACAACTCTCCTGGCCCCAGCGCCCGCGCCAGAGCCAAACCACCGACCATCAAGGCCATATCGGCCAAGGCTTTGTCGGTTTCTTCCGGGCTGGCCGCCAACTGCGCGACCATCAATTCAATATGTTCATTCAACACCACACGAAACTCGTCCGGCAGACGGCCCAGCTCGCCGACCGAAGCCGGAATCGGACAGGCCTGCTCGGTGGAATCACGGTGTTTGCGCGACAGGTAGAACGCTGCGACCAACGCGCGACGCTCTTCGCCGGTCAACTCGGCGTCCATGTCGGCGATCAAGCCACGACGATGGCTGAGCAGCTGCTTGAACGCTTCCAGCATCAATGCGTCCTTGCTTTCGAAGTGCGCATAGAAGCCACCGACCGTCAGGCCTGCCGCGCCCATCACTTCGCCCACGCTCGGCTCGGCCGGGCCGCGCTGGATCAGCGCTGCACTGGCAGCCTTGAGGATGCGTTCGCGGGTTTGAGCTTTTTTATCGTTCATCGTTGCCTCCGAATATTACGACTAGAATATTATTCTCATAATAATTTTTCGCAAGTCGTGGATGCGACCGCTGGTCTGAAGAACATTTTTGAGGAAAAAGGAGAGTTGGCCAAACGCCAGAGAAACAAAAGGGCCATTCAATAATTGAATGACCCTTAAAAATCCCGCAGAGCGGGTAATCGTGGCGTCCCCTAGGGGACTCGAACCCCTGTTACCGCCGTGAAAGGGCGGTGTCCTAGGCCACTAGACGAAGGGGACACAAACCCTTCTATACAACTGATCAGTGCTGAGAGCTGATCGATTCAAGGCCGGTGTGGCCAGACCTTGAACTGTAAAATTGGTGGAGCTAGACGGGATCGAACCGTCGACCTCTTGCATGCCATGCAAGCGCTCTCCCAGCTGAGCTATAGCCCCGGATTTTTCGCCTCGCGGCGGAGCGACATCTTGCAACATCACTTCTGTAAAACTGGCGTCCCCTAGGGGACTCGAACCCCTGTTACCGCCGTGAAAGGGCGGTGTCCTAGGCCACTAGACGAAGGGGACACAAACCCTTCTATACAACTGATCAGTGCTGAGAGCTGATCGATTCAAGGCCGGTGTGGCCAGACCTTGAACTGTAAAATTGGTGGAGCTAGACGGGATCGAACCGTCGACCTCTTGCATGCCATGCAAGCGCTCTCCCAGCTGAGCTATAGCCCCTCATCGCTGAGGACGGGGCGAATCTTAATGGCGCATCGGAAGGCTGTCAAACTTATTTTTAACAATTTTCAAAATTTTTTGTCGCCATAACAATCACTTACCGCCCTCCCCCCGTAAATTCAGGGGAAGCGCCGAAGATCGAGATCAAAAGATCGCAGCCTTCGGCAGCTCCTACAGAGTCAAACGCCGTTTAGGCGATATTGCCCAACAGTTTTTCCCACTCCTTGTTTTCCTTCTTCGACACTCCGCCCAGCAGGTCGATAGCCTGGCGCAGACGGAAACGGGTCAGGTCCGGACCGAGGATTTCCATCGCATCGAGTACCGACACCGAACTGGCCTGGCCAGTGATCGCGGCGAACATCAGCGGCATGGCATCACGCAGCTTCAACTCCAGGGATTCGACCACCGCCTGAATCGTCGCGGTGATGCTGTCCTTTTCCCACTGACGCAGGCTTTCCAGCTTCCACAAAATCAACTGCATCAACTGACGAACCTGATCGCCCGAGAGCTTCTTGGACTCGAACAGCTTGGCGTCCGGGTTCACGCCACCGGCGAAGAAGAAGCCGGCCAGCGGTGCGACCTGGCTGAAGGTTTCAACCCGGCCCTGCACGTGCGGTGCGATTTTCATCATGTATTCAGGATTCAGTGCCCACTTTTGCAGACGAGCGGCGAACTCTTCCACCGGCAGGTCACGCAGCCACTGGCCGTTGAGCCACGACAGCTTCTCGATGTCGAAAATCGGCCCGCCGAGGGAGACGCGGCTAAGGTCGAAGTTGTCGACCATTTCCTGCAGCGAGAACTTCTCGCGCTCGTCCGGCATCGACCAGCCCATGCGGCCCAGGTAGTTGAGCATTGCTTCCGGCATGAAGCCCATACGCTCGTAGAAGGTCACCGAGGTCGGGTTCTTGCGCTTGGACAGCTTGCTCTTGTCCGGGTTACGCAGCAGCGGCATGTAGCACAGCTGCGGTTGTTCCCAGCCGAAGTATTCGTACAAGAGGATCAGTTTCGGCGCCGATGGCAGCCACTCTTCACCACGCAATACGTGAGTGATGCCCATCAGGTGGTCATCGACCACGTTGGCCAGGAAGTACGTCGGCAGGCCGTCGGTCTTCATCAGCACTTGCATGTCCATGCGATCCCACGGGATCTCGACGTCGCCACGCAGCAAGTCAGGCACAACGCACACGCCTTCGGTCGGCACTTTCATGCGGATGACGTGTGGCTCGCCAGCGGCCAGGCGGCGCGCGACTTCTTCCTTGGAGAGCAACAGCGCACGGCCGTCGTAACGCGGGGTTTCGCCACGCGCCATTTGCTCGGCGCGCATCTGGTCCAGCTCTTCGGCCGTGCAGAAGCACGGGAAGGCATGCCCCATGTCGACCAATTGCTGGCAGTACTTCTGATAGATGTCGCCGCGCTCGCTCTGACGGTAAGGACCGTGCGGGCCGCCGACGTCCGGGCCTTCGCTCCAGTCGATACCCAACCAGCGCAGGGCGTCGTAAATCTGCTGTTCGGACTCGCGGGTCGAACGCAGTTGGTCGGTATCTTCGATCCGCAGGATGAACTCACCGCCATGCTGCTTGGCAAAGCAGTAGTTGAACAAAGCGATGTAAGCGGTACCTACGTGGGGGTCCCCGGTAGGCGATGGCGCGATGCGAGTGCGGACGGTGGTCATGGCATGTCTCGAAAAGAATAAAAGCGAAGATCAAACAAGAGGCGAATGGTAACAGGCGATAGCCGCCCGGCTCCAGTGAGTGGGGTATTTACCTCTACAGCACTAGCAAGTTGAGGCGAGCTGAAGGGTGGGGAAGTGCTCTGGCTAACAGATTTGGCGTCCGGCCGGACGCCATCGCGAGCAGGCTCGCTCCCACATTAGACCGTGTTTGTGCGGACAACCCGATCAAATGTGGGAGCGAGCCTGCTCGCGAAGAGGCCCTCAAAGACAACACAAAGATCAAACCGCGATCAACCGCTCCCGCAACTTGCCGATTTCGTCCCGAAGCTGTGCCGCAGCTTCGAATTCCAGGTCGCGGGCGAGCTGGTACATCTTTTCTTCCAGCTGACGAATGCGTTTGCTGATCTCGCTCGGCGAGCGCAGTTCGGCCTCGTACTTGGCACTTTCCTCGGCGGCCTTGGCCATACCCTTGCGCTTCTTGCTGCGCGAACCCGGCACGACCGCGCCTTCCATGATGTCGGCGACGTCCTTGAACACGCCCTTTGGCGTGATGCCATTGGCCAGGTTGAAGGCAATCTGCTTGTCGCGACGACGCTCAGTCTCGCCGATTGCCCGCTCCATGGAACCGGTGATGCGATCCGCATACAGAATGGCCCGCCCATTGAGGTTGCGCGCCGCCCGGCCGATGGTCTGGATCAGCGAGCGCTCGGAACGCAGGAAACCTTCCTTGTCGGCATCGAGAATCGCCACCAGCGAGACTTCCGGCATGTCCAGGCCTTCACGCAGAAGGTTGATCCCCACCAGCACATCGAAGACGCCGAGACGCAAGTCACGGATAATTTCGACCCGCTCCACGGTGTCGATATCCGAGTGCAAATACCGAACGCGCACGCCGTGGTCGGCCAAGTAATCGGTCAAGTCTTCGGACATACGCTTGGTCAACGTGGTCACCAGCACCCGCTCTTCCAGGGCCACGCGCTTGGTGATTTCCGAAAGCAGGTCGTCGACCTGAGTCAACGCCGGACGGATTTCGATTTGCGGGTCCACCAGGCCAGTGGGTCGCACCAATTGCTCGACCACTCGACCGGCATGTTCCGCCTCGTAATTGCCCGGCGTGGCCGAGACAAAAATCGTTTGGGGACTGATGTTTTCGAACTCGTCAAAACGCATCGGCCGGTTGTCCAGCGCCGACGGCAGACGGAAGCCGTATTCGACCAACGTCTCTTTTCGGGAACGGTCACCTTTATACATGGCGCCGACTTGCGGCACGCTGACGTGGGATTCGTCGATCACCAGCAAGGCGTCCGCCGGCAGGTAGTCGAACAAAGTAGGTGGCGCCTGGCCGGACTCACGACCCGACAGGTAGCGCGAGTAGTTTTCGATGCCGTTGCAGTAGCCCAGCTCGAGGATCATCTCCAGGTCGAAACGGGTGCGTTGCTCCAGTCGCTGGGCTTCCACCAGTTTGTTGTTGGAGCGCAGGTATTCCAGGCGCTCCTGCAATTCGATCTTGATCCCTTCGGTGGCCTCCAGCAGGGTTTCCCGTGGCGTCACGTAGTGGCTCTTCGGATAGAAGGTGAAACGCGGCAGTTTGCGAATGACCTCACCGGTCAGCGGGTCGAAGGCGGACAGGCTTTCCACTTCGTCATCGAACAGCTCGATGCGGATCGCTTCGAAATCGGATTCCGCCGGGTGGATATCAATCACGTCGCCGCGCACCCGGAAGGTCGCCCGGGCGAAATCCATGTCGTTGCGGGTGTATTGCAGGTCGGCCAGGCGACGCAGCAGCGCACGCTGGTCGAGCTTGTCGCCGCGATCGACGTGCAACACCATCTTCAAATAGGTTTCCGGACTGCCCAGACCGTAGATGCAGGACACCGTGGTGACGATGATCGCGTCCTTGCGCTCCAGCAACGCCTTGGTCGCGGACAGGCGCATCTGCTCGATATGGTCGTTGATCGAGGCATCCTTCTCGATGAAGGTGTCGGATGACGGCACATAGGCTTCGGGCTGGTAGTAGTCGTAATAGGACACGAAGTATTCAACAGCGTTGTTCGGGAAGAACGCCTTGAATTCGCCATACAACTGCGCGGCCAGCGTCTTGTTGGGCGCCAGCACCAGCGTCGGGCGCTGTATCTGGGCGATCACGTTGGCGATGCTGAAGGTCTTGCCCGAGCCGGTCACACCGAGCAACGTCTGGTGCGCCAGCCCGGCCTCAATGCCCTCGACCATCAGGCGGATGGCTTCCGGCTGATCGCCGGCGGGCTCGAAGCGGGTGACTAGCTGGAATTCAGACATACATACCTCTGGATTCGTGCCTGTCCGGTCAAACCGGACAGCAACGAAAAAGACCGCAAACGACCGATGTCGCCCGAGGAAAAAACTGGATTGTGCTCAATGTGGAGCCGATTACCATCGCTTTCAAGGCAAACGTCCTACATCGGACAAATCCTTTGACGACATCACTCGATCAACGATCGAAAAATAATTGGAAAAACTTACCGTAAAAGCCGAATCGCCTGTCGCCATCAATCGTTGATGGCCTCTATACTAGCTCCCCGTTTGTGCACCGCTCTAGTGCATTCGGCTGGAGCGCGACACGTCCCTCCACACTCCATTCAGAGCCGCCGCAATAATGAGCCTGTTCTCCGCTGTCGAAATGGCACCACGCGATCCAATCCTGGGCCTCAACGAAGCATTCAATGCCGATACCCGTACCAACAAGGTCAATCTGGGGGTCGGTGTTTACTGCGACGAGGAGGGGCGAATTCCACTCCTGCGCGCCGTTGTCGAAGCCGAGACGATTCGCGCCGCTCAACACGTTTCCCGTGGTTACTTGCCGATCGACGGCATCGCCGCCTACGACCAGGCTGTGCAGAAACTGCTGTTCGGCAATGATTCGCCACTGATCGCCGCTGGCCGGGTTATCACCACCCAAGCCGTCGGCGGTACCGGCGCACTGAAAATCGGTGCCGACTTCCTCAAGCAACTGCTGCCGAACGCCGTCGTGGCGATCAGCGACCCGAGCTGGGAAAACCACCGCGCGCTGTTCGAAACCGCCGGTTTCCCGGTGCAGAACTATCGCTACTACGACGCCGCGACCCACGACGTTAACCGCGCCGGTTTGCTGGAAGACCTGAACGCCCTGCCGTCCGGCTCCATCGTCGTGCTGCACGCTTGCTGCCACAACCCGACCGGCGTCGACCTGAGCCCGGCGGATTGGAAAAACGTGCTGGAAGTGGTCAAGGCCAAAGGTCACGTGCCATTCCTCGACATGGCTTACCAGGGCTTTGGCGACGGTATCGATGAAGACGCCGCGGCCGTGCGCCTGTTCGCCGAATCGGACCTGACCTTCTTCGTTTCCAGCTCGTTCTCTAAATCTTTCTCGCTGTACGGCGAGCGCGTTGGCGCCCTGTCGATCGTCAGCGAATCGAAAGAAGAAAGCGCGCGCGTGCTGTCGCAAGTCAAACGCGTGATCCGCACCAACTACTCCAACCCGCCGACCCACGGTGCAAGCATCGTCGCCGCCGTGCTGAACAGCCCGGTACTGCGCGCTCAGTGGGAAGAGGAACTGGCAGAAATGCGCCTGCGGATTCGCGGCATGCGCACCCAGATGGTCGACCTGCTGGCGAAAAACGCTCCACAGCGCGATTTCAGCTTCGTCGGTCGCCAGCGCGGCATGTTCTCCTACTCCGGCCTGACGGTTGAGCAAGTGACCCGTCTGCGCAGCGAGTTCGGCATCTACGCCCTGGACACTGGCCGCATCTGCGTTGCCGCGCTGAACCAGAGCAACATCGACGCCGTGACCAAGGCCATCGTTCAGGTGATCTGAGTCGTCGCGTGATTGAAAACGGGAAGCCATATGGCTTCCCGTTTTTTATTTGTCTTTGATAACTCCCAGTTCGGCGACCGGTCGCTCTAGACTGCACGCAGATCAAAAATGTGGGAGCGGGCTTGCTCGCGAAAGCGGTCTATCTGTCACATTGATGCTGGATGTGCCGCCGCCTTCGCGGGTAAGCCCAGCTCCCACAGGTTATGAGTACACCCGAGAATTCTTGAGAACCCACATGAAAAACGATGACCTACGCGCCGACCGCGACGAGCTGGACCACTTTGTGCCCCGCTCCTCGGCCAAACGCGGTAATAACCTGGTGCTGCAAGTGGCTGCGGGCGTGTTCCTTGGCGGCCTGGCGTTGTGGCTGGTGCAACTGACCGCCACGATGCTGTACGCCAAGCTGATGCTCGGCACCATTACCTTCGGCGGTTAGGCCAGTTCGGTTGCACGCTGGCTGGCCGCGTCGTCATAGGCCACATAAAGCGACTCGGCCACCTGGCTTTTGATTGCCTTGGTACTTTCCAGGCCCAAAACAAAACCTTCGGCCTTGCCGCCTGCACGATTCAATTCGTCAGCGCTGCTGGCTTGAGTGATCGCGTCGAACAGTTTCTCGGCGTGCGGGCCAACGCCTTTGGGCAGGCTGATCTGAGCGATGCTCATGCGAACACCCCGCTGTTTTGAGGTGTGAGGGCTGGGTGATTCATGGCGCATACCTTTTCGGCTGAGGGCCGGCAGCGCGTGTCACCACTTCCGGGCGACCATGGTAGACCTCTACCGCGATTCTGGTAACCGCCAATGGCCGATAACCCCCTCTGATCCGATGAAAACATCAAACTGCCAACAGAGGCTTGACTTCTCTTTTTGAATCAGTAACATAGACGACATTCCGCGATAGCTCAGTTGGTAGAGCAAGTGACTGTTAATCACTGGGTCCCTGGTTCGAGTCCAGGTCGTGGAGCCAGACAGCAAAATCGAAAAGCCCCTGAATCGAAAGGTTCAGGGGCTTTTTTTCTGCTCGCCATAAAGTCGAAAGATCGCAGCCTGCGGCAGCTCCTACAGGGGATCGCATCGCACACGAATCCCTGTAGGAGCTGCCGCAGGCTGCGATCTTTGATCTACCTGCTTTTTTACCGGGTACCGCCGTCAGACATGCTCACTGCTTTTCGCATGCGCCGCCCGCGGCTCTGCATGCCCATGCTCTGCCTCCACCACCGGAATCTCATTCCCGTCGCAGTCACGCAGCTTGCCTTCGCTGAAGTAATCCCCTTCCCGCAATGCCGCCAGGTCCTGATAACGCAAGACCCGCTCGGTACCGGCCGCAAACACCGATTGTTGATCCGAATTGCCGGCAGTGAGGTGGTTGAAGGTCAGGTTCAGCACGATGGCCATGATCGCCGAGGAGCTGATGCCCGAGTGGAAGATTGTCGCGAACCAGCTGGGGAAGTGGTCGTAGAAGTTCGGTGCGGCGATGGGGATCATGCCGAAGCCGATGGAGGTGGCGACGATGATCAGATTGACGTTGTTGCGGTAGTCGACCTTGGACAGGGTCCGAATGCCGCTGGCCGCCACGGTGCCGAACAGCACGATGCCGGCGCCGCCGAGGACGGAGGTTGGCACGGCGGCGATGACCCGGCCCATGAAGGGCAGCAATCCGAGCACCACCAGGAACACGCCGCCGGTGGCCACCACGAAACGGCTCTTGATCCCGGTTACCGCCACCAGCCCGACGTTCTGGGCGAAGGCGCTCTGAGTGAAGGAGCCGAAGATTGGCGCGACCATGCTCGACAGCATGTCGGCCCGCAGGCCGTTGCCCAGGCGTTTGGAGTCGACTTTGGTGCCGATGATTTCACCGACGGCCAGAATGTCGGCGGAGGTTTCCACCAGGGTCACCATGATCACGATGCACATCGACAGGATCGCGGCGAAGTGGAACGTCGGCATGCCGAAATGAAACGGTGTCGGGAAGCCGAACATCGGGCCTTGGGTGACGGACGAGAAATCCGCCATGCCGAGGAACACGGCAATGACTGTGCCGATGACCATCGCCAAGAGGATCGACAAACGGGAGATGGTCGCACTGCCGATTTTGCTCAACAGCAGTACCAGCACCAGCGTCACCGCCGCCAGGCCAATGTTCGCCATGCTGCCGAAATCCGGGGCATGGCTGTTGCCACCCATGGCCCAGCGCGCGGCCACTGGCATCAGCGTCAGGCCGATGGTGGTGATCACAATGCCCGTCACCAGCGGCGGAAAGAACTTGGTAATTCGCGAGAACACCGGCGTGATCAGCAAGCCGATCAGCGACGCGGCAATCACCGCCCCGAGAATCGACTGAAAGCCGCCCTCCCCACCACTGCTGACAATCGCCACCATGGTCGCAACGCCGGAGAACGACACACCCTGCACCAGCGGTAACTGACAACCGAAAAACGGTAAACCCAGGGTCTGCAGCAACGTCGCCAGCCCCCCTGCAAACAATGAAGCAGCAATCAACAAACCGATGTCCGCCGGCGAGAGCCCGGCCGCTTGGCCGATGATCAAAGGCACCGCGACGATACCGCCATACATGGTCAGAACGTGTTGCAGGCCGTAAGCCATATTCGCGCCGATCCCGAGATTCTCATCCTCGGGCCGTTGTTGTGAAACATGGGGCGTTTTCATGGTTGGGGGGTTCCCTGGTTTTTGTTGTGCGCACACTGTATTCAATAGTCAGGACAAATGTCTATAGAGTTGTATACAACCAGCCGGTCAGATTATGGACAGATGTTCACACCGCCCTTTAGCCGTAGAGCCCCCAGTCTAAAAAACTCTTGAAATACATCCTTCCTCCCCCTTTCCCTCCCCACCGCTAATCTTTTGCTTTCCAAGCGACCGCCGGTACGGCCGCCTCTCGCTTATACATATAAAGTATGCATAATGAAGTCATTCGAAATTCAGTACCACAAGGCAAAGAACGCGGCCAACAAACTAAAGCATCAAGGCGTCAGCCTCGCAGAGACAGAACCCGTGTTTTATGACGAACGAGCGCTGACGCTTCAGGACCACGCGATGGATCATCATCGGGCTGGATGCCAAAGGTCGACTGCTGGTCGTTGCATACACCTACCGCGACCCGAATTTCGTGCGAATCATTTCCGCGCGCATCGCCACCAAAAACGAGCGTCGCCACTATATGGAGGCTTGACCGATGAAAGATGAATACGACTTCAGCAACGCCAAGCGTGGAGCGGTTGCCTCCAGCAAAGGCAAGACCCGAATCACCATCATGCTCGATGATGTCGTCATAGAGGCAGCGCGTGCGTCGGCAGAAAGCGAGGGGTATGGCTACCAGACAGTGATCAACAATACCTTGCGTCAGGCCTTGCTCAGCGATAAAGGCAAAATGGCGAAGCCCGATCAGAACACTGCTGTGGCAAATGTCGGGCATTTCAAAAAAGGCATCACTGCCTCCGAGCTGAAAAGCCTGGAGAAAAAATTGTCAGAGGCCCTCAGCGAAATCCAGCATGTGATGGAGCTTGAAGTTCGTTCCTAGACACAACACCGACCAAAAGCAAAAGGGGCGAATTGATCAAATCCGCCCCTGTGCGTGGCGCTTAATTTACCTGCGACACAGGCTCAATCAACCGATCAAGCACCCGTTTCAACACTTCCTGCGCCGGCACTCGAATCCCGAATTCACTTTCCAGTAACCCGATCAACTCATCCACATCCGCTACCTCCCGCCGTTCGCTCTCACTGCCCATGCGATGAATGGTAAAGCTGCCGTTAATCAATGTGCGTCGCCATCCCTCCCCCGTCCGCGCCACCATCAGTTGTTTCACGAAGGACGATTCGGGATGGGTCGAGACGTACCAGTTGCCGAGGGTGTAATCGATGTCTTCCTGACGTTGCAGATCGAAAATGTATATCGCCCGCCATTCACCGCCGACGTTGGCACGCAGGGTATAGCCGTCGGCGTGCGGTTCGATGCGATAGGGTTCGTGAGGGGTGAACTGCTCGGCTTCGGTATCCAGCATCAGCGGTGCGGTGGGCACCATGCCGCCGAAGCCGACGTCAGTGATGTAGCGCACGCCGTCGAGGGTTACCAGACTCAAGCGGTGCGTTCGGGCGGTCCATGCGTCTTCGGGCTGACCCATGACCACGCGACCGGTGATGCCACGTGCGTCGAAGCCCAGTGCCTGAAGCAAGGCCAGGAACAGGTTGTTGAGCTCATAGCAGTAGCCACCACGACCGTCGTGCAGGACTTTCTGCTCTATGGACGGCAGATCGATGAGCACCGGTTCGCCCAATAACGTGGTGAGGTTTTCGAACGGGAAGGAACCCGTGTGGCGCAGTTGCAGTTGGCGCAGGGTTTTCAGGGTCGGTGCCGGGGGCGTATCGAAGCCCAAGCGCTGCAGGTACAGCGCAAGATTTGTCAGTCGTGTCTCGCTCATCGCTCAATCCTTTATGCAGAGGTCCGCGGATCGCTCCGCCGATGGGCGCCATGTATAAGGGAAAACACCGTCGGACTGACAATTGATTTAGCCAATCGCCGTACACGCCAAGACTATCGACGCTTGCGCGAACCCAATCGAATCCATGTCGGCGCATGATCGCTGGCATGAGGTTCGTTGCGAACCCAGGCATCGACGCCGGCCTCTTGCAGGTAAGGACTCAGTGCCGGGTTGAGCAGCAGATGATCGATGCGCAACCCCGAGTTTTTCTGCCAGTGCTGACGGAAATAATCCCAGAAGGTGTAGATCCGCTCCTCTGGATACAGATGACGCAGGGAATCGGTCCAACCCTGATCCAGCAACCGCTGATAACACGCACGACTCTCGGGTTGCAGCAGCGCGTCCTTGAGCCAGGAGCGCGGGTTGTAGATGTCCAGATCAGTGGGCACCACGTTGTAATCGCCGGCCAGCACCACCGGATGGTCGCTGCTCTGCAGGTCTTTGGCGTGCGAGATCAGCCGCTCGAACCACGCCAGTTTGTAATCGAACTTCGGTCCCGGCTGCGGATTGCCATTGGGCAGGTACAGACAACCCACCAGAACCCCATGCACGGCAGCTTCCACGTAGCGGCTATGGGTATCGCTGTCATCACCCGGCAAACCGCGCCGGCTCTCCAATGGTTGCGCATCGCGCGCCAGAATCGCCACCCCGTTCCACGACACCTGGCCGTGCCAGACAGCGCCATACCCGGCCGCCTCCAGTTCCGCGACGGGGAATGCGCCGTCGACCGATTTGAGTTCTTGCAAACAGGCGATGTCTGGCTGCTCCCGTGCAAGCCAGGCCAGTAGATTCGGCAAGCGGGCGCGCATGCCGTTGACGTTGAAGGTGGCGATTTTCAGGTTCTTCATGATCCGACGCTCGCAACGGATTGGGCGGTATCCAGTTGTGACCGGGGTGCGTCACGGCAGTTGCCGTGGCGCACGAAACAGGCGACTAAAGGTGCGTGCCCTGCGGCGGAAAATCATCCCTTGATGCCTTGAGCAACGGCAGCAGAGCATACTTGTCCACCGGTCGACTGAGGTAGAACCCCTGCACTTCATGGCACTGGTCCGAGATCAGGAAGTCCAGTTGCTCCAGCGTCTCGACACCCTCTGCGGTGACGGTCAGGCCCATGGCCTTGCCCAGATTGATGATCGCCTGCACCACGGCGCGGTCATTGCTGCCGCTGCTCATGGACGCAATGAAGCGCTTGTCGATCTTGATCCCGTCGAACGGATACGTGCGCAGGTAACCCAGCGAAGAATAACCAGTGCCGAAGTCGTCCATGTTCAGTCGTACGCCCAACTCCTTGAGCGCATTCATGGTCGCCAAGGCGCCATCGACGTCGATGAGCATCACGTTTTCAGTGATCTCCAGTTCCAGTCGACTGGCGGGCAATCGGCTCTGGATCAACGCCTCCCGGACATCCTCGATCACATCGCTACGGGCAAACTGCACCGGCGACAAGTTGACCGACACCATCATCGCACCGGGCCAGGTCAAGGCCGTCTCGCACGCTTCGCGCAACACCCAGCGCCCTAATGGCACGATCAGATCAGTCTGCTCGGCCAGTGGAATAAACGCGTCGGGGTTCAACAAGCCTTGCACCGGATGCTGCCAGCGCAGCAGCGCTTCGACCGAGACGATCTGTTTGCCGTCGACGTGATAACGCGGCTGGTAATGCATCACGAATTCGTTGTTCTTGATCGCCTGACGCAGGTCGCTTTCCAGTTGTCGGCGGTGCTGGATCTGATCGTTCATGTGCGGCGCAAAGTAGCACCAGGTCTTCTTGCCATTGGACTTGGCCTGATACAACGCGATATCGGCGCAGCGAATCAGCTCCTCCGGAAGATGCCCCTGGCGCCGACTCAGCGCGATACCGATGCTCGCGCCAATGTGCAGCGTGTGGTGATCGTAATGGATTGGTTGATGCAGGCTGTCGAGCAAGCGCTCGCAAAACCGGTCGATTTCCGCGTGGCTGTCCATGCCGTGGAGCACCAGCACGAACTCGTCGCCACCCAATCGGGCAACCAGATCGATGTCTCGCGTGCACTCGCGCAAACGAATCGCCACTTCCAGCAATACCGCATCGCCGGCTGGGTGGCCGAGGGAATCGTTGATCGGCTTGAAGTTATCCAGGTCGATCATCAACAGCGTCAACGCCGCCGACTGCTCTTTCAGCGCCAGCGCATCTTCGAGGTAGCGCGCCAGCTTGTTGCGGTTCGGCAAGCCAGTCAGTGCGTCGTGCATCGACAGATGCTGGATCTGCGCATGGGCGGCGACTTCATCGGTAATGTCGCTGGCCGTCCCGCGAAAACCCAGTACCGCACCCTTGCGCTGGATCGGTCGCGCCGACACCCGGCACACTCGCTGTTGCCCCGACTGATCGCGATAGGAACAGCGCAAGTGGCTGACGGCCTGCTCTTCATCGAGTTTATTCAGCCACAGCGACAAGGGCGTGGTATCGCAATTGAGCAGTTGCCCGATGTTCTGCCCCAACCATTGCTGATCGGAAAATCCCGTGACGGTGCTGAAGCGCCCCGACAGATAGGTGATGCAATGCTGGTCGTCGATTTCCCAGATCCAGTCGGACGCGGCTTCGGCCACCGCACGAAAACGCTCTTCACTGGCCTCCAGCGCCTGATTCGACAAATCGAGACTGGTGTAACTGGCGTCCACATGCCCGGACGTGCGCAGGACATAACGAAAGAAGTAAGCCGTCAACAACGCCAGAATCAACAGCGCTCCGCCCAGCGGCGGCAGCAGCGACCAGAGCAATTGGCGACCCGGTCGCTCAAGCCGGGAGACCAGGCTGTAACCGGTGCCGGTCAGGGCGACAGCTGGCTGACCGGGAACAATGCCGTCGTCGGCCGTCAGGCTCAAATTATTCAACCCGTAATCGGCACTCAAGGTATTGAGCTTTTCAGGGTTCAATTGATCGACATATATCAGCACTGAGGTGCTCTTGGGATCGACCGCCGGGCGTTCGTCATTGGGCACGATCGCGGCCGCCGTCAACAGCGCCGGTTTGCCTTCGAACAAGGTGTACCGGCTGACAGGCTCGATGAGGCTCTCCTGGCTCTGAACCTCCTCGATGAGGCTCGCCATCGACGTCGACAGATAGGCCGTCGCTTCGCCCTGCACCTGAAGCCCGCGCACTATGGCGTATTTGGTTCGCTGACGATCGATCACGAAAACGCCATCGTAGTGATCGATAGTGAACAGAGTTTTACCCACGTTCTGATCGACGTAGGCCCACTGCACATCGACTTTGTCGTTCAGGTGGTCGTAGGCGGTCGTCCAATTGGCGTAGCTGGCGATGTAGTTTTTCGAGGCGGTGATGCGGTTCTCAAGTGCGCGTTGCGTGTAGAACGTGGTTTTGCTCAGATCCTGAGCATCGAGCCGTGCGGCAATGCTGAACAGGGCCATCAGCGCGATCAACACCCCAACTACAAACAGCAGGCCGATGACGAACATCAGGTTGCGGGTAATCGGTGTATGACGCGCAGGTGCCGCGGTGGTAATGGCAGTCAAATCCATGCACTTGATCCTGTCGATCGGTCGCCTTATCGGGTGAGGCCGGCGGGGTCTGGTCTGTCGTCATGACAGCCAGGCTCTCCACAGACCATAGCAGCCATGCTCGGTCACCGCTCCTGAATACGCAAGTCATTGCCACACTTGAAAAACCCAGGCTCATTGCCATCCCGTCCCACCACTTGTCATCCAACCGGCACCAACCGCCCCGCCATCGCACCAATATCAGACAACGGCTCATTGTATGGAGACGTAACCCTGATGAATATCAGAATGACCTCACTGTTATTGGCCGGGTTAGTAGTCACGGCATCTGCAAACATCTTTGCGGCGTCCGGAGATGGAGCGGAGGCCACCGGCACTCAGTCGGGCGGCATCAGCAGCTCGACGTTTCCACCCGACAATACCCCCGGCTCGCCTGCGGGCGGGACCAGTTCGGACACCCATGGAAGCGGCACGGGCACCGATGGCGGGGCCAGCGGTTCCGGCTCGGGTGCTGGAGGTGGAACCGGGTCTGCCGGTGGTGGCACCGGCGGTGCTGGCGGTGGGACGGGCAGTTCGACGCATAAAAGCAATCCATGACACTAGCGGTCTGAGCGCATCAGTGCCTCGATGCCGCCTTCCATGGACAACACCGCCGAACGATTTCGCCCCGAATGCTTGGCCTGGTACAACGCCGCATCTGCGCGCTTGATCAACATTTCGGTGCTGTCATGCCCTGTCGGCACAAACGAGTAACAGCCAAGGCTGACCGTCACGTAGCCCGTGGGTGAGCCGCTGTGGATGATGTTCTTGTCCATGACGCTGCGGCGGATCTGCTCGGCGATCGTCAGCGCACCATGGATGTCGGTGTCCGGCAGCAACACCGCAAACTCTTCACCGCCGTAGCGCACTGCCAGATCGGCATTGCGGTGACAGCAACTCTTGAGTGCCCGCGCCACTTCGGCCAGGCAATGGTCCCCCGCCACATGACCGTAGGCGTCGTTATAGCGCTTGAAATAATCGATATCGAGCATGACCAGGCTCAGCGGACTCGACTGACGGGCACCGCGCCCGAACTCCATCTCCAGCGCCCGCTCGAACAATCGACGATTGGCCAACCCGGTCAGGCTGTCGTGGGTGGCGATCAATTCCAGGGTTTTCTGCGCCTTGCGCAAATCCGCCTCGATGCGCTCGCCCGCGCGCACCTGATGAATGAACACCCAACCGAACAACCCCACGCCGAGGACGACCAGAGCGACGATCACACTGGATCGAATCGCCGTGTCGTACCAGTCTTTTAAGATCGCGTCTTTGGAAGATGCCGCCGCGACCACCACCGGATAGGCATCGAGTTGTCGGTAGCCATACAACCGAACGATGCCATCCACCACCGAGTCGATCATGGCGTTGCCGGATGTCGCGCGGGGCAGGAGTTTTTGAAAAATCTCGCCCTGAGCCAATGACGTGCCGATCTGCGATTCCACAAACGGCCGTCGCGCCAGCAGTGTTCCATCAGTCAGAGCCAAAAACATTGCGCCGTTGTTATCGATGCTGAAGCTTTTGAAGAACTGATCGAAGTACGACATTTTGATCCCGGCCAACAACACACCCTGGAAATTGCCGTTCTGGTCGTTGACTCGCCTGGAAACCGGAATGATCCATTCGCCATTTTCCCGACTGCGAATCGCCGGGCCGATGTGCGCCAGGGACGACGCGTTTTGCTGGTGAAACCTGAAATAGTCACGGTCCGCGACACCAGGACCACGGGGCAGGTTTTCGAACGACGTCACGACCCATTGCCCCTGCTTGTCGAACAGAAATATCCCGTGCAATTGATGCAGCGTCTGCACCCGCCGCGCGAAAGTTTTCTGCAAACGTGGCGTCTGGACAGCGTCGAAACCCTCCGCCTGAATCCAGTCCACCAGACTGGTCAGCACCAGATCGGCTTTCATGAAGGTGTCTTCGGCCTGCTGCGCCATGGCCCGGGTCAGGTTTGACGAAGACACCTCGGCCAACGCCAGATCGTGACGGCGCGACTGCTCCAGTTGCAGGTAAAGCAGCCCACAAAGACAGAGGCACACGGCCGCAATAAACAGCACCGCAGCCTTGAGCAGAGGCAGCCGCCTCAAGGCACCCTCGGGCGCGGGGTGCTGATCGGGAATGGGGATAGGCAAAAGCGAGTCCTGAAAGGGTAAGGCATGGGCAGAGGCCCAAAACCCTTATTCTTTGTGAGCTTACTCTACGGGGTTGTGCGGGGCAATTGCGCCTGTTTTACAGAGACCGATTGGCCCGCGCGAGCGAAATACGAAACCCCTCTCTGCTAGGATGAAAAACCTCAGGAGCCTATCGAACGCTTCGATATCGGCTACCGCGCCTGCCCCGACCGTTTACCCATGGAGGAAAAACATGAGCGCTGCGCATCACCCCGCTCCCATTGATACCGTTGTGTTCGATCTCGGTAATGTCCTTATCCGCTGGAACCCCAGAAACCTTTACCGAAAGTTGTTCGGTGAAGACCTGGAGGCCATGGAAACATTCCTGTCAGACGTCTGCCACACCGCCTGGAACGAACAACAGGACCAAGGCAGAACCTGGCAGGAGGCGATTGAGGAAGCCATCGCCCGACATCCGTCCCAGGAAGCATTGATTCGCGCCTACCGCGAGCGCTGGGAAGAAATGCTCGATGGTGCCATAGAGGAGACGGTACACATCCTCGATGAACTGCATGCCAAAGGCGTGCGGTTATTGGCTCTGACCAACTGGTCCGCCGAAACCTTTCCGATCGCCCTTGAACGCTTTGAGTTCTTGCAGCGATTCGAAGGCATTCTGGTGTCGGGTGCCGAGGGGATAATCAAGCCTTCGCCGGAGATTTTTCAGTTACTGCTGTCGCGGTTTGACGTTGATAGCCGCCGCGCGGTGTTCATCGATGATCACGCGCCTAATATTGCAGGAGCACGCCGGGAGGGATTTCATGCGGTCCAGTTCTTCAGCCCGGAACAATTGCGCGAGGAACTGGTGGCGCTGGGGTTGCCCGTACAGCAAGGCCAATCAGCGAGGTAAACCGCTTTTCGCAGGAGCCAGCGGTGCGGCAAGCCTGGCTCCTGCTGGTCCGCCCATTTTCTTCAAGACCGCGGGTGCTTCAATCACATGACGCAAGGCAAAACCGCGTTACCTTGAAGGAGCTACGATTAACTGACATCACGACAGGAAATCGAAATGAGTAAAGCAGACGAACTCGCCGAGAAGCTGAAACAATCCCGGCCAACCAGTACCGACGCGACCATCGCCGATCAGGCCATCGACAGCTGGCCCGCCCAGGTCTACGAGCTGTATCACCAGATTGAAGCCTGGCTGCAGCCACTGATCGAAGTGGGTCTGAAGCTGCGACGCAATTCCACTCACGTGTTCGAGAGGGCTCCGGACGGGGCGAGTTACGATTACGCCATCGACCAACTGCTGATCGAAGGCAACCACCACAGCATCACCTTCGACCCTGTCGCTCGCTTCACCGCCGACGGTGCCGGGCGGATCGAGATCCATTCGATAGGGAAAGAACTCGCACTGTTGCGAACCGTGGACGAACACGGCGAGACGCATTGGTGGCTTCAGGCGATCGAGCAATCCGGACAACAACCGGATGCGATCGCACTGACCGAACACAACTTGCTTCTGGCGGTGCAAGAAGGGCTGGGGCTTTAAAGCTTGTTCTGCCCCACCGCCATCGAGGGAGGCGCCGGTCGCCTCCCGTCCAGCGTTGGCCGTTCCGACGGCAGATTCAGCGCCCGCAACACCGGCTTATCGTACCCATACACATCGGGTTTGAACGTCACTCGCCCGTCAAGACTCAGGTCTACCGTCCAATAGGCCAACAGCACCGGCACTTTCACGGGGAGCCTGATGTTCTCTGTCTTGCCGTTGGCTAACTGCTTTTGAATCCCGGCGCTGTCCCAGCGAACCGGGTCATTGAACAACAGCTCCACTAATTGCAGCGGGTTTTCTACCCGAATACAGCCGGAACTGGTCGCGCGATTGGATTGCGCAAACAACTCGCGATGCGGTGTGTCGTGCAGATAAATCGCATAGTCATTGGGAAAGCGAATGACCACCTGCCCCAGCGAGTTATCCGACCCTGCATCCTGACGTAGCGTAAGGCCACGCGGGTTGTCCCAATCCACGGTAAACGGGTCGAGCACATTGCCTTCTCGATCAATCACACGAATGCGGTTTGCATCAAGGTAACCGGGATTGTTGCGAATCTTCGGCAGCATGTCCTTGACCAGAATGGTCGGCGGCACGGTCCAGGTCGGGTTGAACGTGATGTAGGTGATCTCGGATTGAAAAATCGGCGTGCTGCGATACGGTTTACCCACCTGCACCCGTGAGCGCCATATCAGGTTGCCATCGCGATAGAACGAAACCTTGTACCCGGCGATGTCGACGATGACAAAGGTGCCTTGGAGTTTGTACAGCAGCCACCGCGCCCGCTCCATGTTCACACGGACCTGGTCGATTCGAGCCTCGACCGGCACATTCAGCGCCGCGAGTGTCGCCGGCCCCGCCACACCATCCGCCCCGAGGTATTGCTCGGCCTGATACTTCTTCACCGCCGCCATGACGGTGTCGTCATAGTCGGAGCGCGCGTTCATTTTCGCGGTCAGATACCCCCCCGCCACCAAACGGGCTCGCAACTGCGCAACCGAGGCGTCGTCCATGCCGGGCCTGAGGGTCTGCCCTTGCGGAATCTTCGGCCAGCCGCCACTGTCGCGAACCCTGCGCAGTTGCGCCAGGCCCTGTCGCAACGTGCCATAAATCGCTTCTTGTGGTGGTGCCTGGGCGAACGCGCGCCCGACGTCATGGCTGTCGAGGGCGGCGAAGAAAAGATTAACGTCCTCCCGAGGGTCGATGCCGAGCGGGTCGAAATTCCAATGGATGTCCAGCCGCGAAGGGTCGACCTTGCCGCGCCGCAACTGCAGCAGCGCCGAGATAAACGTCTGGGTCGCCGAGATATCAAAAGCTGCCCGCTGCCCGGGGGTGGGCGCGGTTGCCTGCATCGAGTTTCTGGCCGTGACCAGTTCGGCAATTCGAAAATCCTCAGGGTCCAGCCCATCGATCTCGGTTTCGCTCAGGCTTTTCAATAACTGGACGACATCGTCATCGTCAGTCCAAGCGGCGCGATAACCACGATGGCTATAGAAATCCATTACCGCTCGGTTAACGTCGACCCGTTGATGACGCGGTGAGGTGAGCAACGGGGGAAATGCTGAACTCAATGGCGCCAGCGCCGACTGAATCGCCTGACCGACGTAATCGCCAGGCGCGGCATCCTCGACCACGCTAACGGGAGATGGCGGCTCAATCGGCGAAGTTTCCGCAATTGCCATGCCGCTTATCAGAAAGCCCATAAAAAATATGCGGCTTATGACGAATAACCTTGTTAACTGCCCCATGGATAATCCTTAATCTCCCATTTTCAACCGGCTAGCGTCGTGCGCGCTGCTAGACTCGAAACAATCAGATGAGACTTGCATATGGCCCTAGACCGCTTCGGCTTTTTAATGACGGCCCTGTTGCTGACCGCGTGTACATTACCGGCAGCCTACGCCGATTCGCTTGAAGCCGCGCTGATCAAAGCGGCCCCCAATGCCAACGCCAAGGTGATTGCCCTGGCCGTACGCGCTTCCCAATGCAGCCGTGCCCAAAGTACAGCTCCGGCTCAAAGACTAGCAGTCATCGATTATTCCCTGCCCTCGACCGCGCAGCGTCTTTGGGTATTCGACCTTAAACAACGCAAATTGTTGTTCCATGAACTGGTCGCCCACGGTCGCAACAGCGGCGAAAACATGGCCCGTCTGTTCTCCAACCGCAATGCCAGCTTCGCTACCAGTCTGGGTTTGTACCGAACCCAGTCCAGCTATGTCGGGCAGAACGGCTATTCGTTGCGCATGGAAGGTCTGGAGCCGGGTTTCAACGACAACGCTTTCGAGCGGGCGATCGTTATTCATGGCGCGCCGTATGTCAGCCCGGACCTGGCGCGAGCGAATGGCCGGATCGGCAGAAGCCTGGGCTGCCCGGCGGTGAGGCCTGCAATTGCGCATCAGCTGATCGACTCGATGAAGGATGGCCAGTTGTTGTTTTCCTACTATCCGGATCAGCGCTGGTTGAAGTCTTCTTCGTATATCAATTGCGGTAATGCCACCGTGGCGGACTCGTCCAAGCCGAACAGAAGTCACTAAATACAGCGTGAAACTGTCAAAACTGTAATCTTCGCCTCAGCCTGCTGAAAGGCGCCGCCCGTTAGCCTCCACCTCATTAAGTTCTCCTCCCTCCGTTCAGGATGGGCTTGAGGACTTCATCAGGCTGATGGACGGGAAAAACGGCATGCATTCCAACACCTCAAGACGCACTTTCGTGAAGGGCCTCGCCGCTGGCGGGGTTCTTGCTGGCCTCGGGCTGTGGCGCACGCCTGTCTGGGCGGTCACCAGCCCCGGCGAACCGAACGTGCTGGCCGGTACCGACTTCGACCTGTTCATCGGCGAAACCCCGGTCAACATCACCGGCAACCCTCGCACAGCGATGACCATCAACGGCGGTATTCCCGGCCCCCTGCTGCGCTGGCGTGAGGGCGACACCGTCACGCTGCGGGTGAAAAACAAACTCAAGGACAGTACCTCGATTCACTGGCACGGCATCTTGCTGCCCGCCAACATGGACGGCGTGCCGGGCCTGAGCTTTCACGGCATCGAGCCAGATGGGATGTACGTTTACCAGTTCAAGGTCCGGCAGAACGGCACTTACTGGTACCACAGCCATTCCGGCTTTCAGGAACAGTCCGGGGTTTACGGGCCATTGGTAATCGACGCCAAGGAACCGGAGCCGTTCCAGTACGACCGCGACTACGTGGTGATGCTCACCGACTGGACCGACGAAGATGCCGTCGACCTGATGAGCAAACTCAAGAAACAATCGGACTACTACAACTACCATAAGCGCACCGTGGGCGATTTCATCCACGACGTCAGTGAGAAAGGTTGGGGTTCGACGGTTGCCGACCGCAAGATGTGGGCCGAGATGAAGATGAACCCCACCGATCTGGCGGATGTCAGCGGCGCCACTTACACCTACTTGATGAACGGCCAGGCGCCAAACATGAACTGGACTGGCGTATTCCGCCCCGGTGAAAAGCTGCGACTGCGCTTCATCAACGGCTCGTCCATGACCTACTTCGACGTGCGCATCCCCGGCCTGAAAATGACCGTGGTCGCGGCGGATGGCCAACACGTCAAACCGGTGAGCGTCGACGAATTCCGTATCGCGGTGGCGGAGACGTTTGATGTGATCGTCGAGCCTACCCAGGACGCCTACACCCTGTTCGCCCAGTCGATGGATCGAACGGGTTATGCCCGCGGCACCCTTGCGGCGAAGGCCGGGTTGTCGGCGCCGGTACCACCGCTGGATCCGCGACCGCTGGTGACCATGGATGACATGGGGATGGGCGGGATGGATCACGGCAGCATGGGCAGTGATATGGCGGGTATGGATCACAGTGCCACGCAAGGCATGACGGGCATGGACGGCGGTGATATCCAAGGCATGGACACCATGGCCGGCATGGATCACAGCAGCATGGCCATGGGCGGCATGGCCGGTATGCAATCCCATCCAGACACGGAAAAAGACAACCCGCTGGTGGACATGCAAGCCATGAGCACCTCGCCGAAACTCGACGACCCGGGCCTGGGCCTGCGCGACAACGGCCGCCGCGTGCTGACTTACTCCGACCTGCGCAGCACCTTCGAAGACCCGGACGGCCGTGAGCCCGGCCGCACCATCGAGCTGCACCTCACCGGGCACATGGAGAAATTCGCCTGGTCGTTCAACGGCGTGAAATTCTCCGATGCCGAACCGATGCGCCTCAAGTACGGAGAGCGAATTCGTGTGGTACTGGTCAACGACACCATGATGACTCACCCCATTCACCTGCACGGCATGTGGAGCGATCTCGAAGACGAGAACGGCCAGTTCATGGTGCGCAAACACACCATCGACATGCCGCCGGGATCAAAACGCAGCTATCGGGTCACCGCCGACGCGCTCGGCCGCTGGGCCTATCACTGCCATCTCCTGTATCACATGGAAATGGGCATGTTCCGTGAAGTTCGCGTGGAAGAATGAGGCGCTACCCATGACCAGATTGATTCGCTCTACCCGCCTCGCTTTGGCACTCGCTGGCTTCACGGCTTCTTCGGCCATGGCCGCTACCGGTGATATGCAGGGCATGGACCATAGCCAGATGCCGGGCATGGATCACAGCCTAATGCAGAGCATGGACGACGGCCAGATGCAGCCCGCCACGCCAACCCAAAGCCGCACGCCGATCCCGGCATTGACCGACGCCGACCGCGCCGCCGTCTACGTCAGCCCCGCCGGCCATGCCGTGCATGACACCGCGCTCAACTATTACTTCCTCGCCGACAAACTCGAGTGGCAGGACGCCGACGACGGCAGCGCGTTGGCCTGGGATCTGTCCGGCTGGATCGGCGGCGACATCGATCGCCTGTGGCTGCGCTCCGAAGGTGAACGCGTCAATGGCAAAACCGAAGACGCCGAAGTTCAGGCCCTGTGGGGTCACGCCATCTCCCCGTGGTGGGACGTGGTGACCGGCGTGCGCCAGGATTTCAAACCCGGCGATCCGCAAACCTGGGCCGCGTTCGGCGTGCAAGGCATGGCGCTGTACAACTTCGAAACCGAGGCCACCGCCTTCATCGGCGAAGGTGGCCAGACCGCCGCGCGGCTGGAAGGTGACTACGACATCCTGCTCACCAACCGGCTGATTTTGCAGCCGACCGTCGAGCTCAACGTCTATGGCAAAAACGACCCGCAACGGGGCATCGGCTCCGGGCTGTCCAACACCGAAGCCGGCCTGCGATTGCGCTATGAAATCCGTCGGGAATTCGCGCCCTACATCGGCGTGACCTGGAACCGCACCTATGGCAAAACCGCCGATTACGCCAGGGACGAAGGCGAGGACCGCAGCGAAGCCCGCCTCGTGCTCGGCGTTCGGTTGTGGTTCTAAACGCTTTAACTCAAAAACCTAAAAACCAACCGCTTGAAGCGGAAAGAGGCCTTGCATGCGCATGATTAAAACTACCGCTGTTGCCGTTGGGCTGCTCATGAGCGCACTGGCTCAAGCCCACCCGAAACTGCTCTCCTCCACTCCGGCGGAAGGCGCGGATGGCACAGCACCGAGCACTATCGAACTGCACTTCTCCGAAAATCTCATGACCCAATTCTCCGGCGCCAAACTGGTCATGACCGCAATGCCCGGCATGGCCCACTCGCCCATGCCCATGAAAGCCAAAGTCTCCGGCGGCAGCGACCCGAAAACCATGGTCATCACCCCGCTTTCGCCGCTGCCCACCGGCAGCTACAAAGTCGAATGGCGCGCCGTGTCTTCGGACACTCACCCGATCACCGGCAACGTTACGTTCAAAGTGAAGTGATGGATGAGCGACTCAATCAGCATTGCCCTGCGCTTTGCGTTGTATCTGGATTTGATGCTGTTGTTCGGGGTGGCATTTTTTGGGCTGTACAGCCTTAAAGGGCAAGAACGGATGTCGGGCGCAGTGTTGCCGTTCCGGTCGATGTTGGCGGGGACGGCAGTGCTGGGTGCGGTGTTGTCCGCTGCCAGCATGTTGACGATGGCGAGTGCAATGAGCGGGGAATCGGACTTCGCCGAACTGCGTCCGCACATCGAGATGATGGTGTTTGAGACGGACGTGGGTCTGGCCTGGGTGGTTCGCATTGTTGCGCTGCTGACTGCCGGTTTGGCGGTGATGCTCCGTGCGCCTGGCGTCAGCTTGTGGGTCGCAGCTTTTGCCGGCGGTATCGCTCTCTCTAGCCTGGCCTGGAACGGACATGGCGCGATGGATGAAGGCAGTCGTCGTGATTGGCATTTCACGGTAGACATCCTGCACTTGCTGGTGGCGGGGGCATGGCTGGGTGCGTTGGTGGCGTTTGCACTGATGGCGAAAATCACCGCTTTGCAAACTGAAGCGCGCATCAGGTTGCTGGCCCGCGCAGTTAGTCGATTTGAGGTGATTGGCGCGGTCATCGTGGTGGTCATCACGGTGACGGGAATTGTGAATTATCTGTTCATCGTCGGGCCGAAGCTGGATGAAGTTTTTCTCAGCACTTATGGGGTTTTGCTGTTCATCAAAGTGGTGCTGTTTGCCGGGATGCTCGTGCTCGCCGCGTTAAACCGGTTTCACCTTGGGCCGTTTTTGGAGCGCTCATTGCGCGACGGTCAACATCGGGAGGCTGCGAATGCGCTACGGCGCAGCGTGGTGGTGGAATTGGCAGCGGCGGTGTTGATTGTCGGACTGGTGGCGTGGCTGGGGACGTTGAGTCCGGAGATGGACGCTCTGTAGAGAGAGTAAGCAGGGAAGCACTCTCTACAGCATCCGATGACCGGCCATAGCAGTCAGTGGACAGGATGTGGGGCCTTTACTAGCGTCTAACCACACTAGATTTCAAGCGAGAGGGTTCAACACCCAAGCGCCAAGGTGAAAAAGAGGCGCAATATCGAAAGGAGATCGAAAATGGCTGAAGTAATGAAAGTAGTGGATGTCGAGTTAAAATTACTTAAATCAAACCCACCGCAGCTACACATATCGGCAATTGGCCTCGTGGGTTCTGCTGGATGGACAAACCCGAGATTGGAGCCACGGGTTTATATTCAATTCCCGCCTGACGGCATTCAAGACTTCGATTTTGTTGCTGATCCGCCCAAAGGAACTGTTATACAGGTCGTCCTTCCCATCGACGCATCAAAGCTTTGGAAAGAGCCGCCACTCGATAAACTCAAGGGCGTAAGAGTCCACTCTGCCAGCAACTCGATTGAAGCGCATCTTAAGAGTTCGAAGTCCTTGGCTTGTGGATAAACAACTAATGTGAAGGGATACGTGTCGGGCCTTGCCTGACACGTCCCATGCGCTGGAGTGAATGGGGTATTGGGACAGTGGATGACAATCGAGAAGCGCGTTCACTACACTGACTCCCGCTTGAACCCCACTCCATCACAAAAGCCCGATAACAATGAAAACCATAAAAAGCACAATGATGCTCTGTGGCCTGCTCGCGTTAGCCAGCGGCGTTCAGGCAGAGCAAAGCCCTTCCCATCTCGACACCGTCCTGCAGCAAGGCCAACTGCGCGTCTGCACGACCGGCGACTACAAACCCTATACCTTCAAAGGCGAAGACGGCGAATACTCGGGGATCGACATCGCCATGGCCCGCTCACTGGCCGACAGCTTGGGCGTCAAAGTTGAGTGGGTCCAGACCACCTGGAAAACCCTGATGCCCGACATGCTCGCGGGCAAATGCGACATCGGCGTCGGCGGCATCCCCGTCACGCTGGAACGCCAGAAAAAAGCCTTCTTCAGCACCACGCTGGACGTCGACGGCAAAATCCCGCTGGTGCGCTGCGAAAATCAGGCGCAATACCAGACCATCGAACAAATCAACCAACCTTCAGTTCGCCTGGTCGAACCGGCCGGCGGCACCAACGAAGCCTTCGTCCACGCCTTCTTGCCCAAGGCGCAATTGAAGCTGCACGACAACGTGACCATCTTCCAGGAGCTCCTGGATAAGAAGGCTGACGTGATGATTACCGATGCGTCGGAAGCGCTGTATCAGCAGAAACTCAAACCGGGTTTGTGCGCGGTTAACCCGACGCAATTTATGCAGTATGGGGAGAAGGCTTATCTGTTGCCGCGTGATGATATTAGTTGGAAGTTGTATGTCGATCAGTGGCTGCACTTGGCCAAGGTGACGGGGAACTACCAGAAAATTCTGGGTCAGTGGATAGCGGTGCCAGAGGCGAAATAGTCCGCTGCTATTCATTCCATGTAGCAATTGGCGAAGCCTGCGTCCGGCTGCGCAGCGGTCGCAAAATCAGAACGTGCGATTCGTCAGGTAGGTCACGCAACGGCGAAAGCATTTCAGCCGTTGCGTCATCTTTAATCGTGCAACAAGCCTGAGCTGTATTCATTGAAGCTGTTACCGATGGCGCTTCCGCCAAAGTTCACCTTGTTGGGGCTATGGCCATCAAACTGTTGGCAGGCTTCTGAGAAACAGGTGCTGGTGCTCATGCCCGAACAGGCGCTCAAGAGCAAAGCACTGGTGATCAGCACGACTTTGAAGAGGTTCGAGATCATTTTCAGTTCCCTATGGGCTGGAAGCGTGGCAACACGACCTTAGGTCATCATCCTATGCCGAAAGCCCGTCAAACTTGATGAAACATTGCTGAGTGACAGCGTTGGTTCAGCTGCCATCATCGTTACGGCTGCTCATCGTCAATCGCGGTGCAGGGTCAATCCTTTTTGGGTCGTGACGGGTTGTCCTGACGATAGGTATGCTGGGGATTGATGACCAATTGTTTGACCTGGCTGTCCAACTCTTTGCTGTGATACAGGTCCAGGCATTTGAGCAGCTCAAAGCGAACGCCTTGACGCTCTGATTCGACCAGTGGATTGTGATAATCACGAGCCAGAAACTGATCAACCAGAGGTCTACCGGCTTGAGGTGCTTGCTCCAGATCGAAATAGGTCCAGTCCATAAGCGCACTGGCACTGCTTCCGGCGTCCTGGGCGGCTTTGGGTTCGCTCTTGTAGGCTGTAGCGATGCAGTCTGCCAGTACCATATCCTTGTAATTTTGCGCGTAGGTGCGCTCGCCTGCCTGTGGGGAGTTGGTCGGATCATCCTTAGACCAACTGTTGGAAGGCGCGGCTGCCCAAGCCAGTACCAAGACCGCAGTCAAATACTTCATCAAGACAAACTCCAGAAGTTTGCGCGGTCGGTTTGATAGTTCATACCCGGCTCATTGAAATAGCAGTGGTCATAACACATTCTGCCGTCGAACAATGTGGCATGCCCCTGAGCGTCCGACCAGCCAGAAACTTCAAACAAAATAAGACCCTTCCGGCCCGCCAGGGTGCCGCCATCTGCGGCAGGGTATCTGACCGTCTCGGCACTTCCCCATTGCTGTTCCAGATAGGCAATCAGGCTTTTGACGCGATAAAAGTACCAGCGCTTGTCAGCGCCAGACACGGTTTCGCCAACTATTCGCGGTATGAGTGAGCCCGAGTAATTGAGGATATAACTCATGCGCACTGCGCACGTGTTGACCCACCTTAGGGCCGGATCACGGCTGTTAATGTTCATTGCAACATTGCCGCCGATGACTGTCGCAACTTTTCCAGATGGATTGACGGTGTCGTAAATCCGTTGAGAAGCTGCCCACGCGTTAGAAAATGAGGGTCGAATCATGTTTCATCCTTGAGTTTAGAAAGCAGAAATCTGCGGCAGTTTAATCCTTCATGCTTGAGGTGACATAGACCTAAACGACGGGGTCATGAAGGTGTGTTGCCCGGAAGGCTCCAGAAGATGAAGCAAATGGGCGACCCCTTCAGGTCGCCCATCTTCATTGCGGCAACTACACCGGCGCCTGCAAGCGCCGCCCCATCACATCCAGCAAATCGCAGCCATCACGCAGCGGAATCGCCAACACCCGCGCGAAGTCCTGCAACAGCAACGCATCACGACTGATGCCCTCGCCCAGACAAACTGTCAAAAGAGTAACGTCCTACACCACACTAGGAATTGTCCGTACACTTATCCATTGCTGCACTTTTGTCACGAGGCCTATAGTCCACCCGACGCCCAAATGGCGTGTCGGGTTTGGCGACTCGATGGCAATTGAACTGAAGCCTTCAACCATTTTCGGAGCGCTTCGGAACGCATCTAGCTGCCTGTTTTATGGTGGCTGTGCGCGGGAGACCTTAGGGTCTGCCGGTTTCTCCATTGCCCGGTTCGCCAACCCGCGTACGGCTACCACCCATTCGTTTGGCGACGATTGAGTAGTAGTTCTCTTGAATTAATGGAGCCCCACATGAACGAATACATGGCTTTAACCAGCAATGCCGACGATCTACCAAGCCTTTTTGTAAACACTACACAACCTTTGCACTCCCTGCTCAGCACTGCCAGTTACAGAATTCGAGCCGTGACGCAGATTCTTGAAAACCTCTCGATGCGCGGTGACATCACCACGGATTCAGTGATACTCAGTGACTTTGCGCTACTGTGCTGCGTGCCATTACGCGATGGCTGCGATGTGCTGGACGTGATCGCCCGACGCATGGATGCTGAACCGTCCTAACGTCAAAAAGGGGCGCCCTCCCCGGACGCCCCTTCGGCTTCATTGAACTCGGCAGAAAAATGTAACTCCGTGCACCGCCTATGCGGTTTGCCCGGATACCATCAATCACATAAGCTGGTCAGTATGAATACACATCTTTCGGAGGCTCCGATGGCCACCACTAAAAAAACCGAAAAGCCCCGCAGAAAGGTCGTCCATAAAGAACTGACGTTCCTGGATGTTAGGGAAGCTGCGCGTGATGGGCAAAAAGTGTTCGATACGTTTGTAATCACTGGCAAGCTTCCTATTACAAAGTAGGTCTGGATGCCGGCAGTTAAAATTGCTGCAGTTTTTCAAAAAGTAAAACACTGGGAAACAATTGCCGCACAGTTCTACAACTACAAGTTGTTCGGTGATCTGCCTGCCATATTTGGCAGAGACGAAAAGTCTCGACCTGAGCGAAATGCATCATATCCACCTCGCGAGTACAGAAGAGATACAAACTCGCTGGGCGAAAATCAGTCGTCAGTATTATCGCACCGCACTTGTTGATGATCCTGAAAATGACTTCTGGCTCATCTATGCTTACGACGACTTCAGAGATGAATACTTACTGCTCACTGTCACGGGGCCGGATGCTCACAATCGTAAAGAATGGGGTTCGTTCCTGCGTACGATGCGCAACGATATCGTAGAACCTTGGATTGTTGGCAAGATCAGATTCCCTGATCTGGATGACCTGTGAACTGTCCGCAAAAAACCCGGCGTTTGGTCGGGTTTCTTTGAGTACTATTTATGGCGAAAAAAAGAACCCTACGAAAAATGGGGAGGGATCTATTTACTCGTGCTATATCCCTGAATCCCTTTCATTCTTCTGTTCATTTGTCCCGAACTACAGCAGCAAGACTCACCTGAGCCCCGCAAGCCCAATCCTGATAAACTCCCCCACCTCCCAGCCTCACCCATTCCAGAAACGCCAATGCCCCCAATCACTGCCACACCCGCCCCGCTCTCCCGCCGCTTCTCCGTCGCCCCGATGATGGATTGGGCATAGCTCTCCCCCAAAGCGCCAACCAGTCTGGCTAACCCGCTGTATTCTCTTCGCTTTGTAGCAATTTCTAAGCAAGCTGCAATTACTGCCTGACAGGGGTACTGCCGGTACTATGCTTGTATTTTTTTGAAAGGAGTCGACGTCATGCTTGGTGATTATTCACTGTCGGATGTACTGGAACGGCTGTATGAAAACCAGCAGGCTCTGGAGGCGGCCATTATGGAGTTGACCCTCTTGGTCGAGAAGCAAGGGGCGCAGGAAGTGGGCGAAAATGTCCGTGGAGCACTGTGGACCATGGGTGAAAACGGCGGCCATATCAAACAAGGCCTGGCGCGATTGAAGAAATTGGATATCGGTTAAGTTACGTCGGGGTGAACTCTGGGTACCAGTTCTGTTCACCTCACAGCGGGTATGGCCAGGAGCGGATGTTTGAGTAGGAAAATGAAGTAACAGAAAAGCGTGGATCTGTGTCTCGCCTAATAAGAAAGCCGTTCTGATGGTGATTTGTTCTCGTTGTGTCCTGCCGCGTGAACATGTATGTACCGGTGCTGGTCCACAGCGGCTGCGATCCGTGCGGATCTCCTATGGGAACTGCAAAAAAATGCGAGGGTGGTTTGCGCCACCCTCGCATTTTTTCACGCGCGCGCCGCCTCAGACGCTGCCAAGAACAATGTCGCCAGACAGAAGATCCACCCCGACCAAGGTAATGGTCGTGATGGCTCCGCCCGTTTCGGTAACCGTCACGATGCTGTTTGTGCCGTTGTTGTCGATCTGGACAACGGCGTTCTGGTCGCCGTTGAGCACCAGGGTGTCTCGCAGGTTTGCGCCTGCATCGAAGCCGGTGACCTGGTACTGGTCCTCACCGAATGACAAATCGACGTTGAAGGCGTCACGCTCACCGCTTGTGCCCACCAGCGTGAAGTCGAAGGTGCCGCCCAAGTCGTTGGCGAACAGGTTGGCGTCAAACGTACTTGATGCCGAGTCCCCATCCTTGTCCGTCAGCGTCGCGTTGAACGTCAGCTTGACATCGCTGGCCAGGTTCTCGGTCTCCTGAATGAACTGGATCACCGGGATCTTGACCACGCCCAGGCCCATCGTGAGCTGAACCGCGTCAATGAGCTTGGAGCCCTCTCTCTCAATGACGAAGGACGTCTGTCCTCCAGTCTCCGGGGTCAGATCAGCGGCAAGTACCTTCGTCGCCGAACCCGAAGTCGTGCCGTCCTGGTAAAAGATCGTGTAGTACAGCTCCTCCGTGGCCGGGCTGTAACCTCCCACTGAGTTGTCGATGAAAACTTTCATGCCCGTCAACAACGTCTCGGGGTTGATGACGAAGCTCTCGTCACCGGCATTGATGCCTACCGTCCCGTTGCCATCCAGGTTGTTGTTGCCAATCCCGATGCCGGATGTGCTGACGTTCATGTTCGCGGTGCCGATGAATCCAAACCCGCTGGCTTCTATCTGCGCTTCGGTGAGGTCGGGCGCTCCCGCTCCGATGGCCGAAAATATGGAACTTGAGCTAGTGGTTGCATTAACACCAAAAAAGACAATCTCCTCAGATGACGAAGGAATAATCGGCGGATTCTGCTCCGGGATTAACAATGTGCGAACGGCGTCCGGGCCGCCGGCATCGAGCGAGCCGTCGGCACTGCTGCGTACGATCGTCGAACTGAAGCCTTGCACCAGATCCAGGGTATAGCTGCCATTGTCAAAGGCGGTCAGCGTGTAGTCGACGCTGGTATTCGCCGTGGCGGCGTTGTTGTCGAAATCGCCGGTCAACGTCCCGGCGAAATGGTACGCGCCATTGGCGTCCGGTGAGGGCGACTGCTCGGTGAGCGTGGCAGAGCCGGTGGTGGTCGAGTTGTCTGGTCTGACGAGAGTGAACTGGCTATTCACCGAGATATCCAGACCAGCCGCACCCAACCCGTCGGCGCCGGCCGACTTATTCCAGAACCCGGTTTGCGGCAGGACGCTACCGGTGCCGATCAGGTTGCCGAATGCCAGTGATGGGCCGTCGTCCTCGAACACCAGGTTTTGCCCGATGTTGAGCGTCGCCTGGGCGCTGTCGCCGTCCTTGTCGGTTTTGGTCCCTATCAGCGTCACCAGATTGTCTGCCGACAGACTCTTCGCGTCATCGGGATTAGTGGCGTCGGGATGCACTACCGCACGGAGCTGGTCGAGTGTGACGTCGCCATTGGCGGCCACGCTGACCGTGAATACCAGCAGGTTGGAGGTGGCCGTGCGGCCTTCCACCACGCCGCCGTTGAGCGACAGGTTCACCGCCTGGCCCGAGGCCGTGTCCACGAGCCCCGATGCACCGGCAACCACGCCCAGCGCATAGGTCAGTGTGCCGGCGCCATCGGCGCCAAACGCCGAGCTGATGTTGGCGGCAAAGCTCTGCGTGGCGTCGGTGCCCAGTACCGTCTCGTCCACCGTCAGCGTCGGCTCGGTGCCGGTGGTGCTGATGCTTGGCCCGTCGTCCTTGAACACCAGGTTTTGCCCGATGTTGAGGGTCGCCTGGGCGCTGTCGCCGTCTCCATCGGTCTTGGTCGCTATCAGCGTCACCAGATTGTCCGCTGTCAGGGTCTTGGAGTCATCGGGATTGGTTGTGACGGGATGCACCACCGCGCGGATCTGGTCGAGCGTGACGCTGCCATTGGCGGCCACGCTGACCGTGAACACCAGCTGGTTGGTCGTGGCCGTACGGCCTTCCACCACACCGGCGTTGAGCGACAGGTTAACCGCCTCGTTGGTGGCCGTGTCGGTGAGCCCGGAGGCGCCCGCCACCACGCCCAACGCATAGGTCAGTGTGCCGGCGCCATCGGCGCCAAACGCCGAGCTGAAGTTGGCGGCAAAGCTCTGGGTGGCGTCGGTGGCCAGTAGCGTCTCGTCCACCGTCAGCGTCGGCTCGGTGCCGGTGGTGTTGATGCTCGGCCCGTCATCCTTGAACACCAAATTTTGCCCGATGTTGAGTAGCGCCTGGGCGCTATCGCCGTCGCCATCGGTCTTGGTCGCCGTCAGCGTCACCAGATTGTCCGCCGACAGAGTCTTCGTATCATCCGGATTGGTCGTGACGGGGTGCACCACGGCGCGGATCTGGTCGAGCGTGACGTCGCCATTGGCGGCGACGCTGACCGTGAACACCAGCAGGTTGGTGGTGGCCGTGCGGCCTTCGACCACACCGCCGTTGAGCGACAGGTTCACTGCCTCGCCCGAGGCCGTGTCGGTCAGCCCGGAGGCGCCCGCCACCACGCCCAGCGCATAGGTCAGCGTGCCGGCGCCATCGGCGCCAAACGCCGAGCTGAAGTTGGCGGCAAAGCTCTGGGTGGCGTTGGTGGCCAGGGTTGTCTCATCCACCGTCAGCGTCGGCTCGGTGCCGGTGGTGTTGATGCTCGGCCCGTCGTCCTTGAATACCAGGTTTTGCCCGATGTTGAGGGTCGCCTGGGCGCTGTCGCCGTCTTTGTCGGTTTTGGTCGCTATCAGTGTCACCAGGTTGTCCGCCGACAGACTCTTGGAATCATCGGGATCGGTCGTGACGGGATGCACTACCGCGCGGATCTGGTCGAGCGTGACGCTGCCATTGGCGGCCACGCTGACCGTGAACACCAGCTGGTTGGTGGTGGCTGTGCGGCCTTCGACCACACCGCCGTTGAGCGACAGGTTCACTGCCTCGCCCGAGGCCGTGTCAGTCAGCCCGGAGGCACCCGCCACCACGCCCAGCGCATAGGTCAATGTGCCGGCGCCATCGGCGCCGAACGCCGAGCTGAAGTTGGCGGCAAAGCTTTGGATGGCGTTGGTGGCCAGGGTTGTCTCGTCCACCGTCAGCGTCGGCTCGGTACCGGTGGTGTTGATGCTCGGCCCGTCGTCCTTGAACACCAGGTTTTGCCCGATGTTGAGGGTCGCTTGGGCGCTGTCGCCGTCCTTGTCGGTTTTGGTCGCTATCAGCGTCACCAGATTGTCCGCCGACAGACTCTTGGAATCATCGGGATCGGTCGTGACGGGATGCACCACCGCGCGGATCTGGTCGAGCGTGACGTCGCCATTGGCGGCCACGCTGACCGTGAACACCAGCTGGTTGGTGGTGGCTGTGCGGCCTTCCACCACACCGGCGTTGAGCGACAGGTTCACCGCTTCGTTGGTGGCCGTGTCCGTCAGCCCGGAGGCACCCGCGACCACGCCCAGCGCATAGGTCAGCGTGCCGGCCCCATCGGCGCCAAACGCCGAGCTGAAGTTGGCGGCATAATTCTGGGTGGCGTCGGTGCCCAGTAGCGTCTCGTCCACTGTCAGCCCCGGCTCTGTGCCGGTGGTGTTGATGCTCGGCCCGTCGTCCTTGAACACCAGGTTTTGCCCGATGTTGAGCGTCGCCTGGGCGCTATCGCCGTCGCCATCGGTCTTGGTCGCTATCAGCGTCACCAGATTGTCCGCCGACAGACTCTTCGTATCATCGGGATTGGTCGTGACGGGGTGCACCACGGCGCGAATCTGATCGAGCGTGACGTCGCCATTGGCGGCGACGCTGACCGTGAACACCAGCTGGTTGGTGGTGGCCGTGCGGCCTTCGACCACGGTGCCGTTGAGCGACAGGTTCACCGCTTCGTTGGTGGCCGTGTCCGTCAGCCCGGAGGCACCCGCGACCACGCCCAGCGCATAGGTCAGCGTGCCGGCGCCATCGGCGCCAAACGCTGAGTTGAAGTTGGCGGCAAAGTTCTGGGTGGCGTTGGTGGCCAGGGTTGTCTCGTCCACCGTCAGCGTCGGCTCGGTGCCGGTGGTGTTGATGCTCGGCCCGTCGTCCTTGAACACCAGGTTTTGCCCGATGTTGAGGGTCGCTTGGGCGCTGTCGCCATCGCCATCGGTTTTGGTCGCGGTCAGCGTCACCAGATTGTCCGCCGTCAGGCTCTTCGAATCATCGGGATTGGTCGTGACGGGGTGCACCACGGCGCGGATCTGGTCGAGCGTGACGTCGCCATTAGCGGCCACGCTGACCGTGAATACCAGCAGGTTGGTGGTGGCCGTGCGGCCTTCGACCACGGTGCCGTTAAGCGACAGGTTGACTGCCTCGCCGGTGGCCGTGTCGGTCAGTCCGGAGCCGCCCGCGACCACGCCCAGCGCATAGGTCAACGTGCCGGCGCCATCGACGCCAAACGCCGAGCTGAAGTTAGCGGCAAAGCTCTGGGTGGCGTTGGTGGCCAGGGTTGTCTCGTCCACCGTCAGCGTCGGCTCGGTACCGGTGGTGCTGATGCTCGGCCCGTCGTCCTCGAAGATCATTTTGGAGCCGATTTCGGTTTTCGAAATAGAGGCCTGGACCAGCGTGAAGCCACCGATATCAAAATCGGCATGGGCCGTGCCCTTGGCATCGAGGGCCGCGCCGTTCTCGATCAGCACGCGGTTGTGATCCGACGTTGTGGTGTATTCAATCTGGTAGCCGGCTTTAATGCCGGTGATGGTTGCAACTCCACCAGTCAGGGTGATGGTAATGGCCGGATCATTCACCGATCCGTTTGAGTTCTCGATCACCTGCCCGGTGCTGATGTTGAAGACCCGAACATTGGTGATGGCAATCGACGCATCACCCGCATAGCCGTTGATGAAAGCCGCGCCAGATTCAACAGCAGTGGTGAATGCGCTGATTTTTACGACTGCAGTCTTGCCGCTTTGCAACTGTACGACGTCGAAATTAGCCATCCTTGCATTGAACACGCCGGTAAAGTCGATGTTGGATTCAACATCTGCTTCGTTCTGATCCAGGTTAGGAATGGTCATATCCTGCCTGGCACCCGTGACGAACGAATAGCGGATGCCTTCCTGTTCCGTAATCATCTGGTTGTTGGTGCCGAAGGTGGTCGGGCCACCCGCCTGGCTGGTATTGATCGTGTCGCCAGTCGTTATATTGACGCCACTTGACTGGTCTGCGGGGTTCTTACCGGTGGCGATGATGACGGGATCCGTGATCCGTACGACACCACTGACAGTTTCAGTAGCCGGGTTCGCTTTGGTGAACATCAGGAACAGGTTCTGACCGGAGGGCGCATTGGCCAGGCTGAATTCCAGGTCCTGGCTGGCGCCGACGAAAACCTTGTTCAGCAGATTGAGCGAATCATCCGGATTCGTCATACCTGGATGCTTGAGCGGTTGGTACTCCACGGTCCAGATCTTGCCGCCCGAAACCGGCGATCCGGTTTCTTCGATGTAGGCAGCGAACACGATCGCGCCGGTCGCGCCACCGGCTCGGCCCAGAACGATGTTGTCGTTGAGCGCATCCGTATAGAGAAAAATACGGGTGCCATTGAGGGTATCCAGACCGCTATCCACGTTATTGAGCGGTGCGCCAGCGCTGTCGACGAAGCTGATATTGGTAATGCTGGCTCCGGGGTCAGCGGTGACGGTGAACGCATTGCTGCCGGTGTTGCCCACGGCACCAGTGTAGCCACTCAAGGCCGCACCCGTTGCGGTACCTGCCCCGAGTGCGGCCAAACGGGTAGTGAAGGTCGAGGGTAGGGACGCCACCAGAATGTCGTTGTCGTCAGCATCTCCCCCTGGGGTTGGCGTGGCGGTGACATTCTGCAATCCGGCTGTTTCGTCCAGCGAAACGTTCGCGCCGCTCGCCACGACGCTGAGAGCGTTGGCGGTAATCGACGTTGTTAGCAATGAGTTTTGTTCGTCAAGAGTCATGACTTTTTCCCGGGTAGCTGCGGTCATCGAGGCCTGACCGTTGACCTTTGGTCGCAACTATGGATAAGCGCCGGGGATTGCGCATCGGAGGATACTCCCAGAAGGGGGGGGAGTTTCGGACTACTTGGAAGAGGGAGACGGGATGAGGCGCGAGGGCGCGCGGCGCATATTCCGTTTGTGAATGAAGACATGGCGCCGGTGTCAAGACCGCGAACGACCTATGCACGGCGCATAGTAATCCCTTTGTACATGTCAGCGAATGACTGCTTTTGGCTGCGGATTCAACCGGTGGACGCAACAGATTGGCTACAGCGGGCGTTTCGTAGTCTAGTGCTTTCCGAGGGCGGCTTTGAGCACCAGTGCCAGTCCTCATTCATAAACAGAACATGCGTCGCCGCTCCTTAGCGCTCTAATCCCGTTTCCCCCTCCCAAGTAGTCTGAAACTCCCATCCCGCTTGGGAGTATCGGCCGATGCGCAATCCTCGGCGCATGCCCATAGTTGCGGAAAATGGTCAACGGTCAGGCCTCGATGACCGCAAATGCTCGGGAGAAAAATCATGGCTATTGGAATCACCGGCGTGGACGTTTCGCTGGACGAAACGGCCGGGTTACAGAACGCCACCGCCACTCCAACCCCTGCAGGCGACGCTGACGACAACGACATTCTGGTGGCGTCCCTGCCCTCTCCCTTTTCTACCCGTTTGACCGCACTTGCGGCAGGTACCGCAACGGGTGCGGCCTTGAGTGGCTACACCGGTGCCGTGGGTAACACGGGCAGCGATGCATTCACCGTCACCGACGGAGCAAGCATTACCGATATCAGCTTCGTCGACAGCGCTGGCGCACCGCTTAATGGCCTGGACAGCGGACTGGACACCCTCGATGGCACCAGCATCCTTCTCTATACGGATACGAACAACAACATCCTTCTGGGCCGCGCCGGGGGCGCAGATGGCGCGATCGTGTTCGCCGCCTATATTGAAGAAACCGGATCGCCGGTCACCGGCGGCAAGATCTGGACCGTGGAGTACCAACCGCTCAAGCATCCAGACGGTACGAACCCCGATGATTCGCTCAATCTGCTGGATAAGGTATTCGTCGGAACCAGTCAGGACCTGGAATTCAGTCTGGCCAATGCGCCCTCCGGTCAGAACCTCTTCCTGATGTTCACAACGGAGGACCCGGCAACTGAAACTGTCAACGGTGTCGTGCGGATCACGGATCCCACCATCATCGCCACCGGTAAGGATCCGGCGAATCAGTCAACTGGCGTCAGTATAACGACCGGCGACACGATCAATACCAGCCAGGCGGGTGGCCCGACCACCTTCGGCACCAACAGCCAGATGATTACGGAACAGGAGGGCATTCGTTATACGTTCGTCACCGGTGCCAGGCAGGATGTGACCATTCCCAACCTGGATCAGAACGAAGCAGATATTGAAGCCAACATCGACTTTACCGACGTCGTCAATGCGAAGAAGGCCAATTTCGACGTCGTGCAGTTGCAAAGCGGCAAGAGTGCTGTCGTAAAAATCAGCGCATACAGCACCACTGCTGAATCTGGCGTGAGTTTCATCGACGGCTATGCAAATGATTCGCTGGTTGAGATCACCAATGTTCGCGTCATCAACATCAGCACCGGGCTGGTGATCGAGGATTCAGACGGACCGGAGGATGATCCCGCTATTACTATTACTTTTGATGCTGACGGGGTTGCAACCATCACCGGCGTTAAAGCCGGCTACCAGATTGAATACACCACAACAGATGATCACAACCGTGTACTCATCGAGAACGGAGCGGCCCTCGACGCCAAGGGCAATACCCACGCCGATTTTGATATCGGTGGTTTCACACTGCTCCAAACTGCTGTTACGACCGCCGAAATCGGCTCCAAGATCATCTTCGAAGATGACGGCCCAGCACTCGCCTTTGGCAACCTGATCGGCACCGGTAGCGTCCTGCCGCAAACCGGCTACTGGAGTAATTCGGCCGGCGCCGACGGGCTGGATACGAACGGTCTGGATATCTCATTGGTGAATAACCAATTCACTCTCGTCAGGCCAGACAACACGACCACCACCGGGACCGGCACGCTCGTCGAGCAGTCGCCCTCACCGGACGGTAATGGCGCGTACCAATTTGCAGGGACGTTGACCGGCGATTTCGACAACAACGCCGCAACCACGGATACCAGCGTCGACTACACGCTGACCGCCTATGCCAATGGCAGCTATACACTGGATCTGGTGCAAGGCTTCAGTTCGACGGTCGTGCTCAGCACTGCCGATGGCTCGCTTGCTGCCGGCGGTCCGGACCCAGTGCGCACATTGTTAATTCCGAAGACGAGTGACCCGACCATTCCTTCGGCATCCGAGGAGGTTGTGTTCTTTTCCGCGAAGGCGCTTGCGTCGACTTCGGACATCCTGACCGGTATCGGGCTTGGAGCACCCGACCCCACCGAAGCCCAGCTACAGACCAACCCCCTGCCCTCGTACATCGACCCAAGGGCCATGAACGTCAGCACGTCCGGCATCGGCGTCGCCAATAACGTCCTCCAGGGAGACAACCTGGTGGCAATCGGCGCTACCGATGAAAGTTTCGTCGTCAATCCGGAGAGCCTGGTGACGGCCATGAAGGTCTTCATCGACAACTCCGTGGCGGGTTACAACACCGCGACCGAGGACCTGTACTACAGGATCTACTACGAGGACGGCTCGACTTCGGATCTCATCGAGGTGAATACCCTGACTCCAGAGGCCCGTGGACAGGTGTCCTTCCTCATTGAACAGGAGGGCTCGCTGCTGATCGATGCTGTTCAGCTTACGATGGGCCGAGGCGAGATCAAGATCCCGGTGATCCAGTTCATTCAGGAGACTGAAAGCCTGGCCAGCGATATCCAGCTGTCGTTCAACGCGACGGTGACGGACAGGGATGGGGACTCGGCATCAAGTACGTTTGACGCCAACCTGTTCGCCAACGACTTGACTGGCGCCTTCGACTACACGCTGGTGGGCACGGACGGTGAGCTTGATGCCTTCAACGTCGACTTGTCATTCGATGAGAACCTGTACCAGGTCACCGGCTTCGATGCGGACGCAAACCTGCGAGACACCCTGGTACTCAACGGCGACCAGAACTCCGCTGTCCAACTCGACACCAGTGGCGCAGACAGCATCGTGACGGTTACCGAAACGGGCGGACAGGTCACGACCATCACCTTGGTGGGGGTCGATCTTCTGACTAGCGACATCGTTATTGGCAGCGTCTGAGGCGTCGAGCGTATGAAAGGATGCGAGAGTGGCGCAAGCCACCCTCGCATTGTTTTTAGCAGTTCCAATAGGCGATCCGCGCGGATCGCATTCGCTGTGGACTTTCGAGCACCGGTGCATACACGTTCGCGCGGTAGGCCACCAACAGTGACGGCGATACGGTGAGGTCTGGGCACGCCCGCACGCGCCAGACAAGGCTTCGTCATCAAGCAGCCAAGTGCTGGGTCTACGCTGAAAGCACAACCGGAGGGCTCCAACCATGTGCGGACGTCTTTCCCAGTACCGAGGCATTCATGACTTTGTCGCGGCGCTCAGCATTCCCAATGCATTGATCAACTATGCAGGCGACCAGCCTTTCGAGTTCTACAACGCCGCGCCGCCCGCTCAGCTCGCCCTCTTCCACCAGGAAGGTCAGTTTCTGCGAGCCGACATGGTGCGCTGGGGATGGCGGCCGCACTGGGCAATGGATCGTTCTGCCTCGATCAGCACCCGGGTAGACAGAGTTGTCCACAATCCATTCTTCAGACCGATATGGCCGCACCGGGCGATCATCGCGATCGACAACTGGTTTGAGTGGGTTGATGAGGGTGGCGCGAAGAAACAGCCCTACATGATCCGCCGTAAAGATCGCACCCCAATCCTCTGCGCCGTGATAGGCCAGTACCCCAACGCAGAGCATGAACCGGACGCGCATGACGGCTTCGTGTTCGTCAGCGCCGAGGGCGGCATGGTGGATGTTCACGACTGGCAGCCGGTGACGCTCAATCCCGAACTGGCCCGAGAATGGCTGAATCCGGCTACACCGGAAAAGCGCGCCGAGCAAATAATGCTGTTGCACTGGGAACCGACTGTGGTTTTCGAGTGGTTCAAGGTCGACCGCCCTGTGGGCAATATCCGCAATCAGCAAAGCAGCGTGATCAACCCTATCAGCGATCCATCTGTCTGACCTTCCTGCTGGCTCTATTACGCTGGTGGATAGCTCTGATAACTAAAACAACCCACCTAACGACGTAGGCTCCCAATTCATGATCACCAACTCACCGCTCAGCTCAGCCTTCCCCTGCCGCTGGTTGCTGTTGCAGTAGCGGATATCCAGCGTCTCAAAGTAAAAGCCATCAAACACCCGGCGAATATCCGGGTGATCGTTAATGCTGACCATCACCTTGCCTTTGCAGCGGCGCATAAAGTCAGCCATCCGTTCGTAATTCTCGAACGGAAAGTCCACGCCGTAGCCGGCGGTCTGCCAGTAAGGCGGGTCCATGTAATGGAAAGTGTGGGCACGGTCGTAGCGTTCGGCGCATTCAAGCCAGGGGAGATTTTCGACGTAGGTGCCGGACAGGCGCTGCCAGGCGGCCGAGAGGTTTTCCTCGATCCGCAGCAGGTTGATTGCTGGGCCGGTGGTGGCGGTACCGAACGTCTGCCCGGTGACTTTGCCGGCGAAGGCATGGTGCTGCAGGTAGAAGAATCGGGCGGCGCGCTGGATGTCGGTGAGGGTTTCAGGGCGGGTCATCTTCTGCCACTCGAACACTTGGCGCGAGCTGAGCGCCCATTTGAACTGGCGCACGAATTCTTCCAGGTGGTTCTGCACGACGCGGTACAGCGTGACCAGGTCACCATTGATGTCGTTGAGGACTTCGACGGGCGATGGCTGGGGCCGCATGAAGTACAGCGCGGCACCGCCGGCAAAGACTTCGACGTAGCATTCGTGCGGTGGGAAGAGCGGAATGAGGCGGTCGGCCAAGCGGCGTTTGCCGCCCATCCAAGGGATGATGGGTGTAGACATTAAGAGCAAGACCTTTACTGTATGGATAAACAGGTGCTAGGCTCGCCGCGCTTCGTGCACGGAGTAAGAGCCTTGGCTGGACTTGCAGGGACCATCTGCAGGGACGGCGATCGGGTTGGATGTTGACGCATCCAGCCCGACCGCTCTTTTTCACTTTGGTGTTGAGACTTCCTTGGCATAGGCCTGGCAGGCCGCCAGCGCGATCAGTCCTTGATCGCCGGCATCGGTGATGCCGATAATTCGTTGAGCATGCGCTGGGTCAAGTTGGGCTCTTGTGGGGCCATGAACCACGCCGCTGGTTGAGGGGGTGGCTGACACTGCGTGGCCACTGGCAGCAGCGGTGGTATCGAGTAGGACTGACAGGCGCAGATCAGCAGTGGCAAGACGGTCGCGCAGGCGACCTTGATCACGTTGGGCATCGCTCAGAGCTCGATAATGGGTTTGTTCACTGGCTGAAAGCCGCTGCTCCAGGGCCAGACGTTTGTCCTGCTCGGCCTGTTGCTGCGCGGCAGCGGCCAGCGTCAGTTGATTGAGACTTTCCGCCTGCAGGCGGGCTTGTTGCTCAAGCTGTCGGCCATAACGCCAGTCCTGAATCTGCCAGGCCGATGCGGCAGAGCCACCCGCCAATGCGGTCAGCAGCACCCCGATGGCCAGCAGCCGATACGGCGCCGGGATCATGTCGACGACACGCATAGCACTGCCCTCGCCCGCTCCCACAATTGCAGCCGATCCGCCAAGCCATTGAGGCCACCGTTGATCTTGCGGGTGATCGCCTCGAACTCATCCCTATCCGCCAAGGCATTCAGCTCTCGCACCCACCAGAACCACGCGGCCGACTCGGCGGCCCATTGCGGCAGCTCGAGCAACTCCGGGGTGCGCAGCAATCGTTCGTCGCCGAACAGTGCCAGGCTGCAGCGCAAGTAGTTGTTGCGGCCAGTGATCTGGATCAGGCCGCGCCCGCGATAGCGCTGGCCATCACCGTCCGGCTCTAGAGTGTTGCCCAGTTTCGCGGCCAGATTGCCGGTGTCGTACTTGCTCAGGTACTGATCGCCACCCAGTTCGCGGACGTACTGCAGTTGGCCGGACTCGTGCCCGACTTGGGCCAGGAATGCGGCCTGGCGCTTCGGTGTGTCGATTTGCCGGTGGGCCATGGCGATGTTTAGGGCGGATACAAAAACGCCCGTTTGGCGGCGGGCGTTTGGCATGATGAGTTGCAGCTGTTTCTCGGTTAAGGACATACAAACTCCAGGCATAAAAAAACCGCACTCGGCGGCTATGGATTCGTTTTCGCGTTACTTCAGGGACACGACTTTGACCGGCTTCACCACCTTCTTTTTCCTGCCCTTGGCCTTGGCCTTGCCATTCTTGCCGCCGTTGCACTCGACGGTGGTCGACCAGCCGGCTTGGGTGTAGACCTGCTCCACCGAGTCCGCCAGATACTCGCCATCAAGCCCGACCTTGAATCCCTGGGCGTTGATCGTCCGCTCGGCAAACAGGTCCGTGCGCCCGGGCATTTCAAACCGAACATCCGCGCTCGATCGGTTGAACGCCGCCAAACGCGCCTTGGCCGCCGATTCCGCGGCGGTCTTGTTCGGATGAATGTGTCGATCGGTATGCACTGCCGGCAGGCCGTCCGGCACATCGTCATTGTCCAGGGAGACGACCGCGAGCTTTCCGGTCTTCTTGTCCTGGTGCTTAGTGGCCACCGCCTTGTGCGCGCTGCGATCGCCGAAGCGAAACTGCCAGCGACTGACGTCACTGCGGGTCAGGGTGACTGCCCCGAACACCTTGCCGCTGGCCGTCTGCCCGCCTTGGCGGGGCATCACCAACAGCTTCCCGTCGCCCACCTTGGCGGTGCAGTCGTATTGCTTGGCTAGGCGCGTGATGAAGTTGAAATCAGACTCGCTGAGCTGGTCCGCCCGGGCGACCTTCGTCGTCACCGGGCACACCGGCTGCCAGCCATTACGCGTGGCGACATCGCTGACGATCTTGGACAACGGCACGTTCTCCCAGCTACCGCTGCGGATGGTCTTGCCGCTGCCGCGCATGTCGCTGGCCTTGCCCTTGATCACGATCACATCCGGCGGACCAGATACCGTGACTTCATCCACCACATAACGCCCCAGGCGCGCCAGGGTTGTCTCGGCATAGCCCAGATAGATCTCGATGCCGATGCCCTTGCGGGGCAGCGTCACCAGCCCGTCGCGATCATCAATGCGCAATTCGAACTCGTCCGACTCCATGCCGGGCTTGTCCGTGGTGCTGAGCTGCAACAGCCGATCGTTGATCAGGCTCGTGATATCGGCACCATCCGCCACGATACGAAAGATGGGCGTCATGAATTTTTTCCAAAAAAATACCCGCACAAGGCGGGCAAGAAAGTAAGGAGCTTGAAGAAATGAACGACACGAGTGTAGACCATCAATTCCATAGCGTTACCTGCTCCGTAGCGGGAGCCAGCAGATCCGGCAGGGTGATGACTACCCCGGCACGATAGGGTTGAGGCTCGTCAGCCAAACCCTGATTGGCATCCAGCACCGCCTCGACACTGCCGACCAGATGGCCGTAGTAGTTGTGACAGATGGTGTCCAACAAATCCCCGTCAGACGTTCTGCATGTCGTCGCCATAGCGTACAAACTCCAGCGTGAACCCTTGTTTGCGCGGGATACCACCCTGCATCAGCGCGCTCTGTTCTTCTTCAATGCTCTTGAGACACCAGTTCCCCAACACGTCGCCATAACCCGTGACCAGGCTCAACGGTTCAAGCCTGGCGCCGATCGCGCGCAACGTGTCGAGCTGCTTCAGGCCGCCCTTGAACCCCGGAAAGATCGCGCCCTTGAGCGTGATCTTCTCATCGCCCATGCCCACGGCTTGCTGCGCCGGCCGGCGCGACAGGCGCTCCTGGGAAGCCCAGCGGAATTCAGTCGAGCGGCGCAGTTCGTCAAAGGCCGCCGTGTCGAGGTTGAAGAAATACGGCGGCGCCTTGGGATCTTTGGGCTGGATGATCAGCAAGTGCGGGAACGGCTTCACCGCCTCCGGTGCCGGCGTCGAATCCGTAGCAAAGGCCCCGGTGGGCACGATGTTGGCCAGCGCCGGACTGGCCTTGCCGGCGATCTTGTTGATCGCCGTCGCCGCCTTGCCCGTCTGCTCCTTCAGCACCCCCATGCGCTCGTCAATCTGCGACAGCGCCCGGGTGGCCGTGTTGTAGGTGGCCACCACCTGCCCGACCTTGGCCTGAGCCGCATTCACCCCACGCATAACCCGCTGCAGCTTGGCCCCCATTGCGGGACCGACAAAGGGCAGCCCCTCCAGCTCGGACGTCGCGCCGGTGATTTCCCCGATCGCGCCATTCACCGGCCCCAGCATGCCGTCCAGGCTGCGCCGACCGGTTTCCCCGGCCGAGGCCAAGTACTTCAGCCCCGACTGTAATTGCCCCAATGCTTCCATGAGCCCTCCTGATTAAACGTGCGGTTCGTCGTAGAGCTTGCGGCTCTCCAGTTGCTTGCCGAGGTCGCGCTGATGCTGATCGAGAAACGGCTTGAGCTGCACATACAGCGCCGCACCGTCCTTCACGTCACCGTTGACCGTCAGCGAAAACGGCGCCTGAATGTCCACCTTGGATTCGATCTTGGCGGGCTCCGACCTCGCGGCCGGCGCCAGGACCTTGGCCAGCGGCCCCGCCCCGATATCGGCGCTGGCCGGCGGCAACATCATCGAGCGCGCGGCGTCACCAGGCTGCGTTTCGGCAGCGGTGGCAGCACGGGCGGGCACGGCGGCGGCCGGCATCACCGGAGCACCGCCACGGGCCATCACCAGCGACCCGGCCACTGGCGCGGCGAACGACCTGGCAATGCCGCCCATCACCGGCGGAATGTCCTTGCCGGCATTGCTCATCATCAGCGGACCGGCGGCCGGCATCCGCTTCAGCTCATCGGGTGTGCCAAACATCGACTTGCCGATGGCCCCACCCAGCGCGTCACCGCCCTGGCTGCCGAGATACCCCCCAATCAACCCGCCGACAAAGGTGCCGATCACCGGCAACACCGCCGTACCGATCGCCGCACCAGCGGCGGCACCGGTCAGCGTGCCCGCCAACCCGCCCGCCGCCGCGCCGTAGCCCTCGGCCTTCTCGTCCCGCGTCTCGGCGTTCTGATAAGTGTCATAGGCCTTGTAACCGGCCTCAGCGACCGCGAGCACCGCCGCCCCTTTGACAACAGCACCGACACCACCCCCACCACGCACGCCACCCTTGCCGCCCGCCCTGCCTTTTTTGCCCTTTTTGCCTTCGCCACCGGCATCGAAGTCGCCGCCATCCAGCCCGTCGGCACCACCGGCCGGCATGTTGGTGACGATCACCTTTTGCGGGATGTTGGGATTGCCCATCAGCGAGCCGCGCCCGAGGTTCATCAGGCCCTTGGCAATCTTGAAGCTGCTCATGGCGGTCTGAAAGCCGATCACGGCCGCGACGGCCGCACCGATACCCGTCACCAGCCGGGGCGACTCATCGGACAGTTTGGCGAGGCCTCGCGTGACGGAGGTCACGCCGTCGACCACTGCGTCAGTCACCGGCCGAAAGGCATCACCGATGCCACGCATGGCGTCGTCGATACCCTGGACCATTTCCGCCTGTTTCTGCGCGGACGACTGCCGGCGTTCCTCAAGGTTCTTGTCCAGAATCCCCGTGGCGCTGGCCGATTCGCTTTTCAACTTCGCATACAGATCCTTGTTCTGCATGTACGCGGTCAAGGCGCCCTTAACCTGCATGTCGGCGAACAGATCGCCGGTACGCAAGGCTTGCTCCAGGGAGGCAATCATGGCCTTGGCTTTTTCCGGATCGGTCTCCTTGCTGATCTTGGCCGTGGCTTCCGCCATGGCGGCGGCCTTCTTCGGATCGGTAGCCGCAATGTACTTCTGGGCCAGCTCAAAGCTGGATTCCAGTGTGGACTTGCCATTCTGCAGGCCGGTGTTCATTGAGCCCTGATAATCGATCCCGGCCTTTTTGTAGGCCTCGACCGTGTCACCCGAACCGATCTTTTCCATCCAGTTCTTGAGGTTGTTCGCCGCCTCATCCGAACCGCCGGCGGTCTTCATCTGCACCTGAAGCATCGCACCCAGTTGCGTGACCGAATCCATCCCGGTGATGCCCAACTTGCCCATGCCTGCCAGCAGCTCAGGGAACCAGCGCGCCATGTCGGCCGCCTCAAAACTGCCCGCCTGCCCTTGGTAAGCGATCGCCTCCAGCGCCTTCTGCATCATGGCCGGATCGGAAATCTTGGCGTTCTGCCCCAGGGCGTTGATCATGCGCGCGGTTTCGCCACCATCCGAGCCTTGGCCCACGGCGAACTTGGCCGCCGTTGGGGCATATTGCAGGGCCTTGTCCAGCTCCATGCCGGCCCCCACCAGCGCGTTGACCACCTCGGCCACCTGATTGCGCGCCATGCCGGTGTCGCGAGACGTGTCGATCACCGTCTGGGACAACTTCGCTTCTTCAGGCTTGTTGGCAATGTTCGACTTGATCGCAATGTCACGAATGATCGCGCCATAGTCCGCGCTGATCTTCGCCGGGAGCGCCATCGCAGCCGTGCCGGCGACCGCCTGGCCGACACTGCTTCTCAGGCGCTGCTTGCCCTCGTCCAGCTGATGGTGACCTTTGGCTTTCAGCTCGGCCTTGGCGGCCGCTTGCCCCATGGTGCTGTAAGCCTTGGCCAGATTGCGGACTTCAACGCCTTGCTTCTTCAGGCTGCTGAGATTGCTTTCCAGCTGTTTCAGCAGCGCGCCGGCGCCCTTCTCGCCCGCCATGTGTGCCTTGCGCCATTCATCGCGCAACCGTATGGTGTCGCCAATGGTCTTTTCCAGCACCCGGGCTTTTTTGCCTTCGGCCTCCAGACGCTTGATGCGACTGGTGACATCCTTAAACGCGGAACCCACGGTAGAGCTGACCGCCCCGCCAATGACCAGGCCGAGCGCGAGTTTGTTCGCCATGTACTTGCCCTATACGTCGGGTCGATCAAGGGCGGCTCAATCCGTGAGCCACCAAACCATCTCATCAAAGGGCATGGCCGTAATCTCGGCAGCAGAGAAACCTGTCTCTTTCGCCAAGCGTTGGGCCGCCATTTTGAGGGTGGTCGCGTTAAACGTCGTCTTCTTCGACCAGGCGAAAATAGCCCGCCGATAGGCGCTGATAGTCCTTGTATTTCAGGCTCAACAATTCCGCCTCAGTGAGCCCCAGCAAGCTGCTAAACAGCGACAACTCCTGTTTTTCATAGTCGCCATTGCCCGCCACCTTTGAGGCGCGCCAATCCATGACGCTGGGCGCACGCATCATCAGCTTGTCCGTCAGGACACCGCTGATCAGAGTCTTGTATTTGAGCGTTACGGTAACGCCCTCATCGCTCAGCTTCAGCCAGCTCGGCAGCTCTTGGTCTTGGGTTACTTGAGTCATGTGCTTTTGTCCTTAGAGGCCGAGGGCCGAGCGTTCGGCGGCAGCTTGGTCGACGCCGTCGACCACCATCACCATGTTGAGCGGGTCGATTTCGTACATGACCCGGCCGTCGATCTCCAGCTTGTAGTAGACCAGCTTGACCGCGTGCTTGATTTCGGCCTTGTCGGCCGGTTTCCAGTCGCCCATGTCGACCTCTTTGATGCCGCCGCGCATGGTCACAATGACCGGCGTGACCACGCCTCGTAGGCCCTTGAAGGCACCGCGGAACACAAGATTGCAAGCGGTCTGATCGGCCAGGCCGAAGTACTTCAGCGCCTCGCGGCGCACGCCGTTGGTGGTAAACGCCGCTTCCAGCTTTTCCAGGCCCATGGCGATTTCGACCGGCGACAACATGCCGCCGCCCTGGTAGTCGTCGGTCTTTTGGGTCAGCTTGGGCAGCGACAGGGTCGGCACGTCGCCGGCGAAACTGATGCCGTCGACGAACGCGTTACAGTTGGAGAGAACTTGAGGAATCATCGAACGGCCCCCTTAGGCTGCTTCAAGAACTTCGGTCGCCCATTGATCGGTGACTTCGAAGAGGAAATTCGGGTTTTCCGCCGGCGGCACGTCGGTGAAACGGATGCGCCAGTAGACTTTGCCCTGCATGATTTGGCTGGCCGTGCTCATTTCGTCGTCCGCGTAGACCTCGAAATTGATCACCGCACCCCGGTTCTTCTCGTCGCGCATGAACGCCTGAAGACCTTCGGTCACATCCTTGACATAGGTCTTGGTGATCGAGCGGTCGACCGCCCACTTGTGCCCGGCCTGCACCGCATCCATGAGGATGTCGCAAGTCCGCACGCGGGTGATGAACGCCCATTTCGGATCGCTGGACAGCGTGCGGTTGCCCCATAGACGGAAACCGCCATCGCGAATGATCGTGGTGATGTTCGCGTTGTTCAGCAGGTTGGCCCGGCAGGTGGCGTCGCCGTCCAGGTACTCGATCGGGCGGCTCGTGCCGGTGATGCCGACAAACTCCTTGTTCGATGGCGACGCCCAGTAGCCGTACTCGGCATCGGTCCAGGCGAACAGGCCCGCCGTCCACGCCGAACCTGGGGCATCGACCGTCGCGCTCTCGACCGTGTCCCAGAACTGCACACCCGGATCGACCAGAAAAAGCCGCTTGCTGCCGAAGTTCAAGGCGTAGGCCATGGCCGCCTCATCGGTGGTATTCGGTCCGTCGATGATGGCGATCGCGCGCAACTTGCCGGCTAGGGCATCCATGGCGGTGGCCACGGCCTGCGTCGACGAATGCCCCGGGGCGATCAACAGTTTGGGCTGGGCGTTGTGCTTACTCTTGCCGTCCAGCAGCGCCTGAAGGCCGGTACGCTGGCCATCGGCAAGAACGCCACCGATGATGGCAGATGTTTGCAGCGCGGCGTCTTCGAGCTTGGGCACGCCGACAGCGACGATCACCGCTTTGGCCCGCACGTAGATGGCGGCCGCTGCCTTGGCGATGGCCGACCCAGCGCCGAATGCCGCGATGGCTTCGCGCTCGGACGTGATCAACTTCAGTTCGCCGGCCTTCGCCGTACCGCCGCCGAGGATGCCTGGGGTGAAGGTGTCGCACAGACCGATGATCGACGACGACGGCAGCGAAATAGTCCGCACCCCGGTGTCGAGCAGCGTGGTCGTAACGCCGTGAAAGAAACTCATAAGGCAATCTCCAGAAACGAGAAAACCCCGCATAAGCGAGGCTGTGAGGGATGTTCGTGTTACGCGTAACGGAAAAGAAAACGCCCCATCAGTGCGGGGCGTTTATTGGGACTGTTCGGCCAGCCATTGAGGAGCTTCCGGCCGACCGGCAATGTCAGGGAACAGCGTTGACGCCGGCCAATCGCGCAGGCTTTGCACATAAGCCAGAAGCTCCGAAAACTGTTCCGCAGTCAGCGTGGTCGCCAGACCGATTTCAACCTCGTCACGATGCCGGTTAATAAGCCACTGAATCTGACTGATCGCTATGTCTCGCCACTCTCGTTCAGCACTAGCAATCAGCTCCGCCGAAGGCTCAGGAGGACCGCCGATAATTGGCACCCCTCCCTCATCAAGCTTAACCAACAGACCCGCAGAGCGAGCGGCCAACAACTCAAGGTATGTTTCTCGAGTGATTTCGACAGCATCATCCGGCATGGAGTGATTTACTTTTGGGTCATAGAACCCGGCTGTTTGCTCTGAAAAATACATAAAGCCCCCTTATCTCCCAATGCCCCAAAAATATGTCCCTTGCGTCGACTGAAGGCTGCCCGAAAAATTCGTGGCCGCCACGCCAACCGTAGACAGCCCGACATTGAAGACGAAAGCGCCAACCGTGTTAGCGGTGGCGCCAGTGCCGTCACAGCTCGCGCCGGCAAGATAGACCGCATTTGGGAACGTGATCGGCCAGCTCGCAGAAACACTCTGCCCGCCGTTGGCTGGCACATTCCCGGGAGCCGTTTTACTCCATTGCAAAATAAGACCGCCCAGCCACGTAGGGAACGCAATGTAACCGGCCGCCGCCAGGCTGATAGCAAAGCCTTTGCGCAGTTTTTTCGGCGTGGCCATCACGGCATCATTCGCGCTATCAAGCATCTGTGCATCAGTGGCGACCTTGGCCGTACCCTGATTGATTTCAGTCGCCTGAGCCGCCAAAGTCACCAACGCGGCAATATCAATGTTTCCCTGATTGATCGGCGCGTTCCAGGCCTTGATGCACCACATAACTGCCAAGTTGCGCGGGCGAGTTTCGGTCGAGGTGCGAACCACACGCGATGCGTCAAACGTGAAGTCCGCATAGGAGATTGCGCTACCGTCCGCTGACCCACCATTGGAAGAAACCACAGATGTAAAGGCGCCACTACCAAAGGCATTGGTACCGCCAATACCACGTGGCATATCGCCAATCGTGCCGGTAATGTTTTGCAGCGCATCGAGCTGGTAACTGCCAATAGCGCGGCCTGCATCGACGCCCCGCCCATGGTCCCAGCCACGCAGGAACTCGGCCCGCGATTCCGGCAAGCGGAAGTTACCAGCACCCTCATCGCCCTTATTGAAGTCAGTCCCCAAAAACGCCGCCAGATCCGGATAGGCCGCAATACTCTTGACGCTGCCATCAATCTCCAGAAATCCGGGCGGGACTTTGTTCACTGGAAACCATACCGAAGCGCCGACCGGCAGCGCCGAGGCCTGCGCAATCATCGCCTCGACTTGAGCCTTGGTGTAACTGTCCGTGATGCCCATCCCGGCCAACGTGCTCGGGTTATCACCCGATACCACAATCCCCCGATCGTTGGTCTTGACCCGGGTCCATTCGCCGGGCGTCTTGTTCTTCGGCAGTACTTCCAGAATGGCCGCGTCGACGTATGCCCGCGAGGCCAGCACAATCGCCGGATCGATCTTGAGCGTGATGTTGCCGGTACTGGTGACGATGAAGTTCATCCGCACGATTTGCGTGCGGCCCGAGCCTTGCGACAGGATCGGCTTGAAGCTCGGCGCACAGTTGGCCACCGCCACCAGATCCCCGTCCGCGTCGTACAGACCGATTTCGCGAATCCACTTGCCGCCTTCATCCGCCGGGATAATCTGCTCGGCGATCAGCACCGCCGGGTTGATGGGGTCGATCTTGAGTTGATTCAGTGGCCGGCGCCGCCATTCGTTGATCAGCGTGGTTTGCGAGGCATTGGGGATCGGGTCGGTGTTGTTGGCATCGCCCACGCCCATTTCGGTGATCTTCCAGGGAATGCCGAGCGCGTCGGCGTTCGCCTGTTTCGCCATTCCCACGTTCGTAAGGATGGCGAAAAACTGCGAGTTCGCATCAATCATGGTAAACGTCCAGGGTGTCTATGGAGTGTTCGCGCCCCACCACGCCGAAGCGGCCCGTGACCTCGATGTCACGCATTACCGGCGGGTAAACGTCGATTTCGTCGCCTTCGTAGAGGGCAACGCTTATGTTCAAATTGCCTTGGGTTTCGAGGCTGATCGCCAGCCCAGTCAGGTGCCGGGTGACGGGCTTGGCGTCGTCGATCAGGCGCTCCAGCTCCTGATACATTTCTTCGGTGATACCGGTGTCCAGAACGCCGACCTTCAGCGCGAAAGTTCCCGGCACGCCCTTGGGCACTGTCTTGAACCACTCGACGATTTCGATCAGGTAGCCCAGGGGCTCGACCACCCGGCGCAAGGCGCCGATGGTCCCTTTGTGGGCATGGATGTAATACGACGCCTTGATGGCGGCGCGCTTGGTCGCTTCGGGCCAACGGTAATCCCAGCGATCGACCGACCACGCCCACGCTAGATGGGGCAGCAGATGCACCGGACAGGTATCGGTGTTGTAGAGCGTGCGCAGCGGGACAATCGTGCGCTCGTAAAACGTCGCCTCCAGGGCGCGCTCCAGTTGCGTGCTATTGCTGGGCAGCAGACTCTTCATGCCGCCCCCGCCATCTTCACGTCATAGTCGAAGCACCAGGCCGCCTGCGCCTTGGTCGGAGCCAGGTCGACCCAGCCGGGCAGCTCAACCCGGGAAACACCGGCAACGTGCAACTGAGCGTCAATCGCCGAGCGCGCCACTTCAACCCCCAATCGCTTGCGCGGATTGATCCAGGCCGCCAGTCGATTGGTGGCCTCGGCCAAACTGGCATCCCCTTCAGGCCCGGCGCTGCTCATGTGCAAAATGGCGTCGATGCGGTAACGGATAATCTCCGCGCTCTGCACCGTCACCCAGTCGGTCAGCGGCCGCACATCTTCATCATTCAGCGCCGTGTCCACGACGGCCAACAACTCAGGGCCGGCCTCGCCTTCCCCTTCCGAACTCAGCACCGTTACCGTAACGCAGCACGGCGCCGGGCTTTCCGCCGTGGCATCCGCCACCAGCCCCGACGCGTTACGTGAATGCAGGATGTAGCTGTTACGCGGCCCGGCCGTGGTCAAGCCCTCAAAGGCCAACTGGATGCGCTCGCGAAACGGGTCGTCCTTTTCCTTGATTTCCGGTACCGGCGGCACCGCTGTCAGATCCTCAGCCTGAATCACCAGGCGCTTCAGATTGTAATTAGCCCCCAACTGGTCGAGGTCGCTGCCAATGGCATGGGCCAGTAACAGCGCCTTGGCGCCGTCGTTGACCCGGGCGCGGTTCCCGACCTTGATGTAAGCCCCGACCTCGATCACCTTGGTGACCGGGTCGCTTTCCAGCGTCGCGGTCCAGTTGTTCCCCATGTAGCCGCGAAAGACGCCCAGCCCTTCCTCATAGGTCGCCTCAAAGTCCAGAGGCTCCAGCACATCCGGCGCCGGCAGGGCCGACAGATCCAGCAGGCTCATACGCTGACCTCCACAAGAAAGCTGTCACCCAGATAGTCGCCGGCAATGCTCAGATTGATTTGCCCGCCCAGCACCGACAGCACACGCACGCGCTCCAGTTTCAGCCGCGGTTCCCAGCGCTCCAGGGCGCGGATGGCTTCCGCTTGCACGGAGCTTTTCCAACCCTCATTGACAGGCAAGTCCACGTAGGAGCGGACCTTGCTGCCATACTCCGGCCGGTGCCGGCGGCTGCCGAGTGGCGTGCCCAGGACGTCGCCCATGGACTGGCGCAGATGCTCGATGCCGGAAATGGGCTGGCCGGTGTGGCGATCCATTCCGATCATCGACATCACTCCTTCAGCGGCTCAAGCTCGGGGTGGGCCTTCAGATACGCGACGGCCTGCTCATCGGAAACCGACACCTCGACACGCCCCTTGGCCACCGACAGCGTGCGATCACTGTCAGGGATGATCAGGGTGCGCGACGTGTACACCTTGTCGCGAAAGGTCAGCATCAGATCCGCCGGCGACTGATCGGCGGCGGGCTGTTCGGTGGTCTTGGCCATGTTTTCTCCAGGCATAAAAAACCCGCACTGGGCGGGTTGGATGGGTTGTTGATTAGTGCGTGTGATGGTTATCGCTGGATCCTGCCGCGAGGATCGAGGCGCCACTGGTGATGTCTTGCGTTACGTGTAACGGCCCGTCGATTTCCACCGCTGCGACCAACTTGATCGCGGCCGATGTGACCGTCACCGAATCGGGCGTCAGCGCGGCCTCGGTGCCGCCAACCTTCACCGTCACGGCGTTATCCGTCACGGCGACTTCGGTGCTGCCGACCTTGATCGTCACTGTCCCGGTGGGCAGCGTGATGGTGTAGGTCTTGGCCTGCCAGTCGTAGATCAGCGAGCCCCCATCATCAAAACGCCAGACTTCGACATGGTCGCGGTTGTCCGGCTGGGCGCCGGCATTGCCGTACAGCCCCGGGATAAAGGTGCCCATGCCGGCCTGCCCGCTGGGGTTGAATAACACCCCTTGCTCGCCCAGGCTCGGCGCGCGCCAGTGTCGCGCCTTGCCGGCTGCGAGGCTGTGCCAGCGCACCCAGGCGCTGGTCCATTCACCATTGGACACCCGGACCATGGCCGCAGCCAGATCCACGCCGACCACCATGCAAGGCATTAGCATGGCGGCAATCATGCGGTCGTGCTCGGCAGTGGCGTAGCTCACGACAGATCCTCCGGCGCTACAAAATCGTCTTTGGCATCGTCATTGATGCCAACCATCAGCGTACCTGGTGGCTCATCCGGCCATGGCCATTCCTCAACGCCCAGATAAATCTGGTGGGTCCACTCCACCAACCAGACCACGTAGCCGTCGAGCTCCGGTTTGGTCCAATCCTGGGTGGCCTGCACGAACTCGGCGGGCTCTACCGCCAGGCCCCAGGTTTGCAGGCGCAACAACACGGCCAGTTGCGCCGCCAGGTGTGCAGCCTGCTGGCAGTGCTTCGGGCGGATCGGATCAACGATGATCCGCGCTTCGAAGCGGCAAATCAGGCTGGTCTCGCCGGTACCGATATCAACACCCGGTTCCATTTCTGCCATTTCAATGAACACCACCGGCAATGCGATGCGGTCCTTGATGTTGGGCCACGCCGTGACCGCTTTGATGCCGGACAGATTGCTCGCCAGGTGCTGCTCGATTGCCTGATACAGCTGATCCAGGCTAAAAGGCTCGTCAGACATGGGCCGTCCCCTTCAGGTACTTCTGCAGCTCAAAGTTGAACTCTTGTTGCAGGATCTCCAGCAGACGCGCGTCGGCCCGTTTGACCCAGGTGTCGAAGTGCGGACGGGCTTGCTCCAGCGACACCTTGGCTTTGGCCAGCGGAAAGCGATCGCCGTTTTCCGCGACCCAACCCGAACTGGCACCACCGCCTCGCGACACCGTGCTGTCGGGATAGTCGTCCACGTTGAAGTGCTTGCTCGCGGTGCGGATCCAGATGTCGGGTTTGTTGCCATAGACCTTCTTGAGGAAGGCCCCTTGATAGCGCCGCCCGGCCACCGACACCCCGCTGCCGGACTGCCGTGCTCGCCCGATCCGGCTGGACTCAATCGCGTTGAGACCAAACCACAACTTGCCGCTCGTGGCTCCCCCGGACACCGGATAACTGCGCAGCCGCTGACGCACCGCCGCAACGGCGATGCGCTCTTGCCGGCTGACGGCGCGGGCAATGTGCGTGCGCAGCCAACCCAGCGTCTTGTTGATCGCTCGCCGGTGCGCCGAAGCGGCTGCTTTTGGTACCAGCTTGGCGAAGTCTTGGAACGCTTTCAGGTCCGCCGCCGAGGACTGGATAGACAGCATCCCGCCCCCCGCCGACGGCTTGAAGTAGCTGCCGACACTCATGCGCGCATCCTCAAAATCAAGGCGACCAGACCGTCACCGCTGGGCTCCAGCTGCAGTAGGTCATACTCGCCACCCCCGTCCAACTCGGGCAGTTCGATGGTGACCAGCAAGCCTTGCTCCAGTCCGTGCGAGTCGCTGACGCGAATCTCGAAACGAGGCTCGCGCAGACCGGTGTTGAGCTTGCCGATCTTCGGCTGCAGCCAGGGCGCGGAGAACATGCCCAGCACCGGCTCCTCCCGGCCTTCGATCAGCGCGGTGTCGCCCAGGGTTTCGAACACCACCGCATCGACCTCGGCGATCAGATCGCGAAAGCCCATGATCAGAGCTCCAACAGGATCTGCGCCAACGGTCGGGTGCACAGGTGCAGGGGGTTGGACTGGGCTTCACCGGCCATGCCTTTGTTGAACGGCATCGGCTCGATCTTGCTGTAATACGGCACGCCTTCGGTGTTGACCGTTTCCATGTAGTCCGCCGGGGCAAACACCGAGATGTAGAGGTCCGGCACACCTTCGGGAATCAACAGCGCCTTGTCGTCATGGATAAAGGTCACGCCCGCGATCTTGCCGCGATAGCGCTCCCAAATGATGCCGCCAAACTCGAAGCTTTCGCGAGCGTCACCGCGCAATGCCGCTGCCTGCTGGGTGTTAAGAAAGGTCTCTTTGACCTTTTCATGAGTGATCAGCTTGTTCCAGAAGTTCTTGCCACAGAACGCCCGGGCGCCACTACTGGTAATGCTACCCAGCGCGTCTTCTTGCAGATCGAGGGCTTCACCGCACTGGATGCGGACCTCGGTATCGGGGTTTGTGAGGCCCATCGACATTTTCTTGCGGGTGACACCGAAGACCTTGTAGATATCGAGCAAAACCGTTTTGCCGTCTGCGTCGAGAATCTGGCCATTGAGCGCACCCATGCGCTGGAATTCGTGCGTCGCATCGAGCTGTCGACGCGCTTTGGCCAGCCGTTTGTTGACCACGTCCTGCACAGCCTGCAACTCGGAACGGGTACCAAAAGCGCGGATGCCTTGAATCTCATCGGCCTTGATCGCAAAGCGCTGTGGCAGATGCACGGTGTTGAACGGGATCAGGTTGCGTTTGGTGCCAGACACCACCAGACCGGACGTGCCGCGTTCGCCCGCCGGTACCAAGGCCAAGGTGTCGCCGTCCTTCTCAATCTGCACCGTCAGGGTGGTGATGCCCTCCTCCTGGAACAAACCGAGGCTGCTGATGCGGCCCGGCAAGTATTCCTGTTCGTTGATCGCGGCGGTCAGCGAAGAGACCGAAAACGCGTCATCGTTAAAGATTTCAATGTCAGCCATGAAGCTATCTCCAGAAAGCAAAAAACCCGCACTCGGCGGGTTCGGTAATCAGGGGGATCGTCTTAGCGGACGATCAGAAAATGGGTAGCCAATGCCTTTTCAGCGGCCGGATCCAGACCGGTGAGATGGACTTCGCTGACCTCGGCCAAGCGCACCACAGCACGGCCGCGACGGACCACATCGGATTCGCCCAGTGGACCGTAGAGAATGGCGATAGCGTTTTCGCTGCCGTCTTCGGCGGTTGGGTTGTACGGGGCGAACTCGCCGCTAATGCTCACCAGGCCGAGGATCTGCCCTGGCTCCAGCGCAGGCCCTGCCGCGACATTGATGGCTTCGCGGGAAATAGTGCCAGCGGCTTCGGACAGGAGAAACTCGCCTGCATGCATCGGCTCTCGTTGAATCGTCATCGTCTTGCTCCTGTAGCAGATTGGGGTTTAGCGGTGTGAGCGGCTTGGCGGGCCGACCAGATAGAGGGTTGATCGATTTGCTTGGCCTGGACTTTCGGCAGTGGGTCTTCGTCCAGCGGCAGGCTGTTGTCGATTTCAAAGCCCTTGCCGCTGCCCACGATCTTGTCGAACAGACGCGCCCGGACCGCCGCAGCATCCAGGCCGGCCGCGACGAACTCGACACTGAACTCTGGCAACCGTGCTGCCACACAGAGGTCATTCACGGCCTTGGCGCGGGTCAGCCCCGCCTGAACGATCTCCTCGCTTTCGAGGTTGGTCGAACTGAGCAACGGCGCCACCAGGTTGCTGATGCCCGCCTCGCCGCAACGCTGGGTGATCATCAGCGCTAATTTGGCTGCATCGACTACGGTCGGCTCCGGTGGCGGGTTGTCTGGCTCTAGTTCGGGATCCGGTTCAGGTGACTCGTCGAGCTGGGCCAGCAGTTCGGCCGGTGCGTGCTGGTAACGCTGCAGCACACCACCCTGGCCGAGGCAGGCCTTGACCTTGATCCCGTCACCGACTTCATCGGCCAGGCCCAAGACCACGGCTTCGTTGGCGGTTAGCCAAGTTTCAGCGGCGACCAACCGGCGCAACTCGACCTCATCGATCTCCGGCGCCTTGGCCTTGTAGGCCGCAATGATCGCCTCCATGGTTTGGTCGAGGACATCGGCCACCTTGCGGAAGTCTTCGGCATCCCCGGCCGCGTAGGTCCATGGGTTGTGAATCATCAGCATGGCGTTGGCTGCAATGACAACCTTGTGCGCACCGCACACCGCGACGCTGGCCGCACTGGCGGCCAGCGCGTCAATCCGACCGGTGCAACGCTCGCCCAAACGCGACAGCGCGTTGTGCATGGCCAAGCCGTCAAACAAATCGCCGCCGATGCTGTTGAACGCGGCGATTACCGGCGAGACGCCATCGTCCATGGCGCGCAGGTCCTGCACGAACTGATTGGCGGTAATACCCCAGGCGCCGATCTCACCATAGACGAACACTTCAATGACTCGCTCGGCGGCTTCGCCGCTGGCTTGCAGGGCATACCAGGTTTTGTCCTGTACCTGCACGCGTTGGCCCGCTCGGTTATAAATGCGCGGGCGCGCTTTCTTGCTCATGGTTGCTCCTTGTCGTCGATGGGGACGAAAGCTTCGAGAGTGGTGTAATTGAGGCCTAGAGCTGTGGCCCGGGCCAGATCGGCGGCGTTTTCCGCGTCGACCGTTTCCGCGTCATAGCCGGTGCGCAGGACCATCTCGCTACGCGAGGCAAAGCCCGCCTGCACTTCCATCCGCCGGGCCTGCACGTCCTGCACCGGCTGGATGTAGGCCCAGCCTTGCGGCACCCAACGTGTGCGCAGGTATTCGCGACGACGCTGTGCGTAGTCTTCCAGCACCAGAGCGCCCGACAGCACCGCCATGTCCATCCAGGCAGCCCGGACCGGGCGGCAGAGCTGGTGGACGTAAACGCTGAATTGCAGTTGCTCCAGGCGACGCCGGAATTCGTTGAGCACCACCCGCAGCGCCCGGTCGTTGACCTCGCGCATGTCGCCCGTGAGGATCTCGTAAGGCGTCCCCGTCCCCGCTGCCGCAGCCATCAGCTGCTGTCGCATGAAGTCCGGGTAGTTGTTACCGGCATCCGGCGGCTTGGAGAACTCGACCTCTTCACCCGGCCCCAGCTCTTGCATAGTGCCGGGCTCCAGCGCCACCATCGGCGTGAAGCCGTCACGGTCCAGGCTCAACGGTTGGCCGGTGACGGGATCTCTCGGCACTGGTCCAGAGTCCTGCGGCGGTCGACTGATGAAACCGGCAAACAGGTTGGCCACCTCCTGACGGAACAGCACCGCGTCGTCGTAGTTGTCGAGACTGCGCAGGCGCTTGAGCACCGGCGACAATCGCGGCACACCGCGCAACTGACCCGGCTCGACTGGCTCGAAGATGTGCAGCACCTGGGCGGCCGGCACGCGCACCAATTGGTTGTATCCGGCGTTCAGTGACGACGCATCACGCGGATGCGACAGGTACATCCAGTACGCTTCTCGTTTGCCGCCCGGAGTGAACTCGATCCCGGCACGGATGATGTTGCCGTCTCGGGTGGTCTCGAACTTGTCGTGCGGAACAAATTCCGGCGCCAGCGCCTGGATCTGCAACGGCACCGCCAGGCCCTCGTCCAGACTGCGCGGCCGCAGGCGAACAAAACATTCGCCGGAGGTCTCTACCGTGCGGGCGATCAGCGCCTGCTGGCCGTAAAAGTCGGTGCGCTCATCCGCGTCCGACTCGTCGACCCAGTCCTCCCAGAGTTCCTGCAGCAACTTGCGCAGGGCTTCGTCGTCAGTCTTGGGACGCGGCGTGATACCGGTGCCAATCAGGTTACTGACGCGCTTGTCGATCACGTTGTAGGCATACGGATCGTTGCGAACCGCTGCCCGTGAACGCGAGCGCAAGTTGCGCAGTGCCGGGGTGTTGATGCTGTTGATCCCGTTGTCGGGAGCATCCCAGCCAGTGGATCGGCGCCCCTCTCCGGCGCCTTCGTAACTGGCCTTGATGTTCGACGGCAGCAAGAATCCGTTACGGGTCAGCGTCGGATAGTGGCGGGCCATTAGACTCCTTTGCCTCCGTGGTACAGCCGAACCACGCGCGAGCGTGGCCCGGCAGCGCTGATCAGCGACGTGCGGATTTCTTCGCGAGCCTTGAGCAACTCGTCAACGGTGCGGTACTCCACGGTGCGGTCGGTGTAGCGCACGGTTTTCTCACCGCGAGCAATAGCCGCCTCAACCGCGTCGAGGTGCTTCTGGGTAAATGACATATCAGCGTCTCTTCAGGTAACCGCTGGTGGAACTGCGGCGTTGAGGTGGCGGTGCTGCGGGTCGCGATGGCGCGGCCGGAGCAGCGAGTTGCGGAGTCGGTTGTAGAGCAACAACGGGGGTTGCATGACCAGCACTGCTAACGCGTTCGCCCTGAACGGGCTTGATGCCCAGGGCTTCGTCAAACAGACCGGATTGTGCCAGGGACTGACGCACCCGCTCCCAGTCGTGTTCCTTGTAACGGTTGAGGCCCAAGTAGTGCGCCATCGCCAGGCAGTACACCATCAGGTCGAGTGCTTCGTTACGCTCAGCCTTGCCCTTGACCCATTCGATTCGCTTGTGTCCGCGGATGTAGCGGGCGACCTTGCGCTCCGCAACGCACTGGTCGAAGAAGTCATCCGGCAGGTCATTGGCAAAGTGCAGCGCGCCCGGACCGGCTTCGAACGGGTAGCGGTTGTAGATCCAGTCCTTGGCAGTGTCGGTACCAACGAACCAGAGCTCGGCGCCATTGCGTTCGGTCTGTCCCTTCCACGTTACGTCGACCATCGACGGCCGCTGAGCAATCACCGGCTTGCCGGGCTTGCTCGCACCCTTGATGGCGAACACGTTTCGCCAGCGACGGACGCGGCAGAACTGATAGACCTCGTCGGTGTGATGACCACCGGAATCGACGGCCACCGCAAGAATGCCGAGGCCGACACCGCACGGGTGGCGGTATTTAGCCTTGAGCAGTTCATCCAGCGCGGTCCAAGTACGCTCGTCTGCGGGATCACCCGAAACCACCTGGTAGTCGACGACCCAGCGCTCCATGCCCACGCCCCAGCCCATGGCCATGAACTCCAGACGGTTGGCCTGAACGTCGACGGCACCGGTGATCATCAGCACGGCAGCCGGCAGCGAGCCAAGACCGAAGCCTTCCAGCCGCGCCCGTTGTCTGAGCACATCGGCTTTGGTTTGCTCTTGGGCGGCGTCCCAGACCTTCGCCAGACGGGTGTTGTAGAACACCTGCATCGGCTCAAGATCGCCTTTGGCCTGGGCCTTTTTGGCCTTCTCGAATTGCTTGGCCAAGGACTTCCAGTCCATCCAGCCCAGCGGCGAATACAGCGCGTTGAGGTGAAAGCCGACCGTCTCGCCATCACCCTCGGCATGGGCACGCCACTCGCCGTTAGCAAGCATCTCGCCCTTGTAGTATTCCTCGATCAGCACGTCGCAGTCAGGGCCTGCGCACTGGTAATGCACGACGCTGAAGTCCTGCGAGTAGTGCAGCCGTTCCCACTCCAGGGTTTGCATGTGTCCGCAAGTCGGGCAAGGCACGTAGTAGTGGCGCTGATCGCTGCCGTCGAACAGGTCGGCGATCCGCGACGCGCCCTTGATTGTTGGCGAGCTGGAGAAGTAGAACTTAGCGTTGCGGCCGAAGGTGCTGCCCCGGGTTTCCGCCAGCTCGATGGGGTCGCCCTCCTCGCCGATATCCACCTCCCAGCGATCAATCTCGTCGCCATAGACATAGCGTGCCGACAGCTCCGACAAGTTGGCCGCCGAACCGGCGGTGGTGACGTACAACGTCCCGCCCTCAAACTCCTTGGTGTCCATAGTGTTGCGTGAATCCCGCGAGCGGTTGGCCGCCACTCGTTCGCGCAGCACTGGCGTGGCCTTGATAGTCTTGCCGATCCGTGACGACACCCGTTTGGCCAGGCCTAGGCTTGGCAGCAAGGCCAGAATGTTGGACGGCGCCATGTGCATCAGGCCGCCGATCCAGTTCAGGCCGATCTGGGTTTTCATCAGCTGCGACGCGACCATGGTGATCACGCGCTTGCAGGGGTGAGCCGGTGACAGACAACGCATGGGCTCGCGGGCATATGGCGTGCGCGAGGTGCGGTACTGGCCCGGCTCAGCGGCGCCGGTGTCACGCGGAATCCGCATGTATTCATCGGCCCACTGATCGATCCAGACGTCCGGGTCGGGCCGTAGCCCACGGAAATACGCCTCGCGGTACACCTCTGCACCGTCAGGAATTTCCGTGGGCATGGGCTTAACTCGTGGTCAGTTCGTGTTCAAGGTCCGCTGAAGACATGCGCTCGGCGTCTTCCAGCGAGCGACGGATCGCCGCCGTGAGGTGCTTTTCGATTTCCCAAGGATCCGTCATGGAGGCCAGTTCGGGCGCTAGCTGCGGTGGCATGCCCAGCAGCTGATCGCGCAGCATGCGGCCGGCGTTGTAGGCGCCGGTCTGAACCGCCGTCATGGCGACCAGAGAACCCTTGGCCTTGTGCAACTCGATCTCGGCGAGCTGGGCCAGGTTGTGTTCGCGCAGTGCGCGGGCTTTCTGAAAGTCGGGCAGCTGCCCCGCAGGAGTAATCGCGGGCGGCGGCGCAGCCATTGAAGTCGGCTCGACCTGACTGGATAGCTGGCTGTACACGTCACGCTGAAGCCGGTCTTGGTGGTGGCGGTCAGCGACGGCGGTCTTGCTGGGGTCAGCGGTGTCGCGAATCAACGCTTCGCTGGCCAGCACATCCACCTGCTTGCCGTCGGCGGTCAGCACCAGTCGGTCGTTGTTTTTCAACCAGGTGATGTAGCTGGGCGCCCTGCCGATCCGAGCCGCGAAGGCGCTCTTTGACAGGTACATTGGTTCTGTCATAAGCCCTCCTTTTCAACGGCTTTTCAATGGAAACCTTTCAATTTCAATGGATTGAATTTCAGTAAGCTGGCAACCCTGCCGCTAACACTTTCCCGCGGGTTTCCGACCCCGTACCCCTCGGATAACTCCAGGGTCCCCGGCGATTTTCGGCGCCCCGGAACGGTGCATCACCCCTGTTCGCTGCGTGCCGGCGACACCTCGCTGACGCCCAGCCGCTTGGCAGCCCAACGTTCGTAGAGACCGATGGCAACATCGGCGCCGGCCATCGCGGTCAGACAGCCCAAGCTGCCCGCCGTCCAGATCGACATACCTGCGGCAATCATCAGCATCATCGCCGACACGCCGCAGACAATGCAGGCACCGGACCGCAGCGCCAGTCGCCGCAACAATGCCCAGCCCCGCGCCCCGTCTTTATCGGCTCGCCACATCTCCCCCGAGACACCGCCGACCAGGGCCAGGACGATCACTAACCAGATCGGCATCTCTGCCAGCGCTTGTTGCTCGTTTGTCATCGCCTACCCCATAAACGCAAAAACCCGGCGCAATGGCCGGGTTTGGTGAGTGGTGCCTGCCGCTCTCTGCGGTCGCACCTATCGAAGATGACTACTTTTTACAGGTGGATTCTCATGGCAGCAACCCCACTTTAATGCCACCCGGTGAATATGTGGGTAACGCAGGGTGAACACCTAGGCAATGTCGGTGAATACACCACCTCGGCTATCTGTTGCTTTCGCGTTGTCCCATCTGTCCCACCTTTCAGAATCGAAGTGGGACGCCTGAGAGCGCCTAAATTCGGGGCTTTGCCCCACTGTCCTACTTTTCTATCTTCTTTCTCGTGTAAAGGAAGAAATTGAATAACACGCGTGCGCGCCACGGGCGCGTGCTGGTGTCCGCTGCGCTCACATGGGCGGGGCGCTACAGCAGGCGGGACGGTGGGACAGCCCAACAACGACGCGGCCCGCGCTTGTCCCACCACGTTAAAACGAAGTGGGACAAGGCGGGCCAGTGGGACAACAATTGCCGGAGTCGTGCCTGGGGTCACGCAGCCTTCCCCATCAACATGCCTTCGATGTGTAGGTGGGCATCATGCAAGCGGCGGTAGTACGTCGGCGCACTGCATCCGCAATGCAGCATCTTCTGCGACAAAAAGCTTTCATGGTTGCAGTAGTGTTCCATCACCACCAGGGCCAGTTCTGGGGCAAGGTGCTTGTTCACGATCAGCTCAATATCGGCCGACTCATCCAGCAGCACCCGGCTGCCGCGAGTCCCACGAATCAGCTCCCCTTTGCACTCCATCAGCATGGCGATCATGTTGCCGCCGCCCAATTCCGAACCACCTTCATGGTGGCTGTGCAGATCCTCAGCCCAGAGCTTGAGCATCTCGTCGATTCGCTTAATCAAAGCAAGGCTCCTCGAACGCTTGGCGCTGCAATGCCGAGGCACCACCCCAACCTGTCGGCTTCTTGTAGGCCCACGGACGCTGCCCACTCTTCACCAGCGCCGGCATGCGGGTACGCCGCCAGCCCAGCCTGTGCATGATCGCCCCCACCCGCATCTGCTCGGGTTTACCCCAGTGCCCGGCGTCAAGCTTCAGCGGGCCAGACAGCACCTCACTGCCGGTGGTGGTTTCACCGATCTGCGACTCCTCCAACCAGGCCAGGATTGGCCCTTCCCACTCATCCACCACAAAGCGCTCATCCTGTGCCTCGGCAAACATCGGGGCTTCATCAGGCGTCACCCACCAGATGTCGCCCGCCTCGTAGCAGAACATCGCCTCAGCCCAGAGCTGGTCGCGGATCTCACGCAATTTCTCCAGGTCGACCTTGGTGCAGGCCACTGGCCAATAACGCCGGTTGCCGGTGGCGTCCTTGAGGTACTCGTCCTGGTTGGTCGTACCCACGAACACACACTGGCGTGGCACGTCGTTCGTTCTGCGGCCGTAGCTCTCGCGGTAGGTGTCGGTGGACGCCGAGAAGAACTGTTTGGCCTTGGTGCTCTCAGCTTTGTTGAAACTGTCCAGCTCGCCCAACTCGACGATCCACTTGCCACGGATCGCCTGAAACCCATCCTTGTCGCCCAGGGCGAAAGGCGTGTCCATAAACCATTCGCCACCGAGGATGCTCATTGCTGTCGATTTACCAGCACCCTGTGCGCCTTCAAGGATCATCACCGAGTCAGCCTTGCAGCCGGGCCTCATCACTCGCCCCACCGCCGAGAGCATCCAACGCTTGCCGACCTTGGCCGAGTAGTCGCTGGCCTGCACGCCCATCACATCAGTGAGCCAGCTTTCCAACCGAGGCACCCGGTCCCATTCAAGCTTGCTCAGATACTCACGCACCGGATGAAACGCGTGGTCATGGGCGACGACGCTCACCGCCTCTATCACTTGCGTCGACTTCACCCGCAGGTTGTATTGCTGCGCGAGCCACTTCATCACCCGCACATCGTCGATGTCAGCCCAGTCCCCTGTGCCGCCGCCATAAGGCGCAGAGCGTAGCTTGACGATCTTGGAACTGAAGGCGCTGTAACTGATGACCCCGGCCCAGCGTTCATCGTTGCCGAGAATCAGCTCGACGTTCTGCATGTGCGCGATCAGCGCGCCATTTTCAGTGCGAGCCAATTGATCCTTCCAGCCACCCGCTGCCGGCGGCTTGACTACCGCAAGGACCTGACGCCGGACCGCTTCCAGCCCCTCGGCGACATGCAGGTCATTGAAGTCGGTCCACTTGTCTTCCCGCTCACCTGAGAAGATCGGCGCGACCACCTGACCACCCACAATCAGCGCGGCGTTGTTGGCTTTCTCTTCACCAGGATTCCAAGGCTCGCCATTCGGGCGCTTGGTCTTCCAGTCATCGTCACGGCAGACAATCAACGGACAACCCGGAAAACGCTCGCGCATGGCCTTGCAGACCACCAGCAGGTTGCCCGCATCAAAGGCAATGGCCACGGTCAGCGAGGTCGCCATGTGCAGGCTGGCGCCGGTGGCGTAACCCTCACACACCAGCACCGGCTCGCCCGGTTCAGGGTGAGGTCCGACCAAATGAAAGGCGCCTTCTTTCGACATGCCGTAAGGCCAATAGGACTTATCCCGGCCGGTATCTTCCTGCTTGTTAGGAAACACCACCTGCAGGCCGACGATCTGATCCCGCACGTTGCACATAGGCACCAAAAAAGCGCCCGTGCGCGGCGCGTAACGAACACCAAACCCGACGATCTGCTTGCGATCCAGGTAATCGCTGCGGCCCTTCTCGGGCATGCGTTTGAACAAGCCCGCCGCCCGGTTTGCCGCTCGCCGTGCTGCGTTGGCCGCGATCTCGGCGGCGCGGCGCTTGGCGTCTTCCTGCCGAGCGCGCATGACCTCACGCTCTTCAGGGGACATCCTCCCGGCCTTGACCTTGATCTTCTGCGATTCGCCCGAACGCCAGTCACCGAAACTGCCGAAGATCAGCGTTTCGTTTTTCTCGGTCCGATGCTCGTGGACGACGTACCAACCATTTTTTTCCTTGCCCTTGTCCTGCGAGGTCCTGCACCGCGTCAGCTTGCCGAAAGTCAGCGGCTGCTCAGGCTCAAGGCCATAGTCTGCGAATTGAACCAATACCTCATCGAGCATGGACAGCCCCCCAGATCTCATCGGTCTCTTGGCAACTCACGCACTGCGTGCAGCCTGGGACAGCAAGACGTCGTCCCTCAGGGATAGGGCTGTCACAGTTTTCGCAAAAGAGAAATGAATGCGCCGCCAAAGCGGGCTTGGCGGCGTTACGCGCAGCAAGAGCCTGATCAAGACGCTCTTGGACCAGGTCATTAGCAAAGTCGGCAATATCAGCCACGGTCGACACCCCGCGTCGTCTGATTGACATAGGTGGCGCGATTGAACATCCCCAGCAGCCCCTGAATACCGCGAAAGACCTGCAGGCGGATCGCGGCTAGCTCGTGATCACTGACCACGCCGTCACCGATGCTCTTGGCCCATGTATCAGCCAAGTCAGCTACCTGCCGAAAGTACTCAGCAATGCCGGTGGTCAAGGTTTCAGGCATGTCGTTGGTGTACGCCTCGGCCAATTCCTGCCAGGTCGTATCTCCCACCAACGCGTGTACCGCATCTAGAATGCGGCGGTCCTTGGTCAGCTCCAGGATCTCGCCAAACTCCTGAATGTTGACCGTGTGACTTGGGTGCGTTGGAGACAACTTGTGCTGCAGCGTGGTCGCGTTTCTGCCGGTGGTGGCGGCAATTGCAGCGGCGCCGCCGGGATAGTCCCGAGCAGCATGGTAAAGCGCTAGATCGAGCGGCAGGATTTCCCGCTGCGCCCGTTCTATAGAACTCAGAGCGATTCGGCTCATGGCATTAATCCTTACAGGTTGCCAGTGCCGCGCGACATGCAGTGGTGTTACATTTGCCGCGTGGCTTGAAAGGGCCCAAACGCCGGCTAGATCTTCAGGATCAATACCGGCACCGTGCCGAGGCGAACGATCCGTCGTTCACCTCTGGCGCAACAGCTGCCCAATCTGTGGTGGAAAAGGCAGCAACACCAAGGCATCCATACCTTGGAAAGCGCGGTAAAGAGAGGTGGTTAGCATGTGGTGTGCCCACCTATCTTTATCGCGACCCGACAGCGCTGTGGTGGTGCGTGCCGGGAGGAACTGGGCGGCCTTTGGGTCGCCTTTTTTCTATTTACGCTGCAACTTTTTGAGGAGCCGAAGCGTTCAACAGCCAAGCAGTTTGGAACTCGTTGCCCCTCTGTTTCGCCGCAGTGGCCAACAGCTCAGCGTATTTGGTCTCGCCTGTGTAATCAGTTCGAGGCAAACAAGCAGCTTGACGCCATTTATTCAATGCCTGATAGCTTCTATTGCATACCTTTGCGGCGGCCCCGATGCCGCCTACGGCTTCAAAAGCGAACGCAATGGCGCTCGGAAAATCTGCGGGGTCCAACATGACAACCTCCACTTATCAACTTACGGTTGATGTTATAGATCAACTGACTATTGCGCAACCTTTATGAGACTCTCAACTCATGGTTGATAAAAACGCACTACGCGCAGCTTTTAGCGAGCGCCTACACGAAGCCCTCAATGACGCCGGCGTACGCAGTCGGGGTCGAGGAGTGGACATTCATCGTCAGTTGAAAATCATGGGCGTGGATAAGACTACACAAGCTATTAGCAAGTGGCTGAACGGCGAAGCAATGGCTGAAGCAGACAGTATGACCGCGCTTTGCTCATGGCTGAACGTACGCCGGGAATGGCTGGAGTACGGTGTTTTACCAAAAGTGCAGACCGGCGAAAGCAACGTCCGTCCACTAGTCATCGGTGATGGGAGCAACGTCAGCGAAATCAACCAGCGCTTTGGTAAAGTTCCATTGATTTCTTGGGTACAGGCGGGCGCTTGGTGTGAGGCGATCTCAAACTTTGAGGCCTACGATGCAGACTCGTGGCTATCGTGCCCCGTCCCCATCAGCAACCATGGCTATGCGTTGAAAGTTCTTGGAGATTCAATGACGAATCCAGGGCCAGGTCGCAGCTATCCGACAGGGTGCATCATCTTCGTTGATCCCGAAGCTGAAACCAGAACGGGGGATCGAGTTATTGCGAGGGTTCCGCGTACTAATGAAGCTACGTTCAAAGTATTGGTGGAGGATGCAGGAACCCAGTTTTTACGTCCGATCAACCCCCAGTATCCAATAATTGAAATTACTGAAGAAACACATATTTGCGGAAAAGTTGTAGGATCATTTATTCCAGAATGAAAAGCTCTCCAATTCCGATTCATTCAAAATGTGATAACCACTTATCCCTGTAACATGAACCGCATGATTAAGCTCATCAATCTGCTTCTGATCCAAGGCATAATCATCACTTAACACAACGACCAACTGACATGTCGAAACTCGTTTAGTAATACTGGTATATTTCACTAACTTTGCAGGAAGTTTATATACCGCATCAGTCAACCTACTGATATTAGTCAGCCTCGGCAGATACTTCACTTCAAAAATTTCGTCCGGCTGCCTCGAATTCTCGGGAAACTTCATCACTCCATCAAGCGCAAGTTTATGATCAGCCGACTTTAATACAACATCGCGCTGAATTGGAAGGCCGTACATACTTTCCACGTAGTCTAATGCTTTAGCCTCGATCCTCAATATCTTCTGAAGCTTACTATTCGACATTGCGGAACGAGCGTGTCCAGGGGGATTGATTACCACATTGCTAAATTTACTAGGAGGTGACGGAGGTGATAATTTAATTGATTCTTCTTCTACCGCATTCGAATGCGAAAGTGCATTTTTTTCTATAGATTCATATGTCGCTCTTACTTCGGCTACACCATCGTTTCGTTCACGAGTACTGGACGAGTCCTCCACCACTCCCTCATCACCCCCTACCTTAGTAGGCACATCGACTGACGATAAAGTAGCTTCATTTATATCCTCATTAGCCGCTTTTTCTGGCTTTTTCTCACCGCCACCCAACTGATCTAATTCAGCCTTTAGCAAGCGCAACTTTTCCTCAGCACTCATCGTACCGGTTTTATATGTAAAGTATTCCTTATTGCCGCGTATAATCGCGGCTAGAGTTTGCAAAAACTCAAGTTCCGTGACAGCAGTAGCAATAATGAACACGGCAGCAAAATAGACACTTATATGATTGCCAAACAGCGCCAAAGCTGCAACCACAAAAATTGCCAAAACCCTCAGACTATGAACCCGTACCTTTTCAAACAAAGAGATACCGCTAAAAATTAAAGCTGCAAGGCAAAACACGCCTCCCGCAACTTCAAAGAACGTACGAGGTAGAAATTCAATCATAGCTAATCATTCCGCTTGCCTTACCTTCAATTGCTCCAAGATTGCAGATTGCCACCATTCACCGCCCTTTTCTACATCAATGCAAAAATCAACCGCCGGCAATCTTGTTGACATTTATCAATTGCTGGTTGATATTCAGCCTCACTCTCCACCACAGAGCGAGGCAACACCATGCACACCACAGCCACCCTACACGTCCATCCGGCCGCGGCTGACCCATTCCGCATTTTCGAGATTCGTCGCTTAGCCCGCGAATGCGGCTGCACGTTTGTCACCACCAAACCAAAGCAGAAAGTCCGCGCTACACCCGCTCCGTTCGATCCGAATGGCGGAGGGTATGCAGCATGAGCAAGTACAAGCTGGATAACCGCACCCTGCAACTGCTCAACGCCCAGGTCAATCTGACCGAGACCTTCAACCACGTTGTACGGTCGACACCCAAGCGGGAGGCCGTGGCGTTTCGCCTGAAAGTCGAACGCAACACATCTGACACCCTCTTCACCGTTGAACTGGGCAGCGAGCGCCACACGCTGACCTTGAAGAACGAAAAAAAGATGCACCTCAAGCTGGCCGACTTTATCGAAGAAATCATCAACGGCCCGTTCGATCCAAGTAACACAGCCGATTTGCTGAACCTCCCGCACGCAAGCCGCCAATACGCCCGATTTGATGTCGAGAACAAGCAGCGCGTGTTTGAGCTGGTGAGCACCGGCGGCGTAGTGAGTTTGGACATGGGGTTCGAGCTCCCACTTCATGTCGCCATCCATCGCACCCAAACACGCACCGGCGTCACCACGATCATGAGCATCGGCGTGAAGCGCCCGCGCACGAAGTGCTTCACCGTTTGCGGTACCGACGTCGAGATCTACGAAAAAGTAGTCGAGTCCATTAACCACCTAGCTGCTGTGGCGACTCCTGCCGCGCATGCAGCCTGAGGAGGTGCCATGGAACGCACGCTTGCTCAAGCCGCAAATCACTTGGGCCTGACCCGGCCCAAGCTAATCGGTCTCATGCGGGAAAAGGGTCTGCTCAATGAGAGGAACCTGCCCATCTATCCGACCCGTGATCGCGATTATCTGCGGATCAAGGACAGCAACTGGTACCACGACCAGCTCGGCATGCAGTACAGCCAGTCGACCCGAATCAAGCAGCCCAGCATCCGCTGGCTAGCCGAGCAACTGGGGCTGAACCTACCTGAAATCCCGGTAGACAACCGTGACGTGGCCTAGGGAATACGCCCGCCAGATCATCGCTATGCGGACACGAGAGGAGCGCAACGCGGCGCTCCTCGAAGTGCCCGAACATCTGCGCGAGCTGACCAAACGCCACTGCCTGAACGCCTGGAACCATCCGGCAAGAACACAACACAAGGAGGCTGCGCAAGCCAATGACTAATGCAGGTCAAACACCACTCCGACTGCTGCCCGCACCAGAGTCGGCAACCGTAGAACTGCTCTACCGCACTTTCGGCGACGTGCTGATCCCGCTGGAAAAAGTGCGCGAGCAGTACTTCCGTAATCTCAACGAACAATCATTTGTGGCCGAGATCAACAGCGGCCGAATTCAGCTACCCGTCACCACGCTGGACACCAGCCGTAAGGCGCCGAAGTACGCACACATCCGGCATGTCGCCTCACTGATCGATATCCGTGCCTACAAGGCGGATGAAGAGATGTTGCGACCGCAAGACGAACCAACCGAATAACACCAGCAACCCAAACGGCTGCCACCACCAGCCGAAGACAGCACCAGGAGCACACCACATGACCGAGACTCAAATTTACGCATTGGTCGGATTCATCATCGCAGTCGGCCTTCTTTTCTGGTTTGGCTACAAGATGGGCCGTACCGACGGCTTGGCAGCCGGCATCACTGAAGGTCAGAGCATCGAGCGGGCCGATGGCACCGAGAAACTCCACGAGCTGAACTTGCGACTTGAGCAAGCCCTCCAGCACCAAAAACATCTCTGGGACCACTACACGCGTGCAGTAGCAGCATCCAAACTCGGCGAACCTGACCGCCAGATCCTGGTGGATATCGCCGAAAAACTCAGAATTGCCGCCGAGACATTCAGCGCATTCCGTACCGGCAAAAAGCTTGAACGCGACACACTCGCCCTGCACGACCAGGCCCTTGCTATGGCCGCCCTGCTGGAACCAGTAGCGCAGGAGGACGCAGCATGAGCAGCCCGACTCCATTGCTTCGCTTGACCCCACAGGTAGCCGGCGCACTGCAACAGCAATGCACCAAAGCCACCACCGAGCTTCGTGAAGTGACGCGTTTCCACAAAGAATTCGATCGTCAACTGGCTGCGTTAATCGGGCACGACGCGATGCGCCAATTGCACAAGGACACCAAGCACGCACTGCTGCTGGCCGATCTGATCAAGGAGGCCGCATGAGCCAGATTCTCACCTACACCGGCAAGCACTTTGATCACCAGCGCCTGATGGACCAACTCGTTATCGAACACCGGAGGAAAGCGGCATGAAGACGGATCGGCATACAACCCAAACGTCGACCGCTTTGCTCTGCAACGCTAATGGCGTCGACGCACAAAAAACAAAGAGTCACTGCTGCGCAGCAGTAGGCATTACTGCACATATCAGCGCCACTTCCGAGCTGCTTATACCCCACGAAAAGCTGCGCGAGGCAGCCCCCCCTGATGCAACGCTAAACGCTCAGGATCGCCCGCCCGCGCAGCCTTTCGTGGGGTGTAAATCCCATCTGCATGGCCAGTTAAATGTGGCTCAGTGGGAGGGGGAGCAATGAACACCTTGTTTTTACTGATGGCACAATACAATGCTCAAGCCGTCATACCATTAACCCGTGTATGCGAGGATTACATGCATCTGACTGTCGAAAAATTCAAACTGAAATGTTTATCAGGAGAAATCGACCTACCTATTGTTCGACTAGGGGCTGACAGTCAGAAAGCATCTTTAGGCGTATATCTAAAAGACCTTGCAGACTACATCGACAGGCAAAGAGAAAAAGCCGCCAAAGAACAAAATAAACTTATGGGCAGAGCCACATGACAAAAATGCCGACTTAAAAAGTCGGCATTTTTGAATACCTTAACCCTAAGAGTCAGCCGCTTCGGTCACTGGGCGGCCGGCGCTGGCGGATTTTGAGCGACTCCTGGCTTCACTTCACCCGCTTCATTGAATACCTCTGCTTTGGGCGTATTTGGCACGGAAGGCCTAGGGGCTGCTGGCTTAGCTGCCGGTTTGGCTGCGGCAGGTTTGGCCGCAGGCTTGGCCGCTACAGGTTTGGCCGCTGGCTTGGCTGCGACAGTTTTGGCCACCGGCTTTGCCGCTGCAGATTTGGCCGCTGGCTTGGCTGCGACAGTTTTGGCCACCGGCTTTGCCGCTGCAGATTTGGCCGCTGGTTTGACTGCGACAGTTTTGGCCGCCGGCTTTGCCGCTGCAGATTTGGCCGCTGGTTTGACTGCGACAGTTTTGGCCGCCGGCTTTGCCGCTGCAGATTTGGCCGCTGGTTTGGCTGCGACAGTTTTGGCCGCTGGCTTGGCTGCGGCAGGTTTGGCCGCCGGCTTTGCCGCTGCAGATTTGGCCGCTGGCTTGACTGCGGCAGGTTTGGCCGCCGCGGCAGGCTTCGCAACTGACATACCGCCAGAAGCAGTTTTCGCCGCCGGTTTATCGGAGTACCCATGCTCCCTCACCCTAAGAACCTTTACCGCCTTCAGTTCGCGGACCACGGACCCTGATTTACTTTGCACATCCACTTTAAGCATTTGCATTAGACTTAAATAAGCCTTACCAACGATAGGGGAACTCAAAAATTCTTCTAATGCAGCACCAAGCTCTGTCTTGCTTTTTGAAATTATTTCACGCTGTTCGAATTGTAAGACAAAAGTAAACCCCTTAGGTTGTTGCACCCAATTGGCGAGCCTAATTTTTTTACTAGAGTCTTTCATAGAACGCATAAAAATTGCGCCGCTAGATTGATTCTGCGAGCGAGGCGGAGTGCCCGACAACATATCTAATGCTGCTGACGCGCTGGAAATAAACGAGTCATTACGCTCGATAGTAAAATCACCATGGGTAGCTTCCAAGAACTTATGGGATAGTTCAAAAAAAACCTCGTCAATTTCAAGCTGATATTTATTTAGATCTTTAGCTGCCCTGACGCCTCGCTTGAAAGCTCCCACGAAATCAAACATATCAGACCCTCATAACCTTTGTAGAAACTGGCAAATGATCAGAAACGGAGCTCCAATCCTCAAAATAACGGCCAAACTCAACTAGAGAGTAGATCTTAGTAGAGCCCTCCGAAAGATGCCACTGATTCTGACCAAAAAATGACGAAGAAAACAGTATCTGATCGAACGTCTTCCAGTAAGTCATTTCTTTATTTTGCTTATAATAACAAGTACCGTAAGGATAGTTCCAAAGCGGCTGATCAGTATGTACGTACGGAATCAATGCTCCCATCTCCCTCCAGAAGGGGTTATACAACACACGCTTATTGGCCAAAACAAAGCTTTTATCTCGCGTAGCCTTCAGGTGGTGGGTCATTGAATCTTCGTACGGATCATCGTTGAAATCGCCCATCAGTATGACGTGGGAGTTTTCGCCAGCCGTTTGAAAAATTGTATTTATTGAGGTCCTTAGAGTGCTACCTAACTCTGCCCTATGAGGCTTTTCAGACACCGAACGCCGGCTCTGCCAATGCGAAAGATAGACATGAAAAACTGATTCCTCACAAACACTAAATCTAACTTTAACGCCAGCCTTATAAAATACCCTAGCCTCATCTCGCCGATCTACAAACTGGTGATCCAAGTATTTTAGTTTTTGTTCATTTATGATAACGCAAAAATCATTAATACTATTACCACTAGAACTATACAGTGAACAAACCCTATAATCTTTTACCTCCAGCCCCTCAAGAAGAACAGCAATCGCTGATATCTCCAAAAGGCTGACCTCACACAATCCCAACAAATCAATTTTGTCTTCAATGAGCAGGTGGCGCAGAACGGTTAAAAAACCTTCAGCCTCTCTCTTTCCCTTAGCGCTTCTCTTCGTCGTCGGCGGAGACATCCCAGTGTTCCACCATGCAATATTTAAATCCATTTTTCACCCACAGACTTTCCTGAACATTATCGGGCAAAGACACTAACAGCATAGTATTTCATTCAGCGATCATGGCTATTATTTTTCGCAACCAAGGCCATTTTTGATATTTATCACCCCGTCCACGTAAATGCGTATAGCGTCGCAACGAATTCCAGTCTCTATGGCCGGAGACGTTGGAGACCCTGGGAATATCCCAGTCCATCTCGAATAGACGGCTCACGCCTTCGTGTCGCAGGTCATGGAAATGCAGATCCTCGATGCCGAGCATCGGACATGCCCGGGTGAATGAGGCCGATACCGACTTAGCGTTGTAAGGGAAGATCTCCCGCTCGACCTTGGGCATGCTCTGCAGAATCGCCCAAGCCTCATCCGGCAAGTGACACCACACGTCATTGCCGATCTTCTGCCCGGGGTTTTTCATGTCGCGCACCAGGACGGCCTGCCGGGTGCAGTCCAAATCCTCCCAGCGAATTCGCGTGATCTCCTCCTGCCGGCGCGTCGAGAAGATCGCGAAAGCGATAAGCTTAGGCATGTCGATCTGGGCTTTGCGGCGCGCCTGCATCTCGAAGAAATGCACCATGAGCTTATCCAGCTCTTCCAACGTCGGCCGGCGGTTACGCTCCTTGCTCTTACTCACCATGCCCAGCTTGCGCAACACCTTGCGCGCATCAGGCATGGCCAGCGGATCGACCTCGTAGCCCCAGGCCGGCCGCGCCACGGACAACACCGCGCCCAAGTGCGACAGGTCGTTACCGACCGTCTGCGCCTGGACGCCACCACCCTCTTTACCCATCCGCCACTGTGCGAATTCCACCAGCTTCTGACTGGTCAGCGCCGAGTCGTCGAGGTCGCCCAGCCAGGTGTCCTTGATGGCGTTCAGCGTCGCGCTCTTGGTCTTTCCCAGCGGCCGGATCTTCTCGTACTCCTCCAGGTACTGCTCGATCATCTTCTTGATCGTCACGCCCTTGCGATTCGCGCGCTCGATGGCACCCGGTTCCGCCAGCTCAGTCTCACGCCGTTTGATCCAGGCCTGGGCAACCTGCTTACGGTCGAAGGTTTGGCTTTCCTGATAAACTGTCTTCCCGTCCCGATTGATCCGTATCTGCGCCGTGTAGGCCGTCGAGTTGTCCTTGCGCTTGCGTGATGTGATCGTGCCCATTTCCAGTTGCTACATTGCCGAATTCGGTTGCTACATTGTAGCAACCGACTGCGAAAAACAAGGAAAAATGGGTAAAAACCGCTGTATAAAAGATCAGTATCAATGAATTTCGAAAAAGCTGAAGCGCCCGTAAATACTAGCCCTACCCATTCCGAGCCGTCTCGCCGTTTCAGTGTGGCGCCGATGATGGATTGGACAGACCGCCATTGCCGTTTCTTCCTACGCCTACTCTCCAAGCACGCCCTCCTCTACACCGAAATGGTCACCACCGGCGCACTCCTCAACGGCGATCACGACCGCTTCCTGCGCCACAACGAAGCCGAACACCCGCTCGCGCTCCAACTCGGCGGCAGTGTCCCATTGGATCTGGCCGCCTGCGCACGCATGGCCCAGGAGCACGGCTACGACGAGGTAAACCTGAACGTCGGCTGCCCGAGTGATCGGGTGCAGAACAATATGATCGGTGCGTGCCTGATGGGGCATCCACAGTTGGTGGCTGATTGTGTGAAGGCGATGCGGGATGCGGTGTCGATTCCGGTGACGGTGAAGCATCGGATCGGGATTAATGGGCGGGACAGTTACGAGGAGTTGTGTGATTTCGTCGGCACGGTTCGGGATGCCGGGTGCACGAGTTTTACGGTACATGCGCGAATTGCGATTCTGGAGGGGTTGTCGCCGAAAGAGAACCGCGACATTCCGCCTCTGCGCTATGACGTGGCGGCGCGGTTGAAGACGGATTTTCCGGAGCTGGAGATTATTCTCAACGGCGGGATCAAGACGCTGGAGGCTTGTCACGAGCATCTGCAGACGTTTGACGGCGTGATGCTGGGCCGTGAGGCGTATCACCATCCTTATGTGATGGCTGAGGTGGATCAGCAGCTGTTTGGCAGCAAAGCCCCGGTGATCAGTCGGGCCGAGGCGCTGGCGCAGTTGCGGCCTTATATTGCCGAGCATCTGCTGGCGGGTGGGGCGATGCATCACATCACTCGGCATGTGCTGGGGCTGGGCACCGGGTTTCCGGGGGCGCGGAAGTTTCGGCAATTGTTGTCGGTGGATATTCATAAGGCCAAAGAGCCTTTGGCGTTGCTGGATCAGGCGGCGGAGTTGTTGGAGGGGCGTTAACGGTCGCTTACGTTGAACCTGTCCCCCATTTCAGCATCGTATCTACCGATACCACGCCCCGCCTTTCAAACATCCGTTTTCAGGTTGTTGCCGCTGGGGCCATCGATACACGTACGCGCCCTTGAGTGGCTGCAAGCGCTCGGGTAATGTCATTAGACCCATAGGACAGAGCACGCCCATGACTTCCAAGCTGGAACAACTCAAACAAATGACTACCGTGGTTGCCGACACCGGCGACTTCGAAGCAATCGCTCGCGTTAAACCCGTGGACGCTACCACCAACCCTTCCCTGCTGCTCAAAGCGGCGGCCATTCCCGCTTATGCCGAGTTGCTGAACGCTTGCGTTCACGACTGCAAGGGCGATGTGGGCCTGGCCAGCGACCGTTTTGGCGTTGCGGTAGGGCAAGAAATTCTGAAGGTTGTACCGGGCCGTATTTCCACTGAAGTGGATGCGCGCCTGTCGTTCGACACTGACGCCGTATTGAAGCGTGCGCACCGTCTGATCGACCTGTACGACAAGGCCGGCGTTGGCCGTGACCGTGTGCTGATCAAGATCGCTTCGACCTGGGAAGGCATTCGCGCTGCCGAGAAGCTGGAAAAGGAAGGCATTCAGTGCAACCTGACACTGCTGTTCTCTTTCGCTCAGGCTGCCGCTTGTGCCGATGCCGGGGTGTTTCTGATTTCGCCGTTCGTGGGCCGCATCTACGACTGGTACAAGAAAGCCACCGGCAACGACTACACCGGCGCGGATGATCCGGGCGTGCAGTCGGTGACGCGTATCTACAACTACTACAAGGCCAATGACTACAAGACTGTGGTGATGGGCGCGAGCTTCCGTAATCTGAATCAGATCGAGCAGTTGGCCGGTTGTGATCGGTTGACCATCAGCCCGGATCTGCTGGAGAAGCTGGCGGCGGATACTGGCAAGCTGGAGCGCAAATTGGCGCCGGGGCATGCCGGTGAAGCGCGTCTGAGCTTGAATGAAGCGCAGTTCCGTTGGTTGTCCAACGAGGATGCGATGGCGACCGAGAAGCTGGCTGAGGGTATTCGTCAGTTTGCTCGGGATCAGGAGAAGCTTGAGGCGTTGTTGCAGGCCAAGCTGTGATCTAGCTCGCAGCGATGCAAAAAGGGCGAACCTTAGCGGGTTCGCCCTTTTTTGTGTGCGTTTGGTAGTGGGGATAGGGTTGGCTTCGCGCTGATGGCCGTGGTGGGTGTGCGGACGCCTTCGCGGGCAAGCCCGCTCCCACAGGGGATTCGTGGTGGGTCGCAATAGTGTGTTCGACGCGGGACTAATGTGGGAGCGGGCTTGCCCGCGAAAGGGCCTGTACATTCAACATCGTAGTGACTGGACTGACGCCTTCGCGAGCAAGCCCGCTCCCACAGGGGACTTGTGGTGGGTCGCAATAGTGTGTTTACGCGGGACCAGACCCATACCGTTTTAGGGAATCAGTGCCGCTCCAGCGCATTCACCAGATCATGGAACGCTTCACGGTTGGAGTCGTTCAGGCCCATGAGGATTTTGTGCGCTTCGAGGACTTTGACGCGTACCACTTCTTCGGACTGATCCTGGTCTGGCAGGTCGGTCAGGCATTCAGGGCATGGGATCGGGCGGTCAACGATGTTGAACACTTGTTCGAAGCCCATGGACTGCAGCAGACGGGTAATGTCTTCGTGGGTGGTGACGACGGTCGGCAGCAGGCCGACCTTTTGCCGCGACAGAATCGACAGTTTGGCCAGCAGGCCCAGGGTGGTGCTGTCAATGCTGCGGGTTTCGGTCAGGTCGATCACGATAGCGTTGAAATTCAACGCGGTGAAGATCCGCTCAATAGTCGCATCCAACGCCGAACACAGGGTCAGGCGAACTTCACCGACGAACTTCAGGACGAAGGTGCCATCCTGCTCGGCGAACTGGATTCTACCGGTACTCATTAAAGATTCCTGCTCAACACCAACAGGGCGATATCATCCGGCATCTCCCCTAGCGTGGCCAATCCAAAAACCTGGCGCAGACCATCCAGGCTGCCGCCCGCTGCCTTCACCCGTTGAGGTAAAGCAGCTTCTTTATCTTTGAGTGTGGGTTCTGGCAAAAGGTCCAAAATGCCATCAGACATCAGCGTCAAGCTGAACACTGGCGGCAATTCCAGTACGTGGTCTTCGTAGGTGGCTTCATTGAAGAGGCCCACCGGCAGACCGCGCCCTTCCAGGTAACGAACACTGTCTGGCGTGTACAACACAGGCAACGGCAGATGACCGCCGATGCTATAGGTCAACAAACCGGTCTCCTCGTCGATGACTCCACCGACCATTGTGACGTGTTTACCCAGCTTACAACTGATCAGGCCCCGGTTGATATGACCAAGAACCTCTGAAGGCTTGAACTCTGGCAATGTGCCGTTGCGCTTGGATTCGAACAGCAAGCGCGTGGTCATGAACTTCAACAGCACGGTAACGAAGGCTGAAGAGGCGCCATGACCGGAAACGTCCGCCAGGTAAAACGCTACCCGACGCTCGTCGACCCGAAAGTAGTCAACGAAATCGCCCGACAGGTACAGCGATGGAATGATCTGGTGCGCAAACTGGAACTCATCAATGCTCCAGGGGCTGACCGGCAGCATGTTCATCTGCACCTGGCGACCGGCGTTCTGGTCTTCCTGGAGCAGGTTCAGGCTGGCTTCGAGCTCGCGGTTGGCCTTTTCCAGCTTCTCGCGATAGCGCTGGTTTTCCAGCAGCAGACGCGCACGATCCAGAGCCCGGCGCACGGAGTGCTCGAGCACGGCCAGATCTTCTAGAGGCTTGATCAGGTAGTCCGCCGCGCCCAGGCGCAGGGCCTCGACCGCGTCGTTCATCACGCCGGCGCCCGATACCACGATCACCGGGGTTTGCGGCGACAGCTCGGTGACCTGGCGAATGAGTTCGAGTCCGCCCATCTGCGGCATTCGCAGATCGCAGATGACCAAGTCGGGCTTGTCTTGCTCGAATACCTGAAGACCCTGCTGGCCGTTGCTGGCCTGCAGGACACTGAAACCACTGTCTTCCAAGTAGGCCGCGAGGCTCGCGCGCACTACTTCGTCATCATCGATTATCAGCAGCGTGGCACTGGTTTTTGGCATGTGGGCAAACGGCGCCAGAATTAGGTTGGCGTAGCAGGCTGGGCATTGGCCCCCGCACACACTACTGGATTCGCTTTCTAGCCTCTCTGATTGCACCGTTTTCGAGCGTTTGCCCTACTCACAGGTCCACCAAAGGTGCCCTTCTAAGGCGCAGACGGTACTCCCATCCGCGAGGCGTTTCAAGCTCACGCCGATGGTCGCTTGACGTCTTTACTTGTCAAATCACCGGGAGTTATAAGAACAGGCAAAACCGTAACCCAAAGGAAGGATCGAGCCCATGAGCCAAACTGAGCGGGACTACAGCGAAAAGCGCGATTTCATCCGAATGCGGGTCGATGCCGATGTGGCGCTGATTCATGAAGGCGACGAGGTGCCAGCCGTCTGTATCGACCTTTCCAGCAGCGGCATGCAGGTTGAAGCGCCCCGCTTATTCAAGGTCGGTGACCGGCTCAGTGTGCGGATCGATTCCGATCATGCGGCGCTAAAAGGCCTTGAGGCCGACACCGAGGTGGTATGGGTGAAAGCACAGGACGATGGTAATCAGAAACTCGGGCTTACAATCCTGAAGATGAAATAACCCGATTAACCCGCAAAGCCAAACGAAAGAAGGCGGCCAAAATGGCCGCCTTCTTCGTTTACCGGTCGAGATCAAAAATCGTCTTCAACCTGGCCGTCCTTGACTTTGAATTCGCGGTTTTGCAGGTACGCATTGCGAATGAAGGTGTATTTGTCGCCGCTGACCAGCTTCTCGGCCGATAGCAGGTTGGCGCGAGTGTCGACGATGTTCAGGCCGAAGATCGAATTACGCACCGGCACGTCGTGGATGTAGCGGTACGGGCCGGTATAGCCGTCGACATACTTGGAAGGCGCATCACGCAAGGTGCTTGGCCCCATGAGCGGCAGCATCAAGTATGGGCCGCTGCCCACGCCCCAATAACCGAGGGTCTGGCCGAAGTCTTCATCATTGCGATGCAGGCCCATCTGGGTGCCCACGTCGAAGAAGCCCAGCAGGCCGAAGGTGGTGTTGAAGATCAAACGCGCAGTGTCGACGCCTGCCGCGGCGGGTTTGACCTGCAACACGTCGTTGGCGAGGTTGGTCACATCACCAACGTTGCGGAACATGTTGTGGATGCCATCTTCCAGAAACTGCGGCGTGACGAATTGATAGCCCTGAGCCAATGGCTTCAGTGCGTAAGTGTCGACAAAATCGTTGAACTTGTAGATCGGGCGATTAATGCTTTCCCAAGGATCTTCTTCCGTGGCAGCCTGAGCCGCAAACGGAACCAGCAATACACTGGCACACATACAAAGCTGAGCGAGTCGATTGCTCCAGCGCATAGAGAAACTCCTTGGATTCGTACTGGCGCGGGGGCTTGGCCCAGGCGCAAAGGCCGCTAGTATATGACGGATAACCCGGTTTAGGCAGCATCGTGCGCGACGACCCCCGGATGAATTCTTCCTGGCTGGGAGCGATTCACATCAGTGTCACTCAACTGTCACCGTCCACGAATAGCCTTGTTACTATTTCAAGGATGTTGACATGCCGCGCGCCGAAACCTCGCCTCTCATCGCTCCCAACCTGACCGCTGTACTGTTCGGCCTCAGTGGATGTCTGGTGGATTTCGGCGCACGCACTCGTCAAGCCGGCACACTGACTGCCGAACATACCGAAGTCACGCTCGGCGCTTTGGATAGTCTGTCCAGCTTGCAGCGCCAACAGATTCCTTGCGCCTGGCTCGATGAACTGCCCCCCGCCCTCAGCCACTCTCTGGCCGCGGCACTCCCGGGCTGGATCAAGCCTTCGCAACACCCGGCAACAATCAATCCATGGCCGGCCCCGAACGCCTGTTGGCAAGCGTTGATGGCGTTGAATGTCGAACGTCTGGACGGTTGCGTACTGGTCAGCGGCGAACCGCGTCTTCTGCAATCGGGCCTGAATGCCGGGTTGTGGACCATTGGCCTGGCGTCCTGCGGCTCGCTGTGCGGGCTGGCCCCCAGCGAATGGCAGGCCTTGAGTCAAAAGGAACGGGAACACCTGCGCGGCAAGGCGACAATGCAGCTGTTCGGCCTGGGCGTGCATTCGGTGATCGATCATTTGGGCGAACTCGACACTTGCCTGGCCGATATCAGCCTGCGCCGGCTCAAGGGCGAAAAGCCCTGATCGAGATCATGCAGTTTGCCCGGGAGTGGATTAATCTAAAGGTCAGCCATAGACCTTTGGCGCGCCGCTGCGGTCTATGCCAGTGCCTATCGATAAAAGGAAGAACGCCATGCCTGCCCGCGAACTGCAAGAACAGCTCAACAAACTGCGCGAGCAATTGGAACAGAATCCACCGCTGACCGAAGCCGAACGCGCAGACTTGCACGCGCTGATGGAACAGATCGAACTGGAACTTGAACTCGAAACCAAAACCCAGGACACCAACCTCGCCGACAATGTGAACCTGGCCGTCGAGCGCTTCGAACTCGAACACCCGACCCTTGCCGGCACCTTGCGCAACATCGTGCAAGCCTTGGCCAATATGGGAATCTGAACCCGCAAGATGCAAAAAGCCCGGCTATCGATAGCGGGGCTTTTTAATGTCTGCGACCTGAAATGCAATCCCTTGTGGGAGCGGGCTTGCTCGCGAAAGCGGTCTGGCAGGCACGTTGATGTTGAATGTGCCGACGTCTTCGCGAGCAAGCCCGCTCCCACATCTATGGTTACCCCCTTTTCTGCAATACTGTTTTTGATGCGTGTTTGGCTTGCTTTCATCTATCCGGCGTCTGAGTGGGGTTGTGGCCCCGCGCCTCGATGAGAATCGATGCCCGACGATCCTAATTATTCGAACGGCCTTTCAGCCGTGTGGGAGCTCAGGGTTGTCGTCAGGCCGGTTAGCCGTTCACGTCATCAGTTATCCAGCATCGCAAAACCAGGTGGGTGGTGCTCGGGTGACAGCAGGGTCAGGCGTTCATCGCGGCTGGCCCTGCATCGAATTCAGTGTGGTGGGCCGCAATCGCCCAGGCGATCCTCGCCAGCTTGTTGGCCAGCGCGCAGACCACATGGTTGGAGTGATGGTGGACCAATAGCTGCCGGACCCAGTCCGCCAGCCAGCCTTTCTGGCGGTCCAGCTGCATCAAGTAAACACGGGCACACTGGACAAGCAGGCGCCTCTGGTTGCGATCGCCGCGCTTGCTGATGCCCAGCAGTACGGTCTTGCCGCCCGTGGAATGTTGTTTGGGCACCAGCCCGATCGAGGCCGAATAGCCCCGGCCGCATTTGAACTGTTTGCCATCGCCCAACTCGGCAGCCAGGACGCTGGAGGTGATCGGGCCGACACACGGCATGGTCATCAAACGGGCCGCCAGATCATCTTCAGCGGCCTGGCATTCCACGTCCTTGTCCATTGCCTTGACCTGCTCATCCAGATAGTTGAAGTGTGCATGCAGCAGCGTCAGAATTTTTTTGGTGCGCTCAGAAAATGAACCCGCCTCCAGCAGCGCCGGCAGCTCTTTGATGGATTTGAAGCCTGGGGCCAGGCTGACGCCCACCTCCAGAAGAACGGCGTGAATCCGATTGACGGTCGCGGTGCGGTCCTTGATGAACGAATCGCGTGTCGAATTGAGCATGGCCAGCTCTTGCTGAGCCTGGGTTTTGGGGTGCACAAAGCGCATCGTTGGACGCGTCGCCGCCTCGCAGATCGCCTCGGCATCAGCGAAGTCGTTCTTGTTGCTTTTCACGTAAGGACGCACAAGGTGAGGAGCAATGAGCTTGGGCGTATGCCCCAGCTTGGCGACCTCCTGCGCCATGAAGTGGGCTCCGCCACAGGCCTCCATCACGACGGTGCAGGGTTCAAGGTTCGCCAAGTGTTGAATGAGCGCCACGCGAGTAAACTTTTTGCGGTAAAGCTCATGGCCTCGATCATCTTGCGCATGCAGGTGAAAGGCGTGTTTTCCCAAATCGATGGCGGCAATAGCTACTTTCATGGCAACGGTCTCCGGTGAGCCCCCTGCGAAAGCTTAGTGGGCGATCGCAGGGGGCGGCGGGGGTAGCCATTTCATTATTGGAGCTTTACTGACGGACCAAGCGATGGTTCGGCAGTTGCACTTCTTCGGTGCTGCGATACGGGTTGATGTCCAACCCACCGCGACGCACATACCGTGCATACACCGTCAGTTTCTCTGGTTTCAGCAACCGTTGCAGGTCGAGGAAAATCCGCTCCACACACTGCTCATGGAAGTCCGAGTGCTGGCGGAAGCTCACGATGTATTCCAGCAAACTCGCATGGTCCAGCGCCGCGCCGCGATACTCCACCGCCACGCTGCCCCAATCCGGTTGACTGGTAACCGGGCAGTTGGATTTGAGCAAATGGCTGTGCACGCTCTCTTCAATAATGAGCGACTCATCGCACCGCAGCAGTTCCGGACGCGGATGTTCATAGTTGCTGACGCTGATGTCCAGGTCATCGATGCACACGCCCGGCAACGCCACGACGCCTTCTGCCTCAACATCTTTCAAGCTGCGAATCCGCACGCCCACCGGTTTGCCAGCAGCGGCCGAGAGGTCTTTCGCCAGTGTCGCTTCAAGGCTTGCGGTATCGGCAAACGCTGTCTGGTTCAGCGAGTTGAGGTACAGCTTGAACGACTTCGATTCGATGATGTTCGGCGAATCCGCCGGAATGCTGAATTCGCCAATCGCCACCACAGGCTTGCCGGATGGCAACAGCCACGACAGTTCGAAGCAGTTCCAGAAGTCCACACCCTTGTACGGCAGGGTTTCAGCCGTCAGGCCCAGCTCGGCCCATTTCGCGGTGCGCGGGATCGGGAACAGCAAGGACGGCGTATAGGTGGCGATGTATTCGCTGGATTTGCCCAGCGGCGAGTGTTCGGCTGCGGGATGCATGGCGGAAACCTGACTGAAGAATCAGCGGATTCTACCAGCCTTTGCTCCCGCCTTTGAGTGCTTACTGACTGACTGTCAGTTTGCCGACCATACCGGCCTGATAGTGGCCGGGGATATTGCAGGCAAATTCCAGGTGGGCGGCCTTGGTGAACGTCCAGGTCAGCTCGGCGGTTTTGCCTGGTTCCACCAGCACGCTGTTCGGGTCATCGTGTTTCATCCCATGCCCTTCGGAAGAATGGCCCATGGAGCCGTGGTCCATGGTCTTCATCCCTGTGGGCATAAGCATGCCGCTTTGCTGCATCTGGAGCATTTCCTGCTGGTGCCGGGCATGCATCGCCGCGTCGCCGAGGTTGAATTCGTGTAATAACTGGCCTTTATTCACCAGTACAAAACGCACGGTTTCCCCGGCCTTGATATCCATCGCCTTGGAAGTGAAGGACATGTCGCCCATCACCACTTCAACGCTGCGGGTAGCCTTGGCGGCCGTCGCTGGTTGACCGAAGTCATAGGAATGCGCGGGGGAAGCCTCAAGCCCCAGGCTCAGAGTCAGTAAGCAAGCAGCCAGTACCAGACGATTGTGCAAAAACATAGTCGCGCTCCAACAAGATGAGGTTCAGCTTGTGGGAAACTCTAAGCTGCGGGTACTGCCAACCACCTGACAGACAAATTACAACTTTGTCAGGTAGGCCTGCTTCGCCGCCGCCCACGGTATAACGCACCTGTTCCAACTGCCCGAGTCGCCCATGAAACTGCTGATCGTCGAAGACCAACCGAAAACCGGCCACTACCTGCGCCAGGGCCTGACCGAGGCCGGGTTCACCACCGAACTGGCGGCAGACGGCAACACCGGCCAGCAATTGGCGTTGAGCGGCGATTACGCCTTGTTGATTCTCGATGTGATGCTGCCTGGTCGCGATGGCTGGCAGATTCTGCAAGCGGTGCGCGGCGCTGGTCTCGACACACCGGTACTGTTTCTTACCGCTAGAGACGCGGTAGAGGACAGGGTCCACGGCCTTGAGCTGGGCGCCGACGACTATCTGGTCAAACCGTTCGCCTTCTCCGAACTGCTGGCGCGGGTTCGCAGTCTGCTACGTCGCGGAAGCGCCACGCCTCAGGAAACCAGCCTGCAACTTTCCGACTTGCGCCTGGATCTGATCCGCCGCCGGGTCGAGCGCAACGGTCAGCGCATCGACCTGACCGCCAAGGAATTCGCCCTGCTGGAAATGCTCCTGCGGCGACAAGGCGAAGTTCTGCCCAAGTCGCTGATCGCTTCCCAGGTGTGGGACATGAATTTCGACAGCGATACCAATGTTATCGAAGTGGCGATCCGCCGTTTGCGCCTGAAGATCGACGATGATTTCCCGAACAAGCTGATCCACACCGTGCGCGGCATGGGCTACGTCCTTGAAGAGCGCCCTGCCTGATGCGCCGACTTTCACTAAGCAATCGTCTGGCGCTGCTGTTCGCAGCTTGCACTGCCGTGGTGTCGTTGTTCGCCGGGGTGTTGTTCAGTCGCGCCAGCGAGGCGCACTTTGTCGAGTTGGACCAGCAGTTGCTGGATGGCAAGCTGATTGGCTTGCGCCGGGCGCTGGATGACATCCAGTCCAGCGAAAGCGAGACCAGACTGGCCGATGAATTGAGCCGACAAGCCGATCTTTCGCTGCGCATCATTGGCAGTGACGGCCAACGCTTGTACGACAGCTCGGACCGTTTACCCAAAGACTTGCCGCTCCAACCAGGCCTGTCGACGATGAGCGACGACGGCACCGACTATCGCGTCCTGAATGCACCGCTGTTCCCCGACAAACCCGACTCACCGCAATTGACCTTGCTGCTGGACATCACCCATCACCAACACTTTCTGCAACGCATGCAGCATCTGATCTGGCTGACCGTCGGCTTGTCAGCGCTGGCCACTGCCCTGCTCGGTGCCTGGGCGGCGCGCAGTGGTTTGCGCCCGCTGCGGCGTATGAGCGCGGTCGCCAGCGGCGTGTCGGCGCAATCGCTCAATGCTCGTCTGCCAGAAGCAGACATGCCGCCAGAGCTCGAGGAATTGGCTTACAGCTTCAACGCCATGCTCGGACGCCTCGACGACTCTTTTCAGCGTCTCTCGGCCTTCTCTGCCGACATCGCCCATGAACTGCGCACCCCCCTGTCGAACTTGCTGACCCATACTCAGGTCACCCTCACCCGCCCTCGCCCCATCGAGGATTACCGCGAGGCGCTGCACAGCAATCTCGAAGAACTGCAATGGATGGCGCAACTGGTCAATGACATGTTGTACCTGGCCAAGGCTGACCATGGCTTGCTGATGCCCAAACGTGAACCGCTGGAACTGGCGGAGGAAGCCGATGTGCTGCTGGAGTTCTTTGCACCGTTGGCCGAGGACGCTCAGGTGAAGTTGAGTCGTGACGGCAGCGCGAGCATGCAGGGCGACCGCAGCATGCTGCGTCGGGCGCTGTCCAATCTGCTGGACAATGCGTTGCGGTTTACCCCGGTCGGTGGCGAGGTGCGGGTGAAAATTGTCGAGCAGCCGGCAGGCTTGAACCTGACTGTTGAAAACAATGGTGAAGGGATTTCTGAAGACTTGTTGCCGCGTTTGTTTGACCGCTTCTACCGGGCAGACCCGGCGCGTCGTGAAGGCAGCAGTGAGCATGCGGGGTTGGGGCTGGCGATCACCCAGTCGATCATCCGCGCCCATGGCGGGCAGATTCATTGCGAATCGGATAACGGATGGACGCGGTTTGTGATTGAGTTGCCGAAGGGGGATTGAGGGCGGCATGTCTGGCCCCTTCGCGAGCAAGCCCGCTCCCACATTTGACCGAGTTGAATCACAAATTTGTGACCGACTCAGATCCAATGTGGGAGCGGGCTTGCTCGCGAAGGCGATGTAACGGCTTACGAATACCGCAACGCAGTAGCCGGCTCGACTTTCGCCGCCCGCCACGCCGGATACACCGTCGCCAAAAAGCTCATGATGAAACCGGCGGAACAGATCAACAACACATCCGCGCCCTGCAGCTCCGACGGCAAGTTACTGACAAAGTACACATCGGAACTGAAGATGTGCTGCCCGCTGACCCGCTCCATCCAGCCCACCAGCTCACTGACGTTCAGCGCTGCGATCACACCCAGCACGCCGCCAATCAAGGTACCGACAACCCCGATCACCGTGCCCTGCACCATGAAGATCGCCATGATCTGCCGAGGCGTCGCGCCGATGGTGCGCAGGATTGCGATGTCCGCGCCCTTGTCGTTCACCACCATGATCAGGGTGGCGATGATGTTGAACGCCGCCACCGCGACGATCATCAGCAACAGCAGGCCGATCATGGTTTTTTCCATCTTCATCGCGCTGAACAGACTGCCTTGGGTGTGGGTCCAGTCGTCAGCCTTGTAGGCAGCGCCCAAGCCGGTCGCGATGTCGCTCGACACTTGCGGCGCGGCGTACAGATCCTTCACCGCCAGGCGCACGCTCTGCACCTGATTCGGCTGCCAGTGCTGCATCTGCGCGGCATCGGCGAGGTGGATCAGCGCCATCGAGCCGTCCAGCTCGGCGCCAACCTTGAACACACCGACCACGTTCAGGCGCTGCATGCGCGGGGTAATCCCACCCGGTGCGCTGCTGATTTCCGGCACGATCAGGGTGATCTTGTCGCCGACATTCAAGCGAAAACGTCGCGCGGTGATCTCACCGACCACTACGCCGAACTCGCCCGGCTTCAAGGCATCGAGACGTCCCTGAACAATGTGCTTGGCAACGATCGAGACCTTGCCTTCCAGCGCCGGATCGACACCGCTGACCTGGATCGGCTGCATCGTGCCCTTGTAGGACAGCATGCCTTCCATCTCGGTGAACGGCACCGCCGCCGTCACTTCAGGATTCTTCATCGCCGCGGCGGCCACCGGCTGCCAATCGTCGATAGGGTTCACGCCGACGATAGTCGCGTGGGGCACCATGCCGAGGATGCGCGAGCTCATTTCGCGCTGGAAGCCGTTCATCACCGACAGCACCACGATCATCGCCAGCACGCCCAGGGCGAGGCCGATCATCGAGGTCATCGAGATGAAGGAAACAAAGCGATTGCGGCGCTTGGCGCGGGTATAGCGCGTGCCGATAAAGATCGATAACGGTCTGAACATTCGCTGGGGCACCGTATAAAAATAAAAGACCCGACGCACTGTTCAGTACGCCGGGTTTCGGTCAATCAGATGGGTGTCAGGTAACCTTCCTGCAAATGCAGGACGCGATCCATCTGGCGGGCCAGGTTCATGTCGTGGGTCACCACCAGGAACGCCGTGCGCATCGAGGTGCTGAGTTCCAGCATCAAATCCTGAATGCCTTGGGCGGTGTGGGAGTCGAGGTTGCCGGTCGGCTCGTCGAGCATCACCAGGCCTGGCTTGTTCACCAGGGCGCGGGCGATGGCCACACGCTGGCGTTCGCCACCGGACAATTCCGCCGGTTTGTGCTCCAGACGATGGCCCAGTCCTACCCGCTCCAGCAACGCCGTCGCACGCTGACGCGCTTCCGGGATCGCGGTTTTACCGATCAGCAACGGCATGCAGACGTTTTCCAGCGCGGTGAACTCAGGCAGCAAGTGGTGGAACTGGTAAACGAAACCCAGCGACCGGTTGCGCAGCAGGCCACGGGCCTTTTCGTTCAATGCCGAGAGCTCTTCACCGGCCAGCCAGACGCTGCCCTTGGTCGGCGTATCGAGGCCGCCCAGCAGGTTGAGCAAGGTACTTTTGCCCGAACCCGACGTACCGACGATCGCCACGCGCTCACCTGGGTGCAACTCCAGTTGCAGACCCGCCAGAACCTCTACCGATTCCGGGCCTTCCACGTAGGATTTGCCCAGGTTGCGGCAGCTCAAGATTGCTTTATCACTCATGCCCGACTCACTCATAACGTAGCGCCTCCGCAGGCTGGGTGCGCGCGGCACGCCAGGCTGGATACAGGGTGGCGAGGAAACTCAGAACCAACGCGGCGGCGCAGACCATCAACACGTCCTGGCTCTGCACTTGCGACGGCAGGTAATCGATGAAATACACGTCAGCGTTCAGGAATTTATGGCCGATCAGCCCTTCAAGGGCCGAAATCGCGGCGCTGACGTTCAGCGCGGCGAAGATCCCGACCACAGCGCCGATCAGCGTACCGACCACACCAATGACCGTGCCCTGGACCATGAAGATCGCCATGATCTGCCCCGGCGTGGAGCCGAGGGTGCGCAGGATCGCGATGTCGCCCTTCTTGTCGTTCACCACCATCACCAGCGTGGAAATGATGTTGAACGCTGCAACCGCGACGATCAGCAGCAACAGCAGGCCGATCATGGCTTTTTCCATGCGGATCGCTTGATACAGATTGCCGTGGGTGCGGGTCCAGTCGCGGGCGTAATACTTGTCTTCGCCGAGTTGCTGGGCGATGGTCCACGCCATGCGCGGTGCCTGGAACAGATCGTCGAACTTCAAGCGGATGCCCTGGACCTGATCCGGCTTCCAGCGGTGCAGCTTCGCCAGATCCTGCAGGTTGGTGATGCCCAGATAGCCGTCGATCTCACCGGCACCGACATGGAAGATGCCAACCACGGTAAAGCGTTTCATGCGCGGGAACATCCCGGCCGGGGTCACGGTGACTTCCGGCGCGACAAACGTCAGCTTGTCGCCAACCGCCACGCCGAGCTTGGCCGCGGCCTTGTCGCCGATGACGATGCCGAAACTGCCCGGCGCCAGGTCGTCGAGTTTGCCCTGTTGCATGAAGTTATCAATGATCGACACCTGCCGTTCCTGCGCCGGGTCGATGGCATTGAGCAGCACTTTGGAGACCTTGCCGTTGTTGGTCAGCAAGCCCTGCATCTGGACGAAGGGCGCAACCGCCGTCACCTGCGGATTCTGCTTGACCTTGGCGGCCAGGCTTTGCCAGTCGCTGATCGGCTCACCGGACTCGATGGTCGCGTGGGGCACCATGCCCAGCACGCGGGTGCGCATCTCATGATCGAAGCCGTTCATGACCGACAGCACGACGATCATCACGACCACGCCGAGGGCGAGTCCGATCATCGAGGTCAGGGAAATGAATGACACAAAATGATTGCGACGCTTTGCACGGGTATAACGCGTGCCAATAAATACGAAGAGAGGTCTGAACATGTCGGGGCTTGTTCGGAGGGAAAAGGAACGTCCTTGTGGCGGGGGTCGATAACCAGCTTTACACTCAGACCACCGCCGCTACCATGGGTTCGCCATGTCGACATTAGATGAAGAAGATCGCCGCGAATACTACCGTATCGAGGACACGATCGCACTGGAAATTCGGCCCCTGTCTGCTCCCGAAGCCGCAGGCCAGGAAGTGTTGCAGGATGCTTCCCCTCTATTCAACCTGCTCAGCGAACTGCACCTGAGCGAATTCGAGTCGCAACACCTGCTGCGACAGATCAGCGAACGTGACCGGACCATCGCCGCGTTCCTGAAATCCCAGAACAAACGCATCGATTTGCTGAGCCAGGTGGTCGCTCTGACCGTGCTCGGGCAGATCGGCGAACCGCAGCCGGTGATCCTCTCCGAAGGAGGCATCGACTTCCAGCATCCGACGCCCATCGCCACTGGCGCGCATCTGTCAGTCAAGCTGGTACTCATGCCGCAAGCCCTTGGCCTGCTGCTGCGAGCCCGCGTCACCCATTGCGACCGCAAGGGCGACGGCTACGATGTCGGCACCGAGTTCGAATACCCGTCCGATGCCCAGCGGCAATTGCTGGCCCGTTACATCTTGCAGCGACAGGCACAAGAACGACGCCTGGCCCGCGAACAAAACGAATCAGGCATTTAATTTAAGGAAGAACCGTGACTCTCATCTACGGCCATCGCGGCGCCAAGGGCGAAGCACCGGAAAACACCCTGACCAGCTTTCAGGAATGCCTCAAGCACGGCGTACGTCGTTGTGAACTGGACTTGCACCTGTCCAAGGACGGCGAGTTGATGGTGATCCACGACCCGACCCTCAAACGCACCACCGACCGCCGCGGCAAAGTAGTCGAGCATACCGCCGCGGAGTTGGTGACCTATGACGCGCGCAAGGGTGGCCCGGGCTGGATCAAACCCTGCCCGATCCCAACGCTGGAAGAACTGTTCGAGAAATGCGATTTCGAGCACTGGCAGCTGGAAGTCAAAAGCGCTTCACGCACCCGTGCCGCGACCACCGTGCTGGCGATTCGCGAAATGGCTCAGCGTTTCGGTATGCGGGACAAGATCACGATTACGTCGAGTTCACGCGAAGTATTGAAAGCCGCGCTGGACCTGGTGCCGGACGTGTCTCGCGGATTGGTGGCCGAGTATGCCTGGCTCGACCCGTTGAAGGTCGCCCAAAACTATGGCTGTGAGATGCTGGCGCTGAACTGGACCCTGTGTACGCCGGAACGCCTGCAGAAGGCGCAGCGTCAGGGGCTGCATGTGTCGGTGTGGACAGTCAACGAGCCCGCGCTGATGCGCAGACTCGCCGACTTCGGCGTTGACAGCCTGATTACAGACTTTCCCGGTTTGGCCACTGCCACTCTCGAGAATTGCTGAAATCGGTCTCCCCGGCCGGCTCAGGCCACCGGCCGGAGCCGCTCAAAAAAGCCGGTTGAGGCCATCGTACGCCGCTACCCGATAGGCTTCAGCCATGGTCGGGTAGTTGAACGTCGTGTTGACGAAGTACTTCAGCGTGTTCAGTTCGCCCGGCTGGCTCATGATCGCCTGACCGATGTGCACGATCTCCGACGCCTGATAACCGAAGCAATGAACGCCCAGCACTTCCAGGGTATCGCGGTGGAACAGGATCTTCAGCATGCCTTGCGGCTCACCGGCGATCTGCGCACGCGCCATGCCCTTGAAGAACGCCTTGCCCACTTCGTACGGGACCTTGGCTTGAGTCAGCTCCTGCTCGTTCTTGCCGATCGAGCTGATCTCCGGAATGGTGTAGATGCCGGTTGGCACGTCGTTGACGAAACGCCAGCTGCCATTGTCAACAATGCTGCCAGCGGCCGAACGGCCCTGGTCGTGGGCGGCACTGGCCAGGCTCGGCCAGCCAATCACGTCCCCGGCACCGTAAATATTCGGCACGCAGGTGCGGTAGTTTTCATCGACTTCGATCTGGCCACGGCTGTTGACCTTCACGCCGATATTTTCCAGGCCCAGCTGATCGGTGTTGCCGGTACGGCCGTTGCACCAGAGCAAGGCATCGGCTTTGATCTTCTTGCCGGACTTCAGGTGCAGGATCACGCCGTTGTCCACGCCTTCGACGCGGTCGTAGTCTTCGTTGTGGCGAACCGTGATGTTGTTGTTGCTGAAGTGATAGCTCAGCGCCTGGGAAATTTCCGAGTCGAGGAAGCTCAGCAACTGGCCGCGGTTATCCACCAGCTCAACCAGCACACCCAGGCCACTGAAGATCGAGGCGTATTCGCAACCGATCACGCCAGCGCCGTAAACGATAAGTTTGCGCGGGGTGTGGCCGAGGCTGAGGATGGTGTCGCTATCGTAGATACGCGGGTGATGGAAATCGATGTCCGCCGGGCGATAAGGACGCGAGCCGGTGGCGATGATGATGTGCTTGGCCACCAGTTTTTCAACCACGCCGTTGGCGCAGACCACTTCGATGGTTTGCTCGTCGGCGAAGCTGCCGGTGCCGAAGAACACGTCGACGCGGTTACGGGCGTAGTAGCCGGTGCGCGAGGCGACTTGTTTGGAGATGACTTTTTCGGCGCTCTTCAAAACGTCCGGGAACGAAAACCAGCGCGGCTCACCAATCGCCCGGAACATCGGGTTGGTGTTGAACTGCATGATCTGCCGGACCGAGTGACGCAAGGCCTTGGACGGGATGGTGCCCAGGTGGGTGCAGTTGCCGCCGACCTGGCGACGACTATCGACCATCGCCACCTTGCGTCCTGCTTTGGCGGCATTCATTGCCGCGCCTTCTCCCGCCGGGCCGGAACCCAACACCACCACGTCGTAGTTGTAGACAGCCATGCATACTCCTCAGAACAGGCCGCGGCGCCCTCGGCACCTGCGGCTAAATCACGCCGATCTGCGGCGTGAAGGAACAATTTGGGGCCAGTGCAGAACCCGGACACAGTCTATAGAAGCGTCAACGCCGGGCACATTAACCCTTGGTCGCGTCGTAGGCTAGTTTTGCCTGCACTACAACGCCATCAAAAATGCTTTTGAGACCGCAATCACTTGGTTTTCTCACCCGCCAGGCGCTCAAAAGCCTGATTGGTGCGTGTGACGAAACCTGTATCGGCACGAATCACAAAGAATGCACCAATGTCATGGGTTTCGGCATAGTCCCAACCCCGTTCAGGACCGAGAATCAGCAACAGCGTCGATAGGCCATCGGCCATTAACGCTGAAGGATGAATCACTGTGACTGACGCCAGGGTGTGTAGGACCGGAGCGCCGGTGCGGGCATCGAAGGTGTGGGAATAGCGCTGGCCGTTCTGCTGAAAATAATTGCGGTAGTCGCCGGACGTGGACACAGCGTAGCCGTCGACAGCGATGATTTTTTGCGCGACTTGCTGATCGTCCCGAGGCTCTTCTAACGCGATGCGCCAAGGTGAACCGTCGAGCTTTTTACCGGCAGCCTTGAGTTCACCGGTGACCTCCGCCAGGTAGTTGTGGATGCCCTGCTCTTCAAGCTTTGCGGCAATCGTGTCGACCGCGTAACCGGCAGCGATGCTGTTGAAGTCGATCTCAACCGCAGCGTCCTTGCACAGCTGATCACCGTCGATGCGCAAGTGGCTGTGGCCGACGCGTTGCTGCATCTCGGCAAGCGCTTCGGCGCTCGGGACTTTTTCCTCACGCGCCTGCGGACCGAATCCCCACAGATTGAGCAGGGGCTCCACTGTCAAGTCGAAGGAGCCGTCGCTTTGGGATGACAACTGCTCGCCCACACGGATCAATTCGAGCACAGGGCCAGGCATGACCTGACAGCGACCGGCCGGCAGTGCGTTGAAACGTACGGTGTCCGAGTCGCTGCGATAGGTCGAGAATTGTCGATCCACTTCGGCGAGGATATTTTCCACTTCAGCCTGCACCGCTTTCGGCCCGGGCGTGGAGGAATGTCTTACGTATTGAATGGAATAACGACTGCCCATGGTCGGGCCGTCGAAGCGTTCCAGGCTGTCGCCGTTGCCACAACCGGACAAGATGCCGGCCAGCACCACAAGTCCACTCCACCGTCCAGTTAACAAATCTTCATCTCCCTTCAAAACCGCGCCCGCCATTATGGGCCTCAGAGCGCATGAGAGCGAGGTCTGCCAGCGCCCGTCAGCCAGACGCAAAACCTGTGGGAGCGAGCCTGTGTGGCGAGGGGGCTTGCCCCCGTCCGATTGCGAAGCAATCGTAAACCCGATCACCCCACAGGCGCAGCGTTTTCAAACAAGATTTACCAGCGTGAGTACCTACAAATGTCTTCCAATACGAGCAACGGCAAAGCAATTTTTCGCGTCGTCAGCGGAAACTTCCTGGAGATGTTCGACTTCATGGTTTACGGCTTTTACGCCACGGCCATTGCTAAAACCTTCTTCCCTGCCGACAGCGCTTTCGCTTCCCTGATGCTGTCTTTGGCCACTTTCGGGGCCGGCTTCCTGATGCGTCCGTTGGGGGCGATTTTCCTCGGGGCTTACATCGACCGTCACGGCCGCCGCAAAGGCCTGATCATCACACTGGCAATGATGGCCGCCGGCACACTATTGATTGCCTGCGTGCCGGGTTACGCGACGCTGGGCGTCGCGGCGCCGCTGATCGTATTGCTCGGTCGCCTGTTGCAAGGCTTCTCGGCGGGCGTGGAACTGGGCGGCGTGTCGGTGTACCTCGCCGAGATCTCCACACCAGGCCGCAAAGGCTTCTTCGTCAGTTGGCAGTCTGCCAGTCAGCAAGCTGCGGTGGTATTCGCCGGCCTGCTCGGCGTGGGCTTGAACCATTGGCTCAGCCCGGAAGAAATGGGTGAATGGGGCTGGCGCGTGCCGTTCCTGATCGGCTGCATGATCGTGCCGGTGATCTTCGTGATCCGCCGCTCGCTGGAAGAAACCCCGGAATTCCAGGCGCGCAAGCACCGCCCTACCCTGCAAGACATTGTCCGCTCGATTGGTCAGAACTTCGGCATCGTCCTCGCCGGCATGGCGCTGGTGGTGATGACCACTGTGTCGTTCTACCTGATCACCGCCTACACCCCGACCTTCGGCAAGGCCGAACTGCATCTGTCGGATCTGGATACGTTGCTGGTGACCGTGTGCATCGGCCTGTCGAACTTCTTCTGGCTGCCGGTGATGGGTTCTGTGTCTGACAGAATCGGGCGCAAACCCCTGCTGTTGGCGGCGACGATTCTGGCGATCCTCACGGCTTATCCAGCGCTGTCATGGCTGGTCGCGAACCCGAGCTTCAGCCATCTGCTGATCGTCGAGTTGTGGCTGTCGTTCCTGTATGGCTCGTACAACGGCGCCATGGTGGTGGCCCTGACCGAGATCATGCCGGTGGAAGTTCGCACGACCGGTTTCTCCCTTGCCTACAGCCTCGCGACCGCGACCTTTGGTGGTTTCACACCGGCGGCTTGTACGTATCTGATCCATGTGCTGGACAACAAGGCGGCGCCGGGGATCTGGCTCAGTGGCGCGGCGGTGCTGGGATTGATTGCGACGCTGGTGCTGTTCCGGGGCAATCGTCACGAGTTGCGGACTGCGCAAGCGGCAGTAGTCGGCGGCGCCTGATCCATCGCCTTCGCGAGCAAGCCCGCTCCCACATTTGACCGCGTCCGCCGGGACAACTCGATCAAATGTGGGAGCGGGCTTGCTCGCGAAGAGACCAACACCGACAACACACCTGCAACTGACCAAACCGCACAACAAAAACGCCCCGACCTAGGTCGGGGCGTTTTCATTTACAACCAAAAGCGCTTAGCGCGGGAACGCTGGCGGGTTTACACCGGCCATGTCTTCCATCACGCGAACTACCTGGCAGCTGTAACCGAACTCGTTGTCGTACCAGACGTACAGAACAACGCGGTTGTCCTGAACGATGGTCGCTTCAGCGTCCACAACGCCTGCGTGGCGCGAGCCAACGAAGTCGGTGGAAACCACTTCCTGCGAATTGACGTAGTCGATTTGCTTGTGCAGATCGGAGTGCAGCGCCATGTAGCGCAGATACTCGTTCATCTCTTCACGGGTGGCGGCTTTCTCAAGGTTGAGGTTGAGAATGGCCATCGACACGTTCGGCGTCGGAACACGGATCGCGTTACCGGTCAGCTTGCCGGCCAGCTCAGGCAGCGCCTTGGCAGCAGCGGTGGCAGCACCAGTCTCGGTGATGACCATGTTCAGCGCGGCGCTACGACCACGGCGATCACCCTTGTGGAAGTTGTCGATCAGGTTCTGGTCGTTGGTGTACGAGTGAACAGTTTCGACGTGACCGTTGATGATGCCGAACTTGTCATTCACAGCTTTCAGCACCGGCACGATGGCGTTGGTGGTGCAGGAAGCGGCGGACACGATCTTGTCCTCAGCTGTGATTTCACCGTGGTTGATGCCGTGAACGATGTTCTTCAGCTTGCCTTTGCCAGGCGCGGTCAGAACAACGCGGTCGATACCCGGGCATGCCAGATGCTGGCCCAGGCCGTCGGCGTCACGCCATACACCGGTGTTGTCCACCAGCAGCGCGTTTTTGATGCCGTACTGGGTGTAGTCCACTTCAGTCGGGTTCTTCGCGTAGATAACCTGGATCAGGTTGCCGTTGGCGGTGATGGTGTTGTTGGCTTCATCAATGGTGATGGTGCCATTGAACGAACCGTGCACCGAGTCGCGACGCAGCAGGCTGGCACGTTTGACCAGATCGTTCTCGGCGCCCTTGCGGACAACGATGGCGCGCAGACGCAGGCCGTCGCCACCACCGGTTTTTTCGATCAGGATGCGCGCCAGCAGACGACCGATACGACCGAAGCCATACAGGACAACGTCGGTGCCGGTACGGCCGGAACCATTCTGCTTGCCGACCACATCGGCCAGTTCGTCACGGACGAACGCTTCGGCGGTACGGCCATTACCTTCGGCTTTGAATTTGACAGCCAGCTTGCCCAGATCTACCGAAGCAGCGCCGAGCTTGAGCTCGCTCATTGCCTTGAGCAGCGGGAATGTTTCGTGGACGGACAATTCGCTGTCATCGGACTGGCGATGGCGAGCAAAGCGATGAGCTTTGAGAATCGCGATGACAGACTGGTTGATCAGACTGCGGCCATAGATCGAGCTCACCACGTTGTTATTGCGGTAGAGCTGACCGATAAGCGGAATCATCGCTTCTGCGAGTGCTTCACGGTCGATCCATTCACCAAGACACTGGTCGGGCTTCTGAGTCACGGTAACCTTCCACATGTAGGGGCAGAAAAAAGGGGCTACATTATGCCGCCGAGTGCCTTCCGTAGCAATGCGCGCCTGTCGCACAGGCGGTAACAAAATCCTGTTCAAAAAAATTACGCCCCGCTCCAGCCCAGTAAAACCGGGGCTTTCAGCATAGTCAATTTTTCGACGATAGCCATGCCGTGTCCGTAACCCTCCGTAACACTGAGCGGTTTTGGCACTACATTTTCAGTATCAAACCGCCAGTTTTTGTCATTACCACTACATTTCACCCAACCTGTGCATATAGACACAGTCTGCAACTGACAGCCGGCACCTGAGGCCGTTACAATTGTCGACTTTGTCGCAACGCTTGGAGCTCAACCTTCCGTGCCCGTTCTGCGTCTACCGCTTCTCCCTGCCGCGGCAGGTAAACAGCACTGGGGCAACCTGCCCGGTGCCGCCCTGAGCCTGGCCATCGCCGAGGCCGCCAGCGCTGCCAAGCGCTTTACCCTGCTACTGACCGCCGACAGCCAGAGTGCCGAACGGCTGGAACAGGAGCTGAGTTTCTTCGCCCCGGATTTGCCTGTTCTGCATTTCCCCGACTGGGAAACCCTGCCCTACGACCTGTTCTCGCCACACCAGGACATCATATCTCAGCGCATCTCCAGCCTGTATCGGTTGCCGGAGCTGGAGCATGGCGTGCTGGTCGTGCCGATCACCACGGCCCTGCACCGCCTGGCGCCGACCAAATTCCTGCTGGGCAGCAGCCTGGTGCTGGATGTCGGCCAGAAGCTTGATGTCGAGCAAATGCGCAGCCGGCTTGAGGCCAGCGGCTATCGTTACGTCGATACAGTCTATGAGCACGGCGAATTCACCGTACGCGGCTCGTTGATCGATCTGTTCCCGATGGGCAGCAAGCTGCCCTTCCGCATCGACCTGTTCGACGACGAAATCGAAACCCTGCGTACCTTCGATCCGGAAAACCAGCGTTCCATCGACAAGGTGGACACCGTTCGCCTGCTGCCGGCGCGGGAATTCCCGCTGCAAAAGGACGCCGTCACTCGCTTCAAGGCACGCTTTCGCGAGCGCTTCGACGTCGATTTCCGTCGCTGCCCGATCTTTCAGGATTTGAGCAGCGGGATTACACCGGCGGGTATCGAGTACTACTTGCCACTGTTCTTCGACGAAACCTCCACGCTGTTCGACTACCTGCCCCAGGACACGCAAGTGTTCTCTTTGCCGGGTATCGAACAGGCGGCAGAGAATTTCTGGAACGATGTGCGCAATCGTTACGAAGAGCGTCGCGTCGATCCATCCCGTCCTTTATTACCACCGGCCGAGCTGTTCTTGCCTGTGGAGGACTGCTTTGCCCGCCTGAAGAGCTGGCCCCGTGTGGTTGCCAGTCAACAGGATGTGGAAACCGGTGTCGGTCGCGAGCGCTTCCCGGCTCAGCCGCTGCCGAACCTGGCCATCGAAGCCAAGGCCACTCAGCCGTTGGCGGCGCTGGCCGGTTTCCTCGACGAGTTCCCTGGCCGCGTGCTGTTTACCGCCGAGTCCGCGGGCCGTCGTGAAGTGCTGCTGGAATTGCTGGAGCGCCTCAAGCTGCGACCGAAAACCGTCGAAAGCTGGCCAGACTTTGTTGCGAGCAAGGAGCGCTTGGCAATCACCATCGCGCCGCTCGACGAAGGTCTCTTGCTGGACGATCCTGCGCTGGCCCTGGTCGCTGAAAGCCCGTTATTCGGTCAGCGCGTAATGCAGCGCCGTCGTCGCGAGAAACGCGCTGACGCCAACAACGATGCAGTGATCAAAAACCTCACCGAGCTGCGCGAAAACGCGCCGGTGGTGCACATCGATCATGGTGTCGGCCGCTATCTGGGGCTGACGATTCTGGAAATCGACAATCAAGCCGCCGAGTTCCTGACCCTTGAGTATGCCGAGAACGCCAAGCTGTACGTTCCGGTAGCCAACCTGCACTTGATCGCTCGTTACACCGGCAGCGACGATGCCTTGGCGCCGCTGCACCGCCTCGGCTCCGAGACCTGGCAGAAAGCCAAGCGCAAAGCCGCCGAACAGGTGCGCGACGTGGCCGCCGAGTTGCTTGACATCTATGCCCGCCGCGCCGCTCGCGAGGGTTATGCCTTCGCCGACCCGAAAGCCGATTACGCGACCTTCAGCGCCGGTTTCCCGTTCGAAGAAACCCCGGACCAGCAGACCACCATCGAAGCGGTGCGCGCCGACATGCTCGCGCCGAAACCGATGGACCGCCTGGTCTGCGGCGACGTCGGTTTCGGCAAGACCGAAGTGGCGATGCGCGCGGCGTTCATTGCGGTGCATGGCGGTCGTCAGGTGGCGATTCTGGTGCCGACCACCCTGCTCGCCCAGCAACACTACAACAGCTTCCGCGACCGCTTCGCCGACTGGCCGGTGAGCGTGGAAGTGATGAGCCGCTTCAAGTCGACCAAAGAAGTGAACGCTGCGGTCGCGGACCTGGCCGAAGGCAAGATCGACATCGTCATCGGCACGCACAAGCTGCTGCAAGACGACGTCAAAATCAAAAACCTCGGGCTGGTGATCATCGACGAAGAGCACCGTTTCGGTGTCCGTCAGAAAGAACAGCTCAAAGCACTGCGCAGTGAAGTCGACATCCTGACGCTGACCGCTACGCCGATTCCGCGCACACTGAACATGGCGGTATCGGGCATGCGCGACCTGTCGATCATCGCCACGCCACCGGCCCGTCGCCTGTCGGTGCGCACGTTCGTCATGGAGCAGAACAAGAGCACGGTCAAAGAAGCCCTGCTCCGTGAACTGCTGCGTGGCGGTCAAGTCTACTACCTGCACAATGATGTGAAGAGCATCGAGAAATGCGCCGCCGACCTCGCCGAACTGGTGCCGGAAGCACGGATCGGCATCGGCCACGGGCAGATGCGTGAACGCGATCTCGAACAAGTGATGAGCGACTTCTACCACAAGCGCTTCAACGTGCTGATCGCCTCGACCATCATCGAGACCGGTATCGACGTGCCGAGCGCCAACACCATCATCATCGAGCGTGCCGACAAGTTCGGCCTGGCGCAGTTGCACCAATTGCGTGGCCGCGTCGGTCGCAGCCACCACCAGGCGTATGCTTACCTGCTGACACCGCCGCGCCAGCAAATCACTCCCGACGCGGAAAAGCGCCTCGAAGCGATCGCCAATACCCAGGACCTCGGCGCGGGCTTCGTACTCGCCACCAACGACCTGGAAATCCGTGGTGCCGGCGAACTGCTGGGCGACGGTCAGAGCGGGCAGATCCAGGCCGTCGGTTTCACGCTGTACATGGAAATGCTCGAGCGCGCGGTGAAGTCGATCCGTAAGGGCGAACAGCCAAACCTCGACCAGCCGCTGGGTGGCGGTCCCGAAGTCAATCTGCGTGTACCGGCGTTGATTCCCGAGGACTATCTGCCAGATGTGCATGCTCGATTGATTCTCTACAAACGCATTGCCTCGGCCACTGATGAGGAAGGCCTCAAGGACCTGCAAGTGGAGATGATCGACCGTTTCGGTTTGCTACCGGAGCCGACCAAGAACCTGGTGCGGATCACGGCGCTGAAATTGCAGGCCGAACAACTGGGCATCAAGAAAGTCGACGGTGGCCCGCAAGGGGGTCGTATCGAGTTCGCGGCGCAGACACCGGTCGACCCGCTGACACTGATCAAACTGATCCAGAGCCAGCCCAAACGCTACAAATTCGAAGGCGCCACGATGTTCAAATTCCAGGTGCCGATGGAAAGCCCGCAAGAGCGTTTTAATACTGTAGAGGCGCTGTTCGAGCGCCTCATTCCGACCACTGCTTAAGGACGCCGCATGCGCCTGTTTCGCTCACTGACCTTGTTGACGATGTTAATCACGACGCTGCTCGCCCCCACGGCGTTTGCGGACGATCTGTATCAGGTTGAAATGATTCTAGTGCGGCAAAACACTGTGCCCGCGATCGTCAGCCGCGCCGCGCCGGAAGACTGGGATGCCGGCGCTCAACGCGTCAGCCCCGACAGTTTTCGCACGCCGAGCCTTAATCCCGAAGTGGAAAAGCTCACCGCCAGCAATGAATACACAGTGTTGATGCACAAGGCCTGGCAACAAAAGCTCGGCGAAGAAGCCAGCAAAGTCGCGATCAGCGAAGGCACCGAGCAGTTCGGCCAGTTCCCGATCGAGGGCACGCTGAGCCTGAAACTGGGGCGCTTCACCGACGTCGATGCAGACTTCTGGGTCAATAAGATTGATGCCAACGGCTTGGTCACCGCCAGCGAACGCCTGAAGCAGGAAAGCCACACCAAGAACGGTCAACTGAACTTCCTCGACAACGGCCACCTGGGCCTGCTGATAAAGATCACCTCGCTGACCGCCCCTGCGCCTCGGCCAGTCCCCGATGTAATTCCGGACTGATTGATTCTTTATGCCCCCGACCCTGAGCAAACCCCTGGCAACATCCTGGGTCAGCCGATTCAAGGAACAGAGCCTGGAGCGTGGCCGCCGCTACGCCCTGGAGAACCGCGTCAGGATCGTCGAAGTCGGCGATGCCACCATCACCGCCAGTTGCGAAGGCTCTGGCGGTAACGTTTACCGTCAGACCATTCGCCTGCGTGAGTCGGCCAAAGGCACCTTGCTGATGATCGACGCCACGTGTACCTGTCCGGTTCATAGCAACTGCAAACATTGCGCGGCGGTGTTGCTGCAAGTGCAGGAAACCCTCGCTTACCCGGCGGCTGCCAAAGACGCTGAACTGCTGGAAAAACTTCAGGCCGTACTGGAGAACCGTAGCCCGAAAGCGCCGCCGCAAGTGTTGGTGGACAATGTGCAACCGGTGCCGCGCCTGTGGCTGGCGAGCATCGAGTTCAGCGCCTTTGAACCGCGCAACGGTAAAATGCAGCGGTACATCCAGCATCGCGCGGCGCTGTCCTTCAGCTATCTGGATGAATACGTCAGTGGACAGAAAAACACTGACATCCTGATTCGCCAAGAGACGCAGACGCTGCGGATAAAGCGTCACCCGGAAGTCGAACAGGCCTACAGGGAACAGCTGCGAATCCTCGGTTTCAAGATCGCCACCCGACAAAGCAAGGCTTTGCCGGAAAGTGCCGGCGAACTCTACGAGATGGTCAACGACAGCGCCTGGCTGACCTTCACCCTCAACGAACTGCCGAAGCTGCGCACCCAGGGGTGGGAGTTGCAGATCGACGAGGACTTCGGCTTCGACCTGACCGCCGTTGATGACTGGTACGCCACTGTCGAGCAAGCACCCGAGCGCGACTGGTTCGACCTGGAATTGGGGATCATCGTCAACGGCGAACGGCTGAGCCTGCTGCCGATCCTGTTGAACCTGATGCGCTCTCACACCGAGATCCTCAACCCGGAACGGCTCGCCCGACGTCGCGACGACGAACTGATTCTGGTGAATATCCCGCAGCGCCGCAGCACCGATCAAGGCCCGTTGCAGGTCGCCCTGCCCTTCGGCCGTTTGAAACCGGTGCTGGCCACCCTCGGCGAGTTTTATCTGCAAGAGCCCGGCGAAACCACGCTGCGCCTGAGCAAGGCCGACGCCACGCGATTGAATCCGCTGGAAGGCCTGCCGTTGCTCTGGGAAGGTGGCGAGCAGATCCGCACCTTTGCCCAGCGCCTGCGCGACATCAAAGACCACACCGCGGTGGCACCCGAAGGGCTGAATGCCACCTTGCGCCCGTATCAGCTGGAGGGCCTGAGCTGGATGCAGTCGTTGCGGCAACTGGAAGTCGGCGGGATTCTCGCGGATGACATGGGCCTGGGCAAAACCCTACAGACCCTGGCGCATATTCTCAGCGAGAAGAATGCCGGGCGCCTCGATCGGCCGTGCATGGTGGTCATGCCCACCAGCCTGATCCCCAACTGGCTCGACGAAGCCGCGCATTTCACGCCGCAGCTAAAAGTGCTGGCTCTGTACGGTGCCAGTCGCAAAAAGCACTTTGAGACTCTGGCCGATTACGACCTGATTCTGACCACCTATGCGCTGCTGCCCAAGGACGTCGAACGCCTGGCCGCGCAACCGTTTCATGTACTGGTGCTGGATGAAGCGCAGTACATCAAGAACCCCACCAGCAAGGCCGCCCACGCAGCCCGTGAGCTGAATGCTCGCCAGCGCCTGTGTCTGAGCGGCACGCCGCTGGAAAACCATCTGGGCGAGTTGTGGTCGCTGTTCCACTTCCTGCTGCCCGGCTGGCTCGGTGACGTAAAAAGCTTCAACCGTGATTACCGCGTACCGATTGAAAAGCGCGCCAGCGAAGTAAGACTTCAACACCTCAACGGTCGGATCAAACCGTTCCTGCTGCGCAGAACCAAGGAACAGGTAGCCACCGAACTGCCGCCGAAAACCGAGATCATCCATTGGGTCGAACTCAACGAAGCCCAGCGCGACGTATACGAAACCATGCGCTTGGCCATGGACAAGAAAGTCCGCGACGAAATCACCCGCAAGGGCGTGGCGCGCAGCCAGATCATCATTCTTGAGGCCCTGCTGAAGCTGCGTCAGGTGTGCTGTGATTTGCGCTTGGTCAACGATGCCGCCCTACCCGCGCGGGGCAGCACTTCCGGCAAGCTCGATAGCCTGATGGAAATGCTGGAAGAGTTGTTTGAGGAAGGTCGGCGAATTCTGCTGTTTTCGCAGTTCACCTCAATGCTGTCGTTGATCGAAGACGAGCTGAAAAAACGTGGCGTGGCGTATGCGATCCTGACCGGACAAACCCGCGACCGACGCACGCCAGTGAAGGAGTTCCAGAGCGGCAAGCGTCAGATCTTTCTGATCAGCCTGAAGGCTGGTGGCGTAGGACTGAACCTGACCGAAGCGGATACGGTGATTCACTATGACCCTTGGTGGAACCCGGCGACGGAAAACCAGGCGACTGATCGCGCGTATCGCATTGGTCAGGAGAAGCCGGTGTTCGTCTACAAGATGATTGCCAGGGGCACGGTGGAAGAGAAGATTCAGCATCTGCAGAAGGAAAAATCCGATCTTGCCGCAGGCGTGCTGGATGGGCGCAAGACCGGGGACTGGAAATTGCAGAGCGATGATATCGAGGCGTTGTTTGCGCCGTTGCCGGAAAAAATTGATAGGTAGCGGCGATTATTGAATCGCCATCGCGAGCAGGCTCGCTCCCACATTTGGATCTGTGTTTGCCCACCATAATGGAGACAACACAAAATTAATCTGGGAGCGAGCCTGCTCGCGATGGGGTCGACTCGGTATAACGACTGATTAACCCTTAAGCACCCGCGCCAACGTCGACTTCACCTTGCCCATCCCGTCACGCAATGCCTGTTCGATCTCGGCCATGGTAATCACCGCTGCCGACTTGCCCGCCGCCGGGTTCACCACCAGCGCCAGACAGGCGTAGTCCAGTTCCAGCTCACGCGCCAATGCCGCTTCAGGCATGCCGGTCATGCCGACGATGTCACAACCATCACGTTCCAGCCGCGCAATTTCAGCGACGGTTTCCAGACGTGGGCCCTGGGTGCAGGCGTACACGCCATGGCTGCTGTAGCCAACGCCTTCAGCCGCCAACGCCGCGATCAATTGCTGACGCAGGGGTTCGCTGTAGGGATAGCTGAAGTCGATGTGTGTGACCTGTTCCAGGTCATCGGCGAAATAGGTGTGTTCGCGGCCGCTGGTGTAGTCGATCAATTGATGCGGCACGCAGAAATGCCCGGTGCCCATCGCAGTGTGAATCCCGCCCACGGCGTTGACCGCAAGAATCGCTTCGGCACCGGCCTGCTTCAAGGCCCACAGGTTGGCGCGGTAGTTCACCTGATGCGGCGGGAAACGGTGTGGGTGCCCATGACGCGCGAGAAACAGCACTTCCTTGCCTGCATACTCACCGATTTGCACTTCGGCCGAAGGCGTGCCGTAAGGCGTGTCCACCGCCAATGACTGACGAATGTTCAGACCTTCGAGTTGTGTCAGGCCGGTGCCACCGATAATCGCGTAAACCGTCATCACGAAGAGTCCTTAATCGATCAATTGAGCTTCTCTGAGCGCGCCGATGGCCGCCAGCCAGCGTGGATCTTGACGGTATTCGGTGCTGGCGTACGCCTGCCCGCGCATCCGCGCAATACGCGCCGAAGGTTTGACCTTCAACCGCTGGGCGGCGCTCAAAGCCAGCTCGGCAGCGGCGCGATCGTTGCACACCAGGCCCATGTCGCAACCGGCAGTCAATGCCGCTTCGATACGACTGGCGGCATCGCCAACCACGTGGGCACCGGCCATCGACAGGTCGTCGCTGAAGATCACGCCATCGAACTGCAGCTCACCGCGCAGGATGTCCTGCAACCAGCGACGGGAGAAACCTGCAGGCTGGGAATCGACCTGTGGATAAATCACGTGAGCCGGCATGACAGCGGCCAGTTGCTTGCTCAATCGCGCAAACGGCACCAGGTCGTTGGCGCGGATTTCATCGAGGCTGCGCTCGTCGTTGGGAATCGCGACGTGGGAATCGGCCTCGGCCCAGCCATGACCCGGGAAATGCTTGCCGGTGGCAGCCATTCCGGCACTGTTCATGCCGCGGATGAATGCACCGGCGAGCAAGGCGGCGCGCTCAGGATCGCCTTCGAACGAACGGGTGCCGACCACTGCGCTGCGCTGGTAATCCAGGTCCAGCACGGGGGCGAAGCTCAGGTCGAGACCGACCGCGAGCACTTCGGTCGCCATGATCCAGCCACACTGCTCGGCCAGGTCTTCGGCATTCGGGTTATCGGCGATGGCACGCATGGCTGGCAGCCGCACGAAGCCCTGACGCAACCGCTGAACCCGACCGCCCTCTTGATCCACCGCCAGCAGCAGATCGGGACGAATGGCGCGGATCGAAGCGCTCAATTCGCGCACTTGACGCGGATGTTCGATGTTGCGGGCAAAAATGATCAGGCCGCCCACTTCGGGCTGGCGCAACAATTGGCGATCTTCGGCCGTCAGCCAGGTACCGGCGACGTCCACCATCAACGAGCCTTGCAGGCCAGCAGTCATAGAGATTCCTTGATTACGATAAACCCGGCTCGCGCGAATTCGCCGCCATGGGCTGGGCCCGGCAGGTCGGCGATATCAATGAGGAGCGGGTTCAGAACGAGAGTCGGCATGGGCGGCTAGCTTAGCGGATGTCAGCTGCCGCGCCCACCCGTGTGCGGTTAAACCTTGGCGGCGACCGGGGCCGATTTGCTGCGCGGACGCAACTGCGCGGTGGCCATGGCAGTGTCGGTGACGCCGCTTTCGGCCCGCATGCCCGCGGCCAGGAACGGCACCATCAGACGCATTACTTGCTCGATGGAGGTGTTGACGCCGAAATCGGTCTCGGCAATCGCACGCAAGGCCTTGATCCCCGACATGCTGAACGCCGCGGCACCCAGCATGAAGTGCACACGCCAGAACAGTTCGATCGGGGGAATGCGCGGAGCGGCCTCGTTGACCAGCATCATGTAGCGGCGGAACACCTTGCCGTACATATCTTCCAGATAACGACGCAAGTGCCCCTGGCTCTGACTGAACGCCAGCCCCAGCAAACGCATGAAAATGGACAGGTCATTGCCGCTGCGTGGCTGCACGACCAGAGCTTGCTCGACGAGGATCTCCAGCAGCTCTTCAAGGGTAGGCTTGTTCTCGGGCTTGGCCTGACGGCGCTCCAGCTCTTTATCGAGACTGAGGCAGAATGGCCCGAGAAAACGCGAGAAGACCGCCTGAATCAGCGCCTTCTTCGACCCGAAGTGATAATTCACCGCCGCCAGATTGACACCGGCCTTGCTGGTGATCAGACGCAATGAGGTTTCAGCAAAACCTTTTTCCGCGAACAACTGCTCGGCAGCATCGAGAATGCGTTCAACGGTTTCCGACTGGGCCATGGCTACTCCGCCTGACAAACACTTGTTTGAAACATACGTTTCAGCCCTGGCCTTGTCAAGTCTGGCGGTTCGTTTTGGGAATGGTCGGTCAGGTATTTAACCATACAACAGTGCCGCTTCCATCAGCGAGCAAAATGACCGTCCAGCGGTCGACAAAAAAAGGGGCATTGCCAAGACCCGTTCACTGTATATAATCACAGTCACTGTATAAAAAGACAGAGCGATCAATATGCTAAAGCTGACGCCACGCCAAGCAGAGATTCTGGCCTTCATCAAACGTTGCCTCGAAGACAACGGCTACCCGCCGACCCGCGCGGAAATCGCTCAGGAACTGGGTTTCAAGTCGCCCAACGCGGCGGAAGAACACCTCAAGGCGCTGGCCCGCAAGGGGGCGATCGAGATGACTCCGGGCGCTTCCCGCGGCATCCGCATTCCTGGCTTCGAAGCCAAGGCCGACGAGTCCAGCTTGCCGATCATTGGCCGGGTGGCCGCCGGTGCGCCGATCCTCGCTCAGCAGCACATCGAAGAATCCTGCAACATCAACCCTTCCTTCTTCCATCCTCGCGCCGACTATCTGCTGCGGGTCCATGGCATGAGCATGAAGGATGTCGGCATTTTCGACGGCGACCTGCTGGCCGTCCACACCACCCGTGAAGCCCGCAACGGCCAGATCGTGGTGGCGCGGATCGGCGACGAAGTGACCGTCAAGCGCTTCAAGCGCGACGGCAGCAAGGTTTGGTTGATTGCCGAAAACCCTGAATTCGCCCCTATCGAAGTCAACCTGAAAGATCAGGAACTGGTTATCGAAGGCTTGAGTGTCGGCGTGATTCGCCGCTAAAGGAGGCTTTATGCAGTTCCCACATACCTCACAGCAAGCCCAACTGCCGTTGTTTGAGGCGTTCATGGCACAGCCATTGGCGCCGATCCTGAAAGATGTGGTCGAATCGCCCTGGAGCGCCGAGCCTGAAGTCTTCAGCGAGCTATCACTGCGCGGCGCTGCCGGGAGCTGCCTGAACCTTCTGGCACCGATTCTCAGGGAACTGAGTCAGGATCAGGATGCACGCTGGCTGACACTGATCGCCCCGCCCGCCAGCCTGACACAAGCCTGGTTACGCGACGCCGGTCTGAATCGTGAGCGCATTCTGCTCCTGCAACCGCGCGGCACGCAGAGCGCTCAGCAGTTGACCTGCGAAGCCTTGCGACTTGGCCGCAGCCATACGGTCGTCAGCTGGCTTAACCCGCTGAGCACAACGTCGCGGCAACAGCTGATCAGCGCCGCCCGTATCGGGGATGCGCAAAGTCTGAATATTCGACTGGGTTAACTGACAAACACTGTGCGCGCTGAACAGCGCGGGGCTTCTCCAGGGATAGAGAAGCCAATCTGTAGAGGTATCCGAAGAATCCGACGGGCGGGATCAATGAAGAACCCGCGGCCCCTCTTCCTTATCAAATTCGCCTTCAACCAGGCGTCCTGCCATCTGAACACCGACGCTCAACATCGCCTTGGCGACTTCCACATGCTGGCCTTGCAGGAAAACCTTGGCATCCTCGGAGAAATCCAAAGTAACCAGAGAACCCTCGTCCTCGGCCCTGCGCAGCTCGATTCGGCCGTCTGGTAACTCGACAATTTCTAGAAAGGACGTTGGCATAAAGGTCTGTTCTCCACGAAAGGCGGGGATTATATAGGCATCAGCCAAGCTTCGCTCGGGATCTTGACCAAATGCCATCATGAAGAGAAATTTCTGACATCACTCTTCCTTGAGCGGACCCATCCCTAAACACTCAATCTTTCAGCACTCGTTCAACCCTTCGCGAAACCGAATCGCCAGGCTTTTAAGGTTCTGACGCCAGCTCTCCAGCTCTTCCCGACTCAGCTCTTCCGGCGCCTCTTCTTCATCCAGATTAACGGCCAGAATAAGCGGTTGCGTCACATCGCCCTTGGGCTTGTGCGGAGCGCGAGGCGGCTGAAACAGTGCTGTATGTGCCGACAGCAGCTTGGCTAGCCAGGTTTCAGGGTTTTGCGCCAGTTCAACCATCTCGGCCATTTCCGGAATAGCGATGGTTTCGAGCACTTCGCGGGTAAGCAGCATCTCTGCCCGCGGTGCATTGGCCTGAGGCAAACGATAGAAACCAGCGATTTCATGGCACAGCCCCAACAGCGCACCGTACAGGTGAAACAACGCCGATTCGCGTCCGGCCTGAATCAGCGCCAGGGAGTTCATCGCCCGCCCCTCTTCGGCTTTGGCCAGCGCTTCCAGCGACAGGCCGGCGAAATAAATCTTCTGGTTGGTACGGGTATAGAGTTCGTGGGCCATGACGGCAGCCTCCACAACGAAATAATTGCTTCACGCAGGTCAGACAGTGTCGTGGATCACCTGAGCTTCCCGCAAGCCCAAAACAAAAGGCCGCATGAAAACCCGAGAGTTGTCATGCGGCCTTTTGTGTACAGCCTTTTAAGCCTTGGCTGATGGACGCTTGTCTTCAACCGTCCACTTGCCGCCGTCGTAATACGCTTTCCAGCCAGTCGGCTTACCGTCGACCTCTGTCTGCACGTACTGCTCTTTGGTCTTGCGGCTGTAACGGATCACTGCTGGGAGACCGTCCGGATCTTTCTTCGGCGCTTCGCAGAGGAAGTGATACTTCGGGTCGATCTCATCCTTGTGCGGCACGATCTCCATGACCAACGGAGCACGAGTCTCGCGATTTTTCGGGAACTGGCTGGCCGCCAGGAACAAGCCGGAAGCACCGTCGCGCAGGATGTAGGTGTCGTTGACCTTTTCGCATTTGAGCTCAGGCATCTTCACCGGATCCATCTTCGGCGGCGCCGCGTCACCGCTTTTCAGCAGCTTGCGGGTGTTCTTGCAGGTGACGTTGGTGCAACCGAAGAACTTGCCGAAACGGCCGGTCTTGAGCTGCATCTCGCTGCCGCACTTGTCGCATTCCAGGCTCGGGCCTTCATAACCCTTGATGCGGTAGGTGCCCTCTTCGATTTCGTAACCAGAGCAATCCGGGTTGTTACCGCAGATGTGCAGCTTGCGCTTCTCGTCGAGCAGGTAAGCGTCCATCGCCGTGCTGCAGATCGGGCAGCGATGCTTGCCACGCAGGACCAGCGACTCGGACTCACCTTCGTCGTCCGCGGCGATTTCATCGCCCGGCACCAGGTTGACGGTGGCTTTGCAGCGCTCTTTCGGCGGCAGGCTATAGCCCGAGCAACCGAGGAACACGCCCGTCGAGGCCGTACGAATCTGCATTGGACGACCGCACAACACGCACGGAATGTCAGTCATTACCGGCTGGTTGGCGCGCATGCCGCCTTCGGCGCTTTCAGCCACTTCGAGTTTCTTCTTGAAGTCGCCGTAGAACTCGTCGAGCACGTTTTTCCAGTCGCGTTCGCCCTGAGCGACGTCATCGAGGTTCTCTTCCATGCCGGCGGTGAAGCCGTAGTCCATGAGATTGGAGAAGCTCTCGGCCAGACGCTCGGTGACGATGTCGCCCATCTTTTCCGAGTAGAAACGACGGTTGTGCAGCGCCACGTAGCCGCGGTCCTGGATGGTCGAAATGATCGCCGCGTAGGTCGAAGGACGACCGATGCCGCGTTTTTCCATTTCTTTAACCAGGCTGGCTTCCGAGTAACGCGCCGGCGGCTTGGTAAAGTGCTGGGTCGGATCAAGCTTGATCAGCTTCATCGCGTCGCCCTGGGCCATGTCCGGCAGCACGTCGTCATCGCCAGGCTTGGCAATTTGCGGCATGACGCGGGTGTAACCGTCGAACTTCAGGATGCGGCCCTTGGCACGCAGCTCGAAGTCGCCGGCACCGACGGTGACTGTGGTCGACAGGTATTGCGCCGGCAGCATCTGGCAGGCCAGGAACTGGCGCCAGATCAGCTCGTAAAGCCGCTCGGCATCACGCTCCATGCCCGACAGCTTGCTTGGCTCGGTATTAGCGTCGGACGGACGAATCGCTTCGTGAGCCTCTTGTGCGCCTTCCTTGCTGCTGTAGACGTTCGGGTTTTCCGGCAGGTACTTCTTGCCGAACTCACCTTCAATATAGGTACGCGCCATCGCCACGGCATCGACCGAGAGGTTGGTGGAGTCAGTACGCATATACGTGATGTAGCCGGCTTCGTACAAACGCTGGGCCATCATCATGGTTTTCTTCACACCGAAGCCCAGGCGGTTACTCGCGGCCTGTTGCAGGGTGGAGGTGATGAACGGTGCCGACGGCTTGCTGCTGGTCGGTTTGTCTTCGCGCTTGACGATGCTGTAGCTGGAAGCCTTGAGCTTTTCCAGCGCGGCCATGGCCTGGGCTTCGTTCAGCGGCTTGAAGGCTTCGCCTTTCTCGCGGGCTACGTCGAAACGCACGGTCGCGCCCTTGGCGGTGCCGAGGTCGGCATGAACTTCCCAGTACTCTTCCGGGTTGAACGCGCGAATTTCACGCTCACGCTCGACCACCAGCTTCACGGCAACCGATTGCACGCGACCGGCGGACAGGCCACGGGCGACCTTGGCCCACAGCAGCGGCGAAACCATGTAACCCACCACGCGGTCGAGGAAGCGACGCGCCTGCTGGGCGTTTACTCGATCGATGTCCAGCTCGCCCGGTTTGGAGAAGGCTTCCTGGATCGCTTTCTTGGTGATTTCGTTGAACACCACGCGCTTGTAGCGGCTGTCGTCACCACCGATGGCTTCGCGCAGGTGCCAGGCAATGGCTTCCCCCTCGCGATCCAAGTCGGTTGCGAGATAGATGGTGTCAGCATCTTTGGCGAGCCGGCGCAGCTCTTCGATGACTTTTTCCTTGCCCGGGAGGATCTCGTACTTGGCTTTCCAGCCATGATCGGGATCGACACCCATGCGCGAGACCAGCTGCTTGCGCGCTTTCTCTTTCGGCGTGAGCACCGGACCTTCACCTGCGGCGGCCTTGCCGCGCTTGGCGGCAGGCTCTTTACTGGCGCTAGCCGAACCGCTGGTGGGCAGGTCTCGGATATGGCCGATACTCGACTTCACCACGTATTGGTTACCCAGATACTTGTTGATGGTCTTGGCCTTAGCCGGGGATTCCACAATGACCAGCGATTTGCCCATGGATCAGAAAATTCCTGAATTCTAGAAGTGAAAGGCGGTTGGCGCCTGACGCGGCACCGCTATATATAGTGGCTACAAGGTGAGGTCAAGCGCAGGGTTCTGCGCGCACTCCCCTTATGACTGCGGAAAAACGCTCGGTTCGGCTTGCACCAAAGCAAAGCGTGGCACCTGTTCACCGTCAACCTCGACCGACTCCAGGAACATGCTCAAGGGGCGCACCCAAAAGCCGTAATCGCCATACAGGGCTTGGTAAAAGACTACTTCCTCTTCGGTTTCCGAATGCCGCGCAACAGCGAATACGCGGTACTGCGGACCTTTGTAATGTTCGTAGAGCCCAGGTTGTATCGGCATGCTTTGGCCCTCACTGAAATTTTTTCAAAATAAAAACAAAATAAATCCGGAAAAACAAAAACCGGGGCACTTGGCCCCGGCTTCCATCAACGAAACGCTTAAACGCGTTCGAAGACGGTGGAGATGCCTTGGCCGAGACCAATGCACATGGTAGCCACCCCGAAGGTGCCGCCATTCTGCTTCATCACGTTCAGCAAAGTGCCGGAGATACGGGCACCGGAACAACCGAACGGGTGACCCAGGGCGATCGCGCCGCCGTGCAGGTTAACCTTCTCGTTCATCTTGTCGAGCACTTTCAAATCTTTCAGCACTGGCAGCGCCTGTGCGGCGAAAGCTTCGTTGAGCTCGAAGAAGTCAATATCGTTGATGCCAAGGCCCGCGCGCTTCAATGCTTTTTGTGTTGCCGGTACTGGACCATAGCCCATGATCGCCGGATCCACACCTGCCACTGCCATCGAACGAATCACCGCCATCGGCTGGATGCCCAGATCCTGGGCACGCTGCGCCGACATCACGATCATGCACGAAGCACCGTCGGTGATCTGCGACGAAGTACCGGCTGTCACGGTGCCGCCCTTCGGGTTAAACGCTGGCTTCAGGGCCGCCAGGCTTTCCAGGGTGGTTTCCGGACGAATGGTTTCGTCGTAGTCGAACAGTTTCAGGAAACCGTTCTCGTCGTAGCCCTGCATCGGGATGATTTCGTCTTTGAACTTGCCTTCCAGAGTCGCCTTGTGGGCGAGCTGGTGGGAGCGCACGCCAAAAGCGTCCTGTTGTTCGCGAGTAATGCCGTGCATTTTGCCGAGCATTTCCGCGGTCAGGCCCATCATGCCCGAGGCTTTCGCCGCGTACAGGGACATGTGCGGGTTCGGATCGACACCGTGCATCATGCTCACGTGACCCATATGCTCGACGCCGCCAACCACGAACACGTCACCGTTACCGGTCATGATCGCTTGCGCAGCGGTGTGCAGAGCACTCATCGACGAGCCACACAGACGACTGACGGTCTGGCCGGCCGCGGTGTGCGGGATCTGCGTCATCAGGGATGCCATGCGGGCGATGTTCCAGCCCTGCTCCAGGGTCTGGTTCACACAGCCCCAGATCACGTCTTCAACTTCGCTCGGGTCGACCTTGACGTTGCGTTCCAGCAATTTGCTGATCAGGTGCGCCGACATGTCTTCGGCGCGGGTGTTGCGGTGCATGCCGCCCTTGGAGCGGCCCATCGGCGTACGACCGAAGTCGACAATCACGACGTCTCTAGGATTCAAGCTCATATACTTTCACTCTCGCTCTAGTGTGGGCGCTTAACCGAAGAAGCTCTGACCGTTTTTGGCCATTTCACGCAGCTTCGCGGTCGGGTGGTACAGCGCGCCCAAATCAGCGTACTGGTCAGCCAGGGCAACGAACTCTGCAACACCGATCGAGTCGATGTAGCGCAGCGCACCGCCACGGAATGGAGGGAAACCAATACCGTAGACCAGACCCATGTCGGCTTCGGCGGCGGTTTCGACGATGCCGTCTTCCAGGCAACGCACGGTTTCCAGGCACAACGGGATCATCATCCAGTTGATGATGTCTTCGTCAGTGACTTCGCGCTGTTCGAACACGATTGGCTTGAGCACTTCCAGTACCGAAGGATCGGCGACTTTCTTCTGCTTGCCGCGCTTGTCGGTCTCGTAGGCGTAGAAGCCTTTGCCATTCTTCTGGCCCAGGCGCTTGGCTTCGTAGAGCACGTCGACGGCTGAACGGCGATCGTCCTTCATGCGATCCGGGAAGCCTTCAGCCATTACATCGCGACCGTGGTGACCGGTGTCGATGCCGACCACATCCATCAGGTATGCGGGGCCCATTGGCCAGCCAAACTTTTCCATGACCTTGTCGATGCGGACGAAGTCCACGCCGGCGCTGACCAGTTTGGCGAAACCGCCGAAGTACGGGAATAGCACCCGGTTGACCAGGAAGCCCGGGCAGTCGTTGACGACGATCGGGTTCTTGCCCATTTTCTTGGCGTAGGCAACGGTGGTGGCAACGGCCACTTCGCTGGACTTCTCGCCACGGATCACTTCAACCAGCGGCATCATGTGCACCGGGTTGAAAAAGTGCATGCCGACGAAGTTTTCCGGACGCTTGAGGGCTTTGGCCAGCAAGGTGATGGAAATGGTCGAAGTGTTGGACGCGAGGATGGTGTCCTCTTTGACCTTGTCTTCAACTTCGGCCAGAACGGCTTGCTTGACCTTCGGGTTCTCGACAACGGCTTCGACGACCAGGTCGACGTGACCGAAATCGCCGTAGGACAGGGTCGGACGAATGCCGTTGAGCACTTCGGCCATTTTCGCCGGGGTCATGCGACCTTTATCAACGCGGCCCACCAGCAGCTTGGCGGCTTCGGCCAGACCTTGCTCGATGCCGTGCTCGTTGATGTCTTTCATCAGGATCGGCGTACCTTTGGAGGCCGACTGATAAGCAATACCACCACCCATGATGCCAGCGCCCAATACGGCGGCCTGCTTCACGTCTTTGGCGATTTCGTCGTAGGCCTTGGCCTTTTTCTTCAGTTCCTGATCGTTCAGGAACAGACCGATCAAGCTCTGCGCGGCAGAGGTCTTGGCCAGTTTGACGAAACCGGTGGCTTCGACTTCCAGCGCCTTGTCGCGACCGAAGTTCGCAGCTTTCTGGATAGTCTTGATTGCTTCAACCGGTGCCGGGTAGTTCGGGCCCGCTTGACCGGCCACGAAACCTTTGGCGGTTTCGAACGACATCATTTGTTCGATGGCGTTGAGCTTGAGCTTTTCGAGCTTCGGCTGACGCTTGGCCTTGTAGTCAAACTCACCGGAGATGGCGCCCTTGACCAGGTTCAGAGCCGCTTCCTGCAATTTCTCTGGTGCGACCACGGCGTCGACGGCACCGACTTTCAGCGCGTCTTCAGCGCGGTTTTCCTTACCGGCGGCAATCCACTCGATGGCGTTGTCGGCACCGATGATGCGCGGCAGACGCACAGTACCGCCGAAGCCCGGGTAGATGCCCAGCTTGACTTCCGGCAGACCGATTTTGGCGGTATTGGCCATGACGCGGAAATCTGCCGCCAGGCACATTTCCAGACCGCCACCCAGTGCGATGCCATTGATCGCGGCGACAGTCGGGACGTTGAGGTCTTCGAAATCGCTGAAAATCTTGTTGGCTTCGAGGTTACCAGCAACAAGCTCTGCATCCGGCAGCTTGAAGTTGTCGACGAATTCGGTGATGTCGGCGCCGACGATGAACACGTCCTTGCCACTGCTGACGATCACACCCTTGATCGAAGCATCTGCCTTGATGGTGTCTACAGCCTGACGCAGTTCGTTCAGGGTAAGACGGTTGAACTTGTTGACGGACTCACCCTTGAGGTCGAATTTCAATTCGACGATGCCACTTTCAAGAGCCTTAACCGTGATGGCTTTACCTTCGTAAATCATCAACTGATCTCCACGATATGGAAGCTGAACAGTACACGTCGGACGCAGGCGACTGGCTCGGCAAGGACGTTTATCGTCGATGCTACGCCAATTCACCCGGCACACCCGCCAACGCGATAGTCGGGATTCTGTAGGAGCATTCTGTAATACAAACGCTCAATTCATACGCCCGTTTGATTTGGGTATGTCACCTTCACGGAATTTCCGGCAATTGTCAATCGCCCAAAATGCTGGTTGAAACGCGACTTTCCGGTCACTTCCGTACCACGAAGCCCTGCAACACGCTCATGCATGTGAGGCCATTCATAGAATCAATAGTTAGAAAAGTCGCCCTAATTAGCGGCAGCCTGTGTTTAACAAGCTACGCTGGCGGGACCCTGAAGAAAAAATTTGAACGCTTTGACGAATGCCCAGCGTAAGATCAGCGCACAAAGAATTACCGGCCTGCCTGGCCAACCTCAGCCCGATGATGATGTCGGGCTTTTTAATGCCTTCTGTAGCAGGCTCCACCTGCTACAGATCGGGTTTCAGGCGAGTGCTTTGAGTGTGGCATCGATCTGTTGCAGAACCTCGGGCTCGCCCTTCTCGCCCCAATACAGGGCAATCATTTGCTTGTCTGCCTCGACCTTGTAGACGTTGGCAGGCAATTTTTCGAAATGATTCAGCAGCATTCCATCCTCACAGACCTCCTGCCACTGATTGACCCACACGCCCGGCGCCTTCTGCCAGTAACTCCAGCACGCCGGTCGCGTGCCACGGCGCGGCCGATGGTACTGGGCGCAAGGGCTAGGCGGCTCCTGGCTCAGCCAATGTGGCCATTCCTGGGGCGCCAGCTGCATGGCAAGGCCAATGCGCCGCGCCTCCATGCGCAGGGCTATGCGCCCGCTCTGGGCACGAGAGGGTCGCAACCAGGCCAGCGGGCTCAAGACCACCAGCAGGATTGACGCCACTATCCAGACCGTCATATGTGTACTCCCGATTCTTGATGAGCCCATTGAGTCACTTTGAAACCAATGCGCTTGAAACCAGCCATACTTACCAATATTGCAATCCTCAGGAGGAGCACCTCATGCCCTACCACCATATTCTGGTCGCTGTAGATCTAACCGAAGAGTGCGATCCTGTAATCCACCGAGCTCGCGAACTCTCGGTGAGCAATGGCGCGAAGCTGTCCCTGGTGCATATCGTCGAACCGATGGCCATGGCCTTTGGCGGCGACGTGCCGATGGACCTCTCCCAGTTGCAACAGCAACAGTTCGATCAGGCCAAAGAGCGTCTTGATCGGCTGATCGTGAAATACCCGGAACTCTCCAAGGAATACAGTCACTTGACCTACGGCCAGCCGCGCCAGGAGATTCACCACCTCGCCAAGGAACAAACGTGCGACCTGATCGTGGTGGGTAGTCATGGCCGACACGGTCTGGCCCTGTTGCTCGGCTCCACTGCCAATGACGTACTGCACGGCGCGCCTTGCGATGTGCTGGCGGTGCGCCTGATCAAAAGCTGATAACACGGAACAATGTGGGAGCGGGCTTGCTCGCGAAGAGCGGACATTCAGTCAGCATTGATGTTGAATGTAAGTCCCTCTTCGCGAGCAAGTCGAATCGTCGCACCGCCGCTCCCACAGTGAAGCCATGTCGGCCAGTAGATCGCATTTCATACGAAAAGCCCGGCGCTCATCACTGAACGCCGGGCTTTTTTATCGCCGGATCAATCAGGCATCCAGCTCGGCCCAGCGCTCGACCATCACGTCGAGTTCAGCCTGCAACTGCTCCAGCTGAGCGATCACCGCAGCCGTTTCGGCAGCAGGACGCTGGTAGAAGCCGACATCCGCCATCTGCGCTTCAACCACCACGATCTGCTGTTCCATGGCTTCGATCTGACTCGGCAACATTTCCAGCTCACGCTGCAACTTGTAGCTGAGCTTTTTCTTTGCCACCGGCGCCTCTACTGCCGCAGCGACTGGCACTGGTTCAGCAGTGACGACAGCCGAGTTCAGGTCGGCCTTGCCGGACTTGCTTTCGGTCACGCCCAACAGGCGCGGCGAGCCGCCCTGACGCAGCCAGTCCTGATAACCACCGACGTATTCGCGAACCTTGCCTTCGCCTTCGAAAACCAGGGTGCTGGTGACCACGTTGTCGAGGAATGCCCGGTCGTGACTGACCATCAGCACGGTGCCGTTGAAGGTCAGCAAGACCTCTTCCAGCAGTTCGAGGGTTTCCACGTCCAGGTCGTTGGTCGGTTCGTCGAGTACCAGCAGGTTCGCCGGTTTGCTGAACAGTTTGGCCAGCAACAGACGGGCACGCTCACCACCGGACAGCGCCTTGACCGGCGTGCGGGCACGCTGCGGGCTGAACAGGAAGTCGCCGAGGTAGCTCAGCACATGGCGGCTCTGACCATCGATATCGATAAAGTCGCGACCTTCGGCCACGTTGTCGATCACGGTCTTTTCCAGGTCCAGCTGATGGCGCAACTGGTCGAAGTAGGCCACGTCGATGCGCGTCCCCTCTTCCACTTTGCCGCTGGTCGGTTGCAGACCGCTGAGCATCAGTTTCAGCAGCGTGGTCTTGCCGGTACCGTTGGCGCCAAGCAAACCGATACGGTCGCCGCGCGTCAGGACCATTGAGAAATCCTTGATCAGGAACGGGCCACCCGGGTGAGCGAAGCTCACGTTCTCGAGGACCATGACCTGCTTGCCGGACTTGTCGGCGGTATCCAGCTGAATATTGGCCTTGCCGGTGCGCTCACGACGCTCGCTACGCTCAACGCGCAATGCTTTCAATGCGCGAACACGGCCTTCGTTACGGGTGCGACGCGCCTTGATGCCCTGGCGGATCCAGACTTCTTCCTGGGCCAGTTTCTTGTCGAACAGCGCGTTGGCGGTTTCTTCAGCAGCCAGAGTCGCCTCTTTGTGCACGAGGAAACTGGCGTAGTCGCCGTTCCAGTCGATCAGGCCGCCACGATCCAGTTCCAGGATGCGGGTCGCGAGGTTCTGCAGGAATGAACGGTCGTGCGTGATGAACAACACGGCGCCCTGGAAATCCTTCAGCGCTTCTTCGAGCCAGGCAATTGCACCGATGTCCAGGTGGTTGGTCGGTTCGTCGAGCAGCAGCAGATCCGGTTCGGAAACCAGGGCCTGAGCCAGCAGGACGCGGCGACGCCAGCCGCCGGACAATTCGGCGAGGGTCTTGTCGGCCGGCAACTGCAGACGACTCAAGGTGCTGTCGACCAGTTGCTGCAAACGCCAGCCGTCGCGGGCTTCGAGGTCGTGCTGGACATGCATCAGCTTGTCCAGATCGGCGTCGGTGACAATGTTCTGGCTCAGGTGGTGGTACTGCGCGAGCAGCTCGCCGACACCGTCCAGGCCTTCGGCAACCACGTCGAACACGGTCCGCTCGTCGGCTACCGGCAATTCTTGCGGCAATTCGCCAATCTTTAGGCCAGGTGCGCGCCAAACAGAGCCCTCATCAGGCTTCTGGTCGCCCTTGACGAGCTTCATCATGCTGGACTTGCCAGTGCCGTTGCGGCCGATGATGCACACCCGCTCACCACGGGCGATCTGCCAGGACACCTTGTCCAACAACGGCATAGCGCCGAAAGCAAGGGACACATCGCTGAATTTGAGCAGGGTCATGAGCTTCTCCAAAAACCGGGCGCGCATTCTACCTGACTTGAGGCTTCAGAAGGCCGGCAATTTCAACGTCGAAGCACTCTGCACAACAATTGTTGCGAACTTGTGCTGACAGCTCGGCAAAGCTTTCGCCCGCTGCTGGCAAAAGGCTAAGCTACAGATAATTCAGTGCCGCTCTCGCCGGCACTTGTCATGATTTCTCTGCCCGGACGTCTCATGCGCAGTCGCCTTTTCAATCTTTTTTCGTGTTTGCTTCTTACAGCCGCTGCCGTTCAATCCGCCCAGGCGGTGGACCTGTCCACCCAACGCCAGTATTACGATGAAGCCAAGCGTGCCTTGGCCAAAGGCGATTCCGGCCCTTATTTCCGTTACAGCCAGGCTCTGAGCGATTACCCGCTGGAGCCCTATCTGGCTTATGACGAATTGACCGCGCGTCTGAAAACCGCGAGCAACGCCGAAATCGAGAAATTCCTCGCCGAACACGGTGACCTGCCGCAAGCCAACTGGATGAAGTTGCGCTGGCTGCGCTGGCTGGCCGAACGCGGCGATTGGGCAACCTTCGTCAAATATTATGACCCCAAACTCAATTTCACCGAACTGGACTGCCTGAACGCGCAGTATCAGATCAGCCATAACCGCAAGGCCGAAGGCTACGCCAACGCCGATAAACTCTGGCTGACCGGCAAAACCCAACCCGACGCTTGCGATGGCGTGTTCGGCATGTGGGCCGCCGAGGGCCAACTGACTGAACAGAAACGCTGGGAACGCACCAAGCTCGCCGCCCAGGCGCGCAACTATCCGCTGGCCAACAGCCTGATCAATGGCCTGACAACACTCGCCCCCCGCGGTCGCCTGCTGGTGGATGTGGCGCAGAAACCCGAGCTGCTCAATCAGCCGTCGCGCTTCATCCCCGCCGACGACCCCATGTCCGACATCGTCAGCCTTGGCCTGCGCCGTCTGGCCCGTCAGGATCCGGACAGGGCCATGGCCCTGCTCGACGGTTACGCCAACAGCATGCACTTCTCCCGTGACGAGAAAGTCGCGATTGCCCGGGAAATCGGGCTGACCCTCGCACGACGTTTCGACAGCCGCGCGCTGGACGTGATGACCAAATACGACCCGGAGCTGCGGGACAACACCGTTTCCGAATGGCGCTTGCGCCTGCTATTGCGTCTGGCCCGCTGGGACGATGCCTATCAGCTGACCCGCCGCCTGCCTCAGGATCTGGCTACCACCAACCGCTGGCGTTACTGGCAGGCTCGCAGCCTGGAACTGGCACAGCCACAGAATCCGGAAGCACAGACGCTTTACAAGGGCTTGGCTCGTGAGCGCGATTTCTACGGTTTCCTGGCGGCCGATCGCTCGCAATCCCCCTATTCGCTGAACAACAAACCGCTGGTGCTCAGTCAGGCGCTGATCAACAAGGTGCGCAACACCCCCGGCATACGACGCGCCCTGGAATTCCATGCACGCGGGCAGATCGTCGACGGTCGTCGCGAGTGGTACCACGTCAGCCGGCACTTCAGCCGTGACGAAATGGTTGCCCAGGCGAAACTGGCTTACGACCTGAAATGGTATTTCCCGGCGATCCGCACCATCAGTCAGGCGAAGTACTGGGACGACCTGGATATCCGCTTCCCGATGGCCCACCGAGAAACCCTGGTCCGTGAAGCCAAGGTCCGTGGCCTGCACTCAAGCTGGGTATTCGCCATCACTCGTCAGGAAAGCGCCTTCATGGCCGATGCGCGCTCCGGCGTCGGTGCCAGCGGCCTGATGCAACTGATGCCCGGCACCGCCAAGGAAACCGCGCGCAAATTCAGCATCCCGCTCGCTTCGCCGCAGCAAGTGTTCGATCCGGACAAGAACATCCAGCTCGGTGCCGCTTACCTGAGCCAGGTCCACAGCCAGTTCAACGGCAACCGCGTCCTCGCCTCCGCCGCCTACAACGCCGGCCCCGGCCGCGTACGTCAATGGCTGCGTGGTGCCGATCACCTGAGCTTCGATGTGTGGGTGGAAAGCATCCCGTTCGACGAAACCCGCCAGTACGTGCAAAACGTGCTGTCGTACTCGGTCATCTACGGCCAGAAGCTCAACTCACCGCAGCCGTTGGTGGATTGGCATGAACGGTATTTTGACGATCAATGATCTGTAGAAGCTGCCGAAGACTGCGATCTTTTCCGCAACTGTAAAAATGCCCGCCTCTTTCGAGGCGGGCATTTTTGTTTGCAGCTCAAAGCACTCACTGATTTTCACCGGACCGGTCCCTTCGAAAGCCCGACGCAATTTCGCTACTTGGTCGGTTACTTGGTCGCTCCTCTTTGATGGGAACTGAAAAGATCGTCTACACCAATAGCGCCTAAACTCGCAGATCGGTTTCGACTTTGCCGTCATTGAACTGCAACGCCGCCAGCCGTGCATACAGCGCATTACTCGCAATCAACTCCTGATGCGTCCCCACCGCCACCAGTTTCCCTTGGTCCATCACTGCGATCCTGTCGGCGTTTTTCACTGTGGCCAATCGGTGGGCGATGACCAGTGTGGTGCGATTTTTCATCAGGCTGGGCAGGGCTTGCTGAATCAGGTGCTCGCTTTGGGCGTCGAGGGCGCTGGTGGCTTCGTCCAGCAGCAGGATCGGCGCGTCCACCAGCAACGCCCGGGCGATGGCGAGGCGCTGGCGTTGCCCGCCGGATAAACCGAGACCAGCGTCGCCGAGGTGTGTCTGGTAGCCGTTGGGCATTTGCTCGATGAAGTCGTGGGCATAGGCGATTTTCGCGGCTTCCTGGACCTGAGCCAAAGTCGCCGTCGGGCGACCGTAGCGAATGTTCTCTTCGATGCTGCCGAAGAACAGCGCCGGGGATTGCGAGACGAGGGCGAAGCAGCGACGCAGGTCCAGAGGATCGAGTTGAGTCAGCGGCACACCGTCGAGCAGGATGCGTCCTTCGGCGGGGTCGTAAAAGCGCAACAGCAGGTCATACACCGTTGACTTGCCGGCACCCGAGGGCCCGACCAATGCAAGGGTTTCGCCGGCGTTGATGGTCAGATTCAGACCATCGACGGCATAGCTTTGCGGACGCGACGGGTAGGAAAAACGCACATCTTGCAGCACCAGATCGCCTTTCACCCGTTCAGGCAACGTCACCAGGCCCTGGGTCGGTGGCTGGATGATGTTTTCCGAACGCAATAACTCGGCAATCCGCTCCGCCGCCCCCGCTGCTCGCTGCAGTTCGCCTATAACTTCACTCAACGTGCCGAAGGCACCACCGACGATCAGGCTGTAAAAGACGAACGCTGCCAGCTCACCCGCGGAAATCCGTCCGGCGATGACATCCATGCCGCCGACCCAGAGCATCACCCCGACCGCGCCCAACACCAGCAGGATCACCAGGGTAATCAACCAGGCCCGCTGGAAGATGCGCTTGCGGGCAGTGTTGAAAGCCTCCTCCACGGTTGTAGCAAAACGCTGCTCGTCCTGAACCTGATGGTTGTAGGCCTGCACGGTTTTGATCTGACTCAGGGTTTCGGAGACATAGCTGCCGATATCGGCAATCCGGTCCTGGCTCAGACGCGACAGGGTGCGCACCCGGCGACCAAAAATCAGGATCGGCGCGACCACCAGCGGCAACGCGACCACCACGATGCTGGTGAGTTTGGGGTTGGTGATAAACAGCAAGACAATCCCGCCGATCACCATCAGCCCGTTACGCAAGAACAGCGACAGCGAAGAGCCGATTACCGATTGCAGCAGCGTGGTGTCGGCCGTCAATCGCGATTGGATCTCGGAGCTGCGGTTGTCTTCATAGAAGCCCGGATGCAGGTAGACCAGATGGTTGAACACTCGACGACGGATGTCGGCGACAACGCGCTCGCCGATCCACGACACCAGGTAAAACCGTGCAAAGGTGCCAATCGCCAGACCAACCACCAACAGCATGAACACGCCGATGGATCGGTTGAGCAAATGCGGCGACTGGGTCATGAAACCCTCGTCCACCAACAGGCGAATACCCTGCCCCATGGACAAAGTGATGCCGGCAGTGACGATCAACGCCAACAAAGCGCCTAAGGCCGGCCAGCGATAAGGCGCGAGGAAACGGCTGGCCAGACGAATGGCTCGGCGGTGACGGGAAGAGAGCATGAAGATCATCCGATGGCGCAACCAATGGCTTAGACCCGGCCAAGCCTACACCGGACAATGGGATTGAACGCTGTAAATCATAATGAGTCAGGTTAATTATGACCGCCAAGACTAGTGGCTAGAGATTATTGGTCTAAAGTCCGGGTGGAAACGTCAGGGTATTTCTGATGGACTGAGGATGCCGACCTGAAGATCGCAGGGAGTTGTCACAGCCCGGTCACCTGGCGGTTCTACAGTAAGCACACAACCTGATGAGGAGACAGGCCATGTCCTTGCAAAACAGCAGCGATGACAAGATTCCAGTGATCCGCACGCAGCCAGACCAGTCTCTGGGTTGCTCGATTATTGATAAGGATGGGCACGAAGTACCGATCACTGAAAATATGATCCAGGACGCTTGCCGCGAACTGGAAAAGCGATTGGTCAAGCCTGCCGAACAAGAGTGATATAGCCACCGTCTTCTTGACCCGGCTCTTTTAGCCGGGTTTTTTATGGGTGCTTATCGAAGAATTGCGGTGTCGCCATTCGCGAGCAAGCCCGCTCCCACATTTGATCTCTGTCGTACACAACACCTGTGTTCACCGAAGATCAATGTGGGAGCGGGCTTGCTCGCGAAAGGGCCAACTCCGTCTCTTAAAGGACCGCAGCACCAAGTGCCGCCACGATCCGCTGCAACGCCGGCGAATCCCCCTCGATCCGCACCTTCAACCCATCGATCTCACGCCGCAGCGGGTAATGCTTGCGTAGCGCATCGAACGCCGCGCGCTGCTCGTTCACGTTGCCTACAAGGCTACGACGGAAATCCGCGTCGTCACGGCGCGGGTCGTACACGCCACGGCACAACATCGCCAGCACCCAGGCCGGATCGCTGTCGGCGTTCAGCGTCACTGCCGACAGCCAAGGGGCTGGCAGCAAGTCGCTCAGGTGGACCTGCTCCGGCTGGTCGAGGAATTGGCAAAACGCCTGGTAAATCTGCGCCGTCCCGCGCTGTTTGCCGTCCAGGCTATAACCGGCAATGTGCGGCGTCGCCAGCACACACAACTCGGCCAGTGCCACATCGACCTCAGGCTCAGCCTCCCAGACATCCAGCACCGCTTGCAGGTCTTCACGCTCCAGCAACACCTGGCGCAGGGCGGCGTTGTCGATGACCGGGCCACGACTGGCGTTGATCAGCCAGGCGCCAGGCTTGAGCTGGTTCAAGCGGTTTTTATCGAACAGATGCCAGGTCGCCTGAGGGCCTTGCTTGTCCAGCGGGGTGTGCAGACTGATGACGTCGCATTGCTCGATGATCTGCTCGAGGCTGACGTAATCGCCCCCTTCAGCGGCTTGCCGTGGGGGATCGCAGACCAGCACGTTCCACCCCAGACCTTGCAGAACCTTGACCAGCCGCCCGCCCACTTCGCCGGCACCGACCACACCGTAGGTGCGCTGAGTCAGGTCAGCGCCTTCGATTTCAGCCAGGGTCAGCAGGCTGCCCAGCACGTAATCGACCACACCCCGGGCATTGCAGCCTGGCGCGCTGGACCAGGTGATGCCGGTCTGTTGAAAGTAATCCAGATCCAGGTGATCGGTGCCGATGGTGCAGGTGCCGACAAAGCGCACCTTGCTGCCTTCGAGCAATTCGCGGTTGACGTTGGTCACCGAGCGCACCAATAGCACATCGGCCTGCTCGACAGTGGCGCGGTCGATGGCACGTCCAGGCACCCGGCGGATTTCACCGAAACCTGCGAAGAAGGCATCGAGCAGCGGGATATTTTCGTCGGCAACAATCAGCATGGCAGGCTCCTTTGGCGGATCGGCAGTGTAGGCGGAGATGACCGTGATGGGCCAGCAGGCATTGTTTACCTTAAATGTGAAGGGACCACTCATCCTGTGGGAGCGGGCTTGCTCGCGAAAGCGGTGTGTCAGGCAACATTAATGTCAGCTGACACTCCCCCTTCGCGAGCAAGCCCGCTCCCACAGGGAACATCGCAACGTCCGAAAACCATTTACAAATCCGCAACACAGGACTTTTCCTGACCACTGCGTCAAGGCGTAGAATGCGCCGCCTGCGCATCAAAACCCTTTTGGACGTTTCGCCTTGAATACCGTGACTGACCGCCCCGCTGCTATTTCCCTCAACCGCCCGGCCCGGGTTCGCCTGGAGCTGAAAAACCTGCTCGGCCTGGCGTTGCCGATCATGATCGCGCAACTGGCGACCACTGCCATGGGCTTCGTCGATGCGGTGATGGCGGGTCGTGTCGGGCCTCGAGATCTGGCGGCCGTCGCGCTGGGCAACTCGATCTGGGTGCCGGTGTTTCTGCTGATGACCGGCACACTGCTGGCCACCACGCCGAAAGTCGCCCAGCGCTTCGGCGCCGGCACGCACAGCGAGATTGGCCCGATCGTGCGTCAGGCGTTGTGGCTGGCGCTAGTGGTGGGTTTGATGGCGACCAGCATCCTGTTCAGCGCCGAACCGATCCTGCACATCATGAAGGTCGACCCCGAATTGATCGGCCCATGCATGCAGTATCTGCACGGTATCGCCAGCGGCCTGCCTGCCGTCGCGTTCTATCACGTGCTGCGCTGCTTCAGTGACGGCCTGGGTCGCACCCGCCCGGCCATGGTCCTTGGCCTGTGCGGGTTGGCACTGAATATTCCGCTCAATTACATCTTCATCTATGGCCACTTTGGTGTGCCGGCCATGGGTGGGGTCGGCTGCGGCTGGGCCACGGCAATCGTGATGTGGGTGATGGCGTTGGGCATGGCCGGCTGGGAACGCTGGGCGCCGGCCTATCAGTCGAGTGAATTGTTCAGCCGTTTCGACTGGCCGCAGTGGTCAGTGATCAAGCGTTTGCTGGGCATCGGCCTGCCGATCGGCATCGCGGTATTCGCCGAGTCGAGTATCTTCGCCGTGATCGCCCTGCTGATCGGCAGCCTCGGCGCCACCGTGGTCGCCGGGCACCAGATCGCGCTGAACTTCAGCTCGCTGGTGTTCATGATCCCCTACTCCCTCGGTATGGCCGTGACCGTGCGAGTCGGCCAGGCGCTCGGTCGTGAGGAACCGCGCGAAGCCCGCTTCGCCGCCGGTGTCGGCATGGGCACCGCCCTGGCGTATGCGTGTCTGTCGGCGAGCATGATGTTGTTGCTGCGTGAACCCATCGCTGCGATTTACACCGCCGACCCGACGGTGATTCAGGTGGCCGCGATGCTGATCGTGTATTCGGCGCTGTTCCAGTTTTCCGATGCGATCCAGGTGACGGCGGCCGGCGCACTACGGGGTTATCAGGACACTCGGGTGACGATGATCCTGACACTGTTCGCTTATTGGGGGATTGGTTTACCGGTGGGTTACGCCCTGGGCCTGACCGACTGGCTCGGTGCGCCGAGCGGCCCGAGCGGGCTGTGGCAGGGTTTGATCGTGGGCTTGAGTTGCGCGGCGCTGATGCTGTCGATCCGCCTGACGCGCAGTGCACGCAAGCGGATCCGCATCAGTCGTTCGGCGGGTTAAGCGAGTTTCTTGCGGATCCAGTAGAGGTAGGTGCCTGCCTCTTCGTGCTGCGCGACCAGTTCGTGGTCGAGAAACACGCAAAACTTGGGGATGTCGCGACGGGTCGACGGGTCGGTGGCGATCACCTTCAGCAGGCCGCCGGGCACCAGGTCACGGATGTGCTGGTGCAGCATCATCACCGGTTCCGGGCAATTGAGGCCGGTGGCGTCGAGGGTGCCGTCTACCGGCGTATCGATCATTTCACTCATGATTTACTCCTGAAACTTACCGGCATTGTCGCGCATTGCCGGGTGTTCGGTCACCTGTGGGAGCGGGCTTGCTCGCGAATGCGGACTGACATTCAACATTGATGTCGACTGAGCCACCGCTTTCGCGAGCAAGCCCGCTCCCACATGGGTCCGTGTGAATCAGCGGGACTTGGGTTTCTTCACGTCCAATCGACGCAGATGGCAGGTCACTTCCTCACGATCGTGATACAGCTGCTTGCAGCCGATCTCTACTCGAATGCCACGTGCCTTGAACCCGTCGGCAATACGTTCCAGCAAGCGTTTCACTTCGGCATAACGCTGTTTCATCGGCAGCTTGAGGTTGACCACCGCTTCCCGGCAATGCCCCTCGCCAATCCATTCTTCCAGCATCGCCGCATTGCGCGCCGGTTTCTCGACGATGTCGCAGACCATCCAGTCCACCGGTTGCTTGGGCTTGAAGGTGAAACCGTCAGCCATCAAATGCTGCACCAAACCGGTGTCCATCAGGCTTTCGGCCATCGGGCCGTTGTCGATGGCGGTCACCAACATGCCGCGGTTGACCAGTTGCCAGGTCCAGCCACCGGGTGCAGCGCCCAGGTCGACACCCGTCATGTCGCTGTGCAGCCGCTCGTCCCACTGGTCCCGGGGGATGAAATGGTGCCAGGCCTCTTCCAGCTTGAGGGTCGACCGGCTCGGCGCTTCACGCGGGAATTTCAGGCGTGGAATACCCATCGGCCACATCGCCGAATTATTCGATTCCGCCAGGCCCATGAACACTTCGCGACCGCTCTTGAAGGTCAGCAGCAGCCGTGGCTTGTGGGCGTCTTCCACCAGTTTGCCGGCCGCCATCAGCGCCTTGCGCAGGTGGCCTTCGAATTTCTTGCAGAAGTTCGACAGCTCTTTGCCATCGTTGGTGTCGACCATTTCCAGCCACAGGCTGCCGCACAGCGGGAAGTCCGCCATGTGCGCGAGGATCACGCTGATGCGGTCGGTTTCCGGCAGATCGATGAAGATCCCGCGAGCCCACTGGCGCGGAAAGATCAGATCGGCGAAACGCTGACCACGCATCAAGCGCTCGGCGCCGTCTTCTTCGGTACAGATAAATTCGGCGCAGGCGCTGGCGGTCTTGGCCTTGGCATAACCGGCCACGTTCAGCCGCGCGGCATGTTCGGAAATCTCGGAACAGACTTCGCTTTCGAAGCCCGGCCGGCAATGCATAAAGAGGGTGTTCATTCTTACTCCTGGGCAGTTGGCGAAGAATTCAGCCACTGCGCGATGCCCAGACTTGCGTTGAAGCAAAGCCTGTCACGAAAACCGGCGCATGATAGCCGAGATCGGAACCTTGGACTTGCCCATAGGGTCCAGTTATTAGCCTTAACGTCTAAACAGGGCTAGGTTAAGAGCTCTGTCTGTCCCGCCAGTCCGTAGCCGTGCGGACCCAAAGGAGATATTTCAATGCCGTCCCTCGATAGCCTGAAAACCCTTAAAACCTTACAAGTCGACGACAAGACCTACCACTATTTCAGCCTGCCCGAAGCCGCCAAAAGCCTGGGCGATCTCGACAAGCTGCCGATGTCGTTGAAAGTGCTGCTGGAAAACCTGCTGCGCTGGGAGGACGAGAAAACCGTTACCGGCGCCGACCTCAAGGCGATTGCCGCCTGGCTCAAGGAGCGTCGCTCCGATCGCGAAATCCAGTACCGGCCCGCGCGGGTATTAATGCAGGACTTTACCGGCGTCCCCGCCGTGGTCGACCTGGCCGCCATGCGCGCCGCCATGGCCAAGGCCGGTGGCGACCCGCAGCGAATCAATCCGCTGTCGCCGGTGGATCTGGTGATCGACCACTCGGTAATGGTCGACAAGTACGCCAGTTCAAGCGCCTTCGAACAGAACGTCGACATCGAAATGCAGCGCAACCACGAGCGTTACGCCTTCCTGCGCTGGGGCCAGAGCGCCTTCGATAACTTCAGCGTGGTGCCACCGGGCACCGGCATCTGCCACCAGGTCAACCTTGAGTACCTGGGCCGCACGGTCTGGACCAAGGACGAGGACGGGCGCACCTATGCCTTCCCGGACACCTTGGTTGGCACTGACTCCCACACCACCATGATCAACGGCCTCGGCGTGCTCGGCTGGGGTGTGGGCGGGATCGAAGCGGAAGCAGCGATGCTCGGCCAACCGGTGTCGATGCTGATCCCGGAAGTGATCGGTTTCAAACTCACCGGCAAGCTCAAGGAAGGCATCACCGCCACCGACCTGGTGCTGACGGTGACCCAGATGCTGCGCAAGAAAGGTGTAGTCGGCAAATTCGTCGAGTTCTACGGCGACGGCCTCGCCGACCTGCCGTTGGCCGATCGCGCGACCATCGCCAACATGGCCCCGGAATATGGCGCCACATGCGGTTTCTTCCCGGTGGACGAGGTGACACTGGAGTACTTGCGCCTGTCCGGCCGTACACCGGAAACCGTGAAACTGGTGGAGGCCTACAGCAAGATCCAGGGTCTGTGGCGCCTGCCCGGCAAAGAGCCGGTGTTCACCGACAGCCTGGCCTTGGACATGGGCAGCGTCGAGGCCAGCCTCGCCGGGCCGAAACGCCCGCAGGACCGCGTCTCGTTGCCGAATGTCGCGCAAGCGTTCACTGACTTTCTCGGCCTGCAATTCAAACCCTCCAGCAAGGAAGAAGGTCGCCTCGAAAGTGAGGGTGGCGGTGGCGTCGCGGTGGGCAACGCCGATCTGGTCGGCGAAACGGACTACGACCACGAAGGCCGCACGTATCGGCTGAAAAACGGCGCGGTGGTGATCGCCGCGATCACCTCTTGCACCAACACCTCCAACCCCAGCGTGATGATGGCCGCGGGTCTGGTGGCGAAGAAAGCCATAGAGAAAGGCCTCAAGCGCAAACCCTGGGTCAAGAGTTCACTGGCCCCCGGTTCGAAAGTGGTCACCGACTACTACAAGGCAGCGGGCCTGACCCAATATCTTGATGAACTCGGTTTTGCGCTGGTCGGTTATGGCTGCACCACCTGCATTGGCAACTCCGGGCCGTTGCCGGAGCCGATCGAAAAAGCCATTCAGAAAGCCGACCTGACGGTTGCCTCGGTGCTCTCGGGCAACCGCAACTTTGAAGGTCGCGTGCATCCGCTGGTGAAAACCAACTGGCTGGCCTCCCCGCCATTGGTCGTGGCCTATGCATTGGCCGGCACGGTGCGCATCGACATCAGCAGCGAGTCATTGGGTAACGACAAGGACGGCCAGCCGGTTTATCTGCGAGACATTTGGCCGAGCACTAAAGAGATCGCCGATGCGGTGACTCAGGTAAACACCGCGATGTTCCACAAGGAGTACGCCGAAGTATTTGCCGGCGACGAGCAGTGGCAGGCGATCGAAGTGCCGCAGGCGGCGACTTATGTCTGGAACAACGATTCGACGTATATCCAGCATCCGCCATTCTTCGATGACATTGGCGGCCCTGCACCGGTGGTCAAAGATGTCGAAGGGGCGAAAGTCCTCGCGCTGCTCGGTGACTCGGTGACCACCGACCACATCTCCCCGGCCGGCAACATCAAGGCTGACAGCCCTGCCGGTCGTTACCTGCGCGAGCAAGGTGTGGAGCCGCGAGACTTTAACTCCTATGGCTCCCGTCGCGGCAACCATCAAGTGATGATGCGGGGCACCTTCGCCAACATCCGGATTCGCAACGAGATGCTCGGCGGCGAAGAAGGCGGCAACACGATTTATATTCCGACCGGGGAGAAGCTGCCGATCTACGACGCGGCCATGCGTTACCAAGCATCAGGCACGCCGCTGGTGGTAATCGCCGGGCAAGAATACGGCACTGGCTCGAGCCGCGACTGGGCGGCTAAGGGCACCAATCTGCTGGGGGTAAAAGCAGTCATCGCCGAGAGCTTCGAGCGGATCCACCGTTCCAATCTGGTGGGCATGGGCGTATTGCCGTTGCAGTTCAAGCTGGATCAGAACCGCAAAAGCCTGAACCTCACCGGCAAGGAAACCGTGGACATTCTTGGCTTGACGGGCGTCGAACTGACTCCGCGCATGAACCTGACACTGGTCATCACCCGCGAAGACGGCAGCAAGGAAAAGATCGAGGTGTTGTGCCGGATCGATACCCTCAATGAAGTGGAGTACTTCAAGGCCGGAGGGATTTTGCATTACGTGTTGCGGCAATTGATTGCCTCGTAACAGCCTGCTGACAACGACACCGCCTTCGGGCGGTGTTTTTGTTTACGCGGTGTGCGTCTCTATAATCGCCCCGTCGTTCACCCTTTTTGTGTCCGGCCGAGATCCCTTGTGGGAGCGGGCTTGCTCGCGAAAGCGGTGTAGCAGTCAACATTGATGTTGGATGTGATGGCCTCTTCGCGAGCAAGCCCGCTCCCACAGGGGGACCGAGGCACATTGCAGAATCTCTGAAACAAGGACTCAACATGATCGCTCTGCCATGGACCTATCTGGCACTTCTCTCCATTGGCTACGGCCTGGCTTTGATCTACGGTCATCTCGGCTGGCTCGCCGCTATCTCCTTCGCGCTGCTGCTGTTCGCCGGTTTCGCCGTTCGCCAACAACAGATTCTCATTGGCCGCTACCTCGGCCACGGTTTGTTCATCTTCCTGGCGGTGGCGCTGGCAATGCACTGGCTTCCCGGCTTCTACAACGGTCGCGTCATCGCCCCCCAGCGTTTCACCGATGATGCTGTGCCGTTCGCCATGTACCTGAATCAGGACAAACCGCTAATCGGTTTCTGGCTGTTGCTGGTTTGTCCATGGATTGTCGGCCGGCGTTCGTTGAAGCTGTCCGTTTATGCCACCGCCCTCGCCCTGACCGTAAGCGCCGTGCTGGCCTTGGGTGGCGCACTGTTGCTGGGCGTGATCAGTTGGGCACCGAAGTGGCCGGATCAAGCCTGGTTGTGGGTGCTGAACAATTTGTTGCTGGTGACGCTGGTGGAAGAAGCATTGTTTCGCGGTTACATCCAGGGTGGCCTGAGCCGGCAGTTCAAACACCTGCCTTATGGCGAAAATCTCGCGTTGTTGCTCGCCTCAATGCTGTTCGGCCTCGTTCATCTGGGTGCCGGTTGGCAATGGGTGTTGCTGGCAGGCCTCGCGGGTGTCGGTTATGGCCTGGCCTACCGTTTCGGCGGATTGGGCGCGGCCATCGCCACCCACTTTGGTTTGAATCTGCTGCATTTCGGGCTGTTCACTTATCCGATGCTCGCTGGCTGACGCAACGGTCGTTTTGCGACACGTCACTGATTATTGAAAAAAACATTTCAATAAATGCCTGACATTGCCGACAACCTCTCAAAGCCTTGCGGATTGAAAAAGCCATGCGTAACAACCAGCCCATTACACAACGCGAACGGACCTTCCCGGCTCAGCAACGGTTGATTTCCACCACCGATGCCAAGGGCGTGATCACCTACTGCAACGACGCCTTCGTTGAAATCAGCGGGTTTTCTCGTGAGGAACTGCTCCGTGCGCCGCATAACCTGGTCCGTCACCCCGACGTCCCGGCAGCGGTGTTCGCGCATATGTGGGGCACATTGAAACAAGGCTTGCCATGGATGGGCATTGTCAAGAATCGCTGTAAGACCGGTGACCACTACTGGGTTAACGCCTATGTCACACCGGTATTCGACGGCAATCAGGTGATCGGTTACGAGTCGGTGCGGGTCAAACCCACCGCCGAACAAATCCGCCGTGCCGAAGCGCTCTACCAACGCATCAACCAGGGCAAATCTGCAATTCCCTCTACAGATAAATGGCTGCCGGTGCTTCAGGACTGGCTGCCATTCATTCTGGTCAGCCAGTTGAGCTTCATGATCGGCGCCACCCTGACGTCCCAATGGGGCTTCGCCCTAGCCGCGGGCCTTTCGGTGCCGTTGGGCTTGATGGGTTTGAGCTGGCAACAGCGCGGTATCAAGCGTTTGCTGCGCCTGGCCGAACAGACCACGTCCGACCCGCTGATCGCGCAGATGTACACCGACAGTCGTGGCGCCCAGGCACGCCTGGAGATGTCGATCCTCAGCCAGGAAGCACGCCTGAAAACCTGCCTGACCCGTTTGCAGGACACTGCCGAACATCTGACCGAACAAGCGAAACAGTCCGACACCCTGGCCCACAACAGCTCCACTGGCCTGGAACGTCAACGCGTCGAAACCGAGCAAGTGGCGACCGCTGTGAATCAGATGGCGGCCACCACTCAGGAAGTCGCCAGCCATGTGCAGCGCACCGCCGATGCCACTCAGGAAGCCAATCGCCTGACCGGTCGCGGTCGCGACATCGCCGGGGAAACCCGCGAAGCCATTCAGCGCCTGTCGGTGGTGGTCGGTGAAACCGGTCTGACGGTCACGCAACTGGCCAAGGACAGCGACGAAATCGGCGGCGTGGTCGATGTGATCAAGGGCATTGCCGACCAGACCAACCTGCTGGCGTTGAACGCGGCTATCGAAGCGGCCCGTGCTGGTGAGATGGGTCGCGGGTTTGCGGTAGTAGCCGACGAAGTTCGCCAACTGGCGCAACGTACCAGCGAATCCACCGGGCAGATTCACGCCCTGATCGCCAAGCTGCAGCAAACCGCCAGCACCGCAGTGCAAACCATGGAAGCCGGGCATCGCCAGGCCGAAGAAGGTGTGGCGCGGGTACTGGAAGCGGATCAGGCGCTGGTGGGCATCAGCGAAGCGGTGGCCAACATCACCGACATGACCACCCAGATCGCTGCCGCCACCGAAGAGCAAAGCGCAGTGGCCGAAGAAATCAGCCGCAACATCAGCAACATCTCGCAACTGGCGGACCAGACCTCGGAACAGGCTCAACACTCGGCATTGTTGAGTGAAGAACTGACGAAGACGGCGAATACCCAGTATTCGTTGGTGGAGCGGTTTAATCGCTGATAGCGCTTGAAGGCAAAAAAAACCGGACGACGAAAGCGTCCGGTTTTTTATTATCCCCTTGAAAATTTGTTGCCTGTGAGGCCGCCATCGCGGGCAAGCCCGCTCCCACAGTGAACTGTGGTGTGGCTGGATTTTGGGATCGAGGCGAAACCCTGTGGGAGCGGGCTTGCCCGCGAAGAGGCCCGAACTGGCACTGCAAATCTCACTGGAGAAACTCGGACACCTTCCCCGCCGCAGCCGCCAAATGCTGTTCATGCGTAAACCCCGAAGCCTTCAATGGCTTCAAGTCATGGTCCGCCGCCTCCAGCCAGAACACCTCGATACTCGGCGCCAACGTGTAAGCCTCGACGGCCGCCCGATTACCCAGCGCATCCCGCTCGCCCTGCACAATCAATGTGCGGGTCTTCAGCGCTGCCAGATGCTCAACCCGCGGCTTTTCCGGTTTGCCCACCGCATAAAACGGATATCCCAGGCACACCAGCGCATCCGCACCCAACTCATCGGCCAACAAACTCGCCATCCGCCCGCCCATGGACTTGCCGCCAATGGCCAGGCGCCCAGCGACATGGCGTCGCACCACCGCATACACCTCACGCCAGCATTCCTGCAGTTTAGGTGCCGGGTTCGGGGGACGTTTACCGCCATCGATACGCCGTTGCGCCATGTAAGGAAACTCGAAACGCAGCACGTTGACCCCATGCGCAGCAAGGCGCGCAGCCATGTCGCTCATCCAGCCACTGTCCATCGGCGCACCGGCACCGTGGGCGAGAATCAGCGTTGCCGAGGCCGGCGCTGTGGCGGCATTCCACAACCATCCATGATCCCGCACACACTGCGCCCATTGATCCCCGTCAATACTGGCCTTGTGCTCTTTGTCCATGCTTGCCTCGCTTTTAGTCTGCCTATAACTCCAGGCGAAGGGAGCGTCTGCCATGCGGCTTACTCGCAAAGACAGGCCCTCACTTCGGCTGAACCGTGGATGGGGAACCATGAACACTTCTATCAGTACCGCCTACAACTACAAGGTGGTCCGCCAATTCGCCATTATGACGGTGGTGTGGGGCATCGTCGGCATGGGGCTCGGGGTTTTTCTCGCCGCCCAATTGGTCTGGCCTGAACTCAACTTCAACCTGCCGTGGACCAGCTTCGGCCGTCTGCGCCCGCTGCACACTAACGCGGTGATCTTTGCCTTCGGCGGTTGTGCCTTGTTCGCCAGTTCTTTCTATTCGGTGCAACGTACTTGCCAGACCCGTTTGTTTGCTCCCGCAATTGCGGCGTTCTGCTTCTGGGGCTGGCAGCTTGTGATCCTGCTGGCGGCCATCAGCCTGCCACTGGGTTACACCAGCTCCAAGGAATACGCCGAGCTGGAATGGCCGATCGACATTCTGATCACCATCGTCTGGGTGGCCTATGCCGTCGTGTTCTTCGGCACGATCATGCAACGCAAGACCAAACACATCTATGTTGGCAACTGGTTCTTCGGTGCATTCATCATCACCGTGGCGATCCTGCACATCGTCAACAACCTTGAGCTGCCGGTGAGTTTCACCAAGTCCTACTCGGTGTACGCCGGTGCGACCGATGCCATGGTGCAGTGGTGGTATGGACACAACGCCGTAGGCTTTTTCCTCACCGCCGGCTTCCTCGGGATGATGTACTACTTCGTGCCGAAACAGGCCGAGCGCCCGGTGTATTCCTATCGCCTGTCCATCGTGCACTTCTGGGCGCTGATCACCCTGTACATCTGGGCCGGCCCGCACCACTTGCACTACACCGCGCTGCCGGACTGGGCGCAGTCGTTGGGCATGGTGATGTCGCTGATCCTGCTGGCGCCAAGCTGGGGCGGGATGATCAACGGGATGATGACGCTCTCGGGCGCCTGGCATAAGTTGCGCAGCGACCCCATCCTGCGCTTCCTCGTGGTGTCGCTGGCGTTCTACGGCATGTCGACCTTCGAAGGGCCGATGATGGCGATCAAGACGGTCAACGCCCTCTCTCACTACACCGACTGGACCATTGGCCACGTTCACGCCGGCGCGCTCGGCTGGGTGGCGATGATTTCCATTGGTGCGCTGTACCACATGATTCCGAAAATCTTCGGCCGCACGCAGATGCACAGCATTGGCCTGATCAACGCGCACTTCTGGCTCGCGACCATCGGCACCGTGCTGTATATCGCGTCGATGTGGGTCAACGGCATCGCCCAGGGCCTGATGTGGCGCGCCGTCAACGAGGACGGCACGCTGACCTATTCCTTCGTCGAAACCCTGGTGGCCAGCCACCCAGGCTTCGTCGTGCGACTGGTGGGCGGCGCGATCTTCCTCAGTGGCATGTTCCTGATGGCTTACAACACCTGGCGCACCGTGCGGGCCTCGCAGCCTGCCGAAGCCGCCGCTGCCGCGCAGATAGCCTGAGGAGTCCGCCATGAAACACGAAACAATCGAGAAAAACGTCGGCCTGCTGATGTTGCTGATGGTGCTTGCCGTGAGCATTGGCGGCCTGACCCAGATCGTCCCGCTGTTCTTTCAGGACGTGACCAATAAACCGGTGGAAGGCATGAAGCCCTACACCGCGCTGCAACTGGAAGGTCGCGACATCTACATCCGCGAAGGCTGCGTCGGTTGCCATTCGCAGATGATCCGCCCGTTCCGCGCCGAAACCGAACGCTATGGCCACTACTCGGTGGCAGGGGAAAGTGTCTGGGATCATCCGTTCCTCTGGGGTTCGAAACGGACCGGACCGGACCTGGCGCGCGTCGGCGGTCGCTACTCCGAAGACTGGCACCGCGCGCACTTGTACAACCCGCGCAACGTAGTGCCTGAGTCGAAAATGCCGGCCTACCCGTGGCTGGTCGACAACAAGGTCGATAGCAGCCACACCGAAACCAAGATCCGCGCCATGCGCACCCTCGGCGTGCCGTACACCGACGACGACATCGCCGGCAGCGTTGCCTCGCTCCAGGGCAAAACCGAAATGGACGCGCTGGTCGCCTACCTGCAAGTGCTCGGCACTGCCATCAAGAGCAAGAGGTGAGCCATGGCCATGCCCTTTGAAATAATCAGCGAGATGAGCAGTGGAATGATCCGCGGCCTGGGCACGGTCGTGGTGTTCGTGGCCTTCGTTGGCCTGACGCTGTGGGTGTTCAACAGCAAGCGCAATCCGGAATTCGCCGAAGCGCGCCTGCTGCCGTTCGCCGACGAACCGCAACCCGAAAACAGCACCCAACAAGAATCCACCACTAGGAGTATCCGGCCATGACCACCTTCTGGAGTACGTGGATCTGCGTACTGACCATCGGCAGCCTGATCGGCCTGACCTGGTTGCTGATCGGTACGCGCCGAGGGGAAACCAAGGGCAGCACCGACCAGACCATGGGCCACAGCTTCGACGGCATCGAGGAGTACGACAACCCGCTGCCGCAGTGGTGGTTCATGCTGTTCGCCGGCACGTTGGTGTTTGCCGTCGGTTATCTGGTGCTTTACCCGGGCCTGGGCAACTGGAAAGGCATATTGCCCGGTTATGAGGACGGCTGGACCGGTGTCCACGAATGGGAAAAGGAGATGAACAAGGCTGACGCGAAGTTCGGGCCGATCTTCGCCAAATTTGCTGCCATGCCCATCGAAGAAGTAGCCAAGGACCCGCTAGCACTGAAAATGGGCGGTCGCCTGTTTGCGTCCAATTGCTCGGTGTGCCACGGCTCGGATGCCAAGGGCGCGTTTGGTTTCCCGAACCTGGCCGACAGCAACTGGCGCTGGGGCGGCGATGCCGAAATGATCAAAACGACAATCATGGGCGGTCGCATGGCCGCAATGCCGGCCTGGGGTGAAATCCTCGGTGACGCCGGCGTGAAGAACGTCGCCGCCTATGTGCGTCATGAACTGGCCGGCCTGCCCTTGCCAGAAGGCAGCACAGCCGATCTGCGCGCTGGACAGCAAGCGTTCAGCACCACCTGCGTAGCCTGTCATGGGGCAAACGGCCAGGGCACTGAAGCCATGGGAGCGCCGAAGCTGACGCAACCGGCCGGATTTATCTACGGTACAAGCCTGGCGCAACTGCAACAAACCATTCGTCATGGCCGCCAGGGCCATATGCCGGCGCAGAACGAACTGCTCGGCAACGACAAGGTGCAATTGCTGGCCGCTTACGTGTACAGCCTGTCTCAAGGCCTGAGCACCGAGCGTTTACAGGCTGAAGGCAAAAGCGAATAAATCTCGTCCGCGCAACGCCGCATTCACCCGGATGCGGCAGTTCCCTGCCCCTTTGCGACGCATTGTCGCACCCTCCCTTGGTCTTCCTTTCGGTTCGCCGGATTCAGGTCTAAGCTTCCCAGCGATGCGGACTGGCCAGCGCCGGTTCCAGGTCGATTCAACCCGATGTGTTCGACGAATTTGCTCGATGACAGGCCGCAAAGGCTGGTAGACACCGGCTATCGTCCCCGTTGCCCTCTGTTACCCGATCGTCGTGTTTGAACATACCCCGTTACAACTGACCTGAACCCCTCGCCTCTTTCATCCGTTGCGACATTTTGTCCGAGGGCAATTTTGTCCTTACGCGGCGCATGGAAAGGCCGCAGAATCAGCTTTTGAAAGCATTGACCCACGTCATGGCGCGTTGCAATGACCCCCCGCTTTCTACATACTTGCGGCCGATTTTTACTCCTAATAAAACACCCAAACCGTGGAACCTTAGAATGAGCACAGCAATCAGTCCGACTGCTTATAACTATAAGGTAGTCCGCCAGTTCGCCATCATGACGGTGGTCTGGGGGATCCTTGGCATGGGGCTCGGTGTCTTCATCGCCTCGCAACTGGTCTGGCCGGAGTTGAACTTCGGTCTGGCATGGACGAGCTTTGGACGCCTGCGCCCGCTGCACACCAACCTGGTGATTTTCGCCTTCGGTGGTTGTGCGCTGTTTGCCACTTCCTATTACGTCGTGCAGCGAACCTGCCAAACGCGACTGATTTCCGACAGCCTCGCGGCCTTCACCTTCTGGGGTTGGCAAGCGGTGATCGTCGGCGCGATCGTTACCTTGCCGATGGGTTTCACTACCACCAAGGAATACGCGGAACTGGAATGGCCTCTGGCTATTCTGCTGGCCATTGTCTGGGTCACCTACGGTCTGGTGTTCTTCGGCACCATCGTCAAGCGCAAGACCAAGCACATCTATGTCGGTAACTGGTTCTACGGTGCCTTCATCGTCGTGACCGCGATGCTGCACATCGTCAACCACGCGTCCCTACCGGTCAGCTTCTTCAAGTCCTACTCGGCTTATTCGGGTGCGACTGATGCGATGATCCAGTGGTGGTACGGCCACAACGCGGTAGGTTTCTTCCTGACCACCGGCTTCCTGGGGATGATGTACTACTTCGTTCCGAAGCAGGCCGAGCGTCCGATCTACTCCTATCGTCTGTCGATTGTGCACTTCTGGGCGTTGATCACCCTGTACATCTGGGCCGGTCCGCACCACCTGCACTACACCGCATTACCGGACTGGGCTCAGTCCCTGGGCATGGCGATGTCGATCATCCTCCTGGCCCCAAGCTGGGGCGGCATGATCAACGGCATGATGACCCTGTCGGGCGCCTGGCATAAGCTGCGCACCGACCCGATCCTGCGTTTCCTCGTGGTATCGCTGGCGTTCTACGGCATGTCGACCTTCGAAGGCCCGATGATGGCCATCAAGACCGTCAACTCGCTGTCGCACTACTCCGACTGGACCATCGGCCACGTACACGCCGGCGCTTTGGGCTGGGTAGCGATGATTTCGATCGGCGCGATCTACCACATGATCCCGAAACTGTTCGGTCGTACGCAGATGCACAGCATCGGCCTGATCAACACGCACTTCTGGCTCGCGACCATCGGTACCGTTCTGTACATCGCTTCGATGTGGGTCAACGGCATCACCCAGGGCCTGATGTGGCGTGCAATCAACGACGACGGCACCCTCACCTACTCGTTCGTTGAAGCGCTGCAAGCCAGCCATCCAGGTTTCATCGTTCGCGCCTTGGGCGGTGCGTTCTTTGCCAGCGGCATGCTGTTCATGGCCTACAACGTATGGCGTACCGTACGTGCCTCGAACCCGGCTGAAGCCAAAGCTGCTGAACAGATTGCTGTAGTTGGAGCTCACTGATGAAGCATGAAGCAGTCGAGAAGAACATTGGCCTGCTGGCCTTCTTCATGGTTATCGCCGTCAGCATCGGCGGCCTGACTCAAATCGTTCCGCTGTTTTTCCAGGACGTCACCAACAAGCCGGTCGAGGGCATGAAGCCTCGCACCGCCCTTGAGCTGGAAGGCCGCGACGTGTACATCGCCAACGGTTGTGTCGGCTGCCACTCGCAGATGATCCGCCCGTTCCGTGCTGAAACCGAACGTTACGGCCACTACTCGGTCGCCGGTGAAAGCGTTTGGGACCACCCGTTCCTGTGGGGTTCCAAGCGTACCGGTCCGGACCTGGCCCGTGTCGGCGGTCGTTACTCCGATGACTGGCAGCGTGCGCACTTGTACAACCCGCGCAACGTAGTGCCTGAGTCGAAAATGCCGGCTTACCCGTTCCTCGTGGAAAACAAGCTCGACGGCAAAGACACCGCCAAGAAAATGGAAGTCTTGCGCACGCTCGGCGTCCCTTACACCGACGAAGACATCGCCGGTGCCAAGGATGCTGTGAAGGGCAAAACCGAAATGGACGCGCTGGTGGCCTATCTGCAAGGCCTGGGCACCATCATCAAAAGCAAACGGTGATTTAGATGGATATCGGGATGATTCGTGGCCTGGGCACCGTTGTTGTGATGGTGGCCTTCATCGGTCTGGCGCTGTGGGTGTTCAGCCCCAAGCGCAAGTCGGAGTTTGAAGACGCGACCTTGCTGCCTTTCGCGGATGATCCCGAAGCCATCAAGCACGTCGAGCAAGCTTCTAGGAGTAACAAAGAATGACTACGTTCTGGAGTCTGTACGTCACAGTCCTCAGTCTCGGCACCATCTTCGCCCTGACCTGGCTGCTGCTGTCCACCCGCAAGGGCCAGCGCAGCGAATCCACCGATGAAACGGTCGGCCACTCCTTCGACGGGATCGAGGAGTATGACAACCCACTGCCGAAATGGTGGTTCATGCTGTTCGTGGGCACCATCATCTTCGCCCTCGGCTACCTGGTGCTGTACCCGGGCCTGGGTAACTGGAAAGGCCTGTTGCCGGGTTACAACTACCTCGATAACGAGAAGCAGACTGCGTTCGCCAACGGCCAGACTGGCTGGACCGGCGTTCACGAATGGGAAAAGGAAATGCTCAGGTCGGACGCCAAGTTCGGCCCGATCTTCGCAAAATTCGCTTCCATGCCGATCGAAGAAGTCGCCAAAGACCCGCAAGCCCTGAAGATGGGTGGCCGCCTGTTCGCCTCCAACTGCTCGGTCTGCCACGGTTCCGACGCCAAAGGTGCCTATGGCTTCCCTAACCTGACCGACGCCGACTGGCGCTGGGGCGGTGAAGCAGAAACCATCAAGACCACCATCATGGGCGGTCGTCACGCTGTGATGCCGGCTTGGGCTGAAGTGATCGGCGAGCAAGGCGTTGCAGACGTTGCCGCGTTCGTGCTGACCAACCTCGATGGCCGCAAGCTGCCGGAAGGCACCAAGGCCGATCCGGTTGCCGGCCAGAAACTGTTCGCCGCCAACTGCGTGGCGTGCCATGGCCCGCAAGGTAAAGGCACGCCAGCAATGGGCGCCCCTGACCTGACCCACCCGACCGGCTTCATCTACGGTTCGAGCTTCGCTCAACTGCAGCAGACCATCCGTTACGGTCGTCAGGGTCAGATGCCTGCGCAAGAACAGCTGCAAGGCAACGACAAGGTTCACCTGCTGGCCGCTTACGTCTACAGCCTCTCTCACGGTGAAAAAGCACCGCAAGCAGACGCCCAGTAAGGCAAGCGCTTGACGCAACAAAAAACGGCCCCGTCAGATGACGGGGCCGTTTTCGTTTCAACTGGATAATCGCAGATTATCGAACCTCAACCGTCTGGATTTCTTTGCGGCTTGGCCAGTTATTCTGGTTGACCTGAAACACCTTCAACGTTTTGCGATCCGCGGACATATCGGCGATCAGGTAGGTCTGGTTCGACGCCCCACCGCTCAAGAAGACCGGCACATCCCCGAAGTAATCCCGTTTGTTCCATCCGTAGTAACTCCCGGGTTCGGTATGCAAATGCCCGGCAAACACCGCCGTTACCTTGTATCGCTCGATTATGGCCTTGAACCGGGCAATCTGTTCGGTACTGCCCTTCCAGCGATCCGGCTTGTGCATATTCAGAAGAATGATCTTTGCGCTCTCACGTGCGCGTTTCAGATCTTCCTCCAGCCAATCCAGAGACTCGGAAATTTGGTAACCCGTGGGCACTCCCCAATCCCAGGCGGTAAACCCGGCGGTATAGGTGGGCTCATTATGTAATTGAACAATGTGTACATCACCAAAGTCCTTGGAATAAGCAAGGCTACCGAAAATACCTTTTTTGACAGCACCTTCATCCGATACTCGCATATCCAACGCCGCCAACTTACCCAAGTAACGATTCTTGAAATCAACAATACTGCCGGCCGCACAGTTATTCAAAAAACAATCATCGACGTTGTTTTCATAATCATGATTCCCCAGGCCATAGTCATAAACACCCCCCAGTTGCTTATCCAGTATCGACCGGGTCATGTCACGCTGGTAGCCGTGCCCGAAAGCGGTCATATCGCCGTTTACCATGACCGGAATGTGTGCCGGGTCAACAGAATGATTACGCCTGAAGCTGGCGACATCGGAATATTGGGTCTCAATCAGCCACTTTGAACGCTGTTCCTTCTCCGAGGTTGTTTCATCCCACCCATGGTCGGAACTTTCAGTCCATGGATACTGAGGATCCGAGGTAAACACTAAATGCCGGGGCAGGTTATTATCTGCCGAATGCGCACCAAACGTAGCGACACATAACAAAGCGCCTAATAGCACATTGACTTTCTTATCAAGAAGCATAGAAATCCATCTCTATTGAAGTTAGATACAAGACACACCGTCTTGCCCGAGCAAGTTATGACAACTTAGAAATCAAAACAAATGTCTATCGCTTCAATATCAATAGTTGATGTTTCCCGCGAGCTCATTAGTGCGCTATCGGAGATAGCCAGATGCACCGCTGCGACCGACGGTCCCCCAACAAGGTTGCGAGCCCCACAGTCAAGTAGTAACGTTCCTACATCGATGCTTTTGCAGGAGCCTACGCATGATGGCCATCACCACCATTTCCAGTCGTGAATTCAACCAGGACACAAGTAGTGCCAAAAAAGCCACCCGTCATGGGCCGGTTATCATCACCGACCGTGGCAAGCCTGCTCACGTACTGCTAAGCATTGAGGAGTACCAAAAACTGACCGGCATAAACGCCAACATCGTCGACCTGTTGGTGATGCCAGAAGCGGCAGACATCGAATTTGAAACCGAGCGTGCCGTCATCACTCATCGACCCGTGGATCTGTCCTGATGTTTCTACTCGACACCAACGTGATTTCTGAACTGCGCAAACCTCAGGCTGACGCGAATGTCGTCGCCTGGGCCAAAAGTGTTATTGCACCACGCCTGTTTATTTCGGCCATTACTTTGAAGGAACTGGAGACAGGGGTTCTTCGAATGGAGCGTCGTGACCCCGTTCAGGGAAAGGTATTGCGCACCTGGCTGAAGCGCCATGTGATACCGGCCTTCGATGCCAGAATCTTGCCCGTCGATGCCGCCGTGGCACTGCGCTGTGCCAGCTTGCATGTTCCGGATCGTGCCAATGAAAGCGACGCCCTGATCGCAGCAACTGCACTGGTTCATGGCCTTACGGTGGTCACCCGAAACATCAGCGATTTTCAATCCAGCGGTGTGGCACTGATCAATCCATGGGTCGAATGAGTTCGCTGCGCCTGCAAAACCGTCCATAATTCACAAGTCAATTGATTCAAGTCATTACACCATCATTTGATTTCCCCCAACGCGACCAAAGGTCGCACCCTTGGACTAGAGCTACAGGCGTATCATTGCGCCACTGCAACACCTCTTTTTGACCGCGGTCGGCATGTACTGACCGAGGCATTTTTCCACTGCCGTGGGATGCAATGATGAGCAATCAGATTCCGGTACACGACGTCACTCCGCCTGCCAAAAACGCGAACAACAGCGTCGACCTCTACGCCTCTCGAGAAAAGATCTACACCCGCGCCTTCACCGGCCTGTTCCGCAATCTGCGGATGATCGGCGGTGCCGGGCTGTTTCTACTGTATTTCGGCACGGTGTGGCTGAGCTGGGGCGGCCATCAGGCCGTCTGGTGGAACCTGCCGGAGCGTAAATTCTTCATTTTTGGCGCGACCTTCTGGCCTCAGGACTTCATCCTGCTCTCGGGTATTTTGATCGTCAGTGCCTTCGGCCTGTTCTTCATCACCGTGTATGCCGGTCGTGTCTGGTGCGGCTACACCTGCCCGCAAAGCGTCTGGACCTGGATCTTCATGTGGTGCGAAAAAGTCACCGAAGGCGACCGTAACCAGCGCATCAAGCTCGACAAGGCGCCGATGGGCGCCAACAAGTTCTTGCGTAAACTCAGCAAGCACACGATGTGGCTGTTGATCGGTTTCGTGACCGGCATGACCTTCGTCGGTTACTTCTCGCCGATTCGCGAACTGGTGATCGATTTTTTCACCGGCCAGGCCGATGGCTGGTCGTATTTCTGGGTCGGCTTCTTCACCCTCGCCACCTACGGCAACGCCGGTTGGTTACGCGAGCAGGTGTGCATTTACATGTGCCCGTACGCCCGCTTCCAGAGCGTGATGTTCGACAAGGACACGCTGATCGTCTCTTACGACCCGCGCCGTGGCGAAAGCCGTGGTCCGCGCAAGAAAGGCATCGACTACAAGGCTCAGGGCCTGGGCGATTGCATCGATTGCACCATGTGCGTCCAGGTCTGCCCCACAGGCATCGACATTCGCGACGGCCTTCAAGTTGAATGCATCGGCTGCGCGGCGTGTATCGACGCCTGCGATAGCATCATGGACAAGATGGATTACCCGCGCGGCCTGATCAGCTACACCACCGAGCACAACCTGTCGGGGCAAAAAACCAATAAACTGCGTCCGCGCCTGATCGGCTATGCCACGGTGCTGCTGGCGATGATCGCGCTGCTGATGACCGCGTTCTTCATGCGTTCGCTGGTCGGTTTCGACGTCAGCAAAGACCGCGTGTTGTACCGCGAGAACGCCGAAGGTCGGATCGAAAACGTCTACAGCCTGAAGATCATGAACAAGGACCAGCGCGACCACACGTACGTGCTGGAAGCCACCGGCCTGCCGGATCTCAAGCTGCAAGGCAAGCGCGAGATCAAAGTCGCCGCCGGGGAGATTTTCAGTCAGCCGGTTGAACTGTCCAGCGCACCGGAACAACTGCCGTCGAGCACCAACGAGGTGAAATTCATCCTCAAGGATGCCGATGATGCCAACATCCACGTTGAAGCCAAGAGCCGATTCATCGGCCCACAAATTCGTTGAGAGAAGTGATCATGTCCGCAGCAACTGCCGCAAGTCCCTGGTACAAGCACCTTTGGCCGTGGATCATCATCGCCATCCTGGCCTGCTCAGTGACCTTGACCCTGTCGATGGTGACCATCGCGGTGAACAACCCGGACAACCTGGTCAACGACAACTATTACGAGGCCGGCAAGGGCATTAACCGTTCGTTGGACCGCGAACTGCTGGCCCAGACCCTGCAACTGCGTGCCAGCGTGCATCTGGATGACGTGACCGGCGAAGTCGATCTGCGCCTGAGCGGCAACAGCCAGCCGAAAACCCTTGAGCTGAACCTGATTTCGCCAACCCAGCCGGAGAAAGATCGCAAGATCACCCTGGCCCGCAGCGAAACCGAACAGGGCCGCTACATCGGCCAGTTGAGCGACAAGATTGAAGGTCGTCGCTTCGTCGAATTGCTGGGCGTGCAGGATGACAAGATCTGGCGCATGTTCGAAGAAGAACAGGTCAGCCATGCCAAGGATCTGCTGCTGGGCGATGAGCCGCTGCAGGGTGCGGAAGACCTGAAAAAATAAAGTCGCGCTTCGCGCATCGCGAGCTGGCTCGCTCCCACAGTGGATCTGCGGTGTACATGAATTTTGTACATGACATCGATCAAATGTGGGAGCGAGCCTGCTCGCGATAAGGCCCTCCCGGACGATATAGATTCCAGCTCATGAGTACTCCAACCCCCTGCTACCACTGCGCCCTGCCCGTCCCGGCCGGCAGCCGCTTCACGGCCGCCGTCCTCGGGGATACTCGCGAGTTCTGCTGCCCGGGTTGCCAGGCAGTGGCCGAGGCCATTGTGGCCGGTGGGCTGGAAAGCTATTACCAGCATCGCAGCGAAGCCTCGGCCAACCCCGAAGCCTTGCCGGTACAGTTGGTGGATGAGCTGGAGCTCTACGATCGCGCCGACGTGCAGCAACCCTTTGTCCGCCACGACGGCGAACTCGCCGAAACCACGCTGTTGATGGAAGGCATCAGTTGCGCCGCCTGCGGCTGGCTGATCGAGAAACACCTGCGCGCATTGCCAGCAGTGGCCGAAGCACGCCTGAATCTGTCCAACCATCGCCTGCATGTACGCTGGGCCGACGCGCAATTGCCATTAAGCCAAGTGCTCAGCGAATTGCGCCACATCGGCTACGCCGCCCACCCTTATCAGGCCGACCGCGCCAGCGAACAACTGGCCAGCGAAAACCGCCTGGCCCTACGTCAACTCGGTGTCGCCGGGCTGCTGTGGTTCCAGGCGATGATGGCGACCATGGCCACCTGGCCGGAATTCAACATCGACCTCAGCCCCGAACTGCACACTATCCTGCGCTGGGTCGCGCTGTTTCTGACCACACCGATCGTGTTCTACAGCTGCGCACCGTTCTTCAAGGGCGCGATGCGCGATCTGCGCACCCGTCACCTGACCATGGACGTTTCAGTGTCGCTGGCGATCGGCAGTGCCTATATCGCCGGGATCTGGACCTCGATCACCGGGGTGGGCGAGCTGTATTTCGATGCGGTGGGAATGTTCGCGCTGTTCCTGCTGGCCGGACGTTATCTGGAACGCCGCGCCCGGGAACGCACCGCCGCCGCGACCGCACAGCTGGTCAATCTGTTGCCTGCCTCCTGCCTGCGGCTGAGCGCTGACGGTCAGAGCGAACGGATTCTGCTCAGTGAGTTGCGCGTGGGCGATCAGGTGCTGGTGCATCCCGGAGCAATTCTGCCGGCCGATGGAAAAATCCTCGACGGTCAGTCGAGCATCGACGAATCCCTGCTGACCGGCGAATACCTGCCACAGCCACGGACCCCAGGCGATGCCGTCACCGCCGGCACCTTGAACGTTGAAGGTGCGCTGACCGTAGAAGTCCTGGCGCTGGGTCAGGACACCCGACTGTCGGCCATCGTCCGCCTGCTGGATCGCGCCCAGGCCGAAAAGCCACGACTGGCGGAAATCGCCGACCGCGCCGCCCAATGGTTTTTGCTGTTGTCACTTATCGCGGTGGCCGCCATCGGCCTGCTGTGGTGGGAACTGGATTCTTCGCGAGCCTTCTGGATTGTCCTGGCGATGCTGGTTGCGACGTGCCCGTGCGCCTTGTCGCTGGCCACGCCAACCGCCCTCACCGCCGCCACCGGCACGCTGCACAAGCTCGGTCTTTTGTTGACACGCGGCCATGTACTGGAAGGCCTGAACCAGATCGACACGGTGATTTTCGACAAGACCGGCACTCTCACCGAAGGCCGCCTGGCCTTGCGTTCGATCCGGCCGCTTGGGGCGCTGACCAGCGATCAATGCCTGAGCCTCGCCGCCGCGTTGGAAAACCGCTCCGAGCACCCGATTGCCCGGGCTTTTGGCCGTGCACCGCTGGCCGCCGAAGAAGTTCACAGCACGCCGGGCCTGGGCCTTGAGGGGTTGGTCGGCGCACAACGCCTGCGCATTGGCCAGCCAAGGTTTGTCTGTGACCTCAGCGGCGCTCAAACGCCAGTAATGCCCGATGAGCCCGGCCAATGGCTGTTGCTCGGCGACAGTCAAGGGCCGCTGGCGTGGTTCGTACTCGATGACCGTTTGCGCGCCGACGCGCCCGCCCTGCTCGCAGCGTGCAAGGCTCGTGGCTGGCGCACGCTGCTGCTGTCCGGCGACAGCTCGCCGATGGTCGCCAGCGTCGCTGCCGAACTGGGCATCGACGAGGCCCGTGGCGGTTTGCGTCCGGACGATAAACTGCAGGTGCTGCAACAGCTGCACAAGGAAGGTCGCAAGGTGTTGATGCTCGGTGACGGGGTCAACGATGTACCGGTGCTGGCCGCCGCCGACATCAGCGTGGCGATGGGTTCGGCCACCGATCTGGCGAAAACCAGTGCCGACGCGGTGCTGCTGTCGAACCGTCTCGACGCGCTGGTGCAAGCCTTCAGCCTGGCCCGTCGCACCCGTCGGGTCATCATCGAGAACTTGCTGTGGGCGGCGCTGTACAATGGCCTTATGTTGCCGTTCGCCGCCCTCGGCTGGATCACTCCGGTATGGGCTGCGGTCGGCATGTCGATCAGTTCGTTGACCGTGGTGTTGAATGCCCTGCGCCTGACTCGCTTGCCGAGCGCGCCGGCCGTCAGCACCACGCCAGAAACCCGCCCGCTGCCGGCCTGAACCGCGCGGGCATGGAGTCCAGATGCCAGCTCTCTACGTGATGATCCCGGCCGCGCTGCTGATCGTGGCCATCGCTATCTATATCTTCTTCTGGGCAGTCGACAGCGGTCAGTACGACGACCTCGATGGCCCGGCCCACAGCATCCTGTTCGACGATCAGGACCCGAACCACAAGGCAGCGGTCGACGAGGCCAGCGGCCATCCGGCCAAACCGGACGACAAGGCGCCGCCCCATGCTTGAGTTGGTGCCACTGTTGGTGTCTGCGCTGATCCTCGGCCTGCTCGGTGGCGGGCATTGTCTGGGCATGTGCGGCGGATTGATGGGCGCGTTGACCCTGGCGATCCCCAAGGAACAACGCAGCCGACGCTTTCGACTATTGCTGGCCTACAACCTGGGGCGAATTCTCAGCTACGCCGCGGCCGGCCTGCTGATCGGCCTGGCCGGCTGGGCTGTGGCCAATAGCCCGGCGGCGATGTTCATGCGCATCCTCGCCGGATTGCTGCTGATCGCCATGGGCCTGTACCTGGCTGGCTGGTGGAGCGGCCTGACCCGCATCGAAAGCCTCGGCCGCGGCCTGTGGCGGCATATCCAGCCGGTGGCCAACACACTATTGCCCGTGTCGAACCTGCCCCGCGCCCTGCTGCTGGGCGCACTCTGGGGCTGGCTGCCGTGCGGGTTGGTTTACAGCACATTGCTGTGGTCGGCGAGCCAGGGCAATGCGCTGGACAGTGCGTTGCTGATGCTGGCATTCGGGCTGGGCACCTGGCCGGTGCTGCTCGCCACAGGGCTGGCGGCCGAGCGCGTCACAGCGTTGTTGCGCAAACGCAGCGTCCGCATGACCGGTGGCTTGCTGGTGATGGTGTTCGGCATCTGGACCTTGCCGGGGCCGCATCAACATTGGCTCATGGGGCATTAGATCGGCAGTGGCCCCATCGCAGACAAGCGATCCCTTGTAGGAGCGAGGCTTGCCCGCGAAGAGGCCCTCACCGACACCACAAATCCCGACCCTTGATGCAAATCAAGATGCCTTTGCGCACTTCTCCCTAGACTCGCCGACACTGCCAGCCTATCCGGGGGAATGCCCGCATGCTCGACGCCATTCGTTGGGACACAGATCTGATCCGCCGTTATGACCTGGCGGGACCGCGCTACACCTCGTACCCGACCGCCGTGCAATTCGACAGCCAGGTCGGCACCTTCGACCTGTTTCATGCCCTGCGCGACAGCCGTAAAGCTCTGCGGCCGCTGTCGCTGTATGTGCACGTGCCCTTCTGCGCGAACATTTGCTACTACTGCGCCTGCAACAAAGTCATCACCAAGGACCGTGGCCGGGCCCTGCCCTATTTGCAGCGCCTGGAACAGGAAATCCAGTTAATTGCCTGTCATCTCGACCCCTCGCAGAAAGTCGAGCAACTGCATTTCGGCGGCGGCACGCCGACCTTTCTCAGCCATGACGAACTGCGCCAGTTGATGGCTCAACTGCGCAAGCATTTCAATTTGCTGGACGACGATTCCGGCGACTACGGCATCGAGATCGACCCTCGCGAGGCTGATTGGTCGACCATGGGCCTGCTCCGGGAACTGGGCTTCAACCGGGTCAGTATCGGCCTGCAAGACCTCGATCCGGCGGTACAACGGGCGGTCAATCGCCTGCAAAGCCTGGAAGAAACCCGCGCGGTGATCGATGCCGCCCGAACCCTGCAATTTCGCTCGATCAACATCGATCTGATCTACGGCCTGCCGAAGCAGACGCCCGAGAACTTCGCCCGCACCGTCGACGAAGTCATCAGCCTGCAACCGGATCGGCTCTCGGTGTTCAACTACGCCCATCTGCCAGAACGCTTCATGCCGCAACGACGGATCAACAGCGACGAACTGCCGACCCCGGCGCAAAAACTTGAAATGCTCCAAGGAACCATCGAGCAGCTGACCAAGGCCGGTTATCGATATATCGGCATGGACCACTTTGCGCTGCCCGACGATGAACTGGCGATTGCTCAGGAAGAATCGACCCTGCAACGTAACTTCCAGGGCTATACCACCCACGGTCATTGCGATTTGATCGGTCTGGGGGTATCGGCGATCAGCCAGATCGGCGATTTGTACTGCCAGAACAGCAGTGATCTGAACCAGTACCAGAATGCGTTGGCCAGCGCACAACTGGCCACCAGCCGTGGTCTGCTGTGCAACGCCGATGACCGCCTGCGACGTGCGGTCATCCAACAACTGATCTGCACTTTCGGCCTGGAATTCGCCCAGATCGAACAAGCCTTCAACATCGACTTTCAGGGCTACTTCGGTGAACTCTGGCCACAGTTGCAGGAAATGGCCGACGACGGACTGATCGAACTTGATAACGAACGGATTACCGTACTGCCCGCCGGACGATTGCTGGTGCGTTCGGTGTGCATGGTGTTCGACGCGTACCTGGAACAGCAAAATCGCCAGCGTTTTTCACGGGTTATCTAGCCATTAGTTCATGGCCGGTCTGCGAAACGCTGATTTTACGACCCTGCGACAAAATCGCCGCGTGCCTGAATGTCCTCCCGTGGGTTACCCTTACAGCTTATGTGTGTTTTCCCACAAGGATTAAAGAAATGTCCGAGCCAGTAAAGCTGCGCGCTCATAGCCAGGCCCATTGCAAGGATTGCAGCCTGGCCCCCCTCTGCCTGCCACTTTCTCTGAATCTGGAAGACATGGATGCGCTGGACGATATCGTCAAACGTGGTCGCCCGCTGAAGAAAGGCGAGTTCCTGTTTCGCCAGGGCGACACGTTCGATTCCGTTTATGCAGTACGCTCCGGCGCCCTGAAGACTTTCAGCCTGAGCGATGGCGGCGAAGAGCAGCTCACCGGTTTCCATTTGCCGAGTGAACTGGTCGGCCTGTCGGGCATGGACACTGAAAAGCACCCGGTCTCGGCGCAAGCCCTGGAAACCACCTCGGTGTGCGAAATTCCTTTCGATCGCCTCGACGAACTGGCCCTGCAACTGCCACAACTGCGCCGTCAGTTGATGCGGGTGATGAGCCGCGAGATTCGCGACGATCAGCAGATGATGTTGCTGCTGTCGAAGAAAACCGCCGACGAGCGCATCGCCACTTTCCTGGTCAACCTGTCGGCCCGTTTCCGCGCCAGGGGCTTCTCGGCCAACCAGTTCCGGTTGAGCATGTCGCGCAACGAAATCGGCAATTATCTGGGCCTGGCGGTGGAAACCGTGTCCCGGGTGTTCACCCGTTTCCAGCAAAACGAACTGATCGCCGCGGAAGGCAAGGAAATCCACATCCTCGACCCGATCCAGCTCTGCGCCCTGGCCGGCGGCTCGCTCGACGGCTGATCGTGGCGACGGCGGCTGAGCGAAACGGTTCAGCCGCCGTTATACTGCGACGTTTGCAGCCCGTTAGGACACCTCGACGATGGTCTTCGACTCCTTCGACATCAAATCCCTGATCCGCCCCGTGATCGACTTCCCCAAGCCGGGCGTGATCTTTCGCGACATCACTCCGTTGTTCCAGTCACCCACGGCCCTGCGCCTAGTGATGGACAGCTTTGCCCATCGTTACGTCGAAGCCGACTTCACCCACATCGGCGCCATGGATGCCCGTGGCTTTCTGATCGGTTCGATCCTGGCCTATCAGCTGAACAAACCGCTGGTGCTGTTCCGCAAGCAGGGCAAACTGCCGGCCGACGTGCTGGCCGAGGGTTATCAGACCGAGTACGGCGAAGCCTTTCTCGAAGTCCATGCCGATAGCCTGTGTGAAGGTGATGCGGTGGTGATGTTCGATGACCTGATCGCCACTGGCGGCACGCTGATCGCGGCGGCGAACCTGATTCGGCGCATGGGCGCGCGGGTGCATGAAGCGGCGGCGATCATAGACTTGCCGGAGCTGGGTGGTTCCCAGCGGCTGGAAGACATGGGGATTCCGACGTTTTGCCTGACGCAGTTTGCGTTAAGCGATAAGTAAGGCGGCGTCTGCACCGACGCCTTCGCGAGCAAGCCCGCTCCCACATTAGATCTCCTGCGTACACCAATCTTATGTCCGACAGTAGCCCAGTGTGGGAGCGGGCTTGCTCGCGAAAGCGTCAGCCGCAACACCGCCTATTTCAAAGCCCCATCTGCTTACTGATGATCTCGTTCATCACTTCCCGCGTCCCGCCGCCGATCGACAGAATCCGGTTATCCCTATACAGCCGCTCCACCAGACTTTCACGCATGTAACCCAGACCGCCCAGAATCTGCACCGCATCGGTCGTAATGCGATCAGCCGTGTCGGTGGCGAAATTCTTGGCCATGGAAATCTCCTTGATCACGCTCTGCCCCGCGGCCATTTTCGCCGCCTGGCGATAGGTGAATTCCCGTGACACCTCCAGCGCCGTGGCCATTTCGGCGAGACGGTGCTTGAGCACCTGGAACTTGCCGATGGGCTTGCCGAAGGCTTCACGCTGACGAGCCCACTTCAGGCTCTCCTCCAGCGCCAACTGCGCGGTTATGTTGGCCATCAGCGCCAGGGCCAGACGCTCACTCTGGAAGTTGCCCATGATGCAGGCGAAGCCCATGTTCTCAGCCCCGATCAGATGGCTAACCGGCACCCGGCAATCATCAAAAAACAATTCGGCGGTGTCCGACGCCCACCAGCCCATTTTCTTTAACTGACGACCGACGGTGAACCCGGGCGTGCCCTTCTCGATCAGCAACAAACTGATGCCGCCAAACCCCGGCTCGCCGGTGCGCACCGCGACGGTGTAGAAATCCGCACGAACGCCGCTGGTAATGAAGGTTTTGCTGCCGCTCACCCGGTAAAAGTCGCCGTCACGTACGGCGCGGGTTTGCAGGTTGGCGACGTCGGAGCCGCCGCTGGGCTCGGTGACGGCCAGGGCGCTGATCTTCTCGCCCGCCAGCACTTGAGGTACAACGCGATCGCGGACTTCGGGCCTGGCCCACTTGAGGATCGGCGGCAGACCAATGCCCAGCGAGCCCAGCCCCGCGACCAGACCACCGGAACCGCAGCGCATCAGCTCTTCACTGGCGGCGATCTTGGCGAACACATCGCCTTCGTGACTGCCACCCAAGGCTTCTGGATAACCAATGCCCAGAATGCCCGCCGCGCCGGCCTTTAGATAGAGCTCACGGGGGAAGCTTTCGGCTTCTTCCCACTGGTCGATGTCCGGAAGAATCTCGCGCTCGACGAAACGTCTGACGCTGTCGCGGACCAATTGGTGGCTGGGATCGAAGTATTCCTGAAAGGCAGGCATCGGCGAGCTCCACTGAAGGTTCAGCGAAGTTAACCGAGCGCTTGCTTGGTTTTCAAGTGAGGATTTGAAGATCAAAAGATTTTGATGCGGTTACAGCGAGATCGGCTTACGCCCGGCAAACGAATGCGCCAATGTCCCGCCGTCCACCAATTCCAGCTCGCCACCCAACGGCACGCCATGGGCGATGCGCGAGGCGATCAGGCCTTTGTTGCTGAGCAACTGGGCGATGTAATGCGCCGTGGCTTCGCCTTCCACCGTCGGGTTGGTGGCGAGGATGACTTCGGCAAACGTACCCGCCTCTTCGATCCGCGCCATCAATTGTGGAATGCCGATGGCGTCCGGCCCCAACCCGTCGAGGGGCGACAGATGGCCTTTGAGCACGAAGTAGCGACCGCGAAAACCGGTCTGCTCCACCGCGTAAACATCCATCGGACCTTCCACCACACACAGCAAGGTATCGTCGCGGCGAGGATCAGCGCATTGCGGGCACAGATCGTCTTCGGTCAGCGTGCGGCACAAGCGGCAGTGGCCCACTCCTTCCATGGCCTGGCTCAGCGCCTGGGCCAGTCGCGAACCGCCGCTGCGATCACGCTCAAGCAGTTGCAACGCCATGCGCTGGGCAGTTTTCTGACCCACACCCGGCAAAATTCGCAGGGCGTCGATCAGTTGGCGAATCAAAGGGCTGAAGCTCATGGGAGAAAATCCGACATAACAACGAGACGCGGTTTATACCCGCGCCTCTGTTTAGCGTCAAATAGCACCGTCAATTACTCGGTCTGCGCGACCCGCACCACCAGTTTGCCGAAGTTGCGCCCCTCCAGCAGACCGATGAATGCCTGGGGCGCGTTCTCCAGACCGTCGACCACGTCTTCACGGAATTTCACCTTGCCGTCCCGCACCCACGGGGCCATGGCGCTGATGAACTCCGGCTGACGATCACCGTAGTCATCGAACACAATGAAGCCCTGAATCCGTACGCGCTTGGTCAGCAGTGTGCGTTGCAACTGAGGCAAGCGATCCGGCCCGCTAGGCGCTTCATTGGCGTTGTAGGACGCAATCAGACCGCAAAGAGGAATCCGCGCCTTGGGGTTGAGCAGCGGCAGCACCGCATCGAACACCTTGCCACCGACGTTTTCAAAGTAGATATCAACGCCTTTGAAGCAGGCCAGCGCCAACTCTTCGGCGAAATCCGGGCGCTTGTGGTCGATGCAGGCATCGAAGCCCAGCTCCTCGACCACGTAGCGGCATTTGTCCGCACCACCGGCCACACCGACCACTCGCAAGCCCTTGATCTTCGCCACTTGGCCGACCACCGAACCCACCGCGCCGGACGCAGCAGCCACCACCAGAGTTTCGCCTTCCTTGGGCTGGCCGATATCCATCAACCCCATGTAGGCGGTCATGCCGGGCATGCCCAGTACACCCAGGGCCATCGACGGACTCTGCAGCCCGGACGGGATCGGAATAACGTTGCGCCCGTCACTGATGCTGTGGCTTTGCCATCCCGTGACACCGACCACCAGATCGCCTTCATGGAATTTCGGATGCAGCGAGCGTTCGACACGGCTGACAGCCCCACCGGTCATTACCTCGTCGATTTCTACCGGTGCAGCGTAGGATGGCGCGTCGCTCATACGACCGCGCATGTAGGGATCGAGCGACAGATAAAGCGTCTTGAGCAACACCTGACCGTCGGCCAGGTCTGGCAGTGCTACCCGTTCCAGGCGGAAATTCTCTGGCGTCGGCGCGCCCACCGGGCGGGACACCAGAACGATTCGTTGGTTGAGGGTCAATGCTTGTGGCATGTGAGCGTCTCCTTGATCGATGAATTTCAGCGGTATAGGGAGCAGACATTTGTGGCGGTGTCGGGTTCGAAGTTTCGTCAGTTGTACCGAGGTGACTTCATCGCGGGCAAGCCACGCTCCCACAGGATTCAGGTGATCACTGTGGGAGCGGGCTTGCCCGCGAAGGCTGCCTCACCGGCACCATACTTCCAACAGACAGAAACAAAAATGCCAGGCGCGATGCCTGGCATTTTTTTGTAACCCATCCGATGCGCGTTGGCGAATCAGAATGGCAGTTTCATACCCGGTGGCAATTGCATGCCAGCGGTCACGCCGGACATTTTGTCCTGGCTGTTGGCTTCGATCTTGCGCACGGCGTCGTTAACGGCTGCGGCGAATACCGCCTCCAGCATTTCTTTGTCGTCTTCGCTCAGGCCTTCGACCAGGCTTGGGTCGATGGTCACGCGCTTGACATCGTGACGACCGGTCATCACCACGGTGACCATATCGCCGCCGGCTTTACCGGTGACTTCGGCGTTGGCCAGTTCTTCCTGCATCTTGGCCATTTTTTCCTGCATCTGCTGCGCCTGCTTCATCAGGCCGGCCATGCCACCTTTCATCATGGGAATCACCTCAAAAGTACTTGGATAAAAACAGCGCCCGGCGAATGCGGCCAAGCGCCTTCAGTTATTAGTCCTGACTGACCAGGGCCTCGACAGGTTCAATAGTATCGTGACGGACCACCGCCCCGAACTGCTGCATCATTTGCTGGATGAACGGATCGCCGTGGATTGATTCCTCGGCCTCGCGTTGACGGTTGGCACGCCGGCGGGATGAGGCCTGAGCCGGGGTTTCCTGCTCGGGCTTGATCAGCTCCATGCTCAGGGTCAGCGTGCGCCCGTGGAACTGGTTCAGTGCATCGTTGAGGCGACGTTGTTGTGTCGCGTTGAACAAGGCGCTATGGGCCGGGTCCAGGTGCAACAACCAATTGTCACCATCGACGGCGATCAGGGTGCAGTTGGCGGCGATGCTGGCTGTCATGCCGGACACCGGCAGTTTCGGGAACACCTCCAGCCATTGCAGGGCCAGACCGGTGGCCGGCATCGCGGCCGGTTCTGGCTCGGGTTCCGGCGCAGGTTCGGCGGTGTGCTCGCTGGCCAGTTCGTCGAGATAGCTATAAGCCGAATCCATGTCCGGCTCGATGTAGTCCTCATCCAGCGGCGGCTCGTCGTCCTGATCCATGCCTGGCGTAGCGGCATCGACTTCGGCCATGGACGGTTCCGGAATCGGGGCAGCAGCCCATTCCGGCGCGTCCGGCACTACGCTGTCCGGCGTCGGCATGGGCATCGGGGGCAATTCGGGTTGTTCGCCAGCCGTTTCCAGCACCGGCTCGACGGTGGGATGCTGGACAACTTCGGGCTCTACCGGGTCGTTCCACGGCAGATCGACGACTTCTTCGACCGCTACGGGCTCGACAACAGACTCGGGCTCAGGCGCGACCACAGGCACAGCCACGGGCGCGACCGGCTCAGGCGCAGCTACCGGGACAGGGGCTGGCGCCACCACGGGCGCAACAGGAGCCGGTGTAACGGCCGTAGCGACTACCGGCGCAACAACCCGCGCGGCAGCCACTGAATTTGCGGAATCAACTGTGGCCTGGCTGATCCCCACTGTCTTTAGCGGTTGCCTCGGCGCGTCCGCAGTGTCTGCCGGCCGGAACGCGAGCATTCGCAGCAGGACCATTTCGAAGCCGCCGCGCGGGTCCGGCGCCAGCGGCAAGTCCCGGCGACCGATCAGGCCCATCTGGTAATAGAACTGCACGTCTTCAGCCGGCAATGCCTGGGCCAGAGCCAATACGCGATCACGGTCGCCATGACCGTTGTCGACGCCTTCAGGCAGGGCCTGGGCGATGGCGACACGGTGCAGCACATTAAGAATTTCCGAGAGCACGCCGTTCCAGTCCGGGCCTTGTTCGGCCAGATGTCGCACGGCTTCGAGCAATGCCTTGGCGTCGCCTTCGATCAGCGCATGCAGGACGTCGTAGACCTGGCCGTGATCGAGAGTACCGAGCATGGCCCGCACGTCGGCGGCCATGACCTTGCCTTCACCGAAAGCAATGGCCTGGTCGGTCAGGCTCATGGCATCGCGCATCGAACCGTCGGCGGCGCGGCCCAGCAGCCACAGCGCGTCGTCTTCAAACGGCACGTTCTCGACGCTCAGCACGTGGGTCAAATGCTCGACCACCCGTTCCGGGGTCATGTTCTTCAGGGAGAACTGCAGGCAACGCGACAGAATCGTTGCAGGAAGTTTCTGGGGATCGGTGGTCGCCAGGATGAACTTGACGTAAGGCGGCGGCTCTTCAAGGGTTTTCAACAGCGCATTAAAGGAATGGCTGGAGAGCATGTGCACTTCGTCGATCAGGTAGACCTTGAAGCGCCCGCGGCTCGGTGCGTACTGCACGTTGTCGAGCAGTTCGCGGGTGTCTTCGACCTTGGTCCGGCTCGCGGCGTCGATCTCGATCAGGTCGACGAAGCGGCCTTCATCGATTTCGCGGCACACCGAGCACTCGCCACAGGGGGTCGAAGTGATACCTGTTTCACAGTTCAGGCATTTGGCGATGATCCGCGCGATGGTGGTCTTGCCAACCCCGCGGGTACCGGTAAAAAGGTACGCGTGGTGCAGCCGCTGGCTGTCCAAGGCATTGATCAGAGCCTTGAGCACATGGGTCTGGCCGACCATTTCGCCGAACGAGCGCGGACGCCATTTACGTGCAAGAACCTGATAACTCATCGAAAACCGTCGCAACGAAGGAACAGAAGCGGCTAATGCTAGCGGAGCAAGGCCAAAATTGCATCCGATGCGCTCGTCTATTCTGGCTAAGCTGCACTTTAAGGGGCTTTTATTGGCTCAGGTTTGAGCCGTACCGGAGCGTTTATGCGTTTTGCCTTGGGGGCACTGCTGTTGGTCAGCCTGAGCGTCGCAGCCGCCGAGGCGCCGTTGCGCTTTGTCGTGTCCGACAGCTGGGCCATGCCCATGGCGCAAATGGAGCGCGGCGGCCGACCGACCCAGGGCATTCTGCACGACATCATGCTCAGCCTGGCGACACAGGTCGGCATGCCGGCGCAATTTCATGTCTTGCCTCGGGCACGGGTGCAAAACGCCATGGAACACGGCGAAGTCGATGTGCGCTGTTATGTCTCAAAAACCTGGCTGCCGAACCTGTCCGACAACTATATCTGGAGCGTTCCACTGCTGGTTCAGCGCGACTTGCTGATTGGCCGGCGAGGCTCACCCGACACGGTCAACCCGGCAGAGCTGCCGCCGCAGTCGATCGGCACAGTGCTCGGCTATAGCTACCCGACCCTGCAACCGCTGTTCGATGCCGACCGCCTGCACCGCGATGACGCGCGCAATCAGGAACAGGTGCTGGATAAACTCCTGGCCGGACGCTACCGCTATGCCGTGAGCAGCCAATGGACCCTGGACTGGTTCAACCAGCGCCTGCTACCCGACCGACAACTGCAAAGCGTAGCACTGGTACACGAACAAACCGTCGGCTGTTATGTGCGCAATGACCCCAAGGTGCCTGTGCAACGCATTCTGGACACGTTGCTGCAAATGAAAACGTCCGGGGAGATTGATGACATTATCCGGCTCTATACCGGTAACCCTGCTGCCAACCAGTAGCAGCTGCATGATTTCTCAGGCTGTCTGGCTGAGCGTCTGCCATTGCGACGGGGCGACAAACCCTGCCACCCATCCCGGCACCTCACCGGGAGGCATCGGGCGGGCGATGAAATAGCCTTGAGCGACTTCGCATCCCAGCCGCAACAGCAATTCACCGTGCTCAACGCTTTCCAGCCCCTCGGCAATCACCTGCCGGCCGAACGCGCGGGCCAGGCCAATCACCGCCGTGGTCAGAGCCAGGTCGTCGTGATCATTCAGAATGTCACGCACGAACGACTTATCGATTTTGATGGTTTGGGTACGTAAACGCTTGAGGTAACTCAGGGATGAGTAACCCGTGCCAAAGTCACCCAACGAGAACTGCACCCCCAACGCCTGACAGGCCTGCAAACAGGCACTGACATGCTGGATATTCTCGATCGCCACCGACTCGACGATTTCCAGATCGAGCATCTGCGGGGCAACCTGGGCATGTCGAGCGAGTACCTGCCTGAGCCGGTCGACGAAGTCAGCGCGCTGAAAATGTCGCGCCGCGATATTGATACTGACCGGCCAGCCCTGCCCCGCTTGCTGCCAGTGGTGCAACTGCGACAGAACCTGATCCATCACCCATTCGCCGATATCGATGATCAGGTCGGTGTCCTCCACCAACGGCAAAAACTCCCGAGGTGGCACCATGCCGTTTTGCGGGTGCTCCCAACGCAACAATGCCTCGAAACCGACGACCACACCACGACGCATGTTCACCTTGGGCTGAAAATGCAGGCGTAACTCACCGGCGACCAGCGCCTGACGCACCCGCTCGACGGTCTGGTGCGTGGCCTTGACCTCCTGATCCCGAGAGACATCGAATAGATGAAAACGGTTTCGCCCGCTCTGCTTGGCCACGTACATCGCCTGATCGGCATGACGCAGCAAGGTTTCGGCATCTTCGTTGTCATGGGGAAACAGGGTGACGCCGATACTGGCAAACACATTGATGTCCTTGCCGTGCAGTGTGTAAGGCGCCGAAATCGCCCCCAACACGCGATTCAGCGCCGCGCGCAACTCTTGCAGATCACGCACATAACGCAGCACCAGCACGAACTCGTCACCGGCCAGTCGGGCCACCACGTCTTCGCCGCGCACAATGTCGCGCAAACGCTTGGCCACTTCCACCAGCAACATATCGCCACTGGCGTGACCGTAACCGTCGTTGACCGCCTTGAACCCGTCGAGGTCAAGCATGCACACCGCCAACGGAATGTTTTCATGCCGGGAGAATTCCAGCGCTTGATCCAGTAAATCCGACAGGAAGGCGCGATTGGGCAGCCCGGTCAGCACGTCGTGCCCGACCCGCCATTGCAAGGATTGCAATAGTTTGCGTTTTTCGCTGATGTCGAAACGAATCGACAGGTATCGGTGAACGCGCCCGGTGGCATCATCGAGCACCGGCACCATGGTGCTGTCGACCCAATACAGGCTGCCATCCTTGGCGCGATTGCAGATTTCGCCCTTCCAGATATTACCCAGGGCGATGGTGCGCCACATGGCGGCGAAGAAATCGGCGGAATGCAGGCCGGAGTTCAGCAGGCGATGGTTTTGCCCCAGCAGTTCCTCGCGGCTGTAGCCGGACACCGCACAGAATTGATCGTTAACATAGGTAATCCGACCGTCCAGATCGGTCTCGGAAAAAATGGCGGCTGCATCCACGGCCCTGCGGTATTTCTCATCCATGAGTCAGGCTCACTGTCGCTAGCGGTGGTACCGCTCGACCAGCGCAGGATGCCCGGAAGAGGTGTTTTGAGACGTACTGCGCAGAGACACGTTATCACTCCATGAACAGCATTTGATGGCCCCGGACCGCCGAAGATCCAGGGCAAAGTAGCAACACCGACTCTGGTAATATTTCGCGAGGCTTCAGACCGTCAGCGGTCTCTGCGCATACCCGGCAGGGAGCGCAATGCTGGCTTTTTCATATCGCCTAAACTTCAGAAAGCAGATCACCCCAAACCCTTCGAAGCGGCGATTCTACGAAATGCATCACATTTTGCAAAGCAAGGTGATGGATCATGCAGTTGCCTAATGCAAAAATCTATCGTTAAGTTCTTGATTCTAAATGGGAATTGAGCGATGCAAATTTCAAGTTTGGGTCCAGCCATCCGACGCTACCGTAAGGTCGCAGGGCTTACTCAGGCTGAACTCGGCGAAAAAACCGGTTTTGACCCCAAAACCATCAGCCGTTTCGAAACCGGCACCTACACCCCCAGCGTGGAAGCATTGTTTTTGCTTGCCGACGTGCTGGGCGTGAAGCTGAAAGCCTTTTTCGCAGATCTGGAAGACGAAGATGAACAGCGGGCGTACCTGTTCAGCGTCATACACAAAGCCACCCCGAAGGATCTGGGAAAGCTGATCGCAGCGGTTGACCAGGCCTTGTCCAAGCCTAGTGCCAGTAAATAAAAAAAGAGGCCGATCTGTCGAATGCGACAGATCGGCCTCCTTTTTGTATCCCGCGCTTTAATTCGGAAACAACGAAACACCGCCCTGGATGAGCTCCATGGCAGGGAAAACAAAACAGTATTTTTAGATAGAAAACACGAAAGAGGGTTCGTGTTGCGTTATGGAGGCAACCCCACCAGCCACACCCCGGCACACAATGTTCCCGCTGTGGCTGCTCCCTTCCGGGTCTGACCAGGTTCACGGGTAATCGTTGCGGGGGGACCGATGGGGTCACCATAACGACGCTCACCTGACGGCGAGCCGCGCCATTGTACCTATCTGAGACGAAGTTACAACCGTTCGGGTGGATTAAAAAATATGAGCCGCTTCAAGGACATGCGCTGGCCTTTAAAAGATCGCAGCCTGCGGCGGCGCCCACAGGCGCGTAGGAGCTGCCGAAGGCTGCGATCCTTTTGATCCTATTGCGCCAACACCTCATCCGCCCTGCCGCCCTCTTGCTGGATCACCAAGTGAATGAAGTGCAGCTTGGCAATCACCGCCGGCGGCAGGACGAACGGATAGAAATCCGGTTGGCCCATACTGCGTGACAATTCGTTGAGCATGCCAGCCAGCTCGATCCATGCGTTGACGAACGACAGGAACGCCGGGCCTCCGGGGTGCTGCGGGTCGAATAGCGTGCTCGGCGGAAACGGCTGGTAGTCGAAATCCATGTCCTGCGCACTCATGCCAAAACCCAAGGCGGTGTCCACTGCATCCATCATGTGCAGGTAGTGAGCCCAGGTTTCGGCCCAGTCTTCCCAAGGGTGCATGGTCGCGTAGGCGCTGACGTAATGTTGCTGCCAGTCGAGCGGCGCGCCTTGCTGATAATGCCGCTCAAGGGCGTCGGTGTAGCTTGTTTGCTCGTCACCAAACAGATCGCGGAACGGTTCCAGCCAATGACTGTTGGCGACCAAGCGGTCCCAGTAGTAATGCCCTACCTCGTGACGAAAGTGCCCGAGCAGCGTGCGATAAGGTTCGTGCATCTGCACGCGGACCTGCTCGCGATGGGCGTCGTCGGCTTCCTTGATATCGAGGGTGATCAGACCGTTGGCATGCCCGGTGGTCGGCGGCTTGCCTTCGAGGTCGATACCGATGAAGTCGAAGGCCAGACCGATGTCTTCGTCCATGGATTTCGGAATGACCGACAAGCCCAGGCTGATCAACTGCGCCACCAGGCGACGCTTGGCGATTTCCACTTTGCGCCAGCGCTCGTGGTTCTCGGGGATCGACAGGTCAGGGATGGTGCGATTCAGGCTACACGCAATGCATAACGCATCGTGATCATTGGCCGGCAGCAGCCAGTTGCATGCGGCTGGAGAATCGAGATTGGCGCAGCGGCGGAACACCCCCGCGTCAGGATCGGCGTCGAGCAACCAGGTATCCGCTTGCGGGCCGGGTTGCAGCGAAGACAAGCGACTCTGCTGCGGCTGATAGCCCAGCGCTGCCGAACAGGCCAGGCACTGACTGTTGCGGAAGAACAGTGACTGCCCGCAGCGACAATGCCAGACCTTGCTGTTGCGCGAACGCTCGCCCATGAAGGGCGCGGCGATGCGTGAACTGAGCTGTTCGAAGAAGCGGTACATGGCGATCTCTCCCTGGGGCCTGCCAAGACTAGATCATTCTTGTACCGTGATCGTTCCCACAAATGAACACACCTGTGTGGGGCCGAGCTTTTGTGGCGAGGGGGCTTGCCCCCGCTGGGCTGCGCAGCGGCCCCAAAACCGCCAACCGCATTTTTCAGGCATACCGTGCAAGCAGGTTTTGCGACGGCTTCGCCGCCGAACGGGGGCAAGCCCCCTCGCCACAGGTCTCTGTTAGATCGAGATGTTGTATTCCTTCAGCCGAGCCACAAACGCCTCTTCATCCAGCACCTTCAACCCCAGCTCATTGGCCTTGGCCAGCTTCGATCCCGCGCCCGGGCCGGCGACCACGCAATGGGTCTTGGCCGACACGGAACCGGCCACCTTGGCGCCGAGGCTTTCAAGTTTGTCCTTGGCGACATCGCGACTCATCAGCTCCAGCGAACCGGTCAGCACCCAAGTCTGCCCGGCCAGCGGCAACCCTTCGACGACCTTTTTCTCGCTCTGCCAATGCATGCCGAAATCACGCAGCTGCTTTTCGGCGGCCTCGGCGAGTTGACGATTTTCGGTCCCCGCAAAGAACTCGCGAACCGAAGTCGCCTGCTTCTCCGGCAATGCCTGACGCATGTCCAGCCAATCAGCACTCATCACCGCTTCGAGCGAGCCGAACTTGTCCGCAAGCTTCTGCGCCCCGCCCGGCCCGACCGACGGAATGTGCAACTTGTCGAGGAAACCGCCCAACGTGGTACTGGCGGCAAATTCGGCACCCAGCTCGCCCTGATCCTGAATCTGCAGGCCGTGCTTGAGCAGATCCTTGATCACCTGCTGGTTATGCGTGTCTTCAAAGAAGCTGTGAATCTCGTGAGCCACTTCCAGCCCGACATCCGGCAAGTACGTGAGTACTTGCGGCAACGCCTGCTGAACCCGCTCCAGAGAGCCGAGAGAACGTGCGAGGACCTTGGCCGTCTCTTCGCCGACATCGGGAATGCCCAAGGCGTAGATGAACCGCGCCAGACTCGGCTGCTTGCTGTCTTCGATAGCGCCGAGCAGGTTCTTGCTCGACAGTTCGGCAAAGCCTTCCAGGTCAACGATCTGCTCGAACGTCAGGGCGTAGAGGTCGGCCGGCGAACTCACCAGGCCTTCGTCCACCAGTTGCTCGACGCTCTTCTCGCCCAGACCTTCAATGTCCATGGCGCGGCGCGAAACGAAGTGAATGATCGCTTGCTTGAGTTGCGCACCACAGGCCAGACGCCCGACGCAGCGATACACCGCGCCCTCGCTGATGGTCTCGCGCCCCTTGCTGCGCTTGACCAGTTGCGTGCGCTCGACATGGGAACCGCAAACCGGGCACTGCTCGGGAATCTGCACCGGCCGGGCATTCTCCGGGCGGCGTTCGGTGACCACTTGCACCACCTGCGGAATCACATCACCAGCGCGACGAATGATCACGGTGTCGCCAATCATCAGGCCCAGCCGCGCAACTTCATCCATGTTGTGCAAGGTCGCATTAGCCACGGTGACACCCGCGACCCTGACCGGTTTCAAGCGCGCTACCGGTGTCACGGCACCGGTGCGACCGACCTGGAATTCCACGTCGAGCAGTTCGGTGAGTTCTTCCATCGCCGGAAATTTGTGGGCAATCGCCCAACGCGGTTCGCGAGCCCGAAAACCCAGTTCACGCTGAGAAGCGATGCTGTTGACCTTGAACACCACGCCGTCGATTTCATACTGGAGCGCATTGCGACGCTCACCGATGTCGCGGTAGTAATCCAGGCATTCTTCGATGCCGTGCGCCAGTTTCAGCTCATGACTGATCGGCAGCCCCCAGGCTTGAAGTTGCTTCAGATTGCCAATGTGCGTGTCGGCAATATCGGCCGAAATCTGGCCGATGCCGTAGCAGCAGAATTCCAGCGGACGGTTGGCGGTGATCTTCGAATCCAGCTGCCGCAAACTGCCCGCCGCCGCGTTACGCGGATTGGCGAAGGTCTTGCCGCCCACTTCCATCTGCGTGGCATTGAGCCGTTCGAAACCGGCCTTGGACATGAACACTTCGCCACGCACTTCCAGGGTCGCCGGCCAGCCGGTGCCATGCAGCTTGAGCGGAATATTGCGCACGGTGCGCACGTTGACGCTGATGTCTTCGCCAGTGGTGCCATCGCCGCGGGTCGCGCCGCGCACCAGCACACCGTCCTGGTACAACAGACTGACCGCCAGGCCATCGAGCTTGGGTTCGCAGCTGTACTCCACCGCTGCGCCACTGCCAAACAAGTCGCCGACCGGCAGATCCAGCCCTTCCGTCACCCGGCGATCGAATTCGCGCATGTCGGTTTCTTCGAAGGCGTTGCCCAGGCTGAGCATTGGCACTTCATGACGCACCTGGGTGAACGCCGACAGTGCCGCGCTGCCGACACGCTGGGTCGGCGAGTCGCTGGTGATCAATTCGGGATGGGCCGCTTCGAGGGCCTTGAGCTCGTGGAACAGGCGATCGTATTCGGCGTCCGGAATGCTCGGCTCGTCCAGCACGTGGTAACGATAGTTGTGCTGATCGAGCTCGGCACGCAGCTCTAGAATGCGGTTTTTGGCGGCGGTCATGGGTGTTCTCTCATAAAGCAAAAGAGCAGCCGAGGCTGCTCAATCTGTTGATGCTGTACAAATCATTGTAGGAGCCAGGCTTGCCGGCGAAGGCATACGTGAGATCGCCTTCGCCGGCAAGCCTGGCTCCTACAAGATCAGCGCTTCTGGGTCAAAGCGCGACGCTCGAACTCGACGATGCGCTGACGGTAGTGCTCGATCGTTTGGGCGGTCAGCACGCTGCGCTGGTCGTCTTTCAGTTCGCCGTTCAGCTCCTGGGACAGTTTGCGTGCCGCAGCCACCATCACGTCGAAGGCTTGCTTCGGATGACGCGGGCCTGGCAGACCGAGGAAGAAGCTCACTGCCGGGGTGCTGAAATGATCGATGTCATCCAGATCGAAGACGCCCGGCTTGACCGCGTTGGCCATGGAGAACAGGACTTCGCCGTTACCGGCCATGCTTTCGTGACGGTGGAAAATGTCCATCTCGCCGAAACGCAGACCGCTTTCCAGAATGTTCTGCAACAACGCCGGGCCCTTGAAGCCGGCCGGGTCGCGGCAGATCACGCTGATCACCAGCACTTCTTCGGCTTGTGGCTGATCTTTCTCGGCCGAGCTGGCGGGCTTGGTGTCATCCGGGAAATCGTCACGGCTATTGAAGCTCGGGCCGCCATCCAGGTCCAGGTTGAGGTTCAAGTCACCCTGCGAGGGTTCGCCATGGCCACGCTTGCCACGCTTGGAACCCGACTCGCGGGGTTCACGGGCAGGCATGCTCACCGACGGCAGATCATGCTCGTCGAGTTGCGGTTCTTTATGGTTATCCAGCACACGGGGCGGGCCCAACAGCTCGGCGCTGGTGTCCTCGTCCGGCAGATTGGACAAACTTCGGTCAAGACGGAATTTCAGTTTTCCCTTGCCGCCGCGCATGCGACGCCAGCCATCAAAAAGAATACCGGCAATGACAATAATGCCGATGACGATCAGCCACTCGCGCAGACCGATTTCCATGTAATCCCGTGCCTCTATAAAAAATGCTGAAAAATAAGGGGTTTACATTGTGTAAACCGCTTTAAAACGTGGCGCCAACTCTATGTTCTGACAGGCGTTTTGCCCACGTATACGAAAAATTGACATTAAACTAGCACGACCAAAGGCAACTTTACACCGTCTGTCACAGTGGCTTGCGCGAATTATGTCGATTGGCCAGCAAGTCAAGGCAAGTAAAAAGCCCTACAGCTCAAAAATACCTGCCCTACAAGCAATGATTCAGGCATCCACCATTGCCATCGCCTCCTCCACATCCACTGCCACCAGACGCGAGCAACCGGGTTCGTGCATCGTCACCCCCATCAATTGATCGGCCATTTCCATGGCGATCTTGTTGTGGGTGATATAGATGAACTGCACCGTCTGCGACATCTCTTTGACCAGCCGTGCGTAGCGTCCAACGTTAGCGTCATCCAATGGCGCGTCAACCTCATCGAGCATGCAGAACGGCGCCGGATTCAACTTGAAGATGGCAAATACCAGAGCCAATGCGGTCAGGGCTTTTTCGCCACCGGAGAGCAAATGGATGGTGCTGTTCTTCTTTCCTGGCGGCTGCGCCATGATCGTTACCCCTGTATCGAGTAGATCTTCGCCCGTCAGTTCCAAATACGCGCGTCCTCCACCAAAAACTTTTGGGAAAAGGGCCTGTAAACCGCCATTGATCTGATCAAAGGTATCTTTGAAGCGGTTTCGGGTTTCCTTGTCGATCTTGCGGATCACGTTCTCGAGCGTGTCCAGCGCTTCCACCAAATCGTCGTTCTGAGCATCCAGATAACGTTTACGCTCGGATTGTTGCTGGTATTCGTCGATGGCCGCGAGGTTGATCGCGCCGAGGCGCTGAATCCGCGCGGCAATGCGCTCGATTTCTTCTTCGGCGTCTTTCTCGTTGGCCCCGGCCAGCAGCGTGGCGAGCACGCCGTTGAGGTCGTAGCCGTCCTCGAGCAATTGATCCTGCAAAGTCTTGCGCCGCACCGTCAGTGCTTGCCATTCCATGCGCTGCTGTTCGAGCTGGCTGCGAATCAACTGGGATTGCTGCTCGGCCTGAGTGCGGCGCTTTTCGGCATCGCGCAGTTCGCGGTCGGCGTCTTCCATGGCGATTTGCGCGGTCTTGAGTTCTTCGTCGACGGTCATGCGCTTGTCGAGCAGCTCTTCGAGTTTCAACCGTAGCTCTTCCAGCGGCGCCTCGCCCTCTTCGAGGTTGAGGCTCAACTGTTCGCGCTTCTCGGTCAGGCGCTCGGACTGCATTTCCAGCCGCTCAAGGGCCTGACGAGTGGAATCGTGTTGCGCCTTTAGCGAACCGAGGCGCACCGCCAATTGATGCGCATGATCCTTGTGCTGCCGGGCTTCCTGACGCACCCGGTCGAGGCGTTCGCGCAGGCTGTCGCGCTGGGCCAAAAGCAACTCGCGCTGCTCGGTGTCCAGCGCCATGCTGTCGAGAGCTTCCTGCAAATGCAGGCGCGCTTCGCCGATGCTTTCGTGCTCCAGGGCGCGCTGCTCGCTCAGTTCGGCAAGTTCTTCATCGAGACGGGTGCGGCGCAGGGTCAACTGCTCGACCTTGGCTTTGCCGGCGGACAACTGGGCTTTCAATTCGCCTTGCTGACGGGCTTCGTCTTGCAGCAAACGGCGCAAATGTTCGCGACCGTTTTCCTGCTGACGCTGTTGCGCCCTGAGATTCTGAAGTTGGGTTTCCAGGGTTTCGACCGTGGCTTCGCGCTCTTCGCGTTCAAGACCCAACCGCTGGATTTCCTGACCACGGGCGAGTACACCGCTTTCCGCTTCGCTGGCCCGGCGCACACGCAAAAAGTGTCGGCCGACCCAGTAACCGTCGCGGCTGATCAGGCTTTGGCCGGCGGCCAATTGCCCGCGCAAGGCCAAGGCCTGCTCAAGGCTGTCGACCGGTTTGACCTGCCCCAGCCATGGCGACAAATCAATCTGCGCCTCGACCTTGTCGAGCAAACTGCCAGGCACGCGCACGCCATCGGTGGCCGGGCTGAGCAGGCGCAAATCGCCTTGGGTAAACCCGGCCAGATCGAAATCACCGAAGTCATCCACCAGCACCGCTTGCAGGTCGGCGCCGAGCACGGTTTCCACCGCCAGCTCCCAACCGGCCTCGACCTTCAGGCCTTCGGCCAGACGCGGACGATCCGCCAGATGCTGTTCGCGCAACCATTCGGCAGTGCCGGTGCCGGGATCGAGCGCGGCTTGCTGCAAGGCTTCCAGCGACGCCAGTCGACCGTTGAGCCGCTGCAAATCACCTTGGGCTTGCTGCTGCGCCGAAAGGGCTTGCTGCAGCTCCTGACGCAGTTGCTCGAGGCGTTCGACCTGAGCCTCTTCACTGGCCTGCAAGTCTTCGAGCGTGGCCTCGGACGCGGCCAACTGCTCGCTGAGTTCCATGATCGCCGCGTCTTCCGGATCCGCCGACAGCAACGCACGTTCTTCGCCAAGGCGTTTCTGGCGATCGGCCAAACGCTCCATGCTGGTTTCCAGCTGCTGGATTCGCGACTGCTGAACTTCAGACTGACGGCGTGGCTCGGCGGCGGTGAGGTTGAAGGTGTCCCACTGCTCCTGCCAGCCGTGCATGGTGGTTTCGGATTCCTCGAGCGCGGCAGCAGCTTCTTCGGCGGCAGCGCTGGTGACTTCCTGTTCCGGCGTGAGCATGTCCAGCTCTTCGCCCAAGGTCAGCAGCAAGGTGCGGTCGTGGCCCAAGTGAGACTCGGTTTCCAGCCGCGCGCGCTCGGCTTCCTTCAAGTCGTCCTGCAACTGACGCAAACGCTGCTGACCGTGCTGGATGCTCTGCTCGACCCGGGCGATGTCACCGCCGACCGAATAAAAACGCCCCTGCACCAGATTGAAGCGTTCGGACAGATCGTGATGGCCGTCACGCAGGCGTTCGATGGCGGCGTCGGCATTGCGTTGCTCGGCCACCAGGGCTTCGAAGGTGACTTCCTGAGTGCCGATGATCGACTCGCGCTGGCCGACCTGTTCATTCAGCGCCTGCCAGCGCAGGGCCGACAGCTGGGCCTTGAGCTGGCGCTCTTCGCCTTTGTATTCCTGATACTTCTTGGCGGCCTCGGCCTGGCGGTGCAAGCGTTCAAGCTGACGCTCGAGCTCTTCGCGCAGGTCGGTCAGGCGGGCAAGGTTTTCGTGGGTGCGGCGGATACGGTTTTCAGTCTCGCGCCGACGTTCCTTGTACTTGGAAATACCGGCGGCTTCTTCAATGAAATTGCGCAGGTCTTCGGGCTTGGACTCGATCAGCTTGGAGATCATCCCCTGCTCGATAATCGAATAGCTGCGGGGGCCGAGGCCGGTACCCAGAAAGATGTCGGTGATATCGCGGCGGCGGCATTTGGTGCCGTTGAGGTAATAGGTGGTCTGGCTGTCGCGGGTCACTTTGCGACGAATGGAAATCTCCGCATAGGCAGCCCATTCACCGAGCAGGGTGCCGTCGGAGTTATCGAACACCAGCTCAATGCTGGCCTGACTCACCGGTTTACGGCTGGTCGAGCCGTTGAAGATGACGTCGGTCATCGACTCGCCGCGCAAGTTCTTGGCCGAGCTCTCGCCCATCACCCAACGCACGGCGTCGATGATGTTCGACTTGCCGCAACCATTGGGGCCGACCACGGCCGCCATGTTACTGGGGAAGTTTACCGTGGTCGGATCGACGAAGGATTTGAACCCCGCCAGTTTGATGCACTTGAGCCGCACGCTTAAGCGACCGTCAGGGCAGAGACCACCAGATCGCAGCTGCGCTGGGCATACGCCGTCAGCACCACGCGGATCTGAGGAAAGTCACGAGCCAGCACGGCAGCGAGCAAGCGTTCGAACAGCTCGAGGAACTCACTCATCGAGGCCTTGCGCTGATCCAGCGCAAGGAAATACGCGCGGCTCATGGCCGGCTGCAGATTCTCGACGGTTTCCTGCAAGTACGGGTTGTTGGCGAACGGATAGGCGGCGCGCATCACACTGAAGCTGTCGTCGACGAACGTGCGGATGTCCTGGCGTTCGTAGCTGTCGGTCAGGCGCTGCTGGATCTGCACGAACGGCGCCATGTCGGCCTGGACTTGCCAGCCGCTGGCCACGGCGTTGCCGAGCAGAATGTACAACTCGCTCATCAACGTGCACAGGCTCTGCACCTTGTGCGCCGTGAGTTCGGTCACGTGGGCGCCACGTCGCGGCAAAATCGCGATCAAGTGGCGGCGCTCGAGAATCAGCAAGGCCTCACGGACGGAACCGCGGCTGACATTGAGCGCCAGCGTGACCTTCTGTTCCTGAATGCGCTCCCCCGGCTTCATTTCGCCGCGAATGATACGTTCGGCGAGGTGGTGAGCGATTTGCTCGGCGAGGCTGTCCGGCGCCTTGAACGTCATGGTTGTCCTTCAATCTCTTCGATCTGCACAAGCGGCGCAGTGTAGCGCAATTGATGGGTCATGGCGGAGTGCCCACCCAGCGGTTTTTGGCACGATTCAAGCAAAAGGCAAGCTATCCCGTGAGGGTCAATAATGAAGGAACGAGTCGTTGATCGACAAAACGCCATTTCCTGACCTTTAAGTCAGAAAATCATTGACCGAAAAGTCAGACCTGATAAATTCGGCTCATGTCGGTTAACAACAATAATGAGTTTGCGAGGCCTTCCGTGATCCAGTTTTTACTAAACCAGGAACTCCGTAGCGAGCACGCCCTGGACCCGAACCTGACCGTGCTCAATTACCTGCGCGAACATGTGGGCAAACCCGGCACCAAAGAAGGCTGCGCCAGCGGCGACTGTGGCGCCTGCACCGTGGTGGTCGGCGAGTTGCAGACGGACGACTTGGGCCGCGAACACATTCGCTATCGCAGCCTCAACTCGTGCCTGACGTTCGTCTCCTCCTTGCACGGCAAGCAACTGATCAGCGTCGAAGACCTCAAGCACCAAGGCGAGCTGCACAGCGTGCAAAAAGCCATGGTCGAGTGCCATGGCTCGCAATGCGGTTTCTGCACACCCGGCTTCGTGATGTCGTTGTTCGCGCTGCAAAAGAACAGCGATCAACCGGATTCTCACAAGGCCCACGAAGCCTTGGCCGGCAACCTTTGCCGCTGCACCGGTTATCGGCCGATCCTGGCCGCCGCCGAGCAATCTTGCTGCAGCAAACAACCCGACCAATTCGATGCTCGCGAAGCGGAAACTATCGCTCGCCTGAAAGCTATCGCTCCCACAGACATCGGTGAACTCAACAGTGGCGACAAACGCTGCCTGGTGCCGTTGACCGTGGCCGATCTGGCCGACCTCTACGACGCTTATCCACAGGCCCGCCTGCTGGCCGGCGGCACTGATCTGGCGCTGGAAGTCACCCAGTTCCACCGCACCTTGCCGGTGATGATCTACGTCGGCAACGTTGCCGAAATGAAACGCATCGAACGCTTCGACGATCGCCTGGAAATCGGCGCCGCCACCGCCCTCTCCGACTGCTACGACGCCTTGAAGGCCGAGTACCCGGACTTCGGCGAATTGCTGCAACGCTTCGCGTCCTTGCAGATCCGCAACCAGGGCACTTTGGGCGGCAACATCGGCAACGCCTCGCCAATCGGCGACTCGCCACCGCTGCTGATCGCCCTCGGCGCGCAGATCGTCCTGTGCAAAGGCGAAACCCGCCGCACCCTGTTGCTGGAAGATTACTTCATCGATTACCGGGTCACCGCGCGTCAGGAAAGCGAGTTCATCGAAAAGATCATCGTGCCGCGCGCCAGCGTTGAACAACTGTTCCGCGCCTACAAGGTATCCAAGCGTCTGGACGATGACATTTCCGCCGTATGTGCAGCGTTCAACCTGCGCATCGACACCGGCGTGATCGCCGACGCCCGCGTTGCTTTCGGCGGCATGGCGGCCATTCCAAAACGCGCCAAAAACTGCGAAGCCGCCCTGCTGGGAGCGCCGTTCAACAACGCCACCCTCGAACGCGCCTGCGCTGCATTGGCCGAAGACTTCACGCCACTCTCGGACTTCCGCGCCAGCAAGGAATACCGTCTGCTCAGCGCGCAGAATCTGCTGCGTAAATACTTCATCGAACTGCAAACACCGCACATCGAGACTCGGGTGACCGCTTATGTCTAATCATCACGCTGTAGAGAAGACCCAAGCCGAACTGGCTGAATTGTTCGCCAAGGACCTGACCACCGGAGTCGGCCGCAGCGTCAAGCACGACAGCGCCGACAAGCATGTGTCCGGTGAAGCGCAGTACATCGACGATCGGCTGGAATTCCCCAATCAGCTGCACGTTTACGCACGACTGTCGGACCGTGCCCACGCGAAAATCATCAGCATCGACACCCAGCCTTGTTACGCCTTCGAAGGCGTGCGCATCGTCATTACCCACGAAGATGTGCCGGGCCTGAAAGACATCGGCCCACTGTTGCCGGGCGACCCGTTGCTCGCCATCGATGACGTGCAATTCGTCGGTCAACCGGTGTTGGCCGTGGCGGCGAAAGACCTGGAAACCGCACGCAAAGCGGCCATGGCCGCGATCATCGAATACGAAGATCTCGAACCGGTTCTGGACGTGGTCGAAGCCCTGCGTAAACGCCATTTCGTGCTCGATAGCCACACGCATCAGCGCGGCGATTCGGCCACTGCGCTTTCTACTGCAGAGCATCGCATTCAAGGCACACTGCACATCGGCGGCCAGGAACACTTTTATCTGGAAACCCAGATCTCTTCGGTGATGCCGACCGAAGACGGCGGCATGATCGTTTACTGCTCGACCCAGAACCCCACTGAAGTACAGAAACTGGTGGCCGAAGTGCTGGACGTGTCGATGAACAAAATCGTCGTCGACATGCGCCGCATGGGCGGTGGTTTCGGCGGCAAGGAAACCCAAGCGGCAAGCCCGGCGTGCCTGTGCGCGGTGATTGCGCACCTGACCGGTCAGCCGACCAAAATGCGCCTTCCGCGGGTCGAAGACATGCTGATGACCGGCAAGCGTCACCCGTTCTACGTCGAGTACGACGTGGGCTTCGACAGCACCGGCCGCCTGCATGGCATTGCGCTGGAACTGGCCGGCAACTGCGGTTGCTCACCGGATTTGTCGGCATCGATTGTCGACCGTGCGATGTTCCATGCCGACAACTCGTACTACTTGGGCGACGCGACCATCAACGGTCACCGCTGCAAGACCAACACCGCGTCGAACACCGCTTACCGGGGTTTCGGCGGCCCACAAGGCATGGTTGCCATCGAAGAAGTGATGGACGCGATTGCCCGCCATCTGGGCCTCGATCCACTGGCCGTACGCAAGGCCAACTACTACGGCAAGACCGAGCGCAACATCACCCATTACTACCAGACCGTCGAGCACAACATGCTCGAGGAAATGACCGCTGAACTGGAAGAAAGCAGCCAGTACGCCGAGCGTCGCGAAGCGATTCGTCGCTACAACGCCAACAGCCCGATCCTGAAAAAAGGCCTGGCGCTGACCCCGGTGAAATTCGGTATTTCCTTCACCGCCAGCTTCCTCAATCAGGCCGGTGCACTGATCCACATCTACACCGACGGCAGCATCCACCTGAACCACGGCGGCACCGAAATGGGCCAAGGTTTGAACACCAAGGTTGCGCAAGTCGTGGCTGAGGTGTTCCAGGTGGAAATGGACCGCGTGCAGATCACCGCGACCAACACCGATAAGGTCCCGAACACTTCGCCAACCGCTGCTTCGAGCGGCGCCGACCTCAATGGTAAAGCGGCGCAAAACGCAGCTGAAATCATCAAGAAGCGCCTGGTGGAATTCGCCGCGCGGCAATACAAGGTCAGCGAAGAAGACGTGGAATTCCACAACGGTCACGTGCGGGTTCGCGATCACATTCTCACCTTCGAATCGCTGATCCAGCAGGCGTATTTCGCTCAGGTGTCGCTGTCGAGCACCGGCTTCTACAAGACCCCGAAAATCTACTACGACCGTAGCCAGGCCCGTGGTCGGCCGTTCTACTACTACGCCTTCGGTGCAGCCTGTGCCGAGGTGATCGTCGACACTTTGACCGGTGAGTACAAGATGCTGCGCACCGACATCCTTCACGACGTCGGCGACTCGCTGAACCCGGCGATCGACATCGGTCAGGTCGAAGGTGGTTTCATCCAGGGCATGGGTTGGCTGACCATGGAAGAGCTGGTGTGGAACGACAAAGGCAAACTGATGACCAACGGCCCGGCCAGCTACAAGATCCCGGCGGTGGCAGACATGCCATTGGACCTGCGGGTGAAGCTGGTTGAAAACCGCAAGAACCCGGAAGACACGGTGTTCCATTCCAAGGCTGTAGGCGAGCCGCCGTTCATGCTTGGTATCGCGGCGTGGTGCGCGATCAAGGACGCCGTGGCCAGTTTGGGCGACTACCAGCATCAACCGAAAATCGACGCACCGGCGACCCCTGAACGGGTGTTGTGGGGCTGTGAGCAGATGCGCCAGTTGAAGGTGGCGAAGGCTGCCGAAGCTGAGCCCGAGTTGGCTTCGCTCTAGACCGAGGCGCGGCCTTCGCGAGCAAGTCGAATCGTCGCACCGCCGCTCCCACATTGAAATGCATTCCAAATGTGGGAACGGGCTTGCTCGCGAAGACGGCCGAACAGACAACAGAGATGTTGAGGTGAAACATGTACAACTGGATCGACGCCCTCGCCGACCTGCAAACTCGGGGTGAACCCTGTGTGTTGGTGACTATCATCGAAGAGCTCGGCTCGACGCCGCGTAATGCCGGCTCGAAAATGGTCATCAGCGCCACACAAACGTTCGACACCATCGGTGGCGGGCATCTGGAATACAAGGCCATGCAGATCGGCCGCGAGATGCTCGCCAGCGGCCGACAGGACACCCATCTGGAGCGCTTCAGCCTCGGCGCCAGCCTGGGCCAGTGCTGCGGTGGCGTGACCGTATTGCTGTTCGAACCGATGGGTCAGGTCCAGGCGCAGATTGCGGTGTTCGGCGCCGGCCACGTCGGTCGGGCGCTCGTGCCGCTGCTCGCCAGCCTGCCCTGCCGGGTGCGCTGGATCGATTCACGGGAAGCTGAATTCCCCGAACAGATCCCCCACGGCGTGCGCAAAATCGTCACCGAAGAACCGCTGGACGAAGTCGATGACCTGCCCGCCGGCAGCTACTGCATCGTCATGACCCACAACCACCAACTCGACCTCGAACTCACCGCCGCGATCCTCAAGCGCAATGACTTCGCCTACTTCGGCCTGATTGGTTCGAAGACCAAACGGGTGAAGTTCGAACACCGCCTGCGTGATCGAGGTTTCGACAGCAGCGTGCTGCAACGCATGCGTTGCCCGATGGGCATCGGCGAAGTCAAAGGCAAGTTGCCTGTGGAAATCGCCATCTCCATCGCCGGCGAAATCATCGCCACCTATAACGCGAATTTCGGCCAGCACACCGCCAGCGCCGGATCATCGATCGCCAAACTGCTGCCTGCTTCACGCCGCAGCCAGGCTTTGAACTGAAAGCTTCGAACTGAAAAGCTTCGAACTAATTGAGAACTCACATGCCTCTGACTCGCAAAGCCTACCGCGCCGCCCTCCTGCACAGCATCGCCGATCCCGCCGAAGTGGGTATCGAAGCCTCGTACGAGTATTTCGAAGACGGCCTGCTGGTGGTCGATAACGGCCAGATCAGCGCCATCGGCCACGCCAGCGAATTGCTGCCGACCCTGCCGGCCGACATCGAGATCACCCATTATCAGGACGCACTGATCACCCCAGGCTTCATCGACACCCACATCCACCTGCCGCAAACCGGCATGGTCGGCGCCTATGGCGAACAGCTTCTGGACTGGCTGAACACCTACACCTTCCCTTGCGAAAGCCAGTTCGCCGACAAGGCCCACGCTGACGAAGTCGCGGATATTTTCATCAAGGAACTGCTGCGCAACGGCACCACCACCGCACTGGTGTTCGGCAGCGTACATCCGCAATCGGTGAACTCGTTCTTCGAGGCCGCCGAACAGCTGGACCTGCGGATGATCGCCGGCAAGGTGATGATGGACCGCAACGCGCCGGACTACCTGACCGACACCGCCGAATCGAGCTACGTCGAAAGCAAGGCGCTGATTGAGCGCTGGCACGGCAAGGGTCGCCTGCACTATGCGGTCACCCCACGCTTCGCCCCGACCAGCACCCCGGAACAACTGACCCTCGCCGGCCAGTTGCTCAGCGAATATCCGGATCTGTACATGCAGACCCACATCAGCGAAAACCTCAAGGAAGTCGAGTGGGTCAAGGCGCTGTTCCCGGAGCGCAGGGGCTACCTGGATGTCTACGATCACTACCAATTGCTCGGCGAGCGCTCAGTGTTCGCCCACGGCGTGCACCTGTGCGACGACGAATGTGCGCGACTGGCGCAGACGGGTTCAGCGATTGCGTTCTGCCCGACCTCGAACCTGTTTCTCGGTAGCGGCCTGTTCAATCTGCCGATGGCCGAGAAACACAAACTCAATGTCGGCCTCGGTACCGACGTCGGTGGCGGTACCAGTTTCTCGCTGCTGCAAACCCTGAACGAAGCCTACAAAGTCATGCAACTGCAAGGTGCGCGGCTGAGCCCGTTCAAATCGCTGTACCTGGCCACCCTCGGCGGCGCCCGCGCCCTGCGCCTGGAAGACAAGATCGGTACCTTGCAACCGGGCACCGACGCGGACTTCCTGGTGCTGGACTACAACGCCACGCCACTGCTCAGCTATCGCCTGAAGCAGGCCAATAACATTGCCGAAACGCTGTTTGTATTGATGACGCTGGGGGATGACCGGACGGTGTTGCAGACCTATGCGGCGGGGAATCTAGTGCATCAGCGCTAAGGTCTTCCGGGCATAAAAAATCCCCCGCAATCGTTGGTTGCGGGGGATTTTTTTATGCCTGTCAGACCGCCTTCGCGAGCAAGCCCGCTCCCACATTTAAATCTCCGTTAACACGATATTTGTGTATGCCACAGATCTAATGTGGGAGCGGGCTTGCTCGCGAAGGGCGCACCGCGGTATCAGAGCTTGACCGCTGGCCGCCCAGGCTTCTTGGTCTGCAACAAATGCGAAAACACCGCATGCAAATCATCCGACGCGCTTTCTTCGTCGAGGTTGAGTTTGCTGTCGATGTGGTCCATGTGATGCATCATCAGGTCCACCGCCAGCGTCGCGTCCCGCGCTTCGATCGCGTCGATCAACTGGGTGTGCTCATCGTAGGAACAGTGCGAACGGTTGCCGCTCTCATACTGGGCGATGATCAACGAAGTCTGGGACACCAGGCTGCGCTGGAAGCTGATCAGCGGCGCGTTTTTCGCCGCTTCGGCCAGTTTCAAATGGAACTCGCCGGACAGGCGGATACCGGCCCCACGATCGCCACGGGAAAAGCTGTCGCGCTCGTCGTTGACCATCTGCCGCAGTTCGAGAAGTTGCTCGGCGGTGGCGTGCTGAACCGCCAATTCAGTGATCGCCCGCTCCACCAGACGCCGCGCCATAAATACCTGACGGGCCTCTTCGACACTCGGGCTGGCGACGACAGCGCCGCGATTCGGTCGCAGCAACACCACGCCTTCATGGGCCAGACGCGACAGCGCACGGCGAATGATGGTGCGGCTGACCCCGAAAATTTCCCCCAGCGCTTCTTCGCTCAACTTGGTGCCGGGCGCCAGACGCTGTTCGAGGATGGCCTCGAAGATATGCGCGTAGACAATATCGTCCTGGGTACCGCTGCGGCCGGCTTTGCCTGCTCGCGGTTGTTTCTTGAGGGGTTGCAACTGTTCGTTCATGGGCACTCGAGTCGGGAGAACTGCGGCGAATTGACCGTGACTGTAATACGGCACAGTGGGTCGCTGGCAAGTATCGCGTAAAAAACACCGCGATTGTACACAATGGACGGTGGCAACACGACTGTACGGCTGTTTGTCGACCTCGCTGTATTGCAACGACCGGTTACTTTTCAGTTTAGGCTTGAACGCAGAATCCGCCGCCTGAATGCGATTCCCTGTGGGAGCGGGCTTGCTCGCGAAGAGGGCGTGTCAGTCGACATCAATGTTGTCTGGCACACCGCCTTCGCGAGCAAGCCCGCTCCCACAGGGTTCAGAGTTGCTACGGACATCTTTATCAGAACAAGGAACACCGCTGTCATGACCGACGCCACGCACACGCAGCTTCGCCCCCTGACTGACACATCACCCTCGGCCATCGTCGCCGGGTTCATCGCCATGATGACCGGCTACACCAGTTCACTGGTGCTGATGTTCCAGGCCGGGCAAGCGGCGGGTCTGACCAGCGGGCAGATTTCGTCGTGGATCTGGGCGATCTCTATCGGCATGGCGGTGTGCTCGATCGGCTTGTCCCTGCGCTACCGCACGCCGATCACCATCGCCTGGTCTACCCCCGGCGCGGCGTTGCTGATCACCAGCCTGGGTGGTGTCAGCTATGGCGAGGCCATCGGCGCCTACATCACTTGCGCTGTGCTGGTGACCATTTGCGGCCTGACCGGCAGTTTCGAACGGCTGGTGAAAAAGATTCCGGCCTCATTGGCGGCGGCATTGCTGGCAGGGATTCTGTTCAAGATCGGCAGCGAGATTTTCGTCGCCGCCCAGCACCGCACTGCGCTGGTGCTGGGAATGTTCTTCACGTATCTGGTGGTCAAACGCCTGTCGCCCCGCTACGCCGTGCTCGCCGCGCTGTTGATCGGCACCGCGCTGTCGGGGTTTATGGGTTTGCTGGATTTCAGTGGCTTCCACCTCGAAGTCGCGATGCCGGTCTGGACCACGCCCCAATTCTCCCTGGCCGCGACCATCAGCATCGGCATTCCACTGTTTGTGGTGGCGATGACCTCGCAGAACATGCCGGGCATCGCCGTATTGCGCGCCGACGGCTACAACGTGCCGGCCTCACCACTGATCACCACCACCGGCATCGCCTCGTTGCTGTTGGCGCCGTTCGGCTCCCATGGGATCAACCTGGCCGCCATCAGCGCGGCTATCTGCACCGGGCCGCATGCCCATGAGGATCGCAACAAGCGCTACACCGCAGCCGTCTGGTGCGGGATTTTCTACGGGATTGCCGGAGTGTTCGGCGCGACGCTGGCAGCGTTGTTCGCCGCATTGCCTAAAGAGCTGGTGCTGTCGATTGCCGCATTGGCGCTGTTCGGCTCGATCATCAATGGGTTGAGCATTGCCATGGCGCAAGTGCAACGGGAAGCAGCGCTGATTACCTTTATGGTGACGGCGTCGGGGTTGACGCTGTTTTCCATCGGTTCGGCGTTTTGGGGGATTGTCGCGGGGGTGTTGACCTTGCTGATCTTGAACTGGCGTAAAAGCTGAAAGATCTTCACAAAAAAAACGGCGACCCTTGGGTCGCCGTTTTTTAGAACATCAAGCTACCGGATTGATCGGCTTTTCCGGGTACCAGACGTCGATCAGCGGGCTGACGGTTGCTTCGGTCAGTTCGCTGCGGCCTTTGAGCCAGGCTTCAACAGCGGCACGCTGCTCTTCGGATACCGAGCCACGCTTCTGCAGGCACACCAGACCGAAGTCGTCGCCGCCAACATAGCCCAGACCGTTGGCTTCCATGGCTTCTTTCAGGAACGCGTCGAGGAAAGCATCAATGGCTTCATCAGCCAAATCTTCTTTGAAATCCAGGTTCAGTTCGAAACCCAGCTCTTGAAATTCATCGACGCACAGTTTTTTGCGCAGACGCTGGGAACGGTTAGTCGCCATTGGAACAATCCTCATAAGTAATAACGGGCCGCACTTTAGCAGTTTAAGGCGCCGATTACCCGTCTCAGAACGGCGCTACGCCTACCGTCGGTAAAAAAATAGCGGATTAGACGACCGGGGTACGGCACAAGCTGTTGCACCTTGGGGCATAATGCCGACACTTTCATGACCGCTGAGGGAATTTATCTCCATGCCCTCGTCTTTTTCCCCCTCGGCTGTAGGGTTCTATTTCAGATGATCAAATCTTTGCGTCCATTGCTGCTGGCCAGCCTTTTTCTGCCCCTGGCCCTTCCCGTTTCCGCCGCTTCGATCAACACCGCCCTGTCGCCCAACGTCGAAAAGGCTCTCAAGGCCAGCAAGCTGCAGGACAGTGCCCTGTCGCTGGTGATGATCCCGCTCAATGGCCCGGGCACCCCAACCATTCATAACGCTGACGTTTCGGTTAACCCGGCCTCGACCATGAAGCTGGTGACCACGTACGCCGCGCTGGAAATGCTCGGCCCGAACCACCAGTGGAAAACCGAGTTCTACACCGACGGCACCCTCAGCGGTGGCATCCTCAACGGCAACCTCTACCTCAAGGGTGGCGGCGATCCAAAGCTGAACATGGAAAAACTCTGGCTGCTGATGCGCGATTTGCGCGCCAACGGCGTGACCCAGATCACCGGCGACCTGGTGCTGGACCGCGGCTTCTTCGTGCAACCGCAACTGCCTGAATTCAACGACGACGGCAATGACGAGAACAAACCGTTCCTGGTCAAACCCGACGCGCTGCTGGTCAACCTCAAGGCCCTGCGCTTCGTGGCCCGCAACGACTCGGGCAAGGTCCTGGTGTCGGTCGAGCCGCCGATTGCCAGCATCCGCATCGACAATCAGGTCAAGGCGCTCAACTCCAAGCAATGCACCGGTGGCGTACGTTACAACCCGGTGCCCCAGGCTGATGGCAGCGTCACCGTGACCGTTGGCGGCCAGTTGGGCGAAGGTTGCAGCTCCCAGACCTACCTGTCGCTGCTCGATCATGCGACCTACACCGCCGGCGCCGTGCGAGCGATCTGGAAGGAATTGGGCGGCAGCATCCAGGGCCAGGATCGTCTGGCACCGACGCCGAGCAACGCCAAGGTGCTGGCCCGGGCCTACTCGCCAGACTTGGCGGAAATCATTCGCGACATCAACAAATACAGTAACAACACCATGGCTCAGCAGTTGTTCCTGAGCCTGGGCCAGAAGTTCCGCACCGATGCCGACGGTGACGACGCCAAGGCCGCCCAGCGCGTGGTGCGTCAGTGGCTGGCGAGAAAAGGCATCACTGCGCCGCACTTGGTGATGGAGAACGGCTCCGGCCTGTCCCGTGCCGAGCGAGTGAGTGCCCGTGAAATGGCCGCGATGCTGCAAGCCGCCTGGCGCAGCCCGTATTCCGCCGAGTTCATCAGCTCGATGCCAATCGCCGGCACCGACGGCACCATGCGCAAACGCCTGAAGACCACCGCGATGCGCGGTGAAGCCCACGTCAAGACCGGCACTCTGAACACCGTGCGCGCCATTTCCGGCTACAGCCGCGACATCAATGGCAATACCTGGGCGGTGGTGGCGATCCTCAACGACAAGGCACCGTTTGGCGCCTCCTCGGTGCTGGATCAGGTGCTGCTGGATCTGTATCGCCAGCCGAAACTGCCGGAAACGGCTTCGGTGTTGTAACCCGATCGTCCAGACACTGGAGATCAAATGTGGGAGCGGGCTTGCTCGCGAAGAGGGCGTGTCAGTCGACATTAATGTTGCCTGACACACCGCCTTCGCGAGCAAGCCCGCTCCCACATTGATTTGGGTCAAAGCACAGCATTGCGATCAGTCCACAGGGTTTGCATGCAGCCTGGGTTAACTCATCTGCCCCTCAACCCGATCCCTTCCCGCCTGTTTCGCCGCGTACACCCCTGAGTCCGCCCGCAACAGCAGCGCATCCGCGCCCTCTCCGGCCCGCCAGCTGGCAATCCCGAAACTCGCTGTGACGATCCCGACCTCGTCGATCGGCGCACTGCGCAACCCCTGCCACAACTCCACGGCCAGCACATGAGCCTGTTCGCCATTGATATCCGGACAGAGCACCATAAACTCTTCGCCGCCCAGGCGACAAAATACATCAGTGCACCGCAAGCGACCGCCAATGCGCTCGCACACGGCCTGCAATACCCGATCACCCACGGCATGACCGTGCTGATCGTTGATGCGCTTGAAGTGATCGATGTCGAGCATGATCACCGACAACTCGCCACCGCCGCGCTCGACCCGGGCCATTTCGGTGGTCAGGCGCTCCTGGAAGTAGCGACGGTTATGGATCCCGGTCAAGGAATCGGTCACCGACAGTGCGCGCAACTCCTCTTCCACCCGCTTGAGGTCGGAGATGTCCGAGATGAAACCATGCCATAGCACACCGCCACCGGGCAGTTCCTCAGGAGTCGCTTCACCGCGGACCCAGCGCAGACCACGCTGCGGTAATTGCACGCGGTACTCTTCACGCCAAGGGCTGAGGGTGTCAGCCGAGGCCAGGATCGAAGCGCGGACCCGACGTGCGTCCTGGGGATGAATCCGCGCGAACACCGCTTCGGCGTTGAGCAACAGCACGTCCGGCTCGAGTTCGTAGATATCGCGCATACCGTCGCTGGCGTAGATCACACTGAAGCGCCCATCGAATTCCATCTTGAACTGGTAGATCCCGCCGGGCACATGGGCGCTGAGTTTCTTCAACAACAGGTCCCGTGCCGCCAGGGCTTCGTGGACGCGCTTGCGCTCGGTGATGTCGATACAAATCGCCAGGTGCCCGACCCACAAGCCTTGCTCGTCGAGTACCGGGGTCGCCAGCATGTTCACCGTCAAATGACTGCCGTCGTGACGCACCAGCGTCCACTCCCGGGCTTCGTGACCGCCCTCTTCCCCGCCTTCGACCAGCATCGCCTGACACGTCGGGATCGGCTTGCCATAGCGCGCGCTCAACTCCGCCGAGCGCGCTTCGAGTTCCCGGGGCAGGTGCAGATTTTCCAGGGTCATGTGGCCCACAACCTGCGCACTGAAGTAACCAAGCATCTGCTCTGCCCCAGCGTTGAAGGTGCAGATGATTCCGCGCAGGTCGGTGGCGATGATCGCCACCTGAGTCGCGGCATCCAGCACACCGCGCAACTGGCCATGCGTGCCGCGCAACTCTTGCTCACGGTCGTGAAGTTCCTGGGTCCGCTGCGCCACCATTTTCAGCGCCCGCTGGCGCTGGCTGACCAGCACATAGAGAAACACACTGAGCAGCAGGCTGAGCAAACCGCCGAGCACCACCAGGCTGGTCACCGAGGAATGGTTGGCTTTCAGGAACGCGGCGCTGGGGCGCATATCCACTTGGTAATCATGGTCGGCCAGACGTAGCAATCGCGTGGAGGACAAGTCACTGGCCCCCGCCGTGTTGGTCGACTCGTACAACACTTCGTGTTGATCCTCGGTGGACAAGTCGAGAATACGCACCGAGAGAGAATCATGATTCTCTTCCGGCAGCCCGTCCGCCAACAGCTGGCGCATGCTGATCACCGCCATGACATACCCGGCGGGCGCGGCATTCGGGAGGTTCTGATAGATGACCGGAGCCACTAGCAACACGCCCCGCGAATAGGCCGGCTCGATGCCTACCAGATGCAGCGGCTGCGACACGGCCATACGGCCATTGCGATCAGCCCGTTCCAGAGTCGAACGACGCAGGGGTTGGGTCAGCAGGTCGTAACCCAGCGGCGCGGGCAGCCGGCTTTGGGTTTGGGTGTAGAGCACCGGTACGTACTCGTCGCGCTCTACGGCAAGTTGCAACTGGCCGTCGGCGGTAAGTTCGCGAAAGGTGAAACCGCTCAAGCCTTCTTCTCGCACCACGCGCTCAAGCAGGGGACGTTCGGCGCGGGAAACCCGGGGAGCCCAGGAGTAGGCCTGGGTGCGACGCAAAAGAGGTTTGGCGTAACCGTCGAATTCCTCGCGGGACACCGATCCGGAATTGACGAAGAACCGGCGCAGGCCGTCGAGGCGCTGCTCCTGATCTTCGAAGCGTTCTTCGATGCGGCTGTAACGTTCACTGGCGAGCAGCTGGAAACGTTGCCGCAATTGCTGATGAAATTGATTGAACGTCGCCCAAGCCAGCAATCCCGTAAGAATCCCGCCGACGAGCAACGCCAGCAGCGCGACCAGCCAGGCCGAAACATCTTCGCGGATAAAACCCAGGATCTTGGGGCGCACGGCGTGCAACGACATAGATACAACTCAAAACGCCAGGTGCCGGAAAAGCCCATTGGCCATGCGTTGAGTTATAGCTATTAGCCACTAATTTGACCAGCACTGAAAGAACCCAAGAGCCTTTAAAAATCAAGGCTCTGTGGATCCAATCAGGCTCAAGTGTCAGCGAGCAGTGATCTTCCAGGCACGGTGGATCTTGCCATTACGGGCAAAATCCGGATCGATGGTCTGGGCGGTGATTTCTTCAACGGCATAACGCTCGGTGAGGTTTTCCTCGAGCTGGAACTTGCGGAAGTTGTTGGAGAAGTACAACACCCCGCCCGGCGCCAGACGTGCCATCGCCAGATCGATCAACTGCACCTGATCACGCTGCACATCGAAGATCCCTTCCATGCGCTTGGAGTTGGAGAAGGTCGGCGGGTCGATGAAGATCAAGTCGTACTCGTCACGGCAGGCATCGAGCCAAGCCATCACATCACCCTGCTCCAGACGGTTCTTGTCGGAGAAACCGTTCAGCGACAGGTTGCGACGCGCCCAATCCAGATAGGTTTTCGACAGGTCGACGCTGGTGGTGCTGCGCGCGCCACCCTTGGCCGCATGAACGCTGGCCGTCGCGGTGTAGCAATACAGGTTGAGGAAGCGCTTGCCGGCTGCCTCTTTCTGAATCCGCATGCGCATCGGCCGGTGGTCGAGGAACAGCCCGGTGTCGAGGTAGTCGGTGAGGTTCACCAGCAGCTTCACGCCGCCTTCGTTGACCTCATTGAACTTGCCCTGTGCGCTCTGGCGTTCGTACTGCTTGGTGCCACTCTGACGCTCGCGACGTTTGACCACCACGCGGTTCTTGTCGATGTTCAACGCTTGCGGGATCGCCGCCAGAGCATCGAACATCCGCGCCGAGGCTTTTTCCGGATCGATGGATTTCGGTGCGGCGTATTCCTGAACGTGGACCCAGTCGTGATACAGGTCGATGGCCATGGAATATTCCGGCATGTCGGCATCGTAGACGCGGTAGCAGTCGATGCCTTCACGCTTGACCCACTTGCCCAGCGCCTTGAGGTTTTTTTGCAGACGGTTGGCAAACATCTGCCCGCCTTCACTCAAGCGCGGTTGCTCGATCACCACCGGGGCCGGTTTGATCGGGTTACCGTTCTTGTTGTACTTCTCGTACTTGCCCGGTGCCACATCGTTGTCGGGAACTTCGACTTCAGCTTGCTCGCGCTCGATCTGACGCTGTTCCGGAGTACGACGCTCGCCGGTGACGAACTGGTCCGGCGTGACCTTGATCAGCAGCAATTTGCACGGCAAGGCGCCGTTCCAGAATGAATACTGCTTGTGGCTGCGGATACCCATGCGCTTGCCCAGGTCCGGGGCGCCGGTGAACACCGCCGCTTCCCAGTTCAGGCACGCCTGACGCAGACGTTCGCCGAGGTTCTGGTAGAGATAGAGCAGGCTCGCCTCATCGCCCAGACGCTCGCCGTACGGAGGGTTGCAGATCACCAGGCCTTTCTGGTTCTGGTCCGGGCGCGGCTCGAATGTCGCGACTTCGCCCTGATAGATCTTGATCCACTCGCTCAGGCCGGCACGTTCGACGTTATTGCGGCCCGGTTGAATCAGGCGTGGGTCAGCTTCGTAACCGCGAATCCACAGCGGTGGCTTGGCCAGGCCGGCTGCGGCGCGTTCGGTGGCTTCTTCGTGGAGCTTTTTCCACAGCGCAGGCACGTGACCGAGCCAGGCGGTGAAGCCCCATTGCTCGCGACGCAGGTTCGGCGCCATGTCGGCGGCGATCATCGCTGCTTCGACCAGGAACGTACCGACACCGCACATCGGGTCAGCCAGCGCGCCGCCATCGGCGGCAATCCGTGGCCAGCCGGAACGGATCAGAATCGCCGCCGCGAGGTTTTCCTTCAGCGGCGCCGCGCCCTGCTGCAAACGATAACCGCGCTGGTGCAGGCTGTGACCGGACAGGTCGAGGGACAGAATCGCTTCGCCACGGTCCAGGCGCAGGTGAATGCGCAGATCCGGGTTGAGCTTGTCGATGGACGGACGGTCGCCCTGCGGGGTGCGCAGTTTATCGACGATCGCATCCTTGACCTTCAAGGCGCCGAAGTGCGTGTTATCAATGCCCGAACCGTGACCGCTGAACTCGACGGCCAGGGTGCCATCGTTGAGCATGTGGTCTTGCCACTCGATATCCAGCACGCCGTGATAGAGGTCTTCGGCGTCCTTCATCGGGAAGCGCTTGAGCACCAGCAGTACCCGGTTCGCCAGACGCGACCACAGGCACAGGCGATAGGCGGTTTCCATGGTGGCCATGCCGCGCACAGCCGAGGTGTGCTCACGTGCATCCTCAAGGCCAAGCCCGACGGCTTCCTCGATGAGCAGGCCTTCAAGGCCTTTGGGGCAAGTGAGGAAGAGTTCGAAACGATCGGACATGGTAATTCCAGAGCCTTTAGCTAAGTGAATCGGCAACGCATTGCCGATCCGGTTTTCAATCAGGCGTTTTTCTGACAGAACGCCCGCGTGGCACGAAGGTGTGCCGTCCCACCCTGACTGCTCGGGTTAAAAGAGCTTAGATGCCAGGACAGATATAAAAGTTGATGCAACAAAATGTCATAAGTCGACCCTTCGTCGAATAGTCCCCAAGTGAACGGGTGTCATTCTCGTTAAAGGCCTCACCCCTCTCATCCAGCGCAGGGCCGATCATACCGGGGTTTGGCCAATAAACGCGGGACAAATATCGTGTTACTTATGGCCATAGCATCTTTATGGTTACGTTCTTATGACAAAACGATCATTCCCTCGATGTGACGCATTGGTTAGAACTCAACACAGGTTGACGTCGCAACGGCGTCAACACCTTGGCTCGCGACGCCGGCAGCGAGCCGCCAACGGCAGGATTTTTCTGCCTGACCTCGATTGAGGTCGACGCGATAAATACAGTCAACAAGTGAGGGCAACACCCTATGAGAAGACTTAAGCGTGATCCGTTGGAAAGAGCATTTTTGCGCGGATATCAATATGGCGTTGGTGGTAAATCCCGTGAGCTTTGCCCTTTTACTCTACCGTCGGTACGCCAAGCCTGGATCAATGGCTGGCGAGAAGGACGCGGCGACAACTGGGACGGTATGACCGGCACTGCGGGAATCCACAGACTCAACGAACTTCACGCCGTCGGCTAATACAGGGCACACACTCCGACACGACAATCTGATTACGCAACGACTTAACCACGCACGTCCCATCCGGACGGCGGGCTTCGGCCCAGGGGCTCCTTCGAGGAGCCCTTTTTTATGTCTGCCAGAAACTCAATCTCGAACTGCAAACACATGACCTGTGGGAGCGGGCTTGCTCGCGAAAGCGATTTAACATTCAAGAATGATGTTGACTGACCCAACGCTTTCGCGAGCAAGCCCGCTCCCACAGGGATTAGCGCAGCGCGGCGATGGCATCCACCGATTCACGAATCAACGCCGGGCCTTTATAGATGAAGCCGGAGTAGAGCTGCACCAAACTTGCACCCGCGGCGATTTTCTCAGCCGCGTGCTTGCCTTCGGTGATGCCGCCCACGGCGATGATTGGCAAGCGACCGGCCAGTTCCGCCGCCAGCACCTTCACCGTGTGAGTGCTCTTGTCGCGAACCGGTGCACCGGACAAACCGCCCGCCTCGTCACCATGTTCCATACCTTCGACACCGACGCGACTCAGGGTGGTGTTGGTGGCGATCACCGCGTCCATCCCGGTTTCGATCAACGCTTGGGCGACTTGAGCGGTTTCTTCGTCAGTCATGTCCGGCGCGATCTTGATCGCCAGCGGAACATGTTTGCCATGACGCAGGGCCAGTTCCGCCCGGCGGGTGGCCAGGTCGGCGAGCAATTGCTTGAGCGAATCGCCGAATTGCAGGCTGCGCAGGCCCGGGGTGTTAGGCGAGCTGACGTTGACCGTCACATAGCTGGCGTGGGCATAGACCTTGTCCAGGCAGATCAGGTAATCGTCGACCGCACGTTCAACCGGCGTATCGAAATTCTTGCCGATGTTGATGCCCAGCACGCCCTTGTACTTGGCCGCCGCCACGCGAGCGAGCAAGTGATCGACGCCGAGGTTGTTGAAACCCATGCGGTTGATGATCGCCTCGGCGTCCGGCAAGCGGAAAATCCGTGGTTTCGGGTTGCCCGGTTGTGGACGCGGCGTGATGGTACCGATTTCGACGAAACCGAAACCCAATTGGGCAAAGCCATCGATCGCTGCGCCGTTCTTGTCCAGACCGGCCGCCAAACCCACAGGGTTCGGGAACTCCAGGCCCATGACCGTTACCGGCAGTTTCGCCGGTGCCTTGCACAGCAAGCCGTTGAGGCCCAAACGCCCGCCCGCGCCGATCAGGTCCAGGGACAGATCGTGGGAGGTTTCCGGGGAAAGTTTGAACAGCAGCTGACGGGCCAGGGTGTACATGGGCAGGCTTGACTCGGTTGGCGATGAGAGGCGGCGATTATAGCCGCGCATCAGGGCTTCACGCGAGGCGCGCAACAAAATCAGCCAGCGATGGCATATGCCTTGCACCGTCACAGGCATCAGCACTCATGCCAACGGCGGGATGAGTGGAAGGACAATGGCGTCGTCACCCGGCTTTGCCCACGCAAGGGCCTTGGGACGACGCTTTTTTTTGGAAGGTGCGAAATCGATGAACGAACCATCAGCCGGCCCACTGGCCTGGGTCAATGGCAGCGATGCCCCGGAAAAAACCGCAATCAACCTCGGCTTCATGGCCTTGAGCGACTGCGCCTCAGTGGTGGTCGCGGCCACTCAGGGCTTCGCCCAACCGTACGGTCTGACCCTGAACCTCAAGCGCCAATCGTCCTGGGCCAACCTGCGAGACAAACTGGTCAGCGGCGAACTCGACGCCGCCCACAGCCTGTACGGCCTGATTTACGCGGTGCATCTGGGGATCGGCGGCGTAGCCTCCACCGACATGGCCGTGCTCATGGGCCTGAACCAGAACGGCCAGAGCATCAACCTCTCCCACGGTTTGCAGGCCCTGGACGTGACCAGTCCTGAAGCACTGGACCGACATGTGCACCAAAGTCGCCCAAAACTGACCTTCGCGCAGACATTTCCTACGGGCACCCACGCCATGTGGCTGTATTACTGGCTCGCGAGCCAGGGTATTCATCCATTGCAGGATGTCGACAGCGTGGTGGTGCCGCCGCCGCAAATGGTCGCGCACCTGCAAGCCGGGCGCATCGACGGTTTCTGTGTCGGCGAGCCGTGGGCGGCCAGTGCAGTACAGCAAAATCTCGGGTTTACGATGGCCACCACCCAGACGATCTGGCCCGATCACCCGGAAAAAGTCCTCGGCTGCACCCGCGCCTTTGTCGAGCAATACCCCAACACCGCACGGGCATTGGTGATGGCGATCCTCGAAGCCAGCCGATTCATCGAAGCCAGCCGCGAAAATCGCCGCAGCACCGCGCAACTGTTGAGTGCGCCTGAGTATCTGGATGCACCGCTCGAGTGCATCGAACCGCGCTTGCTCGGTGACTACGCCGACGGTCTGGGTAATCGCTGGCAAGACCCGCACGCCGTGCGTTTCCACGGTGGTGGCGAGGTCAATTTTCCGTATTTGTCCGACGGTATGTGGTTCATGACCCAGTTCCGGCGCTGGGGTTTGTTGCGTGACGACCCGGATTACCTCGGCGTGGCCCGTCAGGTCCAGCAACTAGACTTATACCGTGAGGCCGCCACCGCTGTCGGTGTGCCCGCCCGGTGCCAGGAAATGCGCAGCAGTCAACTGATCGACGGCAAAGTCTGGGACGGCTCGGACCCGGCCGGCTATGCCCGCAGCTTCACGCTGCACGCCATGAGCGACAGCGCTCCCCTTCTCGCCAGCCGCTGACAGGAGCCTACGAATATGTTGCGTATCCTGCTGATCAATGACACTGCGAAAAAAGTCGGGCGTCTGAAGGCGGCCCTGACCGAAGCCGGGTTCGAGGTCATCGACGAGTCCGGCCTGACCATTGACCTGCCCGCGCGCGTCGAAACGGTGCGCCCGGACGTGATCCTGATCGATACCGAGTCACCGAGCCGCGATGTGATGGAGCAAGTGGTGCTGGTGACCCGTGACCAACCACGGCCGATTGTGATGTTCACCGACGAGCACGATCCCGACGTGATGCGCCGCGCCATCAAGTCCGGCGTCAGTGCCTACATCGTCGAAGGCATCCACGCACAACGCTTGCAGCCGATTCTCGACGTGGCCATGGCGCGCTTTGAAAGCGACCAGGCTCTGCGCGCGCAACTGCACGCCCGCGACCAGCAACTGGCCGAGCGCAAGCGCATCGAGCTGGCCAAGGGGCTTCTGATGAAGATGAAGGACTGCAACGAAGAAGAGGCCTACACCCTGATGCGCCGCCAGGCCATGAGCCGCCAGCAGAAGCTGATACAGGTGGCGGAGCAGATCATTGCCATGAGTGAACTGCTTGGCTGAAGTCCTGCGGTGAATGATCTATCGCCTTCGCGAGCAAGCCCGCTCCCACACTTGATTTGTGTCGAACTTCAATGTCGTGAACGACACAACTCCCCTGTGGGAGCGGGCTTGCTCGCGAATAGCCGCGACTCGATCGCCCTTGTTGGCACAAATCTCGCTAAGTAAATCACTGCAAGGTAACCAACGGCGGTTGCCCCACCTACGACAAAGACGTCGCTTACCTCATTCGCCCCCTTGGCGGATCGGGTAGCGGCGTTTTTCCGTTTTGGCCCCAGAGACCGGGGCTGGTGGTGCGGCCGTTGCGGCGCCCCACCTGCAAGCTCATGACTCCTTCTTGATACGCCTGACAGCTGAGGTGCGCGATGAATTCAAGCTTCTGGAAATCCGGCCATACCCCGACCCTGTTCGCAGCCTTCCTCTATTTCGATCTGAGCTTCATGGTCTGGTACCTGCTCGGCCCAATGGCAGTGCAGATCGCCGCTGACCTGCACCTGACCACCCAACAACGCGGGCTGATGGTGGCCACGCCGATTCTGGCCGGGGCCGTGTTGCGCTTTGCGATGGGCCTGCTGGCTGATCGCCTGTCGCCTAAGACCGCCGGGATAATCGGCCAGGTGATCGTCATCTGCGCCCTGTTAGTCGCCTGGAAACTCGGCATTCACAGTTACGAGCAGGCGCTGTTGCTGGGCCTGTTCCTCGGCATGGCCGGTGCATCCTTCGCCGTAGCCCTGCCGTTGGCCTCGCAATGGTATCCGCCCCAGCACCAAGGCAAAGCCATGGGCATCGCCGGTGCCGGTAACTCGGGCACCGTGCTCGCTGCGCTGATCGCCCCAGTGCTGGCTGCCGCATTTGGCTGGAGCAATGTGTTCGGCTTCGCCCTGATCCCGCTGATCCTGACCCTGATCGTCTTCTACTGGCTGGCCAAGAATGCGCCTGAGCGCCCGAAAGCCAAGTCCATGTCCGACTACTTGAAGGCCTTGGGCGACCGCGACAGCTGGTGGTTCATGTTTTTCTACAGCGTGACCTTCGGCGGCTTCATCGGCCTGGCCAGCGCCCTGCCCGGCTACTTCAACGACCAATACGGCCTGAGCCCGGTAACCGCCGGCTACTACACTGCTGCTTGTGTGTTCGGTGGCAGCCTGATGCGTCCGTTGGGCGGCGCACTGGCGGACCGCTTCGGCGGGATTCGTACTTTGCTGGCGATGTACACCGTGGCAGCGATTTGCATTGCGACAGTGGGTTTCAATCTGCCGAGTTCTTACGCCGCATTGGCGCTTTTCGTCTGCACCATGCTCGGTTTGGGTGCAGGCAACGGTGCGGTATTCCAGCTGGTCCCGCAGCGTTTTCGTCGGGAGATCGGCGTAATGACCGGGCTGATCGGCATGGCCGGCGGCATCGGTGGCTTCGCACTGGCAGCCGGTATGGGCGCGATCAAGCAAAGCACCGGCAGCTATCAGCTGGCCTTGTGGTTGTTCGCCAGCCTTGGCGTACTTGCCTGGTTCGGTCTGCACGGTGTGAAACGCCGCTGGAGAACCACTTGGGGTTCGGCAGCCGTCACCGCTGCTCGGGTGTGAGGGTTGAATGAGCCTGCAACTGAGTTTTGCCGAACACAGCGCCATCGGCCCCCGCGAGGAGAACCAGGACGCTCTGCGCCTGGTCACTCCGGCCCCGGCGCTGGCGGCAAGCAAGGGTTACCTGTTCGCCATCGCCGACGGCGTCAGCCAATGTGCCGATGGCGGACTCGCAGCCCGCTCAACGTTGCAGGCCTTGGCGCTGGACTACTACGCCACCCCGGAAACCTGGGGTGTCGCCCAGGCATTGGACCGTCTGCTACTGGCGCAAAATCGCTGGTTGCAGGCTAACGGCGGCGGGCAACCGCTGCTGACCACGGTCAGTGCCTTGGTGATGCGCGGCCGGCGTTTTACCTTGGCGCATGTCGGCGATTGCCGGGTTTATCGCTGGCACGCCGACACGCTGCAACGGGTGAGCGAGGATCACGTCTGGGACCAGCCGGGCATGCAGCATGTGCTCAAACGGGCCCTTGGGCTGGATCAACACCTGGTGCTGGACTTTCTCGATGGCGAACTGCGCCTGAACGAGAGTTTCGTGCTGCTCAGCGACGGCATTTGGGCCGTGCTGGGTGACACCGCCATTGCAGGCATTTTGCGCGATCAGCCTGACCTGAACAGTGCCGCGCAGACCCTGGTCAGCGCCGCGCACCTGGCCGGCAGTCAGGACAACGCCAGCGCCCTGCTGGTGCGGGTTGATGCCCTCGGTGAAACCAGCATTGGCGATGCACTGATTCATCTGCAGCAATGGCCACTCCCGCCCGCACTGAAGCCGGGCCAGACTTTCGAAGGCTGGCAGGTCGAAGGGATCCTCGGCCAGAGCCAGCAATCGCTGCTCTACCGGGTGCGCGACGCACAACAACAGCCCTGGCTGCTGAAAACGTTGCCCAGTGCGCTCCGTGACGATCATCAGGCCGGGCAGGCGTTGTTGTCGGAGGAATGGTTTCTCAAGCGTGTGGCCGGGCGGCATTTTCCTGAAGTCCATGCCGCCAGTCAGCGTCAGCATTTGTACTACGTGATGCGGGAATATTCCGGCTCGACCCTGGCTGAGCTGCATGAGCGTGTCGCAACGCTGCCATTGGCTCAATGGCTGGACCTGGCCGAACGCTTGCTGCGGGCCATCGGCATATTGCATCGACGACAGATTCTGCATCGCGATATCAAACCGGAGAACCTGCTGCTGGGGGACGACGGTGAGCTGCGCCTGCTGGATTTCGGCCTCGCCTACTGCCCCGGGCTGTCCGAAGATCAAGCCTGCGCCCTGCCCGGAACGCCCAGCTATATCGCACCGGAAGCTTTTCGAGGTGACGCTCCTACACCACAACAGGATTTGTATGCGGTCGGCGTGACCTTGTATTACCTGCTGACCGGGCATTATCCCTACGGCGAAATCGAAGCGTTCCAGCGCCCTCGGTTTGGTGTGCCTGTCAGCGCCAGTCGCTACCGGCCCGACCTGCCGGAATGGATCGCGCAAAGTCTGGAGCGCGCGGTGGCGGTGGCTCCGGATCAGCGTTTTGAAACGGCGGAAGAATGGTTGTTGCTACTGGAACAGGGAGAACGTCGCAGTTTGAGCGTGCGCCCCAGACCGTTGCTGGAGCGCGAACCGCTGAAGGTCTGGCGGACGTTGGCGCTGGTGTCGTTGCTGGTAAATCTGGTGCTGCTGTTTTTGCTGTTTCACGGTTGAGTTTTGCACTGAACCCAAAAGATCAAAAGATCGCAGCCTGTGGCAACCCTACGGGTGCCCACGATCTCCTGCAGGAATGACCGCAGGCTGCGATCTTTTGACTTTTCTGCTTCAAAAACGGGCATAGCGCATTGAACCGGTGCATGCAAACACCCTCCTCCCACGCTGAGAGTCCATAAATTCGGCATTTGTGCGACTTGGCACAACCACTGCATTACCTTTCCCAACATACATAAAGCCCAACCTTCAACGTGGAAGGCTGCGCTGCCCGAGAGAACGGGACAAGGACAAAGGCGTCCTCGCTAGTTAACTAGCGGGACGCCTTTTTTTGTTTGCGCAAAATTTTGTCGAGCAAGGCCTGAATGCCCTGATGAGGCAGGCCCGAGCTCCCCGGAGAACCTGATGAAAAAACTAAAACTAGTGATGATCGGCAACGGCATGGCCGGGGTTCGTACCCTGGAAGAACTGCTCAAGCTGAGTAATGAGCTGTACGACATCACGGTCTTCGGCGCCGAACCCCATACCAACTACAACCGCATCCTCCTGTCGCCTGTACTGGCCGGCGAACAGACGTTCGAAGAGATCGTGCTCAACGATCTGGACTGGTACCTGGAAAACAACATCAAGCTGCTGCTCAACCGCAAAGTGGTGGAGATCGACCGGGTCAAACGCCGGGTCATCGCCGAAGACGGCACCGAGGCCGAATACGACCGCCTGCTGATTGCCACCGGTTCGACCCCGTTCATCCTGCCGATCCCCGGTAATACTTTGCAGGGCGTAATCGGCTACCGCGATATTGCCGACACCCAGGCGATGATCGACACCGCCAAGACCCACAAGCACGCCGTGGTCATCGGCGGCGGTCTGCTGGGTCTTGAAGCCGCCAATGGCCTGATGCTGCGCGGCATGCACGTCACCGTGGTGCACATCGGCGAATGGCTGCTGGAACGGCAACTGGACAAAACCAGTGGCCAACTCCTGCAAACCGCCCTGGAAGCCCGCGGCCTGCATTTCCGTCTGTGCGAACAGACCCAGGCCCTGCACGACGCCGGCAATGGCCGGGTCGGCTCGGTGCAGTTCAAGAACGGCGACATCATCCCCGCCGATCTGGTAGTGATGGCCGCCGGTATTCGCCCCAATACCGAACTCGCGGAAAAATCCGGCATCCCGTGCAACCGCGGGATTCTGGTCAATGACACCATGCAAACCTACGACCCTCGGGTCTACGCCATCGGCGAGTGCGCCAGCCACCGTGGTATCGCCTACGGCCTGGTCGCGCCGCTGTTCGAACAGGCCAAGGTATGCGCCAACCACCTCGCCCAACTGGGTTTCGCCACCTACAAGGGTTCGGTGACGTCGACCAAATTGAAAGTCACCGGCATCGACCTGTTTTCCGCCGGCGACTTCATGGGCGGCGAAGGCACCGAGACCATCACCCTCTCCGACCCGATTGGCGGGGTCTACAAAAAACTGGTGATCAAGGATGACGTGCTGGTCGGCGCCTGTCTGTACGGCGATACGGCAGATGGCGGTTGGTATTTCCGGCAGATTCGTGAGAACCATGGCATCGGCGAGATCCGCGATCACCTGATGTTCGGCGAAAACGCCCTCGGTGACGTAGGACACCAGGGCCAGGACAAAGCCATGAGCATGGCCGACACCGCCGAAGTCTGCGGCTGCAATGGCGTGTGCAAAGGCACCATCGTCAAGGCCATCCAGGAACACGGTCTGTTCAGCGTCGATGATGTGAAGAAACACACCAAGGCCGCCAGTTCCTGCGGCTCCTGCGCCGGCCTTGTCGAACAGATCCTGATCAACACCGTGGGTGGCGCGGCGGACGTCAAACCGAAAAGCGAAAAAGCCATCTGCGGTTGCAGTGACCTCAACCACGGGCAAATCCGCCAGGCTATCCGCGACCAGCACCTGCTGACCATCGCTGGCACCATGAGCTACCTCAACTGGCGTACCCCGAACGGTTGCGCCACGTGCCGTCCGGCGCTCAACTACTACCTGATCTCCACCTGGCCGGGCGAAGCCAAGGACGATCCACAATCGCGCCTGATCAACGAACGCGCCCACGCCAACATTCAGAAAGACGGCACTTACTCTGTAGTCCCGCGGATGTGGGGCGGTGTGACCAATCCTTCAGAGCTGCGGCGCATTGCCGACGTGGCCGACAAGTACAACGTGCCAATGGTCAAGGTCACCGGCGGCCAGCGCATCGACCTACTGGGGATCAAAAAGCAGGACCTGCCAGGCGTCTGGAAAGACCTGGACATGCCGTCCGGTCACGCCTACGGAAAATCCATCCGCACGGTAAAAACCTGTGTCGGCAGCGAGTTCTGCCGCTTCGGCACCCAGAACTCCACGCAACTGGGCATCGAGCTTGAGCACGACCTGTTCAACATGTGGTCGCCGCACAAAGTGAAACTGGCCGTCTCCGGTTGCCCACGCAACTGCTCGGAAGCGGGGATCAAGGACGTCGGAATTATCGGCGTGGACTCCGGCTGGGAGATGTACATCGGTGGCAATGGCGGGATCAAAACCGAAGTCGCGGAGTTCTTCGTCAAACTGAAAACCGCCGAAGAAGTGCGCGAATACAACGGCGCGTTCCTGCAGTTGTATCGCGAAGAAGCCTTCTACCTCGAGCGCACCGTGCATTACCTGCAACGGGTCGGCATGGAACACATCAAGAAAGCCGTGCTGGAAGACCCGGAGCGGCGCAAGGCATTGAACGATCGCCTGCAATTTTCCCTGTCGTTCGAACAGGACCCCTGGAAGGAACGCCTCGAACAGCCGCTGCTGAAAAAAGAATTCGAGGTCATTCCCGTGAAGAACCTGGAGGTGTCGGTATGAACTGGCTGGATATCTGCGCACTGGAAGAGATCAACACCCTTGGCTCGCGGATCATCGCGGGCCCGAAAGGCGACATCGCGATTTTTCGTACGAGCGACGATGAGGTTTTCGCCCTAGACGATCGCTGCCCGCACAAGGGCGGCCCGCTGTCCCAGGGTTTGATCTACGGCAAACGAGTGGCCTGCCCGCTGCACAACTGGCAGATCGACCTGGAAACCGGCGAGGCCCAGGCCCCGGATATCGGCTGCGCCCACCATCATTCGGCACGGGTCGAGAACGGCCGCGTGCTGCTGGCCCTACGGGAAGCAAGCTGATGGACCGTCAAATCACCGCATCGACCTGCTGCTACTGCGGGGTCGGCTGCGGCGTGCTGATCGAACACGACGGCGAGCGCATCCTCGGCGTCAGCGGCGATCCTGCGCACCCGGCCAACTTCGGCAAATTGTGCAGTAAAGGTTCGACCCTGCACCTGACCGGCGACTTGGCAGCACGGGCGTTGTACCCGGAATTGCGCCTCGGCAAAAGCCTGGCCCGCAGCCGCACTGACTGGGACACGGCTCTCGATCACGCCGCCAGCGTCTTCGCCGAAACCATCGCCGAGCATGGCCCGGACAGCGTTGCGTTCTACATCTCCGGGCAATTGCTGACCGAGGATTACTACGCCTTCAACAAACTGGCGCGGGCGCTGGTGGGCACCAACAACATCGACAGCAATTCGCGGCTGTGCATGTCTTCTGCTGTGGTCGGCTACAAGCGCAGCCTCGGCGCCGATGCTCCGCCTTGCAACTACGAAGACTTGGAATTGAGCGACTGCGTGATGATCGTCGGCAGCAACATGGCCTACGCCCATCCGATCCTCTTTCGTCGCCTGGAAGAAGCCAAATCCCGCCGCCCACAGATGAAAGTCATCGTCATCGACCCACGGCGCACCGACACTTGCGATTTGGCTGACATGCATTTGGCAATCCTGCCCGGTACCGATGTCGCCCTGTTCCATGGGATTTTGCACCTGTTGCTGTGGGAAGACTGGGTCGACCGCGACTTCATCAAGGCCCACACCGATGGCCTGGCCGAGCTGAAAAACCTGGTGCGTGATTACACCCCGACAATGGTTTCGCAACTCTGTGGCATCAGCGTCGAGCAACTGTATCAATGCGCGGAATGGGTGGGTACTTCACCGAGCTTTCTGTCGCTGTGGTGCATGGGACTGAATCAGTCCACCGCCGGTAGCGCGAAGAACAGCGCGTTGATCAACCTGCATCTGGCCACCGGGCAAATCAGCCGGCCCGGTGCAGGACCTTTCTCGCTGACGGGTCAGCCGAATGCCATGGGCGGCCGGGAAACCGGCAGTTTGTCGAACCTGCTGCCAGGCCATCGCGAAGCGGCCAATGCCGAACACCGCGCACAAGTGGCCGACTACTGGGGCGTTGATCAACTGCCCGCGAACACCGGGCTGACGGCCATCGAACTGTTCGAGCAGATGCGCAGCGGCAAGATCAAAGCCCTGTGGATCGCCTGCACCAACCCTGCCCAATCGCTGCCGGATCAAACCGCTGTACGCGCGGCACTGCAAGCCTGCCCGTTCGTGGTGTTGCAGGAAGCCTTTCGCACCACCGAAACCGCCGCGTTCGCCGACCTGCTGTTGCCCGCCGCCAGTTGGGGTGAAAAGGACGGCACGGTCACCAACTCCGAACGGCGCATTTCCCACGTCCGTCAGGCCATCGGCGCACCCGGTGAAGCACGGCCCGACTGGGCGATCACCGTGGATTTCGCACAGCGCCTGGAAAAACATCTGCGCCCTGGAGCAACCAGTCTGTTTGCCTTTGAAACCCCGGCGCAGGTCTTCGACGAATACAAACACCTGACTCGCGGCCGCGACCTCGACCTGTCCGGGATCAGTCATGAATTGATCGACCAGCTCGGTCCGCAGCAATGGCCCTTCCCCGCCGGTGCCCGCGAAGGCACGGCGCGGCTGTACCTCGACGGAGTTTTCCCGACCGCCAGCGGGCGTGCACAGTTCGTCACCGACCCGTATCGCGCCGCCAAGGAGCAACGCGACGCGCGCTTCCCGCTGACCCTGATTACCGGCCGCCTGCGCGATCAATGGCACGGCATGAGCCGCACCGGCACCGCCGCGCAGCTGTTTGGCCATGTCAGCGAAGCCATGTTGAGCCTGCACCCGGATGAACTGCGCCGGCATCGCCTGCAACCGGGCGATTTGATCAATCTGAAAAGTCGCCGGGGCTCGGTGATCGTGCCGGTCAGCAGCGATGACAGCGTACGTCCGGGCCAGGCGTTTCTGCCGATGCACTGGGGCGACCGCTTTCTCAAGGGCGGTGTGAATACCCTCACCCTTCCCGCCTTCGACCCGTTGTCGAAGCAACCGGAACTCAAACACAGCGGCGTACGACTCGAGCCAGTGCAATTGCCTTGGCAGCTTTTCGCTCTGATAGAGGGCGATGTTCAACAGCACTTGGAGACGCTACGACCTCTCTGCGAGGCGTTTTCCTACGCAAGCCTCAGCCTTACCGGCCGTGAGCGCCCTGCACTGCTGATACGCGCCGCCAGCGCCACCGCGCCAGAGTCGCAGCTGTTGCGTGATATCGATCAATGCCTGGGGCTCAACGAAGGCCCGGTATTGGCCTACGACGATCCTCAGCGCTCGATCGGCAAGCGGGTACGGATCGAGAACGGTCGGATCACCGCGATTCGCCTGGCCGGTGAAACCCTCGCTCAACACTGGCTGCAAAGCCTGTGGCTCGAAGGTCGCGCCGACGAACAACTACGCCGTTGGCTGCTGGCGCCTTTGAGTGCGCCACCGGGCAGCGCTGGCGGTCCGGCATCGGGTACCAAAACCCTGTGCAACTGCATGAACGTCAGCCAGAACGCGGTCTGTGCTGGCATCAGCCGTGGTCTGGATTTGCAGGGTTTGAAACAAGAATTGGGTTGTGGCACGCAATGCGGCTCCTGCGTCCCGGAAATCAAGCGTTTGCTGGCCGCCACTGCGCAGCCAGTCGCCGTCATCTCGTGAGGAAAACACTATGAGCGCAAAAGTCTGGCTGGTGGGTGCGGGTCCTGGCGACCCTGAATTGCTGACCCTCAAGGCGGTTCGAGCGTTGCGCGAAGCGGACGTGGTGTTGATCGACGATCTGGTCAATGACGCGGTGCTGGAGCATTGCCCGACTGCTCGAATTATTCCTGTGGGCAAGCGCGGTGGTTGTCGCTCCACGCCTCAAGCCTTCATTCATCGTCTGATGTTGCGTTATACCCGCCACGGCAAATGCGTGGTGCGGCTCAAGGGTGGCGATCCGTGCATCTTCGGCCGCGGCGGTGAAGAAGCGCAGTGGCTACGTGAGCGTGGCGTCGAGGTTGAGCTGGTCAATGGCATCACCGCGGGTCTTGCCGGTGCGACCCAATGCGATATTCCGCTGACGCTGAGAGGTGTCGCGCGTGGTGTGACACTGGTCACGGCGCACACTCAGGATAACAGCAGCCTGAACTGGCAGGCCCTGGCTCAAGGAGGCACCACACTGGTGATCTACATGGGCGTGGCAAAGCTCAGTGAAATTCGCGAGCAACTGCTGGCCGGCGGAATGGCTGCCGATACGCCTGTGGCGATGATCGAAAATGCTTCCCTGCCGCACCAACGGGAATGTCGCAGCGACTTGGCAGCCATGGAAGACGATGCCTGCGACTTCCAGCTCAAAAGCCCGGCGATTCTGGTGATCGGTGCTGTGGCGGCCTGCGATGAAATCAAAAGATCGCAGCCTGCGGCAGTTCCTGCACTGGCTCGGTGTTCATCCTTGTAGGGATTAACAGATCGCAGCCTGCGGAAACTCCTACAGAGATAAATGCCAAATCCATGTAGGAGCTGCCGCAGGCTGCGATCTTTTAGAAGCCGCGCACAACCAACTCTGAAACCCAAATCGCAGACAAAGAAAAGCCCGGCCTAAGCCGGGCTTTTCCTGAGCTGCGAGCTAATTACTTAGCGCTAGCTTCAACCTGCGCTTCTACGCGACGGTTTACAGCGCGACCAGCGTCAGTTTTGTTGTCAGCAACTGGGCGGGATTCGCCGTAGCCAACAGACTGAACGCGGGACGATTCAACACCGTACTGGTTGGTCAGAACTTGCTTAACAGCGTTTGCACGACGCTCGGACAGTTTCTGGTTGTAAGCGTCAGGACCGACGGAGTCAGTGTGACCTTCAACAGTAGTAGTGGTGGATGGGTACTGCTTCATGAAGTCAGCCAGGTTTTTGATGTCGCCGTAGCTGTTAGGCTTGACTACCGACTTGTCGAAGTCGAATTTCACGTCCAGCTCAACACGAACAACTTCAGCAACTGCTGGGCAGCCATCAGCGTCAACAGTTACGTTGGCTGGGGTGTCCGGGCACTTGTCAACGTTGTCGCAAACGCCATCGTTGTCGCTGTCGGCGCAGACTTCAGCTGGTGCTGGAACTGGAGCAGCAGCAGGCTTGGAGCCGCCACCGAAGTTCACACCGATACCAACGCTAGGAGCCCACTCGGTGTCGCCCTGGTCGATGTTGTACTGAGCTTCAACGCCGGCACGGGCGTAGAAGTTGTCGGTGAAGTACAGCTTGGCACCGCCGCCAACGTTGGCGAAGGTGGAACCGTTACGACCACCGGAGCCGTTCTGACCGATGCTCTGGTCGGAGAAGCCAGCCGATACGTACGGACGCAGCATGTCGCCCGGGTTGTTGAAGTGGTACAGAGCATCCAGAGCAGTGTTGGAGCCCTTGATGTTACGGCCGTCTTCGGCACGTGCGTTGTGCACTTCGTCATAGGCCAGACGCAGTTCAACGTCGTCGGTCAGGAAGTAACCGATCGAACCGCCGAACAGGTTGCCGTTGTTCTTGAAGTTACGAGCGCTGTCGAATTGTTCTTTCTTAGCGAAGCCTTCGATTTCAACTGCGCCTTGGCCTTGTGCCAGAGCGCCGAACGAAGTGGCAGCAATAAGAGAACCAATGGCCAAGCCCAAGGTGTTTTTCAGTTTCATCCGTTAAATCCCCATCTGGTGATTGTGAAGCAGTCCCGCAAACCGGGGGACAACTCGGCGGCAAGTCTATCAGAACTTGCCTACACGTAAGAGATATTTGCGCCGAACTAAGTTTCAGCAATGCCTGCAAATTTCTCACGCAATTTGTCTAGAGCGCGTTTGTAACGCATTTTTGTTGCACTCAAACCCATGTGCATTATGTCTGCGATCTCCTGAAATTCCAGCTCTGCGACAAATCGTAGCACCAGAATTTCACGGTCGATCGGGTTCACATACACCAGCCAGCGATCAAGCCCGCCCTTCTCCTCGGGTTTCGGCGTCTTTTCTTCAGACGCTTCCTCGAGGGGGTCCAGACTCAAAGCGTCCATCAAGCGACGCTTTCGCCGTTCCTTCCGATACTGCGTGATGCACTCGTTGTACGTGATGCTATATAGCCATGTCTTGAACTTCGATTTCCCCTCGAAGTTCTTCAGGCCGTACAGCACCTTCAACATCACTTCCTGACAGACATCGTCTGCATCACGATCGTTCCCAAGATACCGTGCACAAACGTTAAATAATGTTCGCTGGTAACGCCGCATCAGTTCTTCATAAGCGCGTGTTACGTGAAACAGCTCGGTATGCGAGCGCGCGACCAACTCCTCATCAGAGAGCTCGCGGGGGTCGTAGCGCGTGGAGAGCGATTGAGCTTTATTCAAAACAAGTCTGGCCGACAGTCAGGTCAATGTCCGCCGCAGCCCTTCAGGGCATTTTTGCGGCGGCATACATTAGCAGGATTTGCCGGGTTAGCGGCTACTCACATGCTGCTCCAAGAGAATCCGATTCGAGAGAGAGACTAGCTCACCCTCGTCGGTCAGCACGGTGGTTTTAACCGTGCCGATCTCTTCGATCTGACCTTCGACCTCGCCAACTCGCACTTGTTGCCCAACCTGATACAACTCACGCACATAGATTCCCGCAAGAATCTGCCCGGCAATTTCCCGGCTTCCCAACCCCATGGCCAACGCAACCGCCAGACCAACGGTAATCAGGACGATCACGATCACATGGTTTAGCAGGTCAGTCTTGACCTCCAACTGGCTGATCGCAACCGAAATACTGATGATGATCACCAAGCCCTGGGCAATTCGCCCCAGGCCCGCGGCGTAATCAAGCCCTACACCTTCTGCCGCGCCACGCACCAGCCCATTGGCCAGTTGCGCCAGCAAGACACCTACCAGCAGCACCAGCGCAGCGCCAAATACTTTCGGCAAATACAGCGCCAACATGTCCAGCGTAGCCGAAACTCGCTCAAGTCCAAGGGATTCTGCGGCAGAAACCAGAAAAATCAGCAGAACGAACCAATAAACGATCTTGCCGATCAATGTCGAGATAGGCACCTGAAGGCCGGCGCGGGACAGCAACTTGGTCAGCCCGGTGCCGCCCATCAAGCGATCGAGGCCCAGTTTGGCAAGCAATTTGGAGAGCAGCGTGTCCAGCAGTTTGGCCACGACAAAACCCAGCAGCAGCACAACCAGTGCGCCAAACAGGTTCGGAATGAAGTTTGCAACCTTGGTCCATAACGCAGTCATTGCAGTGACGAGGCTCTGAGTCCAGAGATCAAGTTCCATATTCAATCAGCCTTATCAGCAGTGCGAGCGGTAGGTTTACGAAGACGGGAAACCGGCGAGATATGGGCCGATCCGTTATTCAGGGCGATCATCAGCGCGGGCAACCAGCGGCCCAGCAGGCTGAACAGATCGCCGGCACCGACCTGGCGGTTGGCGGTTTTCAGCACGCGGCCCAGGCAGGCATCGTCGTCACGGCTGGACGGCGAAGCTTTGAGCATGTCACGCAAAGACTGTTCAAACGGATCGTGCATACGCACCTCTCGTAATATCTGTGAAAGACGCGGTTAAATTTGGTCGGGTCACATGACTCATCATCAGAACCAGCGCAAACGTCGGAATAACCACCACTGCCCCAGCGCTACCGAGCCTGCCAGCAAGCAGGCGATCAGGAAGCCATAAGGGCTGGTGGAGAACGGAATACCGCCAACATTGATACCCAAAAGACCGGTCAGAAAACTCATCGGCAAAAAGATTCCGGTGATGATCCCGAAGCGGTACATCGTGCGATTCATACGCACGCTCAGACGCCGGTCTTCGGCCTCCAGGACCAGCCCCACGCGCTCCCGGGTCAATTCCAGCTCCTCGAGATAACGGGTCAGGCTGTTGTTCAATTCGTTCCAGTAATCGCCATCGTCTTCGACGAACCATGGCAGTTTTATCCGCGTCAGCTGACCGAAAATATCCCGCTGCGGTGCCAGAAAACGTTTCAGTGCGGCCGCCCTGCGACGGATCTGCAAAACAGCCCCATGCTCCGGTGTATACCGTTCGTCGGTATCCAGCTTTTCTTCTTCCTCATCGACGATTTCCGAGAGGCAGCCGACCAGATCCTGCACTTTGTTAGTGAGGTATTGCGCCATATAAAGGATCAGTTCGGAAGCGGTTCTCGGCCCTTTTCCTTCGGCCAGTTGCACCAGCAACTCATCGGTGGCGCGTAACGGCCGCAGACGCAGGGAGATCACCCGCTGGGCCGAACCGAAGATCCGCACAGAGACCATGTCTTCCGGCTCGGCACCTGGATTGAGGTTGATCCCGCGCAGAAACAGCAACAGCTCGGAGTCCGGCAGCGGCAAAAGGCGCGGCCGGGTGTTCTCTTCCAGCAACAAGTCGCAACTAAATTCACTCAGACCACTGTATTTACGCAGCCAGGTCTGGGTTTGCGGATGACTACGATCCCAGTGCAACCACAGGCTTTCATGGGCCTGCAACTGCAAGTCATCGAGTTCAGTCCGGGCTATCGAACGCGCACCGCCTTTACCGTCCAGCACGAGGGCATGCACCAGCCCCCACTGCGCGTTTTCTTCCTCGAACATCCTCACCCCTTTATTGAAACGCGCTTTATTCAGGCATCTTCAGCGGGCTTGGCGAAATGATCACGCCGTTGTTGTCCGCATAAACATAGTGACCCGGGTGGAAGGTCACACCCGCGAAGGTCACGGCAATATTGAGCTCACCAACACCGCGCCGGTCGGTTTTCATCGGGTGACTGGCCAGGGCCTGAACCCCCAGATCAGTTTGCGCGATGACGTCGACGTCACGGATGCAACCGTAGATCACCAGCCCTTCCCACCCGTTATTGGCGGCTTTCTCGGCCAGCAGGTCGCCCAACAGCGCGCGGCGCAGGGAACCGCCACCGTCGACAACCAGCACTTTACCGTTACCCTTGAGCGCGACTTGCTCCTTGACCAGCGAATTATCTTCGAAACATTTAATGGTCACGATTTCGCCACCGAAAGAATCACGGCCACCGAAATTGCTGAACATCGGTTCCAGCACCTGCACCAGCTCCGGGTAGGCGTCGCACAGATCAGGCGTGATGTAATGGTTCATCGAGAAACTCCTGTAAGAAGGAAGACAATCGAATAGGCAGCATACGCGGGCCAAGGCTGAACGGCTGCAAACGCGCCGATCGAGTCAATCACCAAAAGTGACCAGAACCGCTTAATGCGTCATATCTTAGCCGCAAGCCGTTCCGAGCGAAATGCCCTTGTTAGAGCATCAGGCTCAAACTGCCGCGGCCAAATCCGGCTTTCCACCCAGCAATGGCGTCTGTTGATCCGCCAGCCAACGCGCCACCAACGGCCAGACTTCAGTCTGCGCAGCCTTGCTGACAAGCATTTCCACATGACCGAAATTATCGCCAAAGCCTTGCTCGCGGCCAAGGGTGATGAATTGCTTGTGCTCGGAGCCAACCTGATCGAACAGCTTGCGGCAGGCCCAAGTCGGGTCCTGATGATCGCCCGCGGCGCTCACGGCCAGCACTGGCAACTGAACCTCGGCCAAACCTGCCCACCAGTCCTTGTCGGCATCGCCAAAACGGCCGAACAGCCCGTACCAGCGCATGCTTTCCAGGGCCAGGCCAATTGGCTCGTCCTCCGGGCCGCGCTTGAGCCGTGAACCTGACAGTTGGGCAAAGCGCTTGAGAATGAAGCGCCCGCTCCACTCCACCGGCGGAAACTTCAACGGCCAGTAGGTGCGGCTGACCTGAGTGCCAAAAAACGCCGCAGACGCGACGACAGGCTCGCCGATGTATTCCCCACCCAGCGCCGCCGCCAGCGTAATACCACCCAGCGAGTGACCGATCCAGTGTGGGACCTGGCCGCTTTGTTCGCGCACGAACGCGCCAATGGCCGGCAAATCGTAACGCGCGTAGTCGGCGACGCGGTTTTTACGATAATCCTGATTGCGCTGAGAAAGCCCATGACCGCGCATTTCCGGAATCCACACATCGAACCCCAGACGCGTCAGATAAGCCCCCAACCCCAGACCTTTGGGAGAGAACCAGAATCGTCGATTGGAAAAGCTGCCGTGCAACAGAATCACCGGCACGCCACGCACCGCCGGCTCATCGGCCAGCCCCAGGCGTGTCACAGCCAGTTCGACGGTGCCGTCGGGGCTGTTGCCGGGTTTCAAACGATAGACGTCTTCGCTCAAATCACCGCGCCGTTCGGCGCTGATCAGGGCGACAGGAAATAGGTTGCTGCTGCTTTGCATAATGCTCTTGCACAAAAAAGGGCGGCATCCAGATGGAGCCCGCCCTACTTGAGTCTTAAAGCCTCGACCCACACTAACACTGGACCGAGGCTTCATTCACGAATCAGACCGAAGCCTGACCTTCAGCCAGGAAGAACCAGGTTTCCAGTACGGAATCGGGGTTCAGCGAAACGCTTTCAATGCCCTGCTCCATCAGCCACTTGGCCAGATCCGGGTGGTCCGAAGGCCCCTGACCGCAGATGCCGATGTATTTGCCAGCCTTGTTGCAGGCCTGAATAGCATTGGCCAGCAGCTTCTTGACCGCAGGATTACGCTCGTCGAACAGGTGCGCGATGATTCCGGAGTCACGGTCCAGGCCCAGTGTCAGCTGAGTCAGGTCGTTGGAGCCGATGGAGAAGCCATCGAAGAACTCGAGGAACTCTTCAGCCAGGATCGCGTTGGACGGCAGTTCGCACATCATGATCACGCGCAGACCGTTTTCGCCACGGGCCAGACCGTTTTCGGCCAGCAGATCGACCACCTGGCTCGCTTCGCCCAGGGTCCGAACGAACGGCACCATGATTTCGACGTTGGTCAGGCCCATCTCGTTGCGCACGCGCTTGAGGGCGCGGCACTCGAGCTCGAAGCAGTCACGGAACGATTCGCTGATGTAACGCGAAGCACCACGGAAGCCCAGCATCGGGTTCTCTTCTTCCGGCTCGTAGAGTTTGCCGCCGATCAGGTTCGCGTATTCGTTGGACTTGAAGTCCGACAGACGCACGATGACCTTTTTCGGCCAGAACGCTGCAGCCAGGGTACTGATGCCCTCGACCAGTTTCTCGACATAGAAGCCGACCGGGTCGTTGTAACCGGCGATGCGCTTGTCGACGCTGTCCTTGATTTCTTGCGGCAAGCCGTCGTAGTTCAACAGCGCTTTCGGGTGCACACCGATCATGCGGTTGATGATGAATTCCAGACGGGCCAGGCCCACACCGGCGTTCGGCAGTTGCGCGAAGTCGAAGGCGCGGTCCGGGTTGCCGACGTTCATCATGATCTTGAACGGCAGATCCGGCATGGCATCCACGGAGTTTTTCTTGATGTCGAAGCCCAGTTCGCCTTCGAAGATGTAACCGGTGTCGCCTTCAGCGCAAGAAACGGTCACACCCTGGCCGTCTTTCAACAGCTGAGTGGCGTTGCCGCAACCGACCACGGCCGGGATACCCAGCTCGCGAGCGATGATCGCCGCGTGGCAGGTACGGCCGCCACGATTGGTGACGATGGCGCTGGCGCGCTTCATGACCGGTTCCCAGTCCGGGTCGGTCATGTCGGAAACCAGAACGTCGCCCGGCTGGACTTTGTCCATCTCGGACACGTCCTTGATGATCCGCACCTTGCCGGCGCCGATGCGCTGGCCGATGGCGCGACCTTCCACCAGCACGGTGCCGGTTTCTTTCAACAGGTAACGTTCCATGACATTGGCCGAAGTGCGGCTCTTCACGGTTTCAGGACGGGCCTGAACGATGTAGAGCTTGCCGTCGTCACCGTCTTTGGCCCATTCGATGTCCATCGGGCACTTGTAGTGCTTTTCGATGATCATCGCTTGCTTGGCCAGCTCGCTGACTTCGGCGTCGCTCAGGCAGAAACGTGCGCGATCAGCCTTGTCCACGTCGATGGTCTTGACCGATTTACCGGCCGTGGCCACTTCGCCGTAGATCATCTTGATGGCTTTGCTGCCCAGGTTGCGACGCAGGATAGCCGGACGACCGGCTTCCAGCGTGCCTTTGTGGACATAGAATTCATCCGGGTTCACCGCGCCTTGTACGACGGTTTCACCCAGGCCGTAAGCGCCGGTGATGAACACCACGTCACGGAAACCCGATTCGGTATCGAGGGTGAACATCACGCCGGCGGTGCCGGTTTCGGAGCGGACCATGCGCTGCACGCCGGCCGACAGGGCAACCAGCTTGTGGTCGAAGCCCTGGTGGACGCGGTAGGAAATCGCACGGTCGTTGAAGAGGGAAGCGAACACCTCTTTGGCGGCGCGAATAACGTTTTCGACACCACGGATGTTCAGGAAGGTTTCTTGCTGACCGGCGAAGGAAGCGTCCGGCAAGTCTTCGGCGGTAGCGGAAGAGCGCACGGCAACGGCCATGTCAGGGTTGCCGGCCGACAGCGTGGCGAACGCGGTGCGGATCTCGGCGTTGAGCTTCTCGGGGAATTCGGCTTCCATGATCCATTGACGGATCTGGGCACCGGTTTTGGCCAGGGCGTTGACATCGTCGACATCGAGCGCGTCGAGGGCGGCGTGGATCTGGTCGTTCAGACCGCTCAGTTCCAGGAAATCGCGATATGCCTGAGCTGTCGTGGCAAAGCCACCGGGCACCGATACACCGGCACCTGCAAGGTTACTGATCATCTCGCCCAGGGATGCGTTCTTGCCCCCCACATGCTCTACATCATGGACGCCGAGCTTATCGAGGGAAACTACGTACTCTACCAAGGTGATCTCTCCACTAACTGTGTTGGAAAAGCTCAGAAGCCGGCGACTCGGGGGAGCATTTGCCGGCTGTATGGCCTGGACCTGGAAAATAAGTGAGAATGCAGGCCACTGGCGGCCGACAAATCGCGCCTACTATATCCAAGAATCGTCACTAGCTTAAGGCCCAAGGTGCAAATGAAACGATCTGCTTTCTTTATCTCCGATGGCACGGGCATTACGGCCGAAACCCTCGGTCAAAGCCTGTTGGCGCAGTTCGAAAACATTACCTTCAGCAAAATCACGCGGCCCTACATCGACAACGCGGATAAAGCGCGGGCCATGGTACAACAAATCAACAAAGCCGCCGAAAACGATGGTTTTCGTCCGATTATTTTCGACACTATTGTCAATCAGGACATTCGTGAGATCCTCGCAACCTCGAATGGTTTCATGATTGACATTTTCTCGACCTTCCTGGCCCCGCTGGAACAGGAACTGACCGAGCATTCTTCCTACACCGTCGGCAAATCCCATTCCATTGGTGGCAACTCCAATTACATGGAGCGCATCGAGGCGGTGAACTTCGCCCTCGACAACGACGATGGCGCCCGCACGCACTATTACGACAAGGCCGACCTGATACTAGTGGGCGTGTCGCGATGTGGTAAGACGCCGACGTGCCTGTACATGGCCATGCAATTCGGCATCCGTGCGGCCAACTATCCGCTGACCGAAGACGACATGGAGCGCCTGCAACTGCCAACCGCCCTGCGCGCCCATCATCACAAGCTGTTCGGCCTGACCATCGACCCGGACCGGCTTACAGCCATCCGCAATGAGCGCAAGCCCAACAGCCGCTATTCGAGCTACGCCCAGTGCGAATTCGAAGTGCGCGAGGTGGAGAATCTGTTTCGTCGCGAGAACATTGCCCACATCAATTCCACGCATTTCTCCGTGGAAGAGATTTCGGCGAAGATTTTAGTAGAGAAAGGTGTGGAGCGACGTTTCAAGTAGTTCTTTAGCGCCTGTCAGGCCGCCTTCGCGAGCAAGCCCGCTCCCACATTTGATCTTCAGCGAACACAGATTTTGTGTACGACAAAGATCAAATGTGGGAGCGGGCTTGCTCGCGAAGAACGATAACTCGGTCTCCTAGATCACAAACAAATCCACAAACCGATTCACCGCCGTCTCCTCAAGCCGCGCCTGGTCCTTGCACAACGCAAAGATCTCGGCACTGCGCTGAGCCGTGAATCGCGTCGCCAGATTGGCCTTGAATTTATCTTCCAGCAGCGGAATACCATCGGTGCGACGACGGCGATGGCCGATCGGATACTCCACCACCACGTTCTCGGTGCTGGAGCCATCCTTGAAAAACACCTGCACCGCATTGGCGATGGACCGTTTGTCCGGCTCCAGATATTCGCGAGTGAAGCGCGGGTCTTCGACGATGACCATTTTGTCGCGCAGCACATCAATAATGGGATGCACGGCATGGAAGTCGTCTTCGTATTGCTCGGCCACCAGATTACCGAACACCAGGGGTACGGCGGTCATGTACTGGATGCAGTGGTCGCGGTCCGCAGCGTTGGCCAGCGGGCCGACCTTGGAGATGATGCGGATCGCCGATTCGTGGGTGGTGATGACGATCCTGTCGATTTCGTGCAGACGGTTCCTGACCAATGGATGCAGGGTAACGGCAGCCTCGCAGGCGGTTTGCGCGTGAAACTCGGCGGGAAAGCTGATCTTGAACAGCACGTTTTCCATCACGTAGCTGCCGAACGGCCGGGAAAAGCTGAAGGCACGTTTGTCTTCAGGTTTGAGCGCCATGTCATTGTTGGTGTGGCTGAACAGTACGTCGTAGAACCCCCATTGTTTGGCGGTCAGTACACCGGGAACACCCATCTCCCCACGCATCGCAATGTCCGCCAGACGCACACCACGGCTGGACGCGTCCCCTGCCGCCCAGGATTTGCGCGACCCGGCATTTGGCGCATGCCGGTAAGTGCGCAACGCCTGGCCATCGGCAAAGGCATGGGACAACGCCGATAGCAGTTGCTCGCGATTGGCGCCCATGAGCTTGGCGGTGACGGCGGTCGAGGCGACTTTCACCAGGATGACGTGGTCGATGCCGACGCGGTTGAATGAGTTTTCCAGGGCAATCACGCCTTGAATCTCGTGAGCCATGATCATCGCTTCCAACACCACGCGAAGGGTCAGCGGTGCGTCGCCATTGGCCAGGTGTTTTTGCGACAGATGGTCGGCCACCGCAAGAATGGCGCCGAGGTTATCGGACGGATGACCCCATTCGGCGGCGAGCCAGGTGTCGTTGTAATCGAGCCAGCGGACGATGCAACCGATATCCCAAGCGGCTTTGACCGGATCAAGACGATAACTGGTGCCCGGCACGCGAGCACCGAAGGGAACGACAGTGCCTTCGACGATAGGTCCCAGGTGTTTGGTGCATTCGGGAAAACGCAGGGCCAGCAGACCGCAGCCGAGGGTGTCCATCAGGCAATTGCGGGCGGTATCCAGCGCCTCTGGCGATTCGATTTTGAAGTTGAGGACGTAGTCGGCGATGTCCTGCAGGACCGTGTCGTAGTCGGGGCGGTTGTTCAGGTCGACGTTGGCGCTCATGTTCGATTCACTCGGTCAGTGGTTCGCTGATGGGACCTCGGTTCAGGATCAATCTTAGTTGGTGACGCCATTCTTGTTATTGAAATGCAATTAACTGTGGGAGCGGGCTTGCTCGCGAAGAGGGAGCGTCAGTCGAAATCAATATTGCCTGATACACCGCCTTCGCGAGCAAGCCCGCTCCCACATTGGTTCAGTGTCGGGGTTAGAAAGAATCCCCCGGCACGCGAACATAACCTTCCATCAACACCCGCGCACTGCGGCTCATGATGGCTTTGTTCACAGTCCATTCACCGTTGACCTGGCTGGCCTCGGCGCCCACGCGCAAGGTACCGGAGGGATGACCGAAGCGCACCGCGTTGCGTTCGATGCCACCTGCCGCCAGATTCACCAACGTGCCGGAAATCGCCGCCGCCGTGCCGATGGCCACTGCCGCCGTGCCCATCATCGCGTGGTGCAGTTTGCCCATGGACAGCGCACGCACCAGCAAGTCAATGTCGGTGGCCGCAATCGCCTTGCCGCTGGACGCAATGTAATCCGCCGGCTTGGCGACGAACGCCACCTTCGGGGTGTGTTGACGCTTGGCCGCTTCGTCCAGGTGCTGAATCAACCCCATGCGCAACGCGCCGTAAGCGCGGATGGTTTCGAACATCGCCAGGGCCTTCAGGTCGCCATTGATGGCGCCCTGCAATTCGGTGCCGGTGTAGCCGATGTCTTCGGCATTGATGAAAATGGTCGGAATGCCGGCGTTGATCAAGGTCGCCCTGAGCGTACCGACGCCCGGCACTTCGAGGTCATCCACCAGATTGCCGGTGGGGAACATCGAACCACCGCCACCCTCTTCTTCCGCCGCAGGGTCCATGAATTCGAGCTGCACTTCGGCCGCCGGAAAGGTCACGCCGTCGAGTTCGAAATCGCCGGTTTCCTGGACCTCACCGTTGGTGATCGGCACGTGGGCGATGATGGTCTTGCCGATGTTGGCCTGCCACACGCGCACCACCGCCACACCGTTGTGTGGAATGCGGCTGGCATCCACCAGGCCATTACTGATGGCGAACGAACCGACCGCCGCCGACAGGTTGCCGCAGTTGCCGCTCCAATCGACGAAAGGCTTGTCGATGGAGACCTGACCGAACAGGTAATCGACGTCATGATCGGCCTTGATGCTTTTCGACAGGATCACGGTTTTGCTGGTGCTGGACGTCGCACCGCCCATGCCATCGATTTGCTTGTCGTATGGGTCGGGACTGCCGATCACTCGCAGCAATAACGCATCGCGAGCCGGGCCGGGAATCTGTGCCGCTTCAGGCAGGTCTTTCAGGCTGAAGAACACGCCTTTGCTGGTGCCGCCGCGCATGTAGGTGGCGGGGATTTTGATCTGAGGTGCGTGAGCCATTGGTGCTCCTTATAGATAGACAGACACGGGCCTGAAATCCCGTGTCCGCATATCGTGTGTTAAACGGCGACCGCCGATTCTTCGAGGAAGTCCTGAGCGAAACGCTGCAACACGCCGCCGGCCTCGTAGATCGACACTTCTTCGGCGGTGTCGAGACGGCAGGTCACCGGCACTTCGACGCGTTCGCCATTCTTGCGATTGATCACCAGCGTCAGCGTCGCACGCGGGGTGCGGTCGCCGATCACGTCGTAGGTTTCGCTGCCGTCGATGGCCAGGGTGTGACGGTCGGTGCCCGGTTTGAACTCCAGCGGCAACACGCCCATGCCCACCAGGTTGGTACGGTGGATGCGCTCGAAACCTTCAGCGGCGATCGCTTCCACACCCGCCAGACGTACGCCTTTGGCCGCCCAGTCACGGGACGAACCCTGACCGTAGTCGGCGCCGGCGATGATGATCAGCGGCTGCTTGCGTTCCATGTAGGTTTCGATGGCTTCCCACATGCGCATGACCTGGCCTTCCGGCTCGACTCGCGCCAGGGAACCCTGCTTGACCTTGCCGTTCTCCTGAACCATTTCATTGAACAGTTTCGGGTTGGCGAACGTCGCGCGCTGCGCAGTCAAGTGGTCGCCGCGGTGGGTGGCGTAGGAGTTGAAGTCTTCTTCCGGCAAGCCCATTTTCGCCAGGTATTCACCGGCGGCGCTGTCGAGCATGATCGCGTTGGAAGGCGACAGGTGATCGGTGGTGATGTTGTCCGGCAGCACCGCCAGCGGGCGCATGCCTTTGAGCGGACGAGCGCCGGCCAGCGCGCCTTCCCAGTACGGCGGACGACGGATGTAGGTGCTCATTTCGCGCCAGTCATACAGCGGCGTAACCTTCGGACCAGTGTCTTCGTGGATGGCGAACATCGGGATGTACACCTGGCGGAACTGCTCCGGTTTCACCGATGCCTTGACCACCGCGTCGATTTCTTCGTCGCTCGGCCAGATGTCTTTCAGGCGGATTTCCTTGCCGTTCGCGTCCAGGCCCAGCACATCTTTTTCGATGTCGAAACGAATGGTCCCGGCGATGGCGTAAGCGACCACCAATGGCGGCGAAGCCAAGAACGCGTTTTTGGCGTATGGGTGAATCCGCCCGTCGAAGTTGCGGTTACCGGACAGCACGGCCGTCGCGTACAGATCACGGTCGATGATTTCTTGCTGGATCACCGGGTCCAGCGCGCCGGACATGCCGTTGCACGTGGTGCAGGCGAAGGCCACGACGCCGAAGCCGAGTTGCTCCAACTCTTTAGTCAGCCCGGCTTCATCCAGATACAGCGCCACGGTTTTCGAACCCGGCGCCAGCGAGGATTTGACCCATGGCTTGCGGCTCAGCCCGAGCTTGTTGGCGTTGCGCGCCAGCAGGCCTGCGGCAATGACGTTGCGTGGGTTGCTGGTGTTGGTGCAACTGGTGATGGCGGCGATGATCACCGCGCCGTCCGGCATCTGGCCCGGCACGTCATCCCACTGGCCGGAGATGCCTTGCGCCGCGAGATCGGATGTGGCGACACGAGCGTGCGGGTTGCTCGGGCCGGCCATGTTGCGCACCACCGAAGACAGGTCGAAGCTCAACCCGCGCTCGTATTGCGCACCTTTCAGGCTGTCAGCCCAGAGGCCGGTCTGCTTGGCGTAATTCTCGACCAACTGCACTTGCTCGTCTTCACGGCCGGTGAGTTTCAGGTAGTCGATGGTCTGCTGGTCGATGTAGAACATTGCCGCCGTGGCGCCGTATTCCGGGGCCATGTTGGAAATGGTCGCACGGTCGCCCAAGGTCAGAGCAGAAGCCCCTTCACCGAAAAACTCCAGCCACGCGCCGACGACTTTTTGTTTGCGCAGGTATTCGGTCAGCGCCAGCACCATGTCGGTGGCGGTGATGCCCGGTTGCAACTTGCCAGTGAGTTCGACACCGACGCTTTCCGGCAGACGCATCCACGATGCGCGACCGAGCATCACGCTTTCCGCTTCCAGACCACCAACACCAATGGCGATCACGCCCAGCGCATCGACGTGCGGGGTGTGACTGTCGGTGCCGACGCAGGTATCGGGGAAGGCCACGCCGTCACGCACCTGAATCACCGGCGACATTTTCTCCAGGTTGATCTGGTGCATGATCCCGTTGCCCGGCGGAATCACGTCGACGTTCTTGAAGGCTTTTTTGGTCCAGTTGATGAAGTGAAAACGGTCTTCGTTGCGACGGTCTTCGATGGCGCGGTTCTTTTCAAACGCCTCGGGATCGAAGCCACCACGTTCAACGGCCAGGGAGTGATCGACGATCAACTGAGTCGGCACCACCGGGTTCACTTGCGCCGGGTCGCCACCTTGCAGGGCGATGGCGTCGCGCAGGCCGGCGAGGTCGACCAGGGCGGTCTGGCCAAGAATGTCGTGGCACACCACGCGGGCCGGGAACCACGGGAAATCGAGATCGCGTTTGCGCTCGATGAATTGCTTGAGGGATTCGGTGAGCGTGGCCGGGTCGCAGCGACGCACAAGGTTTTCCGCCAGCACGCGGGAGGTGTACGGCAGGGTGTCGTAGGCGCCAGGCTGAATGGCATCGACCGCCGCGCGGACGTCGAAATAATCCAGATGGCTGCCGGGCAGCGGTTTGCGGAATTCAGTGTTCATCGTCAGGACTCGGTCACGGTGGTTTCAAAGGGTGGGCGCCTGGCGCAGCTCCCGAAGTGAACACGGTCAAATGTGGGAGCGGGCTTGCTCGCGAAAGCGGTGTGTCAGTCGACATCAATGTTGGATGTCAGTCCGTCTTCGCGAGCAAGCCCGCTCCCACACTGGTTCCCGGTTCATTCAGTAACCAGCGCGGTAGCCCTCCCGGTCAGCGTTGTTCGATTGGCACGAACTTGCGCTGTTCGACGCCGACGTATTCGGCGCTCGGGCGGATGATGCGGTTGTTGGCACGTTGCTCGAACACATGCGCCGCCCAACCAGTCAGGCGCGAGCAGACGAAGATCGGCGTGAACAACTTGGTCGGAATGCCCATGAAGTGGTACGTCGACGCATGGTAGAAGTCGGCGTTCGGGAACAGTTTCTTTTGCTCCCACATGGTCTTGTCGATGGCTTCGGACACCGGGAACAGCACGGTGTCGCCCACTTCGTCGGAGAGTTTTTTCGACCAGGCCTTGATCACCTCGTTGCGCGGATCGTTGTCCTTATAGATCGCGTGGCCGAAGCCCATGATCTTGTCCTTGCGCGCCAGCATGCCGAGGGTGCCCTCGACCGCCTCTTCAGGCGACGAGAAGCGCTCGATCATTTCCATCGCCGCTTCGTTGGCGCCACCGTGCAACGGGCCGCGCAGGGAGCCGATGGCCGCCGTGATGCAGGAATACAAATCCGACAGGGTCGAGGCACACACGCGGGCGGTGAAGGTCGAGGCGTTGAACTCGTGTTCCGCGTAGAGGATCAGCGAAACGTTCATCACCTTGACGTGCAATTCGCTCGGCTTCTTGTCGTGCAACAAGTGCAGGAAATGGCCGCCGATGCAGGCTTCGTCGGTCACGCAATTGATGCGTTTACCGTCGTGACTGAAGCGATACCAGTAGCACATGATCGCCGGGAACGCGGCCAACAGGCGGTCGGTTTTGTCGTGTTGCTCGGAGAAGTCGCTCTCCGGCTCGATGTTGCCCAGAAACGAGCAACCGGTGCGCATCACGTCCATCGGATGGGCGTCGGCGGGGATGCGTTCCAGCACTTCTTTCAGCGCTTGCGGCAGGTCACGCAGCTTGCTCAGTTTCTCGGTGTAGGCAGCAAGTTGCGCTTTGGTTGGCAGCTCGCCGTATAGCAGCAGGTAAGCCACTTCTTCAAATTGTGCGTCAGCCGCCAGGTCGCGAACGTCATAGCCGCGATAGGTCAGGCCTGCGCCCGACTGGCCCACGGTGGACAGTGCGGTTTGCCCGGCAACCTGGCCACGGAGCCCGGCGCCACTGAGTACTTTTGCTTCGGCCATTGCTGTCTCCAGTTTTCTTGAATTTGTCAGGGAATCGGCAAATTGTGTTTCATCAGGTTCTTTGTGATGCCGAAAGATCGCAGCCTCGCTGCGATCTCTTGATCTTTATTTCTTCGCCGCGAACAACGCATCGAGCTTCTGCTCGAAGGTGTGGTAATCGATGCGATCGTACAGCTCCATGCGCGTCTGCATGGTGTCGATGACGTTCTGCTGCGTGCCGTCGCGGCGGATCGCGGTGTAGACGTTTTCCGCGGCTTTGTTCATCGCGCGGAACGCCGACAGCGGGTACAGCACCAGCGACACGTCGGCGGCGGCGAGCTGCTCGGTGGTGTACAGCGGCGTCGCGCCGAACTCGGTGATGTTGGCCAGGATCGGCGCTTTCACGCGGCTGGCGAACAGCTTGTACATCTCAAGCTCGGTGATGGCTTCCGGGAAGATCATGTCGGCGCCGGCTTCGATGCATGCGGCGGCGCGATCCAGTGCAGACTCCAGACCTTCCACCGCCAGGGCGTCGGTGCGGGCCATGATCACGAAGCTGTCGTCGGTGCGGGCATCGACGGCCGCTTTGATGCGGTCGACCATTTCCTGCAGCGAGACGATCTCCTTATTAGGACGATGACCGCAGCGCTTGGCGCCGACCTGGTCTTCGATGTGAATCGCCGCCGCGCCAAACTTGATCATCGACTTCACGGTACGGGCAACGTTGAACGCCGAGGAACCGAAACCGGTGTCCACGTCCACCAGCAGTGGCAAGTCGCAGACGTCAGTGATGCGGCGCACGTCGGTCAGCACGTCATCCAGACCGGTAATTCCCAGGTCCGGCACGCCGAGGGAGCCGGCAGCCACCCCGCCACCCGACAGGTAAATAGCCTTGAAACCGGCGCGCTTGGCGAGCAGTGCGTGGTTGGCGTTGATCGTGCCGACCACTTGCAGCGGATGTTCGCTGGCGACCGCATCGCGGAAACGCTGGCCTGGAGTGCTCTTGTTGGAACTCATGACTCACCTCGTTCAGTGGCTGTCGGGTTAGCGCCGTCCTGGTAGTGACGGGCGATATTGCGTTTGGAGGCGCCGATGTGACGGCGCATCAACAACTCGGCCAACTCACCGTCACGGTCGGCGATGGCATCGAGAATTCGGTGGTGTTCGGCAAACGCCTGGCGCGGCCGATTGGGCGTGGTGGAAAACTGGATGCGGTACATGCGCACCAGCTGATAGAGCTCACCGCACAGCATCTGGGTCAGGGTGCGGTTGCCGCTGCCCTGGATGATCCGGTAATGAAAGTCGAAATCGCCTTCCTGCTGGTAGTAACCGACACCGGCCTGAAACGCCGCATCGCGCTCATGGGTTTCCAGCACCCGACGCAGTTCGTCGATTTCTTCGACCGTCATGCGTTCAGCCGCCAGACGGCACGCCATGCCTTCCAGGGATTCGCGAATTTCGTAGAGTTCCAGCAGTTCGGCGTGGCTCAGCGATACCACCCGCGCCCCGACGTGCGGCACGCGAACCAGCAGGCGCTGGCCTTCCAGACGGTGAATGGCCTCACGCAGCGGCCCGCGGCTGATGCCGTAGGTGCGCGCCAGCTCGGGCTCTGAGATCTTGCTGCCCGGGGCGATCTCGCCTTTGACGATGGCCGCCTGAATACGTCGGAAGACGTTTTCGGAAAGTGTTTCCGAGTCGTCCTGAACTGTGACCGGGGGATCGAGTTGATCCAGCATATTGTCGACACCTTGAAAACCAATGCCGCAAAAACTAGCGAATATGGCCGCTTACGTCAAAGGATAATTCGATATTGTCGACAATCGCCTAATAACCACGCTGCACCATAAGGAAGCAACCCCTCAAGTTATAGCCGTCGGCCAGCGCTGGCGCCATAAACCCACCGTGCTAGAATGCCGCCCGCATTTGCTTGTCATCTGCATTGCCTGTCATGAAAAACAGATAGGCATACGAGGGAGCTTGTGCAGCAATGCCAGGGCCTTGAATTGAAGAACGGACCGCTGCGCACCAGGATTTATGAGACTCAAGCCCTTCACCACATTCCTTTGTCTTTTTGGCCTGCCGGGTTTCGCTGCAGCAGGGGAAAAGACTGTGTACGGCCTCAATGAGTACGCTTCGCTGGACGGCATCAATCTGGAAGTCGCCGCCAAACTCGACACGGGGGCGAAAACTGCTTCGTTGAGTGCCCGCGACATCAAACGTTTCAAACGCAATGGCGAATCCTGGGTGCGCTTCTATCTGGCTATCGACGCCGCGCATTCGCACCCGATCGAACGACCGCTGGCCCGTGTCAGCAAGATCAAGCGCCGGGCCGGTGACTACGACCCGGAAGAAGGCAAAAAATACACCGCCCGTCCGGTCATCGAGCTGGATATCTGCATGGGTTCGGCTTTACGCAGCATCGAAGTGAACTTGACCGACCGCAGTGCCTTCCAATACCCGCTCTTGATCGGCTCCGAAGCGCTCAAACGCTTCGATGCGCTGGTCGACCCCAGTCTTAAATACGCTGCTGGCAAACCCGCCTGCGCCACCGACGCACATACCGCAGAGTAATTCCAATGCGCTCTCTTACCCTCCATCTGAAACTGCTGATCGCCATCCTGGTGGTGCTGGGCATTTCAGTTACGGCCTATCAGATTTTCGTGCTCGGAATCCCGGTGACCGAAGACGCTACCGACGACTTGTGGAACATCGACGCCAAGGTCGAGTTCGTCGCCAACGCCAAGGATCCGATCAAGATCCAGATGTTCGTGCCGCCGCTGAGCCGCGACTACGTGAGCCTCAACGAGAGTTTCATTTCCAATAATTACGGCGTGGCGGTGAACCGTGTCGACGGTAACCGCAAGGTCACCTGGTCGGCGCGTCGGGCCAAGGGCAACCAGACTCTTTATTACCGACTGGTGCTGACCAAGCGCTACAGCGGCGAAAAATCCAAGGTCAAAGGCCCGACCTTCCGCGACAGCATCGCCGTCGAAGGCCCGGAAAAAATCGCCGCCGAAGCCCTGCTCGCGCCGATCCGCCAACACTCGGCTGACGTCGAAACCTTCATCGGCGAAGCCATCAAGCGGGTCAACAACCTCAACGACGACAACGTAAAACTGCTGCTGGCCGGCGATCCGTCCACCGTGAACAAAGCCAAAATCGTCGAACTGGTACTGTCCATCGCCCACGTGCCGGTGGAAAAGGTCCACACCATTCGCCTGGTAGCCGATCAGCCGCAAATGCCTGAACTCTGGTTGCGCAGCTTCAACGGCACTGACTGGCTGTACTTCAACCCGGAAACCGGCGAACAGGGCCTGCCCACCGACCGCTTGCTGTGGTGGACCGGCGACGAGAACCTGATCACCGTCGATGGCGGCAAAAAAGCCAACGTCACTTTCAGCCTGAACAACAGCGAAATGAACGCCATTCGCCTGGCCAAGCTGACCGACGAAAACTCCGACGCCAACTTCCTCGACTACTCGCTGTACGGCCTGCCGCTGGAAACCCAGCAGACCTTCATGATCATGGTGATGATTCCGATCGGCGTGCTGGTGATCCTGATCCTGCGCAACCTGATCGGCATTCAGACACTCGGCACCTTTACCCCGGTGCTGATCGCCCTCGCCTTCCGGGAAACCCAGCTCGGTTTCGGCATCGTGCTGTTTACGATCATCACGACGTTGGGGCTGTCGCTGCGCTCCTACCTTGAGCACTTGAAGCTACAAATGCTGCCGAGGCTATCGGTGGTGCTGACCTTCGTGGTGGTGCTGATCGCGGCTATCAGCCTGTTCAGTCACAAACTCGGCCTAGAACGCGGGTTGTCGGTGGCGCTGTTCCCGATGGTGATTCTGACCATGACCATCGAACGACTGTCGATCACCTGGGAAGAGCGCGGTGGTGGCCACGCGATGAAAGTGGCGATCGGCACGCTGTTCGCCGCTTCTTTGGCGCACCTGATCATGAGCGTGCCTGAGCTGGTGTACTTCGTGTTCACCTTCCCGGCGATTCTGCTGATCCTGGTGGGCTTCATGCTGGCCATGGGTCGCTATCGCGGTTACCGCCTGACCGAACTGGTGCGCTTCAAGGCTTTCCTCAAGAAGGCTGACGCCTGATGTTCGGTCTCTGGAAGACCTGGAAAGCCCTGGAGGCCCGGGGCATCATGGGGATCAATCGGCGCAACGCAGACTACGTGCTCAAGTACAACAAGCGCAGCCTGTACCCGATCGTCGATGACAAGATCATCACCAAGGAGCGCGCCATCGCCGCCGGCATCCACGTGCCGGAGCTGTACGGCGTGATCTCCACCGAGAAGGAAATCGACAACCTCAGCGAGATCATCGGCGGGCGTACCGATTTCGTGGTCAAGCCGGCCCAGGGCGCTGGCGGTGATGGCATTCTGGTGATCGCCGACCGCTTCGAGGGCCGCTATCGCACGGTGTCGGGCAAGATCATCAGCCACGAGGAAATCGAGCATCAGATTTCCAGCATCCTGACCGGCCTGTACTCGCTCGGCGGTCACCGTGACCGCGCGCTGATCGAATACCGAGTGACCCCGGACCAGATCTTCAAAAGCATCAGCTATGAAGGTGTGCCGGACATTCGCATCATCGTGCTGATGGGCTATCCGGTGATGGCCATGTTGCGCCTGCCGACCCGCCAGTCCGGCGGCAAGGCCAACCTGCACCAGGGCGCCATCGGCGTCGGTGTCGATCTGGCCACAGGCCTGACATTGCGCGGCACCTGGCTGAACAACATCATCAACAAACATCCGGACACCACCAACGCAGTGGACGGAGTGCAACTGCCCTACTGGGACGGTTTCATGAAGCTTGCTGCCGGCTGCTATGAGCTGTGCGGGCTGGGTTACATCGGTGTCGACATGGTGCTCGACCAGGAGAAAGGGCCACTGATTCTTGAGCTTAACGCCCGGCCCGGATTGAACATTCAAATCGCCAACGATTGCGGGTTGACGTTGCGTACCCACGCGGTCGAAGCGCGACTGGAAGAATTACAGGCCCGCGGGATAATCGAAACAGCGCAGGAGCGCGTGGAGTTCGTTCAGGAAATGTTTGGGCATATTCCTGCGGTTGAGGGCTGATCCGAGACCAAGGTGCGACCTTCGCGGGCAAGCCTCGCTCCTACAAGGACGCCGCTGTACCTGTAGGAGCGAGGCTTGCCCGCGAAGGCTGACTCACAGCCACCAACTCTTTCAACCCTGGCACCAACAGTTCAATCCCCGACATCCCCTCTAGGAGCAAATCCTGCAGAGGACTACAATCGCTCCCCCGCCTCGATGGCTGATCTGCCCCGCCCATGTTGACCTGTTCCGTACACCTGCTGCCCTATCGCGCCAACCCCGCCGAATACTTCGCGGCGATTCGTCATGCCCCCGGTGCCGTGCTGCTCGACAGCGGCCGGCCTAGCGCCGAGCGTGGGCGTTATGACCTGCTCAGTGCCTGGCCGCTGGAGCAACTGGCCGTATTACCGGATGAAAGCGGCAGCCATTTCCTGCAACGCCTTCGCGACAATCTGACGCGACTTGGCGAAGCCACTGCTCCTTTCGACCTGCCTTTCGCCGGCGGGCTGATCGGTTATCTGAGCTACGACTTCGGCCGGCATCTGGAAAACCTGCCGAGTCAGGCACGGGACGATCTGCAATTGCCCGACGCACGTTTCGGGCTGTACGACTGGGCACTGATCAGCGATCACCACTTGGCCACCAGCCAACTGGTGTTCCACCCGGCGTTGATCGACAGCGAACGACAGCGGCTGATCGAACTGTTCACGCAGCCTGCACCTCAGAAGATCGAGCCTTTCAAACTGGACGGCCCGATGAGCGCCGACCTGAGCGCTGACGACTATCGACAAGCCTTCGAACGCATTCAGCAGTACATCCAGGCCGGCGACTGCTATCAGGTCAACTTCGCCCAGCGCTTTCGCGCGCAATGCCAGGGTGATCCGTGGGCCGCGTACTGCGCGCTGCGGGCGGCGTGCCCGACGCCGTTTTCCGGCTTCCAGAGCCTGCCCGACGGCGACGCCGTCCTGAGCCTGTCGCCGGAGCGCTTCGTCAAAGTCAGCGAGCGCCACGTTGAAACCCGCCCGATCAAAGGCACCCGCCCCCGCGGCCTGACAGCTGCTGAAGATGCGGCGAACGCCGCCGAACTGCTGGCCAGCCCCAAGGATCGTGCGGAAAACCTGATGATCGTCGATTTGCTTCGCAACGACCTCGGTCGCACCTGCCGCATCGGCTCGGTGCGGGTGCCGGAGTTGTTCAGCCTGGAAAGCTATCCGAACGTGCATCACCTGGTGAGCAGCGTTACTGGCGAGCTGGCGGATGACAAGGATGCGCTGGATTTGATCGCCGGCAGCTTCCCCGGCGGCTCGATTACCGGCGCACCAAAGATTCGCGCGATGCAGATCATTGATGAACTGGAGCCGACCCGTCGTGGGTTGTATTGCGGTTCATTGCTGTATCTGGACGTGCGCGGCGAGATGGACAGCTCCATCGCCATTCGCAGTTTGCTGGTCAAGGATGGGCAGGTGTGCTGCTGGGGTGGCGGCGGGATCGTCGCGGATTCGGACTGGCAGGCGGAATATCAGGAATCGATAACTAAGGTGAAGGTGTTGCTCGATACTTTGGGGGGCCTTTAAAAGCTTCGCGGGCAAGCCCGCTCCCGCAGGATTTGTGTTGATCGACACATAACCTGTGGGAGATTCTATGGTTGAAGGGAAGCCCTCAACCAGCTTTGGGTTGATATTCGCTCTGTCCTTTCAGTAGAGCGAATACGATCCGAGCAAGCTTGCGAGCCAGTATCACCAGCGCCTGAGTGGTGCTGAAACCTCGAGCTCTTTGCTCTTCATAAAAGCCTTTCCAGGCTGGCGTACGGCTGGCCGACATAGCTGCATTGTGCAGAAGCCGGCGAGCTTCCGGGTCACCTCGCTTGGTCAAGCTCCGGCGCCCGTCTTTTTGCCCTGACTTCGCCACCCGCAAATCCATTCCCAGAAAGGCAATAAAGGCATCTGCGTTTCTGAAGTCGCCCCGCTGAAACGCCGTGAGCAAGCGGGCTCCGGTCAGAAATCCAATGCCTTCAACTTTCAGGCAACGCTTCAACTGACCGAGCAAACCGGCTTCTTTCAGATGATCATTAATCGTCTTTTCGACCAGCGTTTCAAGCTGCTGCATGGCTTTCACTTGCGCGGCGAAAGCAGATTTCAGCAGCGGTTCATTCGCCCAACTTTGCACCAGGCCGACCCGCGCCTGAACCAAGGCTGCGCGACGACGAAAAAGGCTCAAGAGCTGGCGGTACAGCGGTGATGGCGGGGTCCAAGGATGAAGATCATCACCTTCGTTCTTCAGATAGCGGGCGAGCAGTCTGGCATCCAACGCATCGGTTTTGGCGCGGATATTCACCCCTTTTCGGTAATGGCTGAGTTCATAGCCACCCACCATGTAAATCACGCAGCCAGCCTCATAGGCCAGATCGGCGAACTCCAGGTGATAGATATTGGTCGACTCAATGGCTACCGCGACTGTCCCCGACAAGGCTTTCAACCACTGCTTGATGGCAGCCTTGTTGTTGGGAATCTCTTCAAGCAGGTCAAGTTCGGCGTGATAGATCACCAGTTCGTTCTTGGCGACATCCACGCCTACGATTGGCTTTGTGACAGAAACCGGCATTGCCATTGGATTTCCTCCGGGATATGTTTTGAGCACTTGAAGGGCTCACCCAGAGGCGCAGGCTTGTTCCTATCGTCGGTCCTAGCCAGATGCATTCTTTATCGGCGCTTGGGTGAAAGGAGGAGGGGCGAAATCTCCCACGGATCTGTACTGCGTCAACAGTCAGAATCGGGCTTTGTCCCTCCTCCTCCCTTCAAGTCCTACCATACAAGCGGGCTTGCCCGCGATGGGGCCATCCCTGACGACTACAAACTCAACGCCCGATTCGAAGCCTTGATGAACTCTTGCTTCAACTCCGCAAAGCTGTGCACCGCCGGGAATTGTGGAAACTCACGAATCACATTGTCCGGCGCATGGAACAGAATTCCGGCATCGGCCTCGCCCAGCATCGTCGTATCGTTGTAGGAATCCCCCGCCGCGATCACCCGGTAGTAGAGGCTCTTGAACGCCAACACTGACTGACGCTTGGGATCTTTCTGACGCAACTGATAGCCCGTGACCCGACCGGCATCGTCGGTAATCAGACGATGGCAAAGCAAGGTCGGGAAGCCCAGTTGACGCATCAGCGGTTGGGAGAATTCGTAAAAGGTGTCCGACAGAATCACCACCTGAAAACGCTCACGCAGCCAGTCGACGAATTCGCTCGCGCCTTCCAGAGGCTTGAGCGTCGCGATCACTTCCTGGATGTCGGAAAGCTTCAGGCCGTGCTCGTCGAGAATGCGCAGACGCTGCTTCATCAACACGTCGTAGTCGGGGATGTCCCTAGTGGTGGCCCTGAGGGAGTCGATCCCGGTTTTTTCGGCAAAGGCGATCCAGATTTCCGGGACCAGCACACCTTCAAGATCCAGACAGGCAATTTCCACAAGACACTCCCATTTTGTACTGTTTATTGAGTCGAGCGAGCAAAAGGACTGCCGAACTCTAGCGACTCGCCCTCCTCTGTGCAACGCAGAGGGCGCACCAGCCGCCGCAGGATTTTGTTACCATCAGGCATATATAGAGCGCCCAGCGCCACCGACCTGTAGGAAGCCGCCCTGATGAGCCCATCGTTCGATGTCGTGGAACTCGCCACGACCTATGCCAACAAATCCGCCCAGGACATCCTGAAACTCGCGTTCGCCGAGTTCGGCGATGATCTGTGGATATCTTTCAGCGGCGCCGAGGATGTGGTGCTGGTGGACATGGCCTGGAAGCTGAACAAGAACGTCAAAGTGTTTAGTCTCGACACCGGCCGCTTGCACCCCGAGACCTACCGCTTTATCGAACAGGTGCGCGAGCACTACAAGATCGATATCGAAGTGGTATCGCCGGACTACACCAAGCTCGAACCTTTCGTGAAGGAAAAGGGCCTGTTCAGTTTCTACAAGGACGGCCATGGCGAGTGCTGCGGCATCCGCAAGATCGAGCCGTTGCGTCGCAAGCTGTCGGGCGTGACTGCGTGGGCCACCGGCCAGCGTCGGGACCAGAGCCCGGGCACCCGCAGCGCGGTCGCGGTGCTGGAAGTCGATACCGCGTTCTCCACCCCGGAACGCACTCTGTACAAATTCAATCCGCTGGCGCAAATGACCAGCGAAGAGATCTGGGGCTACATCCGCATGCTGGAGTTGCCGTACAACAGCCTGCATGAGCGCGGCTTCATCAGCATCGGCTGCGAGCCTTGCACCCGCCCGGTATTGCCGAACCAGCACGAGCGCGAAGGTCGTTGGTGGTGGGAAGAAGCCACGCAGAAAGAATGCGGGCTGCATGCCGGGAACATCATCAGCAAATCAAAAGCTTAAAAAATCACTGTCTTGGACCGCGCTATCGTTCATCGCGGGCAAGCCACGCTCCCACAGGGTTTTGTGGTCGTATCGTAATGATGTAAACGACACAAAACCTGTGGGAGCGTGGCTTGCCCGCGAAGGCCGCACCTCGGTTCTAAATCAGACTCACAGAGCACTAAACCGCTGCCCCAACCCCTGCCCCGCAAACTGCTCAATAATGAAATCGACAAACGCCCGGGTCTTGCCCGGCAGCAATTTGTGTTCGGCGTAATAGATGGAGATGTTGCCGTCGTCGACATACCAGTCAGGCAACACCCGCTGCAACGTTCCGGCATCCAGATAGCCCACGGCAAACGGCATGCTCACCAACGCAATGCCCAACCCCTGAGCCGCCGTGGCGCAGGCGGCTTCCGAATCGCTCATGGTCATCCGCGCCTTGAGCGTCAGCGGGCTGTGTTGCCGGGCGCGACTGGTCAACTGCCAGGAACGCACGCGCCCCGTCTGCGGCGAGCGTATCAAGATGCCATCGTGGTGTTTGAGGTCGTCGGGCTCGATGATCGCCTCGTGGCCCGCCAGGTACTCGGCTGAAGCCACCAACACCCGATGGGCGGGCGTCAGCTTTCGCGCCACCACACCCTGAGGCAGTTCGAATCCGCCACCAATCGCCGCATCGAAACCCTGGCCGATCAAGTCGACCTGACGGTTATCGAAATGCCAGTCCGGGTTGATCGCCGGAAAGCGCCGCAGAAACTCTCCCAGCAACGGCACGATGTACAAACGCCCGAACACCGTCCCCATACTGACCTTGAGCGTGCCTGCCGGACGTCCTTCGGCGCTGGCCAGGTTGGCCACGGCATTCTGAATCGTGTGCAGGCTGGCGCTGACTTCGCCGAGAAACAACTGGCCGGCTTCAGTCAGCGTCAGGCTGCGCGTGCTGCGCTGGAACAGCCGCACACCGAGTCGCGCCTCCAGCTTGGCGACGCTCTTGCCCACCGCCGCCGGCGTCAGGCTCAAGCGCCGCGCCGCTTCGGCGAAGCTGCCAACCTCGGCGCTACGCACGAAGCATTCGATACTGCTGAAGGTTTCCATAAGCGCCACTATAAACTTTTGGTTTACACAGACTATAGCAATGACGGTCTACCCCCAGGGTAATGCGAGGCCGATACTCGACTCCAACAACAAGGCAGCCCGCCTTGAATTTCTGGAGATCGACATGACCACTCAACACCTCAGCGGTAAAGTAGCTCTGATTCAAGGCGGTTCACGCGGCATCGGTGCTGCCATCGTCAAACGCCTGGCCGCCGAAGGCGCTACCGTCGCCTTCACTTACGTCAGCTCCACCGCCAAAGCAGAAGAGTTGCAAAACAGCATCACCAGCGCTGGCGGCAAAGCCTTGGCCATCAAGGCCGACAGCGCCGATGCCGTCGCGATTCGCAATGCCGTTAATGCCACCGTCGAAGCCTTCGGTCGCCTGGACATCCTGGTCAACAACGCAGGCGTTTTGGCCGTTGCACCACTGGAAGACTTCAAACTCGAAGACTTCGACCACACCCTGGCGATCAACGTACGCAGCGTATTCATCGCCACCCAGGAAGCGGCCAAACATATGACCGAAGGCGGTCGCATCATTAACATCGGCAGCACCAATGCCGAGCGCATGCCCTTCGCCGGTGGTGGCCCGTACGCCATGAGCAAATCGGCGCTGGTCGGCCTGACCAAAGGTTTGGCTCGGGACCTCGGCCCACGGGGTATCACCATCAACAACGTACAACCGGGCCCGGTCGACACCGACATGAACCCCGCCAGCGGTGACTTCGCTGAAAGCCTGATCCCGCTGATGGCTGTGGGTCGTTACGGCAAAGTGGAAGAAATTGCCAGCTTTGTCGCCTACCTTGTCGGCCCCGAAGCCGGCTACATCACCGGTGCCAGCCTGACCATCGACGGTGGTTTCGGCGCCTGATACAGGTCACTTGTGGGAGCGGGCTTGCTCGCGAAGGCGTCGTATCAGTCGACATTACTGTTGCCTGACACGCCCTCTTCGCGAGCAAGCCCGCTCCCACATTTATCGGCATTAAGCCCAATCGAGTGCCGGCAGGCCACATGCACTGGGCTTGAACGCCTTCAACGTACGAAGAATGCCATCGGCGTGTGCGTACTTTTCGTCGGCCATCGCCGCATCCGGGATCGCAATCGCCGTCATCCCCGCCGCTTTCGCTGCGGTGACGCCGAACGGTGAATCCTCGAACACCAGGCAATCCTCAGGCGCGACACCCAGGCGCCGTGCCGCCGTCAGGAAGATATCCGGCGCCGGTTTGGCCGCGCCCACTTCCGGGTCATCCGCGGTGACGATGAAGTCGAACAGCGCGAACCAGTCGCGGTGCAAGGTGGTTTTCTGGCCGAACGACTGACGTGAAGAACTGGTGCCCACCGCAATAGGAATGTTGTTGGCCTTCAAGTGCCGAACCAGCTCCTCTGCGCCAGGCATCGCCAGCGCCGTCGGAAAACGCTCGCGCATCAGCGGTTCGCGGATCACCAGAAACTCTTCGGCTGTAATCGGCAGGTCCAGCGCCTCGACCACATAGCGCGCCAGATCACCCGCGCCACGACCGATGATGTTCTGTTTGACGCTCCAGTCGAAGGTCCGGCCATAACGTCCGGCAATGATGGACGTGACCTCGGTGTAAATGCCCTCGGTGTCCAGCAACAAGCCGTCCATGTCGAAAATCACGGCCTTGATCGGGCCGAACTCATCCAAGGGTGCATTCATCGCATCTGATCCGTTTTCTCATGACATCCCAGGAGCGGCTAAGGCACGACCGGATCCGTGATGGATTAAAGGGTTCAGCAGCATAGCGAGCGCGGTTGGCAGAGAGCAACGGGCAATGCCTGGGGGATACAAAAAACTGTGTCGAGACGCCCGCGATGATTTAGCGACTTGCCCTACACCAAACACCTCCTTTCCCGACTTCTTTCCTCGTTGATCCCCCGCAAAGTCTTGCGCTCCAGATTAATCAGCGCGAGGGACTGCGAATGTTCGAACCTGACAAGGTCCTGGCCTTGAACAATGCCATCGGCCTGCTGGTGGTCGCCACCATGAACCCCGAGCAGCCGGACGTCGAAGCGCTGCTCGGTGATTTTCGACTTTGCCTCAACGACTACGACGCCTGGGCGGAATACTTCTGGACCGGTGGGGCGCTGAATGTCGAGCAGGTATTCAAGGTCGGCAATGAAGTCCGGCTCAGCGCACCGAAGGACTCCACCGCCCCTGTCAGTTCGACGCTCGCCATGTGCCCCGCCAGCGGTCCATTGACCCTGGTGCACCTGTTTGAGGCCGCGCGTTTCGTGCCTATAGGCAATACGCCGGTGATGCTCGAACCAATTTCGCAGCGTAATGGAGAACTGACGTTCGGTGAGCCCGTCCACGAAACCATTGGCCCCAGCGGCATCCTCGAAATCCCCGAATGCTGGCGTGGCCAGCGCTATCGCATCACCTTCTTTCCCAATGTTAGCGCTGAGCACGTCAAAGCGCTCTATGCCTCTTATCAAGGCGTGATCGGCGAGCTCGAAGGGTGGCTGCGCAATGAATGGACGAGCGAATTCCAACCCCTGTGGGCAGGTTTTTCCGAGGCAGGGTTCACCCAGCGCTACGGCACGCTGCAACAGGCCGACTGGCGCGGTTTCGAGCGTTCGCTGCACGGTTTGTGGGATGACGTGAAGCAGGTCTACGCCCTGCTGGCAGACCTGCAAACCAACAGCGAAAAACTCCTCGAGTACCTGACCCAAGGCGAGCTTGGGACGCTACTGAACGCTTCGGCTGAAGCCATCGCCAATGTGTTGCTGATGTTGAGCGATGAGCCGTTGATGTTCATCCATCTCGCGGCTTTTACCAGTTGGCTGAGAATGCTGCCGCCGCAGTACATCGCCGAAGTCGTGGCGCAAATTCGTACAGAACTATTGATCAGTTTCCTGCTGGTACGCCTTACCGGCCCTACGGGCCTGAAGCTCGGCATGAGCGCCAGAGTATTGGACAAGATCAAGTCCCAGCAGGCTCGGCAGTGGTTGGCGGGGGCCAGTTTGCGGCTGGCCGAACTGACGGCCAAATCTGACCTGACAGCCCACGCTGGCGCACTCAAACCCCTCGTGGTCAACGCGCGCAATGCACCACTGAAACCGGCACCGGCGGTTCCGCTGCAGATCAGCGTCGGCGACTCACCGGTTGTGCGGGTGAATAATCCGGTTGCCATTGCTCGCGACAAATCCGACGCCATGACCCGGCTGGGGCGTCACGAACCTCACGACGATGCATCGAGTCAGGCGAAAACCCCTAACGGCGACAGTGCAGATGCGGCGGATAGGACCGCGACCAACGGCTGTCCGGTGTCGATGGTCAGCGGCGAAGAACTGCTGACCCTGACCGACGGTTCGCTGGATGGGCTGATGCCGTTTGCCTTCACCCGGCTGTACCGAACCAGCGCGGTGGAGATCGATTGCGGGCTGGGTTGGGGCTGGAGCCATTCGCTGGCGCATCGGTTGGAGCTGGGCGATGAACAGGTCGTCTGGATCGACCACGAAAACCGTCGTACGACGTTTCCGCTACCGAGCGTCGAGCGCCCGGTGATCCACAACAGCCTGTCGCGGGCGGCGATTTATCTCGGCGATGCCCCCGAAGAATTGATCCTCGTCCAGGCCGGCGATGACGCACGTTTCTATCACTTTCATAACGGTCGTCTCACGGCGATCAGCGACGCTTACGACAACCGACTGCGCATCACCCGCGACCGTCAGGATCGCATTCAACGCCTCGATAACGGCGCCGGTCGTTCGCTGCTATTTTGCTACGAACGCAGGCACCTCGTCGCCATTGAATATCAGTCGTTTCATCCCACCAATGCCGTGGGTGAAACCTGGCGTACAGAGCAGACGCTGGTTTTCTATCGCTACGACGCCCGCCAACGCTTGATCGAAGCGACCAACGCCGCGGGTGAAAGCGAGCGTTACGACTACGACGACCGGCACGTGATTCTGCAGCGACAACTGGCCGGTGGCGCGAGTTTTTTCTGGGAGTGGGAAAGGTCTGGCAAGGCGTCCCGCTGCGTCCGGCATTGGGCGTCGTTTTCGCAGATGGATGCGCGCTATGCCTGGGATGACCAAGGCAGTGTCACCGTCCAGAACATCGATGGCAGCCAAGAGGTTTACGCCCACGACGACCGGGCGCGGCTGGTGCGCAAGGTTGAACTGAACGGTGGCGAACACCTCAAGGCCTACGACGACCAAGGTCGGTTGGTGGCCGAGCAGGATCCGCTGGGGGCCGTCACCGAATACCGCTACGACGAAGTCGGAAGGTTGGTGGCGCTGATTTCGCCGGAAGACGAGCCAACATCCTACGAATACCGCAACGGTTTCCTGCATGCGCGCTATCGCGGCAAAGCGGTGTGGAAATATCAGCGCAATGCACAGGGGGATGTCACCGAAGCGACCGATCCCGACGGCCAGGTCACTCATTACCACTACGACCCTCAGGGACGTTTGCTGTCGATCCGCTACCCGGACACCAGCCGACATGTCTTCATCCGGAACGGGCTGGGACAACTACTCGAAGAGACCTTGCCGGACGGTGGCCAGCGGCGCTTTTCCTACGACGCGCTAGGCCGGCAGACGACCCGTCAGGACGAACACAGTGCGCTCACCCAGTACCAATGGGATGCCGTCGGCCGACTGGTTCAGACGACTTTGCCTACCGGGGCCAGCCGCGCCTTTAGTTACAACGCCTACGGCAAGATTACCGCCGAACGCGATGAGCTGGGCCGCGTCACTCGCTATGAATACGCCGACGATTTGCACCTGGTCAGCCGCCGGATCAACCCAGACGGCACCCAGCTCAAATATCGCTACGACAACGCGCAGCTGCTGCTCACGGAAATCGAAAACGAATCCGGTGAAAAGTATCGCCTGGACTACACGCCCAGCGGCCTGATCCGACAGGAAACCGGCTTCGACGGCCGCCGCACCGCGTACGCCTACGATCTCAACGGTCATCTGCTGGAGAAAACCGAGTTTGGTGATGACGACTCGCAGCTGATCACCGGCTATCAGCGGGACTCGGCTGGACGTCTGTTGGTCAAGACCCTGCCCGATGGCGTCAAGGTCAAGTACCGCTACGACCGCCTCGGCCGACTGGTCAGTGTCGACGACGGCCACGACCATCCGCTGGAATTCGAATACGACGCCAAGGACAGACTGATCACCGAGCACCAAAGTTGGGGCACCTTGCGTTACCGCTACGACGCGTGCGGCCGACTCAACCACCTGCGCCTGCCGGACAACAGCACACTCGATTATCACCACGCCAAGGGCGGCGCGCTGACGGCCATTGACCTCAATGGCACACGCCTCACCACCCACCAGTTTGCCTTCGGTCGCGAACAAAACCGCCAGCAAGGCCTGTTGCTCAGTGAATATGCCTACGACGACCAAGGCCGTTTGAAGGCCCATGCCGTCAGCCAACATCAACATCCGCTGTACCGTCGCGACTATGCCTACAGCGCCAACGGCAATCTCGACCACATCGCCGACACCCGCCACGGCCAGCGCAGCTACCAGTACGACTCGCTCGACCGCCTGACCCGCGTCCGCCATTCCCGTGACCAATCGCCGGAAAGCTTCGCCCACGACCCGGCGGGCAACCTGCTGATGCAGGATCGCCCTGGCGTTGCGAAGGTGCTGGGTAATCGCCTGCTGATGCAAGGCGACCGGCATTACGACTACGACGCCTTCGGCAACCTGATTCGCGAACGCCGCGGCACCGCGCAAAAACTCGTCACCGAATACCGCTACGACTGCCAGCACCGGTTGATCGACGCCACCCTGCCCAACGGTAGCCAAGCCACTTACCGCTACGACGCCTTCGGCCGCCGTATCAGCAAATCCGTCGATGGCAAAACCACCGAGTTCTTCTGGCAAGGCGACCACCTCGTCGCCGAACACAGCCAGGATCACCATCGCAGCTACATCTACGAACCCGGCACCTTCCGCCCGCTGGCCATGCTCGACGGCAAAGGCCCGCGCCAAGCCTGCCCGTTCTACTACCAACTCGACCACCTCGGCACACCGCAAGAACTCACCGACTACAGCGGCGACATCATCTGGGCCGCCCGATACACCGCCTATGGCCGCCTCACCCGCCTCAACCGCGACACCCACCAGGTCCTCGATCAGCCGCTGCGCTTTCAAGGGCAGTATTTCGACGCGGAAACCGGCCTGCACTACAACCGGCATCGCTACTACAATCCGGATGTCGGGCGGTACCTGACGCCGGACCCGAGCAAGTTGGCGGGTGGGTTAAACGGCTATCAGTACACGCGCAATCCGGTGGGTTGGGTTGATCCGTTGGGGTTGAGTGATTGTCCTGGAGGCGAAGGATGTAAGAAGCCGTCGTTTGGGGATGAGGATCCGGCGGGTAAGGTGGGGGTTGATGAGGGGGAGCCCGGCCCCCCAAATCCAAAACAAGAGAACTATTATTTGTACCGTGGTGACGACCGAGAACCATGGGAAATTTTTGAGGCAGGATTTGAACCCTTGGGAGACAGTACAGATCTGTTTTTGCATGCATCAGATAACAGAAGCCCTCCCAGTTACTTTGTCAGCACTACGACAAACGAAAAAGAGGCAAAAAAGTTTGCCACAGGGTACGGTCTTGCCGACGGCTATATATATGTGCTGAAAAACATTCGCGGCATCGATGTAAATAAAGAACTGGGCATGATGTCACCACATCGGCGTGAGGTTGAAATAGCGTTCCCAGGAGGAATAAAAAATCACGACATCGTGGGCGTCACCCCCGTCTACGATGATGGTAGCTATAAGGGCTACTCAATACCCAACCCTTTCAGGAAGTAACCATGAAAACAATAGAAATTTTAATAAACAATCATGGGATCATAGAAAGGGCCACAATCGAATGCGACAGAAAAAAACCGACACTCACATTCACGATGCAAAATGGTTTAAAAAAAGTTTATACAGCCTATGACCTTTACGTATGCTTTGGCATGTTAAGAGCCGACTATCCTGAGATAAAATTTCTGTGCAAAGGAGCCAAATTAAATGTTCATCCTTCACGAATGTCGTCCCAAATGTCTAGCGGCTTAGTCGCATACGAACTTAAACTTGGAAAACCTAGCGAAGAAGATGACATAGTACGAATTTTCGACTACGAAGACGAAAACATCACTAGCAACATTGAAGAGCAAAAAACCTTCTATAAAAACTGGATCGAGTCATTAATTATTACAACGCAAAAAAAACCTGAAGATAATACTCAATAAAACAACCAACAATATAGAATCATGAACTCACGCAACACGCTCATCGAGCAAATGCGTCAAGCATAAGTGACGCCTGTGAAAAACATCTAAAGCCCAGCTCGACGCTGGGCTCAGTTCTACATTAAACACTGACTTAGCCGCCAGAACCGCCAGTTTTACCTCCACTTCCTACTCCACCACCGCTCTCATCAATTTCAAAATCACCTGATTCTCCAGACCCACCTCCAGAACCACTCCCCATCGAACCTCCCTCGCTCATCGACCCACTTCCCTCCCCCGGGCTGGTGCTACTCCCGCTGGCATCGCCGCCATTCCCACCACCAATGGTGTCCGGTGGCGGCGTCTTCCCGTCCGAGGAACCCGCATTCATTTCCGAGTAAGGTGGCATCCCGCCCTTGTCGACCGGCGCATCGCGGCCGGAAGATTGAGCTAACGCCGACAATGAACTGATCGACAATAAGCCGACCACCGTCAAGGTCGTCAGTTTTGACCTGATCATGGCGCACCTCCATTAAAGAGTGCTTTACCTGATGTCTGGCAGCGGTCGCTTTTTTAAGGTGCCGCACAATCGACGAGCGGCGATGGATCGCTGCGCAGGCTTCAGCTCGGTTCTCCCGATAGATCGTCACCGGCAATGTCCGGGTCATCGGGGTTGGCTTCCACATCCCCCCGCTTCACATCATCGGTATCGGTGGGCACCTGCTCCACGCCGGTATCGTCATCATCGGGCGGGCGCTGATCGCGACTCAGGGAGTCGGTAGGTGAAGGCAGCGGGTATTCGGGGGTATCGTCATCGATATCGGAGTCTTTTGGATCAGCGTTCATAACGCACCTCTCAATGGACCTGAAAAGCAGATCCTGACATTTCGAGGACAACACGATAGGCGCGGTTCGATCAGAGGGACGATCGGTCGGCCCGACCACAACCCCCTGTCACTCGTCGTCTTCCTCATCGTATTCGTCGTACTCGATATTGCCCACATCGCCTGCGTCATCGGCATCGTTGAGCGGCACCGTGGCGTCGTCCATCAGAGACCCCGGATCTTCGTTGCCAGGATCGTTGATCGGACCTTCATCTTCCATGCCTTCGGTTTCCGGAGTCATGACATGCCTCGCAACGTTCAGGGGTGTATGACGTTCGAGGCGTCCTACGGGCAAACGTTCCTGAGTCCTACTGACAGAAACGAAAAACCCGGCGCTGGGCCGGGTTTCTACTCTAACTCGATATCGAGTTAGCGATGCTTGTACTTATTTTTATGCTTGTGTTTGTGTTTGCCGCCGCCGGAGTGCGAGCTGCCGCTGTCATTACCCAGGTTGCTGCCCACCGCGCCACCGGCTGCACCGCCCACGCCAGCGCCAATGGTTGAACCGGTGGAGCCGCCCAAACTATTGCCAATCACTGAGCCGCCCGCCGCGCCGATACCGCCGCCAACGGCTGCTTCTGTGCGGCTGCCCTTGCGCGCGCCGACCGCGCTGCCTGCCGCACCACCGACGCCAGCGCCAACCGCTGCTCCCGTGCTACCGCCTAGTTGACCGCCGACCACGTTACCTAACGCGCCGCCAAGACCACCGCCCACTGCAGCGGTGCCGTCACCGGCAGCCATTGCACCCTGAGCGACCAAAAGTCCTAAAACCACCGTGGACAATGTCAAACGCATGATATGAACCTCTAATTTCCGCATCGGGGGAAGAACGTGCCGCGGATAGGCCTCAGCCTGGCATGTTCGTCTATCGAACAGTAACGCAAATGCCGACTGTACGAGATTTGAGCCACATGCGAGAGAAACGTTCCAAAACGAAAAAGCCCGGCATCGAGCCGGGCTTTTTCAGCGGATCATTCAGGATCAGTGGCGCTTTTTGGACAGATTGCTGCCCACGCCGCCGCCCAATGCACCACCCAGGCCGGCACCGATGGTGGAACCTGTCTTGCCGCCCAGGCTGTTGCCGATCACCGAACCGCCCGCCGCGCCTACCCCGCCGCCAATAGCCGCTTTGGTGCGGCTGCCTTTGCGTGCTGCAACAGCACTGCCGGCTGCGCCCGCTACACCAGCACCAATTGCTGCACCTGTGCTGCCGCCCATTTTCTGACCGACCACATTACCCAGCGCGCCACCCAGACCACCACCGAGCGCAGCGGTGCCATCACCGGCAGCCATCGCACCTTGAGCAACCAAAAGGCCCAAAACCAGAGCAGGCAGTGTCAAACGCATAACGAGAACCTCAAAAAAGGGGGAAACCGAAAGGCCGGAGATTGAATGCTTTAGAGGAGGCAAAGTCCAGACACAAACACGGAACAACCTCGTCATTGGCGACGGTTGGACAGCATTTATGGAAAAGGTTTTATGACAGGCAAAAAAAAGCCCGCTGGGGAGACGGGCCAGGGTACTGCTTTCTAACGGATGAGCTGAGACTACGTAGACAGGTGTGAAAAGTTTGTGAAAAAAAAACTAGCGCTCGCAAAGTTTGTAGGACGTTTTCCCGCATTGCCGCCAAGCCACGCTACCCTTCAAAAACAAGAAACCCCGCTCAATGGCGGGGCTCGTACGAGTCACTGTTTACTTCCTGGAAGGCGCACCCAGCTTGGGCATGAATTTCGACTTCGGCCCTCGAGTTCGAGGCACTGTAGATTTGATTTTGTTGATTTTGATACGGTCTTCACCGAAGCTCGGCACATAGTCCGTCTGACCACACTGCACGCAATTATTGATTGGAAACTCCGCCCCGTCGTCTTCGATATACGGCTCAGTCATATCTTCGCTCCTCTCAAACGGGTCGATACCGGCAAGCCCTATTTGCCTGAAAAATATCGACCACCCAGGATTTTGAGACTAGTCGGTCATTCCCGGACTTGTGATTCAGATTGTTACGTGCCCGACGAATGGCCAGCGCTTGCTTCCTACAAAATCAGATGGCGAATAAACAGAACGCGCACGCCCTTGGCACGGTGCCCTCAAGATTTTTTGACGCCAACTTACCTCAGTTTGACCGCCGTCCCGGTCACAAACACCACCACCATTCCACCCTTGCCGGACGGCATGCTGATCTCATAATCGAGCCCTACCACTGCATCCGCCTGAAGCGCCCGCGCCCGCTCCTTGATCTCGTCGGTCGCCTGAATTCGCGCATCCTTCAATGCCCGCTCCAATGTCTGGGACCGCCCGCCGAAAAAATCCCGCATACCGGCGAACAGATCACGGATCACGTTAACGCCTTGCACCGACTCAGCGCTGACGATGTCCAGGTAAGCGGTGATTTGCCGACCTTCGATGGTGTGGGTTGTGGTGGTGATCATGAAATGTCCTTGTTCAGAGCTGTCGTCGATAGGGTGAAACGACGGGGAAAACGGCGCGAGAATTGAGTATAGAGATCGATTACCGTCGAGGGGGTTGGCAGTCTAACAGGAGGGCGGAATACGCCTGAAACACGGCTTTGGGGGCAGCTTGAAAAGGTCGTACCCGAAAAGCAGTTAAGTCCTACATATCGTTCGGAAGCCGCTCCCCGTTCGCGCATTGGAGCGGGAGCGTATTGTCTGGACGCTGCCTAAATAGTGGTTCGGATTTGGCGACTCGACGATAAATTTGCAGAAGCCTCCAGGTTGGGACTGGTGCCTGAAGTATTAGAGCAGCTTGATCAACACCGCAGTAACGGTAGCTACCGTACCAATCAACCCAATAGCAACGGCCACTGGATACCAAAAAGTATCACGGGTCATCTTGCCGGCCTCGGCGTTCAGCTTGCGCTGTTCAGCGATCAGTTTGACGATCTCCACATGAACCTTTTCCAGCTCTGCCTGTTTCATGGTCATTTCCTGCACAACGTGCGTACGTCCGTTCCGGATAATGGGGGCGCCATTTGCGCTGGCCTTTGATTCATTTTGCACCCTGGAGGCGCAAAACAAATACCCCTTCCAGAGATGGTTCATGTGAGGTGCTGAAACCTATGGAAGCACCCAACTGCCTAGCTTTCCAGCATTACTTCCCACACGCCTAGCACTTGTCCTACATCATTTTCGGACGCGTCTTTGCTGATGCGCCTGAGCCAGCGGCAGCCATGATTGAAAAATCCAGACACCAGAAACCACAAAACCCCTGATTTCTCTCGAAATCAGGGGTTTTGGTTACATCGAATTTGGCGGTGAAGGAGAGATTCGAACTCTCGATACAATTTCTTGTATACACACTTTCCAGGCGTGCTCCTTAAGCCACTCGGACACTTCACCGTATCTCTTCAAACATGTTCTGTCTGTCGAGGCGCGCTAATGTAGTCGAAAGCTTTTCTGATGGCAAACATTTTTTTCAGAATTTTCATGCGGTTAACGCCGTTATCCGTTTCGTGCCGTTCAAGGGCATGGCAAACCTGCCAATCTCCGGCTTCGCCTTTCCTTCTATATAGAAGCCAATGCGCGGCGGACGTGGCTGACTACGGCTGGCGGGCGGCGAAAGGGTGACTGGTGAGTCAGTCACGGCGCTTTACCTGGCCTACGGCGGTGGGTAACGTCTGCCCTACTTTATTAGAAGGATTGGCGTCATGAGTGAGTTGATTTCTTACCATCTCGAAGACGGTATCGCGACCCTGACCTTGAGTAATGGCAAGGTCAATGCCATCTCGCCGGATGTGATTGTTGCGTTTAACGCTGCGCTGGATCGAGCGGTGGCGGATCGGGCGGTGGTGATCATTACCAGTCAGCCAGGTATTTTTTCGGGTGGCTATGACTTGAAGGTGATGACGGCCGGCCCTAAAGAGGCTGTGGCGCTGGTGGCTGCCGGTTCGACCCTGGCTCGTCGCTTGCTGTCGCACCCGTTCCCGGTGGTTGTGGCCTGCCCTGGGCATGCGGTGGCCAAGGGTGCGTTTATTCTGTTGTCGGCCGACTACCGCATTGGTGTCGATGGCCCGTTCAGCATTGGTCTGAACGAAGTGCAGATCGGTATGACCATGCACCACGCCGGTATCGAGCTGGCGCGTGATCGTCTGCGCAAGTCGGCGTTTCATCGTGCGGTGATCAATGCCGAGATGTTCAATCCGCAGAGTGCTGTGGATGCCGGCTTCCTTGATGTGGTGGTGTCGGCCGAAGAGCTGCAAGGCGCGGCACTGGCGGCGGCTCGTCAATTGAAGAAGCTCAACATGACCGCCCACAAAAACACCAAGCTGAAAGTGCGCAAGGCACTGCTGGAGACGCTGGACAACGCGATCATCCTGGATCAGGAGCATATGGGCTAAGCCCTAACGCGTTGCACCGAAAAGCCCGACCGTCGTGTCGGGCTTTTTCTTGCGTGTTTGGTTTAAAACCTTACAACCGCTCTAGACCGCATCTGACCCATAAGTCGGAAACATGCGCTCAAACATCGGCTATCTCCCACTTCTATAGCGGCAATTGCCGAAAACAGTGCACATCCGTACACTGCGCCACCTTTTGTCCCGGTGGGCCCTTTAAATGCTGTTTGTGTTTCGTATGTTATTGATGGGCTTGCACTTTATTCTGGCCGGCGTGCTTGGAGTGATCCTCGGTCTATGCCGGCCGTTTAATCCGGACAATAGCCGTTTATGCGCACGTCTGTACGCGTGGCCGGCGATGTGCATTTTGCGTTTGCGGGTGAAGGCTGACGTCGGGCCATTGATGGATAAGCCTGACAGTTGCGTGATCATCGCCAACCACCAGTCCAACTACGATCTGTTTGTGTTCGGCAACGTAGTGCCCCGCCGCACCGTGTGTATCGGCAAGAAAAGCCTGAAGTGGGTGCCACTGTTCGGGCAGTTGTTCTGGCTGGCCGGCAATGTGTTGATTGACCGCGGCAATGCGCACAAGGCACGCCAGTCGATGCTAACCACGACTCACACCTTGCAGCATGAAGACACCTCGATCTGGGTCTTCCCGGAAGGCACGCGCAACCTCGGCGAAGAGTTGCTGCCGTTCAAGAAAGGCGCGTTCCAGATGGCGATTGCCGCGGGCGTGCCAATCGTGCCGGTGTGTGTCAGCAGTTACGTCAAACACATGCGATTGAACCGCTGGCGCAGTGGGAAGATTCTGATCCGTTCGCTGCCGGCGATTCCTACGGCTGGATTGAGTCTGGATGACATGCCCATGCTGATCGTCCAGTGCCGCGAGCAGATGCGCGAGTGCATCGACTCGATGGATCGGCAACTGCAAGCCGCCTGAAAGAAACCCGCCCTGTGCGGGTTTTCTTTTGCCTGCGAACTCTACAGATTTTGCTGACTCTCAAGCAGCAGACAAGGTTATGCTGAATCCTGCCTGGCACCGCCAGTCTTTACAGAAAGCGGCTAATAAGAAGTGAATCACCATCATGGGTAGAATCGTTGCTGCTGCGGTTTACAGCGCCGGTAAGAAAGTCACCAATATCACCCTCGACGAAGGCGCTGCCTGGGCTGCCAAGCCTGGCCACTTTGTGTGGATTGGCCTCGAAGAGCCGAACGCCCAGGAGCTGTTCAACCTGCAACGCCAATTCAACCTGCACGAACTGGCCATCGAAGACGCCCTGGAAAAACACAGCCGGCCGAAGCTGGAAACCTTCGGTGATGCCCTGTTCATCGTCACGTATTCGCCGATCCGCAATGAAGGCAAACTGGAGTTCATCGAGACTCATATCTTCGCCGGCAAGGGTTACATCATTACCGCTCGTAATGGTCACTCGGCGTCCTACGCCTATGTCCGACAGCGTTGTGAGGCACGGCCGCTGTTGTTGGAGCATGGGGAAGATTTCGTACTTTATGCCATCCTCGATTTCGTGATTGAAAACTACCAGCCGATGGGCGAAGCGATCCATGCCGAGATCGATGAGCTGGAACAAAACGTTATGTGCGGTTCCCTGAACGAGCGCGACATCCAGAAACTCCACAGCCTGCGCCGCGATGTATTGCGCTTGCGCCGATATGCGGCGCCGATGGTGGAGATCGGTGAAGAGTTGCAGAAACTGAGCTTCCCATTCATCGACAAGAACATGCGCCCGTATTTTCGCGATGTGCAGATCCATGTCACGCGGCAGATGGAAGACCTGACAACGCTGGCGGACATTGCCAGCCAGACCATCGAGGTCGGGGTATTGCTGGAGGCGTCACGGCAGAGCGTGGTGCAACGCAAGTTTGCGGCATGGGCGGCGATTCTGGCGTTCCCGACGGCGGTGGCCGGGATCTACGGGATGAACTTCCAGAACATGCCGGAGTTGAGTTGGCATTATGGGTATTTCGGGGTGTTGGGGTTCATCACCATTGGGTGTGTCGGTTTGTGGGCGAGTTTCAAGCGGTCTGGGTGGTTGTGAGACGGTGGGGTTTCAGTCAGAACCGGTTGCCCCCATTCGCGAGCAAGCCCGCTCCCACACTGGATTTTCGTCGTGACACAGATCCAATGTGGGAGCGGGCTTGCTCGCGAAGCTTTTAGCGTTTAACCGCTTCACCCTCAGGCTTATGCGCCACAAACCGCATCATCCACTCCGCAACGGTAGTGCCGTGATGCTCGTGTTCAAGACTCGCCATACCTTTCGCATAGATCTGCTCGCCCAGCGCTTCCTGACGAATATCCAACAATGCCCGTGAGTAATCGTGAATGAACTCAGGATGCCCCTGGAAGCACAGCACTTGATCGTTGATGTGGTACGCGGCGAACGGGCAGAAATCGCTCGAGGCGATGACCGTAGCGTTTTCCGGTAGTGCGGTGACCTGATCCTGGTGGCTGATCAGCAACGTCAACTCCTCCCTCAGCGGGCTCATCCATGGCGCCTTGGCCGCGAGTTTGTAGTTGTGGGTGCCGACGCCCCAACCCTGGGTCGCCCGCTCGCTCTTACCACCCAACAACAGCGCCAGCAATTGATGGCCGAAGCACACGCCCAACAGTTTGTCGCCGCGTTCGTACCGGTTCAGCAGGTACGTCTTGAGGGTTTGAATCCACGGGTCGGTGCCGAAGGAATCGGCCTTGCTGCCGGTGACCAGATACGCATCGAAGGTCAGGTCATCGCTGGGATAATCGCCCTGCATCACGTTGTACACGGTGAACTCGGCAGCGATGGGCTGCTGCGAAAACAGACGCTGGAACATCTGCCCGTAACCCTGATATTGATCGACCAGTTCCGGACGCAGGATGTCGGTTTCCAGAATGCAGATGCGTAACGACATAAAAAATACCTGACACATGAAGGGAATAATGCACACCCCAGAGCCTGCCTTGAAACACAGTGGCAAGGCAAGCCCCGGAGCGCGTCATCGGTCCCTTAGAACGCCCCTTAGAACAGCGCGTTTTTGGCGGCTTTCTCCAGCAGCAGCGCAGGCGGTGTGAAGCGCTCGCCGTACTGCTCAGCCAGGTACTGGGCGCGGGCGACGAAGTCTTTCACGCCGTACTGATTGATGAACTGCAGCGCACCGCCGGTCCAGACCGCGAAGCCGATGCCGAAGATCGAGCCAACGTTGGCATCCGCCGTCGAGGTCAGCACGCCCTCCTCCATACAGCGCACGGTTTCGATGGCTTGTACGAACAGCAGTCGATCACGTATGTCCTTCGGCGAAATCTGCCCATCGGCTTTCTCGAAACGGCTTTTCAGCTCAAGCCACAAATGCTTCTGCCCTGTGGCCGGGTAATCGTAGAAACCACCTCCAGCGGCCTTGCCCGGACGCTTGTATTCCTTGAGCAGCAAGTCAATCACGGCGAACGCCGGGTGCTCAATCAGGTTTTTTCCTTCTGCTCGCAGGTCTTTGGCGGTTTGCTCGCGGATATGGCTCATGAGGCTGAGGGAAACTTCGTCGGAGATCGCCAGAGGTCCGACAGGCATGCCGGCCTTGCGCGCTTCGGTCTCGATCATCGGCGCGCTCACGCCTTCGCCGAGCATGGCGATGCCTTCGTTGGTGAAGGTGCCGAACACCCGCGAGGTAAAGAAGCCACGACTGTCGTTAACCACAATCGGCGTCTTCTTGATTTGCAGGACGAAATCGAAACCGCGCGCCAGGGTTTCGTCGCTGGTATGGACGCCCTTGATGATTTCCACCAGCGGCATTTTCTCCACGGGACTGAAGAAATGCAGGCCGATGAATTTCGTCTGGTCCGGCACGGCATTGGCCAAGCCACTGATCGGCAAGGTCGAGGTGTTGGAGGCGATGACCGCGTCCGGGCCGACGACTGTTTGCGCAGCCGATGAGACCTTGGCCTTCAGTTCGCGATCCTCAAACACCGCTTCAATAATCAGATCGCAACCCGCTAAATCCGCATCGTTTTCGGTGGCATGGATTCGCGCCAGAACCGCCTCGCGCTGCTCCCGAGTTAGCTGACCACGCGCAACCTTCTTGTCCAGCAACGCCGCCGAGTGAGCCTTGCCCTTCTCTGCCGCGGCGAGGTTGATGTCTTTGAGCACCACGTCGATGCCGGCCGAGGCGCTGACAAACGCGATGCCCGCGCCCATCATTCCGGCGCCGAGCACGCCGACTTTCTTAGTCACATAAGGCGCTATGCCTTGGGGCCGCGAGCCGCCGGCATTGATCTCATTGAGCTGGAACCAGAACGTACCAATGAGGTTTTTCGACACCTGGCCGGTGGTCAACTCAGTGAAGTAGCGGGTTTCGATCAGGTGCGCCGTGTCGAAATCCACCTGGGCGCCTTCCACCGCAGCACAGAGGATTTTCTCCGGCGCGGGCAGGCAGCCTTGGGTTTTGCTGCGCAGAATCGATGGCGTGATGGCCAGCATCGGCGCGAGCTTCGGATCGGATGGAGTGCCGCCTGGGATCTGATAACCCTTCACGTCCCAGCGTTGCACAGCGACCGGGTGAGCGACAATCCACGCCCGCGCCTTGGCCATCAACTCATCGCGATCGGCTGCCAACTCGTCGATCAACCGCGCCTGTAACGCCTGTTGCGGCCGGATTTTCTTGCCTTCAAGCAGATACGGCAGAGCTTTTTCAATGCCCAGCATGCGAACCATGCGCACTACCCCGCCGCCCCCCGGCAACAGGCCAAGGGTGACTTCTGGCAGGCCCAGCAGTACCGACGGGTTGTCCAGCGCAACGCGGTGATGACAGGCCAGACAGATTTCCCAACCGCCACCGAGCGCCGCGCCGTTAATGGCGGCGACCACCGGTTTGCCGAGGGTTTCCAGGGTGCGCAGTTGGCCCTTGAGGGTCAGTACCATGTCGTAAAAGGCTTTGGCTTCGGGTTTGCCGACCTTGATCAGTTCATTGAGGTCGCCGCCGGCGAAGAAGGTCTTCTTGGCCGAGGTGATGATCACGCCGGCAATGGCGTCCTTGTCAGCGACCAGTCGGGCGACGCAGGTGGCCATGGCGTCGCGGTAGACCGCGTTCATGGTGTTGGCACTCTGGCCCGGCATGTCGATGGTCAGGACAACAATTTGGTCCTGACCCTTTTCGTAACGGATGGCTGGGGTCATGGCAATTTTCCTTGAGTCAGATTTTCTTAAAGTCATGCTCAGAGGCGTTCGATGATGGTGGCAATGCCCATGCCGCCGCCGACACACAATGTCGCCAGGCCATAGCGCAGGCGCCGGGTTTCCAGTTCATCGAGCAGCGTGCCGAGAATCGCGCAGCCGGTGGCGCCGAGCGGGTGGCCCATGGCGATGGAGCCACCGTTGACGTTGACCTTGTCGGGGTCGATGGCCATGTCCTTGATGAACTTGAGCACGACCGAGGCGAACGCTTCATTGACTTCGAACAGGTCGATGTCTTCGACCCGCAGCCCGGCCTTGGCCAGCGCCTTGCGCGTGGCCGGCGCCGGGCCGGTGAGCATGATGGTCGGGTCGGTGCTGGTGACCGCCGTGGCGACGATTCGCGCCCGTGGCTGCAAGCCCAGCGCCCGGCCCTTGGCCTCGGAGCCGATCAGCATCAGCGCCGCGCCATCGACGATTCCGGAACTGTTGCCCGGCGTGTGCACGTGGTTGATCCGCTCGATCTGGCTATAAACCCGCAATGCCGTGGCGTCGAAGCCCATTTGCCCGATCATTTCGAAACTCGGCTTGAGCTTGCCCAGGCCTTCCATCGTCGATTCAGCACGAATGAACTCATCGTGATCGAGCAGGATGATGCCGTTCTGGTCTTGCACTGGCACCAGCGACTTATTGAACGAACCGTCCGCCCGCGCCCGCGCTGCCTTCTGCTGGGAGTGCAACGCGAAGGCATCGACGTCCTGACGGCTGAAACCTTCAATCGTGGCGATCAGGTCCGCACCCACGCCCTGAGGCGTGAAGTGGTTGTGCAAATTGGTTTCCGGGTCCAGCGCCCAGGCCCCGCCATCGCTGCCCATGGGCACGCGGGACATCGATTCGACGCCACCGACCACCACCAGGTCTTCGAAACCGGAACGCACTTTCATCGCACCGAGGTTCACCGCTTCCAGCCCCGACGCGCAGAAGCGATTGAGCTGCATGCCGGCCACGCTGACGTCCCAATCGGCCACCTGCGTGGCGGTCTTGGCGATGTCGGAACCCTGATCGCCGATGGGCGTCACGCAGCCGAGCACCACATCATCAACCTGACTGGTGTCCAGGGATGTGCGCTGCTGCAGCGCCGTCAGCAGCCCGGCCACCAGATTCACTGGCTTGACGCTGTGCAAGGCGCCATTGGCCTTGCCTTTGCCACGGGGCGTGCGTAACGCGTCGAATATCAAAGCTTGGGTCATGACGTCCTCGAAACCTGATGGTGAATGAAGATCAAAAGATCGCAGCCTGCGGCAGCTCCTACGGGAGACCGTATGACCTGATCTTTATGCCCTCACCTTATGCCGAGCAGCCGTGGATTCAATGACCACAGCGCTCATTGGCGTTGACGGTCACGCTCAGACGAACGGTAGTCTGCTATCGGATAAACCAATTCAAGTCACCAAGCTGTCTAGCAAACGGGCGCCCAAGAAGCTGGCCATAAGCCTCATACCTTTTTAAAAGCTATGAGTGCTCAGCACATACGAAATGGATCTAAGCCAAGCGTGACGCGGGCCCTAAGGTAAACCTGTACGAAGTTGTCGTCGGGTTTTGCCGAGGCACTCGTCATACAAGGAAGTGCAGCGCTCTGCCGTCATGGAGATAGGCAGGCAGGCATCAGGAAATAACAAAAAAGGCGGTCAAGCCATGTTCAAGCATTCGAAAGTTCGTCAAGCCGGGCTCATTCTATTTGCCACTACACTGTTGTTGATTTTGCCGAACCTGACCAAGGTGATTGGCTGATCGAGCATCAGGGTTTTCATTTCGCCTGATAAAAATGTGATTGGCTCGCTACCCGGGTCAGCGTGGTTGTGCCAACCTTTGCGGCACTTCCACGACATGGACGGCGATCACTTGAAAGCGCTCACTCTATTTGGGGCCTTGCTGCTCAGCATGCCTCTGTCTGCCGCACAGCTGAATCTGGAGCTGGGCGCGAGTTCTCGCACCTGGCAGACCGAGCAATTGCTCAAGCATCCTCAGGTTCAGACCATCACGATCACTAACGACGTTTCCTACAAACGGGACATGAGCTATCGCGCCGTGCCGTTGGCGGCGTTGTTGACGGATATCAAGCCGGATGACCACCTGCAAGCCGTAGCCCTGGACGGTTTTGCCGCCGAACTGGCTGCCGCGCCGCTGCTCAATACCCAAGGCGCACGGGCCTGGTTGGCGATTGAGGACCCGGCCAAGCCTTGGCCGCCGCTGTCAGAGGACAAGCACAGTGCGGGGCCGTTTTATCTGGTCTGGACCGATCCACAAGCGGGCAACATCAGCCCCGAACAATGGCCGTTCGAAGTCGCCAGCATCAAGCGCATGGCCCCAGTGGCCGAGCGCTTCCCTGCCCTGCTGCCCGATCCTGCGCTGAAGGCGGACGATCCGGTGAACAAGGGCTTTGCGCTGTTTCAGAAGAACTGCCTGGCCTGTCATCGACTCAATGGCGCAGGGGATGCGCAGTTCGGGCCGGACCTGAATATTCCGTTCAACCCGACCGAGTATTTCGGCGCGGATTTCCTCAAGCGCTACATTCGTGATCCGCAGAGCTTGCGCCAGTGGCCGCAGGCGAAGATGCCGGCGTTCGCGACGACGGTGTTGCCGGAGGGGGATCTGGAATTGTTGATGGGGTATTTGAAGCATATGGCGGGGCGGAAGGTGAAGCCTTGATCGCTTGAGCCTTGTGCTGCCTGGACTGGCCGCTTCGCGAGCAAGCCCGCTCCCACATTGGTTCTCCTTTGTGTCACAAATTTTGTGCACGCCAAAGTTCTAATGTGGGAGCGGGCTTGCTCGCGAAGCGGTATCCCCAATCTTACTGCTGTTGGACGGAGATCACCGGCGCTGGCGTCGGTGAGACAAACACCTTCGCATGCATCTGCTCGCACCCACCGCCACGGCGCATGCCGCGCACCGGGCAGGCGTCGAGATAATCCAGGCCCACGGCCAGTTTCAGGTGACGCTCCGGGCGGGCCAGTTCGTTGGTTACGTCGAAGCTGTACCAGGCGTCATCCAGCCAGGCTTCAGCCCAGGCGTGACTGGCCAGGTGTTCGCTGTTCTCGCTGTACAAATACCCCGATACATAACGCGAGGGAATGCCCAGGCTGCGGGCGCAGGCGAGGAAGGCATGTGTGTGGTCCTGGCAGACCCCGGAACGCCCGGCGAAAGCCTGGGCGGCGCTGGTGTCCACTTCGGTGGAACCCGGCGTGTAGGTCATGTGCTGGTTCAGGCCATGCATCAAATCGATCAGCGCCGTACGATCCCGGCGTTGTTTGCAGGCCTTCTCGGCAAACGCGCGCAGGGCTTCGTCGGCTTCGGTCAGGCGTGTGAAGCGCAGGAACGGCAGCGCCGACTGGCTTTCATGCTCGGCTTCGCGCAGTTCGTCGATGTCCACCTGCCCTCGGGCCCCGATGATGATTGCCTCGTGGGGTTCGTCCAGGGTCAGCACATGCAGAATGTTGCCGAACGGATCGAGTTGCGCGCGCACCGGGCGTGGCAGGTCGAGCTGCCAGCTGAGCACGTGTTGGCGCTCGCTGTCATGGGGGGTCAGTCGCAGGTACTGGATGCTCGCCCGCACCTGATCTTCGTAGTGATAGGTGGTCTCGTGGCTAATGGAAAGTCTCATGCAGCCTCCAGGTAGGAACTGTGTATGGCGTTGCCCAACTGGCGCACCAGCGGGATGAACTCGGTCAGCCAGGCGTGCAGGCCTTCGTCGAGAATTTCGTTGATACCGGTGTAGCGCAGGCGTGCGTCCATTTCCGCGGCCAGGCGTTGCGCGGGACGGCCGTTGGCCCCCGGCAATTGGGCGAGGATCTGGTCGATTTCTTCGGTGCAGGCGCGCAGGGATCGCGGCACGTCGGCGCGCAGCAGCAACAACTCGGCCACATGTCGGGCACCAGGGGCGTCGCGGTAAATCTCGGTGTAAGCCTCAAACGACGACAAGGCCCGCAGCAAGGCGCTCCACTGGTAATAGGCGTGAGCCGTGCCGTCGCTGACTGCTTCGGCCTGATCGCCGGCCATTTCGTAACGAGCGTCGAGCAGGCGCAAAGTGTTGTCAGCCCTTTCGATAAAGGTGCCCAGACGAATGAAGCGGAACGCGTCGTTACGCATGATGGTGCCGTAGGACGCGCCTCGGAACAGGTGGGAACGTTCCTTGATCCACTCACAGAAACGGCTCATGCCGTAGCGACTCAAGCCTTGCTCGGCGATCCCGCGAATTTCCAGCCAGGTGGCGTTGATGTTTTCCCACATGTCGGCGGTGATTCGCCCACGCACCGCGTGGGCGCTGGCTCGCGCGGCACCGAGGCAGCTGTAGATGCTCGCCGGGTTGGCCGCATCCAACGCGAAAAAATGCAGCAGCCGTTCGGCATGCAGATCGCCGTGACGCTCCAGGTAATCGTCCAGAGTGCCGGTGATCAGCAACGGCATGGCGAGTTCGTGCAAGCCGTCGCCACGACCGTCCTGAGGCATCAGTGACAGCGAATAACTGATGTCGAGCATCCGTGCGAGGTTTTCGGCCCGCTCCAGGTAACGCGACATCCAATACAGATCCGAGGCAGTTCTACTTAACATGGCAGGCTTCCTTCAATCCTCGACCACCCAGGTGTCCTTGGTTCCGCCGCCCTGGGATGAGTTCACCACCAGGGAGCCTTCGCGCAAGGCGACACGGGTCAAACCGCCGGGCACTACCCGGGTTTCGCGGCCAGACAATACAAACGGACGCAGGTCGATATGGCGTGGAGCGATGCCGTTTTCGACAAAGGTCGGACAGGTCGATAAAGATAACGTCGGTTGGGCGATGTACGCGTGGGGCTTGGCTTTGATCCTCTCACGGAAAGATTCGATTTCCGCTGCCGTCGCCGCCGGCCCCACCAGCATTCCGTAACCACCGGAGCCTTGGGTTTCCTTGACCACCAGTTCTGGAAGATTGGCCAGCACGTGGGACAGTTCAGAGGGATTACGACACTGCCATGTAGGCACGTTCTTCAGGATCGGCTCTTCATCCAGGTAGAAACGAATCATGTCCGTGACGAAGGGATACACCGACTTGTCGTCCGCGACCCCGGTGCCGATGGCATTCGCCAGCACCACATTGCCGGAGCGGTAGGACGACAGCAGTCCTGGAACACCAAGCATCGAATCCGGGTTGAACGCCAGCGGATCAAGGAACGCATCGTCGAGGCGACGATAGATCACGTCGACGGCTTTCGGCCCGTCCGTGGTGCGCATGAACACCTTGTCATCGCGCACGAACAGGTCCGCGCCTTCCACCAGTTCAACGCCCATTTCCCGGGCCAGAAACGCATGCTCGAAAAACGCGCTGTTGAAGCGCCCCGGCGTCAGCACTACCACGCTCGGGTTGTCGATCGGGCTGGAGCTTTTCAGGGTGTCGAGCAACAGGTTCGGATAGTGGTCGATCGGTGCAATGCGCTGGGCCGCGAACAACTCGGGGAATAATCGCATCATCATTTTGCGGTCTTCGAGCATGTAGCTCACGCCGCTGGGTGTACGAAGATTGTCTTCGAGCACGTAGTACGTGCCGTCGCCATCGCGCACCAGGTCGACGCCGGAAATGTGCGAATAGATATCGCGGTGCAGATCCAGCCCTTGCATCGCCAACTGGTATTGCTCGTTGGCCAGCACTTGCTCGGCAGGAATGATGCCGGCCTTGATGATGCGCTGCTCGTGATAGAGGTCGGCAAGGAACATGTTCAATGCCTTGACCCGCTGAATGCAGCCGCGCTCGACGACCCGCCATTCACTGGCGGGGATACTGCGGGGAATGGTGTCGAAGGGAATCAGGCGCTCTGTCCCCTGCTCATCACCATAGAGCGTGAATGTAATCCCGGCACGATGAAATAACAGATCGGCCTCGCGTCGCCGTTGTGCCAAAAGCTCGTCAGGCGTTTCGGCCAGCCAACGGGCAAACTCCCGATAATGCGGGCGGACCTGGCCGCCGGCATCGTACATCTCATCAAAATAGGTGCGGATCATGCCGTACTCCTTGTCACCCGGACATCCAAGCCTTCGCAAGGCCCGTGCCATCGGCATAAACGCTTTGATATCAATCAGTTGGATAATGGCGTTGTATGCACCGCACCAATCCTGTGCGGTAAATGCCCCAACCTGATCGCCCCCGCTTCATGGCGAAGCAATGCTGTCGCCTATCTGCAGCATAGTCAGAGTTGATTTCACTGCCCGGGGGGCGGTGCGGATAATCGACGCATTCGCTGGAAACCTTATTGTTCTTCCCTTTTAGCCGCCTGTTCAGGTGGCTTTTTTTGCGCTTTTGAAACGTTATGAATCAAAAGCACGATCAAGAGATTCAAACCGCGAAACGAAAACGGCCAACCCAAAGGTCAGCCGTTGCTGAGTGTTGTCACTGTTCATAAAGTTATGCGAGTAGCCCTCGTACCTCCTGCTTGACGCCCCATCCCTCGATGATACCGCCCAGAGGCTCGACCACCGCCTCGAAGTCCTGTTCAAAGTCGCCGATCCCGTCGTAGGTGGCGTACATCACTTTGCTCAGTTCCAAATGCCACGCGCCGTCGTCGCGCACGCTGATCTGGGCATTCAAGGATTCACCACTGAAATGACCTGCCGCCCTGCGTGCCCGCTCCTCGTCCGGGAAAATGGCGTAGAACTCGATGGGGTGGAATCGTGAAAAGTCGAAACCGCCTTCTTTCATGCGGCGCAGCACGCTGCTGCTGATGTCTTCTTGATAGGCTGTGCTCATGAAACGTCCCCCTCAGACTGATGGATAGACTTTCCGTATTCCCTGCACTTTCAACCGATTGGTGAAAGTGATACGGCAACAGAGGTTGCCGACGGGAAACAAGCATGTAGCTGACAAGACCAGACCTTAGCGAGTCATTCGCTGATCTCGCTTGCAGAGTAGCCCCAAGATAGAGCTGCTGCCAAGGTCTGGTTGTGAATGTGACAGGAGGTGTATCAGATCGGGGTAATACTGATGATTTCAATGCTGTTCTGGGATTTCAGACTTTTGACGGTCGGATCATCGGTACGACCCTCCAGATCATTGAGATCCAGTTCGGCAGCGACCGGCAGGCACCGGGCGCGAATGAGCTTGGCGGCTTGCTCGCTGTTCGGGCATTCCTCGCACTCGAAGAGTTCGTCCACTGTTTCACCGTGATCATCCACGAAAGTGATTTTCCACTTTTGCATCGGTGCCTCCTCGATAAAACCCATGGATGGGCTTACAAGTATCTGGACTTTTGCGCTGACTGATCGTTCAAACGAATTGCGGTGTTCTGACAGGAAAAACAAGACCCCTTGTGGGAGCGGGCTTGCTCGCGAAAGCGGTGATTCAGTCAATATGCATGTCGACTGAATCACCGCTTTCGCGAGCAAGCCCGCTCCCACAGGGGAGTTGTGTGCAACCTTTAGTCGTTGCTGGGTTTGTTCACCGCTTGCAGTACGTATTGCGGCAAGGCGAACGCACCGATGTGGATTTCCGGGTTGTAGTAGCGGGTGATGATGCCGCTGCCGGCGAACCGCTGTTGCAGGGTTTCGCGGGACAATTTGCGATAGGCGGTATTGGTTGCGCCCCAAGCGAAGGTCATCGCGCCGCCGATGTAGGTCGGCACGGCCGCCTGATAGAAGTGCCAGTCCGGAAACAGGCTGCGCAGACGGCCGGCGGTGGTTTTGACTTCTTCGATTTGCATGAACGGCGTGCCATTCTGGGTCACCAGGATGCCGCCTTCGTTCAGGCAGCGACGGCAAGCCTGGTAGAAGTTTTCGGAGAACAGCACTTCGCCCGGGCCGATCGGGTCGGTGGAGTCGGAAATGATCACGTCGAACTTTTCGGTGGTGGTGGCGACGAAACGCATGCCGTCGTCGATCACCAGGTTCAGGCGTGGATCATCGAACGCCCCCTTGGAGTGATTCGGCAGGAATTCCTTGCACATGTCGACCACGGTGCCGTCGATCTCGACCATGGTGATGTGCTCGATGCTGCGGTGCTTGGCCACTTCACGCAGCATGCCGCCGTCGCCGCCGCCGATGATCAGCACGCGCTTGGCAGTGCCATGAGCGAGGATCGGCACGTGGGTGAGCATTTCGTGGTAGATGAATTCGTCGGCTTCGGTGGTCTGGATCACGCCGTCCAGTGCCATTACCCGGCCCATGCGCGGATTCTCGAAGATCACCAGGTGCTGGTGTTCGGTGCGCACTTCGTGCAGCAGTTTTTCCATGCGAAAACGCTGGCCATAGCCTTCGTAGAGGGTTTCCAGGTACTCGCTGGTTAGAGTATTGCTCATGGGAAGTGCTCCGTGAATGCGGGTGGCAACGGACGGTTACCCGCCCATGACGGCCAATTGATCGCCTCGATCGACCGGGAAAGACGCGCATTCTATGTCGCGGAACATGACAGGTCGAACGTTCCCCGAGCGAACATTATTCTCAAAGGCTCGATGAACCAATGTGGGAGCGGGCTTGCTCGCGAAAGCGGCTTATCATTCAACATTGATGTCGACTGACAGTCTGCATTCGCGAGCAAGCCCGCTCCCACAGGGTCCGGCGTTCCTACAGGGGAAAAGTGTCAGTCTGTCAGATCCGCACATTGCCTCGCGGCCCGGCGATGGCCCAGATGATCAGGCCCAGGACCGGCAGCAGGAGGATCAATAGCACCCAGATGATTTTCATCCCGGTTTCGGCGCCACTTTTAAGCACGTTGATGATGGCCCAGATATCCAGGGCAAGAATAATCAGACCGACCAGGCTGTTGAACGTGGAACCCATGGTGACGCTCCCGAAGAGTGGTATGCACTCTTAGGATAGTCGGGCCTTGCGAGGGTTCCGTTTTATTACCGTTCTAGACAGCTTCAGACATGGATCGCCACTTTCAGGGCTTCCAGGGCGGGCGCGGCGGCGATGCCGACTTCGGCGCACAATTCGAGAACCCGTGGCACGTCATTACCGTAGACCAGCACCACTTGCAGTTCATCGTCGAGCAACTGGCTGAAGTTCATCAGCGTGTAACCGCCGTTTTCCTTGTTCATGCTGCTCATCTGCACCTGAATGCGATTGAGCGCCGTCAGGGCTTCGGTCTTGGCCAGCTGCTTGGGTTTGATGTTGAAATCGACGCTGGGACCGAACGAAGCGACGATCTGCGCAAACAGGTCCATGTAGGTGTCAGCCTGGAACAGCACGGTTTCCGGCAAGCTGCCGACGACCACCCACTCACCCAACGAAATCGGGAAGGTTTCGTCGTAGTTGATGTCCGGATTGGCCGCCAGAAAAGCCTCTGGATCGGCGTAAGCCTGAGCCGCTTCGTCAGCGACTTTCAGGATTTCGTCATCGCTCATGCACCCGGAGCTGATTTTGCTGATGAGTTCGACGAGTGCGGCTTTCATGAGGTGGATCCTGTAGCGAGGGAGATTTGAGGGCGCGAAGGATAGCGCAGGTTAAACGCAAAGACGAAAAGATCGCAGCCTTCGGCAGCTCCTACATTGGCATGACGTGCGCGCTGTAGGGCTGCCGAAGGCTGCGATCTTTTAATGTTATCAGCCGAGCAGTTTTTGCAGCTGAGCCGTGGTATCCACCGCGCCCATGGTTTTGGCCGCGTCCAGCGCGGATACGCCGTTGGCATCCTTGGCTTTCGGATCGGCGCCTTTGCTGATCAGGTAGTCGACGATTTCGACGCGGTTGAACATCGCCGCCATCATCAATGCAGTGCGACCGTCGAAGGACGAACCTTCCACTTGCGCGCCACCTTCCACCAACGCCTTGACCACCGCCAGATCACCCTTGAACGCCGCGCCGGCAATCGGGCTCTGGCCGTTGTCGTTGCGGATTTCCGGATCGGCCTTGTGCTCGAGCAGGACTTTTACCGTCTCGACATGGCCGTGGTACGCAGCGAGCATCAGCAAGGTATCGCCCTTGTGGTTGCGCAGGTTCGGCGGCAAGCCCTTGGTCAGCAGCGCAGCCATCATGGCCGCATCGCCCTCGCGCGCTTTGTTGAACACCTGTTCGGCAAATTCGGCAGCCTCTTCGGGTGTCATCTGGCGGCTTTTGTCTGACATTGGGGACTCCACATTCGGTCAATCGGAAAAGCCGATAGTTTCCCGAGCGCTCCGGAACCTGTCACTTCTTTTTTCTCATGGAAAGCCATAGCCACATTTAATAAGAGCCACATTCAATAGCGGTACCTGCCACAGTGAATATCCGCCAGCACCTGCTCGGTGACTTGCACATAAGTCTGGGTGCCCGGCAACCAGGCGTAGATCGGGTCATCGCCGGTTTTGTTCGGGTCGAAGGCTTCGTCCTTGAGTCGGGTTTTCTGGTATTTGAAGGTCCCGGTGGTTTCCATTTTCACTTTCACCCGTAGGAAAAGTGGCACCGCATAGGCAGGCATTTGCTGCCTGGCGAAAGCCAGCAACTCGCTGAAATCCAGGGTCGCCAGGGATTCAGCCGGCGTGATTGCAGCCATCCCGGCACGTCCGTTGGTGTTGTGGATTTCTACGCCATAAGCCACGGCTTCGGCGATCTGCGGGTGTTGCAGGAGGATGTTCTCGACCTCGGTGGTCGAGACGTTTTCGCCCTTCCAGCGGTAGGTGTCGCCCAAACGATCGACAAACTGGGCGTGGCCAAACCCGATGTTGCGCAGCAAGTCACCGGTATTGAAGTAACGGTCGCCCTTCTTGAACACGTCGTGGAGCACGACTTTGGCGGTCTTCTGCGGATCGGTGTAGCCGTCCAGCGGCGCCTTGTCGTCGATCCTCGCCAGCAGCAAACCCTGCTCGCCCTTGGCCACTTTGCGCATGAAGCCCTTGGCATCACGGGTGGGTGCACCGCTGTCGTGGTCGTACGCCACCAGTTCCCAGGACATCAGGGAAAAACCGATGGTGTTGTCGAAGTTGAGGATATTGGTGAAGCCGATATTGCCGTCGCTGGCGGCGTACAGCTCGCAGATATGGTCAACGGCAAAACGCGTCTTGAACTCGCTCCACGCGCCGGGGCGCAGACCATTGCCGATCATCTTCGTCACGCTGTGCCGACTGTCATCGACGCTGCGCGGTTGATCCACCAGGTAGCGGCACAATTCGCCGACATAACCGAGGGTGGTCGCCCGGTATTTGCGCACGTCGCTCCAGAACTGGCTGGCGCTGAACTTGCGGCGGATGGCAAACCCCGACGCCCCGCTGATTGCCGAGCCCCAGCACACGCAGAGCCCGGTGGCGTGGTACAGCGGCAAGGTGCAATAGACGACGTCCTGCGGCTGCATATCCAGGGCAATCAGCCCGAAGCTGGCGGAACTGCGCATCCAGCGGCCATGCTTGAACACCCCCGCCTTGGGCAACCCGGTGGTGCCCGAGGTGTAAATGTAGAAACAAGGATCGTCGAGAAAAACCTGCTGACTGCTGACGGGGTTATCGCTGCACGCTTCGGTGCTGACCCTCATCAGGTTGATGAAGCCATCGGGCGAATTGCCCGGGTCGCGATAAGTGTCTTGATCGGCGACAAACCAGGTGCGCGCCGCGTCGATGGACACCCGCTCGCGGACCGCATTGAAGGCCGGAACCAGCTCTTCTCCGACCACGATCGCCACCGGCGCCCCCAGGTTCAGGCTATGGGCCAGGGTATCGCGGGTCTGGGAGGTATTGAGCAAGGCGCTGATCGCGCCGACCTTGGCCACCGCCAATATCGTCACCAATAGTTCCGGACGATTTTCGATAAAGATCGCCACCACATCGCCCTTGCCGATGCCTTGGGCTATCAAATGATAGGCGATGCGATTGGCCCACTGATTGACCTGTGCATAAGTGAGCGCTACCTCGCCCTGCAGCAAGGCCGGACCATCGGGATTACGCAATGTCGCCTGCTCGAAGCTCCAGCCAAGGCCGCACGGTTGGGTCGGGTCCTTGACGTTGGCGGCTTTCATGCCCTTCACCACGCGGGGAATGGCTTTGGCAATGGAAGGCAGCTTGCGGAGCATCATGCCCCAGGTAATCGTGTCGTTCAGCGTGCGGCTCATGGTGCTCCCGTTCGATCTTCTTATTGTCGGGTGGCGTTGATTGAGGCCGAAAATACGTCAGCGGTTCTTGCGCTGTACACGCAGTTTTTGAAATGTTTTGTATCCGCGACTGAAGCGTTCAGACCGAAGATCGAAAAGCGGAACCCTGGCGTTGTGATTGGTTCCATCGAATCGATGCCGACCACGCAAAATGCAGGATGCACGATGACCATTCATGCAGATTGCACGAAAGCACAAAAACACAATTTTATTAACTTATTGATTTATATGAATTTTTAAAAAATAGGGCGCTGGCACAATCACTGCAACTACCTCTCCATGTTGCCCTTCAAAGCACTCACGGAGCTGATAGACATGAGCCTGATCCAGGAAAAATTTTCGTCGCTGTTCTCCAACTTCGAAGTGACCACCCAGCCACGGCCTGACGGCGGCATTCTGCTGACCCTTCGCAGTACGGACGGCAAAGTCTTCAAACGTTCGATTTCCTACCAGCAATTGCATGCCGGCGATCAGCTGTCATGGGTGATTAGCGCGATACGTCGTGACGTCGCCGAACAGGCCAGCGAACTGCCGCAGATCTCCATGCTGCAAAGCCAGCAACGGTTCGCCTTGCCGACCTATCACTCGGTTTAAAAGCACAACGCTACAAACAAACAGGCCGTGAGAGCTTTCGCTTCACGGCCTGTTTTGTTTTCTGGAGCGTAATCCATGTGGGAGCGAGCCTGCTCGCTCCCACATGTTATGTGCGTTGATCTTTAAAAAGTGGAAGGATTTATCCGCGCAAAGCTGTCGACGGTCACATGCCCTGCCAGTTCTCCACCCTCACGGGCCAAGCCACAGGTTGCCATCCCGGCCGCCTGCGCGGCATCCAGCTCTTGAACGATGTCGGACAGAAACAGAATCTGCGAAGCCTCGACGCCAATTGCCTGGGTAATGCGCTCGTAGGACTGCGCTTCGCGCTTGGGCCCTGAGGTGGTGTCGAAATGGCCGCTGAACAGTGGCGACAAATCCCCCGCGTCCGAGCAACCGAAGATCAGTTTTTGCGCCTGAATCGAGCCCGAAGAATACACAAACAGTTGATAGCCTTCCTGATGCCAGCGCTTGAGCGCTTCAACGGCATCCGGGTACACGTGGCCTTTCAACTGCCCGACCTGATAACCCTGCTCCCAGACCATGCCTTGCAACGCCTTGAGTGGCGTGGCCTTGCGGTCTTCGGCGATCCACCCCAGCAGGATTTCGATGACCCGTTCGACGTCGGCTTGCGGCTCACCGCTGTCACGCCGAACAGCGGCGAGCTGCTCGGCAACGTCGGCGCGTTCGGCGTTTTCGCGAACGAAATCCGGTAGGTGTTTGGCCGCGTAGGGAAACAGCACGTCGAACACAAAACTCACCGCACTGGTGGTGCCTTCGATGTCGGTGAGAATCGCTTTGATCGGCATCGACTCAGTCCTCGAGACGCGGGAAGCGGCTGGCGATGTCATCGCCGGTGAAACTGGCCACCCAGCCTTCGGGGTTGTTGAACAGTCGGATTGCGACAAAATGCGGGTGCTCGCCCATGTCGAACCAGTGCTTTGTGCCGGCCGGCACCGAGATCAAGTCGTTTTTCTCGCAGAGCACGGCGTAGACGTAATCGCCGATGTGCAGGCTGAACAAGCCACGGCCGGCGACGAAAAATCGTACTTCGTCTTCAGCATGGCGGTGTTCATCGAGGAACTTGGCGCGCAACTCGGCTTTTTGCGGGTGATCGCTGTTCAGGCTGATCACGTCGACAGTGATGTAACCGCGCTCGGTCATCAGCTTGTCGATTTGCTCCTGATACGCGGCGATCACTTCTTCATGGCTGGCGCCGGGCTGGATTTTCGCCGTGGCTTGCCAACGGTCGAAGCGCACGCCCTGCTCGGCCAGGGTCGAGGCAATGTCCTCGAGGTGGGTCAGGACTTTGTTCGGTATTTCAGGGCTGGAGACGTGATAAACGGACAGGCTGCTCATCTGGGCAACTCCTTAACGGTTCATGCTTTATGGTTCGAGAGCGAGCGCGTCTTCAACTCGCACTCGAACAAAAATTCAAAGGCCTCGATCTGCCGCAGCGCGTCGCTCATGCGCGCGCCCCACGTGTAGAGGCCATGGCCGCGGATCAGGTAGCCGACGCAATCGGGGTGGGCATCAAGCCAAGGCTGCACCTTGGCGGCCAGCCGTGCAATGTCCTGATCATTGTCGAAAATCGGCACGCGCACCCGGGATTCGTGGGTCGAGACGCCGCTGAAGGCTTTTTGCAGTTCGTAGTCTTCGAACTCGATGAAGTCTTCCGGCGTCAGGCGCGACAGCACCGTGGCATTCACCGAATGGGTGTGCAGCACCGCGCCAATCTCCGGGCGCCAGCGGTAGAGCTGAGTATGCAGCAGGGTTTCGGCGGACGGTTTTTTGCCCGGCTCCAGGCTATTGCCCGACAGGTTGGTGGCCAGCACATCATCCAGGCTCAACTGGCCTTTGTGCTTGCCAGACACCGTCAGCAAGGCTTCGGTCGGCGACAGGCGGGTCGAGTAATTACTGCTGGTGGCCGGCGACCAGCCACGCCCATACAGAAATCGCCCGGCGTCGATGATTTCCTGGGCGAGGTGTTCACGGGTAAGGCTCATGGCCTGTCCTCTTGCATACGTGTTGCAATGATAACGGCAGCGGCGAAGGCTGCGAGGCTGGCAATACTAAAGGTCAATGTGGCGCCGAGGGCATTCCAGCTATAGCCGGAGTACAGCGCGCCCAGTGCACCGCCAGTGCCGGCCAGCGCGGCATACAACGCTTGGCCCTGTCCTTGCTGACGCGCGCCGAAGCTACGTTGCACGAACTGGATGGCAGCCGCGTGAAAGCTGCCGAAGGTTGCGGCGTGCAGCACTTGGGCAAACAGCAGCACCCAGAGAAACTCGGCAAACGAACCGAGCAACAACCAACGCAACGCCGCCAGCAGGAAACTCGCCAGCAGCACTCGGCGCACCGAGAAACGCGTAAGGATTTTGCTCATGGCCACAAACATCAAGACTTCGGCAACCACGCCGACTGCCCAGAGCATGCCGATCAGCCCGCGACTGTACCCGAGTCGCTCAAGGTGCAGGGTCAGAAAGGTGTAATACGGCCCGTGACTCATCTGCATCAGCGCCACGCAACCGTAGAACGCCAATACCCCGGGGTTGCGCAATTGCTGGAGGAATCCCTCCCCCGCCAACCGTTCACTCTGAATCGGTTGCGCGTTAGGCACCCATAAACTGCTGACGACGATCCCGGCCATGATCAGCACCAACGCCACCGGATAGATGTCCAGGCTGAGCCATTCGAACATCCGTCCGAGGGCGACCACGGTGATGATGAAACCGATGGAACCCCACAGGCGAATCTGACTGTAGCGAGATGTCTGGCCGTTCAAGTGCGCCAGGGTGATGACTTCGAACTGCGGCAATACCGCGTGCCAGAAGAACGCGTGCAAGGCCATGACCATCGCCAGCCAGGCGTAGCTTTTGCTGACGAAAATCAGTGAGAAGGTCAGCAGCGTACAGACCGCGCCGAACCGCACGATGGCCAGCCGTCGCCCGGTGTAGTCACCGAGCCAGCCCCAGATATTCGGCGCCACGCAGCGCATCAGCATCGGGATCGCCACCAGTTCGCCGATGCGCGCACTGGAAAAGCCCAGGTGATCGAAGTACAGCGCCAGGAATGGCGCTGTCGAACCGAGCAAGGCGAAATAGAACAGATAGAAACTGGAAAGCCGCCAGTACGGAAGCGCCGCCATGGTCGTCAGACCCCGGCGGCCATAAGGTCAGCCATTAAAGCTGACCCAGCACCGGAGTGCTCACGCGCACATTGAGGTTCTGCCCGCGGTGACGCAGCAAGTGATCCATCAACACGATGGCCATCATCGCTTCGGCAATCGGTGTGGCGCGGATGCCGACGCACGGGTCGTGACGGCCCTTGGTGACGACCTCAACCGGGTTGCCATGGATGTCAATGGAACGGCCCGGCGTGGTGATGCTCGAGGTTGGCTTGAGCGCCAGATGCGCAACGATCGGCTGACCGGACGAGATGCCACCGAGAATGCCGCCGGCGTTGTTGCTGAGGAAACCTTCCGGGGTCATTTCATCGCGGTGTTCGGTACCACGTTGGGCGATGCTGGCAAACCCGGCACCGATTTCCACGCCTTTGACCGCGTTGATGCTCATCAGCGCGTGGGCCAGTTCGGCATCGAGACGGTCGAAGATCGGCTCGCCGAGGCCAGGCATCACGCCTTCGGCAACCACGGTGATCTTCGCACCGACCGAATCCTGGTCGCGACGCAACTGGTCCATATAGGCTTCCAGCTCCGGCACTTTGTCCGGGTCAGGGCTGAAGAAAGCGTTTTCTTCCACCGAATCCCAGGTCTTGAACGGAATTTCGATCGGGCCGAGCTGGCTCATGTACCCACGAATGACGATGCCCTGGGTGGCCAGGTACTTTTTCGCAATCGCCCCTGCCGCCACGCGCATGGCGGTTTCACGGGCCGAACTGCGACCGCCGCCGCGGTAATCACGCTCGCCGTATTTGTGGTGGTAGGTGTAGTCGGCGTGGGCCGGGCGGAACAGATCCTTGATCGCCGAATAGTCCTTGGACTTCTGGTCGGTGTTGCGGATCAACAGGCCGATGGCGCAACCGGTGGTGCGGCCTTCAAACACGCCGCTGAGGATTTCGACTTCGTCGGCTTCCTGGCGCTGGGTGGTGTGGCGGCTGGTGCCGGGCTTGCGGCGGTCCAGGTCGCGCTGCAGATCCTCAAGGGAAATCTCCAGGCCCGGCGGGCAGCCATCGACAATGGCGACCAACGCCGGACCATGGCTTTCGCCCGCGGTGGTGACAGTGAACAGCTTGCCGTAGGTATTGCCGGACATGCGGGACGCTCCGTGAAATCGAAACTAAAATACGTAATGCGCGCCAGTATACGCAGGCTACCCGACTAGTTCATCCTCGAACCTTATGGGTGCCTGCGAGTCCAACCGGCACCTTGTTGATGATGGCGTGATGATGCTGCGAGTTCTAGCCTTGAGCCTTACCTTGTTTACCGGCTTTGCACAGGCCACTGTCCTGCAACGCCCGATCACATTGGACACGGGCAGCGGCGAGCTTTTCGGCTCGCTCTTGCTGCCCAAGTCCGACACGCCTGTACCGGTTGTCCTGATCATTTCCGGCTCCGGTCCTACGGATCGTGACGGAAACAACCCCGATGGCGGACGCAACGACAGCCTCAAACGGCTGGCCTGGGTGCTGGCCAAACACAACATCGCCAGTGTGCGCTACGACAAGCGCGGCGTGGCGGCGAGCCTGGCTGCGACTCCAGACGAACGTAATCTGTCGGTGGAGGCCTATGTGGCCGACGCCGAAGCCTGGGGCCACAAGCTCAAAGCCGATCCACGCTTTGGCAAACTGATTTTGCTGGGCCACAGCGAAGGTGCGTTGATCGCCAGCCTGGCGGCGCCAAACGTCGATGCCGCGGCGGTGATTTCCATGTCCGGCAGCGCCCGGCCGATCGATCAGGTACTGCGCCAGCAGCTAAGCAATCGCCTGCCGCCTCCCTTGATGTTGCGCAGTAATGAACTGCTCGACAGCCTCAAGGCCGGCCGCACCGACGACAACGTGCCCCCGCAATTGCAGGTGATTTTCCGCCCCAGCGTGCAGCCATATCTGATTTCGTTGTTCCGCCAAGACCCGGCGGCGGCCTTCGCCAAATTGAAAATGCCGGCGCTGATCATCCAGGGCAGCAACGACATTCAGGTCGGCGTCGGTGATGCCCAGGCGCTCAAGGCGGCCAAACCGGACGCCGAGCTGGCGCTGATCGAAGGCATGAACCACGTGATGCGCATCGTGCCCAACGATGTGAAGCGGCAATTGGCCTCCTATAAGGATCCGCAATTACCACTGGCAGCCGAACTCGGCGCGCGAATCCTCGGGTTTATTGACGGACTTCGCACCCGTTAAGCGCTGTCAGTGGACGTTCTCAACTCGTTTTCACGCCGCGGGAAAACGAGTTGAGAACGGCCTCTACCCTCCAGTCCTGAAAAAAACGGCCGATAAGCCTTTGTCGCCAGCGCACTGGCTGGCGGCAAGCAGGGCTTGGACAGGATCTCGCCGTTATGACTGATACCCAGACTTCACCCGACACCACCGCTGAAAAAGACGCACCGCCAGCGGTCGAGCTGCCGTGGGCGGACGTCCACGTCGAGCACCACAAAATGCTCCGCCTGGCGCCGCTGCAAACCGACCGCAACACTGGCGGACGGCCGTTGCGCTTTGTCGAATTCGGTTACGCCGAGCGCAATAGCAAGGAACACAGCCTGCTGCGCATGACCATCAAGCTGCCGGGCCAGCGGGTGCGCAAAGAACAGAATCATCTGGACGTGTGGGTCAATCACACGACCAAACGCGTGCATTTTGGGCCGGAAAGCGGTTTGCAGATCGAGCCGATGAACCGCGGTATCGGGCGCTATATGGCCGCTCAGGGCATTACCTGGGCGAAGAAGAGATGGCCCGCCTACACCGTCGACGGCACTGACCTGAACAACAAGGATGCGCTGAACGAAGACACCCGCCTGCGCCGCGATCACTTTCTGCGGGTGCACGGTTTTGACGTGGTCTACGCCGACGCCCAGCATTTGAAGGGCAGCGTTAAAGAGGTGTCGGTCGGTGATTTGCTCGGCGACTGGAACAGCGAAAAGCTACAGCAGGTAGAAATCCTCGAAGCCGCGCAGATGCTCCAGCAAGCCGAGCAGAACCTGGCGGAACAGGAAGTCAAACTGAAGAAGCACGAAGAAAAAGTCAGCAAGTACAAGCGCGAAGACGCCGGGCTGCGTTTTACCATTACCTGTCTGGTGGCGTTTGCGGTTTTTCAGGCGGGGTTGTTGATCTGGATTGCTACGCACCGTTGAAGGCTTGAGACCGCGGCGCGGCCATCGCGGGCAAGCCTCGCCCCCACAGGTTTTGTGTCGTGTCCAAATGATGCGGCACACACAAAACCTGTGGGAGCGTGGCTTGCCCGCGAAGGCTTTCTAAGGTCAGACGCGAGAAGCAAACAACGCCTGATGATCGCGGCATTGCTCAGCTGTCAGCATGAACACCCCATGCCCACCGCGCTCGAACTCAAGCCAGGCGAAGTCGACTTCCGGGTACAGCGCTTCGACGTGAACCTGGCTGTTACCCACCTCGACAATCAGCAAACCCTTCTCGGTCAGATGATCCGCCGCTTCGGCGAGCATGCGGCGCACGAGGTTCAAACCGTCGTCGCCACAGGCCAGGCCCAGCTCCGGTTCGTGCTGATACTCATCCGGCATGTCGGCGAAATCTTCCGCATCGACGTAAGGCGGGTTCGACACGATCAGGTCGAAACGTTGACCCGGCAAGCCATCGAAACCATCACCCTGAACGGTGAACACTCGCTCATCGACACCGTGACGCTCGATATTCTGGTTCGCCACTTCCAGCGCTTCGAACGACAGATCGGCCAGTACCACTTCGGCATTCTGGAACTCGTAAGCACAGGCAATGCCGATGCAGCCGGAACCGGTGCACAGGTCGAGAATGCGCGCAGGTTCGGCGCCGAGCCACGGCTCGAAACGCTTTTCGATCAGCTCGCCAATGGGCGACCGCGGGATCAGCACGCGCTCGTCGACAATGAACGACATGCCACAGAACCAGGCTTCGCCCAGCAGGTAAGCGGTCGGAATGCGCTCTTCGATGCGGCGTTTGAGCAAGCGTTGCAGATTGACCAGTTCATCATCTTCCAGACGGCAGTCCAGATAGCTGTCGGCGATTTCCCACGGCAAGTGCAGCGCACCCAACACCAGTTGACGGGCTTCGTCCCAGGCGTTGTCGGTCCCATGGCCGAAAAACAGATCCTCCCCATGGAAGCGGCTGACGGCCCAACGGATATGGTCACGCAGGGTACGAAGTCGGGAAGTGATCACGGGGCAAACTCCAGAAAAAACGACTGACGATTCTAACAGCCAAAAGACGCCACGACGACGCAGGAAAAACACCGGATCAGATGTAGGACTCTTCTATTTTTTCAGCAAGCTATTGAACAGAACGAGTATCTTGACAAGGCTGCGACCCAACAACGGCGGTGCCTACGATGGTAGCGATTCACAGAAGCGCTCAGCCAGAGGACAATGTCGCAAAAGCCCCACCCGAAGGAGCCCCAGAATGTCCGTTCCAAAAACGATGTTTCAACTCAGCGGCCGTGGTTACGCAGCGGCCAATCTGGGTCATGCGACCCTTGTCATCATCGATGCCCAGAAAGAATACCTCAGCGGCCCCTTGGCACTGAGCGGCATGGATGCTGCCGTCGCGAACATCAAGCAACTGGTGGCCGCTGCCCGTGCAGCCGGTCGGCCGATCGTACACGTGCGCCACCTCGGCACCGTTGGTGGGCTGTTCGACCCGCAAGGCGAGCGCGGCGAGTTCATCCCGGGGCTCGAACCACAGGGCGACGAAACCATCATCGGCAAATTGCTGCCGAGTGCGTTTCACGGCACCGAATTGCTGGAGCGCCTGCAGAATCTCGGCTCGCTGGACCTTATCGTCTGCGGCTTCATGAGCCATTCCAGCGTCAGCACGACTGTGCGCGCCGCGAAGAACCTGGGTTTTCGTTGCACATTGGTTGAAGACGCCTGCGCGACTCGCGACCTGCCTTACAAGGGTGGCGTACTCACTGCCGAGCATGTGCAACACACCGAAATGGCGATCATGGCGGACAACTTCGCCACCCTCGCCCTGACGCACGAACTGATCTGATCGACCGTCGATGAGCGGTCCATGCCGCCGCTCATCCGCAAAAGCCTCTCATTTGCTGTAATTGCCCTAGCCTCAGGAACATCCCGGTCAACTCCCGGTCGAAGGGCCGATACCCATTGAGGAAGGTCGGAATGAAGTTATCCGATGGTTTTGATGCACGCCGCTTGCGGCCCAAAGGCCAAAGCAACTGGCGTTTTCGCTTCGGCGCAGCGTTCGCTGCCTTGCTGGCGACGTGCGGTGTGTTGCTGGCGATGGCCGGCGCGGCCAGCCTGCTGGGCCGGCCACCGGCGCTGGGCGAGTTGAATGCCAGCCCGCTGGGCTCGGCGATCATTCTGGGCGTGGGCCTGTTCGTGCTGTACATCGGCGTGTGGCTATGGCGACGCTGCCGTCGCCGCTCGCGCCAGTCGCAAGAGCTGAATATGGCACCGCATCTGATGAAAAAACACGACTGAGCCCAACGCCGGACGTTTTGTCGCGCCCGATTCGTCCCGACTTGGGTAAACTGGCCGCCCTTCGCGGAGGCTGACATGCAAGACGACGATTTTTCCCTGTTCAAAAACGCGATCCAAGGCGTCAAGCCGATCAAGCACGATCGCGCCGAAACCGGCAAACCCAAGGCCGACCGCGCGCAAATCGCCAAGCTGCGCCAGGCCGCCACTGTGCGCACCGATGCCACCACCGTTGACGGGCTGTCCGATCAGTTCGTCATTGATGTCGGCCCCGAAGATGAGCTGATGTGGGCCCGTGACGGTGTCCAGGAAAGCCAGATGCGCAAGCTCAAGATCGGACAGATTCCGTTTGAAGGCAGCCTCGACCTGCATGGCATGAATGTGGAAAAGGCCCGTGAAACCCTGTGGGCCTTTCTGGCAGAAGCGACAAAATTCGAAATCCGCTGCGTACGTGTCACCCACGGCAAAGCGGTTCGCCTGGACGGCAAGCGGCCGATGATCAAGAGCCACGTCAACACGTGGCTGCGCCAGCATTCACAGGTGCTCGGCTTCACCTCGTGCCAGCCGAAACACGGCGGCGCCGGAGCGGTTTATGTGATGCTCAAACGCACCATGATGGAAGGTCGCGACGAGTGATGCCGTCGCTTCACGCTTGCAGCGCCGTGTCCGTCACCGTACCCTTGCCCTTTGCGTAAAATCCCACAGGTAGTTTCATGTCCCTGGAACAGAATTACACCGACATGTTCAGAGGTGTTTACTAAGTTTTCAAGGGCAATGAAATCAAGGACTTAACGCCCAGGCCAACTCAGAATTTCCTGCCAAAACGCAGTCATTGGTACAAAAATTGGTACGGGATCCCCTCCTCAAGCAACACATAAAAAGCCCCGCTCCGGTTGTACCGTGCGGGGCTTTTTTACGACTTACAGCTGGTGCTCTGAACGCTGGCTGAAAGGCGGCTATCGGCCAAAAGCGGCCCTTGATTATCTACAAAATCAGGGCCCATTCAGTAGCCGCAGCAAGAAAGTCGGTGTTGGTTATCAGAAGATCCCGCAGTCCTCAGCTACGGATTAGTCAGAGCCAGCGGCGAACCTTGGCCTTGTAGCGGCGGTAGTCGTCGCCGAACTTCGCTTCGAGATAGCGCTCCTCGCGAGCGATCACCTGCCTCTGGATCACGATTAGCACCAACGGAAGCAAAGCCAAGGCGATCGCTCCGTCGAAGCTGACCGCAATGCCGGCGTAGACCAGCGCCATGCCGAGATACATGGGATTGCGGGTCCATCGATAAGGGCCGGTCGTTGCGATGAGGGTCGTTGGTCGCGACGGCGGAACGTGGGTGCCCAGGCGCCGAAACAGCCCCGTCGCCGCAAGCATCGTCGCCGCGCCGGTAGTGAACAGCAGCGCGCCCGTCGCGACCAGCAACCACCGGTCGATGCCGAAAGAGCGCAGGGCTACGAACCGCTCCGCCGCCAGCCCCAAAAGCAGCGCTCCCAGATAGATGAAGGGCGGAGGGAAGCGCACCCCCGCGCTGTCCGGATCGACGGCCATGTTCATCTCCTCTCTATGCGCTCAAGCCAGCATCGACTGCTGGGCGAAAATACCCGCCATCGCGCCCTGCGATGATGCCTGGGTGACCGAGGGCAATATGGGCGTGGTGAGATCGCCGGCGGCGTAGATGCCGGGCGTGCTGGTTTGGCGGCGCTCGTCGACCTTGAGCACGACGCCGGTGGGCGTATCTATCGTGGCAAGGCCCAGCGATTCATGTAGGTTTGCGGACGGCTTGTTACGCGGATGAGCAAACAGGATGTCGACCCCGACAGTGGAGCCAGTGTCGAGATTGACGGTAGCGATATGCCCCTGGTGATGGGCAATCTCGACGATCCGCCCGCCGACGACAGGTATGTTGCGGTACGCCAGATCGGCCTGGATATCAGGCGTAATGTCGTGACCATCGGCAAAGACAGTCAACCTGTCGGTCCAATCGAGGAACAGCCTGACCTGGTTGTGCGATTGCGGGCCGGACCATACGAGGCCCCAATGCTGGCCGGCGGCTTCAAAGCCGTCGCAATAGGGGCAGGGGACGACGGACGTGCCCCAACACTCGGCAAAGCCTGGAATATCAGGCATCTGGTCGGCGACGCCATAGCTCAGGATCACGCGGCGGGTCCTTAGGCTTTCGTGATCGTCAGTGACAACGCAGAAATCGTCGATTACGCCAGAAATTTTCTCCGCCCGGGCATTGACCAGCCTGACCGTTGGATAGCGAGCCAACTGCTGCCGCGCCGCGGCCAGGATGTCCAGCGGCGGCATGTGATCGTGACCGAGCAGACCATGCGAATGGCCGGCAAAGCGGTTACGCGGCCGGCTGGTATCGAGAACGATGACCTTGCGACGGGCACGGCCGAGCTGCAACGCGCCGGCGAGGCCGGCAAAACTTCCGCCGATGATGATGACGTCATTCATGGTGATGGGCTCCGCTGGAGGGCAGGTTGTAACCTAGCCTTTGGATTGCATATTTAAGACACTGAATGGTATCGTATATCTTAATTTAAGATACTGTAAAGTACCAATATCATGACCGAAACCATACAGGGTCGGCGCGGCCGGCCCACCAACGAGGCGCTTGCCCAAACGATACTCGACGCCGCGAGCCAACTTTTTGTGGAATTGGGTTTTCAAGCGACGACGTTGGACAAGGTCGCCCAGCGGGCGAAGATATCCAAGCTCAGCATCTATAGGCGCTTCGAGAACAAGGAGGCGCTGTTCAGCGCAGCCATCGCGGCCGGCTGCCAGCAGTCGTTTGCACCACCGGCCCTGCTTGAAGGTGCTGAAGGTTCGGTCGAAGACCAACTTATGGCGGTGGGAACATCACTGCTGCGCACGCTGTTGAGACCAGACGTCAGCAGTATTGAAGCCATGGTCACGGCCGATAAAAAGAGTCAAAACGCCCTGAGCAAGCGCCACTACGAAGCCGGCGCTGCCCATGTCATCGCCTACATCGAGGCCCTGTTGCGCCAACTTCACGCGAAGGCGCTTCTCAACGTGCCCGATCCCCTCCAAGCCGCCCGCTTGTTTGCCGCGCTCTTCAAAGGGTCCGATCTGCTGATGATCGCCCGCTTCGATCAGGCGAGAGCAGAGGACGAAATCGAATCCTACTGCCGGTCGGCCGTCGCCATGTTCATCGCCGCGCACGGTCGCAGCGACCAAGATTTATAGACTCCTTCAAACTGCTGTCTCTGGCCAGGAGCGGCTGCTATTGGCCGATTTCTGCCTGTCGCCAACGTCAGCTTTGGGTCCAAAAGTAAGCCAGGCATAACCTACCACTGACATACGCCGATTGTGCTGGAGTATTTCGGTCGTTAAGCCACAACCCCATGTGTTTATTGGGGCTCGGCGCATATCACCCCCCGCATGCACAAACGCATGATTGGCATTGAATGGCATGGATTGGCGTACGGTTTGCCCCATTTTTGCCCCACACTCATCAGTCCCGCATCCCCTAGTTCACGTTCCCTCCAGGGAACTCTAATGATGGGAAACTAAATCCCTTTGACAGGCAACAATCGGCCAGAAGCGGTCGCTCGGCAGGTCCTGATTTTTGGATGGGCAAGTGATACACATCTGGTATTGCCCAACGAACATCGGTAAGCGTACGAGGAATACGCCTTGTGCAGGGTATGCGCGCGGTGAAGGCCGTACTCAAGTTAGTGCCGTAGGCCAGTGGCATGGACGTTAGCCCTATGAGACCAATGGCGTGCACTAGAGCTGGAGATTGCTAGATCGCGTTAGCCAGGCGGCTTGCCTTGAAGGGAATGGCGTTCAAGCAGCCATTCGGTGAAGGAATTGAGTGCTGCCGAGAATTTAGCGGCACGCGAACTCTATTTATTCCGTTACCCAATTTAGCTCGTGACTTAGGCCCGCCACGGTGGAAGAGCCCCTTCGAAAAGTGAAAAGGCTCGACCCAGAAAACTGTTGAAGCGAGCGGCATCATGTCGCAGCCCTGCCTGTTGACCACCAATCAGGCACAGATGGGCCACCCGACCAATCACTTCTGCTTCGCCTGGCAAAGGGACCAAGCGCCGGCACGTCCGTATCGCGAAGTCTAGTCGTCTTATGTCAACACGCTGCTGAAACTCGCCTACCAACGGATCGTGCAGCGACCAGGCGCGGATGGAAACTTCCCGCCCAGGTTGTTTTTCAGCGGCAATACTCAAGTAGCGTTTCAAGATTTCGCCCGCACTACGACCCTGCGCCGCATAAGCGAGCATGCGCTCCGTGTAGTCTTCTTCCCAAGCGGCCAGCAAGGTGCGGACAAAGTCTTCGCGATTACGGAAATGGTGATAGAACGATCCGCGGGTCACATTCAATCTGCGCGATAGACTCTCGGCCGAAACACCACTATGTCCTATTTGGTCGAGGGCCTCAAAACCAGCCGCGATCCAATGGTTGCGAGTTAATTTTCCCACCCGTTATTTCGCTCCATATTTCGCGCCATACAGACTGTGTATGGTGCGCAACCGATTGATACGCTGCGAACACCAGCAAAGATAGCCGTTGCGTTTTGCACGCTAGCACTTTTCATGGAGCTCGCCTTGAAGAACATCGTTCTGGTTGCTTTCGACCAATTCACTGATATCGACCTATTCCTGATGTGGGACATTTTGGGCCGCAACATTGAGGACTGGCACGTCCGGATATTGGGTTCTAGCGCTATCGTGCGATCGGCGCACGGCCTGCCAGTTTCGGTGCACGGTCCGCTTTCCGAGGCCAATAGTGCCGACGCGGTATTGTTTGTCAGCGGCAAGGAAGGGATACCCGCTGCACTTGCCGCCCCAGATTTCCTGCCGTCGTTTGAACTTGACTCCAGACGCCAGCGAATCGGCTCGATATGCGCCGGAGCTTTCATTCTCGAACGGCTTGGGCTGCTCAGCGGCCAAGCAACTACACACCCGGATGCACGATCGAGCTTGCAAGCTCTGGGACTTGAACCCGTGGACCAGCCTCTTGTATGCCAGGGGAACGTTGCAACTGCTGGTGGATGCCTTTCGGCGCTCTATCTGGTGGGATGGCTGGTTGAATCCTGGTTCGATGTCGGCAAGCGCCGTGCGACGTTGCTCCCTGTTTTGCCAGCTGGGCAGCAAGAGTTCTATGATGCCTTGATCGGGCTCAGTATCCGACAAGGAACGTTATACGACAAACCATCGAAACAAGAAACGCGACATGGCATGTCATCTAATTGGTAGTTGGAACTCAGGAGAGATCCCCGATGCCCCGAGACTTTGAGCTCATTATGTCCGTGCCAGTACCCCCGAGGTCCGGCATCACCCACCTTTACAAGTCGATGAACCTGGCGGACGCTTTTGCGATTCGGCTCCCGGCGGGCACCTCTCGCAATCCAGATTTGCTTGCTCGATTCATCCTTTCCCACCAGCCATCCTGGATCGGATGGCTCATGAAAGTCCGAGACACTATCGTTGCCTGTTTTGGTATCAAGACAGCCAAACATTTGGCAACACTTGCGAATCGGATTCAAATCTTCAAGATCTACAGCTCGAACCAGACTGAAATCGTGTTGGGAGAGGACGACAAGCACCTCGACTTCCGGATATCGATCCTGTGTTTTGGAGAGGCAGATCCAGAAGGCAGTCGCCAACTCGTTTTTTCAACCGTGGTCCAGTGCCACAACCGTCTAGGCAGGGCCTACATATTCGTTATTGCCCCGTTTCACCGCTTGGTTGTTAAGGCTAGCCTCCTCCGTGCAGCGCGCATCGGTTGGCCTCTGGCTACCGGCCCCCAAGGCTGAGAACCGTTGCTGATCCATTGGGCACGAGATCTCGTCACTTTGACGGTGCCACGCGGGTGCTGGATTTCAACGCAGATGCTCGATGAAGGAGCCAGGTGATTTCAGGGACAGACCACATTTTCTAAATGTGGTCTGCCCCCTAATGACCTTTTCTGCCTTTCGCCACCGGCAGCTATGGGTCGATTCTGTTGAAAAAGTCGGTTTGCCCAAACCGCTCGAATAATGATGGGTGAAAACACCTCTTTTGCACGCTGCTACGTGAAATCCGAGTCCTGAACCTTCTGCCCAAAACACAGAATTCAATCTCAGGCGCGTACTTTTTGCCGTGGAAACCGAAGCAGACTTTTTCAACAGAATCGGTCGGATGCAGTCATTAGGAAACCCAATTACATGGATAGGGATTCGAACCCCTTCACGTGTTGCTGAGGACCGCTCCAGACATTAAAAGCGACGTTTTCATACTCCGTCTGAGGCCTACTACGGCCTGTGGCGGCCCTGAATCTGCCCTAATTTTGCCCTAGAAACATTCCCACTTAGCAGAGCTGACCGTGATCGAGCTTGGGGCTTGCGGTGGCAAGGCAATCCCAATGATGGATTGGGTCTAGCAGTCCTCCAACGCCCCAGCCAGCCCGGCCAATCCGATGCGACTTCTTCGCGCCGTAGCTGTCAGTACCGATGCAAAACTGACCCACCCTACCGGTTGAAAACTGACCCACTTGGGCAAAATGCAGCTTTTGCGAGCTGCCCATGCTGTCCAAGGAGCAACACGTGGAAATCAGTGTTCTTGTTCGTCAGGGTTTGTCTATTCGAGCTATCGCTCGGCAGATGGGCTGCTCACGCAATACCATTCGACGCCACCTCAAATTACAAGCCCAGCGCCAACCCGTCGTCTACGGTCCGCGCGCGGAGCGCGTGGGCAAGCTTGCGCCTTTCGAGGCCTTCCTGCGTCAACGCGTAGATACCGCTCGGCCACACTGGATCCCTGCGATTGTTCTGCTCAGAGAGATCCGAGAACAGGGCTATACGGGCGGTTACTCCATCCTCACCAGCTTTCTGCTGACCTTGAAATCCAAGGCCAACGAGCCCGTTGTGCGCTTTGAAACAGAGCCTGGCGAACAGATGCAGGCGGATTTCACGATCATTCGACGTGGCCGCGATCCGCTGTTGGCATTTGTCGCAACGCTGGGTTGGAGTCGCGCCACTTACGTTGTTTTCTCGCGACGGGAAGACTCCGCAGCCTGGTGCGCTGGCATTGAAAAAGCCCTGCATTTCTTCGGCGGCACGCCACGCAAAGTGTTGTTCGACAACGCCAAGACCATCATCCAAGAGCGCGATGTCTATGGCCCCGGCGAGCACCGTTGGAACCCGGCTCTGTTGAGCTTGGCAGAACGCTATGGCTTTAGGCTAAAGGTTTGCCGGCCCTATCGAGCGCAAACCAAGGGCAAGGTTGAGCGCTTCAACCACTACCTGAAAAACAGTTTCGTCGTGCCGCTGGCAGCGACACTTAATCAGGTTGGTTTGGTGCTGGATGTCGAAGTCGCGAACAGCAAAATCGGCCCTTGGCTGATCGATATCGCCAATGCCCGAACTCACGCTACGACCGGTGAAATCCCTCAGTATCGCCTGGATAAAGAGGTGCACTATTTGCTGCCGCTGCCAGCGCTTCAAGGCGTTCCGAGCGTTCTGATACAAGCCATTCAGCCCATACCGGTGGAGAGCCTGCAACATCCACTGTCGGTCTACCAAGCCCTGCTTGAGGTGCGAGCATGAGCCTTCAACACCTGCGCATTGAAGCGCTCTGCCAACAGTTCAAACTCGATACCTTCGCCACGGACTGGCCCGCTCTGGCGCAGCGAGCAGCCGAAAAAGAAACGAGTTACGCCGACTTCCTGGAACAACTTCTGTTGGGTGAAGATCGCGCCAGAAACGAACGGCGGCGACAGACACTGCTGCACTTGTCCGGGCTGCCGGCTGTAAAAACCGTTGAGCAATACGACTTCAAATTCGCCAGCGGAGCGCCGCAAAGTCAGATCCTTGAACTGGCCGGACTGGCCTTTATCGAGCGTAAGGAAAACGTGGTGCTGCTGGGGCCGTCCGGCGTTGGCAAAACGCACTTGGCCAGCGCGCTAGCGCACCGGGCGATCATGGCGGGCATCTCGACAAAGTTCATCACCGCCGCCGATCTGACATTGCAACTGGTCGCCGCACATCACCAGGGGCGTTTGGCTCAGTATTTCAGTCGAGTGGTGCAGCGCTCGAAATTGCTGGTGATCGATGAAATAGGCTACCTGCCTTTTGGCCGTGACGAAGCGAATCTGTTCTTCAACGTCATCGCCAAACGCTACGAACATGGCAGCATCGTGCTGACCAGCAATTTGCCGTTTAGCCAGTGGGCAACGACCTTTGCGGATGACTCGACACTGACCGCCGCGCTATTGGATCGGCTTCTGCATCATGCGCATATCGTTCAGGTCAGCGGGCAAAGTTACCGGTTGAAGGACAAGTTGAAATCTGGCCAGGTGGTACCGCGAGAGACGGCTTCGCCGAAGCTATAAACAGACTTTAAATACCGCCGGGGTGGGTCAGTTTTACTTCGGTAGGGTGGGTCAGTTTTCAACCGGTGTTGACACGTAGCAATTTCTAAGCAAGCTGCAATTACTACCTCACATGGGCACTGCCGGTACTATGCTTGGGTTTTCTCGAGAGGAATCGACACTATGCCAAGCGATTATTCACTGTCGGAACTACTGGAAAGGCTGTACGAAAATCAGGAGGCCTTGGAGGCGGCCATTATGGAATTGACTCTACTCGTTGAGGAGCAAGGGGCACCGGAAGTGGGTGGAAATGTCCGTGGAGCCCTGGAGACGATGAGAGAGAATGCCGGCTATATCAAACAAGGCTTGGCTCGGCTGAAGAAACGGGACATTGGTTAGCCGATTATGTCTAACTTCGTGCTCCACATCGGAATATCTTTATTGGCAGGCATGGTAGGCGGCGGCATTTTCTTCATTCTGATAATTCTGTCCCTAAGCCAAATTAAACCGGAATTAAGAATATCGAGATACATAGCCAAATCAGTCCATCAAGGTGTGGCGCGCTACGACTTTAAGATTATAAATTGCTCTTCGCGACGAGCCGTAAAAAACATCAGCGTCGAGTTTATTCTAATTAAAAACAACGAGAGCGAGAGTGGGAGTGGGAATAGTTCTGCACATATCCTGAGCGGAACAGATATATATAATAGCAACATTTCTAGCTTGGATAAATATAATAAGCACGATAAAAAAGCCGGATACACAGGAAGAGTCTCAACCCACCTCAACCTGGACGAGCTATTAGCGACTGGAAATTTAAGCTTTCAATTAAGCGTAACAGCTACCGACTCCTTCAGTGGAGTAACCAAAGTTTTTGTGCAGACTTTTTCCGATAAATCCCTAATAAAATTAGGACTCCACGAACTGGGTGTATCAGTGAATGTCTCGCCGCAACCAAATTCATCAATCCAATCTGTTATCTAGAACGTGGCGCACTCTTTTTGCCGCAGTCCCGATCTCCGACCTGTTTTCCCGATCGCACTAATCAATGCCATGTCCTTCGCAGGCTGGAAGCACTATTTCTCCATCGCGATGGGAGCAAGAAAGGGCCGGTTTCGACGCGCTCCCAAAATCCCCAATAGCACCAAAAAAAGGTGCCTACACTGAAGGTTCCAACTCTTGCTGCAATCAGACTGCCGCCTCCGAGGAACCGACGAGTGAATCGACATTGGAAACGACTGTTGCCCGTCTCAGGCGTAGTCATCGTTGTGGAAGGCGACCCAACAATACGTGCATTTATGATGGAAGTTTTGTCTGACATCGGCCTTCCTCTCTTGGGTTTCGAAAACGCCGACGATGCATTTACACACCTATCAGAGATGCAAGGAGAATGCCCGCTCGTGATTGCAGATCAAGGGTTACCTAGACAATTGCAAGGGACTGAATTCATCGAAAAGGTGAAAAGCCAATGGCCTTCCATAGCCGCGATTCTGACATCTGGCTATGACGAGGGGTCCCATGCGGTGCCCCCTTCAGGGATCTATCTGCGTAAGCCTTGGTCTTTGGATGAGCTGGTGGCTACGGTCGCCACCTTGCTTCAACCGGGTACTCCCATTCATAAACGGTGGATCTATACTTATTAATCCCGTTACCCATTGCGGGCATCGCCATGACTGAAAAATACTTCATTGGCATGCTGTTGGCGCTGGGCATGGTATGGATTGCGGTTGTTTGGTGGATCGTGGTGCCGTATGTGGGAGGCACCTTCCCGTGACAGGATGTGAAATGACGCCAATGGCCTGAAAGGACTACCACCCTAGCCATTTGCAGCTTCGGTGGAAATTGAATTACCAGCCAATATGCGTCTGGCTAGAGCTTGTCAGGATTCGAAAAGCCGCCTCCGATTTTCAGTCGCCGGTCTTATAGACCGGGGTTTCCAGAATGTCCGCAGCCCCCCGCGCCTTTGAGCGTTCTGTAACCCTTCTTCATTTCTTTGCAAAGTCTTGCACACTGTAAATTTGCCACTCATCCCACAGAGCCCCTGGCATGCCTGGGTCCGCCCGCCGATTGCACCATCACGATCCTTTGGACAAAAAAACGGAAGCAAGGCCTGTCGGCGGGAGGGATAAGTGCTTTTCGTCATGCTTTTTTTGCCATCGGGTGTTTTTGGGTCGGGCTGCTATGATTTCAATATCAGACGATGAGCCAAAGGGGCATCGCGATGAGCGAGAACGGGATGCTAAAAATTAGCTACAAGGAGCTCGGTTATCCGCTGGAGATGTTTATCGCCGTGCCGTTGTCTGCGAGAGCAGATGAGTACGCTGCGCTGTTCAATATTCTTAGACACTATAGGAAAAGCGTCGGCATCGATTTGGCCGTAGCCGGGGCAGAGAAACTGCGTCCAGAGGTAGCAGCGTTAGGTATAACCGACGTCATGTGGGAATTCATATAGGTCGGCCCGATGCATGAGAATGCCCAACTGGAATGCCATGGGAATATCAGACAGTGAGTCAAAGGAGCACAAGGATGAACGTGAACGGGCTGTTAATAATCACCTTCAAGAGATGGGACCGGCCGCTACAGATGTATATAGTCATCCTCTCTACGACGAAAGTAGATGAGGTCACTGTGTTGCTCCAGATTTTAAATCGCTTTGAAATCCGGAAAGGCATCAATATTGAGTTCAATGAAGCAGAAGCAAATCAGTTGCGTCCGCGAGTGGCAGCGCTAGGTATTACCGATGTTGCATGGGAGCGAATGGGATCCTACCATGCGCCAAAAATTGTCCTACAATCTATGGTTCATCCCACGTAATGGAGTACGCGAAATGGCCTCACCAGGATCCCATCGGCCTAGAGAGAAAGACCGCGACATTGAGGGAAGTGGCGCTGCACCCTCCAAAGAAACTGATCGTTCCTTGGAGGACTATTATAAGTCGTGGTACCACTCGACCACTTGCGAATGTGGTTGCGGTGGAGCCGGAAAAAACTGGATTGCCCGACAACGGGAAAAAAAATAAGAAATAAGCAGTTTGCAATGCATCGAGCGGCTAGACGATATCCTGCCGCTCGGTCTCGATTTGCCGCCATAAGGCTTCTTCAATGAGCTCAGAATACTGTTCGGCGAGAGCCGCGCAAGCATTGCGCCCGGCGTCGGTGGCCACGCCGTTTTCGTCATATACCTGGCCCGACACCACGCGAAACTCCAGTTCACGATAGCCATAGGCATCCCAGTCACTGGTGGTGACCTCCGGATTGGGTGGCTCATCCAGCAACGAGGTCACTTCGCATTGCAGGCAGTATTGGTCGATGTTCACCTCATACGGCATATGCGCCTCCCGCTACCGCTGGACGTGCTGCGCATAGCTATTTTGAGCGTTGACCTGAACAAAAGTGCAGGGAAAGCTTGATCCAGCGAATACTGCTTTTCTCACCCTCATCTCAGCCCGCCCCCTCCTCCCCAAACTCTGCAGCTCGTCGACTAACCCTCGCCAGAATGCTTGCGCCTCGACTACTGTACATACAACCAGCATCTGTACAGCGAACCCGTCTGATGAATTTTGAACAGGCTAAAGCGCTGAGGCTTCAGCAGTGGCGCTCGACCCTCGACGATCACGATTTTCGATTGCAAAACCCCGAGGCGCACCGACAGCACCTTCACTCCATGACCGACGCTCTGGTGGCCGAAGGGCTGATCGATACGTTCGAACAATTCGATATGAATGAAATGGCCAACGCCGCGTACTGGCATGCCGTGGAAGAACTGCAGAGCCATCCTGTCCGCTATTGCGGTGCATCGTTCTATGACGTCGTGGCCTGCGACGGCTCCCTGATACTCGGGAAAATCGGACAAACCATTTTTAACGCGAGAAGAAACAACCAGGACATCGCTCGTACCACCTACGATGGCAAGGTCTATCGAGACGGCACCGGAGCAAATCTTGTTTTCAACCCATCAGGCGTCACGGCACGCATTGAAGGCCTTACGCTGACCCTGCTCGATGGTCGACAGTTCGATCTCATCGAAATGGGTCGGATGATTCTCGGAGTCATCCACAAGCCAATTGAAGACCCCGATATTTATCGTGCCCTGGTCGACGCGGCGCAAGTCGCGGGGGAAGGTCGCGACCTGAACGCCTACGAAAAGATGCGGCCGTTTATTGATCTGGCCAGATTCAGTACTTGCCCGACTTGTGTCGACCGCTTTGACCGAAGAGAAGATTGCCCCGCCTGCTCCGGACAAGGTTTCGTCATCAAGCCCACAGGTTCTGATCTACGCTGAAAACACAATCGGAGGGCTCCAACCATGTGCGGACGTCTTTCTCAGTACCGCGGCATTCATGACTTTGTCGCGGCGCTCAGCATTCCAAACACATTGATTAACTATGCAGGCGACCAGCCTTTCGAGCTCTACAACGCCGCGCCGCCCGCTCAGCTCGCCCTCTTTCACCAGGAAGGTCAGTTTTTGCGAGCCGATAGGGTGCGCTGGGGATGGCGGCCGCGCTGGGCAATGGATCATTCCGCGTTGATCAATGCCCGGGTAGACAGAGTTGCCCACGATCCATTCTTCAGGGCGATATGGCCGCACCGGGCGATCACCGCGATCGACAACTGGTTTGAATGGATTGATGAAGGCGGGCCAAAGAAGCAGCCCTACCTGATCCGCCGGAAGGATCGCGCACCAATCCTCTGCGCCGCGATAGGTCAATACCCCCACGCCGAGCATGCACCGGACGAGCACGACGGCTTCGTGTTCATCAGCGCCGACAGCAAGGGCGGCGTGGTGGATATACACGACTGGCAGCCGGTGGCGCTCAATCCCGAATTGGCGCGGGAATGGCTGAATCCGGCCACATCGGAAAAGCGCGCTGAGCAAATAATGCTATTACAGTGGGAACCGCCCGAGGCTTTCGAGTGGTTCAAGGTCGACCGCGCTATCGGTAATCTCCGCAATCAGCAAAGCGGCCTGATCAATCCCAGCGATCCGCTGATCTGAGTGCCTGCTCTAAACTAATAGCAGCGTTGGGACCTAAATCAGCTCATCCAACGCGCCATGATCACCAGCTCGCCGCTGATCTCATCCTTTGCCTTGGTTTGTTTCGGCGTAGCGTGCGCCGTGAAAGCACACTATTTTTCAACCAACTACAAACCAAACAACAGCTCCAGTCACCGATGATTAATTTGACCACCCTATCTGTCGATAGGGTGGCCCGCCGCCAATCAGAATATACTTTTGATAAATGCTGCAATTTTCGCAAAAGTTTGCTTGATCGCATCAAATGCGTGAACAATCCAACTTGGCAATGTTCTGATTGCATTAACTATGAAATCAGTGATTTCATTAATAACGCCCGAAATCCCCTTCTCAACAACATTTGTCATAAAACTAACAAGCGCATTCTGCTCTGATGGGCTCATGTTACGGGCAAGGTCTTCGGCTTTATCATAGGCCTTATCAATCGCCCTATTTGCGTTATTTGTGGCGTGTGCCTTGCTTTGCTCCATTTGCTGCTTGAAGGCCGCGCTGGCATTGGCATCTCTCGCACTATTCATGTACGTATTTGTAATGGTCGTAATCTCATTTTGAGCTTGGTCAGCGGTGGCGGTGGCACCTATATTGGCCACGGCCTTTATTTGCTGCAGAGCATCATCAAGCGCATCACTGTTAGAGATTGGAAGCGATCCCAATTGCTCACCCGCCGAAAGACCGATGGTACCTCCAGACGGATTCGCGATGCTTTTGTGGGCCAGTGCGCGCTGCTTTTTCAAAACAGCCAGAAAATCGTTTGAAGCGACAGTTGCAAAAGTCATGTCCATTTTTCCTTGTGCGATTCTAAAAGTGCTCGGAGTTTTCCTTTTCGCGCCTTCACTGTAGCAGAACAAAACGAATGGATTAGAACAGCCCACCTAATGCCGCTGGCTCCCAATTCATGATCACCAACTCACCGCTCACCTCAGCCTTCCCTTGCCGCTGATTGGTGTTGCTATAGCGGATGTCCAAAGTCTCGAAGTGAAAGCCTCCGAACACTCGTCGAATATCCGGATGATCATTGATGCTGACCATCACCTTGCCTTTGCAGCGACGCATGAAGTCGGCCATCCGCTCGTAGTTTTCAAACGAGAAGTCAACGCCATAACCGGCGGTCTGCCAATAAGGCGGGTCCATGTAATGGAAGGTATGAGCACGGTCGTAGCGTTCGGCGCATTCGAGCCAAGGTAGGTGTTCGACATAAGTGCCAGACAGACGCTGCCAGGCGGCCGAGAGGTTTTCCTCGATCCGCAACAGGTTGATGGCAGGGCCGGTGGTGGCGGTACCGAACGTCTGCCCGGTGACCTTACCGGCGAAGGCATGGTGCTGCAGGTAGAAGAATCGGGCGGCGCGCTGGATGTCGGTGAGGGTTTCGGGGCGGGTCATTTTCTGCCACTCGAACACCTGGCGCGAGCTGAGCGCCCATTTGAACTGGCGCACGAATTCTTCCAGATGGTTCTGCACGACGCGGTACAGCGTGACCAGGTCGCCGTTGATGTCGTTGAGGACTTCAACCGGCGCGGCCTGGGGCCGCATGAAGTAGAGTGCGGCACCACCGGCAAAGACTTCGACGTAGCATTCATGGGGCGGGAAGAGCGGAATGAGGCGGTCGGCCAGGCGGCGTTTGCCGCCCATCCAAGGGATGATGGGTGTAGACATAGAGAGCAAGACCTTTACTGTATGGATAAACAGGTGCTAGGCTCGCCGCGCTTCGTGCACGGAGTAAGAGCCTGGCTGGACTTGCAGGGACAATCTGCAGGGACGGCGGCCGGATTGGATGTTGACGCATCCACTCCGGTCGCTCTTTTTTACTTCGGTGTTGAGACTTCTTTGGCATAGGCCTGACAGGCCGCCAGGGCGATCAGTCTTTGGTCGCCGGCATCGGTGATGCCGATAATTCGTTGAGCATGCGCCGGGTCAAGTTGGGCTCTTGTGGCGCCATGAACCACGCTGCCGGTTGAGGTGGTGGCTGACACTGTGCTGTCACTGGCTGACTCGGTGGCGTCGAGTAGGACTGACAGGCGCAGATCAGCAGTGGCAAGGCGGTCGCGCAGGCGACCTTGATCACGTTGGGCATCGCTCAGAGCTCGGTAGTGGGTTTGTTCACTGGCTGAAAGCCGCTGCTCCAGGGCCAGACGTTTGTCCTGTTCGGCTTGTTGCTGCGCAGCAGCGGTCAGCGTCAGTTGGTTGAGGTGTTCCGCCTGCAGGCGGGCTTGTTGCTCCAGCTGCCGGCCGTAGCGCCAGTCCTGAACCTGCCACGCTAACGCGGCAGATCCACCGGCCAAGGCGGCCAGCAGCACGACGATGGCCAGCAGCCGATACGGCGTCGGGATCACGTCGATGACACGCATAGCACTGCCCTCGCCCGTTCCCACAATTGCAGCCGATCCGCTAGGCCATTGAGGCCACCGTTAATCTTGCGGGTGATCGCCTCAAACTCATCCCGATCCGCCAGGGCGTTTAGCTCGCGCCCCCACCAGAACCACGCGGCCGACTCGGCCGCCCATTGCGGCAGCTCGAGCAACTCCGGGGTGCGCAGCAATCGCTCGTCGCCGAACAAGGCCAAGCTGCAGCGCAGGTAGTTGTTGCGGCCGGTCACCTGGATCAGGCCACGACCGCGATAGCGCTGGCCATCACCGTCCGGCTCTGGTGTATTGCCAAGCTTCACGGCCAGACTGCCGGTGTCGTACTTGCCCAGGTACTGATCGCCGCCCAGTTCGCGGACGTACTGCAGTTGACCGGACTCGTGCCCGACCTGGGCCAGGAAGGCGGCCTGTCGCTTCGGCGTATTGATTTGCCGGTGGGCCATGGCGGTGTTTAGGGCGGATACAAAAACGCCCGCTTGGCGGCGGGCGTTCGGCATGATGAGTTGCAGCTGTTTCTCGGTTAAGGACATACAAACTCCAGGCATAAAAAAACCGCACTCGGCGGCTATGGATTCGTTTTCGCGTTACTTCAGGGACACGACTTTGACCGGCTTCGCCTCTTTCTTCTTTTTCCTGCCTTTGGCCTTGGCCTTGCCGTTCTTGCCGCCGTTGCACTCGACGGTGGTCGACCAACCGGCTTGGGTGTAGACCTGCTCGACCGAATCAATCAGGTATTCGCCATCGAGCCCGACCTTGAAACCCTGGGCATTGATGGACCGCTCGGCAAACAGATCCGTGCGCCCGACCATTTCAAAGCGAACATCCGCGCTCGAGCGGTTGAACGCCGCCAAACGCGCCTTGGCCGCCGATTCCGCGGCGGTCTTGTTCGGGTGAATGTGCCGATCGGTATGCACCGCCGGCAGGCCGTCCGGCACGTCGTCATTGTCCAGGGAGACGACCGAAAGCTTGCCGGTCTTCTTGTCCTGGTGCTTGGTGGCCACCGCCTTGTGCGCGCTGCGATCGCCAAAGCGAAATTGCCAGCGACTGACGTCACTGCGGGTCAGGGTGACCGCCCCGAACGCCTTGCCGCTGGCCGTCTGCCCGCCTTGGCGGGGCATCACCAACAGCTTCCCGTCGCCCACCTTGGCGGTACAGTCGTATTGCTTGGCCAGGCGCGTGATGAAGTTGAAGTCGGATTCGCTGAGCTGGTCTGCCCGGGCGACCTTCGTCGTGACCGGGCACACCGGCTGCCAGCCGTTTCGCGTGGCGACATCGCTGACGATCTTGGACAGCGGCACGTTCTCCCAGCTACCGCTGCGGATGGTCTTGCCGCTGCCGCGCATGTCGCTGGCCTTGCCTTTGATCACGATCACATCCGGCGGACCGGATACCGTGACCTCGTCCACCACATAACGCCCCAAGCGCGCCAGGGTCGTCTCGGCATAGCCCAGGTAGATCTCGATACCAATGCCCTTGCGGGGCAGCGTCACCAGCCCGTCGCGGTCATCGATGCGCAGTTCGAACTCGTCCGACTCCATGCCGGGCTTGTCCGTGGTGCTGAGCTGCAACAGCCGATCGTTGATCAGGCTCGTGATATCGGTACCATCGGCCACGATGCGAAAGATGGGCGTCATGAATTTTTTCCAAAAAAATACCCGCACAAGGCGGGCAAGAAAGTAAGGAGCTTGAAGCGATAAACGACACGAGTGTAGACCATCAATCCCATAGCGTTACCTGCTCTGTAGCAGGAGCCAGCAGATCCGGCAGCGTGATGACTACTCCGGCGCGATAGGGTTGAGGCTCGTCAGCCAAACCCTGATTGGCATCCAGCACCGCCTCGACACTGCCGACCAGATGGCCGTAGTAGTTGTGACAGATGGTGTCCAACAGATCCCCGTCAGACGTTCTGCATGTCGTCGCCATAGCGTACAAACTCCAGCGTGAACCCTTGTTTGCGCGGGATGCCACCCTGCATCAGCGCGCTCTGTTCTTCTTCAATGCTCTTGAGGCACCAGTTCCCCAGCACGTCGCCATAGCCCGTCACCAGGCTCAACGGTTCAAGCCTGGCGCCGATCGCGCGTAACGTGTCGAGCTGCTTGAGGCCGCCCTTGAACCCCGGAAAAATCGCGCCCTTGAGCGTGATCTTCTCATCCCCCATGCCCACGGCCTGCTGCGCCGGCCGGCGTGACAGGCGCTCCTGTGAGGCCCAGCGGAATTCGGTCGAGCGTCGCAGCTCGTCAAAGGCCGCCGTGTCGAGGTTGAAGAAATACGGCTGCGCCTTGGGGTCTTTGGGCTGGATGATCAGCAAGTGCGGGAACGGCTTCACCGCCTCCGGCGCCGGCGTCGAATCCGTGGCAAAGGCCCTGCTGGGCACGATGTTGGCCAGCGCCGGACTGGCCTTGCCGGCGATCTTGTTGATCGCCGTCGCTGCCTTGCCCGCCTGCTCCTTCAGCACCCCCATGCGCTCGTCGATCTGCGACAGCGCCCGGGTGGCCGTGTTGTACGTGGCCACCACCTGCCCGACCTTGGCCTGAGCCGCACTCACCCCGCGCATGACGCGCTGTAACTTGGCCCCGATCGCCGGCCCGACAAAGGGCAGCCCCTCCAGCTCGGACGTCGCGCCGGTGATTTCCCCGATCGCGCCATTCACCGGCCCCAGCATGCCGTCCAGGCTGCGCCGGCCGGTTTCCCCGGCGGAGGCCAGATACTTCAGCCCCGACTGTAATTGCCCCAATGCTTCCATGAGCCCTCCTGATTAAACGTGCGGTTCGTCGTAGAGCTTGCGGCCTTCCAGTTGCTTGGCGACATCGCGGTAATGCTGATCGAGGAACGGTTTGATTTGCGCATACACCGCCGCCCCGTCTTTCACATCACCGTTAACCACCAGCGAAAACGGCGCCTGAATATCCACCTTGGATTCGATCTTGGCGGGCTCCGGCTTCACGGCCGGCGCCAGGACCTTGGCCAGCGGCCCCGCCCCGATATCGGCGCTGGCCGGCGGCAACATCATGGAGCGCGCGGCATCACCGGGCTGCGTTTCGGCAGCCGGCATCACCGGAGCGTCGCCACGGGCCATCACCAGCGACCCGGCCACTGGCGCGGCGAACGACTTGGCAATGCCACCTATCACCGGCGGGATGTCCTTGCCGGCATTGCTCATCATCAGCGGCCCGGCGGCCGGCATCCGCTTCAGCTCATCGGGCGTGCCAAACATCGACTTGCCGATCGCACCACCCAGCGCGTCACCGCCCTGGCTGCCGAGATACCCTCCAATCAACCCGCCGACAAATGTGCCGATCACCGGCAACACCGCCGTACCGATCGCCGCACCAGCGGCGGCACCGGTCAGCGTGCCCGCCAACCCACCCGCCGCCGCGCCGTAGCCCTCGGCCTTCTCGTCCTGTGTCTCGGCGTTCTGATAGGTGTCATAGGTCTTGTAACCGGCCTCAGCGACCGCGAACACCGCCGCCCCTTTGACCACAGCACCGATACCACCTCCACCACGCACGCCGCCCTTGCCGCCCACCCGGCCTTTTTTGCCTTTCTTGCCTTCGCCACCAGCATCGAGGTCGCCGCCATCCAGCCCGCCGGCACCACCGGCCGGCATGTTGGTGACGATCACCTTTTGCGGGATGTTGGGATTGCCCATCAGCGAGCCGCGCCCGATGTTCATCAGGCCCTTAGCAATCTTGAAGCTGCTCATGGCGGTCTGAAGGCCAATCACGGCCGCGACGGCCGCACCGATGCCCGTCACCAGCCGGGGCGACTCATCGGACAGCTTTGCGAGGCCTTGCGTGACAGAGGTCACCCCGTCGACTACCGCGTCAGTCACCGGTCGAAAGGCATCACCGATACCACGCATGGCGTCGTCGATGCCCTGGACCATTTCTGCCTGTTTCTGTGCGGACGACTGCCGGCGTTCCTCAAGGTTCTTGTCCAGAATCCCCGTGGCGCTGGCCGACTCGCTTTTCAACTTTGCATACAGATCCTTGTTCTGCATGTACGCGGTCAAGGCGCCCTTGACCTGCATGTCGGCGAACAAATCGCCGGTGCGCAAGGCCTGCTCCAGGGAGGCAATCATGGCCTTGGCTTTTTCCGGATCGGTCTCCTTGCTGATCTTGGCCGTGGCTTCCGCCATGGCGGCGGCCTTCTTCGGATCGGTTGCCGCGATGTACTTCTGCGCCAGCTCAAAGCTGGATTCCAGCGTGGACTTGCCATTCTGCAGGCCGGTGTTCATTGAGCCCTGATAATCGATCCCGGCCTTTTTGTAGGCCTCGACCGTGTCACCCGAACCGATCTTTTCCATCCAGTTCTTGAGGTTGTTCGCCGCCTCGTCCGAGCCGCCGGCGGTCTTCATTTGCACCTGAAGCATCGCGCCCAGTTGCGTGACCGAATCCATACCGGTGATGCCCAGCTTGCCCATGCCCGCCAGCAATTCAGGGAACCAGCGCGCCATGTCGGCCGCCTCGAAGCTGCCCGCCTGCCCTTGGTAGGCGATCGCCTCCAGCGCCTTTTGCATCATGGCCGGATCGGTGATTTTGGCGTTCTGCCCCAGGGCGTTGATCATGCGCGCGGTTTCGCCGCCATCAGAACCCTGGCCCACGGCGAACTTGGCCGCCGTCGGGGCATATTGCAGGGCCTTGTCCAGCTCCATGCCAGCCCCCACCAGCGCGTTGACCACTTCGGCCACCTGATTGCGCGCCATGCCGGTGTCGCGAGACGTGTCGATCACCGTCTTGGACAAGACGGCCTCTTCGGGCTTATTGGCAATGTTCGACTTGATCGCAATGTCACGAATGATCGCGCCGTAGTCCGCGCTGATCTTCGCCGGGATCGCCAGCGCCGCCGTGCCGGCGACCGCTTGGCCAACACTGTTTCTCAGGCGCTGCTTGCCCTCATCGAGCTGATGGTGACCTTTGGCTTTCAGCTCGGCCTTGGCCGCCATCTGACCCATGGTGTTGTAGGCCTTGGCCAGATTGCGGACTTCAACGCCTTGCTTCTTCAGGCTGCTGAGATTGCTTTCCAGCTGTTTCAGTAGCGCGCCGGCGCCCTTCTCGCCCGCCATGTGTGCCTTGCGCCATTCATCGCGCAACCGCATGGTGTCGCCAATGGTCTTTTCCAGCACCCGGGCTTTTTTGCCTTCGGCCTCCAGGCGCTTGATGCGACTGGTGACATCCTTGAACGCGGAACCCACGGTTGAGCTGACCGCCCCGCCAATGACCAGGCCGAGCGCGTGTTTGTTCGCCATGTACTTGCCCTATACGTCGGGTCGATCAAACAGCGGCTCAATCCGTGAGCCACCAAACCATCTCTGAAAAGGGCATGGCCGTAATCTCGGCGACAGAGAAACCGGTCTCTTTCGCCAAGCGTTGGGCCGCCATTTTGAGGGTGGTCGCGTTAAACGTCGTCTTCTTCGACCAGGCGAAAATAGCCCGCCGATAGGCGCTGATAGTCCTTGTATTTCAGGCTCAACAACTCCGCCTCGGTGAGCCCCAGCAAGCTGCTAAACAGCGACAATTCCTGTTTTTCATAATCGCCATTGCCCGCCACCTTGGAGGCGCGCCAATCCATGACGCTGGGCGCACGCATCATCAGTTTGTCGGTCAGGACACCGCTGATCAGGGTTTTGTATTTGAGCGTTACGGTAACGCCCTCATCGCTCAGCTTCAGCCAGCTCGGCAGTTCTTGGTCTTGGGTTACTTGGGTCATGTGCTTTTGTCCTTAGAGGCCGAGAGCCGAGCGTTCGGCGGCTGCTTGATCGACGCCGTCGACCACCATCACCATGTTGAGCGGGTCGATCTCGTACATGACCCGGCCGTCGATCTCCAGCTTGTAGTAGACCAGTTTGACCGCGTGCTTGATTTCAGCCTTGTCGGCCGGTTTCCAGTCGCCCATGTCGACCTCTTTGATGCCGCCGCGCATGGTCACAATGACCGGCGTGACCACGCCCCGCAGGCCCTTGAAGGCGCCGCGGAACACGAGATTGCAAGCGGTCTGATCAGCCAGGCCGAAGTACTTCAGCGCCTCGCGGCGCACGCCGTTGGTGGTAAACGCCGCTTCCAGCTTTTCCAGCCCCATGGCGATTTCGACCGGCGACAACATGCCGCCGCCCTGGTAGTCGTCGGTCTTTTGGGTCAGCTTGGGCAGCGACAGGGTCGGCACGTCGCCGGCGAAACTGACGCCGTCGACGAACGCGTTACAGTTGGAGAGAACTTGAGGAATCATTGAACGGCCCCCTTAGGCTGCTTCAAGAACTTCGGTCGCCCATTGATCGGTGACTTCGAAGAGGAAATTCGGGTTTTCCGCCGGCGGCACGTCGGTGAAACGGATGCGCCAGTAGACTTTGCCCTGCATGATTTGGCTGGCCGTGCTCATTTCGTCGTCCGCGTAGACTTCGAAATTGATCACCGCCCCCCGGTTCTTTTCGTCGCGCATGAACGCCTGAAGGCCTTCGGTGACGTCCTTGACATAGGTCTTGGTGATCGAGCGGTCGACCGCCCACTTGTGCCCGGCCTGCACCGCATCCATGAGGATGTCGCAAGTCCTCACGCGGGTGATGAACGCCCATTTCGGATCGCTGGACAGCGTGCGGTTGCCCCACAGACGGAAACCGCCGTCGCGAATGATCGTGGTGATGTTCGCGTTATTGAGCAGGTTGGCCCGGCAGGTGGCGTCGCCATCCAGGTACTCGACCGGGCGGCTCGTGCCGGTGATGCCGACAAACTCCTTGTTCGATGGCGACGCCCAGTAGCCGTACTCGGCATCGGTCCAGGCAAACAGACCCGCCGTCCACGCCGAGCCTGGGGCATCGACCGTCGCGCTCTCGACCGTGTCCCAGAACTGCACACCCGGATCGACCATAAACAGGCGCTTGCTGCCGAAGTTCAAGGCATAGGCCATGGCGGCCTCATCGGTGGTATTCGGCCCGTCGATGATGGCGATCGCGCGCAACTTGCCGGCCAGGGCATCCATGGCTGTGGCCACGGCCTGCGTCGACGAATGCCCCGGGGCGATCAACAGTTTGGGCTGGGCGTTGTGCTTGCTCTTGCCGTCCAGCAGCGCCTGAAGGCCGGTACGCTGGCCATCGGCGAGAACTCCACCGATGATGGCGGACGTTTGCAGCGCGGCGTCTTCGAGCTTGGGCACGCCGACAGCGACGATCACCGCCTTGGCACGCACGTAGATCGCGGCCGCCGCTTTGGCGATGGCCGAGCCTGCGCCGAACGCCGCGATGGCTTCGCGCTCAGAGGTGATCAGCTTCAGCTCGCCGGCCTTGGCCGTACCGCCGCCGAGGAGGCCTGGGGTGAAGGTGCCGCACAGACCGATGATCGACGACGACGGCAGCGAAATGGTCCGCGCCCCGGTGTCGAGCAGCGTGGTCGTAACGCCGTGAAAGAAACTCATAAGGCAATCTCCAGAAACGAGAAAGCCCCGCATAAGCGAGGCTGTGAGGGATGTTCGTGTTACGCGTAACGGAAAAGAAAACGCCCTGTCAGTGCGGGGCGTTTATTGGGCTTGGTCGGCGATCCAGTCCGGTGCCGTTGGCCGGTGCTGGCTGTCGGAAAAATCTGGCGACTGAGGCCAATCGCGCAGGGCCTGCATGTATACCAAAAGTTCGTTAAATTGCACGGGCATCAGCGTCGTTTGCTCGCCAATGTCGAGTTGGTCGCGGTGCCGCTCACGCAGCCACTTAACACGCTCGATCTCTGCATCACGCCATAACCGCTCTTGCACCGAAAGCGCCTCGGCCGTTGGCGGCAAGGGATCGATCAGAACCGGCAGACCCTGCGCATCGTGGCCGCGAATCTTTCCGGGGGCCGGGTTGCCAATCACCGACAGAAAGCGCTCTTCATCGATAGGGACCACATCGGCCGGCATATTGGCGCCGTGTACGCTGGCCAGGTAGGTGCAGCCCGTGGTTTTACTGTAATAGCGAGTGTCCATGGCGTGTCCTTAGTAACCGATAGAGAGGTAAGTGACTTTGGCGTTCTGGACGACCGCTGACCACTCCAGCGCCGCCCACATGAAGCCTGAAAGACTCTTGCCGGTGAGGTACGCATTCCAGTTACCGGCGGCACTTTCTGCACAGGACAGCAATGTCTGATAGTGGGCATTAGGAAATGCCAGCGGCAGCGAATAAGGCACTGAGACGCCACTCGCAATGTCGCCGACCGGAATTTGGCCCCACTGAATAATCAGGCCACCCAACCATGTCGGGAAAACGATGTAGCCGTTGTCTGCGCGGCTGATCGCGAACCCCCAACGCAATTTTTTCGGGGTGACGATCGTGGTGTCATTCACGCCGGCATCCGTCAGCGCCTGTGTGGCGATTTTGGCTGTGCCCTGATTAGTTTCCGTAGCCTGAGCCGCCAAAGCAGCCAGTGCGGCAATATCAATATTTCCCTGATTGATCGGCGCGTTCCAGGCCTTGATGCACCACATCACCGCCAAGTTGCGCGGGCGGGTTTCACCGCCCCCCATAGCATCGCCGTTTAGAGCTTCCACTCCCGATGTTTTACTGGTCGTATCAGGCTGCCCAGAAAGGCCCAGCTGCACCGTAGCAGCCACAGACGAACCAGTACCGCCGCCGTACTTTGCCGACATGTAATGCTGGTGTTCTTTGACTTCATCACCCTGATAGCTACCGATGGCCCGCCCAGCATCGATCCCGCGCCCATGGTCCCAGCCACGCAGGAACTCGCCGCGCGACTCAGGCAGACGGAAATTGCCCACCCCTTCGTTGCCCAGGTTGAAGGTAGTACCAAGGAACGCCGCCAAATCTGGATAGGCCGCAATACTCTTGACGCTGCCGTCAATCTCCAGAAACCCGGGCGCGATCTTGTCCAGTGGAAACGCCACCGTGGCCCCTACTGGCAACGCCGAAGCCTGCGCAATCATCGCCTCGATTTGGGCCTTGGTGAACGCGTCCGTGATGCCCATCCCGGCCAACGTGTTGGGGTTATCACCCGATACCACAATCCCCCGATCGTTGGTCTTGACTCGCGTGTATTCGCCGGGCGCCTTGTTCTTCGGCAGCACTTCCAGAATGGCCGCGTCGACGTAGGCGCGCGAGGCCAGCACAATCGCCGGATCGATCTTGAGCGTGATGTTGCCGGTGCTGGTGACGATGAAGTTCATCCGCACGATTTGCGTGCGGCCCGAGCCTTGCGACAGGATCGGCTTGAAGCTCGGCGCACAGTTGGCCACCGCCACCAGATCCCCATCCGCGTCGTACAGACCGATTTCGCGAATCCACTTGCCACCCTCCTCCGCCGGGATAATCTGCTCGGCGATCAGCACCGCAGGGTTGATCGGGTCGATCTTGAGCTGATTCAGCGGCCGGCGACGCCATTCGTTGATCAGCGTGGTTTGCGAGGCATTGGGGATCGGGTCGGTGTTGTTAGCATCGCCCACACCCATTTCGGTGATCTTCCAGGGAATGCCGAGCGCATCGGCGTTCGCCTGCTTGGCCATTCCCACGTTCGTGAGGATGGCGAAAAACTGGGAATTCACATCAATCATGGTAAACGTCCAGGGTATCTATGGAGTGTTCGCGCCCCACCACGCCGAAGCGGCCCGTGACCTCGATGTCACGCATCACCGGCGGGTAAACGTCGATTTCGTCGCCTTCGTACAGGGCGACACTGATGTTCAGATTGCCTTGGGTTTCGAGGCTGATCGCCAATCCCGTCAGGTGCCGGGTGACCGGCTTGGCGTCGTCGATCAGGCGTTCCAGCTCCTGATACATTTCTTCGGTGATCCCGGTATCCAGAACACCAACCTTCAGCGCGAAGGTGCCCGGCACGCCTTTGGGCACCGTCTTGAACCACTCGACGATTTCGATCAGGTAGCCCAGGGGCTCGACCACCCGGCGCAAGGCGCCGATGGTCCCCTTGTGGGCATGGATGTAGAACGAGGCCTTGATCGCGGCGCGCTTGGTCGCTTCAGGCCACCGGTAATCCCAGCGATCGACTGACCACGCCCATGCCAGATGGGGCAGCAGATGCACCGGGCAGGTATCGGCGTTGTAGAGCGTGCGCAGCGGGACAATCGTGCGCTCGTAAAACGTCGCCTCCAGGGCGCGCTCCAGTTGCGTGCTATTGCTGGGCAGCAGACTCCTCATGTCGCCCCCGCCATCGTCACGCTATAGTCGAAGCACCAGGCCGCCTGCGCCTTGGTCGGGGCCAGGTCGACCCAGCCGGGCAACTCGACCCGGGAAACGCCGGCAACGTGCAACTGAGCGTCAATCGCCGACCGCGCCACCTCAACCCCCAACCGCTTGCGGGGATTGATCCAGGCCGCCAGTCGCTTGATGGCCTCGGCCAAACTGGCATCCCCCTCAGGCCCGGCGCTGCTCATGTGCAAAATGGCGTCGATGCGGTAGCGGATAATCTCCGCGCTCTGCACCGTCACCCAGTCGGTCAGCGGCCGCACATCCTCATCATTCAGTGCCGTGTCCACGACGGCCAATAGATCAGGGCCGGCCTCGCCTTCCCCTTCCGAACTCAGCACCGTTACCGTAACGCAGCACGGCGCCGGGCTTTCCGCCGTGGCGTCCGCCACCAACCCCGACGCGTTACGCGAATGCAGGATGTAGCTGTTACGCGGGCCGGCCGTGGTCAACCCCTCAAAGGCCAACTGGATGCGCTCGCGAAACGGATCGTCCTTTTCCCTGATCTCCGGTACCGGCGGCACCGCTGTCAGATCCTCGGCCTGAATCACCAGGCGCTTCAGGTTGTAATTAGCTCCCAACTGGTCGAGGTCGCTGCCTATGGCATGGGCCAGTAACAGCGCCTTGGCGCCGTCGTTGACCCGGGCGCGGTTCCCGACCTTGATGTAAGCCCCGAGCTCGATCACTTTGGTGACCGGGTCACTTTCCAGCGTCGCGGTCCAGTTGCTCCCCATGTAGTCGCGAAAGACGCCCAGCCCTTCCTCATAGGTCGCCTCAAAGTCCAAAGGCTCCAGCACATCTGGCGCCGGCAGGGCCGACAGATCCAGTAGACTCATACGCTGACCTCCACAAGAAAGCTGTCACCGAGGTAGTCGCCGGCAATGCTCAGATTGATTTGCCCGCCCAGTACCGACAGCACGCGCACGCGCTCCAGCTTCAGCCGCGGCTCCCAGCGTTCCAGGGCACGAATGGCTTCCGCTTGCACGGAGCTTTTCCACCCCTCATTGACGGGCAAGTCCACGTAGGAGCGAACCTTGCTGCCGTACTCCGGCCGGTGCCGGCGGCTACCCAGTGACGTGCCCAGGACGTCACCCATGGACTGGCGCAGATGCTCGATGCCGGAAATGGGCTGGCCGGTATGGCGATCCATTCCGATCATCTACATCACTCCTTCAGCGGCTCAAGCTCGGGATGGGCATTCAGGTACGCGACGGCCTGCTCATCGGAAACGGACACCTCGACGCGCCCCTTGGCCACCGACAGCGTGCGATCACTGTCAGGGATGATCAGGGTGCGCGACGTATAAACCTTGTCGCGAAAGGTCAGCAGCAGATCCGTCGGCGACTGATCGGCGGCAGGCTGTTCGGTGGTCTTGGCCATGTTTTCTCCAGGCATAAAAAACCCGCACTAGGCGGGCTGGATGGATTGTTGATTAGTGCGTGTGATGGTTGTCGCTGGATCCTGCCGCGAGGATCGAGGCACCACCGGTGATGTCCTGCGTTACGTGTAACGTGCCGGCAATTTCCACTGCCGCGACCAACTTGATCGCGGCCGATTTGACCGTCATAGAATCGGGAGTCAGTGCGGCCTCGGTGCCGCCGACCTTCACCGTCACGGCGTTATCCGTCACGGTGACCTCGGTGCTGCCGACCTTGATCATCACTGTCCCGGTGGGCAGCGTGATGGTGTAGGTCTTGGCCTGCCAGTCGTAGATCAGCGAGCCCCCATCATCAAAGCGCCAGACCTCCACATGATCGCGGTTGTCCGGCTGGGCCCCGGCATTGCCATACAGGCCCGGGATAAAGGTGCCCATGGCTGCCTGCCCGCTGGGGTTGAACAACACGCCTTGCTCGCCCAGGCTCGGCGCGCGCCAGTGTCGCGCCTTGCCGGCCGCGAGGCTGTGCCAGCGCACCCAGGCGCTGATCCATTCGCCATTGGAGACACGGATCATCGCCGCCGGCAGATCCACGCCGACCACCACGCACGGCATCAGCATGGCGGCGATCATGCGGTCATGTTCCGCACTGGCGTAGCTCACGACAGATCCTCCGGCGCTACAAAATCCTCTTTGGCATCGTCATTGATGCCAACCATCAGCGTACCCGGCGGCTCGTCCGGCCATGGCCATTCCTCAACACCCAAATAAATCTGGTGGGTCCACTCCACCAACCAGACCACGTAGCCGTCGAGCTCCGGCTTGGTCCAGTCCTGTGTGGCCTGCACGAACTCGGCTGGCTCTACCTCCAAGCCCCAGGTTTGCAGGCGCAACAACACGGCCAATTGCGCCGCCAGGTGCGCGGCCTGCTGGCAGTGCTTCGGGCGGATCGGATCAACGATGATCCGCGCTTCGAACCGGCAAATCAGGCTGGTCTCGCCGGTACCGATATCAACACCCGGTTCCATTTCTGCCATTTCAATGAACACCACCGGCAATGCGATGCGGTCCTTGACGTTGGGCCACGCTGTGACCGCTTTGACGCCAGACAGATTGCTCGCCAGGTGCTGCTCGATCGTCTGATAAAGTTGGTCCAGGCTAAAAGTCTCGTCAGACATGGGCCGCCCCCTTCAGGTACTTCTGCAGCTCAAAGTTGAGCTCTTGTTGCAGTATCTCCAGCAGACGTGCATCGGCCCGTTTGACCCAGGTGTCGAAGTGCGGACGGGCTTGCTCCAGCGACACCTTGGCTTTGGCCAGCGGAAAGCGATCGCCGTTTTCCGCAACCCAACCCGAACTGGCACCACCGCCTCCCGACACTGTGCTGTCGGGATAGTCGTCCGCGTTGAAGTGCTTGCTCGCGGTGCGGATCCAGATGTCGGGTTTGTTGCCATAGACCTTCTTGAGGAAGGCCCCTTGATACCGCCGACCGGCCACCGACACGCCGCTGCCGGACTGCCGTGCTCGCCCGATCCGGCTGGACTCGATCGCGTTGAGACCAAACCACAACTTGCCACTCGTGGCTCCACCGGACACCGGATAACTGCGCAGACGCTGACGCACCGCCGCGACGGCGATGCGCTCTTGCCGGCTGACTGCTCGGGCAATGTGAGTGCGCAGCCAACCCAGCGTCTTGTTGATCGCTCGACGGTGCGCTGCTGCGGCTGCTTTCGGTACCAGCTTGGCGAAGTCTTGGAACGCTTTCAGGTCCGCCGCCGAGGACTGGATGGACAGCATCCCGCCCCCCGCCGACGGTTTGAAGTAGCTGCCGACACTCATGCGCGCATCCTCAAAATCAAGGCGACCAGACCGTCACCGCTAGGCTCCAGCTGCAGCAGGTCATACTCGCCACCACCGTCCAACTCTGGCAGTTCGATGGTGACCAGCAAACCCTGCTCCAGTCCATGCGAGTCGCTGACGCGAATCTCGAAACGAGGCTCGCGCAGACCGGTGTTGAGCTTGCCGATCTTCGGCTGCAGCCAGGGCGCGGAGAACATGCCCAGCACAGGTTCCTCCCGGCCTTCGATCCGCGCGGTGTCACCCAGGGTCTCGAACACCACCGCGTCGACTTCGGCGATCAGATCGCGAAAGCCCATGGTCAGAGCTCCAGCAGGATCTGCGCGAGCGGTCGGGTGCACAGGTGCAGCGGGTTCGATTGGGCTTCACCGGCCATGCCTTTGTTGAACGGCATCGGTTCGATCTTGCTGTAGTACGGCACGCCCTCAGTGTTGACCGTTTCCATGTAGTCCGCCGGGGCAAACACCGAGATGTACAGGTCCGGGACGCCTTCAGGAATCAACAGCGCCTTGTCGTCATGGATGAAAGTCACGCCCGCGATCTTGCCGCGATAGCGCTCCCAGACGATGCCGCCAAACTCGAAGCTTTCACGGGCATCACCGCGCAATGCGGCCGCCTGCTGGCTGTTGAGGAACGTTTCCTTGACCGACTTGTGGACGATCAGCTTGTTCCAGAAGTTCTTGCCACACAGCGCCCGCGATCCGCTGCTGGTGACACTGCCCAGTGCATCCTCCTGCAAGTCCAACGCTTCGCCGCATTTGACCCGCAGCTCCGTATCGGGGCTGTTGAGGCCCATGGACATTTTCTTACGCGTCACGCCAAAGGTTTTATAGATGTCCAGCAGGACCGTCGAACCGTCTGCATCCAGAATCTGGCCATTGAGCGCACCCATGCGCTGGAATTCGTGCGTGGCATCGAGCTGTCGACGCGCTTTGGCCAGCCGTTTGTTGACCACGTCCTGCACCGCCTGCAACTCGGAACGCGTACCGAACGCGCGGATCCCCTGAATCTCATCAGCCTTGATCGCAAAGCGCTGTGGCAGGTGTACGGTGTTGAACGGGATCAGGTTGCGTTTGGTGCCGCTGACCACCAGACCGGACGTGCCGCGCTCACCCGCCGGGACCAGTGCCAGGGTGTCGCCGTCCTTTTCAATCTGCACCGTCAGGGTGGTGATGCCCTCTTCCTGAAACAGGCCGAGGCTGCTAATACGGCCCGGCAGGTATTCCTGTTCGTTGATGGCGGCGGTCAGCGAAGAGACCGAAAACGCGTCATCGTTAAAGATTTCAATGTCAGCCATGAAGCTATCTCCAGAAAGCAAAAAACCCGCACTCGGCGGGTTCGGTAATCAGGGGATCGTCTTAGCGGACGATCAGGAAATGGGTGGCCAGCGCCTTTTCAGCGGCCGGATCCAGACCGGTGAGATGGGCTTCGCTGACCTCGGCCAAGCGCACCACGGCACGGCCGCGACGGACCACATCGGACTCGCCCAGTGGACCGTAGAGAATGGCGATAGCGTTTTCGCTGCCGTCTTCGGCGGTTGGGTTGTACGGGGCGAACTCACCGCTAATGCTAACCAGGCCGAGGATCTGCCCCGGCTCCAGCGCCGGCCCAGCCGCGACGTTGATGGCTTCGCGGGAAATGGTGCCGGCGGCTTCGGACAGGAGGAACTCGCCTGCATGCATCGGCTCTCGTTGAATCGTCATCGTCTTGCTCCTGTAGCAGATTGGGGTTTAGCGGTTTGCGCGGCTTGGCGCGCCGACCAGATAGAGGGTTGATCGATTTGCTTGGCCTGCACCTTCGGTGCTGGGTCGTCGTCCAGCGGTAGACTGTTGTCGATTTCGAAGCCCTTGCCGCTGCCGACGATCTTGTCGAAGAGGCGCGCCCGAACCGCCGCTGCATCCAGGCCGGCCGCGACGAACTCGACACTGAACTCTGGCAACCGTGCTGCCACACAGAGGTCATTCACGGCCTTGGCGCGGGTCAGCCCCGCCTGAACGATCTCCTCGCTTTCGAGGTTGGTCGAACTGAGCAACGGCGCCACCAGGTTGCTGATGCCCGCCTCGCCGCAACGCTGGGTGATCATCAGCGCTAATTTGGCTGCATCGACTACGGTCGGCTCCGGTGGCGGGTTGTCTGGCTCTAGTTCGGGATCCGGTTCAGGTGACTCGTCGAGCTGGGCCAGCAGTTCGGCCGGTGCGTGCTGGTAACGCTGCAGCACACCACCCTGGCCGAGGCAGGCCTTGACCTTGATCCCGTCACCGACTTCATCGGCCAGGCCCAAGACCACGGCTTCGTTGGCGGTTAGCCAAGTTTCAGCGGCGACCAACCGGCGCAACTCGACCTCATCGATCTCCGGCGCCTTGGCCTTGTAGGCCGCAATGATCGCCTCCATGGTTTGGTCGAGGACATCGGCCACCTTGCGGAAGTCTTCGGCATCCCCGGCCGCGTAGGTCCATGGGTTGTGAATCATCAGCATGGCGTTGGCTGCAATGACAACCTTGTGCGCACCGCACACCGCGACGCTGGCCGCACTGGCGGCCAGCGCGTCAATCCGACCGGTGCAACGCTCGCCCAAACGCGACAGCGCGTTGTGCATGGCCAAGCCGTCAAACAAATCGCCGCCGATGCTGTTGAACGCGGCGATTACCGGCGAGACGCCATCGTCCATGGCGCGCAGATCCTGCACGAACTGATTGGCGGTAATACCCCAGGCGCCGATCTCACCATAGACGAACACTTCAATGACTCGCTCGGCGGCTTCGCCGCTGGCTTGCAGGGCATACCAGGTTTTGTCCTGTACCTGCACGCGTTGGCCCGCTCGGTTATAAATGCGCGGGCGCGCTTTCTTGCTCATGGTTGCTCCTTGTCGTCGATGGGGACGAAAGCTTCGAGAGTGGTGTAATTGAGGCCTAGAGCTGTGGCCCGGGCCAGATCGGCGGCGTTTTCCGCGTCGACCGTTTCCGCGTCATAGCCGGTGCGCAGGACCATCTCGCTACGCGAGGCAAAGCCCGCCTGCACTTCCATCCGCCGGGCCTGCACGTCCTGCACCGGCTGGATGTAGGCCCAGCCTTGCGGCACCCAACGTGTGCGCAGGTATTCGCGACGACGCTGTGCGTAGTCTTCCAGCACCAGAGCGCCCGACAGCACCGCCATGTCCATCCAGGCAGCCCGGACCGGGCGGCAGAGCTGGTGGACGTAAACGCTGAATTGCAGTTGCTCCAGGCGACGCCGGAATTCGTTGAGCACCACCCGCAGCGCCCGGTCGTTGACCTCGCGCATGTCGCCCGTGAGGATCTCGTAAGGCGTCCCCGTCCCCGCTGCCGCAGCCATCAGCTGCTGTCGCATGAAGTCCGGGTAGTTGTTACCGGCATCCGGCGGCTTGGAGAACTCGACCTCTTCACCCGGCCCCAGCTCTTGCATAGTGCCGGGCTCCAGCGCCACCATCGGCGTGAAGCCGTCACGGTCCAGGCTCAACGGTTGGCCGGTGACGGGATCTCTCGGCACTGGTCCAGAGTCCTGCGGCGGTCGACTGATGAAACCGGCAAACAGGTTGGCCACCTCCTGACGGAACAGCACCGCGTCGTCGTAGTTGTCGAGACTGCGCAGGCGCTTGAGCACCGGCGACAATCGCGGCACACCGCGCAACTGACCCGGCTCGACTGGCTCGAAGATGTGCAGCACCTGGGCGGCCGGCACGCGCACCAATTGGTTGTATCCGGCGTTCAGTGACGACGCATCACGCGGATGCGACAGGTACATCCAGTACGCTTCTCGTTTGCCGCCCGGAGTGAACTCGATCCCGGCACGGATGATGTTGCCGTCTCGGGTGGTCTCGAACTTGTCGTGCGGAACAAATTCCGGCGCCAGCGCCTGGATCTGCAACGGCACCGCCAGGCCCTCGTCCAGACTGCGCGGCCGCAGGCGAACAAAACATTCGCCGGAGGTCTCTACCGTGCGGGCGATCAGCGCCTGCTGGCCGTAAAAGTCGGTGCGCTCATCCGCGTCCGACTCGTCGACCCAGTCCTCCCAGAGTTCCTGCAGCAACTTGCGCAGGGCTTCGTCGTCAGTCTTGGGACGCGGCGTGATACCGGTGCCAATCAGGTTACTGACGCGCTTGTCGATCACGTTGTAGGCATACGGATCGTTGCGAACCGCTGCCCGTGAACGCGAGCGCAAGTTGCGCAGTGCCGGGGTGTTGATGCTGTTGATCCCGTTGTCGGGAGCATCCCAGCCAGTGGATCGGCGCCCCTCTCCGGCGCCTTCGTAACTGGCCTTGATGTTCGACGGCAGCAAGAATCCGTTACGGGTCAGCGTCGGATAGTGGCGGGCCATTAGACTCCTTTGCCTCCGTGGTACAGCCGAACCACGCGCGAGCGTGGCCCGGCAGCGCTGATCAGCGACGTGCGGATTTCTTCGCGAGCCTTGAGCAACTCGTCAACGGTGCGGTACTCCACGGTGCGGTCGGTGTAGCGCACGGTTTTCTCACCGCGAGCAATAGCCGCCTCAACCGCGTCGAGGTGCTTCTGGGTAAATGACATATCAGCGTCTCTTCAGGTAACCGCTGGTGGAACTGCGGCGTTGAGGTGGCGGTGCTGCGGGTCGCGATGGCGCGGCCGGAGCAGCGAGTTGCGGAGTCGGTTGTAGAGCAACAACGGGGGTTGCATGACCAGCACTGCTAACGCGTTCGCCCTGAACGGGCTTGATGCCCAGGGCTTCGTCAAACAGACCGGATTGTGCCAGGGACTGACGCACCCGCTCCCAGTCGTGTTCCTTGTAACGGTTGAGGCCCAAGTAGTGCGCCATCGCCAGGCAGTACACCATCAGGTCGAGTGCTTCGTTACGCTCAGCCTTGCCCTTGACCCATTCGATTCGCTTGTGTCCGCGGATGTAGCGGGCGACCTTGCGCTCCGCAACGCACTGGTCGAAGAAGTCATCCGGCAGGTCATTGGCAAAGTGCAGCGCGCCCGGACCGGCTTCGAACGGGTAGCGGTTGTAGATCCAGTCCTTGGCAGTGTCGGTACCAACGAACCAGAGCTCGGCGCCATTGCGTTCGGTCTGTCCCTTCCACGTTACGTCGACCATCGACGGCCGCTGAGCAATCACCGGCTTGCCGGGCTTGCTCGCACCCTTGATGGCGAACACGTTTCGCCAGCGACGGACGCGGCAGAACTGATAGACCTCGTCGGTGTGATGACCACCGGAATCGACGGCCACCGCAAGAATGCCGAGGCCGACACCGCACGGGTGGCGGTATTTAGCCTTGAGCAGTTCATCCAGCGCGGTCCAAGTACGCTCGTCTGCGGGATCACCCGAAACCACCTGGTAGTCGACGACCCAGCGCTCCATGCCCACGCCCCAGCCCATGGCCATGAACTCCAGACGGTTGGCCTGAACGTCGACGGCACCGGTGATCATCAGCACGGCAGCCGGCAGCGAGCCAAGACCGAAGCCTTCCAGCCGCGCCCGTTGTCTGAGCACATCGGCTTTGGTTTGCTCTTGGGCGGCGTCCCAGACCTTCGCCAGACGGGTGTTGTAGAACACCTGCATCGGCTCAAGATCGCCTTTGGCCTGGGCCTTTTTGGCCTTCTCGAATTGCTTGGCCAAGGACTTCCAGTCCATCCAGCCCAGCGGCGAATACAGCGCGTTGAGGTGAAAGCCGACCGTCTCGCCATCACCCTCGGCATGGGCACGCCACTCGCCGTTAGCAAGCATCTCGCCCTTGTAGTATTCCTCGATCAGCACGTCGCAGTCAGGGCCTGCGCACTGGTAATGCACGACGCTGAAGTCCTGCGAGTAGTGCAGCCGTTCCCACTCCAGGGTTTGCATGTGTCCGCAAGTCGGGCAAGGCACGTAGTAGTGGCGCTGATCGCTGCCGTCGAACAGGTCGGCGATCCGCGACGCGCCCTTGATTGTTGGCGAGCTGGAGAAGTAGAACTTAGCGTTGCGGCCGAAGGTGCTGCCCCGGGTTTCCGCCAGCTCGATGGGGTCGCCCTCCTCGCCGATATCCACCTCCCAGCGATCAATCTCGTCGCCATAGACATAGCGTGCCGACAGCTCCGACAAGTTGGCCGCCGAACCGGCGGTGGTGACGTACAACGTCCCGCCCTCAAACTCCTTGGTGTCCATAGTGTTGCGTGAATCCCGCGAGCGGTTGGCCGCCACTCGTTCGCGCAGCACTGGCGTGGCCTTGATAGTCTTGCCGATCCGTGACGACACCCGTTTGGCCAGGCCTAGGCTTGGCAGCAAGGCCAGAATGTTGGACGGCGCCATGTGCATCAGGCCGCCGATCCAGTTCAGGCCGATCTGGGTTTTCATCAGCTGCGACGCGACCATGGTGATCACGCGCTTGCAGGGGTGAGCCGGTGACAGACAACGCATGGGCTCGCGGGCATATGGCGTGCGCGAGGTGCGGTACTGGCCCGGCTCAGCGGCGCCGGTGTCACGCGGAATCCGCATGTATTCATCGGCCCACTGATCGATCCAGACGTCCGGGTCGGGCCGTAGCCCACGGAAATACGCCTCGCGGTACACCTCTGCACCGTCAGGAATTTCCGTGGGCATGGGCTTAACTCGTGGTCAGTTCGTGTTCAAGGTCCGCTGAAGACATGCGCTCGGCGTCTTCCAGCGAGCGACGGATCGCCGCCGTGAGGTGCTTTTCGATTTCCCAAGGATCCGTCATGGAGGCCAGTTCGGGCGCTAGCTGCGGTGGCATGCCCAGCAGCTGATCGCGCAGCATGCGGCCGGCGTTGTAGGCGCCGGTCTGAACCGCCGTCATGGCGACCAGAGAACCCTTGGCCTTGTGCAACTCGATCTCGGCGAGCTGGGCCAGGTTGTGTTCGCGCAGTGCGCGGGCTTTCTGAAAGTCGGGCAGCTGCCCCGCAGGAGTAATCGCGGGCGGCGGCGCAGCCATTGAAGTCGGCTCGACCTGACTGGATAGCTGGCTGTACACGTCACGCTGAAGCCGGTCTTGGTGGTGGCGGTCAGCGACGGCGGTCTTGCTGGGGTCAGCGGTGTCGCGAATCAACGCTTCGCTGGCCAGCACATCCACCTGCTTGCCGTCGGCGGTCAGCACCAGTCGGTCGTTGTTTTTCAACCAGGTGATGTAGCTGGGCGCCCTGCCGATCCGAGCCGCGAAGGCGCTCTTTGACAGGTACATTGGTTCTGTCATAAGCCCTCCTTTTCAACGGCTTTTCAATGGAAACCTTTCAATTTCAATGGATTGAATTTCAGTAAGCTGGCAACCCTGCCGCTAACACTTTCCCGCGGGTTTCCGACCCCGTACCCCTCGGATAACTCCAGGGTCCCCGGCGATTTTCGGCGCCCCGGAACGGTGCATCACCCCTGTTCGCTGCGTGCCGGCGACACCTCGCTGACGCCCAGCCGCTTGGCAGCCCAACGTTCGTAGAGACCGATGGCAACATCGGCGCCGGCCATCGCGGTCAGACAGCCCAAGCTGCCCGCCGTCCAGATCGACATACCTGCGGCAATCATCAGCATCATCGCCGACACGCCGCAGACAATGCAGGCACCGGACCGCAGCGCCAGTCGCCGCAACAATGCCCAGCCCCGCGCCCCGTCTTTATCGGCTCGCCACATCTCACCCGATACGCCGCCGACCAAGGCCAGAACGATCACTAACCAAATCGGCATCTCTGCCAGCGCTTGCTGCTCGTTTGTCATATGATTTTCCTGATTAATCGTCGACGACTCTTCGGTTGTGTATTGCGCTGCCAAGTCATTGCTGAGTTTCATAACTCGCATGTTCTTTTTTTCTTATGGGGGTATTCATGACGGGCTTTGAGTTGGTAAGCCTTGCAGTTGGTGTTGCTGGTGTACTGGCAGGGTTGGTAGCTGTTCCTGCTTTTGTCCTGATGTGGACACAAGCCACTGAAGACCAGAAAGAACGCTTCCGAAGGTTTTGGGCCAAGCTGGGTCAAAAGGCATACAGGGTCTGGGTTTACTTATCCTGTGCAGTCCTTGTAGCGACTGGGGTCGGGAAAGTGGCTCAGTTTGCAACCAACTCCGCCCCCATGACTCGGCTCGACGTTCTGCTGCTGCTCATGAATTTGATGAGCCTTACCGTCTTTTCAGTGGTATCGCTGGTTGTGATCGTTGGCTTTCAGCTAACGGACAAGAAGAAAAGCGCACACGCCGCAAGTCTGTAATTCAAAAACGCAAAAACCCGGCGCAATGGCCGGGTTTGGTGTGTGGTGCCTGCCGCTCTCTGCGGTCGCACCTATCGAAGATGACTACTTTTTACAGGTGGATTCCGGTGGCAGCAACCCCACTTTAATGCCACCCGGTGAATATGTGGGTAACGCAGGGTGAACGCCTAGGCAATGTCGGTGAATACACCACCTCGGCTATTTGTTGCTGTTGTGCTGTCCCATCTGTCCCACCTTTCAGAATCGAAGTGGGACGCCTGAGAGCGCCTACATTCGGGGCTTTGCCCCACTGTCCTACTTTTCTATCTTCTTTCTCGTGTAAAGGAAGGAATTGAATAACACGCGTGCGCGCCACGGGCGCGTGCTGGTGTCCGCTGTGCTCACATGGGCGGGGCGCTCCAACAGGCGGGACGGTGGGACAGCCCAACAACGACGCGGCCCGCGCTTGTCCCACCACGTTAAAACGCAGTGGGACAAGGCGGGCCAGTGGGACAACGACAGCCGGAGTTGTGCCTGGGGTCACGCAGCCTTCCCCATCAACATGCCGGCGATACACAGGTGCGCCTCATGCAAGCGCTGGTAATAGGTCTCGCGACTGCAACCGCAATGGGTGTACTTCTGCGACAAGAAGCTTTCGTGATTGCAGTAGTGCTCTCGCACGACCACCGACAACTGCGGCGCCAGATGCTTGTTCACGATCAGCTCGATATCCGCCGATTCATCCAGCAGCACCCGGCTGCCGCGAGTCCCGCGAATCAGCTCTCCTTTGCATTCCATCAACATCGCAATCATGTTGCCGCCGCCCAATTCCGAACCGCCTTCGTGTTGGCTGTGCAGATCCTCAGCCCACAGCTTGAGCATCTCGTCGATTCGCTTAATCAAAGCAAGGCTCCTCAAACGCTTCCCGCTGCAACGCCGAGGCACCACCCCAACCTGCCGGTTTCTTGTAGGCCCACGGACGCTGCCCACTCTTCGCCAACGCCGGCATGCGGGTACGCCTCCAGCCAAGCCGATGCATGATTGCCCCCACCCGCATCTGCTCAGGCTTGCCCCAATGCCCGAAGTCGAGCTTCAGCGCGCTGGTCAGCACCTCGCTGCCAGTTGTGGTTTCACCGATCTGCGATTCCTCCAACCAGGTCAGGATTGGCCCTTCCCATTCGTCCACCACAAAACGCTCATCCTGTGCCTCGGCGAACATCGGGGCTTCGTCAGGCGTCACCCACCAGATATCCCCCGCCTCATAGCAGAACATCGCCTCGGCCCAGAGCTGATCGCGGATCTCGCGTAGTTTCTCCAGGTCGACCTTGGTGCAGGCGACCGGCCAATAGCGCCGGTTACCGGTGGCGTCCTTGAGGTACTCGTCCTGGTTGGTCGTACCCACGAACACACACTGGCGTGGCACGTCGTTCGTTCTGCGGCCGTAGCTCTCGCGGTAGGTATCGGTGGATGCGGAGAAAAACTGCTTGGCCTTGGTGCTCTCAGCCTTGTTAAAGCTGTCCAGCTCGCCCAGCTCGACAATCCACTTGCCGCGGATTGCCTGAAACCCGTCCTTGTCGCCCAAGGCAAAAGGCGTGTCCATAAACCATTCGCCACCAAGGATGCTCATCGCCGTCGATTTACCAGCGCCCTGTGCACCTTCCAGAATCATCACCGAGTCAGCCTTGCAGCCGGGCTTCATCACCCGCCCCACCGCCGAGAGCATCCAACGCTTGCCGACCCTGGCCGAATAGCCGCTGGCCTGCACGCCCATCACATCGGTCAGCCAGCTTTCCAGCCGAGGCATCCGGTCCCATTCAAGTTTGTTCAGGTACTCACGCACCGGATGAAACGCATGGTCATGCGCCACGACACTCACCGCCTCAATCACGTGCGACGACTTCACCCGCAGGTTGTACTGCTGCGCGAGCCACTTCATCACCCGCACGTCGTCGATATCAGCCCAGTCTCCGGTGCCACCGCCATAAGGCGCGGAGCGTAGCTTGACGATCTTGGAACTGAAGGCGCTGTAACTGATCACCCCAGCCCAGCGTTCGTCGTTGCCGAGAATCAACTCGACGTTCTGCATGTGCGCGATCAGCGCACCGTTTTCAGTGCGGGCTAATTGATCCTTCCAACCACCCGCTGCCGGTGGCTTGACCACCGCTAGGACCTGACGACGGACCGCCTCCAAGCCTTCGGCAACGTGCAGGTCATTGAAATCGGTCCACTTGTCTTCCCGCTCACCAGAGAAGATCGGCGCAACAACCTGACCGCCGACGATCAATGCGGCGTTGTTCGCCTTTTCTTCACCGGGGTTCCAGGGCTCGCCATTAGGGCGCTTGGTCTTCCAGTCATCATCGCGGCAGACGATTAATGGGCAACCCGGAAAGCGCTCGCGCATGGCCTTGCAGACAACCAGCAAGTTACCCGCGTCGAAGGCGATGGCCACGGTCAGCGAGGTCGCCATGTGCAGGCTGGCGCCGGTAGCGTACCCCTCACACACCAGCACTGGTTCACCCGGTTCAGGGTGAGGACCAATCAGGTGAAAGGCGCCCTCTTTGGACATCCCGTAAGGCCAGTAGGATTTGTCCCGACCGGTGTCTTCCTGCTTGGTAGGAAACACCACCTGGAGGCCGACGATCTGATCCCGCACGTTGCACATAGGCACCAAAAACGCGCCCGTGCGCGGCGCGTAGCGAACACCAAAACCGACGATCTGCTTTCGTGCCAGATAGTCGCTGCGGCCCTTTTCCGGCATGCGCTTGAACAGGCCCGCCGCCCGGTTTGCCGCTCGACGTGCCGCGTTGGCCGCGATCTCGGCCGCGCGGCGCTTGGCGTCTTCCTGCCGAGCGCGCATGACCTCACGCTCTTCCGGCGACATCCGCCCGGCCTTGACTTTGATCTTTTGCGACTCACCCGAACGCCAGTCACCGAAACTGCCGAAGATCAGCGTTTCATTTTTCTCGGTCCGATGCTCATGGACGACGTACCAACCGTTTTTTTCCTTGCCCTTGTCCTGCGAAGTCTTGCACCGGGTCAGCTTGCCGAAAATCAGCGGCTGCTCAGGCTCAAGGCCATAGTCTGCGAATTGACCCAATACCTCATCGAGCATGCCGGGCCTCTCGCGATTCTTCGATGGACTGGCAGCTCAAGCACTGAGTGCAACCCGCTTGAGCCAACCGGCGAGACTCCGGAATCGGATCATCACAACTCTCGCAGAACAGAAATGAATGCACCGCCAAAGCGGGCTTGGCGGCGTTACGACGGGCAGCCAGGGCTTGATCAAGACGCTCCTGAACCAGATCATTAGCAAAGTCGGCGATATCAGCCATGGTCGACACCCCGCGTTGTCTGATTGACATAGGTGGCGCGGTTGAACATCCCCAGCAGCCCCTGAATACCGCGAAACACCTGCAGGCGGATCGCGGCCAGTTCGTGGTCACTGACCACGCCGTCACCGATGCTCTTGGCCCATGTATCAGCCAAGTCCGCTACTTGCCGAAAGTACTCAGCAATGCCGGTAGTCAAGGTTTCCGGCATGTCGTTGGTGTACGCCTCGGCCAATTCCTGCCAGGTCGTATCCCCCACCAACGCGTGTACCGCATCCAGAATGCGACGGTCCTTGGTCAGCTCCAGGATCTCGCCAAACTCCTGAATGTTGACCGTGTGACTTGGGTGCGTTGGAGAAAGCTTGTGCTGCAGCGTGCTGGCGTTTCTGCCGGTGGTGGCGGCAATTGCAGCGGCGCCGCCGGGATAGTCCCGAGCAGCATGGTAAAGCGCTAGATCGAGCGGCAGAATTTCCCGCTGCGCCCGTTCTACAGAACTCAGAGCGATTCGACTCATGGCATTAATCCTTGTAAGTTGCCAGTGCCGCGCGACATGCAGTGGTGATACATTTGCCGCGTGGCTTGAAAGGGCCCAAACGCCGGCTAGATCCTCAAGATCGATACCGGCACCGTGTCGAGGCAAACGATCCGTCGTTCACCTCTGGCGCAACAGCTGCCCAATCTGTGGTGGAAAAGGCAGCAACACCAAGGCTTCCGAGCCTTGGAAAGCGCGGTAAAAGAAGGCGGTTTAGCATGTGGTGTGCCCGCCTATCTTTATCGCGACCCGACAGCGCTGTGGTGGTGCGTGCCGGGAGGAACTGGGCGGCCCTTGGGTCGCCTTTTTTCTAAGCAGCTTTTGATGTTTCCCGCTCTGGTGGAAAAACATCGTCAAGTGAGCAAGCGGCCCCCAATTGATTCAGAGCAGAGGTGATTGCCCTACACTCACTGAGGCCTGGCATTCTGTGACCAGACTCGTAGTTACTTAGCCTTGTCTGGGTCCAACCAAGCAGCTCACCAAGATCCCTTTGTTTTATCTGTGCCTCCTTTCTGAGGCTGGCAATTCGGTTCATGAATCTGACTCCTTTTGACCTCGCACACTCTAAACACGCATCGTGATTATTTCAACACGATAAGTGAGAAAAAAACATTTCATTACGTGATAAAAATTCCGAATGGAAACTTTAGGCTCCCGCATCAAGCGGCTCAGAAAACAAAAAGGGTTCAGCCAGAAACAATTGGCTGAAGAATGCGGCTGGTCATCACAATCCCGAATAGGGAACTACGAGAGCGACCTCAGGGAACCTAATCTCGCAGACCTGACACTGCTTGCTCCTGCGCTTGGCGTATCGATCGCAGAGTTGATTAGTGGCACCAATTCTCAACAACTCGTTCCGGCACAGGCCAATCTTGAACCGCAGATACTGAGCAGGGCACCCAAAAAGACAGCAGGTGTTGTCAAGCCGATTGGACCTACGAAGGAAGGAGTGGTGCCAGTAGTCGGCACGGCAAAACTAGGCATGGATGGTTATTTCGAGGCACTAGATTTCCCTGTCGGGCATGGTGATGGCTATCTCCACATTTATAGTGATGACCCTAACGCGTACGGCCTCAGGGTCATCGGCGATAGCATGCATCCACGAATCAAAAGTGGCGAATACGTTCTCATTGAGCCCAACAAGATATACGTCACCGGAGACGAGGTGATGGTTCAAACCCAAGACGGCCGGTCAATGATCAAAGAGTTCATCTACCTGCGAGATGGCGTATATCGGTTTGACAGTGTCAACCAGGACCATAGCCCCCTTCACCTCGATCAGCATGACGTCTCCAAGGTACATCTAGTGGGCGGGATACTGAAGTCATCACGGTTTGCGCATGACAAGCCCGAATAATCACGCACCGTGTTGACACGGTAAACACAATACGTGATATTTGTCTCACTCTTCCACCACAGAGCGAGGCAACACCATGCACACCACAGCAACCTTGCACGTCCATCCCGCGTGCACCAGCAACCGGAAACTAATCGAGCAGCTGCAATCCACCACCGGCTGCTTGATCATTATCCACAACAACAAACCCAAGCTCGTCGCCCAAAACTATCAGCCCTTCCCCTCCGACCCAAATGGCGGAGGGCACGCAGCATGAGCAAGTTCAAACTCGACAACCGCACCCTGCAGTTGCTCAACGCTCAGGTCAACCTGACCGAGACCTTCAATCACGTACTGAGGTCGGCCCCCAAACGTGAATCCTTGGCGTTCCGTCTCAAGGTTGAACGTGACACATCGGAGACCATTTTCGTCGTCGAACTGGGTAGCGAACGCCACACGCTGACCTTGAAAAACGCCAAGAAGATGCACCTCAAACTGGCCGACTTCATCGAAGAAATTGCCAACGGCCCGTTCGACCCGAGCAACACCAGCGACCTGGAGCATCGTCCTCACGCAAGCCGCGAATACGGCCGGTTTGAAATCCAGGACAAACAGCGCGTGTTCGAGCTGGTGCGCACCGGCGGCACACTGAGTCTCGACATGGGCTTCGACGTCCCCCTGCACGTCGCGGTGCACCGCACCCACACGCGCCCCGGCGTCACCACCATTCTCAGCATTGGCGTAAAGAGCCCACACACCAAATGCTTCACCGTGTGCGGCACCGATGTCGAGATCTACGGCAAGGTCACCGAGTCCATTAACCATCTCGCTGCAGCGGCAACCCCAGCCGCGCACGCTGCATGAGGGGGATGCCATGGAACGCACGCTCGCCCAAGCCGCAGCCCAACTTGGCCTGACCCGGACCCAGCTAATAGCTCTCATGCAGGAAAAAGGTCTGCTCAACGAATGCAGATTGCCGGCTTACCCCATCCGCGACCGCGAATACCTGCGGGTCAAGGATGGACAGTGGTATCACGAAAAATTCGGCCTGCAGTACAGCCAGTCGACCCGGGTCAAGCAAGCCGGCATCCGTTGGCTGGCCGACCAGTTGAGTATCGACCTTCCTGCTATCCCGGCAGACAACCGTGACGTGGCCTAGGGAATATGCCCGCCAGATCATCGCCATGCGGACACGCGAGGAGCGCAATGCCGCGCTCCTCGAAGTGCCCGAACATCTGCGCGAGCTGACCAGATGCCACTGCCTGAATGCCTGGAATCATCCAGCAAGAAAACAACGCAAGGAGGCTGAACAAGCCGATGACTAACACCGGACAATCCCCACTCCGGCTACAACCCGCACCCGAATCGGCCACCGTAGAACTGCTCTACCGCACCTTCGGCGACGTGTTGATCCCACTGGAAAAAGTACGCGAGCAGTACTTCCGCAACCTCAACGAGCAGTCGTTTGTAGCGGAGATCAACAGCGGCCGGATTCAGCTTCCCATCACCACGCTGGACACCAGCCGCAAGGCACCGAAGTACGCCCACATCCGGCATGTCGCCTCACTGATCGACATCCGTGCCTACAAGGCGGATGAAGAAATGCTGCGACCGCAGGACGAACCAACCGAGTAAGACCACCAACCCAAATGGCTGCCACCACCAGCCAAGTGATACCAGGAGCACACCACATGACAGCGATTCAACCAGCGCCTGATGGACCAACTCGCTATCGAACACCGGAGGAAAGCGGCATGAAAACGAACCGGCATACCACCCAGGCATCGACCGCTTTGCTCCGCCACGCTAATGGCGTCGACGCACAAAAAACAAAGAGTCTCTGCTGCGCAGCAGCAGGCATTACTGCGTCTATCAGCGCCACTGCCGAAGCACTTATACCCCACGAAAAGCTGCGCCAAGCAGCCACATCCAATGCAACGCTAAACGCTTGGGATCGCCCGCCCGCGCAGCCTGTTGTGGGGTATACGCACTTCGACAACTCAGCAGAACCACTCGCTCAGACCTACCAGATCGACAAAATTCCGGAAGACAAGATGGCCGAACTGGTCGGCACCACCCGCCGAGCGTTGCAAGGCAAGCGCGCCAGAGGCGTCATCCCCAAAGGGGTCTGGAACACCATCGACAGTCGCATTTACTACAGCCTAAGGAGATACGAAGCATGGCTCGAGAGCCAATGGGATTGCCCACCGGAGTTGAATTTGCTGGACAGTCCGTCCGTATTCGCTTCACCTGGAACGGGCAACGCCGTTGCGAAACCCTCCCCTATCCCCAAACGCCGAAGGGGATTAAGGCTGCCGCCGACCTACGCGCTCACGTAACCAGCCTGATCAAGCATGGCGTGCTGGATGATCAGCGCTATGCCGAACTGTTCCCCAACTCCACTTACGCCAACTACTCGGCGACTCCCCGTTTCGGGGAGTACGCCCAGGAGTGGCTTAACAGTCGCGAGATCGTGGCCGGGACGCGCAAGAACTATCTAGGTTCCCTCAATTTGTACTGGATGCCCTACCTCGCAATGCTGCCCATCGACAGCATCACGTCGGTGATGCTGCGCAAGGTGGTAGCGAACACCGAATGGCCATCACCGGGTGTGAAGCGCTCGGCGATCCAGCGCCTGACCACGGTGTTCGGCACCGCGGTGAAAGACGGGCTGATCAACCGCAACCCGGTTGAATCGATCGAACTGCCGGCGAAAGCCAAGAAGCCGATTGACCCCTTCACGGTGGATGAGGCCAATAAGATCATCGCTCACCTGTACGAGACCCTGACCCACTCGATGCGCATCTACGCGGCGTACTTCGAGTTCGCCTTCTATACCGGCATGCGCCCGAGCGAAATGGCGGCGCTGCGCTGGGAGGAGGTCGACCAGGAGAAGCGCCTGGTCAACGTGTGTCGGATCGTCGCGGACTACAAGATCGAGGAGCGCACCAAAACCCGCACTATCCGCCAGGTCATGCTCAACAGTCGCGCTTTGCACGCTATAGAACAAGCCGAGCGCATGGCCAAGCAACGCACGCAGCAGAGCCGCCGCAAGCAAGCGAAGTCGCCGTTTGTGTTCCCGCCGACCAAGAACTTCGAGTTCATCCAGCAATCGAGTGTGACCGACAAACATTTCCAGGCTGCGCTGACCGAATTGGGGATTCGCACTCGCCGGCAATACAACTGCCGACACACTTACGCAACCATGTGCCTCATGGCGGGTATGAACCCTGCGTTTATTGCCACTCAACTCGGTCATAGCGTTCAGATGTTGCTATCGACCTACGCCCGATGGATCAACTCCAGCACCGACTGGGGTGAGCTCGGGAAGCTCGAAAACAGCTGGAGTGGTAAAAAATTGCTACAGACAGAAACAGTACCCCACTGAAACTATGGAATCAGCCTCTGTGACACTGGAACCACCCCGCTACGTTATAAGAGCGGTTTTCTAAGTGTCCCGGGGCCTTATTGCAGACTTTAGAATCAAGCCGCTTATAGCCGATAGCAATAACACTTATTTTATATATTTCGGATACCTATAGCTTCTGAAATCCGCCCTTGCTAACCGGATTGGCTTGGCTTGGCCGGGAGCGGACAGGCCTGAGGCCTTCATGTTCTTCCCGTGGCTCCAATGTAAAGGTAAATACGCTACCGTTGATGCCAGAGAGTTTACTTCTACTCTTCATGCGAAGCTATGACCTCGTTTTTTGCATTGGTAGGTAACTATCACCCTTGGCGAAGCCCCGAACTTCTTCACTTTTAGTTTCAGCTCAGGCACTTAGGATCAAGAAAACGTCATTCAAATTATCCTCCCTTTAGCCATAAATAAATAATTGACGAATTAGGCATTCAAACATTTGACAGAGTGAGTTCTCCCAACAAGAATTGCCCAGCGCGTTTCCAAGGTTGGGATCGCGCAACAAGGAGAAATTCTTTTCTAGAATTTCAGCGCAGATAAAAAAAGGAAATTAAAATGTCTGAAGCACTCAAGGAAAAAATCTCGAACGACATCTTTGGGCCAGTTCAAACCTACACCCTCTTCAATCAGAGTGGCATCCTGATTACCTTGGATGTGCCCAGCCCAGTGATGCTCAATCTGAACAGCCAGGACTATTACCCCCCCCTCACGGACCTATCCACAAAAGTCGTTCCAGTTGTGAAGAACACCTCGGGTCTTGACCTCAAATCGGCGACGTTCACTATCCAACTCAATGACGTAAAAGAGGACGACAACACGATCGCGAATGTGCGGTGGTGGAGCACCGGTCAGGCACAGGGGCTACAGTCCATGGTATTCACTTGTGGACCGATTGATAACGGGACCCAAGACTCAGGTACCGCCACCACTTCTGGATACGCTCGAATCCGGTGGGCCACCATGGCGAACACCGGGCGCAAAAATGAAACCTTTACCGTGAGCGATGTCTCGCTCACCTTCAAAGCTGCTTCTTCGATTACTACGGGTGCAACTGACGGGCCGATTGTCAGGGTTGGCTAGCTGATCTGCCACCGCGGGGCCCAGAGTTCCGGTCCCCGCGGTCCTCCCCGCCGCTGCGATGTTTTGCCAAATCGACATGCTGGACGGACCGAAAAGGTTTGAAGCCGATTCGCCGGTCTTAAGTCAAGGTTAAAAGCCACCGCGCCAGCAGTGTTCAACCGCAGGGTTTGCCCTTTAACTCACCTGATCGGTTGAACCCGTCGAACCCGTTTCCTCTTCATTGGCTACGACCGAATCGTGCCTGACAGCCATGTGGATCAAGCGGTAGTGAGAACACCTGCACCGCTCTGGCAGTCAACTCCCCCCGAGAAACGCTGGGTGCCGCCAATGGGCCCAAAACGTGTCATCGAACGTTGGCTAGTGCCCAACACATCCAGTGCCGACGGACTCACTTGGCAGACGATTCGGTTGTAACAGACTCAGGCGGTGACAGCCGGCCGCCAATCAGATTTTATGGCTCACACCAGTCCCTTTTTGACTGGGAGTCATCACCTTAACTCGCCCGGCAGACGAAACAGCGCTTGGCATCGAAAGGCTGTTTCTCCTTCACCCATTTGCAGCTTCGCGCCCGCCGGCAATACAACTGCCGACACACATACGCTACCATGTGCCTCATGGCGGGTATGAACCCTGCATTTATTGCCACTCAGCTCGGTCATAGCGTTCAGATGCTGCTATCGACCTACGCCCGATGGATAAACTCCAGCACCGACTGGGGTGAGCTCGGGAAGCTCGAAAACAGCTGGGTTGGTACAAAATTGGTACAGACTGAAACAGTACCCCTCTGAAACCCTTATGGAATCAGCCTCTGTGACACTGGAACAGAATTACACCGAGATTCTCGGCCAATTGGGCGAGGACGCCTCCCGCGAGGGCCTGCTCGACACGCCAAAACGTGCCGCCAAAGCCATGCAGTACCTCTGCCGCGGTTATGAACAGACACTGGAAGAGGTCACCAACGGTGCCTTGTTCAGCTCCGACAACAGCGAGATGGTGCTGGTCAAGGACATCGAGCTCTACTCGTTGTGCGAGCACCACATGCTGCCGTTCATCGGTAAGGCGCACGTTGCCTACATTCCGAGCGGCAAGGTCCTGGGGCTGTCGAAAGTCGCGCGCATCGTTGATATGTACGCCCGACGCCTGCAGATCCAGGAAAATCTCAGCCGCCAGATCGCCGATGCGGTCCAGCAAGTCACCGGCGCCATCGGCGTTGCAGTGGTGATCGAGGCCAAGCACATGTGCATGATGATGCGCGGTGTAGAGAAACAGAATTCGACGATGATCACCTCGGTGATGCTCGGCGAGTTCCGCGAAAACGCGGCCACCCGCAGCGAGTTTCTCAGCCTGATCAAGTAACTCGCAGCACGAAGAAAACCGGCACTGATCGCCGGTTTTTTTTCGCCCGTGAAAAATCAGGTAAGCTGCGCGCCTTCTGTTTGCTCCTGTGAGGCTTGTACCGTGTTAGTAAAAGCGCTTCGTGTCGGCCTCGGCCAACTGATCATCTTCATTGATTTCATTACTCGTCCAGGCAAGAAGCAGCGCCCCGCCGCTGCTCAGGCTCAGGTCGAAACGGCCGCCAAGGACCTGACCCTGTATCAGTTCCACGCCTGCCCGTTCTGCGTGAAAACCCGCCGCACCCTGCGCCGCCTGAACGTTCCGGTGGCATTGCGCGATGCCAAGAACAACGAACAGGATCGCCAGGCTCTGCTGGAGCAAGGTGGCAAGATCAAGGTGCCGTGCCTGCGCATCGAAGAGAATGGCCAGACCACCTGGATGTATGAATCCAAGGTGATCATTGATTATCTGGATAAGCGGTTTGCTGCTGCCTGATGGTTTTGTGGCGTGATGGATGACGTCTTCGCGAGCAAGCCCGCTCCCACATTGGTTTTGTGTTCACTATCGATCCAATGTGGGAGCGGGCTTGCTCGCGAAGAGGCCGGCACAATCACCACAAAAATCCAGACAAAAATAAACCGGCCGACTGGCCGGTTTATTCGTTTCTACCCCCTCTCCCACCAACAGCCTCAGGCCGCTTGCGCCGCCTGAGCCTGACGCACCACCGTAGCCAATCGCTTGAGCCCTTCGTCCAGCCGCGCCGGGTCGATATGGCTGAAGTTCAGCCGCAGATGACCGGGGTTCTTGTCCGGCTCTGGGAAAAACGGTTCGCCCGGCATAAACGCCACATCCGCCGCCAGCGCAGCCTTGAGCAGCGTGCGGGTATCCAGCGGCTGCTTGAGCGTCAGCCAGAAAAACAACCCGCCCTGCGGCACGTTCCACTCCGCCAGATCGGAAAAGTGCGTTTCCAATGCCGACTGAAACGCATCCCGACGAACCCGATAGAAGTCCCGCAACTCACCCAAGTGCTGTTGGTATTTCTCAGTGCCGATCCATTGCAGCGCTTGCCACTGCCCGATGCGGTTGGTGTGCAGATCGGCCGATTGCTTGAGCCGCAACAAGTGCGGAAACAGGTCCGGACTGGCGATCAGGTAACCAACCCGCAAGCCCGGCAACAGGGTTTTCGACACGGTGCCGGTGTAGATCCAGCTGGCCTTGTTCAAGCGACTGACGATCGGCGTGGCACTGCCGCCGTCGAAGGTCAGTTCGCGATAGGGTTCGTCTTCGATCAGGGTCACGCCGAACTCGTCGAGCAATGCCGCCACTGCATCTCGCTTGGCCTCGCTGTAGCGCACCGCCGACGGGTTCTGAAACGTCGGAATCAGGTAGGTAAACGCGGGTTTGTGTATTTCCAGACGACTGCGCAATTGCGCCAGGTTCGGGCCGTCGGCTTCCAGCGGGACGGTGATGCAGTCGGCGCCGAACAGCTGAAAAATCTGCAACGCCGCCAGGTAGGTCGGCGCCTCAAGCAGAATCTCGGTGCCTTTGTCGATATAGAGCTTGGCCGCCAGATCGAGGGTTTGCTGGGAACCGCTCACCACCAGCACCTGACTCGCCTCGCACGGCACGCCCAACGCTCGGGCTTCGGCCGCCAGCGCCTCACGCAGCGCCGGTTCGCCTTCACTCATGCCGTATTGCCCCATGGACAGCGGCATGTCCGCCCACTCGACTTTCGGCAGCATGGCTTCGGCCGGCAAGCCGCCAGCGAACGACATCACTTCCGGACGCTGGGCGGCGGCGAGGATTTCACGGATCAAAGAACTTTTAAGGCGCGAGACACGTTCGGAAAAAGCCATGGGGTCACCGGTAGCGAGGCCTGAGGAAAATGAGTCAAACTGGTTGACCGAAATTACGACAGACCGAGCGGATACGTCAACATGCTTGACCTTAAAAACCCCAGCACTCAGCAACAAGCCATGGAAGCGTTTTTCTTCGGTTACCAGGCGTTCACCGCCAAAGCCGACGAAATGCTCGAGCGTCGCGGCTTGAGCCGGGTGCATCAACGCATCGTGTTTTTCATCGCCCGTTACCCTGCCCTCAGCGTCAAGGAGTTGCTGGCGTTGCTCGGCGTGAGCAAGCAGGCGCTGAACATTCCGCTGCGGCAATTGGTGGAAATGCATTTGGTGAACAGCGTCGCGTCCGAGACCGACAAGCGTAAGCGGCTGCTGGAACTGACCGACGATGGTGCGCGGTTTGAGCAGTCACTGCGGCGCGAACAGGTGAAATTGCTGGAGCGGGTGTTTGCCGAGGCTGGGGAGACGGCGGTGAATGGGTGGCTGGCGGTGAATCTGGCGCTGGGTAAAGCCCAGGTCTTTCCAAGCTGATCGTTCCCACGCTCTGCGTGGGAATGCATCCCGTGACGCTCTGCGTCACATCAACGGCGGACGCAGAGCGTCCATGGCGGCATTCCCATGCAGAGCGTGGGAACGATCGTCTATAGCCGATATATCCCGATCAACAAACTTTTCGTCTACAAAATCAAAAACATTATTTGCTTTATTTGTATACAAAAGCATAATTCGCTTCGTGCGAGTTCCTGACCAAGAGGTCAACAAATTCGCAAGTGCCTCAAAGGGCCGCTGCCACCCTCATGGGTCCGGCCCTGGAAATAACAATAAAACTCTTGAGGAGTACTCGCTGTGGAAAGCCGCAAATCCGAAGCCCCGACGCTGGAACTCTCGCCGCCATTACGCAATGGCTGGCTGGAGCGCATCTTCAAACTCAGCTTGCACGGCACCACGGTGAAGACCGAGCTGATCGCCGGTCTGACAACCTTCATCACCATGGCCTACATCATCTTCGTCAACCCGAACATCATGGCCGATGCCGGCATCGATCACGGGGCGGCGTTCGTCGCCACATGCATCGCCGCCGCGCTGGGTTGCCTGCTGATGGGCCTGTACGCCAACTGGCCAGTGGGCCTGGCGCCGGGCATGGGCTTGAACGCGTTCTTCACTTACACCGTGGTCGGCACCATGGGCTACAACTGGGAAACCGCCCTCGGTGCGGTGTTCGTTTCCGGTGTGTTGTTCATGTTCCTGACCTTTTCCCGGATTCGCGAATGGCTGCTCAATAGCATTCCAGTGAGTTTGCGCTTTGCCATGGGCGCCGGTGTGGGCCTGTTTCTGGGGCTGATCGGTTTGAAAACCGCTGGCATCGTTGTCGATAGCCCGGCCACTCTGATCAAGCTTGGTTCCCTGCGCGAGCCTGGCCCGCTGCTGGCGGCCATCTGCTTCCTGATGATTGCCGTGCTCAGCTATCACAAAGTGTTCGGCGCGATCCTCATCAGCATCATCACCGTGACCCTGGCCGGTTGGGGCCTGGGCCTGGTGCACTACGAGGGCATCATGTCTGCCCCGCCGAGCCTGGCACCGACCTGGATGGCCATGAATGTCGCCGGCGTATTCAACGTCAGCATGATCAGCGTGGTGCTGGCCTTCCTCTTCGTACACATGTTCGACACCGCCGGGACACTGATGGGCGTCGCCCAGCGCGCCAACCTGGTGAACGCTGACGGCCGAATCGAAAACCTTTCCCGCGCCATGAAAGCCGACAGTGCTTCCAGCGTATTTGGTGCGGTGGTCGGTGTTCCGCCAGTCACCAGCTATGTGGAAAGTGCCGCTGGTGTAGCAGCGGGTGGTCGGACTGGTCTTACCGCCGTGACCGTAGGTGTGCTATTTATTGCCGCAATGTTTTTCGCCCCGCTGGCTGGCATGATCCCCGCTTATGCAACCGCAGGTGCACTGATTTATGTGGCGATGCTGATGATGGGCGGCATGGCGCATATCGAATGGGACGAAGCGACCGACAGCATTCCGGCGATCGTTACCGCGATCATGATGCCGCTGACCTTCTCGGTCGCCGACGGCATCGCGCTGGGCTTCATCACTTATGTGGCGCTGAAGGCCGGCACCGGTAAGTACAAGGAAATTTCCGTCAGCCTGTGGGTGCTTTGCGCGATCTTCATCGCCAAGTTCATTTTCTTGTAAGCCGTCTACGTTTCAAAAACAGTGTTTCAAATCAGCCTCACCCCGTCGGGTGAGGCTTTTGTGCAAATGGAGGAAAGTGATGAGTCTGGAAACCTGGCTGCTGTTCAGCGGCGCTGCGCTGGTGGTGATCCTGATCCCGGGGCCACTGTCGTTGCTAATGATCAGCAACAGTCTGAATTACGGTTTGCGCCGTTCTTACCCGGCGTTTCTGGGCGGCGTGATTGCGTCGATCTGCCTGCTCAGTGCTTCGGCGCTTGGCTTGGGCGCATTGTTGCTGGCGTCGGAACAGCTGTTCAGCGCCCTGAAAATCGTCGGCGCGCTGTACCTGTTTTATCTCGCCTGGCAGAGCTGGCAGCAATCGCGCCTGCCAACCCAAGGCGCCGAAGTGCCCCAGGCTGCACCAGTGCCGCGCTTTCGCGCACTGTTCGGGCGCGCGTTCATGCTCGGCGCGAGCAATCCGAAAGACATTTTGTTCTTCGCCGCTTTCCTGCCGCAGTTTTTGAGTGCCGAGCAACCCTTCTTGCCGCAGTTGCTGGTGATGATTGCCACCTGGACCGTGCTGGATTTGCTGTGCAAATTGGCTTATGGGCTGGGTGCTCACGGCGCCGCGCGGTATCTGCGCAGCGGCAAGGGGCAGAGCTGGTTTAACCGGGTGAGTGCGGGGTTGTTCAGTGGTGCCGGCGCGGCTTCGTTGTTGAGTCGTTAAAAGCAAAAGCTTCGCGAGCAAGCCCGCTCCCACATTTGATCTCTGCCGGTCACAAATAATGTATACGCAGAAGATCCAGTGTGGGAGCGGGCTTGCTCGCGAAGGCGTCATCAGCAACACCACATATCTCAGGGCAAAAAAAAGCCCGCAGTGTGAGCGGGCGAAAGACCAAAGAAGCTTATGCGCAGCTTTTTTTGAGAAGAAGGGGACTGGGGGGGAAAGTCCTAGCTTCCTCTGTAGGTCGAATAGCTATACGGCGAAATCAACAACGGCACATGGTAGTGATCCTGTTCCGCAGAGATGCCGAAACGCAGCACCACCACATCCAGGAACGCAGGCTCAGGCAGCTGAACCCCACGGGCGCGGTAGTAATCACCCGCGTGAAACTGAAGCTGATAGACCCCGGACCGATAGTCATCGCCTTGCAGCAGCGGCGCATCGACACGGCCATCGCTGTTGGTGAGCGCAGTGGCGACCCATTCCAGCTGCGAACCTTCAACGCGGTACAACTCGACCTTGATCGAACTGCCCGGGCAACCGTGTGCAGCGTCCAAAACGTGTGTAGTCAAACGTCCCATTGATTCTGCGCGCCTGCCTGCGTGGAGCAGTCAGACCTCGCGCCTCCCGAAGCCAGTTGAAAAGGAGACCGCACCGTTTCGGAGCACGAAAAGCTGCGGCGAGCGACTGATTAAGACATTTTTCAAAAAAATTGTACACAATAAAAACGACATTTTTACCGCTACCACCGTCATTCAGCCTTTGGCAGCGAATCTTGCGCCAAACCATAAGATCAAAGGACCTCTTATCCATTAGCTGACCAGTCAGGCAGGTTTCTTGCAATACTCTCCAAAGAGGGCAGTCAGTGAAAAATGCAAAAAATCAGGCTTACAAAGTGAATATAAAGTTGTATACAATCACTCCATCACTGTGACGCCAGCCTGCCCTCTCATCGCCAGGCCGCCACACACACCCTGACTTTGAATAAGTCGACACGAACAAGAAGGAAGACTGCAGTGAGCGCTGACTATCCACGCGACCTGATCGGTTACGGCAGTAACCCTCCTCACCCACACTGGCCGGGCAATGCCCGGATCGCGCTGTCCTTCGTGCTCAACTACGAGGAAGGTGGCGAGCGCAATATCCTGCACGGCGATAAAGAGTCCGAAGCTTTCCTCTCGGAGATGGTTTCGGCGCAGCCGCTGCAAGGCGAGCGCAACATGAGCATGGAATCCCTCTACGAGTATGGCAGCCGTGCCGGCGTCTGGCGGATTCTGAAACTGTTCAAGGAATTCGACATCCCGCTGACCATCTTCGCCGTGGCCATGGCCGCCCAGCGCCACCCGGACGTGATCCGCGCGATGGTCGATGCCGGTCACGAAATCTGCAGCCACGGCTATCGCTGGATCGACTACCAATACATGGACGAAGCGCAGGAACGCGAGCACATGCTCGAAGCGATCCGCATCCTCACCGAAATCACCGGCGAGCGCCCACTGGGTTGGTATACCGGCCGCACCGGCCCGAACACCCGTAGGCTGGTGATGGAAGAAGGCGGTTTCCTCTACGACTGTGACACCTACGACGACGACCTGCCCTACTGGGAACCGAACAACCCGACCGGCAAGGCGCATTTGGTGATCCCGTACACCCTGGACACCAACGACATGCGCTTCACCCAGGTCCAGGGTTTCAACAAGGGCGACGATTTCTTTGAGTACCTGAAAGACGCCTTCGATGTGCTGTACGCCGAAGGCGCCGAGGCTCCGAAAATGTTGTCGATCGGCCTGCACTGCCGGCTGATCGGCCGTCCGGCACGTCTGGCTTCGCTCAAACGCTTTATCGAATACGCTAAAAGTCATGAACAGGTGTGGTTCAGCCGTCGCGTCGACATCGCCCGTCACTGGCACGAAACCCACCCGTATCAAGGGGCCGCGAAATGAGCCACTTCCAAACCCTGAAGCCATCGACCCTCGGCCGCGACGCGTTTGTCGCCGCCTTCGCCGACATCTACGAACACTCGCCATGGGTGGCCGAAAAGGCCTTCGACCTGGGCCAGGACGCTTCGATCGACGAGATCGAAACCCTGCACCAGCGCATGAGCGACATCCTGTTGAGCGCTGATCACGCAAGCCAACTGGCCCTGATCAACGCGCACCCGGACCTGGCCGGCAAAGCCGCCGTCCAGGGCCAGCTTACCGCAGCCAGCACTGAAGAACAGTCTGGCGCGGGTATTCACCAATGCACGGCCGAAGAGTTCCAGCGCTTCACCGAGCTGAACGACGCCTACAAGGCCAAGTTCAAGTTTCCCTTCATCATGGCGGTAAAAGGCAGCAACCGGCATCAGATCCTCGCAGCGTTCGAAACGCGCATTCACAACTCGGTCGACACCGAATTCAAATGCGCGCTGGCGCAGATCAACAAGATCGCATTGTTCCGATTACTGACCCTATAAGCGAGCCTGGCCCGAGTGCTCTTAAACGCGAAAAGTATCCAGGGCCCTGCAAGCATCCCAAGCCAACTTATTTAAAGGCAGACAAGAAGAATGAAAGCTTACGCCGTACCTTTCGAGAAGTTCGTCAACCTGGCCGACGCCCGTCTGGGCACCAAAATCATCTCGGTCACCGATGACTGGTTCGCAGACGCCAACCGTCTGTTCCAACCGACCCCGGCCGTGTGGAAGGAGGGCGTGTTCGATGACAACGGCAAGTGGATGGACGGCTGGGAGTCGCGCCGCAAGCGCTTCGAAGGCTACGACAGCGCGGTGATCCGCCTAGGCGTACCGGGCTCGATCAAAGGCGTGGACATCGACACTTCATTCTTCACCGGCAACTTCCCGCCGTCGGCCTCCCTGGAAGCCTGCTTCCTGGCCTCGGGCGAGCCGGACGAAAACACCCAGTGGACTGAAGTGCTGTCGGCCGTCGAGTTGCAAGGCAACAGCCACCACTACCATGAAATCAACAACGACCAGGCGTTCAGCCACCTGCGTTTCAACATCTACCCGGATGGCGGCGTCGCCCGTCTGCGTGTGTACGGCATTCCGTTCCGCGACTGGTCAGCTGTGGGCGACAACGAACAGGTCGACCTGGCCGCAGCTCTGAACGGTGGCCGTGCGCTGGCCTGCTCCGACGAACACTTCGGCCGCATGAGCAACATCCTCAACCCGGGCCGTGGCATCAACATGGGCGACGGCTGGGAAACCGCACGTCGTCGTACACCGGGCAATGACTGGGTGATCGTCGCGCTGGGTCATGCCGGCGAGATCGAGAAAGTCATCGTCGACACCCTGCATTTCAAAGGTAACTACCCGGACACCTGTTCGATCCAGGGTGCATTCGTGAAGGGCGGCACCGACAGCCAGATCGAAACCCAATCGCTGTTCTGGCGTGAACTGTTGCCAAGCCAGAAGCTGGAAATGCACGCCGAACACACCTTCGCCGAGCAGATCAAGGCGCTGGGCCCGATCACCCACATCCGCCTGAACGTGTTCCCGGATGGGGGCGTGAGCCGCCTGCGGGTATTGGGCAAGGTCGCGAAGTAACACCCGATCGTTCCCACGCTCTGCGTGGGAATGCATACCGTGACGCTCCGCGTCACAGTGGACGCGGAGCGTCCATGGCGGCGTTCCCACGCAGAGCGTGGGAACGATCAAATTATAAAGACTAAGAAGACCAGCATGCGCACATTGACGATTGAACCGCTGACCAAAGAAGCCTTCGCCCCTTTCGGTGACGTGATCGAAACCGACGGCAGCGATCACTTCATGATCAACAATGGTTCGACCATGCGCTTTCACAAACTGGCTGTGGTCGAAACCGCCACGCCAGAGGACAAGGCGATCATCAGCATCTTCCGCGCCGACGCGCAGGACATGCCGCTGACCGTCTGCATGCTGGAGCGTCACCCGCTGGGCAGCCAGGCTTTCATTCCGCTGCTCGGCAACCCCTTTCTGATCGTGGTCGCGCCACTTGGCGATGAACCTGTATCAGGCTTGGTCCGCGCCTTCGTCACCAACGGCAGGCAGGGCATTAATTACCATCGCGGCGTTTGGCACCACCCGGTGCTGACGATCGAAAAGCGGGATGACTTCCTGGTGGTTGATCGCAGTGGCACAGGCAACAACTGCGATGAGCATTTTTTCAAAGAGGATGAGCGTTTGATCCTCGCCCCCCACCAATAAGAGAAGGTCTGATCACTCGACGACAGAGTGACAGGCGAGAGGTAAAGACTGTGGAAGCACATCTGTTGGAATGGCTGAACCTGAGCGTGCGCTGGGTTCACATGATTACTGGCGTGGCCTGGATCGGTGCGTCGTTCTATTTCGTCTGGCTGGAAAACAACCTCAACCGGGTCAATCCGAAAAACGGGCTGGCGGGCGATTTGTGGGCGATCCACGGCGGCGGTATCTATCACCTGGAAAAATACAAACTGGCTCCACCGACCATGCCGGACAACCTGCACTGGTTCAAGTGGGAAGCCTACTTCACCTGGCTGTCGGGGGTCGCACTGCTGTGCGTGGTGTTCTACTCCAACCCGACGCTGTACTTGCTCGCTCCGGGCAGCAGCCTGACCGGCCCTGAAGGTGTTCTGCTGGGCATCGGTTCGCTGTTCGTCGGCTGGTTTGTCTACTCCTTCCTCTGCGACTCGGCCCTGGGCAAACGCCCTGCCCTGCTCGGTTTCATCCTGTTTGTGCTGATCATTGGCGCCGCTTACGGCTTCAGCAAAGTGTTCAGCGGTCGTGGTGCGTACCTGCACGTCGGCGCGATCATCGGCACCATCATGGTCGGCAACGTGTTCCGTATCATCATGCCGGCGCAGCGCGCCTTGGTGGCGGCGATCGCCGAGAACCGCACGCCCGATCCGGCGCTGCCGGCCAAAGGCTTGCTGCGTTCGCGCCACAACAACTACTTCACCTTGCCGGTGCTGTTCATCATGATCAGCAACCACTTCCCGAGCACCTACGGCAGCCAATACAACTGGCTGATCCTGGCCGGGATCGCGGTGCTGGCGGTGTTGGTGCGTCACTACTTCAACACCCGTCATGACAGCCACAAGTTTGCCTGGACCCTGCCCGTTGCGGCGGTCGGCATGATCTGCCTGGCCTACGTGACCGGGCCGGCACCGATGTCCAGCGCACCGGAAGTGGCCAAGGCGCCTGGGACCATCGAGTACCAGCCGCTGCCGGAAACGGCCCTTGGTGGTGGCAAGAAACCGGCTGAAGCTGCACCCGCGGCGGCCCCTGAAACTGCACCCGCCCAGGCATCAAATGCCGGTCCTGCCTTCGACAAGGTGCACGACGTGATCCAGGAACGCTGCACGGTCTGCCATTCGGCCAAACCCACCAGCCCGCTGTTCAGCGCAGCGCCCGCGGGCGTGATGTTCGATACCCCGGAGCAGATCAAGCTCCAGGCCCCGCGCATCCAGGCCCAGGCTGTTGCCAGCCAGATCATGCCACTGGGCAACATCACCCAGATGACCCAACAGGAACGTGACCTGATTGGTGCGTGGATTGTTCAGGGGGCCCAAACCCAATAAGCAACACGCCGTTGTGGCGAGGGGGCTTGCCCCCGTTCGAACGCGAAGCGGTCGCAAAACCAGAGGATGCGGTCCTCCAGATAGGACGCGGTTGTTGGTTTTGGGGCTGCTCCGCAGCCCAACGGGGGCAAGCCCCCTCGCCACAGGTCCACCTGACACAAATCACAAGAATAAAAAAGATCCGAGGTGTTGCATGTCCGAGCTATCCGAAGCCCGCATCCCCGACGCACCCGCCATTCAGCGCTTACCCCTTTTGCAACTGATCCTGGTCGGTCTGCAACACGTTCTACTGATGTACGGCGGAGCCATCGCGGTGCCGCTGATCATCGGGCAGGCCGCAGGGCTGAGCCGTGAAGAAATCGCCTTCCTGATCAACGCCGACCTGCTGGTGGCCGGCATCGCCACCATCGTCCAGTCGCTGGGCATCGGCCCAATGGGCATCCGCATGCCGGTGATGATGGGCGCCAGTTTCGCCGCGGTCGGCAGCATGGTGGCCATGGCCGGGATGCCTGGCATCGGCCTGCAAGGGATTTTCGGTGCGACCATCGCCGCCGGATTCTTCGGCATGGTCATCGCGCCGTTCATGTCCAAAGTCGTGCGCTTCTTCCCGCCACTGGTGACCGGCACCGTCATCACCTCGATCGGTTTGTCGCTGTTCCCCGTGGCCGTGAATTGGGCCGGCGGCGGTGCTGACGCAGCTCAATTCGGTTCGCCTGTTTACCTGGCTATCGCTGCATTGGTACTGGCTACGATTCTGTTGGTCCATCGTTTCATGCGCGGTTTCTGGGTCAACATTTCGGTGCTGATCGGTATGTGCCTGGGCTACGTCATCTGCGGCGTCATCGGCATGGTCGACCTCAGCGGCATGGCCCAGGCACCGTGGCTGCAAATCGTCACGCCACTGCATTTCGGCATGCCGCAATTCCACCTCGCGCCGATCCTTTCGATGTGCCTGGTGGTGGTGATTATCTTCGTCGAGTCCACCGGGATGTTCCTGGCGCTGGGCAAAATCACGGGGCAGGACGTCACGCCACGGATGCTGCGTCGCGGCTTGCTGTGTGATGCCGGCGCTTCGTTTTTCGCCGGTTTCTTCAACACTTTCACCCACTCCTCTTTCGCCCAGAACATCGGTTTGGTGCAGATGACCGGCGTGCGTTGCCGTTCGGTGACCATCGTTGCCGGCGGCTTGCTGATAGTGCTGAGCCTGCTGCCGAAAGCGGCATTCCTGGTGGCGTCGATTCCCCCTGCGGTACTCGGCGGCGCGGCCATTGCGATGTTCGGCATGGTCGCCGCCACCGGGATCAAGATTCTTCAGGAAGCCGACATCGGTGACCGTCGCAACCAATTGCTGGTGGCGGTGAGCATCGGCATGGGGCTGATCCCGGTGGTACGCCCGGAATTCTTCGCGCACCTGCCAATGTGGATGAGCCCGATCACCCACAGCGGCATCGCCATGGCCACGCTGAGCGCCTTGGCGCTGAACCTGTTGTTCAACATTCTTGGCGGTCACGAGCGCGAAACCGTCAACGACTGTCACGCGCACTAACAAGTAACAACACAAACCCTGTGGGAGCGGGCTTGCTCGCGAAGGCGTCGTATCAGTCGACATTCATGTTTCTGACACACCGCTTTCGCGAGCAAACCCGCTCCCACAGGTTGGATGCCTGCGCCTCAAACAATAAAAACAAGAGGGAGCAACAGATGATTCGGACAAAAACCAGCGTGCTGTTGGGCACTGGCCTGTTGGCCGCGAGTCAAGCCATGGCCGGGGATTTGCTGCTGTGGCAGACCAACAGCCTGAGCTATCTGTATGGCAAGGATTTCGCGGTCAACCCGTCGATCCAGCAGACGATAACCTTTGAGCACGCCGACCGCTGGAAGTACGGCGACAACTTCCTGTTCGTCGACAGCACTTACTACAACGGCGAGAAAGACCGGAACAAAGGCGTTCACGCCTATTACGGCGAGTTCAGTCCGCGCCTGTCTTTCGGCAAAATCCTCGACCACCGTTTCGAATTCGGCCCGATCAAGGACGTGTTGCTGGCCATGACCTACGAGAATGGCGAAGACGACACTGAGGCCTATCTGATCGGCCCCGGTTTCGACCTCTCGGTACCGGGCTTCAATTTTTTCACCTTGAACTTCTACTATCGCCAGACCGAAGGCTCGCGTCCCGGCGACGATGTCTGGCAGATCACGCCGGCCTGGTCCTACACCCTGCCATTGGGCAGTTCGAACCTGTTGATCGACGGCTACATCGACTGGGTCGTGGATAACGACCAAAACTCACATGGCAGCTACCACGCCAACCTGCACTTGAACCCGCAGATCAAATATGACCTGGGGAAGGCCTTGGGCTGGCGGGAGAAACAGGTGTACGTCGGCGTCGAATACAGCTACTGGAAAGACAAATACGGCATCGAAAACAACGCCAACCTCGACACTAACGAGAACACCACCAGCCTGCTGGTGAAGGTGCATTTCTAGATGATCCGCAACCGTGCTCCAAACCTGTCGTCGATGCGCTGTTGCGGGGCACTTGAGACCTGGCCGAGGAGTCAGTATTCTCCGCGGCCGCCCGAATCTGGTCTAAAAAAAAGCCCGGATTTAATTCCTGACCAGAAAGCCAACTTATCCCGGCGCTGGACGGTACCAAGGCACTCCAAAACCACTCTCAATCGACTGCTCTTGAGCCGCCGAACGGGAGTTTTTTGGCTTTTTAAAAGCCTTGGCTCAGCTCTTGCTAACAGCACTGAAGCTGACCGATTGGATGATTTTTTACAGCTAAAGAAAAAGGCGCCACACCAGAGCGCCGACCTTAGAAAAATAACGTGGAACCACCTACTTTTTGGGAGCAACCGAATGAAACGTACGTGCACCAGCCTGATGCTCGCGGGATCCTTGCTGGCCGGGGGCCAGGCAATGGCCGGCGACTTGCTGCAATGGCAGAACAACAGTCTGACCTACCTCTATGGCAAAGACTTCCAGGTCAACCCGCGCATTCAGCAAACCGTCACCTTCGAGCACGCCGATGCCTGGAAATACGGCGACAACTTCGTGTTCGTCGACAAGATTTTCTACAACGGCAAAGAAGACAGCGGCGTCGGCTCGAACACCTATTACGGCGAAATCAGCCCGCGCTTGTCGTTTGGCAAGATCTTCGATCAGAAACTGGAGTTCGGCCCGGTCAAGGACGTGCTGCTGGCCATGACGTACGAATTCGGTGAGGGCGATACCGAGTCCTACCTGATCGGTCCTGGTTTCGACCTGGCGATTCCCGGGTTCGACTACTTCCAGTTGAACTTCTACCAGCGTCACACCGAGGGCAGTCGCCCGGGTGACAACGTCTGGCAGATCACCCCGGTCTGGTCCTACACCATTCCCGTGGGCGATTCGAACATCCTGATCGATGGTTTCATGGACTGGGTGGTCGACAACGACAAGAACAGCAAAGGCACCTACCACGCCAACCTGCACTTCAACCCACAGATCAAATACGACTTGGGTAAAGCCCTGAACATTGGCGAGAAGCAGTTGTACGTCGGTGTCGAGTACGACTACTGGTCAGACAAGTATGGGATCAAGGACAGCCAGTACTTCAAGACCGATCAGAGCAACACGAGCTTCCTGGTGAAGTTCCACTTCTAATCGTAAAAGCTTCGCGGGCAAGCCTCGCTTCCACAGGTTTTGTGTCGTTCGCCGATGATGTGAACGACACAAAACCTGTGGGAGCGAGGCTTGCCCGCGAATTGCCGCACCGCAAATCTCAAGCCGAAACCGCAGGCTCCACCAACCCCAGAAACCGGCACAGCTCATCCCGCTTGGCCAACGCATCGCGCCGCCCCAGATCGATCAACTCGCTGCAATACCCCGCCTCAAACAGCAGATAACTCAGCACCCCCGCCCCGCTAGTCTTGGTCGCCCCCGGCCCGCGCAAAAACAGACGCAAGGCCGCCGGTAATTCCTGGCGATGCCGCGCCGCAATTTCATCGATTGGCTGACTCGGCGAAATCACCAGCACGTCCACCGGCGCTGCTCCCAATGCACGACTCGGTACGCCGTCGGGCAGCAGATGGCTGAACTGATTCAGACGCTGCAGCAACTCGATGTCACTTTCCAGGCTGTCAATGAACGTACTGTTGAGCATGTGCCCGCCTATTTGTGCCAGGGTCGGCTGCTGACCGGTGTAGGCGCGTTGCAGCGGCTGTTCCGGGTCGACCCCGCGCGGGTTGCCGCTGACGCCCACCACCAGCACGCGGCTGGCACCCAGGTGCAGGGCCGGGCTGATCGGTGCCGATTGACGTACCGCGCCATCGCCAAAATATTCTTCGCCGATTTTCACCGGCGCAAACAGCAATGGAATCGCCGAACTGGCCAGCAAGTGTTCGACGCTCAATTGGGTCGGCACGCCGATTCGCCGATGGCGCAACCAGGATTCGATGGTGCCGCCACCCTGATAAAACGTGACGGCCTGACCGGACTCATAGCCAAACGCCGTGACCGCCACCGCCTTCAATTGCTTTTGCGCGATGGCCTCGGCAATCCCGGGCATGTGCAGTTTGTCGTTGAGCAAACCGCGCAGCGGCGAGCTGTTGAGCAGGGCCACTGGCACCGGAGCGCCAATCCCCATCAGATTGTGACTGACAAAACGGGTGGCTTGGTGGATCACCCCAGGCCAGTCGCTGCGCAATACCAGATGGCTACGGAAACCTTGCCAGAAGGCGGTCAGACGCTGAATCGCGCCGCGAAAGTCCATTGCCCCACTGGCCAGGCTGACCGCGTTGATCGCGCCGGCCGAGGTGCCGACGATCACCGGAAACGGATTCGCCGCCCCCACCGGCAGCAGCTCGGCAATCGCCGCCAGCACGCCCACCTGATAAGCCGCCCGAGCCCCGCCGCCGGAAAGTATCAACCCTGTAACCGGTTCAGCAGAACTCATCGCAACACTCCATGGTGCTTAAAGGGATCGGTGACTCAACCGCGTTTGGCGTACAGCTTCGGTTCGCCCGGTGGACGGCTCTTGAAGCGGCGATGTGCCCAGAGGTATTGCTCCGGACATTCGCGCAAAGCACTTTCGACCCACTGGTTGATGCGAATGCAGTCAACCTCTTCCGTCTCGCCGGGAAAACCCTCGAGCGGCGCATGAATCACCAACCGATAACCACTGCCGTCAGCCAGGCGTTGCTGAGTGAACGGTACGACCAGCGCCTTGCCCAGCCGCGCGAACTTGCTGGTGGCGGTGACGGTCGCCGCCTGAATCCCGAACAACGGCACGAAGATACTTTGCTTGGCGCCATAGTCCTGATCCGGTGCGTACCAGATCGCTCGGCCTGCCCGCAGCAGTTTGAGCATGCCACGCACGTCGTCGCGCTCCACCGCCAGCGAGTCAAGGTTGTGCCGCTCGCGGCCACGACGCTGGATGTAGTCGAACAGCGGATTTTTGTGTTCGCGGTACATGCCATCGATGGTGTGCTGCTGACCGAGCAGCGCCGCGCCGATCTCAAGCGTGGTGAAATGCACGGCCATCAGAATCACGCCCTTGCCGTCGCGCTGGGCCTGCTGCAAATGTTCCAGGCCTTCGACATGAGCCAGTTTCGCCAGACGCCTGCGCGACCACCACCAGCTCATGGCCATCTCGAAGAAGGCGATGCCGGTGGAGGCGAAGTTTTCCTTGAGCAGACGCTTGCGCTCGGCAGCGGTCTTTTCAGGGAAACACAGCTCAAGATTGCGCTTGGCAATGCGCCGTCGGTCGCCGGCCACTCGATACATCAATGCACCCAAGACGCGACCGACCGACAGTAACGCCGGATACGGCAGCTGCACAATCAGCCACAACAGCCCCAAGCCACACCACAGCGGCCAGAAACGTGGAGAAAGAAATGCTGTTCGAAAACGCGGGCGATCCATTAAAGGTTCCGTCAAGACAGTGGCCGCGCATTCTACATCGTTCGACCCGGCTTGCGGCCTGCGGGCGTTCTCGTTATAAGTCTCGGCACTTTTAGTGACAAGCCGTTGTATGCCGACCATGAGCCAAACCGAACCGCTAGACCAAAATCCCGTGTTCCAGTTGAAGGGCAGCATGCTCGCCATTACGGTGCTGGAACTGGCCCGTAACGACCTTGAGAACCTTGATCGGCAACTCGCCGCAAAGGTCGCCCAGGCGCCCAACTTCTTCAGTAACGCGCCGCTGGTCCTGGCCCTGGACAAACTCCCGGCCAGCGAAGGCTCGGTCGATCTGCCCGGACTGATGCGCATCTGCCGCCAGCACGGCCTGCGCACCCTGGCGATCCGTGCCAGCCGCATCGAAGACATCGCCGCCGCCATCGCGGTCGATCTGCCGGTGCTGCCGCCGTCCGGTGCCCGTGAGCGGCCGCTCGACCCGAACGAAGGCATCGTTGCAAAAAAACCGGAAAAACCACCGGAGCCGACCATCAAACCGACCAAAATCATTACCTCGCCGGTACGCGGTGGCCAGCAGATTTATGCTCAGGGTTGCGATTTGGTGGTGATTTCGTCGGTCAGCCCGGGGGCGGAACTTCTCGCCGATGGGAACATCCATGTATACGGCGCGATGCGCGGTCGTGTCTTGGCCGGCGTCAAAGGTGACACGAAAGCCAGGATTTTCTGTCAGCAAATGACCGCTGAACTGGTCTCCATCGCCGGCCACTACAAGGTTTCCGAGGATTTGCGTCGTGATCCATTGTGGGGCGCGGGCGTACAAGTCAGCCTGTCGGGCGACGTGTTGAACATCATTCGGCTTTAACGGATACTGCCGCATTTTCCAAGCATCTCTAAAACGTAGCGAAAACGGCTCAAACGAAGTAGGAAAAAGGCTAAAAGCAGTGTTTACCGGGGGTAAACGCCGCTCAGAACCGGATTCCAGCCAAGGCTGTCCGACTGCAGTAGTTTTTCAAGAGATGTTTTTCAGGGGCTAAACGTCCTTTTTCCTTAGGGGTAAAACACCTTGGCCAAGATTCTCGTGGTTACATCCGGCAAGGGTGGTGTGGGTAAGACCACCACCAGCGCCGCTATCGGTACCGGCCTCGCTCTGCGTGGTCACAAAACAGTTATTGTCGACTTTGACGTCGGCCTGCGTAACCTCGACCTGATCATGGGTTGCGAGCGCCGCGTGGTGTATGACTTCGTCAACGTGGTAAACGGCGAAGCCAACCTGCAACAGGCGCTGATCAAAGACAAGCGCCTGGAAAACCTCTACGTCCTGGCCGCCAGTCAGACCCGCGACAAAGACGCGCTGACCCTGGAAGGCGTGGAAAAAGTGCTGATGGCACTGAAAGAAGACTTCGAATTCGTGGTCTGCGACTCCCCGGCGGGCATCGAGAAAGGCGCCCACCTGGCCATGTACTTCGCTGATGAAGCGATTGTCGTGACCAACCCGGAAGTGTCATCGGTACGTGACTCGGACCGCATGCTCGGCCTGCTGGCCAGCAAGTCCCGTCGCGCCGAGAACGGCGAAGAGCCGATCAAGGAACACCTGCTGCTGACCCGCTACAACCCTACACGCGTGAGCAACGGCGAAATGCTCGGCGTCGAAGACGTCAAGGACATCCTCGCAGTTACCCTGCTGGGCGTGATTCCGGAATCGCAAGCCGTCCTCAAAGCCTCCAACCAGGGCGTGCCAGTGATTCTCGACGACCAGAGCGACGCCGGTCAGGCGTACAGCGATGCGGTCGATCGTCTGCTGGGCAAAACCGTGGACCATCGTTTCCTCGATGTCGAGAAGAAGGGATTCTTCGAGCGACTTTTTGGAGGTAGGTAATGAACCTTTTTGACTTCTTTCGTGCCAACAAAAAGCCTAATACCGCCTCGGTAGCGAAAGAGCGTCTACAGATCATCGTGGCGCATGAACGCGGCCAGCGCAGTACGCCGGATTACCTGCCAGCCTTGCAGAAGGAACTGGTGGAAGTGATCCGCAAGTACGTCAATATCGGGTCCGATGACGTGCATGTCGCTCTGGAAAACCAGGGCAGCTGCTCGATTCTGGAACTCAATATCACCCTGCCAGATCGCTGAGTCGATCCGACAGGAGCCACGGCGGCGCAGAACCTTCGAGCCTGTGTAGGAGCTGCCGCAGGCTGGGATCTCTTGATCTTGTTTTAAAAGCAAAATCAAAAGATCGCAGCCTGCGGCAGCTCCTACACGGACAGTGAAGGTTCTGAGCCGCCGTTGGCGTTTGTTACGAGGCTGTTTTAATGCCGTTGTCCAACATCCGCATCATCCATCAGGACGCCGCCGTACTGGTGGTAGACAAGCCGACCCTGTTGCTCTCCGTCCCTGGCCGGGCCGATGACAACAAGGACTGCCTGATTACGCGTCTGCAAGAAAACGGCTACCCGGAAGCACGAATTGTTCATCGGCTGGACTGGGAAACCTCCGGCATCATTCTGCTGGCCCGCGACCCGGATACACATCGCGAGCTGTCTCGGCAATTTCACGACCGCGAAACCGAAAAGGCCTACACCGCCCTGTGCTGGGGGCAACCGGAACTGGACAGCGGTAGCATCGACCTGCCCCTGCGCTACGACCCGCCGACCAAGCCACGCCATGTGGTGGACCACGAGTTCGGCAAGCATGCCTTGACCTTCTGGCGTGTGCTGGAGCGTTGTGGCGACTGGTGCCGCGTCGAGCTGACGCCGATCACCGGCCGCTCTCACCAGTTGCGCGTGCACATGCTCTCCATCGGCCACCCGCTGTTGGGTGACGGGCTTTACGCCCATGAGCAAGCACTCGCTGCCTGGCCACGTCTGTGCCTGCACGCGAGCATGCTGAGTTTCACTCACCCGCAAAGCGGCGAACGCTTGCGATTCGAGTGCCCTGCGCCCTTCTGAATAACACGCCGGACACACATAACGCCCTTCCGTCGAAGGGCGTTTTTATTTGCTATTTGCTAACACAAAACGCCGTTAAGATAACGTGAAGAAATTGTTATGGTTTTGTAAAAAAATCGTGAAATGATCGCACTTAGATATCAGGCAGGACGCCCTTGTGTTCAGCAGTAAGACACTCCAACTCGACTACCCCTTCACTTTCAGCCTGTTCAACACCACGCTGCACTTGAGCGAACAGCCTTGCGTCGAAACCCGACAGGCGCTTGAACAGCTGATTAACAAACGCCGCGCTCGCAAACTCTCACGGGCAAGCGCGCCACTGGTATCCGGCGATACACCGCTGTTTGCCAAGGTCCAGCCGCTGGACTCCTTCAAGGCTAAAGTCCGGGTAACCCTGGGCAAGCCGCAGCGCAATGGCCGATTCGACTGGCCACTGGAAGAGCTGATCAATACCCATGAAGCGCAACACCGCGGGGTGCAAATGCCACCTCTGCAAGGCTTCGGCTATACCCGTGATCGAATGGGCCTGACCCAAGAGTATTTCATTCTCACGCGCCTGCTCGACGACCATGTCAACGGCGTGCAATGGCTCATCCAGCACCCGAAGCACGTCGAAGCCTTCATTCTCGATGCGTTCGAATTGCTGCATTCCTTGGCCCTGAAGAACATCACGCACATGGATTTCTGGGCCGGCAACATCATGATTCCCGAAACACGCAAACCTCTCAAAGCCATCGATTTTGAAAACTGCTTTTCCGGCAAGACTGCTCATTCCAGCGAAACCCTGGGTTTCCAGTTGGGATTCTTTTATCGCCGGGATATCTACAAGTTCATCACCGAAGCCGACTATGACCGTTTGGTGGATGAATACGTCAGACAGCAACCCGACTTTTCGCGGGAAAAATTCGACCCGGTATATCTCGCAAGCAAACATGAACACGTTGGCCGCAAGCAGCGTCGCGAAGTGTTCCTCTGTGGCGAACTGATCACCGGCTGACTTTCCAGTAGTCGTTACACCGGATGGCATTGTGTCTGCAATGCCGTGGGCCAATACGTTAAACTGGCGCCACTGCTGTCTGGAGCTTCTTATGCGCGAAGAGTTGAACCAAGGCCTGATCGACTTCCTCAAGGCCTCCCCTACCCCGTTCCATGCCACCGCCAGCCTAGTTCAGCGTCTGGAAGCGGCCGGCTTTTTGCGCCTCGACGAACGCGAGCCGTGGACCACTGAAGCCAATGGTCGTTACTACGTCACCCGTAACGACTCTTCAATCGTCGCGTTCAAAATGGGCCGTCATTCGCCCTTGCACGGCGGCATCCGCCTGGTCGGTGCGCACACCGACAGCCCGTGCCTGCGGGTCAAACCCCAGCCGGAGCTGCAACGCCAGGGTTTCTGGCAACTGGGTGTCGAAGTCTATGGCGGTGCACTGCTGGCGCCGTGGTTCGACCGCGATCTGTCTCTGGCCGGCCGCGTGACGTTCCGCCGTGATGGCAAGGTCGAGAGCCAATTGATCGACTTCAAGGCACCGATCGCGATCATTCCGAACCTGGCCATTCACCTCAACCGCGAAGCCAACATGGGCTGGGCGATCAATGCCCAGACCGAACTGCCGCCGATCCTCGCGCAATTCGCCGGTGACGAGCGTGTGGACTTCCGCGCCGTGCTCACCGATCAACTGGCCCGCGAACATGGCCTGAACGCCGACGTGGTGCTCGATTACGAGCTGAGCTTCTACGACACCCAAAGCGCCGCGGTCATCGGCCTGCATGGCGATTTCATTGCGGGTGCGCGCCTGGATAATTTGCTGTCGTGCTACGCCGGCCTGCAAGCATTGCTGACGACTGAAACCGACGAAACCTGTGTGCTGGTCTGCAACGATCACGAAGAAGTCGGTTCCTGCTCGGCCTGTGGCGCCGACGGCCCGATGCTTGAGCAAACCCTGCGCCGTCTGTTGCCTGAAGGGGATGAATTCGTACGGACCATTCAGAAATCCCTGCTGGTCTCGGCCGACAACGCCCACGGCGTGCACCCGAACTATGCGGACAAGCACGACGCCAACCACGGCCCGAAACTCAACGCCGGCCCGGTGATCAAGGTCAACAGCAACCAGCGCTACGCCACCAACAGCGAAACCGCCGGTTTCTTCCGCCATTTGTGCATGGCTGAAGAAGTACCGGTGCAGAGCTTCGTGGTACGCAGCGACATGGGCTGCGGTTCGACCATCGGCCCGATTACCGCCAGCCATCTGGGCGTGCGCACCGTGGACATCGGCCTGCCGACGTTCGCCATGCACTCGATCCGCGAGCTGTGCGGCAGCCATGACCTGGCGCATCTGGTCAAAGTGCTGAGCGCGTTCTACGCCTGCCGCGAATTGCCGTAGTCCTTGGTGATTAAAAGGTAACTCTTGTGGCGAGGGAGCTTGCTCCCTCGCCACGATGATCTTCATCACCTCCGCTCGCCCGAAAGCCGCCTAGACTTGCAATACCCCTCTCCGACAAGGCTGTCACCATGATCTCGATGTCATCATTCCACTCCATGCTGATCCCGATTCTTTCCGGGATGATCATGCTGGCCATCGGCTTCAACTTTCGCGACAAGAACGTTGGTGTGTTCGCGATGTGGGTTGGCATGCTGATGATCCTCGCCACCGTGATCTACAAGATCCTCGCCAAACTCAACGAATAAATCCTCCCGCCTGGCTCGCATTGATTTTGACGGGCTCGTACACTCGGCCGATTCGTTCATCCGAGGTTGACCGTGTTCGCTCGTCTTTTTGCCCTCCCGTGTTTATTTCTTGTCTGCCTGATGACACTGCTGCCGATGGCACCTGCCCAGGCGGTCAGTTTACCGGGGCTGCTCAATGGCTCGGCGAAAACCCAGCCGCAAGCACAGGAGCCGCTGGGGCAATCGCTGGACGAAGTCATCAAGTCTCTGGAAAACGATCAGCAGCGCACCCAGCTACTGACGGACCTGAAAAAACTGCGCGACGTCACCCAAAAGGCTCAGCCAACCACCGAAGAAGGCGTGCTGGGCCTGATCGGCGGCACCCTGGCCGGTTTCGAAAAACAATTTTCCGGCGCCGACAGCCCCCTCAATCGCTGGTCCGAAGAGGTCGATCTGGCCAAGGATGAACTGGCGGCGCTGATGCTGCCGGCCAATGAATGGCTGCCGATCATCTTCGCTTTCGCTGTGATCCTGATGGTCTGGAGCCTGCTGGCCGCCGCCCTGATCTGGCTCGGCCACCGGGTACGCATGCGCTTTGGCCTGACCGAAGAATTGCCGCAACACCCCAAGGCGCTGGACATGCTGCGCTTCGCCTTACGCAAACTCGGGCCGTGGTTGATTGCCTTGGTCATGACGGTTTACATGACCTACGCCCTGCCTTCGTCATTGGGCAAAAGCCTGGCCATGGTGCTGGCCTATGCGCTGGTGGTCGGCACCTGTTTCTCAGCGATCTGCGTGATCGCGTTTTCCGTGCTGGATGGCCCGCATCGTCATCGCGCCTTGTACATCCTGCGGCATCAGGCCTTTCGCCCGTTGTGGCTGATTGGCAGTTTCGCCGCCTTCGGTGAAGCCCTCAGCGATCCACGTCTGGTTGAAAGCCTCGGCAGTCACCTGGCTCACACAGCAGCGACGTTCGCCAATGTGTTGGCGGCGATCTTCACCGGTTTTTTCATTCTGCGTTTCCGTCGGCCCATCGCCCACTTGATCCGCAACCAGCCGCTGTCCCGGCGCCTGACTCGTCGAGCCTTGAGTGACACGATCGAAATCCTCGGCACCTTTTGGTATCTGCCGGCGCTGGTGCTGGTGGGCATTTCGCTGTTCGCCACCTTCGTCTCCGCCGGCGACACCAGCACTGCCTTGCGTCAGTCACTGATCTGCACCGTGCTGCTGGTGTTGTGCATGGTCATCAACGGGCTGGTGCGCCGCCACTCACTCAAACCGCAACGCAGCGTGAAGCGCCACGCGCTGTATTCGGATCGCCTGAAAAGCTTCTTCTACACCCTCGCCCATCTGCTGGTGTGGCTGGCATTCATCGAACTCGGCCTGCGCGTCTGGGGCATGTCGCTGATCCGCTTCACCGAAGGCGAAGGCCATGAAGTCAGCGTCAAACTGTTCAGCCTCGGTGGCACGCTGATTTTTGCCTGGCTGATCTGGATTCTCAGTGACACCGCCGTGCATCACGCCCTCACCCGCTCGCGCAAAGGCCTGGCCAATGCTCGCGCACAGACCATGATGCCGCTGATCCGCAACGTGCTGTTCGTGGCGATTTTCATCATCGCGCTGATCGTCGCTCTGGCGAACATGGGCATGAACGTTACGCCGTTGCTGGCCGGTGCCGGTGTGATCGGTCTGGCCATCGGCTTCGGCGCGCAGTCACTGGTGGCCGACCTGATCACCGGGCTGTTCATCATCATCGAAGACTCCCTGGCCATCGACGACTACGTGGACGTCGGCGGCCACCTGGGCACGGTCGAAGGCCTGACCATCCGCACCGTACGCCTGCGGGACATCGACGGTATCGTTCACACCATTCCGTTCAGCGAAATCAAAAGCATCAAGAACTACTCCCGGGAATTCGGCTACGCGATCTTCCGGGTGGCGGTGCCCTCCAACATGGACATCGACGAGGCGATCAAACTGATGCGCGACGTCGGCCAGAAAATGCGCACCGACCCGCTGCAACGGCGAAACATCTGGTCGCCGCTGGAGATTCAGGGGGTAGAAAGTTTCGAGTCCGGCAACGCGATTCTTCGCGCACGCTTTAAAACCGCACCGATCAAACAGTGGGAAGTTTCCCGGGCGTTCAACCTGTCGCTCAAGCGACATCTGGATGAAGCCGGGCTGGATCTGGCGACGCCACGGATGAGTGTCCACGTCGCCACGGCGACGGGTGGGCCGCAGAAAGAATAGCCTTGGCTTCCAGGCCGCCATCGCGAGCAGGCTCACTCCCACATGGGGTTTTGTGAACGACATAGATCCATTGTAGGAGCGAGCCTGCTCGCGATGGCGGCGACTCGGTTTTTCTGCGAACTAAACCACATCCACCCCGACATGAATCGCATCATGGCGCCAGAACTCCAGGTCACAATCGATCAATCGCTGGTGCTGATCGTAATTGACCCGGGCAATCCGCAACCCCGGGCTGCCCACCGACACCCGTAAAGCCGCCGCTGCGTCCACCGACAACGCCGTTGGCACAATCTCGAAGCGCACCCGTCCGTAATGCAAGTCGTAATGCCGGGCATACAGTTCGGTCATCGACTGATTCAGATCGAAGTCCAGAATCCCCGGGAAAAACTGTGGGTTCAGGTAGTGCTCCACATACAGCACCAATCGCCCGTCAATCCGTCTTGAGCGGCAGATCTGGATCACGCTCGACAGCGCCGGCAACTGCAACCAGGCACACACCGCCGCCGACGCCGGTTGCAACCGCGCCGAGATCACCTCGGTGGACGGCACCCGCCCCTGCGCACTGACCATCGCGTGAAAGTGGCTGCGCTGCATCAGGTTATAAGCCAGCCGGGGTGGCGATACGAACCAGCCGCGTCGCTCCTCGCGATAAATCTGCCCCTGGGCCTCCAGTTGCAATAACGCCTCACGCACGGTGATACGCGTGGTACCGAACAACTCACTGAGCTTGCGCTCCGCCGGCAACTTGCTCCCCGGCGCCAACAGACCGTGGTCGAGCTGCTCCTGCAGAACCTGCCCGATGGCTGTCACCGCTTTGGTGGTCTCGATGCGCATCAACGTTACCTATCTGGACTAGACCAGCACTGATTCGGGGCAGAACCGTCATTTAAATCGGTTCCATCAACTGCCTGCAAGCCTAGGCACTGCATATGACTGACAGATGACAAAGCCGCCGAACGGTTGCGCCAGACGCCTGCAATTTTATGGCCAAGTCCCTTTCATATCAGCTCTTTAGCCATGGTCTACGCTTATCTCGCACCCCGCGTATCCGAGCGCAGAAAATTCAGGCCGACCGGTCGTCGACATCAAAATGTCATCCAATCCGCCTAAATTGGCTCAGGTATTGCTGACCTAGACCAACACAACCGCAATCGCAGCGTTGAAAACGCCCAAAGGAGCTTCGGATGAAACAGTTTTTCCTGGCATCACTGTTAGGCTCGACCATTGCCCTGTGCACCTCCGCCATGGCGGCGGATGATCTGAAAACCCTGGAAGCCGCTGCGAAAGCGGAAGGCTCAGTCAACAGCGTCGGCATGCCCGATGACTGGGCCAACTGGAAAGGCACCTGGGAAGACCTGGCCAAGAAATATGGCCTGAAACACATCGACACCGACATGAGCTCGGCTCAGGAAATCGCCAAGTTCGCCGCCGAAAAAGACAACGCCACCGCCGACATCGGCGACGTCGGTGCCGCCTTCGGCCCGATCGCGGTCAAGCAGGGCGTGGTGCAACCTTATAAGCCAACTACCTGGGAACAGATTCCGGATTGGGCCAAGGACAAGGACGGTAACTGGGCGCTGGCCTACACCGGCACCATCGCATTTATCGTCAACAAAAAACTGCTGCACGGTTCTGAAGCACCGACCAAATGGGCTGACCTCAAGACTGGCAAGTACAAAGTTTCCATCGGTGATGTAAGCACCGCGGCCCAGGCTGCCAACGGTGTACTGGCCGCCGCCCTCGCCAACGGTGGTGACGAGAAAAATATTCAGCCAGCCCTGTTGCTGTTCGCTGACATCGCCAAGCAAGGCCGCCTGTCAATGGCCAACCCGACGATCGCCACCATGGAAAAGGGTGAGATCGAAGTCGGCGTGGTCTGGGACTTCAACGGTCTGAGCTACAAGGCCAAGATGGCGAATCCGGATGACTACATCGTGCTGATTCCATCCGATGGCTCGGTGATTTCCGGTTACACCACCATCATCAACAAATACGCGAAAAACCCGAACGCCGCCAAGCTGACCCGCGAATACATCTTCAGCGATGCCGGCCAAATCAACCTGGCGAAAGGCAACGCCCGTCCGATCCGCGCCGAGCACATCAAACTGCCGGAAGACGTGAAAGCCAAACTGTTGCCTAACGAGCAGTACAAAAAGGTTACGCCAATCAAAGACGCCGACGCGTGGGAGAAGACTTCCAAGTCGCTGCCGCAGAAGTGGCAGGAAGAAGTCATCATCAACATGCCGTAACACCGCAGATCCCCATTCGGGGATCAGATGGAGACCCAATGTGGGAGCGGGCTTGCTCGCGAAGAGGGACTGACATTCAACATTGATGTTGGCTGACAGTCCGCCTTCGCGAGCAAGCCCGCTCCCACAGGGGATTGGTTGCGTACTTGAATCATCTGTTTTTGCGGAGTCCCAGCCCTATGAAGCACAACGTCATCCTTGTCGTGCTCGACGGCCTCAATTACGAAGTCGCGCGCCACGCCATGGGGCATCTGCAGGCTTACGTTGGCGCAGGACGCGCGGCACTCTACAAGCTGGAGTGCGAACTGCCGGCCCTGTCCCGACCACTTTATGAATGCATCCTGACCGGCGTTACGCCGATCGACAGCGGCATCGTTCACAACAACGTCTCGCGCCTGTCCAACCAGCGCAGCATCTACCATTACGCCACCGACGCCGGCCTGAAAACCGCGGCCGCGGCCTATCACTGGGTCAGCGAGTTGTATAACCGTTCGCCGTTCGTGGCCGCCCGGGATCGTCATACCGATGACCCCAGACTACCGATCCAGCACGGTCACTTCTACTGGAACGACCACTACCCGGACTCGCACCTGTTCGCCGACGCGGAAAACTTGCGCCTGCGCCACGCGCCGAACTTTTTATTGGTCCATCCCATGAACATCGACGACGCCGGGCACAAGCATGGCCTCGACACCTCGCAGTACCGCAACAGCGCCCGCTCGGCTGACATCATCCTCGCCGATTATCTGCAAGGCTGGCTCGACGCCGGTTACCAGGTGCTGGTGACGGCTGACCACGGCATGAACAACGACCGCTCGCACAACGGCCTGCTGCCCGAAGAACGCGAAGTGCCGCTGTTCGTCCTCGGCGATGCCTTCAGCTTCAACAAAAACGCCGCACCGAAACAGATCGACATCTGCGGCACCGTCTGCGAACTGCTGGGCGCGCCCCACGACAAACCTGTGTGCCGGGAGCTGCTCAAGTGAACGCCATGACCCGCGGTAAATGGCTGGCCGCTCTGTGCCTGGTGCCCTTCGCGATTTTCTTCTTCGTGTTCCAGATCGCCCCGCTGCTCTGGGTGATGATCAACAGCCTGGAATCGGAAGAGTTCGGCTGGGGCCTGGCCAACTTCAGCAAAATCTTCAACTCGAAGTTCTATCTGCAGGCGATCCAGCACAGCCTCGAGATCAGTTTCTGGTCCAGCGTGTTCGGCATCATCATCGCCGTACTCGGCGCCTACTCCTTGCGCCGGGTCGACTCGAAACTGCGCAACTTCGTCAACGCCTTCGCCAACATGACCAGCAACTTCGCCGGCGTGCCCCTGGCCTTCGCGTTCATCATTTTGCTGGGGTTCAACGGCACCTTCACCATCATGCTCAAACAGGCGGGGATCATTCAGGATTTCAACCTGTACTCGAAAACCGGGCTGATCATTCTCTACACCTACTTCCAGATCCCCTTGGGCGTGCTGCTGCTCTACCCGGCTTTCGACGCCTTGCGCGAAGACTGGCGTGAGTCCGCCGCGTTGCTCGGTGCCAACGGCTGGCAATTCTGGCGGCACATCGGTTTACCGGTGCTAACCCCGGCGCTGCTCGGCACATTCGTAATCCTGCTGGCCAATGCCCTCGGCGCGTACGCCACGGTATACGCCCTGACCACCGGCAACTTCAACGTATTGCCGATCCGCATTGCGGCGATGGTCTCCGGCGACATTTCCCTCGACCCGAACCTGGCCAGCGCCTTGGCCGTGGTGTTGGTGGCGTTGATGACCCTGGTGACCATCGTGCATCAGCTGCTGTTGAAGAGGAGCTACCATGTCTCGCGTTGAACTGGGGCCCGTCGGTGTCTATCACCGCGTCGTGGCGTATTTGTTGTTTGCCATTCTGCTGTTGCCGCTGCTCGGAACGCTGATCTACTCGATCTCCAGCAGTTGGTCCGCGACGATCATGCCCAGCGGTTTTACCTTCAAGTGGTACCTCCAGCTGTGGAGTGATCCGCGCTTTCTCGACGCGTTCGGCCAGTCGTTGCTGGTCTGCGTCGGCTCGTTGATTCTGTCGGTGGTGCTGATTCTGCCGCTGCTGTTCGTGGTGCATTACCACTTCCCGAAACTCGACGCTTTGATGAACATCCTGATCCTGCTGCCCTTCGCGGTGCCGCCGGTGGTGTCGTCGGTGGGGCTGTTGCAGCTCTACGGCTCGGGGCCGTTCGCGATGGTTGGCACGCCGTGGATTCTGATCGGTTGCTACTTCACCGTGGCGCTGCCGTTCATGTACCGAGCGATCACCAACAACCTGCAAGCGATCAACCTGCGCGACCTGATGGACTCCGCACAACTGCTCGGCGCCAGCACCTGGCAAGCGGCATTCCTGGTGGTGCTGCCGAACCTGCGCAAGGGTTTGATGGTGGCGTTGCTGCTGTCGTTCTCGTTCCTGTTCGGCGAGTTTGTGTTCGCCAACATCCTCGTCGGCACCCGCTACGAAACCCTGCAGGTTTACCTCAACAATATGCGTAACAGCAGCGGCCACTTCACCAGTGCGCTGGTGATCTCCTACTTCTTCTTTGTGCTGGTTCTGACCTGGGCTGCCAATATCTTGAACAGGGACAAAAGCGAATGAGCTACGTGAGCGTCCAACATCTTCAAAAAAGCTACTCTCAAATAGGGCAGTCCGGCACCACGGTGTTCAGCGACATCAACTGCGAAATCAAGAAAGGCGAATTCGTCACCCTTCTCGGTCCATCCGGTTGCGGCAAGTCCACCCTGCTGCGTTGCATCGCCGGGCTGACCTCGGTGGACGGCGGCAAGATCCTGCTGGAAGGTCAGGACCTCGTCCCGCTGAGCCCGCAAAAACGCGGAATCGGTATGGTGTTCCAGAGTTACGCGCTGTTCCCGAACATGACCGTGGAGCAGAACGTCGCCTTCGGCTTGCGCATGCAGAAGGTCAACGCGGACGACAGCCACAAGCGCGTTGCCGAAGTGCTGGCACTGGTAGAGCTCAAGGACTTCGCCGCCCGTTACCCGCATCAATTGTCCGGTGGCCAGTGCCAGCGTGTCGCCCTGGCTCGCTCGCTGGTGACCCGGCCTCGGTTGTTGTTGCTGGATGAGCCGCTGTCGGCATTGGATGCACGCATTCGCAAGCACCTGCGCGAACAGATCCGACAGATCCAGCGCGAACTGGGCCTGACCACGATCTTTGTCACTCACGATCAGGAAGAAGCCCTGACCATGTCTGATCGAATCTTCCTGATGAACGAGGGAAAGATCGTACAGAGCGGCGATGCCGAAACCCTTTACACTGCGCCAGTCGATGTTTTTGCCGCAGGCTTCATCGGCAACTACAACCTGCTGGACGCCGACAGCGCGTCGAAACTATTGCAGCGACCGATCACCCATCGTCTGGCGATTCGCCCGGAAGCCATCGAGCTGAGCCTGAACGGCGAACTCGACGCGCAGATTCGCAGCCACAGCCTGTTGGGCAACGTGATTCGCTATCGGGTCGAAGCCCGGGGCGTGGAATTGGTGGTGGATGTGCTGAACCGTTCGGCGGCCGACCTGCACCCCGATGGTCAGCGTCTGGCGCTTTCCATCGATCCGACGGCCCTGTGTGAGGTAGCCTGATGACTTTGCTGATGTTGAAGAGAGAACTGCACTGATGGCCCTGGCAATTTTTGATCTGGACGAAACCCTGATCCACGGCGACTGCGCCACCCTCTGGAGCGAGCAAATGGGCCGCCTGGGCTGGGTCGATCCCGAGTCGTTCATGCGCAAGAACAATGAGCTGATGGACGCCTACAGCCACGGCAAATTGCGCATGGAAGAGTACATGGACTTCAGCCTCGAACCGATGATCGGTCGCACGCCGGAAGAGCTTGAACATTTGGTGGCGCCTTGGGTGGAAGACTTCATCGAGCCGATCATCTTCAGCGACGCCACCAAAGCCATCGCCGCCCATCGCAAGGCCGGCGACCGGATCCTGGTGATCTCGGCCTCGGGCACACATTTGGTCAAGCCGATTGCCGACCGCTTGGGCATCGACGAGATTCTCGGCATCGAGCTGGAACTGCTGCACGGGGTGTACAGCGGCAATACCATTGGCACCCTGACGTACCGCGAAGGCAAGATCACCCGGTTGATGGAGTGGCTGGATGCGGAAGAGGAAAACCTCGAAGGCGCGAGTTTCTATTCCGACTCACGCAATGATTTGCCATTGCTGCTGAAGGTGGATTTCCCACATGTGGTGAATCCGGATCCGGTGCTGCTTGAGCACGCCGAAAAGGCCGGCTGGCCGATCCATATCTGGAAATAACCCGCCCCTGTGGGAGCGAGCCTGCTCGCGATGAACGATAACGCGGTCTTACAGATGAACCGCGTCGCCTGAATCGCGAGCAGGTTCGCTCCCACAGGTTCAGAGCATTGTCGTCAGGTCAGGCTGTCGTCGATCACCAACACCAGTTTGCCGGAAACCTTATTGGTCGCCAGTTCCGCAAACGCCGCTTCGGCATCCTTGATCGCAAATGTCCTGGCCAGTTGCGGGCTCAAACGCCCTTCGGCAAACAGCGGCCAGACATGCTGGCCAAGATCACTGAACAAATCGGCCTTGAACTGCTCGTCGCGACTGCGCAGGGTCGAACCCAGCAGTTGCACACGCTTGGCCAATACCTGCGCCAGATCCAGCTGCGCTTCACGACCACCCATCAAACCGATCAGTACCCAACGACCATCGCGAGCCAGCAGCTTGAGGTTCAACGCCGCATAGTTGCCACCCACCGGGTCGAGGATCACATCGAACGGCGCGAGATCATTCAAGCTATCCAGATCGCCATTGCGCACTACGCCACCCTGTGCGCCCAACGCTTCGCAGTAAGCCAGACGCTCGGCAGAACCGACGCTGACCCAGCACGGGTTACCAAACGCCTTGCACAGCTGAATGGCAGCTGAACCGATTCCACTCGCTCCGGCGTGCAGCAGAACTTTCTCACCCGGTTTGAGCGCAGCCAGTTGAAACAAATTCAGCCAAACGGTCGCATACACTTCCGGCAGTGCTGCCGCCTCGGCCAGGGACAAACATTCGGGAACCGGCAACACATGCCGTCCGTCGACAACTACCTCTTCAGCCATCCCACCCCCGGCCAGCAAGGCGCAAACCCGATCGCCGACCTGCCAGGAAGAGCCCGGACCGACCTCGCTGATCACCCCGGAGCACTCAAGACCCAGTACTTGACTGGCCCCCGGCGGTGGCGGGTAAAGTCCTGCTTTCTGTAACAAATCGGCGCGATTGAGTCCTGCTGCCGCTACTCGGATGCGAACTTGTCCTACATCGCACGTAGGACTCGGCTCTTCAACCCACTCCACTCGCCCCTCAACGCCTTGCAATGCTTTCACAGTGCCTCCATAGTGAGTCTGGACTGAGCCCGAAGCTGTAGCGCCGGGCTTTTTGCATTATGCGACCGGTCCCTGTGGATCCGGCGACTTCAAAGACGGCCTAATATGCGTTATCAATTGTCCCCGCGTCGAATCAGCATGAAGCATCTGCTCCCCAGCACCGCCCTCGCTCTTGTCATTGGTCTCGGTCTTTTGCCGATGTCGAGCAATTCGTTCGCAGCCAACAGCTGGGACAAGCTTCAGCCCGATCGTGACGAAGTAATCGCCAGTCTGAACGTCGTCGAATTGCTCAAGCGTCACCATTACAGCAAGCCACCGCTCGACGATGCACGCTCCGTGATCATCTACGACAGCTATATCAAGCTGCTGGATCCATCGCGTAGCTACTTCATGGCCAGCGATATTGCCGAATTCGACAAATGGAAAACCCAGTTTGACGATTTCCTCAAAAGCGGCGACCTGAACGCCGGGTTCACCATCTACAAGCGCTACCTGGATCGCGTCAAGGCGCGTCTGGACTTTGCCCTTGCCGAGCTGAACAAAGGCGTCGACAAGATCGACTTCACCGCCAAGGAAACCTTGCTGGTCGATCGCAAGGATGCCCCTTGGCTCAAGACCAACGCAGAACTGGACGACCTGTGGCGCAAACGCGTCAAGGACGAAGTGCTGCGGATGAAGATCTCCGGCAAAGAGTCCAAGCAGATTCAGGAAACCCTGACCAAGCGTTACAAGAATCAGCTGGCGCGTCTGGACCAGACCCGTGCGGAAGACATCTTCCAGGCGTACATCAACACCTTCGCCATGTCCTACGACCCGCACACCAACTATCTGTCGCCGGATAACGCGGAAAACTTCGACATCAACATGAGCCTGTCCCTGGAGGGCATCGGCGCCGTGTTGCAGAGCGATAACGATCAAGTGAAAGTCGTTCGTCTGGTGCCTGCCGGTCCGGCCGACAAGACCAAGCAGGTTGCACCGGCCGACAAGATCATCGGCGTGGCCCAGGGCAACAAAGAGATGGTCGACGTGGTCGGCTGGCGCCTGGACGAAGTGGTCAAGCTGATTCGTGGTCCGAAAGGCACCGTGGTGCGCCTGGAAGTGATTCCGGCCAGCAATGCACCGAACGACCAGACCACCAAAATCGTGCCGATCACCCGCGAAGCGGTGAAGCTTGAAGACCAGGCGGTGAAGAAGTCGGTCCTCAACCTCAAGCAGGATGGCAAGGACTACAAGCTCGGCATCATCGAGATCCCGGCCTTCTATTTGGACTTCAAGGCCTTCCGTGCTGGCGATCCGGACTACAAGAGCACCACCCGCGACGTCAAGAAGCTGCTGACCGAGCTGCAAAAAGACAAGGTCGACGGCGTGGTCATCGACCTGCGCAACAACGGCGGCGGTTCCCTGCAGGAAGCCACCGAGCTGACCAGTCTGTTCATCGACAAAGGTCCGACCGTACTGGTGCGTAACGCCGATGGCCGGGTCGATGTACTGGAAGATGAAAACCCGGGCGCATTCTACAAAGGCCCGATGGCATTGCTGGTCAACCGTTTGTCCGCCTCGGCTTCGGAGATTTTCGCCGGTGCCATGCAGGACTACCACCGTGCGCTGATCATCGGCGGCCAGACCTTCGGTAAAGGCACCGTGCAGACCATTCAACCGCTGAACCATGGCGAACTGAAACTGACCCTGGCCAAGTTCTACCGGGTTTCCGGTCAGAGCACCCAGCATCAGGGCGTACTGCCGGACATCGATTACCCGTCGATCATCGACACCAAGGAAATCGGCGAAAGCGCCCTGCCGGAAGCCATGCCGTGGGACACCATTCGTGCGGCTATCAAGCCTGCGCTTGACCCGTTCAAACCGTACATCACGCAGCTCAAGTCCGAGCATGACGTGCGCACGGCCAAGGACGCGGAGTTTGTGTTCATCCGCGACAAACTGGCCCTGGCGCAGAAGTTGATGAGCGAAAAAACCGTCAGCCTCAATGAAATCGACCGTCGTGCACAGCACGCCGATATCGAAGCCAAGCAACTTGCCATGGAAAACATCCGTCGCAAGGCCAAGGGCGAAGAGCCGCTCAAAGAACTGAAGAAAGAAGACGAGGATGCCATCGCGGCCGAGCAGGACAAGACCAAGCCAGAAGACGATGCTTATCTGAGCGAGACCGGGCGGATTCTGCTGGATTACTTGAAACTCAACACCGCGGTTGCCAAGCACTAAGTTGTTACAAGCAAGATGATGGCAATTTAATGTTGACGCTCCCCTGAGCGTCATCAAACAGTCATCATTCTGTCGTGAAATACAGGACTGGGCGTGCTCTTTAACGAGAACACGCCCAGTCCTTTTTTTATCGCCAGAGAACGCCATGACCACGACCGAACAGCTGAGTGCCTTGAGTTCAATACTGACTCAAAGCGGTTTGCACAGCCTGTTCCAGCCGATCATTTCCCTCTCTGAACGACGCATCATCGGTTATGAAGCCCTCAGCCGTGGTCCCTCCAATAGTCCGTTGCACTCCCCCGTCGCCCTGTTCGCAGTAGCCCGCCAGGCCGGTCGCCTCAGCGAACTGGAGATCGCTTGCCGTCAAAGTGCTTGCCGCCGTTTCAATGAACAGCAACTGCCCGGCAAACTCTTCCTCAATGTGTCCCCGGAATCCCTGCTCGAAGCCGCCCACCAACCCGGACGCACCCTGCAACTGCTGCAGGACTTCGGCATACCACCGAGCCAGGTGGTGATCGAACTGACCGAACAGACCCCGACCGACGATTTCCAGTTGCTGCAAACCGCCCTGCATCACTATAGGGCAATGGGCTTTTCCATTGCCCTGGATGATCTGGGTGCGGGTTATTCGAGCTTGCGGCTCTGGTCTGAATTGCGCCCGGATTACGTCAAGATCGATCGGCACTTTATCGACGGCATTCATCAGGACGCGCTCAAGCGTGAGTTCGTCGGCTCGATCCTGCAGATAGCCAAGGCTTCGCGTGCAAAAGTGATCGCCGAAGGCATCGAATTGCCGGAAGAACTGGCGGTGCTGACCGAAATGGGCGTCGATCTGGTCCAGGGTTATCTGCTCTGCCGACCCCAGGAGCATCCGCCCCGGGATGTCCGAACCTTGATGCCCAAACCAAACAGCGTCGCCGCGATACTGAACGAGGAAGTCAGTGACCTCAGCGCCCTGCTCAACGACCAACCGGCGGTGACCAGTGATACCCCGACCGCCACCGTGCTGGAAGCTTTCCGCCGCCAGGCCAACCTGAACTCCCTGGCGGTGCTCGACGAACAGGGTCAGCCCTGCGGCATCGTCCACCGTCATTCGCTCTCGGACGCCCTGCTCAAACCCTTTGCCACCGACCTGTTCGCCCGCAAACCCATCAGCCGCTTGATGAGCGACGACTTCCTCGCCGTGGAGCTGAGCCAGTCGCTGCAACAGGTCAGCCGCTTGATCACCAGCCGCGCCCGCCAGCGCATCGAAGAAGACTTCATCATCACCCTCAACGGCGGCTATCTGGGGCTGGGCCGAGTGATCGACGTGCTCAAACTGATTACGGAACTGAAAATCCAGCAAGCCCGCTACGCCAACCCGCTGACCCTGCTACCGGGCAACGTGCCGATCCAGCAGTGCCTGACACGGCTGCTGCAACAGAAACGGGAATCGGTGATCTGCTACGTGGACATCGACAGCTTCAAACCCTTCAACGACATCTACGGCTACGGTCGCGGGGATGAAGTCCTGCTGTGCCTGGCACAATGTCTAAACGACCGCGTCGACCCTTCCCGCGACTTCGTCGGCCATATCGGCGGCGACGACTTCCTGCTGGTGCTCGGCCCGGAAGACTGGCGCAAACGCCTGAATCAACTGCTGGATGACTTCCACAGCCAATGCCGACGCTTTTACCGCAGCGAACACCTGGAAGCCGGCTGCTTCATCGCCCCCAACCGCCAAGGCGTAAGACAAGAGTTTCCACTGCTGTCACTGTCCATCGGCGTGGTGCATTTGCATCCACAGGCCTGTGGACAACTCGATGCGAGCCAGTTGGCAGAGATGGCATCACAGGCCAAGCATCACGCGAAGAATGTGCCGGGGTATAGCGTGCATGTGATTGATAGCCTGGCGATGCCCGGACCTGAAGAAGAACTACTCATTGGACATCGCTGATTGATCTGACGCCTTCGCGGGCAAGCCTCGCTCCCACAGGTTTTGTGTTGTTTGTGAATATTGCGTACGACACAAAACCTGTGGGAGCGAGGCTTGCCCGCGAAGAGGCCCGCTCAGGCACCATAAATTTCCAGGGCTAATCCGTCACTAGGCATCGCCTGAAGGCCGAGCCCGCAACCGCCGCCCAATCACATCCAGCACATCGCAGCCATCGCGCAGTGGAATGGCACAGAGCAAGGCAAAGTCGCTGAGTATCGTCGAATCACACTCGACTGAACCGCGCATGGACAGGTTCTCAAGTACCTGCGTGACGGCGCGAATTCGATAGTTGGCAGCGTCATACTAAACATCGAGCGGCGCGTGGGTATCGACGAACAGCGTGGGCATGTCATTGCAGTTGCTGGTGAGCGCCATGAAACGGCTATTGGGGTGGGGAATTGGTTTTTCGTAGGGTGGGTCAGGGGTAATTACTGTCATTGTTTGATTCCTAACGTATGGATTGGAGCCGCCAGAAATCACTTCCACGCAATAGGTGGCGGCTGTACGCAGGTGTGGAAGACCAGGACGTTAGGCACCTGGCGCACTCGAAAGCGCCCCGCGCACAGCCACCATAAAACACAGGCGATAAAAAACGCCGAACTGGTGGCGCTTGATGCGCCTAACGATAGAAGGGCTTCCACGCCCTGTCACTGAATTTGCAGTGACAACCCCAAGACTATCGATGGAGCGCATCGCGCACCAGTTCATGAAAACCGCTACAACTTGAAGGAAATCTCCGATGGATCTGCCCGGCAATAAACGCGCGAGACTTTGCGGGGGATCAATCAGGAAAGAAGTCGGGAAAGGATGATGTTGACGTAGGGTGATTCTCTAATGATCACTCAACTAATCAACAAGCAGGAATAAACGCAAACGTGGCGAGAGGTTTCCCTTTCGCCACGTTAATTTGTCAGACACACAATTATTTAATCCGCAGAACCACGAGACGCCAACTCTTTCAATTTGAGTTCGGCCAGCGGATGCCCGGCCTTCGCCGCCATTTCCCACCAGCGAGCCGCTTCAGCCGGATCAGGCGCCTTGCTCGGCGTTCCGGCCAGGCTGATCACACCAACCTGATAGGCCGCCTTGCCATCCCCCGCCAACGCGGCCAGGCGCAGTAATCGCACACCTTCCTCGCGAGCCCCAAGACCGACGCCGCGAAAGGCTAGAATGTGGCCGTAGAAGCTCTGGGCGCCGACATCACCCAGGTTCGCCATACGCGCGAACTGGCCCTCGAGCCAACTCCAGCCTCGCGGCTGACGCACAAACCACGACCAGTGGAACAACCGGCGGGCCAGCCAGTAACTGGCCCGCGCCTTGAGTCGTAAAAACACTCAGGCTTCCGCCGACTCGGGGTACTCGTATTCGAACACTCGCACCACTTCCGAGGCATGCCAGGACGCGGCAGCCACGCCATCGGACGGTCCGGAGAAGCGCCCGAGGCGCTCGACACATTCGAAGAAGCCGGTGCGCGGCAAGCGGCTGGCGCCCTGGCTGATCACCAACGAGCTGCGCAACGGCTGCTCGGCTCTGGCATCCAGCGCCGCCAGGTGCTCAAGAGCTGCGGTCAAGGTTTGCATGGCCGGCGTGGGTAGCTGCAAACGCTCCAGCAACGCCCGATAAGTCAAAAGATGGCGCTGACGACGCGCCTGATCCAGCTCCCCCAGCAATCCATCCCAGTGTTGACGACTGATGCGTACGCTCACGATTCATCCCTCCATCCTGGCACCGTCAATTCCCAGGCGAGGCTGCGGCGAATAGCAGCGTCGGGTTGACGCTCACCGCTTTCGATCAAGGCGAGATATGACGGGCTGATGCCTACCGTGCGGGCGAGCGCCTCAATGGCGATGCCCTTCCCTTCGCGCAAATTGCGTAGTTGATCCAGACCCGGAAGAGTCTGGTCTGACGCCGCCGCGGGAGGCACTGTGGCGTCACGCGGTGGTTGTTGCTTGATGCCTGCTGCTTTCAGTAGAGCCTGATACTGAGCCCATGGCAGAACCGCATATTCGGGTTCGCCTTCGCGTGTAATTATCTGAATATCCATGACTACCCCGTAGGACAACGACACTTAGCGAGTCGGCGCTTTTCCTTAGAAGTGTAATCCTAACAGCGGCCAAGGTCGCGGTGGGGTATGAATATATGGAGGATTCTGAATTGGCTCAGTTTTTTTTCGGGCCTTGCAGCTGTAATTGTTCGGGGGTATCAGGCAAGCGCTCGACTACCGCGAGCTTCTCCGGCAGCTGACGCTTACGCCAGGCGCGGAAGGCGTTGAGCTCGTCATCGAGGACTTTCATCAACCAGGCCAGCACGGCAATGTCGTCGAGCATGCCGAACATCGGGATGAAATCCGGGATGGCATCCACCGGGCTCAGGAAATACATCAGGCCGGCCACCACAGAAATCAGTGCTTTCGGGCTGATGGCCCGGTATTCGCCACGCCAGTAAGCCAGGCAGAGTGCCTGCAACAGGCGCAGATCGTCTTTGAGTTTGCCCAGACGATTACCCTGGCTGGCACCTTTGCTGGCAACCGCGAACAGCAGGGTCGGCAAACGACCACGGGCGAGCAGGCGTCCGGCCAGAGGCAGGAAACGAGCGAAATTCCAGGGCGTTTTCATTTGTTCCTCTCGCTGAAATGTTATCCACACAAATTGTGGATAACCTTGTGAACAGAGCTGCATTTCATCGCTGAAAGCCCCGTTTCATAAGGGTCTGACTCAGATCGGGCGTTTTTTACTCACATAAAAAAACCCAAGATTTCATTGACTTGGCGTTCTGACCCGTCTAGCTCGAGCGCCCTCACTGGCTATGACTTCAGCGTATCGCATCCGTTCGCTTTGTTTACCGCCACTGAACGCCAGATGCAACAACGCCCCGCATAAGCGAGGCGTTGTTTTTAGAGCAGACGCGTATTACTTGGTGGCGTCTTGTTTTGCTGGATCCTTGATGGCCAGCAGCTCCAGGTCGAATACCAGCACCGAGTTGGCTGGGATCGCAGGGCTTGGGCTCTGGGCGCCGTAAGCCAGTTCGCTAGGGATGTACAGTTTGTACTTCTCGCCAACGTGCATCAGTTGCAGGCCTTCGACCCAACCCGGAATCACACCGCTGACCGGCAGATCGATCGGGCTGCCGCGCTCGACGGAACTGTCAAAAACGGTGCCGTTGGTCAATTTACCGGTGTAGTGAACAGTCACTACGTCGGTCGGCTTAGGCTGAGCGCCATCGGCTTTCTTGACCACTTCGTATTGCAGGCCGGAAGCCGTGGTGGTGACACCCGCTTTCTTGCCGTTCTCTTCGAGGAATTTCTTGCCGGCGGCTGCCGACTCTTCGCTCATCTTGGTCAGACGCTCTTCAGCACGCTTTTGCAGTGCGGCGAAGGCTTCGACCAACTCTTCATCTTTCAGCTTCTGTTCTTTCTTGCCAACGGCATCTTCGATGCCCTGGGCAACTGCTTTGGAATCCAGGTCATCCATGCCTTCCTGAGCCAGGCTTTTGCCCATGTTCAGGCCGATACCGTAGGAAGCTTTTTGCGCCGGGGTTTTCAGCTCTACGCTGGTCTGCGAATCACAACCCGCAAGTACCAGGCCAACCAGGGCCACCGCCGCCGCCAACCGATGCTGTTTCATGCTATTTCCTTGTTCATGCGCCTAAAGGGCAATCGAGTAAAGCCGCGAGCTTATCAGGCCGCCACGACCAATGGCTACCGGCATGAGAGCAGGAAACGTCTGATAAGTTCAGGTGTTTAAACGCATTTCGGCTATAGAAGGATGAAGCTTCTGTCATTTGGCTCTTATAGACTCAAGGGCCGGTTCCCACAGCCTCTGGCGTAATGGCCTCTTGCCGCACCTCGTCAGCTGAGGCATAAGGGAGCTACAAATTGACAAGGATGTTTTATCTTGCGCCTCATATTCCGCTTGCTGATTCTGATCGCCGTATTCCTGGGGCTAGGCCTCGCCCTCGTGCTGTATTACGTCGCCAACCCGAGATTACCGGCCTGGTCACCGGCGCAACAGGTGAATTACCTGGAGCAATGGAGCGCCGCCGACCGCCAGGCTTACTACTTCACACCTCAAGGTACCCAGGTCAAAGGCTTGCGTTATGACTGGTTCAACGCCTTGGAATTGCCCTTCTCGCAAAAACGATTCGCCGCTCCTGAATACCTCGCACGCTTTGGTTTTCTGATCGACCCGAGCCAGAAAGCCACGCCGAACAACCCCGGTAACCTGCCCGTCGGTTTTGCCCGTCATCAAAACCCCGGCAGCCAGGACGAGTTTCTGGACATCACCTGCGCCGCCTGCCACACCGGCGAATTGCGCTTCAATGGCCAGGCCGTGCGCATCGACGGTGGCTCGGCCCAGCATGTATTGCCGTCCAGCGTCCCTACCTTGCGTGGCGGCAGCTTCGGCCAGGCACTGGTGGCCAGCCTCGCCTCGACTTACTACAACCCTTGGAAATTCGAACGTTTCGCACGCAACGTTCTGGGCCAGGACTACGACGCACGGCATCAACAGCTGCGCCAGGATTTTAAAGTCTCACTCGATACCTTCTTGAAAGTGGCCTGGAACGACACCCATCGCGGTCTCTACCCCACCGAAGAAGGCCCTGGCCGCACCGATGCCTTCGGGCGTATTGCCAACGCCAGCTTCGGCGACGCGATTTCACCCGCCAACTACCGTGTGGCTAACGCTCCGGTGGACTACCCGCAACTGTGGGACATGTGGACCTTCGACTGGGTGCAGTGGAACGGTTCGGCGCAGCAACCGATGGCCCGTAATATCGGAGAAGCCTTGGGTGTGGGCGCCACGCTGAATTTCTTCGACAGCAGCGGGCAGCCGTTCAAGGGCGACGACCGCTACCCGTCCAGCGTCCGGGTGCGCGATCTGCACCGGATCGAAGAAACCCTGCAACGACTCAAACCGCCCGCCTGGCCGGAAGCTCTGTTGGGCAACATCGACAAGCCCCTGGCCGCAAAAGGCCGTGAACTATTCGCTGAAAACTGCGCCGGGTGCCACGTACCCCGCGTCACCCAAAGCGATGGCAGACCGGTGCATCATCTGAAATTACTGCCTGTGGAGGAGATTGGCACAGATGCCGGCGCCGCCAACAATATTGCTGATCACCGCTTCGATCTGACGGCCTTGCAGTGGGATCCGGCAGAGCTTGCGCAACTGGACGTACAACTGCATCCAAAACCCACAGAACCCTTGGATATGAGCCAGTTGTCCGTGGCCAAGGGACTGGCTTACGTCACTGCTTTCGTGAGCAACCAGGCCTACCGCGAAGCCAATGTGACACCTGCAGAGCGCCCGAACCTGGATGGATTCGGCCTGCCGATCGGCGTTCAAGAGTTGCGTAGCTATAAAGCCCGACCATTGGCAGGCGTCTGGGCCACGCCGCCGTTTCTGCACAACGGTTCGGTGCCGACCATCTATCAACTGCTCTCGCCACAAAGTGAACGCGCCGCCACGTTCTACAAGGGCACCTTCGAATACGACCCCAAACATTTGGGCTATCGCACCGAAGCCTTCACCAACGGTTTTGTGTTCGACACCCGTATCACTGGTAATCACAACAGCGGCCACGAGTTCCGCGCAGGCGAGCGCGGGAACGGCGTCATTGGTCGTCTGCTGCAACCGGAGGAACGCTGGGCGCTGCTGGAATACCTGAAGGTGTTGGGCGGCCCGCTTGAGTCGCAATTGCCAGTCCGCCTTCTCAGTCAAAAGGATTGACCCATGCTGATCACTCTCTGGTTGCGCCTGGGCGCCTTCCTCGGCAAAACCCTGCTGTGGCTGCTGGGTCTGGGCCTGCTCGGCTGGGCGCTGATCATGGCCTGGTCCGCCTGGCAGCATCGCGGCCCGGTATCAGCTGAAGAACTGATTCCGGACGGCGAAGCGGCGATGACCCAGGACATCATCCAGACGGCCGTGCGCATCGTCGATCAACACCGTGAAAGTACTCGCTACCTGCGCGATGCCCATGCCAAGGCCCATGGCTGCGTGAAGGCCGAGGTTCAGGTGCTGCCGGAGCTGGCGGCGGAGTTACGTCAAGGCGTGTTCAGCGAGCCCGGCAAAACCTGGCAAGCGACGATGCGGCTGTCCAATGGTAATGCGTATCCGCAGTTCGATAGCATCCGCGATGCTCGGGGCATGGCGATCAAACTGTTCGATGTGCCTGGTAAACAGCTGCTGAATGACCAACAAGGGCGCAGCGAACAGGATTTCGTGATGTTCAACCATCCGAACTTCTTTGTCAGCGATGTCGCCGAGTATCGTCAGAATGTGGCCGCTCAGGCTGATGGCAAAAAGGTCATGGCGTTCTTCCCGGGTTGGGACCCGCGCACCTGGCAGGTTCGCCATCTGTTTATTGCGCTGGCGACGCTCTCCCCTGCCCCCACAAGCCCGACGCAGACCACTTACTTTTCGGTTTCGCCGTACAAGTTCGGTGAAGCCAATGCCAAATTCCGGGTGATGCCGGATCCTGATAACTGCCCGGCCTACGCGCTGCCCACGCAAAATCAAAACCTGCCGAACTTCCTGCGCAGTGCGCTGAACCAGCAGCTGTCGACCGATCGGGTGCCGGCGTGTTTCGTCTTGCAGATCCAGCGTCAGGATGCGGGCAAGTACATGCCGATCGAAGACACCAGCATCGAATGGCGTGAACGCGATGCACCCTTCGAAACCGTGGCCCGGATCAAACTGCCTGCCCAGGATTTCGACACCCCGGCGCTGAACCTGCAATGCGACAACCAATCGTTCAACCCATGGTTCGGCCTTGAAGCCCATAGGCCGATTGGCGGGATCAACCGGTTACGCAAAGCGGTGTACGAGGCCGTCAGCGACTACCGGCACAGTCGTAACGCCGAACAATAGGCAAGGCAGAAACGAAAAAAGCGACCAGAACAGGTCAATGCTGGTCAGGTGCGGAACCTGCGGGAGCGGGCTTGCTCGCGAAAGCGGTGTATCAGGCAACATCAATATTGACTGTGCCGCCGTCTTCGCGAGCAAGCCCGCTCCCACATGGATTGCGTTTAACTGGCATTGCCCGAACAGGTCGCATTTGCAGTGGGAACCAGCACAAAGCCAAATCCCAGACAGCAAAAAGCCCGCATTAAGCGGGCTTTCTGTGGTGATCTGGCGTTCAGCGTTCCAGATACCGAATATGGCGCAGCGGACGGGACTCGAACCCGCGACCCCCGGCGTGACAGGCCGGTATTCTAACCGACTGAACTACCGCTGCGCGTAGCGTTGAAAGTAAGTGGTGGGTGATGACGGGATCGAACCGCCGACATTCTGCTTGTAAGGCAGACGCTCTCCCAGCTGAGCTAATCACCCTTTACCTTCGTTGCGGGGCGCATTGTGCCACAGATTTTCATAAAGTGTTGATTTAATTGATAAATTTATCAAAAAAATCTGAAAACCGGTAAAACGACACGACCTGCAGGAACAACGTTCAAACCATGGACAGAAAAAAACCCGCGTTAGCGGGCTTTTCCGTGGTGACCTGGCGTTCAGCGTTCCAGGTTACCGAATATGGCGCAGCGGACGGGACTCGAACCCGCGACCCCCGGCGTGACAGGCCGGTATTCTAACCGACTGAACTACCGCTGCGCGTAACACTAAAGCGAATGGTGGGTGATGACGGGATCGAACCGCCGACATTCTGCTTGTAAGGCAGACGCTCTCCCAGCTGAGCTAATCACCCTTCACTTTCGGTGTGGCGCGCATTCTACGGAGCGACCCAACCTCTGGCAAGAACTTTTTTAATTAATTTTCTCAGGCCTTCCAAAGGCTTAGAGAAGGGTTGGCCTATGGCACACGGAGGACAATAATGCCCCCCTTTGTATAAAGGAGAGACTCACCCCATGTGGTTCAAAAACCTGCTTATCTATCGCCTGACCCAAGATCTGCCTTTTGATGCCGAGGCGTTGGAAACTGCACTGGCCACCAAACTGGCGCGTCCATGTGCAAGCCAGGAGTTGACCACCTACGGTTTCGTCGCGCCATTCGGTAAGGGCGAAGACGCGCCGCTGGTGCACATCAGCGGTGACTTCCTGCTGATCGCCGCCCGAAAGGAAGAGCGCATTCTGCCGGGCAGCGTCGTACGCGACGCGGTGAAGGAAAAGGTCGAAGAGATCGAAGCCGAACAAATGCGCAAGGTCTACAAAAAGGAACGCGATCAGATCAAGGATGAAATCATCCAGGCCTTCCTGCCCCGCGCCTTTATCCGCCGCTCGTCGACCTTCGCCGCCATCGCGCCGAAACAGGGCCTGATCCTGGTTAACTCGGCCAGCCCGAAACGTGCCGAGGACCTGCTGTCCACCCTGCGCGAAGTGATCGGCTCGCTGCCAGTGCGTCCGCTGACGGTGAAGATGTCGCCGACCGCCACCATGACCGAATGGGTCACCACCCAGAAAGCCGCGAATGATTTCTTCGTGCTGGATGAGTGCGAGCTGCGCGACACCCACGAAGACGGCGGCATCGTGCGCTGCAAGCGTCAGGACCTGACCAGCGAAGAAATTCAGCTGCACCTGAGCACCGGCAAAGTGGTCACTCAACTGTCGCTGGCCTGGCAGGACAAACTGTCGTTCGTGCTCGACGACAAAATGGTGGTCAAGCGCCTGAAGTTCGAAGACCTGCTGCAAGATCAGGCGGAACAGGACGGTGGCGACGAAGCCCTGGGCCAACTGGACGCCAGCTTCACGCTAATGATGCTGACCTTCGGCGACTTCCTGCCGTCGATGGTTGAAGCGCTGGGTGGTGAAGAGACCCCGCAAGGTATCTAAGCCGACGCACAGTCTAAATGTGGGAGCGGGCTTGCTCGCGAAGGCGTCCTGACAGTCAACATCATCGCTGAATGTCAGACGAGCAAGCCCGCTCCCACATTGGTTTGTGGTGCTACTTAACAATAAGGATCAGGCCATGCGCGCACTGGCTGCATTGAGTCGTTTTGTCGGCAACACTTTCGCTTACTGGGTACTGATTTTCGCCGTCGTGGCGTTTCTGCAACCGGCCTGGTTCATCGGCTTGAAAGGCGCCATCGTGCCGCTGCTGGGGCTGGTGATGTTCGGCATGGGCCTGACCCTCAAGCTCGAAGACTTCGCCGAAGTCGCTCGCCATCCATGGCGCGTGGCCCTGGGCGTGGTTGCCCATTTCGTGATCATGCCCGGTGTGGCGTGGTTGCTCTGCCAGGTTTTCCACCTGCCGCCAGAAATCGCCGTCGGGGTGATTCTGGTCGGCTGCTGCCCAAGCGGCACCTCGTCGAATGTGATGACCTGGCTGGCGCGCGGCGATCTGGCGTTGTCGGTGGCCATTGCCGCTGTCACCACCCTCCTCGCTCCGCTGCTGACACCGGCGCTGATCTGGTTGCTGGCCTCGGCCTGGTTGCCGGTTTCGTTCATGGAGCTGTTCTGGTCGATCCTGCAAGTCGTGCTGCTGCCGATCGTGCTCGGCGTGCTTGCCCAGCGCGTACTCGGTGATCGGGTTCGTCACGCCGTAGACGTGTTGCCACTGGTGTCGGTGGTGAGCATCGTGATCATCGTCACTGCCGTGGTGGCCGCCAGTCAGGCGAAGATTGCCGAATCCGGCCTGCTGATCATGGCCGTGGTGATGTTGCACAACAGCTTCGGTTACTTGCTGGGTTACTTCACCGGGCGCCTGTTCAACCTGCCACTGGCCCAGCGCAAATCCCTGGCACTGGAAGTCGGCATGCAGAACTCCGGCCTGGGCGCGGCCTTGGCCAGTGCGCACTTCTCGCCGCTGGCGGCGGTGCCAAGCGCGTTGTTCAGCGTCTGGCACAACATTTCCGGGGCGCTGCTCTCGACGTATTTCCGTCGAATGAGCGAGAAAGAAGACCGGCAACTCGCTGCTCAACAGGCAGCGGATTAAGCCGCAAACTTGATCCTCGGATTAATGATGGGCACTCTAATGCGCAATGCGGGGACGACCTCGCGGCTCGATCGAGTGATTAATCCGGGGACGACCCCATCCATTGATGGAGGTCTTTGATGTCCTGGATCATTCTGTTTTTCGCTGGCCTGTTCGAAGTCGGCTGGGCGGTTGGCCTGAAATACACCGACGGTTTCAGCCGCCCTCTTCCTACCGCACTGACCGTCGCCGCCATGGCGATCAGCCTTGGCCTGCTGGGCCTTGCCATGAAGGAATTGCCGCTGGGCACGGCCTATGCGGTCTGGACTGGCGTGGGCGCGGTGGGCACGGTAATCGCCGGGATCATTTTGTTTGGTGAGTCCATGGCGTTGTTTCGCCTGGCCAGTGTGGCGCTGATCATTGCCGGGTTGATTGGGCTCAAGGTTAGCGCTTAGGCCACTACCGCTTTCGCGAGCAAGCCCGCTCCCACATTGGACCGCATTCCACTGTGGGAGCGGGCTTGCTCGCGAAGAGGCCCGCAAAGTCACCGACTATCTAACGGCCCCACGCAATTCCCCCACCAACCCTTGCAACGTCGCCGGTTCAGCCACTTCAACGGCCACCGCCGGCCCCGCCACCAGGGTCACCCGCGACCACAGCCTGCGAAACACGCCCTTGTCCGGATCACGACTGAAGAAACTCCCCCACAACCCCTGCAACGCCAGCGGAATCACCGGCACCGGCGTTTCTTCGAGAATCCGCGTCAGCCCGCCCTTGAATTCGTTGATCTCGCCATCGGAGGTCAACTTGCCTTCAGGAAAAATGCACACCAGCTCACCATCCTTCAGGTACTGGGCGATGCGGGTGAAGGCTTTTTCGTAGATCTGAATGTCTTCCTGACGCCCGGCAATCGGAATCGTCCCCGCTGTGCGGAAGATGAAGTTCAGCACTGGCAAGTTGTAGATTTTGTAATACATCACAAAGCGAATTGGCCGACGCACTGCGCCGCCAATCAGCAACGCGTCGACGAACGACACATGGTTGCAAACCAGCAATGCCGCGCCTTCATCGGGAATCAGTTCCAGATTGCGATGCTCAACGCGGTACATGGAATGGCCAAGCAGCCAGATCATGAAGCGCATGCTGAACTCGGGGACGATTTTGAAGATGTAAGCGTTGACGCCGATGTTCAGCAGCGACACCACCAGGAACAGCTGCGGGATTGACAGCTTGGCGAGGCTCAGCAAGACGATCGACACAATCGCCGAGACCACCATAAACAGGGCGTTAAGAATGTTGTTCGCAGCGATCACCCGCGCCCGTTCGTTCTCGACGGTACGCGACTGGATCAGCGCATACAGAGGCACGATGTAAAAACCGCCGAAGATCCCGAGCCCAAGAATATCGATCAACACCAGCCAGGCGTGGCCAAACCCAAGGACTTCGATCCAGCCATGGCCGGCAACGCTGTCCGGAATTCCACCGGAATGCCACCACAGCAACAGGCCAAACACCGTCAGACCGAATGAGCCAAACGGCACCAGACCGATCTCGACTTTGCGCCCGGAGAGCTTCTCGCAGAGCATCGAACCCAGTGCGATACCGACCGAGAACACTGTAAGAATCAGCGTTACTACGGTCTCATCGCCGTGCATCCATTCCTTGGCATACGCCGGGATTTGCGTCAGATAAATCGCCCCGACAAACCAGAACCACGAGTTGCCGACGATCGAACGCGATACCGCGGGCGTTTGCCCGAGGCCCAGCTTCAAGGTGGCCCAGGATTGGCTGAAGATGTTCCAGTTCAAACGCATTTCCGGCGATGCCGCCGCGGCTCGGGGAATGCTGCGGCTGGCCAGGTAACCGAGTACCGCGATCCCGATGATTGCCATGGACACGACCGGCGCGTAGTTGCTGGTGGACATCATGATCCCGGCACCAATCGTCCCGGCGAGAATCGCCAGGAAAGTGCCCATTTCCACCAGACCGTTGCCGCCCACCAATTCTTCTTCGCGCAAGGCCTGCGGCAGGATTGAGTACTTCACCGGCCCGAACAGCGCCGAGTGGGTACCCATAGCAAACAGCGCCAGCAGCATCAGCGACAGGTGATCGAACATGAAACCGACCGCCCCTACCGCCATGATGACGATCTCCCCGAGCTTGATCAGTCGGATCAGTGCGTCCTTAGCGAACTTTTCCCCGAATTGCCCGGCCAAAGCCGAGAACAGGAAAAACGGCAAGATAAACAGCAACGCACACAAGTTGACCCAGATCGAACGGTCACCCTCGATGGTCAACCTGTACAAAATGGCGAGGATCAGCGACTGCTTGAAGATGTTGTCATTGAAGGCCCCGAGGGACTGCGTGACAAAAAACGGCAGGAAGCGCCGAGTGCGGAGCAAGGTGAATTGTGAGGGGTGACTCATCTTCCATGTGTCCCTGATTTTGGCTGGAGAGTGGCGCGGATACTGTTATTGGATGCCGGACATCGATCCAGGCCACAGATTACCTAATCTTTGCCCCTTATTTCTTTAATCCTGCAATGCACGGCGAGACAAACAGCTCACCTCGCCACGCACCCTGTACCGTCCGATTGGCGACAAGCAGCCACATCACTGCCAGCATGGCCACCAACACGCAACCAAAGACACTGAAAAACGTCAGGCTCAAGGTGCTGGCCAGTTTCAGCGTAGCCAGTGAATAGACACCCAGCGGGAAAGTGAAGCCCCACCAGCCGAGGTTGAACGGGATACCGGCGCGCAAGTAACGCACGGTGATCAACAGCGCTATCAGCATCCACCAGAGCCCGAAGCCCCACAACGTGATGCCGGCCACCAAGCCAAGCCCAGCGGCGATCTCGCCAATACCCGGCAGACCGTTGGCGGCGAAGATCGCTGGCGCGTCGGCGCCCAACAGCAACATGCCCAGCGCACCGGTGCCAATCGGCCCAAGGGCCAGCCAGCTCGAGGCGGCCATGTTTTCGTGGGGCAATTTATGCAACGCCATGCGCAGCAACAGGATGGTCAGAATGCTGAACGCTACCGGCAGGGAAAAGGCCCAGAGCACGTAGCTGGTCACCAACACCACCAGTTGTGAATGAGCATCGGCCAAGTGCGGCGCCAGCAAGCCACCGCTGGCAGCCGCCACTTCCGCTGCCACCACCGGCAACAGCCAGACGGCGGTCATCTGGTCGATGCTGTGCTCCTGCCGGGTGAACATCATGTAGGGAATCAATACCCCGCAGGCCAGCGACATCGCCACGTCCAGCCACCACAGTATTTCGGCGAGATGGATCACACCGTCACCCCAGCGCGGTAAACCGAACAACAGAAAACCGTTGATGATGGTCGCAAGGCCCATGGGAATGGTGCCGAAAAACATCGAAACCGTGGAGTGTCCGAAAATCCGTCGCGCCTCGTCGAAGAACATGACCCAACGGGCGGCATACATGGCCGTGAACACAACAAACAGGACAATATTGAACAACCACAGGCCTTCGGCAAACGCATGCAGACCGGGATTCGATACCGGCAATTGCGCAAGCGCCAGCGCCAACACGCCAGTGCCCATGGTCGCCGCGAACCAGTTGGGAGTGAATTGTCGGATGGCCTCCCGAGGGTGCTGCAAATGACTGAGCGGTTTGATACCGGGTTTAACGCTATGGGTGCAGGTCATGGTGAACTCCTGTCCTCTTGTGAGGTGGAGTTCATGGTAGATCCGAATCGAATATCGATATAACGGGTAATATCTCTAACTGTTATCTGCTTTACAGATACTGCATCAGACGCTGCCTTCAGTCTCGATCACCAATATGCGCGCCACACCCAGTGGATGAGCCACGTGCTCGGTGCCTACCGAGGCATAAAAAATATCGCCGATCTCGAGTAGCGTTTCCTTTTCCAGTCCTTCTTCGCGATAACGCATCTGCACCTGCCCATCGAGCACCACGAACACTTCCTGGCCATCGTTGATGTGCCATTTATAGGGCTGATCGGTCCAGTGCAAACGGGTGGTAATGCCGTTCATGTTGGCGATGTCCAGCGCCGCCCAGGCGCGGTCACCGGTGAAGGACTTGCTGCGGATGATCTTCATGGGGCGGTCCGTCGAAATGAATGGCGGTGCCAAGGCTAACGGTCATCGAACATCGACGCCACAGGCTTTGACAGTCTGCACACGTATCAACCCGACCAACGCACCAAGCGACAGAATAATCAGCACCGCGCCATAACCATCGGTGGTTGCCACCAGGCCAAAGGTCCGCGTCAGACCGCCAGCCAGCAACGACGGCAAACAGAACGCCAGGTAACTGAGCGCATAAAACGCCGACATCAAACCCGCCCGCTCATGAGGCAAGGCCAGCGGCACGATGCTTCGCAAGGCACCCAGGAAACCCGCTCCAAAACCGCCGCCCGCCACCAGGGTACCGAAGAAGAACAACGGCAGGCTGGCGCTGTGTACCGCCAGCAAAATCAGCGCAACACCCGCAGGCAACAGGCTCGCGCCCAACAGCAAGACTTTGTCGGCCGGCCGATTGCGCAAGGTGTAGATCATCAATGCACCGGTCACTGTCAACACGGCCACCGTAGCCCCGCCAATCAGATTCGAGGTGGACCCAGTGGCGGTCCGCACCAGAGACGGCGCCAGGGAAGCGAAAAAACCACCGAGCGCCCAAACCGCTAGATCTATCGGCAGCACCCGCCACAGCATCCGCCGCGCCTGAATCGGCACATGCAGGGTCGGGCGCAACGAGGCCCATGCACCTGGTTGCCGACTGACGCTTTCCGGCAGGCGCCAGACGTACAACGCTTGCATCACAAACAGCGCGAACAGCACCCAATAGGTCAATTGCAGCGGCAGCGGCGCAAACTCGGCCAACACACCGCAGCCCATGGCACCCAGCGCCATGCCCAGCAACGGCGCGACGCTGTTGACCATCGGCCCTTGCTGACGGTCGGTGTCCAGCAGCGCCGCACTCAAAACGGCGGTGGCCATGCCCGTGGCAAAACCCTGCAGGACCCGCGCACTGATCAGCCAGGCGACGCTGTCGGCGTTGATAAACAGCAACATTGCCAGCATGTTCAGCAATACGGCGGTAAAAATCACCGGTTTGCGCCCCAGATAATCAGAAAGCGAACCGACCGTGAGCAACGCCGCCAGCAAGCTGAGGGCGTAGACGCCGAAAATCAGGGTCAGGGTCGCTGCCGAGAACTGCAGGTGTTCTTGATACAAGTGATACAACGGCGTTGGCGCGGTGGAAGCGGCGAGAAAACTGAGTAAGGTGATCGCCAGAAACCACAGGCTGGAACGGTTTGATGTTAGACGGGACATAAGCACACTCCGCAAAAGCTAACTTTTTGCTTTTGCGGAGTGTGCTACTGGTAAACGCTTAAAGCAAATTCTTTGTGTTAAGGTCCGCCGTATGGCTATTAAAGAAGGTTTACGTCCTGGTGGCCGCAGCGCCAGGGTGCAAGAGTCAATTCATTCGGCAGTCCGCGCCCTCCTCGAAGAACAGGATCGCGCGAGCGTGACCGTGCCGCAAATCGCTGCCCGAGCCGGGGTGACGCCGTCGACCATTTACCGGCGCTGGGGTGATCTGTCGGCGCTACTGGCCGACGTCGCCCTCGCCCGCATGCGCCCCGACAGCGAACCGGCCAACACCGGCAGCCTGCGCGGTGACGTGCGGGCCTGGGCGGAGCAGTATCTGGACGAAATGAGTTCCGAGCCCGGGCGCAACATGATGCGAGACGTGCAATCCAGCGCCACGCCGGGCTATTGCGTGACGATCATTGGCGGGCAGTTGCAGACGATTCTGGATCGCTATCCCGGGCAGCCGAAGCCGAGTGTCGATCGACTGATCAATATGGTGGTGGCGCCGACGGTGTTTCGCATCCTGTTTGCGACGCAGGCGCTGGAGGTTGAAGAGTTGCATCGGTTGATTGATATTGCGCTCAGTCAGTAACGCCGCCTTCGCGAGCAAGCCCGCTCCCACACTGGATTGAGGATGCCCACAAATTTTGCGTTCACTGACGATCGAGTGTGGGAGCGGGCTTGCTCGCGAAGAGCCCCGAAAGCACACCAAAAATCCAACTGACTCCCAACCTGCGACACCCCACCACGCCACGACCTTGGTCGACACTGACTAACTCAAGCGGTCATGCGAGACTGTCCTGACCGGGCGGAGTCTCGGATGTCTTTTGTCTGGAGTTCCCATGTCGCTGTCCATCGGGCTGATCGCCACCGTCGCCCTGGCCTATATGGCCATCCTGTTCGCTATCGCCTTTTACGGTGATCGGCGCAGCACGCCGTTGCCGCCTCGGGTGCGTGCCTGGGTGTACAGCCTGTCGCTGGCCGTTTATTGCACCAGTTGGACATTCTTTGGCGCCGTGGGCCAGGCGGCCGAACAACTCTGGTCATTCCTGCCGATCTACCTCGGGCCGATCCTGCTGCTGGTGTGCGCGCCGTGGGTTCTGCAAAAAATGGTGATGATCAGCAAACAGGAGAACATCACCTCCATCGCTGACTTCATCGCCGCCCGCTACGGCAAATCCCAGTCGCTGGCGGTGGTGGTGGCGCTGATCTGTCTGGTCGGCGTGCTGCCGTACATCGCCTTGCAGCTCAAGGGCATCGTGCTGGGCGTGAACCTGTTGATCGGCGCCGGTGCCGACGCCATGGGCACGCGCGCGCAAGACACGGCGCTGATCGTCTCCTTGGTACTGGCGCTGTTCACCATCGTTTTCGGTACTCGCAACCTCGACGCCACGGAACACCACCGCGGCATGGTGCTGGCGATTGCCTTTGAATCGTTGGTCAAGTTGTTCGCGTTTCTCGCGGTCGGCGCGTTCGTGACCTATGGCCTGTACGACGGTTTCGACGACCTGTTCGACCAGGCCATGCTCGCCCCGCGCCTCGAAGCGTACTGGAAAGAAACCATCAACTGGCCGTCCATGGTGGTGCAAACCGGCGTGGCGATGATGGCGATCATCTGCCTGCCCCGGCAGTTCCATGTAACCGTGGTGGAAAACATCGATCCCCAGGATCTACGCCTGGCCAAGTGGGTGTTCCCGGCCTATCTGGCGCTGGCGGCGCTGTTTGTCGTGCCAATCGCGCTGGCCGGTCAGATGATGCTGCCCAGTTCGGTGCTGCCCGACTCCTTCGTCATCAGTCTGCCTCTGGCGGAATCTCATCCTGCCTTGGCGATGCTGGCGTTTATCGGCGGTGCTTCGGCGGCGACCGGTATGGTGATCGTGGCCAGCGTGGCGCTGTCGACCATGCTTTCCAATGACCTGCTGCTGCCGTGGTTGCTGCGGCGCAACAACGCCGAGCGACCGTTCGAAGTATTCCGCCAGTGGATGCTTTCGGTGCGGCGGGTAAGCATCGTGGTCATTCTGCTGCTGGCCTACGTCAGTTATCGACTGCTGGGCTCCACCGCGAGCCTGGCAACCATCGGCCAGATCGCCTTCGCTGCCGTCACCCAACTGGCCCCGGCCATGCTCGGCGCGCTGTACTGGAAACAGGCTAACCGTCGCGGAGTGTTCGCTGGGCTGGCCGCAGGCACGTTCCTCTGGTTCTACACCCTGGTGTTGCCGATCGCCGCCAAAAGTCTCGGCCTGCCCTTGAGCAGTTTTCCGGGCCTGGCCTGGCTGCAAGGCAACCCGTTGAACCTGCCGATCACGCCGCTGACTCAAGGCGTGGTGCTGTCCCTGGCGGGCAACTTCACCTTGTTCACCTGGGTCTCGCTACTGTCACGCACCCGGGTTTCGGAACACTGGCAGGCTGGCCGCTTCATCGGCCAGGAAATCAGTGCTCGCCCCAACGCCCGCTCAATGCTGGCGGTACAGATCAACGACTTGCAGCAACTGGCCGCCCGTTTTGTCGGCGAAGAGCGGGCTCGTCAGAGTTTCCTCCGTTTCGCCTACCGTCAGGGCAAAGGCTTCAACCCGAACCAGAACGCGGACGGTGAATGGATCGCCCATACCGAACGCTTGCTGGCCGGTGTACTCGGCGCTTCCTCGACCCGGGCGGTGGTAAAAGCCGCCATCGAAGGTCGGGAAATGCAACTCGAGGATGTCGTGCGGATCGCCGACGAAACCTCGGAAGTGCTGCAATTCAACCGCGCCCTGCTGCAAGGCGCCATCGAGAACATCACCCAGGGCATCAGCGTGGTCGACCAGTCGCTGAAACTAGTGGCCTGGAACCGGCGCTACCTTGAGTTATTCAACTACCCCGACGGTTTGATCAGCGTTGGCCGGCCGATTGCCGACATCATTCGCTACAACGCCGAGCGCGGTCTGTGTGGGCCCGGCGAAGCGGAAGTGCATGTCGCCCGCCGCTTGCACTGGATGCGCCAGGGCCGGGCCCATACCTCCGAACGGTTGTTCCCCAATGGTCGAGTGATCGAGCTGATCGGCAACCCGATGCCCGGCGGCGGTTTCGTCATGAGCTTCACCGACATCACCGCGTTCCGCGAGGCTGAGCAGGCACTGACCGAAGCGAACGAAGGTCTCGAGCGACGGGTCACCGAACGGACCCACGAGCTGTCGCAACTCAACGTTGCCCTGACCGAAGCCAAAGGCACCGCCGAATCGGCCAACCAGTCGAAAACCCGTTTTCTGGCTGCCGTCAGCCATGACTTGATGCAACCGCTGAACGCCGCACGACTGTTCTCTGCCGCCCTCTCCCACCAGGAGGAAAACTTATCCAGTGAAGCCCGGAAACTGGTTCATCACCTGGACAGTTCACTGCGCTCGGCCGAGGACCTGATCAGCGACCTGCTGGACATTTCCCGCTTGGAAAACGGCAAGATCAACCCTGATCGCAAACCCTTCGTGCTCAATGAGTTGTTCCATACATTGGGCGCCGAGTTCCAGGCACTGGCGCAGGAACAGGGGCTGAAATTCCGCGTCAGGGGCAGCGCGCTGCGGGTCGATAGCGACATCAAACTGCTACGGCGGATTTTGCAGAACTTCCTGACCAATGCCTTCCGCTATGCCAAAGGGCCGGTGCTGCTCGGCGTTCGGCGGCGCAACGGTGAGCTGAGCCTGGAGGTCTGGGACCGTGGACCGGGCATTCCGGAAGACAAACTGCAGGTGATTTTCGAAGAGTTCAAACGCCTCGACAGCCACCAGACCCGGGCCGAGAAAGGTCTGGGCTTGGGCCTGGCGATTGCCGATGGGCTGTGTCGCGTGTTGGGTCATACCTTGCGCGTGCGCTCCTGGCTGGGTCGCGGCAGCGTGTTCAGTGTCAGCGTGCCGCTGGCTCGGGTACAAACCGCGACGCCGGCCAAGGTGGCCGAACTCAATGGCCATTTGCTCAGCGGCGCGCAGGTGCTGTGTATCGATAACGAAGACAGCATTTTGATCGGCATGAATAGTTTGCTCACGCGCTGGGGTTGCCAGGTTTGGACCGCGCGCAACCGTGAGGAATGCGCGACGCTGCTCGGTGATGGGATGCGTCCGCAATTGGCGCTGGTGGATTACCACCTGGACGATGGCGAGACCGGGACCGAGTTGATGGCGTGGTTGCGCACGCAACTGGGCGAGCCGGTGCCGGGGGTGGTGATCAGTGCCGACGGACGGCCAGAGACGGTGGCGCAGGTGCATGCAGCGGGCCTGGATTACCTGGCCAAACCGGTGAAACCGGCGGCGTTGCGGGCGTTGTTGAGTCGGCATTTACCGTTGTAGTGCGGCAGGTTTGAACCCTGCAGTGGGGCGATTGACGCCTTCGCGAGCAAGCCCGCTCCCACAGTGGATTGGTGTTGTTGCACAAATAGAGTGAACGCCACAAACCCCTGTGGGAGCGGGCTTGCTCGCGAAGCTTTTCGGCTACTCCGGCAGTTCGGCCAAGCCATCAACATCCGTCATCGCCCGCTCCAGCAGGTCCGCCGGCAAGCTCTTGCTGGCCCGCGCCCCGAGCAACTTGAGCTGCTCGCTGCGACTGACCAGGTTGCCGCGGCCTTCAGTCAGTTTATTGCGTGCAGAGCTGTAGGCTTTGTCCAGTTGTTGCAGGCGATTACCGACCTCATCCAGATCCTGAATAAACAACACGAACTTGTCGTATAGCCAACCGGCGCGCTCGGCGATTTCCCGGGCGTTCTGGCTCTGGCGCTCCTGCTTCCACAGGCTGTCGATAACCCGCAAAGTGGCCAGCAACGTGGTTGGGCTGACGATCACGATATTGCGGTCGAATGCCTCCTGAAACAGCGTCGGCTCAGCCTGCAACGCCGCAGAAAACGCCGCTTCGATCGGGACGAAAAGCAGAACGAAATCCAGGCTGTGCAAGCCGTCGAGCCGCTTGTAGTCCTTGCCGGCCAAGCCTTTTACGTGAGTGCGCAAGGACAACACATGCTGCTTGATGGCAATCTGGCCGATGGCATCGTCCTCGGCCGCTACATATTGCTGATAGGCCGTGAGGCTGACCTTGGAATCGACCACGACCTGCTTGTCGCCGGGCAGGTAAATAATCACATCCGGCTGGAAACGCTCACCGTCCGGCCCCTTGAGATTGACCTGGGTCTGGTACTCACGCCCCTTCTCCAGCCCCGCATGCTCAAGCACCCGCTCGAGAATCAGTTCGCCCCAGTTGCCTTGGGTTTTCTGCCCTTTCAAGGCCCGCGTCAGGTTGGTGGCTTCGTCGCTCAGGCGCAGGTTCAGTTGTTGCAGCCGTTCCAGTTCCTTGGCCAGGGAAAAACGCTCGCGGGCTTCAGCCTGATAGCTTTCCTCGACGCGCTTTTCGAACGACTGGATACGTTCCTTCAACGGATCGAGCAACTGCCCCAAACGTTGCTGACTGGTTTCGGCAAAACGCTGCTCACGTTCATCGAAGATCTTGCCCGCCAACTCGGCGAATTGCGCGCGTAGCTCGTCCCGCGAGCCTTGAAGGTCGTTGAGGCGCTGCTGATGGCTTTCCTGCTGCTCACGCAGCTCGGCATTGAGGGAGGCGGCCTGCGCGTCGAGGCGGCGCAACTCAGCCTCTTTGCCGGCGCGTTCGATGTTCCAGGCGTGGGCCGCGTCGCGGGCGTCGTCGCGTTCGATCTGGAGCAGTTCGACTTCACGGCGCACGGCGGCCAGATCGGCCTGTTTGGCGGAGTTGGCCTGGCTCAGGTCGGCGATTTCATCACGGCAGGTGTCAAGCTGAGCATTCAAGCCGTCCTGCGTCAGCTGGGCGATGGCAAGGCGCTCTTCCAGCAGCGCCAGCTCGGCCTGTCCCGCACTCGCTCGACGCTGAAGTTGCCAGGCCAGTATCAGTAACGGCAGTGCAGCGCCCGCCAGACCCAGCACTGCGCTGGTCAAGTCCATCGCCATAACCACTCCTGCCGATTAGTTAAAGCGTGAAGGTTAACCAAGGCGTCAGGTCTTGGACAGCTCAGTCTTCGGTCTGGCCCAGTTCCTGTTGCGCGCGTCGGTCGCCCGCACGCGCGGCCTGACGCAACAGTTCCTGGCCAATTCGGCGATCCCGGGCGTTACCGCATTCGCGGCACATCAGCTGGCCGAGACGGCTTTGCGCGGCCACCACGCCTTCCCGGGCAGGCTGCTTGAGCAAGCGTCCGGCGAAGTGTTTGACGTTGGAGTTTTCGCCCAGGCGCGGGCTGTCCAGCAGCCACTCGGCCACGCGCATCGAAAAGCGCTTGGGTGGGGTAACACCAGGGGGTGTTGAGGCAGCAGAGATTGATACTGAGCGAAACTTCATAAAGCACTGTGGGGCAGATCGGAAGGCGCGCCACTCTACTCTTTTTTTCGTACAGGTAAAGTCGAAAAAAGCCTGCACGCCCGTCCTAGAGCAAGCGCTTGGGACAATCCACAGAAGCTGTGGATAACTCAGTGGACAACCGTCTTTGAACTCGCGCAAAGCCCTGTGGAATGGGGCTCGCAGTCAAACTGACGATTTTTTCACCAGTAAAAAAAAGCGATGTTTTTCATTGACTTAAATTTTCGTTACAGGCACCCACTCCCGTTGAAGCCAGGATGACAGTGGGATGACAGTCCGCGCAACTTATGTGCACAAGTACCTGCGAGGCGGTTATATCGATGCGCTTTTTCGGCGCGTTTTTCCGTAAAGCCAGGGGATAAACCCGGGCAACCCGCGCAACGATTGATCCTGGCTCGATCGTCCTCTCGGATCAACGGTCGGGTTCTGGGCTATTACGGGGCGCGGGTCTGCCGGTGGCTCTGTCGATGGTCTTCGAATCACTCAGCCGGGACTAGTCGACAGGCACCCCAGCGATCTTTTTTGCGATCAGGCTTCCCTTTGGCAATTCAATCCGTTAGTATCCGCGGCGTTAGTACCAAGCTGAAAGTCAATTCTGGTCGAACAAATCCCCCGGTCAGCCTTCCCTAAGAGAAGCCTCCACCGACAAAACGGGATCGACCACCTCGATGGTTTCCAGGTAAATCTTGCACCAACACAGCCTTTGAATCGAAAGCAAAGGGTGTTGCCAAGCTCACTTACTCTGACCGAACCAGCCTGCAAATTGATCAGGATCTTCACCCCGGGCCCAGAACCTTTGCCCTTGATGTGTTGCCTGCCCTCCTAAGTACCTACCTGCCAGCCCAAGCGCGCCAATTTATCAGCGCTTCAAACTGGCTGCTTTGTTCCAGTCGGGTTCTTCGTTCGACCAATGGTGGTCGTCGTCACTGGAACGTTTTAACTTTGCACGGTTCTTATCCGTGTCGCTTGTAGGAACACCAATTATGTCCACTCAAATCCACACTCAGGATGCCATTCGCACCCTAACCAACGCTTTTGCTCCAATGAACTGCCTGATCATGGCCGCTCGCAAAGGCTGCTTCAGCTTCACTCTGGTCAACGAACACGGCATCGCGCGTCACAGCGAACGCCTGTACCCGGATCAATACTCCAGCGCAGAACCGCTGCAGGCTGTGATCGAGCGTACTCGCCAGGCACTGGTTGCCTGAGACGCCAGAAAGGCTGAAAACCTCAAAAGCCCTGCTGAAAAGCGGGGCTTTTTATTGCCCGATATTTCTCATTTCGTGGTCAACGGCTAAGCACCAACCGATATAACGGTTATAACTCGAAGCCGGAAATATTTTAAAAACAGTCCTTTACAGCGAAATAATGACACTACACTTCAACTCAAGCGGCTTGATCCGCTTCCGGCGAGCCTGAATCGATCCACTGCTGCCAAGGCCCCCTTCAGGTATCGCCGACCACTTGATGTTTCGAGGGCTTTATGGGAATCGCTGCCAGCGAACTGTGTCGTTATGTGATCCGTCCGACGTTGATCTATCTCGGACGCCATAGCGCAACTGCCGAATCCCTGCTGCTGGGCATTGCCGCCAGTCAGTCAGCCCTTGGGTCAGCCTTGCACGACCGCCGTGGACACGGCCTGTACCGAATCGCCGAACCCCGCCACCAGGCCCTATGGGATCACTATTTGGCCTTGGACCCGGATCGCGCGAGCCTGGTCCGCGGCCTGGCCAGCCAGCATGCTTTTCTCAGCGGGCCGCATCTGGAATTGACCGTCAACCTGCGTTACGCCACTGCCATCGCCTGGCTGCTGGTAGAAGAACAGAACACTCCCCTCCCCGCCTCCGATGACCTGTTGGGAATGGCCCGAATCTGGCGCCAGACTTTCCAGCCCCAAGGTCGTCTGCGAGATTTCACCTACGCCTGGCAAACCTGTGTTTCATCGTTGAATCAGGTCGCCTGCTGACCCACCCATTTCCGAAGATCGCGTAACTTGTCGCGATTTTGGTCGGATTGTCCTACAAAACCGCTCTAAATCAAGCGTTACAGGCTATAGCGCCCGGACGAAAATGTTGGTAATTTTCGCCCCGGTGATCACCAGGAGTTCTAATAATGAAAAAAGTAATGCTCAAAACCACCCTTAGTCTCGCCGTTGCCTTGGCATCCACCCAGATCTTCGCAAGTGGCTTTGCCATCAACGAACAAAGCATCAGCGGGATGGGCACAGGTTTTGCCGGGCGATCTTCTTCTGCCGACGACGCAAGCACCATTTTCGGCAACCCTGCCGGCATGTCTCGCCTCAAGCGCGAACAAGTGACCGGCGGCGCTGCACTGCTCGACGCACACACTGACATCAGCCACGCCAGTTCCAGCCCGAACAGCGGCAGCAACGATGGCGACATGGTTCCCTTCATCGCCGTGCCGATGGGTTACTACGTCAAGCCAATCGATGAACATTGGGCATTCGGTGTGGGCATGTACGCGCCATTCGGTCTGGTGACCGATTACGAGAACGGCTTTGCCGGCCGTTACTTCGGCAGCAAGAGCGAAGTAAAAATCGTAACCCTGCAGCCAACCGTCAGCTACGCCTTCAACGACAAGGTGTCGATCGGTTTCGGTCCGACCATCAACCGCATTGACGGCACCCTGGAATCGAATCTGTCGCTGAACCCTCGCGCAGCGGACGGTAACGTCAAGATCAAGGGTGACGACACCGCGCTGGGTTACAACATCGGCATCCTGGTTCAGGCCACCGACAGCACTCGCGTCGGCCTGACCTACCACTCGAAAGTGAAGTACAAGCTCGAGGGTGACACCAAGGTCAACTACAACCTCCTGGGGGCCCTTGGTCAGAACCCGAGCCAGAAGTACGACGCGTCGCTGGACATCACCACGCCTGAGTCGGTCGACTTCTCGGTCACTCACCAGCTGGACGATAAATGGACTCTCTACGCAGGCAGCACCTGGACTCGCTGGAGCCGCCTGAAAGAAATCTCCGTTGAGAACAGTGGCGTTCCTGCCGCTCTGAACGGTCGGTTTGGCACCATCACCGAAGAACAGAACTGGCATGACACCTGGGCTCACGCCATCGGTGCTTCGTACCAATTGAACAAGCAATGGGTCCTGCGTACCGGCCTGTCCGTCGACCAGGCACCGACCAACAACGAAAACCGCTCCCCACGCATTCCGACAGGCGATCGCAAGATTTTCAGTCTTGGTGCTGGCTGGAGCCCGACCGACGACTTGACTATCGACGTAGCGTACTCGTACCTGCGCGAAGAATCGGTCAAGGTCAACAACAGCAACGGCCGTCAGAACTACAGCGCAGAGTATGAAAACTATGCGAACGGTTTCGGTGTTGGCGCGACCTACCGTTTCTGATGATTCACGGCGACTCCCTCGCCGCCTGAATTGAAAAAGCCCCGCACTCTTGTACAGAGGCGGGGCTTTTTAGTGGCCGTCGATCAGGGTTTCGAGGCCAGGGCTTTCTCAACTGCCTCGATGAACTCGGGATTATCCGGCTTGGTCAGGCTGGAGAAATTGGCGATCACTTTGCCTTGGCGATCGACCACGTACTTGTAGAAATTCCACTTGGGCGAACTGCTTTGTTCAGAGAGAACCTTGAACAAATGCGTTGCATCATCGCCGCGGACTTTCTGTGGCTCGGTCATGGTGAAGGTCACGCCGTAGTTCACGTAACAGACTTTGGCAGTCTCTGCGCCATCTTTGGACTCTTGCTTGAAGTCATTGGATGGAACACCAACCACCTCAAGCCCTTGATCCTTGTAACGCTGATACAGCGCCTCAAGGCCTTTGAACTGCGGGGCGAAGCCACAGAAGCTCGCGGTATTGACCACCACCAGTGGCTTGCCGGCGAAGCGCTGGCACAGATCGATGGATTCCTTGGCACGCAGCTTGGGCAATGAGCCTTGTAATAATTCCGGGCATTCTGCCGCCTGGGCCAACCCGGTAAAAGCCGTCAGCAACGCGGGGACTGCAAGCCAGCGCATCAGCATGTCGGTGCATCCTTGAACAATCGTCAGAAAACGAAATTACTCGCCTTCGCCGCTCGCTAGCAAGCACCCATGCCCAACTGCATCAACGCCAGGCCACCCTGATGCCAGCCCCACCACGCCAGGGCCAGCAGCAATATGCCGACGGCGCAAGCAGCCATTCGCGGCCAAAGACTGTTCATGCGGCACTCATCCGGGTTTGCAGACGCGCCACCGGCTGCTCGCGCACCGGCCAGTTCAGGGCTGCGGCCACCAGACTCAAGAGAATTGCCACCTGCCAGATCAAGTCGTAACTCCCGGTTCGGTCATACACCACCCCACCCAACCAGCCGCCGAGGAACGAGCCGAGCTGATGGAAGAGGAAAACGATCCCACCGAGCATGGACAAATTTCGTACACCGAACAAGGTCGCCACCGTGCCGTTGGTCAAGGGCACCGTCGACAACCAGAGAAAGCCCATGGCCATGCCGAACAGATAAGCCGTGATCTGAGTGACCGGTGCCCAGAGGAACAGCACAATCACCACCGCCCGCAACAGATACAGACCGGTGAGCAGGCGCGGTTTGGACACTCGCCCGCCGAGCCAGCCTGCTGTATAGGTGCCAAAGATATTGAACAGCCCGATCAACGCCAACACCGTGGTGCCGACGGAGGCTGGCAAGTGTTGGTCCACCAGATAGGCCGGCAAGTGCACGCCGATAAACACCACTTGAAAACCGCAGACAAAAAAACCAAACGCCAACAGCCAGAATCCTGAATGGGAACAGGCTTCATGCAGCGCTTCAGAGAGGGTTTGCTCGTGCCCAAGAACCGGCAGCGGCTTGTCCTTGAGCATGCTCACCAGCGGCACAATCAGCGCCACCACCAGGCCCAACACCAGCAGTGCCGCGGACCAGCCAAGCCAGCCGATCAGCCCCAGCGTGCCGGGCAACATGGCGAATTGACCGAAAGAACCGGCGGCGCTGGCGATCCCCATGCCCATGCTGCGTTTTTCCGGTGGCACGGCACGGCCAACCACGCCGAGGATCACCGAGAACGAGGTGCCCGACAGGCCGATACCGATCAACAGCCCGGCGCTCAAAGACAAGGTCACCGCCGAATCAGACAGCCCCATGAACACCAGACCCAGGGCGTACAGAACACCACCGATCAACACCACTTTCGCAGCGCCAAAGCGGTCGGCCAGTGCGCCAGTGAACGGCTGCGCCAGGCCCCAGATCAGATTCTGCAAGGCAATGGCGAAAGCAAACACTTCGCGGCCCCAGCCGAACTCGGCACTCATGGGCGCCAGAAACAGCCCGAAGCCGTGTCGCACACCCAGGGATAACGCCAGAATCAGCGCACTCCCCAACAGCACCCAACCGCATGTACGCCACATTGATGTCATTCTTGTTCTCCGGTAGCGGGTATATACCCGCTTAAGATCGAACAAACTGGCCTCAAGCCAATTCGTCCAGCAATTTCAGCAAGGTTTCACGCTTCTCGGCACCCAGACGGTCGATCAACCGTTGCTGCGCCGCTTCCCATGCCGGCAAGGCCGCTGCCAGACGTTCGCGCCCTGTCTCGGTGAGCAGGACGATGCGATTGCGCATGTCCTCACCCTCAACCAGCGTCACCAGGCCTTCACCTTCCAGCACTCGCAGATTGCGCCCGAGGGTGCTGCGATCCAGTCCCATGGCTTCAGCCAGAGACGAGATGCTCGGCTGATCCAGACGCTGCAGATTGCACAGCAGAGAATACTGGGCAACGTTGATCCCGAAGCCGTCAAGGGCGCCGTCGTAATGCCTGCTGACGCCTCGAGCGGCGCGACGCAGGTTAGTGCACAAACATTGAGAAGGAAGCATAGTGCGTGTATATACCCGCGGTTAAATGAAAGCAAATTTTTTGAAACATATTACCTGTGGGAGCGGGCTTGCTCGCGAAAGCGGTGTGTCAGGCGATACCTATGTTGACTGTGCCGCCGTCTTCGCGAGCAAGCCCGCTCCCACAGGGATTCAGAGCAGTGCCAACCCCACCAGCACCGCCACCTCCAGCAATTCCAGCAACGCCCCCGCCGTATCGCCAGTCGCCCCGCCCAGTCGTCGCACCATCACTTGCCGCAACCAGGCAAACACAGCCACCGCCAGCGCAAGCGCCCATACACCGCTGAACCCGGCCATCAGCACACAGGCCACCGCACTGATCACCAACACCTGTTTGCCGGCCAAACGCGGTAGATGATCAGCCAGCGCCTGTCCTAATCCACCGGGACGCACATACGGCGTGGTGAGGAATAACCCCAGTAACGCGCTGCGGCTAATCAGTGGAACGATGATCAGGACCACACTGTGCTGCTGCTCGATCAACGCCAGCAGCGCGGCGAATTTGAGCAGCAACACCAGCACCAGCGTCACCACGGCGATCGGCCCGCTACGTGGGTCTTTCATGATGGTCAGGGTGCGTTCACGGTCGCCATAGCCACCAAGCCACGCATCGGCGCTATCGGCCAGGCCGTCCAGGTGCAACGCGCCGCTGAGCAAGACCCAAACGCTCAGCAGCAGTGCGGCGTGAAGCAATAATGGCGTGCCCAGCAATAGCCAGTTCAGCCCCCACAGAATCGTGCCGAACAGCAAACCGACCAGCGGATAAAACAGCAACGACCGGCCCAGCTCCTCGGGCGTCGGCATGCCCGGCAGACGAATCGGCAGACTGCTCAAAAATTGCAGGGCGATCCAGAACGGCAACATGATTAGATCGCTTCCCTTAACAAGACGCCGGTTTCGACCGACAGCGAGAACAGCGCGCCATGGCCGACTTCAACGTTGAGCAACTGCTCACGCGGCAATCCGCGCGCTTGAGCCAGCAACAAACGCATGACGCCGCCATGGCTGATCAGCAAGATTCGCTCACCGGCATAGGCCGCGTGCAGCCGCTCGATGGCCGCCAACACCCGCGTTGAAAAGTCCGTAACCGGCTCACCCTCAGGCGGCGTGAACGAATAAGGATCGGCCCAGAACAAGCCCAACGCCTCGGCGCTGGTCTCCATCAGCGCCGCCGCGCTCTGCCCTTCCCAGGCGCCGAAGTGCAGCTCTTGCAGATCCTTATCCAGTTGCACCGGCAAACCCAGTTGCGCCCCAAGCTCTTCAGCAAAACGCGCACAACGCTGCAACGGCGAACTGACCAGTCGATCCCAGGGCCCCTGCTCGATCACCGCGGCGCGCATTTGCTCCCAGCCCTTGCCGGTCAGCGTATCGTCTAGGCTGCCGCGCAATCCGCCGCCGAGTTCAGTTTCGCCGTGGCGCAACAGGTCCAGGCGCAAGATCATGCCGGACGATCCGCCACTGCGGCTTCGGCAAACGTCGCCATCTGCCCGTGCAGGTCGCAGGCCAGACGAAGCAATGGCACGGCCAATGCCGCACCGCTGCCCTCGCCCAGTCGCAGGCCGAGGTCCAGCAACGGTTCGGCGTTCAGGGTTTCGAGCACATGGCGATGACCCGGCTCGGCGCCGCGATGACCGAACAGCAACCACTCACGGCAGGCCGGATTCAAACTCACCGCCACCAGCGCGGCGACGCTGCAAATAAACCCGTCGACCAACACCGCGACACCTTCCTGAGCACAGGCCAGGTACGCGCCGACCAGCGCAGCAATTTCAAAACCGCCGAGGTTGAACAGGGTCTGCAACGCATCGCCCCGTTGAGCGCTGTGCAACACCAAGGCGCGTTCGATGACCAGGGCTTTATGGTTGACACCCGCCGCGTTCAATCCGGTGCCCGGCCCGGCCAGATGCACCACAGGGCAGTCGAGCAATGCACAGGCCAACGCACTGGCCGCGGTGGTGTTGCCGATGCCCATTTCGCCACCGATGAACAACTGCGAGCCGGCTGCGATGGCGCGCTGCGCACTGTCACGACCCGCCTGCAAGGCGAGTTCGCCCTGGGCCTGCGTCATCGCTGACCCCTGGACGAAATTCGCCGTACCCGGGCCGATGTTCAGGTGACGCACACCCGGCAGATTCAACGACGGCGTGACGGTGCCGAGGTCGACCACTTCCAGGGATGCCCCCAACTGCCGCGCCAACACGCTGATCGCCGCGCCGCCGCTGACAAAGTTGTGCAGCATCTGCCCGGTGACTTCCTGCGGAAACGCCGACACGCCTTCGGCGACCACACCATGGTCACCGGCAAAAATCGCGATCCACAGCCGATCGAGCGTCGGCTTGACTTGCCCCTGCAACCCGGCCAATTGCACCGCCACCGATTCTAGCCGGCCGAGCGAGCCGGCAGGCTTGGTCAGTTGCTGTTGACGCGCCTGCGCCTGCTCGACCGCTTGCGCATCGATTGGCTTGCACGGGTTCAGCCACCAGGAGTGAGTCATAACGCAGTTCCTTTCAAAGTCAGGGGCAGGCCGGCGACGGTCAGGACGACTCGCTGACAGCGCTCGGCCAAGGCTTGATGCAGCCAACCGGCTTCATCGACATAGCGGCGAGTCAATTCGCCCAGCGGTACGACACCCATTCCGGTCTCGTTGCTGACAAAAATGATTTCACCCGGCAATGACGCCAGGCAGTCCAGCAAAGCTTCACGCTCGGCCGACAAGCGCTCGGCATCATCTAGCATCAGCAGATTGGTCAGCCACAGCGTCAGACAATCCACCAGCAAGCAACGATCGGCACTGGCGTTTTCGCGCAGCACGCGGGCCAGTTCCAGCGGTTCTTCGATCAACGCCCACTCGGCTGGACGACGGGCGCGATGATGAGCCACCCGTTCGTTCATTTCATCGTCCAGGGGTTGGCTGGTGGCGATGTAGGTGACTTGGAGCTGACTGTCTGTCGCCAGTTTTTCAGCCAGGCGACTTTTGCCGGAGCGGGCGCCGCCGAGGATCAGTTGCAGCATGGTTCATTCCTTTAAATGTGCGGTGAGGCGACTTCAGTCTTCGCGAGCAAGCCCGCTCCCACATTGGAACTGCAACACCTCACATCCAATGTGGGAGCGGGCTTGCTCGCGAAGAGGCCAGCACATTCCCCCTAAAACCCACAGAGTTCACGCAACAACCCGGTATCCAGATGCTTCTCCACCAGATCCGCCAGCCGTTCGATATCGCGCTCGCGCAAGGCGTGGTAATCGACCTCCTGCACATCCTGCAACCCGGCCCAGCGCAACAGCGCACTGCACGCTGCCGGCGACTCGAACAGGCCATGCAGATACGTGCCGAAAATCTGCCCATCGACACTTTGCGCGCCATCGCAGCGACCATCGTCGAGCTGCACCGCGGCGTTTTCCAGCGCCGGTCCGGTGGTCACGCCGGCATGGATTTCATAGCCGCTGACCTGCGCATCCTCCAGCGCCAGGCGCCCACGTACATTGCGCAACTGCTTCTCTTCTTCGAGCTGCGTTTCGAACGCCAGCAGGCCCAAACCGACACTGGAACCCGGCGCGCCTTCGAGGCCCAGCGGGTCATGCACCTGCTCGCCGAGCATTTGCAGACCGCCGCAGATCCCCAGCACTTTTCCACCGTAGCGCAAGTGCCGCGAGATAACTGTGTCCCAACCGTTGGCCCGCAGATACGCAAGGTCGCTGCGCACGCTTTTCGAGCCGGGAAGAATGATCAGGTCGGCCGGCGGAATCGCCTGACCGGGGCCGATGAATTGCAGGTCCACTTGCGGATGCAGGCGCAGCGGATCGAAATCAGTGTGGTTGCTGATGCGCGGCAGTACCGGCACCACCACGTTGAGCACCTGATCGGCCTTGTCGGTCTGACGCTGATCGAGGCCGTCCTCAGCCTCAAGATGCAGGTCCATCACATACGGCAAAACGCCGATCACCGGTTTGCCGGTGCGCGCCTCCAGCCAATCGAGGCCCGGTTGCAGCAAGGCGATGTCGCCGCGAAAACGGTTGATGATGAAGCCTTTGACCCGTGCCTGTTCACTGGGCGACAGCAGCTCCAGCGTACCGACCAAATGCGCGAAAACCCCGCCGCGATTGATGTCGGCGATCAACACCACCGGGCAGTCCACCGCCTCGGCAAATCCCATGTTGGCGATGTCGCCGGCGCGCAGGTTGATCTCTGCCGGCGAACCCGCGCCTTCGACCATCACCACCGGATACGCCGCGCTCAAACGTTCATGAGAGGCCAGCACCGCTTGCATCGCGATGGCCTTGTAGTCGTGATAAGCGACCGCGTTCATCGTCGTGACCGCGCGACCATGAATGATCACCTGAGCGCCGGTATCGCTATTGGGTTTGAGCAACACTGGGTTCATATCGGTGTGCGGTTCGAGGTTGGCCGCCTGGGCTTGCACCGCTTGAGCGCGACCAATCTCGCCACCGTCGGCGGTTACCGCGCTATTGAGGGCCATGTTCTGCGGCTTGAACGGCACGACGCTGACGCCCTGGCGAGTGACCCAGCGACACAGCGCCGTCACCAGCGTGCTTTTACCGGCGTCGGACGTAGTGCCTTGCACCATCAAAGTAGCGCCCTGCACCATCAAAGTCGCGCCCGACACCTTCAACGTAGTCATTGCGCTTCCTTAACGTAAGCTTCAAGCGCTTGCTCGAGACGTTGCCAATCCGCTTCATCGGCGGGCAAGCCAAACCGCAGGCTGCTGTTGTGGGTGAACAACCGCAGCAGAATGCCGCGCCGGGACATGAATTCATGCAGCGCTTCGGCGCACTCGGTGATCAGCCATTGGAACAATGCGCAGCCGCCCTGAGGTTTGAAACCGTACTGTTCAAGCAGCAACGCCAGACGCTCGCCGGCCTCGTCAGTACGAATGCGCTGTCGAGTGTGCCCGTCCGTATCCGTCAGGCACGCCTGGCCCAGTACTCGGGTCGGACCGCTGACCGCCCAAGGGCCGACCTGTTCGGCCAGCAGTTTGAGCAACTTGCGCTCGGCCAATACAAAACCCAGCCGCACACCGGCCAAGCCGAAAAACTTGCCGAAGGAGCGCAGCACGATCAAGCCGATCTGATTGGCAAACGGCGCCAGACTCAAATGCGGGGTGTTGTCCATGAATGCCTCGTCCACCACCAGCCAGCCGCCGCGCTGGGCCAGCCGCGCATGCCAATCCAGCAGGCGAGCCGGGGTCAGGCTCAGCCCTGTCGGATTGTTCGGGTTGACCACCACCAGCACGTCGAGGCTGTCGAGAAAGAAATCGACTTCCGACTCCAGCACTTCACGCACGATGTAACCGTTGCGACGCCAGGCTTCAGCGTGCTCGGCGTAACACGGCGACAGCACGCCGACTTTGCCGGCCCGGCGCAAACGCGGCAGCAACTGGATCGCCATTTGCGAGCCGGCTACCGGCAACACTTGGGCCGCACCGTAATAGTCGCAGGCGGCCTGCTCCAGCCCGTCATCGGTTTCCGGCAACCGAGCCCAGGCCCGCAGCGGGATGTCCGGGACCGGGAATGGCCAGGGCGCCAGGCCACTGGACAGGTCGAGCCAATCGGCTTCGGCAATGCCGTATTCAAGCGCCGCCTTGCGCAAGCGGCCACCGTGCTCAAGCATAGAACTCAGCCCCCACGCAGAGAATCAGCAGCCATAACCATACCCCGCGCTGGACCAATTGCCAGCCACGGTCGATGGAATCGGCATCCGCCGGCACGCCTTCGCCCAACTGCGGACGCTGATGCAGTTCACCGTGATAAATCGCCGCCCCGCCCAACTCGACACCCAGCGCACCGGCACCGGCCGCCATCACCGGCCCGGCATTCGGGCTGTCCCAGGTCGGGCCTTGTGTACGCCAGCACTTCAATGCCAGTCGGGTTTTACCCAGCAGTGCGTAGGTCAACGCCACCAGGCGTGCGGGAATGTAGTTCAGAACATCATCGATCTTCGCTGCCGCCCAACCGAAACGTTCGAAGCGTTCGTTGCGATAACCCCACATCGCATCGAGAGTGTTGCTCAGACGATAGAGCACCACGCCGGGCGCACCCGCCACGGCAAACCAGAACAGCGCGGCGAACACTGCATCGCTGCCGTTCTCCAGCACCGACTCGGTGGCGGCGCGGGCAACTTCGGTTTCATCCAGTTCGCTGGTTTGACGGCTGACCAGATAACCAACACGTTTGCGCGCCTCGATCAGATCATCACTACGCAGGGCCTTGGCCACTGGCTCGACGTGCTCGCCGAGACTGCGCATGCCAAGGGCGCAATAGAGCACGAGAATCTCGACGATCCAGCCAACGTAAGGCGCCCAGGAAAGTGCGGTGGCCAACAAGGTCAGCGGCACGACCGCCATCACCCAGGCCGTAACGCCATGACTGCGCCAGCCGCGGCCACCGGAGTTGAAACGTTGCTCGATGCGATCGGCAAAACGACCGAACGCCACCAGCGGATGCCAGCGTCTGGGTTCACCCAGTAGCGCATCCAGCGCGACCGCAGCGACACTCAACAACGCCACACTCATTGACTCACTCCCCAATAATTTTCATACAGCAACTCGCTGAGTGGACGCGCCTGCGCCCAGCCTTCGAGTACCAACATCGGCGCCGGATAGAATTCCTTGACCGGCCCCAGGCAAAGAACGGCCAAAGGCTTGGCCCCGCTCGGTAAACCCAGCAAGTCCGCGAGCGCTTGCGGCTCGAACAATGACACCCAGCCCATGCCCAGGCCTTCGGCGCGGGATGCCAGCCAAAGGTTCTGGATGGCGCAGGACAACGAAGCCATGTCCATTTCCGGCAATGTACGACGACCGAAGATATGCCGCTCACGATCGTCCATCAGCGCGGCGACCAGCACCTCGGCGCAGTCGTTGATGCCTTCGACCTTGAGCTTCATGAATTCGTCGGAGCGCTCGCCGAGGGCTTCGGCGGTGCGGATGCGTTCTTCTTCCACCAGTTGCTGGATCTTGCCGCGCAGTGCCCGGTCGCTGATGCGGATGAAACGCCAGGGCTGCATCAGGCCGACACTCGGCGCCTGATGCGCGGCTTCGAGCAGACGACGCAGCAACTCGGGCTCGACCGTGCCGCCGCTGAAGTGCCGCATGTCGCGGCGTTCGGCGATGGCTCGGTAAACGGCTGCGCGTTCGGCTTCGGAAAATGCGTTGTCTGTCATGGCCTCTTCGCGAGCAGGCTCGCTCCCACATTCGACGGTGTAGATCCTGAAGAAACTCGGTCCACTGTGGGAGCGAGCCTGCTCGCGAAGGCGGCCTTAAGATCAGGCACAAACAGCGCGGCAATCGCCGATGGATTGGACGGAAAATAAAAATGCACATAAGAGGCCGTCATCCGCCCCTCACGATAAACCGCCTCCGCCCCTCGCCCGCCATTCGGGCTCAGCCCACGAGCAATCGGCTCAAGTTCGGTGCTGGTCAGCGAGTGGTGATAGGTGTGCCCACGCAGCAAACCTTCCGGCAATTCGACCGCCTGCAAGGCCAACGCGGCAAGACGCTTCTGCATTACAGCATCACCGGCCAGCAAACCGACCAGTTCAGCGCGAGTGCCCTCGACATCGGTCAATGAGTCGAGCAAATACAGCATGCCGCCACACTCGGCGAGCAACGGTTTACCCGCCGCGTGATGAGCGCGGATCGCGGTCAGCATCGGCGTGTTTTGCGACAACGCCACATGGTGCAATTCCGGGTAACCGCCTGGCAAATACAGGCTGTCTGTCTCCGGCAATTCGGTGTCGCGGATGGGTGAGAAGAAAGACAATTCGGCGCCCATGGCCCGCAACAGATCAAGGCTCGCGCCGTAGGTAAACGCGAAAGCTTCGTCCCGGGCCACGGCAATCCGCACACCGGCCAGCAACGGTTCGGCGGCGATCATTTCAGGCGCGGCGAACTCCACGGCTGGCGGTAGAGCCACATCGCAACTGCTGGCCAAGGAGTCGGCCGCCGCATCGAGACGCAGGTCGAGATCATTCAGCTCGCTGGCCTGAACCAGACCGAGATGCCGACTCGGCAATTCGATCCCGGTCTCCCGGGACAAGGCGCCGTACCAGCGCAAGCCTTCAGTCAGGCTACCTTCGAGCAACTGCGCATGGCGCACGGTGCCGACCCGGTTGGCCAGCACACCGGCAAACGGCAAGTCCGGCTGATAACGCGCAAGGCCCAGGGCCAGCGCGCCAAACGTCTGCGCCATGGCGGTGCCGTCGATCACGCCGAGCACCGGCACACCGAAGTGCCGCGCCAGATCGGCGCTGGACGGCGTACCGTCGAACAGCCCCATGACGCCTTCAATGAGGATCAGATCGGCTTCGCCAGCGGCCTCCCACAATAGACGCCGACTTTCCTGCTCGCCGACCATCCACATGTCGAGTTGATAGACCGGTGCACCGCTGGCGCGCTCGAGAATCATTGGGTCGAGAAAATCCGGGCCGCATTTGAACACGCGAACCTTGCGCCCCTGATTACGATGCAAACGAGCGAGCGCGGCGGTGACGGTGGTCTTGCCCTGACCGGAGGCCGGCGCGGCGATCAGTACCGCCGGGCATTGACGATGGCTATTCATAAAGTGCAGCTCACAACTCGACGCCTTTTTGCGCTTTGATTCCGGCCTGGAAGGCGTGCTTGATCATGCCCATTTCAGTGACGGTGTCGGCCAGCTCGATCATCTCCGGTTTGGCGCCGCGACCGGTGACCACCACGTGTTGCATCGGCGGACGGGCCTGCAAGTCGCTGAGCACCTGATCGAGATCGAGGTAGCCGTGCTTGAGGGCGATGTTCAACTCATCGAGCACCACGAGGCCAATGGCCGGATCACGCAGCAATTCGCGGGACACCGCCCAAGCGGCTTCGGCGGCGGCAATGTCACGCTGGCGATCCTGGGTTTCCCAGGTGAAGCCCTCGCCCATCACATGAAAACGCACCTGCTCCGGGAAGCGCCGGAAGAACAGCTCCTCGCCGGTGCTGGTGCGCCCCTTGATGAACTGCACCACGCCGCACTGCATGCCGTGGCCCATGGCCCGCGAAAGCATGCCGAACGCCGAGCTGCTCTTGCCTTTGCCGTTGCCGGAAAGTACCAGCAGCAAACCGCATTCATTCGGCGAGTTGGCGATGCGTTCGTCGATCACCGCTTTTTTGCGCAGCATGCGCGCCAGATGGCGTTCGTCACGATCGGGGGTATCAGTCATGGGGAGCTCTCCGTTGAGGCTGGATAACGGCGGGCAGGCACAAGAATAGACGGCAAGAAGCCTGGCATCGCCCACCGTGATGCCGTTGGATGAATCAGGCCGGTCTCCGGGCTCATGAGCGGCTTTGCGCCTGACTGCGCGCCTTCCCATGTCGTTGACACAGTGGCTCAAGGCGCAGTCTTCACTCATTTACCGTTGCGGGGGCAGCGCCGGGATCGTGATCATTCTTCGCTGGAAGAAATTCACTCACCGGCTTCCCTGTTTCACTCTGTCGACCAAGGTCACAGAGCACCTGAAACAAGCCGCGAAGGTTAGAGGGTTGGGGGTGGAGCGTCAATTAAAGCCGGGGCGCCGCTGAGCGAATAACTGCCATCGATCAATTAACTGACGCCAATCTTGTGCCAAACTGCCAGCAGTGATATCAAAGAGCCACAACCTGACAACACAATAACAAGGGTGAGCCACATGCAAGGCATGATCATCAGCAATCCGAAGCTGGAATTCCTGCGGCCGGTGCTGGAACGCTGGTTTGACTGTATCGACCGCTTCAACGCCATACGCGGCGATAACGATACACCTTACTGGTACGACGAAAACGCCAACCTCGGCCTGCTCTCCGCCGCGGCCTGGATGGCAGAAATGGTCACGCTACAACAAACATCCACGCGCAAACAGACCGAAGAAGGCGAACGCAACGCCCGCGCCGATCTGTTTATCGCCAGCAGCGAAGAACGCGCGTATCTCCAGGCCACCCAGCGCTGGCCGCGAGTCAATAACCTGAACCTGACCCAGGCACTGGCAGACATCACCAGTGACGCGAAGCGAATCAGCTACGCCAGCGATCTGAAACTCGGCTGTCTGTTTGTCGCACCACAAAAAGCCCAGCACAGCGCCACCCCGGAAGAACTCCAGGACATGGTCGACGACCTGCAAAAGGAACATACCTGCGCCGTGGCCTGGTATTTCCCTTACGCCTACCGCAAGTTGCGTAATGAAGCCGGCAACTACCATCCAGGCATCGCTATTTTGCTCAAGGAAGCCCGCGGCTGACCGGTTGAACCATCGAGCGTCTACGCTTCTCTATGATTACGTCCATGCATTCATAGGGAAGATCAGTAATGCGCAAACCCCAGCTCGTTTTCATCATCGCGCTCGCCGGAGGGCTCGCCGCCTGTGGTGAAACCTCCAGCCTGCAAGTCTCGGATGGCACAGGCCCCTCGCCCAAACTGCCAGAACCGAATAAAACCCTGATCCCGACGGTGAACATCGCCCCGGCGATTGGCTGGCCTGAGGGTAAGAAACCCGTCGCCGCGGCAGGGACTCAAGTGGCGGCGTTTGCCGAAGGCCTCGAGCACCCGCGCTGGCTCTACGTATTGCCCAATGGCGATGTTCTGGTAGCCGAAACCAACGCGCCGCCCAAACCCGATGACGGCACAGGCATTCGCGGTTGGGTCATGGGCAAAGTCATGGGCCGTGCCGGTGCCGGCGTCCCCAGCCCGAACCGCATCACCCTGCTGCGGGACAAGGACCACGATGGCGTCGCCGAAACCCGCACGGTATTCCTGGAAAACCTCAACTCGCCATTCGGCATGACCCTGGTCGGCAATGACCTGTACGTCGCCGACACTGATCGTCTGCTGCGTTTCCACTACGAAAACGGCGAGACAGCGATCAAGGCGCAGCCGATCAAGGTGGTCGATCTGCCGGGCGGTACACTGAATCACCACTGGACCAAAAATGTCATCGCCAGCAAAGATGGCAGCAAGCTGTACGTCACCGTGGGCTCGAACAGCAACGTCGGTGAAAACGGCATGGACCAGGAGGAAGGCCGCGCGGCGATCTGGGAAGTGGATCGCGCCACTGGCAATCATCGGATCTTCGCCTCGGGGATTCGTAATCCAAACGGTCTGGCCTGGGAGCCTCAGAGCGGCGCACTGTGGACCGCCGTCAATGAGCGTGACGAAATTGGCAGCGACCTGGTGCCGGACTACATCACATCCGTGAAGGACGGCGGGTTCTACGGCTGGCCTTACAGCTATTACGGCCAGCACGTCGACATTCGCGTCGAGCCGCAAAACCCCGATCTGGTGGCCAAGGCCATTGCGCCAGACTACGCGGTGGGACCACATACCGCGTCACTGGGCCTGACCTTCGCCGAAGGCAGCAAACTGCCTGCACCGTTCACTCAAGGCGCTTTCATCGGCCAACATGGCTCGTGGAACCGCAAGCCGCACAGCGGCTATAAAGTGATTTTCGTGCCGTTCAGTGCCGGCAAACCGACCGGGCAGCCGGTGGATGTGCTCACTGGTTTCCTCAATGACGAGGAAAAAGCCATGGGCCGGCCGGTGGGCGTGGTGATCGATCAGCAGGGTGGCTTGCTGGTGGCGGATGATGTCGGGAACAAGGTGTGGCGCGTTTCCGCCGCCCAATAACTGCAACACATATTACCTGTGGGAGCGAGCCTGCTCGCGATGGGGTCAGCACATTCAACAACGATGTTGCCTGATGCACCGCTATCGCGAGCAGGCTCGCTCCCACAGGGATCAGCGTTTACGACAGAACGTCAACCTATCGCCCAGCGGTAACAGGCACAGGCCCACACGCGAGTCATCCTTCAAGCGTGCGGTCATGACAACCTCCGCTATGGATTATGTGCCAAGTGCTCGGGTTGCAAGACGCGCTTGGCGCTCAGATAGGCTTTCTGCCAGTAAGCCTTGGACAAACTGTCCAGCTTGACCGTGCCGCCCGTGGCTGGCGCGTGGACGAAGCGGCCTTCGCCGACGTAGATCCCGGCGTGGCTGACCTGGGAACCACCATTGGTGGCGAAGAAAATCAGGTCACCGGTTTGCAGGCCTTCCTTGCCGATATTGGGGGCCTGCATGCCGATCATCTCGCGGGTGGAGCGCGGCAAGGAAATGCCTGCGACATCGCGATACACATAACCGATCAGACCGCTGCAATCGAACCCGGAATCCGGCGTGTTGCCGCCCCAGCGATAAGGCGTTCCCACCAGACCCAGCGCGCGAAACAGCACGTCTTCTGCCGCAGGGGAAAAGGCTTGGGAAGGACCGAAAACAATCGGAGCGCGGACCACCGGCGCAGGTGGCGGTGTGCGGCTGGCGCAGGCGCTGAGCAGCGCTGCGAAGAACATGAGTGCGAGGCGGGCCGACATCGTCATAAACAGAACATCCTGATCTGGCTGCGGCTTTTTCCACCGAAAAGGCAGAAAAGAAAACCGCCTGCGTAGAACGCAGGCGGTTTGCCATCAATAATAGATCAGGATTCTAGCGGCTACGCAGCAAACTTCAAGTAAGACTTTAAGTTCGCCTTACAAACTGTCCGCTTACTTGCGTGCCGTGACGATAGCCGGGGCCGCTGCCGGCGCCATCGCGAGTGCACGCTTGGCTTCGATGAAGGTCTTGCTCCAGTAACTGTCGCCCAGGCTATCGATCCGGACACCACCGCTGCGGCGGCTGCTGGAGTGGATGAACTGGTTGTCACCCAAGTAGATCCCGGCGTGACTGACACGACCGCGACGACCATTGGTGGCGAAGAACAGCAGGTCACCTGGCTTGAGGGCGCTGCGAGCAACCAGGGGAGCGTCAACGTTGATCATTTCGCGAGTGGAGCGCGGCAGGTTCATGCCGGCCTCTTCACGAAACAGATAACCGATGAAGCCGCTGCAGTCGAACCCAGCCTCGGAGGTGCCGCCGAAACGGTAACGGGTACCGATCAGGGACATGCCACGTTCGAGGATGCTGTCGGCCAGAACCGGAAGCTGGTACGACTTGCCGCCGGCGAAGTCTGCCAGTTCTTTATCGGTGGCCGTCTCTTCCTGGTAAAGAGTTTCCTGGAAAAGAACGGAAGACTGCGCGGTAACTGAATTTGAAACCTGCGGTTGTGGCGCTTGCTGGGACACTGGAGAGTGGGCAGCGCAACCGAACAACAGGGTGACGAGTGCGAGAGGCACGAGGGGTGCGAAGCGATTTAGCATGGGCACGACCGTGGCTGATAGTTTCTAAAGAAGCCGAGACTATGCCCGCTATCAACCTCATTTGCAAATTCAATCGATCTTTATGTGACTTATCGGTTTCTCGTTTACATCTAAGCGCTTAAGCCCATTTTGAACCTTTGCGCAGCCTGCCGTCTTGCAGGAAAGCGGATTTGTTGACGCCTGTAATATGCCGAAACCCGTGTAAAACCTGAGTCTGATCCAGGTTTTTACCAACCAAGGGTTTCTTTCAGGAACGGGATTGTCAGCTTGCGCTGAGCTTGAAGGGAGGCCTGATCGAGGCGTTCAAGCAGCTCGAAAAGCGCACTCATGCTGCGGGTACCGCGGGTCAAAATAAAATGCCCGACTTCATCGGTCAGGTGCAGGCCGCGACGGGATGCGCGCAACTGCAAGGCACGCAATTTGTCTTCATCAGAGAGTGGCCGCATCTGGAAGATGAGTGCCAGTGTCAGCCGCGACTTGAGATCTGCCAGCTTCACCGGCAGTTCGCGCGGGGATGTCGAGGCGGCGATCAGCAAACGCCGGCCGCTGTCACGCAGACGATTGAACAGATGGAACAACGCCTCTTCCCAATCCGCCTTGCCGGCAACCGCCTGCAAATCGTCCAGGCAGACCAGTTCGTATTGTTCGAGGTTGTCGAGGATTTCGATGCCACGATCCAACAACTCGGCCAACGGCAGGTACACCGCCGGCTCCCCCAGTTGTTCGAAACGCAGACACGCTGCCTGCAACAAGTGCGTGCGCCCTACCCCGTCCTTGCCCCAGAGGTAAATCAGGCTTTCCGTCCAGCCGGCGTCGGCTTCGCAGAGCCGCTCGACATAGCCGAGTGCAGCGGCATTGGCGCCTGGGTAGTAATTGATAAAGGTAGCGTCATCACGCAGACGCACACCTAGGGGCAGCTGAATCGGTTTCATGCTGACTGAACAGTTCCAAAGGAACCGTTAGTGGCCTCTGTGTAAAGTTTGCGAAGTTTATACCCGTGCGGCTGACCGCACAATGCGACAGACCATAAGCAAAATCAAAGGTTTGCGTTAATGCATTGGTTTTATGACAGATTCTTTGACGGCGCATATGACAGCCACGCCAGCGATACGGGCAAACCTGGCACGAAACCAGACTGCCCGCTACGAGCGATTAAAAACTTACAGCTCGGATTCGTCGACACCGCCGTAGATATCTGAATCCTTATACAAATCGTGTACGTGACGCACCAGGACCATGATCACCGCCGCCACCGGCAACGCCAGCAACACACCGGTAAAACCAAACAGCTCGCCGCCGGCCAGGATCGCGAAGATCACCGCCACCGGGTGCAGGCCGATCCGGTCGCCCACCAGCAATGGTGTCAGGACCATGCCTTCCAGCGCCTGACCGACCATGAACACCGCGACAATACCGATCATGGGATACAAATCGCCACCGAACTGGAACAGACCGGCAATCAACGCCGCACCAATCCCGATGACGAACCCCATGTACGGCACGATCGCCGCCAGACCGGCAATCAGACCGATCAACAGCCCCAGCTCCAGCCCGACGATCATCAAGCCTGCGGCGTAGATCACGCCCAGCGCCAGCATCACCAGCAACTGACCGCGCACGAATGCCCCGAGCACTTCATGGCATTCTCCCGCCAGGGACATGACGCGCTCTTCACGATCACGCGGCAGCAGGCTGCGGATCTTGGCCATCATCAGGTCCCAGTCGCGCAGCAGATAAAAACTCACCACCGGAATCAGCACCAGGTTGGCCAGCCAGCCAATCAGTGCAAGACCTGAAGCCGTCGCCTGACTCAGCACTACGCCGACCACATCGGTGGTCTGGCCCATGTGCGCGCTGAACGCCGCCTTGAGCTTGTCGAACTTCCAGAAGCCGTCCGACAACCCGATCTTCGATTGGGCCCACGGCACGGCGGTGTGCTGCAACCAGTCGAGCATTTGCGGCGCCAGTTCATACAAACGGAACAGCTGCTTGGCGAGCATTGGCACCAGCACCAACAGCAACGCGGTGACGATCAATGTGAACAAGGCGAACACCGCCACCACGCCCCAGGTCCGTGACAGACCGTACTTCTCCAGCCGATCCACCAGCGGGTCGAACAGATAAGCCAGCAACAGCGCCACCAGGAACGGCGTCAGGATCGGGTGCAACAGGTAAACAAACGCGCAAAGCAGGACCACCCCACCGAGCCAGAACCAACGCCGTGTATCGGCCATGTACCACTCCTGCTTCTATATAAGGAAAAACTACCAGCGAAAACGTAACTGCGGCGTCGGTGCCGGGGCCGGCGCTGCGACCGGTGTCGAGCCAGCCGCCACGGGTTGAACAGGCGCAGCGGGGGCCGGCGCCTCACCGGCCGGAATTTCCTGCAACTTGGCCAAAGACAACTGCGCCCGCAGCTGATCGGGGCTGCCGTTGACCCGATAAAGCACGCGGTCGCCGTCGACACTCTGCAGACGTGCGCCAAAAGGCTCCAGCAAACGCCCGAGCGTCGCATAACGCTCCAGGCTCATCCCCTGCACTTCCAGCAATTGCTCGCTCGACGCACCCGGCTTGGCGGCAAAACGCGGCGCCAGGCGTTGGCTGACCGCCAGCATCACCGCATCGGCCAGCGCGGCGGTATCGGCGCCCTGCACGTTACCGGCTTCTTTCTGATCGCCCAACCACAAACGCCACTTGGCTTGCCATTGGCCACCCTCTTCACGGGCATGCACCGCCAGCAAGGCGTCGGCATTGTAACGGTCGGATGCGCCCCGCAGCGGTGCCGGGTCTGCACTTTCCAGATTCGGCGCAGTGGCGACAATCTGCTCGTTCAGGTCCGCCAGTGGCAAACGCAGCGGAAGCCCACGATGTTGCGCCGCTCGAAGCAGTGGCGTGGCACTGGCCTGGCCATCGCCGACCAGGCTTGAACCTTCAGTGGAATCGTTCAACCACCAACCGAGAATCGACGGCCGGTTGCTGCCCCACATGGCCAACCCGGCACGCCGCAAGGCCTGTTCGGTGGTGGCCGGATCGAAATCGACTTTCAGCACTTGCGGCGGCCCGGCCTCATAACCGAACTGGCTGATGATCTGCTGAGGGTCTTTGCGCACGGTCGCCAGGCCCGGGCTCTGCGCCGCCTTGGGGTCGCCGGTCAGGCGCAACACCAACGTATCCAGCGCCCGCTGAGTCGCCTGATCGCGCTCCTCTGGCGTCTGGCTGCTGACAGGTTCGCGCACTTGATAGAGGCTTTTGACTGTTTCGGCATGACTGGTCAGGCTGACCATGGATAAACAGCCCACGAACAAGAATTTAAGAAAACGCATAAAAAGATTCCTGACGACAAGAGCGGCTGGAACAGACCGCGTGAAGATGATTGAACCGGGGTCTGTTGACCACACGTTCAAGCAAAACATTCACCCGATCCCGGTAAGTTTTCGCACTGTCATAACGATAGACGGTTAACGTCGATACCTTATACAGCCATCCGGGACGCCACCAACACGGGCAATATCGGTTTTTTTAACGCGATATGCCTCTGCCCGTCGGCACGAGGATGGCCGCTGCCCCTCAAGCCTGATAAAATCGCGCGCCTTCGCAGACCGGCAACAGCCGGGCACCCTGAAATTCGCGGATGGCACTCGCCTTCGTTTGTTTCGGCGGTCCCACTGGACTCGGTCGTTACCCCTGAATCCCCCCTAAAGGCCTGGATCATGAGCAAGCAACCCTCCCTGAGCTACAAGGACGCCGGTGTAGACATCGACGCCGGTGAAGCATTGGTCGAACGCATCAAGAGCGTCGCCAAGCGCACTGCGCGCCCGGAAGTCATGGGCGGCCTGGGCGGTTTCGGCGCCCTCTGCGAAATCCCGGCCGGTTACAAACAACCGGTACTGGTATCGGGCACTGACGGCGTCGGCACCAAACTGCGCCTGGCGCTGAACCTGAACAAGCACGACAGCATTGGCATCGACCTGGTTGCCATGTGCGTGAACGACCTGGTGGTCTGTGGCGCCGAGCCGCTGTTCTTCCTCGACTACTACGCCACCGGCAAACTGAACGTCGAAACCGCGACCCAGGTCGTGACCGGCATCGGCGCTGGCTGTGAACTGTCCGGCTGCTCCCTGGTCGGCGGCGAAACCGCTGAAATGCCTGGCATGTACGAAGGCGAAGACTACGACCTGGCCGGCTTCTGCGTCGGTGTCGTGGAAAAGTCCGAAATCATCGACGGTTCCAAAGTCGCTGCCGGCGATGCCCTGCTCGCCCTGCCGTCTTCCGGCCCGCACTCCAACGGCTACTCGCTGATCCGCAAGATCATTGAAGTGTCCGGCGCAGACATCGAAAACATTCAGCTTGACGGCAAACCGCTGACCGACCTGCTGATGGCCCCGACCCGCATCTACGTGAAGCCGCTGCTCAAGCTGATCAAAGAAACCGGCGCCGTCAAAGCCATGGCCCACATCACCGGTGGTGGCCTGCTGGACAACATTCCGCGCGTTCTGCCAAAAGGCGCACAAGCGGTGGTTGACGTTGCAAGCTGGACTCGCCCTGCCGTGTTCGACTGGCTGCAAGAGAAAGGCAACGTCGATGAAAACGAAATGCACCGCGTACTGAACTGCGGCGTCGGCATGGTCATCTGCGTGGCTCAGGAGCACGTTGAAACCGCGCTGAACGTACTGCGTGAAGCTGGCGAGCAGCCTTGGGTCATCGGTCAGATCGCCACCGCTGCCGAAGGCGCGGCTCAGGTTGAACTGAAGAACCTCAAGGCTCATTGATGTCCCAGACCTGTGATGTGGTGGTGCTGTTGTCCGGCACCGGCAGTAACTTGCAGGCCTTGATCGACAGCACGCGGACCGGCGACAGCCCGGCCCGCATCGCTGCGGTGATCTCCAACCGCGCCGACGCCTACGGCCTGCAACGCGCCAGGGACGCGGGTATCGACACCCGCACCCTGGATCACAAGGCTTTCGAAGGTCGCGAGGCCTTCGATGCCGCGCTGATCGAACTGATCGACACCTTCAACCCCAAACTCGTGGTACTGGCCGGCTTCATGCGCATTCTCAGCGCTGACTTCGTGCGCCACTATCAGGGTCGCCTGCTCAATATCCATCCCTCGCTGCTGCCCAAATACAAAGGGTTACACACTCATCAGCGCGCGCTGGAGGCCGGCGACACTGAACACGGCTGTTCCGTGCACTTCGTCACCGAGGAACTCGATGGCGGACCACTGGTCGTACAGGCAGTAATACCGGTAGAGTTGCACGATTCGCCGCAGAGTCTGGCGCAGCGAGTCCATACCCAGGAACACCTGATCTACCCGATGGCCGTACGCTGGTTTGCCGAAGGCCGTTTATCACTCGGTGAACAAGGTGCTTTACTGGACGGACAGTTACTCGCGGCCAGCGGCCACTTGATTCGAACCTAGGAGATTTTATGCGTCGCGCCCTGCTCTTCGCTTGCGCTCTGCTCGCCCTGCCGTTTGCGCAGGCCGCAGACCTTCAGCCCTTCTCCGCCAGCTACACCGCCGACTGGAAACAGCTGCCCATGAGCGGCACCGCCGAACGCAGCCTGACCAAGGGAGCCAACGGCGTCTGGAAACTCAGCTTCAAGGCGTCGATGATGATCGCCAGCCTGACTGAAGAAAGCACCCTGACCCTAGACAAGGACACGCTGCTGCCGCAGTCCTACCACTTCGAACGTGGTGGCCTGGGCAAAGCCAAGAAGGCTGATCTGGATTTCGACTGGACCAATAAGATGGTCACCGGCACCGATCGCGGTGACGCCGTCAAGCTTCCGCTCAACCGCGGCATGGTCGACAAGTCCACCTATCAACTGGCGCTGCAGCATGACGTGGCCGCCGGCAAGAAAAGCATGAGCTATCAGGTGGTCGATGATGGGGAAGTCGATACCTATGACTTCCGCGTGCTGGGTTCGGAGAAAGTCGACACCAAGGCTGGCCAGATCGATGCGATCAAGGTCGAGCGCGTGCGCGACCCGACACAAAGCAAGCGCATCACCGTCCTGTGGTTCGCCAAGGACTGGGATTACCTGCTGGTCCGTTTGCAACAGGTCGAAACCGACGGCAAGGAGTACAACATCATGCTCCTCGACGGTACGGTCAACGGCAAGACGGTCAAAGGCAGCTGATCTGCAACAACATGAAAGCCCCGCAAACGCGGGGCTTTTTTTCGTCTGGCATTTGGCCGGGCGAGAGCGCGATCAGCGCACGGTAAAGCGTTGCTGGGCCAGCAGGCGATCGCCCTGGAACACCATGAAACGCCATTCACCGGGAACGACTTCGTGGCTTTCGGTGAACTCGTATGCCATCACATCCTGCGGAGCACCGGGTACCAGTTTTTGAGTGACTTCCAGTTTGTCGTGACGCACGCCATCCGGAGTGCGAATGCCCGGAGTGAAATAGAGCAAAGTCAGCGGTTGGTCTTCGGCGACCTTGCCGGCCTGGTAACGCATACCGAACTTGGTGCCGAGTTTGGCGGGGACGATTTCAGTTTGCTGGATCTGTTCATTGCTACGGCGCAAAACTCGCTCGCCCGATTGCAGTTCGGCTTTCGGGCCAGCAAACACGCCGTATTCCACTGGGCCTTCGACGCGGACTTCGGCACTGGCCAGACCACTGACGAACATCATTGTGGCCAGGGCGGCTAAACGGGTGAGGTGCATGGTGCGCTCCTTGATTGAGATGGCCGGAGCGTATGACACGGACATGACTTATTGATGACAGGTCCGAGTTTGGCGACAGGTTCAACAAATGGGTTGAATTAGCTATCGCTTTCGCGAGCAAGCCCGCTCCCACACTGGATCTCGGTCGTTTACAACATCTATGTACACAGGAGATCCAGTGTGGGAGCGGGCTTGCTCGCGAAGGCCGCGCCGCGAAATCAGCTTTTACCTACGGAACGAGGCAAAATCGCCAAAAAGTTATCCCGCGCAACCTTTCTGGCAACATCCTCCGGCAAGGCATCAAGAAACGGATCGAAGCCGCGCATTTCCTTACCGAGCTTGTTGAAACGTCCCACCACATCGGAACCGAGCATGAAGCGCTCCGGAAAGCGCTCCACCAGCTTCACCCATTCATCCCGAGGCTTGCCCTGCTCGTCCAGCAGGTAAGGCGTCAGCATGCTCCAGGACAGGTCAACGAACAGATTGGGGTAAGCCTCGAGCATTCGCGACAGCGTCGGCAACAGAAAATCCAGCTGAGTCTGATGCCGATGAATCTCCGCACTGGTGCCTGCATGAGCCCAAATGAATCGCGTGTGTGGATGATTGCGCAGCGGCTCTTCGACTTCTGCCAGGTACAGCGGATTTTTTTCACGCTTGGAGGTGATGTTGGAATGCAGCATCACCGGCAAATCATTCTCGGCAGCCAGGTGGTAGATGCGGGTCATCGCCTCATTGTTGGCCCGCGGCGTGTCGCCGGCCGTCAGCGCAGTCAGATCGTCGTGACGGGTAAAAACTTCGCCAATGCCCTGCCAAAGCCCGGGATTGAGGTCGAGCATGCGCTGGATGTGTGCCGCGGAGTTTTTGTCATTCGGGTTGAAGCCAGACAGAAACGGGTGGAATCGCTGGCGCTGCTCGGGCGTCAGCTTATTCACCGCCGCCGCGACGATCACATCGGTCGCGCTGTACCAGTAGGCATCGGCGTCATCGCCGGCGTAATAACGTGGGCGCTTGGGTTCATCTTCGTGCCATTTCTTTGCCACAGGAATGCCGGAAATCATCACATGCTCAATGGCATTGTCGTCCATGGCCGTAAGCAATTTCGACATGCCCGCCGTTTCCTGAAAGAAATCGACGTAATGCAGGTGCGCATCGCTGTAGGCATATTCGCGGGCATAAGCATCAACGCAGCACAGCGCCAACAGCCAGGCGAGGCTCAAGCGGATCGGGGGCACGGGATTCTCCTGGATATGAGCATCTGCGGTATGAGCAACATAGACCGCACCACGCAAACCAGGGTTCAGCCGGCAAGAAAGTGGAACGCGAACTTGAAGGAATGCTCTATAACTTCACGGTCTTTTTTGATCGAATGACTTTTCCACTGCCCGCGAGGTTTCCCATGACTGTTACCGTCAATACTGTCTCCGCCGAAGGTTTTCGTCACAGCGTCCAGATCGATGAGCACGAGCTTTTTGCCGATGTGCCGAAAACCTCGGGCGGCGAAGGCACCGCGCCTGAACCACACGACTACTTCGACGCAGCTCTGGGTGCCTGTAAGGCCCTGACGCTGAAAATGTATGCCAAGAAAAAGGACATCCCGCTGACGGGCGTCGAGGTTGAGGTCACGCGCGACAACAGCGAAGAGCAGAAAGGCAAATATGCCCTGCACGTCGAACTCACGCTCAAGGGTGTGCTCACCGACGCCCAGCGTGACGAGCTGCACCGCGTGGCCGACCGCTGCCCGGTACACAAGCTGATGACCACTTCCGACATCAGCATCGAAACCCATCTGTCCGAAGGTGCCTTCAGCCAATAGCGGCAAGGGCTGCGCAAGCGGGTTATGCTCCCTGCGTCACCCGCTCAGCCTGGAATGCACCATGAACACGCCACTCGTGATCCGCCCCCGCGCCGAAGATGTCGAAGGCCAGCCGATTCTTCGTCCGTTGCCGTCAGCCAAATGCCGCAACGTCGGGCCTTTCGTGTTTTTCGACCACATGCTCGAAACCCGTTACCCGGCGGGTAAAGGCATGAACATCCGTCAGCATCCGCACATCGGCCTGTCCACCCTCACCTACCTGTTCGAAGGGCAAATCCAGCACAAGGACAGCCTCGGCTCCGATCAGGTGGTGAATGCCGGCGATGTCAGCTGGATGACGGCAGGTAGCGAAATTGCCCACGTCGAACGCACGCCCGAACCCTTGAAAGACAGCGGCTTTACGATGCACGGCTTGCAGATCTGGCTGGCGTCGCCCAAGGATCGTGAGCACGGCCTGGGACACTACAGCCACCATCCGGCTGCCACGCTGCCCGTCAGCGATAACCTGGGCGTGAAGATACGGATGATCGCGGGGTCAGGCTTTTGCCTCGAATCGCCAGTCCCGGTGCTTTCCCCTACGCTGTACGCCGAATTGAACCTGCAAACGGCGACCACATTGCTGATTCCCACCGAGCATGAAGAACGGGCACTGTATGTGCTGAGCGGTGAAGCGAAACTGGATGGCGAGCTGCTGGAGCCGCATTCGCTGGTGGTATTGCCGGTCGGGGAAGAGATGACCTTGTTCGCCGAGAGCGACTGTCATGCCGTGCTGTTTGGCGGCGCGCCGCTGGATGGGCCGCGACGGATCAACTGGAATTTCGTGGCCAGTGATCCGGCACTGATCGATGAAGCACGTCGGCGTTGGGCGGCCGGGGATTGGCCGACAGTGCCTGGGGAAAGTGAGCGGATCGAACTGCCGAAACACCGAAGCCCGCCAACGCCCCTGTAACGATCAAAAAAAAACCCGCCGAAGCGGGTTTTTTACAACGCAGTTAAACTGACAGTTCAACCAGCAGCTTGTTCAGACGGCGCACATAAGCGGCCGGGTCTTTCAAGCTGTCGCCGGCCGCCAGGGCCGCTTGATCGAACAGAATGTGCGACAGGTCGCCGAAGCGCTCGTCGCTCTGCTCGTTGTCGAGTTTCTCGATCAGCGGGTGAGCCGGGTTGAATTCGAAGATCGGCTTCGAATCCGGAACCTTCTGACCGCTGGCTTCCAGGATCTGACGCATTTGCAGGCCCAGGTCCTGCTCGCCGATGGCCAAAATCGCCGGGGAATCGGTCAGGCGATGGGAAACCCGCACTTCAGCAACGGAGTCGCCCAAAGCGGTCTTGAGACGCTCAACCAGGCCTTCTTTGGACTTGGCGACTTCTTCCGCGGCTTTTTTGTCTTCTTCCGAATCCAGATTGCCGAGGTCCAGGTCACCGCGTGCCACGTCGACAAAGCTCTTGCCGTCGAAGTCGTTGAGGTAGCTCATCAGCCACTCGTCGATGCGGTCGGTCAACAGCAGCACTTCGATGCCTTTCTTGCGGAAGACTTCCAGGTGCGGGCTGTTTTTGACTTGCGCGTAGGTTTCGCCAGTCAGGTAGTAGATCTTGTCCTGACCTTCCTTGGCGCGAGCCAGGTAGTCGGCCAGACCTACAACCTGCTCGCCGTCGTCGCCCTGAGTGGACGCGAAACGCAGCAGGCCGGCGATTTTCTCTTTGTTGGCGAAGTCTTCTGCCGGGCCTTCTTTCATGACCTGACCGAAGTTCTTCCAGAAACCTTTGTATTGCTCAGGCTCGTTCTTCGCCAGTTTTTCCAGCATGTCCAGAACGCGCTTGGTCAGCGCCGACTTCATGGAGTCGATGATCGGGTCTTTCTGCAGGATTTCCCGCGACACGTTCAGCGACAGGTCGTTGGAGTCGACCACGCCTTTGATGAAGCGCAGGTACAGCGGCAGGAACGATTCGGCCTGATCCATGACGAATACACGCTGCACGTACAGCTTCAGGCCTTTCGGCGCTTCACGCTGGTACAGGTCGAACGGAGCACGGGTCGGTACATAAAGCAGCGAGGTGTACTCAAGTTTGCCTTCGACCTTGTTGTGGCTCCAGCTCAGCGGGTTTTCGAAATCGTGAGCGACGTGTTTGTAGAACTCCTGGTATTCCTCGTCTTTTACTTCAGTGCGAGGACGAGTCCACAGGGCGCTGGCGCGGTTGACGGTTTCCCATTCAACGGCAGGCTTGTCTTCGCCTTCAACGGCTGCCACTTCTTTCGGCAACTCGATCGGCAAGGCGATGTGGTCGGAGTACTTCTTGATGATGTTGCGCAGACGCCAGCCATCGGCGAATTCGTCTTCCGCGGACTTCAGGTGCAGAACGATGCGAGTACCACGGTCGGCTTTCTCGACAGTAGAAATTTCGAACTCGCCTTCGCCCTTGGACGACCAGTGCACGCCTTCGCTGGCAGCGAGGCCGGCACGGCGGCTGAATACGTCAACTTTATCGGCGACGATGAAGGCCGAGTAGAAACCGACACCGAATTGACCGATCAGGTGCGAGTCTTTTTTCTGATCGCCAGACAAGTGCTTCATGAAATCGGCAGTGCCGGACTTGGCGATGGTGCCCAGATGGGTCACCGCGTCTTCACGGCTCATGCCGATGCCGTTGTCTTCGAGGGTGACGGTTTTAGCGTCTTTGTCGAAGCTCACACGGATTTTCAGTTCAGCGCCGCCTTCCAGCAATTCAGGCTTGGCGAGGGCTTCAAAGCGTAATTTGTCGACAGCGTCAGAGGCGTTCGAGATCAATTCGCGAAGGAAAATTTCCTTGTTGGAATACAGCGAATGGATCATGAGGTGCAGCAGTTGCTTCACCTCGGTCTGGAAGCCCAGGGTTTCCTTTTGAGTTTCCACACTCATGGTCATCAAACTCCAATCAGATGGCAGTGGCCGCGACCTTGAGGGTCGGCGGCGGGTTGTCCTCAGAGTTGGGGGCTGAGATCAGGATTTCAAGGGCTCTTCGATTTTGAAATGAGCGCGGGCCGTGGCAATGGGCTCGGCCTCAGTGCTTTGCCAGGCGGTAATCGCCACGTTTGCCACCCGGCGCCCCTGACGACACACCTGGCATCTGGCCCAGGTATCGCGAAACTGTCCCGCGCGCAGGTAGTCGAGGGAAAAGTCGATAATCTTCGGCACGCCGGGCGAACCGGTGAAGATCAGCAGGTGCAGTGCCGCCGAGAGCTCCATGAACCCGGCAATCACCCCGCCATGGATCGCCGGCAATAAAGGATTACCAATGTTGTCCTTGTTGGCCGGCAGACGAAACAGCAGCTCATCCCCCACCCGCGAGCATTCAACGCCGATCAGTCTGGCGTAGGGAATCAGGTCCAGCAGCGAAGCGTAGTCCCCCTGCGCATGAGCCTGTTGAAGTTGTTCCTTGAACGTGTCGGTCATTTCGCACCTCCGGCGATGGCACCGGCAAAACCTTTGGTGCCTTTGATGCTCTTGCCCATGCGCATGAAGGTGCCCACCACATGGGCGATGGGCTGTTCGGGGTCGTCCTGATAGGCAAAACCGCGCGCGAAGATCACGTCGGTGGTCACTCGGTAGCATTGGGCGAAGCCGTATACGTCCTTGTGCGGCTTGGCGGCATGCATGTAGTCGATGCGCAAGTCGAGCGTCGGACAGACTTCGAACTCGGGCAACACGCAAAGGGTGGCCATACCGCAGGCAGTGTCCATCAGTGAGGTCAGCGCACCGCCATGAATCACCCCGGTTTGCGGGTTGCCGACGATCTGCGGGTTGTACGGCAGAATCACCGTCAGCCCTTCGCTACTGGCGCTATGAACACGCAAACCAAGCACCTGACAATGCCGCAATGCCGACAGGAATCGCGTCGCACGCTCAAAAACGGGGTTTTCGGCCATTTGATAAAACTCTTCTTAGTGTCTGGGCAAAGTAGCGGGCTAGAAGGCAAAAGTTCCGCAGCAAAACAAACTTATATATCTGTGCGAATTGAGGAACTTAACCCTATTCGCTGTGCTCGAAAGGCCAGTAGATATTTTCCATAAGGAGAAACACCCCATGCGTAAGACTTTAGCTATTGCCTTGATGTTGACCGCTTCCCTCGGTCTCGCTGCTTGCGATAAAAAATCCGAGGACAAAGCTCAAGATGCTAACCAACATGCCGAGCAAGCTCAGGAAAAAATGAGCGAAGCTCAGGATAAAGTGAACGACGCAGCAAAAGAAAACGCCGAAGCTGCCAAAGCTCAGGCCGAATCGAACGAAGCTGCGACAAAAGAAGCCGCGCCAGAAGCACCTAAAAACTAAAAGCGTTTTTAGTGATAAAAGAAAACCCGCCAAGTGCGGGTTTTCTTTTATCTGCGGCTTTTGTTTGCAATGCAGTATTAGATCAAAATCGTCCTAAAAGTCGGACTAATCATCAGCAACAACGAACACACTAAACCCACGAACCACACCAGACTGCGCTGCCAGGCCAGATCTCCCCAATAGCACAACAAGTAAATGATGCGTGTGATCACGAAGATGATTGCCAGCGTATCGATCAGCCACCCCGCCGTCTGCGTGGTGTGCGCCATCAACACCCCTACCGCAAACAATATGAACGCCTCGAAACTGTTCTGATGGGCCGCCAATGCGCGGGCGCCGAAACCGGTTAGTTGGGCCTGTTGCTGACGCGGCAGGTGATTGTCGTAACCGCCCTGCTCGTTCATGGCTTTGGCCACCGGAATCTTTGCCACGTAAATCAACAATGCGCTGATCAACACACACCAGAACGGAATACTCATCAAGCAGCCTCCTTGTTTGCTTCAGGCAATGGCGCCTCTGTAGGGGTATAGACCATCACATCAAGAACGTCGGAGTGAAACTCGCGGCGATACAACACCAGCACGACGCCGGCACTCATCAACATGAACAACCAGGGGCTGACGAACCACGCCAGCATGGTCATGCCGAAGTAATAGGAACGCAGACCGAAGTTGAACTGGTTGGCCGCCATGGAGATGACACGGGCGGCTCGGGAAGCGAAGGCTTTACGCTCTTGCTCGGACACATGGCGCTCGCCGATCATCGGCGCCGAGCCCACGAGAATCGCCGCAAAGTTGTACTGACGCATGCACCAGCTGAACGTAAAGAACGCATAGACAAATACCAGCGCCAGGCACAACAACTTGATCTCTGACATCCCTTGGGAAGCCTGTTGCACCATCGGGATATCCGCCAGCAACGAAACGGCTCTGTCGGACGCACCCAACACCGTGAGAATACCGGCCAGGATAATCAGCGTACTGGAGGCGAAGAACGAGGCATTGCGCTCCAGGTTACCGATCACGCTGGCATCGGCAATGCGATTGTCGCGCAACAGCATGCGGCGCATCCAGTCTTCGCGATACAGGTGCAGCACGCTGGCCAGGCACGCAGTGTCGCGGCCCTTCCATGAGGCGTAACGGGTGTAACCGCCCCAGCAGACGACAAACCAGAGCGCGGCGAGGATGTGGATCAGATTGGCGTGGATGAACGACATGCAGGTCCTTGTGATGTGTTTGCGGGGAACTGAAACCCTGTGGGAGCGGGCTTGCTCGCGAAGGCGGTGGGTCAGTCGACATCAATGTCGAATGATAAGCCGTCTTCGCGAGCAAGCCCGCTCCCACATTAGATTTGGTAGTGCTTCGACGTTAGCGCAAGGAAAAAGACACCGCATCCTGCCCATAAAAAATGCCCCGTATCGATTGATACGGGGCATTTCTATTTTTGTGCACGACAACTCAAGGCCCGCTTGTGGCGGGCCATGAAGCAGTTTAAGCCAGCGCTTCGGCGCGCTTGCCCAGCAGACGATCGCAGACCACGGCGACCACCAGGGTCATGAACGACGGCACCAGCCACGCCAGACCTTGCTCGCTCAGCGGCAGATGAGTCAGCTGAGTCGGCATCCAGTCAGCCAGACCAGCACCCTTGAGCGCATCGATCAGGCCGAAGATGAACGACACCAGCATCACCGGACCGACGATGCGGCCCTGCTCATGCCAGAAGTCCTTGCAGAAGCTCAGGGCTACCAGGGCGATGCACGGCGGGTAGATGGCGGTCAGCACCGGGATCGAGAACGCAATCAGCTTGGTGAGACCCAGGTTGGACACCAACAGGGAGAACGCTGCCAGGATGATCACCAGCGTCTTGTAGGACAGTGGCAGTACACGGCTGAAGTATTCGGCACAGGCACACGTCAGACCAACCGCTGTCACCAGGCAGGCCAAGGAGATCAGCACCGCAAGGAAACCGCTGCCGAGCGAACCGAATGTGTGCTGCACGTACGCGTGCAATACCGCCGCGCCGTTGGCAGCACCGGTGGCGACTTCATGGCTGCCCGAACCGAGACGGAACAGACTGATGTACACCAGCGCCAGACCCACGCCGGCAATCAGCCCGGCGATGATCGCATAACGGGTGATCAGCGCTGGCGATTCCACACCGCGGGAGCGGATCGCATTGACGATGACAATGCCGAATACCAACGCGCCCAAGGTATCCATGGTCAGGTAACCATTGATAAAGCCTTGGGAGAACGGTGCTGCGACATATTCAGGAGTGGCCACGCCGATATCACCGGCCGGCAACGCGAACGCGGCAATGCCGAGAACGGCCAAGGCGATGATCTTCAACGGTGCAAGGAAACGTCCTACGGTGTCCAGCAGACGGCCCGGATAGAGCGAGATGAAGAACACCAGCAGGAAGTACACCGAGCTATAGAGAAACAGCGCCAGCGGGCTCTCGCCAGTCAACGGCGCCAGACCCACTTCGAACGACACCGTCGCGGTGCGCGGCGTCGCGAACAACGGGCCGACAGCGAGGTAGCACGCGGCTGCCAGCAGGCCACCGGCGACTTTACCGATCGGGCTGCTCAAGGCATCCATCGCACCACCGACCTTGGCCAGGGCGACAACGGTGATCACCGGCAGACCGACCGCGGTGATCAGAAAACCCAGCGCCGCCATCCAGACATTAGGCCCGGACTGCAAACCGACGATAGGCGGGAAGATGATGTTGCCAGCCCCGACGAACAGGGCAAATGTCATAAAACCCAGTGCCAGGATGTCCTGGCCTTTCAACACTTTCATTAAGGAAATACCACACTACTGAATCGGAATTTAGAGAGGGATTTCCCTTATGGGTGAGGGAAATGCTGTCGGCCCGTATAGGACTAACCCGTTTAGCGCGTTGCTACCTTGTGGGCCGCGGACGCAAAAATGGCTGCTAGCCTAACGAATTTGCACGACAAACGCACTGTTACGGGGCGAACTATCCGATACGCGACACTTCGATGTCGCGTTTACATACCTAATTTTCCTACCTTGGATCACCCGGAAACGACAAAGGCCACCCGAAGGTGGCCTTTGTTTGGTGAAGCGTCAGTTAAGCGCGAGGCTTACTTGATCGCCCAACCGGTCAGCTCGGACAAAGCCTTGCCGATGTCTGCCAGCGAACGCACGGTTTTAACGCCTGCGTCTTCCAGGGCAGCAAACTTCTCGTCTGCAGTGCCTTTGCCGCCAGAGATGATTGCGCCAGCATGGCCCATGCGCTTGCCCGCAGGGGCAGTCACACCAGCGATGTAGGAAACAACCGGCTTGGTCACGTTTGCCTTGATGTAGGCAGCCGCTTCTTCTTCAGCCGAACCGCCGATCTCACCGATCATTACGATCGCTTCGGTCTTCGGGTCTTCCTGGAACAGCTTCAGGATGTCGATGAAGTTCGAACCCGGGATCGGGTCACCACCGATGCCGACGCAAGTCGACTGACCGAAACCGGCGTCAGTAGTCTGCTTCACAGCTTCGTAGGTCAGGGTGCCGGAACGGGAAACGATACCGACCTTGCCTGGCAAGTGAATGTGACCTGGCATGATGCCGATCTTGCATTCGCCTGGAGTGATCACGCCTGGGCAGTTAGGACCGATCAGGACTACGCCCAGTTCGTCGCACTTGACCTTGGCATCCAGCATGTCCAGGGTAGGAATGCCTTCAGTGATGCAAACGATCAGCTTGATGCCGCCGAATGCTGCTTCCAGGATGGAGTCCTTGCAGAAAGGAGCTGGAACGTAGATCACGCTGGCGGTGGCGCCAGTGGCAGCTACAGCGTCTTTCACGGTGTTGAACACTGGCAGGCCCAGGTGCTCGGTGCCGCCTTTGCCAGGAGTTACGCCACCCACCATCTTGGTGCCGTATTCGATGGCTTGCTGGGTGTGGAAACTACCTTGCGAACCGGTAATACCCTGGCAGATAACTTTGGTGTCTTTATTGATCAGGACGCTCATTATTTGCCCTCCGCAGCTTTAACGACTTGTTGAGCAGCGTCGGTCAGGCTGGTAGCAGCGATGATGTTCAAACCGCTTTCTGCCAGTACTTTAGCGCCCAGCTCAGCGTTGTTGCCTTCAAGGCGAACAACAACCGGGATTTTCACGCCGACTTCTTTCACAGCACCGATGATGCCTTCGGCAATCATGTCGCAACGAACGATGCCGCCGAAGATGTTGACCAATACTGCAGCGACGTTAGTGTCGGACAGGATGATCTTGAACGCTTCGGTAACGCGTTCTTTGGTAGCACCGCCGCCCACGTCGAGGAAGTTGGCTGGTTTGCCGCCATGCAGGTTGACGATGTCCATGGTACCCATGGCCAGGCCAGCACCGTTGACCATGCAACCGATGTTGCCTTCCAGTGCTACGTAGTTCAGTTCGAACTTGGCAGCGTGCGCTTCGCGCGGATCGTCTTGCGACGGATCGTGGAAAGTCTTCAGCTTAGGCTGACGGTACATGGCGTTGGCGTCGATGTTGATCTTGGCGTCGAGGCAATGCAGATCGCCGTCAGCCTTGATCACCAGCGGGTTCACTTCCAGCAGAGCCAAGTCGTGATCCTTGAACAGCTTGGCCAGACCTACGAAGATCTTGGCGAACTGAGCAACTTGCTTGCCTTCCAGACCCAGCTGGAATGCCAGCTCGCGACCCTGGAATGGCTGAGCGCCAACCAGTGGATCGATAGTGGCCTTGAGGATTTTTTCAGGGGTGTCGTGAGCGATTTTCTCGATGTCCACGCCACCTTCGGTGGAAGCCATGAACACGATGCGACGGCTCGAACGGTCAACGACAGCGCCCAGGTACAGCTCTTTAGCGATATCAGTGCACGATTCAACCAGGATCTTGGTGACTGGCTGACCATTGGCATCAGTCTGGTAAGTCACCAGACGCTTGCCCAACCACTGTTGAGCGAATGCTTTGGCGTCTTCTTTGCTGCGAACCAGCTTTACGCCGCCCGCTTTACCGCGACCACCAGCGTGGACCTGGGCTTTGACAACCCACTCGGTGCCGCCGATTTTGTCGCAAGCTTCTGCTGCTGCTTCCGGGGTGTCTACTGCGTAGCCGGTGGAAACTGGCAGGCCGTACTCAGCGAACAGCTGCTTACCCTGATACTCGTGAAGATTCATGCTTATTACCGTCTTCGTTAGGTACTGCGCATTCGGTGCTGCACTAGTTGAAGTGCCGCACCACCTGTGACTGCTGCTTGCGTAGCTGAGCTACGCAAGACTGCGTCCAGCGGACATTCCGCGGTGAGTCTTGCATGCAAGGCTCACGACGGGCCGTACCGCCGTGGTTTCTTATTGTCTTAACGCTTCTTGCGGTTGGCGATGTGGATGGCGCCGCCATTCACAGCCAAAGCTGCTTCGTGCAAGGCTTCAGACAGGGTCGGATGGGAGAAAACCATCATGCCCAGGTCTTCAGCGCTGGTGCCGAATTCCATACCGATCGCGCCCTGCTGAACCAGTTCTGCAGCGCTCGGGCCAATCACGTGGACGCCCAATACGCGGTCAGTCTTGGCATCAGCAATGACTTTCACGAAACCGCCGGTGTCGTTGGCTGCCATGGCACGGCCACTGGCTGCGAACGGGAAGGTGCCAACGTTAACTTCAACGCCTTCAGCCTTCAAGGTCTGCTCGGTTTTGCCGACCCACGCGATTTCCGGGTGAGTATAAATAACTGACGGGATCAAATCATAGTTCATCTGGGCTTTGTGGCCCTTGATGCGCTCAACGACCATGATGCCCTCTTCCGAGGCTTTGTGTGCCAGCATCATGCCGCGAACCACGTCACCGATGGCGTAAACGCCCGGTACGGTGGTGGCGCAGTGATCGTCAACGTGCACGAAACCGCGCTCGTCCAGGGTCACGCCGCAATCAGCAGCCAGCAGATCAGTGGTCACCGGACGGCGACCAACGGCTACGATCAACTTGTCGAACGTGATGTTCTGTTCGCCGTTGGCATCGGTGTAGTTCACAACGACTTCGTCGCCGTTCACTTTGGAACCGGTAACGCGAGCGCCCAGCTTGATGTCCAGACCTTGTTTGGTCAGGGTTTTCAGCGCTTCCTTGGAAACGGCAGCGTCAGCGGCCATCAGGAAGGTGTCCAGCGCTTCGAGAACGGTAACTTCTGCGCCCAGACGGGACCAGACCGAACCCAGTTCCAGACCGATCACGCCAGCGCCAATCACGCCCAGACGTTTTGGAACCGATTGGAATTCCAGCGCGCCGGTGGAATCGACGATCACATTCTGGTCGACCGGAGCCGGTGGAATGTCGATCGGACGCGAACCTGGAGCCAGAATCACGTTCTCGGCTTCAATGATTTCTACCGAACCGTCAGGCTTGGTGACTTCGACTTTCTTGCCGGCCAGCAGTTTGCCGTGGCCCTGGATCGAGGTCACACCGTTTGCCTTGAACAGGGTCGCAACACCCGAGGTCAGGCCTTTGACGATGTTGGCTTTACGGCCGACCATTGCTGGCACGTCCATGGTCACGCCAGCGTGATTGATACCGTGGATCGCGAAGCCATCTTGGGCTTCGTGGAACTTCCAGGAGCTGTCCAGCAGCGCCTTGGATGGAATGCAGCCGACGTTCAGGCAAGTACCGCCGAGGGCCAGTTTGCCTTCCTTGTCGGTGTATTTCTCGATGCAGGCAGTGGAGAGGCCCAGTTGCGCTGCTTTAATGGCAGCCACGTAGCCGCCAGGGCCCGCGCCAATCACTACCACGTCGAATTTCTGAGTCATGTGTCATTCCTTCTCGAATCAAACCGGACGGCCCCTTTTGGGGACCGTCGTGGGACGAAGCTGGTCATTACAGAAGGGCCGCCCATCGCTGAGCGGCCCGTGCAACGAAATCAGATATCCAGCAGCAAACGAGCCGGGTCTTCCAGCAGGTTCTTGATGGTAACCAGGAAGGTCACAGCTTCTTTGCCGTCGATCAAACGGTGATCGTAGGACAGAGCGAGGTACATCATCGGACGGATAACGACTTGACCGTTGATCGCCATAGGACGCTGCAGAATGTTGTGCATGCCCAGGATGGCCGCTTGTGGCGGGTTGACGATCGGGGTCGACATCATCGAACCGAAAGTACCACCGTTGGTGATGGTGAACGTACCACCGGTCATTTCGTCCATCGACAGCTTGCCGTCACGAGCCTTCTTGCCGAAGGTGGCGATGCCGCCTTCGATTTCAGCCAGGCTCATCAGTTCGGCGTTACGCAGAACCGGTACAACCAGACCGCGGTCGCTGGAAACAGCAACACCGACGTCAGCGTAGCCGTGGTAAACGATGTCGGCACCGTCGATCGACGCGTTGACAGCCGGGAAGCGTTTCAGCGCTTCGGTGGCAGCCTTGACGAAGAACGACATGAAGCCCAGGCGCACACCGTTATGGCTCTTCTCAAAGAGATCCTTGTACTTCGAACGCAACGCCATGACTTCGGTCATGTCGACTTCGTTGAAAGTGGTCAGCATTGCCATGTTCGATTGAGCTTCAACCAGACGCTTGGCAACGGTGGCCCGCACGCGGGTCATCGGTACGCGCTTCTCGATGCGATCGCCGGCAGCGAACACTGGAGCAGCAGCGGCAGGCGCAGCAGCCTTGGCAGGCGCGGCAGCCGGAGCGGCTTTCTTGGCGGCAACAGCTGCTACCACGTCTTCCTTGGTCACACGACCGCCTTTGCCAGTGCCGGCAACGGAAGCGATGTTGATGCCGTTTTCTTCAGCCAGCTTGCGAGCAGCCGGTGCAGCAACAGGATCGTCTTCGCCCGCTTCGGCAGGAGCAGCGGCAGCGGCAGCAGGTGCAGCAGCGGCGGCTGGAGCGGCAGCAGCACTGCCCTCACCGATGGAGCCCAGAACTTCGTCGGACAGAACGGTGTCGCCTTCGTTCTTGACGATAGCGCCCAGCACGCCGTCAGCGGTAGCCAACACTTCCAGTACGACTTTGTCAGTTTCGATGTCGACGATCAGTTCGTCACGCTTGACGGCGTCGCCCGGTTTTTTGTGCCAGGTGGCAACGGTGCCATCGGCAACCGATTCCGGGAAAGTGGGGGCTTTGATTTCGATAGCCATTATCTGTGGGTCCTTAAATTCGGTTTCAGGTGCGCGAAGGCGTTAAACAGTAAAGGCGTCTTGCAGCAGTTGTTCCTGCTGCTCAGCGTGCATCGATGCATAACCACAAGCAGGGGCAGCAGAAGCATCACGGCCCGCGTACTCGAGTACGAGAGACTTGTCGTGATTGCCAACGATGCGGCGCATGTGGTGTTGGCTGCAGTACCAGGCCCCCTGGTTCATCGGCTCTTCCTGACACCAAACGATATGTTTGAGGTTGGTGTACGGAGCCAGGACTTCGTTCAAGTCGTCCTCAGGGAATGGGTACAGCTGCTCGATACGCACGATGGCGATGTCATCACGACCTTCGGCACGGCGTTTTTCCAGCAGGTCGTAGTAGACCTTGCCGCTACACAGAACAACGCGCTCGACCTTTTTCGGGTCCAGGGCATCGATTTCCGGGATAACGGTCTGGAACGAACCTTCGGCCAGATCTTCCAGAGTCGAGATGGCCAGTTTGTGACGCAGCAGCGACTTCGGAGTCAGAACGATCAACGGCTTGCGCAGCGGGCGAATCACCTGACGACGCAGCAAGTGGTAGATCTGAGCCGGCGTAGTCGGAACGGCGACCTGAATATTGTGCTCGGCGCACAGCTGCAGGTAACGCTCCAGACGAGCCGAAGAGTGCTCTGGACCCTGACCTTCATAACCGTGCGGCAGCAGCATGGTCAGACCGCAGAGACGACCCCACTTGTGCTCGCCACTGGTGATGAACTGGTCGATAACCACTTGGGCACCGTTGGCGAAGTCGCCGAACTGGGCTTCCCAGATCACCAGCGCCTCAGGCGTGGTGGTCGAGTAACCGTATTCGAACGCCAGCACGGCTTCTTCGGACAGGAACGAATCGTACAGGTCGAAACGTGGCTGGCCCTTGTACAGGTTTTGCAGCGGGACGTAGGTACCCGCGTCTTTCTGGTTGTGCAAGACAGCGTGACGGTGCGAGAACGTACCGCGACCGATGTCCTGACCCGTCATGCGAATCGGGTGACCTTCGAACGCCAGGGTCGCGTACGCCATGGTTTCGGCGTAACCCCAGTTGATCGGCAGGCCGCCGGCTTGCATTTTCTGACGGTCTTCGTAGATTTTCGAGACTTGGCGCTGAACCACGAAGCCTTCTGGAATTTCCAGCAGCTTGGCGGACAGTTCCTGCAAGGTTTTCAGATCGAAGCGAGTGTCGTGACGCGCGGTCCAGGCGTGGCCCAGATACGGACGCCAGTCCACGAACAACTCTTTGTTCGGCTCTTTGACCAGGCTTTTTACAACATGCAGACCGTTGTCCAGCGCATTGCGGTATTCGTCGACTTTCGCCTGAACACGTTCTGCGTCCAGCACACCGCCCTGGGTCAGACGATCGGCATACAGCTCACGGGTGGTGCGCTGTTTGGTGATCTGCTGATACATAATTGGCTGGGTGCCGCTAGGCTCGTCGGCCTCGTTGTGGCCGCGACGGCGGTAGCAGACCAGGTCGATCACCACGTCACGCTTGAACTGCATGCGGTAGTCGATGGCCAGCTGGGTCACGAACAACACGGCTTCCGGATCATCACCATTTACATGGAGGATCGGCGCCTGGATCATCTTCGCAACGTCGGTCGCGTACTCGGTGGAGCGCGAGTCCAGCGGGTTGCTGATGGTGAAACCGACCTGGTTGTTGATCACGATGTGCACGGTGCCGCCGGTCTTGAAACCGCGGGTCTGCGACATCTGGAAGGTTTCCATCACCACACCCTGACCGGCGAATGCCGCGTCACCGTGGATGGAGATCGGCAGAACCTTCTCGCCGGTAGGGTCGTTACGACGATCCTGACGGGCGCGAACCGAACCCTCGACCACCGGGGAAACGATTTCCAGGTGAGAAGGGTTGAACGCCATGGCCAGGTGAACTTCACCGCCGGTGGTCATCACGTTGGACGAGAAGCCCTGGTGATATTTAACGTCACCGGACCCCAGCTCGACCTTCTTCTTGCCTTCGAACTCGTCGAACAGCTCGCGCGGGTTCTTGCCGAAGGTATTGACCAGTACGTTCAGACGACCACGGTGGGCCATGCCGATCACGATTTCCTTGGTGCCGTAGGAACCGGAACGCTGGATCAGCTCGTCGAGCATCGGAATCAGGCTCTCGCCGCCTTCCAGACCGAAACGCTTGGTACCCGGGTATTTGGTCCCGAGGTATTTTTCCAGGCCTTCGCCGGCGGTGACGCGCTCAAGCAGGTGGCTCTTGATGTCGACGGAGTACGTCGGACGGCCGCGCACGCTTTCCAGACGCTGCTGGAACCACTGGCGCTGCTCGGAATCGGTGATATGCGTAAATTCAGCGCCGATGGTGCGGCAATATGTCTGCTGCAACGCTTCGTGAATTTCGCGTAGGCTCGCCTCCTCTTTGCCGATGAACAGGTCGCCGGCACGGAAGGTCGTATCAAGATCGGCATTGGTCAAGCCGTAATGATTGATTGACAGGTCTGCAGGTGCAGGACGCTGCCACAGCCCCAGCGGGTCAAGCTGGGCTGCCTGGTGGCCACGCATACGGTAGGCCTGGATCAATCGCAGCACTTCAACTTGCTTCTTCTCGTGCTCACTGCTCACGCTGCCGGCGGAAACCGGTTGGGCGCGGCGCTGGTTCTTTGCCAGCAAGACGAAATGATCGCGAATTGTGGAGTGCGAAACATCGGTGGCAGTGTTGCCATCAGCAGGCAACTTCTGGAAGTAGGTGCGCCACTCTTCTGGCACAGCGTTAGGGTCGTGCAGGTAGAGCTCGTAGAGCTCTTCCACATAGGCAGCGTTACTACCGGATAGGTAGGCGCTGTTCCACATGCGCTGCATCACGCTTTCTTGCATGCTTGGTCACCCTCGGTTAGGGGAACACCACCGGCGTCGACACCGAGAAAACTTGCAGAAGTCCGAATGCAGCGACTAAAACAAGCCACTTAGGATCACGCTGATAGTCCGGGTACCAGCCCGGATGCCCCTGCTTGTCTCATTTCTTCAAAATAAGAGCCGCAGCCTTATAAGCTGCTGCTCAGGTTAAAACTACGGCGCCGGTTGAAGCCTGCGCCGTAGCATCTACGGGTACAGCGGTCCTACGGGTACAGCAGCTGAATCACACGCCGCTTTGCAGCAGCATGTTACGAATGTGACCGATGGCCTTAGTCGGGTTCAGGCCTTTCGGACAAACGTTGACGCAGTTCATGATGCCCCGGCAGCGGAATACGCTGAACGGGTCATCCAGCGAAGCCAGACGCTCGGATGTCTTGTTGTCGCGGCTGTCTGCCAGGAAGCGATAGGCTTGCAGCAGAGCAGCCGGACCCAGGAACTTGTCCGGGTTCCACCAGAAGGACGGGCACGAAGTCGAGCAGCAAGCGCACAGGATGCACTCGTACAGACCGTCGAGCTTTTCACGCTCTTCAGGGGACTGCAGACGCTCGATGGCCGGAGCCGGCGTGTCGTTCTGCAGGTATGGCTTAACCTTTTCGTATTGCTTGTAGAAGATGCTCATATCGACGACCAGGTCACGGATAACCGGCAAACCTGGCAACGGACGAACGATCAGCTTGTTACGTTTTACGACGGCAGACAGCGGCGTGATGCATGCCAGACCGTTCTTGCCGTTGATGTTCATGCCGTCGGAACCGCAAACACCTTCACGGCAAGAGCGACGATAGGAAAAACCTTCGTCCTGCTCTTTGATCAGGGCCAGCACGTCCAGCACCATCAGGTCTTTACCACCGGTATCAACCTGGAATTCCTGCATGAACGGCGCAGCGTCCTGATCAGGGTTGTAACGATAAACACTGACTTGCAACATGGCGGCCACCCTTAATAAGTCCGAATCTTAGGTTCAAAAGTCGGAACAGTCTTCGGCGAGAAGTTCACAGCACGCTTGGTCACGCGCTTGTCACCCGGGAAGTACAGGGTGTGGCACAGCCAGTTTTCGTCGTCACGGTCTTCGAAGTCTTCACGGGCGTGAGCACCGCGGGACTCTTTGCGTACTTCTGCAGCGATGGCAGTGGCTTCGGCCACTTCCAGCAGGTTCTGCAGTTCCAGCGCTTCGATACGCGCGGTGTTGAACGCCTGGCTCTTGTCGTTGATCTTGACGTTGGCGATACGGCCACGCAGATCAGCCAGCTGAGCAATACCCTTCTGCATGTATTCGCCGGTGCGGAACACACCGAAGTAGTTCTGCATGCAGTTTTGCAGTTCGCGACGCAGGGTTGCCACGTCTTCACCTTCGGTACGCTCGTTCAAAGCGGACAGACGTGCCAGGGCCGCGGTGATGTCAGCGTCGGTGGCCTCATCGTATTCGATACCGTCGGTCAGCGCTTTTTCCAGGTGCAGGCCGGCAGCGCGGCCGAATACCACCAGGTCGAGCAGCGAGTTGCCGCCCAGACGGTTGGCGCCGTGAACCGATACGCACGCCACTTCACCCACTGCGAACAGGCCAGGGATGATTTCGTCTACGCCTTCGTCGTTCTGGGTGATTGCCTGACCGTGAATGTTGGTCGGAACGCCGCCCATCATATAGTGGCAGGTCGGAACAACCGGAACCGGAGCAACAACAGGGTCAACGTGTGCGAAAGTCTTGGACAGTTCGCAGATGCCTGGCAGACGGCTGTGCAGCACTTCCTCGCCCAGGTGGTCGAGTTTGAGCATTACGTGGTCGCCATTCGGACCGCAACCGTTACCGGCAATGATTTCTTTAACCATCGAACGGGCAACAACGTCACGACCGGCAAGGTCTTTGGCGTTCGGAGCATAACGCTCCATGAAACGCTCGCCGTGCTTGTTGATCAGGTAACCACCTTCACCACGGCAACCTTCAGTAACCAGAACACCGGCGCCGGCGATGCCGGTCGGGTGGAACTGCCACATTTCGATATCTTGTACCGGTACGCCGGCACGCAGCGCCATACCAACGCCGTCACCGGTGTTGATCAGGGCGTTGGTGGTCGAAGCGTAGATACGACCTGCACCGCCGGTGGCCAATACAGTGGCCTTGGCACGGATGTAGGTGGTTTCACCGGTTTCGATGCAGATGGCAATCACGCCGACGAATGCGCCTTCCTGGTTTTTCACCAGATCAACAGCGTAGTACTCGTTCAGGAACGTGGTGCCAGCTTTCAGGTTGCCCTGATAAAGGGTGTGCAGCAGCGCGTGACCGGTACGGTCGGAAGCGGCGCAGGTTCGGGCGGCCTGGCCACCTTTACCGTAGTCCTTGGACTGACCACCGAACGGACGCTGATAGATACGACCTTGTTCGGTACGCGAGAACGGCATACCCATATGGTCCAACTCGTATACGGCGGCAGGACCTTCCTGACACATGTATTCGATAGCGTCCTGGTCACCGATATAGTCGGAACCCTTGACGGTATCGTACATGTGCCAGCGCCAGTCATCGTTCGGATCGGCAGACGCAATGGCGCAAGTGATGCCGCCCTGGGCCGACACGGTATGCGAACGAGTCGGGAAAACCTTGGTGATCACGGCAGTCTTGTGACCGCCCTGTGCCAGCTGCAGCGCTGCGCGCATGCCGGCACCGCCACCACCAATAATGATGGCGTCGAAAGAAATCGTTGGAATGTTAGCCATGGATCAGATACCCCAGAGAATCTGCACACCCCAGACGAAGTAAGCGAACATCGCAACGCCGCATACTGCCTGGAAAAGGAAACGTACTGCAGTCGCGGACTTGCCCAGCGCCATCGGCGTCAGGTAGTCAGTCGCGATGGTCCACATGCCGACCCAGGCGTGAGCGCCCAGGGCCACAAGGGCCAGCAGACTGAAGATACGCATCCAGTTGCTTGCGAACAGTTCGTGCCATTGGGTGTAGCCAATGCCAGGATTCGCAACGAGGTATCCGATCAGGAAGATGAAATAAGCCGCGAGAACGACCGCAGACACACGCTGTGCCATCCAGTCATAGAGGCCCGAACGCGACAGGTTCGTAACGCTGGTTACCATATCCAAACTCCCGCCAGAACGATCAACACCGCAGACACGGCGATAATGATTTGCGAGCCCAGCTTGCCGCCTTCCAGCGTCTCACCGATGCCCATATCCATAATCAAGTGGCGCACACCGGCTACCAGGTGATACAGAAGAGCGGACAGGAGGCCCCATGCTACGAACTTGGCCAGCGGACTGGTCAAGCATGCCTTCACGTCGGCAAAACCTTCCTCGGAACCCAGAGACTTGCCCAATGCATACAGCATGAAGCCAAGGCCCAGGAAGAGGATGATGCCGGAAACACGGTGAAGAAACGACGTAACGCCGGTGATGGGGAGTTTGATGGTCCTTAGGTCTAGGTTTACAGGTCGTTGGCTTTTCACGGCTTTTTTTCACACTGAAGAGCCCCTAACAATCAGGGCAAAGTTGTTGGGGAGTGCACTGGTCAGGTAACCACCACCCAGGGATGCGACCCCCAATAAAGCAGGCCCAAAAGCCCCTGGCGGTCGGTGGCCGAGTATAGACAGTTAGGCTACTAATGACAACGCGTTCGCCTTCCCCTAATAGCTGATTGCACAAGTGAGATAAAAGGCGTAAATGGCAGGCAATTTCGAGGAAAAAGTCCGGTTAAAGCCTTCTGGAGCAAGACTTTAGGCAAATTGACATTCGAATTTATCTCACTATAGTGGTGCGGGCCCTGCGTGGGGGGTCTGTCTGATGATTTCAAGCATAAATAGGAGGCCACATGGCTGACAAAAAAGCGCAGTTGATCATCGAGGGCGCAGCCCCCGTCGAGCTGCCCATTTTAACCGGCACCGTTGGTCCCGATGTTATCGACGTTCGGGGCCTGACGGCCACGGGCCGTTTCACCTTTGACCCTGGTTTCATGTCGACTGCCTCGTGCGAGTCGAAGATCACCTACATCGACGGCGACAACGGCATTCTGCTGCACCGCGGCTACCCGATCGAACAGCTGGCTGAAAAGTCGGACTACCTGGAAACCTGCTATCTGCTGCTCAACGGCGAATTGCCGACCGCAGAACAGAAGGCCCAGTTCGTAGGCACCGTGAAGAACCACACCATGGTTCACGAGCAATTGAAGACCTTCTTCAACGGCTTCCGTCGCGACGCCCACCCGATGGCCGTCATGTGCGGCGTAGTTGGCGCCCTCTCGGCCTTCTACCACGACTCCCTCGACATCAATAACCCGCAGCATCGCGAAATCTCCGCGATCCGCCTGGTTGCCAAGATGCCGACCCTGGCCGCAATGGTTTACAAGTACTCCATGGGCCAACCCATGATGTACCCGCGCAACGACCTGTCGTACGCGGAAAACTTCCTGCACATGATGTTCAACACCCCGTGCGAGATCAAACCGATCAGCCCGGTACTCGCCAAGGCCATGGACCGGATCTTCATCCTCCATGCCGACCACGAGCAGAACGCATCGACTTCTACCGTACGTCTGGCCGGTTCGTCGGGTGCCAACCCGTTCGCCTGTATCGCCGCCGGTATCGCTGCACTGTGGGGCCCTGCCCACGGCGGTGCGAACGAAGCCGTTCTGACCATGCTTGACGAGATTGGCGATGTTTCGAACATCGACAAGTACATCGCCAAGGCCAAGGACAAGAACGATCCGTTCAAATTGATGGGCTTCGGTCACCGGGTTTACAAAAACCGCGACCCACGCGCCACCGTCATGAAGCAAACCTGCGACGAAGTACTGAAAGAGCTGGGCATCACCAACGATCCGCAACTCGAACTGGCCATGCGCCTGGAAGAGATCGCCCTGACCGATCCGTATTTCATCGAGCGTTCGCTGTACCCGAACGTCGACTTTTATTCGGGGATTATCCTCAAGGCGATCGGCATTCCGACCAGCATGTTCACCGTGATCTTCGCGCTGGCGCGGACCGTCGGCTGGATTTCCCACTGGAAAGAAATGCTCTCCAGCCCGTACAAGATCGGCCGCCCGCGCCAGTTGTACACCGGCTACGAGTCGCGTGATATCACCAAGCTGGAAGACCGCGAATAAGACCTGTCTTGCGATAATGTCTTGAGCTGTACCGGGAACGGCCTCTATTGGATAGGGGCCGTTTTTGTTTGTGCCTGACGTTGAATGACGCGGCGGCCTGAGGGCCGACCGGGCTCTATGGTTGTGTCCATATCCGTTTCTTCGGTTGCGCCGGCTGGCGGTTCCGCTCTTACAGCGGGTCACTTTCGAAAAGCGCGAAAGTAACCAAAGCGCTTCTGCCCCTGTCGTTCGGTGCCTCGCCTAGGCTCGGCATACCCTCGCTCCGGTCCTGCTCCGTGGGCCCGCCGCCATCGGCCATCCATGGCCGGGGGCGGCTAACCCGGCATCCATGCCGGGTTGCCCACTGCGCAGAACCTCCACTCGGCCTCTCGAGGGGGCGGTGCGTCAAAATCAAAAGCTGCAGGCGAGCTAACGCTCGGCCTGTTGAGTGGTGAAAAGCAGAGCGGATATGCTCTGATTTTTTTTGGGAGCGGGCTTGTCGGGTCGCCGCATCGCTGCGATGGCGCCTGTCAGCCGACCAATTTTCCCCGGATGTACCCAGTCCAACTGTGGGAGCGGGCTTGCTCGCGAAGCTGTTGATCTTGCCGTTGCTTTGGCTTTGGCTTTGGCTTTGGCTTTTGATCTTGATCGTGATCTGTTGCCCCTTTCCCAGAGGCCGAACGCAGGTATTGCGCAGGGGGCACCGCGGCAAGGATGCCTCGGTAGCCGCCCCCGGCCATGGATGGCCGATGGCGGCGGGCCCCCGGAGCAATGCCTTCGTTATGGCATGCCGAGCCTAGGCGAGGCACCGAATGGAGGGGCAAAGCCTTTTGGTTCCTTTTCGGCGTTTGGAAAAGGGACTCGCTGTAAGAGCGAAACCGCCAGCCGGCGTTACCGCAGAAACGGATATGTACACCATCAAAGAGCACGGTCGGCTATCAGGCCGCCTTCGCGAGCAAGCCGAACAGAGTGCGATAACCGCCCAATAAAAAATGCCCCGATCTCTCGACCGGGGCATTCGTTTTAGCGCGGCTTATATATAGAAGCCTTAGTGCGAAACCGCCCCACTCGCCCCCAACCCGGTCTGCGAACGAACAAACTGCGGGAAGAACAGCGCCCGCTCGTTCACGCCCTCGGCGGACTTGTCAGTGATCGAGAAGAACCAGATCCCGACAAACGCAATGGCCATAGAGAACAGCGCCGGGTATTCATACGGGAAGATCGCCTTCTCGTGACCGAGGATCTGCACCCAGATGGTTGGCCCCAGCACCATCAAGCCAACAGCACTGACCAGACCCAGCCAGCCGCCGATCATCGCACCGCGAGTCGTCAGCTTCTTCCAGTACATCGAAAGCAGCAGCACCGGGAAGTTGCAGCTCGCCGCGATGGAGAACGCCAGGCCCACCATGAACGCGATGTTCTGCTTCTCGAACAGAATGCCCAGGCCGATCGCCAGCACCGCCAGAGCGATGGTGGTGATTTTAGAGACGCGGATCTCGTCCTTCTCGTTGGCCTTGCCCTTCTTGATCACACTGGCATACAGGTCATGAGACACCGCCGATGCGCCGGCCAGGGTCAGACCAGCTACCACCGCCAGGATGGTTGCGAACGCCACCGCCGAGATGAAGCCCAGGAAGATACTGCCCCCGACCGCGTTGGCCAGGTGCACCGCCGCCATGTTGTTGCCGCCCAATAGCGCGCCGGCCGCATCTTTGAAGGCCGGGTTGGTGCTGACCAGCAGGATCGCGCCGAAGCCGATGATGAAGGTCAGGATGTAGAAGTAGCCAATGAAGCCGGTTGCATACAGCACGCTTTTACGTGCTTCTTTAGCGTCGCTCACGGTGAAGAAGCGCATCAGGATGTGCGGCAGGCCAGCGGTACCGAACATCAGCGCCAGACCAAGGGAGAACGCCGAGATCGGATCTTTCACCAAGCCGCCCGGGCTCATGATCGCTTCACCTTTAGGGTGAACCTTGATCGCCTCGGAGAACAGCGCGTTGAAGTCGAAGTTGACGTGTTTCATCACCATCAGCGCCATGAACGAGGCACCGGACAGCAACAGCACCGCCTTGATGATCTGCACCCAGGTAGTCGCCAGCATGCCGCCGAACAGCACGTACAGGCACATCAGGATACCGACCAGGATCACCGCAACGTGATAGTCGAGACCGAACAGCAGCTGAATCAGTTTACCGGCACCCACCATTTGCGCGATCAGGTAGAACGCCACCACCACCAGCGAACCGCAAGCGGACAGCGAGCGAATCTGGGTTTGCCCCAGGCGGTAGGACGCCACGTCGGCAAAGGTGTACTTGCCCAGGTTGCGCAGGCGCTCGGCGATCAGGAACAGAATGATCGGCCAGCCCACCAGGAAGCCGATCGAGTAGATCAGGCCGTCGTAGCCCGAGGTGAACACCAGGGCGGAAATACCCAGGAAGGACGCCGCGGACATGTAGTCACCGGCAATCGCCAGACCGTTCTGGAAACCGGTGATCTTGCCGCCCGCCGCATAGTAGTCGGCGGCCGAGTTGTTTTTCTTGGAAGCCCAGTAAGTGATATATAAAGTCGCGCCGACGAACGCCACGAACATCAGGATCGCCGCGACGTTCAGGGGTTGTTTGGTCACTGCACCGGTCAAGGCGTCAGCCGCCCAGGCGCCAGGTGCAAAAGCTGCGATGCTCAATAGAGCCATTAGACGCCGGATCATTGCTGAGCCTCCTTGAGAATCGCATTGTTCAAGTCGTCGAATTCGCCATTGGCGCGTCGCACGTAGATGCCCGTCAGGATAAAGGCCGAAACGATCAGCCCGACTCCGATCGGAATGCCCCAGGTAATCGAAGACTCGGGGCTGATTTTCGCGCCCAGAATATGCGGCCCGTAAGCAATCAAAAGGATGAATCCGGAGTACAGCCCAAGCATGATCGCTGAAAGAATCCAGGCGAATCGTTCTCTCTTGCTGACCAGCTCTTTGAAGCGCGAGCTGTTTTGAATCGAGAGGTAAATGCTGTCGTTCATTGTTTTTATCCTCGCAGCACAGATTTAGTTGGAACGGTATCCACTCTATGCGGCTGCCGGACAGGTTCCAGACGACCTTAGTATTAGAACGACATGACAGAGTCGCCATTTTTCAGCATGCATTAAACATATAAAAAAGCAAAAGGCCCCTTGGCATATATGCCAAGGGGCCTTGAGAGATACTGACTAGACGCTTCAGGTCAAATCATTTGGTCCAGTCGGCAACGCGGTCCGGGTGTTTGGCAATCCAGTCTTTCGCTGCGGCTTCAGGCTTGGCGCCCTCCTGAATAGCCAACATGACCTCGCCGATTTCGTCTTTCGACGCCCACTGGAAGTTCTTCAGGAACTTCGCAACTTCAGGTGCTTTGGCATCCAGGCCTTTGCTACCGATGCTGTTCACGGTTTCAGCCGCGCCATAAACGCCTTTCGGGTCGTCCAGGAAGCGCAGTTTCCACTTGGCGAACATCCAGTGCGGCACCCAACCGGTGACGGCAATGGATTCGTTTTTCTTCTCGGCACGAGTCAGCTCGGCAATCATACCGGCGCCGGAACTGGCCTTGAGGGTGTAGCCGTCCAGGCCATAGTCCTTGATCGCCTGCTCGGACTTGAGCATCACGCCTGAACCGGCGTCGATGCCGACGATACGGTTTTTGAAGCTGTCGTCGGTTTTCAGATCGGCAATAGACTTGGCCTTGACGTACTCCGGCACGATCAGGCCGATTTTCGCATCCTTGAAGTTCGGGCCGTAATCGACGACCTGATCCTTGTTCTTGGTCCAGTATTCACCGTGGGTCACGGGCAGCCACGCCGACAGCATGGCGTCGAGTTTGCCAGTGGCCACACCCTGCCACATGATCCCGGTGGCAACCGCTTGCAGCTTCACGTCATAACCGAGTTTCTGCCTGATCACTTCTGCGGCCACGTTGGTCGTGGCGACGCTGTCCGACCAGCCGTCTACATAACCGATCGTCACTGCCTTGCCTTCAGCACTGGCCACTGTAGAACTGATCGCCAGCACCAAAGCGGCACCTGCGCCCAAGAGTCGTCGCATCTTCATCGTTACTTCCCCGAAAGTGCTGCGCTCGACGGATGCCGAGCCGCTCAACGTATTGTTATGGTGCACAGCGCCCCCATCACGCCTCACTGCAAACTCGTTCAAACATCAGCGGAGTACTGACGATTGGATGATCAACCTGACGCCCACGATGACCTGCTCTGCCAGCGACCTCAAGGCATCGAGAAACGACATCAGAAGGCCATTAATTGCAACCGTCGCAACTCCATCCGCCACCCCGCCCGAACTTTGCATGTCAAAATTATGCAGGCCACCAAGCGCGGGACAAATGCAGGTAACATGCGCGGCTTTGTTCCCAGACGGCCTGACCATGCCCGCGACATCCCGCTTTCCTTTTTTTGCTTATTTATTCGCCTGCCTGCTGGGGCTTTTTGCCCTCGGTGGCTTCTGGTATGGACTCGGCAAACCGGTGATCCTGCCGGACGTGGCCAGCGCGACGCACAAGCTGCAATGCGCCTCCTACACCCCGTTCGATAAAGACCAATCGCCGTTCGATGTGCCGTTCAAACTGCGCCCCGAGCGCATGGACGCCGACCTCGCACTACTGGCAACCCGCTTCGAATGCATCCGCACTTATTCCATGACCGGCCTCGAGGCCCTGCCCGACCTGGCACGCAAGCACGGCTTGAAGCTGATGATCGGCGCCTGGGTCAACAGCAACCCGGTGGACACCGCCAAGGAGGTCGACCTGCTGATCGCCTCGGCCAATGCCAACGCCGATGTCGTGACCTCAGTGATCGTAGGTAACGAAACCCTGCTGCGCAAGGAAGTCACCGGCGCACAGTTGGCAACGCTGATTAACAAGGTCAAAAGTCAGGTCAAACAACCGGTGACCTACGCCGACGTCTGGGAATTCTGGCTCAAGCACCCGGAAATCGCCCCGGCAGTAGACTTCCTGACCATCCATTTGCTGCCGTACTGGGAAGACGATCCGTCGAACATCGACGCCGCGCTGCAGCATGTGGCCGAAGTGCGTCAGGTGTTCGGCAACAAATTTGCGCCCAAAGACGTGATGATTGGCGAGACCGGCTGGCCGAGCGAAGGCCGTCAGCGCGAAACCGCCCTGCCGAGCCGGGTCAATGAAGCCAAGTTCATTCGCAGCTTTGTGATCATGGCCGAACAGCAAGGCTGGCATTACAACCTGATCGAGGCTTTCGACCAGCCCTGGAAACGCGCCAGCGAAGGTGCGGTCGGAGGTTATTGGGGACTGTTCGACGCCGATCGCCAAGATAAGGGCGTACTCGCCGGACCAGTCTCGAACGTACCGTACTGGTCGCAATGGCTGGCGGTGGGTGGCTTGATCTTCATCGGCACGCTGATTCTCGGCGGTCGCGTTCGCAGTACCCGCGCGGCGTTGGTTCTGCCACTGCTCGGTGCGTTGGCGGCCTGTTCGATTGGCGCCTGGGGCGATCTGGCCCGTGTCACCACCCGGTTTGCCAGTGAATGGCTGTGGGTCGCCTTGCTGACAGGGTTGAATCTGTTGGTGCTGGCGCATGCCGCGCTGACCTTGAGCGCTCGCACCGGCTGGCGTGAACGCGCCTTCAATGCACTGGAACGTCGCGCCGGCTGGTGGCTGGCAGCGGCAGGTTTTGCCGCGGCGGTGATGATGCTGGAGCTGGTGTTCGACCCGCGTTATCGCAGCTTCCCTAGTGTCGCGTTCATCCTGCCGGCGCTGGTGTACCTGTGCCGTCCGGTGAACGTACCGCGTCGGGAAATCGCCGTGCTGACCTTCATTATCGGTGCCGGTATTGCGCCGCAACTGTATCAAGAAGGTTTGCAAAACCAGCAGGCCTGGGGTTGGGCGCTGGTGAGTGTGTTGATGGTGGCAGCGTTGTGGCGCAGCTTGCGGGTTCGCAAGGGCTGATTTTCAGCGCGCCTGCTGGCCTCTTCGCGAGCAAGCCCGCTCCCACATTCGATCGCATCTAACATGAGAATGCGGTCAACTGTGGGAGCGGGCTTGCTCGCGAAGGCTGACTATCAGGCGCTGCGAGAAGCCCGGACCAGACGCAAAGCAGCAATCACCACCGCAAACACCGCCAATGTCGTGTTGTACAACGCCAGCGCCGGAAACCCGAATACCAGCGCCAGCACCGCCAACCACCACCCCGCTCGCCCCGGCAGCACAAAACCGATAACGGCTGCGGCCAATGCCGTCCAGCCCAGCACCTTGAAATGAATCATCAGGCCCAGGTTCGAACGAATCTGGCATTCCCAACGACTGGCCTCATCAACGCAAATGCCGACCCATTGAGCGTCCTCCATGAAGCCATAACGCGCGCCATAACTGGCGGCCAGCCATAACGGCAGAAGAACGAGCAACAGGATCACGGGCAGACGGCGGGACATGCAACACTCCAATAAACGAAATCGGCGGCCAGCTTAATCCCCCGCCCGCGGTAAGCAAGTGACATCAACAGATAACTGTTCATGAAATAGCTGCAAAGTGTATCGTTCCGCTACCGTTGCTCCGAAATCAGGCCTGATTGGTGCCCATCATGGCACTTTGGCGCAATTCCTGTGGTCATAGCCTGCGAACTTCATCCGGCACCTTCCTCTAAGGGATCTAGTCATGCTCCGTTCCTTGCGCTGCGCCGCCCTGTTTGGCGGCTTGTTTTTAAGTGCGTCCGCACTGGCGGCCGACATTGATGCCGCCAGTTACGGCTACCCCCTGACCAACCCGTTCGAGGCGACCATCGCCACGACACCGCCGGAGTTACGCCCGGAATTGCCGCTGGACGACGACATCAATCAGGAGGATCGCAGCGTCACATTGCGCCCGGAGCGTGAATTCAGCCTGCCGGACAACTTCTGGCCGGTAAAGAAACTCACCTACCGCATCGCCACACAAGATCAAGCGGCACCGTTGATCTTCCTGATCTCCGGCACCGGTGCACGCTATGACAGCACCCTCAATGAGTATCTGAAAAAGCTCTACTACAAGGCCGGCTATCACGTGGTGCAGCTGTCGTCGCCGACCAGCTTCGACTTCATGACCGCCGCTTCGCGTTTCGCCACCCCCGGCGTGACCAAGGAAGATGCCGAAGACATGTACCGGGTGATGCAGGCCGTGCGGGCGCAAAACCCGAAACTGCCGGTCACCGACTATTACCTGAGTGGCTACAGCCTCGGCGCCCTGGATGCGGCCTTTGTGGCGCACCTGGATGAAACCCGTCGCAGCTTCAATTTCAAGAAAGTCTTGCTGCTCAACCCGCCGGTCAACCTTTACACCTCGATCACCAACCTGGACAAGCTGGTACAAACAGAGGTGAAAGGCATCAACAACAGCACCACCTTCTATGAGCTGGTGCTGGACAAACTGACCCGCTACTTCCAGCAGAAAGGCTACATCGACCTCAACGATGCCCTGCTCTATGACTTCCAGCAGTCCAAGCAGCACTTGAGCAACGAGCAGATGGCCATGCTGATCGGCACTTCGTTCCGTTTCTCGGCGGCCGACATCGCCTTCACCTCAGACCTGATCAACCGCCGTGGCCTGATCACACCACCGAAATACCCGATCACCGAAGGCACCACCCTCACGCCGTTCCTCAAACGTGCGCTGCAATGCGACTTCGACTGCTACCTGACCGAACAGGTCATTCCGATGTGGCGCGCCCGCACCGATGGCGGCAGCCTGCTGCAACTGATCGATCAGGTCAGCCTGTATGCACTCAAGGATTATCTGCATGACAGTCCGAAAATCGCCGTCATGCACAATGCCGATGATGTGATCCTCGGCCCTGGCGACCTGGGGTTTCTACGCCGGACCTTCGGCGACCGTTTGACTGTTTATCCATTGGGCGGCCATTGCGGCAACCTCAACTATCGCGTCAACAGTGACGCAATGCTGGAGTTTTTCCGTGGCTAAATACCCCCTGCTGATCGCAGCGTTACTCTGTGCAGGCGTGGCCAACGCCGACAACAGCAAAGCCAATGCACCTGTGGTGGTCGATAGTGACGGCTTCAAGGAACCGCTGAGCAAACTCAAGTTCAACCCGGGGCTGGATCAGCGCGAGTTCGAACGCTCGACGCTCAACGCGCTGAACGTCTACGACCCGCTGGAAGAGTGGAACCGCCGCGTCTACCACTTCAACTACCGTTTCGACCAATGGGTGTTCCTGCCCGTGGTCAATGGCTATCGCTACATCACCCCAAGTTTCCTGCGCACCGGCGTCAGTAACTTCTTCAACAACGTCGGCGATGTACCGAACCTGGTGAACAGCCTGCTGCAATTCAAGGGTCAGCGCTCGATGGAAACCACCGCGCGCCTGCTGCTCAACACCACCATCGGTGTCGCCGGTCTGTGGGATCCAGCCACCTCCATGGGGCTGCCGCGCCAGAGCGAAGACTTTGGTCAGACATTGGGCTTCTACGGCGTACCAGGCGGCGCCTACTTCGTGCTGCCGATCCTCGGCCCGTCGAACCTGCGTGACACCGCAGGCCTGGTGGTGGATTACACCGGCGAATCGGCGATCAACTTCCTGAACGTGGCCGAAGTCAGCTCCAACCACCCGGAAGTCTGGGCACTGCGCGCCGTCGATAAGCGCTATCAGAACAGCTTCCGCTATGGTCAGCTGAATACGCCGTTCGAATATGAAAAAGTGCGTTACGTGTACACCGAGTCGCGCAAGCTGCAGGTTGCCGAGTAATTCCGACGGCAACAAAAAAGGCCATTCGATTTGCGTCGAATGGCCTTTTTTATGTGCGGCGTCTCAAACACCACCAATCAACTGTGGGAGCGAGCCTGCTCGCGATGAGGTCATCACATTCACCATCAATGTTGACCTGCTAGACCGCTATCGCGAGCAGGCTCGCTCCCACAGGTTCAGGCCTTTACCGTTTTCCAAACCTTGCTGACAGCCATCACCCCAACCAACACCGCCGCACCCGCCACAATCCCGGCCACCGCGTTCAGCAATGTCGGCACGATAAACCCGGCCCCACCAGCACCCGCGCTGACACTCTCGATCCAGTGATGAATCACCGGCACGCCGTGGGTCAGAATCCCGCCGCCGACCAAAAACATCGCCGCGGTGCCAATCACCGACAGGCTTTTCATCATGTACGGCGCCGCACGCAGAATCCCGCCGCCGATGCTTTTGGCCATCTGGCCGGGCTTCAGCGCCAGCCACTGACCGAGGTCGTCGAGTTTGACGATGCCGGCCACCAGGCCGTATACGCCGATGGTCATGACGATGGCGATGCCCGAGAGCACGATCACTTGCTGGGTCAGCGAAGCGTCTGCCACGGTGCCCAGGGTGATGGCGATAATTTCCGCCGAGAGGATGAAGTCGGTACGGATCGCACCTTTGATCTTGTCCTTCTCGAACGCCACCAGATCGACCGCCGGGTTGGCCACAGCCTCGACCAGTTCTGCGTGTTCAGCCTGATCTTCAGCTTTGCTGTGCAGGAATTTGTGCGCGAGTTTCTCGAAACCTTCGAAGCACAGGTAAGCGCCACCGACCATCAACAACGGCGTGACCAGCCACGGAATGAACGCACTGATGGCCAACGCCGACGGCACCAGGATCAGCTTGTTGAGGAACGAGCCCTTGGCAACCGCCCACACCACAGGGATTTCCCGCTCGGCACGCACGCCGGAAACCTGCTGGGCGTTGAGCGCCAGATCGTCGCCAAGCACGCCGGCGGTTTTCTTCGCGGCCATTTTGGTCATCAACGCCACATCGTCCAGTACGGTGGCGATGTCGTCGATCAGCACCAGCAAACTGCTTCCTGCCATGAATCAGGTTTCCTTCTTGAATGAATGGTGCGCAGCATAGCGCGACCCGAGGCCAGACGGGGCATTCTTGAGCGCCGCGCGAGGCCGGTGCTACCATGCGCAACCGCCAGAACAGGCAAGGAACTCCTTGGTTTATGAGCACCATCCGCGAGCGCAACAAAGAACTGATCCTGCGTGCCGCCAGTGAAGAATTTGCCGACAAGGGCTTCGCTGCGACCAAAACCAGTGACATCGCGGCCAAGGCCGGGCTGCCCAAGCCTAACGTCTACTACTACTTCAAATCCAAGGAAAATCTCTACCGCGAGGTCCTGGAAAGCATTATCGAGCCGATCCTGCAGGCCTCGACGCCGTTCAACGCCGACGGCGTGCCCAGCGAAGTACTGAGCGGCTACATTCGCTCGAAAATCCGCATCTCCCGTGACCTGCCCTTCGCCTCCAAGGTGTTCGCCAGCGAAATCATGCACGGCGCCCCGCACCTGAGCCCCGACCTGGTCGAGCAGCTCAACGGCCAGGCCAGGCACAACATCGACTGCATCCAGACCTGGATCGACCGCGGCCAGATCGCCCCGATCGACCCCAACCACCTGATGTTCAGCATCTGGGCCGCCACCCAGACCTACGCCGACTTCGACTGGCAGATCTCTGCGGTTACCGGTAAACCCAAACTGGATGAGGCCGACTATGAAGCGGCGGCGCAGACGATTATCCGGTTGGTGCTTAAGGGGTGTGAGCTGGACCGGTAGACCGCGGTGCGGCCTTCGCGAGCAAGCCCGCTCCCACATTGGATCTACTGCGTACACAAAATCGGTGAACAACCGAGATCAACTGTGGGAGCGGGCTTGCTCGCGAATGGGGCAACTCGGTTCCCTATCAAACCCAAATGGCATCCCACAACGGATAGTCACCCAACTTCTCAACCAGCCCCGCCCGCAATGGGTTGGCAACGACATACCGTGCCACTCTTACCAAACTCTCCTCTTGCCGCAGCGCATGATCATGAAAACTCTGCTGCCAAAGACTGCCTGTCCGTCCACTCGCCGAATTGATTGATCGAGTGCTCAAGGATTTCGCCTGGCACATCAACTGCCCCAGCGATCCCTTTTGCAATTGAACAAGCCAATGAAAATGATCGGGCATGACAACCCAGGCCAATGAATCGGCAAAACCCTCGCTCTGTGCTTGCTTGAATTGATGTACGACCATCCTGCCCAAGGTGTAATCCTTGAAAACAGGCTCCCGCCCAAGGGTATTGGCCGTCAGTAGGTAGATGCGGTTTTGCTCTGCATAGCGACCAATGCGCAGGCGATGTGATGCTGACAGTTCAGGCATTCCTTTGCCCCTTCATGGATGAAATCATGAAAAGGCTAGATCAGCGAATACCGGATAGTGGGGCAGACTTTTAGCTGGATGTGTCTGGAACATCGCCTTCGCGAGCAAGCCCGCTCCCACCGTTGATCTGCGGTGTTCACACAATTTGTGTCTACCGACGATCAGTGTGGGAGCGGGCTTGCTCGCGAAAGCGGTAGATCAGTCACCGAATAATCAAGCGGTCACCCCCGCATCCGCCCTCAACCCCTGCGCCTCGATCGCCCTGATCGCACACTGCTCATCAACATCAGACAAATCACCGCTGATGCCCACCGCCCCCAACACACTCCCATCCTGATCCCGAATCAACACGCCGCCCGGTACCGGGACGACGCTGCCTTGCCCCAGGCTATTCAGCGCGGCGAAGAAAGCCGGGCGTTGCTGGGCGTCCTGGGCCAGCAGGCGTGAGCCTTTGCCCAGGGCGATTGCGCCCCAAGCCTTGCCGATGGCGATCTGCGGGCGCAGCAGGCTCGCGCCGTCTTCGCGTTGCAGCGTTATCAAGTGCCCACCGGCGTCCAGCACGGCAACGGTCAAGGGCGCGGCAGAGATTGCACGACCTGCGGAGAGGGCCTGAGTGGCCAGATTGACTGCGACGTTCAAGGTTAAAGCGCTCATGGTGCCGTCCTCATTTTGTTATTGGGAAAGCCGTTGGATTGCTTTCTGTTGCGCAATCCGATGCAACAAATAGAACACAATGAATTATTTTTTTGTATACAATAATTTTCCAAAAGCGCCACATGCGACGAAAAGCCACAGTCCTTCGGGCTTCCGACGAATGAAACAGCTGCTTGAGAAAATGGATTGACCTGCGCCGTCCGCCGTGAATACACTCTGCGCAAAGCCACTTGTATACAATTACAAAACGTAAGAGGCACAAAACAATGAGCAAAATGAGAGCAATCGAAGCCGCCGTTCTGGTGATGCGCCGTGAAGGGGTTGATACCGCTTTTGGCATCCCCGGAGCCGCGATCAACCCGCTGTACTCCGCCTTGCAGAAGGTCGGTGGCATCGATCACGTCCTCGCTCGCCACGTTGAAGGCGCCTCGCACATGGCCGAGGGCTACACCCGCACCAAGGCCGGCAACATCGGCGTGTGCATCGGCACCTCCGGCCCGGCCGGTACCGACATGGTCACCGGGCTCTACAGCGCCTCGGCCGACTCGATCCCGATCCTGTGCATCACCGGCCAGGCCCCGCGGGCCCGGATGCACAAGGAAGACTTCCAGGCCGTCGATATCACCAGCATAGTCAAGCCGGTCACCAAGTGGTCGACCACCGTTATGGAACCGGGCCAGGTGCCTTACGCGTTCCAGAAAGCCTTCTATGAAATGCGCTCCGGCCGTCCAGGCCCGGTGCTGATCGACTTGCCGTTCGACGTGCAGATGGCTGAAATCGAATTCGACATCGACGCCTATGAACCGCTGCCGCTGGCCAAGCCGACCGCTAACCGCGTGCAAATCGAGAAGGCCCTGGCCATGCTCGATCAGGCTGAACGTCCATTGCTGGTCGCCGGTGGCGGCATCATCAATGCCGACGCCAGCGAGTTGCTGGTGGAGTTCGCTGAGCTGACCGGTATTCCAGTGATCCCGACCCTGATGGGCTGGGGCACCATCCCGGACGATCACCCGCTGATGGTTGGCATGGTCGGCCTGCAAACCTCGCACCGTTACGGCAACGCCACGATGTTGAAGTCGGACGTGGTGCTGGGCGTCGGTAACCGTTGGGCTAACCGTCACACCGGTTCGGTCGACGTTTACACCGAAGGCCGCAAGTTCATTCACGTCGACATTGAACCGACCCAGATCGGCCGCGTGTTCACCCCGGACCTGGGCATCGTATCCGACGCCGCTGCCGCGTTGACCGTGTTCATCGAAGTCGCTCGCGAATGGCAAGCCGCCGGCAAGCTGAAAAACCGCAGCGCCTGGCTGCAAGACTGCCAGCAACGCAAAGCCAGCCTGCAGCGCAAGACTCACTTCGACAACGTGCCGGTCAAGCCGCAACGGGTTTACGAAGAGATGAACCAGGTGTTCGGCAAGGACACCTGCTACGTCAGCACTATCGGTTTGTCGCAGATTGCCGGCGCGCAGTTCCTGCACGTCTACAAACCGCGTCACTGGATCAATTGCGGTCAGGCCGGCCCGCTGGGCTGGACCATTCCGGCAGCACTCGGTGTGGTCAAGGCTGATCCGACCCGCAAAGTGGTGGCGCTCTCGGGCGACTACGACTTCCAGTTCATGATCGAAGAACTGGCGGTGGGCGCGCAGTTCAAGCTGCCGTACATCCACGTTGTCGTGAACAACTCGTACCTGGGGCTGATCCGTCAGGCTCAGCGCGGTTTCGACATGGACTACTGCGTGCAGCTGTCCTTCGACAACCTCAACGCTCCGGAACTCAACGGTTACGGTGTCGACCACGTCGCTGTCGCCGAAGGCCTGGGTTGCAAGGCGCTGCGGGTATTTGAACCGGATCAGATCCAGCCTGCCCTGCGCAAGGCTCAGGAACTGATCGAGGAGTTCAAAGTGCCGGTGATCGTCGAGATCATTCTGGAGCGCGTGACCAACATTTCCATGGGCACCGAGATCAACGCCGTCAACGAATTCGAAGACCTGGCGCTGGTCGGCAACGATGCGCCAACGGCGATTTCGCTGCTCGATTAACTGCTGACCGTTCCCACTGTGGGAGCGAGCCTGCTCGCGAAGGCGGCTTCACATCCAACAAAGATGTTGGCTGACATACCGCTTTCGCGAGCAGGGCTCGCTCCCACAAGGGACCTCACACATATACGGGAGACCACCATGCCGCGTTTCGCAGCCAACCTGTCCATGCTGTTCACCGAACAGGATTTTCTTGCCCGTTTCGACGCTGCCGCCAAGGCCGGCTTCAGTGGTGTCGAATACCTGTTCCCCTACGATTTCAGCTCCGCCGAAATCAAAGCCAAGCTCGATGCCAATGGCTTGACCCAAGTGCTGTTCAATCTGCCAGCCGGTGACTGGGCCAAGGGCGAGCGCGGTATCGCGTGCTTGCCGGATCGGGTCGAAGAATTCCGCGCCGGTGTCGATCTGGCCATCGCTTACGCCAAAGTGCTGGGCAATACCCAGATCAACTGCCTGGCCGGTATTCGTCCACAAGGCGTCGACGATGCCACCGTGGAAAAGACCTTTGTCGCCAACCTCAAGTACGCGGCCGACAAGCTGCAAGCGGTGGGCATCAAACTGGTAATGGAAGCGATCAACACCCGTGACATCCCGGGCTTCTACCTGAACAACACGGCGCAAGCCCTGTCGATTCGCGAGCAGGTCGGCAGCGCCAACCTGTTCCTGCAATACGACATCTATCACATGCAAATCATGGAGGGCGACCTGGCCCGGACCATGGCCGCGCACCTGGGCGAGATCAACCACATCCAGTTGGCCGACAACCCAGGGCGCAACGAACCGGGCACTGGTGAAATCAATTACCGCTTCCTGTTCGAACACCTGGACCGCATCGGTTATCAGGGTTGGGTTGGCTGTGAATACAAGCCGCTGACCACCACTGAAGCGGGTCTGGGCTGGTTGAAAACCCATAACGCGATTTGATCTGACACCTGTGGGAGCGGGCTTGTGTGGTGAGGGGGCTTGCCCCCGTTCGGCTGCGAAGCAGTCGTAAAAACCGGCACATGCGTTCTACCTGACTCACCGCGAAAAAACATTTGGGGTCGCTTCGCGCCCCAACGGGGGCAAGCCCCCTCGCCACAAAGAGCTCATCGGTCCAGAGCCGGGAGCCACACAAAAACAAGAGGATTTTCTCATGGCTAAAATCGGATTTATCGGCACCGGCATCATGGGCCACCCAATGGCGTTGAACCTGCAGAAAGCCGGTCACAGCCTGTTCCTGTCGGCACACCACGACCCAGCCCCTGCCGATCTGGTCGCCGCTGGTGCCATCGCGCTGGCGAACCCGAAAGAAGTGGCCCAGGAAGCCGAGTTCATCATCGTCATGGTTCCGGATACCCCGCAGGTCGATGACGTGCTGTTCCGCGCCGACGGCGTTGCAGCGGGCGTGAGCAAGGGCAAAGTCGTGATCGACATGAGCTCGATCTCGCCGACCGCCACCAAAGCCTTCGCTGCCAAGATCAACGAGAAAGGCGCTCAATACCTCGACGCACCAGTGTCCGGCGGTGAAGTCGGCGCCAAAGCCGCGACCCTGAGCATCATGGTCGGTGGCGATGCCGATGCGTTCGAACGCGCCCTGCCACTGTTCCAAGCCATGGGCAAGAACATCACCCTGGTCGGTGGCAACGGCGACGGTCAAACCGCGAAAGTGGCGAACCAGATCATCGTCGCGCTGAACATCCAGGCCGTGGCCGAAGCGCTGCTGTTCGCCTCGAAAAACGGTGCCGATCCGGCCAAGGTGCGTGAAGCGCTGATGGGCGGTTTCGCATCATCGAAGATCCTTGAAGTTCACGGCGAACGCATGATCAAGGGCACCTTCGACCCGGGCTTCCGCATCAGCCTGCACCAGAAGGACCTGAACCTGGCCCTGGCCGGCGCTCGCGAACTGGGCATCAACCTTCCGAACACCGCCAATACCCAGCAAGTGTTCAGCACCTGCGCGGCTATCGGCGGCAGCAACTGGGACCACTCGGCGCTGATCAAGGGCCTGGAACACATGGCGAATTTCTCGATTCGCGATAAATAAAGCCTTGCGCAAAAACCTGTGGGAGCGAGCCTGCTCGCGATGAAATCGCCGCGATGCACCTGACATACTGCGGCGCCTGAATCGCGAGCAGGCTCGCTCCCACAGGGAACCGAGTCGCCCTCCAATAACAAGAATTCCGGGAGCCCGCCATGTCGGTCGATCCGCAACAACTGCTGCGCGAGCTGTTTGCCACAGCCATCGACGCGGCCCATCCGCAGCACGTCCTCGAAGCCCATTTACCCAAAGATCGCAGCGGTCGGGTGATCGTCATCGGCGCCGGTAAAGCCGCAGCCGCCATGGCCCAGGTGGTCGAGCGCTGCTGGCACGGCGAAGTGTCGGGTCTTGTGGTGACCCGTTACGGCCACGGCGCCCCGTGCGAAAAAATCGAAGTGGTCGAAGCCGCGCACCCGGTGCCGGATGCTGCTGGTTTGGCTGTCGCGAAACGGGTGCTGGAACTGGTCAGCGACCTCAGCGAAGACGACCGCGTGATCTTCCTGCTCTCGGGCGGAGGCTCTGCCCTCCTCGCCTTGCCCGCCGCCGGCATCACCCTCGCCGACAAACAATCGATCAACAAAGCCCTGCTCAAATCCGGTGCGACCATCGGCGAGATGAATTGCGTGCGCAAGCACCTCTCGGCAATCAAGGGCGGTCGTCTGGGCAAAGCCTGCTGGCCGGCCACGGTTTATACCTATGCGATTTCCGATGTACCGGGCGACCTCGCCACGGTCATCGCGTCCGGCCCCACTGTGGCCGACCCCAGCACCTCGGCCGAAGCGCTGGCGATCCTCAAGCGTTATGGCATCGAAGTCCCGGTCTCGGTGCGCAACTGGCTGCAAAGCCCGGAATCGGAAACGGTCAAACCCGGCGATCCGAGCCTGGCCCGTAGTCATTTCCAATTGATCGCCCGCCCACAGCAATCGCTGGAAGCGGCAGCGGTGAAAGCCCGTCAGGCTGGCTTCAGTCCGTTGATTCTCGGCGACCTGGAAGGTGAATCCCGAGACGTGGCGAAAGTCCACGCCGGCATTGCCCGGCAGATCGTCCAGCACGGCCAGCCGCTGGCAGCGCCGTGCGTGATTCTGTCCGGCGGCGAAACCACCGTCACCGTGCGCGGCAATGGCCGTGGCGGGCGCAACGCCGAATTCCTGCTGAGTCTCACCGACAGCCTCAAAGGCCTGCCCGGCGTCTACGCCTTGGCGGGTGACACCGACGGTATCGACGGCTCGGAAGACAACGCTGGCGCCATCATGACCCCGGACAGCTACGCCCGCGCCGCCGCCCTAGGCCTGAGCGCCAGCGATGAACTGGACAACAACAATGGCTACGGCTATTTCGCCGCGCTGGATGCACTGATCGTCACCGAGCCGACCCGCACCAACGTCAACGACTTCCGCGCCATCCTGATTCTCGAGAGCCCTAAACATGACGCCTGATAAGAAGGTCAAAATCCTCGCCACCCTTGGCCCGGCCACCAACGGAATCGACGACATCCGTGAGCTGGTACAGGCCGGAGTCAATATCTTTCGCCTGAACTTCAGCCACGGCGATCACGCCGACCATGCACAGCGCTATCAATGGATTCGTGAAGTCGAGCGTCAGCTGAATTACCCGCTGGGGATTCTGATGGACCTGCAAGGCCCGAAACTGCGGGTCGGCAAATTCGCCGAGGGCAAAGTGCAGCTGCATCGCGGTCAGGCCTTGCGTCTGGACCTGGACTCGACGCCGGGCGATGAGCGCCGGGTCAACCTGCCTCACCCGGAAATCATCGCAGCGCTGGAGCCAGGCATGGACCTGCTGCTGGACGACGGCAAGCTGCGCCTGCGGGTGGTGACCAAGTACGCCGACGCCATCGACACCACGGCGCTCAATGGCGGCGAGCTGTCGGATCGCAAAGGCGTCAACGTGCCGCAAGCGGTGCTGGACCTGAGCCCGTTGACCGCCAAGGATCGTCGCGATTTGAGCTTCGGTCTGGAGCTGGGTGTGGATTGGGTCGCGCTGTCGTTCGTGCAACGCCCGGAAGACATCCGCGAAGCCCGCGCACTGATCGGCGACAAGGCGTATTTGATGGCGAAGATCGAGAAGCCATCGGCAGTGACTCAACTGCGGGAAATCGCCGAATTGAGCGATGCGATCATGGTCGCTCGCGGTGACTTGGGCGTGGAAGTCCCGGCCGAAAGCGTGCCGCAGATTCAGAAAAACATCATCAGCACCTGCCGCCAACTCGGCAAACCGGTGGTGGTGGCGACGCAGATGCTGGAGTCGATGCGCTTCTCCCCGGCCCCGACCCGCGCCGAAGTCACTGACGTCGCTAACGCGGTGGCCGAAGGTGCGGACGCGGTGATGCTGTCGGCGGAAACCGCGTCCGGTGAGTACCCGCTGGAAGCCGTGCAGATGATGAGCAAGATCATCCGTCAGGTGGAAAACGGCCCGGACTATCAGACCCAACTCGACGTGAGCCGACCGAAAGCCGAGGCCACGGTGTCGGACGCGATCAGCTGCGCCATCCGCCGCATCAGCAACGTGTTGCCGGTGGCGGTGTTGGTTAACTACAGCGAATCCGGCACGTCGAGTCTACGGGCGGCGCGGGAACGGCCGACGGTGCCGATCCTCAACCTGACACCGAACTTGCAAACCGCGCGGCGTTTGACGGTGGCGTGGGGCGTGCATTCGGTGGTCAATGATCGGCTGCGCCAGGTGGATGAAGTGTGCTCGACGGCGCTGGAGATTGCCCAGGCACAGGGCATGGCTCAGCGGGGGGATACGTTGTTGATCACGGCGGGAGTGCCGTTCGGGCAGCCGGGGTCGACCAATTCGTTGCGCATTGAGACGTTGATTTAGCGCCTGTACCGGCCTCTTCGCGAGCAAGCCCGCTCCCACATTTAATCTGTGTTCGACACAAGACCAATGTGGGAGCGGGCTTGCTCGCGAAGCAGGCGACTCGGTCCCCCAGACACACAGACCCCATCATGCCTGCCAACCACTTCAACACCCACTGCCCCGACTGGGCCACTGCCCTGCTCAATGGCTTCAGCCAAATCTTTCTCCAGCGCCATCCGCTGTGCGGTCTGCTGTTTCTGTTGGCGATTCTATTCAGCGCGCCGGCCTTGCTCGGCGGTGCGTTGCTGGGAGGGGTTGCCGGGTTGCTCACCGCGCAACGTCGCGGGTACACCAAGGCTGATCGTCAGGCCGGGCTGTTCAGCTACAACGGTATTCTGCTCGGTCTGCTGCTGAGCCTTTATTTCCCATGGTCAGCGCTGTTGCCACCGCTGATCATTGCCGCTGGGGGCCTGAGCGCGATGCTCACCCAGCAATGGCTCAAGCGTTCGCGCGATCATCATTGCCTTCCCGCCTATACTGCGCCCTTCGTCGGGATGAGCTGGTTGCTACTGTCGTTTGCCGCTCCCCAGCAACCCGCGCTGCTGATCGAAATGACCACACTCAACTTGCTCGCCGCGTCATTGAAAGGGCTCGGTCAGGTGCTGTTTCTCGGTCATCCGCTGGCTGGAGCTCTGATTGCCACGGGTTTGATGATCGCTGACCGTCGTGCCTTCCTGTGGGCTCTGCTCGGCTCCGTTGCCGGCCTTGGATTCGCCCTTCTGCATCACGAAACATTAACCGCCCTGCAGGGTTTGAGCGGCTACAACGCCGTGCTCGCCGCCCTCGCCTTCAGCCAAAATCGTCGCCAACCTTGGCTGCCATTGTTGGGAATCCTGCTGGCGGTGTTACTCACACCGGGGTTCGCCGCACTCGGCCTGGCCATGTTGACCGCGCCTTTCATCCTCGCCTGCTGGCTGATTCGCGCAGGCATTCGGGTGCTGCGTCAGGCCGCCATAGACAGCGCGCCTTGCGCTACCGGGGAGAATCGACCTAGGCTTCGCTGATTCTCGATTCAGGCGTTTTCCATGGACAGCAGTAAAAACTGGCGTGAAGAGCTTTACGTCATCATCTTCCAATCCGATACCCCGGCCGGCCGGCGCTTCGACAGCATTCTGCTGTTGATCATCCTCGCCAGCCTGGTGATCGTGATTCTGGACAGTATCGACAGCGTTCACCAGAACTACGCCGACATACTGGCGTACATCGAGTGGGGCTTCACCGTCGTTTTCGCCATCGAGTACGGCCTGCGCCTGTACTGCTCGCCCAAGCCGCTGCGCTACGCGTTCAGCTTCTATGGGCTGGTGGATTTGCTGGCGATCGTGCCTGGCATTCTCGCGCTGTATTACAGCGATGCGCAGTACCTGCTGATCATCCGGATCATTCGGATGCTGCGGATTTTCCGCGTGCTCAAACTCAGCCCGTATCTGAAGCAAGCCAACTATTTGATGACGGCTCTGCGCGGCAGCAAGCAGAAGATCGTGGTGTTTCTGCTCAGCGTCAGCACCCTGGTGACGGTGTTCGGCACTCTGATGTACGTGATCGAAGGCCCGGAACACGGCTTCACCAGCATCCCCAAAGGCATCTATTGGGCCATCGTCACGCTGACTACCGTGGGTTTTGGCGACATCGTGCCCAGGACGCCGTTGGGTCAGGTGGTTTCATCGCTGGTGATGATCACCGGTTACTCGATCATCGCCGTGCCAACAGGGATCTTTACCGCGGAATTGGCCAACGCCATGCGCGGTGAACAATTGCAACACGATTGCCCGACCTGCCAGAAAAACAGTCACGAACACGGCGCAGCATTTTGCTCCCGTTGCGGCAATGCGCTGTTCAAGAAACTGGAATAAGCAAAGTGCTTTTTAATCTTTAAAGGACTATGCGAGCCCGGCTATAGTCGCTGGCAAATTGCCAACACTTTCCATAGAACATGTTTGATAAAACAAGGAATGCGCAGTGAAAAAACTCTTTGGCGCCTCACTTCTGGCCGCTGGCCTGGCCTTGGGTAGCATGGCTCAGGCTGCACCGACCCTGCTTAACGTTTCCTACGACGTGATGCGAGATTTCTACAAGGACTACAACGCTGCCTTCCAGAAACACTGGCAAGCCGAGCACAACGAAAACATCACGCTGCAGATGTCCTTCGGCGGTTCCAGCAAACAGGCGCGTTCAGTGATCGATGGCCTGCCGGCTGACGTCATCACCATGAACATGGCCACTGACATCAACGCCCTGGCGGACAACGGCAAACTGGTCCCGGACAACTGGGTCACGCGCCTGCCAAACAACAGCGCGCCATTCACGTCGGCCACCGTGTTCATCGTGCGCAAAGGCAACCCGAAAGCCCTGAAAGACTGGCCGGACCTGCTCAAGGACGGCGTGCAAGTGATCGTCCCCAATCCGAAAACCTCGGGCAACGGCCGCTACACCTACCTCTCGGCCTGGGGCTACGTGCTGAAAAATGGCGGTGACGAAAGCACGGCAAAATCCTTCGTCGGCAAACTGTTCAAACAAGCACCGGTGCTGGATACCGGCGGCCGTGCAGCCACCACCACGTTCATGACCAACCAGATCGGCGACGTGCTGGTGACCTTCGAAAACGAGGCGGAAATGATTGCGCGTGAGTTTGGTCGTGATCAGTTTGAAGTGATTTACCCGAGTGTTTCCGCTGAGGCCGAGCCACCAGTGTCTGTGGTCGACAAAGTGGTCGAGAAAAAAGGCACTCGCGCTGCCGCTGAGGAATATTTGAAGTACCTGTGGTCGCCTGAAGGTCAGGAAATTGCGGCTGCCAACTACCTGCGTCCCCGTGATCCTGCGGTATTGGCCAAGTACACCGATCGCTTCCCGAAAGTGGATTTCCTTTCGGTGGAGAAGACCTTTGGTGACTGGCGCACGGTGCAGAAGACCCACTTCAATGATGGTGGGGTTTTTGATCAGATTTACAGCGGTCAGTAATTCCTGAGCCAAACGAAAAGGCGACCTGCAATGGTCGCCTTTTTTGTAGGTGCATGCTTGTGTGGCGAGGGGGTTGCGTCATGCCGTTACATTGGCGGGGTTATGCCGTCCTTGCCCGCTGCAACCGATTGGGCAGTGAGTGTCCCGTCGGCGCTTTGGGTGACGAACGTTACGATCTTCACGCCCACCTTCAGCAAGCTCCGATCCCCCGGCACCAGATTCACGATCGGCACATCCTCCGGCACCAGAATTTTCTGCTGGCCGCCCTTGTAGTTGACGGTCAGAACCCGGCCGTTGCTGACCACCAGATCGCCGACGCTGCCGTTGGTCATGCTGCTGCCCTTGACCAGATCAAAGGGCCGATGACCGTCACCGCTGCCGGCCAGTTCCGGTGGGAACACGTGCACTTCCAGGGCCTTGAGAGCGCCATCTTCCTGCGGCACGGCAGCCGAGCCGATGTAGCTGCCGGGTTTGATGTCTTCGATGTTGGCCACGGTAACGGCGCGGACTTTGGTGTCCTTGGTCAGGTTGATCACCACGTCTTCGCCGCTGTTGACGTGGACTTTCAGAATGTCGGCGCTGATACCGGTAATCTCGCCGCGTACACCGATGCGCATACCCGGCGCGTCCTGGGCCTGAGCCAAGGTTGTCGCGAACACAGTGATCAAGGTGACTGCTGAAGCGCCTCGGATCAGATGACGGAACATCGCATTCATGAAAGTGCCTTCCGGTTTATGAAGCGTTAAGAGAGAACATAAGCACGCTATCGAACAAGATGTTAGTGAATGTATCATCGGACGCGACGATCGCGACCGACGATTCAAAGGTCCAAATGAACAGCCTCTCTCAATCATTCTTCAGAGGCATGATGACTATCACCCTATTCCCTCTTCCGCCGCTCTAGCCAGCCTATTAGCCTCTGCGCATTCCTTCTTGTTCAACGAGACCCGTTATGAATCCAACGACTCAGGTGCCCCTCGGTGCCGCGACAATGACCCGAGGCATGGTGCTGCTCTTCGCCTTCTGCTGCGGCGCCATCGTGGCCAACATCTACTACGCCCAGCCGATCATCGGCCTGATCGCGCCGGACATCGGCCTGACCGACACCATGGCCAGCCTGATCGTTTCGCTGACGCAGATTGGTTATGCGCTGGGTCTGTTCTTCCTGGTGCCGTTGGGTGATCTGCTGGAAAACCGCCGCTTGATGATCATCACCACCGTGGTGGCGATTGCCAGTCTGCTGGGCGCCGCGTTCACCGATCAGCCGAATGTGTTTCTGTTGATCTCGTTGCTGGTGGGGTTCAGCTCGGTGTCGGTGCAAATCCTGATTCCACTGGCCGCCCACCTGGCGCCGGAAGAATCACGCGGCCGCGTGGTCGGCGGCATCATGGGTGGTTTACTGCTGGGGATTCTGCTGGCTCGACCGGTGTCCAGCGTAATAGCCGACCACTTCGGCTGGCGTGCGATGTTCGTCATCGCTGCGGTATTGATGGCGGCCATCAGCATCGTGCTGGCCCTGACCATCCCCAAGCGCCAGCCTGATCACAGTGCTTCTTATGGCCAGTTGTTGGGTTCGCTCTGGACGCTGTTGCGTCAGCAGCCGGTGTTGCGTCAACGGGCGTTTTATCAAGCCTGCATGTTCGCCACCTTCAGTCTGTTCTGGACTGCAGTACCGCTGGAACTGTCGCGTAATCATGGCTTGTCGCAAACCCAGATCGCGATCTTCGCCCTGGTCGGCGCCATCGGCGCGATTGCCGCACCCATCGCCGGTCGACTGGCCGATGCCGGCCATACCCGCATCGCCTCGCTGCTGGCCCTGCTATTCGCCAGCCTGAGCTTCCTGCCCGCCTTCATCCACCCGGTCTACAGCGTTATCGGCCTGGCCGTGACAGGGGTAGTGCTGGATTTCTGCGTGCAAATGAACATGGTCCTCGGCCAACGCGCGGTCTACACCCTCGACGCTAAAAGCCGCGGCCGTCTGAATGCGCTGTACATGACCAGCATCTTCATCGGCGGTGCGTTTGGTTCTTCGGTGGCCAGCGCGGTGTATGAGCATGGTGGCTGGTTGTGGATCGTGATTGTGGGTAGTGCGTTTCCGTTGTTGGCGTTGTTGCGGTTTTTGAGTGTTTCGCAGAGGCGTTCGTTGGCGACGGCTTAGGACGCTAAAAGCTTCGCGGGCAAGTCGGATCGCCGCACCGCTCGCTCCTACAGGGGTAATGCAAGACATGTAGGTGTGAGGCTTGCCCGCGAAGGCGATTCGACTGATGCCACTCAAGGCCGAACCAGTTTCTCCATCGCCGCATCCGCGAGAAAAGAGGAGCGGCTTTTGACATTGTGCTCTCGCACATAGCGGTCAATGCGCTGGATCACGTAGCCAGGCAGCGTCACATTGACCTTCTCGGTCTTGCCCAGATACGGCGAGATGTCGAGTTCCAGCATCCCCCACCCCATGTCGGCAAATTCCGGATTCTCGCGGTGCGCAGCCGCTGAGGTCGGCATCGGAATTGACTCCCCGCCTGCCATGAGCTCCTGCAGCATGATGTGGGCAATTTCGACCGCCGCGTTGTAAGCATCTTCAAACGTATCCCCGGCCGTTACGGCACCTGGGATATCGGGGATCTGAATACCGATGGCGGTGTTCTCGTCGCCCCACTCGATACAGATTGGGTATTGCATTATGGATCTCCTGCCAAACTGGCTCCCGGGCAATAAAGCCCGGCTCGCCTCCTGATGCTTTTAACCGTCCCGACCGGCAAATCCTTCTTCGGATGAGGGACGGGTATCGTGTAAGGGTTGTAACGGTGAGTGAAGATGTGATGACTGCCGGTGACCCGTTCCAGTGCCCAGCCCGCCTCTATCAGTTCCTTGATCAATAACCTGCTCTGCACCATCAGCCTCCTTGCTCCGGCTCAAACAAAAATAACCCTGGAGTTACTTTTACTCAAGCACAAAAAACCGGATAGCGACGCTCGGTTGTTTTACAGGGTGTGATTTTGATCGGACCTACAAAGGCTCTGGATTACGTCCAGGCCTTGCTGTTAAAAGAGCCTTAAACAAGCTCTTTTTTCGTTTATTGCGATTTTCGTTTGATTCGAATAGCCTTTCAGCATCGCTACTCAGAATGTTGAAATTTCATCATGTCCTTAATCATCCACCCACCGATCAACCTGCCCATGGCGCGCGAAGTTCAGGCCGCTATCGAAGGCCAGCGCGCCCTCGCGGCCTATCTCGCGACTCAATTCGAAACCCAATGCATCCAGATTTTCGACGAACAGAATGAAGCTCACAGCGTCGAACTGCCCACTTCAGCCCTTCGATTGCTGGTCGACATCCTCGCTGCATTGGCAGAAGGCAATGCGGTAAAGGTCGTCCCGGTTCATGCGGAACTGACCACCCAGGAAGCGGCGGACTTACTCAATGTCTCACGCCCGCACCTGATCAAACTGCTGGAGTCCGGCGAGTTGTCCTACCACAAAACCGGCAAGCACCGACGTGTGCGCTTTGCCGATTTGATGGATTATAAAAACCGGCGCGACACCGCCAGCGAGCAAGCAATGACGCTTCTCGCCGAGCAAGCACAAGCGTTAAGGACAGGATAGGAGTGAGGCACTCCCCTTTACCGCTGTATATGACGCATGTGTTTTGTACCCAGCTCCCCTGAGAGACTTTCTGATGTGGCTAGCACTCTCAGGACGTTTTCGGGCGCGATGGTCACTGGAGATACACAACGAATGGAAGCGCAATCTGTTGAAAAACCGTCCGGACCTGACAACAGAGCAATTGGATCGCACGTCCGACTTGATGGATCAGGCCATACCCGATGCTTGCGTATCCGGTTACGAAAAGCTGATCGAAGGGCTCACATTGCCCGACATCGATGACCGGCATGTTCTGGCTGCCGCCATACGCTGCAACGCCAGTGTCATTGTGACTTTTAATCAGAAAGACTTTCCCGATGAAACACTCGGACCTTTTGGCATCGAGGCCCAGCATCCTGACGAGTTCGTCGATAACCTCTTTGACCTGGACCCGGCAGCGGTTGTCGCGGCAGCACAACGGCAACGCAAACAGCTAAAGATGCCGCCAATGGATGTCGGTACCTATCTTGATCTGCTCTTTCGCCAAGACCTGATTCAGTCGAGCAAGGCGTTGACCAATTATCGGGCGATTCTTTAATCGCCTCTCACAAACCCTAAAAAGCAAAACGGCGATCCTCAGATCGCCGTTTCCATTCACTGCCCGAATTGCCGTCCCAACCCACCCGGCACGCCATTGATGTTCGTCTCTTCCCACGGCCCGTTCGGGCTGATCGAACGGCTCCAGCCGTTGTTCCAGCGGTAGTAGGTGCGCTGGCGGTAGAAGGTGTTGGTCTGATCATCGAGAACGTAAACACCGAGTTTCGCGTCCCAATGGCTGTTGCCCCCCGGTGGCGGGGCGAAGCTGGCGGAGGTGCGCGGCACGGGTTTTGACGGTTTGACCGGAGTGCTTGGTTTACTCGGTACCGTCGGCGGGGGCGGTTTGGTGCTTGGCCCCGAAGGCGGGATCGGCGGCAGTCGTGTGGGCTCGGGCTGCTGGACCGCACAAGCGCTTAACCCCAAAACCATGCTGAGGAGAGTGATACGAGCGATGGCGGTCATTGTGGCGTTTCCTGTTATTTATCCGGACTGTCGATGATTAGTTTTTGTTGCGCGGTGGTGCTGGTGGCCAAGGGTTGGCTGCGACCGATCCATTCGCCGGCAGTCGGTTGGCCAGCGCGGGAGATGCGCGCAACCAGTTGGACTTCAGGGAAGTTCGACAGTTTCAACTGCGGCATCATGGCGTCGGCATCACCCAGTTCGACGGTTGCCGGCAAGTCGGCGACAGTCAGACGCTTGGCGGCCAGCGGCGCGGGCGGGCCGGAAATGGCGCGGGCGAAAATGAACACGCTGTCACCCGGTTGGACCTTGGCTTTGAGCTCTGGCGCCAGATCGACCTGCACTTTGAGCAGTGCTGCAGCTTTGGCCGCAGGCGCCTGGGCAACCTTGCCACCACTGGCTTCGAGTTTCTCGGCGGCGCGAGTAATGCCACCTTGCAGCGCGACGCGGGATTTATCATCCGGCGGCAGTTGCGCCAGCAGGCGATTCCAGTAGTCGATGGCGTCTTGGTAACGCTCGCCTTCGAAGGCCGCGATGCCCAGCAGACCGAGGCTGGTGACTTCTTTCGGATCAGCTTTCAGCGCTTCGTCGGTCAGGGCCTGAACCTTGTCCGACCACTTCTTGCCGTCGGCGAAATATTGCGCCTGGGCCCATTGCCCGAGCAGTTCCGGCTGACGACCGGCCAGGGTCACGGTGCGTTCGAAGATCTTCGCTGCATCAGCCGGACGGTCCTGAGCCATGTAGGTGCGGCCGAGGAAGTACAGGCCCTCGGCCGAGTCCGGTTGGGCGGCGACCGCACGCTCCAGGCGACGGGTCATCTCTTCCATCGACTGCGGCGCCTGGGCGAACTCGCGGGTCAGCTCGACTTTGTCGCTGGCGCCGAAATGCAGGTACAGCCCAAGGCCCAGCACCGGTACCAGAATCGCCGCCAGCAAGGGCAATGGTTTGCCCAGACGCGACACGCGCGGCGCCTCGACGCCTTCGGTGTCGGCGAGCAGTTCACGAGCAGCTTCGGCGCGGCCGGTGTCCATTTGTTCGGCGTTGAGCACGCCCTCTTCCTGCTGAGTCTGCAACTCAGCCACGCGCTCCTGATAAAGCGCGACGTTCAGTGCCGTGCGGTCCTCTTCAAGCTGGGCACGACGACCACGCAGAACGGGAATCAGCAGAAAACTCAGGGCAACCAGGAGCAGCAGACCTGCAGCGAGCCAGAAATCAATCATTCTTGGTTTTATCCAACAGGTGGTCGAGGCGCTCGCGCTCCTCGGCAGAAAGCGTGTCCGGGCTGTCAGTGCGTTGCACGCGACGACGGCGGACGATCACGGCGATGATCACAAAACCGCCCAGCAACAGGCCGGCGGGGCCGAACCAGAGCAGTGCAGTTTTGGCGTTCAGGGCAGGTTTGTAGCGGACGAAGTCACCGTAGCGGTCGACCATGAAATCGATGATCTGCTGGTTGTCCTTGCCCTCGCCAAGCATGCGAAAAATCTCTTTGCGCAGGTCGGCGGCGATCGGTGCGTTGGAATCGGCGATGTCCTGATTCTGGCACTTGGGGCAACGCAGCTCTTTGGTCAGCTCGCGAAAGCGCTCACGGTCGCCTTCTTTGGCGAACTCGTAGGTGTCGATGGCCGCGTGGGCCACACCGGCCATGCTCAAACCCAGCACGGCGGCGGCGATCCAGCGCTTCATGGTTTGGCCTCGTCGACCAGCGCCTGATACTTGGCCGCCAGTTTTTCGCGCCAGACTTGCTCGTCGATCACGCCGACGAATTTGTCGCGGATGATGCCCTTGGCGTCGATGAAGAAGGTTTCCGGTGCGCCGTACACGCCAAGGTTCAGGCCCAGGGTGCCGGCATCGTCACGGATGTCCAGTTGATACGGGTTGTGGAACTCGGCCAGCCACTTCAAGGCATCGGTGTTGACGTCCTTGTAGTTGACGCCGTAGATCACCACGCCCTGCCCGGCCAGTTTGTTCAGCACCGGGTGCTCGACCCGGCAGGAAATGCACCAGGTGCCCCAGACGTTGACCAATGCCGGTTTACCCAGAAGGTCCGCTTTGGTCAGGGTTTTGTCACCCTGCACCGAAGGCAACGAAAACTCCGGGAACGGTTTGTTGATCATCGCCGAAGGCAGCTCGGCCGGGTCCAGGTACAGACCCCGATACAGAAAAACAGCAACCACCAGAAAAATCGCCAGTGGCAACAGCATCAACCAACGTCTCATGCCGTGGCTCCCGTCATGCCGAGCGCTTCACGCACGCGGCTTTTCACCTTGACCCGATAACGGCGATCAAGCGCCGCCAGCAGCCCGCCGAGCCCCGTAAGCAACCCACCAAACCAGATCCAGCGCACGAACGGTTTGACGTGCACGCGGACCGCCCACGCGCCCTCGCCCAACGGTTCGCCCAATGCGACGTAAAGGTCACGGGTGAAACCGGCGTCGATCCCGGCTTCGGTCATCACCGAATTTTGCACGGTGTACAGGCGTTTTTCCGGGTGCAGCACGCTGACTTCCTTGCCGTCGCGGATCACCCGCACGGTGCCCTTGTCGGAGGTGAAATTCGGCCCTTCGAAGTGCTTGGCGCCTTCGAACACAAATTGGTAGCCGGCCAGGCTCATGGATTCACCCGGCGCCAGGCGCAGATCACGCTCGGCACTGTTCTGGCTCGACAACACGACACCCAGCGCGCACACGGCAATGCCCAAATGCGCGACTTGCATGCCCCAATAGCTGCGAGTCAGGGTAGGCAGACCTTTGATCAGGCCCTTGTGGCGAGTCTTGTCGAAGATATCCCGCACACCGGCCAGCAACACCCAGGCAGCCAGCATGAATGTCGCCAGAACTGCCCAATTGAAATCGCCGTAAGCGACGCCCGCCACGATGGCCAGCGCAGCGCTGCCGAGCAACACCGGGGTCAACATGCTCATCAGCCATTTGACCGGGGTGTCTTTCCAGCGCACCAGCATGCCGACCGCCATCACCACCATCAGCAACGCCATCAATGGAATGAACAGCGCGTTGAAGTACGGCGGGCCGACCGACAGCTTGGCGCCAGTCATCGCATCGAGAATCAATGGATACAAGGTGCCGAGCAGGATCATCGAAGCGGCCACCACCAGCACCAGGTTATTGCCCAGCAGCAGGGTTTCCCGGGACCAGAGGTTGAAACCAACATGGCTCTTGACCACCGGAGCGCGCAGAGCGAACAGCGTCAGCGAACCACCGACCACAAACAGCAGGAAGATCAGGATGAACACACCGCGCTCGGGGTCGGACGCAAAGGCGTGAACCGAGGTCAGCACGCCGGAACGCACAAGGAAGGTCCCGAGCAAACTCAACGAAAACGCGGCGATGGCCAGCAGCACCGTCCAGCTCTTGAACACCCCACGTTTTTCCGTGACCGCCAACGAGTGAATCAGCGCCGTGCCCACCAGCCAAGGCATGAAGGATGCGTTTTCGACCGGGTCCCAGAACCACCAGCCACCCCAGCCGAGTTCGTAGTAGGCCCACCAGGAGCCCAACGTAATACCGATACCGAGGAAAGCCCAGGCCACGATGGTCCACGGACGCGACCAGCGCGCCCACGCCGCGTCGAGACGACCGCCCAGCAGCGCGGCAATGGCGAAAGCAAACGCCACAGAGAAACCGACATAGCCCATGTACAGCATCGGCGGGTGAACGATCAGGCCGATGTCTTGCAGCAGTGGATTGAGGTCGCGCCCATCCGTCGGCATCTGCGGCAGGATTCGGGCGAACGGGTTGGACGTCAGGATCAGGAACAGCAGGAAGCCGGTGCTGATCATGCCCATCACTGCCAATACGCGAGCCAGCATCACTTGCGGCAATTGTCGGGAGAACACCGACACCGCGAAGGTCCAGCCGCCGAGGATCAGTGCCCACAGCAGCAACGAACCTTCATGAGCGCCCCAGACGGCGCTGAATTTGTAGTACCACGGCAAGGCGCTGTTGGAGTTGCTGGCCACGTAAGCAACGGAGAAATCATCCGCCATGAACGCGTAAGTCAGGCAACCGAAAGCGAATAGCAGAAACGCGAACTGTCCCCATGCGGCCGGCTGGGCCAGGCTCATCCACAAACGGTCGCCACGCCAGGCACCGAGCAACGGCACCACGGCTTGAACCAGCGCGAAGCACAGCGCGAGGATCATGGCCAGGTGGCCGAGTTCGGGGATAAAGATTGCGGACGTCATCGATCAACCCTCCTTCGCGGGCGTTGGAGCAGATTGACCACTGTCTTTCAAAGCCTTGGTCACTTCCGGCGGCATGTACTTCTCGTCGTGCTTGGCCAGTACTTCGTCGGCCACCACCACGCCGTCAGCATTGAGCTTGCCGAGGGCGACAATGCCCTGCCCTTCACGGAACAGGTCCGGCAGGATGCCGCGGTAGCTGATAGTCACGGATTTGTTGAAGTCGGTGACGATGAATTTCACGTCCAGGGAATCGCCGGAACGTTGCAGCGAACCTTTCTCGACCATGCCACCCGCACGAATGCGCGTGTCTTGCGGCGCTTCACCGTTGGCGATCTGGGTCGGGGTGTAAAACAAATTGATGTTTTGCTGCAGGGCGCTCAGGGCCAGGCCGACAGCAGCGCCGACTCCGACCAGGATCGCGAGAATGATGATAAGACGCTTTTTACGCAGCGGATTCACTTGCCGTTCTCCCGGCGCAGACGACGCGCCTCTTGTTGCAGATACCGCTTGCGGGCCAGGATCGGCGCCGCCACGTTAAGGGCCAGCACCGCCAGGCTAATGCCGTAGGCTGACCAGACATACAGGCCGTGATGGCCCATGGCGAGAAAGTCGCCGAATGAAGCGAAACTCATCGAGCGGCCTCCAGACTGTTCTGCACTTCGGTTTTCACCCAGCTTGCCCGGGCTTCGCGCTTGAGCACTTCAAGGCGCATGCGCAGCAACAGCACCGCGCCGAAGAAACAGTAAAAACCCAGCGCCGTCAGCAGCAGTGGCAGCCACATTTCGACTGGCATCGCCGGTTTTTCGGTAAGCGTGAAGGTCGCGCCCTGGTGCAGGGTGTTCCACCACTCCACCGAGTATTTGATGATCGGGATGTTGATCACGCCGACGATCGCCAGCACCGCGCAGGCCTTGGCCGCACTGTCACGATTGCTGATGGCGTTGCCAAGCGCAATAAGACCGAAGTACAGAAACAGCAGAATAAGCATGGACGTAAGTCGCGCATCCCAGACCCACCATGAGCCCCAGGTCGGTTTGCCCCAGATCGCGCCGGTGACCAGCGCCACGGCGGTCATCCAGGCACCGATCGGCGCGGCGCATTGCAGGGCGACGTCGGCCAGCTTCATCTTCCAGACCAGCCCGACGATGCCGCACACGGCCAGCATCACGTAGATGGACTGCGCCAACATGGCGGCCGGGACGTGGATATAGATGATCCGAAAGCTGTTGCCTTGCTGGTAGTCCGGCGGCGCGAAGGCCAACCCCCAAACCACACCGACGCTAATCAGCAGCAACGCCGCGACGCTCAGCCATGGCAACAGTTTGCCACTGATACCGTAAAACCATTTGGGTGAGCCGAGCTTATGAAACCAGGTCCAGTTCATTGCTGTTTCCATCACGGTTGCTGTTCGTCATCACGAGCAGCGAAGGGTCTTTACTGATCAAAATTTGATCAGACCTCATTATTCGCCGACGCTGATCTTCAGGCCAGCAGCGATTGCAAAAGGTGTCAGGGTTATCGCCAGGGCGGTCAGGCTACCAAGCCACAAGAGATATCCGGTCGCCGGCATGCCCTGCAATGCTGCCTGCAAGGCGCCACTGCCGAGAATCAAGACCGGGATGTACAGCGGCAGAATCAGCAACGCCAGCAACAAGCCGCCGCGCTTCAATCCTACCGTCAACGCCGCGCCCACCGCACCGAGCAGGCTCAGCACCGGTGTACCCAGCAATAAAGAAAGCAGCAACACCGGCAGACAGGCGGCAGGCAAACCCAGCATCAACGCCAGCAAGGGTGCGAGCAACACCAGCGCCAGGCCGGAGAACGCCCAGTGTGCCAGCACCTTGGCCAAAACCAGAATAGGCAGGGGGTGCGGCGAAAGGACCCACTGTTCAAGCGATCCGTCTTCGAAATCACTGCGAAAGAGCCCGTCCAGCGAGAGCAAGACCGATAAAAGTGCTGCCACCCAGACCAGCCCCGGGGACAAGGTTTGCAACAATTGAGGCCCGGCGCCGACCGCCAACGGGAACAAAGAGACGACGATGGCGAAGAACACCAGTGGATTCGCCAATTCGGCAGGGCGGCGGAACAGCAAACGGGCCTCGCGGGCGACCAACAGGCCGAATACACTCATACGGCCCAGTTCCCCAAATCAATGTCGCGATAGCCGGCCGGCATCCGGGTCAGCGTGTGATGAGTGGTCAGGACCACCATGCCACCCCGCTCGCAATGCGCCGCCAAGTGTTCTTCGAGTTGCGCCACGCCTTGTTTGTCGAGCGCGGTGAACGGCTCATCGAGAATCCACAGCGGCGGGCTGTCCAGGTATAACCGCGCCAAGGCCACGCGACGTTGCTGGCCGGCCGACAGGGTGTGACAGGGAACATCCTCGAAACCGCGCAGCCCCACCGCCGTCAGCGCCTGCCAGATCGCCTCATGGGAGGCCGGTTGATGCAAGGCGCAGAGCCAACTGAGGTTTTCCTCAGGGGTCAGCAAATCCTTGATGCCGGCGGCATGGCCGATCCACAACAGGTTTCGCGCCAGTTCGCTGCGTTGCTCGTGCAATGGCTGGCCGTTTAGCAATACTTGACCGGCGGTCGGGTGCATCAAACCGCATAGCAGGCGTAAAAGGCTGGTTTTGCCACTGCCGTTGGGGCCGCTGATTTGCAACATTTCGCCACTGGCCAGTCTCAATTCGAGATTTTCGAAGAGCAGCCGAAGGTCTCGCTCACAGGCAAGGGCAACGGTTTGCAGGACAGGACTGGTCAAGAGATCACGGGCCTTTTGCGGTTCAAGTCGGCAGTGGAGCGGCCGCTAAAGAGATGCAGGATAGATGCATTGGCGGCCCGTTTTAGAGAGCTGCGTCAATCAATTGCAATGTTTTCAGCGCCCAGGTGCAACGGAGCGGCATTATACATGCCATGCCCGACTCTAAAGAGCGCAATTTCCACAGGTTGTGACCGCATATGACAGGCGAAATGAACATCCTTCCGCTGCCGCAGACCACGCCCGCGACTTCGCGGCCGCTGGTGGTGAGTGGTGAGCTACTCAAGCTGCTGACGCCGATGGAGGGCCTGATTTCCGTTGGGCAAACCGCCAAGGCTGAAGTGCTCTCGCTCAAGCAGACGGATCAGACCTTTCAGCTGTTGCTCAAAGTCACCCTCGACAGCGGCCGCCAGACCACGGTCCAGGCCACCAGTACTCAGCCGTTGCCTCAGGGCACCAGCCTGGCGATCACTCAACCTTCAGCGGGCAACCTGGCAGTCACGGTGCAACAGGCCATCGCCTCCAGCATCGCGACCCTCACCCGCATCGACACGGCGCAACTGCCGGTCGGCACCTTGCTGCAAGGCAAAGTGCTGACCTCTCAGGTAATGCCGCAGGTGCCGGGCCAGCCGACGGTGTTTCGCTCGATGGTGAGCCTGCTCAACACGGCGCTGAGCGGCAGCACGCTGAGCATCGACAGCCCGACGCCACTGCGCATCGGTACGTTGCTGAGCGCCCTGGTGCAAGACACCCAGACCCTGAAATTCGTCCCATTGAGCAGCCGCCAGGAACAGTTGGCGGTGACGCAGCAATTGGTCAACCAGCAAAGTCGCCAGGGCTCTCTGGATGGCTTGCTCAAACTCCTGCAGAACCTGCCGCCGTCGGATCAGACCTCCAGCGACCTGCGCGCCGCCGTGGACAAATTGCTCGCCGGCCTGCCGGATGTTCAGCAACTGAGCACGCCCAAAGGCCTGGCCCAAGCGCTGGCCAACAGCGGCCTGTTCCTTGAAGCGAAACTGCTGACTGGACAAAACCCGACGCTGACGCCTGACATGAAAGGCGACCTGCTCAAACTGATCGCACAACTGACGCCGGGGCTACCGGCCAACACCAATCTCAACGCAATCATTGCCGCCAACACACTGGCCCAGGCCATGCCGAACTTCGTGCGCAGCGCTTTGGGCATGCTGGGACAAGTCAGCGCCAAACCATTGCCGACCAGTTTTCCGCTCCCCGAGCGTCTGCTGCAAAGTCAGGACGGTGAAGGCGATCTGGAACATTTGCTGCGCCTGGCAGCAGCGGCCGTCTCGCGTCTGCAAAGCCATCAACTGTCGAGCCTGGAACAGACCGGCCTCACCGACGACGGTCGCCTGCTCAGTACCTGGCAACTGGAAATCCCCATGCGCAACCTGCAGGACATCGTGCCGTTGCAGGTCAAATTCCAGCGCGAAGAAGCGCCCGAGAAAGAACAACCGCACGAACGCCGCGACGAACGCGAACCCATGCAACAATTGTGGCGAGTCGATCTGGCGTTCGACATGGAGCCGTTAGGACCGTTGCAGATTCAGGCACAGCTGATCAAAGGCAGTCTCTCCAGTCAGTTGTGGGCCGAGCGGCCGTACACCGCGAGCCTGATCGAAAGCAATCTGGCCAGGCTGCGCGAACGCCTGCTGGCGTCAGGCCTGAACGTCGGCGATCTGGATTGCCACCTCGGCACACCGCCGCAAGGCCCTCAAACCCGCCTCGAACAACGCTGGGTCGACGAAACCGCATGAACGAATCCACCACACCGCGCCAGGCCATCGCCCTCAAATATGACGGCAGCCACGCCCCTACCCTCACGGCCAAAGGCGACGAGGAACTGGCGGAAGCCATTCTGCAGATTGCCCGTGATTATGAAGTGCCGATCTACGAAAACGCCGAGCTGGTGAAACTGCTGGCGCGGATGGAATTGGGGGAGAGTATTCCCGAGGAGTTGTATCGCACGATTGCCGAGATTATTGCGTTTGCGTGGAATTTGAAGGGTAAGTTTCCGACAGGGCATGATCTGGAAGCGGTGATGGTAGAGAAGGATGTCACCGATCGAGGGGACGATTACTGAGGATTCGAGGACGCCTTCGCGAGCAAGCCCGCTCCCACAGTGAATTGGCGGCGTTCACACATTCTGTGTCCACCAGCGATCCACTGTGGGAGCGGGCTAGCTCGCGAATAGCGATCTCAACGCCGGCGCGGAAATCAGTTCTTGTGCAACTTACTCATCAACTCCGCCTCAGCCTGGGTCAACCCGCAAGATTGAGTCAGTTCATCGACACTGGCCCCCATCCCCACCAGGCGCGCTGCCTGAGCGAATGAAAGACTCGACGGATCACGTTGCTCCAGCTGGGCCAGTTTGTCCGGCAACGGGCCGACAACGGCGCGCAGTTCGTGCAGGTCTTCACCCATGCGCACGTTGCCGTTCTGGTAGTCGTCGACGCGTTTGGCCAGGTCCTTGATGCGCTGATCGCGCAGCGCATCGCCCTCGGCCTGTTGCGCGGCGATCTGCCGCTGAGCGCGGATGTACGCCAGGAACATCGCCAGCGTGCCTGCCCAGAAGAGGAACAGGACAATGACAGCTACCTCAAGAATCAATCAGATACTCTCCAGTTCCGACCATTCTTCTTCGCTCATCATCTTGTCCAGCTCGACCAGGATCAGCAGTTCGTTGTTCTTGTTGCACACGCCTTGGATGAACTTGGCGGACTCTTCGTTACCGACGTTTGGTGCGGTCTCGATTTCCGACTGACGCAGGTAAACCACTTCAGCCACGCTGTCGACCATGATCCCGACCACTTGCTTGTCGGCTTCGATGATGACGATGCGGGTGTTGTCGCTGATTTCGGCATTCATCAGGCCGAAGCGCTGACGGGTGTCGATCACGGTGACCACGTTACCGCGCAGGTTGATGATGCCCAGCACGTAGCTCGGAGCACCCGGGACCGGGGCGATTTCGGTGTAGCGCAGGACTTCCTGAACGCGCATCACGTTGATGCCGTAGGTTTCGTTGTCCAGCTTGAAGGTTACCCATTGCAGGATCGGATCTTCGGAACCCTTTGCAGCTGTCGCCTTATCATTCATACCCTGACCCCTCAAAAAACCGCCCTGGCGGTGTGTGTTCTGTGCGACGGCACTGAATGCCGTCGCCTGTCTGTTGTGCAGCTTTATGTCGGTTTGTGGGTCGGCTTGCTGCCGCCCATGTGCTTTGCCCCACCGCTGGCGATCAGCTCGGCCAGTGCGGAAACGTCGAGCAAGGCACACATGTGTTCAATCACCGTGCCCGCCAGCCACGGCCGTTGGCCCCGGTGGCTGCGCCATTTGATTTCGTTCGGGTCCAGGCGCAATGAGCGGCTGACCTGATGCACTGCCAGCCCCCACTCATAGCCCTGAACCGAAATAACGTATTGCAGGCCCTGGCGGAAATCATCGCGATAACGATCCGGCATGACCCAGCGCGCGGTATCCAGCACTTTCAGGTTGCCGGCCTGGCTCGGCAGGATCCCGAGGAACCATTCCGGCTGGCCGAACAACGGCGTCAACTCGTGACCGGCCAAAGAATAAATCGAGCCCAGGCATACCAGTGGCACCGCCAGGGTCAACCCGGCGACGTCGAACAACAGGCATTCGAACGGCTCGGCAGCCCATGCCGGACGACCGTCGGTTTCCACCGGTGGCGGCGTGTTGCTGGGTGGCAGATGAACTTCAACCACTGGCGGCACCAACGCTTGCAGCAGTGGTGCAATCGTCGACACGGGCGCCAGAATCGGTGCCGGCGCTTCCATCACGGCCACCGGTGCTTTCACCACTGGCGCAACGATGGGTGCAGCGGCCACGGCCGGTTTCTGCGCATCACGGGCCTGTTCTTCAAGCACGGCAGCCTGGAACTCATCCAGCGCAGCTTCAACCTCGACAACCTCAGGAAGCGCCTCGACTTCTGGCAGCAACTCTTCGGTCGCGTCCTGCAGCAAGCTGTCCAGATAAGACTGGAGGGCCAGTTGCGGGCGCGAGGTGATCTTCACCGGCCGAGTCATGCGCACACCATCGCAGGCGCTGCCGAAGGCTGCGATCTTTTGGCGGATTCGAAGATGTCACAAAGCAAGATCAAAAGATCGCAGCCTGCGGCAGCTCCTACAGGGATTGAGTTCATCTCACGCCACCTGCGGAACAAGTTGCGCCGCCAGCAGATGCTTGAGCAGTGCACGGTAAGCAAGAACGCCACGGCTCTTGCCGTCGAATTGCGATGGCGTCAGCCCTGCTCGGCTAGCGTCACGCAAGCGGGTGTCGATCGGGATGTAGCCTTGCCAGATTTCTTCCGGGTACTTGTCGCGCAGCACGCGAAGGGTGCCGAGAGACGCCTGGGTACGACGGTCGAAAAGGGTCGGCACAATGCTGAACGGCAGCGCCTGTTTACGCGAGCGGTTGATCATCGCCAGGGTATTGACCATGCGTTCCAGGCCTTTGACCGCCAAGTGTTCGGTCTGCACCGGGATCACCAGCTGCTGGCTCGCCGCCAAGGCATTGACCATCAGTACGCCGAGCAACGGCGGGCTGTCGATTACGGCGTAATCGAAGTCCTGCCAAAGTTGCGCCAGGCTCTTGGCGATCACCAGGCCCAAACCACTCTGGCCCGGCGACTGGCGCTCAAGGGTTGCCAGCGCGGTACTCGATGGCAACAGGGAAATGCGTTCGTCACTGGTGGGCATCAGCAACTGACCGGGCAAGCCTTGCGGCACATTGCCCTTGTGCAAAAACAGGTCGTAGCTGCTGTGTTCCAGGCTGTCGGGGTCGTAACCGAAGTAGCTGGTCATGGAGCCGTGGGGGTCGAGATCGACCACAACCACGCGCTTGCCCGCCTCAGCCAGCAAACCGGCTAAAGCGATGGAGGAAGTGGTTTTACCGACACCACCCTTTTGATTGGCGACTGCCCAGACTCTCATTCGGATTGTTCCTCCCGGTCGAAAAGATCGACCGAGAAATAGCTCAACGTATTAATGCGGGTGACGGAGAATTGACGGCGCTCTCTCGTCCCGGCGACTTGACCGGAGCCGGTGCAGTTTGTGTGCCAGCCCGCTTCAACGCGGCATCCGGTTGTGCATTGGCCGTTCCGGTACCAGTGAGGCTGCGGCGTACATCGAGATTTCGTGAAACCACCAACACCACCCGACGGTTACGCGCTCGGCCTTCGGCGGTGGCGTTATTGGCCACCGGCTGGAACTCGCCATAACCTACCGACGCCAGCCGACCGGGGTTCACGCCCTGCATCGCCAGCATGCGCACGATGCTCGCCGAACGGGCCGAGGACAGCTCCCAATTGGTCGGGTATTGCGCGGTGCGGATCGGTTGATCGTCGGTGAAGCCTTCAACGTGGATCGGGTTGTCGAACGGCCTGAGGATCGCGGCGACCTTGTCGATGATGTTGAACGCGATGTCGCTGGGCATCGCATCGCCGCTGCCGAACAACAGGCTGGAATTGAGCTCGATCTCGACCCATAACTCATTGCCGCGCACGGTCATCTGGTTGGAGCTGATCAAGTCGCCGAATGCTGCGCTGATGTCATCGGCAATGCTTTTGAGCGGATCATTGGCGGCCTGGGCGATGCCGGCGTCGATCTGTTCGCTGTCCTTGACCAGCGGCTTGGCCGGGGTCACGGTCTTCGGTCGCTCGTCACCAATCGGGATCGGCTTGAGGGCTCGATCGGAATCGGTAAACACCCCGATCAGCGCCTCGGAAATGACCTTGTACTTGCCTTCGTTGATCGAAGAAATCGAGTACATCACCACGAAGAAAGCGAACAGCAACGTAATGAAGTCGGCGTAGGAAACGAGCCAGCGTTCATGGTTTACGTGTTCTTCAGGTTGCCGGCGACGAGCCATGGTCCATTTCCCCCATCAATCCATGAAGCCCTGAAGCTTCAATTCGATAGAGCGAGGGTTTTCACCTTCGGCGATCGACAGAATGCCTTCCAGCAACATCTCGCGATATCGCGACTGCCGCAACGCGATGGACTTGAGCTTGGCGGCAACCGGCAGCAATATCAGGTTGGCACTGGCCACGCCATAGATGGTGGCGACGAAGGCAACAGCAATGCCGCTGCCTAGTTGCGACGGATCGGCCAGGTTGCCCATGACGTGGATCAGGCCCATCACCGCACCGATGATGCCGATGGTCGGCGCGTAGCCGCCCATGCTTTCAAAGACTTTGGCGGCTTCGATGTCGCGGCTTTCCTGGGTGTAGAAATCCACTTCCAGAATGCTGCGAATCGCTTCCGGCTCGGCGCCGTCCACCAGCAGTTGCAGGCCTTTTCGTGAGTAGCTGTCGGGTTCGGCGTCGGCCACTCCTTCCAGACCGAGCAAACCTTCCTTGCGAGCGGTCAGACTCCAATTCACTACGCGATCGATGCCGCCGGCCAGGTCCACGCGCGGTGGAAACAGGATCCAGGCGAGAATCTGCATGGCGCGCTTGAAGGCACTCATCGGCGATTGCAGTAGCGCCGCACCGACGGTCCCGCCTAGTACGATCAACGCTGCCGGGCCGTTGGCCAACGCGCCGAGGTGACCACCTTCAAGGTAGTTGCCGCCAATGATGGCGACGAACGCCATGATGATCCCGATAAGACTGAGTACATCCATCAGAGACACGCCTCGACCAGGTGTCGGCCGATATCGTCCAGGCTGTAGACCGCGTCCGCGAGCTCGGCTTTGACGATCGCCATTGGCATGCCGTAGATCACGCAGCTGGCTTCGTCCTGAGCCCAGATCGCACTGCCGCCCTGCTTGAGCAGACGCGCGCCTTCACGACCGTCGGCGCCCATGCCGGTCAGTACCACCGCCAGAACTTTGTCGCCGTAGGATTTGGCCGCGGAGCCGAAGGTGATGTCCACGCACGGCTTGTAGTTCAGACGTTCGTCGCCCGGCAGGATTTTCACCGCGCCACGGCCGTCGATCATCATTTGTTTGCCGCCCGGGGCCAGCAGCGCCAGGCCCGGACGCAGGATGTCGCCATCCTCGGCTTCCTTGACGCTGATGCGGCACAGCTTGTCCAGACGTTCGGCGAAGGCCTTGGTGAAGGCTGCCGGCATGTGCTGGATCAACACGATCGGTGCCGGGAAGTTGGCCGGCAACTGCGTCAGCACCCGTTGCAGGGCAACCGGGCCACCGGTGGAGGTACCGATGGCGACCAGTTTGTAAGCTTTGCGTTTCGGCGCTGGAGACGATGGAGTCGCTGCATGGGTGCGAGCCGGAATCGGCGCCGGAGCCGGTGCCGAACGCGCCGGCGCACTGCTGCCGTAGCTGCTGACGCTCGAAGGCGCAGGCGTCGGGGCTGGCGCAGCTACCGGCGCCGGGGCGCTGTAGGCGCTGACACGACGGTTACTGCGCGAGATGCTGAGAATCTTTTCGCACAGCAGTTGCTTGACCTTCTCCGGGTTACGGGAGATGTCTTCGAAATTCTTCGGCAGGAAGTCCACCGCGCCGGCGTCCAGCGCATCGAGGGTGACCCGCGCGCCTTCGTGAGTCAGCGAGGAGAACATCAACACCGGGGTCGGGCAGCGCTGCATGATGTGCCGCACTGCCGTGATGCCATCCATCATCGGCATCTCGTAGTCCATGGTGATCACGTCTGGCTTGAGGGCCAGAGCCTGATCGATCGCCTCTTTTCCGTTGGTCGCCGTACCGACGACCTGGATATTCGAATCCGCTGAAAGAATTTCCGAGACGCGGCGGCGGAAAAACCCCGAATCGTCCACCACCAGGACTTTGACTGCCATAAACACTCCGTTAGACGGGGCGAGGCTCAGTCGCCCCGCTCCCCCAGAATCAAATACGCCGTGCGGCGTAACGCTTGAGCATGCTCGGAACATCGAGAATCAGCGCAATGCGGCCGTCACCGGTGATGGTGGCGCCGGACATGCCGGGGGTTCCCTGGAGCATTTTGCCCAATGGCTTGATGACCACTTCTTCCTGGCCCACGAGTTGATCGACGACGAAGCCGATCCGCTGAGTGCCCACCGAAAGGATCACCACATGGCCTTCGCGCTGCTCTTCGTGAGCGGCGGAACTGACCAGCCAGCGCTTGAGGTAGAACAGAGGCAGCGCCTTGTCCCGCACGATCACCACTTCCTGGCCGTCCACCACGTTGGTGCGCGACAGGTCGAGGTGGAAGATCTCGTTGACGTTCACCAGCGGGAACGCGAACGCCTGGTTGCCGAGCATGACCATCAGCGTCGGCATGATCGCCAGGGTCAACGGGACCTTGATGACGATCTTCGAGCCCTTGCCCTTGGTCGAGTAGATATTGATGGTGCCGTTGAGCTGGGCGATTTTGGTTTTCACCACGTCCATGCCCACGCCGCGCCCGGAGACGTCGGAGATTTCGGTCTTGGTCGAGAAGCCCGGAGCGAAAATCAGGTTGAAGCAATCGGTCTCGCTGAGACGGTCCGCCGCATCCTTGTCCATCAGGCCTTTCTTCACGGCGATACCGCGCAGAACATCAGCGTCCATGCCTTTGCCGTCATCGGAGATGGACAACAGGATGTGGTCGCCTTCCTGTTCAGCGGACAGGATCACTTTGCCGCTGCGAGGTTTACCCATCGCTTCGCGCTCGGCCGGCTCTTCGATACCGTGGTCGACCGAGTTACGCACCAAGTGGACCAGCGGGTCGGCCAGGGCCTCGACGAGGTTCTTGTCGAGGTCGGTTTCTTCGCCGACCAGCTCCAGGTTGATCTCTTTCTTGAGCTGGCGAGCCAGGTCGCGAACCAGACGCGGGAAGCGCCCGAAAACTTTCTTGATCGGTTGCATCCGGGTCTTCATGACCGCGGTTTGCAGGTCGGCCGTGACCACGTCGAGGTTCGACACGGCCTTGGACATGGCTTCGTCGCCGCTGTTGAGGCCCAGACGGACCAGGCGGTTACGCACCAGTACCAACTCGCCGACCATGTTCATGATTTCGTCGAGACGCGCGGTATCGACCCGCACCGTGGTCTCGGCTTCGCTGGCCGGTTTTTCCGGTGGCGGCGCAGCCGGGGCACGGGCAGGAGCCGGTGCAGCAGCCGCAGCAGGCTTGGGCGCTTGGGCTTGTGGTTCAGGTGCTTTGGCAACAGGTGCCGGCGCCGCAGCCTTGACGACTGGGGTTGCTACCGCGGAAGCAACAGAACCGGTGCCCACTTCAGTGAACTTGCCCTTGCCATGCAATTCGTCGAGCAGCGATTCGAACTCATGATCCGAGATCAGATCGCTGCCGGCCGCTTTAGCAGTTGGCGCAGCCGGGGCCGGGGCCGAAGCAATCGCCGACTCCAGCGCATCGACCGCAAAGTTGCCTTTGCCGTGCAGCTGATCGAGCAGTGCTTCGAACTCGTCGTCGGTGATGTCGGAGCTGTCGCCTGCCGCTTTCGGGGCAGCCGGTGCGGCGGGCGCCGCGACCACTGCATCGGGGGCGAACTGGCCTTTGCCGTGCAGTTGATCGAGCAACGACTCGAACTCGGCATCGGTGATTTCGTCGCTAGCCGCCGCATCGGCGGCAGGCGGCGAAGCAACCACGGGAGCCTCGGCCTGAGCCTTGACGGCATTCAGCGAGTCCAGCAGCTGTTCGAATTCGTTATCGGTGATGTCACCTGATTCGCTTTCGGCGGCAGGTGCCTGCACCACTTCAGCGACAGGTGCCGCTTCATCGGCGGTTTGCGGCTCGGCCAAACGGGCCAACGCTGCAAGCAATTCAGGCGTGGCAGCCGTGATCGGGCTGCGTTCGCGGACTTCGCTGAACATGCCGTTCACCGCGTCCAGTGCCTCGAGAACCACGTCCATCAGTTCCGAGTCGACGCGTCGTTCACCCTTGCGCAGAATGTCGAACACGTTCTCGGCGATGTGACAGCACTCCACCAGCTCGTTGAGCTGGAGGAAGCCGGCGCCCCCTTTTACAGTGTGAAAACCGCGAAAAATTGCATTGAGCAAATCCGCATCATCCGGTCGGCTTTCAAGCTCGACCAGCTGTTCGGACAGTTGCTCTAGAATCTCGCCGGCCTCAACCAGGAAATCCTGAAGGATCTCTTCATCGGCGCCGAAGCTCATTAAGGGGGTGCTCCTGAGGTCTAAAAACCTAAAAAACCTAAAATACTAAAACTCTAAAATCCTAGGCTGGATAACAAATCGTCCACATCGTCCTGACCGGACACAACGTCTTCTCTTTTATCGGCATGAATCTGCGGACCTTCACCCTGAGAGAGATGTTTTTGCGGATCTTTTTCAGCAAGCATCGCTTCACGGTCATGTTCGATACCCGCAAAGCGGTCGACCTGACTGGCCATGAGCACGAGCTTGAGCAGGTTGCTTTCAACGTCGGTGACCAATTGGGTCACGCGCTTGATCACCTGACCGGTGAGGTCCTGGTAATCCTGGGCCAGCAGAATGTCGTTGAGGTTGCTCGACACGACGCGGTTGTCTTCGCTGCTGCGTGTCAGGAAACCGTCAACCCGCCGGGCCAGTTCGCGGAACTCTTCAGCCCCGACTTCGCGGCGCATGAACCGACCCCAATCCGTGCTCAGCGCCTGAGCTTCGTCGCTCAGGCTGTTGATCAGCGGCGTGGCGTTTTCCACCAGGTCCATGGTGCGGTTGGCCGCGGCCTCGGTCAGCTTGACCACATAACCCAGGCGCTCGGTGGCATCCGTAATCTGAGACACTTCCTCGGCTTGCGGCATGTGCGGGTCAATCTGAAAATTGACGATCGCGCTATGCAGCTCGCGAGTGAGCTTGCCCACTTCCTGGTACAGGCCGCGGTCACGGGTCTGGTTGAGCTCATGGATCAGTTGCACAGCGTCGCCGAACCTGCCTTTTTCAAGGCTTTCGACCAGTTCGACCGCGTGTTTTTTCAGGGTCGACTCAAAATCGCCCTGTGAAGATTCGTTATGCTCCATAGCTCCCCCGTGACGGACTGGCTTTGCACATCAACCGATGCGTTCGAAGATCTTTTCAATCTTGTCTTTCAACGCTTGAGCCGTGAATGGCTTGACCACATAGCCGTTCACACCCGCCTGAGCGGCTTCGATGATTTGCTCGCGCTTGGCTTCGGCCGTGACCATCAACACCGGCAGGTGTTTGAGTTTTTCATCGGCACGCACGTGGCGCAGCAGATCAATACCGGTCATGCCGGGCATGTTCCAGTCCGTTACCAGAAAGTCGATGCTCCCGCTGTTGAGGACCGGAATCGCGGTAATACCGTCATCCGCCTCGACCGTGTTGGTGAACCCAAGGTCACGCAACAGGTTTTTTATGATCCGCCGCATCGTTGAGAAGTCATCAACGATGAGGATTTTCATATTCTTGTCCAATTCGACCTCCAAGCAGTCTTAAAACGCGCGCAGCACCTGAACGCGCCGTTCAATCAATTCGGCGTAACACTCAACAGTTGTATGGATTACAACGGGCCGTGACGGGTGCAGCAAAATGCCGTACCAACCTCGTTCGCAGTGTCCCCACACTGCCTGTCAGCGCGCTCGCCACTCCCCCAAACGCCCCCGCAAACGGGCCGCGCACTGGCTGTGTAACTGGCTGACCCGCGATTCGCTGACCCCCAGGACCTCACCGATTTCCTTGAGATTCAACTCTTCGTCGTAGTACAGCGCCAACACCAGTCGCTCACGCTCCGGCAAATTGGCAATCGCGTCCGCCAGCGCCGCCTGGAAGCGTTCATCTTCCAGATCGCGTGACGGCTCGAGATGAGCACTGGCGCCATCCTCGTGCAGCCCTTCGTGTTCGCCGTCCTGCAACAGATCGTCGAAACTGAATAACCGGCTGCCCAGGGTGTCGTTCAAAATCCCGTAATAATCGTCGAGACTCAATTGGAGTTCGGCCGCAACTTCGTGATCTTTAGCGTCACGGCCGGTTTTAGCTTCAATCGAGCGAATCGCGTCGCTGACCATGCGGGTATTGCGGTGAACCGAACGTGGCGCCCAGTCCCCCTTGCGCACTTCATCGAGCATCGCGCCGCGGATTCGAATGCCCGCGTACGTCTCGAAACTCGCGCCTTTGCTGGCGTCGTATTTGGTTGATACTTCAAGCAGGCCGATCATCCCGGCCTGGATCAAGTCTTCGACCTGGACACTGGCCGGCAAACGCGCCAGCAAGTGGTAGGCAATGCGTTTGACCAGTGGCGCGTAACGCTCGATCAGCTCGTACTGCGCGTCACGTGCCGACTTCTTGTAGAGGTTGTAGCCACTGGCTGTCATAGGACGGGTCCTGCCGTTTGTTGCACGAGGCGCTCGACGAAAAACTCCAGATGCCCGCGAGGGTTGGCCGGCAGTGGCCAGGTATCGACCTTCTGCGCAATGGCCTTGAACGCCAGGGCGCACTTGGAGCGCGGGAAGGCTTCGTAGACGGCACGCTGCTTCTGCACGGCCTTGCGCACGCTTTCGTCGTAAGGCACCGCACCGACGTATTGCAAGGCGACGTCGAGGAAACGATCCGTGACCTTGGTCAACTTGGCGAACAGGTTGCGGCCTTCCTGCGGGCTCTGCGCCATGTTGGCCAGGACGCGGAAACGATTCATGCCGTAGTCGCGGTTAAGCAGTTTGATCAGCGCGTAGGCGTCAGTGATGGAGGTCGGCTCGTCGCACACCACCAGCAAGACTTCTTGCGCTGCGCGGACGAAACTGACTACCGAATCTCCAATGCCCGCAGCGGTGTCGATCACCAATACGTCGAGGTTGTCGCCGATGTCGCTGAAGGCCTGGATCAGGCCGGCATGCTGGGCCGGGCTCAGATGAACCATGCTCTGGGTGCCGGACGCAGCCGGGACGATGCGGATCCCGCCAGGCCCCTGCAACAGCACGTCACGCAGCTCACAGCGGCCTTCGATCACGTCGGCCAGGGTACGTTTGGGTGTCAGCCCCAGCAGGACGTCGACGTTCGCCAGCCCCAGATCGGCATCCAGCAGCATGACGCGCCGGCCGAGCTCAGCTAGAGCCAGGGACAAGTTCACTGACACGTTAGTCTTCCCGACGCCACCTTTGCCGCCGGTCACCGCGATCACCTGTACGGGATGCATGCTGCCCATGTTATTTCTTTACCTTGTCTTACTTAGACGGAGGCCACATTACTGGCTGCGCGTTCACAAACTGAACAATGCATGGCAGACCATCGATGTAGGTACAAAAACTGTTCATTAATACCTCAGCCAACCCGCTTGGTCGGACTGTGGTAAAGGTCAGCGAACATGTCAGCCATGGCTTCTTCGCTGGGTTCTTCCTGCATTTGCACGCTAACGGCGCGACTGACCAACTGATGACGACGCGGCAGATGCAAATCATCCGGGATCCGCGGGCCATCGGTCAGGTAAGCCACCGGCAGTTCATGACTGATGGCCAGGCTCAACACCTCGCCCAAGCTTGCCGTTTCATCCAGTTTAGTCAGGATGCAGCCGGCAAGGCCGCAACGTTTGTAACTGTGATAAGCAGCGGTTAGAACCTGTTTCTGGCTAGTGGTTGCCAAGACCAGATAATTTTTTGATTTGATGCCGCGTCCGGCCAGGCTTTCGAGCTGCATGCGCAGTGCCGGATCGCTGGCCTGCAGGCCGGCGGTATCGATCAGCACCACGCGTTTGCGCAGCAAAGGCTCCAGCGCCTGCACCAGCGATTGGCCCGGGTCGACATGAGTCACTGACACATTGAGGATGCGGCCCAGAGTCTTGAGCTGTTCCTGAGCACCAATGCGGTAGCTGTCCATGCTCACCAGCGCGATGTTTTGCGCGCCGTACTTGAGCACATAACGCGCGGCGAGTTTGGCCAGCGTGGTGGTCTTGCCCATACCGGCTGGGCCGACCATGGCAATCACACCGCCCTCTTCCAATGGCTCGACTTCCGGGGTGGCAATCATCCGTGCCAGGTGCGCGAGCAACATGCGCCAGGCCTGACGGGGTTCTTCAATATCGGTAATCAGTGCCAGCAGATCGCGCGACAACGGGCCGGACAGGCCGATGCGTTGCAAGCGACGCCAGAGGTTGGCCTGGGCTGGACGGCTGCCTTGCAATTGATTCCAGGCCAGCGAGCCGAGTTGAACTTCCATCAGTTCACGCAGGCTGTTGAGTTCGAAACGCATCGAGTCGAATGCACGCGGGTCGACGCCGGTCGCTGCGACAGGCGCAGGTGCCAGGCGCCGAGGTTCGGCCAATGTCGGTTCGATCAGCGGCTCGGCGGCGGTCAATGGCAGGCCGGCGAACAATTGGCGATTGGTGGCTTTGTCGCTCTCGCCATCGCTACGCAGGCTCAATTCGGCCTGGGCGGTGACGATCCGCGACTGGGTCTTGCGCAGCTCGTCCTCGAGTTCCATATTCGGAACACGCGGGGCCAGCGCCGACAATTTGTAATCCAGGGCAGCCGTTAGCTCGACACCGCCGGCGATCCGGCGATTGCCAATGATGGCGGCATCGGCGCCCAGCTCATCACGAACCAGTTTCATGGCCTGACGCATATCGGCGGCGAAAAAACGCTTAACTTGCATAAACCACTACCTCAGCCGTTGGGCCCTACTGTCGCAACGATGGTCACTTGCTTGTTGTCAGGGATTTCCTGGTAAGCCAACACATGCAAACCCGGGACTGCCAGTCGGCCAAATCGCGAGAGCATCGCGCGAACCGGACCGGCCACCAGCAGAATCACCGGTTGACCTTGCATTTCCTGACGCTGCGCCGCTTCGATCAACGAGCGTTGCAGTTTCTCTGCCATGCTTGGCTCCAGCAGAACACCCTCTTCCGAGCCTTGTCCTGCCTTCTGAAGACTATTGAGCAATATTTGTTCCAACCTTGGCTCCAAGGTGATCACAGGCAGCTCCGACTCAGTACCTACAATGCTTTGCACGATTGCACGGGATACGCCGACGCGCACCGCGGCCACCAAAGCGGCAGTATCTTGACTCTTGGCGGCGTTGTTCGCGATGGCTTCGGCGATGCTGCGAATGTCCCGTACCGGCACCTGTTCGGCCAGCAACGCCTGCAAGACTTTGAGCAACTGCGACAGCGAAACCACCCCCGGCACCAACTCCTCGGCCAGTTTCGGTGAGCTTTTGGCCAGCAATTGCATGAGTTGTTGGACTTCTTCGTGGCCAATCAGCTCGCTGGAATGCTTGTACAAAATCTGGTTCAAATGCGTTGCCACTACCGTACTGGCATCCACCACGGTGTAGCCGAGGGATTGCGCCTGGGCCCGCTGGCTGATTTCGATCCAGACCGCCTCCAGACCAAAAGCCGGATCTTTGGCGGTAATGCCGTTGAGCGTGCCGTAGACCTGCCCCGGGTTGATCGCCAGTTCGCGGTCCGGGTAAATCTCGGCCTCGGCCAGGATCACGCCCATCAGGGTCAGGCGATAAGCGCTGGGCGCCAGGTCGAGGTTGTCACGGATATGCACGGTCGGCATCAGGAAGCCCAGGTCCTGGGAGAGCTTTTTACGCACACCCTTGATCCGCGCCAGCAACTGACCACCCTGGTTGCGATCCACCAGCGGAATCAGGCGGTAACCGACTTCCAGGCCGATCATGTCGATCGGGGTCACGTCATCCCAGCCAAGCTCCTTGGTTTCCTGGGCGCGGGCCGGCGATGGCAGCAGTTCCTGCTGACGCTTGACCTCTTGCAGGGCCTGAACCTTGACCGCGTTCTGCTTCTTCCAGAACAGGTAAGCGCCACCGGCCGCCAACGCTGCCATGCTCAAAAAGGAGAAGTGCGGCATGCCCGGCACCAGGCCCATCACCGCCATCAAGCCAGCGGCCACCGCCAAGGCTTTCGGCGAGGCGAACATCTGACGATTGATCTGCTTACCCATGTCTTCTGAACCGGAAGCACGGGTCACCATGATCGCAGCGGCGGTCGACAACAGCAGTGATGGCAATTGCGCCACCAAACCGTCACCGATGGTCAACAAGGCATACACCCGACCGGCATCGCCAAAGGTCATGCCGTGCTGGAAGATACCGACCGCCATGCCGCCGATCAGGTTGATGAACAGAATCAGCAGGCCGGCGATTGCGTCACCGCGCACGAACTTGCTGGCACCGTCCATCGAGCCGTAGAACTCGGCTTCCTGGGCCACTTCCATCCGGCGCAGTTTCGCCTGGTTCTGATCGATCAGGCCGGCGTTCAAGTCGGCGTCGATCGCCATCTGTTTGCCGGGCATCGCATCGAGGGTGAAGCGCGCGCTCACCTCGGAAATCCGCCCGGCGCCCTTGGTTACCACGACGAAGTTGATGATCATCAAAATCGCGAAGACCACGATACCAACCACGTAGTTACCGCCGATCACCACTTCACCGAAGGCCTGGATCACCTTACCGGCGGCGGCGTGGCCGTCCTGACCGTGGAGCATCACCACCCGTGTCGAGGCCACGTTCAGCGCCAGTCGCAGCAACGTCGCCACCAACAGAATGGTCGGGAACACCGCAAAATCCAGCGGCCGCAAAGCGTACACGCAGACCAGCAACACCACGATGGACAAGGCAATGTTGAACGTGAAAAACACGTCCAGCAGGAACGGCGGCACCGGCAACATCATCATGGCCAGCATGACCAGCAGCAACAGCGGCACACCCAGATTGCCCCGACTGAGGTCGGCAACGTTTGTGCGTGCAGTGTTGAATAACTGAGAGCGATCCACCGGTTTTCCCCGTTCCTTTAAAGCAAACTTTTGACGCCTGAAGCAGGCGCAGGGCGGCTATTGCAAGAAGCCTTCCAACTTTTGCCGGGGCTTGAAATAGAGGTCTGTTTCGGGGATTTGTATTGCCTGAACCGACGCCTTCGCGGGCAAGTCGGAACGCCGCCCGCGAAGAGGCCAGCATTGCCAACACAACTAACAGGAGTCGCGCCGCAGATCCGGTGGAATTGGCAGATCGCCATGGAGCCGGCCGCGAACAGACGCAGGACGGCTATCACCACTATCGCCGAGGAATAAAAAATCAGAGAACCCGGCGCACTGGCGGAGTCAGCCCGCAGTCCAAATTTGCTTTGGATTAATGGCGCCAAACTGCAATTCGCGGCCCACCATGTAGCGCGTCCCCCTACGCATTCGAGTGTCCTCCACCGCCACAAAATCTTCCTCAGCATAACCAAGCACAACCGCCGTAGCAGGCGCTATAAGGGGGAACGAAAACTCGTGACCCTGCATAAGGTTAAGCGCCCACCCAAATTGAATGATCGGCAAATCGTCTATCAGCATCGGACGCTTATCCTTACGACGAAAGTCCATCCGCGAAGTAACCTGCAACTTCCCATCGACCACTGCAAACTCTGGTTTGCCGTATCGACGTTGTAACGTGCCCGCTGACCACTCCGTCATGTAGTACAAGGGATTGGTGAAAACCTCGAATAAGACCAAACTGTTTCCAATGCTGCCCGCCGCACCAAAGAGAAGGAATAGTGATAGGCCAACCCTTCCAGCTCGGGCCGAATAGCATTGAGCGGATTATTCAGGTAATCCTCAATGTACTGATTGGCCATGTGGACAAAATGCGTAAAGTCCAATGACATTCTGAACGTAACCGAGTAACCGATCGCCCGTTCAGAGGAATTTTCCTCTAAAACACCCGAAACAAACGCCAACTCCATCCCTTGAAGCTTTCTGTACTGACGCTCTGCCATGACCGTGCTCCCATGAACATCACCTGGAAAGATTTCCGAGCCCATGACAACGCGTCAGACGGTGGGCGTCTACTGTCAGAACTAACAGGTAAAGTTTTTTCGGATAGATGGAAGGCCGCGATCTTTTGATCTATCAGGAATCGCGACGCAGATCCGGCGGAATCGGCAAATCATCCTTGAGCGGATCCGGGCGCTTGCCCTTGCCGGCGCGGTACTGGCGGATCTGGTAGACGTAGGCCAGTACCTGGGCGACTGCCAGATAGAGCCCGCCGGGAATTTCCTGCTCTAGCTCGGTGGAGTAGTAGATCGAACGCGCCAGCGCCGGCGATTCGAGCAGCAGCACATTGTTGGCCACGGCGATTTCGCGGATCTTCAAGGCCAGGAAGTCGCTACCCTTGGCCAACAGCACCGGCGCATTGCCTTTGTCTGGATCGTACTTGAGGGCCACCGCGTAGTGAGTCGGGTTGGTGATGACCACGTCGGCCTCGGGAATGGCCGCCATCATCCGCCGCTGGGACATCTCGCGTTGCAACTGGCGAATGCGTTGCTTGACCTCTGGCTTACCTTCCTGATCCTTGTGCTCGTCGCGCACTTCCTGCTTGGTCATCAGCAGTTTCTTGTGGCTTTCCCAGAGCTGCACCGGCACGTCGACCGCAGCGATGATGATCAACCCACAAGCCATCCACAAGGTGCTCCAGCCGACCACTTGCAGGCTGTGAATGATCGCCATGTCCAATGGCTCATGGGCGATGCGCAGGAGATCGTCGATGTCCGCCGACAAGACCGCCAACGCCACGAACAACACGATGAAAAACTTCGCCAAGGCCTTGAGCAACTCCACCAGCGCCTTGGCCGAGAACATTCGTTTCAGCCCCGCCCCCGGATTCATGCGACTGAACTTGGGCGCCATGGAGCCGGCCGCGAACAGCCAGCCACCCAGGGAGATCGGACCGATCAGCGCAGCCAGCAGCAGGGTGATCATTACTGGCTGAATCGCAACGAGGGCGATCTGCCCCGAGTGCAGCAGGTACGTGCCCATGGAACGCTGATCCAGAATCACTTCCCGCGAGAGCGAGAAGTTCATGCGCATCAGCTCCATCATGTCCTGCGCCAATGCGCCGCCAAAAATCAGCAACCCGCCGGCGCCGGCGAGCATGACCGCCAGGGTGTTGAGCTCCTTGGAGCGCGCAATCTCGCCCTTCTCACGGGAGTCCTTTTTACGTTTCTCCGTGGGGTCTTCTGTTTTGTCCTGACCGCTTTCGCTCTCAGCCATGACTCAGCGCGCCCGTGCCAGTTCGCGTAACAACTGCAAAGCCTCGGAGGCCAGCGGTTGATACTGATTGAGAATGTCCGCCAGACCGACCCAGACAATGAACAGCCCGAGCACCAGGGTCAGCGGGAAGCCGATCGAGAAAATGTTCAACTGCGGCGCCGCCCGGGTCATCACGCCAAACGCAATGTTGACCACCAGCAACGCCGTGATCGCCGGCAACACCAGCAACAGTGCCGCACCGAGTACCCACCCGAGCTTGCCGGCCAATTCCCAAAAATGATGGACCATCAACCCACCACCGACCGGCAACGTGGTGAAGCTTTCGGTGAGGACTTCGAACACCACCAAGTGGCCATTCATCGACAGGAACAGCAGGGTCACCAGCATGGTGAAAAACTGCCCGATCACCGCCACAGACACACCGTTCGTAGGGTCGACCATCGAGGCAAAGCCCATACCCATCTGGATCGCGACAATTTGCCCGGCGACCACAAAAGCCTGGAAGAACAGCTGCAAGGAGAAACCCAACACCGCGCCAATGATGATTTGCTCGGCGATCAGCAGCAGCGCGCTCAGGTCCAGCGCGTTGACCGGCGGCATCGGCGGCAGGCCGGGGGCGATCACGAAGGTGATCGCCAGGGCGAAGTACAGACGGATGCGCGTGGGCACCAGGGTCGTGCCGAAAATCGGCATGACCATCAGCAACGAGCCGATGCGAAACAGCGGCAACAGGAACGTCGCCACCCAGGTGCTGATCTGGGTATCGGTCAGCTGCAGCAGCGACATGGTCTAGCCGATGACCTGAGGAATACTGCCGTACAACTGCAGGATGTATTCCATGAAAGTCTGCACCAGCCATGGGCCGGCGACGATTAGCGTCACCAGCATCACCAGCAGGCGCGGCAGGAAGCTCAGGGTCTGTTCGTTGATCTGGGTGGCTGCCTGGAACATCGCCACCAACAAACCCACCAGCAGGCTCGGAATCACCAGCACGGCAACCATCATGGTGGTCAGCCACAACGCTTCGCGAAAGATGTCTACGGCAACTTCCGGCGTCATGGTGAAACGCCGCCGAAGCTGCTCGCCAAGGTACCGATGATCAACGCCCAGCCATCCACCAGCACGAACAGCATGATTTTGAACGGCAGGGAAATGATCAGTGGCGAGAGCATCATCATACCCATCGCCATCAGTACACTGGCCACCACAAGGTCGATGATCAGGAACGGGATGAAGATCATGAAGCCGATCTGGAACGCGGTTTTCAGCTCAGAGGTCACGAACGCCGGCACCAGAATCGTCAGCGGCGCCTGATCAGGCGTAGCAATGTCGGTGCGCTTGGACAAGCGCATGAACAGTTCCAGATCGCTGCTGCGAGTCTGGGCCAGCATGAAATCCTTGATCGGCACCTGCGCCTTGGTCACGGCATCCTGAGCGGTGAGTTTCTCCGCTAGATACGGCTGCAAGGCATCCTGATTCACGCGATCGAATACCGGCGCCATGATGAACATAGTCAGGAACAGCGCCATGCCGGTGAGGATTTGGTTCGACGGTGTCTGCTGCAAGCCCAGGGCCTGACGCAGGATCGAGAACACGATAATGATCCGGGTGAAACTGGTCATCAGCATGACGAACGCAGGGATGAAACTCAGCGCAGTCATGATCAGCAGGATTTGCAGGCTGACCGAGTATTCCTGAGCGCCTTCGGCGTTAGTGCCCAAGGTGATCGCCGGGATCGACAACGGATCGGCGGCGAACGCCAGCGGCGCGACCAGCATCAGGGCCAGCGTCAAGACGATGCGTAGCGCACCCATTACTTCTTATCCTTGTGGTCCTTGCCCAACAGCTCCAACAGGCGCTGGGCAAACTCTGGGGTCGCTTTTTCAGTCCCGCTCGGCACTTGCACCGGCTCCTTGAGCACATGCAACGCAGTGATGCTGCCGGGGCTCAGGCCGAGCAGGATTTGTTCGTTGCCGACCTGCACCAGCATCAAACGATCACGGGGACCTAGCGCCCGTGAACCGATCAGCTCGATCACCTGCCCCTTGCCGGCCGGCCCAGCCTGTTGGACCCGGCGCAGCAGCCAGGCGAGGAAGAAGATCAACCCCAGCACCAGCAGCAAGCCGAACACCAACTGCGTCAATTGCCCGGCCACACCGCTACTGACGGCCGGTGCGGCAGCCGCTGTCGCAGCCGACGTCGTGGGCTCGGCCGCCAAAACGCTTAACGGCAAGGCCAGCGCCAACCCAAGCACAAAACCCAGAACCTTTTTCACTCAGCGCAGCTTCTTGATGCGTTCGCTTGGGCTGATCACGTCGGTCAGGCGAATGCCGAACTTTTCGTTGACCACCACCACTTCACCGTGGGCGATGAGCGTGCCGTTGACCAGCACGTCCAGCGGCTCGCCGGCCAGACGATCGAGCTCGATCACCGAACCCTGGTTGAGTTGCAGCAGGTTGCGGATGTTGATATCGGTACTGCCGACTTCCATGGAAATCGATACCGGAATATCGAGGATCACATCCAGGTTCGGACCGTCCAGCGTCACCGGATCGTTGTTCTTTGCCACGCTGCCGAATTCTTCCATCGGTAGACGGTTGGACGGCGAACTGGCGGCGTCGGCGGCCAGCAAGGCATCGATATCGTCCTGCCCGGCGTCACCGGTTTCTTCCAGGGCTGCAGCCCACTCATCAGCCAGTGCCTGGTCGTCCTGGGCGTTCATATCGTCATTCATCATTTGTCCTCGGCGGGCACCTGCTCAATCAAGAGCAGTCAATTAAAAGGGGGGGTTGGAGCGCCGGTCAGCGGCGCTCGATCGGCTCGATCACCTGCAACGCAAGGTTGCCTTTGTGCGAGCCCATCTTGACCTTGAAGGCCGGTACGCCGTTGGCGCGCATGATCATTTCTTCCGGCATCTCGACCGGAATAATGTCCCCGGGCTGCATGTGCAGGATGTCGCGAAGGCGCAGCTGTCGGCGGGCCACGGTGGCACCGATCGGTACGTCGACGTCCAGCACGTCTTGGCGCAAGGCGTTGATCCAGCGCTCGTCCTGATCGTCGAGGTCCGACTGGAAGCCGGCGTCGAGCATTTCACGCACCGGCTCGATCATCGAATACGGCATGGTCACGTGCAGGTCGCCGCCACCGCCATCGAGCTCGATGTGGAACGTCGACACCACAACGGCTTCGCTCGGGCCGACGATGTTGGCCATGGCCGGGTTCACTTCCGAGTTGATGTACTCGAAGTTCACTTCCATGATCGCCTGCCAGGCTTCCTTCAAATCGACGAAGGCCTGTTCCAGCACCATGCGCACGACACGCAGCTCGGTGGGGGTGAATTCACGCCCTTCGATCTTCGCGTGACGGCCATCGCCGCCGAAGAAGTTGTCCACCAGTTTGAACACCAGTTTGGCGTCGAGGATGAACAGCGCAGTACCGCGCAGCGGTTTGATCTTGACCAGGTTGAGACTGGTCGGCACGTACAGCGAGTGCACGTATTCGCCGAACTTCATCACCTGCACGCCACCGACGGCAACGTCCGCCGAGCGGCGCAGCATGTTGAACATGCTGATGCGGGTGTAGCGGGCGAAACGCTCGTTGATCATCTCCAGGGTCGGCATGCGTCCACGGACGATGCGATCCTGGCTGGTCAGGTCGTAGCTTTTGACACTGCCGGGTTCGGCAGCGTTATCGGTCTGTACCAGACCATCGTCGACGCCATGCAATAGCGCATCGATCTCATCCTGGGACAGCAGGTCCTGCACGGCCATGTCGTGTTCCTACTGCAGTACGAAATTAGTGAAAAGCAACTGTTCGATCACCACTTTGCCCAGCTCTTTCTGCGCCACTTCCTGGACGCTGGCCGTGGCCTTCTGACGCAACATTTCCTGCCCGACCGGGGTCGCCAGCGTGGCGAAATCCTGACCGGAAAACAGCATCACCAGGTTATTGCGGATCACCGGCATATGGACTTTGAGCGCTTCCAGATCGGCCTGATTGCGGCCCTGCAGGGTGATACTCACCTGCATGTAGCGCTGGCGGCCGTTCTGGTTGTAGTTGGCCACGAAGGCCGGCGCCATGGGCTCAAAGATCGCCGGCTGCTTGCCGACCACAGCGGTTTCAGCCTCGGGGGCAGGCTTGCTTTGGGCGCTGTGCATGAAGAACCAGGTCGCCCCCACGGACAAGCCGATCGCCAGCAACAAGGCCACGACGATCACAATGATCAGCTTGATTTTGCCTTTGGTTGCGGGGTCTTTCACTGGTGCTGCGTCGCTCTTAGCCATGCCAATAATCCGTCACTATTCGGGTTTTCACAGTCGCACGGCAAGGCAAGAGCAAGTGTTATGCCAGAAGTGTCGGGAGGTAGGGAGACGGCGAATGATCGGCGAGCACCAATCAAATGTGGGAGCGGGCTTGCTCGCGAATGCGGGGTGACAGCCAACATAAATGTTGAATGTGAAATCGCATTCGCGAGCAAGCCCGCTCCCACAAGGTTTTCTGCGTTTGATCAGGCGTAGTAGTCGACGGCGCTGGTGCCAATCACGCTGGCAGTGTTGGCGGCTACTTCAGCGACAGTAGCAGGGAGTTCTTCATCGACAGAATCGAGGCGACCGCCACTAGCGTTGGTACGTCCACCTTGCCCCTGTTGAGCCTGCTCCTGACCCTGTCCCTGCCAGCCACGAGACTGATCGGAAACGTTGACGTCGACCTGTCCCATGCCCTGCTGCGCGAACATGTCACGCAAGCGATGCATTTGCCCGTCGAGCGCTTCGCGAACGCTGGGGTGGGCGCTCATGAAAGTCACCTGGGTCTGCTGATCCGGAACCATGTTCACCCGAATATCGAGGCGCCCCAGTTCGGCCGGTTGCAACTGGATATCGGCCGCCTTGAGATTGGCACTGGACAGGTACATGACCCGGTTGACCACTTCTTCGGTCCAACCGCTCTGATGCATGGCGATTGGCTGATTCACCGGCAATGCATTGGCAGTCTTCGGCGTTGCCGCCTGAGTCAGTGCCGCCAGACGGTTGGCGAAATCATCGACACGAGTATCGCTGCTGGCGGACTTGAGGTCCTTGAGGCCGTCATCGATCAGGCCACTGAAAGCCTTTTCGCCACCCTGACTGGTGCTGTCCTGATCGGCTTGCACATCCAGCATGCTCGCCATGCCCGCGGCAAAGTTTTGTGCCGAAGTCGGCTCGCCGTCGACTTGAGCCGAGGCTGGTGCCGCTTTTGGCTGGGCCTGGCTGGCGGCCGAAACGTGCCCGCCCTGCTCCATGGCCATGCGCACGGCTGGCAGCGCATCGAGAGGATCGGCTTCGGGGTCGAAATCTGGATCGATGGTCGCAACAGTCTGTGCCGCTGCCGCGGTAACGACGGCGGCGACAGGTGCCTCAACGGGTTGCACAGTGGCCACAACGGCTGGGGTTTCCGGCACAGCGGCTGGCACCACCGGCTGCATCAACGCAGGATCGAGGGCCGGATCGACAGGCGCGGTATTGGCCACCGGCGTCGACGCCTCGGACGGATCCGACGTGTCATTGCTGGCCGTCTTGTCGTCAGCCTGCGCCGGTTTATCGGCGGGCAAGGATTTGCCGCTATCGGCAACAGTCGGTTCCGGGGCGGCAGACTTGTCGTTGATCACGTCTTTTTTTGCCGACGCTGTCCGAGACTTTGTCGCGTGCGGGTTTAGCCGAGCCATCCGCCAGGGCGGAGGGTTTATTCTGGGCCTGATTGGCATAGACCTGAGCGAAGCTGGAGGCCTTGTCCCCGGGCTCAGCTGTCAGCGCCGGAGCATTGGCGGACGCGGCTTGAGCCTTGGCCGTCGTGGCGGCCTGAAGAAGAATGTTTGGGGTAACGGGCATAAAACGGTCTCCGCTGCACTGGGATCGTAGGTACAGTTGAGTAAGTTATTAGCAAGGGTCGAGCCAGCTTTGTTCGCTGACCGCTAAAAGCGTCGGACGGTAGTTTTATTCAGCAAGGGAACGCTGACGTTCCGCTTCGTAGAGTGGCCGGACAATGGCAAATTCGCCGTCAATTTCTCCGACCAGCGCCTCAATGCCTTCGAGGCTTTTCTGCTTGGCTCGCTGCTCCAGCTCATGGCACAGCTCGGCCAGCCGGGTAGCGCCCATATTGCTGCTGCTGCCTTTGAAACTGTGCGCAGCGGCGCCCAGTTTATCGGCATCGTCAGCCTGACGTAGCAGAGTCAGGCGCTCTTCGGAATCGGCGAGAAAGGTATCGAGCAATTCTGGATACCCGTCTTCCATAACTTCCTGCAACGCGCTCAGCACGTCACGGTCCAGATGTGTATCAGCCACTTGTTCACTCCTTGATCAAGAATGCCTGGGATTATGCCAGAGCCTCCCAGAAGAACTCCACGTGAGCACTTCGACCATTATCGGTCCAGCGTGCATGATGGCTCAATTGACGGATCAAACTGACGCCACGTCCCGACAGACGGACACCATCGACGGGACGCTCCATCACCCGGGCCACATCGAAGCCCTTGCCACTGTCTTCGACCCGAATCGACAAACAACCGCCCTCACCTTTTGGCATCACCTGCAAATGCACCCGCACATAACCGTCGCGCAATTCGTCCAGGCGCGCATTGCGCTGCTGATAATAACGCGCAAAACCCGAAGCATCGCGCTTCAGACTCGAATCCAGGCCCAGCACGCCATGCTCCAGGGCATTGGAATAAAGCTCTGCCAGCACACTGTAGAGTGCGCCACTCTGAGCCCGCAGGCCATGCACCTCAAGCAGCAATTGCAACAAGTACGGCAGCGGGTTGAAGCGTTTGAGCGTGGCGGCGCGGAACTCGAAACTCACCGACCAGTCCAGCGGACTGGATTGGCCGCTGTCGGAGTACACCGGCGCTGGCGGACTCAGTTGCGCAGCCTCCAGCAGACTGACCTCAACCATGCTCACGTCATCGCGGGCCTCCCCGCGAAAGTCCCGCAGGGCCTGTTCGATCTCTTCGAACAGCGCATCAGGCTGACGATTGGCCGCAAACACCTGCTCCAATCGTTCTACGCCAAACAATTGTTCATTGGCATCGCAGGTATCGATCACCCCGTCAGATAGCAGAAACACCCGATCCCCGACGGCCATCGGGAACACCTCAGTGCGATCATCGAAGGTTTGCGGACTCAGCACGCCCAGCGGCAAGTGCCTTGCCGTCAGAGCGATACGTTCGCCGCTGGCGGTGCTGTGCAAGTAACCGTCCGGCATCCCGCCGTTCCAGACCTCCACCGATCCTCGCTGAAAACTCAGGCACAGCAAAGTCGCACAGCAGAACATGTCCACCGGCAGAATACGTTTGAGCTTGGCGTTCATCTCGCGCAGGGTTTCGGACAAACCGTAGCCCTTGGCCGTCATGCCATAGAAGACTTCAGCCAAGGGCATCGCGCCGACGGCGGCCGGCAAACCATGACCGGTGAAATCGCCGAGCAACACATTCATGTCGCCAGCAGGGGTGAACGCGGCCAACAACAGATCGCCATTGAACAGCGCATAGGGCGATTGCAGGTAACGAATATTCGGTGCGTTCAGACAACCGGAATGGGCGACCTTGTCAAACACCGCTTTGGCTACCCGTTGTTCGTTCAGCAAGTAATCGTGGTGCCTGGCGATCAGGTCGCGCTGCTCCAGCACCGTAGCTTGCAAACGTCGCAAGCGATCCATGGCCTTGATTTTGGCGGCGAGGATCACCTGGTTGTAAGGCTTTGCCAGAAAATCGTCGCCCCCGGCCTCCAGACAACGGGCCAGCGCCTCGCTTTCGGTCAGCGACGTCAAAAAGATGATCGGCACCAGGGTTTCGCCGGCCAGCGCCTTGATCTGCTGCGCAGCCTCGAAACCGTCCATCACCGGCATCATGGCGTCCATCAGCACCAGGTGCGGTCGTTGCGAGCGGAACGCTTCGACCGCCTCGGCGCCATTGGCTGCCGTCAGCACTTCATGGCCCTGGCGCCGGACGATAGTCGACAGCAGCAGGCGATCAGCCGCACTGTCTTCAGCGATCAGTATCGTCAGCGGTTCGAGCTGCTGCATGATCAACTGATGTCGAACAACTTGTCGAAGTTGGAAATGGCGAGGATTTTCTTCACATCGGAACTGCTGTTGACGACGCGAATATCGGAACTGTCGCCACCGGCGTGATCACGCAGCAAGAGCAGCATGCCCAGTGCCGAGCTATCGAGATAAGTGGCTTTCTTCAGGTCCACCACAATGGACTCGGGTTTACTGTTGAGTCGCTCGTAGGACTCGCGAAACTCCTGATGCCGACCGAAATCGAATCGTCCCTCGATCGAAATCGTCAGCTTCTTCCCATCCTGAGATACTTCTGTAACGACTGACATTTCACGGCTTCCTTGTCATTGGCGAACGTACGTGTACAAGGTTTAGCACTTGATAGGGGCTGGAGCAAGGTCAAAAGATCGCAGCCTTCGGCAGCTCCTACATTGACCGAATGCAAACCCGATCCTGTAGGAGCTGCCGAAGGCTGCGATCTTTTAAAACCGGCACTCAATACGGATCATGACGCGGCAACCGCTGGGACAGTTCATCCAGCAACTTCTGCTCGCGCTTGTCTTCCAGTTGCCGCGCCTCATCCCTGTAGCGCTGAACCAGTTTGCGCAAGCCTTCGACCCGGGCAAACGCCTGCTGCCAGGCTTCCCGGGACTTGTCCAGATTGTTTTGGTGCCAGTTCAGGCTCTGACGCTGCTGGTCGATGGCCGTGCCCAGTTGTGCGAGAAAGCCCTGATAACCCAGCAACCATTGGCCCGACACGCCGCTACTGCCGCGCACGATCCATTGTTCCTGGTATTCGAGGCGGAAGTTTTCCAGGTCGGCGAGTTTGCTTTCCGCCAGACGAACCTGGCCCTGGAAGTGCCCGAGGCGCATGACTGCGGTTTTTTCGGCCTTTTCGGCCATTTCCACCACAGGTGCAAGGCGTGCCGCGCGGCTCTGGGCCATGGCTGGTTAGCCGCCCGCTGCCGGGGCGAAGATCGAGGCGAGATGGTTTTCGCTGGCGCCCATGCCGATGTTGTCGTTCAAGCCCTGGCGCAGGTACATGGTCATGGCTGGTTGCAGATTGATCGCGGCGTCAGTTTCCCGGTCACCGCCGGGCACATAGGCGCCGACGCTGATCAGGTCGCGGCTCTGCTGATAGCGCGACCAGTATTGCTTGAACATCTGCGCGTGGTTCATGTGCTTGATGCCGACCACCGACGGCATGACCCGACTGATGGACGCTTCGATATCGATGGCCGGGTAATGCCCTTCCTCGGCCAGACGCCGGGACAGCACGATGTGCCCGTCGAGCACGCCCCGCGCCGAGTCGGCGATCGGGTCTTGCTGATCGTCGCCTTCGGACAATACGGTGTAAAACGCAGTGATCGAACCACCGCCCTTTTCGGCATTACCGGCCCGCTCCACCAGTTTCGGCAGCTTGGCGAACACCGACGGCGGATAGCCCTTGGTCGCTGGCGGCTCGCCAATGGCCAAGGCGATTTCCCGCTGGGCCTGGGCGAAACGGGTCAGGGAATCCATGAGCAACAGGACGTTCTTGCCCTTGTCGCGGAAATATTCGGCGATTCGCGTGCAGTACATGGCCGCGCGCAGACGCATCAGTGGCGCATCGTCCGCCGGCGACGCCACCACCACCGAACGCTTGAGCCCTTCTTCACCAAGGATGTGCTCGATGAATTCCTTAACTTCTCGACCGCGCTCACCGATCAGCCCGACGACGATAATGTCGGCCTCGGTGAAGCGGGTCATCATGCCCAACAGCACACTCTTGCCCACGCCGGTACCGGCGAACAGCCCGAGCCGCTGACCACGACCGACCGTCAACAAACCGTTGATGCAGCGAATGCCCACGTCCAGCGGCTGGCTGATCGGGTCACGCTTGAGCGGGTTGATGGTCGGGCCGTCCATCGGCACCCAATCTTCAGCCTTCATCCCGCCCTTGCCATCCAGCGCGCGACCGGCGCCATCGAGCACCCGCCCGAGCATGCTCATGCCCATCGGCAAGCGACCGGTATCGGCCAAGGGCACCACACGGGCACCAGGGGCGATGCCGGCGACGCTGCCGACCGGCATCAGAAAAACTTTGCTGCCAGAGAAGCCCATGACTTCAGCTTCGACCTGCACCGGGTGATAGCTGTCGTCGTTGATGACCATGCAGCGGCTGCCCATGGCGGCGCGCAAGCCTTCGGCTTCAAGGGTCAGGCCGACCATGCGCAACAGGCGACCTTCGAGGATTGGCGCGCCGGCAAGCACAGTGGCCTCGGCGTAGCTACCGAGGCGCTTGGCGAAGCTGGTGCGATCAAGGCGCATCGGGGTCGTCCAGTTCCGGCTCGACCGGGACAACCGCAGGCTTTTCGTCGTTCGGCAGCTCCAGGCTCAGGTCCGGCGCGGCCGGGTGCAGCGCCTGATCGTGCAACTGATCAAACAGCTTGGCCATGACTTGGGTGATACGGGTTTCAATGGTGGCGTCGATCCGACTGTGCTCGGTCTCGACCCGACAACCGCCCGGCAACAAGGACTCGTCCTCAACGATGCGCCAGGTTTCTTCATGACGCTCGCGCAGGGCTTTGACCTGTTCGAAATCCTGCGGATTGACGTACAGCCGCACGTTGCCCACACCCAGCGGCAAGAGTTTGAGCGCTTCGCGCATGACGTGTTCGATCTGCGTCGAGTCGATGGCCAGTTCGCGCTGAATCACTTGTTTGGTGATGTGCCGCACAAGGTCGACCAGCGACTTTTCGATCTGGGTGTCCTGCTCGGCAATCGGCTCGAACAGATTGACCATCAGTTGTTCCAGGCCAGCGATCTTGGCCGTCAGGGCCACTTCGGCTTCCTGACGGACTTTGAGCGTGGTGCTGTGAAAACCTTCTTTCTCGCCAACAGCGAAGCCTTCGTTGTAGGCCTCCTGGCGAATGCTTTCGAGCTCTTCGAGGGTCAGTGGCTGGACTTCTTCCAGCGGCACTTCTTCCATTTCCGGCGGTTCGGGCTCTGGCTCCGGCTCGGGTTCCGGCACAAACGGATCGAAGCTGGGCAGTGACCAGATATCGAAACCACCGACGTCCTTGGCACGGATCAGGTCGGTATTGGACTCATCATGTTTGGACGACATAGTGACCTTAAATCATCTCTTCGCCGCCCTTCCCGCCGAGAACGATTTCTCCGGCTTCGGCCATACGGCGGGCAATGGTGAGGATTTCTTTCTGCGCGGTTTCCACATCGCTGACGCGCACCGGGCCTTTGGCCTCGAGGTCGTCGCGCAACAGTTCGGCCGCCCGTTTGGACATGTTCTTGAAAATCTTCTCCTTGACGCCTTCGTCCGAACCCTTGAGGGCCAGCACCAGGACGTCCGAGGACACTTCGCGCAACAGCGCCTGAATGCCGCGGTCGTCGACATCGGACAAGTTGTTGAACACGAACATGAGGTCTTCGATCTGACCGGACAGGTCTTCGTCGACTTCGCGGATCGAATCCATCAACTGACCTTCGATCGAGCTGTCGAGGAAGTTCATGATGTCGGCCGCACGCTTGATGCCACCCAGGGTGGTGCGCGAGGCATTCGAGTTGCCGGAGAACTGCTTCTCGAGAATCTGGTTGAGTTCTTTCAGGGCCGCGGGCTGCACAGTGTTCAGCGAAGACACTCGCAGGATAATGTCTAACCGGACCTTGTGGTCGAAGTTACCCAGTACTTCACCGGCCTGATCCGGGTCGAGGTACGCCACCACGATTGCCTGGATCTGCGGGTGCTCGTAACGGATCACGTCGGCGACGGCGCGCGGTTCCATCCACTTCAGGCTGTCGAGGCCACTGGTGTTGCCGCCCAGCAGGATCCGGTCGATCAGGCCGTTGGCCTTGTCTTCGCCCAGGGCCTGGGTGAGCATTTTTCGCACGTAGTCATCGGAGCCGACGCCCAGGCTGGTCTGGTCGCCGACGATGTCGACGAACTCGCTCATGACCTGTTCGACCTGCTCGCGGTGCACGTTGCCCATCTGGGCCATCGCCACACCCACACGCTGGACCTCTTTGGGCCCCATGTGGCGCAGCACTTGCGCGGCGTCGGTAGAACCCAGGGACAGCAGCAGAATCGCGGCTTTGTCGACCTTGGTCAGTTTGGCGGCAACGGCTCGGTTATCACTCATCTGCGTTAATCCACTCTTTCACGACCTGGGCCACGCGACCCGGATCTTCTGCCACCAGACTCTTGATTGCGTTCAACTGTGCGTCATAGCCTTCGCTCGGGCTCGGCAGCAGGATGCTGGTCGGGCCACCGAGGCTGACGCGGTCGTTGGCCAGTTCGCCGTCCAGGCCGCCCATGCCACCGAGCTCGACGTCACTGCCCAGGCCTGCGAGTTGCTTGTCTTTGCCGCCACCAGTGATGTTGTTGAGCACCGGACGCAGCACGCCGAACACCAGCACCAGGATGAACAACACACCCAGCACTTGCTTGACGATGTCCCAGAACCACGGCTGGGAATAGAACGGAATTTCGGCGATCACTTCACCGCGCTCGGCGGAGAACGGCATGTTGATCACGCTGACGCTGTCGCCACGGCTGGCGTCGAAACCGACCGCATCCTGTACCAGACGGGTGAAGCGCGCCAGTTCATCGGCGCTCCACGGCGCACGAGTCGTTTCGCCGTTGGCCGCATTGACCTTGACCTGATCATCCACCACCACCGACACCGACAGGCGATTCAAACGACCCTGTTGTTGTTTGGTATGGCTGATGGAACGGTCGAGTTCGAAGTTCTTGGTGGATTGTTGACGCTTGTCGGCCGGGTACGGCGCCAGCATCGGCTGGCCGGTGGCCGGGTCCATGATTTGCTGACCGTTAGCATCGAGCAATGGCTGGCCTGGCTGCACCATGCCGGCCGACGCGGTGGCGCCACCGGTGGTTTGCGGCGCCGAGGCTGGCGACGGCGGCTGGTTGCTCAGGGCACCCGGCACACCTTGCGGGCCATTGCTGGCGGTACGTTGTTCGTTGACCGATTGCTCGCTGCGCAACGCTGGCTGATCCGGATTGAACTGCTCGGAAGTCGACTCGACGGCACTGAAATCCACATCGGCCGAGACTTCGGCTTTATAGCGGTCATTGCCCAACACCGGTTGCAGGATGTTGTGCACACGCTGGGTCAGCATGCTTTCCATGCGGCGGCTGTAATCGAATTGCTTGCCGGCCATGGTCAGTTCGGAGTTTTCCGCCTGATCCGACAGCAGGTTGCCCTTCTGGTCGACCACGGTGATCTGCGACTTGCTCAGTTCAGGAACGCTGGTCGCCACCAGATTGATGATGGCGATGACCTGGCCTGGCTCCAATGAGCGACCGGAATAGAGTTCAACCAGAACCGAAGCGCTGGGCTTGCGTTCATCACGCACGAACACCGAGCTTTTCGGAATCGCCAGGTGCACGCGGGCACCCTTGACGTTGTTCAGGCTGGAAATGGTCCGGGCCAGTTCGCCTTCGAGGCCGCGACGATAACGGGTCGCTTCCATGAACTGGCTGGTACCCAGCCCCTGCTCCTTGTCGAGGATCTCGAAACCGATGTTGCCGTCGCTGGGAGTGACACCAGCGGCCGCGAGCTTGAGCCGCGCACGGGACAGGTCATCGGCCTTGACCAGCAAGGCACCGGAGTTCGGTTCAACGGTATAGGGAATATCGGCGGCGGCCAGGGTTTCCATGACCTGCTTGGCATCCATGCCGGCAAGGCTGCCGTACAGAGGCCGGTAGTCTGGCTGCTGGGACCACAACACCACGGCAAAACCAATCGCCACGCTCGCAGCCAGGCCGACCAACAGGCCCACCTGACGCAACATGGTCATCTCGGAGAGGTTTTCCAGGAAGGACAACCCGAACAGCGGCGGTTTGCCGTCTATTGGGGTGGCCTTGGCCGGAACATTATCGGCGATTGCTTCTGCCATGACTCAATCTCGTCCTTAAACCGGCATCTGCATGATGTCTTGGTAAGCCTGAACCAGCTTGTTACGCACTTGGGTCAGTGCCTGAAAAGACACGCTGGCCTTCTGTGAGGAAATCATTACGTCCGTCAGGTCGACGCCGCTTTTGCCGATCTCGAAGGCACTGGCCAACTGACTGGACGCCTGCTGGGTGTCGTTCACTTTATTGACGGCCTGACCGAGCATGTCGGAAAAGCTGCTGCCACCCAATTCAGGGACTGCGGCAGTCGATTTCGGCGCAGACATGGCATCCATTTGCATGGAGCGCATGTCCAGCATCAATCGATTGAATTCAATACCTTGGCTCATGGTTTCTCTCTTTGACGAAGCTACGTCTTTGGCTACCCGCAATTTTTTGACACTCACTCGGCGGGTAGTGAGGTGTTAGCAACAAGGGTGCCAGCTCGGTGGCCGCTCTAAACAAAAGCCTTCCGGGCTTTGCTTTAACCATGAATCACCGCAAAACAAATGTGGGAGCGGTGTTGCTTGCGTCAACTTTCAGGTGGCGAACAAGTAGCCTTCCACGTCCATCCCGGCGTCGCGCATCTGCGCCAGCTTGTAACGCAAGGTGCGCGGGCTGATGCCCAGTCGCTCCGCGGCTTCTTTGCGGCGGCCGCGCTCAGAGCGCAAGGTGTCGATGATCATCTGGAACTCACGGCGCCGCAGGTCATCGCCGAGGGCGCCCGCCGATTCGGCTTCGACTTCTACTGCGCGCACGGGTGTCGGCGCCAATGCCGGCAACGGCGCGCACGCCACAGGTCCGACCAGGCAGAAATCCTGCGGCTGGATCAAGCCGCCCTGCTGCAGAATCAAAGCACGCTGGATCGCGTTATCCAGCTCACGCACGTTGCCCGGCCATGGATAACCGATCAGGCACGCCTGCGCCTCAGGCGAGAGCTTCGCCGCAGCATGCTTCATTTTATTGACGTGTTTGGCCAGCAGTCGCTCGGCCAGCGGCAGGATGTCGGCGGTGCGCTCGCGCAACGGACGCCAGGCCAGCGGAAACACCGACAGGCGATAGTAAAGGTCTTCACGAAAACGCCCCGCCGCCACTTCAGCGGCCAGGTCACGGTTGGTGGTGGCGACCACTCGGATGTCCAGCGTGATCGGCTTGCGTGCGCCGACTCGCTCGACTTCACGCTCCTGCAATACCCGCAGCAACTTGGCCTGCAGGCCGAGGGGCATTTCAGAGATTTCATCGAGCAGGATCGTTCCGCCATCGGCCTGCTCGAACTTGCCGGCCTGCGCCGCGATGGCGCCAGTGAAGGAACCCTTTTCGTGACCGAACAAGGTGGCTTCGAGCATGTTGTCCGGGATCGCTGCACAGTTGATCGCAATGAACGGCTGACTGACGCGGTGAGAGTGCTGATGGATGTAACGCGCCAGCACTTCCTTGCCGGTTCCGGACTCACCAGAGATCAACACCGTGGAGTCACTGCGCGCCACCCGTGCGGCCAATTCCAGCAATTGCGCACTGGCCGGCTCGAACGCTACAGGTCCCTCGCTCTCGGTTGCGCCGAGATTGCCCAAGGCGTGACGCGCCACCAGATCGAGCAAGGCTTTGGGTTCGAACGGCTTGACCAGGTAATCGGCTGCGCCCTGACGCATGGCGTCGACTGCGCGCTCGACCGCACCGTGAGCAGTCATCAGCAGCACCGGCAGTTGCGGCTGACGAGCCCGTAGCAATCCCAGCAGTTGATGACCGTCCATGCCCGGCATGTTGACGTCGCTGAGCACCAGGTTAAACGCCTCGGCGCCGACAGCCTCTAGCGCCTCTTCCGCCGAACCGACCGCCGTGTAATCGTGCCCGGCAAGCAACAGCGTATCGGCCAATGCTTCCCGTAGCGCGCGGTCATCCTCGACCAGTAAAACCTTGATGGCCATGTCCTTCACGTCGCTCCCTGAGCACTGGATTGTTCCGCAGAAAAAAGCGGCAAGATCACTTGTGCGCAAGTGCCGCGACCCAGGCGCGAGCGCAGCTGCAATTCTCCCTGATGGGCGCGGGCCACTGCCTTGACCACGGTCAGGCCCAGGCCGGTGCCGGTGGTTTTGGTGGTAAAAAATGGCTCGCCCAGTCGCGCCAGCACCTTCGTGTCGATGCCACTGCCGCTGTCACTGACGCACAGCCGCAGGTTGTTGCCGCGGGTATACAGGTGAACTTTCAAACGGACATCGCCGGCACTTGCCTGAATGGCGTTCTCGATCAGATTGAGGATCGCCCCGACCAAGGTGTCGCGATTGCACAGCAACTCACCGGCATGACTGTCGCACTGCCAGCGAATCGGCAGGTCCTGAACATGGGTCAGCGCTGCCGCTTGAAGCGACTGCATCAGCATCTTGGGGGTGACGCGGTCAGTCAGCGGCAGCTCGCCGCGAGCGAATACCAGCATGTCGCGAACCTGGTGTTCCAGCTCATGCAGGCGCTCTTTCAGGCGCCCGGCAAAACGTTGCTGGGTCTCGACCGGCAACTCCTGCTCAGTCAAATGACTGGCATAGAGCAACGCAGCGGACAATGGTGTGCGAATCTGATGAGCCAACGATGCGACCATGCGACCGAGAGACGACAGGCGCTCATGACGAGCCAGTTGATCTTGCAGATGACGGGTTTCAGTCAGGTCGTTGAGCAGCACCAACTGGCCGGGCTCGGCATCCAGCGAGCGCGTGGCGATCGACAAACGCCGACCGTCCTTGAGAGAGATTTCGTGACCGTCATCCTCGCGCGGCGCAAAGCATCGAGCGATCACATGACGCCACAGCTCGCCTTCGAGCGGCAGGCCGAGCAGTTCACTTGCAGCGGGATTGGCTTCGCGCACGATGCCTTGGGCGTCGATGACGATGACGCCGCCGGGCAACAGATCGAGGAGATTTTGCAGACGGTTGGCCAGGCGTTCCTTTTCCGCCAGCTCCTGCATGCGTTGAGCACTGACCACCGCCAGCTCGCCCTTGAGCTCGGTGACCCGGGCTTCGAGCATGCTGTAGGAATCGGTCAATTGGCTCGACATCTGGTTGAACAGCGCAAACGCCTGCTCAAGGCCAAGCCGGCTTGCCTGCTCTACGGACGACGGTTGCCCCGAAGCATCTGGGACAGGAGACATCTGGGCGGCTGGGGGCATCGTGCTCTCTCGCGTGGTTGACCGTCAGTTAAACGGAACGTTGCGAGGGATGTAGCAATACCCGTGCCTAAAAAAAACCGCTTATAAATGAAGGAGTTGAAAAACAGGCGTCAATCATCCGCCTGTTCATCTCCGTCACGACGGCTCATGCCGTACTTGCGCATCTTCTCTACCAGCGTGGTGCGACGAATCCGCAGCCGTTCTGCCGCCCGCGCCACGATGCCATTGGCATCATCCAGCGCCTGCTGAATCAGCCCTTGTTCCAGACCGCCGAGGTAGTCCTTCAGGTCCAGGCCTTCCGGCGGCAGCAGGGCATTGGCGGTGAAGTCGGGGGTATGACCGTTGATGGCCACTCGCTCTTCAAGATCGCTGCGCAGGCTGTCGACCAGTTGCTCGTCTTCGTCATCGACGTAGCGGAATTTCTTCGGCAACTCGACCACACCGATCACCCCGTACGGATGCATGATCGCCATACGCTCCACCAGGTTGGCGAGCTCGCGAACGTTGCCCGGCCAGCCGTGACGGCACAGCGACATGATCGCTGCCGAGTTGAAACGGATCGAACCGCGCTTCTCGTGCTCCATGCGAGAGATCAACTCGTTCATTAGCAACGGGATGTCTTCGACGCGTTCGCGCAATGGCGCCATCTCGATCGGGAACACGTTCAAGCGATAGTAGAGGTCTTCGCGGAAAGTGCCGATCTCGATCATGCTTTCGAGATTCTTGTGGGTCGCCGCAATGATCCGCACATCGACGCTTTGGGTCTTGTTGCTACCCACACGCTCAAAGGTGCGCTCCTGCAAGACACGCAGCAGCTTGACCTGCATCGGCAGCGGCATGTCGCCGATTTCGTCGAGGAACAAGGTACCGCCGTTGGCCAGCTCGAAACGCCCGGCACGACTGGTGATCGCTCCGGTGAAGGCGCCCTTCTCGTGACCGAACAATTCGCTTTCCAGCAACTCGGCCGGGATCGCCCCGCAGTTGACCGGAACGAACGGCGCGTCACGACGCTTGGAGTGGTAGTGCAGGTTACGCGCGACCACTTCCTTGCCGGTCCCGGACTCGCCGAGGATCAGCACGCTGGCGTCGGTGTCGGCGACTTGCTGCATCATCTGACGGACGTGCTGAATCGCCCGACTGGTGCCGACAAGGCTGCGGAAAAGATTGGGTTCACGGTGACGACCGCGCTCACGGGCCTGGTCATACATCTCGCGATAGACCTGGGCACGGTGCAACGAATCGAGCAATTTGCTGTAGCTGGGCGGCATTTCGAGAGTCGAAAGCACTCGGCGACGCTGGTCTTCTGGTAAGTCAATGGAAGAATTATCACCCATTAACAAAACTGGAAGGAACTCATCCCAGGTTGAGAGTGTCTTTAACAGGCCCAAAAGTGCACCAGGAGCATTTACCGTCCCGATGAGGACACAGATTACTTCACGACTTGATGACAAAGAGCCGACCGCCTGCTGCCAGTCATGGCTGCCACAGGGTAAATTTTCTTCGCCAAGAAAATTTAAAATCACCGCCAAGTCGCGGCGGCGGACGCTATCGTCATCAATCAGCAGAATTTTGGTTTCACGCCACATGCAATAGCAACTTCCCTAGTCAACTCAATGCCCAAAATGAGGGGCAAGCTAGACGCTTGCAGACACGTTATGCCTGTAGACGCCTGAAATCTGGAACCAGCCACTAGTTAAGTCAAAAAACCGTGCACAGTCAAATTTATGGCGCACTATGTTTGGATTAACTGAGGGTTAACTACCCAAACAGATGGTAAACCTTTGCCGCGTTCTGCGCTTGGTGGATCTGCGACATCTCATCGACTATCGCTTGGCGCTCCCCCGTCGCCGCCTCCAGAAGCTGTTTATACACTCCCAGCAACTCCTCAAGGTTGTCGCGCAACGCGGCCTCGTCCACCGAAGCTTCACTCAAGACGTCTTCCATGCAGGAACGGCAAGCCAGGTCCAATTCACCAATGGCTTCCCAATTGCGCTCGGCCAATGCCCCGACGAGGGCATCGCGGGTTTGTTCGATACGCTGCAAGACAAGACTCATGGTGATCTCCTTAAAACTGCGGACCCGGCGCGGCAATGGCATCCCAACCGTCTTTGACCGTGCGAAGCAGGTCGGCGACTTCGTCGAGAATTTTTGGATCGGTCTTGAGATTGGCTTCAGCCAGACGCTTCATCATGTAGGTGTAGAGGTTATCCAGCTCAGTCACCGAGTCAGCCTGGTTTTCCAGATCCAGACCTTCACGCAGACCTCCGATGATGCCGATGGCCTTGCCGATCAGAACGCCTTTGTTGGCGACATCCTTGCGCTCCATGGCACCTTTGGCCTGAGCGATGCGATCCAGACCACCTTCCATAAGCATTTGCACCAGACGATGAGGACTGGCCTCGGAAGTCTGGGCTTGCGCGCCAATCTTCTGATACTGCCGAAGGGCTAACATCGGGTTCATGCTGTACCTCATTCAAACTCTGTGATTCGTATATTCACTCTATCGACACGGCGTCAAAAATCTTTAGACCAAACCAAAAAAAGCCCGACAAGCGGAATCCGCTGCCGGGCTTTTGGCGTTTATGCACTACGAGGCGTTTTTCTGCGCGTTCATCGCCTCGAACATTGAGGTGATGTTACTGGCAGTTGCCTTGAGTTTGCCGACCAGAGAATCCATGTCGTTGTATTTTTTGGTCAGCACAGCAGTCAGCGTCTCGATACGGCGATCCAGGGCTGCCTGCTGGTTGGCCAGATTCGACTTGGTCTTGGCCAGGCTGGTCGAACGGGCATCGAGGATACCCTCGCTGCCCGTGACCGTGTAAGGGGTGATTGCATCGTTCATGCGCGTCAGCAAGCCCTTGGCGGCATCGCCAGTCGCCGTCGGATCACCCAGGAACAGCTTCTGAACCTCACCACCGAGCTTTTGGGTATCCATCGCGGTCGTGAACTTGGTGCTATCGAAATCCAGCGCACCGGTTTTCTGATTGGTGGTGATGCCCAGTTGCGACAGAACAGTGAGCTTGTCACCTGCGCCGGTAGTGACCAACGGCTGACGAATGGATGCCAGAATGCCGCGCGCCAATGGGTCACCGGTGAGTGCAGCGGCGATGGTCGGATTGCCATCGTCATCCAGAGAAGGTTTGGTCAACGCATTAACACTGGTCACAACCTGGTTATATGCGTCAACGAAAGCTTGAATGGATTTTTTCAGGCCATCACTGTTCGGGCCGACCGTCACTGTCGTCTCACCACCACCGGCGACCAGATTCAGGGTCAAGCCGGAAATAGCTGCGTCAACCTTGTTACTTTTACTGGTCAGCGCAAGCCCGTCCACGGTGAACTTGGCGTCCACCGCGAATTCGCCGATGGCACCCGCCGAAGTAGCGGTCGGTGTTGCACCCATTTGCTGGCCGGCATTGATCTCCAGACCCGCAATACCGCTGAGGGTGATATCGGAACCGGCACCGGTCACCGTGGAACCCAACACCAGACGCGAACCAAACGAGTCAGTCACGATGTTGGCACTGAAGCCATTGGCGCCTTGCTGGGTGTTAATCGCATCCCGAACCGACTGCAACGTCGCGCCCGCCGGAATGGTTACAGAACTGGAAACGCCATTTTGCGTGATATTGAGCGTGCCGCTTGGGATAGCACTGCTGGTACCGCCGGCAAATGCTGCGGTGGCCACTTTGGATGAGGTCGCCAGATTAGTGACCTTGACCACGTAAGTACCGTTGACAGCCGTGTTACTCGCTACAGCGGTCAATACTTTCGCGTCGGCGGAGGTGGCGTTAAAGCCCAGGAATTGCGGAGTCTGCGTATTGCCCAGATTCTTGATTGCAGTCTGGAAGTTCGCCAGGACACTTTTGAGGGAACCAATACCGGAAATCTGCGCGGTGTTGGTGGTCGTCTGACGGTCGATCTGGTTCTGTTTGGCTGCTTTGTCGGCGTTGACCAAGGCTTTGACAATAGCACCGGTATCAAGGCCAGAGCCTAAACCTGTGCCCGGTAGAATTGGACTTGCCATGCATATCTCCCTTCAGTGTGTCGCCGGTCTTTTGACCACTACAACGTCCAAAAGAACATAGCAACAATATTCATGCCAGCTGTCAGGCTTTCGCGCTGAACAACAAGCTGCTTGCATCATTCAAACTATTAGCCAGTTTCAGGACTTCTTCATTGGGGATTTGGCGAACCACCTCACCCGAGTCACTGGCAATAACCTTGACGACTACTTTTCCTGAAGGCTCGTCGATCGAGAACTCCAGATTGCGTTTGACCGACTGAACGAACTTTTCAATTTCCTGAACGGCCATCTTGAGTTTGTCCCGCTCGGATACCGCGTCGTTCTTTTGTTCATCATTGACCGGCGCCACCACCAAGGCATCGGTTCGAGGCTTCTCCACCGGCTTGTCAGCAACAGTCGTCGCCGGCTTCGCAGCTGGATAAGACAAGTTCAGCTTAACGCTCATATCCATGTCCATCACCTCTTAAACTGAAAAAGCGAGAGAGCGCGCATACGCACTCCCCCGCCAAAACACATCAGCTATTACTGAAGCAGTTTCAGTACAGCGGATGGCAGTTGGTTGGCCTGGGCCAGAACTGCGGTGGAAGCTTGTTGCAGAGTTTGTTGCTTGGTCAGCTGTGCAGTTTCTGCAGCGAAGTCGGTATCTTGTACGCGGCTCAGTGCAGCACTGGCGTTTTCGTTGATGTTCTGCAGGTTGGAAATGGTAGTCGAGAAACGGTTTTGAGCAGCACCCAAGTCAGCGCGAGTGGCGTTGATGTTTGCCAGAGCAGCGTCGATAGCCGAGATAGAGGCATCAACGTTAGTATGGTTAGTTGTATTATCAACGCCGGAAATGACAGTACCGGTCATGCCCAGGGCGCTGGCGTCGAAGCTGGTCGACAGGGTCAGAGTGATCTGGTTGTCGGAAGTAGTGTTCGAACCTACCTGGAACTCCATCGCACCAGCAGTACCGTCGATCAGCGCTTTGCCGTTCAGGTTGGTCGACTGAGCGATACGGGTCAGTTCAGCGATCGACTGTTGGTATTCTTTGTCCAGAGCGGTACGGTCAGCGGTGCCGTTGGAGTCGTTTCGCGCTTGCAGTGCGATTTCACGCATACGCTGCAGAATGTTGGTCGACTCTTGCAGAGCGCCTTCAGCGGTCTGAGCGATCGAAACACCGTCGTTGGCGTTTTTGATAGCCATGGTCTGGCCACGGATTTGCGAAGTCATACGGGTAGCGATCTGCAGGCCGGCGGCGTCGTCTTTGGCGCTGTTGATTTTCAGGCCGGAGGACAGGCGGGTCATCGAGGTCGACAGTGCGTCCGACGCACGGTTCAGGTTCTTCTGAACACTCAGGGAAGTAGTGTTGGTATTTACTGTTAAAGCCATGACGAATTCCTCGTTGGTTGGGTACTGCGGCTTCCGGCCCTGGCAACCGCCCGGTATGGCCTAGAGAACCTTCGTAATAGTTATCGTCGCCAACGCAGGTTGCTTGAGGGGATTTTTAAAATTTTTTGCCATCACCCTGCCACCCCCTGTAAAACCAAGGCTTAGCGACGATCCAACCACCAAAAAATGACGCCAGAGAACTGCCACAACCCTTTCTTACAGCCCCGCTCCCGCTGATCTGCCACGGCATTACGCGGAATTGACAGCCATCAGCAAATCGATCAGTTCGTATTCAAGGTAGTCCGCCAGCGCCAGCCAATCCTGTCGTTCCTGGCTATCCAGCATGCCTGTCAGCAATGCCATCCACCGGGCCGCGATCTGGCTGTCTGCCCCGCCGACCCGCGACTGCACCCGCTCCGCTACCTCAACCATGACCAGCGCAGCCTCGACATCCCTTCCCAAGCGAAACAACGCTGAACATTGCCGGGCCTGATCAACAAGTAACACTTCGCTCATCGACTGAACTCCGGATGAAATGTCGTGCCGGCAATCATGGCTCCGGCTCGACTACTGTTGTAGAAGGCTACTTGTGGCTGCGCAGCGATATAGCGCTCCAGCTCACACAAGTAGCTGCGGAAGTTGAGCTGTGTCTTGACCCGCTGCCCATTCCCGTCCAACACCCAATGGCGAGCCGCGCCCAATTGCGGGCCAAGATCGCCATCATTCCAGCCGGCATGAGTCTTATTGTTGGGGAACGCGAAGTCAGCCCCGAACAGCGTGATCTGACTGGCCCCCATTTTCACCGCCAGATCCACCGCCGGATGAATCACGCTGCCGCCTGCAAACAGCCCGGCGCGAGGCAACTGCTCACGCAAATCACGGAAAACCGGGCTCGCCGAGTAGGCGACATAGCGTTTGCCTTGCCAGGCCTGCAACACGACAGGGTCCACCAGCGGCATGTAGACCAGTGTGGTATTTGCGCTGTCCTCGGGTGGCAGGTGACGCTGCGAGATACGCTGATCAATCGTGACGACCACATCCGGCTTGATGCCGTGCTCGATCAACGGCCGGTAAGCGGTATCGACACAAACGAACAGTGGTCGCGGGGTCTGGCCGCGAATGGATCGCAAGGTCACGAAGTGCTGTTCCAGACTCGGCCCGGTGGCGATGACGAACATTGGCTGGCCAGCGTGTGTTGCGAACAATTGTGCGGCGTCGCTATCAATGCGGATCTGTTCGACACTTTCCAGCAGGCGTGCCGCTATTTCCGGAGTGTCCGGATCGAACTCACGGTTGTTGAATGTCAGATGGGTTTCGCTGATCAAGCGGTCTCGGATCCTGGCGTTGTAGTCATCGGCCAACACCAGCTCTGAAGGCAGGGCAAAGAACGGCAAACAAATTTCAGCCAAATCACCAGCGTAGTGCAGCTGGACACGCGAATCGCTGAGCCACGACTGCTGATCGAGCAATTGCAAGACCAGCCCAAACACTGCGCCGTTGAGGATATGTACATGTAGTTGAATCGGCCCTGAACGCTGCAGCAGTTCCAGTTGCAGATCACCCAGCCCCGTGCCGTAAACATGCAACACCGGACTGTCGACCGGCAGGCTTTCGGCCTGAAGCTGCGCTTCGCGGATGCGGTCATGGCGACTGGTCAATTGAATGCCGTTGATGCTCAGGGTCGAGCCGAGCCCTTCCACCAGATCGGCCTGCAACGGGCCCGGATCTTCAGTCAGCAGACGCTCAGCCACGGCCGGCCAGCGGCGCTGGATGACCTCGGCGTTGCGCTCAAAGAACTCGCTCATGGAGCCTCGCTTTTCATTCGGGCAAAAAAATAGCGTTCAAGGTTACACCTTGAACGCTATTTTTGTGCCTGGCTTTTAGATGTTCAAGGGCGATAGATGATCGCCGAACCCCAGGACAGTCCTACCCCGAAACCACTCAGCGCCACGCGCTTCCACTTCGAGTCCAGCACGTGTTTTTCCAGCAGCAGCGGAATGCTCGACGACACGGTATTACCGGTCTCGACCATGTCCTTGATGAACTTCTCGGGCTCGCCCTCGAAACGCCGCGCCACGGCGTCGACAATTGCCGCGCTGCCCTGGTGAATGCAGAAGGCGTCGATATCGTCAGCCGTCAGGCCGGAGTCGCCCAGCAGCTCGTGCAAATGCGCCGGCACTTTGAGCAGCGCGAAGTTGAAGACCTGACGGCCGTTCATGAAGAACACCCCGTCGGAAACCTTCAGGTGCGGCGCGCCGGAACCGTCAGTGCCGAACTTGGCCTTGCCCAGCTGCCATGGTGCATCTTCGCCCATCCAGGTGGCAGTGGCGGCATCGCCGAAGAGCATGGTGGTGTTGCGGTCTTCCGGGTCGACGATCTTGGAGTACGGATCAGCGGTCACCAGCAAGCCATTCTTCAGGCCAGCAGCTTCCATGAAACCCTTGATGGCGTAGATGCCGTAGACGTAACCGGAGCAGCCCAGGGAAATATCGAACGCAGCCACGGTCGTCGGCAGGCCCAGTTTGTCCTGAACGATGGCGGCGGTGTGCGGCAGACCTTCTTCGTCACCATTCTGGGTAACGACGATCAACACGTCGATGGCTTCACGCTTCAATTCGGGATTGTTGGCGAACAGCGCGTTGACTGCTTCGACACACAGATCCGAGGTTTCCTGACCGGCATCTTTGCGCGGCAGAAAGGCCGAACCGATCTTGCCCAGGATGAATTCTTCATCCTTTTCGAATTTTGCACCTTGTGCGTAATTGTCCACGCCGGCTACAGGAACGTAGCTCGCAATGCTCTTTATGCCAATCATTACGGCTTCCCAATAATAAACAGCCCAATACCACCGCTCGCAAGGAATCGAGGGGCGCCGACAAACAACGAATAACGTCGCCCTCAAGGGGGCGACAGCAGGAAGAATAAAAGGCCATCACTGGGCTAAAAACAGTCCAGGCGCCATCTCCCCTTTTTATACAATACAGTGAAGATGCGCGTTATGACTCGCAGGTCACGCTATTTTGCCGAATCAGACCCACAACAGGTTATTCGACCAGCGACCAGTCCAACGGCGTTCCGCGTTTGATGGCTTGTCGGGCGCGGCGGCCCAGAAGGGCTTCAGCGTGTTTGGGGGCGAGCCCCAGGCCAGGCCGGATGGCCCGCAGATTGGCGGCGGTGAAAGGTTCTCCGGCGACCATGTCCTGAGTGATGTACAGCGAACGGCGGTATACCAGAGACTTGCGCTCGGCCTCGGTCACGCCGTAATGCACCTGGCCCATCGCCTGCCAAGCGCGTTCGGTTTCAATCACCAGGCTCGCGAGTTCAGCAGGCTCCAGGGAAAAACTGGCGTCCACGCCACCGGCGGCACGGTCAAGGGTGAAGTGTTTCTCCACCACCGTTGCCCCCAGCGCTACTGCAGCGACGGACACTCCGACGCCCATCGAATGATCGGACAAACCGACTTCACAGCCAAATAACTCGCGCAGATGAGGAATGGTGCGCACATTACTGTTGGCTGGCGTCGCCGGGTACGTGCTGGTGCACTTGAGCAACACCAGATCCTTACAACCGGCCTCACGGGCGGCGCGCACGGTTTCATCGAGCTCGGCGATGCTGGCCATGCCGGTGGAGATGATCAGCGGCTTGCCGGTGGCAGCGACCCGCCGGATCAATGGCAGATCGGTGTTCTCGAAACTGGCAATCTTGTAGGCCGGCACGTCCAGGCTTTCGAGAAAGTCCACCGCCGTGTCATCGAACGGTGTAGAGAACGCCAGCATGCCCAGCGCTTTGGCCCGGGCGAAAATCGGCGCGTGCCATTCCCACGGCGTATGGGCCTTCTCGTACAGCGCGTACAGCGAAGAACCGGCCCACAGGCTGTTGGGGTCCTTGATGAAGAACGCGCCTTCGGACAGGTCCAGCGTCATGGTCTCGGCGGTATAGGTTTGCAGCTTCAAGGCATGCGCACCGGCCTTGGCCGCGGCTTCGACGATTTGCAGCGCCACGTCCAGCGACTGATTATGGTTGCCGCTCATCTCGGCAATGATGAACGGCGGCGCATCGGCACCGATCGAGCGGTTGCCGATCTTGAAACGGGTCATGGGTGATCCTTTAAAACGCGTGTGAACGCACAAGCACTCTGAGTGAAACCTGCCTCGCGGAAAACTTTCAGCGACGCCTGGTTGGCCGGCAGCACCTGAGCGGTGATGGCTTGCAGTGACGGCCAGTAAGCGGTCACAAAGGCTTCGCCCCGCGCCAGCAACGCCCTCCCCCAACCCAGGCCGATTCGGCTTTCGAACAAATAAATCGAGACTTCGGCATGAGCATCGTCGAGGTCATAACGCAGCACACCGACCGGACCGTCATTCGCCTCGGCGATCAACAGCAACCGCCGCGGGTTGCTCAGGCTCGCGGCCAGCCAGGCCTGATGCCGTTGCCAGTCGATGATGTGCGTGTCCAGCGACCAGCGCCGTACCGCCTCGGCATTGCGCCCGTCGAATAACAATTGCGCATCGTCCTGAGTGGCCCGACGAACCGGCAACACCGCCCCCGCCAGCGCTGCTGCGACCCGCTGCGCCCCACGGCCATCGACCAACTGCCGCGAACGTTCGGCCAGACTTTGACGAATTCCCTGATTGCCCACGACAAAACCGATGGTCTGGCGCAATTGCTCGACGCCGACCTGCTCGCGGTTGCCCAGGAACACATGAGCCCCCGAGGTCGCCATCACCTCGCCGTTGGCCTGCTGATTATTCGAGACCGCAATGCAGATCGTCGGCAGCCCCATGGCCGCCCGCTCCCAGCTGGTACCGCCACCGGCACCGATGAACAGATCGACCTCGGTCATCAGCCGGTAAAAGTCGCTGACAAAACTGTGCAGGCGCCAGTTCGGGCGATAGTCCACCAGACTCTGCATCTGCTCCCAGGCCGGGTTATCGGCACCCGCCACGAAATCGACTTCCAGCTCATGGAGGTCCGCCAGCGCCAACATCGCGTGGTGGGTCTGCATGGCCGCATCGAAACCGCCGAAGTTCACCAGCACTCGCCTGGCTCGAGGTTTGATCTCGATTGCCGGGCAACAGAACTCATCACGCAGCAGGGCAAACCGTGGGCCCAGCAGGGTCTGGCAATCGGGCGTCAGCAGTGAGGCATAAGCCTCTGGCGTGCCCGACAGATTTTGATTGAGCAGCAGATCGACGCTGTATCGCCGAGTGGCCAAATCGTCCACCGCCGCGATTCGCGGAGCCCAGCGGCGGGCCGCGGTCTGCCAATGGTGATCGAGACCATAGTGGTCGACGATGATCCAGTCGAAAGCCGGATGACTTTCCAATGCTTGCCCCAGCGCAGCGATGTCCGCCTGCCACGGCAGCATCGACTCGATGGCCTGCTGTGGGTCTTCATCGGGATAGCGCTCCGGCAGCGCGAAAGTCTCGAAATCCTCAGACTGCAGACTGTCCAACCGATGCCCCGGCAACTGACGACAAGCGAAGGAAACATGCGCGCCCTGCTTGCGCAACACCCTGGCCAGGGTCAGGCAGCGGGCGATATGGCCAGTGCCGATGGTCGGCGATGCATCAGCGCGGATCAGTACCCTCATTGCAGCTCACCCCCAGCCTTCAAGGCGGAATAGAGATATTCGGCACGCGTCCAGTCTTCAAGCGTGTCGATATCCTGCACCAGATGCCGCGGCAGAATCACCGGCAGGCTTGCCGGCGAGAACAGCACATCGCCACGCAACCAGGCCTCGCTGCGCCCCCAGTAGAACTGGCCGGCATCTTGAAAAGCTTCGGGCAAGTCCTGGGAACGGGTCTCGCGAAATTCCGGGTAGAGCGAGGTCAAGGCGCCCTGCTCGTCCAGGGTCAAGGCCCGTTGTACCGGGAAGCCAAAACCGGCGACTGAAAACACGAAAGACTTGTCCGGATGCTGCACCAACAACTCATGCCCCTGACGCAAATAACGCGCCTGCAACAGGGGCGCCGTCGCGTAGACGCAGCACGCATAGTCGAACGCTGGCAATTGCTTCAAAGCATGCACGATCACCGCTGCGGTCCCGATGAAATCGTCGGCAAGCGCTACGGGCCGCATGAACGGCACTTGAGCCCCATGGGCCCGTGCGACCTCGGCGATCTCTTCATCGTCGGTGCTGACGATCACCTGGTCGAACAGATCCGACTCCAGAGCCGAGCGAATCGAACGGACGATCATCGGCACGCCGTCGAACGGCTTGAGGTTCTTGCGCGGAATTCGCTTACTGCCACCGCGGGCCGGGATGATCGCAACACTGCTCAAGATTCACTACTCCTCAAGTCACTACGCCTCAAGGATCAGTCGTCGTAATTGCTCGACCACATAATCCTGTTGTTCATCGCTCAGCAGAGGAAACAGCGGCAGGCTGATGGCCTCGGCGTAATAACGTTCGGCCTGAGGGAAATCACCCTCGGCAAAACCCAGGTCGCGATAGTACGGCTGCAAGTGCAGCGGAATATAGTGCAGGTTCACACCCACCCCGGCCGCTCGCAAGCCTTCAAACACCTGTCGATGGCTGAGGCTGATCCGCTCCGGCTGCAAGCGCACCACGTACAAATGCCACGCCGATTCGGCCTCAGGCTGCGCGCTGGGCAAAGTCAGCGGCAAGTACGCCAGCAACCGGTCATAACGCGCCGCCAGTTCACGCCGACGCTCGATGAAACCATCGAGCTTGTTCAGCTGCGACAGACCGAGGGCCGCTTGCAGGTCGGTGATGCGGTAATTAAAGCCCAGTTCCACTTGCTGGTAGTACCAGGGACCATGGCTGAGTTCGGTCATCTGCGCAGGGTCACGGGTCATGCCGTGGCTGCGCAGGCGCTGCAAGCGCTCGGCCAGCTCCGGGCGATTGGTCAGGACCATGCCGCCTTCGGCGCTGGTGATGATCTTCACCGGGTGAAAACTGAACACCGTCATCGCCGCGAATTCGCCGCAACCCACCGGACGCCCGGCATAAGACGCACCGACCGCGTGGGAGGCATCCTCGATCACGGTGAAACCATAGCGCTCGGCCAGTTCGGCGATCATGCGCATATCGCAGCTCTGCCCGGAGAACGCCACCGCCACCAGCACTTTCGGTAGTTTGCCGTCGCGCTCGGCGATCTCAAGCTTCGACGCCAAAGTGTAGGCGTCGAGGTTCCAGGTCAGCGGATCGATATCGACGAAGTCGACGTCGGCGCCGCAGTAACGCCCGCAGTTGGCCGAGGCCAGAAAGGTGTTCGGCGTGGTCCACAAGCGATCGCCGGGCCCGAGGCCGGCGGCGAGGCAGGCAATGTGCAACGCCGCCGTGGCATTGCACACCGCCACCGCAAAATCGGCCTGGCAACGTACGGCCATGGCCTGTTCGAAACGCTCGATGGTCGGCCCTTGCGTCAGCCAGTCAGACTGCAACACGGCCACCACCGCATCGATGTCCGCCTGATCGAGGCTTTGCCGACCATACGGAATCATGCCGACAGCTCCGCGTGCAGGTCAGCGATCTGGCCGACCGACAGGAAGTGCGGGTTGGTGTCGGAGCGGTACTCGAAATCTTCGCTCACCGGCCGGCCCTGCTCGCCCAGTTTGTCGACGGCAAAATCCACGTCGACGCTGGTGAAACGAATCGACGGCTGAATGGTGTAGTGATCATCGAATTCCAGGGTCATGCGCGCGTCGTCCAGCGGCACCATCAGCTCATGGAGTTTTTCCCCCGGACGAATGCCGACGTTTTTGTGCGGCAAATGTTCAGCCATGCCCCGCGCCAGATCGACGATGCGAATCGACGGGATCTTCGGCACAAACACTTCGCCGCCGTGCATGCGGGCGAAGCTGTCGAGCACAAACTTCACGCCGTGATCGAGGGTGATCCAGAAACGCGTCATGCGCTCGTCAGTGATCGGCAGCTCTTTGGCGCCCTCGGCAATCAGTTTGCTGAAGAACGGCACCACCGACCCCCGCGAACCGGCGACGTTGCCGTAGCGCACGACGGCAAAGCGGGTCTGCTGTTCACCGGCAATGTTGTTGGCGGCCACGAACAGTTTGTCCGACAGCAGCTTGGTCGCGCCGTACAGGTTGATCGGGCTGGCGGCCTTGTCGGTTGACAGCGCGACGACTTTTTTCACGCCGTTGTCGATGGCAGCGGCGATGATGTTTTCCGCGCCGTTGACGTTGGTACGGATGCATTCGGTGGGGTTGTATTCCGCCGCAGGCACTTGTTTCAGGGCCGCGGCATGCACCACGTAATCGATGCCGCGCATGGCCTGACGCAAACGCTCGGCATCGCGCACATCACCGATGAAGTAACGCATGCACGGCGCGTTGAACGTCTGCTGCATCTCGTACTGCTTCAGCTCATCGCGGGAAAATACCACCACCCGTTTGGGTTGATATTGCTCCAGCAGCCGGCGGATGAAATTGCGCCCGAACGAGCCGGTGCCGCCAGAGATGAAAATCGATTTACCGTTGAACATGCCTTGAGTCCTTTTACCTGTCAGCCAGGCTTATGCGAGCAACTGCGCCCAGTTCACACGGGTCGGTTTGCTGAGAGTAAAGCCCTTGCCGGTCAAGGCCAGGTTCTGGTTGTAGGCTGAATCCTGTTCGAAGCGCGATTGCCACTTGTCGCGCAGAGCGGCTGCCGCCTGCGGGTGATCCGGCAAAGTGCCGGGATGGGTGATTTGCACTTGCGGGGTCCATACGGTCAGCAACCCGGCATCAGCGACTTTCAGGCAAAAGTCGACATCGGCATACGCTTGCTCGAAATGTTCTTCATCCAGCCCGCCCAGTGCGTCGAACACCTCCTTGCGCACCATCAGACAAGCATCGGAAACGGCCGAATAGTTCTGCTCGACCAGCAGACGATGCATGTGCCCCGGTGCATCTTTTTTCTCCCCGATGAACGCAGAAGCCACGCCATCATTGAGACCCAGAATCAGACCGGCACCGGTCACGCTGCCTTCGCGATCAACCAGTTTGGCACCCACCACACCCACTTCAGGACGCTGAGCCTGGTTGAGCAAGGCTTCGATCCAATTGGCATTGACCACCTCGGCGTCCGCCGCGAGCAGTATCAGATACTCACCTTGGGCCTGAGCAGCGGCCTGGTTGAGCAGTGCTGACGGGCTCACGCGCTGCTCGTTCTTGATCAGGCGAATCCGCCCGCGGCCGTTTTGCTCCAGACTGTCGAGCCACGTCAGCAGGTCGGTTGACTGACTGTGATTGTCGGCGATGATAATTTCGTTGTTCTGATAGCGCGTGCGCTGCAATACGCTCACCAGGCAGCGCTGCAATTGCTCCTGACCGCCTTCGCTGCGCACGATGATCGATACCTTCGGACGCGCGGCATGGCGGTAGTCGATCCGCAAGCCACCAAATGCCTTGGCACTCACCTGAGCCTGATAGCCACGGGTTGCCAAGTGGCGCACCAGGGTCTGACGTTGGTGCTCGTTCGGTGCCAGCTCCACCGCCGGGGTGATAAGCAATGGCTCGGCCAAATGCGCCAGACCCGCCAGCCCGCCAGTTTCGATCAGGCGCAGCAGCAGGTCGAATTCCAGTGCATCGCTGAACTCGCGGTCGTAACCACCGACATCCACTAGCACCTCACGTCGGATCAGCCAGTGCCGGGCGGTCAACGCCGGCAGACTTTGCAGCAGGTCGAGGTTGAAGGCCGGGCGGAAAACTTCGGTCAATGTGCCGTTACTACGACGCTGAATCTCATCCATCGCCACCGCACGGCAACCTTCGGCGTTCTGCAACTCAAGGCTGGCGCGCAGCAAGCCGGCAGCGGTGAACTCATCACCGGCCTCGGCCAACAGCAGCCAGTCCGAGGTCGAGCGCTGGGCAAGCTGGTTCAGTCTATCGACGTAGTTGCTTGCGCTGACCTTTACAAAATGCACGGTATTTTGTTCGGTGGTGACCTCGGGCAAATCACCGGTGGTGAAGACCACCACCTTGAAAGCGCGGAAAGCGCTTTCCATCAGACTGTCGAAGGTGACCTGCAACTTGTCCATGTCGGCTTCAAGGTCCAGCAACAGAATGCCGAACTGAGGCCCGCCCTCGTTGGCCGCCAGATGTTGATTGATTTTCCGTACCGCGGTGTCGTTCGGCTCGCGGGCCTGTAGCCAGTTCAACAGTCGACCCGAGGGCATACTGTCCAGCAACTGACGACTGTCGTAGGTCGGTACGCTGTCCAAACGTGCAATCCAGTCCATCAATATTTCCGCATCGGCGCTCTCCCCCATGTCCAGCAGTTGCTGCACCAGCTTTTGCACGACCCGACGGTTGAAGGCGCCCAACTGTACGGCATGCAGCAAACGGTTCTGAATGGTCTCGGACGTGTCATTGGAATAGAGGCGCTGCAATGTGTGCTGTTGAAGTAATGCACCTTCCATTTCTTCCAGCTGCAAGCGTCCAGCGGGCATCGCATGGAGCAGGAATTCGCACTCGGTCAGTTGATCAAAAAACGCCTGGTTGTAGAACGGCATCTCGACATACTGCTGAGGCCCGAATGCGCGTTTCGGGCCGATGGTGGGGTCCTTCCAGTAGGACTCGAAGATCGGTTCGATCGTCAATGCATTGCGCGCCGCCAGGCTGTCGGCCAGGGCCTGGAAACTTTGCAGGGCAAACTCGGCGGTCTGCGTCTGGTTCAGGTCACTGATGCCGGTCGGCAGCGTGGCGAGGAAACCGGCAAAGCGCTCACGCTCGGCGACGGAGCGTGCGTCTTTGAAACTCAGGACGTGAATGATTTCGGTATTGTGATCCGAACGGCCATAGTTGACCTCACGCACCACATAAGGCGTTGGCAAAATCCGCGCCTTGGCCCGCGCGAGCATGTAATACACATGGCCGATTTCCTGCCACTCGAAAATCGTGCCTTGCGGCATGGCCGCGTACCAGTCCTGCAACAACGAAGTGCGGTGCACCGCATAGAACGGCGGAATGTACTGGCTCATGTAGTCCAGTACACGATCCTGACCGCGCTCGGCGTTGTAATCCTCTTTCACCTTCTTGTCGCGACGGTAGTACTGCACATAGTTGGAGTGCGTCAGGTACATCAGGCAGTAGCCGTGGCACATACCGTAATCGGGGTTGGCCTCGAGGAAGTTCACCGACTCGGTCAATGCATCGTGCAGCAGGAAATCATCGTCAGCGGCCAGTACCATGTAGGGCGTGGTGACCTGGCTTGCGCCGTACGCAAGCTTTTGCTGAAACCCCGTATAGGTGAACTGCGGCAAATGGCGATAGTCGACCGACGGAAAATCGTCCGCGATGCGTTCGTCGCCCTGCACGGACGAATCCAACACCAGCACCTTGGCGGAGTAACTGCTGTAGTACTGCAAGGCGCGTCGCAGGAACGCACTGCGGTTGTGGGTGATTAAAACCACCGTGAACAGCTCGTTCAGCGGTGTCACGTTGGTTTGAGTGCTGCTTTGAACCTGCATTTTCCTATCCCCACAACCGGCCGATCGCCAAGTACCTGAAGCTGTTTTTTGATTAACGAACGCGACGCAGATAGCCGTCCGGCGCCACGGTGATCAGCAATTTGTTTTGCAGCTGCCGGTCAATTTCGAAGTCCTTGTTCTCTTCCAGGTACTTCCATACGGCAGTTTTCGGGTTGTCGCCCGGGCCCCATGGACGATCCGGGAAGAAGTCGGCCGGCATGTCTTCAACGACGGTGTCCATCACCACGCAGTAGCTGTCCACCGACACCAGCGGTGCATACAGGCGCAGCTCTTCGAGCACGTGATCGTGGGTATGGTTGGAGTCCAGCACCAGAATGACTTTCTTGCCTTCGGCGGCGGCGCGCACTTGTGCGGCGATCGCAGGATCAATGCTCGAACCTTCGATCATCTTGATGCGCTTGCTCATCGGGTGGCTTTCGATGGCTTCACGGTTGTGCGGACGAATGTCGAGGTCGATGCCCAGCACTTCGCCGTGGCCTTGCAGCTCCAGCAAGGAGGCGTAGTAAATGATCGAACCGCCGTGGGCGATGCCGCACTCGATGACCAGATCCGGTTTGACCTGCCAGATGATTTCCTGCACCGCCATCATGTCTTGCGGCAACTGAATGATCGGACGGCCCATCCACGAGAAGTGATAGCTGTATTTGTGCTTGGCCGATTCGTTGAAGAACTCCTGGGCCAGACCGGTGAGTTTCTGGTCGTCACCCTGACGCGCGATTTCTGCCTGGCATTCGGCTTCGAAGGCTTTATTGATGGTGTTGTCGGTCATTTTTGGAATCTCAATAGTCACTGGAACGAAGCGCTGTCGACGGCGTGGTAGACGTAGCGTCCACCGGTCATCCGCTTGATTTCTTCGAGGTAATTGGAGTTCATCACAAACAGGTTGGCGCCTTCGGGCAGAGCGTCCATGGCCTCTTGCGGCGAGGACACCCGCGCGCCGCTCAGGGGCAGATATCGGCCCTGTTTGGCCGGGTTGATATCCACCACGCGATCCACCGCCACACCCGCTCGTTGCAGGAACAGCGAATAAATCACGCCTTTGGACGAGGCGCCCCAGATCGCCGAACCCTGTTCGGGAGCGGCCTGAATGATCTGCACGGCGCTGTCGAGGCTGGCGGTGAAACCTTCGGGCAGCGTCAGGCGCGGCACCGGTTGCTCCGGGGTCAGACTCAACGTGGCCAGGTCGGCGACGATATACAGGTATTGACCACCGAACAGGTGACCGGCTTCGTGCACGGTGCCGAACATCCGGCGCAGGTCATCGAGGCGGAAATAATTGACGTGTTCGTAGAACAGATCGAACCAGGCACGGTGCTCGAGAATCCAGTCGAAACACGGCACTTCGATGTAGATCTGCCCGCCCTGATTGGCCTCGGCGATGACCGCCAGAAAGCTCAACGGTTCCTGAATATGCTCCAGCACATGGCGCAATACGATGGCATCCGCCGACAGCCCCAGGCCGCGAGTGAACGGCGCCCTGATCACATCGCAGTTGTCGCCTTCGTAGGCCGGGTCGATGCCGGTGATGGCGTAGCCCAGGCCTTTTAGCAGCTCAAGAAAATAGCCTTTGCCGCAGCCGACTTCGATCAGCGCCTGACCCTTGAAGTGGCGGGCGATGATCCCTTCGACATCACTCAGGTGCTTCTGGAACTGGCCGGAATGCGCCTGCTCGTTCTGATAGTCAGCGTCGTAGCTGAGCTTGTCGGCGTCGAAGGCCTGATTGAAGATCAGCCCGCTCGCCTCGTCTTGCACCAACACCATGTCGGCGCAGGCCGAAGCTTTCGCTGATTGCGCATCGGCAAAGGTCCGGTTCTGCAACACCGGCAGGTCGGCGACCCGATACAACTCATGCCTCATGCTCTGCTCCCAGTAGCTGTTGCAAGCAGTCCGCCACGCCCCAGAACGCCATCGGCTCGTGGGTCGGGTATGGGTAATGACCCAGACTCAAATCGATCGATGCGCCGCGCTCACGCAACCGTTGTTCGACCAGCGCTCTGACCGATATCGGCTGGCCGCTGGAACAATTGATCACGCCGTCAAATTCGCGCTGTTGCAGGATCGCGGCGAGGTAACCCGCGGCCGTGTTGATCGCCAGGTAATCACGCAACTGCTCGCCGGCCGACATATTGAAACTGTCGTCCCCGGCCTCGATTGCCCGATCCAGTGCCGCCAGCAAACTGTTGGGGTTCTGCCCTTCCCCGTGCAGGTAAAACAACCGCGCCCATTGCAAGGTGAATGGCTGTTGGCGCTGCAGGTTTTCGAGGAACAGACGCAAAGTGTTCTTGGCCAGCCCGTACGGGTTACTCGGCCGCGCCTCGGTCTGTTCGCTGAGTGGCCCGCTCTGCATGCCGTACTCGAAGCAGGTACCGGTCACGAGAATTTGCTTCACGCCCGCTGCCACCACGCTTTTGATAAAGCAGTAATCGGCCATCAGGTTGTGCTCGAAGTGAAATAGCGCCTGATAGTTCGGCAACCCTGGCCAGGCGAGATGCGCCAAGGCATCGACGCCATCGGTCAGTGCGCCGAGGTCCAGGTCGGCGGTATGAATATCCGCCGCCACGAACTCCACGGCGTTGATCCACGGCAACTGCGCAGCGGTCTCGGCGTTACGTGCCACGGCCCGGACTTCGCAGCCACGGGCGAGCAAGGATTCGACCAAATGACGGCCGACGAACCCGGTGGCTCCGGTCACGAGCACTTTCACAGCACGGTCAACTCAGGCACGGCGATCACGAATCGGCCGTCCCACTGCCGCACCTGAGCCAACTGTTGACTTACCTCGCGCAACAGGTTCCACGGCAACACCAGGATGTAATCCGGCTTTTCCAGATCGATCTGCGCCGGCGAAACGATCGGAATACGACTACCCGGCATGTACTTGCCCTGCTTGTGCGGATTGACATCGGCCACCCAGGCCAACAGGTCCGTTTTGACCCCGGCGTAGTTGAGCAACGTGTTGCCCTTGGCCGCAGCACCATAACCGGCTACACGCTTGCCGTCGGCCTTGGCTTGCAACAGGAACCGTAGCAGTTCGTGCTTGATGCCCTCGGCCGCTGGCGCCAGGGTTGCGTAGTATTCGGGGTTTTTCACCCCCGCTGCACATTCGGCCTGCAGCTGCTGCTGAACACTTGTCTGCACCTCTCGGCGAACACCGTCGGCACGCTGGACGAACACCCGCAACGACCCGCCGTGGGTCGACAGCTGACTGACGTCGAACACCTTCAGGCCATTGCGCTCGCACAAGGTCTGCACGGCAGTCAGGGACAGGTAGGAATAGTGCTCGTGATAGAGCGTGTCGAACTGCTGGCCGGCCATCAGCGTCAGCAGTTGCGGAAACTCGAACGTCGCCACACCGGTCGGCTTGAGCAAGCAGGCAAAACCACCGAGGAAATCATTGATGTCCGGGACGTGGGCCAACACGTTGTTGGCGACCATCAGGTCGGCGGCCCAGCCTTCGCTGTTCAGTTGCGCAGCGGTGTCGCGACCGAAGAACAGTTCGCGAATCTGCAGACCTTTTTCCCGCGCCGCTTGCGCGGTGCCGCGGGTCGGTTCGACGCCCAGACAGGGAATGCCGCGCCCCGCCACATACTGCAACAGGTAACCGTCATTGGCGGCGATTTCCACCACGCGGCTGTCGGCGCTCAAGCCGAAGCGCTCGACCATCTCGGCCACATAGCGCTCGGCATGGGCCAGCCAGGTGCTGGAGAACGAACTGAAATACGCATACTCGGCGTCGAACAGGCTATCGGCGCGGAAGTAATCCTCGATTTGCACCAACCAGCAGTGCTGACACACCGCAGCCTTCAGCGGCATCCATTGCTCGGCCTGCTCCAGTTGATCGGCGCGCAGGTAGGCATTGGACGGCGGCGATGTGCCGAGATCGATCAGTGGCAAGGCCAAAGAAGTACCGCAACCACGGCAGTTGTTCATAGACGCACTCCAGAGAAGTGTTCATCGAGCAAGGAATGGCTGGCGTCCCGGACCGCCAGATTATTGACAGGCAACGGCCAAGTGATGGCCAGCCGTGGATCGTTCACCGACAAACCGCCCTCGTGCTCCGGTGCGTAATCGGCGCTGTGCAGATAGAGCAATTCGGCATCATCGGTCAGGGTCTGGAAACCGTGGGCAAACCCGGCCGGGATCAACAGGCTGCGGCCGTCACCCGCCTTCAGGTGCTCGGCGTGCCAATGCAGAAAGGTTTCTGAGTCGGGACGCAAGTCCACCGCCACATCCCAGACTTCGCCCCGCAGGCAAGTGACCAGCTTGGCCTCCGGCGCATTGGAATTTTGATAATGAAGCCCCCGTACACTGCCTCGTAAACGTGTGCAGGAATGGTTGATCTGGCGGATATGAAACGGCTCGCCGAAGGCGCTCAAGCTGCCTTCGCAGAACAGCCGGGCAAATTGCCCGCGGTCATCTTCAAAACGTTTGTGCTGCACGCTGAACAAACCGGCCAGCGGCAAGGCTTTCAACAGAAATTCACTCATAGTGCGCCTCGGTACAGGTTCAACTGGCCCAGGGTGACTTCACGCATGTCATCGCCGTTCTGCCACGCCAAGTGCCAATCGAGGGTCTGGGTCAGGCACTGCTGCAACGACCAGCGCGGTTGCCAGGCCAACAGTTGACGGGCACGGCTGCTGTCCAGGCGCAACAGGCCGGCCTCATGCAAATTACTCGGTTCGATGCGCAAGCCACGCGCTTGCGGCCAGCGGCTGGCGAGCAGCTCGACCACTTCGCCGACGCTGCACATGTCCGCTTCGCTCGGGCCAAAGTTCCACGCGCCGGCAAACGCCGGGCCTTGCTCGTAGAGGCCGGCGGCCAATTGCAGATAACCGGCCAACGGTTCCAGGGCGTGCTGCCACGGGCGCACGGCCTGCGGGTAGCGCAGGGTCACGGGCTCATTCGCCGACCAAGCCTTGAGCACGTCGGGAATCAGGCGCTCAGGCGCGAAGTCCCCGCCGCCCAGTACATTACCGGCGCGCGCGGTGGCCAACGCCAGACCGTGTTCCGCGTACTTGTCAGCCGGGAAAAACGACGCGGCGTAAGACTGCGCCAACAATTCACAGCAAGCCTTGCTGCTGCTGTAAGGATCGTGACCGCCGAGGGCTTCGTCTTCGCGGTAAGGCCACAGCCATTCCTTGTTGGCGTAGACCTTGTCGGTGGTCACCAGCACGCAGGCGCGCACGCCACCGACCTGGCGGATCGCTTCGAGCAGATTGAGGGTTCCCATCACGTTGCTGGAATAGGTGCCGAGCGGATCGCGATAGCCTTCGCGCACCAGCGGCTGGGCCGCCAGGTGCAGGACGATTTCCGGCTGCACTTCGGCGATCAGCTCCAGCAAGGCGCCGAGGTCACGCAGGTCGCCGCGCTGATCGTTGATGCCCTCATGCACCCGGACCAGTTCGAACAGGCTCGGTTCGGTGGACGGATCGAGCGAAAACCCGCTGACCTCGGCACCGAGGCTTTGCAGCCACAACGTCAGCCAGCTGCCCTTGAAACCGGTGTGGCCGGTCAGCAGAACCCTTTTACCGCGCCAGAATTCCGGACTCAGGCCCATTGCTTCCATGGGGCCTCCCCGCTCTGCCACAACGCTTCGAGGTGGTTCTTGTCACGCAAGGTGTCCATCGGATGCCAGAAGCCTTCGTGCTCGAAGGCCTTCAACTGTTCATCCTGGGCCAGACGGGCCAAAGGCTCGGCTTCCCAAGTGGTGTCATCACCGCCGATGTACGGCAGCACTTTGGGCGAAAGCACAAAGAAACCGCCATTAATCCAGCCGCCGTCACCACGGGGCTTCTCGGTGAAACCGAGCACCTGATCGCCGTGACGCTCCAGGGCACCGTAACGGCCCGGCGGTTGTACGGCAGTGACGGTCGCCAGACGACCGTGGGCGGTGTGGTAGTCCACCAGTTGACGGATATTGATATCGGAGACGCCGTCGCCGTAGGTAAAGCAGAAGGCCTCTTCATCCTTGAGGTAGCGGCCGGCGCGGAGCAAGCGGCCACCGGTCATGGTTTCCTCGCCAGTGTCGATGAGGGTGACGCTCCACGGCTCGCTGTAGTTCTGGTGCACGTCCATGCGGTTGTTGCGCATGTCGAAGGTGACGTCGGAGGTGTGCAGGAAGTAGTTGGCGAAGAAATCCTTGATCGCATAGCCCTTGTAGCCAAGGCAAATCACGAAGTCATGAATCCCGTGGGCGGAGTACTGTTTCATGATGTGCCAAAGAATTGGCTTGCCGCCGATCTCGATCATCGGCTTGGGCTTGAGGTGCGACTCTTCGCTGATGCGCGTGCCCAGGCCACCCGCCAGAATTACTGCCTTCATCGTCTCCCCTCTTGTTCTTCACAGAGCTCGGCCAAGCTATTTCAGGCTTTTGCGGGCTGTCTGGCTAAAACGCTCTGCCGTGGTCAGGCGCTGGCGTACCGGCCGCAGCGCTCGTTTTATGGCGATATGAGGGGGACTTGCAGGAAACGCGCCAGCTCATAAATCCAAATAGAAGGCACAAAAAAGGGACGAACCCGGATCATGTAGACCGGGTGCGTCCCCAAGCGTATGGCCTTTAATACTGGATCAGTTTGGCAACCAGCCCTCGGCCCAGTAATTGAGGTTGTTGCCCTTGAGCATGTAATCGCGCAGCACCTCTTCTCTCAGTGCATCACCCATGCGATAGCTCGCATCAGGGTCGGACAGGTGCATGCGGATTGCCTCAAGCCATTCTTCGGTACTGTTGCTCACAACCTTGGTGCAGGGTAGATAGCCGCGATAGGCTTCGGTGTCGGTGCAGATCACCGGATAACCGCAGGCGCCGTACTCCAACAAGCGCAGGTTGCTCTTGCAGTCGTTGAAGATGTGGAACTCCAGGGGAGCCAGCGCCAGGTCGAGGTTCAGGCTGGCCAGTTTGGCCGGATAGGCTTCCAGGCCGACGCTGGGATGAAACTCATGGACAAAAGGACGCAAAGCCGGCGGACACATGCCGAAGAACACCCATTCGACTTCGTTGGCCAGCAGGCGCACCACGTCCGCAATGATGGCCAGATCTCCATCATGGCTCGTCCCGCCACCCCAACCCACGCGAGGTTTGCGAGAAGTGCGGCGCTGACTGGTGAGCCCGACCCAGAGGTGCGGCGCGAGCATGTTCGGGACGACCCGGATATCGTGATGCATGTCACGCAATGCATCAGCCAAAGGCCGGGTCGAGACCACGACGCGATCACACAACCCTACGCCACGACGCACTATTTTATCGACCCCGACCTCGGCCTTGCGCAGGTGTGCGTTCTTTTTCGGAACATCAATCACATAATCGTCAAGTTCGTAGATCCGGAAAGCGCGAGAGCAGTTTTTGATTCGTTCGACCTCATTGACCGCGCCCTGGCTATAGCGCCCCTGCAACACGATCACGTCGGGAGAACGCCGCTCGAGCTCAATATCCGTCGGCGCCTGATAAGTCAGGTGCCCCACCACACGCCCGGCCGCCTCCAACTCAAGGAACGGCTGAGTGACCCGGTAATGACCCACGGCAGTCGTATTGATTGGAATCGCCAGAACATTGGGCAAAAGCTGACGCGAGAACGGGTTCCAGCCATCCTTGAGTCCCGGCTCCAAACTGAAATTACTGGTGCCCAGACTCAGATTGGGGTTGTAGGCCGGATCCCTGGCCACCACTGGCAACCATCGCTGGTAAAAACTTTTTTGCTCGGCCTGCAACACCTTGGGAGCGGGATTGAAGGCAGAGGACGGAACCACTCGCATCAACTCGGCGTAGGGCGTCCACACCACCAGGTATCCGCTTTGCTTCACACGCAGACAGAAGTCAGCGCCATTGAGTGCTTGCGCCAGATTTTTCTCGTCCAGGCCATGAAGATCATCAAAAACCTTCTTGCGCACAAGCAGGCAATCGATGCCCACGGCACTGAAATTCTGCACTGTCTGCTGGCGCTGCATGTAACCCGACGTGTTGAGCGGCTCACCACGATTGGGAACACCCACGGCACCCCGCAATCCCAGCACCAGGGCCGTCCCCTCGATACGTCCTTGCGGGCTCAGCAGCCGACCACCGACCACGCCGACTTCCGGACGCTGAGCGTGATTGAGCAACTCGTCGAGCCAATCCGGGTTGATAACGACACTGTAGGGGCTGAGAAACAGCAGATAGTCGCCGCGGGCGTGGCCGGCAGCGAAGTTCTGCACTGCCGCCAGATTGTCGCCATGATCGCAGCGCAACACCCGAAGTTTGTCACTGCCCACCTGCTCCATCGCCGACAGCCAATTGCAGGCATCCACAGCCGTGCTGGCGTTGTCTACAATGAGAATCTCATATCGCGTGCAAGCGGTTTTATCCAACAGACTTTCGACACAACGCTCCAGAGAGCCGAGCTCATTGCGGGTCGCAATGATGATCGAAACCATGGCCGGCTGATCGTGCAGATAATCCACACGGTTGATCATAGGCTGGCTGCCGGAGCGGATGCGGTGGGGTGCGCCGAGCCGCTCCAGATGCGCAGCCAGCACACACGGGTTCTGTTGGATGACCTGCGGTTGCGCCAGCCACTGGGACAGACGCAAGGTGGACTCCACAAGGACTTCGGCAATATGACCGATAGCGTGCGGCCCGTTACTCTCCACCACACGCCAGACCAGATCATGCACACCCAGCTCGCCAAAACCGTCTGCCATGCCGCCCAGCTCGATAACCCGTTGCCGCTGCAGGGCCAGCACCCGGCCGATATAGGGGTAGCTGCGCATCAGATCCAGGTTGAAATCCGGCTTAAACACCGGCTCGATCGATACCTCATCGCGCAATCCGCCTTCGTCACTGTAAAGGCAGCGCACGTCAGGCGTTTCAACTATGCGCTCTGCCAGTAACAGTAAAGCCAGTTCATTCAAGCGATCGCCCGCGCGAACCAGATAGATCCAGTCTGCGTTGTCCAACTGGGCCAGCAGGCGATTGAACTGGGCAACCGAATCATCTTCCAGACGCACATGACGCACGCCGTCGCACGAGGCGCGCTGCGAATCGGACAGCACCACCACTTGCTCGGCGGCATAGGTTTGCTGACGAATGCTCTTGAGCGTCTCCTCGAGCGCCGGAACATCGCCTTCGCTGTCGAGAACAATCGGCACGATGCGCGGACGCCAGCTCCAACTCTGCAAACGAGCCTCGAGCAAACGTTGCTGAGCCGGGTTCAAATGACGGCAGGACAGCCAATGCCCATACATATCGGTAAAGCTGTCGCAGTCGTCACCTACCCGAGTGCGCACCACCGTTTGAATGAAGCCCAGTTGCCGGCCAAGACTGGTTTCTTCCCAGGCATACGCTTGACCCTCAATCGCATCGGCCAGTGCCAGATAACGCACCCAGCCCGGTGCAGGCGCTGGCTCGCCACTGCGCAAGGCAAGCATTTGCTTGAGCCAATCGAGCTCTGTCATTACCGCAGCCTTGATTGGCGCCTGATTGCTCAGCCGCGCCGGATGCAAGCGCTCAAGACTCAATACCTGACTCACCACCACCAGATTGCCACGCCGTAGCAGACAGGCGAACAAGGCGAAGTCCAGACGGGCGACAAAACCTTCGCCAATCTGGGTCAGGGCCGGCAAATATTCCAGCGCATGTCGGGTTCGCAACAATGCCCCACTAAGACCACTGAGAAAGTTGATCGGGGTGCTTTCCAGAATGCCCAGCAGATCCTCGCCCTTGAACAAGGTGACACCTGTGGAAAAGCAGCAGTTTTCCACACGGTCGGAAAGCAGGATGTAATCACCGTCGTAAAACTGCCGCTGGCCGATCACCAGGTTGACGTCTTCGTGGTCGATGAAGCCGATGATCTGCTGAGTGATGCATTCAGGGAGCAGTTGGTCGTCGTCGCACAGCAACTTCAGATAGTCACCGCTGGCCTCTTGCGTACAGGCCATGAGGTTGGCCTGAAAACCCAAGCACTGCGGATTGCGCACATAGCGCAGGCGAATCGAGACAGGCACCTCACAGGCATCGACAATCTCGCGGATCTCGTCACCTCCACTGTCATCGCAGACGATCACTTCAAGATTGGCGTAGGTCTGACTCAGCGCACTTTGCAGCGCTGTCTGGAAGAACTGCGGGTTGAAGGCGGGAATGGCAATGGTGACAAGAGGTGCTGGTTTCACGGCGGGAGAACTCGCGAGCGGCGGGAGCTTACTTCAACGAAGTGAAACTCCCCGAACCGCTGAATAAAGACGGTTTGCACTCGGCAGTCGCAAGCCTTCGCGAGATCATCGCGAAGGCCTTGACTCAGACTTTGTTGAACAGCCCCAACTGAGCGATCTTGCTGAACGCCAGTTGCGAAGCTTGCAGCATGGTCTGCTGCAGAGTCAGGCGGGTCATCACTTCAGCCGGATCGGAATCGCGAATGGCCGATTGGGTCTGGGTGTTGGCGAGTGCCAGGCTCTGGTTGATATCGGTCTGAGTCACCAATGACGCACCGCGACCACCTACAGAACTGATACTCGAAGCAAGTTGATCCATGCCGCTGGACAGGTTGCCGATACCGGCAGTGACTGCAGCGTTCATTTTCTGAGTGATAATCGGATCATTGTTGGTTGGCGTCGACAGCGCTGTTTTCAGTTGGCTGACGGTATCCAGAATGTTCTGGGTCTGATGCGTATTGACCGCCACCGAGAACTGATCACCTGCCCCCGGCGTACCGGCCAAGGTGAACGAGACACCCGATGCTGTCGCGGTCGTACCGGCCATGGTACCGGTGGACACCGGCTTACTGTTGGCGGTCACTGGCGCGGCATAAAGTTCGAAGTTCGTCGCACTGGTGAACTTGAGAATCGCCCCGCCGCCCGGGAAGCTGGCATGGTAGTCGATGCTGTTGGTTACAGAAGCGTCAGTCACCAATGCAGTCGACGGATTGCCCGGACTGCGCGATGTGTTGAAGCTGTCCGGCTTGGCTGCCAGCGTGAAGCTGTGCCCGGCGATGACCGTGTCTGGGGTGGTATCACCCGACTTGAGGTTGATATTGAGTTTCAGGTCAAGACCACGAAAACTCACGGTTTGAGTGGCTGCGTTACTGGAAGAGAACACACCGCCCTGACTGGCTTCTGCCGTTACGTCATTACCCAGCGCATCGGTGATTTGTAACTGTGTGCTGCTCAGGAACGACACGGTGTAAGGCTCGCCGCTGCGGAACTTGGCGTTGTAAGTGACATCGGAGCCCACCTGACCGTTGGACAACACCACACGACCATCATCGACCGCAGGCGCGGTGAGCGTGGTCTGCGTCCGGGTGGTGTTGATCGCCTGCTGGAACACCTCCCAACCCGTGCTGTTGGTGGCCATCGACTGGGTATCGCCAATTGGCAGATCCAGTGTGACCTGATCACCGTTGTAGGTGTAGCTGCCATCGGTGTTGCGGCTGAACGGCACGACATCGCCCTTGGATCCGGCAAAGATGTACTTGCCGTTTTCATCCTTGGTGTTCATCAGGCTGAGCAATTGCTCTTCAATCTGACCCAATTCGGAAGCGTTCGCCTGGCGGTCGGCATCGGTATAGCCGGCGTTGCCAGCGCCCAACGCCAGCTCCTTGGCGCGTTGTAGCACGTTGCCGATACTGGTCATCACCGCTTCGGTCTGCCCGAGCGTGCCCTTGATGGTGGTCATGTTGGCTGAGAATTGGTCGAGCATCGAAGCCTGTTGACCCAATTGCAGCAAGCGCGCAGCGCCGACCGGATCATCGGCCGCGGTGTTGACGCGAACGAGGCTGCTGGCCTCTTCGCTGCTCTTGACCACGTTGGAGAAATTCTTCTGATAGTTGGCAGCAGAGGACTCGTAAAACTGGGCGGTAGAAATGCGCATGGGCTACGACTCCTTAAAGACTGTTGATCAGTGTGCTGAAGATTTCCTGCGCAGCCTTGATGATCTGCGAAGACGCGGTGTAGTACTGCTGATACTTGACCAGATTGCCGGTTTCCTCATCGAGGTCGACACCCGATAGCGAATCGCGAGCGCCTTTGGCATTGGCCAGAATCGCTTCGGTGGCAGCGCTATCGAGTTTTCCCTGGGCCGCCTTGGCACCAACACCCGAGACCAGTTTGCCGTAGGCATCGTTCAGGGAAATACCGTTGCTGGCCGAACCGGTGTCCACAGTCTGCTTGGTCTGAAGACCGGCCAGTACGGTGCCGTTACGGTTGTCCAGGGAACCTGGCTGACTGAGCGACACGTTGATCGCCGTCGAGGTACCCGGCGAGCCCGCGATGGTCATGTCGAATGATGCAGTACGCTGCACGACTGGCGGTCCCGGATCATTGATCGCGGCACCGTTGGCGTCGACCAGAGGAATGGTCAGGCTCAGCGTATTGTTCTGGCCCGGCACAATGGTGCCGCTGCTGAGTGGGTTACCTTGGGCATCGAGCATCTGGTAAGTCTGAGTCGTACCACCGGCCGCACCAAACACGATCTTGACCGGCGTCGAAGTCTTCAGGCCGTTCTGGATCGCTGTAGTGGTGGCCGAGTCATAAATATCGAACTGCGTAGTCAGGGTCGGTTGACCGCTGGCCGGAATCGTCAATGTGCCGCTGCCGCCAGCAGCAATTGCCGCACCCAACGGTGCCGCGATGGCCAGACGCTTGGAGTCGGTCATCTCGGTCTTGATGTTGGTCGCCGCGTTGCGGGTCGGGGTGATCTTGAAGGTGTCGCCGGCGGCTGCAGTACCACCGGTGAGTTTCATGGAGAAACCATCGATCACTGGCGGCGGCGTGGTCAGCGTGCTGAACGCGCCCATGGCGGTGCCTTCAGGCAGGCGCTGCAAGGTGTAGTCGGTGGCACTGGTGAACGTGACCTTGTAATCGTTGATGGTCAGCTTGCCGCTGTCCTCGATGGTCACATCGAAATTGCCCGAGCCCGCACTGTTGCCGACTGTGGCAATACTGCGCTGGGCCATTTGCGCGGCACTGTTGATGCTGTTGAACAGATTCGAGCCGAAGTCACCGTTCTTGTCGATGCCTTGGGCCTGAATGGTATCCATCTGATCGGCAACGACCAGCGCCACACGCCCCAGCTCGTTCATGGCCGGGTCCAGCACGGTGCTGCGATAGCGCAGCAAACCGCCCATCTCGCCACCGGTCATCACCGAGGTGACATCGATGGTGCTCGAACCGCGATTGAGCTGAATGGCCGAACGCGACGGGTCGGCTTTGCTCGGCACCACTTCCAGCTTGCTGACGGTGCTGCCCATGACCAGCGGCTGACCGCTGCCCAGGTAAACATCAAGGTTGCCGTCACGCTCGATCACTTGCGCACCGGTGAAGGTGGACAACTGGCGTACGGTCTCGTTGCGCGCGTCGAGCAGGTCGTTGGGCATGCCGCCGGCGTTGGAAACTTCAGAAATCTTCTGGTTCAGCTGGGCGACGGTGGCGGCCAGTTTATTGACCTGATCGGCCATGTCCGCCAGGTTGCCATTGACGTTGGCGTTCTGCTGCGTCAACTGGCTGGAGATCGAGTTGAATCGGTTGCTCAGGGCTTGCGCATCGCTGAGCAGCAGTTGGCGGGAAGCATCGTCGCCCGGTTTGGCGTTGACGTTCTGTACCGAGGCGAAGAATTTGGTCAGGGCGCCATTGAGACCGGTGCCGCTGTCCGACAGCAACGCATCGAGCGGGCTGATCTGCCCGGCGTAGGCCGCCGAGTCGCTATTGAGTGAAGTGGTGGTCTGCAGCTGCGCATCGAGGTAGCTGTTGTACACCCGACGCACATCGGCCAGGGTCGTACCGGTGCCGATGTAGACATTGCCGAACTGATTCGAGGCCTTGGTGCCCTGCACGGTTTGCTGGCGTGAGTACCCGGAGGTGTCGGCGTTGGCAATGTTATTGCCGGTAGTCATCAGCGCGGTTTGGCTAGCGGATAAACCCGACATCCCGATATTGAGCAAACTCATGGTTCAAACCTTATACCTTGTGCCTATAAAGGCGTGGTGGAAGCGCCCGCCGCAGCGTAGTTTTGGTAACTCGTCATCTGCTTGGCTATCTGCGAAATCTTGCTTGCGTAATCCGGGTCGGTTGCATACCCGGCTTTTTGCAACTCGCGTACAAACTGTTCTGGGTTATCGGCCGACTTCAGCACATCTTGATAGCGATTATTGCTTTGCAGCAGCGTCACGAGGTCATGAAAGCTGTCTTTGTAAGAGCCGTAGGAACGGAACTCGGCCGTCTCCTTGACCCTCTCGCCATTTCTGAATTCGCTGGTGATCGCGCGCGCCGAATCGCCCTTCCAGTTACTGCTGGCCTTGATGCCGAACAGGTTGTGGCTGCTGCTGCCATCCTGGGCGCGCATGACCGATTTGCCCCAACCGGTTTCCAGGGCAGCCTGAGCCACCAGATAACGCGGATCGACACCGATACGGTCGGCAGCTTCTTTGGCCATCGGCAACATGGTGTTGACGAATTCGTCGGCGGAACTGAAGGCTTTCTTTGGCGGCGCCAAGGGTATTTGAGCCATGGCACGACCATAAATCTGCAGGCGTCCGCCGGCTGCTGTATCCGTTTGCGAAGCCAGCCAATCGCCGTTGTAAAGGGGACCGGAACCGGTCTTGGTGCTCTGCGGTAATTGGATATTGTTCTGCACCGTTGTGGCGGTCGTTGCAGGCTTCGATACCGACGGCACCAACCCGGCGAGCAAACGATCGGCCAGTTTCGGCGGCAGCGCCAGACGCCGCTGATTGATCAGCGCCATGTCATTGCGATGAGCGCCCTCGCCCGCGCTTGCCGGCGTCTTCACCGAACGCGAAGCCCACAACGGGCGCTCACCATTGAGACGCGACAGCGGCCCGTTGGTGGCGACTGTACCGGCGGCAATCGGCGTTTCCACGGCGGCTTTCGCGGCAGCTTGCTTGGCAGCAGACGCTGCCGCGGCCTCCCCCGGCGCCATCGGTTTGTTCTTCGACATCTGCCGCATCAGCACGTCCGCCAGGCCAATACCGCCGCCTTCGCGGGACATGGAAACGGCCAACTGCTGGTCGTACATTTCCTGGTATTGCTTGGCTGCCGGTGTGTTCAGCGGATTGTCCTGGCCCAGCGCTTCGGTGGCCGAGCGCATCGACTTGAGCATTTCACCGAGGAACAGCGATTCGAATTCCTGCGCCACTTTGCGCATGTTCGCATCGCTGTTCTTGTCGCCGACCTTGAGCTGGTTCAGGCGGTTCAGGTCCGAGTAGGAACCCGAGTCGCTGCTGCTGACCAGACCGCTTTTACGCATATCCATGGCCGCCGTCCTCAGATCACGATCAGGTCGGCTTGCAACGCGCCGGCCTGCTTCAGCGCTTCGAGGATCGCCATCAAGTCACCCGGTGCCGCGCCGACCTGGTTCACCGCTCGGACGATTTCGTCGAGGGTGGTGCCCGGGCCGAACTTGAACATCGGCTTGGCTTCTTGCTGAGCGTTGACCCGCGAGCGCGGCACGACCGCTGTCTGCCCGTTGGACAGCGGGCCGGGCTGGCTGACGATCGGGTCTTCGGTAATGGTTACGGTCAGGCTGCCGTGGGTCACGGCGGCCGGGGAAACCTTGACGTTCTGACCGATCACGATGGTGCCAGTGCGCGAGTTGATGATGACTTTCGCCACCGCCTGGCCCGGGTCGACTTCGAGGTTTTCGATGATCGACAAATAGTCGACCCGCTGGCTCGGATCGAGTGGCGCAGTCACGCGAATCGAACCACCGTCGATGGCCTGAGCGACGCCAGGGCCAAGCATGTTGTTGATCTTGTCGACGATGCGCTTGGCAGTGGTGAAATCTGAACGGTTGAGGTTCAGGGTCAGGCTGTTGCCTTGATTGAAACCGCTTGGCACTGCACGCTCGACCGATGCACCACCCGGGATGCGACCAGCCGACGGAACGTTGACAGTAATCTTCGAACCGTCACGACCCTCGGCATCGAAACCACCAACCACCAGGTTGCCCTGAGCGATAGCGTAGACGTTGCCGTCGATACCTTTGAGCGGCGTCAGCAACAACGTACCGCCGCGCAGGCTCTTGGAGTTACCGATGGACGCGACGGTGATATCCACCTGTTGACCCGGCTTGGCGAACGCTGGCAAGTCGGCACTGATCGACACCGCCGCGACGTTCTTCAACTGCACGTTGCCCGAACCTGCCGGCACCTTGATGCCGAACTGCGAAAGCATGTTGTTGAACGTCTGCAGGGTGAACGGGGTCTGGGTCGTCTGGTCACCGGTGCCGTTAAGCCCGACCACCAGGCCGTAGCCGATCAATTGGTTGGAACGCACGCCGGAAATACTGGCGATATCCTTCAGCCGCTCGGCTTGAGCATCAAAGGCTGCGGACAGCAACAGGGCGCCCACCATCAGGTGCTTGAAGTTCAACATGCTCACCAGAGAAGCCACCTAGAAAGGGAACAGCGGGCTGAGGAAGAAACGGTCGAACCAGCCTGGCTGACTCGCATCGGCAAACGCACCGGTGCCCGAATAGGTGATGCGTGCATCGGCGACGCGGGTCGACGACACGGTGTTGTCGGTGGCGATGTCATCGGCGCGAACGAGGCCGGCAATCCGCACCAGCTCATCACCGGTGTTGAGGGTCAGCCACTTCTCGCCGCGTACAGCGATGATGCCATTGGGCAACACGTCAGCAACGGTCACGGTAATCGAACCGGTCAGGCTGTTGCTCTGGCCGGACTTGCTGTCGCCCTTGGTGGCGCGGTCGGCGCTATAGCCGGCGTTCAGACTCAGGTCATTGCTACCGATCGGGTTATTGGTGGTCAGGCTGGAGCCGAACAACGAGGTCAGGCCGACACTGGTGTCGCTGTTCTTGTCGATCTGCGAGTTGGCGTTCTTGCTCGCCTGGGTGCGCTCGTTCAGGGTGATGGTGATGATGTCACCGACCCGGAACGCCTTGCGGTCGCTGTACAGGTTCTGTTCGAAACCGGCCTGGTAGATCGAGCCATTATTGGCGGCAGCCGGCAGCGGCGTGCGCGGCAACACCGGGGCGTAGTAAGGGTCATTGGGCTTGGGCGGCGGGGCAACGCAGCCCGTGAGCACGACGACCCCACTCAGTGCCAGAACAGATACAAAGCGATTCATGACCCTACCTCACGGTATTGCAGGCGACCTCATGGCCGCCTCATAGACTTGATTACAGATTCTGCGTTACGAACGAGAGCATCTGGTCGGCGGTGGAGATCACTTTGGAGTTCATCTCGTAGGCGCGCTGAGTGGTGATCATGTTGACCATCTCTTCAACGGTGCTGACGTTGGACGTTTCCAGGGTGTTCTGCAGCGTGGTGCCGAAACCGGCGAGGCCCGGGGTGCCGACTTGCGGTGCGCCACTGGCAGCGGTTTCCAGGAACAGGTTGTTACCCACCGCTTGCAGACCGGCCGGGTTGATGAAGTCGGCGGTTTGCAGGTTGCCGATCACCTGGGAGGCCGGGTTGCCGGCAACGGTGATGGACACAGTGCCGTCACGGCCGACGGTGAAGGTCTGGGCGTCGTTCGGAATGACAATCGCCGGTTCCAGGGCGAAGCCGCTGGCGTTGACGATCTGGCCGTTGGAATCCAGGTGGAAGGTACCGTCACGGGTGTAGGACGTGGTGCCGTCCGGCTGCAGAATCTGGAAGAAGCCGCGACCGTCGATGGCCATGTCCAACGGCTGCTCGGTGGTTTGCAAGCTACCGGCGGTGAAGTTTTTCTGGGTGCCGACGATGCGCACACCAGTACCCACCTGCAGACCCGACGGCAATTCGCTGTCCTGGGTCGACTGGGCGCCTGGCTGGCGTTTGATCTGATACAGCAAGTCCTGGAACTCGGCGCGGTCACGTTTGAAACCCGTGGTCGATACGTTCGCCAGGTTGTTGGAAATGGTGGTGAGGTTGGTGTCCTGGGCGGACAGACCTGTTTTGGCAACCCATAGAGCCGGAAGCATTCGATTCTCCTCGTGCGCCTGTTTTACGGCGCGACGTTCTGATAATTAGCTGATCTGCAAGACCCGAGCCATGGCCTGGTCATCGTCTTTGGCGGTGTTCATCATCTTGATGTGCAGTTCGAACTGCTTGGCCAGCGCCAGCACCGAGGTCATTTCTTCCACGGCATTGACGTTGCTCGACTCAAGGAACCCGGACACCAGCTTGACGTTGGCATCGGCTTGCGCCGGCTTGCCGTCCTTGGTGTGGATCGAACCGTCCAGGCCTTTGGTCATGTTCTTGAAGTCTGGGTTGACCAGTTTGATGCGGTCGACTTCGGCCATCACCCGTGGGCCTTCACCCATCGCACGGATGCTGATGGTGCCGTCTTCGCCGACTTCGATTTGCTGCTCGGGCGGCACGGCAATCGGCCCGCCATTGCCTACCACCGGCATACCGTTGCCGGCACGCAGCACGCCCAGCGCGTCCACGTTCAAGCTGCCGGTGCGCACGTAGCTTTCACCGCCATCGGGGTTCTGCACGGCGATCCAACCGTTGCCTTGCACCGCGACATCGAGGTCGCGACCGGTTTGCACCAGCGCACCCGGGGAGAAGTCGGTGGCCGGACGCTCGCTCATGGCAAACGCACGCGCCGGAAAGCTGTCACCAAACACCGGCATCGAACGGGCCTGTTCCAGGTCCTTCTGAAAACCGTTAGTAGAGATGTTCGCCAGGTTGTTCGCATGAGCCTTCTGCGCCAGTGCATTCTGGCTGGCGCCGGTCATTGCCACATAAAGGTACTTGTCCACACTCTTTCCTCTGCATGCCGGACGTTTGCCGCCCACCGCTGTACTGCTGAGCCATAAGCAATTTGCAGACCAACTTTTTTCTGGCGGCGCCGGGCCCGGCAAACAAAGGACTTGAGGGATTCAGAGGGGATTGGGGGAATGTGTCGAAGACGAAAAACCGGCGGTGTTATGCCGCTTGCGGCAAGCGTCGACCTTGGCAGCCAACACGGCCCCCTCGCCACAAAAGCTGTCTAGCCCGGCTCTTTACCGACCTCATACTCACGCAACTTATTGGCAATGGTCGTATGCGAAACCCCCAACCGCTTGCCCAGTTGCCGACTGCTCGGATGCTCGGAATACAAACGTTCCAGCACCGCCTTTTCAAAGCGCCCGACAATCTCGTCCAAGCCGCCCTCAAGGGAAAAATCGCCAAGCGGCTGACGCACGCCGTAGTCAGGCAGACGAATGTGCTCGGCTTTGACTGTCCCGCCGTCGCACAGGGAAACCGCCTGGAACAGTACGTTTTCCAATTGCCGCACGTTGCCCGGCCAATGATAATGGCTGAGCCGTTCCATCGCCGCCGGCGCCAGTTTCGGCAACGGACAACCGATCTGCCGACTGGCCTGATCGAGGAAGTGCTCCACCAGCGGCGCCAAGCCGTCGAGGCATTCTCGCAGCGGCGGGATGTGTAGCGAGAGCACGTTCAAGCGGTGGTACAAATCCTGGCGAAATTCACCGCGAGCACACAGCTCGGACAAGTCCACTTGCGTTGCGCAGATCACCCGCACATCCAGATAGACCTCTTCATCACTGCCGACACGACGGAAGCAACCGTCCTGCAGAAAGCGCAGCAATTTCACCTGTAAGCGCGGGCTCATTTCGCCGACGCCGTCGAGGAACAACGTGCCGCCCGCTGTCAGCTCCAACAGCCCGAGCTTGCCTTCGGCCCGCGCCCCTTCGAAGGCACCGGGGCCGTAGCCGAACAGTTCGGTCTCGGCCATGGACTCCGGCAGACCGGCGCAGTTGAGCGCCATCAGCGGTGATTGCCCACGCGGGCTCGCCAGGTGACAGGCCCGCGCCAACAACTCTTTGCCGGTGCCGGTTTCGCCTTCTATCAATAGCGGCGCATCCAGCGGTGCCATGCGCCGCGCTTCGCGCACCACCGCCGCCATCACTTTCGAACTCTGGAAAATGCTGTCGAAGCCGCGCAATTCCTGCTTGCGCACGTTATAGATGCGCTCGCCCACCCGATCCGCCCGGTGCAACGTCAACACCGCACCGGCCATGGCCTCGCTTTCGTCATGCTCCGATTGCAGCGGCGCGATGTCGGCGAGAAACACGTCACCCTTGACCTTCACCCGCAAGCCGTTGATCCGTGACTTGTTGGCGCGCACCAGCTCCGGCAAATCGAAATCTTCGGCGTACCGCGACAGTGGTATCCCCGGCACCTCGTCCACCCGCACCCCGAGCAACTGCGCTGCTGCACGGTTGGCCGCGACGATGGAGCCGCCCATGTCGATCGACAGCACCGGAAACTCCAGGGCCCCGAGCAAGGCATTGAGCTCCATGTGCCGACGCTCGCTGGGCATCAGCCCTACGCGCTTGACGCCGAATACCCCGCCAATCGCCTCAAACTTCGGACGCAACGCCTGGAACTGAATGTTGATCAGGTTCGGGCAGTGCAGATAGATCGCATTGCCGTGCTCACCACCCACTTCGCCGCGAGCAACGTTGATCCCGTACTCGACCAGCAGGTTGAGAATATCGCGCAGGATACCGATGCGGTTCTGGCAGTGGACTTTGATACGCATATAAAGGCCCGTAACAGCGGTGATCGAGGCCCGGCGCAAGAAATTTTCTGCGTGGGCACCAAGTTAGTCGTCAAGATTATGTGACACCTGTGAGCCATTTCAAACCCGCAAATATCAATACTTGCGCCTTAGCGATCAATCCGTAACGAATACTTTACGAAAAGCCGAGATTTTTCCTACTCTCACCGCGGATCACCTGCTGCAACACCGCACCCCTTGGGGTATTTCTAGGTCTATAGCTGTACACACAACAAGAACGAATCCCCTAGCAGGAGAGCAGCATGAAGCAGACGCAATACGTGGCTCGCGAGCCCGATGCGCAAGGTTTTATCGACTACCCCGCCGAAGAACACGCGGTGTGGAACACGCTGATCACTCGCCAATTGAAAGTGGTCGAGGGCCGTGCGTGCCAGGAATACCTGGACGGTATCGAAAAACTCGGTCTGCCCCACGACCGCATTCCGCAACTCGGTGAAATCAACAAGGTCCTCGGTGAAACCACCGGTTGGCAGGTTGCCCGAGTCCCCGCGCTGATTCCCTTTCAGACCTTTTTCGAATTGCTGGCAAACAAGCAGTTCCCGGTGGCGACCTTTATTCGTACCCGCGAAGAGCTGGATTACCTGCAAGAGCCGGACATTTTCCACGAGATCTTTGGCCACTGTCCGCTGCTGACCAACCCCTGGTTCGCCGAATTCACCCACACCTACGGCAAACTTGGCCTACAGGCTTCCAAGGAAGAACGCGTGTATCTGGCGCGCCTGTACTGGATGACTATCGAGTTCGGTCTGGTCGACACCCCACAAGGCCTGCGCATCTACGGTGGCGGTATTTTGTCCTCGCCGAAAGAAACCGTTTATTGCCTGTCAAACGAGCCTGAGCATCAGGCGTTCGACCCGCTGGAATGTATGCGCACGCCGTACCGCATCGACATTCTGCAACCGCTGTACTTTGTCCTGCCCAACCTCAAGCGCCTGTTCGATCTGGCTCACGAAGACATCATGGGCATGGTCAAGCAAGGTATGCAGTTGGGGTTGCACACGCCGAAATTTCCGCCAAAAGCTGCGTGACCCGCGCCTTTTGGCATCAAGTGAGTCTGTTACGGATCGCCGCTTTGCTTTAGCGTGGTCCCACTGACGACCGTTTTTCAAAACACTCGATTTCAGGAACACATCATGTCCACATTAAACCAAGCCCATTGCGAAGCCTGCCGCGCCGACGCCCCTCAAGTCAGCGACGAAGAATTGCCGATCCTGATCAAGCAAATCCCTGACTGGAACATCGAAGTCCGCGACAGTGTGATGCAGCTGGAAAAAGTTTTCCTGTTCAAGAACTTCAAACACGCGCTGGCGTTCACTAACGCCGTCGGTGAAATCTCCGAGGCCGAAGGTCACCACCCGGGCCTGCTGACCGAGTGGGGCAAAGTCACCGTCACCTGGTGGAGCCACTCCATCAAAGGCCTGCACCGCAACGACTTCATCATGGCCGCGCGCACTGACGAAGTGGCCAAGAACGCCGAGGGCCGCAAATAATGCATTTCGACGCCATCGGTCGAGTACCTGGCGACCCGATTCTCGGCCTGATGGAGGCCTATGCGCTGGACCCTAACCCGCGCAAATTCGACCTCGGCGTGGGTGTCTATAAAGACGCCCAGGGCCTGACGCCAATCCTCGAAGCGGTGAAGCTCGCCGAGCAGCACCTGGTGGAGCGTCAATCCACCAAGACCTACATCGGCGGTCACGGCAATGTAGCGTTCGGCAAGGTCATCAATGAGTTGGTGCTTGGCGCTGATTCGGCGCTGATCACCGAACAACGGGCCGGCGCCACTCAAACGCCGGGCGGCACTGGTGCATTGCGCTTGAGCGCTGACTTCATCGCCCAATGCCTGCCGGGCCGTGGCGTGTGGTTGAGTAACCCGACCTGGCCGATCCACGAAACCATTTTCGCGGCGGCCGGGGTCAGGGTCAGTCATTACCCATACGTGGGCAGCGACAATCGTCTCGATGTGGAAGCGATGCTGGCGGTGCTCAATGAAGCCCCCAAGGGCGATGTGGTGCTGCTGCATGCCTGCTGCCACAACCCGACCGGTTTCGACCTGTCCCATGACGATTGGCGTCGGGTGCTGGACGTGGTGCGCAGTCGCGATTTGCTGCCACTGATCGACTTCGCCTATCAGGGCTTTGGCGACGGCCTGGAGCAAGATGCCTGGTCGACCCGGCTGTTCGCCGCCGAGTTGCCGGAAGTGCTGATCACCAGTTCCTGCTCGAAGAACTTCGGCCTGTACCGCGACCGCACCGGCGCATTGATTGTCTGCGCGAAAACCGCCGACAAACTGGTGGATATCCGCAGCCAACTGGCCAACATCGCCCGTAACCTGTGGTCGACGCCACCGGATCATGGCGCCGCCGTGGTCGCGACCATCCTCGGCGATCCAGAGCTGAAAAGCCGCTGGGTCGACGAAGTGGAAGCCATGCGTTTGCGTATCGCGCAGTTGCGCAGCGGTCTGGTCGAAGCACTTGAACCCCATGGTTTGCGCGAGCAATTTGCGCACATTGGTGTGCAACGCGGGATGTTTTCCTACACCGGTTTGTCGCCGGAACAGGTCAAACAGCTGCGCGAGCATCACAGCGTGTACATGGTGAGCTCGGGCCGGGCTAACGTGGCGGGGATTGATGCAACGCGCCTGGACTTGCTGGCCGAAGCTATCGCTGACGTCTGCAAGTAACCATCAAGCACTGCAAGTCACTTTGTGGGAGCGGGCTTGCTCGCGAAGGCGGAGGGTCAGTCGACATCATCGTTGCCTGACACTCCGCTTTCGCGAGCAAGCCCGCTCCCACATTTGCACGGTGTCGCCCCCTCTTGCTGACCTGTCTAGACAATCCCATCCGTCGCAACAATTGGATATAAAAGTCTATTTGTCATTTCTCCTGCTGTATCCTGCGCAGGCTTTTTTAAAAGCGCGGATCTACCAGATCTATCAACAGACTTAGCGAGGAGCGCGACATGCACGAGATCCCTAATCTCCCCTTCCCAAGCCTGCACGAAACTGAGCAGACAACCACGCAACAAGCCGGTGCCCAACAGCCCGAGACGAAAGAAGCACCTGAACGCCGCCAGGCCGACAGCGAAGACTGATACACCCGCACGACCAGACCGTGTGGAAAGCGCTAATATGCGCTTTCCACACCGCCTGAACCTTGAGCTTTCCCATGACCGATGAATCCAGCGTCACCTTCAACGAAGCTCAGGCCAGCGTCCTGATCGGCACCGCCGAGAAGATGATCGAGATCTGGAACCGCCTTTCCCCCGAGAAACAAGCCGCTCTGCTGGCCCGCTTCGGCAGCGAAGAAAACGCCTTGGCCGCCTTGGTCACGACGCAATTGGTTGCCCCCGCAAAATCCTGATTATCCCCATCCGGCAAATAGTTTTACTTTTTCACGACCCGCGACCGTCCGCGCCGCTATCATAAGCAGCCTATCTATCCTGCTGCCCCGTGGATCTTTACCCATGCCAGAAACCCAGCGCCCCATGACGGTCACGCTGCAAGTCGTTTCCATCGTCCTGTTCACGTTCATCGGTTACCTGAATATCGGCATTCCCCTGGCCGTATTGCCGGGCTATGTCCACAGCGACCTCGGTTTCGGCGCCGTGATCGCCGGGCTGGTGATCAGCGTGCAATACCTGGCCACCCTGCTCAGCCGCCCTTACGCCGGGCGCATCATCGATAACAAGGGCAGCAAGCTGGCGGTGATGTACGGCCTCGCCGGCTGTGGTTTGAGCGGTGTGTTCATGTTGATTTCGGCCTGGACGCAAAGCCTGCCGATGTTGAGCCTGATCAGCCTGTTGATCGGCCGACTGGTGCTCGGCAGCGCAGAAAGCCTGGTCGGTTCCGGGTCGATCGGCTGGGGCATCGGCCGGGTCGGCGCGGCGAATACCGCCAAAGTCATCTCCTGGAACGGCATCGCCAGTTACGGCGCGCTGGCGGTCGGCGCGCCGCTGGGGGTGCTGCTGGTGAGTCAGTTGGGTTTATGGAGCATGGGCGTGAGCATCGTGCTGCTGGCCGTTCTGGGCCTGGCGCTGGCCTGGCCAAAAACCGCTGCACCAATCGTTGTAGGCGAACGCCTGCCGTTTATGCACGTGCTGGGGCGGGTGTTTCCTCATGGTTGCGGTCTGGCCTTGGGCTCCATCGGCTTTGGCACCATCGCCACATTCATCACCCTGTATTACGCCACTCAGCACTGGTCCAACGCGGTGCTGTGCCTGAGCCTGTTCGGCGCCAGTTTTATCGGTGCGCGATTGCTGTTCGGTAACCTGATCAACCGCCTCGGCGGCTTTCGCGTAGCGATTGCCTGCCTGTCAGTGGAAACCCTTGGGTTGTTGCTGCTGTGGCTGGCACCCGATGCACACTGGGCACTGGCCGGTGCGGCGCTGAGCGGTTTCGGCTTTTCGTTGGTGTTCCCGGCGCTGGGCGTGGAAGCGGTCAACCTGGTACCCGCCTCCAGCCGTGGCGCGGCGGTTGGGGCGTACTCGCTGTTTATCGATTTGTCGCTGGGGATTACCGGGCCACTAGCCGGTGCGATTGCGGCTGGATTCGGGTTTGCCTCAATCTTCCTGTTTGCCGCATTGGCTGCTCTGAGTGGCCTGGCACTGAGCGTTTACTTGTACCGGCAGGCGCCAAAGTACAGGGAGGAACGCAACACCCGCTAGAAATCCACCTTGCCGCGTCCAGCCTTGATGCTGCCGCGTTTGGTCTTGGATTCGAGCCGACGCTTCTTCGAACCGAGGGTCGGCTTGGTCGGGCGGCGTTTCTTTTCCACTTTGGTGGCGCTGAGGATCAACTCGGTCAACCGCTCCAGCGCATCAGCGCGATTGGCTTCCTGCGTACGGTATTGCTGGGCCTTGATGATCAACACGCCGTCGCTGGTGATGCGGCTGTCGCGCAGCGCCAGCAGCCGTTCCTTGTAGAACTCGGGCAAGGACGAGGCCGGAATGTCGAAGCGCAGGTGCACGGCGCTGGAGACCTTGTTGACGTTCTGCCCACCGGCGCCCTGGGCGCGAATGGCCGTCAATTCGATCTCGGCATCCGGCAGATGCACGTTGTTGGAAATCACCAGCATGGAAAAAAGTCCGTATTCAGAACAACAAGAATACCGCGATTAGACAGAAGAAATGCGGCCCCTGTGGGAGCGTGTATGGAACCCATAAACAACAAACCCGGCACAGGGCCGGGTTTGTTGTTTATGCGTTTTGCACTTACTTGGCAGCGGAACCTGCAGCCTGCAAAGCATGCCGCTCACGACGCTTGTTCTTGATGCCGTAGCAGACCCACATGAACGCGACCCACACCGGAATCGCGTACACCGAGATCTGGATGCCCGGGATCAGCAGCATCACGCCGAGGATGAACACCACGAACGCCAGGCAAACATAGTTGCCGTACGGGTACCACAGAGCCTTGAACAACGGCGTCTGTTTGGTCTTGTTCATGTGCTGACGGAACTTGAAGTGCGAGAAGCTGATCATCGCCCAGTTGATCACCAGGGTGGCCACCACCAACGACATCAACAGTTCCAGTGCATGTTGCGGAACCAGGTAGTTCAGCAGCACCGCGACCAGGGTCACGGCAGCCGACGCCAGGATCGAACGCACCGGCACGCCACGCTTGTCGATCTTCGACAAGGCCTTCGGCGCATCGCCCTGCTCGGCCATGCCCAGCAGCATGCGGCTGTTGCAGTAAGTGCCGCTGTTGTACACCGACAGCGCCGCGGTCAGGACCACGAAGTTGAGGATGTGCGCGGCGGTGTCACTGCCAAGCATCGAGAACACTTGCACGAACGGGCTGCCGCTGTAGGAATCACCCGACGCGTTCAGGGTCGCCAACAGGCTGTCCCATGGCGTCAGCGAAAGCAGGATAACCAGCGCACCGATGTAGAAAATCAAAATCCGGTAGATCACCTGATTGATGGCTTTCGGGATCACGGTTTTCGGCTTGTCGGCTTCAGCAGCGGTGAAACCGAGCATTTCCAGGCCACCGAAGGAGAACATGATAATCGCCATGGCCATCACCAGGCCGCTGACGCCGTTCGGGAAGAAGCCGCCGTGTTCCCACAGGTTGGTCACAGAAGCTTGCGGGCCGCCGTTGCCGCTGACCAGCAAGTAGCTGCCCAGGGCGATCATGCCGACAATCGCCACAACCTTGATGATCGCGAACCAGAACTCGGCCTCACCGAAAACTTTGACGTTGGCCAGGTTGATCAGGTTGATCAATACGAAGAATCCGGCTGCCGATACCCAGGTCGGGATGTCCGGCGCCCAGTAATGGATGTATTTGCCGACCGCAGTCAGCTCGGACATGCCCACCAGGATGTACAGAATCCAGCAGTTCCAGCCCGACAGGAAGCCGGCGAAACCGCCCCAGTATTTGTGGGCGAAGTGACTGAAGGAACCGGCGACCGGCTCTTCAACGATCATTTCGCCCAGCTGGCGCATGATCATGAAAGCGATGAAGCCGCAAATGGCGTAGCCGAGAATCATCGACGGGCCGGCGGATTTGAGCACGCCGGCCGAGCCGAGGAACAACCCGGTACCGATCGCGCCACCGAGGGCGATCAGTTGAATATGGCGATTTTTCAGGCCGCGTTTCAGCTCGCCTGAATGCGAGTTTTGTCCACTCATGAAAAGGGTCTCACGCAAGGTTTGATGATGTTCAGTAGACGTTGCTGCTCGGTTGCGATTTCAAGCAGCGCCGATCAAACCCCAGCGCAGGCACCAGGAGTTCAGCGTTTTTACGACAGTCATGCGTCACCTGTTTATTTTTATCTGTGACGAAATCGAACCCGACACGCTCGTGACGCGGCGGAGTGAACAAGGCGGATAGCCTTGAGGTTTGCGCTGTTGCGCAGAGGGTCACAGTTAAAACGCGGCGCATTGTACACCTGTAACCCCCTGCTGCCAGACACCGCTGGATCAGCGCGTCGGTTGCCGGGATTGCCTGTGTCCGCCTCGAGGGTCTCGGGCGACTGCAAAAATTGAGTAAGACCTTTGCAGGTCATCGATAAGGGCAGCGGAAAAATCGCCCTTCGGGGAGAGATGGAGATGAGTCACGGCGTACATTGCGCCTCCTTCTTGTTATGCACCTGCACGACAGGCATGGGGCGCATCTCACCCTTCATACGCTGCCGAAACAAGCGTGCCAGAGCCCTTGAAGACTACAAACCCGGCGGTTGGCGGAAGGTTTTCCTTACAGACCTTACACTCGCGGCATTCCACGGGGTTTAAGAGGGCTTTTCGTAAGGTTTTATTGACAAGGCGTAACGTAAATTTTCCAAATCAGATCCAGAAGCCCACTGACTGTAAATTGACGATAGGAAGCTTCCTAAGTAAATGTCCTGTTTAGTTTTCTGTTTTTTATTAAGAAAATTGGCTTTCGAAAAATGGAATAAATAGTTCAAATGAAAATTGTTTAATTATTTTTTTGCATTCTAAAACCCTGTGAACTAGGTTTTCAGCGACTTGCCGAGCCGCATCGACCGGCATGTTGATGTGCTCTTCAACGAGTGAAAAGCACGCCGCTGTTCTTACCGAAGAAGTCATCTAGGAGATTCACCATGCAAGCACTGGACAAAGACTTGGACACTGAGCTGCAACTGGACGATTGGTTTGAAGCACCGACCCATGATGCCGCCGTCGAAATGATGCAAGCCGACGCGGTTGTTCCGTTCGGCACGGCGATGTGGCCTCTGTAAGACATCCCGGCAGGCACGATCCGGCCGGTCGTGCCTGCCACTTTCTCGGTTTGTCAGGGAGGACTACATGGATAAGCAACGTGCCATCTCGCATTTCCTTTACTACCTCGAACATCACCCTGCCGTTGCCGGTATCAACCCGGCGAAGGTCTTGCTCGGCCATACCGCTGATTACGAGGCACTGACCGGCGCCATCGCCGAACAGGCCGGTAACAGCCCACGGTTCAGCTTCAGCGCAATGCGTCTGGACCTCGAACCCACCGAATTGCTGACCCAGGCGATTACCGACAGCGATCTGTACATTTTCTTCTACGACTCTTCCACCCTGCCCAACCCGCGTCCCGACGGCCCGGAGTTTGTCCGCGCGCTACAAGGCGTGATGGCGGAGAACTGGAAGAAGTCGTTGCTGTTCAAGGATTACGGCGATTACTTCTACGACACCTTCAGTGTCACCCCGCAGCGAATTGCCGGGTTGAACAGCCACTTGATCCAGCGCATGTCCCACGCCACCACCCTGAGTTTCAAAGATGATCATGGGTCGTGGTTCGAAACACCCTTGAGCAGTATCAAGAAGTGGACCGACATCAACGGTATCGGCAACTTCGACCTGGCGCCCGGCGAGATCGCTACTCATAGCGAGGCCATTAATGGGCGGGTGAAGTTTATGGGGACTTTCCTCAGTACGATTCCATTTGCCCGCAAGTACGGCGTATTGGCGTCACCGCTGGAGTTGTGGATCGAAAACTCCACCATCAGCAAAATCGCCACCGATGTGCCGGGGCTGGAACATGACTTCAACAAGTACCTGGACGCCAATCCGTCCAATCGGCGCATCGAAGAGTTGGGGATCGGCACCAACGAAGGCGTGAAAGATTTGTATGCGCGCAATGCCGGGTTCGAGGAGCGCCATTGCGGCTTGCACCTTGGCTTGGGCGGAGGTGCCAAAGGTAGCCATCATTTGGACCTGATCTTCTCCAGTGGCGTGTTGGCGCTGGATGATGACCCGCTGTTTGATGGACGGTTTGTGTTTTAACCCAAGATTTTGCGGTGATGCGGCTGACGTCTTCGCGAGCAAGCCCGCTCCCACAGGTGACCGAGTTCTCTTAGGGGAATGCGATCAAATGTGGGAGCGGGCTTGCTCGCGAAGACGGACTCACAAACACCACATCACAAAAACCAGCCCCCAAAAAAAACGCCATCCCAAAGGATGGCGTTTTTCATGAAGCGCTTACCGATTACTCAGGCTTGCGACGACCGAAGCCCGGACGCTGGCCGGAACCGGCTGGTGCGCCGCGGCGTTTGCCCGATGGCGCGTCACGGTCGACCAGCACGATGCCTGGGCGTTTCTTCGGCGCCGGCTTGGCCGGGCGCTTGGTGTCGGCCGGGCGGTCTGCCACGGGCGTACCACGACCGGCAGGCGCGCCGCGATCGCTACGACCACCGGACGGAGCGCCACGGCCTTCGCCGCGCTCAGTGCGACCGTTGGCCGGACGCGGTGTACGTGGACCGCGCTCGCCGTCCTGACGTGGTGCTGGCTTGCGGGCCGGACGTTCGCCTTCGATCTGTGGCTCGCGGGATTCGCGCGGGCTGGCAGCGGTCGAACCAGCGGCTGGACGCAAGGTACGCACGCGTTCGGTCTTGCCCACCGGACGGGACGATTTGCGCTGCATACGCTCAAGCTTGTCTTTGCTCTTGGCGTTCATTTGCGGCATCGCCACCGGGGTGAGGCCGACTTCAGCGCTGAGAATGTCAACTTCGTACTGGCTCATTTCGCGCCAGCGGCCCATTGGCAGGTCGGAGTTGAGGAACACCGGACCGAAACGCACGCGCTTCAGGCGGCTAACCACCAGACCCTGGGATTCCCAAAGACGACGGACTTCGCGGTTACGACCTTCCATCACCACGCAGTGGTACCAGTGGTTGAAACCTTCGCCACCCGGAGCCTGTTTGATGTCGGTGAACTTGGCCGGGCCGTCTTCGAGCACCACGCCTGCCTTCAGGCGTTCAATCATCTCGTCGTCGACTTCGCCACGTACACGTACCGCGTATTCACGGTCCATTTCGTAGGATGGGTGCATCAGGCGGTTGGCCAATTCACCGTCGGTGGTGAACATCAGCAAACCGGTGGTGTTGATGTCCAGACGACCGATGTTGATCCAGCGACCTTCTTTGGGGCGCGGCATCTTGTCAAACACGGTCGGACGACCTTCAGGGTCGTTACGGGTGCAGATTTCACCGTCGGGTTTGTTGTACATGATCACGCGGCGTACCGACTCGGCGGCTTCTTCGCGCTTGATCACCCGGCCATCGATGGTGATGGCGTCATGCAGGTCGACGCGCTGGCCGAGGGTGGCGTCTTTGCCATTGACCTTGATGCGGCCATGGCTGATCCAGGCTTCTACGTCACGGCGCGAGCCGACGCCGATACGGGCGAGGACTTTCTGCAGCTTTTCGCCTGCAGGGCCGATTTCCTGGTCGTCTTTCTGGTCGTTGATACTCATCTGGGCACCTCCCGGTGTGGTCTGTTCAGGTTTTTGCCTGAAGCGATGTAAATCTGGGTACTTTTTGAAGAACTTGGGCGAAGGGATCGCCGAAGGGTCGCGAATCATACGCTCATGGAGACGTTCGCGCATCAGAGACTAGCTGATCGATGGAAGGTTATTTGTTTTTCCGCCGACCGGTGGCACTGAGCTCGATTAACCGCAGTCAACACAACACCCTGTGGGAGCGGGCTTGCCCGCGATTGCGGTGGGTCAGGCAGCAATGATGTTGACTGACACTCCCTCTTCGCGGGCAAGCCCGCTCCCACAAGGATTCCCATTGCCCCCAGGCTTTGGGTCAATCGTCGAACTGGCGGCGCTCGGCTTCGATTGCTTCTGCCAGAGCCTTGGCTTCGGCTTCTTCGTCGGTCAACTCGGGCTCGGGTTTCGATTGTTCGAGCGCGGCGACGGCGGCCAGGAGCTTTTCGCGAGCTTCGGCAACGCCAAGAATGTCATCTTCCTGTTCTGGTTCTGGTTCAGCTTCAGCTTCAGCTTCGACCTGAGGTTCAACTTCGGCTTCAGGCTCGGGCTCTGCCAACTCCCCTTCGGTCTCGGTCACAGCCCCATCCCGCAGCAAATCGTCGAAGTCGGTCTTGAGCCCCTCTTCCATGGTGTCCAGTTCCAGCAACAGCGTGTGGAAACTGGTTTCCTCCTTCGGCTCTTCCGGTTCAGCGCTGGCGTCGGCCAGTTCCTGCAAGCCTTGCGGCACCGGAGCGTCGTCGAAATCGAGGACAGGATCAGGCTCCAGCTCACGCAGTTCGGCGAGCGGCGGCAGGTCGTCGAGGTTTTTCAGGTTGAAGTGATCGAGAAACGCCTTGGTGGTGGCGAACATCGCGGGTTTGCCGGGTACGTCGCGGTAACCGATGATGCGGATCCACTCACGTTCCAGCAGGGTTTTCACGATGTGGCTGTTGACGGCCACGCCGCGCACATCTTCGATCTCACCCCGAGTGATCGGCTGGCGATAGGCGATCAGGGCCATGGTTTCGAGCATGGCGCGGGAATAGCGTTGCGGCCGCTCTTCCCACAAACGTCCGACCCACGGCGCGAACTTTTCGCGGATCTGCAGGCGATACCCGGAGGCGACTTCCTTCAATTCGAAAGCGCGGCCGTCGCAGGATTTGGCCAGAATCGTTAGCGCTTTCTTGAAAACAGGGGGCTCGGGCCGCTCGCCTTCTTCGAAGAGTTCGAACAGGCGTTCAAGCGATTGCGGTTTTCCCGAGGCCAACAGAAAGGCTTCAAGCAGTGGCGCCAGCTCGCGGGGTTCAGTCAGGTTCATGATTCAACTCGTTATTCGGCTCGGGCCCGGACATGTATGGCCGCGAACGGCTCATTCTGCACCAGCTCGACCAAGGATTCCTTGACCAGTTCGAGGATCGCCATAAAGGTCACCACCACCCCCAGGCGTCCTTCTTCAGCGGTGAACAGCTCGACAAACGGCACAAAACCGCCACCTTTGAGCCGTTCCAGCACATCGCTCATGCGCTCGCGGGTGGACAGCGCTTCACGGCTGACCTGGTGGCTTTCGAACATGTCGCCACGGCGCAGGACCTCGGCCATGGACATCAGCAACTCTCCCAGGCTCACATCCGGCAACAATTTGCGCGCCCGGGCTTCCGGGGCATCGAGCTTGGGCACCACCACGTCGCGGCCGACGCGGCTCAGGCCATCGATGCCTTCGGCGGCAGCCTTGAAGCGCTCGTATTCCTGCAGACGACGGATCAGTTCGGCGCGAGGATCGTCTTCTTCGTCTTCGATCGTCTCGGCACGGGGCAACAGCATCCGCGATTTGATCTCGGCCAGCATCGCGGCCATCACCAGGTACTCGGCGGCCAGCTCCAGGCGCACCGACTGCATCAACTCGACATAGCCCATGTACTGACGGGTGATTTCCGCCACCGGGATGTCGAGGATGTTGATGTTCTGTTTGCGGATCAGGTACAGCAGCAAGTCGAGCGGACCTTCGAAGGCCTCAAGGAATACTTCGAGCGCATCCGGCGGGATGTACAGGTCCTGCGGCATTTCCATGACCGCCTGGCCATAGACCATGGCGAAAGGCAGTTCTTGCTGGGCGCCGGCCTGGCTGTCGACGGGTTCTACTGCAGACATCTAGGCCTCGGCCATGAAAGGCGCAGGGTCGCCGCAACCGACGCGGATGACTTCCGGTTCGCCGTCGGCGAGGCTGATCACGGTGGATGCCTTGATCCCGCCGAAACCGCCGTCGATGATCAGGTCGACCTGATGCTCGAGCAACTGGCGCATTTCGTAAGGATCGCTCAACGGATCGGTGTCGCCAGGCATGATCAGGGTCACGCTCATCAGCGGCTCGCCGAGTTCTTCCAGCAATGCCAGGGCAATAGGATGGCTTGGCACACGCAGGCCGATGGTGCGTTTTTTCGGGTGCAGCAACAGCCGCGGGACTTCGCGGGTGGCGTTGAGAATGAAGGTGTAAGGGCCAGGCAAGTGAGCCTTGAGCACACGAAAGGTGCCGGTATCGATCTTGGCAAACAGCCCCAACTGCGACAGGTCGCTGCAGATCAGCGCGAAGTTGTGCTTATCATCCAGCTGACGTAGCCGGCGCACGCGCTCCACGGCGTTTTTGTCGCCGATTTGGCAACCAATGGCGTAGGAAGAGTCTGTGGGATAAATCACCACCCCGCCGTTGCGGATGATCTCTACAGCCTGTTTGATCAGGCGCGCTTGCGGGTTTTCCGGATGAATCTGGAAAAATTGACTCACATTCTCTACCTGTTCAGACGGCGGCAATAATTGGGTCATGTTTGAATCGACACCACAGTGGTGGCAGATCCTCCGGGAGCGGGCGGTATTCACCGATCTCGGACCAGCCTCCAGGGCCATGAAAATCACTGCCGGCGCTGACCAGCAGACCAAACTCGCGGGCTAGAATCGCCAAACTGCCCACCTGTTCGGCGGGTTGATGGCCATTGACCACTTCTATCGCGTGGCCCCCTGCTTGAATATAGTCGGCAATCAGGCGACGACGCTTGCTGCGAGTGAAATCGTAGTGCCAGGGATGCGCCAGGCTGACCCAGGCACCCGCGGCGCGCAGGGTTTCGACGGTGTCTTCCAGGGTCGGCCAGTGTTGTTTGACGTCCCCCAGTTTGCCGGCGCCCAGCCATTTGCGGAACGCTTCGGCGCGATCCTTGACGAAACCTTCGCGCACCATCCAGTCGGCAAAATGCGGACGGGCCGGCGCATTACCGCTGTCGCCCAACTCCTGTTGAATGGCCCGGGCGCCGTCAAGCGCCCCCGGCATGCCTTTCAACGCCAACTTGCGGCTTATTTCTTCGGACCGTAGCCAGCGGCCATCGTGCAATTTCGCGATGGCCTCGACCAACGGCGGCGCATTGACGTCGAACCCGTAGCCCAAAACGTGAATGGTCGCCCCGCCCCAGGTGCAGGACAATTCGACGCCATTGACCAGTTGCATCCCCAGCGCCGTCGCGGCGCTACGGGCCTCGTCGAGGCCTTCAAGGGTGTCGTGATCGGTCAAGGCCAGGACTCGCACGCCTTTCTCGAACGCACGCGCAACCAGTACCGCAGGCGCGAGGGCGCCATCGGAAGCCGTGCTATGGCAGTGCAAATCAACATTCACAGGACTGTGTAACCTCAAATCAGCTGACGCTATCGCGCGTCAATATGTTTGTTATTATGCCGCCACATCCTGCTTCTGGCTGCCACTGTGAAACAATTCATCGACTTCATCCCGCTCCTGCTGTTTTTCATCGTCTTCAAAATCGATCCACGGATCGTCGACATCGGCGGTTATCAACTGTCTGTCGGTGGTATTTACAGCGCCACCGCAGTGCTGATCATCAGCTCCCTGGTGGTTTACGGCACGCTGTTCATCAAGCAGCGCAAGCTGGAGAAGAGCCAGTGGCTGACCCTCATCGCCTGCCTGGTCTTCGGTAGCCTGACCCTGGCGTTCCACAGCGAGACCTTCCTGAAATGGAAAGCCCCGGTGGTCAACTGGCTGTTCGCCCTCGGGTTCATCGGCAGCCACTTCATCGGTGACCAGCTGCTGATCAAACGCATCATGGGCCACGCGCTGACCCTGCCGGAGCCGGTCTGGACCCGTCTGAACATCGCCTGGATCGGGTTTTTCCTGTTTTGCGGCGCCGCCAACCTGTTCGTTGCGTTCACCTTCCAGAGCTACTGGGTCGACTTCAAAGTCTTCGGCAGCCTGGGCATGACGTTGCTGTTCCTGGTCGCCCAGGGCATTTACCTGTCCCGCCACCTGCACGATGCCGACACCACAACGCCAAAAACCGAGGACTGACATGCTTTACGCAATCATTGCCACAGACGTCGCCAACTCCCTGGAAGCCCGCCTGGCCGCACGGCCTGCGCACCTTGAGCGCCTGCAAGTGCTGAAAGGCGAAGGTCGTATCGTACTGGCCGGCCCGCACCCGGCGGTCGACAGCAATGATCCGGGCGCTGCGGGTTTCACCGGCAGCCTGATCGTCGCCGAATTCGATTCGCTGAGCGCCGCACAGGCCTGGGCCGATGCCGATCCGTACATTGCCGCAGGCGTCTACGCCAACGTTTCGGTCAAGCCGTTCAAGCAAGTCCTCCCGTAAAGTTCTCCCGCGCGATGAGTCTTGTCGGTTCATCGCGCGTTCAATCGCTCATTATTCTCGTTTACCGGCCGACAACCTGCCCAATACTCGTATTGGAATCAGGAGTTGCGATGCGCAAAGGTCCGTTGTGTCTGATGTTGGTGACGTTGTCGATCATGGCGCCCGCCCATGGTGAAGAAAGTGCCAATGGCGGTAGTTCGACGCCGCTGTCCTTGAGCGCCGGCAGCCAGATCACCGAGTTGCAGCAGCGCTTGAAGGCAAGCGAACAGCAACGAGAAGAATTGAGCAAACAACTGCAAAATACCAATAGCGAACGCGAAAGCGCCCAGCTGAGCCGGTTGCGCCAAGAGAATCAGCGCCTGAAGCTGCAACTCAAGGAAGCCCAGGCCAGCAGCCCGCTTCCACGCCTGCTGACAGATCAGCAGCAATGGTTCGTTATCGGTGCCGCAGTAGCGCTATCGGCCCTGCTCTGCGGTATCTTCGCCAGTGGTGCAACCAGAAAACGTCGGCAATGGCTAAATTGAGTGAGTCATGAGCGAGCTGTTATTAATTGATGATGACCAGGAGCTGTGTGAGCTCCTGAGTAGTTGGCTGAGCCAGGAAGGCTTTCAGGTCCGCGCCTGCCACGACGGCCAGAGTGCTCGTCGCGCACTGGCTGAAACGTCCCCCGCGGCCGTGGTGCTGGACGTGATGCTGCCGGATGGCAGCGGCCTGGAACTGCTCAAGCAACTGCGCAGTAACCACCCGGATTTGCCGGTGCTGATGCTTTCGGCCCGTGGCGAACCGCTGGACCGTATCCTCGGCCTGGAACTCGGTGCCGATGATTACCTGGCCAAACCGTGCGATCCGCGGGAACTGACAGCCCGCCTGCGCGCGGTGTTGCGTCGCAGTCATCCGACGGCAGTCTCCAGCCAGCTCGAATTGGGCGACTTGTGCTTCAGCCCGGTGCGTGGCGTGGTCAGCATCGATGAACAGGAGTTCACCCTCACCGTCTCCGAAAGCCGTCTGCTCGAAGCCCTGCTCAAGCAGCCCGGTGAACCGCTGGATAAACAGGAACTGGCGCAAATCGCCCTCGGTCGCAAACTGACCCTGTACGACCGCAGCCTGGACATGCATGTAAGCAACCTGCGCAAAAAAATCGGCCCGCACCCCGACGGCCGCCCACGCATCGTTGCCCTGCGCAGTCGCGGTTACTACTACAGCCTCTGAATCCGAACGCGATGCGACCTGCGACCACCTCCGTAGGAGCTGCCGCAGGCTGCGATCTTTTGATCTTGATCTTGGTCGGTAAAAGCAAAATCAAAAGATCGCGGCCTGCGGCAGCTCCTGCGCCAGACCGTGGTGCATCGTGGAATTGTCAGGAAGGTAGAAAATCGTCTTTACCCAAGCTTTACGCTCCGCTGACCGCCGCTGACCTTGATCTCCGTAATCTGCACACATCCGGAACGTACCGGGAACGAGACAAGGAGATACACCATGCGCAAGACTCTTATCGCTCTGATGTTTGCTGCCGCCCTGCCGACCGTTGCCATGGCCATGCCTGAAGGCGCAGGTCCGATGGGTGACCACATGGACGGCTCACGCCACGGCGGTCAGATGCACGGCATGCACGGTAAAGGCCCTTACAGCCAACTGGACCTGAGCCGCGAACAGCGCGAGCAAATCCGCAAGATCATGGGCGAGCAGATGCATGAGCGTCAGCAATTGGTCGACAAGTACCTGGAAAAACTCTCGCCAGCCGATCAGAAAGCCCTGAAGGACGAGATGGCGAGCAAGCACAAGAAAGCCGAAACCGACGTTCGCGCACTGCTGAAACCGGATCAACAGAAGCAATTCGACGAGATCCAGAAGAAAAAGGCTGAACGTCGCGCCGAATGGGCCGAGTTCAAGGCCTGGAAAGCGCAGCAAGCGCAAAAAGCGCAATAATGCGCTAACCCTGGACCCAACGGCTAAACCCCGTTGGGTCTGTTGCCACTCAATTTAATGTGGGAGCGGGCTTGCTCGCGAAGGCGGTGTGCCAGACAGCGCTACAGTCGCCTGACACGCCGCCTTCGCGAGCAAGCCCTCTCCCATATGGATTTGCGCTAGTTGAGGATTTTCTGTGCGCTCATTGTTCTGGCGTATCCTGGCCAGCTTCTGGCTGGCCATTGCTCTGGTTGCAGGGCTTTCCATTCTGCTCGGGCACATGCTCAACCAGGACGCGTGGATTCTCAGTCGCCACCCGGGCCTCAACACCCTGGCCGAACAGTGGACACAAACCTACGAAAGCCAAGGTGAAGAAGCCGCCCAGGACATTCTGGAACAGCGCAAGCGTCAGTATCACATCAACGTTCAAGTGCTCAACGAGGCAGGTGACCCGGTGGTCCGCGGCACCTTCCCTCGGCGAGCGGCGGCCTTCGAGGCACGGCAGAACAATGACGATCGGCGCCTGCCATGGCGGCGTCTGACCGATGAATACACCAGCGCCAAGACAGGCGACACCTACCTGCTGATCTACCGCGTTCCGCACCCGGAACTGGATGCCTGGCACCGCGAAAGCCTGCTTTGGCCGTTGAGTGCGCTGGGCATCGCGCTGGTGGTGTTGACTCTGTTCAGCTTGCTGGTGACCTTTTCCATCACCCGGCCACTGAGCCGTTTACGAAGCGCCGTGCATGACTTGGGGCAGACAACGTATCAACAGAACAGCTTGGCGCAACTAGCCAACCGCCGCGATGAATTCGGCGTGCTGGCCAACGACTTCAACCGCATGGGCGCACGCCTGCAAAGCCTGATCGGCAGCCAGCGACAACTGCTGCGGGACGTGTCTCACGAATTACGCTCACCCTTGGCCCGACTGCGCATTGCCTTGGCGCTGGCCGAGCGGGCCAATCCTGAGGAGCGGGAAAAACTCTGGCCACGCCTGACCCGTGAATGCGATCGCCTGGAAGCGCTGATCAGCGAAATCCTGATACTGGCGCGCGTCGATGCCGACAACGCCAGTGCTGAAGAAGTGGATCTCAACGCGCTGCTCAATACCCTGCAAAAAGACGCTCAGTTGGGTTCGCCCGAGCAGAGCGTGCGCCTTGAGGCCGAGCCGCAACTGAACCTCAAAGGCTGGCCGACCATGATCGAGCGCGCCGTGGACAACCTGCTGCGCAATGCCCAGCGCTTTAACCCGGTCGGGCAACCGATCGAAATGCAGGCGTTGCGTCAGGGCGACAGGATTGTGGTCAGCGTGCGCGACCACGGCCCCGGCGTAGAGGCCGAGCATTTGAATCAGCTGGCTGAACCCTTCTATCGGGCGCCGGGACAAACAGCGGCCGGGCATGGCCTGGGCCTGGCCATCGCGCGCCGTGCGGCGGAACGGCATGGCGGCAGTCTGGTGCTGGCCAATCATCCGGAGGGCGGGTTTATTGCCAGCCTGGAATTGCCATTGGTGCCGGGGGCGGTGGTTCAACCCTGAACCCTGTGGGAGCGGGCTTGCCCGCGATGGCGGCGGCACATTCAACATCTCAGTGCCTGACACTCCGCTATCGCGGGCAAGCCCGCTCCCACAGGGGAATCGTTTCCTTAGTTACTACCTGTCCAGGCGCTAACGAACTCGGTCAAATCAACCTTCTCCGCCACCCGCGGTTCTTTCTGCGGCGTGCCAAGGTAAAGAAACGCAATCACCTCTTCCCCTTCCGCCAACCCCAAACCTTTAGCCACATGCGCCGAATAAGCCAGCTCACCGGTGCGCCACACCGCGCCAATGCCCTGCGCATAGGCCGCCAGCAAAATCCCGTGAGCTGCACAGCCTGCCGCCAATAGTTGCTCGGACTTGGGATACTTGTCGTGCTCCTGCAAACGCGCAATCACCACAACCACCAGCGGTGCACGCAACGGACCGTTGCGCGCCTTGTCCAGCAAGGCTTCGGACACATCACTGTCTTGCAGCTTCGCCGCTTCGGCCAGCAACTCGCCCATTTGCTCGCGCGCCGCGCCTTCGACTGTCAGGAAGCGCCAAGGCTGCAAGTGGCCATGGTCTGGCGCGCGCATCGCGGCGGCAAACAACACTTCCCGTTGCTCGGCAGTGGGCGCCGGATCGAGCAGTCGTGGGACGGAAACACGGTTGAGCAAAGCGTCGAGAGCCTGCATCGGCCACCTCCTGTAGAAAATGTTTGGCTATTCTAGCGTCAACTGTCGTGACGGCGTCGGTTTACATGCCCTGCCTCGCAGGTAGAATGGCGCCCTTCCTACTATCAGCCCGAGCGGACTTCATGGCGTTGCCGACCTTACGGATCATTGGTTTCATCATCGGCATCTTCCTGATCACGCTGGCCATCGCCATGGTCGTGCCCATGGCCACCCTGGTGATCTTCGAGCGCACCAGCGACCTGCCGTCGTTCCTCTGGGCGAGCATGATCACCTTTGTCGCCGGTCTGGCCCTGGTGATACCGGGGCGCCCCGAGCACATCCATCTGCGCCCGCGAGACATGTACCTGCTGACCGTCAGCAGCTGGCTGGTGGTGTGCATTTTCGCCGCTCTGCCGTTCCTGCTGACCCAGCACATCAGCTACACCGACTCGTTCTTCGAAAGCATGTCCGGCATCACCGCCACCGGTGCGACGGTGCTCAATGGCCTGGACAACATGTCTCCCGGCATCCTGATGTGGCGTTCATTGCTGCACTGGATCGGTGGCATCGGCTTTATCGGCATGGCGGTAGCGATTTTGCCATTGCTGCGCATCGGTGGCATGCGGCTGTTTCAGACCGAGTCGTCGGACCGTTCCGAAAAGGTCATGCCCCGTTCGCACATGGTGGCGCGTTTGATCGTTGCGGCCTACGTCGGCATCACCATTCTCGGCAGCCTGGCGTTCTGGTGGGCTGGAATGAGCCCGTTTGATGCCATCAATCACGCGATGTCGGCGATTTCCACCGGCGGTTTCTCCACCTCCGACCAGTCCCTCGCCAAGTGGCCGGAACCTGCGGTGCATTGGGTCGCCGTCGTCATCATGATTCTCGGTGCCCTACCGTTCACCCTGTACGTAGCGACCCTGCGCGGTAACCGTCGGGCCTTGATCAAGGATGAACAGGTTCAAGGCCTGCTTGGCATGTTGCTGGTGACCTGGCTGGTGCTAGGCACCTGGTACTGGTGGACTACTCAGCTGCATTGGCTGGAAGCCTTGCGGCATGTGGCGCTGAACGTGACGTCGGTAGTGACCACCACCGGTTTTGCACTGGGGGACTACAGCCTGTGGGGCAACTTCTCACTGATGCTGTTCTTTTATCTGGGGTTTGTTGGCGGCTGCTCGGGTTCGACCGCTGGCGGGATCAAGATTTTCCGTTTTCAGGTTGCCTACATTCTGCTCAAGGCCAACCTTAACCAGTTGATTCACCCGCGCGCGGTGATCAAGCAGAAATACAACGGCCACCGTCTCGACGAAGAGATCGTGCGCTCGATCCTGACCTTTTCGTTTTTCTTCGCCATCACCATTTGCGTCATCGCGCTGCTGCTGTCGCTACTGGGCGTGGACTGGATGACCGCGCTTACCGGCGCGGCCGCCACGGTGTCTGGCGTAGGCCCGGGGCTTGGCGAAACGATTGGCCCGGCGGGTAACTTCGCCAGCCTGCCGGATGCCGCGAAGTGGATTCTCTCATTCGGCATGCTGCTGGGCCGGCTGGAGATCATTACGGTGTTTGTTCTGTGTATCCCGGCGTTCTGGCGTCACTGATCGGCAGGGGCGTTTCCATCAGCCGCGTCCGGTATTCGCCGGGGGTGGAATCGAACCAGCGTCGGAAGGCGCGGAAGAAGTTGCTCGGATCGGCAAACCCCAGCAGGTAGGCAATTTCCAGCAGAGTCATGTTCGGTTGCGCCAGGTATTGCTCGGCCAGTTCACGTCGGGTGTCATCCAGCAACGTCTGAAAACTCGTGCCCTCTTCCTGCAAGCGACGCTGCAAGGTGCGTTGCGACAAGTGCAGCGTCTGGGCCACCGCATCGCGCTTGGGTTCGCCCTGGGGCAGCAGACGGCATAACACCTGCCGTGCCTTGTGGGTCACGCGGCTCTCGGAAAACCGCGCCAGATACTCGCCGGCAAACCGGTCGTGGAGCCGCGCCATGGCCTCGTTGGCGGTGGGCAGCGGTGCCTCCATGTCGGCGCGCTCGAAGATCAAGGCGTCATAAGGTGCGTTGAACATCAACGGGGCGTGGAAGGCTTGTTTATAGGGTTCAAGATCAACGGGGTCATCGCCTTGCAGCAAGACCTTGCGCGGCTGGAGCGCGCGGCCGGTCAGCCAGCCGCAAAGTGCCAGGGCGCAGGCCATTGATGCTTCGGCACTCTGTCGGGTCGGCGGCAGGTGATCGCCATGGACCGTCAGAATCAGCGCATAACCCTCATCCAGCAATCGGAAACTCAAGTCGGCACTTTCGGCGATGATTCGCTGATAACGCACCAGACGTTGAAAGCCTTCGGCCAGGGTCTGACTGGACATCAAGGCATAACCGGCGACATGGAAGGACGCCGGTCGCACCACCTTGCCCATGTTCAGGCCGATCGCCGGGTTGCCGGACAGCTCGACCGCGCGCTGCCAGAGCCGCGTCATGGAATCTTGCGGGAAGCGCGCATCCGGATCATCCAGTGCTGCATAGTCGAGCCCTAGCTGCTTGAACAGAACCCGGCAATCCAGGCCGTCCATTTCCAGTGCTTTGACAATCCCCATCGCCCAGCTTGCAGAAGTCGTTCGTTCGCTCATGGCGTTTTCTACGTGATGGCCGCATGCCACGACCCAAGACCCAAGGATAGTAAAGTGGCGCCTATTGTCACTGGCTGATACCAATGATCACTCTAGACTTAAATAAGCTACCCGCAGAACAACTTGTCGCGTGAACAGCCACCACAGAGATCGCAGTCGTGGAAAACATCAAACGCTTCAACAATTTCGCTGAGTTTTACCCGTATTACCTCAGCGAACATCGCAACAGCACCTGTCGACGATTGCACTTTGTCGGCACCTCCTTGGTTATTTTCATTCTGGCGCTGACCATCGGCAACGGCGCGTGGTGGATGTTGCTGGCCCTGCCGCTGGCCGGTTACAGCTTCGCCTGGGTCGGGCATTTCTTCTTCGAGAAGAATCGTCCTGCCACCTTTCAGCATCCTCTTTACAGCCTGCTCGGCGACTTCGTCATGTACCGCGACATGATTCTGGGTCGCGTGGCGTTCTAGGCTCCATTGGCCACAAAAGCGTTTTGAGCAGCCAATGCAGCCTTGGATCCAAGTCCTACACTCAATACATCCCTTTCGATCAGAACAAGAGGATAGCCGATGAATGTCCATGCCCGTTTTACCCATATGCAGGACGGGACGCAGGAAGAGTGGGCGATCATCGCCGCAGATTTCAGCGCCTATGCCCGGCAATTGCCCAAACGGATCGTGGCGCACCTGAAGTTACTGGAGGGGGATTTTGGCGGTTTCCCGGTGGATCGCCTGACCCACTCCCTGCAAACCGCCAGCCGCGCCTGGCGCGATGGTCGCGACGAAGAATACGTGGTCTGCGCCCTGCTCCATGACATCGGCGACACACTGGGCTCCTACAATCACCCGGACATCGCGGCGGCGATCCTCAAGCCGTTCGTCAGCGCCGAGAACTTGTGGATGGTGGAGAAGCACGGGATTTTCCAGGGGTATTACTTCTTTCATCACCTGGGCATGGACCGGCATTTGCGCGAGCAATTCAGCGGTCATCCGCAGTATCAGGCGACCATCGAATTTTGCGCCCGGTACGATGCGGCGGCGTTTGATCCAGCGTACGACACGCTGCCGCTGAGCTTCTTCGAACCAATGGTGGAACGGCTGTTTGCGCAGCCGAAGAATTCGATTTACAAGGCGGCGATGGAAGAGCACGCGCCGGCCTGATGAATGTCGGGGACCGCTGCGCGGTCCATTCGCGAGCAAGCCCGCTCCCACATTGGATCGTCGGTGGTCACAAATATTGTGTTCACCGACGATCCAATGTGGGAGCGGGCTTGCTCGCGAAGAGGCCCGACCAGACACTCCATTTCTCGCAGGTTATACCGGCTCCACGACCTTAACCGCCTTCAACTCGGCCTCCCGCGCTTGGGCATCGGCCAACCGATACAACTCGATCGACCCATCCCAATGCTCGATCAGCGCCGTGCACGACTCCACCCAATCCCCGCAATTGAGGTAATCCACCTCGCCGACCTTACGAATCTCGGCATGGTGAATGTGCCCGCACACCACCCCGTGCAGCTCGCGTTTGACGCATTCGTGGGCGATGGCTTCTTCAAAGTCGCTGATGAAACTGACGGCGGTCTTGACCTTGTGTTTGAGGTACGCCGACAGCGACCAGTAGCCGTAGCCATAACGGGCACGCCAATGGTTGAGCCAGCGGTTGAGCGTCAGGGTGAATTCGTAGGCCGAATCGCCGAGAAACGCCAGCCAGCGGTGGTAGCGGGTGATCACGTCGAACTGGTCGCCATGAATCACCAACAGATGACGGCCATCGGCGGTCACGTGCACGGCTTCGTCCACCAACTGAATATTGCCCAAAATCAGCTTCGAATAACGGCGCAGGAATTCGTCATGGTTGCCGGTGACGTAGATCACTTCTGTGCCGCGCTTGCTCATGGTCAGCAGGCGACGGATTACATTGGTGTGCGCCTGGGGCCAATACATGCCGCTGCGCAGTTTCCAGCCGTCGATGATGTCGCCGACCAGGTAGATCTTGTCGGTGTGATAGCCCTTGAGAAACTGCGACAGGTGTTCGGCCTGGCAGTCCCGGGTGCCCAAATGCACATCGGAAATCCACAAGGTCCGCACACGTTGCTTACGGCTGGGTTTGGCGAGCTCGGCGCTGGTCATGGGCAACCCTCAGGACAAGTTTTGGCAAGCTTGCGCCGGTCGGGTTAATTGCCCATGACAGTGGCAAGTCAGTCTTGTGACAGCGCGAGTCGGGCCGCACCCGGTGTAGACTGGCGACCTGCACAGGAGACCTGCGATGAGACCGATCCTCACGCTACGCCAGTACACCCACGACCTGATCGTCCACAGCCATGACCACGCGCAACTGGTGTTCGGGCTGTCGGGTGCGCTGGATTTCGAGGTCGACGGTCGTGGCAGTCAGGTGGTGCAACAGAGTTTCGTAGTCGTGCCGTCCGGTTTTCATCATGCCTGCGGCAGCGCCAACGGCAGTCGTTGCCTGGTGCTGGATGTGCCGAGCGACCAATGGGTTTCGCAGTCCCTTGGCGATCACGCCGAGGCCAGCCGCCGCATGCTCGACAACGCTGGGCGCCTGCCCCTGGACGCCGGGCAAAGCCAATTGGTCAGTTGGCTGGCGGGGAGTCAGGTCAGTGATCCGCTGATTGCGCAGCAAGGTGCAGTGCTGTTGCTGGCCAGTTTGAACAACGCCAAACCCGACAGTGTGGGCGGTCGGCGTCTGCCTTATGCGGCGCTGAATGCGCACATCGATCAATACGCGGCCTATCCACTGCAAGTCGCCGATCTGGCGCGCATTGCCGGGCTGTCCAGTGCGCGATTGCACGCACGGTTCGTGGTGGAATGCGGGCAGACGCCGATGGACTACATTCGCAGTCGTCGGCTGCACATTGCCGTGAGCCTGTTACGCGATTCGGCGTTGCCCATTGGCGAAATCGCCTGTCGGGTCGGTTACAGCTCGCAGAGTGCGTTCGCCGCGGCCGTGTTGCGCGAGTTCGGTGCCTCACCCGGTAAATTGCGCCGCGAGGCTGGCGACAAATGACGCGAGTCTGGCGACAGACATAATCGGCTCAGCACGATTCAATGTAGGAGCTGGCGAAGGCTGCGATCTTTTGACCTTGTTTTTGGAGATCAAGATCAAAAGATCGTCCGAACGCGGCCCGAGCCTTCGGCAGCTCCTACACATTTGTTCGTTTGTCGTTAAGGATTGCAATGACTCCCCGTACCGCCCTTGGCGCTCTGCATATCGGTGCACTGATGTTCGGCCTGACTGGCGTATTCGGCAAACTCGCCGCTGCCTCGCCGGCCATCATCGTGTTCGGCCGTGCCGCGTTTGCCGTCCTCGCCCTGACGTTTTTCGCACGGTTCGCCAGCAATACCCGTTGGCAGAAACTCGATGCAGTGGACCTGCGCCGCCTGCTGCTCAGCGGTTTGCTGCTGACCGGGCACTGGGTGAGTTTTTTCATCGCGGTGAAGGTGGCCGGGGTGGCGATCGCGACCCTGGGTTTTGCCAGTTTCCCGGCGTTTACCGTGGTCCTCGAAGGACTGATCTTCCGCGAGCGCATCCGCGCCAATGAAATCCTGCTGGTGGTGCTGGTCAGTATTGGACTGGTACTGGTCACGCCGGATTTCGATCTGGCCAGCGGCGCCACCACTGGCCTGTTGTGGGCGGTGGCTTCCGGCTTGCTGTTCGCCCTGCTGTCTCTGACCAACCGCGCCAGCACCGGACGAATTCCGCCGGTGCAGGCAGCACTGTGTCAGAACGTGGTGGTTGCGATCTGCCTGCTGCCGGTGGCGGTGCCGCAGTTGAGCGAAGTGCGCGCCATCGACTGGCTGTGGATCGGACTGCTCGGGGTGTTCTGCACCGGCGTCGCCCACAGCCTGTTCGTCGCCAGCCTGGCGGTGATCAAAGCCCGGACTGCGTCAGTGGTGTTTGCTCTGGAGCCGGTTTACGGCATCACTCTGGCTTGGCTGTTGTTTGATGAAAACCCGACCCTGCGCATGTTGATCGGCGGTGCACTGATTATCGTGGCTATCGTGGTCTCGAGCCGGTTGTCCGGCAGTTCAAGCAAGAACGCCGTGGCGGCAGAAGCCGCGTCTCACTGAGTGCGGTCGTTGTGGCCCAGGTCGCGGTCCGGATCGATCTGATCGCGGACCCGCTGCTTGAGCACCTTGGCCTCGGGAAAACCACCATCGGCCTTGCGCTCCCAAAGCTGCACATCGTCACAGAAAATGTGAAAAACCCCACCGGTGCCGGGCACCAGGGACACTTTGCCCAAGTCATCGCCGAAGGTGCTGAGCAGTTCCTGGGCCAGCCACGCGGCGCGCAACAGCCATTGGCATTGCGTGCAATAGGTGATGACGATTTCCGGTTTACATGCGGTCATGATTGGCAAAGTTCCTGAGCCTGAGGGGCAATAGCGGTAAAGTGCGCTTCAGCGTCGGTGTTAATGATGCGGACGAACAGGCGGTTTCACAGGAGCGAGGCCAGGTGTTATCGAATACCGGCCAACAGCGTCCGGGCCGTCTCCTTGAGCGGTTCATCGCCTTCCTTGAGTAGCTCGTTAAGCAACTCGATGGCGCTGTCCAGATCGCCGTCGTCGATGCAGGTCTGGGCCTGTTCAAGTTTACCCGCACTGCTAGGCCCCGCCGGTTCAAGATCCATCAATTCAGCACTGAGCGGCTCAAGCTCCAGTGGCTGGCCGGGATCGCTGAACTCGTTGAGAAAGGCCTCGTCCAGAGACTGAGCGTCAGGTTCGGCGATCCACTCAAGCTCGGGCTCGTCCAGCGTCGGCTCCTCGGGCATTTCGAAGACATCGGGCAACACATGCAGATTCGAAGTGAACCCGGAGTCGTCTACCTGCTCTGACTCATTCGACGGTTTAGCGCTGGATGATGAGTTTTCGAAGGGACTGATCAGGTCCCAATTCGAATCCATCGACAGGTCATCGAGGTTCAACTGGAACTCATCGCTCGGTGCCGCTTCAGGGATTGCAAGCGTGGGAGGAACCACTGCCACGGCGGCGACCACCGGTGCGGCGCTGATCAGTTTCGGATGGCGGGCGCGGATGTCCTGAAGTTGCTGTGCATCGAACCCGGCGTCGCGCAGGCTACTTTCCTGCGCGTCATAAGCTTGCACATCACCCTGTTTACCGAGGACTTCCAACAACTGCACAGCCAGATCGGTGCGCTGGGGTTCCCTGACCAACGCATCTCGCAACAAACCGGCTGCCTCGGACAAACGGCCATACGCCAGGTAGATGCCTACCCCTTCCAGCACGTCGCCTGCGGGAATCTCTTCGGCCGCTCCGGCTAGCGGTTGCGGCCGGGGCGCCGGACTGGCCGGTTCTGTTGCGCGGCTGAGCACCGGTTCATGACGCGACGGCAGCACGGGTAACGGCTCGGACTGGACCTGATCCTGATCCTGCTCCTGCTGTCGTTGACGGCGAATGAATACACCAAGCAACGCCAACGCCACCACCGCCAGCAACCCGATGATCAGCAGCCACGGAGTCGGTTCAGACTCCTCTACGACAACGGGCACCGGTGCCGTCACCTGGGGAGCGACCGGCTCTACCGATGCCTGTTTGACTTCCGCCAATTGGGTTTGCAGCTCGATCACCTGCTTTTTCTGGCCGGCGATCTGCTCGTCCTGAGCCTGAAGCTTCGCATTGAGTTCATCGATGGTTTTTTGCAACTGTTGGTTCTGCAGCACGCTCGCGGCCAGTTGTTCGGCAACAGCATCATTCGCGGGCGCAGCAGCTGGTTTTTCGACATCAGGCTTGGGCGTCGTCGCCTTCGCAGCAGGTGGCGGTGCAACAGCCGGTTCGACGGACGGGAACGCGGAAGACTGAGGGCGCGGCGCGGGGTCGTCGTTGACGGGAACAATGCCCGGCGAACCCGGCGGATCGATCAGCACTGTGTACTCGCGCAGCAAACGCCCGTTGGGCTGATTGAGCTGAACCAGAAAATTCAGGAAGGGCTCCTTGACCGGTTTGCTGGAAGTTACCCGGATCAAGCTGCGGTTGCCCCGCAGGATCGGAGTGAACTTCAGGTCGTTGAGGAAGAACACCCGTTCGACGCCAGCGCGACTGAACTCGTCCGGCGTCGCCAGGCTGACCGATAGCTCGCCCTCTTCCAGACCACCGGCGTCCACCAGGGCGATGTCGGCATTGAACGGCTGATTCAACGCCGAATGCTGAGTGATCTCGCCCAACCCCAGCGCAGGGGCCAATGCCGAGTAAGTGACGGCACCACCGACCAGCAGCAGCCTGGTGCAACACCGCAATACAACGTGCCAACTCTCGAGCATGAGCATCCCTTAGATAACCAGAACCAACCTGTACGTATTCGCACATCCGGTACGAACACGATATTGCCTAGTAGTTCTTTATAGTCTGCCCAACGGGGTATCTCAAAAGTCCGGCGCGTGGTTGTGCCTCAAGATTTTTCCAGGTTGGCCAGGATGTGCCCGTGGACTCGCATGCAGACCTTCAAATCCGCCTCATCGACGCCTTCGAACAGTTCGTGGCGCAATTGAGTGGCAATGGTTTCAATTTGTTCGATCAAGGGCCGGGCCGGGGCACAGAGGACGATTTTTTTCGCCCGACGGTCTTCCAGCACGGATTGGCGCTGCACCAGCCCCTGACTTTCCAGGCTGTCAAGCAATCGAGCCAGGGTGGGCCCTTCGACGCCGACGCTTTGCGCCAGTTCGCGTTGGGTGGGGGCATCATCGAAACGCGCCAGATGCAGCAGCACCAGCCAGCGCGCCTGGGACAGACCCAGGCCAGCCAGTCGGCGGTCCAGTTCGGCACGCCAGCCCCGAGACATCTGGGCCAGTTGCATGCCAAAGCGGTGTTGATCGGTTAACGGCATAAAACACTCATGGTTAGACTGAAATAGAGAAAAACTAATTATTAGTCAGCTAAGCATGACCTTTGGCTATAGGCAAGGCTTGCTCTGTACTGAATCGTTACATCTGTGCCGCAGGTCATTCAGACTTCGAATTCCGACTGCAGGGCGGCACGAACGCAATACAAAACACCTTCCGGAACTCTCCCTGCGAACAGCGCGGCAATCTCCGACACCGGCGGCAGTTCGCCTTCGCCGTCGAGGAAAGCGTCCTGAACTTCGCCCATCAATTCTTCCGGCAGGTCCAGCGCCTGCTCAAGCGACAACTGCTGCTTGCCAATCGCCTCGGCGAGCATCGCGTAGACGTTCTTTTCCGAGCATTGCAGCTGACCGGCGATCTGCAACGGTGTCATGCCGGCCCGAGCCAGTGTGATCAGCTCGTGGCGCACATCGGCCACCACTTTCGGCGCCTCGACCTGACCGCCGAGCACTTCGAGGAAGGCCTCGCCGTAACGCTCCAGTTTGCGCGCACCAACGCCGCTGACCGTGGCCATTTCTGCCAGCGAGGTCGGCTGGCTGCGGAGCATTTCCAGCAGGGTCGAGTCGGGGAAGATGACGTACGGCGGCACGCCATGCTCTTCGGCCAGTTTGCGACGCAGGGCACGCAAGGCTTCCCACTGTTCGCGTTCTTCGCCGCGAACCAGTTGGCTGGCCTGGCTCTTGCTGCTTTTGGCGGTGGTTTGCGGCTTGAGGTCGCGGCGCAGTTCCAGGGTCACTTCGCCCTTGAGCAACGGCCGACAGGTGTCACTCAGCCGCAGCCCGCCGTAGCCTTCGAGGTCGATGTCGGCCAGACCACGGGCAACAAGCTGGCGGAACAAGGAGCGCCATTCGCTTTCCCCCATCGCTTTGCCTACACCGTATACCGACAAATGCTGATGACCGAAGCTGCGGACCTTTTCGTTGTCCTTGCCTAGCAATACGTCGACCAGATGACCGACGCCATAACGCTGACCGGTGCGGTAAATCGCCGACAGCGCCTGACGGGCCGGCTCGGTGGCATCCCAGGTCTGTACGCCGTCGACGCAGTTGTCGCAATGGCCGCAGGGCTCGGGCATGTCTTCGTCGAAGTACGCGAGCAGGGTCTGGCGGCGGCAGCGGGTTTCTTCGCAAAGCGAGAGCATGGCGTCGAGCTTGTGCTGCTCCAGACGCTTGTGGCGCTCGTCGCCTTCGGAGTTTTGCAGCATCTGCTTGAGCATCACCACGTCTTGCAGGCCGTACGCCATCCAGGCATCCGCCGGCAGGCCATCACGACCGCCGCGACCGGTTTCCTGGTAGTAGGCCTCAAGGGACTTCGGCAAATCGAGGTGCGCGACAAAACGTACGTTAGGCTTGTCGATGCCCATGCCGAACGCCACGGTGGCGACCATGATCAGCCCTTCTTCGTTGAGGAAGCGCTTCTGGTGATGGGCCCGCGTGTCGTTGGGCAGACCGGCGTGGTACGGCAGCGCCGGGAAACCCTGCTCGCTGAGGAACACCGCTACTTCATCAACCTTTTTGCGCGACAGGCAGTAAACGATACCCGCATCGCTGCGCCGCTCGGCGAGGAACGCCAGCAACTGCTTGCGCGGCTGTTCCTTGGGCACGATGCGATAAAAAATGTTGGGGCGGTCGAAACTCGAGAGAAAGCGCTCGGCATCCTGCAAATGCAGGCGATCGACGATTTCTTCGCGGGTGCGCTTGTCGGCCGTCGCGGTCAGGGCAATACGCGGGACGTTGGGGAACAATTCCGCCAACTGGCCCAACTGCAGGTATTCCCGACGGAAGTCATGACCCCATTGGGACACGCAATGCGCTTCGTCGATGGCGAACAGGGCGATTTCAAGGCTTTGCAAGAACGCCAGCATGCGCGGCTGAACCAGGCGCTCGGGCGCCAGGTAGAGCATTTTCACCTCGCCGCGCTTGATCCGCGCCGCCAGATCACGCTGTTGCTCAGCGCTCAGCGTGGAGTTCAACGCCGCCGCAGCGACGCCCAGCTCTTCGAGGGTGGCGACCTGATCGTCCATCAGCGCGATCAGCGGCGATACCACCACCGCCAGGCCTTCGCGCAGCAGTGCCGGCACCTGGAAGCACAAGGATTTGCCGCCACCGGTAGGCATCAGCACCAGGGCGTCGCCGCCACTGGCCACGCGCTCAATGATTGCACCCTGACGGCCACGGAAACTGTCGTAGCCGAAGATGTCCTTGAGGACGCGTTGAGCCTGTTCGAGCATAAAAACTCCAAAAATCACCGAAACATCCCTGCAAGGCTGGTTCAGAATCATGAAAGCTGCACCGACAAATCGTAAGTGCGCATTGCATGACGCTGCACATTTCAGCCGTGACGCCAGCAGGGCATCACAAAACGCGCGAGTATACCCGACGCCTGTCCGGCAAAGGGCGCCGCTGAGAAGACACATGAAAGCCAACTTGTGGGAGCGAGCCTGTTCGCGACAGCGGTGGGCCAGTCAATATTGTTATTGAATGTTATGTCGTTATCGCGAGCAGGCTGGCTCCCACAGGGAATGCTGTGTCCCGCATGCCTGCATAGGGGCAAATATGCCGAGCGGCTGGCCTGAGCGCTCAAGAAGGCCTAGAATTCCCGCATCGTATATTCCCCAAGGTAGCCCTTTAATGTCCTTCGCTGAGCAACTAACCCGCCTGCAAGTCTTCCTCGACGCCGACGAGCTGCATGACGAGGCGCTGGACTACGTGGCCGCCCACGGCTACCTCACCGCGCTGTCGATCTGTTCCGAAAGCGTTCCCGACCGTGAATGGATCGACGCACTCTTCGCCGAAGAGCCGCATTACGCCGACGACACCGAGCGTGAAGCGATCGAATCCACCCTGCTGTTGCTCAAGGCGCACATCGCCCGCCAACTGGCGTCCGACGAAGAGTTCGAGCTGCCGTGTGACCTGGACTTGGGCGAAGAGCCGGATGACTCCGACCTGCGCGGCTGGTGCATCGGTTTCATGGAAGGCGTATTCCTGCGCGAAGCCGCCTGGTTCGAAACCGCCGAAGACGAAGTCAGCGAAATGCTGCTGCCGATCATGGTCGGTTCCGGTCTGTTCGACGAACAGCCAGAGTTCGAAGACATCGCCAAAGACGCCAACCTGATGGACGACATGATCGTGCAGATCCCGGAAGCCCTGACCGCGCTGTACCTGCTGTGCCAGGCGCCAGACGAAAAACCGGCGATTCTCAAGCCACGTCACCACTAAGGTTTTGCCTATGGACAACCCCATAGGCAACCGCCCCCTGATGTTGCGCTACGTCCTGCTGGCCATCGGCTGGCTGAGCGTAGCGCTGGGGGTGATCGGGATTTTCCTGCCGGTGCTGCCCACCACACCGTTCCTGTTGCTGGCGGCCGCCTGTTTCGCCCGCAGCTCGCCGCGTTTCTATCAGTGGCTGGTTGAACATCCACGGCTGGGGCCGTGGGTTCGCGACTACCTGAGCGGCAATGGCATTCCGCTCAAGGGCAAGGTCTACGCCATCGGATTGATGTGGGCGAGCATCCTGCTTTCCTGCTATCTGGTGCCCCTGCCGTGGGCGCGCGGGTTCATGCTGACCAGTGCAGTGCTGGTGACGGTTTATATCCTCAAGCAGAAAACCCTGCACAAATCTTGAGATTGATCGTTCCCACGGTCCCCGTGGGAACGATCATCGACTCTGCGTCTTTCGTCCGACGACCTGCCCTTCCTCGCTGAAAACACCGCCTAGACTTCAGACATCTGCACCCGAGCAGCCAGACATGTCCCGCAGTCCGCGTAGTCCAGGATGGTCAACGCTCCGACTTCGGTTCGGCGGATGGCTGCTGCTGACGAGTTTTCTGCTGGCAGGGTTGGGCAGCGTATGGGCCGACTGGGACTTTGCGCAGATTCTGCAAACGGCCGAAAAACGCTACGCCCCCCTTGGCCTGGCCCGGGGACGGATCGAGGCCTGGAGTCAAATGCTGCAAAGCGAACGCAACCAGCCTGAGCGCGAACAACTGAACGCGGTCAATCGCTTCTTCAATCAACAACTGAGCTTTCAGGACGACACGCGTATCTGGCGTCAGACCGATTACTGGGCCACGCCCGTCGAATCCTTGATCAAGGGCGCCGCCGACTGCGAGGACTACGCCCTGGCGAAATATTTCAGCCTGCGTCACCTAGGCATTCCCAGCGAGAAACTGCGCATCACCTACGTCAAGGCCCTGACCCAGAACCAGGCGCACATGGTGTTGACCTTCTACAGCAGCCCCACGGCCGACCCGCTGGTGCTGGACAATCTGACCGGGGAGATCCGCCCCGCGTCCCAACGCAAAGACCTGTTGCCGGTGTACGCCTTTAACGCCGAAGGCCTGTACTTGCCGGGAGCCCATGGTGGCAAACGCAGCAGCGACTCGAAAAAACTGTCGCGCTGGCAAGACGTGTTGAAAAAAATGCAATTTGAAGGGTTCGCCGTGGGCGAAGGCTAGCCGCTACTGCAAGGAGCGTTTATGTCACTGCGTAAACAGTTGTTTCTCGCCATTTGCCTGTTCTTGCTGGTGGCCTTCGGCGGCAGTTTTTTTGTCAGCCTGGAAAGCTCTCGCGAACAGACGCTCAGCCAGTTGCGCTCCCACGCCCAGGACGCCGCCACGGCGCTGGGCTTGTCATTGACTGCACAGATCGATGACCCGGCGATGATCGAGTTGATGGTCAGCTCGATTTTCGACAGTGGTTATTTCAGCAGCATCCGGGTCGTCAATATTGTGGATGAACAAGTGTTGGTGGAACGCAGCGCACCGCCGCAAATCGAGGGTGTTCCCGGCTGGTTCGTCAGTCTGGTTGACCTGCGTCCACAGGGTGGCGATGCGCTGATCATGCGTGGCTGGGAGCAAGCGGCTCGGGTCGAAGTGCTGAGCAATCCGCAATTCGCCTTGGCCAAACTCTGGGACAGTACCCTCGGCAGCCTGATCTGGTTGCTGATTTGCGGGTTACTTAGCGCGGTATTTGGTGGCTGGCTGTTGCGCCGGCAATTGCGCCCGCTCGACAACATGGTCAAACAGGCTGAAGCCATCAGCAAACGCGAGTTTCGCAGTTTGCCGAAACTGCCGCGCACACCGGAACTCAAACGCGTGGTGCTGGCCATGAACCAAATGGTCGAGAAGCTCAAAGCGTTGTTCGCCGAAGAAGCCGCGCGCAGCGAAAAACTGCGCTCCGAATCTTATCAGGACAACCTCACGGGCCTGGCCAACCGGCGCTTGCTGGATGAACAACTGGCCGACCAATTACTGGTTTCCGAGCAAAGCCGCGACGGCCATTTGCTCATGCTGCGGATCAATGACCTGATCGGCCTCAACCAACGTCTGGGCGGTCAGCGCACCGATGCCCTGATTGGCGCCGTCGGCGAATTGCTCAAACGCCTGACGCTGCCACCAGAACGTCGAACCTGGCTCGCGGCGCGCAATCGCGGTGGCGAATTCAGCTTGCTGACCCCGGGCCTGGACAGCAAGGATGCTGCACGCCTGGCTTCCGAAATCAGCGCCACCCTGGAAAACCTGCGCCTGACCGGTGCCAGCGACTGCATGCCCGTGGCACATCTGGGCGTGGTCGCCTATCACCCCGGCGAACCGGCGAACGACGTGCTGCTGCGCCTCGATCAAGCGCTGACCCAGGCCCGGCAACACCCCGAGCGGCCGTGGATACACATGACCCATTCCGATACCGCGCCGAACCAGTCCCAACACGATTGGCGCAGCTGGATCGACGACGCGCTGACCGAGGGTAAGATGCAGCTGTATTTTCAACCGGTGGTGCAGTGCGCCGATACCAGCCAGGTGTTGCATCACAAAGTCCTCGCGCGCCTGCTCGACCCGCAAGGCGACGCGATCGCCGCCGGACATTTCCTGCCGTGGATCGAGCGCCTTGGCTGGTCGGCACGATTCGATCTGGTGATGCTCGAAACCACTCTCGAATATCTGGCCGCCAACCGTTGGCCACTCGCGTTGAGCCTCTCCGGCAGCACCCTGCGCGATCAAGCGCAGCTGCAACAAATTCTCGATCTGCTGGAATCACTGCCGGAACTCGCGCCACTGCTGACCCTGGAAATCGACGAACGCCAACTGCCGCCCCCCGAAGAACTGCAACGTCTGAGCCACAGTCTGCTCAACACCGGTTATCGCATCGGGCTGCAGCACTTCGGCGGTAGCTTCAACCAGATCGGTAACCTGACGCAGTTGGGGCTGGCTTACCTGAAAATCGACGGAGCCTATATTCGGGGCATCGATGAACAGACTGACAAACGCCTGTTCATCGAGGCGATTTTCCGGGCAACCAACAGCATTGATTTGCCGTTGATTGCCGAGATGGTGGAAACGCAGGGGGAACTGGAAGCGATTCGGGAGCTGGGGTTGTTTGGGGTGATGGGAAGACTGATTGGGCCACCGGAGCCGATGTGAGTCGCAAGGCCCGCATGATCAGATACACCGCGTCATCGTTCATCGCGAGCAAGCTCGCCCCCCAAAGGTGTTCAGTGCCAGCGCCTCAGGGCCGGCGATCCTCGACCCGAGCCTGACTCTTGCTCCAATCGGTCAGCAGGCTGTAAGCCACGGCCAACAACGTCGGGCCGATGAACAGACCGATAAACCCGAACGCAATCAACCCGCCAAACACCCCAAGCAGCACAATCACCAACGGCAAATTCCCGCCCCGACTGATCAGGTACGGCTTAAGTACGTTGTCGACTCCGCTGATGATGAACGTACCCCAGATCCCGAGGAACACCGCCATCCCGTACTCACCCTTCCAGGCCAACCACGCCGTGGCCGGAATCCACACCAACGGCGGCCCCATCGGAATCAGACTCAGCAAAAACGTCACAATCCCCAGCACCAGCGCCCCAGGCACGCCGGCAATCAGGAAACCGATCAACGCCAGCACGGCCTGAGCCGCCGCCGTACCGATCACCCCATTGACCACCCGCTGCACCGTGCCCGCCACCAGGTCTATGTAATACCCGGCGCGGTCGCCAATCAGCCGTTCCAGCAACCCATGGACAAACACCGCCAACCGCGGACCGTCCCGGTAGAAAAAGAACACAAAGACAATACTCAACGTCAGCTCGAGGATGCCACCGCCAATCTGTGCACTGCGCGCCAGCAACCAGTTACCGACCTGCCCCAGATAAGGCTTGATCGCCAGCATCATCGCTGCGCCTTGCTGATCGATGCTGTTCCAGATACCCACCAACCGCTCGCCGACCAAGGGAATACTGCCCAGCCAGGTCGGTGCTTCAGGCAGACCGTCGACTTGCACATCCTTGATGAACACCGTGGCATCGCGTACATGATCCGCCAGGTTGAAGCCCAGCCACACTAGCGGTGCTGCCACCAACAACATCCAGCCCAACGTCAGTAACAGCGCCGCCAGGGATTCACGGCCATTGAGCCAACGGGTCAACAAACGCATCAGCGGCCAACTGGCAAACGCCAGCACCGCCCCCCAGAACAGCGCCGACCAGAACGGCGCCATTACCCAGAAGCTCGCGCCAAACAGCACCAGGAGCAGAATCTGCACCAACAGCCGATCGTTATTGGGCATGTATGATCCCGAAAAAAGTCAGACGAAAAAGTCAGTCAACGAAGAGTAGGCGAATGCGCAGAACACGTTCGCCCAATGAAGCTTACCGCAACAGCTCGAAGTGCAGGCCAGAGCCTTCGACGTTGCCGGTTTCCATCCGTGCCGACCGTACGCCTTGGCCGATCAGCGCCTGGCGCCAGGCTTCAGCATTGGGCCCCGAAACATTGACGCGCAATGTGGTGTCCAGGTTCAGGCCTCGGGAAATCAAACGCAGCCAGGTGTCGTCAGGGTCACCGTCGAGTTTGGGAAAATCAAGTTCACCGGTGCTCTTGAGCTGCCGCAGCAAGGTCGCGGAAGTTGGCAGCAAATCACCCAGCGGCGCCGTGGCATCGAACTGTTCGACGTGCAGATAAGCCCTGCGATTACCGCGCGTGATGCTGTAAAGCGCCACGAGCGTATTGTCTTGAGGGGCCGCCAGACGCAACAGCAAATAAGCCTGCTGATTATCGGCGCCATACAATTTGGCATTACCGAAGACTTCATTGGCCCACAGGCTGCTTTCGCCACAATCCCGGGCCTGGCACCAGAACAACAACTCGGCGCCCTGCTTTTGCAAGGCTTCGCGAGCGTTGGTGAAGGCATCGGTAGAGGAATGCTCCGGTGGTAATTCGTAGGTCACCGAGGTGGTTTGACCCCGGGCGGTGACTTGGCCGTCAAAGCGCAACTGACCACTGATCTTGCGGATAGAACCCAGCGGGTAGATCCGCTCAAGCTCGACAGCCGGGCGATAGTCGACGATCTGCGCATCGGCCATACGCGGCACGATCGGCAGGTCCTGACTGCCAGGGATATCAGCGGCAAATAAAAGAGGACTGAAACAACACAGCGCCAGCAGAGTGAGTGAACGCATGGAGAGACTCATCGAATCAGCATGGCCTGGGCACCCTTGATGACACTGTCGTCATCGATGCGCTCGGGCACCAGTAAACCGCGTTGGATCGCAGGGCGCGCCTCCATGGTCGCCATCCAGCGCTGCAGGGCTGACAAGCCATCCACCGCGACACCGGACCATTCATGGCCACGAACCCACGGAAAAGTGGCAATGTCGGCAATGCTGTATTCGCCCGCCAGAAACTCTACGGCTTGCAGACGCGTGTCGAGCACTTCATACAAGCGCCGGGTTTCATGTTGATAACGGTCGATGGCGCCTTGGAGTTTTTCCGGGAAGTAACGGAAAAACACGTTGGCCTGGCCCTGCATCGGCCCGATCCCACCCATCTGGAACATCAGCCACTGCAACACCACCGAGCGCCCCTTGGGGTCCTGGGGCAGCAGTTTGCCGGTCATCTCGGCGAGGTAAATCAGGATCGCGCCGGACTCGAACACGGCGAAATCGCCATTGGCACGGTCGACAATCGCCGGAATCCGGCCATTGGGATTGATCTTGAGGAAGTCCGGGGACTTCTGTTCCTTTTTGTCGAAACTCAAGGCATGCACCGTATAGGGCAGGCCGAGTTCCTCGAGCACGATAGAGACCTTGTGGCCATTCGGGGTCGCAGCGGTGTACAGATCTATCATGGTTGTCTCCCATTTCAACCCGCCCAGCCTCGACAGTTGCCGGGCGCAAGTCAAGGAACGGCGAAGAACCGATTGAAACAGTCTGCGACAAGGTCGGCACCGGGTTCGTCATTCAGGTGCAAATGATGGCCGCCAGGCAACTGTTCACGGCTAAAGGGTAGACGTTCCAGCAACTCGGGATGTTTGGCGAGCATGCCGTCAGCCGCGACCACCAGATGTGCAGGACAACTGACACGCTGGACGAAGGCCATCGCCTGTTCAGTGGTCAGACGTAGCGGCGATGGAAGGGTCAGGCGGTTGTCGGTGCGCCAGGTATAACCGCCCGGCACCGGCATCAAGCCACGCTGGGCCAGCAGTTCGGCGGCTTCGCGACTGACCGCCACCAAGCCTTTCATTCGTGCTTCGATGGCGCGATCGAGGGTGTTGTAGACCGGTTTGCGTTTGTCCCGCAGATCCAGCTGCGCTTGCAGGGCCATGCCCATGCGCTCGGCAGCGTTTTCGCCTTTGTCTGTAGGAGGAATGATGCCGTCGATCAAGGCCAGATGAGTCACCCGCTCCGGCAACGACCCGGCCAGCACCAGCGAGACGATCGCCCCCAGGGAATGCCCCAGCAGTGCAAAACGTTTCCACCCCAACTGCTCGGCCACTTGCAGCACATCGTGGGCGTAGTCCCACAGCGCGTAACCGGCGCCATTTGGCCGATGCCCCGAGTGACCATGCCCGGCCATATCCAGCGCGATGATGCGCAAACCCTTGAGCTTCGGTGCCAACCTCGCAAAGCTGTTGGCGTTGTCCAGCCAGCCGTGCAAGGCGATCACCGGCAAGCCGTCCTCGGGCCCGAACAAGTGCGCCGCCAACTCGATATGCGGCAGGCTCAGGCGAACTTCTTCGACGACGCTGTTCATGCGCAATCCTGTTGGCTGCGACCGTCCCAGCGACTGAACAGATTCTTCAGCAGCGTGGCCGTGTCTTGTGGACGTTCGAGGGGAAACATGTGCCCGCCGGGCATGGTCAAGGATTCGCCCAAGGGCATGCGCCCGACGGAACGGGCGTGATGGCGCATCACCACACGGCTTTTGTGCCCGCGAACCACCGCCAGCGGCACTTTCAACTGCCGTGCCCGACCGGGGCTGGTGTGGGGCACGCCACGGTAGATGCTGATTTCCGTGGCCGGGTCGAAACGCAGGCGCAACTTGCCACCGACATTGTGCAAACCATGTTGAAGATAAGCCTCGAAGCATTCCGGATCGAAGCCACGAAACAGGGTTTTACCGGCGAAATACAGGCGGGCTGAGTCCAGATCGGCAAACTCTTCCCGTCGTCCCAACGTACGGCCGGCGGGGGTCAGCCGATCGATGAAACCGAAGCGCTTGGCGGCCCGGATCACCCATTGATCGGCGCGGGTCAGCACCGGCGAATCGAGCATTACCACGCCGCGATACAGCTCAGGGCAACGCAAGGCGGCGTGCAGGTGCAGCACGCCGCCAAAGGAGTGACCGACGCCCCAGACCGGTTCCGGTTGCTGCTTGAGGTGATGAAGCAGCTCATCCACCAGATTGTTCCAGTTGTCGTCCGCCGGAAAGCGCGGGTCGTGGGCGTGCTGCTCCAGATGCGTCACCTGATACTCGGGCGCCAGCGCCACGAACAACTTGCCGTAGGTCCCCGAAGGAAAGCCATTGGCGTGGGCGAAAAATATCTGTTGCGACATACCTGCAAATCCATGAGCGAGAACGGGGGTTGATTGTCCGTAAGACCATGTCCTACAGCAATGACCATAACTGCCAGGAATGGTGGTAGGAGATGTCGCCGCCAAAATTAAAAGATCAAAAGATCGCAGCCTTCGGCAGCTCCTACCGAAGCCTGCGATCTTTTGATCTTGCTGCTTCAACGCGCCGGCGGATTCTCCCCCACCGGCACCACCGCCATGGTCAACCGCGACACACAACTGGCTTTGCCCTCGTCGCTGCTCAAGCGGATATCCCAGACATGGGTCGTGCGGCCAATGTGAATCGCCTTGGCCACCGCCGTCACTCGCCCACTGCGCAGGCCGCGCAAATGATTGGCGTTGATTTCCAGGCCCACGCAATAAAACTTGCTGGCGTCGATGCACAGGTAACTGGCCATCGAGCCAACGGTTTCGGCCAGCACCACGGAGGCGCCGCCGTGCAACAAACCATAGGGCTGGTGCGTGCGATGGTCGATGACCATGCTTGCGGTCAGGGACTCGTCATCGAAGGCTTCGAAGCGAATATCCAGCACTTCGCCGATGGTGTTTTTCTGGATTGCGTTCAACTGCTCGACGTTGGGAGTGGTGCGCCACAGACTCATCGTTACGTTCCTTTGTTGGAGTTGTTCGTGGCTCAATCCTGCCACAGCACCGCCTCGCTGCGCTCGCTCCATTCTGCAAACCGAGCACCGTAAGCCGCTTCGATCATGTTGCGCTTGATCTTCAGGGTCGGTGTCAGGAAGCCGTTTTCCACCGCCCAACTGTCCTTGACCACTACCAACCGGCGCAAGCGCTCATGCCTGTCGAGAACGCCGTTGACCTCCTCCAGCAGTTTTTCCAGACTCGAATGCAAACCCGCCCGAGCCGACCCCTTCGCGTCCTGCTGACCGACCGCCGACAGCACGCACAACCCCAGTGGTGCGCTCAGCCCATCGCCAACCACGCACACTTGTTCGATCCGCGCATGCACCGCCAGGCGATTTTCAATCGGTGCCGGGGCAACGTATTTGCCTTTGCTGGTTTTGAAGATTTCCTTCAGGCGCCCGGTCAGGCGCAGGTTGCCTTCGGCGTCTTCCTCGCCCTTGTCACCGGTGCGCAGGAAACCGTCTTCGGTGATGGCTTCGGCAGTTTTCTCAGGTTCCTTGAAATAGCCGAGCATGGTCGCGCCGCTGCGCACCAATACTTCACCAGACGGCTCGATGCGCACTTCGACTTCCGGGCATGGCTTACCGATCCAGCCGGGTTTGTTCTGACCCGGCAGGCCGATGTGGGAATAACCGCAACTTTCGGTCATGCCATACACCTCCAGCACATCCAGCCCCAGTTTTTGGTACCAGCGCAACAAGGTCTGCGGCACGGGCGCAGCACCGGACAAGGCGATGCGCAAGGCGTCCAGCCCCAGCCCGGCGAGGACTTTGTGCCCTACCCGTTTGCCGATGAAGGGCAAGCCGAGCAGAAAGTCGAGGCGTTTAGCCGGGATCTTGCTGTAAACGCCCATCTGGAATTTGGTCCAGATCCGCGGCACACCGAATAGCGCGGTGGGCCGGGCACGTTTTAAATCAGTGAGAAAAGTGTCGAGGCTCTCGGCAAAAAATACTGTTTGCCCGGTGTAGATCGACGCCAACTCGACGAACATCCGCTCGGCGACGTGGCACAGCGGCAGGTAGGACAGCAGGCGATCCGACTCATTCAGGCCGAATAACTGCGTGCCGCGGGTGGTGGCAAATCCCAAGGTGCCGAAACTGTGCATCACGCCTTTGGGTTGGCCCGTGGTGCCGGAGGTGTAGATGATGGTCGCCAGTTGATCGGCGAAGGGTTTGGGGTCGTCCTGAATCGGCGAACTGCGCTGCAGATCGGCCCAGCTGAAATCGAAAGTGCCGGCCGGACACAGCGGCAGGCTGATGGTCGGCAGGTCGGGGTTGACCCCAGTGGACATGCCCGGCCAGTCATCCAGCTTGCCAATGAACACCAGCGCGGCTTCGGAGTGATTGAGTACCTGAGCCACGGAATCGGCGGTCAGATTGGGATATAGCGGCACCGAGACGTGCCCGGCCATCCAGATCGCCAGGTCGGCGATGATCCAGTGGGCGCAATTTTTCGAGATCAGCGCGATATGGCTGCCTTGTGGCAATTCGCGAGCCCGTAGCCAGTGGGCGGCACAGCGCGCCTGATGGCCGACGTCGGCCCAGGTCAGCGTTTCGACCTGGCCGCCCCCCATTGGCTGGACCAGAAAGCGCTGGCGGGGATGACGGGCTTCACGCTCGTAGAAGGCGTCCAATGGCAAACGGGAAGCAGCAGACATGCGACTTGCTCCTTTATTTTTTGTCTGGAGCAAGCGTAGTCAACCAAGCAAGTGCTTGGTTGACTATTTCACACAAAAAAATCAGGAGCGACACTTAACCTGTGGGAGCGAGCTTGCTCGCGAAGAGGGCGTATCAGTCGACACCATTGTTGCCTGACACACCGCCTTCGCGAGCAAGCCCGCTCCCACATTAGCCCGGGTTCGTCGGGAACTATGGGTGCTTGATGCCGTTGAGCTTCATCGACCCGATCAGCAGTTCATTGTTCTCCAGCTCGGCCAGCCCGGCGGTGCTGACTTTTTCCGGTGGATAGCCAGCGCCGTGCTGCAGATAGCTCAGCAGGTTGCCCACCAGCGGATTGTGACTGACCAGCAGGACATCACTCACCGATACAAGCTGCTCCGCCACTTTGTCCGGATCAGTATCCGGGGTCAGCCAGTCGACCGTGCGAATCTCGGGCACGAAACCCAGCGCCGTACGCACAATTTCTGCCGTCTCCTGCGCTCGCAGAAGAGGGCTGGAATAAATGGCGGTGAGCGGCTTTCCGATCAATTGGGCGGCAGTGCGCAACACCTCTTCACGCCCCTTGACGGTCAATGCCCGCTCGGAGTCCGGACGAGTGCCGTGAGGTTCGGCTTCGCCATGACGCAATACCCAGAGTTTCATAGTTTTGGCTCCTCATCTCGGGCCGGATGCGGTGCTGGCGCCACAACGTGCGGAGCTTCACCTTCCGGTGTACGCGGCGTCGGCCAGTCGGCGAACGGCCAAGGCTTCTGGTCGCTGTGAAAGCTGCCGAAACGACCGATCTGCGCCAGAAACTGGCTCAGGCTGTCGCCGAAGTTCATCAGGCTGGCGCTCGGTGCGCCATAAATCAAACGATAGATCAGCTGCACCAATACCACCGCACCGAGGATCAATTGCGCCACTTGCCAGACCAGCACATAGACAATCATCCACAGCACCCGCAGCAGGATGGATTCGTACTTGGCTTCTACTTTCGGATCATTCATGTCTTGCTCCCTGCCCTGTAGATGGGGTGTTTAGTTGAAACCGCTGGTGGAGATAAAGTCGACGTCGGTTTTAGGCTCGGCACGCATCAGTAGACCGATGACCTGCTCCAGCGTGCGCCCTTCAAAGAGGATGGCATGCAATCCGGCGACCAGCGGCATATACACGCCCGCTTCCTGCGCCTTGGCCTTGAGCACCTTCAGGGTGTTCACGCCTTCGGCGACTTCACCAAGACGCGTCACCGCATCCTCAAGGCTCAAACCCTGACCGAGGGCAAACCCGACCTGATAGTTTCGGCTTTTCGGCGACGAGCACGTCACGATCAAGTCGCCCACGCCCGCCAGCCCAAGGAACGTCATCGGGTTGGCGCCTTGATTCACCGCGAAGCGGGTCATTTCCGCCAGCGCCCGGGTGATCAGCATGCTCTTGGTGTTTTCACCCATGCCCAGCGCCACCGCCATGCCGGCGATGATCGCGTAAACGTTTTTCAACGCCCCGCCCAATTCCACGCCAAAGCGGTCAGCGCTGGCGTACACACGAAAGGTCTTGCCATGCAGCGCTTCCTGAACCCGTTGGCAAAGTTCTTCGTCTTCACTGGCGACCACCGTGGCGGTCAGCGCGTGTTCGGCGATTTCACGAGCCAGATTCGGGCCAGACAGTACGCCGATGCGCGCTTGTGGGGCGATCTCTTCGAGAATCTCGCTCATCAGCTTGAAGGTGTGAGCCTCGATGCCTTTGGTCAGGCTCACCAGCAATTTGCCGCTCAAACGCTCGGCGTGAGGGACCAGCACCGAGCGCAGCGCGCTGGACGGCAGCGCGACGAAGCACAGGTCGCAGGCCTCCAAGGTGGCTTGCAGGTCCGTGACCGCTTCCACCGCCGGAAGAATCTTGATGCCTTTGAGGTAACGCGGGTTCTCGCGATTGACCCGAATGGCCTCGGCCTGTTCGGGGTCTCGCATCCACAGCCGGACCTGATGCCCATTCTCGGCCAGCAGATTAGCCACGGCGGTACCAAAACTTCCGCCTCCCAGGACCGCAATTGGGCGCTGTTCAGTCATATGCAATCCGTTAATCCATACCAGTGGCGATGCCGGCATTATACGGAGCGGCCCGGTCGCGGCCAGCCCCAGCATCAATTACCGACACTTGTAGGAAGAAGACCAAGAAAACCGAGGAAAATGCCCACAACGTGACTGGAAAAGTCTTTGCGCTCGGTTAACATGCGCGCCAACTAATCGCTATCAAGGCCGTGCCGTGTCTTTTGGCTTTCCCTGCCCTCGCTCGCCGATGGTACTGGCGCTGATCTTCAGCTCGCCATTGCTGGCCGACGATCTGTTTCTCGACAATGATCCGTTGCCGCAAGTGCTGACGGCGACGCGCCTGAAGCAGTCGCCTGCGGCCGTGCCGGGGAGCATGACGGTGATCGACAGCGAACTGATCAGTGCCAGCGGCGCGCGGGACATCAGCGAGTTGCTGCGGCTGGTGCCGGGAATGATGGTCGGTAATATCAGCGGCAATCAGGCGGCGGTGAACTACCACGGCACCAAGGCCAGCGAAGCGCGACGCATGCAAGTATTGATCGACGGCCGCTCGGTGTACCGCGCAGGCCTGGCCACGGTGGACTGGAGTGATATTCCGGTGGCCATGGAAGACATCGAGCGCATCGAGGTTTTCCGTGGCCCGAACACCGTCAGCTACGGCGCCAACGCACTGATGGCGGTGGTCAATATCATCACCCGCAAACCGGCCGACAGCCACGGCACGCGGCTGAAAGTCACCCGTGGCCAGCGCGGTATCAACGATTTCTATGCCAGCCAGGGCATGGGCTGGGACAGCGGCGACTTGCGGCTGTCATTGTCCGGCCAACAAGACGACGGCTTCGACTCGGATCGCACCGGCGCCGATTACCGCGACAGTCGTCGCTTGAACCGCTTCAGCCTCGCCGTCAGCCAGATGCTCAATGAAAACCAGAGCATCGACTGGCAACTGAATGCCAAGGACGGGACTAACCAGCGGCCCTATACCTACCGTCCGGTGTTCTCAGGGATTACCGCCGCGGGGAACAATTCCGACGTCATCGCCAAGGACTATGCCGGCTCGCTGCGCTGGAACCTGGACATCAATCCCGATCACAGCCTTTATATTCAAGGCTCGGCCCAACACTGGGATCGCCAGCAGACCTGGCGTGCCTGCGATGCCGAGATCTCGTTCAGCCCGGAGCTGACCCAACTGTGGCAACTCAACCCGAACTACACCGAACGTCTGGCGCGCAACATGGACCGCTACACCGTTTCCGGCGCACCGGCAGGGACCGCGGCTGAGCGTGCGCTGGGCAATCAGGTACTGAGGCAATGGCAAGACGGCGCCCGGCAAACCCTCTGCGGCGACATTGACCAGAGCGCCCGGGAATCGCGCTACGACCTCGAACTGCAAGACACGCTCAGCCTGTCCGACAGTCTGCGGCTGGTCAGCGGCATGAACTATCGTTACGACCGGGCCAATTCCGAGACCTACTTCAATGGCACGCTCGACGACACCACCTGGCGGGCGTTCGGCCAACTCGAGTGGCGCGCCACCGAGCACTGGTTGCTGCAGGGCGGTGCGATGTACGAAGACACACAATTGACCGGTAACTCACTGACCCCACGGGTGGCGGTCAATTACCTGATCAACCCGCGCCACGGCTTGCGCGCGGTGTATTCGGAAGCCATCCGTTCACCGGACATGTTCGAGAACAACGTCAACTGGAGTTATCAGGTGACCAACCTGAAGCCCAGCGCCTACGGCCAGTCCAGCGCCCGTTATTTCGTCAAGACCCGCGGCCCGGGCGACCTCGAACAGGAACGCATGCGCTCCAGAGAGTTGGGCTACAACGGCTACTTCGCAGAGTGGGGGCTGGCGGTCGACGTGAAGCTGTTTTACGACGAAATCACCGGCATGATCAGCGAACCGTTGCGTAACAACCAATACATCGCCAGCAACTCGAACAGCTCGCGCTTCAGCGGAACTGAAACCCAGCTGGATTGGCGCGTCAGCAGCGCCGATCGTCTGCGCCTGACTTATGCCTACGTCGATGCCGAGGCCAGCAACCCGCTGGATGCACAACAGACCGCGCGCAACAGCGGCTCCGCTGGTTGGCTACGCAGTTGGGGCCAGGGCTGGAACAGTGCGCTTTTCTACTATGGTGCCGACGCCCTCAACGGTTATCGCTTCGAACGGGTCGACACCCGCATCGCCAAACGCATTGGTTTGGGCAAGGCCAATCTGGAACTGGCCGGGATCCTCCAGCAACGCCTCGACAATCAGCCCACCACCTTCGTCGACAACAACTACGACGATCGCCGGGTGCTCTACTTCAGCGCGGAGCTGGAGTTTTAAGATGCCGCATCGCCCGCCACCGAAGACGCCAACCCTTGGCTGCCTGCTGGCCGGGTTGTGCCTGGTGTTTACCGGGCTGCTATGCAATCTGCCGGCACGGGCCGCTGACATTCTGCTGACCGGTGCCGAGGACAGTCCCGGCATGCAGTCTTTCGTCCAGGCCCTCAGCGAGCTGCGCCCCACCGACAGCGTGCGCTTCCAGCCTGTCGCCAGCCTACCGGCGCCAGGCCAACTGCCCGTCGACACCCGCCTGATTCTGCTCGACTTGCCGAGCCTCGACTGGCGTCTGCAAGACGCTCAGGGCCCTGCAACGCTGGTTCTGCGCATCAGCCGTCTGCAAGCCCGCCAACGCTTGGGCAATGAAATGCCCACGCACCTCAGCCTGCTCTGGAGCGATCCTCCGCTGGATCGACAGTTGCGCCTGACCCGACTGCTCCTGCCTGAGGCTCGACGGGTCGGCGTGCTTTTCGACAGCCACAGCGAATTCTTGTTGAAGGAAGTGCGTCAGGCCGCCCTGCCCCTGGGCCTTGAAGTGGTCACCGAGCGTTGGGATAACACCAATGACAGCCGCCCCTTGCAGGCCCTGCTGAAAAACAGCGATGTGCTGCTGGGCCTGGACGACCCTGATCTGTACAACCCGAAAACCGTGAAAAACCTGCTGCTCAGCAGCTATGCGCGGCAACTGGCACTGATCGGCCCCAACGCAGCCTTTGTCAGGGCCGGCAGTCTGGCCAGTACTTACAGCGACCAGAACGATTGGCTGAAGATTCTCGACGAACTGCTCGACCGCCCTTCGAGCACCTGGCCGCGCGCGCTTTATCCGCAACACTTCAAGGTCTTAAGCAACCCGCAAGTGGCTCGTTCACTAAGTATTGAACCGATGAATGAAGCCTCTGTCGCAACACAGCTGGCCGAAGGAGAACGCCGCCCATGACCTTCCGTCGCGGTTGGGACATCAATACCCGCACCCAGATCATCAGCCTCGGCCCGGCCCTGCTGCTGACGTTGCTGCTGATCAGTTTTTTCACCTTCGTGCGAATCCAGGACCTGCGTCAGGAACTCAATCACACCGGTCAGCTGATCGCCAATCAACTGGCGCCGGCCACCGAATACGGGGTCATTTCGGGCAACAACGAGGTGCTCGAGAGTTTGCTCAAGGCCACCCTGGCCACGCCCAACGTACGCTTTCTGGAAGTGCAGGACAGAGCCAACCGGATTCTGGTGTACGTCGAACAACCGTCGGAAGCCCACCACCGCTCGCATCAGGTCGAAGTGTTCCAGGCACCGGTGCGCCTGCAACGCATCGCGCTCAACAATGACTTTTTCCAGAACAGCCGCACCGTCGCCAGCGCGCCGGGCGAGGATTATCTGGGCCGGGTGATCGTCGGCCTGTCCAATGACGCCTTCAACCAGCGCCAACAGGAAATCCTCTTCAAGGCCGGGATCCTCGCCTTGTTCGCTCTGCTGTTTACATTTTTACTGGCTCGGCGCCTGGCCGGCAGCCTGTCGCAACCGATCCACGACATCGGCAACGCCGTCAAGGCGATTCAGAAAGGCGACTACAAAACGCCCCTGCCGATTGTCGACGACACTGAACTGGGCGCCCTGTCGCAGCACATCAATAACCTTGCCCAAGGCCTTGAGCAAGCCAGTCGCGAACAGCATCAGGCCATGGCGCAATTGATCCAGACCCGCGAGGAAGCGGAAAAGGCCAACAACGCCAAATCCGATTTCCTCGCGATGATGAGTCACGAATTACGCACGCCTATGAATGGCGTGCTGGGCATGCTGCAACTGCTGGAAACCACGGAGATGACTGAGGAGCAGATCGAGTACGCGGCGCTGGCCTCGGAGTCCACCGAACACCTGCTCAAAGTGATCAACGACATTCTCGATTTCTCGCGCATCGAGCGTTCGGAACTGGAGCTGGAGCACATTCCATTCAACCTCGCGGACCTGATCGGCAGTTGCGCCCAGTCGTTCCAGCACAGCGCGGTGCAACGCGGGCTAGAACTACAACTGCAGGTACCCGAGGACATGCGCGCCCTGCAGGTTCAGGGCGATCCGACGCGGATTCGGCAGATTCTGGTCAATCTGGTCGGCAACGCGCTGAAGTTCACCGAACGGGGCCGCGTCACGATCGAACCGCAGTGGCAGTCCCTGGATCACGAACTGCTGTGGTTCACCTGCACCGTGCGCGACACCGGGATCGGCATCCCGGCCGAAAGCCTGGAATTAATGTTCAATGCATTCCAGCAGGCCGACAGTTCTATTTCAAGACGTTACGGCGGCACTGGACTGGGCCTGCCGATTGCCCGCACTCTGGCTGAGCGGATGGGCGGCACCTTGCGCGCTCAGAGCGAAGAAGGCGTTGGCTCGGTGTTCACCCTGGAAATCCCTTTGGCTCTGTATAAGCAGCCACTGCCGGTGCTGACGCCACGAGGACATACCGGCAATGACCACGGCGAAGGTCGTGATGTGCTGCTGGTGGAGGACAACGCGGTCAATCGCACCGTTGTCGAAGCAATGTTGCGCAGTCTGGGCTTTACTGTGAGCGTCGTCACCGATGGTGCACAAGCGGTGCGTAGCGCCAAGAGCCGGAGTTTCGACGCGATTCTGATGGACTGCCGACTGCCGGTCATCGACGGCTACGAAGCCACCCGACAGATTCGCCAACTACCCGGCTGTGCTGACGTGCCGATCATCGCGCTGACGGCCAATGCCTTGCAGGGCGACCGTGAAGCCTGTTTATCGGCGGGAATGAACGATTACCTGGCCAAGCCCTTCAAACGCACGGATCTACAGCAAATTCTGCAGCGTTGGGTGCAGTAGTGCAGGCCTTTCGGCTATCTGCGACTGGCGTGAAACACGAAAGTGCGGCAGTCTTAGGCACCCGAACAGGCCCGAAAAGGGGCTTGAATAATAATTTCAGTGCACAAGTGTACATTCATGTCCTTGGTGCTGTGACTTTCACCACAACGCAATAGTCTATGAGTAGGCTGCTGACTCGAGGCATGAACGCTTCGATCGGCCGGGAAGATTCGCCCCACCCTGCCGCATGGACTATTGAGGAGCTCGCATGACCAAACAAAACGCCTTTACTCGGGAAGACCTGCTGCGCTGCAGTCGTGGTGAGTTGTTCGGCCCAGGTAACGCGCAACTGCCCGCCCCGAACATGCTGATGGTCGATCGCATCACCCATATCAGCGAAGAGGGTGGCAAGTACGGCAAAGGTGAATTGGTCGCCGAGCTGGATATCACTCCAGACCTGTGGTTCTTCGCCTGCCACTTCGAGGGTGATCCGGTAATGCCGGGCTGCCTGGGCCTCGATGCCATGTGGCAACTGGTCGGTTTTTTCCTCGGCTGGCAAGGCTTGCCAGGCCGCGGACGCGCCCTGGGTTCGGGCGAAGTGAAATTCTTTGGCCAGGTACTGCCAACCGCCAAGAAAGTCACCTATAACATCCATATCAAACGCGTCCTGAAGGGCAAGCTGAACATGGCCATTGCCGATGGTTCGGTGACCGTCGACGGCCGCGAAATCTATACCGCCGAAGGCCTTCGGGTCGGCGTTTTCACCTCCACTGACAACTTCTAAGGGTTATCCGCATGCGCCGCGTCGTTATCACTGGTCTGGGCATCGTTTCGTGCCTGGGCAATGACAAAGAGACCGTCTCCGCTAACCTGCGTGCAAGCCGCCCTGGCATCCGGTTCAACCCGGAATATGCTGAAATGGGTCTGCGTAGCCAGGTTTCCGGCTCCATTGACCTTCCCCTCGAAGAATTGATCGATCGCAAGATCTTTCGCTTCGTCGGCCACGCGGCGGCTTACGCCTACCTGGCCATGAAAGATGCCATCGCAGACTCCGGTCTGACCGAAGAGCAGGTTTCCAACGTGCGTACCGGCCTGATCGCCGGCTCCGGTGGCGCGTCGACCTTGAACCAGATGGAAGCGCTGGACATCCTGCGCGAGAAAGGCGTCAAACGCGTGGGCCCGTACCGCGTCACGCGGACCATGGGCAGCACCGTTTCGGCTTGCCTGGCCACGCCGTTCAAGATCAAAGGTGTGAATTACTCGATCTCCTCCGCGTGCGCCACCAGTGCTCACTGCATCGGTAACGCCATGGAACAGATCCAGATGGGCAAGCAGGACGTAGTGTTCGCTGGCGGCGGTGAAGAAGAACACTGGAGCCAATCGTTCCTGTTCGACGCCATGGGCGCACTGTCCAGCCAGTACAACGAAACCCCGGAAAAAGCTTCCCGTGCCTACGACGCCAAGCGTGACGGTTTCGTCATCGCCGGCGGTGGCGGTATGGTCGTGGTCGAAGAGCTGGAACACGCTCTGGCCCGCGGCGCGAAGATCTACGCGGAAATCGTTGGCTACGGCGCGACCTCCGACGGCTACGACATGGTCGCCCCAAGCGGCGAAGGCGCCATCCGCTGCATGCAGATGGCCATGTCCACCGTCGACGCACCGATCGACTACCTGAACACCCACGGCACCTCGACTCCGGTCGGCGACGTCATGGAAATGAAAGGTGTGCGTGAAGTGTTCGGCGACAAGGCTCCAGCCATCAGCTCCACCAAGAGCCTGTCGGGTCACTCCCTGGGCGCCGCCGGCGTTCACGAAGCGATCTACTGCATGCTGATGATGGAAGGCAACTTCATGGCGGGTTCCGCCAACGTCGACGAACTGGACCCGGAAGTGGCAGACATGCCAATCCTGACCAAGACTCGCGAAGACGCCACCATCAACACCGTGATGAGCAACAGCTTTGGCTTCGGTGGCACCAACGCCACGCTGGTACTGAAGCGCTGGCAGGGTAAGTAATACCCCGCCGCTTCGCTTCAAATAAAACGCCCCGACTGGTTCGGGGCGTTTTTTTTTGCCTGAATAAAGCAGCCAGTTAAGCACAAACCTGTGGGAGCGGGCTTGCTCGCGAAGACGACCGCACATTCAACATCAATGTGTCTGTCAGACCGCTTTCGCGAGCAAGCCCGCTCCCACAGGTTTTGCGGTGCTCAATCGATCAGGCTCGAACCGTGGTTTTCTGCCTCTCGAACATGAAACATTTGTCATGAAACTCAATGGCCTGCGACCGAATGTCGCGTATTTCGCGGGCTGCAGGACTTTTGCCGATTCTGCAAAAATGGGTTGCCGAACTCTGTCGTTTACTTAGCCAGCTAACAAAATATATAACAAAGGCCTGCACACGCCTTGCTGCAGATAACAGAGATTGGAGCTAGCAGATGACTGTAAAAGTAACTGAACGCGACGATTCACATATGTCCCATGAAGGCATCGCCGCCGGTATCCGCATCTGGGATGTACATCAACAAGACCTGTTGGTCGGGATGTTTCACTCCGAAACCGAAGCCCACCAATACAAGGCCGAACTGGAAACACTGGAGCAGCAGCGCGAAGCGCGTTCTGCATAATGACCGCATTGAAAACGACAAACCCCGCCATGAGCGGGGTTTGTCGTTGTTGCAGTCTCTAACGGCTTACCACATCAGATCATCAGGGATCTGATAGGCCGCGTACGGATCGTCTTCGACGCTGACTTCTTCTGTCTTCACATTCAGCTGCACGATGCGCTGTGGATCGCGCTCCTGAATCTTCAGAGCCGCTTCACGCGGGATCACTTCGTAACCGCCGGCGTGGTGCACGATCGCCAGGAAGCCATTGCTGAGCTGGTTGCGCATCAGGGTGTTGACGGAGATGCGCTTGACCTTCTTGTCGTCGACGAAATTGTAGTAGTCCTCGGTGGTCAGCTTGGGCAGGCGCGAGACTTCGATCAATTGCTTGACCTGGGCGGCGCGGGCCTTCGCTTCGGCCTTCTCCTGCTGCTGGCGGTTCAGTTCCTGGTCGCGCTTGACCTTCTCGGCCATGGCTTCCTGAGCGGCACGCTGCTGGGAGTCATCGAGTTCAATCTGACCTTTGTGGGCCAGACGTTGCTGCTTCTGCTTCTCTTTGCCGACCTGTTTGGCCTGCTTTTGATTGACCAGCCCTGCTTTGAGCAACTGGTCGCGAAGGGAAATGCTCATGGTGCTTATTTCTCACTTAGGCAACTGCTCAACCGCAGCTGGGCAAATTCTTTTCCTGACGTTTGGCTTCGCCCCACAAGGCGTCCAACTCTTCGAGGGTGCAATCTTCTATGGGACGGTGGGTGTCGCGCAATGCCTGTTCGATAAATCGGAAGCGTCTTTCAAACTTTGAGTTCGCGCCGCGCAGTGCGGTTTCCGGATCGACCTTGAGGTGTCGCGCCAGATTGACCACAGAAAACAGCAAGTCGCCGACTTCATCGGCAATCGCTACCGAGTCATTGTCGGCCATGGCTTCGAGCACTTCATCGAGCTCTTCGCGCACCTTGTCGAGCACCGGCAAGGCGTCCGGCCAATCGAAACCGACCCGCCCTGCGCGCTTCTGCAATTTTGCCGAACGGGACAGCGCCGGCAACGCGGCAGGCACGTCGTCGAGCAAGGATAACTGCTGCGGCGCCGAAGACTTCTCGGCGCGCTCTTCAGCCTTGATCTCTTCCCAGCGTTGCTTGACCTGCTCCTCATTCAAACGCGGGATGTCCAGCGGCGCGTACAGATCACCGGTAGGGAACACGTGAGGATGACGGCGGATCAGTTTGCGCGTGATGCTGTCGACCACGCCTTCGAACTCGAAGCGCCCTTCTTCCCGGGCCAGTTGGCTGTAATAAACCACCTGGAACAACAAGTCGCCCAACTCACCCTGCAAATGATCGAAGTCCCCGCGCTCGATGGCGTCAGCGACTTCGTAGGCTTCTTCCAGGGTGTGCGGGACGATGGTCGCGTAGGTTTGCTTGATATCCCACGGGCAGCCGTACTGCGGGTCGCGCAGACGGTTCATCAGGTGCAATAGATCTTCAAGGTTGTACATCAATCACTCTCACTGCAAAACCCTTGTGGGAGCGGGCTTGCTCGCGAAGACGGCGGCACATCCAACATCAATGTGTCCTTCAGACCGCTTTCGCGAGCAAGCCCGCTCTCACATTTGATCGCCGCGAACCATGTCGTTACGGCGTGCGGTTACGGCGGGTTTCGATGATGTTCGGCAACTGGGAAATCCGCCCCAGCAACCGCCCCAACGCATCCAGCCCCGGAATCTCGATGGTCAGGGACATCAACGCGGTGTTGTCCTCTTTATTCGAACGGGTGTTGACCGCCAGCACGTTGATCCGCTCGTTGAGCAGCACCTGCGACACGTCACGCAGCAGACCGGAACGGTCGTAGGCGCGAATGATGATGTCCACCGGATAGGTGAGCACCGGCACCGGCCCCCAGCTGACCTGAATGATCCTCTCCGGCTCGCGCCCGGCCAGTTGCAGCACCGAGGCGCAGTCCTGACGGTGAATGCTCACGCCACGGCCCTGGGTGATGTAACCGACGATCGCATCCCCCGGCAACGGCTGGCAACAGCCGGCCATCTGGGTCATCAGGTTGCCGACGCCCTGGATCTGAATGTCGCCACGCTTGCCCGGTTTGTAGCCGGTGGCTTTGCGCGGGATCAGTTCCAGCTGTTCGTTGCCGCGTTCCGGCTCGACCAGTTGCTGCGCCAGGTTCACCAGTTGTGCCAGGCGCAAATCGCCTGCGCCCAATGCGGCGAACATGTCCTCGGCGGTCTTCATGTTGGCCTTCTCGGCCAGCTTGTCGAAGTCCACCTGCGGCAGGCCGAGGCGATTGAGTTCGCGCTCGAGCAAGGTTTTACCGGCCGCGACGTTCTGATCGCGCGCCTGCAATTTGAACCAGTGAACAATCTTCGCCCGTGCCCGCGAGGTGGTGATGTAACCCAGGTTCGGGTTCAGCCAGTCGCGGCTTGGGGTGCCGTGCTTGCTGGTGATGATCTCGACCTGTTCACCGGTTTGCAGACTGTAGTTGAGCGGCACGATACGCCCGTTGATCTTGGCGCCGCGGCAGTTGTGACCGATTTCGGTGTGCACGCGGTAGGCGAAGTCCAGCGGTGTCGCGCCCTTCGGCAAGTCGATGGCGTGACCGTCCGGGGTAAAGATGTAGACCCGGTCCGGCTCGATATCGACCCGCAATTGTTCGGCAAGGCCACCAATATCGCCCAGCTCTTCGTGCCACTCGAGGACCTGACGCAGCCAGGAGATTTTCTCTTCGTAGTGGTTCGAGCCGGACTTGACGTCGGTGCCCTTGTATTTCCAGTGGGCGCAGACCCCCAGTTCGGCTTCCTCGTGCATGGCGTGGGTGCGGATCTGCACTTCCAGCACCTTGCCTTCAGGGCCGATCACCGCGGTGTGCAGCGAGCGGTAGCCGTTCTCTTTCGGGTTGGCGATGTAGTCGTCGAACTCTTTCGGGATGTGCCGCCACAGGGTGTGGACGATGCCGAGCGCGGTGTAGCAGTCGCGCATTTCCGGCACCAGTACACGAACCGCGCGCACGTCGTAGATCTGGCTGAACTCCAGACCCTTGCGCTGCATTTTGCGCCAGATCGAATAGATGTGTTTGGCCCGGCCGCTAATGTCGGCATCGACGCCGGTAGCCTGCAACTCGTCTTTGAGTTGGGTCATCACATCAGCGATAAAGCGCTCGCGATCCAACCGTCGCTCGTGGAGCAACTTGGCGATCTGCTTGTACTGGTCGGGCTCAAGATAGCGGAAGGACAAGTCCTCCAGCTCCCACTTGATATGACCGATACCGAGGCGATGGGCCAGCGGCGCGTAAATGTCGAAGACTTCACGGGCGACGCGGTTGCGCTTCTCGTCGTCGGCAGTTTTCACCGCGCGGATCGCACAGGTACGTTCAGCCAGTTTGATCAGCGCGACGCGCACGTCGTCGACCATGGCCACGAGCATTTTGCGCAGGTTCTCGACCTGGCCCTGAGTGCCCAGCACCAAGGATTGACGGGGGCTCAGGCTGGCGCTGATCGCCGCCATGCGCAACACGCCGTCGATGAGTTTGGCGACCACCGGACCGAAACGCTGGCTGACCGCCGGCAATTGGATCTGACCTTCGCGCACGCCGCGGTACAGCACCGCTGCGACCAACGAATCCTGGTCGAGTTTGAGGTCGGCGAGAATCTCGGCGATCTCAAGGCCGGTGCGGAAACTCGAGGTCCCTTCGGACCACAGATTCTTCGCCGCATTGGCTTGTTGTTCGGCCTCGCGAGCGAACTCGCAGGCTTCCTTCAAGGCTTCGCGATCCAGTGCCGCATCGACACTGACCGCATGATCGAGCCAAGCCTCGAGATTGATACTGCCGTCGGTGTTGATCGGCTGGTGTGCTCTCACCTGTACCATCTTGCTTTACCTTCCCTACGACGCAGATTCAATGCGTCAAATCGCTGACCTTTGCTGCCCGTGTGCACTCGCGGGGCTAAGACGAATGCGCTTTGCACGAGCGGGTCAGTCGGACCAGACGAGCCGTCCTAGCTCGCTTCAAATAACGCCATGGCCTCGACATGTGCCGTCTGAGGAAACATATCGAGAATCCCGGCACGTTTTAACCGGTAGCCCTGCTTGATCAATTCGACTGTGTCGCGCGCCAGCGTTGCAGGGTTGCATGACACATACACCAATCGTTTGGCGCCCAGGGACGCCAGCTTGCGCACCACCTCGAAAGCGCCGTCGCGAGGTGGGTCCAAGAGTACCGCACAAAAGCCTTCATCTGCCCATTCGGCATCGGCCAAAGGCTGGGATAAATCGGCCTGAAAAAACTTCGCATTATGCAAATTGTTGTCAGCGGCATTCGCGGCGGCCCGCTCGACCATTGCCTGCACGCCCTCCACCGCCACCACTTCGCGGACGGTTTTGGCCAGCGGCAAGGCAAAGTTGCCCAACCCACAAAACAGATCCAGAACCCGCTCATCAGATTTCGGCGCCAGCCACGCCAACGCCTGGGCGACCATTGCTTCGTTGACCCCGGCGTTGACCTGGATGAAATCTCCTGGCCGATACGCCAGGTTCAAGTCCCACTGTTCAAGGCGATAGCCCAGCGACTGATCGGCCTCGACCGGTTGCGGCTCGCCGTCGCCATGCAGCCACAACTGGGCTTCATGGAACGCGCAGAATTCCTTGAGGATGGTCATGTCGGCTTCGGACAACGGCGCCATGTGCCGCAGCAATACCGCCAATGACGAACCGCTGAACAACTCCACATGCCCCAGTGCCTGAGGTTTGCTCAAGCGCCGCAGCATCTCCGGCAAGCGGGTCATGATCGGTTGCAAGGGCTGTACCAGCACCAGGCATTCGTTGATGGCGACGATGTCCTGACTGCCGGCAGCGCGGAAGCCGACTTCGAGTTTTTTCGCTTTCATGTCCCAACGCACCGCCACTCGGGCGCGACGACGGTAGCCGAATTCCGGACCGCTCAACGGCGCTGCCCACTCTTCAGGTTCGACACCGGCCACCCGCGACAATTGCTCGGCGAGCATGCGCTGTTTCAGGGCGAGCTGTTCGTTGTGGGGCAAATGCTGCACGCTGCAACCGCCGCAGCGAGCGGCATGAGCGCACGGTGCCGGGCGGCGCAATTCACTGGCCTGGAACACGCGCTCGGTGCGCGCCTCGACCACTTTGCCGTGGGCACCCAAGACCCGCGCCTCGACTTCTTCACCGGCCAATGCGCCGATGACGAACCAGGTGCGACCTTCGAAAAACGCGATACCGCGACCGTCATTGGCCAAGCGCTCGATGGTCAAGCGCTGCTTTTTGCCGGTCGGGACTTGCGGGGCCTTGCTGCCGCCCGTGGGCTGGAAGCGCAGGCCTCTCTCTTGCTTGGCCATCAGTTGGGCGCGTCGAAAATGCCGGTCGACAAGTAACGGTCGCCACGGTCGCAGATGATCGCGACGATCACCGCGTTTTCAACTTCTTTGGACAGGCGCAGCATCGCCGCCACGGCACCGCCCGAAGACACGCCGCAGAAGATGCCTTCTTCGCGCGCCAGACGACGGGTCACGTCTTCGGCTTCGCTTTGCGCCATGTCGACGATCCGGTCCACGCGCTCGGCCTGGTAGATCTTCGGCAGGTATTCCTGCGGCCAGCGACGGATGCCCGGAATCGCCGAGCCTTCCATCGGTTGCAGCCCGATGATCTGCACGTTGTCGTTCTGCTCTTTCAAGTAGCGCGAAACGCCCATGATGGTGCCGGTGGTGCCCATCGAGCTGACGAAATGAGTGATGGTGCCTTCGGTCTGGCGCCAGATTTCCGGACCGGTGGTGGTGTAGTGCGCCTCAGGGTTGTCACCGTTGGCGAACTGATCCAGCACTTTGCCGCGGCCTTCGGCTTCCATTCGCTGGGCGAGATCGCGAGCGCCTTCCATGCCTTCTTCCTGGCTGACCAGAATCAGCTCGGCGCCATAAGCCGTCATGGCGGCTTTACGCTCGGCGCTGGAGTTGTCCGGCATGATCAGGATCATCTTGTAACCCTTGATCGCGGCAGCCATGGCCAGGGCGATCCCGGTGTTGCCCGAGGTCGCTTCGATCAGCGTATCGCCGGCGTGGATCTGCCCGCGCAATTCGGCGCGGGTGATCATCGACAGCGCCGGACGGTCCTTGACCGAACCCGCCGGGTTGTTCCCTTCGAGCTTGAGCAAAAGGGTGTTGCTGGTGGCGCCAGGCAGGCGCTGCAAACGGACCAGCGGAGTGTTGCCGACGCAATCGGCGATGGTTGGGTACTGCAAGGTCATGGCGTATTCGCAATCCAGACTGCGGGGGCGCCTATCATACCGGCAAACGTGCGCAGGCCATATCACGCAAAGTAAGGGGCTTATGGCGAATGGGAATAAGGGGCTGGATCAGTACTCTTCACCTTGCGCGACATTCAATGCATAGAACTCATGCAACTTGGCCTGCAACAACTGTTTGTCCGGTAGCTGCACCTGGTATTCAGCGATCAGCGCTGGCGACAGGCTGCGGTTAAGGGCGTATTCAACCACCTCGTCATCCTTGCTGGCGCAGAGCAATACACCAATGGCCGGGTTTTCGTGGGGTTTGCGCTCCTTGCGATCCAGCGCTTCCAAATAGAAGTTCAGCTTGCCCAAATACTCCGGTTTAAAACGACCGACCTTAAGCTCAATGGCTACAAGACAATTAAGGCCGCGGTGGAAGAACAGCAGATCCAGGGCAAAATCACACCCACCCACTTGAAGCGGATACTCGGAACCGACAAAGCAGAAATCGCGGCCGAGTTCGCTCAGGAATTCTTTGAGGCGCGCCATCAACCCTTTATGCAGATCAGTTTCGGCATGGCCACCCGGCAGGTCGAGAAAATCGAGCATGTAGGCGTCGCGGAATATCTCAAGCGCTGCCGGGTGGGCTTGTCTCAGCACTGCTGAGATTTTTGCTGGTTGGGTCACGCTTCGTTCGAACAGTGCGGTCTTGAACTGACGCTCTAGTTCGCGCTTCGACCATTTCTCCTGAACTGCCAAACGGACGTAGAACTCCCGCTCTTCCGGCCGTTTACTCTGGCTGAAAATGATCAGGTTGTGCGACCAGGACAATTGTCGCACCAGTGGTGCGACTTTCTCTTCAGCGTGATAAGTCTCATAGAACTGGCGCATGCGAAACAAGTTCGACCGAGTAAAACCGCGCAACCCAGGTTGAGACGTGGCCAGATGCTCAGCCAGTTGGCTGACCACAGAATCGCCCCACTCAGCCTGTTCCAGTTTGCGACTGATGTAAGCACCCACCTGCCAATACAGCTCGATCAACTGGGTATTCACCGTCTGCATGGCCTGCTGTTTGGCACTTTGAATCAGCGCAAGCACTTCATTGAAACGATCGTCGGTTGCGTTGTCGGGGACACTGGATGCATTCATGCCGAACTCCTTGAGGACGAGGAAAAACGCGAGTCTATTCCGTCGAATCAGGCATAAGGTGTCGGCAATACCCTTTAGGAAAGGTCGTACAAATAAACGGGAACGCTCCGGCAAAAGCTGAACGGCGGTGGCTGGAAGAGCGGCATCGCGAGCAGGCTCGCTCCCACAGGAGTCTAGGTTGATCACACTATCTGTGGCTTACACACACCCAATGTGGGAGCGAGCCTGCTCGCGATGGCGTCCTTAAAGATGCCATCATTCTCAGTCACCAACCGCATATTCAGCCGCAATCCACGTCCGGTATTCTCCGCCCAAAGCCGCCCACCCTGCCGCTGCACCGCATTCCTCGCGATGCTCAAACCCAATCCAAATCCGCCATCCCCCGGCCGCGAACCATCGAGCCGGATGAACGGCGAAAAAATCCGTTCAAGATCCTCGTCAGCCACCCCGCCGCCCTCGTCTTCCAGCCATAGATGCCAGAAGTCGCCATCGCGCCGACCACCGAGCGTCACGACACCGCCCTTGGGTGAATGACGAATGGCGTTGCGCAGAATGTTTTCCAGCGCCTGGGCCAGGGTATTGAGATGGCCGCGCACCCAGCAGGATGCATCCACCGCGCAGTGCAACTGACTCACCGGCCAGCCACTTTCATAGCAGGCGTTTTCCGTGAGCATTTCCCATAAGGCCTGAACCTGGATCGCTTCATCGGGCAACGGCGCGCGCTCGGTGTCGAGCCAGGCGAGTTGCAGGGCGTCCTCGACCAGGCGCTGCATGCCGTCGACTTCTCGGCCAATGCGTTCACGCAGTTGCCCGAGGCTTTGCTCGCTTTCGCTGGCCACCCGCAGCCGGCTCAGCGGTGTGCGCAATTCATGGGACAGGTCGCGCAGCAGTTGCTGTTGCAGGGCCACCGTGCTTTGCAGGCGCTCGGCCATGTGATCGAAGGCCCTGCCCAGTTCACCCAATTCATCCGAGCGGTTGGTGGTGCGACTCGATAAACGCACAGTCAGTTGGTCGGCGCGCCAGGCGTTGGCCTGTTCGCGCAGGCTGTTCAATGGCACGACCAGCAATCGATACAGCCCCACGCACAGCAGCAGGGTAAACAGCCCGGGAATCACCCCATTGGTGATCACCCGCCAAAACACCCGGTAGCGTCCAGGCATGAAACGCTGAGGCAACTCGATCACCAGGCTGCCGGCAGACGGGTCGTTGGGAAATGGAATTTTCAGCCACGGCAGGCCCTGATTACGCCGACTCACTGGCCAATCCAGACCGCGCAAAAAAGTCAGTCGCTGGATTTCCTGGTTGGCCAGCGGATAACTGCTCAAGGATTGCAAGTCGCCACCAATGACACCGACCCAGGTCGACTCGTGCTGGCCGATACGCCGCAACCAGGCATCAATGCCTGCACTCTGCTGTTCGTTCCACGCCCGCTCCGCCTCGGCGGCGTAGCGCGTCAGGGTGCCCCGGGCTTCGTCGGACAGGAAGAGGTTCTTCTTTTCCATGTAGCGGCCCCAGGACCAGCTCAACCAGATCATCAGCAGACAGAACGCCACCAACAAACAAGCCAGTTTCCAGAACAGTGAATGCCGGCCCGGCACGTCAGACCATTTCATCGGCCGCACTCAATACATACCCCTTGCCCCAGACCGTACGCACTTCGCGCTCGGTGTAACCGATGGCCTTGAGCTTGCGGCGAATCTGACTGATGTGCATGTCGAGGCTGCGGTCATGGGGCGCATAACCGCGCTGTAACACCTGCTGATAAAGGAATGCCTTGCTTAGTACTTCATCACCGTTGCGATTCAATGTATCCAACAACCGATATTCGCTGCGAGTCAGGCCGGCCGCGTGCTCGCTCAAAAAGACCTCGCACCGTTCATCGTCGAAACGCAGGCTGTCCATCGCAGGTGCAATCGGTGCCGGCGCCGGCCGCCGGTCGAGCGCCACCCGCCGCAGGATCGCCTCGATGCGCACCCGCAACTCGGCCATGCTGAAAGGTTTGGGCAGGTAATCGTCGGCGCCGAGGCGAAAGCCACTGATGCGATCCGCCTCCGCGCCCAGCGCCGACATCAGCACCACCGGCGTGGAATGGCTCTGGCGCAATTGGGTCAGCACCGCCAGGCCATCCAGCCCCGGCAGCAGAATATCCATCAACACCACATCGAAGGCTTGTTGGCGGGCAATGTCCAACCCTTCCTGGCCGTTCTGGCACCAGGTCACCTGAAAACCGCTGCGCCCCAGATGCTCATGGACGTAGGCACCGAGCACCAGATCATCTTCGATGGAGAGGATGCGGGGATGGTTAATAGAGATGGGAGTCATGAGTATCTGCAAATAATTCTCAGTTGCCGATTATTCAAGATTGCCCCACCAGGGGCAAGCCAAGGTTTGCCCCCGAGAGCAAAGCATTGATCTGGCCGACGAATGACGACATCAATTTTACGAAGATTGCCCGCATGCAAATCGCTACACTGCGCAGGTGGCGCGTGCCGGAAGTACGTGCAGGTCAATAAACAGCTGGATGCGGGAGAGATGCGTGCTCAAGAAACTGGGAATTAAAGGCCGCGTGCTGTTGCTGACTCTGTTGCCGACCACCCTGATGGCGCTGGTCCTGGGCGGCTATTTCACCTGGATGCAGCAATCAGACCTGCAATCCCAACTCATGCAGCGCGGCGAAATGATTGCCGAACAGTTGGCGCCGCTGGTGGCCCCGGCCATGGGTCGCAAAGACGACGACCTGCTGGAACGCATCGCCACCCAGTTCCTGGAACAAACCGACGTGCGCGCGGTGACGTTCCTCGCCCCCGACCGCACACAGTTGGCCCACGCCGGTCCGACCATGCTCAATCAGGCCCCTTTGGGCAACGGCTCACAGCTGTTGCCCAAAGGGGCAATGACGCCACGCGCTACCTGCTGCCGGTGTTCGGCAAGCACCGCAACCTGGCCGGCGACCTAATCCCCGATGAAGCCGACCGCCTGCTGGGTTGGGTCGAACTCGAACTGTCACACAGTGGCATGTTGCTGCGCGGTTACCGCAGTCTGTTCGCCAGCCTGCTGCTGATCGGCGGTGGCCTGGTCGGTGCGGCGCTGCTGGCGTTGCGCATGGGCCGGACCATCAACCGGCCATTGAGCCAGATCAAACAAGCCGTGGCACAGCTCAAGGACGGTCATCTGGAAACCCGCCTGCCGCCCCTCGGCAGCCATGAGCTGGATGAACTGGCGTCCGGCATCAACCGTATGGCCGGAACCCTGCAGAACGCTCAGGAAGAATTGCAAAACAGCGTCGACCAGGCCACCGAAGACGTGCGTCAGAACCTGGAAACCATCGAAATCCAGAACATCGAGCTCGACCTGGCGCGCAAGGAAGCCCTGGAGGCGAGCCGGATCAAATCAGAGTTCCTGGCCAACATGAGCCATGAAATCCGCACACCGCTCAACGGCATTCTCGGCTTCACGCATTTGCTGCAAAAAAGTGAATTGACACCACGCCAGCTCGATTACCTGGGCACCATCGAAAAATCCGCCGATAGCCTGCTGGGGATCATCAACGAGATTCTCGACTTCTCGAAAATCGAGGCCGGCAAACTGGTGCTCGACCATATTCCGTTCAACCTGCGCGACCTGCTGCAAGACACCTTGAACATCCTTGCCCCGGCTGCCCACGCCAAAGAGCTTGAGCTGGTGAGCCTGGTTTATCGCGATACTCCATTGTCGCTGGTGGGCGATCCCCTGCGACTCAAGCAGATCCTCACCAACCTTGTGAGCAATGCGATCAAGTTCACCCGCGAAGGCACCATCGTCGCCCGGGCCATGCTCGAAGAAGAGTATGAAGACAGGGTGCAACTGCGCATCAGCATTCAGGACACCGGCATTGGTCTGTCGAACCAGGACGTGCGCGCCTTGTTCCAGGCCTTCAGCCAGGCCGATAACTCGCTGTCCCGACAACCTGGCGGCACCGGCCTGGGGCTGGTGATTTCCAAACGCCTGATTGAACAGATGGGCGGCGAGATCGGCGTCGACAGTACACCGGGCGAAGGCTCGGAATTCTGGATCAGCCTGAGCTTGCCCAAAGCCCGCGACGACGCCGAAGACCTGCCCGGTCCACCGCTGCTCGGACAACGGGTGGCGGTGTTGGAAAACCATGAGCTGGCCCGTCAGGCCTTGCAGCATCAACTGGAAGACTGCGGCCTGACAGTCACGCCGTTCAACACCCTGGAAAGTCTGGCCAACGGCGTGACCGGCGCCCATCAGACCGATCAGGCAATCGGCCTGGCAGTGCTCGGCATCACCAGCAATGACATGCCGCCGGAGCGCCTCAACCAGCATATCTGGGACCTCGAACACCTGGGTTGCCGAGTGTTGGTGCTGTGCCCGACCACCGAACTGACGCTGTTCCACCTCTCGGTGCCCAACCCCCACAGCCAGCTGCAGTCCAAACCGGCCTGCACGCGCAAACTGCGGCGGGCCCTGTCCGATATGGTCAACCCGCGCCAGCAGCGCAGCGACCCCGGCGAGCCCCTTTCCAGCCGCGCGCCGAAGGTCCTGTGCGTCGACGACAACCCGGCCAATCTGCTGCTGGTGCAAACCCTGCTCGAAGACATGGGCGCCAAAGTGCTCGCAGTGGAAAGCGGTTACGCCGCGGTCAAGGCCGTACAGAACGAAACCTTCGACCTGGTGCTGATGGACGTGCAGATGCCCGGCATGGATGGCCGCCAAAGCACCGAATCCATTCGCCAGTGGGAAAACGAGCGGCATTGCACGCCGCTGCCGATCGTTGCCCTTACCGCCCACGCAATGGCCAACGAAAAACGCGCGTTGCTGCAAAGCGGTATGGATGACTACCTGACCAAACCCATCAGCGAACGGCAACTGGCGCAGGTGGTGTTGAAATGGACCGGCCTGGCGTTGCGTAATCTGGGGCCGGAGCGTTCCAGCGAAAGCAACAACGGTAATGATTTGCAGGTGCTCGATCACGAAGAAGGCCTGCGTCTGGCGGCCGGCAAGGCTGATCTGGCGGCGGACATGCTGGCCATGCTGCTGGCCTCCCTGGAGGCTGACCGCGAGGCCATTCGCGTCGCTCGTGAAGCCAATGACCAGAATGCCCTGATCGAACGAGTCCACCGCCTGCATGGGGCCACCCGTTATTGCGGCGTCCCGCAACTGCGCGCCGCCTGCCAGCGCAGCGAAACCCTGCTCAAGCAACAGGACGCAAAAGCCCCCGGCGCGCTGGAAGAACTCGAACGAGCCATCAATCGCCTGGCGGCCCATGCGCGTATCAATGCCTGATGCAGCGCAATAACGCCGGGCGCCTTGAAGGCTAAGCTCATGGCCTGTAGCAGCTGCCGAACGCAGGCTTCGCCAGCTGCTACAGGTAACTTCCAGGAGGACAACATGCGCACGATTCTTTTCAGCAGCCAGACCTACGACCGCGACAGTTTCTTGAGTACCGACCTGCCCGCCGGCATCGAGCTGCATTTCCAGCCGGCGCGACTGAGCCTCGACACGGTGGCGCTGGCGGAGCATCACGAAGTGGTCTGTGCCTTCATCAATGATGACCTCAGCGCTCCGGTACTCGAACGTCTGGCCGCGGGCGGTACACGCCTGATTGCCCTGCGCTCGGCCGGTTACAACCATGTCGACCTGGTGGTAGCGAAGCGCCTGGGGTTGGCGATTGTGCGGGTTCCGGCCTACTCGCCTCACGCGGTGGCCGAACATGCGGTGGCGCTGATTCTGGCGCTTAATCGCCGACTGCACCGTGCCTATAACCGTACGCGCGAGGGGGATTTCAGCTTGCATGGGCTGACCGGTTTCGACCTCGTGGGCAAGACCGTCGGCGTCGTCGGTACCGGGCAGATCGGCGCGACTTTCGCGAAAATCATGAACGGCTTCGGCTGCCAGTTGCTGGCCTGTGATCCTTACCCGAACCCGCAGGTCGAAGCGCTCGGCGCGCGCTACCTCAGCTTGCCGCAACTACTCGCCGAGTCGCAGATCATCAGCCTGCATTGTCCGCTCACCGAACAGAGCAAACACTTGATCAACAGCAAGTCACTGGCGCAGATGCAGCCGGGCGCAATGTTGATCAACACCGGGCGCGGCGGTCTGGTGGACACGCCGGCGCTGATCGATGCGTTGAAGGACGGCCAATTGGGCTATCTGGGGCTGGATGTTTATGAAGAGGAGGCGCAGCTGTTCTTCGAGGATCGCTCCGACTTGCCGCTGCAGGACGATGTGCTGGCGCGCCTGCTGACCTTTCCGAATGTCATCATCACGGCGCACCAGGCCTTCCTCACCCGCGAAGCCCTGGGCGCGATTGCCGCGACCACCCTGCAGAACATCGCGGCCTGGGCGGCCGGTTCGCCACAGAATCAGGTCGAGAGCTGATCGACTCAGGCCTTGGACAAAAGGATCATCAGGGCCAGCCAGCCGAAGCCCAACAAGCGCTGCCCCAGCGAATGACCGCGACGCAGCAGGAACCAGACAAAAAATGGCGGCAGCAAGAAAATCATCAGTTTCAGCCAGAGTTCCACCGGACGCGGCCCACCGGGTGCCGGTGCCGGGATCTCTGCCTCGACTTCGGCTTTACGTTTGCGCCCGAAAGCGGCCGGGGTCACCCGGGGCACGCTTTCATTGGTCGGTAAACGCCCGAAAGAAAGAGGCGCCTGCGTAGGCGTTGCCGTCGACGTAGCCGCTTGCACTGCCACCGCAGGTGCACCGCAATGAATGCAAGCAGGCGCCGTGGAGCTGATGCGTTGCTTGCACTCAAAACATTCGATCAACGCCATTTCCGTTCCTTAGAGATGCAAAAGCGGCAGTGTGCCATGACTCGACAGGTAATTTGAACCAGATCGAAGGTCACATGCCCGCGCCATGCTGCGTTCATGCCCGTGCTAGCATATCGCGCATATTTGGAGGACCCATGGTCGAACACGATTTCCGCTACAGCCTGATGAACCCGCAACACACCCTCACCGAATGCCGCGCCCTTGTGCCGGGGCGTTATCAAGTCACCGGCAACGGCGGCTCGATTCGTAATAACGACGTGCTGGTAGTGACCCTTAAAGGCAGCAAGGACTTGTCCATGCGCCTGACCGTCGAAACGGTTCGCCATCTGATCAATCCGCCGGGCCAATGGGTCGCGGTGGCCAGTGGTCCGGTGTTCGGCGAACTGGCGATCCACACCTGGAAGGTCAATTGCGACAGCTGCGCCAAAGAACTGAGCTTTGAGTTCGCGGTCGACGCCAAGCTGGGCAACAAGGCGGAAAAACCGGCGGCCACTGCGCGCATTGCCGAGCTGGGCTGGGCCACCGTTGCCGACAAGCACCTGTGCAAGAAGTGCCAGGAGCCTGCGTGATGAAACGCCTTGCTCTGAGCGCCATGGCCGGCGCCAGCCTGTTGGGCTGCGCCGCCGAACCGGTGCAATTGCAACACAACCGCAGCTACATTCTGGAATGGATCGGCGAGCGTCCGCTGATGGACTACAGCCATCTGACCATCACCCTCGATGAAGACGGTCGGGCCTATGGCAACGGCGGCTGCAACCACTGGTTTGCGCCGTATACCCTGGAAGGCGACAAGCTGAGCTTCGGCAAGATCGGCAGCACCCGCAAAATGTGTGCGCCGGCGTTGATGGAGCAGGAAAAACGCTTCCTGCAGGCGCTGGAAAACGTGCAGCGCTGGGATGTTTCACCGATCGACCAGATGCGCTTCTGGCCGGCGCAAGGCAAACCGTTGCGTTGGTGGCTTGAAGAGGGTTGATCTCCACGGCTGTAACCAAGTGACTTGTGGCGAGGGGGCAAGCCCCCTCGCCACAAAAGCTCCCTCGCCACAGGTCGGCGCTCGATCAGTTAGTCGCCTGCAACGCCTCAAGCTTCGCCATCACCCCCGCCGCCGTCTGCTCACCCATCAACTGTTCCCGCACCTTGCCCTTGTCATCGATGATGTAAGTCACCGGCAGCGCTTCACTGCGCGGCAATTCGAAAAGGTCGGCCGGGTCCTGGGCCAGCACGGTGAAGGCGATTCCCAGTTTCTCGCTGGCGCTTTTCAGCTCTTCGCCCTGCACATTGTCGAAGTTGACCCCGAACACCCCGATCTTCTTGCCCTTGAGCTGCTCGGCCAGCACGTTCAACTCGGGAATTTCGGTACGGCACGGACCGCACCATTCGGCCCAGTAATTGAGCACCAGCCATTGTTTGTCCAGACGCTCGGCGGCGACTTTGTGACCGTTCTGGTCGACGCCATAGTCGTTGCCGCAGCCCCCCAGCAATAACGCTCCCAAGATCGCCAATGCTGCTGCCAGTCGCCTTGTCATGTCTCAATCCTTGTCAAAAATAGAATGCACCTGCGACCCATCGCCTCCCAAGGTTCTGGATTACGCGCCGCACAGTTAGAATAGCCGCCACCTTACGCAAGATGCGACCCGCACATGACCGATCTGACGCTTTATCACAACCCGCGCTGCTCGAAATCCCGCGGTGCGCTCGAACTGCTCGAAGCCCGTGGCCTGGCCCCGACCGTGGTCCGCTACCTGGAAACCCCGCTGGACGCCGCGCAAATCCAGAGCCTGCTGAGCAAGCTCGGCATCAGCGCCCGGCAATTGCTGCGCACCGGCGAGGACGAGTACAAAACCCTCAACCTGGCCGACAGCAGCCTGAGCGAGGCGCAACTGATCGCCGCCATCGCCGCGCACCCGAAACTCATGGAGCGCCCGATTCTCGAAGTCGGCGACAAAGCCATCATCGGCCGTCCGCCGGAGAATGTGCTGGAGTTGCTGCCGTGAGTGCGCCGTATATTCTGGTTCTGTATTACAGCCGCAGCGGTTCGACCAATGAAATGGCCCGGCAGATTGCCCGTGGTGTCGAGCAGGCCGGCCTGGAAGCCAGGTTGCGCACGGTGCCAGCGATCTCCACTGAATGCGAAGCCGTGTCGCCGGACATTCCCGATGAAGGCGCGCTGTACGCCAGCCTCGACGACTTGAAGAACTGCGCCGGTCTGGCCCTCGGCAGCCCGACCCGGTTCGGCAACATGGCCGCACCGTTGAAGTACTTTCTCGATGGCACCAGCAACCTGTGGCTGACCGGCGCGCTGGTGGGCAAACCGGCCGGGGTCTTCACCTCCACCGCAAGCCTGCACGGCGGCCAGGAAACCACGCTGCTGTCGATGATGTTGCCGTTGCTGCACCACGGCATGCTGATCACCGGCCTGCCTTACAGCGAGTCGGCGCTGCTGGAAACCCGCGGTGGCGGCACGCCTTACGGCGCCAGCCATCACGCCGGTGCCGATGGCAAAAGCGGTTTGAATGAACACGAAGTTGCGCTGTGCCGGGCCTTGGGCCTGCGGTTGGCGAAGACTGCGCAAAAGTTGGTGAGCTGATATGGCCAAAAAGCCGAAAATTCTGCCTTCCATCGAATGGCTCGAACCGCGAGTACGGGCGATGCGCGTCATCAGCCTGCTGTGCTTTTTCGGCCTGGTGGGACTGCTCTGCGTCTACTACCTGGTATTCGCCGACCTGCATGGCGCGCGACCGTGGGTGATTCTGCTGATCGAACTGGTGCCGCTATTGTTGATGGCGCCGGGGATGATCGTCGGCAGCGCCCGTGGGCATTCGTGGATGTGTTTTGTGGTGAACCTGTATTTCATGAAGGGCGCATTGGCCGCGTATGACCCGAACCGGCAGCTGTTCGGTTTACTGGAGATGGGCGCGAGCCTGGCGGTGTTCTGCTCGGCAATGTTGTATGTGCGGTGGCGGTTCCAGTTGAACCGCAAGTTGGCCGGAGAAGGCGAGACCAGTGTCGCCTGACAGGACGCTATCGCGGGCAAGCCCGCTCCCACATTGGATCTTCAGTGGTCACATAATTTGTGAACACTCAAAAATCCTGTGGGAGCGGGCTTGCTCGCGAAGGGATCGACTCGGTCTCAATGATTCACGGTGTACGCCAGCATCATCGAAATCTGGCTCATCGGCCGCCCACCGCTCTCTTCGTGCCACTGGTTGAACGCATTCTGCACCGTGGCCATGTCCCGCAGGCTGGTCGGCACCTTGTCGACGATCTTCTGCGCACTCAGCGCCGCCACCACGTCGTAGCTCGGCACGAAGGTGTCCTTGCCGACCATCCGCAAGAATCGCGGTGCCGATAACCCGCCCAACTGGTGCCCGTGTTTTTTCAGGTAGGTCCACAAACCGACGATATCGGTCACCGGCCATTCGGCGATCAACGCGCCAAAACTGCCCTTCTCATGGGCCACGTCCAGAATGAACTGCGCATTGCGCGGCACGCTCTTGAGCTTGCCCAGGTGGCGGATGATTCGCGCGTCCTGCATCAAGCGCTCCAGATGCTCGGCGCTCATCAGCACGACTTTTTCCGGGTCGAACTTGAAGAACACCTCTTCGAACGCCGACCACTTGGCGTCCACCAGGCTGTGCTTGAGCCCGGCGCGGAACACCCGCAACGCCATGGTCGAGAGGTAGCGGTCATCGCTGATCTTGCGCAATTGCGCCGGGGTCTTGGGAACGGGCAGATGGGCTTCCAGTTCAGCTGCCGAACCGAAGCGGTTCAAGCAGTATTCGTTCAGCCACTTGTAGTCGCGCATGCCCTCTCCTGAGGATTGAAATGAAAACGGCGCCTGTGAGCGATAAAACCTGTGAGAGCGGGCTTGCTCGCGAAAGCGGTGTGCCATTCAACATGAATGTCGGCTGACACTACGCATTCGCGAGCAAGCCCGCTCCCACATATTGCTCAGAGGTTTACTACGTTGACGAACCGCGAAGCCGCCGTTTCGTCAATCTTGAGGCTGGTGAAGTCAAACAGGTTGCGGTCCGCCAGTTGCGACGGAATCACGTTCTGCAAACTGCGGAAAATGCTTTCGGTACGACCCGGGGTCTTGCGTTCCCACTCCTGGAGCATCTCTTTAACCACTTGGCGTTGCAGGTTTTCCTGGGAGCCGCAGAGGTTGCACGGGATGATCGGGAATTGCTTGAAGTCCGAGTAGGCCTGAATGTCTTTTTCATTGCAGTAGGCCAGCGGGCGGATTACCACGTTGCGACCGTCATCGGCGCGCAGCTTCGGCGGCATGGCCTTGAGCGAACCGTTGAAGAACATGTTCAGGAAGAATGTCTCGACGATGTCGTCGCGGTGGTGACCGAGGGCCATTTTGGTCGCGCCGATTTCATCGGCAAAGGTGTAGAGCGTGCCGCGACGCAGGCGCGAGCACAGCGAGCAGGTGGTCTTGCCTTCCGGGATCAGCTCCTTGACCACCGAATAGGTGTCTTTCTCGACGATGTGGTACTCGATGCCCAGTTCTTTGAGGTAAGCCGGCAGCACGTGCTCGGGAAAGCCTGGCTGCTTCTGGTCCATGTTCACGGCCACGATCTCGAACTTGATCGGGGCGACCTTCTGCAAATGCATCAGCACGTCGAGCATGGTGTAGCTGTCCTTGCCACCGGACAGGCAGACCATGACCTTGTCGCCATCTTCAATCATGTTGAAATCGGCGACAGCCTCACCGGCCTGGCGGCGAAGGCGCTTTTGCAGTTTGTTCTGGTTGACCGTGAGAGTGCCCATGACGCGAAATCCGTGAGGTGTGACGAAAGGCCGGCATTTTACGCAAAAACCCTTTCGGGGCGAAGCCTGCACTTTTAATGACTTGAGCATACCCCTGTGGCTCCCCACAGGATTCATTCGGCACAGACCCGGCGGCGATTAACAAGATTGTTTACAGCGCGATTTGCTCTAAGCCCCTCGCACTATTACCGGTAACTCCTTTCTATACTGCGGCATAAGGTCGCACACGTATTCAGACCTGTACTTACCTGGCCACTTTGGCCCGTAAGCGCTCCGCTGGGGGGCGATGGCAACAACAAGAGGAGTGACTGGCATGATCCATCACGTAGTGGGGCTCTTCACCCACCCTGACCAGGAATGGAAAGAAATCCGTGGCGACCAGGAGGAAAGCATCAGCCACATGTACCTCACGCACACCCTGATTCTGGCGGCGATCCCCGCCGTATCGGCGTTTATCGGCACCACGCAGGTCGGCTGGGTCATTGGTAACCGGGCGCCGGTGATGCTGACCATGGAAAGCGCGCTGTGGATGACCATCATGTCGTACCTGGCGATGCTCGGCGGTGTCGCGGTGATGGGCGCGTTCATCCACTGGATGGCCCGCACCTATGACGCCAACCCGAGCCTGGCACGCTGTGTCGCCTTCGCCACGTACACCGCGACTCCGCTGTTCATCGGCGGTCTGGCGGCGCTGTACCCGCACATGTGGTTGGGAATGATCGTCGGCACCGCAGCCATCTGCTACACGGTGTACTTGCTGTATGTGGGCCTGCCAACGTTCATGAACATTCCGTCGGACGAGGGATTCCTGTTTTCAAGCTCGGTGCTCGCCGTTGGACTGGTGGTGCTGGTGGCGATCATGGCGTTCACGGTGATTGTCTGGGGACTTGGCGTGGGGCCGGTCTATACCAATTAGCAACTCACCCACCAAAAACAAGATCTGCCAACACAGGCCGCCGCAAGGCGGCCTACTAATGTGAGGTACGACCATTCGGCGCCTGAGCGATTCGCAAGTCCCGAGGGTTGCGGCATACTCGACGTCTCTGGAGATCCATCAAGCATGCCCGAGCAACTCAATACCCGCGTCGAAGACTGTTTCCAACAAGCCGAATCCTTTTTCAAACGACCTTTCAAACGCCCCGTGGTGAGCCTCAAGCTACGCGGGCAAAAAGCCGGTGTCGCGCATCTGCACGAGAACCTGTTGCGCTTCAATCCGCAGCTGTACCGGGAAAACACCGAAGACTTCCTCAAACAAACCGTGGCGCATGAAGTCGCGCACCTGATCGCCCATCAATTGTTCGGCGACCGCATCCAGCCTCACGGCGAAGAGTGGCAACTGATCATGCGCGGTGTTTACGAACTGCCGCCCAACCGCTGCCACACCTACGACGTCAAACGCCGCAGCGTGACCCGCTACATCTACAAATGCCCGTGCGCCGACAGCGATTTCCCGTTTTCGGCGCAGCGCCATGGTCTGGTGAGACAGGGGCGGCGGTATTTGTGCCGGCGGTGCAGAAACACATTGGTGTTTAGTGGGGAGATGCGGGTCGAATAACGGGATTTGTGGTGTTTGGGCCGGCCCCTTCGCGAGCAAGCCCGCTCCCACATTGGATGTGTGTCATGGCGAAGGTTAAATGTGGGAGCGGGCTTGCTCGCGAAGGCGCCCTTACAGGCACTACACAACCACCCTGGCACGCCGCAATTCCTCGATCCGCTCAACACTAAACCCCAACTCCCCCAACACCTGATCCGTATGCTCACCCAGTCTCGCCCCGATATGCCGCGGCTCAGGCAATCCATCCGAAAACTTCAACGGGCAAGCCATCTGCGCCTGAGTCGAACCATCGCCCCTCGGCACCTCAGTCACCAATTCCCGCGCCTTCAACTGCGGATGCCGCACCGCTTCGCCCAGGCTCAACACCGGTTCGACACACGCGTCGAGTTCGGCAAACAGCGCGCACAACTCGTCAAAATCGTATTTTTCGAATTCAACTTTCAACGCCTCCTTGAGTACCTGTTGCCGGGCGGGTATGGATGACAAGCCCTGGGGCGCCAGTTCCTCCACCCCCAGCGCCGTGCAGAGTTGCTGCATGAACACCGGCTCCAGACTACCCACCGACAACCAGCGCCCATCGCGTGAACGGTAGTAATCGTAGAAGCTGCCGCCGTTGAGCATCTGCTCTTCCCTGCCCGGCTCCACGCCACAGGCCAGGTACCCGGCACCCGCCATGGCATTCAGGCTGAAGGCGCAGTCGGTCATGCTCACATCCAGATGCTGCCCCTGCCCGGTCTGCTGCCGCACGATCACCGCTGCCAGCAGGCCGATCACCCCGTGCAGCGAGCCACCGGCGACATCCGCCACCTGCATGCCCAACGGCACCGGCCCGCTGTCGACACGACCGGTGTAGCTCGAAAGCCCCGCCAGCGCCAGGTAGTTGATGTCGTGGCCGGCGCGATCCTTGTAGGGGCCGGTCTGGCCATAGCCGGTGATCGACACATAAATCAGCTTCGGGTTGATCGCCTTCAAGGCTTCATACCCCAAACCGAGCCGGTCCATCACGCCCGGACGAAACTGCTCCAGCACGATGTCGTGGTCCTGCAGCAATTGCTTGATCACCTCCAGCGCCTCGGGCTGCTTGAGGTCCAGCGCCAGGCTGCGCTTGTTGCGATTGAGGTACGCGTGGCTGGCCGACACGCCTTGATCATGCGGCGGCAATACTCGCAACAGGTCCATGCGGGTCGGCGATTCGATGCGCAGCACCTCGGCGCCCATATCTGCCAGCAGCAACGAGGCGAACGGCCCCGGCAGCAGTGTCGAGAAATCCAGAACCTTGAGTGATGCCAGTGGACCGAGCATAAGTGTTCTCCAGTGCGATCCCCCAAGCCTAGGCAGCCGAGGACATTGCAGCAATCACCTTATGTGTCAGTGGCGGTGACCGTTGCGCTCAAATTGCAGGCATGAAAAAACCCGCCGAAGCGGGTTTTTCATGCAGCCAGAGTACTTACTTGACGCTGGCCGGGGTTGGGCCTTCAGCCACACCCAGATCGTCGACTTCACGCTCGTCGGAGATACCGCGACCGCCGGAAGCCAGCTCGACTTGCAGCTTGTCTTCGTCCAGCTCTTTGACCCACTTGGCAACCACGATGGTGGCTACGGCGTTACCAACAAGGTTGGTCAGCGCACGGGCTTCGGACATGAAGCGGTCGATACCGAGGATCAGCGCCAGGCCGGCCACCGGCAGAGTACCCACGGCCGACAGGGTGGCTGCCAGCACGATGAAACCACTACCAGTCACACCTGCCGCACCTTTGGAGGACAACAGCAGCACCAGCAGCAAGGTAATCTGGTGAGTGAGGTCCATCGGGGTGTCAGTCGCCTGAGCAATGAACACAGCCGCCATGGTCAGGTAGATCGAAGTACCGTCGAGGTTGAACGAGTAGCCAGTCGGGATCACCAGACCCACAACCGATTTCTGCGCACCCAGGCGTTCCATCTTGATCAGCATGCGTGGCAGTGCGGATTCCGAAGAGGAAGTGCCCAGCACGATCAGCAGTTCTTCACGGATGTAGCGAATCAGTTTGATGACGCTGAAACCGTGTGCGCGGCAGATCGCGCCCAGTACCAGGACCACGAACAGGATGCAGGTGATGTAGAAGCAGATCATCAGCTGACCGAGTTGCACCAGCGAACCGACACCGTAGGCACCGATGGTGAAGGCCATCGCACCAAACGCGCCGACTGGAGCGAGCTTCATGATCATGTTGATGATGTTGAACATCACGTGAGCAAAGCGATCGATGAAGTCCAGCACCGGTTTGCCATAGGCACCCAGGCGATGCAGGGCGAAACCGAAGATCACCGAGAACATCAGCACTTGCAGGATGTCGCCATTGGCGAAGGCGCCGACGATGGTGTTCGGGATCACGTTGAGGACAAAGGCAATGATGCTCTGGTCTTTACCGGCCGAGATGAAACCGGCGATTTTGCTGGTGTCCAGGGTCGTCACGTCGATGTGCATGCCGGCGCCCGGTTGCACGACGTTGACCACGACCAGACCGATCAGCAAGGCAATGGTGGAGACGATTTCGAAGTACAGCAGCGCATAGCCGCCTGTCTTGCCCACCGATTTCATGTTCTGCATGCCGGCGATACCACTGACGACGGTACAGAAGATGATCGGCGCGATGACCATTTTGATCAGTTTGATGAACCCGTCACCCAGCGGCTTGAGGGCTACACCGGTCTGCGGGTAGAAGTGACCGAGCAGGATGCCGATAGCGATGGCAACGATCACCTGGAAGTACAGGGATTTATACAGTGGCTGACGAGTCGTCATTGCAAAGTTCCTCAAGAGTGCCTCAGAACAACATCCATCTGTTGTCCCTGACACCTCAATTGCGAACCCTCCTGCACTGGAGGGATTTGTTTTGTCGAGCTGCGCTACGGCAGACCTCTGCGGCTTGTATCGCAAGCCCCGTGCCACCTTCGAAAAAAACCCTGCCAGCCTTGTGACATCAAGGGTTACAGGTTTTTCTTCGTCACCAATCAGCTACAACGATGTGGCGGATTTCCGCCCATCAGCCAACCCTCATCCTGCAATTTGGCGGATATCCGCCTTGTTCATTCTCGACGGGCACCGCTACCATCCATTGCTCAGTGGACGGACCTGCCCTCTATGCGCGAACGCACCATCGCCAGCCATTTCGCCCGCGCCGCCCTCGGTGGCGCGCGCCGGCATGGCTACGACTATTCGAGTCTGTTGCAGCAACTGGGGATCAGCCCCGAGCTGCTCGAGGAGCCGCGCGCCCGAATCGCGCCCGAGCAGTTCGCCCGATTAATCCAGGGGCTGTGGTTGGCTCTGGACGACGAATACCTGGGCTTCGGACAGGCCCCGAGCAAACCCGGCAGCTTCGCGATGATGTGCCACGCGGTGATCCACAGCCGCACGCTGGAGAAAGCGCTCAATCGCGGTTTGTTGTTTTACAGCCTGTTCCCCGGCGCGCCGCGTCTGACGCTGAGCCGCGAAGGCGACAGGGTTCGCCTGAGCCTGGACGATTCGCCGCTGTGGGACCCGGACCATTTCCTCAGCGAGAGCCTGTTGGTGATCTGGCATCGGTTCGGCAGTTGGCTGATCGGCCAGCGCATTCGTCTGGAGCAGGCTACGTTCAGCTACCCGAGGCCCGAACACGGGGCCGAATACGACTTGCTGTTTTCCTGCCCGCTGAGCTTTTCCACCGTAAAGAGCACGACGGCGCAAAGCAGTCTGTTATTTCACAGTCGCTACCTGAACATGCCGCTGTTGCAGGACGAACGAACCCTCAAGCACTTTCTCGAGCGCTCCCCCGCCGACCTGCTATCGCGCCCCGACGAAGGCGACAGCCTGAGCAGCCGGCTGCGGCGCTTGCTCAGCCACGACAGTGCGCGCTGGCCGGACCTGGAAGCGGTGGCCGCGCACCTGCACATCAGCCCGCAAACCCTGCGTCGACATTTGCGCGAAGAAGGCACGAGTTTTCAGGAGTTGAAGGATCAGTTGCGCCGGGACATTGCGATTTATCACCTGGGGCGTGCGGACCTGTCGTTGCAACAGATTGCCGAGCAATTGGGGTTTTCCGAGCCGTCGGCGTTTCACCGGGCGTTCAAGAAATGGACGGGGTTGACGCCGGGGGCCTATCGCGCCCAAGAGCTTTAAGATCAAAAGATCGCAGCCTGCGGCAGCTCCTACCTGGGATTGTGTTCGACCGAGAGATGGCGGCGAACACCGAATCTGTAGGAGCTGCCGAAGGCTGCGATCTTTTGATTTTTTTTCTGGCTAGCCTCGCGGATCGAGGTTATCCAGCACCCGATTCACCGCCAGCTCGCCGAGCATGACCACTGATTGAATCCCCAACATCATGTTGCGATGTGGCATGTCCATCAATCCGGCGAACTCACTGAGCATCATGCTCGCCGAGGCCAGGGATGCACAGGCATTGACCAGCAGGGTTTCGTTATCGACCTCGGCACCGACGTGGTAAATGGTGCTGGGTTTGCGCGGGGTGTCTTTGGGGATGGGCGGTTTGAGGTAGTAATCGAGGGCGCGGTCGGCGGCTTCGTTGAGTTTTTTGGAATCGAGGGATTCGTAGGGGGAAACGTCGTCGGTTTCCGGAGGATTTGGCGTTGGTTTGAACATGGTGAAACTCCTTGATCAATGGAGTCGCCACATGTCGCTGCTAAACGAGAAATGGTGGCGACTGTACGCGGGTTAGCAGACCAGGGATCAAGAAACCCGGCGCACCGAAGTGCCCCACGCACAGCCACCATAACGCAGACCAGCGTAGGCAAAAATAGCCGACTGATCGAGAGGTGGCACTGCGTGCCTTGATATTTACCGAGCTGCTAAACCCGATCGCTGATTGGTCAGCGACCCGGAAACGATAGAGCCCGGCCTCAAGGCGCACAAGCCGGCGGATTCTGGCGTAGTCGTAGGCAGCGGCGCAAGGATGTGTAGCCTGGGAGAGTATCTGGAAGTGTCGTTTAAACAGTGCTTGTTTAGCGGTCTGACTGTGGGTCTTGTGCTGGATGGGCTGGCCTCTTCGCGAGCAAGCCCGCTCCCACATTGGATCTCCTTAGAACACATTATTTGTGACCGACACTAATCAACTGTGGGAGCGGGCTTGCTCGCGAAGGGGCCCGAGAGAACACCCTCCAACTTCCAGTCAAACCACCGGAAAATGAATCCGGAACGCCGCGCCGCCCATCGGCGAATCCCCCAGTGTCAGCTTGGCGTTGTAGCTTTCGATGATGTCCTTGACCACCGCCAACCCGATCCCCTGCCCCGGATGCTGGCGATCCAGCCGCTCGCCTCGCTGCAGAATCCGCGCACGCTGGTCCGGTGGCACGCCCGGGCCGTCATCTTCGACGCACAACTCAATCCCGCTAAGGGTTTCGCGCACGCTGATGCGCACTTCGCCGAGGCACAGGCGATAGGCGTTTTCCAGCAGGTTGCCCATCATTTCCAGCAAGGCGCCTTGCTCGATCGGCACGTAGCACTGCTCCGGCAGGTCGAACGCGACACGCACACGTTTGTCGCGGTAGACCTTGTCCAGCGTGTCGCAGAGGCTTTTCAGTACAGGGCGCAGGCGCACCTGATGGCGCACCAGACCGCTTTTGCGCAGGCTCGCGCGTTGCAGCTGATAGCCGATCTGCTGGCTCATGCGTTCGATCTGGGTTTGCAGCACCCAGGCCTGCTCGCGCTCTTGCGGCTTTTGCGCCATGTCTTCGCTGACCCCTTGCAACACCGTCAGCGGGGTTTTCAGGCTGTGAGCCAGGTCGTCGAGGGAATCGCGATAACGGCTGCGCTGTTCGCGTTCGCTGTGCAACAAGCGGTTGAGCGAGCCAGTCAAGCGCAGCAGTTCACGAGGGTGTTGTTCGCTGAGGCTTTCCCGGGTGCCGCTTTCGATCTGGTCCAGCTCCTGGCTCAGCCGACGCAACGCCTGCAAGCCCCAGGTCAGGCCGATCCACAGCAAGGCGAGCAATACCAGCAAGGCTGCGCCGAAGCCCAGGTAAAGATTTTCCCGCAGGCCTTCGAGGGTGACTTCGTATTCGCGCACCGGTTGCAACGCGACGATGCTGAACGCCGCGCTTTTGCCACCCAGCAGTTTGACCTCGACGTCATAGACGAAGAACTCTTCCCCATTGGCTTCGCGAATTCTCGCGAACTCATTACCGCGTCCGTCGTAACGCGGTTTGTAGTTGATCTTCTCTTCCTGGGTAGCCTTCGAGCGCCAGACCAGATGAGCTTCGCGGTCAAAGATGTAACCGAGTAAACGGCTGTCGGTGAGGTTGAAGCGCTCATCGGGCAGCTGCGTCGGCATCTGCAGGGTGTTGTTTTCCACCCGCGCGGCGGAGATCAGCGTGGTGACGTCCGACGCCAGGCGCTGCTCAATGGAATCCTGTAACGCCAGGCTGAACGCGCCCTGCATCGCCGGCAGTAACGCCAGCATGAACAACACCGCCAGGATCGTGGCGGCGAGCATCAATCGGACACGAAGGGAACGAATCAAGTGCAGCGCTCGTTAAACAGGTAGCCGAGGCCACGCACGGTATCGATCGGCTTGAAGCCGGATGGGCCTTCGAGTTTGCGGCGCAAGCGGCCGACCAGCACTTCGATCACATTCGGATCGCGCTCGTCGTCATCCGGGTAGAGCTGCTCCATCAAGCGGTCCTTGGCCACCACTTGCTGGTGATGGCGCATCAGGTACTCGAGGATTCGGTACTCGTACGCGGTCAGCGCCAGCGGTTGTTCATCGAGGGATGCCTGTTTGCGGTTGAGGTCCAGCAACAAGGGACCGGCGACGATGGTCGACTGGGTGAAACCGCTGGAGCGGCGCAGCAAGGCATTGAGCCGGGCGTCCAGCTCTTCGAACTGGAACGGCTTGACCACGTAGTCGTCGGCACCGGCGGCGAGGCCTTCGACCTTGTCCTGCCAGTTGCCGCGCGCGGTGAGGATCAGAATCGGAAAGCTCTTGCCCTGGGAACGTAACTGACGAATCAGGTCGAGCCCACCCATGCCCGGCAGACCGAGGTCGATCACCGCCAGGTCATGGTTGAACTGCCCGGCCTGGTACAGCGCCTCCTCGGCATTGGCCACGGACTCGACCACGTGGCCGCTATCCGTCAGACGGGTTTGCAGGTGATGGCGCAACAGCGCTTCATCTTCGACGACCAGCAATTTCATAACGCTCTCCTGGGCAAATCAACATCTCCAAAGACATAACGCGTCCAAAGGCACGCAAACCTCGATGGCTGACAGGGCGACGCCAGTCAATCAAGCCGCGGAACATGTGGGAGCGGGCTTGCTCGCGAAGACGGTGGCACAGTCAACATTAATGTCGCCTGACACACCGCTTTCGCGAGCAAGCCCGCTCCCACAGTGATTGCGTTTAACCAACTGAGGCATACCCTCACGAAACGCTTTTTAGAAAGCGTAGTTGGCGGACAGGTAGGTCTGGGCACTGCTGGTCAAGTCCAGCGAACCCTGTTTGCTGCCCCCGTGCTCGCTCATCTCGGTGCTGGCGTTGCTGCGCAGGTAACGGTAACCCAGCTCGACCGAGGTGTTTTGCGAAACTTGCTGCAATACACCGACCTGACCGCCAATGGCGTAACCGATGTCGCTGTCACGGCTGAAGCCTGGTGAATCCTGGGTCAGTTTGGTCAGCCCGGCGGTGGCGCCACCGAATAATTTGGTGCTGCCGCCCACCGGGTAGAACAGATCGTAGCTGCCCAGCAGGTTTTCCTGGCGCAGTTTAATGCCATTGTGCGAGCCCGACACATTGTCGTAGGTGGCGTAGTAGCGGCCCTGACTGTCTTGCTGACCCAGACGCACGCCCCAGGTGTTGTCCTTGCCGATCACACCGTCGGCATTCGGGTGGTTGAGGTTGTCGTTCAGGGCGCTGGATTTTTTAACCTTGTCGCTGGTCTGGCCAAAGGTCAGGCCGGCGAAATTGGTGGTATCGGCGTGGGCCGCCACACTGGCGCCCATCATGGTGAAAGCCAGAAGCAGTTTTTTGAAAGTAGTCATTGGGGAGTTTCCTCATGCGCTATGTGCTTTTTGGGTACGGGGCAAGGTTACTGCCCCCTCCCTGTACTGCCCCTGAACGCACTCTGAACCTGAGCTGAATCAAATCGACTACGCTGTTCTCACGATTCTTAATAAGGAGATTTGATCATGCGTGCGTTCTTCGCCCTCGTATTACTGGCTCTGAGCGGCGTCAGCCAGGCCGCCATCCAGACCCAGGAAATTCCCTACCAGAGTGCCGACGGCACCAAGCTGATCGGCTATTACGCCTACGATGACGCCATCAAAGGCCCGCGACCGGGCGTGGTGGTGGTACATGAGTGGTGGGGCCTCAACGATTACGCCAAGCGCCGCGCCCGTGATCTGGCCGGTCTAGGCTACAGCGCGCTGGCCATCGATATGTTTGGCGATGGCAAGAACACCGAACACGCCAAAGACGCCATGGCCTTCATGCAAGCCGCATTAAAGGACAGCGCCGCAGCCAGCGCGCGGTTTCAGGCCGGGCTCGATTTGCTGAAGAAACAGCCGCAAACCGATCCGGACAAACTGGCGGCCATCGGTTATTGCTTCGGCGGCAAGGTGGTGCTGGATGCCGCGCGTCAAGGCGTGCCGCTGGCAGGCGTGGTGAGTTTCCATGGTGCGCTGGTGACCAATACGCCGGCGACACCTGGCAGTGTGAAGGCGAAAATCCTGGTCGAGCATGGCGCCCTGGACAGTATGGTCACGGCGGAAAACGTGATGGCATTCAAAGCAGAAATGGACAAGGCCAAAGCCGACTACAAATTTGTCACCCTCGAAGGCGCCAAGCATGGGTTCAGCAATCCCGAGGCGGATCGTCTGAGCCATGGCGACCACGGCGGGCCGGACATTGGTTACAGCAAGACCGCGGATGAGAAGTCTTGGGCGGACATGCAGGCGTTTTTCAAGAAAATCTTTGGTTGATCAGGTAGACCGCGGCGCGGCTATCGCGAGCAGGCTCGCTCCCACAGGGGATCTTCGGTGTGACATAGATCCAATGTGGGAGCGAGCCTGCTCGCGATGGCAGCACCGTCGATCTGAACCTTGGGACTACCCAGCCTCAAGGCAACCCGGCAAAATGCCGGTCATGAATCCCGTCCCCGCCCTACCCGTCTGCTGCACTCCACTCGACGCCCATTGGCCGCTGCCGTTTGTGCTGCCCGATACGGTCTTGTTGGGTACCCACTTCGATACCAAGCAACTGGCCAGCGATGATTTCCAGCGCAGCGCCATCGAGCCGCCCGCGAGCATCCAGCGGTCGGTGGCCAAGCGCCAAGCCGAATTTCTCGCCGGGCGGGTCTGCGCTCGGGCGGCGTTGCAACAACTGGAAGGGCTGAATTTCATTCCCGCCATTGGCGAAGACCGCGCACCGGTGTGGCCAGCGCATATCACCGGCTCGATCACCCACAGCACCGGCCGTGCCGCGGCGATTGTCGCGAACAAGGCGCACTGGCGCGGTCTGGGGATGGACCTGGAAAACCTGCTCTATGCAGAGCGGGCCGAACGCCTGGCCGGGGAAATTCTCACCGGGCCTGAAATGCAACGCATGGCTGCCGGGGCTGAGGATCAACTGGCAATGCTGGTGACGTTGACGTTTTCAGTGAAGGAAAGCCTGTTCAAGGCGCTCTACCCGATCGTGCAGAAGCGCTTCTATTTCGAACACGCCGAAGTGCTGGAGTGGAGCGCGGGTGGTGAAGTGCGGTTGCGGTTGCTGACAGACCTGTCCAGTGAATGGCGTAACGGCATTGAGCTGGATGCGCAGTTTGCAGTGATGGATGGGCAGTTGTTGAGTCTGGTCAGTATCAAGGCTTGAGGGTTTTCAGCGCCTGTCAGGGCCTCTTCGCGAGCAAGCCCGCTCCCACATCTATGGTTACCCCCTTTTCTGCAATACTGTTTTTGATGCGTGTTTGGCTTGCTTTCATCTATCCGGCGTCTGAGTGGGGTTGTGGCCCCGCGCCTCGATGAGAATCGATGCCCGACGATCCTAATTATTCGAACGGCCTTTCAGCCGTGTGGGAGCTCAGGGTTGTCGTCAGGCCGGTTAGCCGTTCACGTCATCAGTTATCCAGCATCGCAAAACCAGGTGGGTGGTGCTCGGGTGACAGCAGGGTCAGGCGTTCATCGCGGCTGGCCCTGCATCGAATTCAGTGTGGTGGGCCGCAATCGCCCAGGCGATCCTCGCCAGCTTGTTGGCCAGCGCGCAGACCACATGGTTGGAGTGATGGTGGACCAATAGCTGCCGGACCCAGTCCGCCAGCCAGCCTTTCTGGCGGTCCAGCTGCATCAAGTAAACACGGGCACACTGGACAAGCAGGCGCCTCTGGTTGCGATCGCCGCGCTTGCTGATGCCCAGCAGTACGGTCTTGCCGCCCGTGGAATGTTGTTTGGGCACCAGCCCGATCGAGGCCGAATAGCCCCGGCCGCATTTGAACTGTTTGCCATCGCCCAACTCGGCAGCCAGGACGCTGGAGGTGATCGGGCCGACACACGGCATGGTCATCAAACGGGCCGCCAGATCATCTTCAGCGGCCTGGCATTCCACGTCCTTGTCCATTGCCTTGACCTGCTCATCCAGATAGTTGAAGTGTGCATGCAGCAGCGTCAGAATTTTTTTGGTGCGCTCAGAAAATGAACCCGCCTCCAGCAGCGCCGGCAGCTCTTTGATGGATTTGAAGCCTGGGGCCAGGCTGACGCCCACCTCCAGAAGAACGGCGTGAATCCGATTGACGGTCGCGGTGCGGTCCTTGATGAACGAATCGCGTGTCGAATTGAGCATGGCCAGCTCTTGCTGAGCCTGGGTTTTGGGGTGCACAAAGCGCATCGTTGGACGCGTCGCCGCCTCGCAGATCGCCTCGGCATCAGCGAAGTCGTTCTTGTTGCTTTTCACGTAAGGACGCACAAGGTGAGGAGCAATGAGCTTGGGCGTATGCCCCAGCTTGGCGACCTCCTGCGCCATGAAGTGGGCTCCGCCACAGGCCTCCATCACGACGGTGCAGGGTTCAAGGTTCGCCAAGTGTTGAATGAGCGCCACGCGAGTAAACTTTTTGCGGTAAAGCTCATGGCCTCGATCATCTTGCGCATGCAGGTGAAAGGCGTGTTTTCCCAAATCGATGGCGGCAATAGCTACTTTCATGGCAACGGTCTCCGGTGAGCCCCCTGCGAAAGCTTAGTGGGCGATCGCAGGGGGCGGCGGGGGTAGCCATTTCATTATTGGATCTCCTGTGGACACACAATGTGTGAACAACACAGACCCAATGTGGGAGCGGGCTTGCTCGCGAAAGCGGTGGATCATTCACCGCAGACCTCAACGCCGCTCCTGATTCCTCGGCCAGCTCAAACTGAAACAGGCCCCGCCCAGGCTTTTGCTCTTGCCGATCAACGCTCGCCCGTCATGCCAATGGATGATTCGCCGCACAATCGATAACCCCAACCCATGCCCGCCCGAGGCGCGGGTGCGGCTGTCATCGAGGCGCAGGAACGGAGTGAAGATTTTCTCCCACGCGGTTTCCGGCACACCCGGCCCGTCATCCTCGACATCCACCCGACAGCGCTGCTGTCCTACCTGATAACTGACGGTCACCCGCGAATGGGCGTGGCGCATGGCGTTGCTCACCAGGTTCTGCAACGCTCGGTGCAAGTAACGCGGCTCGGCCTCGACCCAGGCGTCGTCGCAATCGGCGGCCGACAGGCACAAGCCGCGCTGCACCGTAACCTCGGCGCGCAGTGGCGCCAGTTCTTCGATCACCTGATTGACCAACGCATCCAGATCGATCCGCTGAAAGTTCAGCGCCGGCGAACCCTGCTCCAGCCGCGCATAAGTGAGCATCTCGTCGACCAGCCGATCGAGATCCTCGATGTCGTGGTCCATCCCTTCGCGGTATTTTTCCAGAGCCTCAGGCGTGGTGGCCGAGCCGATCATCTCCAGGCCAAAACGCAAACGCGCGACCGGCGTGCGCAGTTCATGGGACACGGCGCGCACCAGCTCTCGCTGTATCGCCAACAATTGCTGCAAGTGCTCGGCCATGCCGTTGAACGCCGACGCCAGACGCCCCACCGAGTCCGCGCCGCGTGCCGGTACGCGGGTTTCCAGGCTGCCCTTGGCGATGCGCGTGGCGGCGGCTTCCAGCCCGCGCAAACGGCGCTCCAGCTGGCGCACCAACAGATAGACAATCAAACCGATCAGGCTCAGACCAAGGGCCGCGATCAGCACCAGCCACTCGGGCGGGTAAGGATTCATCTGATACAGCGGTCCGATTTCCAGCACCCACGGTGTACCGACCATGCCGGCAAACACCCGGATCGAATCGCCACCCTTGCCCAGCGCCATCACCGTGTCGCCTTCGGATATGCGGCGACTCTGGTCTTCGTCCATGTCGGCCTGATCGATCGTGACCAGCTGCAGATCAAAGCCGAAACCCTTCTCTTCCTTTAACTGCGCCAGACGCTTGGGCTGCTCGGCCACCGGATAGCGCACCAGTTCATCGGCCAGCAGGTAAATGGTCGCCCGCGCCAGTTGCTCGCTGATCTGCTGGACTTCCCCCGTGAGCACCAGTTGTTCCTTGTCGCTGACCAAGCGGTAAACCTTTGCCGCGTGCGGGCCGGTCTGCTCCACCAAGGCCTGGCCGCGCAGCACGCGGGTGCGCTGGGTCAGATCGAGGTCGGTCTGGGGGAATGTCTTCAGCGCCAACGGAATGCCGAGCAAGCGCTCCCACACCAGCAAGGCCCGATGGCGCTCGGTTTCGTTCATCGGTTGCAGGTTATCGGCCATCAACGAAAACGTGCCGTGGGCCAGACGCTCGCGGTATTGCTCGCTGCGCACCTGATTGAGCAAGTGCAAGGCCAGCACGCCGAGCACGGCCACCAGAATCAGCGCCGCGCACATGCCGCCGTAGATGCGCAGGAAGATCGAGTTCACAGGGTGCAGGCTTCCGGAACGAACAGATAGCCTTTGCTGCGGATGGTTTTGATCAGTCGCGGATGCTCAGGGTCATCGCCGATCTTCGGCCGGATGCGTGAAATGCGCACGTCGATGGAACGGTCCTGGCCGTCATAACCGATACCGCGCAGCGCGGTGAATATTTCTTCGCGGGACAGAATACGCCCGGCGTTGGCCACCAACAGCCAGAGCAAATCGAACTCGGCACTGGTCAACTCGATGCCTTTGTCATGCAGCCAGGCCTCGCGCAACGCGTTATCCACCACCAACGGGCCGAACTGCAGACGCCGTTGTTTTTCCGGCGCGGTTTCAGGGGGTTCACTGCGCCGCAACAAGGCCTGGATGCGCGCCAGCAGCAGGCGTGGGCGCACCGGTTTGCAGACGTAGTCATCAGCGCCAAGGTCGAGGCCGAGGATTTGATCGGTGTCATCGGTGCGCGCGGTGAGCATCAGGATCGGGCCGTCATATTTGTCGCGAACCTTGCGGCAAATGCTCAGGCCATCTTCGCCAGGGAGCATCAGGTCGAGGATCACCAGGTCCGGTTTCTCCTTGATGATGCGTGCCGCGGCGAGGGCGCCGTTGCCCTCGATCGACACGCGCAGGCCATTGGCTTCGAGGTAGTCGCGAGTCAGTTCGGCCAGACGCTGGTCGTCCTCGACAATCAATACCTGCCAGACTTCTTGCTCCACGGTGACCTCTGCTTGCCAACATCACTTTAAAGGGACGGATCCGCCCGTCTTTTTGTAATGATTGGGGAGGATAAGAATGCATCTGCATTGGCCGATTGTATAAACGGCGCACGTCTGGAACACAAGCGGGTAAATGCGTTCGGACACGACGGTTTTTTGTGATAGGGTTCGCGCCCTTAAAAATCCGAATGACTGTTTTCAATCGCTGAAAATCAGTGAAAAACAGTCCGCTCCAGCTAGGTCGCGGCCTACACGCTCGTTCCACCTTTCACACACAATTTACGCACAGGTTTATCCACAGGTAGAACGTTGCAACACCCTCAAAAACGCATTATCTTGTACCTCGGCGCTAAAAAAACCCTACATGTAGGGTTTTAGCTTAAAAGCCCAACCACATTTCAGACCAGAAACTCAAGCGCTTTATTGCCTGTTTATGGTTGAACCAAGCACGATTTTACAAGCCCAAACCGCCTGTGCGGATGGCACCGTTTTTTCAGGCCAGAACAGCCAGAACGGTACGGGTGTTGCAGTCAAAACTGGCACCCCAGAAAGGAATCCGGCTTCGAGCCCAGGCTCGCGGCCAAAGACTTCGGCAAGGAAGCGGCATCATTAGCCTTCTTCCTACTGTCCCGAAGTTGTTATGCCCGACGCCACGTCGGTTGTAGTGCTTCAGGACAGAACGGTGGGCACCGTAATGGTGCCCAAACAAACATAGAGAATGTGGAGACAACCCCCCATGCAAACCGACACAACTCGCGAGAACCCGCAGGGCACCTTGCCGCAGGCCGCCGATTCGAATTCGGATCTGTCCGCCACCGCGCCTGGCCAACTGCGCGTGATCAAGCGTAACGGGACTGTCGTTCCTTACACCGATGACAAAATCACCGTCGCCATCACCAAAGCGTTTCTTGCAGTTGAAGGCGGCACCGCTGCCGCTTCGTCGCGCATCCACGACACCGTTGCTCGCCTGACCGAACAGGTCACCGCGACCTTCAAGCGTCGCATGCCATCGGGCGGCACCATCCACATCGAAGAAATCCAGGACCAGGTCGAACTGGCCCTGATGCGTGCCGGCGAGCAGAAAGTTGCCCGCGACTACGTGATCTACCGCGACGCCCGCTCCAAGGAACGCGCGGTACGCGCCCCTGCCGAGGACGCGGTACAGGCTCACCCGTCGATCCGCATTACCCGCGCCGATGGCAGCCTTGCACCTCTGGACATGGGTCGTCTGAACACCATCGTCACCGAAGCGTGCGAAGGCCTGGAAGAAGTCGACGGCGACCTGATCCAGCGCGAAACCCTGAAGAACCTGTACGACGGCGTGGCCCTGACCGACGTCAACACCGCTCTGGTGATGACCGCCCGTACGCTGGTCGAGCGTGAGCCGAACTACTCGTTCGTGACCGCCCGCCTGCTGATGGACACCCTGCGTGCCGAAGGCCTGAACTTCCTGGGCGTCGCCGAGAGCGCGACCCATCACGAGATGGTCGACCTGTACGCCAAGGCGCTGCCTGCGTACATCGCCAAAGGTATCGAATTCGAATTGCTGAACCCGGTTCTGGCGTCCTTCGACCTGGAAAAACTCGGCAAGGCAATCAACCACGAGCGCGATCAGCAGTTCACGTACCTGGGCCTGCAAACCCTGTACGACCGTTACTTCATCCACAAGGACGGTATCCGCTTCGAACTGCCGCAAATCTTCTTCATGCGCGTGGCCATGGGCCTGGCGATCGAAGAGAAGAACAAAGAAGACCGTGCAATCGAGTTCTACAACCTGTTGTCGTCCTTCGACTACATGTCCTCGACCCCAACCCTGTTCAACGCCGGTACCCTGCGTCCACAGTTGTCGAGCTGCTACCTGACCACCGTGCCGGATGATCTGTCGGGCATCTACCACGCGATCCACGACAACGCCATGTTGTCGAAATTCGCGGGCGGCCTGGGCAACGACTGGACGCCGGTTCGTGCACTGGGTTCGTACATCAAGGGCACCAACGGCAAATCCCAGGGCGTTGTACCGTTCCTGAAAGTAGTGAACGACACCGCCGTCGCCGTTAACCAGGGTGGCAAGCGCAAAGGCGCTGTGTGTGCTTACCTGGAAACCTGGCACATGGACATCGAGGAGTTCATCGAACTCCGTAAGAACACCGGTGATGACCGTCGTCGTACCCACGACATGAACACCGCCAACTGGATCCCTGACCTGTTCATGAAGCGTGTCTTCGATGACGGCCCATGGACCCTGTTCTCGCCATCCGAAGTTCCGGATCTGCACGACCTGACCGGCAAGGCTTTCGAAGAGCGTTACGAGTACTACGAAGCCCTGTCCCAGTACCCGGGCAAGATCAAGCTGTTCAAGACCATTCAGGCCAAAGACCTGTGGCGCAAAATGCTGTCCATGCTGTTTGAAACCGGCCACCCATGGCTGACCTTCAAAGACCCGTGCAACCTGCGCAGCCCGCAGCAGCACGTGGGCGTGGTTCACAGCTCGAACCTGTGCACCGAGATCACCTTGAACACCAACAAGGACGAGATCGCCGTTTGCAACCTGGGCTCGATCAACCTGCCGAACCACATCACCAACGGCAAGCTGGACACCGCCAAGCTGGAACGCACCGTGAACACCGCCGTTCGCATGCTCGATAACGTTATCGACATCAACTACTACTCGGTGCCGCAAGCGAAGAACTCCAACTTCAAGCACCGTCCGGTCGGTCTGGGCATCATGGGCTTCCAGGACGCTTTGTACCTGCAGCACATCCCTTACGGTTCCGACGCTGCCGTCGAGTTCGCCGACAAGTCGATGGAAGCGGTCAGCTACTACGCGATCCAGGCGTCCTGCGACCTGGCCGACGAGCGCGGCGCTTACGAGACGTTCCAGGGTTCGCTGTGGTCCAAAGGCATCCTGCCGCTGGATTCGCAACAGATCCTGATCGAACAGCGCGGCCAGCAGTATATCGACGTTGACCTGAACGAAACCCTGGACTGGGCACCGGTTCGCGCCCGTGTACAGAAAGGCATTCGTAACTCCAACATCATGGCCATCGCACCGACCGCGACCATCGCCAACATCACTGGCGTGTCGCAGTCGATCGAACCGACTTATCAGAACCTCTACGTGAAATCGAACCTGTCGGGCGAATTCACCGTGATCAACCCGTACCTGGTTCGCGACCTCAAGGCTCGCGGTCTGTGGGACTCGGTCATGATCAACGACCTGAAGTACTATGACGGTTCGGTACAGCAGATCGAGCGCATCCCGCAAGAACTCAAAGAGCTCTACGCAACTGCGTTCGAAGTGGACACCAAGTGGATCGTTGACGCGGCCAGCCGTCGTCAGAAGTGGATCGACCAGGCTCAATCGCTGAACCTGTACATCGCCGGCGCTTCGGGCAAGAAGCTGGACGTGACCTACCGCATGGCCTGGTACCGTGGTCTGAAAACCACTTACTACCTCCGCGCCCTGGCCGCGACCAGCACCGAGAAGTCGACCATCAACACCGGTAAGCTGAACGCTGTTTCCAGCGGCGGCAACCACGGTGACGACTCGGTCCTGGCTGCTCCTGCCGGCCCTGCTCCAGTGCCGAAGGCGTGCGCGATTGACGAGCCGGATTGCGAAGCCTGCCAATAAGCTGAGCGGGTGAGCGCTGAAAGGCGCTTACCTCGACAACCCCCGATCAGTCCTCTGGATTGGTCGGGGGTTTTCTTTTGCCTCAAGGAAAGTGGGACTGTGCTGACGCCATCGCGGGCAAGCCTCGCTCCCACAGGTTTCGTCGTTCACGATTCCTACGTACGACACAAAACCTTGTGGGAGCGGGCTTGCCCGCGAAGAGGCCATCACTGACAACGCAAAAATTCGGCACCCGAGACAAATCCCGACCATAAAAAAAGCCCCTCTCACGAGGGGCCGCTTTCTGCAGCGCTAACCAGCATCAGGTCATCTGAATGATGGTCTGCATGATGGTGCTCTGGGTGGAGATGGTCTTGGCGTTTGCCTGGTAGTTGCTCTGAGCTTTGATCAGTTCGACCAATTCGTTGGTCAGGTTGACGTTGGACTCTTCCAGGGAGTTGGACACGACCGAACCCAGAGTGCCGGTTGTCGGCGCATCGACACCCGCCACGCCTGAGGCGAAGGTTTCTTTCCAGCGGGTACCACCGATCGGCTGCAAGCCTTGCTCGTTGGCGAAGCTGGCGACTGCAACCTGGCCGATTGCCTTGGTTTGCTGGTTGCTGAAGTTGGCGGTCATGACGCCGGTGGCGTCGATGGTCAGGCTGGAGATCTGGCCGGTGGCGTAGCCGTCCTGAAATTGCTGGGTACGGGCCGTCGGCGAGTTGTAGGAGGTGGTTTTGGTCATGTCAAAGCTCACACCACCAGTGGCTGCAACCGAACCGTTAGGACCCCAGACGTTCGGCGTTACGGTGGCATTGGTCACCACGCCAGGCACCCAACCGGTCAGCTGGAACGTTTTGCCGGTCACAGCAAAACCGGTACTGCCAGTCATGGTGTTGACGGTACCGTCAGAGTTGAAGGTGACGGTGGCAGTCACTGGCACCGGTGGCTCAGTGGCCGGGTTGGAAGGCGAACGACCGTCTACGTAGGTGTACATGGTCCATGCGTTAGTACCGGTTTTCACGTAGTACTGATCCAGGGAATGCTGGTTACCCTGGCTGTCGTAGATCGGGGTGGAGATCGGCTTGTTATAGCTCAATGGCTCGGCCGGGTTGAACGGCGTAACGGTCGGAAGGGTTTCCGAGGAGTTCAGGTTCATCGTCTGGTCGACGCGAGTGGTTGCCTTTGGCGACAGGCTTGAGGTGTCGATTTTCAGGTCGGTCAGTACGCCATTGATGATCTTGCCGTTGGCATCAACGCCATAACCCTGCAAACGGTTGCCGTTGTTATCGACCACATAGTTTTCAGCGTCAGTCTTGAACGCACCGGCACGGGTGTAGCTCAAGGAACCGTTGTCGCTAAGGATGAAGAAGCCGTTGCCCTGGATGCCCATGTCGAGCACGTTGCCGGTGTTGTTCACGTCGCCCTGGCCGAACTGCTGGGAAACGTTGGCCAGACGCACGCCGTTGCCGACGGTCTTGCTGCCGGTACCCAGGCGAGTGGCCGAGTACACGTCTTCGAATTCTGCACGGGAGGATTTGAAACCGGTGGTCGCGACGTTGGCGATGTTGTTGCCGGTCACGTCCAGTTGTTTGTTGGCTGCATAGAGACCGCTAAGGCCGATATTGAAAGACATATTCCACTCCTTGTGCCGTGTTAGTCGGCTCTATATACCAATGGTTTGTACTTTGGACAGGGCAACGCTGCCCATGCCTGCCAGGTTCAGCATCAACTCACCGCCAGTCTGGCTGATGGTCACACTGTTGACCGTTGCCGGCAGGTAAGTAATCAGTGAGGTGTTTGTGCTGTCGATGGTGGTCGACGCGCCGAAGGTGTAAGTACCCGCCGGTGCCACCGCGCCCGCATCGTCCTTGCCGTCCCAGATGAAACTGGCGTTACCGGCACTTTGACTGCCCAACTCGAGCGTACGGATGGTCTTGCCTTCCGAGTTGGTAATCTTGACGGTGGCGGCGGCAACCGAGGTTGGCACCACGATGGTCCCGTTGAGGCTCTTGGAGGTGTCGACCACCGCTTTGTCGGTCTGCGCGATGACCGAACGGCCCACCAGTGAAGAAGCCTGCAAGGCTTGCGAGGAGCTATAGCTGCTGGCAAGGCCGCTGACCGTATCGTTCAGCGTGGTGATACCTTCCAGGCTACTGAACTGCGCCAACTGTGCCACGAACTCGCTGTTGTCCTGAGGATCGAGCGGGTTCTGGTTTTTCAGCTGAGTCACCAACAGTTGCAGGAACGCGTCCTTGCCCAGCGACTGACCGCCGGTAGCGGCCGAGGTCAGGCTGTCTTTGGTGGTAGGGGTCTGGACCGAAGAGTTGGCCAGAACATCGCTGATAATGCTCATATGAATCGCCCCTTATCACTGACCGAGGGTCAGGACCTTCTGCATCATGGTTTTGGCGGTATTCATCATTTCGGCGTTGGTCTGGAACGAACGGCTCGCGGAAATCATGTCGGCCATTTCTTCGACGACGTTGACGTTCGGGTAGTAGACGTAGCCCTTGCCATCGGCAGCCGGATGGTTCGGCTCGTAGCGCGCTTCAAGGTTGCTCTGGTCTTCGACCACGCCCAGCACTTGCACGCCTTGACCGGCCGCGTCCTGGTTCTGGAACAGCGAATCGCTGCCGCCGCTCTGGCCGCCCTGGAACATGGTGGCGAATACCGGGTGACGGGCACGGTAGGTCTGGTCGATGCTCGACGAGACGGTCTCGGCGTTGGCGATGTTCGAGGCGACGGTGTTCAAGCGAGTGGTCTGGGCACTCATGCCGCTACCGGCGATGTTGAAAACACTGGCAAGGGACATGACTTACTCTCCACGCAGGGCTGATACCAGCCCTTTGAATTTACTGTTGAGCAGGGTGAAGCTGGCCTGGAAGTTGACCGCGTTTTGCGCGTAGTTCGACTGTTCCAGTTGGGCGTCCACAGTGTTTTGGTCGATCGACGGTTGCATCGGCGTGCGATACATCAGCGACTCGTCGCCATTGCCCATGCCTTCAGCTTCGATGTGACGGCTGTTGGTCATGTTCAAGGCGAACTTGCCGTTTTTGGTCTTCTCGTTCTGCTCGGCGAGCACTTTCGAGAAGTCCAGATCCCGAGCCTTGTAGTTCGGGGTGTCGGCGTTGGCGATGTTGTTGGCCAGGACTTCGGCACGCTGAGCGCGGAAGCCCAGGGCTTGTTCGTGGATACCGAGCGCTTTATCGAAGCTGATGCTCATGTCGGGAAACCTTCGGGTGACCTGATTTTCGTACGATGGATATAGCAAGCGGCGTGCCAATTCAAAAAAGCCCGTAAACCGGGGCTTTGCGCGCGGTGGCAAGACGGCAATGCCAGAAAAGCGGCAACCGGTTTCCGTCGCCTGCCGCTTTTCTGCCGCTTATCACGATCGAAAGAACATCATTTCCCTCTGTGGGAGCGGGCTTGCTCGCGAAGGCGTCGTGTCAGTCGACATTTGCTTTGACTGGCATACCGCATTCGCGAGCAAGCCCGCTCCCACATTGGATTGTTGTAGGTTCAGGGAAATCATCAGGCATAAAAAAACGGGAGCCCCCCCTAAGGACTCCCGTTTTTTTATGCTTGCCGCTTTTGAATCACTTCGCCTTGTAAATGATCCCCGGGCTGCACTGGACCATCTGGTAATGATCCGGCAAACCGTTCAGCGCTTCGGACGCACCAAGGAACAGATAACCGCCCGGCTTCAGCGTGCTGTGAATGCGCAACAGGATGTCTTTCTTCACCTCGGCGGAGAAGTAGATCAGCACGTTGCGGCAGAACACGATGTCGAACTTGCCCAGGCTCGCGTAGCTGTCCAGCAGGTTGAACGAGCGAAACTCCACCCGGCTCTTGATCGGCGCCTTGATGGCCCAGCGTCCCGGCCCTTTCGGGTCGAAGTAACGCTGAAGGCGCTCGGGCGACAGACCGCGACCGATGGCCAGGCTGTCGTACTCGCCGGTCTTGCAGTTGGTCAGCATAGTGCCGGACAGGTCCGTGGCAACAATCTGCACGCCCATTTTCAACTGGCCCATGTTGACCCGCTCGAATTCATCGATGGACATCGACAGCGAATAGGGTTCCTGGCCCGACGAACACGCTGCCGACCAGATCCGCAGGCGCTGGCCGGGGGCTGCCTTGATCGCTTCGGGCAATACCTTGTTCTTCAAGACTTCAAACGGATAGGTGTCACGAAACCACAGGGTTTCGTTGGTGGTCATGGCATCCACTACCATCTCGCGCAAACCGCTGCGTGGCTGGGTCTGGATGCGCTGAACCAGCTCACCCAATGATTTGATGCCCTGCTGTTCCATCAGTTTGTTGAGACGGCTCGAGACCAGGTATTGCTTGTTTTCACCGAGCAAAATGCCACAGGCTTTTTCCAGGAATACCCGGAACTGTTCGAAATCCAAATTACCCGTAGACAAAGATGCCGCCTCTTAAATCGTGTTGACCGCCAGGGGCAAAAGGCCCCTAGCTGTTATCTGCTGCTTTGATCCGGTCGACTACCCGGGATGCCAGGTCATCAGGACGGAATTTGGCCAGGAAGTCATCGGCACCGACCTTCTTGACCATCGCCTGATTGAATACACCCGACAACGAAGTATGCAGGATGATATGCAGCTTTTGCATGCGCGGGTCGTTGCGGATTTCGGCCGTCAGGGTGTACCCGTCCATCTCCGGCATCTCGATGTCGGAGATCATCATCAGGAACTCGTCTTCCGGCTTCTTGCCCTCGTCGACCAGCTTGCGCAGGTAATCCAGCGCTTGCCGACCGTCGTTCAACGCCACCACTTCGACTCCGACCGTTTGCAGGCAACGGCTCACCTGCTTGCGCGCCACCGATGAGTCATCGACCGTCAGCACCCGCAAGGACAACGCCTTGTGCTGAGTCTCGACATCCACCACGCCCGACGAAATCGCTTCCGGCGTCGGCGCCACTTCCGCCAGCACCTTTTCGACGTCGATGATTTCAACTAGCTGATTGTCGACCCGAGTCACCGCCGTCAGGTAGTGATCGCGCCCGGTGCCCTTGGGTGGCGGATGAATCTCCTCCCAGTTCATGTTGACGATGCGCTCCACCGACCGAACCAGGAAACCCTGGGTCTTGGTGTTGTACTCCGTGATGATCACGAAGGGATTGCTTTGATCTTTCAGCGCTCCGGAACCGGTCGCCATCGCCAGATCCAGAATCGGAATGGTCGCCCCCCGAATATTCGCCACACCGCACACGACAGGACTGGACTTGGGCATCAGGGTCAGCTTGGGGCATTGCAGCACCTCGCGAACCTTGAACACGTTGATCCCATACAGCTGCTGGCCGTCAAGACGGAACAACAACAGCTCAAGGCGATTCTGCCCTACCAGTTGCGTGCGCTGGTTCACCGAATCCATTACACCAGCCATGCCCAGACTCCTACACCAACGCTAAGTGTGTTGCGACGCACATTCATCACTAAACGGCACGGCGCTTGCTTTTTAACTCTTATGAACACAGAACCGACATTTTTCCGACACCTGACACTAACCTGTCGCAGATTGCTCTGCGCAATGTCGGCCGCTTGCCTGTTCAACGCTGGCAGCCCTGCCCTTGCTGACGCGGTTACCTTGCCTGACATGCTTATCGGCGTCACTCAGGGCTTTCTTGAATTCACCGTAGAAGACTATCTGGCGACGAGTCAAACGCAAGGACGCTATGAGATCGAGGTCAACCAACTCGATCCGCGCCTGCGCATGCCCATGTGCGACAAGGAATTGACAGCCACCCTTGAGAGCCCGGCGAGGCCTCTGGGCCGGGTCACGGTCAAGGTTCGCTGCGAGGGCGCTTCCCCTTGGACAGTCTTCGTACCCGCTCAAGTACGGCTGTTTCGCGACATCGTGACCACCACCCGTCCGCTCAAACGAACAGGGATTATCGAACCGCAGGACGTGACCCTGCGCGAGCGCGATATCAGCTTGATAAATCAGGGTTTTCTGACCTCCGTCGATCAGGCGATCGGACAAAAACTTACCCGACCAATGGTCGCCGATCAGGTCATTACCCTGGTGCACCTCGAACAGGCGGAAGTGATTCGCAAGGGCGATCAGGTGGTGATTACCGCCCGCAGTGGTACGCTCAGTGTACGTATGCCGGGTGAAGCGCTGTCCAACGGCGGCATGAGCGAACAGATTCGCGTGAAAAACCTTAACTCCCAGCGGGTCATCAAGGCGCAAGTTACCGCGCCCGGCCAGGTGGAAGTGGCCATGTAAGGATCTCTGTTCGTGAAAAAATGGCGCGCTACTCGCCTGTTCCCTAAACTGTGCCGCATGCAGGACACGCGCTGGCGCATGCAAGCTCATTGATAAATGGGCCTAAAGTTTTCCGGGGGAGAGCCGAAAACATGGCAAGCGTCCAAATACCCAGAGGTTTTTTGTCATGGTCATCGATTTCAGTCGTTTAAACAGCTCCTCGTCACTTACGGGCAGTACACGTACCAGCGCTGCGAAGGAAACCGCCGAAGCCGGCCAATCCGCGCCGCTGAATACCCCGGCCGAACAGGCTGGTACCACCAAAAGCGGGGAGTCGGTACACCTCAGCAATGAGGCTCAGCAGTTGCAGAAGGTCACTGACAAGCTGCGCGATCAGCCTGCCGTCGACAAAGCCCGCGTGGCCGAGTTGAAAGCAGCGATTGCCGATGGCAGCTATAAAGTCGACAGCAACCGTGTAGCCAGCAAACTGCTCAACTTCGAAGCCCAGCGCTAGGCCACGGCCCGCGCCAGGCTTTTGGACGCTTAAAACCCAAGGCCAGCCATGCACGACACTAATTTACTGCAACTGATCATCGACGACTTTGCCCCGGCGCAACACCTGCTGGAGCTGCTGCAAACCGAGTCCCTCGCGCTGCACGGTCGCGACATGCCACTGCTTGAAGAGATTCTGGCGCAGAAACAGGCATTGATCATTTTGCTTGAGCAGCATGGCCGCAAGCGCAGTGAAATCCTCGCCAGCCTCAACCTGCCGCCCAATCGTCAGGGCCTGGAGCAACTTGCCAGCCATTCGAGCATTGGCGACCAGTTGCTAGCACAGAGCGACGTGCTGACCGACCTCCTGGCCCAGTGCCAGGCCGCCAACGTGAATAATGGCCAGTCGATTCTGGTGCAGCAGGCCGCCACGGCCAACCAGCTGAAAATCCTCACCGGCGGCGAGCCACCAGCGCTCTATGATGCCCGCGGTTCAACCTCCAAACTCGCAAAACCACGCCCGCTCAGTCAGGCTTGAGCCTTTCAATGAGCACGCTCTATCAAGACGCGAAACATGCTGGCAGAATGCTAGCCAGTAGTCATATTTGTCTGGAGATTGATGCCCCGTGTTCAATGCCTTAAACGCGGAAGATGCTCCGCAGCCACCCAAGGTGCTCACCACGCCCCTGGAAATCTCCGGCAATCTGCGTCAGCTGCAAGACAGCCATGACCCGCTGATCATCACGTTCCATGAGCGCAGCCAGCGCTTCCAGAGTTATCTGGTGGACATCGACCGTGACAGCAACATGATCGCCCTGGACGAAATGATCCCGCGCGACGGCGAACGCTTTTTGTTGGCCGGCGAGCCGTTCAAGGTCGAAGGCTTTCACGACGGTGTACGCATCGCCTGGGAAAGCAATGGCCCGCTGACCATCGACGAATCCGGCGATGGCCGTTGCTACCGTGGCGCGCTGCCCGATGAGGTGGTTTACCACCAGCGCCGCAATGCTTTCCGCGCTGCGTTGAAGCTGGCGCAATTGGTCAATGTCGATCTGGGGGGTGACAAACTCAAGTCGCCCGTCAGCGGCAAACTGCTAGACATCTCAGCCACCGGCTGCAAGTTACGCTTCGAGGGCGACATCACCGCCAGCCTGCAACTGGGCCAGGTCTACGACCGCTTCGTCGCCGCCCTGCCCTTCGGCAGCATGACGGCACCGGTCGAACTGCGTTACCTGCACTTCGAAGAGAAGATCAACACCACCTTCGCCGGCGTGCGTTTTCACAACATGAGCGGCCTGGTGCAGCGGCAGGTCGAGCGGTTCGTCTATCAGCTTCAGCGCGAAGCGCGGCGCTTCGATAAAGACGATTTCTGATTCGCCGCCCCTATAAAAAACGGGCAGTCCCTTGCGGTGACTGCCCGTTTTTTTATGCCTTGATCAAGGCCTCGCTTCGGTAAAGCTTTGCTCGCGCCCCGTGTCAGGGTCTTCTGATTCCGAGTCTGTTTCTGTTTCAACTTCTGATTCGGGCTCGGCATCCGGATTGAAATCAGCTTCCGGGTTGACCGGGTTCTGCATCTGATCCTGCACCACCTGCTCATCGACTCGCGGGTCAAGGCAAGCGACCAGTGGCGAACTCGACATACTGTCCGGCATGGCCACGTGATGCAGCGGAGCATCGTCTACCTGATGCAGGTTGGTGACCGCTTTCGGGCGGATTCGCCACACCAGCACCAGGGCGAAGAAGCTGAAGAAGGCATAGAGCATCTGACTGCCGAACAGCTTCATCAGCACCCCGGCCACCAGCGGCCCGATACTCGCGCCGACACCGTAGGTCACCAGTAGCATCGCCGTCAGCGACACCCGGCGATCACCCTCGACGTGGTCGTTGGAGAACGCCACCGCCAACGGGTACAGGCAGAACTGCACCAACGAACAGAAAAACCCGGCGATGAATAGCACCTCCAGCGGCACCTGCCGCATGATCGCCAGCGGCAATGCAGCCAGCGCCAGGCTAAACGCGAAGCAGCGGATCAACAGCGCCCGGTCATAGCGATCCGACAGCCAACCCAACGGCCACTGCACCACTAAGCCTGCAAAAATGCAGCTACCCATGAACAGACCGACCTGTTCGGTGGACAGCCCTTGCTGCGAGGCATACAGCGGCGCCAGACCGTAGAACGAACCGACGATCAAACCCGACCCCAACACCGTACTCAACGACTGCGGCACGCGCTTGATGAAGAACCGTGGCTCCATCGGCGCCGGGTGCAAAGGCGCCGGGTGAATCCGCCGCGTCAAGGCCACCGGCACCAGGCACAGGGCGAAGCACAGGGCAACCAGCATCAGCAGTTCCAGACCCAGGCCCGGGTGCATGACCAGAATCAGTTGACCCAGCACCAACCCCAAGTACGAGGCGATCATGTAACCGCTGAACACCACGCCACGCTGCTTGGCTTCTGCCTGCTCATTGAGCCAGCTTTCGATCACCATGTACTGGCACATCATGCCCAGGCCGACGATCACCCGCAGGAACAACCACGCGGGCAACCAGTCCACCAAGCCATGGCCCAGCACTGCCGCGCCAACGATCCCGGCGCAGGCTGAATAAGCTCGAATATGCCCGACCCGGGCAATCAGCCGGTGGCCGATCTTGCCGCCCAGCACCAGGCCGAAATAGTTGGCTGCCATCAACGCACCGACCCACAGGCTGTCGACGTTATCGGCCGCCAGGCGCAGGGCAAGGTAAGTACTCAACAGGCCCGAGCCGATCAACATCATCAGCGAGGCGAAATACAGCCCCCGAAAAGATTTCAAGATTTGGCGCATCGGCTTTCCGAGCGGCTCCTTGCAGTGAGTATCGGGCTATCGACAAACGATAGCCCGACGGCGACGGGTCGTCAGGCCTGGGCTGCTAGAACACGCCGTTCCCAGGGAGTAATTTCATCAAAGAAGCTGGTCAACTCCATGGTCTTCGAAGCGATGTAGCCTTCGATGAACTCCTTGCCGAACAGTTCCTTCGCCAATTGGCTACGTTTCAGACGTTCGAGAGCGGCATGCAAGGTACACGGCAACGAAAGATTATCCGGCACAACGAACTCACCCTGGATCGGCTCGCTCGGCTCCAGTTTGTTTTCGATGCCATACAACCCCGCGGCCAGGCTCGCGGCGATCGCCAGATACGGATTGGCATCGGCCCCCGGCAAGCGGTTTTCGACCCGACGAGCGACCGGTGAACTGGCCGGAATGCGCAGCCCGGCCGCGCGATTGTCGTGGGACCAGCAGGCATTGTTCGGCGATGCGAAAGGATGGCACAGGCGCTGATAGGAGTTCACGTTCGGCGCAAACAGCGCGGTGAAATCCGCCAGGCCGGCCTGCTGACCACCGATGAAATGACGGAAGGTCGCGGTCGGCTCGCCGGCCTTGTCGCTGAACACGTTACGCCCGGTGCCGATCTCCACGATGCTCTGGTGAATATGCATCGAACTGCCCGGTGTGTGGGCCAACGGCTTGGCCATGCAGACCACGGTCAGGCCATGCTTGAGCGCCACTTCTTTGAGCAGATGCTTGAACAACAAGGTCTGGTCGGCCAGCAGAAGCGGATCGCCGTGCAGCAGGTTGATCTCGAACTGGCTGACGCCCATCTCGTGCATGAAGGTATCGCGCGGCAAGCCCAGCGCCGCCATGCATTCGTAGACTTCATTGAAGAACGGCCGCAAGCCGTTATTGGAACTGACGCTGAACGCCGAATGACCGTCCTCACGACGACCGTCCAGGCCCAGTGGTGGCTGGAAGGGTTGCGTCGGGTCAGGGTTGGGCGCGAAGACGAAGAACTCCAGCTCGGTCGCCACCACCGGCGCCAGACCGAGAGCGGCGTATCGAGCGATCACGGCCTTGAGTTGGCCGCGGGTCGACAACGGCGAGCTCTCGCCAGTCAGCTCGTCCGCATCGCAAATGGCCAACGCCCGAGGCTGCTGGCTCCAGGGCAAGCGGTGGATCTGCGCGGGATCAGGCACCAGCGCCAAGTCACCATCATCACTGCCGTAAAAGCGCGCCGGCGGATAACCGCCCATGATGCATTGCAGCAGCACTCCCCGCGCCATCTGCAAACGCCGCCCTTCAAGAAATCCTTCGGCGGTCATCACCTTGCCGCGTGGTACGCCGTTCAGGTCCGGCGTGACACATTCAATCTCATCAATGCCCGTCAATCGCTGCGCGAGTGAACGATGGCCATCGGTTGTCATGACGCAATCCTTGTTGTTGTACGAGCCGCGAACGGCGACTCGTACAAAATAGGCTCCGGCTGTTCGGAATATCAAGCAGCGTCAAACAAAAAGATATTCAGGGAAGGTAAAGGCTGAACACGCCGCCGCCCAGTGGGCCGCCGTTGCTGACTTCTGTGCGTCCGCCCACGCCATTGCGCTGATGCAACGCGGCAATTCGCCCGGCAAAGTACAGGCCCAGGCCGGTGCTGCCACTGCTGTGATTGATGCCCTGCACGTAATCGGCCTGACGCCCGATCATCTCGGCTGGATAACCCTCGCCATCGTCATTGATGGTCAGCACCAGTTGCCCGGCCTCGTCGCTGACGCTGATCAACAAGGCATGGCGGGCGTAACGAATGGCGTTGTTGATGCAATTGGCAAGCACCGAGGCAATGAGCTCACGATCGAAGAAACCCAGCGGGCTCAACGGGTCCACTTCATAGGTCGCGATAATGCCGCGGCTGGCGAACACTTCTTGATGAGCCGCCAGTTGCGCCTCAATGAAATCATCCAGCTCATGGTAGGCCGGTTGCAACGGCATCTGGTTGACGCCGAGTTTGTACAGCCCCAGCAGCTGCACCAGCATGCCATTGAGGTGGGCAAACTCGAAGTCGATCACGCCCTGCTCCGGGGTGTGCTGCTCCGGATCGGGCAGGCGCGCCAGCCATTGGCTGTGCGCCTGCATCAGCATGGCCAGTGAGTTCTTCATGTCATGCACGGTGGAGGCAATCACCGTGGAAAAGTCGAGTGACGGTTCGCTGTCGATCATTCGCCGAACGCCTTGATTTTCAGTTTCTGGTAGCGCGGATAACGCGCGTCGGTATCGGGCATCAGGCCGACGGTTTTCAGGCAGGCGCGACATTCTTCCAGTTCGGCCGACGGCACGCTGGTGTCGGTGCCATGCAGCAGCGACTGCGCCATGTTCAGGGCAATACTGATGTTTTTCGGCTGCAGTGCCAGGGCTTTGCGGAATACATCCCGGGCTTCCACCAGGTTGCCGGTCTTGTACACCCGCACGCCCTGACGGTTAAGGTCGGCGGCCGCGTTGCCGGAGTTGAGGATGGTCGGGTCGTCGGTCAGCTTGGCGATGCCTTTCATCACGGTCGGATCGTCGCCGTAGATCTCCGCACAGTTTTTCAGCATCGAAGCGCCGGCACTCGCCTGCCCGAGCATTTGCAACTGCTTGGCCACCAGCAGCGCCGCTTCGGCGCTCATGAACTGCTCCATGCCATCGAGGCGCATCATCGCCTGTTCGGTGAGCTTCTCGGCGGTTTCAGCATCGTTGAGCAGCAGGCTGGTGGCTTTCATCAGGCGCGCACGAATTTGCAAGCCGGGATCGGAAGGATTCTCCTTCGCCACCGCACTCAGCGTTGTGTTGATTTCAAGGCGGGTCCGGGTGTCTAGCCCCTTCTCACTGCCTTTGCTGATCAAGGCATGGGCCAGGCCGAGGTTGCTTTCCGCATCCTTGAAACGTGACTGCGCCCCTTGGGCCACGGCCTGTCGATAAGCTTTGGAGGCGGTATCAAAATCCTCGTTGGCCATCGCCAGCTTGCCCAGCAACGCTTGCCGGCGCACCGCCAGCGGCGACAGGCGAATAGCCTCTTCCAAGACTCGCTGCGCCCCCTTGGTGTCCCCTTCGGCGACCAGCACATCGGCCATGCCGTCGTAGAGAGCCGGCATCATCGGGAAGACTTTCAGGGCTTTTTCATAAATGCCTTTGGCCTGGCTGACCTGACCACGCTTGAACAGCAACTGGCCCAACCCGGCAAACGCCCAAGGCAAAGGCCGATCAGCAATGATGCTGTCATAGAGACGCTCCAGCGCTTCGTTCTGGTTCAAGTCGCGCAACGCATCGGCGCGGTAACGCAGGCACAGCGGCGAATAACGAATGTCCTGCTTGCACAGGGCGATGCAAGCATTGAGCACTTCAACCGGTTTGCCCCGGTCAAGGGCTTGCAGGATCGGTTTGAGCAAGGTTTTGCGCTGCTCCAGGCGCTCCAGGCGCTGGGCCAGGCCCGAACGGTTGAACGGCTTGGTCAAGTAAGCATCAGGCTCATGTTCCAGTGCGCTGAGCACCATGGCCTGGCTGGTTTCGGCAGTGACCATGACAAACACGCTTTCATGGCTGATCAGCTTCTCGATCATCAGGTCTTCAAGCACCTGCTGACCGTTCTTTTTGCCATCGCCCAGGTGGAAGTCCTGCAGGATGAAATCGTAGGACTTCTGCGAGCACATGCGCAGCGCCTGTTCACCGGTATCGGCGGTATCGACGTCCTTGACGCCCAGCTCCCGCAGCATGGACCTGACGGAACTGCGGAAATCCGAGAAATCATCGACGATCAGAAAACTCTTTTGGTGATACGACAGCATCGAAGATTTCCAGGCAATTAAGAAGAACAACCCAAAGGCAACCACACGGGCGAGCTCAGCTTCGCGGCCTTTTTGACGCGCAGATGATAGCGGGAGGCCATAAGCCATCAAGCAATTTCGCATAAACCCGTGACGCCAGTTGCCGGCCGTCAGAAGTAAAAATGACAACGACTGGTCGGGTTATCGGCCAGTAGTCGCGTTCCCTTGAAGCAGCAGGAGTGCAATTGCGCATTTGCTTGTCAAAAACGTATATAGGCCCATAAATGCGCGCTAAATAATTGAAGGGGTTATTGAAAAACGGGATTATTCTGTTTTATGACCCGCGCTTTTTATACCCGCTTGCATGCACAGCGTTTTACATCGCCAGCAAAGGCAGAATGAAATGACCACCACCCCCAAGCCTTCGGCCACGGCTCCCGAGCGACAGGCCTTGAGTCCCAGCACCCTGGACTTTCCGGTGGTAGGCATCGGCGCGTCGGCGGGCGGACTCCAGGCCATTAAGTTGTTCTTCGAGAACATGCCTCACGACAATGGCATGTCGTTTGTAATCATTCTTCATCTGTCGCCCGACCATCAAAGCATCGCTGACAAGATCATCCAGGAATCGACCCGGATGCCGGTCTTGCAGGTCACCGAAACCGTGCCGATCGAGAAAAACCGGGTGTACGTCATCTCGCCGGCGCAGCGACTGACGCTGAATGACAACAACCTTGAAGTGGGTGAAAACGATCCACAGCTGGGACGCCACGCCTCGATTGATCTGTTTTTCCGCGATCTGGCGCAAGTGCACCGCGAGCGCGCCTTCTGCCTGGTGCTCTCGGGCACCGGCTCCGATGGCGCGGTCGGCTTGTCGCGCATCAAGGAACAGGGCGGTATCACCCTCGCCCAGGTGCCGGAAGACGCCGAGTTCGACGGCATGCCACGAGCGGCCATCGAGACCGGCATGGTCGATCTGGTGTTGCCCGTGGTGGAAATGCCGCAAAAGCTGCTGGACCTGTGGCACAACTCCCGGGAAATCACCTTGCCCGCCGCCAACGATCCGGAACTTCAATCCTTCGCGTCGGTGTCCGAGCGTGATGCAGCGCTCGCCGAACAAATGCTGCACGACATCCTGATCCAGTTGCGCACCGGCACCGGCCATGACTTCAAGCACTATAAACGTGCGACGGTATTGCGCCGGATCGAGCGCCGGATGCAGGTCACTGGCCAGCCAGACTTGGGGGCTTATTACCATTACCTGCAAAGTAATCCCGAAGAAACCAAGGCGCTGCTGGGGGACATGCTGATCGGCGTGACCAATTTCTTCCGTGATCGCGAAGCCTTCGAAGCGCTGGAACGCGATGTCATACCGCAACTGGTCAGTGCCGCGGTGTCGGCGCAGCCTGAGAAAGAAGAAATTCGAGTGTGGTCGGCTGGTTGTTCCACCGGCGAAGAAGCCTATAGCCTGGCGATGCTGGTCAACGATCAGCTGCAACAGGAAGCCAGCCAGGCCTCGCTGCAAGTTTTCGCCACCGACATCGACGAGCGCGCCATCAGTTTCGGCCGGGCCGGTCTGTACTCGCAAGCCATCGTCACGGATGTGCCGCCCCCCCGTCTGCGGCACTATTTCATCAAGGAAGACGACCACTACCGGATTCGCAAGGAAATCCGCGAGAAGGTGCTGTTTGCCAAACACAGCCTGCTGTCCGACCCGCCCTTTTCGCAAATCGACCTGATCGTTTGCCGCAACTTGTTGATCTATCTGGATCGCGAAGTACAGCGCGAAATCCTTCAGATGTTCCACTTTGCATTGCGTCCCGGCGGCTTCCTGTTCCTGGGTTCTTCCGAAAGCGCCGAAGCTTGTCATGAGCTGTTCACGCCGGTGGACAAACGCAACCGGATCTTCCGCGCCAAGACCGGCACCGCCAATAGCCGACGCACGCCCACCGTGCCGCGCGGTGGTTATGTGCGCACCAGCGTTTCCCGGCAGGAACCGCAACACACCGTGCAGCGCAAGCTGTCCTTCGCCGACATCCACCAGCGCGCCCTCGAACGCTCCGGCCCGCCGAGCATGATCGTCGATACCAACGCCGACATCTTGCACATGAGCGAAAGTGCCGGGCGTTTCCTGCGGCATGTGGGCGGTGAGCTGTCACGCAATCTGTTGACGTTGATCCTTCCGGAACTGCGCCTGGAAATCCGCACCACGCTGTTCCAGGCACAGCAGAGCGGCGTGGCCGTCAAATCCCGCGAGGTGCCGCTCAAGCGCGAAGACCGACGTTACAAGGTCAGCCTTGAAGTGCAGCCCTACAAGGACGAAGAGTCGGACGGCGATTTTGTCCTGGTGATTTTCGAGGAAGTCGAAGTCGATCCTTCGCAGACGGCCATGACCCTGCTGCAAACCGAGAGCCAGGTACTGTCCAACCTGGAGCGTGAACTGCAGCGCACCAAGCTGCACTTGCAAGACACCATTGAACAATCGGAAATTTCCAGTGAAGAACTGAAAGCCTCCAACGAAGAAATGCAGGCGATCAACGAAGAACTGCGTTCGGCCACCGAAGAGTTGGAAACCAGCAAGGAAGAGCTGCAATCGATCAACGAAGAGTTGCTGACGGTCAACTACGAACTGAAAACCAAAGTCGAAGAAACCGACAAGATCAACGACTACCTGACCAACCTTATCGCCTCCACCGACATTGCCACGGTCTTTGTCGACCGCAGCATGCGGATCAAGTGGTTCACCCCGCGCGCCACCGACATTTTCAGCATGTTGCCGATGGATACCGGCCGCTCCCTGCTCGACATCACGCATCGCCTGGACTACGACGACCTGGCGGGTGACGCCGCACAGGTATTCGAACCATTGAACATGATCGAACGCGAAGTCAGCAGTACCGACAAGCGCTGGTACATCGCCCGCCTGCTGCCCTACCGCTCCAGCGAAGACCATATCGACGGCACCGTGCTGACCTTCATCGACATCACCAAACGCCGCGCGGCCGAAGAAGAACTGCGCCTGGGCGAAGAACGCATGCGCCTGGTGGCCGAAAGTACCCGCGACTACGCGATCATCACCCTCGATGAACAGGGTGTGATCACCAGCTGGAACAAAGGCGCCGAATTGATCTTCGGCTACAGCAAGGCCGAGGCCGAAGGCGCGTATTACGACTTCATTTTTTCCGCCGAAGACCGCGCCACTGGGGTGCCCGAAACCGAACTGCAGGCCGCACGCACCCATGGCCGATCCGAAGATGAACGCTGGCACCTGCGCAAGGATGGCAGCCGTTTCTATTGCAGCGGCGAAGTAACCCTGCTCAACGGTGACCATCTTCGGGGCTACGTGAAAATCGCCCGTGACCTGACCGGTCACAAACGCCAGCATGAAGAGCAGAGCCAACAACTGGCCGAGACGCTGAACACCAATTACCTCAAGGATGAGTTCTTCGCGGTCATGTCCCACGAACTCAAGCACCCGCTGAACCTGATCCAGCTCAACGCCGAACTGCTGCGCCGCTTACCGGTGACCAAAGCGGTTGCCCCGGCCGCCAAAGCGGTCAGCACCATTTGCGATGCCGTCAGTAGCCAGGCACGGATCATCGACGACCTGCTGGACGTCGCCCGTGTCCGTACCGGCAAGCTCAAGCTGAAACCAATCGCCGTGGATCTGGCCAGTGTGCTGCGCGATATTCACGACGTCGTTCTCAATGATCGGCACAGCACCACCGTTGAGTTGCAAGTTCCTTCGGAGCCGTTGATGGTCCATGCCGATCCAACGCGCCTGGAGCAGATCATCTGGAACCTGGTGAACAACGCACTGAAATTCACCCCGCCCAATGGCCGCGTGCAATTGATCGCGAGCAAGGCTGGGAACATGGCGCGGCTGGACGTCAAAGACAACGGCACCGGCATTGCGGCCGAGAACCTTGAACACGTATTCGACCTGTTCGGGCAGGCTGAGACACAACACACCAACCACCAACGCGAGGGGCTGGGCATCGGCTTGTCATTGGTTCGCCAATTGACCGAAGCACAAAAGGGTACGGTTGAGGTGAGTTCACCGGGCATCGGGGCCGGCTGTACCTTCAGCGTTTACTTGCCGCTGGCCCACGCCGAAGGTGAAACTCAAGCCGCAGCCCCGATCGACGAGGCGTCAGGAAGATTGAGCGGCTTGACGATCCTGCTGGTCGACGACTCTGCCGAGGTGCTGGAAACCTTGAAAATGCTGCTGGAAATGGAAGATGCCGAAGTCGTTGCCTTTGATCGTCCGGCGGCCGCTCTGGACGCGGCGAAGAGCACCCGTTTCGACCTGATCATTTCGGACTTGGGCATGCCGGTCATGAACGGCCATGAGTTGATGAATGCACTGCGTCAGTTGCCGCTCACCAAGGATGTGCCGGCCATTGCCCTGACCGGTTATGGCTCCAGCAGCGACATTAAAAAGGCCCGTCAATCAGGTTTTAACCAGCACATTGGAAAACCGGTTTCCTACGATGACTTGATCGCTACCATCGAGACCCTGCGCCAGCCCCGGACCTGACGAGCCGGCAATGGCTCAGCGTAAATAGGCGCGTTGCACACAAACGCGCCGATCGATTGCTTGTCTCAGTCGCTCCTTGTGGTCTGCCCATACCTTGGGATCGACTTTAGACGCTCGCATGAGGTTCAACATGGCCGCCTTGGCGGCCAGGTATTCCGACCAAGCGTCTTCGCATCTGAGCTTCAAACGCTCATGCTCGCTCATTTCCATCCGCCGCAACGCCAGTACCGACTCATCGGTGATGACCGGGCCTAGCGCCAACTGCACCCGATGCGGTGCGACGAACCCCTTTGTGTCCGCCATTATCTCCCTGGCTCGCTGAGCCCCCCACTTCAACGCCGCGCAGTAAGGCTCTTCGCGGTCCCTGTCGTGAAACTCCTCACACAGCATGACCCCATGATCATCGTAAATACCTATGAACACCTGGGTGACACCTTCATGACTCACCCGCACCCGCACTTCCACTTGCACGCCATCGCTGAGCACTTCTTCATGAGTGTGGAGAGGTAACCGGTTATCGGTCCATAACCAGAACCGCGCGCCTCTGTGTCGCATTGCTTGGCTCCTTGTGGAGTGAGCAGTAAGGCACAGCAATGACAGACTTTCCATGTAGGTCGTCGGGTGGTTCGGGCGTAAAAAAAACCGCCAAAGCAGAGGCTCTAGCGGGCGTTTTTAACAGCTGAATGCTGAGATTTGATGAAGTCCAAGAGCCGGTATTCCTCAGCCAGACCATGCCCCACTTGGGTTTCAGCTCATTCGACCAAGCCATTATTGAGTGCCTCTGGCCCCCTTCGCCAAAAACAAATCGACATAATATTGACACCCAAATACCCGCCTGTCGGAATATTGGCACACCGCACTGTTAGCTGCGGTTAACACCTTTACAAAGCCTGCCCCCACAACTAAACACACATCAAACTGATATCAGGAAAGGCCGTATCCCTGAGTCAGTGCTACCTCAAAACACGGCCTCATCCAGCCATTATTTCAGGAGTCCCTGCCACATGGGTGCTCTCAGTCTATTGCGTGCCATGTGCAGCGCAGCCCCAGCTTCGGGCTCACATTCGCCCGACCTGTCCTGCAATCCGCTCCTCAAGCGCGGCGAATTTTTCCATCCTCGCAATACCCACGCGCCTCTGCCTACAGCGCCTGGCCCGTCAGGCCGGCGATGTCCGGCGGCCGCCTCGCACCACTCTTGAACTACCTGAGCGGTGCAAGAACCGGACTTCGTCCTGTTAGCAGTCCCTAGCGATTCTAAAAATAAAAAAATGGCATTTTCGGGAGAAAGACATGGCTACCACCACAACGACCAGCGGCGGCACCGTTACTTCGCTTTCCAACACTCCGCAGGCGCAGGACGACATTTTCACTACCGGTGTTATTGGCACGAGCACCGCGGACATCACAGAAGACCTGCTGGGGGTCGTGTACCTGGACGTCATGTCCAATGACCTCGGCGGCAGCGCAAAGACATTGTGGTCACTGGATGACGCGACCAGTCTTTCCACTGCCACCAAGATTTATGCGCCGGCCGATCTCCTGATCCGGGACACAGGCAGAATTGAGGCGACAAGTACTGACACCAGTTTCAACGGGGCAAAGATCTGGATTACGTCGGATGGCAAGGTCGGCTACGACGCCGCAACGTTGTCGACTGCTTTCAAGGCACAACTCCAGTCACTTGCCGCTGGAGCGTCCCTGACGGACAGCTTTACTTATGCGATTCGTCTCGGCAACGGCACGCTCAGCTGGGCCACTGCGCAGGTGCAGTTCGCTGGCGTGAATGACAGTGTGACGATGAGCATCGGCGTTCAGGCTGGCACGGTAACCGAAGATGCGACCATGACGCCGAGCCCGACCGACTCGCTGAGCACCTCGGGCACTATTGCCTTTAGCGATGTTGACCTGAGTGACACGCATACCGCCTCTTTCGTGGCTGCGGGAGGCAATGCCACCGCGCTGGGCAACTTTACCCTTGCATCAGTCACTGAAGCGGCCAACGCAGCCGACGGCACGGTTAACTGGACTTACGCCCTGGATAATGCGGCAGCCCAATCCCTGGCCCAGGGGCAGACAGTTACTGAAACCTATGTGGTCACCATCAATGATGGGCATGGCTCGTCGACCACGCAGAATGTGACTATCTCCATCACCGGCACCAACGATCAGGTGCAGATCACCAGCGGTGTGCAGGCCGGCGATGCCGGGGAAGACAGCGGCGACTACGCGGCCAGCGGCAGCATCACCTTCGCCGACGTCGACTTGATCGACACCCACAGCGTCACCGTCACGCCGGGCGCTTCCGGTTATCTGGGCAACTTCACCACCGATCCACTGAGCGACAGCATCGGCACGGGAAGCGGTTCGCTGGGCTGGAACTTTGTGGTAAACAACTCCGCGTTGCAGTTCCTCGGCGAAGGCCAGATTGTCACCCAAACCTATAACGTGGCGATCGGCGACGGCGCGGTGCAGACCGTGACCATCACCATTACCGGCATCAACGATCAGGTGCAGATCACCAGCGGCGTGCAGGCCGGCGATGCCGTGGAAGACAGCGGCGACTACGCGGCCAGCGGCAGCATCACCTTCGCCGACGTCGACTTGATCGACACCCACAGCGTCACCGTCACGCCGGACGCTTCCGGCTATCTGGGCAACTTCACCACCAATCCACTGAGCGACAGCACCGGTACGGGCAGCGGTTCGCTGGGCTGGAACTTTGCGGTGAACAACGCCGCGTTGCAGTTCCTCGGCGAAGGCCAGATCGTCACCCAAACCTATAACGTGGCGATCGGCGACGGCGCGGTGCAGACCGTGACCATCACGATTACCGGCGACAACGATCAGGTGCAGATCACCAGCGGCGTGCAGGCTGGCGATTCCGGGGAAGACAGCGGCGACTACGCGGCCAGCGGCAACATCACCTTCGCCGACGTCGACTTGATCGACACCCACAGCGTCACCGTCACGCCGGGCGCTTCCGATTATCTGGGCAGCTTCACCACCAATCCACTGAGCGACAGCACCGGTACGGGCAGTGGTTCTCTGGGCTGGAACTTCGCGGTGAACAACACCGCCCTGCAGTTCCTCGGCGAAGGCCAGAGCGTCACGCAAACCTATAACGTGGCGATCGGCGACGGCGCGGTGCAGACCGTGACCATCACCATTACCGGCGACAACGATCAGGTGCAGATCACCAGCGGCGTGCAGGCCGGCGATGCCAAGGAAGACAGCGGCGACTACGCAGCCAGCGGCAACATTACCTTCACCGACGTCGACCTGATCGATACCCACAGCGTCAGCGTCACGCCGGGCGCTTCCGGCTATCTGGGCAGCTTCACCACCAATCCACTGAGCGACAGCACCGGCACGGGCAGCGGTTCGCTGGGCTGGAACTTCGCGGTGAACAACGCCGCCCTGCAGTTCCTCGGCGAAGGCCAGAGCGTCACGCAAACCTATAACGTGGCGATCGGCGACGGCGCGGTGCAGACCGTGACCATCACGATTACTGGCACCAACGACCAGCCGACGCTGACGATTACCGACACCACCGGCGCAATGAGCGAAGGCAATGGCACGGCCACCCTGAGCGACAGCGGTGCACTGAGCTTTGCCGATCTGGACAGTACCGACACGGTCACCGTGTCGCAGACCGCCAACGGTGACATCGCCTGGAGCGGCGGCGCCCTCAATGCGACCGTGGCCTCGGCACTGGTAGCTGGTTTCTCGGTCGACCAGAACAGCTGGGACTACAGCAGCAATCAGAACCTCGACTTCCTCGGTGCGGGTGAAACCATCACCTTCTCGTACGCGGTGGTCGCCACTGACGACAGCGGCGCAGCTAATGCCGCCTCGGCGACGCAGACGGTGACCATCACTATCACCGGCACTAACGACGCGCCCGTGCTCAGCTTCGTGACGGGCAACGATGCCGGCGCAGTGCAGGAAGACACCGCGCTCAGCGTGAGCGGTCAGTTCAGTTCGGCCGACATCGATCATGCTGCCACGGCCACTTGGAGCATCGCCGGTACGAATACCGGCGCCTATGGCTCGATCGCGGTGGATAGCACTGGAAAATGGACTTACACCTTGGCCAATGGCACCGATGGTGTCGCCAGTGCAGTGCAGTCGCTGAAGGCTGGCGAAAGTCACGATGAGGTGTTCAGCGTGCAGGTCAGCGATGGCCTCGGCGGCGTAGACACCCAACTGGTGACCGTTACCGTCAGCGGCACTAACGATGCGCCGGTCCTCAGCTTCGCGACAGGCAATGATGCCGGCGCAGTGCAGGAAGACACCACGCTCAGCGTCAGCGGCCAGTTCAGTTCGGCCGACATCGATCACGCGGCCACGGCCACTTGGAGCATTGCCGGTACGAATACCGGCACCTACGGCTCGATCGCGGTGGACAGCACCGGCCAATGGACTTACACCCTGGCCAATGGCACCGATGGTGTCGCCAGTGCGGTGCAGTCACTGAAGGTGGGCGAGAGTCATGACGAAGTGTTCAGCGTGCAGGTCAGCGATGGCCTCGGCGGCGTAGACACTCAGTTGGTGACCGTCACCGTCAGCGGCACTAACGACGCGCCCGTGCTCAGCTTCGCAACGGGCAATGATGCCGGCACGGTGAAGGAAGACACCACGCTCAGCGTCAGCGGCCAGTTCAGTTCGGCCGACATCGATCACGCTGCCACGGCCACTTGGAGCATCGCGGGTACGAATACCGGCACCTATGGTTCGATCGCAGTGGATAGCACTGGGAAATGGACTTACACCTTGGCTAATGGCACCGATGGTGTCGCCAGTGCGGTGCAGTCGCTGAAGGTGGGCGAGAGTCATGACGAAGTGTTCGGCGTGCAGGTCAGCGATGGCCTCGGTGGCGTAGACACCCAACTGGTGACCGTTACCGTTACCGGTACTAACGATGCGGCCGTGTTGTCCTCGGCCAACGTCACACTGACCGAAACCGATGCCCCGATGACCACCACCGGTACGCTGACCATCAGTGACGTCGACAGCGCCGCGACCTTCGTCGCGCAACCTGGCACCGCCGGCAGTTATGGCCAGTTCTCCATCGGCACCAATGGTGCCTGGACCTATGTCGCCAATAACGCCCACAACGAGTTCGTCGCCGGCACCACCTACACCGACACTTTCGCGGTGAGCAGCGCCGACGGCACCCTCACTTCGGTCACCGTGCATATCCTCGGCACCAACGATGCCGCGGTGTTGTCCGTCGACAGCGTCAACCTGACCGAAACCAATGCCGCCGCCGACATCTCCACCAGTGGCAACCTGACCATCAGCGACGTCGACAGCGCCGCAACCTTCGTCACCCAGACCAACACCGCCGGCAGCTACGGCCAGTTCTCCATCGGCACCAATGGTGCCTGGAGCTATGTCGCCAATAACGCCCACAACGAGTTCGTCGCCGGCATCACCTACACCGACACCTTCGCGGTGAGCAGCGCCGATGGCACCGTCACCTCGGTCACCGTCAATATCCTCGGGACCAACGATGCCGCGGTGTTGTCCGCCGACATTGCCAACCTGACCGAAACCAATGCCCCGCTGACCGCCAACGGCACCCTCACCATCAGCGACGTCGACAGCGCCGCAACCTTCGTCACCCAGTCCAACACCGCCGGCAGTTATGGCCAGTTCTCCATCGGCACCAATGGTGCCTGGAGCTATGTCGCCAATAACGCCCACAACGAGTTCGTCGCCGGCACCACCTACACCGACACCTTCGTGGTGAGCAGCGCCGATGGCACCCTCACTTCAGTCACCGTGCATATCCTCGGGACCAACGATGCCGCGGTGTTGTCCGCCGACATTGCCAACCTGACCGAAACCAATGCCCCGCTGACCACCAACGGCACCCTCACCATCAGCGACGTCGACAGCGCCGCAACCTTCGTCGCCCAGTCCAACACCGCCGGCAGCTATGGCCAGTTCTCCATCGGCACTAATGGTGCCTGGAGCTATGTCGCCGACTCCGCCCACAACGAGTTCGCTGCAGGCACCACCTACATCGACACTTTCTCAATGAGCAGCGCCGATGGCACCCTCACCTCGGTCACCGTCAATATCCTCGGGACCAACGACGCCGCCGTGCTGTCCTCAGCCAGCATCACGCTGACCGAGACCGATGCCGTCACCGACATTTCCACCAGCGGTACGCTGACCATCAGCGACGTCGACAGCGCCGCGACCTTCGTCGCCCAGTCCAACACCGTCGGCAGTTATGGCCAGTTCTCCATCGGCACGGACGGGGCCTGGAGCTATGTCGCCAACTCTGCCCACAACGAGTTCGTCGCTGGCACCACCTACACCGACACCTTCGCGGTGAGCAGCGCCGATGGCACCCTCACTTCAGTCACCGTGCATATCCTCGGGACCAACGATGCCGCGGTGTTGTCCGCCGACATCGCCAACCTGACCGAGACCAATGCCCCACTGACCACCAACGGCACCCTCACCATCAGCGACGTCGACAGCGCCGCAACCTTCGTCACCCAGACCAACACCGCCGGCAGTTACGGCCAGTTCTCCATCGGCACTAATGGTGCCTGGAGCTATGTCGCCGACTCCGCTCACAACGAGTTCGTCGCCGGCACCACCTACACCGACACCTTCGCGGTGAGCAGCGCCGATGGCACCGTCACCTCGGTCACCGTCAATATCCTCGGGACCAACGATGCCGCGGTGTTGTCCGCCGACATCGCCAACCTGACCGAGACCAATGCCCCACTGACCACCAACGGCAGCCTGATCATCAGTGACGTCGACAGCGCGGCGACCTTTATCGCGCAGCCTGGCACCGCCGGCAGTTATGGCCAGTTCTCCATCGGCACCAATGGTGCCTGGAGCTATGTCGCCAATAATGCCCACAACGAGTTCGTCGCCGGCACCACCTACACCGACACTTTCGCGGTGAGCAGCGCCGACGGCACCCTTACCTCGGTCACCGTGCATATCCTCGGGACCAACGACGCCGCAGTGCTGTCCGCCGACATCGCCAACCTGACCGAAACCAATGCCCCGCTGACCACAGCTGGCACCCTCACCATCAGCGACGTCGACAACCCGGAAACCTTCCAGGCCCAATCCGGTACCGCCGGCACCAACGGAACCTTCGCCATCAATACCGCGGGCAACTGGAGCTATACCGCCAACTCGGCCTTCGACTCACTGAATGTCGGCGACAGCTTGACCGACACCTTCACGGTACTCAGTGCCGACGGCACTGCGACCGCGGTGACAGTCACCATCAACGGCACCAACGATGCCGCAGTGCTGTCCTCGGCCAGCGTCACGCTGACCGAAACCAATGCCCCGCTGACCACAGCTGGCACCCTCACCATCAGCGACATCGACAGCCCGGAAACCTTCCAGGCCCAATCCGGTACCGCCGGCGCCAACGGAACCTTCGCCATCAATACCGCGGGCAACTGGAGCTATACCGCCAACTCGGCCTTCGACGCACTCAATGTCGGCGACAGCCTGACCGACACCTTCACGGTACTTAGCGCCGACGGCACCGCGACTTCGGTGACGGTGACCATCAACGGCAGCAACGACTCCCCGACGATCACCTCTAACGGAGGTGGTGCGACCGCTTCGGTCAGCGTGGTGGAGAACACCACGACGGTCACGACGGTGGTGGCCAGCGATGCTGATCTTCCGGCACAAACCCTGAGCTACAGCATCGTCGGCGGAGCGGATGCCGCGAAGTTCTCGATCGTTTCAGGCACCGGCGCGCTGAGCTTTATCTCTGCGCCCAACTTTGAGGCGCCGACTGATTCGGGAACGAACAACGTCTATGACGTAATTGTGCGGGCATCGGACGGCACGCTGTTTGACGACCAGTCGATCGCGGTGACCGTGACGGGAGTCAACGACAACACCCCGACGATCACCTCCAACGGGGGCGGTGCGACCGCTTCGGTCAGCGTGGCGGAGAACACCACAGTAGTCACAACAGTGGCGGCGACCGATGCCGATCTACCAGCGCAAACCCTGAGCTACAGCATTGTCGGCGGAGCAGATGCCGCGAAGTTCTCGATCGTTTCAGGCACGGGCGCGCTGAGCTTTGTTTCTGCGCCCAACTTTGAGGCACCGACTGATTCAGGAACGAACAACGTCTATGACGTGATTGTGCGGGCATCGGACGGCACGCTGTTTGACGACCAGGCGCTCGCGGTGAGCGTGACGGGCGTCAATGACAACAGCCCGGTGATCACCTCCAACGGTGGTGGTGCGACAGCTTCGGTCAACGTGGCGGAGAACACCACGGCGGTCACGACAGTGACGGCAACCGATGCTGATCTTCCGGCGCAAACCCTGAGCTACTCGATCCTGAATACGGCCGGGACGGACTTCAGCAAGTTCTCGATCAGTTCAAGCGGGGTGCTGACGTTCAATTCGGCGCCGGATTACGAGAATGCCCAGGATGTCGGTGGTGCTGACGGTGACAATGCCTATGTTGTGGACGTTCTGGTGGCGGACGGCAATGGCGGAACCGACACCCAGACGATTACGGTGAATGTGCAGAACGTAGTTGAAACTCCAGTTGATACCGTGGCGCCGACGGTGACTTCCATAACCGCGGCCACAACGTCAGGGACACCGTTAGGGAACACCGGTAGCGGCAAAATAACCATCACGTTCAGTGAAGCTGTGAGTAACTTCGATATCGATGATTTAAGTATCACCGCAGACCGCGGAACCCTCAGCAACTTCTCCGGTAGTGGCAATACTTATACGGTGGACTTCACAAGAACCAACAATGGATCTGTAAAAGTCAGCGTTGCAAACACCTATACGGACTTGGCTGGTAATACGGGCGTTGCGTTCGGCCCTAGTACAAACCTCCCGGCAGGTGTGGCTGGCGAACCCATCAATCTAGCCCTCAACATTCCGTTGGCCGAAATTAGCAGCCTGATAACGGTGACGATCGGCGGTGTTCCCTCGGGATGGACATTCAGCGCAGGAACCGACAACGGCGACGGCACCTGGACCGTGCAGACCAGCGATCCCGGCTCACTGACCGTGACAACCCCGGCCGACTTCGCTGGTGCGCTGGTGCTTGATGTCAACATGACCTGGACCAATGCCGATGGCAGCATTGGCAACGCCTTCGTTTTCGACAACGTCGAAGCCTACGCCCCCGGCTCACCGATCTTCGCCCTGTCAGCGGACGACAACCTCACCGGCTCCAGCGGCGCCGATCTGTTCGTCTTCGCCCAGCCGATCGGCAACAACGTCATCCACAGCTTCGATGCGGCGGCAGACAAGATCGACTTGATCGGCTTCGCGGGCGTCACCAACTTTGCTGATTTGAGTATCACTAACGACGCCAACGGCAATGCGCTGGTCAGCATCAGCTCCGGCCAGTCGGTCACCCTTAAAGGTGTCGATGCCGCTAACTTGAGCGAAGCGAACTTCCAGTTCGATGTGGATCCGGTCATGACCAATACCGGTACCCTCACCATTGCCGACGGCGCGATCATGCCGTTCGGTGGCAGCATTCATAATAGCGGCACCATCGAACTCGGCTCCACTGGCAGCGAGACCAATCTTGAGATTCTGTTCCGTGGCGCGACCTTGACCGGTGGCGGCCAGGTGCAGCTATCCGACAGCGCGCAAAATGTGATTTTCGGCGGCAGTGCCGACACCGTCCTGACCAACGTCGACAACCGTATTTCCGGCGCCGGCCAGTTGGGTGCCGGGCAGATGGTATTGGTTAATGCGGGGTTGATCCTGGCCAGCGGGCTGAACAGCCTGGTGCTCGACACCGGCACCCACACCATCACCAACAGCGGGGTGCTGGAGTCCACAGGTGAAGGCGGCATGACGGTGGTCAGTGCGGTCGACAACTCCGGCCACTTATGGGCCAACGGTGGCGACATGCGCCTGCTGGCCGACGTGATGGGCAACGGCAGCGCCACCATCGACGGCGATGCGACACTGACCTTTTCTGGCGCGGCACACGGGTCCGTCGCGTTCCACGGCGAAGGCGCGGGCACACTGGTGATCGCACAGGCCGAAGCGGCGGGGTCCTTGGTCGGCATCCTCGGTCTGGAAAGCGATGACATGCTGACCTTCGGCGATCTCGCCTTCGGCGCCAACACCCAGCTCACCTACAGCGCCAACGCCTCTGGCGCCGGCGGCCTGCTGACGGTGGACGACGGCGTGCACCGGGCCGAGGTGAACTTGCTGGGGCACTACTCAGTGGATGACTTCCAGGCCACCGACGGCGGCGAGGCCGGTACCCAGATCAGTTACAACGGCGCATCCAGCGGCACACTGGTGGGCAGCATGGCGGCGGACGTACTCAGTGGTGGCGACGGCAACGACATCCTCGCAGGTCGTGGCGGGGAGGACACGCTCAGCGGTGGCGCAGGAGCCGATATGTTCGCCTATCTCAACGTGGCTGAAGGCGGAGACACCATCCTCGACTACAACTTCGCCGAAGGTGACGCGCTCGACCTCTCCGCACTGCTCAGCGCCAACTTCGTTAGCGGCGTCAGCCAGGCGTCCGACTTCGTCCAACTGGCGCAGTCCGGCAGCGACATCACCGTGAAGGTGGATGCCGATGGTGCAGCCAATGGTACGAACTTCGCCGATGTGGCAGTCCTTGCCAACACTGGCACGAGCGGTACCGATCTGGTGCGCACCTGGTTCGGGGAGGCTGACCATACACTGACGGCGTGATGTTGGGCTGGAGTTGAGCAGTTAATGATAGTGGTGTCCCAAGGCAGGTCGAACCATTATCCGGCTACTCAACTCCTTCGCTCACGCTGCATGGAACCGCCGCCCCTGCTGGTCCCGACCGCAGAGCCTGTTTTTGCAGACTGGCCAGCTGGTTGTGGATTCAACCGGTGGATGTAACACGCTAGATAAGCATTTGGGCTGCGTCTCATAGTTTAATGTGCACCTCCCTGGAAAAGGATTTCATCGTGTACATCAAAGGACGCTACATCGTGTCTGCCTGCGCGCTGCTGTTTTTCCAGCACGCACTGGCGACCGGAATGGACTGCACAAAAGCGGCAAACGCTGTCGAAAACACAATTTGCGCGAACAAAGGGTTGTATGAACTGGATACGCAAATGGGTTCGGCCTATCGAACGCTGATGAACACCGCTTCGCAGGCGCAGGTTGAACTGAAGAGATCCCAGCGCCAGTGGTTGAAAGTGCGCAATGAATGCGTCGAAGACGTCGCCTGCCTGGACCAACACTATCGCGAACGCTTGCAGGTATTACACGTGCAATGGGTCGACGCCGTTGCCTATCAACCCGGCGACGTCGATAAACAGGTGATGGAGGATTTGCAACAACGCATCCTGGACCTGAGCAAGGACAATCCGGAGTTTGCGCTGGAGCGGGCACTCGACTCTATGGCGTTCGACAGCGGCGCAACGTCATTCTCTGGCGACTTGGGTGAAGATGAGCAGCCCCTCTTTCCCAAGACCATTCCCCAAAATGTCACGGAGGACGAGTGGAAGGCACTGAAAGCGTCCAACATCGACGGCGCCGCTGAATCCGGGCGGACCTCATACACGCTGATGGATATGGATAGCGACGGGCAGCGTGACCTCATCGTTGAAACCTATTCCGGCGGCACCGGGATGTTCAGTTACACAGAAACCTACCGTCGCAGTGAAGGTCGGTTCATCAGCACGACATCGGGGCCAGCCCATGAATCCGGCTCACTTTTCTATACCAATGACCGCGGCGCCAACCAATCCGTGAACTGGATCAAGGTTCGCGGAAAAATGTACTTCGCCTACCGAAACGGTAGCTACGGCGTTGACCAAGTCTTTCTTCTCAATCCCCTGAAGATCAATAACAAAGTGCCCACACTGACCGTGCGCTACGGCTATCAACTGACAGTGCCTCACACTCAATATTTGGAGGGCAGCACTACCCCTTTCGAACTGGAGCCCGCGCTGCAAAAGGTACTGGCGAAAGCCTTGATCAAAGTGAATGCAAGTGAAGCACTGGAGACTGGCCAGCAGAAAACCCCGATCTGCCCCATCCCCTCTTCAGTACAAGACAGTGATGACTATTACAGTTTCGGGGCGAGTTATTACGCAGTCGAACCCGTCGCCGATATGCCGGTGGTCATCGGCAATGAATGCTTCATTGCAAGACTGATCAATTGGTACGGGAGCTACGGCGACAAGGACGGACTGTTTGCACAACTGACGTTGCGCAAACCGGGATCTGAAGACCAGGTACGCAGTTATTCGGTCAACGGACGTCGACATATCACACAGGTGAGCACATCGATTGGCAAGGCCGAAGGTGGGGCTGAATATTTTTAGTCCGTTATCCACCGATGGACAGTCACAAAAAAGCCCCACCAGATCACTCTGCGTGGGGCTTTCAAATATGTGGTGTCCCAAGGCAGGTTCGAACTGCCAACCTTCCTCTTAGGACGCAACAATATCAACTAATTACAGCACCCTTTGGGCCACTGGCGCCACAAGTGGCTTTCATGCCGTCAGTGCCACGGGGGTTCCGTCGACTGTGTAGGTGCTGCTGCCCTAGGTAGTGTTACTTGATTGATAGATGTTACACCTAAGCATGCCTCCATCAACTCAATGCTTGTGAAAATGATGGGTAGCCATTGCCCGCAAGGATTACAAGCAGCGCCGCGATCGGCAGGCACAGGGTATCGAGAAGGCCCGGGCCGCGGGCAAGTACTAAGGCCGGCCAGTGGATGCCGATCTGCACAAACGGCTGAAGGAGTTACTGAAAGCTGGTCTGGCTCATCTCAAAATCATCGATTTTTTGAAATCACACCACTCATGTATTGATTTAAATCGCGCAGATCCTTAACACTCCAAGAGTGCGTCGATAGCTTTACACCATTCTCTTTCAATGTTCTTGGAATCAAGTCTCCATTTGGACGAAGTATTATCGATGACACAATAACGCCCGGATAGTCATTTAGGCGTTCTTTGAAAGTGGATGTTGTAAGATCAGGTGTAGGAGGATTGCTTTTATTAGCCAATGGTCCTGTTCCTTTGAGATCTATTCCGTGGCACATAACGCATCTCTGCGAATAGAGATTTTTCCCATTGACATTATCCGCGAAGGATAGTGATGTTTGAATTAGCGATAAAATCCCTAGCGAAGCGATGAATAATATTTTCATTTCTCATGTGGCCTTGTTGTATAAATCAGATCCGAATAGAGGGCAAACCCCGGAGGGGCCACTGCAACACTCAATTCTCTCGATAACATTTGAACCGAGATTGTTCATTATCAATATGATCGCGCCCGCGAGAGGTCGATTGGCTCGCCGGCATTGCCCCGCAAGCCCTCAAACCACGGTCTTCAATTTCGCGCGACGGCCAGGCGCAAGACTGGCTTGACGTTTCTTGCATCGTCACCCCACAGGGCGAGAATTCCAGCAGGCTTTTCCATCAGCATCTTCCCTGAGCCGTGAATACGAAAAAGCCCCCTCCAGATCATCCTGAAAGGGGCTTTATTTATTCCTCCTGCTGCCACGCTGCTCTCACAGAGAAACGTAGTAGTCAGGAGAATGGCCAGAAAGGCCCGAGTTATATGGTGTCCCAGGGCAGGTTCGAACTGCCAACCTTCCCCTTAGGAGGGGGATGCTCTATCCAATTGAGCTACTGAGACACAAGTCGCCCCGCAAGGAATGCGGAGCGATGGACGGCGTGCATGTTAACGGGCAGGCCCGCTTTTGTCATGTCGTCCGTAGGCTTTTTAAGTGTAGGCAGACGCCTCACGGTAGCGTGGCTTTGTTTACCGTGCAAATTGCATCACCGCAAAATGCCATCATTGCAAAATGCAATGCGGGTATTTTGCAAAAATATCTTAATTCATTGTTTTTAAAGGATTTAATAGCCGTTAAACTTTTGGCATGCAGGCTGCTTCGGCTGTTCTCACAGAACACAGGAGGTCAGCCCTATGAACAGCGCTCTGTTAGTCGCAAACGCGGTCGCTTTGGCGGTTCTGGTGGGTTTTCATTTCTTCCCCGAAAACGATGTTGCGACGATTGCTCAACGCATCCCCCATTACCTGCAACTGCAAAAAACACCGCAGTTGGCAGTCATGAGCGATCAACGCGGTTTTGTCAGCCAAGAGGTGAGCCAGGAGACTGTTCAGCCGCGTACACACTCTTTCGAACGCTTGGTATTTTGAATCCCCCCATCAGGAGCACCGTATGTCCAAATCAGCCGCAGGATTTTTCGTCCTCGCCTTACTGAGTGGCATCCTTCATCTGTCATTGGTCGAGGACACGGTCGTCACCCTGCCCCTGATTGCTTGCGGCGTGTTCGGTGCATTGTTCGTGTTGGCGCTGATCGCCGGGCGCAAGATCAAGTTCGATCCGGTGTTGCGCTGAGGCTCAGCAGTTTCAGTAGATTGGCAACGGTGCCAGCAAGGTCGCCGGAGTTATCGAGTCGGCGGATCTGCAGATCACCGATTGAATCATCAGCCGTAAACAGCGCATTACGGCGCAGTCTTGCTTCAATTTCTGCCGGGCTCTCACGCCCCCGCCGTAGCAGACGCTCGCGCAGGGCTTCATCCTTGACCGTCAACAACACCGGCAATAGCGTGGGATAGCGCTGTTGCGCTTCTGCCAGGTGCCCGCGAGAACCGTTGATCAACACATCGCGACCGTCCGCGAGCCATTGGTCTATGCGCACAGGAATACCGTAACTCAGCCCATTGGCTTGCCACGACAATGCAAAATCCCCTTTGGCTCTGCGTCGCTCGAACTCTTCGCGGGAAACCTCGATGGCGTCTTCACCCACGGACTCCGCCGAGCGCGTGATAACGCGGCGCACGACTTCACAATTGCCTGCGCGCAACGGCCCGCGAGCGGCTTCGATGAGGCTGTCCTTGCCGGATCCCGAAGGCCCCATTAAATAAATCAGCCTGCCATCCATCCTGAAATTATCCCGCGCCACGTGCCCACACTAGTAAATCGGCCATTTGCCACTATCCTGTATAAGGTAAGGAACAAGGATCGAATCCGCATAGCATGCACCTTCAGGCGTCTTCGGGCATCACCTGTCGGGCAAGAGGACGCGGTTCAGCGATACGGACTCATGGATTATTTTCAAACCAGTCCGCATTTCTGATAATAGGTGCTGGCATTAAGCCTTTACCCAGATCAATATTTGTCACAGAATTGACGCCAATGATCTGGCTAATTTGAGGCATGATGCGCGCCTCTATCAATTCAGGTTGAACATTTGGCCGGAGTGCTTGTCCTATCTGACATCCTGCGGCCTATCCCGAGAACCGCTCCCCTGAACTAACCGGTTAAATATATGCGCCCATTGAAACAGGCAATTTATTCCAGCCGTACGGCTGACAAGTTCGTCGTACGTCTGCCAGACGGAATGCGTGAACGCATTGCCGAGGTGGCTCGCAATCATCATCGCAGCATGAACTCCGAAATCATCGCGCGCCTTGAGCAGAGCCTTATTCAGGAAGGCGCGTTGGGTGAAGAATTGAGCATGCGCCTGGACAGCCCCGAGCTGTCATTGCATGAACGCGAACTGCTGCAACGCTTCCGCCAACTCTCCCACCGTCAGCAAAACGCTCTGGTTTCGCTGATCGCCCATGACGCCGAAATGGCCGCAGACGCTTCCTGATTTATCCCGAAAGCTCAAGCCAGCGTAATTGCTGGCTTTTTTTTGCCTGAAATTTGGCTAAAAAAAACCCGCCGATCAGGCGGGTTGTTTTTTGAAGCAGGATGTTAAAGCAGGAAAATCGTCGCCAGCCCGAGAAATATGAAAAAGCCACCGCTGTCGGTCATGGCAGTGATCATCACACTTGCACCCATTGCCGGGTCGCGCCCAAGCCGTGCCAGGGTCATCGGAATCAAAACCCCCATCAATGCGGCAAGCAACAGGTTAAGCGTCATGGCGGCGGTCATCACCACGCCCAGGGACCAACTGCCATAAAGCAGGTAGGCCACCACACCAATCACGCCGCCCCAGACCAGACCATTGATCAAACCGACCGCCAACTCCTTGCGCATCAGCCGCGATGTATTGCCGGTACTGACCTGATCCAGCGCCATGGCCCGAACGATCATGGTGATCGTCTGGTTACCCGAGTTGCCACCGATACCGGCAACGATCGGCATCAATGCCGCAAGTGCTACCAGTTTCTCGATAGAGCCTTCGAACAGGCCGATCACCCGGGATGCAATGAACGCAGTAATCAGGTTCACCGCCAGCCAGGCCCAACGGTTGCGCAGGGATTTCCAGACTGACGCGAAAATATCTTCTTCTTCACGCAGACCCGCCATGTTGAGAACTTCGTTTTCGCTCTCTTCACGAATCAGGTCGACCATTTCATCGATGGTCAGACGACCGATCAGCTTGCCGTTCTTGTCGACCACGGGGGCCGAGATCAAGTCATAACGCTCGAATGCTTGAGCGGCCTCGTAAGCGTCTTCGTCCGGATGAAAACTCACCGGGTCGCTGGCCATGACTTCCGATACTTGCTTTTCCGGGTCGTTGACCAGCAGACGCTTGATCGGCAACACGCCCTTGAGCACGCCGTCGTAATCGACCACGAACAGTTTGTCAGTGTGGCTCGGCAGCTCCTTGAGACGGCGCAGGTAACGCAAAACCACTTCGAGACTGACATCCTCACGGATGGTCACCATCTCGAAGTCCATCAGCGCACCGACTTGCTCCTCGTCATAGGACAACGCGGAGCGGACGCGCTCACGCTGTTGACCATCGAGGGTTTCCATCAGCTCGTGGACGACGTCTCGCGGCAGCTCGGAGGCCAGGTCAGCGAGTTCGTCGGCATCCATGTCCTTGGCCGCTGCCAGGAGCTCGTGATCGTCCATGTCGGCGATCAGGGTTTCACGAACCGAATCGGATACTTCGAGCAGAATGTCGCCGTCGCGATCGGCCTTGACCAATTGCCAGACCGTCAGGCGATCGTCCAGCGGCAAGGCTTCAAGGATGTAGGCAACGTCGGCGGAGTGCAGATCATCGAGCTTGCGCTGTAACTCGACGAGGTTTTGCCGGTGAACCAGGTTCTCGACCCGGTCGTGATGCGGACCTTCCTGGCGGTGAGTCAGGTCTTCGACCACCCGCTGACGCTGCAGCAGCTCAACGACTTGAGCGAGGCGGTCTTGCAAGCTTTCCTGCGTTTTCTTTACTTCAACTTCAGACATAGGCGAACTCCACTCCCAGCAGCGGGGCACGCCGGAAGGATCAATCAGTCAATTCATGATTGGAAAAACGGGGTACTGAGTAACTACTGGGTAAGTCCATGGAGGTATTCCACAAGCCCCGGCGGGGCTGACGGGCGCAATGATAACACCGCCTGACGGTTTTAAACGTTAAAAAATCGCGGCTGAAACAAGTGCTTGCGAGACAAACTTGAGCGCCATCCTGATCCATAAAACTGCGACGACTTATTCTGAAAAGAAAACACACTGCCGCCTGAAAATGTAATGACTACCCTTGATGGAGACCGTCATGGAGGACGTCGAATGCCATCGATTGCTCGTTATTTACTTGCCGCCCTGCTCTGCCTGCCGCCCCAGGCGCTTGCTACGACCGTCCACCGGTGCGAAGCCGCCAATGGGCACATCACCTTCACGACCTTGAGCTGCACGGCTGGAGAAAGCCTCTCACTTCAGGACGTACACTCGTTTTTGCCGGGCAGCGCGACGCCCCTGATGCCAGAAGCAGAGTTTCGCGAAACACCTGGTACGAAATTCCAAAGGAGAGAGCCGACGATCGTTGGTCAGTCCGAGGGTAAATGTGGAAATCTGCTCAGCGCGAAGGAACGCCGCATAGCGATCATCAATCAGCGGATCGTTGCCGGCATGAGTCAGCAGGACGTCGAAAACGCTCTCGGCAAGCCAGACAAGATCAACACCCGCAATTCAGCCACAAGCTATCGCTATGACAACAAGCGCGGGCGAAGTGCTCATATCGAGTTCGACGAGAAAGGTTGTACCAAAGGAAAAGCCAAATCGCAGACGGCAAAAAGCCCGCGTTAAACGCGGGCTTTTTGGTGTTTGGTGCACTCGACAGGATTCGAACCTGTGACCGCTCGGTTCGTAGCCGAGTACTCTATCCAGCTGAGCTACGAGTGCATTTGTGTTTTTATACCAGATCACAACTGGTTGAAGCCAAGTTATTCACATTACTGCAAACAACTCTTAAATGGTGCACTCGACAGGATTCGAACCTGTGACCGCTCGGTTCGTAGCCGAGTACTCTATCCAGCTGAGCTACGAGTGCATTTGTTGCCGCGCATTATAGGCCGTTGAATCTTTTTGTAAAGCGCTTTTTTCTAGTAATTTCAACAACTTACCGAAGAAGCCAGATTACAACGTACTACGCAAATAATGGCGGAGAACGGGGGATTCGAACCCCCGACACCCTTTTGAGGTGTACTCCCTTAGCAGGGGAGCGCCTTCGGCCACTCGGCCAGCTCTCCGCAACACGGGGCGTATCTTAACCAACCTTTTCCCCGTTTGCAAACATAAAAAACGATAAAAATTAATGGCTTGGTTCTTCGTCCTTCTCTTTCTTTATACGCAGGTAAATTTCTTCACGGTGCACAGCAACCTCTTTCGGGGCATTGACACCGATACGCACTTGATTTCCTTTAACGCCGAGCACGGTCACAGTGATTTCGCCATCACCAATAATCAGGCTTTCTGCGCACCGACGAGTCAGAATCAGCATACCTTTCTCCTCACGCATTTCATTTCAGGGACAACAGTCTGCAAAAAAAAGGCATTCGACCTACAACCAGAACGATCGCAGCCCTACATGCCTGAGTATTGACTAGCGCGGGCAAAAGAACAGCTTTGGGCCGCGCCATTCAAAAAAACAAAGGGCGCGGTCAGACCGCGCCCTTCGGGAAACGCATTACTCGCCCTGTCGGGCCGGCGCATCCAGTTCGAAAGCCGTGTGCAGAGCGCGCACAGCCAGTTCCAGGTACTTCTCTTCGATCACCACGGATACTTTGATTTCCGACGTCGAGATCATCTGGATGTTGATGCTCTCTTTCGCCAGCGATTCGAACATACGGCTGGCCACGCCCGCATGGGAGCGCATGCCAACGCCGACGATCGAGACCTTGGCAATCTTGGTATCGCCAATGACTTCACGGGCACCGATCTCGCGAGCAGTGTTTTCCAGCACGGTTTGCGCCGCCTGGAAGTCATTGCGGTGCACGGTGAAGGTGAAGTCGGTGGTGTTATCGTGCGCAACGTTTTGCACGATCATGTCGACTTCGATGTTCGCGGCACTGATCGGGCCGAGAATCTTGAACGCCACGCCCGGGGTGTCTGGCACGCCACGGATGGTCAGCTTGGCTTCATCGCGGTTGAAAGCGATGCCGGAAATGATCGGCTGTTCCATGGTTTCCTCTTCATCAATAGTAATGAGGGTGCCCGGACCCTCCTTGAAGCTGTGCAGTACGCGCAGCGGAACGTTGTACTTGCCGGCGAATTCCACCGCACGGATCTGCAACACCTTGGAACCGAGGCTGGCCATTTCCAGCATCTCTTCAAAGGTGATTTTGTCCAGGCGCTGAGCCACGGACACCACACGCGGGTCGGTGGTGTAGACACCGTCGACGTCGGTGTAGATCTGGCATTCGTCAGCCTTCAGGGCCGCTGCCAGCGCCACGCCGGTGGTGTCGGAACCGCCACGACCGAGCGTGGTGATATTGCCGTGCTCGTCGACGCCCTGGAAACCGGCGACAACCACCACGCGACCGGCCTTCAGGTCACCGCGAATCTTCTGGTCATCAATCTGTAAGATACGCGCTTTATTGTGCGCGCTATCCGTCAGAATCCGTACCTGATTGCCGGTGTACGACACCGCTGGCACGCCGCGCTTGATCAGCGCCATGGCCAACAGTGCAATCGTCACCTGCTCACCGGTGGATACGATCACATCCAGCTCACGAGGAACCGGCTGACCGTCGCCACTGATTTGCTTGGCCAGATCGATCAGACGGTTGGTTTCGCCGCTCATTGCAGACAGCACAACCACCAGGTCATCGCCCGCATCGCGGAATTTCTTAACCTTGTCGGCGACCTGCTCGATTCTCTCGACAGTGCCGACTGAGGTGCCTCCAAATTTCTGTACGATCAAAGCCATTTCAAAGCCGCCTCTGCCCATGAAGGGCGCCCAATAATCACTCAAACAGCGTTCTGGCCCGCCACTAGACCACGGGCCAGAAACACTGCCTTATAAACCCTGCTCTACAAATGGAACAGTCAGGGCCAATGCGGCATCCAGTGCGCCAGCGTCAATACCGCCGCCCTGCGCCATGTCTGGACGACCACCGCCCTTCCCGCCCACTGCCGCAGCAGCCTGTTTCATTAAATCACCGGCTTTGAGTTGGCCAGTCAGGTCTTTGGTCACGCCTGCAACCAGAACGACCTTTTCCTCATGGACACTGCCGAGCAGGATCACTGCGCGGCCGAGTTTGTTTTTCAGTTGATCGACCAGCGCCAGCAGCGCCTTGCCATCCTGACCGTCCAGACGCACGGCCAGCACTTTCACGCCTTTGACGTCCAGGGCAGAAGCCGACAGATCGTCGCCCGCCGCGCTGGCCGCCTTGGCCTGCAACTGCTCGAGTTGCTTCTCCAGCAGACGGTTGCGCTCCAGCACAGCCGACAGCTTGTCGATCAGGTTATCGCGGCTGCCCTTGACCAGGTTGGCCGCTTCCTTGAGTTGTTCTTCAGCCGCGTTCAAGTAGGCCAGCGCTGCTGCGCCGGTCACTGCCTCGATACGACGCACACCGGAGGCCACACCGCCTTCGCTGATGATTTTCAGCAGGCCGATGTCGCCGGTACGGTTGGCGTGAATACCGCCGCACAGCTCGACGGAGAAATCGCCGCCCATGCTCAGCACGCGAACACTGTCGCCGTACTTCTCGCCGAACAGCGCCATGGCGCCTTTTTGCTTGGCGGTTTCGATGTCGGTTTCTTCGGTTTCAACTTCGGAGTTCTTGCGAATCTCGGCGTTGACGATGTCTTCCAGCGCTTTCAGCTGTTCAGGCTTGATTGCTTCGAAGTGGCTGAAGTCAAAGCGTAGACGCTGACTGTCGACCAACGAGCCTTTCTGCTGAACGTGCTCGCCCAATACCTGGCGCAATGCGGCATGCAGCAAGTGAGTGGCGGAGTGGTTCAGCGAAGTCGCGTGACGCACTTCGGCATCCACATGAGTCTCCACCGGAGTACCCACGATCAGGCTGCCCGAATCCAGCACACCGTGGTGCAGGAACGCGCCGCCGGTCTTGGTGGTGTCGCGCACGTCGAAACGCGCAGCGCCAGCCTGGAGGAAGCCGCAGTCGCCAATCTGACCGCCGGACTCAGCATAGAACGGGGTCTGATTGAGAACGACTACGCCCTCTTCGCCTTCGCTCAGTACGTCAACCGATTGCCCGTCTTTATAGAGAGCAACGATTTTGGCGGAACCACTATGAGCGGTGTAACCGGTGAACTCAGTGGCCACATCAACCTTGACCAGGCTGTTGTAGTCCATGCCGAAGGAGCTGGCGGAGCGAGCACGGACGCGCTGGGCTTCCATTTCGCGCTCGAAGCCTTCCTCGTCGATGGTCAGGCTGCGCTCGCGAGCGATGTCGCCGGTCAGGTCCATCGGGAAGCCGTAAGTGTCGTAAAGCTTGAACACCACGTCACCCGGCACCACGTCGCCTTTGAGGTCGGCCAGATCCTGCTCGAGGATCTTCAGGCCTTGCTCCAGGGTCTTGGCGAATTGCTCTTCTTCGGCTTTCAGGACGCGCTCGATGTGCGCCTGTTGGGATTTCAGCTCAGGGAATGCTTCACCCATTTCGGCGACCAGGGCCGCAACGATCTGGTAGAAGAAGCTGCCCTTGGCGCCCAGTTTGTTACCGTGACGGCAAGCGCGACGAATGATCCGGCGCAGCACATAACCGCGACCTTCGTTGGACGGCAGCACGCCATCGGCAATAAGGAAGCCGCACGAGCGAATGTGGTCAGCCACGACTTTCAGCGAAGCCTGAGCGTCGTTGGTGCAACCGATGGCTTTGGCCGATGCGGTCAGCAGGCTCTGGAACAGGTCGATTTCATAGTTCGAGTGTACGTGCTGCAGCACGGCACTGATCCGCTCCAGGCCCATGCCGGTGTCCACCGACGGCGCTGGCAACGGGTGCAACACGCCATCGGCGGTGCGGTTGAACTGCATGAACACGTTGTTCCAGATCTCGATGTAACGGTCACCGTCTTCTTCCGGCGAGCCCGGTGGGCCACCCCAGATGTCGGCGCCGTGATCATAGAAAATCTCGGTGCAAGGACCGCACGGGCCAGTATCGCCCATGGTCCAGAAGTTGTCGGAAGCGTACGGCGCGCCTTTGTTGTCGCCGATGCGAACCATGCGCTCGGCTGGCACGCCGATGTCTTTGGTCCAGATGTCGTACGCCTCGTCATCGCTGGCGTAGACGGTGACCCAGAGCTTTTCTTTCGGCAGGTTCAGCCACTTCTCGGAGGTCAGGAAGTTCCAGGCGTAGGTGATGGCGTCACGCTTGAAATAATCACCGAAGCTGAAGTTACCCAACATTTCGAAGAAGGTGTGGTGACGGGCGGTATAACCGACGTTTTCCAGGTCGTTGTGCTTGCCGCCGGCGCGCACGCATTTCTGGCTGCTTACAGCGCGGGTGTACGCGCGCTTTTCCTGGCCCAGAAAGCAGTCCTTGAACTGGTTCATCCCCGCGTTAGTGAACAGCAGGGTTGGGTCGTTGCCCGGAATCAAAGAGCTGGAGGCTACACGGGTGTGGCCTTGCTCTTCGAAGAAGCGAAGGAAGGCTTCACGGATTTCTGCGCTTTTCATTAGGTTCTTCCACGGAGGCTGCGGCCAAAGGCCTGTTCGAAACGTCAACAGACGAAGCGACGGCAAAGGGCCGCATTATATCGGCCCTGCGCGCGGGGTACAGCGTGTTTATACGATAGAAACGGTCAATTGGACCGCTAACGCGATTAGATGCGGGAAAAGTCGACGAATGTAGCGACGACCTGCTCGATTTGCGCACGGCTGACGTCCATGTGCGTAACCATTCGCAGGCGACCGGCAGCGCTGAGCTTGATCCCGCGCGTCGCCGCGAAGGCCTTGATCGCGTCAGCCTTGTCGCCCATCTGCACGTAAACCATATTGGTCTGCACCGGCTCGACCTCATAGCCCGCCGCGCGCAAGCCTTCAGCCAGCTTTTGTGCGTTGACATGGTCATCGGCCAAGCGCTGAACGTTGTTGTCCAGCGCATACAGCCCCGCCGCAGCGAGAATCCCGGCCTGACGCATGCCGCCGCCGACCATTTTGCGCAGACGCCGCGCCTTGGCGATCAACTCGACCGAGCCGCACAGCACCGAACCGATCGGCGCGCCCAGACCTTTGGACAGGCAGACCGAAACCGAATCGAAATGCTGAGTGATCTCCCGGGCGTCGACACCCAACTTGACCGCCGCGTTGTAGAGTCGTGCGCCATCCAGATGCAGCGCCAGACCGTTTTCACGAGTGAAATGGCGAGCCCGGGCCAGATATTCCAGCGGCAAAACCTTGCCTTGCATGGTGTTTTCCAGCGCCAGCAAACGGGTGCGGGCGAAGTGGAAGTCATCCGGCTTGATCGCAGCGGCGACCTGCGCCAGGTCCAGCGAACCATCGGCCTGCACTTCCAGCGGCTGCGGCTGGATCGAACCGAGCACAGCCGCGCCGCCACCCTCGTATTTATAGGTGTGGGCCTGCTGACCGACAATGTATTCGTCACCGCGATCGCAGTGGGCCATCAGGCCAAGCAAGTTGCTCATGGTGCCCGTCGGCACGAACAGCGCAGCGGCAAAACCCAGTCGTTTTGCCAGTTCGGCCTCCAGGCGGTTGACCGTCGGATCTTCGCCATAAACGTCGTCACCGGTGGCCGCATTGGCCATCGCGTCGAGCATCCCTGCGGTCGGTTGGGTGACGGTGTCGCTGCGAAGATCGATAACGCTCATGAATCTGGCCTCGGTAAGCAGGGAGAATCCCTTTTGGATTGGAATTACTGCGGTCATGTCGGCGAATAATCAAGCCTTGAACGAGGAAAAGGCACGTTACTCCTCGAGAAAGCACAATCCATGTGGGAGCGGGCTTGCTCGCGAAGGCGGACTGACAGTCAACATTTGCGTTGAATGTTAAACCGCTTTCGCGAGCAAGCCCGCTCCCACAGGTTCTGCATTTTGATTGACCGGTATTGGACATGCACGCCCCGAAAATATGTGTTAAAAACGCTTCGCCGCCAAACAATCTGGCGGCAAAACGTTCTCAGGGCGGGGTGTAACTCCCCACCGGCGGTAATTGCGCGCAATGCGCATAGCCCGCGAGCGCTTGGCGACAGGCACGGCAATGGCTGTGATGACGACAAGGTCAGCAGACCCGGTGTGATCCCGGGGCCGACGGTCATAGTCCGGATGAAGAGAGAACGGGATTGGCGCCGCCTAGGCTCTATACCAAAGCGCCGTCCGCAGGCATTTGTGCCTGCGTACCCTAAAATCCCATTCGATTCATAACGCCCTGTTTTTCACACAAACAGGAGTCAGAACATGCAACCCACCGCAATCGATAGCAAAAGCAAAAACCATCAGGGCGAGCGCGTCGCGTTCATCCAGGCCTGCTGGCACAAGGAAATCGTCGATCAGAGCCGTAAAGGCTTCGTCGCCGAAATGATTGCTCAGGGTTATCAGGAGTCAGACATCGATTTCTTCGAAGTCGGCGGCGCCTTTGAAATTCCGCTGCACGCCAAACTGCTGGCCAAGTCCGGCCGCTATGCCGGCATCGTCGCGGCGGGCCTGGTGGTCGATGGCGGCATCTATCGCCACGAATTCGTCGCTCAGTCGGTAATCAGCGGCCTGATGCAGGTTCAGCTGGAAACCGAAGTGCCGGTGTTCTCGGTGGTTTTGACCCCGCACCACTTCCATGCCGGCGAAGAGCATCAGAAGTTCTTCTTCGAGCATTTCGTGCATAAAGGTCAGGAAGCGGCGAAGACGTGCGCGGATACGCTGCACAAAATGCGGGCGTTGCGTCGCAGTGAGCCACGCGCAGTAGCCGTTTAAACACAAACCTGTGGCATGGGTGACGTCTTTGGCTTCACCCAAATCAAATGTGGGAGCGGGCTTGCTCGCGAAAGCGATTTAACATTCAACGTATTTGTTGACTGTTAGTCCGCTTTCGCGAGCAAGCCCGCTCCCACATTTGTTATATGTTGTGCTTAAGCGAGGTTTTCGTCGGTAGTCGGCACGATCAGGATGCCGGCGCGCAGGCCGTTCTTGACCCTGGGGTTCGGGAAGATGATCCGGGCGCCCTTCTCTTCGATGATCCAGCGGGTATTGGCGATATCCTCGGCCAGCACATACCCCACTTTCAACTCCGAAAAGTTTTCGATATCCGCCGGCAGGTTCAGACGGAAGCTATCGCTGTGCTTGATGATTTCCCGTGCGACGCTGAACAACTGCAAGCCATCCAGCCCTTCGTCGGTCATTGGCGGCTCGGTGCCTTCGATGATCTGCTTCAGGCGGGTTTCAAGAAGGTCGACGTTGACCCCGTCGTTCTGCCCGAACGGCCGGGCCTTGCCCAGCTCCAGGGTGAAGGACTCGGCATCGAGCTTGTCGTAGGTGTAGGAGCTGAAGACGATGGAGGGTTTGTTCTGCAGCAGCACTGCTTCCATGCCGGCGGCGCGCAAGCGAGCCAGTTCCTGGCGTGAATGCTGACGACCTTCTTTCCAGGGATACAGGGCGAACTGCTCGATTTTCGAGCCACGGATCGCTGTGTGCAGGTCGTAGTGCAGGCGATTGCGGTCCGGCAGGCTGAAGAAAGTCGCCGCCAGCCGCTCTAGCTCACAAGCGCGTAACGCCTCGGAACCGCTGGTTTGTTCGTGACGGCCGTTGAACAGCCGATTGACGTCCTGCTCGATAAAACGCTCGCCGCGGCGGATAGCCTCGGGGTTGCCGAACAGAAACAGAATACGTGCGCGCGGCTTCAAGTCACCGCGGGCGATGTCATGCAACAGACGATCGAGCAGCTCGATCGGCGCTGTTTCGTTGCCATGGATGCCAGCCGAGAGCAGCAGGTCCAGGCCATTGTCGCGGGCTTCAGGTGGCCGGACTTCCAGCGCACCTTCGCTCAACCAGCGCATCCGCACGCCTTCGACAGTCAGTTGAGTCTTCTCCGCCGGTTCGCGGCCGGCGAGGGTCAGTTCAAGCAGTTTGCCGAGGGCGAGCATAGAGCGGTTTCCTTAGTGGTCGTGATTGCAATCCGGGCCGTGTACATGGTCCTCATCATCACCGACGTCGGCCGGTTCCATCTCCAGTTGCAGACTTACCAGATTAGTCGCCAATGGGCGCAGCAGCAGGTTTGCGTATTCAGCGTCACCTTCTTCGACGTCCACGCCGATCAGCAACTGGCCACGGCCGTCCTGCTGGATCCACAGCTCTTTGCCTTGCCACATGACCGCGACGCGGGTGCAGGAAGTTTCCAGTTGCGTGCCGTCGGTGTCTTCAAGGATCAGCTGCAGGGTATCGCTCATGTGTTTTACGCTCTCGACGTTCAATTGATCTGGAATGGATAAACCGCGCCCAGTTTAAGGATTTGCGTCAGTTCATCCAGTGCCGTCCGGCACTCAAGCAGCAATTGCGGGTCCGCGAGATCGTTTTCGGTCATGCGGTCGCGGTAGTGCTTGTCGACCCATTCGGTCAATGTGCCGTACAACGGTGCCGTCATGATAACCCCTTGGTTGACGGCCGCCAGTTCGGTTTCGTTAAGTGCGACACGTAACCGCAGGCAAGCCGGGCCACCGCCGTTCTGCATGCTCTGTTTGAGATCGAAAACTTTTACTTCGCGGATCAGGCTGCCAGAACTGGTCAGGCCTTGCAGGTACTGCCAGACACGCTCGTTGCCACGGCATTCTTCCGGCACGATCAATAGCATGGAGCCGTCAGGACGCGACAGCAGCTGGCTATTGAACAGGTAGGAACGAACGGCGTCTTCCACGGTGACCGCGGAACGCGGTACGCAGATCGACTGAAATTTCCCACCGACTTTTGCGAGTTTGCCGTGCAGTTCAGCGAGCATCTGTTCGGTGTCGAGGAAGGCGTCCTCGTGATAGAACAGCACTTCGCCGTTACCCACTGCGATCACGTCGTTGTGGAACACACCTTGATCGATCACCGAAGGGTTCTGCTGCGCATAGACCACGCCCTCATCGCTCAGACCGTGCAGACGCGCGACGGCCTGGGACGCTTCGAGCGTCTGGCGTGCCGGGTACTTCTGCGGATTCGGGTAACGAGTGTCGAACGCACTGCGACCGAACACGAAAAACTCGACGCCAGCTTCACCGTAGTCACGGCAGAAACGGGTGTGGTTGGCCGCGCCTTCGTCACCGAACTGCGCGACGGCGGGCAAAGCAGCGTGGTGAGCAAAGTGCTTCTGATCGGCGAACATCGCCCCCAGTACGCGGCTGGTGGTCGGGTGTTCGATGCTGCGGTGGTATTTGCAGTTCAGGTTGGCGGCGGTGAAGTGCACGCGACCATCCGCGGTGTCGGCACTCGGGCTGACCGTGGCGGCGTTGGCCACCCACATGCTCGACGCCGAGCAACTGGCAACCAGCAGCGGCATGGCATCTCTAGCGGCGCGCTCGATTACCTGAGCATCGGTACCGCTGAAACCCAGGCGGCGCAGTGCGGCTACGTCCGGACGTTCTTGTGGCGCCAAAACGCCTTGCTGAAAGCCCATCTCCATCAGCGCTTTCATCTTCGCCAAGCCTTGCAGCGCGGCTTCCTTCGGGTTCGAAGACTGCTGGCTGTTGCTCTGGGACGCGACGTTGCCGTAAGACAGGCCGCCGTAGTTATGGGTCGGCCCCACTAGACCGTCAAAATTGACTTCATAGGATTTCATCAGCGAGGCTCCACGAGAATCTGTTGTTATAGGCATCAGTAACTAACTGTTCAGTGCGACCAAGTCGCGACCATCGCGGGCAAGCCCGCTTCCACAGGTTCGGAGGTGTTCACAAATTTTGTGTTCCTCTCAATCACTGTGGAGCGGGCTTGCCCGCGATTGGCGTTAAGCCATCTTCACGCCAGGCGTCAAAGCAGCAGGCAACACCAAGTTCGGGGTTTCCAGCGAGGCTACCGGGTACGCGCAGTAATCTGCGGCGTAGTAGGCACTGGCGCGATGGTTACCCGATGCGCCGACACCGCCGAATGGCGCGCTGCTCGCCGCACCGGTCAGCTGCTTGTTCCAGTTGACGATACCGGCGCGGCTTTCCAGCCAGAACTGCTGATAACGCGCTTCGGAATCCGACAGCAGACCGGCCGCCAGGCCGTAGTCGGTGTCGTTGGCTTCAGCGATCGCCGCTTCAAAATCAGCGTAGCGGATCACTTGCAGCAGCGGACCAAACAGTTCTTCGTCCGGGCGATCGGCAACTGCCGTCACGTCCAGAATGCCCGGGGTCAGCAAGGCTGCCTGAGCCTGAGGCTGAGTCATTTCCAACAGCGCCACGGCGCCGTTGGCCAGCAGATGTTCTTGCGCATCCATCAGCGCTTTCGCAGCGCCGAGGGAAATCACCGAGCCCATGAACGGCGCCGGTTGCTGATCGAACGCACCGACTTCAATCGTCGAGCTGACCGCCACCAGACGCGCCAGCAGCGTATCGCCCCAGGCGCCTTGCGGCACCAGCAAGCGGCGGGCACAGGTGCAACGCTGACCGGCAGAAATGAATGCCGACTGAATGATGGTGTAAACGGCGGCATCGAGGTCCGCAACCTGATCCACCACCAATGGATTGTTGCCGCCCATTTCCAACGCGAGGATCTTGTCTGGACGACCGGCAAACTGCTGGTGCAAGTGATTGCCGGTACGGCTGGAACCGGTGAAGAACAGACCGTCGATGCCCGGGTTCGCCGCCAGGGCGATACCGGTTTCGCGAGCGCCTTGCAGCAGGTTCAGCACGCCAGCCGGCAGACCGGCTTCGATCCAGCACTTGACCGTCAGCTCGGCAACTTTCGGGGTCAGCTCACTCGGCTTGAACAGCACACTGTTACCGGCCAGCAGCGCTGGCACGATGTGACCGTTCGGCAAATGGCCGGGGAAATTGTAAGGGCCGAACACCGCCACCACACCATGGGGTTTGTGGCGCAACACCGCAGTGGCGTCGCCCAGCGGGCCGCTCTTCTCGCCGGTACGTTCGCGGTAGCTTTGCACCGAGATGGCAATCTTGTTGACCATGCTGGTGACTTCAGTCGCCGCTTCCCACAGGGGTTTGCCGGTTTCTTCACCGATGGTGCGAGCCAGTTCGTCGGCGTGATTCTTCAGCGCAGCGGCAAAGGCTTCCAGCACACTGATGCGCTCTTCCAGGGTACGGCGGGCCCAGCCTGGGAACGCCTGACGCGCAGCTTGCACAGCCGACTCGACCTGACCGGTCGTGGCGCCTTCGCCGGTCCACAGCACTTGCTGGGTCACCGGGTTTACCGATTGAAAGGTTTCACCCTGGCCAGCCAGCCATTCACCGGCGATGTATAGCGAATTCATTATTTCGACTCCCGAGCAGCGGACAACGGAACGGCGCGCACTTGATCGCCGGCGTTGAGTTGAAGACGTTTGGCGGTCAGCGGATCGACCACCAAAGTGCCGGCGGCGAAGCGTGCTGGTGCGGCAGTGATCCGGCAGTCTTCACGCTTGCGGTTATGAATCAGGAACGGCGTGGAATCGTCACCCGGAGTGCCGATGGCCAGCACCAGCGCCTGGCTGTCGCGTACTGCGCGAATCTTGGTGGTTTCGCATTCCACCGCAGGGCCGGCATCGAAGATGTCGACGTAGCCTTGGTAGCTGAAGCCTTCGCTCTTGAGCATCGACAGCGCCGGCTCGGTGTCCGGGTGAACCTGGCCGATCACGTTGCGCGCATCTGGCGACAGGAAGCAGGTGTACAGCGGGAATTTCGGCATCAGTTCGGCGATGAACGCCTTGTTGCCCACACCGGTGAGGTAATCGGCCTGGCTGAATTCCATCTTGAAGAAATGCCGACCCAGGCTTTCCCAGAACGGCGAACGCCCGGCGTCATCGGACACACCGCGCATTTCGGCGATGATTTTGTTGCCGAACAGTTGCGGGAACTCGGCGATGAACAGCATCCGCGCCTTGGCCAGCATGCGGCCGTTGAGGCCAGTGCGGAAATCGGCGTGCAGGAACAACGAGCACAACTCGGAATTGCCGGTCAGGTCGTTGGCCAGGAACAGCGTCGGAATTTCGCGGTAGATGTTCAGCTCTTGCGAGGCGCTGACGGTCAGGCCGACCCGGAAGTTGTACCAAGGCTCACGCAGGCCGACGGCGCCGGCAATGGCGGAAATACCCACCACGCGGCCGTTGTCGTCTTCGAGCACGAACAGGTAATCCGCATCGCCCCGCCCGGCTTCGCCGCGGAAGGTCTTCTCGGCCCAGCCGACCCGATGGGCCAGACGCTCTTCGTTGGCCGGCAAGGTGGTCAGGCCGGTGCCGGTGCTGCGGGCCAGGTCGATCAGAGCGGGTAAATCGCTGCTGCGTACGGGACGAACGATCATGCTATCTCCTCAAACGGGCCGCTGACGCCACCCGTGAAACTCGCTGCTTTACTAAGCATTCATTCTTTATAGGCATAGCAGCAGGCGTTAAACCGCCACCAGGCGCACGCTGGCACCTTCGCCGACGCCCAAGGCTTCGGCCGCTTCCAGATCCAGGGTCACGGGTTTGCCCGGCGCGTAATCGAGCTCAAGCAAAACAGCGCGGTAATCCTGCAGTTGGGCGTTGGCCACCAGGTACTGACGACCGGCACCTTTGACCGGCTCGCCGATTTTCACCGGGACTACACGGCTCTGGGCGATCGAACGGATCCCCGAGACGCGGGCGTGCAGAGTCGGGCCACCGTCGAAAATGTCGATGTAGTGGTCGGTCTCGAAGCCTTCGCGCATCAGGATGTCGAAAGTGATCTGCGCCCGTGGGTGCACCTGGCCCATCGCCTCTTGAGCGGAGTCCGGCAGCAACGGCACGTAGATCGGGTAATGCGGCATCAGCTCGGCCAGGAACGTGCGGCTTTTCAGACCACACAGACGCTCGGCAGCGGCGTAGTTGAGGTCGAAGAAGTTGCGACCGATGGCATCCCAGAACGGCGAGTCGCCATTTTCGTCGCTGTAACCGACGATCTCGGTCACCACCGAATCGGCAAAGCGTTCCGGGTGGCTGGCCACGAACAACAAACGACCACGGGAATTGAGCTCCGCCCAAGGCGAACCCACCAACTCCGGCTTCACGTAGAAACTGGTCAGCAAGCTGTTGCCAGTCAGGTCGTGGCACTGGGAGAGCACGTGGATCTTGTTGTGAATCTTCAGCTCGCGGGAGGCATGCACGAAAGTTTCGTTACGAAAGCTGTAAAACGGCTCGGAGTAACCGGCCGAGGCAACGATGGCAGAACAGCCGACCAACTTGCCGGTGGCCGTGTCTTCGAGGACGAAGAAATAGCTCTCTTCACCGTTGAAGCTGACTTCGGCGGCGAACGAAGCTTCGCTAGCCGCGATCTTGTCGCTCAGGCGTTCAACGTCATCCGGCAAGGAAGTGACACCAATCGGGCTGTCCGCAGCCAGACGCTGTACCTCGCCCAGATCAGCCATTTGCGCGGGGCGCATCACCAGCATGGTGTCACTCCTTTCTCATTTAACACTTTTAGGAAAAATAACCGGGCTGTCATTGAAGACACTCGGACTAATGTGGGAGCGGGCTTGCTCGCGAAAGCGGTGGGTTAGTCGACATCATTGCTGTCTGACCCACCGCTTTCGCGAGCAAGCCCGCTCCCACATTGAATCTGGCCCAGCATAAAAATCGGGTTCGACGCCTGAACAGTTCAGGCGTCGAAGGGACTATCAGGCTTGCGTCAGCTTCGCCGCGGCGCGCTCGAAACGGTCCAGACCGGCATCGATATCGGCGTCTTCAACCACCAGGCTTGGCGCGAAACGAATCACGTCCGGGCCGGCTTGCAGAATCATCAGGCCTTCACGCTCGGCGGCGTTGAAGATGTCTTTGGCCTTGCCTTTCCAGGCATCGTTCAGCACGCAACCGAGCAGCAGGCCCAGACCGCGGACTTCAGTGAAGAGGCCGTACTTCTCGCCGATCTGCTCAAGACGGGTCTTGAACTTGTCGTGCTTGGCATTGACGCCGTTCAGCACTTCAGGCGTGTTGATCACATCGATCACCGCTTCAGCGACAGCACACGCCAGCGGGTTGCCGCCGTACGTGGTGCCGTGGGTGCCGACGACCAGGTGTTTGGCCAGGTCTTCGGTGGTCAGCATCGCTGCAATCGGGAAACCGCCGCCCAGGCTCTTGGCGCTGGTCAGGATGTCCGGGGTCACGCCGTAATGCTGATAGGCGAACAGCTTGCCGCTGCGGCCCATGCCGGTCTGAACTTCGTCGAAAACCAGCAGCGCGTTGTGCGCGTCGCACAGTTCACGAGCACCTTGCAGGTAAGACAGCTCGGCCGGCAGTACGCCGCCTTCGCCCTGGATCGGCTCCAGAACCACCGCGCACGTCTTGTCGGAAACAGCGGCTTTCAGCGCGGCCAGATCGTTGTAAGGCACGTGGGTGATGCCAGTGATCTTCGGACCGAAGCCGTCGGAGTACTTCGACTGGCCACCGACGTTCACGGTGAACAGGGTACGGCCGTGGAAGCTGTTGAGCGCGGCAACGATTTCGTACTTCTCGGTACCGAAACGGTCATGGGCCACGCGACGGGCCAGCTTGAAGGCGGCCTCGTTGGCTTCGGCGCCAGAGTTGCAGAAGAACACACGCTCGGCAAACGTGGCGTCGACCAGCTTGTGGGCCAGGCGCAAGGCCGGCTCATTGGTGAACACGTTGGACACGTGCCACAGCTTGTTCGCCTGCTCGGTCAATGCAGCGACCAGCGCCGGGTGCGCATGGCCCAATACGTTAACGGCAATCCCGCCGGCGAAGTCGATCAGCTCGCGGCCAGACTGGTCCCAAACACGGGAACCGGCACCACGCACAGGAATGAAAGCGGCTGGCGCGTAGTTGGGAACCATTACCTGGTCAAAATCGGCGCGTTCTACCGCAGCGTGCTCAACGGACATCGGAGTCTCCTGAAGAGGAACACTCGCCTGAAACTGGCGAGCGATGAGGGGATTGTAAGGACAGTTTTCAGCCCGGCCTTGCCGCCAAGCGACAACTTCTTATAGCGCAAACACAGGTTTGGCCCGGGTTTATGGCAATGCGACAAATAGCGTCGCAAAGGCGCAGTTTAAACTGCCTGCAGGGTTTGCGGCAGGTTGCGAGGATCTTACTCATCCGGATTTTGCGGTGGCGGTATATATGTACCGCACGTCGCTGGCGCTCATGGTGTTTTCTGAAGCCTTCTTAACGCCAACGGCAACCTTCATGAGCCTTATTAACGAAAATCCGGACGCTATCGATCTCGATCCGATGCCACCCTTCAGCAGGGACACCCATTACCAGCATCTGGTGAGCGTCATCCCCCACTGGCTGACGCAGGCGACTCCGCAAAAGCGTGAAGCCTTGAGCAAGGCCAAGCCTCGCCTGCCGACCGGCCTCAACAACGCGTCCCGCAGCCAGCACGCCGAATTACGCACACTCAATGCCTTGCACTGGCAAGCGCAGAATCGCGTCGATCAGTCCCTGGCCAAGGTAAAAAATGCCAACGACTTTGCCGAACCGTTGCTGGTTGCAGCGCTGAAGGAGCGCTTCGGTCTGGAGCTGGACGTCCACCAAACCTTTTTGCGTCTTTATATTCCCGCCCATATCCCGTGGCTTCGACTGAAGTCGGGCGCGGCGCGCATCTGGACGGTGTCGCTGCTGGACGCCGCGCTGCACAACTTCGAAAGCAGCGAGACCGAGGACGACGCCTTTGAGCCCGCCTCGACCTACATCAGCGCCCCCTCCTCTGTAGGGCATTTCAATGAACTGCCGCACGTCCTGCTAAAAATGCCCATCACGGCATTCACACAGCTGTGCCGGGAACTGGATATTGGCGAACACTACAAAACGTACCTCGAAGAAAACCTGGGCATCAGCAACCCGGCGCTCGCGGCGACCCTGCAACCCAGCATCCGCGACAGCCAGAAAACGGCCCTCAACACCGCCCTGCAAATGGCCTACATGCAAAACCAGCTTGGCGGCGATGTCCATCGCCTGATCCTTGGCTTACTCGACGGCCTGCAACATCTACGTCTGCGCGGACAGGCATGGGGCTGTCATGAACTGACTATCATGAACGCACGCCTGACTGGCATCGTGCTGTTTTCCCCGGATCTGGAACGTGCGCCTGAAGTGGCCCGAGTGGTGGCCTATATCCCCGACGACCCCGAACACCCGATCAAGGAATATGCCTCCTCCGGCGCATTCGCCCAGGAGTTGACCCAGCGCTTGCGCAGTCCTGACTATCAACAGTTCTTCAGCCGCTTTATCGATCATGAGGATCGCGGGCACTTCTTCGCTCAGTTAAACGACCGACTTGTCCCCATTACCTGGCAACCGGTTCAACCTGGCGACCCACGCCCCACCTGGAGAGAAAAACCAAGCCAGCGCGCCAACCTGCAAATGACGGCGACGCCGATCAAAGGCGATCTGTGGGTCCATCTCTACCAACGCAAACTCGACAAGATCCTCAACGATGCCCGAGTCATCGCGGTATCCACGGCGACGGTCGATCAGAAAGCTCGCTGGGCATTATGGGACTCCTTCACGGAAATCGCTTCGGCACTGCTAAACATCGCAGCCTTTGTCGCCCTGCCATTCGTGCCATTCCTCGGCGAGCTGATGCTGGCTTACATGGCGTACCAGTTACTCGACGAAACCTTCGAAAGCATTGTCGACTGGGCAGAAGGTCAGACGAGCGAAGCCTTCGAGCATTTCATGGGCGTGGTTGAATCGGCCGTGCAACTGGGCACCTTTGCTGTCGGCGGCGTCGTGGCAGCGGCCGAGTTTCGCGCCGTGTTGCCGCGCGAAATCGTTCAGTTCATCGACCGGTTCCATTCGGTCAAAACGCCCCAAGGCGAAAGCCGCTACTGGAAGCCGGATCTGAGCATTTATGAACAGCCCGGCACCCTTCCTCAGGCTGCCAGCCCCAATGAACTCGGGCTGTACCGCCACGACGGTAAAACCCTGTTGTCACTGGATAACAAACCCTACGCCGTCAGCCAGGACTCCGTAACTGGTGAGCACCGCATCGATCACCCGAGCCGTCCTGAAGCCTATAAGCCCGCACTCAAACACAATGGCGCCGGAGCCTGGCAGACCGAAATCGACCAGCCGTTGAGCTGGGATCAAGCTACCGTGCTGCGCCGCCTCGGCCCTGACATGGAGCGATTCGCACCCTCGATGCGTGAGCGAATGCTGCAGATCAGCGGCTGCCACGAGAATGCCTTGCGCAAGATGCATGTGAATTCCAGTCAGACGCCTGCGCTGCTCGCCGATACACTGAAGCGTTTCAAGATCGATCAGGACATCCAGACCTTCATCGAGCTGATCGGCAGCGAGCAACCGACCGACTACCTGAAAGCCGACCTCGTCACGCAACTGGAACTGCTCTGCGACAACAGCTACTGGCCTGCTGACAAAGGACTGCGCCTGGTCGACAGCAAAGCACAAACCCTCTGGGAACGCGGAGCCGATGGCCAACCCATGGTCCAGATCAATCAGGCGCACCTCAGCAACGGCGACCTGATCAAAACGCTATTGCTGAACTTGGGAGAAACCGAAACCAGAACGCTGATGGGCGAACATTTCGGCACGCCCTCCCCCAGCTTGAGCACCCGCGCCCGCACGTTGCGCCGGACCTTGGCAACGCTCGCCGAGAGCAAGCGAGAAACCCTGTTCGACAATCGATACCGCCGACTCGATCGCGCTACCTCTGGGCTCACGCAAAAACTCATCGACGCCGAACACGGTTTGCCGAGCAGCGTGGCAGAAGCACTGCTGCAAACCGCCAGCGATAAAGAGCTGCAACAACTGGGGCGCGGTATCTTGCCCGAACGCCTCGAACAACTCACCCGTGAAGCCCAATTACAAGTCAGGATCACCCGGGCTTACGAAGGCCTGGAGATTCCCTCAAGCGCCAACAACCCCGACACCGATCGACTGGCCCTGCACACCCTGAAACGACTGCCGGGCTGGTCAGGGCAGATACGCCTGGAAATCCGCGAATACGCCCATGGTGGACGCCTGCTCGACAGTGTCGGCAATGCCGATGCGCCAATCCGCAAAGTGCTCGTTCTAAATGCGGATGGCAGTTATCAGGCGTTTGACGATGCCGGTCTTGAGCTCAGCGGCGCGAGCACGTTCTATCTGGATCTATTGCAGGCGCTACCGGACAGCGAGCGCTCGGCACTCGGCATCCACATTGGCGAAGGTGAAAAACTCAAACGGCTGATTCGCACCCATGCCCTGAATCGCGAGGAACTGCACTCAGTCCTGACGCAACACCCAATCCTGAAGCCCACCTACGATCCGACCGTCATGCGTTTGCTCGGTGGCACGGATGGCTATCATCGCGCAAGGTTCGGTACGCCAACTCTACAGGCCTACGCCCATGACCTTTTCCCGCACTTGTCACGCGAGGAACTGCAAACCTTTGTCGAACGCTTGCAACAGCACCCGAACGGCCCACGGGCAGAGCTGACCCGGCTCATGGCCGAACGCGCCCGACTCAGCAATGCCCTGCAACTCTGGCGTAACGAAATCCCACTGTTCATGCCGGATACCCAGATCAGAATCACCCCTGAACAATTCAGCATTCAGCAGCGAAATCGCCGATTACTGGCAGACGAATTACTCGATTGCTGGCGACAACAAGCCACACCGCTCCATGGTGAGGCCCCTCTGGTCGAATTCCGTTTTTCCCAACCAATACTGGGTGAATTTCCGGTACTCGGCGAGGGCTTCAGTCACGTGACAAGCCTGTCGCTGGACGGCCATAGCGCCACACGCGGGATGCATGATTTTTTGCGAGGATACTCAGGCTTGCGTCGCCTCGCCTTGCGCGGCTTCAGGCTGAATCACCTTCCGCAAGCCATTGTGCAATCGCCGAACCTCACCGAACTGATTCTCAGCGACTGCGCCATCACCCTCACACCAGAGAGCCACGCCACCCTGTCAGCGCTGAACAAACTGGTGGTTCTGGATCTGTACAAAAACCCGCTGGGGTTCAACCCCACTGTCGAGAACATGCCGCAGCTAAGCTACATCGACGTATCGGACACCGGCATTTCCGGCCTCCCTCCCGGTTTGCTGACGCGCCCACACCTTCGAACTGCCCTGCTCAATGACAATCACATCCAGGAACTGCCCACCGCGCTTTTCGATCTCCCCACTGCCACCAGCGAGGGCGTCGACCTGGGCGGTAACCCGCTTTCGGCCGCCACTCGCGAACGCATAAAAATCCATTTCGGCCGTACGCGTCAGGACTTCGCCGTGTTTGCCGAACAGGCTGATATCAATCGGGTGCAGGCGCTGTACCCAGGCATGGACCAGGAAGAAGCCAGTGAGTTTATCTATCTGCAGCCTGGGACATTGGCCGACGGCAAAATGGCGATCACACGCCTGGAAACCGAATTCAACACCCTCAACAACGACCTGTCAGCCTGGACAGCAGACGTACCGGCGGTGCACCCGGTGAGCGGAGCCCCTTTCACCGCGCAAGAGTTGCTCAGCGAACATTCGATCAGGGATGAATTCAAACGGATTGTGGAACTTTGCTGGCGCCGGCAAACCGATCTGGACGATTTCAATCAGCAACTTCAACCCACCTACGAGCTGAGCCTGCCCACCATTATTATCGGTAACTTGCCGGCGCTGCGGGCCGACTTCAGTCACGTCTCGCTGCTGTATTTACACAGCGTTGATGGACTGACCTCAGGGGCCGAGCGTTTTCTGGAGAGCTTTCCCCGTCTCAAGGGGCTGACCATTCGTAACTACCGGCAGCAGAATTTCCCCGAGCCGATTTCCAGGATGGGCGATTTGACCGCATTGTCGATGACCGATTGCCAACTCACCCTGACGGCGCAAAGTGCACTGGAACTGGCACAGATGGAGCGGCTTGATTATCTGGACCTGAGCGACAACCCGCTGGGTGCCACGCCAGACGTGAGCCAGATGCCTCGTCTCACGACCCTGTTGCTGAACAACACCGGCATCACTGAATTGCCGCCGGGCCTGTTGCGACTCAAATCCCTGGACACCGTGGATCTGAGTGAAAACGCGATCACCCACATACCCGCCGATATTCTGGAATTGCCGCGGGACGTCAGTGAGAGCATCAATCTGAGGGGCAATCCACTGTCAGAGGAAAGCGTACAAACGCTGATCAATTATTTCAGGCAGACAGGTTTCGATTTCGGAGTCGATGAGGTCATTGATCAAGCGGAAATGGAGGTGTCGTCGTCCGAAGGCTCTGACGTCGATGAGTGATCGACGCCAGACTTAACGACGGATCAACCGCGTTCCGACGGCACCGATGACAACTCGAACGGACTGCTGCTGCGCCGCTGGTTGCGATCTTCCCGCGGCGTGGCGCCGAAGAAGTTGCGGTAGGCGCTGGAAAAATGCGGCCCCGAAGAGAAGCCACACGACAGGCCGATCTGGATGATCGACTTGCTGGTTTGCATCAACATCTGCCGGGCCTTGTTCAGGCGCAATTCCAGGTAGTACTGGCTCGGCACACGGTTGAGGTATTGCTTGAAGATCCGCTCCAGTTGCCGACGCGACACGCACACATGCTGGGCGATTTCGTCGGTGGTCAACGGCTCTTCGATGTTAGCTTCCATCAGCAACACCGCTTGGGTGAGCTTCGGATGACTGGACCCCAAACGGTTCTGCAACGGAATGCGTTGGCGCTCGCCGCCTTCACGGATGCGTTCGACAACCAGTTCTTCCGACACCGCACCAGCCAGTTCAGCGCCGTGATCACGGGCCAGCACTGCCAGCAGCAAGTCGAGTACCGACATACCTCCGCATGCGGTGAGGCGATCGCGATCCCAGTCAAACAGGTGACTGGTGGCAATCACTTTCGGGAAACGCTCGGCGAAATCGTCCTGCCAGCGCCAATGCACGGCAGCGCGGTAACCGTCGAGCAAACCCAACTGCGCCAACGGGTAAACACCGGCAGATAAACCGCCGATCACACACCCGGCTCGCACCAGTTGTTTCAGCCCACTGCTGAGCGCTGGCGCAAGTGAGGTCGGCGGCTCGTCGGCGAGCAAGAACAGTTTCTGGAAGTTTTCGAGCTTGCCGGCCCAGGGCTCACCCGGCAATTGCCAGGCGCCTTCGATCTGCGGTTCGGCCTGCAAAAACGACAGTTCGTAAACAACGTCCGGGTGCACACGCTGGGCAACACGCAAGGCCTCCTCAGCCAGCGCAAGCGTCAGAGCTTTAGTGCTGGGCCAAATCAGGAAACCAATTCGATGGGCAGTCATGGCGGGCAATCCGAAACGAAAACAGTGATGAAGGCATGGGCCAATGCTAGCCCGTAAATGAACGCAAATCTCAAAACTAATAGCGATCACCTGTGGGAGCGGGCTTGCTCGCGAAGGCGGTGGTTCAGATAGCAACGATGTTGACTGATACACCGCTTTCGCGAGCAAGCCCGCTCCCACAGGGAATTGGGGCCAGCCTTTAGGTTGCGAAGCATGCACTATACCGGTGCGCAACGGGAGTTCGGTTTACTTCAGGCTGCCCGAGAGGAATTGTTGCAAACGTTCAGACTGCGGATTGACCAGCACTTCGCGCGGGTTGCCGCTTTCTTCGACGACGCCTTTGTGCAGGAACACCAGCTGGTTCGACACTTCACGGGCAAAGCCCATTTCGTGCGTCACCACCACCATGGTCCGGCCTTCCTGCGCCAGGGCCTGCATGACTTTCAGCACGTCACCGACCAATTCAGGGTCCAGAGCCGAAGTCGGTTCGTCGAACAGCATCACCTCTGGTTCCATCGCCAGTGCACGGGCAATCGCCACACGCTGCTGCTCGCCGCCGGACATGTGGCCAGGGTAAGCGTCTTTGCGATGAGCAACACCGACCTTGTTCAGGTAGTGCTCGGCCTTCTCGCGGGCTTCGGTCTTGGACATGCCGAGCACGTGGACCGGCGCTTCCATGATGTTTTCCATCGCGGTCATGTGCGACCACAGGTTGAAATGCTGGAACACCATCGACAGGCGCGAACGCATGCGTTGCAGCTGCTTCGGGTCGGCGGCTTTCAGCGCGCCGTCCTTGTTGGCGACCAGTTTCAGCTCTTCATTGTTGAGCAGAATCTTGCCCGCGTGCGGCTGCTCGAGCAGGTTGATGCAGCGCAGGAAAGTACTTTTGCCGGAGCCACTGGAGCCGATGATGCTGATCACATCGCCAGCCGCCGCTTTCAGGGACACGCCCTTGAGCACTTCGTGACTGCCATAGCGTTTATGCAGGTCTTGGACTTCAAGTTTGTACATGCGGTCGGTTCTCACAAAAACAGTCAGTCAGTCGTTGAGCAAGCGCCCGTGACGCAGCGCATCGCGCCCCGCCACCTTGGCCAGCCAGAAACCGGGTTGGGCATAACGCAGCCGTTCAATGGCAAACAGCACCCCGGACGTACCAGCACACACCGTGCTGACCCGATCCGATAACGGATCGATCACTTCAAAAATCTCATCGCCCGCTTCAACCCACTCACCGGGTTTACGCAGGAAACTCACCACGCCAGGATGCGGCGCGAACAGCAATTCTGTGCCTTCGAACGGCATGCCTTCGCAAGCCTCTTGCGCAGGCTTTGGCCACTCACCGCTGATCAAGCCCTGTTCAGCGAGGAACGCCAGAATGCCTTCGGCGTAAGCCTGCGCCTCTGGGCGACCGGTATCGGATTGGCCGCCCAACTCGATGGTCGTCGCCAAGCAGGCCAGTGGAATCTGAGCGTCCGGAAATAGACGCGACAGACGCAGCCATGGCAGCGAACACGCTTCATCAAAGGAGCTGCCGCCGGAATCTTCCGCCAGCAGGCCGACCTTGACGTTCAAGTGTGCAGCCAGTGAACGCCAATGCGGCCAGTGTTGCGGCAAGGCATACATGTGCAGCGCCGCTTCGCAATCGCAGTGCAAATCCAGCACCACGTCGGCATTGCAGGCATGGCTGAGCAAAATGCGCTGCATGCCTTGCAACTGACTCGCGGCAGGCGGCAATGCAGCCAGCACATCGCTCATGGTTTCACGGATCAAACGGATATTGGCGTGAGGATCGTCACCCAGGTGCCCTTGGAGCTCAGCGGCAACCGGCTCGCTCAGTTCGACGAAATCCCGGTTGAAGTTCTTGCCGCTGCCGGCTTCGAAACGCCCTTGATGGTTACCCTGAAGCAGTTGACCGAGGCCCAGTGGATTGGCCACCGGTACCAGTTCAATCACACCGTTCAGCAAGCCTTGGGCTTCGAGTTCGGTCAGGCGCTTTTTCAGCTCCCAGGCGGTGCGCATTCCCGGCAGTTCATCGGCGTGCAGGCTGGCCTGAATGTAGGCCTTGCGCTCGCCAGCGCCGAAGCGGAACACCGAAATCCGGCGTTCGCTGCCCAGGTGGCTCCACGGCAAAGCATGATCGATGCGTTCCATATCAGTGCTTCCGCGGGGCCAGATAGCCCAGCCAGCGGTGCTCGGCCATTTTGAACAGGCGCACCAGAATGAACGTCAGGCACAGGTAGAACACGCCGGCGGTGATGTAGGCTTCGAACGGCAAGTAGAACTGAGCGTTGACCGTGCGCGCGGCACCGGTGATGTCGATCAGGGTCACGATGGACGCCAGACTGGTGGTCTGCAGCATCATGATCACTTCGTTGCTGTATTGCGGCAGTGCCCGGCGCAGGGCCGATGGCAGCAAGATCCGCTTATACATTTTGACCCGCGACATGCCCATAGCCTTGGCCGCTTCGATCTCGCCGTTCGGCGTGGCGCGCAGGCTGCCGGCGATGATTTCAGCGGTGTAAGCGCTGGTGTTGATGGCGAAGGCCAGGCACGCACAGAACGTGGCGCTGGACAGCCATGGCCAAAGGAAGCTTTCACGCACCGCTTCGAATTGCGCCAGACCGTAGTAGATCAAAAACAGCTGCACCAGCATCGGCGTGCCGCGGATCACGTAGGTGAACAGCCAGGCACTCATGTTGACGACCGGCTGCTTGGAGACGCGCATCAGCCCCAGCGGCAGTGCTGCCAACAGGCCGAAAAACAGCGACAGCGCGAGCAATTTAAGGGTGGTCACCAGGCCGCCGAAGTACAGCGGCAAGGCCTCCCAAATGACGTTGTAGTCGAAGATCATAGATCAGCCGCCCTTACGCCTACCGAGTAGCGCTTCTCAAGGTGACGCAATGCCAGCAACGAGACGCTGGTAATCACCAGGTACATCGCCGCCACTGCGAGGAAGAAGGTGAAAGGCTCGCGGGTAGCATCTGCCGCCTGCTTGGCCTTGAACATCATGTCTTGCAGACCGACCACCGAAATCAGTGCGGTCGCCTTGGTCAATACCAGCCAGTTGTTGGTGAAACCCGGAATCGCCAGACGAATCATCTGCGGCACCAACACCCGGAAGAACACCTGAAAACTGCTCATGCCGTACGCCATGCCGGCTTCTGCCTGCCCCTTCGGGATTGCCATGAAGGCACCGCGAAAGGTTTCCGACAGGTACGCACCGAAGATGAAGCCCAGGGTGCCAATACCGGCGGCCAACGGGTTCAGGTCGATGTAGTCGTCATAGCCGAGCATCGGCGCGACGCGGTTGAGCAGGTCCTGGCCGCCGTAGAAAATCAGCAGGATCAGCACCAGATCGGGAATACCGCGGATCACCGTGGAATACAGGTCGCCCAGCCAGGCCAGCCAGCGCACCGGCGACAGACGCAGCGCAACGCCGATCAGCCCCAGAACGATGGCCAGGGCCATGGACGACAAGGCGAGCTGAAGCGTCAGCCATGCGCCATCGAGGATGACAGCCCCGTAGCCTTTCAACATGATTCAGGTCCTCGAAAGTTGGGATGAAAAAATGGCGCAAACCTCAGAGATCCTGCTGCTTGCGCCATTTCGGACTTGTTGCGGGGACGATTACTTGCCGTAGATATCGAAGGCGAAGTACTTGTCCTGGATTTGCTTGTATTTGCCGTTCTCGCGAATGGCCGCGATCGCGGTGTTGATCTTCTCTTTCAGCGCGTCGCCCTTGCGAACCGCGATACCTACGCCGTCACCGAAGTATTTGACGTCGGTGAAGGCCGGGCCAACGAAGGCGAAACCCTTGCCAGCGTCGGTTTTCAGGAAACCGTCATCCAGCAAGGTCGCGTCTGCCACGGTGCCGTCGAGGCGACCGGCGGCCACGTCGAGGTAGATTTCGTTCTGCGAACCGTAAGGCTTGATCTCGGCACCCAGTGGGGCCAGGACTTCGCGGGCGAAACGCTCGTGGATCGAACCACGTTGCACGCCGATGTTCTTGCCCTTCAACTCAGCCAGGTTTTCGCTGACCTGAGTGCCGGCCTTCATGACCAGGCGAGCCGGGGTGTTGTAGTACTTGTTGGTGAAGTCCACGGACTTCTTGCGGTCTTCAGTGATCGACATGGACGACAGGATCGCGTCGATCTTGCGCACTTTAAGTGCCGGGATCAGGCCGTCGAACTCTTGCTCGACCCATACGCACTTGACCTTCATCTCTTCGCACAGGGCGTTACCGATGTCGTAGTCGAAACCCACGATGCTGCCGTCCGGCGCCTTGGAGGCGAACGGAGGGTAAGCTGCTTCGATACCGATTTTTACAGGCTTGTCATCGGCGAAGGTCGGCAGGGACAGCACGGACAGTGCCAGGGCGCCAAGCAGCACAAGTTTCTTCATCTTGGGACTCCATCGGTAAAGGGCAAAAACGGCAGAGTGAGCGACAGCCCAATATGCGAATGGGTTAAACAGCTAAGCGGTGCTGCGTCCTGGGATGCATGCGCTGAATTCAACATTGAGTTCAACACCGGCAACGACGAGCGAGTGATCGGCATTCTAACGACAGGCCCGAAGCCGATATTTCTTCAATGCGACAACAAATTACAGATGCACCGAGAAAGCCGCTTGAGCGCGTTGACAGCCTTGCAATTTCATGCAAGAGCAAAAGACAGTGAACCGATCTATATTGCAAATTGCGGGCCTATTATTGGCAAACCCTTCTAATCCAGCAAGCGCAGCGTTGTGTCTTATTTTTCATGGCCGATTGAGAGGCCCTGAGACTGGGCTTTGCGTTTCCCAATGCCTCGTATCGGAGCGTGCGGTTACACATTCAGTTACTTGAAGGGTGATGGGTAACAGTGGGACAGCGCCTACAGGCGAACCGATAAATATTGGTTCGGGTTTATTTATGTGGCGCCTGTCAGACCGCCTTCGCGAGCAAGCCCGCTCCCACATTTGATCTCCAGTGAACACAGATTTTGTGCGCAACTCAGGTTCAATGTGGGAGCGGGCTTGCTCGCGAAGAGGCCCGAACAGCCACCACCACCCCCAACCTGATCACCATAAAAAAACCCCACCAAACTCAACGTCTGGCGGGGTTTCGATGACTCAAGAACCGCTGTTAAGCGACGTTCATGGTCTTGTGCGTATCAATCAAATGCTGCACCACACCCGGGTCGGCCAAGGTCGAAATATCCCCCAATCCATCGTATTCGGCCGTAGCAATCTTGCGCAGAATCCGGCGCATGATCTTGCCCGAACGGGTTTTCGGCAGGCCCGGCGCCCACTGAATCACATCCGGCGAAGCAATCGGGCCGATCTCTTTACGCACCCAGTTTTTCAGTTCCAGGCGCAGTTGCTCGCTCGGCTCTTCGCCACCGATCAACGTGACATAGACATAAATGCCCTGCCCCTTGATGTCGTGCGGCACACCCACCACCGCCGCTTCGGCGACTTTCGGGTGCGCGACCATCGCGCTTTCGATCTCGGCAGTACCCATGCGGTGCCCGGAAACGTTAAGCACGTCATCCACACGCCCGGTGATCCAGTAGTAACCGTCCTCGTCACGACGCGCACCGTCACCGGTGAAGTACATGCCACGGAAGGTCTTGAAGTAAGTGTCGACGAAGCGGTCATGGTCGCCATACAGCGTGCGCGCCTGGCCTGGCCACGAATCGAGAATCACCAGGTTGCCCTCGGCCACGCCTTCGATGATGTTACCGAGGTTGTCCACCAGCGCTGGTACCACCCCGAAGAACGGACGTGACGCCGAACCCGGCTTGAGCGCGTGAGCGCCCGGCAGCGGGCTCATCATGTTGCCGCCGGTCTCGGTCTGCCACCAGGTATCGACGATCGGGCAACGGGATTGACCGACGTTCTTGTAGTACCAATCCCACGCTTCCGGGTTAATCGGCTCACCGACCGAACCCAACAGACGCAGGCTGCTGCCATCGGCGCCTTCTACAGCGGCGGTGCCCGACGCCATCATCGCGCGAATCGCGGTAGGTGCGGTGTAGAGGATGTTGACCTTGTGCTTGTCGACGATCTTCGCCACCCGGGTGATGTCCGGATAGTTCGGCACGCCTTCGAACAGCAGCGTGGTCGCGCCATTGGCCAACGGGCCGTAGACGATATAAGTGTGGCCGGTGACCCAGCCGACGTCGGCGGTGCACCAGTAGATTTCGCCCGGACGGTAGTCGAACACGCGCTCGTGGGTCATCGCCGCATACAGCAGATAACCGCCGGTGGTGTGCTGCACGCCCTTCGGCTTGCCGGTGGAACCGGAGGTATAAAGGATGAACAGCGCTTCTTCGGCGCCCATCTCTTTCGGCGCGCACACACTGCCCGCCACTTTCATCAGGTCTTCGTACCAGATGTCGCGATGCTGGTTCCACTTGATATCGCCACCGGTGCGCTTGCACACGATGACTTTCTGAATGCTGCTGGTTTCCGGGTTGGTCAGCGCGTCGTCGACGTTGGTCTTCAGCGGAATTTTCTTGCCGGCACGAATGCCTTCGTCAGCGGTGATCACCACTTTGGATTTGCAGTCGATGATCCGGCCAGCCAGGGCTTCCGGCGAGAAACCACCGAACACTACCGAGTGAATCGCGCCGATCCGGGTGCAGGCCAGCATGGCGACCACGGCTTCGGGGATCATCGGCATATAGATTGTCACCACGTCGCCGCGGTGCACATCCTGGCCGCGCAAGGCGTTGGCGAACTTGCAGACTTGTTCGTGCAGCTCACGGTAGGTGATGTTGCGGCTTTCGGCAGGGTCATCCCCTTCCCAAATAATCGCGATTTGATCGCCGCGCTCGGCCAGATGACGGTCGAGGCAGTTGTAGGAAACGTTCAGCGTGCCGTCGGCGAACCATTTGATATCGACATGGTGATCGTCGAAGGACGTCTGCTTCACCGTGGTGAAAGGCTTGATCCAGTCGAGGCGCTTGGCTTGTTCACGCCAGAAGCCGTCCGGGTTGACGACCGACTGCTGGTACATGGCCTTATAGGTGGCCTCGTCAGTCAGCGTGTTGGCTGCTACCTCGGGACGAACGGGATACAAAGAAGCCGCACTCATCTTTCTTACCTCGGTGGAATAGTTGTTTTTGTATGGCCCCAGTTGTAGCCGGGCCGGGCCTATAGAACCATTCGACGATGGTAGTAACAAGCCCCTACAAAATGTGGCTATACCGCGACAAGGCGCTCAAACCCGGCTGTTCTAGGCTTCTTGGGGGATTGTTACCGAATTTGCCAAAGGTGTTTATCAAAAGCACGGCTATATGCACGCCACCCCCAGGCCTAAAATCAGCCTCGCCAACACGGCAACGCGATTAACCCAGTTGCAGCCCCCACAAAGGCAGTTAATCCAAGACTCTTTATTAAAGCTCCACACGCAATCCCAAAAAGATTGCGTGACCCCCTTCGACTTCAGAAAGGTAAATTTGAAATGAAAGCTTTATTGGTTCTGGCCCTCAGCAGTCTGTGCGCAACCGCCATGGCGGATGAGGTCTCGACTGATGTCGCACAGCAACAACCCGCCATTGAGGAATACACCTACTCCACCCATCTGGACATCGCCAAAGTTATATCGATGAGCGAAATCCCGAACGTCTGCGAAGTGGTTCCAGCCAAAATGGAATACGACGACTCCAAAGGTCAGCGGCACATTCTGCGCTACAGCGTCATGGGCAACGGCTGCTCTAACGGCTGATCCGCCCCCTTCTATCTCCCAAGGCTCGACCCATCCTTTTTAAAGACAGATGAAGCGCCAGGCCTTATATCGACAAACACGATTGTTTTAAGCGTTTATTTGCGCTTTTTAATCAAAATAGTTGGCGTAGGATGAATTCCACACCCAAGGCACAAAACGCCAACGAACCTGGAGCCACTACCATGAAAACCAAACTGATCCTCGCCCTGACCCTTTCCGTCCTGGCCGCTAACACCTTCGCCGCCGATGGCTACGACCGCACTGGCTCGTCTACTTTCACTGAAGCGGCTGTCGCTTCTGATGGTTACGACCACACTGGTTCGGCTTCTTTCGCTTCTGATGGTTTTGATCGCACTGGCGCTGCCAAGGTGGCTGCTGATGGTTTTGATCACACTGGCGCCGCCAAAGTCGCCGCTGATGGCTTCGATCACACTGGCGCTGCCAAGCTCGCTGCCGATGGTGCTGACCACGTAGGTGCAGCTCGTTTCAGCTGAAAACTGAATACGACCTCACAGCCCGACTTCGGTCGGGCTTAGTTGTGTCTTAAGTGGTCAAAAATCGACCAAAACCACTACATGTAGTAAAAAATGCCGCTTCTGGTTATTTTTTGAGCAATTTATTTCAAGAATATTTTCAGCCAAAAACTGCACACAATCTCACCCACAAAAACGCCTCCCCTCCCCTGAAAGCCCCGCCCCACCTGGCTTGCAACACAACAGCAGACCCTAACGGCGCCAACACCCAGCCCTCACCGTCAAAAACCAGCCAAAACAGACGAAAAAAAAACTTCCTCCGCCAAAGCCCTGTAAACCCTCGCTCCAACCTGAAAACGCCCCTCGCCGACCGCTCCGAGTGCCATTTCGCCGCACCACGGGGCTGAAAATTTCCTTATAATGCGCACTTAAACGGGCCTGCAATATTCCCTTACAGGGGTGAAAAGCCAGTCTGAAGCCCACGCAGAAGCGACTCATGTTTTTTGCGCCCATCAGCGGCTTCGGAACACCCGTACAAAATTCTGTTTGTTGCCTGCTTACCGCCGCAAAAAACGGTACTGCTGCAAAAAACGATTTCCTTTAGATCCAACGCGGCCAGAAACGGCTGTGTGAAAAACCAACCTATCAGTTTTCACACGGGCAATCTGGCCCTCACGCAGGAGACGACACGTCATGCTGAGCTGGGACGAATTCGACAAAGAAGATGACGGCGAAGTCGCTGTAAAAGGCGCCAACGCCGGCCACGCTTCTGAAGCCAACATGGACCGCCTCGACAGCGCCGGTGGTGCCGCCGCTCAAGAGGCCCGCGCCGTGACCGCGACGGACTCCGCCGCAATCGCCCGCGCCAAGGCTGCCTTGGACTCCCTCGACGTCGCCGAAGGCCTCGCCGAACTGGAAGGCGCCTCTGCCCGTGTAGCTGTCGATGAAAAGCGCATGATCAACTGCCGCGCCGACCTCAACCAGCTCGTCCCATTCAAATATGACTGGGCATGGCAGAAGTACCTGGACGGCTGCGCAAACCACTGGATGCCGCAAGAAGTCAACATGACCGCCGACATCGCCCTCTGGAAAAACCCGGAAGGCCTGACCGACGACGAGCGCCGCATCGTGATGCGCAACCTCGGCTTCTTCTCCACCGCCGACTCCCTGGTTGCCAACAACCTGGTCCTGGCCGTGTACCGCCTGATCACCAACCCGGAATGCCGCCAGTACATCCTGCGCCAGGCGTTCGAAGAGGCGATCCACACCCACGCCTACCAGTACTGCATCGAATCGTTGGCCATGGATGAAGGCGAGATCTTCAACATGTACCACGAGATCCCATCGGTCGCGAAAAAAGCCACCTGGGGCCTGAAATACACCCGTTCGATCTCCGATCCGAAGTTCGAAACCGGCACCGTCGAAACCGACAAAGAATTGCTGCGCAACCTGATCGCCTACTACTGCGTTCTGGAAGGCATCTTCTTCTACTGCGGCTTCACCCAAATCCTCTCCATGGGCCGCCGCAACAAAATGACCGGCGTCGCCGAACAGTTCCAGTACATCCTGCGCGACGAATCCATGCACCTGAACTTCGGCATCGACGTGATCAACCAGATCAAAATCGAAAACCCGCATTTGTGGGATGCTGAAATGAAGGAAGAAGCTTCGCAGATGATTCTGCAGGGGACTCAGCTGGAGATCGAATACGCTCGTGACACCATGCCTCGTGGGGTGTTGGGCATGAATGCGGCGATGATGGAGGACTACCTGAAGTTTATTGCTAACCGTCGTCTGTCGCAGATTGGTCTTAAAGAAGAGTATCCAGGGACGACTAACCCGTTCCCTTGGATGAGCGAGATTATGGACTTGAAGAAAGAGAAGAATTTCTTTGAGACTCGGGTTATTGAATACCAAACCGGTGGTGCGCTTAGCTGGGATTAATAGCCTAGCTCGCCATGATTTGACGATTGCAGCCTGAGTCGACAAGTCAAAAAAGCAAAGCCCCGATCTGATCGGGGCTTTTTTATGGGCAATGAGTAGTCCTTTTCCATCCCTACGTCACAGCGCTAAATCTCCTACAGCACTTACAGCTGCTTCTCCATTGATACCCGCTAAAAGCACCTCTAAGCTCCATCGCAGGTGCCTAAGAAACGCCCAACGTAGAAAGCTTGGTCAATCACACAGATTCGCAATTCACCCTTTGGTGGTTTGTCGTTGGAATGTGACGGCTTTGCTCGTTGGGATTTTCTAATTCCACTCTACGTTGGGTCTGGCCCTGTCCCCTTAATACGTAGAGGTCACGGATTATGTCCACTCAACTCGCATCCAGAAATTTATCCACACCAATGAACGACGAGTGGGAGCCTCTCCCATGCACCCTATTCACTCGCCACGACATTCATCTCCACGCCCTACTCTTCGAAAACCAAGCCTGGTTTTGCGCGCGCGATATAGGGCGATTGATGGGTAAATATTTGGACGAGCGAATGTCCCGAAAACTCGATATGGATCAGCGACGGATGTTGTTGGTACATGCTCATGGAGTAGCAGAGGAGCGACTGATGCTCAGCGAGTCGGGCGTGTATGCATTATTGGTTTATCACTATTGCCCCGAATATCGCTCACTACGCGAATGGCTGACGCATCAGGTTGTAGCTGCACTGCGTGACGCAAGACCAGCGCAGGCAGTTGAGCGTCCGACCTTGAGCGTTCTGGATTGGCCACAGATGCAACTGAGTTTGCTGCATTGGCAGAATGAACCATGGATTCGGATGCGGGACATGCCTTGCATCCTGCTGACTCAACAGCAAACATCTTGGTGGAGGAAAGCTTCACGGCTATTTCTATTTTAGAAAGCCGCTAAAAATGGGTGCAGCTTTCTGCACCCATTTGATTGGGAGCATTGAGCATCACGCCGACTGTTCACTTGATCGCTGTTGCTGAGAGTGAAGCGGGAACCCTTCAGGAGCGCCTAACAATACGCCACGCTCCATATCAAACGGCAGCACCCAAAGCTTGAGTTGCGGTGCAAACTCGAATACCTGCAACGGCGCATCAAACGCAGATCGTCTTGGATAAATCAGCACCAACTCCCCCTCGCCCGATAGGTATTTGTGGCCATAGGCGAACAACTGATAGAAATCAGACTGCTTCAAACCGTAGCTCTTATCCTCACCAGATGAGTTCAACCGCTTCCATTTTGTGTCTAGCACCCAGCGTTTATTCTGATGGTGAACTATCAAATCCGGTCGCAATTGAAAGAAGTTTTTGCCTTTGTGCTGACACAAATATTCAGTGTGGGCTTGAGTTTGAAGCCGAGCGTCTTGCAGCAGATCCCTGTCTAGACTCGCAGCTACATAGCGCTCAAACAGCTTCTCCATAGGAAACAACAAGCTCATGCCATGCCACTCCCCGGCGACCGCCAAAGGCATCTTTTGATTGATAATCAGCTCGCACCAGGGCTTCACTGGCACGTAGTGCGCCATCAGTCGCTCGCTACTCCATTGTTTGAAATCCTGCTGCACATTGCGACTTGGAGGAACCTCTAACAACACACTTCTTAACTCGTGAGCCAGACGCCAGTTACCAGCATCTTTTGTTGCTTTGCAGACCTCATCTAACGCGAATTTGAGTAAGCGGTTTTCTGATCGGTCGGGCAAATAGATATCGTGTCGAATCTGGAAATGGTGCTGGCGCCCAGGGGGTTGGCGCATTTGCTTAACCACATCCAATTGACCACGTAGGAACCGTTGTTCCTCCTCTACGCGCTGGTAGTCAAAGCGTAGACCTCGCTTGATCAAGTGATCCAGAGCCAGTAGGAATCGGCCCATGACCCATTCGCTCAGCGGTGCATCGAAATTTTGAAGATCTGCCGCGCCGACTTCACGGGTGGGTAAATTTAGAGAAGCTTGGATCATGCGCCGCAACAACACTCTGCTCTGCTTAATGCAGTCCTCTCGCTCAAAATGTTTGGGGAGAATTTCAAGACGCGTGCCACAGGGTGTTTCCAACACACCAACGTAGTTGTCGAGTTTGAGTAAACACCGATTTTCAAGCTGAACCAGTGCAGCTCCAGCATTGCTGAAAGTAGCATTCAATTTGCACAGCCAGTCAAAGGCGGAAACCGATACCTGAGCAAGATCCAATGTCGGCTCAGTGATTTTATCTGTCGTCAGCCTCGCGTACTCGCGGACCGTGATGATGGGTTTCACACCGTCACGCCTTTCAATGCGCTGATTACGGCCGCGCCAAGATGGCGAGTATTAAACTCAAGACCACTTGCATGGTGTGTTGTCAGGCCATGTGCTGCGGCAAGCTCTCGCAAAATAGGTTTAGATGGGCTGACGATCTTCCCAGACTTTAAAACCTCGATTGATCCGCTTTCAAGCTGACGAACCTGAATGTCGTCTTTTTCAGCTTCAATAGCCTCCTGGACCTTTGGAGGTACTGCTTGGTGATCAATGACGCCCCAGAAAGACTCAATCCGAGCAAAGGCGTCTTCGTTGATAATCCATTGGTTATTTTGGTTACTTAGCACCACTTGATCGCCAAACAAAGATCCTGAGTTGAATAGCGCCTGCGCGATAAAGCAGTTTTCAGGGGCCTTGCGATGATCGTTAAGGACCCATTGAATCCGTAGCCAATCTTCGAAGAAATACTCTTGCAGCAATGGGAGCACTTGCTCGCGAAAGATTTGGCCCAATCGCTCCAGCGTTGGCTCATCCTTTAACGGCATGAAATACGCGTGTCCTAAGCAATGATCTCGGTCTAAAAGCATTTCAATTCGTTGATTCATCACTATTAGGAGTTGGGCAACATTGAGTTCCCCCACGGTGACGTCGTTCAGCAGCTCAGGCTTAGGCGGCATTTCGCGGAACGTGAAACGACGACGCAGTGCGATATCTAGACCGGCCAATGAACGATCAGCGGTGTTCATGGTGCCAATGAGGTAGACATTACTCGGAACGCTGAAATGATCCTTCGAATACGGCAGCGTCACCTTTAATGCCTCGTCGACTCCTGCACGCTTGGATGGCTCGATGAGAGTAATCAGCTCACCGAAGATCCGAGAGATATTGCCGCGATTTATTTCATCGATGATGAGTACGCGTGCGTCGCTGGATTGAGTTGTTTCCTTGACCTTTGCGTCTTCGGATGACGTATCCAAAATCCGCTGAACCAAAACCGGCAAAATATTGTTGTAGCCATTGATGAGATATGGTTCCAGCTTAGTTTCTGACACTTTGTCAAAAACTAGCTTGTTGCGAACATCTGCGACGGTTAACCGCCCTGCCCGCACATATTCAGCGAGCGTGTGAAGAATACTCATCCCAATCGGTAGCTCTTTACCATTAGGTTTAACCAAGCTCAGCAACTCAGCAGATGCACTCGCGACTATGTACCCCGAACCAAATGACTCCCCCTTTATAAATAGAGCACCGGGGCTCTTTACTTTGGCCATGGCAGAGGTGCACATTTTTTTGAACACACCATCGACGACTTCGTAGCGCAATTGCCCATCTTCTCCGCTTTCAGCACGTAGACCTTCGACGAAGTCCTCGTAGCTGAAGCTTTGATGAAAGGTGACGAACTCAACGTGCCCATCTTCGGCTAACTCATCAAAGCGTTTCTTTAAAGCCACCCGTTTGCCTTTGTTGGCCCGAAGAAACTCAGGAGCAAGAATTTCCAGCGCGGCCTCGATAGTGGCGAACGTCTTACCGGTTCCCGGTGGGCCAAACAAGATTTGGTTAAGTGCAGGCGAAGTCATCGAGTCGCTATCCTTGCTACGTGAGCAAATGGTCATCGCGGGGTGCGGCTCGATCACAGTCGACACGGGTTGCAGAAACCGAAACTCGACGTAGGAAATAGCGCACAGCCGCAGGAAATTTATCCTACAACGGTAGCTACATTGCCATCACTGGTAAAGCCGCACAGAGAAGTAGATCGCGCAGTGGAAAAAGCTGTGCAGGACGAACGCTTAGCGACTATAAAAACGATCCCCTCAAAGAGCCCGATAGCCCATGAAATTCGACCTCGCCTACTGCCTCAGCCTCGACGACAAGCTGTCGATCTATGACGTGCGCGATTTGAATTTCGACGAGACGATGGAGTTCGATTCCGCCAAGGAGCATTTCCAGTGCCCCAACGATGCCTGCCGTTCAGCGTTTGATGCGACCAACGTGTTGGGGACGTTCAACGCCAAGAATGTGAATTACGTGCGCACGCCGCACTTCAAGAACATTCCCAGCACGCGGCATGTCGAGGGTTGTCCTTATGTCAGTCTGAAAACGCCGGCGTCGGGACTGGATGCGGATGGTGCGGAATTGGATGACAGTCGGGAGGAGCATTTCCCATCGGAGTTGTTGCTGACTCGGCGTGAGTATGTGCGCAAGCCGTCCAACCCGGCTGTGGCTGCGGATGTCATGCGGGATGACCCCAAACCAACTTCAGCGGCCAGTAACGTCGAGCATCCGAGCCGGGAGTCGGCGCCCGACAAGACCAGTGTCTTCGCCCACCCGGTGGAGTGTTTTGTGTCGAACTTCGAGGACAAGGAGCTTCTCAAGCGCATGCCGCTGAAGATTGGCGAGCACACGGCGCCTTATGGGTCGTTCTTCAAGAAGATCGAATACCTGCAGGACAACAAGGGGTTGATTTACTGGGGAAAAATCAAGGAGATCAAGGATTACACCCAGAGCTTTCGCATCGATTTCGAACAGAAGGTCTGGTTCAAGCAACCGGACGAGGCGAAGAAGAAGCCTTACTCGGTGAATGTTTACCTGAGCAAGAAGCTGATCGACAACTACCGCAAGCGCAAAGCGTTTCTGGAAGAGATCAAGCATGCCGTCGACAGTGAGGCGCAGTTGTATTGCTTCTTTTATGGGGTAACGCCGGAGTTGAAGCAGGTGCCGAGCAAGAAAAACCCCGAACAGACGTTCGGGGTGTTTAGCGCGAATATTGAGAATCTGGATCACTTCATTATTCGTGAAGCGCCGGGGTTGGCGGCGAGCTAGGAATTAGTTCTGAGGCAGTTGGAGTTTGACCGCGCCGGGATGTTGCTTGACCACGGCGTACGGCAGCACTGACCAGCCCGGATCATCGCAATTGCGTTGCACGCGGGCGAAGTACGGTCCCAGGTACAGGCCTTTGGCGGTGAAGTGCCAGTTGGAATAACCCCAAACACTTTCGTCGGTGTAGTCGCAGTCGTTCTCGTCCGTCGGTTTCTGCATTTCGCCGGGGTACAGTGTGGTGAATTGTTTGATCAGCCACGGCACGAACACTTCGCGCTGATAGGTGAATCGCGCGTTGCTCTCTTCCTCGGTCAAGGATGTGTCGCCCGCGCTGTCGCGATCGGCGTGCAGCAGTGGCTTGCCTTTGCCAACCCACAGCACGTCGTCCAGCGACAGGCTATGACCGGTGTGAACGTCGAGGTTGATCGGTGAATCGCCAAAATCCGGGTGAGCGCCGCCGCAGCTGTAGCTGGTGGCGATGCTCAGGCTGACCACATCGGGCGATAGGAATTGGGGGCTGACACCTTGGTCGAACTCGGCATATTGCCCACCTTGCAGCAAACAGCCGTGATAGCTGATGACTTCGCTCCAGAGCCGCTCCAACAATTGCTGATTGACCCGCTGCTGGTCGGCTTTCGGGTAGCCGGACTCGATGCTGAACATGGAGAGAGTGGACTCGGGCTGCGTCCACCATTGCAGGTCGTAGCCCATGAAGGACTCTTTCTTGCCCGGTTTGAGCTTCAAGCCTTGCAGGCGAAGATATTCATAAGGATCGCTTTTCGGCAGCGCGGCGATGAAGGGCAAGGCGTCCGCCGCCGGTGCCGGCAGCTTGGCCTCGGTCAACTGCATTTGCAGGATTTTACCCTTGGGGCTTTTCCATTCGCCCTGCCAGCCGTTGGCCGTTTCTTGCAGCTTCAGGGTCGGCAGGGGGTTGTCGTCGCCGTAGCGGTTATTGCCTTCGGTTAGCGTCAGGGTCTCTTCTTGCAGCGAACCGCTCAGCTCCAGGTCGCGATGGTACTTTTCATAGAAGTAGCGGCCGGTCACTTCGTCAGGCTGAAAGAGGTTCATTTCCAGCACGATTGGCATCTTGCCCAGCGTGCCGGTGAACACTCGTCTCCCATCCTCGCCATGAGCAGTGGAACACAGCATGAGTAACAACGCGGCGACTGGCGCCAGACGTAACAATCCTTTGAGCATTAATCGATCCCTGAATGAGTCGGAAGCAGCGCCGGCAGGTTGAAGGCGGCGCAGGTTGAACGAGGACGGATTATGGCGAGGTTGCAGGAGGGAATCGAGCTTCATTGCGCACTTCACTTCATCGCCATACTGAGCATCACCACCACCAGCAAACCAATATAAACCCGCGCATGCACCCGATCCGGTATCCGCCCGATCCACGGCGTGGCCAGCCGAATCCCCACCAACGCCCCAGCCGTCAGCACCAAAAACGCCAGCACATCCACATAACCGATAAACCACGGCCCCAGATCAAACTCGGTAAACCCCGCCATCGCCATGTAAGTCAGCGTCCCGGCCACCGCAACCGGCAGACTCAACGGATTGGCCATGGACGTTGCCCGAGACATGCTCAGCCCACAACGCCGCAATAACGGCACGGTCATGACGCTGCCGCCCACGCCGAGAAACGTGGCGATGGTGCCGATGCCTACACCGCCGCCAGACACTTCTGCCCTGCCCAATCGCCGTGGGATTACGGCGTCGGACTGTGTGAGAAAACCGCGTCGGAACAAGCAGTCCAGTATCGTCACGCCGAGGTAGGCGATGAAGGCAAAACGGATCAGCTCGCCACTCGCCCACATTGCAGCAACGGCTCCGACGATCGCGCCCAGGCCGATGAACCCGCCCAACGGCCACACGTAACGGCGAATGAGATTACCGGCGCGTTGATGTTTTGCGGTGGCGATCAGGGCGTTGACGATCATCACGCAGGTCGAGGTGGCCACGGCGATGTGCATCGCCGATTGGCTGATGGGATCGTCGGCGCCGTGACTGGCCGTGAGCATGCGGTACAGCAAGGGCACGACGACGAATCCGCCGCCGAAGCCGAACAGCACGGCGGTGACGCCGGTCATGCAGCCGAAGAGTGCCAGCAAGAGGTAGAAGAACATCGCGCATCGTCCGTTGGTTGAGAGTGAAAGAACAATCCATGTGGGAGCGGGCTTGCTCGCGAAGACGGCGGCACAGTCAACATTGATTTCGCCTGACACACCGCTTTCGCGAGCAAGCCCGCTCCCACATGGATTGCTCTTAACTTACTGGTATTAGGGCTTGGCCTGCTTCAGCAAGTAAGCCAATAATGTTTGCGTTTACGCCAACTGCTGGATGCCGCTCGATGCGCAATGTTTCGATTGATCTGCTGGACGATACGCCACGGCCGGTGGTGGCTATCGGTACGGATTACCCCGACGGTCGTCTATTGCCGCGCCATACCCACCGGCGGGCGCAGTTGTTGTACGGTGCCACCGGGGTGATGCAGGTGAGTACGCACGACGGCAATTGGGTGGTGCCGCCGCAGCGGGCGGTGTGGATTCCGCCGGGGGTGGCGCACGAGGTGTTGATGCTGGGGGTGAGCACGCGCAGTTTGTACATCGAACCGGGGGCGGTTGATTTGGGCAACCGCTGCCAGGTGATCAGTGTTTCGCCGTTGATGCGGCATTTGTTGATGGAGGCGGTGGAGGTTGCGCAGGAGTACGACGAGGCTGGGCGCGATGGTGCGCTGATCGACTTGCTGCTGCATGAATTGGCCCGTAGCGCTCACCTGCCGTTGCACATTCCGTTGCCCATGGATTCGCGGCTGCTTGGGTTGTGTCAGACGTTTCTCCAGCATCCGAACACTCATCAATCGCCGCAGCAATGGGCCGATCAGTTGCATATCAGTTTGCGTACTTTCAATCGTTTGTTCCGCCAGCAGACTGGCCTGAGTTTCAGCCAATGGCGGCAGCGGGCCTGTGTGGTGCTGGCCTTGGCGCGGCTGGCGGTGGGCACGCCGGTGACGCGGATTGCGCTGGATTTTGGTTATGACAGCCCGGCGGCGTTCTCGACGATGTTTCGTCGTGTGCTGGGGCAGGCACCGTCCGTTTGGTTGGAAGGGGTGAAATAGAGAGGGCACAGTCGCCAATGTCAGCCGGTCAAGCGCAATTCATGTGGGAGCGGGCTTGCTCGCGAAGACGGCGGCACAGTCAACATTGATGTTGCCTGATACACCGCTTTCGCGAGCAAGCCCGCTCCCACAGGTTCTGCGCTTGGCACTTCATTTTCTTTACTGATCGGTCTTAGCCACTGCCTTGTTCTGACAGCAACTCAAAACTCTGCTCCTTCACATCCTGGGAATCCAGACCGATCTGCACCCGGAACTCGCCCGGCTCGGCGGCGTATTCCAACTGGCTGTTGAAGAACTTCAAGTCGTTCTCATTGATGCTGAAATGGACTGCTTTCTCCTCTCCGGCCTTGAGCATGATTTTTTGAAAGTTCTTCAGTTCTTTGACCGGACGGCTGACGGAGCCCACGACATCGCGGATATACAGCTGAACCACCGTTTCGCCATCGCGCTGGCCGATGTTCTTCACCATGATGCTGGCGACGAGATTGTCGGTCTTGCTCAGCGTGGTCGAAGACAGGGCCATGTCGGTCAGGCTGAAATCGGTATAACTCAGCCCATAGCCGAAGGGATAAAGCGGACCGTGGGATTGATCGAAATATTGAGACGTGTAGTTGCGAAGCGCACCCGCTATGTAGGGGCGACCGGTGTTCAAGTGACTGTAGTAATTCGGGATCTGCCCCACGGAGCGCGGAAAGGTGATGGGTAATTTGCCAGACGGGTTGTAGTCCCCGAACAACACATCGGCAACGGCATTGCCCCCCTCGGAGCCGCTGTACCAGGTTTCCAGAATCGCATCGGCCTGTTTCTGCTCCTTGCCGATGGAAAGTGGCCGGCCGTTCATCAATACCAGTACCAGCGGCTTGCCGGTGGCTTTCAGGGCAGTGATCAATTCACTCTGGCGCCCAGGCAGATCGAGGCTGGTTCGACTGGCCGCTTCATGAGACATACTGCGGGGCTCGCCCACTACCGCAATCACCACATCGGCTTGCTGTGCAGCCTTCACCGCTTCGTCAATCATTTCAGCTGCCGGACGAGGGTCGTTCGCGATTTCGGACACTCCCTGGTACTCCAGGTATTTAACGACCTCCTGATCCTCCTCGAGATTGGCGCCTCGGGCATAGATCAGCGAGCCTTGGCTCATCGCGTTTTTCAGCCCGTCGTAGATCGTCACCGATTGCGCGGGCACGCCGCTTGCGGACCAACTGCCCATGATGTCGACGGTACTTTTTGCCAACGGGCCTATGAGTGCGATCACGCCCTCTTTTTTTAACGGCAAGAGCGAATTTTCATTCTTCAGCAGCACCAATGTCTTGCGCGCGACCTCACGGGCCTGCGTTCTGTGCAGACGGTATTCGGCGTTGTTATCAGCGGGGTCTTCACTGGCAACGCCGATGCGCCGGTAAGGGTCTTCGAACAGCCCCATGTCGTACTTGGCCCCCAGCACTTCCCGCACCGCGTTATCAATATTGCTCTGGGAAATAGCGCCTGACTCAAGCAGCCCCGATAGCTCCGGCCCATAGGAGAAATCGTTCATGCTCATATCAACGCCAGCCCTGATCGCGAGCCTGGCCGCTTCGCGGTGATTCTTCGCAACACCATGCTGAACCAGATCGTTTATCCCGTTATGGTCGCTGATGACCAGTCCCTTGAAGCCCCATGCTTTGCGCAACAGGTCTTGCATCAACCAGGCATTGGAAGCGGCTGGCACGCCATTTATCGAGTTAAGCGCCACCATCATCGCCCCCGCGCCACCCTCAATTGCCGAACGATAAGGTGGCAGGTAATCCTGGTGCATTCTGGCCAGGCCCATGTCGACGCTGTTGTAGTCGCGCCCACCCTCTACAGCCCCATACAACGCAAAGTGTTTGGCGCTGGCCATGATGCTGTCGGGTGCATTCGGGCTTGTGCCCTGGTAGGCCTGAACCATCGCTTTGGCAATGCGCGAAACCAGGTAGGTGTCTTCGCCAAAGCCTTCGGAGGTGCGTCCCCAACGAGGATCCCGGGCGATATCTATCATCGGGGCGAAGGTCATATCGATACCGTCCGCACTGGCTTCTTTTGCCGCTATGCGACCGCTTAACTCGATAGCGCCAATATCCCAGCTGGAGGCCAATGCCAGGCCAATGGGGAAAATGGTTCGATGGCCGTGTATCACGTCCCAGCCAAAAAACATCGGTATTTTCAGGCGACTTTGTTGAGCCGCGTCCTGCATGGGTCGGTTTACGTAACGGCTTACAGAGCCGTAGGTAGCACCGATTCGCCCGGCGGCGATCTCTTCGCGTATTTTTTCGGGCGTCATCTTTTCATCAATAGCGATCAGCCGCAGTTGGCCGATTTTTTCCTCCAGGGTCATCTGATTTATCAGGTTGGTGACGAAGGCATCTTTGCTCAACAATGCCATATCAGCCGCGACGGGCAGACTTGTAAAACCGATCAGGGCACATAGCAGACGTAGTCTTTTCATGATTCCCTTCCCTGCATAACGCTGTGACGCACTGCGTCATAAACGCCACCTTTCCCTGTATTGAAAATCAGAAAGCTGACGTTCAATCATTGCTGCTACGGGAGCTGAAAGCCCTGAGCTATCGGGATCCCGCATAGAAACAGCGTAGTCGCTCCCAAGCTCCTGCCTGACTGAAAAGTGTAATCAATCAAAAAAATGAGTTTGATCCGGGATCAAAACAACTGTACAAAAACACAGTACATTTTGAATCAGCACTCTCGAGCCCGGAGAACACCATGGCCACTCTTGCGATGAAAATCACCCTGGAACGTATCGCCCTCTTCCAGTTCACCCCCGCCCACTGTGCCCAGGCCCGAGCGATGCTGGGCTGGAGTGTTGAAGAATTGTCCGAGGAGTCCGGGGTTTCCGTTGACGCCATTCAGCGTTTCGAGGCGGAACGCGATGTGCTGGATGTCACCCGGCTGGCGTTGGCGTATCGGTTTGAGTCGCAAGGTCTGGTGTTCTTCCCGGGGTTTGCACCGGGCAGAGGGATGAACGTGAGAGGGTCGACACCGGATCCGGTGGGGCGGGCGGATTATGCGATGGTTGAGTGAGTGAAGTTATCGATTGAAGGGTTTGCGCAGGATCACGCAAAAGGAATCATCCTGAGCATGACATACCGGGCCAGTGACACCGCAAACTCACTGGCCCGGTTACATCCCTTTACTGCTGTTTAAACGCCGGATCCTGGCGTTCTAACGAAGCCTGTTCATAGCTGTAAGCCAGCGCCAACAATTTAGGTTCACTCCAGCGCGGGCCGTAAAAGAACACAGAGGTGGGCAGGTCGCCATTCATGCCCGACGGGAGTGTGATCGCTGGGTAGCCAGCTGCTGCGGCACTGAATTGCGAGTATCCGTCGGCATCGGCGATCAAGGCGTCCAGATTGTGCTCGGACAGTTGCTCATCGATGGCGCCCTTGAAGTCGGCCGTGAACGCCGCGAACAGTTCAGTCGCCTGTTCGTGGGTCATGTCCAGTTCGTTGATTTCTTTGAGCATCTGCTGACCGTAACCTTCGGGGCCAGGATTGAGTTCGTTGAAGTCGATCAATGCTTGAAGCGTTTGGATCGGCAGCCCGGAGCGGCTGGTCAGGTACTCGGGCAGTTCATGTTTCATGCCCGCCATGAGCGCGTTGAAGTAACCGTCAATGTTCGGCAACCGGACTTTTAATGGCACTAAGGTAGCGCCTTGCTCTTCCAGTGTGGCCAGAGCTATCAGGAACTGAAAATCAGGACGAAGCACGGTGCCGTTCGGCCCTGTGTACTCGACCGGATAACCGATTCGCTTGCCGCTCAATGCGTCTGTGGCGAGCAATGCGGTGTAATCGATACCTACCGGTGCGTCGCCGGTTGCGGCGTCCGAGGCATCGACACCTTGCAGGGCGTTGAACATGAGCGCGGCGTCACGAACGGTGCGCGTCATGGTGCCGGGAGTGTCTTGCAGGCGTGTGATCGGAATGATGCCGGAACGGCTGAACAGCCCCAGCGTCGGCTTGACACCCACCACGCCGTTGGCCGAGGCCGGACAGGTGATCGAGCCATTGGTTTCGGTGGCAATGGCCAGTGGTGCGAACCCGGCGGCTACGCCTGCGGCCGAACCGGAACTGGAACCGCATATTTCGCCACCCAGTACGTGGGGATTTTTCCCTTGGCCGCCTCGACCACTCCAGCCATGGGGCAAGCCCATTTGCCGAACGTAAGCCCATTCGCTCATGTTGGTTTTGCCGAGAATAACCGCGCCTGCGTCGCGAAGCTGTTTGACGACAAACGCATCGTTTGCCGCTGGTTGGCCGATCATGGCCAATGAACCCGCGCTCGTTTGCATTGTGTCTGCGGTATCGACGTTGTCTTTAAGCAGAACCGGAATCCCGTGAAGCGGACCGCGAATTTTTCCATCCTCACGTTCTTTGTCCAAGGCCGTCGCAATCTCGATGGCCTGGGGATTGAGCTCCATGATTGCGTTGATTGCTGGCCCTTGCTTGTCCAGTGCCTCGATACGCGCCTGCAAGTGTTTCACCAATGCTACAGAGGTGAGTTCGTTACGCTCCATCTGTGCAGTGAGTTCGCTGACGCTCGCGTATTCGAGCGCATTGACAGCAGCTGATTTCGTAGCGCTGCCATCCGCATAAGCGGAACCCGCGACTGAAAGCAGAATGGCCTGCGCCAGCACCGTCATGCGTTTTTTGAAAATGTCCTTCATGTAAAACGTCCTTGTTATGGCTAATCACGAGTGAGTCATTTCACTCGCCGCACAGCCTACCGAAGCCGTAGGAAACGACTGTCAGCAACAAGGATCGGGCGCTGTACGAAAGTTCATCCAGACTTGTAGCCGCTACAAGCCAAGTGCCCTTTTTCCTTCATCGTACTTTCCAGATCCAGCCACCAGGTGCGCCCACGCTGCGGATGCATCACATTGAACGCCTCGCCCATCTGCGGCGTGGTGATCGACACGCTCCGCTCCCAGGCCAACGCCAAAATACGATCGAAGGGTTCGTACCAGGCGTGCATCGACAGGTCGAAGGTGCCGTTGTGGATTGGCAGCAACCAGCGCCCCTTAAGGTCTATGTGCGCTTGCAGGGTTTGCTCCGGCTGCATGTGAACGTGCGGCCATTCGACGTTGTAGGCGCCGGTTTCCATGAGCGTGAGGTCGAACGGACCGTACTGTTCACCGATGCGTTTGAAGCCGTCGAAGTAGCCGCTGTCGCCACTGAAGAAGATCCGCGTGTCGCCGTCGATCATCACCCACGACGCCCAAAGCGTGCTGTTGGCGTCGAACAGCCCGCGACCGGAAAAGTGCTGCGAAGGGGTGGCGACGAATCGAAGGCCATCGACCTCGGTACCCTGCCACCAATCCAGTTGCCGTACTTTGCTGGCATCGACACCCCACTTGATCAGGGTGTCGCCCACACCCAGCGGTGTAAGGAAGTATCGGGCTTTGTCCGCCAGTTTGAGGACGGCCTGATAATCGAGGTGGTCGTAGTGATCGTGGGACAGGATCACCGCTTCAATCGGCGGCAGTTCTTCGAGGCCGATCGGCGGCTGGTGGAAACGCTTCGGGCCGGCCCATTGCACCGGAGAAGCGCGTTCGGCGAAAACCGGGTCGGTGATCCAGAATTTGTCCCGCAGCTTCAGCAATACGGTGGAATGACCAAGGCGATAGACGCTGTGGTTGGGTGCAGCGATCAACGCAGCCTGGGTCAGGGTTTGCACCGGGACCGGGGCGGACGGACGGCTGTCGCCTGGTTTATGGAAGATCATGTTCCATATGATGCGCAAGGTTTTGCGAACACCTTGGCGCTGCACCGGCACATGGTTTCGGTACTGCCCTTGAGCCTGTCGTGAAGCTTCAGGCGTTGAGGCGTTATCCGCTGGAGAAGTTGAAGTGGCCATGACTGAGTGACTCCAGAAAAACCGCACGATTGACGATTTTCCGTTTGGGACGATAAATGGCCAAGGCACGCACGCATCAGCCGCAGATTCTATTTTTTACTGGGCAGGATTAACAAAATATTACACTGCACAGTGTAGTTCCAAGGTTGCATCAAAGCTGATCACAAGTAAACTACCAAGTGTAGTTACCCACTTCTTCCTGCCTAAGCGTATTTATGACAGCTCCACAGCGCCTCACTGACCGTAAACGCGAAGCCATCATCCAGGCGGCGATTGCCGAATTTCGTGCCAACGGTTTCGACATCACCAGCATGGACAAAATCGCCGCCACCGCTGGCGTGTCGAAGCGCACCGTGTACAACCACTTCCCGAGCAAGGAAGAGTTGTTCGCCGAAATCCTCAATCAATTGTGGGCGCGGGTAACGGCTGAACAGGAAGCGGCCTATCGCCCTGACTTGCCCCTGCGCGATCAGTTGCGCTTGATGTTGCAGGCAAAACTGCAGATGCTGGCCGATGACAATTTTCTCGACCTGGCGCGGGTGGCGATCGCCGCCACCATCCATTCTCCCGAGCGTGCGCAGAACATGGTCACCCGAATGAGTGAACGCGAAGAAGGCCTGACCGTGTGGATTCGCGCTGCCCAGGCCGATGGCCTATTGAAACCGGTCGCACCCGAGTTCGCCGCGCAACAGGTCCAGGGATTGCTCAAGTCCTTTGCCTTCTGGCCGCAGATATCCATGGGCCAGCCAGGCTTGTCGCCCGAGATGCAGCACACCGTTGTGGAGTCGGCGCTAGACATGTTCCTGGCCTGTTATGAGCTCTGAGTCGAGCTGCAAAAAATGACACTGTCCGCGGCTTTATCGCTGACCGATCGCTCTGAGTAGAAACACCGAGATGTGTTTCAGAATGAAACTGGTGCTGGAGCTATAGTGAGCCTCAGTCCCAGCGGCCATGCAGAGAGCACCATGAGCACCCCGACCCGCGAAACCCAAACCGAAACCACCGGCCCCGTCGATCACCTGCGCTTCCATCGCCCTCACGCTCATCTGGCACCTACTTTCGGCACTGACCGTTTTGCCTTGCGCGCCGAGGCCTTTGCGCGGTTCTTCGGCACGCCGACGTTTCTCGGCGCCCAGACCTTGATTGTGGTGGTCTGGATATGCCTGAACCTGTCCGGCGTGACTGATTTCGATATGTACCCGTTCATCCTGCTCAACCTGGCGTTCAGCCTGCAAGCGGCCTATGCCGCACCGCTGATTCTGCTGGCCCAGACGCGTCAGGCGGCGCGGGACAAAGCCCAGTCAGACGCCGATGCGCGCCATCGTGAAGCCTTGGCCGTGGCCAACAGCGATCGTCAGGCCCAGGCCGCGCGACACACCGCGCAACTGTTGGAACTGCTGGAGCAAAACACCCGGCTCACCGAAATCACCAAGACCCTGACCGAACGCATCGAAAGCCTGACGTCGGAAATGCATCAACACTTCGTAGGCAAAGAGCCGCCGAAGGCGTGATCCGACTCAAGGCAACTTCAGCGCCCGCCCCAACTCATCGAACAACGTCACCACCGAGCGCAATGCGCGGCAGTCTGGTCGAGTGAGCAACCACAGCGCCGTGTCGTAACCGTGCAAGGACTCGGTCAACGGTTGCAGTCCATCACCGATGAGGAAGTCCGGCAATGCCGCGACACCCAGCCCGGCCCGTACCAACTCGGTCACCGATAACATGCTGTTGCAGCGATAGCTCGGTATCACGCCAGGCAATTGTTGACGTCGCCAGGCGACGGTGGGGTGATCGGCTAGGAAGTCGTCGGGAGCGATCCAGGTCAATGCAGCCAGGTCGTGGGAATCAACCGATTGCAGATAGGCCGCGCTGGCACAGACCCGATAGGAAATATCCGCCAGTCGCCGGCCAACCAAATGCTCGGGTGGTGTGCGGGTCAGCCGCAAGGCAATGTCGGCGTCGCGACGGCTGAGGTTGGCGAAGTCGTTTGAGGTGCAGAGTTCAATGGTCAGCGCCGGGTAAGACGGCATGAACCGCGCCAGCGCCGGCAACAATAAACTTTGCAGGACCGAATCGGTGCAGGTCAGGCGCACGGTGCCGCTGATGACTTCACCGCCCTGCTCCACGCCAATGCGCGCCGCCTCCAGCGCTTGTTCGGCGCGTTCAGCCTGCTCGGCCAGGGTCTGCGCCAGCGTGGTCGGCAGGTAACCGGCGCGGCTCTTTTCGAACAGTTGCTGGCCCAACGCGGCTTCCAGACGGCGGACGGCGCGAAACACCGTCGAGACGTCGACTTTCAACAACGCCGAGGCCCGGGCCAGAGAGCCGCCGCGCACCAGGGCGAGGATCAGGGACAGGTCCGGGTAGTCGAGTCGATAGTGCGTCGGTGCATTGATCACTTGGGATAACGCCAATATTGATTGCGTGAACGCCAATCTATAGTGGGTGCCAGGAATCAACAAGCGTCGAGATCACTCATGGAAACCAGCGCCATCCGCATCGCCCTGATCGGCGATTACGACCCACAGGTCATCGCCCACCAAGCCATTCCCGTTGCCCTCGGCATGGCCGCCGAGCACTCAGGCAAGGACATACAGTTTCAATGGTTGGCCACCGACACCATCAACGCCGATACGCCACTGAATGATTTCGATGGTTTCTGGTGCGTGCCCGCCAGCCCTTATCGCGACATGAACGGTGCGTTACGGGCGATCGGTTTTGCCCGCGAGCAGCAGCGACCTTTCCTCGGCACTTGCGGCGGTTTTCAGCACGCGGTACTCGAATTCGCCCGCAATGTTCTGGGCTGGGAGGATGCCGAACACGGCGAGACATCGCCCGAGGCGACGCGAGCATTACTCACGCCGCTGACCTGTTCGCTGGTGGAAGCCGTCGACAGCATTCATTTGGTTGAAGGCTCGTTGATCGCCAAGGCGTACGAAAACGCTGAGATTCGCGAGGGATATCGCTGCCGTTATGGTGTGAATCCTGAGTTTGAACGGGAGCTACTGAAACAACAGTTGCACGCGGTTGGCCACGATTCGGCGGGGGATCTGCGGGCGGTGGAGCTAAACGATCATCCGTTCTTCGTCGCCACGTTGTTCCAACCGGAACGCGCCGCGCTCAAGGGTATTCTGCCGCCGTTGGTCCGTGCGTTGATCGAGGCTTGTGCGAGGCAACAATCATGATCGCCCAGACACCGGCAACGCCTTACTACGCAGTGATTTTCACCTCACTGCGCACCGACGGCGATCACGGTTACGAGCAGGCCGCCGAACGCATGGTGGAACTGGCTCGGGAGCAACCCGGCTTCCTTGGCGTGGAATCGACCCGGGGTGCGGATGGGCTTGGGATTACGGTGTCCTACTGGGATAGCGAGGCGGCGATCCTGGCCTGGAAACACCATCCCGAGCACAGCGCGATTCGCGAGCGCGGGCGATCGACCTGGTATTCGGCGTGTCATACGCGGGTATGTAAGGTTGAGCGGGCGTATTTGTTTGAGCAGTGATTGCTGCGGTGTTTTTTAAATCGCCTTCGCGAGCAAGCCCGCTCCCACATTTGATCTCGGTCGTTCACAGATTTTGTGTACGCATAAGATCCACTGTGGGAGCGGGCTTGCTCGCGAAGAGGCCCGACTGGACACCGCAAAAACATCAACCCCGCACCAAACTCCTCACCGCCGTAATCTGCGGCACTTCCCGCCGGTTCATGTACACCCGCAACGGTTCGGTGATGTTGATCCGGTCGTCGATGTTCTGGTCCAGCAGCAACTGGATCAGCTCGCGCTTAAGCGTCATGGTCTGCTCGGGGCCTGGTGCCCAGACGAATTCACTGGTGGGGATGATGCCGTCATCAGCCACGTCCATGCCGAACGAGTCTTCGCTGAAACGAACAATGTATTGGCCGGTCTTGCGATTGAGGCCGACGAAGCCTTTGAGTTGGTCGGCGGCCTGGCAAATGAGCTGGGAAGTGATGCGCATGATAAACCTCACAAAAGGTCGTAAAGGACCGGTGATCGATGGTTTACACGCAGGGCAAGCGAACGGGTTTCCCTCTGCCGGGGAAATTGCCGGGGCCAAGAGTACTGCAAAGAGCCGCACAAAAGCGCTGAAAAAAAATGCTTTAAATACGTTTATGTCGGTCTGGCGATAGCGCAAGCGGCGCTCAGTTGTTAAAAGATAGGTCTTTGAAAATCCATCGCAAAAGGACTTCGACCATGCCTGTCACCTTCACCAAGAGCGCCCTGCTGCTGAGCTTGATGCTCGGACTCGGCCAGGCACAGGCCGCCAACGAGCCAAGCCCCACCGCAGTGGCGACCCGTCTGGGCATTCCGCACCCGGCGGTGATCGCCCACCGTGGTGCGTCTTTCGATGCACCGGAATCCACCGCCGCGGCCTACAAACTGGCCCGCGATCTGGGCGCCGACTACCTGGAGATGGACCTGCAACGCAGCAAGGACGGCGTGTTGTTCGCCCTGCACGACAACAACCTGCAACGCACCACCGACGTCGCTACCAAGTTCCCTGAACGCAAGGACAGCCTGGCCAACGAATTCACTATCGCCGAACTCAAAACCCTGGATGCCGGCAGCTGGTTCAACAGCGCTTACCCGGATCGCGCGCGTCCGTCTTATACAGGTCTGAAGATCCTGACCCTGGACGAAATCATCGACATCGCCCAGGGCAACCCGCTGCACAAGCCTGGTCTGTACATCGAAACCAAAGAGCCAAAGCAGTTTCCCGGCATCGAGCGTGACCTCAAGGATAAATTGCAGGACCGCGGCTGGCTGAGCCCGACCGGCTCAAAACTGGCGAAGAGCAATCTGGCGGTCGGCCAGGGCAAAGGCAAAGTAGTGCTGCAAACCTTTGAGAAGAGCAGCCTCGAATTGCTTGAGAAAGAAATGCCGCAAGTGCCGAAAATCCTGCTGCTGTGGGTGGGCGAAGGCAGCATCGAGCCGAAATCCAAAGTGACGTTCGCCGAGTCCGGTGACAAGGACAAAGCGACCTACTACGCCAGGCAGGAGCCAAAAGACAAAGCCGAATTCCAGCAATGGGTCGAGTACGCCAAGGCCCAGGGCGCTATCGGTACCGGCCCTTCAGCCGCACTGACCAAGGGTGGCGATCAGAGCTATTCGGACCTGGTGAAACCGTGGATGAACCAGTACACCCACGATCAGGGCCTGCTGGTGCACGTCTACACCATCGACGATGCGGTGGACTATCAGAAAGTGGCGGAGGCCGGTGTCGATGGCATCTTCACCAACCGCGCCAGCGAACTGCTGAATTTCTATAAGCGTCCGGCGGCGGCGAGCGTTGCGCAGTTGTTGCAGAACAACGGTTACTGATTCGAGACCGTGGCGCCTGTTTCGCGGGCAAGCCACGCTCCCACAAGGTCTGCGCAAAACCTGTGGGAGCGCGGCTTGCCCGCGAAGCTTTAGTTTGGCGCCACGGGCAATTAAGGGTGAATTAAGTTGCACGAGCTAACCTGATCCCACTTAAACAGCTCATCCAAGGAAAGAACTTCATGAAAACCTTAACTGCCCTGTTCACCGCTGCTGCCCTGACCCTCACTGCTGGCCTGGCCCAGGCTGACGTTCGCGTCGACCAGATCCCTGAGTTGGTCAAGAGCGGCAAGATCAAACCACTGGAAGAACTGAACCAGGCGGCCTTGAAGTTGCACCCGGGTGCCACGATTACCGACACCGACCTGGATAACCACTTCAACGGCTACGAATATGAAGTTGAACTGCGTATGGCTGACGGCACCGAGTGGGACGTGGACTTCGATGCCACTACCGGCAAGGTTCTGAGCGACAAACAAGACACGTGATTCAACAGCAAAAAGCCGCACGACTTTCGGGTCGTGCGGCTTTTTTGCGTTCGGCGTCAGGCAGTTTGCTGAAGTGACGAACGAAGCCGCGACAATTCGCGCAAGCCCGCTAGAATCCCTCAAAACCATTTGGCATGTTGAAGCAGAGAACCAAGGATATGGGGCAAACAGCGGCAGCAGACATCACCACAATCAGCCGGATCAGTGCGGTGCCGGCGATTCTTCAGGTGATCAGTGAGCTGACCGGCTTGCGGTTCGCGGCGGTGGCCCGTGTTACCGAAGAGGCTTGGACTGCCTGCGCGGTGCTCGATCGACTGGATTTCGGTTTGCAGGTGGGCGATGAATTGGACCTGGTCTCCACCCTGTGCAACGAAATCCGCCAGGGCCACCATTCGGTGGTGATCGACAAGGCCAGTGAAGATCCACTCTATCGCGATCATCAAACGCCCCACACCTATCAATTCGAAAGCTACATTGCCGTCCCGATATTGCGCACCGACGGGCGCTTTTTCGGCACTATTTGTGCCCTTGATCCCAATCCGGCACCGCTCAAATCCAGCACGATCCAGAGCACCATGGAGTCGTTCGCCCGGATGCTCGCGCTACAGATCGAAGCTGATGAAAACCTGCAACGGACCGAAGCGGCGCGGATCAAGGAACGCCAAACCGCCGAACTGCGCGAACAGTTCATCGCCGTGCTCGGCCATGACCTGCGCAACCCCCTGTTCGCCATCAGCGCCGGCGCCGAAATGCTCCTGCGCAAAGTCTCTGACCCGGCGAATGAACGACGGGCCAGACACATCCTCACCAGCGCTCGGCGTGCGACCAAACTGGTGGACGATGTGCTGGACTTCGCGCGGGGGTCACTGGGCCGAGGCATTCCGGTGAATATCGAGCCTTGCCCGGATCTGGGGGATGCGTTGCGGCACGTGATTTCCGAGATCCAGAGCATTCACCCAAAACGCATCATTCAGTCGTCGATTGGCGACCTGAGCAATGTTCATTGCGATCGCGAACGGGTCGCGCAATTGCTATCCAATCTGGTGGCGAACGCCGTTGTCCACGGAGACCCCAACGGCCCGATCGAGGTCAGTGCGCAGATCAAGGAAGGACACTTTGTATTGAGCGTAAGAAACCAAGGGCTGATTGCCGAAGATGCGCTGCCGCATCTGTTCCAGCCCTACTCGAAACCAGCCAGCGCAACACCGCAGGCCGGCCTCGGGTTGGGGTTGTACATTGCCAGTCAGATTGCGCAGTCCCATGGCGGGAAGCTGGAGGTGGTATCGACCGAGCAACAGGGCACGACATTTACCTTCAGCTTGCCCTCACGGACTTAAGCGGCGGTGCTGACCACCGAACCCGACGTACTGCCACCCTCATCCTGCAACGCCTGCAACAACGCCGCCGTCACCGTCTGCAACGAAGCCGACGTGGCATCGACGGGCGCGGCACGGACTTGAGAGTGACTGTGCACCGATTCGGTATCTGAACCGATACACAGCCCATTTCACTAAGCGCTCAATCGCGCCGTCACTTCATTCAACTGCCCCGACAAGCCATGCAGATTGTGGCTGGCCGCTTCGGTGCGCTGTACGTTGTCCAGGTTAGTACTGGCGATGCTGGTGATTTCGGTGAGGTTGCGCGAGATGTCTTCAGCCACTGAAGTCTGCTCTTCAGCGGCAGTGGCGATCTGGCGGTTCATGTCGCGAATGGCCTCCACGGCATGGGTGATGCGCTCGAGCATGGCGCCGGCCTGAGTCACTTGCTCGACGCTTTCTTCGCTGCGCGACTGACCGCTTTCGATTGCCTGGGCCGCGTCCACCGCACCGGTCTGCACGGTTTGAATGATCTGGTTGATCTCTATGATCGACGCTGCCGTGCGCTGGGCCAGGCTGCGCACCTCATCGGCGACCACCGCAAAACCACGCCCGGCTTCTCCGGCACGGGCCGCTTCGATTGCGGCGTTGAGCGCCAGCAGGTTGGTCTGTTCGGCGATGCCGCGAATCACTTCCAGCACTTTACCGATGCGTCCACTGTCAGCTTCCAGACGACGGATGACCGTGGCGGTGTTGGCGATTTCGCCGCGCATTTGGGTAATGGTGTGAATGGTGCCCTGCATGACTTTTTCGCCCTGCTGAGCGGACTGGTCGGCATCGTCGGCCGCACGTGCCGCGTCGGCTGCGTGACGCGCGACTTCTTGCGCGGTGGCGGACATTTCGTTCATCGCCGTGGCCACCTGATCGGTGCGGTTGAATTGCTCGTTGGTGCCGCTGGCCATGAGGCCGGCAATCGAGTTCAGCTCGCCGCTGGCGCTGTCCAGGTCCGTCGCGCTGCGCTGCAAACGGCTGAAGGTTTCGGCGAGGAAATCGCGCAAGGTGTTGGCGGCCTTGGCCAGGTTGCCCAACTCGTCCTGACGGCTGCTGGCCACGCGCTCGGCGAAGCGCCCCTGGCTGAGTTGTGCCACATAGTCGATCAGTTTACGGATCGGCTCCACCAGGTTGCGGTTGACCAGCCACAGGCTCAACAGGCCAATCAGCAGACCCGACACTAACATCACGATGATCCCCAACAACACCGTCTGATCGGCGCTGGCACTGATCAATGCCGACTGCTCGGTGCCCTGCTTGCGCAGTTCGCTGACCAGTTCACTCATCTGCTCGCTGGCAGCACGGTCCACGCCTTTGACCGCGTTGTCGCCAGCCGTTGGATCAGCACCGGCTGCCACGTAGGCATCACGGCCCTTTTGATAGGCCGTACCTAATACACGATGCTCTTCACGCAAGCGTTCGATGCGGGTCTTGAGTTGCGGCTCGATGCCCTTCTGCCCGGCCAGTTCACCGAGGATGCCCTGCACGTCGCGTTGGCGGTCCTCGAACTGCTTCCAGTATTTGTCCAGGTCCGCTGGTTGCTTACCGCGCAGCAGAACGTTTTTCCATTCCTGGACCTGCACCTTGAATTGCAGGTTGGCTTCATCGATCAATTGCGACGCGTGCAATGGACCTTCGATCAGGTTCGCGTAGCTCTGAACGCCACTGGACAGAAAGTGAAAGCAGGCCAAAGCGATCAGCAACATCGCCAACAGGCTGCCGCTCAACAGGGCGAGGATTTGCGCTCTCAGGGATTTTTGCAAAAACATCGAGTGATATCTCATGACAGGGATAAGGCACGCCCAAGTGGCGTGCAAGATGTCCGGACATCCCTGTCAGCGACGCTGGTTCACCACCAGAATCGGAAGATCAACATTAGCGTCATCGGCGGGGCAGAGCCTTTCTTGAGCCCTTCCGACCACCGGTAGGAGGCGAATTTTCAGCACCATTCAACTGTCACAAAACCTTCAAGTTGCGTTGCGATGATGGGGCTCAAGTGAACCTGTGAAACCCGTGACAGGCGTCCCCCTCACAGCGAGACCTCATGAACCACAGCATTGACCAGCGCCATCGCGATTCCGATCTGTTCGGCCTGCTTTACGGTTTCAGTTTTCGCCCCGGCGAGCGTGGCCGAGAGATCGATTCGGCCAAGGCGTTGCACTGCCTGCAACAACCGGACGACAGTGATGAATTCCTCTGGCTGCACCTGAACCTGGCCCATGCTGCGTGCGAGCGCTGGATGAAAAGCCATCTGGCATTGCCCGACGAGTTTTTTGAAGCGCTGCACGAAGGTTCTCGCTCGACGCGCATCGAGCATGTCGATTCAGCGTTGCTGGCGGTGGTCAACGACGTGGTGTTCAACCTCAGCAGCATGGTCTCCTCGGATGTCTCGACGCTGTGGGTTTGCGCCCGCAGTCGGCTGATCATCAGCGCACGCCTGCAACCGCTGCACTCGGTGGACAAGCTGCGCTCTTCGGTGAAGGCCGGTGAATGCTTTCGCTCACCGCTGGAATTACTGGTGCATTTGCTGCGCGATCAGGGCGAAGTTCTGACGCAGATCGTGCGCAAGACCAGCCTCAGTGTCGATCAGATCGAAGATGAGTTGCTGTCTTCGCGCCTGTCGACCAACCGCGCCGAACTGGGCGCCAACCGCCGGGTGCTGGTGCGCCTGCAAAGATTGCTGGCGTTGGAGCCGGGGTCGTTGCTGCGCCTGCTCAATCGCCCGCCGCAATGGTTGCAGAAGGAGGACGTCAAGGAGCTGCGCAAGTCCACCGAGGAGTTTGCGCTGATCATCAACGACCTCACGGCCCTCGGTGAACGGATCAAGCTGTTGCAAGAAGAGATCGCCGCCAACCTCAATGAACAGAGCAACCGCACGCTGTTCACCCTGACCGTGGTCACGGTGCTGGCGCTGCCGATCAACATCATTGCCGGTTTCTTCGGCATGAACGTCGGCGGCGTGCCGCTTTCCGGCGATCCGGAGGGGTTCTGGATTCTGGTGGCGCTGGTCGCGACGTTTACCCTGATTGCCGGACGCTGGGCGTTTCGTAAGCGCCAGGATTATTGAATCCTTCGGCCCCACCGATACATTGTGGCGAGGGAGCTTGCTCCCGCTGGGTTGCGCAGCGACCCCAAATCCTGCAACCCGGTTTCTTCAGATAGAACCAGGTTACCTATTTGACGACTGCTTCGCAGCCGAACGGGAGCAAGCTCCCTCGCCACAGATGTTTGCCTGCCCCACAAAAAAACCAAACACTGACCCAGCGCAGCCTCTCTGTAATATTTAGCAACGATCATGACCGATACTCCTTCTCTGCTCAGGATTATCCGGCATGGCTACGCCTTCCTTCACCGCTGCTGCCCAGGCTCCCGCCAGCAGCGCCAAGCCGCAGCTCGATAAAAAACCCGGCCTGCTCACTATCGTGATGTTCTTTGCAGTGCTGGGCTGCGGACTGTTGTTCACCGCCTATAGCCTGATGCATGACATGAGCGAACTCGGCACGGTGGTCACGACCTGGACGCCGTTTCTGCTGTTGGGCGTCGCGCTGCTGATTGCCTTGGGCTTTGAGTTCGTCAACGGTTTTCACGACACCGCCAACGCCGTGGCGACGGTGATTTATACCAATTCCTTGCCGCCGAATTTCGCCGTGGCCTGGTCCGGGTTCTTCAACTTTCTGGGGGTGTTGCTTTCAAGCGGCGCGGTGGCGTTCGGCATCATCGCGCTGTTGCCGGTGGAGCTGATTCTGCAAGTCGGTTCCTCCGCCGGTTTCGCGATGATCTTCGCGCTGTTGATCGCCGCGATCCTGTGGAACCTCGGCACTTGGTGGTTGGGTTTGCCGGCGTCTTCGTCGCACACCCTGATCGGCTCGATCATCGGTGTCGGCGTGGCCAACGCCCTGATGCATGGCCGCGACGGCACCAGTGGCGTGGATTGGGCCCAGGCGACCAAGGTCGGTTACGCGTTGCTGCTGTCGCCGCTGATCGGCTTCGCCTTTGCTGCGCTGTTGCTGCTGGCGTTGCGCGCCTTCGTCAAAAATCGCGCGTTGTACAAGGCGCCGAAGGGCGACACCCCGCCACCGTGGTGGATTCACGGCATGTTGATTCTGACCTGCACTGGAGTGTCCTTCGCTCATGGTTCCAACGATGGCCAGAAAGGCATGGGCCTGATCATGCTGATTCTGGTCGGTACCCTGCCGATGGCGTATGCGCTGAACCGGACCATGCCGGCGGATCAGGCCTTGCAGTTCGCTGCGGTGGCTGAAGTTACTCAGCAAGCGCTGATGAAAAACTCGCCGCTACCGGCACCCGCCGATCCACGCCCGGTGCTGACCGATTACATGCGCAGCAAGGAAGCCACGCCGCAATTGATACCCGCCCTCGCCGCACTGGCGGGCCACATCGGTAACGAAGTGAAGGGGTATGGCTCGCTGTCGAAAGTCCCGGCCGAAGCGATGGGCAACGTGCGTAATGACATGTACCTGACCAGCGAAACCATTCGCCTGATGGACAAGAACAAGGTCGGCAACTTCGACGCCGATACCACCGGCAAGCTGCAATTGTTCAAGCAACAGATCGACAACGCCACACGGTTTATTCCGCTGTGGGTGAAGATCGCGGTGGCCATAGCCTTAGGGCTGGGCACCATGGTTGGCTGGAAACGCATTGTGGTGACGGTCGGCGAAAAAATCGGCAAGACGCACCTGACCTACGCCCAGGGTGCCTCGGCGGAAACCGTGGCGATGTTGACCATCGGCGCTGCCGACATGTTCGGCCTGCCGGTGTCGACCACCCACGTATTGTCTTCAGGCGTGGCCGGAACCATGGTCGCCAACGGTGGTGGCTTGCAGATGAAGACCATCCGCAACCTGCTGATGGCCTGGGTGCTGACCTTGCCGGCGGCGATTCTGTTGTCGGGCAGTTTGTACTGGTTGTTCACCCAGCTGTTCTGAAGCACCGCACTACCCTGTGGGAGCTGCCGCGGGCTGCGATCTTTGCTTTTAAACCTCGCAAGCCCTGCGCACCAACAGCCGATCACGCACCACGTCGTAACCCCAGTGGTATACGTAGGTGTATGGCAGGAAAAACAGCAGCACGCCAATGTCCAGCAAGAACGCCTGCCACAGGCTGATCTTCAACCACCAGGCAATCAACGGCACGCCGAACGCGACCAGACCGCCTTCGAACAACAGCGCATGCACCACGCGGACCCACGCGTTACGCACAATGGCAAAGCGCTTGAGCAACCGGTCGAACAGGCCGTTGAAGACCACGTTCCAGGCCAGGGCAAGGGCTGCAATGGCCATGGTTACCGCGCCCATTTCCAGGATGGGTTTGTCCATGACCCAAGCCAGCAGCGGAGTACAGATCAATATCGCCAGCAGTTCGAAACCGATGGCCTGGAAAATTCGTTCAGTGATGGATTTGTTGGCGTTCATGGCCAGACTCCCTGAGTGACTACGGTTGCCATGATCTGTCATCACACCGATACTTCATAACCAATAACCATCGATCAAGGCGATAGTTCATGGCTTCCCACGAAGTGTTGCTGGCGTTTGTCCAGGCGGCGACTCAAGGCTCATTTTCTGCTGCAGCGCGCAAGCTCGGTCGTAGTCAATCGACCATCAGCGCCGCAGTGGCCAGCCTGGAAATCGACCTGAACCTTGCCCTCTTCGACCGCAGCAGCCGCAAGCCGAGCCTGACCCCGGCCGGGCACGTCATGTTGCAGCGGGCCGAAGAGATTCTGGCCGCCACCAGCCGTCTGGAAATGACCGCCAGCCAACTGTCCCAAGGCGTCGAGCCGAAGCTGACCGTGGCGATTTCCGACACTTATCAGTCCGACCGTTTTGAAGCGGCGCTCAGTGCTTTTGAGCAGCGTTATCCAGATCTGGAACTTGAATGCCTGATCGCCGAATGCGATGACCTGGTGGCGCTGGTGCAACGCGGCCGAGCGCATGTCGCCTTCGCCGAGATGCAGGACAGCTACCCACCAGACCTGGTCAGTTCGACGGTGGACGAGCGCACGGAAATCGCCCTGTTCGTGTCCCATGCTCACCCGTTGGCGAAGCTGAAGGGCATCGATCAGGACGTGCTGCAACAGCACCGCGAGCTGCGTCTGGCGACAATCGTCAATCCGTATGAAAGCCGGGCGAAGGGGCGCGTCTGGTCGGCGCCGAGTTACCTGATGCTGCTGGAAATGGCCCAGGGCGGGTTCGGCTGGGCGCCGTTGCCTCGGTGGCTGGTGGGGCGGTTTGGGGCAGGTTCGTTGGTGGAGCTGAAGGTGCGCGGCTGGCCGAAACCCGTATGCGTCGATGCGCTCTGGTCGCGGCTGCACCCACCGGGGCCGGCGGGCAGTTGGTTGCTTGGCAAGATGCTGGAATAGCGGTGCTGCCATTCGCGAGCAAGCCCGCTCCCACATTTGATCGTCGGTGTACGCAGAATATGTATCCGACACAAAACCACTGTGGGAGCGGGCTTGCTCGCGAAGAGGTCAGCCGCCGCGCCACACATCCATGATCACTCCAACGCCTTGAGCCGCCCCTCGATAAACCGCCGCTCGGGCACTTGCTGTGTCAATTCCAGCGCCCGTTCATACGCCGCTCGCGCCTCATCCACCCTCCCCAACTGCCGGTAAAACTCTGCCCGCGCCGAGTGCGCCAAGTGGTAATCCAGCAACTCGCCCCGCGCCAGAATCCCTTCGATCAACGTCAACCCGGCCAACGGGCCATCTCGCTTGGCCAGCGCCGCTGCACGGTTCAGTTCAATTACCGGTGACGGCACGGCCCGCAGCAGCACATCATACAAACCGACAATCTGCGGCCAGTCCGTTTCCGCCGCCGTGGGCGCTTCGGCATGCACCGCCGCAATCGCCGCTTGCAGGCAATAAGGCCCGAAACGCCGCGTCGTCAGCGCCTGTTCCACCAGTGCGCAGCCTTCGGCAATCAAATCGGCGTCCCACAACGAGCGATCCTGCTCGTCCAGCACAATCAGCTCGCCGTCGGGAGAAGTCCTGGCCGGGCGCCGGGATTCGTGCAACAGCATCAGCGCCAGCAGCCCCATCACTTCCGGTTCGGGCAGCAATTCCATCAACAACCGACCGAGACGAATCGCTTCACGCGTCAGGTCTTCGCGGGTCAATTCGTTGCCGATAGACGCCGAGTAGCCTTCGTTGAACACCAGGTAAATCACCCGTAGCACACTGTCGAGACGCTCGGGCAGTTCCGTCAGGGTGGGCACCTGATAAGGGATTTTCGCGTCTCGAATCTTGGCCTTGGCCCGCACGATACGCTGGGCGATGGTGGCCGGTGCCGCGAGAAAGGCCCGGGCGATTTCTTCAGTGGTCAGGTCGCAGACTTCACGCAGGGTCAGCGGCACTTGGGCGTCCGCCGCCAATGCCGGGTGACAACAGGTGAAAATCAGCCGCAAGCGATCGTCTTCCACATCTTCATCACTCCAGTCAGCCTGCTCCAGCTCTTCCAGTTGAGCGATCAACATCGGCCGGGATGCGTTAAAACGCGCACGCCGACGTAACACATCGATGGCCTTGAAGCGCCCGGTAGACACCAGCCAGGTGCGCGGATTGTCCGGCACACCGTCACGCTGCCAGCGTTCGACCGCGACGAAGAACGCCTCGTGCAGCGCTTCTTCGGCGAGGTCGAAATCGCCGAGCAGACGGATCAGGGTCGCCAGAATCCGCCGCGAGTCTTCGCGGTAGACCTGCTCGACTCGCGCCCGTACCGACTCGCCAGGCATCAGTCCGGTATGCCTTCAGTCACCAGCGTCTCCAGCCGATCGAGGCTTTGCCCCCAACCGTCATGAAACCCCATGGCCTCGTGCGCCTGACGATCCTCTTCGCTCCAATGCATGGCGCGAGCGGTGTAGAGGGTTTTGCCGTTCCGGTCTTCGAGCGTCACTTCGGCGGTCATGAACGGCTTGCCGGAGGGAATCCAACCGGGAAGGAAAGCGTCGGTGAACACCAGACGCTCCGGGGCGACGATCTCCAGAAACACGCCCATGGTCGGGTACTCGGAGCCATCCGGCGCCCGCATCAGGGTGCGAAACTGACCGCCCACCCACAGGTCCATTTCGCACTCGGGCGTGGTCATGCCGTGAGGCCCCCACCATTGGGCGAGCAACGCGGGCTCGGTCCAGGCGCGGAAGATTTTGCTGCGCGGCGCATCGATCAGGCGGCTGATGGACAGCTCGAATTTGGCCGGCTTTCGCTGGACGGATTGCGGACTCATGAAAGAACTCCTGTTGTGATTGTTATTCAGGGATTCAACTGGCGAACGGGCCGCACCTCGACACAGCCGACCCGGGCCGCCGGGATGTTGCCGGCGACCTGGATGGCTTCATTGAGGTCCTTGGCATCGATCAGGTAGAAGCCGGCCAACTGCTCCTTGGTTTCAGCGAACGGGCCATCGGTGACCGCCATTTTGCCGTTGCGCATGCGCACGGTGGTCGCGGTCTGCACCGACTCCAGCGCTTCGGCGGCGATCATCCGGCCGCTGCCCTGGATCGACTCGGCGTAAGCCATGCACTCGGCGTCATTGGGGCTTTCGGGCAGCGAGTGCAACTCGTGCTCGTTACTGTAGACCAGGCATAAATACTTCATGGGGACTCTCCATTCTTTGGGGCTCTCCATCTCTTGGAGCTCTGCCCTGATCGAACTGATCAACTATGGCTGCAGATGGGTGCTTTGGCGTTGCTTTCCGATAAACAGCCTGACGAATCAGACCGACCATCAGGGTTCCAGATTGAACATCGCCGCGCCGCTCGTCATGTCGAACGGTGCCGACCAGTGTTCGTGGACGATCTGCCATAGGCCCGCTTCCTGGCGGTAACACGCGGTGACACGCATCCAGCAGGCCTGGGTTTCAGCCTTTTCATTGGTGCCGCCGCAATGCGCCAGCCAGTGAGCGAAAGCGATCTCCTGCGACGGCACGATGTCGATCTCGTGGAACTCGAAAATGTGCGGGCCGGGGCACATCTCCATGCATTCCTGCCAATGCGCACGGTAGGCCGCCTTGCCCTTGAATTGCAGCGCTTTGACGGCATCGAAGGAGACGATGTCGTCGGCGTACAGGGCCATGACCTTTTCCACGTCCTTGGCGATGACCGCCTGGCGATAGTTCTCGATCAGGTTATGGATTTGTGTCTGAGCATTCATGATGGTTCTCCGTGTTTTTTTGTTGAAGACACCCTTAGTCGTCTGGCGAAAAGCCAAATCGACAACCGAAATAAAAATAATCCATGGGTGCAAATTCGCTAGAATCCGAGGCTCATTTCCGTTGGAAAAAGGACACTCCAGTGACTGCCCGACTCGTGCCTTACGAAAGCCTGAACGCTCTGCAGCGCCAACAGGTCGAGGCGATCGAAATCCACGCCGAACAAATCAGATTCTCCGGCGACATTCATGGTGCGTTGCACACCTTGCTGTCCAAGCCTGGCCCTGGCGTCAAAGGCTTTGCCCTACTGGTGGAGGATGTTCCGGTGGCCTTCCTGCTGCTCAAGCGCCCGCCGGTGCTGCCGGCCTGGGCCGATGAACACAGCGCAACTCTGCACGCCCTGCAAGTCGATCGCCGCGCACAGGGCAAAGGCTATGGCAAAGCCTGCCTGCAAGCCCTGCCCGAGGTTGCGCGCCAGGCCTGGCCGGAAATCAAAGGGCTGGAGTTGTCGGTGGATGCGGACAATGAGTCGGCCATCGCGCTGTATGCCAAATATGGCTTTGTCGACAGCGGCGAAGCGTACAAAGGCCGGATCGGTTACGAGCGGCGGATGGGGCTGGTTTTCTGATTCGTAGAGGGATGAACGATGTTGAATTCAATCGAAGCGCTGGAAGCGATCTACGGCCTGCCCCATGACCGCGCCGTGCGCAAGCAGATCCCGTTTCTGAACGAGGACTATCAGGCGATGGTCCGCGCCTCGCCATTGGTGATTATCAGCTCGGTCGGCCCCGACGGCATGGACGGCTCGCCGCGTGGCGATACACCGGGTTTCGTGCGGATTGTCGATGAACGCACGCTGGCGATTCCGGATCGACCGGGCAACAACCGCATCGACACGCTGCGCAATGTCGTGCTCGATTCGCGAGTATCGCTGCTGTTCATCATTCCGGGGATAGGCGAGACATTGCGGGTCAATGGCACGGCGCAGATCAGCGCTGATCCCGGGTTGCTGGAGAGTTTTGCAGTCAACGGCAAACCGGCGCGCACGGTGATGCTGGTGACGGTGGAAGCGGCGTATTTCCACTGTTCGAAAGCGATTGTGCGTTCGGATTTGTGGAACCCGCAGAAACACCTCGAACGCTCTGCCCTGCCGACCGCCGGGGCGTTTCATAAGCGCCTGAACGATGGACAGTTCGATGCCGAGGCGTATGACCGGGAAGCACCGGTGAGAGTGCGCGATAGCCTCTACTGATCACCTGACACCACCATTCAATGTGGGAGCGGGCTTGCTCGCGAAAGGGCCATTACATTCAACATCAATGTTGGATGACAGACCGCCTTCGCGAGCAAGCCCGCTCCCACATTGGATCTGCGAACCGCCACAACCCTTTGAGCACGGGCTCTGGCGGTTTTTTATGGTCACTGGAATTTCATTAAAACCCTGCTGTACTCAGGCAAGGTTCTGGAGATGGTTCTGTAGTCCATCTGCTGGATGCACAACGACAGTGTTATCTCGACAGGGAAATTCGCTATGTCTTTGTTCAAACGCTCGGCTACAGAATTGGTGGGGACGTTCTGGTTGGTGTTAGGGGGGTGCGGCAGTGCGGTCCTGGCGGCGGCGTTTCCAGAGGTGGGGATCGGTTTGCTGGGGGTGTCCCTGGCATTCGGTTTGACCGTGCTGACGATGGCCTTCGCTATTGGCCACATTTCGGGCTGTCATCTCAACCCTGCGGTTTCGGTCGGGCTGGTGGTCGGCGGACGATTCCCTGCCAAAGAACTGCCCGCCTACATCATCGCCCAAGTGATTGGCGGGATCATCGCAGCGGCTCTGCTGTACTTCATCGCCAGCGGCAAACCCGGTTTCGAACTGGCCAGCGGCCTTGCATCCAATGGCTACGGCGAACACTCGCCAGGCGGCTACTCGATGGCAGCGGGGTTTGTCAGTGAACTGGTGATGACCGCCATGTTCATCCTGATCATTCTCGGCTCCACCGACAAACGCGCCCCGGCCGGACTGGCGCCCATCGCCATCGGCCTGGCGCTGACCCTGATCCACCTGATCTCGATTCCGGTCACCAACACCTCGGTCAACCCGGCTCGCAGTACGGGCCCGGCGTTGATTGTCGGCGGTTGGGCAATTCAACAACTGTGGCTGTTCTGGCTGGCGCCGATTCTGGGTGCCGTCATCGGCGGCGTGACCTATCGCTGGCTGGGTAAAGAGGACAGCTAACAAGGGACATAACGCGAAGATCAGCCTTGTCGGTAGGGCAAGGCGGTCTTCGCTTCTTCTGCATACCCCATGACCCCGACCCGCTCACGCTCAAGGAAATCTTTCACCGCCGACTTCAAGCCCGGGTGGCGCAGGTAATGCCAGGAATGGGTGATCACCGGCTCAAAGCCACGAATCAACTTGTGCTCGCCCTGAGCGCCAGCGTCGAAACGTTGAAAGCCGTTGGCAATCGCGTAATCCATGCCTTGATAGAAACAGGTCTCGAAATGCAGGCGATCGAACTCCGCCAGGCAGCCCCAGTAACGACCATAAAAACTGTCGCCACCGACCAGACTGAAGGCCATGGCCACCGGTCGAGAGCCTTGTTTAGCCAAAACCACACGAATCGATTCCGGCATGCGCTCGGCCAACAGACTGAAAAATTCCCGCGTCAGGTACGGCACTTGCCGACGCACCGCGTAGGTATTGGCGTAGCAGGCATACACAAAGTCCCACTGCGCCTGATCCAGTTGTCGTCCTTCCAGCCATTCGAAATCGATGCCCTGCCCGGCCACTTGCTCACGCTCCTTGCGCATTTGCTTGCGCTTGCGCGAACTGAGGGCGTCGAGGAAGTCCTGAAAATCCCGATAACCGCGATTCTGCCAGTGGTACTGACAGCCAATGCGCTGCAACCAGCCAGGCTGTTCGGCCAATGCCGCGTCGGTGAATGGATCGGTGAAGTTGATATGGGCGCTGGAGAGTCCTTCGATTTCCAGATAACCCGGCAGGCTCTGCAGGAGCTCGAAACCGTCCTCGATCGTCGCCGCCAACAATCGCGGCCCGCTGACCGGGCTGAACGGCACCGCCGTCAACAGCTTGGGGTAGTAGTCGATGCCGGCACGCTCGCAGGCTTCGGCACCAGGCATGGTCGAACACATATTCGCCGTAGGAATGCCATTTGCGGTAACTGGGCAGCGCGGCGATCAGGCGATCGCCTTCAACATGCAGCAGATGCTCGGGCTGCCAGCCGGAATGCGGGCCGAGGCTGCCGCTGTCTTCCAGCGCGCTCAGAAAGGCATGACGCAGAAACGGCTGAGTTTCCGGCACCAGCGCGTCCCAGGTGTGCGGCGCGATTTCGGACAGACTTTCCAGACGTTGCAGCGGCATTAGCATCCCAACCATCATTTTCTACAGATGGGACGAGTATCGCTTATCTGATTGCCTAACCCGAAACAAAAAAAACCCCGCCAAGGCGGGGTTAAAACGAGAGGAGCATTAACGGATGAAGAAAGAGCTCGTACAGCGTTTACTGCAATTTAGAACACGTATTGAGCGCGGACCACGAAGCCGTCACCGCTGTCATCACCGGTACGACGTGCCGGGGTAGTACCGCTGGCAGCCGTGGCATTGGTCACGTTGTCCGTCTTGGCCTTGAGGTAGGCGCCAGTGATTTTCACGGCTTCGTTGGCGTACCAGTTGACGCCCAGGGTGTGCACTTGGGCTTCGGCATCGCCGACATCGCGGGTCAGACTGGCGGTGGTGATGTTGTCGTCTTCGACGGTCAGGCTGTCGTAACGATAGAACAGCTCCCAGGCGCCGATGGACTTGTTGGCTGGCTTGATCGCGTCGAACTTGCCGACTTTATAGCCACGGGCTTCGCCGGTGAGGGTGTAGGCACCCTGAACGTAGAAACCGTGCCCCTTGATGTCTTCAAGGTTGCTGGCATCGGCCTTGGTTTTGCGGGCGATGTATTCACCCTGGATCGAGGCCGGGCCCATGGCGAATGCGGCTTCCAGGCCGTAAGCGTCGTCACGGTCATAGGAGCCGGCAGCCGAAGAGGAACTGCCGCCCAGCACCGGACGGTTGCCGTTGGTGCCAGCATCGTTGCCGCCGAGGGTTTCCACGCCACGCATGCCCATGCGGGTGCGATAACGCGAATCGAAGGCCGTGTCGGAGACATCACGGGACGCCACGTTCACACCAAAGTGCAGCACGCTGCCGGCGTCATGCATCGGCGCGAATACAAAGCGGCCGTTGACCTGTTTGACGCTGTTGCCATCAGTATCGTCGGTGTCTTTGCTGAACACGCCGGCGGAAGCGTAGAACGAATCAGCGAAGGTGCTGGAGGCTTGCAGGCCCAGACCATTCTGGTGGCTGTTGGCCCAATCGACCATGTCGTACGCCATGTTGCGTTCTGGAGCGGTGACCCACTTGGAGCTGGTGGCTTTTTCCAGGCCGAAATCCGGGTCGAAACGACCGACTTTGATCGAGACCGGTTTGAAGCCGTTGTAGGCCAACGACGCTTCGTCGAAGTAACCGTTGTCGGAATCACCGCTGTTGTGGGAGAAGTCGTAGTTGATGGTGTAAGCCCAATCCGTGTACAGCACACCAGACAGCTCCAGGAACCCACGACGGATGTAGGCCGCGTCAGCAGTATCGCCGTTTCTGGTGTAGACGCCATCGAACTGGCTGTAGTCAGCCTGCAAGCGACCGCCGAGTTTGAAGCTGAATTCTTTATCGGTAGTGGCGACTTCGAGGCCGCCCTTGGTTTTGACTACGATATCGGCGCCGTCAGTGGTGACGGTGCCAGCGAAAGCCTGGGCGGTTACTGCCATGGCCAGTGCGCTGGCGGCAAAACCGGCGAAGTGCTTACGGATCATCGAAGAGTTCCCCTAATTGGTGGTCTGTAGCTTGGAAACACGCGGGTCTGGCCCGCTTGTGTTGGGAGGGAATCTTGGAGGCGGGGTATTTCAGCCGGGTTGCTGATAGATAAAGATTTTATGACAGGGGAACTTTTTTACTTCGAATTGAAATAACGAAAATGCAGCGCCAAGGGATGAGCTGCAAGCCGCAAGCTAGAGCGGCTGAAGGGGTGTGTTACGGGCGGGAAAATCTACGGTTTGTTCTTCAGATGCTCGTTGGCAAGCCGTTCAGCCAGCGCATCCAGATCAGCTACAGGCGGCTCGGGCATCACCTTCAGGGTGGCCTGCATCAACCGCATCTGCCGAATGAACCGTCGGCAATTAGGGCAGAACATCAAATGATGCCGCACCATCAGTCGCTCTCGAAAACTCAACTGGCCATCGAGATAATCACTGGAGCGCGCCACTTGTTCTTTGCAGGTCAACATTCGCCGGTTTCCTCAAAATGCTCCACGGTCGCAAAGACCTTCAACCGTGCCCGATGCAGCAGCACACGAACATTGGAGAGCGAGATCTCCAGAAGATTACAGATCTCCTCCAGCTCCAGCCCCTGTCGCTCGCGTAACAGCAAAACACTGCTTTGCAGTTCCGACAGGCTGAGCAACGTGTGCTCCAGACATTCGCGCAGCTCGTTTTCGGTCAACAGGGCCTCTGGGGTGTCCTGATGCCAGGCGTACGGCGCCACCAGCCAATGACCATCAGTCGATGAAAAACGATCGTCATCGACCGTGCCGTGAGGCGACGGCAGGTCATCGAGCAGCACTTCCCGGCGGTTTTGCTTGTAGCGGCTTTTGGCCGAGTTGGCGGTGATGGTCAGCAGCCAGGTCTTGAGGCTCGAACGCCCCTCAAACCCGCCGAGATTGCGCACCACCGACAGCCAGGCATCCTGTACTACCTCGTCGACGTGTCGGTTGCCGACGATGGCATAGGCCACCGCGCGCATGGCGCTCTGGTAAGTGCTGACCAGTTCCTTGAAAGCCCTCTGCTCGCCCGCCAGCAGGCGTTCGAGTAGTAGAGCGTCGTCAGCTGCGGCCATGCAAACCTCGTTTCAGAACCACCGATATTCCAGTGTCGGACACCATTGTGGGAGCGGGCTTGCTCGCGAAGAGGGAGTGTCGGTCGACATGAATGTTGCCTGATACACCGCCTTCGCGAGCAAGCCCGCTCCCACAGGTTCCGCGCCTTAACCGAGAATGGCATTGGGACAATGCCACCTCGCGACAGCTTCAGCGCTTGCGCAGAATCACGCTACCGATCGAGTAGCCAGCGCCGAACGAGCTGAGTACAGCCAGCGAACCGCTGACCAGATCGTCCTGATTCTTGTGAAACGAAATCACCGAACCGGCGGAACTGGTGTTGGCATAGGTGTCGAGAATCACCGGGGCTTCTTCTTCGGTGGCTTCGCGGCCCAGCAGCTTCTTGACGATCAGGTGGTTCATGCTGAGGTTGGCCTGGTGCAGCCAGAAGCGCTTCACGTCGCTGACGTTGAGCTTGTTTTCTTCCAGGTGCGTGGCGATCAGCTCGGCGACCATCGGGCAGACATCGCGGAACACCTTGCGGCCTTCCTGGACGAACAGTTTGTCGGGGGCACCGATGCCCTCTTCCGCGGCGCGGTTGAGGAAGCCGAAGTTGTTGCGGATGTTGTTGGAGAACTTGGTCAGCAGTTTGGTGCTGACTACATCGAACTGATACTTGGACGTCGCGAGATCCGCACGTTCGATGATCACCGCGGTGGCGGCGTCGCCGAAGATGAAGTGGCTGTCACGGTCGCGGAAATTCAGGTGACCGGTGCAGACTTCCGGGTTGACCATCAGGATCGCTCGGGCCTGGCCCAGTTGCACGCTGTTGGCCGCAGCCTGGATGCCGAAGGTCGCCGAGGAGCAGGCGACGTTCATGTCGAAACCGAAACCCTGAATGCCCAGCGCTTCCTGAACTTCGATGGCAATGGCCGGATAGGCGCGTTGCAGGTTGGAGCAGGCGACGATCACGCCATCGATGTCAGCGGCGGTCTTGCCGGCACGCTGCAAGGCTTGTTCGGCCGCACCGATGGCCATCTGGCAAAGCACCGACCACTCGTCGTTGGAACGTTCTGGCAGGCGTGGTGCCATGCGTTGCGGATCGAGAATGCCGTCCTTGTCCATGACAAAGCGGCTTTTGATGCCGGACGCTTTTTCGATAAACGCTGCGCTGGATTCGGTCAATGCCTGGATTTCGCCGCGCGCGATGGCGTCGGCGTTGTCGGCGTTGAACAGCGCGACGTAAGCGTTGAAAGACTGCACCAGCTCTTCATTGGAAATGCTGTTGGCCGGGGTATACAGGCCGGTGCCGCTGATGACGACATTATGCATGGTCGTTTCTCTAATCCGTTCAGGCAGAAAGCGCTGGCACCGACGTACCAACACACAAAGGGTCTATTCCAGGTTCCGGACGCAAACCTGGCATCGCTTTACTCCGATCCGCCCGGCCCGTGAAGGCTCAAAACCGCGGGACTGGCGTTTATAGGCGCGAAGTTTGCCATAAACGCTGGCTTTTGGCGCCTTTTGCGAGAGCAACAGCATACGTGTGGGAGTCGGTGTGGCGAGGGGGCTTGCCCCCGTTCGGCTGCGTAGCAGTCGTAAAACCAGCGCACTCGGTATAACTGATACACCGGGGCCACAGGTTTGGGGCGGCTTCGTCACCCAACGGGGCGATGCGGCGTTCCGACAAGCCCCCTCGCCACACCGGCTCCCACAGGATCAAGGCTCGACCTGGCTCCATTGCTTGTTCAGGCGTTTGTCGGAGATCGGCACCTTGGTCCCCAATTGCTGAGCGAACAGCGAAACCCGGTATTCCTCCAGCCACCAACGATAGAGTTCCAGCTGCGGATCGCGCTTGCCTTCCTGGGTGTGTTTGTTGGCGCGGGTCTGGTATTGGCTCCAGAGCCCGGACAATTCACCGCTCCAGACCCGGTCTTTCTGCACCTGAGCGCCGAGTTTTTCGAAACGTTGCTCGACAGCCTTGAGGTAACGCGGCAGTTCCTTGAGCCACGGCATTGGCGTTTCACGCACGAACCCCGGATACACCAGATGGCTGAGCTGCTGCTTGATGTCGTTCAAGGCCACGGCTTGCGCCAGGTCGATCTTGCCCTTGAAGCGTTTTTGCAAGCCGTGCCACAGCTTGAGAATCTCCAGCGTCAGCTTGGCCAACCGTTCGGCGTGCTCGGTCCAGCCACCGCGTTTACGCTCAGCCAGCGACGCCAGTCCGGCACCATCGCGTGGCAATGGGTCTTCACCGTCGAGAATGCAGCTGTCGAGACTGGCCAGCAGAATGTCTTCCACCAGGCTGTCGACACGCCCCATGTCGCGGTACATCAGGCCCAACTCGGTCAGCCCCGGCAACTTGCCGCGCAGGAACTTCGCCGGTTCCGCCAATTGCTGCATCAGCAAACGCTGCAAGGCCCGGCGATGCTGGAACTCGGCTTCGGCCGGGGTCGAGAATCGACCTTCCTTGACCATACCGCCCTCTTCCACTAGCGCCGGATACACCGTCATCGATAGCCCGGCGATTTTCTGCTGGGTTTTCTCGGCAACGGCGGCAAAGACTTTCGGCTCCACCGGTTGTTGGCTCTTCGCCGTTTGCGGCACCGCCAACGCAGCCTGACTGGCCTCGGCAAAGCGCGCGGTCAGTTCGGCCAAGTCACGGCCTTCACCGAGGAACTTGCCCTGACCGTCAACGATTTCCAGGTTCATCCGCAAATGGCTTTCGACCTGCTGCGAGGCTTCGGCCCAGGCTTCATCGCTGACCCGCGCGCCGGTCATACGCAGCAACTCGCGGCCCAGCGCCTGAGGCAACGAGCCCTCGGCAAACGTGATGCGCTGCAACGCGGCTTTGACGAAGTCCGGCACCGGCACGAAATTCTTGCGCAGGGCCTTGGGCAGGTTGCGCACCAGCGCAATGCACTTGGCCTCGATCACGCCCGGCACCAGCCATTCCAGTCGTTCCGGCGGCAGCATTGGCAACAGCGGCGCCGGCACGCGCAAGGTCACGCCGTCGCGCGGATGGTTGGGCTCAAAGTGATAACTCAGCGCCAGTTCCAGATCGCCAATGTGCAGGGTGTCCGGGTAATGCGCGGCGGTGACTTCGCTGGCTTCGCGAGCCAGCACGTCTTCTTCGCGCATGATCAGCAGCTGTGGGTCTTTCTGACTGTTGACCCGGTACCAGCTGTCGAAAGTCGCGGTCTGGTGAATCTCTGCTGGCAGTCGCGCATCATAGAAGGCGAACAAGGTTTCTTCGTCGGCGAGGATGTCGCGGCGGCGCGCCTTGGCTTCCAGTTCGTCGAGCTGTTCCAACAACTGTGCATTGGCAGACAAACACTTGGCTTTGGATTGAATCTCGCCACGCACCAGACCTTCGCGAATAAAAAACTCACGAGACACCACCGGGTCGATCGGCCCGTAATGCACTGGCCGGCGTCCGACCACAATCAGCCCGAACAGGGTGATTTGCTCGAAGGCCACGACCTGACCGCGCTTCTTCTCCCAATGGGGTTCGAAGTGATTTTTCTTGATCAGGTGCCCGGCCAGCGGCTCGATCCAGTCGGCGTCGATCTTGGCGACCATCCGCGCGTAAAGCTTGGTGGTTTCCACCAGTTCGGCGGTCATCAACCATTGCGGACGCTTCTTGCCCAGGCCCGACGACGGGTGAATCCAGAAGCGCCGCTGACGGGCGCCGAGGTAATCACCGTCTTCGGTTTTCTGGCCGATCTGGCTGAGCAATCCGGAGAGCACGGCTTTGTGCAGTTTCGGGTAATCCGCCGGCTCTTTGTTGAGGCTCAACTGCATGTCGCGGCAGATCAGGCTCAACTGACGATGGGAGTCGCGCCACTCGCGCAGACGAAGGTAATTGAGGAAATTCTTGCGGCACCAGTTGCGCAGCGGACTGGCGGTCAGGGCCTGGCGCTGCTCTTCAAAACCACGCCACAGATTAACCAGCCCGGCGAAGTCCGAGTCCACGTCTTTCCACTGGGCGTGAGCCTGATCGGCGGCTTGCTGACGCTCCGGCGGACGTTCGCGCGGGTCCTGAATCGACATGGCGCTGGCGACGATCAGCACTTCCTGCAAGCTGCCCAGTTTCGCCGCTTCCAGCAGCATGCGGCCCATGCGCGGGTCCACCGGCAGCCGCGCCAGTTGGCGACCAAGCGGCGTCAGTTGACTGTTGCGGTCCACCGCCGAGAGTTCTTGCAGCAGGTTGAAACCGTCGCTGATGGCCTTGCCGTCCGGCGGCTCGATAAACGGGAAATCGGTGATCTCGCCGAGGCGCAGATGGAGCATCTGCAGAATGACTGCTGCGAGGTTGGTACGGAGGATTTCCGGGTCGGTAAATTCCGGGCGGCCGATGAAATCTTCTTCGCTGTAGAGGCGGATGCAAATGCCCGGCTCGACCCGCCCGCAACGACCTTTGCGCTGGTTGGCGCTGGCCTGGGAAATCGCTTCGATGGGCAGGCGCTGGACCTTGGCGCGGTAGCTGTAACGGCTGATGCGCGCGGTGCCGCTGTCGATCACGTAACGAATGCCCGGCACCGTCAGCGAGGTTTCGGCGACGTTGGTCGCCAGCACCACGCGACGCCCAGGGTGCGACTGGAAAATCCGCTGCTGCTCGGCCGGCGACAGTCGCGCGTACAACGGCAGAATTTCGGTGTGTTTGAGCTGGGCCTTGCGCAGCATGTCGGCGGCGTCGCGAATCTCCCGCTCGCCGGGCAGGAACACCAACACGTCGCCGGGACTCTTGCGCTCACTGCGTTCGAACGCGGCGATTTCGTCGAGGGTAGCGAGGATCGCCTGATCCACGGTCAAGTCATCCTCGACACGGTTGCCCTCCTCGTCCTGCTCCAGGGTCAGTGGGCGATACCAGGTTTCCACCGGGAAGGTACGGCCGGAGACTTCGACAATCGGGGCATCATCGAAATGCTTGGAAAAACGCTCCAGGTCGATGGTGGCCGAGGTAATGATGACTTTCAGGTCCGGACGACGCGGCAGCAGGGTTTTCAAGTAACCAAGCAGGAAGTCGATGTTCAGGCTGCGTTCGTGGGCTTCGTCGACGATGATCGTGTCGTAGCGTTCGAGGTAGCGGTCGTTCTGGGTTTCCGCCAGCAGGATGCCGTCGGTCATCAGTTTGATCAGGGTGTTGGAATCGCTCTGATCCTCGAACCGCACCTGATAGCCGACCAGCGCGCCCAACGGCGTCGCCAATTCTTCCGCGACCCGGCTCGCCACGCTGCGCGCGGCGATTCGACGGGGCTGGGTGTGGCCGATCAAGCCGTGCTGGCCGCGGCCGATTTCCAGGCAGATTTTCGGCAACTGGGTGGTTTTACCCGACCCGGTTTCGCCGGCAATGATCAGCACCTGATGCTTGAGCAGCGCCTCTTTGATTTCGTCGCGTTTGGCGGCGATTGGCAGGCTGTCGTCGTAACGAATCACCGGCAGGCTGGCGCACCGCGCCAACACCTGATCACAGGACGCCTGCGTGCGCGTCACCCACTGGGCCAGTTTGGCCTCGTCAGGTTTCTTGCGCAGCTCAAGCAACTGCCGCCGCAGCCGGTGGCGGTCGGCGAGCATGGCGTGATCGAGGTTTTTCAGCAGTTTGTCGATTGAAGGCGATTCGTCAGTCATCAGGTACGCAAAAGTCGTCTAGTGGCGCAGGGGGCGGATTGTCGCAGATTTGAACGCATGGCGACGAATGCAACCTGCTTTTGTGGCGAGGGAGCTTGCTCCCGTTCGGCTGCGAAGCAGTCGTAATCCTGTCATCGCGGTTTGCCTGAAGCTCCGAGATGAATGGTTTTGGGGGCGCTTCGCGACCCAGCGGGAGCAAGCTCCCTCGCCACAGTGTGTTCACTCAGGTGGGCTACTCGTTATCGAGACCCTTGCGCCGATACGGAAATACATCAATCACCTTCCCCGCCCGAATAGCCTCCTGCAAACTCTTCCAGTAATCAGCGTTGTACAACTCACCGTGCAACTGATCGAACAACTTTCGTTGCCCCGAATCAGCAAACAAAAACGGTGGAAACTCCTCGGGGAATACATCCAGTGGCCCGATCGAGTACCACGGTTCGGAGGCCATTTCGTCTTCCGGTGTACGCGGTTGCGGGATGTGGCGGAAGTTGGCTTCAGTCAGGAAGCAGATCTCGTCGTAGTCGTAAAACACCACCCGCCCGTGACGGGTGACGCCAAAATTCTTCAGCAACATGTCGCCGGGGAAAATGTTCGCCGCCGCCAGTTGCTTGATCGCCAGACCGTAGTCCTCCAGCGCCTCGCGAACCTGCGCCTCGTTGGCGTGTTCCAGATAGAGGTTCAACGGCGTCATCCGACGTTCGGTCCAGCAGTGGCGAATCAGCACCGTATCGTCCTCCACCGAAACCGTGGATGCGGCCACTTCGAGGAGTTCTTCCAGGCATGCCGGCTCGAACTTGCTCAAGGGAAAACGGAAGTCGGCGAACTCCTGGGTATCGGCCATGCGCCCGACCCGGTCGACGCTTTTCACCAGGCGATACTTCTCGATCACCGTGGCGCGGTCGACGTTTTTCGACGGTGAGAAGCGGTCTTTGATGATCTTGAAAACGGTGTTGAAGCCCGGCAGGGTAAACACGCTCATGACCATGCCGCGCACGCCGGGGGCCATGATGAACTGATCGTCGGTGTTGGCCAGGTGATTGATCAGCGCCCGATAAAACTCGGACTTGCCATGCTTGTAGAAGCCGATCGAGGTGTATAGCTCGGCGATGTGCTTGCCCGGCAGGATGCGCTTGAGAAAGCCGATGAATTCCGCTGGCACCGGCACATCGACCATGAAGTACGAACGGGTGAAGGAGAAGATGATCGACACTTCCGCCTCGTCGGTGATCAGCGCATCGATCTGGATGCCCCGGCCTTCGCGGTGCAGCAGCGGAATCACCAGCGGCCATTGCTCGTCGGGGGTGTAAATGCGCCCCACCAGGTACGCACCCTTGTTGCGATAAAGCACCGAGGAAAACAGCTCGACACTCAGCTCCGGGTCCTTGCAGACCCAGTCCGGCAGGTTCTCGCGCAACTGCGCTTCAAGGCGGCGCAGGTCGCCGGGCAGATCGGCGTAATCTTCGCTGAATCGGTAGTCGGCAAAGATGCTCGTGAGCATGCCCGACAACTGCCCCTGCGGCTTGTAGGTGCGGGTTTGCGCGGCCCGGGCCCGGCGCAGGCTCGGCCGCGTGGTGTGGATAAACATGCAGCCGTCGCTGATCAGGTCGTGGCTGAACAGGCCGCAGAAAATCGAGTTGTACCAGGTCTCGGACAGTTCATCGTCGAAGCGCAGGTCGATCAGGCTGATGTAAGCGCTTTTGACCAGCGGCCAGTTGCTGACATCCATCAGCACCTCGGTCGCGAACGACGCATGCAAGCGCCCTACCGTTTCGCCGACCTTTTCTTCATAGAGGTTGATTCGCGCCGCCGACGCGACTTGCGTTTCCTGCCACTGGGCCTGCTCGAAGCGGGTTCGGGCGCCGTCGGTGATCTGACGGAAATGCTCACGGTAATCGTCAAAGCCATCGAGGATCATTCGGGCGATGTCGGCGGCTGGCCATTGCTGCGGCATAGGTAAAACCTCGGCGGCTGTTCTTGTCGTTGGAGCCTGAGCTTAGTGGCCCTGTGTGACGCAACGCAACCATTGCCTTGTGCCCTGACTGGCGCGACACTTGCGCGCCAATCAAGGAAGGAAAGTGCTGTGAACCCCGTCGATATCCTGCGTATGTTGTCGCTTGCCGCCATTTGGGGTGCGAGCTTTCTGTTCATGCGCGTTATTGCCCCAGTGATTGGCACAATCCCCACAGCTTTTTTTCGCGTGTCGATTGCCGCCGTCGGGCTGCTGGTGATCCTTGGGCTGATGCGCATTAGCTGGGATTTCAAAGGCAAGCTCAAGACGGTGATGCTGCTCGGGATGATCAACTCCGGGATTCCAGCAACCCTCTATTCCGTGGCCGCCCAAGTGCTGCCGGCCGGTTACTCGGCGATTTTCAACGCAACCACGCCTTTGATGGGGGTATTGATCGGGGGCCTGTTCTTCCATGAAAAACTCACCGCCGCCAAGTTGGGCGGGGTATTTCTCGGCCTGTTCGGCGTCGGCATCCTCACCAGGGCCGGGCCAGTGGCGTTCAACCTGGAACTGCTGATGGGCGCACTCGCGTGTCTGATGGCCACCACCTGCTATGGCTTTGCCGGGTTCCTCGCCCGGCGCTGGCTCGACCATGCCGGCGGCCTCGACAGTCGCCTTTCAGCGCTGGGCAGCATGCTCGGCGCGACGTTGTTGTTGCTGCCGTTGTTTGGCTACAGCGTGATCAGCCAGCCACCGGCGAGCTGGGGCGGCTGGAATGTCTGGTTGTCGTTGCTGGGGTTGGGTTTGGTCTGCACGGCCTTTGCCTACATTATTTACTTCCGTTTGCTGACTTCGGTTGGCCCGGTGAAATCCATGACCGTGACGTTCATGATCCCGCCGTTCGGCGTGTTGTGGGGGGCGCTGCTGCTGGATGAGCCGTTGTCGATGGCGCATCTTTATGGCGGGGTGTTGATAGCGGTGGCGTTGTGGTTGGTGTTGAAGCCGGCGGTGGTGAAACCGGTTGAAGTAGTTGCTCGGTAGTGCTGCTGACAATGCCATCGCGAGCAAGCTCGCTCCCACAATGGATCGGTGTCACGACGAAGATCCAATGTGAGAACGGTGCCCGAAGCAATGCTCCGGGCCTTGTTTGACTCAAGCAGTTTTACGGAAGACGAACACCAGACCAATGATAATCAGCAGCATGCCGAGCATACTCAATGCCGCCAGGCGGTTGCCAAAAATCAGGAAGTCCATGACCGCCGTCACCGCCGGCACCAGGTAAAACAGGCTAGTGACATTCACCAGATTGCCTCGTGCAATCAGCCGATACAGCAGCAGTGTCGCCAGCACTGATACCACCAACCCCATCCACAACACCGGCACGATGAATCCTGTGCTGTGTTCGACGTGAAACGGCTGGAACGGCACGAAGATCCCGCAAAGCAACAACCCCGCCAGATACTGCACCGGCAGTGTGCCGAGGGGATTATCGGTGATGCGTTTCTGCATGATCGAGCCGAAGGTCATGCTCGCCAGCGCCAGCAAACCGAAGAGCATGCCCGCCAAAGACATGCCGGCCAGACCGATGCCCTGATAGACCACCATGATCAACCCGGCCAAGCCTAGCGCCAGACCGAAGATCCGGCTTATTGATCGGTGCCGCTCCATGATCACTACCGTGAGAATCGGTTGCACGCCCATGATGGTTGCCATCATGCCCGGTGTGACTTTCAGGTCCAGAGCCAGCAGATAGAAAATCTGATAAGCCCCCAGCAACACCACACCCGTGGCCATCGCATACAACATCGGCTTGCCGCCCTTGGGCAGTTTCAACTTGAGTAACGGTGCCAGCAGCACCAACCCGCACAGGGCGATGGCGAAGCGAACCAGCAGAAAGGCAAAGGGTGACGCATGGGCCAGGCCCCATTTGGAGAAGATCGCCCCGCTGCTCCACAGCAAAACGAACAGGCTCGTGGACGCCGCCGCGAGCGCGGATTTTTTCGAAAGGACAAACATGAATACCACCTGTAGTCAGGCAAAAAGCCAACTCAGCCGAAGCTGAAATTCAGTAGTTTTTTCAGGCGCTTTTCAGATGGGCATGGGAACAGCAGAAAAAAGCTGATCAGCCCGAAAAGCCAACGCCTGGCGGTGATACAACTGCGCACACCGGCGTGCTACTGACAGGTGGGGGGTAATGACTGATCTGCGCAGGCTGCTGATTCCCGCACGGCACGACGCCAGCGTTGACCGCTGAATCGACTACCGCGTTGATGGGGGAAGCTGACATGGGCTGATCTTTTTTGATGGGTGAAGGGGTGGTTCAGGAAACCACCGAGGGCCGACTATAACCACCGTGTGACATGGATTGCAATGACTTGGACAAAGGGCCAGTAAAGACAGCCAGGGAAGTGCTGCTTACTCTGGGAGAAATGGAATCGCCCATGATGGGGGACATGGAATGCAAGAGATCAAATGCCCAGGGAACGGACTCATCTTCGGTATCAGTTGTATCGGTCAAGGGCTAGAAAGCTGGCTGGTATTAGTACTGCCCAACTGCAACATGAACTGGAGCTAGCCGGCCCAACGGCCCTCGACTTATCCAGGGTACGCTTCGAAGCGATCGACACGCAGGCACTGGATGCTTGTGAGCTCTGGGATGATCCACACTTTTCATGGAATGAGGTTGTTGGGTGGAAAGCGAGGGAGCCATTGGCATTGGACATCGCCATCTGGTTCGATGAAGAACTGTGCGGACTATGCTTCGCAAACCCAAACAACAGCCGGCGACGAATCCGTATCGTGCGATTGGAGGGACGTCCAAGAGAGGTCCATCCTCTAAAGAACCGTATTGCGCCATTGGCCATATTGGTCATTGAACAGTACGCCCAAATGATCGGCGGCAGGTTCATCGAGGTTCAGGAGCCGCTGGAGGGTGCGATTTCTATTTATCAACAACTCGGCTTTTACTTCGATGCTGAGGACCGACTTGTCAAAGCTGTGGAGAGCCTAGTATCGTGAAAACTGTTCAATTAATAACCAATAGCGGAGGGAATATGCGCAAAGTGATTAAAAAGTCCCCCACAAGGAAAAGCTCGCCCCCAACAGAAAATAAAACCATTGCTGTAGAGCTGACAGCCAGTCAGCGGCGCATTCTGCAGGTTGTTGCGACGGGTACCGAAACTGAAGAGCCTAGTCTGCTCGCCGGGCGTCCCTAAAACTTGCGGGCACAAAAAACCGCTCCCAAGGAGCGGTTTTTTCATTCAGTAATCGACTTCAACCAAACAACCAATACCCCAACAACGTCAACACCACCACCGCCAGCACCGGCCGCAGTACGCGGTAGGCCTTGGGGTTACGACGCTTCCACTGTTTGACCATACCGCTGATTTTGTCGCTGAAGCGCTTGCTCCAGGCATAGACCTGGTTGATCCCGCCAACGCGTTCATCGTCAAGGTTCTGGGGTGCAGTGGCGCGCCCCAGCAAGCCGCTTATCGAGCGGTTGATGCGGGTCATAAGACGGTTGCTCAGCGGTCGCTCGATGTCGCAAAACAGGATGACCCGGGTTTGCTCGGTTTCGTTCTTGACCCAGTGCACGTAGGTCTCATCGAACATCACATCTTCGCCATCACGCCAGGCATAAACCTGACCGTCGACGAAGATGCGGCAATGATCGGAATTCGGCGTCGACAGCCCCAGGTGATAACGCAGGGAGCCGGCGAATGGGTCGCGATGCGGGTTGAGGTGACTGCCACCGGGCAGTAGCGCAAACATCGCGCCTTTGACATTGGGAATACTGCTGACCAACGCCACGGTTTTCGGGCACATGATTTCGGCCGATGGCAGCGGTCTGTCGTACCACTTGAGATAGAAGCGCTTCCAACCCTTTTTGAAGAACGAGCCGAAACCGGCGTCGTTGTTCTTTTCGGCGGCGCGAATAAAACCCTCGTCAAACAAGTGCATGGCTTCGTCGCGAATAACTTCCCAATTGTCCTTGAGCACATCCAGTTCGGGGAACTTGCTGCGGTCCAGGTAGGGTTTGGATGGCACGCTGGAGAACAGGTACATCAGGGCGTTATAGGGTGCAAACAGGGCCGAGTGATTGACGAACTGACGCAGAACCGGCAAACGCGCTTTGCCACGCAAGTGCACATAGAGTGTGCTGCCGAGAAACAGCAACAACACCGACGCCTTCGCCACAAAGGAAAAGTTCATCTACAACTCCTTGATAGTAGGTAACTTTGCACAACGCCATTTACCCGACGTGGCAGTCGGCCATGATCCACATTACCGGCCTCGGGAAAAACCCGCATAACTCACATTCAGTGTTAAGGATTACGCAATAAACACTTATTAACACAAGGTACCTGAACGGGGGCTGACCTGAATCACCCCCCTTTCAGACGAGAATCAAAAGCAAGATTCAAAAGATCGTCCGAACGCGGCCCGAACGTTCGGCAGCTCCTACTGTTTATTCTCCTGTTCGGTGAACAAATCACTGAACAGCATGCTCGACAGGTAGCGCTCGCCAGAATCGGGCAGGATCACCACGATGGTCTTACCCTGCATTTCCGGGGTTTCCGCCAACCGCACAGCCACCGCCATGGCGGCACCGCACGAGATACCGCTCAAAATCCCCTCTTCCTGCATCAGGCGCAGGGCCATCGCCTTGGACTCATCGTCGCTGACCAGTTCGACCCGATCGACCATCGACAGGTCCAGGTTCTTCGGCACAAAACCAGCGCCGATGCCCTGGATTTTGTGAGGGCTCGGTTTGATCTCTTCCCCGGCGATTGTCTGGGTTATCACTGGAGACACCAGCGGCTCCACCGCCACCGAGATTATCGGCTTGCCCTGGGTATTCTTGATATACCGCGAAACTCCGGTAATGGTTCCACCTGTTCCGACACCCGCCACCAGTACGTCGACGGCACCGTCGGTGTCATTCCAGATTTCCGGCCCGGTGGTTTTTTCGTGGATGGCCGGGTTGGCCGGGTTTTCGAACTGCGCCGGCATGTAGTAGGTCGATGGATCACTGGCGAGGATTTCGGCGGCCTTCTCGATCGCGCCTTTCATGCCTTTGGCCGGCTCCGTCAACACCAGTTCGGCGCCAAGGGCTTTGAGCACCTTGCGCCGTTCGATGCTCATGGATGCGGGCATGGTCAATACCAGTCGATAACCGCGGGCGGCGGCAACGAACGCCAGGCCGATGCCGGTATTGCCCGAAGTCGGTTCGATGATGGTCATGCCGGGCTTGAGTTTACCGCTGCTTTCGGCCTCCCAGATCATGTTCGCGCCGATCCGGCACTTGACCGAATAACCGGGGTTGCGCCCTTCGATCTTGGCCAGGATGGTGACACCGCGCGGGGCGATACGGTTGATTTGCACCAGCGGCGTATTGCCAATGGAATGGGCGTTGTCAGCATAAATACGGCTCATGGCTGGGTCCTTATACAGCGTTGAATTAGCTGTCCAAGGTATGCCTGTTACCCGTGGTCGTCCAGTCAGTCGAACGTCCGCTTAGCCCCGCAGTCAATCGCTTTATACCGCCAGAGATTTGCCGCCATGAAGCGTCGATACAGTTGGCCCCTGTGGACCCTCGCCGGCCTTGTTGTGCTGCTGGTTGCCCTGCACATTGCCCTGCCCTACATGGTGCGCGATTACCTCAACGAGAAACTGGCGGACATGGGTGACTACAGCGGGCAGATTACCGATGTAGACCTGGCCCTGTGGCGCGGTGCTTACAAAATCAACGGACTGAAAATCGTCAAGGTCAATGGCAAGGTCCCCGTACCTTTCGTCAACGCCCCCTTGATTGACCTCTCCGTCAGCTGGCACTCGCTCTGGTACGACCATGCCGTGGTGGCCGAGGCGCAGTTCGACAAACCCGAGGTGAATTTCGTCGACGGTGCCACCAAGAAAAACTCCCAGACCGGTCAGGGCACCGACTGGCGGGCACAATTGGAAAAATTGCTGCCGATAACCCTGAACGAAGTGCGGATCAACGACGGGCGGGTCACCTTTCGAAACTTCAATTCAAAACCGCCGGTGAACATGAATGCCACCCAGGTTAATGCCAGCATTTACAACCTGACGAATGTGGTCGATACCAAAGGTAAACGCGACGCCCGTTTCGATGGCAAAGCGCTGTTGCTGGGGCATGCACCGCTGGAAACCCTGGCGACCTTTGATCCATTTAGCAATTTCGAAGACTTCGAATTCCGCCTGCGCGCCAAGAACCTTGAACTCAAACGCATGAATGACTTCGCCTCGGCTTACGGCAAGTTCGACTTCAATTCCGGCCATGGTGACGTGGTTATTGAAGCCGAAGCCAACAAGGGCCAACTCACTGGCTACATCAAGCCGCTATTGCGGGACGTCGATGTGTTCAATTGGCAACAGGACGTGGAGAACAAAGACAAAGGGATTTTTCGCTCCATCTGGGAAGCACTCGTCGGTGGTACCGAGAATGTGTTGAAGAATCAACCGAAAAACCAGTTCGCGACGCGCGTCCAGCTCAGAGGCAGCGTACATCAGAAAGATATCAGCGCATTCGAGGCGTTTTTGCAGATTTTACGTAATGGTTTCATTCAGGCGTTCAATGCCCAGTACGAACGACCCAAGCCGGATACGGACTGAGTCAAGATGTGACGCCCCATTCAGAGACTGAATAAGTCGTCTGCGTTCACAGTCGACCGGGCAGCGCGTTATAGTCGAGCCTGACAATTTATTGCGCCCCGCCCTGCCTCGTTCAGGTCGGCGTTACCGTTCGAGGATTAGCAGATGAAGTTCGAAGGCACCCAGGCCTACGTCGCCACCGATGACCTGAAGCTGGCGGTCAACGCCGCTATTACTCTGGAGCGGCCACTGCTGGTCAAGGGCGAGCCGGGCACCGGCAAGACCATGCTCGCCGAGCAACTGGCCGAGTCCTTCGGCGCCAAGTTGATTACCTGGCACATCAAGTCCACCACCAAGGCACATCAAGGTTTGTACGAGTACGACGCGGTCAGTCGCCTGCGGGACTCGCAGCTGGGTACGGAGAAGGTCCACGACGTTCGCAATTACCTGAAAAAGGGCAAGCTCTGGGAAGCTTTCGAGTCCGAAGAGCGGGTGATTCTGCTGATCGACGAAATCGACAAGGCCGACATCGAGTTTCCTAACGACCTGCTGCAAGAACTCGACAAGATGGAGTTCTACGTTTACGAGATCGACGAGACCATCAAGGCCAAGAAGCGCCCGATCATCATCATTACCTCCAACAACGAGAAAGAGCTGCCGGACGCCTTCCTGCGCCGCTGCTTCTTTCACTACATCGCCTTCCCGGATCGCGTCACGATGCAACGGATCGTCGACGTGCACTACCCGAATATCAAGAAAGACCTGGTCAGCGAAGCGCTGGACGTGTTCTTCGATGTGCGCAAAGTGCCGGGCCTGAAGAAGAAGCCATCGACCTCTGAACTGGTGGACTGGCTGAAGTTGTTGATGGCCGACAACATCGGCGAAGCGGTGCTGCGCGAGCGCGATCCGACCAAGGCCATTCCGCCACTGGCAGGCGCCCTGGTTAAGAACGAACAAGACGTGCAATTGCTTGAGCGCCTGGCGTTCATGAGCCGTCGCGGCTCTCGCTAAGCCCCGATAGAGAGAGGCGATCGCCATGCTGCTCAACCTGTTCAATGAAATGCGTGCAGCCAAGGTGCCGGTCTCGGTACGTGAGCTGCTGGACCTGATCAACGCGCTGAAACAGCGCGTGACCTTCGCCGACATGGACGAGTTCTATTACTTGTCACGGGCGATTCTGGTGAAGGACGAAAAGCATTTCGACAAGTTCGACCGGGCGTTCGGTGCCTATTTCAATGGCCTGGAAAAGCTCGACGATCACCTCCAGGCATTAATCCCGGAAGACTGGCTGCGCAAGGAATTCGAACGTTCCCTGACCGATGAAGAGCGGGCCGCGATCCAGTCCCTGGGTGGGCTGGACAAGCTGATCGAAGAGTTCAAAAAGCGCCTGGAAGAACAGAAAGAACGCCATGCCGGCGGCAACAAGTGGATCGGCACCGGCGGCACCAGCCCGTTCGGCTCCGGCGGCTTCAACCCCGAAGGCATTCGGGTCGGCGACGCCGGCAAGCGTCAAGGCAAAGCGGTCAAAGTCTGGGATCAGAGAGAGTACAAAAACCTCGACGATTCGGTCGAACTGGGCACGCGCAACATCAAAGTCGCCCTGCGGCGCCTGCGTAAATTTGCTCGTCAGGGCGCAGCCGAAGAACTGGACATCGACGGCACCATCGACCACACCGCGCGCGATGCCGGGCTGCTGAACATCCAGATGCGTCCGGAGCGCCGCAACACCGTCAAGTTGTTGCTGCTGTTCGACATCGGCGGCTCGATGGACGCCCACGTGAAGATCTGCGAAGAACTGTTCTCGGCCTGCAAGACCGAGTTCAAGCATCTGGAGTACTTCTACTTCCACAACTTTATTTATGAATCGGTGTGGAAAAACAACATGCGCCGTACCTCCGAGCGCACCGCCACCCAGGACCTGCTGCACAAGTACGGCGCCGACTACAAAGTGATCTTCATCGGCGACGCCGCCATGGCGCCCTATGAAATCACCCAGGCCGGTGGCAGTGTCGAGCACTGGAACGAAGAAGCCGGTTACGTGTGGATGCAGCGCTTCAAGGAAAAGTACAAGAAGCTCATCTGGATCAACCCGTACCCGAAAGACACCTGGGGCTATACCTCGTCGACCAATATCGTGCGGGATTTGATCGATGACCAGATGTATCCGCTGACGTTGCGGGGGTTGGAGGAAGGGATGCGGTTTTTGTCCAAGTAAAGATTGTTGTTGTCTGTGATGCCGCCTTCGCGAGCAAGCCCGCTCCCACATTGGATATTCGTCGTACACAAACTCTGTGTCCGCTGGAGATCAAATGTGGGAGCGGGCTTGCTCGCGAAGCTTTTAGCTATTCAGGAATCGCCGCAAATACTCAACGTGTTCCCGATGAGCGACATCCTGCACCACCGGCTTCAACCGCACCTTCGTCCCCGGCAAACACTGCGCCAATCGCGCCAATGCCAACGGCGTCAACGCCCCCAGTCGCGGATAACCGCCAATGGTCTGTCGATCATTGAGCAGCACAATCGGCTGCCCGTCCGGCGGCACCTGGACCGCGCCCAGCGGGATGCCTTCGGAAATCATCGGCTTGCCCTGATACTGCAACGCCGTTCCCAACAGGCGAATACCCATGCGGTCGGCGCGGCTGTCGAGGGTCCAGACGCTGTTGAACGCGTCGAACAAACTCTGCCCGCTGAACTCGCCGATCTGAGCACCGAGCACCAAGTCCAGCGGCGCATTGAGTTTGAAATTCGGCACTTGTTCGGGCGCCAACTCCCCCAGTAGTAGCAGCGAACTCCCCGAATAGCTCAACTGCGCATCTTTGGCCAACGCCCGCCCCATGCCATCCAGCCCACCGAGTTCCTCACGGACCACCGTTGCGCTACTGCCCAACACCTTTGGCGCATCAAATCCGCCCGGGGCTGCCAAATAAGCCCGAGCACCAAGCAGCGGCTGAGTGAATTGCAATTGCTGACCTTTGTTCAGCCTAAAACTGCGCCACGGTGCCAATGCCTCGCCATCCAACTGCGCCCCCAGATCCGCTCCGGCCAACGCCAGCACGCAATCTTCCTGGGCAACGACCGTAAACCCGCCAAGGGTGATTTCAATCACCGATGCATCCAGCCCATTGCCCAGCAGCCAATTGGCCCACGACATCGATCGCCAATCCGCCGCCCCGCCCTGGGTCACGCCCAAATGCCGCACGCCGAATCGCCCGGCATCCTGCAACAGACACAAGGGCGTACTTGCTTCAATCGTCAGTCGGCTCATGCCAGGGCCTCCAACGGCGTGTCATCACCGCCCAGATTGATGAACTCGGCATGGCTGACTGCTTCGAAGCGCACGGTGTCGCCCGGTTGCATCAGGCTGTAGCCGTCGCGCTCGCGGTCGAACAATTTGGCCGGGGTGCGGCCGATCAGGTTCCAGCCGCCGGGGGACACCACCGGATAAGCGGCCGTCTGGCGTTCGGCGATACCCACACTGCCGGCAGCCACTTTTTTGCGCGGAGTATTCATACGCGGTGCAGCCAATATTTCCTCCACCAATCCCATGAAAGCGAACCCCGGTGCGAAGCCCAATGCGAACACCTGATACTCATGTTCGCTGTGGCGACGGATCACCTCCTCCACCGTTAATCCACTGCGCTGAGACAGCAACGTCAGTTCCGGGCCGACACTCAAGTCATACCAGACCGGCAACACATGGCATTTACCGCTAGTGCGAGCGTTGGGGGACAGATCGATCAAGGCTTCAGCAATCAATTCCCGCGCCTGGGCCGGATTCAGCGACATCAAATCGTAATGCACCATCAACGTCGTGTAGGACGGCACCAGATCGATCAAATGGCTGGCGAACGCTTCTCGCAAACGCTCGCTGGCGGCGAGCATCCACGGCATGTTGGCTTCGCTGATTTCATCGAACAGACGCACCATCAGGCAATCCAGCGCCACCACTTCCACCCGTGGTTTCATGATGCGCTCTGCTGATTCAAGGCTTCGCGAATGCGCTGCACGGCGGCCACCGAACTGGCGTTATCGCCGTGTACGCACAAGGTGTTGGCCTGCAAGTGCAAGGCGCTGCCATCGCTGGCCGTGAGGTTGTCACCGCGGGCAATGATCAACGCCTGTTCGATGATTTTCTCGGGATCGTGATGCACGGCGCCCGGCAGTTGCCGAGAAACCAGCCTGCCTGCGCTATCGTAAGCGCGATCGGCGAAGGCTTCGAACCACAACGTCACGCCAAATTCATCGCCAAGTTGCTGCGCGGCACGGTTGTCGCGGGTCGCCATCAGCATCAACGGCAAGCTCCGATCATAGGCTGCCACGGCCTGAATCACAGCGCGAAGTTGCGCCGGGTTGGCCATCATGTCGTTGTACATCGCGCCGTGGGGTTTGACGTAACTCACTCGCCCGCCCTGCGCCCGGCAGATGCCGTCGAGGGCGCCGATCTGGTAATGCAACAGGTCCTGCAGTTCCTGGGCGGTGTAAGCCATGGATCGACGACCGAACCCCACCAGATCCTGATAGGCCGGATGGGCGCCGATCTGCACGCCGCGGCTCAGGGCCAGGCTGACGGTCTTGCGCATGATGCTCGGGTCGCCGGCGTGGAAGCCACAAGCGATGTTGGCGCAGTCGATGAAGGGCATGACCTCGGCATCCAGACCCATGGTCCAGTTACCGAAACTCTCGCCGATGTCGCAGTTCAATAGCAGGCGGTTCACGGTGAACGCTCCTGTAGGCTTTTATCTTCTTAGCTGAAGGACATATGCCCCTCAGATTATCAGTTACCGGATATTCGGTTATTGAGTGTCGAGTTGCTTGCCACGGGTTTCCGGCAGGCTCAGGGCCGCCAGGATCACTACCCCGTAGGACACCGCCGCGAAGGCCCCGATTCCCACACTCAGTGGCACCTTCTGGCTGAGCAAGCCGATCAACAGCGGGAACAACGCCGCCAATGCCCGACCAATGTTGTAGCAAAAACCCTGGCCCGAGCCGCGAATCCGCGTCGGAAACAGCTCAGTCAAAAACGCGCCCATGCCGCTGAAGATCCCCGAAGCGAAGAAGCCCAGGGGGAAACCCAGCCAGAGCATCACGCCGTTGCTGACGGGCAATTGGGTGTACAGCAGAACAATGGTGAATGAGCCGACCGCGAACAGAATGAAATTCTTTTTACGACCAAGGATGTCAGTCAAATACGCGCTGATCACGTACCCGACGTAGGACCCGACGATCACCATCGCCAGATAGCCACCGGTGCCGAGTACGCTCAAGCCCCGTTCGTTTTTCAGAAACGTCGGCAGCCAGGAAGTGATCGCGTAGTAACCGCCGAGCGCGCCGGTGGTCAGGATCGACGCGCGGATCGTGGTGAAAAGGATGCCCGGGGCGAAAATCTCGTAGAACTTGGCCGGGTTGCTTGGCTCTTCCTTGGCTTTGGCTTCGCGGTAGATTTCCGGGTCCTTGACCAGGCGGCGGACGAAGATCACGAAAACCGCCGGCACGATGCCAAGGATGAACAATGCCCGCCAGGCGTCTTCCGGCGGTAATACGGAAAATAGCAGCGCATACAGAATCGCCGTCAGCCCCCAACCCAACGCCCAACCCGATTGCACCATGCCGACGGCTTTGCCACGGTCCTTGGCGCGAATCACTTCGCCCATCAACACCGCGCCAGCGGTCCATTCACCGCCGAAACCAAAGCCCATCAACGTGCGGCTGATCAACAGTTGTTCGTAGTTCTGGGCGAAGCCGCAGAGGAAGGTGAAGAACGCGAACCAGAGCACCGTCAGTTGCAGGGTGCGCACCCGGCCGATGCGGTCAGAGAGAATCCCCGCCACCCAGCCACCGATAGCCGAAGCGATCAGGGTGCTGGTGTGAATCAGCCCGGCTTCGCCAGTGGTGATGCCCCACATGGCAATCAGGGTCGGCACCACGAAACTGAGCATCTGGGTGTCCATGCCGTCCAGGCCATAGCCGATCTTGCAGCTCCAGAACGTACGACGTTCCTGCTTATTGATGTTGTGGTACCAATCGAAGGGTCCCGGGCGAGCCGTGGCTTTGGGAATGAGGGTGTCGGGCGCACTCATGGCAAGTCTCCGTGCAAATTTTATTGGTATTGTTCTGAGCCCCGACGACGCCTATCGTGGGAACCGGATGTGCCGATTTTTGGGCCGCCGGCCCTGCTGCGTCCAACTAATAAAACCCCGCCCTAGACATAAGAAAACCTTATCCGACGGGCTAAGCCCCAAGAGCTGATCCCATGAACCTGAAGTTTCTCGAGACCTTTGTCTGGGTCGCCCGACTCAAGAGTTTCCGCCTGACGGCAGACAAACTCTTCACCACCCAGGCGTCGATTTCCAGCCGCATTGCCGTGCTCGAAGGCGAGCTCGGGGTGAAGCTGTTTCTACGCGATTCCCGCGGTGTGAGCCTGACACCCGAAGGCTTGAAAGTGCTCGAATACGCCGAGCAGATGATGGATACGATGCAGGCGCTCAAGCAGTCGATCGAGACGCGTTCGAGTAAGGTCGGGCGGATCCGGATTGGCGTCATGGACACCGTGATCCACACCTGGCTCAGCCCGTTGGTGGCGCAGATGATGGATCACTATCCGCTAGTGGAAATCGAACTGGTGGCCGATACCGCGCTCAACCTCTGCGATCAGCTGCAAAAAGGCTTTCTCGATCTGATCCTGCAAACCGACCTGTTGCGCCAGGAAAGCGTGCGTAGCCTGGAGCTGGCCAGTCATCCGATGGGCTGGATCGTCGCCAGCAATTCCATCTACAACCGCGAGTATTCAGGTGTCGCCGACCTGGCGCGGGAGCGGATCATCACCTATTCGAAAAACTCCCATCCTCATCAGGATATCTTGAGCCTGATGCAGGCCAACGGGGTCATGGCGCCACGGCTGAACTGCGTGAATTCAGTGTCGGCGATTACCCGTTTGCTGAGGGACGGCTTCGGCATTGGCGCGTTACCGCCGGTGCTGGTGGCCGAGGAATTGGCGCGGGGGGAATTGACCTTGCTGGCCATCGATCAGCGGCCACCGAATTTGCAGGTGGTGGTGTCGTGGCGGGTTGGCGTGGAATGGGTCGAAGAAATCGTGGCGTTGTGTCAGCAAGTCGTGGAGCGCTATGCGCATAAGGTGGGCGAGCAGTACGTCGTCTTGAGCAAACCACAGGCACGCATCTGAAGGACATTTCCCAAACTCTAAATATGAACCACTATCATTTGCATTATTTTTTCAAGCCGGTATTCTCTGCGCGCTTTCAGCTAAACAATTGTCCAGAAGGAGTCGGACCTGATGCGCGGCTATACGCAAAAACAGCAACAATTGCTCGCTCACTGGAGCGAAGCTCTTGGCACGCAGGCTTTCCAGTCCCACCGCATCACGCTCGATCATTTGAGCAATGCCCTGGAGCCCGCCGCCCAACGCTGTTTCCAACGCCTGATCCAGGCGCTGTTTCGTGAAGATCTGATCAACCCTGACACCTGCGAATACGACGACTCTAGCCGCTGCTGGCTGCCACTTGGCGATGGCGCGCATCTTTGCTTCGAGCACTTGTCCGGCGGCAGAATGAACAGCTGGGACGTACGCGGCAGCATCGTCTTGCATACTCCCGACAGACTGCCCCAAAAAATCCAGTTGCCCAGCGAACTGCTCGCACACCTGAGCACTCAGCTCAACCCGCCAGCCTCCCCGCAGGTACTGGAACGTCTGGCCCGGGAGCTGGATGACAGCTTCAGCAACGACACCCTGTGCCTGGCGTTTCACCATGGATGGACCGAGCGCCTGAGAGAGCAGATCGACACCGAGTACGAGGATAATCTGCTCGCTTGGCTCAAAGCCGGCCCCGGCCACCAGAACCCTACGTCATTGCTCGAACAATGGGGCACGCTCGGCCATCCATGGCACCCGAACTACAAGACCAAACTGGGCTTGAGCGCAGCGCAGGTCATCGCTTTCTCGCCTGAATTCGAAGCCAGTTTTCCGATCGTGCTGTGCGCCCTGCACCGCCAGTACGCACACGTCGAAGCGCTGGCTGGCACCGCCGATTACTGGGACTGGTGGCAAGGTCACTTCCCACAGGCCGCCGAGCAATTGCAACGCCATTTGCAGCAGCTGGGTCTGGAAGCAAAGGACTATCTCCCGCTCCCGTCGCACCCATGGCAAGCCCATGAAGAGCTGCCGCATTCGTTCGCCAACGAGATCGCCGATAACCTGCTGATCATCACTGACATCGTGGCGTTTACCGGTCACCCGACCATGTCGTTCCGCACGGTCCTGCCGCAGGCCAGTCGCGTGGCACCGATGGTCAAACTGCCGGTGGCTTTGCGACTGACCAGCGTGCAGCGCACCGTGTCGCCGCGCTCCGCCCGGATGGGTCCGCGCATCAGCCAACTGGTATTGGATATTCTCGATCAAGAGCCGCAGATTCAGCGTCTGCTGAACATCGTTCCAGAGCGCATCGGCGTGCACTACGCCCCCCTGCCGACCGATGACGAGCGCTCCCGGCATGTTGCTGTGCTGTATCGCGATAACCCGCTTACCCTCCTGCAAGAAGGCGAGTTGGCGGTGCCGGTCGGCAGCCTGTTCGCCGTCAACGAATTTGAACAACCGTTGCTGCGTGATTGGGTAAAACTGGCTCAGGGCAGTGACGATAGCAAGGCCATGCTGGCGTTCTTCGATGATTACCTGTCGATTGCCGTACCGAGTCTGTTGGGCATTTATTTGATGTATGGGGTGGCGTTCGAAGCGCATCAGCAAAACAGTTTCATGGTGATGGGCGCTGATGGGCAGTTGAATCGGCTGCTGTTGCGTGATTTCGGCGACGTTCGTATCGATCGTAAAACCCTGCACGCCAAGGGTCTGGATATCCAGTTGCACGATCCGAAAATGACCCTGTATGACGACTCCGGTTTTGTCCGCGACAAACTCCTGCACACCACCTTCATGTGCCACCTTGGTGAGCTGACGTTGCTCTGTGCCCGCCACTGGAATGTGCCGGAAAATATCCTTTGGGAGAAATTGGCATCGCAAGTTGCGCAATGCTTCGAGACCTTGCGCGAGCGCGTTGAACCGGCACGTTGGGAAAGCGAGCGCCAGGCCTTGCTGGAACAGGATTGGCCCGCCAAATCGTTCATGCGCATGCGCTTGCTCGACAGTCATGCAGACATCGTCGGACGCCTGAGTAACCCGCTGCGACCAAACGCCCATGCTCGCTGACGGTCGCGCTTTGCGACTACTGATCGTCATCCAGTTTGTCTCCATGGGCGCAATGGAAATGAGCGGCCCGTTCTGGCCCTTGCAGATCCAGCATCTGCTCGGGCCGGAGGGCGCCGGCTACACCGCGCTGTTATCGGCGATGGTCTATGCCGGTCCGATGCTGGCGGCCATGCTCCTGACGCCCATGTGGGGCCGGTTGGGTGATCGCACCGGGCACAAACCGATGATTGTCCGGGCGTTGCTGGCACTCGCGCTGTGCCAAGGGTTGGCGGCCATCACCCTCGACCCGTGGCTGCTGGTGGGTATTCGCGTGATGCAAGGCGCATTGGCCGGTTTTCTCGCTGCCGCGCAAGCCTACGCCCTGGCCTGCTGCGACAGTTCAAGACGGGGTCAAACCCTGGCCCGCCTGCAATCGGCCACCGCCGTCGGCTCATTGATCGGCCCCGTGCTGGGTGGCTGGCTGATGGACGTCTCGGGGTTTGCCCTGCTCTGTTATGGCGCGACGGCGATTTGCCTGCTGTGCGCACTGGGGAGTTTTTTCCTGCCGGCCGACAAGGCTCGGATCACGAAGAAAAAAGCGGTTGAACCGGTTGCCCTGCCCAAAGGCTGGCTCGGTGGAATCCTGTTGGTGATCGTCTTGATTCAGGCCGCGAAGATGATGCCGCAGTCGTTCTACGCGCTGTACGTCGCGAACATTCTGCATGCCCCAAGCTGGCTGATCGGCGCCACCTACGCGGCGAGCGCCGCGACCCTGGCCATTTCCGCACCGCTGTGGGGACGTCTGTTCGACCGCTGGCAGCCGGCCCACACCTTGCGCGTCATCGAAGGCGTGGCCTGGCTGTGTGCCCTGACGCTGGCGGCCACGGCATTGGCCAACGAATGGCTGGGGTTTCTCGTCAGTCGCCTCGTCTGGGGCCTCTGGCAAGGCGCCCTGCTGCCCGTCGCCTATGCACTGATCGCCAACACCATTTCCGAAAACCAGCAGGGCTTCGCGCTCGGCCTGGGCAACAGCGCGGCAAAGGCTGGCGCTCTGCTCGGTGTCGTCCTTGGCGGGATCGGCATGGGCCTGGTCGGCCTGGCTCACAGCTTCTGGCTGGTGGCGCTGACTTACGCCATCGCCGCCATCGGGATCCGCTGGGTACGCTCGTTCAACGCCACGCCTGACCGCTCGACCTTATCTCCCCACACTTATCACAACTAAAAAAAGACCACGTCATGATCCGAACCAAGCTCTCCCTTCTGATCCCGCTGCTCGGTACCTTCAGCGCCCAGACCTGGGCCGAGGATACCGAGCAGCAGCCCGGCACCTTGAACATGCAAGCCACCGTCGTCTCCGCTACTCGCAGTGAAGCGAGCATTGCTTCGATTCCGGGCTCGGTCCAGGTGATCGATGAACAGCAGGTCCGTGAACAGAGCGGCGCGGGCCGCCGGGTCTCCGACATCCTCGGGCAATTGGTCCCCGGCCTTGCGCCGGCCAGCGGCGGGATGAGCAACTTCGGTCAGACCCTGCGCGGGCGCAACATGCTGGTGTTGATCGACGGCGTATCGCAGAACGCCACGCGCGATAACTACCGCCAGCTCAACAGCATCGCCCCGGCCAGCATCGAACGCATCGAAGTGATTTCCGGCGCCAGCAGCATCTACGGTGCCGGTGCTTCAGGCGGCATCATCAACATCATCACCAAGCGCAATCAGGGCCAGGACATTGCCTACAGCAGCAAACTGGGCCTGACCAGCGGCAACAACCTCAACCGAAAAGGCTTCGCCTACGAAGCCTTTCAGAGTGCGACGGGGCGCAAGGATGCCCTGGACTGGTACGTCTCCGCCGACCTGACTCAGCGTAACGATCAGTTCGATGGCAACGGCAATCGCATCCCTCAGGACACTTCCCAGGGCAGCAACATGGACACCGAAACCTATGACCTGCAAGGTCGTTTCGGTTACGAACTGGATGCCGACAAAAAACTTAGCCTGTCGCTGCAGGACTACAAGGACCAGCAGGACACTGGCTACACAAAAGACCCGACAAACCGGCAGGAAGCCGTGGCGGTCAAAGGGCTGAAACTCGACGACCAGCCCTATACCCATAACCAGGCGGTCAACCTCAACTACACCGACAAGGACTTCTACGGTCAGGGCCTGCAACTGGAAAGCTACTGGCGCCGCGCCGATGCACTGTTCTTTCCGGACCTGTCGCGAGGCAGGGCCGGGATCTCCGACAACAACAGTGTGCAGGATGTCTACGGCCTGCGCGCGGCCATCGACACACCGCTGCCGGCGATCGGGAGTGCCACGGGCAATCTGGTCTGGGGCGCCGACTATGATAATGAGCGTTCTCGCCAACGAGGTGACCAATACACGCTCAATGGCCTGAACTACACCAAGACCGGCACCACCTACGAGCTGGGCCCGGACATCGAAACCACCACCAAATCGCTGTTTGGGCAGATGTCTTGGGACATTGGTGACTGGACCTTGCGTGGCGGTGTGCGCCGTGAATGGATCGAAAGCGACGTCTCCGACAGCATTGCTTATGGTCAGATCGTCCAGACCGGCGTACGCGCAACGCTGCCCGGTGACACGCTCAAATACGATGCCACCCTGTACAACCTGGGGGCGGTCTACCACCTGAGTGAAAACCAGGATGTCTTCGCCAATTACAGCCAGGGGTTTTCGCTTCCGGATATCCAGCGCTTCATGCGTGATGTCAGCAGCACCTTCGACATTCAGAGTCTCAACGCCCAGGCCATCAAGGTCGACAGTTACGAGCTGGGCTGGCGCGGTAACTGGGACCAGTGGCAGGCCGACGTCACCGTGTACGAAAACACCTCGGACGTGACCCAGTTCTACGATGCCAATGATCGCGTATTGCGCCTGATCAACCAGAAAGAGCGAGTTCGCGGCATCGAAAACAGCCTGACCTACCGCGCCACCGATCGCTGGTCGGTGGGTGGCACTTATGCCTGGGCCAAAGGCGAGACCGAACAGAACGGCAAATGGATCGATCTGCCGGCTACGCGCATCTCACCGGCCAAGACCACACTGTTCGTTGGCTACACCGAAGACGACTACACCCTGCGCCTGCAAGGCATGCATTTGTCCAGTTACGACGCCGCCGCCAAGGACAACAACGGGCGCGAGATCGAAGGCTATACGCTGGTGGACCTGCTCGGCTCGGTGCAACTGCCGGTCGGTCGTCTTGAAGGCGGCGTGTACAACCTGACCAACCGCACCTACCAGAACCTGTTCACCCAGGCCAACGCCAGAGCGCCGTACGCCAACGCCGAAGGCCGCACGCTGAGCATGAGCTACTCGGTCGATTGGTAAAAAGCGGAGCCGGCTTGCCAGCGATGCGATCTGCCAGGCATTCGTGTCGCGGCAATCGCCGGCAAGTTGGCTCTACAGGGTTACAGCCCCCGTACATCCCGGTCTTCGATCGGCCGGCTCTGGCGTAAACGCTTGCCGCCCAGCACCACCCAGTCGATCAGTCGGAACAGGCATTCAATGCCGAACGACAGCAGCAACGCGCCGCTCATGCCCCAAATCATCGCTTCCGGCGTTAGCAGGATCTGGTAGCTGTAGCCGTTCCAGGTTTCTTTGCGAATATCCGGGTCGGCGGCCAGGGCCACTTGCAGGACGCGGATGTACCACGGGCCCTGCATGGCCTGGAATTGCTTGTCGAGGGCCAGTTGACGGGTGAGCAAGGTGCTCAGGCTGTCGGCATCGCTGCGAAAGATCGGATCTTCGCTGGCACGGTAATGGGCCACGAGCGCCTGCATGTCACCCTTGAAAAACTGATTGGCAGTGCCCTGAAAACCGCTCAAACCGGTCTGTGCCTCAATCAGATGCGCCTCGACCCGCTTGGCATAGTCACTGATGAACCCAGGCACCTGGACACCGATCAACAGACCCGCCGCGAACAACACCAGCCGTAGATAACTGAGCAACATGGGGGAGAGATCCTTATTCGGTCTTGCCTTGGCTGACGCATTCACCGCGTCGCCAGAGGCTCCATTGGCCCGGCTCGTAGCGGGTCCAGGTTTCGTTTTCGGTCAAGGGTTCGGTAGCGATCACCGTGACCACATCGTTGGGCGTGGTTTCGGCCTGGAAGTCGACGATCACATCGACGTCCTTCAAACGCGCCGGGCCGAACGGTGCACGGCGGGTGATCTGCGCCAGTTTGCTCGAGCAGTAGCAGAACAGCCAGTCGCCGTCGCTGAGCAAGCAGTTGAACACGCCTTTGCTGCGGTACTCGGCGCAGGCGGCCACCAGGTTCGGCAACAGTGCTTCGATCTCTACCGGCTCGGGGAACGCTGCACGCACCCGATTGAGCAAATCGCAAAACGCCGCTTCGCTGTCGGTATCACCAACGGGGCGGTAAAAACTGGCGGTTGGGTTGAAATCGGCCAACTGGCCGTTGTGGGCGAAACACCAGTTGCGCCCCCACAACTCACGCACGAACGGGTGGGTGTTGGACAGGCAGACCTTGCCGACATTGGCCTGGCGGATGTGCCCGATCACCACTTCGCTTTTGATTGGATAGCGCTGCACCAGGTTCGCCACTTCCGACTCGCTGCTCGCCGCAGGGTCCTGGAACAGCCGCAGGCCACGGCCTTCATAAAAAGCGATGCCCCAGCCGTCACGATGCGGCCCAGTGCGACCGCCGCGCTGCATCAGCCCGGTGAAGCTGAACACGATATCGGTCGGGACATTGGCGCTCATGCCCAATAACTCACACATGCTCGGACTCTCGATTCAGTACAGGGGCACGGTTACAGACGCGGCTCGACCCGCGAACGCTGAGGATTGCTCGGTACCGGTGGCCGGCCGTAACGATCATCGCCGGCACCGCCGAAAGGCTGATCGTCGTCAGGCTCGTCGGCCTGCGCCGCTGTCTTGGCGGCAGCCGCCTGTTCCTTGCGAGCGTTGGAGGCACGCTCGATGGGAAAACGGATGGCCACGAACACCAGATAAATGCCGAAGGCAATCATGCCGTACATGAACAGATCAGAAACCGCGCGCCAGGCGTTGTTGCCGACCTTGAACAGCAAGTCGAGGGCAGTAATGGCGATGGACGGGGCGATCTTTTCTTTCACCGGGTCGATGATGGTCGGGCTGAACAGCAACACGGCTACCAGCAGCCGCAGCGGCTCACGCAGCCAACGCCACATCCAGCGGGTGATGCGCATCCACACCAACAGGCAGCCTAAAGCGGCAAAGGCGTAGAGGCCCCAAGCGATCAGATAGTCGTTCTCGGTCATGGTGTCCATGGCAAGGCAGGCAAAGAGGCGCTTATAGTAACGACTTTTCGCACGTCAGGCTTGTCCCAATACCAGCGAGTTAAGCGCATTCCATGTGGGAGCGGGCTTGCTCGCGAAGAGGGAGTATCACTAGACATTGATGTTGCCTGACACACCGCCTTCGCGAGCAAGCCCGCTCCCACAGGTTGCGAAGCCCCTATTCCGTACATTGTTCGAGAGCCATTCATGCCCCTATCCGCCAACGTCACCAGTGCTCCGATTGCCCACAAGGCCGACGGTTCTGACCCGTATGCCTGGCTGCAGGCGCGCGACACCGACGCGGTGCTCGATTACCTGAAAGCTGAAAACCGCTATCAAGAGGCGCAAACCGCCGATCAGGCTGGCCTGCGCGAAACCCTGTTCGAAGAGATCAAGGGGCGGATTCTCGAAACCGACCTGTCGCTGCCCTCGCCTTGGGGCCCGTACCTGTATTACACCCGCACCACCGCCGGCGACGAATACGCCCGTCACTACCGTTGCCCGCGTCCGGCCGATGGCAGCCTGCTGATCGACGAAAGCCAGGAACTGCTGCTGCTTGATCCGAACGTGCTGGCCAAGGGTGGCTTTTTTTCCCTGGGCGCGTTCAGCATCAGCCCGGACCACCAGCGTCTGGCCTACAGCATCGACTCCAGTGGTGAAGAGATTTACACGCTGTTCGTGAAGGAATTATCCAGCGGCCGCGTCAGCGAACTGGAATTCCAGGATTGCGACGGCAGCATGACCTGGGCCAACGACAGCCTGACGCTGTTCTTCGGCGAACTCGACGACACCCATCGCCCGCACAAACTGTTCCGCTATCGGCTGGACGGCACCGCGGCCGAAGAGGTGTTCCATGAGCCGGACGGCCGATTCTTCCTGCATTGCTACCGCTCCAGTTCCGAACGGCAACTGCTGTTGTCGCTTGGCAGCAAGACCACCAGCGAAGTCTGGGTGCTCGACGCCTCGCTGCCGCATCAGGCCTTTACCTGCCTGGCGCCGAGAGTTGAAGAGCATGAGTACGATGTCGACCACGGCAAACTCGATGGCGAGTGGACGTGGCTGATCCGCACCAACCGCGACGGCATCAACTTCGCCCTGTACCAGGCCGCCGATACCGGCGTCGCGCCGACCGAAGCCGACTGGCAGAACCTGATTCCCCACAGCGACACAGTGATGCTCGAAGGCATGAGCCTGAACGCCGAGGCCATGACCTTGAGCCTGCGCGAAGGTGGCCTGCCGATCATCGAAGTCCGCCCACGGGACTTGGTGCCCTATCGCGTGCAATTGCCGGACGCGGCCTACAGCCTGCACGTGCAGAACAGCCTGGAATTTGTCAGCGACCGGATTCGTCTGCGCTACGAAGCCTTGAACCGTCCGGCGCAGATCCGCCAACTGATTCTGACCACCGGCGAGCAGCAAGTCCTCAAGGAAACCCCGGTGCTCGGCCCGTTCGACGCCGATGCGTATGTCAGCCAGCGGCTCTGGTCGACGGCACCGGATGGTACGCAAGTGCCGATCAGCCTTGTGGTCAAACGCGAGTTCCTCGGCAAGCCGACGCCGCTTTATCTGTACGGCTACGGCGCCTACGGCGAAAGCCTCGACCCGTGGTTCTCCCACGCCCGCCTGAGCCTGCTGGATCGCGGCATGGCGTTTGCCATCGCCCATGTACGCGGTGGCGGTGAGCTGGGCGAAGCCTGGTACCGCGCCGGCAAGCAGGAACACAAACACAACACCTTCAGCGACTTCATCGCCTGCGCCGAACACCTGATCGCCAACGGCTTCACAACTCCATCACAACTGGTGATCAGCGGTGGCAGCGCCGGTGGCCTGTTGATTGGCGCTGTGCTCAACCAGCGGCCGGAGCTGTTTGGCGCGGCGATTGCCGAAGTGCCGTTCGTCGACGTGCTCAACACCATGCTCGACCCGGAGCTGCCACTGACCGTCACGGAATACGACGAGTGGGGCAACCCGCAAGAACCGGACGTCTATGATCGGATCAAGGCCTACGCCCCGTACGAAAACGTGACTGCGCAAGCCTATCCGGCAACGCTGGTGATCGCCGGCTACAACGACAGTCGCGTGCAGTACTGGGAAGCGGCCAAGTGGGTGGCGAAATTGCGCGCGACCAAAACCGACACCAATACCTTGTTGCTCAAGACCGAACTGGGCGCCGGGCATGGCGGGATGAGCGGTCGTTATCAAGGATTACGTGACGTAGCCCTCGAATACGCATTTGTTTTCAAGGTTTTGGGCATCGCCTGAGGAACTTGGCCCGGTGTGCCGGTCTTAACACCAGACACCGGACCGGATGCAGCACAAAACCAATGTGGGAGCGGGCTTGCTCGCGAAGGGGCCATCACATTCAACATCGATGTTGACTGACACACCGCTTTCGCGAGCAAGCCCGCTCCCACAGGGGATCAATTGCTACCCAAGATCCGGAACAGACACAGACACAAGAAAAAGACCGTGACGACATGTCAGAACCGACCTTACTGAACAACGAAATTCGCGACTGGCTGATGGACTGCGGCCTGTTCGATCAACTGCTGCCGGCAGACTTCGTGGCGGCTTCGGGTTACTTCAGCATCAGCACCATCGCCGAAGGTGAAGAGATTTTCCATGAGGGCGATGCCGGCAGTTTCATGTGCATCATCCACACCGGCCAGGTCGCGGTGCAGAAGACCAACAGCGACGGGCAACGGGTGACCATGGCCACTTTGCGCAGCGGTCGGGCGTTCGGCGAAATGGCCGTGCTCGACGGCGAACGGCGCTCGGCCAGTTGCGTGGCCGCGAGCAATTGCCAGTTGCTCAATCTGGGCAAGGACTCCTTGGAAAAGATGCTTAACGACGCGCCGAAAATCGCCGCCAAGATCATCCGCGCCCTCGCCGTTTCCCTCTCCAAACGCTTGCGCATGGCAGACGGGCAACTGCTCTCGCAACAGATTTAGACACTAACCGCCCGGCGTTTTGATTTTCGTCGTGGTCGGTTCAAGGCCCGGCAAGGTCTGGTCTTTGGGTGGATTGGGCATTTCGATCGGCGGCAACAGTGGTGGCCCGCCACTGCCGGAACCGGCCTTGGGCACGCTGGTCGGGGTGATCTGCGGATACGGCGTCGGAGTGGCGGTGCCGGGAGAACCGGGCGTCGGCACGGGGCTGGTGGGGATGGTTTGCAGCTCCTGGGCCTGCACTGCAGTTATCGAGAGCGCGGCCAAGGCAATGACCGTTAGAATGGTGCGCTTCATCAATGGCTCCGTTGGCCTTGTTGTCTTTTTGCAGGCTACTCCCAACTGCGCGTGTTTGCCTTCCTCCGTATATCAATTTCTCCTCAAGAGAGCCCCATGAAACGTTTCGTTCTGCTCGACACCACCCCCATCCCTGAAAACGGCGGTGCCCTGTGCCTGTTCGAATACGGCGAGGACTTCGTCATTAAGATTCAGGGCGGCGACGGCGGACAGTTGATGAACACCCGCATGCACGGCTCCGAAGATGCCCTGGCCGAAATCCCCTGCCGCAAGGTCGCCGGCCGGCCGAATTCGCGGGTATTGATCGGTGGCCTGGGCATGGGCTTCACCCTCGCCTCGGCGCTCAAGCATTTGGGCAAAACGGCTGAAGTGGTGGTCGCTGAGCTGGTGCCCGGTGTGGTTGAGTGGAACCGCGGACCGCTGGGCGAGAAAGCCGGCAATCCGCTGCTCGACCCGCGAACGGTAATCCGTATGGAAGATGTGGCCAAAGTGCTGCAAGCCGAGCCGCAAGGTTTCGATGCGATCATGCTCGACGTCGACAACGGCCCCGAAGGCCTGACCCAGCGGGCCAACAGCTGGCTTTACTCCGCCGGTGGCCTGAGCGCCTGTGCCAAGGCGTTGCGGCCCAAAGGCGTGCTGGCGGTGTGGTCAGCCAGCGCCGACAAGCAGTTTTCCGACAAACTGAAGAAGGCCGGTTTCAAGGCCGAGGAAGTCCAGGTTTTCGCCCATGGCAACAAAGGCACCCGCCACACCATCTGGATTGCCGAGAAGCTTAAGGGCTGAGCTAAACTCACGTCATAACCGTCATTAGTCTTTTACAAAGGTGAACCCATGAGTTCGTCCACCCCAACCAACACATCGAAGCTGGACCGCATCCTCGCCGACAACCAGCGCGACAAGGAAATGGGTTACCGCGACAAGGCCCTGAAGATGTACCCGCACGTGTGCGGCCGCTGCGCCCGTGAGTTCTCCGGCAAACGCCTGAGCGAACTGACCGTGCATCACCGCGACCACAACCACGACAACAACCCTCAGGATGGCTCGAACTGGGAGCTGTTGTGCCTGTATTGCCACGACAATGAACACTCGCGTTATACCGATCAGCAGTATTTCGATGAAGGCTCGTTGAGTACGCCGAAGATTGCCAAGGCGACGCACAACCCGTTTGCGGCGTTGGCCGGGTTGATGAAGAAAGAAGACTGAAGACCTTCAGCGCCTGCACCGGCCCCATCGCGGGCAAGCCCGCTCCCACATTTAATCTGCGGCGTACACAAATAGTGTGTTCACCCGAGATCCAGTGTGGGAGCGGGCTTGCTCGCGAAAGCGATCGAACAATCACCACCAATCTACAATCTGCCCCCCCTCCCCCAATCCCCGTATAATCGCCGTTTTTTCCCCGAAGGCACCCCGCTCGTGGCAGATAAACGGTACAGCTGCATTGGTTTGTATAACCCCAAATCACCGGAGAACGTCGGTTCGGTGATGCGCGCCGCCGGCTGCTATGGCGTGGCGTCGGTGTTTTACACCGGCAAGCGTTATGAACGCGCCGCCGATTTCGTGACAGACACCAAGAAAGTCCACTACGACATTCCGCTGATCGGCATCGACGACCTGAAAAAAATCCTGCCCCTGGGCTGCGTCCCGGTTGCCGTGGAACTGGTCGATGGCGCCCGCTCGCTGCCGGAATACACTCACCCGGATCGTGCCCTCTACATCTTCGGCCCCGAAGACGGTTCGCTGGATAAAGAAATCCGCGAGTGGTGCGAAGACGTGGTCTACATCCCGACCACCGGCTGCATGAACCTGGCGGCCACCGTCAACGTTGTGCTGTATGACCGCATGGCCAAAGGCAACAACACCCGCTCTGGGCCGAAATTCCGCTGAATTGCCACATATTCGATGGAACAAGCCGCTCGCCCAGGCAGTCAGCTAAATATCTATTGCTGAAGCAACCCTTCCCTGCCTGGAGACAGATCATGCGCGAGTTCAATCCTGTAGAACGTATCGAAACCACCCCGTTCCAGAGCCCTTCCGAAAAGAACGTTCATGGCTGGGAACGCGCCGGGTCCCTGGCGGGTGGCGTGGTCATGCTAAGCAAGGGCTTGCGACGCGGCGGCGTGTTCGGATTGATTGAAATAGCCATCGGCGGCATAGCCCTGGCCCGGGGCATCACTGGGCATTGTTCGGCGAAAAGACTGTTGGAAAAGAACCGTCAGGACATGGAAAACGCACGCGCGAGAATCGAGCGCGCCGGGGATGACCTGAGCCGCATGAAAGCCAATGCCGAAGCGGCGACCAGCACGGCGACCGTGACGGGAAATGATTCGTTGAACTCGCCGAAAGCCGGGGTCTGATCCGAAGGTTGCGGTGGGGCTCAGGGCCTCATCGCGATCCGACTTGCCCGCGATGGCGGTGCTACTGAAGCAACCCGGTATCAAGCACCTTGGAAGACTCGCCAATAACGCTTTGCGCGAGCTGAACGAATGCCTTGGTATCCACACTCTCCAAATGAATCGCCCCACGCAGCACATCATCCAGTGAGCGCTTGTTGCGGGTTTTCAGGCGAATTTCGCGATCCAGTTCCTGTAACAACACCACCGCTTTGGCCACCTGCGCCGGGTTGATCTGCTCACCGCGCAAAGTGCTGACCTTCTGGCTGTCCTTGACCAACTTGCTGTGTAGGCTCTCATACCGCTCATCACTCATGCCGCCTGCGCGGCGCACCAGTTCGATGGCGTAATACTCGGCAAACCCTTCGCTGATCCAGTCGCTGCGCTGGCTGTCGTTGATCCGCCCCAACACTTGAGCCAGTTCACGCACCAGCGCACTGGTGCCGCTTTCGCTGACCAGCGGCAGACGCGTGTTCAGGTAGATCGATTCATGCGCGGCCGAGCTGCCGCGCCACATCGGGTCGTTGCCGCCGACAATCAGCAACTTGCTGGGATGACGCGGAAAAGTTTCCTGCACTTGCGGCCAGACAAAGGTCAGCAGCGTCAGCACGTCCATGCGGCGCATGCCCTGCCCCTGTGGCGAGGCGACGGTGACTTCGGTTTCCCCCAGCCGCGTGCGACGGCTGCCTAGATGGCCGGCGAGCATCCAGCCAGTGGGACGGTCGAACAGACGCGAGACGTTATCGATCCGGAACTTGTTCTTGCCGATCCGCGGCCAGGCGGTTTCGACGCTTTTCCAACCGGTGGGCAATTCGAATTCAAGGCGTGAGACCAGTTCGATGCCGTCCTGCTGATCGAGTTTGGCCGCGGGCACCAGGTCATCGCCACGCATCAGCGCCCAGTTCGGCGTCATGCGGGTGTCGAAGCTGCCGCTCTTGCGCCCATGGCTGATGCGCACGCGGTAGGTCAGGCTGGCCTTTTCGGCGGTCGGACGCCAGACACCATGGGCCTGTTTGCCCGGTGTGAGCTGCCATTGGCCATCGGCCTTGAAATCACTGTAATGACTGCCATCGCCCAAGTCGAAATCCAGACTGCGCACCGCCGAGCCCTGGGCCAGGGTCAGGCGTACTTCGGCCTGATCGCTTTGCGGCAACAAGCGCACGTGATAATCCAGATCGACTTTCTTCGCCGCCCATACAGGCAAACTCAGGGCCAGCAGCCCGACAGCCAACGCCCGCCGCACTCCCACAGCCATACACACTCCTGGTGTGGCGAGCGAGCAACCTCCCTCACCACCATAAGCAATGGGAATCAACCCGCGCGAAAAATCAGATGGTCTTCCCAATCGTCTTCGGCCACGCTGCCCTCGGCGAGCATGCGCCCGGACTGGGAAATACGTTCGTGATGCACCGCCTCCCGATCACCGCACACCAGGTGATGCCAGAGCGGCAAATCCTTGCCTTCGCTGACCAGTCGATAACCGCAGGTCGGTGGCAGCCATTTGAACTCATCGGCCTTGCCCGGCGTGAGCTGGATGCAATCGGGCACAAAGTCGCGGCGGTTGGGGTAATCGGTGCACTGACAGGTTTTGAGGTCCAGCAACTTGCAGGCGATGCGCGTGTAGTAGACGGCGTTGTCGTCTTCGTCCTCGAGTTTTTGCAGGCAGCACAGGCCACAGCCATCGCACAGCGATTCCCATTCCTCTTGATCGAGTTGATCGAGGGTTTTGCGTATCCAGAACGGTTCGACTTTGGCGGCCATGGCTCAAGCATCAACATCAGGTGGTGAAAAGGCCGCCAGTCTAGTGCCAAGGCACCGGCGGGCCAAGCATTGGCGACTGCCGGTACACGGCACTTGTGAGTTTTTGCGCCGCCCGGTAGCTTTGCCAGTCACAAAGAGCCCTACCCACGTGCCATTAACGCTCAACCGCGTTGCATTCAGGTGAACGGCCCAGGCTCTCGGAAAACCCCATCGCTCAGCTCAACTGCGCTCGCCGGTTTTTAGACGACCCTCACTTTCAAACGTAAAGGAATCTCTTGATGAGTGCTAACCCACGCGTTGCCGATTACGCCATTCACCCTCAGTTCACCGATCGCTGGTCGCCCCGTGCCTTCACCGGCGAAACCATTGCCGAAGAGACCCTGCTGAGCTTCTTCGAAGCCGCGCGCTGGGCACCATCGGCGTACAACTCGCAACCTTGGCGGTTTCTCTATGCGCGTCGCGACACGCCGAACTGGGAGCGTTACCTGGGCCTGCTGAACGAGTTCAACCGCAGCTGGGCCCAGTATGCCTCGGCGCTGGTGATCGTGGTCTCGAAAACCACCTTTGCGATACCTGGCGCCACCGAAGAAACACCGGCGCAATCCCACACTTTCGACACCGGTTCGGCCTGGGGCCACCTGGCGCTGCAAGCGAGTATCAGCGGCTGGCACACTCACGGCATGGCCGGTTTCGATCAGGAACTGACCCGCAAAGAGCTGAATATTCCTGAGGGCTATGCGCTGCACGCGGCGGTGGCGATCGGCAAGCTGGGCGACAAGGCGACGCTGGCCGAGTACCTGCAAGCGCGCGAAGAGCCAAGCCCGCGTCGTCCGCTGAGCGAGTTGGCGGCTGAAGGTGATTTCACCCTCTAACCAACGATGAAGTTCAAATGTGGGAGCGGGCTTGCTCGCGAAAGCGGTGTGTCAGTCACCTTGAATATCGGCTGACACATCACCTTCGCGAGCAAGCCCGCTCCCACATTTGATTGGTGGTGGATTTAATACCCGCGCGCGAAATCCACTTCCCCACGCAACGCTTCGCCCGCCTGATACGCCCTCAGGTTTTCGACGAACAACTTCACCATCATCGGTGGCGAAGTCGGTGCAGAACTGTGGCCGGTCAGCAGCAGGCCCCACGCGGTCCAGAATGGATGGCGTTGCGGCAGCGGCTCCTGACGGCAGACATCAATCACAGCCCCGGCCAGATGCCCTTCCTTCAAGGCTTCCACCAGATCCGCATCGACCACCGCGACGCCGCGCCCGACGTTGATGAACAACCCGGTCGGCTTGAACTGCTTGAACAGTGCGGCGTCGTACAGGTCGTGAGTATTCGGGGTGTTCGGCAGCAGATTGATCACGTAATCCACTTCGCCGACCAGGCGCGGCAAATCACTTAGCGCGCCGACTTCGACAAAGGGCGCCTGCTCGCGGGCTTCGCTGGCGATGCCATATAACTCGACGCCGAACGGCAGCAGAAACTGCGCCACGGTCTGACCGATGTCACCGGTGCCGACGATCAACACCTTGCGCCCGGCCAGGCTTTGACCCTGGCGGTTGTCCCATTTACGCTCGACCTGGCTGACCAGTCGCGCCAGTACTTCGCGCTCGTGGCCGAGCATGTAAGTCAGTACGTATTCGGCCATGACCTGACCGAAAATCCCTACCGCGCGAGTCAGGCGATAGTGGCGTGGCAGGCCGTCGGCCAGCAACGGCGTGATGCCGGCCCAGGTCGACTGCAGCCATGCCGGCGTGTGGCCCTGACGCAACAGCGTCGCCAGCAGGTCCGGCTGACCGAGCCAGACTTGGCAATCGGCGGCCTGACGGGCCAGTTCGGCGGAGTCGCCGCTGGTCAGTACTTCCAGATCAGGCGCTGCCTGACGCAACAATTGGGCATACACAGGGTGGTCGTGTTCAGCAATCAGAACGCGCATGGTTCAAACCTTTCAAAAACAGTGCAGACAGCCGCCGACGGAGTATCACTCCATCGCCCTGGCCATCGCCAAAATCATTCCAGTATTTCATACAGGCTCTGAACAGAGCCTGTCTGCCGATTACATCGGGTCGTTGCGTCGCAGCAATTCTTCCGGCAGATGCTCGATGTATTCGTCTTCGGCCGGCGGCATTTGCAGGTGGTAACCCTGCTTCTCGAGGTTTTCCAGCACCACAGTGATGTCTTCGCGCGACAACTTGCGCTCGGGTGTCAGCACCAGATCGAAAGCGTGATGCGGTTTGCCGAAGGCCGCCATCAGACTTTCCGGAACGCGCTCCAGTGCATCGCTTTTGAGCACATAGAGGTACATCTCGTTTTTCTTCAGGCTTCGATAGATGGAGCAAATACGTTTCAAGGCTGTTCTCCGGCGGTGGCCAGGCTGTCGAGCAGCGCCTGGCCCATCAATTCGCGGCGCCAGCCACGCAGCGAATCAGGCAATTGGTAAGGACCATTGGGGAAGCCGCTTTTAAGCAGCGCTTCCAGGGTTTTCTTGCGCAGCATCAGTTCTGGGGCGATGTTCAGGCGCTCGGCTTCGGCCTGTCCGATGGCGCGCAGCTGTTTGACCAGCGCGGCGGCGTCCACCGGCAACGGCTCCGGCACTGCAGGCGGCCATTGATCAGGCGACACACTGCCAGAGCGCTTGATCAGATCAAGCAGAAATTCGCCATCCTGACGCACGGTACGCGGGTGCATGTCTTCGATTTTCGCCAGCGCGCCAAGGTTGTCCGGTTGCGTGCGAGCCAACGGCCACAGGGAATGTTCACGGACGATGCGGTTGCGCGGCAGATCACGGGCACGGGCCTGCGTCTCACGCCAGGCGCAAAGTTCACGCAACACGGCGAGTTGGGCGCGGGACAGTTTCCAGGCCAGTTTGGCGTCGCGATAGACCTCATACGGGTCGACCTCGCGACGCAGATTGGCCACCAGCTCGGCACCGTCTTCCAGGACCCAGGCGTATTTTTCGTCAGAAAGCTTCGGACGCAGCTGTACGAAAACTTCCGCCAGGTGCAAGGCATCTTCGGCAGCGTAGCTGATCTGGGTGTCGGACAGTGGACGTTGCAGCCAGTCGGAACGGGTTTCGCCTTTGGGCAGGTCAATGCCGAGCACTTCCTGCACCAGCCGCGAATAGCCCATGGAAAAACCCAGGTTCAGGTAAGCGGCGGCCAGTTGGGTGTCGAACAGCGGCGCCGGCAGGCTGCCGGTCAGACGCAGCAGAACTTCGAGGTCTTCGCTGCACGCATGCACGACTTTGACCACGGCCGGGTTTTCCAGCAATGCGGCCAACGGCTGCCAATTGTCGATGGTCAGCGGATCAATCAGGTAAGCGCGTACGCCATCGCCGATCTGCAGCAGGCCTGCGATCGGGTAAAAGGTGTCGACCCGCATGAATTCGGTGTCGAGGGCAACGAATGGCAGCTGCTGCCACTCGGCGCAAAACTGACCGAGGCTATCGTTGTCGCGAATCCAGTGAATATCGATGGCCACACGGCTCTCCCTTGAAGAATGGCGCGCAGTATATATCGCCCCCGGCGATTTCCGCGCATCCACTGAACAAGAGCTTTAGCGAAAATACCTACTGGACCGCAAGAATAGTCTGACAGAAGGAGACTAGGGGGCGTTCTCCATTAGTTTCCCCGCGGTGTGGAAACTAATGGAGAACGCCCCCTAGCCGCCCTTACGCAGCACGTAGACCCGCATCCGCGCACAACCCGGCAGGAAGTCCTGATGGCTGAGCAAGTGGAAACCCGCTTGCCTGAACTCGGCCTCAAGCTCGGCCTTGCTCGCCTGTGGCTGGGACTGTGCGCCTTCCACACCGGATCGGCGCAGCTTGAAATGCGCATCAGCCCGCACTGCAACGATCACCGTGTCGCGACTGACCCGATGGAACTCGCCCAGCATGGCCAACCGATGCTCAGGACTGGCGATGTGTTGAAACAGTTGCATGCAAAAAATGCAATCAACCGCGTTCGCCGACAAACCGATGGTGAAGGCTGAACTCTGAAAGGTCTTGATCCGCTCCAGCAGGTGTTGCGGATGGTGGGTGCGGGCATGATCGAGCATGTCCTGAGACGGATCGGTCGCAAGAATCACCCGATTCGCATGCTCGGCCAGTATCGACCAGAAGCGCCCGACACCGCAGGCCACATCAAGAATCAATCCCGGTTCGCCAGCGACTTGAAGCGCGTTACGCACCAGTTGCTCGTCGCGCCAGAACGTCAAACGCCCCGCCAGGCCACGCGGCCGCGACTGCAGGCAGACGCGTGCGTGTTCCTGATCGTAGCGCCGGGCGAACTCGAGTTCGATGGCGGATGGGGGCAGCGCGGACATGTGCAATGGCTCTTATTGGAATATCGACTGACGGCAGGTTAACCACTGGCGCGTGAAAAAAAGGTCGACGGGCTCATTTTTTGGCCAGCACACCGTCAATCACCGCACCGCGGCAGCCGGCAAACATGTCCAGCCCCGGGTCGTAGACCTTGCTGTTGACCTCCAGCAGGCCAAGCATCGAATGGAACAGGTTGTCCTGGCTCAAGGGCTTTTCGCGACTCAGTTGCAGGCAATGAGTGTCCACCGAGAACGATTTTTGATAGCTGTCGGAGAACCACGCCAGCATCGCTACATGCTTCTGTTGTTCCGGCGCCAGCATGTAAGGCGTGCCATGAAGGAACAGGTTGTATTCGCCCAGCGATTCGCCGTGATCCGACAGATAAAGCATCGCGGTATCAACTTTGTCCTGATTGCTGCGCAACAGGTCGATCAGGGTCGACAGCACATGGTCGGTGTACACCAATGTGTTGTCGTAGCCATTGACGATACTTTCGCGGCTGCAATTGTTCAGTGCATTGCTTTCACACACCGGGGTGAAGTGTTCGTACTCTTTCGGGTAGCGCTTGAAATATTCCGGACCGTGACTGCCCATTTGGTGCAGTACCAACACGGTGTCTTTATCCAGCGTGTCGATAAAGTGCTGCAAACCTTGCAGGAGAATTTCATCGCGGCACTCGCTATTGGCACACAACGCCGGGTCTTTCAGATTACTCACGTCGTCGACAGTGACCCGATCGCAGGTGCCTTTGCAGCCCGACTGATTATCCCGCCAGATCACCTCGAGGCCGGCGTGTTTGAGCACGTCCAGCAGACCTTCCTCGTTCTTTGCCTTGCTGGCGTTGTAATCCTTGCGGCCCATGTTGGAGAACATGCAAGGCACCGACACGGCCGTTTCCGTGCCGCAAGAATGCACATCGGTAAAGGCAATCAGGCCGGTTTCCTTATCCAGTTGGGGAGTGGTGTCGCGGTCATAACCCAGGATGCCGAAGTTCTCGGCCCGGGCACTTTCGCCCACCACCAGTACCGTCAGGGATTTACGGCCGTGGGTCTGCCAGACCGGGTTTTTCTCGGCATCTTCACCGAGTTTGACAAAGGGTTGTTGGGCAGAAACGACTTGCTCGCGCAGATAACCGAGCGAGGCGCCGATGTAGTTGCTTGGCACCACCATCAGGCGCAATTCATGGTGATTGCGAAACAACGACGACAAACCTTGATAGTTGACCAAGGCGACACCGCCGATCACCGTAATCGATGCGACAGTTACCAGCACTTTGCTTAATAACTCACGGTGCCAACGACGGTAATTAATCGGTGTCTTCCACAACAGCCACGACGGTAAAATTCCGAGAAATACAATATAAATAAACAACTTCACGGACAGTAAATCGCGCACTTCGGTGGCATTGGTTTCTGCGAAGTTACGAAACATACCGGCGTCGATCAACACACCGTATTGGCTCATGAAATAGACCACGCCGGCACTGACCAAAAAGATCAGCGTCAACACGGGTTTCATCACAGGCCGGAATGCCAGCAAGGTCAGCACAATGTTGAAGACCGCCAGGATCATCGCCCCGAACGCGACGCGCATGGCGATGCCTTGACCGTCTGCAGCGGTGATAACGAACAGGTGTTGCCAGAGCACTGAATTGAACCCTGCCAATAAAAAGGCGCTGGCAATCAACGTCACCCACTCGGGGCGCACGGCTTTGAACTTCAACATGATGAACGGCTGTTCCTGAAAAGAAGTGCCCGCGATTAATGTGAAAATTTCATTTACCGCGACAACACAAATCTTAAGCAGCCAACCATCAATTTTTTGTGAAAAATACGCCAACGATTAGTTGGCTCGTAACAATCAGGCCCAAACTTCCAACAGTGGAAACTCGTTTCAAGCCTGATGCAGGTACCAGCGCCAGTCCTGCTCACCGACTTCTCCCATGAACTGTCGGTATTCGGCGCGTTTCACCGCCAGATACACGCCAAGAAACTCACTGCCAAAGGCCTCCCGCGCCCAGCTCGAAGCCTCCAGCGCTCGCAATGTGGTCAACCAGTCGGTGGGCAGCAATTCCGTAGCCTGGGCGTACCCATTGCCCTCCACGGGTGCTCCAGGGTCAAGCTGCTCGCGGATGCCGCGATGAATCCCGGCCAGGATCGCCGCAGCCGCCAGGTACGGGTTGGCATCGGCACCACAGATGCGGTGCTCGATATGCCGAGAGAATGCCGGCCCGCCGGGCACCCGCAAACTCACGGTGCGGTTGTCCACGCCCCAGGTGGCCGCCAGTGGTGCGTAGCTGTTGGTCTGGAAACGACGGTACGAGTTGGCATTCGGACAGAACAGCAGCAATGAATCGAGCAACGTGCTGAGCATTCCGCCGACCGCTTGCTTAAGCAGCGGCGTGCCGTCCGGGGCTTCGCTGGCGAACAGGTTATTGCCCTCCTTGTCCGCCAGGCTGACGTGCATGTGCATGCCGGTGCCGGCCAGATCATCAAACGGTTTGGCCATGAAACAGGCCGCCATCCCATGCTTGTGGGCCACGCCCTTGACCAGCCGTTTATAGCGCACCGCTTCATCCATCGCCTGCAAAGCATCGGTGCGGTGTTCGAGGGTGATTTCCACTTGCCCCGGCGCATATTCGGAGATTGCTGTGCGCGCCGGAATGCCCTGCAGCTTGCAGGCGCTGTAGAGGTCGGCCAGAAACGGCTCGATTTGCTCCAGCTCACGTAAGCCATAGACCTGCGTGGAGCGTGGCCGCCCGCCATCGACATCCCGCGCTGGCTGCGGCCGACCGTTACTGTCGCGCTGCTGATCCAGCAAATAGAACTCCAGCTCCGCCGCCATCACCGGGTAATAACCGTCGGCCTGCAAGCCTTCGATGACCTTGGCCAGCAGGTGCCGTGGGTCGGCGATGGTCGCGGGCATGCCCTCTTTTGGATGCATGCTGACCTGCACCGCCGCCGTGGGAATCAAGCGCCACGGCATGCGCTGCAAACTGCCGCTGATCGGGTAGGCCCGGCAATCGATATCACCGACGTCCCAGACCAGCCCGGAATTTTCTACGTCATCGCCATTGATGGTCAGGCCCAGAATGGTACTCGGCAGCGGCCGCCCGCTTTCGTACACCGCCAGCAGTTCATCGCGATGCAGCAACTTGCCCCGTGGCACACCGTTGTTGTCGAGGATGAACAGCTCGAACATCTCGATATCCGGATGGTGTTCCAGGAAGGACAGGGCTTCTTCTTTCGTGGCGAAGGATGTCGTGGCACAGCTCATGGGAATTCTCGTCTATCCGCGTCAGGCAAACGCACAGGCGCCGCCGGTTTGATCCCGGCGCACAGCGCGGGACCTGTCAGAACAATCAACGGGACATGCAGGAATCCGGCGGGCGTGCGTGGCGGCAATGCCACAGTGCCCAGAAAGCCAGTTCAGAAGGGAGTGCAGACAGGCTTGGCGCGCTGGCAGGCCTGTATAGACGACGTGGTTGAAGGCTTGAAGTGGCACCAGACGCCTCGTGTTTGATGCCGATCAGCCAGACGTCCATGGAAAAGACCGCAGTAAACAGATGCAAAGCAGCGTCACACGGGCAGATAAGCCGTTAAATCCAGACTTGATGAACCTTGGTTGCAGATCGGCTAAACATTCCTCCCGGTAACCAACCTAATTTCTCGATAGTGCCAGCGACTTTTCAGTTTGCCCCTGCAGGCTTGGAGCGGCCTAATCACAACCTTGTATATTTGGGGTTCCGTTATGGAAAACGTTCGTACTACAAGCTCCTATGCCGGATGGCTGATGGTCAGCGTGGTACTGGTGGCACTGAACCTGAGGCCTTCGATGGCCGCTGTCGGGCCGTTGTTGTCGGCCATTCGCGGGGATGTTCCATTAAGTTTCAGTACCGCCTCGCTGCTGACCATGCTGCCCGTCATGGCAATGGGGCTGGCGATGTTCCTGGGAATGCGCATCGCGCAACGGGTTGGTGAACACCGCACCATCATCCTGTCCTTGTTGATCATCGGTGTGGCCACTGTCTCGCGGCTGTACCTGGACAGCAGCCTTGAGTTGATCCTGAGCGCGGTATTGGCCGGACTGGGGATCGCCCTCATTCAGGCAGTGATGCCGGCACTGATCAAGTCACGCTTCAGCGACAACGTTTCGCTGTTTATGGGTTTGTATGTCACCTCGATCATGGGCGGAGCCGCGATTGCGGCATCGTTCTCGCCTTTCGTCCTCGCGCAAACCGGTAGTTGGCGGATGGGCCTGGCAATCTGGGCGCTACTGACGCTGGTTGCCTTGGTCTTCTGGCTTGCCCAGCGCTCGGCAATCGCGCCATTGCCGGCGGCGCCGATGGGGCGCCAGGAGTCCTTCGTCGGTAACTCACGGGCCTGGTTGCTGGCGATTTTCTTCGGCTTGGGCACTGCCTCCTACACCTGTGTGCTGGCCTGGCTAGCCCCGTATTACGTGGAAAAAGGCTGGAGCGAACAGAATGCCGGCTTACTGCTGGGGTTTCTCACGGCCATGGAAGTTGTGTCCGGGCTGATAACACCCGCGATTGCCAACCGCAGCCAGGACAAGCGTCTGGTACTGGTCGTTCTGCTGGCCTTGATCATGGCCGGCTTCTGCGGCCTGATCCTCAGCCCGGAACGCTTTAGCCTGCTATGGCCGTGCCTGTTGGGCCTGGGCATTGGCGGTCTGTTCCCGATGAGCTTGATCGTGTCCCTTGATCACCTGGATAACCCGCGTCGTGCCGGCGGCCTGACGGCCTTTGTGCAAGGCATCGGTTACCTGATCGCGGGCCTCTCGCCGCTGATTGCCGGGATGATTCGCGACCAATTGGGTAGCTTCGAATGGGCCTGGTGGTCACTCACAGCGGTGATGGCGGTGATGATTGTAATGGTGCTGCGCTTCAACCCAAGGCAATACGCGCAGCATATCCAATAGTCTTCGAAGGTCCTTTCAAGGCCCGCCTACAGATCCGATTTACCCTTAACTGGCTGGCATTACCGACTGCGCCCGCTAAATCTATTTTCAAACGCTGGGGAAGGAACTCATGAAACAAGTCGGTTTTGCAGAAGCTCACTGGGGCATGCTGATCTGGGCGATGTTGATCGCATCGTCTTTCTTTGCGGCGGCAGAAGTCAGCCAATCGATAGATCCAATCCTGTTGACCGGGCTGCGCTTGTTGTTGTCAGCCTTGATGTTCTTGCCGCTGCTGTTATTGAAAAGCACTTCACCGATCTCGGCCAAAGGCCTGCTGGCCCATGCGGTTCTTGGGCTGCTGCTGGCGACGTATTTTGGTTCGCTGTTTGAAGCACTGCGCTACACCACGGCGGTCAATACCGCGACGCTGTACACGCTGGTGCCGCTGATGACGTTATTCTTTGAGGTATTCCTGCTACCGAGTACGAGTCTGAAGACCCGATTGTTGCCGATGTCGATTGCGGCAATCGGCGCCCTGCTGCTGACGCTCAAAGGGGCGGCTCCGGGCGAACTGCCCGCGTTGTACCCGGTACTGGTCTTCGGCGTCGGCTGTCTGGCGATGGCGCTCTATTCGCCACTGAGCCAGCGATTCAAGGCCAAGAGTTTGAAGGGGCGCGACCCGGTGGCGATGACCTTCTGGAACATGCTTTTCGGTTCGCTGTTTCTGTTTGTGTTCTGTCTGTTTAGCGGCGGTTGGCGCAGCGGCGCGCAGTTGTCGTCGAGCGATATGTTCTGGCTGGTGTACCTGGCGCTGTTTGGCACCCTGGCGACATTCTGGCTGCTGCATCGGGCAATCGGGGTGATTTCACCGTCAACGGTGGTTTCCTACGTCTACCTGAACACCCTGTTTGTCACATTGTTTCACTGGTTCTGGCTCAGACAGCAACCGGTATTGATAGATGTCACCGGTGCGGTGCTGGTGGGTGTCGGCATGCTGGCAATGGTGATCACCAGCCGTCACGCCAAAACCGTTACGGCTTGAGTTCCTTCAGAGAGTGACTGTGTCCAACGGGGCCACCGGACTCCAGCGCTCCAGTTCGCGTTCAAGGAAATTGGCCACGGCCAGCAGCTGCTCTTCCTGCCAATGCGGGCCGATTATCTGGATGCCGATCGGCATCCCGTTGGCCGGATCATGTCCGGCGCGAATGACCACCGCCGGTGAACCGGAGAGGCTGAACGGAAACACAAAGGCATAGCGATCACGATCCTGCAAAGACTCGCCATGAGCGAATGCCACGTCCGGGAACACCGGACAAATGAACAGATCGTGCTGATTGAAGAACTTCGCCAAGTGATAGCGAAACGTATCGATCAGAATCCAGTCGCGCTTCATTTCATCCACGCTCAACTCGACCTCTTCGCTCAAGCGAATCAACCCTATGGTGGCGGGCGTATAGGTCTGTTTGTCCATGGACTGGAACAAACGCTTCCAGCCACGCCCGGCATCCCCACCCGTGATGAAAACCCGCCATAGCACATCGCAGGCCTCGTCGAGCATCTGCGGAGCCGTCGGTGTAACCTGCGCCACCACACTGCTCAGGCAACTCTCGACCCGTTGCAGAACCTGCTTCACCGCCGGGCTCACCCGGGTTCTGGTGGATTCCCAGGACAGCGCGACACGCATTTGGTCCAGTGGCTTACTGTCAGCGAACGGCACATCGACGGTGTCCGGATCGTGACCGTCAGCGCCGCTGATCAGTTGCCCGAGTAACGCCAGATCGTCGACATAACGCCCCATCACGCCAAACGCCGACGTCAGATGAAACAGCCCGGAGCGATCACAGGGAAACTGGCCGGTCAACGGCACACGCCCCTGGGTCAGTTTCATGCCGCAGATACCGTTGAAATGCGCCGGAATCCGCACACTGCCGCCAGCATCCGAGGCCAGCCCGGCCGGCGAGCAACCGGCCGCGATGGCTGCCGCTTCCCCGCCACTGCTGCCACCGGCGGAGCGCCACCCGTCATGGGGATTGAGCGTGCGGCCATACAGCAGATTGTCGGTTTCAAAGGCCATGCACAGCTCGGGAACATTGGTGATCCCAAGGATGATCGCCCCCGCCTGGCGAAGCCGGGCAACGACCGTGGCATCCTCCTGACTGGCCTCGCCCAGCAACTCCTTCAGGCCTCGCGACATTCGGAAGCCGCGCACATGGCAGACGTCCTTGATGGTCATGGGGATGCCGTGTAAAGGGCCACGAATCTTTCCGATGCGGGCCATCTCATCGGCCTCCCGGGCCTGTCGACGCAGTTCGTCGACAGACTCCAGTTGAATCAGGGCATTGATCTGCGGATTGCGTTCGGCGATACGCTGCAGGTAGAACTCCAGCAAGTTGACGCTGGTCAGCATACCGCGGCGCAGCAGACCGGCCATTTCGCGCAGGGTCAACGTATCGGGATTGAACATACTCAGCGCTTCCCTTTGCTGCGCAGTAGCTTGTTGGGGATGTGGTACATGTTTCTGACCACCAGGGAAAACGCCTTGACCGCCAGCTTCGGACGCCGAGCGATCGCCTCAAGGGCTTCCTCGGTCATCGTCAGCACATGCCGAAGCGCTTCGGGTGTGATGTTCAGCGGCGGGTAAAAGCGCAGAACCGGGTGCGCGGCTTTTTCATTCATGGAATGCCCGGCATGCACGCCACGCTTGCCCAACTCCATGCTCATCAGCGCTTCGTAGACCGAACCGCGCAAGCGCAGGCCGGTCATCAGGCCGACACCGGGCACATCCTCGACAATCTGCGGATAACGCTGAGCCAGCCGTTGCAGGCCATGGCGCAGCAAACCGCCATTGATCCGTGATTGCTCGACCAGGTTGTGCTGCTCGATGTAATCGATAGCGGCCAGTGCCGAGGCGCACGCCACCGGATGCCCGCCATTGGTTCGCTGGTCAGGCTCGATCTCGCTCAGCGGGTATTGCGTGGTCAGTCGCCAGCTGTACATCGCGCAGGCAAACGAGGTGTAACCGCCCGTCAGGCCTTTAGAGAGAATCATGATGTCCGGCACGATGTCGTCATACTGCACGGCGAACCACTTGCCACAGCGGCCGAAACCGGTCTGGATTTCGTCGGCCACCAGCAAGGTCTCAGTGGCATCGCACAGGGCGCGGATGTTCGCCATGTAACCCACGGGCGGAACCTGTAAGTGGGCGCCCCCCAGAATCGGCTCGACATACACCGCACGCACACCCTCGCCTACCGCTCTCTGCAAGGCGGCGAAGTCACCGTACGGCACATAAGTCACTTCCGAGGCCGCGGTGCCGTAGCTGCGATGGTGCTGTTTCTGCCCAAGAATACTCATCGCCGCCAGCGTCTTGCCGTGATAGGAATCACTCATTACCACGATTCCACGCCGGTGCGGCTGTACCTTGAGCACATACCGCATGCTCTGTTCGATGGCTTCGGCACCCGAGACCATAAACTGCACATCCCCCCACTTCCCCGGTACCAGATTCCGAAGGCGCTCGGACAATGCGCCTTGCAGCGGATGCACCCGCCCCTCAGGAATCCAGGCCATCTGGTTCAACTGGGTCTGCACCTGTTCACGTACCATCGGATTACGATGGCCGACGATGAACACCCCATAGCTGCATGCGCAATCGATAAAGCGCTTGCCGGCATGGTCGGTGACATAGATGCCATCGGCGTCCTTTTCGACGCTGGTTTTACCCAGGCGATAGAGCTTGGCCGCCGAGGCACTCCAATGTCGCTGGCAGTCATCCAGCAGTTGTTCATGCGATAGGGTTAAGGACATGGCTTAAAGTCTCCTTGAGAATCCGGGATGCGCGCTGGATGTGTTCGGCTCGTGCAGTGATCGGGCAGCGCAGAATCAACTCGCGGCCACGGGGTGCACTGACATAGATGCCACGCTGATAAAGCTCCTCGCACAATTCGGCGGGATTGAGGTCGGCTGGCAGCGGCAGGCTGACCCAGGCACCGCAGGCGACAGCACCGAATGAGGCGAGCGCTTGCGCCAGAATCTTGCCGTTAGTGAGGCACTGTGTGGGCAAGTCGTGTGCCTGCACATAATCAAGTGCCGCCATGGCGGCCACACAGGCCATCGGGTTGCCGGCGGTGGTGCTGCCATGTTTCGCCGGGCTGCTGCGACCATAGACCTGATACGCCATCTGTTCGCTGCAGGTATAGGTGCCGATAGGAATCGCGCTGCCGCCCAGCGGCCCGCCCAACACCACGATGTCCGGGGTATTGCGAAAACGCTGGAAACCGAACAGCGTGCCGAGGCTCCCCAGACAACTTTGCACGTCGACCGCGATGACCGGCACCGACGCATTGGCCGCCGCGACATACAAGTGATCGAGTAGCACCTGCTCTATCAGGCGCAAGCGACCGTCTCCATCCATCACGGTGCTGGTGTGGCAAACCGCGAAGCAATCGTTCCAGTCCACTTTATCCAGGTCGCGGACATGCCTGATCGCCACGAGCTCGAAGCCCAGGAAACGCTGCATCTGCAGATAGTTTTGCGGCGTGCTGAGGCAACGTCCGTAACTCAGCGAGCCATAGTCGCCGCCCTGGACAACAACAATGGTGTTGCCCTTGGGTTTGAGACCTTTGCACAGTTTCAAGGCGCCTTCGAATGCTTCATCGCCGGAGCTGCACACATAAGAGCTGACCAGCGGCTGCGGTAGCAGCTCGGCCAAGCGCCGGCACAAAGCGATCAGTGGGTCGGACATCAGCACTCGATTGGACAGCCCCATGCTTTGCGCCTGAAGGCTGACCGCGTCGATTACCGCCGGCACCTGAAAGCCAAACCCGCCGGCCAGATCGACTATCTGGCGACCGTCACCGTCGATATACGTCTCGTACTGACCTGAAATGATCTGCTTGTTATTGGTCTTCATGAATAGGTCTCAGCGGTAGCTCAGGGCATTGAAGATACGGCGGCGCTCGTCGACGATGGCCTCACGGCCATGCATTACCCGACGGTTGTCGATCATCACCATGTCATGGTCGCGCCAGCCGACCGGGTAGGTGTATTGCGCGGAAACCTCGGCAATTTCGTGCAGGAATTCGCCGGGAATGGGCTGCCCGGACGATGTATCGATCACTGGCACTTCATAGTTGAAGGACGGCCCGAGAATGCTGTTGGCAAACGCTGGACGCTGGCTGAATTCGGAGACCAGAATCGCCGGGGTACTGAAGGCGTAATGAATCGAATCATCAAATGCATTGAAGGAGATCTGTGTCTGCGGATCGTCGCCGATGATCTGCATCAGATCTTCGATCCTGACCGCCGCCGGGTCCGAGAGCGCTGGCGAATAGTGGCAAACCAGCCGACGCCATTTGTCGCCGGCAACGGTGCGGCTGTAGCGAATCGGGTTGTCCTCGAAAAATGTGCGGCAGGCGGATGACAGCTTCGCCAGTACTTTCTCACCGTCGCACAAGGTGGTTTGCGAGCCTGCGCGCGGCGCTTCCTGGCAATAGAACCAGGTGATGTCCGGCCAGAACGGTGAGTTACCATTTTCGCAATGCAGACCGATCGCCTGGCGGCCCGCATCCACCAACTGCGCGGCTCCACCGACCATGACGCGAGCCGGGTCGAGGCTCAGCCGCGAGCTGTTCTGCTTCACATAGGCGCTGAAATCCTCGGCATTGTGGATGCAGTTACGTAACAGGACGACACCGTAATGCCCCAGCAAGTCGTACAGCTCTGCCTTGCCCAGGCTTGCGAAATGGCGCGGCTCAATAATGGATACGTCGGGGCTTTCACAGTGATAGGCAGGTGTGTTCATCAGATGCATTCCCTTGCAGATTGGCGAAAACAGTAGCGATATCGGCGCGTTTTGGACGGCCGGTGACGGTGTAGAGTTGCTCGAGCAATGGATCGTCCTTGGTCAGCAACCACAGGCGACTCGGCCGCTCGATGTCGGAAAAGCGCCGGGCTGACCAGCTGGCCAGCTCATCGCGATCCGGTGCCGACTCAACACACAACAACGCCACCAGACCATGGGCCTCATCGAAAAACACAGCGGCATCGCGCACACCGGGATATTCGCGGTATTCCAGCTCGACCTGTTCCGGGCTGACGTTGCGGCCATTGGGCAGGCAGATCACATTTTTCTTACGACCGCGAACATAGAGAAAGCCATCAGCATCCAGCTCTCCCAAATCCCCGGTGTCCATCCAGCCATCGTCGGACATCGAACAGGCGCTCGGGTCTTTGCCCGAGTAGCCGCTGAACAACGAACTGCTCTTGACCTCAATGGTCTGGTCGGCGCCGATGCGCACCTGAACATGCGGCAACGGCCTGCCCACACTGCCCAGACGTTGGTGTTGCAAGGTATTCATACTGACGACCGAGGCGTTCTCGGAGAGCCCGTAACCCTGGAACACCGCAATACCATCCTCGGCGAGGGCGTGCAGGATATCGATGCTGACGGCCGCGCCGCCGCACGTGATATGCACCCCCGAATGCAGGTAACGAGACAGGCGCTCACCCTGCGCGCCGCCTTCGGTCAATAGCTCGTGAAAGCGATTGAGCATCACCGGTGGCACCGTCAAGGCCGTCGGTTCGACCCGCAGGATCCATTCGATCAAGCGCTGCGGCGACATTCCCGGTTCCCCCAGCAGTGCTTCGCCTTCAGGCAGGAAATGCACGATCCCACCGGCCAGCAGCGGCAAATACGCGGCGGTCACTTGTTCCAGCAGCAGGCTCAACGGCACCAGTGACAGGTAGCTGCGATGGGCATCGACCGGCATCCACTGGCGCAGGGAAGTCAACACCGCCCCCACCGCCGCCGTGCTCAGGCGCACGCCCTTGGGCCGACTGGTAGTCCCCGAGGTGTGAATGATTTTGCAGATCCACGCGCTATCGCCGTCCGGTTCTCGCAACAACGGCTGCTCCAGGGCAGGTTCGTCGATACGTCTGAGGCGGCTGTCGGGAAAGTCCAGCCTCCACCGCTCAGCCAGCGTCCGCTCGCCTGCGGCATCCACCAGAAACCCGTCACAACGCTCGGCAAGGTGCTCGGCCTGGGACTGACTGAACGCCAGCGGCAAAGGCAATGCGGTAATTCCGGCAAACAGGCAAGCCAGATCGGCAATCAACCAGTCACTGCTGTTACGCGTCGCAATCCCCAGCACAACGTGATCGCCATGAGCCGCCGTGTCGAAACGCCGCTGCAGTTCTGCCGCCAGATTCAGCGCCCGGGACTCCAGCTCGCCATAGGTCATGACAGCGGCGTGTTCCAGGCCGGTCGGAGCACAATCGATAGCGCAGACCTTCTGACGATTGATCTGTAATGCCAGCCGCAGGTCCGCAATGAAACGACCGCTCATGACTGCGCCCTCGTCGGCAAATTGTTCGGCAACTGGGTGAACAAAGTACCGAGGGTCATAGCGGCGAATCGCGAACGTTTCGGGTCCACGCGGATAAAACCGGTGACGGGTAATTTCGAGTAGTAGGTACCCCAGTTCTTGCCACCATCGTCGGCCAGACGCTGAGGGTCGGCCGTGAGTAGTGGTTCGAAATCGATCTGGCAGCTTTCCATCATTTTCCGGACCCGGGGCGTAACGGTGCAGAGCAAATATTGAGCCCCCATGCACCAGGCCAACAACGGAACCATGTTGACCATGATCATTCCGGCCGTCAGATGATGAGAAATCAAACTGCCTATTTCAGCAATAACTGACCGATCAATCATCTTTTCAAAACGCTGGGACAGAATCGTTTCTATCGGTTGCGACAGGTATTGCTCCGAGAAAAGTGTGCGGTCATCCGCAAAAGTTATACCGGCGCAAGAAAGAATCCGTTCCTCACTGTCCTGGGTGACCGCAAAATACTGCGGGCTCGGTTCTACGGATGCCTTATAAGAGCTGCGAAACTTTTCTTTCACAACTTCAGTCGCCTGCATCCATAACGGCGTTTGACTTTCCGTGACTCGTACCAACACTTCGCCCTCCTATCCCTGCTCAGGGTTCTCTGTAAGTGGAACGAGAATATATTGAGGAAATTTCCCACAGACTATTTAAAAAACCAATTGCTTCCACTAATATATAAATAAACAACCTTGTCACAAAACATGACGTAACGTGACACACATGGATTTTCACCGAGATGGACCTTTATGCTTAATAGCAATCTGCTAAGAAAACTGGATATGCAGGACCTTATGGTTTTCGTGGCTGTGTATGAACAAAGAAGCGTCACCGAGGTCTCCGAAACCCTTTGCGTCAGCCAGTCCACGGTGAGCTACTGCTTGAAAAAGCTGCGCACGAGTTTCGACGACGAGCTCTTCATCAATACCCGCAATGGCATGTGGCCAACACACAAAGCCGCCACGATGTACAGCCATGTTCTCAAAATCCTGAAGAGCATAAACATATGCCATTCCGGACTACACTCATTCGACCCAGCGCAAAAAGAGATAACTTTTAATATTTGTGCACCTGAATACTTTGAACTTCTTATACTTCCAAACTTATTGAAACGCTTTATCGGCAGTAGTTTTCCGGTCATTGTAAATATCCAGAAATTCCACAGAGACATCCCTAACGATGAACTGATGGATGGCCGTTTCGATCTGGTAATTTGTTTCGGCCCCAATTTTCATCGCAATACTAAAAACTTGAAATCACAAGTACTGCTGGAAGATGACTTGGTCTGCGTCGTCGATAAAGACTTTGCGCCTCCAGAGGGCGAGTTCAGCCTGGACACCTTTGTCGCACGCCAGCATATCTTCCCGACTCCATGGACTTCAGACACCAACATGGTGGATGGCTGGCTCAGCAAATGGGATTACACCCGTCAAATTGTCGCACGAGCTAATAGTTACGTTGCAGCACTCAACATGATCCCCGGAACCGATTTTGTTCTCACTCTGCCTCGGCGCATCCAGATGCTGATCAGTAATGAAGCCAGATTCAGCCATTGCAAACCACCGACGGGTTTACCGAACTTCACACTGGACATGTTGTGGAACGAGAAACCAGGTCAAGACAGCGCCAATAACTGGTTTCGCGAACAAATTGTCAGCGTGTGCGCGCAAGACGGATTGCTGTAATAAGACTTCACTTTACTGACCGACCGCAGCCAAGTGTCTGGGCGTAACTTCAGCGCTTGGCCGGTGGGATATTCAGCGCCTGGCACTCGATACAGATCACTTTCGAGCAGTCCGCGCTGATCCAGAAAATCCCGGAAAGCCCCCTCTTCAGGCCAGCGATTGAATGTGTAGGTCGTGTTACCTACACGTTGTGTCCCACATCTGACAATGAAGCTTCCTACAAGGCATTCTCCTGGCACTATCGTTCCGTTATCCTTTTATGGATAGATCGCATTCAAAACAGAACAGGGAGTTCATGGGGATGGGGCAGATGCTTAACAGCAATTTACTTAGAAAGCTCGATATGCAGGACCTCATGGTGTTCGTCGCCGTGTATGAACAAAGTAGCGTCACCGCCGTCTCCGAAACCCTGGGGGTCAGCCAGTCCACCGTCAGCTATTCGCTGAAAAAGCTGCGCACCGGCTTCAAAGATGATTTGTTCATCAACACCCGATCAGGAATGCGTCCAACCTACAAAGCCACCACCATGCACGAGCATGTGCTGAAGATTCTGGAAGGCATCAACTTCTGCCATTCCGGAGCTCAAGCCTTTGATCCGACGCTAAAAGCCGTCACCTTCAACATTGGCGCGTCGGAGTACTTCGAACTGCTGGTACTGCCGCGGCTGTTGAAGAACTTCGACTTCGCCAACCTGCCAGTGATCGTCAATGTGCAAAAACTCGATACCGCCCTGCCCGCCGATGAACTGCGCGATGGCAGTCTCGATCTGGTGATCTGCTTCGGTCACGACTTTCAACACAGCCACACTGACTTCAAATCCCGGAGGCTGGTTGAAGACGAGTTGGTTTACGTCTTCGATAAACGCGCAACCCCGCCGCAATTACGCCCAAGTTTGCGATCGTTCATTGAATATCGTCACGTGCTCTCTCCATACAAGACCTTCGACACCCACAGTGTCGATCACAAACGACAGCTTATCGCGCGATCCAACAGCTACAGGGCAGCCCTCAAGATGATCACCGGCACCGACCTCATCCTGACGCTACCGCGGCGCATTCAAACGCTGCTGGCCAATGACGCGGTATTCAGTCATTGCGAAGCACCAAAGGGCTTGCCAGGATTTACCCTCGACATGCAATGGAGCGAAGCCAGCGATCAGGACAGCGCCAATACCTGGCTTCGCGAGCAAGTGGTCAAAGCCTGCGCAGAACAGGGTTTGCTCTGAACCCAAGACCAGGCCTGTCAGAGGCCGATGGCAGTCTTGGTGTAGGACTCGCGATCAATATCCAGAATTTCCGCACACAACTGCACTTCTACGTTGGCCGGCCATTCGCATAAGTCCTGCAACACTGACAACAGGCTTTGCGACAACTGCCTCTTGATCTCCGCCGAACGCCCGCTCAACAGTGCCAGCTTGATATGCACAAAAGCCCGCTCGCCCAATGCGGTGCCAACCTTGAAGCTCTCGACCTTCACTGCACGGCTCTTGATATCGAACTCGGACGCAAACTGACCGGAAGCCATCAACGCATTGTTGAGTCGCATCAACGCCACGTCGGCATTCAGTTTGGACAAGTTAGCGGTGTATTCCATGTGCAGGTGAGGCATGACAGGGCTCCTGAAGATTGGTAGAAAGTTCGTACATATAACACAGCGCCGTCCTACTCACTGGCACAGCGGAAGGATCGGCCGCTCACTCATGAACGCCTCCAGACGCGAGCGCAGCCAGCGTTCGGCGGGATCGCTGTCGACATGACTGAGCCAGACCATGGACAGGTCCAGGGTCGGCGTCTTGAACGGAAACGGTTCCTTGAACAGTTGGCCGGACGCGGCCATCGCTTCGGCCGTGTAATCCGGCAGGCTGGCGATCAGGTCGGTGCCGGCGAGCAAGGCCGGCAATGAGCTGTATTGCGGCACCGAGAGCACCACATGACGAGTGCGGCCGATTTCCGCCAGCCACTCATCGGCGTAGCCACTGACATTGGCGGTGTGAGACACCAGCACATGTGGCCGCGAGCAATATTCATCGAGGGTCAGCGGTGTATCCGATGCGTCTGCACGCAAAATACTGGGCTGAATGTGTCGCAGCAATTTGCGCTTGGCGTTGGCGGGCAACCCGCGGGTCTGGCTGATACCAACGGTGATATCGCCAGACGCCAGCAGGTCGGGAATGCGCCAGTAGTCGACATGCTGGACCACGAACACCACCTTCGGTGCTTCCTGGCGCAATGCACGCAACAGCGGCGGGAGCAGACCGAACTCGACATCGTCCGACAGCCCGATGCGAAACGTCATGGTGCTGCTGAGCGGATCGAAATCATGGGTCAGGCTCAAGGCCACCGACAGCGAATCCAGTGCCGGTGACAGGTGCAGAATAATTTCCTCGGCCCGCGCCGTCGGCTCCATGCGATGGCCGACCCGAATGAACAGCGGATCATTGAACATCGTCCGCAAGCGGTTCAGCGCCGCACTGATCGTCGGCTGACCGAGGAACAGCTTCTCCGCCACTCGCGTGACGTTGCGCTCGAGCATCAATGTCTCGAACACCACCATCAGGTTGATGTCGGCCTTGCGCAGTTCGTTGCGATTCATCCATTGCACCCCGATCCCCAAGACTTGGATGACAGTTTAGGGAGGTGTCGTAATCGGCGTCTATGCAGGCTGGCAAATGACCTGATCCATAAAAACAGGGAGCCCGAAAAAACGAAGCTGCTCTGACTGAGCAGCTTCACCGCCCTGGAGCCTATATCTCCTTGACCGGGGTCTGATCATGAGTCCCTTTGATCAAACTGATGGCATGCACGCAATCAGACTTGTTGACGTAAGCCTCCCCACTGGCAATCGTTTCATGATTCCCCGCCCGCAAACGCCAGCGCCATTGGCCCTTGCCGGTTTGTGCGATACCACGGGTTTGCCTGTAAATCTCAAAATACATTGATCGCTCCTTGCGACTGCTGATTACGACAGATCAGTGACCTGCGAAACCAGAGTAGATGAGGAATTTTTGAGGCAATGTCTTTCAATGTGAGGGGATATTTCGAAGAAAAACCCTTGATTCGCGGGACGACCAATAGATACGGGGGGCGGTAATTAAAGAGACTCGGCGGAGTCAGTTTTCCCGTAAATATGCATATTTTTCTTACGCTGCTATGCCGATTCATCCGACACTGGAAGCAATCAGGGGCTTGGGCGAGCGCGCTGTGTAGTAAATGAAAACGGGCGACTATAAGTTCGCCCGTTTCACGCTCCAATAGAGACAGCGCCGCTAGTACCCTCCGTGGAAGATCCCGGATTGACTCGCATCGCCCCAGCCATTGGTTCTCTGGATATACTGGGCCTGCTTCACAAGCTCAAATATCCACCCCATATTCAGTTCATGGATCGAATGAAAACATATCTCACTCTTCCGTTAGCAATGACTCTCGCTTTTGTAATGACCGGTTGTGGCAGCCGCCAAGCGAGTGTTCAACCCTCCTCCAAGCCGGTGGCCCCACTGGCATCGGATGAGCATCATGCAAGCCTTACCTTCCGCACCCTCGGCGGCGCAGGTGATCATCCGGTCAGCTATTCCCTGGGGCCTGCCGACGCGAGTGAGTACGCCATGTCTTCCGCTGGCGAGCCTGTCTATGATGTAAACTACTTCCAGCGCATACCGGGTTACCTGAAGAACATGGCAGGTGGCACAGACAGTATTGATAAGTTAGTAGAGGCCGAAAAAAACCTGAAAGTGAATGCTGCGGTGAAAAGGCAGATAGCCACCCTCAACGGTATTCCCATGCATTCATTGTTCGGCTACTCCATAACGCCCTGCCCCACTGGTATTCACACCGAAACCGCATAAGAACTACCTCATCGAAACGGTGATCGCGGATAACTACATCATGAAGGTTTATGAAATTTCCACGACGGGTGAACGCAAAGAGGTGAGTGTGACTGTTGGCGCTGATGGAGACCTGACCCAACCTGCCGATTGAAATCTAACTCAGAGAGAAAGGGTACATAGGACAAACGGGGGCAGGCTCTGGAGTAGATTTGTGGGGATCCCTCAGGGTCTGCCCCCTATTTCTCAACGCTTAGGGCGATGGTAGACACATCAGTTTAAGTGGACACCATTTTTAGCCCATTAAGCGGATCGCCATGCAACGACGGCACTCTTACCCCAAGTCCTTCAAAGCCCAGGTCGTGCAGGTATGTTTGCAAGCCCCGCGCTCCTCTTAACTTACTTTCTTTACATGAACATATGTAACAAGACGACTGTTAGCGTCATAGCACACCGTCACCACTCGTCCATCAGTTAAAAACTCATAACCTGGGGTGGTAGGAGCGACACCAGGAATACGTATAGAGGGCACATCGCGCACGGGCTGGCCTAAGAAAGCAACTGAGTCTTCAACTGTCGTAATCCCACAGCATGCCTTCTTTGTTTCAACAGTAGCAGGGTAATACTCCCCAACCGCTTGGTAATAGACTCTGTAGGCTACGACAACTCCCTCGCTGCCAGCTTGGAAGTAAACGCCACTCCCTGGCAACTTCAAAAACTCATCATGCTCAACCTTAGTATATTCAACCAAAGGGAATGCATCTTTTAACTCCGCCAACAAACCAATTAACGGGCGACCTACATAATCATTTGGATTCATATTTAACACCCATCCCATCAAATAATTTTTTATTCAAACCATGAATTTCTTCACGAGTTTTTTCTATTTTACTCACTGACCAACCTTCGCTCCTCCAGACGGGGACCCAAGTATTTATATCCGCCTCAGCCGCTTTATAAAGATCGGAGCCATCCGATTTTATTTTCTCTTGACTATTTCTACCGCCAAAAGTTCTTGAGTCTGCCATATGACTACAGGTTTTCACGACAACACAATTAGTACTGTTGTGAAGGGATTTCTCAGGGACAGACCACATTTAATCGAGGGACACAGCCTCTTCCTTAGAAAATCGTGGTCCGTCCCTGAGGGACACAGCTTGAGGATTCACTGTGGGAACTCCCACATCATGGAGTTTGCCGAGCATGTCAATTTCATCGGAAATCGCTTGCGAATTCGTTCCGTATCCCAGCACACCTTCAGATTCCTGAAACATCAATGACACCAGTATAGCTAGCAACTAAGCGTATATGCTCAAGTTGCGCCTATGCCGGCGCGTTGTAAGAAACATCTCCCGAGTCGCGCCAAACTCCATTCGCAAAGCTCACTGGCCGCTGTGGATAACAAACCAGCAGCCCTTCGATGAACTGACAAAAAGACAAGTCAAGTCGCGTTATCCAACGCATATTGTCGACTTCCAACAATCGCCAGTTGTCTCCGCTGTCGAAACCGAAAGCAGTCCCGGTGCTATCCCAGCCGAACAGCCACACCTCGCCCTTCGCGCCCGGTTCATAGGGCCCGTCTTTATAAATTCCATCATCACGAAAGTAGTCTGCCGCAGCAGGATGCAACGTCGGTAGAATCGTCAACAGCGGCAGCGCACAGTCGTCCTCCTTGATCTCACCGTGCCCCCGTTCCTGCATAAAAGCAAAGTACTCGTCGGGAGCCGCCGGCCACTGCTGCCGCAGCATACTTACTTCATCTGAAGAAACAGGAGTCAGCCGCTCCAATAGCGCACGTCCCAGTGCATTAAAAGCTTCTAAATTTTCGTACATACTCATGGTAGCCTCGGGGGATGCTGCGGAAACGCTGTCGTAGTTGGACTTGCTGGGGCATGGACGCCACCTTGGTGAGCACTTCCACCCGGCACTGGATGCAAATTCCACCACTGGTTAGGTCCACCGTACTGCTGTGGTATCACATGGTGCGCTTGAAAATCCACACCACTCGCCGTTTTGGGCCATGTCAAACCAGTATTCAACTCCCACTCACGTTTGAGGTTATTCCGCTGGCTATTGTATTGACGCTGTAGGGCTTGATAGTCACTTCTCGGCGCGACATAAGAGTGATCAACCTGACGCAACTCATCCGCAAGTTGCGTGCGCTGATTAGAAGGCATCGACACACCTGAATGGTACTCGACGTCCCGGACCACCGCGCGGGCGTCACTCGAGATGCTCGTCCATGCGGATGTGGATGTTGCTATAAAATTCGCATCATTCGCTGCTGGTGCACCGCTCCCCACTACTTTGGTTTCACCAGACAGCAGTCCCGTCGCAGGTCCTTTTGCCCCTCCCCCAACTATTCCCCCCTTCACCCCTCCAGCAGCCCCCGAACCAACAACGTTCAGCGCCCCCGTCACAATATTGCCAGCTGCCGCCCACGTGTCTCCCTTATAGGCCTGAGTATTAGGGGACAGACCACACTTTTGCTTACCCATCAAAAAAATGTGGTCTGTCCCCTATTCCCCCTGCAACAGAAATTCATGTGCAGCAGATAAAGCGCTACGAGGCTGGTAGCTCCTTGCCTATAGCCGATGCACTGAAAAAAACTGGCTATCGCGCTGTACGTGACCTCGGACTTTTTGCTATTTGAAACCGACGAACGCGGGCCAGATGATCGCCTGCGCTACCAGTTCGAAGCGATTTTCACGCATGCCCATGGAAGAGCAAGAACTGCTACGTGGCCTGCTCGATGCGGTGATTGTGAAACACCAGGTAGCCGCGCCATTGCCCGTGCAGCAGGGCCAGAGACTAAAGGGAAAGAACAAGCGGGCGGCTAAATAAAAGCCAGGAAATCAAAAGCCAGATAAAACAACACCGGCGCGAGGCCGGTGCTGAGAGTAATACGCAACGATGAACCACTCACCAGACCTCATGAGTCTCCGCTCTATAGTTTTTTTCAATACGCTCAACAAGCAATGGCGCGCTGATAATTCCTTCTGTCGGATACTCCAGCTCATCAGGCCTAAAATCTCTTTCGAGTCGAAATGACTCTTTACCATCCCACAGCCAAAGAGAACCACCCGGCCCGCCATTCCTGGAACGGAACATAGGAAACACTTGTAAACTTTCGGGAACCGGGACATTTGCCACAACGGACAGGAGGCCTTGATTTACCGCACTTTGAACAACAAAAAATGCAGAAAATTGTGGCTCGCCATTAACCACAACCGAAAAATCTTTTGGTTGTTCATTGTGAAATTCTGGGAAAACACGAATCAAAAAACCAAACTCTGGGTGCTTGTGAGTAACTTGAGCATATGCAACACCCTGCGAGGTTAATACCTGCAAGATGTCGCCCAGCTTTATCTTCTTAGCCATTTAAAATCCTTCATATCCTGCTTTCTTCAGCAGTTCAGCGCCACGAATCAAACCTTGCTCATACTTAGTTTGGTTTTTAACCGAAGATATTGAGTTGATCTTGTTGATTAACGTGCCGCCATCTTTTCCAAGGCCATGGTAATCGATCAGTGTTTGCTCAACTGCCCGTGCGTCAGCACGAGAAATATTGTCAAGCCCTCTGATTTTTGAAATCACTATACCTTTTCCTCTGAGATGAGCTTGACCACGCTTAACTATGTCGTCGATTACTCCAACATAACGAGTCACGCCATCAACAACACAGTTATAAACACAAGTCTTTCCGCCTATAGAAGCAACCTCATCTGCGCCTTTTGCACCGAATGGCACTCAAACAAGCGGACCTTACGACTTGGTAGCCGCATTCAAACGAAGACTTTTTATCACTGGGCTTTCGCCTCCGGTTACTTCTATTTTAAATTCGGCATAAGCCGTCTCAAGATCATCATACTTCCGTAGACCACCCTCGGTAAAATTATATGCCCCTGGAACGTCCCGCCATTCAATGGGAGCCACAATTTTTCCTGTACAAGCATCGTTGATCAATTTTGACAGCGCATCAAACAAATCGCTGACCTCGGCATCAACAGACGAATATTGAGCAAGAAGTTGCTCCAATTTCTCTGCGCTCTTGGCTAGTAGTACTTGATCCATTTTCAGTCTCCTTTAATTTTCAATGTTCCTATGTGCGTTGGGAGTGACCACGGGCCACGATTTGGCACAACATATTGTATCGCGCCGCCAGGTCTTGATACCAACCCTCCAAGCTCAGTCGTCGGAGCAACTTTGCTCACAAAGACGGTCGCCGGACCACTTGGAGAAATCTGATAAATATCATACAACTGCGCCTCACTCCTTACAGGTAAACCAAAATAATCAGCAAGGCTATACCCAGATTTTGAAGCTGCATCTAGATCAGCCGCTGTCGTGAAAAATGGCGAATATGGGGAAACCGTCTGCCCTTGAGGAACAATCTTAACCAACGGTGAATTTGTAGTTAGCAGTTCCGGCTTACCTGATCCAGACCCCAACTGGTCTACTGCCCGTGCATATATTTTGCTTATGTCGGCGGTTGGGTCAGCGGCGCTAAGCTCCCTTAAAAGCTGCTGTCCTTGGAATGTGGACAAATAGCTATCAGCAGTTCCTCGATCAACGCCATACGTCTTGAACGTGCTGAAGCTATCAATCTCTGCCGTGTGCGTTGTACGAAGCGTATCGAGGTCAGGCACCACATCTTTTGCACCAACCAAAGAGCCGAAAAATTACAAAACACTAACGCCCTTGACCACGCCTTCTGTTGATAGCATCCAAAAGCAGTTCTAGCTCAAGGCCATAACTATTCGGCTCAAAGCTCTCCTCTATGCCATTCATCAGGAACTCATTGAAAATCAACTCGCATAGCTCGTCTATTTCACTTGACGATAATGAACCATGAAGTAATTTCTCAGCTAGTTCCAGTTGGAGCTCTCCCGCTAGAAAGCACAACGCAACTAAAAGCTGCCATTGGGCGCTTGTTAAGACCCTGTTCATTTTCCAGTCCCCTAAGACGATTTCCCCCAACCGGTGACCACTTCACCTTCAGCATTGACCACTATGACTGCATCCGTCCCCGTATACCTAAATGTTGGACCGTACTTTGAAGGGACATATTAAATTTTTAGAGGGCTAGACCAAGCACTACTGAGTGCAGACGGGCTAACACCAATGCCGCCATCCCTTCCTGCAAATTGCTCCAATGCGTGATTTGAATAGCTAGTGATCTGTGTAGGTGCCCTTTCTCCGGCCGCCTGTTCAGCAACCATTTGCATTTTGAGTCTAGCAGCATTAGCTGCACTGCTTGCTCCTGAGTCAGGAATAGAGGGAATGCCTTTTGCACCGAGTAGTGAATATTAATCAATCGACTCGATCTGGAAAACCAAAGTAGAAAAGTCGACTACCTCAGTGCCGCCACTACACTCCAATTTTGTTATGCAACCCTCCTCACTTATTACAATTCCTGCGTTCCCAACCCAAGCCTGCACGATATCGTTCACACGCCATACATTCCAGACCTTTAGTTCGCAAGCTTTTTTGGACACCACCGTAAAAAAAACTGACTCCGGGCTAGTATCAGCCCATAAAATTATTTCAGAGTGACGCTGGTTATTTACTTCTAGCTCGCCCTTTACCACTTTTAAACGCAGTCCAGACACCAGCTGTTTAGATGATTTCAACCTTCGAGCCAAGAATCTGCTTCGGCCTGCCCTAATCTTTTTTTGAAAAATCGGGTGCGCAAGCCCCTCAGCAACTTCAATAGGAGCCCCTCGAGTCCGCTGAAAAATTGAAGACAGTGTTTCCGTCATTTATCAATATCCTGGCTTTCGGTAAGGATCGACAGCGGCGTGATCTTGCGGCCAACGAGGAACAAAGTCTTTCCCTCCATCCCGAGCAGGAATGGGTTCGTGACTCAACTCCATAGACTCAACTCCACCTTTATCCGCGTTATATCGCTGCGGTGCGAGCCCTTTACTCATTCGATCAAGGTTCTCTGATCCATATGTACTCGCAGCATCGGGAGCAGATGCCTCGTTTTTCCAAAACCTAGACCGGACAGCAGACCAAGAAGGGTCGTTACCTTTAGCCGTTTGATTATAAACATCATCACCAACCTTCCATCCATTCTTCACGGGCGGACTGTCGATCTGGGCAGGTGCTTTTGCACCTTTAACAGAGGCCCACGCTGCTCCCAACATCGTCATCGCATTGTCTATCAGATGCTGCGTACCCTTGGCAATCTCCCGCTCTACCTCATTGCTGTAGTCCAGAGGTACTCCAACAACCTCATTGCCCACACCGTCAACATGAAAAAGCTGCTTTCCGAAGTCGATAATGCCGTTTACGGAGTCACTAGGGTAATTCACGATCCCTTTACCCAAGCCGCCAAGAGCAGTACTGCGCGTGGCGTCCCATATCTCGCTTTCTTTTTGAGACTGGGTTTTGCTTGACGCGGCGCTCAACATCGCCTGCTGCTCGTTTGTAAACTGGCTCCATGTGTGGCCGTACATCCCGGCGTTTTCGTAAGCATCTTTGCCGCCCGGCGCAAACATCAACATCACGCGTCCGTTTTCGTCGACAAATGTGTCTGCCTGGGAGCGTAGAAAGACGACCGCACCGGTATCAACCATTGCATGGTCGGTAGCGAAGTCCTTGTCGACATTCTGCTGAGCCTGGGCAAGCAGTCTGGCTTCCGCCTCCTGGACGGAAATATCCTGATCTTTGGCAAACTTACCGGCTAGCGCCTTTATTCTATTGACCTCGATGGCATGTAACTGGCGGTTATAGAGGTCAACCGAGGCCGCGGCGCTGCCCGCAACCACCGCGCCGCTGACTCCGTTTCCTGTACCAAGCGCAGCCCCCAAACCCGTCGCAATTAGCGTGGCCAGCGCGTTTTGCTCTTTCTCATTCAGCGAGCTACCACTTAGCGCTTCACTGATGGTTGGCATCAGTGCCGCAGACGCGCCAGCCCCAAGCGCACCACTTTCCACATTGCCGCTGGACAACCCTATCGCGGCGCCCGCCAACGCGTGCAACAAGATGCGTGCCGCGCCGCCCTCAGCCCACGCGGCTTTGGTGGTGCTATCGATGCCCTTTCTATTTTTCTGAGCGTCGGCAAACGTACCGATCCTGTTGGAAATATCACTGGACGATATGTTGGCTACAATCCCAACCGCAGTCCCGCCCGTTGCACCGCCCAAGCCGACGGCGATCAGGCCAGAAGCGATATCGGCCATCATTTTTTTATCGCCACCGACCTGCCAACTCTTGGCCTCCGCGAACGCAGCGTCGGCTGCCCGAGCTGTTTCAGCGGCGTCAGACGAACCCGCGTCGGTCCGGGCATCGGCCTGCCTGCGTAATTTCTGCGCCTCATTCATCTTGGCTTCAGCGACCATATTGATCACGCTGCCAGACAACTGCGCCGAGCTTTGGATCAGGTCGATCCGCTCCTGCATCGCCTTCTCGTCAGGCCGATCAATATGTTTGTTGGCGTTGGTGGTGTCGCGACTCAAGCCGACAAGATCGTTCGTCCCGGCAGCATCACGCACGGTGATGGTTCCTGGGCTGACTGCGCTGCGGGTTTTACTGCTGTCGGAATCCGTGAGCATCAACGGTATCGTTCCGCCGACGCCGGAGCGGGCGTCGTCAAATCCTGCGGTGGCACCGGAGTAACTCAGGCTCGCGGCCTGGCTTTTGATATCGCTTTTGTTTTTGATGTCACTGACCAACAACCGACCAGTGCTGAGATAGTTTTTGTCGACGTTGGCTTCACTGGCAATCACTGCGCCCTGAAGCGTGGTGTTTTTGCCAACGTTGATGTCGTAGCCACCCTTGCCCGCAAATAAGCCGGTCTGATCGGTGACACCCCGGTAATCGCTGTTCATTTTGCTGCCAGCAAGTTCGGCAGAGCCCGATACCATCGACCCCAGGCAGAACGGAGGCACACAAATACTCACGCCCGCGCCACCGCTGGTTTGTTTGTTCTTCTGGCTTGCCTCGTCCTGGCGCGAGGCGATATTCAGGTTGCCACCGATATCCGCCTTGATAGCATCAGCCCGCACTTGAGCGCCCGTCAGCGTGGTGTCCTGACCACTTTTTAGAACCAGAAGCCCCGTGTCTACCGTGCTGTTGACTTGGGTGACGTCATGACCGGTACCCATGCCCTTGGCCATTTTTGCACCAAGGTCGAGGGTGAAACCGAACTGCTCACCAATGTTGAAACTGGCGCCGATGCTGGTCTTGTTGGTGGTGTTCTGGTTATCCCAGTTTCTTCGATCCTGAGCACTTTCCAGGGTGATGTTGTTTTTCGCTAGCAACAGGGTGTCGTTGGCCTTGATGCTGCTGCCAATAACATGGATATCGCCTTTGGTAGCCGGCGCGTTGCCAGTGGCGACGATGGCCAGGCTGCCACCGCTGTTGAGCGTCGATTGTTTGACTGTTTCGGCGTTGTATTCGCTGGTGCTTTTCTTGCGTGTAGAAGCCAGTTCGGTACCAATCTTGATCACAGAGCCTTTGCTGTTAGCGGGCCTGCCGTCCGACTCATTGGCCGCGCTGTCATCGCCGCTCATTGCGTTGTAGGTCGAAAGCAACGCCTGCGCGGCTTTAACTGCCTTCAAGCGGCTGTCATCGGCCTGTTGCGCGGCCCGTACGTCATTACGGATGCTCTTGACAGTATCGACCACCATCCCGCCGATCACGCGGCCCACGGCCAAGCTTTTGGAGCTGTCCTTGCTGGTCTGGTTCGCCGTTTCAGTCCCGGCAGCGATGGTGACATCAGCGCCATTCAAGGACATGTCCTTGGTACTGACCAAATCACTGGCCACCACACTCAACTCGCGCCCAGCCGTCAGCGTCACATTGCCGGCACTGGAGCCGATTGTGCTGCCGGTAAGCGTGACTTCAGTAGCGGTGCCGTTGTGCTTCTGGCTGTTGATAAACAGGTGCTGGTTGCCAGTCATGTCATCCACGCCCAGCTTGTTACCGGTCAGCACACCGGTCAGGTCGCGATTCTTTTCCTTGTGCATATCGGTGCGCGAGAAGGTGTTCTGCGCCGCATCGATGGTCAGATCGCGCCCGGCCTGGACCGCCAAATCACCAGTACTGACCAGGGACGAGCCCGTCACTTTCACATCTTGGCCGCCCGCGACGGTGACCGTCTCGCCTGAGACCATGCTGCCCACCGCAGTGGTGCGTGTCTCGTCGACCTTGTCCTGGACTTTGCTCGACTTGAACCCACCCCAGCTGCTTTTGCTCTCCTTACGCTCATGGCGGGCGCTGTCGGAGTCGCTCACGGCAAGAACCTGTACGTCCTTGCCCGCGACCAATTGCGCCGCACCTTTCTCGGCGGTCACGGCGCTACCCGCCAGCAGCAGATTTTCACCCGCCACCAGCGTGCTGTTGCCACCGGAACTGACCAGGCTGCCCACATGGGTGGTGCTGTCCGTTTCATCCAAGCGGAATTTCTTGCCTGACGAGGTCTTCTTGGTCTTGCTATAGAAGCTGTAGTCCTGATCTGCAGCCGCCTTGAGATCAAGGTTTTTACCCGCTACCAGATAGGCTTCACCCCCGGCATTGACCGTACTCGCCACCAGCGCCAAATCCTGCCCAGCGCTCAACGTCACATCCCCACCCGCTTTGAGCGTGGTGGACACCTGCTGGACATGATCCTCGATGCTCTTGACCTTCTTGCTCTTGCCATACGAATGCTGTTCATCCGCCGCCGACGCCAGGGTCAGGTCGCCGACAGCGCTCATGCCCAAATCACGCTTGGCCTCGATCTGGCTAGCAACCACTTTGAGATCGCCGCCCGCAGTGGCCTGAAGATCCCGCCCGGCAGTCACGCTGGAGCCATGCTGAGTGATGTTCGAATCGCGATGATTGGCGCCGCGCGTATTGCTGTCCGATTGCTCGGCGGCGGTGATCTTCAGATCCCGGGCAGCGCGCAATGTGGTGTCGTTGCCGCTCTTGAGCACGCCACCGATGTTGGCGATGTCCCGTCCGGCACCCAGCGTCAGATCATTGCTCGCCTCGATCCGCGCCGCGTTGTCGGCAAAGTCGCGTTGTTCGGTCTTGTAGCCGGTGCTGCTGGCGTGGCGGGTGATGGTGCGTTCATTGCTCACGTCACCGGCCAGGGCGACGACGTTGACATCCCGCCCAGCAATAATGCCGCCGGCCCGGTTAGTGAGGTTATTGCTCACCAGCGCCTCAAGCCGATTACCCGCTTCCAGCAAGCCGCTGTTGACCAGGCTGTCGTTAGCGGTGGCCCTCAGGTTGCTGGAGGCGCGCAGGGTGCCGGCGTTGTTCAGGTTTTTACCGGCGATCAGGCTCACATCAGCGCCCTGGATCAACGCACCATTGGCCGCCAGGCGGTTGTTGGTCTGGGCCATGTACAACACCGGTACCAGAACCTGTTCGTTGTTCACGGTCCGGGTTTCCATCCAGACGATATCGTGGGTCAGGGCCGCAACCTGTTCGGCGGTCAGAGTGACACCCAGGGACAGGTGGAGGGCGTCCTTGCTGGCGATGGCGTTGTTCATCAGGTACTTGAACATGCCGTCGTCTGAGGTCTGGCCGTCGAGGAAGCGTTGGCCGGTGCGGGCGATCACCGCCTGTTGGATCAGCCGCTGTTCGTAGAAACCGTCACCCAGGCGCTTGGCGGCGAGGTCCGGATCGTAGCCCAGGTTTTTCAGCAGGTAGTCCGAGCTCATGAACTGGCGCATGTCGGTCAGCGCCGGGTTGGTCTCGATCAGGTACTTGTGCGGATTGGACCTCATCGAACGGTCAGCCAGCCCGCGCACCTGCAGCAGGCCGGCGCCCCGGGTCGGCGTGGTCGAGCCGTCGCCGCTCATGCGGAACAGGCCGTTTTGCCCGGTTGGCAAGTCAAAACCCGGCAAGGCCAGCGGATCGACCTGCTGTTGGGTCAGGTTCGGGGCTAGCTGCCGATTGACGCTGATGCGGGTCGAGAAGGCATTGTCGGACTGGGTGTCGGTACGCGGCCCGGCGCCGACGTAGTTGTAGCCGCCACGCACGACGCGGTTGTCGGCGTTGCCCTGGGTGCGGATATCGACCGCGCCGCCAGCCTGGATAATGGCCGCGTAGGTCTGGCTATCGGTGGAGGCCGTTTGAGTGCGAAGCGAAGGGATTTCGCGCTCGGTCATGCCGATGAAGCGGCTCATCGCCGCTTCGAGGCCTCCCAGGTCGTTGGCGTTGTAACCGGGGCTCTGCAGCCAGTATTTGTTGGTGAAGTCATTCGCGGCGGCGCGCCAGCCACGCGGGTGGCGCGTGCGTTCGGACATGAAGGTGCGCGAGGTTTCGGTCTCGCCGGTTTCGATGCCGATGTTGTTCAAGCTGACGAGATTGGCGGTCAATGCGCCGCCGACGCCGATGCTGCTGCTCCGGTTGGTCAGGGTGTCGCCCTGGATATCCAGGTTGCCGCCGGTGGTGATGCTGGACGCGGCGCTGGCCGCGGTGACTTCGAACTTATCGCGCTGAATGATCTGCCAGACGTGGTTTACCTTGGGGCCGTCGCAATCACCGGCATTGACCCCTCCGATGCAGGCCACTTCCCTGATCGAGGCGGTGTAGATGCCAGCATCGTTGGTGGTCAAGACCTCGCGGACGTTGTCGATGGTGCTGGCCGCCAGACGCATATTGCCGTCGCTTTGCAGCGAGCCGGAGCTGTTGAGGATGCTGCGGGCGCGGGTGCCGAGGCCGTCGCGATCAATGCTCAGATCACCCAGGCTGTAGATATCGGCATAACGATTAGTCAGGCTATCGACACGCAGGCTTGTATTGCCGCCGCTGAAGATCAATCCGTGTTCGTTGAGCAGGGCGCCGGTCGATACGCCAAGCGCCTCGGCACTGCCCAGCGTGCCGTAGTTGTTGATCGTGGCGGCAGTGACGCTCATGTCCGCCGCCGAGGTCAGCCGACCGTAGCTGTTGAGGACGCCATCGACCACGACGGTTGTGCTGCCGCCGCCAGCGATACTGCCGCTCGCCTCCAGATTGATCAGCGCGGCCTTGATCCCCAGGACACCCAGGCTGCTCAAGCGGCCGCTACCTGCATATTCGCCGGTCAGTTGCAGGTCGATAACTCCATCGCTGCCGATCAGGCCATCAACACGCCAATTGATGCCACGGCCTTCCATGCCATTGGTACTGAGCAACTGGCCAGTGGCGGTCTGGGTCAACTGGTTGACATGAACGACCAGATGCCCGGCCTGGATCGAGGTGCTGTTGGTCCAGCTGTCGGCCTTCACGTTCAAGGTGCCGTAGGTCACCAGGCGGCCACCGGCCTGCCCCAGGTTGGCCTGGCTGATGCCAAAGAGTCCCAAGCCGGTGTGCAACAGGTTGCCACCCACGTTCTGGACACTGCCCGCACCTAAACCAACATCATTACTGGCGGTTTCCAGGGTGCCGTCGCTGTTATCGAACAGACCTCCAATGTTGAACACCGTCATGCTGTTCTTGCCCAAGGTGCGCAGTTGACCTTTCCGGTTGCTCAGGCTGGCGGCGAGAATATCCAGGCTGTCCTGGCTTTCGATGATGCCCGCGTTGTTGTTCAGTGCGCCCGAAAGGTCAAAGTCGATGCGATTGGCACTGACCTGCCCGCCGCCGCTGTTGTCCATGTCCCGGCCAATGACCTGGACCTTGCCCGTGGCATATATACCGCCGTTGCGATTATTGATATCCGCAGCCGCGTTGGTGATCACGACATCGCCGGCTTGTGCGGCCAGGCGCCCGCCGTCGTTGAACAGCCCAGCCAAGGCTTTGATGTTCAGCCCTTGAGCCTGGATCGTGCCGCCCTGACGGTTCACGTCATAGCCGTTTTTCAGCACACCCGTGGCCCGCGCCTCCAGCGCGGCCTTGACGCTGGACAGCACGCCACCCCGGTTGTCCAGGTTGGTCGCGAAGACATTCAGGTTGGCGTCCTGAGCGATGATGCTGCCGCTCTGGTTATCGATATCGCCCGAGACATCCACGGTTACCAGGCCCTTGCCTTGCAGCGTGCCCCTGGCGTTGTCCAGGCTGGCGGCCTTGAGCTCGACGCCGGCACTGCGGCTGGCGATCAGGCCTTGGTCAGCGTTATTGACCTTGCCGGTCGCCGTGACCACCAGCTTGCCATTGGCGGCGACGGTGCCTTTGCTGCGGTTGTCCAGGCTGGCGGTGCGCACGGTCACGATGCCTTGGCTGGACAACTCGCCGCCCTGGTTGTTGATCGCGCCCGCGTTGGTGATGTCGAGGTTTTTACCGGCCATGACCAGGCCAGTCAGGTTGTCCAGGCTGCCGAGGACCAGGGTCGCGCTGTTCAGGCTCGAGAGTTCACCTGCATTGTTTTCCAGATGGCCCAGGTTGGCAGTCAGAAGGCCCTGGCTATTGATCAGGCCGCCCCGGCTATTGAGGACTTGATCGGCGCTCAGGTGCAGTTCGGTGTTACCCAGGATCCGGCCTTTATTGCGGTTATCCACAACATTGCCGGTGACGGTGGTCTTGCGCTGTCCACTGAGCGTACCGCCCTGGTTGTTCAGCGCCGCAGTGGTCGTGACATTCAGGTCGCGACTGGCGATGACGGTTTTGCCGCCATTGTTCAGTTGCTTGGCAGTGAGGGTGACATCACCCGTGGTATTGCGGCTGTTATCGGCGTTGACCCCGGCTTCGATGATGCCGTTGTTGCTCAGCTTACCGCCGCTGTCCAGGTGAATGCTGTCGCGCGCCACCAAGTTGTTCTGGCTGGTCAGGTCGCCCTGTGTCTTCACGTCCAAGCGGCTACCGGCGTACACTTGCCCCTGCGTTTCCAGGCTTTTGGCCTTGATGTCGATGGCACCGGCAGCAGCCGTCTGCGCCAGGCTCAAATGCCCATTGGCATCCAGCTGAATATCCCCCCCACTGGCGACCATCTTGCCGTCCAGCTTCACGCCAACCCCGGCCTCGGTGCCCACCAGTTTGATCGCGCCAGCGTACATACCGCCCAAGGCAGAGGAATCGATAGCCAGTTCTGGTTTCGCACTGCCGTCATCGGCGCGGGCGGTGGCATCGAGGGTATTGGCATTGACGTCGTTGCGCCCGGCCACGATGGTCAGGTTCTTGGCCTGGATCTCGGCATTGATCCTGGCGCTGCGGGTGATGATTTCGAAGCGGTCGACGTTGTTGGCGTTCAGACCCGCACCTTCAATCGCGACACTGCCCTGGTCCACCTGATAGCGACCCACCTGGCCGTTTTCGATGATCGGTTTGCCCGTGGTCAGGGTCGCCTTTGGGGTATTGATAAACCCGCAGCCATTGCAGGTGATGCCATAGGGGTTGGCGACGATGACGTGGGCCGACTGCCCTGCCACTTCGGTGTAGCCGCGCAACTGGCTGGGATTGCCGCCGTTGACTTCGTTGAGGATGGTTTGCGCGGCGGTGCCGTTGAGGTTCGGGTTACCGAGGATGATCCCGCCCAGTTGTGTGGGCTGGGCGGTATTGGTGGCGTTGTTGAGGATCACGCCGTTGCTGCCGACGTTGTAGTCCTTGAACTGGTTGTGAGACAGGCCGCTGCCGTTGGGCTTGGCGATGTTGACGATGGGCACGCCATTGCCGGCCTGGCCGAGGCTGGTGCCCGGCGCGCTGACCACGATGCCATCCGCCTGGGCCCACATCGGCTGCCAGAACATGACATTGGCCAACAGGAACGCCAGGCCGCGCTTGGGCATGCCCCAGAAGTGCTCGCGTTTTTTGACCGCAGCAGAGGGCTGGCCAGCGAGGAAGGCGTAGTGGCGAACGTCCATGATCGAATCTCGTTTAAAGCAAAATTTAGAGGAAGAAATCCACGCGGAAATAGATCGGCGCTTCGCGCTCGGTCAGGGCATCCGGGCGTTCCAGGGAATGGGCGAAGGTGACGCTGGCGCTCAGGTGCTCACCACGGGCAAACAACTCCAGTGAGTTGCTCGACATGCGCCCGTGCTGATCGCCGTTGTAGCGATCGCCACGAATCACACCCTGGTCGTAACCGAGGCTGGTGCCGTATTCGGCGAACACCGGGCGTAGCCATTCCAGTGTCACGGGACGGCTCCAGCGCAGATCATTGCGCCAGTAGCCACCGCTGTCGCCGGACAAGGACTGGTCCTTGTAACCACGGATCGACGATTGTCCGCCCAAGCTCATGCGCTGAGGGCTGAATAGCACGTCTTCACTGCGCTGACCGGTCATCAGGCTGCTGAAACTGAAGGACTCGCCACCCAGCACAAAGGGCTGCAAATAGCTGAGGGTGGCGGTGTATTTACGATAGCGCGCATCCGGCAACCCAGGCCCCGGCTCGTGATCGCCCTGGGCATCGAGGGCGCCGATGCCGTTTTGCAGGCCCAGGTCGAGGTTGACGAAGGCATTGCCGACCCGTCGCCCATGGTTGATGCCAAACTGCGCCTCGGTGATGCGATTGCTACTGTCGGTGAGTTTGCTGTCTTCGATGAAGTTGTTGGTGCGCAGGTACGCCAGCCCGGTGTTGAGCGAGGTCTTGCTCACCGCGTCGCGATGAATCACCCGCTCCAGGCGCAACTGATGGTTCTGGCTGTCGCCGCTCTGCTTGAAATTGAAGCCGTTGGCCTGGCCCAGCGCCCGGTATTCGCTCTGGCTGTAGGTGTAGCTCAGGTTCCACCAGCCAAACGGCAGGTTGTAATAGAGCATGGCATTGCGCGAGGTTTTCTGATGGTCGCTGATGGCATCGTGGCCGCCGCGCAAGGCCAGTTGGTCAGCCAGGCCCAAAGGGCTGTCCCAGTCCAGGGCGGTTCCCCATTGCTGCTCGCCGGTGCTTTTCTGCCCATCGTTATGCCGCGAGAGGCCGACGCGCCAGGGTTTCTGCGCAGAGTTATTGACCAGCACTTCGCTGCCACCGATGCTCTGCCCTGGTGTCAGTTCCATTTGCGCACGGTTGGATGGCAAACGGTTCAGTTGATCGACCATCTGTTCGATCTCCCGCAGGTTGACCAAGTCGCCGGCCTTACCGGGAAACGCCATCGCCAACTCGCGGTCCGACAGTTTGCTGTTTTCGGCGCCTTTCAAGCCTTCGAGTCGCCCTTCCACTACCAGCACACTCAAATGCCCGCCGGACAAATCCTGCTGCGGTAGATAAGCGCGGCTGGTGACCAGGCCTTTTTCGAGATAGTGGTTGGTGATGACCTTGAGCAACTGGTTAAGCTGCGGCACGCCCAGGCACTGGTTGAGAAAGGGCTTGAGCAGACGTTGACGCTCGCCCTCGGACAGGGCATCGGCGCCCTTGAGCTCAATGGTCTTGATCGGGAAGCAACGGCTGTCGGTAGGGGCCGTCGGCTGGGTAGGCTTCGCCTCCTTGCCGGGCAGGTCCTTGAGCTCCTCAAGACGTCGGCGCTGTTCTTCGAGCAGGCGGTCCTGACGCTCACGGATCAGGTCCGTGTCACCGGGGGTTGGCGCAGCATAAGCGAGCGTTAGCGGAGAAAGGCACAGCAAAGCCAGGCACAACCTCGCCCAATGGGCGGGTGAGAACATGTTCGATCCCTCGATACGGAAATGACAGCACGCTCGCGAGCGGACGAATAGCCATATACCGGCTTACTCCCACAAAACGCTCACGTTGCTGATGCGCAAAACTACGCGCACACCAGACCCCGCATATCGTTTTCGGTTCAAGGGCGCGGAAACTTTCTACTAAAAAAAAAGACGTATCTCACAGGACGCGTCTGAAATTACGACTGAACAAGGCAGATCTTTTCACGGCGGCTGAGCTACCGCTCCAGACTCAAAAGCAGGGCAGAAGCCTTCAAAGGGGGTTAGGGAGAGATAAGCCGCACCGGGAGCACTTCCTGTGAACGGAACCACACCCTGCCGTTAAAATAGTGGCCACTCTGGGAGCATTTGGCGTGACATTTGAATTGGTGGCAGGGATGTAGAAGGGATGATTTCAAAACGCAAGAAGGTTCTGCTGCGATCACGGTCGTACACGAACACCCAAGAGCCCGCGTACCTGATTTACTCATGCCAACAGTGCCGTATCGCCTCAAAACAGCATGGCTTGAGTAGTACAATCGAGTAGTACAACCGGAAAACAAAAAGCCCCGTAACTCATTGAGTTACGGGGCTTTTCTATGTATGGCGGAGAGATAGGGATTCGAACCCTAGGTACCGGTGAAGGTACAACGGATTTCGAATCCGTCCCATTCGGCCACTCTGGCATCTCTCCAACGGCGCGCATCATAACAACACTTTTGCCGGAAGCGAACCCCCTAAGCAAAATTTTTCCGTGCTATCAGATGCTTGCGTCGATTACAGCGGTACGCCCAGACGATTGGCGACTTCTTCATAGGCTTCGATGACGTCACCGAGGCCCTGACGGAAGCGGTCCTTGTCCATTTTCTTGCCGGTGGCCTTGTCCCACAGACGGCAGCCGTCCGGGCTGAACTCGTCGCCCAGGACGATGGAGCCGTCGGAGAAAACGCCGAATTCCAGTTTGAAGTCGACCAGCAGCAGGCCAGCGTCGTCGAACAGTTTGCTCAGGACTTCGTTGACCTTGAGCGACAGTTCTTTCATGCGAACCAGTTGCTCGGCAGTGCCCCAACCGAATGCCACGACGTGGGATTCGTTGATGAACGGATCGCCCTTGGCGTCGTCCTTCAGGAACAGTTCGAAGGTGTAAGGGTTGAGCTTCATGCCTTCTTCGACGCCCAGACGCTTGACCAGGCTGCCGGCAGCGTAGTTACGCACGACGCACTCGACCGGAATCATGTCGAGCTTTTTCACCAGGCATTCGTTGTCGCCCAGCAGTTTGTCGAATTGAGTCGGCACGCCGGCTGCTTCGAGTTTCTGCATGATGAAGGCGTTGAACTTGTTGTTCACCATGCCTTTGCGGTCGAGCTGCTCGATGCGCTTGCCGTCGAACGCCGAGGTGTCGTTGCGAAACAGCAGGATCAAGCGGTCAGCGTCATCGGTCTTGTAAACCGATTTGGCTTTGCCGCGGTAGAGTTCTTCACGTTTTTCCATGATGGGCTCCGCTTGCTAAGTAGGTGGGCTAGGCGATGTGTCGCCAGTCGAGCCCTGAATCTTGATCGGCCAGTTGCAGCCAGTCCGGGTCGCACCCGAGGGTGTCGACAAAACATTGCCGGGCCAGCTGCGGCAGGTTGTTCTTGCTGCTCAGATGGGCCAGGACCAGGTGTTGCAGGCCTTGCCAGCCCAACTCGGACACCAGGAATGCCGCCTGATGGTTGTTCAAATGTCCCAATTCACCGCCCACCCGCTGCTTGAGAAAGTACGGGTAGTGACCGCGAGCCAGCATGTCACGGCAATGGTTGGACTCGATCATCAATGCATCGAGGTCCCGGTAGCCGTCCAGCACCGTATTGCAATACGAGCCCAGGTCGGTCAACAGGCCGAAACGCCGTTGACCGTCACTGAAGACATACTGCGTCGGTTCCTGTGCATCATGCGCCACGGCAATGACGCCGATGCTCAGGTTGCCGATTTGCAGTTGCTCGCCGCCAGCCAGAAAGCCTGCGGGTTCAATCGGTTTGCGCATCCCGCGCAGGGTCCCGCGACTGAGGTAGACAGGCAGATTGTAACGCCGAGACAGCAGACCCACGCCATGCACGTGGTCGGCATGTTCGTGGGTCACGAGTATCGCGCTCAGCTGCGAAGGGTTCACACCCAGTCGCAGCAGGCGTTTTTCGGTTTCTCGCAGGGAGAAACCACAATCCACCAGTACATACGTGTCGTCGCTGGCTATCAGCGTGCCGTTCCCTTGGCTACCGCTGCCGAGAACGGCAAAACGCATGTGATCAGCCCAGGTTGTCCTGAATCACGCTCAACACTTTACGCGCCACGTCTGCTGGCGCCACGGTGTTGATGTTTTTCTCGACGGTGACTTGGACGTTCTCGCCAACCTTGCTCAGGCGAACCTGATAACGCTCGGCGCGAGCTTCAACTTCTTCCTTGTCCGGCTTGCTGCCGAACAGACCGCTGAAGAAACCTGGCTTCTCGTCCTTTTTCTCGGCTTTTTCGGCGAGGTTGATGTAGTACAGGCCCAGGCTGCGGTTGATGTCTTCAACACGCCATTCGCCCTGTTCCAGCGCACGACCGACACTCGACCAGGCACGATCCAGATCGGAACCGACGTTGAGCACCGGGTTGCCGCTGCCATCTTCGGTCAGGCTGACACGACTTGGCGTATCGAAATCACGAGAGGCCAGCATGGAGACCGAACCGCCCTTCTCCGAAGTACGGCTCATGCTCGCGAGCATGTCGTCGACCAGTGCTGCGTCCAGGCCAGTGTTGACCGAGCGATTGGTGAAATCCACATTGGCGGTGCTGCCGGCAGGACGCTCGGCGCTGACCACGTAGACTTCACTGGTGTTGCGCTGCACGCCTGGTTCGATACGCACCCGCACACGGCTTTCACTGTCGGCGCCGACACCGGCTGCGCTCAGGCGCTTGGCCATTGCGGCGGACAATTCGTCGGAATGCTGCCAGGTGGTGGTGAATTCGCCGGTTTGCGGGCGTTGTTCGTCCAGACGGAAGCCGTTGTCCTGGAAGAACTGCACGGCCACGGGCCAGACTTCGGCCGGTGGGTGCTGGGCCATGACCCAACGCGAATCGCCGCTCTTCTGCAGGGTGTAGTCGCTGGCATCAGCCGCTGCCGACAGCGGCTGCGGACGAGGCACGATGTATTCGCCTTTGGCAGTGTCGTCGGCCACGTTGCGCGGTATCGGCAACAGCGGATCCAGACGCTTGGCGGTGCTGACGTCCGGTGGCAGTTGCATCGGTGCAGTCTGTTGCGCTTCCAGGTAGTCGCTACCACGGTCACGGAAATAACCTTCCGGGCCCCAGATCCATCCGCAGCCACTGGTGCTGGAGATAATCAAGGCAAGTGCGGAAAGTCCGGCCATTCGCTTCATGCGTAGTACTTCCTCAATTAAACCAGGACGCCGGACTGGCGCATGGCCTGCCGCAGCGGTTCGTGACAGGCAGCGCTGAGCCAGGTGAGCGGCAGACGAATACCGTCCGGCATCAAGCCCATTTCATGCAGTGCCCATTTCACGGGGATAGGGTTGGATTCGATAAACAGGGTTTTATTGAGCGGCATCAGCTTTTCGTGGATCGCCCGGGCTTTGACAGCATCGCCGGCCATGGCCGCGGCGCACAGGTCGCTCATGGCGCGCGGTGCGACGTTGGCGGTCACCGAAATATTGCCCTTGCCGCCGAGCAGCATCAGCTCGACTGCGGTCGCGTCGTCTCCGGAATAAACCAGGAAGTCGCTGCTCACGCCGGCCAGGATGTCCTTGGCGCGCTGCAGGTCGCCCGTGGCTTCCTTGATGCCGATGATGTTCTTCACGGTCGACAGGCGAATCACCGTCTCGGCCTGCATGTCGCAAGCGGTACGGCCCGGCACGTTGTAGAGAATCTGCGGGATGTCGACGGCTTCGGCGATTGCCTTGAAGTGCTGGTACAGGCCTTCTTGCGTCGGCTTGTTGTAATAAGGGGTTACCAGCAGGCACGCGTCGGCGCCGGCGTTCTTCGCGTTGGTCGTCAACTCGATCGCTTCGCGCGTCGAATTGGCGCCCGTACCGGCGATCACCGGAATACGCCCTGCAACCTGAGCAACCACGCGACGAATCACTTCAATGTGCTCGTTCACGTCAAGCGTGGCCGACTCACCTGTAGTGCCGACCGCCACGATGGCGTTGGTGCCCTCTTGCAGGTGGAAGTCCACCAGTTTGCTCAGGCTGTCCCAGTCGAGACGACCCTGTGCATCCATGGGTGTGACCAGTGCCACCATACTGCCCGCAATCATGCAACCGCTCCTGCCGGAAAAAGAGAGCGGTAATGGTACTGGCGCCAAGATGCTTGTACAAGCGAAGTACTGCGCTACTGCCATTCCCCTTGGCGCTGCTTTTCGCTACCCTTCAGACTTTGATCGGTACTGATAAGCTCGTACGCCGTGTTCCAGCCTCCATTTTCGGCATCACAAGCCCCGATCCAGCGTTGCCACCCCTCGCTCTCGCCACTCTGGAGCACGTTGCAACCTTCGGCCGGGTTTTCTGAATTCGCATCCGCAGGCTCGTCCCGGTAAAAAAGCGCATAAAAGTATCGACCGCTCATCGCTTTAGGAATGCTGCATGTCCACCCCCACAGTTCGCGAACAATTCCTTGTCATCAGTGCCCTCGGCGCCAACCCCATGGAGCTGACTAACGTCCTGTGCCGCGCCAGCCATGAAAACCGCTGCGCCGTGGTCACTTCTCGGCTGACGCGCCATGGCGAATGCAGTGCGTTGATCCTTGAAATCTCGGGCAGCTGGGACGCCCTGGCGCGCCTCGAAGGCAGCCTCCCAGTGATGGCCAAACGGCACGCCTTCACCGTTAACGTGGTCCGCAGCGCTGCCCTGGAGAACCGTCCGCAAGCCCTGCCGTACGTTGCCTACGTCAGCTCAGCCTACCGCCCGGACATCATCAACGAGCTGTGCCAGTTCTTCATGGATCACAACGTCGAGCTGGAGAACCTGACCTGCGACACCTATCAGGCCCCGCAGACCGGCGGCACCATGCTTAACGCTACGTTCACCGTGACCTTGCCGGCCGGCACCCAGATCAGCTGGTTGCGTGACCAGTTCCTGGATTTCGCCGACGCCATGAACCTGGACGCACTGATTGAACCGTGGCGCCCACAAAACCCAATGTAAGGAAGCTTTCATGGCCGTAACCATCGACCAACCGGTTGCCGACTTCGAAGCACCCGCCACCAGCGGGCAATCCGTCAGCCTCGCGGGCCTCAAAGGCAAGCAAGTGGTGATTTACTTCTATCCGAAGGACAGCACGCCGGGCTGCACCACTCAGGGTCAGGGTTTTCGTGATCAGCTTGACGCCTTTAAAGCCGCCAATACCGAAGTCTTCGGCGTGTCTCGCGACAGCCTGAAATCCCACGAAAACTTCAAGGCCAAGCAGGCGTTCACCTTCGAGCTGATCAGCGACAAGGAAGAAGCGCTGTGCCAGCTGTTCGACGTGATCAAACTGAAAAAGCTCTACGGCAAGGAATATATGGGCGTTGATCGCAGCACATTCCTGATCGACAAGGATGGTGTGCTGCGTCAGGAATGGCGCGGTGTGAAAGTGCCGGGGCATGTGGATGCGGTTTTGGCTGCTGCTCAGGCGCTGAACAAGGCCTGATTATTTGGGCGTCTGTTCGGACGCCTTCGCGGGCAAGTCGGATCGCCGCACCGCTCGCTCCTACAGGATTTGCGCAATCCCTGTGGGACCGAGCCTGCTCGGGCTGAGGCCATTCGCCTCACTGAAAAGTCCAGCCTGACAATTAAAGCAGTGGCGCCACAATCGGCTCTTTGCGCGGCCAGGCATCCAGCACGGCCTTGAACAGCGTCGCCAGGGGAATCGCAAAGAATACGCCCCAGAAGCCCCACAACCCGCCAAACAACAGCACCGCGCAAATGATCGCCACCGGATGCAGGTTGACCGCCTCCGAGAACAGCAGTGGCACCAACACGTTGCCGTCCAGCGTCTGGATGATCCCGTAGACCGCCATCAAATAGATGAACTGATCGCTCCAGCCCCACTGGAACAGTGCAATCAGCAGCACCGGCACGGTCACCACCACTGCCCCGACGTAAGGCACCACCACCGACACACCCACCAGCAACGCCAGCAACGCCGAATAGTTGAGCCCCAGCGCCACGAAGGCGATGTAAGTCACGCCACCGCAAATGAAGATTTCGATGACCTTACCGCGAATGTAATTGGCGATCTGCCGGTTCATTTCCTGGGCGACCCGGGTGATCAGCGCCCGCTCACGCGGCAGATAACCGCGCACCCACTGGCCGATCATCTCCCGGTCCTTGAGAAAGAAGAACACCAGGATCGGCACCAGCACCAGGTAGATCATGATGTTCACCAGCAGCGGCAGACTCGACAGCGAGAATGTCAGCGCCCACTGACCGAACTTGCCGATCTCGCCCCGCGCCACTTCGATCGCCTGCAGCACTTGTTCATCCGACACCAGGTGCGGATAGCGCTCGGGTAGCAGCAACAGCAGCGACTGCCACTTGGCAAGCATGCCGGGCAATTCGTTGAACAACGTGATCAGTTGGTGCCAGAGCAGTGGCACCACGATGATGATAAAGACCAGCAACAACCCCATGAATAACGCGAAAACCAGCCCCACCGCCACGCCACCAGGCACACGCAGGCGCTCGAGGGTCACTACCAGCCCCTGCATCAGATACGCCAGCACCATACCGGCCAGTACTGGCGCGAGCATTCCACCCAGGGTAAGCACCGCGGTAAATGCCAGAAACAGCAGCACCGCCAGTACCACAGCCTCTTCATCCGAGAAATAGCGCTGAATCCAGTCGCGTAACACCTTGAACATCAATAATCCTTAGAAACGAACGCAGCAGGTTTCAGGCTTTTTTCAACCAATAGCGGTAAACGCCCGCCTCATCTTCTTCACGAAGCAGCGTATGACCGGCCAATCGGGCAAAGGTGCGAAAGTCGCGCTGGGAACCCGCATCGGTAGCAATCACCTTGAGTACCGCACCGCTGGCCAGTCGGTTGAGTTCCAGTTTGGCCTTGAGCAACGGCAACGGGCAATTCAGACCGCTGGCGTCCAGTTCGGCGTCGTGGGTTACTGCGTCAGTCATCGAATCACTCCGGGGCAGGGGGTTAAGCAGCTTAGAATATCTGGTCCCAAGCGTAGTGTCCGGCTACAGTAAGGTCTTTGTCGACTAAGGCTTTGTGCATGACTTTTTTGCGCCCTACCCTGCTGACGCTCGCTTGCCTGCTCGCCTCACCAGGCTTCGCCGACGACTTGCCGTCACTCGGTGACGCCAGTTCTGCCATCGTCTCGCCGCAACAGGAACACCAACTGGGCCGTGCGTGGCTGGCGCTGTTGCGCAGCCAGGTGTCGCAGCTCAACGATCCGCAGCTCAAGGATTACGTCGAATCCAGCGTCTACCGACTGGTGGAAACCAGCCAGGTCAATGACCGGCGCCTGGAGTTCATCCTGATCAACAGTCCGCAGCTCAACGCATTTGCCGCGCCGGGCGGGATCGTCGGCGTCAACGGTGGCTTGTTCCTCAATGCCCAGACCGAAGGCGAATATGCCTCGGTACTGGCCCACGAACTGGCTCACTTGTCGCAGCGTCACTTCGCCCGCGGTGTCGAAGCGTCGCAACGCATGCAAGTGCCCATGATGGCTGCGCTGCTGGCCGGCATCGTGATTGCCGCGGCCGGTGCAGGCGATGCCGGGATCGCGGCCATTGCCGGTACTCAAGCGGCGGCGATTCAGGAACAACGACGCTTCTCGCGCCAGAACGAGCAGGAAGCCGACCGTATCGGCATCATGAATCTGGAAAAGGCCGGTTACGATCCACGTTCGATGCCGACCATGTTCGAACGCCTGATGCGCCAGTACCGCTTCGACGCCAAGCCACCAGAATTCCTGCTGACTCACCCGGTGACCGAATCGCGGATCGCCGACACCCGCAACCGCGCCGAACAGGCCAAGCCGGGCGGTATTGAAGACAGCATGCGTTACCAACTGATTCGGGCGCGCGTGCAGCTGATCTATGAAGAAACCCCAGGCCTGGGCGCCAAGCGCTTCCGGGCCCAACTCGATGAAAACCCGAAAAATGACGTCGCACGCTATGGCCTGGCGATCGCCCAGATCAAGGGCGGCCAGCTGAATGAGGCTCGCGAGAACCTCAAGCTGCTGCTGGCCAAATCGCCGAACGAGATCATCTACAACCTGGCGCAGGTCGATCTCGACATCACCAATAATCGTCTGCCCGATGCTCAATCACGGGTCGACCGGATGCTCACTCAATACCCCGGCAACTACCCGCTGAATCAGGTGCGCGTCGACCTGTTGCTCAAGCAGAATCGAGCGGCCGATGCGGAAAAAGCGCTGGAGAACCTGCTCAAGAGCCGGCCCGATGATCCGGACGTCTGGTACATGGTGGCCGAGACTCGCGGTCTGTCGGGCAACATCATCGGCCTGCATCAGGCTCGCGCGGAGTACTTTGCGCTGGTCGGCGATTATCGCCAGGCGATCCAGCAACTGGACTTCGCCAAGCGCAAGGCTGGCAGCAACTTCCCGCTGTCATCGCGCATCGACGCACGGCAACGTGAGTTGATGGAGCAGGAACGCATGGTCAAGGACATGATGGGCTAACGCCTTCAGATATAAAGCTCAGTAACAAAAAATACAGGTACAAAAAAACCGCCTCTTTCGAGGCGGTTTTTTATTCAGCCGACAACCGGTTTATTCAGCCAGTTTGAAGGTGATGAAGCTGGCACGACCTTGACGCAGAACCCGCATCGACACCGAGCGGTTCTTCGGCAGCGCCTTGGCAATGTCGGTGAACTCCTTGGAGGAGCCGATCGCCTGGTTGTTGAGGTGAGTGATCACATCGCCCGGCTGCAAGCCGATCAGGGCAGCAGGACCGTCCTGAACTTCCTTGATAACCACCCCACCTTTGAGGTCGAGGGTTTTCTTCTGCTCTTCGGTCAACTCGGCCACCGAAACACCCAGGCGATTGCTGCTGCGCTCGACGCTGGATTTAGGCAGGGCTTCCAACTCTTTGCCTTCTTCGGGAATAGCGCCAACGGTCAGCTCGACGTTCTTGCGCTTGCCTTCGCGGATCACTTCAAGATCGGCTTTCGAGCCAGCCTTCAGCGCGCCCACCAGATGCGGCAGATCGGCGGACATCACGATCGGTTGTCCGTTCATGCTGAGGATCACGTCGCCCACTTGCAGGCCGCCCTTGGCAGCAGGACCGTCATCCTGGATCTGAGCCACCAGCGCACCGGCCGGTTTCTCGAGACCGAACGACTCGGCCAGATCCTTGTTCACTTCCTGGATCACTACGCCTAACCAGCCACGACTGACTTTACCGCCGCTTTTCAGCTGATTGGAAACGTCCATCGCCACATCGATAGGGATTGCGAAGGACACGCCCATGAAGCCGCCGGAACGGGTATAGATCTGCGAGTTGATGCCGACCACTTCACCCGCCAGGTTGAACAGTGGACCACCAGAGTTGCCCGGATTGATCGGCACGTCGGTCTGGATGAACGGCACATAGTTTTCGTTCGGCAGGCTACGGCCGATGGCGCTGACGATGCCCTGGGTCACCGTGTGATCAAAGCCGAACGGCGAACCGATGGCCACGACCCACTGACCGGCTTTCAGATCCTGCGACTTGCCAAGCTTCAGAACCGGCAGGTCCTTGCCTTCGATTTTCAGCAAAGCGACGTCGGAGCGCGGATCGGTACCGATCAGCTTGGCCTTCAACTCACTGCGATCGGCGAGGCGCACGAGAATCTCGTCGGCATCGGCAATCACATGGTTGTTGGTCAGGATGTAGCCGTCGGACGAAATGATAAAGCCCGAGCCCAGGGATTGGGCTTCACGCTGACGATCACCGCGGGGGGAACGTGGCTGCTGCGGCATGCCCCGCTCAAAGAACTCGCGCAGCATCGGCGGCAAGCCTTCAAGGTCAGGCATTTGCTCGCTGGACACTTTACGGTCCGGCAGCTTCTGGGTCGTACTGATGTTAACCACCGCGGGCGAGGCTTGCTCGACCAACTGCGTGAAGTCAGGCAACTCGACCGCTTGCGCAGCGACCGCCTGACCGAGCACCAGCACGGTGGCAAAAATGGAGAGATAAGACTTCAAGCGTGGAATCGACATACGGCTCCCGTTACGACGAGCATGGTTAAGCGATATGGAGCAAGGAACACCGGAAACGATACGCCGGTATTTTTGTTCCGGGAACAACAAACAAGGCCAGAGCCGAGAGGCTCTGACCTATAAAAAAATTTCGGGATTTTTGCAAATGAAAATGCTCGGCAAAACATTTCGAGGCATCAACGGCAGGACAGCCATTGTCGACCTCCCGCACCATCCAGACCCCGATAGATGAGCATGGCTGATCAGCTTACTGCTTGCTGGTAGCCGCGGCATCGTTGCGCATGGACAGCGCAATCCGTTCGGCGGTACCAATCGGTATTTCACCGACCACAGTCACCATCATCTCGCCTTGCGGAGTAGTCAATCGCCGGGAGACAGCAACGGTTGGCCCTAGCTGGGTGCGCGTGTCAGTGACTGTTGCGCCATTCAACGGCTCAAGGAACACCGAGAATCGGGCCAGACCGTCGTCGAACATCAGACTGTTGACCTGGGCCTTGGTTTCCGGGTCCTTGTGAGAGGTACTGCTGGTCAGCTCGAAACCTGGTGGTAACCAGTCCGAATGCCAGACCTGCGCAGTTTTGACGGCGGAAGCCTTGTCACTGTCGAGGGTAATGGGTTTGCAATCAGAACCTGCCTGCAAATCGCTGTCGGAAGGCACTTCGGCAGTATCCAGTCGGGTGAACTGGAACCGCTCCAGCAGTTGCCCTTTGTCATTGAGCAACAACGACTTCAACGGCAAACCGGTTTCCTTGTCCAGATGCAGTTCAAAACCGTAGCGATGCTGATCGCGAGGTTTCAACGACACGATCACCGCCGCACGCCCGGCGACACGCGACTTGCCAATGACGGCAAGGTCATACCAATTCTTTAGCTTTTGTGGATCGAGTGCACGAGCGGTGGAGTTGGGTGAGTCCCCCAGCCCTGCTATCAGGGTGCCGCTCACGCATTGAGTATGCCCATCAATGCGCACGACTTCCTGTGCCGAGCCGTCGAGCTGGAGTAAACGCTCGCGGACCTTGCCATCCTGGACGCGATGCCAGATGTTGTGGGTAGAGAAACTACCGTTACGCTCGTAGACGAAAGTACCGTGAAAGCTCTGCGTTTGCTCCGCCTGTCCCAGACGCTTCAGCCAGTCCTGGGCTTCATCGGCGTGGGCTGGAACAACGAACCAGCCACTGAGCAGAAGCGTAAGTAGAGGTATGGCGCGCATGATCCTCCTTAGCGGTTTTCCAGGCTTGCTGCACGAGCGTAAGGCAGAGCGCTCTCAGTACCTTTCAGTGCAGCTTGTTGAGCATGTTGGCGCAAGTAACCTGGCAGACGCTGATCATGCCAGCCTGGTTGACCTTGCAATACGCCGTTGGCCATAGGGCCAGTGGCTTCCGAGCTCTCATTGTAGCCTGCCAATACAGCTGGACCCTTGACCTGAGGAGCGGTCAGACCCGGTTGACTGGATTGCTGGGCCAACTCGACACCGGCGATCTCGTCCTGGTTGTACAGACGCACACCCGCCAACACGGCAACGGTCACCGAAGCAGCGACTGCCAGACGACCCAGGCTGCGCCATGGACCGCGAGAGGCTTTTGCCGGTACGGCTTCGTCAGCCAGCGCAGCAGAGACTGCCGCAGCAATGTCCAGACGAGGAAGCAACAAATCCTTGTGCATAACTGCCCGAGCGATCTGGTAACGAGCCCAAGTATCGCGGGTTTCAACATCGTCGAAGGCATTCAACACCCGACGCAATTCCAATTCGTCCGCTTCGTTATCCATCACTGCGGACAGCGATTCCTGCAGGGCTTCACGACTCATGGCGTTCCTCTCTTGGCTGTCGCCGCTGTCTCAGTTTTCCTGCAACAACGGCTGCAGGGCTTTATCGATGGCTTCCCGAGCGCGGAAAATCCGGGAGCGCACGGTACCCACCGGACACTGCATGACGCTGGCAATGTCCTCGTAACTCAGACCATCGAATTCACGTAAAGTTAAAGCCGTACGCAAATCTTCTGGCAGTTGCTGAATGGTTCGATGGACGGTGCCTTCGATCTCATCCCGCAGCAATGCACGTTCTGGCGACTCGAGATCCTTGAGGCCATGATCGCCATCGTAGAACTCTGCATCCTCGGAACTGACATCGCTATCCGGCGGCCGACGGCCGCGTGAAACCAGATAGTTTTTCGCCGTGTTGATGGCGATGCGGTAAAGCCACGTATAAAACGCGCTGTCTCCGCGAAAATTACCAAGTGCACGGTATGCCTTGATAAAGGCTTCCTGTGCGACATCCTGGGCTTCATGGGTGTCGTGCACGAACCGCACGATCAACCCGAGAATTTTGTGCTGGTATTTCAGCACTAGCAGATCGAAAGCTCGCTTGTCGCCGCGTTGAACGCGCTCGACCAGCTGCTGATCCTCTTCCTGGGTTAGCATGAACACTCCTCGATAAGCTCGAAGGAGGCTTGCATTACTGAACGACCAGACTTGCAAACATAGACTCGGGCTTTTCGCAAAAGTTCTCCCCCTTCAAGCAAGTTTCCTGCGCGCTCTGATTTGGCACGCACGAAAAGCGCAGCGCGGGATAACCCGGCTGCGCGAATAATCTTGTCATCGGATTCGTCAGCAAAGACCCAACCGCAAGTCCCGCACCGAAGCCGACACTGTCCCTTGTTTCAGGCAACCTTCTATTGATCTTGGGCCTTTGGCAAAAGTTCCATATTTATAGCTGCCCGAAACCGACATTGTGCAATTCTGAAGAGAAAAAGACTGTTAAATCCACGATACAGTCGCCACGTCGCCGAAGCCCTCAAAAAAAACTTCCGACGAAGCGTCCAGCCTTTTCCGTCACAGTAGTTTCACAATGCCATGCTGGCCCGGCTATTGTGCCGATCCCCCCCTCTATATACTAGTGGGCTGTGTGGCTGTCTTGACTCGCCGATCCAGCTGTCTTGCGCCAACCCCGTCCCGGGTCGCTTTGAGCGGAATCCTGAAATGAGCCAACAGTTTCAACACGATGTTCTGGTAATTGGCAGCGGTGCTGCCGGCTTGAGCCTTGCGCTGACCTTGCCCGGTCATTTGCGCATCGCCGTATTGAGCAAAGGCGACCTCGCCAATGGCTCAACCTTCTGGGCCCAGGGTGGTGTCGCTGCCGTTCTGGATGACACCGACACTGTCGAATCCCATGTCGATGACACCCTCAACGCCGGTGGTGGCCTATGCCATGAAGACGCGGTGCGCTTTACTGTCGAGCACAGCAGAGAGGCTATCCAATGGCTGATCGACCAAGGCGTGCCCTTTACCCGCGATGAACAGTCCGGCACCGAAGACGGTGGTTTCGAGTTTCACCTGACCCGCGAAGGCGGCCACAGCCATCGGCGTATCATCCACGCAGCCGACGCAACGGGCGCGGCGATCTTCAGAACCCTGCTCGATCAGGCCAAACAGCGTCCCAACATCGAACTGCTGGAGCAGCGAGTCGCGGTCGACCTGATTACCGAAAAGCGCCTGGGCCTTGAAGGCGATCGTTGCCTCGGCGCCTATGTGCTCAACCGCAGCACCGGTGAAGTCGACACCTACGGCGCGCGTTTCGTGATCCTTGCCTCGGGCGGCGCGGCAAAGGTCTATCTCTACACCAGCAACCCCGACGGTGCCTGCGGCGATGGTATCGCCATGGCCTGGCGTTCGGGCTGCCGGGTGGCGAACCTGGAATTCAACCAGTTCCATCCCACTTGCCTTTATCACCCGCAAGCCAAGAGTTTCCTGATCACCGAAGCCCTGCGCGGCGAAGGCGGGCATCTGAAGCTGCCCAATGGTGAACGCTTCATGCAGCGCTTCGACCCACGGGCCGAGCTGGCACCACGGGACATCGTCGCCCGCGCCATCGACCATGAGATGAAACGCCTGGGTATCGACTGCGTTTACCTCGATATCAGCCACAAGCCCGAAGACTTCATCAAGACGCACTTCCCGACGGTCTATGAACGCTGCCTGGAATTCTCCATCGACATCACCAAACAACCGATTCCGGTTGTGCCGGCGGCGCATTACACCTGCGGCGGCGTAATGGTCGATCAGCGGGGTCGCACCGATGTGCCGGGCCTGTATGCGATTGGTGAAACCAGCTTCACCGGCCTGCATGGCGCCAACCGCATGGCCAGCAACTCGCTGCTGGAGTGTTTCGTTTACGCCCGTTCGGCTGCAGCGGACATTCTTGAGCAGTTGCCAGACGTGTCGATTCCGACCGCCCTGCCCGTTTGGGATGCGAGCCAGGTCACCGATTCCGACGAAGACGTGATCATTGCGCACAACTGGGACGAACTGCGGCGATTCATGTGGGACTACGTCGGCATCGTGCGCACCAACAAGCGCCTGCAGCGGGCCCAGCACCGGGTGCGTCTGTTGCTGGACGAAATCGACGAGTTCTACAGTAACTACAAAGTCAGCCGGGATCTGATCGAGCTGCGTAACCTGGCGCAAGTAGCCGAGCTGATGATTCAGTCAGCCATGGAGCGCAAGGAAAGTCGCGGCCTGCATTACACCCTCGACTACCCGAACCTGCTGCCGGTCGCCCTGGACACTATTCTGGTGCCGCCCACCTACGCCGACTGAACTTGAGCCGAACCCGCAGGCGTCGGTGCACATCCGCCGCCTGCGAATCGCGTGGCACACAGATCGCCCTGACCCGTCGCTCATCGCACAGACGAAAACGCAGCACCACAATCAATGGCAACGCCAGACTGTCCGGCCGCAGCTGCACGGGCTGCCAACCCACCGCCTGATTCCACAACTGCCAACCATCGGCATCGCGACGCAAGCCGCTAAACGCCTGCGGGTGTGTCAGCAGAATCTGTCGCGGCAATGCCCAGACGCCATGAGCCAGACAGCAAAAAGCGCCGAGCAAACTGGCCCAGACCGGTAGGGAAAGAAGAAACAACGAACCCAGAGCGAATAGCTGGGCCACAAGATAGGCCGCCAGCAACTGCCGTGAGGCATGCCAGCGGCATTCGAACGCGTTACTTGGGCTGAACACGATCCAGGATCATGCGAACCATGCGCTGCAGCTCCGGATCTTCCGATTCGGCACGTTCCATGAACCAGCCGAACATGTCCTGATCCTCACACGTCAGCAGACGGACATACAGATCACGATCCACCTGGTTGAGGTGCGGGTAAACCTCTTTCACAAACGGCACCAGCAACACGTCAAGCTCAAGCATGCCGCGGCGGCTGTGCCAGTAGAGGCGATTCAGTTCAACTTGTTCGACCATGGAGCGCTCCTCAAATAGGCGGCAAGTATACAGCCCCAAAGCGAGCCTAACAGTCGGCTTTGGTCGGGACCGACGATCCTTTGTGAACTACCCATTTCAAGGGCGTCCCCTTATGATGTCCCTCGGACTCTTTACCCTGCGATGACCCATGGCCGATTCTGCTTTTTTCTGCACCCTGTCTCACGAAGGCGTTCTCGCGGTACGCGGCGCGGATGCCGGCAAATTCCTGCAAGGCCAATTGACTTGCAACCTTGATTACCTGAGCGACACCCAGGCCAGCCTTGGCGCGCGCTGCACGCAGAAAGGCCGGATGCAGTCGAGTTTCCGCATTCTGCTGGAAGGCGACGGTGTGCTTATGGCGATGGCCAGCGAGCTGCTGGAGCCGCAACTGGCGGACCTGAAAAAGTACGCGGTGTTCTCCAAATCGAAACTGACCGATGAAAGTGCCAGCTGGGTTCGCTTTGGCCTTGAGCATGGCGATGCGGCACTGACCAGCCTGGGCCTGGAACTACCGGCTGAAACCGACAGCGTGGTGCGCAATGACGGCCTGATCGCCCTTCGCGTCTCGCCGGATCGCGCTGAATTCTGGGTTCGCGCCGATCAAGCCGACACCATCAAGGGCAAGCTGTCCGCTCTGTTGACCGAAGGTGAATTGAATCAATGGCTGCTGGGCCAGATCCGCGCCGGGATCGGTCAGGTCATGCCGAGCACCCGCGAGCTGTTCATCCCGCAGATGCTCAATCTGCAAGCCGTCGGAGGTGTGAGTTTCAAGAAAGGTTGCTACACCGGCCAGGAAATCGTCGCGCGCATGCAATACCTTGGCAAACTCAAGCGCCGCCTGTATCGCCTGCAGCTGGAAGCCAGCGAATTGCCGGAGCCCGGCACCCAACTGTTTTCCCCGACCCACGGCAGTTCGATCGGTGAAGTGGTGCTGGCCGCCCGCACCGAGCAAAACATTGAACTCCTTGCGGTGCTGCAAGCCGAAGCGGCAGAAGATGGCAACCTGCACCTTGGCGCACTCGAAGGTCCGGGCCTGCATCTGCTCGACCTGCCTTACCAACTGGATCGTGATCGCGAAATCCAGCGTTAACAGCAGCATTTGTCGCAATACCCTAGAGAAAAGAAATGATCGAGCTGGCGGATAAGGTCCAACAGGATTTGGTTGAGGCCATCGATAACGATGACCTGGTTCTGCCAACGTTACCGGAAGTGGCCCTGCAGATTCGCAAGGCCGCTGAAGACCCGGAAATCAGTGTCAGCACACTCAGCAAAGTGATTGGCCGCGATACCGCGCTGTCGGCGCGCCTGATCAAAGTGGTCAATAGCCCGTTGCTGCGCGCGACCCAGGAAGTGACTGACCTGCACACGGCCATCACCCGGCTGGGCGTCAATTACAGCAGCAACCTGGCCATTGGCCTGGTGATGGAACAGATCTTCAATGCCCGTTCCGAAGTGGTGGAACAGAAAATGCGCGAGGTCTGGCGCAAAAGCCTGGAAATCGCCGGCGTCAGTTACGCGTTGTGCCGCAGTTATACGCAACTCAAGCCTGATCAGGCGGCGCTCGGCGGGCTCGTGCATCAGATTGGTGTCCTACCGATCCTGACCTATGCCGAAGATCACTATGAATTGCTGTCTGACCCGATCAGCCTCAACCATGTGATCGACCGGATTCATCCGCTGCTCGGCGACAAATTGCTCAGGGTCTGGGAGTTTCCGGAAATGCTGGTGCAATTGCCGGGGCTGTATCTGGATTTCAAGCGGCAATCGGAACGGGTCGATTATGTCGACCTGGTGCAAGTGGCCAGCCTTTACTGCCACAAGGACACCGATCATCCACTGGCCCGTATCGACCCCTTCAGCGTACCGGCCTTCAAGAAGCTGGGGATCGATCCGGAGAACAAGGCGATGTGCAAGGATCTGGAAGAGTCACGCTCGATGTTTTACTGATCAAGACTGCATACCCCCAATCGCGAGCAGGCTCGCTCCCACATTGATCTATCTAACACCGAAGATCTCCTGTGGGAGCGAGCCTGCTCGCGATTGGGCCGGTCCAGACACCACAGGACTACCCCGCAATAAAACTCACCCGCACCTTCAGCCCCGCCTGCTCGCCATCGTGCAGGCTGATCTGCGCCAGGTGAGCACGGCAGATCTCGCCGACAATGGCCAATCCCAGCCCCGATCCGGCCACCTGCTGGTTGCGCCGATAAAAACGCTCGAACACCCGATCCCGCTCTTCAAGAGGAATCCCCGGGCCATCGTCTTCGACCTCCAGCACCGCGGGTGCCATGACCCGCAAAATCACATTGCCGCCCGGTGGCGTGTGGGCCAGCGCATTGTCTACCAGATTGCTCAACAGTTCATTCAACAACGTCGGTTCGCCGCGCAGCCACACCGGTTCGTCGGCCTCCAGCGCCAATGCCACGCCGCGCGCGTGGGCCAGCGGTGCCATCGCCATGCCCAGTTCCCGGGCCAACTGACTGAGGTCGAGCAACTGCGCACCGCCCTCGGCGATTGCCCGGGCGCCGTTTTCGACCCGTGCCAGCGAAAGCAATTGATTGGCCAGGTGAGTCAGGCGATCCGTCCCTTGGGCGGCGGTTTCCAGGGTGCTGCGCCAGATTTCGGGTTCGTTAGACCGCAAGCCCAGTTCGAGTCGTGCCTTGAGCGCCGCCAACGGGGTACGCAATTCGTGGGCGGCGTCGGCGATGAACTGCGCCTGGCGCTCGAACTGCCCGCGCAAACGTTCGGTAAAGTGATTGAGCGCACGCACCAGTGGCCCCAATTCGTGTTGCACTTCCACCAGCGGCAAGGGCCGCAAGTCATCGGGCTGACGCTCTTCCACCGCCGTGCGCAAGCGCTCCAGCGGACGCAACGCCGCACTGACCGCAAACCACACCATCAGCAACGCACCGATCGCCAGCATGCCCAGACGCAACAACGTGTCGGCCATCAGGCTGCGAGCCATGCGGACCCGCGCTTCATCGGTTTCCGCCACGCGGATTTCCGCCATGCCGTTCATGTTCGGCTCGCTGACCGCTTTGAGCAGGCTGACCACTCGCACGTTCTGCCCTTGATAAGTGGCGTTATAGAAACGCGCCAGCGCCGGATAATCATCGGTGCGCGGCGTTCCCGGCGGCGGCGGTGGCAGGTTTTCGTAGCCCGAGATCAGCTTCTGATTGATGTCATTGACCAGGTAAAAAATTCGCCCGGCGCTGTCGTAGGCGAACGTATCGAGGGCCACGTAAGGCACGTTGGCACTGAGGCTGCCATCGCGCTGGGACAGGCCCGCGGCGATGGTCCGCGCCGAGGCCAGCAAGGTCCGGTCATACGCGGTGTCAGCGGCTTCACGACCGTTCCAGTACGCGCTCAAACCACTGGCGAGCATCAACACCACCAGCAGCAACGCGAGGTTCCACAGCAGCCGCCAACGCAGACTGCTGAGCTTACGCATCGCGGCTTTCCAGCAGATAGCCAAGGCCGCGGAAGGTCACGATGGCTACCGGTTGACCGTCGAGTTTCTTGCGCAAGCGGTGAACGTAGATTTCGATGGCATCGGGACTGGCCTCCTCGTCCAGACCGAACACCTGGGCGGCCAGTTGCTCTTTGCTCATCACCCGACCGGGACGGGCGATCAGGGCCTCGAGCACCGCCTGTTCGCGGGAGGTCAGGGTCAGCAATTCTTCGCCAAGGGTGAAGCGCCGGGTGTCCAGATCATAGGCCAGCACGCCACAACGCTGCTGGCGTTCACCGCCGAGCACACTGCGACGCAGCAAGGCTTTGACCCGGGCTTCGAGCTCTGTCAGCTCGAAGGGTTTGGCCAGGTAATCGTCAGCCCCAAGGTTCAGGCCGTGGACCCGATCCTTGACGTCGCTGCGGGCAGTCAGCATCAGCACCGGCAGGTTCTTGCCCCGGGCCCGCAGGCGCGCCAGCACTTCGAAACCATCCATGCGCGGCAGGCCGACATCGAGGATCGCCACGGCGTATTCCTCGCTGCTCAAGGCCAGGTCGGCCGCCACACCGTCGTGCAGCACATCCACGGTCAGCCCGGTGCTCTTGAGCGCCTGAGCGACACTTTCGGCAAGCTGCAGATGGTCTTCAACGAGCAGAACACGCATGGATCTTTACCTCATTCAGGGATGGTCGACGCCATTCTTTGGCGCGGAGTTTACAGCCGCATCCGTCGCTGTGAAGCCCGAAAACCGTGAAAGTCAGCTGAAAGGTTAGCGAAAGGTTGGCCAGTTAGAGTCCAGCCACGGACAGTTTCGACTGCCGTTGCTAGTGCCCATAGCAGTACGAGAAACGCCTCGAAGCGTTTTCGCCAATAAGAACAATAAACGGAGTACGTCACCATGCTGTCCATGCAGCTTCAGGCTCGTCCGCCTGCTCGTTTTTCCCGTCTCAGCCATACCGCCCTTGCCAGTGCCGCCGCCCTCGCCGGCTTTTCGCCGTTGAGCCAGGCTGCCTTCTTCGAAGACAGTACGGCAACCTTCGAAACCCGCAACATGTATTTCAACCGCGACTTTCGCGACGGCACCAGCGCCCAGCAATCCAAGCGGGACGAATGGGCTCAGGGGTTCATGCTCAATCTGCAATCGGGTTACACCGACGGCACCGTGGGGTTCGGTGTCGATGCGCTGGGCATGCTGGGGGTAAAACTCGATTCAAGTCCGGACCGCACCGGCACAGGCTTGTTGCCGACCCATGACGACGGTCGCGCGGCGGATGAATATTCCAAGCTCGGCCTGACCGGCAAAGTGAAAATCTCCGCCACGGAACTGAAAATCGGCAGCCTGATTCCGGAATTGCCGATCCTAAAAGCCAACGACGGGCGCATTCTGCCGCAGACCTTTGAAGGCGGCCTGCTGACCTCCAAAGAGATCAAGAACCTGACCTTCACCGGCGGGCGTCTGGAGAAAGCCAAGGACCGCGACAGCACCGACTTCGAAGACATCGCGCTCAACAACAAGAACAGCCGCTTCGCCGGAACCGCGGCGGGTAAGCACTTTGACTTTGGCGGCGTGGACTACAAGTTCACCGACAAGATCACCGGCAGCTACCACTTCGCCCAACTCGATGAAGTCTATAACCAGCACTTCCTTGGCGTGGTCGCCTCGCAACCGTTCGGTCCCGGCACGTTCGGCACCGATCTGCGATTGGCCGTCAGTGACGACCAGGGCGCGGCCCGGGGCGGCAAGATCGACAACCAATCCCTGAACGGTCTGGTGAGCTACGCCTTGAGCGGGCATAAATTCAGCGCCGGTTATCAGCACATGTCGGGTGACAGTGCCTTCCCCTACGTCGATGGCAGCGATCCGTACCTGGTCAACTTCGTGCAGATCAATGACTTTGCCGGCGCCGAAGAACGTTCCTGGCAGGCACGTTACGACTATGACTTCACCAAACTCGGCATTCCGGGCCTGAGTTTCATGAGCCGTTACCTGAGCGGTGACAACATCAAGCTCAAGAACGGTGACGAAGGCAAAGAGTGGGAACGCAACACCGAGATCAAATACGTCGTACAAAGCGGCGCCCTGAAAGATGTCGCCGTACGCCTGCGCAATGCCACTTACCGTTCCAACTACTCCGCTCGCGATGCCGATGAAGTGCGTCTGCTGGTGAGCTATAGCGTTGCCCTTTGGTAAACACACGTTCAATAACAATAATGAATGCCCGTGGAGACTCAAATGAACTTATCAATGCGTAAAGTTGCTCTCGCCGCCAGCTGTGTGCTGTTTGCCAGCCAATTGATGGCCGAACCGAAACGTCCGGAATGCATAGCACCGGCCTCGCCAGGCGGCGGTTTCGACCTCACCTGCAAACTGGCGCAGAGCGCGCTGGTCAACGAAAAACTGCTGACCAAACCGATGCGCGTGACCTACATGCCCGGCGGTGTCGGCGCGGTGGCGTACAACGCGGTGGTCGCTCAGCGTCCGGCCGATGCCGGCACGCTGGTGGCGTGGTCCAGCGGTTCGCTGCTGAACCTGGCGCAAGGCAAGTTCGGTCGTTTCGATGAAACCAACGTTCGTTGGCTGGCAGCTGTCGGCACAAGCTATGGCGCCATCGCGGTGAAAAGCGATTCGCCTTACAAGACCCTGGACGACCTGGTTCAGGCGCTGAAGAAAGATCCGAGCAAAGTGGTGATCGGTTCCGGCGGCACCGTCGGCAGTCAGGACTGGATGCAGACCGCATTGATCGCCAAAGCGGCCGGGATCAACCCGCGCGACCTGCGTTATGTCGCCCTCGAAGGTGGTGGTGAAATCGCCACTGCCCTGCTCGGCGGCCACATCCAGGTCGGCAGCACCGACATCTCCGACTCCATGCCACACATCCAGAGCGGCGACATGCGCCTACTGGCAGTGTTCTCGGAGAAGCGTCTGGATGAGCCGGAAATGAAAGACATTCCGACCGCTAAAGAGCAAGGCTACGACATCGTCTGGCCAGTGGTTCGCGGTTTCTACCTCGGACCAAAAGTCAGTGACGAAGACTACGCCTGGTGGAAAGGCGCCTTCGACAAACTGCTGGCCTCCGAGGATTTCGCCAAGCTGCGCGATCAGCGTGAACTGTTCCCGTTCGCCATGACCGGTCCGGAGCTGGACACCTACGTCAAGAAGCAGGTCGCGGACTACAAAGTGCTGGCCAAAGAGTTCGGCCTGATCCAGTGATCGCCTCTGTCTAGCGGCCACGACCCCGGTTCTCGGGGTCGTAGCCCAGGAGTTCCTCATGCTCATACAACGCATTTTTGCTTCGGTGCTGTTGCTGGCCTGTATCGGCCTGGCGCTGATGGCGTGGCCGTATCAAGCGGCTTTTTCCTACGAACCGGTTGGGCCTCGAGCCTTCCCCCTGCTGATGCTCGGCCTGATGGGCCTGGCGTTGCTATACATGGTGTTTCGACCGGCGCCGATCGTGCACAGCGACGATGACCCGAAACTGGACCGCGAAACCCTGACCAAAATCGGCATTTGCGTGCTGCTGTTGCTGGTGTTCGCCGGGACCTTCGAACCCCTTGGTTTCATCGTCGCAAGCATTCTGATCGGTGTCCCGATGGCGCGCCTGTATGGCGGCCGCTGGCTGCCCAGTACAGTGATCATCAGCCTGATGGCTATCGGTCTTTATCTGCTGTTCGACAAGTTGATGGACGTGCCACTGCCGCTAGGCGTGCTCGACGTTCTGGAGAACTGATATGGATACTCTTGGCTATTTGGGTCAGGGCTTCGGCGTCGCGCTGACCCCGTACAACCTCGTGACCGCGCTGTGCGGCACCCTGATCGGCACCGTCGTCGGGCTGTTGCCGGGGCTGGGTCCGATCAACGGCGTGGCGTTGCTGATTCCGATCGCATTCGCCCTCGGCCTGCCACCGGAGTCGGCGCTGATCCTGCTGGCGGCGGTGTACCTGGGTTGCGAATACGGCGGCCGGATCAGCTCGATCCTGCTGAACATCCCGGGCGAAGCCTCCACCGTAATGACCACTCTCGACGGTTACCCGATGGCCCGCAAAGGGCTGGCCGGTGTAGCGCTGTCGCTGTCGGCGTGGAGTTCGTTCATCGGTGCATTCATCGCGACTTGCGGCATGGTGTTGTTCGCCCCGCTGCTGGCGAAATGGGCGATTGCCTTCGGACCGGCAGAGTATTTCGTACTGATGGTGTTTGCGATTGTCTGTCTCGGCGGCATGGCCGGCGACCGACCGCTCAAGACCTTCATTGCGGCGCTGATCGGTCTGTTTCTGTCGAGCGTCGGGATCGATGCCAACAGCGGCGTATACCGTTTCACCGGGGATAACATTCACCTGACGGACGGCATTCAGTTCGTCGTACTGGTATTGGGCCTGTTCTCCATCAGCGAAATCCTCCTGCTGCTGGAAAAAACCCATCGCGGCCAGGAAGCGGTGAAAGCCACCGGGCGCATGATGTTCAACTTCAAGGAAGCCTCGGCGGTGTTCGTGGTGAACATCCGTTGCGGTTTGCTGGGTTTCATCATGGGCGTGTTGCCGGGTGCCGGTGCGACGTTGGCCAGCGCTGTGGCCTACATGACCGAGAAACGTATCGCCGGCGCCAAGGGCACGTTCGGACAAGGTGACATGCGCGGCCTCGCGGCTCCGGAAACCGCCATCGGGGGCGCCGCCTGCGGTGCACTGGTGCCGATGCTGACTCTCGGCGTTCCGGGCTCAGGTACCACGGCGGTGATGATCGGCGCGCTGTCGTTGTACAACATCACCCCTGGCCCGCTGTTATTCCAGCAGCAACCGGACATCGTCTGGGGCCTGATCGCGTCGTTGTTCGTCGCCAACGTGATGCTGGTGATCCTCAACATTCCGATGATCCGCATCTTTACCCGCATCCTCGCCGTGCCAAACTGGGCGCTGGTGCCGGTGATCGCGATCATCACCGGGATCGGCGTCTACGCGGTGCATGCCACCACGTTCGACCTGTTCCTGATGATCGGCATCGGTATTTTCGGCTACATCCTGCGCAAGCTGGACTTCCCGTTGTCGCCAGTACTGCTGGGTTTCATCCTTGGTGGTCTGATGGAGCAAAACCTGCGTCGCGCGCTGTCGATTTCCAACGGTGCGCTGGAAATCCTCTGGTCGAGCCCGATCACGTTCGGTTGCTGGGTACTGACTGCAATCATGTTGCTGATGCCGCTGCTGCGTATCTGGCGCAAACGTTCGGTCGCCCGGCGCGCTATCGCCGATGTCTGATCGGCCCCCCTTCAAAAGCTGGTGGGGAACACCGCTGGTCGGTCTGCTGGGCGGTTACCTCGCCAGCCAGATCGGCTGGCCACTGCCGTGGATGGTCGGCTCGTTGCTGGCGATCATCCTGGTGCGCTGTCTGACACCCTGGCAATTGGCGGAAATCCCTGGCGGCCGCAAGTGCGGCCAGTGGATCGTCGGCATCGGTATCGGCCTGCACTTCACCCCAGTGGTGATGGAGCAGGTACTGAGTCACTTCGGTTTGATCTTCTTCGGTGCGCTGGTTACCAGCCTGTCCGCCGTGGTGGGGGTCTGGTTGATGCGGCGCACCGGGGAAGATCGCGCTACTGCATTCTTTTCCAGCATGCCCGGCGGCTCCGGGGAGATGGTCAACCTCGGCGCCCGCAACGGCGCGGTGCTCAGCCGGGTCGCGGCGGGACAGAGTTTGCGGGTGTTGGTGGTGGTGCTGTGTGTGCCGGCGGCGTTCAAATATCTGTTAGGCGACGGTGCGCCGGTCTTGCATCCAACGACCGTCGACTGGTGGTGGCTGGCCATTCTGTTCCCGGCGGGTGCTCTTGCCGCCTGGATCTGGGAGCGTCTGCGACAACCCAATCCCTGGCTGTTCGGACCGTTGCTGGTGACTGCGACGGTGAGCATTGCTTGGGACCTGCACATCGGTCTGCCCAACGGCGGCAGTCAGATTGGCCAGTGGTTGATTGGCAGCGGGTTGGGGTGTCACTTCAATCGACAGTTCTTCCGGCGGGCACCGTCGTTCATGGGCCGAACCCTGCTTGGCACGGTGTTGACCATGTTGATCGCCACGCTGGCGGCGTTGGGTTTGAGCGCGCTGACCCATCTGGATCTGCGTTCGCTGACCTTGGGCATGATGCCCGGCGGAATTGCCGAAATGAGCCTGACGGCGGAGACCCTGCAATTGTCGGTACCGTTGGTGACAGCGATGCAGGTGATGCGGTTGTTGTTTGTATTGTTTCTGGCGGAGCCGTTGTTTCGGTATTGGAACCGGGAGCCGGATTCTCCCTGATAGACCGAGTCGCCTGCTTCGCGAGCAAGCCCGCTCCCACATTAGACCGAGTTGTCCAGGCATACACGGTCTAATGTGGGAGCGGGCTTGCTCGCGAAGGGGCCCTCCCGGTCAACACATCAGACCGACGGCAATCGCCACTCGATCGGCGTCTCGCCATTCTGCTCCAGAAACTTGTTCGCCCGGCTGAAGTGCCCGCATCCGAGGAAGCCGCGATAGGCGGACAGCGGCGACGGGTGGACCGAGGTCAGCACCAGGTGTTTGGTGGCGTCAATGAGTTTCTGCTTGCTCTGGGCATGCGCGCCCCATAGCAGGAACACCAGATGTGGCTGATGTTCGCTGACCACTTCGATAATCCGGTCGGTAAAATATTGCCAGCCCTTGCCCGCATGGGCGTTGGCATTTGCGCGCTCCACGGTCATGGTGGTGTTGAGCATCAACACGCCCTGCTCTGCCCAACTCTGCAGGTAGCCATGGTTGGGAATGTCGATGTTCAGGTCGCGCTTCAACTCTTTATAGATGTTCACCAGCGACGGCGGTGCCGGCACGCCCGGTTGCACCGAGAAGCACAACCCATGGGCCTGGCCCGGGCCGTGGTAAGGGTCTTGACCAAGGATGACCACTTTGACCTTGTCCAGCGGGGTGGAATTGAGCGCGTTGAAAATCATCGGTCCGGGTGGATAGATCTCTTTGCCCGCCGCGCGTTCCTGTTGCAGGAATGTGCGCAACTCTGCCATGTAAGGCTGGTCGAATTCGGCACGCAGTGCCTCCTTCCAGCTCGGTTCGAGTTTGATACGGTCGTCAGCAGTCATGGTTACATCCGGCAAAAACAATGGGGCGAACCCTAGGAAACCCTATCTCCCTTGTCAATTGATCTGACGCAGATCCGGCACTTTCCTATAGAGCGATCATACTGAACGCTCAATTTCCCGATCGAGGTCACGATGAATCTGCACTTCGAAGAACTCACCGGCACCGACGGCGCACGCATCGGCATCGCCAGCCTGGATGCCGAAAAGTCCCTCAACGCCCTCTCCTTGCCGATGATCAACGCCTTGCGCGATCAACTGGACGCCTGGGCCAAGGAGCCACAGATCGTTTGCGTGCTGCTGCGCGGCAATGGCGCCAAGGCTTTTTGCGCCGGCGGTGAAGTACGCAGCCTAGTGGAGGCGTGTCGCGCCCATCCCGGCGAAGTGCCACCCTTGGCCGCAAACTTCTTTGCGGCAGAATATCGCCTCGACTTCAACCTGCACACCTACCCCAAACCGCTGATCTGCTGGGGTCATGGTTACGTGCTGGGGGGTGGCATGGGGCTGCTGCAAGGGGCGAGCATTCGGATTGTCACGCCGAGCAGCCGGTTGGCGATGCCGGAGATCGGCATCGGCTTGTACCCGGATGTCGGCGCCAGTTGGTTTCTGTCGAGATTGCCCGGCAAGCTCGGATTGTTTCTCGGCCTGACCGGTGCCCAGATGAACGGTCGTGATGCGATCGATCTGGACCTCGCCGACCGCTTCCTGCGCGATGATCAACAGCATGAGCTGCTCGAAGGTTTGCTGCAATTGAACTGGCAGGAACAGACAGCCATGCAGCTCAACAGCCTGCTCAAGGCCTTGCAGCAGGAAGCGATCGCGCAGATGCCCGAAGCACAGTGGCTGCCTCGACGCGAGCAGATCGACGAACTGTTGGATGTCAGCGACGTTCGTTGCGCCTGGAAGGCCATCAGTGCGCTGCACGATCATTCTGACCCGTTGCTCGGTCGTGCCGCCAAGACCATGACTGAAGGCTCACCCCTGACCGCCCATCTGGTGTGGGAACAGATCGCTCGCGCCCGGCATCTATCGTTGGCTCAAGTCTTTCAGATGGAATACACCATGAGCCTTAACTGCTGCCGTCATCCGGAGTTCAGCGAAGGCGTACGAGCGCGGTTGATCGACAAGGACCAGAAACCTCGCTGGCACTGGCCGGATATCAACACGGTGCCGGAGGCGGCGGTGGAGGCGCATTTCCATAAAGTCTGGGAAGGCCGGCATCCTTTGGCTGATCTCTCGGAATACTAAGAATCAGACACAAAAAAAGCGGCGCTTCATGCGCCGCTTTTTTATTGAGTGGTTTACCGGTGGTTGCCTCGGCCATCCCGATCGCCATTACGGTGATCGCCCCGACCGCCACGATTATCCGACCTATTGTGGCCTCGATGGTCATCGCCTCGACCGCCGCGGTGACGGCCATCCCAGCCGCCACGATCACGACGGTCATGACGGGCCCATCCACGATTCTGATAGACCCGGTAATCTGCTCGTGGCGCCGGCTGGTAATAGCGCGGTGCCGATTGATAAACCCGCGGCTGGTGGTAATAACGCGGCGTTGGCTGGTAATACCGTGCTGGCGGTGAGTAATACCTGCGCGGGGCCGAGTAGTAACGCCCGTCGGAGTAATAAGACCCGCCACCGGAGTAATACGGCGCTGGGGACGTGTAGACATCAGAACGGTAGTAGCTGCCTCCTCCATCGGAATAGGGTACGCACGCACCAAGAAACAATCCCGATAGAGCAATCAGCAGAATTTGGTGGAGCTTTTTTTGACAGAGCATGGCGGCCTCCTGGACCGCGAGTGAGCCATACCAGCGACGCTGGCAGGCGACAGTCAATTGTTCACAACTGTCGAAAGATCAGACAGTGAATTCAGAATCTGGTGCGCTCCAGCAACACGTTGAAACAAGTAGCCGATGAAAGGTTTTTCATCTTTTCAAAAAAACGGCGCGTCCGTGAGCCGGACGCGCCGCTGTATTGATGAGCTGATTAACGGTGCCCGCGATGATGTCCTCCGTGGTGATGACGGGGATGTCCACCGTAGTAAAAATAGCGATAGCCCCCGTAAAAACGCGGGCCGCCGTAGTAGTAAGGAGAGTAGTAATAGCCAGGGTAGTAATAAGGTGTCGAATAAACGTCGGCACCCCCTACGTAGTAATAGCAGCCGGACAAGCCCAGACCCAAAAACACACAGAGCAGTATTCGGCGGAGCTGTTTTCGACAGAGCATGGCGGCCTCCTGGAAGACCCGCAACAGCAGTCGGCACAGGCCGGCTGACACCTTTTTTGACTTTCAAACCGGTACCGAGTGCCAGAGAGCTTCGGCCTTCAGATCAGCGGCCACTGCGTCCATCTACGGTGCATAGGCATGCGCCAACGCACCACGACAAGGCAGGGCATGCCGCTCGTTTATCTTCCCCCTTTCCTCTATGCCCCAAGCCAGAGGGCTCAAGCCGACTTGGCACGGCTCTCGCTTAACCAAAGACGTGCAGGAGTCATCACAGGTTCGCGGCACCACAATTTGCAATGGCTGACTAGGGTTCCGGCTCGCTTAGGCGAGTGGCTGGTCCGAGAGTTGGCGACCTCCAGTTGAGGTTACACGGCGGGACAAAAGCCCGGGAGACAAGCCACCGTTCGCGGTGCCGCTGCCTTCCTGTCCGCCCTTGATCAACTGGAGAACCATCCCATGTCCCGACTTCGTTTGCCCGCCCTGCTCGCCACTGCTTTTGCAGCCCTCGTGAGCGTCTCGTCCCAAGCCGCACAGAAAGACCATTTCAGCGTCTGCTGGACTATTTATGCCGGCTGGATGCCCTGGGAATATGCCGGCAGCCAAGGCATCGTCGACAAATGGGCGAAAAAGTACGGCATCAAAATCGATGTGGTACAACTCAACGATTACGTCGAATCCATCAACCAATACACCGCCGGCCAGTTTGACGGTTGCACCATGACCAACATGGATGCGCTGACCATTCCGGCTGCCGGTGGCGTCGACAGCACAGCGCTGATCGTCAGCGACTTCTCCAATGGCAACGACGGGATCGTGCTCAAAGGCGAAGGCAAGAAAGTCGCCGACCTCAAGGGCATGGATGTCAATCTGGTGGAGCTCTCGGTGTCCCACTACCTATTGGCCCGGGCACTCGATTCGGTGGACCTCACCGAGAAAGACCTGAAAGTGGTCAACACCTCCGACGCCGATATTTCGGCCGCCTTCAACACCGACCAAGTCAACGCCGTCACCACCTGGAACCCGATGCTCTCGGACATCAAGGCCAAGCCCGGCGTGACCGAAGTGTTCAACTCCAGCCAGGTTCCCGGCGAAATCATGGACATGATGGTGGTCAACAGCGCCACCCTCAAAGACAACCCGGCCCTGGGCAAAGCCCTGACCGGCGCCTGGTTTGAAGTGGTGGAATTGATGAACACCAAAAACGCCGCCAGCAAAGCCGCCCTCGAACACATGGCCAAAGCCTCGGGCACCGACCTGGCGGGTTTCCAGGCGCAACTCGACACCACCAAATTGTTTGCCACACCGAAAGAAGCGTTGGAGTTCGCCACCAGCAAGCAACTGCCCGACACCATGCGCAAGGTCGCCGAGTTCTCGTTCCAGCACGGCTTGCTCGGTGAAGGCGCCAAGGACACCAGCGCCATCGGCATGGCCTTCGCCAATGGCGTGACCAGCGGCGACAAGACCAACCTCAAGCTGCGCTTCGACCCGAGCTACGTGCAGATGGCTGCCGACTCCACGTTGTAACAACGGAGGACTAGGCCATGCGCCTGATCAATCGCCACCCGGATCGCCCGAGTCGCCTGCTGTTGGTGATCCTGCCGTTCGCGCTGGTGTTGTTCGCCTACTTCATGGGCTCGGCCGATCGGCTGATGGACAACCCCAACGACAAACTGCTGCCCAGTGCCGTGCAGATGACTGACGCAGTGAAACGCCTGGCCTTCACCGCCGACACCCGCACCGGTGAATACCTGCTCTGGCAAGACAGCGCCGCCAGCCTGCGACGGCTGGCCATCGGCCTTGGCATCAGTGCGTTGGCCGGGCTGTGCCTGGGCATCGCCGCCGGGACCCTGCCGCTGTTTGGCGCACCGTTGTCGCCGGTACTCACCGTGCTGTCGATGGTGCCGCCGCTGGCGATCCTGCCGATTCTGTTCATCGTGTTCGGGCTGGGGGAGTTGTCGAAAGTGATGCTGATCGTGATCGGTATCACCCCATGCCTGGCGCGGGACCTGGAACAGCGCGCCCGGGAAATTCCCGTCGAGTTGCTGATCAAGGCGCAGACGCTCGGCGCTTCGACCTGGACCTTGATGCTGCGGGTGGTGCTGCCGCAATTGTTGCCGCGCCTGTTGATATCGCTGCGACTGATGCTGGGATCGGCGTGGTTGTTCCTGATCGCAGCCGAAGCCATCGCCTCCACCGATGGTCTCGGCTATCGGATTTTCCTGGTGCGCCGCTACCTGGCGATGGACGTGATCCTGCCGTATGTCGTCTGGATCACCCTGCTTGCCTGGCTGATGGATTGGGGCCTGAAACGCCTGACTCAGCGTGCTTTTCCCTGGCACCAAGGTGCCTCCAAATGAGTTATGAAGGGGCCCGCGCATGAGCTTCATCAAAGTGAAAAACGTCTGGCAGCAATACGCCGATCAGGTCGTGCTTGAAGGTCTGAACCTGAACGTCAACGAGGGTGAGTTCTGCACCTTGGTGGGTGCGTCAGGTTGCGGCAAATCGACTTTCCTGCGGCTACTGCTGGGCCAGGAACGGGCCAGTCGCGGCGAGATTCTGTTGGACGGCCAGGCCCTGGCCAGCGAACCGGATGCCAGCCGTGGCGTGGTATTCCAGCGCTACTCGGTGTTCCCGCACCTGAGCGTGCTGGACAACGTTGCCCTCGGCCTCGAACTGCCGCGCTCGCCCCTGCTGGGGCGGTTGTTCGGCAACGCCAAACGCGAGGCGCGGGAACAGGCTTCGGTGCTGCTGCACAAAGTCGGCCTCGGTCACTCGCTGGACAAGTACCCGGCGCAGCTCTCCGGCGGTATGCAACAACGGCTGGCGATTGCCCAGGCGCTGATCATGAAGCCCAGAGTGCTGCTGCTCGACGAACCCTTCGGTGCGCTCGATCCGGGCATCCGCAAAGACATGCACGGCTTGCTGCTGGAGCTGTGGCGCGAGACGCAGCTGACGGTGTTCATGGTCACCCATGACCTGTCCGAAGGTTTCAGCCTCGGCACCCGTTTGCTGGTGTTCGACAAAGTCCGCATCGACCCGCATGCCCCCGGCGCCTATGGCGCACGCATCACCTACGACATCCCTTTGAACAGCGACCGCCGTGCCAATCGCGCCGCCGTCGACGCCCTGCCGGCTCAGTTGGCAGGTTCGCTTCGCATCGCTTAGAGGAATTTACACATGACTGATTCGACCCAACTGTTCCCGCCCTTCGCCGAAGAAATGCTCCCCGGCGGCGGCCATCGTTCTTTCGTTCTGAAACGCGGCCAATTGCTGCGCCTGACCGACCTGCGCGGCGGTGCCAACGTCAGCCTGACGCTGCTCAATGCGCATGAAAAAACCGAACGCCTGAACCTGCCCGACAGCCTCAAATGCCAACACACCGCCAAGCTCACCACTGGCCATTGCCTGTACTCGGACATGGGCCGCGTCTTGGCGGCAATCACTGCCGACACGTGCGGCTGGAGCGACAGCCTCGGCGGCGTGCTGTGCGCTGAAGAGGTCGCGCAAAAGTACGGCGCGGGCCGCTATCAGGAACTGCGCAACGGCTTCTTCCGCAACGGCACCGACAACCTGTTGGTGGAACTGGGCAAGTGGGGTTTGGGCCTGTCCGACCTGTTGATGACCCTCAACCTGTTCAGCCGCGTGAACGTCGATGAGGCCGGGCGTTTCCACTTCGTCGAAGGCAATTCCAGGGCCGGTGATTACATCGAGTTGTACGCGCCGATGGACACCTTGGTGGTGCTCACCGCGCTGCAGCATCCGATGGATCCGGCGCCTGAGTACGCCCCCAAACCGCTGAAGCTCAGCTGGATGAACGCTGACGCGAGTGTCGCCGAACACTGCCGCACCTCGCGCCCGGAAAACGAGCGCGGCTTCATCAACACCGACCGTCTGTTCGCCTGAGGATCGCTGCCATGTCACTCGCTATCGCCACCGCTGCCGTTACTACAAACAGGCAACCAGAAACCGCGATCTACCGCGCCACCATCCCTGCCGGCGAACCCTGGCTGATGGAGGTCAAGGCCGGCCAGACCTTGCGCATCCTCGATCTGGAAGGCAATCAGGCCGTCGACACTTGTTCTACAGCCTCGCCAATCCCAAGGAGCGCTATGACGTACAGCGCACGTTGCGTCGGCAGAACAGCGTCTACCTGAGCACCGGCAGCGTGCTCTATTCCAACCTCGGAAAACCGATGCTGACCATCGTCGCCGACACTTGCGGGCGTCACGACACCCTCGGCGGTGCCTGCGCCCAAGAGAGCAACACGGTGCGTTATGCACTGGAGAAACGCTACATGCATAGCTGTCGCGACAACTACCTGCGCGCCTGTGCCCACGATGGTCGGCTGGGCAAGGGAGACATCGGGCCGAACATCAACTTCTTCATGAACGTGCCGGTGACGGCCGACGGTGGCCTGACCTTCGAAGACGGGATTTCGGCGCCGGGCAAATACGTCGACCTGCGGGCCGAGATGGACGTGATCGTGCTGATCTCCAACTGCCCGCAACTGAACAACCCCTGCAACGCCTACAACCCGACTCCTGCGGAGCTGCTGGTATGGAACTGAAAATTTCGCGCTTGCGGCGGTGGTTGTTTGCCCTCTGCCAGTCCCGCTCCGGCCAGTGCCTAAAAAAGTAAAAACACTACAACCCAAATGTGGGAGCGGGCTTGCTCGCGAAGGGGCCGTCACATCCAGCATTGATGTCGACTGACACTCCGCTTTCGCGAGCAAGCCCGCTCCCACAGGGGGTCAGCGGTGTTTTTGAAGTGAACAGATTCTGCCGCCGAGGACGACCTCGGCGCCTATCGAAAAACTGCGGGACGGCCCGCATCCCAGGTCGAGGCTGATGCGTTATCGCCTCCGGGGGTTATGCCATGTTCGAAAAAGTCCTTATTGCCAACCGCGGCGCCATTGCCTGTCGCATCTTGCGTACCTTGGATGAATTGCAGGTCAAGGGCGTTGCCGTTTACTCCGAAGCCGATGCCGCCAGCCTGCACATCCTGCAAGCCTTTGAGTCCCAAAGCCTCGGCGAAGGCGCTGCCGCTGGCACTTATCTGGCCGTGGATAAAATCCTCGCCATCGCAAAAGCCACCGGCGCCACCGCGATTCATCCCGGTTACGGCTTTCTCTCGGAAAACGCTGCATTCGCTCAAGCCTGCGAAGCGGCCGACATCGCCTTCATCGGCCCCACACCGGAGCAATTGCGGGTGTTCGGCCTCAAGCACACCGCCCGCGCACTGGCCAAGCAACACGGCGTACCAATGCTCGAAGGTACCGAGCTGCTCGATAGCCTCGATGCAGCGTTGATAGCGGGCGAACAGGTCGGTTATCCGGTGATGCTCAAAAGCACCGCCGGCGGGGGCGGCATCGGTATGCGCGTGTGCCGTAGCGCCGACGAATTGAGTGAATCATTCGAAGCCGTCAAACGCCTTGGTCAGAACAATTTCAGCGACGCCGGCGTGTTCATCGAAAAGTACATCCAGCGCGCCCGGCATCTGGAAGTGCAGGTCTTCGGCGACGGCCAGGGCGAGGTACTTGCCCTCGGCGTGCGCGACTGCTCAGTGCAGCGACGCAACCAGAAAGTCCTCGAAGAAACCCCGGCACCGAACCTGCCCGAGGGCATGGCCGAGGAACTCTGTGCAGCGGCAATCAAACTGGCCAAAGCGGTGAGTTACCGCAGCGCGGGCACTGTTGAGTTCGTCTTCGACAGCAATGCCCAGCGTTTCTATTTTCTTGAAGTGAATACCCGTTTGCAGGTGGAACACGGCGTCACCGAACAAGTGTGGGGCGTCGATCTGGTGCGCTGGATGGTGGAACTGGCGGCCGGTGATTTGCCGCCACTGCGCGAGTTGAGCCAGGGATTGAAAGCCAACGGTCATGCGATTCAGGCACGACTTTATGCCGAAGATCCTGGTCGGGATTTCCAGCCGAGTCCCGGTCTGCTCACTGCCGTCAACTTCCCGGTTACCGATGGCAAACACCTGCGCATCGACACTTGGGTCGAGGCCGGTTGCGAGATCCCGCCGTACTTCGATCCGATGATCGCCAAGGTCATCAGTTGGGCACCGACTCGCGAAGCAGCGCGCGTCGATCTGCATCAGGCTCTGGGTGACAGCCTGCTGTACGGGGTAGAAACCAACCGCGATTACTTGCGGCAGATTCTGCTCGATACGCCCTTTGCCAGCGGCAAGCCGTGGACCCGTTGCCTGGAAGGTCTGGTCTATCAAGCCAACACCTTTGAAGTGCTCAGCGCCGGCACGCAGACCAGCGTTCAGGACTATCCGGGACGCCTCGGTTACTGGGCGGTGGGCGTGCCGCCGTCGGGGCCGATGGACAGCCGGGCACTGCGTCTGGGCAATCGTTTGCTGGGTAACGATCAAGGTGCAGCGGCGCTGGAAATCACCATGAGCGGGCCGCTGCTGCGTTTCAATTGTGAGGCGGTGGTGGCTGTTACGGGTGCGGTGATTCCGTTGATGCGCAACGGTGAAGCGGTGCCGATGAATACCGCACTGTTGATTCCTGCCGGTGCCACTTTGAGTCTCGGCACCATTGGCGGTGCAGGCGCACGCAGCTATCTGTGCCTGCGCGGCGGCGTGCAAGTGCCGGATTATCTGGGCAGTAAAAGTACCTTCACCCTCGGCCAGTTTGGCGGCCATGCCGGTCGTGCATTGCGCGCTGGGGACGTATTGCATATTCCGGCCTTGAGCGACCACAGCGCCGGGCAAAACCTGGCGATACAGCACGTTACCGAGTTACCCGCCGTGCGGCAGATTCGGGTGATCTACGGCCCTCACGGTGCCCCGGAATATTTCACTGAAAACTACATCGCCACCTTCTTCGCTACGCAGTGGGAAGTGCATTTCAACTCCAGCCGCACCGGTGTGCGGCTGATCGGGCCGAAGCCTGAATGGGTACGGGCCGACGGTGGTGAAGCGGGATTGCATCCGTCGAATATTCATGACAATCCGTACGCGATTGGCGCGGTGGACTTCACTGGTGACATGCCAGTAATCCTCGGTCCCGATGGCCCGAGCCTTGGTGGTTTTGTCTGCCCGGTGACGGTGATCGAGGCGGACCTTTGGCAACTGGGGCAGCTCAAGGCTGGGGACAAGGTTCAGTTCGTCCCGGTCGATCTCAAGACCGCCCGCAATCTCGCCTTGAAATGGGATTCCTGTGGGAGTGGGCTTGCTCACGAAGAAGTTGATGCGGTGCCTGATCTGGCCCCTTCGCGAGCAAGCCCGCTCCCACAGGGGATTGTGTCGCCTGTGGTGTTGGATATTGGTCAGGGGGATACGCGGCTGGTTGCACGTCTGTCGGGCGACACCCATTTGTTATTGGAAATCGGTGCCCCCGAGCTGGACCTGGTCCTGCGCTTTCGCGCTCACGCGTTGATGCAGGCATTGGAAAGCAAACACCTGCACGGTGTGATCGACCTGACGCCGGGCATCCGCTCGCTGCAAGTGCACTACCAACCGGAGCAACTGCCGCTGGCCGATCTGCTGGGCATTGTCACCGGTGAATGGGACTCCGTGTGCGCCGCCAAGGACCTGCAAGTGCCCTCGCGCATCGTCCATCTGCCACTGTCCTGGGATGACCCGGCCTGCCAGTTGGCGATCGAGAAATACATGACCACCGTGCGTAAAGACGCGCCCTGGTGCCCGAGCAATCTGGAGTTCATCCGCCGCATCAACGACCTGCCGAACCTCGACGAAGTGCAGCGCACAGTGTTCGACGCCAGCTATCTGGTGATGGGCCTGGGCGACGTCTACCTCGGCGCACCGGTCGCCACCCCGCTCGATCCTCGGCATCGCCTGGTGACCACCAAGTACAACCCGGCCCGCACCTGGACCGCGGAAAACTCGGTAGGCATCGGCGGCGCCTACATGTGCGTGTACGGCATGGAGGGCCCCGGTGGTTATCAGTTCGTCGGTCGCACGCTGCAGATGTGGAATCGCTACCGCGAAGTCGCCGCGTTCGACGGCAAACCGTGGCTGCTGCGCTTCTTCGACCAGATCCGGTTCTACCCGGTGAGCGCCGATGAACTGCTGCGCATTCGTCGGGATTTCCCGCTTGGGCGCTTTGATCTGAACATCGAACACAGTCAGCTGAATCTGGCGGATTACCAGGCGTTTTTGGCGAAAGAAGCCCAGGGCATCGCGGCATTTCGGGATCAGCAGAAAGGTGCATTCGATGCCGAGCGCGAACGCTGGATCGCCAGCGGCCAGGCGCATTTCGACAGCGAAGAGCTGGCCCCGGAAGTTACCGAAGAGGCACCGTTAGCCGACGGTCAGCAGAGCGTCGACAGCCACATCGCCGGCAACCTCTGGCAGGTTCAGGTGCAGGCTGGCAGCCGGGTCGCGGCGGGGGATGTGCTGGTGATTCTGGAGTCGATGAAGATGGAAATCCCGCTGCTCGCGCCCATGGCGGGCGTGGTGCGCGAGATTCGCGTGCAACCGGGTTCGGCGGTGCGCGCCGGGCAGCGTGTGGTGGTGCTGGAACTCGATTCAAGCCATTAAAAAAGGATTAACGCCATGAACATCAATCTGCAACTCGACGCCCTGCGCAACGCTTACCGTGACGGCAGCACTACGCCTCGGCAACTGCTGCTGAGCCTGCGTGAAAAAGCCGCGGCACTGAACCCGGACTATCACCTGTTCATCCATTTGCTCAGCGCCCTGGAACTGGAACCGTACCTCGCCGCACTCGACGATCGTGACCCAGGCAGCCTGCCGCTGTACGGCGTGCCGTTCGCGATCAAGGACAACATTGACCTGGCGGGCATTCCCACCACGGCGGCGTGTCCGGCGTTTGCTTATGTGCCGGAACGCTCGGCAACCATCGTCGAGCAACTGCTGGCGCTGGGTGCGATTCCGTTGGGCAAGACCAATCTCGACCAGTTCGCCACTGGCCTCAATGGCAGCCGCTCGCCGTATGGCGCTTGCCCGAACAGCGTGTTGCCGGAATATCCGTCGGGCGGTTCCAGCGCCGGGTCATCACTGGCGGTGGCGCTCGGCGTGGCGAGCTTTTCCCTGGGCACGGACACGGCAGGCTCCGGTCGCGTGCCGGCGGCATTGAATAATCTGGTCGGTTTAAAAGCCAGCAAAGGGCTGATCTCCACTGCCGGTGTGGTTCCGGCCTGTCGAACGCTCGATTGCGTCACGACCTTCACGGCCACGGCCCGGGAGGCCAGTCAGTTGCTCGCACTCACCGCTCATCTCGATCCACGGGACGAATACAGCCGCAGTAATCCGCTGTGGAATGACGGTTCGGCCTTCGGCACACCGCGTCCATTCCGTTTCGGCGTACCCCGTGCGCAGGATCTGGCGTTCTTCGGCTGCCCTGAAGGCCCGTTGCTGTTCGGCGACGCCATCGACCAGCTCAAAGCCATGGGCGGCGAAGCGGTCGAACTGGATTTGTCGCCGTTTCTCGAAGCGGCGCGGTTGCTCTACGAAGGGCCGTGGGTGGCGGAACGTTACAGCGTGGCCGGCGAGTTGATGGAGCAACATCCTCAAGCCGTGCTGCCGGTGATTCGCGCCGTATTGGCCAAAGCCCCAGCGGTGACCGGCGTACAAACCTTCCGCGCCCAATACCGTCTGCAGGCTTTGAAAGCGCTGTGCGACAAAGCCCTGGAAGGCCTTGATTGCGTGGTCACGCCAACCATCGGCCGCCCGGTGACACTGGCGGAGCTTGCGGCCGAACCGGTGCTGCGCAACTCGGAACTGGGCTACTACACCAACTTCATGAACCTGCTCGATTACGCCGCCGTCGCCGTGCCCAGCGGATTCATGGGCAATGGTTTGCCATGGGGCGTGACGTTGTTCGGCCGGGCATTTACCGATCAGTATCTGTTGAGCGTGGCGGATGCCTTGCAACGCCAGCAAGGGTTGGCCGCGCCTGCGCCGACGAATAGTGCGCGCAATGATCGCGCACGGCTGGTGGTCTGCGGCGCGCATCTGGATGGGCTGGCGCTGAACTGGCAACTCAAGCAGCGTGGAGCCCGTTTGCTCGAAGCCACTCACAGTTCCCCCGACTATCAACTGTATGCCCTGGCCGGTGGCCCACCCTATCGCCCTGGCATGGTCCGAGTGAAGGAGGGTGGCGCGGCGATAGCGGTAGAAGTATGGGAGTTGCCAAGCAGTGAGTTGGGTTCGTTCCTGACCGCTATTGCGGCACCGCTGGGGTTGGGCAAGGTACAACTGGCGGATGGGCGCTGGGAGAGCGGGTTTATCTGTGAGCCTTATGGGCTGGAGGGGGCGGTGGATATCAGTCATTTGGGCGGGTGGCGGGCGTATCTGCAAGATCGGCGTTGATTTGCGGGATCGCCGGCTTGCGCAGGAGTGCTTGCCGGCCGATCATGCGCGGTCTCGGGCCAAACAAACCGGCCGTAACCGAATGCCCCTTCATGAATAAACCTGACCTCTGCCCGGCTTGCGGCGCCTCCAACGACTGCAGCCTGGCTGACCCGCGAACCGTTGATCGTGCCTGCTGGTGCTACGGCGTCAGCATCGATCCGGCGGTGCTCCAGGCATTGCCCGCCGAGCTGCGCGACAAGTCCTGCCTGTGCCCGGCCTGCGCCCAGGTCGAGATGCAGTTGCAAGCAGCCGCTTGGCCGATCACGTAAGATGCGCCCCCCTTTTCCCACCGATCCCTAGCCATGCGCGTTGACCGCTTCCTCAGCAACCTGCCCCGCTTCAACCGTAAGCAGGTACGCCTGTTGCTGGTGGAAAAACGCGTCAGGGTCGACGGAGAAGTCGTCAGCGACCCTCACGCCGAGGTGCTCGAGTTCAGCCGCGTGGAAGTCGACGACGAGGTGCTGCAGGTCGGCAAGCCGGGCCGCTACTTCATGCTGTACAAACCACCCGGCTGCGTCAGTGCCACCCGCGACCCGCAACACCCGACGGTACTCGACCTGATCGATGAACCGGACAAGGATGACCTGCACATCGCCGGTCGCCTGGATTTCAACACCACCGGCCTGATGCTGATCACCAACGATGGCAGCTGGTCGCGACGCCTGACCCAACCGCAGACCAAACTGCCCAAGGTCTACTACGTCGAGACGGAGCAGGACATCACTGCCGAATATGCGATCACCTTCGCCAAAGGGCTGTATTTCGCCTTCGAAGACCTCACCACACAACCGGCCGAACTGTTCGTGCTCGGGCCAAAATCTGCGCGCCTGAGCATCGTCGAGGGCCGCTATCATCAGGTCAAACGGATGTTCGGCCACTTCGACAACAAGGTGTTGCGCCTGCACCGCGAATGCATGGGTCCGCTGGTGCTCGACGACACGTTGAAGCCCGGCGAATACCGGCCGTTGAGCAGCGATGAGATCCGAATGATCTAAGCAGGCGACCGCTCAGCAGAAGCCGGTGAAAATTTTTCGAAAGATACTTGCGCGATGACGTGACCCCTGCTTGAATCAGGACGTCGGCGCGAAACGTGACCGACGAGTCACAAAACTACTCTAAGAAACTTTTTGCCGGCAGAGAACCCTCAGGTTCCGCCTTCCCCCGGCAAACTGCCCGCTTATAACAATACCCGTCGACCGGCTTTCAATGGATCGACATGGGCCTTCAAAATTCCAGGCGTATGCCTACCTGTCACAAAGCTCGTGCAATCTGATTTGCGCGCATACCCGCTTGCCAGGAGTCTTATGACATGAGGCCAGAAATCGCTGTGCTGGATATACAAGGTCAGTATCGGGTTTACACGGAGTTCTATCGCGCAGACGCCGCAGAAAAGACCATCATTCTGGTCAACGGCTCGATGTCCACGACTGCGTCGTTTGCCCAAACCGTGAAAAACCTTTATCCGCAGTTCAATGTGGTGTGCTACGACCAGCCCTACGCGGGCAAGTCAAAAGCCCACAACCTGCATGAGAAAATGCTCACCAAGGAAATCGAAGGGCAGATCCTCCTTGAGCTGATCGACCACTTCGCCGCCGAGCACGTGCTGTCGTTTTCCTTTGGTGGCGCCGCCACTCTGGTCGCCCTCGCCCAACAGCCACGGCGCATCGAAAAGGCTGTGATCAGCTCGTTCTCGCCGGTGGTCAACGAGCACATGCTCGACTACCTTGAGCGCGGTGTCGATTATCTCGGCAGCCGTGACGGGAACCGGGTCGGTGACTTGGTGAACAGCACCATCGGCAAACACCTGCCCTCGCTGTTCAAGCGCTTCAACTACCGTCACGTCAGTTCATTGGCCGAACATGAATACGGGCAAATGCATTTTCACATCAGCGACGTACTTCACAGCGACCGTCAGTGCTACCTGAACGCGGCGAAGAAAATCAACGTGCCAGTGCTGTTCATGAACGGCGAATGGGACGAGTACACCGCCGCCGCCGATGCCAAGCTATTCGCCGGCCACGTGCAGCACAGCACCTTCAGCACCCTTCAGGCCACCGGCCACTTTCTCGACATGGAGCACAAAGCTGCCTGCCGAGACAGCCGCAACGCACTGCTGGGCTTCCTGAAACCGGCGCAACACGAAAGCCGGCCGCGTTACCACTACGTCCAGGACCACCATGCATTGGCAATCTGAAACAGAGTCATCGCGAGCAAGCCCCACCCTGCAGCGTTAAACGCATTCCTGTAGGAGCGAGGCTTGCCCGCGAATGACCGCTACGCGGTCGATGCTTTCGTTTCACCCGTGCTAAAGCCATCGCGCGCAAAGAAAAACTTCATTTTCACGCCCACATCTGGTACAAAGTCAGCCGCTCTGAGCGGGTGTCGTATAATGGCATTACTCCAGCTTCCCAAGCTGATAACGAGGGTTCGATTCCCTTCACCCGCTCCAATCGAATTTTTATCTCACGTCAGTTTTTGACGGGGGATGCAGGAACAGAAAAAAACCGGCCTTGATGGCCGGTTTTTTTGTGTCTGGGGTTTAGGGGCTTGCGCCAAGCCCTGCCACCTCTCAGATCTTGACGTTACCCGTCCCACATACTAGCGAATGCTATACTTCCTACGAATTGCATGAAGTGTGCAACGTACCCACGTGTACAGATACCGACTGCAAATCTCAGTTAGCGGCTGCAGGACAGAGGAGGTTCACAGCCAACACGAGATGGGAGGTGTGGCATGAATCGGCACTATTACATCAGTGACAATCTCGACGATCTCGAAGCCGTTGAAAATGAACTGGAAGCCAACGGCATCAATACCGAACAAATTCACGTGCTCAGTGAACAAGTTGCTGATGTTGAAGAACATCACCTCCACGAGGTTAACTCGTTAATGAAACAGGATGTTGTTCACTCTGGCGAGATTGGTGCTGTGGTCGGTGTGCCACTCGCGGCGCTGATCCTTGCCGGCGCCTATTGGATGGGCTGGACCGAATCCGCCGCAGGCTGGGTGCCTTTTATTTTCCTGGCCATTGTTATATTTGGCTTCTGCATCTGGGAAGGCGGCTTTTTTGGTATCCAGGTGCCGAACGCTCACTTCCGCAATTTTAAACAGATGGTAGAAGAGGGAAAACATATCTTCTTCGTGGATGTTGAACCGGATCAGGAACCAGTATTGGACCGGGTCATCGAACATCATCCAACGCTGACGGTCGCCGGCACGGGAACGGCAGCCCCCCACTGGACAGTGGCCTGGCAGCACAAATGGCATCAGTTCAAGCGAGTGATATCGGGTTAGCCCTGGAGACTCATGGCCATTCGGAGGCTGCTTATTGGCCGAAGGAAATGACCCGGCTGAGGAAAACATAGTCTGCCTCGGTGGCCATCAGTCCGACGAGCACCAGTAAACATAAAGGTGGCAACAATATGGCGTAGACCATGGTCAACCGTTCCCAGGCCATGTGCATGAAGATGGAGACAATTAAACCTGCCTTCAACAACATGAAAGTGATAATCAGGGACCACCGAAGGTAGCCATGGAAGTGGAAATAGTCGACAAGGTACGACAGCGTGCTGAGGACGAATAACAGCCCCCAGATTTTAAGGTACAAACTGATTGGATGTTGCTGACCCTGAGCATGTGCCATCACCGTGCTCCTCTACCATAAATAGAAGAAAGCAAAAATAAACACCCACACCAAATCCACGAAGTGCCAGTAGAGCCCGGCTATCTCGACGTTCTGATAGTTTCCGGAGCGCTCATAATCTCCCCGCATTACTTTCAGCGCCACAATACCGAGGTAGAGGGCGCCGATAGACACATGCAGTCCGTGGAAACCGGTAATCATGAAAAAGCTGGCACCAAATTGCGCCGCCCCCATGGGGTTCCCCCAAGGACGCACTCCTTCCGCGATGAGCTTGGTCCATTCAAATGCCTGCATGCCGACGAAGGTCACCCCCAAGGCAGCGGTCGCCAGCATCAGGGCAGCGGTTTTCGCGCGCTCACGGCGATAGGCGAAATTAACGGCCATGGCCATGGTGCCGCTGCTACTGATCAGCACAAAGGTCATGATCGCGATCAGAATAAGCGGGATTTCTTGACCGGCAATCGTCAATGCGAACACTTCACTGGGGTTCGGCCAGGCGGTGGTGATGGTCATGCGTACCGACATGTAGCCGGTTAAAAAACAGGTGAATATAAAAGTATCGCTGAGCAGGAATATCCACATCATCGCCTTGCCCCAAGGGACCTGCTTGAAGACCTCTTTATCCGAGGCCCAGTCGCTGGCGATGCCCTGCCATCCCGGTGCAGGCGGTGAGTCTGGGGGATTGGATGAACTGGATTCGCCTGGGGCGAGTGGGTGCGATGCCATGGCTTTTCACCTCAGGCCGCAGAATCTGGCGATCGCTTCATAGGTTTCCGGCGTGCTGGCCAGCAAAGCGAATAGCACGAACCAAAGACCCAGTAAGTAATGCCAATAAATGGTACAGAGTTCTACGCTGACGCTGAGTTGCGGCAACGGCACGCGACGCAGGAATTTAGCGACGATTATTCCCCAGGCTATCAGCCCGCCCAGCAGGTGGAGCCCATGCAGGCCGGTCAACAGGTAGAAGAAGCTGTTGGCCGGATTGCTGGCGACAAAGTAGCCCCACGCGACAAACTGCTGCCAGACCCAGAATTGCCCCACCAGAAAGGCAATGGCAAATACGCCCCCCAATGCAAAACCGATGACCGTTGCGTCCAGTCGAGCCTGTCGGGCGGCCATACGCGACCACTGCAGTGCTATGCAACTCAATACCAGAAAAGCCGAATTCAGCCATAGCTGCCAGAGATTGGCTAACGGCGCCAAGGGGTCTGTCAGGGGGAGCCAGTCGGCCATTTGTGAACGGGCAATAAAGGCGAACAGGAAGAGAAAGAATAACGAGCTCACCACGACCAGAAACAAGCGCAGGCCCGTTCTTGCGATTTGACTTCTATCAGCCTCGGTGGCCTGAATACCCCCAGGGTCGCGACTCCAACTGCCGCCGGGGTCAGCACCGTCGGCGTTTCTCAATAGCAGCCTTTTCATGTTTTAACGTCCGCTATCTTGGTTCCGGCACTCAGTTGCCGCATCTGCTCCAGCTCCTCGGCGGAGACCGTTTGCGGAACGAAATCCTGTTCTATCCCCGGCACACTGTAGTCATAGGCCCAGCGATGCACGACCGGCAGCTTCGCTCCCCAGTTACCGTGTATCGGCGGGGTGTTCGGCGTTTGCCATTCCAGACTGGCCGCGCCCCAGGGATTACTGCCTGCGGGCTTGCCCTTGAATGCACTCCAGGCCAGGTTGAACAGGAACAACAGCTGGGAAACACCGACGGTCAATGCGATCACCGTAATGAAGGCATTCAACTCTTGCGCCGACTGCGGGATGAACGCGTAGTTTTCATAGGCGTAGTAACGGCGTGGCATCCCCTGAAAACCGAGGTAGTGCATGGGAAAGAAGATGGCGTAGGTACCCAGAAAGGTAATCCAGAAATGCAGTTTGCCCAGGGTGTCGTTCAACATGCGCCCGGTTACTTTCGGGAACCAATGATAAATGCCGCCGAAGACCACCAGCACCGGTGCGACCCCCATGACCATATGAAAATGGGCTACGACGAAATAGGTGTCCGAGAGCGGAATATCCACGATCACATTGCCGAGAAACAACCCGGTCAGACCGCCGACCAGGAAGGTGACGATAAAGGCCAGGGCAAACAGCATCGGCACGGTCAGATGAATGTCGCCCCGCCACAGGGTCAGCACCCAGTTGTAGACTTTCAGTGCGGTCGGCACCGCGATGATCAAGGTGGTGACGGCGAAGAAAAAGCCAAAGTACGGGTTCATTCCGCTGACATACATATGGTGCGCCCAGACCACAAAGCTGAGTACGCCAATCGCAATAATGGCCCACACCATCATTCGGTAGCCGAAGATATTTTTACGCGCATGCGTGCTGATCAAGTCGGAGACCAGGCCAAACGCAGGGAGAGCAACGATGTAGACCTCCGGGTGGCCGAAGAACCAGAACAAGTGCTGGAATAATATTGGGCTGCCGCCCTGGTGATCGATCTGCTGCCCTAGCGAGATCATCGCCGGCATAAAGAAGCTGGTGCCCAACAGCTTGTCGAACAGCATCATGACCGCACTGACGAACAACGCCGGGAACGCCAGCAAGGCCATAATCGAGGCCATGAAGATTCCCCATACGGAGAGCGGCATGCGAAACAATGTCATGCCGTGCGTGCGCGCCTGCAACACCGTGGTGACGTAGTTCAACCCGCCCATGGTGGCTGCAACAATAAAAATCGCCAGTGAGACGAGCATCAGGACGATGCCCCACTCGACCCCCGGTGTTCCCTGAGAAATGGACTGTGGTGGATAGAGCGTCCAGCCAGAACCGGTGGGGCCGCCGGGGACAAAGAAACTGGAAAGCAACACCACTACCGCTAGCAGGTAGAACCAGTAACTCAGCATGTTGACATAGGGGAAGACCATGTCGCGGGCGCCCACCATCAGCGGGATCAGATAGTTACCGAAGCCACCCAGAAACAAGGCCGTCAGCAAGTAAATGACCATGATCATGCCGTGCATGGTCATCGCCTGATAGTAAGCACTGGCGTCCATGAACTCCAAAGCGCCGGGGAAGCCAAGCTGTATGCGCATCAAGCCGGACAACACCACGGCGATAACGCCCACGAATATAGCCGTCAAGGAATATTGAATGGCTATGACCTTGTGGTCCTGACTCCAGATATATTTGGTCAGGAAACTTTTGGGTTCGTGTAGTGCTTCTGTTTCGGCTTGCTCCGCATAGGCCATCACGTCATCCTCCTGTTCGAAGTTTCGGTGCATTCCTGGCTGCTTTACGGCTACTTCCCTGGCTCCGCCTTGCTCGCATCAGCGTCGGCTTTCGCTTTGGATTTGATAAAAGCGATCAGTGCGTTCAACTCCTGATCACTCGGCGCAAAGGCCGGCATGACGGCTGCGTAGCCTTTGACGATTTTGGCGCCGGGATTAAGAATCGAATCCTTTATATAGCCCTCCTCGGCCTTGATACTCGTACCGTCGGCAAGGGTTACGGTCTCGCCATAGAGACCCTGCCAGCTGGGGCCGACACCCTTGCTACCATCGACACTGTGACAGGCCAGACAGCCGAGCGACTCGGCCAGCCGCTGCCCCTGCGTCGCCAAGTCGTCACCTCTGTCCAACTTTTCGCTGGCAGAAGGTTCTTGCTGCGCGGCACCCAAAGATTTGATCAGGGCGACGACAGCACCCAGTTCATCTTCAGTGAGAGTATAGGCCACCATGACTGGCGGGTAGCCCTGTACCAGTCGGGCCTTCGGATCGAGGATCGACTCCTTCAGATAGGCCTCATCGACCAGTGCACTGGTGCCATCGGCAAACTGTTCAGTGCGACCGTACAGCCCCTTCCATCCAGGGCCGAGACGGGTACTGCCATCCTGGCTATGGCAGGCACCGCAACCGTATTGTTCGACCAGTAAGCGACCTTTTTCCAGCACGCTGTCCTGACTGGGTTTGGCAGCTGTCGTTAATGTCTGTGCAAAAGTCGGTTGGCTGCTCAGCCATTGATCGAAGGCGCCCTGCTCTTCCACGATCATCTGGCCGCGCATGTTGTAATGACCTACGCCACAATATTCAGCACAAAGGATTTCATATTTCCCGGTTTTAGTCGGCGTAAACCAAAAGTACGACACCATCCCCGGCACCATGTCCATCTTGCTGCGAATTTGCGGGATATAGAAGTTGTGCAGCACATCTTTAGAGCGCAGTAAAACTTTCACTGGCTGATCGAGCGGAAGGCGAACTTCATTGTTTTTTATAAGCACATCGTCCTGCCCAAGAGGATCTTTGGGATCAAGGCCGAGGGGATTGGTGAAATTAACAAACTTGATATCCGATTTACCCAGCTTGCCGTCCTGACCGGGAAAACGAAAGGCCCACTGCCACTGCTGGGCGACCACTTCAAGTTCATAAGCATTTTTCGGCACCCGGATAAAATCACTGTAAACCACCAGGCCTGGCGCCAACATTGCAGCGATACCTACCGAGGTCACGATAATCAACCATGTTTCCAGTTTTTTACTTTCTGGCTGATAGTGCGCCCTGGCACCCTCTTTGTGACGATAACGCATCACGGCTACCGCCATAAATACCGTGATGGCGATGAAAAATATCCCACTAATGATCAGGGTGATGAACAGGGTGGTGTCTATTGATCCCCAGTTGGAAGCTGCCGGTGTCGCATGCCAAGGCGCTAGAACATGGAACAGCACTGATGCAATAACGATTAGTATCAAGATAATTGCTATTGCCATTTTCTGTTCATCCTATTCCTGTTGTTCACTGGTTATGCAACAGCATCGCCACTGACGTCCAAGCAGGGCAGACAAGTACCATCCATTCCGACGGCAAAGTCCGCAAGAAGTATAGTGCATGGACGGATCAAGCGCTTTTTCTGAAAATTCCGGGGCCCGGATATTCCAATTCGAACATTAAGTTAATCGTTTAAAGCTATTCGCTACATATAACTATGGATATTCAGCATTACGTCTCTCGGGACTAAATAGGCGTGGCGAATTGACGTGGGTACAGCAAGCAAGGCCGAGTTGCCAGCTATACTCAATCCTGATGATGAGAAGAGACAAGAGCTACAGAGTCCAGCAGTCCACGACGGAGATTTCGTCATGAGTAACCTGACGATCGAAGGCTGGTGCAAACCCAGCGGCGCCCAAAAATCCACCCCGGTGGGTGAGATCAGCTTTGATGTCGATGGCCCCCTCCATCTGCGTCTGGAGCAAGCTGAAGAACGCCTACAGAAGACCCATGAGCCTGAAGCCATGGTTGATGTCGACATGAGCTCAATGGATTTGATCCTGCCAGAGGGATACGACCCCTTGTCCGACTGCCAAATGCGCGTCTACTTGCAGCACGGGCGCGGTCAGTTCCATTTGGTCGGGCATCGAGCGAGCGATGGAAGCTTGGTCTATACCAACGCGGTTTTGATTGATCAGCTGATTTAAAAGCTACAGCGTGATACTCGAGGGAACACAAGAGCCGGTCCGAAGTGGCCGGTTTTTTTATGCATGAAATTTGATCTCCCTCGCTCTCCAGCGCCTCGGCAAAACCCTGCAATACAGAAGCCGGCCTTGCCCAAGTTACGCCAAATGCCCTCCTAGACTCGTTTCATGCCGCTAACACCTCGGTGCTCAGGATGCATTGGTGGTTATAGTGTTGATTAGTGGATTTCAGTAGGTATAGTAACCACAAGCACACCACACGGAAGTGATGTGAATAGCCGGTTTTTGATAAGCCAAATCGTTGCAGATGGCTGGTATCTGGTACCAATCAAGGGAAGCCATCACCATTTCAAGCATCCGACCAAGCCAGGACTGGTAACGGTTCCTCCTCCGAAAAAGGATCTGCTCAAAAAAACGGCCATCAGTATTTTGCAACAGGCGCTGCTCTGACGAGCCGATGGACAGCGCCTTCGGAGGATGACGAACATGCTTTACCCAATTGCGATTTCCATGAGCGATGACGAACACGCCTGGGGTGTAGAAGTACCGGATATTCCGGGTTGTTTTTCCGCCGGCGAGGATCTGGATGACGCCATGGCCATGGCGCGCGAAGCCATCGAAGGCCATTTCGAAATATTGGCGGAAGACGGATCACCGATTCCGCCCGCCAACAAAGTGACCCTGCATGCGGCCAATCCGCAATACGCAGGGTGTACGTGGGCCGTGGTGGACATCGATGTCACCAAATACCTGGGCAAGGCCCAGAAACTCAACATCACCCTGCCCGGCTACCTGCTCAACCGCATCGATGAGTACGTACTGCATCATCCGGAAGAGAAGAGTCGCTCCGGGTTTCTGGCCTCGGCGGCGCTCAAGGTTTTGCAGCAGGGCTGATGGTTCGAAGGTTGGTCAACCAAAGGGACAAACAGCCAGGCATATCCCTTTGTAGGTCAGCGCGTCGCCACCATGAACAACCGCGGAAACGGCAACAGCACTGAACCATCGCTCAGTGCCGGATAGGCCCTCTCGATCGCCGTCAGATACTGCTCGAGATACTGCACTCGCTCCGCTTCATTCAGCGGCTCAAGAAAAGGCCGCAAACCGCTGCCCTTGAACCACTCGACAATGCCCGACGCGCCATCCGCGAGGGGATGATAGTAAGTGGTGCGCCATACATCGACCCGGGTGCAGTGGGCACGCAGCATCGAGTAGTAACCACCCGCATCCTCCATTTCCGTTCGCAGGCCAGCGACTCTTGCCAGTTTGTCAGCCCAAGGGCCGTTCGCTGCGACCTCGCGCATCAACCTGTGCGACGGTTCGTTGAGGTTGTCGGGCATCTGAATCGCCAGGCTACCGCCGGGAGCAAGCCTGGCCACCAATGACGGCAGCAACCGGGCGTGATCGGGCAGCCACTGCAATACCGCGTTGGCGAAAATCACGTCGAACGGACCGGTCTCGTTCCAGGTATCAATGTCAACCGTGTCGAAACGCAGGTGAGGCATGCGCTTGCGGGCGGCCTCGATCATATCGGGTGAACTGTCCACCCCTCGCACCGCGGCATTGGGAAAGCGCTGCACCAGCAACTCGGTGGAATTTCCCGGGCCGCAACCGATGTCGATTGCCGATTGGACGTCCATTGCGGGGATGACGGCCAGCAAGTCACGCGCCGGGCGCGTTCGCTCATCTTCAAAAGCTACGTATTGTTTGGCGGACCAACTCATATCGCTCTCCTGTCGGTGGTTATAGTCAGAGGCAGATAACCGGTTCGCTACGATACATTGACCGGTGTGCGCTGCCCTATCTCCACTTTTGGAGGCATAGGGATCTGAGTGAGCTTTCTCTTATCGCAAAATCATTGAAAGTGATAACCAAAAGCACCGTTCGTCGACCGAAGGCAAAAGCGATTTTGACAGTATAAAAATGGCATCTATAGTCCTACTCGCGGCCTGTTGGAAGGAACCCAACCCGTCATTTCAAGGCAAGGAGCAAGGCCAGCTCGTACCCCCGTGATCGAATGGGTTCCCCAGTAGTGTGTTCGCAACGGCCGCAAGGCAACAAGCGTTGTCGTACCTGGTAGGTAGCCAGGTAATCACTATGTTCAAAGGAGCTTTACTATGTCTCGAGTCACGGATGTACTTGTTTCGATCGACACCGAAACCATTCTGAAAAACTACCCGAACATCAGCAAAAACCCTGCTGCGCCAACGCTGATCGACGTCAGTCATGTATACATGGTGACCAATCAGAACAACGTGGTAAGTGGCCAGGCCGGTGGTGAGCTCAACTTGAAAGCCCAGGTGGGCGATCTGATTCGCTGGCGTGAAACCAGCCTGTCGCAGAGCTTCGAGACTGCGGTGATTTTCTACAAGTTCATCGGTAATGTAGGCAACGAGTTGATCTCCACACCCACGCCGCGCAAGGCTACCGCCTGCGTCGCCGTCCCTAACACCAGCAACCCATCGGTGCCTAGCTGCCAGAAAGTCGATAACCATTACTGGTCTTCGGAAACACTTTCGTGCGGCAGTGTGACCTATCACTTCCACTTTCTGATCGTGGATCGCGACTGCCAAATCGTCGGCTGCTGCTCGTGGGATCCGTTCATTACCATCCGCAACTGATGATGGGCCGGGCCCCTTGGCAACAAGGGGCCTACCGGGCTCGTTGCCGCCTCGGCTGGAATGGATTTCTTGCTTGAACCGAAGCGGCTATCGATATGCGTCAACATCATGAAAGGAATCCATGATGACTTCCGAACCGATTACCTCCCCTTCGGCGAGCGTCGTGACAGCCAATAATGTGCTGCTGATCGTCGATGCCGAATCGCTGCTGTCCCGTTATCCGCAACCCAGCCTTGAACCGCAAAACCCGACTGTGATTGAAGACGGCTTCATTTTCGCCATCAGTGGTACAACGACAACACAAAATGCTAAAAATGACAGTAAAATTACGCTAACAGCCAACGGACAAGTCTTTCATATCCGCGGCAGAACCGTCAGCCTGCTGGCCGAACACAGCGTTGTATTTCACAACATTTCGATGGGCGATACCGGGATTCTCTCGCCGCCCAAACTGGTCGTCCACGGCGAACAGACAGTCCCCGCGCCCGACCCATCCAACCCGACCCAACCGGGCAGCCACACGGCCGATGATCATTATTGGGAGTGCTCGCAACTGAGCACCGGCGTGGCGGCCTGCGAACTGAGCTTCATGCTGATTAACCAGCGCTGTGAAGCGTTGGGGTACTTCAGCTGGAAGACTGAGGTGACGCTGTCGGCGTGAATAGATAGATACAAAAAAACCAATGCCAGTTCAGGCGCGGAACCTGTGGGAGCGGGCTTGCTCACGAATGCGGTGTGTCAGGCGACATCAATATTGACTATGCCGACGTCTTCGCGTGCAAGCCCGCTCCCACATGGATTCGCACTTATTTCTTGTGGTGCAACGGTAGCAGCGACTCACCGCTACTTACTATCCGCCCCCTTCTCCTGCATCTGCACCGAAGACTTGGTGCCATCAGTATTGTCTTTAGTCTCGTTATCCGAGTTATCGAAGCAGCCCTGCAGCGCAAGCAGGCAGCAACAAAGGTAAAACGAGCGGGTGAGGTTCATGCTGTTCTCCAGTTTCAGGGGCTTGAAGTAGTGACCCATGTCGGTGGAAATGGTTGCGACTTTTTCGGCGCCGAGCGATGAGCACTGACAAAGGGTTCAGCGCACCGGCTTTTCATCCCGCAGGTAATATTCAGCAGAATTTTCGTTTTGCCCGTGCTGTCTGAAAATCAGGCGCATCCCTATAAGGAACACGGCAATGAAATTCGCAAAAATTGCACAGAAACTTTCCCTGTGGGCCGGCCTGCCCCGGACATTTCTGGGGGCGATCGTTCTGATTATCCTGTGGGGTTTGAGTGGACCGATTTTCCATTTCAACGATACCTGGCAGCTGATCATCAACACGTCGACCACCATCATCACCTTCCTGATGGTGTTCCTTATCCAGAACACCCAGAACCGCGACACGGATATTTTGCACTTGAAGATCGATGAGTTATTGCGAGTAACGAAAGAAGCGCAGAACGCGATGCTGGGGCTCGAATCGCTGGATCTCAAACAGTTGGAAGAATTGAGAAAGAAATATCGCCACCTCGGCGAGGGCGAAACGATTTCCCTGGACGGTACTGTCGTCCCGGAAACAAAGAAACAGGATGAATGAATGTTGACCCATGCCCCGCGGGTGACCAGCGACGTCACCCGCGCCATTGGTGCTAGCGACTGGCTTGCAGGGCCCTGGCCATTTGCAGATGGTTTTGCAGTTTGGGCAGGGTTTCTTCGGCGAACGCTTTGATTTGCGGCACGTCCGTGGTCTGCGCTTGTTGCTGAAGCTGCTCGATGGTCTGTTGGGTGGTTTTCACCTGACTGGCGGCATACGCCTGATCGAAAGACGCATCGTCCTTCACCTCTGGAATCAAGGCTTTGGCCTTATCCATCACCTCTTCGCGCGGTGCGACCGGTAAATCGAGTTGCTTGGCAATTTTCGCCAGATGCTGGTTGGCGGTGGTGAGGTCGTTGATCACCACGATGGTGTAATCCTTGACCTCTTTGGACTCGGTTTTCTGGTGCGCCAGGCGACTGGCTTCGATGTCGGCCATGCCTTTGGCCGATGCTTCATTGATGAATTCAGCGGCTGACTGGGCAAAGGCACTGTTGGCAAACAGGCCCAGTAACGTGACAAAACTGGCATTGCGTAAACGGGTGGCCATCCGGCTCATGGTCGCGCCCTCCTTCTTTGAAAATTCAAACGGGAGCTTGCGCCCCCGTCTTTTAATAAAACCACCTTCACTATTACCGGGATTTCTGACCACCTTTGCGGCCCATGCCGCCTTTCGCGGAGTCTTTATCAACGGTCGTCGTGGTGGTTTTCCCACCTTTGCGACCAGCTTCAGACGCCTTCGTTCGATCATGGGCACTACCCGGACTCGGATTTTTTGAAGTAGGCATGGTTTTCATCCTCTTGATGATGAGAGCAGCGAGCAGCCGCCCGCATAGAATAAGAATTTCCATAGCCAAAAAGGTTTAGAAAAACTGGCAACGCTGCGACGAACGGTGACGAGCTTTCAGGCCCCGAGACGCAGATGATGCTGGCGCTTGGCGCTGTACATCGCCTCATCGGCATGCCTGAACAGCTGGTTCTCTTCAGTGCCATGCTCGGGGTATCGCGCGACACCGATACTCGGCTGGATGTTCAGGCTATGCCCGTCCAGGCGCAGGGGCTGAACCAGTACCTGGCGGATTTTTCCCGCCACATTCTCGGCGTCTTCCGCGGCGTGGATGCTGTGCAACAACACGACAAATTCATCACCGCCGATACGCGCTACGGTGTCGGTTTCGCGCACGCAGCCCTTGAGCCGATTGGCGACCGCTTGCAGCAGCATGTCGCCGACCGCATGACCAAGGGTGTCGTTGACTTGCTTGAAGCGGTCGAGATCGACGTAGAGCAACGCCATTCGACCGGAGTCTTCCCGGGCCAGCGCCAGTGAGGCCTTGAGGCGTTCGCGCAGCAACTCGCGATTGGGTAACTGAGTCAGTTGGTCGTACTGGGCCATGCGCTGGAGCCGGGCATGCAATTGCTTGCGCTCGATAGCAGTCGCGACCTGAGCGCAAACATACTGCAGCAGTTCCTTGTCTTGCTCGGTGTAACGCTCGCCGCCCGGTACGCTTTTAACGATCAACGCGCCAATGGTGCCGTTGTTCTGCGAACTCAATGGCACGCCCAGCCAGCAGGGCGAATCCTGGCCCGCGACCAGCGCCGCAAAACCCGCCGGCGGATTGTCCTGATCCGGGGTCAGCAGAATCGGCAAGCCGCTGCGAATTACTTCACTGCAAAGACGCCCGGTCACAGTCCCGGGCTCCTCGGGTTGCGGTTCACGGTCGTCGACGTGATAGGGAAAATTCAGCTGCGCGCAGTGCTCGTCATACAGCGCCACGGAGAAATTCAACGCCGGGAGCCATTCGCCGATGATCGAATGGACGCGTTTGAACAGCGCCAGCAGATCTTCCGCCGCGTGGGCCGCCTCGGAGATTGCGTACAGCGCCGCTTGCCGGGACTCGGCCTGTTTGCGCTCGGTGATGTCGCGCGCCACGGCAATGCGCAGCTGATCGATCTCCGACCAGCGCGCCGACCAGAGAATATGCACCACCCGGCCATCCTTGCGCAGGTAACGATTTTCAAAGTTGAGCTTGGGCTCGCCCCCCATGATCTCCCGCGCGGCGTCGAGGGTGCGCTGTCTGTCGGCGGGATGCACCAGGTCGATCATCGGCTGGCCAATCAGCTCGTCGGGGGTGTAACCGAAAATGCGCTCGCAGGCCGCGCTGACAAATACGAAGCGACCTTGTTTATCCACCGCACAGACGGCGTCCAGCAAGAGGTCGATGTAGCTGGCCAGTGGTGCGGAATTTCTGGTTTCCATGATGCCGAGAGCGTGTCCGGACAATGCAACATTGAACAACCCTCCCTGACCGGTCATACGCCCGAGCGATGACTGTGCAGCTGACGCTTCCTTGCGATCAGCCTCAAGCCTTGTTCGTCACCAGCCCCGGCAGCGCATGCACCAGGGCATTAATGGCAAAACCGATGAACATTACCCCGCACAACCGCGTGATCACCAGTTCATGGCGTTGATACAACGTGCGCACCTGACGTGCACCGACGATGCCTATGAGGATAGCGTAGGCCATAAGGCCACCAATGAAGCTGAGGACGATCAACCACGGCAGCATCGACCAATGCAGCAATTCTGCACGGCTGGACAGCAGCGCAGTAAAGGTCGCCACCGCCACCGGGTATGCCTTGGGGTTGGTCAGACCGAACATGATGCCGTGCCAGAACGGCTGCCGCGCCGGCCCCTGAGGCGCCTCGACACTGCCCCGCCGAGCCCGAACCGCGCGCAGACCCAGCCAGAACAAGTAGAGCCCACTGAATACGCCCAGCACATCGAACGCTGTGCTGCCGATTTCCCGCGCACCGACAATCGCGATCAGCGCCGTGCTGCACCAGACCACGTCGCCCAGCAAATGCCCGCACAGAAATCCCGCTCCGGCCCGCCGACCGCGCGCCGCGCCGATGCCGAACACCGCCAGCACACCCGGCCCCGGCGTGATGCCATAAATGAAGCCCGAGGCGAGAACGGCCATTAGCAGCGATGGGGTCATGGGAATTCCTGTTGAAACGCCGGACGAATGGACGCAAGTCTATCTCAGGACCCCGAGCATCGACTCACTGATCGTCGAAGAACTTCATCCCCGCATACGGCCGTTGCCGACACGCCGCCAGCCGCGACGCCAGATCCCCGACATGCGCCTCAAGCTTGTGCCCGTCCGGGTCGAGAAAATAGAACGACGCGCCTTCGCTGCGGTTGTCTCGCCATTCCGGCACCTTGGCGGATCGCAGGTGTTCGACGAACAACGGAAAGTCCGTAGCGCCGATACTGAAGGCGTAATGGGTATAGTCAGCGGCGGGCGCGGACTCGCGCAGCGGATCGAGAGACAGGCACAGCCATAGACCGGGTAATGAGAGATAGGCACCGGTGTCCCACGTGGCTTCGAGCTGAAGTTGCAGCAGATCGCGATAGAACGCCACGCTGCGGTTCAGGTCGGTGACGGCGAGGGTCAGGTGGTTGAGGCCGGTTAGCATGTGTTTAGCAACCTTGAGGCTGGGTCCGACCGGAGCGTACAACTTAAACGTCCTTGAGCGTAGAACCACTAGTGCTTTGTTGCTGTGAGTCAGTCTTCGCGAGCAAGCCCGCTCCCACACTTGACCGAATTCCAAAGTTGGACACGGTTAAATGTGGGAGCGGGCTTGCTCGCGAAAGCGGTTTTCCTGACGCCGCAGATTTCAGAACTTATCGAGCGTGCGCAGCTTCTGCGGCAACCCCCACAGCAGCAACGCAGCGGCGATCAGCGCGGCGACGCCGATGACGTACAGGGCCGGGGTGGTGCTGCCGGTCAGGTCCTTGATTCGCCCGACCATGACCGGGCTGACGATCCCACCGAACTGGCCAAGGGTGTTGATCACCGCGATTCCGCCAGCGGCACCTGCGCCGGCACCGGCCAGCAGTTTCGGCGGCAAGGTCCAGAAGCTCGGGATGGAGGCGATGATCCCGGCACCGAGCAAGCCCAGGGCGACAATCAGGAAAGTCGTATGGTTAGCGAAGATCCCTGCGCTGAAGAACCCCACCGCGCCTACCGCCACCAGACCTGCGACAAACTTGCGCCGCTCACCGGTGGCATCGGACAACCGCCCGATCACCACCATGCTGATGGCGCCGCAGACATAGGGAATGGCGGTCAGCAAGCCGATCATCACCGGACTCTCGGTGCCGGCACTGCGGATCAGTTGCGGTGCCCAGAAATTCAAGCCGTAGGACGCTACCTGAATCAGAAAGTAAATCAGCCCCAGCATCAGGAAACCCGGAATCCGCAAGGCTGCCAGCAAGGAACCGCCGCTCTTGTGCGGTTCGTGGTGAGCGATACGGCTGGCGAGCAGTTTCTTCTCCGACGACGTCAGCCAATGGGCGTCTTCGATGCGGTCCTTGAGCAAGGTCAGCACCAACAAACCGAGGCCGATGCAAGGCACTCCACCGAGCAGAAACAGCCAATGCCAGCCGCGCATATCAAGGAAGCCATCAAGGTGTTGCAGCACCAGCCCGGAGAACGGTGCGCCAACCAGCCCGGCAAACGCCGACGCGAGAAACAGCATCGAGGTTATGCGCCCGCGATAGTGCTGCGGAAACCACAGTGTCAGGTAATACAGCACGCCGGGCGCGAAACCCGCCTCCATCGCACCGATCACGAAGCGCAAGGCGTAGAACTGCCATTCGCTGTTGACGAAGACCATGGCCGCCGTGGCGACACCCCAGGACATCATGATCCGGGCGATCCAGCGCCGCGCACCGACCTTGTAGAGCATCATGTTGCTCGGCACTTCGAAGATCACGTAACCGACCACAAACAGCCCGGCACCGAGGCCGTAAGCGGTGTCGCTCAGGCTCAGGTCGGCCTGCAACTGGAACTTGGCGAAGCTGATGTTGATGCGGTCGAAAAACGCGAACAGGTAGCACACCATGATCAGCGGCATCAGTCGCCAGGCGACTTTGCGGACCAGGGCTTTTTCGGCGTCGTGGCTAACGGACGGGCTCGCGCCCGCCTCCAGTACATTGAGGCTCATAGTGTTTCTCCAGATGGACTTCACGAGGGAGTCCCGATTGTTTTTGTTGTCTGGTTTAAGTGATCTGTGTGGGTGCTTTATGTGGGAGCGGGCTTGCTCGCCAAAGCGGTCTAACACTCAACATTGATGGTGACTGACACGCCGCCTTCGCGAGCAAGCCCGCTCCCACAGGGTGTTCGGTGTGTTCAGGTGGGTGTCGGGTGCAGGTCGCAATTGCGTCCGGCCTTGGCGAGTTGCCCGGGCACTTCGTGGCCCAACAATGCGGGTAACCCTCGGGACAACTTCAGCAACAACGGCAGATCGATGCCGGTGTGAATACCGATTTCATCGCACAGGTTGACCAGATCTTCAGTGCAGATATTGCCCGAAGCACCCGGCGCAAACGGGCAACCGCCAAGGCCGCCGAGGGCCGCATCGAAACGACGGGCACCGGCCTCATAGGCGGCCAGGACGTTGCACAAACCGAGGCCGCGAGTGTTGTGAAAATGCAGGGTCAGATCTGCCGACGAAACCCGCTGCAAGACTTTGCGCACCAGCCGATCGATCTGACGCGGATTGGCCATGCCGGTGGTGTCGGCCAAGGTAATGCCCTGAATCCCGAGCTCCTGATAAGCCTCGACGATTTGCAGCACTCGGTCCTCATCGATCCTGCCCTCGAACGGGCAGCCGAAGGTCGTGGCGATGCTGCCGTTGAGCCGCACCTGCGTGCCGCGAACGAATTCGACGATCTCGCCAAACGCCGCCAATGACGCCTCGCAGCGCATCCGCATATTCGCCAGGTTGTGGGTCTGGCTGGCGGACATCACCAGGTTCAGCTCATCGGCCCCCGAGTCCAGCGCTCGTTGTGCGCCTTTGAGGTTGGGGATCAATGCGACATAGATCACGCCTGGCCGTCGGGCGATGCCCTTGAACACTTGCTCGCCATCACGTAGCGCCGGAATGGCTTTGGGCGAAACAAACGAGCCCGCTTCGATGCGGCTGAACCCCACCAGCGACAACTGATCGATCAGCGAAATCTTGTCGACGGTTTCGACCCAGGTCGGCTCGATCTGCAAGCCGTCACGAGGGGAGACTTCCTGAACGATCAGGGTCTGGGAATAATCAGTGATCATTGCACCACCCCTTCAGCTTTCAGCCGTTCGATGTCCTGGTCAGTCAGGCCCAGCCCCGCGAGGATGTCGTCGGTGTGCTGACCCAGACTCGGTCCCGACCAGTTCACGCCGCCGGGGGTCTCGGACATTTTCGGTACGATGCCCGGCATCTTCACCGTGGCACCACCGGGCAGTTCGGCGCTGAGCAGCATGCCCCGCGCCTGATAGTGAGGATCGGCGACGATATCAGCCACCGAATAGATGCGCCCGGCCGGGACTTCGGCAGCTTCCAACGCCGACAGCACTTCGTCGATAGGTAGGCTGCTGGTCCAGTGAGTGATGGCGGCGTCGAGCACATTACTTTTGGCGGCGCGGCCATCGTTATGCGCAAACTCCGGCGCTTCGGCCAGATCGACCCGACCGATCACCGCCATCAGGCGCTTATAGATCGGGTCGCTGTTACCGGCGATCACCACGTAAGCGCCGTCGGCGGTCAGATAAGTGTTGGACGGCGCGATACCCGGCAATGCCCCGCCGCTGCGCTCACGAACATGACCCAGCATGTCGTATTCCGGCACCAGGCTTTCCATCACGTTGAATACGCTTTCGGCCAAAGACACATCGACCACCTGCCCGCCGCCCTGCCCTGTCTTGACTCGCAGCAGCGACATCAAGGCGCCGATCACCGCATGCAGCGAAGCCAGCGAATCGCCGAGACTCACACCCACTCGGGCGGGCGGTGAACCGGGGGTGCCGGTGGTGTAGCGAATCCCGCCCATGGCCTCGCCGATTGCACCGAAACCCGGGCGATCACGGTACGGGCCGGTCTGGCCATAACCGGAAATACGCACCAGCGTCAGGTTGGGATTGAGAGCATGCAACACGTCCCAGCCCAGGCCGAGTTTTTCCAGGGCGCCGGGGCGCAGATTTTCGATCAGCACATCGGCGTCGGTCGCCAGTTGCTTGACCAGCTCGATGCCTTCGGGGGATTTCAGATTCAGCGCAAGGGACTTCTTGTTTCGCGATTGCAAGTACCACCACAACGAAGTGCCTTCGTGCAGCTTGCGCCATTTGCGCAGGGGATCGCCCTGGCCCATGGCTTCGATCTTGATCACTTCGGCGCCGAACTCGGCGAGCATGCGTGCTGCGAACGGCGCGGCAATCAGTGTGCCTATCTCGATCACTTTGATTGCACTCAAGGGGGCAGTCATCGCGGGGTACCTCTTGTTCTTGGAATATGAGCCAAGGCTAGAGGACCGAGGGGCAAGGAATCCAACCTTCAGTTGGCAACGACCGTTCGCGAAACGCGAATGCTCGGCAGCAGAATTGCCGCGACCTTAAGTCCGCCATCGCGAGCAGGCTCGCTCCCACAGGGGATTTGTGAACACCGAAGATCAACTGTGGGAGCGAGCCTGCTCGCGATGAGGCCGGCCCATTCAATAGAGAACTGTCAGGCCTGACCGCGCAACTGCTCAAACAACATCCGGCTCACCGGCGACAGCCTCGCTTCATCGCGCACCACCAGAATCAACGCACGATCCGACCAGTCATCCGTCAGCGGCACCGCGTGCAAACCCAACGCCCGACCAAACAGTTCATAGGCCTTTTGCGGCAGGATGCCGATGCCCATGTTGGCCTGGACCATCCGGCACATGGCATCGAACCCCGGCACATGAATCCGCAGCCTCAGCACCTTACCGGCCTTGCGCGCGGCCGCATGGGTGCGCCTGTTGATGGAACTGGCGGCGTGCAAGCCGACGTAATCACTGCCCAGCGTGTCGGCAAAAGCCAGGGTCGAACGAGTCGCCAACGGATGATCGGACGGCATCAACACCATCAGTTTGTCCCGGCGATAAAGAACACTGTGCAGACCTTTGACGTCACTGTCGCTGGAGCAGATCCCAAGGTCCGCGACGCCATCAAGCACGCCCTGAATCACCCCGCTGCTGGGGCGTTCTTCGAGGTCGGTCTTGACCTGCGGATGGCGCTCGGAAAAGTCCCGCAAGTCTTCAGGCAGGAACTGAATGATCGCCGACAGGTTGGCGAGCATTCGCACATAACCGCGTACACCGTGGCTATGCTCGCCCAGCTCAAGACCCATTTTCTCGACGTTGAACAGCATCTGCCGGGCGTGGTGCAGCAGGGTTTCACCGGCCGGCGTCAAGGTCATGCCCTTGGCCTGGCGCACGAACAGGCTGATGCCCAGCGCCTCCTCCAACTCCATCAAGCGCTTGCTGGCCGCCGACACCGCGATCGATTCGCGAGCAGCGGCACGGGTCAAGGTGCCCTCTTCATGGACGGCCACAAACAGTTGGAGAGTGATCAGGTCGAGGCGGCGGATCAGGCTTTTTTGCAGCATGGGAGGGCTCGATGATTTCGGTTCGACTAAGTCGGCAGGATAGCCCGGTTTCGTTTCGTCCCCGCGATCCAATTACCCGACAGCACTTCAGGGCAGTTCACCGCACTCTGGAATTCCATCGCGTTGAAGGAAAAGCTTTACGTTAATATCCGCCAGGTTTTTTTCACTTCGGCAGTGTTTTCCCCGGTGGTCGCACAAGGCAAGGCAGCCATCAGAATCACGTTGCGCGCCGACATGGAGACGACGCTGATACGCCATTTCTGCGAACTCATCAGCGAGCTTTTACGCACTCACGGCCGGGACATCGGCAGCTGAAACTCAGGGAAGATCAAATGAAGAGCAGCACCACCCTCCTCATCACCTGCTGCACGGTTTTTCTCGCTCAATTGGGCATGAGCATTTATCTGTCGGCGCTGCCGGAAATTGCCCGGGATTTAACCGCCGATGCCTCGCAGGTTTCATGGGGGCTGGCGGTGTATCTGATAGGCATGGCGCTGCCGATGCTGTTCTGGGGCAGCCTCGGTCAGCGCATTGGCCGCAAACCGGTGCTGCTCGCGGCACTCGGTATCTATGGGGTGGGCAACCTGGCCCTGCCGCTGGGCCAGACGCTGGAGTCATTCCTGTTTTTTCGACTGATTCAGGGTGTAGGCGCCAGCGGAATTTCGGTCATGGCCCGAGTGCTGATCCGCGACAGCTTTCACGGCGACCTGCTGGCCAAGGCATTGTCCTGGATATCGATTTCCTTTGTGGTGGCGCTGGGTATCGGCCAATACCTGGGGTCGATTATCCAGGTGGCGCTGGGTTGGCCGATGATCTTCTACTTGTTGGGTGGCGTAAGCCTGTCGATGGCGGTGGTGGTGGCCCGACTCACGTTCCCGGTGCTGGCAGCAGAGAACACACTGTCATCCGCCTGGACGAGTTACTGGCACATTCTGGGTCATCGGGGCTTCCTGTTGCCGGCCCTTGTCGGCGGCTTGGGGTACGGGGTGATCGTCGCATTCAACACCGCGGCGCCGTTGATTCTGCAAGGCCCCTTCAACTGGTCGGCAGTGGAATACGGATTGTTGGGTTGGCCAATCAGCGCGGCCTATTTTCTCGGGGCTGTGGCGGTCAATCGCTTTGTGTTGCGCACCGGTCAGCGCCATCTGATGACGGCAGGCGTTGGGCTGGTACTGGCGGGCTGCGCAGTCATGTTGCTGGGTAGCATCGCCGGTACGTCGATAGCGCTGCTGTTCTGGTTGCCCTATTGTTTTGCGGTGTTTGGCCAGTCGCTGAATTACCCGATCAGCCTGTCCCTGGCCAACGAAGGTTCGCCGGTTGGCGGTGCTTATGCGATGGCATTGAGCGGTTTCATTCACCAACTGATGGCCGCCACTATCGGCGGTATCGCCAGCCTGATAGCGAGCCAGCAGGCATGGCCATTGTCGCTGTTATGCACCTTGCTGGCCGTGGGCGCGCTGCTTTGCGTAGTGTTCGCGCCCGGCCGTCGAACCACTTAGAACGCGTTGCGGAAAATCTCCTCGATCTGCCGCTGATCCGCCTTCCGTGGATTGGTCAGTCCACAGGCGTCTTTCAAGGCATTGGTGGCAAGCACCGGAATGTCGTTGAGCCGGGCACCGAGCTCGCGTAAACCGGCGGGGATTTCCACGTCCTTGGCCAGGTTGCGAATGGCCGCGATGGCTGCCTGAGCGCCCTCTTCCGGGCTGAACCCGCGAATGTCGGCGCCCATCGCGCGGGCAACATCGGTCAGGCGGTCGGCGCAGACCAGCGCGTTGAAACTTTGCACATGAGGCAGCAACACCGCATTGCACACGCCATGGGGCAAGTCGTAGAAACCGCCCAACTGGTGGGCCATTGCGTGAACGTAGCCAAGGGACGCGTTGTTGAACGCCATACCCGCCATGAACTGCGCGTAAGCCATGTTTTCCCGCGCGATCATGTCACTGCCGTCGCGTACGGCCAGACGCAGGTTATTGCTGATCAAAGTGATGGCTTTCAGCGCACAGGCATCGGTAATCGGGTTGGCCGCCGTGGAGACGTAGGCTTCGATGGCGTGGGTCAGAGCGTCCATGCCAGTGGCGGCCGTCAGGCTCTTGGGCATGGCGACCATCAGCGCCGGATCGTTGACTGACAGCAGCGGTGTGACGTTGCGATCGACGATGGCCATTTTCACGTGACGGGACTCGTCGGTGATGATGCAAAAACGGGTCATCTCGCTGGCGGTACCGGCGGTGGTGTTGATCGCGATCAACGGCATTTGCGGTTTGGCCGACTGATCGACACCTTCGTAGTCACGAATTGTCCCACCGTTTGTGGCGCACAACGCGATGCCCTTGGCGCAGTCGTGAGGCGAACCGCCGCCCAGCGACACCACGAAATCACAGCGACTTTCCTTGAGCAGGCCCAGGCCAAGTTCGACGTTGGCGATGCTCGGATTCGGCTTGGCGCCGTCGAAGATCACCGAGTCGATGTCCTGGATCGCCAGTTTCTCGGCAATCATCGTTGCCACGCCAGCCTTGGCCAGCCCGGTGTCGGTGACGATCAGCGCCTTGCGAAAACCATACTTGCGAATGGCGTCCATGGCTTCGTCGAGGCAACCGGTGCCCATGATGTTCACAGCGGGGATGAAAAACGTACTGCTCATGCGCGAGTCTCCTGGCTGAAGCCGAATCAACAGCACCGATCCGGCGGGTGCGCACAGGATCGACCCATTAGTCGCGCGGTAACTTGATCTGGCTCAAGTCCGGGTCGTGATAAAGTCGCCGTCCATCAGACCTTTTGCTTTGAGACAACGAACGCAATGACCGATTTCCAGGATGTCGATGCCCAACTTGAAGACTGGAACGCCTTGCGCACCACCGCCTCTTTCGGCGGCCTGCTGGTGGGTAACGGTGCCAGTCGTGCGGTATGGGACGACTTCGGCTATGACTCGCTGTTCGAAAACGCCCGCACGGTTGAAGAAAAGCCTCTGAGCCAATCCGAACTGAGCGTGTTCGACGCGATGCAAACGCGCAGTTTCGAACAAGTGCTTGGGGCGCTGAAAACCACCAGCCGGGTCAACAAGGCGTTGGCCGTCAGCTCTGCCGCGCCGCGCAACCGCTATTACGCGATCAAGGAAGCGCTGATCAACACCGTGCATGCGGTGCATATCCCTTGGCGATTGGTGGTGCCCTCGACGCTGGCGACGATCAATCAGGAACTGGGCAGCTATCGAACGGTGTTCACCACCAATTACGACTTGCTCAACTACTGGGCAATCCAGCACCGGCCTGACGCTATTACCGATCTGTTTCAAGGCACCGAGCCGCGCTTTGATCTGAGCATCACCGCGACAGACAAAACCCGGCTGCTGTACCTGCACGGCGGCCTGCATCTGGTGCGCAATCAGGACGGCACAGCGCGCAAATTGATGTCGACCGAAGGTACGTTGCTGGGCAGTTTCGCCATCAACAATACTATCAAGACCCTCGATGACGTGCCGCTGTTCGTCACCGAAGGTCCGACCCAGGACAAGCTCAAAACCATTCGCAGCTCGGATTACCTGTCGTTCTGCTACGACCAGTTACTGGGCCATGGCGATGGGCTGTGCATCTTCGGACACGCCCTTGGCGAGCAGGACAGTCACATCATTCATGCATTGCGCCAGGCGAAGCCGAAGACAGCGGCGATCTCGATTTACCCGCGCAGTAAAGCGTTCATCCAGCATCAGAAGCGGCATTACACGAAGGTGTTTGAGGGGACGGGAGTGGCGCTGCGGTTTTTTGATTCGAAGACGCATGCGCTCGGTAGTCCCAAGCTGACCGTACCGGTCGAGGTTTAGCGGCGCCCGCCGAACCTATGTGGGAGCGGGCTTGTTCGCGAAGGGGGCTTAACATTCAATGAAGATACTGAATGTCAGACCGCTTTCGCGAGCAAGCCCGCTCCCACAGGGGATGTGTATTGGACTTATCAAGCGGTGTGTTTAGAGCACCGGCAAGGTCTTGTCCTTGATCACCGTGGTCGGGCCGTTGGCTTTGACGCTGGCGATGCCTTTATCCCTCGCGGCGTCCGATGAGTAGGATTCGCTGCTGCCGATGATCTCGTGGTTACCGGCCTTCAGGTTGAAGTAAGGATGACCGTCCTTGGTGGTTTTTTTCTCGTAGCGTTCGTCCAGCGGACTGTTGGCCTGAACCGAGGCGATACCGCCATCGGCCGCACCGCGAGAGGTATACAGCTCACTGGTCAGAATGGTTTCGGCATTGGCCGCTTTCAACACAAACTTGAACTGACCGTTGCTGGTTTTGCTCACTTCGTACCATCCAGACATGCTTTTTCTCCTTGGCGATTGAGAGGTTTCGCGCTTCAGAGTAAAGACCAGCTTGCTGCTTCTGTCGCCTGTACCGCCGCCATCGCGAGCAGGCTCGCTCCCACAGTGAGATTGTGTACATCAATCCATTGTGGGAGCGAGCCTGCTCGCGATGAGGCCGGCAAAGCCACCACAACACCTCGCTATTTCACCGCAGCCCGCACTACTGATAACTCAGGTGTCTGCACCCGTCTCTGGCTCAGGTAGCGCATACAGCTAACCCGCAAGAACGAGGCGAAATTCACCACTTCGCCGCGGTAGTCCATCACCTCTTCATACAGCTTGGCGATCAACTGGTTGGTGGTCATGCCGTCGACCTCGGCGATTTCGCTGAGGATGTCCCAGAACTGATTCTCCAGCCGCAGGGTGGTCACCACCCCGCAGATGCGCAGCGAGCGGGAGCGCGACTCGTAGAGAATCGGATCGGCCTTGACGTAGAGCTCGCACATGGACAGGTCCCTCGTTACAGCGTGATTTTGGTGCCCAGCAACCCGAGGAAACCGGCCAGCCAGCTCGGATGCGCCGGCCAGGCCGGTGCAGTGGCCAGATTGCCTTGAACGTGACCTTCCGTCACCGGGATATCGATGAACGTGCCGCCAGCCAGGCGCACTTCCGGAGCACATGCCGGATAGGCGCTGCACTCGCGGCCTTCAAGAATGCCTGCAGCGGCCAACAGTTGCGCACCGTGACACACCGCGGCGATCGGTTTGCCTGCCTTGTCGAACGCTCGCACCAGGTCCAGGACTTTTTCGTTCAGGCGCAGGTACTCCGGCGCACGACCGCCCGGCACCAGCAGCGCGTCATAGTCCGTCGCGTCTACCTTGGCGAAATCGAAGTTCAGGGCAAACAGGTGACCGGGTTTTTCGCTGTAGGTCTGGTCGCCTTCGAAGTCATGGATCGCTGTGCGCACGGTCTGGCCGGCGGTTTTGTCCGGGCAAACGGCATGCACCGTGTGGCCGACCATCAGCAGTGCCTGGAACGGCACCATCACTTCGTAGTCTTCGACGTAATCGCCGACCAGCATCAGAATTTTTTTAGCCGCCATGGGGAGGACTCCTCTGGGAAATGCGTGGGCATGCAGGAGTATTCAAGGTAGTCCTTATCCGGCGGGGTGGGTAATAACCAGCTACTACCTGATGGACCGCGTTATCGTTCTTCGCGGGCAAGCCACGCTCCCACAGGTTTTGCATCTGCCGCAAGAACGGCACAAGACCTGTGGGAGCGGGCTTGCCCGCGAAAGCGTCCGCAAACTGTACGCCTATCTTTGCGCCTAGCTGTAACAGCGGCATACCCAGCGTTTGTGGCTAGATGAAGACTCTTCCCGCCACCCTCGATTCTGGTTGCCATCATGTCCTCGCGCGAAAACACCGGCATGGCCCTCGGCCTGCTCGGCGTCGTTATCTTCAGCCTGACCCTGCCCTTCACACGGATCGTCGTGCAGGAACTTCATCCCCTGCTCAACGGCCTCGGCCGTGCGCTGTTCGCGGCGATTCCGGCAGCGTTGCTATTGCTGTGGCACCGTGAAAAATGGCCCACGTGGAAACAGATAAAAGGCCTGACGCTGGTGATCGCCGGGGTCATCCTTGGTTTCCCGGTGCTGTCGGCTTGGGCCATGCAGACCTTGCCCGCCTCTCATGGAGCACTGGTCAACGGCTTGCAACCGCTGTGCGTGGCGCTGTATGCCGCGTGGCTGTCTCATGAGCGACCATCGAAAGCCTTCTGGGCCTGCGCGGCGTTGGGCAGTGCGTTGGTGCTCGGTTATGCATTGATCAGCGGCGCGGGCAGCATTCAGGCCGGTGATTTGCTGATGCTCGGCGCGATTGCCGTGGGTGGCCTGGGTTATGCCGAAGGCGGCCGGTTGGCCAAGGAGATGGGCGGCTGGCAGGTGATCTGCTGGGCACTGGTGCTGTCGACGCCGCTGCTGATCGGACCGGTGCTGTACCTGGCGCTGCAACATCAAGGCGAAATTTCGGCCAAAACCTGGTGGGCGTTTGGTTACGTCTCGCTGTTTTCACAGTTCATCGGGTTCTTTGCCTGGTACGCCGGGTTGGCCATGGGTGGCATTGCCCGGGTCAGCCAGATCCAGTTACTGCAGATCTTCTTCACGATCGCGTTTTCGGCGTTGTTCTTCGGTGAGCATGTCGAGCCGATTACCTGGCTGTTCGCGGCCGGGGTGATCGTGACGGTGATGTTGGGGCGCAAGACGGCAGTCAAATCAAATGTGGGAGCGGGCTTGCTCGCGAAGGGGGCTTAATATTCAACGAAGATGTTGAATGTCAAACCTCTTTCGCGAGCAAGCCCGCTCCCACAGGATCAGAGGTAACCGTCAGCCCGCAGCAATGTTTCCAGGCAATGTTCGCTGATGTGGTAGAAGTCCTTCAGTTCCTGAATCTTCACCAACAGCTGAGCCGGGTCCACCGGTTCGGCGCGTTTGACCGCCAGGATCATCTTGTTCTTGTTGGTGTGGTCCAGTGAGATGAACTCAAAGACCTTGGTCTCGTAACCACAGGCTTCCAGAAACAACGCACGCAAACTGTCGGTAACCATTTCCGCCTGCTGGCCCAGGTGCAGGCCGTATTGCAACATCGGCTTGAGCAGCACCGGGCTCTGGATCTGCAGGCGGATCTGCTTGTGGCAGCACGGTGAGCACATGATGATCGAAGCGCCGGAACGAATGCCGGTATGAATCGCATAGTCGGTGGCGATGTCGCAAGCATGCAGCGCGATCATCACGTCCAGCTCGCTCGGCGCGACACTGCGCACGTCACCGCATTTGAACACCAGCCCCGGATGCTCCAGCTTCGCAGCGGCGGTGTTGCACAGGTTGACCATGTCTTCGCGCAGCTCGACGCCGGTCACCTCGCCCTCGGCCTTCAACGTGTTGCGCAGGTAGTCATGGATCGCGAACGTCAGGTAGCCCTTGCCCGAGCCGAAATCCGCCACCTGCACCGGTTTGTCCAGCGCCAGCGGCGACGAGGTCAGCGCATGGCTGAAGACTTCGATGAACTTGTTGATCTGCTTCCACTTGCGTGACATCGCCGGGATCAGCTCATGCTGCGCGTTGGTCACGCCAAGGTCTTTGAGAAACGGCCGGCTCAGGTCGAGAAAACGGTTTTTCTCGCGGTTATGCTCGGCGGACGGCACTTCGCGCAATTGTTGAGGTTTGCTCTTGAATAGCGAAGATTTGCCTTTTTTGCTGTATTCGAGCTGGGCTTCGTCGGTCAATGACAGTAAATGCGCATTTTTGAACGAGGCCGGCAACAGTGCAGCGATGGTCGCCATGCCTTCGGCAATTGGCAGGTTCTTGGTGATGTCGCGGGTTTTGTAGCGATAGACGAAGGACAGGCAAGGCTGATCCTTGACCGTCAGCTGCTTGATGATCAGCCGCTGCAAATCCGCTTCGCCACCGACGTACTTGGCCAGCACCAGTTTGATGAAGGCGTTCTGATCGAGGCTGGTTTGCAGCAGGTCGATGAACTGGGCGTGATGATCCGGCGCGAGGCTGGCGGGAGTGGCGGTGACAGACATGGGAAAAAACGGCCTCGGGCGGTGCGAATCGGGGAATGACGGGTATTTTAGGGGGGATGGCCGTTCGGGACACGCAGTTATTTGCTGAACGGTGCGAATCCTGAGGCTAGCGAGCTCTTTGTGGCGAGGGGGCTTGCCCCCGTTGGGCTGCGAAGCGGCCCCTATGTATCTTCAGTCACACCGAGTTTTCTGGTTCGACGACTGCTTCGCCGCCGAACGGGGGCAAGCCCCCTCGCCACAAAAGCTCCCTCGCCACAAAAGCATGTAGGAGCTGCCGAAGGCTGCGATCTTTTGATTTAGCTCAACACCACCAACCGATTCGGCAATTCATTGCGCACATGGGTCACCGGCACATGCACTTTGAGCAACTCGCCGCAGGCCTCGATGCACGTCACAAACCCCTGCAATGTCTGCCCCTGTTTCACCTGTTGCGTAAACGCCGCCACAATCGCGTCCCAGTTCTTGTTGTCCAGCCGTTTGGAAATGCCTTCATCCACCAGAATCTCCACATAGCGTTCGGCCTCGGAGACGAAAATCAGCATGCCGGTGCTGCCCACGGTGTGGTGCAGGTTTTGCTCCAGGAACTGCCGGCGCGCCAGGTTTGACGCGCGCCAGTGACGAACCGTGCGCGGGATCAGGCGCGTGGTGACTTTGGGGATCCGGAACACCAGGCACAACACGATGAAGCTAAGCCATTGCACCAGCAACAGGCTGTGCATGGTCAGCCAGCCCGTCAGGTAATGCACGATACCCGGCACCACCAGCGCCAGCAGACTGGCCCAAAGCAACGGGATATACGCGTAATCGTCGGCGCGGGCCGCAAGCACCGTCACCAGTTCGGCGTCGGTGTCGCGCTCGACCCGGGCAATCGCCTCGGCGACTTTGCGTTGTTCGTGTTCAGTCAGTAATGCCATGTTTATGAATGCCTGCTCGCTATTGTTGTTTTTACCTGCAGTGTGATCACCAGCCGCCCGACGAACCGCCGCCCCCGAAACTGCCCCCGCCGCCGCTAAAGCCCCCGCCGCCACCGCCGCCAAAACCTCCGCCGCCGAATCCGCCTCCCGAGCCGCCACGGCCTCCGCCGCTTGGCAGAATACCGAACATCTGCCCGACGAAGATCGTCAGGATGAACAGCATCAGCAGAAGCACGAACAACCCCGGATGCCGCCCAACGAAATCACTCTCCTGATCGCCACGCGGTTCATACACTGTCGACGGTTCGTCCAGCGGATTGCCGCCCAGCACCACCAGCATCGCCGCAATGCCGTCGCTGATGCCTTTGCTGAAGTTGCCCGCCTTGAACGCGGGCGTGATCACCTGATGGATGATCACCGAACTCTGCGCATCGGTCAGGCGACCTTCCAGGCCATAACCGACTTCGATCCGCAGCTTGCGCTCGTCACGGGCGACGATCAGCAATGCGCCGTTGTTCTTATCCTTCTGGCCGATGCCCCAGTAGCGCCCCAACTGATAACCGAAATCCGCGATGTCAGCACCCTGCAAATCCGGCAATGTGACCACCACCAATTGCTCGCCGGTGGTTTTTTCGTGGGCGTTGAGCTGTTGCGTCAGCTGCTCGCGCACCGCAGGCTCGATCATCTGGGCGTTGTCCACCACCCGCCCGGTCAATTCCGGGAACTTCAACTCGGCCTGGGCCGCCAGGGCAAACACCCAGAACACCAGCACCAGGCCCACTTTCAACACGCGCATTGGCAACCTCATCCTTGGTGACGCTTCAAGCCCGTTCCGGCGCTTACTGGAACTTCACTTCAGGCGCTTTCTCGGCACCGGGGCTGGTGGCCTCGAAGGTTTCGCGGATTGGCAGATCGCTATACATCACGGTGTGCCACAGGCGACCGGGGAAGGTGCGGATCTCGGTATTGTATTTCTGCACCGCCAGGATGAAATCGCGACGTGCCACGGCGATGCGGTTCTCGGTGCCTTCAAGTTGCGATTGCAGTGCCAGGAAGTTCTGGTTGGCCTTGAGGTCCGGGTAGCGCTCGGACACCACCATCAACCGACTCAGCGCGCCGGTCAGCTGATTCTGCGCCTGCTCGTACTGTTTGAGTTTTTCCGGATTATCCAGCGTGCTGGCATCCACCTGAATCGAGGTGGCCTTGGCGCGGGCTTCGATCACCGCGGTCAGGGTTTCTTGCTCATGCTGGGCATACCCCTTGACGGTTTCCACCAGGTTGGGAATCAGGTCGGCGCGACGCTGGTACTGGTTCTGCACCTGGCCCCAGGCGCCCTTGGCTTGTTCGTCGAGGGTCGGGATATTGTTGATGCCGCAGCCGGTCAGTAGTGTTGTCAGCCACATCAAGGCTGCAACCTGCAGGCTCGACCGATAATGGTGTCGTACATTCATCTGGTTGATGCTCCCTTGCACATTCCGTTGATGAAACAACCTGCGAACTCTGACCCGACTCTTGGGGCATAATCTGCGCCGCTACTGGATTGCATCGAGCCAATGGGCTAAAAGATGCCCAGCACTGAGACTCTGCAGAAGTGTGCTGCATTTACCTGAACAACAATAGTCGCTCCCCAAATTTTGGCTGACCGGCGTGTATTCACTGCCGTTTAGGCTTTTGAGAAAACAATTCATGAAGAAGCTGTGTTTGCTGGGCCTGTTCGTCAGCCTGGCCAGTCATACCGTATTGGCCGCCACGACGCCCGCACCTATAGAGAACAAGGACGCCTTCATCAGCCACCTGATGAAGCAAATGACCCTCGATGAAAAGATCGGCCAGTTGCGCCTGATCAGCATCGGTCCGGAAATGCCTCGGGAGATGATCCGCAAGGAGATCGCTGCCGGCAATATCGGCGGCACCTTCAACTCGATCACCCGCGCCGAAAACCGTCCGATGCAGGACGCGGCCATGCGCAGCCGGTTGAAGATCCCGATGTTCTTCGCCTATGACGTGATCCACGGCCACCGCACCATTTTCCCGATTCCGCTGGCCCTGGCCTCGAGCTGGGACATGGACGCCATTGGTCGCTCCGGGCGCATCGCCGCCCAGGAAGCGGCGGCTGACAGCCTCGACATCACCTTCGCGCCGATGGTCGATATCTCGCGCGACCCACGCTGGGGCCGCACGTCCGAAGGCTTCGGCGAAGACACTTATCTGGTTTCGCGGATCGCCGGCGTAATGGTCAAGGCCTTCCAGGGCACCGGTGCGAACGCGGCCGACAGCATCATGGCCAGCGTCAAGCATTTTGCCTTGTACGGCGCGGTCGAGGGCGGTCGCGACTACAACGTCGTCGACATGAGCCCGGTCAAGATGTACCAGGACTACCTGCCGCCATACCGCGCGGCGATTGACGCCGGTGCTGGCGGGGTGATGGTTGCGCTGAACTCGATCAACGGCGTGCCGGCCACCGCCAACACCTGGCTGATGAACGACCTGCTGCGCAAGGAATGGGGCTTCAAGGGCCTGGCGGTCAGTGATCACGGCGCAATTTTCGAGCTGATCAAGCACGGCGTCGCCGCTGACGGTCGCGAAGCCGCGAAGCTGGCGATCAAGGCCGGCATCGACATGAGCATGAACGACACCCTCTATGGCAAGGAATTGCCAGTGCTGTTGAAGGCCGGTGAGATCGAACAGAAAGACATCGACAACGCCGTGCGTGAAGTGCTCGCCGCCAAGTACGACATGGGCCTGTTCAAAGACCCGTACCTGCGCATCGGCAAGGCCGAGGATGACCCGGCCGACACCTATGCCGAAAGCCGCCTGCACCGCGCCGAGGCCCGTGATGTTGCGCGCCGCAGCCTGGTGTTGCTGAAGAACCAGGGCGAAACCCTGCCGTTGAAGAAAACCGCGAAAATCGCTCTGGTCGGTCCACTGGCCAAGGCGCCGATCGACATGATGGGCAGTTGGGCCGCTGCTGGCCGTCCCGAGCAATCGGTGACCTTGTTCGACGGCATGACCAATGCGCTTGGCGCGCAGTCGACGCTGATCTACGCCCGTGGCGCGAACATCACCAGCGACAAGAAAATCCTCGATTACCTGAACTTCCTCAACTTCGATGCACCGGAAGTGGTGGATGATCCGCGCTCGGCCAATGTGTTGATCGATGAAGCGGTCAAGGCTGCCAAGCAAGCGGATGTGGTGGTGGCAGCGGTGGGCGAATCCCGTGGCATGTCCCACGAATCGTCGAGCCGCACCGACCTCAACATCCCGGCCGCCCAGCGCGAGCTGATCAGGGCGTTGAAAGCCACCGGCAAACCGCTGGTGCTGGTGTTGATGAATGGCCGTCCGCTGTCGATTCTCGAAGAGAACGAGCAGGCTGACGCGATTCTGGAAACCTGGTTCAGCGGCACCGAAGGCGGCAACGCCATCGCTGACGTGCTATTCGGCGACTACAACCCGTCGGGCAAACTGCCGATCACCATCCCGCGCTCGGTGGGTCAGATTCCGACCTACTACAACCACCTGAGCATTGGCCGGCCGTTCACACCGGGCAAACCGGGCAACTACACCTCGCAGTATTTCGAAGACACCACCGGACCGCTGTTCCCGTTCGGCTTCGGTCTGAGCTACACCCAGTTCAGCCTGACTGACATGGCGCTGTCGTCGACCACACTGAACAAGACTGGCAAGCTCGACGCCAGCGTCGTGGTGAAGAACACCGGCAAGCGTGACGGCGAAACTGTGGTGCAGCTGTACATCCAGGACGTGACCGGCTCGATGATCCGCCCGGTCAAGGAACTCAAGAACTTCCAGAAAGTATTGGTCAAGGCCGGCGAACAGAAAGTCGTGCACTTCACCATCACCGAGGATGACCTGAAGTTCTACAACGCCCAGCTCAAGTACGCCGCAGAACCGGGCAAGTTCAACGTGCAGATCGGCCTGGACTCCCAGGACGTGACGCAGCAGAGCTTTGAGTTGCTGTAACCCCTGACACACCGCAAAACAAATGTGGGAGCGGGCTTGCTCGCGAAGACGGCTTAACATTCAACAAAGATGCTGAATGTCAGACCGCTTTCGCGAGCAAGCCCGCTCCCACATTAGGTCAGGGTGTTTGGAGGAATGTATTCAGCCCCGTCGATCCAGCAAATTCACCACCAGCCGATCCACCCATCCCCACACCCTCTGCTTGACCCGCCGCCACAACGGTCGGCGTTTCCATGCTTCGAGGCTGACTTCCTGGCTCAGGGCAAAGTCATTTTCGAAACTCGCCGCCACCGCCCGGGTCAGTCCGGGGTCCAGGGCTTCGAGGTTGGCTTCCAGATTGAAACGCAGATTCCAGTGATCGAAGTTACATGAGCCGATGCTTACCCAGTCATCGATCAACACCATTTTCAGGTGCAGGAAACACGGCTGGTACTCGAAGATTTTCACCCCGGACCTGAGCAGACGCGGGTAGTAGCGATGCCCGGCGTAGCGCACCGATGGGTGATCGGTGCGCGGCCCGGTCAGCAGCAGCCGCACATCGACGCCACGAGCTGCCGCCCGGCGCAGTGAGCGGCGGACCTTCCAGGTCGGCAGAAAATACGGCGTGGCCAGCCAGATTCGGCGTTGGCCACTGTTCAGCGCGCGAACCAGCGATTGCAGAATATCGCGGTGTTGGCGGGCGTCGGCATAGGCGACCCGGCCCATGCCCTCGCCCATGGCCGGCACTCGCGGCAAGCGCGGCAAACCGAAGTGCGCAGTGGGTTTCCAGGCGCGCCGATGGCGGTTGGCGATCCATTGGCGATCGAACAGCAACTGCCAGTCGAGCACCAACGGGCCGCCGATTTCCACCATCACTTCGTGCCATTCGCTGGTGTCTTCACCCGGTGTCCAGAACTCATCGGTGACCCCGGTGCCGCCGACCACGGCCAGGCATTGATCCACTAGCAGCAGCTTGCGGTGATCGCGATAAAAGTTGCCCACCCAACGGCGCCAGCTCAAACGATTGTAGAAACGCAACTCGACACCGGCAGCGATCAGGCGCTGACGCAAGGTCAGGGTGAACGCCAGGCTGCCATAGTCATCGAACAGGCAGCGCACCCGCACGCCGCGCTCGGCCGCCTGGACCAGCGCCTGAACCATGGCCTCGGCGCAGGCTCCCGCCTCCACCAGGTACAGTTCCAGTTCGACTTGTTCTTCAGCGCGGGCAATCGCTACCAGCATTCGCGGAAAAAACTTCGGGCCATCAATCAGCAGTTCAAAGCGGTTGCCGTCGCGCCACGGGAAAATTGCGCCGCGCATTCTCAGCGCGCCGTGAAAATCAGCACCGCACCCACCGGCACCGACAAACTGATGGCCGACAAACCGGCAACCTTGCGCAAGCTTTCCAGGCCCGGAGCCAGGTCGAAATCTTCAGCGCTGATCACTAAAGGTTCGAGAGTCACCACTTGGAAGCGTCGATCATCGAGACGGGTCGCCAGCAGCTCGGCGTTGTATTGGTGTTGTTTGCCATGCAGGTTGACGGTCAGCGGCAAGCGCAACTCCAGTTGCGCACCGGGCGCCAGGTCGTTGATCGGCCGCAAATCGATTTGCGTGGTGATCAGCGCTTCGGGAAACGTCTGGATCTCGAACAGTTCGTTGCGCATGCGTTCATCACGCAACGGAATGCCGCTGTTGACCGACTCCATTTCAACCTCCACCTGCGCCAGGCCTTTGGGATCAACCTTGCCGTGCAGCACCAGAAAGCGCTGCACTTCAGAGATGTTGGCGTTTTTAGTGCTGATGAACGACAGCCGCGAGGACTCGCCGTCCAGATACCAATTGGCCTGGGCCGACACGGTGACACCGGCCAGCAGCAGGAAAGCGAGGGTTTTGCAGACAAAGCGGTTGAACATAGAGACTCATGGGCAGATAAACCTGAGCGAACCTTAACTGGCCTGAGGCAGGTTGCAAACTTTCTGTTACTCCGACCCACCCTTTGTGGCGAGGGAGCTTGCTCCCGCTGGAGTGCGAAGCGCTCCCAAAATCAGACAATGAGTTCTTCCAGTCAGACCTCGGCCGCTGGTATTACGACTGCTTCGCAGCCGAGCGGGAGCAAGCTCCCTCGCCACAAAAAAACTGACCCTGTCAGGGTTGCAGGCGACAGCCTTGGCGTTCACCAACCCAAACAGCGCTATTGCTGCGTCCCATACCACCAACCGTCACACGCTTGTTCGCGGCGTCATCGACGAACCCGCTGGTGGGCAAATACTGCTTCACATAGCTCTGGCAATACTCCATAGGATTGTTCATCACATAGCGGCACGAGCAGTATTCCTTGGCGGTGTAGGCGCTGATGATGTCCGGGAAAGCCAATAACGCCACTCGCTCCTGCCAGATCCAGCCAAGCAAGGCGATCAGCAGCACCAGCAACAGCGTGCTGAACGGCCGACGACGAATAAAACGGCGGCGGCTCATGGCTGCACCTTCATGGCAAACGCCCTGAGCGCGAGTTTGAGCAATTCGTTGTGCCGATAACTGCCATCGCGATCATCGCCGTAGCGCACGATCACCAGCTTCTCGCTGGGAATCACGTACATCGCCTGACCCCAATGGCCCAGCGCGGCGAAGGTATCGGCGGGGGCATCGGGCCAAGGTTGTGTCGCGCCATCCACCGCGCGATTGAGCCACCAGTGACCGCCGGGCACTGCTTCATCCTGGTTGGCTTGATAGCCAGCGTAAGGCTCACGACTGAAGTCGACCCAATCTTTGGGCAACAATTGCCGCTCGCGCCAACGACCGTCGCGCACCATCAACAGCCCCACCCGCGCCAGATCCCGGGCGGTGAGGTAGGCATAGGACGATGCGACAAACGTGCTCGTGGCATCCGCTTCCCAAACCGCACTGCGAATCCCCAAGGGTTCGAACAGCGCAGTCCATGGATAATCAGGATAACGGGTCGGGCCGACGATGGTTTTAAGCGCAGCGGACAGCAGGTTGCTGTCGCCGCTGGAGTAGCGGAATGCCTGACCGGGCTTGGCGTACTCGTCATGGTTGGCGGTGAACGCGGCCATGTCGCGGTGACCACGGGTGTAGAGCATGGCCACCACCGAGGACTTCAATGGGGCGTATTCATAGTCTTCCTGCCAGTCCAGGCCCGAGGCCCAGTGCAACAGGTCGGCCATGGTCATGGCGGGGTGTTTTTCCAACGGTGGATAGAACTTCACCGCCGGGTCCTGCAGTTTGAACAGCCCTTCGCCATAGGCCACCCCGAGCACCGCGGCCATCAGGCTTTTGCTGATCGACCAGGTCAGGTGCGGCGTTTCAGCAGTGGTCGGGCCGGCGTAGCGTTCGTAGACGAGTTGGCCGTCGCGGATCACCAGCAAGGCATCGGTGCGAATGCCTTGGTGAGTGGCATCGTCGCGGGGTGGGAAGGCGTAACTCTCCAGAGCCTGAAGTGCCGGCCCGGTGACTTTCGGGCCGGGCGGCCATTGCTCGGCTGGCCAGTTTTCGGCGTGGGCCGCGAGGCTGAGCAGCAGCATGACAATCAGGGACAAGCCTTTGAACATGAGGGGCGCTCGGAGGGATGAACCTGCAGAGCCTAGTCGAGCTTGATGACAGTTCTGGGATTTGTGTTGCCAATGAGGCCGCCTTCGCGAGCAAGCCCGCTCCCACAGGGGATTTGTGGTGAGCACAAAATGTGTGAACACCGCAGATCAACTGTGGGAGCGGGCTTGCTCGCGAAGAGGCCCATCAACCCAGCGAAGATCCCGCCAACGCCTTGGCCAACCGCTTCCCCCGAGCCCCTGCCGCCAAATCCATCACGGTCTGATCGCGCAGCCACATCGCCGCCCATAGTGGCGGGCCATCGGCCAGGGCCTGATTCACTTCAGCCTTGAGCCCATCGAACTGCGCAAATAACCCGCCCAGCAATACATGCCCGGCCGGATTGTTCGGCGCCTGGCGGCTGACTTCCGCGCACCCGGCCAGCAGCGCCAGCAAGCGCAGTTGCAAGGTTTGCGGCCAGTCGCTGTCCTGGCCGACGCCGAACAGCCACGCGGTCATGGCGCTCAGCACATAAATGTCTTCCAGGGTTCGGAACGGTTTGACGTACGCATCCCAGCCATCCCCTGCGAGCAATTCACACAGTGCGTTGTCGAGAAACAACCGGCCGTGGCTTATGTCTGGCATCAGAGGCATCGGCGCGAGTTTTTCCAGACGCACACCCGGTTCGCCGGGGTAAACCACCGCAAGGTTCAAGCGCGGCACTTCGCCGGGTTCTTCACTGCGAGCAGCGACCAATAGCCAGTCGGCGGCATCGCCAGCGGTGACGAAATCCTTGCGACCGCTCAGGCGCAAATCGCGCAGCCGGGTCTGCATGTCCGCCACCCGCAAACTGCGCTGTTCGGTCGCGCACAACGCGCCGAGGCTCAGCGGCGCGCTCGGCCAGAGCATGCGCAACGCCGCCTGATAACCCACCAGAAATGCCAGCCCTGGCGTCGCCATCAGCCGTCCGCCGGCCACCGCCAATTCGAACGGCGACACCGTGCCCAATTGTTGCAACAAGGCTGCGAAGCCTTCGCCCAGGTCCGGGTTGGTGGGCAGACGATCGCGGCGTTTCAACAGGGTTTGCCAGGGCATAAGAGGCTCCTTGTGGGCTGTCATATAAGCATCACCAAAGCTTCATGGCGATGACACCGGGGCTACATAGCCTGACTTTGCACAACACGGCTGCATAAAGAAAGTCGATCGGCTGCAACCCAAGACGGGTGGCCAGCCCGTACGGAGACTCACAATGACTCAGATCGCCCGCATCAGCGACACCGGCAATGAACGCCGCCTGCAAGCCGAACGCCTGGTGGGCGCCGAGGCGTTGCAGGAAGCCCAGGCCTTGCGCTTCAACGTGTTCAGCGGCGAATTCAACGCCAAGCTGAAAGGCGCGGAGCTGGGTCTGGACATGGATGACTATGATGTTCACTGCGCCCACATCGGCGTGCGTGACTTGAACACCGGGCGCCTGGTGGCGACTACTCGTTTGCTCGACCACACAGCGGCCAGCAGTCTGGGCAAGTTCTACAGCGAAGAAGAATTCAGTCTGCATGGTCTGGTCCATCTGAAAGGCCCGATCCTGGAAATCGGTCGCACCTGCGTCGACCCGGCCTACCGCAACGGCGGCACTATCGCCGTGCTCTGGGGTGAACTGGCCGAAGTTCTGAACCAGGGCGGCTACAGCTATTTGATGGGGTGCGCGAGCATTCCGATGCAGGACGGCGGCATTCAGGCCCACGCGATCATGCAGCGCCTGCGCGAACGCTACCTGTGCACCGAACACCTGCGGGCCGAGCCGAAAAAACCACTGCCGACGCTGGATATTCCGTCCAACGTCATCGCCGAAATGCCGCCGCTGCTCAAGGCCTACATGCGCCTGGGCGCAAAAATCTGCGGCGAGCCGTGCTGGGACGAAGACTTCCAGGTGGCCGACGTGTTCATCCTGCTCAAGCGCGACGAGCTCTGCCCGCGTTATGCCAAGCACTTCAAGGCGGCTGTGTAATGAGCCGCTTGCGGGTGTACGCGCGAATTGCGCGAGTGCTTTTGGTGGTGACGCTGGGCTTGACCATGGCCAGTGTGTTCGGGTTGTTCGAGCGACTGGGGATTGCCCATTCGATGGTCCGTCGCCAGCGCTGGTCGCGTTTTTTCATGGCGCGGCTGAGCAATGCCCTGCCCTTTCGCGTAACCGTGCATGGTGAATTGCCGAAGGCGCCGATGCTCTGGGTCAGCAATCACGTGTCCTGGACCGACATTCCGTTGCTGGGCATGCTCACACCGCTGTCGTTCCTGTCCAAGGCCGAAGTGCGCACCTGGCCGGTGGCGGGCTGGTTGGCGGCCAAGGCCGGCAGCCTGTTCATTCGCCGTGGTTCAGGCGACAGTCAATTAATCCGTAAACAAATGACCCGCCATCTGGAGCAGGAACATCCGCTGCTGATGTTCCCCGAAGGCACCACCACCGATGGCCGCTCGCTGCGCACATTTCATGGTCGTTTGCTGTCAGCGGCGATCGATTCCGAAGTGGCGTTGCAACCGGTGGCGATTCGTTATTTGCGCGATGGCGAGCTCGATACCCTGGCACCGTTCATTGGCGATGATGATTTGCTCTCGCACCTGATGCGCTTGTTCGCCAATGATCGGGGTGAGGTGGAAATTCATCTGCTCAAGCCGATCGAATGCCAGGACCGGGAACGCGCGGCGCTGGCGTTCGAAGCGCAGCAGGCGGTGCAGAAGGCGTTGTTCGGGGCGATTCCGCAGACACAACAGGAGCCGCTACGCCCTGCGATCGCGGCCTGACACAAATCCCCTGTGGGAGCGGGCTTGCTCGCGAAAGCGGTTTGACAGCCAGCACATGTGTTGAATGTGAAGCAGCCTTCGCGAGCAAGCCCGCTCCCACATTAAATTCGCGGTGTCGCAGCGAATGCCTGCAACTCGGGATAGAACAACCGGAAATCCTCGCTCAACGGCTCATACAATCGTCGCAATTCCTGCATCGCCTCGGCCAACTCCTCGGGCCGGGTCAACCTGCGTGAAATCCCCCGCAGCACCTGCTCCAGCACCGCAAATTCCCGGTAAGAACCCAACCAGTCATTGGCCACCATGTGCGGCGCTATCATCGCCAGGCGCTCCGGCAACTGCGGCTCGGCGGACAGCACCCGGTAAACGTCCGAAGTGAACTGCGCCAGCGGACGGTCGGCGTACAACTCCCAGTCCCGTGCCAGGCAGTGGTCGAAAAAAACATCGAGCACGATCCCGGCGTAACGCCTGCGCGTGAGGGAAAACCGCGACAAGGCGATGTCCACCAGCGGATGGCGGTCGGTAAACACGTCGATGCTGCGGTGCAACTGAATGGCCGCTTCGATCTCCGGATCGAACTGCCCTTGCAGCCGTCCTTTGACGAAATCACCATACAGACTGCCGAGCATTTGACCGGGGCGCTGGCCACCGAGGTGCAGATGTGCGAGATAGTTCATGCGCGCAGCTTAACACTGCGCCATCCATATCGTTATAACCCGATATACCGATTTACATGGCTATCAGACCAAAATCATATTGGTATATCGCGAAATACCGATTTAAAGTTCGCCTCATCGCGATATAGCGTTTTACTCATCACGAGCCCAAACCATGACCCTCGACCTCGACGAAATAATAAAAGCGCTGGCACACCCAGTACGCCGAGACATCCTCATCTGGCTGAAAGACCCAAAAGTCCAGTTCCCGGAACAGCTCCACAACCATGAGTACGGCATTTGCGCCGGACAGATCGATCAACGCTGCGGCCTGTCGCAGTCGACCGTGTCCGCCCATTTGGCGACCTTGCAACGGGCGGGACTGATCAGCAGCCAGAAAGCCGGTCAATGGCACTTCTTCAAACGCAACGAGGACGTGATTCAGGCGTTCCTCGACGCCATCGACAAGGAGCTCCGCGCTCCGACAAGGAACTGACAATGCCCCTCTCGCTACTCATTCTGGCCTTGAGCGCCTTCGCCATCGGCACCACCGAGTTCGTCATCATGGGCCTGTTGCCCGAGGTGGCGGCCGATCTCGGTGTGTCGATCCCCGGCGCCGGCTGGCTGGTGACCGGATACGCCCTGGGCGTGGCCATCGGTGCACCGTTCATGGCACTGGCCACCGCCAGACTGCCGCGCAAGGCCGCTTTGGTAGCGTTGATGGGCATCTTCATCATCGGCAATCTGCTCTGCGCCCTGGCCAGTGATTACAACGTCTTGATGTTTGCCCGTGTGGTCACCGCGCTGTGTCATGGCGCCTTCTTCGGCATCGGTTCGGTGGTGGCAGCAGGTCTGGTACCGGCCAACAAACGTGCGTCGGCCGTGGCCCTGATGTTCACCGGCCTGACCCTGGCCAACGTCCTCGGCGTGCCGCTGGGCACTGCGCTCGGTCAGGAAGCCGGCTGGCGTTCGACCTTCTGGGCGGTGACCGTGATCGGTGTGATTGCGCTGATTGGTTTGATTCGCTTCCTGCCGGCCAAGCGCGATGAAGAGAAGCTCGACATGCGCGCCGAACTGCGCGCCCTCAAAGGCGCTGGGATCTGGCTGTCACTGAGCATGACTGCGCTGTTCGCCGCCTCGGTCTTCACCTTGTTCACCTATGTCGCCCCGCTGTTGGGCGAGGTCACCGGAGTCTCGCCACGCGGCGTGACCTGGACCTTGATGCTCATCGGCTTGGGCTTGACGGTCGGCAACATCATCGGCGGCAAGCTGGCGGACAAAAGCCTGGCTGCAACGCTGATCGGTGTGTTCATCACCATGGCGGTCGTGTCCACCGTGCTGACCTGGACCAGCATTGCCGTGATCCCGACCGAAATCACCCTGTTCCTCTGGGCCACCGCGTGCTTCGCCGCCGTGCCCGCCCTGCAAGTGAACGTTGTGACCTACGGCAAGGCGGCACCGAACCTGGTGTCGACCCTGAACATCGGCGCTTTCAACGTTGGCAACGCACTCGGTGCGTGGGTCGGCGGCAGCGTCATTGCCCACGGCTTCGGTCTCACCAGCGTGCCGCTCGCAGCAGCCGCACTGGCGGTACTCGCCCTGCTGGTGACCCTGATTACTTTCCGTCAGAGCGGCAATGCCGAACTGGCCCCCGCTACTAACTGATCGCTAAAGAGAGCTATTTCATGACGACTATTTTCGATCCGATCAAACTGGGCGACATCGAGTTGGCCAACCGCATCATCATGGCGCCGCTGACCCGCTGCCGCGCCGACGAAGGCCGTGTGCCGAACGCGCTGATGGCTGAGTACTACGTGCAACGCGCCTCTGCCGGCCTGATCCTCAGCGAAGCCACGTCGGTGACGCCGATAGGCGTGGGCTACCCGGACACTCCCGGCATCTGGTCCAACGACCAGGTGCGCGGCTGGAGCAACGTGACCAAAGCAATCCACGGCGCTGGCGGCAAAATCTTCCTGCAACTGTGGCACGTGGGTCGGATTTCCCACCCCTTGTACCTGAACGGCGAAGCACCGGTCGCGCCGAGCGCCATCCAGCCCAAGGGTCATGTCAGCCTGGTGCGTCCATTGGCCGACTTCCCAACCCCGCGCGCCCTGGAATCCGCTGAAATCGCCGACATCATCGACGCTTACCGCGTGGGTGCCGAGAACGCCAAGGCTGCCGGTTTCGACGGTGTGGAAATCCACGGCGCCAACGGTTACCTGCTCGACCAGTTCTTGCAAAGCAGCACCAACCAGCGCACCGACAACTATGGCGGCTCCCTGGAAAACCGTGCGCGCCTGTTGCTGGAAGTGACCGATGCCGCCATCGAAATCTGGGGCGCGGGCCGCGTGGGTGTGCACCTGTCACCGCGTGCCGATCTCCATGACATGGGCGACGAAAACCTGTCCGAGACCTTCACCTATGTCGCTCGCGAACTGGGCAAGCGTGGCATCGCCTTCATTTGCTCGCGCGAGAAAGAAGCTGGCGACAGCCTCGGCCCACAACTGAAGGAAGCCTTCGGTGGCCCGTACATCGCCAACGAACGCTTCACCAAGGACAGCGCCAACGAGTGGCTGGCCAGCGGCAAGGCTGATGCGGTGGCGTTCGGTGTGCCGTTCATTGCGAACCCGGATCTGCCGGCGCGTTTGAAGGCCGATGCGCCGTTGAATGAAGCACGTCCGGAACTGTTCTATGCGAAGGGGCCGGTCGGTTACATCGATTACCCGGCGCTGTAAACAACATCAAAAAACAAGAAGCCCTGCCTCGAAAGAGCCAGGGCTTTTTTCATTTACATACATTTAAATAGTCGCCACTCTAACAATATAAACTTAATCCTCACCCAGCAACTAACGAACTGCAAAACAACAAACTTAATTCAATAAGGACATATAAACATGGATGTTTTAGACCCGAACAAACTTACGGTTCTCCTGCAAATCACCAACGCCACGGATTCTACTTTCTGGCTTGATGATTCCTCTCCAAAGCACCCACCTGTGACTCGCATCGACAAGATCCTCCCTTACCAGACTGTCTTTATGACGTTTGAAGGAGATCCTCATTTGAAGCAGGACATCGACATTGATTACGATATCAAAAAAGAAGTATTCACCACTTACATCTGCTACACCAACTACAAACAAAAAGTACAGTTCGACACCACGCTCAGTTATTGCCACAGACAAACTGCGGGCCACCGAATTCCAGAAGTCGAACTCTTCTGGGAAACCAATGCTTACTCTATCGGCGCCGAACCAATCACCTGCGGCGCAGCCCTACAAAATGAAAACCCGGTTTACCCTTACAACTATAAGATGATCGCCTTTATGACACCATCGGCCTGATAAAGGGTTACTCGCAGGTTCTGAAATTAGTCGGATCAACCACGACGCTTGCTTTGATCCCAGGCGACCGCAAGACCGCTGAGGCAAATCACCGCAATCCCGATCACGCCGAAACTGTCCGGGGCATGGTCGAAGATCACATACCCGTAGATCCCGGCAAACAGAATCTGCCCGTAACTGAAGGGTGCCAGCATCGCCGGTGCCGCATGGCGGAAGGCCTGGGTCAGCAACATGTGACCGAGCATGCCGCAAGTGCCCAGCCCGATCATGAACAGGCCATGTAGCAGCGTCGGCGTGCTCCAGAAGAACGGCAACAGTGCAGTCATGATCAGGCTGTTGAGAATACCGGTGAGAAAGTTGCTGGTGGTCGGGCTGTCGATACCGCTGAGCAGGCGGGTGAGCAATTGATAGAAGCCAAAACACAAGGCCGAGCACAGTGGCAACAAGATCGCCGGGGTGAACAGCGCACCGCCGGGCCGCACGACGATCAACACGCCGACAAATCCACCCAGCACCGCCAGCCACTGATTGCGGGTTACCCGCTCATGCAGCAACGGTACGGATAACGCGGTCACCAATAAAGGAGCAAGAAAGGTGACGGCGGTGGCTTCAGCCAAGGGGATGTAACGCAGGCCGGTAGTGAAAAACAGGCTGGTGCCGATCAGGCACAGGGCGCGTAATAACTGCAAACCCGGACGCTTGGTGCGCACTACCACCGAGAAACCACTGCGTGGCACGAAAATCACCAGCATCAACAAGGTGTGCACCACGTAGCGCGCCCAAACCACCATCACAATCGGATAGAACCCGGACAGGTACTTGGACAACGTGTCGTGACTGGCGAACAACAAAACCGCAAGGCAGATCAGCGCAATACCCTTTATCGGCTGCTCGGCGCCCTTGTAGCCCGGGTTGTTAACATTCATTCACAGACTCGACACAAAATTCCTACAAAATACGTAGCTCGCTACCTATCAACCTGGCAAACGTACGTATATAAAAGCACCCCATTACAGAAAGGCGAGCGAAGCAGGGACATTTCCCCGCTTCAAGTCTTGACACAAATGGATCCAATTACGCATTTTGTTTCAATTGCGCAGGCTCGGACTCAAGCGCAGCATATCCAACCCTGTATCGACGCAACGCTCGGCTTCGGTGTGCAGTTGAAAACTGTCGGGAGCCAATAGCCACTGATACAGGATGCCATCGATATACGCATGCAGGCTGATGGCCGCGCGGGCAGTGTCGAGGTTTTCCGGCAACTGCCCGCGATTCACCGCATTACTCAGGGCCAGAGCGATTCGCACATTGCAATCGAGACTGGCCGTTCGGCGCTGCTGGCGCAGATCGCACATTTCATCGGTGAACTCGCACTTATGAAACAGAATCTCGTTGATGCGTCGGGTTTTCGGGTCCAAGGCAACTTGATGAAACAAATGAATCAGCAGCTTGCGCATGCAGCCCAGCGGATCGAGTTCATCTTCGCTTTCACTGGCCTTGGCCATTTCATCCAGCGGCTCATGCAAGGTATCGAGCATCGCCTGCACCAGATCCGCCTTGTTACTGAAATGCCAGTAGATGGCCCCGCGAGTCACGCCGGCCAGGGTCGCGATATCCGCCAGCGTCGTGCGTGCCACGCCCCGCTCGTAAAAGGCTTTTTCTGCCGCTTCGAGTATCTGGCTTCGGGTTTCTTGAGCTTCCTCTTTGGTACGACGGACCATGGCAGTAAAACCTCAATCAGGGTGCATCAGCGATGTCTGAATATCAGCTGAATAAAAGTGGGGCGAGCGCTCTTGGGCGTCTCATCAGGCCTACAATTCAAACCTTTGAACGGCTTTTGTAACCGTGTGGGTACACCGCCAAGGCCTTTACAAACAACCATGAACGTAAGTATATTCCTTAGCAAGCTACTTATCCACCCGGCGTAAATTTTTTAACCTTCCACATTTCTTGTGCGCAATGTGCGCGCCTGACCCGAGGATCTTCATGCAATTCAAGCCAGCTGTTACCGCTCTGGTTACTGCCGTCGCCCTGGCATCGCTACTCAGCGGATGTAAAAAGGAAGAGGCGGCACCTGCCGCACCAGCCCCTCAGGTCGGCGTCGTAACCCTGCAACCACAAGCCTTCACCCTGACGTCCGAACTTCCGGGGCGCACCAGTGCGTTCCGCATCGCCGAAGTTCGCCCACAGGTCAACGGCATCATTCTCAAGCGACTGTTCAAGGAAGGCGGCGACGTCAAGGCCGGTCAGCAGCTCTATCAGATCGACCCATCGGTCTATGACGCGACCCTGAAAAGCGCCGAAGCCAACCTGCGTTCGACCAAGTCGATCTCCGACCGCTACAAGCAACTGGTCGACGAACAGGCTGTCAGCCGTCAGGAATACGACACCGCGCTGGCCAACCGCCTGCAATCGGAAGCGTCCTTGCAGACCGCCCAGATCAACGTGCGCTACACCAAGGTTTACGCACCGATCTCTGGTCGCATCGGCCGTTCTTCAGTGACCGAAGGCGCGCTGGTCAGCAGCGGCCAGACCGACGCCATGGCCGTCATTCAGCAACTGGACCCGATCTACGTCGACGTCACCCAGTCTTCGGTGGAGCTGCTTGAGCTGCGCCGCGAACTGGAAAGCGGTCGTCTGCAAAAGGCTGGCGATAATGCCGCCGCAGTCAAGCTGACTCTCGAAGATGGCAGCCAGTACAAGCTGGACGGCAAGCTTGAGTTCTCCGAAGTTTCGGTTGACCAGACCACCGGCTCCGTGACCCTGCGTGCCGTGTTCCCGAACCCCGATCACACCCTGCTGCCGGGCATGTTCGTTCACGCCCAGTTGCAGGCCGGTGTGGACAGCGCGGCGATTCTGGCCCCGCAACAAGGCGTGACCCGCGACCTCAAAGGCTCTCCGACCGCACTGGTCGTCGGCCCGGACAACAAGGTCGAACTGCGTCAGCTCAAGGCCAGCCGCACCGTCGGCAACCAATGGCTGATTGAAGATGGTCTGAAGGCAGGCGATCGCGTGATCACCGAAGGGCTGCAATACGTCAGACCTGGCGTCGAAGTGAAAGCCACTGAAGCCACTAACGTTGGCGCAAAGAGCCCGGCCACCGCACAGGCAGCTAATACTGCTGCCGGCGGCAAAGGGGAGTAAACCATGTCGAAATTTTTTATCGACCGTCCGATTTTCGCCTGGGTGATTGCCCTGGTGATTATGCTGGTCGGGGCTCTATCGATTCTCAAACTGCCGATCAACCAATACCCGAGCATTGCGCCTCCGGCCATTGCCATCTCGGTGACCTACCCAGGCGCGTCTGCACAAACCGTGCAGGACACCGTGGTGCAAGTGATCGAGCAACAGCTCAACGGTATCGATAACCTGCGTTATGTCTCGTCGGAAAGTAACTCCGACGGCAACATGACCATTACCGCGACCTTCGAGCAGGGCACCAACTCCGATACCGCGCAGGTTCAGGTCCAGAACAAGCTGAACCTGGCCACCCCGCTGCTGCCGCAAGAAGTGCAGCAACAGGGTATCCGCGTGACCAAATCGGTGAAAAACTTCCTGATGGTCATCGGCGTGGTGTCGCGCGACGGCAGCATGACCAAGGACGACCTGTCCAACTACATCGTGTCGAACATGCAGGACCCGATTTCGCGCACCGCCGGTGTCGGTGACTTCCAGGTCTTCGGTGCCCAGTACGCGATGCGGATCTGGCTCGACCCGGCTAAGTTGAACAACTACAACCTGACCCCGGTGGACGTGAAAACCGCCATCGCGGCGCAGAACGTTCAGGTCTCGTCCGGTCAACTCGGCGGCTTGCCTGCCCTGCCCGGCCAGCAACTGAACGCGACAATCATCGGCAAGACCCGTCTGCAGACCGCCGAGCAATTCAAGGCGATCCTGCTGAAGGTCAACAAGGACGGCTCGCAAGTGCGTGTCGGCGACGTTGCGGAAGTCGGTCTGGGTGGCGAAAACTACTCGATCAGCGCTCAGTTCAACGGCGCCCCGGCCTCCGGTCTGGCGGTGAAACTGGCCAACGGTGCCAACGCCCTCGACACCGCAAAAGCCCTGCGCAATACCATTGATACCCTCAAGCCCTTCTTCCCGGAAGGGATGGAAGTGGTGTTCCCGTACGACACCACCCCGGTGGTGACCGAGTCGATCAAGGGCGTGGTTGAAACCCTGGTCGAAGCGATCGTGCTGGTGTTCCTGGTGATGTTCCTGTTCCTGCAAAACTTCCGCGCCACCGTCATCACCACGATGACCGTACCGGTGGTATTGCTGGGTACGTTCGGGATCCTCGCGGCGTTCGGCTTCAGCATCAACACCCTGACCATGTTCGGTATGGTGTTGGCCATCGGCTTGCTGGTGGACGACGCCATCGTCGTGGTGGAAAACGTCGAACGGGTCATGAGCGAAGAAGGCCTGTCACCCAAGGAGGCCACCAAGAAATCCATGGGGCAGATCCAGGGTGCCCTGGTCGGTATTGCCCTGGTGCTGTCGGCGGTACTGCTGCCGATGGCATTCTTCAGTGGCTCCACCGGTGTGATCTATAAACAGTTCTCGATCACCATCGTCTCGGCCATGGCCCTGTCGGTACTGGTAGCGTTGATCTTCACCCCGGCGCTCTGCGCGACCATGCTCAAGGCGATTCCGAAAGGTGAGCACGGCACGCCGAAACGCGGCTTCTTCGGCTGGTTCAACCGCAGCTTCGACCGTGGCGTCAAAAGCTACGAGCGCGGCGTGGGCAACATGCTCGCGCACAAGGCTCCATACCTGCTGGCGTACCTGATCATTGTGGTCGGCATGATCTGGCTGTTCACCCGTATTCCAACGGCGTTCCTGCCGGAAGAAGACCAGGGCGTACTGTTTGCCCAAGTGCAGACACCGGCCGGTTCCAGCTCCCAGCGTACGCAAGTGGTCGTGGACGAAATGCGCGAATTCCTGCTGCGTCCGAGCAAGGAAGGCGGTGAAGGCGACGCGGTGGCCTCGGTGTTTACCGTGACCGGTTTCAACTTCGCCGGTCGTGGTCAGAGTTCGGGTATGGCGTTCATCATGCTCAAACCATGGGAAGAACGTAACGCCGACAACAGCGTGTTCAAACTGGCGGCCCGTGCCCAACAGCACTTCTTTACCTTCCGCGACGCCATGGTGTTTGCCTTCGCGCCACCGGCGGTACTGGAACTGGGTAACGCCACCGGTTTCGACGTGTTCCTTCAGGACCGCGCCGGTATCGGTCACGAAAAACTGATGGAGGCCCGTAATCAGTTCCTCGGCATGGCGGCGCAAAGCAAGGTCCTGTCGCAAGTGCGTCCTAACGGCCTGAACGACGAGCCGCAATACCAGCTGGAAATCGACGATGAGAAGGCCAGCGCCCTGGGCGTGACCCTCACCGACATCAACAACACCCTGTCGATTGCCCTGGGCAGTAGCTATGTGAACGACTTCATCGACCGCGGTCGCGTGAAGAAGGTCTACATCCAAGGCCTGCCTGGCGCTCGCATGAGCCCCGAAGACCTGAAGAAGTGGTACGTGCGCAACAGCGCCGGCACCATGGTTCCGTTCTCGTCGTTCGCCAAGGGTGAGTGGATCTACGGTTCGCCGAAACTGGCCCGTTACAACGGCGTAGAAGCGATGGAAATCCTCGGTGCCCCGGCGCCTGGCTATTCCACCGGTGAAGCCATGGCCGAAGTCGAAGCCCTGGCCAAGAAACTGCCGGCCGGTGTCGGTATTTCCTGGACCGGTCTGTCGTACGAGGAACGTCTGTCCGGCTCGCAAGCGCCAGCGTTGTACGCCTTGTCGCTGCTGATGGTGTTCCTGTGTCTGGCGGCGTTGTATGAAAGCTGGTCGATCCCGATCGCGGTGATGCTGGTGGTGCCCCTGGGGATTATCGGTGCACTGATGGCGACCAGCCTGCGCGGCTTGTCCAACGACGTGTACTTCCAGGTGGGGCTGTTGACCACGATCGGTCTGGCGGCGAAAAACGCCATTCTGATCGTCGAGTTCGCCAAGGAACTGCATGAGCAGGGACGTAGCTTGCGCGATGCCGCGATCGAAGCCTGCCGGATGCGTCTGCGACCGATCATCATGACCTCGCTCGCGTTCGTGCTCGGTGTGGTTCCACTGGCCATCTCTACGGGCGCAGGTTCGGGTAGCCAGCATGCGATCGGTACCGGGGTGATTGGCGGTATGATCACAGCCACTGTGCTGGCGATCTTCTGGGTTCCGTTGTTCTTCGTCACCGTGTCGTCCATGGGCCAGCGCAAAGTCGCCGACCAGGATGACGCCATTGAACCATCTAAAGAGGCTGGCTAATGAGCAAGTCGCTACTCTCCATCGCAGTCGCTGCCTTCGTGCTGAGCGGCTGCTCGCTGATACCCGACTATCAGCAGCCCGAAGCACCGGTGGCGGGCCAATACCCCCAAGGCCCGGCGTATTCGCCGGCCCAGGCGCCCAACCAGGCCGCCGCCGAACAGGGCTGGAAGCAGTTTTTCCACGATCCGGCGCTGCAACAGATGATTCAGACCGCGCTGGAGAACAACCGTGACCTGCGCGTCGCGGCGCTGAACATCGACGCTTATGCGGCTCAATACCGCATCCAGCGTGCCGATCTGTTCCCGGCCGTTTCGGCCACCGGCAGCGGCAGCCGTCAGCGAGTTCCGGCACGGGCCTCGCAAACCGGTGAAACGGCCATCAGCAGTTCCTACTCGGCTACTGTTGGCATCAGCGCTTATGAACTCGACCTGTTCGGTCGGGTTCGCAGCCTGAGCGAAGAAGCTCTGCAGAAATACTTCGCCACTGAAGAAGCGCGCCGCAGCACGCAAATCAGCCTGGTGGCCAGTGTGGCCAATGCCTATCTGACCTGGCAGGCTGACAAAGAGCTGCTGAAACTGACCCAGGAAACCCTCGGTGCCTACGAGGAGAGCTTCAAGCTCACCTCGCGCAGCAACGAAGTGGGTGTAGCCTCGGCGCTGGATCTGGCTCAGTCGCGTACCTCGGTGGAAAACGCCCGTGCACAACAGGCCAAATACACCCGTCAGGTCGCTCAGGATGAAAACAGCCTGGTGCTGCTGCTCGGCACCGGTATCCCGGCCAATCTGCAAGCGGCCAAGCCACTGTCGGACGACCTGCTGAGCGAAGTGCCGGCCGGTCTGCCGTCGGACTTGCTGCAACGTCGTCCAGACATCCTTCAGGCCGAGTACAACCTCAAAGCTGCCAACGCCAACATCGGCGCGGCACGGGCTGCGTTCTTCCCGAGCATCAGCCTGACCGCCAATGCCGGTTCCCTGAGCCCGGACCTGTCCGGTCTGTTCAAGGGCGGTTCGGGCACCTGGTTGTTCCAGCCGCAGATCAACCTGCCGATCTTCAACGCCGGCAGCCTGCGCGCCAGCCTGGATTACTCCAAAATCCAGAAAGACATCGGCGTGGCGAACTACGAGAAGTCCATTCAAACGGCCTTCCAGGAAGTCGCCGATGGCCTGGCCGCACGCCAGACCTATACCGAGCAGTTGCAGGCTCAGCGTGACTTCGTCAGCGCCAACCAGGACTACTACCGTCTGGCCGAGCGTCGCTACCGCATTGGTGTCGACAGCAACCTGACCTTCCTCGACGCCCAGCGTCAGCTGTTCAGTGCTCAACAAGCGCTGATCACCGACCGCCTGGCGCAGCTGGTCAGCGCGGTCAATCTGTACAAAGCGTTGGGTGGTGGCTGGAATGAACAGACGGCGAAGAACGAGCCATTGAAAGAAGAAGCGCCGAAGATGAAGTTGTTCTGATAGCACGGTAAACACGAAGCCCACCGATTGGTGGGCTTTTTGTTGGCCATAGGAAAAGTTGTATTGGTCATGCTGGCCCCATCGCGGGCAAGCCCGCTCCCACAGGTTCAGCAGGGCTCACAGAGTTTGTGTTCGATACGGACCCCGCTCCTACAGGCTCAGCGGGGCCGACAGAATCTGGGTTCGACACGGACACTGTGGGAGCGGGCTTGCCCGCGATGGGCCGGTCCCGACACCACAAAGTCCGGATCAATCTTACGTTCGATAATCGCCCAGAACCCGCCCGCCCCCGATTGAACCACTTAGTCCGTTTCCCTCACCATCTGTCGCACAAAACCAATAACAACAGGTCGACACCATGTCCCCGCGCCCTGCCCTGTCCGGCTGACCTCGCCCCGCTTTTCTGAATTCGAATCTTTTGTCTGCAACCCGAACGTTGCGGCACCGCCCTGTTTCATCCCTAACAATTAGAGAGACCGAAGCCCATGACGCCTTCCCCGCAGTATTTCTTTCCCAGCCTGATCGCCATCGCACTGGCCGGTGCGGCTCTGCCCGCCATGGCTGAGGAAGCCGGTTTTGTCGAAGGTGCCAAGGTCAATCTGAACCTGCGCAACTTCTACATCAACCGTAACTTCACCAACCCGACCAAGAGCCAGGGCAAGGCTGAGGAGTGGACGCAAAGCTTCATCCTCGACGCTAAATCCGGGTTCACCCAGGGCACCGTCGGGTTCGGCATGGATGTGCTGGGGTTGTATTCGGTCAAGCTCGACGGCGGCAAAGGCACCGGTGGTACGCAGTTGTTGCCGCTGGATCACGATGGTCGCCCGGCGGATAACTTCGGTCGCACCAACGTGGCGTTCAAGGCCAAGCTGTCCCAGACCGAAGTGAAGGTCGGCGAATGGATGCCGGTATTGCCGATCCTGCGTTCGGACGACGGCCGCTCGCTGCCGCAAACCTTCCGTGGTGGCCAGATCACCTCGAAGGAAATCGACGGTCTGACCCTCTACGGCGGCCAGTTCCGCGCCAACAGCCCGCGCGATGACAGCAGCATGAATGACATGTCGATGACCGGCAAAATGGCGTTCACCTCAGACCGCTTCAACTTCCAGGGCGGTGAATACGCCTTCAACGGCAAGCGCACTCAGATCGGCCTGTGGAACGCTGAACTCAAGGACATCTACAGCCAGCAATACGTCAACTTGATCCACACCCAACCGCTGGGCGACTGGACATTCGGCGCCAATTTGGGGTTCTTCTACGGCAAGGATGACGGCAGCGCCCGGGCTGGTGAACTGGACAACAAGACCTGGTCGGGCCTGTTCTCGGCCAAATATGGCGGCAACACCTTCTACGTCGGCCTGCAAAAACTCACAGGCAGAAGCGCCTGGATGCGGGTCAACGGCACCAGCGGCGGCACCCTGGCCAATGACAGCTACAACGCCAGCTATGACAATGCGAAAGAAAAATCCTGGCAACTGCGCCACGACTACAACTTCGCCGCCCTTGGCGTACCAGGCCTGACCCTGATGAACCGCTACATCAGCGGCGACAACGTACACACCGCAACCACCACCGATGGCAAGGAATGGGGCCGCGAAAGCGAACTGGGCTACACCGTGCAGAGCGGCACGCTCAAAGACCTCAACCTCAAATGGCGCAACTCGACCATCCGCCGCGACTTCAGCAACAACGAGTTCGACGAGAACCGTTTGATCATCAGCTATCCGATCAGCCTGCTGTAAACACAGACCAAATGTGGGAGCGGGCTTGCTCGCGAAAGCGGTGTCTCAGCTTGCATCAATGCTGAATGTTAAACCGCTTTCGCGAGCAAGCCCGCTCCCACAAGGGGTTGTGGTGGACAGTTATTCCCGCGATTCAACCCCCAACTCATCCCACACCGATTCAGCCAGATGGAACGTCGCGTTGGCCGCAGGGATGCCGCAGTAGATCGCGCTCTGCATGATCACTTCCTTGATCTCGCCACGGGTCACGCCGTTGTTGGCGGCGGCGCGCAGGTGCAGTTTGAGTTCTTCGTTGCGGTTCATGCCGATCAGCATGGCGATGGTGATCAGGCTGCGGGTATGGCGCGGCAAGCCCGGGCGGGTCCAGATGTCGCCCCAGGCGTGGCGGGTGATCATCTCCTGGAACTCCGAGTTGAACTCGGTCAGCGCGTTCAGGCTGCGGTCGACATGGGCGTCGCCAAGTACCGCACGACGGACGTTCAGGCCCTCGTCGTAACGTTGTTTCTCGTCCACAAAAATCCCCTCAATGAGCTGACAAAAACGCCAGTACCCGGTCGCTGAACGCAGCGCCGGCCTGGACGTTGGACAGGTGCGCGGCGTAGAACTCGGCGTACTCGGCGCCACGCACTTGCTCCTGAATGAAATGCCCGCCGGACGGCGGAGTCACCGCGTCCTCGGTGCCGGCGATCACCAGCAGCGGCACCTGAATCGAGGACAACTGATCGCGGAAATCGGCGTCACGCACCGCCGCGCAATTGGCCGCGTAACCTTCAGGCGAAGTCGCCGCGAGCATGTCGGTGATCCGCTTCACCACTTCCGGATTAGCCTCGGAAAAATCTGCGGTAAACCAGCGCGCTATCGACGCATCGCGCAGGGCAACCATTGCCTCTGTGCCGTCACGCAGCACAGTTTCGATCCGTGGATTCCACACCGACGGATCGCCGATTTTCGCCGCGGTGTTGCATACGATCAGTTTATTCAAACGCTGACCGGCATTGATCCCCAGCCACTGACCGATCAACCCGCCCATGGACAGACCACAGAAATGCGCGCGTTCGATGTGCAAGGCATCCAGCAGCGCCAGCACGTCACGGCCCAGTTGCTCGATGCTGTACGGCCCCGGCGTCACCAACGACTGGCCGTGACCACGGGTGTCGAAACGCAGCACGCGAAAATGCTCGGTGAACGCCGGGATCTGCGCGTCCCACATGTGCAGGTCGGTACCCAGTGAGTTGGACAGCACCAGCACCGGCGCCTCGACAGGGCCATCGAGTTGCGGCCCTTGAATTTGGTAGTGCAGTTCGCCCTCGGCGAGTTGTACGAATGCCACAGCAGTCTCCTTCAAGAGGTCAACGCAAAATGTTCAGCCACCGCTCGCTCGACCCAGGTATGGGCCTGACCGAGGTAATGGGCGGGGTCCAGCAGACGATCGAGTTCAGCATCCGACAGCTCGGCGGTCACTTGCGGCTCGTCGCCGAGTACCGCGCGCAGATGTCGTTGCTCAGCCACTGCGCGCTTGCAGCATTGCTCCAGCAGATGGTGCGCGGTGTCGCGACCGACCCGTTGCGCCAGCACGATGCTCACGGCTTCGGCCAGCACCAGGCCCTGGGTCAGGTCGAGGTTGCGCGTCATTCGGTCGGCGTCCACTTCCAGTCCGTCGGCCACCAACAGCGCTTGCTGCAAACTGCCTGACACCAAACAGCAGATCTCCGGCAGGGTTTCCCATTCGGCATGCCACAGGCCCAGGCTGCGTTCGTGCTCCTGCGGCATCGCACTGAACAAGGTCGAGAGCAAACCCGGCACTCGCGTCGCCGCGCCGATCAGCACCGCTGCGCCCACCGGGTTGCGTTTGTGCGGCATGGTCGAGGAACCGCCCTTGCCCGGCGCCGACGGCTCGAACACTTCGCCGGCCTCGGTCTGCATCAACAGGCTGATATCGCGGCCGAGTTTGCCGAGGCTGCCGGCGATCAATCCAAGCACCGCGCCGAACTCCACCAGACGATCACGCTGGGTGTGCCAGGGTTGATCCGGCAAGGTCAGTTGCAGTTCTACGGCCAAGGCTTCGGCAATCGGCATCGCCTGTTCGCCGAGGGCCGCGAGGGTGCCGGATGCGCCACCGAATTGCAGCACCAGCAGGCGCGGTTTGAGTTCCAGCAGACGCTGACGGCTGCGCGTCACCGCCCCCAACCAACCGGCGATCTTCATGCCGAGGGTGACGGGCGTCGCGTGTTGCAACCAGGTGCGCCCGGCCAACGGCGTGGCGACGTAACTCCAGGCCTGGGTAGCGAGGGTTTCCCCCAGCTGCATCAGATCAGCTTCGATCAATTCCAGCGCGCGGCGCAGTTGCAGCACCAGGCCGGTGTCCATTGCATCCTGGCTGGTCGCGCCCAGATGCACGTAACGCTCGGCTTCGGCATTGCTCTTGGCGATCTGCTTGCCCAATGCCTTGACCAGCGGAATCGCCGAATTCCCTGCCGTGGCAATGGCCTCACCAAGCGCGGCGAAGTCGTAATGCTCGGCCCGACATGCCGCTTCGATAGACGCAACAGCCGTCTGCGGAATCAGGCCAACCCGCGCCTCGGCCCGGGCCAGTGCCGCTTCGAAATCAAGCATGGCCTGAACCCGGCCCTGATCGCAGAACACCTCACGCATGTCGCGTGCAGTGAAGTAGGCTTCGAACAATTGATTGCCCGGTCGCTGGTTCATAAACAGTCCTTGCAGGCGAGGGCCGGTCAGGCCCCCGCGTAAAGATCAAAGGTCGTTTTGCAAATACTTCGCCTGTTTCGGCAGACGCAGGCTGAACAGGAACGCGACCGCCATCATCACCGTCACGTACCAATAGAACGAGTTTTCCATGCCCCCGGCTTTAAGGCTCAGCGCCACATACTCCGCCGAACCGCCGAAGATTGCATTGGCCACCGCATACGCCAGGCCGACGCCCAAGGCGCGTACCTCTGGCGGGAACATTTCGGCTTTCACCAGACCGCTGATCGAGGTGTAGAAACTCACGATCGCCAGCGCCAGGGTAATCAGGACAAAGGCCAGGAACGGACTGCTGACACTTTTCAGGCTCAACAGGATCGGTACGGTGAACAACGTCCCGAGGGCGCCGAACCAAAGCATCGAATTGCGCCGGCCGATCTTGTCGGCGAGCATGCCGAAGAACGGTTGCATGCACATATAAAGGAACAGCGCGCCGGTCATGATGTAGCTCGCGGTCTTGGCGTGCATGCCGGCGGTATTCACCAGGTACTTCTGCATGTATGTGGTGAATGTGTAGAAAATCAGCGAACCGCCGGCGGTGTAACCCAGCACGGTGATGAACGCAGCCTTGTGATCGCGGAACAGCGCACGGATGCTGCCGGCGTCCTTGTTTTCGCGCATTTCCTTGCTGGTGGTTTCCTTGAGCGCACGACGCAGGAACAACGAAATCAATGCCGCAGCCGCACCGACCACGAACGGAATTCGCCAGCCATAGGCACGCAATTCATCTTCGCTGAGGAACTGCTGCAGGACCACCACCAGCGACACCGCCAGCAGTTGCCCGCCAATCAGCGTGACGTACTGGAATGAGGCAAAGAAACCGCGCTGGCCCTTGAGCGCGACTTCACTCATGTAGGTCGCGGTGGTGCCGTACTCGCCGCCCACCGACAAGCCCTGCAGCAGGCGCGCGAACAACAGCATGATCGGCGCCCAGACCCCGATGCTGTCGTAGGTCGGCAGGCAGGCGATGAGCAACGAACCGAAGCACATCATCAGAATCGAGATCAACATCGAATTCTTGCGCCCGTGTTTGTCCGCCACCCGACCGAAGATCCACCCGCCAATTGGCCGCATCAGAAACCCGGCAGCGAATACGCCCGCCGTGTTCACCAGCTGCACCGTGGGGTTGTCGGAGGGGAAAAACGCCGGGGCGAAATAGATTGCGCAGAAGGCGTAGACGTAAAAGTCGAACCATTCAACCAGATTGCCGGACGAGGCGCCGACAATCGCAAAGATCCTTTTGTTGCGTTCTTCACTGGTGTAGAGAGCTGTGAGAGTTGTCATCGTTCTTCACTATTTTGGGGACCGTGAGAGTCTAGACACACTTTGCAACAATCCCGTTCCGCAAATGCATTAGCGACGCGAATCCCTGTGGGAGCGGGCTTGCTCGCGAAGAGGACGGCACAGTCAACATTGATGTCGCCTGACACACCGCTTTCGCGAGCAAGCCCGCTCCCACAGGTTTTGCGGCGCTCAATCAATAATCAAAAAACACCGTCTCCGCATCCGTCCCCTGCAAAATCACATTCCACTGATAAACACCCGCAGCATCCTGCTTCGCCAGCAAGGTACCGCGGCGTTCAGCAGGCACGCACTCCAGCAGCGGGTCCGCCACGTTGGCCGGTTCGCCGTCGAAGTAAATCCGCGTCAGCAAGTGCTTCACCAACCCGCGAGCAAACACCAGCACCACCAAATGTGGCGCCTGGGTCGTACCCTTCAAGCCTTCCACTGTGCCCGGTTTGATCGTGGTAAAGCGGAAGCGCCCTTCTGCATCCACCGGCACCCGGCCAAACCCTTCGAAGTTCGGGTCCAGGGGTTTGTCTTGATCGTCTTCGGGATGGTCGTACTTGCCTGCGGCGTTGGCCTGCCAGACTTCCAGCATCGCATCGTTGACGAAGTCGCCGTTGCCATCGACGACTTGCCCGGTGATCGCCACGCGCTCACCGAGAGTCTGTGCAACGGTCAGGTCTTCGCGGTTCAGCCAGGTCAGGCCGATGTGGTAATACGGCCCGACGGTGTGGGACGTGGTCGCGTTCAGCGTCATCTTATTTCTCCATCGGCGTGGCTTCGCGCCCGCGCAAGACGATGTCCCAGCGATAACCGAGGGCGTAGGAAGGGATGGTTTTTTCCAGGTCGAAACTGGCGATCAGGCGCTCTTTGGCACTCGTATCAGGCACGCAGTTGTAGATCGGGTCGTAAGCCAGCAACGGGTCGCCCGGGAAATACATCTGGGTCACCAGGCGCGTGAGAATACTCGGCCCGAACAGTGAGAAATGGATGTGCGCCGGGCGCCAGGCGTTGTGATGGTTACCCCATGGATAGGCGCCGGGCTTGATGGTCTGGAACTGATACCAGCCATCGGCGTCGGTCACGGTGCGACCGGTGCCGGTGAAGTTCGGGTCCAGCGGCGCGTCGTGCAGGTCGCGGGCATGGGCGTAGCGGCCGGCCGCGTTGGCCTGCCAGATCTCCACCAGAATTCCCGGCACCGGCAGACCGTTTTCATCCAGCACACGGCCGTGAATGATGATCCGTTCACCCAATGGCTCGCCCGAGTGCTGGGCGGTCAGGTCGTTGTCCTGCTCCTCGATGCGATCGGCGCCAATGGTCGGGCCGGTTATTTCCGACAGCGAATGAGGCAAAAACACCAACGGCTTGGACGGCGAGCGAAGGTTGGTGGATTGATAAGGAGGGTGCAGGTATTCCGGCTGAGTGCCCGCCTGTGGGCGACGGTAACCAGGTTTGTCAGTCATTGCGCTTTCCTCAGTTCTTATTAGTCGACGCTTTTAATTCACAGCCAGCGTGTCAGACCCGTTCGATCGCCAAGGCCAGCCCCTGGCCGACACCGACGCACATGGTCGCCAGACCTTTCTTGCCACCGGTTTTTTCCAGTTGATGCAGCGCGGTCAGTACCAAGCGTGCACCGCTCATGCCCAGCGGATGGCCCAAGGCAATGGCGCCACCGTTCGGGTTGACCTGGGCCGCGTCATCCGCCAGTCCCAGTTCACGCAGCACGGCCAAGCCCTGGCTGGCGAAGGCTTCGTTGAGTTCAATCACGTCGAAATCTCTGACCGCCAAGCCCAGGCGTTCGGTCAATTTGCGCACCGCTGGCACCGGGCCGATGCCCATCACCCTGGGTGCGACACCGGCACTCGACATGCCCAACACGCGAGCGCGGGCAGTCAGGCCATGTTTCTTCACCGCGTCGCCGGAGGCCAGAATCAACGCCGCCGCACCGTCGTTCACCCCGGAAGCATTGCCGGCGGTAACGGTTTTGTCCGGGCCATTGACCGGTTTGAGTTTGGCCAGGGTTTCCAATGTCGTGTCAGCGCGGGGATGTTCATCCTGCGTGATGACGCTTTCCCCCTTCTTGTGGGCAATGCGCACTTCGACGATTTCTTCGGCAAAAAAACCTGCAGCTTGCGCGGCCGCTGTGCGTTGCTGACTGCGCAGGGCGAAAGCATCCTGATCGGCGCGGGAAACCTGGTAATCATCGGCCACGTTATCGGCGGTCTGCGGCATCGCGTCCACGCCGTACTGGGCTTTCATCAACGGATTGATGAAACGCCAGCCGATGGTGGTGTCTTCCAGTTTCATGTTGCGCGAGAACGCCGCATCGGCCTTGCCCATCACGAACGGTGCGCGAGACATCGACTCGACGCCGCCGGCAATCGCCAACTCCATCTCGCCACTGGCGATGGCCCGGAACGCCGTGCCGATCGCATCCATGCCCGAAGCGCACAGGCGATTGAGGGTGACCCCGGGAATGGTTTCCGGCAGGCCGGCCAGCAGCAACGCCATGCGTGCCACGTTGCGGTTGTCTTCGCCGGCCTGGTTGGCGCAACCGAGGAACACTTCGTCTACCGCGTTCCAGTCTACCGACGGGTTGCGCGCCATCAGCGCTTTGATCGGCACGGCGGCCAGATCATCGGCGCGAACCGCCGACAGGCCGCCGCCGAAACGGCCGATGGGGGTGCGAATGGCGTCACAGATATATACGTCACGCATCAGGCTTCTCCGGGTGCTTGGCCGTGGGCTGCAGCGGTGCGGGCTTCCAGATCGCGCAGCGCGGTCAGCTCGACATCGGTTGGCTCGGCGGTGTTTTCCACCTGATCGGCAAAACGAATCGCCCAACCGGTGGCCGCAATCACTTGCTCGCGGGTCACGCCTGGGTGCAGCGCGGTGACCACGAATTCATGAGTATCCGCTTCGGGTTCCATGATGCACAGGTCGGTAATAATGCCGACCGGACCGGCGCCTGGCAGACCCAGACGCTTGCGCGAATCACCGCCCTCGCCATGACCGACCGAGGTGATGAAGTCGAGTTTGTCGACAAAGGAGCGCGCCGACTGCTTGAGGATGATCAGCACGCTCTTGGCGGAACCGGCGATCTCCGGCGCGCCACCGGCGCCCGGCAGGCGAACTTTCGGCTGATGGTAATCGCCCACCACCGTGGTGTTGATGTTGCCGAAACGGTCGACTTGCGCGGCGCCGAGAAAACCGACGTCGATGCGCCCGCCCTGCAACCAGTAGCGAAAAATCTCACCGGTCGGGACGACAGTGTCGGCGGTTTCCGCCAGTTCACCGTCACCGATCGACAGCGGCAATACGCTCGGCTTGGCACCGATCGGCCCCGATTCATAGATCAGGACTACATCTGGCGAGGAAGTCAGACGCGCCAAGTTGGCGGCTTTCGACGGCAGGCCGATGCCGACGAAGCATACCGAACCGTTTTTCAGACGGCGGGCGGCGGCGACGGTCATCATTTCATTGGTGGTGTAAGTCATTACTTGGCCTCCGAAGCAGCAGCTAGCTTGGCCTGGAACTCACTGAAGTCAGCGCAACCGTGGATGTACTCGTTGATCCACGCGGTGAAGGTTTCACGGTCGCGGGCAATCGGGTCCCAGGCTTGGTAGAAGCGGTTATCGCGCTCGGTGTAACCGTGGGCGTAGGACGGATGCGCACCACCCGGTACATGGCAGACCGCGCTCAAGGCCCAGGTCGGCAGCACGCAAGCGTTCATCGGTGCGTTGAGGTCGTCGACGATTTCTTCAACAGTGACGATGCAACGCTTGGCGGCCAGCGCCGCTTCTTTCTGCACGCCGAGAATGCCCCAGAGCAGCACATTGCCTTTGCGGTCGGCTTTCTGCGCGTGAATCACGGTGATGTCCGGGCGCACCGACGGCACCGCCGCCAGCACTTCGCCGGTGAACGGGCACGTGACGGTTTTGATCAGCGGGTTGACCTTTGGCAGGTCGGAGCCGGCGTAGGCACGCAGCACCGCGAACGGTAAGCCCGAAGCGCCCGCGACGTAGGCATTGGCCAGGTCGGCGTGGCTGTGCTCTTCGATTTCCAGCGCATGCGGCCACTGCCTTTCGACCGCGTCACGCAGACGGTGCAGCGAGCCCACGCCTGGGTTACCGCCCCAGGAGAAAATCAGTTTGCGAGCACAACCGGCACCGATCAACTGGTCGTAGATCAAGTCGGGCGTCATCCGCACCAGGGTCAGATCTTTCTTGCCCTGACGGATGATTTCGTGACCCGCCGCCGTAGGGATCAGGTGAGTAAAGCCTTCGAGCGCGACGGTATCGCCGTCGTTGACGAACTGCTTTACCGCGTCATGCAGCGAAAGGATTTCAGCCATGGGGCAGGCTCCCGTTTTGTTATGAACCGACAGTGGTAGAAAAAGGCGCGAGGTTCAGCACCGGAATGACTGAAGAGTAAGCCCCTGGAAAACGCCAAACAATCCGATAATCGACTGAGTGTTCGTTTATCGAACAGATTGTTGTCTCCCTACCGATCTCCTGCGCCGATCGTTCCCACGCTCCGCGTGGGAATGCAGCTCGGGACGCTCCGCGCCCCAGAAGCGGACGCGGAGCGTCCGTTGAGGCATTCCCACGCGGAGCGTGGGAACGATCACATCTCGGAAATTGCCCTCAGGTCGCATCCGCATGACTGACCATGCCCTTGATCACCACCGCCGTCGTCGCTAACGCGGCTGGAATTACCAGTGCCGTCAGCACCTGTTCGAAGTTCCAGCCCAGGCCCAGCAACGTTGCGCCCATCCACGCACCGAGGATCGCGCCGAAGCGGCCAATCCCGAGCATCCACGACACACCGGTCGCCCGCCCTTGAGTCGGATAAAACCGCGCCGCCAGCGACGGCATCGCCGATTGCGCGCCGTTGACGCACATCCCGGCCACCAGCACCAGGGTTGCCAGCAACGTGATGTTGCCCAGGCTCTGCCCTACCGCGTAGGCAAACACCCCGGCGAATAAGTAGAAAATGCCGATGACCTTGTGCGGATTGAACCGGTCCATCGCCCAGCCCACACCCACTGCGCTCAACACCCCACCGAACTGGAACAGCGCACCAATGAACGCCGCCTGTTCCATGCTCGCGCCGCTGTCACGCATCAGCGTCGGCAGCCAACTGGTCAGCAGGTAAACAATCACCAGCCCCATGAAGTACGTCAGCCACAGCAACAACGTACCGGTGCTGTACGTGCCGGAGAAGATCACGGCAAACACATTGCGCGCCTTCACGGTTTTCTGTTCCGGCACGCTGAAGCTCGAAGCCTGAGCCACCACCATTGGGTCGATCGGCGCCAAGGCCTTGCGCACTTTGTCCGTGCCACGGTTGCGCACCACCAGATAGCGCGCCGATTCCGGCAACCAGAACAGCAAGACGACGGCGAGGATCAACGGCAGAATTCCGCCGATCATCAACAGGCTGTGCCAGCCGAAGGCCGGGATCAGTTTGGCCGAGATGAACCCGCCACCGGCCATACCAAGGTTGAAGCCGCAGAACATGCTGGTCACCAGCAGGGATTTCTTGCGCTCTGGAGTGTATTCGGAGAGCAACGTGGTGGCGTTCGGCATGCCGGCGCCCAGGCCCAGACCAGTGAGGAAACGCAGCACCAGCAGTTGATCGACGTTGGTGCTATAGGCCGACGCCAGGCTGAAAGCGCCGAACACCAACACCGCGCCCACCAGTACGACTTTTCGCCCGAAGCGGTCAGCCAATGGGCCAGACCCCAGCGCACCGAAGACCATGCCGATCAACGCCGCACTCATCACCGGGCCGAGACTGGCGCGATCGATGCCCCAGTCCTGGGACAATGCAGGCGCGATAAAACCCATGGCCGCAGTGTCGAGGCCATCGAGGAAAACAATCAGGAAACATAGAATCACCACCCGCCATTGGTAGCGCGAAATGGGTTGAGCATTGATGAAGGACTGCACGTCGAGGCAGTTTCCTACAGCAGACTGAGGCTGGTTCATTATTTTTATTCCACGCAAAGAACGCAGTCGAACAGGTGTCAGCCGGGGCTGACGCTGTCACTAGAAAAGGAGGTCGGGATCAGGCGATTCGGTTTCGGCAGCTAAACCGGTGGGAACAGCGACAGTCGGGAAACGTGCGCATGACAATGCCTCTTCTCATTGTTATTGGGGCGTGATCCGGCGGCTGAAGGCCAACTAGTGCCGGATGACGCTGCCGCGACATTAATGAGCCAAGGGAAAGAGCGTCAATTCGACAAACGCGACTCTGTGCGTTTATCGAACAGCTTAGGCAAAGAGTTGCGCGCTCAGATCACGACTGGCGCTTAGCAGGCCGGGCAGGAAACGCTGTTCCAGCTCGCTGCGACTGACCCGGCCGGCGTGGGTGCTGACGTTTAACGCCGCCACCACTTGGCCGGAAGCGTCGTACACCGGAACGGCAATCGAGCGCAGGCCCTGCTCCAGTTCCTGATCGACGATGCACCAGCCTTGTTGCCGTACCTCTTGCAGGCATTCGAGCAACGCCTCGGGGGTATGCAACGTGCGGCTGGTTTTGGCTTGCAGCTCTGCATGGTCGAGGTATTCGCGCAGTGACGTGTCGTCCAGCGCGGCGAGAAGAATCCTGCCCATGGACGTGCAATAGGCCGGCAGCCGCCCGCCCACCGAGAGGTCGACGGAAATCAGCCGCTGGGTGGTCGCCGAGCGCGCAATGTACAAAATGTCATCGCCCTCCAGCGTGGCCATGTTGCAGGCCTCATGCAGTTGCTCGCTCATGCGGTCCAGATATGGCTGGGCAGAAACCGCCAATGGCGTCGACGACAAATAGGCATGGCCCAGGGTCAGTACTTTGGGCAGCAGCGAATAAGTACGCCCATCAGTGGTGGCGTAGCCGAGCTTGATCAGGGTATGCAGGCAACGTCGCACAGCGGCGCGGGGAATTTCCGTGCGATGGCTGATCTGCGCAATGGTCAGGTGCCGCTTGCGCTCCTGGAACGCTTGCACCACCGCCAGACCACGGGCCAGGGAGGTCATGAAATCCGGATCACCGGTCAGGGCCTGGATTCGCTTGGCGGGCGAGGCAACGATCGGCGGTGCCACTGAAGCGAAGGAATTGCGCATTTGATCGTTCATATCAGTTATTTCCCACACGGATCAGCGACTATTACAAGCGGCTGCCGGTCTGACACACAAGCCATCGGCCACCAAGATTGGGCGATTATCGAACCACGGGCCGATAATCGCAATCAATGGCTGCTTATGATGAGCCATACTGCTTTCAGTCCCCCTGCAATACGATTGTTATTTTCGGTCACGATTTAAAGAAGCACCGGTGTAATAATTCGTTCGGCTTAATGGCGCCAGAAAGTCATCGCTGTAACTGGCATCACGGCGCCCTAGTTACCGGTAAAAGTTTGCGAGTAACAAAACAATCACACACGAGGAACTACTTTTAACTCTCAAGAGATAGTGTTCTTCGGATCGACCGCTATAATACATCTCAGTGGCGACCGGTTTTTTATGTGCCGATTCCGCCAACCGGCAGCGCAATATCCATTGCCGCTGTCCGCAGCAAGCGCCTGACGCTCATTTCATATGCACCGCCAACGCGCTCGCTGAAACAGGAGACTGATGCTACGTCAGCTGTTTTTCTCTGGTGCCGTGGCCGCCTGCAACAAGGACGAATTGATTGCTCCGAGGGAACGATGCCGTGTCAGGCATTGTCCCTTCAACGAGCGTGGTCAATAAATCGATGCAGCGCGTTTCACCAGAATTAATCTCAACTCAATCAGGTAGCACTGTGACGAAAGACGAACTGCGCGCGGAACTTGAGCGCCAGGAACAACGTTACAAGGAAGTTTACGGCGGGGAAGTCACCACCTACGCCGCTCAGCCCGAACCCGAACGCAAACCCTGGCGTAAACGCGCCACCGTTCAGGATCAGGCCTTCTCCCAGGAATTGCAGAAGATGGAAAAGGAACTCAAAGCCGAAGAGCCATGACCGCCTCGGCTTGAACCTTTCAAGAGCCTGCATCTACACCTGTTAAAAGCGGGTTGTATGGATGATGCTTTTCGTGCCCGCTACAAGCGGGCAGCGGTCTCCTCATCCATTGGATGAGGCAAATGGCTCCTGTCTGACCCTCTTCCAAGAAATTTCACACACACCTTCAAGCCTCGCGCTTCGCCGGGAGAAACCCTTGTGGCTACGGCCTTTACAAGTAAATTCAATGACTTGTAAAACCCCGAAAAAACCTGGGGCCTGGGGGATTGCCACAAATTAATTCGTTGAAGAATGTTACCGATGAGCAGCAAGTGCATCGATTAGCAGTCTTTTCTGGCATAATCGCGCCCCCTTACGACCGGGTCAGAAAACCTTCATGATCGATTTATTCAGCGGACTGGATGCTTGGGTGCTTGTGAGCCTCTTGCTCGCCCTGGCCTTTGTCCTCGCCTTCGAGTTCATCAACGGCTTTCATGACACCGCAAACGCGGTGGCCACTGTTATCTACACCAAAGCCATGCCGCCCCATCTGGCGGTGTTCTTTTCCGGTGTGTTCAACTTCCTCGGCGTGCTGCTGGGCGGTGTGGGCGTGGCGTATGCCATCGTCCATTTGCTGCCGGTAGAACTGCTGATCAATGTGAACACCGGTCACGGACTGGCCATGGTGTTCTCGTTGCTCGCCGCCGCCATCACCTGGAACCTGGGCACCTGGTACTTCGGTATCCCGGCCTCCAGTTCCCACACGCTGATCGGTTCGATCCTCGGTGTAGGCCTGGCCAACGCCCTGATCAACGACATTCCGTTGGCCGATGGCGTGAACTGGCAGAAGGCGATCGATATCGGTGCGTCCCTGGTATTCTCGCCAATGGCCGGTTTCCTGATCGCAGCCCTGGTGCTGATCGGTCTTAAATGGTGGCGTCCGCTGTCCAAGATGCACAAGACACCGGAACAGCGCCGCAAGATCGACGACAAGAAACACCCGCCGTTCTGGAACCGTCTGGTGCTGGTGATTTCGGCAATGGCAGTCAGCTTCGTGCACGGCTCGAACGATGGCCAGAAAGGTATCGGCCTGATCATGCTGGTGCTGATCGGTATCGTGCCGGCGCAGTTCGTTCTCGACCTGAACAGCACCACCTACCAGATCGAACGTACTCGCGATGCGACCCTGCACCTGAGCCAGTTCTACGAGCGCAACCGCGAATCCCTGGGTGAGTTCCTGGCACTGGGTAAAAGCGTGAAAGGCGATCTGCCGGAGAAATTCCGTTGCAACCCGCAACAGACCGAACCGACCATTTCAGCTCTGCTTGGCACCCTTAAAGGTGTAGCCGACTACCATTCGTTGCCGTCGGAAAGCCGCATCGAAGTACGTCGCTACCTGCTCTGCCTGGACGACACAGCGAAGAAAGTCGCCAAACTGCCAGGCCTCGCGGCCCGTGAAAAGGCTGACCTGGACAAACTGCGCAAGGACCTGACCACCACCACCGAATACGCCCCGTTCTGGGTGATTCTGGCGGTCGCACTGGCCCTCGGCCTGGGTACCATGGTCGGTTGGAAACGCGTGGTACTGACCATTGGCGAGAAGATCGGCAAGCAAGGCATGACCTACGCCCAAGGTATGTCGGCGCAGATCACCACCGCGTGCATGATCGGCGCGGCGAACATCTTCAGCCTCCCGGTTTCCACCACTCACGTTCTGTCCTCAGGCGTGGCCGGCACCATGGTCGCGAACAAAAGCGGCCTGCAAGGCGGCACCGTCAGAACCATCCTGCTGGCCTGGGTCCTGACCCTGCCAGCCACCGTGGCCCTGTCGGCCGGCCTGTTCTGGCTGGCGTCCAAGGCACTGGGTAGCTGATACACCGCTACTGAAAAAGGCGCGTTCCGTGAGGTTCGCGCCTTTTTTATTGCTGCTTGGATACACCACCAATCAATTGTGGGAGCGGGCTTGCTCGCGAAGGCGGCTTAGCAGCCAACATAGATGTTGAATGTTATGGCCTCTTCGCGAGCAAGCCCGCTCCCACATTGGCTCTATGTACACCCTGATAGAAATTCGCAGACAAAAAAAAGGGCGACCGAAGTCGCCCAAAATGCCTTGCGTGCTCATTGCTCCAGAAAGACCTACGGTTTGCGCTTATGCGAATCCTTCCAGATAAAAAATCCAAACCCTGCAAAAAACAGAACCATGAGGCCGACTGTCAGCACTCCGGCGATCACCACGTTGTCGAAAAACATGACTAGCCTCCTGCACTTGCCCTGTTGCGATGGGGCTAAGTTAACCAATCAGGCAGGAGAGAAAATTGACCGGGATCAATGCCGCCCGAGACAGGGAGTAAAGGAGGGGAAATAACTGACCTGCATCAACCGATGCAGGGTGTTTCAACGTTTTTTCGGTTTGTTCTTCGGCTTTTTCTTCGCTTTGCCCAACGGCATCGCCTGCTCGAACGCCTGGCGCACTTCGTTCAGGCGCTTTTCATTAAGGTCATGAACCCGCTTGGCGCGTTCAGTATTGAGATCGATCAGCTTGTCATCTTGGCTCATGGCGTTCAGTGCATCGCTTGGAAATGAATTCAACTGCCGGTAGACGCGACAGGATTACGCCAATAATGCGGTCTGGCGCGGACGCTGACCAGTGATCCGGCACTTCAGATCTCGATATCGACCCACAACCCCTGACGTGGCTGATCCTCCATCAACGGCACCACTGGTACGGTGTTGTCGGCATTGAGCTCATTACCGGGGATCGCCAGGTGTTCTTCAGGATCTTCATCGGCCTCACGACGGCGCCGCTCTCGTTCCTGCTGCCGACGCTGTTCCTCGCGCAGTTGCAGGCCAGCCTCTTCCGGGTCGCGCTTTTGCAGGTCGATAGTGCTTTCGTTGGAGCTTTCCTGCACCGGCACCACGGGCGGAATATCCGGGCGCTGGCGGATCGGATCCTGCTGTGACGTGATCGGTACGGCGCTCAAGGGGAGCATCGGTGGCAGCATATTATTAGTCTCCTGTCAGCAGGCTGTCGGCTGCGGGAATCGCGACTTGAGCCATCGGTCGCAAACTTGTGATCCACCTGGCATCGTAGGATGCTGGTGCAGCCTGCGATCTTTTGATCTTCATCTCCCGAAAAGTTCGCATTCCTCCATCAGCGCACGCATGTAATCCTTTGGCCTGAAGGCTCATTCCGTTAAGATAGCCCGCTTTTTCAAGGTGGGAGTCAGGCAGCATGGCGCAGCAGTATCAACCGGGGCAACGCTGGATCAGTGACAGCGAAGCCGAGCTGGGTTTGGGCACCGTTCTGGCACAGGACGGCCGCTTGTTGACCGTGCTCTATCCGGCCACTGGCGACACTCGCCAGTACGCGCTACGGAATGCGCCCCTCACCCGCGTGCGGTTTTCGCCGGGTGACAGCATCACTCACTTCGAAGGCTGGAAACTGACCGTACAAGAAGTCGACGATGTCGACGGCCTGCTGGTCTACCACGGCCTCAACGCGCAGAACGAAGTGGTCACCCTGCCGGAAACCCAACTGTCGAACTTCATTCAGTTCCGTCTGGCCAGCGACCGTCTGTTCGCCGGCCAGATCGACCCGCTGGCCTGGTTCTCCCTGCGTTATCACACCCTGGAACACACCAGCCGCCAGTTGCAGTCCTCCCTTTGGGGCCTGGGTGGCGTGCGTGCGCAACCGATCGCGCACCAGTTGCACATTGCCCGTGAAGTCGCTGACCGCATCGCGCCGCGGGTTCTGCTGGCAGACGAAGTGGGCCTGGGCAAGACCATCGAAGCCGGCCTGGTGATCCATCGCCAACTGCTCTCGGGCCGCGCCAACCGCGTGTTGATCCTGGTGCCGGAAAACCTCCAGCACCAATGGCTGGTGGAGATGCGCCGCCGCTTCAACCTGCAAGTCGCGCTGTTCGACGAAGAACGCTTCATCGAAAGCGATGCCGCCAACCCGTTCGAAGACACCCAGCTTGCATTGGTTGCGCTGGAATGGCTGGTGGACGACGAGAAGGCCCAGGACGCACTGTTCGCGGCCGGCTGGGATTTGCTGGTGGTCGACGAAGCGCACCACCTGGTGTGGCACGAAGACCAGGTCAGCCCTCAGTACTCACTGGTGGAACAACTGGCCGAAGTCATCCCCGGCGTCTTGCTGCTGACCGCGACCCCGGAACAACTGGGTCAGGACAGCCATTTCGCCCGTCTGCGCCTGCTCGACCCGAACCGTTTCCATGACCTGCACGCCTTCCGCGCCGAGAGCGAAAACTATCGCCCGGTGGCCGAAGCCGTTCAGGAGCTGCTCGACAAGGGACGCCTGTCGCCTGAAGCGCACAAGACCATTCACGGCTTCCTCGGCAACGAAGGCGAAGCGCTGCTGAGCGCCGTCAACGATGGCGATATCGAAGCCAGCGCCCGTCTGGTCCGCGAACTGCTGGACCGTCACGGCACCGGCCGCGTGCTGTTTCGTAATACCCGCGCCGCCGTGCAGGGTTTCCCGGAGCGCAAACTGCACCCGTACCCGCTGCCGTGCCCGGCCGAATACCTCGAACTGCCACTGGGCGATCACGCCGAGTTGTACCCGGAAGTCAGCTTCCAGGCCCAGCCGGACGCCAATGAAGAAGAGCGCTGGTGGAAATTTGACCCGCGTGTCGAGTGGCTGATCGACACCCTGAAAATGCTCAAGCGCACCAAAGTGCTGGTGATCTGCGCCCACGCCGAAACCGCCATGGACCTGGAAGACGCCCTGCGCGTACGTTCCGGCATTCCGGCCACGGTCTTCCACGAAGGCATGAACATCCTCGAGCGTGACCGCGCCGCCGCCTACTTCGCCGACGAAGAATTTGGTGCTCAAGTGCTGATCTGCTCGGAAATCGGCAGTGAAGGTCGCAACTTCCAGTTCTCGCACCATCTGGTGCTGTTCGATCTGCCGTCGCACCCGGACCTGCTGGAGCAGCGTATCGGTCGTCTCGACCGGATCGGTCAGAAGCACATCATCGAACTGCACGTGCCGTACCTGGAAACCAGCCCGCAAGAGCGGCTGTACCAGTGGTATCACGAAGCGCTGAACGCGTTCCTCAATACCTGCCCGACCGGCAACGCCTTGCAGCATCAGTTCGGCCCGCGCCTGCTGCCGCTGCTGGAAAACGCCGATGACGGCGAGTGGCAAGCGCTGATCGACGAAGCCCGCGCCGAACGTGAGCGTCTGGAAGCCGAACTGCACACCGGTCGCGACCGCTTGCTAGAACTCAATTCCGGCGGCGCCGGCGAAGGCGATGCGCTGGTCGAGGACATCCTCGAACAAGACGATCAGTTCGCCCTGCCGATCTACATGGAAACCCTGTTCGACGCCTTCGGCATCGACAGCGAAGACCATTCGGAAAACGCGCTGATCCTCAAGCCAAGCGAAAAAATGCTCGACGCCAGCTTCCCGCTGGGCGACGACGAAGGCGTGACCATCACCTACGACCGCAACCAGGCGCTGTCTCGCGAAGACATGCAATTCATCACCTGGGAACACCCGATGGTTCAGGGCGGCATGGACCTGGTCCTGTCCGGCTCGATGGGCAATACCGCCGTAGCGCTGATCAAGAACAAGGCGCTGAAACCGGGCACCGTGTTGCTGGAACTGCTCTACGTCAGCGAAGTGGTTGCCCCGCGCTCGCTGCAACTGGGCCGTTACCTGCCGCCGGCCGCCCTGCGCTGCCTGCTCGACGCCAACGGCAACGACCTGTCGACCCGGGTGTCGTTCGAAACCCTGAACGATCAACTGGAAAGCGTGCCCCGCGCCAGCGCCAACAAGTTCATCCAGGCCCAGCGCGACCAGCTGACGCCACGGATCAACGCCGGCGAAGAGAAAATCACCCCGCGTCACGCCGAGCGCGTGGCCGAGGCGCAACGTCGCCTGGCGGCGGATACCGACGAAGAACTGGCGCGCCTGACCGCGCTGCAAGCGGTCAACCCGACCGTGCGCGACAGCGAACTGGTTGCCCTGCGCAAGCAACGTGAGCAAGGCCTGGCCATGCTCGACAAAGCGGCGCTGCGACTGGAAGCGATTCGGGTGTTGGTGGCGGGTTAAACCCTGCCCTGCCCCGCAAAAAAAGAAGGCCCGCAGTGATGCGGGCTTTTTTTTGTCTGCTTGATTGTTGTGGTGTTGCTGATGGCCCCTTCGCGAGCAAGCCCGCTCCCACATTCGACCGTATTTCTCCTGAAAGGACTCGGTCAAATGTGGGAGCGGGCTTGCTCGCGAAGGCGATCATGCAGTCGCCGCAGAACCCACAGGCTCAACCACGGCCACCAACCCTTCCTTCATCCGCTTGGCATCCCTGACAAAACACCGCGAGGCCAAAAACAGAAACACCATGGTAAAGAACAGCGCCACCGGAATCAGATACATCGCGTCATGCAAACCGACAGCCTTAAACGCTTCAGTCATCTGCTCGGCGCCGGCCGAGAGCATCGCGGTGTGCGCAAAGTGATCCGACAAACCGCCGACCACCACCGGTCCCAATCCCCCACCCAGCAAATACAACCCGGCAAAGAACAACGCCATCGCCGTGGCCCGCAGGCGCGGTTCGACCACGTCCTGGATCGCCGTGTACACGCAGGTATAGAAGTTGTAGGCGAATAACCATCCCAGGCTGAACACCCCGACAAATACCCCGATCTCGATCCGTCCGGCATGCAGCGCCCAAGCCGTGCACACGGTCGAAATGATCAGGCTGAACGCCGCGAACAGCAGCCGCCCATTGGCCACGCGCTGGTGAATCTTGTCGGCAATCCAGCCGCCGAGCGTCAGGCCGAACAACCCCGTCACCCCGACGATCACTCCGGTCGCCACCGCTGCGTCCTGCAACGGCATCAGGAAATAACGCTGCAGCATCGGCACCAGAAACGAGTTGCAGGCATAGGTCGCGAAGTTGAAGCACAACCCTGCCATCACCAGCCACAGGAAGGTCGGCACCGCCAGCACTCGACGAATCGGCCGGTCCACGCGTTCCTGAGACACTTGCACGCTTTCCGCCGCGCCGCGTTTCGGCTCCTTAATGAAGAACATGAACACCGCCAGGATCAGCCCCGGCACCGCCGCGATAAAGAACGGCGCGCGCCAGCTGTCGAACGCCTTGACCATCCAGCCGATGGTGAAGAACGCCAGCAGCAGGCCCAACGGCAAACCAAGCATGAAAATGCCCATGGCCCGAGCCCGACGATGAGCCGGGAACAAATCGCCTATCAGCGAGTTGGCGGCCGGTGCATAACTGGCTTCACCGATGCCGATGCCCATGCGCACGATCAGGAAACTCCAGAAACTGCCCACCAGCCCGTTGACTGCGGTCAGCCCGCTCCACGCCGCCAGACCCCAACCCATCAACTTGCTGCGCGAACCGGTATCGGCCAATCGCCCCAGGGGCAGGCCGGCAATGGCGTAAACGATGGTGAATGCGGTGCCGATGATCCCCAGTTGAAAGTCGCTGAGGTGCCACTCCATGCGGATCGGCTCGATGATGATGGCCGGGATGGTGCGATCGAAGAAGTTGAACAGGTTGGCCAGGAACAGCAGGAACAGAATGCGCCAGGCATTCGCCGCTTGGGTCGAGTTCTGCATGGGTCCGTCTCTTTATTGTTATTGGGGCTTCATTGCCAACGCATTCGAGCCCGGAACCGTCAATCTAGTCAGGCCCGCCAGCGATGTCTGTAATTATTCGTAATCCTGATACCCCTCCATGGCCACCCATGCGGGCCATGCAACAATTTATTTCCAATCGTTCTAAAAGCCATTCCAAAAACGTTGGCATTAATATGCCACCACCCCTTGCGCTCCATGCAAGGCCTCTATACTGCAAGCATTCGCCAGTGTACATGGCGCAGGATGATTCAGAGATGGGGCATGCTATGGAGTGGCTTGGTTTGCATTTCATGACCGGGCTACCGGAGGGCGGGCAGGTCATACTCGATTGCACCCATAACCCTTTTCTGGTGTTGCTGGCCTATCTGGTGGCTTGCGTGGCCGGCTTCGCCACGCTGGACATGACCGAGCGGGTCGGCCATGTGGAAAAATCCGCCTCCCAACGACTCTGGCGTTGGGTCGGTGCCGGGTGCCTGGCGGGTGGTATCTGGGCCATGCACTTCATCAGCATGCTGGCGTTCCAGGCGCCGATCGAAATTCATTACCACTTGCCCACTACCCTGCTCTCGCTGTTATTCGCCCTGACCGCCTCATGGCTGGCCATGCACACCCTCAGCCATCCTCAGTTGAATTTCTGGCAATACCTGCGGGCCGCGGTATGGATCGGCCTGGGCATCGCAACCATGCATTACGTGGGGATGGCCGCCCTGCGCTCGAATGCGATGGCCTACTACCAACCCGTGCTGTTCGTGCTTTCCATCGTGATCGCCATCGGTGCCAGCCTGGCTGCCCTGTTGATTTCCAGTCATCTGCGCGATGGCGCCGGCGTGTTTCATCAATTGCTCAAATACACCGCCAGCCTGGTGCTCGGCGCCGGCATCGTGAGCATGCATTTCACCGGCATGGCGGCGTTCAGCCTGGTGCTGCCCGCTGGCAGTCTTGAGCCCCTGCCCAGCGACAACAATCACCTGCAATTGGGGCTGACGGTAGCGGTCATGACGCTGCTGATCATCGGCAGCGGCATCAGCGCTGCATGGGCGGACAAGAAACTGCAACACAAAGAGCATGACCTGCAGCGGGTCAACGCCCTGCTCAGTCAACTGGATCAGGCACGCATGTCGCTGCAACAGGTGGCGCATTACGACCCCTTGACCAACCTGATTAACCGACGAGGCTTCAACCAGATTTTCGCCGAGAAACTCATCGAGAAAACCAACGAAGGCGGCATGCTGGCGGTGATGTTCCTCGACATCGACCACTTCAAGCGGATCAATGACAGCCTCGGCCATGACGCCGGCGACGAATTGCTCAAAGTCCTGGCCGGCCACATCAAGGCCTCGGTGCGCAGTCACGAAGACGTGGTGGCGCGCTTTGGAGGCGACGAATTCTGCATCCTCATCACTCTGTACGACCTTGAAGAAGCGCGGCAAATGGCTCAACGCATCATGCTGAAAATGAAGGAGCCCATCGAGTTGTCCGGACGGCGTATGGTCATGACCACCAGCATCGGCATCAGCCTGTTTCCGGAAGACGGCAAGACCTGTGAAGAATTGCTGAAAAACGCCGACCTGGCGCTGTATCAGTCCAAGGACTGCGGTCGTAACGCCCTGCACTTTTTCAGTTCAAACCTGAAAACCCGCGCCACCCTGGAGTTACAACTCGAAGAGGAGCTGCGTCACGCCCTGCGCGAAAACATCGGGTTGATGCTGTATTACCAGCCGATCTATGACCTGAGAATCGGCCAGGTCACCAAACTTGAAGCGCTGATTCGCTGGCAGCACCCGGTTCACGGATTGCTCACGCCAGATCGGTTCATCGCCATTGCCGAAGCCAATGGCCTGATCGCCGATCTGGACAACTGGGTGCTGCGCAAGGCCTGCGAAGACTTGGGCGAGCTGTCCCGGCACGATTGCGAAGAACTCCGAATTGCGGTGAATTGCTCGCCCCTGAACCTGGCGCGAGAAGAACTGGCCGATGAAATCGAACACGCCTTGCACGCCTTCGGGGTGGCGCCACACCGACTGGAACTGGAAGTGACCGAAAATGCGCTGATGGGCAATATCAGCAACACCCTGGTGTTGCTGCGGCAGATTCGCGCCCTCGGGGTCTCGTTGTCGATCGATGACTTCGGCACCGGCTATTCATCCCTGGCCTACCTCAGGCGCCTGCCATTAAACACGTTGAAGATCGACCGCTCGTTCATTCAGGACATCCCCAAGGCCACCCAGGACATGGAGATCGTCCAGGCCATTATCGTCATGGCCCATACCCTGCATTTGCAGGTCGTCACCGAAGGCGTCGAAACCTTCGAGCAATTCGATTTTCTCGAACGCCATGGCTGCGATTTCGTTCAGGGCTACCTGCTCAGCCGTCCGGTGCCGCTGGCCGAATTGCGTCCGGTGCTGGCCGAAATCAACCAGCGCAAACACACGCACACCATCAATCCTTTGAGTCTGGCTCGCGGTATAACTGCACTAGCGTCGACGGATCCTTTTCCAGAAACCCCTGCCCCCCATGGAGGCGCATCAGTTGTGCGGCCAATCCGCTGATCGGTGTGGCCGAGCCTTGTTCGCGGGAGAATTTCACGGCGGTGTCCAAATCCTTGAGCAGCGTGCGCACGTGCCATTTCACGGGTTCGAAACGGCTTTCGGCCATTTGCGGCGCAAGAATCTGCAACGGTTTTGAATCGGCGAAACCACCGGCCAGCGCCTCGGCGATCAGGCGGGCGTCGACCCCGGAACGCTCGGCCAGAGCCACTACTTCGGCAATGACCAAGGCATTGCAGGCAACGATCATCTGATTGCAGGCCTTGGTCACCTGCCCCGCACCGACGGCGCCCATGTGAGTCACGCGCTGGCCAAGGGTCAACAACACCGGCCGCATGCGCGCAAGGTCCGCCGCTTCGCCACCGACCATGATCGCCAGGCTGCCGGCTTCGGCCCCGACCACCCCACCGGACACCGGCGCATCCAGCCAACTCATACCGGTTTTACTGGCTAATGCGCTCGCCATTTCCCGCGTCGCGGTGGGTTCCAGGCTGGAAAAATCCACCAGCAACTGTCCGCTTTTCGCACCCTTGGCAACGCCCGCCGCGCCAAACACCACCTCACGTACAACAGCCATGTCAGCCAGACATAGCATCACCAGGTCCGCGTGCTGACACAGTTCAGCCGGTGTCGCCACTTGCCGCGCGCCGGCCTCGACCAGCGCTGCGCACTTGGCCGGGTTGCGGTTCCACACCGTCAGCGGATAACCCGCCGCCAACAGGCGTCGGCACATCGGCATGCCCATCAGACCGATTCCGGCAAACCCCAGCGCAGGTAACGTTGCCATCATTTAGCCTCCTTTTGATTAAAGATCATCGAATATTGGCCGATTCATCATGATTAAGGAAAGGATTCCCCCGAGCGACTCTCAGGCCCAGGCCCTGACGCTTGGGCCACATTCGCGCTGCGAAAAGACGCGAGATCCCATTCCGTGATGACTCGATGACACTTGTCGCCGAGTCAACCAGTCCAGGTATATGGCGCACAATGACTTCTAAAAACAATCCGGCCACCGCGGTATCCGACCTGACCCTGAGCCCCGCGGCGAACAGCCCTTCATCGTCGAAGCCATTGACCCCGTCGCGTCCGCTGGCGACTCAGCAATACTTGTACTTCACCGAAACCAATACCGACCGCATCCTCGACAACCTCGACGGCCTGCGCGATATGGTGTTCCCGCGCCCGCCCCACCTGGAAGGCGACAACGAACAGCACAGCGATCAGGAATTCCCGTCGGTGTGCCTGATCGGCCTCGGCCGTTGTGGTTCGAACATCGCGCTGGACGTGGCGGAGTTGGTGTACAACGCCCGCAAGTTCTACCTCAACGAGTTCAACAACGAAGACCGTCTGTCGCCGGATAAACGCTACGCCGAAAAGGGCTACAGCCCGGCACAATGGATTCGCAATAACCTGCGCCTGGGGCCGAACAAGGCCAGCAAACCGGTGTTCCTGGTCGAACCGCTGGTGATGCTCGGCGACTTGGACAAAGACATCGCCGGTCGCATCCGCTTCTCGCGCAAGGGCGAAAAAAGCGGCTTTTTGCGCGACTACAGCAAAATGAAAATCATGGACTTGTCGGAAGTCCACGCCGGTGGCGCCGGTAACGCGCCGATCCTCGGCCAGTACCTGGCCAAGATCATCCTGAACAAGGACACCCAGCGGTTTTCCAGTCCTGACTGGAAGATGATTCACTCGTACCTGATCGACAGCTGCGGGATCAAGGCCAACCAGTCGCGCCTGTATTTCTCGATCTTCAGTGCCGGCGGCGGTACCGGTTCGGGCATGGCCTCGGAGTTCGGCCTGGCCCAGCAGCACTCGTACATGAACAAGACGTTCGACACCAAGCCGATGGACGAGCACGACAGCAAGAGCGGTCATTCCTTCGTCTTCGAGCCGATCTTCACCAGCGGTATTTGCGTACTGCCGAACATTTCCGATCACCGCAGCGAAATGTCCGAGGCGCTGCACATCAACGCCGGTCGCCTGCTGTGTAAATACCTGTCGGAAGAGTGGGACTTCTCCTACAACTTCGCCAACGAAGACAGCAGCGAAGCCAGCGTCATGGGCCGTATCCGTCCATGGAACGCGATGATGCTGATCTCCAACGACATCATGCGTTATGCCGAAGAAAGTGATGACGGCAACATCCAGAACATTGATGTCAATGCCATGGAAAAGCACGCCAACCAGTACATCTCACAGCAGATCTTCAACATTCTGACGGCGCAGGCGGTCACCACCGACTACGACCAGAACTACTTCCGTCGCGCCGGCATCGACATTGGCGAAACCATTCGCCTGGACGCCAATGACCTGTTCATGAGCCTGGCCGGCCCAGTGGCGATTGCCTATGCCGAGTCCGTGGTGCCGGAAACACCGCCGCCAAGCAGCGACAAGTTCAAAGTGTTCGAGAAAGAGCCGCAGCGCCTGAACATCGACGACCTGTTCTTCCGCTCCATCGACCTGCCGCACTTCAACAAGGTCACCCAGGCAATCGAAGGCATCAGCCTGCTGCCGATCGAGTCCAAGCGCTATCGCGCTTCGCTTGAGCAGTACAAGAATTCGGGCTATGACGCGGCCGCGTTGCACGACCTGCACTTCTTCAAGAATTGCTCGTCGGTGGTGTCGATTGTTTCGCTGCCCAAAGACTACAAGCTGTCCTACATGGACCTGAACCGGTTGAAGACTCACCTCAACAGCCTGTTCCCCAACACCACGCTCAAGCGTTATGCGCTGGTGATCGGCGCCTCGGCCAACCTGTCGCTGACCACCCTGATCGCCAAGAGCCCGTGCCTGTCGGACGACTTCCTGACCCTGATCGTGGCCTTCATCAAGCGCTGCTTTGCGAAAAACCCGTACCGCTTCGACGAGACGCTGGACAACTCGATCCTGGACTTCATCATCAATGAAGACTTCGACGAAGACCGCATCGACGAACTGCTCAACGAATTCGAAAACCCGGCGAAGATCCTCGACACCAATTGGTACGCGATCAAACCGATGTATGAGAAGAAGTACCGCGAGCTAATCAACGACAAGGACAAGTTTGTCTCGATCAATGACATTCGTTTGTCCCGGGATTGCGTGAAGAAGGCGATCAAGTATCTGCGCGAGATTTACCGTCACCGGATTGGCAAGACCAAGGTTATTTCGCTTAATAATCATACGGGCAAGACCGCTTAGTTAGCGGCGCGCCCATTCGCGAGCAAGCCCGCTCCCACATTTAACCGGGTTCCTCCAGAAGGAATGCGATCAAATAATGTGGGAGCGGGCTTGCTCGCGAAAGCGGTCTGACATTCACCGCATCAGCCGCCGATTTACCAACATCCAGAAACAATTAAGCAGCCCATCGGCTGCTCAATAAACTGTTCCCGTTACGTTTACGTCACCCTCGCCAAGACCCTTCTGTGGCCTTTCTCCACGGCAACATGCCATCACGCTACTCGGCTACACACTTTTAACCGGCAAAGCCGCGCACCAATTAAGTGCAAGCACTCAGCTCGTCGCCCTTTCCTGGATCAGAATCCATGGCGAAACCACTACGGCCCAAAGCTCGGGATCACGTTCAAAAAGATCCAGCGCCCGCGTTTCAGACAGCTTGGCGACCTTGTCGGCGGCCAGCCAGGCAGCGACTTTCTCGCCTTCATCGGTTGCCACTGCTTCTGCCGCAGCGATCAAATCCAGGCCTGGGTCGACCCACAATAGGGCACCCCTGGCGAAGAACGGCTCCAACTCTTTCCAGGTAATAGATGCGGTCTCACCAAGCAGTTTGGCATAGAGGGTGCTAGGTTCTTGAGTCATGGGTTTCTGTCCGCAAAGAAAATCGACGTGAATAATAACGTCGGTATTGCGCCAGAAAAACCCGGATGCAATTGCGTTACCGATTGAAAAACGCAGGAAAGCCAAGGAATGCTGCTGAATTCAAGTATTAGCCAGCTAACATCCCGCCGCGATTCTGTCTTTTTCTTTCAATAAAGCGACACCCTCAGGTTTTGCCCCCTGGCGCCAGCTTCCCAGGCTAACAATCGGCGCTCTACACTGTACCGGTACAGTTGCCGGGGGCATTTTCCGGAGGATATCAACGATATCTGACCCGGTTCTGCTGCTACGGCGCCAGGACTATAAAAACTACAACAGTAAGAGTGGAGCACTATGACTAAGGCTACTAAGCAGATTTCAAAACTGTTTGCCGCTATGGTTCTGGCCGGGGTTGCCAGCCATTCGTTCGCCGCTGACACCATCAAGATCGGTATCGCCGGCCCTAAAACCGGCCCTGTAGCCCAATACGGCGACATGCAGTTCAGTGGCTCCAAAATGGCCATCGAACAAATCAACGCCAAGGGCGGCGTCGACGGCAAGAAACTCGAAGCCGTTGAATACGACGATGCCTGCGATCCAAAACAAGCGGTTGCTGTAGCGAACAAAGTCGTCAACGACGGCGTCAAGTTCGTGGTTGGTCACCTGTGCTCCAGCTCCACTCAACCGGCTTCGGACATTTACGAAGACGAAGGCGTGATCATGATCACTCCGGCTGCCACCAGCCCGGACATCACCACTCGCGGCTACAAAATGATCTTCCGCACCATCGGTCTGGACAGCGCCCAGGGCCCTGCCGCCGGTAACTACATTGCCGACTTCGTAAAACCGAAAATCGTTGCTGTGCTGCACGACAAACAGCAATACGGTGAAGGCATCGCCAGCGCCGTGAAGAAAACCCTCGAAGCCAAAGGCGTGAAGGTTGCCGTGTTCGAAGGCATCAACGCCGGCGACAAAGACTTCTCTTCGATGGTCTCCAAGCTCAAGCAAGCCAACGTCGACTTCGTTTACTACGGCGGCTACCACCCGGAGCTGGGTCTGCTCCTGCGTCAATCCCAGGAAAAAGGCCTGAAAGCCAAGTTCATGGGTCCGGAAGGCGTGGGTAACGACTCCATTTCGCAGATCGCCAAGGAAGCTTCCGAAGGCCTGCTGGTGACCCTGCCGAAATCCTTCGACCAGGATCCGGCCAACATCGCCCTGGCTGACGCGTTCAAAGCCAAGAAAGAAGACCCGAGCGGTCCGTTCGTGTTCCCGTCCTACTCGGCTGTGCAAGTCATCGCAGAAGGCATCAAGGCGGCCAAGAGCGAAGACACTGCCAAAGTCGCTGAAGCTATCCACAAAGGCACGTTCAAAACCCCGACCGGCGATCTGTCTTTCGACGAAAAGGGCGACCTGAAGGACTTCAAATTCGTGGTTTACCAGTGGCACTTCGGCAAACCTAAAACTGAAGTTTCGCCTCAGTAAGGCCTTGGCCTGACTGACTGCCAATAAAGCCCACGGCGTGCCGTGGGCTTTGTTTTACGAACGTATTGGGCCGCGCTGGCGTGATCCGCCAGTCTCCCCACCTGAAAATCTCAAAACCGTCATCAGCGGTTCGCTGGCAAACCTCGAATTCGAAGTGGATGCAGATCCACGGGGCTCGAGCGGGAAAATGACTCCACCAGTGAAATGCGTATCAGGTTTTTAGGAGCGCTGTAATGCCTGACATCTATCACTTCTTCCAACAGCTGGTTAATGGTCTGACCATTGGCAGCACGTATGCCCTGATCGCCATCGGCTATACGATGGTTTACGGCATCATTGGAATGATCAACTTCGCCCACGGCGAGGTGTACATGATCGGCTCTTACGTGGCGTTCATCGCCATCGCCGGGCTGGCCATGCTGGGACTCGACAGTGTCCCGCTCTTGATGACCGCGGCTTTCATCGCGACCATCGTCGTTACCAGTGCCTACGGTTACAGCATCGAACGGATCGCCTACCGCCCCTTGCGCGGCAGCAACCGTCTGATCCCGCTGATTTCCGCCATTGGCATGTCGATCTTCCTGCAGAACACGGTTCTGCTGGCGCAAGACTCCAAGGACAAATCCATCTCCAACCTGATCCCTGGCAACTTCGCCATCGGGCCAGGTGGCGCACATGAAGTGCTGATTTCCTACATGCAAATCGTGGTGTTCGTGGTGACCCTGGTCGCCATGCTCGGCCTGACGCTGTTCATCTCCCGCTCTCGCCTGGGTCGCGCCTGCCGCGCCTGTGCCGAAGACATCAAGATGGCCAACCTCTTGGGTATCAACACCAACAACATCATCGCCCTGACCTTCGTCATCGGTGCCGCACTGGCGGCCATCGCGGCCGTGCTGCTGAGCATGCAATACGGCGTGATCAACCCGAACGCCGGTTTCCTGGTCGGCCTCAAGGCCTTCACCGCCGCAGTATTGGGCGGTATCGGCAGCATTCCCGGCGCGATGCTCGGCGGGCTGGTGCTTGGGGTGGCGGAAGCCTTTGGTGCCGATATCTTCGGCGACCAGTACAAGGACGTCGTGGCGTTCGGTCTATTGGTTCTGGTGTTGTTGTTCCGGCCAACCGGCCTGTTGGGCCGTCCGGAGGTTGAGAAAGTATGACTAGGAATCTTAAACAGGCGTTGTTCAGCGCCTTGCTGGTGTGGGCTGTTGCCTACCCGGTACTCGGTCTGAAACTGACCATTGTCGGCATCAACCTCGAAGTCCATGGCACCAGCACTGCAACGCTGATCACCATCGCCGTGTGCTCGGTGTTGATGTTTCTGCGGGTGCTGTTCGACCAGCAGATCAGCTCGGCCTGGAAAGCCTCGCCCAACCTGCCGGTGATGCCGGCCAAGGCCAGTACCTTCCTGACCCTGCCGACCACCCAGCGCTGGATCATCATCGCGTTGATCATCGGTTCTCTGGTCTGGCCGTTCTTCGGCTCCCGCGGAGCGGTGGACATCGCCACTCTGGTGCTGATCTACGTGATGCTCGGCCTGGGCTTGAACATCGTGGTCGGCCTGGCTGGCCTGCTTGACCTCGGTTACGTCGGCTTCTACGCCGTGGGCGCCTACAGCTACGCGCTGCTGTCGCACTACTACGGCCTGAGCTTCTGGATCTGCCTGCCGATCGCCGGGATGATGGCAGCCACCTTCGGCTTCCTGCTCGGTTTCCCGGTACTGCGTCTGCGCGGTGACTATCTGGCAATCGTGACCTTGGGTTTCGGTGAAATCATCCGTCTGTTCCTGCGTAACCTGACCGACCTCACCGGCGGCCCGAACGGCATCAGCAACATTCCCAAGCCAACGCTTTTCGGACTGACCTTCGATAGAACTGCCGCAGACGGACTGCAGACCTTCCACGAGTACTTCGGCCTGACCTACAACCCGGTAAACAAGGTGATCTTCCTTTACCTGATCGCGGTGTTGTTGTCGCTGTTCGCCCTGTTCGTCATCAACCGTCTGCTGCGCATGCCCTTGGGCCGTGCCTGGGAAGCGTTGCGTGAAGACGAAATCGCCTGCCGTGCATTGGGTCTCAATCCTACGGTCATCAAGCTGTCGGCCTTCACCCTCGGTGCTGCGTTCGCCGGTTTCGCCGGTAGCTTCTTCGCCGCGCGCCAAGGCCTGGTGACACCGGAGTCCTTCACCTTCATCGAATCGGCGACCATCCTCGCCATCGTGGTGCTGGGTGGCATGGGCTCGCAACTGGGCGTCGTACTCGCCGCCACGGTGATGATCCTGTTGCCGGAAATGATGCGTGAGTTCAGTGAATACCGCATGTTGATGTTCGGCGCCTTGATGGTGCTGATGATGATCTGGCGTCCTCAAGGTCTGCTGCCGATGCAACGCCCCCACATGGAGCTGCGCAAATGAGCCGTGAGATCCTGAATGTAAGCGGCCTGAGCATGCGCTTCGGCGGCCTGTTGGCGGTCAACAGCGTGGCCTTGACCGTCAAAGAGAAACAAGTGGTATCGATGATCGGCCCCAACGGCGCCGGCAAGACCACCGTGTTCAACTGCCTGACCGGTTTCTACCAGCCAACCGCTGGCAGCATCGTGCTGGACGGCGAGCCGATCCAGGGCCTGCCGGGCCACAAGATCGCCCTCAAAGGCGTAGTGCGCACCTTCCAGAACGTGCGGCTATTCAAGGACATGACGGCAGTCGAGAACCTCTTGATCGCGCAACACCGTCACCTGAACACCAACTTCCTGGCCGGCCTGTTCAAGACCCCGGCGTTCCGCAGAAGCGAACGCGAGGCGATGGAATACGCCGAGTACTGGCTGGAAAAGGTCAACCTCAAGGAGTTCGCCAACCGTCCGGCCGGCACCCTGGCCTACGGTCAGCAACGTCGTCTGGAAATCGCTCGCTGCATGATGACCCGTCCGCGGATTCTCATGCTCGACGAACCGGCCGCTGGCCTCAACCCGCGGGAAACCGAAGACCTCAAGACACTGATCGGCACCCTGCGTGAAGAGCATGATGTGACCGTGCTGCTGATCGAACACGACATGAAACTGGTCATGAGCATTTCCGACCACATCTTCGTGATCAACCAGGGCACGCCCCTGGCCGACGGTACGCCGGAACAGATCCGCGACAATCCTGAAGTGATCAAAGCCTACCTGGGGGAAGCGTAAATGCTGCAGTTCGAAAACGTTTCCACCTTCTACGGCAAGATCCAGGCGCTGCACAGCGTCAACGTCGAAGTCCGCCAGGGCGAGATCGTGACCCTGATCGGCGCCAACGGTGCCGGCAAGTCGACCCTGCTGATGACCCTCTGCGGTTCGCCGCAAGCCCACAGCGGCAGCATCCGCTACATGGGCGAAGAGCTCGTCGGCCAGGACTCGTCGCAGATCATGCGTAAAAGCATCGCAGTGGTCCCGGAAGGCCGTCGGGTGTTTGCCCGTCTGACCGTGGAAGAGAACCTCGCCATGGGCGGATTCTTCACCGACAAGGGCGATTATCAGGAGCAGATGGACAAGGTCCTCGGACTTTTCCCACGCCTGAAAGAACGCTTTGCCCAACGCGGCGGCACCATGTCTGGCGGCGAACAGCAAATGCTCGCCATCGGTCGTGCGCTGATGAGCAAGCCCAAGCTGTTGCTGCTCGACGAGCCATCGCTGGGCCTGGCACCGATCATCATCCAGCAGATCTTCGACATCATCGAACAACTGCGCAAGGACGGTGTAACGGTGTTCCTGGTTGAGCAGAACGCCAACCAGGCCCTGAAAATCGCTGACCGTGCCTACGTGCTGGAAAACGGCCGTGTAGTGATGACAGGGACAGGTGAAGCGCTGTTGACCGACCCGAAAGTGCGCGAAGCGTATCTTGGTGGTTGAGCCTTGGCGGTAAACAAAAAACGGCTTTCGGGCCGTTTTTTTATGCCTGCCACCAACTTCACAACAACAAAGATCCAATGTGGGAGCGGGCTTGCTCGCGAAAGCGGTGGGTCAGTCCCCCCTATGTTGAATGTCAGATTGCATTCGCGAGCAAGCCCGCTTCCACAGGGAATTCGTGCGTTTCGAGAATTTCTGAAAAAGTTTTGGGGTGAGCTGTAACGCATCGCCCTGTCGTTTCTCTAGAGCAGTAAGCAAGCACAAACGCTTGCCAACCCAAGCTCACTTTCGGAGAAACATCATGACTGCTACCACCCGCACCCTGTCCGCCACCGCCCTGGTTCTGGCCCTCGGTTCTGCCCTGAGCATCGCCGCTGTCTCCACTGCCCATGCCGCTGACGACAACATGGAAAAATGCTTCGGCGTGGCCATGAAAGGCAAAAACGATTGCGCCGCAGGCGCTGGCACCACTTGCGCCGGCACTGCAAAAACCGACTACCAGGCCAATGCCTGGAAACTCGTCCCTAAGGGCACCTGCACCACCACGATGAGCAAAACCTCGCCAACTGGTTTCGGCCAGCTGGAAGCCTACAAAGCCAAGTCGTAATCAGCACCCAGCCTGAGTGTCGACCATGAATCCTTTATCTTCCGGGCTCCCGCCCCGCTCCGGGCTGGGGCTCAAGACCGAGCACTTTCGTGAAGTGCTCGGTGCACAACCGGACATCGGTTTCTTCGAAGTCCACGCCGAAAACTACATGGTGGCCGGCGGCCCGTTTCATCATTTTCTGGGGTTGATCCGCGAGCAATATCCGTTGTCGTTGCACGGCGTTGGCCTGTCCATTGGTGCCGAAGGTCCGCTGGATAATCAGCACCTGCAAAGGCTTGCCGCGCTGATCGAACGCTATCAACCCCAATCCTTTTCCGAACACCTGGCCTGGTCCAGCCATGGCCCGGTGTTTCTCAATGACCTGCTGCCCCTGGCCTACGATGCGCCGACGCTGAACCGCGTCTGCGAGCATATCGATCAGCTGCAGAGCACCCTCAAACGCCCGATGCTGCTGGAGAACCCGGCGACGTATCTGGCGTTCCAGCGCTCGACAATCGATGAAGCCGACTTCATCAGCGAAGTCATTCGCCGCACTGGCTGCGGGCTGCTACTGGACGTCAACAATATCTACGTCTCTTGCATCAATCACCAAAGAGATCCGCTGGCCTACATCGACGCGCTGCCGCTGCATGCAGTGGGAGAGATTCATCTGGCCGGGTTTGCCGAAGATACCGACAGCCTCGGCGACCGTCTGCTGATCGACGATCACGGTGCGCCCATCGATAACGCGGTATGGACGCTGTACAGGCAGGTGCTGGAACGGGTTGGCCCGATCGCCACATTGATCGAGCGCGATAACCAATTACCAGCCTTCAGCGTGCTGCATGCCGAAGCCCGTCAGGCCGATGAGTTGCTGCATTGCGCGGGGGGCCGGTCATGAGCACCCAAGCCGCGTTTGCCACCGCCCTGCTCGATCCGCAACGGCCCTGCCCCGAGGGTTTGTTCAGCGCCAATGGTGCCGATCCCGCCAGCCGTTTCGCTGTGTATCGCAACAATGTGCAGAGCTCGCTGATCAACGCCCTGGCCGACAGTTACCCCGTGGTTTCGCAGTTGGTGGGCGATGAGTTCTTCCGCGCGATGGCGGGGCTGTATGTACAGCGTTGCCCACCTCAAGGCCCACTCATCAACGATTACGGCAAGGACTTCGCCGAGTTCATTGACCGCTTTGAACCGGCAGCCAGCGTGCCTTATCTGGCCGACATGGCGCGGCTGGAGCGGTTGCGCGTTCAGGCCTATCACGCCGCCGACGCCCAGCCGTTGCGCCATGAACAGATTGCTGCCGCACTGTCGGACCCGCAGGCGCTGAGCGAACTGACGGTCGGGTTTCATCCCTCCCTGAATCTGCTGACTTCAGCTTTTGCCGTGATCTCGATCTGGGCGGCGCATCAACAGGACGCGACGCTGGCCGGGATCGAACTCGACCACGGGCAAAACGCGCTGGTGTTGCGCAATGGTCTGGAGGTTGAGGTTTTCGCCATCGACCACGGCGCCGGCACCTTCATTCAGAACCTGCAAAACGGCCAGTCCCTGACCCAAGCGTTAGAGACAGCGCCCGCCTTCGACCTCAGCCAAACCCTGGCGCTGCTGATCAGCCACAACGTCATCACCCATTTAAACCACAAGGTATCGCCATGAACCTCCATCACAACCCCATCGCCCGCGCCATCGCGCTGCTGGAAAAAATCCCCCACAGCCTGATCGCCTTTATCGCGCGCTTTTCCATTGCCGCGGTGTTCTGGAAGTCCGGGCAAACCAAGGTAGAAGGCCTGGCCATCGACTTGATCGACGGCACGTTTCAACTCGGCGTACCAAGGCTGGCGGACTCGACTATTCCGTTGTTCCAGAGCGAATATCACCTGCCGCTGCTCTCCCCGGAACTGGCGGCGCACCTGGCGGCCTTCGCCGAGCATTTCTTTCCGGTGCTGATTCTGATTGGTTTCGCCACACGTTTTTCGGCGCTGGCACTGCTGGGCATGACGCTGACTATTCAGCTGTTTGTATATCCCGATGCCTATCCGACTCACGGCACCTGGGCGGCGGTGTTGCTGTACTTGATGGCTACCGGGCCGGGCAAGTTGTCGATTGATCATCTGATTGCCAAGCGTTACGCCCGCTGATCCCTACTCAGAACTCCAGACGATGTAGAACCAATGTGGGAGCGGGCTTGCTCGCGAAAGCGGTATCACATTCAACAGATATGTTGGCTGACACACCGCTTTCGCGAGCAAGCCCGCTCCCACAGAGGTTGCGTGGTGAGACGTCATCGTTGAAGTCGATCCAACGCCTCCCCACTGCGCTTGAACCAACCGATCAAATAATCCGCCAGCACTTGAGTGCGTTTCGGCAAACCGCCTTGATACGGGTGCACCAGGTACATCGGCATGCTGCGGGTCTGATAATCGCGCAGGAGCCAGCGCAAACGCCCGTCAGCCAATTCCTCTTGCAGCAAGTACGACGGCAAACGCGCAATGCCCGCATCCGCCAGCGCCGCCTTCTTCAAGAGGTTGTAGTGATTGCTGGCGAACGGCCCCGACACTCGCACCCGCAGTAACTCGTGCTGTTGGTGATAGAGCCATTCTTCCCGGCCGCTGTAATGGCTGTTGAGCAGGCAGCGGTGTTCCGCCAGTGCCTGAGGCGTCAGCGGTTCACCGAATCGCTCAAGGTACGCAGGGCTGGCGCAGGTCATCTCGTGCCAGGCCAGCAACGGTCGGGCGACCAGGCGTTCGTCGTTGGCCACTTCCGAGCGGATCGCCAGGTCGAAACCGTCCCGGGAGAGGTCACGGTAGTTATTGTTGAGCTCCAGTTCGATCTGCACCTCGGGGTACTGCCGGGAAAACTCCAGCAGCGCGCCGTCAAAGAAGGTCTCCCCCAGTGAAACCGGAACCGTCATCCGCACCGGGCCGGCCATGTCGTCTTTCAATCGCGCCAAGGCCTGACGCGCTCGCTCGACTTGAATCACCAGTTCCTGGGCTTGCGGCAACAACGCCGCGCCCGCCGCCGTCAGGCTCAAGCGGCGCGTGGTGCGTTGCAGCAACACCACGGCAAACCGCGTTTCCAGCAGGCTGATGCGTTTGGAGAGTTGTCCTTTGCTACAACCCAGTTGCTGGGCGGCCAAGGTGAAACTGCCCGCCTCGATCAACACCGCGAACGCTGCCAGGTCGTCCATTTCGCTCATTGGATTGTTTCCATTTGAAAACCAAAGGTTGCCTATTAGCCCGCTTATTAATGGAAAAAACCACTCTAAACTTGAAATTCAATCCAACCCATTCAGGTACAGCACGATGAAAATTCTTTTGATTGGCGCCTCTGGCACCGTCGGTTCGGCGATTGACCATGAGCTGTCCCAACGCCACGAAATCATCCGTATCGGCCGTAAAAGCGGTGAGTTCCAGGTCGACATCAGTGACAGCGCCTCGATCCGCAAATTGTTCCAACAGACCGGCAACTTTGATGCCCTGATCTGCGCCGCTGGCAGCGTCAACTTCGTGCCGCTGGCGACTATGACCGAACAAGACTTCGAGCTCGGCTTGCGGGATAAGCTGATGGGCCAGGTCAACCTGCTGCTGATCGGCCGGGAATTCGCCAATGACGGTGCGTCATTCACCTTTACCACCGGCATCCTCAGCCACGATCCGATTCGTACCGGCAGCTCGGCCTCCATGGTCAACGGCGCCCTGGACAGCTTCGTCCGTGCAGCGGCGATCGAACTGCCGCGCGGCCTGCGCATCAACTCGGTCAGCCCGAATGTGCTGGTCGAAGCCATGGGCAGCTACGCCCCGTACTTCCGTGGTTTCAAACCAGTTCCCGCCGCCGAAGTGGCACTGGCCTACGCAAAAAGCGTGGAAGGCTTACAGACCGGCCAGACTTACCGCGTCGGCTAAACCAAACACGCCCTGTAGGAAAGCGAGGACATTGCAGGGTTGTGATGAGCGGTCAGGCTAAGTAACGTGGCGACACTTGTCAGGAGACTCAAAGATGCGTGTTGCCCGTTCCTTAGTGCTTGTTGCCCTGCTTCCGCTGTTCGCCGCCTGCCAGTTGCTTGATGGCCCGCGCGAAAGTGCTTCCCATGTGGGCCAGACCCGCATGCAGGGCCAGTTGACGGCGGCCGATGGCAAGTTGCTGTTCCAACCGTGCAACGAGCAGCGCAGTTATGTGGTCAACGACACCGGCGGCACCAGCGTCCTGCAAGAGGCCGCAACCCTGGCCGACGACCAGGGCAAATTGTTTGCCGACGTGCGCGGTCGGATCGTTGCCAGTGGTGCCGATAGCCGACTCGATCTGGAGCAGCTGTATCGCGTCGAGCGCTCGGGCACGGCGTGCGACGATCCCAATTTCAAACAGCTGATTCTGCGCGCCGCCGGCCACGGTCCTGAATGGAACGTCAAAGTCAGCGGCAAGGGCATGGTCATCGACCGCGCCGGTCAGCCGCCCTTGGCCCTGCCGTATGTTGAAGAGCAACTGGGCGATGGCCGCTTCAACCTCAGCACCGAAGCCAATAATCAGCGCATCGAGCTCTGGGTCGCGCCGCAACGCTGCGTCGACAGCAGCACCGGCAGCGTGCAGCACATGAGCGCCGAGCTGCGCATCGATGGCAAGGTGCAACGCGGCTGTGGGTATTTCGGCGGATCGCGTAACGACTGATCGTTTTAGCCTCACGGGAATCATCCTTTGAGGCTTATAATCGCGGGCCTCAAACGCCTTGGCGCAGTTGTGCGCCCCGCGAACCGGATCCCGTCATGTTACGAATCACCGAACTCAAGCTGCCGATCGACCATCCCGAAGAAGACCTGCGCCCTGCCATCGTGCAGCGTCTGGGCATCGCCAGTGATGACCTGCTCGACTTCACCTTGTTCAAGCGCAGCTACGATGCGCGCAAAAAGTCCTCCGAACTGTGCTTCATCTACACCATCGACCTCAACGTTCGCGATGAGGCGTCGGTGCTGCACACATTCGCCGATGACCGTAACGTCAACGTGGCGCCGGATGTCAGCTACAAAGTGGTCGGCCAGGCGCCGGCTGATCTTGAGCAACGTCCTGTCGTCGTGGGTTTCGGCCCGTGCGGGATCTTCGCCGGGCTGCTGCTGGCGCAAATGGGCTTCAAGCCGATCATCCTCGAACGTGGCACCGAAGTGCGTCAGCGCACCAAGGACACTTGGGGCCTGTGGCGTAAAAGCGTGCTCAACCCCGAATCCAACGTACAGTTCGGTGAAGGCGGCGCGGGTACGTTCTCCGACGGCAAGCTCTACAGCCAGATCAAGGACCCGAAATTCATCGGTCGCAAAGTCTTGCACGAGTTCGTCAAGGCCGGCGCGCCGGAAGAAATCCTCTACGTCAGCAAACCGCACATCGGTACATTCCGTCTCACCGGTGTAGTGGAAAACATGCGTGAGCAGATTCGCGCCATGGGCGGCGAAGTGCGCTTCCAGCAGCGCGTCACCGATGTGTTGATCGAGGACGGCCAACTGGTCGGCGTCGAGCTCAATGGCGGCGAGCAGATCCATTCGAAACACGTGATTCTGGCCCTCGGCCACAGCGCCCGGGACACCTTCCGCATGCTCCACGGCCGTGGCGTGTACATGGAAGCCAAGCCGTTCTCGGTGGGCTTCCGCATCGAGCACCCGCAGTCGCTGATCGACCGCGCGCGCCTGGGCAAATACGCCGGGCACCCGAAACTCGGCGCTGCCGACTACAAGCTGGTGCACCACGCCAGCAACGGACGCTCGGTCTACAGCTTCTGCATGTGCCCGGGCGGCACCGTGGTGGCGGCGACCTCCGAGCCGAATCGCGTGGTCACCAACGGCATGAGCCAGTACTCGCGTAACGAGCGCAACGCCAACTCCGGGATCGTCGTCGGGATCACCCCGGAAGTCGATTATCCAGGTGGTCCGCTGGCTGGCATCGAGTTGCAGGAACGCCTGGAATCCCACGCCTTTGTGCTGGGCGGCAGCAATTACGAAGCGCCGGCGCAACTGGTTGGCGACTTCATTGCCGGCAAACCGTCGACTGAGTTGGGCAGCGTCGAGCCGTCCTACAAGCCGGGTGTTGCCTTGGGCGATTTGGCCCTGGCTTTGCCGGCGTTCGCCATCGAAGCGATTCGCGAAGCCTTGCCGGCGTTCGAGAAGCAGATTCGTGGCTACTCGTTGCACGACGCCGTGTTGACCGGGATCGAGACGCGCACGTCATCGCCGCTGCGGATTACCCGTAACGAGTCGATGCAGAGCCTGAACGTGAAAGGCTTGTTCCCGGCCGGTGAAGGCGCGGGTTATGCGGGCGGGATTCTGTCGGCGGGCGTCGACGGTATTCGGATAGCCGAAGCGGTGGCCCGCGACATCCTTGGCCTCGAGGCCTGACCCAATTTAAATGTGGGAGCGGGCTTGCTCGCGAAAGCGGTGGATCAGCCAACATCTCTGTTGAATGTGAAACCGTATTCGCGAGCAAGCCCGCTCCCACATTTGGTTTCGGTGTGTCAGATGTTGGCGCGTAGTACCGTCGATGGCAGCGGCTCGCCGCGCTCGACACTCGCCGCCACGGCATCCATCAAACCACTCAACTCATACCCCTGGGCCTTGAGCCAGGCCTGATCGTAATAGGTGGTGGCATAGCGCTCGCCGCCATCGCACAAAATCGCCACGATCGACCCCGACTCCCCCGCCGCCACCATCTGCTGGGCTGCCATCAAGGCGCCGATCAGGTTGGTCCCGCTCGATCCGCCGACCCGTCGCCCCAAACGCTGCGCCAGGTAATGCATGGCCGCCAGCGACAACGCGTCCGGTACTTTGACCATCGCATCGATCACCTTGGGCAGGAACGACGCTTCCACCCGCGGCCGACCAATGCCTTCAATCCGTGACCCGCAATCCAGGCGCAGGCTGGCATCACCGGTCTGGTAATAATCGAAGAACACCGAACGCTCGGCATCGGCGCACAGCACGCGGGTGCAATGCTGGCTATAGCGCACGTAACGGCCGAGCGTCGCGGTAGTGCCTCCGGTGCCGGGGCTGGAAATCAGCCAGCTCGGTTCCGGGTGCTGCTCGAAACGCATCTGCTGGAAGATCGATTCAGCGATGTTGTTGTTCGCCCGCCAGTCGGTGGCGCGCTCGGCGTAGGTGAACTGGTCGATGAAGTGCCCATCGTGTTCGCGAGCCAGGCGTTCGGACTCGGCGTAAATCTGCGTCGGATCGTCCACCAAATGGCTCTTGCCACCATAAAAAGCGATCTGCGCGATCTTCTCCTTGGACGTGGTCGCGGGCATCACCGCAATGAACGGCAACCCCAGCAACCGGGCGAAGTACGCCTCGGAAATCGCCGTCGAACCGCTGGAGGCTTCGATCACTGGCGCACCGGGTTTGAGCCAGCCGTTACACAGGGCGTAGAGGAACAACGAGCGCGCCAGCCGATGTTTCAGGCTGCCGGTGGGATGGCTCGACTCATCCTTGAAATACAACTCGATGCCCGGCAACCCCGGCAGCGGCAAGGGGATCAGGTGGGTATCGGCGCTGCGCTGGAAGTCGGCTTCGATGATCCGGATGGCTTCGCGGGCCCACTGTCGATTGTCGCTCATGATGGTTTTCTCGTTGAATCAGGCAAAGAATCGGCCTTGTCGCAAGCCTCAGCCCACAAGCTTAGGAAAGAACCTACATCATGCACAGATACAGCTGAGGTCCAATACGTTCGGCAACTGCTAGGCTCTGGCCTTTCCTGACTGCCGACGTTGTAACGCTATATAACAAAAAAGAATATAACTTTTGTTTTAACAACTAACGGTACGGGTTAGGGTGTGCCACCTTTTGAATTCATCGATGGAGAGCGACCTTGCCTCTGCGTAGCACGTTCACGCGTTTCTTTCAGTTGGAAGCTGCCAGCGGTCTGTTATTGATCGCCGCGGCCGCTCTCGCCTTGATCATCAACAACTCATCGCTGTCGTGGCTCTATAGCGGCTTGCTGGACACCCCCGTGGTGGCTCAGATCGGCGCGCTGAAGATCGCCAAGCCGCTGCTGCTGTGGATCAACGATGGCCTGATGGCCCTGTTCTTCCTGCTGATCGGCCTGGAAGTGAAACGTGAGGTTCTCGACGGCCAACTGTCGAAACCATCGCAGATCGTGTTGCCCGGCGCGGCGGCGATTGGCGGCATGGTGGTACCGGCGCTGATCTACTGGTTCCTCAATCGCGACAACCCGCCTGCCTTGAGTGGCTGGGCGATCCCGACCGCCACCGACATCGCCTTCGCCCTCGGCGTACTGGCCCTGCTGGGCAAACGCGTGCCGGTGTCGCTGAAACTGTTCCTGATGACCCTGGCAATCATCGACGACCTGGGCGCGATCATCATCATCGCGATCTTCTATTCCGGCGCACTGTCGACCTTGTCCCTGGCGCTGGCTGCGGCCTGCATCGCGGCCTTGATCGGGATGAATCGACTCGGCGTGGTGAAGCTAGGGCCGTACATGATCATCGGCCTGATCCTCTGGGTCTGTGTGCTCAAGAGCGGTGTGCACGCCACGCTGGCCGGTGTAACCCTGGCCTTCTGCATTCCCCTGCGCACAAAAAACGCCGAGCCTTCACCGCTGCTGACTCTGGAACATGCCCTGCATCCGTGGGTGGCCTACGGCATCCTGCCGCTGTTTGCCTTCGCCAATGCCGGCCTGTCCCTGAGCGGCGTGACCGTCGAAAGCTTCACCCACGACGTGCCGATGGGCATCGCCGTCGGCCTGCTGCTGGGCAAGACCATCGGTGTCTACGGCCTGACCTGGCTGGCGGTAAAAATCGGCATCGCCACCCTGCCCCAAGGCGCCAACTGGGGTCAGGTATTGGGTGTTGCGATCCTCTGCGGCATCGGTTTCACCATGAGCCTGTTTGTCGGTTCCCTGGCCTTCGTGCCCGGCACCAGTGAATACGCCGGGATGGATCGAATGGGGATTCTGACCGGCTCAATTCTGGCGGCATTGATCGGTTATGCAGTGACGGCGGCGGCGAGTCGCAAGAGCACTGCACTGCAGTCCTGAACGATAGAGAACACTCTTAGCGACATTCAGGATTCGTCCTACAGCCACGATTAGCCACGTTCGTTAACGTCGCGCAGCCCCTCTTTCGGGGGTTGCCGATGGACGAGCGAAGGGACAATCAGTGGCTGGCAACAAGGACATTCCCCGGGTTCAAAACCCACCGTCAGGCGACGGGCATCACGTCACCCACCGCTACATGACGGCCACCGAGTTGGCGGAGCGGGACGCCAGGCAAAATGCCTACGACGCCATGCTCGCCAGGCAGCAGGCCTTCGAAGACAGCCTTCAAGTCGCTGCGAAAAAGGATGACGTTGGCCGCGCCGGATGCGTGTTCGCCAAGTCCTGCAAGCTGCCCGACGCAATCATCGACTACACGACTCCCTCCGGCGTTATTCCGACTGACAGCCTGAAAGATTACGGCGAGCTGGTTCTGCTCGGCGCTCGCGAGGCCGATGAAAGCGGTGTCGTGCCGCTCAAGAAAATCAGTAGCACTGCGATTCCGGCAGGTTTCGGCAGCTTTGCTTTGGCCGGCTCAGCGTTCGCCGCACTGCCCGCAGTCGCCGCCAGCACCGCTGCGGCCACCTTGGCAGGCTTGGTGGCCCTGGTCATACCGTCGAGCCTTGGCGACAGCTCGCTCTACACCGAAGACCAATTGCGCGCCCTTAATCAGGCCCGCACCCGCGTGCGCCTGCGGGTCGAGCAACAGGCTGACGGCAGTCTCAAGGGATACGGGTTCTACACCGGCAAAAACCGTGACTGGGAAATGGTCGATGTCGCGCAATTCACCTTGCGCGGCAGTCAGCAGGTGGCTGATCTTGGGGATGGCGTTGAGCTGATCTGGACACCGGCCGAGGACGGTTCAAACATCCTCGGCATCCCCGCGCTGGAAGCCGCACCGCAAGCACCGCACATCTGGGTTTACCCGCCGACGAAGGCGGCTGACAGCATCATCGTGAACCCGGTGTACCCGCCTGAGTACAAGGATTTCATTCTGGTGTTTCCAGCGGATTCGGGGGTGGTGCCGGTTTATATTGTGGTGAGTGTTGCTGGAAGACGAATTCCTAACCCCGATCACGACTATCACTCTGCACCTGAAACAGAGGAAATCACTGGCTTCTCGGGTTTGAAAGTAGCAAAAAAGAAAACCCCACGACAAGGGGGTGGTGGACTTCGAGAGCGTTGGATTGATGCCAAAGGTCGAACAATTTATGAATGGGACTCTTTGCACGGGGAGCTGGAAGCTTATCGTGCAAGCGATGGAAGCCATCTAGGCTCGTTCGACCATACAACAGGCGAGCAAATAGATCCGCCCAAGAAAAACCGCAGCATTAAAAAGTACTTGTGAGGATGGCATGGGACTGAAAGTCAGATTGGATTGGTATGACAAGGAAACGGAAATAGCGGAAGGAAAGGAGTACTCCGCAGACCTTGGCGACGATGGTTCAATCATCGAAGCATTAGGCTTGATGGCGGAAAGCGAAATCTACGACGGTGGATTTGATGTTTTATCGGCGTGGGTGCCAGAGCTTCAGCCTCTGTTCAAGCATAAGATTAATACTGCCGCTTTTGATTACCAGGTTGCGTTCCGATATCGGCAAGTATGGTAATTCCCCAACTTCCCCGAAGGCTTGGAATATTTCATCGGTACCGGCGCGGCCCCTGAACAATCACTCAACGCCCCCAACCAAGCGACAGCACAAGAATGATATTTATCGTAATCACCGGTTTCTTCGACGAACCAAACCCGGACGATTCATTGCAGTACGAAAAAGATGTGCCGCGGGCCTTAGAGCGGGCGGTGCTTAACGTTATGGACCGGCCAACCTTGTGGGATGTCCCCATGGGCGAGCACAAATTATCCCCACCTCAAGTCAGCACGATTATGGAACTGGTTGGCGACTCTTTCAGAGACGACTTGGTGTACTACATGGGACTTTGCCAAAACTAACGATATTGAATCTGACGTCACTGAAAGCAGCAGACACAAAAAACCCCGACCAGTCACCTGATCGGGGTTTTGTGTTACCCGTTCCGCTTAGTGCGCAACGCGGCTCGTACCATCAACAGTGGCGATCCGCACCCGCTCACCCACACGGAACACTTCGTTTGGCTGAACTTCCTGCACGTAGGCGCGCATGCTGCCATCGTCTTCGCGCACGGTGATTTCAACACCTTGCGTACGGGTCAGGCCTTCTTCGGCAGCCGAGCCCATCAGGCCGCCGGCGACAGCGCCGATGACCGCTGCGACGATACTGCCGCGACCACCGCCGATGGCGCTACCGCCGACACCACCCACGACTGCACCAGCGGCGCTACCGATTGGGGTTTTGGTGCCTTCGATTTTCACCGGACGCAGAGCTTCGATGGTACCCATGCGAATCGTCTGCACACGACGCGCTTCGTCACGGGAGTAGGAGTCACCGGTCAAGCTCGATTGGCAGCCAGTGAGCAACATCGCCATCGTGGAAAAGGAAGCAACCAGCAGAACAGACTTACGCATAGCATCAAACTCCATAGGACAGGTATCCATTAAACTCCGCAGCTTGACGCCTGTCACGACTTCACCCGGATAAAATTGGTTTCATTCAGGCCCGATACAGGCGCTTTTTCGAACTCACCACACAGTAGCGTCAAATTACAAAATCTGCGCCGCTGACCCAAGGATTTTCATGGATTACTTCATCATTGTCGTCACGACCGTCGCCGGCTTGTACTTCCATTGGTGGCTGTACGTGCGGATCAAACGCTGGATGGACCGCGATCTGGCGTTGTCACTGGCGGGTAAAGACCAACAGAAAAGAGCCTTTATGCTCCAGCAACTGGCGAACGCTCAAACGCAGAAGATCAAGCGGCGGGACCTGCCTCAGTGGCTGGAGGCCGCTGCGGCAGGGTATCCCGATCGGTAGACTATTTACGGCGCCAGGCGTTCCCGAACCCAGTCGGCGCCTTGCAAGCGGTAGTTGAGGCGATCGTGCAGACGGCTCGGACGGCCCTGCCAGAATTCGATGCGCTCGGGTAGCAAGCGATAACCGCCCCAATGCTCGGGGCAGTGAGGCTGAGTATCGCTGAAACGTTGCTCGGTGTTCTTGAGCAGCGCTTCCAGTTCGCCGCGATCGGCGATCACCCGGCTCTGGGGCGAGGCCCAGGCACCGAGACGACTGCCCAGAGGACGAACCTGATAATAAGCGTCGGACTCTTCAGGCGTGACCTTCACCACCCGCCCTTCGATGCGCACCTGGCGCTCCAGGGCCGGCCAGAAGAACGTCATGGCCGCAAATGGATTGGCTGCCAGTTGCTGACCCTTGTCGCTTTCGTAGTTGGTGAAGAAGGTGAAGCCCTGCTCGTCCAGGCCCTTGAGCAGCAGAATACGGCAATGCGGCCGACCGTCCTGATCGACGGTGGCCAGCGTCATGGCATTCGCCTCCACCGGCACCTGCTCGGTTTTCACCGCATCGGCAAACCACTGATGGAACAGCGCGAACGGCTCGGCCGGGGCTTGCGCCTCGGTCAGGCCATCTCGGGTGTAGTCGCGACGCATATCTGCCAAGGGCCGGGTCATGGCGCATTCCTTTTGGTTAACGAATCACTTCTTTGTGTCATCGGCGACAGCGACTTTCTTGGTATCGACAGCGGCTTTAGCGGGCGCAGTCTTTTTCACCACTGCTTTTTTGGCTGGAGCCTTGGCGGCTGCTTTCTTGGCCGGTGCCTTTTTCGTCGCCGGGACAGCCGCTTTCTTCGCAGCAGGCGCCGGGGTCACAGGCTTGGCCACTGGCTTGATGTCTTGCGCAGCGATCATGGTTTTCACCGGTGCAGGAGCCGGCATGTTGTACTTGCTCAGCAACGCGACCATGGTATTTGCCGGGGTCACCAACAGCTCGACGCGACGGTTCAAGGCACGACCTTCAGAACTGTCGTTGGCGGCACGCGGAGCCTCACCACCCATGCCGCGCAGCATCAGGCGATCACGCTGCAGACCGCTGAGACGGAAGATCGCCGCCACTGCCTGGGCGCGTTCCTGGCTCAGCTTCACGTTGGCCGGTGCGGCGCCCGACGTATCACTGTGACCGAGTACCAGCACGGCAGTCTTTGGATCGACTTCGAGGATTTTCGCGACACGGGTGAACGGGCCGAGGGTCACCGGCAGCAGCATGGACGGACGGTCAGGGTTGAACGAGCCTTCTACCGGTGCCGTGACGACCAGCACGTTCTCGCGGCGCTCAAGTTTCAGGTTGCTGTCCTTGATCGCTTCGCGCAGGCGCGGTTCGTAGTCGTCGAGCCAGGCCTGGGTGACTTTCGGGTCGGGCATCGGCACGGCCTTAGCGGTGCTCTGCTCCTTGCCGCCGAACGGCCACCACCAATTGCCACCAGCATCAGCTTCAGCCTTGGCTGCAACGGCCGGCTTGGCTTCAGGTTTAATTTCCGGTTTCACGTCCAGTTTGGCCACTTTGTCGGCAGCGTCATCGGAACCGAACGGCCAGTACCAAGGGGATGCGCTGTCAGCCTTGGCGACGGGTGCTGTTGCAGCAGGTTTCAGCGGGGCTGGGGCTGGGTCTTTGGTCGCAACCTTGTCGGAAGAGCCGAACGGCCACCAGCTGCCGCCGTCTGCGTCATTTTGTGGGGTTTGTGCGCAACCGGTGATAGCGAAGCACAGGGCCAGGGCGAGAGTTTTATTGGATGACATTGGATATCCACAAAATGAAGTAATGAAGAATCAGACCGGGTTAGCCCGGATAAACAGCGCTTTGAAACCACAAAGGCTTTCGGGTTCCGGCCCTGGCCCCCTTAAGCGTGATTTACAGACAAGTGGCCAGTACTCGCACAAGCTTTTGGGCTCGTGGATCCATCAAGACGTACGGCCCCAGGGTATTTGTCACAAAGCCGAAGGCCACATCGTATTCTGGGTCAGCAAAACCGATGGAGCCGCCGGCGCCGGGGTGACCGAACGCCCGTGGGCCGAGGCCGTAGGTGGCGTTGGGTACGTCCGGTTGATCGAGCATGCAACCCAGGCCGAAGCGGGTCCTGGTCAATAAAGTCTTGTCTTCGCCGACGCTGTGTTCGCGGGTCAGCTCGTCGAGCATTTCGCTTTCCAGCAGGCTGCCATCGAGCAGACCGGCGTAGAACCCGGCCAGGCTGCGGGCATTGCCATGGCCATTGGCGGCCGGCTGCTGCATGCGCCGCCATTCCGGTTTGTTGGTGCTGGTCATTATAGACGGTGGGTTGGTGAAGGCCCGGGTGCTCATGGCCGTCGGCTCACGCATGGTCACTTGCAGCAAGCGCTGGGCCGCGGCATCGCCGAGGTTGCCCTTGCTACGGGCAATATGTGCCACGCGATGGAACTCTTTGTCGGCGAGGCCGACGTGGAAGTCCAGCCCCAAAGGCTTCGCGACCCGTGCCACGATGGACTCACCCGGCCCACGACCATCGGCGCGACGCAGCAACTCACCGACCAGCCAGCCATAGGTGATCGCCGCATAACCGTGACCTTCACCTGGCGTCCACCACGGCGCTTCGGCGGCCAGGGCATCGACCATGGTCTGCCAGTCGTAAAGTGCCTCAGGGGCCAGCAACTCGCGCAAAGCAGGCAGGCCGGCCTGATGGCAGAGCAAGTGGCGCAGGGTCACGGATTCTTTGCCGGCGGCAGCGAACTCGGGCCAGTAGCGAGCGACTGGAGCATCCAGTTGCAGCTTGCCTTCGGCCACCAGTTGCAGCGCGGTCACGGCGGTGAAGGTCTTGGTGCAGGAAAACAGGTTGGCAATGGTGTCGCTGTGCCAGGCTTCGGTGCCGTCCTTGTCGGAGGTACCGCCCCAGAGGTCGAGAACGGTTTCCCCGCCAATCCGGATGCACAACGCCGCGCCACGCTCCTGAGGATCGTCGAACAGCGCCGCAAAAGCTTCGCGCACCGCTTCGAACTTAAGCTCGTAATGACCCTGAATCTGCACCCGCAACTCTCCCGGATAAACGCTCTACAAAGTGGCCCGCATTGTTCCAGCCCTTGAGGGTTTTGGGAACAGGGTTGGGCCGGGCGGTCGCCCGGCCTTGAGAATGCCTCAGACATCGATGGTGCGATCCCTGTGGTGTATCAGACTCAATGACCATTGCCCGAATGCCCACCCGCATGGCCGGCGCCCTGCTCCGCCCCCTTGTCGGCAGCACCTTGCTTGCCGCCCTCGCCCTCGTGGTTCTCGGTGGCTTTTTCCGCCTCGGCCCTGGCCTTCTCGGCCTCTTTGCCGAGCTGATCGACAGCCTGCAAATTGCTTTTGCGCACAGTGTCGACAAAGCCCTGGAACGGCAGATCGGTAATGCCCACCAGACCGAAGTGACCGTTCTCGCCGTCCAGCAGGCGACCGGTCACCGGTTGATCGAGGTACTGGAACCAGTGCACCCCGACAATCGACGGTTCGCTCATCGCTTGTTTGAGGAAGTTGGCGTAAGCCGGGCCGCGATCTTCTTCTTTCGCCAGTTGCGTCACGCCCCCCCAGAACGGGCCGCGATCCTTTGATCCGAAGTTGAACTCGGTAATCAGCACCGGTTTGTCCAGGCTGCGCAGTCTGGCGAAGTCATAACCGTCCTGAGGTTGCAGGGTGTACATATTGAAGCTCAACACGTCGCAGTATTGCGCGCAGGACTCGACGGCTTCCGGGGTGCTGACGGCAAAACGGCCACCCAGTAATAACTGGTTCGGCGCATGCCACTTGAGCGAATCGGAGACGGTTTTGAAGTACGTGTCGGCGAAGACTTTCTGGAAGTATTTGAAGTCGGCTTCGATTTCCGGGTATTCGGCGCTCGGCTGCGGCGGCACGAAACCCGGGTCTTCCATCAACTCCCAGGCCGGCAGATCAATGCCCCATGCTTTGGAAAGGCCCGCCTGGTTGCGGTACTTGTCACGCAGTTGTTTGAGGAAGGCACGTTTGGCCGGTACATCGGTGGTCATTTTCAAAGTGCCATAGGCCAACGCATAACGGGCCTTCGGGTCAGCGCCGGGACCTGCCCAAGCCAGTTCGTTATCGGCGAAGTAACCGATCAGCCACGGATCGTCGCGATGGTCGCGGGCGGCGATGGCCACGGCGCGTTCGGTGGCCATGGCGAAACGCGGATCGAACGGGTCAGGCATGCCGCCCCACCAATCGGTACCGGTGCTGATGCTGGCGTAATCGCCGACGATCGACAGCGGCAAGGTGTATGGCACTCGGTCCGCGTTGCCAAACCCCGGGGCGCTCCAGTTGCCAAGGGTGTTGAAACCCCAGGCTTGCAGGCGATCGAGGGTATGACTGGCCCAGCGTTGTTCGTCGAAAACCACTTTGCAGGGCTCGGCGGCCGTTTGCTCGGCCGCTTTTTCGACTGACGCTTCAACGGCGCCGGTCTTGGCCGCGTCGGCAACGCCAGCCGCGGATTCGGTCGCCGCAGGAGCGGCTGATTGCTCGGCAGCCTTATCGGTCGCCGCCTCGACCGCATCGGCCTTGGCTGCTTCAGCGACACCGGCCTTGGTCTCGCTGCCCGGTGCGCAAGGTTTGCCATACAGACGCTGCAGGTTAGCGCCATAGAAATCGTACCAGCGCCCGACATTGTAGGCTCGTCCCTGATCGGCGCCATTACCGCCACGGTTGTCGCCTTCACCATAATAACTGGCAAGAGGCTCGTCGGGTTTGGGCAAGGACTCGAACATCCACTCGCGACCGGCGACGTAGGTCTGGTTGACGCTCGGGTTCACGCTGTTGACGCCGAGGGAATAGAACGGATGCCCTTCCGGGGTCACCAGGTACCAGCGGCCGTCACGCTTTTCGGTGCGGAAAAAGCCGCTGGCCTTGAACGCCGGGCCTTTGGTCCAGCCGCCGAACTTGTCCAGGGACTGCTTCTCGCGCTCGGCCAGCCAGGTTTTCAGTTGTTGCTGTTCTTTGGCCGCCGCGGACTTCAGTTGCTCGTCGCTGCTGACCTTCTCCGGCCACTTGGCCCGGGTCGATTGGCCGTAAGCATCCACCAAAGCGCCATAAGCGGCCTTGGTGACCGCCTCGCCATCCTGCACGCCGAAGCGCTCGAGCAGGATGCTTTGGGCGACTTTCGGCTGATCCATCGACAAGGTCACCGACACTACTTGGCTGCGGTCCAGCTCACCGGTGCTGCTGGCCAGCAATACACGCTGGCCTTCGAAGGTGATCGGCATCGGCGGGCCGGCTTTCATGCCCTGGCTCAAAGGTGAACTCGGTTGCAGTGGTACCAGCAGGGTTTGCGCAGGGCCGGCCGGCAGATCGACACGGCTGAGCAAGGTCTTGCCGTCGTTGCTCTGGATTTTCACGTACAAGGTCACGGCCCAGTTCATCGCGCTCTGGATCCGCAGGCTCATGACGCCCGACTGCGACCAGTCCCAGGCACCGGTCTGCGGCGTCAGGCGCAAGGTCGGCTGGGCGACCGGATTAAAAGTCACGCGACGCAGCACTTCGCCTTCGGCCGTTTGCTCCGCGTTCGATTGCGGCAGGCTGGCGTCCTGCGTCGCCACCTGAACCACGTCGGCGGGACGCACAAAGTTGAACAACGTTTGCTGGCCGGCAGGGGCTGCCAGCAAAGGGGCTGCGAACATCAAGGCAAAAACAGCAGGCAACGAACGGCGAATCATAGGAACGTGGATCTCCCAAGCGACCATCAATGGGCCAGTGGAAAAGCGGTGGCAGTGAGGTAGACAACGCGGCGGGCCTATTTGCCCACCGGTGCATCAGGAAATTTCACGACGGAATGGCGGCAATGCATTGAGAATAGCTTTGCCGTAGCGCTGCGTGACCAGACGGCGGTCGAGCAAGGTGATGGTGCCGCGGTCTTCTTCGGTCCGCAGCAAGCGACCGCAGGCCTGGACCAGTTTCAGCGAAGCGTCCGGCACGGAGATTTCCATGAACGGATTGCCACCGCGAGCCTCGATCCATTCCGCCAGGGCCGCTTCGACAGGATCGTCGGGCACCGAGAACGGAATCTTGGCGATCACCACGTGCTCGCAGTAGGCACCGGGCAAATCCACACCTTCGGCGAAACTCGCCAGACCGAACAGCACGCTCGAATCCCCGCCATCAACTCGCGCCTTGTGCTTGTTCAGGGTTTCCTGCTTCGACAGGTTGCCTTGAATGAACACTTGCTTGCGCCAGTCGCGATCCAGACCGTCGAACACGTCCTGCATCTGCTTGCGAGAGGAGAACAGCACCAGGGTGCCACGGGAGCCTTCTACCAGTTGCGGCAAGTCGCGAATGATCGCCGCGGTGTGGGCCGGCGCGTCACGCGGGTCGGCTTTCAGGTCCGGCACCCGCAGCACACCGGCGTCGGCGTGATGGAACGGGCTCGGGACCACCGCGGTGACGGCTGTTTTAGGCAGGCCGGCACGCATGCGGAAGCGGTCGAAAGTGCCGAGAGCGGTCAGGGTCGCCGATGTCACCAGCGCCCCGTAGGCCACGTTCCACAGGTTGCGCCGGAGCATGTCCGCCGCGAGGATCGGGCTGGCATTGACCTCGATATCGAACAGCGAACCGCTTTCGGCCAGGGTCAGCCAACGGGCCATGGGCGGGTTGTCTTCCGGGTCTTCGACAGTGAAAGCGGTCCACAACTCCCAATTGCCCGAAGAACGCGACAACAGGCTGCCGAACAGCGGATACCACTCTTCGGCCTGGTTGCTGGCGATGCCGATATTGACCTCGCCGTCCATGCCTTCCTTGAGCAGTTCGGTGAGCCGGGTGAACAGGTCGGTCAGGCGGGCAAAGCCCTTCTTCAGCTCGATGCCCATTTCGCGCATGTGCTCGGGAATCACCCCGCCGACGAAACGGTGACGTGGGCGCTCACGGCCTTCGACGTCTTCGCCGGGCTTGAAGTCGGCGGCTTGCTCACAGGCGCTGAACATGAACTGCTGCTGGGTCTTGATCTCCCGCGCCAGCTCCGGCACCTGCTCGATCAACTTGCCCAGATCCCCCGGCAAGGGGTGCTGGGCGAGCAATTTGGTGAGGTTCTTGGCGGTGGTTTCCAGCCAGTCGGCAGTGGAACGCAGACGCGTGTAGTGAGCGAAGTGACCGATAGCCTTGTCCGGCAGGTGATGGCCTTCGTCGAATACGTAGATGGTGTCCCGCGGATCGGGCAGAACCGCGCCGCCGCCCAGAGCCAGGTCGGCCAGGACCATGTCGTGGTTGGTAACAATCACGTCGACTTTGCCCATACCTTCGCGGGCCTTGTAGAAGGCGCACTGGCCGAAGTTCGGGCAATGACGGTTGGTGCACTGGCTGTGATCGGTAGTCAGGCGCGCCCAGTCGGCGTCTTCCAGCGCTGTCGACCAACTGTCGCGGTCGCCGTCCCACTTATTGCCGGCGAGCTTCTCGATCATGCTGGTGAACAGCTTCTGGCTGGCTTCATCGACCTCGATCTTGAAGCCTTCCTCTTCGAACAGCTGCGCGGTGGCAGTCTGCGCGTGACCTTCCTGGAGCAACATGTCGAGCTTGGACAGGCACATGTAGCGCCCGCGGCCCTTGGCCAGGGCGAAGCTGAAATTCAGTCCGCTGTTGCGCATCAGGTCGGGCAAATCCTTGTAGACGATCTGCTCTTGCAGGGCCACGGTGGCCGTGGCGATCACCAGACGCTTGCCGGCGGCCTTCGCGGTGGGGATGGCCGCCAGGCTGTAGGCCACGGTTTTGCCGGTACCGGTGCCGGCTTCCACCGCGACAATCGCGGGGTCGCCACTGCGCCGGCCTTCATCGTCGGTGTCGATGGCACCGAGGACCTTGGCTATTTCGGCGATCATCAGGCGTTGGCCGTAGCGCGGCTTGAGGCTCTTGGCTTCGAGAAAACGCGAGTAGGCGCCCTGGATCGTGGTTTTGAGTTCGGTGCTGATCATGGATTGTCGGGCGCAAAAAACGCTGGATAAATTTTCAGTGGTTCGGATCGGCCGCTATCATACCCCGCTAATTAATCCCGCGCAGAACGGAGTACCTCAATGACACCTTTTGGCATCGTTTATACCCTGCATGTACTGGCCGCCCTGGTGTGGGTCGGCGGCATGTTTTTCGCCTGGATGGTCTTGCGCCCCGCGGCGATGAAGGCGCTGGAAGGCCCTGCCCGATTGAAGCTGTGGGTGGAAGTGTTTCAAGGTTTTTTCCGCTGGGTCTGGATCGCGGTGGTGCTTTTGCCGATCAGCGGCGTGGGCATGATTCATCTGCAGTTCTCCGGATTTGAAGCCGCGCCGCGGTATGTGCAGGTGATGATGGGATTGTATGTAGTGATGACAGCGCTGTTTATCCGGATTCAGGCGTTGCTGCTGCCAGAGTTGCGCACAGCGGTAACGGCTCAGGATTGGCCGGCGGGCGCAGCGGTGCTGGGCCGGATTCGTCGGTTGGTGGGGATTAACCTGGTGGTCGGGTTGGCGCTGGTGGCGATTGCTGCGGCTCGGCCGATGTTCTGAGGAATATGTAGTTTGGGGGAGCTTTTGTGCCCCCCGTTCGGCTGCGAAGCAGTCGTAAATCACCGCGTTCATTCTGAAAGAATGGGGTCGCTGGTTTTGGGGCCGCTTCGCGACCCAGCGGGAGCAAGCTCCCTCGCCACAGGAGGGCTTACATCCGTTGAATGCTCACCGAACCCGCCACTCCCGCAGGCCCTGGCTGGCCATCGGCACCGGGACGACCACTCTTGCCACCATCGGCTTTATAGACGACGCAGCCCTTGGCCTTGCCACCCGCTCCCGGTTTGCCACCAAGCCCTGCCGCGCCACCAACCCCGCCTGCAACCTCGACCTTGATCTGCTCCGTCGGGTAATCACGCGGCACTTCCAGCCGAACCAGCGCCCCTGGTGCGCCTGGCTGGCCGTCGCTGCCATCACTGCCATCGGCGCCGCGACCGGCCTGGCCCCAGGTACAACCCGGTGCTTGACCATTAGCCCCATCAAGGCCGACAAAACCTGGAGCACCCGCGCCACCGCGAGCGTCTACGGACAATTGCGGCGCGTTCAACGCTTTGATCTGCACATCCAGATTGCGCCCGGAGCGAGCGGCCTTGAGGTAAGTCCCCGGCGCGCCCCGCGCAGTGATCTGGCTGCCTTCGGCCAACTCGGCACGGCTGACCTTCAACGCCAGGGCTTGTTCGCTCGGCACAATGGCAATCCGCGCGTCGCGTCCCAGGCGCAGTTCGCCGACCGTCACTTCGGTCACGTTCGAGGGAATCAGCAAGGTGCCGTAATCGGCGACTTCCAGCCGTTCCAGTTGCAAGGTACTGGCCGTGTTAGGCAAGCGCATCAGCGAGTTGGTTTCGACGCTCACCACCTGCGCGCAGGCCAATGGGCTGATAAGTGCAGCGAGCAGACAGAGTTTACGCATGGGAGGCCTTCGAAGCGGCCGGGGCCGGAATGGTTTGCAGGTGGAAAACGCCGAAAAAGACAATCTTCAGACGATCACGCCAAGGGTGGGCTCGACCTTTGAGGCTGCGGTTGCAGAACACCAACTCCAGAAGATGGAGCCCTGCCAACAGGCTGCCTGCAAAATTGATCAGCAGGTGAAAGGGATGGATAAACGGTATGAGCAGATTGACCAGCGCCACTAACCAGAACAGCAGGGTCAATAACTTTCCCAGCCCCCAAAACACCTTCATACGCGCCCCCGTTGAGAATTATTCTTTGCGCGCACAGTAACGGCTTACGCGCGGGATAAGCCAGAGGCCAACAAAAAATTCTTCCGGAAGGTCGCCACTTGGCCGCCGGAACAACCTGAATGGTCGTCCGACGGCTCTATCATAGGGCTCAGCGATTGATGTGCAACTCCACGCGACGGTTTTGCGCCCGCCCTTCTTCCGTGTCGTTATCGGCCACCGGCTGGCTTTCGCCCCGGCCTTCGCTGGTGAGTTTGTTCGGCGCCAGCCCCTGACTCAACAGGTAGGCCGCCACGCTGCTGGCACGACGTTCCGACAGTTTCTGGTTATAGGCGTCCGAACCCTGGCTGTCGGTATGACCGATGACTTTAACGCTCACCACATCGGCGTTCTGCAATTTAGCCATCAGCGAATCCAGCTCACTGCGCGCTTCGGGCATCAGGTTGGATTGGTTGTAAGCGAACAGCACGTTGCCATTCAGGGTGATGACTTCGGATACCGGTGGTTCGACAGGTTTCACGCTGGCCGGGTATTGCGGCAGCGGGCAACCGTGATGTTCGACAGGGGTATCGGCAGGTGTATCAGGGCAGCGATCGCGTCGATCGAAAACACCATCATCGTCTTCATCGCCATCCTGGGCGTAGCAGATCAGGCCACCGGTCAAGATTCCGAGCGCCGCTCCACCCGCGGCCCAGGCACTGCTTTCAATTGCGCCCAAACCGCCACCGACCAGTCCGCCAATGACGCTGCAGATCGGCCACGTACGTTGATTGAGGGGGGCAGTGCCATCGCTGTGAGTCGCACAACCGGTCAGAAGACTGCCAAGCAGCAGAACCGGGAAGACGGTCCTTGTGAGAACGCTCATTGTGAATGCTCCTGTGTCACCGGCCCATACCGGTCACACAGGAGTAAAGACCCGCATCCGCGACTGTACAAGCCGCGGAGCACAAGGGATCTAGCGGTTGATTTTGATTTCCGTGCGACGGTTCAACGCACGGCCGTCCGCAGTTTTGTTATCGGCCACCGGCTGGCTTTCACCGGCACCGGTCACAGTCACGAAACTGCTGCGTGGCACGCCTTGGGAAATCAGGTATTCCACCACCGAATGGGCGCGTCTATCCGACAGTTTCTGATTGTAGGCATCGCTGCCGACGCTATCGGTATGACCGGTCACGGTCAGTTGGGCGCTGGAGGATTCCTGTTTCAGGCGCGTGGCAATGGTGTTGAGTACGTCTTTATCGGCAGGGGTGAGCTTGGCCGAGTCGAACTGGAAGTGCACATCACGGATAACGATGACTTCTTCCTTGACCACCGCAGCCTCCTCGACCACCGGCGCAGGCGCTGGTGGAGGGCAGCCGTCGGCATCGACCCGCACGCCTTTAGGTGTACCCGGGCACTTGTCGCGACTGTCCGGCACGCCATCGCCGTCTTCGTCGCCATCGCCGTGCACCCAGCAATAGGCGGCTGCCGTGCCGCCGACCACCAGCGCGCCATACCCCGCCCATGCCGAGCTCTCGGTCGCGCCGAGCCCTGCACCAATGACACCACCGACCGCCGCACAGGACGGCCAGTCGGTTTTCTGCAAGCCTGCACAACCAGTCAACACACTGGTTAGCAGAACCAAGGGTAATGCTGTCCGAATTATGCTCATCTAGTTCTTCTCCTGAGGGATCGGCTTAAAACCGATTCTAGGGAGTAAAGACCCGACTTTTAATCTCCGCCAGCAATAGGCCATTGCTGTTTTTCCCCGTGTTCGCGGAAGATCGGCGCTTTTTAGCTAAACCCGCAAGAAAGGACACTAGGCCCGGACGTTGGGGCAGGCTAGTCTTGGCGCTCTGATTGAGGATCTTCGATGATTGCAGGTATTTCTTCGCGCACGCCCCAGCAGGCGTTGGCCGCTTTGCTTGATCGTTATGCCCCGGCGCGTCTGTTGCTGATTGGCGCTAGCGAATTCCCCGCGCTTGAGGCATTCAAGCTCGCGCACCCGGACAGCATCGTCTCCTTTGCTGCACCCGGGACACTGCCCGCCGAGTTGGCAGCACAACGGTTTGATCTGGCGCTGGTGGTCGATTGTCTCGAACACTTGCCCAAGCGCGACGGCCTGAATCTGCTTGGCGGCATACGTAACCTTAATGCCAGTCGCATTGCGGTACTGGCCGACTTGCCGGCATGCGGTTGGCAGGAGACGGACTTTTTCTCCCTGGCGCTGCAAGCCAGCGAACGCTTCCAGCGCGACGATCAAGTACTGACCCTGTTCACCTATGATCTGCTTGACTATAAACAGGTGCCCGACTGGCTGAACTCACGCTTCTGGGCCAATCCGGAAAATTTCGGGAAATATTGGTGGTAACTCAATGAGTACATCCATTTGCCCTTGCGGCAGCGGCACGCTGCTCAATGCCTGCTGCGGTCATTACCACGCCGGCCACCCCGCCCCCAGCGCCGAAGTCTTGATGCGTTCGCGCTACAGCGCCTATGTACTGGGGTTGATCGACTATCTGGTGGCGACCACCCTGCCCGCACAACAGGCCGGCCTGGATCGCCAGTCGATCAGCGACTGGAGCGCCCAAAGCACCTGGCTGGGCCTGGAGGTCGAAAGCGCCGAGGTTTTCGGCGGTCAGCCGGAGCACGCTTTCGTCACTTTCACCGCTCGCTGGCACGACAGCAGCGGCGAACACAGCCACCGCGAACGTTCGTCATTCGTACAGAACGCCGGCCACTGGTATTTCATCGACCCCACCGTGTTACTCAAGGCCGGGCGTAATGATGCGTGCCCGTGCGCCAGCGGGCAGAAGTTCAAGAAGTGCTGCGCGAGTTATTTCGGCGCTTGAGTTGACCAAGGCTAGACTGGGTCTCAAGGGAGATAACTCACCATGACCCGTCAACGACGCGCATTACAGCTGCTCACCCTGCTCCTGTTTCTGGGGCTCGGCGGCTGTGCGTCGTGGTTCGACTTCGACAACGATCTGCCAGAGCCGCAAGTACATCTGGTCAAGGTCGAAGTGGTCCGGGCCAAACTACTGGAGCAGAAGTTCCTGCTGCACTTTCGCGTCGACAATCCCAATGACCAAGACCTGACGGTACGCGCCCTGGAATATCGCATTCACCTCGGGGACATACTGCTGGCCGAAGGTGAGCACGAACACTGGTTCACGGTCGGCCCCAAACGCAGCGCTTATTTTAAAGTGCCGATCCGCACCAACCTTTGGCCGAAAGTCCGGGACCTGGTGAAATTGCTGAAAAAACCCGATCACCCCATTCCCTATCGTCTGGAAGGTGAACTGGAAACCGGTTTATTCATCGCGCACTACGTGCACCTGGCGCGTAATGGCGTGATAATCGCCGCCGATTTAATTCCGGAGTGACCCCGATGACTCAGCAACCTCATGTCCATGGCCCTGACTGCAACCACGATCATGACCATCACAACCATCACAACCATCACGACCACCATGATCACGACCATGGCCATGTCCACGGCCCGAACTGCGGCCACGCCCACCAGGAACCGGTGCGCAACGCCCTGAAAGACGTCGGCCGCAACGATCCTTGCCCATGCGGCAATGGCAAGAAATTCAAGAAGTGCCACGGCGCTTGATGCTTCGGGCGGATATCTTTTTCGCCTGTTGAATCGTCTTCGCGAGCAAGCCCGCTCCCACAGGTATCTTTTGTGAACACACAAAATTGTGAGCACCGCCGATCAACTGTGGGAGCGAGCCTGCTCGCGATGACGGCGGCACATTCACTATCAATTTGGCAGTTAGAACGCTATCGCGAGCAGGCTCGCTCCCACAGGTTTTCAGCCAGCCGTTAATATTTCTGCTGTGCCGACGACCGTCGCATATTCGCCATGCAAATTACCCAGCGACATCGCATGCACTTCCTCGGCTGAATGGGCGTTACCGAAAAAATCCGCCTTGTCGAAGGTAAAGCACGCATCCTGCGCAACCCACGCTTCAAACCCCAGATTCCCGACCGTTCGCGCCGTGGACTCCACCGAGTTGTGGGTCGCCACGCCAACGATGATCAACTGATCGATCCCCGCCTCGCGCAAACGCGCCTCCAGTCCTGTCGAACAAAAGGCATCTGGCACCTGCTTCTGAATCAGCCACTCACCCATCGATGGTTGAAAGCGCTCCTGAAATTCCACCCCCGATTGCTGCGGCCAGAACACTGAGTCCTCTGAGCGGGACAGGTGCTGCACATGAATCACCGGCCGCCCGGTAAGACGCCAATGCACCAGCAGTTCCAGCATGCGCTCTTCGGCCTGAGGATTATTTCGGCGGCCCAACCTGGGATGCAGAATGCCTTTTTGTTGATCGATGATGATCAGCGCCGCGTTTGTCTTGAGCTCCATGCCGACTTTTCTCCTGCTGGGGCATTGAATTCCCCGCACTTCAGCATCACCTCTTGCTACTGGCAAGCCATCAAACGCAAACAGGACGACCTGATGCCGACGGTCGCTGTCCGTACCTGACGATGTCTCTTGATTTGGAGTACTTCATGATCGACTTGTATTACTGGACCACCCCCAACGGCCACAAGATTTCGATATTCCTGGAAGAAGCCGGCCTGCCGTACAACGTTTACCCGATTAACATCAGCCAAAACGACCAGTTCAAACCCGAGTTCCTGAAGATCTCGCCGAATAATAAAATCCCGGCCATCGTCGATCATGAGCCGGTCGATGGCGGTGAGCCGTTGGCATTATTCGAGTCGGGGGCGATTCTGCTGTACCTGGCGGAGAAAACCGGCAGGTTCCTGCCCAAAGACCTGCGCGGTCGCCAGCAAGCGCTGCAATGGTTGTTCTGGCAGATGGGTGGCCTGGGGCCGATGGCGGGGCAAAATCATCACTTCAGCCAGTTCGCACCAGAGAAAATCCCCTACGCGATCAAACGTTACATCGATGAAACCGCCCGCCTCTATGGGGTGCTCGACAAGCAACTGGCCAACAATGACTTTGTCGCCGGCAGCGAATACAGCATTGCCGACATGGCGATCTATCCGTGGATCGTTTCTCACAAGTGGCAGAGCCAGAACCTGGAAGACTTCCCCAACGTACTGCGCTGGTTCAACCACATCCAGAACCGCCCGGCGACGGTGAAGGCGTATGCGTTGGTGGCCAAGATTAATCCACCTAAATCCTGATAGAGAAAGATCAAAAGATCGCAGCCTTCGGCAGCTCCTACAGGGAATCGGCGTACACCCGTAGGAGCTGCCGAAGGCTGCGATCTTTTGGGTTTAACAATTAAATCCCGAAATAAGATCTGTACCCCGCTTGCGCGCCCACCTCCTGCTCACTAACGTAGCGCCTTTATTGCGTCACTACCCCCGCAGGAGCTTTGCCATGGCCTCGCCAGCCCTCACACATTTTCTTCCCCGGTTCGGCGTTGCCGCAGCAGTGGCCGGTGTTTTAAGCCTGACGGGTTGTCAGACCTGGAACACTCAAGACACCCTCCCGCCGGCCTCAGGCGTGCAACCGCTCAAAGGCTTGGCGCAGAACGTTTCGATTCGGCGCAATGCCATGGGCATGCCGCTGATCGAGAGCAACAGCTTCCACGATGCGCTGTTCACCCTCGGCTACGTGCATGCCAGCGACCGCATCAGCCAAATGGTCACTCTGCGTTTGCTCGCCCAGGGCCGTCTGGCGGAGATGTCCGGTTCGGACCTGCTCGATGCCGACCGCTACATGCGTGCAGTCAATCTGAAGAAAAGCGCGGGTGAGCTGTACAAGGCCTCTTCGCCGCGCCTCAAGCGTTTCTTCGAAGTCTATGCCCGTGGGGTCAACGCCTACCTGTTCCGCTACCGCGACAAACTGCCTGCCGATCTCGCGGCCACTGGCTACAAGCCTGAGTACTGGAAACCAGAAGACTCGGCGCTGATTTTCTGCCTGCTGAATTTCAGTCAATCGGCGAATCTGCCGGAAGAAATTTCCTCATTGATGCTGGCCCAGACAGTCAGTACCGACAAGCTGGCGTGGCTTGTGCCGTCCGCTCCCGATGAAAAACTGCCGGTCGCAGAAGCGGAAAAACTCCAGGGTATCAAGCTCAACGGACAAATCCCGGGGCTGAGCGAAATCAGCAGGGCTACGGGCCAGCTGTCCGACCTGAACTTGCTGGGCGCCACGTCTTCGAACAACTGGGCGATCGCCCCGCAACGCAGCCGCAGCGGTAAAAGCCTTCTGGCCAGCGACAGCCATGGGCCGCTGGGCGTGCCGTCGTTGTTCAGTTACGTGCAGATTCGCGCGCCGAAATACCAGGCCTCCGGCGTGACCATTGCCGGGTTACCCATGGTGCTGGGTGGTTTCAACGGCAAAGTGGCGTGGAGCATGACCACGGTCATGGGCGACAACCAGGACCTGTTCCTGGAAAAAATCAAACGTCAGGGCAGTGGCCTTTCCTACGAAGTCAGCGGCAAATGGCAGCCGGCGATCGTGCGCAACGAAACCTACTTCGTCAAAGGCCAGAAGCCGATCCGCGAAGCGGTGTACGAAACCCGCCATGGGCCGTTGCTCAACAGCGCCCAAGGCACCGCACTGGCAAATGGTTTCGGCTTGGCCTTGCAGACGCCGAACTTCACCGACGACAAAACCCTGGACGCCTTTTTCGATCTGTCCCGAGCGCAGAGTGTCGAGAAAGCCTCGGACGCCAGCCGTGAGATACGCGCCATCGCCCTGAATCTGGTGTTTGCCGGTGCCAGCAATATCGGCTGGCAAGTTACCGGTCGCTACCCGAACCGTCGCGAAGGCGAAGGCTTGCTGCCGTCGCCGGGCTGGGAAGGTCGTTACGACTGGGACGGTTACGCCGACCCGATGCTCCATCCGTATGACCAGGACCCGGCTCAAGGCTGGCTCGGCACCGCCAACCAGCGGGTCATTCCCCATGGCTACGGCATGCAGCTGTCCAATTCCTGGTCGACACCGGAACGCGGCGAACGCATGGCCGAACTGGCGGGCGTGGGCAAACACGACACGCGTAGCCTGATCGCCATGCAATACGACCAGACCACCACCTTCGCCGCCAAACTGAAGAAGGTGTTTGAAGCGCCGGGCATGGCCCAGCCACTCAAACAGGCCATCGAAGCACTGCCGGTGGCCGATCGTGGCAAGGCTCGCGAGGCTTATACGCGTTTGATGGCTTTCGACGGCAAACTCAGCCCGACCTCCGCCGACGCGGCGATCTACGAGCTGTTCCTGCAGGAAAGTACTAAACAGATTTTCCTCGACGAACTCGGCCCGGAAAGCACCCCGGCGTGGAAAGCCTTTATCGCCAACGGCAAGTTGTCTTACGCGGCTCAGGCCGATCACCTGCTGAGCCGTGAGGACAGTCCGTTCTGGGATGACCTGCGCACTACGCAGAAAGAAGACAAACCGGCGATTCTCGCCCGTAGCCTGGCGGCCGCGATCAGTGCGGGCGACAGCCAGTTGGGTGGCGATCACAAAGCCTGGCAGTGGGGCAAACTGCACCGCTACGAGTGGAAGAACGCCAGTGGCCAGACCGTACGCGGTCCGCTGCCAGCCGGTGGCGACCACACCACGCTCAACACCGCCGCGTTCACCTGGGGTCAGGACTTCAACACCACACTGGCGCCGGCCATGCGCTTTATCGTCGATTTCGGCCAGGCCGAACCGCTGATGGGCCAGAACGGTACCGGCCAATCCGGCAACCCGGCCAGCGCGCATTATCTTGATAGCGTCGATCCATGGCTCAAGGGGCAATACATGAGCCTGCCGATGCAGCCGCAGAACTTTGACAAGGTGTATGGCAAGACGCGGTTGACACTGACACCTGGCAAGTAACCCCGAGTGGGACCGGGATTGCTCGTGAAGGCATGCTGCCGGTCCCCTTGATGTGGATGCACCATCGCTATCGCGAGCAGGCTCGCTCCCACATTTGTTCGCATTCTTTCTGACAGAACTCGATTGAATGTGGGAGCGAGCCTGCTCGCGATAGCGGCCTGATTAACGCCTCCATTCTTCCTCAAAAATAAATAGAACTCTCGTCTCGCGCAAACCTCCTAGCTAGCAGGCCTCCCCATTTGGGTAACAACATGGACCTTGTTATCGCTCGTCCTGAAGGTTTGTACTGCCCGCCCGGTGATTTCTATATCGACCCATGGCAGCCGGTCGAACGCTCCGTAATCACCCATGCCCACAGCGACCATGCTCGCCGTGGCAATCAACATTATCTGGCGGCGGCACCGGGTGCAGGCATTCTGCGCGCGCGTCTGGGCCAGGACATCAACCTGCAAACTCTGCACTACGGCGAGCCATTGCTGCACCGCGGCGTAAAACTGAGCTTTCACCCCGCGGGCCACGTGCTCGGCTCGGCCCAGGTGCGCCTGGAATACGACGGAGAAGTCTGGGTCGCCTCGGGGGATTACAAAACCGAACCCGACGGCACCTGTGCGCCGTTCGAACCGGTGCGCTGCCACACGTTCATCACGGAATCGACGTTCGGCCTGCCGATTTACCGCTGGCAACCCCAGACGCAGATCTTTGCCGAGATCAATCAGTGGTGGCAGACCAACGCCGCTGCCGACAAAACCAGCGTGCTGTTCTGCTATTCCTTCGGCAAGGCTCAGCGGATTCTCCACGGCATCGATGCCAGCCTCGGTCCCATTCTGGTACATGGCGCGGTTGAGCCCATCAATCGGATTTATCGCGAGAGCGGCATTTATTTACCGCCAACGATCTATTCCGGCGAAGTAAAAAAACATGACCCGATGATGCGCAAAGCCTTGGTCCTCGCGCCGCCTTCGGCGGGTGCCAGCCCTTGGGTACGGCGTTTCGGTGACTACAGCGATGCCTTCGCCAGCGGTTGGATGCGCTTGCGCGGGACACGGCGGCGGCGCGGCGTGGACCGCGGTTTCGTGCTGTCCGATCACGCCGACTGGCCCGGTCTGCTCTGGGCCATCGAACAAACCGGAGCCGAACGCGTGATCGTCACCCATGGTTCGATTGGAGTGCTGGTGCGCCATCTGCGCGAACAGGGCCTCGATGCCATGAGTTTCAGCACCGAATACGGCGATGATGAAGACACCACAGTCCTCGAACCCGAGAGCGCTGAGGTGCTGGCATGAAAGCCTTCGCCGACTTGTATGCCGAGCTCGATGCCACCACCTCGAGCAACGCCAAACTGGCGGCGATGCAAAGCTATTTCGCCCAGGCCGTGCCTGAAGACGCCGCCTGGGCGGTGTACTTTCTGTCCGGTGGACGACCTCGGCAATTGGTGCCGGTACGAATGCTGCGGGAAATGGCAACCGCATTTTCCGGGCTCTCACCCTGGTTGTTCGAAGAAAGTTATCAGGCCGTCGGTGATCTGGCGGAAACCATTTCGCTGGTGCTGCCTGAAACGCACCACACATCCACCGATGGGCTGGCGGTGTGGATTGAAGACAAACTGCTGCCGCTGCGTAACGCGCCCCCGCCGACCCTCGCCGAATGCTTGCCCGCCCTGTGGGCGCAACTGGATCGCCAGAGTCTGATGCTGTGCATCAAATTGATCACTGGCAGTTTCCGTGTCGGTGTCTCCAAATTGCTGGTCACCCGCGCCTTGGCGGCGATGGCCGGGCTCGACAGCAAGCGCGTGGCCCAGCGGCTGGTGGGTTATACCGATCTATCTAACCGCCCAAGCGCCGCCAGTTACCTGAAGCTGATCGCCCCCGAATCACCCGATGAACATGCCCACCGAGGTGGCCAGCCGTACCCGTTTTTCCTCGCCCATGCGTTGTCGCACCCGGTCGAGCAGTTCGACGCCCTGCTGGGGCCGGCCAGTCATTGGCAAGTGGAATGGAAGTGGGATGGCATCCGCGCCCAAGTGGTCAAGCGCGATGGGCGCCTGTGGATCTGGTCGCGAGGTGAAGAACTGGTGACCGAACGCTTCCCCGAACTGGAAAGCCTGGTTCATGGCTTACCCGACGGTACGGTGATCGACGGAGAAATCGTCGCCTGGCAAGCCACACAACCAGGCACCAAGGACGCCTTCGACCCACAATCGCCGTCGTCCCCTTCCGTGCAGCCTTTCGCCCTGTTGCAACAGCGGATCGGCCGTAAAATGCTGAGCAAAAAAATCCTCGATGAAGTGCCCGTGGTCGTCCAGGCCTATGACCTGCTGGAATGGCAGGGTGAGGATTGGCGTAACCAGACTCAAGCCACGCGCCGCACTCAGCTGGAACAACTCATCCTCACCTGCGCAAACCCGGTGTTACTGAGCTCGCCCGTGTTGACCGGCGAAGACTGGTTCGACCTCGCCCGCCAACGAGAGGCCTCCCGCAGACTGGGCGTCGAAGGCATGATGCTCAAGGCCCGCGATGCGCTGTATGGCGTCGGGCGGACCAAGGACATGGGTGTGTGGTGGAAATGGAAAGTCGACCCGTTCAGCGTCGATGCGGTGCTGATCTACGCCCAACAGGGCCATGGCCGTCGGGCCAGTCTCTACACCGACTACACCTTCGCTGTGTGGGACGGCCCGCCCTCTGCCCGCGAGCGAACACTGGTGCCTTTCGCCAAGGCCTACTCCGGGTTGACTGACGAAGAAATGCGGCAGGTCGATAGCATCGTACGCAAGACCACGGTGGAAAAATTCGGACCGGTGAGTAGTGTGAAGCCGACCTTGGTGTTTGAGCTGGGATTCGAAGGCATTGCCTTGTCGAAACGGCACAAGAGCGGGATTGCGGTGCGGTTTCCGAGGATGCTGCGTTGGCGGCAGGACAAGTCGGTGGAGGACGCTGACAGCTTGGCGACGTTGCAGGATTTGCTCGCCTGACCTGATTTCTGTGCCCCAATACAGGTCAGTTAAGGTGCAGAACCTGTGGGAGCGGGCTTGCTCGCGAAGAGGGAGTATCAATGTTGCCTGGCACACCGCTTTCGCGAGCAAGCCCGCTCCCACATGGATTGTGGCTACTGATCTGGCAGTGGCTTCCCACACTTGGCACCATCCTGGCGCAGGAATTTGGCGATGCCCATTTTCGTGCACACATCGCGCTTTGCCACTTCTTGTATTACCTTTTAAACGCTTGTTCGGGACTCTGGTTCGGAAATTGCTACTTTGAATAGGTCTTACGCTTTCCAGTAACAGTACTTCTGCGCCACAAGCGCTCATATTGGTTCTTAGGGATTGAATAATGAAAAAAGCATTGCTGACCCTTTCTGCACTGGCGTTGTGCATGGCTGCCGGCTCCGCGCTGGCCAAGGAATACAAAGAATTGCGTTTTGGCGTTGACCCATCTTATGCGCCGTTCGAGTCCAAAGCAGCCGACGGCAGCCTGGTAGGTTTCGACATCGACTTGGGCAATGCAATCTGCGCCGAACTGAAGGTCAAGTGCAAATGGGTCGAAAGCGATTTCGACGGCATGATTCCGGGTTTGAAAGCCAATAAATTCGACGGTGTGATCTCTTCGATGACCGTCACCCCGGCCCGCGAAAAAGTCATCGACTTCTCCGACGAGCTGTTCTCCGGCCCAACCGCTTATGTCTTCAAGAAAGGTTCCGGCCTGAGCGAAGATGTTGCTTCGCTGAAGGGCAAGACCGTCGGCTATGAGCAAGGCACCATCCAGGAAGCTTACGCCAAGGCCGTACTGGACAAGGCTGGCGTGAAAACCCAGGCCTATCAGAACCAGGATCAGGTGTATTCGGACCTGATGTCCGGTCGCCTCGACGCAGCAATCCAGGACATGCTGCAAGCCGAACTGGGCTTCTTGAAGTCACCAAAAGGCGAAGGCTACGAAGTCAGCAAGCCGGTCGACAGCGAATTGCTGCCGTCGAAAACAGCTATCGGTATCTCTAAAGGTAACAAAGACCTCAAAGACCTTTTGAATAAAGGTATCAAAGCGTTACACGACGATGGCACCTACGCCACCATTCAGAAGAAACACTTTGGCGATCTGAATCTGTACAGCGGCAAATAATGCCCGGCGCCCATCTCGCGATGGGCGCTTTTTTTACCCGATCAGGTTGCTGATTTATGTTCGAAAACCTATTACAAAGCCTGGGGCTCTCTGCCTTCAGCCTCAAGGGCTTCGGTCCGTTGCTGATGGAAGGCACCTGGATGACCATCAAATTATCGGTGTTGTCACTTTTACTGGCCGTATTGCTCGGTCTGCTCGGCGCCAGTGCCAAGCTGTCAAAAGTCAAACTGGTGCGCGTACCTGCCCAGATCTACACCACGCTGATTCGCGGGGTTCCAGACCTGGTGCTGATGCTGCTGATTTTCTACAGCCTGCAAACCTGGTTGACCTCATTTACCGATTTCATGGAATGGGAATACATCGAAATTAACCCGTTCAGCGCCGGGGTCATCACCCTGGGCTTCATTTATGGCGCGTACTTCACTGAAACCTTCCGTGGCGCGATCCTCGCCGTACCGCGGGGCCAAGTCGAAGCCGCCACTGCCTATGGCCTCAAACGCGGTCAGCGTTTTCGTATCGTGGTGTTCCCGCAAATGATGCGCTTCGCCCTGCCGGGCATCGGTAATAACTGGATGGTGATGCTCAAGGCCACCGCGCTGGTCTCGATCATCGGCCTCGCCGATTTGGTCAAAGCCGCACAGGACGCCGGTAAAAGCACTTATCAACTGTTCTACTTCCTGGTGCTTGCCGCATTGATTTACCTGCTGATCACCAGTGCCTCCAATGTCGTCCTGCGCTGGCTCGAACGCCGCTACGCCGCCGGTTCCCGGGAGGCGGTACGATGATCGAACTCTTGCAGGAATACTGGAGACCTTTCCTTTATACCGACGGCTACAACATCACTGGTCTGGCCATGACCATGTGGCTGCTCAGCGCGTCGATCTTCATCGGTTTTGTGGTGTCGATCCCGCTGTCCATCGCCAGGGTTTCGCCCAAGGTCTACGTCCGCTGGCCGGTGCAGTTCTACACTTATCTGTTTCGGGGTACGCCGCTCTATATACAACTGCTGATCTGTTACACCGGCATCTATAGCCTGGCAGCCGTGCGTGCCCAGCCAATCCTCGATGCGTTCTTTCGCGATGCGATGAACTGCACAATCCTGGCGTTCGCCCTCAACACCTGCGCCTACACCACGGAGATCTTCGCCGGGGCGATTCGCAGCATGGCCCACGGTGAGGTCGAAGCGGCCAAGGCCTACGGTCTGACAGGCTGGAAGCTTTATGCCTACGTGATCATGCCGTCGGCCCTGCGTCGCTCGTTGCCTTATTACAGCAACGAAGTGATTCTGATGCTGCACTCGACCACCGTGGCGTTCACCGCGACTATCCCGGATGTATTGAAAGTCGCTCGTGATGCGAACTCGGCAACCTTCATGACATTCCAGTCGTTTGGCATCGCCGCGCTGATCTACCTGACCGTTACCTTTGCGCTGGTCGGCCTGTTTCGCCTCGCCGAACGCCGATGGCTTGCCTTCCTCGGGCCGACTCACTAGGACAACTCGTACATGCGCCACCAGATTCATGACCTGCTGGCCCCGCTGCCGGGGACCGTGCGACAGATTCACAGCTTCCACTTCGGCCCGCAGTCGGCCAAAGGCAAGATTTACATCCAGTCCTCCCTGCATGCCGATGAATTGCCCGGCATGTTGGTGGTCTGGCACCTCAAGCAACGTCTGGCGGAGCTGGAAGCCGCCGGCCGGCTGCGTAGCGAAATCGTGCTGGTGCCCGTGGCCAACCCGATCGGCCTGGAACAAGTGTTGATGGACGTTCCACTGGGCCGCTACGAGCTGGAAAGCGGGCAGAACTTCAATCGCTGGTTCGTCGACTTGAGTGAAGAAGTCGGCAACGAGATTGAAGGCCTGCTCGGCGACGATCCGCAACGTAACCTCGAACTGATCCGCGACAGCCTGCGCAAGGCGTTGGCGCGGCAGACCGCAGGCACGCAACTGCAATCCCAACGCCTGACCCTGCAACGGCTGGCCTGCGATGCAGACATGGTGCTGGACCTGCATTGCGATTTCGAAGCCGTGGCGCACCTTTACACCACGCCCGAGGCCTGGCCGCAGGTCGAGCCGCTGGCGCGCTACATCGGTTCCGAAGCCAGCCTGCTCGCTACCGATTCGGGTGGTCAGTCGTTCGATGAGTGCTTCACCCTGCTTTGGTGGCAGTTGAAAGAGCGTTTCGGCGAGCAGTTCGAGATTCCGCTGGGCAGTTTTTCAGTCACCATCGAATTACGCGGCCAGGGTGACGTCAATCACCCACTGGCCAGCCTCGACTGCCAGGCGCTGATCGATTACCTGATTCATTTCGGTGCGATTGCCGGTGAGCCGGCGCCATTGCCTGAGCTGCCCTACCCAGCCACGCCGCTGGCCGGCGTTGAACCGGTGGCGACACCCGTGGGCGGGCTGCTGGTGTTCACGGCCCTTCCCGGGGAATATCTGGAGGCCGGGCAACTGATCGCCGAAATCATCGACCCGATCAATGATCGCGTCACCCCTGTTCATTGCACCGCCGCCGGGCTGATGTACGCCCGTTCGCTGCGGCGCATGGCCACTGCCGGTATGGTGATCGCCCACGTCGCGGGCACCGAAGCCTATCGCAGCGGCTACCTACTTTCGCCTTGAGGATGCATGCCCCATGTACAAACTGACCATTGAAGGCCTGCATAAAAGCTATGGCGATCATCAGGTGCTCAAAGGCGTTTCGCTCAAGGCCAAAACCGGCGACGTCATCAGCCTGATCGGCGCCAGCGGCTCGGGCAAAAGCACCTTTTTGCGCTGCATCAACTTTCTCGAACAACCCAACGACGGCGCCATGAGCCTGGACGGCCAGTCGATCCGCATGATCAAGGATCGCCACGGCATGCACGTGGCCGATGCAGATGAACTGCAGCGGATCCGCACCCGCCTGGCCATGGTGTTCCAGCACTTCAACCTGTGGAGCCACATGACGGTGCTGGAAAACATCACCATGGCCCCGCGCCGGGTACTGGGTTGCAGCAAGCAAGAGGCCGAAGACCGCGCCCGGCGTTACCTCGACAAGGTTGGCCTGGCGGCACGCGTGGCAGATCAGTACCCGGCGTTCCTTTCGGGCGGCCAGCAACAACGGGTAGCCATTGCCCGCGCACTGGCCATGGAACCGGAAGTCATGCTGTTCGACGAACCGACCTCGGCGCTCGACCCGGAACTGGTGGGCGAAGTGCTCAAGGTGATCCAGGGCCTGGCCGAAGAAGGCCGGACCATGATCATGGTCACCCACGAAATGAGCTTCGCCCGCAAGGTATCGAGCCAGGTGCTATTCCTGCACCAAGGGCTGGTGGAAGAAGAAGGGGCGCCGGAGGATGTACTGGGCAATCCGAAGAGTGAGCGACTGAAACAGTTCCTCAGCGGCAACCTCAAGTAACCCACCTTCCATGAACAACATCGAACCCTGTGGGAGCCGGGCTTGCCCGCGAAGACGTCGGCACCTACAGCATCGATGTGGCTGAAAAACCGCTTTCACGGGCGATCTTTGTCATAGGCGATAAAAAAATATGGCCAGTCAGCTGAAATCTTTTACAGATATCAGCTGACTGGCCATCTATTTTCAGCGACAGGGATCAAGCCACAGGCGCAGGAGGTGGCTCATCCGGCAGCGTGGGCTCTCCGGGCTCTGTCGGCTGTTCGTTGGGGGTGTCGGGATCAGGCTGACCGGGGATTCCCCCTGCCATGCTGACTGGCGGATGTGCCAACAAGGACCAGGCCAGCACGCCAACCTGATTGGGCTCAAGCCTTGCCAGTTCGGCACTTATTCGCGGATCGATCTTCATGAAGCACTCCTGAGCGATGGCCCGATCCGCCTTGCGCGAATCGGAGCAGTACATTCCATAGAGTGTACGCCCGCTCAGGAATTCCAACGGTTTGTCAGACGGCTGACTCAGGTACGCGGCAGGGTCACGCCACGCTGGCCCTGATACTTGCCGCCACGGTCCTTGTAGGAGACTTCGCACTCTTCGTCCGACTCAAGGAACAACATCTGCGCCACGCCTTCGTTCGCGTAGATTTTCGCCGGCAGATTGGTGGTGTTGGAGAACTCCAGGGTCACGTGACCTTCCCACTCAGGCTCGAGCGGCGTGACGTTGACGATGATGCCGCAACGCGCGTAGGTGCTTTTACCCAGGCAAATGGTCAATACGTTACGCGGGATGCGAAAGTATTCGACGGTGCTGGCCAGAGCGAAGGAGTTCGGCGGAATGATGCACACGTCGCTGTGGATGTCGACGAAGCTGCCAGCATCGAAGTTTTTCGGGTCGACGATCGCCGAATTGATGTTGGTAAACACCTTGAAGTGATTGGTGCAACGCACATCGTAGCCGTAGCTGGACACGCCGTAGGAGATCACACGGCTATCGTCGCTGCCGCGCACCTGACGCTCGACGAAAGGCTCGATCATGCCGTGTTCCTGCGCCATGCGGCGAATCCACTTGTCCGATTTGATGCTCATGGCGGGTGTCCTGAATAGCGAGGTGGAAAAATTCTGTCCGGCATCTTACCGGGCAGGCGCTCCGGGTTCAAAGTCCGGGAGACAATTCTCGACGATCCCCCGTGAATTCCGGGCCTTCACCGCTATTCGATGCACCGTCAGTCATGAAAACAGAGAAACCTTCGCAAGAACCATTGGCACGTTCCGGAAAAAGGGTTAAGGTGGCGCCACTGTGCTGCTTGTGTCACTGAGAATCTCTACACGATATGTTGAATTTCGATCCAACCATCTACAAGAATTTTTCCTGCTCTTTGCACTCAGTCTCGGCCAGGGTTCTTCCTGCGTCGCAGTTATCTTTGTTCAAGGAGTTACACCATGTCTAATCGCCAAACCGGTACCGTTAAGTGGTTCAACGATGAAAAAGGCTTCGGCTTCATCACTCCACAATCCGGTGACGACCTGTTCGTTCACTTCAAAGCTATCCAATCCGACGGCTTCAAAAGCCTGAAAGAAGGCCAACAGGTTTCTTTCATCGCTACCCGCGGTCAGAAAGGCATGCAAGCTGAAGAAGTTCAAGTTATCTAACTTGTAACTGCTTTAGTAAAAAGCCCCGCCCTTAAAAGCGGGGCTTTTTTGTGCCTGTGTGTTTTGCATGGCCAAAAAAGATCGCAGCCTTCGACAGCTCCTACAGGGTGTACCTCAATCCTGTGTAAGAGCTGCCGAAGGCTGCGATCTTTTGATCTTTCAGTGTTACCAGGTCACGCCAAAACCTGCGGTATATCGAGTCTTGCTCAGGTCAGCCTCATCGCTACCGCTGATGATGTCTTTCTCGGCCTTCAGGTTCAGCGACGCCCAATCGGTGACTTTGTAGCGCAGGCCTACTTCGGCATCGAGGGCGTAATCCGCCACGCCCGACAGCGGCTTGCCGACCTCGCCATTGGTGAAGAACTCGACCTTCTTGCCGACCAGATAACGGTTGTAGTCCCACTTCATCGCCAGGGAGTAGAAGTTTTCCTTCTTGCCGTTGGAATACTCATAGTCCGTGTTGTTCAGGAGCGAGCCCAAGGAGAAGGCGCCCAGCTCGTTATCCCAGAACTGATAACCGGGGCCGGTACCGATGGTGCGCTGGCGGGCGAGCTCTTCGATCTGGTCACGCTTGTAATTCAAACGCCCTTGCCAGAACCACTTCTCGGTGAGGAATCGGTCGAGAGAATATTCGGCACGCCAGTTATCAGTGGTGACGACGTCATCCTGGAACTCGCGGTTGTACTCACCTTCCGCCGTATGACGCCACCGACCATGACGCGCGGTGGTTTTGAAACCAACGTCATAATCATCAGTATCTTTTTCGGCCCGCTGATAATCCAGCGCCATGTCGACATTACCTTTCCACACCAAATCCTCAACCACCGGCTTGGGCTTGAGCATCTGCTGGATACTGGCCAGCTCCACGGTCTTGGGGCCATCGCCGTTGGCCAGGGTGACTTTGCCGTCTTCTGCCGCATGCAGCGCCTTGGCCTTCTCTCCGGTATAGGCATCCTGTTTGACCAACAGTTGCTGATCACTTTCCAGGGTTTTGACCTGTTTCCAGTCGATCGGGACCGCGCCCGCGTACTCGGTCTGAATCAGCAGTTTGCCACCATCGAAGACGGTGATTTTGCCGCTCAATTTGTCACCGTTCTTTAACCAGACGGTATCGGCGAGCAAGGGAGTGGAAGCACTGACGACAGCGACGCACAGCAAGGTTCTGGACAACATAAGCGAATCGAAGGCTCAACTTTGCGAAAAAAAGTCGGCATTATCCTTACGAATAAGGCCATGACAAGGACTGACCCGACTATTTCTATTGAGTTCATTTCTCAATAGGCAATTCAGGATTTACTCTACAGACGGTCAATTGCGCATTTTTCAGGAAACCCGGGACGTGACCGACTCAACCGCTGAAACCGAAAGCGCGGCGCAAATCCGACGCACGGCGCTCTACCTGACCCTGGCACAAGTGCCCGAGGGCAAAGTCGTGAGCTATGGCCAGCTCGCCGAGCTGGCCGGACTGGGTCGTGCTGCCCGCTGGGTCGGGCGAACACTGAGCCAATTGCCCGGCGACACTAAATTGCCCTGGCACCGCGTGCTGGGTGCCGGCGGTCGGATCAGCCTGCCCGTGGGCAGCCCTTCAGGGGATGAACAACGGGCCCGATTGCGCATGGAAGGCATCAGTGTCCTGAACAATCGTGTTGATATTCAGCGTCATGGGTGGCGCCCGGTAGAGCACAGCGGTTAGAGTGCGCGCTTTGTTTCCGTAATTCTTGAGGCAGACTCCAGCCCATGCCCCGTAAAACCTGGCGCGCCGCGCTCGCCGCCTATGCCAGCCCCTCGACGCTCGTGCTGTTGCTGCTTGGTTTCGCCGCCGGCCTGCCCTACATGCTGGTGTTTTCGACGCTTTCAGTCTGGCTGCGCGAGGCCGGTGTTGCCCGCGAAACCATCGGCTATGCAAGCCTGATCGGCTTGGCCTATGCCTTTAAGTGGGTCTGGTCCCCGCTGCTCGACCAATGGCGCCTGCCATTGCTCGGCAAGCTCGGTCGACGACGCTCCTGGCTGGTACTGGCCCAGGCACTGGTGATTCTAGGCCTGATCGGTATGGGATTCTGCGACCCGCAAAAGCACCTTTCCTGGCTGATTGCCATCGCCGTGGTCGTCGCCTTCGCCTCGGCGACGCAAGACATCGCCGTCGATGCCTATCGCCTGGAAATCGCCGATGAAAGCCGTCAGGCCGCGTTGGCAGCCAGCTACATGGCCGGTTATCGGGTCGCGGCCCTGCTGGCGACGGCCGGCGCACTGTTCTTCGCCGAAGGCTTCGGCTCCACCGGTTTCAACTATAAGCATGCGGCGTGGACCGGCACCTACGTGCTGTTCGGCGTCTTGATGGTCCCGGCGTTGCTGACCACTCTATTCATGCGCGAACCGCCGGTGCCTCTGCGTACTCAATTGCAGGCCGGACGCTATAGCTTTGTGCACCAATTGGCATCGGTGTTCGTGCTGATCGTGCTGCTGGTGTCCGTACCGGCCATGTTCACTCAGCTCTATAACACTGACTTCGCCAGCGTACTGTTCGAAGGCGCCAGCGTGCTCGACCTGCTGCTCGAAGACCGCGCGTTCCTGCGGGCGATCCTCTATATCACGCTGACCGGCCTGTGCTTGTCGGCCATGGGTCGCCGTGGCCTGGCTCCGGTGCTGACGCCGGTCAACGACTTTATCCTGCGTTACCGCTGGCAAGCCCTGCTACTGCTCGGGCTCATCGCCACCTATCGGATGTCCGATACGGTCATGGGCGTGATGGCCAACGTGTTCTACATCGACCAGGGGTTCACCAAGGATCAGATTGCCAGTGTCAGCAAGATTTTCGGCCTGATCATGACGCTGGTCGGCGCCGGCATGGGCGGCCTGCTGATCGTGCGCTTTGGCATTCTGCCCATCCTGTTCATCGGCGGTGTGACATCGGCCGGCACTAACCTGCTGTTCTTGATGCTCACGGATATGGGGGCCAATCTGCAGATGCTGATTGTCACCATTTCACTGGATAACTTCAGTTCGGGCCTGGCGACTTCGGCATTTGTCGCTTACCTGTCGAGCCTGACCAATCTTAAGTTCTCCGCCACTCAGTACGCCCTGCTCAGCTCGATCATGCTCCTGCTGCCCCGCCTGATCGGCGGTTACTCAGGGGTCATGGTGGAGAAATTCGGTTATCACAACTTCTTCCTGATCACTGCCCTGCTGGGCGTTCCGACTCTCCTGTTGATCGCGCTGCACTGGTTCCAGGAAAACCGCCGCGCGGGCCCGACACCGACGCCGGAACCGGTTCAGACCCAGGTCGCGGAAGAATCGTAGGCTTTTTAGACAGGAAGCATCACAGAGGGCGGGCAGAATCTCGCCCTCTGCGACACAGCCGGCCGCACTCCTGTACGCCAGCAGATCTCGCCCGTACAATGTTCCGTCATTTCTCGTCATCAGCAACCGACAACGGCCAACCATGCGCACCAGTCAATTTTTGCTCGCCACACAGAAAGAAACGCCTTCCGACGCGGTCGTCATCAGCCATCAGCTGATGCTGCGCGCCGGCATGATCCGCAAACTCGCCTCGGGCCTGTACACCTGGCTGCCCATGGGCTTGCGAGTGATGCGCAAGGTCGAAGCCATCGTGCGTGAAGAAATGAACGCCGCCGGCTCTCTCGAAGTGTTGATGCCGAGCACGCAACCGGCTGAGCTGTGGCAGGAATCCGGTCGCTGGGAAGAATACGGCCCGGAATTGCTGCGCTTCAAGGATCGCCATGGTCGCGACTTCTGTGCCGGCCCGACTCACGAAGAAGTCATCACCGACCTGATGCGCAACGAGCTGAGCAGCTACAAACAGCTGCCGATCAACCTGTATCAGATCCAGACCAAATTCCGTGACGAAATTCGCCCACGCTTCGGTTTGATGCGCGGCCGCGAATTCATCATGAAGGACGCCTATTCGTTCCACGCTGACCAGCCTTCGCTGCAGATCACCTACGACCGTATGCACCAGGCGTACTGCAACGTGTTCACTCGCTTGGGCTTGAAATTCCGTCCGGTTGAAGCCGACAACGGCTCGATCGGTGGTGCCGGCTCCCACGAGTTCCACGTGCTGGCCGAATCCGGTGAAGACGATATCGTCTTCAGCAACGGTTCCGACTACGCAGCCAACATCGAAAAGGCCGAAGCCGTACCGCGCGAAACCTCTCGTGCCGCGCCTGCCGAAGAGCTGCGCCTGGTCGACACGCCGAACGCCAAGACCATTGCGCAACTGGTCGAAGGCTTCAATCTGCCGATCGAAAAGACCATCAAGACCTTGGTGGTGCACGCTGAAGAGCAAGGAAAACTGATTGCTCTGATCATCCGTGGCGACCACGAGCTGAACGAAATCAAGGCCGCCAACCAGCCTGGCGTTGCCAGCCCGCTGGTCATGGCTTCCGAAGCTGAACTGCGCGACGCCATTGGCGCCGGCGCCGGTTCTCTTGGCCCGTTGAACCTGCCACTGCCGATCATCATCGACCGTTCCGTCGAGCTGATGAGCGACTTCGGCATCGGTGCCAACATCGACGACAAACACTACTTCGGCGTGAACTGGGAACGTGACTTGCCGGTTCCGACCGTCGCCGACCTGCGTAACGTCGTGGCCGGTGATCCAAGCCCTGACGGCAAAGGCACCCTGGAAATCAAGCGCGGTATCGAAGTCGGGCACATCTTCCAGCTGGGCAACAAGTACAGCAAAGCGATGAAGTGCGAAGTGTTGGGCGAGAACGGCAAGCCGGTCACCCTGGAAATGGGTTGCTACGGCATTGGCGTATCCCGCGTGGTGGCGGCCGCCATCGAACAGAGCAACGACGAGAACGGGATCATCTGGAGCGACGCTCTGGCTCCGTTCCAGGTTGCCCTGGTTCCGCTGCGCTACGAAACCGAACAGGTTCGCGAAGCCACCGACAAGCTCTACGCAGAACTGACTGCCGCCGGCTTCGAAGTGCTGCTGGACGACCGCGACAAGAAAACCAGCCCGGGCATCAAGTTCGCGGACATGGAGCTGATTGGCATCCCACACCGGATCGTGGTCAGTGACCGTGGCCTCGCCGACGGCAATCTGGAATACAAGAGCCGCACAGAGGCCGAGGCGCAAGCACTGCCGGTCGCTGACGTGCTGTCTTTCCTCCAGGCCCGTATCCGCCGCTGACACCAGATAGAGACGTCATGTTCAAGCGAAACACCTTAGGCCTCGGTAGCGCCGCCTTGTGCGGCGCGCTGCTGGTCAGCGGCTGTGCCAATCAGATGTCACAACGTAGCGAGCACGAGGAACGGATCGAGCGCAAATTGCTCGATCACAGCCTGCAGATCGATGTCGGCGAGCCCAAGGTGCTTGAGCTGCCGCAACGTCGGGTGAAAATCCACGAGCAGAAGACCTTCGAAGTCACCGAGTTCGAAGTCACGCGTCACTACGATCGCTACACGCCTTACCAACCCTGGAGGGAGGTCTACGAGATCCCGCTGGGCGCGGTGGCCGTGGTGGCCGGTGTCGGTGCGAACGTGGTCAACGTGTTCGCCCTCGGCAATCTGCCGGACAGCGTGACGAAGGACTGGCTCAGCTATGGTTTCGCCGGGCTGAATCCGTTCATGAACGCGCAGTCCCATGGTCGGGCGCAACAGAACCTGGCGGGTATCGACGAAGTCCAGCGCGACAAGCGCACGGAATACTCGAGCCTGCCGTGGAGCGAGCGCCCGGTGCAGGTCAAGGCTGGCAAGAACACCTTCGAACTGAGCACCGACCGTAACGGCGTGTTGCGCCTGAACCTGCTGGACAGCCCGTTCGCCGAACATGACCTCAATCATCTGGGCAAGCTGCAGATCAGTGTCGAGGACAACAAGGACGATGTGCACACCGACTCGTCCCTGATGATCAGCGGCAACTTGCGCGGCAAGCTGCTCGAAGCGCATGGGCTGATTTACGACGACCTCGAAGACGACGAAGTGAGCCAGTGGGTACACCGGGTCAAACGTCTGTCGGAACTGGGTCTGGAAGAAGAAGCCAGCGAACTGGAACAGAGCCTGATCGAACTGACCCGCAACGATCCCGAGTTGCAGACCGAATTCCTCAAGTCGCTGACCAAGGATGCCGGACGACTGGTGGCGGATCCAGGGCCGAACTAAAAGCCTAAAAGCTTCGCGAGCAAGCCCGCTCCCACATTGGTTTTGTGAACACCATAAATCCAATGTGGGAGCGGCGGTGCGACGATTCGACTTGCTCGCGAAGGCGCCATTACATTCACCACCACACCAAAACCCTGCCCCTACCGCTCAAACAACTCCATCTGCTCAAACCCGCCCCGCAAATCCTCCAGCCTCACCCCAATCCCCAACAACCGCACCGGTTTCCCGCCACGGTTAAAGGCTTGGGTCAGCAGCAACTGATAACTCCCCAGATCCCGCCCTGCCCCGGCCTGCTCCAAAGTAGTCTGGGTAAAGTCATGGAATTTCACTTTGACGAACGGCTTGCCCGGCCGATAACTGCTGTCGATCCGCGCCATGCGGCCATTCAGGGACTCCAGCAACTCAGGCAATTTATCCAGACAACTCACCAAATCCGGCAGGTCCACGTCGTAAGTGTTTTCGACGCTGATCGACTGCCGGCGACTGTCGTTATGCACCAACCGCTCATCGATCCCACGGGCCAGGCTCCAGAGTCGCTCGCCAAAACTGCCGAATTCGCGCACCAGTGCCAACTTGTCCCATTCGCGCAAATGCGAGCAATCGACAATACCGAGCCTGCCGAGTTTGTCGGCAGTCACTTTGCCAACCCCGTGCAGCTTGCTCACTGGCAAACCACTGACGAAGTCTTCCACCTGATCCGGCGTGATCACGAACAAGCCGTTAGGCTTCTTCCAGTCACTGGCGATTTTGGCGAGAAACTTGTTCGGCGCCACGCCAGCTGACACGGTGATGTGCAACTGATTGGAGACCCGGCGGCGAATGTCCTGGGCGATTCGCGTGGCGCTGCCGCCAAAATGCGCGCTGTCCGACACGTCGAGGTAGGCCTCATCCAGGGAAAGCGGCTCGATCAGATCGGTGTAATCGCGAAAGATCGTATGAATTTCCTTCGACGCCTCTCTATAGGCATCCATGCGCGGCTTGACGATGGTCAGGTCTGGACAGAGCTTCAAGGCATGCCCGGAAGACATGGCCGAGCGTACGCCATAAGCCCGCGCTTCATAGTTACAGGTGGCAATCACCCCACGCCGATCCGCCGAGCCGCCCACCGCCAATGGCTTACCAGCCAGGCGCGGGTCGTCACGCATCTCGATGGCGGCGTAGAAACAGTCACAATCGACGTGGATGATTTTTCGCTGCGTCATATAAAAGCAGTGTTCATGGCGAAGAAATGATGTGTGGGTGAGTCATACCGGCAGTATCTCACTGACACCTGTATATAGCACCAGTACTCTGAATGTTCTTTCTCCTTTGTAGGAAAAGGGTCAGGGGAATTTATTTTCTCAATCGAAAGACCCCACTCGATAGAGCCACAAGCCTTGCCCTGCCTGCGTTTCAGGCCGGTCAGCCGTTGCTTTTTTCACCTAAGCGCTTGAACGGGAACAGGTTTTACCGAGATTGAAGGTTGACAGCCCTGCGATCCTCTGTAGAATGCCGACACACAGACGCGGGATGGAGCAGTCTGGTAGCTCGTCGGGCTCATAACCCGAAGGTCGTCGGTTCAAATCCGGCTCCCGCAACCAAACATCAAAAAAGGCTACTCGAAAGAGTGGCCTTTTTTGTGCGCGCCTGTTTTATAAAAGTCAGCGGTCTATGCCTTTCGGCCCAGAAACAAGAAATCGTTCTGATTCCGAAACTTAGGTCTCCCCCGCTACCGTTCACCGTCGCTTTACACTTATTTGAGCCATACTGGGATTAACGGTTGACACTCCGGCGTTCGCCTGTAGAATGCCGCCACACAGACGCGGGATGGAGCAGTCTGGTAGCTCGTCGGGCTCATAACCCGAAGGTCGTCGGTTCAAATCCGGCTCCCGCAACCAAACATCAAAAAAGGCTACTCGAAAGAGTGGCCTTTTTTGTATCTGTTGAAAAAGTCCTTTCGCAACAATGATCTGTCACTGTGCAGCGAGCCGTTCGGGATCGCCAGACTGTGAGTTCAGCGCAGGCTGAACCACAGATGAAACTTCCTACGACTGAATGACGCGCCATCGCCCACATCCGGTGAGAGGCGTTAATATTTGTGATTATTTTTTTCCACAGGGATTGGTAACTTGGCTGGATACCTCCATCCTGTCGCGCACAATCCAAGAGGTGATTGATGCGCGCCAACTCGTCTGATCCACAAGACACCGTCACAGCGACACAACCGATCAAAGCCGAGCGCCTGCGCTTGCTGGATCGAATCAGCAAATATCGCCAACCCATCGGGCTGGCGGTCACTTTGCTGTTGTTCGCCATTGCGCTGATTGCCTGTCGTCACCTACTGAGCGAACTCGATCTGTACGCGCTGCACGACTCGATTCTGGAAGTGCCAAAACCGGCCTTGCTGGGTGCGCTCGGCGCGACCGTCATCGGCTTCATCATTCTGTTGGGTTACGAATGGTCGGCCAGCCGTTATGCCGGCGTGACGCTGGCGCCGCGAATATTGGCATTGGGCGGCTTCACCGCGTTTGCCATTGGCAACGCCATCGGCCTTTCGCTGCTGTCAGGCGGCTCGGTTCGCTACCGTTTATATGCACGTCATGGTGTAGGGGCTTCGGAAGTCGCGCACATGACCTTGTTTGCCAGCCTCTCGCTCGGCTGCGCCCTTCCGCCCCTGGCCGCCCTCGCTACCCTCAGCAACCTGCCCGCCGCCTCCGTGGCCCTGGGTTTCTCCGAAACGTTGCTGGGTGCGATTGCAGTGGTCGTGCTGCTGCTCTCCACCGTGCTGGCCATCGGCATCTATCGCCGTCGTTTGCCGGAACAGCCCTACCCCGACAACCTGCTGGTCAAGGTCGGTCGCCGCACCTTGCGCCTGCCAGGTCGACGCCTGACGTTCCTGCAACTGGTCATCACCGCTCTGGACGTGGCCGCCGCCGCGACCGTGCTCTATCTGTTGCTGCCGGAAGCGCCGCCCTTTGGTGCGTTCCTGCTGGTCTATCTATTGGCCCTGGCCGCTGGCGTGCTCAGCCATGTACCGGGCGGCGTCGGGGTATTCGAAGCGATTTTGCTCGCTGCCTTCGCCGACAAACTCGGTGCCGCGCCACTGGCCGCCGCGCTGCTGCTCTACCGCCTGATCTACGTGGTGTTGCCGCTGCTGGTGGCTTGCGTACTGCTGCTGGTTAATGAAGGCCAGCGCCTGTTTCAATCGCGTCAGTCCTTGCGTGCTGCATCTGGCATGGCCGCGCCGATTCTGGCGGTACTGGTGTTTCTGTCTGGCGTGGTGCTGCTGTTTTCCGGTGTGACGCCGGAGATCGATACCCGCCTTGAACACATCGGTTTTCTGATTCCGCATCGCTTGGTCGACGCCTCGCACTTCGGCGCTAGTCTTGTAGGTGTCCTCTGCCTGCTGCTGGCTCAGGGGTTGCGTCGCCGCCTGTCAGCCGCGTGGATGCTGACCACCATTCTGTTGTTGGTCGGCGCCCTGCTCTCTCTGCTTAAAGGCTTCGACTGGGAAGAGGCTTGCCTGATGACCCTGACGGCGAGTTTGCTGGGGGTTTTCCGGCGTTCGTTCTATCGCCCCAGTCGCCTGACCGAAGTGCCGTTTTCGCCGCTGTATCTGGTGGCCAGCCTCTGCGTACTCGGCGCATCGATCTGGCTGCTGCTGTTCGCCTATCAGGACGTACCCTACAGCCATCAACTCTGGTGGCAGTTCACCCTCGACGCCGATGCTCCGCGTGGCCTGCGCTCGCTGCTCGGCGCCGCGGTCCTGCTGGTGGTGGTGTCCCTGACCTGGCTGCTGCGCACCGCGCGCCCGGTGATCCATCTGCCAACGCCCGATGAGCTGGACCGCGCGGTAAAGATTCTCATGGCCTCGTCCCAACCGGATGGCGGCCTGGCCCTGACCGGTGACAAGGCGCTGCTGTTTCACCCTAACGACGAGGCGTTTCTGATGTACGCCCGCCGTGGTCGCAGCCTGGTGGCCTTGTATGACCCGATCGGCCCGACCCAGCAACGGGCGGAAATGATCTGGCAGTTCCGCGACCTCTGCGATATCCATCACGCCCGCCCCGTGTTCTATCAAGTACGCGCCGAGAATCTGCCGTACTACATGGACATCGGCCTGACCGCGATCAAGCTCGGCGAAGAAGCCCGGGTCGATCTGCACCGCTTTGATCTCGAAGCCAAGGGCAAAGAGATGAAGGACCTGCGCTACACCTGGAACCGCGGCACCCGTGATGGCCTGTCGCTGGAAATCCATGAGCCGGGGCAAGCACCGATGGATGAGCTCAAGGCTATTTCGGACGCCTGGCTGACTGGCAAGAACGTGCGCGAGAAAGGCTTCTCGCTCGGGCGTTTCAGTGATGACTACCTCAAGCACTTCCGTGTCGCGGTGATTCGTTTCGAAGGGCGCCCGGTGGCGTTCGCCAACCTGCTCGAGACTTACGGCCATGAACTGGCCAGCCTCGACCTGATGCGCGCGCACCCCGACGCCCCCAAGCTGACCATGGAGTTCATGATGGTCGGCCTGATTCAACATTATAAAAATCATGGATACGCGCGCTTCAGCCTGGGCATGGTGCCGTTGTCGGGGTTACAACCCCGGCGCGGCGCACCACTGACCCAGCGCCTGGGTTCGATGGTATTCCGCCGTGGTGAGCAGCTGTACAACTTCCAAGGTTTGCGCCGCTTCAAAGACAAGTTCCAGCCCGACTGGGAACCCCGTTATATGGCCGTGCCCGCCGGACTCGATCCGCTGGTTGCCCTGGCCGACACTGCCGCCCTGATTGCGGGCGGCTTGACTGGATTGGTGAAACGCTGATGATTCAACGCTCCCTGCGGTACGTACTGGCCACACTGGTAGTGCTGGCCCTTATTGTCGGTGGCGGTTACTGGTACCTGAAACGCCCGGCACCAGAACCGACCCTCGAACTGCTGACGCCGGCCGATGGCGCCGCGATGACCCGCGTCATCCCCGGCAACACGCCGCGCGCCCAGCTGCTGGTGGCGGTCAATGAAGAGCAGAAGCTCAGCGACAAACAATTGCTGACCCTGAGCCGCAGCGGCTCGGCGCAGATCGTCCAGGTGATCCTGCCCAAGGACTGCATCCTGCAAGGTCGCGCTCTGCAAGCAGGTCTCAGGCAACTCAAAGGCCCGGCAACCCTTGTCAGCGGCATCGGCCCTGGCGCCGTGCTGGCGTGGCGCTGGCTGGCCGAACAGAAGGACGAAAAGGCCCAGGCGATTTCGGTCGACCTGGCCCTGGAAAAACCCGGCTGCACTCACCTGCTGCCGAAAAGCGCTGCCCATGGTCACTGGCTGGTGGCCTGGAACGACAACCCGGACGACACCAGCGCCGGTTTCGTGCGTGACCAGGCCAATGCCGAAACCAGCATCAGCGACTACGACATCAACCTGCCGCAAGTGCTGAACAACGAACTGCGCAAGATCCTCGTCGGTGGCGATAAAGCCGCTGGCGGCCTGCAGATCCCGGTGGTCGAAGTGCCGGCCGGTCAGGCCAAGGACACCGTCACCCTGTTCCTCTCTGGAGACGGCGGCTGGCGCGACCTCGACCGCGACGTCGCGGGCGAGATGGCGAAGATCGGCTACCCAGTGGTCGGCATCGACACCCTGCGCTACTACTGGCAGCACAAGAGCCCGGAGCAAAGCGCTCTGGACCTGACCGAACTGATGCAGCACTACCGGCAGAAATGGGGCACCAAACGCTTCATCCTGACCGGTTACTCGTTCGGCGCGGACGTACTGCCCGCCATCTACAACCGCCTGCCGGAAGCTGAACAGCAGCGCGTCGACGCAATCATCCTGCTGGCCTTCGCCCGCACCGGCAGCTTCGAAATCGAAGTCGAAGGCTGGCTCGGCAACGCCGGCAAAGAAGCCGCCACCGGCCCGGAAATGGCCAAGCTGCCGCCGGCAAAAGTGGTGTGCATCTACGGTGAGGAAGAAGTCGACGAGAGCGGCTGCACCGACAAGACCGCCGTGGGCGAAGCGATGAAACTGCCCGGCGGCCATCACTTCGACGAGAACTATCCTGCATTGGCACAGCGTTTGGTGGATGTGATCGAGAAGCGTCAAGGGAAGGAGACGGCGGCTCAAGAGTGATCTGAGCAGCGCTCACAAAAAGCCCCCGACACCTCACGGTGCGGGGGCTTTTTCATATGAGTGCAAGTTAACCAAACACCGCAGATCCCCTGTGGGAGCGGGCTTGCTCGCGAAAGCGGTATGTCAGTCGACGTCAATGTTGAATGTTAGTCCGTCTTCGCGAGCAAGCCCGCTCCCACAGGATCTGCGTATCGCCTGTGCGGATGCGTCTACCGCCCGCGAGCTCTTAGGCTTTCCTGGCGTACCGTGCCCGCATATCGTCGTGACTAACTGCCTTGGCCTGATCAAACCCTATCAATCGCTCCCCGGCTGCTGCTTCAACGCGAAGATCCTTAAGCTCGTCGAGCATTTCCTGATACACATCGACATTGATAATGACCGCTGCTGGCCGATTATCTTTGAAAATGACCAGGCGCTCGGTGGCACGGCTGGAGATCTCCTCGAGTCTCGCACTGAAGCCCCTGACCATTGCAGGCATCGATGTCGCTTGGTCAGCACGCTCTAATGATGCCGTCATACCTATCTCTCCTCACAATCATGCAGATTTGAACACACAGCTCCACGCAGAGCATTGAGTCGAACTCGACATACAGAAAGCTGCAAAAAACGCGAATTTACCAAGCTGCGTTTTTCAAGCTCACTGGGCATGTTTAGTTTCGTTTACTAAAAGATCTCGCAATATCGGATGACGCCCGCAGACCTTGTAGGCAAACTCCTAATCTTGCCAATTGGGTACGTTTGGGCACTTTGCTGCCTTGTTGGGCTTTTCTTCGACGGGATACTCTCCGGACGTCGCTGACCATTCAGCGATCGGGCTTGGAAACCCGTCGAGCGAATAGTAACAACGTGCCCAACATGACCGCAGACCTTTACGGCTGCAATCTTGTGTCATGGCGGTTGTGCGCGGGACGTCTTCGGACGTGCCGGTTTCCTAGGCTCCCGGTTTTCCAACCTGCGCACAGCTGCCACCCATTCGCTTGGAAACGAACGTGGCAGTTCCTCAAGCTTAGGGAATAGACATGTCCAAAATAGATTCGACCGCGATTTCAGAACTAAAAACCATCGGCCTCACCCCGCTCATCTACTGCTCGGATCAGGCGTTGTTCAATGTCCGTGCCGGCGTCCCCATCGTTGATGCATTGTCACAAGCCTCCGACCTACTGTTCCTCGCCAAATCATTTACCGAGGATGCAGCCTACATAAAAGACACCGACCGCCACGCCTGGGCCGCGCATTATTTGACGGCTATGTCCAAGGCAGTGATTGATGATGTGGTGAAGGTGCTGACACCGCGACCTGCTCGGACAAAGACTGAATCTGAAGAAGAGCTGCCTGAAAGCAAGTAAAGGCATAGAGACGGAAAAGCCGCGTAACTACGCGGCTTTTTTCATACATGCCAGATCCCCTGTGGGAGCGGGCTTGCTCGCGAAGGCAGTGTGTCAGGCAACATTGATGTCGACTGACACTCCCTCTTCGCGAGCAAGCCCGCTCCCACAAGGGATCTCCTTGACTCCAAAAAATGTACTCCGACACAAAAAAGCGCCCGCTACCTTCATGGCAACAGGGGCTTTTTCATGTGGCTTACATCTCGACTTGCGTACCCAACTCAATCACCCGGTTCAGCGGCAAATTGAAGAACCGCAGGTTGCCGTTAGCATTCTTCAACATGAAGGCAAACAACGCCTCGCGCCAGCGGGCCATGCCTTCGAGTTTGGAGGCAATAACCGTCTCGCGGCTGAGGAAGTAGGTCGTGCGCATCGGACTGAAATTCAGGTCATCCAGATGGCACAGCTTCAAGGCCTCAGGCACGTCCGGCTCGTCGGTGAAGCCGAAGTGCAGGATCACCCGGAAGAACCCTTCGCCGTAGGAATCGACATCGAAACGCCGTTGTGGCGGGACGCGCGGGATGTCTTCGTACACCACTGTCAGCAACACGACTTGCTCGTGCAGCACCTGGTTATGCAGCAGGTTGTGCAACAGCGCGTGAGGCACGGCATCCGGGCGGGCGGTAAGAAACACAGCCGTTCCCTGGACCCGATGCGGCGGTTGCACGCGGATACTGCTGATGAAGATCGGCAGCGGCAACCCGCCTTCGTCCAGTCGCTCCACCAGCAGTTGCTTGCCGCGTTTCCAGGTGGTCATCAACACGAACAGCGCGATACCGGCAATTACCGGGAACGCACCGCCCTGAATGATTTTCGGCACGTTGGCAGCGAAGTAAAGACCGTCCACCAATAGGAAACCCAGCAACACCGGAACCGCGAGGATCGGTGGCCACTTCCACAACAGCAACATCACCGCCGACACCAGGATGGTGGTCATCAGCATCGTACCAGTCACCGCCACGCCGTAAGCCGAAGCCAACGCGCCGGAGGACTCGAAGCCCAGTACCAACAGAATCACGCCAACCATCAGCGCCCAGTTCACCGCGCCGATATAGATCTGGCCTTGCTCGGCACTGGACGTGTGCTGGATGTGCATGCGTGGAATGTAGCCGAGCTGGATCGCCTGACGAGTCAGGGAGAACGCACCGGAGATGACCGCTTGCGAGGCAATCACCGTGGCCATCGTCGACAATCCCACCAATGGAATCAACACCCAGCTTGGCGCCAGAAGATAGAACGGGTTACGAGCGGCTTCTGGATCACCAAGCAGCAATGCGCCCTGCCCGAAGTAGTTCAGCACTAGCGCCGGCAGAACCAGAATGAACCAGGCCCGGGCGATCGGCTTGCGACCGAAGTGGCCCATGTCGGCGTACAACGCCTCGGCACCGGTCAATGCCAGCACCACGGCGCCAAGAATCGCGATCCCCATGCCCGGATGGACCATGAAGAAGCGCACGCCCCACACCGGATTCATTGCCTGCAACACTTCCGGGTGCTGGCTGATGCCATACACGCCCAGCGCGCCCAGCACCAGAAACCAGGTGACCATGATTGGCCCGAACAAAATACCGATCCGCGCCGTACCGTGGCGCTGAATCAGGAACAACGCCACCAGCACGATCAATGACAGCGGCACCACCCAATGGTCGATACCCTCGAATGCCAGCCCCAGGCCTTCAATCGCCGAGAGAACGGAAATCGCCGGGGTGATCATGCTGTCGCCATAGAACAGCGCCGCGCCGATCAGCCCGCAGACCACCAACAACGTGCGCAATTTTGGATGCCCGGCCGCTGCTCGTCGGGCCAGGGCGGTCAAGGCCATGATCCCGCCTTCGCCCTGGTTGTCGGCACGCAGCACGAACATCATGTATTTGATTGAGACGACCCAGATCAGCGACCAGAAGATCAGCGCCAGAATGCCCAGCACGCCGTCATGGTTGACCGGCACGCCATAGCCACCGGAAAACACTTCTTTGAGGGTGTACAGCGGGCTCGTGCCGATATCGCCATAAACCACCCCGACCGCCGCGACCAGCATGCCGATCGGCTTCGCCGCCGAATGCTCGGCACCCGCAGCCTGACTACTTGCCTGACCCATCCACCACTCCTACTTCCAGACCCGGACTTCTTTGAAAAAGACACTATGCTTTGCGTCGCAGCATGCACTGTTTTACTTGTTGTTACAGACGTTTTGTTGACTGTAGAAAATCGGTAAAGCGCAACGGCGCGAAGCATAGCGCAGCACTCGTCGTATTTCCCTGCATAAAGCTGGTCAAGTGCGCCTCTCACCGCTAGAATTGCGCACTTTTTGACCAGAGGCGCAACATAGCGCCCGTCTGTCGCCTTGCCGTCTTCGGCTGGAGGCGTCCCAAAACACCGAGGTTAGACATGTCCACCACTCCTGCGCCGGCCAATCCAAAGGTTGGCTTCGTTTCCCTGGGTTGCCCGAAAGCACTGGTCGACTCCGAGCGCATCCTTACCCAGCTGCGCATGGAAGGCTATGACGTTGTGTCCACTTATCAGGACGCCGACGTCGTGGTGGTCAACACCTGCGGCTTCATCGACTCGGCCAAGGCTGAGTCCCTGGAAGTGATCGGCGAAGCCATCAAGGAAAACGGCAAGGTCATCGTGACCGGCTGCATGGGCGTCGAAGAAGGCAACATCCGCAACGTGCACCCAAGCGTATTGGCTGTGACCGGTCCGCAGCAGTACGAGCAAGTGGTCAACGCCGTGCACGACGCCGTGCCGCCGCGTCAGGATCACAACCCGCTGATCGACTTGGTGCCGCCGCAAGGGATCAAACTGACCCCGCGTCACTACGCCTACCTGAAGATTTCCGAAGGCTGCAACCACAGCTGCAGCTTCTGCATCATCCCGTCGATGCGCGGCAAACTGGTCAGCCGTCCGGTCGGCGACGTGCTCGACGAGGCTCAGCGCCTGGTCAAGGCCGGCGTCAAAGAGCTGTTGGTGATTTCCCAGGACACCAGCGCCTACGGCGTCGACGTGAAATACCGCACCGGCTTCTGGAACGGCGCGCCGGTGAAAACCCGCATGACCGAACTCTGCGAAGCCCTCAGCACCCTCGGTGTCTGGGTGCGTCTGCACTACGTTTATCCGTACCCGCACGTCGACGAGCTGATCCCGCTGATGGCCGCCGGGAAAATCCTGCCGTACCTGGACATCCCGTTCCAGCACGCCAGCCCGAAAGTCCTGAAAGCCATGAAACGCCCGGCCTTCGAAGACAAGACCCTGGCGCGGATCAAGAACTGGCGCGAAATCTGCCCGGACCTGATCATCCGTTCGACCTTCATCGTCGGCTTCCCTGGCGAAACCGAAGAAGACTTCCAGTACCTGCTGAACTGGCTGACCGAAGCGCAGCTGGACCGCGTTGGCTGCTTCCAGTACTCGCCGGTCGAAGGCGCACCGGCCAACCTGCTGGACGCGGCCATCGTGCCGGACGACGTCAAGCAAGACCGTTGGGACCGCTTCATGGCTCACCAACAAGCCATCAGCTCGGCACGCCTGCAAATGCGCATCGGCCGTGAAATCGAAGTGCTGGTCGATGAAGTCGACGAGCAAGGCGCGGTTGGCCGTTGCTTCTTCGATGCCCCGGAAATCGACGGCAACGTGTTCATCGACAACGGCAGCAACTTGAAGCCAGGCGACAAAGTCTGGTGCAAAGTGACCGACGCCGACGAATACGACCTGTGGGCTGAACAGATCTAAACGCAAAAAATACAAAAAGCCCTGCTCTCTTGACGAGATGTGGGGCTTTTTTACGTCTATCGTTTTGTGAGAGAAAGAACTCGCGTCATCCACGCAAGAGAGGCCAGCGGGCATGCGCCAACACTCGGTCATTCACACACCGAAACAGAGCGACTACGAAGAACTCACCCAAGTGTGGGAAGCCTCGGTGCGCGCCACCCATGACTTTCTGCCCGACAGCTACATCGACCTGCTGAAGAATCTGGTACTGACCCGCTACCTCGACGCGGTGATGCTGATCTGCACCAAAGACTCGCGCCAGCGCATCACCGGGTTCGCTGGCGTGGCGGCGGGCAAGATCGAAATGCTCTTCATCGACCCGGCGCATCGCGGCAAGGGCCTGGGCAAGCAATTGCTGCGCTACGCCCTGGAACACCTGAACGCCGATGAACTGGACGTCAACGAGCAAAACCCACAGGCCTTGGGGTTTTACTTCAAACAGGGCTTTGAGGTGATCGGTCGCTCCGAGCACGACGGTATGGGTCAGCCCTATCCGTTGCTGCACATGCGTTTGCGTCAAAACCAGCAAAGTTCACAGCATGGCTGACACAACACGGAACAAATGTGGGAGCGGGCTTGCTCGCGAAAGCGGTGTGTCAGTCAACATTGATGTCAGCTGACAAATTGCATTCGCGAGCAAGCCCGCTCCCACAAAAAAGCCACACGGCGCAAATGGATTCGCGATTAACCGGCGCCAGGCAGGTACAATGCCCACCCCTTTTTTGTTACGGCCCTGTCATGACTGACCCGATTCGTCTCTCCAAACGCCTCATCGAACTCGTCGGCTGTTCCCGTCGGGAGGCTGAGCTGTTCATCGAGGGCGGCTGGGTCACCGTGGACGGTGAAGTCATCGACGAGCCGCAGTTCAAGGTCGACAACCAAAAAGTCGAGCTCGATCCCGAAGCAAAAGCCACTGCGCCAGAGCCGGTGACCATTCTGTTCAACGTACCTGCGGGCATGGACGCGGACACGGCCATGGCGACCATCAGCGCCGAGACCCTGAGCGAAGAACACCGCTACGGCAAACGCCCGCTCAAGGGCCACTTCCTGCGCCTGACCGCCAGCACCGATCTGCAGGCCAATGCCAGCGGTCTGCTGGTGTTCACCCAGGACTGGAAGATCCTGCGCAAACTCACCGCAGACTCCGCCAAGATCGAGCAAGAGTATGTGGTCGAAGTTGAAGGCGACATGGTGGCTCACGGCCTCAACCGTCTGAACCACGGCCTGACCTACAAGGGCAAGGAACTGCCGCCGGTCAAAGCCAGCTGGCAGAACGAAAACCGCCTGCGCTTTGCGATGAAGAACCCACAACCGGGCGTGATCGCCCTGTTTTGCCAGGCTGTAGGCCTGAAGGTCGTCGCCATCCGCCGCATCCGTATCGGCGGCGTGTCCATCGGCAAAGTGCCGTTGGGACAATGGCGCTACCTGTCCGGCAAAGAGAAGTTCTAAGACTTTTCACGCCGCCATACATTTCGGCGCCGCTGCTTATGCGGCGCCCACTGCTGAATATCAGGACTGCACACCATGATTCATAACGACGTACTGCGCAGCGTGCGCTACATGCTCGACATCAGCGACAAGAAAGTCATCGAAATCATCAAGATCGGTGGCATGGACGTGTCCCTGGAAGACTTGCTGACCTACCTCGACAAGAAAGAGGAAGACGAGGAAGGCTTCGTACGCTGCCCGGACGAGGTCATGGCGCATTTCCTCGATGGCCTGGTGATCTTCAAGCGCGGCAAGGACGAAAGCCGTCCGCCGCAGCCGATCGAAGTGCCGGTGACCAACAACATCATCCTGAAGAAGTTGCGTGTGGCCTTCGAACTGAAGGAAGACGACATGCACGCCATCCTCAAGGCTGCCGAGTTCCCGGTGTCCAAGCCTGAGCTGAGCGCGCTGTTCCGCAAGTTCGGCCACACCAACTACCGTGCGTGCGGCGACCAGTTGCTGCGCAATTTCCTCAAGGGCCTGACCCTGCGCGTTCGCCCGCAGTAAATCGCCCACGAACCTGTAGGAGCACAGCTTGCTGGCGAAGGCGATCTTGAAAACGCCTTCGCCAGCAAGCTGTGCTCCTACAGGGATGGTGGCAAAGGCTGTATAGACCCTCATTCCTCGCAAAAATAGTGGCTCCGCTTCTGGCGGCTGACGACTAGGGTGTATTGACCCTCAGCTCTCAGGATTCGCCATGCATCCCTACTTTTCCCTGCAAGGCCGCACCGCTCTGGTGACCGGCGGCACCCGTGGTATCGGCAAAATGATCGCCAAGGCTTATGTCGAGGCTGGCGCCACTGTGTACGTGTGTGCCCGCGATGCCGACGCCTGCCAGCAAACTGCCAACGAACTGAGTGCCTTCGGGGTTTGTCACGCGGTAGCTGCCAACCTGGCCCATGAAGAAGGCGTCCAGCAATTGGCTGCGCACCTGAGTGAACAGATCGGTCAGCTGGATATTCTGGTGAACAACGCCGGTACCACCTGGGGCGCGCCGCTGGAGAGTTACCCGGTCAAGGGCTGGGAAAAGGTCATGCAGCTCAACGTGACCTCGGTGTTCAACTGCATTCAGCAATTTCTGCCGCTGCTGCGCAAGGCTGGTTCCGAAGCGAATCCGGCGCGGATCATCAACATTGGTTCGGTGGCCGGGATTTCGTCCTTTGGCGAACAGGCGTATGCCTACGGCCCGAGTAAAGCCGCCCTACATCAACTGTCGCGGATTCTGGCGCGGGAGCTGGTGAGCCAGCACATCAACGTCAACGTGATTGCGCCGGGGCGTTTTCCGAGCAAGATGACTCAGCACATAGGGAATGATGAGCAGGCGTTGGCCGAGGATACGGCGTTGATTCCGATGAAGCGTTGGGGGCGGGAAGAAGAGATGGCTGCCTTGGCTATCAGTCTGGCGAGTACGGCCGGGGCGTATATGACTGGGAATATTATTCCTTTGGATGGAGGGTTCAGCCTTTAGTCCGTGGCGCGGCCTTCGCGAGCAAGCCCGCTCCCACACTGGATATCCTGTGACCACACCATTTGTGGCCAGCATAAATCCAGTGTGGGAGCGGGCTTGCTCGCGAAGGCGATCTGTCAGTCACCTCCGCCCCAAGGGCCGCTCGGGTTATCATGCCCACCCACACCCCGCCTCGACCCCAAACCATGACCTACAGCGTTTCCCCCATCGGCTTCGTGCGCTCCTGTTTCAAGGAGAAGTTCGCCATTCCGCGCCAACCGCAACTGGCCCCGGCCGCTCGAGGCGTGCTGGAGCTGGTGGCGCCGTTCGATCAGGGTGATGCGGTGCAGGGGCTGGAGCAGGTCAGCCATGTCTGGCTGTTGTTCCTGTTCCATCAGGCCCTGGAAGAAAAGCCACGCCTGAAAGTCCGCCCTCCACGTCTGGGCGGCAACAAATCCATGGGCGTGTTCGCCACTCGGGCGACGCACCGACCCAATGGCATTGGTCAATCGGTGGTCAAACTGGATAAAGTCGAAGCCAATCGGCTGTGGATCTCCGGCATCGACCTACTCGACGGCACGCCGATTCTCGACATCAAACCTTACGTGCCTTACGCGGACATCATCGACACGGCGTCCAACAGCATCGCCAGCGCCCCGCCACAGTTGATTCCCGTGCAGTGGACAGACTCAGCGCTGCAACAGGCTCACGACCACGCTCAGCGGCTTGATGAGCCCTTGGTCGAGCTGATCGAGCAATGCCTGGCACAAGACCCACGCCCGGCGTATCAGATTCCTGCACCGGAAAGGGAATACGGCGCGCAGTTCTGGGATGTGGACGTGCGCTGGCATTACCCTACGCCTGACCTGATCCGCGTCCTCGAAGTCATTTCCGTATCCAACACGTAGGAAATTTCGTCCGGCATAAAAAAGCCCGCGCAGCCTTAAGGCTACGCGGGCTTTTTATGGTCTACGCCAAACCAATGTGGGAGCGGGCTTGCTCGCGAAAGCGGACTCTCAGTCAACATCATCGTTGAATGTTAAACCGTCTTCGCGAGCAAGCCCGCTCCCACATTTTTCAGCGAAACTTACTTCTCGACGAACGCACGCTCGATCAGGTAATCACCCGGCTCGCGCATCCGCGGCGAAACTTTCAGGCCGAAGCTGTTCAACACTTCGCTGGTCTCGTCGAGCATGCTCGGGCTGCCGCACAGCATGGCGCGGTCGTCCTGCGGGTTGATCGGTGGCAGACCGATGTCGCTGAACAGCTTGCCGCTGCGCATCAGGTCGGTCAGGCGGCCTTCGTTCTCGAATGGCTCGCGGGTCACGGTCGGGTAGTAGATCAACTTGTCACGCAGCGCCTCGCCGAAGAACTCGTTCTGCGGCAAGTGCTCGGTGATGAACTCGCGGTAAGCGACTTCATTGACGTAACGCACGCCGTGGCACAGGATCACTTTTTCGAAACGCTCGTAGGTTTCCGGGTCCTGGATGACGCTCATGAATGGCGCCAGACCGGTACCGGTGCTGAGCAGGTACAAATGTTTGCCAGGCTTCAAGTCATCCAGCACCAGGGTGCCGGTAGGCTTTTTGCTGATGATGATCTCGTCGCCTTCCTTCAGATGCTGCAACTGGGAAGTCAGCGGGCCATCAGGCACCTTGATGCTGAAGAACTCGAGATGCTCTTCCCAGTTCGGGCTGGCAATCGAGTAAGCGCGCATAAGCGGGCGGCCATTGGGCTGTTGCAGGCCGATCATCACGAACTGACCGTTCTCGAAGCGCAGGCCCGGATCGCGGGTGCACTTGAAGCTGAACAGAGTGTCGTTCCAGTGGTGAACACTGAGGACACGCTCGTGGTTCATGTTGCTCATGTACGTGGGACTCCTGGAGATTTGCCTGCGCCGATGATGTGCGCAATTGCAGCGCATTCTAATGGCAGCGACAATATCTGTTAACTGGATTATTAAGATAAGGGTTATCGGTTATATCGATATGCGATTTACTCTCCGTCAACTTCAAGTATTCGTCGCCGTTGCCCAGCAGGAAAGCGTATCCCGTGCTGCATTGACGCTCAACCTCTCGCAATCGGCGGCGAGCACCTCAATCACCGAGCTAGAGCGTCAGTGCAGCTGTCAGCTGTTCGATCGCGCCGGCAAACGGCTGAGCCTCAACGCCCTCGGCAAACAGCTGTTGCCGCAGGCGGTGGCCCTGCTCGACCAGGCCAAGGAAATTGAAGACTTGCTCAACGGCAAGTCCGGTTTCGGCTCCCTGGCGGTCGGCGCGACCCTGACCATCGGCAATTACCTCGCCACCCTGCTGATCGGCAGCTTCATGCAGCGCCATCCGGAAAGCCAGGTGAAGCTACATGTGCAGAACACTGCCAACATCGTGCAACAGGTCGCGCACTATGAAATTGATCTGGGTCTAATCGAAGGCGATTGCAGTCATCCGGACATCGAAGTACAGAGCTGGGTCGAAGATGAGCTGGTGGTGTTCTGTGCGCCTCAGCATCCGCTGGCCAAACGCGGCATCGCGACCATGGAGGAGCTGAGTCATGAGGCGTGGATTCTCCGCGAACAAGGTTCGGGCACCCGGCTGACGTTCGACCAGGCCATGCGACACCATCGCAGCGCGCTGAACATTCGCCTGGAGCTGGAACACACCGAAGCGATCAAGCGCGCGGTGGAATCAGGTTTGGGGATTGGCTGCATTTCGCGCCTGGCGCTGCGCGATGCGTTCCGCCGCGGCAGCCTGGTGCCAGTGGAAACACCGGATCTGGATCTGGCGCGGCAGTTCTATTTCATCTGGCACAAGCAGAAATATCAGACATCGGCGATGCGCGAATTCCTCGAACTGTGCCGCGCGTTCACCGCCGGGGTTCAGCGCAGCGACGAGATCGTTCTGCCCACCATCGCTTAAAGCAGAATCACCGCCCACACCAGCGCGATCATGCTCAACGCCACGAATTGAGCGGCGCTGCCCATGTCTTTGGCGTTCTTGGACAGTGGATGCAACTCAAGGGAAATGCGGTCGATGGCCGCCTCCACCGCCGAATTGAGCAACTCGACGATCAAGGCCAACAGGCAGACCGCAATCAGCAGCGCCTGCTCGACACGACTGACGTTCAGGAAGAACGACAGCGGAATCAGGATAACGTTGAGCAACACCAGTTGCCGGAAGGCCGCTTCACCGGTGAAGGCCGCGCGCAGGCCGTCCAGAGAGTAACCAGAGGCGTTGAGGATGCGTTTGAGGCCGGTCTGGCCTTTGAAAGGTGACATAAAGTAGGCAACTGACCAAAAAGGAGTGGGAAAGCTAGATGAAGCAAAGTCAAAAAAGCGTGAACACGTAGCTCCTTAGTTGCTCGAAATTGACTCAAGTTGTTGCAAGAGCAGCGCTGCCTGAGTCCGGGTCCGCACATTCAGCTTACGGAAAATGGCCGTGACGTGGGCCTTGATCGTCGCTTCGGAAACGCTCAACTCGTAAGCAATCTGCTTGTTCAGCAAACCTTCACAGACCATGGTCAACACCCGGAACTGCTGGGGTGTCAGGCTGGCAAGGCCTTCGCTGGCAGCCTTGGCTTCGGCGGAAACGCTGACCGCTTCAAAGGCCTGGGGCGGCCAGAAAACATCGCCATCCAGCACCGCGCGTACGGCTTTCTGAATGACGCTCAAATCACTGGACTTGGGAATGAAACCGCTGGCGCCGAATTCACGGGATTTCACCATGATCGACGCTTCTTCCTGAGCCGACACCATCACCACCGGAATCTGCGGGTACTGCCCACGCAACAGCACCAACCCCGAAAAACCGTAAGCCCCCGGCATGTTCAGGTCCAGCAATACCAGATCCCAGTCGGCCTTTTCGTCCAGACGGGTTTCCAGCTCGGCAATGCTCGCCACTTCCACCAGGCGGACATCCGGCCCCAGGCCCAGGGTCAACGCTTGATGCAGGGCGCTACGAAAAAGAGGATGGTCATCGGCAATCAGGATTTCGTATGTGGCCATTTTTCAAATGATCCTGTTTTTTATGGGGACGCCTGATGCATTTCAGGCCTCGCCAAAACAACTCGAGGTGCAGCCACGCAGCAGCACCAACAGGGCACGTTCAACGCCAATTACGTAAAAAAAGCAGCGTTTCAAACCTTGGCCGCGCCCTAATCGGCGCCAAGCATGCCCAGCGAAGCCGGGGTGGTCAAGTTGCGTGCCCCCCGCTAGCGCGGCCTGGTTCTTTGCAGTATGGGCGATGTTCAGCAGATGACGGGCGCCGCGTGCTGCACAAAGGGCATCAGCTCGGCGTGGGCCGGTGTTGCAACATTCATATCCAGCTGATGTTTAGCGTCCAGATAATGCTGGCTGAACACATCAAAATAAGCGTCCAGCGCAGAGGCAGCGTCTGTATCACCGGCAAGATCGAGGCACAGCGCCGCCACTTCGGCCGTGCACAGGTGCTCGCTGCGAGTGGACCTGCGCAATCGGTACCGTGAAAGCTTCTCAGGAAGCAGGCTCAGAATCGGGAACGCATCAAAATAGGGGCTTTTCCGGAAAATCTTCCGGGCTTCGGTCCAGGTGGCGTCCAGCAGGATAAACAGTGGGCGCTTGGTGCCGTCGATCTCGACGCTGTGGGTCACTCGCTCGGGCTCGACGTATTCACCCGGAAACACCAGGTACGGCTGCCATTGCGGGTCGGCTAACAGCGCCAGCAGTTGTTCATCAACTTCCGTGCGCGACCAGATGAACGCATGGTTGTCGCGCACCACATCGGCAATCAGCCAACCGGTGTTGCTTGGTTTGAACACTTCTTTATTGGTCATGATCAGGCACACGCCGCTACGGGTGTCGACCTGCGGGCGCCAGGCGCATAGGCAGTGGCTCTCAATCACACGGCAGGCACGGCAACGGGTTGCTCGCCAGCCACGGGCCTGAATCGGCTTGATGCCCTCTTCCTCTCGCTGATCACGCAAGAGGGCTACGGCGTTGGGGGCGTGGTTCATCGTAGGCAACACCGGTAGACAGGAAAACTCGACACAAACGGCACTCGGCAAGGCAATAAAGGCCAGCAGTTTACCAGAGCGGCCGGCGCAAGCCTGTACCGTCCAGGCGCGCTCCCCTATAATTCGCCGCCACTGAACGCACAGTCACGTGGCTGGTCGAACCACCAGTCACTGAACCAGGAGAGTTTCATGCTGCGCCTTATCGTTCCCACCGCTGCCGTTTTGCTGGCGTCGTCCTTCAGTGCTCAGGCTGCGTCCTTGAGTGAGCAGAATCTGAACAGAGAGCTGCGAAACGTCGCCGTACAAAGCAGTGTCGGCACGCCACGGGCGATCAACGAAGACATTCAGGATCAGGGTTATACCGTCGAAGGCAATCAGCTGATCAACCATCTGAGTGTTCAGAGCAGCCACGCCGACAAGATGCGCGCCGATCCGAAAGCCGTGTACTTCCAGCTTGGCGCCTCCGTCTGCAGAAACGAGGGGTTCCGCAAACTGATGGCCAAGGGCGCGATCATGCGTTACGACTTCACCGAAGTGAAATCCAACCGCCCGGTCGGCTCCGCAAGCTTCCAGGAATCGGATTGCCCGAAAGCCACACCGGCCAAGAAAAAGTAATCAACGAGAATTGGCGCGCCGCTGTTCATCCTCGGCGCGCAGTTCTGCCAACAGCGCCTGCAAGTAGCGCGAACGTCGCTCCCCGCCCTCCAGACGCCGGCAGCACTCCTCTTCAAGACTCAAATGATTAGTCTCGGCTGATAATTTCAGCAATCGATACAGTTGCGCATCGATTTCCAGAGTGACTCTGGGCATGGTTTACCGCCTCCCTGCACGCAGTGATCGTCGTTGATCACGCGATAAATCCCTGAATTGCTAAAACGTTGCGTCCTGCCATTGACGCAAAGTTGTCGTGTCACGCCTGTAACTTAGTAAATCAGAGCGCAGGACATACGGCTTGCGTTCAGACGAGCGGTGAAAGCACCTTGCAAATCGTCAATAAGCGGTTGCCAGGAAAGACTTTGCGGCGCAATGATCAAGCAGCAAAAATCGTTGCGAGGGTCTAAATTCAAAGTGTTCACGTTGATTTTTTTCCGGGCAGAAAAGGGGCTGCCCATTGCGTGCCTTATTGTGCGAACGTTTCTTTCATTCAAGGGATAAGCAGAGCCCGTATGGATGGCTCGATTGCAACCGAGTCAGATGGAGCGCCCAGGCAAGGGCTTGGGCAGACAGCGACACAAGGGGTGTCGCGGCGCCGACGATTGTTTTGTCGGGCCAAGGGTTCTGTGCAGAAGGAGAAGTTGAATGCCTTACCAACCGAATGACCTCCTGAGCCGTCATTTTCAAGAAAGCGGCCACGACCTCACCAGCAAGGTCGAAGAACAACTCAACCTGGTTTCACCCAACAGCCCCAACATCCCGATTTACCGCGACATGATCCTGACTGTGCTGCGCATGGCCCAGGAAGATCACAACCGCTGGAATGCCAAGATCACCCTGCAAGCCTTGCGCGAACTCGAGCATGCCTTCCGTGTGATGGAGCAGTTCAAGGGACGACGCAAAGTCACCGTTTTCGGCTCGGCCCGCACGCCGATAGAACACCCACTGTATGGTTTGGCCCGAGAGCTTGGCGCCGCTCTGGCGCGCTCGGACATGATGGTCATCACCGGTGCCGGTGGCGGCATCATGGCGGCGGCCCATGAAGGTGCCGGCCTGGAACATAGCTTGGGATTCAACATCACCCTGCCCTTCGAGCAGCATGCCAATCCCACGGTCAATGGCACCGGGAATCTACTGCCCTTCCACTTTTTCTTTACCCGCAAGCTGTTCTTCGTCAAGGAAGCCGATGCGCTGGTCCTGTGCCCGGGCGGTTTCGGTACGCTGGATGAAGCGCTGGAAGTGCTGACCCTGATTCAGACTGGCAAAAGCCCATTGGTGCCCGTGGTGCTACTGGATGCGCCGGGCGGCAAGTTCTGGCAAGGCGCGCTGGACTTCATTCATCATCAACTGGAGGAAAATCGCTACATCCTGCCAACCGACATGAAGCTGTTGAGTCTGGTCTACAGTGCCGAAGAGGCAGTGGAGCAGATCAATCAGTTCTACAGCAACTTCCACTCCAGCCGCTGGCTCAAGCATCAGTTCGTGATTCGCATGAACCACAAACTCAGCGACCGGGCGCTTGAACACATGCAGGAGGCATTCGCCGACCTGTGCCTGAGCGATCACTTCCATCAACACGCCTACAGCGGTGAGGAGCACGACGAACCGCAGTTCAGCCATCTGGCGCGACTTTCCTTCACCTTCAACGCCCGTGATCATGGTCGTCTGCGGGAGTTGGTGGATTACATCAACCTGCCGGAAAACTGGGCCCAGTCCAAACCCCAGGCGCAACAACGCACACGGGAACCGTCCAAGGTAACGTGAGGCAAAAAAACGGCCCGCTATCGAAATAGCGAGCCGTTCATTCAATCGTCCATCCCTCGGCCGCTGAACAAGCGGCTGATCATTTCCATGGAATATCCCCGATAACTCAGGAACCTGCCCTGTTTGGCACGTTCCCGGGCGTCTATCGGTAAGTGCCCAGCAAATTTGCGCCTCCAGGTGTCTTCCAGTTGTTCCTGCCAGTTGATACCGCTCTCGCGCAAAGCGAGTTCGATGTCAGTACGTTGCAGACCGCGCTGGCTCAACTCTTCACGAATTCGCAAAGGGCCATAACCGGAACGGGCACGGTAGGAAACAAAGCTCTCGAGGTAACGGGACTCGGACAACAGGCCCTCTTCCGTCAAGCGGTCGAGTGCTGTGTCGATCATTTCCGGGAGGGCGCCGCGCTGACGCAGTTTACGCGTCAGCTCGACTCGACCGTGCTCGCGTCGCGCGAGCAGGTCCATTGCGGTTCGCCGCACCGCGACGAGTGTATCGAGTACGGCGGTCATCGGATCAATCAGATATCAGCGTCAGCCAGGTCATCAGCCGTCTCTTTGACTGGCGATGCTTTGACGTCCGGCGCTGGAGTCAACAGCTTGTCGCGCAGTTGCTTCTCAAGTTTCGCGGCGATCTCCGGGTTGTCCGCCAGGAACTTGGCCGAGTTGGCCTTGCCCTGACCGATCTTGGTGCCTTCGTAGGCATACCATGCACCGGATTTCTCGACGAAACCGTGCAGAACACCCAGGTCGATCATCTCACCGTTGAGGTAGATGCCCTTGCCGTAAAGAATCTGGAACTCGGCCTGACGGAACGGCGAAGCCACCTTGTTCTTCACGACTTTGACGCGGGTTTCGCTACCGACGACTTCATCACCTTCTTTCACCGCGCCAGTACGACGGATGTCCAGACGAACCGATGCGTAGAACTTCAGCGCGTTACCACCAGTAGTGGTTTCCGGGCTGCCGAACATCACGCCGATTTTCATACGGATCTGGTTGATGAAGATCACCAGGCAGTTGGCGTTCTTGATGTTACCGGTGATTTTACGCAGCGCCTGGGACATCAGACGGGCTTGCAGGCCCACGTGCATGTCGCCCATTTCGCCTTCGATTTCAGCCTTTGGCACCAGAGCGGCCACGGAGTCGACGATGATCACGTCTACCGCGTTGGAACGCACCAGCATGTCGGTGATTTCCAAGGCCTGTTCGCCGGTATCCGGCTGGGAAACCAGCAGGTCGTCGACGTTGACGCCCAGTTTGCCGGCGTACTCAGGGTCGAGGGCGTGTTCGGCATCGACGAATGCGCAGGTCGCGCCGGCTTTTTGAGCCTGGGCGATCACCGACAGTGTCAGGGTGGTTTTACCGGAGGATTCAGGACCGTAGATCTCAACGATACGGCCTTTTGGCAGACCGCCAATGCCGAGCGCGATGTCCAGACCCAGAGAGCCAGTGGAAATAGCCGGGATCGCCTGACGGTCCTGATCGCCCATACGCATTACGGCACCCTTGCCGAATTGACGTTCGATCTGACCCAGGGCCGCAGCCAAGGCTTTCTTCTTGTTGTCGTCCATTAAAGTCCTCACGTAATCAATAAGGCCTGACGGCCAACACCTGTATAAGTAGCCAGTATTATTCCACAGCGTTTCAGGATCGCCTACCCCTGATTTGAGATTTCTCCAGAGGTATACCGCAACAGCCCCTCTAGCGCGGCCTTCACCGTTTGTCGGCGGACCTCGTCACGGTTACCGGGAAAGTACTGCACCTCGCTGAACACCTGCTCACCGACACCCCAGGCCAGCCACACCGTGCCCACGGGCTTGCTCGGCGAACCGCCATCCGGCCCTGCCACACCGCTGACCGCCACGGAAAAACGCGCCCGGCTTTTTTCCTGCGCGCCGCGGACCATGGCCTCGACTACCTCGCGACTGACCGCCCCGACGGTTGGAAACAACTCGGCCGGGACATCCAGTTGCTGGGTTTTCTGGCGGTTGGAGTACGTGACATAACCGGCCTCGAACCAGGCTGAACTCCCCGGAATGCGGGTGATCGCCTCGGCAATCCCGCCACCGGTACAGGATTCGGCGGTGGTGACATGGGCATTGAGAACCTGCAAGCGTCTGCCAAGTTCAGCGGCCAGCTGAGTGATATCTTTCACGACTCTCTCCTGATCGAGCGGAATGAGGCCTACCGTACACGAGCCGATCACGCTTGCAAGGTTCAGGATCGATCAAAATGTTAGCGAACGAGGGCTCTGACATAGGCCTGACACGCCTGCAGGGCAATCAGTCCGCTATCGCCTGCGTCGGTGATGGCGATAATTCGTTGAGCATGCGCCGGGTCAAGTCGGGCTCGCGAGGCGCCATGATCCACGCCGCGGGTGCCGGAGGTGGCTGGCACTGCACAGGTTGCGGTAGCGTCATGGGCATCGAGGAGGACTGACAAGCGCACATCAGAAGTGGCAAGACGATCGCGCAGGCGACCTTGATCACGTTCGGCATCGCTAAGCGCTCGATAATGGGTTTGTTCACTGGCCGACAGCCGTTGTTCCAAGGCCAGACGTTTGTTCTGTTCAGCCTGTTGCTCGGTGGCCGCCGTTAGTGTCAGTTGATTAAGGGTCTCGGCGTGCAGCCTGGCCTGCTCCGCCAGTTGCCGGCCGTAGCGCCAATCCTGAAACTGCCAGGCCAATGCCGCCGAACAACCGGCCAACACCAGCAGACCAATCAGTCGCCAACCGATCAGACCGAAGGCTGGCATAACACCGCCCTCGCCCGCACCCAGAGCTCCAGACGATCTTGCAACCCGTTAAGCCCCCCATTAATCCGGCGAGTGATGCTGTTGAACTGATCGCGGTCGGCCAGTTCATTCAAGCCGTTCTGCTCCCAGAACCATGCTGCTGATTCGGCCGCCCACTGAGGCTGCTCCAACAGTTCAGGCAGAGACAGCAGACGCTCATCGCCAAACAGGCCGAGGCTGCATTGACGGTAATTGTTGCGGCCGGTGATCTGGATCAGGCCTCGGCCACGGTATTTTTGACCGTCACCGTCGGGTTCTGGAGTGTTGCCCAAGCGCGCGGCCTGGGTGCCGGTGTCGTATTTGCTCAGGTATTGAGTGCTGCCCAGTTCACGTACGTACTGCAACTGCCCCGATTCGTGACCGACTTGCGCGAGGAAGGCGGCGATGCGTTTGGGGGTGTTGATGTTGCGGTGAGACATGGCGGTGTTCAGGGCGGAAATGAAAACGCCCGCTTGGGAGCGGGCGTTTGGCATGATGCTTAGAACTTCTTCGTTCGTGACAGACATTTCAATCTATCCACTCTCTTGCGTTAAAAGGAGGCTTAATTGTTTTTTCGAAGGCTGTCTTCAAGCCAGCCGGGTTTGACAGGGCGATATTCGATTCCAGGAAAATTCGGCGCCAATGGCCAATCCCGGAGTTGCTGCCTGTAAGCAAGCAACTCCTTGAACTGCACGGCGGTCAATGTTGTGCCTTCACCCATTTCCAACTCTTCACTATCACGAACGATAAGCCACTGAGTCATTTCCAGCGCCTTGCTTCGCCAAGCCCTTTCAATGTCTGAACTGGATTGCACAGCCAGTAAAATCCGCTCCGGGTGCCCATCACTGTTCAAGGAGAGCACTGTGCCTTCAGGTGCATCGATTACCAGCGAGCCATACTCCTCTTCGCTAACTTCGAACGCATCAGAGGGTATATCTGCCCCATGTAACCCTGAATGATAAAAACCTGAAGTAGCAGGGGAAAAATAATACATATTCAATACCCTATTCCGATAACCCTAGCGGCGATTGAGTTTGTAGGCCAATCCGGACAACGCACATTAATCCCCACAAGTCGACTCACTGACAGATTATTAGTCCATGTCAAAAAAGTTCCGGAGGCCGTACCTTCATGAGTTGCAACAGCGAGAAACAGTGCATTGGGAAACGCCAACGGCCATAAATTGAGATCACCATAACCACCATTGGCGGCCTGACTTGCAGAACCGGTGATCCACTGAATGATGAGGCCACCCATCCAGGAAGGAAAAACGATATACCCAGAGGCGCCAAGCCTCACCAAAAATCCAAGTCTCAGTTTTTTGGGTGTCACAATGGACGCATCGCTTACTCCAGCATTGACCTCGGCCTGTGAGGCTATTTTTGCAATGCCCACAACTGCTTCCGTCGCCTGAACCACTTTCTTTGCAATAGCCTGAAAAACACGCAGCGGGGTCATCAGCTTAGCGATATTGGTGCCTGCCTCTGCGTCCTCTTGACCCGCCAGGCTTTCAGTCTGCTTTTTTGCGATCAGACTGGTAATCGCGGTTTTCAACTGAGCGTTATCATTCTCATCGGGAATCTCCCCGACACTTTCAATAACCCCGAGAATCTCCTGCGTAACGCCATTCCCCCAACTTGCTGGAATCAACGATCCCGGCACACCGGTCAGCGGATTTTCATCCACAAATTTCCCACTTACCAAACCAGCACTGGGCACACTTCTCGGATAATCCATGTCAACCTCTCCTATACGTCGAAACAATCCCTGCCAATAGCATCGGCTAACCAATCAGGAGCCTCCGGCCGGGCAGCTATAGCTGGAAAGCTTTCAGCGGCAGGCCAGTCGCGCAACGCTTGTCGGTACTCAAGCAACTCCAAGTGATGTTTCACCGTGAGCGTTGTAACGCGTCCAAGCTCCTGCTCATCACGATGGCGCGTCGTCAGCCATTGACTGCTCGCAAGAATGGATTGGCGCCAGACACGTTCCTGCGCCCATGGATTTTCGCGCTTTGTATCCGATGTATCAGCCATACCTGATGCACCCAATACAACGGGAAGCTCGAAGGTCTGTCCTATATCGCTAATCGAAGTGCCTGGCTTTACATCAACACCTTCGGGTACACGTACCATCGAGGTCAGAAAATCCGGAGCAAATAATTGGTTAATCTCGTAGTCGCCCGTATCAACCAACTCAACAACGACTCCATCTTCTACACGTGCATAAACGGCCATTATTCGTACTCCCAGATTTCACAAAAGGCATTGCCGCCGGGTCCGCTCAGGCACGAGGCCGAAGCATTGGTCGAGCAGCTGCCGCTGCCTCCTGAACCTCGCGCGCCGGGATTACCATTGCCGTTCACGCCTGTGAAAGAGCCACCACCGTCGAATGGGCTGGCGCCTCCCGCTCCAGATAGAAGCCCCCAGTTGGTGTTGCTCATCGCATAACCACCGTGAATACCGCGAGCGTTGGCCAGATTTCCTCCTGTTACAGCCAGCCCTCCCGCGCCTCCCTGAACAAATCCGGAGGTGTTTGCTACAAACGTCAGAATTTGTCCGCCATAACCTCCCGCTGCGCTCATGTAGGACCCGAAGGAAGCGCCGCCTCCCGCAGCCCCCATCGCATTGCGCGCGGCACCTCCAGCTCCCAATGTAATAGGTATCCCTGCCAACATTTCCGCGCTCACGTCATAGAGACTTTCGGCATAGGCACCTGAGCCACCGCCACCGCCCAAACTTTGATAAGTCGCCGCGACAGGCGGGCAGCCGGCCCCGGAACCACCGGCGCCCACCAACCGCACGCGAATTCGTTTGGCCTTGGGATTGGGGCGGTAGACCGTGATCCCGACAGTATCGAATTGCTTGACCGCCAACAGTCGGCCTACGGCATCGGTGATGCCGTAACCACTTAGTGTGGTAGGGGTGTTGTTCATCTTGGTGAAATCGACCAATGCGCCAATCGACAGCACCAATTGGTCATTTTTGGCTTCGTCAGGTGTCAGCCCCGCAGCCTTGATGACGTTCAGAATCTCTTGTGTCACGCCATTGCCCCAGGTCGCGGGAATCAACGATCCCGGTGTCCCGACGATGGGATTTTCATCGACAAACCAGCCGTTGACCAAGCCGACGCTGGGCACGCTTTTTGGATAATCCATACGTCTTTCGTTCCTCTGAAATAACAAATGAACCGTGTCGATGCGGTTATCGGTGCAATCGCGACCACGGTTATTCAATAAAAAAAAGCCCACGGATACGTGGGCCTGAACAAGGGAATTGAATGGCTTTTGCCTAGTCAGCCAGACCGCTGACGAACTCACGAATAGCCACCAACGCTTCATCGCCAACACTACGGGCCAGATTGATATTGCCCTTGGCCGCGTTCGCGCGGATTTGCGTTTTGGCCTTGAGGCGCAATGTGCGCAGGGTCAGTAAGTTGTCGCTCAGTTGTGCGGCTTTGCTCAGGATCTGCTCGGCGGCCTGTTTGGCCGTTCGGCCTTTGACGGCCCATGCGGAGACGGCCAGCGGTACGTCTTTTTTCGGGTAGCCCGCGTCCTGAAAGGCTTGGGCGTCAGCGGCGGCCTGGGCGTATTCCATGGCTTTGAGTGGATCACCGGCCAGGGCAATGCGTGCTTTGTCTGCCGCGGCATCGACTTTGGCACAGAGACGTTCGGTTTCCTGTTGTTCCAGTTCTGCGACTTTCAAAGAGTCCAACACCCACGTTTCACCATTCCAATCATGGGATGGAGAGGGCTGAGCAGGACGTAGTTCATTTTCAAACAGGTGAAGTTCTTGAATGACATTCATCGAATCAACTCCCAAGTAAAATTGACATTGACTGCAGCGCTGAAATTGATCGCAATACCATTCGAATAATCTGATTGAGAAAAAGCCTTGATACCCATGCTCAGCAAAAGTTCGTCGCTGTCGGCGATCCCGGCACCATAGGTATGTTCGGCCTGATACGCCTGCCAGAGCGAGCGCGCCTGCGTATGGTCAAAACTCGCCGCCAGTGTGGAAATCGTCGTGTCGTTCAGGACATTACTGGTAAATATTCGGACGGCATCGTTAGCAGTACTCCACCCGTTCCAACCGCTCGCAGTCGTCGCTGCCGGACTCAGAAATGAATAGTTACCACCGAGCCATCCCCCCGGAGCAAAGCCCACAACGGTGATAGCTGTCGGATGAGGTATCGGATTGCCGACGACTAGACGTGCAGCCCGGGAAAGAGGATCCAGAGGCAGATAAATCAAACCATCACCGTTCACCGTTCTGGTCCAGCACAACGTAGAACGGTTATAGATCAACCGGACCGTAGGCGTGGTACCGGGTGCAGAAGTTGAAACCCACGCAATACACATATCCAGCGGCGTGGACTGAAATCCACCGCCTGCTGTGCCGTTGACTGTGCCCTTCAACCCCTCAGGTTGTGCGTCGTTCAAAGCACCGCGTTGCATGTAAAACGTCAGTATGTTGCCGACCACTTGTGCCCTGAGGAAATATACGGTGCTAGGCAACAGATCCAGACTGCTCCAAGCCGCAGTGCTAAAGGTCCGGGTTCTGCCCAACTGCCCAGCAACGACTTCCTGACCGATGCTGACAAACACCCCCGCCGGAATCGAAACCTTGCCGCCATTCGTAGCCACAGCAATCGCAGTCACTGGCAAACGCCCATCCGCCGTCGCCACCGTAGCCGTCGGCAGCGAGCCGATTGGCAACGCCGAATCCAGATTCCAGCCCTTGGCCGAAACGCTCTGAATGGCTTGCAGCAACTGATCGTACTTCGTCTCGTCCGGAGTCAGATCCCCAGCCTTGATGACATTCACAATCTCCTGCGTCACGCCATTCCCCCAATCCGCCGGAATCAACGACCCCGGCGTCCCGGTCAGCGGGTTCTCATCCACAAACTTCCCATTCACCAACCCGGCGCTGGGCACACTCTTTGGATAATCCATCCCTCTACTCCCTAGTCATAATTGATGTGCACCTTGGTATGCGCCGGTGCGCTGCGGTGGATCAGGCATTCCAGTGCCGAGCCCGGGTTCACGCCGAAGCGTTCGCCCCAATAACTCGCGCCAAAACGCCGGCCCAGCAGCAATCGCCCGCCTGTATTGAGCGTCCACATGAACTGCGCTTCCCACGTGCCCCAGTGCGCAGCACCGAAACGCGAGCGCCCCATGCGCGGGGCTTCCAGTTCGGTGATGGTGGCGTTCGGGTAGCCCTGGCTTTTGGCGATTTCGAGGTAGTAGCCGACGGCCTGGCTGCCGACCGCCAGCAGGCGGCGACGTACCGCGAGGCGGCGGTCATCGAACAGTGGCGTAGCGCCGAGGCACGGGTCGGGCAGGTTCATCACCCGCTCCCAGTCCGGCACCAGTTCACTGACGCCGGCCGGGTCCATTTCGTTGAGCAGGTCGGCGGCGCGGGCGTCGAGGCGGGCCAATTCCTGGGCGACGCCTTCGAGGACTTCTTCGAGTTCCGGCACCCGTTCAGGGTCCCAGGCCGGGCCGGTGGGCAGCAGGCTGCGCAGTTGGGCATGGTATTGCGCGGCGGTTCTTATGCCCCCCATACGCAACCTCCGAAGGTCAGCAGCTCATTGCGCTCGGTTTCGACATCAGCGACAGGCGAGGTAAGTACATGGTCGTTTTCGCCGCTGGTGCTGCTGATCGCTTCACGGATGTGACTGATCAACAACTTCTGGCCGAGGTCGGCTTCACGGTTATGCAGGTCTCGCAGCTGCGCTTCAACGGCGGCGCGTATCGCGGTGGTGTCGGGGGTCAGCGTCAGGTGATAGACCACCGGCACCTGAACCGGCCGCTGCACATGCACCTCGGCAGTGACTGGGCGCAGGGGCTCGATGTAGGCCTGGACTTCGGCCAGTTGTTCATCGTTCGGCACCGGTTGCGGGTCGTCGTCGCGCATGATGAACAGGCTGACCGTACCCGGCCCCAACAAACCGCCACGGCACCAGGCGCGGGTCACGCCGGGGCATTCCAGCGCCCAGGTTTCATAGTCCTGGGCCGAACCGCCGTGAGGGATGATGCGGTAGGAGCGGATCACCCGCGCACGCAGCGACTCCAGGCTTTCCCGCGCCACACCGCCGTTGATACCTGGCGCAAGCACGGTAAAACTATTGCCGACGATACCCGCAATCGGTTGCACCGGAATCAGCGTTATACCGGCCTCGGCATTGCCCAGGCTGCCGGCCTCGAGCGCGGCGATGGTGGTGGTGTTGAGGCCATTGCTGGTGGTGCGTGCGGCGGTCACTTTGTAGGCGCGACCGTCGCTCGATTGCAGCAAAGTGTCGACATCCAGCACGGCACCGGCGCTGGCGGTAAAGCTGACGCTGCCGCTGGCCGCCTGTGCGGGTTTGCGCGGCTGGTTCAAACGCAGTGCGGCGATCCGTTCCAGGGTCGACTCATCGGCCTTGTCCGGGAGGATCTGCTCGGCGATCCAGTCCAGGTAGCCATACAAGCCATAGGCGGCGCCACCGAGGGTGCGGGCGAGCACTTGCGCATCGGACTGGCGCAGCGAATCGCTGGCCAGGTCGCTTTGGGTGCGCTTGATCAGCACCGGCAGCGAAGGGGTTTCAAACGGCATAGATCACCTGCCAACTGTTATCAGGGTTGATGTCCAGGCGCTCGCCATCGGCCAGGGTCAGGACCATGCGCAGGTTCAGGCGCTGGGCGTCGAGGCGTTTGCTGATGATGTCGATGGCGCTGCAATGGCCGTCGTCGATCAGCCATTGCAGGGCTTCGCGGGCATAGAATTCGGCGTCCATCTGGGTTTGTCGGGTCAACTTGACCCGGCGCAACAGCCACAGCCGCGAACCGATGCGGTCGTCTGCCACCGTAGGAAAGGTGTCGCCCCACCAGCCGAAACGTTCTTCGTCATCGAGGGCATCGTCATCGGCAGCGCGGCGCCAGGTGAATAGGCTGATCAGCACTGAGCGGGTCAGGGCGGCATGCAGGTTTTGGCTGATGAACATCATTGCCCTCCTGCCGGTACGCCGGTCTGGCCATTGCCTGCTTGAACGCCGACATGCACGTGTTTGATCTGGCTGATGCCGCCGGCAATCTGATCGCCTTGGGAGACGATCTTGCCGGTCTGGGTCAGGGTCGGTGTGTCGATGTTCACGGCGCTGCTGGCGCGGATATTGAGCGTGGTAGTTTCGATGTCGATGATCCGCCCTCGCTTGAAGTGAATTTTGTCGCCTTCATCGGTGTAGATCGCCACTTCACCAGCGGCCAGGGACTGGAGGCGATAGCGACGGTCGGCGACCACCAGCACGATGGCGTGGGAGCGATCACCGCCCAGGAAGGTGGCGATACCTTCGGCGCCGGCCAGCGGATTGCTGGTGAAACCGTAGGGTTCGAAGTGCTCCATGTCATCGTTCACTTCGCCGGCGGTGAGGCGCATTTGCAGCGATTGAAGCTTGGTGGCCGAATTGGCGAGCACGACAGTGCCGCGCGCCAGGAGGCGTGTCAGTAGGCTCATTGGGGGTCCTTCAATGATCAGGTCGGACGCGGTCGAGTGTGGGAGCGGGCTTGCTCGCGAAAGCGGTGGGTCAGTTGACTTCAGTGTTGAATGATCAACCGCCTTCGCGAGCAAGCCCGCTCCCACAAGGCTCGGTGGAAGGCTCAGGTTTTCTTCGGAGGCTCTGGATTGGCATCGAAGGTATGCGGCGGTGCGACTTGCAGGGTGGTGACCGAGCCTTGCGCCGACAGCGAGTAGGTCACCTTCGAGATCAGCATGTCGTCATCGAACCCCAGCACCGGATCCTTGACCCGCACCAGCGTGTTGTGACGCCACAGATCGCCATTCGATTGCCGCCAGCCTTGCACCTGATAGGTGGTGGCTTTGGCCTTGCCCACGCGGGTGGCGCTTTCCCAGTTGGCCCGTTGCAAGGCGAGATCGGGATTGATCTGCATGCCTTCGTTGATCACCGTGACCCGTCGACGCTTGTAGCTCAGGTCGGCGGACACCGATTCAACCTCGCTGACCGCTGCACCGCTCTTCTTGTCCGTGCCCTTGTGCTGACCGATTACCCGGTATTCGGAGAACACCTGGCTGTAATCCATTGGCGCGTTAGCCGACAGAATATTTTTGCCCAACTCCAGCGCATCGCTGGCCCGGCCACCACTGCCAGGCCGGGCCAGCACCAGCCGGCCCTGGGCATCATCGGTAGAAAATACCCGGAACAATGTCAGCAAGCGGTCGATGGATTGAAACACCGTTTCTCCCGGCACAATGGTGTGACTGCTGAGCCGGGCGGTCTCGGGAATTTCGCTGACAACAAAGACCTTGTAGGTGATCGCCAACGCTTCGACGATGCTCAATAGCGATTGCTCATGCCATTGGTTCGGACGGTTGGTCGCGGCGCAATCCACCAGATCCTGGGTGCAGGAACTGCCTTCGATGTTCAGGCTGATCTGCCGCCCGTCATAACTGATCGGCGCCTTGAACACATACCCGGTCAGCACCAGATCCTGGCCGATGCGCACTTCACAGGCGTCACCGGGCTGGATCCGTTTGTCCACGGTCTGCCCCGGCCATTGCCAGGTGATGTTGAGTTTAAAGGTGCGGAACTGGCGCTCCAGATCCGCAGTGATTTCCACGCTTTTCCAGCCACCGTATTCCAGGCCGCCGACGGTCAGGGTGACCCGGTTATCCATGTCGTTCATGGTTCACTTCCCGGAAACTTTCACATCGTTCGGCGGCAGGAACCCCGGATGGACAACACCGTTGCGTTGAGTCACTTCCGTGACCCGCGTGGCATCGGCAAATTGCCGATAGGCCACGACGACGGCAGGCAGGCTCTCCTGAAAGGATTTGCTGACCAGCCGCACACCGGACGACGCCACCGCTTTTAGGTGCGCATTCAATTTCTGCTTCAGATCGTTGATGGCCTGATAGTGCGCGGGGCTGGCCTTGTTCAGTGCCAGTTGGATCGCTTCGTTCAACTCCTTTTGCAACAACTGCAAATCGTCGGTGACCGGCACTTCCTGACGGGTGACCGGCTGCAGCGTCTGATGATCCAGCGACGGCTGCGAGGTCAGTTTCACCGGCGTCGACGCCACAGGCATCGAAGCGACCCATTGCGCCACCTTCACCAGCAGCGTGTCCTGCACCAGATCGGCCATGGCTTGCGCCGCCGCCGTGGTGTCCTTGCCGGTGGTGAGCTTCGGTGCATCGGCCTTGCGGATGGCTTCGATCTGCTGGGAAACGTTGGCAATCACGCCACGATAGCCCTCCTTCGCGAAGTCCTTGAGCGATTTGATATCGCCGAGCAATCCCTTGAATTCCGCCGCTACTTCCTTGGGCAATTCCTTGACCGCTTTGACCAGCTCGCTAATTTGCCGGTACTCCTCGATCAACGGTTTGAGCTGTTCCTGGATCACTTCATAAACCCCAGTCAGGCTGTTGCGCAGATTGGCGATGCCGATCCGCGCAGCCTTGATCAGGGTCATGGCCTGTTCGAAACGCGTCACCGCCGAGCCCAGCAGCGTGTCCGCCGATGACAGCAGCAGCTTTTGCGTGCTGACCGTGGCCATCGGAAATTGCAGCGGCTGATCGGGGTAGAACTTCAGGGCAAAGGTCACCAACCCGCCGTCCTGACGGGTCTGGGTCATGTCGCATTCACCGACCTTCACTTGCATCCGCCCCAACCACGGGTGGACCAGTTCACCACTGCCCAGCTCCAACGCCTTGAGCAGTTTGTCGCGCTGCTCCAGGCAATCTGCGCCGACAATGAATGCCGTCAGATCATGGATCTTCGCCTGCTGGCCAAGGCCCTCGAAAAACGGCTGATCGCGTTGTGGATACTCGTGCAACTGGCCCTTGTGGCCGACCGGGGTTTTCGCCTGATCGACCCAAAAACCGACACCGCGAAAGGATGCCGGCAACAAACGGTCACGCCAGTTCATTGGAACCTCCCAGAGACAGCGAGCGATAGCCGATGCGCGAATTGAGCGACAGCCCCGGTTGATTGGTTTGCGGTTGATCGGTGCGCAGCCCGGCCGGCGCGTTTTCGAAGCGCACGGTCAGGCCGCCTTCGAGTTGCGTGCGGTTATTGGCGGCGGTTTGCTGCACCAAGGCGTTGGAGCCTTGGGCCAGGTTGTTCGGCAGCAGCGCCGTGTCATTGCTGGCACCAAAGAACGCAGGTGAGAGCTCGCCCTTGCCTTCGGCATTGGTTTTCTGTTGCGCCGCGGTCAGGCCTTCGACCTGACCGGTGACACTGGCAATGAAACCGCCAAAACCACCGTTGAACATTTCCTTGATCGGCGCGATCAGTTCTTGCAGCTTGCCCCACCAAGTGGAGAACCACTCGGTGACCGGCTCCCAACCTGCCTTGAACATGTCCAAGGGTGACCAATCAAAGAGTCCCTTGAAGTAATCCACTGTCGGTTGCGCCAGCAATTGCAGGTTCTGCCACATCCCCGAGAAGTAATTGCTCACCGGATCCCAGGCTGCACGAAACACTTCAGACGGCGACCAGTCGAACAGGCCTTTGAAAAAATCCATCGTCGGTTGCGCCTGCACCTGCAGGTTCTGCCACATCCCCGAGAAGTAAATGCTCACCGGGTCCCAGGCTGCACGGAACACCTCAGACGGCGACCAGTCGAACAAGCCTTTGAAAAAATCCACCGCCGGTTGCGCCTGCACTTGCAGGTTTTGCCACATCCCCGAGAAGTAATTGCTCACCGGGTCCCAGGCTGCACGAAACATCTGCGTCGGCGACCAGTCGAACAGGCCTTTGAGAAAATCGACCGCCAACGCGACCAGCGCACGAAGCACATCCCATGTCGCCGAAAAGAACGCAACCAGCGGTTGCCAGGTACGGGCGACGTTGTCCAGCACGTTCCAGTCAAAGAGCTTCTTGAGAAAACTCATCGCCGGCACTGCCAAGGCCCTGAGCAAATCCCAGACCGCGGAAAACAACCCCACCAGCGGCTGCCAATTGCTGGCAACGATGACGAACGGATGCCAGGAAAACAGCGTCTTGAAAAAATCGCCGATCGGTGCGGACAGGTTTTTTATTTCCTGCCAGAGCGAACCGAAAAAGCCACTGATCGGTGCCCACGCAGCTTCGATCAACGCTTCGGGCGACCACTCGAAGATCGCCCGGAAGCCTGCCCAGGTCTGCGTCGTCGTGTCGGAGATCGATCCCCACAGCTCAGAAACGAAACCGCTGACCGGCGCCCAAGCCTCTTTCAACGTTTCGAGCGGCTTCCAGTTGAACAGGCTCTGGAACGCTGCAAACGTCGACTCCGCCGCCCCTTGCATCGCTTGCCAGATACCTTTGAAGAATCCCGATATTGGCTTCCAGTAAGCCACAATCAAACCCGCAGTCAGGGCAATCACTGCCGCGACGATGCCAATCGGCGAAGTCAGCAGCCCCATCACTGCAACGAGCCCCATGGCCCCTGCGGTGACCACCGTGAAGGCCACGGCTGCCGCCGTCAACCCTTCGACCAGTGAAGGGTTATTGGCGACAAATTCGCCAACGGCAGTGATCAACGGCATCAGGCCGGTGACCACACTGTTGACGGCAGGCAGCAGCACCTGCCCCATTTTCAAGGAAATACCGTCTACCGCATCGTTGAACTGCTTGAGGTTGGTCGCTGTATTACCGAGCGGCACCTCAGGCGCTTTCAGCGTCGTGGTTTTATTGGATTTTCCCTCGAGTTCATCTTCTGCCTTGATTGCCTTTTTGATGCCGCTGATGAAGGGTTCCAGCAGCCCGCCCCCACTGATGAAAGCGCCCGCATCGAGAGTGCCAAGACTGTCCTCGATGCTTTTCTTGAATGCGCCGATCCTGGCCTTGATGCCCTTGAGCTGGGTGTCCAGCTTCTGGGCATTAATCACGACCACGGACATGTTCACCGTGGTCTGAATGTTCGTCAGGCTCACGCTTTGTTGTAAGTTCGCCATCACTGCACCTGCTGCATCGCATTGATCCGTTGCGCGTGCTCCAGCGATTCGCGGAGCACATCCAGTGGCCTGGCCATCATCTGTTCGGGGTCAACCTTCCAGAACCAGGCCAGGTCATAGGCGACTGCGATCAGGTCGGTGATGGCTCCGACGCCGCACTCATGAAAAAACTCGCGACGGCCCAACTCAGCGCGTTGAGGTCAGCCAGATCCAGCTGGTTGACCGACGACGGCGGGATGCCGGCGCACACCGCGATGTATTTGGCCGCGACGTCCATGTCGAGGCTGACCTCTTCGCTCTTGTCGATCTTGTACGGCAGCGCCTTGATCGCTCGAACTTCCTGCACCGTCGGACGGCGCAGGTTGAGTTCGGTCAAGGGCTCGCCGTGGGCTTCGATCGCAACTTGAAGCTTCACGGCGTTGCTCATTGCCAAGTCCCCTTGATGCCTTCGAATTTCAGTTCGATGGTGGCGTCATCGCCTTTCGATACCGGTTCTTCCACCAGGTAGGCGCCGGCCAATACGTAGACTTTGCCGTTGCTGAATTCGCAGGTGACGGTCATGTCAGTGCCTGCGATCAGTTGCTTGAGCGGGAAGTCCGCGGTGTGCAGCGCCGTCACTTTGAACGACGGCGCGATGTCGGTTTCCTTGTAGAAGCCCGGCACGACGGTTTCCCGTTTAACGGCCATCAACGGCGCTTCGCAGCCGCCGTTGATGGTCAATTGAGCGCCGTCCACTTTGACGTAGCAGGTGCCCGCAATCAGTTGCCCCATGGTGTTTCTCCCTTCAAATAAAAAGCCCACGCGAGGTGGGCTGAAATCACACAGTCAAAGGCAGCGATCAGGCTGCGTCGTCGTACTGCAGACGGAACTGGTTGAGCAGCGCGAACACGCGCAGGCCGTTGATGTAATCCGGCGGGAACAGCACGTTGACCCGGCTCGGGTCCTGAACATCGCGCTCGACGATCAGGTGTTCGGCGAACAGTTCGGCGTTTTCCACGTGGCCTTCCAGTTCGAGCTTGGCGTACTGGGCGATCAGCTCACCGCGAATGGTGCTTGGGGTGACGATGGGCTGGCCGGCGCCGAAACGGGTGCCATCGGAGGCCAGTTTGTGCCGACCGTATTTGCTGGTAATCACACTTTGCAGACGACGCACGATGAACGCCGACTGGTGCATGGTTTCGCTGTCCAGGTAGGAGTTATCTGCCTGGCCGTAGGCGTTCTTCTGATAGGTGGTGATCGAACGCTGAATGCGCACGTAGCCGCCTTCGTAGTACGCGGTAGCGATGCCGTAGTTGAGCAACGACTGACGCTCGGTCAGAGTGAAACGCTCGCTTGCCGGTGCCGGGTCCAGACCTGGCAGGCTGCCGCTTTGGGTCGGACGGCTGGCGTCGGCAGAGATAAACACCGAGGTGCGCGCAGCCAGTGCAGCGGCCTGCACCCAGAACGGTTGCGGAACACCCGGTTCCAGCGCCTGGATGGTCATGTGCTGGTCGTTACGCACCTGACCGGCCGCCACCAGCGTACCGAGGGTGCCGCGCTTGGCGCTGTAGACGTGACCGAACAATTGCTTGGCCCACGACCAACGACCGGTGCTGTCATCCATGACGGCTTGCCAGGTGTTGAGGGTCGACAGATCCGACCACGGCATGCAGATGAACTCGAACGGTTCATCGCCCAGCGCCGCCACGGCAGCCACTTGATCCGGCACACCGGCGCCGCCGGTCATGGCGGTGATCGCCGAGGTCAAGCCAGCCGGCGTTTCTTCGCCGTTGCTCTTGCCCAGGCGATTGAATTGCAGGCTGATGTCATTGCCGCTGTCGCCAGTCCATTTGGCGCTCAGAGTGACCACGCCTTCGGCCGCTGCGGCAGTGACCGGCAGATCGGCGCTGGCATTGATTTTCAACGCCAGCGCGGTGGCTGCTTGAGCAGCCGTGGCGCCATTGACGATGGCCGCTTGAACACGAACGCCGCCGACGTACAGGTTGAGCACGCCGCTTTGCGTCGCCGCACCGGTCAGGGTGAGCACGCCTTTGGCAATGCTGCCTTCAGTGTTGTGCAGCGGCAGGCACCAGATCTCGCCGATCGGATCGGTCTTGCGCCAGGTTTCGTACATCGAGGCGAGCATCGAACCTTGGCCGCCAATGCTTTTTGCCAGCGCCACGCTGGACACCAACACCAGTTTGCCTACATCGGCCGGTGCGATGTTGTCGTTGACCTGAGCGACGATCAGGCGGCGCATGACCGACGACGCGCTATTGGCAGCCGAGTTGTCCATTTCGGCATAAAACAGCGGAACACGGATGTCCGCGGGGATGTTGCTGAATCCGATCGCCATTATTTGGCTCCCTGTGGTTTCGCCGCTTTCACGGCTTTGGTAGTGATATCGCCATCGGCCAGACGTCGACGCCACCAGGCGTTGTCCGGCACTTCACGGCCCTCGAGGGGCAACAGATCGCCCGCTTCCGGGTCCGGCACGACACGGCCCGGGGCCGGCAGCACGGTGATGCGTTTGCTCATGGGGTTACGTCTCCAGAGAAAGTCAGTTCCAGGCGCCCGTCGGGGCCTGGGCGTTTCAGATTGGGGTCCGCCGGATCGATCGCATCGACCCGCACGGTGACCCCGGTAAAGGACGACAAGCCGTCCAGTTCACGCTCGTGCCAACTCTCCGCCGGCTGACCCGGCAGATTGCGACCGAGCTGGAATTCGGCAAAAAAGCGCAGGCGATACAGCACGCGGCTGCTGTTGATGGAAACCAGTTCGCCGCCGTCGTACTCGATGGCCTCGTAGTCGCTGCCGGGCTTGAAACCCACCAGTGCGCGCCAGAGTTCGGCGCGTAGGTCATGCAACAGATCCAGCGCTTTTGTAGGGTCCGTGGTGTCGAGTACCAGGGTGACTTCGAAGCGGTCGCGGATCGGTTGCAACATCAGGTTTTGCGCGAGGCTCTTGCTCGCCAGATCGGCAATCGGCACCACATAGGCGCAGGGGGTTTGCAGCGGGGTGTTGGCTTGCAGCGTGGCGAGGTCGATGCCGGCCGCCACTCGATTGGCCAGGGTTGGGCATTGATCGCGCAGCTGTGTGATCAGGGCTGTAATCTTCATAGTTCTTCACCGGGCAATAAAAAAACCCGCCGCGGCGGGTTTGAGTGAATGGTACTGGTCGTGGGAAACCCGCGTCCTTGCGGGTCAGTGCGCTATGCACTGTGGATGACGCTCCTTCAGATGAAGGGCTCAATGATCCTGAGACGAATCACGCGGTGGAACCTCGCAAACGCCAATTCGCTTGGCGGCCCAGCGTTCGTATAGACCAATGGCCACGTCCGCCCCGGCCATCGCCGTCAGGCAGCCAAACGCACCGGCGGCCCAGATCGACACGCCGGCGGCGTACAGCAGCATGATTGCCGAGACCCCGCAGATCATGCAGGCCCCGGAGCGCAGCGCCAGGCGCCGCAGCAGCGACCAGCCACGGGCGCCTTCCTTGTCGGCGCGCCACATTTCGCCGGACACCCCGCCCACCAAGGCGAGAACGATGACCAGCCAGATCGGCATGTCCAGCAACGCTTGTTGCTCGTTTGTCATGTCACGCCTCCTGGGGGTGATTGATGAGTGATGTGTGTTGAGTTCAAACGATGTCTCTTGAGGTAGGCATTCCAAAAAGCCCGGCACTCGCCGGGCTTTTCAGTAATGCGGTCCTTCGCCTTCCTTTAATCCTGTGTCAAAAAGGAAGCTGACTTTTCGGCGCTACTGGCGCGGTACGAGTCCATTCAAATTGTTTTTCCGACCGCGGTCCCTGCCCGCCGGATAACTGCTTCTGGTGCTTTACGCTGCACACCCGGGTCAGTTGCCAACCCTCTGAACCGTTGAGGCCGGTTCATCGCTGCCTTTGTGGTGGAACTAAAGAGCTTCGTTTCAAGCCGCTTTGTTGAGCTGCTTGAGACAAAGAATATGCATGGATGCATATACAGTCAATGCACAAATGCATTTATTTATGCACGACAAATGCACGGACGCATAAAAGCCCCGCTGGCAAAGGCGTTGGCGGTTTTGAGCAGGCGAAAAAAAACCCGCCGGGCAGCGGGTTTTATCTGACAGCATTGAGGTTAACGGGCGTACATGCCCCACCAGAAGACGTGACCGAGGATGACAATCTGCTCTTCCTGGATTTCCTGGAAGCTGTAGTCCTCGTCCGGATGCTCATCGCGATTGAAACTGCGCAGGCGAATCCCTGTCGGCAGGCGATAAAGCTGTTTCACCCGCAACTGGCCGTTGTGGTTGATGGCGTACAGGTCGCCATCGACGATGTCGCCAATCCCGCATTTACCGGCATTCACCCCGACCGTGGCGCCATCGCGCAGCACCGGCAACATGCTGTTGCCGCGCACAGTCACGCATTTGGCCTGGTCGAACTGCACCCCGTTGTGGCGCAGGCTGCGCTTGCCGAAGCGCAGGCTAGAGCGCTCGCTTTCTTCGATGACGAATCTTCCTGATCCAGCAGCCAATTCAACCTCGCGAAGAAAGGGGACCGACACCTCGTCGTCATCGACTGGCGTATCGTCGTCCCACAGGCTTATGTCCTTGAGTTCCGAATGCGACTCATCGCGCCCAGCACTGGCGGCGTGCGCGACATCCGCGCGGCCACGCAACTGATCGGTGCTCACGGCAAAGTAATCGGCAATCTTCGAAATATGTTTATCCGAGGGATCGACGATCTTCCCGCTGAGGATCCGCGAGAGAGTGGATTGAGGCACGCCAGTGCGACGGTGAAGCTCCGTGGGGGAGATCCCGTGCTGATCGAGCAGTGCTCTTAAGACGGTAGAAACATTGCGTTTTTGCATAACGTGCATAGTGCTTGATCTTTTTTCGGAAGACAAATGCTGATTCGCATAGATCATGCATAGCCAGCAGAAACGTACCCGGAGGCTTTCATGCCTGCGTCAGGCAGACCGCCCATGGTAATCTTGCGCCCATCGCGGAAAAGCCGGGCCAATGCCCCTCCTTTGCCCTACACCTTTCAACGAGTTTTCCTGAATTTCCGATGAATAAAGCCCTCTCCGATCTGTCCTCCCACACGCCAATGATGCAGCAGTACTGGCGCCTGAAGAACCAGCACCCTGACCAGCTGATGTTCTACCGCATGGGCGACTTCTACGAGATCTTCTATGAAGACGCGAAGAAGGCCGCCAAGTTGCTGGACATCACCCTGACGGCTCGTGGGCAATCGGCGGGTCAGGCGATTCCGATGTGTGGGATTCCTTACCACGCCGCGGAAGGTTACCTGGCGAAACTGGTAAAGCTCGGCGAGTCGGTGGTGATTTGTGAGCAGGTCGGCGACCCGGCCACCAGCAAAGGGCCGGTGGATCGTCAGGTGGTGCGGATCATCACCCCCGGCACCGTCAGCGATGAAGCGCTGCTGGATGAGCGTCGGGACAACCTGATTGCGGCGGTGCTGGGTGACGAGCGTCTGTTCGGTCTGGCGGTGCTGGACATCACCAGCGGCAACTTCACTGTGCTGGAGATCAAAGGCTGGGAAAACCTGCTGGCGGAACTGGAGCGGGTCAATCCGGTAGAGCTGATGATCCCGGACGACTGGCCGAAAGACCTGCCGGCGGAGAAACGTCGTGGGGTTCGTCGCCGTGCACCGTGGGATTTTGAGCGCGACTCGGCGCTGAAAAGTCTTTGCCAGCAGTTTTCCACCCAGGACCTGAAAGGTTTCGGCTGCGAGAACTTGACCCTCGCGATCGGCGCTGCTGGCTGCCTGCTCAGCTACGCCAAGGAAACCCAGCGCACCGCCCTGCCCCACTTGCGCAGCCTGCGTCATGAACGCCTGGACGACACCGTGGTGCTGGACGGCGCGAGCCGTCGCAACCTGGAACTGGACACCAACCTGGCCGGCGGCCGCGACAATACCTTGCAATCGGTGGTCGATCGCTGCCAGACCGCCATGGGCAGCCGCTTGCTGACTCGCTGGCTGAACCGTCCGCTGCGGGATTTGACCGTATTGCTGGCGCGTCAGAGCTCGATCACTTGCCTGCTCGACGGTTACCGCTTCGAAAAACTGCAACCGCAGCTCAAGGAAATCGGTGACATCGAGCGGATTCTGGCGCGGATCGGCCTGCGTAATGCCCGTCCTCGTGACTTGGCGCGTCTGCGCGATGCCCTCGGTGCACTGCCAGAGTTGCAGGTAGCGATGGCCGAGCTTGAAGCTCCGCACATCATTCAACTGGCGACGACCACCAGCACCTATCCGGAACTGGCGGCGCTGCTGGAAAAAGCCATTATCGACAACCCGCCCGCAGTCATCCGTGACGGCGGCGTGTTGAAAACCGGTTACGACAGCGAACTCGACGAACTGCAATCGCTCAGCGAAAACGCCGGGCAATTCCTGATCGATCTCGAAGCGCGTGAGAAGGCCCGCACCGGCCTGTCGCACTTGAAGGTCGGCTACAACCGGATTCACGGATACTTCATCGAGTTGCCGAGCAAGCAGGCCGAATCGGCGCCCGCGGACTATATTCGCCGGCAGACCCTCAAAGGAGCCGAGCGCTTCATCACCCCGGAACTGAAGGCGTTCGAAGACAAGGCGCTGTCCGCCAAGAGCCGCGCCCTGGCTCGGGAGAAGATGCTCTACGAAGCGCTGCTCGAAGACCTGATCGCCCAGTTGCCGCCCTTGCAAGACACAGCCGCCGCACTGGCCGAACTGGACGTGCTGAGCAACCTTGCCGAGCGCGCACTGAATCTGGACCTGAACTGCCCGCGTTTCGTCAGTGAGCCGTGCATGCGCATCACCCAGGGTCGTCACCCGGTGGTCGAGCAAGTACTCACCACGCCGTTTGTGGCCAACGACCTGAGCCTTGACGACAACACCCGTATGCTGGTGATCACTGGTCCGAACATGGGCGGTAAATCTACCTACATGCGTCAGACTGCGTTGATCGTGTTGCTAGCGCATATCGGCAGTTTCGTGCCGGCAGCCAGTTGCGAATTGTCCTTGGTAGACCGGATCTTCACCCGAATCGGTTCCAGCGATGACTTGGCGGGTGGACGATCGACCTTCATGGTTGAAATGAGCGAAACCGCGAACATTCTGCACAACGCCACCGAACGCAGCCTGGTGCTGATGGACGAAGTCGGTCGCGGCACCAGCACCTTCGACGGTCTGTCCCTGGCCTGGGCCGCGGCTGAGCGTCTGGCGCACCTGCGGGCCTACACACTGTTCGCTACCCACTATTTCGAGCTGACAGTGCTGCCGGAAGCCCAGCCGCTGGTGGCCAACGTCCACCTCAATGCCACTGAACACAACGAGCGCATCGTGTTCCTGCACCACGTGTTGCCTGGGCCTGCCAGCCAGAGCTATGGCCTGGCGGTTGCGCAGTTGGCCGGGGTGCCGAGCGAAGTGATCGTGCGTGCTCGCGAGCATCTGAGTCGACTGGAATCCACAGCGCTGCCTCATGAAGTTCCAAAGCCATCCAAAGGCAAACCGGCCGCGCCGCAGCAGAGCGACATGTTCGCCAGCCTGCCGCATCCGGTACTGGATGAACTGGCCAAACTTGATCTGGACGACATGACACCGCGTCGTGCGCTCGAAATGCTCTATACACTAAAGACACGGGTCTAACGCACTTGCCTGCAAGCTGTTAGAATCTCGCGCGGTTTGGGATGCTGCAGGCTAATAGCCTGGTCTGCAGACTATCGCTCCCAAACCTGGCGACCCCAACGTGAAGGGGCTCCGCTGCCGCCGCCTGAGGAGAGAATTAGAAATGACCTTCGTCGTCACCGACAACTGCATCAAGTGCAAGTACACCGACTGCGTAGAAGTCTGTCCGGTGGACTGCTTTTACGAAGGCCCGAACTTCCTGGTGATTCACCCGGATGAGTGCATCGACTGCGCACTGTGCGAACCAGAATGCCCTGCCGTAGCCATCTTCTCCGAAGATGAAGTTCCGGAAGATATGCAGGAATTCATTCAGCTGAACGTCGAGCTGGCTGAAATCTGGCCCAACATTACCGAGAAGAAAGAATCGTTGCCCGACGCCGAAGAGTGGGATGGCGTCAAAGGCAAGATCAAAGACCTCGAACGCTGATTACCCCCGCGTTTTCAAAAAGGCCCCTTGTGGGCCTTTTTGCTTTTCTGCAGGCAAAAAAAAGGGGCGGTATGACCCGCCCACATTTTTTCCCTATTCCTTGTGTTCCTTTTCATCGTCCTGATGAACCGCTTCCTGCGATGTCCGTTCCCCTCTTCCTTGAAGGGCGTGTCTATCCGTCGACACAGTTCAGATACTAGAGAATTCCCCACCGAGAGCAATCGGCTTCAGCCGATCAAATCGCTTGTCATATGCTGTTAATCTAAAAAAATAATCATGTAAATCAATAAGATAAAAAAGAATCACACCTCGAATAGACGACTGCCAGGGTGTAAAAATAACGAACACTTACGAAAGAGTAAGCAAAGACTTACAACACGAGACTACAAACTTGAGGTGATGTCGGCGACAACTCCCTTCCCATATTCCAGACAACAAAAAGCCCCAAACCAGTCGGGGCTATTTGTTACCGGTTGAGCGAATTGCTTATTGGAACAGCGACTCACTCGACAGGCCGTTTTTCTCGAGAATCTCGCGAAGACGTTTGAGGCCCTCAACCTGGATTTGCCTGACCCGCTCCCGGGTCAGACCGATTTCCAGACCTACGTCTTCAAGCGTGCTGCTCTCGTGACCTCGCAAGCCGAAGCGGCGTATGACCACCTCGCGTTGCTTGTCGGTCAGCTCCGAGAGCCATTGATCGATGCTCTGTGACAGGTCGTCGTCCTGCAACAGTTCGCATGGATCGGTCGGGCGGTCGTCGGTCAGGGTGTCCAGCAAGGTTTTATCCGAATCAGGACCCAGCGAGACGTCGACCGAAGAAACTCGCTCGTTCAGGCCGAGCATGCGCTTGACCTCGCCTACCGGTTTCTCCAGCAGGTTGGCGATTTCTTCGGGTGAGGGTTCGTGATCGAGCTTTTGAGTCAGCTCCCGTGCGGCTCGCAAGTACACGTTGAGCTCTTTGACCACATGAATCGGCAACCGGATGGTCCGGGTCTGATTCATGATCGCGCGCTCGATGGTCTGACGAATCCACCAGGTGGCGTAGGTCGAAAAGCGGAATCCACGTTCAGGATCGAACTTTTCTACTGCCCGGATCAGGCCGAGGTTGCCCTCTTCGATCAGGTCCAGCAGCGACAGCCCACGATTGACATAACGTCGGGCGATTTTCACCACCAGCCGCAGGTTGCTTTCAATCATGCGCTTGCGTCCGGCCGGATCGCCACTTTGCGACAAGCGCGCAAAATGAACTTCTTCTTCCGGGGAGAGCAATGGGGAAAAGCCGATTTCGTTGAGGTACAGCTGCGTGGCATCGAGTGCCCGCGTGTAGTCGATGTACTTGTGTTGCTTAAGCGAAGCGGAGTGTTTGGATTTGGCACGAACGGAAGGTGGTGCATCCCCTTCATCATTCGACATCGAATCCGTGGCGATGCCGGTCTCCATCAGGAGAACCTCATCGTCGATGTCAAACTCCGGCACTTCTTTACTGAGAGCCATTGTTATAGTCCTTTGGTGAGTTCGACCTCAAGCTCAAGCGGCGCCTTTATCCTTGGCAACGCTGGAGCCTGTTCCCTCTACGTGACGGAACAGGCTGGCTAACAAATCAACGACGTGGCAGGAATTGCAGCGGATCCACTGGTTTACCTTGTCGGCGAATCTCAAAATGCAGTTTCACCCGGTCTGTACCCGTTGACCCCATTTCGGCAATTGTCTGTCCGACTTTGACCTGCTGCCCCTCCCGAACCAACAGCCTGCGGTTATGTCCGTAGGCACTGACGTAGGTGTCGCTGTGTTTGATGATGACTAATTCGCCGTAGCCCCTTAAGCCACTCCCGGCGTATACCACCGTCCCATCAGACGCAGCTAAAACAGGCTGTCCCAAATCTCCGGCGATATCAATTCCTTTATTCAAACTACCGTTTGAAGAGAATTTACCAATCAGAATGCCATTAGAAGGCCACCCCCAGCCCGTCGGGGCCGGACCGGCAGGAGGCAATGGAGCGGGCGCCGGCTTATTGGCGACGGACGGTACAGGCACTGTTGTACTGGTTGTCGCGCCATTTGCCTGGCGCCGAATGACTGTGGTTTTACTCGACGACGAAGGCGAGGAACTGGACGAACTCACTACCGCCGTCGGCGTTGAACCGCTGCGACCGTCGAAGCGAATCGTCTGACCCGGATGGATCGTGTAGGGCGTAGGAATGTTGTTCCGTGCCGCGAGGGCTTTGTAGTCCCAACCGTAGCGAAAAGCGATGGAGAACAAAGTGTCCTTGGGGCGGACAACGTACTGCCCGGTGGTCACGGCCGGACGCTGGGCGACCGCGTTGTTGCGATCGACGACACTCGCACTACCTGATTTGGTGCTGGAACATCCGACCAGCAAGGTACTCAAGACAAGGCCAGTCACCAGACGCTGAAAGCTCGTTATACCCATTCGCTGCGCAATGACTGTGAGACTCACCCGCCGCTCCCTTTGTGGTGGCTGAAAATATGAATTGCCGTGCTCCGGCACGAAATGTCGCAAGTATAACGGGCCGAACAGGCTTTACCTTTAATGAAGCGGATTCGCTTCGCGCACACGTTTGCTGTCTGACGATGAATTCCGTTTATCCAATCGATGCCGCTGTAAGACCCGGGCAATCGAAGAGAATTCAGCGTGCTTAAACAAATGCTCAGGCCAACGGCCCATTGAGCAATGGCACAAAGCGCACAGCCCCCAGAACACGCCTGGAAAAGCCCTGCTCTTCACGGATGATCAACATCAATTGTTGAACTTCACCAGAGCCGACCGGAATCACCAGTCGCCCGCCCGGTGCCAATTGATCGAGCAGTGCCTGAGGCACGTCGGTGGCCACGGCGGTGACGATGATGCCGTTGTAAGGCGCCAGCGCCGGCCAGCCTTCCCAGCCATCGCCCCAGCGAAATACCACGTTGCGCAGGTTCAGCTCCACCAGGCGCTCTTTGGCCCGGTCTTGCAGAACCTTGATGCGCTCCACGGAAAAAACACGCTCGACCAGTTGCGACAACACGGCCGTCTGGTAACCCGAACCAGTGCCGATTTCCATCACCTTGTCCAACGGGCCGGCTTCCAGCAGCAGCTCGCTCATGCGTGCCACCATATAAGGCTGGGAGATGGTCTGGTTATGCCCGATCGGCAGCGCCGTATCTTCATAGGCTCGATGAGACAACGCTTCATCGACGAATAGGTGACGCGGGGTGCGACGGATGACTTCCAACACCTTGGCGTTGGATATTCCCTCTTCATAGAGACGCTGAATCAGACGCTCACGGGTCCGTTGAGAGGTCATCCCGATACCGCGATGCAGAATATGGTCTTGTTCACGAGCCATTAACGCAGACCCTCCAGCCAGCCATCGAGACTTCTGAAGGCATCATTAAAGGTGCGATCCAGTTGCAGTGGCGTGATTGAAACATAGCCTTGCATCACCGCATGAAAATCGGTGCCCGGGCCACCATCTTCAGCGTCCCCCGCGGCGGCGATCCAGTAACCGGATTTACCGCGCGGATCGACCACTTTCATCGGTGCCGCGGCGCGGGCACGATGGCCTAGGCGGGTCAGCTGAATACCGCGGATGTGCTCAAGCGGCAAGTTGGGAATGTTCACGTTCAGTACCGTGCGCGGTGGCAGATCGAGGTCCGCGTGAGCCTCGACCAGTTTGCGCGCAAAATAGGCGGCTGTGGGAAGGTTCTCTACTTGCCGTGAGACGAACGAAAAGGCAAACGAAGGGCGCCCAAGGAAACGTCCCTCGAGGGCCGCCGCCACGGTGCCGGAATACAGCACGTCATCCCCCAGGTTGGCCCCCAGGTTGATGCCGGAAACTACCATGTCCGGCTCGATTTCCAGCAAGCCGTTAAGGCCCAGATGCACGCAGTCGGTGGGTGTGCCGTTGAGGCTGATAAAGCCGTTGGCCAAGGTTTGCGGGTGCAACGGACGGTCGAGCGTCAGCGAGCTGCTGGCGCCACTTTTGTCTTGGTCAGGGGCGATAACCACGCATTCGGTGTAATCCGCCAGCGCAGCATAAAGCGCGGCAAGACCGGGTGCGGTTACCCCATCGTCGTTAGAAATCAGAATACGCATGGGCTGTCCGTCTGCCCCACCGGCACCAGATCGACGAGTTCACGCACCAATACGGTGGCGAAGCATCCGGCCGGCAGGACGAATTCCAGTTGCAGAATGTCAGGCTCGGGATAATGCCACGTCAACCCGCCAATGGGCAGCCGCAGGATGCGACGTTCGTGGCTCATTCCGGCGTTAATCAACCAATCGCGCAAATCCGCTTCGCGCGCGGCGATTGCCTGCTCCAATTCATGGACAGCGCCTGACGTCGGCGAGTCACCTTCGCCCCACTGCGGGCCGGTCGGGTGCAGGTCGAGAATCGCCAAGCGCGGGTCGTTGCATTCGGCTTCACCTGCCGGGAAAAAACTGCGGCTGTCGGTGAATGCCAGCAGATCGCCTACTTGGGCGCGCTGCCAGGTGCCATCGGCGACGCGCGCTGCCAACACCTGGTTAAACAGAAAACTACGGGCGGTGGAGAGCAAACGCGAACGGACGTTGCGCTGCTCCGGCAAGGCCTTTCGCGCAGCCCAGGCACGGGCGTCGATCACGTTGCCGCCATCAAAGCCGAACCGCTGGGTGCCGAAATAATTTGGAATACCTTGCTTGGCGATCAGTTGCAAACGCTCTTCGATCGCCGTCTTGTCACCGGCGAACTGGGTCAGGCGCAAGGTGAAGCCGTTGGCCGAGTGGGCACCGCGTTGCAGTTTGCGTTTATGCCGACCGGTCTTGAGGATTTTCAGCGTGTCGTTTTCCGCCGCCGACAGATCAGGATCGGCCTTGCCCGGCAGTTGCACGCTGAACCACTGGCGAGTCAACGCCTGACGGTCCTTGAGGCCGGCATAGCTGACGGTGCGCAATGGCACACCCGCCGCCTTGGCGATGCGCCGTGCCGCTTCTTCGGTATTCAGACCGCGCTTTTCTACCCAGATCCACAGGTGTTCGCCGTCGCCGCTCAGGGGAATATCAAGGACTTCGTCGACCTGGAAATCTTCCGCCGTGGCTTTCAGTACAGCGGTACCGAGAGACTCACCATAGGCCCGAGGGCCGAGCAATTGCAGTTCGTTCATGCGCGCAGCAACAGAGCAACGGAGTGCACGGCAATGCCTTCTTCGCGACCGACAAAGCCGAGCTTTTCGGTGGTGGTAGCTTTCACGTTCACTTGATCCAACTCAACTTGAAGATCCGCGGCAATCAGCGCGCGCATCGATTCGATATGCGGGGCCATTTTCGGGGCCTGGGCAACAATGGTGTTATCGACGTTGCCGACTTTCCAGCCTTTGGCATGGATCAGTGCGACCACGTGACGCAACAGCACACGGCTGTCGGCGCCCTTGAATTGCGGGTCGGTGTCCGGGAAGTGCTTGCCGATATCACCCAGCGCGGCAGCGCCGAGCAAGGCATCGCTCAAGGCGTGCAGCAGGACATCACCGTCGGAATGGGCGAGCAGCCCGAAGCTGTGTGCAATCCGCACGCCGCCCAGTGTGATGAAATCGCCTTCAGCGAAACGGTGCACATCGTAGCCGTGGCCAATACGCATAAAAAAACGCCCCGATTTTTGTCAGGGCGTGATTCTACCTGCTTTGTCGGACATTAGGCGCCTAGAGCGCGCGTGTGATGCTGCAAGTGGTCGTCAATGAAGCTGGCTATGAAGAAATAACTGTGGTCGTAGCCCGGTTGCAGACGCAACGCCAGCGGATGACCTGCCAGTTTGGCGGCCTGCTGCAAGGCTTCAGGCTTGAGCTGGGTGGCCAGGAAATCATCGCGATCCCCCTGATCGACCAGCAGCGGCAGCTTCTCGTCAGCCTCGGCGATCAATGCACAGGCATCCCATTCGCGCCACTTCGAACGGTCCTCTCCCAAGTAACGGGAAAAGGCTTTCTGCCCCCAAGGGCAATCAATCGGATTGTTGATCGGCGAGAACGCCGACACCGACAGATAACGCCCCGGATTGCGCAACGCACAGACCAACGCGCCGTGGCCACCCATGGAGTGACCGCTGATGCCACGCTTGTCCGATGCAGGGAAATGCGCTTCGACCAATGCCGGCAATTCCTGCACGACATAGTCATGCATCCGATAGTGCCGGGACCAGGGTTCCTGCGTGGCATTCAGATAAAACCCGGCACCGAGACCGAAGTCCCAGGCGCCGTCCGGATCACCCGGCACATCAGGACCGCGCGGGCTGGTGTCCGGTGCGACGATGATCAGCCCAAGCTCAGAGGCCATGCGCATGGCGCCGGCCTTTTGCATGAAGTTCTCGTCGGTGCAGGTCAGGCCGGACAACCAGTACAGCACCGGCAGTTTACCGCCCTGCTCCGCTTGCGGCGGCAGGTAAACGGCAAAAACCATGTCACAACCGAGCACGTCGGAGCGGTGCCGATAGCGCTTGTGCCAGCCGCCAAAGCTTTTCTGACAGGAGATATTTTCCAGGCTCATGACCGACCTCAGAAATGGATGACGGTACGGATGCTTTTGCCTTCATGCATCAGGTCAAACGCCTTGTTGATATCTTCCAGGCCCATCGTGTGGGTAATGAAAGTATCCAGCGGGATTTCGCCGGTCTGGGCCATTTCGACATAGCTCGGCAACTCGGTACGCCCGCGCACACCACCGAACGCCGAACCGCGCCAGACGCGACCGGTCACCAATTGGAACGGACGAGTAGAGATTTCCTGACCGGCGCCGGCCACGCCGATGATCACCGACTCACCCCAACCCTTGTGGCAGCACTCAAGAGCAGCACGCATCAACTGGACGTTGCCGATGCATTCGAAGGAAAAGTCGACGCCGCCATCGGTCATGTCGACGATCACTTCCTGAATCGGACGATCGAAGTCTTTCGGGTTTACACAATCGGTAGCGCCCAATTGCTTGGCGATCTCGAACTTGGCCGGGTTGATGTCGATGGCGATGATCCGCCCTGCCTTGGCTTTGACCGCGCCAATCACCGCCGACAGACCGATACCGCCCAGACCGAAGATGGCGACGGTATCACCTGGTTTGACCTTGGCAGTGTTGATGACCGCGCCGATGCCAGTGGTGACGCCACAACCCAGCAGGCAGACTTTTTCCAACGGTGCTTCTTTAGGAATTTTAGCGACGGAGATTTCCGGCAGCACGGTGTACTCGGAAAAAGTCGAGGTGCCCATGTAGTGGAAAATCGTTTCGCCCTTGTAGGAAAAACGCGAAGTGCCATCCGGCATCAGGCCTTTACCCTGAGTCGCACGAATCGCCTGACAGAGGTTGGTTTTGCCCGACAGACAGAATTTGCACTTGCCGCATTCCGGGGTATACAGCGGGATCACATGGTCGCCTATCGCGACCGAAGTCACGCCCTCGCCGATCGCTTCGACCACCGCGCCACCTTCATGACCCAGGATCGACGGGAAGATACCTTCCGGGTCCGCGCCCGAGAGGGTATAGGCATCGGTATGGCAGACACCGGAGGCGACGACGCGCAGCAGGACTTCACCCGCCTTGGGCATAGCGACATCGACTTCAACGATCTCGAGGGGTTTCTTGGCCTCGAAGGCAACGGCGGCGCGCGACTTGATCATGCTGTCTCTCCAGTGAATAAAAACGAGACAAGGAGTGTAATACAGCGGCTTACGATGAATAATCGGGACAAAAGCAAAACATTATTGCCATACAGGGATAATCCTGATGTCCGAAAACCGCTGGGAAGGCATCGATGAGTTCGTTGCCGTGGCCGAGTGCAGCCAATTCACCGCTGCGGCTGAGCGTCTTGGGGTGTCTTCCTCCCACATCAGTCGCCAAATCGTACGACTGGAAGAGCGCCTGCAAACCCGTTTGCTCTATCGCAGCACCCGCCGTGTCACGCTAACTGAGGCCGGGCAAACCTTCCTGCAACATTGCCAGCGTTTGCAGGACGGTCGCGAAGAAGCACTGCGCGCGGTCGGCGACCTGACCAGCGAACCCAAGGGCATGCTGCGCATGACCTGTGCCGTGGCCTACGGTGAACGATTCATCGTGCCACTGGTGACTCGCTTCATGGGGCTGTATCCGCAATTGCGCGTCGACATCGAACTGAGTAACCGCCCGCTTGACCTTGTGCATGAAGGGTTGGACCTGGCCATCCGCCTCGGCCGCCTGCAGGATTCAAGATTGGTCGCCACGCGTCTGGCACCACGGCGCATGTACCTGTGCGCCTCACCGTCCTACCTGGAACGGTATGGTCGCCCACATAGCTTGTCGGAATTAAGTCGCCATAACTGCCTCATCGGTAGCTCGGACATCTGGCAACTGGAACAGAACGGGCGGGAATTTTCCCAGCGAGTGCAGGGAAACTGGCGCTGCAACAGTGGGCAGGCAGTGCTGGATGCCGCGCTACAAGGGGTTGGATTGTGTCAGTTACCGGATTACTACGTGCTGGAATACCTGAAAAACGGCGAATTGATTTCGCTGCTGGAAGCCCACCAACCGCCGAACACAGCGGTTTGGGCGCTTTACCCACAGCAACGGCATCTGTCGCCGAAGGTGCGCAAGTTGGTGGATTACTTGAAGGAAGGGTTGGCCGAACGGCCGGAGTACCGTAATTAGATCTATTAGTGAACATCAATGACAGGTTCATTGCCTTAGCTACCGCTTTCGCGAGCAAGCCCGCTCCCACACTGGTTCTGTGTCAGACCCCAAACATGCAACCGACTGAGATCAAGTGTGGGAGCGGGCTTGCTCGCGAAAGGCGCGACGCGGAACCCCGCCTGAACACGAAAAGGCTTAGCGGCGGTTAGCCCAACGCTGCCGCAACCACTCCAGATCTTCGGGGCGAGTGACTTTGATGTTATCGGATCGCCCCTCAATCAAGCGCGGCGCCTGGCCCGACCATTCCATGGCCGAGGCTTCATCGGTGACGACAACGTCCGCCACCAGACTGTCCGCCAACGCCCGATGCAACGCGCCAAGGCGAAACATTTGCGGCGTATAGGCCTGCCAGATCACGCTGCGATCCACCGTTTCCAGCACGCGCCCATGCTGGTCGACCCGCTTGAGAGTGTCGCGTGCAGGCACGGCCAACAGACCGCCCACCGGATCGTCGGCCAGTTCACTGAGCAATTTATCGAGATCATCACGCGCCAGATTCGGTCGTGCGGCATCGTGAACCAACACCCAATCCTCATCGTCAGCGCCTTGGGCATGCAGATGCAGCAAGGCATTGAGCACTGACCCGGAACGCTCGGCGCCACCTTCGACCCGCTGAATTCGCGGATCGGAAGCACATGCCAGGTTCGGCCAGTAAGGATCGTCGATTGCAAGACTGACCACCAACCCTTTCAGGGCAGGATGATCGAGGAAACAGCCAAGGCTGTGTTCGAGAATAGTGCGCCCGCCCAGTTGCAAGTATTGCTTGGGACGGTCCGCAGCCATACGGGCACCGACGCCCGCGGCAGGAATCACGGCCCAGAAGGCCGGTAACGAATTAATCATTGGGCCAACTGGTAAAGGGTTTCACCGTCCTTGACCATGCCCAACTCATGACGAGCCCGTTCTTCAACGGTCTCCATGCCCTTTTTCAATTCGCTGACTTCGGCGTCCATCACCCGATTGCGCTCCAGCAACGCCTCGTTCTCGGCGTGTTGATCCGCAATCTGCTGCTTCAGCTCGGCCACTTGCGCCAGACTGCCATTACCCACCCACAGGCGGTACTGCAGGCCAGCCAGCAGCAAGAGCAAGACGAGGAACAACCAATTGGGACTGCGCATCGAATATCAGGTATCCAGTGAAAAAAGACAGCCATGCCAAAACTTTGAAGCTTCTGATAGCACGAAGCCTGGAAGAACCAGGCTTGTGCTCTTAAGGCATCAGATTAGTGGCAAATCCATCGCTGCTGCGATTTTTCCGACACAATCCGGTGTCTTTTTTACTTCGTAGCAATTAGCCGCGGAATTCGCTACGACCGTTGTACTTGGCTTTACCATTCAACTGCTCTTCGATACGCAGCAGTTGGTTGTACTTGGAAACACGGTCGGAACGGCACAGAGAACCGGTCTTGATCTGGCCAGCCGCGGTGCCCACAGCCAGGTCGGCAATGGTCGAATCTTCGGTTTCGCCGGAGCGGTGCGAGATTACGGCGGTGTAACCAGCGGCCTTGGCCATCTGGATCGCTTCCAGAGTTTCGGTCAGGGTGCCGATCTGGTTGAACTTGATCAGGATCGAGTTGGCGATCTTTTTATCGATGCCTTCTTTCAGGATCTTGGTGTTGGTCACGAACAGGTCGTCGCCCACCAGCTGAGTCTTCTCGCCGATTTTGTCGGTGAGGATTTTCCAGCCAGCCCAGTCGGACTCGTCCAGACCGTCTTCGATGGAGATGATCGGGTAACGCTCGGTCAGACCTTTCAGGTAATCGGCGAAACCTTCAGCGGTGAACACCTGGCCTTCGCCGGACAGGTTGTACTTGCCGTCTTCGTAGAATTCGCTGGCTGCGCAGTCCAGAGCCAGGGTCACGTCGGTACCCAGCTTGTAACCGGCATTGGCCACGGCTTCGGAGATCACTTTCAAAGCGTCTTCGTTGGAGGCCAGGTTCGGCGCGAAACCACCTTCGTCACCGACGGCAGTGCTCAGGCCGCGAGCCTTCAGTACAGCTTTAAGGTGATGGAAAATCTCGGTGCCCATGCGCAGACCTTCCGAGAAAGACTTGGCGCCTACTGGCTGAACCATGAATTCCTGGATGTCGACGTTGTTATCGGCGTGCTCGCCACCGTTGATGATGTTCATCATCGGAACCGGCATCGAGTAAACACCCGGGGTGCCGTTCAGGTTAGCGATGTGTGCGTACAGCGGCAAGTCCTGGTCCTGTGCTGCCGCCTTGGCCGCGGCCAGGGAAACGGCGAGGATCGCGTTGGCGCCCAGGGTCGCTTTGTTTTCGGTGCCGTCCAGCTTGATCATCGCGTGATCCAGCGCTTTCTGGTCGCTTGGGTCTGCACCCAGCAACAGGTCGCGGATCGGACCGTTGATGTTGGCGACGGCTTTCAGAACGCCTTTGCCCAGGTAACGGCTCTTGTCGCCATCACGCAGCTCGAGTGCTTCACGCGAGCCAGTGGAAGCACCGGATGGCGCGCAAGCGCTGCCGATGATGCCGTTATCGAGAAGCACGTCTGCTTCCACAGTGGGATTGCCACGGGAGTCGAGAACTTCACGACCTTTGATGTCGACGATTTTTGCCATTGTTGTAAACACTCCAAAGTTGACGAAAACGACGCAGCTGAAGGAAATCTTTTATCGTCGGCAAGTGACAGACAGCGGGCAGGCTTGCGGACGATAAGGCTCAAGCCCGAGGGCTTGAGCATTAAATCGTGCGGTACTTTACCGGAGAATTGAGGTTTACGCGGTTTCTACCGTCGGAAAACTCTTCACCAGTTCGTCCAGTGCTTTGAGCTGGGCCAGGAAGGGTTCCAGTTTGTCCAGACGCAAGGCGCAAGGGCCGTCGCATTTGGCGTTATCCGGGTCCGGGTGCGCTTCAAGGAACAAACCGGCCAGCGACTGGCTCATGCCGGCCTTGGCCAGGTCGGTGACCTGGGCGCGACGACCACCAGCGGAATCGGAGCGACCGCCGGGCATTTGCAGGGCGTGGGTCACGTCGAAGAACACCGGGTATTCGAACTGCTTCATGATGCCGAAGCCAAGCATGTCGACCACCAGGTTGTTGTAGCCGAAGCTCGAACCACGTTCGCAGAGGATCAACTGATCGTTACCGGCTTCTACGCATTTGTTCAGGATATGTTTCATTTCCTGAGGCGCAAGGAACTGGGCTTTCTTGATGTTGATCACCGCGCCGGTCTTGGCCATCGCGACCACGAGGTCGGTCTGGCGCGACAGGAAGGCCGGCAACTGGATGATGTCGCAGACTTCAGCGACGACCGCGGCCTGATCAGGCTCGTGGACGTCGGTGATGACCGGCACGCCGAAGGCTTGCTTGATGTCCTGGAAAATCCGCATGCCCTCTTCCAGGCCGGGGCCACGGTAAGAGGTCACAGAAGAACGGTTCGCCTTGTCGAAACTGGCCTTGAACACGTAAGGGATACCGAGTTTTTCGGTGACCTTTACGTACTCTTCGCAGACCTGCATCGCCATGTCGCGGCTTTCCAGCACGTTCATGCCACCGAACAGCACCATGGGCTTGTCGTTGGCAATCTCGATGTTGCCTACGCGGATGATCTTCTGCGCCATCAGGTTTATGCCTTCTTCTGGTGTTGGGTCAAAGCGGCTTTAACGAAGCCGCTGAACAACGGGTGACCGTCGCGTGGCGTCGAGGTGAACTCAGGGTGGAACTGGCAAGCGACGAACCATGGATGATCCGGTGCTTCGACCACTTCAACCAGCGCGCCATCACCGGAACGACCGGAGATTTTCAGACCGGCCTCGATGATTTGCGGCAGCAGGTTGTTGTTCACTTCGTAGCGATGACGGTGACGCTCGACGATCACATCCTTGGCGTAGCAATCGTGCACCAGGGAACCTGGCTCAAGCAGGCAATCCTGAGCGCCAAGGCGCATGGTGCCGCCCAGATCAGAGGTTTCGGTGCGGGTTTCGACTGCGCCGGTGGCATCTTCCCACTCGGTGATCAAGCCCACGACCGGGTGACCGCTGGTGCGATCGAACTCGGTGGAGTTGGCGTCTTTCCAGCCCATGACGTTACGAGCGAACTCGATAACGGCCACTTGCATGCCCAGGCAGATACCCAGGTATGGAACCTTGTTTTCGCGAGCGTATTGAACAGCAGTGATCTTGCCTTCAACGCCACGCAGACCGAAGCCGCCCGGTACCAGAATCGCGTCGACACCTTCCAGCAGCGCGGTGCCCTGGTTTTCGATATCTTCTGAATCGATATAGCGCAGGTTGACCTTGGTGCGGTTGCTGATGCCGGCGTGACTCATCGCTTCGATCAGCGACTTGTAGGCGTCCAGCAGTTCCATGTACTTGCCGACCATCGCGATGGTGACTTCGTGTTCCGGGTTCAGCTTGGCATCAACCACCGCTTCCCACTCGGACAGATCGGCGCTGTCGCATTGCAGGCCGAAACGCTCGACGACGAAATCATCCAGGCCCTGGGAGTGCAGAATGCCCGGGATCTTGTAGATGGTGTCGGCGTCTTCCAGCGCGATCACCGCACGTTCTTCAACGTTGGTGAACTGGGCGATCTTGCGACGCGAAGAGATGTCGATCGGGTGATCGGAGCGGCACACCAGCACGTCTGGCTGCAGGCCAATGGAACGCAGTTCCTTGACCGAGTGCTGAGTCGGCTTGGTTTTGGTTTCGCCGGCAGTGGCGATGTACGGCACCAGCGTCAGGTGCATCAGCATCGCGCGCTTGGCGCCGACTTCGAAACGCAATTGACGGATCGCTTCGAGGAACGGTTGCGACTCGATATCACCCACGGTGCCACCGATCTCGACCATGGCCACGTCGGCATCGCCGGCGCCCTTGATGATCCGGCGCTTGATTTCGTCGGTGATGTGCGGGATCACCTGAATGGTTGCGCCCAGGTAATCACCACGGCGCTCTTTGCGCAGGACGTGTTCGTAGACACGGCCGGTGGTGAAGTTGTTGTTCTGGGTCATGGTCGTGCGGATGAACCGCTCGTAGTGGCCCAGGTCCAGGTCGGTCTCGGCGCCGTCGTGGGTGACGAACACTTCACCGTGCTGGAACGGGCTCATGGTGCCCGGGTCAACGTTGATGTACGGGTCCAGCTTCAGCATGGTGACCTTAAGTCCCCGCGCCTCCAGGATGGCCGCCAATGAAGCCGAGGCAATGCCTTTCCCCAATGAAGAAACAACACCGCCCGTGACGAATATGTAGCGCGTCATGAAAAACCCTAGAAGTCTGCGTTAAAGCGGTCCGAGCCGCCGGGGAAAGCGAAGGAAGGCCGAAGCCCCCGATCACCTGCATTAATCACAGTGCACCTTTCAAAAAAACCGCCGCGTTGGGACAGACCGGTAGATGAAACACCGGAAGGTTGCTCGCTACACATTTTTTGGAATCGCCCAGCAAAGACTGCTTGGTAATCGGCAACTCCTGCGATTCAGGAGAATCCACAGAAGTTGTATCAAGAAGGGAGCGTAGTCTACCGGAAAGCCCCTTTCAGCTCAAACCTTGATCTTCGATCAGCGGCTGCCAATGCAAATACCAGCCACCTTGCTCACCGCCATTTAGCCCCCGCAGGTTCGCCACCGCCAGCAATTGCTGGCCTCTGTAGACCAGCGGCAATCTGCCACGGGCGAAGCCCGGCACACCGCGTTCGTTGAGCAAACGCTTCAAGTCACGGTGGCCGCGATCGGGCAGGTTCATCACCTCCCCGCCTTCACGATAGCGGATTTGCAGCGGGCCATCTGGGGGCTGACCGGTGAACGTAAGGACGCCGTTATCCGGCAACGCCAGTGATACCGCGGGATCAGCCCAAGACACTGGGGGTGGCGGAATGCGCAGCCAACCACCAGACAACCACCAGAGACGCCCGCCCGCGCGATGCAACTCACCCGCCGCGAGCCGCCAAACCGGACGCGCATCGCCGGTCGCATCGCGCAAACTTTCCCAACCCGACCAATGGTCACTGTCCGGCAAAGTCGTCAACGGTTTGAGCCAGTGACTTAGTGCGTTGCGCTGGCGCGCATCAGACAGTTTTTCCAGTGGTGCCAGCTCCAGCGACGGCAAACCCAGCCAATCGAAATCACTGACCGTGGTGGCGTGGGCCAGATCGATTTGCGCCAATTCGTCGAGCAGTCCCTGCGCTTCGCTCAGATGCGCAGCGCTGCGGGCCATGGTCGCCACCGCTTGCGGCCAGCGCGCGGTCAACACCGGGAACACTTGATGACGCAGATAATTGCGCGAGAACTGGCGATCCTGGTTCGACGGATCCTCGATCCAGCTCAACTGATATTCAGTCGCGTAGGCCTCAAGCTCGGCGCGAGTGACGTCGAGCAAGGGTCGCAGCAGATGCCCCTGGCCCAAAGGACGCTCGTTCGGCATGCCCGACAAGCCTCTCACCCCTGCCCCACGCATCAGCCGAAACAACAGGGTTTCCGCCTGATCGTCCCGGTGTTGGCCTGTGAGCAGCACTTCACCAGCATAAGTCGCCGCGTTGAAGGCGCCATAACGCGCATCCCGCGCCGCGCGCTCAAGGCTGGCGCCGGGTTCAACCTGAACACGCACGACCTCTAGCGGCACGCCCAACGCATCACAGACCGACTGACAATGCTCCGGCCACGCATCAGCCGCAGCCTGAAGGCCGTGGTGGACATGGATGGCGCTCAGCGCCGGCAGGGGTTGGGTTTTCGCAAGGTGCGCGAGAAGGTGCAGCAGGACGGTGGAGTCGAGACCACCGGAGAAGGCGATGCGCCAGGTTGTAGCGGTGCGCCAAGGTGTGAGGTTGCGCAGGAGCCTGGTAGGCAAATCAATCGTGGGCTGACTCATATCGATCACTTCGCACAAATCAAATGTGGGAGCGGGCTTGCTCGCGAAAGCGGCTTAACATTCAACACATCAGTTGACTGTTATACCGCTTTCGCGAGCAAGCCAGCTCCCACATTGGTTATCCAGCATTTGCCGAAGCAGCGTCAGATCAGAGACCGTAGCTCATCAGACGCTCATAACGACGGGCCAACAGCGCCTCGTTGTCGAACTTCTTCAGCATCGCCAGTTGCGAACTCAGTTCGGCGCGGATCGAGGCAGCCGCAGCGGCCGGATCACGATGAGCGCCGCCCAATGGCTCGCCGATCACTTTATCGACAATGCCCAGGCCCTTCAGACGTTCGGCAGTGATGCCCATGGCTTCAGCAGCATCCGGGGCTTTCTCGGAAGTTTTCCACAGAATCGAGGCGCAACCTTCCGGCGAAATCACCGCGTAGGTCGAGTACTGCAGCATGTTCAACTGATCGCAGACACCGATCGCCAGTGCACCACCGGAACCACCCTCACCGATCACGGTGGCGATGATGGGGGTTTTCAGGCGAGCCATGACGCGCAGGTTCCAGGCAATTGCTTCGCTCTGGTTGCGCTCTTCGGCGTCGATGCCTGGGTAAGCACCCGGGGTGTCGATGAAGGTCAGGATCGGCATTTTGAAACGCTCGGCCATTTCCATCAGACGGCACGCCTTGCGATAGCCTTCCGGACGCGGCATGCCGAAGTTGCGGCGAACCTTCTCGCGCACTTCGCGGCCTTTCTGGTGACCGATGATCATCACCGGCTGGTCGTCCAGACGGGCAACACCGCCAACGATGGCAGCGTCGTCGGAGAAATGACGGTCGCCGTGCAGTTCGTCGAACTCGGTGAAGATGTGTTCGATGTAGTCCAGGGTATACGGACGTTTCGGGTGACGCGCCAGACGTGCGATCTGCCAGCTGGTCAGCTTGCCGAAGATGTCTTCGGTCAGCGTGCTGCTCTTGTCCTGCAGGCGGGAGATCTCATCGCCGATATTCAGCGAATTGTCATTACCGACCAAGCGCAACTCTTCGATCTTGGCTTGCAGGTCGGCGATCGGCTGTTCGAAATCTAGAAAATTCGGGTTCATAGGCGTCCGTCTTGGGTCGACCTTCCAAGAGAGCTTGGGCCGGCCGGTTGTCTATTCGCGCCCTACCTTAAGGGACAGGCGCGTTCAGGTCGAGATTAAAAATTTGGGTCGGGATCAGGCGCGCTCTAATGGTAAAGAATGGCACCTGACCGTCAACGGTATTGGAGGAAGACGTTGTCTCGCCCGAACTGGTCACGCAAGGCTTGAATCAAGGCATCCGCCGGATCGATCCGCCAAGTCTCGCCGAACTGCAACAAGGCCTTCGCATCGGGACTGGTGTACTCCATGGTGATCGGGCACGCGCCGCGATGGCGCTTGAACAGCTCGCCCAGCCAGCGTAGCTGATCCCCCTTCAAATCCTTGGTGTGCAATTTCAGGCGCAGGCTTTCGGCCAGGTTGGTGCGCGCGTCTTCCATGCTCATCACACGCTTGACCCGCAACCGCAGGCCACCAGAGAAGTCGTCGTTGCTGACTTCGCCTTCGACCACCACCATCGCGTCGGTCTGCAACAGCGACTGCGCGGAGTGGAAGGCGTCGGCGAACAGCGAGGCTTCGATTCGGCCGGAGCGGTCGTCGAGGGTGATGAAACCCATCTTGTCGCCCTTTTTGTTCTTCATCACTCGCAGGGCGATGATCATGCCCGCGACCGTCTGAGTATCGCGAGCCGGCTTCAGGTCGATGATGCGCTGACGGGCGAAGCGACGAATCTCGCCTTCGTACTCGTCAATCGGGTGACCGGTCAGGTACAGGCCCAGGGTGTCTTTCTCCCCTTTCAGGCGTTCCTTGAGGGTCAGTTCCTTGGCCTTGCGATGATTGGCGTAGACGTCGGCGTCTTCCTCGACGAACAAGCCGCCAAACAGATCGGCGTGGCCACTGTCGTGGGTACGCGCGGTTTGTTCGGCAGCCTTGATCGCCCCTTCCATCGCGTTCAACAAGACCGCGCGGTTCTGGTCGATACTGGCTTGATAGGCTTTTGGTTCGTCATGGAAATACGGGCCCAGACGATCAAGCGCGCCGCTGCGGATCAAACCGTCCAGGGTGCGCTTGTTGATCCGTTTGAGATCGACACGGGCGCAGAAATCGAACAGATCCTTGAACGGTCCGTCCTGACGCGCCTCGGTGATCGCTTCCACCGGCCCTTCGCCCACACCCTTGATTGCGCCGAGACCATAAATAATGCGGCCTTCGTCATTCACCGTGAACTTGAACTCCGAAGTATTCACATCCGGCGCGTCGAGACGCAGCTTCATGGTGCGAATTTCTTCGATCAAGGTCACGACCTTGTCAGTGTTGTGCATATCCGCCGACAGTACCGCGGCCATGAACGGCGCCGGGTAATGGGTTTTCAGCCACGCGGTCTGGTACGACACCAGGCCATACGCGGCGGAGTGGGATTTGTTGAAGCCGTAACCGGCGAACTTTTCTACCAGGTCAAAGATGTTACCGGCCAGGTCGGCGTCGATATTGTTGATGGCGCAACCTTCAATGAAACCGCCACGTTGCTTGGCCATTTCTTCGGGTTTTTTCTTACCCATGGCTCGACGCAGCATGTCTGCACCGCCAAGGGTGTAACCGGCCATGACCTGGGCAATCTGCATCACCTGTTCCTGATACAGGATGATGCCGTAAGTCGGCGCCAGGACTGGCTTGAGGCCTTCGTACTGGTAATCCGAGTGCGGGTACGCGAGCTCCGCGCGACCGTGCTTACGGTTGATAAAGTCGTCAACCATGCCTGATTGCAACGGGCCCGGACGGAACAGGGCCACCAGTGCGATCAAGTCTTCCAGGCAGTCGGGCTTGAGCTTTTTGATCAGCTCTTTCATGCCGCGCGACTCGAGCTGGAACACCGCAGTGGTTTCAGCTTTTTGCAGCAGCGTGTAAGTCGGTTTGTCGTCCAGCGGGATAAAAGCGATATCCAGCGGCGGCTCGTTGACCTTGGCGCGATCGCGGTTGATGGTTTTCAGCGCCCAATCGATGACCGTCAGGGTCCGCAGGCCCAGGAAGTCGAACTTCACCAGACCGGCAGCCTCGACGTCATCCTTGTCGAACTGGGTTACCAGGCCATCGCCCGCTTCGTCGCAATAAATCGGCGAGAAGTCGGTCAGCTTGGTCGGCGCGATCACCACACCACCGGCGTGCTTGCCGACGTTACGCACAACGCCTTCGAGCTTGCGCGCCATCTCCCAGATTTCCGCAGCCTCTTCATCGACCTTGATGAAGTCGCGCAGGATTTCTTCCTGCTCGTAGGCCTTTTCCAGGGTCATGCCGACTTCGAACGGAATCATCTTCGACAGACGATCCGCCAAGCCGTAGGACTTGCCCTGCACCCGCGCCACGTCACGGACCACCGCTTTCGCCGCCATGGAACCGAAGGTGATGATCTGGCTAACCGCGTTACGGCCGTATTTCTCGGCCACGTAATCGATTACCCGGTCACGGCCGTCCATGCAGAAGTCGACGTCGAAGTCGGGCATGGATACCCGTTCCGGGTTAAGGAAACGTTCGAACAGCAGGTCATATTCCAGCGGGTCGAGGTCGGTGATTTTCTGCACATAGGCCACCAGCGACCCGGCACCCGACCCACGACCCGGACCTACCGGCACGCCGTTGCTCTTGGCCCACTGGATAAAGTCCATAACGATCAGGAAGTAACCGGGGAAGCCCATCTGGATGATGATATCCAGCTCGAAATTCAGCCGGTCGACATAGACCTGACGCTTGGCTTCGTAGTCTTCGGTGGTGTCCTTGGGCAGCAGAACGCTGAGTCGCTCTTCCAGACCGTCGAAGGAAACCTTGCGGAAGTACTCGTCGATGGTCATGCCATCGGGAATCGGGAAGTTGGGCAGGAAGTGCTTGCCCAGTTTCACGTCAATGTTGCAGCGCTTGGCGATCTCGACGGTGTTTTCCAGCGCCTCGGGCAAGTCACTGAACAGCTCGGCCATTTCCTCGGCGCTTTTGAGGTATTGCTGATCGCTGTAATTCTTCGAACGCCGCGGATCGTCGAGGGCGCGGCCCTCACCGATGCACACGCGGGTTTCGTGGGCTTCGAAGTCTTCCTGCTTGATGAAGCGCACATCGTTGGTCGCCACCAGCGGCGCGCCGATCTTCGCCGCCAGCGCCACGGCGCCGTGCAGTTGCTCTTCGTCATTGGGGCGGCTGGTGCGCTGGACTTCCAGATAGAAACGATCCGGAAACACCGCCATCCACTCGCGTGCCAGGGCTTCGGCTTCGTCCGGGTTACCGCTGAGCATGGCCAGACCGATCTCGCCCTCTTTCGCCGCCGACAGCATGATCAAGCCTTCGCTGGCTTCAGCCACCCACTCGCGCTCGATGATGACCGAGCCATTGCGCTGGCCGTCGATGAAGCCGCGAGAGATCAGTTCGGTGAGGTTGCGATAGCCCACGGCGTTCATCGCCAGCAGGCTGATCCGGCTCAAGGAGTTGTCCGGATCCTTGTTCGACAGCCACAGGTCGGCGCCGCAGATTGGCTTGATCCCCGCCCCCATGGCAGCTTTATAGAATTTGACCAGGGAACACATGTTGTTCTGGTCGGTGACCGCCACGGCAGGCATGTTCATGCCGACCAGGGTCTTGACCAGCGGTTTGATCCGCACCAGACCGTCGACCAGGGAATATTCAGTGTGCAGGCGTAGATGAACGAATGAAGCCGGCATAGTGATCCTGTCTAGAAACTAGAAACGTAAAGACAACAAGGCCCGGATTGTACCGGGCCTTGAGTAAAACATCAGCCTGCGACTAACTACCGATCAGGTTTTCCCGCGCTTCATACGCCAAGCGGACCGGGGCGAACGAGCGGCGATGAATCGGGGTCGGCCCCAAGCGGGCCAGCGCTTCCAGATGAACGGGCGTCGGGTAGCCTTTATGGCCTCCGATCCCGTAACCCGGATAAATCAATTCGAACGCCGCCATTTCTCGATCACGGCTGACCTTGGCCAGAATCGATGCCGCGGCAATGGCCGGCACCTTGCCGTCACCCTGAATTACCGCTTCGGCGCGCATAGAGAGTTTCGGGCAACGGTTGCCGTCGATCATCGCCAGTTTCGGCTGAATGTGCAGCCCCTCGACGGCACGCTGCATGGCCAGCATGGTGGCGTGAAGAATGTTCAGTTCGTCGATTTCTTCTACTTCAGCCCGAGCGACATACCAGCTCAGGGCTTTTTCGCAGATTTCGTCGTAAAGCGCATCACGGCGAGCTTCGGTGAGCTTCTTCGAATCATTGAGGCCCAGGATGGGGCGGCTCGGATCAAGGATCACCGCCGCCGTCACCACCGCGCCACACAGCGGGCCGCGACCGACTTCATCGACACCCGCCACCAGATCTTCAAGTTCATCGACTAGCATAAAATCCAGGCCCAGCTGCTTACTTGCTTTGCTCATTATGCTCTGCCAATCAGGTTCAGTACCGCGTCCGCTGCCTGATTGGAGGCGTCCAAGCGCAGGGTTCGGTGGATTTCGTCAAAGCCTCGGGTCTGCTCCTGGCCACCTTCGATCAGTGGCGACAGGGTCTGGGCCAAGGCCTCTACCGTCGCATCGTCCTGCAACAACTCCGGCACCAGCAGGCGCTGGGCCAGCAAATTCGGCAAGGAGACGTAGGGACTTTTCACCATCCGTTTGAGAATCCAGAACGTCAGCGGTGCCAAGCGATAAGCGACCACCATCGGCCGCTTGTACAACAATGCTTCCAACGTAGCTGTGCCCGAAGCGATCAACACCGCGTCGCAAGCAGCCAGGGCCAGATGGGATTTGCCGTCGAGCAAGGTCAGCGGCAGATCGCGACCGGCCAGCAGCTCTTCAAGCTGGGCCCGGCGCTGCGGGCTCGCGCATGGCATGACGAACCGTACGCCCGGGCGCATGGCGCGCAAGCGCTGGGCGGTGTCGAGGAACAGCGCACCAAGGCGCCCAACCTCACCACCCCGGCTACCCGGCATCAGGGCGACCAGCGGCCCATCCGGCAAACCAAGTTCGGCCCGCGCGGCGGCGCGATCAGCCTCAAGCGGAATCGCATCGGCCAGGGAATGGCCGACAAACCGCACCGGCACGCCCTTCTCTTCATAAAATTTAGCTTCGAACGGAAACAGCGTCAGCATCAGGTCGCAACCTTCGCGAATCTTCAGCACCCGCTTCTGCCGCCAGGCCCAGACCGACGGGCTGACGTAATGCACGGTCTTGATCCCGGCCTGACGCAGCTTGAGTTCGATATTGAGGTTGAAATCCGGAGCATCGATACCGATGAACACGTCCGGCTTCTCGGCGATCAGGTCCGCGATCAGTTTCTTGCGACGCGCCAACAGCTCGCGCAAACGGCCCAGCACTTCCACCAGGCCCATGACAGAAAGGCGTTCCATGGGGAAATACGACGTCAGGCCTTCGGCCTGCATCAGCGGACCGCCGACACCAATGAACTCGACTGCCGGATGCCGAGCCTTGAGCGCGCGCATGAGGCCCGCACCCAGAATGTCACCGGAAGCCTCTCCCGCCACCAGCGCAATACGCAAATTGGCCATGGTTAACGGGTGATGCCGCGGGTCGAAGACTGGATGGAGTCACGGAATACAGCGACTTCCGGGAACTGAAGCGAGGGTTCGGCCAGCTCGGCAAGCGCCTGTTCGACCGTCAGGCCCTGGCGGTAAACCACCTTGTAGGCACGACGTAGCGCGTGGATCGCATCTTCGCTGAAACCGCGACGGCGCAGGCCTTCGAAGTTCATGCTGCGGGCTTCGGCGGGGTTGCCGAATACCGTGACGTAGGCTGGAACGTCCTTGCCAATAGCAGTGCCCATGCCCGAAAAGCTATGGGCCCCAATGTGGCAATACTGGTGAACCAGGGTAAAACCGGACAGGATCGCCCAGTCTTCAACGTGCACATGGCCCGCCAACGCGGTGTTGTTGACCAGGATGCAGTGGTTGCCGATAACGCTGTCGTGACCGATGTGGGCATAGGCCATGATCAGGTTGTGATCGCCCAGGGTCGTTTCCGAACGATCCTGAATGGTCCCGCGATGGATCGTCACGCCTTCGCGAATGACGTTATGGTCACCGATGACCAGACGGGTTTCTTCGCCCTTGTATTTCAAATCGGGCGTGTCCTCGCCTACCGAAGAAAACTGGTAGATGCGGTTGTGCTTACCGATTCGGGTCGGGCCCTTGAGAATCACATGCGGCCCGATCACTGTCCCCTCGCCGATTTCCACACCTGCGCCGATGATCGACCAAGGGCCGACCTCGACGTCGTCGGCCAGAATGGCCGTCGGATCGATGATTGCGCGAGGGTCAATCAAACTCATAGTTTGCGTTCCGCGCAGATGATTTCAGCGGAGCAGACTGGCTTGCCATCGACCGAAGCCTGGCACTCGAACTTCCAGATCTGACGCTTGCAACTGATGAACTTGGCTTCAAGAATCAGTTGATCGCCCGGCAGCACCGGCTGACGGAAGCGCAGTTTGTCGGAGCCGACGAAGTAGTAAAGGGTGCCGTCTGCAGGTTTCACATCCAGCATTTTGAAACCAAGGATCCCGGCAGCCTGAGCCATCGCTTCGATGATCAATACGCCCGGCATGATTGGATGCGCAGGGAAGTGACCATTGAAGAACGGTTCGTTGATGCTGACATTCTTGTAGGCGCGAATGCGCTTGCCTTCCACATCCAGATCCACGACCCGATCCACCAGCAGGAACGGGTAACGGTGAGGCAGGTATTCGCGAATCTCGTTGATGTCCATCATTTCGGGGGGAAGCCTATGTAAAGATTGGGAGCGCGCGACTGACGCGCACTCCTCTAGCAAATCAAGGAGGCAGTCTAGCGGCTGTGCACACTTGATATGGAAATGGTATCAGCCATCTGATGAAGCATTACCGTCAGGGGTCACGTCCCCCACACGCTTTTCCAGCTGTCGTAGTCGTCGCGCGATGTCATCGAGCTGACGGATACGGGCCGCGCTTTTGCGCCATTCGGCTGCCGGTTGCATCGCCGTACCGGAAGAATAGGAGCCCGGCTCGGTAATCGAGTGGGTCACCATGGTCATCCCGGTCAGGAAAACGTTGTCGCAAATCTCGATATGCCCCACCAGCCCTACGCCACCGGCGAGCATGCAATGCTTGCCGATTTTGGTGCTGCCGGAGATTCCCACACAGGCGGCCATGGCGGTGTGGTCACCGACCTGGACGTTGTGGGCGATCTGAATCTGGTTATCGAGCTTCACACCATTGCCGATAACGGTATCGGCCAGTGCGCCGCGATCGATAGCGGTATTTACGCCTATTTCCACGTCATCGCCGATCGAGACACCACCGATCTGCGCGATTTTCTGCCAGACACCTTTCTCGTTGGCAAAACCGAAGCCTTCACCGCCGAGTACGGCACCGGATTGAATCACCACCCGTTTGCCGATGCGCACGTCGTGATACAGCGTGACCCGCGGGGCCAACCAGCCGCCCTCGCCGATTTCGCAGCGCGCACCGATGAAGCAATGAGCCCCAACGGTCACACCTGCGCCAATACGCGCTGCACTTTCGATCACCGCAAAAGCACCGATGCTCGCCGCCGGGTCGACCACTGCATCCACTGCCACCACCGCTGTCGGATGAATACCGGCAGGCGCTTTGGGCTTGGGATCGAACAGGTGGGAAACGCGCGCGTAGGCCAGATACGGATCCGGCACCACCAATGCATCACCGGCAAAACCTTCAGCGTCAGCGGCCTTCAGCAATACAGCCGCGGCCTGACTGTCAGCCAGGTATTTACGGTATTGAGGATTTGCCAGAAAGCTCAACTGAGCTGGGCCAGCCTCTTGCAAAGTGGCTAGCCCAGTAATTTCTTTCTTCGGGTCGCCACGTAAGGTGGCGCCGAGGAACTCGGCCAACTGGCCGAGCTTTATAGTCGCTGTCATGGGTTACTTCAGCTGATTCATGCGCTCGATAACCTGGCGAGTGATGTCGTACTGAGGCTTGACATCAATCACTGCGCCACGCTCGAAGACCAGGTCAAAAGCACCTTTCTTGATGACTTCTTCCACAGCGCTGTCCAGTTTCGGCTTGAGCTGTTTCAGCATTTCACGATCGGCAACGGCTTTGGCTTCGTTCAGTTCCTTGGACTGGAACTGGAAATCACGGGCCTTTTGCTTGAACTCGAGCTCCAGACGTTCGCGCTCGCCTTGCTGCATCTTGTCGCCGCCGGCCATCAGACGGTCCTGGATACCCTTGGCGCTGCTTTCCAGGCTTTTGAGCTTGGTCAGTTGCGGGCCGAATTTTTTCTCGGCATCCACGGCGTATTTTTTCGCCGCGTCGGATTCCAGCAATGCCATTTGATAATTCAGCACGGCGATTTTCATGTCGGCAAAAGCCGGACCTGCTACCAGTACGGTCGCCAGGAGAACCAATTGAGTCAACTTACGCACGATGCACTCCTACAAAATCCATTGTCGTTATCTTGGGTCAGACGCTTAGAACGTCTGGCCGAGGGAGAATTGGAACACTTGAGTCTCAGCGTCATCCGGTTTCTTGATCGGCATGGCCAACGCGAAGCTCAAAGGACCCAGTGCGGTAACCCAGGTCACGCCGACACCGACGGAACTGGCCATGTTGCTCAGGCTGATGTCGTTGCACTGCGTATTGGACTTGGAACCGTCAGCATTCCTGGTCTCTTTGCACGTCGAGTCGAACACGTTACCCACGTCCCAGAATACCGAAGTACGCAGGGAGCGCTGATCCTTGACGAACGGCAGAGGGAACAGAACCTCAACACCGCCCTGGATCAGGACATTACCACCGAATGGCAGTGGATCCTGGTCCGGGTCGACCGACGTCCCCGGGTTTTTACCGGTACTTGGTGTACTGCGAGGCCCCAGAGTACTGTCCTTGAAGCCACGCACCGAGTTGAAACCACCGGCGTAATAGTTTTCATAGAACGGCAAGCCATCGGTCGAACCGTAACCATCGCCATAGCCCAGCTCGGTGTGCAGACGCATGGTGTAGTTTTCGGACAATGGCTGGAACAGCTGGCCACGGTAATCGAGCTTGAAGAACGACAAGTCGCTGCCAGGGGTGGTGGTTTCCAGAGTCAGGCTCTGAGAACGACCACGGGTCGCCAGCACGCCTTTGTTCAAAGTGGACTCGGACCAACCGGCCGAAGCCTTGAAGTTCAGGTAGCTGTCGCCCTCGCGGTTAACGAAGTCGAAAATCTCGTCAACGGTGTACTGGCCGGTCTTGATATCGTCCTGTTGCGCGGTCAGGCCGAAGGTCAGGCGCGAAGTCTCGCTGATCGGGTAGCCGACGCTCACGCCCGCACCCAGGCTGTCTACGGCATAGCTGGCCACGTCGACATCGAGGTCGTCATAGTCTGTGGTGCGATAGAAAGCGTTGTAACCCAGGCTCACACCATCAGCAGTCCAGTAGGGGTCGACATAACCGAAGTTATAGCGGCTCTGGTATTCACTGCGAGTCAAACCGATGCTGACCTTGTTACCGGTACCCAGGAAGTTGTTCTGGGTGATCGAACCACCGAGGATCAGACCGGCACTCTGGGCGAAACCGACGCTCGCGGTAATCGAGCCGGAGGCCTGTTCTTCAACGCTGTAGTTCACATCAACCTGGTCGTCTACGCCCGGCACGGCCGGCGTTTCGACGTTGACTTCCTTGAAGAAGCCCAGACGCTCCAGACGGGTTTTGGATTGGTCGATCAGGTAAGTCGAAGCCCAACCACCTTCCATCTGACGCATTTCACGGCGCAGCACTTCGTCTTCGGACTTGGTGTTGCCGCGGAAGTTGATACGGTTCACGTAAGCACGCTTGCCCGGATCGACAGCGAACGTGATGTCGACCGTGTGGTCGTCATCGTGAGGCTGAGGCACGCCGTTGACGTTGGCGAAGGTGTAACCCTCGTTACCCAGGCGACGGGTAATCAGTTCGGACGTGGTGGTCATCAGCTTGCGCGAGAACACCTGGCCTTTTTGAACCAGCAGCAGGGACTTGACCTGGTCTTCAGGCACTTTCAGGTCACCGCTGAGCTTGACGTCACGAACGGTGTACTTCTCGCCTTCGTTGACGTTGACGGTGATGTAGACGTGTTTCTTGTCCGGAGTGATGGACACCTGGGTCGAAGCGATATCCATATTGATATAGCCGCGATCCAGATAGTAGGAACGCAGACGCTCCAGGTCACCGGAGAGTTTTTCACGAGCGTACTTGTCATCGTTCTTGAAGAACGACAGCCAGTTGCTGGTTTTGAGTTCGAACAGGTCGATCAGGTCTTCATCAGGAAAAACCGTGTTACCCACCACGTTGATGTGCTGGATAGCTGCAACGGTGCCTTCGTTGATGTTGACCTTCAGGCCCACGCGGTTACGCGGCTGCGGCACCACTTCGGTATCGACGGTGGCCGAGTAACGGCCCTGAGCGACGTATTGACGCTGCAGCTCGTTACGCACACCTTCAAGGGTGGCGCGCTGGAAGATCTCGCCTTCGGCCAGACCGGATTGTTTGAGGCCCTTCATCAGGTCTTCAGTGGAGATCGCCTTGTTGCCTTCGATCTCGATACTGGCGACCGACGGACGCTCGACTACAGTGATAACGAGGACGTTGCCATCGCGACCCAGCTGGATATCTTGAAAGAACCCGGTTTTGAACAACGCACGAGTGGATTCCACCAGGCGACGATCATCCGCCTGTTCGCCGACGTTCAACGGCAAGGCACCAAAGACGCTACCCGCGGAGACCCGCTGGAGGCCATTGACCCGAATATCAGAGATAGTGAAGGACTCGGCGTGAACTTCGGCGATCATCAATACGGTGAGAACCGCAGTTAGCAGCAGACGTTTCATGAAGTCCTTTCTTATTCCAACTGGCAATAAAAACTGCCGCAAAATGCGGCAGATTCGCAATTCAGCGAAGCGTTACAGTCGACCCAGATCATTGACCAGAGCAAGTAACATCACCCCGACCACCAAACTGATTCCGATCTGTATCCCCCAACCTTGCACCCGATCCGACAAGGGACGACCACGCGCCCACTCGATCAGATAAAACAACAAATGCCCCCCATCCAGTACAGGAATGGGCAACAAATTCAGAACCCCCAAGCTAATACTCAGATAAGCAAGGAAATTCAGGAAATCAGCGACGCCCGACTGGGCAGAAGCGCCCGCCACTTTAGCAATGGTTATCGGTCCACTCAAGTTTTTTACCGAGAGCTCACCGAACAACATTTTCTTGAGCGAATCGAGGGTCAGTACGCTCATGGTCCAGGTACGTCGGGCACCCTCGCCAATCGCAGCCACCGGACCGTAACTGACTTCGCGAATCATCTCTGGTGGCCAATCGACCGCTTTCACCCCGGCGCCCAGATAACCACTGGGTGACTTGCTCTCGCCGCGAGCGGCCAACGTCACAGGGACGTCGATTTGAGCACCATCGCGCTCGACACGCAGCATGATTTTGGTATCCGGATGCATACGGACGATATCGACTACTTGCTGCCAGTCGTCCAGCGCCTTGCCATCAAGGGCCAACAAGCGGTCACCCGGCTTCAGGCCCGCAGCCTTCGCCGGCCCTTTCGGATCAAATTCGGCCAGGACTGGAGGCAACGCCGGACGCCAAGGACGAATACCCAGCGAGCGAATCGGATCTGGCTCCTCAGCACCCTTGAGCCACTTGTCCAGCACCAGCTCACGGGGTGAGTCCACCGTGGAGCCCTGTTCGCGGACCAGCAATTGAAGGGAACCGCTCTCACCCAGACGACGGATCAGCTGCAGGTTCACCGCGGCCCAACCGGAGGTTGGCTCGCCATCGATGGCCATAATTTCCTGGCCCGGGCTCAAACCTGCCTTGGAGGCAATACTGCCGGACTCGACCGCACCGATAACCGGCCGCACCTGCTCGCTGCCCAGCATTGCCAATGCCCAGAAAAACACCATTGCCAATAGAAAGTTGGCGATCGGGCCGGCTGCAACGATGGCGATGCGCTGACGGACAGATTTGCGATTGAAGGATTGATCGACTTGATCGGCCGGGACCTCGCCTTCGCGCTCGTCGAGCATCTTCACGTAGCCACCCAACGGGATGGCGGCGATCACGAATTCAGTGCCTTTGCTGTCGTGCCAGCGCAGCAGCGGCATGCCGAAGCCCACGGAGAAGCGCAGCACTTTGACCCCACAGCGACGCGCGACCCAGAAATGGCCGAACTCGTGGAAGGTAACCAGCACACCCAGCGCTACCAGGGTGCCGACAATCATATAGAGCGCGCTCATGTATTTTCTCCGCAACTATCGGTGCTGCATGGGGCAACGTATTGCAGCACTTATCGCCCGTGACGGCTCAGCCATTGCCCGGCCAGTACCCGTGCTTTCGCATCAGCCGTAAACACTGCCTCGAGATCATCTACCGCAACCACAGGCTCGAGGTTCAACACTTCCTCGATAATACTCGCGATTTCCAGGTAGCGAACCCGTCCGTCGAGAAAGGCCGCCACAGCCACTTCATTCGCGGCATTGAGCATGGCCGGCGCGCTGTTGCCAGCCTCGGCGGCTTGACGCGCAAGGCGCAGGCAAGGGAAACGTTCTTCATCCGGCGCCTGGAAATCCAGGCGAGCGATGGCAAACAGGTCCAGCGGCGCAACACCCGAGTCGATTCGCTCTGGCCAGGCCAGGGCATTGGCAATCGGTGTGCGCATGTCCGGATTGCCCAACTGCGCCAACACTGAGCCATCGACGTAGTCGACCAGCGAATGAATCACGCTCTGCGGGTGAATCACCACTTCGACCTGGGAAGGCGTGGCGTCGAACAGCCAGCAGGCCTCGATCAGCTCGAGCCCTTTGTTCATCATGCTGGCCGAATCCACCGAAATCTTGCGCCCCATGGACCAATTCGGGTGCGCACACGCTTGCTCGGGGGAAACATGCGCCAGCTCGGCCATTGGCGTCTGCCGGAACGGGCCGCCAGAGGCTGTCAGTAAAATCCGGCGCACACCGACCGCACCAAGTCCACGGGCGAAATCCTGTGGCATGCACTGGAAAATCGCGTTGTGCTCGCTGTCGATCGGCAGCAGCACTGAACCGCTTTTGCGCACGGCCTGCATGAACAGCGCACCGGACATCACCAGTGCTTCTTTATTGGCCAGAAGAATTTTCTTGCCGGCCTCGACCGCCGCCAGGGTCGGACGCAAGCCTGCAGCACCAACAATGGCCGCCATCACCGCATCGACTTCCGGATCGGAGGCGACCTGACACAAGCCCTCCTCCCCCACCAGAACGCGGGTCGACAGACCGGCCGCGCGCAAATCGTCCTGCAAGCCCCGGGCAGCGGCAGATTCCGGCACGACCGCGAAGCGCGGCGAATGACGCACACACAGCGCCAGCAACTCACTCAAACGAGTGAAACCGCTCAAGGCGAAAACCTGATAACGCTCGGGATGACGGGCAATGACGTCGAGAGTACTCAGACCAATCGAACCGGTCGCTCCCAGCACGGTAATCTGTTGTGGGCGGCTCATGCTGCCATCCACAGCAGCACAGCGAATACCGGAATCGCCGCCGTCAGGCTATCGATGCGGTCCAGGACGCCGCCGTGGCCGGGCAGCAGATTACTGCTGTCCTTGATCCCCGACTGGCGCTTGAACATGCTTTCGGTGAGGTCGCCCACCACTGAAATGAATACGATAATTGCGGCACCGAACAGGCCCATCAACATCTGAGCGAAACTCCAGTCCCGCACAAAACCGACGATTGCTGTAATCACCAGACTCAGCAGCAAGCCGCCGTACACGCCTTCCCAGCTCTTGCCAGGGCTGACCTGTGGCGCCAGTTTGCGTTTGCCAAAGGCCCGGCCGGAAAAGTACGCACCGATATCAGCACCCCAGACCAGCACCATCACCGCCATGATCAGCCAGTTACCCAAGGGCTCCTGCTTGATCAACACCAGACCTTGCCAGGCGGGTAACAGAATCAACAAACCGATTACCAGCTTGCAGGCTGCGCTAGCCCAGTGTTCGCTGGACTGTGGATAAGTCAACACCAAGTACGTGGCCACGCCCCACCAGAGCACCGAAGCGCCCAACACCCAAGGCGCGAGCCCCGGCAGGATGTGCATGACAAACAGCATCAACGCGACCACAGCTGCATAGGCAACGCGGATCGACTGAGCAGTGAAACCTGCCAGGCGCGCCCACTCCCATGCCCCGAGCGTCACCACCAGCCCGATGAACAGCGCAAAACCGGACCCTTCGAGCAGGAAAAACCCGCCCAAGGCGATCGGCAGCAGGATCAGCGCCGTGATGATTCGTTGTTTAAGCATTAAACCCGGGCTCCAGCCTCGACCTGCTCGCTCGTTTTACCGAAGCGACGCTGGCGAGAAGCGAAATCAGCTAGCGCATTGCGCATGGCGTCGTGTTTGAAGTCCGGCCAGAACAGGTCGGAGAAGTACAACTCGGCGTAAGCCAGTTGCCACAGCAGGAAGTTGCTGATGCGATGCTCGCCACCGGTACGGATGCACAAGTCCGGCAACGGCAGATCACCGGTCGCCAGACAGGTTTGCAGCAGCTCAGGGGTAATGTCCTCCGGACGCAGATGCCCGGCCTGAACTTCTCGGGCCAGGCGCTGCGCGGCTTGCGCGATATCCCACTGACCGCCGTAGTTGGCGGCGATCTGCAGGACAAAGCGGTTGGCACCGACAGTCATCGCCTCGGCTTCGCGCATGGCGGCCTGAAGCTCCGGGTGAAAACGCGAACGATCGCCAATGATGCGCAAACTGATGTTGTTGTCGTTGAGGCGCTTGGCCTCGCGACGCAACGCCTTGAAGAACAAATCCATCAAGGCACTGACCTCATCGGCCGGGCGCTGCCAGTTCTCGCTGGAGAAGGCGAACAAGGTCAGTACTTCGACCTTGGCCTCGGCACACACCTCGATTACCGCACGCACTGCATCCACACCCGCTTTATGCCCGGCGACACCCGGCATAAAGCGTTTTTTCGCCCAGCGATTATTACCATCCATGATGATCGCGACATGGCGCGGCACCGCGGACGGCGCAGTCTGCTTTGTCTTATCCATTAAAACGTGACCCTTATACGGCCATCAGGTCTTTTTCTTTCTGCGCCAAATTCGCGTCGATTTCAGCCACGTACTTTTTGGTCAGATCATCAATTTCGCCAGTAGCGCGACGTTCTTCGTCTTCGCTGATTTCCTTTTCCTTGACCAGATCCTTGAGCTGGCTGTTCGCATCACGACGGATGTTGCGCACCGCAACACGGGCATCTTCAGCGACATCGCGAGCCTGCTTGGTGAAGCCCTTGCGGGTTTCTTCGGTCAGGGCCGGCATGGAGATCAGCAGCAACTCACCCAGGTTGGTCGGGTTGAGGTTCAGACCCGCGCTACCGATGGCTTTGTCGACGGCACCCAGCATGTTGCGCTCGAAGGCAACTACTTGCAGGGTACGGGCGTCTTTAACGGTGATGTTCGCCACCTGTTTGATCGGAGTATCGGAGCCGTAGTACGGAACCATCACACCTTCCAGAATGCTTGGGTGCGCCTGGCCCGTACGAATACGACCGAAGTTATGCGCCAGCGATTCCACGGATTTTTTCATGCGCTCTTGAGCGTCTTTCTTGATTTCGTTGATCATTGTTGGCCTTCCTCGATCAGGGTCCCTTCAGCGCCGCCATGTACGATGTTCAGTAGGGCGCCGGGCTTGTTCATGTTAAATACGCGCAACGGCATCTTGTGGTCGCGGCACAAGCAAATAGCCGTCAAATCCATTACACCCAGCTTGCGATCCAGTACTTCATCATAAGTCAGATGATCGAACTTCTCGGCATGCGGGTCTTTGAATGGATCAGCCGTGTAAACGCCATCGACCTTGGTTGCCTTGAGCACGACGTCAGCGTCGATTTCGATTGCACGCAAGCAGGCTGCCGAATCCGTGGTGAAGAACGGATTACCAGTACCGGCCGCAAAAATCACGACTTCCTTGGCGTTCAGGTGGCGCATGGCTTTGCGGCGATCGTAGTGATCGGTCACACCAACCATGGAAATGGCCGACATCACGATGGCCGAGATATTGGCACGTTCCAGCGCATCGCGCATCGCCAAGGCGTTCATCACAGTGGCCAGCATGCCCATGTGGTCGCCAGTAACCCGATCCATGCCCGCCGCGCTGAGCGCCGCGCCGCGGAACAGGTTGCCACCACCAATCACCAGACCGACCTGAACACCGATGCCGACCAGTTGGCCAACTTCCAGCGCCATGCGATCCAGAACTTTGGGGTCGATCCCGAACTCTTCCGAGCCCATCAGGGCCTCGCCGCTAAGCTTGAGTAGAATGCGTTTATAGCGAGCCTGATAACCACTGCCCTGCTGAGCCATTGCGAATCTCTCCTGCGGCGTATTTTAAAAATTCTTTGCGAGCTGTTTACAGCTGGCGTTCACTCTAGCTTGGCACTGCTTCAGCGCCATCGGAACATGGCTTTGTAAGCCAGTTCCAAAAGGAAACCAATTAAAATTGGCAACCCCATCTGAAAAGAGGCTGCGCGCGTGAGCGGGCAGCCTCTTCAGGGCGACAGTTAAAAAACCGTCTTATTGCTTGGCGGCAGCCAGCTGGGCAGCAACTTCTTCAGCGAAGTTGTCGACCGGCTTCTCGATGCCTTCACCTACTTTGAAGTAGGTGAAAGAAACGATTTCTGCACCGGCTTTCTTGGCCAGTTCGCCAACCTTGATTTCAGGGTTCTTGACGAACGCCTGCTCAACCAGGCTCGCTTCAGCCAGGAACTTGCTGATACGACCTTTGACCATGTTTTCAACGATGTTTTCTGGCTTGCCAGCGATCTTGTCAGCGTTGAGGGTCAGGAACACGCCTTTCTCGCGCTCGACCGCTTCAGCGGAAACTTCCGATGGCAGCAGGAATTCAGGGTTGGTGGCCGCTACGTGCATAGCGATGTCCTTGGCCAGCTCAACGTTGCCGCCTTTAAGAACAACCGCGACACCGATCTTGTTGCCGTGCAGGTAACCACCAACAACATCACCTTCAACGCGAGCCAGGCGACGGATGTTGACGTTTTCGCCAACCTTGCCCACCAGAACCAGACGATCGGCTTCTTGGGATTCGATCAGCGGAGCGACGTCAGTCAGCTTGTCAGCGAACGCTTTTTCTACGCTGGAAGCAACAAATGCCTTGAAGTCGTCTTGCAGGGCCAGGAAGTCGGTCTGCGAGTTCACTTCCAGCAGAACGGCGGATTTACCGTCTTCTTTAAGAGCGATCGCGCCTTCAGCGGCAACGTTGCCAGCTTTTTTGGCAGCCTTGATGGCGCCCGAAGCACGCATGTCATCAATGGCTTTTTCGATGTCGCCGCCAGCCTTGGTCAAGGCCTTTTTGCAGTCCATCATGCCTTCGCCGGTACGCTCGCGCAGTTCTTTGACCAACGCTGCAGTAATCTCTGCCATTTTAAAATTCCTCTTGGATAGGTTTTCAACCATTCCACCCGATCGAACGGGCGTTCAATTCTTCCCGAACCACCCTTGTTAGCCGCTGCACGTTACAAATGCTGTAGCTGCGCTGCTCACAAATGGTTTTCGAGGTGGCAAAAAGGGGGCCAAGCCCCCTTTTTGCTTACTGAGTCAACGCCAGGGCGTCAATTACTCAGCTGCAGCTGCCGGAGCTTCTTCAACGAACTGCTCGGTGCCGCCAGCAACGTGGTTGCGACCGCGGATTACAGCGTCAGCCATCGAACCCATGTACAGCTGGATAGCGCGGATTGCGTCATCGTTGCCTGGGATGATGTAGTCAACGCCTTCCGGGCTGCTGTTGGTATCGACTACGCCGATAACCGGGATGCCCAGCTTGTTGGCTTCGGTGATCGCGATGCGCTCGTGATCAACGTCGATAACGAACAGAGCGTCTGGCAGACCGCCCATGTCCTTGATACCACCCAGGGAACGATCCAGCTTCTCAAGATCGCGAGTGCGCATCAGCGCTTCTTTCTTGGTCAGCTTGGCGAACGTACCGTCTTCGGCTTGCACTTCAAGGTCACGCAGACGCTTGATGGAAGCACGGATGGTTTTGAAGTTGGTCAGCATGCCGCCCAACCAGCGGTGATCGACGTACGGCGAACCGCAACGTGCTGCTTCTTCAGCAACGATCTTGCCAGCGGAACGCTTGGTGCCGACGAACAGAATCTTGTTTTTGCCCTGGGCCAGACGCTCTACGAAAGTCAGAGCTTCGTTGAACATTGGCAGGGTTTTTTCAAGGTTGATAATGTGGATCTTGTTACGCGCGCCGAAAATGTATTTACCCATTTTCGGGTTCCAGTAACGGGTCTGGTGACCGAAGTGCACACCGGCCTTCAGCATATCGCGCATGTTGACTTGGGACATGATAGTTCCTTAATAAGTCGGGTTTGGCCTCCACGTATCCCAATGACCAACCAGCAGCATCAGCTGAAGGCACCCAGGTCATCGTGTCGACACGTGTGTGGATTTAAGCTTTCTAGGGTATCCCCGGAAAGCGGCGCATTTTATATCACAAGGCAGAAAAAAACGGAACCCGGATTCTGCAAACCTGGGGAAAGCTTTTGGCCCCCGCCTTGGAATCCCCCCAGAATGCGCCATCCTATAAAGAGAAGCGATGCACAGAGGCTCAGATTTGCGCTGATCGTCTGATAGAATCGTGTTTTTCAGGGTCGCGACAATTATTCGCGCAATGCCCATTTCGTTTTAGAAGGCGCCATTGAGCGCAGAGAGAGCCTGTATGACCGTCACCCTCAAAACCCCAGAGGACATCGCAAAAATGCGGATCGCCGGCAAATTGGCCGCCGATGTGCTGGAAATGATTGCTGATTATGTCAAACCGGGTGTCACCACCGAAGAACTGGACCGCATCTGTCACGACTATATCGTCAATGAGCAGAAAGCCATCCCTGCCCCGCTCAACTACAAAGGCTTCCCGAAGTCGATCTGCACCTCGATCAACCACGTGGTCTGCCACGGCATCCCGAACGAGAAACCGTTGAAGGATGGCGACACGCTGAACATCGACGTCACCGTGATCAAAGACGGCTACCACGGCGACACCAGCCGCATGTTCCACGTCGGTTCCGTGCCGGTCTGGGCCGAGCGTCTGTCCCAGGTGACTCAGGAATGCATGTACAAGGCCATCGAACTGGTCAAACCCGGCTGCCGCCTGGGCGATATCGGTGAAGTGATCCAGAAGCACGCGGAAAAGAACGGCTTCTCGGTGGTTCGCGAGTTCTGCGGCCACGGCATCGGCAAGGTGTTCCACGAAGAACCGCAGATCCTGCACTACGGCCGCGCCGGCACCGGCATGGAACTGAAAGCCGGCATGACCTTCACCATCGAGCCGATGATCAACCAAGGCAAGGCCGACACCAAAGTGCTGGGCGACGGCTGGACCGCCATTACCAAGGACCGCAAGCTGTCGGCACAATGGGAACACACGCTGCTGGTGACCGAAACCGGTTATGAGATCTTCACTTTGCGCAGCGACGATACTATCCCGCGCGTTTCGGCCTGATCCCGCCCGCTCCGTTCCCAGCCTTATAGAAAGGAAAGCCAATCGATGCCGCAGGTGGATCCCGAACTCTTCGACCGCGGCCAGTTCCAGGCTGAACTGGCCTTGAAGGCAAGCCCTATTGCTGCTTTCAAGAAGGCGATCCGTCAGGCCCGCGAGGTGCTCGACGAGCGGTTTCGCAGTGGCCGGGACATTCGCCGGCTGATCGAGGATCGCGCCTGGTTTATCGACAACATCCTGCAACAGGCCTGGGAACAGTTTAACTGGAGCGAAGACGCCGATATCGCCCTGGTGGCGGTCGGCGGCTACGGTCGCGGCGAGTTGCACCCCTATTCCGACATTGATCTGCTGATTTTGCTGGACAGCGCCGATCACGAAATTTTTCGGGACTCCATCGAACGCTTTCTGACGTTGCTGTGGGACATCGGCCTGGAAGTCGGCCAGAGCGTTCGCTCGGTAGACGAATGCGCCGTCGAGGCCCGTGCCGACCTGACGGTCGTCACCAATCTGATGGAAAGCCGCACCATTTGCGGCCCCGAGCGTCTGCGTCAGCGCATGCTGGATGTCACCAGCACCGCGCACATGTGGCCGAGCAAGGACTTCTTCCTGGCCAAGCGCGCCGAGCAAAAGGCCCGTCACCACAAATACAACGACACTGAATACAACCTGGAACCCAACGTCAAAGGCTCGCCCGGTGGTCTTCGGGATATTCAGACGATTCTGTGGGTGGCCCGTCGCGAATACGGCACCCTGAACCTGCGGGCCCTGGCGGGTGAAGGTTTCCTGGTGGAGAGCGAAAACGCCCTGCTGGCCTCGTCCCAGGAGTTTCTGTGGAAGGTACGTTACGCCCTGCACATGCTCGCCGGCCGCTCCGAAGACCGCCTGCTGTTCGATCACCAGCGCTCGATTGCAGGGCTGCTGGGTTTCAAAGGCAATGACGCCAAACAAGCCATCGAAAACTTCATGCAGCAGTACTACCGGGTGGTCATGAGCATTGCCCAGCTCAGCGACCTGATCATCCAGCACTTCGAAGAAGTGATCCTGGCCCCCGAAGACGAAGCACCACCGCAACCGATCAATTCGCGGTTCCAGCTGCACGACGGCTACATCGAGGCGCGTAGCGACAACGTGTTCCGCCGTACGCCATTCGCCATGCTCGAGATCTTTGTGCTGATGGCCCAGCAACCGGAGATCAAAGGCGTACGCGCCGATACCATCCGCCTGCTGCGCGAGAATCGTCATTTGATCGATGACGATTTCCGCAACGATATTCGTAATACCAGCCTGTTCATCGAGCTGTTCAAGTGCAAGATCGGCATCCACCGCAATCTGCGGCGGATGAACCGTTACGGCATCCTTGGGCGCTATCTGCCGGAGTTCGGTTTCATTGTCGGGCAGATGCAGCATGACCTGTTTCACATCTATACGGTCGACGCGCATACCCTGAACCTGATCAAGCACCTGCGTAAGTTGCAGTACACCCAGGTGTCGGAAAAATTCCCGCTGGCCAGCAAGCTCATGGCCAAACTGCCCAAACCCGAGCTGATTTACCTGGCCGGTCTGTATCACGACATCGGCAAGGGTCGGCATGGCGATCATTCGGAAATCGGCGCAGTGGATGCCGAAGCCTTTTGCCAGCGCCACCAATTGCCGGTGTGGGACAGCCGCCTGATCGTGTGGCTGGTGCAGAACCATCTGATGATGTCGACCACGGCCCAGCGCAAGGACCTGTCCGACCCACACGTGATTCACGATTTCGCACAGACCGTCGGCGATGAAACCCGCCTCGATTATCTGTATGTGCTGACCGTTGCGGACATCAACGCGACCAACCCGACGCTGTGGAACTCCTGGCGCGCGAGTCTGTTGCGCCAGCTCTACACCGAGACCAAGCGCGCCTTGCGTCGTGGCCTGGAAAACCCGGTGGATCGCGAAGAGCAGATCCGCCAGACCCAGAGCGCTGCACTGGACATTCTGGTACGCGGCGGCAACGACCCGGACGATGTCGAGCAGTTGTGGGCGCAATTGGGCGATGACTACTTCCTGCGCCACACCGCCGGCGATGTGGCCTGGCACACTGATGCGATCCTGCAGCAGCCAGCCGATGGCGGCCCGCTGGTACTGATCAAGGAAACCACCCAGCGCGAGTTCGAGGGCGGTACGCAGATATTCATCTATGCACCGGACCAGCACGACTTCTTCGCCGTGACGGTGGCGGCGATGGACCAGCTCAATCTGAACATTCACGACGCCCGGGTCATCACCTCCAGCAGCCAGTTCACCCTCGACACCTATATCGTGCTCGACACTGATGGCGACTCGATCGGCGACAACCCGGCACGGGTCAAGCAGATCCGCGAAGGTCTGACCGAAGCCCTGCGCAACCCGGACAACTACCCGACCATCATCCAGCGTCGGGTGCCACGCCAGCTCAAGCATTTCGCGTTTGCGCCACAGGTGACGATCCACAACGACGCTCAGCGTCCGGTGACCGTGTTGGAGCTTAGCGCCCCGGATCGCCCCGGCCTGCTGGCACGGATCGGCACGATCTTCCTCGAGTTCGACCTGTCGTTGCAGAACGCCAAGATTGCCACTCTGGGCGAGCGCGTGGAAGACGTGTTCTTCATCACCGACGCGAACAATCAGCCGCTGTCCGACCCGTTGCTGTGCAGCCGTTTGCAGGATGCAATCGTCAAGCAGCTGAGCGTCAGCCAGGAACCCGATATCAAACTGTCGCGACTCAGTATCTGAATTAATAACTTTCCCTGTGGGAGCGCCTGTGGCGAGGGGGCTTGCCCCGTTTGAGTGCGTAGCACTCACAAGATCTTTGGTACATCAGAGAATTTGGGGCTGCTTTGCAGCCCAACGGGGGCAAGCCCCCTCGCCACAAGCTCGCCCCCACATTGAACGAGGCCTCCATGAACAACGCTCTGAACCAGTTGCAGCCCTACCCGTTCGAAAAGCTCCGCGCCCTGCTCGGCAGCGTTACGCCAAACCCGGACAAACGCGCCATCGCGCTGTCCATCGGCGAGCCGAAACACCGTTCGCCGAGCTTCGTCGCCGAAGCACTGGCGAGTAATCTGGATCAGATGGCCGTATACCCGACCACCCTCGGCATCCCGGCCCTGCGTGAAGCCATTGCCGCCTGGTGCGAACGTCGCTTCAGCGTCCCGAACGGCTGGCTCGACCCTGCGCGCAACGTGTTGCCAGTTAACGGCACCCGTGAAGCGCTGTTCGCCTTCACCCAGACCGTGGTCAATCGTGGCGACGAGGCCTTGGTGGTCAGCCCGAACCCTTTCTATCAGATCTACGAAGGTGCCGCGTTCCTCGCCGGTGCCAAGCCGCATTACCTGCCATGCCTGGATGAAAACGGCTTCAACCCGGATTTCGACGCCGTTTCGCCAGACATCTGGAAACGCTGCCAGATCCTGTTCCTGTGCTCGCCGGGTAACCCGACCGGTGCCCTGACTCCTGTCGACACCCTGAAGAAGCTGATCGCCCTGGCCGACGAATACGACTTCGTGATCGCCGCCGACGAGTGCTACAGCGAGCTGTATTTCGACGAACAAACCCCACCGCCAGGCCTGCTCAGTGCGTGCGTGGAACTGGGCCGCAAGGACTTCAAGCGTTGCGTGGTGTTCCACAGCCTGTCCAAGCGCTCCAACCTGCCGGGCCTGCGTTCAGGTTTTGTCGCCGGCGATGCAGATATTCTCAAAGGCTTCCTGCTCTATCGCACCTACCACGGCTGCGCGATGCCGGTTCAGACCCAACTGGCCAGCGTTGCCGCATGGAATGATGAAGTGCATGTGCGCGCCAACCGCGCGCTGTATCGCGAGAAATACGATGCGGTGCTGGAGATTCTCAGCCCGGTGATGGATGTGCAGCGTCCGGACGGTGGTTTCTACCTGTGGCCTAGTGTGGATGGCGATGATGCGGCGTTCTGCCGGGATCTGTTCGAGCAAGAACACGTGACTGTCGTGCCGGGCTCCTATCTGTCCCGCGACGTGGATGGCGTCAATCCGGGTGCCGGGCGTGTGCGTTTGGCGCTGGTGGCACCGCTGGCTGAATGCGTAGAAGCGGCCGAACGCATTCGCAATTTCATACAGCGCCGCAAATAACAGCCTCGCGCCGACATAAATTCCAGGCGCTGCGCCCGCAGCGCCTTCAAACGCACACGTCGCCCCAGCAATCGTTGCCCCCATTTGAAGTGCCATATTTGCCGTTTAGACTGAAGTCTGACCGCTGCCCCGATGTCGCACGAAACATCTGATGGCGCCAAGTCAAAAGACAAACCCGACCACAGCCGACGCGAAACCGTCCGGTCATGGCATAATCCGTCACCTTTTATTTTCAGCACCTGCAAAGGGGGCAATTCCTTGACCGTTTCAAGCAAAACGTTGCACCTTTTCGGCATCAAAGCCTGCGACACCATGAAAAAGGCGCGCACCTGGCTCGATGAACACGCTGTCAACTACGACTTCCATGATTACAAAACGGTAGGAATCGACCGTGAACACCTGAACCAATGGTGCGACGAGCACGGCTGGCAAGTGGTGTTGAACCGTGCAGGCACGACCTTTCGCAAGCTCGACGACGAACGTAAAGCCGATCTCGACCAGCCGAAAGCCATCGAACTGATGCTCGCGCAACCCTCGATGATCAAGCGCCCGGTGCTCGATCTCGGTGACCGAACCCTGATTGGCTTCAAGCCAGATATCTACGCGGCCGCACTCAAGTAAGGCAGCCCGTTCCATTTTGTTAGAGGTATCAACATGTCCACTACCCTGTTCAGCCTGGCCTTTGGTGTCGGCACTCAAAACCGTCAAGGCGCATGGCTGGAGGTGTTTTACGCGCAGCCACTGCTCAACCCGTCGGCCGAACTGGTCGCTGCCATTGCGCCGGTTCTGGGCTACACCGAAGGCAATCAGGCCATCGCCTTCAGCACCGCTCAGGCGTCCCAACTGGCCGAAGCGCTGAAAGGCGTCGACGCTGCCCAGGCTGCGCTGCTGACCCGTCTGGCTGAGAGCCACAAGCCATTGGTCGCCACTATTTTGGCCGAAGACGCTCAGCTGACTTCCACGCCTGAGGCTTACCTCAAGCTGCATTTGCTGTCCCATCGCCTGGTCAAACCGCATGGCCTGAACCTGGCCGGCGTGTTCCCGCTGCTGCCAAACGTGGCCTGGACCAGCCAGGGCGCGATCGACCTGGCCGAACTGGCCGAGCATCAACTGGAAGCCCGCCTGCGCGGCGAGCTGCTGGAAGTGTTCTCGGTGGACAAGTTCCCGAAAATGACCGACTACGTGGTACCGGCCGGCGTGCGTATCGCTGACGCGGCGCGTATTCGTCTGGGCGCTTACGTGGGCGAAGGCACCACCGTGATGCACGAAGGTTTCGTCAACTTCAACGCCGGCACCGAAGGCCCGGGCATGATCGAAGGTCGTGTCTCGGCGGGCGTGTTCGTTGGCAAGGGTTCGGACCTGGGCGGCGGTTGCTCGACCATGGGCACCCTGTCGGGTGGTGGCAACATCGTGATCAAGGTCGGCGAAGGCTGCCTGATCGGCGCCAACGCCGGTATCGGTATCCCGCTGGGCGATCGCAACACTGTTGAGTCGGGCCTGTACGTGACCGCCGGCACCAAGGTTGCGCTGCTGGACGAGCACAACAAACTGGTCAAAGTCGTTAAAGCCCGTGAACTGGCCGGTCAGCCTGACCTGCTGTTCCGCCGCAATTCGGAGACCGGTGCCGTGGAGTGCAAAACCCACAAATCGGCCATCGAACTGAACGAAGCGCTGCACGCTCACAACTAAGCAGAGCGTCAAACGATCACCTGATCTTGTAGGAGCGAGGCTTGCCCGCGAAGCTTTTGGCGACCTCAAGGGCCCCTTCGCGAGCAAGCTCTGCTCCTACACAGGTCAGGCGTTCCACCCGCCCATGTTCACCAGGGCCCAATAGCATGATGATTCCCTCTCCCTGGCGCGCCGATTTTCCGGCCATCGCCGCATTGCAACGGCAAGACCAGACTTATCTGGACAACGCCGCCACCACGCAAAAACCTCAAGCCCTGCTGGATGCCCTGGCGCATTACTACGCCAATGGCGCGGCTAACGTGCATCGGGCGCAACACTTGCCCGGCGCCCATGCCACCCAGGCGTTCGAGGACAGCCGCAGCAAAGTTGCGCAATGGCTCAATGCCGGCGATTGCGGACAGATCATCTTTACCCACGGCGCGACGTCCGCGCTGAACCTCCTGGCCTATGGCCTGGAACACGTATTCAATCCGGGCGATGAAATTGTCATCAGCGCTCTGGAGCATCACGCCAACCTGTTGCCGTGGCAGCAACTGGCCCACCGTCGCGACTTGAAGCTGGTGATCCTGCCGCTGGATGCCGACGGTTTGATTGACCTTGAAGCCGCCGCTTGCCTGATCGGCCCGCGTACACGCCTGTTAGCGGTCAGCCAGCTGTCCAACGTGCTCGGTGCCTGGCAGCCATTGCCCGCGTTACTGGCGATGGCCAAGGCACACAATGCAATGACCGTGGTCGACGGCGCTCAAGGCGTGGTGCATGGTCGGCATGACGTGCAGGCGCTGGGCTGCGACTTCTATGTGTTTTCCAGCCACAAGCTCTACGGCCCGGATGGCCTGGGTGCGATGTTCGGTCGTCATGAAGCGCTTGAGCAACTGCGTCCGTGGCAGTTCGGCGGCGAAATGGTGCTGGATGCCAACTACCACGACGCACGCTTTCGTCCTGCGCCGCTGGGGTTCGAGGCGGGTACGCCACCGATTTCCAGCGTGATTGGCCTGGGGGCGACCCTGGATTATCTGGCCGGGCTGGATCAGGACGCCGTGTCCGCCCACGAAGCCGCGTTGCATGACTATTTGCTCAAAGGCCTTGAGGCGCGCAACGGCATCCGGTTGCTGGGCAAGCCGCAACTGGCGCTGGCCAGTTTTGTCGTCGAGGGTGTGCATAACGCTGATCTGGCACATTTGCTGACCGAACAGGGAATCGCCGTTCGCGCCGGTCATCATTGCGCCATGCCGTTACTCAAAAGCTTTGAACTGGCCGGGGCGATTCGGGTGTCGTTGGCGTTGTACAACGATTCCGAAGACCTTGAGCGCTTTTTTGAAGCGCTCGATCAGGCCCTGGAGTTGTTGCGATGACCTTGCCCGTCGATGCCGTCATGGCGCTGGATACTTTTCAGAAGACTGCGAGTTGGGAACAGCGGGCGCGGTTGCTGATGCAATGGGGCGACCGCCTGCCAGCGTTGCGCGATGTGGATAAAGTCGAGGCCAACCGCGTGCATGGCTGTGAAAGCCAGGTGTGGCTGGTCGGCGCGCTGCAGGACGGTCATTGGCAGTTCAGCGCCAGCAGCGATGCGCGGCTGATTCGCGGGTTGGTGGCGCTGCTGCTGGCGCGGGTCAATGGGTTGTCCGCTGCCGAGCTGCAACAGGTGGATTTGCCGGATTGGTTTAATCAGCTGGGGCTGTCGCGGCAGTTGTCGTCGTCGCGCAGCAATGGCCTTAATGCCGTGCTACAGCGAATGCGTGAGCTAGCGCACGGATCATTCCCACGCAGAGCGTGGGAATGATCCGGTTAGGCCGGTTTGACCCGATCCGCCGGGCGCCGAACCCCGGCCACAATCTTATCCACAGCCTTGGTCGCCGCGACCATGCCGAACGTTGCCGTCACCATCATCACCGCGCCAAAGCCCCCGGCGCAGTCGAGCTTCACGCCATCCCCGACAAAACTCTTCTGCAAGCAAATGCTGCCATCCGGTTTCGGGTAGCGCAGTTGCTCGGTGGAAAACACGCAGGGCACGCTGTAGTGACGGGTCACGGTGCGGGAGAAGCCGTAGTCGCGGCGTAGCGTGGAGCGCACTTTCGACGCCAGCGGATCGTTGAACGTGCGGTTCAGGTCGCAGACCTGGATCAGTGTCGGGTCGATCTGCCCGCCCGCGCCGCCGGTGGTGATGATCTGGATTTTGCGTCGCTTGCACCAGGCGATCAGCGCCGCTTTGGCGTTGACGCTGTCGATGCAGTCAATCACGCAGTCGATGTTCGGCGTGATGTACTCGGCCATGGTTTCGCGGGTGACGAAGTCCGCCACCGCATGCACCGTGCAGTCCGGGTTGATCCCGCGCAGGCGCTCGGCCATCACCTCGACCTTGGGCTTGCCGACGGTGCTGTCCAGCGCATGCAGTTGACGGTTGACGTTGCTGACGCAGACGTCATCCAGGTCGAACAGCGAAATCTCGCCCACGCCACACCGGGCGACAGCTTCCGCCGCCCAGGAACCGACGCCACCGACGCCGACGATCGCCACATGGGCCGCGCGCAAACGCTCCAGGCCTTCGATGCCATACAAGCGGGCGATGCCAGCAAACCGCGGATCTTCTGTACTCATGACCATTACCCCAAAAACCGGCGCGCATTATAGGGCCGTCGGCGGTCAAGAGCACCTTTGGGCTATGGACGGCAGTCTTGACGGCTTCAAATGACTACAAATTATTGGAATTGGGCTATAGCGCCCCGGTCAAAGAACTTAAGTCGACCTGGATTGCCCAATGTCGGGCGTTTCCCTGTTCGCTGTACGGTCAGAGAACCTCCAGTGTAGGATGCGCGCCCCTGCCACCTGGCAGCCGGCCGCCAACCGTTCCTTCGTTCCACAGCCTTTGGAACCCGAAAAAGCTATGTCATCGCGTAAATTTGGACTCAACCTGGTCGTGGTGCTCGCCATCGCAGCCTTGTTTACCGGCTTCTGGGCGCTGGTCAATCGCCCGGTTACCGCCCCCAACTGGCCTGAACAGATCTCCGGCTTTTCGTACTCGCCGTTTCAACAAGGCCAGTACCCGCAAAAAGCCCAGTACCCGACCGACGATGAAATGCGTCGCGATCTGGAGATCATGAGCAAGCTGACGGACAACATCCGGACCTACTCGGTCGACGGCACCCTGGAGAACATTCCCAAACTGGCGGAAGAATTCGGTCTGCGGGTAACCCTGGGGATCTGGATCAGCCCGGACCAAGAGCGCAACGAGCGCGAGATCACCCGCGCCATCGAAATCGCCAACACCTCGCGCAGCGTGGTTCGTGTGATTGTCGGTAACGAGGCGATCTTCCGTAAGGAAATCACCGCGGCGGAGCTGAGCCTGATCCTGGATCGCGTCCGCGCGGCCGTAAAGGTTCCGGTCACCACCTCTGAACAGTGGCACGTCTGGGAAGAAAACCCGAGCCTGGCCAAGCACGTCGACCTGATCGCCGCTCACGTCCTGCCCTACTGGGAATTCGTTCCGGTGGACAAGGCCGGTCAGTTCGTCCTCGACCGCGCCCGCGACCTGAAAAAGATGTTCCCGAAAAAACCGCTGCTGCTCTCCGAGGTTGGCTGGCCGAGCAACGGCCGCATGCGCGGTGGCGCCGATGCGTCGCCGGCGGACCAGGCGATTTACCTGCGCACGTTGGTCAACAAGCTCAACCGCCAAGGCTTCAACTACTTCGTGATCGAAGCGTTCGACCAGCCGTGGAAGGCCAGTGACGAAGGTTCGGTGGGCGCGTATTGGGGTGTGTTCAACGCCGCGCGTCAGCAGAAATTCAACTTCGAAGGCCCGGTGGTCGCGATCCCGCAATGGCGCGTGCTGGCTATCGGCTCGGTCGTGCTGGCCCTGCTGTCGCTGACCCTGCTGATGATCGACGGCTCGGCCCTGCGTCAACGTGGCCGCACCTTCCTGACCTTTATCGCGTTCCTCTGCGGTTCGGTGTTGGTGTGGATCGGTTATGACTACAGCCAGCAATACAGCACCTGGTTCAGCCTGACGGTGGGTTTCCTGCTCGCCCTCGGTGCACTCGGGGTGTTTATCGTTCTGCTGACCGAGGCCCATGAACTGGCCGAAGCGGTCTGGACCCACAAACGTCGGCGTGAATTCCTGCCAGTGGTGGGCGATTCGCACTACCGTCCGAAAGTGTCGATCCACGTACCTTGCTACAACGAGCCGCCGGAGATGGTCAAACAGACCCTCAACGCCCTGGCCAACCTCGACTATCCGGACTTTGAAGTCCTGATCATCGACAACAACACCAAAGACCCGGCGGTTTGGGAACCGGTACGCGATTATTGCGAAACCCTCGGCCCGCGCTTCAAGTTCTTCCACGTGGCACCGCTGGCCGGCTTCAAGGGCGGCGCGCTGAACTACCTGATTCCGCACACCGCCAAGGATGCCGAAGTGATTGCGGTGATCGACTCGGACTACTGTGTCGACCCGAACTGGCTCAAGCACATGGTGCCGCACTTCGCCGATCCGAAAATCGCCGTGGTGCAGTCGCCGCAGGATTACCGCGACCAGAACGAAAGCACCTTCAAGAAGCTCTGCTACGCGGAATACAAAGGCTTCTTCCACATCGGCATGGTCACCCGCAACGACCGTGATGCGATCATTCAGCACGGCACCATGACCATGACCCGGCGCTCGGTGCTCGAGGAACTGGGCTGGGCCGACTGGTGCATCTGTGAAGACGCCGAGTTGGGTCTGCGCGTGTTCGAAAAAGGTCTGTCGGCGGCGTATTACCACACCAGCTACGGCAAAGGCCTGATGCCCGATACCTTTATCGACTTCAAGAAACAGCGTTTCCGCTGGGCCTACGGAGCGATTCAGATCATCAAGCGTCACACCGCCAGCCTGCTGCGCGGCAAGGACACCGAACTGACCCGTGGCCAGCGTTACCACTTCCTCGCGGGCTGGTTGCCGTGGGTGGCGGACGGCATGAACATCTTCTTCACCGTCGGCGCGTTGTTGTGGTCGGCGGCGATGATCATCGTGCCGCAACGGGTCGATCCACCGCTGCTGATTTTCGCAATCCCGCCGTTGGCGCTGTTCGTGTTCAAGGTCGGCAAGATCATCTTCCTGTACCGCCGTGCGGTCGGGGTCAACCTCAAGGATGCATTCTGCGCGGCATTGGCAGGGCTAGCGTTGTCGCACACCATCGCCAAAGCGGTGTTGTACGGCTTCTTCACCAGCAGCATTCCGTTCTTCCGCACCCCGAAAAACGCCGATAACCACGGCTTCTGGGTCGCGATTTCGGAAGCGCGCGAAGAAGTATTCATCATGCTGCTGTTGTGGGGCGCTGCGCTGGGGATCTTCCTGGTGAACGGTTTGCCGAGCAACGACATGCGCTTCTGGGTGGCCATGTTGCTGGTGCAATCGCTGCCGTACCTGGCGGCGCTGATTATGGCGTTCCTGTCGTCGCTGCCAAAACCGGTGGCCGAAGCCACGACCGCACCGGCTGTCTAAATCAGTACAGATGCACTAAACGGCGGCCAATGGTCGCCGTTTTGCTTTAAGATAACCGCCATTTTGCAGGCCTTGGCCGGGCACGTACCAACGGCCAAACGCCATACCTGTGGGAGCGGGCTTGCTCGCGAAGCTTTTGGCGTCAGTAATGGCCCCTTCGCGAGCAAGCCCGCTCCCACATTTAGCCCGCGCCCATATTTCATGTTTTCGGAGCTTTCCATGACGGCCCACGCCGACCTTTCGCCGACCCTTCAACTCGCCATCGACCTGATCCGCCGTCCGTCCGTGACGCCGGTCGACGCCGATTGCCAGAAGCAGATGATGCAGCGCCTGGGCGATGCCGGTTTCAAGCTGGAACCGATGCGCATCGAAGATGTGGATAACTTCTGGGCGACCCACGGTAAACACGAAGGCCCGGTGCTGTGTTTCGCCGGTCACACCGACGTGGTCCCGACCGGTCCGGTAGCCGCCTGGCAGATCGATCCGTTCAACGCGGTGATCGACGAGCACGGCATGCTCTGCGGCCGTGGCGCGGCGGACATGAAAGGCAGCCTCGCGGCCATGACCGTAGCCGCTGAGCGCTTCGTCGCCGACTACCCGGACCACAAGGGCAAGGTCGCTTTCCTGATCACCAGCGACGAAGAAGGCCCGGCACATCACGGCACCAAGGCTGTGGTTGAACGCCTCGCCGCCCGTAAGGAACGTCTGGACTGGTGCATCGTCGGCGAACCGTCGAGCACTACCCTGGTGGGTGACGTGGTCAAGAATGGCCGTCGCGGTTCCCTCGGCGCCAAATTGACCGTGCGCGGTGTGCAGGGTCACGTGGCCTATCCGCACCTGGCGAAAAACCCGATCCACCTCGCCGCCCCGGCGCTGGCCGAACTCGCCGCCGAGCACTGGGATCACGGCAACGATTTCTTCCCCCCTACCAGTTTCCAGATCTCCAACGTCAATTCCGGCACCGGCGCGACCAACGTGATTCCGGGTGATCTGGTGGCGGTGTTCAACTTCCGCTTTTCCACCGAGTCCACCGTCGAAGGCCTGCAAAAGCGCGTCGCCGATATTCTCGACAAGCATGGTCTGGACTGGCACATCGACTGGGCGCTGTCCGGCCTGCCGTTCCTCACCGAACCGGGCGCCCTGCTCGACGCGGTATCGGCGAGTATCAAGGACATCACCGGTCGCGAGACCAAGGCCTCCACCAGCGGCGGTACTTCCGACGGGCGCTTCATCGCGACCATGGGTACACAAGTGGTCGAACTGGGCCCGGTCAACGCGACGATCCACCAGGTCAACGAGCGCGTGCTGGCGGCCGATCTCGACGTGCTGACCGAAATCTACTACCAGACCCTGATCAAGTTGCTCGCCTGATGCTTGCGTGTCCGATCTGCAGCGAACCGCTGAACGCGGTGGACAACGGCGTGGCTTGCCCCGCCGGGCATCGTTTCGACCGTGCGCGGCAGGGTTACTTGAACCTGTTGCCGGTGCAGCATAAAAACAGCCGCGACCCTGGGGATAACCTGGCGATGGTCGAAGCCCGTCGCGACTTTTTGAACGCCGGCCATTACGCGCCGGTGGCCAAGCGTCTGGCGCAACTGGCGGCGCAATACGCGCCCCAACGCTGGCTGGACATCGGTTGTGGCGAGGGTTACTACACCGCGCAAATCGCCGAAGCCTTGCCCAATGCCGACGGCTACGCCCTGGACATTTCCCGGGAAGCGGTCAAACGCGCCTGCAAACGCAACCCTGCGCTGACTTGGTTGATCGCCAGCATGGCGCGAGTGCCGTTGGCCTCCGCCAGTTGTCAGTTTCTCGCCAGCGTTTTCAGCCCGCTGGACTGGGAAGAAGCCAAACGCCTGCTCAGCCCCGGCGGCGGCTTGATGAAAGTCGGGCCGACCAGCGGCCATCTGATGGAATTGCGCGAGCGGCTGTACGACGAAGTGCGCGAGTACACCGACGATAAGCACTTGGCGCTGGTGCCGGAAGGCATGGCGCTGCAGCACAGCGAAACCCTGGAGTTCAAACTGACGCTTGCCAGTGGTCAGGATCGCGCGAACCTGTTGGCCATGACACCCCACGGCTGGCGCGCCAGTGCCGAACGCCGGGCAGCCGTCATCGAACAGGCCGAGCCGTTCGAGGTCACCGTGTCGATGCGCTACGATTATTTTGTTCTTCAATAAACTCTAAAATTTGGTCTTGAGCAAACAGCTTGAGGCCGGCTAAATCCGCGAATGGATTTTTCAGACCCGCAGTGAGGACATCCATGCGCCAACCCGATATCGAGATTTACCTGAAAGACGCCGACGTCGACTACAAGGCCATCGCAGCCTGGCTCGGCGCAGCTTTAGGCCCGTGCACCGATTGGGTTCAGAAAGGCCAGACTTACAAGTGCAAGGCCGGCAGCGTGCCGGTGACCTGGCTGCCGAAAGCCGTCGGCAAATGGAACAGCCTGTACCTGGAAAGCGACCAGACCCCATGGGAAGACGACATCGCCTGCGCCCGCGCAGCCTTTGCCGCGCTGAACGTCGAAGTGCGTTGCGCGCCGGGCAGCTGGGTCGAGGAAGAGGGTGAAGAGACGGCTGATCGCTGGATGCGCATCAGCGCCGATGGTGAAGAAGAAATCACCTGGAAAACCGCGTAAAAAATCCGTACGACGGACGTATGCACAACGCGGATCAAATGTGGGAGCGGGCTTGCTCGCGAATGCGGTGTGTCAGTCAAAATTGATGTCGACTGACACACCGCATTCGCGAGCAAGCCCGCTCCCACATTGGTTTTGTGTAATGTGAAGGGTTGTGTTTACAAGCCCACCACATCCTCAGCCTGCAAGCCCTTCTCGCCGGTCACCACTGCATACTCAACCTGCTGACCTTCAGTCAGCGAGCGATGCCCTTCGCCGCGGATCGCGCGGTAGTGCACGAACACGTCCACCCCGTCCTCGCGCTGAATGAAGCCATAGCCCTTGGCGTCGTTGAACCACTTCACATTGCCGGTTTCGCGTGTTGCCATTTGTTCATACTCCCTTTTTATTATTGATCGGGCTTTTCGCAGGAAAGCCTCGGGAACGTCAGCCTGCGCATACCGGTCCCATGAGGGCAACGGCGACAGAGTGCCGAGTATATGACAGGCACCAGAACTCTCAATAGGAGTTTACTTCGCTGCTTTTTTGCCGATTTTCGACGAATACGGCACACTATCTACCGCCCGAGCAAACGCTCGGTTTTTTTCACTCACGCAGAAGCCGTATGACCCGTTCCCCGTTTCGCCGTCTTGTGTTTGGCACCCTGCGCCGACTGCTGTACCTCTGGGTTCGCTCGGAGACGATCAATCAGTCGTCGTTCACCCTTAACCTCGACCGCAGCCGGCCGGTGTTCTACGTCCTGCAAAATCCTTCATTGACCGACCTCGCCGTGGTCGATACCGAATGCAGCAAGGCCGGCCTGCCCCGCCCGGTATTGCCAGTATCGGTGGGCGCGTTGGTAGAGCCCGCCGCATTCTTTTACCTGACGCCGGAGCCCGACTGGCTCGGCCGTCAGGACAAGCGCGGTGCGCCACCGACCCTGACCCGTCTGGTCAGCGCCCTGAGCCAGAACGCCGCCGAAGACGCGCAGATCATTCCGGTCAGCGTGTTCTGGGGCCAGTCGCCGGACAGCGAATCGAGCCCGTGGAAACTGTTGTTCGCCGACAGTTGGGCGGTCACCGGGCGTTTGCGTCGGCTGCTAAGCATCATGATTCTGGGGCGCAAGACCCGGGTGCAGTTCTCGGCGCCGATTCATTTGCGTGAACTGATCGATCACAACAAAGGCCACGAGCGCACCGTGCGCATGGCCCAGCGGATTCTGCGGGTGCACTTTCGCAACCTGAAAGCCGCGGTGATTGGCCCGGACATTTCCCACCGCCGCAACCTGGTCAAAGGCCTGCTCAATCAGCCGTCGGTCAAACAGGCGATCCTCGACGAAGCCGAGCGCGAGAACATCTCCCCGGAAAAAGCCAAGGCACAAGCCTTGCGCTACGGCAACGAGATCGCCTCGGACTACACCTACACCGCGATCCGCTTTCTGGAAGTGGTGCTGAGCTGGTTCTGGAACAAGATCTACGACGGGATCAAGGTCAACCACATCGAAGGTGTGCAGAAAGTCGCCCAGGGGCACGAAGTGATCTACGTGCCGTGCCACCGCAGCCACATCGACTACCTGCTGCTTTCCTATCTGCTGTTCCGCAACGGCCTGACTCCGCCGCACATCGCCGCCGGGATCAACCTCAACATGCCTGTGATCGGCAGCCTGCTACGACGTGGCGGCGCGTTTTTCATGCGCCGCACCTTCAAGGGCAACCCGCTCTACACCTCGGTGTTCAACGAATACCTGCATACCCTGTTCACCAAAGGCTTCCCGGTCGAGTACTTCGTCGAGGGCGGCCGCTCGCGCACCGGGCGCATGCTGCAACCGAAAACCGGGATGCTCGCGATCACCCTGCGCAGCTTCCTGCGTTCGTCGCGCATGCCGATCGTCTTCGTGCCGGTGTACATCGGCTACGAGCGCGTGCTGGAAGGCCGCACCTACCTCGGCGAATTGCGTGGCGCGAGCAAGAAGAAAGAATCGATTTTCGACATTTTCAAAGTCATCGGTGCGCTCAAACAGCGCTTCGGTCAGGTTGCGGTCAACTTCGGAGAGCCGATCAAACTGGCGGAGTTCCTCGACAGCGAACAGCCAGACTGGCGCCAACAGGAACTCGGTCCGCAATTCAAACCGGCCTGGCTCAACGAAACCACCAACCGCCTCGGCGAGAAAGTCGCACAGCATTTGAATGAAGCGGCGGCGATCAATCCGGTGAATCTGGTGGCCCTGGCGTTGCTGTCCACCAGCCGTCTGGCGCTGGATGATCGCGCTATGGCGTGGGTGCTCGATCTGTATCTGGCGCTATTGCGCAAGGTTCCCTACTCCTCGCACACCACCCTGCCGGAGGGCGACGGTCGGGCGCTGATCGAGCATGTGAAGGACATGGACCTGCTGTCCGAGCAAAGCGATGCGCTGGGCAAGATTCTGTACCTGGATGAACAAAACGCTGTCCTGATGACCTACTACCGCAACAACGTGCTGCACATCTTCGCGTTGCCTTCGTTGCTGGCGAGTTTCTTCCAGAGCACCTCACGCATGAGCCGCGAGCAGATCCTGCGCTACACCCGCGCGCTGTATCCGTACTTGCAATCGGAGCTGTTCATTCGCTGGACGCTGGATGAACTCGATGGCGTGGTCGATCAATGGCTCGAAGCCTTCGTCGAGCAAGGCCTTCTGCGTTTCGAGAAAGACGTGTACCTGCGTCCGGCACCGAGCTCGCGGCATTTCGTGCTGTTGACGCTGCTGTCGAAAAGCATCGCCCAGACCTTGCAGCGCTTCTACATGACCGTTTCCTTGCTGCTCAACAGCGGCCAGAACAGCATCAGCGCCGAAGAACTCGAAGACCTGTGCACGGTCATGGCCCAGCGCCTGTCGATCCTCCACGGCCTGAACGCCCCGGAGTTCTTCGACAAGAGCCTGTTCCGTCACTTCATCCAGACAATGCTGGACCTCGACGTGCTGCGCCGCGACGAGGCCGGCAAGTTGAGCTATCACGAACTGTTAGGCGAACTGGCCGAAGGCGCCGCCAAACGGGTATTGCCAGCGGAGATCCGCTTGTCGATCCGTCAGGTGGCGCTGCATCGCAGTGAAGATGCGGCGGATCAAGTCGCGGCTCCCGCGCAGACCGTCTAAATTCCTACAGGCGCCAGGCTTCTTCTGGCGCCTTTGATACGGAGATCTTTGATGAAAAAACTCTCTCTTGTTCTGCTGACTGCCCTGCTCGGTGCCTGTCAGTCGACACAACCGATCGCCAACGCCAGCCTCGACGGCGAAGTGTTCTACTTGCAACGCATTGCTCTGCCACCGAACGCGACCTTGAGCGTCAGCTTGCAAGATGTGTCCTTGGCCGACGCACCGGCGGTAGTGCTCGACGAGCAGAAAGGCCCGGTCAAGGGCCAAGTGCCGTTGCCATTCCATTTGAGCTACGATCCGGCGCAGGTCAAACCCGGCCATCGCTACTCGGTCAGCGCCCGCATCGAAGTGGACGGCAATCTGATGTTCATCACCACTGAAAATCACGCCGTGAAACTGGACGGCAAAGATCCGCAACCACTGAAAATCCGCGTCGACGCAGCACGTTAACTCTCTTTTATGAACAAGGAAGCCGCCATGCTCCGCCCTACCCTTCGCTTCGCCGGCCTGTGCGCAGGCTTGATGATCTGCGCCAACGCCCTGGCCCTGTCGCTCAATGACCTGTCGCAACAAGATGCCACCGGCGGTCTCAAGGACGCCCTGACTCAAGGCGCGCAACTGGCCGTTAAACAACTCGGCACACCCGGCGGCTTCAGCAACAACCCGGACGTGAAGATCGAACTGCCGGGCAAGCTGGGTAAAGTCGCCAAGAAAATGAAACAGTTCGGCATGGGTGATCAGGTCGATCAACTGGAAACCAGTATGAACAAAGCGGCTGAAACGGCCGTGACGCAAGCCCAGCCGATCCTGGTAGATGCGGTGAAGAAAATGACCGTGGAAGATGCCAAGGGGATCCTCAGCGGCGGCAAGGACTCGGCCACTCAGTACCTGAGCAAAAGCAGCCGCGAACAGATCCGCACCAAGTTCCTGCCGATCGTCAAACAAGCCACCGATCAAGTCGGCCTGGCGCAGCAGTACAACGCATTCGCCGGACAAGCCGCGACCTTGGGCGCGCTGGATGCGAAAAATGCCAACATCGAAAGCTATGTGACCGAACAGGCGTTGAACGGTTTGTTCGAGATGATTGGCAAGCAGGAAGAAACCATTCGCCAGAACCCTGCGGCGGCGGCGACCGGTTTGGCGAAGAAGGTGTTTGGTACGCTCTAAACCTCAACTCCGATCCTGTGGGAGCGAGCCTGCTCGCGATTGCGGTGTTTCAGCCACAGTTGATGTCGACTGACACAGCCTCATCGCGAGCAAGCCCGCTCCCACGAAAATCAGATCATCGACGCTGCCCGCAGAAAGAATACCCACTCGCGCCCCATCTTCCTTTTCTCGAACACCTTCAACTCGACCAACCCGTTCAGGGTGGCCGACGCGGTGTTGTAAGAGCAGTTCAGATTCTCCTTCACATTGACCGCCGTGAACTCCTTGGCCATTCCACTCTTGGCCACTTGGTATACGGCTCGCTGTTTCTCGGTGAGCTGGTCGAAGAAACCTGACTCCAGCAGCCATCGATCAAAGCTTTCGGTGTAGGCAAGGCTTTTTCGATAAGCCTCAGTAAAAGCGCTGACTGCCCGGAAGATCACTGAACACTGGAAGTCGATGAAATAGGTCATGTCCAGATCATCGGCCTCGGTATTCAGATACGAGCGCCCATATTTCACCGGCGCATTGCGCAGCAACAGGCTAATCGCGATGTAGCGAAAGGCCGAAAAATCATTCTTGAACATGAACCAGTAAAACAGTGCCCGCGCGACCCGACCGTTGCCATCGCGAAAAGGATGCTCATAGCCCAGCGCAAAATGCAGCGCGATACCTTTGATCAATGGATGAAGGTAATCCACTTGATCGGGATCGTCGTGAGACTGGTTGATCCACTTCGACAGCACCTGCAATCGTGACGCGAGTCCCGCTGCGGGGGGCGGCGTATGAACAGTGTTGCCCTCACCGTCCTGCACCACCACGTCATCGTTGATCCTGAAAGCACCCGGTGAATATTGCGGGTCATCGATACCTTCAACGCCAACACGATGCATCGCCGTGATCAGTTCGATGCTCAAGGGGTCATAACGCTTTTCCCAAGCGAAGTTCATCATCTTGTAGTTGCCGATGACCATCCGCTCATCCGGCGTACGCGGCAGGCGTTTGCGCTTGAGCATGTCCTTGGCCACGCGGGTGGTGGTCGCCGCACCTTCGAGCTGGCTGCTGCTGATGGCTTCGTCTTCGATCAGATCGTTGAGCAGATAGCTGAAATGCGCTCGTTCGCCGATCTGTCCGGTCATGTATTCAAGGGCTGCCGTCGTCGCTTGTCGATCAACGGCCGAAACAGCTTTCTGGGCCAATGGGGTCAGCACAAATTTCCCCCACTGAATGGGCTCGCCCAATGGCAAAAGGCTGGAATACTGCGCGGTCCGGGCTTTCTTGACCAAGGCCCAGCACAGATTCGAATCCAGCCCCGGCGCCCAGCGGTAGCGCAACTCATCGAACGGAAGATAGCGCCCCTGATCGTCCAGAGGCTTGAGCAGTGCGAGGTAGTCCGAGAGGCGTTCCTTGTGGGGAGATTGCCCCAAACGATCGAACACCGGGTCGGATCTGCCCTTCAGCATGGGCGGCTTTTTCATTATTGGTGTCTCAACAACTCACGAAATTGAGTCTTGAGTACACCAGTGCACCTACGTTGACTCAATATCAGACGGATCTGAAATATGTGTAGGAGCCTGGACCACCTTCGCGGGCAAGCCTCGCTCCTACAGTGGAGCTGCGTATACACGCCCCAAAGAGTCAGACCGGCTCTTGCTTGACCCTGAACCAAGCCGCATACAACGCCGGCAAAAACAGCAACGTCAACGCCGTCGCCACAATCAGCCCGCCCATGATCGCCACCGCCATCGGCCCGAAAAACACGCTGCGCGACAATGGAATCATCGCCAACACCGCCGCCAACGCCGTCAGCACAATCGGTCGGAAGCGTCGCACCGTCGCCTCGATAATCGCCTGCCAAGGCTTAAGCCCGGCCGCGATATCCTGCTCAATCTGATCCACCAGAATCACCGAGTTACGCATGATCATCCCGGACAAGGCGATCGTCCCCAGCATCGCCACAAAACCGAATGGCTGGCGGAACACCATCAGAAACAGCGTCACACCAATCAGCCCCAGTGGCGCCGTCAGAAACACCATCACCGTGCGTGAGAAACTGCGCAGTTGCAGCATCAGCAACGTCAGCACCACCACGATAAACAGCGGCACACCGGCCTTCACCGAGTTCTGCCCACGGGTCGAGTCTTCCACCGTACCGCCGACGTCCAGCAGATAGCCGTCTGGCAGCTCGGCGCGAATCGGATCGAGGGTCGGCATGATTTGCTGCACCAGCGTCGCCGGTTGTTCTTTGCCATAGATGTCGGCGCGAACCGTCACGTTAGGCAGGCGGTTTCGGTGCCAGATGATGCCCTCTTCGAAACCGTATTCCAGCGTTGCGATCTGCGACAGCGCCACACTGCGACCGTTGTCGGTCGGCACGGCCAGGCTTGGCAGCAACGCCAGTTCGGTGCGCTCATGAACCGTGCCGCGCAGCAGGATCTCGATCAACTCGTTGTCTTCGCGGTACTGGCTGACGCTGGCACCGGTCAGTGAGCTTCGCAGGAAACCCGAGAGGTTTGCCGTGCTCACACCCAGCGCCCGCGCGCGGTCCTGATCGACGTTCAGGTAAACGACTTTGCTCGGCTCCTCCCAGTCCAGATGCACGTTGACCACGTGAGGATTCTCGCGAACCTTGGCCGCAACTTTGCGCGCCAGGGCACGGACGTCTTCGATGTGTTCACCGGTGACCCGGAACTGCACCGGATAGCCAACCGGCGGGCCATTCTCCAGCCGCGTGACCCGTGAACGCAGGGCCGGAAATTGTTCGTTCAGGGTTTCGATCAGCCAGGTGCGCAGGGTTTCGCGATCCTCGATGGTTTTGGCCAGCACGACAAACTGCGCAAAGCTCGCTGCCGGAAGTTGCTGATCCAGTGGCAGATAGAAACGCGGCGAACCGGTGCCAACGTATGCCACGTAGTTGTCGATCCCGGCGTGATCCTTGAGCAGGCCTTCAAGGCGTTTGACCTCCTCGGCGGTGTTGCTCAAAGACGCCCCTTCGGCCAGTTTCAGATCAACCATTAACTCCAGTCGCCCCGAAGCCGGGAAGAACTGCTGTGGCACGAAACGGAACAGCACCACTGACGCGACGAACATCACGATGGTCAGGACGATCACCGTTTTGCGCCGACGCACGCACCATTCCACCAGCCGTCTGACGCGCTGATAGAACGGCGTGCCATAAGGGTCGGGTTGGCCGTCGCCGATGCCATGCTTGGCGGCGTGAATTTTCGCCAGATCCGGTAGGAGTTTTTCCCCCAGATAAGGCACAAAGACTACGGCGGCAATCCACGATGCCAGCAACGCGATGGTCACCACCTGGAAGATCGAACGGGTGTATTCGCCGGTGCCCGATTGCGCGGTGGCAATCGGCAAGAAACCGGCCGCGGTGATCAATGTGCCGGTGAGCATCGGGAACGCGGTGCTGGTCCAGGCATAGCTGGCGGCTTTGACCCGGTCGAAGCCCTGCTCCATTTTGATCGCCATCATTTCCACGGCGATGATCGCGTCGTCCACCAGCAACCCCAGCGCCAGCACCAGCGCGCCGAGGGAAATCTTGTGCAGGCCGATGCCTAAGTAATACATGCAGGCGAACGTCATCGCCAACACCAGCGGAATCGCCAGTGCTACGACCATGCCGGTGCGCACACCGAGGGAGAAGAAACTCACCAGCAACACAATCGCCAGCGCCTCCACCAATACCTGAACGAACTCGCCGACACCGGTTTTCACCGCGGCGGGTTGATCGGACACTTTGCGCAGCTGCATGCCGGCCGGAAGGTTCTTCTGGATTCGGGCGAATTCGACTTCCAGCGCCTTACCCAGAATCAGAATGTCGCCGCCATCCTTCATGGCCACCGCCAGACCGATGGCGTCTTCAGCCATGAAGCGCATGCGCGGCGCCGGTGGATCGTTGAAGCCACGGCGAACGTTCGCCACATCGGCGATGCGGAACGTGCGATCACCCACGCGGATCGGGAAGTTCTTGATCTCATCGACCGTCTGAAAATTCCCCGAAACCCGTAGCTGCAAACGCTCGCTGGTGGTTTCGAAGAAGCCTGCGGTGGACATCGCGTTCTGCTCTTCAAGCGCCTGCTGCACCACCGCCAACGGCAACCCGAGGGTGGCCAGTTTGACGTTGGAGAGCTCGATCCAGATCTTCTCGTCCTGCAGCCCGAGCAGATCGACCTTGCCCACATCCTTGACCCGTTGCAGCTGAATCTGGACACGGTCGGCGTAGTCCTTGAGCACCGCGTAATCAAAACCTTCGCCGGTCAGGGCGTAGATGTTGCCGAAGGTGGTGCCAAACTCATCGTTGAAGAATGGCCCCTGGATGCCCGGTGGCAGGGTGTGGCGAATGTCGCTGATCTTCTTGCGGACTTGATACCAGAGCTCCGGGATTTCCACCGAATGCATCGAATCCCGAGCGATGAACGTGACCTGAGACTCACCCGGGCGGGAGAATGAAGCGATCCGGTCGTACTCGCCGGTTTCCATCAGTTTCTTTTCAATACGCTCGGTAACCTGGCGCGACACTTCCTCGGCCGTGGCCCCCGGCCAGGTGGTGCGAATCACCATGGCCTTGAAGGTGAACGGCGGGTCTTCGCTTTGGCCGAGCTTGGTGTAGGACAACGCGCCGACGACGGCCAGCAAAAGCATCAGGAACAGGACGATCTGACGGTTACGCAGCGCCCATTCGGAAAGATTGAAACCCATCGGGGATTACTCCTTGTGCGCCAGATTGACCACGCGGTTGGAGCGATCCACCGGGCGCACTTGCTGCCCGTCGTGAAGCACATGAACACCGGCCGCCACCACCCAGTCGCTGGCATTCAGGCCTTCGAGCACCGGCACGGTTTTCTCACCGAATGCACCGACCCGAACCGGGGCTTTTTTCAAGGTGTTGTTGGCGCCGACCACCCACACATAAGTGGCACCGTTTTCCGCGGTGACCGCCGACAGCGGCACCGACAACGACACCACATCGGCGGTCTGGATGAACACCCGGGCGCTCTGGCCGAGTTCGGCGGGAACCTTGCCGGCGGTAAAAGCGATACGGGCGGCGAAGGTGCGGGATTTCGGATCGGCCGCAGGCGACAGTTCACGGATGCGTCCGGGGAAACGTTGATCGGGCTGGGTCCAGAGTTCCACCGAGACCGGCTGGCCGACCTTGAAACGACCGAAGCTCTGCTCCGGCAGGCTGATCAACACTTCACGCTCGCCATCGGTGGCGAGGGTAAACACGGTTTGCCCGGCCGCGACCACTTGCCCGACTTCTACCGCACGTTTGGCCACCACGCCATCCTGGGGCGCGCGCAGCACCGCGTAACTGGCCTGATTGGTCGATACGTTGAATTCGGCTTTGATTTGCTTGAGGCGTGCTTCACCGGAGCGGTAGAGGTTTTCCGCGTTGTCGTACTGCGAACGGCTGACCATTTGCCGCTCCATCAGGGTCTTATAACGATCGCGCTCGGCGCGCACCAGGCTCAGGTTGGCCTCGGCGGCCGCGACTTGGGCACGGGTGGCTTCCAGTTGCAGGCGCACGTCCTGAGGATCGAGTTCCGCCAGAGGCTGGTCAGCCTTGACCCGCTGGCCTTCCTCGACCAGTCGTCGGCTGACTTTGCCGCCAATGCGGAAGGCCAGATCTGGCTCATAGCGCGCGCGGACTTCACCGGGATAACTTTCCATGGCCTGAGCCGAGGGCTCTGGCTGTACGACCATGGCCGGGCGGACGGTGACTTGAGGCGCCTCTTCATGGCCACACGCAGACAATAAAAAAGCCAGACTGACCGGCAATGCGAGGGGCAAAGCATAGCGGAACATGGAGAAGGACCTTTCGCTAATGGTGCTTGGAATAATTATACTGACCAGTATGTTATTAATAGCAAACTCACCAGTCCAGTATTAAAGCGAAGAATGTCGAACAATCTTTCAACACCCAGTGGTCCGGGCCGTCCCAAGGATCTGGCCAAGCGCCAGGCAATCCTCGACGCGGCGAAAATCCTGTTTCTGAGTAAGGGATACGCCAACACCAGCATGGATGCCGTGGCGGCCGAGGCCGGCGTGTCGAAGCTGACGGTCTACAGCCATTTCAATGACAAAGAGACGCTGTTTGCCGCCGCGGTGATGGCCAAGTGCGAGGAGCAACTGCCAACGCTGTTTTTTGAGTTGCCGGACGGCATTGCCGTGGAAACCGTGCTGCTGAACATCGCGCGCGGCTTTCATCAGCTAATCAACAGCGACGAATCGGTGAACCTGCACCGGTTGATGGCGACGCTGGGCAGCCAGGACCCGAAACTTTCGCTGATTTTCTTCGAGGCCGGGCCAGAACGCATGCTGCACGGCATGGAGCGGTTGTTGACCAAGGTCAATCAGAGCAGCGCGTTGAGCATCGATAAACCGCGCAATGCGGCAGAGCATTTCTTCTGCCTGCTCAAGGGCGCGGGGAATTTCCGCTTGCTGTATGGCTGCGGCGAGCCGGTGACCGGGGATGCGGCTGAAGCCCATGTGCGGGAAGTGGTGGGGTTGTTTATGCGGGCTTATCGGCCGGACTCGGCCTGATAAATTGAGGTGTCTGCGCTGACGCCTTCGCGAGCAAGCCCGCTCCCACATTGGATCTCCGGTGTACACAAAATCTGTGACCGACAAAGGTCCAATGTGGGAGCGGGCTTGCTCGCGAAGCAGGCGACATGGTCTTAGGGCTTGAGCGCTTTCTTCGGATAAATATCGTATCGGCTGGACTTGCCATCCAGCGCGTGACTCGGCTTCGGCCCGTCGATGCACGGCGCCTTGCGTGGGCGTTTGACCACCACCCGGTGACTGGCCAGGGCCAAAGCCGCTTCGAGCAATGCCGGCGCATCCGGGTCATCGCCTACCAGCGGCCGGAACAGGCGCATTTCCTTCTTCACCAACGCAGTTTTCTCACGATGGGGAAACATCGGGTCGAGGTAGATCACCTGCGGTGGCTCGCCTTCCCAGTTGCGCATCACCTCGATCGAATTGCCCTTGAGCAAACGCATCCGCGCCACGATCGGCGCCACGTCGAAATCTTCCGCGCCGCGCGCCAGGCCATCTTCCAGCAACGCGCCGATCAGCGGCTGGCGCTCGATCAGGCTCATCTCGCAGCCCAGGCTGGCCAGCACGAACGCGTCCTTGCCCAGCCCCGCCGTGGCATCCAGCACGCGCGGGCGCACGCCTTGGGCGACGCCGACCGCTTTGGCGATCATCTGACCGCTGCCGCCACCGTATAACCGACGATGGGCCGCGCCGCCCTCGACAAAATCCACCCGCACCGGTCCCGGTGCGTCCGGCCCCAGTTGTTGCAGCTGCAACCCCTGCTCGCCCACCTGCAAGGCAAACTCGCCGTCATCCACCTGCAACGGCAACCCCAGGCGCTCGGCCCATTGCTCGGCCTGTGGCTGAAAGGTCGTGCCCAAGGCCTCGACATGGATGCGGCAGGCCGCAGGTTGCTCAATCATGGGAAAACACGCTCAAAAAATTAATGATCGGCAAAAACGGCCGATAACCAAACTATCGAGCATTTTGCCAGAGCTGAGCGTCGACCGAGAGAAATGTCAGACATTCAACGCACATCGATAGGTTACATCTCGCCCCACGGCGATTTTGGCCTGCGAAATTCCCAAGCACTGAGCGGCGTCAGTCACCTGTGGCAGGATTTTTTTGCCCAGGCCCTGGCCGATCAGTCGGGCGATGTCGTGCCGGAGTCTCTCAACTTTCCGCCGGTTGATCTCGACAGCCCGGTCGAACCGACCGTTGGCAGCGAGCTGCTGGCGCACATCATTTCCCAGCGCGAATGTGATGTGATCGAAACACCAGTCCGCCCGCCAGAGCCGCTATTCCTGCCGATTGCCGAGTTCGAAATGGACCTGGCCGATAAACCTTTCCCGCCGTTCCCGCCGGAAGAAATCGTCGCGCAACAGAAACAACAGGACTTCGACAGCGGCTGGGTACGCCCGATCGTGCTCACCGCCGGTCAACCGCTGCCAGAGCCTGGCACCGCACCGCAACCGCGTCCGCTGCACTTGCCGATCGCCGAGTTCGAACTCGACCTGCTGGACAAACCGTTCCCGCCGTTCTCGCCCGAAGAGCTGGTGGAACAACAGAAACAATTCGATTTCGATAACGGCTGGGCACGCCCGATCGTTCTGCAGAACCTGCGCATCGCCGCGTAACCCTCAGCGACACCGCCACCACGGCCCGACATCCACATGAAAGTGATTGCGATGGGCGGCGTTGTAGTCCGGGCTCAACACCACGCTGAACATGTCGCAAGCGCCGTCGCGGACCTGATGGAGAAATCTCCCGTCCTGGTTATCCTTCGGCCAATCCTTGAGCACGCTGATGAATCGACCATCCGCCAGCCGGAATCCAGTGATATCCAGTGCATCAGCCGTGGCATGCTGGCTGCGTCTGCCGTTTTCGCGGTTGTAGACGTTGCGACAGGCAAAGCTGCCGAGATGGTCGACCCGTTTCACCCCCTGTCCGTAGACCGCCTGAGCCGTCGGTTGCAGGGCGTGGCGTTCGAACAAAGCGAACGCCACAGCCAGACGGCAACTGGCGAGGAAACTGCTGCTCAGCGCCGCCTCGCCACCTTGCACACGCAAGGCGTTGGTCAACGGGCAGGCCGCGTCCGGGCTGTCGGCCTGACGGGCCACCCGCAAATCTGAGCTGCTCAGCGCCTGGTCGCATAACTGCGGATCATCGCGTAGACGCATCAGTTTGTAGCGGGTCAGCAGGTTCGGTTCGGCCTTTACGTCCAGCGGCGCCCATGGGTTCCATTGCGGGGGAATGGAAACCCAGCCGCGCCAGACGCTCAACCCGGCAGCGCCGATGATCAACAGCACCAGCAACAGCCCCCACCGAAACCGCATCGTCAGCCTTTGAACAATTGATTGGCCTTCTGGAACGGCATCGACCGAGAGGTGAAGCCGAAGGTCCCGTGTTGCTGGATTTCCTCGGCAGCCCGGAAGAACTCGCCATACGCCGCCAGGGCCAGGGCCGAACCGACGCTAATGCGCTTGACGCCCATTTCACTCAACTGCTCGACCGTCAGCTTGAGCCCGCCAGACATCAACACATTGACCGGTTTCGGCGCCACCGCGCGGACCACCGCCAACACTTCTTCAGCGCTGCGCAGGCCCGGTGCGTAAAGCACGTCGGCCCCCGCCTCGGCGAATGCCTGCAAGCGGCGAATGGTATCGTCGAGGTCAGGATTGCCGTGTAGAAAATTCTCGGCACGCGCCGTCAGCACAAAGGGGAAAGGCAAACTGCGGGCCGCCGCGACGGCCGCTTCGATACGCGCCACGGCATGCTCGAAGCAGTAGATCGGACCGTCCTCACGCCCGGTGGCATCTTCGATCGAACCGCCGACCGCACCGACCTTTGCCGCACGCACAATACTTTGAGCGCAGTCGGCGGGGGCGTCGGCAAAACCGTTTTCGAGATCCACTGCTACCGGCAGATCAGTGGCCGCGACAATCGCTTCAACGTTCGCCAGGGTTTCATCGAGCGTCAGCCCACCATCGGGACGGCCCCGGGAAAACGCGTAACCGGCACTGGTGGTCGCCAGCGCCTCGAAGCCAAGGCTGGCGAGCATCTTCGCCGATCCGGCGTCCCAAGGGTTGGGAATGACAAAAGCGCCCTCACGTTCGTGCAGTGCTTTGAACGCCTGGGCTCGAAGGGTTTGCGCATCCATTGGCAGGCTCCTGAAAGGGAAATAACCCGCTTCAGAGCAAGCCAAGTTGCTCGGCGGCGGGCTCTCTGTATAGCTCAGGCAGCGGCGGCAAGCCAGGCAAACGCAGCATCAGTTGTGCGTGAAAACGTTGTGCCAGTTTCGCTGCCAGCAGGTTATCGGCGGTGTGCAGGAAGATATAGGGCGTGCGGCCCTCTTCGATCCAGACTGCGATTTTCTCGACCCACGGCACCAGGAATGGATCGTTGGCTTCCAACTGCGGATGGCCGATGAAACGCACCTGTGGAAACTGAGTAAACGCAGCAGGTCGAGGCGGCACCCGGGGCTTTTTCGATTGGGCGTGGAGCACCGAAGGATCGGTCGAGGTGCAGCTGAACAGCGCTCGCGGATCGAGGCAGATGCGCTCGACACCGCGGTCCAGCAATAGACGATTGAGCATCCGCTCGGCATCGCCCTTGGCGAAAAACTCATCGTGCCGCACTTCGACCGCCAAGGGCCGGTCCACCGCGTCGATAAAACCGGCCAGCTCGGACAAGCGTTGAGGGGTGAAGCTTTTCGATAATTGCAGCCAGAGGGGAGAAACCCGTTCACCCAGAGGGCTGAGCAATTGCAGGAAGGTTTCGGCAGCGGTCAGCTGGTCGCGCAGGTCGCCGCTATGGCTGATGTCGCCAGGGAACTTGGCGGTGAAGCGAAAGTGTTCGGGCATGGTCTCGGCCCAACGCTGCACGGTGGCGGCAGAGGGGCTCGCGTAGAAGGTCGTATTGCCTTCGACGGCGTTGAACACTTGAGAATAAAGATTGAGAAACTCGGCGGGTCTGGCGTCTTGCGGATACAAGTAATCGCGCCAGGCGTTTTCACTCCAGGACGGGCAGCCGAGGTAGTAAGGCAGCAACATCAGATGTACAGGTCGAGACCCAGTACATCCGCATCCCAATCGACAAAAGTGGCGGTGCTCAGGTAACTGGCCAGTGCCATCGCCACGCTTTTGCTCATGGCGCGGTGATAAATCATGTCTTGTTGACGAGCGGGGAGATTGCTCAGGCGTTGCGCGGAGGCTTTGGCGGCGCGGGCGGCCAATTGCTCTTCGGTGGGGAGTTCCAGCTCGCCGTCGATATCGACGGAGTCATCCTCCACGACATGGCCTTTGCGAGGCTTGCGCTTGATGGGGTAGGACTGGGAGGAAACGCCGTCTATACGCATGAGTACATGTCCGGTATCAGTGATGGCAGCTTAGTGGCACATGGCCCACTTCGCAAACTGCCGAGTGATAACTAGAACACAGAAAAGACAAAAGGTTTAAAAGCGCAGGAGAGAAAATGACGATTGTCGCTGGCGTCATCGCGGGCAAGCCCGCGATTGGACCCGCTCGGTCTGGGAAATTAACGCGCTTTGGGCGTCGCAACTTTATCGCGCAGATACACCGGCTGCGCCTGATCGGCCACGATCGCTTCACCGCGTTCCCAAGCAAAACGTGCCAGAGTCAGCAGGTCTTCGGCGTGAGGCAGCATGCCCGCGTCCTGCCCGCTCAGGTTGACGGCAATGCGCTCGACATACCCCCAACCGGTGCCTGCGCCGAACCACTCGCCGCTGGCATCGGCTGGCAACGCAGCGGCTTCCGGTGGCAGTACCGCTTCGTTGCCCACCAGTCGCATCTCCCCCGCCGTTTCGCGGTAGCAACCCCAATACACTTCATCCATGCGCGCATCGATGGCCGCCGCGACCTGGCTGACGCCGTGTTCGCGATAGGCCCGCTGGGCGAGAACGGCGAGGTTGGAGACCGGCAACACCGGGCGATCCAGCGCAAACGCCAAGCCCTGGACCACGCCGATAGCGATCCGCACACCGGTGAACGCGCCCGGACCACGGCCGAACGCAATGGCATCGACCGCTTGCAGCGTGGTTCCGGCATCGGCCAGCAGTTGCTGGATCATCGGCAGCAGCTTCTGCGCATGCAGGCGCGGGATCACCTCGTAATGACTCGTGACTTTGCCGTTATGCAGCAAAGCAACGGAGCAAGCTTCAGTCGCGGTGTCCAGGGCCAGCAAGGTGCTCATCGATGTTTCCGTAAGAGAGGTCAGAAAAAGTGCGCCAGTATAAACAACTACGGCCCGCAAGCGGGCCGTAGAAGATGAAGCCGATCAGACTTTTCAGCTCAGTGCTTCAAGCACCTTGCCGGTGATCGCTTCTACCGAGCCAACACCTGGGATATGGCTGTATTTCGGCTTGCCCTTATCAGCGGCCAGCCCTTGGTAGAACTCCACCAGTGGTTTGGTCTGGGAGTGGTAGACCGACAGGCGATGGCGCACGGTTTCTTCGGTGTCGTCCTTGCGCTGCACCAGCTCTTCACCGGTGATGTCGTCTTTGCCGGCGATTTTTGGCGGGTTGTAGACGGTGTGGTACACGCGGCCGCTGGCCTCGTGAACGCGACGACCGGCGATACGCTGAACGATTTCTTCGTCATCGACGGCGATTTCGACCACGTTGTCCAGTTCCACACCAGCTTCAACCAACGCTTCAGCTTGCGGAATGGTGCGCGGGAAACCGTCGAACAGGAAACCGTTGGCACAGTCAGGCTGCGCGATACGGTCCTTGACCAGAGCGATGATCAGATCGTCAGAGACCAGACCACCGGCATCCATGATGCCTTTGGCTTTAACACCCAGCTCGGTACCGGCTTTTACAGCGGCACGCAGCATGTCGCCGGTGGAGATTTGCGGAATGCCGAATTTTTCGGTGATGAACTTAGCCTGAGTACCTTTACCGGCCCCGGGAGCTCCCAGCAGAATGACGCGCATCGATGTGCTCCTCAATTTTTTATATAGATAACGTCAGATTCGCCTCTTGGGGCCAATCTCAAAAATAGGATCGCGACCGCCCAAACGGCCAAAGGCTGATCAAGATACACAGCAGGCCCTGCCCACACAAGCCGCCGAAAGTCGGAGAAACCCGCGCCTGAGGAGACCCTGCCAAGGGGTGACCCAAGTCGCAACCCCATCATTAACTGTCGCGTGGCAGACCTTTTCGACCGCTCGCCAACAGGCACTCGACGCTCGCGTCGGGTGCCTGTCCCCCACGATGAAAACCTTAGCCGGTATTTCGCAAACCGGCGGCAATCCCCGCCACAGACACCAGTAACGCCTGTTCTACCGGGCTGCCCTGAGCCACATCCTGTTGCCGCGAACGTGCCAACAGTTCGGCCTGCAATAGATGTAGCGGGTCGAGGTAAGTGTTGCGCAGGCGGATGAATTCAAGGGTAGCTGGGCTATGTGCCAGTAGCTGCGACTGACCGGTCAACCCCAGGACCACCGCACAGGCCTGCGACAATAGGTCGCGTAAATGCGCCCCCAAAGGGAGCAGATCCGGCTCGACCAAGCGCTCATCGTAAGATTGGGCGATATCGGCGTCGGCCTTGGCCAGCACCATTTCCAGCATATCGATGCGGGTACGGAAGAACGGCCACTGCTCGCGCATCTGCCCCAGCAGCTCACCCTCGCCGCGCTCCAGCGCCTTGCTCAATGCCGCTTCCCAGCCAAGCCAGGCCGGCAACATCAGGCGCGTCTGGGTCCAGCCGAAGATCCATGGAATGGCGCGCAGGCTTTCAATCCCGCCAGCGCGGCGCTTGGCCGGGCGGCTGCCCAAAGGCAAACGCCCCAACTCCTGCTCTGGGGTGGATTGGCGGAAATACTCGACGAACTGCGGATTCTCTCGCACCACGGCGCGGTAAGCCTTGACGCCATCGGCGGCCAATTCGTCCATCAAATGGCGCCAGGCAGGCTCAGGGGGTGGCGGCGGGAGCAAGGTCGCCTCCAGCACCGCCGCCAAGTACAGATTGAGGTTTTGCTCGGCGATGTCCGGCAGGCCAAATTTGAAACGAATCATTTCCCCCTGCTCGGTGGTGCGGAAACGCCCCGCCACCGACCCCGGCGGCTGCGACAGAATCGCCGCGTGCGCCGGACCGCCGCCACGGCCCACGGTGCCACCGCGACCGTGGAACAACAGCAGTTCCACTTGCTGTTCGCGACAGATGTCGACCAAACGCTCCTGCGCCCGATACTGCGCCCAGGCCGCCGCTGTAGTGCCGGCGTCCTTGGCCGAGTCGGAATAACCAATCATCACTTCCTGCGGCCCTTGCAGGCGCGAGCGATAGCCCGGCAGCAGCAAGAGTTTTTCGATCACCGGGCCAGCGTTATCGAGGTCGGCGAGGGTTTCGAACAGCGGCACCACGCGCATCGGCCGCAATACGCCGGATTCTTTGAGCAGCAATTGCACGGCCAGCACGTCGGAAGCGGCACCCGCCATGGAAATCACATACGAACCGAGGGAAGCTCCCGGTGCCGCGGCGATTTCCCGGCACGTCGCCAGCACTTCGGCGGTGTCGGCAGACGGCTTGAAGTACGCCGGCAGCAACGGCCGGCGATTGTTCAGTTCGCGCATCAGGAAGGCGATGCGCTCCTCTTCGCTCCAGTCCTCATAACGGCCCAGGCCGAGGTAATCAGTGATTTCGGTCATGGCCGCCGTGTGGCGAGACGAGTCCTGGCGCACATCGAGGCGCACCAGAAACAGCCCGAAGGTCACCGCACGGCGCAGGCAATCGAGCAACGGGCCATCGGCGATGACGCCCATGCCGCACTCATGCAGCGAGTGGTAGCACAGCTCCAGCGGGTCCAGCAGGTCGCGGTTGTTTTGCAGCACATCGGCCGACGCTGGCGTGGTTGCCGTCAGGGATGCGTGGGCCCAATTACGGGTCGCGCGCAGGCGTTCACGCAATTGTTTGAGCACTGCGCGGTAAGGCTCGGCACTGTCGCCGGCCTTGGCTTTCAACTCGTCACTGGCCTGCTGCATCGACAACTCGGCGGCGAGGTGATCCACATCGCGCAGATACAAATCGGCGGCCATCCAGCGCGCCAGCAGCAACACTTCGCGGGTCACGGCGGCGGTGACGTTGGGGTTGCCGTCGCGGTCGCCGCCCATCCATGAGGCAAAGCGAATCGGCGCGGCCTCCAGTGGCAAGTGCAGGCCGGTGGCGGCATGCAGGGCCTGATCGGCTTTACGCAAATAGTTGGGAATCGCCTGCCACAGCGAATGCTCGATCACCGCAAAGCCCCACTTGGCTTCGTCCACTGGCGTGGGGCGGGTGCGACGGATTTCTTCGGTGTGCCAGGCTTCGGCGATCAGGCGCTGCAACTTCGTCTTGATCTGCTCGCGCTCGGCGCTGGTCAGGTCACGGTGATCCTGGGCGGCCAGTTGCGCGGCGATCGCGTCGTACTTCTGGATCAGCGTGCGACGCGCCACTTCGGTGGGGTGCGCCGTCAATACCAGCTCGATTTCCAGCCGCCCCAATTGCCGCGCCAGGGACTCGGCATCATGGCCCGCAGTCAGCAGGCGAGCGAGCAGTTCCGGTAACACTCGGGCCTCGAACGGCTCGGGCTGCGACTCTTCGCGGCGATGAATCAGCTGATATTGCTCGGCGATATTGGCCAGATTGAGGAACTGGTTGAACGCCCGCGCCACCGGCAGCAACTCGTCTTCGCTCAACTGGTTGAGGCTGGCGCTGAGTTCGGCGTCCATCGAACCGCGACGATCAGCCTTGGCGCCTTTGCGGATCTGCTCGATCTTGTCGAGAAAGTCGTCCCCGTACTGTTCACGAATGGTGTTGCCCAACAGCTCACCCAACAGGTGAACGTCCTCGCGCAAGCGTGCATCAATATCGGTCATCAGCAGTTCTCCAGCGAAAATCCGGGCGGCTATGCTTGGTTATTAGAGGCTCTGATAGAGAGTGCCGTCGTAAAGCGCTTCTTACAAGCGGACGACTAAGGGACTTCACCTGACGCTAGTCTCAATAATAAGCCGTACAACGGCTTGCCGCCGGCCACCGCCGGAGACTCACCCGGCCTGCCACGAGCAGGTGCGCAATGAGGTTATTATGAAAATCCGCGAGCTCGCCAAGCATTGGGAAGAAAACGCCAAGGGTCGCCTGACCGACTCGGGCTACACGATTCGTCTGGACGTGGAAGCCGCCGCACGGCTGGCAGCGATTATCGAGATGTACCCCAAGCGGCACCCCGAAGAACTGCTCGGTGAGCTGATCGGCGCCGCCCTGGAAGAGCTCGAAGCGAGTTTTCCGTACGTGCAAGGGTCAACGGTGGTGGCCACTGACGAAGAAGGCGATCCGCTGTACGAAGACGTTGGAGCGACGCCGCGCTTTCTAGCCTTGTCCCGTCGTCATTTACACGATTTGTCGGACGATAACGACAAGCAAAAACACTGAATTTGCCGCCGAACGTGTGGGAGCGGGCTTGCTCGCGAAAGCGGTGTGTCGACAACAGAGATGTTGAATGTTAAGCCGCTTTCGCGAGCAAGCCCGCTCCCACATTGGCTTGCATACTCCTTCGATAATTGCGTATTCCCGGGCCATGAAACGATCGGGTATACCACTGCATATCGCTAAAATTCCCCGTTTAGAGCCTTGTCTTCTCGATCAAGTTTTTTCGGGCGATAGGCCATCTTCTCTGAACTTTTGAAAAACACTTCGGGTCAACCCAGTAACCACGCCTGGGACGGCCGTTTAAGAATGCTCTGGAAATTGAAGGTTGCGGCTCCTTGCCCAGGATGGATTCAGATGTTTTTCAGGAGTTATCCAATGGAGTTGAAGACCATGAAGACCAGCACTGCCCCATCCTCGTTCACCCACCTGCGCGGTCTCAAACTGGCGGCCCTGGCCATCGGCAGCAGCTTCGTACTGGCCGGTTGCGCCGGTAACCCGCCGAGCGAGCAATACGCCGTGACCCAATCGGCCGTGAACAACGCCGTCAGCGCCGGCGGTACCGAATTCGCCGCCGTGGAAATGAAGGCCGCTCAAGACAAGCTCAAACAAGCCGAAATCGCCATGCACGACAAGAAGTATGACGAAGCCAGAATGCTGGCCGAGCAAGCCGAGTGGGACGCCCGTGTCGCCGAGCGCAAGGCCCAGGCGATGAAAGCCGAACAAGCTGTGAAGGATTCCCAGAAAGGTGTTCAGGAACTGCGTCAGGAAAGTCAGCGCACCGTGCAGTAAGCGCGCATCCCGATTTCCAGACCTGAAACTCTTATCGATATAAAGGACGAACCATTATGCGCAAACAATTGATGATCCCCGCCCTCCTGGCCGCAAGCGTTGCACTGGCTGCCTGCTCCACACCGCCAAACGCGAACCTGGAACAAGCCCGTACCAACTACACCGGCCTGCAAGCCAACCCGCAAGCGAGCAAAGTTGCGGCGCTGGAAACCAAAGACGCCAGCGAGTACCTGGACAAGGCCGAAAAGGCTTACCTGGACCGGGAAGACCAGGCCAAGGTCGACCAACTGGCTTACCTGACCAATCAGCGTGTTGAAGTGGCCAAGCAAACCATCGCCCTGCGCACCGCTGAAAACAACCTGAAAAATGCCGCGGCACAACGGGCCCAGGCTCGTCTGGATGCCCGCGACCAGCAGATCAAACAACTGCAAGACAGCCTGAATGCCAAACAGACCGATCGTGGCACGCTGGTGACGTTTGGTGATGTGCTGTTCGCCACCAACAAGGCGGACCTGAAGTCCAACGGCTTGGTGAATATCAACAAACTGGCGCAGTTCCTTCAGGAAAACCCGGACCGTAAAGTGATCGTCGAAGGCTACACCGACAGCACCGGCTCGGCGTCGTACAACCAGTCGCTGTCCGAGCGTCGCGCGACCTCGGTGCAAGTGGCCCTGATCAAGATGGGGGTCGATCCTGCACGCATCGTGGCCCAGGGTTATGGCAAGGAATACCCGGTTGCGGAGAACTCCAGCGTCTCGGGCCGTGCGATGAACCGTCGGGTGGAAGTGACCATTTCCAATGACAACCAGCCGGTCGTCCCGCGTTCGGCGATCAGCGCCAAATAAGCTGACCACGCTGATACTTAAAAGCCCCGCCTGAATTGATCAGACGGGGCTTTTTATTTGACGATCACTGAACCTGTGGGAGCGGCGGTGCGACGATTCGACTTGCTCGCGAAAGCGGTGTGTCAGACAACAGAGATGTTGGATGTCACACCGCTTTCGCGAGCAAGCCCGCTCCCACATTGGATCTTCGGTGAACACAGCATTTATGTACGAACGGGTTACTGTTCGAGTTTTTGCGGGGTTTCCTGGCCCATGCAGCGCACGGCTTTTTTCTTGCTGTTGATCAGCACGCCGGTCAGGCCCTTCTGGTCGGTGTCGAACAGCACCAGCACGCCATCGATGCACTGGGCCACTTGCGGGGCCGGTTCCAGGGAGACTTTATAGTCTTCGCCCGGCACGGTCTTGAGCATGGTGAAGTCGCTGAGCAGTAGCGCATCTTCGGGTTTGGCGAAGTGCAGGTAGCCGTACCACCACAGGGCGCCAACGGTGCCGAGGATGCTGCAAATACCGGTGATGATCAGCGGGATAGCGTTACGTTCTTCACTCATTGCGGACTCTCTGGGGGTTCATCTTCAGAATTCGGGGGTGCCGGGTAATTCGGGACTTCACCCAGGCGGCGCAGGCCGTTGAAATGCTGCGGGTCTTCGAGGTAGCGCAGCATGACCTTTTGCCAGACCGGGTCGGCGAAGGTTTGCACATGACCGCCCCGGGTCAGTTGCAGCACTCGCGGCGGCGGCGCAGCTTGATACAGTCGGATGCCGTTGGAAAGGGGCACCAGCTGATCATCGATACTGTGATAAATCAGTTTCGGTACGCCGTTGAGCTGCGTCATGGAATGGATCGCGCTGTCGCCGTCCGGCACCAGCCAGGACAACGGCACCTGGAACGGCCAGGTCATCCATGACGTGCTCAGGGCGAAACGCCCGACATCGCGGTAACTGGCAGGCACACCATCGAGCACAAAGGCCTTGAGTTGCCGCTGGCGCTCGGGATGCTGGGCCAGGAAATGCACGGCCATCGAGCCGCCAAGGCTCTGACCGAGAAGGATCAGCGGCTTGCCCTTTACCTCCGGGGCCTGGTCGAGCCATTTGAACGCGGCGTCGATGTCTTGATAGATCGCCGGCAACGCCGGTTTACCTTCGGACCAACCGTACCCGCGATAGTCCACCAGCAACACTTGATAGCCCTGCTCCGGCAACCACCAGCTCCCACCCAAATGCCACGCCAGGTTGCCGCCGTTGCCGTGCAGATGCAGCACCGTGCCTTTGACCTCGACACCTTTTTTCGCCGACAGCCACCAGCCATGCAGCTTGAGGCCGTCAGTGGTGACCAGGGTAACGTCGCGGAATTCGAGTTTGGCTTTTGCCGGGGTGAACGGCTGGCCTGGCTCGGGATAGAACAGCAGAGAGTCGCAACCGCCGAGGGCCAGGAGCAAGCAAAAGATACCGAGGATTCTCATCCGGTGAAGCCTCGCGAAAAATGGGGGTTGGAATACGATCCAATGTGGGAGCGGGCTTGCTCGCGAAAGCGGTTTTCCATTCAGCATTGATGTCGACTGACACACCGCTTTCGCGAGCAAGCCCGCACACATTTGGACTGCGCCATGGCTAGAGAATATTGGAATAATCCGCTTCGATCCGGTCCAGGCTCAGGTGGTTCAGGAAGTTGGAGAAGCACATCCAGGCCGATAGCGCGTTCATGTCGCGGAATTGGTCGGGCAGGTACTTGGGCGGCACCACCAGGCCTTCGTCCACCAATTGGCGCAAGGTCCGCATGTCTTCCAGCGTGGTCTTGCCGCAAAACAATAGCGGTATCTGCTCCAATTTGCCTTTACGCACGGCCAACTGAATGTAGTTGTAAACCATGATAAAGCCCTTGAGGTAGGACAAGTCTTTGGTAAATGGCAGACCGGTCGGCACCGAGCCGCGGAAAACCCGACTGGCATTGCCATAGCTTTCGGCCATTTCGAAGCCTTGCTCACAGAAGAAATCGTAGATCTGCAAGAAGTCCGCGCCCTCCTCCACCATATGAATGGCACGGGTGCGGTTGGTCAGTTTGCGCAGGCGGCTCGGGTAGGAGGCGAAGGTGATGATTTCCATCAGGATCGCCAGGCCTTCCTGGGTCACGGTGGACGACGGCGGGCCTTTGGACAGGAAGGTACAGATCGGCTGATTCAGGCCGTTGAGCGTGGTGCCCACATGCACCAGCCCTTCGTGGACTTCCAGCGCACGCACGTCGCGGTCGTTGAACATTGCGTCGGCGCGGATCTTGATGTAGTCGGCACCGGCCGCCGCATCGGCGACGATCCCGTCGGACTCGAATACCCGAATGGTTTCCTCGGCCTCGCCAAATACCTTGTTCAACCGATGCTGCAGCAGGTCGACGGCCTCCTTGGCGGTGAGAAGTTTCGGTTCGTCCTTGAGGTCGCCACGGCCATCGATGTTGTTCAGGTAATCGGAGAGCATCAGGCCCAGGTCGGCCAGGGTCGGGTCGCCGGCGTGAAACGCATCGGACGCCGCGCCATACAATTCCTGAGAAATCAGCCCGAAATCCTCGGTGCCGCGCGCTTCGAGCATGCGCACCACCATCCGGTATTCCTTGCACATGCGGCGCATGATCTGGCCGACCGGGTTGAACTGGCCGAGCTGGCGGGTGATGTCGCGCTCGATGTTCTGGAATTCCAGCTTCACTTTGCTGGAGTCAAATGCCAGCGGTCGATTGAGGTAGTAGTCGCGGTCCACGGCTGGCATTTCCTTGCCCTTGCCTTTGAGGAACCCCTTGCGAATGCTGTCGTCCCACTTGACCGCATCCAGAACGCGAATCGGCGTCTGCGCCAGCACTATGCGATCGGACAAAATGCGTATCGTCTGCTGGTATTCGTCCACCCGAAACTCCTGTAGTAAAACCGTTACGTGCTGGGTTTATTTGGTTTTGGCCAGGCGCTGGTAGCGCACCGCTTCGACGAAAACATCGGAATTGGCCGGATCATCGAGGTAGGCAAACACCTGATCCAGGCTGTTGTTGATCAACACCCCGTCGCCGTCGTCGGTCTGGAAGCCTTGGCCACTGAGGGCTTCTTGGCCCATGGCCTGTTTGATCTGTTCGAGGTCGAGGTTGTAGACCACCAGTTCGTGCTTATCGTTGAGCTCGAAACCGGTAATGGTGAAGTTCCCGCCGAACTGCGCCGGCACCTTCGCCGACAGGTACCAGCGATTGCCATGGCGCGACACGGTGAAGGGATAAGCCTCACGCTCATGGGGATTGGCCTTGAAGTAGCTGACCGCCTGATAACGATTGTCGCCGATGCGCGTCAGTTCCAGGTTCATCGGCTCGCCCCAGGCATTGGTGCTGGTCCATTTGCCGAGCAGCCCTTTGGGCGCGGGCTCGCTGGCGGGCAGCGGCTCCTTGAAGGTCACCAGACAGCCACTGAGCAGCAGGATCGACAAGGCGATCACAACGACGCGCCAGGCTTTCATTCAACACTCCCTATGAACACAACACCAACCTCAAGTGAACGCCGGCCCCTGTGGGAGCGAGCCTGCTCGCGATGGCGGTGTGTCAGGCAACAGAGATGTTGAATGTCAGACCGTCATCGCGAGCAGGCTCGCTCCCACAAGGGTTAGCCTCCACTCAGGGGTTACACCGACGCCAACACCAAATGCATGTAGCGGTTGAGGATGCCGAGCATTTCCTCTTCGGCAACAGGCTCGGCGTCGTTGAGCAGGCCCTGATATTCCATCCGTCCGATAATCGCAGTCAACACTTTGGCATCCTGTTGTGGCTCACGGGAACCCAATACTTCGAAAAGTTGGCAGGTGCCCTGCAGCAGAATTTGCTGATGGGAGCGCACCAACAACGCCAGACGCGGGTTGAGCAAGGCTTCCTGGCGGAAGGCTTGTTCGGCCATCAAGTGCTCGCGGCGATTGATCAATTGCCGATGAACATAGTCAGCCATCAGCCGTGCGATATCGTCCGCCAGCTGTGAGCGGGACTCGGGAGTGCCATCGCCGCTGACAACCATTTCGCGCAACAGGCCTTCGTTGTTGGCCCACAACCGGGCCATGAACGCCGCGCTGCGTTCCACGTATTGGGCGAAGGTATCGGTGAGCAGGTCATCGATGTCCTTGAAATAGTAGGTGGTGGCCGACAGCGGTACACCCGCTTCAGCGGCCACTGCACGGTGCCGCACGGCCCGCACCCCATCGCGCACGACAATGCGCATCGCCGCGTCAAGAATGTCCTGTCGACGCTGTTCACTGCCCTGTCGGCTGGCCTTGCGGCCCTGGTACTGAACACTTTCAGCGACCGCAGTGGCGATACCCGCTGCACCTTCTTGAGCCATTGCACGATTCACGACAGGTATTCCTCTCTAAACGTCAAAAGTAACCAATTGATACGTTTGTACCAGACAGGCAATAAAAAGCCGCCTGTTATAGGCGGCTTTTTAATTGAAACACTTACGCTTGTGGCCGCATGTGCGGGAACAGGATCACGTCGCGGATCGACGGTGAGTTGGTCAGCAACATCACCAGACGGTCAATGCCGATCCCTTCACCGGCGGTCGGCGGCATGCCGTACTCCAGCGCGCGAACGAAGTCGGCGTCGTAGTGCATGGCTTCGTCGTCGCCGGCGTCCTTGTCGGCCACCTGCGCCATGAAGCGCTCAGCCTGGTCTTCCGCGTCGTTCAACTCGGAGTAGGCGTTGGCGATTTCGCGGCCACCGATAAACAGTTCGAAACGGTCAGTGACGTTCGGGTTCTCGTCGTTACGACGGGCCAGCGGCGACACTTCGAACGGGTACTGGGTGATGAAGTGCGGCTGCTCCAGCTTGTGCTCGACCAGCTCTTCGAAAATCATTACCTGCAGCTTGCCCAGACCTTCAAAGCCGAGCACCTTGGCGCCGGCCTTCTTGGCGATGGTGCGGGCCTTGTCGATGTCAGTCAGGTCGTCAGCGGTCAGCTCAGGGTTGTACTTGAGGATCGAGTCAAACACCGACAGACGCACGAACGGCTCGCCGAAGTGGAACACCTTGTCGCCGTAAGGCACGTCGGTGCTGCCCAGAACCAACTGAGCCAGTTCGCGGAACAGTTCTTCGGTCAGGTCCATGTTGTCTTCGTAGTCGGCGTAAGCCTGGTAGAACTCCAACATGGTGAATTCAGGGTTGTGACGGGTCGAAACGCCTTCGTTACGGAAGTTGCGGTTGATCTCGAAGACTTTCTCGAAACCGCCGACTACCAAGCGCTTGAGGTACAGCTCAGGCGCGATACGCAGGAACATTTCCATGTCCAGCGCGTTGTGGTGAGTCTCGAACGGCTTGGCCGCCGCGCCGCCTGGAATGGTTTGCAGCATCGGCGTTTCCACTTCCAGGAAGTCACGCTTCATCAGGAAGCTGCGGATGTGCGCAATCACTTGCGAACGAACGCGGAAGGTCTGGCGCACCTCTTCGTTAACGATCAGGTCAACGTAGCGCTGACGATAGCGCTGCTCGGTGTCGGTCAGGCCGTGGTGCTTGTCCGGCAGCGGGCGCAGGGATTTGGTCAGCAGGCGCACGCTGGTCATTTCGACGTACAGGTCGCCTTTGCCGGAACGCGCCAGGGTGCCTTCGGCGGCAATGATGTCGCCCATGTCCCAGGTTTTCACCGCGGCCAGGGTGTCTTCGGACAGGGTTTTACGGTTGACGTAAACCTGAATCCGCCCGGTCATGTCCTGAATCACCATGAACGAGCCACGGTTGAGCATGATGCGACCCGCCACCTTGACCGGGATCGCAGCCTCTGCCAGCTCTTCCTTGGTCTTGTCCGCGTACTGTTTCTGCAAATCTTCGCAGTAATTGTCGCGGCGGAAGTCGTTGGGGAAGGCATTGCCCTTGGCGCGCTCGGCAGCAAGCTTTTCCTTGCGCAGGGCGATCAGGGAGTTTTCTTCCTGTTGCAGGGCTTGCGGGTCGAGTTGTAGGTCGCTCATGTCTTTAAATATTCCATCAGGTTCGTTGCCCCCGGCATTCGCCGGGGTTCGCGGGCAAGCCTCGCTCCTACAGGGTTATGACACCCCTGTAGCGCGTGCCTTTACAGCCCTTGTTTCAAGCTGGCCACCAGGTATTCGTCAATGTCGCCGTCGAGCACCTTGTCGCAGTCGCTACGTTCGATGTTGGTACGCAGATCCTTGATCCGCGAGGCATCGAGCACGTACGAACGGATCTGGTGACCCCAGCCGATATCCGACTTGGTGTCTTCCAGGGCCTGGGAAGCGGCGTTGCGCTTCTGCACCTCCTGCTCATACAAACGCGCCCGCAACATTTTCATCGCGGTGTCTTTGTTCGCATGCTGGGAACGTTCGTTCTGGCAGCTGACCACGGTGTTGGTCGGTACGTGCGTAATACGCACGGCCGAGTCGGTGGTGTTTACGTGCTGACCACCGGCACCGGAGGAGCGGTAGGTATCGATGCGCAGGTCCGACGGGTTGATGTCGATTTCGATGTTGTCATCGATTTCCGGCGACACGAACACGGCCGAGAACGAGGTGTGACGACGGTTGCCGGAGTCGAACGGGCTCTTGCGCACCAGACGGTGCACGCCGATTTCGGTACGCAGCCAGCCAAAGGCGTATTCGCCCTTGATGTGCACGGTAGCGCCTTTGATACCGGCGACTTCACCGGCCGACAGCTCCATGATGGTCGCGTCGAAACCGCGTTTATCAGCCCAACGCAGGTACATGCGCAGCAGGATGTTGGCCCAGTCCTGGGCCTCGGTACCGCCGGAGCCGGCCTGGATGTCCAGGTAGGCGTTATTGGCGTCCATCTCACCGCTGAACATGCGACGGAATTCAAGTTTTTCCAGGGACTCGCGCAGGCGCTCGACTTCGGCAGCGACGTCATCGACGGCGGCCTGGTCTTCTTCTTCGGCGGACATCAGCAGCAGGTCTTTGGCATCGGCCAGGCCACTGTGCATTTCGTCGAGGGTTTCGACGATCTGAGCCAGCAGCGACCGCTCGCGGCCCAGCTCCTGAGCGTACGACGGGTTGTTCCAGACACTCGGATCTTCAAGCTCGCGATTGACTTCAGTCAGACGCTCATGCTTTTGATCGTAGTCAAAGATACCCCCGAATAGTTTCGGAGCGCTCGGACAGGTCCTTGATACTGTTAAGGATCGGGTTGATTTCCATGGCGGGCAGCACTCGTTGGCGAACTTTTGAAAGCCGACGAGTATAACGTAATGAAGCTGTCAAGGCAGCCCGCCTGGCGGCTTTAGCGGCGAATGAACCTGATGGTTCATTCAATCCCCACTTGATTACGCCCATTGTTCTTCGCCAGGTACAGCCCCTTGTCCGCCGCCGAGATCAATTGCCGACAATCGCTGCCCGGCTGGGGGATCAAGGTCGACAGGCCGATGCTGATGGTCAGGCTCGAACCTTCGGTCGGGAAAGTGTGCGGGATCTTCAACCCGGCCACAGTCTGGCGCAGTTTTTCCGCCACCATTCGCGCACCGCCCGGCGAGGTGTTGGGCAGGACCAGCACGAACTCTTCGCCGCCGTAACGCGCAGGCAAGTCCGAAGGTCTGGAGCTGGCGTCGCGAATCGCCGTGGCGACTTTGCGCAGCGCCTCATCGCCTTCGAGGTGGCCAAAGCTGTCGTTGTAGGACTTGAAGTAGTCGACGTCGATCATCAACAACGACAGTTGGGTCTGATCACGCAGCGAGCGCCGCCACTCCAGCTCCAGGTATTCGTCGAAATGCCGGCGGTTCGACAGCCCGGTCAGGCCATCGGAGTTCATCAAGCGTTGCAGCACCAGGTTGGTGTCGAGCAACTGCTGCTGGCTGACCCGCAGCGCGCGATACGCGGCGTCACGCTGCAGCAGGGTCATGTAGGAGCGCGAGTGATAGCGGATGCGCGCCACCAGTTCGATGTTGTCCGGCAGTTTGACCAGGTAATCGTTGGCGCCAGCGGCAAACGCCGCGCTCTTGATCAGCGGATCTTCCTTGGTCGACAGGACAATGATCGGAATGTCCTTGGTCGCCGGATGGTTACGGTATTCGCGCACCAGGCTCAGGCCGTCGAGGCCGGGCATGACCAGATCCTGAAGGATTACCGTCGGTTTGATGCGGATCGCCTGGGCGATGGCCTGGTGCGGGTCGGCACAGAAATGGAAGTCGATGTTTTCTTCGTTCGACAAACCACGCCGCACTGCCTCGCCGATCATCGCCTGATCGTCCACCAACAACACCATGGCGGCGTTTTCGTCGGTTTTGAAGTCGTCGAGCTGTAAATCATTCATGTGCGGTCACCTGAGTACTGCCTTGGCCACGATTGCTGCTAATAATAGTCATTTTGAGAAGATCTCCAGCAATCGTGGCGCTATCTTGTCCAGTGGGCGAACTTCCACCGCCGCGTGAATGGCTGCGGCCGCCTTCGGCATTCCGTACACCGCACTGCTTTGTTGGTCCTGAGCGATGGTCAGGTAGCCCTGTTGGCGCATGAGTTTAAGCCCCTGCGCGCCATCGCGCCCCATACCGGTCAGCAGAACGCCCACCGCGTCACCACTCCAGTAACTGGCCACACTCTCGAAAAACACATCGATCGAAGGCCGATAGATCTCGTTGACCGGTTCGGCGGTGTAGGCCAGCGTGCCGTTTTTCAGCAAGCGAATATGATGGTTGGTCCCGGCCAGCAGGACCGTGCCGCTTCGTGGCGGTTCACCTTCCTGGGCCAGGCGCACATTCAGGCCACTGGCGCTGGCCAACCATTCGGCCATGCCGGCGGCGAACACCTGATCCACATGCTGGACCAGCACGATGGCCGCCGAAAAATCTCGTGGCAGGCCCTTGAGCAGCACTTCCAGCGCCGCCGGCCCGCCAGCGGATGAACCGATGGCCACCAAATGCTGGCGCGAGGAAGAGTGGCGGTGCGAGCTCGGTGCCGATTGCACCCGATTGCTATGGTCGCCGATCAGCCAGCCAATGTTCATGATCTTGCGCAGCAACGGTGCGGCGGCGTCCTGAGGATTGCCGCCCCCGATAGCCGGGGTATCGACCACGTCCAGCGCGCCGTAGCCCATGGCTTCGAACACCCGGTGCACGTTCTGCTCGCGGTCGACAGTGACAATGACTATCGCGCACGGAGTCTCGGCCATGATTCGCCGGGTCGCTTCCACACCGTCCATCAACGGCATGATCAAATCCATCAGGATCAGATCCGGGGTGTATTCGGCGCAACGTTGCACCGCCTCGGCCCCATTGCCGGCGACCCAGACCACCTCGTGCGCCGGTTCGAACGCCAAAGCGCGGCGCAAAGCCTCTACCGCCATGGGCATGTCATTGACGATAGCGATTTTCATGCCCGCGCGCCTCCAATGAGCTCAACCACTGCATCCAGCAAAGCGTCATCATGAAAACTCGCTTTGGCTAGATAATAGTCGGCTCCGGCGTCCAGTCCACGGCGGCGGTCTTCTTCGCGGTCCTTGTAGGACACCACCATCACCGGCAGGGATTGCAGGCGGTTATCGCGACGCAACAAAGACACCAGCTCGATGCCATCCATGCGCGGCATGTCGATGTCGGTGATCAGCAGATCGAAATCCTCCGAACGCAGGGCGTTCCAGCCATCCATACCGTCCACCGCCACGGCGACGTCATAGCCGCGATTGAGCAGCAATTTGCGCTGCAATTCACGAACGGTCAGCGAGTCATCCACCACCAGAATCCGTTTGCGCGCCACTTCGACGGCCTGATTGGCATGCCGGGCAATGCGCTCCAGACGCCCGGTATTGAGCAGTTTGTCCACCGAACGCAGCATGTCTTCGACGTCGACGATCAGCACTACCGAGCCGTCGTCGAGCAAGGCTCCGGCAGAAATGTCCTGCACCTTGCCCAGGCGCTCGTCCAGCGGCAGCACCACCAGCGTCCGCTCGCCGATAAACCGCTCGACCGCCACCCCGTAAATCGCCTCGCGCTCGCGGATGACCACGACTTTGAGGGTCTGCGCGTTGTTCTGGCTCGCCGGTCGCTGCAACAGCTGACTGGCGGCGACCAGCCCGACATGCCGGCCTTCGTGCCAGAAGTGCTGCCGGCCTTCGACTTGCACGATGTCCTCCGGCGCCAGGTCGCACATGCGCTCGATGTGCGCCAGCGGGAAGGCATACGCCTCGTCACCGACTTCCACCACCAGGCTGCGCACCACCGACAGCGTCAGCGGCACTTCGAGATGGAAACGACTGCCCGCGCCCGCCGTCTGCTCCAGCACCACGGCGCCGCGCAATTGGCGAACCATGTGCTGAACCGCATCCAGCCCGACGCCGCGCCCGGAGACTTCGGTGACCGTGTCGCGCAAGCTGAAACCCGGCAGAAACAGGAACGTCAGCAGCTCCTCTTCGCTCAACTGGGCAGCAGTCTCGGCTGGGGATAGCTGCCGCTCGACGATGTTGCGACGGAGTTTTTCCAGGTCGACGCCATTGCCGTCATCGCTGAGCTCCAACACCAGCAGACCGGCTTGATGGGACGCGCGCAGACGGATCAGGCCTTCCTCCGGTTTACCGGCCAATAGCCGTTGTTCCCGGGTTTCGATGCCGTGATCCACCGCATTGCGCAGTAAGTGCGTCAGCGGCGCTTCGAGTTTCTCCAGTACGTCGCGGTCGACCTGAGTCTTATCGCCCTCGATCTCCAGCCGCACCTGTTTCCCAAGGTCACGGCCGAGATCGCGGACCATGCGCACTTGCCCGCTCAGCACGTCGGCGAATGGCCGCATGCGGCAGGCCAGCGCCGTGTCATACAACACCTGCGCGCGCTGGCTGGCGTGCCAGGCGAATTCATCGAGTTCGGAGTTCTTTTCCGCCAGCAATTGCTGGGACTCTGCCAGTAACCGACGGGCATCGCCCAAGGCTTCCTGGGCTTCGAGGCTCAAGGCATGGTCCTTGAGATGGACGTTAAGGTTTTCCAGCGCCCGCAGGCCGTTGCTCTGCATGCGTTTAAGGCGCTGCATAGTGGCCAGATGCGGCTTGAGCCGCTGGGTTTCCACCAGGGATTTACTCGACAGGTCGAGCAGGCTGTTCAAGCGCTCGGCCGTGACGCGCAATACGCGTTCGCCACTTTCGGTGGTGCGTTTAGCCATGGGCGCTGGCTCGGCGGGTGTTGCCAGGGGAGCTTCGGTGGCGGCCGGCATGGGCGGCTCAACCTTGGGCGTCGGCGGTTCCAGCTGAAGTTCTGCCATCGGCGGCGTCATCGGGGCAGTGGCCGCCATGTGATCAAGCAGCCGTCCCATCAAGACGACATAAGCGTCGATATCCGCAGGCGCCGGAGCGTTGCCCGGCGTCGCAATCCGCATCAGCAGATCGGTGCCTTGCAACAGTGCATCAATGTGTTCGGGCCGCAGGTACAGGCGCCCTTCCTGGGCGCTGACCAGGTAATCTTCCATCACATGGGCGACGCTGACCCCGGCATCGACACCGACAATCCGCGCCGCGCCCTTGAGCGAATGGGCCGCGCGCATGCACGACTCAAGGTAATCGGCCTGGGTCGGATCACGCTCAAGCGCCAAAAGGCCTGCGCTCAGCACCAGGGTCTGGGCCTCGGCTTCGAGGCTGAACAGTTCCAGCAAAGAGGCGTCACGCATTTGCTCGGGGGTCATGTGAGGCTCCGGGTCACGGCGGACAGCAGCTGTTCTTCATCCAGCCAACGCAGGCTGCGACCTTTGAATTGCAAAACGCCACGGGTGTATTTGGCGCTGGCCTGGGTGCCGGACTGAGACGCCGCATCGAGAATGCGCTCGTCGATGGCATGAATCCCGTCCACCTCGTCCACCGGCACCACCACTGGCCCGCCGTGAGCGGCAATGATCAGCATCCGCGGCATCACCCGCGCGCCGGATGCCACGCCACTGGTGGCGTCGAGCCCCAGCAGCTCCACCAGCGAGAGGCACGCCACCAAGGCACCGCGCACATTCGCCACGCCGAGCAACGCCCGGGAGCGCTGATGCGGCAACGAGTGAATCGCCTGCAGCGGCGCCACTTCGACCAGGCTGCGAGTGGCCAGGCCCAGCCATTCTTCGCCGAGGCGAAACATCAGCAGCGAGCGGGTTTTCACATCGCTCTCAGCCGTTGTGGAGACTTGCTGGCGGTCGTCCTGCTGCAACGCATAGCGGTCGAGCAAGCGTGTGGCGGCAGCCGAATACACCGCACAGTTGCGGCAATGAATGTGCTCGCTCAGCAATGGGCAGGACTGGTCGCCGTGGATACCGATACGGTTCCAGCAGTCGTCGATGGCCTGGGCATCTTCATGGGTGACGCTCAAGGTGTCGGCGGCGTTCATCGTTTACGCTCACTGTCAGCGGCGCGCTCGCTGCGGGCGGCGCGGGCCTGCAATCGTCTGGCACCGGCCGTGTCGCCCTGGGACTGCAGCAAAGCGGCCAGATGCATCAATGCGTCGGGGTGTTGCGGTTCGAGGTACAACGCCTTGCGATAAAAACCCTGGGCCTCGAGGGCGCTGCCTGCGATATCGCTGAGCAGCCCCAGCCAATAGAACACCTGCGCCACCGGCTCGTGACTGCGCAAAAAACTTTCGCACGCGGCGCGGGCCTCAGCGCTTTTGCCTTCATTGGCCAGCGCGGCGATGTTCGCCAGCAGCGTGGCGGCGTCCGAAGGGGTAGCCGAAGGGGTGGCGGCGACCTGAGGCATCGGCACCACCGTCGCGAAAGGCCGACTGCGCGCTGGCGGCGGTGTCACGCTGCGCACCGGTTGTTGCACTGGCAGCGGCGTCGGCACGAAGGACACAAGCGGTTCCGGCGCACTTTGACGACTGAAGGCAAACGACTGCGGGATGCCGATCGAGCGCATGCCGAAACGTCCCAGCAGACTGCCCTCCGCCGGGCCGATAAACAGCACGCCGTCGACGTGGGTCAGGCGCTTGAGCACTTCGAACACTTGCTGCTGGGTCGGCTGATCGAAATAGATCAGCAAATTGCGGCAGAACACGAAGTCATAAGGTGGCTCACTGGCCAGCAAGGCCGGATCCAGCAGATTGCCGACCTGCAAACGCACCTGCTCAAGCACGCGCCCGCTAAGACGATAGTTGTCGTTTTCAGCCGTGAAATGCCGCTCGCGAAAGTCGATGTCCTGTCCGCGAAACGAATTCTTGCCATACAGCGCGAGCCTGGCCTTTTCCACCGACAGCGGGCTGACATCCATGCCGTCGACCTTGAACTGGTGCGGCGCCAGCCCGGCATCAAGCAATGCCATGGCGATGGAGTACGGTTCTTCGCCGGTGGAACACGGCAGACTGAGAATCCGCAGGGCGCGCATGTTATTGATCGCCGCCAGCCGCTTGGCCGCCAGTTTCGCCAGCGTGGCGAAGGATTCCGGGTAACGGAAAAACCAGGTCTCGGGGACGATTACCGCTTCGATCAGCGCCTGTTGTTCGTCGCGCGAGCCCAGCAGGGTGTGCCAGTACTCATCGGCCGTCAGCGCCCGCGCGGCCGTGCAGCGCTGGCGCACCGCGCGTTCGATGATCGCCGGGCCGACCGAGCCCACATCGAGGCCGATACGTTCTTTGAGGAAATCGAAAAACCTTTGATCGCTGCTCATCCCTGCTCCTCAAACTGCGCCAGGTCCAACGGCGGCGAGGGAAACAACAAGGCGCGGACCTGTTCGTCCAGCAAATCGGCAACCCGCACCCATTGCAGTAAACCCTGGACATCTTCGCGCACCGGGCCCAGATACGGCGCTTGGCGATTGTCCAGGCCATAGGGCTGAAAGTCCGCCGGATTGCAGCGCAACGTGTCGGTAACCTGCTCCAGAATCAGCCCGAGCAATTGCGCAGGCGTCGCTTCATCCGGACGATAGTGCACCAGCACCAGCCGCGTGCTGGTGCGGGCCTGGGCCGGTTGGCCGAACGTCAGGGCGCTGAGGTCGATCACCGGCACCACCGCGCCGCGATAGGCGAACACCCCGGCCACCCAGTCCGGCGCCCGGGGAATCGGTTTCAACGGCAGTTGCGGCAGCACTTCGGCCACCTCGATGGCCTGCAAGGCGTAACGCTCGTTGCCGATGCGGAACACCAGAAACAACGACTGTTTCACTGGCATCACCGCGCCGCGTTTGACCGCGAGCTCGCTCATCAGACTTTGAATCGCGAGACGCCGCCACGCAGCCCCACGGCCACCTGGCTCAGTTCATCGATGGCGAAACTGGCCTGACGCAGGGACTCGACGGTCTGGCTGCTGGCATCGCCCAACTGCACCAACGCGTGGTTGATCTGCTCGGCGCCGGTGGCTTGGGCCTGCATGCCTTCATTGACCATCAACACCCGTGGTGCCAGCGCCTGAACCTGATGGATGATCTGCGACAGCTGCTCGCCCACCGACTGCACCTCGGACATGCCACGGCGCACTTCTTCTGAAAACTTGTCCATGCCCATGACCCCCGCCGACACCGCCGACTGGATCTCGCGCACCATCTGCTCGATGTCGTAGGTGGCCACCGCGGTTTGGTCCGCCAGACGCCGCACTTCGGTGGCGACCACGGCAAACCCGCGACCATATTCACCGGCCTTCTCGGCTTCGATTGCGGCGTTCAGGGACAACAGGTTGGTCTGGTCGGCAACTTTGACGATGGTCACCACTACCTGATTGATGTTGCCGGCCTTCTCATTGAGGATCGCCAGTTTGGCGTTGACCAGATCGGCCGCGCCCATCACCGAATGCATGGTGTCTTCCATGCGCGCCAGGCCTTGTTGTCCGGAACCGGCCAGCACCGAAGCCTGATCGGCGGCAGTGGAGACTTCGGTCATGGTGCGCACCAGATCCCGCGAGGTGGCGGCAATTTCCCGCGATGTCGCACCGATTTCGGTGGTGGTGGCTGCGGTTTCGGTGGCCGTGGCTTGCTGCTGCTTGGACGTCGCGGCGATTTCCGTGACCGACGTGGTGACCTGCACCGAGGAGCGCTGGGCCTGGGACACCAGCGAGGTGAGCTCGGTCATCATGTCGTTGAAGCCGGTTTCCACTGCGCCGAACTCGTCCTTGCGATCAAGATTCAGGCGGCTACTGAGATCACCGGTGCGCATGATTTCGAGGATATCCACGATGCGATTCATCGGCGCCATGATCGCGCGCATCAGCAGCAGGCCACAGAGGCCGGCGACGATAATCGCCACCAGCAAAGAGACGCCCATGCTGATTTTGGCGGTCGTCACTGCGTCACCAATGGCCAGTGTGGCTTCTTCAGCCAGATCGTGATTATGCTCGATGAGGCTGTTCAACTGCTTGCGCCCATTAACCCAGGCCGGGGTGAGCTTTTGCTCCAGGGCAAGACGCGCTGGTTCGTACTCTTTGCGCTGATAGAGATCGATGACGTTCGTCAGTTCTTGATTGAAAAGCTGATGGTACGCTTCGAATTTGTCGAAAGTAGCCTGATCTTCCGCTGTGAAAATGGTCTTGCGGTAGCTGGCCATCTGCTCGCTCAAGCGCTCTTCGAAGCTCTTGTACATAGCGTGATCGGCGGGTGTTATTTCGCGACGCCCGGAAAGGCCGACAATCTGCTGGGTCAGGTTGTAACTGTCGACCCAGGCACCGCGCATCATCGAACTGAAATACACCCCGGGCACCGCATCGGTGCGGACCCTGTCTGCGCTGGCATCGATCTTCATCAACCGGGAAAAAGACACCACGACCATCAACAGCATGATCGCGATAATCACCGCAAAGCTCGCCAAAATGCGTTGGCGCAACGTCCAGTTCTTCACAGTCAGTCCTCGGTGCGGTTCAAATTGCGGGGGAGTATAGCCGAGGGTGGTGTTTCATTTATCAGATGCTGAGCTCCGCTTCTCATCCTGCCAACAAAAAGCCGGGATTCGGCAGAAACAGACCGTGGATTGGTCATTGGGGGAAAGTTGTCGGGGCTGAGGACGCCATCGCGAGCAGGCTCGCTCCCACAGTAGATCCGCAGTGAACACGCAGCCTGTGCGCGACAGTAATCAACATGTGGGAGCGAGCCTGCTCGCGAAATCGGTCTAAAAACCTATACCGAAGCCTGACGCACCTGTTTCTCCAGCTCCGCCTTCAACCCCGGCTCCAGCTTCAACTGCCGCGCCAGCTCATCGAGGTAGGACTTCTCCATGAAGTTCTCCTCATCCACCAGCATCACACTGGCGATGTACATTTCAGCCGCCATTTCCGGGGTGCTGGCGGCGCGGGCGACGTCGGTCGGGTCCAGAGGTTTGTTGAGTTCGGCGTGCAGCCAGTGTTGCAGCTCCTGATCATTGTCGAGCTTGGTGAACTCGCCTTCGATCAATTGACGTTCACGCTCATCGACATGACCGTCAGCCTTGGCCGCGGCGACCAACGCCTTGAGGATCGCCTGGCTGTGTTGCTCAACCTGGGCCGCCGGCAAGCGGTCGATAGTTTGCGGCTCGGTTGTGGCTGCGGTGCCCTGCTGGGCCTGCCAGTTGCCATAGGCCTTGTAGGCAATCACGCCCAATGCGGCGAGGCCGCCGTAGATCGCCACTTTGCCGCCGACCTTGCGCACCTTCTTGTTGCCGAGCAACAGGCCCATGGCGCCAGCCGCCAGAGCACCGCCGCCGGCGCCGGATAGCACACTGCCGAGGCCGCCCGAACCACTGGAGCCTCCGAGCAAACCGCCCAAACCACCGCTGGATGCTTTGTTCTGGGTACCGCCGGCCTTGTTCTGCAACAGGTCCTGACCGGATTTGAGTAGTTGATCGAGCAATCCACGAGTGTTCATTTTGCTGCCTCCACGAATTCGGGTTAACCGGATCATTAAGGCCACCAGCCTAGATCGAAAGTGCCCGACATCTCTCGATGAGAGTGCTTCCGGATGTTGCTCAATTGTCAGGCAAACCGGCGGAAACACATCCACGCAATCTATTTCATCGAATGCAGCCTTGAAGATTTGTCGACCGTAGAACCGCGCACTAGGCTGGATAAATTCAAAGACACCCCGGCCTCAGTCAGCCTTCCACAAAGCGCACTACGCTAATAACAAGCCGTTCATGACGTACCACCCCGTTCAACACTGCCCCGACCATAATTTAAAGAAGAGGGTTCACCCATGCTTGTGCACAAGACCGCACTGCTCAGTGCAATCACCACAGCACTGCTGGCCAGCACCAGCCTGCAGGCCGCCGAACCGCTGAAAGCCGTTGGCGCCGGCGAAGGTCAGCTGGATATCGTCGCCTGGCCTGGTTATATCGAACGGGGCGAAACCGACAAGGCTTACGACTGGGTCAGCGCTTTCGAGAAGGAAACCGGCTGCAAGGTCAACGTCAAGACCGCCGGCACGTCCGATGAAATGGTCAGCCTGATGGCCAAGGGCGGTTACGACCTGGTGACGGCGTCCGGCGACGCCTCCCTGCGCCTGATCGCCGGCAAACGTGTGCAGCCGATCAACACCGCACTGATTCCCAACTGGAAAAATCTCGATCCGCGCCTGAAGGATGCACCGTGGTATGTGGTCGACAAGCAGACCTACGGCGCCCCCTATCAATGGGGCCCGAACGTGCTGATGTACAACACCAACGTATTCAAGCAACCGCCAACCAGCTGGAGCGTGATATTCGACGCGCAGAACCTGCCGGATGGCAAACCCAACAAAGGCCGGGTGCAAGCCTACGACGGCCCGATCTACATCGCCGACGCGGCGCTGTACCTCAAGACCGCCAAGCCAGAGCTGGGTATCCAGAACCCCTACGAGCTGACCGAAGCGCAGTACAAGGCTGTGCTCGATCTACTGCGCGCACAGCAAAAGCTGATCCATCGTTACTGGCACGACACCACCGTGCAAATGAGTGACTTCAAGAACGAAGGCGTGGTGGCGTCCAGTTCCTGGCCCTATCAGGTCAATGGCCTGATGAACGAGAAACAGCCCGTCGCGTCGACCATCCCGAAAGAAGGCGCCACCGGGTGGGCTGACACCACCATGTTGCACGCTGAGGCCAAGCACCCGAACTGCGCTTACAAGTGGATGGACTGGTCGCTCACGCCGAAGGTCCAGGGTGATGTAGCGGCGTGGTTCGGTTCGTTGCCGGCGGTTCCGGCGGCGTGCACAGGCAGCGAATTGTTGGGCGCCGAAGGTTGCAAGACCAACGGTTTCGACCAGTTCGACAAGATCGCCTTCTGGAAAACCCCGCAGGCAGAGGGCGGCAAATTTGTGCCTTATAGCCGCTGGACCCAGGATTACATTGCGATTATGGGCGGTCGTTAAGCCCTCTTCGCGAGCAGGCTCGCTCCCACATTTGATCGCGTTCCCCTGTGGGAGCGAGCCTGCTCGCGATACTTTTAAAGATTCAGATTCTTGGAGCTCCGCACCATGACGCTTGCAGTCCAGTTCTCCAACGTTTCCCGTCAGTTCGGCGAAGTGAAGGCCGTTGACCGGGTTTCTATCGATATCCAGGACGGCGAGTTCTTTTCCCTGCTGGGCCCTTCCGGCTCGGGCAAAACCACCTGCTTGCGCCTGATCGCTGGTTTCGAACAACCGAGCACTGGCTCCATCCGTATTCATGGCGCCGAAGCCGCCGGGCTGCCGCCGTATCAGCGCGACGTGAACACCGTGTTCCAGGATTACGCGCTGTTCCCGCACATGAACGTACTCGACAACGTCGCCTACGGTTTGAAAGTCAAAGGCGTCGGCAAGTCTGAACGCCAAAAACGCGCCGAAGAAGCCCTCGACATGGTCGCTCTCGGCGGCTACGGCGAGCGCAAACCGGTGCAACTCTCCGGCGGCCAACGTCAGCGCGTAGCCCTGGCCCGCGCGTTGGTCAATCGCCCTCGCGTGTTGCTGCTCGACGAACCTCTGGGCGCCCTCGATCTGAAACTGCGCGAGCAAATGCAAGGCGAGCTGAAGAAGCTGCAACGCCAGCTCGGCATTACCTTTATCTTCGTCACCCACGATCAGACTGAAGCGCTGTCGATGTCCGACCGCGTGGCGGTGTTCAATAAGGGCCGCATCGAACAGGTCGACACGCCGCGCCATCTCTACATGAAACCGGCGACCACCTTTGTCGCCGAATTCGTCGGCACTTCCAATGTGATTCGCGGCGATCTGGCCCGGCAGTTGAGCGGAAATCCACAGCCGTTTTCGATCCGCCCGGAACACGTGCGTTTCGCCGAAGGCCCGCTGGCCAGCCATGAAATCGAAGTCAGCGGCCTGCTGCATGACATCCAGTACCAGGGCAGCGCCACCCGCTATGAACTGAAACTGGAAAACGGCCAGACCTTGAACATCAGCCAGGCCAACGTCCAGTGGCTGGACGTCAGCAAGCAACATCAGACCGGGCAACGCATCAGCGCTCGTTGGGCGCGCGAAGCGATGATCCCGCTGCACGACAATGTTGTGGGCGGGGCCTGAGATGAACAGCGTGACCGTTCCTCAAACCCCGGCCAGCGGCTCGCCGTTGCGCCGGTTTTCCAACCTGCTGTACCGGCGGCCGAATCTTTATTTGTCGCTGCTGCTGGTGCCGCCGTTGCTCTGGTTTGGGGCGATCTACCTCGGCTCGCTGTTGACGTTGTTGTGGCAAGGCTTCTACACCTTCGATGACTTCACCATGGCGGTCACGCCCGACCTGACCCTGGCGAATTTTACCGCACTGTTCCAGCCGTCGAACTTCGACATCATCCTGCGCACTCTGAGCATGGCGATTGTCGTGTCGTTCGCCAGTGCAATCGTGGCGTTCCCGATTGCCTACTACATGGCGCGCTACACCAGCGGCAAGACCAAGGCGTTTTTCTACATCGCGGTGATGATGCCAATGTGGGCCAGTTACATCGTCAAGGCCTACGCCTGGACCTTGCTGCTGGCTAAGGGCGGCGTGGCCCAGTGGTTCGTTCAGCACTTGGGGTTGGAGCCGGTGTTGCAACTCGTGCTCGGGATTCCGGGCGTCGGCGGCAGCACCTTGTCGACCTCGCATCTGGGGCGGTTCATGGTGTTCGTCTACATTTGGCTGCCGTTCATGATCTTGCCGATTCAGGCGTCACTGGAACGCCTGCCGCCGTCGTTGCTTCAAGCCTCGGCGGACCTCGGCGCCAAGCCGCGTCAGACCTTCATGCAAGTGATTCTGCCGCTGTCGATTCCGGGCATCGCGGCCGGTTCGATCTTCACGTTTTCACTGACCCTGGGCGACTTCATCGTGCCGCAATTGGTGGGCCCGCCGGGCTACTTCATCGGCAGCATGGTCTACGCCCAGCAAGGAGCGATCGGCAATATGCCGATGGCGGCGGCCTTCACGCTGGTGCCGATCGTACTGATCGCCATTTACCTGTCCATCGTCAAACGTCTGGGGGCTTTCGATGCGCTCTGATGCTTCATCTCAAGACCGGGCATCCCTAGGCCTGCGCATCGCCGCCTGGGGCGGGTTGATGTTCTTGCACTTCCCGATCCTGATCATCTTCCTCTACGCCTTCAACACCGAAGACGCAGCGTTCAGCTTTCCGCCCAAAGGCTTCACCCTGAAGTGGATCGGCGTGGCGTTCTCCCGGCCGGACGTGCTGGAAGCGATCAAGTTGTCGTTGCAAATCGCCGCCATCGCGACGCTGATTGCGATGGTCCTCGGCACTCTTGCGTCGGCGGCGTTGTACCGGCGGGATTTCTTCGGCAAGCAAGGCATCTCGCTGATGCTGATCCTGCCGATTGCCCTGCCCGGGATCATCACCGGGATCGCGCTGCTGGCGACCTTCAAGACCTTGGGGATTGAGCCGGGGATGTTTACCATCATCGTCGGTCACGCGACCTTCTGCGTGGTGATCGTCTACAACAACGTCATCGCCCGCTTGCGCCGAACGTCATACAGTTTGATCGAAGCCTCGATGGACCTCGGCGCCGACGGTTGGCAGACCTTCCGCTACATCGTCCTGCCAAACCTTGGCTCGGCGTTGCTGGCCGGCGGCATGCTGGCGTTTGCGCTGTCGTTCGACGAAATCATCGTAACCACGTTCACCGCCGGCCACGAACGCACCCTACCATTGTGGCTGCTCAATCAGCTCAGCCGCCCACGGGACGTGCCGGTGACCAACGTCGTCGCAATGCTGGTAATGATGGTGACCATGCTGCCGATCCTCGGCGCTTATTACCTGACCCGAGGTGGGGAGAGCGTTGCGGGCAGTGGCGGGAAATAACGGACAACGACTAACCCTCTGTTGGAACGGAGATCTAATGTGGGAGCGGGCTTGCTCGCGAAGGCGGTGGGTCAGCCAACATCAATGTTGAATGTGATGGCCTCTTCGCGAGCAAGCCCGCTCCCACATTAGATCCGGTTCCCATAGAGGAAATACAATCGCTTCGATGAGGACATAGCCATGCAAACCAAACTCTTGATCAACGGCCAACTCGTCAATGGCGACGGCCCTGCCCAAGCCGTGTTCAACCCGGCCCTCGGCCGTGTGCTGGTAGAAATCAACGAAGCCAGCGAAGCTCAGGTCGACGCCGCCGTGCGGGCCGCCGACAACGCCTTCGAAGCCTGGTCGCAAACCACGCCGAAAGAACGCTCGTTGCTGCTGCTCAAACTCGCCGACATCATCGAAGCCCATGGCGAAGAGCTGGCCAAACTGGAGTCGGACAACTGCGGCAAACCCTACAGCGCTGCGCTGAACGATGAGATCCCGGCGATTGCCGACGTGTTCCGTTTCTTCGCCGGCGCCAACCGTTGCATGAGCGGCGCGCTGGGAGGGGAATACCTGCCCGGACACACCTCAATGATCCGCCGCGACCCGGTGGGCGTGATTGCCTCCATCGCGCCGTGGAACTACCCACTGATGATGGTCGCCTGGAAAATCGCCCCGGCCCTGGCCGCCGGTAATACCGTGGTGCTCAAGCCGTCGGAACAAACCCCACTGACCGCCCTGCGCCTGGCAGAACTGGCGTCGGAAATCTTCCCGGCTGGCGTGCTTAACCTGGTATTCGGTCGTGGTCCTACGGTCGGCAGCCCACTGGTCACTCACCCGAAAGTGCGCATGGTGTCGCTGACCGGCTCCATCGCCACCGGCTCGAACATCATTTCCAGCACCGCCGGCAACGTCAAACGCATGCACATGGAACTGGGTGGCAAGGCGCCGGTGATCATCTTCGACGATGCCGACATCGACGCCGCCGTGGAAGGCATTCGCACCTTCGGTTTCTACAACGCTGGTCAGGATTGCACCGCCGCCTGCCGTATTTACGCGCAAGCAGGCATCTACGACCAGTTCGTCGAGAAGCTCGGTGCGGCCGTCAGCAGTATCAAGTACGGCTTGCAGGACGATCCATCGACGGAGCTTGGCCCGTTGATCAGCGCACAACATCGCGACCGCGTGACCGGATTGGTCGAGCGTGCGATGGCGCAACCACACATTCGTTTGATCACTGGCGGCAAAGCGGTGGAAGGCAACGGTTTCTTCTTTGAACCGACGGTGCTGGCCGACGTGCAACAGGACGACGAGATCGTGCGCCGCGAGGTATTCGGGCCGGTAGTGTCGGTCACCCAATTCACCGATGAAGCCCAAGCACTCGCCTGGGCCAACGATTCAGACTATGGCCTTGCGTCGTCAGTCTGGACCGCGGACGTTGGTCGCGCGCATCGCCTGTCTGCACGCCTGCAGTACGGCTGCACATGGGTGAACACCCACTTCATGCTGGTCAGCGAAATGCCTCACGGCGGTCAGAAACTGTCCGGTTATGGGAAAGACATGTCGATGTATGGGCTGGAGGACTACACCGTTGTGCGGCATGTGATGTTCAAGCATTAAAAGCTTCGCGGGCAAGCCTCGCGCCTACAGGGATCGCGTCGTTTGATCGACACAAAACCTGAGCGAGCGGTGCGGCGATCCGACTTGCCCGCGAATGCCTCACCGCACAATCAAGGCAGACGCCGGCGGTTTAACTCCGTAAAAGCCAAATGGCTCTCACGGAAACCTCCTCCGCTCAAAACCGCGAAACACTGCGCATCGCATCCACCAGATACCGCATCGCAATCCGATCACTCTCCGACAGCTCGCGATACCGCTCCACCAACTTCAACTCCTCCGAACTGAGCCGACGCCTTCGCCGACCGATGGCCAGGCAGGGGAAGATTCCTAATATTTCAGTGATGCCTTGTACTTTCGACATGGACGATGTCCTTCTATACGTCAGAGAAAACTTCAAAACCGCATCGCCCTATCACTTCAGCGGTCACCTTGTACCCGCTGAACCCACCGGTCTGAAGGGCCGAAACCGGTCATGCCCCATAGAATAGAAATTAAATCGGCGCTGAAAAGCGTTTTTAGAGTAATTAGTCGAAAAAAGCAGATATGCCCTATAAATCAGAAAGTGCTGTGAGAAACGTTACCTGAAATGTCTTGTTTCATTGCCGCGCTGTCGCTGTGCCATCAATCATTTTTGCTCTGCAACCGAACGGTTTAAAGTATTTGGCATCTCTTTAGGGGGCGTTCTCAATTAATTTCCCCGCCGGGGAAATTAACTGAGAACGCCCCCTAGTCCGTTGCGTTTGGCCAAGGCATGTCCGAACCGATATTTCTGATCCAGCACGTGCCAGGAACGGCGCGGGATTGTTCACGACAGGTTGTACTTATGCACCGCAGGAATTTGCTCAAAGCCTCCATGGCCATCGCGGCTTACACTGGTCTTTCGGCCACCGGCCTATTGGCTGCACGCGCCTGGGCTGGCAGCAGCACCGCTGATGGCGACGCTGTGGCGTTCGACTTCGAAGCGCTGAAGAGCCAGGCCAAACAGCTCGCCGGCAAGCCCTATCAGGACACCAAGCAGGTGCTGCCGCCAACGCTGGCGACCATGACCCCGCAGAACTTCAACGCGATCCGCTACGACGGTAATCACTCGCTGTGGAAGGACTTGAAAGGTCAGCTGGACGTGCAGTTTTTCCACGTCGGCATGGGTTTCAAGCAACCGGTGCGCATGTACAGCGTCGATCCCAAGACTCGACTGGCGCGCGAGGTGCATTTCCGCCCGTCGCTGTTCAACTATGAAAAAACCACTGTCGACACTAAACAGCTCAAAGGCGATCTGGGTTTCTCCGGGTTCAAGCTGTTCAAGGCCCCGGAGCTGGATCAGCACGACGTGTTGTCGTTCCTCGGCGCCAGCTATTTCCGCGCGGTAGATGCCACCGGCCAGTACGGTCTGTCGGCCCGCGGCCTGGCAATCGATACCTACGCCAAGAAGCGCGAAGAATTCCCGGATTTCACCAAGTTCTGGTTCGAAACCCCGGACAAGGACAGCACCCGCTTCGTGGTTTATGCCTTGCTCGATTCGCCGAGCGCCACCGGCGCCTACCGTTTTGATATCGATTGCCAAGCCGAGCGTGTGGTGATGGAAGTCGATGCCCACGTCAATGCCCGCACCGCCATCGAGCAACTGGGTATCGCGCCGATGACCAGCATGTTCAGCTGCGGCACCCATGAACGGCGTATGTGCGACACGATTCACCCACAAATCCACGACTCCGATCGCCTGGCCATGTGGCGCGGCAATGGCGAGTGGATCTGCCGCCCGCTGAATAACCCGGCCACCCTGCAATTCAATGCCTTTGCCGACACCGATCCGAAAGGTTTCGGCTTGGTGCAGACCGATCACGAGTTCGCCAATTATCAGGACACCGTCGACTGGTACAGCAAGCGCCCGAGCCTGTGGGTAGAACCTACAACCGCGTGGGGCGAAGGCTCCATCGATTTGCTGGAAATTCCTACAACCGGCGAGACCCTGGATAACATCGTCGCGTTCTGGACGCCGAAAAAACCGGTCGCGGCCGGGGATTCTCTCAACTACGGCTACAAGCTCTATTGGAGCGCCCTGCCGCCGGTGAGTACGCCGCTGGCGCGGGTCCACGCGACCCGTTCGGGCATGGGTGGTTTCATTGAAGGCTGGGCGCCGGGCGAGCATTACCCGGAAGTCTGGGCGCGACGCTTTGCCGTGGACTTTACCGGTGGTGGTCTGGACCGCTTGCCCGAAGGCGCGGGGATCGAACCGGTGGTGACCTGCTCTAACGGCCAGGTGAAGGACTTCAATGTGTTGGTGCTTGATGACATCAAGGGCTACCGCATTACTTTCGACTGGTACCCGACCAATGACAGCGTGGCCCCCGTGGAGCTGCGGTTGTTCATTCGCACCAATGACCGGACATTGAGTGAAACCTGGTTGTACCAGTATTTCCCGCCGGCACCGGAGAAGCGTAAGTACACCTGAGTGTTAGTCGGGGTCTGAAATGGCCCCTTCGCGAGCAAGCCCACTCCCACATGTGAACTTTGTCGTACACGGAATCTGTGCACCATGAAGATCCACTGTGGGAGCGGGCTTGCTCGCGAAGACGGCCGAACAGCCAACTAATATCCCGACCCAAGAATCAAAAAGCCCCGGTCAACACGACCGGGGCTTTTTTTACAGCAACATTCAATCACGCAAATCCGATTCATGAATCGGCTGGTCACGATGGGTGGCCCGCTGGTATTGCGCCGGCCAGATAGCCTTGTTCCCGCCCAGATCGTCATCGGCATGCAGCGGCCAATACGGATCACGCAACAACTCTCGGGCGAGGAAGATGATGTCGGCCTGACAGGTACGCAGAATGTGCTCGGCCTGGGCCGGTTCGGTGATCATTCCTACGGTGCCGGTGGCAATGCCTGACTCCTTGCGTACCCTCTCGGCGAAACGGGTCTGGTAACCGGGGCCTGTAGGAATCTCGGCGTTTACCGCCGTACCACCCGATGAGACGTCGATCAGGTCTACGCCCAGATCTTTGAGGCGTCGCGCCAACTCCACCGTTTCATCGGGGTTCCAGCCGTCTTCCACCCAATCGGTGGCCGACACCCGCACAAACACTGGTAACTCTTCAGGCCACACGGCGCGCACCGCTTCGGTGACTTGCAGCACCAGCCGAATTCGATTCTCGAACGAACCGCCATACTGATCGCGCCGCTGATTGCTCAAGGGCGAAAGAAATTGGTGCAACAGGTAACCGTGGGCGGCGTGTACTTCGACCACTTTGAAACCAGCAGTCAGCGCCCGTTTGGCCGAATCGACGAAAGCTTGAATGATGTCCGCAATCTCACCGTCATCGAGCTGCTTGGGTGGGGTGTGCTGGGGGTCGAAAGCGATCGGCGAAGGGCCGACCGGGACCCAACCACCGTCTTCCGGCTTGACGCTGCCATGCTTGCCGAGCCACGGCCGATGCGTGCTGGCCTTGCGCCCGGCATGAGCCAACTGGATGCCGGCAACGGCGCCTTGGGCGGAGATGAAGCGCGTAATACGCTGCAAGGATTCGATCTGTTGATCATTCCAGAGACCGAGGTCCTGGGCGGTAATGCGCCCATCAGCGGTGACCGCCGTGGCTTCGGTGAATACCAGACCAGCCCCGCCGATAGCACGGCTGCCGAGGTGGACCAGATGCCAGTCATTGGCCAGCCCATCCACGCTGGAATACTGGCACATCGGTGATACCGCAATGCGGTTAAGCAAGGTCAATTGACGAAGGGTATAGGGTTCAAGCAGCAGACTCATGGGGCACCTCTCGAATCAGTGGGCAGGCTCCAGGGTTCTGTTTGAATAGTCGACGAGTGACAGGAAAAAGGTGCAGCACCCGCCCCCGCGGGCAAAAAATTCGACAAGACGTCACAAGGATAATCAAGCAGTGCTTAGAGCCTAGTCGACATCGGGGGATGAGGGAGGGTTCCGAGAGATTGGGTGTCAGAAAGATCGCTTTCGCGAGCAAGCCCGCTCCCACAGGATTTGCGCAGATCCTGTGGGAGCGGGCTTGCTCGCGAAGGGCTTAACGCGGTTCGATGTGGGCAATCATCAACTGCACAGTCTCGTTGCCACGAAATTCATTGAGGTCGAGCTTGTAAGCCAATTCAACCCACTTGATGGTCGGATTTGGCCAGATATCACGGTCGATACCGAAGGCAATGCCGTCCAGCTTCACCGAACCACATTCACTCTTCAGCACCACTTTGAGGTGTCGTTCACCCACAACACGCTGCTCGACCAACTGAAACACCCCGTGAAACAGCGGCTCCGGGAAGTGTTGCCCCCAAGGCCCGGCGTGGCGCAGGGCACGGGCCAGTTCCAGGTGAAACTCTTCGACCGCCAAAGTGCCGTCCGACAGCAGGCGCCCGGTCAGGTCTTCTTCACGCAATTGCCTACGCACTTCTGCGTCAAAGGCCTCGGCAAACAACGGAAAATTCGCTTCCGGCAAGGTCAGGCCGGCCGCCATGGCGTGGCCGCCGTATTTGCTGATCAGGTTCGGATGCTGCGCCGCGACCACGCTCAAGGCATCGCGAATGTGAAAACCCTGAACCGAACGCCCCGAGCCCTTGAGCAGGCCATCGCCGGCATCGGCAAAGGCAATGGTCGGACGGAAATAGCGCTCTTTCATACGCGACGCGAGGATACCGATGACGCCCTGATGCCACTCGGGATCGAACAGGCACAGGCCGAACGGCATCGATTCCACTGGCAAATCCTTGAGCTGGGCCAGCGCCTCACGCTGCATGCCCTGCTCGATGGATTTGCGGTCCTGGTTCATGCCATCCAGCTGAGCGGCCATCTCACGGGCAGCGCCCGCGTCTTCGGTGAGCAGGCATTCGATGCCCAGGCTCATGTCATCCAGACGCCCCGCCGCGTTCAGACGCGGGCCGAGGATGAAGCCCAGGTCGGTGGAGGTAATGCGCGAATGGTCGCGCTTGGCCACTTCAAGGATCGCCTTGATCCCCGGCCGCGCGCGCCCGGCGCGAATTCGCTCCAGGCCCTGATGCACCAGAATCCGGTTGTTGGCATCCAGCGGCACCACGTCGGCGACGCTGCCCAGCGCCACCAGGTCCAGCAGTTCGCCAATGTTCGGCTGCGGCTTGCTTTCGTACCAACCCAGGCTGCGCAAGCGCGCGCGCAGGGCCATCAGCACATAGAAGATCACCCCTACACCGGCCAGGGCTTTACTCGGAAACTCGCACCCCGGCTGATTCGGATTGACGATGGCATCGGCCAACGGCAACTCATCGCCGGGCAAGTGGTGATCGGTGACCAGCACCTTGAGCCCGGCCTTTTTCGCCGCCGCCACGCCTTCGACGCTGGAGATGCCGTTGTCCACGGTGATCAGCAGTTGCGGCTCGCGGGTCAGCGCCACTTCGACGATCTCCGGCGTCAGGCCGTAGCCGTACTCGAACCGGTTCGGCACCAGATAGTCGACATGCGCCGCGCCCAACAGGCGCAACCCCAGCATGCCCACGGTACTGGCCGTCGCACCATCGGCGTCGAAGTCACCGACGATCAGAATCCGCTGACGCTGCTCAAGGGCCGTCACCAGCAGATCGACCGCCGCATCGATGCCTTTGAGCTGCTGATACGGAATCAGCCGCGCCAGGCTCTTGTCCAGTTCAGCCTCGGACTGCACGCCACGCGCCGCGTAAAGGCGGGTCAGCAGCGGTGGAATATCACCGAGGAATGGCAGGGTGTCGGGCAACAGGCGAGGTTCGATGCGCATGGGGTGACAGGTGCTTCTCTTGAATACGTAGGATAAAACCGGGTAACGCGGTTCAGCGGCAAATAATCAGCCGCGTTCACCGCTCAGCCATTGCAACTGGACTTCGTGCTGACCACGGTCGTCGGTGACGAAAATCGTTCCTTCGCTGATCATCACATCCCACTTGATAACGCGCGGCATGTCCTTGGCCAGGGTTTCCAGCACTTCCTGGGGCACAGCGGCGATGTGAACGTTCTTCAGGTTTTTGATCGCCGGGATCACTTTGGTTTCCCAGACACGCAGGCTGCCGTAAGCCAGCAGGCTGGTGCGCTCGGTGCGGCGCGAGCACCAGGTCAGGCGATCGGCGTCTGGCTGGCCGACTTCGATCCAGTGCAGGACACGATCATCCAGGCTCTTTTCCCACAGCGCTGGCTCATCCACGTCTGACAGACCGCGACCGAAGGACAACTGCTCGTTGTACCAGAAGGCGTAGGCCAGCAGCCGCACGGTCATGCGCTCTTCGGTTTCCGAAGGGTGACGGGCGATGGTCTGCTTCACGCTCTCGTAGACGCTGCGGTCGAGGTCGGTGAGGTTCAGTTCAAACTTGTAGGTCGTGGACGGCTGGGCCATGAACGGGCTTCTTGATACGGGGAAAGGCGGCAAGTCTAACCGATGCAACAGGCAATCAACGAATTGAAGGCGATCAACTTTGGGCGACAGACGTCGGCCTATGTTAAAACTCTGCATCCGCTCAGCCTTTGTCCTACAGGATTCAGCATGCCGTTCTCCAACAAACCGCTCTCCGGTCTGAAAGTCATCGAATTGGGTACGTTGATTGCCGGGCCGTTTGCCTCGCGTATTTGCGGCGAATTCGGCGCCGAAGTGATCAAGATCGAGTCCCCGGACGGCGGTGATCCATTGCGCAAATGGCGTAAGTTGTATGAAGGCACTTCACTGTGGTGGTTCGTTCAGGCGCGTAACAAGAAGTCGTTGACCCTGAACCTGAAACACCCGGACGGCCTGGCTATTCTGAAACAGCTGCTCAGCGAAGCGGACATCCTGATCGAGAATTTTCGCCCCGGCGTGCTGGAAAAACTCGGGCTGGGCTGGGAAGTCTTGCATGCGTTGAACCCGAAACTGGTGATGGTGCGGCTTTCAGGCTTTGGTCAGACCGGGCCAATGAAGGATCAGCCAGGCTTCGGTGCGGTCGGTGAATCCATGGGCGGCTTGCGTTACATCACCGGGTTCGAGGACCGGCCGCCAGTGCGTACCGGGATTTCCATCGGCGACTCGATTGCCGCGCTCTGGGGCGTGATCGGCGCACTGATGGCCTTGCGTCATCGCGAGGTCAACGGCGGCTTGGGCCAAGTGGTGGACGTGGCGCTGTACGAAGCGATCTTCGCCATGATGGAAAGCATGGTCCCGGAGTTCGATGTGTTCGGCTTCATCCGCGAACGCACCGGCAACATCATGCCGGGCATCACGCCCTCCTCCATTCACACCAGCGCCGACGGCAAACACGTGCAGATCGGCGCCAATGGCGATGCGATCTTCAAGCGTTTCATGCTGATCATCGGTCGCGAAGACCTGGCCAACGATCCTGTGCTGGTCAGCAATGACGGACGCGATAGCCGTCGCGACGAGATTTACGGGGTGATCGATCGCTGGGTCAACTCACTGCCGCTGGACGCGGTGATCGAGCAACTGAATCAGGCCGACGTGCCTGCCAGCCGGATTTTCAGCGCCGAAGACATGTTCAGCGATCCGCAGTACCTGGCCCGGGAAATGTTCCTGCAAGCCAAGCTGCCCGATGGCAAGGACTTCAAGATGCCCGGCATTGTGCCAAAACTCTCTGAAACACCCGGCAGCTCCGAATGGGTCGGGCCGCAGCTGGGTGAACACAATGCGCAAGTACTCCAGGACCTTGGCTACGACTCGGCACAGATCACACGGTTGCGTGAAGACGGGGCCATCTAAGCTGAAGCGCCTGCTTTCATCAGTCATCGATTACGCCGGCATAGGTCGCGCGCTGACGGCGCTCGGGCTGTTGGCGGGACTGATGTCCCCGGCCCAAGCGCAACCTAAAGAGCATTTGCTCTGGCTGCTGCGCGATCTGCCGCCCGTGACGATTTTCGAAGGCCCGAAAAAAGGCCAGGGGGTTATCGATCAACTGATGCCGCTGTTGATCGCCGGCATGCCGCAATACGAACACACCCTGATGCGGGTCAATCGCGCCCGTGGCATGCAAATGCTCCATGAAAAATCCTTTACCTGCGACCCTTCGCTGATCTGGAGCGAGGAGCGCGAACAATGGATCGCCTTTTCCATTCCGGCTTTCCGGGCGGTCAGCAATGGGCTGGTGATTCGACGCGAAGATCGGTCGGTGCTGGAGCCCTTTCTCATTGGCGATGAAGTCGATTTGGCAGCACTGTTGGCCAGCCGTCGAGAAAAAGTCGGTGTAGTGGCCGAGCGCCGTTACGGTCAGTTCCTCGACACGCTGCTGCAACAGGCGCCGCCCGGCGTGCTGGCGCCTCACTACGGCAACAACGCCCTCGGCAGTCTGTTACAGATGCAGCGCCTGGGTCGTTTGCAGGTGGTCTTGGGTTACTGGCCGGAAATCCGCTACCAGGCTCGTCAGGAAAATATTACCGATGAGCAGTTGGAATTCTATCCGGTCAAAGGCACGGGCAAATACTTGTCCGGGTACATCGGTTGCTCGAATACGCCCCAGGGGCGACAGGCAATCAGTGAAATCAATAAGCTATTGCGCGCCCTGCCCCGCGAGCGCCTGGACCCGCTGTACGCCGACTGGCTCGATCCGCAAAGACGCAAGGACTACCTGGAAGAAACCAGGGCCTTTTTCGAGCGTCAGGCCGCGCAGTGACAAATCGCAGGCAAAAAGAAACCCCGAGAAGTGGGGAGACGACTCGGGGTTAAACGTGGCCTACATAAAGACCAGTGGCAACAAGCTACAAGCACCGGAGCACAATGCTTGATCCTGCTGTTACATGGTCTGACTGACCTTGGCGCAGGAAGGTTCCCACAAAAAACAATTCAATTTCGGCTGGCCAGGATCTTGTCCTGAGCAGCATTGCGCAACGCCGCGATGACACAGGGCTCCAGACGTCCTTCAGCGATCAGCACGTCGCGGTGCAATCCGTCGACGACATCCGTCAGCAGACGTTTATCGGTTAACTGGGCCTGATTGAACGCCCGTTCGACCACGATAGCGCCGCTCGTACTCTTCAGCGTCACCAGGCATTCGCCATGGGCACCCGATGGGGTCAACTTGACCAGATACGGGCTTAGAGCCTCACCGAGCAATAGACTGATACTTTCCATCTCGATCACCACTCAATAGTCCGAAAACAAAGTGCCTGGGGCGTGTCCACAGTAAATGACCACAGGCCCGAGAAGAAAGTTCTGGATTCCAACGGCAGGCGCACCGGCGCCTCTGGTAGTTAGAGCATGCACGGTAAAGATGACAGTAAAAAAACAGCTGATTCACACCTGCCTTGTACGCTTGCCGATGTCGCTCCATCCGCCCAGCAGTCCTCGCAATTGACCGTCCGCACTGTAGAACGGCACCGTCCACTGGTAGATGTCCCTGACGCCATCCTTGAACGTTAACTGACGTTCGCTGAAGCGGGTCTTGTGAGTACCGAGCTGGGCCATGAATTCGGCGTGCAGCTGCTCGGCGGTCTCTTTGGGCAAGACGTCGAGTTCGATCAATTGTCGCCCCTGAACCTGGTCGAAACGGGTCGACAAGCGCTCCTCATAACTTTTGTTGCACATGATCAAACGCCCTTCCAGATCACGCACGAACATCGGATCGGGCATGGCGTCTATCAACGCGTGCTGGAATGCGAGCTGGTCATTGAGGTCTTTCTCGGCGTCCCGACGTTGCTTGATCAGTACAGCGAGCCGACGGTTCCAAAGCAATGAGAGCAAGCCGAACAGGCTAACGATGAACATGCTCCAGCAACCCCACTGGGTTATCCGCTGCCAGGCTGAGGGCGCGTGTACCGGCGCAATTCCGCTCAGCCATTGCAGCCGCATGGCGCGTAACTCGGCGGGGGGAAATGCCTCCAGCGCCTTGTTGAGGATACTCAATAACTGCGGCTGTCCTTTGCGGACTGCCAAATGATCAGCCTCCCATTTGCCTTCCACTGCATGCCCTACCTTGAGCCGGCCCAAGGGGTAGAGCTGCGCTCCGATTTCGTTTTCAATGGTGGCGTAGGCCTCGCCACTTTCCACCAGTGCCCGGGCTTCAGCGTAGGTTTTGACCGAGCGCAGCTCGATCGCCGGGTAGTCACGACGAATCACACCTTCCAGGGCGTGCCGGGTCGGCAGCACCAGGACTCTTTTCGAAAGCTGTTCCAGGGACTGTAACGCTGGCGTACCTGCCAGCCCCACGAGCACCCAGCCCGCCCCGCCGAACGCATGGCTGAAATCGAGAAACACCTTGCGCTCGTCATTCATTGCCAGCGTCGTGCTCATGTCCGCCGCGCCGCTTTCCAGCCGCTCCAGCAGTTGGTCGGTGGAAAACGACTCTTCATGGACGAACCGCAACCCTGTCATGGCGCTGATGCGGTTGAGCACATCGTTGTTCAAACCGCTCCAGTGACCGTGCTCATCCTTGAACAGATACAGCGGGTACTGCGCCGACGCCACGATAACCATCGGATGTTCAGCAATCCATTGCCGCTCCTGAGCATCCAGCTCAATGCGTGCGACGGTGGCTGACTCCCGGGATTCATGTGTCGCCAATTGTGCGGCCTTTACCCATTGCCCAAAGCCCAGGGCGCCCAATAAAAACATCCAGCACACGGCTGGTTTAAACCCTCTAAAAAACAGCATTGCCACTTCCTTGGTGATCGTCTCGCCCGTCCTTCATGGGCGGCTCTTCTTTTACGAAACCCGACAAGTGTGGCATGCAGAAATGAGAAAGCCCGTCAGGAGACGGGCTTCAAAATGTGACAGCTTTTACCGGTTACAGCGGCTTGCCGCGGTTGCCATGCTGACTGACAAAGGCCTGCACGGCTTTCAGGTCGTTCGGTAATACGGTGCAACGCTCATCTCGTTCAAACAAATCAGAAAGATGTGCAGGTAGTTCGAGCGCTTTTCCTACACCGGCTTTTTCCACTGCGTCCGGGAATTTGACCGGATGGGCCGTGCCGAGGATCACCATCGGGATATCCAGGCTGCGACGGCATTCGCGCGCGGCCTTCACGCCGATGGCAGTGTGTGGGTCCAGCAGCTCGCCGGTTTGCTCAAAGACTTCGGCAATGGTTTCGCACGTTTGGGCGTCGTCCACGGCCAGCGAATCGAACAGTTTGCGTGCCTCGGTCCAGCGTTCCTCTTCGACGCTGAAACCGCCGCCCTGCTTGAAGGTGTCCATCAAACCGGCAATCGCCGCGCCGTTGCGACCGTGCAGGTCGAACAGCAGGCGTTCGAAGTTCGACGACACCATGATGTCCATGGACGGCGACAGCGTGGCGTGCAGGGTTTCCTTGACGTACTGATTGCCGCTCATGAAGCGGTGCAGGATGTCGTTGCGGTTGGTGGCGACGATCAACTGGTTGATCGGCAAGCCCATGTTGCGCGCCAGGTAACCGGCGAAGATATCGCCGAAGTTGCCGGTCGGCACCGAGAACGACACCGAACGCGCCGGGCCACCCAGTTGCAGGGCCGCGTGGAAGTAGTAAACGATCTGGGCCATGATCCGCGCCCAGTTGATAGAGTTCACCGCCACCAGACGCGTGCCCTTGAGGAAGCTCTGGTCGGCGAAGCTGGCCTTGACCATTTCCTGGCAGTCATCGAAGTTGCCTTCGATGGCGATGTTATGGATGTTCTCGCCGAAGATGGTGGTCATCTGGCGACGCTGCACTTCGGACACACGGTTGTGCGGGTGCAGGATGAAGATGTCGACGTTTTCGCAGTGCTTGCAACCTTCGATCGCCGCCGAACCGGTGTCGCCGGAGGTAGCGCCAACAATCACCACGCGCTCGCCGCGCTTTTCCAGCACGTAGTCGAGCAGACGACCCAGCAATTGCAGGGCGAAGTCTTTGAACGCCAGGGTCGGGCCGTGGAACAGCTCCATTACCCATTCGTTGCTATTCAGCTGACGCAACGGTGCCACGGCGTTGTGGGAAAACACGCCATACGTTTCTTCAAGAATCTTTTTGAAATCGGCATCGGGGATGCTGCCGGTCACGAATGGGCGCATCACCCGGAAGGCCAGCTCGTGATACGGCAGGCCGGCCCAGGAAGCGATTTCTTCCTGGGTAAAACGTGGCAGGTTTTCCGGGACGTACAGACCGCCGTCGGTGGCGAGACCGGCCAGCAGGACATCTTCGAAATTCAGGGCCGGTGCCTGGCCGCGGGTACTGATATAACGCATGACTGGCTCCAATAGACAGTGTTCGCAATGCCGGGCCCGCGTGCGAGCCCGGTGAACGATAACGGCTTAGTTCAGGTGCTCGACGCGGATCCGTACGACCGGGCCGACCACGCCTTCCAAGGCTTCCAGGGCGGTGATCGCGTCGTTCATGTGCTGTTCCAGCACACGGTGCGTCAGCAGGATCATTGGCACCAGACCGTCATGCTCTTCGACTTCTTTCTGCATGATCGATTCGATGTTGATGCCGCGCTCCGACAGGATGCTCGCCACCTGAGCCAACACGCCCGGATGATCCTTGGCCTGAATGCGCAGGTAGTACGCGCTTTCGCAGGCTTCGATCGGCAGGATCGGATGGGCCGACAGCGAGTCCGGCTGGAAAGCCAGGTGCGGTACGCGGTTTTCCGGGTCGGAAGTCATGGCGCGAACCACGTCCACCAAGTCGGCGATCACCGACGAAGCCGTCGGCTCCATGCCCGCGCCAGCACCGTAGAACAGGGTCGAACCGGCAGCATCACCGTTGACCATCACTGCGTTCATCACGCCGTTGACGTTGGCGATCAAGCGATCGGCCGGGATCAGCGTCGGGTGCACACGCAGCTCAATACCGGCCGCGGTGCTGCGCGCCACGCCCAGGTGCTTGATGCGATAGCCCAGCGCTTCGGCGTAGTTCACGTCAGCGGTGGTCAGCTTGGTGATGCCTTCGGTGTAAGCCTTATCGAATTGCAGCGGAATGCCGAACGCGATGGACGCCAGGATCGTCAGCTTGTGGGCTGCGTCGATGCCTTCGACGTCAAAGGTCGGATCGGCTTCGGCGTAACCCAGGGCTTGGGCCTCGGCGAGTACGTCTTCGAAGGTGCGACCCTTCTCGCGCATCTCGGTGAGGATGAAGTTGCCGGTGCCGTTGATGATGCCGGCGACCCAGTTGATGCGGTTGGCCGACAGGCCTTCACGGATCGCCTTGATCACCGGGATGCCGCCGGCCACGGCCGCTTCGAACGCCACAATGACGCCCTTCTCGCGAGCCTTGGCGAAAATTTCATTACCGTGAACGGCGATCAGTGCCTTGTTCGCGGTGACCACATGCTTGCCATTCTCGATGGCCTTGAGTACCAGCTCGCGGGCAACGGTGTAGCCGCCCATCAGCTCTATAACGATGTCGATCTCTGGGTTCGTGGCCACTTCGAACACATCGTTGGTAATCGCAATACCGGTCGTCTGGAACTGAGGCTTTGGCGTGCGCATGGCAATTTGTGCCACTTCGATTCCACGCCCGGCACGACGAGCAATTTCCTCGGCGTTGCGCTGAAGTACGTTGAAGGTACCGCCACCGACGGTCCCTAACCCACAGATGCCTACTTTGACCGGTTTCACTGTGAACTCCCCATAAAACGGCCGACTCAAGGCCGGCCGTGAAAACAACCGCATACTCGCGGCTCTCTATTAATGGCCCGACAATGTTGCCGCCAGACCATGATCGTCAAGGCTGACCGTGACGATGCGAAACTATTTCGCGCCCAGTGCCAGTTTGGCGACTTGTGGCGCAGGCTGGTAGCCCGGAATGACCTGTCCGTCGGCCAAAACGATGGCCGGCGTACCGTTCACGCCAATCGACTGACCGAGGGCGAACTGTTTTGAAACCGGGTTCTCGCACTTGGCGGCCTTGATTTCCTTGCCATCGACCATTTTGTCCATGGCGGCTTTCTTGTCTTTCGAGCACCAGACCGCTTGCAGCTGTTCGTCACCCGGTGAGCCCAGGCCCTGGCGCGGGAACGCGACGTAACGCACTTCGATGCCGCGCTTGTTCAGCTCAGGCACTTCGGCATGCAATTTGTGGCAGTACGGGCAGGTGGTGTCGGTGAAGACGGTGATGTGCGATTTAGTTTCGCCGATGGCCGGGTAAACCACGGTTTCCGCGACCGGAATCTCGTTGACCAGCTTGGAAATGCCCAGGCGTTCGGTCTTCTCGGTCAGGTTGACCGGCTTGCCGTCCTTGAGCTGGAACATGTAGCCCTGAACCACGTACTGGCCGTCGGCGCTGGCGTAGAGTACGCGGCTGCCCTTGAGTTTGACTTCGTACAGACCAGGCAACGGGCTGGCGGAAATGCTTTCTACCGGCACTTCGAGCTGGAGGTTTTCCAGGCTTTTACGAATGGCTTTGTCGGCCGCGTCATCGGCGACGGCAAAGGTGCTGACCAACGCAATGGCTGCGGCGGCGAAAATCTGGGTCAGACGCATGAGAACTCCTGAAGGCGGACAAATGGGACGATCAGAACGCCCGTGCCAAAACACCGGGTCATAACCGCCCATCGTACAAACCGGCAAAGCCTACCACATAAGGCCCCCGTGGCGAGGGGGCTTGCCCCCGTTGGGTTGCGCAGCAGCCCCAAAATCTGTCACCCGATTTCATCAGATCGACCGCGAAACCCGGTTCACGACTGCTGCGCAGCCGAACGGGGGCAAGCCCCCTCACCACAGGTAAGCATTTCCATTCCAGGAACTGCATTAACCGCGCGGGTGATGTTTGGCGTGCAGGTCCTGCAACCGTGCGCGGGCGACGTGAGTATAGATCTGGGTGGTCGAGAGATCGCTGTGGCCGAGCAGCATTTGCACCACTCGAAGGTCGGCACCGTGGTTGAGCAAGTGCGTGGCAAAGGCATGACGCAGGGTATGCGGCGACAGCGACTTGCCGATCCCGGCGACCTTGGCCTGGTGCTTGATGCGATGCCAGAAGGTCTGGCGGGTCATCTGTTCGCCGCGAAGGCTGGGGAATAGCACATCGCTGGGACGCCCGCCCAGCAGTTCGCCACGGGCATCGCGCATGTAGCGCTCGACCCAGACAATCGCCTCTTCGCCCATCGGCACCAGCCGCTCCTTGCTGCCCTTGCCCATCACCCGCAGCACGCCCTGGCGCAGGTTGACCTGTTCCAGCGTCAGGCTGATCAGTTCCGTGACCCGCAAACCACAGGCATAAAGCACCTCAAGCATGGCGCGGTCACGCTGACCGATGGCTTCGCTCAGGTCTGGCGCTGCCAGTAGCGCTTCCACATCGGCTTCCGACAAGGATTTAGGCAACGGCCTACCCAATTGCGGCATATCGACGCGCAATGTCGGATCGACAGCGATCAACTTTTCCCGCAGTAAATAGCGATAGAAGCCACGCACACCGGAAAGAAACCGCGCCGTAGAACGGGGCTTGTAGTTTTGCTCCAGACGCCAGGCCAAGTGATCAAGAATCAACTCGCGTCCAGCGTTGATCAGTTCCAGGCCCTTCTCCTGCAACCAGCCGTTGAACAGGGCCAGGTCACTGCGATAGGCATCGCGGGTGTTATCGGAAAGGCCTTTTTCCAGCCACAGGGCGTCGAGGAACTGGTCTATCAGGGGATGATCGATGGCAGGCATGGAATCTCAGACAGGCAGGCGTAAGGCCGCGAAAAATGAAGAGTCTTTCATAGCACGCTGGCGGTGAACATAAAATTCAGGCACAAAAAAAGCATCCCCTGCGGGATGCTTCTTTTTGCTTGAGGCGCTCAGCTTATTGTTGAGCCGGTTCGTTTTGCCCCAGGATCAACTTGCCTTCCTTGTCGACCGGAATCTGGTTGCCCGGATCGCGATCCATCCGCACTTTGCCTTCCTTGCCATCCAGCGAATAACGAACGTCGTAGCCTACAACCTTGTCGCTGATGTCATTCACGGTGTTACAGCGGGTTTGAGTGGTGGTGTAGGTATCACGCTCCTGCATGCCTTCCTGCACCTTGTTACCCGCATAACCACCGCCGACCGCACCGGCCACTGTGGCGATTTTCTTGCCTGTACCGCCGCCGATCTGGTTGCCCAACAGGCCACCCGCCAGCGCGCCGACCACCGTACCGGCGATCTGGTGTTGATCTTTTACCGGCGCTTGCCGGGTAACCGTAACGTCCTTGCACACTTCACGTGGAGTTTTGATTTGTGTCTTGACCGGCTCAACAGCCAACACTTGCGCATACTCAGGGCCGCTTTTAACCAGGTTGTAGGTGGCAACAGCACCCCCGGCAGTGACACCGACAGCACCCAATACCGCACCAACCAGCAACGACTTGTTCACATGAACCTCCTGACCATCACAGACGGGACAAACCCGCGCTTCTCCCAGCCTTGGAGCATAAAAAAAGGCGCGAGTTCAATACTCGCGCCTTCTCGGCCTACAGCTGGAAAAGCGATAACCGTTATGGACGGTCGTCGACTTCCGTCTCTACCGCCGCAGCAGGAATCAGGTCCTCGCTGCTCAGGTTCAGCCAGATCAGCACCACGTTCGCGATGTAGATCGACGAGTAAGTACCCGCCAGAACACCGATGAACAGGGCAATGGAGAAGCCGAACAGGTTGTCGCCACCGAAGAACAACAGGGCCGCGATCGCCAGCAATGTGGAGATCGACGTCGCCATGGTCCGCAGCAGGGTTTGCGTGGTCGAGATGTTGATGTTCTCGATCAGGCTGGCCTTGCGCAGTACCCGGAAGTTCTCACGAACCCGGTCGAATACCACGATGGTGTCGTTGAGCGAATAACCGATGATCGCCAGCACCGCCGCCAGTACCGTCAGGTCGAAGGTGATCTGGAAGAACGACAGGATGCCGATGGTCACGATCACGTCGTGGATCAAGGACACGATCGCACCGACCGCAAACTTCCACTGAAAGCGGAAAGCCAGGTAGATCAAAATACCGCCCAGCGCCATCAGCATGCCGAGGCCGCCCTGGTCGCGCAGCTCTTCACCGACCTGAGGGCCGACGAACTCGACGCGCTTGACCACCGCTGGGTTGTCGCCACCGACCTTCTGCAAGGCCTCGGCCACCTGGTGACCCAGCTGCGGGTCTTCACCTGGCATGCGCACCAGCAAATCGGTAGTCGCACCGAAGCTCTGTACGATCGCCTCGTGATAACCCGATGTAACCAGCTGTTCACGCACCTTGGTGACATCGGCCGGACGCTCGTAGGTCAGCTCGATGAGCGTACCGCCGGTGAAGTCCAGGCCCCAGTTCATGCCCTTGGTGGCGACACTGAACAATGCCAATGCCGTGAGGAACAATGTGACGCCGAACGCAACGTTGCGAACGCCCATGAAGTTGATTGTACGTAACATGGCAGCCCCTTAAATCCACAACTTCTTGAAGTCACGACCGCCGAAGATCAGGTTGACCATCGCGCGGGTCACCATGATGGCCGTGAACATCGAGGTAAAGATCCCGAGGGACATGGTCACTGCGAAGCCTTTGACCGGGCCGGTGCCCATGGCAAAGAGAATCCCGCCCACCAACAAGGTTGTCAGGTTGGCGTCGAGAATCGCGGTGAATGCCCGGCCGAAGCCTTCGTTGATTGCCCGCTGCACAGTCATGCCAGCCGCAATCTCTTCACGTATCCGCGAGAAGATCAGTACGTTGGCGTCGACCGCCATACCCATGGTCAATACGATACCGGCGATACCCGGCAGGGTCAGCGTGGCACCCAGCAGCGACATCAAGGCCAGCAGCATCACCATATTCACCGTCAACGCGACGGTGGCGATGAGGCCGAAGAAGCGGTAGATGGCCATGATGAACAGCGAGACAAACAGCATGCCCCACAGCGATGCATCGATACCTTTGGTGATGTTGTCAGCACCCAGGCTTGGGCCGATGGTACGTTCTTCAGCGAAGTACATCGGAGCCGCCAGACCACCGGCACGCAGCAGCAGTGCCAGTTCGGACGATTCGCCCTGGCCGTTCAGGCCAGTGATGCGGAACTGGGCACCCAGTGGCGACTGGATGGTCGCCAGGCTGATGATCTTCTTCTCTTCTTTAAACGTCTGAACCGGTACGTCTTTCTCGACGCCGTTGACCACTTGCTTGGTGTAAGTGGTGACAGGACGTTGTTCGATGAAGATCACCGCCATGCTGCGGCCGACGTTGTTGCGAGTCGCACGACTCATCAGCTCGCCACCGTGGCCATCCAGACGGATGTTCACTTCTGGCGTGCCTTGCTCGCCGAAGCCAGCCTTGGCGTCAGTCACCTGGTCACCGGTGATGATCAGGCCACGCTCGATCAGTGCCGGAGGACGATTGCCTTCACGGAACTCGAACGACTCGGAAGTGGCTTTCGAAGCGCCAGGCTCAGCCGCCAGACGGAACTCAAGGTTGGCCGTCTTGCCGAGGATACGCTTGGCTTCTGCGGTGTCTTGCACGCCCGGCAGCTCAACCACGATGCGGTTGGCGCCTTGGCGCTGAACGATAGGTTCGGCAACACCCAGCTCGTTGACGCGGTTACGTACCGTGGTCAAGTTCTGCTTGATGGAATATTCGCGGATTTCCGCCAGCTTGGCCGGGGTCATCGCCAGACGCAGTACCGGTTGGCCATTGAGGTCGGCCGGAACAATGTCGAAATCGTTGAAGTTCTTGCGAATCAGCGCACGCGCTTCTTCACGGGCTGCTTCATCAGTGAAGCCCAGCTGAATGGCACCACCCAGTTGCGGCAGGCTGCGATAGCGCAGACGCTCTTTGCGCAACAGGCTCTTGACGTCGCCTTCGTAGACTTTCAGGCGTGCGTCGAGGGCTTTGTCCATGTCCACTTCCAGCAGGAAGTGCACACCACCGGACAAGTCCAGACCCAGCTTCATCGGGTGCGCGCCAAGGCTGCGCAGCCATTGCGGGGTGGTTTGTGCCAGGTTCAGTGCAACGACGTAGTCATCACCCAATGCCTTGCGCACGACGTCTTTGGCTGGCAGCTGATCTTCAGCCTTGGTCAGACGGATCAGACCGCCCTTGCCGCCCGCAGCCAGGGTGGCCGCCTTGACGTTGATCCCGGATTCCTTGAGCGCGGTGCTCACACGATCCAGATCAGCCTGAGTGACCTGCAGTGCAGTGCTTGCACCGCTGACCTGAATGGCCGGGTCATCAGGGTATAGATTGGGAGCGGAATAAATCAGACCGATCGCCAGCACCGCCAGGATCAGAATGTATTTCCACAGAGGGTATTTGTTCAGCATCACGCCGCCCGCTTATGACGCGGGGCGCCTTGCGCGCCCCGTCGATTGAGTAGAATTTGAAACTTAGATCGCTTTGAGCGTGCCTTTTGGCAGCGTGGCGGCGATGGCGCCTTTCTGGAATTTCATTTCGACGGTGTCGGAGACTTCCAGAACTACGAAGTCGTCGGACACTTTGGTGATCTTGCCGGCGATACCACCGGTGGTCACAACTTCGTCACCTTTTTGCAGGCTGCCCAGCAGGGTTTTCTGCTCTTTGGCGCGCTTGGCCTGTGGACGCCAGATCATCAGGTAGAAGATGACCAGGAAACCGACCAGGAAAATCCACTCAAAGCCGCCGCCCATTGGGCCCGCAGCAGGTGCAGCGGCGTCAGCCATGGCATTAGAGATAAAAAAGCTCATTTAGCACTCCAGTTGCAAATGTTGAATCTTGGGGTCAGAAAACTCAGTCCAAAGGCGGAACAGGTAACCCGCGTTTGGCGTAGAAGGCATCGACAAAGGCGGCCAATGTACCCTGTTGAATAGCCTCGCGCAAACCAGCCATAAGCACCTGGTAATGGCGCAAATTGTGGATGGTATTCAACATGCTACCCAGCATTTCGCCGCACTTGTCCAGATGGTGCAGATAAGCACGGGAGAAGTTCTGGCAGGTGTAGCAATCGCAGGTTGGATCCAGCGGCGAATCATCATGGCGATGGAACGCGTTACGGATCTTCAGCACGCCTGTATCAATGAACAGATGCCCATTGCGGGCATTACGGGTTGGCATCACGCAATCGAACATGTCCACACCGCGGCGCACACCCTCAACCAGATCTTCCGGTTTGCCAACGCCCATAAGGTAACGAGGTTTGTCAGCCGGCATCTGGCCCGGCAGGTAATCCAGCACCTTGATCATCTCGTGCTTGGGCTCGCCCACCGACAGACCGCCGATGGCCAGGCCGTCGAAGCCGATTTTGTCGAGGCCTTCCAGGGAACGCATACGCAAATCCTGGTGCATACCGCCCTGAACGATGCCGAACAGCGCCGCCGTGTTGTCGCCATGGGCATTTTTCGAACGCTGGGCCCAGCGCAACGACAGCTCCATCGAGACGCGAGCGACGTCTTCATCGGCCGGGTACGGGGTGCATTCGTCGAAAATCATCACGATGTCCGAGCCCAGATCGCGTTGGACCTGCATCGACTCTTCCGGGCCCATGAACACTTTGGCGCCATCGACCGGAGAAGCGAAGGTCACGCCCTCCTCCTTGATCTTGCGCATCGCGCCCAGGCTGAACACCTGAAAACCGCCGGAGTCGGTCAAAATCGGGCCTTTCCACTGCATGAAATCGTGCAGGTCGCCGTGCTTCTTGATCACTTCGGTGCCAGGACGCAGCCACAAGTGGAAGGTGTTGCCCAGAATGATTTCCGCGCCAGTGGCGACGATATCCCGCGGCAGCATGCCCTTGACCGTGCCGTACGTGCCCACCGGCATGAAGGCCGGGGTCTCGACGGTACCACGCGGGAAGGTCAAACGACCGCGACGAGCCTTGCCGTCAGTAGCAAGTAACTCAAACGACATACGACTTTGGCGACTCATTCTGTTTCCTCGGGGCCACGTGGTGCGGGGTTACGGGTGATAAACATCGCATCACCGTAGCTGAAAAAGCGGTATTCGTTGTCGACGGCGGCTTTATAGGCGGCCATGGTCTCGGGATAACCGGCGAATGCCGAAACCAGCATCAACAACGTGGATTCAGGCAAATGGAAGTTGGTGACCAGGGCATCGACCACATGAAACGGCCGGCCCGGGTAGATAAAGATGTCGGTGTCGCCACTGAACGGCTTGAGCACGCCATCGCGCGCGGCGCTTTCCAGAGAACGCACGCTGGTAGTCCCCACGGCCACCACGCGACCACCGCGAGCGCGGCAGGCTTCGACGGCATCGACCACGTCCTGACCGACTTCCAGCCACTCACTGTGCATGTGGTGATCTTCAATCTTCTCGACGCGCACTGGCTGGAACGTGCCCGCACCCACGTGCAAGGTCACGAACGCAGTCTCGATGCCCTTGGCGGCAATCGCCTCCATCAGCGGCTGATCGAAATGCAGCCCCGCCGTCGGCGCCGCCACCGCGCCCAGGCGCTCGGCGTACACCGTCTGATAACGCTCGCGGTCCGAGCCTTCATCCGGGCGATCTATATAAGGAGGCAACGGCATGTGCCCGACACGGTCGAGCAACGGCAACACCTCTTCGGCAAACCCCAGCTCGAACAACGCATCGTGACGCGCCAGCATCTCGGCCTCGCCACCGCCGTCGATCAGGATCTTCGAACCCGGTTTCGGCGATTTGCTGGAGCGCACATGCGCCAGCACGCGATGACTGTCGAGCACCCGCTCCACCAGGATTTCCAGCTTGCCGCCGGAAGCCTTCTGGCCAAACAGCCGCGCCGGAATCACCCGGGTATTGTTGAACACCATCAAATCGCCCGGGCGCAAATGCTCGAGCAAATCAGTGAATTGACGGTGCGCCAGGGCGCCGCTGACCCCGTCCAGGGTCAACAGGCGACTACCGCGACGCTCAGCCAAAGGATGGCGAGCAATCAGCGAATCAGGGAGCTCAAAGGTAAAGTCAGCAACGCGCATGATGGGGTTCGTCTAGCAGGGCCGGGAAGTCTAGCGGAAATATCAAAAATTCTCCATGTACCTGATTGACCAACGGTTATCTCATCTCTATACTTCGCCGCCATTGAGCCCTGATGGCGGAATTGGTAGACGCGGCGGATTCAAAATCCGTTTTCGAAAGGAGTGGGAGTTCGAGTCTCCCTCGGGGCACCATTTGCAGTACATAGACGACTACCAGCGTCTACGCAACACCCTAGAGCCCGCTAACTGCGGGCTTTTTGGTCTCTGGGGTTCCATCTCCGTCCCTTGCAAGCCAGCCTCTTTTTGGTACATTTTCTGTACAGATTCCAGTTCGAGAACCGGAGGTGTACAGCCATGCCCCTCACTGCCTTGCAAGTCAAAGCGTCCAAGCCTGCCGACAAGCAATACACGCTGAGTGATAGTTCGGGTCTTGCCCTTCTAGTCCAGCCGAACGGCCACAAGTACTGGCATTTCCGCTATTCGTATCGTGGTCGCCCGGCGCGCATGTCATTGGGCGTCTACCCGAGCATCTCCTTGCAGGAAGCTCGCGAACGGGCTGCCGAATGCCGCAAGCTGCTCAAGGAAGGAACCAATCCTGGAGCCAAACGCCGGGATGACAAGCAGCAGCAACGGGAGGCTGGGCTCAACACCTTCAGGCGAGCTACGGAGTACTGGTATCAGTTCAAGGCCGACTCCGGCCGCAGCCATGCGACGCTAAAGAAGATTCGCGACTACCTCGACAAGGATCTGCTACCGGCACTCGGCGAGATGCAGCTGGAGCACATTACTCGCGCCGACTGCGCGAAGTTGCAGGCCAGCATCGAAAAGCGCGGGGCGTTCAATGTGGCAGACAAGGCTCGGACCTGGCTCAAGCAGATTTTCAGTCAGGCGATTGCGCGGGGGTTGTGCGAACACAATCCGGCTTCAGAACTTCACGCCATCGCGTTGGCGCCGCCTTCCCCTGAGCACTATCCGCATTTACGTGAAAGCGAGCTGCCGGAATTTCTTCAGGCGCTGAGCAAGACCACCAGCCGGTTGCCGTCGAGGATTGCTTCGTGGATGGCAATACTGACGGCGAGCCGACCCGGCATGGTTCGGTATGCGACGTGGGATGAAATCGATTTTGAAGAAGGGACGTGGACCATACCGGCTGAACGCATGAAGATGCGCCGGGACTATGTCAGTCCCCTACCTCATCAACTGATCGCGATGCTGATCAAGCTGCACCAATGCACTGGACGCAGCCGCTACCTGTTTCCGGGTAGTGGTGAGAAACGGCCCGTCATCAGCGAGAACACGATCAATCTGGTGTTTGCCAAGATTGGCTATAAAGGGCGGATGGTGAGCCATGGCGTTCGCCACACCGCGAGCACGCTGCTGCGCGAACATGGGTGGCTGAAGGATCATGTTGAAAGTCAACTGGCTCATGTCGAGGGTGGAATTGCTGGGGAGTACAACCAGGCGCTGTACCTGACGCAACGGCGGATCATGATGCAGTGGTATGCCGATTATCTCGATGCGCTCAGGGTTGGGATTACGGCGAGCCTGCGGGATCAGTTTGATACGCGGGTTAATCAGTTTCTGTCGCGTAAGTCTTCGGAGCTTCTCGGAGTTAACTCGGCCAGTGGTGGCATCAGCGCCTTGGAAGATGAGCGTGGCGCATTCCAGCGCTAACACGTCAGTGAAATCTCCACAGCTTTGCCTTCCACGCGGGCCCTTCCAAGCAGGGCTGCAAAGCCGCCCTGCTTGGAAGGGCCTCACTTGAAAAAGCTAAAAATCAGCGTAACCGTCTTCTAGAAACCGCGGATTTCCATAGACGGCTTATGCCATTCGCAGCCGCAGAATTCTCGAAAAATCGAGCATTGACCCTGTCTATCGGATCGCGTAGAAAAGATCGTGCAAACGCTGTCGTTGACAGCAACCCAGGTAGCCAGAACCTCTAAGGCTACGCCACACCGTGGTGGTTCTCCCAAAGTGCGATTAGCGTCCGGCGGCTCGCACGGTCACAGCGATGTGATGGATGCCTACTTTTACCAGTGTGCCCACTGCGGCAACTCACCCCCTTTCATAGCTGCCCTGCAGCAACCTATTCGCTTGGCCATTTCCTTGCGCCAACCTGCGCCCGTCTCTTTCTCCCGGAAAGAGACGGGCGCTCCTACCGCTGCTGCAGCCCAACTCGTACAAGGCTTTGCGGCATTTCCCCTAGTGACAATCGGCGTGACAAACACCGACGTCACCAGCAACAGCGATGCAGATGATGGTGCCGCAGCCCACGGAATGGACTGCACCTGACTGACAGTCAGGTATGCCCCGATCATCGCTTCACTGCCTTCACCCGACTCAGGATCTCGCGGCGTTGGTCTCGTCAGCCAGTGCAGCCTCCACCCGCCCACTTCTCCGGAAGTGTTCAGGAGGCCAGATCATGAGATGCCCATGCTCCCGGTCGTAAAGAGCCGTCAGTCCCGCGTCAGTGGACAACCCTCACAGGTCGCAGGGGCCTTGATCCCTGATAACACTCAACATCCATGGCGGGATGACGTGGGGAAGGCTTCAAAGGTTTGGCTTCGAGAGGAGTTTGATCATGGCATTGGTCGGTAGACGGGACGGGCGCAATTTTGGCTATGGTCGGCAACTGAGTTATGCCGGGCCGCAGGCTCTCAAAGATCTATTTGGCGGTGGGCATTACGGGACAGTCAAAGCACACAGCGATCGGTGGCAGGTGTTTGTGCGGTGGTGTCGGTCGGAGGATGGACCAGGGTTTAACGATGCGCGACAAATTGATCGGCAGACCTTGCAGGACTACGTCGGACATTTGCGTAAGCAAGTTGAACAAGGTGAGCTCGCTATCGCGACTGCGCAAAACCGATTATCCAGTGTGAATCGGACCATGGCCGCGCTGCGAGGTGATCAGTATGTGAAGGTGTCGAGTCCGAGCAAGGCTTTAGGACTGCAACGCACAACCGTCCGCACAGCAGCCCCGCAAGGCCAGGATCGTGAACAGTTGAAGCGGATCGTCGAGGCGCTCTGCGAATACCAACTGCCGCGCGCGGCTGCCATCGTGCAGCTGGCCCGAGCCACAGGCATGCGCTTACGCGAGGCGATTTTGGCCGACCTTCCGCGCTTGAAGCATGAGGCCGAACAATACGGCAAGATCAACATCCAGGACGGTACCAAAGGTGGCCGTTCAGGCGCGTCAGCACCTCGCTGGATCAGGGAGGATGATCATATTCGTGACGCACTGAGGTTTGCCGAAAAGGTCTCGCCCGACGATAGCCGCAACCTGCTTGCACCGAACGAACGCTACCTCGATTTCTTGCAGGGAATCGTCGGCCCCGCACGGGACATCCTCCATAAGCACAACCTCAAAGGATTCCATGAATTGCGGGCAGCCTATGCATGCGAACGTTACGAGCAAATCACCCATCATCCCGCGCCTATCAACGGTGGCCATTGCTATCAGCTCATCCGACACCTCGATCAGGAGGCCCGAGTACAAATCAGCTATGAGCTGGGGCACGGCCGTATCGGCGTGGTATCGGCTTACATTGGTGGTCGAGCATGAACACGGCATTCGATATGGAGCTGTTCCTGGCGGGCGTCTTGACCGGGTCACATACCACACGCCAACGCCACCTGCGTCAGGCGAAGACTATCCAAACAGCGATCGCTGAGCGCTGGCAATGCGACAATCCATGGACTTGGCAGAGAAAACACCTTGCGTGGTTTTTGAATCAGCATCTAAACCAGCGCACTGAATCGACGCGCTATTACTATTTGCTGACCATGCAATTACTCACTCATCGTCTAGGAAAATCCTGGCAGTTCAACCCCTAAGCGAAGGTCAGAAAACGGCCAAAAGCAGCCGGTGACCGGAACGATCGAAAATGAGGTGCTATGCTTGGTTTACTGCCGGTACCGCCCATGGTGTAGCGGCCCCTGACCATCACAATACCCGGAACTAGTCAAAAGTAGACAAGAGAATGATGAATATTTTCTACCGAGCACATGTAAATATTATTACTCAGTACTGAGCTAGTATTGCATTATGCACTGGAGTTGCATATGGATATAGTATTTATTGAGCATGACGACAATGACAGATTTAGGGACGTGCGTCTCCGCAATAAATTCTACAGCGTAATAAACTCACTTGAGTCAAGGCTTCTGGTGATTTATACGGAGTTAAACGAAGGAGTGCTAAGCGCTGCAAAAATATCAATCATGGATGCGACCTCAGTCATTGACTGCACATGTTGCACCAGAAATACAAACAACAAAAACTGGTTTCTTATAAAGATGGTGTTTTCATCGAGCAATGATGCAGTAGAGATGCTTATCCATGAGCTTTGCCATGTAATGCAATATTTGTCAGGCCAATTAGACGCAGGCAGTTCAGTGAGCGAGCTGACTTGGAAAGGCGAGAAATTTATATTAAATGACATTGAACCGCACAGAAGGCCATGGGAGAGAGATGCTATCTTGAATGCGCTGACGCTGCACAAATATTATATAGCATCCAGCAGTTCTACATAAGTTATGCTCATGTAGCCACCGCCGGCGGTGACATCGGGCTTTAGGATGGCTTTGCAGAGCAAACAGGGGCAGTTTTTTTGCATTTGAAGATATTGGCGAAACTGTAGTTCTGACAGGATCTGCCGGCAGACGGCGAATCAGCTTCTGCTCTCCTATGTCGCGCCCGTCGCTGAGGCGAGTGACGCTTCACGCTACTTGCTTAATGAAATCAGCTAGTTAAGGTATGGAAAGAAAAGTTACTCGAGATTCAATAGGGTGTTATGACGGCAGCGTCGCCCGACAATAGTTGGCAGGAGATAAAATGGCAGGCTTCTTAGATAAAAATGCACCATCGGAAGAAGCAGAGTACTCGCGCTACTTGGACGGCGATATACTTGGGAAAATCATCACCAAAAATTTTCTTATGAATTGCGCAGGATACACCACGGACGAAATATTCGTTCCGGTAGGGCGTTATGGTGATGCGGATATAAAATACTCAAATACCAATCCAATTTGCCTTGATCCTGGTGATGGGCATATTAAAACCCCAAATGGAAACTTAACTTTCGAAATAAAATGTGCACGTATAAATATTGCAAATCGACACGCTGGGAAAAGTGCAGAAAACTGGGCGTTCTCCAATATACGTAGAACGCCAAAAAAATCAGAGAAAAAATATGATTTATTAATTGCGGTTGGAGTGAACCTGCTAGGGCTAGAGGATCAAAATTACTGGGCACACCTCCAAGAAAGCAAAAACAAAATACAACAAAGTGGTGGTGATTTTTCTTTGGAAACTATGCCCCACCAACCAGAATTTCTTAATTTATGCAGCTTCTTCATTATTCCATTTAAAGATGTTGAGAAAAATTACTTCAGAGTAACGCTGCACAAAATTTCAAAAAGTCTATATCACCAAAACCTGGCTCTAGGCAGTGACCCGGACCGATGTGTAGAGGTATGGAGAAATGCCCTGAAAAAGTTGGCCAATGACGATAGCTGCTAAATGCACGCGCCTCTCGCTCGTCACTAATGGCAGGAGTTGGCCAAACGCTGCTTGTCGGGAGGGGCAGTAATCGACCCAAGCCGGCCGATCGCGCAATCGGCAGAAAACGGCCAGAAGCAGCCAGTTGCGATCGGCTGCAAACGGTCAGCGACTTGCTGCTTGGCCATGGCAGAGTTCAATTACGTGTTGGCGACCTCCGGCCCAGCAAGTTAGAAAACTCAAATAAAATCCACACCCAAAACGTCAAAGAGAGCAGAAAATACGCAACGCTCCCACCAGTTATCAATAATCGATTTCCCGACATCGTCTTAAGCACATGATATGAGTAACGTAGATCACTACTTGGCAACACTTGAAACAGCGGGACCAACAAAAGCATTAGCATGAACCCGACGCTCAAAACCCTTACAAGATAGCTTTTACTCTCAATAGGTTGTAAAGCATGCATGTGAAGACGAGTCAATGACATCACAATAGCAGCAACCCATGACAAAATAATCGCCATAGAAAAACTAACCATTATTACCAATGGATACCTTGAGCCTTCACTAATGCTCCCAATATCCTTGTAACAAACCAAAATCATCTGCTGGACCAGCAACCACCCCCCCTTAGCCGTATCGGGCACAAGGGCGCTGACCATTACCAGTAAAAGGAGAAGCAACACAATCACCAGTTTTGCCTGCCCTATGCTGAAAACTGGAAAAAAAATACTTGTCCTGCTGCGTCCATAGCCGTCATCGGACATAACCTAACCTCAGTTGATACCTGTGTATTGTGATCGAGATATGCTAATGCGAGTGTAGACCAGAAAATTCCGGTAAATTAGAAACGCTTAGATCAAAATACTATCGCGCATGTCGGGACGAAGACCTGCCGCTCGCCAAATTGTAGAGCTCATGGATTGCACTATTGCGCGTATCGAGAGTTGGCATCGAAAATAAGCGAGCAACTTGCAAGAGCGACTCTACGAATGACCGCTTCGGGTCGTTTGCGGCCCGTCGCGACAGGTAGAAAACGGCCAGAAGAGGTCATTCAAAGCCGGCAATAAATCGGCGCCTGGCGACACAATCGTACTGGGAAGGTGTGCGATCTTTATCAAATACTGGAATCGATAATCCTGAGCCAAGGCCAGCGAGCTTGATAACTTTTCGCCTTCTGAGCAAACAAGTCTGGTTTTGGATTTCTCGGGTTTATACGGAGAATCCCTTGATCCGTGTCGCCTAGCCCATTGGGAGAGTAGACTTCGCCAGTGTCCACATCCAGACCAATGCACGTACCTGCAATCAGATATCGATCGATACCGTCTTTAGTTGAATCAAGCTGAGGATAGGACCCGCCAAATCGCTGGCTGTACCAAAGGTGGACGCGAGCCTGGTTCTTGATCTCGACATTTACATCGAGGTCCTGAAACAGACGCCGAACTGAATGGATAACCTCATCCTCGGCCTCCCAGGACAAATCATCATCGAAGTAAAAGACGTCGTAATCCTTCACTCCCCATGCTGGCGGCAGCCGCGACCGATGATTCCAAATGGCTTGGAACAAGCAACCAGCCGTAAGCATGCACTGACCTAAACCGAGCGCAGGCAAGCGTGAGGTGATTTCAGCGTTTATTGGATTGGCCATTGCCACCCGGACCAAATCTTCGACAGTCAATGTCATCTTCATCCTTTGAGATCGATCTAATTCTGGGGGGGCGACGATACCTCAGCGGTACGCAAAATTCGCGAAATGACTGTGCTTCTCGCTCGCATACGGGGTTATCTCTGCCGGTTGCGAGCGGCAGTTAGGGGTCGATTTCTGCCTGTCACGAAGGGCTGAAATCGGCCGATTCTGTTGAAAAAGTAACTCCCCTGCCTGGCCTGCGGCAAAATCTCTACATTGGCCAGCAGGGAAGCACGCAGCATGATGGGACAGTTATCGAGTGGGCAGGAACGGCTGTTTTACTCGTTCCACCTTGAAGATCACATCCCAGCCAATCACCTTCTGCGCAGCATTGATCGGTGTCTCGAACCGCGCATCCCTGCGCTCTTGCACGACTTCACCCTGGAGCGTTTCAATCGCGACCCGTTCGGATGTGCATGCGCACAGAAACGGTACGCGGATTGACATCATGAACCAGTGCCTCCAGCGCCCGTAGTGCGCCCCGGTAACGATAGTGACGCTGTGCGGTTCATGCCGCTTCCAGCGCACCGATCCTCTCATGCGCCTCGACCACCCGCGCCAGCAATTCCTGCATGTTCCGTTCCTTGACTCGGTTTGCGTAGCGGAAATCAACGACCCTTGAATTCGAGCTCCAGACGCGGCGTACCGGCCTTCAGGGCCTTGATGGCCGAAGCAAGCCCGTTCTTCACGTCTTCTGTCTCGAATAAGGGCATGGCAATGTTGAACATCACATCGTCGGCCGCCTGGACACCGCCGTTGGCCCAGGCGCGCAGCAAGGCCTTGTGAGCGGCGTGGGCGCGTGTGGGGCCATGCACGAACTTCGCGGCGAAGGCATGCGCCGCTGTAAGCAGTTCGGCATCGGCGACAACGTGGTTGATTACCCCGAAGCGCTCCATTGTCGCTGCGGGGACACGCTCGGAAGTCAGCGCCCATTCCATGGCACGTACGCGTCCTGCGCGCTCGGCGACGCGGCATATGCCGCCCAACAGGGTCACTAAGGCAAGCGACTGTTCCGGATGGCAGAATGTTGCGCTTTCGGCGGCAAAGATTACATCGGCACGCAACGCCAGTTCGAAACCACCGCCTGCGCACAAGCCTTGCACCACGGCGATGACAGGCAAGGGCAGACGTTCGAAGCGATTGAAGACGTCCATGTAACCCTCGAAGCGTGCACGCAACTGGCGGGGGGTGTCATCGGGCCAGGACGTGATGTCGCCGCCAAAGCTGAAGCTCTCGCCTTCGGCGCGCACCAGCACGACGCGTGCGTCACTGCGTTCGATCGCGCTGACTGCCGTAGCCAGTTCGTCAACCATCTGGTCGTCGATGCGGTTTTGCGGCGAGCGATCAAGAATGATCGTTGCTATGCCGTTCTCGATGGTATGGGTGAGATGAGACATGTCGGGCTCCTGCGTTGTCGCAAGTTGAGGTTAGGAGAGGCGTTCCTTGAACCAGTCCAGCGCGGCGGTACTTGATTGATCGAATCTGGTGATGTACGGATCGAAGTGGCCGCCGGGAATCGTCACGAGGCGCTTTGGCTCAACGGCACGCTCGTAGGCGGCCAGCTCAAGATCGGTCAGCGTGATCGTGTCCTGCAGCGCGACGACCATCAGCAGCGGCGTGGGGGACACGCGCGCAATCCACGTGCCCGGTTCGTACATGCGCGCAGCGCGCGTCGAGCGCACCGTGACGCTGTTCTCCCAGGCGCCGTCGGGTACGGGCTGCAGATAGAACTCGATGGCTTCCTTGGTGCGATACGAAGCAGGGACGGCCGGATCGGCGCTGACGATTGCCTGCCTACGCGGCGGCTCGCCGCGTGCTTGCGCGCGCTCGTCCGCCGTGAAGGCATCCTCGATGGCGGCGACAGCATCGGGCGGAATGCGGCGCAGTCCTTGCTCGAAGCCGCTGATCGTCGGCACCTGCGCGACGACCGCACGCAAGCGGCGTTCGGTTGCGCCAAGCACGAGTGCGTGACCGCCGGAATAGCTCGTGCCCCATAAGCCGATGCGCTTCGCGTCGACGGCGTCCTGGTCTTCGAGGAAGCTGATCGCGCGCCGCCAATCGGCGATCTGACACCATGGGTCGATATCCTGGCGCGGCGTGCCTTCGCTGGCGCCGAAATTGCGGTGATCGTGCAGGAGGACGACAAAGCCGTTGGAGGCAAATTTCTCAGCGAATGGCTCCAGGCCGTGCTCCTTCACGCCGGCATAACCATGCGCCATCGTGATGGCAGGATAGGGGGCGGTGCCGCCGGTGGGAATATAGAGCCAGCCGCGCAGCGTGACGCCGCCCTCGGCTTCGAACGCGATATCGGTACGTCGAAACATGGAAGTTCTCCTTGTAGAAAGAGGTCAGGCGGCGCCGTAAACCCTATGCGCAGCGGCAGTTCATGCCTTCCACCCTTTTGCCTCGGTCACTCGATGCCAGGTCAATTGCCTGGTCGCTCAAGCGTGAAGAGCTGCTCCGCGCCGATTTCGAAATAGTCGGCCGGCCCACCTCCGCGCAGGATCGGGCGCGCCTGCGCAGTCTGATACACGCCGTCTTTGATCAGTTGCTGGTCAATGTGGATCGCTATTACTTCGCCCAACACCAGCCACGCCGGGAGCGCCGCACCGCCTTGCGCCTCAAGCTGCACGATCTGGGTGACCACGCACTCGAACTGCACCGGGCTAGCCGCAACGCGCGATGGCCGTACTTTTGCGGAGGGCAGCGTCTCCAACTTGGCCAACTCGAATTCATCGACGTCCGCTGGCGCCATCTCCGCAGAGGCGTTCATCGCCTCGGCGAGTTCTCGCGTCGCCAGATTCCATACGAACTCGCCGGTCGCACGCGCATTGGCGAGCGAGTCCTTCGCGCCAAGCGAGCAAAAGCCGATAATCGGCGGCTTGTAGCTGAATAGGTTAAAAAAGCTGTAGGGAGCAAGGTTACGTACGCCGTCGTTGGAGACCGTACTGATCCAGCCGATCGGGCGCGGAGCGACGATGGCGTTGAGCGGATCGTGCCGCAGGGAATGTCCCTGTGCCGGTTCGTAGAAATGCCAATCGGTCATAGCTTACCTCTTTTGGGACGAGCGCAAGGACTGCCGCTACAGTGCCTCCGGCTCAGTGCGCGTGCGCAACACCATGGTCGAAGTGATGGCTGCATTCATCCCGATACCCGTCCAGAACATGGTGTCGGATCGGAGCCACATGAGCCCCACGCCTGAGAAACGAACGAGACATTCGTTTCGAGTCAATTCTGCTGCGCCGTTTCTAAAGAACGGGGCGGCTTTCGTATTTCTTACTTGTTTACCCAAGGCATGGAGAGGTCAATGTCAGAGACCAGCTTGCCACCGCCGAAGCTCATGTTCTCCAGGGGAACGGCATACATGATCAGGCTGATATCGTCCTGGCTGACGCCCACCTTTTCTACCGCGTAACGGGTGACCAACTCCGCGAGCTTGCGTTTCTGCTCCACTGTCCTGCTCGTGCCTATCGTCACCGTTACGACCATGCGCTTGTCAGATCTCTTCATGTCAGGAAAAGTCGGATGGATGAAAAGCTCATCGTCCTTGTGCTCACTGATGATGACGAAACGGTCATCCTTGGGCGTATCCATGGCTTCATGAAGAGCGAGATTCAAGGCATCCGCCAGCGCGCGTTTCTCTTCGCTAGAGAATTTTTGAGCTGGAATGTGGGCGTGAAAAATTGGCATGAGTGTTTCCTCAGTTGTGTTGTTCAGCTAATACGCGGCGACGAATTGGCCCGGCTTAGCTAAAGAAGTCTTGACCGAGTGTTTCTTCGAGTCGCTCTTTCAGGCCAGCCGAGAACTCACGAACGACGGGGAACGGGCTTTGAAAGAGCTTGATATTGTGGACGAGGCCAGACTCATTCCGAGTGACAATGGTGGTGCCGGCGACCGGCTTACCACCGTGGATGGCATCCCACTCAAGGTAAGTCTTCGCACCGTCAACCGTCTCCGCGGTGAACACGAAGTCTTCGTACATCGTACTTGTCGCGGCAAAAAATGCCCCGATGAGTGTCGGGCCGACCACGGCCTTACTGAGGGCTGAGGTCTGAAGGCTGGCGTCAGCGGTGAACGACGTCGCGAAGTCGCTGGTTCCTTTTTTCTTTACGATTTGCATCCATGCTGTTCCCGGTGGGTTGGTGTCAGTAGTCATTACAATCTCCTATCTAATGTCTGCAGTTTTGCAGTGTGCGTGCGCGTGCTAGTCAGCGAGGTGCCCGACGAGAAACTCGCCAGCTCTCTGGAGCGCGTCGTGGGCCTGAGGTAAAGAGGCTGTCTGAATGTGCCAGACGTGCAGCATCTCCGGCCAGACCTCAAGGTGCGATTCGCCGCCGGCCGCGCGCACCTTTCTGTCAATTTCAAGCGCGTCGTCGAGAAGTACTTCGTCGCTTCCGACATGTATGAGCAGCGGAGGAAAACCGTGCATGTCGGCGAACATGGGTGAGATGCGCGGATCCTTCAAATCGTGGTTGCCAGCGTAAGCCTCTACCATCTCCCGCATCGCGCTCGCGTTGACCATTGGGTCGCGGTGAGCCAGTTGCGTTAACGAGGGCAGCGTCAGCGTTAAGTCTGCCCATGGGCTAATTAGTAGCGCTGCTCGCGCGTCCTTGTGGCCCTTCGAGGCTGCATAGGCCAGAACGTTGAGAGCCATGCCACCGCCACTGGAGTCACCTGTCACGGCGAACGGCTTGCCAAACGCACGCAGTGCTTCGTAGCCGCGGATGGACTCGTCGTAGGACGCTGGAAATGGGTGCTCGGGTGCCTTGGAGTGGTCCAGAACGATGACCTGGGACTTCGCCGCTCGAGACAGCTCTCCGAGCATGCCCAAATGCGAGGCAGGAGAGCCAGCCACCCAGCCACCACCATGGAAATGGTAGATGACTCGATCTTTGGATGCGCCGGGAGCCGTAATCGCCACCGCCGCTACGCCACCGAGGTCGGTCGTCTCGACGATTAGGTCAGCCGCCGGAGGGTTTGCTTGTGAAATTGCCTCCATGCCAACGCGGAGCGTCTCGATGGTCCGTACGGGATGCGCAAAGTCGAAGGCGAACATCGCATCACGGAGCTTACGGATGGAAGTTGAATCATAGGTCATAGTTAGTTCACTCCAGGTCGAGGAAAGTCGCCGGTACCCAGTCGTAGCCCGCGCCGTTGTCGGCTTTGCGAAGACGGCCTAGGCCAGGGAACGGCATGTGGGCTGCGGCAATCATCGTTTTATCCGCAGCGAGTTTCACCAAAAGGGCTTCACGCGTTTTGACAGCCGATGCGCTGTCTGAGTCGAAGACGATACTGATTTCTGGGTGTGGCATCTGGACGGCGCCAACATGAGCAACGTCGCCCCAGACGAGCAGCGACTGACCCTTTGAGGAAATCATGTAGCCGGTGTGACCGGGCGTGTGGCCGGGAATGGCATACGGTGCAATGCCGGGAACGATTTCGGCCATGCCTTCGTACGGCTTCCATTTGCCCGCAGCGATATAAGGCGCGGCGCCATCCTGTGCGACCTTGAAGAAGATTTTTGCGTCCTCCGGGGCATTGGCCATGATTTCCTTCGACAGCCAGAAGTCGGCGTCGGCCTTCGTCATCATCACGGTCGCGTTCGGAAAGACGCGTTTCCCGTTTTGGTAGATACCGCCAGCATGGTCAGCGTGAAGGTGAGTCAGTAGAACCAGGTCAATCTGCTCCGGCTTGTAGCCGGAGGCCTTCAAGTTCTGCACGAGCTTGCCCAGCGTGGGAGGGCCCCAGTGGCCGCCTGCACCAGTATCGATGAGAACGAGTTTGGAGCCGGTGTTAACGAGGAAGCCTTGGACGGTTGCCGAAACATGCTTGGGATCGTTTTGGAAGGAGCGCGCCAAGAGGGACTGAATGAGCGCGGGATCACCTTGTAGGAGGCTGGAGTCGATACTGCCGCCGCCGTCATAGAGCGCAGTGACTTCATAGTCGCCAATCATCGTGCGATAGAAGCCCGGCACCTGCTTGTGCTGCATCGGTGCTGCAGCTTGGGCCGGTACTACAGCAGCGAAGGTGCCCGCGAATGCTAACGATACCGCGAGCAGGGTACGCGAAGTGATGGTGGAGAATTTCATAGTGTTCCTAACCATTGTGTGTGGTGGGTATGTAGGTACGTACAGCTGTAATGATCTTCAGCGAAACGCCAGCTCATCGTGCCAAGTCGCTGTTACCGTCATTTCGGCCATACGCAGCACCGAATTGCCGCTGTTACCCGTGTTGAAAAGCCCAGATGTTTGATTCTGTTAGCACTTGCAAAGTGCAAGTGGTTGAATAATATTCGCGCTGCTTGCATAGTGCAAGTGGATATTTAAGGGGAATAGCAGTGCAGCAAACAAGACGATCGGGCTGCCCGATCAACCTGACGCTTGAGCAGACCGGCGACCGCTGGAGCCTGATCGTTATCCGCGATGTTATGTTTGAGAACAGACGCACTTACGGCGTCCTGCTGGAGAAAAATCAGGAAGGCATCGCCACGAACATCCTTGCAAGTCGGCTGAAGCGTTTGACCGCTTCTGGCCTGCTGACACGATGTCCGGATCCAAATCATCAACAGAAAGGAATTTACAGCCTCACGGAAGCGGCAATACAGCTTGTACCTCTGCTCGCACATATGGCTGCCTGGGGTGTCCGGCACACGCATCCGAGCAAGGAAGCCTCTTTGCGCGCAGAGGTTCTGGAAAAGGGCGGCCCTTCACTTTGGAGCGCCTTGATGGATGAGCTACGTTACCTGCATCTCGGTGCACCGCGTCCGGCACGCTCAGTTTTGGACAAGCTCCGAGCCGACGACGAGCAGGCAATTGCTACTTAGTACCAATCTGTGGCGTCATGACATCCACCATGTGGTGCAAAGTGTTGGCGCTGATGCGATTTTGACCCAGGTCAAAATCGCATCAGCGCCAACAGAACGACCGCATTTGGCCGTTTTCTGCCTATCGCGAATGACCGGTTTGGGTCGACTGCGGCCCTTCGTGACTGGCAGCAATCGACTGTGGATGCACCCTCCTCCCGGCGTCCTTCCGACCATACGCAACTCCCTACCTAGGTCAGTAATCCCCCTGCTACGCTGAAAATTTCACGGAGGATTGCACAATGCCAAACTCAGACTTACTCCCTTCTGCTATTTAAGATCAACGAAAACCAGCTCGCCCTGGAGGCCGCCATCATGGAGCTTTCGAACTGGGTAGAGATGCGGGGATCGGCGGACGTCGCCGACAATGTTCGGGGCGCCCTGGACACGATCGATTCGAAACGAGGAGTTCGGTTCGGCATTTTTTGGCAGACCAGGGAGTCTATCCGTAACCAGTCTCTTGTAAATATTATTCACAGCTCGTCGGAAATTGGATGGAGAAATCCGATCAAGCTTCCATCCACACCAGTCCTTATTGGAGGCAGATAGGGTGTACACTTCACGGTACAACGTGGAAGTGTACACATGCAAAAAACTATGTTAATTATACAGTTATGCTATTATTCGAGTCTCCCTCGGGCACCAAAATTAAGAAAGGTCTTGCTTTGCAAGGCCTTTTTTTCGTCTGTAGAAAAGTGACTTTGCCCCGCCGCCCCGTAGGAGCTGCCGAAGGCTGCGATCTTTTGATCTTGCTTTTGAGGCGCTATAACCCAAACCGCTCGGCTAACGAATCAAGGATTCACACAATGGAATTGCCACTGGAAACCGTTGCCCTTTTCGCCTTCAAGCTGGCTTATGAGACGGAAGGTGAAAGTCCGATTTTGCGGGATGATCCGATCATGAGTGATTATGAGAGGGAGGTGTTTGGGTTGCTGGTGCGCAGGGGCGATGTTGAGGGTATCCAGTTTAGAGTGGCACACTGCGTGAGTTCGGCGATGGAAGCTTTAGGCGGTGTTGATACGCCGCTGGGGCGTGAGCTGCATCGGTTGTCTGCTGATTTCAGCAATGCGCGGACGATGGAACAGCTTGAAGCGCTGGTCATTGCGCTCAAGGATTATCTGAAAGACATCCAGTGAGTGAAGGCGGGCGTCCTAAAGCGAGAATGCACGATACTCGGACGGACGCTGGTCACGACTTCCAATGATAAATCTATTCCCTTTTGTCTTCGCCACCTTTTTTCCCTTCGACTCGTATGCTACTGGGCGACCTTCTTTTAGCCATCTCTATGGCCATCCCTTGCCTAGGCGATGGGGATGGCCGGCCTACTTACTGTTGCGGTTTTTTATGCCGCAACCGAGCGCTTCTAGCCTTGATGACGATCGAGGTGTAAGCGATAGACAGTGAAATGGCATTGGGCTGTTCAGCAAGCATCAGCAGATGATTACCAATTACCTGTGGGTCAAACCCTTTGATAGCTTCGTTGGTTAGGGCATCCAGGTCGATGGAGGACACCAACGGCAGCTCATGAGATGAATGATTCGTTTCATGAGTAAGCTTGGGGGGTTGTGTAAAAGCAGCTGTTGCAACCGTCTGTTTTGGATTGGAAGTAATTTGGGGCGGAACGAGTGGTTCTTTTTCACTCGCGGCAGCTGCATTATTAGGAAGCTCGTTATGCTGAAACATATCGGGCGTGTCCATACGGGCTGACTCATTCAATAGCATTGGCGGGCTCAGTTTTGCCTCAGATCGATAGCGAACCAGAACCGATTGACCGAAGCTCAGTTTGAACCAGCACCAGACATTGCTCCTTTGCAACCCGGACCAAACCTCACCCACCGGTTGAACGCTGCCAAGCCCCGCTAGGGCGAGGCCTTTCTCATCACGCTTGAGCATATCTATCGCTGTGCGTGGCACTTGCCAATAAAGCGTATCTGGATAATTGAACGTTAATGCGGACTTTCCTTCGCTCACCATATACAGCCGTGTGGCCTCCGCGACGATATAGTCCTGATCCTGGATCGCGCCAATGAATTGGGCATCAGGGTTGGCGGCCCCTACAAGTGCACCGGCCATTGTCCCGATCGTATCGGTGTCACTGTCCAGTAGGTTGGCGACCGTCTCGATGATTTCTTGCGAACCGTATCGCCTGCCGAGGAAGGCTGCGACGTTTGCAAATAAAGCACACTTAAGCCCAGACCCTCGCTCTTCTTTGCTCAAGCCGTTTTCAAGGGTAATGAACTGGTTGTAGGTTACCGCGCAATCTGCCTGAGACGTGGTGTTGAGAAGCTCAATCGCGACCCGTACTGACCCAGTCCACTCCTGTACGACGTCATTCACCGCGACGCTCAAGCTGCGCCCGCTTTTCTGCTCCCACACCGGAAGCCAAAAGGTTGAAAGTTCACTATCTAAGGCGATGAACTGTGGAATATTTCGGATATCTTCAGCTAACTCGAGCCACTGCTCAGGACCCGGGACTTTCCCTGTATCGAGCGCGTAGGCGAGGCTGACGGCATGAACAACGGCACCGGCGATGCCACGCATATGACCATGCGTGCATAGAGCGTTACGAATGACGTCCGGAAGATAAGAATCTTTATTGGTTACATCGGCAGCAGCCCATACATGAGGCTGAACCCGCATCGCCGCGCCATTGCCGCCGCCATTTTCATAACCAGTAAAGAAATTTGCGAACCAGTTATTACTGCGGTTGCACAAAGCATTGGCCGCCGCCTTGCTGCCACGACCAGCGCCTAAAGCGTAGCACTGCCAGACCGGCAACTCGATTTTGGCAAACGCTTCAACATCGAAATAACCCTGGCCGGTGATGGCACGGCTTGTGGAAAGCCTAAGCTGAGTATCATCAGAGTAGGTGCCCGCGGGCAGCTGAATCTGTGCCCCAAAGCGTCCGCCAATCTGGCGCTTCCATGACTCAGGACGAGAAATTTTGGATTGGCCAATGCGTTGCTGAACAGTTCGATCCGAGGCGAGCTCAGTCGGAAATCCCAAAACGTCGCCGTATGCCGACCATAGGGCGGAAGAAATCGTGCGTTTGAGTCGATTTTCGGACATTGAATTGCTCACTTGATATCGCCAAACAGGCCAGGATTCACAACGACAGGGATATCCCGATGCCCCATCGCATACATCTGAGCGGCGATTTCATCACTGTCAGAATCGCATCGGGCATAAATCCGCTGAAGATACTGTGTCGACACTTCGGCTGGGTACAGGACTTCTGCTTGAGGACACGTGGGGAGAAACGATGGATGGTTGGCTGACCGGGTAACGATATTACCCTCCCAAAGGACGGTGGTCTCCTGAAACGCAGCATCAAGGCCAGCAAGCCCCTGGGCTTGGCGTACACCTGTGTAGATGTTGTTAGTCGTAGCGAACCAGACCCCTTCGTGTTGCATAATCTCAGGGGAAAAGTCGAAAATGCACCAGAAAAAGTTTTTCTCTTTGTGCCAGTTACCTGAGTATTGGAAGAAGCTGGTGTTGATGCGACTAATCGATAGGTTCGCGTAATCCAACCATTTGGCGTCTTTGTTCCGGCGCTTGGCGTTTGGTTGGAAGATGTGGGCCAACTGCTGATCGGCATTCAGGCGCTGTCGCGACTTCAATCCTCCAGAGGCGAACACACCGAGAGATCCACGGTTGGTCGTGAAATGCACCACCGATTCGATACCTCGGTCTTGAATGAACTGCTCGATACTCATACCTTGACTTCCGTGTACAGGTCGTTTGCTACGAAACGCATGATATCTGGTGTATCGGATGGCTTAAACCCAAGGATGACGCTTTCCCTTGCGCGACCAATTCCCATCGCTATCAAGCGCCTAAGCCTCGCCGAAAGCTCATAGTCGTCCTTGGTAGCTTCGCCATCCTCGTCAACACCCGAAATATCCAGAATGCTGCCGTCCAGGCCAATCATGATGACATGGTCAAACTCCAAGCCTTTACTCGAATGGACACTACACAATGCAATGTTTTCCGAACCTTGGGGCCAGTTGGGGTCGCCTGTGAGCTCCACGTACTCCAGCCCGTGAGCTTGAAGTCGCGGCTTGAGATCGCGAAACCATATCCTCGGGTGGAGGAATGCTACTGATTCTGTCTCCAGATTTATCCGACGAACGTAGTCAACCGCATATTTCACCTGGGCGGGATAGTCGCCTAAAAGCACAACGGGCTTAACCCCATTTGATCTGGCACTGTCGAAATTGGGCATCGTGCCGTTGTCATCCAATGTGATGCCAGTAAGCAATGCACTGGCGAACCGGGCAATTTCCTTGGTATTCCTGTAATTGGTCTGCAGCGTGCTGCTTTTCTCAGGCCTCAAGGTCACTCCGACTTCAGCCCAGATGAAGTTACGACTATAGATCCGTTGAGCGCTGTCGAGCACGAAGGTCACTGTTGCGTCATCAGACCTCTGATTCAAAACCGCACGGATCTCGTTGGCAGAAAAATCCTGGGTCTCATCAACCACGATCACATCGTATTCACACATTTTTTTAGTGGCGATGATCGACGCCAAGTCGTTCCAATCGACGTGGTTGCTTGCCTTTTTCATTGCGTTGTAGGGCCGGATAACCTCGTCGAGCAAACGCTGGCGAGCTGGTTTTTCCATTCTAGGTGTGACGCCTCTCCCATCACGCCGTGCCGTTAGATAGTCATCCAGCTTGTCGGGCTCAAATCGACCAAGAACATACATCGCCTCATCGATGACGAACTCTCGGTCGAGTTTCATGGCTCCAGCGAAACCGTTGAGGTAATCAACCGTAGCCTTAATGTTGATGATGTTCTGAGCGTCCGTAAGATGTTTAGCCCATTTGTTGAACGTGAAGAAATCTAGGTTCACGAGAGGCTCACCCGCGAATTGGCGCTCGGTGAGTTCGGCGATGTATCCACGCAACGTTCGATTGAATGTCAGAACGAGGATACGTACCGGCACAGGATGTGGGCGCTTCTTCGCCCGGTTCAGGTAGAACCCGGCCGATGATTTCAATTTCAGCAGTGCAGTAGTTGTCTTGCCGCTGCCGGCAGCCCCCCGAATGACCTCTACTCCCGCGCTACTCCGGGCGAACAAAGCCATTTGCTCTGGGCTAGGCCTCACGTTGATCAGTGCTTTCATGATTCCCTATCCATGGCAAGTGAGGGCCAAAAGCCATCACCAATCTTGATCCTGTTACACATTTTCCAAAAGTGGTACTCAAGGGTTGAATGCGGATTATTTCACCAGCTTTCGCAGCCCCCATGGTCACACCGGGGTAGCAATAGAAAGTTTCGGCGTCTTCCGCTGCAGCAATTGGCGGTGAAGCCAGCCGTTTCTAGCGCGAAGAGCTTGCGTTGAACTTAGTTGGAGGTTGCGGCAAAGGAATCCGCACGATACCCTCTCACCGTCGCTGCCAATTCAGCGACCGGGTGTGGTAACCCGAGTTATTCAAGGCGCAACAGCGCCCCATCACGTATGCCGGCGCTTTTTTATGCCTGCAAGCGTGAGTTATGGCGGCTGTGCGTGGGACGCCCTCGGGCGTGCCGGTTTCCTTGATTCCCGGTTTACCACCCTGCGCACAGCTGTCACCCATTCGTGTGGTAACGAACGTGGCAGCTCCTCATATCAAGGAGTCTGATAATGCGCAGCATCAATCCGTACAAAATTTGGCTGTACCCTCAAAGCAGTCCCCAATCGCGTATCGCCTCACCATCCACCCTCTCCCACCGCCTCTCCGTCATCGGAGGTGGCAAATGACCGAACAATCAGAGCTGAAAACTATCGGCCTAACACCCGCCATCTACTGCGCGGATCAAGCCCTGTTCCATGTCACCAGCGGCGTCCCCCTCGGCGATGCGTTAGCCATGGCTTCTGATTTCCTGTTTCTCGCCAAAAAGCTGACCGAAGATGCTGCTTACGCTAGGGACACTGACCGCCACGCCTGGGCCGCGCATTATTTGACGGCGATGAGTAAGGCTGTGGTGGATGATGCGGTGAAAGTGCTTGCGCGGGATCGGACTTCTGCACCGGCCCCCAAACAGGCGACGGCGAAATCCGAAGGGTAGCCCCCGAGGACCGATGAGCCCCGAATTCTTCGGGGCTTACAAATGTGCAGCGCTTGGCGGCCGAAAATACGTGACGGCGCCCCTCCCTTGTAGTCAGATACGGCTATCGTTTGAATTAGCTGTGTAGAGGCATTTTGCTGGAATGGTCATGACACCAAAACGGAATCACACATGGAAGCGCTGATTAATCCGCACGTTCTGCGATGGGCACGTGAGCGAGCATCCCTGAGCACGAGCACCCTGGCCAAAAGTCTTGGCACGCAGGAAGACAATGTGCTGGCGTGGGAGCAAGGCAAGAAAAAGCCCTCCTTCAACCAGGCCATGAACTACGCCCGGCAGACGTACATCCCGTTTGGGTACCTTTACCTGTCTCAGCCACCAGAGGAAAGCCTTCCTCTGCCGGATCTCAGAACGATCAATGGAAAACGCGACCACGGATACAGTCTCGCCCTCATGGATACCATTAGGTGGGCCATGGAAAGACAAGAATGGTATCGCGACTACCTGATCAGCCAAGGCGTCACTGAAAATAGAGTCGTCGGAAAATTTTCGGTGAGCGATAGCATCGAAGTAATCGTTGCAGACATCCGTGCAACCTTAGGCATACCCAACAAACCAAATCGCGGCGATTTTGATGACTACTTTAAAAATCTGGTCAGCAAAATTGAAAGTGCGGGCATACTTGTGATGCGCAACAGTATTGTCAACAACAATACGAGCAGGCCCTTGTTTGTAGAAGAATTTCGTGGCTTCGCAATCAGCGACAAATTAGCTCCCGTCATATTTATCAATACAGCTGATTGCCCTGAGGCAAGACTGTTCACTCTAGCTCATGAACTGTCTCATATTTGGATAGGTCGTTCTGGCGTGTCTGATGGTGACCCTGCAAATCACAGATCGGAAGAAATTTTGTGCAATGCAGTAGCGGCAGAGCTATTAAGTCCCGGGCGCGAATTCCTTTCCTCTTGGGACGCCGATATTGAGTGGCAAGAAAACATCCCCCACTTAACAAAAATCTTCCATGTTAGTGGCTGGGTGGTAGCTAGGCGCGCCCTTACTTTCAACCTCATAACAGCATCCGAATATGGGGCATTTATCGCCAAAAAGATCGCTGAGCACAAAGCTCGCAGCAAGAATGGAGCACCGCCGTACAATAGACTGCAGACAGGGCGTGTTAGCAAAACGCTTGCTACAGCAGTGGCCAGTGAAGCATTAAGCGGAAGAATGCTTTATCGAGATGCAGCGCGCCTTATTGGCGTGAAGCCGCATAAGTTATCTGACTATTCTAAAAAGGAACTTGGATTTTGAGTTATCTGCTAGATGCGAATTCCTACATACAGGCAAAAAATACTCACTACCGGATGGGTTTCTGCCCCGGTTTCTGGGACTGGTTAGACAGCGCATACGATGCCGGCAAGATTTCCAGCGTATCACTTGTATATAAGGAACTAGCTGACTACGGCGACGAACTATCCAGATGGGCGAAAGACAGGCCAAACCACTTTTTACCTGTCGACGACTCCAACACACAGAAAACTTTTATACAGATCGCTGCGTTTGTCATGGATCTACCTCTCCCTAAACAAACAGAAAAAATACGCTTTCTCGATGGCGCCGACCCTTGGTTGATTGCAAAAGCGTGTGCAACTAGACAGACAGTTGTAACCCACGAGGTGTTGGTGCCTCCGACAAGTCAGAAAATCAAAATCCCAAATATTTGCCAGCAGTTCAATGTGCCATATATAAGCGCATTTGATCTACTCGATACGCTAAATGCAAAACTTATTCTTGGCACCCATTCTTAAAAAAGCGAAAAAGGGGGACAGACGACGTTCACCCCACTATCAATGCTACAGCGCTCGTCATCGAGACGGGTCATGAATTTACATACCTCTGTTGGTCAATAGCGCAACCAAATCAGGTATGTACGGAACGGCTTCCAGAGGCTGGGTAGACAATTTCCATGTTCCAAAAACAAGAAGACCCGAACGTAATGCCGGACTGAGCCAGCACCAGAGGATCGGGCGCGATTGGGATTAATGCTGCCGTAGCCAAATGACCAAGTCAATGTGTGTCACATAAAACGCGGCGAACATTAGGTTTATGCCCGAACTTAAAACCATCGGCCTAACCCCCGCCATCTACTGCGCGGATCAAGCCCTGTTCCACGTCACTAGCGGCGCTCCCCTCGCTGACGCGTTAGCCATGGCTTCTGATTTTCTGTTTCTCGCCAAGAAGCTGACCGAAGATGCTGCTTACGCCAGGGACACCGACCGCCACGCTTGGGCCGCGCATTATTTGACGGCGCTGAGTAAGGCGGTGATTGATGATGCGGTAAAGGTGCTTAGGCGGGATGGTTCTGATGCCAGTCAGTAAGGCATAAGGCCTGTGGGAGCCCACTGCTTGTGATGACGGCAGTGCATTCAGCATTGATGTTGGCTGAGCTGGCGCTTTCGCGAGCAAGCCCGCTCCCACAGGGATTTGCGCTTAACGGGTAGGCATTATTAGCCCCGAGATTGTCGGGGCTTTCGATCACTCAGCTCACAGTAAATGCGGAGAAATCAGCTTCGAAATCTCCACCATCGATGTCCTGCCGGTGAATTCACCTTCCCCTACGATGAAAAACAAATCTCCAACTCGGAATCCAACCCACATCAAACACCAACGCCCTTCAGCACAGAGCTATCAGTTTGATTTCGTGCCTCCTCGCGTCATCTCATCAAGGATGCCCAATGGCGGTTTCAGGGGCATGGTTAACAAGGAAAAGGATTGAATGCAGCTAATCGGCATGTTGGTGTTCTTCGCTGCGACAGTGGGGATGTGGGTTTGGGTGGTGAGAAACCGTGGCACCATGAATCTGTGGCTCGCTAACCTGGCAGGTGCCGTGGGTAGTTTTATTGTCGGGATTGCGGTGCTGATTCTGTTCAACAGATGGTTTGTCCCCGGAGGAAACTCCGCACGGGGCGTTGTATTCATGTTCTATACATTGATGGCAATTTTAGGTGCCTTTGTTGGAACTTGGCTTCTGGTGAGCGCCAGGTTCAATCGGTCTGAATCCCCCATCGTCCGTCATTTGATCGCCGGAGCGTGCAGTGTGTTGGCGGCACTGACCACGGTGGTGTTGTGGGTGATGATCCTTCCCGCCAAGTGAGTGTTTTGATACTCCGCTCATCGAGCTCAAGGGTTTCCTGAAAAATACTCAGGGAGCGAACGCCTCAGGCTGCGCTCTTCTAGACTTAACAGGTAGTCGTAGACAGAATCGAACACGTCGCTTTGGTGCAGATGAATCAAAGGCAGCATGGCAAGCTGCCTGATATGCCCTGAAGAGGTGCGGCAAAGACCGCACCGGGCCCAACAAGATGCCCGCTCAGGGTGCCTGGCCAACGGCCTGAAAATGCCACGATACCGTGACGTGGTGTGACTGCCGCAGCCGACACTTTCGGACAACCGACAACCGCCTGGTTTGTCCGTGATCGTGAGGAATGCTGTATGCCTGATGAGATGTTGCACCTGCCTATGGTCAACAGCCTGCTGGAGCGCCACAAACGCTCCCCCGGCGCACTGTTGCCCATCCTTCATGAGATTCAGGAGGGCATCGGTTACATCCCCGATGCCGCCATCCCCGAGATTGCCCACGCGCTCAACCTGAGTCAGGCCGAGGTTCGTGGGGTGATCAGCTTCTACCATGACTTCCGCACCGCGCCCCCCGCCCGGCATATCCTGCGTCTGTGCCGGGCCGAGTCCTGCCAGAGCCGCGGCGCCGAGCAGCTCGCGGCGCAATTGCGCGAACGTCTGCAACTGGATGACCACGGCAGCAGCGCCGATGGCAGCATCAGTCTGCGTCCGGTGTATTGCCTCGGCGCCTGCGCCTGTTCGCCTGCTCTGGAACTGGATGGTCAGGTGCATGCGCGGCTCAGCGCCGAGCGTCTGGATGCCCTGCTCGATACTTGCCGGGAGGACGCATGATGCCGGCTTTTTATCTGCCCCATGATTCGCTCGCACGTGCCGTGGGTGCCGAAGAAGTTGCGGTGGCCTTGATCACCCATGCCCGGGGACGCTTTGCGCCTCTGGAGTTGCAACGCACCAGTTCTCGCGGCCTGTATTGGCTGGAACCGCTGCTGGAAGTGGACAGCCCGCAGGGCCGTATCGGCTTCGGCCCGCTGACGGCTGCCGATGTGCCATCAGTGCTCGATGCCTTGCAAGGCGAGCCGTCTGCTCATCCGCTGGCCTTGGGCCTGGTGGAAGAGCTGCCCTATCTGAAGACACAACAACGCCTGTTGTTTGCCCGCGCTGGCATCACCCGGCCGCTATACCTCGACGATTACCGGGATCATGGCGGTTTCGAGGGTTTGAAAAGAGCCATCACCATCGGTGGCGAACAAACCGCGACTGAGGTATTCGATTCGGGTCTGCGTGGCCGTGGTGGCGCGGCTTTCCCGGCCGGGATCAAGTGGCGCACGGTGCGCGCCACCCAGGCGGCGCAGAAATACATTGTGTGCAACGCCGACGAAGGCGACTCCGGCACTTTCGCCGACCGAATGTTGATGGAAGGTGACCCCTTCCTGCTGATCGAAGGCATGGCCATTGCCGGTATCACCGTCGGCGCCAGCTACGGCTACATCTACGTGCGCTCGGAATACCCACAAGCCGTGGCCACCCTGCGCGCGGCGCTTGAAATCGCCCGATCCGCCGGTTACCTCGGCGCCAATGTCGGCGGCAGCGGTCTGGCCTTCGATATGGAAGTGCGAGTCGGTGCCGGTGCTTACATCTGCGGTGAAGAAACCGCGCTGCTGGACTCGCTCGAAGGCAAACGCGGGATCGTCCGCGCCAAGCCGCCGATCCCCGCCTTGCAGGGTCTGTTCGGCCTGCCAACGCTGGTGCACAACGTGCTGACCCTGGCCTCGGTGCCGCTGATTCTGGCCAAGGGCGCGCAGTTCTATCGCGATTACGGCATGGGTCGCTCTCTGGGCACCATGCCCTTCCAGCTGGCGGGCAATATTCGTCATGGTGGCTTGGTGGAGCGGGCCTTTGGCTTGACCCTGCGGGAACTGGTGGAAGACTACGGCGGTGGTACCGCCAGTGGCCGGCCGCTGAAAGCCGCCCAGGTTGGCGGCCCTCTTGGCGCCTGGGTGCCACCGTCGCAATTCGACACCCCGCTGGATTACGAAGCCTTCGCCGCCATCGGCGCCATGCTCGGTCACGGTGGTGTGGTGGTGGCTGACGACACCCTGGACATGGCCCACATGGCGCGCTTCGCCATGCAGTTCTGCGCCGAGGAATCTTGTGGCAAATGCACCCCATGCCGCATCGGCTCGACCCGGGGTGTGGAGGTGATCGACCGCCTGCTGGCTGCGCCGGACCAGAACAGTCGTGATGAGCAGGTGATCATCCTCAAGGACCTGTGCGACACCCTGCAATACGGTTCGCTGTGCGCGTTGGGCGGCATGACTTCCTATCCGGTGGCCAGCGCCCTCAAGTACTTCCCCGCCGACTTCGGTCTGCAGTCCTCGGAGGCCGACCAATGATCACTCTCTTCGACCCGAAAACAGATATCGACCTGGGCACCCCGGCCCGCGAAAGTCAGGTGCAGGTCACCGTGAACATCGACGGCCGCAGCATCAGCGTGCCCGAAGGAACCTCGGTGATGCGCGCCGCCGCGCTGCTGGGCACTACCATTCCCAAACTGTGTGCCACCGACAGCCTGGAAGCCTTCGGCTCCTGCCGTATGTGCCTGGTGGAGATCGATGGCATGCGCGGCTACCCCGCGTCCTGCACCACGCCGGTCAGCGAAGGCATGAGCGTGCACACCCAGACGCCGAAGCTCGCCACGCTGCGGCGCAACGTCATGGAGCTGTACATCTCCGATCACCCGCTGGACTGTCTGACCTGCTCCGCCAACGGCAACTGTGAGCTGCAAACCGTCGCCGGCCAGGTTGGCCTGCGAGAAGTGCGTTACGGGTATGAAGGTGAAAACCATCTGGCGGACCAAAAGGACACTTCCAACCCCTACTTCGATTACGACCCGAGCAAGTGCATCGTCTGTAACCGCTGCGTGCGCGCCTGCGAAGAAACCCAGGGCACCTTTGCCCTGACCATTACCGGGCGCGGTTTCGAATCCCGGGTCGCGGCCGCCGGTGGCGACAACTTCCTCGACTCGGAATGCGTGTCCTGCGGCGCCTGTGTGCAAGCCTGCCCCACCGCGACCCTGATGGAAAAAAGCGTGGTCGAACTGGGTCAGCCCGAACGTAGCGTGATCACCACGTGCGCCTATTGCGGCGTGGGCTGCTCGTTCCGCGCCGAGATGAAAGGCGACCAACTGGTGCGCATGGTTCCAGACAAGAACGGCCAGGCCAACCACGGCCACTCTTGCGTCAAAGGACGCTTTGCCTGGGGCTACGCCACTCACCCGGATCGCATCACCAAGCCGATGATCCGCAAGCACATCAACGATCCTTGGCAGGAAGTCAGCTGGGATGAAGCGGTGACCTACGCCGCCAGCGAATTCCGCCGGCTGCAGCAAAAATACGGCCGCGATTCCATTGGTGGCATCACCTCCAGCCGCTGCACCAACGAAGAAACCTATCTGGTGCAAAAACTGGTGCGCGCCGCCTTCGGCAACAACAATGTCGACACCTGTGCGCGGGTCTGCCACTCGCCGACCGGCTATGGCTTGAAACAAACTCTTGGCGAATCCGCCGGCACTCAGAGTTTCGACTCGGTGATGCAGGCCGACGTGATCCTGGTGATGGGCGCCAACCCCAGCGACGCCCACCCGGTGTTCGCCTCCCAGCTCAAACGCCGCTTGCGTGAAGGCGCGCGACTGATCGTCATCGACCCACGACGCATCGATCTGGTGGACTCGGTGCATGCCCGCGCCGAACTGCACCTGGCCCTGCGTCCGGGCACCAACGTCGCCATGCTCAACGCCTTGGCCCACGTCATCGTCACCGAAGGTTTGCTCAATCAAGCCTTTATCGACGCCCGTTGCGAGGGCAGCGATTTCGCTCGCTGGAGCGAGTTTGTCAGCCGCCCGGAAAACTCTCCGGAAATCCTTGGCGCCGTCTGCGGCGTCGCCGCTGCCGACATCCGTGCCGCCGCTCGCCTGTATGCCACCGGTGGCAATGCGGCGATCTACTATGGCCTGGGCGTCACCGAACACAGCCAGGGCAGCACCGCGGTCATGGGCATCGCCAACCTGGCCATGGCCACCGGCAACATCGGCCGCGAAGGCGTGGGCGTGAACCCGCTGCGCGGGCAGAACAACGTTCAGGGTTCCTGCGACATGGGCTCCTTCCCCCACGAGTTGCCCGGTTACCGACACGTCTCCAACGAGGTGGTACGGGCGCAGTTCGAACAGGCCTGGAACGTCACCCTGCAACCCGACCCGGGCCTGCGCATCCCCAACATGTTCGAAGCAGCCCTGAGCGGCAGCTTTAAGGGCCTGTATTGCCAGGGCGAGGACATCGCCCAGAGCGACCCCAATACCCAACACGTCACCGCGGCCCTGTCGGCCATGGAATGCATAGTGGTGCAGGACATTTTCCTCAACGAAACCGCCAAGTTCGCCCACGTGTTCCTGCCGGGCAGCTCGTTCCTGGAAAAAGACGGCACCTTCACCAACGCCGAGCGGCGCATCTCTCGCGTGCGCAAAGTCATGGAGCCGTTGGGCGGCAAGGCCGACTGGGAAGGCACAGTAGCCCTGGCCAACGCCCTCGGTTACCCGATGAACTACCAACATCCGTCAGAAATCATGGATGAAATCGCCAGCCTGACGCCGACCTTCACCAACGTCAGCTACACCGAACTGGATCGCCACGGCAGCCTGCAATGGCCGTGCAACGCCGCGGCACCGGACGGCACGCCGACCATGCACATCGAGGAATTCGTGCGCGGCAAGGGGCGCTTCATGCTCACCGGCTACGTGCCCACCGAGGAAAAGGTCAACAGTCGTTATCCCCTTCTGCTGACCACCGGACGCATCCTCAGCCAGTACAACGTCGGCGCCCAGACCCGGCGGACAGACAACGTCGCCTGGCACTACGAAGACCGCCTGGAAATCCATCCGACCGACGCCGAGAGCCGTGGCATCAACGAAGATGATTGGGTCGGCATTGGCAGCCGCGCCGGACAGACCGTACTGCGTGCGCGGATCACCGAACGGGTAGCCCCAGGCGTGGTGTACACCACCTTCCACTTCCCTGAATCGGGGGCCAACGTCATTACCACCGACAACTCCGACTGGGCCACCAACTGTCCGGAGTACAAGGTCACCGCCGTGGAAGTGAGCCGCGTCTACCACCCTTCCGAGTGGCAAAAACGCTATCAGGAATTCAGTGACGAACAACAGCGTCTGCTCGACGAACGCCGCCATGCACGCACCGCCGGAGCAAAAGCCGAGGTACGCCGATGAGCACTGAAAACCTGATCAAGATGGCCAACCAGATCGCCCAGTACTTCGCCAGCGAACCGGACCAGCAACAGGCCGTGCTCGGCGTGCGTAATCACCTGCAGATGTACTGGACGCCCGGCATGCGCAAGGAGTTGCTGGCCTGGCAGACGGCGCATCAGGGGGCAGACTTGCACCCACTGGCGCAGGCTGCGGTCAGTGGGGCGGGCTGGGAGGCTTAGGTTTACACGATCCCTTGGGGAGGATTTTGCCTGTTGACTCAAAACCTGTGGCGAGGGAGCTTGCTCCCTCGCCACAGGTGAGCAGTATTGCGAGTCTTTCGGGACTAATGCACCGGCAACACCACCAACGCTTCCAACCCGCTCTTCGACCGATTTCGCAGTGTCAGCTCGCCTCCGTGCTCCAGCACAATCGCCCGCGCCGCCGATAACCCCAAACCAACACCCCCAGTGCTTTTATTCCGCGAGCCTTCCATCCGGAAGAACGGCACAAACACTTGCTCAAGGCAGGTATCTGGAATACCCGGCCCACGATCCAGTACTTTGATCCGCACCTGGCCAGCGCTCGGGTTCAGCTCAATCCCCGGCTCACTGCCGTACTTGATAGCGTTGTCGAGCAAGTTGGTAATCACCCGTTTCAGCCCCAACGGACGCCCGAAATACACCAACCGCAGCGGCCCGCTGAACGTAATGTCGACGCCCTGATCTCGATAATCATCAAGCAACGTTTGCAGCAGTTCCGCCAGATCAAACTGGGTCGCCGGTTCAAGCCGCGCATCATCACGAAAGAACTCCAGCGCCGAGTTGATCATTGCCTGCATTTCATCCACGTCACGAAACAGCCGCTGCTGTTGCTCACTGTCTTCGATGAATTCGCCACGCAAGCGCATCCGCGTCAGAGGAGCGCGCAGGTCGTGGGAGATGGCGGCGAGCATTTGCGTGCGGTCGCGAATGAAGTGTTGCAACTGCGCCTGCATGGCGTTGAACGCGAGAATGGCCTGGCGGATTTCGTGGGGGCCGAGCGGTTCGATCGGCGGTGCGCGGAAATCCACACCGAAGCGACGGGCGCCTTCGGCGAAGCGCTGCAAAGGGGTGGCGAGGCGGCGGGTGGCGATCAGCGCGACCAGTGCGGTGGAGATCAGCACCAGCAGGATGACGATCAGGTAGCGTGGCGCTTCGTCGAGGCCCCAGCTGCGCGAGGGTGCGGAGAACATCAGCCATGATGAATCCGATAGCTCGATCAGCAGCGCGTAATGCGCGTCCGCCGTGTGCTCCGTCCAGTCGGCCGGTTCATAGGCTTCGATGCGTCGGTCAGGGGCTCTGAGCATCGGCTGCAGGATGGTCGAGCCGATGTCAGACTTCGGATCGTCCACTGTCGGCAGGTTGAGATCGTGCCGGTCAGGGTGCCAAGTGACAGTGAAGCCGTTCTCGTTGGCGGCTTGCGCCAATGGGTTGCGCAGTGGCGCCGGGGCGGCCTCGATGATGCGGGCGATGGCGGCGGCTTTTTCCAACAAGCCGATTTCGGTCAGTGGCGGGCGCGCCCATACGCCGGCCAATTGGATAAACAGCCCGTTGAGCGCCAGTGAAATGAGCATGGCCAGGATGATCGTCAACGCGATCCAGCGCGCAACCGTATCTTGCGGCCAGTCTCGGACGCGAATCCGTTTCAGCCAGCTCATCGCCGCGTCACGCTGGGGGTGAACAGGTAACCGCCGTTGCGCACGGTGCGAATCATCGCCGGCCGTTTGGTGTCGGACTCGAGTTTGCGCCGCAGGCGGCTGACCTGAACGTCGATGCTGCGATCGAACGCCTCATGGCAATGCCCGCGCGCCAGGTCCAGCAATTGCTCGCGGGTGAGAATGCGCTGCGGGTGTTCGACAAAGACCAGCAGCAGGTCAAACTCACCGGCCGACAGCGGGATCATCACGTTGTCCGGCGAGCGCAACTCACGGCGAGTGACGTCCAGGTGCCAGTCAGCGAAATCAATCAGTGGCCGTGGCCGTTCCTGCGATACCGGACGGCGCTCGTCCACTCGGCGCTGCACGGCACGCACTCGGGCCAGCAGTTCACGGGCGTCGAAGGGTTTGGTCAGATAATCATCGGCGCCCAGCTCCAGGCCGACCACCCGATCACTGAGTTCGCCCATGGCCGTCAGCATGATCACCGGTATTGCGTGTCGAATCCGCAGTTGCTGACACAGGATCAGCCCGCTGTCGCCGGGCAACATCACGTCCAGAATGATCAGGTCCGGCGCCTGGCGCTCTATGGCCGCCCACAGCGACGCACCGTCTGTGGCGACCTCGACGCTGTAGCCGTGCTGCACGAAGAATTTTTTCAGTAGATCAAGGACTTCAAGGTCGTCGTCCACAATTAAAAGGCTGTTCACCGAAGGTCACTTAAGGGGCGAATGGAACCGCCATCTAAAACTATTCACCGCCGCGCGTCATATATTTCAACTCTGCAATAAAGCGTCAGCACCGCAATAAACCAGACATCTTTGCGCAAGGCTTGGAGCTCAGCATCACGGCGAATTCCTCCTGAGACTTGCATCCATGTCGCCTTTCAAGTGTTCCCCCTGGTTGACCCGCAACACCTCAATTGCCGTGTTGGCCGCAGGGCTGACGGGTTGCAGCAGCCAGCCACAGCCCAACACCGACGTGGCCTGCGCCGACATCGCCTATTCGGTGAACGACCCGGCGGAACCGTTCAATCGCGGCGTCTTCGCGTTTAATCGGGTGGTTGATGATTACGCCTTGGCGCCGGTCGCGCGCGGCTACCGCTACACGCCGGACTTTTTCCAGACCGGTGTGCATAACTTTGTAGCGAACTTTGGCGAACCGAAGGTCTTTATCAATGACCTGTTGCAAGGCAACCCGATGCGCTCGGTCAATACCCTGGGGCGTTTCGCGCTCAACACCACGGTAGGTGTGGTGGGCTTAATCGATGTCTCCGGCATGGCCGGTATCCCGCGTCACGACTCGGACTTTGGCCAGACCTTCGGCGTGTGGGGCATCGGCAACGGTCCGATCGTCGAACTGCCATTGCTCGGAACCTCCAACAGTCGTGACGCTGCCGGCCGCGTGCTCGGATTTGTGGTCGATCCGTTCGGCAGCAATAGCGATACCGTGGAGACGCTGTCCACTATCAGCACTGTCGGTGGCATCGTCGATGGTCGGGCAGAAGCCTTACCGCTGACCGACAGCCTGCAAAAACTGCCGGACTATTACAGCGCGTTGCGCAATGTGGTGGCCGAGCATCGCGCTGCTTACGTGGCCGATGGCAAACAAGGCTCGCCAGAGAACACCACTCCTAAATGCACAGGAGCACCGGCCGATGGGTTCTGAAAGCAATAGCCTGACTCTGCAGCAACGGGTGATCCGGGATGACCCTACCAATCTGCATTGTCGAGAAATCACCCTGCGCCTGTCACCGGACTGTCGCCAACTGGTGCTCACCCGCTACACCGAACACTACGGGCCGGCGCTGGTACGCTGGATAGAGCGCAGCCACACGGTGTCGGTGGCCGAGCTGTTTCGTTGGCTCGTGGCTAATGGTGAGGCGGGGGTCATGAGAGCGAGCAGCCAGTCGCAGCCTTGATTTCAGGGTGATGATACGGAGGATGGAAGTCTTCCGGTCATCATCCCGCCCGAAGCCTACAGCGAAACTGAGACAAATCTATTTCCCCTCGCACAGTGGCTGCAGCCCTTACCAGCAATCATGCTCGCACATAGACCCAGGCGCTGATGCCTGACTTGAGGGTCACACTGACGCGTTTATAGTCCGCCACCTCGTATTCGTCGGCCGCGACCAGCTCTTGGGCCGTGATCTCGAAAACCCTGCATCACCTTCGTGCCCTTGACAGGCTGCGCCCATGTCGATGAAGAAAATGCTCATCGACATGACGCCTGAGCGAGACTGTGACAGCCGTGGATGGTCCGATGATACGGTACGAACTTTCCTGCGGACAAAACAAAACCCCTACCTGCATACGCAGATAGGGGTTTCGGAATTTAATCTTGACGATGACCTACTCTCACATGGGGAAACCCCACACTACCATCGGCGATGCATCGTTTCACTGCTGAGTTCGGGATGGGATCAGGTGGTTCCAATGCTCTATGGTCGTCAAGAAATTCGGTAGCCAGCTCGTTTGCCTTGCGGCTCACGCTCCAGCGAATGGGTATGCGATAGTTTGGTGTTTTGTGAGTATCTCGAACTTTCGGTTCGTTTCGTCTTCACACACCGCAATCTGGTGCCTTTTCAGGTCAGCAAATTGCTTGGGTGTTATATGGTCAAGCCTCACGGGCAATTAGTATTGGTTAGCTCAACGCCTCACAGCGCTTACACACCCAACCTATCAACGTCGTAGTCTTCGACGGCCCTTCAGGGGACTCAAGGTCCCAGTGAGATCTCATCTTGAGGCTAGTTTCCCGCTTAGATGCTTTCAGCGGTTATCTATTCCGAACATAGCTACCCGGCAATGCCACTGGCGTGACAACCGGAACACCAGAGGTTCGTCCACTCCGGTCCTCTCGTACTAGGAGCAGCCCCTCTCAAATCTCAAACGTCCACGGCAGATAGGGACCGAACTGTCTCACGACGTTCTAAACCCAGCTCGCGTACCACTTTAAATGGCGAACAGCCATACCCTTGGGACCGGCTTCAGCCCCAGGATGTGATGAGCCGACATCGAGGTGCCAAACACCGCCGTCGATATGAACTCTTGGGCGGTATCAGCCTGTTATCCCCGGAGTACCTTTTATCCGTTGAGCGATGGCCCTTCCATACAGAACCACCGGATCACTAAGACCTACTTTCGT